>NZ_CP072216.1:0-4800000 GCF_018289135.1 Bacteroides xylanisolvens
TAATTCCGCAACACTATTATAAATTAAACTTTTTAAGTACCTGAGCAACAAAAAGTTGCTCAGGATTTTGCCATGTCAGAATTTTCACTTATCTTAGTGTTGCAAAAAAAACAAGAGAATCCGACGATAGACATGGCGAAGATACAAATTAAATCTGAGAGACTCACTCCTTTTGGGGGATTATTTTCAATCATGGAGCAATTTGACTCCACATTATCATCTGTAATCGACTCAACCCTCGGTCTAAGGTGTAGATCGTTCGGTTATCAGTACAGCGAAATCATCCGTTCTCTCATGAGTATCTACTTCTGTAGCGGTTCATGTATTGAGGATGTCACTACTCATTTGATGAACCACCTCTCGCTTCATCCGACACTTCGCACTTGTAGCTCTGATACTATCCTCAGGGCGATAAAGGAGTTGACGCAAGAAAACATTTCATACACATCAGATATGGGCAAGACCTACGATTTCAATACGGCTGACACTCTCAATACTTTATTGCTCAATTGTATATTTGCATCTGGCCAACTGAAAGAGGGTGAGATGTATGATGTTGATTTCGACCATCAGTTCATAGAGACAGAGAAGTATGATGCAAAGCCTACATACAAGAAGTTCCTTGGTTATCGCCCTGGCGTGGCGGTTATTGGCGATTTGATAGTCGGTATAGAGAATAGCGATGGTAACACAAATGTTCGTTTCCATCAGAAGGACACGCTGAAGAGGTTCTTTGCGAGATTTGAACAGAATGGGCTCACTATCAATCGCTTCAGAGCTGATTGTGGATCATGTTCCGAGGAAATCGTGGAGGAAATAGAAAAACACTGCAAGTCCTTCTATATCCGTGCTAACCGCTGCAGTTCGATCTACAATGACACCTTTGCTCTCAAAGGCTGGAAAACTGAGGAAATCAATGGCATTGAGTTTGAATTGAACTCTATCCTTGTTGAGAAGTGGAAAGGTAAGGCATATCGACTTGTGATTCAAAGACAGAAACGGATGGATGGTGTGCAGGATTTTTGGGAAGGAGAATACACATACCGTTGTATCCTGACTAACGACTATGATTCTTCCGTAAGAGAAATTGTCGAGTTCTATAACCTTCGTGGAGGAAAGGAACGTATCTTCGATGATATGAACAATGGTTTCGGGTGGGACAGATTGCCCAAATCCTTCATGGCAGAGAACACAGTGTTCCTTCTTCTTACAGCACTTATCCGTAACTTTTACAAGGCCATTATTCAAAGACTTGACGTAAAGAAGTTCGGGCTCAATGCAACAAGTCGCATAAAAGCGTTTGTCTTCAGGTTTATCTCTGTACCAGCCAAGTGGATCAGGACATCAAGGCGGTATGTGCTGAACATCTATACCTGTAATAATGCTTACGCAGATGTTTTCCAGACTGATTTTGGATAATGCCTACAACTTATGGGAATGATATTGTGTATTGCCTCAAGTCACATTGTGGGGTAAGGGGATATTGTAGGCAGAAGTGGGTGCTTCAAGTTCAAATTATCTGCAAATTCAGTAATGAGAGGACGTGTAAACGCAATAAGGACGTTCAAGGGCTTAGTTGCGGATTTGAGGATATACAGGACTGTCAGTCGGCTCCAGCTGTTTTTTAAGTCCTAATTTCTGTTTTATGTATTCTTGGGTTTTAGGTGATTCTTTTTGTATCTCATATTTGTTATTCAGAAAATCTTGTTGGCATAAAAAAGTCATCACGTCTATGCGAAAACAACGTTCTTTTTCGCTATTGTTTTTATTGTTTTTAGCCGGATGGCATACTCCTACTAATTTTCCATTCAGATAGGCATTTTGGTCTATTACTTGATATTGGGGAAATAGTGAATTTACTTGGTAATGCTCTTCTTTAGGATATGAACGGTCTATTGTTTCCCATTTTCCTTTCTTATCATGTAACCATTCCCATGTTTGGGCGGCCCGAATTAAATATAAAGAATCAGCTATTCTTTCTTGTACTATTCTTTCGGCATCATTGACCTTTTGGATGGAGTCTACTCTTTTTTGTTCTAACTCTTTCTTGCTAATAGCATTTTCTATTTCTACTTTGATTTTTTCGAATTCTTTTGATTTAGCTTTTAAACTTTCCATTGATTCACCTAAGTAAATAGTTGGAAATTTATATTTGAAATCTTCTAATTTATATATTTTGCAGATTCTTAGAAGTGAATCTCTCGTATTTTGTAATTTTTGAGAGAATACTTCTGTCTTGCTTTTCTTTGCCTTAACGAATTTTGATAAGTCTACTATTTGTGCACTTGTCTTACATATTCCTGTACAGAGGAATAGGCATATTAATAGAAATTTTCCCATAGTTACCAATATCTTAACCAAAACTCGTTAAACAAATCGCTTTCCGAATCTTGCTGTTCATAATCATTTAAATCTCCCAAGCAGAATGGAATATATCCGTTCTCTTTACATTCGTTTGCCAGCATAGCCGGCATTTCATCCAAGGCGGTGATTAGTATATAATGCCTTTTAGTATTAGGCATATACTCTTCACATACTTGGTCGAAAATGGCCTTGTATCTTGCTAATTGATTATGGTGAGTTGGTGTATACGCTTTGTTCTCAATCAAAACAGCATGAAATTCTTCTTTTCCATTGCATGTAATCCGTATGTTTGCCCATAGGTCAATATATTTCCATTGTTTCCAAGTTTCAACAGAAGTGACTTGCACGTCGTCTGTCATTTCGATGCCAATCAGTTTGCCGAGAATCTTTCTACAATATTGATAAAGGATAGGTTTCTCTTCACTGTATTGCTGTATAGATCTACGTAATGTCCATGAAAGAATAAAGTCTATCATGGTTTCTTTTTGAGAATCTCCTTCGGAAGAATCTTTCATTAGTAATGATACTTTTTCCATGTTTTATATAATTTTCTGATTATCCGTTTATGCACCTGTTATATTCGCAATTACTAGTCTGTCAAAGAGTTTGTCTCCAAAATACCGTCTGTTTAATTTGTAAATAAACTCGTTGAGATACAACTGTAAGTATTTCCTTTTGATTTTATGGTAGTTGCCCAGCAATGTCCGTTTTGCATTACTGATTGCGATATGCACCCATTTGAGTGTTTCCTTGGTGGTTTTGGCGTCTGATTTCTCGGTGACGTGCAATTCCACCAGATCGGAGATGTCAACGTAAGAAGTGCTTTTGTCCGAAAATACGATGGCATCATCCTCCATGCAGTCCCTGACCACGCCGTTGATTCCTTCACTTTGATGGCTATCCAGTACCCTGGCCTTGAAATAACGCACATGCTTCTCCTTTTTGCCCGTTTCGATATCTTCCAACGGGGTGCTTTCGGCCATCACCGCAACGTTCTGCTTTCCCTCGGCTCCCCGGCCACGTGTACCCTTGCCTCGCTCGATTTCCTTACTGGCCACCGAAAAGTAACCCTCATCCAGTTCTATCATCCCTTCCAGTGTATACCTTGCATCCCGGTTGCCCATCGCCCTGCGGAGTTTGTGTACCATCGCCCATACCGGTTCGTAACGCTTCAATCCTAATTGCTTCTGGAGTTCGTTGGTGGAGAATCCCTTTTTTGTGCAACTCATCAGGAACATCGTTTTGTACCACACCAGAAACGGCAGCTTGGAGCTCTCCATGATCGTACCGCTGCGCAACGAGGTGCGGAAACGGCAACCTTTGCATTCATAACTCCATTTACCCTGTAACCAATAATGGGAAGTGCCCCCGCATCGCTTGCAGACAACCCCTTCCTTATCACGCTGCTCCTTGAAATGCAAACGACAATCTTCCTCCGAACCGAAATGAGCCGTAAAACTGAATATGTTCATAATCCCTGCTTTTTGAGCGCTAATATACTAAAAATATTAGGTGTGTTTGCGGAGAATCAGATATAATTTAAAATGAATGTATGGGTACAAAAAAAAGAGCGTAAAACTAACTTTTAGCTTATTTGATTAGGTAGGTTCTGGTAAACCTTATGATCCAAATAAGTAAAAGCAGTCCACGCCCTATTCGGGTGTGAACGTCACTTCAACTTATTATTTCGGATCATTGAATAAATTTACCAGATTTATAAAGTATAAATTATGGAGGAAAACAAAAGTCAATCAAATGAAAATAAATATGCTGTATAATAAGCAATTAAGCTATATCTGCATCTTCTCTTGTTTTACTTGATTATTGTTGCTTGGCTCTTTTTCGGTACATTTTTGTTTCTTATTTGTTCCTTAATTCGGATTATTCTTTCTACCTTTGTGGCAGAAATAACGAGTAAAGCAAGGAGGAATTATGCCACGAGTAAAGAAGCCCGCAAAAGTCAAAGAACCTATCCGTCTTCGGATGAAAGAGTTGGCCAATGGAAACAAAAGCCTGTATCTGGATATATACCGCGACGGCAAACGGACGTATGAATATCTGAAGATGTATCTTATTCCAGAAACGGATCACAATGCCCGTAGACAGAACGAAACGACAATGGCTGCCGCCAATGCTATCAAGTCGAAGCGCATTATCCAACTGACCAACGGAGAAGCGGGTATCGAAACCCGTGAAAAGGTTTTTCTTCTGGACTGGATGGAAACCTACAAAGAGAATCAGGCAAAGCGAGGAAAAAAAGATGGAAACCAAATCCAAGTTACTATCCGCATACTGAAAGATTATGCCGGAGAACGTATGACAATGGATCAAATTGACAAGGCGTTCTGCCAAGAGTATATCGACTACTTGCTGACGGAGTATCGCCCCAAAGGGAAACGGGTATCTAACTTTACGCTTCACACCTACTACCGTATCTTGAACGGAGCTTTGAATGCAGCCGTACGAGCGGAAATTATAAAAGTCAATCCTTTTACCAAAATCAACAATTCGGATAAAATCCGTCTGCCGGAAAGTAAGCGGTCTTATATGACCATAGAAGAGGTTCGGGCATTGATTGGTACTCCGATGAAAAACGAAGCCGTAAAACAGGCTTATTTGTTCTCCTGCTTCTGCGGACTGCGGATAAGCGATATTATCAGTTTGAAGTGGAAAGACGTGTTTGTCGATAGAGGACAATACCGTTTGGCCGTATCCATGCAAAAGACCAAAGAGCCGATTTATCTACCTCTTTCCCCTGAAGCGTTGAAGTGGATGCCGGAACGTGGAGAGAAGACATCGGAAGATCATGTATTCGATTTGCCGAGCCCAACGATGATAAACACGCTTCTCAAACCTTGGGCGAAAGCGGCTGGAATAGATAAGCGGTTTTCGTTCCACACCAGTCGGCACACGTTTGCGACGATGATGCTGACGCTCGGTGCAGACCTCTACACGACCTCGAAATTACTCGGCCATGCAGATGTCAAGATGACGCAGGTGTATGCCAAAATCATCAACCAGAAAAAGGATGATGCGGTCAATTTAGTAAACGGATTGTTCGACTAAAGCAGCTGCCGAATTTTAGGGTTGCCCGATGTTTTTTGCTGGTGCAGTTTATTCCCGCGCGGGCATATATAATTCTGTTTAGTTTAGTATTTCTCTATATATAGGGCAAGAAAACTAAAGTAAACCGTTTCGTAAAAACAACTGAAAAGAAAGCGCATAGGTGTATAACGATAGCGAAGTTTATAAAACTTCCAAATCAAATATATACTTTCATATTGACAAAAAACACCGCTGAAGCACAATGCCAGCGGTATTCTTTTTAATCCCCCTTTTTATGAATATGGGGCTTAAGAGACGGCGTATTCCCTGGTGTCTGCTTGTTGTCTCTTTGACGTCTGTCTGGTTTCCCTGTGGATTTTGCAATCCTTTTTGGTCCTGGCTTAATTCCCATGTCTATTAATTTTAAGTTTAAAAAATAAGGACAATAAAAATGCCAATCATGTATTTGGCACAAAATAGCCATATTTATGGCATAATAGTGTCATTTTGGCAGATTATTTGTGATCTTTTTTAGAATTACATTGGACAATCTTACAATTTCTGCTTGCAGATTGTATGGCAATCCTCCCGACGCAGTAAGGCGGTTGGGGTATTAGGCTCCCCCGAAATAAATTTCGTGGCACATGGATAAGTTCATGTAGTATTATATAATGGCAAAATAAAATCAGCCCCAAGACACTTGGGACTGACCTCTTTCGCATACAGAAGTCTGATAATGAGCATCAATAATTAAGTATAATATAAGATGCTTACTCTGAGGCTATGTCTATGGCGAAATAATTAGCAGACATATTATTTGATTCCTTAATTTCTAATGTTGTTGAACTTTGGAACATATTTTCATGTGATTGAAAGCTTGTGTTTTCAATTTCTTTGTATTGGTTTGCCGGGAAGTCTGCATTATTAATTGCATCTATAAACTTCTCGGAGAACCCCGCCTCTTTTAATGTACTATTTAACGATTTCATCTTCTTTGAGGAGTTAATGGAATATTAATGGGAGCTGCATTTCTTATGACACAATAGTTGTTGGAAACAAATATTTTAACAATTCCTGTATTTTCAAATATCCAATAAAACATTGCCCACATTCGTCGCATAGCTTTATCCAGCCCATCAATTGACTCTGAATGGGTAATTTTAAGTTTACAGACATTCCAAGCAACATCCCTATTAATAGCATGACCATGGCTTTTCCAGTTGCTATGACTACATAAAAGATTAGCTATTTCATTAGCTCTTTTTATTTTTTCATCGTTTGTAACAGGTGTATTTGTTGAAGAATGAGTATTCCATGCTTTGAACTTGAATTTAACAAGAAAGTCTTTAACCATATCGATTGAATACTTGCTTGCACTTTGCGCTAATCCAATATCTCGCGCATCCATATTTCTCAGTAACTGAATATCCGTCCAATCCGGTTGCTGATTTTGTTTGAGTTTTTCTTCTCCTCTAATACGAATTCCTTCTAATGCTACCAATATTGACTGTGCAGGAATAAATCGACCTTCCTTATTCGGAATTTGAGGATCTATAGGACCAAATTTTGATTGAGCAGACATGATAATTTCATCTCCTGACATAATTAAGATTGTACCTGCACTCATCGCCATATTTAGAACGATAAAATTCACTTTTTCAAAGCGAGGTCGTAGTACGTTAACAAAACTATTGACCTGATTTGCAGACCCTCCAGGAGTAACCAATACTATATCTATTTCTTTTGCATCAGCAGGAACCGACGATATCATCTCATTAAAAGGAAGATCATCTGTTCCATCGATTGAATTGTTTATATTGCCTTGAACTACATTTGTAACATAACATACAACAGGATTATTTCTAACAGCATATATTTCAGATATACTACGTCTGATTTCTCTGAGAACATCCAAATTATTGTATTGATAACCAAGCAGACTCTCAAATTCTCTGCCGTCTTGCATTACATCTAATAACGAATTAGATATTTTTATACCTATTGGATTCATGAGTTTATTATGATAATCGATTTATTTCTAATTTGATTTGTTCTATTACTTCTTTATTGGCTATTTCTCCATCCAAACTAAATACTATAAATACATTTCCGCCATATTGCTCTTTGAATGATTCGAAACTCGCTTTCATCCGTTCCGTTAGAGAATAACTTCCGAAATTGGCACTTGCAGTTATCGGCTTGATTTGTATGCCTATCGCTTTATCTCCGACTTTTGCAATATAGTCGATATCTCCGGCATGATCCAATTCAGGATCGCTTTCTTCAAAAGTTATGTCGGAAAATATTTTGGCTAAACCATCATTGATAACGGACTTTTCTCGTAAATAACCGTCGTAAGTACGATTTATGGTAAGATTATAAATATAATCGATACAATCTTGTTCAGTCAACTCTCGAAAAGCGGATTCCCATTCGGGTATAACGACTTCTGTAATTTTAGCATATAGCCGTTCTCCTAATTCTTTCAAACTTTCTACCGTTATTTTTGTCGGGTTCTTACCTGCTGTATGGGCGTTATCGAAATACCATGATTGCCACTCTTCGAAAGAGGATGGTTGGCAATCACGTATAAGAGCCATAACTGCACCGACTTTATTAGGACGGGATAATTGATAAGTTTGGCAAGCATAGTTCAGAACTCGTTCCTTTTTCCCGAAATTCATTGAATATCTATCCATAACATTATAGGGTTATCAGTTTCTCGAATTTGTTTTTATATTTGAAATCAAAAGAATAGTCCACGTCTGCCAAACCATTTTTCAGCATATGTGCATTTATAAAAGTCTTGTTATCCAAGTATAAGTAACACAACAACAAGTCTTTATCATCATACTTTATGGCATCGTAACGCAAAAAGACCTTCCTGCCTTTTGTCTTTTCCACAAGAAATTTTGTCGCATTACCATTGACAGACGGCTTTTCTTTGATTCCGAGCAGTCGTATGGTAAGTCCATTGTTCAATACAATAGTATTTGGTGACAAGATCGTTTTTACAGAAAAATACTCTTCCCGTTCTTTCTTGTCTTTATCTATCCGTGAACCGAATTGCAATTTCTTAATCTCGATTTTGCTTTCCATTTTGTGCGGGTCACTGAATATATAAGGCAAAGTTTTCATCTTTTCGTCAATGTCGAAAACAGATATATCGTTGCTGTATCTATATTCTACATTGCCGAACGAAAAGGATGAAGCGACCTTTTCCTCATAGTATTTTTTATAATCGGGATTTATTTCATACCCGATAGAATTACGTTGCAGATTACGCGCTGCCAAAGCCGTAGTTCCGCTACCCATGAATGGATCGAATACCGTTTCTCCAGCAAAAGAGAACATTTTGATTAAACGGTGCGGCAATTCTTCAGGAAAGACAGCAATATGCCCATCTTGTTTTGCTCCGCCAAAATTCCAATGGGAGGCGAAAAAGGTATTCCACTCCTCTTTCGTCATTGCCGAACATTTTTTTTGTTCGGCAGTGGGAACTGGTGCTTTGCCTTGCTTTTTGAATATCAGAATGAATTCATAATCGATTTTCAGAATACCGTTCCGAGGATATGGGAAACTTCCCATAACCGCTCCTCCACCGGTCGTGTTCATTGTGGTCTGCTTTTGCCATATAATCGCTCCCATATAATCCATTCCGAGCGACTCGCAAAAACGAATGATTTCTGTTCTTATAGGTATTACTTTATAGCGTCCGTAATAAACGGAGCGAGCGAATTGATCCCCGATATTTACACACAAACGGCAACCGTCATGCAATATACGATTGCATTCCGACCATACGGTGTTCAAATTATTGATATAACTCTCGTAACTATCATGGAATCCGATTTGACTATCGGTTCCATAATCTTTTAATTGCCAATACGGTGGCGATGTAATTATCAAATGAACGGATTTATCCGGTATCAAAGATAGATTCCGACTATCACCATTAATAAGCGTATGCGTTGTTTTTATTTCCATATTCTATCATCCACTATTATTTTCAAAGCTTTATCAGCAATGTTTTTATCTTCTCCTATAACTGCGTTTACTCTATCTGCAATCCAAAGGCTTAGTAATTCATCTCGCTCAATATTCAATATAGAGGAAAGATGAATTACTTGTTCTCTTTTAGCGAATCGATCTCCACGTTCGATTCGGCTATACATAGGTATATCTATGTTTAGAGCTATTGCTAATTCTTTTTGTAGCAATCCATTTTTAATTCGAGCCTCTTTTATTCTTTGAGCAAATAGCATTTTATGTTTCGTTATTTGTCATTCTTTGACAAATGTACTGCTTTTATTTGATTCGTGCATAATAAAAAACCTCTGTTTTTAACGATCTCACGATTTTTTATTGAATGACACAATCTTATGTCGAAATTGATATTGCAGCCAAAAGAGAAAAATACGATGTTGTTTCGTATTCTTTTTAACTGCGCTGTTATGTGAAGAAAGTGCAAGAAGAGGTGAAAATTCGGTTTAGTTTAGTACATTAGCCTATATATATGCTAAACAAAGTAAACTAAATTTAGGTAGGCATATTTGCCTTTCCATATGCCTATGACTTGATGGAAATGCTTACCTTTGCGGATAATAAAAATTCCGGCGAATGTAATCTGAAGATATACTTTTGCTCATTTTCTCTTTTGGCTGCAACAATTCATCGATGCGCTTCAACAATATATTCTCAGAAGAGCGACTGGTTGTCGGGGAAAATGGCTTAAAAAACATTTTAGTACAACCAAGTGCAAAGGATGAAACTAAGTGAAATGTGAAAAGCGAAGAATCGCTTAAATTATTGATTTTGTTCCTGTCTTGTTTCTTTGATAAGACACATGAAATTATATTGTATTGATATACAACGTATAACATATATGTCTTACAACATTTACCAGATTTACCTAATCGAAATAATACGTCTTAACGTTCAATCAATATGTCTGAAAATTTTAGTTCTCTGTTTCTTACTACTTCTTTTTAATGATTATACATCACAAAACTAAGAAACATTTTTTAGAATTAAAAGAATTTTATCAGAAAAGATGACCGGACTGCTTTATTATTTACTAATGAATACTCACTTCATTACATTTATGATAATATTCATTGATATAGTTGATTCATTTTTTGAATCATTGTTCCGATTTGAATTCTGAACCATTGAGGTTCTAGAACTTCTACAAGATTTCCATGCGATAGTATAGCTTGACAGAAATCATAGGTAGGACGTAATGAATAATCGAAAATGGAATAGTTACTATGTGTTTCACTTTCTTTTTGAGAATGGTGTAACGGGAGGGAACGGAAATACTTACATTGGTTTCCGTAGACTTTTATTCTGATTTTTTCTACATCATATTCTTCATCGACAATAACTCCGAAACTGTTGTCGAAGTAGACTTTAGGATTGAACGTTTGAGGACACTCAAATGATAAATCTGTTTGTTCCATTTCGAGTATTCGCTCGAGGGAGTAGATCAACACTTTGTTGTAATACGGACTTCGTGCTGCGATATACCAACGCTGTTTGAAGGCTTTTATACAATAAGGTTCAATTTGAAATGTATATGATTTGTCCTGCCAATAACTTTGATATGTTATTTCCAACGTTATACAATTATGAATAGCTTCAATGGCTGGTATCAGATATTGTTCTCCTGAGGGATAGTCTTCTAGTAGAATTTTATCCTTTAATTTGTGGCTTTTATTGAGGGTTGTATTGACTGCAAATGTATTCAAGAGCCATTTTCTGAGTCCTTCCTTTTTAAGTTCTTCAGTGTTTTCTATGTAATAATTACATCCGTTATGTCTATCGCATTCTATGTTAATGTCGAATAGTTCCTCAATAGCTTTCCGGTGATTATGAAAAGTCCGATTGGGGATTTCCTCTCCATTACTCATTTCACACTGCAGCCATTTACGATTAATTTCATCCAGTGTTATTGTTCCAGCCCGATAGATTGTGTCTACTAACCAGAGATATCTATTAAAGAGATCTTTTGCCATAAAGAAATCAGTTTATCCGTTTTATATTAGTGCTGCAAATATCGTGAAACTATGTGCCAAAACAAGGCACAATCTATACTTATTTCTTTTTCCACTCCTGATAGGAAATCAGCAGCCCCACTACTTCCGAGTAGTTCTGTCGTCCGCTTTCTATCTTATTCCCTTTCAGATAAAGATCATATATCCAATCCTGCACAGCACCGACCACAGGGCTATACTTGGCAGCCCAATACGCTTGATTATTCTTAGCCAATTCGATAATTTCCGGTCGGATGCGTTTAAACAGCCGGGTGTATTCTTCTTCCGGGAGTAATCTTTGCGCATTTCCCAATACATGTCCCAATATAGAGAAATATCCGGAAAAACGGATTCCCATCGCTTCTGAACGGGTGCAAACCTGATAAGCATAGAAATTAGCTTCCGCTTCACTGGTGATACCTAATAAATGGGCTAATTCGTGAGCGTAAGTGGCCGGATAATTAACGGGAAGCAAATCTCCGTTAAGTGTAAACTCGCAGAAGAAAGGCCCCATGCTACCCGTTACCCCTACCATCGAAATGAAGGGAGTGAATAACATTGTTTTTACCCTCGGATGCTCGTGTGGAGGGCGATGTACGCCCAGACTATCACTTAACTGATGATAGATTCGCACAGTTTCCTCTCGTATTAAATCTTGATTGATACTATTGACAGGAGTATACGAGCGGTTCAGTTGAGTAATATAATCATCTACGAATTCTTGGAAAATCTCGGGAGTATAGGCGGTATACGGGATTTCTGTTCGTTGATAGAAATTTTTCTGCGAGTAGTTCAGTCCCCATGCCAGATAGAACCATACATAAATCCATAATAAGTATTCTCCGTCACGCAATAAGATTTTCTTCCAAGGTAACTTCCTGCGGAGACGGGCATAAAAGGGATAAACAATCACGCCTGTGATGCTAAGGAAAATAAATAAATCCCCTATGGCAAAAGGAAATAAACCGGAAAAAAACGACAGGACGTAGGAGATAAGGGGATAGATTGTTTGAGAATAGATCGTTGCCAGAGCAGGAATCCATTGCGTTAGCCACACCAGGATTAATAATGCTCCTAAGGCTAAATATCTTACATTTGGCTTATTTTTCATCATTTGTATAAAATCAGTCAACAAAAATATGCATTTAATAAACGTCGCGCGAAAAAATACCTCTATATTTGCAAAAAATCTGTTAACAGTGACTTTGTGTACCTGCGTAATCAGAGAAAGTTATTCAACATAAACCGGATAAGATGGCTACATCAGAAGAAATAGAAAAGTATTGCAGGAATTGCGTGTCACGTGATTTTGTGAACGGAAAAGGACTCGTTTGTAAACGTACCGGAGAACTTCCCGCTTTTGAAGAAGAATGTGACAGTTTTGAGCAAGATAAGGAACTGGAAAGATTAGCGCCTCCCAAGCCGGAAGACTTTCCGGTATCCATGACAGAAGAGGAAATGCTTGCCGAAGAGAACCTGTCCAAAGGAGTATTGTGTGCAGTTGTCGCATGCATCGTTGGTGCGGTGGCATGGGGGCTGATCTCCGTTTCTACAGGTCGTCAGATTGGGTTTATGCCCATTGCTATCGGATTCATGGTAGGTTTTGCGATGCGGCAGGGCAAGGGAATACGTCCCATTTTCGGAATTATCGGTGCGGCATTATCTCTGGTTAGTTGCATCTTAGGTGATTTTTTGTCTATTATCGGATATATCTCTCAAGATTACGATATGGGCTATTTTCAAGTCCTGGCAGGTGTAGACTATGGAGAGATATTCTCTATTCTGTTGAAAAATGTAATGTCGATGACTGCCCTATTCTACGGATTCGCTCTTTATGAGGGATATAAATTCTCTTTCCGTGCACAGAAACACCCCGAGGGTGGTAAGATTTGAATTTAAATTATTAATTTTGCACCCGTTATTTTTAGAATATACATTATCATATACATAAAACAATATGGAATTAGCAAGTAAGTACAATCCCGCTGACGTGGAGGGAAAGTGGTACCAGTATTGGCTGGACCACAAATTATTCAGTTCAAAACCCGATGGCCGTGAACCTTACACCATCGTCATCCCGCCCCCGAACGTCACCGGTGTGTTACACATGGGACACATGCTTAATAATACCATCCAGGATATTTTAGTTCGTCGTGCCCGTATGGAAGGCAAGAATGCTTGCTGGGTGCCGGGAACTGACCACGCTTCTATTGCTACCGAAGCTAAAGTTGTAAACAAACTCGCTTCTCAAGGTATCAAGAAAACCGATCTATCTCGTGACGAATTCTTGAAACATGCCTGGGAATGGACAGACGAGCACGGTGGTATTATCCTGAAACAACTCCGTAAACTCGGCGCATCCTGCGACTGGGATCGTACTGCTTTCACTATGGATGAGAAACGTAGTGAAAGTGTAATCAAGGTATTTGTCGATCTGTTCGATAAAGGATTGATCTACCGGGGCGTCCGCATGGTAAACTGGGACCCGAAAGCCTTGACTGCCCTTTCTGACGAAGAAGTAATCTACAAGGAAGAACACGGAAAACTGTATTACCTTCGCTATAAAGTAGAAGGTGATCCGGAAGGTCGCTACGCGGTTGTTGCAACAACCCGTCCTGAAACAATTATGGGTGATACGGCTATGTGTATCAATCCGAACGACCCGAAGAACGAATGGCTGAAAGGAAAGAAAGTGATCGTTCCGCTGGTAAACCGTGTCATTCCTGTGATTGAGGATGATTATGTAGACATCGAATTCGGTACGGGTTGTCTGAAAGTAACCCCGGCCCATGATGTAAACGACTATATGCTGGGTGAAAAATACAACTTGCCTAGTATCGATATTTTCAATGACAACGGTACATTGAGCGAAGCTGCCGGTATGTATATCGGCATGGACCGTTTCGATGTTCGTAAACAAATAGAGAAAGACCTCGAAACTGCCGGATTGCTCGAAAAAATAGAAGCCTATACAAATAAGGTAGGATATTCGGAACGTACCAACGTTGTGATCGAACCGAAATTGTCTATGCAATGGTTCCTCAAGATGCAACATTTTGCAGATATGGCATTGCCTCCGGTAATGAACGACGATCTGAAATTCTACCCTGCCAAATACAAGAATACCTACCGTCACTGGATGGAAAACATCAAAGACTGGTGTATCAGCCGTCAGTTGTGGTGGGGACATCGTATTCCTGCATACTTCCTGCCGGAAGGTGGTTATGTAGTAGCCGCTACTCCCGAGGAAGCTTTGGCAAAAGCAAAAGAAAAGACGGGTAATGCCGCCCTGACAATGGAAGACCTTCGTCAGGATGAAGATTGCCTGGACACTTGGTTCTCTTCCTGGTTGTGGCCTATCTCTTTGTTCGACGGAATCAACAACCCGGGCAACGAAGAAATCAAATACTACTATCCGACAAGTGACCTTGTGACAGGGCCGGACATTATCTTCTTCTGGGTAGCCCGTATGATTATGGCAGGCTACGAATACGAGGGACAGATGCCGTTTAAGAACGTATACTTCACAGGAATCGTTCGTGATAAACAGGGACGTAAGATGTCTAAATCGCTCGGTAACTCTCCCGATCCATTGGAACTGATTGAAAAATATGGTGCCGACGGTGTACGTATGGGTATGATGCTTTCAGCTCCTGCCGGAAACGATATTCTTTTCGACGACGCCCTTTGTGAACAGGGACGTAACTTCTGCAACAAGATATGGAATGCTTTCCGTCTGATTAAAGGATGGACTAATGGCAAAGGTTCCATTCCAGTTCCACCCGATGCTCATCTGGCTGTTCAATGGTTCGACCAGAGACTGGATGCAGCTGCGGTTGAAGTTGCCGATTTGTTCTCTAAATATCGTTTGAGCGAAGCATTGATGTTGGTTTACAAACTGTTCTGGGATGAGTTCTCTTCCTGGTTGCTGGAAATTGTGAAACCTGCTTATGGACAGCCCATTAATGGCTTTATTTATAGTATGGTGCTTAGTTCTTTCGAACGTCTGCTTGAGTTGCTTCATCCTTTCATGCCGTTTATCACAGAAGAACTGTGGCAACAACTGCGTGAGCGCGAACCGGGTGCAAGTTTGATGGTTACTCTCATGAAGGAGCCTCTTGAGGTAAACGAGAAATTCCTGCAAGAATTTGAATTGGCTAAGGAAATTATCAGCAATGTTCGCAGCATTCGTTTGCAAAAGAATATTGCTTTGAAGGAACAACTCGAATTGCAGGTTGTGGATAGTCATCCGGTAGAAAAAATGAATCCGGTGATTATCAAGATGTGTAACCTGTCTGCTGTAACAGTGGTGGAAAGCAAATCGGAAGGTGCTGCTTCTTTCATGATAGGAACAACAGAATTTGCGGTACCATTGGGTAATATGATTGACGTGGAAGCGGAAATTGCCCGTATGGAAGCAGAACTGAAGCATAAAGAAGGATTCTTGCAAGGCGTAATGAAGAAGCTTAGCAATGAAAAATTCGTCAACAATGCTCCGGCGGCTGTTCTCGAACTGGAACGCAAGAAACAGACCGATGCTGAAAGTATTATTAATTCTTTGAAAGAAAGCATTGCTGCTTTAAAGAAAGCGTAACTCTCTGATAGCTAAATTTCAATAATATAAGGCATCTCGATTAATTTTGAGATGTCTTTTTTTTGCGAAATGGAAATAAATACTACCTTTGCCGTAGCTATTATCGAACATCACAAATGAAGCAAGTACTCCGAACCATCTCATTCTTAAGCATATTCCTTTTTATAGAAGGATTCTTATTATCTGTGTCAGCCCGAACTGAAACAACAAATAAAGAAGTACTGGTTTTAAACTCTATTAATTTTAATCTGCCTTGGGCTAAAAACTTTTATTGGTGCATACACGATGCTCTTCAGAAGCAGGGGATATCTGCCAAAGCGGAATCCCTTTCCGTACCAGCTTTGGCTAATAAGATGGAAGCAGATGCCGTAGTCACCCATTTGCGTGAGAAATACCCGGTAGCTCCCGCTGCCATCGTCTTGATTGGAGATCCGGGATGGATTGTCTGCCGTGAACTGTTTGATGACGTATGGAAAGACGTTCCGGTAATAGTGACAAATGCCCGCGACCGCCTGCCTGCTTCTCTCGACGTTTTGCTGTCTCATGCTCCACTAACAGAAACCAATAGTGTCCTCGGTGAAGAATGGAGAAGAGGCTATAATCTGACACTTTTAAAGCAGCATTATTATGTGAAGGAAACAGTGGAACTGATTTATAAACTAATACCGGATATGCAACGTCTGGCATTTATTTCAGACGACAGATATATTAGTGAAGAAACCCGTAGAGATGTAAAGGAAGCCGTCGAAGAAAATTTTCCGGATTTACGTTTGGATCTGCTTTCTACCACTCAATTATCGACAGAAATGTTGCTGGATACCCTGCATAGTTATAAACCTAATACAGGGATTATTTACTATTCCTGGTTTGAGTCTCATAATGAAAATGATAACAACTACCTTTTCGACCACATACAGGAAATTATAACCAATTTTACTCCCTCACCTCTGTTTTTGCTATCTCCCGAAAATTTATCGAACAATACTTTCGCAGGAGGATATTATGTATCGACGGAGTCTTTTTGCGATTCTTTGCTGGAAATCCTGAATCGCATATTGAATGGAGAACAAGCCCGCAATATCCCGGGTGGAGTGGGAGGGGAAGGAAATGCCTATCTTTGTTATCCTGTATTAAAGTCTTATAATATTCCGTCAAGTCGTTATCCCGACGATGCTGTATATATTGATAAACCTCAAACTTTTTTTCAGCAACACTATGTTAAGATTATTGCTAGTTCTGTTTTTCTATTACTTTTGATAGCTGCTATTGTCTATTATATTCGTATTCTTCGGAAAGCGTATAGCCGTTTGAGTGAAGCGGTGGAGAAAGCGGAGCAGGCTAATCAATTGAAATCTGCCTTTCTGGCGAACATGAGCCATGAAATACGTACTCCTTTGAACGCAATCGTGGGCTTTTCAAATATGCTTCCCCATACAGAAGATCCTGTCGAAATGCGCGAGTACGCAGATATCATCGAAACAAATACCGACTTGTTGCTCCAATTAATTAATGATATTCTGGATTTGTCGAAGATTGAAGCCGGAACATTTGATTTCTATCCTTCCTCGATCGATGTTAATCAGACAATGGAGGAAATCGAACAAAGTATGCAGTTACGTTTGAAAAACAATGATGTTACCCTTGCATTTACCGAACGCTTGCCGGGTTGTCTTTTTTATATTGATAAGAATCGACTGATACAATTGCTTGCCAACTTTGTCAATAACGCTATCAAATTTACTCAAACAGGCACTATCTGTATGGGGTATCGTATGACAGACACCGATACTATTTATTTTTATGTATCAGATACCGGCTGTGGTATGTCAAACGAACAGTGTGAACATGTTTTCGAACGATTCGTAAAATATAACCCATTCATTCAAGGTACCGGCTTAGGACTTTCCATTTGTCGTACGATTGTTGAGCGTCTCGGGGGAAAAATAGGAGTAGATTCAGAAGAAGGTAAAGGATCTACTTTCTGGTTTACACTTCCTTATAGAAAGAGATGAAGTTAGTTAATAGATAAGTTACTGTCTCCTTATTGCAAACTTCCTTTTCCTTACTGCCAAAGTTGTTTTTGTCTAAGAGAAATCTATAAACGGAAGCTTTGTTTTTATAAATGAAACTTGCGTTTATAAAAATGAAGATTACATTTATATAATTGGAACTTGCGTTTATAGTTTGTTTCAGGTCAAAGGGAACTTTAGCCTTAGAGGAACGTAAGTTTATCTTTAATACAACGCAAGTTATCTATTAATACTTTAGCTGACAGGTAATAGCCAAATGAAATAATATTGGTGGTTACTTATATGTTTCGTCTCTCTAGGGAAATAAGAGAGGTAGTAGTAACGGGAGGTAATCTTTCAAATCCACGCGCAGTTGCTTTAACGCTTGTTGAATACGGTAATCTATTGTTTTGGGAGATACTCCCAGTGTTTCTGCAATCTCCTTGTAACTCATATCCCGGAATCGGTGCATCACAAAAGCTTCCCGATAACTTTCGGGCAGTGCCGCGACAGCATCTTCAATCCGTTTCGCAAGTTCTTCAATCTGGTAATAGTCCGTATCTTGCAGCATTTCCTGCATTTCTTCATAAAAGCGGGTATCTGCCCGTTGGGTGGCATCGATATGTGCAAGCTTGTTCAAAGCCCTGCGATACACCATCTTAAAAAGATAAGAATTAAGAGAGGACTCAATAACCAGTGTTTCCCGATTTTCCCAAATCCATAAAAGAGAATCCTCTACAATCTCTTCTGCATCTTCCAACTCGACAAACCGGTGACCATACGCGCACAGCATCGGATAATATCTCCGAAACAGTGTATCGAACGCTTTTTGATCTCCGCGTTGAACGGCTGATAATAGAAAATCATTGTCTGATTGATAAGTTCCTTTCATGTATTAGCTCCATAATTTACTGCAAATATAGCTTTTTTAGATAGAAACAAAGATTTTTTGAAAAAAAATGGTTTTTAGTTTAGGAGTCTTCCCATTCTTCCTTGTCATATAGTAAAAGGCAATAAAAACAGATATGGATAAAACAGATAGAAATACGATAGAAGAACTGCTTCCCCGTTATTGTGAAGGGGTGGCAACGGAAGAAGAACGTCTGCAAGTTGAGATGTGGATGAGCGAATCGGACGAAAATCGACGGATGGCAAAACAGATACATGCTCTTTATCTTGCCACGGATACAGTTAATGTTATGAAGAAAGTCGATACGGAGAAAGCATTGTTGAAGGTGAAAAGTAGAATGTCGGGTAACAGACACAAGGGAACGATGTGGTGGCAATGGGCACAACGTGCGGCAGCAATTTTGTTCATTCCACTTCTCGTTACATTGATGCTCCAATATTGGGGAGGAAACGAACAGGAATTGGCACAAATCATAGAAGTGAAAACAAATCCTGGGATGATGACCTCATTGACCCTGCCCGATGGTACGCTTGTTTATCTGAATTCGGAATCAACACTAAGTTATCCTTCACGTTTCGATAATGATACAAGAAATGTGACTTTACAGGGAGAAGCTTATTTTGAAGTGGCTAAGAATCCGGAAAAGAAATTTATAGTCTCCACTTCCCATCAATCACAAATAGAAGTACTGGGAACTCATTTTAATGTAGAGGCATACGAAAAAGAAGATCGGATTTCAGCGACATTGGTAGAAGGAAAGATCGGTTTTATTTATAAATCAAATGATGTCTCGAAAAAAGTGCTGATGGATCCGGGACAGAAATTGGTCTATGATTCAAAAGATAATAAGGTTCAGCTTTATGCCACTTCCGGAGAATCGGAGATTGCCTGGAAAGAAGGTAAGATTATATTCAGAAATACTCCTTTGGAAGAAGGCCTGCGAATGTTGGAAAAACGGTATAATGTGGAATTCATTATTAAAAATGATCGTTTGAAAGGAGATTCATTTACGGGAACATTTACCAACCAACGCCTGGAACGTATCCTTGAATACTTCCAACTTTCTTCTCAAATCCGCTGGCGTTATCTTGATTCGCCGGATATGAAGGATGAAAAGAGCAAAATAGAAATATACTGATTGATTAACCTTAAAACAAAAAATGCAATGAAAGACAGAGCCCCTTAGTTAAAAAACATACGGGATGATATTGGCGTATCTTCCCGTATGGAAATCGGTAAATCTTTTTGATGCTTGTTTGGCGACAAGCTTAGATAAACTTTTTATTAACTTTAAGTCATCACAAATTTATGCAAAATTATTTTAGCATCCAATTTTTATGGGTGGTAAAGTCGCTTTGGCGAGTTTCTAACAAAATCCCATTATCTATGAGACTTTTGATTTTATTCTTGGTATGCTCTATCGGGCTATGTTATGCGTCCGATAGTTATGCACAAAAAACTTTAATCAGTATTGATGTACACAATCAGCGGGTGGAGGATATTTTAAAAGAGATTGAAGAGCAGTCTGATTTTGATTTCTTTTTCAATAACAAACATGTGGATTTGAATCGCCGCGTATCTATATCAGTTGATAGAAGTAATATATTTAGTGTGCTTAAGGAAGTTTTTGCTGGCACTAACGTGCGATATTCAGTGCTAGACAAGAAGATTATACTGTCTGTTGAGGTACAGTCACCGCAACAGGAAAAGAAAATGATTGTATCTGGTATCATATCGGATGTACAGGGAGAGCCGGTAATAGGTGCCAGTATTCAGGAAAAAGGAGTGGTTGGGAAAGGTACAGTTTCTGATTTAGATGGAAAATTTAAGTTGACGGTTGCCTCCGATGCCATATTGGTGATTTCATATATTGGCTTTCAGTCTCTTGAAGTAAAGGTGGGAAACCGTACAAACTTGTCAGTGGTATTGAAAGAAGATCATCAGTTGCTGGATGAGGTAGTCGTTATCGGTTATGGAACGATGGAGAAACGTGCAGTGACCAGTTCCATCACTTCCATATCATCCAAAGATTTAGTGACTGGAATGGGAGGCTCCACTATTGCGACAGCTTTAAAGGGTAAAATCTCCGGTATGAATGTTTCCGAGACTTCCAGTCCGAATGCTTCTGCCAGTTTCCAGCTGCGTGGAGTAGCGTCCATCAATGCTTCTTCTTCTCCTTTGATTGTGATAGACGGAATTCCCGGAGGTGATTTACGTTCTATCAGTCAGGAAGATATTCAGTCTATTGATGTTTTGAAAGATGCCTCTGCAGGTGCTATTTACGGAACAAGAGCAGCCGGTGGTGTCATCTTAGTGACTACCAAGAAAGCAAAAGAAGGTCCCATAACCTTATCATATACGGGCGAACTCTCTACCGAGCAAGTTTCCAGGAGACCGCAGGTCCTTGATCGTGATGCTTTCGTAAGGTTTGGAGTAGGAACTGATTTAGGGGCATCCACCGACTGGTACGGTGAACTTTTGAATGAAGGAGCACTCTCCCAACGCCATGTTGTCAACCTCTCGGGCGGCGGCCATACAGCTAAAATATATGCTACTATTATGGCACAGGATCAAAAAGGTATCGCAATTGGTGACAACCGTAAAGACTATTCGGGGCGTATCAATGCAAACTTTAATCTTCTCAATGACTTGTTGGAAATAGGCTTGCACACAGAATACCGGGAAGCACACCGGGATCAGCGGAGCAGTAGTTCCTATTTCGACATGGCATTGAAGATGAATCCGACGGAACATGTATATGACAGCACTAGTGAAACAGGATATAATGTATTGGTTGGTGGTAGTGAATATTACAATCCTTTAGCAGAAGTAATGTTGAAACAGGCAGATAATGTTGATAAATGGCTGAAGGCGGATGCAACGGTAAAGCTCAATTTGCCTGCCGGATTCTCGGCACAAGCCACTCTTGGCTGGGAAGATCGCCAGTATCAGCAGACACATTATACGTCCGCGTTACACAGAACCTCTTTAAATGGAAGTTATAAAGGAAGAGGATTTCATGCATATAGCAAAACAGTCAATGTCTCTTTTGAACCTACCATCAATTTTATGCGTGTTTTTGCAGACGACCATACGGTTAGTGCGGTAGCCGGATATAGTTATTGGGAAAATAACTCTGAAAACTTTAATATGACTAACTACGATTTTCCTGTGGATGGAGTAGGGGCTTGGGATATGGGGACAGGTAGCTGGCTTTCCGACGGAAAGGCGGCAATGTCTTCCCACAAATATCCCCGTGAACGTCTTATTTCATTCTTTGGCCGGGCGAATTATAGCTATAAAGACCGCTATATGCTTACAGGAAGTGTTCGCCACGAGGGCTCGTCAAAATTCGGAAAGAATCATCGTTGGGGAACATTTTGGGCAGTATCAGGTGGATGGCGTATATCCAATGAGGCATTTCTGCGTGACGTCAGTTTTCTCGATGACCTTAAAGTACGCGTTGGTTACGGTGTAACGGGAAATAACAATTTCTCTGCAGGAGCATCCACTGCCATGTATTCTTCCAATTCAATGTGGCCTTATAACGGTACATGGATCACCTCTTATGGACCGGCCCGTAACGTCAATTATGACTTGCACTGGGAAAAGAAAGCAGAGCTTAACATCGGCTTGGATTATGCATTTCTGAATAACCGTCTTTTTGGTAAGTTTGATATCTATAAGAGAAGAGTTTCCGGAATGTTATATAATATCAACGTTCCCAATCCTCCCGCTGTTTATGAAACAACCACCATGAATTACGGTAATCTTGAGAATACCGGATGGGAGTTCGAGATAGGAGGAGTACCCGTCAAAACCAGAAACTTTAATTGGACAACTACTATGCGCCTATCACACTCTTCCTCCAAAATTACCTCTTTGTGGGGCAATAATACCTATCAGGATCGTGTAGGATTTCCGTCACCGGGTACAAACGGATCAGCCGGTAGAATTGAGGCCGGAACAAAAATCGGAAGCTATTACATCTGGAAATATGCCGGTATCACGGACAATGGCAGGTGGCTTCTGTATGATAAGAATGACAATGTAATCCTTAGCGATAAAAAAACATATGACGACAAACGATATATCGGCAATGCCATTCCTGCATTGATGGTATCATGGGATCATACCTTCACTTACAAAAATCTCTCTTTAGGCATCAACCTGCGTAGCTGGATCGATTTCGATGTGTTCAATACCATAAATATGTACTATGGACTTTCTGAAGTGGCAGGCCAGAATGTTCTTCGCAACGCATACATTGATAACCGGCACATCAAAGAAGTAAAGCAACTTTGCGATTACTGGCTTGAGGATGGTACATTCTTGAAGATTGATGCCATTAGCCTGGGGTATTCTCTTAACATGAAAAAATGGCAAAAGTATATAGATAAGATTGATCTTTACCTGACCGTCCGTAACGTTGCCTGTTTTACAAAATATTCAGGATTGAATCCGGAAGTGAATGTGAACGGTTTGGATCCCGGTTATGAATGGTTTAATAATATTTATCCTGAAACTCGTAGATATACCTTTGGTATGAAAATCCAATTCTAATAGTAAAGTACCTATAAACTAATATAATGATATGAGACGAAATATTCTAATTATAATCTCTTTCCTCACCCTTCTGGTGGCCTCCGGTTGTACTAATCTGGATGAGAAGTGGTATTCCGAAGTAACTCCGGATACTTATTTCACATCTAAGGAAACTGTCTACTCTTTTCTGGTACGCTCTTTCACGCACTGGCGTTGGTTTCACGGATTCGACCGTGCCATTCTTCAGGAATGTACAACAGACGAGATGTGTGTCACACAAAAAGGAATACATTACAATGATGTCCGATACGCCCAGCTGCAACACCATGACTGGACACCACTTCACCCCAACAACGAAGAAACATGGCGTGGAGTAGGTATGGGAGTAGCCATGGCTTTAGCCTGTAAAGAAGACTTAGCTGGTGTAGACTATGTTTCATTAGGTATGACGGAAGAACTGAAGGCAGATCATCAGATGCAGCTCCAGACATTAGTGGCCTATTTCTATTTGAGAGGACTTGATTTCTATGGCGGTATGCCTATTTACCGACGTTCTACCACAGAGGAATCTCCACGTTCCACAGCACGGGAAACCTTTAATTATGTGGAAGAACTCCTGCTTGCCGCCATCCCCAAACTAGAGAAAAAAACAGCAGATATGCTGGAAGAAGGTTACTTACGCCAAGGAACCGCGGCTGCTCTACTTGCTCAATTATATTTTAATGCAGAAGTCTATACAGGGGAAAGTCGCTTTGCTGAATGTGCGCAGATTTGTCAGGATTTACTAGACGGTAAATACGGCTATTACGAGTTGGAAGAAGACTGGTTCGGTCCTTTCACCTTCGAAAATAACAAGTCGAAAGAAGTGATGTGGTCCGTTCAGTCGCAATATGCAAAAGGAACTCTGTTTCAGTGGCAGTTCGAACGTTATAATCATTATAATGCGAAGAACTATTTCGATCTTAGCGGCTATTCCTCTACGAACGGTATGCATCTTCAACCATCTCTGAAACCCAATGGTGATCCCTATACGGACAAACTCGGACGTCCTTTTGCCAAGTTTCATGCGAAAGACCTTCGTAAGAAATTGTATGTATATAAAGGAAATGGCAAATACGAAGGAATGTTTCTTTACGGAAAATTACAACGTATATCAAGAAGTGGAACAGAGGTGAAATGTACGGGACTGTATGAATACCCGGGTGAGGTTCTTGAATTTGTTGACCAGGTAGCACAATTTAAGAAAGTGAAAGACGGAGAATATTCTTCCGTAAATGAACTTCCTTCCAATATAAGTACCGGAGAAGAGAATTCGGGAATACGTTTGTGCAAACTGCCGGTGCCGGACAATACAGACAAGACACTTGCTTTTAATCCTGACTATCCGGTTCTTCGTTTTGCAGAAATCTATTATATGCTTGCCGAATGTAAATACAGAAGCGGATATAAGAAAGAAGCAGCCAATCTTTTCAACGAAGTGCGTAAACGCAACTTTGAGAATGAAGTAGACCCTGATCCGGTGACTGAAACGAATATTGACAAGTATCGGATTCTCGATGAGTGGATGGTCGAATTTCTTGGCGAGCAGCGTCGTCGTACCGATCTTCGTCGCTGGGGCTTATATACAACAGGCACCTGGTGGGATCACAAAGCTACTAATGACGATCATTATGAACTCTTTCCTATTCCGGAAAAATCAATTTCCGTCAGCAACGTCTTGAGACAGAATCCGGGATATGGAGGCGGCAATGAAATGACGAAAGAGGAAGCCGGTATATACAGTGTTAAACAAATTGATTAATAGAACATTAAAGAATAAAACAATGAATAGTAAGATATTATTTCTAGGAGCCGTTATGATGCTGCCTACATTCGCTAGTTGCCAACAGGAAAAGCCTTTTCCGGATGATGCTGTAGATAAAGTGTATGAATACCTTCCGGAGTGGCAGGCTGGTTATTTGGACATTCATCAGATTAGCACGGGAAGAGGGAATGCAGCCTATCTTATTTTCCCGGACGGGACTACCATGTTGCTGGATGCAGGAGATTTGGGAGTACACACCGGTACCCAGGAGATTATGAAAGCAGTTCCTAATGACTCTAAACGGCCTGCTGAATGGATTGCCCAATATATAAAACATTTCTCATTGCCGTTGAAAAATAACGGTGCTATTGATTATGCCTTGCTCACTCACTTCGATACAGACCATATCGGACAAAATGGAAAACTGGCAATCGAAAAAGTAGGGCTGGACTACAAACTTACCGGAATAACTCATGTGGGTAATCTTCTGGATATTTCCACATTGATAGATCGTGGCTATCCTACATACGATTATCCGACGGCGGCTAAAGTTACGGGTGCCCATATCTCAAACTATAAATTATATGTTGCCGCTCGTGACCGGGAAGGTAAAAAGAATGAAGGGTTTGTGACAGGAAGTAACACACAAATCAAACTATTAAAAGCTCCGGGTTCCTATCCTACATTCGAAGTACGTAATATTGTGGGTAACGGTAAAATTTGGACAGGCAGCGGAACGACTTCCAAAGAGCTTGTGCCATCTACCGCTTCTTCGAGCGAACAGTTGAACGAGAACCGTTGCAGTTGCGGAATACGTATCACATACGGTAATTTCGATTACTTCTCGGGCGGAGATATCCTTGGAGTGGAAAAAGCGCCGGAATGGTTTGACATAGAAACACCTGTAGCTACATTGCTGGGCGAAACAGATGTGGTAGTGGCCAATCATCATGCATACTCTGACGCTATGTGTGATACCTACATTTCCCAAGTGAAAGCGCAAGCCTACGTGATTCCCGTGTGGGATTACTATCATCCTCAACCGGCTCCGCTAAGCCGGATGCTGTCTCAAAGCCTTTATGCCGGTGAACGGTCGGTTTTTGCCGCCGGTATGGTAGACAGTAACAGGAGCAGGCTGGGTGAAGACGGTTTGAAGATAAAACCCGCCGGACATGTTGTTACACGTGTTTATCCGGGAGGAGAGAAGTTTCAGATCTTTGTGTTGAATGATCGAAATGAAGCTTATGAGATACTATATAAAACAGGTGAAATTAAATCTAATAATTGATGAATATGAAAATTAAAGATTCAATAGCTTGGGCAGCTTTTGGGGCTGTGATGGCAATTATCATGTTTCCGTCATGCTCTGACGAAAATGAAGCCGGCATATTGGAAATAACAAATAATGAGATTATTCTTCAGGCTGAAGGTACTCCGGTTCAGGTTGAAGTGAAATCCAATACCGAGTGGCGCATAGACTTTGCAGAATCAACCTGGTTTTCTACAGATATACGTGGAGCCCAGTCATCAAGAACTTATTTCACAGTGACTTATGATGAAAATATCAGTGATTCCGAACGTTTCTGTGATATTCGTGTGTTTACAAAAGATGGGAAGACTTCGGATGTAATCAAGATAAAACAACTATCCCGTTATCCATTTATAGTTCCTGCCAGTGATAATATGGAACTCTTTACCAAAGGAGGCGAATATAATATGGATATTTCGACCAATGTGCCTGAAACGGATATTGTGATTACGCCGACAGTGGAATGGGTGAAAGAGTATCGGATAAGTGACGGAAAACTTTATTTCAATACGGAAACAAATTCTCAATCACCCCGCACAGGAAGTATCGTATTGAGTTATGACGATCAATACCAACGTAAAGCCACGACTACAATCAACCTGTCGCAAGCATATTCTGAATATGCGAATGCAGAACTTGTCAGCTATCCAACCGTTTATGGCTATCCTGTCGGTGGAATTACTAACAATGTATATATTGAAGGAACGATCGTTGCCACTGGTACATCGAAAAACTTCCCGAACAATCGTTATGTCATTCAGAATGAGACCGGGGAGACAGTGGTATTTGAATCAGAGTCTCTGATTACATTTGCGCAATTTGCCAAGGTCTCATTGTGTTTGAAAGATGGAACGATAAAGGAAGAATCAGAGGGCAGCTTTACCTACAGACTGATTAGCGGTATCACTGCCGCCCATGTAATCAGTTCGGAACTTTCCACCTTCACGATTCCTGAAAAAACAATCGCAGAACTAACGGATAATATGGTATTCAGCCTTGTGACCTTAAAAGATGTCGAGATTGCCTCTCCGGTAGGCGCATTTACTAATTTCAAGACTACCGATCCGGGAGCTGCCGACCGTAAGGCGAATAAAAATTATTGGGTGGAGAAATTCCCGGCATACTACAGATACTATCCAACCTGCATCAGAGATAAAAACGGCTCTAATACATATATGCTTACTTCGCTCGATGCTCCTTATGCGCATGAGACACTTCCTAGAGGTTCAGGAACCATCACCGGAATCGTAGCGAAAGTCAAGCTTACCAATTTTGACATCTCCGAAAGCCGGTTGTGTATTCTTCCGCTTCATAGAGAGGACATCAATATCGGTGATATGAACGAGATCACTTCGGTGCTCGTGGAGTGGGATTGTAATGTGCCCGATTGGAAAGAAATAGGTGCTTCTACATTTACGGAGTATCATCCGACAGGCGGAGAAGCATCGCAGTCAAATGCTATTCTTAATAAAGACGGGAATAAGCATTTCCAGCAAACCTATGCAGATTACATATTAGGTTTCCAGGATGATTTCCGGGGAGATATGAATCTTAATACCACAGATGGATATTATGGGCGTATGCGAGGAGGAGCTTTCAATAGTAAACCGTGGTCTACAAGTTCATATTTTTACGTAGACAAAATATCGACAGTAGGTATTTCTACATCCCTGTCTCTTCAGGTTGAAATGAATGCAAGTTGGGGAGGTGGCCCTGTGGCTGTGGTTGAATATGCTTATTCGATGAGTGGTGAATGGGTGAAAGTAGATAATTCAGAGTTTACCATTCTGGGACAGTTTGATAGAACGGCTGCAGGTGGACAGACGGAGAAGAACATTCCTGGTTATAAAGTCTATGACTTTAAGTTGCCGGATGCCTTATTGAACCGCGATAATATCTGTATCAGATTGCGACCTGTTCGACTTCCGTCCGGCGTATCGGGCTTCATGCCGCTTCGACTTGCTAATATCTCGATCAAATATAATAAATAATCAATAGGGAAGTATCTATAAAAATAATCGGAAGCAACAGGAAATACCCTGCTTGCTTCCGATTCTCTTTATATAATGCTTTCGGATATTTATATTAATTCTGAACGAACTCTATCCTAAAAATGCTGTATATTATTTTTCCAACAACTCTTTTAAGAACTCGTCCAATTCCTTATCCAACCCTTTCAGCAATTCATCATTCACGAGGATCGTATCATCGTCCACCAGTAACAATTCCGCTATGGTTTCTTTCTCTTCGTCCACCAGAACGAAAGAGTAAGGCTTCAGGATAGTCACCTTGTCGAAGTCTCCGGCATCTTTCATTCTGCAAAGAATGTTGCGTAGAGAAGGTTCCACGCTTTCAAGGAAATCATCCCCTTCATACGTAGCCCATTCTTCGACCATGATGTTCGCCAGTTCTTCATCATCATCATTGTAAATATTAAGTTGTCCCGATGTCTGGTCCGGTTGGAGATGGATGTCGGTTACAACTGTTTGTTCACAGTTACATGTATATTTAGCGACTGCCTTTTGGATAGCCGATTCGATAATGGATAGTGATTGTTGGCTTAGTTTCATGGGTTCCTTCTTTTTATAAGTTCAAAGGTATAAAAAAAATAAGATTTGATACACAATTTCCTTAAAAATCATCATTAAATCGGCTCATTTGTAATTTTAACTTAGGTAATTGAGCGTTTCTCTCCTTCAATTCGGCTAAATACAAGGACGTAAGATAATAATTCGGCACATCGTCAATGCTGGCCTGAACACTATCTGTGATATTCTTTTTATCAATTTTCTTGGCTAGTTGCTGTGCTTTTTCCGCCCATTCTTCCGCTTTAGCGAGACTATCTTTCATTTCATAATAAACAGCTATGTTGAGAGCTGCCCGCATCTTCTTCTTTTGATTCTTCGTACCTTCGAAAGCCTGGTTCCAAAGTTCGTATGCGTCGTCCCATGAATTTTCGCGTACATAGATGGCAGCATCACGCATGGGAACCGAGCCTCCGGTATACAGATACCGTGTTCCTTTTTTCCACATGGGGACGAGATATTTCACCGGAACTGTCCCTGCAAATACCGCCGCTTCTTCCAGCATTTGTTTGTCGCGAATCATGCGGGTGGCAGCTTCTACGGCAGTACCTCCAAACTCTTCCCAAAAGATGCTGTCGTTAGGATGGAGCGTAGTCATCGGACGGCTACGTTCGGGAAGATACACTTTCACCGTGGGATATACTTTAACGTCTACTGCTCCTTGAAAACAGTTGAACTCATTCAGAAAACGGACAGATTTAGTGGCTTTGAGTTGCAGATTTTCCAGTGCAATGATAAAATCCACTCCCAAACTAGAGGCTAACTGACGGACTTCCTCCTGGCTCAATGTACTTTCGCGGGCCAGTTTATCATTTGCCCGCAAAGCAGAGTCACAGATGACTACTTCTTCAAAATAATTCTGATGTGCGATTTCTTCAGCCAGTGATTCGGTGGCAATCTTGGGATCTCCGTTAGCGTATGCAGTTGCACGACTTACCAGCGGTGTACCTTCTTTGATTTTTTCAGTCGTTGTTATTAGTTTGTTATCCGGGATATTGCTGGTGTTATTCACGATAGCTACTTTCCAGAGTTGCGGAGGAAAGCTCAAGTCGGCAGGTTGCAGATAATCAATGGAAATCTGTTCCAAACTCTGACAGCTGCCCAGTGTCAGTAGGAAGATAGTGACGAAAGCCAGTGAATAAGATTTTGCCATAGTTTTGTTCTATTTAGTAATTTGAACAAAAGTACAATTTTGGAGGAATAAAAGAAAGTCTCAAACAGTTTTTAACCGTTTGAGACTTTCTTTTGTGTATTGAAACTTGAGATTATACCTTAATGTTAAAAATTAAATAAGGCTTTTGAGCGAAGCTGATTCAAAAATGAGTGCAAAGAAATAGAAACTCCTACTTACCCAACTTTTTACTCTCAACTCTCAACTCTCCCTTCTCAACTTCTTAAAGGTTTTTACCGTGACAGTTCTTATACTTCTTACCGCTTCCGCATGGGCAAGGATCGTTACGTCCTACAGTCTTTTCTGCACGGATGGGTTCACGTTTCTGCTGTTCACGAGTATCCTGGCTGGCAGCAGCTTGCTGGTTCGGATCACTCAAGTCCTGCTTGTTTTCGCGATACTTGCTCATATCCTGACGTTGTTCAGGAGCAGCCTGACGCACTTCCACACGACGGGCAGCCTGTTCGTCCGGAGCTTCCTGTACAGGAATTTGTCCGCGCATCAAGATAGATATAGTCTGGTTGTTGATCTTGTTCACCATGGCGTCGAATAAAGTCACAGATTCCAGTTTATAAATCAACAGCGGGTCTTTCTGTTCGTAACTTGCGTTCTGTACGGAATGTTTCAGTTCGTCCAGTTCGCGGAGGTTTTCTTTCCATGCTTCGTCGATAACGTGGAGCAGGATTGATTTCTCGAACGATTTCACCACTTCTTTAGATTCCGATTCGTAAGCCGCTTTCAGGTTACAAGAGATATTATACATTCGTTTACCGTCTGTAATAGGAATCAGGATGTTTTCGTACATGTGTCCCTGGTTTTCATATACCTGTTTGATAACCGGATTAGCGATCTGTGCCAGACGTTCAGTTTTGCGTTTGAAGTTATCCATCGCAATGTTGAAAGTCTTTTCGGCCAACTTTTCTTTCTTCTCGTTACGGAATTCTTCTTCAGTGAACGGAGTTTCCATCGCCAATGTCTGAAGCAGTTCCATTTGGCAACCTTCATAATCATTGTTTTCGATAGCATTGGCACAACGGTCCCAAATCATGTTCACGATGTCCATACCGATACGTTCACCCATCAAAGCGTGGCGACGTTTGGTGTAAACCACTGTACGCTGCTTGTTCATCACGTCGTCATATTCCAACAGACGTTTACGAATACCGAAGTTGTTTTCTTCCACCTTCTTCTGGGCACGTTCGATAGAATTGGAAATCATCTTGTGCTCGATCATTTCGCCTTCCTGGAAACCAAGTTTGTCCATTACGCTGGCGATACGGTCGGAGGAGAACAGACGCATCAAATCATCTTCCAGTGACACAAAGAATACAGAAGAACCCGGGTCACCCTGACGTCCTGCACGACCACGCAACTGGCGGTCTACACGACGGGATTCGTGACGTTCCGTACCGATAATTGCCAAACCTCCCGCAGCTTTCACTTCCGGACTTAACTTGATGTCGGTACCACGACCAGCCATATTGGTAGCGATGGTTACTGTTCCGCTCAAACCGGCAGTAGCAACGATGTCCGCTTCTTTCTGGTGCAGTTTGGCGTTCAATACCTTGTGCTCAATCTTACGCATGGTAAGCATTTTGCTCAACATTTCGGAGATTTCTACCGAGGTAGTACCCACCAATACCGGACGTCCTGCCTGAACCAATTTTTCGATTTCCTCGATAACAGCTTTATACTTTTCGCGTTTCGTCTTGTAAACGCGGTCGTTCATATCCTTTCTTGCAATCGGACGGTTGGTCGGGATCACGACTACGTCCAATTTGTAGATGTCCCAAAGTTCGCCTGCTTCCGTTTCAGCAGTACCGGTCATACCAGACAGTTTGTGATACATACGGAAGTAGTTCTGCAAAGTAATCGTTGCAAAGGTCTGCGTAGCAGCTTCCACTTTCACACGTTCCTTGGCTTCGATAGCCTGGTGCAATCCGTCAGAGTAGCGGCGACCTTCCATGATACGGCCTGTCTGCTCGTCTACGATCTTCACCTGTCCGTCGATCACTACATATTCATCATCTTTCTCGAACATGGTGTAAGCCTTCAACAATTGGTTGATGGTGTGTACACGTTCCGATTTGATGGCATAGTTTGTCAGAAGCTCATCTTTCTTTTCAAGCAGTTGTTCGTTAGTCAGATGTTGGTTTTCCAGTTCCGAAAGTTGTCCGGCGATGTCCGGAAGAACGAACAATGTCGGGTCTTCAGAGTTACCGGTAATCAGGTCTACCCCCTTGTCTGTCAGGTCTACACTATTCAGTTTCTCGTCGATTACGAAATACAGCGGATCAGTAACTTCATGCATACGCTTGTTGTTCTGTTCCATGTAGATTTCTTCCGTCTTGAGCATACCTGCCTTGATACCTTGTTCACTAAGGAACTTAATCAAAGCCTTGTTTTTCGGCAATGCCTTGTGGCTGCGGTATAAAGCGAGGAATCCTTCTTCTACCTCTTTCTTATCGTTGGATGCGATCAGTTTCTTAGCTTCGGAGAGATATTTGGTAGCCAATACTTTCTGTGCTTCTACCAGACGTTCTACTAACGGACGGAGTTGCTCGAACAATTGGTCGTCGCCTTTCGGTACAGGACCGGAGATAATCAACGGAGTACGGGCGTCGTCAATCAATACCGAGTCGACCTCATCGACGATGGCATAGTTGTGCTGACGTTGTACAAGGTCTTTCGGGCTGATAGCCATGTTGTCACGCAGGTAGTCGAAACCAAATTCGTTGTTCGTACCGAACGTGATGTCTGCCAGGTATGCCTGACGGCGTGCGTCGGAGTTCGGTTGATGGCGGTCGATACAATCCACGCTCAAGCCGTGGAACATATAAAGAGGTCCCATCCATTCGGAGTCACGTTTGGCGAGGTAATCATTCACGGTAACCACGTGTACACCGTTTCCGGTCAGTGCGTTGAGGAATACCGGGAGGGTAGCCACCAATGTTTTACCTTCACCGGTTGCCATTTCCGCAATCTTACCTTTGTGCAGAACGACACCACCGAAGAGCTGTACATCGTAATGAACCATGTTCCATACCGTATCGTTACCACCGGCTATCCAGTGATTCTGATAGATGGCCTTGTCGCCTTCGATGCGTACAAAATCTTTCGTTGCAGCCAGTTGGCGGTCAAAATCCGTAGCGGTAACAACGATTTCTTCATTTTCTGTGAAACGTTTGGCAGTGGCTTTCACGATAGAGAAAGCAACGGGCAGTACTTCGTCCAGTGCTTTTTCATATTTCTCCAGAATTTCTTTTTCTGTCTTATCGATTTGTGCGAAGACTTCTTCGCGGTCTTCCAGTTCCAGTGTCTCGATGCTTGCCTTCAACTCTTCCACTTTCGCACGTTCGGCGGTAGCCGATTCATGGATATATTTTTTGAGTTCTTCCGTTTTGGCACGGAGGGCGTCGTTGTCCAGTTTCTCAACCTCCGGGTAGGCAGCTTTGATCTTTTCCACCCAGGGCTTGATTTCTTTCATGTCTCGTGTGGATTTGTTTCCGAAAATCGAGCTTAAAAATTCATTAAATCCCATGTTATATTATTTAGTTTATTATTTATCTTTTTCTGCACCACAGATTTCACGGATTTACACAGATTTTTTCATATAGAACACGGATCTTTCTTTTTAATCTGTGTGAATCTGTGGGATTTGTGGCGAATAATCTCCGCAAAGTTACATTAAAATGCTGATTTATTTATGTTTTGCTCCCTGTTTTTGTGAGTAAATTTTTACCGTAGGTCGGTAATAGGAGCAGAAGTACAGGCATTGGGAGCCCGGATGCGCATGAAATGTGCCAGTGTGGGCGCAATATGTTCAATGGTTACAGGTGTCTGGATAATGGCCGGTTTTACGGAATGTCCCATGAAAATCAGCGGTGAAGGGATATAAGAATGACGTACCACTTTGTTTTCGCCGCCGTTCTCGTTGACGATGGTCCATCCGGGAAGGACGTCGATTACGAGGTCGCCCGAACGTTTGCGGTGGTAGCCGTTGCGTATTTTATGAATTTCCGGCGTCCATGAACCCAGCAACAGCCGGTTGGCTGAATATGCTTCGTTCACTCCGCTGAACTGCATCAGGAATTCTGCTGACTTTTGTTGGATCTCTGCCAGATTCAGTTCCTTCTTTTCCAGCAATTTATGATTCAGATAAATCTGCTGGTTGTGGTGAGCTTCCACATACTTTCCTTCGCCATACGTAGCCATCAGGTACATATTCAATAGGGCGGCACAACGGTTGAGATAAAACTCTCCGCCGGGAATCTTGTACAATCCCGAGTCAGCCGATTCGCTGTCCGTATATCCGGTGGAAGTGACGAAAATAAGCACGTTTTGTAGTCCTACTTTCTTGTCGAGCGCTTCGAGCAGGTTTTCGATGCTGCGGTCGAGACGCACGTAGGTGTCTTGTATTTCCATGGCACATTCCTGTACGGATTTATGTGCGTAGTTTCCTGCATAATAAGTGAGTGCCAATAAGTCAGTAATGTCATCCATGCCGATGGAGCTTTTATTCAATGCCTCTTCGGCAAGTGCGTTCACTTCGTCATTCACAAAAGGGCTGGCGATGAAGCGTCTGTACTTATTGTTACGGTCGTCATCAAATTTATATTTGAAGAGTATATCCCGCCAATCTGGCAGAAAAGTGTACATGCCACGGGGGAATACCGGTTCCCATGTCATACCCGCAATACGGAAATCAATCGCCTGCCGGTCATTGTATTGGCTTGCCCACCACGGAAACTCTCCATAATAGGTCGTTCCGCTCCATTTTCCGGTGTTGGGATTGAGCCAGAAAGCACCGTTTCCGGCATGTCCGGCTGCGAAAAGCGCGGCGTCGCAATCGGGGGCGATGGCATATACGAGTCCTTTGCCTTGGGTCGCTATTTTAAGCTCGTCGGCAATGGTGGAAGTCAGTAATTTGGTGGGTGCGGCCGTTTGGTCGGTGTAATATCCCATGAATGCCGTGTCGTCGGTGCTGTTGACGGGGCGAAGGGTAGAGGCGTCCATCCATCGTTGGGAGATGATTCCGTTCATGGAAGGCGTCGTGCCGCTGTAAATGGCTGCGATGGCAGAAGCGCGGTCTACGTTGCAGAAGGTATATTCGGCGTTATGGAACACTCTTCCCTCTTTCCAAAGACGTTTGAAGCCTTTCTCGCCGTAGAGTGACGAAAATGCTTCCAGATAGTCCGTACGCAGTTGGTCGATAGTCAGCCCTACCACTAATTTAGGGGCGGAAGGCAGTGACTGGGCTTGTAGCCCGGTGAAAGTCAGTACGGTGATGAGGGAAGTTAGTAGTCCTTTCATTATTTCTTTTTAGATGTCACAATCAGATTGCTTGCTGAACGTATCAGCAAAACGAGTGCCAAAGGTACAACAGCAAAGTCAAATCTTTGCGGAATTACAGGAAAAAGCACTATAAAAAGTGTTAAAACGACCAGATTCAAGGTCAAGTACCAGCATTTCTTCCCTTTTCGGACACAATATACGATGTAGGGAAGGAAAAGAAGTTGTCCCGGATGGAAAACCAATAACAGGAAATTGGAGCTGACTGCCGGGTGTTGGGAGAAGAGGGCGAGGAAGGCGAGGACGCATCCCACGATACCTGCCATGCCAAAAAGAACAAGGTCGATCCCCCATAATCCGGTTCTCCGGCGGATGCCATAGATCGTGGCGGCGGCTGTCAGTATAAATAAGAGTAACGAGCATTGGAGAGGAGTGGGCATCCAGCCGCTTTCATCCGGTTCGGGAGTGACATCGATTATCAGTTCGTTGGTCTTGACAAGCGGACGGGAATAGGTATCTGTGGAAATCTGTGCGCCGTCGAAAGCATCCATCAGATAGAAGGGGGCAAACATCATTTGCCGTTGTGTGATGGGCTGGTCGGCTTCGCTTCCGATGCAGAGGTCGATGCCGAAACGCGCCCACGGATGTCCTTTGCAATATTGATGTACGATGTCGCGGAAAGTGCGCGAACCATCCTGCGGTTCCGTCGGATAAACCACCTTTCCTGCAATGCTTTCTTCTATCTTGTCCCGGGGACGGGTGGCGCAATTGTCGTAAAAGAAATTATAACGGTACACCCGGTTTTCCGGGTGGTAATTTTCTTGTAATAACTGGATTAGTTTTGTTTTCTCTTCATCAGTCAGGTTTAGTGTTTGCTGCCACACGCTGCGTCCGTAGAATGCGTATTCAGCCGCAAAATGCTCATAATCCGTCACTCCCAGTTGGTAGTCGGTTTCTCCGAGCGAGAAGCGGAAGATGAAGTTAGGAGTGTTGAAACTGAATAATCCGTAATTGAACACAGCGTCAATCCCTTGTGACGGGTTTTCATAGCGGATGGCAGTGTGTCCGAACAGGGAATATATTTCTTCTCCGGGAGCGCAAGTCAACAAACTCAAGCGGATGGAGTCGTTGCTGTTGGCAGGTGCTTGTCCGGCGGACGGAAGCAACAGGAAGAAGGAGAGGATTGTATATAAGAAAAACCGTTTCATTAGCAGGCTCGTTTTATTTTGGTGGCAAATATAGGAAGAATTGTTGGATTCGGGAAAACGGTGGTTCTGTTTTATCGGAATAGAGTCTCTATTTCATACAAACAGAGGCTCTATATGGCTTAAACAGAGGCTCTGTTTCCCTCAAATAGAGCCTCTATTTTAGGGCTAAAAATCGAACAGCCAAACGAACACCCCCTGAAGGTGGCTCAACTGCTTGTCTGTCATGCGTTTGCAACGCTCGAAAAAAAGTAGGCGAACCACCAACCGAACATATATAAATACTAAAATATAATAATCTATATAATATAGTTCGCTCAACACACTTTTTCTGTGTTTTGTGAATGAAAAAATGAAGATGATTCAGGAAATTTGCCTTTAGATGAGATAAAACGGAGCCTCTGTTTGGGTGAAATAATGTTTCTGTTGGAACAGAAAATTGATTACAAAATAGTGAAACACTTTGTGGAACGCTGTTTTTCTCTTGTAATCTATTGCTTATTAGTAGTTTATGATGTAATGAAAAAGGACTGCCGAACGCAAAGTGGAATACATAATAAACAATAAAAGATAATTGATCTATTTAAAAATAGATAGTTCGATTTTTTTGTTTGGGGGATTTCTAAAATGAAAAAAGAAGATAATTCCTCTTCTATGCTTCAACTTTTCTTTTTTTACTTTACCTTTGCGCCCGCTAAAGAACCAAAAGATTTGAATTTAATAATCGACATAGGAAATACAAAGGCAAAGATTGCTTTCTTCGACGGCGGAGAAATCGTGGATGTAGTAGCTGAATCCAATCAGTCTTTAGGTTGCTTGAAAGCTCTTTGTTCTCAATATCCGGTTGAACAGGGGATTGTGGCTACTGTCATTGATCTAAACGAAAAGGTATTGGCTGATTTGGCCGCTTTGCCGTTTCCTTTGCTCTGGCTCAATCATCAGACTCCGCTTCCGGTTGTCAACCTGTACGAAACTCCCGAAACATTGGGATATGATCGTATGGCTGCCGTAGTGGGTGCTAATGAGCAGTTTCCTCATCGGGATATATTGGTGATTGATGCGGGAACTTGCATTACTTACGAGTTTATCGACTCAAAAGGCCAGTATCATGGCGGTAATATTTCTCCCGGTATGCAGATGCGTTTCAAGGCATTGCATCAGTTTACAGGACGTTTGCCTTTGGTAGACACCAACGGGCGCAAACTCCCGATGGGACGGGACACCGAAACGGCTATACGTGCCGGAGTGATGAAAGGGATGGAATACGAAATTTCAGGTTATATTGAGTCTATGAAGCATAAATATCCTGAACTTTTGGTTTTTTTAACGGGCGGAGATGATTTTTCTTTTGATAGCAGCGTAAAAAGTATCATCTTTGCAGATAGATTTTTAGTGTTGAAAGGATTAAATAGAATTTTAAACTATAATAATGGTAGGATTTAAACACACACTTTGTGCGCTTTTGCTCACGATGGTTACCGGAATGGCAATCGCTCAAAATAATACAAACTCTCCTTATACACGATATGGCTATGGCGACTTGTCCGATCAGAGTTTCGGGAATAGCAAGGCGATGGGGGGAATTGCTTTTGGACTTCGGGATGGAGCACAGATCAATCCGCTGAATCCTGCTTCGTATACAGCCATTGACTCGTTGACGTTTATTTTTGAAGGAGGCGTTAGTCTGCAAAATATGAATATTAGTGGCGGTGGTGTGAAACTGAACGCTAAAAACTCTAGCTTTGACTATCTGGCTATGCAATTTCGTTTGCATCCGAGGGTAGCGATGAGTATCGGTCTGTTGCCGTTCTCTAATGTGGGATATTCTGTATCGGAAAGCAATGAGGCTACAGAAACTTCACCGTATAGCACGAAAAGCCTTACTGGTGAGGGAGGTTTACATCAACTGTATGTTGGTGCGGGTGTAAAAGTCTTGAAAAACCTGTCTGTTGGTGTGAATGCTTCTTATTTTTGGGGAGATATAACCCGCTCGTTGACGCAGCTTTATCCGAATACCGCTTCTGCTTATTCTTACATTAGGCAGAATGCTGTGTCAGTGTCGGATTATAAACTGGATTTTGGATTGCAATATACGCAAGAATTTAACAAAAAACATTCAGCGACTATCGGAGCAGTATATTCTCCGAAGCATAAACTGAATAATGATTATACAGTAACGACGCAAGCTAGCTCAACTGTCAGTCAGGATTGGGATGCTACGCTTGAAGTGCCTAATACTTTTGGCGTCGGCTTTACATATAACTATGACAAACGTTTGACTGTCGGTCTGGATTATAGTTTGCAGCAATGGTCAAAAACAAAGTTTGGCGTAAATACATCGGATGATGCTGTACGTGAAGATTTTGATGAAACATACACGTATTGCGACCGTCATAAAATATCAGTGGGTGCGGAATATATTCCCAATTTGATTGGACGTTCCTATTTATCCCACATCAAATATCGTTTGGGAGCTTATTATACGACTCCGTATTATAAGATTGGCGGTAAAGACGCAGCCCGCGAATATGGCGTAACAGCCGGTTTCGGTCTGCCTGTGCCTCGTTCCCGTTCCATCCTTAGTATCAGCGGGCAGTTTGTTCGTGTAAGTGGACAGGAATCGACCTTTGTAAACGAAAATATCTTCCGCGTTAGCATCGGATTGACGTTCAACGAACGTTGGTTCTTCAAACGCAGAGTAGAGTAATTGAAATGAATGTAAGAAGAGAAAGAATAGACGACTATAATAATAACAACTAAAATTTAGATACAATGAAAATTAAAACGCTTGTGGCTATGTTGTTCCTTTCGGCAGGGGCAACCACTGTGGTAGCACAGGATGCGACTAACTGTAACTCGAACAGTAGTATCTCGCATGAAGCTGTGCGTGCAGGTAACTTTAAAGATGCGTATACTCCTTGGAAAGCTGTGTTGGAAAACTGCCCGACGCTTCGTTTCTATACTTTTACTGACGGATATAAAATTCTGAAAGGCTTGATGGGACAAATCAAGGATAGGAATAATCCGGAATATCAGAAATATTTTGATGAACTGATGAATACGCATGATTTGCGTATCAAATACACAGATGAGTTCTTGGCGAAAGGTACAAAAGTGTCTTCTGCTGATGAAGCTCTGGGTATCAAAGCAGTAGATTACATCGCTTTCGCTCCGAAAATTGATGTTAATCAGGCTTATCAATGGTTGAGCCAGTCGGTAAATGCAGTAAAAGCTGAATCTGCTGCCGCTACTATCTTCTATTTCCTGCAAATGTCTTTGGATAAACTGAAGACAGATCCTAACCATAAGGAACAATTCATTCAGGATTATCTGGCTGCTTCTGAATATGCTGATGCTGCTATTGCTGCTGAAACGAACGAAGCAAAGAAGAAAAACTTGCAAGGTATCAAAGATAATCTGGTTGCTTTGTTTGTAAACAGCGGAACGGCTGATTGCGAATCACTGCAAAACATCTATGGACCGAAAGTAGAAGCTAACCAAACAGACCTGGCTTACTTGAAGAAAGTAATTGACATCATGAAAATGATGAGATGTACGGAAAGCGAAGCTTATCAACAGGCTGCTTTCTATGTGTACAAAATAGAGCCTAGTGCAGATGCCGCTACCGGATGTGCTTACCAGGCATTTAAGAAAGGTGACATCGACGGTGCTGTCAAATTCTTCGACGAAGCCATTGGATTGGAAACTGACAACGTGAAGAAAGCTGAAAAAGCATACGCTGCCGCAGCAGTATTGGCTTCTGCTAAAAAACTGTCTCAAGCAAGAGCATATTGCCAGAAAGCTATCGGGTTCAACGAAAACTATGGTGCTCCATATATCCTGATTGCCAATCTGTATGCAATGAGTCCTAACTGGAGCGACGAGTCAGCTTTGAACAAGTGTACTTACTTTGCAGTAATCGACAAACTGCAACGTGCAAAACAAGTAGATCCGAGCGTAGCTGAAGAAGCTAACAGCTTGATCGGTAGATATTCTGGTCATACTCCACAAGCTAAAGACCTGTTTATGTTAGGTTACAAGCAAGGCGACCGCATCACTATCGGCGGTTGGATAGGAGAGACTACAACGATTAGATAACCGTATGTTGCGAAAACGAAGAAACCGTTTATTGCATAAAAGCATGAGCATAACAATCACCTTCGGGGTGGTTGTTATGCTTCTTTTATTATCTTCCTGTGGCGGAAAACAGAAAGCTATGGGAGAGGCTATCACAGAACGTGATTCTCTTCCGGTGATGACCACATTGGGAGTTACTACCCTTATTTCCGATTCCGGAGTGACACGTTATAGGGTGAACACGGAAGAGTGGATGATGTACGACCGTAAAAAGCCTTCGTATTGGGCGTTTGAAAAAGGTGTGTATATGGAGCAGTTCGACTCTATCTTTAATGTAGAAGCCAGTATTAAGGCAGATACTGCCTATTATTATGACAAAGAAAGGCTTTGGAAGCTGATAGGGAATGTGGATATACAGAACCGCAAAGGAGAGCGTTTTAATACCGAACTGCTCTACTGGAATGAGGCCACTCAAAAAGTGTATTCCGACAAGTTTATACGTATCCAGCAACCGGACAGAATTATCACAGGACACGGCTTCGACTCGAACCAGCAAATGACTATATATACCATTCGTAATATTGAAGGTATTTTCTATGTGGACGAGGAAGCGAGTAGCGGTCCGCCCCAACCGGAAACAAAAGCACTGCCGGATTCAGTGAATAAAGATACTGCGAAATAGGCGAAGTCATATCATTGTACCGTACCTCGTAAATCGTCTGATCGTAAATCAAAACTTATGAATATTTATATCTCTCTAATTATCACCATGGTCTTTTCCGCTTTCTTTTCAGGAGTGGAGATTGCCTTTGTGTCGGTAGACAAACTGCGTTTTGAGATGGAACGCAAGGGGGGAATTACGTCCCGCATCCTTTCTATCTTCTTCAAGAACCCGAATGAATTTATCTCTACCATGCTGGTGGGGAATAATATCGCACTGGTCATCTATGGTATCCTGATGGCACAGATTATCGGCGACAATCTGCTGGCGGGATTCATTGACAATCATTTCCTGATGGTGTTGGCGCAGACCGTTATTTCTACCCTGATTATTCTGGTGACCGGAGAGTTTTTGCCGAAAACAATCTTCAAAATCAATCCCAATCTGGTCTTGAATGTTTTTGCCATTCCGCTTATTGTTTGTTATGTGGTTCTCTATCCCATCTCCAAATTAGCCTCCGGCTTGTCTTGTATCTTCCTTCGCCTCTTTGGAATGAAGGTTAATAAGGATGCGTCCGACAGAGCTTTTGGAAAAGTCGACCTGGACTATTTCGTACAAAGCAGCATTGATAATGCCGAAAATGAAGAAGAGCTGGACACGGAAGTGAAAATCTTCCAGAACGCCCTCGACTTCTCGAACATAAAAATCCGCGACTGCATCGTTCCCCGTACCGAAGTGGTGGCTGTCGATCTGACTACCTCGCTGGACGAGCTGAAAAGCCGCTTCATAGAATCCGGAATCTCCAAGATAATCGTGTATGACGGGAATATCGATAACGTAGTCGGCTATATCCATTCGTCGGAAATGTTCCGTGCTCCGAAAAACTGGCATGAGAATGTGAAACAAGTGCCGATTGTGCCCGAAACCATGTCCGCCCATAAACTGATGAAACTCTTCATGCAGCAAAAGAAAACGATTGCCGTAGTGGTGGATGAATTTGGCGGTACGTCCGGCATCGTGTCTCTGGAAGACCTCGTTGAAGAAATCTTTGGAGATATAGAAGACGAACACGATAACACTTCCTATATCAGCAAGCAGATCGACGAACGCGAGTATGTGTTGTCCGCCCGCCTGGAGATAGAAAAAGTCAATGAGACGTACGGACTCGATTTGCCCGAGTCGGATGATTATCTGACAGTAGGAGGGTTGATCCTGAACCAATATCAGAGCTTCCCGAAGTTGCATGAAGTGGTCCGGGTAGGACGTTATCAATTCAAGATAATTAAGGTCACAGCGACAAAAATAGAACTCGTGCGATTAAAAGTCTTGGAATAATGACGATAATCAAGAAATTTTTAGCCAATAAATAGATGCATATTAGCATTTTTTGTATCTTCGTGCGCTAAAACGACAAAAGAAAGAAATAATAATAAACATAAATCGTATTAATCAAAATGGCAACGTTACAAAACATTAGGTCGAAAGGACCTCTATTGGTGATTGTTATCGGCTTGGCGCTGTTTGCTTTCATTGCGGGTGACGCATGGAAGGTGATGCAGCCGCATCAGGCACATGACGTAGGTGAGGTGAACGGAGACGCTCTTTCCGCTCAAGAGTATCAGAATTTGGTAGAAGAATATACCGAAGTGGTGAAACTCATGCGTGGGGTGACCGCCTTGAATGACGAACAAACCAATCAGGTGCGCGATGAAGTATGGCGTTCCTACGTAAACAATAAACTGATCGAAAAAGAAGCAAAAGCACTGGGACTGACTGTTTCTGCTGCTGAAATCCAGGACATCCTGAAAGCAGGCGTTCATCCTTTGTTGAGACAAACTCCTTTCCAGAATCCGCAAACAGGAAACTTCGACAAGGATATGTTGAACAAGTTCCTCGTGGAATATGCCAAGATGAGCGAATCACAAATGCCGGCACAGTATGCTGAACAATACAATAACATGTATAAATACTGGTCTTTCATTCAGAAAACTCTGATCGAGAGCCGTCTGGCAGAAAAGTATCAGGCATTGGTGTCTAAAGCTCTTCTTTCTAATCCGGTGGAAGCACAGGACGCTTTCGATGCAAGAGTGAATCAGTACAACGTGTTGATGGCTGGTATTCCTTACTCTTCTGTAGTGGACTCTACAATCGTAGTGAAAGAATCGGAACTGAAAGACTTGTATAACAAGAAGAAAGAACAATTCAAGCAGTATCAGGAAACTCGTGACATCAAGTACATTGATGTACAAGTGACTGCAAGTGCTGAAGACAGAGCTGCTATCCAGAAAGAAGTGGACGAAGCTACTGAACAGTTGGCTACTACTACGGAAGATTATACTTCTTTCATCCGCTCGACTGGCTCAGAAGCTCCTTATGTAGACTTGTTCTATAACAAAACAGCTTTCCCGTCAGATGTAGTTGCCCGTTTGGACTCTGCTTCGGTAGGTACTATTTATGGTCCTTACTATAACGGTGCCGACAATACAATCAACTCTTTCAAAATTGTAGCTAAAGCTGCTGCTGCCGACTCTGTTGAATTCCGTCAGATTCAGGTATACGCAGAAGATGCTGTGAAGACAAAGACATTGGCTGATAGTATCTACAACGCGATCAAAGGTGGTGCTAACTTTGCTGATCTGGCAAAGAAATATGGTCAGACTGGTGATGCAAACTGGCTAACTTCTGCACAGTACGAAGGTGCACAGATAGACGGTGATAACCTGAAATTCATCTCTGCTATCAATAATGCAGGTGTAAACGAACTGGTGAACTTGCCGATGGGACAAGCAAACGTAATTCTTCAGGTGACTAACAAGAAATCTGTAAAAGACAAATATAAAGTAGCTGTTATCAAGCGTGAAGTAGAGTTCAGCAAAGAAACTTACAACCGTGCTTATAATGATTTCAGCCAGTTTATCGCAGCTAATCCGAGTGTAGAAAAGATGGTAGCTAACGCTGAAGAAGCCGGTTACAGATTGCTCGACAGAATGGATTTGAGCAGCTCTGAACACAATATCGGTGGTGTAAGAGGTACAAAAGAAGCGTTGAGATGGGCGTTTGATAAAGCAAAACCGGGTGATGTTTCCGGCTTGTACGAATGTGGCGAAAGCGATCACATGATGGTAGTAGGTCTGGTAGGCATTAAGCCGGAAGGATATCGTCCGTTGAAAGCAGTACAGGATCAGTTGAGAGCTGAAATCGTAAAAGATAAGAAAGCTGAAAAGATTATGGCTGATATGAAAGCTGCCAATGCAACTTCATTCAACCAGTACAAAGAGATGACTAATGCAGTCAGCGACTCTTTGAAGATGGTTACTTTTGCAGCTCCTGCATACGTATCAGCATTGCGCAGCAGCGAACCGCTGGTAGGTGCTTATGCTTCTGCAGCTGAAGTAAATCAGTTGAGCACTCCTATCAAAGGTAATGCCGGAGTATTTGTATTGCAGGTATACGGCAAGGACAAACTGAACGAAACATTCGACGCAAAAGCAGAAGAAGCTACGCTGACTAACATGCACGCACGTTTTGCCAGCCGTCTGATGAATGATTTGTATCTGAAAGCAAACGTAAAAGATACACGCTTCTTGTTCTTCTAAACAAGTAGCAAGTAATAGATATTAGGCACGGATTACACGGATTTACGCGGTTTAAACTTTTGAGGGAACCGCGAACCCCGTGTAATCCGTGCCTTTTTTGTGCTCGTTTTTTTTGTTTATGGCCTTTGTTATCTGATTAAATTTCCATATCTTGCCAATCTTTATCAATTGGCTTTGCGAAATACTTCATTAACTAATACGAATCTATATTATGACTAAACAACTAGCCCAGTATTCAGTTCCCGCTGAAAATTCACGTGTTATCCGTGTTTTCCTTTCGTCAACGTTCAGAGACATGGAGATGGAACGTTCTGCATTAGTCAAACTCTTTAAGGGTTTGCAAGTGAAGGCTGCCAGCCGTGGTGCCACCATTTCATTGGTTGATTTGCGTTGGGGAATCACAGAAGAAGATGCGAAAAGCGGCAAGGTTGTTGAAATATGCCTGAAAGAGATCGTTAACTCCCGGCCTTTCTTCATTGGTATGGTAGGCGACCGCTATGGATGGTGTCCCAGTTATGAAGATTTATCTCAAACTCTCAATGACAGCTTGGAATATCGTTGGATAGAAGATGACTTGAATCACCATTTGAGTGTGACGGAAATTGAAATGCAGTTTGGTGTACTGCGCAATCCCAATCCGTTACATGCCTATTTTTATATAAAACGGTCGGCAGATGATGAACTGTCTTGCCCTGAAGAGGAGTCTCTTAAACTGAAACGTCTGAAAAAGAGTATTTTGCAGCAGGAACGTTATCCTGTGCAGGAGTATGATTCGCCCGATCAGTTGTGTAACCTTGTGGAAGCAGCTTTCACGGAATTGCTTGAACGGGAGTTTCCGGATGTACTGACCGTTGAAGATAATCAAGCATTGCAAGAACAGCTGACGCGCAATGAACTCTTATTCAATTATCATCCAATACCTGAAGCAGATCAGGCGTTTGCTGATTTTTTGGCGGCGGATGAACAGCGGTGCCTGGTGGTAACGGGCGGTTGCGGTCTTGGCAAGAGTGCTTTGTTGGCTCATTGGAGCGATTTGGTGAACAATGATATGCCGATGATTCCTATCTATCATCGCTTGGATAGTACTACATTGTCTTCTTATCCGGAAACGTTGGCGAGAATGTTAGCTTCCAAATGCCAGAACGCACTCAAGCATCAATCTTTGGGTGAGGAAAATTTGTTCGCGGCGGAAGTTTCAAAAGAACTGGACTCGACCCAAAGTACTGCCAAATCCATCATGGACACCGTGAAAAACTCGGTTTTGATGGGAGATGCTGGCTTGAACACTTTTTCAGGGAACACACTTCGAAACCTCAAGGAGATTGAAGAAGATTTGAATTCTATTCAAAAGTTCAGTCAGTTGTGGAGTGCGCTGGGTGCATCAAGATACCCTATCATTCTGTTGATTGATGACATTAGTTATCTGAATCCGACTGAAGCATCCCTGTTTTCTTTATTTGCATCTATTCCCCCGAACGTGAAAGTCGTGTTGAGCTTTTCGGCGTCATCCACTGCCTACCTGCCCTTTGTTCAGAATGGCTACGCTCATTTCCAGTTGAATGGCTTTTCGCAGGCGGATGCCAAGTTGTTCTCAAAGCAATATTTGTCTACTTACTCCAAGGCTTTGTCCGCACAACAGGAAGATATTCTTGCTTCGTGGGTGCTGGCTAAACAACCGCGCTGTTTAAGTGTATTGCTCAACGAGCTGGTTTCGTTCGGTCAGTACGATGCTCTCAATGAATATATGAGTGGATATTGCCGGCTCAATGAGGTTGGGCAATTCTATGACAGTGTGTTACGGCGTTTGTCGGCTGATTATGGTTTCGAAGAGATTGGAAGAACGCTTCTGATGCTTTCACTTACTTTAGAAGGATTTACCGAAGATGAAGTGAAGAGCATGGCAGACATTAATCAGATACTTTGGTCGCAGTTGAGAGTGGAAATGAGCAGCTGGCTCACCAACAAAGGAGGACGATATTGCATTGGTGACACACAAATGGTAGAGGCAATCGAACGCTATTTCGCTCAAGATGACGAATGTATAGATGATAGTCGCCATGAAATTATTTCCGCTCTGCTGGATGAGGAAGAGATCCTTTCCCATCCGTTGACTTTTGCCGATTATAACTATCGCATGAAACAGTTCTGCTACCATGATTCGTATCGCTATAAAGTGGAGATTACCTATCAATGCTATAAGATGCAAGAATGGGATATATTGAAGGATTGGATTTGTGATGTGGAGATTTTCGAGATTCTGTATCGCACGAATCGTTCTCTGTTGGAAGATAGCTGGAAGGCGATCATGAACGACAATCCTGAAGTTACGCCTGAAGTCTATGCCGAATTGGACTTTGATGAGATCGATTCTTTTTTAATTCCTGTCATTGCTAATGATATGGCTACTTTCTTGAGCAGTTCTTTCCATCTGACGAAGGCGGTGGCTGCTGTGAGTGAGAAGAGTATGGAAGGTGCTGCCATGCCACTCATTGCCAAGTCGGTATTGAAGATGAATGAGGGATGCCGCTATGCCCGTAATGAAGAATACGAAACGGCATGCGACTGTTTCTTGAAAGCATTGGTGATGCAGGAAAACATAGTACCGACTCCGGAACTGGAGATTGCCAACACCTGCCGAAATCTAGCTCTGGCATATTACTACAATGAGCAATACAATGAAGCAGTGACCTATTTGAATAGGGCGCTTGATTATCATGCGGCTTCTGCTGACGAGAAGAGTCAGGCAGAAGTCATTGAACTTTCCGAATATCTGGCTTATTGTGATTACTATAAGGATGAGGAAGAGAGTGCTGCCGAGAAATTCCGGAAAGTAGCTGAAATGCACGAGTCGTTGAATGGTAGGCTGTCCGGTGGAGTGGCTAAATGTTTGCGTATGCAGGGTAAATGTCTTTATTATATCAAACGATACGATGAAGCATGGATGCTGATGAATCAGGCGTTGGACATTGCTATACAGATAGACAGCAAAAAACAGATCGTCGCTTGTCATAAACAGTTGTATTATCTATGCAGGGAATTCAAACGGATGATGAATGAACGTGGCGATGAGCAGGCGTCTACTTTATTCTTCCGTGAGTCTCTTCTGCATGAAATGTATTTCAGCGAAAAACCGCGTCTGGCGGAACTGACTGTCCGCTACGAGGCATTGAGATGTGATATTATGCAGCAGTATTACATGAATAAAGACTATGATAACGTGATTCGTATTGCAACGTCTTTGGATTTTCACGATGATGCTGACCCTAATGCTTCCTGTCTGGTATATTATTACAAAGCACAGGCTTATGTGAAGTTGGAGAATTATCCAATGGCGAAAGAGGCTTTCTTCAGAGAGCTTGAACTGCGAAAGAAGTATTTGGGATGGGAGGAAGAAGATACGATTCTGGCTTGTCAGAACTTAGGGGTTTTGCACAGCTTTTGTAATGAACGGGAAGAGGCGTTGGCTTGTTTCCGTGAGGCGTACGGTCATGAAGTGAAAAAGAATGGCGAGGATTCTGAAATGGCGCAAAAGCTACTTCAATATATCAGCGTGGTTGAATCATAACGGAGGCATACTTCCCTTTTTTGTTAACTTTTACATTCCTGCTATACGGAAATCGACTTTATTTCCTTACATTTGCAGATATAAACTATCAACAGAAAGAAGAATGTCTAAATATCCCCTTTTAGGAATGACTCTTGTAGAGCTTCAATCATTGACAAAAAGACTGGGTATGCCCGGCTTTGCTGCCAAGCAGATTGCATCCTGGCTTTACGAAAAGAAGGTAGCCTCGATTGATGATATGACTAATTTGTCATTGAAACACCGGGAGTTGCTCAAGCAGAACTATGAGGTGGGAGCAGAAGCTCCGGTAGATGAAATGCGCTCTGTAGATGGTACGGTGAAGTATCTTTATAAAGTGGGTGAGAACCATTTTGTAGAGTCGGTTTATATACCGGATGATGACCGGGCAACGTTGTGCGTGTCGTCACAAGTAGGTTGCAAGATGAACTGTAAGTTCTGTATGACCGGTAAACAGGGGTATACCGCTAACCTGACCGCCAGCCAGATCATGAATCAGATTCATTCGCTGCCGGAACGGGACAAACTGACTAATGTCGTAATGATGGGAATGGGCGAGCCGCTCGATAACCTGGATGAGGTATTGAAGGCATTGGAACTACTGACCGCTACCTACGGTTACGCATGGAGTCCGAAGCGTATCACGCTTTCTACTGTCGGGCTACGGAAAGGATTGCAGCGTTTTATTGAAGAAAACGACTGCCACCTTGCCATCAGCCTTCACTCTCCGCTGACCGTTCAGCGTGCTGAATTAATGCCGGCGGAAAAGGCGTTTTCAATCACCGAAATGGTGGAACTGTTAAAAAACTATGATTTTAGTAAACAACGTCGACTTTCGTTTGAATATATTGTTTTTAAAGGGCTCAATGATTCGCAGGTCTATGCCAAAGAGTTGCTGAAACTTCTTCGCGGGCTGGATTGCAGGGTGAATCTGATTCGTTTTCATGCCATACCGGGGGTAGACCTTGAGGGGGCGGACATGGATACGATGACCCGTTTTCGTGATTATCTGACATCACACGGACTTTTCACCACTATCCGTTCATCCAGAGGCGAAGATATTTTTGCCGCTTGCGGTATGCTGTCGACAGCGAAACAGGAGAAAAATAATGAAAGTTAATATATAAAACCGAACATCATGAAAAAGTACTCTTTTATTTTATGCATCGCTTTGGTAGCCTTTGTCGTTGCATCTTGTGGTCTGAAAGGAAATCACACCTCTAGTGGTCGTGCTTACGAGCTTTTGGTTGTAGTAGATCACGGTGTTTGGGATCGTGCTGCCGGAAGGGCTTTACATGATGCGCTCGATGCTGATATGCCCGGTTTGCCGCAGTCGGAACCTTCTTTCCGGATTATGTATACTTCACCGAAAGATTATGATTCTACGCTGAAGTTGATACGTAACATTATTATTGTAGATATACAGGATATATATACGAAAGCCTCGTTCAAATATGCGAAGGACGTGTATGCCAATCCGCAGATGATATTGACTATCCAGGCTCCGAACGAAGAAGAGTTCGAGAAGTTTGTGGAAGAGAACAAAAAGACGATTGTCGACTTCTTTACCCGTGCGGAAATGAACCGTCAGATTACGTTCCTGGAAGGGAAACACAGTAACTTCATTTCGCAGAAAGTGGACAGTTTGTTCGGATGCGACATCTGGGTGGATGCCGAACTGGCTAATTCAAAGACCGGGGATGATTTCTTTTGGGCTTCTACCAACACAGGTAGTGCTGACCGTAACTTTGTGATGTACTCTTATCCGTACACTGACAAGGATACGTTTACCAAAGAATATTTTGTGCACAAACGTGACTCCGTGATGAAAGCCAATATCCCCGGATTCAAGGAAGGCGTTTATATGTCGACCGATAGTTTGCTGACCGATGTCCGTCCGATCAATGTACAGAACAGCTACACAATGGAAGCACGTGGCCTGTGGCGTATGAAGGGCGACTTTATGGGTGGCCCGTATGTATCTCATACTCGTCTGGACGAGAAAAACCAACGAATTATAACAGCAGAAATATTTGTTTATTCACCTGATAAAATGAAACGCAACCTGGTACGCCAGATGGAAGCATCTCTGTATACACTGAAACTTCCGAATGAAGTTCAGCAGAATCAGATTCCATTGGGAGAAGCATCTAAGGAAGCGGAACAAACTAATAAATAAAAACATGGAAGATAACAAGATAAGGATAGGTATCACCCAAGGAGATATTAATGGGGTGGGCTATGAGGTGATTCTTAAGACATTTTCCGACCCTACGATGTTGGAACTATGTACTCCGATCATTTATGGCTCACCGAAAGTAGCGGCTTATCATCGCAAAGCGCTGGATATACAGACCAATTTCAGCATTGTCAACTCTGCTACCGAAGCGGGGTACAACCGTTTGAGCGTGGTGAACTGTACGGATGATGAGGTGAAAGTGGAATTTTCCAAACCCGATCCCGAAGCCGGTAAAGCTGCGCTGGGGGCTTTGGAACGTGCCATCGAAGAATATCGCGAAGGGCTGATAGATGTTATCGTAACAGCTCCGATCAACAAACATACGATTCAGTCGGAAGAGTTCTCCTTCCCCGGACATACGGAATATATCGAAGAACGTCTGGGCAATGGTGATAAGTCATTGATGATTTTGATGAAGAATGACTTCCGGGTGGCTTTGGTGACGACACATATCCCTGTTAGAGAGATCGCGACTACGATTACCAAAGAACTGATTCAGGAGAAACTGATGATATTCCATCGTTGCCTGAAACAGGATTTCGGTATCGGCGCTCCGCGTATTGCGGTGCTCTCTCTCAATCCTCATGCCGGAGACGGTGGTTTGTTGGGAATGGAAGAGCAGGAAGTGATTATCCCTGCCATGAAAGAAATGGAAGAGAAAGGAATCCTTTGCTACGGCCCTTATGCGGCCGACGGCTTTATGGGTTCAGGCAATTATACTCATTTTGACGGTATCCTGGCGATGTATCACGATCAGGGGCTGGCTCCGTTCAAGGCCTTGGCTATGGAAGACGGGGTGAACTATACGGCAGGCCTGCCGGTAGTACGTACTTCTCCGGCTCATGGAACGGCATACGATATTGCAGGCAAGGGATTGGCTTGTGAAGATTCTTTCCGTCAGGCAATCTATGTTGCCATCGATGTGTTCCGTAATCGTCAGCGGGAAAAAGTGGCTCGTGCCAATCCGTTGCGTAAACAGTATTACGAGAAACGTGACGATAGTGATAAACTGAAGCTGGATACAGTAGACGAAGATTAAAAACGAGTGATGACGAGAGCAGAGATACAACAAGTGAAACAACGTTTCGGTATTATTGGAAATACTGAAGCATTGTCGCGCGCCATAGATGTTGCCATTCAGGTAGCTCCTACCGATTTGTCTGTGCTGATTACCGGAGAAAGTGGAGTCGGAAAAGAAAGTTTTCCGCAGATTATTCATCAATATAGCCGGAGGAAGCACGGACAGTATATTGCTGTCAACTGTGGTGCTATTCCGGAGGGCACGATTGATTCCGAACTGTTCGGGCATGAGAAGGGTGCGTTTACCGGTGCGATTGGCGAACGGAAAGGGTACTTTGGCGAAGCCGACGGTGGTACTATTTTCCTAGATGAAGTAGGGGAGTTGCCGATGCCTACCCAGGCGCGTTTGCTCCGTGTGTTGGAGAGTGGCGAGTTTATAAAAGTAGGTTCGTCCAAAGTGCAAAAGACGGATGTTCGTATTGTGGCAGCTACCAATGTCAATCTGACACAAGCGATTGCAGAAGGACGTTTCCGTGAAGATTTATATTACCGGTTGAATACGGTGCCTATCCAAATACCGCCTTTGCGTGAACGTGGTGACGATGTACTTTTGTTGTTCCGTAAGTTTTCCGCAGACTTTGCAGAGAAATACCGGATGCCTGCTATCCAGTTGACGGAGGATGCGAAGAAAGAGTTATTGGCTTACCCGTGGCCCGGAAACGTGCGTCAGTTGAAGAACATCACCGAGCAAATATCTATCATTGAAACCAACAGGGAGATCTCTGCTGCTATCTTGCAGAATTATCTTCCCGCACAAAATACGCAACGTCTTCCCGCGCTGATGGGAACGCGTGAGAGTAAAGGCTTTGAGAGCGAACGGGAGATTCTTTATTCTGTTCTGTTCGATATGCGCCAGGAAGTGGCGGAGCTGAAGAAGATGGTGCACAACCTGATGGCGGAACGTGCCGGACAGGTGGGACAGGTAGGACAAGTGGGAACGGTGGTTACTACTCCGGTAGTGACGACACACCAGCCTTCGGTACCTGCGATCATTCATACCATGCAGCCTGCGGTTTGCAAGGATGATGACGACATACAAGACACGGAAGAATATGTAGAAGAACCTCCTTTGTCACTGGACGAAGTGGAAAAAGAAATGATACGCAAAGCACTTGAAAGGCATCACGGAAAGCGGAAGAGTGCGGCCAAGGACTTGAATATTTCCGAGCGTACACTTTATAGAAAAATAAAAGAATATGAATTGGATTAAGAAAATAATACGCCCTTTGCTACTGTTCGGCTTGCCGTTGGTAGTCATTGCGTGCACTGTTTCCTATAAGTTTAACGGATCGTCTATCAATTATGATAAGGTAAAGACCATTTCGATAGCCGACTTCCCGATCAAGTCGGAGTATGTATATGCTCCGTTGGCAACCAAATTCAATGAGGACCTGAAAGATATCTTCATCCGGCAGACCCGTCTGCAACTGCTCAAGCCGAGTCAAAATGCCGACTTGCAGATTGACGGAGAAATCACAGGGTACAATCAGTACAACCAGGCAGTATCTGCCGACGGTTATTCTTCGGAGACGAAGTTGACTATCACCGTCAATGTGCGTTTTGTCAACAACACCAATCATGCCGAAGACTTTGAACAACAGTTTTCTGCGTTCCGTACCTACGACTCTACCCAGTTGTTGACTGCCGTACAGGACGGATTGATTGCTGAAATGTCTAAAGAGATCACCGACCAAATTTTTAATGCAACTGTAGCAAACTGGTAATATAAATGACTTCTGTTAACTTTCAACAATGGATTCAGCATCCCGAGACGCTGAATAGGGATACTTTGTACGAACTGCGCAATCTTCTTGCGAGGTATCCGTATTTTCAGTCACTTCGTCTGCTGTATCTGAAGAATCTGTATATTCTCCATGATATTAGTTTCGGTGGAGAACTGCGGAAAGCAGTTCTTTACATTGCAGACAGACGGCAGTTGTTCCGGTTGATTGAAGGTGACCGCTATGATGTGCAGGCACGGAAAAAGGGAATACCTCTTACGGAGGTGCTGAAAGACGAACCGTCCGTAGACCGCACATTAGCATTGATCGACGCTTTCTTGTCCACAGTACCCGAAGAGGTGACTGCCCGGACCAGTTTCGACTATTCGATGGATTACACTTCTTATCTTTTGGAGGAGACTCCAGCCACGGAACAGCCGGCCGAAGAAACGCCCAAACTCAAAGGCTTCGAACTGATTGACGACTTTATAGAAAAGAGCGAGAGCGACTCTCCCCTCTGCATGAAACCTTTAAGAGAAGAAATGCCATCTTCGCCAACCTCTTCGGACGAACTTACCGAAGAAGAAACGATGAAGGAAGAAGAGGAAGATGACAGCTGTTTTACGGAAACTTTGGCAAAAATCTATGTTAAACAGCAACGATATTCAAAAGCTCTTGAAATAATTAAAAAATTAAGCTTGAAATATCCAAAAAAAAATGCTTACTTTGCAGACCAAATCAGATTTTTGGAGAAATTGATTATTAACGCTAATTCAAAATAACTAAAAATGTACTTATTATTCGTTATCTTAATGGTTATTGCAGCCTTGTTGATGTGTTTCATCGTGCTGATTCAGAACTCAAAAGGAGGCGGACTTGCTTCTGGTTTCTCTTCATCTAACGCCATCATGGGCGTGCGCAAGACTACAGATTTTCTGGAAAAAGCAACATGGGGCTTAGCTATCTTCATGGTGGTAATGAGCATTGCTACTGCTTATGTAGTTCCTCGCTCTGCTGTTGCTAAAGACGCAGTGTTGGAACAGGCACAGAAAGAACAACAGACTAACCCGTATAACTTACCCGCAGGTACGGCTGCGCCGCAAACTGAAGCTCCTGCTACCAATGCACCTGCTACAGAAACTCCGGCACCGGCTGCTGAAACTCCTGCTCCTGCAGCAGAGTAATTCACTCTGTCGTCAGGTAAGACTTTGGGGTAAAACCATTAATGGGAAGGTGCAGACGGATGCTGCATTTCTTTGATATTTAAGTGCGGATTACGCAGATTACACGGATTTTCAATCTTCCGCGTGGTCAGTGTAATCCGCACTTAACTTTTTCTTGTAAAAACAATCTCTTTGTGATAGAAACAAACGAGATTTAACTACCTTTGTTGGTCGTATGAAGATTATTAACTACTATTTTTAAATATAACAATGACAGAACATTTGAAACAAAAATTGAATGACTCCGCCGTACTCCGATGGAGTGTTCTAGCATTAGTCGCATTTACTATGCTATGCGGCTATTTCCTCACCGACGTAATGTCTCCTCTAAAACCCATGCTTGAGAAAGAACTACTATGGGACAGTCTGGATTATGGTTTCTTCACAAGCGCTTACGGATGGTTTAATGTATTCCTATTGATGCTGATCTTCGGTGGTATCATTTTGGATAAGATGGGAGTTCGTTTCACCGGAATGGGAGCTTGCTTATTGATGGTGTTTGGTTGTGGATTGAAATACTATGCGATTTCTACTACTTTTCCGGAAGGTGCCATGCTCTTTGGATTCAAAACACAGGTAACCCTGGCCGCATTGGGGTATGCTATCTTCGGTGTAGGTGTGGAAATTGCCGGTATCACAGTTTCCAAGATTATCGTGAAATGGTTCAAGGGTAAGGAAATGGCATTAGCTATGGGACTTGAAATGGCTACGGCACGTATCGGAACAACTCTGGCAATGGTGCTTACGGTTCCTTTGGCCGACTTTTTCGGATCTACGGATGAGAGTGGCACATTCCATACCAATATTCCTGCTCCGATTTTGTTTTGTCTGATTATGTTGTGCGTGGGTACGATTGCTTTCTTCCTTTATACTTTCTATGATAAGAAGTTGGATGCTTCTTTGGATGCAGAGGGATTGGAACCGGAAGAGCCGTTCCGTATGAAAGATATTGTGTATATCATTACCAATAAAGGATTCTGGCTGATTGCATTACTATGTGTATTGTTCTACTCGGCTGTATTCCCCTTTATCAAGTATGCTGCCGACTTGATGGTGCAGAAGTATAATGTAGATCCGAAGTTGGCGGGAACGATTCCCGGATTGTTGCCGATTGGTGCGATTATCCTGACTCCGTTGTTCGGCTCGCTTTATGACCGTATCGGTAAGGGAGCCACATTGATGATAATCGGATCAGTGATGCTTATTTTTGTGCATACGATGTTTGCTCTGCCTATACTGAATATATGGTGGTTTGCTACTATTATCATGATTATATTGGGATTTGCCTTCTCGTTGGTGCCTTCAGCTATGTGGCCGTCTGTTCCGAAGATTATTCCGGAAAAACAGTTGGGTACTGCATACGCATTGATTTTCTGGGTACAGAACTGGGGATTGATGGGTGTTCCTTTGTTGATCGGATGGGTGTTGAATACTTATTGCAAAGGTCCGGTAGTAGACGGTGCACAGACTTATGACTACACGTTGCCGATGGCTATTTTTGCTCTCTTTGGTGTGCTTGCTCTGATTGTGGCTTTGATGTTGAAGGCAGAGAACAAGAAGAAGGGATACGGTCTGGAAGAGGCGAATATCCAAAAGTAACTAGGAAATTCAATACCTAAAGTGACAAAGGAATTTTGTATCAAGGTGTAAACAGAAGAGTATCAGTATAAATACTCTGAAATAAAAAATAAGAAGTATGGCTGCCAAAGAGAAAATCAACCTGTTAGAGGTCATTCCCTGTCGCAGTGAACATATTACAGCAGAAAGGGAAGGGGAGACAATTGTGCTCTCCTTTCCCCGTTTTAAATATCCGTGGATGCAACGCTTCCTTGTGCCGAAAGGAATGTCGAAAGAACTTCATGTGAAATTGGAAGAACACGGTACGGCTGTATGGGAACTGATAGATGGAAAACGCAATGTTCGTGAGATTATAGAAAAACTCGCAGACCACTTTCAAAATGAAGAGGGCTACGAGTCGCGTGTATCGGCTTATCTTTCTCAAATGCAGAAAGATGGACTTATAAAACTGGTGATACCAGTCGTATAAATAGGAACTTATTATTATTTATTTGATAAATACAGCCCAAAGTATGACGGCAATTGCTATCAGGACCCCCATGATAATAAGCGTTCCCCAAACAAAATAATTGCTGTCTTTCTCTTTCTTTTTCTCCGAGTCGTGGATGATACGTTCCATTTCTTCGGGGGTGGTGTTGGGTAGTGGATAAGGTTCGTTTGCACGGTTTAAATGCTTCAACTTATCGTTAGCACGTTCACGACGTAGGCGGGAAGCTTCCCGTCCCTCTTTTATTCGGCGTATCATGTCGAATGCATGTCCTTCACCAACCATATTCTTTGTTTTTTAGAAGTTCACTTCCTCATTTTTCTATTTCCCTTCTTCTCTGTCCACTTTGAGCAATCCTCCCGTATTCGGATCAAAATAAACTTTGATGGTAGAATTCTTGTTGAACAAAACCGGAGCCAGATATTCTATCACACCAAATTGAGTAATAGGAAGCTCACCTTCGTAAAGTTTCTTTTTACCGTCAGTCAGTGTAACCATAGCTTGTCCGGGTACGTTGTAGGCGATTCCATCCAAATCTTTCTTCTTCTTATCGTCTTCCTGTGGTATCTTGACCGATTTCAGGTCTTTCAGACTGATATAAAACGGAGTTCCTGCCAAATCATTGTTGGCAACTACACCTAACTTCTTCGAGAAGCGGAAAGCAACTTCATTGTTGAATTCCTTGTCAGGGGTAAGGCGGACAGTGAATGTTCTCTCTTCTTTGTTGCAGGTGCCGGAGAACATTTGCGTCATGGCTTCTTCCTGTGCATTCAGATTGTCGAGCATAATTTTAAGCTGTGCCCCATCTGAAGGCATATTATCAGCTTGTCCGCGCAATAAGGCATTTTTGCTTTCGCGGATATTATAGATTTCTTTAGCCACCAGCTCGGCCATCTTAGCGGTAGAGCTAGCCATCAGAATCTCTTCGGTCAGGAATTCGCGAGGATTCGCTTTCTTTTGGAGGACTGCGGGGGCGGGAGCAACTTTTTTGCCTGCACTGCTATTGCTGTAAGGAACATTGATCGTTTTCACAATGCCATCCTCTGTCAGTTCCATGAGCGGTGCTACTGTCTTATCCTTCAATTTTACGAAATACGTAGTTTCGCTGTTGGGCACACCTACGGATTTCACTTTTACGCTAGCCAGTTCCCAGTACTCTTCAGGGTCGGCGGAGACGTTGGTCAGTCGCAGGTAACGATCAGCATATTTGCTGAATTCTCCGGGAGTATAGTTGACTTTGTTGGCTTTTATTTCAAGTTCTATTTGGGTTTTGGGAAGACTGTAAACCACTCCATAGTCTTTTCCTCGGGTAACCCCTGTCAGTACTTCGGTTTGTGCATAGGCGGACGTTGTCATAAGTAGTCCTGCTGCTATAATCAACTTTTTCATATTCGGTTCTTTTTAACTGGTTTTGAAAACAAAGTTAATGAAGTTATTGAAAAAAGGGTAACTTCTTAACTTTTATTCGCTTACAAGTCGCCATGCTGTCGGCAGACAGGTGATAATATCGCTTGCGATCATTCCGATCATTCCTTGCTTCTTTTGAGCGACATCGCCCGCCAGTCCGTGAATGTAAGTGCCGATTTTTGCGGCTTCCTCGGTTGGGTAACCTTGGGCAAGTAGTGCCAGGATTACTCCGGTCAGTACGTCACCGCTACCTCCGGTTGCCATTCCCGGATTTCCGGTTGGGTTGAAGAAACATTTACCTTCGGGGGTGATGATGGCGGAGTAGGCTCCTTTTAAAATAATGTGAACATGGGCGGCACGGGCCAGTTCGCAAGCCTTCATCAGACGTTCGTAAGAGTCCTGGCATTTGCCGGTCAGACGTTCCAGTTCTTTCGGATGCGGGGTGAGGATGGAACCCTTCGGCAGGTGGGTAAGGGCATGGCGGTGGTTGGCAAGGATATTAAGTGCGTCGGCATCCACCACAACAGGAGTCTGGCAGTGTTCCAGTTGTTCCAACAAGGCAGCTTCCGTTTCCTCGTTTCGTCCCAGTCCCGGACCGATGCCGACTGCTTGATAGTCGTCCGTGTCGGTAGGTACGGCAAAACAGGTTTCGTTGATGTCGGTTTCTACGATTGCTTCGGGTATGGAGGTTTGCAAGATGTCGTTGTTGCACATTGGCGCATGGACAGTCAGTAACCCTACTCCCGAACGGAGGCAGGCGCGGGCAGCAAGAACAGAGGCTCCTGCCATTCCTTTTGAACCGGCAATCAATAGTGCATGGCCGAAGTTCCCCTTGTGGGCAAACTGTTTGCGTGGCTTGATGAGTGAACGGATTTGCTCTATTTCCAACATTTCGTAGTTCGTTTCCATCTCTTCAATACCGTCTTCGCTTAATTGGATGTCCAGCACTTCCCATTCTCCGACAAATTCCGTGTTCTCTGCGAAAAGAAAGGCGAGCTTCGGCAGTTGCAGACTGAAAGTTACGTCGGCACGGATAATATTAGCTTTTACGTTGAATGTATTTTCTTCTCCCATCAGTCCGGAAGGAATGTCGATGGCTACTACCATAGTAGGGGAGGAATTGATGTATTTTACTACGGCAGCGAATCCGCCGCTCAACGGTTTGTTCAGGCCTGAACCGAATAATCCGTCGATTACCAGATGGTCGGGCGTCAGGGCGGGAGGTACGAATTGGGTACTGATCTCGTGGAATTTTACTTCTTCCATCATTTCTACCAGTTCTTTATTGGTCTGGCAGTCGGGTGAAAGTTCTCCTTTCGTGTTGAAGAGAAATACCTCGATTTTATATCCTTTTTCAGCCATCATGCGGGCTACGGCGAGAGCGTCTCCGCCATTATTCCCCGGTCCGGCAAAGATAGTGACCGGCGTTTCCGTATTCCATCTGTCTGTGATGGCTTTTGTTAATACGGTTGCTGCACGTTCCATCAGATCGATTGATGCAATAGGTTCGTTCTCAATGGTATAAGCGTCCAATTTCTTGATACTGCTGCTTGGAAATATTTTCATTGCGATGTTCTTTTAGTTTTCGGATTACAAATGTACATGATTCTTCTGACTTTTCCCGTTTGTTGTGGGAAGAAAACCATAATTGCAACTTTTAATTCATCATTAGTTCTATCTTTTGGTCAGAGAAATATCTGTTTTTGAACTATTAAGTGTTAGAATAACTCCGCCAAAAAATAATTCAATGCAGCACCATTATGAACTTACTTTTATTTCTCCTGAAAAAGATTTCTTCATTTCATTTCTCATATTCTCATTGTTTTTCGATAAACGAAAGCTAATCAAATAGATATCTTATGAGAAACACTTTTTCGAAACGGTATTTCTCATAAGTTCTCCCATATTTTGGCTCAAAAGCCACCTTATTCTCATAGTATTTCAGGGTATTTCTCATAGTCAAAAGCCATTTGTTCTTCCTTTTTTCTTTCAGCCTGCCTTATTTTTATCAGGAAATGAAGCTACTATTTAGATAAAATAGTGGCTTTTTGCTTGAAGATGCTCATTGGTCTCGATTGTCCCATATATTGTGGGAAAGTTTTCCTTCAATATACAGGAATACTTTCCCACAAAATAAGGGAATACTTTCCCAAGCCTTAGGGAATCTTTTCCCACAATATGTGGAACTAAGACACTGTGTATGGAAGCAAGCAAAAGGAATACATAGTTTTATTTATTCAATGTCAGCTTCCGGCACACTACACTATGAGAAATGAAGCAAAATCCGGGTTATTTTGCGAAGAAACTATGAGAAATGCCTGTTTTTAAATCATTTCTCATAGTCTATCTTATTAGTTTACTGCCACTTGTTTCTTATTTATGAGAATATGAGAAATGAAAAATCTTTTTCTGTAGAGGCGCGGATGGAAATTGTGTTTAGTTTATCGCCATACCTTCTTAAACAAATTTTTAATGCGGTTCCCCTTATTAAGCCTTTGATTATTTGCCGTTTCCGATAAAAATGTTATCTTTGGAGATAGATAATGTGCATCACATTATTTTCCAGTGCTCACAATGAAAATGAATTAAAATCTAAATAACGGATTGTTTAATCTTCTAAAGTTTGCATGATGGAAAAGACAAAAATTGGCTTGAATGCCGGGAAAGTATGGCGCATCTTAAATGAAAAAGGTGAACTTTCAATGTTCGATTTGTGCCGTGAATTAAGTTTGACGTTTGAAGACGTAGCTCTTGCTATTGGTTGGCTGGCCCGAGAAGACAAAATCTTTTTGAGGAAAAGAGAAGGAATGCTTTTTGCCAGTATCGAAAATGTCGAATTTACTTTTGGCTAAGGTGGTAGCTAACCTACATTTAAGATGGATCTCCACTTTATTATTTACACTGCTAAAAAAGTAATGAAGTGGATCAGTAGGATTTTTTATGCTCGTTTTTACTATTCCCCCTATTATTCTGTTTGATAAGAGAAGCATCTAATCTACTTTTTCTGTACCTTTGCACCCCATAAACTACTAAACACATAAATTCATGAGTGCATTGAAAGGGCATCCGAAAGGCCTTTATCTGATTTTCGCGACAAGCACGGCAGAACGTTTCAGTTATTACGGTATGCGTGCGATCTTTATTCTTTTCCTGACGCAGGCATTATTGTTTGACAAAGAAGCGGCAGCATCCATCTACGGCAGCTATACCGGACTAGTTTATTTAACCCCGTTGATTGGCGGATACATTGCCGATAAATATTGGGGAATCCGTCGTTCCGTGTTTTGGGGAGCGGTGATGATGGCAGTCGGGCAATTCCTGATGTTTATGAGTGCCTCCACTTTAGATAATACAAACCTTGCCCACTGGATGATGTATGGCGGACTAGGCTTCCTGATCTTGGGCAATGGTTGCTTCAAACCCACTGTCTCTTCTCTGGTAGGTCAGCTCTACGAACCCGGAGACAGGCGGTTGGATGCTGCATACACCATTTTTTATATGGGAGTGAATGTAGGCTCTTTTGCTGCTCCTTTGATTTGTGGTTATCTGGGTGATACCGGTGATCCGCATGACTTTAAATGGGGATTTCTTGCAGCCGGAATCATGACACTGTTCACCGTTGTTCTTTTCGAGACTCAAAAGAATAAATATCTTTTTTCTCCTTCCGGAGAACCGATTGGTATTATCCCCGATGCTAAACGTGAAAAGAAAGAAGACAAGGCCGACCATATCTCACACCCGAAGATGGACAAACGTACCAAAGTACGTAATACCCTTGTAATCACAATTCTTACCATTGCTTTAATAGCCTTCTTTAACTATGCATTTGAAGGCGATTGGGTGAGTATCGGTATTTTTACCGCCTGCATTGTTTTCCCTGTTCTGATCTTGTTAGACGGTTCATTGACAAAAATAGAACGCAGCCGTATTTTCGTTATCTATATAGTAGCCTTCTTTGTCATCTTCTTCTGGGCAGCCTACGAACAGGCGGGAGCTTCTTTAACTCTCTTTGCGTCCGAACAGACGAATCGTGACATTTTCGGTTGGGAAATGCCGGCTTCATGGTTTCAATCCTTCAATCCACTGTTTGTAGTTGTCCTGGCATATATCATGCCGGGTGTATGGGGTTTCCTGAACAAGCGAAAGATGGAACCTGCTTCTCCTACCAAACAAGCGATTGGTCTGTTACTCCTTTCTTTAGGTTATCTTTTCATCTGTTTCGGAGTGAAAGATGCAGTTCCCGGAGTGAAAGTGAGCATGATTTGGTTGACAGGACTTTACTTTATTCATACCATGGGTGAAATAGCTTTGTCGCCTATCGGACTTTCAATGGTAAATAAATTGAGTCCGCTGCGTTTCGCCTCCCTGATGATGGGAATCTGGTATCTGTCTACTGCCACAGCCAATAAATTTGCGGGAATGTTGAGCGGGCTCTATCCGGAAGCCGGAAAAGTGAAGTCAATCTTTGGTTATCAGATTGCTACCATGTATGATTTCTTTATGGTATTCGTCGTGATGTCCGGTGTTGCTTCGTTGATTCTGTTCCTTCTCTCGAAGAAATTACAGAAGATGATGCACGGGGTAGAATAAAAAATCGTATTTTTGCAAGGTTATTTTTAAATTACCGGTTATGGATACCATTCAGATAAAAGACAAATTGTTTACCGTTTCCATTAAGGAACAAGAAATTCAGAAAGAAGTGATTCGCGTAGCGAACGAAATCAACCGCGATTTGGCAGGTAAGAATCCGCTTTTCCTTAGTGTGTTGAACGGTTCGTTCATGTTTACCGCTGATTTACTGAAGCACATCACCATCCCTTGTGAAATCTCATTTGTGAAGTTGGCGTCTTATCAGGGCATCACTTCCACCGGAGTGATTAAAGAGGTAATCGGCCTGAATGAAGACATTGCCGGACGTACCATTGTGATCGTGGAAGATATCGTAGACACAGGACTGACGATGCAGCGACTGCTCGAAACATTAGGTACACGCAATCCTGAAGCTATTCATATCGCTTCTCTGTTGGTAAAACCTGAAAAGCTCAAGGTAAACCTCAACATTGAATATGTAGCGATGGAAATCCCGAACGACTTTATCGTAGGTTACGGACTGGATTATGATGGTTTCGGACGTAATTATCCCGATATTTATACAGTAGTAGATTAATATTAAATAGGTACCAGTTTAAATGGTAAATAGTAAATCGTTAAATTGTAAATAACAAAATGTTGAACATCGTAATTTTCGGTGCTCCGGGTTCAGGAAAAGGAACACAGAGCGAACGTATCGTAGAAAAGTATGGAATCAATCACATCTCGACAGGAGATGTATTGCGTGCTGAAATCAAGAATGGCACAGAACTGGGTAAAACAGCTAAAGGTTATATCGACCAAGGTCAATTGATTCCTGATGAATTAATGATTGATATTCTGGCAAGCGTATTCGACAGCTTCAAAGATAGCAAAGGGGTAATTTTCGACGGTTTCCCAAGAACAATTGCACAAGCAGAAGCATTAAAGAAAATGTTGGCAGAAAGAGGACAGGACGTTTCTGTAATGGTTGACTTGGATGTTCCGGAAGAAGAACTGATGGTACGTCTCATTAAACGTGGCAAGGATTCCGGTCGTGCTGATGATAACGAAGAAACAATCAAGAAACGTCTGCATGTATATCATTCACAGACTGCTCCACTGATCGACTGGTACAAGAACGAAAAGAAATACCAACACATCAACGGCTTGGGTACTATGGAAGGTATCTTCGCTGAAATCTGCGAAGCAGTAGATAAATTGTAATAATACGATATTATAAATAAATAAGTCAGTAGCCGGAGTGTTTTAATTAACTGCTCTAACTACTGACTACTTTAACTCTTTAAAAAAATATGGCTGAATCGAATTTTGTTGATTACGTAAAGATATACTGTCGCTCGGGCAAGGGCGGAAGAGGCTCTACGCACATGAGGCGCGAGAAATATTGTCCTAACGGAGGTCCTGATGGGGGCGATGGTGGAAGAGGAGGTCATATCATCTTGCGCGGTAACCGTAATTACTGGACATTGCTGCACTTGAAGTATGACCGTCATGCAATGGCCGGTCATGGTGAATCGGGGAGCAAAGGACGTAGTTTCGGAAAAGACGGTGCGGATAAAATAATAGAAGTACCCTGCGGAACGGTAGTTTATAATGCCGAGACAGGGGAGTATCTTTGTGACGTAACAGAAGACGGACAGGAAGTGGTCTTGCTCAAAGGCGGCCGCGGCGGTCAGGGTAACTGGCATTTCAAGACGGCCACCCGTCAGGCTCCGCGTTTTGCGCAGCCGGGAGAGCCGATGCAGGAAATGACCGTTATCATGGAGCTGAAACTGCTTGCCGATGTCGGTCTGGTAGGTTTACCGAATGCGGGAAAGTCAACTTTGCTTTCTTCCATTTCGGCTGCCAAACCGAAAATTGCCGATTACCCGTTTACTACGCTCGAACCCAACTTGGGCATCGTTTCCTATCACGGTGGAAAATCCTTTGTGATGGCGGACATACCGGGTATTATCGAAGGTGCCAGCCAGGGGAAAGGTTTGGGACTGCGTTTCTTGCGTCATATCGAACGTAATTCATTACTGCTGTTTATGGTTCCGGCAGACAGCGACGACATTCGTAAAGAATACGAAGTCTTGCTGAACGAACTGCGTACCTTCAATCCTGAAATGTTGGACAAGCAACGTGTGTTGGCTGTCACCAAGAGCGATATGCTCGATCAGGAGTTGATGGACGAGATTGAACCTACATTGCCGGAAGGCATTCCACATGTATTCATATCTTCTGTTTCCGGTTTGGGCATCTCGGTGTTGAAAGACATCCTTTGGGAAGAACTGAACAAGGAAAGCAATAAGATAGAGGACATCGTTCACCGTCCGAAAGACGTGACCCGTCTGCAACAGGAACTCAAAGACATGGGCGAAGATGAAGACATCGTTTATGAATATGAGGAAGATGTCGACGATGACGATGATATCGATTATGAATACGAAGAAGAAGATTGGGAAGAAAAATGATTTCACTTACAAAATATAACGAGTTGAAGGGATATAAGTCACTGGAGGCATATCCCGAAGTAGCTCATTTTGTAACTACGCGTCACGAAGGTATAAGCACCGGAGCTTACAGCTCTTTCAACTGTTCGCCTTATACCAACGACTCATGCATGAACGTCAATCGTAATCAGAGCTGGTTGTTTCAGTGCATGAATCATCAGATAAAGGAATTATTTATTCCTGAACAGAATCATGGCTGTGCCAGTCTGATTATCAATGAATCATTTTTTAAAGAATCATTGGAAATGAGACGGCTACTTCTGCGAGGAATGGATGCCTTGATAACTAATGTGCCGGGATATTGCGTTTGTGTCACGACGGCGGATTGTGTTCCTGTATTGCTGTACGACAAAAAACAACACGTTGTGGCTGCCGTTCATGCCGGATGGAAGGGAACGGTGAAGCATATTGTCAGTAATGTGATGGACCACTTGAATAAGATGTTCGGGACGCAAGGCGAAGATGTGATAGCTTGCATCGGGCCGAGCATTTCGCTCGAATCATTTGAAGTAGGTGATGAGGTGTATGATGCTTTTGAAGAAAGCGGCTTCGATATGTCTCTTATTTCTATGAAAAAGAAAGAAACAGGCAAATATCATATTGATTTGTGGGAAGCTAACCGGATTGAATTACTGAATCTCGGAGTGCCTGCAGAACAGATAGAAGTGGCCGGAATCTGTACCTATATTCATCATGATGAATTCTTCTCTGCACGTAGACTGGGAATAGATTCCGGTCGTACATTGTCGGGAATAATGATTAGAAAGTAATAATTGGTGTCCGTAATCGCAGGACGCTGATGATTGGTTTATGATAAGTTATGTTTGAAATAAAAGTATCTAAAGAAATAAAAGACGCATGCCCGGTTTTTGCCGGAGCCGCCGTGTATGCTGCAGTGAAAAATACAGCTTACAGCGAAGGGCTTTGGCAGGAGATCGACGCTTTTACTAGGCAACTGACTTCCACAACACAGATGGAAGACATCAAACATCAACCCGTTATCTTTGCTACCCGTGAGGCTTATAAACGTTGTGGCAAAGACCCCGGACGTTACCGCCCGTCAGCCGAAGCTCTACGCCGCCGCCTGATGCGTGGAATTCCTTTATATCAGATTGATACGTTGGTAGACCTTATCAACCTTGTGTCTCTTCGCACAGGACATTCGATCGGTGGTTTTGACGCGGACAAAATACAAGGTACGCACCTTGAACTCGGTATCGGCAAAGCAGGAGAACCGTTTGAAGGTATCGGACGCGGTGTATTGAATATCGAAGGATTACCTGTATATCGCGATTCTTTCGGAGGAATCGGAACCCCGACAAGCGACCATGAACGTACGAAGATGGACCTCGGAACTACTCATATCCTAGCCATAGTCAATGGTTATAACGGAAAAGAAGGTTTGCAAGAAGCTGTTGAAATGATACAGACCTTATTAAGAAACTATACAGAATCGGATGGAGGCGAAATCGCATTCTTCGAATAATTAGAATGAGTGCTCTAAGAAAAAAGACATGAAAAACATACTTATCTTACTGACAGTTTTATTATTATTGCCACTGACTGCCGACGGGCAGGATAAATCCTCCTTCTCTGCCCGCGAAATGGCTGATGTACGGGTAGCTACTCCCGGATTATTTGCTAAAAGCAATCATATCTATCTGCATTTGGATTCTCTGAAAGACCACGAATATGCTTTTCCATTACCCGGAGGAAAAGTAATCTCTGCCTATGGAACTCGCGGAGGACATTCGGGAACAGACATTAAGACCTGTGCAAAAGATACGATTCGTGCTGCTTTTGATGGAGTGGTGCGTATGTCGAAACCCTATTATGCCTACGGAAATATCGTTGTAATCCGCCACGCTAACGGATTGGAAACGCTTTATAGCCACAATTTCAAGAATCTGGTTAAAACTGGTGATGTTGTAAAAGCCGGACAAGCTATCGGGCTGACAGGACGTACCGGTCGTGCCACTACCGAACATGTACACTTCGAAACCCGTATTAACGGGCAACATTTTAATCCGAATCTCATTTTTGACTTAAAAGAGAGAACATTGCGGAAAGAATGTATCAAGTGTACCAAGAACGGGAGTAAAATCGTTGTGAAGACTCAAATTCCTGACAATCGGATTGCTCAAAATAAAAAGTAAAGGGCTATCAGTAGTTGATGAATAGCCAGGGGATTATGACAAATTATGGCACAAATTTTATGCAGACCGGCTTGTCTACTTTAATATCCTGATGTACGTCTGTTAATAGTCCTGTATCTGCATCTCTTTCATAAACTTGTATCACATTGCTATCTCTGCAAGCAACCAACAAGTATTTCCCATTAGGCGTGATGATGAAATTGCGTGGATGAATCCCTGTCAGTTGGTAGCCTGCTTTCGCCAACATTCCGTTATCCGGGTGAATACTGAATATGGCAATACCATCTGCTTTCAAACGATTGCTGGCATACAGGAATTTTCCATCCGGGCTGATATGAATGTCAGCACTTCCTTGTGCGTTTACCGTATCGGCAGCGATTGTCTGGATCTCTTTTAAATCTCCGTCTTTATATTCAAAAGCGATTACTGTGCCCGATAACTCATTAATCAGATAGGCGTAATGACCGTTTGGCGAGAAAGTCAGATGGCGGGGACCCGAACCGGCTTTCACTTTAAAGGCAGCAGGCGATCCTTCTTTCAGAAATGCTTCCTTATTTTCTGCATTTGCAGCTGGGTTAATGATAAACTTATGTATTTGATCTGTACCCAAGTCATCGGCAAACAAGTATTTACCATCCGGAGTGATACGGACACAATGCAGATGCGGTTTCTCTTGTCGTTCCTTGTCTACTCCCGTACCTTTGAATTGTATAATATCGGAAGCGGGTAGGAGCGAGCCATCTTTTGCGATAGGGAAAACGGAGATGCTGCCGCCACTGTAGTTGGCGGTTATCACATTATTTCCACTGGCGATGATATAACAGGGATCTTCACCTCCCGTTTGCTGTGAATTTAATAGTTGCAAAGTACCTTTTTCTTTATTGAAGGCAAATGCATTGGCGGCAGCTTGTGTATTATTGAATTCACTGACTGCATAGACGAATTTTCCGTCGGCAGATGAAACAAGATAAGAAGGATTTTCAACTTCCGTTTCACTTAACGGAGTGGCAGTCCCATCTTCTTCGTTGAAGCGGTAGCTATATATCCCTTTACTGGTTCCTGATGTGTAAGTACCCACCAACATGGTTAGTTCGTTTTCCGTTGTATCGGTTGTTTCCATAGGAGTCTTTTTTTTAGAAGTACAGCCACTGATACTGATTCCGAATATGCAAACAGCGGCAAATGCTTTGAATATAGATGTTTTAGATAGATATGTCTTAATCATAAGTAGCTTATTATTGGTTGATTTTTCATGATGCTTTTTCACCTTAAATATAAAATAGCTCCGTAAAGATAGTGCTTTGATATAATATTTGCTAACGTCTTCTCGTAAATTAGAAAACATTTCCTATCTTTGCACTCTTGGAAAGCGTTCTAAACAATCGCTATTCTGTACGAATAAAAATTTGGGGTTGACTGGATTTGACAGCGGGCAGAAATGGTAGGTAAGCATGCAGTGGGTCGGTAATTTCCACTTAAATATCAGTTACCAAAATTTTATCTGGCGAAACTAATTACGCTCTTGCTGCTTAATCGAATCACAGTAGATTAGCTTAATCCAGGCACTAGGTGCCAGGACGAGACATCACTCGGAAGCTGTTGCTCCGAAGCATTCCGGTTCAGTGGTGCAGTTACATCGGGGATAGTCAAAGGCGGCCTCGCACTTTTGATGAAGCTTTAGAGGATAAGGCAGGAATTGATGGCTTTGGTTCTGTTCCTGCACGAAAATTTAGGCAAAGATAAGCATGTAGAAAGCTTATGATTTCCTCGTTTGGACGAGGGTTCGATTCCCTCCAGCTCCACAATAAATGCTGATTTTAAGTAATTTATGAGATTTGCACCCCGCTTTACATCCTAATAATGTAAAGCGGGGTGCTTTTGTTTTATTTAATATTTCTATTTTCTGTGATATTTATCTGTTCGTCAATGCTCGGGTCGAATCGGTCGTTGTATAGGTGGCAGACGGCTTAAATGTCAAGACTGTCCAAACGGGACTGATCGGATTACTTTTCGTCTTTCTTGTTATCGAGTAGCTGTGATAATTCTTCCTCCACTTCCTCGATACTTGGCAAGGCGGATTTCAGATTTTCGGGAATGGCTTTGCTTAGCTGGTAGTCGCTTACTCCTATGGGCTGTGCATAGCCCGTCAAGGCATATTGTGCTACTACTTCATCCTTGCCTTTGCAGAGCAACAATCCTATTGTCTTGTTGTCGTTTTCACCTCTCAACTGGTCGTCTACGATGTTAATGTAGAAATTCAATTGCCCTGCATATTCTGGCTTGAATGGAGTAGCCTTTAATTCTACGACTATATAGGCGTGGAGTTTTATGGAGTATAGGATAAGGTCTGCATAAAAATCGCTATCCCCGACTTGGAAATGTTTCTGTTTGGCTACAAAGGCGAAGCCGTTCCCCATTTCCAATAGATACCTTGTGACGTGTTCTACAAGCTGTTTTTCAATATCTCTTTCATCTGCCAGTTCTTTTGTACCTGCTACATCGAATATATACGGGTCTTTCAGCAAATAGTTGGCTAAGTCACTTTGAGGAGCGGGCAAGGTCTTTGTAAAGTTGTTGACTTTCTGTGTTTCTATCTGCCGTTTGAACAGATTAGTCTCAATCTGTATCTTTAATACGTTGCTGCTCCATCCGTTTTCAACGGACTGTTTCATGTACCAATATTTGTTTCCTAAGGGTAATGAGCTATCCAATAGTATCACATGACTGGTCCAGTTTATTTTTGAAATGGGGGAACAAACAAAATCCTTTTCAATATCATCAATGGATGTTTGCAGCATTGCGGAGATTGTCTTGTCTATCTTTTGAATTTGCGCAAGAGGCTCTTGCGTAAATTCTTTTGATTGAAATATATTTGTCTGAAATTGCGCAAGAGGTTCTTGCGTAATTGGTAAACAGTTCAGTTCATCAGTCAAGGATAGCATATTGGGGATTGTTGGCGTTCCCAATACCTTGTCACAAGAAAGCATTCTTTGTAATATCTCTAGTGGGTATGTTCGGGCAAACTGACACATATAGGTAAGGCTTCTCGCTGAATATCCTTTCTTTTCGGGATAGTGCATCTTGATAGCCTTTGAAATCTGACTTATGGCTTTTGGATAGCCTCTTTTTATTATGGAGTCATAAATGAAGCACTCCCACCTCGCGAACCATTTATTTTTATATCTGTGTCAGGTAATAATCTTTTGATACGTTCTATCCCTTCTTTAGTAATCTTTCCATATAAACTCAACGATCCGATTTTTATCTTTGATATTTCGTCCGGTATATTGATTGTATCGATAAATTGGATATCCAACCTTTTTATTTCTTTGAGCTCCAACAGTACAGCCGGAAATTCTTTTACTCTGATATTGATGCCGCTTCCCCAACCATCCTTTTGAGCATCAGCACTTAATTTACTTTTTAATCCCTCCTTATTAACGTCTTTCTTCCTGACCATCCAACCAATTTGCGGTCGCAGAGCAAAAGTCTTGCTGTTTTGCTCTAATCCAATGAAACCTGCCCAAAATTCTAATGGAGTTTCTTTGATAGCGTCGCCATATACTTCCTGATACTTTACATCTACCTTCACTATCTCATCAGGGAGACAATTTTTGCCTTCCAGCTGTTTCAGATTATTTCTTTTCCCTTCCTTATCATAAGGGAAAAACTTCACGATCCATCCATCAATAATGTTTGGGGCTCCGTATCGTTTCTGTGAATGATATTTAAACATGTTGCGCCAAAAGTCCTTATTGACTTCTCCTTTAGATGCTTTGACAAATTCTTCCAAAAGAGGTTCCAGTTCTGAAATCCACCAATCGAGTTTGTATTCTTTCAACCCTCTGGCTTTGTGCAGTAGTTTTTCCCAGTCCTCCGGTGTTCCTTCGAGAGTTATTTCAGGTATTCCACAGACAATGCGTATGATGATAAACTCAAAGTAAGGTTTTACAGCTTCCATGATTGTTATTTCGGAAGCAACTTTCTCTAAAGAGGTAGTCGTTGAAAAATTGCAGGTGAGCAGTTCGGTCAGATGCTTACCGGCGTATTGGGATATTTGTTCTGTAAATTGCGGAAAGATTTTCTCCCACGAAAGAGTAGGGTCTTCCAGCTTTTTGTCTTCTCTTACAATTAAGGATAGTTTGCCGGAGAAATCAACAAGTTCATTTCTCATAGATTCCTGATTGGCATTGATATGCCGTGCAAATCCCTGGCTGATTAATAGCCAAATCATGTCCGGAGACAATACGAATGGCCTGTGATCCGCATAAGCCTGATACATACCATTGAAAAAAGAATTAGGGCCAAAAGAAACGAGACTGTCGGGAGATTCGCTCTTTGCAATGATATGATAAGGAACCTTGATATTCTTCTCTTTTATCTCATAAGGCTCTATGTTCATATCTGATAATATAAGACTTTCGTAAATTTCATTCGGGGAGTGTATATGAAGTAATTCTTCAGGCTTTGAAAGCTTTTCGACCTTAAAAGTGATTCCATTTTGAGCGAATGTGGAAACACTGCAAAATATGAATAAGCAAAATAATGTGTTTTTCATAATCTTAAAGAGTTGTATGATGGCACAAACTTATTAACTACCTCTATATTTTGAATAGACGATATGCAAATATAATATTATAAGAACTGTCTTTGACGAGATATTGAATGTTTTTTTTGACTTATATCTATAAAAATCATAAGCATATTATTTCTTGAACCGATAAGCAGGATTTATTCGGGAATTTATAGTAAGTTTGCTCTGCTAATCCCAAACAATGACGCAGAGAAAGATTATACATATTGACATGGATGCCTTCTATGCCTCTGTAGAGCAGCGTGATAATCCAGAACTTCGTGGCAAGCCTTTAGCGGTAGGTCATGCAGAAGAGAGGGGAGTTGTGGCTGCTGCCAGCTATGAAGCCCGGCGTTACGGTGTCCGTTCCGCTATGGCTTCGCAAAAGGCGAAGCGACTTTGTCCCCAACTCATTTTTGTACCTGGCAGGATGGATGTTTATAAATCCGTTTCCCGTCAGATACATGAGATTTTCCACGAATATACGGATATCATCGAACCTCTGTCTCTGGATGAAGCTTTTCTGGATGTCACTGAAAATAAGAAAGATATTTCCCTGGCTGTGGATATAGCAAAGGAAATAAAGCAGAAGATTCGGGAGCAGCTCAACCTTGTTGCGTCTGCCGGAGTTTCTTATAACAAGTTTCTGGCTAAAATAGCTTCGGACTATCGCAAACCGGACGGCTTATGTACCATTCATCCGGAACAGGCCCTTGATTTTATCGCCCGTCTTCCTATCGAATCTTTTTGGGGAGTGGGTCCGGTGACTGCAAAGAAGATGCATTTACTTGGCATCCACAATGGACTTCAACTACGGAAATGCTCTCTTGAAATGCTGACAGCCCATTTCGGGAAAGCCGGCGCACTGTATTATGAGTGCTCACGAGGAATTGACGAACGCCCTGTCGAAGCAATTCGTATCCGTAAATCCATTGGCTGCGAACGTACATTGGAACGTGATATTTCAGCCCGTTCATCGGTCATTATCGAACTATACCATGTAGCAGTAGAGCTGATTGAACGTCTTCAGCGAAAAGACTTCAAAGGCAACACGCTTACTCTGAAAATCAAGTTTCATGATTTTAGCCAGATAACCCGAAGCCTTACTCAATCGCAGGAACTCACCACCTTAGACCGGGTACTCCCACTTGCAAAAGAATTGCTTAAAAGCGTCGAATTTGAGCAACATCCAATCCGGCTCATCGGTCTTTCCGTCTCCAATCCAAAAGAGGAAGCCGATGAACAACACGGTGTTTGGGAACAGTTGAGCTTTGAATTTAGCGATTGGGATTGAAGGCGAAGGGGAAGAAATAGAGGGATGAAGAGGAAAGAATAAGGGATGAAAAAGAAGAGAATCAAAGAATGAAAAAAAGAAAGAGGATAGAATATCCAAACAGATACTTTGTCTGAAGTAAAACAGATACTCTATTTGAAATAAAATAGAGCCTTTATTTGACCTAAACAGAGCCTCTGTTTGGAATAAATAGAACCTCTATTTTCTCCAAAGGAAGCCTCTGTTTTCTAAAACTGCATCTTTGTTTTTCCGAAATGAAAACCCGGTTTCCGTGTGACTTAATTTGTTTTTATAGTGACTTGATTTGTTTCTACAATGACTTAATTTGTTCTTATAATGACTTAAAAGCCTAAAATATAGCAATTAAGAGTACTATTTTTGAAGTATGTACTTTTTTGTCATCAGGTTCGTATGATTTACTCACCTCATTTTTTATCAGATACGTTATCTTTGCAATACTTAAATGAATGAAAATACCATGAATCGAATGAAACATTTATTTTGTGTTCTTTTACTAGCAGCTTTAGGAAGTTTTTCTTTCAAGGCAAACGCTTACACCGAACGCAATATGCTGCAAAAAGCGGCAGACGAAACTACGTTAAAAAACGTGTTGGTAATGAAACAAGCATGGGTGCCTTATCCTGCTTATACAGATCGTGCCGCCTGGGATTCTTTGATGGGCCCCAATAAGCAACGCCTCATCGAAGCCGGTGAAAAACTCCTCGACTATAAATGGCAACTGATACCTGCCACCGCTTATCTGGAATACGAACGTAGCGGTAACCGTAAAATAATGGAAGTTCCTTATGACGCCAACCGCCAAGCACTTAACGCCTTGATGCTCGCCGAACTGGCCGAAGGGAAAGGACGTTTTATCGACCAACTACTGAACGGAGCATATATGAGCTGTGAAATGAATTCATGGGTTCTATCCGCACACTTGCCCCGCCAGAGCAGCAAACGTTCACTTCCCGACTTCCGCGAACAGATTATCGACCTCGGTTCAGGCGGATACGGAGCTTTAATGGCCTGGGTACACTATTTCTTCCGTAAACCATTCGACAAAATCAATCCTGTGGTATCCTTGCAAATGCGTAAAGCAATTAAAGAACGTATTCTCGATCCGTATATGAACGACGACGAAATGTGGTGGATGGCTTTTAACTGGAAACCGGGAGAAATCATCAATAACTGGAATCCCTGGTGTAACTCCAATGCCCTGCAATGTTTCTTACTGATGGAGAACAATAAGGATAAGTTGGCGAAAGCTGTTTATCGCTCCATGCAGTCAGTCGATAAGTTTATCAACTTCGTGAAATCCGATGGTGCCTGTGAGGAGGGAACCTCTTACTGGGGACATGCCGCCGGAAAGCTCTATGACTATTTGCAGATACTCTCTGATGGCACAGGCGGTAAACTGTCTCTGTTCAATGAACCGATGATTCGCCGGATGGGAGAATATATGTCCCGCTCATACGTGGGCAATGGCTGGGTGGTGAATTTTGCTGATGCATCGGCACAAGGCGGGGGCGATCCTTTGTTAATCTATCGCTTCGGTAAAGCTGTAAACAGCGATGAAATGATGCATTTTGCCGCATACCTGTTGAAAGGAAGAAAACCGTATGCTACCATGGGCAACGACGCTTTTCGTTCGCTTCAATCTCTACTTTGCTGTAATGAGCTGGCAAAAGCAACTCCGAAACATGATATGCCGGATGTAACCTGGTATCCCGAGACGGAATTCTGCTATATGAAGAACAAAAACGGTATGTTTGTTGCCGCTAAAGGCGGATTTAATAACGAAAGCCATAACCACAACGATGTAGGAACCTTTTCTTTATATGTAAATACAATTCCTGTGATTATTGATGCCGGTGTAGGTACATATACCAAACAGACGTTCGGCAAGGACCGCTATACCATTTGGACGATGCAGAGCAACTATCATAACTTGCCGATGATTAACGGAGTACCGCAGAAATTCGGGCAGGAGTATAAAGCTACCAATACCGTTTGCAATGAGAAGAAACGGATGTTCTCTACGGATATAGCTACTGCTTATCCGGCAGAAGCGAAAGTGAAAAGCTGGGTTCGCTCTTATGCTCTTGATGATAAAAAACTTATTATTGGTGATATTTATACGTTGGATGAGGCTATTGTTCCTAATCAAATGAACTTTTTAACCTGGGGCAATGTGACTTTCCCTTCAGCCGGAAAAATCCGCATCGAAGTAAAGGGACAAAAGGTGGAAATGAACTATCCGTTGCAGTTTAAAGCCGAACTGGAAACAATTAAACTGGATGATTCGCGCCTGTCTAACGTATGGGGAAAAGAGATTTACCGCATCACACTAAAGACTGAAGAAAAGAAAGTGACTGGTAAATATGGATTTGTTATTCAACAAGTGAAGTAGGATGAAATAGATTTTTAAAGCTAGAAAAAATAAAGTATAAACAATTAAATCACAGTAAGATGAAAAAAGTATTATTTGCCGGGTTTTTGGTCCTTGCAGGAGTAAGCGTAAGTGCGCAGAACCTGATAAAAAACGAAAAATTCGCCACTGAAGTAAAGACTAAAGTGACTAATGCCAACAAAGCTACCGCAGGAGAGTGGTTTATCATGAATAATGAAGCTGACGGAGTAACTACTATTGCCTGGGAAGAAACAGGAGATGCCAAATATCCGAATGCAATGAAATTGGATAACTCCGGTGCCGAAAAGAATCTCTCTTGGTATAAAGCTTTCCTGGGACAACGTATTACCGATGGTTTGGACAAAGGTATCTATGTTCTTACTTTCTATGCAAAGGCTAAAGAAGCAGGAACTCCGGTCAGTGTATACATCAAACAGACCAATGAGGAAAAGAATGATAATAGTAAGTACAATACTACTTTCTTCATGCGTAGAGACTATGACGCGGATGCTCAACCAAATGCTTCGGGCGCACAGTACAATTTTAAAATTAAAGATGCCGGTAAATGGACTAAAGTAGTGGTTTATTATGATATGGGGCAAGTGGTAAATGCTATTAGCAGCAAGAAAGCAAATGCTAACTTGGAAGTGTCTGATACAGACGATGATGCTGCTATTCTGAAAGATTGTTATGTGGCTATTCTTTCCCAGAATAAAGGCGGCGTTGTAGAAATCAGCGACGTGACATTGAAAAAGAAATAAAGAGCAAAGGATTTAATATAGTAGGTTAACAAAAAAATAGGGCAGTGAAGTAGTGATACTTCGTTGCCCTATTTTTTTTGTTATATGAATATAATGGAGAGTTCCGAATAAATAAATGTATGAAACAGTCAATCTCCCTTCGGGACTGATTTCATGCGATTTATTGAATACCGAGTTTCTTCTTCAGTTCCTTAGGCAGAGAATCTTTGTGTACCATCACGCAGATTGTTTTAGCACGTACATAGCTTTCAGACATATTCAGATAACCTCCGGATTTGTTGCTTTCCGCTCCCCAGGAATTCTTGGTGATATAATATTTAGTACCATTCTGATCTTTTACAATGCCGGTGATGTGCATCAAGTGGTCGTCAGTTGTCACAAACTTCTCGTAACCATCCTGACGGATTTCCGGTGTTACGTTGATTTCCGGATAAGGATGCTCAAACTTGAACACTTCGTCCATTCGTTGATATTTTGGCATTTTCTCAAAACGGGCACGGTCGGTAGTCGAGTAATCTTTCACATCCTCCACTTGCGGATTGATGGCGATTCCGTTCTTGAAAGAGAAACCCTGTTCGCTTACGTCACCGTCCCAACATACGGTATATCCTTTGTTCAGTGCATAGTCGATAGCCTCGATCAGTTCGTCCAACGGAAGATTATACATTGGCTGGTTTTCCCAGTTGTCGGGAACTTCAGGTGAGAATGTCTCATAATAAGGCTTGTGAGTGAAACTAGTCAACTCAACGTAATCATCCATATTCAATCCCAGACTTTCTGTGAAAGATTGAGGAGTATATTCTTTTCCTTTATAAGTGAATTTTTCAGGAAGCTTGCCTAGATAAATATCAAACAGATTATTAATAAGCGCATCAAATTGCGGAGTGCGCTTTTTAGATTCAATATTTGCGTCTACCAATGCTTTGAGGTAGCGTGACAATGCACCGTGATTGTGGTCTTTGTTATCGCCTAGCAATCCGGTGTACACTTCTTCCGGAACGATTCCCGCTTTCTTATAAGCGTTTTTGAAAGTGTGTGCCAAACTTCCTTCACCGATACTTCCTTTACCACGACGGAGATAATTGTCCTCCATCTGATTCATGTACTTTTGGCGGACGATAAACATTTCCGAGAGATCATATTCTCCTTTTCCCATTCGGAGCAGTTCCGACTCCATGAAAGAAGCGGTGGCAAAGCACCAGCAGGTTCCTGTGGAACCCTGATCTTTAACAGGCGTTGCTTGGTGAGATACAATGGTTGTGAACTCATAACCAGGTGTTTGTGCAAAAGAGGTTACGACCAATAAGAGGAGCGCAACCGACATAAATAGCTTTTTCATAATGTGTTTTATTATCTTTCTTCTGCAAATGTATAAAAAAAGCGAAGATACTCGAAAGTTCCTCGCTCTATTTATTATAATTAGTGTGTTTATTTACATGGCAACCTGCTGTGACAGCAGTTTTTGAAGTTTACCGTTTAATGTTTGGCACATGGCACCATTTCCCATTGCTTGATAGCGTTTAATACGGTACTGTAACATCATAATTTTTTCATTTGCATTCTTTTTCATAATTTGTTTCCTCTTTTTTTGCCCTCCACGTTTTGAAGAGCGGTTTTACATCTTGTTTTCTCTAATAACACTGCAAAGATACAAATTGTTTTCGAATTATATGCTGTAAAACATAAAAATCTTCTTTTTCTTTTGAATTTTCTTTTTATAAGGGTTCGAACACGGTCTATATTACAAACCTGTTACAAAATTCCCGGATTTTCCCATCAATGACAATATTATTCTTATCTATCACATTTTTATGTACTTATCTAGGTATTCAGAAAATATTCTTCTATTTTTGTCAGTCAGCAACCTTATTAATAGAATAAACCAAACACTTATATGAAAACATTCACCCATCTTTTGTGCGTCCTGATTTTGTCGATTGTACTGTTTGCTTGTAACAATGCTCACTTCCTCAAAGAAGAATCCTACCGGAATCAAGTAGCTCAAGACTTTGAGCAGAAAAAACAGGCACTTCCTCATGGAGATTTATTTGCGATCTTTGGTGATTCCGCTCTGTCAGTGTACGAGCGCGAAGCATTGATGTTTCTCTACGCTTATATGCCGATAGGGGATGTGACGGACTATCCGGGAGATTATTACTTGGAGAATGTCCGGCTGTCGAAGCAGACACGTGACGAGATGCCTTGGGGCAAAGAGATTCCCGATGAAGTGTTCCGTCATTTTGTTCTGCCGATCCGGGTGAATAACGAGAATCTGGATGATTCCCGTCGTGTGTTTTATGGTGAACTAAAAGACAGGGTGAAGGGGCTGCCGATGAAAGACGCGATATTAGAGGTGAACCACTGGTGTCACGAGAAAGTGGTCTATCGTCCGAGTGATGCGCGCACCAGCTCACCATTGGCATCTGTCAAAACAGCGTATGGACGTTGTGGCGAAGAGTCTACATTTACGGTGGCTGCGCTCCGGGCAGTCGGTATTCCGGCACGGCAAGTGTATACGCCCCGCTGGGCGCATACGGATGATAACCATGCTTGGGTGGAAGCATGGGCGGATGGACATTGGTACTTCTTTGGAGCTTGTGAACCGGAACCGGTTTTGAACCTGGGATGGTTTAATTCCCCTGCCAGTCGGGGAATGTTGATGCATACCAAGGTTTTCGGACGTTACAACGGTCCGGAAGAGATTATGCTTGAGACGCCGAATTATACAGAAATCAATGTGATTGATAATTATGCCCCTACTGCCAAAGCTATCGTAACGGTGACGGATGCCGACGGTCAACCGGTAGCAGATGCCAAAGTCGAATTTAAGATATACAATTATGCGGAGTTTTATACAGTAGCCACGAAATATACAGATGCAGAGGGGAAAGCCAGCCTGACTGCCGGTAAAGGAGATATGTTGGTTTGGGCATCCCGCAACGGACAATTTGGTTATGCCAAAATCTCATTTGGAAAAGATGATGCATTGCAACTCTCTTTAAATAGGAAAGAAGGTGAAGCCTATTCCTTGCCAATGGATCTTGTACCTCCGGTGGAAGGAGCGAATATTCCCGAAGTCACTCCCGAACAACGGGCGGAAAATGATCGGCGGATGGCGCAGGAAGATTCAATCCGCAATGCGTATGTAGCAACAATGATGACGGAAAAACAGGCCAAAGAGTGGATAGATCAACTATATGGAAATACCTTACAACCGGAAAAGAAAGAAAAACTGGTAAACTTCCTGGTTGCTTCGCGAGGAAACCACCAAACCTTGAAAGACTTCCTTTCAGCTATCCGAAAAGAGAAAGACGCTGTTTCATGGGAAGAAATACGGGCTATATGGATATTAGAGAGTCTTTCGGCTAAAGATCTCCGCGATGTAACTCTGGATGTATTGAATGATCATCTGCTGACTAATATCTCGGATTGGGAGAAGATAGAGACTGATTTATTTAAAAGAATGTACCTCAATCCTCCTCGTATAGCTAATGAAATGTTGACTCCTTATAAAAAGGTACTTCGTGAAGCCATTGAAAAAACAGTGTACCAGTCTGTGCCCGATAGCATGAAACGTGATCCCAAAGTATTAATAGAATGGTGCAGAAAAGAGATTAAAATCAATAATGAACTGAATTCCCAACAGATTCCTATCTCTCCGATGGGAGTATGGAAAGCACGGGTGGCTGATGAAAAGTCGCGTGATATATTTTTTGTGGCAGCTTACCGGAGCATGGGATGGGCGTCCGCTGCCTGGATTGATGAAGTGACCGGAAAGGTGCAGATTCTAAATGAAGAATTTGCAAAGGAAGATGTCAACTTCGATACGGCAGAAGCTGCACAGTCTCGAAAGGGAGTGTTACAAGCGACTTACACGCCTATCCGTTCTGTGGAAGATCCTAAATATTATTCGCATTTCACTCTTTCCAAGTTTAAAAACGGCACATTCCAGTTGCTTAATTATGACGAAGGAGAGACGGATATGGGGGATGGAACTACCTGGCGTAATTTATTAAAATATGGGAGAGAGCTTGATGAAGGCTATTATATGATGGTGACCGGAACTCGGTTGGCAAGTGGCGCGGTGCTTTCCAACAGTACATTTTTTACTATAGAACCCGGTAAGACAACCACCGTTGACCTTGTGATGCGTGAAAGCAAAGATCAGGTGCAAGTGATCGGCAATTTTAATTCGGAAGCGACCTATCGTCCGGTTGACAGCACTGAACAGCGGAGTATCCTGCAAACCTGTGGACGTGGCTATTTTGTAGTAGCTGTGCTTGGAGTAGGGCAGGAACCTACCAATCATGCGCTAAGAGATATAGCCGCTTTGGGCAATGACTTCGAACAATGGGGGCGTAAGATGGTCTTTCTTTTCCCTTCGGAAGAACAATACAAGAAATTTAATGCCGACGAATTTAAAGGACTTCCGTCTACCATCACCTACGGTATTGATGTCGATGACAGCATCCGCAAAGAAATAGTGCAGGCTATGAATTTGAACAATTCTATTCTGCCGGTATTTATTATTGCAGATACATTTAATAGGGTAGTTTTTGTTTCTCAAGGATATACAATCGGTTTGGGTGAGCAATTGATGAAAGTTGTACATGGGTTATAGAAAAGAGGAGGTATACAATAATCGTTAATTCTTGCCCTTAATGCGTTTTTTCGGAAAAGAATGATTATCATTTCTTATTATATAGTGGAGATAAACAGTCACCTATATTCTTTTGTGTAAAGTTTCGATCGTCTCTTTCACTCTTCGCACGGAAGTCACATTCCGTTCGTATTCATTGATGTGTACCGTACCTCCCATGGAGATGGCTTCATTTTTGAATATCATTTCGCTCTGAATACTTTCACGTGCCGAGAAATGAAACTCGTTGATTCCGGTTTCTGCGGCAATGCGTGCGATATTATTTTCATTTACTCCGCATCCGGCGAGTAATGTGATTCTTCCGGCAGCCTGTTTCTGTAACTCTTTTAAAAGGGGGATTCCCTGTTCAGCCGTAGGTTGCTGGCCGGAAGTCAGAATACGGTTACATCCCAGTTTGATGATCTGTTCCAATGCTCTCTGCGGGTTACGGCATACATCAAATGCCCGGTGAAAAGTCACAGATAGCCCTTGAGCAGCTTCCATTAGTTTCTGCATTGCTGGCAAGTCTACTTCACCCTCTGCTGTCAGGCAACCGAATACCACTCCGTCTGCCCCTAATTTCCGTGCAATTTCAATATCTTTCAGCATTGTCCGGATTTCGATATCCGAATACAGAAAATCTCCTCCACGAGGCCGGATAATAACGTGCAGGCGGGTATGAGTCAGTACTTCCCTTGCGATGGCGATCTCACCATAGGAGGGCGTTGTTCCACCTTCCGGTATTCCGGCACACAGTTCCACACGGTCTGCACCACCTTTCTGTGCGGCCAGGCAACTTTCCACTGAATTGGTACAAATCTCAAATTGATACTTTCCCATAGTCGTGTATTAAAAAAGGGCGAATTTCTTCGCCCTTATATGAATCTTCTTTTGAATCGTTACGTTATTTAGCGAAACTTACCGCACGTGTTTCACGGATGACGGTAATCTTCACTTGTCCCGGGTAAGTCATTTCATCCTGGATCTTCTTGGCGATTTCACCTGACAGGCTTTCTGTCTGCTTGTCGTCAATCTTATCTGCACCAACGATAACGCGGAGTTCGCGTCCTGCCTGGATAGCATACGTCTTTGTTACACCCGGATAAGCCATTGCTAGCTGTTCGAGATCGTTCAGACGCTTGATATAAGCCTCTACGATTTCGCGGCGTGCCCCCGGACGTGCACCGGAGATGGCATCACATACTTGTACGATAGGAGCCAGCAGACTGGTCATTTCTGTTTCGTCATGGTGAGCACCGATAGCGTTGCAGATATCCGGTTTTTCTTTGTATTTCTCGGCAAGTTTCATACCCAGCAATGCGTGTGGCAATTCTGGTTCTTCATCAGGCACTTTACCAATATCATGCAGCAAACCTGCACGTTTTGCTTTCTTCGGGTTCAGTCCCAGTTCTGATGCCATCACAGCACAAAGATTGGCTGTTTCGCGTGCATGCTGCAACAAGTTCTGACCGTATGAAGAACGATATTTCATCTTACCGATGATACGGATCAATTCAGGATGCAGACCGTGGATACCCAAGTCGATGGTCGTACGTTTACCCGTTTCGATAATTTCTTCTTCCACCTGTTTGCGTACTTTAGCTACCACCTCTTCGATACGGGCCGGATGGATACGTCCGTCAGTCACAAGCTGATGCAGGGCCAAACGGGCAATTTCACGGCGAACCGGGTCGAAGGCAGAAAGAACGATTGCTTCCGGAGTATCGTCTACAACGATTTCAACACCGGTAGCAGCTTCCAGAGCACGGATATTACGTCCTTCACGTCCGATAATACGTCCCTTGATTTCATCCGATTCGATATGGAATACTGTAACAGAGTTTTCAATGGCAGTTTCCGTAGCCACCCGTTGGATAGACTGGATAACGATACGTTTGGCTTCTTTGCTGGCAGTTAATTTAGCATCATCCATAATGTCGTTGATGAATGATTGTGCCTGCGTTTTAGCTTCTTCTTTCAGTGATTCTACCAGGCGTTCTTTGGCCTCTTCGGCAGACAATCCGGAGATTGCTTCCAGTTTATCGATTTCCTGCTGTTGCAGTTTATCGAGTTCTTCTTTTTTCTTGTCAACAATCACAAGTTGCGCTTCCAGATTCTCTTTTACCGCTTCGGCTTCCATCTTTTTACGTTGGATTTCTTCCTGACGCTGGCTAAGTACCATTTCACGTTGCTTCAACTTGTTTTCCGCTTGCTGAATCTTCTGATTCCGCAATGCTACCTCCTTTTCAAGGTCTGCTTTCTTATTCAGGAATTTCTCCTTCACTTCCAGCAGCTTGTTTTTCTTAATTACTTCCGCTTCCGTCTCCGCTTCTTTCAGGACATTATCGTATTTGGATTTCAGTACATACCGGAATAGTATATATGAAAGGACTCCTCCTACGATGAAGCAAGCAATTGCTGTTGCTATTATTGCTATCATTCTACATTTAATTTAAGTATATAAATAAAAACGCACCGCCAAATATCAAAGCAATTATTTTTGCTTGGATATTGTGCAGTGCGTGGTTGTTTTATCTCTTATCAGCGAATAGCCAGTCGGGATTTATTCTTCCTTAAAATAATCCTCCAGCAATTCTGTCAGTTCTTTTACCTTCTCCACATAGGGGCTGGTATCATTACGTTGCATCAATTGCAGTCTCTCTAACGAGAACTGATAGGCTACCATGGCAATAATTTTTTCGGGTTCCAGATTTTTATAGACTTCCCGATACTTATTAAGCCTGATATTTACCTGCTTGGCGGCTTCCCGTACCATTTGTTCTTCCTCGCGGTTGATGGTTAACGGGTAGTTTGAGTCTGCTATCTGCAGGTTTATCTTTATTTTATCGTTCATACATCTTCTTCTTATTCATTCAACAAAGCGATGCATTTATCGACTTCACGCACTAATTTTGACAATCGCAGCTTCGTCTCTTTTACGTCGCTGCCGTTAAGGCTGATTGCCGTAGCTGTTTTTAGGTTTGTATAGCTGACTTCCAATTCATCGTATTGAGCTTGTACCTTCTCGTTTTTCAGCTTTTCATTTTCGAGAAGCTTCTTCAACTCGGCATTTTCACGCTTAAGTTCATCGTGCAAATAAATCAAATGCCGTAGTTGCGTTTCAAAGGAATTCAATAACTTTTTTTCTTCTTCTGTCATCACTACACCAAAATTGTACACAAAAATACGATTAACTCTGATATTACAAAAACTTTTCGGGAGAAAATGTTCTTTTTAGCCTAAATTAGCTATGAACGGAGGGGAAAGTAGAGTATTGCATAGGAAGCAAATACAGCCTGCTTATAATATTATGGTATATTTTAAATTAATGCGAATTAGTAATTGAAAATGAATTGTCATTCATTTTTGTACGATTCTGAATCATTACAAAATCGATTAAATTTTTCTACTGGGTATTTATTTTCAATCTTTCTATTTCTTCTTTCACCTTTTCTCTGTCTCTTCGATGAATAAGGAGTTTGCGGGTGAAGAGTAACAATTTCACCATCTCTTCACCTGTAGCGAGTAGTTTCAAAAATAGTTTCAAGGCTTGAAACAATCTGTTTCACACCGAGAAACACTTCGTTTCGCTACTTGAAACAAAGTGTTTTCCGCCTTGAAACTTTTAGTTTCAAACAAGGTTGAAACTAATTACGAAATAGCTTTACTAATTTTACTCAATGGTGGAATCTGGAGGCTGCAATTTGATTTGATTCACGATGAAGAGCAGGTGAAGGGGCGGCTATTCACCTACAAACTGCTTGTTTATCGGCCATACAGAAGAAAAGTGAAGGAGCTGGAAGAATTGGACGTATTATAGAGAAAGAGCATTGAATGATTCAAAACTATATAAATCTGAATTCTTCTTTTTTGTTGGTATCGTAAAAGATTACTATTCAGCAAACTTTTGTAACTTCGGTATGTTTTTCAGGAAAGTATTAAGATATAATATCTGGTAGATAAGTCATTAATATACCTCCAAACGTGGCGTCGATGCACGCATTTTGATTTCCGCATCCAACACGATTGAATGATTGGGAGATGCCGGATCTTTGATTTTCTCTAAAATAAGTTCGGCAGCTTTTTTCCCCATCTGGTACAAAGGCGGTTCTACTGTAGTCAATTTGGGATAGACTATGTTGGAAAGTTCAGTTCCTGAAAAACTGGCTACGGCGATTTCTTCGGGTATTTTTTTTCCAAGTTCCCTCAATCTGTTCATAGCTCCAATAGCCAATGTTTCCGTAAAAGCGAAAATAGCATTGAAAGGAATATTTCTTTCCACTAATATATCCGCTGCTTTTTTCCCTTCTTCAAAAGTCATACCGGTTTTTATCAGCATATTATTCTTATCAAAAGGAATCCCGAATTTAGCCAAAGCGTCTTTGTATCCTCTGACACGTTCTATGGAGTTGTAAATATCGTCCGGTCCCTGTATATGAACAATCTGTTTGCGTCCGCTTCGGATCAGACTTTCTACGAGAAAGAATGACTTCATATAATCGTCCACTATTACTTGCGGAACTTCAAGTCCATAGGGAATACGATCATAGAACACCATAGGCATTCCCGCTTGCTGTAAACGAGCATATTCCTCCTTATTCCTTTTATAACTGCAAAGACAGATGATGATGCCATCCACCATGAATCCTTCCATCAGTTGCAGGTTCTCTTTTTCTTTTTCCGGATCTCCTCCCGACTCTGCAATAATCACCTTTATATTTTTGGTGTGAAGCACTTCTTGTATGCCGTTTATTACTCGTGAAGCAAACGGCGTAACCATTTCAGGAACGATCACCCCCACGGTATTGGTATGTCCGTATTTAAGGTTGATTGCTACAGGGTTTGGTCTATATCCCAATCTTTTAGCTGCTTCTATCACCTTTTCTTTCGTTTCTTTACGGATATTCTTGTCATCTCCCAATGCACGAGATACAGTGGAGACGGATATTGACAAATGTCGAGCGATGTCTTTTATGGTTATATACTTCATGCTGAATGATTGTTTAAATCAAAGCAAAGATATTGATTTCAAACAATAAATCCTAATATTGGAGTAAAATACGAATCCCATTTGCCTTTGTGTAATGCTTTTGTAACGTTTGCAGATTTTGGGAACGTTCCCGCAATCGTTTGCAGGCAAAAGAGTTAGGAAAAAACTTTTTTTCAAGCTCTTGTTCTTTATCTTTGCTACATCAACATGATGTCGAACTAAAGAAAAAGAACTATGAAAACACACCTCTTTTCTTATAAGTGCGGTCGAAAGCACATCAAAGTTTACCATCTATTTGAATTGGTAATAATTAAAGGATAAAAAACGGTCATGGACAAGAAAGTACGAAGTATAGAAATTTCGAAACGGGTTCCAATTGTGGGCAACTACGATGTAGTTGTCTGCGGTGGCGGACCAGCTGGTTTCATTGCGGCCATTGCGGCTGCTCGCAGTGGTGCGAAAACTGCTGTTGTGGAACAATATGGTTTTTTAGGTGGAATGGCTACAATGGGGCTTGTTACTCCTTTGAGTGTTTTCACCTATAATAATGAAAAGGTGATAGGCGGTATTCCATGGGAATTTATCGAACGGCTGGAGAAGATGGGAGGCTGTATCATTGAGAAACCTCTTGGCAATGTAGCTTTTGATCCGGAGCTTTACAAACTTTTATGCCAGCAAATGATGCTGGAAGCCGGCGTGGATATGTATATGCACTCTTACTTAAGCGGTTGCCAGGCAAAAGACGGCAAAATATCCTGTATCCTCTTTGAGAATAAGAATGGGACAGAGGCCATAAGTGCCGATATGTATATCGACTGCACTGGGGATGGTGACCTTGCCGCTATGGCGGGTGTTCCGATGCAAACAGATGATTGTAAACCGCTGCAACCTCTTTCCACCTATTTTATATTAGGCGGTGTGGATACAGATTCGCCCATGATAATCGATGCCATGCACCATAATAAACAAGGGCAGAATTGTCATTGCATTGCAGTTCGTGAGAAACTTCTAGCAATGAAAGAGAAGCTTGGCATCCCCGAATTCGGAGGTCCTTGGTTTTGCACCACTCTTCGTCCGGGCGAAGTAACGGTTAATATGACCCGTACTGCAGGAAATGCCATCGATAATAGAAATTTTACCGCAGCGGAATGTCGCTTACGGGAAGACGTATTTAAAATAGCACGAATCTTTAAAGAGAACTTTGAAGAGTTTAAAAACAGTTATGTGACGACCGTCGCCGTACATGCCGGTATTCGTGAGACACGTCGTATCAAAGGTGTACATACCATTACAGCAGAAGAATATGTGAATGCTTATAAATATCCTGATAGCATATCACGCGGCGCACATCCTATAGATATCCATGTGGCAGCAGGTGCGGAACAGAGCGTAACTTTCCTTAAAAAAGCGGCGTATGTACCTTATCGTGCTCTTATAGCTGAAGATTTCCCGAATCTGCTCGTAGCGGGACGCTGTATTAGTGCTGATAAGACTTCCTTTGCGTCACTTCGCGTTCAGGCAAGTTGTATGGGGGTAGGACAAGCCGCAGGAGTAGCAGCCGCACAATGTATAAAGGCAGGTGTGACCGTACAAAAGGCTGATATTCACAATCTCATAGAGGAATTGAAGAAACTTGGAGCAATTATATAAAGAAGAACCAGAATATGGAACAGTTAGATTATATTATTATTTTACTCTACTTTCTCGGACTGATTGCCGTGAGTGTTGTGATGTCCCGGAAAATTAAAAACTCCGAAGATATGTTTATTGCCGGGCGAAATTCTTCGTGGTGGCTGTCGGGAGTCTCTTCCTACATGACTATCTTCTCGGCAAGTACCTTTGTCGTTTGGGGAGGCGTTGCTTATAAATCGGGACTTGTTGCGGTAGTTGTTGCACTTTGTCTTGGCGTAGCATCGTTTATTGTCGGTAAATGGATCTCGGGCAAATGGCGGGAGCTACGTATCAAATCGCCGGGGGAGTTCCTTACCATCCGGTTCGGACACCGTACGGTAAGTTTTTACACGATTTCAGGAATTATAGCCCGTGCGGTACATACGGCAGTGTCTCTGTATGCGGTAGCGGTTGTGATGTGTGCATTAATCAAAGTCGATGGTGGCAGTATTTTTGCAAGTACGGGTATGATGGGCGATTCACCGATGGGTTACCTAAGTATTTGGTGGGCGCTTCTTATTCTTGGTGCCATCGCTCTTGGATACACCATTGCCGGAGGATTTCTTGCGGTACTAATGACTGATGTAATTCAGTTCGGAGTACTTCTGGCCGTGGTTGTATTTATGATACCTCTTTCATTTAACGCGGTAGGAGGCGTAAGTGCATTTATCGATAAGGCCAGTGAGATACCGGGATTCTTCTCGGGCACATCTCCGACCTATACATGGGGGTGGCTTTTACTGTGGATATTTCTCAATGTGTCTATGATTGGCGGTGACTGGCCGTTTGTACAGCGATACATAAGCGTGCCTACTACAAGAGACGCAAAAAAGAGTACTTATTTAATCGGAATTCTTTATCTCGTCACTCCTCTTATCTGGTATCTTCCTACCATGATTTATCGTGTGATGGAACCTGGACTTGCGCTTGATTTGGATGCAACCACAATGACTTTCAACGGCGAACACGCTTATGTGAATATGAGCAAACTCGTGCTCATGAAAGGAATGGTCGGTATGATGTTGGCAGCGATGTTATCGGCTACATTGAGTAATGTTTCGGGCATTTTGAATGTATATGCCAATGTATATACTTATGATATTTGGGGACACAAAGAGAAAAACCGTCAGGCAGATGAGAAAAAGCGTATCAAGGTAGGACGTCTCTTCACATTTGTCTTTGGGCTTGTGATTATCGCTTTGTCAATGCTCATCCCGTTTGCCGGAGGTGCCGAAAAGGTGGTAGTAACTCTTCTTACTATGGTGATGTGTCCTTTATACATTCCGTCAATATGGGGACTGTTCTCGAAGCGGCTGACAGGCAACCAACTTATTTCTGCAATGATTCTTACCTGGCTCGTTGGTATTATGGCTCGCGTCATAATTCCCGCCTCCGTTATTAGTCCAAGCCTTATAGAGTCAGTTGCCGGTTGTGTACTTCCTGTACTTATCCTTGCAATCATGGAAGTTTGGTCGGCACGTAAAAAGTATGAAGATAATGGTTATAAAGCCATTTGTGAATATACTGATCCTGAAGCCGATCGCGAACCGACATTAAAGGAGAAAAAAGCGGTATTAATCTATTCGCATTTGGCTGTTAACTGCTTCTGTATTACCATTGGTGTCGTTGCGCTCTTACTGATAGGTCTGCTTATTGCTGGCGATCCGAAGACTCTTGCGGTCAAAGGAATTGTGATAGGAAGTATCGTACTGATGATTGCCATGATACTTGCTTATGTGATATACAGAATTATATATGCAAGACGTCTGAAAATGTCTAGCTAGTCAATTATTAATAACCCTAAATACTAATCAAATGAATCTAAAGATGTTATTGTTTGCAAGTGTGTCGCTTGTGCTTTTTGCATCTTGTCATAACTCGGATGATCCGTATATGACACTCGCGACAAAGACACTTGATGTAGAAGCAGAAGGTGGACTTTTCACTGTTGACCTTTCATCTAATGTCTATTACAGAGTCAATAACGATTGTCAGACCGATGGAAGCGATAGCCATTGGGCAGTTGTTGATTCGCATGAGACACAAGGTGAGATTACTAAATTTACAATCAAAGTCTCTGAAAATTCGTCGACTAGTTCACGTGTCGGTGCCATTCGTTTCATTGGCGATGATGTAACTCCTCTAAAGCTGGTTATTACCCAAAAGATGATTGTTCCGAAAGGTATCAGTCCTATCACCGAATCGATTGACGCAACTACAACAGAATCTTCGTTCAAAGTCTTTGGCGATAAGGAGTGGAAGGCTGTGTGTACAGATGCGGATGTGACCGTTTCTCCTGCAAATGGGGTAGGCGAATGTGATATTAAACTTACTTTCCCGGAGAACAAGACATTTACCAAAAGGACAATTAAAGTAACGGTAACCATCCAGGATGATACAGACTATACCTATACTCTTGTACAAGATGCTTTCTCGGGCATTTTGGCTGATTGGGACTTGAATAGTTTAACTGCCAACACAAGTGGAACATTTGCTGATGATGAGGCACAATCGGTATTCCCGGGAACCAATGGCAAGTATATTGCTCCGAGTGCCGGAAGTGGTAAGATTGAGTATTGGGCATGTGACCGGACAGGTTATGTAGAGCAGAAAGTCGTATGCAGCCGTGCCGTGGGTGCTAATGGTGACCCGTATGTATCAGGAGCTATTCCGGGTGATTATTGGTATGTCTATGGGGATATGAAAGGTACGACCATTCCTGCCGGTACCAAGATACACTTCTATTTTGTGACCAAATTAGGAACGATGTGTTCCAACTACTGGATGATCGAGTTCAAGGATGGAGAAGAATGGAAACCGGCTCTTCCGACTTCGACTCTTCAGGAAAGTGCGACAGAGACACTGTCGGGTGCACCTATCAATTACTCGGCGACTATTACCTACAACTTTGCGGGAATGTTGCTCGATAGCAGTAACAATGGCGCATATATCCCTGCCGAAGGAATATTTACCACGACTAAGGATATGGATGAGATTGTGCTAAGATTCGGACAGGCAGGCCGTTTATGTCTTAGTGGTGCCAGATATGCCGGAAAATATATTGACTGGACACATGCAAGCGGCCAGACACGTTTTTCAGCGCAACATCCAAGTAACCCTGAAACAGGTGCGGCAATCAAAGAGTATAACCAACATGTATTGCTTGAAATCGTAGAATAAATAGTATGAAAAAAAGTATATTAAGCCTGTTATTGGCATGTTTCCTGCAAATCAATCTGGCTTTTGCACAGAATGTAATGAAGGGTGTCGTTAGCGATGCCAATGGTCCTCTTGTCGGAGTGGTGATCCACGATAAAGACAATGCAAAAGGTACTACCTCCGATATGTCGGGAAAGTATGCGCTCAATGGCGCTGAATCAGGCCATACAATAGAATTCCGTTATCTTGGTTATGTGACCGAGACTGTGGTGTGGGATGGTAAGAGTGTAGTAAATATAAAACTTAAAGAGGATGCTGTACAACTTGAAGAGACAGTTGTTATCGGCTATGGATCTGTAAAAAAGAAAGATCTTACAGGTGCGGTCGGTGTAATCAACAGTTCGCTTATCGAGAAACAGAGCACGTCTCAACTTTCACAATCTTTGCAAGGACTGATTCCGGGACTGACGGTTACCCGTTCGAGCAGTATGCCGGGGGCAAGTGCTACGGTTCAGGTGCGTGGTGTGACAACAATGTCTGATTCGAGTCCGCTTATCCTTGTCGATGGTATGATGGTCAGTAGCCTCGACAATATAGCAAGCGAAGACGTACAGCAGATTACTGTACTTAAAGATGCAGCTTCTGCATCCATCTATGGTGCCCGTGCTGCTGCCGGTGTTATCTTGATAACGACTAAGGAGGCAACCGAGGGACAACTTTCGATCGGTTATAACGGAGAGATTTCGTTGTCTTCTCCTACCGAATTTCCGAAATTCCTGACCGACCCTTATCACTACATGACAATGTATAACGAATGGTCGTGGAACGATGCCGGTAATCCTGCGGGAGGCGAGTTTGCCAACTATTCACAGGACTACATCGACAACTATGCTACCAACAACAGGTATGATCCCATTCAATATCCTATCTATGATTGGAAAGACGCTATTCTTTCGAATACTGCTATGCGCCATAAGCACAACTTGACCATGACGTATGGCAACAAGGTAATCAAGAGCCACACTTCCGCTACCTACGAAAATGCCGACGCTATCTATAAAGGTTCAAACCACGAAAGAATCTCTATCCGTTCGCGTAATAATCTCAAGATTAGTGATAAGCTCTCCGGTTCTATCGATTTCTCGGTACGTTATGCCACGAAAAATGACCCGACTTCCGGTAGTCCGATTCGTGCAGCTTATATGTATCCTTCCATTTATTTGGGACTTTATCCGGATGGCCGTGTTGGTCCTGGTAAAGACGGCAGTCTTAGCAATACGCTTGCCGCCTTATTGGAAGGCGGAGAGAAGAAGACCGTATCCAACACAATGACCGGTAAATTCTCGTTGAGCTATAAGCCCATAAAAGATTTGACCCTTACTGCCAACCTGACTCCTACCGTCGGAACTGTTTCGATCAAGGAGATGAAGAAAGCCATACCTGTTTACGATGCATACGAAACCGATGTTATGCTGGGATATGTTTCAGGATATACTTCCAATTCGCTAAGTGAAGAACGCCGTAACATCAAATCATTGGAGAAACAATTCATCGCTACATACGACAAGACCTTCAGCAAGGTACATAACTTCAATGCCATGGTCGGTTATGAAGATTATAGTTATACGTATGAAACGATGTCGGGATCGACCAACGATATGTCTTTGTCTTCTTTCCCTTATCTTGATTTGGCGAACAAGAATGCTCTTGCCGTAGCCGGCAATTCTTATCAGAATGCATACCGTTCATTTTTTGGCCGTGTCATGTATAATTACGACAGCCGTTACTACCTCCAGCTCAATGCTCGTGAAGACGGATCTTCACGTTTTCACAAGGATCACCGTTGGGGATTCTTCCCGTCCGCATCGGTGGGTTGGGTCATCTCTAACGAGAAGTTCATGCAAAACATAACCCCGATAAACTATCTGAAGTTCCGTGCCTCTATCGGTACGCTCGGTAACGAGCGGATTGGAAATTATCCTTATCAGACATACATTTCGTTCAATAATGCCATTATGTATGACAGTGCAGGTTCTACGCCCCAATCTTCGATGTCTGCCGCTCAACAGGATTATGCGTATGAGAATATCCATTGGGAGAAAACACAGAGCTGGGATATAGGTGTGGATGCCGCTTTCTTTAACAATCGTCTTGACTTTAGCGCAGACTATTATTATAAGAAGACAACAGATATGCTCTTGTCAGTGGCAATCCCGTCGTTTACAGGTTATTCGGCACCTGACAGGAACGTAGGTAAAATGCATACCCGTGGTTGGGAAGTGAAACTCGGCTGGTCTGACCGTATCGGAGATGTAAATTATGCGGTAAGTTTTAATATCTCTGATTACAAGTCTATAATAGATAATCTTAACGGCAAGCAGCAGTTTAACAGCGATGGTACCATTATTACCGAAGGCGCAGAATATAACTCCTGGTATGGATATAAGACTGCTGGTTTATTCCAGACCGCAGAGGAAGTCAGTGAAAGCGCTCTGCTTTCGGCTTCTACCAAACCGGGTGATGTGAAATATGTAGATGTCAGCGGTCCGGACGGCACTCCTGACGGAATTATCAATGAGACATACGACCGCGTAGTGCTTGGCAGCTCATTGCCACACTATCTATATGGAGGTTCTATTAGTTTGGGCTGGAAAGGTCTCTCTTTCTCCTTACTCTTCAATGGTGTCGGGAAACAACTTTCACGCCTCACCGAAAGTATGATTCGCCCCATGCAGGGACAATGGCTTCCGGCTCCGTCAGTCCTTCTGAACGACAATGGCAGCCGTAATTATTGGAGTGTATATAATACTGCAGAGCAGAACGCGGCAGCCAGCTATCCCCGTTTGAGTCATCAGGGCGGTGAATACAACAACTACAAAATGTCGGACTACTGGCTCAAGAGTAGTGCCTATATGCGTATAAAGAATATCAACGTTGGCTATACAGTTCCTAAAAAAATCGTCTCTAAAGTCGGAATCAAGGGACTTCGGGTGTACGTCAATATCGATGATCCATACTGCTTTGATAGTTATCTTTCGGGATGGGACCCTGAAGCAGGCGCTTCTACCTATATCACACGCACTTATACATTTGGAGTGGATATCAAATTCTAATGGAGTATGAAAAAATTACATAATATGAAAAAAATACATGTATTGATTTGCATGATAGCTCTTCTATCTGTAACTTCTTGTGTGAACCTCGATCTGAATCCTCCTTCAGCTGCATCCAGCGAAAACTGGTTCTCGTCACCGGAGGAAGTTCGAATCTCGTTGAACGATTTTTATCGCAGTACCTTCTTTGTTATAGAAGAAGGTTGGACGCTGGACCGTAATACGGATGACTGGGCGCAACGAACCAACATTTACACCATTGCGGCAGGTTCACTGAATGCGTCTTCTACAAGTAATCCTAACATCAAGACTGTTTGGAGTTACACGTATAAGAACATTAGTCGTGCCAACCGGATTTTGGAGGCGCTCGACAAACTTGAAGGCAAATATTCCACCACTGAACTGAATACGCTTCGTGCCGAAGCCCGTTTTTTCAGAGCATTTGCTTATTCACGTTTGATTACTCTTTGGGGAGATGTTCCTTTCTACGTGACTTCGATTACTCCGGAGGAAGCATTTGAGATGGGGCGTACCGACAAAGCTGTCGTTCTGAAACAAATTTATGAAGATTATGACTATGCCGCAGAAAATTTGCCGGCCGCAAATAATAATAGCGGCGCCACCCGTGTGGACAAAGGAACGGCTTATGCTTACAAGGCGCGTACCGCTCTCTATCAACACGACTACGGGACTGCCGCAAAGGCTGCGCAAGACTGTATGGATCTGGAAGTATATGACTTGGCCCCTGATTATGGTGAACTTTTCCGCGACAAGACAAGAGGAAGCAAAGAAGTTATTTTCTCTGTTGCTCACTCAAGCGACCTTGAGTTGGATGAAAACGGTAAACCTACTACACAGGCTATCGGTTCCTTTATTGCCCGTTCGGCAGGCGGTACACATAATGCGCAACCTTCGTGGGAACTTCTTGCTGTCTACGAAATGACGAATGGCAAGACGATTGATGAACCGGGCAGCGGTTTTGATCCTCACGATCCATTTGCCAACCGTGATCCCCGTTGCCTGGAAACATTTGCTGCTCCCGGCAGCCGTATCTATGGTATTGAGTGGAACCCTGCGCCAAACGCACTCGAAGTAATGGACTATACACAAAATCGTATGATTACAAACAAAGATTCCAAAGGCGGTTCGGATGCTTCCAACTGTGCTTACAATGGTTGTTGCCTGCGCAAAGGCGCGCAAGAGTCATGGCGTACTACTTTGTATAACGACAACCCCGTCATTCTCATGCGTTATGCCGATGTATTGTTGATGTATGCCGAAGCTAAGATTGAACTGGGGGAGATTGACGCTACTGTCATTGCTTGCATCAACGATGTCCGTGCCCGTGCTTATGGCACCACCCGTACACAAACCAACGACTATCCGTCCATCACGACAACCGATCAGACGGCATTGCGCAAAGTGCTCCGTCGTGAGCGTCGTGTGGAGTTTGCATGGGAAAATCTACGCTATTTCGATTTGCTTCGTTGGCATCAGTTTGAGAATGCTTTCGGACACAATATGTACGGATTTACCCGTACAGCCAACAGGGCAAAGGAATACTTTGCGGCAGGCAACTGGTTTTGGCCGGAGACTCCGACATTTGACAAAGACGGATTTCCTTCTTTTGAAGCGATGGCCGACGGAACCTATATCGTCCAGCATGGTGAACGTAAGTATGATGAGAAGATTTATTTGTGGCCATTGCCAAGTGATGATGTATTGATAATGAATGGCAAACTTGTTCAAAATCCAGGGTACTAACTTTATTAAATAAATGATATTATGAGCATTGGAGAAATTTTATTGCGCAGTCGCTATCAACCATTGAAAAGGGTGTTGAGCTATGATGTATTCAACACCGGCTTTAACGGTTGGATGACATTGATGCCTAACTTTACGGAATATCCCGATTTTGATGTTCCCAAGACATTGGTCAATAAAGACCAGTGGCCACCGGTCATGCTTAGTTCCGCTACTTTCAGGTATCCGGGCACTCACGGAGCTATGTCCGGCACTTACTCTCTTAAACTTTCGACAAGACCTGTTGCCGCTCCTTATACGGAGATTCCGGCGGAAGGTTGTCTGGGACATGCCATTAAGCGGCTTTCGTTCTCTCGTCCGGGCTGCAAATATTTGCAGATAGAATGTTGGTTTACATACACGGCGGAACAGGATGTGGTGGATGGCGGTGACCGTCCGCAACCGGGTTTACATGAGAGTTCCATCCGCGATTTTGGTATGGGATTCGATGTACAGGAGGGTGGAAAACGTTACCATGTAGGAATTCGTTATCTCAATGCAGTAGATGGCAAATTAATGCAGAAGTGGCAGTATGAACATTCCAATGAAGACATAACCGACCGCGATTGGGCTTATGGACTTGACGGAGACTGGTGTAAGAGGGGAGTCGATCCCTGGTGGTTCGGCCGCCGTTATCCTAATGGCGACCACGATGGATTCAAGGATTTGAAAGATGGTCATCAGAAACTCATTTACAATGAGACCGACTGTAAACTCAATTGGCAATACATGCGTCTGAAACTTGACACAGAGCTTCGTGAATATGTAGAGTTCCAATGTCAGGACAGAATTTGGGATATGCGTGGCATTGCAGCTGATACCGTTGACGGATATGGACGCATCGACAATCTTATCAATCCTCTTTTCTGGGTGGGTACTGATACCAATCGTCGTGTATTCTTTTATATAGATTCTGTTGTTGTTTCACAAGAATAAAAGGAGGAATGTAATATATGAAAATGTTTAATGATTCCCATCTTGAGGTAAAGAAGTTCTTTAAAGGTACTTTCTTCACTCATCCTTACGAGGCTGGTTGGGCAGATGAGGCTATATTCTTTGTTATGGTTGAGAAAATAGAAGGAGATCCCGTATTCGAAGGTCGTGTACAACTATCGCAAGACGGCATACATTGGGCTGACGACGGTAGTGATCCTGTAATCTTCAAAGGACTTGGCCAACATATTATAAAGGTAAATTCAAATTTTGGTAATTATATTCGTCTTGCCGTCAGCATTGAAGGCGGAGAGATGTTTTTAAATCTTCATATAGCATGCAAAGGTTAATATTTATATTTAGTCTGTTCATCCTTGCGATTGTAGGATGCAGCTCCAATGAGTCTCACTCATTTTTGATTCGTCCGGATGGAGGTGGGGAAGATGCTGCCACTGAAATAGAGGTAGGTAAGACGATTCCTGCCTGGCAGGAGGGTGTGATGGATATTCATTTCATCAATACGACTACCGGTGAAAGCATGTTTGTAATATTCCCGGATGGTACGCAAATGCTTATCGATGCCGCAAGTTCGAGTGTTACGACCAACTCTAATAGTAATACGACCAACACCGGTATCCGTAGTCGTTGGGATCCGACTCTGACTTCTACCCGTGGTTCACAGATTATAACTGATTACATTCGTAAGTGTATGGTATGGACAGGTAACAGCACGATTGATTATGCCGTACTTACCCACTTCCATAATGACCACTTCGGCGGTTATACTTCTTCCTTGCCGAAATCTTCCAACTCCGACACTTATTCGTTGATAGGTTTTGCCGAGATTTTCGACAATTTCAAGATTGGTACGCTTCTCGATCGTGGCTATCCCGATTATAACTATCCGTTCAATATGGCGACAATGGCAGACAATGCTCCAAGTTGTAATAACTATATCAATGCAGTGAAATGGCATGTCGCCAATCAAAAGTTCGATGCTGCGATATTCAAAGCAGGGGCGAATGATCAGATCGTTCAGAAGTATAATCCTGCAAAGTATCCTACTGCAAAGGTGCAAAACGTGGCAGTGAATGGAGAGATCTGGACAGGTTCGGGCACTACCACAAAGAAGACATTCCCTGAACTCTCGGAGATTTCATACGAAAACAGTAAGAACATTACCTCCAGTGACAATTGTCCGCCGGAGAATATAACCAGTTGTGTGATGAAAGTTTCGTATGGCAACTTTGATTTCTTTGCCGGTGGTGACCTTCAGTATAACGGACGTTCGAGTCATGCGTGGAAAGATGCCGAACTGCCCTGTGCAAAAGCAGTAGGTCAGGTGGAATTATTGAAAGCTAACCATCACGGTGTAACCAACACCAATCAGGTGGATGCTCTGAAAGCACTTAATCCACAAACGATTGTTGTCAATTCGTGGGTAGATTGTCATCCCCGTACCGATATACTGAATTCGATGGAGACAACACTCCCTGCGTGTGACATGTTTATCACTAACTTCTGGCAAGGCGATCGCCCCAGCGGAGTAGACGACCGGGTTACGGCGGAAGAGGCTGCGAGAGTAAAGGGATATGATGGACATATTGTAGTTCGTGTGACCGATGGGGGAAACAAATATAGAGTTGTGACAATCACAGATTCTGACGGGGCAATGACTGTTAAGACTATTTCCGGTCCATATACAAGCAGATAATGAATACAAAATATTATGATGTAATAGTAGCAGGTGCAGGTCCTGCCGGGATATGTGCGGCTGTAGCCGCCGCCCGGCAAGGAGCACGTGTTGCCCTTATCGAAAGATACGGAGTCATCGGAGGTAACCTGACCGCCGGGTATGTCGGCCCTATTCTCGGTAGTGTAAGCAAGAACACGATGCGCGATGAGGTTTGTGCTATTCTTGGCGTCGAAGACAATGACTGGATTGGCGAACATGGAAATGCTCACGATTTCGAAGAGGCAAAACTTACATTGGCAGAATTTGTCGCCAGGGAAAAGAACGTCGATGTCTTTTTGCAATGTTGCGTGTCGGATGTTATTCGTGACGGAAAGGTGGTAAAAGGCATTAAGTGTGCAAGTAACGAGGGGACGCTCTGTTTTGAAGCCGCGGTTACAATTGATTGTACCGGTGATGCCATAGTATCTTTTCTTGCCGGTGCAAAAATAGAAAAAGGACGTGCTGACGGACTCATGCAGCCTGTAACCCTTGAATACACCATTGATGGCGTAGATGAGTCGAAAGGAATTATCTGCATTGGAGATGTAGACAATGTTCAATTGAATGGCGAGTGTTTTCTTGATTGGTGTAAAAAGAAAGCCGATGAGGGCAAACTTCCCCGGATGCTTGCTGCCGTGCGTTTGCATCCGTCGGTCAGACCGGGTTGCCGTCAGGTAAATACGACACAAGTCAATAGGGTGGATATTACTTCGGTAAGCTCTATTTTCACCGCCGATCTTGAACTTAGGCAACAGATACGCCTCCTGACTCAATTCTTGAAAGAAAATTTGCCGGGTTACGAAAACTGTAGAGTGATCGGAAGTGGTACAACAACCGGAGTGCGCGAAAGCCGCAGGGTGATGGGCGACTATGTGATCGATGCCGATGAAATGGCGGAAGGCTGCCGTTTTGCCGATGTGGTGGTACATAAAGCATTGTTCATTGTCGATATACATAATCCTGACGGAGCCGGACAGGCGGAACCAACCATCCAATATTGCAAACCATACGATTTGCCGTATCGTTGTTTTCTCCCGTTGGGCTTGGAAGGGCTTCTGGTGGCGGGACGGTGTATATCGGGTACTCACAGAGCTCACGCTTCATATCGTGTCATGAGTATTTGCATGGCGATGGGAGAGGCAGTTGGTATTGCTGCTGCCATGAGTGCGTCGCAGCACTGTACTCCGCGGGCTCTCGATGTAGGAGAGTTGCAGAAACGGCTTGAGTCGTTAGGCGTAGAGCTGTTCGATTAACGTAGAACATAATCATACTTTAAATTTATAGAGCATACTTATGAAAAAGATCTATTTGTCTGTCGTGTGCTTACTGATCTCTATTCCCCTTATCGCCCAGTTGTATGTAGAGCCGGAGAAAGAGGTAGAGTGCTCTGTCTTCCTGGCAAAGGAAGGACGGGGGCGGGCACAGCAAGGACTTGAAATATGGGATGATTACATATTCTCGTGCGAGGATGGAGGGCACGTGAATATCTATGATTTCAAAAGTGCCGATCCGAAACCTGTGGCAGGCTTTGAGTTGGCGTCCTCCCATCCGGACAACCATGTAAATAATGTATGCTTTGGCGTCGAGACAAAACGCGGAGCATCGTTTCCTCTCTTGTATATCACAAACGGGAAGGTAGGAAGCGAGTTGGAATGGTTGTGTTTTGTGGAGAGCATCACCCGTCGTGGAAAACGTTTTAGCAGCGAAATCGCACAGACAATTGAACTCGATGGCTCGAAGTGGGCGGAGAAAGGGTATGTCCCCATCTTTGGTGCACCAAGCTGGCTGGTCGATCGGGAACGGGGATTTATATGGATATTCTCGGCACGTAAACGTACTGTGGCGAAGGTGACAAAGCATGCATGGGAAAACCAGTATGTCGCCACCAAATTCCGCATACCATCGTTGAGTGAGGGCGCAAAGGTGCGCCTCGACGAAAATGACATTCTCGATCAGGTGGTGTTCCCCTATGAGGTATGGTTCACGCAAGCGGGCTGTATGCATGATGGTAAAATCTATTTCTGCTTCGGAGTTGGGAAACAGGATGACAGCCGTCCTTCCTGCATCCGGGTGTACGATACGGATAGGCGGACGATTACTGCCCGGTACAATGTGCAGGAACAGGTTATTTACGAACCGGAAGATATTGTGGTCAAAGACGGAGTTATGTATGTCAATACCAATACGAATGCGAAAAAGACGTCCGATCTTCCTTGCATATTCAAACTCTCTCTTCCGAAAGAAAAGCCGGTGACCGAAAATCCTCTCGACGAGATACGCAGGGATCCGGAACGTGCGGGCGGCGTGTATTATGTGACCGATCTTTCACATCCGGTTACGCCGGCGCCCAAAGGATATAAGCCTTTCTATATAAACGGCTATTTCCGTCATGGAGCGCGTCAGATAGACGATGAGGTGACTTATCCTGCCATATACGGCGTATTGGAGAAAGCTCATGCCACAAACAACCTTACCGATTTTGGGAAAGCCCTGTACGAACGTCTTGAACCGTTCAAGAAGAATGTGTTTTACAAAGAAGGCGATCTGACGCAAATCGGTTATCGTCAGACAAGGGAGATAGGCCGGAGGATGGTACAAAATTATCCGGAAGTATTTGAAGGCCATCCCTATTTGAAGACTAACGCAACGAATGTGCTTCGGGTGGCGGCCACCATGCAATCTGTAAATTCGGGCATTTTGTCGCTGCGTCCCGGGCTTGAATGGGCGGAGATAGACAACTCCCGTTCGTTCCTTGCCACACTGAATCCATACGGTAACGTATGTCCCGACAGGAGTCCGCTTGATAAGTATATACTCGGTAAAGAAAACAGTTGGTATAAGAAATATCGTTCATATATAGATGAAAAGTTGGATGTGGATGCTTTTTTTACAAGACTGTTTATAGATGTTACGCAAGTAGAAAGTGAGTATGACAAGTACGACCTGATCCATCGTTTCTGGTTAATGGCATCACTGATGCAATGCCTCGACCGCCAAGTGCCTATATGGGATATCTTTACAGAAGAGGAAATATTGGCTTGGGCAGAAATCGAGAACTATAAGTATTTTGCGCAGAAAGGTCCTGAACCGGTATCTCACGGGCGTAGTTGGGGACTTGCATCCCGCACGTTACGCCATTTGTTAGACGAATCTGCCGAAGATCTGGTTCGCAAGCGTCATGGCATCAATCTCAACTTCGGACACGATGGCGTTCTGATGGCCATCTTGACAAATCTGCAAGCCGGAACGTGGGCGCGGGAGGCTGGTAATTCCAAAGAAGCGTTGCGGAGTTGGAAGTACTGGGATATTCCGATGGGTGCGAACCTTCAGATGATCTTTTACCAATCAGAAGGCAATCCGGACGTTTTAGTTAAGTTTATGCTGAATGAAAAAGACCTCCGGTTGCCGTTGGAAGCGGTTGAAGCATCTTATTATAAATGGAATGAGGTTTATAAATTCTATATAGAACATTGCGACAAGGTGGAAAAATCACTTGCCGAAACATTGAAATTATCGTATGAAGACTTTTAATTATAATCGTGCTGAAATAAAGGCCGGAATAGTACATTTCGGCGTTGGAAACTTCCATCGTGCACATCTCGAAGCTTACACAAATCTATTACTTGAAGATCCGTCACAAAGATGCTGGGGGGTATTCGGAGCCATGATTATGCCTACGGACGGGGTATTGTTCAACGCCCTCAAGAAAGACGACGGCATATATCAATTGACGACATGCAGCCCTTCCGGCGAACAGGATAGTATGCTGATTGGTTCGCTTGTAGAACTGGCATGGGGGGAAATAGATAGTGAGCCTATCATCGCTAAAATAGCATCGGAGGAGATAAAAATCATCTCTCTCACCATTACCGAAGGGGGATATAAGGTTGATTTTAACCAATCGCGCAGTGTGTTCTGGTATGTAGCCGAAGGACTTAAACGCCGGATGGAGAAAGATTTGCCGATTACGATTCTTTCGTGTGACAACATGCAGATGAATGGCAATGCCGCCAAATGTGCGTTTATGTCATACTTCGAAGCGAAATATCCCGAGGTGGCAGCGTGGGCGAAAAAGAAAGTGACGTTCCCGAATTCGATGGTGGATCGAATCACTCCCGTAACAAAACCGGGTAAGGTTACAGATGTGTGTTGTGAAGACTTTATACAATGGGTGATTGAAGATAATTTCATTGCAGGCCGTCCTGCATGGGAGAAGGTGGGAGTTACATTCACCCATGATGTGACCCCGTACGAAATCATGAAATTAAGTCTTCTCAATGCGTCACATACTCTTCTTTCTTATCCTGCCTATATGGAAGGATTCAGGAAGGTCGATGCTGTAATGGCAGACGAGAGGTATCGTGCAATGATAAAGCTGTTTATGAACAGGGACGTTACTCCTTATGTTCCGGTTCCCGAAGGCGTTGACCTTGAAGCGTATAAAGACCAGCTTATCGAACGATTTTCAAACAAGGCGATCAGCGATCAGGTATCACGGCTTTGCGGCGATGGCATTGCCAAGTTTGCCGTTTATGTGGTACCCATACTCAAACAGATGTTGCAGGATGGGAAGGATATTTCGATAGAGGCTTTCCTGATAGCTGTTTATTGCAAATACCTGATAGGTGCGCGCACCGAGTCCGGTGAAAATATAGCTATCTCCGAACCTCACATCACCCCGGCGGATAGGAAGTTGATTTCTGGAGGATCGTCGGCCGAGTTCTTGAAAATATCACCTTTTGTGTCATTGGGACTGGACAAATATCCTGTGTTTATGGAAAAGTATGAGCAGTTTTATGCTATGCAGGTAGCGGAAGGATTGAAAGTCTTATTACAGTAAACAACTAAAAAATCCAAGGCAATGAAGAAGTTTTTCATAACGGTTGTTCTGTCGCTTTCGTGCGTATTGTCGGTTTCGGCACAAAAACAGACGGAGGCGTCAACGCTTAACCTGATAGGTAAGCCGTTTGAATCGACTCCCAATCCGTATCATAGAGTCGATACATTGGTTTATAAAGGTTTTAACAGGACGGAGAATCGACAACTCCGTTGCTCTGCCGGTATGGCTGTGTTGTTTAAAACGAACACGCGTAATATACAGATTACGACAAAGTGGGGATATGTATATTCGAGCCATTCAACCATGCCGATCTCTTATAAAGGATATGATCTTTATATCAAAAATGCAGACGGTCAATGGCAGTATGCGGCAAGCGGTTCATTGAAAGCGTATAAGGGCGAGAAAACCGAGACATTCATGCTCATTGAGAATATGGATGGTACGATGCACGAATGTATGATGTATATGCCGATGTATTCGGAGGTCATTTCTTGTAAGATAGGGATAGATGACGATGCTGTTATCGAACCGTTGAAGTCCGATTTTCGTCACAGGATAGCGGTATATGGCTCTTCGTTTACGCAGGGAGTGAGCACGGATCGATCCGGTATGAGTTATCCCATGCAATTTATGCGTAATACTGGTCTTCAAGTCGTGTCACTCGCAACAAGCGGACGTTGCCTGATGCAGCCTTACATGCTCGATGTTCTTGCGGAAGTCAAGGCTGATGCCTTTATATTCGATACTTTTTCAAATCCTGACGCAGAACTGATAAGAGAGCGCCTGATGCCGTTTATCGATCGGCTTATAGCGGCACATCCGGCTACTCCGTTGATATTTCAGCGTACTATCTATCGTGAACGACGTTCATTCGATACAGTTCTTGATGCGAAAGAACGGGCTAAGGCGGCAACCGTAGAGGAGTTGTTTGCAAAAATCCGCACGAACCCGAAATATAAAGACGTTTATCTGATTACGCCTGATGCTTCCGATGCGCATGAGACATCGGTCGACGGAACTCATCCAAGTAGTTATGGATATGCACTTTGGGCGAAGTCAATAGAGACTCCGGTAATAGAAATTTTAAGTAAATATGGTATAAAATGAGACAAGCGGTATTAGTAGAACCAAAACATATTGAATTTCGTGAGGTTGAGGCGCCTAAGGCGTCGGACCTGAAAGAACATCAGGTACTTCTGAATATTAAGAGAATTGGTATTTGTGGAAGTGAGATACATTCTTATCACGGATGTCATCCGGCAACTTTCTATCCGGTAGTTCAGGGGCATGAATATTCGGCAGTGGTAGTCGCTACGGGGGCGGCGGTTACGATCTGCAAGGCGGGTGACGTTGTCACCGCACGTCCGCAACTCGCGTGTGGGAAGTGCAAGCCTTGTCAGCGGGGAGAGTATAATATTTGTGAAGAGCTAAGAGTGCAAGCCTTTCAGGCAAATGGAGCTGCGCAAGACTTTTTTGTGGTTGATGATGACAGGATTGCGGTATTGCCTGAAGGTATGTCACTTGATTATGGGGCTATGATAGAACCGGTGGCAGTGGCTGCGCATGCAACCATGCGTGGCGGGGACTTGAAAGGTAAGAATGTGGTTGTATCGGGTGCCGGAACAATCGGTAACCTCGTGGCGCAGTTCGCTAAGGCAAGAGGAGCCAAACGGGTTCTTATTACCGATGTAAGTGATTTCAGACTTGAAATCGCTCGTAAATGTGGCATAATAGATACGCTCAATGTAGCTAAGACGCCGCTCAAAGAAGGAGCGAAGAGGCTTTTCGGGGATGAAGATTTTCAAGCTGCGTTTGAGGTTGCCGGGGTTGAGTCGAGTATTCGTTCGCTTATGGAGTGTATCGAAAAAGGGAGTACCATCGTTGTAGTGGCGGTATTTGGCAAGGATCCGTCGCTTAATATGTTCTATTTGGGAGAGCACGAACTGAAGGTGAACGGAACGATGATGTATCGCCATGAAGATTATCTTACGGCTATCGATCAGGTAAGTTCGGGAGCTATCTGTCTCGAACCGCTTATTTCGAATCATTTTCCGTTCGAACAGTATGACAAGGCATATAAATTTATAGATGAGAATGGTGCAACATCCATGAAAATAATTATTAAACTATAAAACCATGAAAATAATAGGTATAGGAGAAGTTGTTTGGGATTGCTTCCCGGAAGGTAAGAGACTTGGCGGAGCGCCTATCAATTTCTGCTTTTTTGCGAAGGAATTGGGAGCAGAATCATATCCCGTTACGGCAATAGGTGGCGACGAACTCGGTGATGAAACATTTACGGTGCTTAAAGAGACCGGACTTGATTTAGGATATATTTCCCGTAATATTTTGCCGACAGGTAAAGTGCTTGTGTCGTTGAATGAGGCCGGTGTACCGCAATATGAGATTGTTGAGAATGTTGCTTGGGATGCTATCGAGTGTAGTCCTGCGACCATGAAACTTGTCAGCGATGCAGATGCTGTTTGTTGGGGCTCTTTGGCACAACGAAGTGAAAAGTCACGTGCTGCAATCTTGAGACTCATAGATGCCGTGCCGGATACCTCTTTGAAGGTGTTTGATATTAATATCAGGCAACATTTTTATTCGACAGACTTGATTGTGGAATCCTTGCAAAAGGCAAATGTGCTCAAATTGAATGAAGACGAATTGCCATTATTGATCTCTCTCCTTTCTCTTTCTACTGATTTTGTGGAAGCTATCGCAGAACTCATAGCTCGTTTTTCGCTCAAATATGTTATATTCACACAGGGCGCAGTACGTAGTGGCATATATGATGTAAGTGGGGAAATTTCATCCATAGATACACCTAAAGTCGAGGTGGCTGATACTGTAGGTGCAGGCGACTCGTTTACTGCTACCTTTGTTGTGAACATACTTAGAGGGGCGTCGGTCGCTGAATCACACCGCAAAGCGGTAGATGTATCGGCATATACTTGTACACAAAGGGGGGCTATTAATCCGTTGCCGGATAGTAAAAAGTAATATTGGGTACTCCACATAAGGAAGTTTCGTACTTGGTTTGAATGATTCTTCAAACCAAGCGTGGTGAATATGCCTTGTTTTTATTAAATGCGGTTTAATCTCATTAATTAACCGCAAAATTTGCGGCTTATCATACCTCTTTTAACCGCATTTTTATAGATAACTCCAATTTAATAGTTATTTTTGCAGAAATAACTGATGGTATGTTTATCCATGAAATAGAAAATTGGAGTTCATTCAGATGGGACGCTGAAAGATTGTCAGATGCGATAGCCCTGACAAACAGGGCTATCGGATATCTTGTTGGAAGGTTAAGTACAATTGGATTTGATAGTCAGATGATCGCTACGGTGGAAGCTGTGACGCATGATGTTGTTGCATCTTCAGAAATTGAAGGAGTAACTTTGAATACAGCAGAGGTACGTTCTTCCGTTGCCCGAAAATTAGGTGTAACTGTACCCGATGTGAAAGAACCGACGCATTATATTGATGGAATGGTCGAGATGATGCTTGATGCTATAATGAATTACGAAACTCCGTTAACACATGATAGATTATTCGGATGGCATTCCGCACTTTTCCCAACAGGTAAAAGTGGCTTTTCTGATATTTTAGTGGGAAGTTATCGTACTGAAGCTATGGAGGTTGTTTCCGGTACATTTGGGCGGGAAAGAATACATTATCGTGCTCCCGGGCCGGAACGTGTATATGACGAAATGGATAAATTTCTTTTATGGTTTAATGCCCCCAATATAGCTCCGTCATTATTAAAGTCTGCAATTGCTCATTTCTGGTTTGTATGTATCCATCCGTTTGACGATGGGAATGGTCGTATTGCGAGAGCTATATCAGATATGGTATTATCCCAGACAGATCGCAGTAAATTGCGATTCTTTAGTATGTCTATGCAGATTAATAAGGAAAAGAAGGCTTATTATCGTATGCTGGAACAGGCTCAACGTGGAAATGGTGATATTACAGAATGGTTAGAATGGTATCTGGCTTGTCTTAAACGGGCTATTGATGAATCCAATGGCTTGTTAAGCGGCATATTGAATAAAGCGATTTTTTGGAAAACTCATTCGGGGAGCATTATAACTGAAAGACAACGAATGATCCTCAATATATATCTGAATGGCTATGAAGGAAAACTTACTGCAAAAAATTGGAGCAAGTTGGCCGAAGTTTCATTAGATACAGCTACCAGGGATGTGAAGGATTTAGTGGCAAAGGGAATTCTTTCGCCTATACAGGGGCGTGTCAGGGATGTATCATACACATTAAATTATGTAGAATCAGATACCCGAGTAGCTGACTTTACTGATTCTGTACTGATAAATCGTGATGGAAATGATTATATATCTTCTATGTATAAGAAGCAAAAAACTGTAGAGGAAAGAATTTCTCCATTGGATAAAATGCGTTTTGAACAAAAGGAGATGTCAATCGACGATTTGGTATATAAGTATTTTGCATATCTCATTGGATAATAATAATTTGTGAAATAAAGAAACCCATGTTGAAAATATTAGTAACCTACGCCATACAAGGCGAATTTGTAGAACTTAAATGGCCGGATATAGAACCTTACTACGTTCGTACAGGTATTGGTAAAGTGAAATCAGCCTTTCATTTGGCAGAGGCAATCCGTCAGGTACAACCGGACTTGGTGCTCAATATCGGAAGTGCCGGAACAGTCAACCATCAGGTAGGAGACATCTTTGTATGCCGCAAGTTTGTAGACCGTGATATGCAGAAAATGAAAGAGTTCGGATTGGAGTGTGAGGTCGATTCATCAGCTCTGCTCGAAGAAAAAGGTTATTGCACGCATTGGACGGAACATGGAATCTGCAATACAGGAGATGGCTTCCTCACCGAGTTGACTCACGTTAGCGGAGATGTTGTAGATATGGAAGCATACGCACAGGCATTTGTCTGCCGTTCAAAAGAAATCCCGTTTATTTCCGTGAAATACGTGACTGACATTATTGGCCAGAACTCCGTGAAACATTGGGAGGATAAACTTGCCGATGCACGGCAGGGACTATCACACTATTTCAATGTCTTGAAAGAAAGAATATGATAAGTGACTCCTGCGGCTATCAATCCCAGGAGAATCTTTACCCATATAAAAGGAATCAGGAAGAAAATGCAATAAAGCATCGTTCCCCACATTAATACGAGAGAAATTATTTTGGCACGGAGAGGAATCGCCTTGTTTTCGCGGAAATTGCGGATGTAAGGACCGAAGTGTCGATGATTGAGCAGCCAGTTATATAATCGGGGTGACCCTTTGAAATAAAGGGCGGCGGTGAGCAATAGAAAAGGGGTAGTGGGCAGTAGCGGCAGAAAGATGCCGAGAATGCCGAGCGCAAGGGAAATACTACCTAAAACAATATATAGAGTTTTCATGCGGCAAAGATAGTGCAAAAAAAGGGAAAAAATAACACTCTTTGCTGGATGAAAACTCTATTTTATATTACCTTTGCCGTTGCATCGAGGTGACATTAGATGCGTGTAACTATTAAAATACATACACTCATGTTTACAGTAATCAAACGCATGGAGATCTCGGCTTCTCATAAGCTGGTACTCCCGTATCGCAGTAAATGCGCCAGTTTACACGGTCACAACTGGATTATCACCGTCTATTGCCGTTCCGCGCGGCTCAACTCCGAAGGAATGGTGGTAGATTTCACCCGCATCAAAGAAGTGGTCACGGAGAAACTCGACCATCAAAATCTGAACGAAGTACTCCCATTTAATCCCACAGCGGAGAATATCGCCCGGTGGGTATGCAAACAGATTCCTCAATGCTATAAAGTAGAAGTGCAGGAATCGGAAGGAAACATTGTCATTTACGAGAAAGATTCCGGCAGCGCAGAAGGACAAGAATAGCAAACCAAACAAATTTTGATGATGAGAAAGATTAATGAAATCTTTTACAGCTTGCAGGGCGAAGGCTACCATACCGGAACTCCGGCCATCTTTGTCCGTTTTTCCGGCTGCAACCTGAAATGTGACTTTTGCGACACACAACACGAAGAAGGAAAAATGATGACCGACGATGAAATTATCGCCGAAGTGAAAAAATATCCTGCCGTCACCGTTGTCCTTACGGGCGGCGAACCTTCCTTATGGATAGACGATGAATTGATCGACCGTTTGCACCAAGCAGGCAAATATGTGACCATCGAAACCAACGGTACACGCCCCCTGCCGGCAGCTATCGACTGGGTGACCTGCTCCCCAAAACAAGGGGCGAAACTTGCCATCGACCGGATGGATGAAGTGAAAGTGGTCTATGAAGGACAAGATATAAGTATTTTTGAACTACTTCCGGCCGAACATTTTTTCCTCCAGCCTTGTTCTTGTAATAACACTGCTTCAACAGTGGACTGTGTAATGCGACATCCCAAATGGAGACTCAGCCTGCAAACACACAAATTAATCGACATCCGTTGAACAAAATAGACGGGTGATGCGGAAGAAGCTTAAATTATTACAAAATATAGTATGAAAGTAGGTTTGTTTATTCCTTGTTATATCAATGCTATTTACCCCAATGTGGGAGTGGCATCGTATAGACTATTGAAAAGTTTGGGAGTAGACGTCGATTATCCGTTGGATCAGACTTGTTGCGGACAACCGATGGCAAATGCCGGTTTTGAAGATGAATCGATGAAATTGGCACTCCGTTTTGACGATCTGTTTCGGGAATACGATTACATCGTCGGCCCTTCCGCCAGTTGTGTGGCATTTGTGAAAGAGAATCATCCGGGCATCTTGGAGAAAGAAGGACATGTTTGTCAGAGTGCGGGAAAGATTTATGATATTTGTGAGTTCATTCACGATGTCTTGAAACCTTCCAAAATTCCTGCACGCTTTCCTCATAAAGTCAGTATTCACAATAGCTGTCATGGGGTTCGCGAACTGTTGATTTCCGCTCCCACCGAACTGAACATCCCTTATTACAATAAATTGCGTGACCTGCTCAATCTGGTAGAAGGCATCGAAGTATTCGAGCCCAGCCATATTGACGAGTGTTGCGGCTTTGGCGGAATGTTTGCGGTGGAAGAGCAGGCAGTCTCCGTCTGCATGGGGCGTGATAAGGTAAAAGATCACATCGCTACCGGAGCCGAGTATATTGTCGGAGCGGACAGTTCCTGCCTGATGCACATGCAAGGTGTCATCAAACGGGAGCATCTGCCTATTCAGATTATCCATATTGTAGAAATTCTAGCGTCGCAATCATGAGTACAAAACATTCAAAGGCTGCCGAAAAGTTCTTGCAGGACAGCAAGATGGCAGCATGGCATAATGAAACCCTTTGGATGGTCCGTGCCAAAAGGGACAAGATGAGCAAGGAAGTTCCCGAATGGGAAGAGTTGCGCAACAAGGCTTGCGAGTTGAAACTATACTCCAACAGCCACCTCGAAGAACTTCTGCTGGAGTTTGAGAAGAATGCTACCGCCAACGGCGCCATCGTACATTGGGCAAAAGATGCCGATGAATACTGCGCCATCGTCTACGAAATACTGAATGAGCATAACGTCCACCATTTCATCAAGAGCAAGTCCATGCTCGCCGAAGAGTGTGGATTGAATCCTTTCCTGATGGAGCGGGGCATCGATGTCGTAGAGTCCGATTTGGGCGAACGCATCCTGCAACTGATGCATCTCGAACCGAGCCACATCGTACTGCCCGCCATTCACATCAAACGGGAACAGGTAGGCGAACTATTCGAAAAGGAGATGGGCACGGAAAAGGGAAACTTTGATCCGACCTACCTGACTCATGCCGCACGTAAGAACCTGCGTCATCTCTTCCTCAATGCCGAAGCCGCCATGACAGGCGCCAACTTTGCCGTCGCTTCAACCGGTGACATTGTGGTCTGTACCAATGAAGGAAATGCCGATATGGGTACTTCCTACCCGAAACTGAACATTGCCGCTTTCGGTATGGAAAAGATCGTCCCGGATTTGGACGCATTGGGTGTGTTCACCCGATTACTCGCCCGTTCGGCCACCGGACAACCGGTGACAACATATACCTCTCATTACCGCCGTCCCCGCGAAGGCGGTGAATACCATATTATCATCGTAGACAACGGCCGGAGTGCCTTACTATCCAAGCCCGACCATATCAAGACATTGAACTGTATTCGTTGTGGTGCGTGCATGAATACCTGCCCGGTGTACCGCCGCAGTGGAGGTTACTCTTATACGTATTTCATCCCCGGACCTATTGGCATCAACTTGGGTATGGCTCACGCTCCGGAGAAGTATTATGATAATCTTTCAGCCTGTTCTCTGTGTATGTCCTGTTCCGATGTCTGTCCGGTGAAAGTAGATTTGGCCGAACAAATTTACAAATGGCGTCAGGATTTGGACGGACTGGGGAAAGCCAATACGGGAAAGAAGATCATGTCCGGTGGTATGAAATTCCTGATGGAGCGTCCGGCATTGTTCAACGCAGCCTTGTGGGCAGCCCCGGTGGTAAATGGCCTGCCCCGTTTCATGAAATACAACGATCTCGACGATTGGGGAAAGGGGCGTGAACTGCCGGAATTTGCCAGCGAGTCGTTCAATGAAATGTGGAAGAAAAACAAAGTACAGGGAAAGGAGGAATCCAAATGAGCAGCAGAGAAGATATATTAGCCAGCATCCGCCAGCATACGCAGACGCGTTATGATAAACCGGATATTGCGGATATGAAACGATTGTCATATCCTGATAAGATAGAACAGTTCTGTGCAATCAGCCGTGCGGTGGGGGGTACGGCAGTTGTATTGGGTGAAGGGGAAGATGTGAATGCGGTCATACGCCGGACTTATCCGGACGCCATGCGCATTGCTTCCGTATTGCCGGATATTTCCTGCGCTACATTCAATCCCGATAATTTGGATGATCCGAAAGAGTTGGACGGCACAGATGTTGCCGTAGTGAAAGGAGAAATCGGAGTGGCCGAAAACGGAGCCATCTGGATACCGCAGGCGGTGAAATATAAAGCAATCTATTTTATCTCGGAAAAGTTGGTTATTCTGCTCGACCGGAATAAAATTGTAGATACCATGTATGACGCCTACCGCGAACTGGACGGACAGGAATATCAGTTCGGAACGTTCATCTCCGGTCCGTCAAAGACTGCTGATATTGAGCAGGCTTTAGTGATGGGAGCGCATGGGGCACGGGACGTGTTAGTGATATTAACCTAATGTTTCTCTGTTGATTATTCTAAAATAAATTTGGTTTCAAAACAATGGAGTTTTATATTTGTTAGTACAAACGAAATGGAGACTCTGTTGACGCTGTAAAAACAGAGGCTCTATTGGTAAGAAATAGAGCCTTTGTTTCATATAAACAGAGCTTCCGTTTGATGTAAATAGAGGCTCTGTTTGGATAAAGTCCGGCTTTCATCTAATGTAGTAGAGGCTTTTGGAGAATATAGTCGAATGTCCTTTGATGTAAATAGAATATCTGTTTCTGTTTGTCCATAGTAGATAAATGAGTTCGTAGGATAAGAGTAGTAAAACGTTTAATTATAAATTATATGTATGCCAATAAAGTAAAGAAAATAGCCGCCGTCCATGACCTTTCAGGAATGGGGCGCGTATCTCTGACCGTCGTCATTCCTATTCTTTCATCTATGGGTTTTCAGGTCTGTCCGCTTCCTACGGCTGTATTATCCAATCATACGCAATATCCCGGTTTCTCCTTTCTCGACCTGACGGACGAGATGCCGAAGATTATTGCCCAATGGAAGAAACTGGAGGTAGAGTTCGACGCTATCTATACCGGATACTTGGGTTCTCCGAGACAAATTCAGATTGTTTCTGATTTTATCAGGGACTTTCGTCGGCCGGACAGCCTGATCGTTGCCGATCCGGTGTTGGGAGATAACGGACGATTATACACCAACTTTGATGGAGAGATGATAAAAGAAATGCGCCACTTAATCACGAAAGCAGATGTGATTACCCCCAATCTGACGGAACTGTTTTATTTATTGGATAAACCCTATAAAGCAGATAACACGGATGAAGAACTGAAAGAATATCTTCGTCTTTTGTCCGACAAAGGTCCGCAAGTGGTTATCATCACCAGTGTTCCTGTACATGATGAGCCTCATAAAACATCTGTCTATGCATATAACCGTCAGGGAAACCGCTACTGGAAAGTGACCTGCCCTTATCTGCCTGCACATTATCCCGGCACGGGCGATACTTTTACCAGTGTCATCACCGGCTCTTTGATGCAGGGAGACAGTCTGCCGATGGCATTGGACCGTGCCACACAGTTTATCCTGCAAGGTATCCGTGCCACTTTCGGGTATGAATATGATAACCGCGAGGGTATTCTATTGGAGAAAGTGCTTCATAATTTGGATATGCCAATACAGATGGCTAGTTACGAACTGATTTAAGATAGGCTTTGTGTTGTTATTACTATGCCAATAGGTTGGCACAACAATGCCACCTTGTTTGCACATTTGTGCCACTGTGTTGGCACAAATGTGCCTTCTTATTGGTATTTATTAAGTTCAGAATCGTACTGTTACTCTTGCCGGGAGTTTTCCACTTGTCCACTTAGGCCCTTCTTTGACAAGCCGGATGGCTTCTTTATCAGCGAATTCACATAATCCATGAATAACAGTGATATTTTGTGGCTTTCCTTCTTCATCAACAAAGAAAGAAAGGACTACCTCCCCTTTAATATCTTTACAGTTATCATCCGTTGGACGAACGAGATTCTCTTTCAGGTATTTTTGATAGCTACGTTTACCGATGACAGGTTGCGGAGTAATCTCTTTCTTTGCCTGTTCCTTAACCGTCACAACATTTCCGGTAGTTGTTGATTTCTTATTTTTCTTAGCGCCGTATCCCACTACCACCACTTCATTGAGTGCCTGTTTGTTTTCGTTCATGGCAATGAGCATCGTCCGGTTGGTATCTATCCGGATTTCTACCGGATTATATCCGATATACTCCGCTGTCAATCGTTTCTTATCATCCTTTTTGACTAACGAAAATTCTCCATTCATATTTGTGATGGTTCCGATATTCGTTCCTTTATATGTCACACTGGCTCCGATAAGCGGTTCTCCTTTTTCGTCGGTCACCCTCCCTTTAATCATGTTCTTTTGAGGAAGGATAGTCGCTACCTTAGCCAACTTCATTTTCTTATCAGATTCAGATTCGAAAGTATCCATCGTTGCTACTACTTCTTGCAATGCGGCAGTCTCTTCCGACACTTCCTCCATCACCGGCACACCTTGTTGTGGTTGGGAAGTCGCTTGGATTTTGGCAATCATATCTTTCTTATCCGCTTGTCTCGCAGTAATTTCGGAAACAGGAGTGGAATCTTCGGAAGCAGGAGTGGAATCTGTTTTTACCTTTGCGGTAGCCAATGCGATTTCCTTTTGTGGAGTTGCCGGAACTGTTGGAGTTGCAGGAATAGCCGGAGTGGGCGGAATTGCGGGTTCAGCCAACTTGGAGGAAACACTCTCTTTGGCAATGAACACTTCGTCCGTCATACTCTTTTTCAGGAACAGGAAATAACTGCTGACACCGAATCCGATAGCCAGACAGGCAGCGATGCTCCAAGTGATAGCACGGGTGTTCTTTTTCTTTGCCGAATGAGCTGAAACCTGCATCCGCAGTTTCTCGATCCGTTGTTCGTGATTTCCCTCCACCTGGCTGTAACCATCCATAGCATCGGCCAGGAAAGGATCCTGCATCGACTCTCGTTCCAGTCGGTGGGCCTCTTTTCCTTTGCGGAGTCCTCGTATGTAGTCCAATAGTTTCATAGGGCTTGTTTCTTGATACAAATTTTTAAATTTCGCTTTCCGTTCTGGATATAGCTTTTCACATTGTTCAGAGTAAATCCGGTCTGTTCCACAATGTCGGCATACGACATCTCTTCCAGAAAGAAACGCGTAATACTGGTCCGTTGTTCTTCGGGCAACTTTTCGAGACAATGATGTAATGCCTTCAGTTGTTCCTCCGAACTTTCCTCTTCACTTAATAGATGCAGAAATTCGTCAGATTCCATAATATTAACCGTATAATCTAACGGAATTTCTTTATTTTCCTTCCGTAAAAGTTGCAGGCAATGATTCTTCGCCACCCGGTAGAGCCATGGCTTGAAAACTTTTATCTCATAATTTCCCAGTTTAGGCAATAAATCTTCAAACAACTGCATGACTGCTTCCTGTGCCCGGTCTTCATCATGCAGGTATTTCAGGCAAAGTCCGTACAGTAACGGGATATATCGGTTATATAATTCACCGAAATATTCCGTATCGCCGGACTTCGTATAGTGTATCAGTAATTCCTCGTCCGATAGTTTCGATATGTTTCTTTTGAAAAACAACATCTATTCCTCTTCTTCGTCGATAACAACTTGATATTTTTCTTTCATTCTTTCAAAATCACCTGTTATCTGCTCTAATATTTCATGTGTATCCGTATTCTTTACCAAAGCGGGCATACCATAATAGATAGATGCTTTGTATGGCAACAGGATCATCTTTCCTTTGGGTAAAGAGCGTCCCATACCGGTCATGAATACAGGAATATATTTCACTTCAGGTCGTAGCGACAGGATACGGGCAATGCCGGATTTTATTTTTCCCATCTGCTCCGGTTTCCCTCTGGTTCCTTCCGGAAAGAGAATCAGTGAATACCCGGCATCAATGGCTTCAAGCATCTTACGGATCGGATCGTGCTCCGAATCTTTTTCCCCTTTTCTTCTGATAAGAAGCGTATTGATGAAAAAGTTGCTGATGGAAGCCTGAAAGCGGGTTTTCCCGAAATAGTCTTCTGCTGCTACGGGTTTGACTTTCCACAAAAGATCGCCGGGCAGGGAAGCCAACAGGCTTAGGGTGTCCAGGTGACTGTTATGGTTGGCAAGGATAATGAATTGCTTTTCTTTTTTAAGGAAGCGGCAATCGGTGAACTGAACCCCTACGATTAATTTCAGGAACCATTGGAAAACACCTTTATATATAATCTGCATCGCAGTAGCTTGCATGAATCTTTTTTCCATTCTCTCCGTTTAATATGCAATGTAATAAACTAAATGAAAAAATACAGGAGCAGTGTAGGACAGCGAATCTATCCGGTCGAATACTCCTCCATGACCGGGAATACTGTTCCCCATATCTTTAATTCCTTTATCTCTCTTGATAGCGGAGATGACCACGTCTCCCGAGAATCCGGCAATCGCAAGGAGGGCGCTAACCAGAATAACGTTGGGAGCGGAGAGGGGAGTCAGGAAACCGAGAAAGTAACCAATGACAGTGGTACTGATGACACCACCCAGGAAACCTTCCCATGTCTTGTTCGGACTTACTTTCGGAAGAATCTTATGCCGTCCGAGAAGTTTGCCCCAGATAAATTGCATGATGTCATTGATTTCCGTAAGGAATACAAGGAACAACAGCAGACCCCGTCCTCCGGAACTGAATCCCGGTAGTTCGGGAAGCGACAGGAGATAAGCGAGGTGGCTGATACCGAATACGGAAAGCATCAGAATCCATTGCAAGAGTGCCATCGACTTGGTGATTCCGTGTGTGTCTCCCTTTAAAACCAGCCGTAAAGGCAATACGAGGAACATGACTACCGGAATGAAGATGATGAATGCTCCATACCAGGCAAGGTAAGCCAGGTAATATTGAATGGGGATAGCCAGTATGCCCCAAAACAGTGCTCCGCGATCTGCCTCTCTGAATCCCAATACAGAATAAAGTTCTCTGAAAGCAATGAAAGAGAGAAAGGCAAGGAAGAAATAAGAAATGTTATAGCTGATAAATACAGCGCCGATAAACATACCCGCCATAATCCACCATGAGCGCGTGCGTGCGGCGAGTTCGCTGATATTTGTTTTCGGAGATATCTTTTTTACAAGGAAAAGAATAAGGCTTGCCGTAACAAGCAGTCCGATGATAAGCGAGATGACAATAATCAGTTCATCGCTTAATGTAGGGAATATTTTATCCAGTAGATTTTTCATTTTATTTCAGTGTTTGTTGTGTGTGACATGAGGTACAGGCGATGTATCAGTGTCGCGATAAGACCGATGTTGATAATGATTAGAGCGATGAAGCATACCATCCGGTCGTATCCTGAATGGATGGTGCAGGTGGCGACTACAAAGGTCAGTGTCAGCAACGCCATGCGGTGTTGTTTGGCCATCGGACCATTAAAGAAATGCTGATGTGTTTTATAGGCTCCTATCCAGCGGAAATAAGCTGTCATAACAGCAAGAAGGGCGCCCAGCCATCCCAATTCGACTCCGAATCCACCTGCTACATACCCGACGGGAATGATGAACAATGCATCGGCAAAGCGGTCAGGCATATCGTTATAAAGATCTCCGTTGGCACTTTTTTTTCCTCCTTCAATGGCGACCATCCCATCGAACAGGTTGCAGAGCAACCGCGACTGCATACAAACGATGAACAGGATATAGGCTACATATTTATTGAAGCCGGGATAAATAACTGTGCCAATCAGCAGGAGGCAACCTACCATAGCGAAGAATACACTCATCATGGAAATTTGATTGGGAGTGACACCCCAACGAGTTAGTTTGCGGGCAATGTTATTAGCCCAGGCCGTGTTTCGCGAGGCTATTTCCCGCCTTCCGTCGACTTCGTTTTTCATATTTGTGATATGTTTATGATTCGCAAATATACACATCATCTGATGAGTGGCAAAGGAATAAGGGAGAATTTTGAAAGGACTCTTTTTTCTGCCGGATAAAAAAAGTTCAAGTCATTTATGGAATCAGTGTGAAATCTGCATCTCTATAGTAAAAGCGAACTATTAGTAACATTTTAAATAATGAAGTTATGAAAACAAATCAATTCAGAGCAATGATGCTCGTACTGCTGATGGCAGTTGTTTCTTTAGGTATGGTGAACGCGCAAGCTATTACCGTGTCGGGTACTGTGACGGATGCAAAGGATGGAACTCCGCTTGTTGGCTGTTCGGTACAGATAAAGGGTACTACGAAAGGTACGGTAACGAATATGAATGGCCGGTACACGATACAGGCTAAGAAAGGGGAAACGTTGTTGTTCCAGTATATCGGGTATAAGCAAGAGAGAAGGGTGGTAAAATCGGCCATGCTGGATGTGAAAATGAAAGCCGACGAACTGGTATTGGAAGAATGTGTGGTGGTAGGATACGGCCATGAGACAAGAGCTGCAAAAGTAATGTCTACTGCTTACAAGGCAGTATGTCCGACTCCGGGAATCATGTATGATGCTGTAAATGCGGAAGAATACGGAGAGTTTCAGGAGAATGGTTTCAAGAGTGTGTCGGATGCTCCGCTTTCTACTTTCTCTATTGATGTAGACGCCGCTTCTTATAGTAATATGCGTCGTTTTATCAATAAAGGTGAACTGCCTCCGGTTGATGCTATCCGTACAGAAGAATTAGTGAACTACTTTTCTTATGATTATCCGAAGCCGACAGGAAGTGATCCTGTGAAAATTACCATGGAATCCGGAGTCTGTCCCTGGAATACCAATCATCGTCTTGTACGTATCGGCCTGAAAGCAAAAGAAATCCCGACGGATAATCTGCCTGCATCTAATCTGGTATTCCTGATTGATGTCTCCGGTTCTATGTGGGGAGCCAACCGGTTGGATTTGGTGAAGTCATCTCTCAAATTATTGGTAAATAACTTACGTGATAAAGATAAAGTAGCGATTGTGACTTATTCAGGCAGTGCCGGTGTGAAACTGGAAGCAACTCCGGGTAGCGACAAACAGAAGATTCGCGAAGCGATAGATGAATTAACGGCGGGTGGCTCTACGGCAGGTGGTGCAGGTATCTTGTTAGCGTATAAAATAGCCAAGAAGAATCTGATCTCTAACGGCAATAACCGTATCATACTTTGCTCCGATGGTGATTTTAATGTGGGCGTTTCTTCCGCTGAAGGATTGGAACAATTGATTGAAAAAGAACGCAAGAGTGGAGTATTCCTTACCGTACTGGGTTATGGCATGGGTAATTATAAAGATAAGAAGATTCAGGTGTTGGCTGAAAAGGGAAATGGCAATCATGCTTATATAGATAACTTGCAGGAGGCCAACCGTGTTTTGGTAGGCGAATTCGGTGCTACGCTGCATACAGTGGCAAAAGACGTCAAACTGCAAGTCGAATTTAATCCTTCCCAAGTGCAGGCATATCGTCTGGTTGGTTACGAAAGTCGTCTGTTGAAAGACGAGGACTTTAATAATGACGCTAAAGATGCCGGAGATATGGGTGCGGGACATACAGTGACAGCCTTTTACGAAGTGATTCCTACAGGAGTAAAGAATGAATATGTAGGTAAAATAGACGACTTGAAATATCAGAAGAAAGAGAAAGTATCCGTGAAGCCGACAGGCTCTAATGAACTCCTGACTGTGAAACTGCGTTATAAAGCCCCGGATAAAGATGTCAGCAAGAAACTGGAACTTCCTTTCGTAGATAATAAAGGAAATAATGTTTCTTCCGATTTCCGCTTTGCTTCTGCAGTGGCTATGTTCGGACAGTTACTCCGGGAGTCTGACTTTAAAGGAAATGCCAGTTACGACAAAGTGATTGATCTGGCCAAACAGGGACTGAATAACGATGATAAAGGATATAGAAGAGAATTCATTCGTTTGGTTGAGGCTGCTAAAGGATTAGAAAGAACAAATTAAGAACTAGGAAAGCAAACAGGAGTCATTGGAAATGTACATCATATTATTATGCGTAATATTCACTGATATGAATAAACGTACAATTCCAGATAGATAGTCCTGGAAAATAATAGTGACGGTATATGCTCGGGATAGTGACGCTATCACTGTTGTATACCGTCACTATCTTTGCCGGATACCGTCACTATAATTAATTTCGCCTCAGTCTGAAACCTTGGGGGATTGCGTTAAAATTCTTATTTTTGCATCATGAAAACATCCTCTTCCCAAACGATTGATCCTGTTGCTTCTTTAAGCTTGTTCTTGCCTTCAGGAATCCTTGATTACTTTACCCTAGTCAATCATGTTTCTCAGGATACTTGCTTTATTCTTTATTTAGAGGAGAAAGCCACTATTCCTGCTGAGTACTCTGATCTCCATCTTCACTCAAAAGGTTTCCTCCCTGAGATTGAAGTTCAGGACTTCCCTATCCGTGGTAAAGCCGTTTATTTACGTATCAAGCGTCGTCGCTGGGAAGATCCATCCACTGGGCAGACATATAGTCGTGACTGGAGTTTGGTAGCCACCGGTACTCGCATAACCGCTGAGTTCGGTGCTTTTTTAAAAGAATTACTTAGATAATCACGCCGTTAGCTGCCAAAGTGTAGCTGAGCATTACTGTATGGATGGCAAACAGCTTCAAAGCCAATATAAAGACCACCTGAGTGACTTCCAGAATTGGGATCAGAGAGCACATGCCCAAGAGTATATCCTTTATCCAAAGAATATGGGTTATCACCTATGTATTGACGAAACGGCTTTAAGTAAGGGAGATCTTTATACCATCTTAATAAATAGAGATAAGCGAGGTAGGAAAGGTTCTATTATAGCTGTAATTCAGGGCACTAAAACCGATGATATCATTGCGGTACTTACAAAGATGCCACAGGAGCTGCGTAATCAGGTCAAAGAAATTACACTGGATATGGCCGGGAGCATGCAAAAGATTGCCAAAACGTGCTTTCCACGTGCCATGCAGGTGATTGATAGGTTTCATGTACAAAAACTTGTATACGAAGCTGTACAAGAGTTGCGCATTACATATAGATGGCAAGTGATAAAAGAGGAGAATAAAGCTATGAAAGCGGCAAAAGAGAAGGGGGAAGTATATAAAGCAGAAGAACTCGAAAACGGAGATACACTCAGGCAATTATTGGCCAGAAGCAGATATTTATTATTTAAATCACCTGATAAATGGACCAAGAGTCAGAAAATCAGGGCAGAATTACTTTTCAAGCAGTTTGAAGATATTAAGCACGTATATTACTACTCATTGGAGTTGGGAAAGATCTTTTCCACAAACTATGACAAGGATGTAGCAAGAGCAAAGCTGGCACTATGGTATAATAAGATTGAAGAATATGGATACGATACATTCACAACAGTAGCAAACTCTATTGAGAATCATTATGAAAGGATTCTGAACTTCTTTGTGAACAGGAGTACAAATGCAGCAGCGGAAGCATTTAATGCTAAAATCAAAGCATTTAGGGCATCATTTAGAGGAGTAGTGGATATGAGCTTCTTCCTTTTTAGGCTAGCAAAGGTATATGCATGAAGGGAATTGACTAAACTTAATCCCCCAAGAATTACAACTGAGCCTTAATTTCGTCCGAAATTCGTCTGACCTAAAACGAAAAATAGCCATAAACTTATCGTTTACAGCTATTTAACTCTGCACGGGAGGAGAGGCTCGAACTCCCGACACCCGGTTTTGGAGACCGGTGCTCTACCAACTGAGCTACTCCCGTGTTTGCGGCTGCAAAGGTAGTAGAAACTTCTGAATCTCCAAACATTCGGGTAAATAAGTTTTGAATTATTTTAATTTTTCCCACTCATCGGGCTTGAAACCGACCAGAACAAAGCTGTCTGTCACTACCAATGGGCGTTTCACCAATTTACCGTTCGTTGCCAAGAGTGCTATCTGTTCTTCCTCACTCATAGCAGGCAGCTTCTCGCTTAGTTTCAGCTCTTTATATACTAATCCGCTCGTGTTGAAGAATTTCTTCACCGGTAAACCGCTGCGTGGAATCCATGCTTTTAATTCTTCAGCCGTAGGATTTTCTTCTACAATTAATCGGTTTGTAAACTCAATGTTATTTTCTGTTAACCATTTCTTGGCTTTCTGGCATGTGCTGCATGCCGGGTACTGCAAAAATAATGTTGCCATATTCATTTATAATTTAATTCATACTATGTAATACTTAATACCTAATACTTAATACTTACCACTTAAACCTCACTTCAATATCTGCAAATCCTGAAACATAATCCGGTAAGCGGCTGCTTTCTTATCCAATGCCAGTGGATATGCTCTTGATGATGAAGGCATCCGGTAAAGCCGCATGGCGCGTCCTTCAAAAACGAACTCGGAGTAATCGCCTACTTTCGGCTCTTCTATTTCGAATTGCTGTCGGAGAGTGTCCGTTGCTTTTTGCCCGGTAGTGACGATGGCTTTGCATTCGGGAAGTTGTCGCAGCAATGCTGCTACATCGGTAGCCTCCACTACTTCGAGAAACTTATCCGATGCGTTATCCTGCAACCGGCGGATGGATGAAGCGGTATCAAACAGGGCAATTCCCTTTTCGTTCAAAAAGTCTATGATTTGCTCACGATAAAACGATTTTAGTGTTGAATTCAGAAAGTGATTCTTATCATTAAAGAATAAGATTCCATATATGCGCCACATGTCATTGTTTAGGTTTGGATAATAAAAATCCATCGACCATCTTTTTTTCTGTGGCGGGAAACTGCCCAGCATAAGCAATTTTGATTTCGCTGGGAGAAATGGTTCTAGCGGATGTGTTTCGATTTCCATGTTATCGTTCATTTTAATTTCGTACAAAAATAGTGATAATGTTTATTTCCCTCAAAATCAATGAGAAAAAATGCTAGATTTAAAATATTTAGTTATTTTTGCGGTGTGATGAACAAACAGTATCTTATTATATCATTGAAAAAAGAAATTTTAGTAAGTTGTTTCTTAATGAGCTTATTTTTCCTGGAGGGTGGGAATTGTTATGCTTCGGAGCAACAACTGTTAAGAGGGACGATAGAAACTCCTTCTGACAATTATACCGTGAGAGGGCGTGTTATTGATGTCTATGGTGAACCACTAATCGGTGCTACAATACGAGAAAAAGGGGGAGCCAATGGTACTGTGACCGATATTGATGGACGATTCTTTTTATCTGTTCCGGATAGTGCTGTCTTGCAGGTTTCTTTTGTAGGTTACAAGACTTTAGAAGTCAATGTGACAGGTCGGACTATGCTTGAAATACGCCTTCAGGAAGACGCGGTGATGCTTGACCATGTCATCGTAACAGCCTTGGGAATTGAAAAGGATGAAGCTACACTGGCTTATTCTGCGCAGAAAATCAAAGGTGAGGAACTGAATCGTGTAAAAGAAATAAATATGATTACTGCCTTGGCAGGAAAAGCGGCCGGTGTACAAATCAATAAGAACTCTTCCGGTATGGGCGGTTCTGCCAAAGTCAGTCTCCGGGGAATCCGTTCGGTGTCCGGTGATAATCAACCGCTGTATGTGATAGACGGAGTGCCGATGTCGAATACCTCTTCCGAGCAGGCTTATTCGGCAATTGGAGGTACGGCGAATGCCGGCAACCGTGATGGAGGTGATGGAATTTCTAACCTGAACCCGGAAGATGTGGAAAGCATCAGTATCTTGAAAGGTGCTCCAGCAGCAGCTTTATATGGTAGCATGGCTGCTAACGGGGTCATTCTTATCACTACTAAAAAAGGAAATTCTGTCGGGCAAAGGAATATTAATTTCTCTACAGGACTAACTTTCGAGAAAGCATTCAGTCTGCCTAAAATGCAGGATCGTTACGGTGTCAGTGATGTGGTAGACAGCTGGGGTGAGAAAGAGAATCTGACAGCTCATGATAACCTGAATGATTTTTTCCGTACCGGATTGACTTCAATGACTTCTGTGTCCGTCAGCTATGGAAATGAAACTCTACAAACTTATTTCTCCTATGCCAACACCACCGGAAAGGGGATTATGGATAAAAACGAGCTGAAGAAACATAATATAAACCTACGCGAAACAGCTACCATGTTCAACAAACGTCTGAAACTGGATGGTAATGTGAATGTAATGAAACAGACTGTTGAGAATAAGCCGGTATCGGGAGGCTTTTATATGAATCCGTTGGTAGGGCTTTATCGTTTTCCTCGTGGTGAGAATCTGTCTTATTATAAAGACCATTTTGAAACCTATGACGAAGAACGGAATTTGAATGTGCAAAACTGGCATACATTTACCGAAGACTTCGAACAGAATCCATATTGGATAGTGAACCGTATACAAAGTAAAGAAACGCGTACGCGCATTATCCTTTCCCTTTCGGCAAACTTTAAGATAAATGATTGGTTGACGATTCAAGCTCGTGGCAACATGGATTACTGGGCTGACAAGTTGCGTCAGAAATTCTATGCGTCTACCGCTACTGCCCTGTGTGGAGCGAACGGTCGATATATTGAAATGGATTATCAGGAAACGCAGATGTATGGTGATGTCATGGCGATGTTTAAGAAAACCTGGGGAGATTTTACACTGGATGCGGCTATTGGCGGTAGTATAAATGATCGAATCAGAAACTCGACCCGTTATGATTCTAAGAATGCTTCTCTGAAGTTTGCTAATGTATTTAATATTGCCAATATCATCATGAACAGTTCTGCCAGTATTGACCAGAAAATAGATGAGCATCGTCAGCTTCAATCTATTTTCGGTACAGCACAGATTGGCTACAAGGAAAAATTATTTCTTGATTTGACAGCTCGTAATGACTGGGCATCAACCTTGGCTTATACTGAACATGAGAAAGCGGGATTTGCTTATCCTTCCGTTGGTCTTTCCATATTGCTTGATAAATGGGTGAAGCTGCCCGAATGGATTTCTTTTGCGAAACTGCGTGGTGCCTATAGTAAAGTGGGGAACGATATTCCTGTATTTGTCACTAATTCCGCTTCGCATATCAGTGCCGGTGGCGAGATACAGGCAAATGATGCCGCTCCTTTCAAAGATATGGAGCCGGAAATGACTCATGCCATGGAATTCGGAACGGAATGGAGATTCTTCCAACATCGGTTAGGAATCAATCTGACCTATTATCGTACCAACACTTATAATCAGTTCTTCAAACTTCCTGCTCTTGCAGGTGACAAGTATGCTTTCCGATATGTAAATGCTGGGAATATCCAAAACCAAGGATGGGAAGTGACACTGAACGGAACTCCGATACTGACTTCTGATTTCACCTGGAAAACTTCCATCAACTTCTCTACCAACAAGAATAAGATCGTGAAGCTGCACGACGAATTGAAAGAATTAGTCTACGGGCCTACGAGCTTTTCTTCCAGTTATGCAATGAAATTGGTGAAAGGTGGTTCTATCGGTGATATCTACGGTAAAGCCTTTGTACGTGATGCCGCAAGAAACATTGTTTATGAAACAGAAGGAGATTACAAAGGACTTCCATTGGTGGAAGGTGACGGAAATACGGTGAAAGTAGGAAATGCCAACCCTGTCTTTATGATGGGATGGGATCACACATTCTCTTACAAAGGATTCAGCCTTTATTTCCTGCTTGACTGGCGTTACGGAGGAAAAGTCCTTTCACAGACACAAGCGGAAATGGATCTCTATGGCGTATCGGAAATTACGGCTGATGCACGCGACAGAGGATATGTGATGCTTGAAGGTCAGCAGATCGATAATGTGAAAGGATTCTATAAAAATGTAGTGGGCGGGCGTGCCGGAGTGACAGAGTATTATATGTATGATGCCACTAATTTACGGTTGCGCGAAGTATCGTTGAGCTACAATTTCTCAAAGAAGTGGATACAGAAAACGAAGGTTCTGAAAGATGTGCAGCTTTCGTTTGTGGCCCGCAATCTATGTTTCTTATATAAGAAAGCTCCTTTTGATCCGGATTTGGTACTTTCCACCGGGAATGATAACCAAGGGATTGAAGTATTCGGAATGCCTACAACCCGTAGTTTGGGCTTTACTCTGAAATGTGAATTTTAAAGGTCGGAGAGAGAAATGAAGAGAAAATATGTATATCTATACTTGCTGGGCTTACTGCTCTTTTCTGTAGCATGTACCGGTAATTTCCGTGATTACAATACCGACTTGTCCGGTATCACAGATGATGACCTGATTATTGACGACAATGGTTATGGAATCCGTTTGGGCATTATTCAGCAGGGGATTTATTTTAATTACGATTTCGGAAAAGGGAAGAACTGGCCTTTCCAACTGATACAGAATCTGAACGCAGATATGTTCGGTGGATATATGCATGACGGGAAACCCTTGAACGGAGGTTCGCATAATTCCGACTATAATATGCAGGACGGTTGGAACAGCGCCATGTGGACGCATATGTATTCTTATATTTTCCCGCAGATATACCAATCGGAGAATGCTACCCGGAATACACATCCTGCTTTGTTCGGGATCACGAAAATATTAAAGGTAGAAGCCATGCATCGTGTGACGGATTATTATGGTCCCATCATTTATAAGAATTTTGCGAATGCAGAAAACCACTACCGTCCCGATAAACAAAAAGATGTTTATTATGAGTTTTTCAATGAACTCGATTCTGCCGTGGTTGCCCTCACCGGTTATATAGAGGAGAAACCGGAATTTAATGGATTTGCACGTTTTGATATTTTGTTGGATGGTAAATACCCTTCCTGGGTAAAGTTTGCCAATTCGTTGCGTTTGCGTCTAGCTATGCGTATTGCCTCTGTTGCCCCCGATAAGGCACGTGCTGAAATACGGAAAATAAAAGAAAACGATTACGGCTTCTTTGAAGCGGAAACAGGCGGAGCCGTTGTTTCTACCAAATCCGGATATACCAATCCATTGGGAGAACTTAACCGTGTGTGGAATGAAACTTACATGAGTGCGAATATGGAATCAATCTTGGTGGGGTATAATGATCCCCGTCTTGGAATTTATTTCGAACGCTGTACGGATGAAACCCTGAAAGGACAATATCGTGGAATTCGTCAAGGGACATGTTTTGCTCATAGTCATTATTCCGGATTGTCGAAGCTGTTTGTCAAGCAAAGCACCGATGCGCCTCTGATGACTGCTTCGGAAGTTTGGTTTCTGCGTGCCGAAGCTGCATTGCGCGGGTGGACGGATGAAGATGAAGAAACCTGTTATCAGAACGGTGTAACTACTTCTTTCCATCAATGGGGAATCTATGGCGTAGAAGATTATCTGCAAAGTGAACAGACCGCCTCCGACTTTATAGACACGTATGATGAAGAAAATAATATAGAGGCCCGTTGTAAAGTCTCTCCCAAATGGAATCGCCTGGATGATAAGGAAACGAAACTGGAGAAGATCATTACACAGAAGTGGATTGCTATGTTCCCGGAAGGTTGCGAAGCTTGGGCAGAACAAAGACGAACAGGGTATCCCCGTTTATTTCCCGTGCGATTCAACCATAGCAGAAACGGTTCTATCGACACGGAGATTATGGTGCGCCGTCTAAACTTCCCCGGTACCTTGCAGACGGAAGACCCGGAACAATATTCCGCGCTTGTGGAAGCTTTAGGAGGAAACGATCATGGAGGTACAAGGCTTTGGTGGGACACGGGAAATAATAATCTGGAATAAAAAAAGATAAAAGTAGTGTGTTTATATGTGTAGCTTTAACTATTTTTGCATCTTCATTTAAACACATTTACTTATGAAACAGATTATCTCTGCTCTTTTCCTTTGTATGTTGCTCTCTGCCGTACCGGGATTGCAGGCGCAAAACATCCAGTTACATTATGATTTTGGACGTTCTTTGTATGATAAAGATTTGCAAGGTCGTCCGCTGTTAACTTCCACAGTAGAGAAGTTTCATCCTGATACTTGGGGAAGTACTTATTTCTTTGTCGATATGGATTATACCTCCGAAGGTGTCGCTGCTGCTTATTGGGAAATAGCCCGTGAAGTGAAATTCTGGAAAGGTCCTTTCTCTGCGCATCTTGAATATAACGGTGGATTATCCAAAGGTATGTCTTATAAAAATGCTTATCTGGCAGGAGCCACGTATACCTTTAATAATGCCTCCTTCTCCAAAGGTTTCACACTGACCACCATGTATAAGTATATTCAAAAACATTCATCACCTAACAACTTCCAGTTGACAGGTACATGGTACGTAAACTTCTGCCGTAACCTGCTCACTTTCTCCGGCTTTGCCGACTGGTGGCGTGAAGAAACGAACTACGGAAAGACTATCTTCCTCTCCGAACCACAATTCTGGGTAAACCTGAATCAAATCAAGGGAGTAAATAAAAATTTCAATCTAAGCGTTGGCTCCGAAGTCGAATTGAGCAACAACTTCGGTGGTCGCGATGGCTTTTATGTGATCCCGACGCTTGCTCTGAAATGGACGCTGAACTAAAAAAATCGAACCCAAAAACGGATTAAAAGCGAGTTAAAAGAAATAGACTAAAAAGAAGTCAGGCTAAAAGAATCCGAACTTCAGAGGAATCTCCGTTTATTCCTTTGTGGAACTTACAAAATATATAGAACAACCTATTAAATGAAAACTGATTTAATCTACGGCGTAGAAGACCGTCCCCCTTTTAAAGACGCCCTGTTTGCGGCTTTACAACATCTCTTGGCTATTTTCGTAGCAATTATCACACCGCCGCTTATCATAGCAAGTGCCTTGAAACTGGATGTAGAAAAGACAAGCTTTCTAGTTTCCATGTCCCTTTTTGCTTCGGGAGTATCTACCTTTATACAATGCCGTCGTTTCGGTCCGATAGGAGCAAAGCTGCTCTGCATCCAGGGAACCAGTTTTTCTTTTATCGGTCCTATCATCGCCACAGGAATGGTAGGCGGATTGCCGTTGATTTTCGGTTCCTGTATGGCTGCCGCACCTATCGAAATGATTGTCAGCCGCACATTCAAATATTTGCGTAATATCATCACTCCGCTGGTTTCCGGTATTGTCGTACTGCTTATCGGATTGAGCCTGATAAAAGTAGGTATCGTATCTTGCGGAGGTGGATATGCAGCTATGGATAACGGTACGTTTGCTACCTGGAAAAACCTGTCTATTGCAGCACTGGTACTTCTTAGCGTCTTATTTTTCAACCGTTGTGGGAACAAATACCTGCGCATGAGTTCCATTGTACTCGGACTTTGTCTGGGTTATGGTTTGGCATTTGTTTTGGGAAAAGTGGATATGAGTGCATTGAATGTAGAAATGCTGATGAGCTTTAATATTCCCCAACCTTTTAAATATGGTGTTGATTTCAATGTGTCTTCTTTCATAGCCATTGGTCTGGTCTACCTGATAACTGCCATCGAAGCAACAGGTGACGTGACTGCCAACTCTATGATTTCCGGACTTCCCATTGAAGGAGATTCCTATTTGAAACGAGTTTCCGGTGGAGTAATGGCAGATGGATTCAATTCCTTCCTCGCTGGTATATTCAACTCTTTCCCCAACTCCATCTTTGCACAGAATAACGGTATTATCCAACTGACCGGAGTAGCCAGCCGCTATGTCGGTTATTATATCGCAGCAATGCTCGTTCTTTTGGGATTATTTCCCATTGTAGGTGCCGTATTCTCCTTAATGCCCGATCCTGTATTGGGTGGTGCAACCTTACTAATGTTCGGTACAGTAGCAGCGGCAGGAATCCGTATTATCTCCTCACAAGAAATAGGCCGTAAAGAAACTCTGGTATTAGCAGTCAGCCTTTCCTTAGGCCTAGGAGTAGAATTAATGCCGGACGTATTACAACAAGCCCCGGAAGCAATTCGAAGTATCTTCTCTTCAGGGATCACCACCGGAGGCCTAACTGCAATTATTGCAAATATAGTAATACGTGTAAAAGAATGATGAATAAGTATTAAGTATTAACCGACAAGTATCAATCAACAAGTTTAAGTATTAATCGACAAGTATCAAATAGTAGGTATTATCCAGCAGCTTCGGTAATACTTATTACTTAATACTTAGTACTTATTACTTATTTCTAAATTACTCATTTTATCAGTAGTGCGGAAGGGGAAATCAGGATACTCGTAAAGACTGAAGCGAGGTTCGGTTTCTCCTTTCGTATAATTCCAGATAGAAGCATAATCTTCCGGATCTTCTCCCATCTTGGCTAATTGGCGCAGATAAGCGGCCAGTGATTTATTTTCTACAATATAAATCTGTCCCATCTGGTCGATAATCGGGCTATGATGACGAGTGCCGTCATGTTCGAAGCGTAGAATCCGTTTTCCTTCTTCCGTCAGTCCCACCAATTGGAAGGTCATACTCTTACCGATAGCCGGCAAATTCAATACACTGCGATCCGTAGCAAGGAAAGGCAAATGATGTTTTCTCATGAAATGTCTTAATTGCTTGGCAACATCTTCTTTCGTCTCCTCTTCCGTTCCGACTTTCGTCTCTAATATTTTGTATAATTCCTCCGCCTGTTCCAGTGTCATCCGACCATAAATCTTTTCCTCCTGTTGTTCCTGCATCGAACGGCTGTTGGGAGCAAATACTGCATAATTCTCATTGAATCCCTTCACCGAGAAAGTATAATAACATACCACGCCCAATGAATTGAGCACCTGGCGAAGCCGTGTCGTATGTCCCCGACGCGAAGCAGCCACTGTATATACCAACTGATTCGTGATAATCCATCCGGCAGAAAGAATCTTCCGAATCGCCTCTTTAGCTTCAGGCGTGACCTCCAGCGGTGTTTGAAAATGAGTCTGGATAATAAACTGTTTCACCCCGATAGCCGAAGCCTTTTCTTTGAATTCCCGCAGAATATCCACCAATCCGTCATTGATACGCATCGGCAAATAAGCCAACAACCGTGACCCCAGCCGTACCCGTTGTAATTCCGCATATTTCTCTCCTTCCGGTCGTTCGAGATTTGCCTTCTGCTTGCGTACCGCCATCCGATACACCGCATCCAAAATATGTTGAAGCGTCTTATTCTGACTCATCAGCGCATCGCCCCCTGTAATCAGAATATCCCGCAGCTGTGTATCCTCTTCAAAATAAGTCATCAACCGGCGCAACTTACGATCCCATGACTCCTTCGGGCGTAAAGACTCAAACTCGAAATTCAACCGTTCGCTTTGGAAATCATACATCCGCTGGCAAGAAGCACAAAGTCCCCCGCAAGCCCTTCCCATCGTGTCAGGAATGAGAATAGCCACCTCCGGATACCGGCGATGAATATTATGTCCGTCCGGCAGAAGCCATCCCGCAGCATTAGGTTTACCAACCTCTACAATATCCTCCTTTTCCCACGCGCGAATATTTCCATACGTCTCCACCAACCGTGGCGAATACAGAATATAACTCCGGATAGCCTCATCATTATACCCATATCCGGTAATATTGAGTAACGACAAATAATAAGGAGTCGCAAAAAACGGCATCCCCTTCTTTCGTGCCCGATAAAGCAAATACATCGTCTCCGAAGAAAGAGAATTCCCCAGGAACCGATTCAGTTCTCCCGGACTCTTCACAGCCATCGCCAAATGAAAGCGGAAATCATTCCACCACTCACTCACCAACCTGTATTTCTCCTCATAACTCATTCCTTCCTCAAAGTGGAAACGCACCGAAGGCTTCGACTTCCTGTTCTCAATCTTCTGAATCAGCAAGTGCAACATCCGCTCCTTATTTTCATCCCGTATCTCCCGTACCTCTTCATCCAGTCCGGTTTCCCACCGGTCATTCCGACTTTTGATACGCTGCGGTGACGGCAAAGGCATAACTTCTCCCTTCAACCGTTTAAACATATGAAAAATTTCAATAAACAAATCCGTCGGCATCTCCATATTCTCCAACGTCCCCGTCAGAAACTCATAAAGCAGCCGAATAGTCTGTACTGACATATCCTGTCCCGTAGACAGTTCATGAACATTTTGCCCATCATAATCAAGTAAGAGTCGAATTTGCTCCCTCGCCTCCTCCGCAGCTTCGTTTTCTATCCTGCAAGTCTCCAGCAACCGCAGTATTCCAGCCTTGAAATCCTCAACAGTAGAGCTCTTATCCGCTATCTCCACTATCTCCGGAGTCTCCTGACCATAGATTTGTTTCAACTGTGAAAAAGTAAGTGTAAGCATTTTCTTTTGTTTCATAAGCAATCTATCAATTTTTAAATTATATAATAAGCATTTTAAGTTTGAACGACCTCCCTTCCCCCCGAACTATATGTCTCAAATCCCGAACAGCATCTCATCCCCTAAGTATCCTCCATCCATAACCTACCAACATAATCATCAAAGCGCAACATAATACACAATCACACCGCATAGCACTCTACACTGCATAGCACTCTACGCCGCATGGCCTCCCGGCCTCGTCTGCACGGCGTCAAGCGGAGGTTTCATTCCCGGCGTTAAGAAGGGCAGACTGTTTGAGCGAAGCGAGTTTCTGCCCTTTAGCCGGGGATGAGACCGGAGTAGCCGGGCAGACGCAGCCTTGATTTTTTCTTTTTGGTACTTTTTCTTTTGTATCAAGACAAAAGAAAAAAGTACATAAAGATAACAAAAAAAGCGGAAGTACAAAACCCCCGCTTTCTCTATCATATTAATCTTTACGCTTTTCTAACATTTAACGCGACTTATTTTTTCGTTTCCGTGTCGTCATCCTTCCGTTTCGGTTCCTTCTTGGCAAGTAGAACGATATTATACACATAATCCGTCATCCACTGCTCCGAGTACCCTAGACGCTCTTTGTATTGGCGGATAGCCGCAGCCGTCTTATGCACATCATCCGCTTTCCATACCATTTTGGTGCAAACATCATGTACCGTCTTCTGCGTCATGCCATACAGAGCCTTTTTAAAGATCGACGGCATACGGAACTTCCACTGCATCAGATTTCCCATCAACATCATCAGATCATTAGAAAATCCCTGATACATGAATAAATAAGATTGAATATCATTTTGAGTGCGGCAGTTACGTTTCACGGAAGCGTCGATTTCCTTGAAGAAATTCTCATTCAACCCATAATCCTGCATCAGCATTTTGCGTGACGCAGACTTTTCGGCCAATCCCAGTTTACCGTTTTGAGTAGGCACTTTAAACAAACGTTTGAAGTTAGCTACGTCCGGCAAGAATCGGATATTGGTGATACCTAGGTTTGTGGCGATCACTGACTGGAAATACACCCGGGTCAGTGAAATGAAATCTTCTACATTGCCGACTTTCGTTTCATCGGATTTTTTCTTGAATAAACCAAATAAGCCCATTGTTATATTTACAATTTTACAATTTACAATTTACTATTTGAGTGCGTGGAAGGTATATAATATAACTACCATCTGTCAATTTCCGTGCAAAGGTACAAAAACAGTTGGTTTTCACCAACATTCCAAGTCCTTTTCGATGTCCGGCATAGACTCTTTCTTAAAAACAGGACTTTGGATGCCGGCTTTCTTTTGCGCCCGGTAATCATTTAACAGGCGGATCGCATATTTTCCAAGGAAGAGGATAGCGATCAGATTGCAGATAGCCATTAATGCCATAGTGACATCTGCCAAGCTCCATACCATATCCAATGTGGCAAGTGAACCGAAGAGCACCATACCGCCCACTAATATCCTGTAACCATGAAGCACCCACTTCCGGTGAGTGATAAAGCGGATATTGGCCTCCCCGTAATAATAATTTCCCAGAATACTGCTGAAAGCGAAAAAGAAAAGAGCCACAGCAACGAAGACGCTGCCCGAAGAACCGATCTCGTTCGTCAATGCCTGTTGAGTCAACTGCACCCCATTGGTCGATCCATCCAGCGGAGCACCACTAAACAGAATGATAAAAGCCGTACAAGTACAAATCAATAATGTATCCGTAAATACTGCCAAAGTCTGTATCAATCCTTGTTTCGCGGGATGACTGACATGAGCTGTGGCAGCCGCATTCGGAGCCGATCCCATACCGGCCTCATTGCTGAAGAGCCCTCTCTTGATACCTTGCATCAATGCCATGCCGACTCCTCCTGCCAGTGCCTGTTCCCAACCAAAAGCATGACTGACAATCAGAGCGATGACGCCCGGTAAATGAGTGATATTGAGTATAACAATCACCAACGCCAGCCCCACATATCCCAATGCCATAACCGGCACGATAATGCTGCTGACACGGGCAATGCGTTGAATACCTCCGAAGATGATAACCAACGTCAGTAATGTCAGTACCCCTCCCAATATAATATGATTGACCCCGAAAGCATGCTCCGCAGCAGCACAGATGGTATTGCTCTGTACAGAATTGAAAGCAAAACCGAAAGTGATGCTTATTAATATGGCAAAAAGCATTCCCATCCACGGTTGTTTCAATCCCTTCTTCATATAATAAGCAGGACCTCCGATGAATGAATCCTTTCCGCGTATTTTGTATAATTGCCCTAAGGTAGACTCGATGAAAGCGCTCGAAGCCCCTAACAGTGCGATGACCCACATCCAGAAAATAGCTCCGGGACCGCCGATAGCGATGGCGGTAGCCACTCCCGCAAGATTTCCCGTACCTACACGGCTGGCGATAGAGATAGCGAATGCCTGAAAAGAAGATACATGTTTCTCTCCCTGCTTCCCTTTGCCCGCAGATTCGCTTAACAGTACGATCATTTCGCGAATCATGCGGAATTGTACGAAGCGTGTCCGTATGCTGAACCAGACAGCACATCCCAATAACATGATAATCAGAATATAGGTCCAGAGTATGTCGTTAATCTCGTTGATAAAGGTCATAGTTAAGTATTAAGTGTCAAATATTAAGTATTGTTTGTGGTTATTCGTTTTTTATTCGGAAGTAGAATTTATGATTTTCGAATACGGGTTCCACAATATCATAACGAACAAATTTGGCGAGCAGATGTTCAGCGGCACGTCGTGAAAGTCCGGTTTGGCGACAGTAGCGGTTGAGTGAAAGTAAAGTGCCATGCTCCAGTTGTTCGAGCAGGAGCTGTTCACGTTCGGTGTAACGGATCAGTTCGCCACGGGGGCTGTCGCTTTGTTGCCATACACGGAGATGTATAGGTGTTGCCAGAATATTTTCATCCTTGATGCGGAGATAGGCTAGAGGTTTCCCGGTTTCGTCTTTGGCGTAAACCGGTTTATGCAGAGTTTCTTCGATGGTCGCTACCAACACTTGCCGTCCCTCCACTATATATGTTTGCAATGTGTATTCCACTTCCGGCACGCAATAAAGTTGTGCGGCGGCTTCAATCATATATTTTTCTTCTTCGGAGCGTACTCCCGCGATTTTTCCATTGTCTTTTACGCCAATAAGTAATCTTCCTCCGTCCGTGTTGGCAAAAGCCGAGAGTGTTTTGGCAATTTTGCGTGCGTCGGAAATTTCGAATTTAAAGTCCTGTTGCTGGTGCTCCCCTTCAGCAATCAATGCATGTATATAATCGGTATCTGTAAGCAGTTTCATGGCTACAAAGGTAGGTAAAAATGGTGAAAAGCCCCTTTTTTAGATATTTTTCGAAGATTATTTCAAAAAAAATATTGATTTTATGCTTTTATTTCGGGAAACAGTGTATTTTTGCGGCACATTATTAACGAAAAAAATAAAAGGATTATGAAAGAATTGGTAGAAAAGGTAGCAGCTCTGTATGCTGACTTCTCAAAAGATGCTAACGCACAGATCGAAAACGGTAACAAAGCAGCAGGAACTCGCGCTCGTAAAGCTTCTTTGGAAATCGAAAAAGCAATGAAAGAATTCCGTAAAGCATCTTTGGAAGCTTCTAAGAAATAATTTAGAAGACTACTAAGATATCGAAAAGGGGCTGTCTAACAAGTTTAGACAGCCCCTTTTATTATAGTACATTAAAATATATACGAACTTTAAACTTCTTCGCACACCACCATTTTCATCCCTTGATAAACGACTATAATTTTGTGCAGCGTCGTTGTTCCGATTGCTTTTTGCACCGTTTCACTGGCGGCATAGCGGTTGGCTTGTGTGATAGCTTCTTGCCGGAGTTGCTCCACCTTTTCATCACTATCCTTTCCTTTGGCATACTTCAGTTCGATAATGTAGGAATGGAGCATATCTTTATAAATATCCAGTAAGGGAAACATGAAAATGTCGGCATATCCTTCCTGATTCTCCTGTTCGGAGATGGGGCGATAGAAACGGTTCTGTGCGGTCATAGCCAACGTAAATCCATGTACGTATGCTTCGCCTTTTTGCTTGTCGCGCTGGGAAGAATATCGGTGCAGACATTCGGCGATATAGTCGAAGTAGGCTTTCCAGTCGCCGTCATAAGCCATTGCTGATGCCAGTTCTCCCTTTTCCCAGTTGTCAAAGCGGAGATTTGCTTCGTTGTAAGTATCTAGTAAGTAACTGTACAGTTGCTCACGTACTACTTGATTAGGAATGGTTAATAATGTCTTGCCTCGTTTGGTGCCGCTGATAGTCAACATTCCGAAATAGAATAATAGGCTGATAAAGTTATCCGGTTCTGCAATTGTTTCGGCAGGGAAGCCAGTTTTCAATTCACCGGTGATGTATCCTTGTTGCACCAATGTTTGGATGGTCGAGGCGTCATGAGCAAATTCTTTATCCTTGCGGATCAACATTCGTAGTTTGTTGTAATCCACGCGGATGTTTTCTTCTACCATATTACGTGGCATATAGCCTCCATTCCGGATGTAATTATCCACAAAGTAGAGTACCATATTGGAGTTGTACATTGTAGTACCGCCATAACTTTTCTCTGAGAAACAGTAGTTGTCATACCAAGGTTTCATAGCTTCTATCAGCTCGTCGGTAGAGTGGTGAAACTGGCAGGTAGTGGCATAATAATCCAGCATTGCGCGTACCTCTTCTTCGTTGAATCCGGTCATTTCATTAAATTCCGGAGAGAGCGAATAATTGGTGCCGATATTGAATCCGCTGGTGAGATCGTCCATCGTGACGGGGCTGACACCAGTCACGAAGCAACGTTTGATAGTGGAGTCCGTGCCTGCTTTCACCGTATCGAAGAAGCTGCGCAGATAACCGGTTCCGTGTGTCTCGCTCTTGTAATCTTCCAGACAGGCAGGCTCTGATAAGATTTTATTTGTAAAGTGGTCGTATTCATCAATGAACAGATAAATCTGTTGATTGGTCTTGACACATTCTTTATATAGATAATCCAGTTGCTCTACGGCTCCCTTTTTCTTATTCATTTCTTCCTTTATCCCTTCGGGAAGATATTGCGCATAGACATCACAGAAAAAGTTGAATTCTGTGTTGCAATGTGCGTCCAATGATTGCCGGTAACTATTTAATTCGGCATTAACTACGGCAAAGTTTAGATAAATGATGAGATATGAATTTCGTTCGGGAGTGGGATGCTTTCCTATGTACAGGTCGCCATACCATTTCTCAAACTTGTCCGCTTCTAATATGTTATAATAATGTCGGAGCATGGAGATCGTTAAGCTCTTTCCGAACCTTCGCGGGCGAATGTAAAAGAAATACTTGTTCGCGTTCTCTATGAGAGGGATATAATGTGTCTTGTCCACGTAATAACAATCGTCTTCGCGGACATCGATAAAGTTCATCATTCCATACGGAATACGTTTGCGCTTTACTGGTTGGTTCATAGCTCTTTCATTTTCTCACAAAAGTAACAATAAAAAATGAATATTGATGGATGGCAGTTATATAAATGATAGAATATCTTTAGTAGTCTCAATGCCATTATTGCTTATAGTGGGAAAGCGGATTTGCTCTTCTTTAGTGTGGAAACCCGTAATATTGAAAAGTGGATAGCTGAAGAAAAATAGATAATACAAAAAAAGCGGCTCGTTGCAATGAGTCGCCTTTTATTATAGTACATTAAAATATATACGAACTTTAAACTTCTTCGCACACCACCATTTTCATCCCTTGATAAACGACTATAATTTTGTGCAGCGTCGTTGTTCCGATTGCTTTTTGCACCGTTTCACTGGCGGCATAGCGGTTGGCTTGTGTGATAGCCTCTTGCCGGAGTTGCTCTACCTTTTCGTCACTATCCTTTCCTTTGGCATACTTCAGTTCGATAATGTAGGAATGGAGCATGTCTTTGTATATATCCAGTAAGGGAAACATGAAGATGTCGGCATATCCTTCCTGATTCTCCTGTTCGGAGATAGGGCGATAGAAACGGTTCTGTGCGGTCATTGCCAGTGTAAATCCATGTACGTATGCTTCGCCTTTTTGCTTGTCGCGCTGGGAAGAATATCGGTGCAGACATTCGGCAATATAGTCGAAGTAGGCTTTCCAGTCGCCACGATAAGCCATAGCGGATGCCAGTTTTCCTTTTTCCCAGTTGTCAAAGCGGAGGTCCGCTTCGTTGTAGGTATCTAATAAGTAACTGTACAATTGTTCACGTACTACTTGATTGGGAATAGTCAACTTCGTTTCTCCTTCTAAAGTACCGCTGATAGTCAACATTCCGAAATAGAATAATAGGCTGGTAAAGTTATCCGGTTCTGCAACTGTTTCGGCTGGAAAACCTGTTTTTAATTCACCGGTGACATATCCTTGTTGTACCAATGTCTGGATAGTCGAGGCGTCATGAGCAAATTCTTTGTCCTTGCGGATCAACATTCGTAGTTTGTTGTAATCCACGCGGATGTTTTCTTCTACCATATTACGTGGCATATAGCCTCCATTCCGGATGTAATTATCCACAAAGTAGAGTACCATATTGGAGTTGTACATTGTAGTGCTGCCATAACTTTGTTCTGCAAAACAGTAATTATCATACCAGGGCTTCATGGCTTCTATCAGCTCGTCGGTAGAGTGGTGAAACTGGCAGGTAGTGGCATAATAATCCAGCATTGCGCGCACCTCTTCTTCGTTGAATCCGGTCATTTCATTAAATTCCGGAGAGAGCGAATAATTGGTGCCGATATTGAATCCGCTGGTGAGATCGTCCATTGTGACGGGGCTGACACCTGTTACGAAGCAACGTTTGATCGTAGAATAAGTGCCTGCTTTCACCGTATCGAAGAAGCTGCGCAGATAACCTGTTCCGTGCGTTTCGCTTTTATAATCTTCGAGGCAGGAAGGTTCTGATAGGATTTTGTTTGTAAAGTGGTCGTATTCATCAATGAACAGATAAATCTGCTGATTGGTTTTGACACATTCTTTATATAGATAATCCAGTTGTTCTACGGCTCCCTTTTTCTTATTCATTTCTTCCTTTATCCCTTCGGGAAGATATTGGGCGTAGACATCGCAGAAGAAATTGAATTCTGTGTTGCAATGTGCGTCCAATGATTGCCGGTAACTATTCAATTCGGCATTAACTACGGCAAAGTTCAGATAAATGATGAGATATGAATTTCGTTCGGGAGTGGGATGCTTTCCTATGTACAGGTCGCCATACCATTTCTCAAACTTGTCCGCTTCTAATATGTTATAATAATGGTGGAGCATGGAGATCGTTAAGCTCTTTCCGAACCTTCGCGGGCGAATGTAAAAGAAATACTTGTTCGCGTTCTCTATAAGCGGGATATAATGTGTCTTGTCCACGTAATAACAGTCGTCTTCGCGGACATCGATAAAGTTCATCATTCCGTACGGAATACGTTTGCGCTTTACTGGTTGGTTCATAACTCTTTCATTTTCTCACAAAAGTAACAATAAAAAATGAATATTGATGGATGGCAGTTATATAAATGATAGAATATCTTTGGAACTATCCGGGTGGTAATAGTGAGAATACTTGTATCTTTATTGTCGAATAAATTAATAAATTGAGAAATGTTGAAAGTAGTAACATTTATGAAGCAGGTAGCCATGGGGCTACAGATGGAGGGAAACTTCGGTACTGCGCATGTTTATCGTAGCAGTCTGAATGCCATCATTGCTTATTGTGGGGAAGAAGATTTGCTTTTTAGTGAAGTAACTTCGGAGTGGCTGAAGGGATTCGAAGTTTACCTTCGTAGTCGTGGTTGTAGCTGGAACACCGTTTCCACTTATCTGCGTACGTTTCGTGCGGTTTACAATCGTGCCGTCGATCTTGGGAAAGCTCCTTATGTACCTCATCTGTTCCGTTCTGTTTATACCGGTACTCGTGCCGATCATAAACGTGCGTTGTGTGATGACGATATGAAGAAGGTGTTTGCAAAATTATCTCGTACGTCAGGTGTGCCATTTGCTGTATGTCAGGCGCAAGAGTTATTCATTCTGATGTTTTCGCTTCGTGGTATGCCGTTTGTCGATCTCGCTTATTTGCGTAAGAGCGATTTGCGTGATAACGTAATAACGTATCGCAGACGTAAGACAGGACGACCATTGTCGGTGACATTGACTCCCGAAGCGATGATCCTGGTGAAGAAGTATATGAATCGTGATCCTTCTTCTCCCTATTTATTTCCGTTGTTGAAAAGCCGTGAAGGAACTAAAGAGGCATATCGCGAATATCAGTTGGCATTGCGCAGCTTTAACCAGCAGTTGATGTTGTTAGGTGAATTATTGGGATTATCCGATAAATTGAGCTCGTACACCGCCCGCCATACCTGGGCTACGACAGCTTATTATTGTGAAATTCATCCGGGCATTATTTCCGAAGCGATGGGACATTCGTCTATCACTGTGACGGAGACTTATCTGAAACCTTTCCGGAGTAAGAAAATTGATGAAGCAAATAGACAAGTTCTTGACTTTGTGAAACGCTCTATTGTGGGTGTAAACGCTTGAAAATTACTCTGTTACTTTGTAGGTAACGGGAGTAAATATCGGTGCAAATATGAGCATATTTCTTAAAACAACCAAACGAAATCATACATTTTTTCTAATAAACTACTCAAAACAGGAATTAACCAAATAAAACAAGCGGATTCTTTGTATTAGGGCTTTGTTAACTTCTAAATTTTTGCAAAAGATCTCCTTCCCTCTACTGCCTTTCAGAAGCAGGGGTAAAAAAGTTTCATTGCTTATCGTATCATTTTTCAGTATTGACTACTCCCGAAGAGCAGGCACAAAGGTTTCTCCGTTACCTACAAAGTAACGGGTGGCTATTATTGAAACTTAGTGTTTAATAATATATTATTAATGTAATTTTTAAGTAGTTATGAAGAAAAATTTTGTTAGGGTAATGCTTTTCGGGGCATTGGCGCTTACAGTAAGTACAACCGTTACAAGTTGTAAGGACTATGACGATGACATCAAAAATCTGCAAGAGCAGATTGATAAAGTAACGTCCACTAATCCGGTGAGCACAGAGGACATGAAAACGGCCATATCTAGTGCCATTCAGACTTTGCAGACACAGTTACAGACAGCTATTGATGGTAAAGCAGATGCTAAAGCAGTACAGGATTTGCTGAAAACAGTAGAAGCATTGCAGACTGCATTGGAAAACAAAGCAGACGCAAGTACTATTAAAACATTGGGCGACCAGATCACCGCTCTTTCAGAACAAGTGAACTCTATTGAGGGAACTTTGAACAAAACGAAGGAAGACCTCGAAGCTAAAGTTGCCGACCTGACAGAGAAGCTGGCTGGTGCTGCATCTAGCGAAGACCTGAAAAAATTAGCTGATGAACTGGCAGAAGCTAAGAATGAATTGAAGGCTGTGACAGAAATGGCCGAGAATAATGCGGCTGCTATCGTTAGTATACAAGCTGATATTTTAGAATTGCAAAAATTGGATGGCAGAATCACCGCATTGGAAACATTTAATCAAAACGCTGCATCGAAGGATGATTTGGCTGATTACGTAGCCCATTCTGAACTTGCAGGATTGGTTGATGGCGAAGTTCTGGAGTTGCTGAAAGACAATGGCTCTATTGCTAAATACGTAAACGATGCTATCGAATCACAGGTATTGGCGGAAGCCTCTGCTATCAATGTTTCTATCAAAGGTGTAGACGATAAATTAGCAACGTTGAGCACTAACTTTGAAACATATAAACAAGAACAGGCAACTGCTTACCAAACTGTGACTGGTAATATCACTACGCTTACCACATTCAAAACGACTATCGAGACAGCTTTAACTGATGGTGGTTATGAAAATTTTGCGGCAGTATTGACTGAAATTACCACGATTAAAACCAGTTATGGTTATTGTGCTACTAAAGAAGTTTTCGATGGGAAAGTAGAAGCTTATTTTGCTGATTATAAAAAAACGGTAAATGATAAATTCGCTGCATTGGAAAAACGTCTCACGGCACTTGAAAACCAAATTCAGAGCATTGTTTATATTCCTGAATACGAAGATGGACAGGTGAAATTCATGTCTTATTATTATGGTGAAGGAGAAGCTAGAAAAATGATTGCGCAAGCCGATCCTATCCAGGTGAAGTTCCGTATTTCTCCGGCAACAGCTGCCGCCAACTTTGTAGCCAACTATACTCCTTCATTCGACGCACAGGAAATAAAGACTCGTGCAGCAGAAGAGATTTATAGCATTGAAGGCACGCCGACAGTGGACGAAGCTACAGGTATCGTAACCTATACTCTTTCTACGACTACAGACAAGAGCTATGCTATTAGCCTGAATCTGAAAGCTAAAGATGCAACTAAGAATTTGACGGATATCAGTTCTAATTATTTCCCTGTAATTGCGGATTATAGAGTGATTACATCTGTAACATTGAATTCACCGAACCAGGACGTGGCTACTATGCTTTCTGATAACGCTGCTTCAAAAATCGACTATGGTACAGGTGCTAAAGTGCTGATGACTGGTAAGGACAGAGCAGGAAATGCTATCATCGACGAAGCTATTAGCGAGAATGCGGTGAATAAGAGTTTTGCGGTGAAATATACACTAAAAGCAGCGGACGACTACAACGACTTCAAAATTGGAGAAACTAATGGTGTTCTGGAACTAAAATCCTATAGTTCTTCGTTCAATAATAAAAAAGTAACTGCCCAAGCAAGAATTACAATGAAGGATGCTGCAGGGGATGCTGTATCTACTTTTACAAAAGAATTTGCGCAAGTAACAGCTGGTGAACAGGTTATTAAGACTTTAGCAGTGAATCCTTCCGGAATCGGTACCGTAGAATTCAAAAGTAAAGGAGAAGAAGCATCGGTATTTGATGTTGACTTAACTGGTCCTAATTACTCTACTCTTGGCATTACAGAGGCTGATTACCAGGCTCTTGGAAGTGAATGCTTCGACTTTGAGACAGGTGCTAAGAGCGGTATTAAATTTGCATTCAAGGAAAATACAACTACGAACGGGTTAACAGTGGTTGTTCCGGCAGGTATACCGGTTAATACTTATAATGATGTGACACTGACAGTAACAGTATCGCCTACCCAGAAATTTACGATAACAGCTAATGCTACGGTTCAGATAACTAATGCAGATTATGCTTTGAATTTCAATACGGATATAGCAGCTGGTGGTACTATGACACTCCAGCCTACTTATGCTCCGTTTGATAAGCCGACATTAGTGAGCTTCTCATCTGATTTGAAAAATGCATTTAATAATTATGCTACAGTTGAAGGTAACGCAGATAACGCAGGCGCTTCCATTAAGTTTGCAATAGATAATGCTCCTATAGCAGGTGTATCTATTAGCGAAGATCATGTATTGACGGTTGATGGCAGTAAATATAAAGGAGATAATATTGCTGTTAAGGTGAATGTTGTAGGTAAAAATAACGAAGATGCTGATGTTACATTATCATCAGCAGAAAAGACTTTAAATATCACTCCGACTAGTCTTGCAGGTTCATGGACTGCACCGGCAAGCACGACAGTGAAGATTGGTAGGGATAACTATCAAAGTACGTTTGATCTGGCAAATGGTTTCTCATGGAAAGCGACTAATGATAAGACAATCTGGAAAGATGGTAGCGCAAACACTACTGATTGGGGTGCATCTCCGTTAACTGTATTTGGAGTAGATCTTCCTACTTTCACAGTGGCATCTGCTGATCAAAAATATGTTTCTATTACTGAAGCGGGCGTATTGTCACTTACTGAAACTGGTAAGGCTTTGGCTCCTTCTGTTAAGAAAACAATTACGGTAACCATCGTTGCAGCTCCCGGATGGGGAACTATTACTAACTATGCTTCAAATAAGACAGTTACAGTAGAGATTAAATTAGGTACAGCGTCAGACCAAAGTTTTGACTAATAGCTGTTTCTAAGATCATCTCTCCTTTACATTCATTCTAACATCTCGAATAGAGGGAGAGATGATATCTCTTAAATAGATAAATTTTTATAAACAATAAAACCATTCTTCACTTGTGTGTGAAGATATTTTTACCCCAGAACAAAGCGAAGGACACAGCTTGTGAAAGTCAATCCTTCCATCTTTGTTCTTCTTTAGAAAAGGGATGCCTCCCACATTTCCCACAGGTATCCCTTTTTATTTTTTACTCTTGGAGCGTCTTTTTGTTGTACTAGAATCAAAGTGCTAGTCCCCCATTTCCCTATAGGTAAAAGAGGCGTTCCCAAGATGCAGAAAACCCGGGCTTGCGAAAGTCCGGGTTTTCTTGATTAATAACCAATAACAATAAACCAATAACAACTAATAATAGAGTATGTAAATGAAAAAAGAAACCTATTCTTTATCCCACTCCTTGCTCGCTTCAAAACAGGGGCAAGCCTTGATCCACTCTTCCGGCTCAATCTCACCGTCTCCGTCAAGATCAGGACTAAGATCACGATGTCCGCAGACACGGCATCCCGGAAAATCCTTTAATAAAGTCAGGATAAGAACCCGTAGCGAGTGTTTCTGCCAACAAGTGCGCGTGTCTTTCGGCTGTCCCATGCAGTCCAGTCCGCCTTCATAGCAGATACCGATACTTTCCCGGTTGAAACCACGGCTATGCGCACCGATCCGTTCTAACGGACGGGTAGACTTAATATCCCCGTTCTTACGAATATAAAAATGATAACCCACACCATTGAAGCCGCGGCGACGATGACAAACGTCCAAATCATGTTCGGTGAAAGATTTATCCTCGCGGGTAGCGGAGCAATGAACGACAATCAGATTAATAGTTCTCATGCGTTAGGCAGGTATTAAAGAAGTGGATGATGATGCGGATTCGGAACCATTGTTGCGCTGAATACACTCTTTATTGACACACTGTAAAGTGACAGCTTCCGAAAGCTTGCCTTTTAATGAAAAAATCTCCGAGTGCATTTCCTTCACACGGTCGCTCAAATCGAAATAGTCTTTTAGCACCTTTTCGAGCTGCTTCATAAGGAAGCCATACTGCTCTTTCACTAGTTCGCTGAACTCTTTGACGTCCTGCATCATTTGCTGACGTTTTTTGCGACCTCCGAAAAAAGGGAGGATGGCTGTAATAATATCAATGATTTTGTCTAACATCTTTCTTGAATTAAAGATTAAAAATTAAAGATTGAGAATTGAGAATTAAAAAATAAGAGAAACTAAAAATAGGAAAACTAAAAAAACACGAGAATGAAAGAAAATGGAGAAATAAAGAAAATGAGAAAATGCGGGAAAGAGAAAAACAGAAAAACAGCAACCACATGGCAAGGAACCATACATGGATCAGTTCCTGAAACCATGTGATACTGTTTTTTCTAAGGATGAAGTTTCATTCTGCCAAAGAAGATAGAGCGGGCAGCTTATTTACGCTGCTGGATCCGGTGCTTCTCCACCGCCCGGTTTATTGCCCCCCGAACCGCTGCCGGAATCATCGTCCGAACCACCGTTTCCGGAATCGCTTCCATCGCCCTTTCCGCCCAGGACGAAGTTCACGTTGTTTTCGCTTCGTGTACTCGTATGGCTCGAATTCATCAGCTTCAACGCTTTGTCGGCAACAAAGCGGACATTGACACGGCGGATGCTGCGCACCGTACAATCTTTCATAGTCTCCGTACCGTCACTAGTCAGCGTGATGTGGAACGTACCCAATCCGTCAATCTTCACCTTATCGCCCTGGGTGAGCGACAGGCGCAACTGTTCCACAAATGCCTCAATGGTGTGTTTCACATCTCCGGCAGTCAGTGACGATTTACTTTCGATGGCGGTAGCCATCGTATCAACGTCCATCACTCTTACATTGCCCGATTTCTGACGTATGTAATACAGTAACGGAGCATCCTCCTGATTTACATACTTTCTGCGCTGATAGCGTTCTACTAATACATCCATAAATTTGAAAAGTTAAGGTTTAAGTGAATAATTATATCTTTTCTTTTTGATACTACAAATATACAAAATCAGAGAGGCAAAGTCAAGTAAATATGGTTTTATTTTCTCTGATAATATAAAAAGTTTTGCACCGGATATGTATCAATACTATTTTGATAAATTGTCTTGATTATTTATACAATATACCGCTTTATTTAGCATGTTTTTCCAAATATTCCAATGGCGGAACATAGTCATATATTTTTGTCATCGACGGATTATGTCCGAAATATACATTCCCAGTCTCTCCATTACGCTGCTTGGCAACGATAACCACCCCCAGTCCTTCTGTCGGGTAACCGCTTTCCCGGTCGGTGACGACGCGTTGCATGGCCGGTCGGTAAAGCAACATCACGACGTCCGCATCCTGTTCGATAGCTCCGCTCTCGCGCAGGTGTGCCAGTTCCGGACGTCCTCCGGGACGATTCTCCGACTCGCGGTTCAGCTGACTAAGCAGTACGACGGGAATATGCAGCTCCTTGGCCAGCAACTTGGCTTTCCGGGTGGCTTGTGCCACTTCCTGTTCGCGGTTGCGGTTGGCCTGCTTGGTAGCCATGTCGCAGAGTTGCAGGTAGTCGATAATAATTGCGTCACACTGATTGCGGCTCTTCAGTAGCCGGGCACTTGAGCGAATGTGATCCATGCTGACAGAAGTGCTGTCGTCCACGTAGATGGGGAGTCCCGATAGTTCTGAAGCTGCGGTGTGGGCATTTTCCATCTCTTGCAGGGTAGGTATTCCGTTTCTCCACCGGTAAGGATTAATGTTGCTTGCTGCTGCCAGCCATCGGTCGGCAAGGCGTTCCCCTTGCATCTCAAGGCTGTAGACGGCCACCGCATTGCCCGCCATTGCCGCGCTGCGTGCCAGGTGTAGGGCAAAAGCCGTTTTACCTACGGAAGGCCGGGCGGCAATCACTATCAGATCACTATCCTGCAAACCGCCCGTTTTCTGGTCGAGTTCGGTCAGACCGGTGGGGATGCCGGTGACGCCGTTCACGCTTTTGGCAATACGTAATTCAGCTTCTTTCAGCGTGTCGGTCATTAGGGTGTCCATGCAGCGTATGTGGTCGTGGTGTCCGGATTCGCCTTCGAGACGGTCGAGCAGGTTGTGCGCGTCGATGAGGGTGTCGTCGATGTCGATTGTTTCATCCATGGCGCAGGTGAGGAGTTTGTTGAAGCCGACTACGGCTTCGCGTGCCAGATATTTCTGGTGGACGATTTGCGCGTGATACTCGATGTGGGCGGAGGAAGCTACCCGGCTGCTTAGTTGTACGATGGTATACGGCCCGCCTATCTTTTCGAGCACTCCGCGACGGGTGAGCTCTTCTTTGACGGTGAGAATATCTATCTTTTTGTTTGCCTGATACATGGCTATCAAGGCGGCGAAGATCAGCTGATGATGATCGTCGTAGAACATTTCGGGACGTAGCTTGTCGGCTACGAGTGGCAGGGCCTCCTGTTCTATCAGGCAGGCTCCAATGATGGCTTCTTCGAGTTCGCTGGCGTGTGGTTGCATTTCTTTTCGATGTTTTTTTAGTCTATATATTCGTTTAAGAAAGCCTTGTCTTTCAGGTAGGTGGCGGCAAGGGGGATGAAACGTGTGTCGTTGGTGTGGTAGTAGACTTCCTCGATGTGGTCGATGGCTGTCTGTTGTTCCTCTTTGGTGAGCTTGTCCCATTCGCGGCGGGCACGGGCGACGTACTGTTTGGGTTTTTGCATCGTTTCATGATATTTATCCCAGAAAACGTCGAACACTTCGGATTTTTCTTTCTTTTTTTCTTCGCGGGCTTCCGGAGAGATGCAGCCGGTCCAGAAATCATAGTTGTTGATATGAATGTGGAAGATTCCTTTCTGGTGCGGGATGATCTTGATAATGCCCTCTTCCTGGATTTTTTGAAAGAAGCGGAGGGTTTTGGATCGGCTCCATTGGAAGAGTCGGCTCCAGTGTTGCTGGCTGATGACGGATTCTCCGCGTTGGCATACGATGTCGATCTGCTGAATCTTGTACGTGGTTTCCGAGTAGTTGGCGTGTATCAGGACTTGGAGGAGCGCTTCCAGTTCTCCCGGCGCTTTGTCGTTTATCTGACGTTTTAACAGTGCTTTGGGAATCAGGATGTAGCCTTCGTGCAGGAGGTTGTTTGGAAGTTGTTTCATTGAGGCGTATTTTTATTTACTTGTTGTTGATTGCGGGTTATCCCCATTGTGCATACATTGTCGGATGCGGCTGCGAAGGTAGTGCATGAATGGCTGTTCGTGCAAATCTTTTTTGGCTGGAATGGGGGTGTTTTGAACGGTATGGTGGTATTTGGGCTGTATTGGGGGCTGTAGGACGGAAATAATGTTGTTCTGTGTGACACCGCGCGGGTGTAAAAGATGAGATTGGGGGGGATGAATAGAAAAACAGAGGTTCTGTTGGGATGAAACAGAGCCTCTGTTTATTAGAAACAGAGCCTCTGTTTATTAGAAATAGAACCTCTGTTTGCCGTAAATAGAGGCTCTATTCGGGGATATGCGGTTTTCTTTTTAGTATTTTTTTTGACAAAAAATCGAACAGCCAAACGAACACCCCCTGAAGGTGGCTCAACTGCTTGTCTGTCATGCGTTTGCAACGCTCGAAAAAAAGTAGGCGAACCACCAACCGAACATATATAAATACTAAAATATAATAATCTATATAATATAGTTCGTTCAACACGTTTTTTCTGTGTTTTCGGAGGTGTCAGGATGCAGTAAATCTTTACTTATGGGTGATGCGCTAACGTAGGATTATTTTTTCCGGTCCCCAGGTCATGAAAAGGATCTGCTGTTGCTTCGGACTTAGACGCGTTGTTTCGTGTACGTAATGTGCGGCTTTTAATTCGTCGAAGAGCTGTTTGTCGAGTTCTATTTCGTTTCTCATTCTTTTGCTGGCTGTGTCAGCGTTAGAATATTCGGGAAAATACTCCTGCGCTACGGCAGAGAAGGTTTTAAAACCATTGATAACCCATTCTCGTTCTTCCATTTCTTCTTCGTTTTCCTTTGAAGTCTTCATTTGTGTAAAATTAAATTTTTTATTAATGCAACACTTCTTGTGTTGACTTTGCAAAGTTAATGAAAATATATTTGTTGTGATAAAATAATCGATTTATTTTATTATCTTATTTGATCTATGTAATAAAATATTGTATCTGGTAAACTCCTTTTTTAAGCGTAGCTTTTTGTATCATAAAATTTGACTTGTTTTGTATTGATATATTTGCTAAACTTTTTTTCTTCTATACGCATCTCAAATTAAATCGTATATTTGCGAAAAGAATCAAGATTGGGAATTATGAACGAAAACGTCTTAGCTAAACTGAAGATACTTGCGGAATCTGCCAAGTACGATGTTTCTTGTTCTTCCAGTGGTACGGTGCGCTCCAATAAGCCGGGCACGCTGGGAAACACTGTCGGAGGATGGGGGATTTGCCACAGCTTTGCCGAGGACGGGCGGTGTATCTCGCTATTGAAAATCATGCTTACCAATTATTGTATCTACGACTGTGCCTACTGTATCAACCGGCGTAGCAACGATCTTCCCCGCGCCACATTTTCCGTTTCGGAATTGGTGGAACTGACGATGGAATTCTATCGTCGTAACTACATTGAAGGGTTGTTTCTTAGTTCCGGAGTGGTCCGCAATCCGGACTATACGATGGAGAGACTGGTGCGTGTAGCCAAAGATTTGCGGCAAGTGTACCGGTTTAACGGTTATATTCATCTCAAGAGTATTCCCGGTGCCAGTCGTGAATTGGTGAATGAGGCCGGGCTGTATGCCGACCGTTTGAGTGTCAACGTCGAAATTCCCAAAGAAGAAAACCTGAAACTCCTTGCACCGGAGAAAGATCATAAAAGTGTATTTGCTCCGATGAAATACATTCAGCAAGGTGTGTTGGAGAGTAAGGAAGAGCGGCAGAAGTTCCGCCATGCACCCCGTTTCGCGCCTGCGGGACAAAGTACCCAGGTGATTGTAGGCGCTACCTCCGAGTCGGATAAAGATATTCTTTTCCTTTCGTCGGCTCTTTACGGACGGCCGACCATGAAGCGTGTCTACTATTCGGGCTACGTTTCTGTGAATACATACGATAAACGTCTTCCGGCATTGAAGCAACCACCCTTGGTACGTGAAAACCGGCTCTATCAAGCTGACTGGTTATTGCGCTTTTACCAATTCAAGGTGGACGAAATTGTGGATGATGCCTATCCGGATCTCGACCTCGAGATAGACCCGAAACTCTCGTGGGCTTTGCGCCATCCCGAACAGTTTCCTGTCGACATCAACAAAGCGGACTACGAAATGTTGCTCCGTGTGCCGGGAGTGGGAGTGAAGTCGGCGAAGTTGATTGTCGCCTCCCGCCGTTTTTCGCGACTGGGTTTTTATGAACTGAAGAAGATAGGAGTGGTGATGAAGAAGGCGCAATATTTCATCACCTGCAAAGAACTGCCTCTCCAAATGCTGACTGTGAACGAACTTTCGCCGCAACGGGTACGTAGCTTATTGCTCCCGAAACCAAAAAAGAAAGTGGATGAACGACAATTACGATTTGATTTCTGATTTATGAATTCTGATTAAACGAATTACTAAGTATGTTAATTAGCTTATATAATAATTTAGGTACGGATTACACGGATTACACGGTTTTTAGTGTTGTCATTGCTGCAAAGAATCCGCATTAATCCCTGTAATCCGTGCCTAAAAATAAATCATAACCCGGAAATCATAAATCATAAATCAGAAATCTTGAAAGTTTTCGTTTACGATAAAAGCTTTGATGGTCTGCTGACTGCTGTGTTCGACGCCTATTTTCGCAAGACCTTTCCCGATGATTTGTTGTCGGAAGGAGATGCTTTGCCCTTATTTTATGATGAGTTGCATACTGTAGTCACTGATGAAGAAAAGGCAGGGCGTGTGTGGCGGGGATTGCAGAAGAAAGTCTCTGTATCTGCTTTGGGCTGCCTCACACAAAGTTGGCTGTCGGAGCTTCCGGAGGTAGGGATGCTCATTTTTCGTTATATCCGTAAAGCGATCGACGCACCCCGTTCCATCGAAACCAATTTTGGCGATCCGGACATTTTGCGATTGGCGCAAATATGGAAGAAAGTGGATGGCGAACGTGTGCATCTGATGCAGTTTGTCCGTTTTCAGAAAGCTGCGGATGGTACATTCTTTGCGGCTTTCGAACCGCAGTATAATGCGCTTCCTCTTACCGTTCACCATTTCAAAGACCGTTTTGCCGATCAGAAGTGGATTATCTACGACATGAAACGCCGTTATGGTTTTTATTATGACTTGCAGGAGGTGACAACCATCTCGTTTGATGATGACAGCCGTGAATCCCATCTGATTACGGGGATGCTGGATGAAAGTCTGATGGACAAGGATGAGAAACTTTTCCAACAACTCTGGAAAACTTATTTCAAGGCCATTTGTATCAAAGAACGTATGAACCCGAGAAAGCACAGGCAGGATATGCCTGTACGTTATTGGAAGTATCTGACGGAAAAGCAGAAATAGCAGAGTCTACCATAAGGCAACTTTCCCCAGGTTACCGATTTCTAATTTGGCGCTTATTCCCATTGCCTTAAAAACTTTTGACAGGGTAGAGAGAGTGAGATTTTTCCCGTTCTCTATCCGTGATATTTGTGCTCTTTGTACTCCTATTAAATTTCCTAACTCTTCTTGAGTGAGATTCTTGGATTGTCTGGCTTTTCTGATAGCTTCGCCAATAAGAAAAGACTGCAAATCTCCTTCAAACTTATCACGTGCAAGGGTTCCTTTTTTCCCTATATGCTTATCTGTTATTTCCTCTTCCGTATAGAATTTCATTTTTTCCATATCTTTATTTTTTTAGAATTAAAATATATCTTTCTTATCTCTTCTGCCTTTGTTATCTCTTTGGGAGGTGTTTTTTGGGTTTTCTTTATAAAACCATGAGTAGCTATTACTAAGATATCTACTTCATCTACTTTGTCCCAAAAAGCTAATAGTCTGTATTGGGTTTTATTGTATAGTGTCCTAAATTCCCATATATCTGTATTATCTAGCTTTTTAAAGAGCTCCGGGTCAATAACAAACTTAGACTTTGCTATGTTATAGATAATTTTCTCCTTTACTTTTGATGGTAATAGATTCAGAAAATTGTCTGCTTCTTCAGAATATACTATTTTAAACTTTGCTTTTGGTTCCATTAATTGGGTTTTATCCTACAAAGATAATAAAAATAGTTCCATATATGGAAACAACTATGCTTTTTATACATTATTTCTTCAATTATTCAATCCGCTGCACTGTTACCTCCGGAAACTCCTGTATCAATGAAAGCAAATGTCCTTCATCGTTATTTCGTTTCGACTTGATGACCATGCTCACCTGATAAAACTCTGCTTCGCCCTTATGCAACGTTTCCATCTCATAAGAGACTATCAGGTAGTCTTTAGAGTTGAATCTGTCCGCTATCTGTTTCAGAGTGTCTTTGTTGGAAGTAGAGAAAGAAACCATCGAGCTTTTCATTCCGATGCTTTTAAACAGGTAACTAAGTAATTCCAGTCCGATGAGGGTCAATACCATGGCAGCGATTCCGATGGTGTACATTCCTGCGCCTACTGCCAGTCCGATACCGGCAGTTGCCCAGATTCCTGCGGCGGTAGTCAGTCCGCGTACAATCTGCTTTTGGAAGATGATGGTTCCCGCACCGATAAATCCGATGCCACTGACGACTTGTGCCGCCACACGACTGGGGTCGAGCGTGACACTGCTTTCTTTTATAATCTCCTGAAATCCGTATTGGGAAACAATCATAATCAGGGCACTGCCTAGCGATACGAGGAAATGAGTACGGTATCCGGCTTCTTTGGCACGGTATTCACGATCTAGTCCGATGATCGCCCCCAGTATGCCGGCGACCAATAAACGAATGACGAAATCTATGTTCAACATCATGTGTTCAATCTCCTTTCTGTTTTTTTATTGTTTGTGGAAAAATACTTGGAACTATAAATATACAATTATTTCTCTTTTATGGATCAATCATTTAGTAATATTTGAACGTATTCGATCTATTTTATCGTATATTCGCAGACTCAAATGAATGTTTAATCCTGTGATTGAGTGAATAATGAAGAAAAGATTTTTTTATATAATCAGCTTTCTGCTGATCTTTTGCATCGAGGTATTGATAGCTTTATATGTGCGTGACAATTTCATACGTCCTTATGTCGGAGATATGCTGGTGGTAGTGCTGGTGTATAGTTTTGTGAGGATATTTCTCCCGACAGGAATTCCGCGGATGCCGTTTTATGTCTTTCTTTTTGCCTGTTTTGTGGAAGTGCTACAATACTTCCAGTTGGTGGAAACATTGGGGATCACGAACCGTGTAGCCAGAATCATTCTGGGCTCTACGTTCGATTGGGCGGACATAGCTTGTTATGCGGTGGGCTGTGTGTTTATTGTTTTATTCGAGCGTTTCTTTCAGCATAAGTCGTAAAATTTATTTCTTTTCCAAGTCTGTTTCGGACGGATTCAGATGATGTCCGCAATATTTGCAAAATTCGGCATTGTCTTCGTGTCCGGAGCGATGGCAGTTGGGACATTCTTTGTCTCTTCTGCGTTTGTAGTCTTTCATCATGGAGGCAGATACGATCCCTGTCGGTACGGCAATAATTGTGTAACCGATTAGCATGACACAGGCGGAAAGGAACTTCCCGAAACCGGTGACGGGGGTGATGTCTCCATAGCCTACGGTAGTCATGGTGACGATAGCCCAGTAAATGCTGTTCGGGATGTTGTTGAACTGGGAGTTGGGTTGTGTTCCTTCAATCATATACATCAGCGTACCGATGGAAGTCACCAGGATAACGACAAATAAGAAGAATACCGCAATCTTCTTGCTGCTTTCGCGTAAGGCGGTGAGCAGTCGTTCGCCCTCATTCAGAAAGTTGAAGAGCTTGAAGACACGGAATACCCGTATCAGGCGGAAAGCACGGATGATGAGCAGATAGCGTGCACCGGGGAAGAGCAGGCCGATGTAGAGCGGAAGGGTGGCTAGCAAGTCTACGATTCCGAAGAAGCTGAATATGTATTTCCGGGGACGGGGCGAGCAGTAGATTCTCGTCAGGTACTCGAAAGTGAAGAAAGCGGTGAAAAGGTACTCCATAATGACGAACGGAGTCGTCAGAAAGCTGGGAAGTCCTTTCAGACTTTCGATGATGACAAGCAGTACGCTGACTAGAATACAGCCGATCAGAATCACGTCGAACAGTTTCCCGGCGGGAGTGTCCGATTCGAAGATGATGACGTACAACTTTCGTTTCAGTTTTTCGTCATGTAAAAAACGATGGATTCTTTCTTTCAGTTTCATACTAACAGTTCATACTAAATGCTATTTGGACGTTCCTCCGGCATCTTCTTGTAGAAAGAGGTTGTTTGGCTGTGAATGGGCAGTGCAAACTCCGTTTTCCGCTATGAGAAGAGGTTGGGGGGAGAGGATTTTCAGTCAATGACCCATTGTTTATTATAAGCCTCTGTTTTTTTCGGATCGTAATACATACCTTCTTGTGTGGGAATATAGAGGGTGTATGTCTTTCCGGTCTTGTTCCTTAATGAGGTGTCGCGCAGCCAGGGGTTGGCATCACGGAGTTGTGCGTATGTGATACCTTGTGATTTGGCATAATCATTCAAATCATTGATGCTAGTGGAGACGGTCACCTTTTTGTAGGGAATGGGCGGATACAGATGTTCCCGCTTCAACAGAAACCCGTAACGTTGCGGGTTGTTGAATATCTCTTTGGCTGCCAATATGCGGAACATATAGCGGGAAGTTTCTTCTACCAGCCATAAGTCCATGGCATGACTTGCCAGTTGTTTGTCGAGTTGGGAGGAGATACGTCCCTGTCCGGCATTGTAGGCGGCGGAGACAGCCATCCAGTCTCCATATTTGGCATACGCTTGTTTGAAATATTTACAGGCGGCTACGGTTGCTTTTTCAATGTGGTAGCGTTCGTCTACGTTGTCGTTCACTTCCAGTCCGAATTCCCGTCCGGTGGCGGGCATAAACTGCCACAGTCCTGCTGCTCCTGCCGGAGAGCGGGCGATGTTGTTCAGGTTACTTTCGATTACCATCAGGTATTTGAAGTCGTCGGGGATGCCGTTGGCTTTCAGTATCGGTTCTATGATGGGGAAGTATCGGTTGGCACGTTTTATCAGTAACATGGTGGTGGAATGCATATAGGTGAAAGCCATCATCTCACGATCCATCCGTTCGCGGCGGTCATAGCGGCGGAGGTCAATGGTTTCTCCGTCAAAAGTAACCTGGGCGGGAACGGTGGGCGAGGTGACGCAATAAGGAACTTCCGATTTGGCGGAATGTTGTTCGGTCACCTGGCTGCTGCCTGTCAATACAGGAATGGATGCGCCGATGCAAAATACTAATATGAGCGTAAGAATATAGTTGATTTTAGTTTGTTTCTTCATTTATTTATTTCATTATTTCAGTTAATACCATTCAGTTTCTTGTTCAGACTTTGTCGGACTGTTCACATACTTGCCATTCTCTCCAAACAGATCGCTTTCTGTATTCCGTCCGCCCTGTTTGTAGATGCCGTTCATCGTCTCCTTTATTTGATAGAACAAATTTTCTCTCTCTTTGTCAGTCTGTTCAGAGATTTTTTTCTTTCAGTATTAAAGTCTGCCTTGCAAAGATAGCCCCATTTTGTTTTTTTCAAAGAACTTTTCTTGCATTTTATACGTTTTTCTAATAGAGTTAAAATAAATAATGAATCAAGATGAATATAGCAATGACCGGAGCTACCGGATATATAGGTAAACATCTTTCCAATTATCTCACAGAAAAGGGCGGACACCGGATTATTCCCTTGGGAAGATCGATGTTCCGCGAAGGTATGTCCGGACATTTGATTCAGACATTGACGCATTGCGACGTAATCATCAACCTGGCTGGCGCACCCATCAATAAGCGTTGGACACCGGAGTACAAACAGGAATTGTTCAACAGCCGCATTGTGGTGACGCACCGTATTATCCGTGCGTTAAATGCCGTCAAGACAAAACCGAAACTGATGATTTCAGCTTCCGCCGTGGGCTATTATCCTCCGGAAGTGGAAGCGGACGAATATACCCGTACCCGTGGCGACGGTTTTCTTTCCGATCTCTGTTATGCATGGGAAAAAGAAGCCAAACACTGTCCCCAACCTACCCGGCTCGTCATTACACGCTTTGGCGTAGTGCTTTCTCCGGATGGGGGAGCGATGCAGCAGATGCTTCGTCCTTTGCAAGCCACGAAGGTAGCTACCGCCATCGGTCCCGGCACCCAGTCTTTCCCGTGGATAGCCATGCACGACCTTTGCCGTGCCATGGAGTTTTTTATCGCCCACGAAGAAACGCGGGGTGTGTATAATCTGGTGGCTCCGCAACAGATTTCGCAATATTCTTTTACCCGTGAGATGGGAAAAGCTTATCAGGCATGGACAACGATTATTGCTCCGCAGCGGGCTTTCCGTATATTTTACGGTGAAGCGGCTTCTTTCTTTACAGCCGGTCAGAAAGTCCGCCCGACACGTCTGACGGAAGCCGGGTTTCGTTTTTCCATCCCTACTGTCGAACGTCTTTTTAAAGGTACGGATCACACTACGGTCTCCTCTCTCGACCTGAACCGATATATGGGACTTTGGTACGAAATAGCCCGCTACGAGAACCGTTTCGAACACGGACTGGTAGATGTCACGGCCACTTACACGCTTCGTCCCGACGGTACGATTCGTGTGGAGAACCGGGGATGCAAGCGCAATTCTCCTTATGATATCTGCAAGACTGCCAACGGACACGCCAAGATACCCGATTCCGCGCAACCGGGTAAACTGAAAGTCTCTTTCTTCCTTAATTTCTACTCTGATTATTACATATTGGAGCTGGATGAAGAGAATTACAACTATGCCCTTGTAGGCAGCAGCACCGATAAATATCTCTGGATACTAAGCCGCACGCCGCAACTGCCCGAGGAAATCAAAAAGAAACTCGTCACCGCTGCCGAACGCCGCGGTTACGATACCAACCGGTTGCAATGGATAGAACAATTTTGATTATAAATATGCTTTCATAATTAGTTTATATAATAAATCTAGGCACGAATTACGCTGATGAACACTGTTGCTTTATCTATGCGTCATTTTGAAAAAAAAACGTAAAATCCGTGCCTGATAATAGATAATTATTAGGCAAGAGTACTTAAAACAATAATGAACTTTAAAACAACATAGATTATGGATTACGAAATTATTCATCAGCCCGAACAGCATTTGTTTAAGACAGAAGTAGACGGTCGTACCGCCTTTGTGCAATATCGCCTCTTAGGTGATTCTCTCGACATCATTCATACCATCGTGCCCCGCCCGATAGAAGGTCGCGGAATAGCCGCTGCATTGGTGAAAGCTGCGTACGACTACGCAATAGCCAACGGAATGAAACCGAAAGCCACCTGTTCTTACGCAGTGAAGTGGTTGGAACGCCATCCGGAACTGAATGGCAATAGTGATTGATTTCAGTGAAAAAGCTTTAGAATGTAAAAATGTGTCGAGATATGGTTTTAGGTTATTTTCGACACATTTCTATATTCATGATTGATTATTTCCATCTCTTCAACTGGGGGAAGAACTCTTTCATCGTTTTACGTGCTTCTTCCACCGTGTATTTCACTTCCGAGTCTTTATTAAACTCATCGAGGTAATTCAGGTTGAGTTCGATCATTTCGTCCATCGTACACTCTTTCGTGAGGGATATTCAGTAAATGTTCCTCTTTCTAAAAAATCAAGAGAAAAGCTTTGCTTTACGTGAGCTTTTCTCTTGATTTTTTCGTTCAACTCTCCCAGTCTTCTATCTTTTTTGTAGAATATTGTTTACATATTCTTATTTTTTCCTTCCCACCCATGCATTATGTACATGTCTTTTTTAGGGGAAGTTAAAACCTCTCCTGTTTTTCCTGTTATTTTAGTTAGATTATGCTGCCTTTCTTTTTTTCTTTTCGACCTTTTCTATCATACATACCGCATTGGCTGTATGTATCCCAAAGAAAATCCAAAGTACTTCCGTTTTCCTGTTTCTAGCTTTTATCCTGGCCAGTGAGTAATGTTGTTTCTGCGTTCCAAAACTTCCTTCCAGGCGGGTAGCTCTTTCACGGCTGAGTTCCGACCGTAAGATTTTCCGAAGCGGCTCATCTTTGGCAGCTCTGCCCTTACGCTTAAAGGAAGTACTTATATGATATTTTGTACAAAATTTCCGGTTGGCATTATTGGCATAGATTGAATCCGCCGCAAGCGCCTTAACCCTAACCCCGGTCAGTTGTTGTTGCAGATGAATACAGTCTTTCAAACGTACTCCTTCGTTAAAAGCCTTAAAGGAGATATGTTCTATAAAGGAGATTCCGTCTATCTGTATATTGTTGACTTTGGCTCCGAATTCAACGGATTTGGTTTCCTTGCCTCTGATAATGGGGCGAAGGTAATGCCGGTCGATACTCACGATACGGTTGGACACTTTTTTGCCTGCAAATAAATTCTTCCCTTGCTCAAGGACTGTCTGTATGACCGAGAAACGTCTTTGGTAATCAGAGGATAGTGTAAGCCTGTTCCTGTAGGATGAATGAAGCAGCTCCAGCTGGTCAAGTAACTTTTCCAATAACTGAAGTAACCTTCGTGTAAGCATACGAGTCTGTGATTTCCTGCGTTTACGCAGTTTGCTATAAGCAAGATAGGCACGGCGTACATCAAGATACTTGTTACGGGGACGTTGTATGTGCAAGGTCTGGCAATGTTTGCACAGATGACGATGAAGCCATACAATACCTTCCCATAAGAGTTTGGTATCAGTAGGGAAACGCAGATGACTTTCATAACAGGTGGCATCGGTCATACAGACATGAAGGTTCTCAAGATAAGGTGTCCAATGCTCGGCAAGAATGAGCTGGAGGGACTCAACGTCAAGGCGATCCGCTAGTTCCTGACGAATTGCACTAACGATTTTAGGATTGGTTAGTGGATGAAGCGGATCAATCTGAACACCACAAAATAACTGGTAATGAATATTACCGTTTAAATGCTCAATCAGTTGTGCATCGGAAAAGTTGGTATAGGACTTCAAGACCATCAAGGCTATTTTACCTTCGGGAGAAAAATAACTTTTACGCCCAAAAGGAGAGGACTTCAAATGCATTTGTCGGGCCAGTTCCGAGAAAGGGAACAGAGAATGGAGGCGACCTAATTCACTCGTTGCAAAACTTTGACGATATTTTTTAAGCATATCGAACTCGGTAAAACCTAAACAAGGTTCGATTTCTGAGATTTTTTGTATCTTTACCATGTGTTTTTATTTTTAATTACCCCCGTTTTGGCCGTCAAACCGTTTTTTGGGGGGAATGCTTAAAGATACAAAAAAGGCAACTAACTCGCAATGAATTAGTTGCCTTAAATTTTATTATTTTAGGAATATCCCTTCGTGAAATGTCCGTCCGCATAGCAATAGTGGCAATAATCCTGATTCTTGCTACCGTCTGCTTCTTTTCCAAAAGTTGAGTCGTCTATCGGCATACCGCAACTCTGACAAATTTTTTGTTCCATCTTTTTTTGTTAGATTATAAGTTTATGTTACAGGACAAATATAGGTAGAATTATTGGAATAGGAGTTATCCGATCTTGCTAATTACCTGTTCATTTCCGGGCTTGTTCACTTTTGGGGTTAATTTGTTTTTACCGGCAGGCGTTTCCACATCCAGCGGGGAATCATTTTCCAGAAAAACACCAGAATCCGGTAACGCCAGTCGATTACTGCTACCCGTTGTTTGCGCTTCAGCGACCAGGAGATATGACGGCCCACTTCGGCGGCGTCCATCAGCAGTGGATAATGCTTTCCGTCATTCAGTAAATCGGTGGCTACAAATCCGGGACGAATATCGGTAAAACGGATATGTAGCTTTTGCAGGTATGACAGTTGTTCGAGCGCATCTATATAAGTGTTTTGAAAACGTTTGGTGGCGGAATAGGCAGGAGCAACTCCGAGCCCTTTCGTTCCGGCAATGGAACTGATAACGGCCAGATGTCCGCCTCCGTTTTTCTTGAAGTACGTGAAAGCGGTATCTACCATTCGGATAAAGCCTGCTACATTGGTGTGTGCTGTGTTCAGTTCTACTTCCATGTTCAGGTCCATATTCTGGAAACCGATGCCGGAACTAAGAAGAAACAAATCCATGCCGCCTAGTTTGTCGATGAGCAGATTCAGCTTTTCGCTTGCATCCTCTTGGGTTACGTCTAATGCTTGGATTTGAATTTGATCCGGTGCTGCCCGTTGCAGGTTTTCGAGAGAAGATTGCCGTCTGCCGGCTACTCCTATTTTCCAGCCTTCCAGTAACAGGCATTTTGCAACTTCTTGTCCGATACCGGAGGTGGCCCCTATGATAATGGCTTTTTTCATTACTGATTTTTTTTAGTAAGTTATAGGTTCAATAAATGTCGTATGGTTTGCCAGGGTGCATAGAACAACATTCTCGGTCCGGAAAAACGCATTACCTGTCGCATTCGTTCGCGCAGGACAGGCTTGTAGCAATGTACCGTGCACTCTTTGCATGCACCCTTTTTCTCTCCAAACGGACAACGGTCGAGACGGGCATGCGCATAGCGAAGCAACTCTTCACAGTCGGTACAAAGAGTCTTGTTTTTTTCTTTTTTCCGACAATAGAGGCGGATCATTAACTCTACTGTTTTCTTTTCGTGTGCGATGCGTGATACCTTCATCTCTTTCTTCTTTACACTTTGGATTGACAAAGATAGCGAAGATTATGCAGAATCACAGGCGTATTTTGTTAAAATGCATCTTTTTGGTGGGTATTTTCTTTTCTGATGGTAAATCATGAACAGGCTTTTTGAAACATCTTCTGAAGAGCTTGTGGATGACGGAAACAATCTGTATCTTTGCGGCATGAAAAAGTTATTATGTCCGCAATGCAAGATTGCAGCCATGTATGTGAAGAATGAACAGGGGGAAAGGCTGCTGGTTTATGTGCTCGAAAATGGTGAAGTCGTTCCCAAATATCCGGAAGATTCGATGGAAGGGTTCGACCTGACAGAGGTTTTCTGCCTGGGTTGTTCGTGGCATGGTTCGCCTAAACGACTTATTAAGTGATTAACTGTTTAGTGATTAATCACAATTTTTTGATTTATGTCAACTAAAAGAGGGACGGGAAACAAGGATTAATTCGTTGGATTTTATGTATCTTTGCGCCCAATTTTAGAACATAGACGTATGGCAACTTCTAAAGAAATGACGGCAGGGCCGGCATTACCTCTCATTTTAAAGTTTACACTGCCGCTTTTACTCGGCAATCTGTTGCAACAAACGTATTCGCTTGTTGATGCTGCAATTGTAGGAAAGTTCTTGGGAATAAACGCGTTAGCTTCTGTTGGAGCAAGCACGTCAGTGGTATTTCTCATTCTCGGGTTCTGCAATGGATGTTGCGGAGGGTTCGGAATACCCGTTGCGCAGAAGTTTGGGGCGCGGGATTACAGTACGATGCGCAGTTATGTGGCTGTCAGTCTGAAACTGGCTGCGGGAATGTCGGTGGTAATTGCACTTCTCACCTGTATTTTATGTGAGGATATTCTTCGGATCATGCGTACACCGGAGAATATTTTTGAAGGGGCTTATGCTTATCTGCTTGTCACTTTCATCGGTGTGCCGTGTACGTTTTTCTACAATCTTCTTTCGAGCATTATCCGTGCGTTGGGAGACAGTAAGACGCCTTTCTGGTTTCTGCTGTTTGCTGCTGTTCTGAATATCATTCTCGACTTGTTCTGTATTCTGGTACTTGACTGGGGAGTGGCGGGAGCTGCTATTGCTACTGTCTTTTCGCAAGGATTGTCGGCTGTTCTCTGCTACATTTATATGTACCGGAAGTTTGAAATATTGCAGGGTACTCCGAAAGAACGCCGGTTCCAGTCGAAACTGGCTAAGACGCTGCTCTACATCGGTGTGCCTATGGGATTGCAGTTTTCTATCACGGCTATCGGCAGCATCATGCTTCAGAGTGCGAATAATGCCTTGGGAACGGCGTGTGTGGCAGCCTTTACGTCTGCTATGCGCATCAAGATGTTCTTTATCTGTACGTTCGAAAGTTTGGGCATTGCGATGGCTACATATAGCGGACAGAATTACGGAGCGGGTAAACCGGAACGTATTTGGTTGGGAATCAAGGCTAGTGCTCTGATGATGATTATTTATGCGGCCTTCACGTTCCTTCTTCTGATGGTAGGGGCTAAATATTTCGCGTTGATCTTCGTAGACCCGTCGGAAACGGAGATTCTGCTGGATACGGAGTTGTTCCTGCATGTCTCCTGTATGTTCTTCCCGATGCTTGGTTTGTTGTGCATCTTGCGTTATACCATTCAGGGAGTGGGCTTTACCAATCTTGCCATGTTCTCCGGAGTGGCGGAGATGATTGCTCGTATTCTTGTCAGTCTCTATGCCGTACCGGTATTCGGTTTTATTGCTGTCTGCTACGGTGATCCGATGGCTTGGATAGCGGCAGACTTATTCCTCGTGCCGGCCTTTATCTACGTTTATCGCAGGTTGAAGAAGCAGGTATTTACGAGTTCGACTGTACAGCAGACTGTTGCATAATTGTCTTTTTTCAGGCTAGGAATATTTCTTTGTTTGAATTTAGAAATCGGCCTTTTTCTGTATACGGAAAATGTCTCCGTATATGGGATGGCGAAACTCTATATATTCGGCATGGAGGTATAGTCTGTCTGCTTTCTTTCCGTAGAGTTCGTCTCCAAGTATGGGGCATCCCAAGCCTTCCGGATGGGCGGCGTGTACTCGTAACTGATGTGTGCGTCCGGTCAACGGATAGAAGACAATCCGGGTGTATTTTCTTGGCTCATTGATACTCCTTTCTGATTCATCAATGATCTTTTCTGATTCACTGATAATCTTGTATTCTGTAATCGCCTCTTTTCCGTATTCTTTACTAACGATTTGTCGGGGACGGTCGAGGGGATTTAAACAGAGAGGGAGTTCGATCCTTCCTGTTCTTTCTGATAGTACTATTCCATCCAGCACAGCCACATAGCGTTTCTTGATACTTCTGTTTGCGAATTGTGCCTGTAAATCCTGATGTACCTTTTTTGTTTTGGCAACGAGTAATAATCCTGAAGTAGCCATATCGAGCCGGTGTACAATCATAGGACCGGTAGCTTCGGGATATTTCTTTTTCAAACGATGATAGACTGAATCTCTATCTTCCGCTTTTCCCGGAACGGACAACATCCCTGCCGGTTTATTGACTATCAGTAACCATTCATCCTCAAACACGATTTCTAGTTCTTCCTCTTCATGAACAGGATTCAGCAGTGGATTTTCGTCTACCTCCAATCCTTGCAACATGTGTTGCAGAATCGGTTCGCACTTCCCTTTACAGGAAGGATAATAATATCCGTGATGCCGGATTTCGTTTTTAGGAGAGTCGCCCCACCAGAATTCAGCCATAGCCAATGGCTTTAATTGATGAAGATACGCATATTGCAATAACTTAGGCAAAGCACATTCACCCGCACCGGCAGGAGGAACTTTCTGAACCGTTTGCTCGAAAATAGTATATAAGTCTTTCACCTCTCCTTGGGCATTTAGCATCCGGAACTGCTCGAATAATTTTCTTTGTAAAGCTGCCGAACGTTCTTTTCGTTCGGTTTTCAGTCGTTCTATTTCAATATCGAAGTACCTGACTTCCGTTTCGAGCTCTTCCAATCGTTTCTTCCATTCCTTTTCCAGTCGTTTGTATTCCGCCTTTTGGTATTGGCTTTCCCGAATCAGGGAGGCTTGTTCTTCTTCGGAAAGCTCGGGAGATGACTGGCGGCGAATCTCTCTCGCCTCCTTTGCCATTTTAAGTTCCGCTTTTGCTTGATTCAAAACAGCTTTAGCCTGTTCCGTTTCTATCTTCCATTTCTCTTTTGAATCGAGATAAGAACTACTGTTTTCCAATTCACGAATACGGATATTAATGGCAGAAATCTGTTCTTCTTCGATTTTGAAGAATCCCTCCGGTTGTAATAGGTCATAAACAGGAGGAACGAAATAAGGATGCAGATTCTTTCCGGCCAGATTGCCGGAGAAAGCTGCAAGATAACCAATCTGATTTTCTTCGTTGTTTGTTATTCCGTTGTCCGTTTGCACAATCAACACTCCAAACATCTTTCCGGAAGCCAACTCCTCTTGCCATTCTTTCCGGCTTGCGATATATGCTTTCACTTCTTCCGCAGCCAACACACACAATGGATGGGGTGTATAATGGAAAGGATAAGTGAATTTTTCCGGCAACGCAAGGTGAGAAACGGGTTTCTTGAAAAAATGTATCATCGGTTTATATATATGAATGAATGTGATTACCTTTGCAAAAGTAACGTAAATCCGCGAATTTTATTCTATATTTGTTTGAGAGTTTGAGTGAGATAACGTGGACGTTTGAATGAAATTGTATGGATAGGATAGAAGAAAAACCAAAATTTGCCTTTCTTGGCAACAGTCACATGGCTTTTTGGGCACTGGATATCTATTTCCCACAATGGGAATGTCTGAACTATGGTGCTCCCGGTGAAGGGCTGGCCTATGTGGAGTCTTTTGCGGTAGACACTTCCGGTTGCCAGGTCGTTGTTCAATTCGGAACCAATGATATTTATCAGTTGAACGATGAAAATATAGATGAATATGTAGAGCGTTATGTAAAAGCGGTTCTTGCCGTCCCTTCACTGAAAACATATCTTTTCTGTATTTTTCCGCGTAATGATTACGATGATTACAGTACGGCCGTAAATAAATTTATCCAGATCCTTAACCGGAAGATACACGAAAAATTGCAGGGAACAGATATTGTCTATCTGGACGTATTCAATCGTTTATTGCAGGATGGCAGGCTGAATCCGGAGTTGACTCTCGACGATTTACATTTGAATGGTAAGGGGTACAGTATTCTGACAGAAGCACTGAAACAGGCTTCCGGTTTGTAAAACATACCTAAATACTTCATTCCTTGCTTTTATTTATAAATTTGGTGGCATATCAGTTTATTTTTCCTATTTTTGTCCCCAATTTAATAGTAAATAACCCCCATAAAAACGATAAGACTTATGGAAAAAGTAATTATCAATTCGTACGAAGAATTCGAAAAACTAGTAGGCCAACAGATAGGTGTTTCCGATTATGTGGAACTCTCGCAGGAACGTATCAATCTTTTTGCTGATGCAACGCTGGATCATCAATGGATTCATGTAGATACGGAACGTGCGAAAGTAGACAGCCCTTATCATAGCACGATTGCTCACGGCTACCTGACATTATCCATGCTTCCTTATTTGTGGAATCAGATTATCCAGGTAAATAACCTGAAAATGATGATTAACTACGGTATGGACAAAATGAAATTCGGTCAGGCTGTATTGTCAGGACAGAGCATCCGTCTGGTGACTACTTTGCACTCGCTGACTAATCTGCGTGGTGTGGCAAAAGCGGAAATCAAGTTTGCTATCGAAATAAAAGACCAACCAAAGAAGGCGCTGGAAGGAATTGCTGTGTTCCTTTATTATTTCAATTAATGGCAAGCTGTTAAAGAAACAGATTTTATCCCCGGAAATGATCGAAATACGTCTTAAAAGTTAGATACAAAAACTTTTGGGATGTGCTTCAGATGGATCGTTTCCGGGGATAATTTTATCCTTTTACTCCCATAAATCTGAACGGCTGTGCCGGTTTAAACTCTTTCGTTGCATTTCCATGATAAGTTTCACCGTTGGCGATAGATAATTTGAGTACCGGAGCTCCTTCCGACAAGTCTGTTTCCCGTAAGTTTACCCAGAATGTATTAGGTGTCAGACTTGATTCGAAGAAGTAGAGCAAATTCTTACTATCCGATACCGTTCTCCATTGTGTGGTGGAAATTTCCGGAAATTCGGGAGTGGATATGCCATAAGGAACAGAAGTATTACGGATAACGCTGAATACGCTTGCTATGGCTATTCTCACATCATCTGTTTGGGGCAGGGCATTGATATAAAAACTGGCTCTTGCAAAACGGTCGGACGGACGGTTGGTTCCGGGCAGGAAGCTCAATCCTCCTATTGATTTCCAGTATTCGTTTAGTGCCAGTTGCTTGTTGTAGGTAGGGGAGTTGGTCATTACTTTGTACTCCTTGCTGTGGTAAACAGTCAGCTTTCCACCCGTATATTCGAATATCGCACAATCGCCCGTTGCGTCGGAAATAGATAAATGCAAGGTTGCCAGGCGGGAACCATCCGGCATCAGGTCCGATACCACTTGGAAAGTGTTTTCATCAATGAAAGCGACAGCCTCGTCTACGGTGGCGAAGTTATCCAGCATATATTGCACCCATGCAGTAATGGCAAGTCCCGGTTTACTTTGATCTCTGACCGGATACTCCGTCTCGGGTAACCATAACAGATTGGCAACCAATCCTTTTTCATTCATCCCGTCTGTACTGGCAATCTCGAAAGCTGAAGTCACCACGCTGCCATACTTGGACGTCCATTGCAGGGAGTTGGCTCCCGTTTCTCCATTTCTTTCCATACCTTTGGGAAATACCCAAAGATTGCTGTGCATTTCTGTTTTCCAGTCCATAGACCGGCCGGTTACCACCATTCCATTTTTTCCCGAATAAACGACTCTTGTACACATAATTTTAATTTCTAGTTAAAGGTTTATTATAAGCTGCTTTCACGAGGTATTCAACCGATGCGGATTCATCTCGCAAAAGCATATTCTCAAAACAATAACGTTTCATTTATGTTTTAGATACATATCAGATATTAATAAAGTATCAAAAAACAGGTATTATGTCATTAAGTAATCTTCTCATCATATTTTCGTCATCGTTTATGGCGCTGTTTCCGGTGATAAATCCTTTGGGGAATGGTTTTGTCGTCAATGGATTTTTTACAGACCTCGATCCTCAACAACGGAAAGCAGCCATTCAGAAGCTGACACTCAATTTTATAATGATCGGTGTAGGGACATTGGTGATAGGACATTTGTTTCTGTTGATTTTCGGTTTGGCTATTCCTGTTATTCAGTTGGGAGGTGGAATGCTGATTTGTAAAACGGCAATGGAGCTGTTGGGCGATTCGGGTTCGTCTGATAAAGAAGAAGCCAGTAAGAATGTAGACGGTTTCAGATGGAAAAACATCGAGCAGAAGATATTTTATCCCATCACGTTTCCTATCAGTATCGGACCGGGCAGTATATCGGTTATCTTTACTTTGATGGCGTCTGCCAGTGTTAAAGGCAAATTGTTGCAAACTGGGATTAATTATTTGGTCATTGCGCTTGTTATTATTTGTATGGCGGCCATCTTTTATGTATTCCTTTCACAAGGACAGAGGTTTATTCAGAGGTTGGGACCGGTGGGAAATCAAATCATTAATAAGCTCGTTGCTTTTTTCACTTTTTGCATCGGTATCCAGATTTCGGTGACGGGTATATCCCAGATATTCCATCTGAATATACTCTAATTGAACGGTGAGATAAAAGCGATAGAAATTATCTGTTTTTCTTTGCTTTCATGGCTTTCAGGGTGTTTTTTCGTACGGAACGGATAGCGGGAACCAGTAAGTCGGGCTCCATGATTTCCAGTATTGTGCGTAGTTCCTGTTGCAGTTCCGGGATGGAGCGTGTCAGTTGATAAGCCAGTTTCATGCAGAGCGATTGCACGCCCGGTGGTTCCTCGCGGGATATCATGCGTTCCATGCAGAAATCAAGGAAATCCACTCGTGGCGGATCGGCGGCAGGTTGCTGGCATATCAGGTTCAGGATCATTCTCCGTTTTCCCGAGTGTGGGCAGGTCATGGCAGCGTCAATCAATTCTTCTTGTTTCCGGCTCAACCATTCTACATCTGCCTTTGAGAAATGCGTACATACCCACAATGCCTGATAGGAGACGATAGCGTCTTCGTCGAATATCAGTTGGTAGATTTCTTCTCTAAGCCGTTCATCATCCTGTATAAAGTGGAGTACCTCTCTGATATCTTCAATGTGTACTCGTTCGGATAATCTTGCACGTAGGTTCATGTAGCTTTCGTTTGGGGGAATTAATCTCTATTAGCGGAATCAGCTTCCGGCAGTTGCAAATGGAGAATGGGGAAAGGTTTGCCCATGCTGTCCGTTTCATCTCTGCCGATGATTTGGAATCCCAAATGGAGATAGAACTGGAGTGCTTTTTCATTCTGCTCGTTTACGTCCACCTTATCCATATGTTTTTTGTCTCTTGCATATTCCATTAATCGTTTGCCATATCCTTTTCCCTGCTCGTCGGGGTGTACGAATAACATTTCGATCAGTTCGTCACTCAATCCCATGAAGGCGGCAATCTTTCCGTTGGCATTCCGGATAACAAAAAGTTCAACAGCGGGTAGATAATGCTTCCGCACCAGTGGTTTATAGAACTGGATATGTTCTTCCGTCAGGAAATCATGCGTGTGGCGAACGGACATTTCCCATACATGGAGGATTTCATCATAGTCTTCCGGAGTAGGTTGGGAGATGCCGGGCAGGTAGTAGCACTGGTGGTCGTAGATGTTTCCGTTGTAAGTCAGTTCTGCCTGATGAAGTGTACCTTCGTAGATGAAACCGTTCTTTTTCAGTACTTTCTGCGAACGTTTATTGTGCGGATAACAGGTCGCTGTGATGAGGCTAAGCCGCAATTCTTCAAAGCCATAGTTGAGGACACCCTGCACTGCTTCGGTCATGTATCCTTTGCCCCAATAAGATTCGTCGAGCCAGTAACCCAACATTCTCACTTGCGGATTTTCGCGTTTAGGATCGGGGATAATTCCTACGGAACCGATTAGCTGTTTCGTATCTTTTAGTATCACTGCCCATATCCCCTCCTGGTTGATAAATGTGGAATGAAGTATCCGGCGGGATTCATCCAACGTACGATGGGGCGGCCATCCGGCATTATTTCCCAGATTCGGGTTCTGGCAACAAGCGAAAAATGTTTCTGCATCTCTTTCTTCGAAAGGGCGGAAAAATAAACGTTCTGTATGGAGCGTCACGGGGGGAATACTTTCTATTTCAGTTTCCTGTCTTGCTTTGTTTTTCGATTCGTTTGCAGTTCTCCGATATACGCACTCAATCCGGTTTCCGTCAGGATCGAGGACTACACTTTCAAAGTATCCGTCTCCCGAAGTACGCGGTTCGCCGGCGATGGTATATCCTTCCGAACGCATTTGTTCGGTGAAGCGTAATACTTCTTCCTGGCTGGGAAAGGTGAAAGCAAAGTGTGTCAGTCCAACCCTGTTTTCTTCAATGGGAGTGTTCTGTACATCTGTACGACTCATCAGTTCCAAGTCTGTTCCCTCTCCAAAAGAGATAAAATAGGACTCGAATCCTTTCTTGGGATTGATATATTTTTCGTTGCTTTTTCCTCCGAAGAAGCGGACATAGAACTCTTTTAGTTCTTCCAGACGAAAAGTCCAGATAGCGATATGATGTAGTTTCATATAAATGAATTTTCTAATTTCTATTACTTTGTTTCTATCTTCATTTGTACCGAACGTACTTTGTCTCCATCTTAATGCTGCATTATATATTCGTAAACGATACGGGAAATATTAGCGATAATCTTACTGTTCGCCTGATTATTTTCTTCAGAATTCTTCACGAAGACAGCTATACTATAAGTACGTCCACCGGGCAAAAGTACGAAACCGATGTCATTACAACCGATTTGTTGTCCTTTCGCATTAAGATCTCCCGTTCCGGTTTTATGACCTACGGTTACTTTTTTGTCGAGCAACGGAGCAACCAGACGGTCTTGTCCGGTTTGACACTCCACCATTGTTTGAAAAATGAAGTCTTTGTACACGTTGGGAAATAATGGCTTCTTACGGAATATTTCCACTAATTCGGCTGCGGCTAACGGAGTAGTCCAGTTTTCATAACATAGGTTCAAGTCTTCGTGCATGGCAGTTTCCGTACCGGCAATGGCACATTCCCGAATTCCTAGTGAATGGATATACTTGTTTACGGCATCCGGACCTCCCTGATAATCAAAAAGAATATCGCAGGCATTGTTGTCACTCTGTTGGAGTGTATATTTTAGCAGGTCGGCAATACTCATTTCAATTTCACCCTGCGGATATTTATCCCGTAGCGGACTGTAAGTATCCGGCTTTAAATCCGATTTTTTAATGGGTAACCTGGTTTCCAGCGATTGCTTCTGTTTTCCCATATAATCTGCCAATGCTAATGCCTGATGAAACTTGAATACGCTCATCAGTGGATAGTGAATATCATTATTGACAGTTACCGTATCTTTTCCATCAATGATGACGGCTATTCCTATTTCGGCCTTCTTTCCTTTGATGGCTTCTTTCAACTGTGTCTCAAGTTGAGTTTGTCGGGCAAACAGGAGGGTGGGGACCAAACAAAGAAATACTATGAATGAACGCATAATCAATTTCTCTTTTAACGGGTTACTAATTCTCTATTGAAATCATATTTTCTGTTGAAGTCACAAAGGTATAAATAGTAATTGCCTTTGCAAATTCTTACTTGAAATTTATAGTTGTATAATGAATATGTAGAGTTAGTTTCTCAATTTTTGTAGTAATGAAAATATTGATACAGAAATTAGGTTTACTATTTCATTTATGTTATTTTTGTGATATCTTATTACTGAAATATATACTATGTAAATATTTGGAAGTAGTAAACACCATTAAAAAACAAAACTAATATGAGCACTTTTCGTTCTATAGAAGAACTTGTCAAAAGTCTGGACAGGGAGAAAGAACTTCTGAAAGAAATGTTTGCCAAACGGAAGTCTCTTTCGTTCCGCTACGATTATGCGCTTGAAATGACAGAGTACAAAGAAGAGCGTATCCGTTATCTGATTGACTATGGGGTTATCCGGGATACTGGTGACTTTCTGGAAATGGAAGATATCTATCTGAAATTCTTCGAAGATGTGCTCGAAGTAAATGAAGAAATCAATGTTTCTTTCGTGCAGGATTACCTGACGCGACTGAATGAAAATATTGACTATTATCTGAAAGAGAATAACGAGCAACGTAAATACAACTACCAGCGTGAAGTGAAACGCTGTCTAAAAAACATCGCTCTGACTACAGTCCGCAATGTGATGGACTTGAAAAGGAACATGGATAATACTTATAAGAACGAACCGAATTATAAGATAAAGAAAACCAAACTCGTCCGGCTTGATGAGAAACGGAACAATATTGCTCTGCTGATCCGTAAAAGTGAGGAATTGATAGACTACGGACAGCCTGTTTTCTTCCGGGTGGCGATGGACGTACAGATGCGGAATGTAGTAAGTGACGTAAAACTTCAGCTAAATGACTCGTACCATAACCTGATTGAAATCCAGAAACAAATCATCCATTATCTGAATCTGATAGATTATCAGAACCGTATCTTTGAGAAAGTAAAGAAGTTGAAGTACTTGAAAGACCAGTTCTTGTTGGAAGAACATACAAGTATCCGTTCTGTTGCCGCACAAAAAAATCCTGTCTGGATGGAGCCGCAGGTCGGTTATCGCATCAAGCTTTCCATTGATAATCTACGGACTTCCGATGAGGCTTTTCAGATTTTGAAGAAACTTGTCGCGCGGCAGAGAAATTCTCCGAAAGGAATGAAACAACTGGCAGATGCCATTCCGGAAGGATACCTGGATGGGCAGTCGCAAATGATAGATACCGTAAACTTGCAGGAGGTGCATAATTCATTTATGGCGTCCAGCACCCATCTGTTCTCTTTTGTGATGAACTATCGCTACCGGAAAGAGGTGACACGTGGAGAGAAATTAATCTTTTTCTGCCAATTGGCGTCACAGTATGCCGACGAACTTCGCTTTACGGATACTTATGAAATCTCCGATGAGGTGGAATACCCTTTAATATATGCCAAATGATGTATGCTGAATGCTAAAGACAGATGACTATGAAATATACTGAAGAGATATTTAATATACTTAGCAAAGGGGGATTCATTTCTTCCAATAGTGTCTCTACCCAAGTGAAACGCTTGTATGATGCCATTGAGGAAGATTTGCCCGATTATTATGATTACTACAAAGGCATCGGTTTTTATCTGGAAGGTGGTGACGGTTATTACTACTTTACCCGCAAGGAATCGAAAGTCGATTTGGAACGTAAACTGGAAGCAATTCAGAAGTGGATTGATTACTTGAGTTTCCTGAAAACCTATCATTCGGCATTTGGCCCGGGCTTTCTGTTCCGTGCTGCTGATATTGAGATTCAGATAGGATGCGATATCGAACTGAAAGAAAAGGCAACCAAACTGTTTTCGGATAAGAAGAAATATGATGAAGTAGTCGGCAAACTGCTGAAAGAACTGGAGAGTATAGGACTGATAGAGAAAGAAAACGAACTTGACGGGACGTATAAAGTATTGTCGGCTTTCCATTATATGGAGGACTTGGTTGATTGTATCACAATTTCAGAGGAGGTGCAAGATGAGATACCTGAATAAGATTATTTTTCTGAACAGTGCCCATATTCCGTATGCGGAAGTGAAGTTGGATGGGAACGTACATTTTATAGGTACGCAAGGTGTCGGTAAGAGTACGCTGCTCCGTGCCATCCTATTCTTTTATAATGCTGACAAACTAAGACTAGGCATTCCGAAGGAGAAGAAAAGCTTCGATGCTTTTTACTTTCCATACGCCAATTCTTACATTATCTATGAGGTGATGCGGGAGAATGGGGCGTATTGTGTGGTAGCTGCCAAATCCCAGGGACGGGTGTTTTTCCGTTTTATTGATGCGCCATTCCAACAGGACTGGTTCATTGACGAACACAATGTGGTACATTCCGAGTGGGGACGCATCCGCGAACATATCGGTTCGAAGATTCAGATTACTGCACAAGTGACTAGCTATGAAATGTATCGGGACATTATTTTCGGTAATAACCGCAAGCACGAAATGATACCCTACCGCAAGTTTGCCATTGTGGAAAGTGCAAAATATCAGAATATTCCCCGTACGATACAGAACGTCTTTTTAAATTCCAAACTGGATGCTGACTTTATAAAAGATACCATTATCCGTTCGATGAGTGATGAGGATATTTCTGTCGATTTGGACTTCTATCGTAGCCAGATAAAGGAATTCGAGCAGGAATACAGGGACGTGATGCTTTGGTTTACAAAGAACAAGAATGGAGAAGTGCCTGTCCGGAAGATGGCGGAGAAAGTAATGAACGCCTATCGTGACTTGATTTATACTCAAAAGCAGATTGGTGAAGGGCGTGCGGAGCTTAACTTTGCGGAGAAACAGGCTTTGCATGAGATTCCGTTAGTGAAGGAAGAACAGGCTAAAGCGGAGACGGAACGTGAACGGTTGCTGCGGCTTATGGGTGAACTGCAACAAAAGTACACCAATGAGCGTGATGGCTTAATTAGGGATATAGGTATAATAAACGATTTGCTCAAAAAGATACGTGAGAAACGTCTGCATTACGAGCAGATGCAGATTGAAGAAATCATCAAACGGGTATCTTGCGAAGAATTACTGATTCAGGAACTTGAACAAGTCCGGAATATGAAATCGGAACTGACAAGAGCTTATGAGGACGTATTGAGTAAGTACCGATTGCTGTTTGAGAAACTGGAAGCTGATTTCCGTACTTTTGAGAATAGCCAGCAAGCACGGATAAATGCTCGGAATGCGGAGATTGCCGGCAAGCAGGAAGAATTGATGCAACAGCTTCGTGTGGAAGAAGAAAAAGTAAGGGTAACGCAAGAAGAGAAAGTGCAGACTGTGGATAATCGTATCCGGCAGTTGCGCGACGAACAGGCACAGTGTAACCTGAAACTTCAAAAGGTGAAATACGAACATCCCCATCAAAAGGAAATGTCCGATTGTGAAGATGGGATTAACGAACTGCGCAAAAAGGACAAGGAACTGGAACTTGGCATCCGTCAGCAGCAAGGAGAAATAAAGCAGTTGAGACAGGAGTGTGAATGGAAAGTGAAAGAATTGAAATGGGAATTTCAGACAAAGATGGAGACCGTTCGTAAAGAACGGAGCGCGATTGAAGAACAGTTACAAACATTGGATGCCTTGATTGAGAAACGAAAAGGTTCTTTGTGTGAATGGCTGGAGAAGAACAAACCGGATTGGCAGGAGACGATAGGCAAGGTGGCGGATGAGGAACTGGTGTTGTACAACAATGAACTGCAACCTCAATTAGTGAATAAGGAAGCTACTTTGTTCGGCGTTTCACTCAATCTGACAGCAATCGAGCGTTCTGTCCGCACTCCCGAGGAAATGAAGCAGGAGCGTGACAGGCAACAAGCAGCCCGGCAACTCTGTACCGACCGTCTCACCCGACTAGCGGAAGAAGAGGGGGAAGCAGTTTCTTCTTTGGAGAAGAAGTATTCGAAGCAAATACATGGTATTCTGGAAGAACAACATCTGATGGAAGCCGAGCGAATGCAGATTCCTGCAAAATTGAAGAACCTGCAGGCTGATTACGCCTCATGGAAGACGAAGGAGGAGGAATGGAAAAGAGGATGTACTGAAGAATTGAAGGCACAACTGGATGAAATCGGACACCGTCTCTATGTGGCGGAAGGAGAGAAGCAGAAGTATTTGGATGAACGGGAAAAACTGTTGAAAGCCTGCCGGAAAGTGTATAATGACAGCAGGACGGAACTCCGGAAGGAACTGGAGGAGTTTGTTGCGGGCGTTCAGCAAGAGATAGACCGGATGAAACAACAGACTGCGGAGCGGGAAAAGGAACTGAAACAGGCACAGGAGAATGAACTAAATGGAAAGGGTGCTGATACGGTCACTATCCGCAAGTATGATGACAGGCTTGCCGAAATAAATAAAGAATTGGAATTTATCAGCAAATCCCGTCCGCAAGTTCTTTATTATGAAAGAGACAAGGCGGAACTGTTTGATAAGGAACCTGCTACGCGAAGCCGGAAGAAAGAACTGGATGCGAAGCTGATTGCATTGGACGAACGTTTCGCTTTGAAAAAGGAGAAGTTGCAGCTTCAGAAAAAAGGGGCGGACGAGCATCTCGACCGGATTGGCAAGGAATTGCACCTGCTGGAGGACGGATTGAAAAAAGTGGATATGTTCCGGAAAGATGAAACTTTCTGTCCGCCTTCTGTGATAGAAATAGGAGAGAAGCCTACTCGGAAAAATTGCGATGTTATTGTGGAAGAGTTGAAGTCGCTCATCGTATCCACTATCAGAAAAACAGAAGAATTCAAGAAAGCGGTGACGCAGTTCAATGGAAACTTCTCGTCAAAAAACACATTTCATTTCCGTACGGAACTGGTTGGAGAACAGGATTATTATGATTTCGCTTCCAATCTGTGCGAGTTTGTGGATAATGATAAGATTTCCGACTATCAGAAACATATCAGTGAACGGTATACGGATATAATCCGCCGGATTTCGCAGGAAGTGGGAGGACTGACCCGTAATGAAAGTGAGATACACAGAACAATAAAGGATATCAACGACGATTTTGTCAAGCGGAATTTTGCCGGAGTAATAAAGGAAATAGCTCTTCGCCCGCTTCAGAGCAGCGATAAACTGATGCAGTTATTGCTGGAGATTAAACGGTTTAGCGATGAGAACCAATATAATATGGGAAAGGTTGACTTGTTCTCGCAGGATTCCCGTGAAGATGTCAATGCGATGGCTGTCCGGCATTTGTTGTCGTTTATGAAATTCCTGCTTGACGAGCCGGGACGCAGACGGTTGGCGCTTGCCGATACATTCAAACTGGAGTTCCGCGTGAAAGAGAATGATAATGATACGGGATGGGTGGAGAAGATAGCCAATGTAGGTTCCGACGGTACGGACATTCTGGTGAAAGCAATGGTCAATATCATGCTGATTAATGTGTTCAAAGAAAAGGCGTCACGTAAGTTTGGTGACTTTAAAATCCATTGTATGATGGATGAAATAGGCAAGTTACACCCCAACAATGTGAAAGGTATTCTAGACTTTGCCAATTGCCGGAATATATTGTTGGTAAATAGTTCTCCCACTACTTACAATGTGGAAGATTATCGTTATACCTATTTATTGAGTAAAGACGGGCGGTCAAACACACAGGTTGTCCCATTGTTAACCTATAATAAGATAGAAAAATGAGTGGCAGTTTATTTACATTGGCGATGGCGAGGCTGGTTCTGAAAATGCTGGGCGGCGAGCTCATACCTTACACAAAGTTTGATGGACTGATAGCAAATAGATTAATGGATGAGGGAATCATCACTATTGTTCCCCGAGGGAGTAAGCGTAGTTTTCGTATGATTGATCCGGAAGGATGCCGTATCTACATCTCCCAGAATTATACTTCCGGCATGGAGCTGGAAGATTGGATTGAGATGAAGAACTGTCCGGATGAAGTGTTACGTTCGGAGCAAGTGGCGAAGGCGGGGGACTCTAAATTGAGATATACCCGTACGTTCAAAGGTTTTCTCCTCAATTGTTATACGCCTATAGAAGCTACTTTTCATGGCGAACCATGTGTTCTTTCTCCCTTGCAAGGCACTTCTATTTTCATGCAGGATTACGAATATTTTCGTATTCCTGAAGATGTTGTAGTAGTGGGTATAGAGAATGGAGAAAATTTCCAGCATATCCGTGCCCAAAAGTACTTGTTTGAAGGAATGAAAGTTCTTTTCGTGTCCCGTTATCCGCAATCGAAGGATTTGTGTAACTGGCTAAAGATAATCCCCAATCGCTATATTCATTTCGGAGACATAGATTTGGCTGGCATTTCTATCTTTTTAAATGAATTCTATGTAAAATTGGGCAATCGTGCGGAATTTTTCATTCCTGCGGATGTGAAGAAACGCCTCAAGGACGGAAACCGGCAGCTTTATGATAATCAGTATTTGCGTTATAGGGCTATGTTGGTTTCTGACGAACGTTTAAGGCCGTTGGTGGCAATGATTCATAAATATGGGAAAGCGTATGAACAAGAAGGATATATAAAGTATTAAATTAGTCATATGATTACACTGGATAATTTTGAGAACTTTGTCCCCTATAAGATATTAGTGCGCGGGGAAGAGTATTATGATACAGATGCCGTTTCCGAACTGGAAGAAACCTCACCCGGTGAATGGACTGCAACCGTAGAGGGAACGGATGATTATAATGTAGAAATATCTATGAACGGAAAGGAAGTAGAATCCTGGTACTGTGATTGTCCGTGTGATGGAGAAATCTGCAAGCATGTCGTGGCAGCACTTCTGGCAATTCGTGATAATAATAAACGAGTAAGTCGTAGTGCATTTTCAAAAATGAGAATAGTTACAAAGGAAGAAGAGGTTGTACAGCCCGATGTGGACATCAAACAATTGCTGTCATTCATTAGTCCGCAAGAAATTTCTACATTTATCAGTGAATATGCCTCAACGAATCCGGAATTTAAGGCAGCGTTTTTGAAGCGTTTTATATTCAAGGAATCGTCTTCGACATCAAAGGGAAAAGATTATAGAACGGAAATCCAAAAGATTTTTAATAGTTTCGGTGACAGTAAAAAGTCTCGTTATCATAATCGTTATAATGATTACAGTCGTGATTGGGAAACTGTTTTCAATCGAATGGATGTTTTTCTGAAGAAAGCAGACTTCTTTTTGAGTCTGGGAGATATGGATAGTACTATTGCCATAGCTCTTCAAACACTTCGTTCTATCGGTGAGAATTATGAGGATGAATTACTATATATTGACGATGATGATGACTTTGGCACTTCCCTTTATTGTGAGCATGCAGGAGGTTTACTCATGAAAGTGGTTGGACATCCTAAAACAACTCAGAAACAAAAGACGGATATTCTACAGGAATTACGTCAGATTGCTGAAATATCTACTTATCGAAATTACGGAATCTATGATATAGATGAACTTATGATGCAAATCAATCTTTCGATTCAGCCGACAGAAAAAGCCTTGGAATTGATTGATGGACTTCTTGAAACAAGAAAGGACACTCATGATTTATATCAGTTAGTTCTTCGCAAAGTCAACTTATTATTGGAGCAGAATGAAGAGCAAAAAGCGAATGAAATGATCCGCCAATATCTTTATCTGACTGAAATACGGGAGATGGAGGTTGAAAAATTGATTGTCCGTTGCCAATACGATGAAGCCATCCGTTTGCTGGATGAAGGAATAGAGATTGCGAAAGAAGAGATATATCCCGGTACCGATAGTAAATGGTTGGAAATAAAACTTAAGATTTACGAGACGACCAACCGGACTTCCGAAGTAATTGATACATGTCGTCTATTGTTTGTGACAGGCAGGGATAAACTGACATATTACAATAAACTCAAAACTCTGATTCCGAAAGAACAATGGAAGAGTTTTCTGGATGCGATGATGAAGGAAACAGAATTTAGTAACTATTTTTCTTTCGGTGGAAGTGCTGAAGCTGATATCTATGTGAAAGAACAGGATAATGAGCGTCTGTTCACCTTGTTGTCATCAACTAGATATGATCAACTGGAAGCATTGATGCGGTATGCTCATTATTTGAAGGATACTCATTCGGAACAGCTGATTGCTATGTATACTTCTTCGTTGAATGACTATGCCGAACGGAAAATGGGACGGAGGAATTATGAATTTATCGCACAAGTGTTACCGTGCATACATAAACTAAAGGGAGGACAGACTGCAGTGAAAAACATAGTAGCGGAATTTCGGATAAAATATAAACGTCGTCCGGCAATGATGGAAGTGTTGAAGGATTTTTGAAAAGACTTTATTATAAGTTTTTTTGTATCTCTGTAGTTTAGGGATGATAAAGTTCGTACCTTTGTAAAGTTACAAATAAGAATGATAATGAAGAAGTCTATAAAACGTTTACCCAAATGTACACAGGAAGAATTGACAGTCTTGCTGGATTTAGTGTGTAAAAGCATCGGGAATTGTCAGATGGTTATCCTGTTCGGAAGTTATGCAAGGGGAAACTATGTTTTATGGGACACTAATATAGAATTTGGTGTTCATACTTCCTATCAAAGCGATTATGACATTCTTGTCGTCGTGACCGGACCTACTAAACACGTGGAAGAAAAACTCTATCGTATTACTAATAAATATCATGACTTGTTTGCAGACCGCCGTCATGCATTCCCACAATTTATAGTAGAGCATATTAATACAGTAAACCGTAACTTGGAAGTCAGCCAGTATTTCTTTACGGATATAGTAAAGGAGGGCATTATGCTTTATAATAGTGGCAAACACGAATTGGCTAAACCACGGAAGCTGAGTTTTAAGGAGATTCGGGATATTGCGCAGAGTGAATTTAATAAGCTTTTTCCTTATGCCTGTGACTTTTTAGGTAGTGTGAAGGAATATTTCGTGCCTAAAGGACAATATAACTTATCAGCTTTCATGCTTCATCAAGCTTGTGAGAAACTTTATAATTGTATCTTGATGGTCTTTACGAACTATCGCCCAAAGAGTCATAAAATCAAGGAACTCGGTGGGATGGTGAAACGTTTTTCTATGGAATTAACTACAGTCTTTCCTCAAAATACGGATGTAGAGAAAGAATGTTTTGATTTATTATGCCGTTCTTACATTGAAGCTCGCTATAACAAAGATTTCAGTATCTCACAAGAACAACTGGAATATCTTATTTCCCGCATAGATATTCTGAAAGATATTACTGAACGCTTATGTAAGGAGAAGATTGTGGAATATGATATGATGACGGAATAATTGTCCCCTGTGAAATAAGACTAGCCCTCCTATGAAATAAAAAACAAAATATATCTGTCATCTGTCACAGATTATAATCTAACTTGCAGAGTATAAGAACTTAGTAGCGTGACAGCACAAGGTGACAGCAGTGTGATAGCAATAATGCTGTCACCCCAAAAAACAAAGAAAAAATCAAAGATACTGTTTGGAATTTGATAGTATCAGCTATAGAAAGATAAGTCGTTCAATTTATTATCCCCGTACTTATGAGTTGTGCTCTGCCTTTAAACTAACGGTTTCAAGGCGTGAAACTGTTGGTTCTGCGGTTTGAAACTTTAGTTTCATACGCTTGAAACTCTAGTTCCAATTACTTGAAACTATTGGTTTCTTGCCGATGAAACTAGAGTTTCTCCTAGTTGAAACTTTAGTTTCAAGCAGAGAAAAATAACTTGAACCGTAATTGAGTGATAACGATCCCGTTTCTTTCGGCTAAATAGGCACTTGATATATCAATAATTTTCTATATTAAAATCTTGTTTTTCTTGTCGGTCCCGAATAATATGAGTAATTTAGCAGTCTCAACGATCACAAAGGCGCTGACAAAACAATTTATTATCAAATTAATGAAAATTACTCAATTTCGTAAGAATGAAGATACGATAGCGCTCAGCGTAATGGATCTTGATATACTGGTAAATAAGATAAAGACAGAAATAAAATCCCGTCCTGTTTCTACATTTAGAGAGCATCTGCGATATGTTCTTTCCGATGAACGGTGTATGTTTGCCGATAAACTGCCTAAGATAATTCCTGCCGCTGAATTCCGTAAGGTAAACGGTCAGAAACAGATGAAAAACTACAACGGTATTGTAGAACTGACCATCGGTCCTTTATCCAATAAATCTGAAATAGCATTAGTGAAACAAAAAGCCTGCGAGCAACCGCAAACCCGTTGTGTTTTTATGGGCTCAAGTGGCAAAACGGTGAAAATATGGGCTACCTTTACCCGACCGGACAACTCCCTTCCCAAAACACGGGAAGAAGCAGAACTATTCCACGCCCACGCCTATCGACTGGCTGTAAAGTGTTATCAACCCCAAATTCCGTTCGATATACTTCCCAAAGAACCGACCCTGGAACAATACTCGCGATTATCCCACGATCCGGACATCATATATCGTCCGGATTCTGTTCAATTTTATCTCTCTCAACCGTCATCCATGCCCGAAGAAACCACTTTCCGTGAAGCGGTTCAGGCGGAGAAATCCCCATTAACCCGTGCCGTACCGGGATATGATGCGGAAAATGCCTTCCTGATGCTTTTCGAAGCCGCTTTTCGGAAAGCGTATGCCGATCTCCGGGAAGCGGGACTCGAATTGAGCGAAAACACATGGCATCCTTTAGTTGTCCAACTGGCTAAAAACTGTTTTGCTTCGGGACTTCCGCAAGAAGAAGTCGTGAGACGTACCGTTTTCCACTTCTATATGTATAAACAAGAAGAGCTTATCCGGCAAATGATTGGCAATATATATACCGAGTGCAAAGGCTTCGGCAAGAATATCAGCCTAAGCAAAGAGCAGCAACTCGCCTTGCAGACTGAAGAATTCATGAAACGCCGATATGAATTCCGCCATAATACCCAAATTGGTGAGGTAGAATATCGTGAAAGGCTTTCTTTCCGTTTCCGCTTCAATCCTCTCGACAAACGTGCGCTGAACAGCATTGCTTTGGATGCACAAATGGAAGGTATTCCGTTGTGGGACAGGGATATTAGTCGTTATATTTACTCCAATCGCGTGCCTGTATTCAACCCGTTGGAAGATTTTCTCTACCGGCTTCCCGCATGGGACGGTAAAGACCGTATCCGTGCATTGGCAGCCACCGTCCCTTGTAAGAATCCGTATTGGATGGATTTGTTCCACCGTTGGTTCCTCAATATGGTTTCTCATTGGAAAGGAAGCAATAAAAAGTATGCAAACAGTGTTTCTCCCTTACTCGTCGGACCGCAAGGAACACGTAAATCCACCTTTTGCCGGAGCATAATGCCCCCTTCCGAGCGTTCCTACTATACTGATAGCATTGATTTCTCCCGAAAGAAAGATGCCGAACTTTACCTCAATCGTTTTGCGCTTATCAATATCGATGAATTTGACCAGGTGAGTTCGACACAACAAGGCTTCCTGAAACATATTCTGCAAAAGCCAGTATTGAATGTGAAGAAACCTCATGGCAGTGCCGTGCTTGAAATGCGTCGTTACGCCTCATTCATAGCTACGAGTAACCAAAAAGACCTGTTGACCGACCCTTCCGGCAGTCGTCGTTTTATTTGTATCGAAGTGACCGGAGTGATTGACACCAACCGTCCGATAGACTATGAGCAGCTTTACGCACAAGCTATGTATGAACTGGAACATGGCGAACGTTACTGGTTCGATCAGGAGGAAGAAAAGATCATGGTGGAAAACAACCGTGAATTTGAACAAGTCCCGCCGGAAGAGCAACTTTTCTTCCGTTATTTTCGTGCCGCACAGCCTGAAGAAGGGGAGTGGCTGTCTCCAGCGGAGATTATGGAGGATATTCAAAAAGGCAGTTCAATTCCAATGTCTGTCAAAAGGGTTAATTCCTTCGGAAGAATACTGAAAAAGCAAGAAATACCTTCCAAACATACGCGTAGCGGTACACTCTATCATGTTGTAAGACTAATAACCAGGTGACGGCAAAAATGCCATCACCCTGCCGTCACCCCTTGCTGTCACAGTCTTATCGGTTCATTACTAAACAATTAACCCCTAAACTGTGACAGATGACAGCAACTCACCAAATATATTCTTCTGTGTAACGTTGGTAAGTTGGTTCTTCTTTTATCCCTTTATTACGGAATAGTTGTCTGATGTAGGCTTGGTCTTTGGGCATAAGCCCCCGTTCTCCGCGATAGAACCGATAATATCCTGTTTTTCCATAGTGTCCGACCATTTGTATTCTGATACTGACCGCATCCTCATAGGGGATTCTGTTAAGCAACTGTTTAAGTCCCCATGCCACATGGACTTTGACAGCAGTCTTGAAACATTCGCATTGGTTTCCATCCGCAGGATAACGTGCCGGATTAATGATAGTGATATATAGGTTGTCGGCTGTATCAAGTTGTGTAGCTATGTGGCGCAGGCATTTGGGGGCTTGTGGACATTGAGCGTTGAAGCAACGGGCAAAATTGTAAGGGACAGACAGGCTGTCGGGTTCTTCTTTCATTTTGTAGGGTTTATTTTATTTGTGAGATACTGTTGTAAATATAGCAAACAGAATTCTTCACAAAAGTAGGACTTTATTTTGGGAATGGGAAGCGTTGGGATTGTTTTATTTGTATGTAATGGGGATTTCTTATCAACATTTGATAATTAGGGATACTCAATACATATCCCTAATTATTTGCAGCAAGGTTTCTCTTTCTTGTTTAAGGTTCTTTATCTCTATTTTTAGCCAATCAATTTCTTTGTTCTTTGAGGAAATCAATTCATCTACAACTTCCTTAGGGAAATAATTGTTATAAACGAAGTTGAGTATTTTATAAAGGTCATCTATTTCTCTTTTTTTAAGCTCTCAAATTGTTCTTTCTGTTTCTCTAACAGTTTCTCAAAGAGTTCAATCGTTTGTTCTATGGGAAAATTATTGAATGTTTGGTTATTACCAATTGCATTTTTTACACCGCAATTCTCGTAAAAATTATTTGTGTTATATAAAACTGTTTCTTCGTTATACTCTTTCAATCCGTCGGTAGTAACTCCTAATGCAGAGGCTATTTTTTCTAATCGTTCATCGTCAATTTTCTCGGTTTGTTCCATTTTTGAAACAGCTTGCTTGGTTATTCCTAATAATTGGCCTAGCTCCGTTTGAGTCATACCGCGAAGTCTGCGTACACGTTCTATCTTTTTCCCAAGGTGAAGGTGATTTGATTTTATATTTTCTATTGTTTCCATTCTTCTATATATTAGATTGCTGAATCTAGCAGTGATTATTTCATATATTTTTTCAGGATCTCAATTTTATCTTGCTCACTTTTCAATAAACGCTCATATAACTCAACTATCTTTTCAAGTGGATTTATTTGTTGAACGATAGCGTATGTAGTAGCACCTTCAGAGATATTTGCATCCTTATAATTATGATGATTAATATTGAAAATCGTCTTTTCAACATCAAAGTCTTTAATGACTTCTTCGGATATCCCCAACACTTCAGCAATTCTTTTTAGAAAGTCTTCTTCTATTTCCTCTTGTTTCTCAATCTTTGAAATGACCTGCTGATTTACACCAAGATCGGCAGCCAGCGCTTCCTGTTTCATGCCTAAATATACACGAATCCTTTGTAAATTGCGCCCGACATGTCTTCGGTTTTCTTTCTCTTTTATTTCAACATCCATATTATTGTTCTTTAAATGAATACGTCTAGGCAAAGATAACAAGAAACAGTTTAATTCAAATGAAAGTGTGCTTTATTTTTTAGTGTATGGCTTATTGACACTATCATTTGAGGATTCATACAATATGTTAATCGTGGGTAGTCAATGCACCTTTGGCAGCCTTACAATTTTTCGATTAACTAACTATTTCTTGTATCATTAATTATTATTTAAGCCAAAAGCTAGGGTACCTAACTTTTGCTTATAGCATTTCTCGATATTTATGGCTTCATAACTACTAATGCTAATAGATAGTGTTTCAAGGATAGACCAAGAGAAATTATTAGGATAGCTATTGTCTTGATCGTATAATTTTTGTAAGGTTACATTGTTTCCGTGTCCTCCTGTTTTGGCATATTCTTTCCATCTACCCCAAATGCCTTCTTTCCCATATGTTGAACCTATATAATTTTTTCCAGTTTTTCTGTCTGTTATTATATAAATACAGTTTACGGCAGAAAGCATTTTTTTCCATTCAGGATATTCTTTTTCTAATATTATATTTTTTAGCTGTGCGAGGGTTAGAGCTATTTTTTCATATCCGGGGAAAATATGGTCAAATCCTGGAGTAATTTCAATAATCTCTTTATCATTTTTATCATTAAGCCATTGATGCCAAGATATGGTTGAAGGCCCCCAGTCTATAATGATACGTTCTTTTAGTTCATCAAAGCCTTCTACTTCAGTTATTTTATAGCAATATTTGTTAGTGTTGCGTTCGTTGTCAGGACCTTCAATTTTGTAAATACCGATAAAACGGGCAATAGTGCCGTTTTCTCCAATAAAGGAAACAATATAATCGACATTTTTAAATACATCCCTATGCTGCTCACTTTGATATGCTATAAATTTGTCTTTATCATTTCTATACCAGTCATACGGGTTACCTTCTACTTCTACTCCATTTATGAATTGTTTCTGGCGTGCGTCTTTATGTCTTACTAACTTGATTCTTTTATTTATATCTAACCCTCTAAGTTTTAATAGTTCTCCAATTTTGATGATTGCCATAGTAATTTGTTTTTAAGATTAGTAGTTTTAAGATAAGCTTTCCGATTTGGATAGCTTGAGTACAAATATATGAAGAAAAAGTTATAAAGGGAAAAAGAAATTGACTTTTCCCCTTTACGTGGATTATTTTAATCCTTTAATCATTCTATCTATACATTTTTTCTTTTGTTCCATATTGGGATGAACGTAAAGATCAAGTGTTGTACTTATATTAGAATGGCCTAAAATAACACTTACAGTTTTGTAGTCGCAGTTGCTTTCTATGCAACGTGTAGCAAAACTATGTCTAAGACCATGAAATTTTAGTTCTGGAATATTTAGATCTTTCATTAGTTTCTTGTAATAATTGCGATATGTTCTAGGCTCTGTAGGCTTTTCTTCATTTGTTAGAATGTAATAGTTACCGTTCACTATCTTTTTTAATGGCTTTAGAATTCTGATTAATTCTTTTGTAATTGGGATCTCACGAATGGAATTTTTAGTTTTTGGAGTATTGATAATAAGTTCTGTATGTCTTTTCTCTCCATCAATGATATAGATGCGTTCAATTGTCCTTTTAATAGAAATTATTCCTAATTCTATGTTTATATCATCCCATGTTAAAGCGCATACTTCTCCTATTCGTAGTCCGGTACTAAGGCAAATATAAATTCCTAAATTCTTGAATGTGAAATGTTCTTGGATAAAACTCATGATCCTTTTTTGATGTGAGATACTAAGAACTTCTAAATGTTGTTTCTCATCTTCCGTTGGAAATCTGATTTCCCATTCTTTATAATCTAAGTATCCATGTTTTACTCCGAATTTTAATATCATTTTCAATACAATTAAAATATCCTTAATGGATTTTTTACTTAACCCATTATTAATCTTCTGAAGAGCAAATTCCTGTACCTTATTTTCTTCTAACTCATACATTTCTCCAAATGTCGGATAAATGTGATTTTCAAGAATTAGTACATACGCAGCAAGTGTCGATTGTTTTACATATTGCTTTTTGTCTTCTTTCCAAAGTACGGAAATTTCTTTGATAGTTTTTTTTTGAATCATACTTATATATTTTTAGTTAAACAAAACAGGGTAAAGCTACGGGAATTGAGGATATAATTGCTATAATGTTCCAAATTTGAGATTTCCGGAGTTTAGTGGGGAGTGGGAAATGTCTTCTATTGGAGAACAATTCGAACTCTATTCTGGAAATACACCAAGTAGAATGAATAAAAATCAGTTTGATGGCTCTATAAATTGGATTACCAGCGGTGAACTCAAAGAGCATTATATATCTGATACTAAAGAGAAAATTTCAGAGGAAGCTGCAAAAAATAACAGCTTAAAACTTCTTCCTGTTGGAACATTTGTAATAGCGATATATGGACTTGAAGCAAATGGTGTTAGGGGTACTTGTTCAATTACAACAAGAGAATCGACCATCAGCCAAGCATGTATGGCTTTTACATCTAAAATGGACATCCAAAATGAATTTCTTTACTCGTGGTATAAGAAGCATGGCAATATCATTGGTATAAAATATGCCCAAGGAACTAAGCAACAAAATCTTAGTTATGATATTATTGAGAGATTCAACATATCATATCCTTGTATGGAAGAGCAAAAAAAATTAATTCGTTTTATTTCATTAATAGACCAACGTATCGCCACCCAAAACAAAATCATTTATAAATTGAAATCCTTAATCAAAGGACTTGTTGACGAATTGATGACAGTTCTTTTGAAAGGAAAACTTTATCCGTTTTCTTCTTTCTATATTAAAGCTGGTGAAGGTGGCACTCCGACGACATCGGTAGTTGAATATTATACAGAAGGCACAATTCCATTTATTAAGATTGAAGACTTGTCTTGTAAATATCTGACAAATAATAAAGACTTTATAACAGAACTGGGTATGCAAAAATCATCAGCATGGCTTATTCCATCAAAGTCTGTTATATACTCCAATGGTGCTACCATAGGTGCAATATCTATAAATGAATATCCAGTTTGTACCAAGCAAGGTATATTGGGCATTGTTCCGAACACAAATATCAATGTAGAGTATTTGTATTTGCTGATGTCTTCTTCTTACTTCTCAAAAGAAATAAGCAGAATTATTACAGAGGGAACAATGAAAACTGCATATCTTAAGGACATCAATCATATCAAATGTCCTTTACCATCTATGGCACAACAAAAGAATATAACAAACTTAACATCCTCAATAGAGGAAAAACTGTCTATAGAACAGGAACTTTTAAGGTTCTTGAATTTACAGAAACAATATCTATTGCACATGATATTTATATAAACAACATACGCAGCAGGTAAGATTTTTGTGCGCTTAGTGATATAATAAGGTTTTGTTCCACAACTAACTTTTGCTCGATGTTATGTAGCAATGATGCAATCCTTATTCGCTTTTCAATGGATGGATAGAATAATTTTGCCTTCCCATAATCTTTGAAGTAGATGTGAGGGATAGCCATTCCTGTTATATATGGAGTGAAATTGAACGCCATAAGTGCATAATACAGGTAAAGAATTGAGTAGTTTTCTTTGGCTGTTAGATAGTTGAGTGTTCCAATTACAGAAAAATGGTCATTAACATACGACAAAGAACCAACACCGGAACCATCTTTGACTATTAAAATTGATTCGCCATTATAAGCATAGTTGTTGGTATAGCCAATAAGTCCAGTTGCACCATATACAGGATATGAGCCAGTCACAGATACGCAATTTTCTTGCAATGTGGATGAATGGCATTCAAGGCAATCACACAAGCGTATATTGGGAGTTCCTGACTGTGTAAGTTGTGCTGCAAGTCCTCTGATTAAGGATTATGAAGTCTATAGGTCTGCGATTAGTAAACAGGCATTTGCTCAAAAGCCTAATGGATGGAATAGATTAGACACTTTGTTCTCAAAAGGTAAGGCTGGCGGCACTCCAACTTCTACAAATAAAGAATACTATAATGGAGAAATACCATTCTTGAGTATTAACGATATAACAAAGCAAGGTAAGTATGTCCGATACACGGAAAATCATTTGAGCCGAAGTGGATTAGAGAACTCTTCGGCATGGGTGGTTCCAGAGTATAGTTTAATAATATCAATGTACGCATCGGTTGGCTTGGTAACTATAAATGAAGTACCTATTACTACAAGCCAGGCAATGTTTGCGATGCAGCTCAGAGACAAAGATTTATTGGATTATCTGTACTACTACTTGTCATATTTTAAGTATCGCCACATCCACAAATATCTTGAAACTGGTACACAAAGTAATATTAACGCTGATATTGTTCGCGGAATAATGATTCCAACTTATGGACATAGTCGCAATATGAAAATTGCGTCAACACTGCAAGGCATTGATGCGAAAATCGACAATGAGTTATCAGTTCTTAAACTATTCAATAGGCAAAAGAACTATCTTTTGTCCCAGATGTTTATATGAACATCTGGGTAAGGAGATATTGCTTCTGCATGGTTAACAAGGTTAGTCTTCGCAGCTCATTAATGATGCACTCATCGTATGAATGTAGTATTTTTGCAGCAAAAAGAATGTTATTGCCATTTGAGGAATACGGTAACACATAGTTTTCTACATCCCCTTTACCAATATTCATTTGGGCAGCACCTTGACCACAAGCTATCATACTATTCTCAAATCTTTGAGAAGATAGAATTTGATATAGGAACTCTTGATTTACATTTTTCGCAAGTTGTAACAAACCAACTCGTTGGTTGAGTAAATAGTTCCCATTCTTACAAAGAGAAACACGCCCAACATTACCCGTAAGAGATATTAAAATATCTCCTTCTTTTAATACTTGGTGGTCTTGTATATCGTTCGGCAAGTTGATTATGCAATTGCAATCTTCATCGTTTATATATCGCTCGCCAGGCACATTTGTTATTGTGAGGATTTTCCATTTGCCCAGTGCATTATACTTGCCACTCTGGAATGCGTAACCATTTTTCAATGTCGCAATATTCGACAAGCATATAGTAGTTTCTAACAAATCTTTTCGTGCGAACAAATATTTACTAATCGCAGATTTAGCTTTTTCAAATCCTCAATGATTTTGTTTTGGGTAACAATGCGTTCATCGATAAGATGTAACAAAGAGGCAATCTTGGCTTGCTCTACCTTAGATGGTATACCAATATAGCATTCCGAAAAATTCTTAGTGCTGATAGAATAGATCTTTGTTCCTTGGGCAATACGTCTTATTTGGTTATGAAACGCAGTAGAAGAAAAAGCATATCCTTTAAATCCCACTACTGTTCTATCCTTATTGTCTCGTCCATGAATAGTGTGTAAGCCACAAATAACATCTCTCCCATTCAAATTATAGAACTCAATAGCTTTTGCCACTTCATTGGTATCTTCTGATGCATCAGCAAAAGCAACATCACCCTCTTTGCATAACTCATAATTCTTAGGTTTATTCCCATCTTTGATATTTGGCAATCTATCTTGTACTAAATTTACCATTGTAGGAAGCCCAACATGAATAAGCCCATAATGCAAATTTGAAATGTTTTCTGTATCATATTCAAGCTGTTCCCAACAAAGTGAATTGGTTGAATAGAAATCTAATAATTCTGAAACTTTACATTTTTCCCACTCCCCACTAAACTCCGGAAATCTCAAATTTGGAACATTGCATTTATCTTTATTGTTATTATTTGCCATAATCATTTTATTTTTCTAGAAAATAACATTGAGGATTTGTAACGAACAAAAATTATTGGATTAAGCCTAGCTCTTTCAAATAAACATCTATCTGTTTATCTAGTTCTGCTTGTTTTGCTTCTAATTCTTTAATTTCAGTCATGACCGCATGGATATCTATTTCTTCTTCCTCTTCAAAAGTATCTACATAGCGAGGTATATTCAAATTATAATCATTCTCTTTAATTTCTTGTAAAGTAGCACAATGACTATATTTTTCTATTTCTTTTCTTTCACGATATGTATCGATAATTTTTTGAATATGTTCAGGACGTAACTTATTCTGTGTCTTTACTTTTTCAAATTCCTTACTTGCATCTATAAAGAGGATGTTGTCATCTTCTTTGCGGCATTTTTTTATTACTAAGATACAAGTGGGAATACTGGTTCCATAGAAAATATTGGCAGGCAGTCCAATAATAGCATCAATATAATTTTTCTTTTCAATTAAGAATTGGCGGATTTTTCCTTCTGCAGCTCCACGAAATAATACTCCATGTGGTGCTACACAAGCCATTGTTCCTCCATCATTGAGATGGTAAATCATGTGAAGGATAAAAGCATAATCTGCTTTAGATCTCGGAGCTAATACTCCAGCCTTACTAAAACGGTCGTCGTTATTGAATTTATCTGCTGCAGTCCAGTCTGCAGAAAAAGGAGGATTGGCAACTACGGCGTCAAATTGTCTGTCTCCAAAAGCGTCAGCTTCTAATGTATCTCCATTTTGGATGTCAAAGTCATTGTATTTTACACCATGAAGAAGCATATTCATTCTACAAAGATTGAACGTTGTAGGATTCTTTTCTTGACCAAAAATAGAATCGGCTTTACCACTTTTAGCTGTACGAAGAAGTAGGGAACCGCTACCGCATGTCGGGTCGAACACATCTTTTAATCGTACTTTGCCTGTTATTACAATTTCAGCTAAAATCTGACTAACTTCTTGTGGAGTATAAAACTCTCCCGCTTTTTTTCCTGCTCCGGCAGCGAATTGACTTATCATGTACTCGTAAGCATCCCCTAGAATATCTATATCTCCGGCTTCTTGTAATCCAAAGTCGATACCATTTAGTGCAATTAATACATCACTAATTAACTTATTCTTGTCGTCAGCAGTCTTTCCTAGTTTGGGAGAAGCTAAATCCAGATCAGAAAATAAACCACCAAAATCATCCTCACTATCCTGTCCTATTGTAGAATCTTCTATTTTTTTGAGTGAACGTTCTAAAGACGGCAAAATATTTTCTTTCTTGCTGATTAGCTCTATGATGGTGGAGTAAAGATATTCCGGTTCTATAAAATAACCTAGATTTTGAATACATTCTTCTTTTACATCCTGTTTTAATTCCTCATCCTTGCCATTCCATACTTCTTTGAAAGTAATATGATCTTCTTCTAATATTTCGTTGGCATAAAGTTCTATTTTTTCGGATAGATATTTGTAGAAAATAAAGCCTAAAGTGAAATACATAAAATCACTAGCAGACATGTTTCCTCTTAAAGTATTGGCGACAGTCCATAATTGACTGCGCAATTTTTGTTGTAGTTCTTCGCTCATATATTTAATGTAATTTTATTCCCAGTTAAATAATTCTATTATCGAATGTAGTTTGTCCATTATCCTTTTGAGTAGTGTACGGCGTTCTTTTAGTCCGATTCTTTTCTTTTTGACGGCTTCCTGAAGGATTTCGGGCTTTTCTTTCTGTAAAAAATCGTATTCATTTAGAAACTTAATGAGGGCTTCTTCATCAATTCCTTCTTCTTCTGCCAACTCTTGAATAGCTTTATAACGTTGTTGACTAACATAATTCGTCAGTCTACTTTCTAAGTCAATTGAACCATCAGATTTAGATTTGCTAAATCCATCTTTGTCATTATCCACGTTTTGGCGAATAAAGCCATCTATAAGTTTGGCTTTGTTACGCATAACAGCATCTTTTATCATAGTATCTAAAATCTGTTGACGTCTTTCTTGATAATCATTGCTCGAAGGATCTAAGTCATTGATTAGTGTCAGGATATATGCTACATTTATCACGTCACTATGAAGGAGTTCCAGACAGAAATCAATATCGTCTAGAGTTCTTTCATCTTTGCCATAAGGAGGCACATCTGTATCTCCTGTATTTTTCTTGTCATCAGGATTAGGGTTAATTACCCCGGTGGTAATATCTAAATATTTACTTCGAAAATCCATGAATTCTTGTTCTGATAAGATGAATTCTTTGTCGTCAGGTTCGAAGTCTTCATAGATTTGCATTTCTGCCCGCTTTTTTATAATTTCACGGAAAGCTAATACAAAGTCTCTTTTTTCATATTCACTTTGTAATTTATCAATACTTTGTACATCAGGATATTTTTCTTTAAATTTCAAAGATAACTCATTAAACTTTTCTTTTACAACAGGAAAAGGTTCACGTAGAATTGTATCTGCGGGATTATTGTTGCTAAATAATTTTATGGCAGCATCTACATTGTTTTTTAAATCACGGAAACATACAATTTTTCCGAAACGTTTCTTTTCATTTAATATACGGTTGGTTCGGCTAAAGGCTTGTAGCAATCCATGATATTCTAAGTTCTTATCAACATAAAGTGTATTTAGTTTTTTAGCGTCAAAGCCAGTAAGAAACATACCTACAACAAGAAGCAGATCCAAAGGTTCCATATCCTTCTTTTTTTTCTTCATGCGTAGATTTATGTCATCATAATAGGCACTAAAGTTATCTGTTGTGAAAGATGTACCAAATGTGTTGTTATAATCATTCATAATGACTTGTAGTTCATCTGCCGTAACTTTATCATTAGCATAGCCTTGGTTCATTCCTGTTTGTTCGTCATCTTGGCTGCTATTTGCTGCATATGTAAATACAGTCCCAATCTTAATTTTAGGATTGAGCTCTTTAAATATTTTGTAATATTGTAATAGCATGGGGACAGATTGGATTGCGAACAGCGCATTGAATTCGCCATCAACTGTTGACTTGTTGAAATTTGTAAGTATGAATCTGGCTATCTCTTTCATGCGAGCTTCATTCATATAATCAATTCCAGATTCATCTTTACCTTTATAATATTCAACTAAGAAACCTAGCACATTTTCATCAGCAATAGCATCCTTGATGAGATAACGGTGAAGGCAGTCACTAAACACTTCTTTTGTGGTATGCTCTTGTTTGGCATTCTCTACAAATATAGGAGTACCTGTAAATCCGAAAATTTGAAGGTTACTGAAGAATTTGACAATATTTTTATGGCAATCACCAAAATGACTGCGATGACATTCATCAAAAATCATCACAACTTTCTGATGGCGTACTTCTTGAAGATACTTGTTATAGTAATCTTTGGTTATAGCACAATTCAACTTTTGAATAGTAGTAATTATGATTTTAGAATTACCGCTTAATCGTTTGATTAGTTCATAGGTATTATCAGTTCCATCAACAGCACCTGGTTCAAATGCTTCGTATTCTGATTGGGTCTGTGTGTCTAAATCATGACGGTCTACAACAAACATAACTTTGTCTATACCATCAAGCTCTGAAACTAACTGGGCGGCTTTGAATGATGTTAATGTCTTTCCTGCCCCAGTAGTATGCCATATATAACCGTTTTTATTGGAGTTCTCTACTCGTTCTAATATACGTTCTACTGCGTAGAATTGATAGGGACGGAGTACCATTAAGCATTTATCGCCTTCATGCAATACAATGTATTTGCTTATCATTTTTCCCAAGTTACATTGGTCAAAAAAGAAATAAGCAAATTTACTTAAATCGTTAAAAGGTATATTTTCGGGGTCTGTCCAATTAAAAGTAAATTTGTAGCCTCCATTAGGGTTGTTGGCAAAATAGCGTGTGTTTACACCATTGGATATGACGAATAATTGTATATAATCAAATAATCCATGAAATGAGGTTTTATGATAGCGTTGAATTTGGTTATATGCTTCTTTTAATTCAACTCCTCGTTTCTTTAATTCTATCTGAACTAATGGTAATCCATTTATTAAGAGGGTTACATCGTAGCGACATTTTTTTCTCCCTTCTACTGTTATTTGATTGGATACCTGGAATTCATTTTGGCACCATTTATTTTTATTCAAGAATTCTACCCAAATACGTTCTCCATCTTCTGTTTCTAATGGATATAGGTCACGAAGTTTTTTAGCTTTCTCAAAACGTGTTCCTCCTTCCAAATAAATACAGATCTTTTCAAATTCTTTATCAGTGAAATGTTTTCTCTTGTGTAGGGAGAGTTCTCTTTTATTGTGTTTCTCAAGTTGCTTTTTAAAATTGGCGTACAGATTATCTTCTTCCTTGATAGAAATATATTCATAGTTCATTTCCATTAAGGTTTTTATTAATCCGTTTTCTAATACTTGTTCACTTTGGGTAACCATATGTTGTCGTATTTTTAATCCATAATCTAATAGATTAAGGATAAGGGAGCTTAAAATTGAATCTTTTCAATGAGGAAAAAGAAAAGATGATTTTAATATCTTACTTTTCTATCAAATTATGTTGTAAAGTATTGATTTTATTGTTATCAGTTCGTGTGTTATTGTAAAACTGATATTCTATAGGTCTTTATTCTGTTAGTCTCATAAGCAACTATCAATTCTAGCATTTTGCTAGAATTGATAGTTGCTTATGAATGCGTTTTTATTCTACACTTGTAGTTGATACACTGAAATTCTCTACTAATGTACTACCTTTCGTTATATATTCCTTTTCTAAGCGGTTAACCTCTTTGTTGTCTATATAGGCAATAACAGAAATTTTTAGTTTTTTGCCTGCTTGTTCTGATGTACTTATTACTGATCCTGCACAAGTCATCATGGAACCTTCTTTACCTGTCTGGCAGCTTATCTTATTTTCTGTCACTTTATTTACCAAATATGAATCACCTAAATATTCGCCATTTTCATTGTATAATTTTGCAACTCCGCTGGTGTTGGCTGCTCCGAATGCGATATTTAGATCAAAATCGTCTGTATTTCCCGACTGCTCTATAACAATTTTGTGTACTCCTGTTGTGTTTTTATTATCGTCATCGTTTCCACAGCTAACTAGGATGACTCCTAAAAATAGGGCAATTATGCCTAATAATGATAATATTCGCTTCTTCATGTTTTTTTGTTTATTATTACTTAATTATTTCTTCTTCCTGTGCTTCAAAGGACAAAGATACGTATTTATTTTTGAAAACAGAGGCTTGTAAGGATATTTTTTATTCTGATTTTTGGATTTAAGAGATGGGGTGTTGGGGGCCGGTTTGTCCGGATCAGTCAGCCAAAGGACATTTTCTTCTTTATAAGTATAAGTACTAGGAACATTTCGGAATACTATCTTATAGCTGCCATCATAATTCTGGCAGCTTTCTATTTCGGGAGTCTTGATTTGACCTTTTATAATAATCAGATTTTCGGAAGTATCTATCATAGGCTTGTGTGTAAATATAATAAGTCGTGCAGCTGTTTTTATTTATTATTTGGGATATAAAAGTAAGAATATTTTCCAGAATATCAAAACCGAAGTCGAAAAAACAGTGAATGACTTTATTCAGCTTTGTATTGTTATAAATATAGAGTGAGATTCGGTTTGGGAGTATTGAACGTGATAAAAGAGATTTGTTTTGCCAATGAAATCATTATCTTTGCAAGGTATATATTAATGAACGAGGAGGATATTATGCTTGCATACACATATATTGAACACGGAAAGTTTGAATTGCGAGAGAAGGCGAGACCGGAAATAAAGGATTCACGGGATGCAATCGTGCGTGTAACACTTGGTAGCATCTGCACCAGTGATCTTCATATTAAACATGGCAGTGTGCCGCGTGCTGTGCCCGGAATAACTGTCGGGCATGAGATGGTAGGTGTGGTAGAACAAGTAGGGGCTGATGTCACTTCGGTGAAGCCTGGTGACAGGGTGACTGTGAATGTCGAAACTTTCTGCGGTGAGTGTTTTTTCTGTAAGCATGGATATGTGAATAACTGTACTGATCCTAATGGCGGTTGGGCTTTAGGTTGCCGAATTGATGGCGGTCAGGCGGAATATGTCAGAGTTCCTTATGCGGATCAAGGTTTGAATCGTATTCCGGATACAGTGAGTGATGAACAAGCTTTGTTTGTCGGTGATGTGCTTGCAACAGGCTTTTGGGCAACACGCATCTCGGAAATAACCGCGGAAGATACTGTTCTTATCATCGGTGCCGGGCCTACTGGGATTTGTACTTTGTTGTGTGTGATGCTGAAGAAGCCCAAACGCATTATTGTCTGTGAAAAGTCTCCTGAAAGAATTCGGTTTGTCTGTGAGCATTATCCTGATGTGTTGGTGACTGAACCGGAAAACTGCAAGGATTTTGTTCTCAAGAATAGTGACCATGGTGGTGCAGATGTCGTTTTGGAAGTGGCAGGGGGTGACGATTCCTTCCATTTGGCTTGGGATTGTGCCCGTCCTAATGCTATTGTCACGATTGTAGCCCTCTATGATAAACCACAACTTCTTCCTTTACCTGATATGTATGGCAAGAATTTGGTTTTTAAAACAGGTGGAGTGGATGGCTGCGATTGTAACGAGATTCTCAAGCTGATTGAGGAAGGTAAAATTGATACTACTCCTCTTATTACACATCGATTTCCGTTGAATGAGATTGAGGAGGCCTATCGTATCTTTGAAAACAAATTAGATGGAGTTATTAAAGTAGCTATATCAGGAAATAAATAAAAATAGAATTTGTGTATGAAGAATATACTGATAGTAAGTAATAATGATATGTGCCGCAGTCGTATGGCACAGGAAATTTTGAACTCCTTCGGTAGAGGGATGAAGATTAGTACTGCCGGTATTTTGGCTGGAAATTCTGTCCCTGACGTTGTTTGCCAAGTGATGGAACAAAATGGATATGACTTTTCGCGTAGAAAGCCCTGTGACGTTGCGACATATGCCCAACAGACGTGGGATTATGTCATTACCCTTTGTCCGGAAGCAGAGGAAGTGCAAAAGGAAATGCAGGGTGTAGTGAGAAAATACGTTTCTTTCAACTTTACAGATCCCTTTCAGGGAGGAATTCATGTAGAAGATGAGCAGGAAGAACGGGTTAGGGCACTATATGACATCATGCATAAAGAACTGTATGAGTTCTTTCGAAGTGAATTGATGGAAAAGTTGTTACCTCGCTGTTCCTGTGGCGCAAATACGTATTGTAGGTGTGAGTAGGAATATAAGTAAAATCATATATGTACATCATCCGGTGATGGTGGCAGATCTGTGTCATTTTGAACGCGAAGTTGCCAGAAAGCAATAGCGGATGCGGCGGCTACATTGAGAGAATCGACACCGTTTGCCATAGGAATGCGGACTACATAGTCCGCCTCATTGATTGTTTCGTTTTGAAGACCATCCCCCTCTGTTCCCATTACGATGGCTAACTTGGGTTCGGTTGCTAAGATAGGATTATCGATAGAGATTGATTTCTCCGTGAGTGCCATAGCGACTGTACGGAAACCCTGTTTACGCAACTCATTGGGAGAACCGTCCAACCAAGTCCATGGTATCAGGAAGACAGAACCCATCGAAACCCTGACTGCACGTCGGTTTAACGGATCACAAGAATTGCGTGTTAATAATATAGCATCTATCCCCAAGGCGGCTGCGGAACGGAAGATGGCTCCGATATTAGTAGCGTCTACCACGCCCTCAATGACTACGATCCGTCGAGCTTTCCGACACACCTCCTCTACACTTGGTAGTGCCCGACGACGCATGGCACAGAGGACACCGCGCGTCAGTGTATATCCGGTCAATGTGGCAAGTAACTTTCTTTCACCGGTATAGACAGGTATATCACCACAACGTTCAATGATGCCAGCGGCATCACCAGTGATATGCTTCTGTTCACACAAGAGGGCTAAAGGCTCATAACCAGCATTCAGAGCTACATGGATAACTTTGGGGCTTTCTGCAATAAGCAATCCCTTATCAGGCTCGATACGATTCCGTAATTGAGCTTCGGTGAGGGTACTGAATATTTCTACTCCGGAGTCTGTTAAGGATGATATTTCTATAATGGGCATAGTGATTTCTTTAAACGATCTATTTTATTGCAGCAATGATAGTATGCGCTTCTTACTTACCGATACAGCATATTATGCTAATTGATTATCAATAATTTACGGCTTAAAAGATAGACTGCTCAAAAATTTACTTGTTTTTTCGCCGAAAATCGAAGATTTAACGTTTTTAACCTTAGTTTGTCTTCAAACGAAGGGGAAAAGAGAATAATGGCTCTCTTTTGCTCTTAAATCTCCGTTTCGCAAAGATAAGGCATATCGGTGATTATTTCGCCGATTGTGGCTGTAAAATAGAGGGTAATTTTACGGATTTTCGGATGGGCTTTTGGTGGCTTGACAAGGGCTCGAATCATGTTTGTTTTGTGAGCAGGATTTCTGTGTCTTTTGCAGCCAAAAGAGAAAGTCAGCAGTTATGGTTCGGCTTGGTTCTGGCGCAGCCATCTCTTTTTCTCCCTCTGTTAGCTTTACTTTAATGCACGTATATATGAATACAGGGATAAAGTAAAGCTATGTTGTATTTTTACTTGAGTGATAAACTGTACTCACATCGTATTCGCTCTAACTCATTTTTTAAATCATTTATATGTAAAATTGTTAGATAAACATTTTCTAGATCTGTTATTTCATGTATTTGCGATAGTGAATATAATGGTCTTAAAAACTTTTTCACTTTCATTCGTTCTTTTCTTGCAGAATTAGTGGATTCTTTACACTTGGTTTCTCTCAGTAGTTGAGACGTTAAATCTTTGTCAGACCTATTGCCAAAATTGACAATAGCAATTATCTTAATATAATCTTTTGTGTCTTGAATACTTTTACTTGCCTTTATATGTCGAGATGATTCTAACCGTAATTTTCTAGCATCTTCAAGAATTGCATTGATTTGTGCAGCACCAAATTTTTTGTTGCGGATTAGAGAATTGCATTTGACTTCTACTAATATTTTTACAGGAGAGTCAATTCTTATGTCGAATCCATTTGTGTTTGGCTTTTGTTTATCAATATCATTAAATATCCGTTCTCTATCTTCATTTTTAAATGATAATATATCTGATAACTTTGTTGCAATAGAACGAGTCGATATTAATGTCATTATGTTATTAATATCGGACAGTATTGATTTTAGTTCTATTAATTTATCTAGTGTAAGATTGTTGCCAATATCCTCGGTGTCAATAGACTTGATAAACTTTGTGTACTTATCTAATAAATTAATTGTTCTATTGTATGTTTTTGATGTTTCCATAATTTTGTTTCTTTGGGGGACGAAAATATGTATAAAAGTTCATATATGAAATTTTGTCAGGCTTGTTAGTCGGGATTTCGTATTCTTTTGCAGTCAAAAGAGAAAGTTTTCAGATATGATTCTTTTTCAGAGAGCCTCCGTTGCCGTATTTTTCCGTACTTTTGTAACAACCTGTGCAAAATTTGCACACTTTAAATTATTGAAAATATGAAGATTGAAGAGGCTATACTCTACTGTTTGGCAAGCCAGAATAGGGGAATGCGAACTGAACAGATTGCAGAGATGATAAACCGTCAGCGATTGCTCCATACTACCTTTAGGAGTAGGTAAAAATTAGAAGGCGTGATGCATCAGCACCTCTAAAAGTCTCATATATCAAGTACGCTTAAATCTGGTTCTTTGCACGAATCTAGTAAATTCACGCCCTTTATCTTTAATTCAGGGTAATTCAGAATTGACATTGGTATTTTCTCTCTTTTGAGATAGGATGTTGGTATTACTGTAGCTGTCAGCATCATTGACTTTACTCGGGGTGTAACTGCTACACCAATGTGTTTCGCAACTTCATTAATATGCTCCGTTACCCAGCGATGACGACGCAAATGTTTAAGAACAAGAGCTCTCTTCTTGTCTCTCTCGGGATTATCACCACGACCAAGATATTCATCCATCTCGGTTTTCATTTCCTTAATATTCTTGGCTGGATTGGTATTCTTACATTCTATCAAGTAGAGTATATCACGTGATGTATCATAAGCCATCACATCAATATCGCCATAATCTTTATCTGCCGCAAAATAACCTCCAGATTTGATAGTGACATCATGTTCCCATACTCGCATTATTGGTATCTTTGCCAAAAAAGAGCGTACCTCGTCATTGAACGCAGCCCCTTTTATAGCCTCAAATTTTCCAAGCAAGGTTTCTATCTTCCTTCCCACATAACGTAAGCGACCAGAATAAAGCAAGTCAGATAGCTGAATGCCGGCTTGAATACAGGAGCGGAACCCAAACATGCACATAACTGTGCCATCATCATATTGATAACGAATCACTGGGCGACGCAGATAACTTAATTCCCTATTGTATGACCAAGGGAAGATATCCTTGCCCGCTAATCCTACTGGCGGAGTGAGGTAGTTTTCCCGTTTATCCAAAGAAAGGCGAATGATACATTTCTTTGCTAAATCTTCAGTTAGTTCTGTACAATGCTCCTGCATAGCTTTGATGAGTTGAGACTCTTCCATCTCAATAACAGACTTCTGCTGCTTCATAGCTATGATGTAACAAACATAAAGGAACTGCAAGATGTTAGAATATGATACTCCCCAATCCTCTAAGAATGCCACATCTATCTCCTCGAGTTCTGCATCCTTGTTTTTTTCTTTTGTATCTGGACGTACTGCCATCCTGGCCATCTTACTCTCGAAATCTTCGATTTGCCCATTTACACTCTCAATAGTGCGCGTTGCTGCAAACTCTCCTACATTGTCGGAAAAAACATCATCGTAGATACCATAACGTCCAGAGCCTAATTTCTCAATGGTATGATTAGCTACATCTAAATGTATGGCGTCACATATACCACCAATGGATATCACTTCGTTCATGATAGCTAACAGGCTTTCTACATCATCATTGCCTGGTTTAACACCACCGCCACGATACTGTGTCGCAGCTATATATTCTATCATAGCACGGGTAGATATTCCAGCATCAGCAAGTCGTCTTTCTGTATCGAAGAATTCTTTACGTTTTGACTCATTTTCTCCAAAACAAAGAATCTGTGCGGGTTGTAAGACTCTGTTATGCTCTCGCTGATAAACCAATGTCTCGTGATTCTGCATGAGCATACGCAGCAACCACAATGTATCAAATGATGATAGGCGTTTATCAAGTTCATTAAGGAGCACATCTACTCCTTTGTGGAGGAAGTCTTCTTTCTCAGTTTTTGTATTGAGTTTACCTGCTATATCATGACCTTTCTCCTTCATCCACTGTGGGAATTTGTCTTGTAGTAGTTGGCTGGTGGCGGCATGAATATAGATAGGAGTATAAAGCCACAAGGGTATTGACAGGGGGTTGAGTGACTGCTCCATCATCAGAATCATCTTTGCTTGACCAAAGGGGATGCGAGTATCAATAATTTGGCATGCAGTCTCTTCGTCTATTTCCAGGAGTTTTTTTATGATACAACGCATCATGTTGCGCTCACTCTCATTGCCAGCTCCCATAAAAGAATGGATATAATCATCATCAAATGTAACGGAAACTCCGCCTTCTGTCTTGGATACGTTAAGATTTCCTCCTTGCGTAGGCTTTATGTCGTCATCATAGTGTATCCCTTTATCGGCCAAGACCTTTTCACTGAAGACAAGTTCTATTTCTACGGAGTGCTCATAGCGTTGGCTGATCATATCGGCTATGGCTGGTTGTAAAGTATCCATCCAGTATGCAACAGCTGTTATTACAGTATCGGAAATAGAGGATGGATTTATTCCCTGTTTTTCTTCTTGATAACAACTTACCCACACAGGAATACTATAAGATTCACAACTCTTGGCATTGAAACCTGAATGGACAGGCTTAAAAATTGCCGCATAGTCGAGATCACGTATCACTGGTATATAAGCATACTGTCCATTTAATCTCTTCAGCGTTCCGTGGAAATACAGTTGATCTTTACTTTTGAATATGAGATCACATCCATCATTTGGCTCAATATAAAGCATGTCTGATGGTGTGTTGTCTGTCATATAGAAACTTTCACCATAATGCTTATATATAGCATATACATCGAGAGATTGATTCAGAGGAGTCTCGAGAGATGATACGTTCTCTTTGGACCGAGCATAACGAACAAGACTCAAGCTGTCCCATTTCTCAGTCTGTATCAGTTGTAAGAAATCATAAGCAGAGAATTGAAGAAAATAGTCAGTTCCATTTTGCTTTTTCATGGCAAATCTGTATGTCTCCCCCATTGTAGAATACAGAACAAGCGTCAGGATATGGTCATCTTTCGACCTTTTATCATTTCTGATGGTATCAATACGTTTTTGTAAATGTTGGCTGAGATCTCGATTGTTGAAACTCTCATTGCCATCTATGGCTACATTACGGGCTAAATCATGAGCATAGCACACGTATGCAAGCCAGTTGACATCAATGCGGAATACATCTTCGTAATAGCCTTCAACAGGAGCAAGTATTTCATCCATTGAATTTTGTACCCAGCGCAGCTGTTCTATACAGGAACGCCCGATGCGCATCCAGACACCATAATGGGTCTGTTTTACTAGTTCTTCAAGACAACGATGTTTTAGAGCTGTTTTTAAGATAAAGTTGTTAATGGCACAGCCTTGACTGGAAATTCCGGCAAAGTAGAAGTTATTGTCAAACTCAACGATTGGTCTGTATAACAACGGATTCTTTTCTGCATCTTGGGTTAGTATATCAGTAGCATTAACTTCTAACAAAAATGATTTCAAAACATTTGGATTCAGCCTATTCCGATGAATGAGTTCTGTCATTGTCGGCAAATTAATAACAAAAGATTGGCTAGTTTTTGGTTCGTTAAGCGTCTCGCGAGGGGTCTCATTTCCGCGTACTAAGCCACTTATCCCTGCTTGGGTTGACAAAAGCTTGCTCAGTTCAAGCATGAAGAGTACTCCATCATAAATTTCATTACGGAAAGCTTCCGTAAATATATTTCTTTTATTGAATATGGCTTCTGTCATTGAACGGAAAATTTCTGTCGCATGTGTCGAGATGCCAGGAAAGAATGTGTAATTGCCTCCATAAAACACTACAGGTTCGGCAAACATGTTAATCGGCATGTCTTCCATAAGATCAAATGAGAACTCTTGGTCAATTATACTCTTGAACTCACTGATGTCAGGAATCTGGCTACTCTTTCCGAGATTCGCAACTGCTATTTGCAAAAGGTGCTCAATTCGGATATTCTTCCCTCGATTTTGTGGATTAAGTTGCATTGCTATCAAATAGTCCAATATGGGAGGGACTGCATGATTACTTAAATACGCTATCGTTTTTGGTACATCAAGCCAAGAAGATGGCCACAAAGCATGATTTGCTACTGGCAATATTCCTATTGCCTGTTCCTTTTGCATACAACAATGCTTATATTTCTTGCCGCTGCCACAAGGGCAAGGCTCATTACGACCTATCTTCTTTGACATTATATTTGAACTACTAGTAACATCTATCTAAACTTTAATCACTTAGCTCAGCCAAGAACTATTAATCATTTACAGTGCGAGACGAAGAATGTATTATGGGTTAGAGATGAAATGAGTGATAATCAAATTCTTACCACATTTATACTCTAAGTGATTTCTTATACAAAGGTACTGATTTTAGTTGATAACATTTAATGATAAACGATGGAATTTCTAAAATGAACTGTTTTCGACTCAAAAATGAGACATAATGGTCAAAGGGATTTGGCAAATTATGTGATTATTTTGCAGTCTCCAAAAAAGTCGGCAGATATAGTTCGGTTCGGCTTTGGCGAAGTCATTTCTTTTTCTCCCTCTGTTAGCTTTACTTTAATGCACGTATATATAAATACGGGGATAAAGTAAAGTTGTTTTTCATTTGAATAGCCAACTAATCTTGAATATATGTTGTGTGGAGGAATCGTATGTGTTTACGCAACAAATAACATATTGTTTGTTGTGTGGATATATTGGCGCTTATAAACAATATAATAGCGTTTATATTTCTCCAAAGCAAAATTATCTTGTTTTACACACTTTCCCCAAGATGGTTGTCGGAAGCTGCTGCAACTTTTATAAACATAGAATTCGTTTGAAAAAGTATAACGAATCTGATTTATTCGCTTGAAAAAGTGTATAACCGTTATATTGTACTTGGTCAAGCGTTTCTTCTAATCTTGTGATTTTTTACCTGTAATACATCATTAAATAGATGAAAAGTTATAAATTTACATATTATATGATGTGTTGAATATGGCAAAGAATACAATGGGGACTAAGCTGCCCCGAAAATTGGTGCAGAAGATGTCAATTGTGGGAGAGCAGATTAAACTGGCTCGCTTGCGCAGGAATCTGAGTGTGGCTCAGGTGGCAGAACGTGCCACTTGTTCTCCGTTGACTGTGTCCCGAATAGAAAAAGGCACACCGACAGTAGCAATCGGAATCTATTTGCGAGTGCTGTATGCTTTACAGCTTGACGATGATATTCTATGGCTGGCCAAAGAAGACAAGTTGGGAAAAGCTTTGCAAGATTTGAGTTTGAAAACAAGGAAAAGAGCTTCAAAAAAGGAATAGAGCACATGTTCTCCTATACATAAGTTGCAATTTGCTCTTTGGGAATAAAAAAATATGGCTCAAAAATTTGTGTTATGCAATAAAAGCATTATGTTTGCGCTGCATAATAAATAAGATATATGAAATTCGTTGATAGAATAGATGAAGCTGCACGATTAAAGGATGCTCTTGCAAGAGAGAAGTCCTCGTTAGTCGTGATGTACGGTCGCAGACGGTTGGGTAAGTCAACGCTTATCAAAAGGGTGTTGTCGGATACGGATGTTTACTTCCTTGCTGACCGTTCTGAAGGGCAACATCAGAGAGTATTGCTTGCAAAAGTAATAGCACAAGTGTTCCCGGATTTCGACAAACTGACATATCCGGATTGGGAATCTATGTTTCGTGCGGTCAATTATCGAACAGACAAGCGTTTTACTTTATGTTTGGATGAGTTTCCGTATCTTGTAGAGCAATCTTCTGAACTGCCGTCTGTGCTACAAAAACTGGTTGATGAAAAGCTGTTGAAGTATAATCTTGTGCTTTGCGGTTCGTCACAAAATATGATGTATGGATTGTTTCTTGATTCTACTGCACCTCTCTATGGTCGTGCTGATGAGATCATGAAACTTGCACCGATACGTTTGCCATATATTCAAGAGGCTTTGAGCCTTGATGCGATGAATGCCATTGAAGAATATGCTGTTTGGGGAGGTGTACCGCGTTATTGGGAACTAAGGGAAAACCAAAATTCACTTAATGATGCTTTGTGGCACAATATCCTTTCTGTAAATGGAACTCTTTACGAAGAACCGATAAAATTGTTTCAGGACGATGTAAAGGATATTGTTAAGACTTCGACGATAATGTCTTATATCGGTACTGGCGCAAATCGGCTTTCTGAGATTGCCGCAAGATGCAATGAGCCTGCAACCAACCTGTCGCGTCCATTGAAGAAACTTATTGATCTCGGATTTTTGGAGAAAGATGTTCCGTTTGGGATTGATGAAAAGAATGCGAAAAAGAGTCTTTACAAGATAGCCGATCCGTTTATGGCATTTTATTATCAGTTTGTCGTACCTAATCGTTCGTTCATCGAGCTTGGTCGTCGTTTGCCAATAGAACAGGCTTTGACTGCTCATTTATCGGAGTATGTGAGTATGCAATGGGAAAAATTATGTCGGGATGCCGTAACAGGAAATCTTGTCAATGGAGTGGTTTATGGCAAGGCAAAACGCTGGTGGGGTTCTGTGCTCAATGAGGATAAGAAGCCGGAACAAGTCGAGTTTGATGTTATGGCCGAATCGCTTGACAAAAAGTATTTGTTGGTCGGAGAATGCAAATGGACTACTCAAGAGAATGGCAAACAACTGACTGCCGAACTTCTCCGCAAAGCTAATCTGCTACCGTTTGCCAAGTGCTACACCGTCGTTCCAATGCTGTTCCTTAAGAATGCTCCGAAAGATGGTATAAGAAACGCCGTGTTGCCAGAAAATATTGTCGAGTTAATGAAATAAAGAAATAACAAATTCGTGATTTGCAGATGTTGGATTTTAGAAAACAATTCCAAGAGATTATAGAACAATCTTATATCCCTTTCAATATAGATAAAACTGCGACTTCTGACGTATGGAGTAATATTTATAAGTTAGTACTTCCTAATATACCGGAAAAACTTTTTAGGTATCGTAGAATAGACGATAAGGGCTATACAATTGAATCATTTAAATCTAAAACTATTTCATTATGCCATGCGGGAATGTTTCCAGATAAATATGATTCGTATTTATATATAGATCAAGATAAGATTCACAAAGATCTAAAAAATGCATTGAAAGATGCGTTGCGCATAACATTGTCGCATATAACACAGAAATCCCCTGAAATAAGGGCGGAAAAAGCAACGAAAATATGTTATTATAGAGAGTGCGGATATACGGATGAACAAATTATAGATAAAATATTGACAGATGATTATGTTGATTTTTGCAATAATATAGGGGCTGCGATAAAAAAACAAGAATCGCGTTTTAGAAATCCAAGAAATAGTGCAAAAATTGCCTGTTTTACAGAAAGTGTGCAGTCTAAGTATATGTGGGATAGATATGCAGATGGATATAAGGGGTTTGCATTAGAATATGATCTCAGACGATGCATTTTTAAATATAATTCATTGGGAATGAGTGTTAATCTCTTTCCTGTGATTTATACAGATTTAAGACCGGATGTTACATTAGATGAGGGAAATATTCATACTTACGAATATTTCAAGCAGATTGGAGATAAAAATTGGTTAAGCTTTTTGTCGTCTATAATATCTGTTAATCAATTATATTGGTATCGAGTTTATCTTTATAAAGACAGAAAAGAATACGAGCACGAACATGAATGGAGAATGATTTACTATAATTTAGAAGATGAGAATGATTATGTTGCAATACCGGATGTTGGATGCTTGAAAGCAATATATTATGGTCCAGATATATCACAAAAGGATAAGCAAGAATTACATCAGATTGCAGTTGAAAAAGGACTGAAAGAGTATGATGTCGATCTTGACACGGGTAGCCGTAGATATGATTTAAGAGTAACAGCAATTAAATAAGAATATTCTTAGCGCAAAAAAGAACCGATTAACAACCTGAAAGTTGTGTCATCTCAATTATTTATAGTACCTTTGCTTACCAAATAAGGCAAAGGTATTTTTGATGCATACAATGGCAGAAGATAAGATAGACAACGCACTGGAAGTAAAAGAGGAAACAGTGGAATGCAAAAGCGAAGATTGGGTTTGCCATTCGCAGGCTATAGCTGCAACCATGTCAAACCGAATGGAGGAACTTGGCATGACACAACGAGCGTTGGCTGAGAAAATGAACTGCACCCAGCAATATGTATCCAAGGTGTTGAAAGGTCGCGAGAATCTGTCATTGGAAACTTTGTGCAAAATAGAAAATGCATTAGGTATCAAAATACTACAAGCTGGAATAAATAAGTAATAACACCATAGTAGGGAAAGAATATGTCAATACAGAGCGAAGCGGCATTGGAAGCCGGACTTATAGCCACACTTCGGCAAATGGACTACGAGTATGTCCAGATTACCGAAGAAGATAATCTTTATGCCAACTTCAAGCGGCAGTTGGAAATTCACAACAAGAAACAGCTGGCGGAAGTTGGTCGTAACTCATTTACGGATGAAGAGTTTGAGAAGATATTGATATATCTGGAAGGTGGTACTCGCTTTGAAAAGGCTAAGAAACTTCGTGACCTATATCCTCTTGACACGATGAACGGGCAGCGTATTTGGGTGGAATTCCTTAATCGTACACAATGGTGTCAGAACGAGTTTCAGGTGTCGAATCAGATTACGGTGGAGGGACGAAAGAAGTGTCGCTATGATGTGACGATTCTTATCAATGGCCTCCCTCTGGTTCAGATTGAATTGAAGCGTCGGGGTGTAGAACTCAAGCAGGCATACAATCAGATACAACGCTATCATAAGACATCCTTTCATGGGCTGTTCGACTATATTCAGCTATTTGTTATCTCCAATGGCGTAAATACTCGTTATTTCGCCAATAATCCCAATGGTGGATATAAATTCACGTTCAACTGGACGGATGCGGCAAATCTGCCATTCAATGAACTGGATAAGTTTGCTGTATTTTTCTTGGAAAAGTGTACGCTCGGTAAGATTATCGGAAAATATATCGTATTGCATGAAGGGGATAAATGCTTGATGGTACTTCGCCCATACCAGTTTTATGCTGTAGAAAAGATATTGGATCGGGTACAGAACTCCAACGATAACGGTTATATCTGGCATACTACAGGCGCAGGAAAAACCTTGACTTCATTCAAAACAGCACAGCTTGTTTCGGAGTTGGATGATGTAGATAAGGTAATGTTCGTTGTTGACCGTCATGACCTTGACACACAAACGCAGTCGGAATATGAAGCCTTTGAACCGGGAGCTGTTGACGGTACGGACAATACGGATGAACTGGTAAAACGGCTGCATAGTAACTCCAAGATTATCATTACCACTATTCAGAAACTCAATGCTGCCGTAAGTAAGATATGGTACAGCAGCAAGATAGATTCGATATGCCACTCCCGTATCGTGATGATATTTGATGAGTGCCACCGCAGTCACTTCGGGGAGAGTCATAAGAAGATTATGCAATTCTTCGATAATGCCCAGATATTCGGTTTTACCGGAACTCCTATTTTTACAGAAAATGCAGTTGATGGGCATACGACCAAAGAGGTATTCGGCAACTGCCTGCATCGCTATCTGATTAAAGATGCCATTGCCGATGAAAATGTTCTCGGTTTCCTTGTAGAGTATTATCATGGCAGTGAGGAAGTGCAGAACGGCAGTACTAATCGCATGACGGAAATCGCTAAATTCATCCTTAATAATTTCAATAAGTCAACATTTGACGGAGAGTTCGATGCATTGTTTGCTGTACAGTCCGTACCGATGCTTATCCGTTATTACAAGATATTCAAGGAACTGAATCCCAAGATTCGTATAGGTGCAGTTTTTACTTATGCAGCCAATGGAAGTCAAGATGATGATCTGACAGGAATGGGTACAGGTTCTTATCTGAATGACAGTGCCGGTGAGGTTGATGAACTGCAAGCCATCATGGATGACTACAATGAAATGTTCGGGACATCGTTTACGACAGAGAACTTCCGTGCATATTACGATGACATCAACCTGCGTATGAAAAAGAAGCGAGTTGATATGAGGCCGCTTGATCTTTGTCTGGTCGTCGGAATGTTCCTTACCGGTTTTGACAGCAAGAAACTCAATACGCTTTATGTAGACAAGAATATGGAATACCACGGCTTGTTGCAGGCATTCAGCCGGACAAACCGTGTGCTGAATGAAAAGAAACGCTTCGGAAAGATTGTGTGTTTCCGTGATTTGAAAAGCAATGTTGATACCGCTATCAAATTGTTCAGCAACAGTAACAATCCGGAAGAAATAGTGCGACCTCCGTTTGAAGAAGTCAAACAGGAATACAAGGAGCTTGCTACCAATTTTTTGAAGAAATATCCGGACACAAATTGTATAGACCTTTTGCAGAGTGAAAAAGCTAAGAAAGAGTTTGTTTTGGCGTTCCGTGATATTATCCGTAAACATGCTGAAATACAGATATACGAGGATTATAATGAAGAGTCTGATGATCTCGGCATGACGGAACAGCAATTTATGGATTTCAGAAGTAAGTATCTTGATATCCATGATACTTTTGCACTCGTTGTTCCAGCACCGTCACCCAAACCGGATGATGATACAGATGTTCCGGATGACGGAGACCTCGGTGATGTGGATTTCTGCCTTGAACTCCTACATAGCGACATTATCAATGTGGCATATATCCTTGAACTCATTGCAGAACTTGACCCATATAGTGCCGATTACGCGGAACGCCGCCAGAATATCATTGACACGATGATTAAGGATGCTGAAATGCGCAGCAAGGCAAAACTTATTGATGGCTTCATTCAAAAGAATGTGGATGACGATAAGGAAAATTTCATGATGCAGCGAGGCAAGGCTGACGGTACAAGCGATTTGGAAGAACGGTTGAACCGCTATATTGCTGTTGAACGAGAAAATGCCGTCAACTCATTGGCTGAGGAAGAGAAAATATCGTCATCAGTATTGAATCATTTCCTTAAAGAATATGATTATCTGCAAAAAGAGCAGCCAGAAATCATACAAAAGGCATTGAAAGAGAAGCATCTCGGATTGATAAAGACGAGAAAGGCGTTGACGAGGATTTTAGACAGATTGCGTAATATCATACGCACTTTCAGTTGGGATTAAAAGAAATACTGATATGGTAAAGACAAATGAACCCGGATATGTGTATATCTTGACTAATCCAAGTTTTCGTGAGGATTGGGTCAAAATCGGTAAAAGTGCGCGGCCTGTAGATATACGTTCCAAGGAACTTGACAACACGGCTGTTCCGTTGCCTTTTGAGATTTATGCAACCATTCAGACGGTCAAATATAACGATGTTGAAAAGCATGTACACAAGACTATTGATCGGTTGACGGATTTGCGTATTCGTCAGAATCGGGAGTTTTTCAATGTGCCGCCGCAAATAGCTTTGGATATATTCAATGACATAGCCAAGATGATTGATGATGCGGTTGTTACGGTCTATGTAGATAATAAACCGGTTTGCCATAACGAAAAAGATTCATTGCCTGTCGTGCAGAAGCGAACCGTAAAGCGAGGGCGTTTCAAATTCAGCATGGTCGGTATTAAAATAGGGGAATGTGTTACCTTCATGCCTACGAATACAGAAGTCAAGGTGGCAAGCGATGATTCCGTTGAATATCAAGGTCGTATTTATAAATTGTCCCCTTTTGTCGGTACGTTTATGCCGGAAGAGAAACGGAATACATCGGGTGCATATCAAGGGGCAAAATATTTCTCATATAAAGGGAAAGTGCTGGATGACCTGAGAAGTATAATTGAAAGCAATATACCATTGCCGGAAAGTGATGTAATACAGAATAATATAGAGCAATAAGGATATGAGTGAAGAACTGCAACAGAAACTCCGTGACCAGCTTTGGGCGGTCGCAAACCGTTTGCGCGGCAATATGTCGGCAAGCGATTTTATGTATTTTACTTTGGGATTCATTTTCTATAAATACCTGTCGGAGAAGATAGAAACATACGCCAACAGTGCATTGGAGGATGATGAAGTTACATTCAAGGAATTATGGGAAATGACCGATTCGGATGCTGCGGAATTGCAGGAAGAGGTCAAGAACCAATGCTTGGAAAATATAGGCTATTTCATTGAACCGAAATTCTTGTTTTCGTCTGTAATCGAAACTATCAAGCGGAAAGAAAATATCCTTCCGATGCTGGAACGCTCATTGAAACGCATTGAGGATAGTACGCTCGGACGTGACAGCGAAGAGGATTTTGGTGGTCTGTTTTCGGATATTGACCTTGCTTCCCCTAAGCTCGGAAAGACAACCGATGACAAGAATACGCTTATAAGCAATGTTCTGCTTGCACTTGATGATATAAAATTCGGAGTGGAGGCCTCTCAGGAGATTGATATTTTGGGCGATGCTTATGAGTATATGATCAGTCAGTTTGCTGCCGGTGCAGGCAAGAAAGCCGGTGAGTTCTATACTCCGCAAGAGGTCAGCCGCATATTGGCGGAGATTGTTACTCTTGGGCATAACCGTTTGCGTAATGTTTACGACCCTACTTGCGGTAGTGGTTCACTATTGCTCCGTGCAGCAAGTATCGGTAAGGCGGCATATATCTATGGACAGGAGAAAAATCCGACTACTTACAACCTTGCCCGAATGAATATGTTGCTGCACGGTATCCGATTCAGCAGCTTCAAAATAGAGAATGGCGATACGCTTGAATGGGACGCATTCGATGATATGCAGTTCGATGCAGTGGTTGCAAATCCTCCGTTCTCTGCCGAATGGAGTGCTGCCGACAAATTCAACAACGACGACCGTTTCAGTAAAGCAGGACGACTTGCACCTAAGAAAACAGCCGACTATGCTTTTATTCTGCATATGGTTCATCACCTCAATGAAGGTGGTACGATGGCTTGCGTTGCTCCGCACGGAGTTCTGTTCCGAGGGAATGCAGAGGGCGTTATACGCCGTTTCCTGATAGAGAAGAAAAACTATATTGATGCCATTATCGGGCTGCCTGCCAATATTTTCTATGGTACAAGCATTCCGACCTGTATTCTCGTATTGAAGAAATGCCGTAAGGAAGACGATAATATCTTGTTCATTGATGCCAGCAAAGAGTTTGAAAAGGTCAAGACCCAAAACAAACTCCGCCCTCAGCATATACAGAAGATTGTAGAAACCTACCGTGACCGCAAGGAAATTGAAAAGTACAGTCACCTCGCTACGTTACAGGAGGTTGCCGAAAATGACTATAATCTGAATATTCCTCGTTATGTCGATACTTTTGAGGAAGAAGAGCCTATTGACATCAAAGCAGTCATGGCTGAAATAAAGGAATTGGAAGCCAAGCGAGCCGAACTGGATAAGGAGATAGAAGGCTATTTGAAAGAATTGGGACTGGTTGAATAATTACACTATGGCAGAGATAGACAACATCCCCGAAATGCGTCCATCATTCGACAATATACGCCGTCAGGATGAGGGCGGAAACGAATACTGGAGTTCTCGCGACCTGTGCGCTGCTATGGGCTATTCGGCTTATTGGAAATTCCAAAGAGTCATAGACAAGGCTATCAAGGTGGCAGGTGAAAAAGGAATGAATGTAGACGACCATTTCAACCAAGCGGTTGATATGGTAAGGATTGGAAGCGGTTCATTCCGTAAGGTCAATATCTTCCGTCTGTCTCGTATGGCATGTATGATTGTTGCCGAAAATGCCAATGTCAAAAAAGTGTTGGTACAACAAGCTCGCGATTATTTTACTCGAACAATTTCGATAAACGAATTGATGCAAAATTCGTTGAGTTCTAACATTTTGCTGTATAAAACGGCGCAAGGCGAGGCACGAATAGAAGTGATATTCAACAGTGAAACATTTTGGATGTCACAAAAGCGTATGGCCGATTTGTTCGGGGTGGATGTACGGACTGTCAACTATCATCTTGGTCAGATTTACGAAACAGGCGAGCTTACAAAAGAGGCAACTATCCGAAAAATTGGGATAGTTCAATCAGAGGGAAAAAGGGATGTGGAACGTACACCTCTGTTCTATAATTTGGATGCTATTATTGCGGTAGGTTATCGTGTCAATAGCTATCAAGCCACCCAGTTCCGTATCTGGGCTACATCTGTATTGAAGGAGTTTATTATTAAAGGATATGCGCTTGATGATGAACGTTTGAAGCAGGGAAAACATTTTGGCAAAGATTATTTTGACGATTTACTGGAGCGTATTCGTGAGATACGTACCTCAGAGCGCAGATACTACCAAAAGATAACAGACATCTATGCCGAATGCAGTGCGGATTACGACCCGAAGTCGGATTGTACCAAATTGTTCTTCAAGATGGTGCAAAACATGATGCACTTGGCTGTAACTCATCGTACTGCTGCCGAAATAGTATATGAACGTGCCGACTCGGAAATGCCGCACATGGGACTGACTACTTGGAAAAAAGCTCCCAATGGCAGAGTACAGAAATCTGATACGATTGTAGCAAAGAACTACTTGTCTGACAAAGAGGTTTCAGAACTCAACGGCGTAACTAACGCATTTCTTGAATTTGCAGAACAGCGTGCTCAACGCCATATCATTACAACGATGGCAGACTGGAAGCAGCGTCTTGAACAGTTTCTTGCTACAATGGACTATCAAGCACAAGATTCGGCCGGTAAAGTTTCTCAAGAAGAGGCACGAGAGAAGGCGTATGGTGAGTATGAAAAATATAAAGTGATTCAAGACCGTTCGTTTATCTCCGATTTCGACCGGTTTAATGATGGTGACAAATTGTTGCCGTTTGATATCAATCCCGATAAAGAATAATGATTATGGCAGATAATAACGAAAATAAAGTCCTCAATGTTCCCCATTTGAGATTTCCGGAGTTTAGTGGAGAGTGGAACAAGTACACCATAAATGATTTAGCAACAGTGGTTGGAGGTGGCACACCTGATACTACAGTGAAATCATATTGGGGTGGAGATATACAATGGTTTACTCCAAGTGAAATCGGTAAAAATAAATATGTAGACTTTAGCAAAAGAACTATTACAAGAGATGGTTTAGATAATTCAAGTGCAAAGCTATTACCATTACACACTATATTATTAAGTTCTCGTGCCACGGTAGGAGAATGTTCTATTGCATCAAATGAATGTACTACAAATCAAGGTTTTCAATCTCTTATTGCGAAACAATGTAATATTGATTTTCTATACTACTTGATTCAAACTAAGAAAAAAGATTTGATTAGAAATGCTTGTGGATCAACATTCTTAGAAATCTCAGCAAATGAAATTCGCAAGATTAAAGTTGCTGTTCCTGTACAAAACGAACAGGAACAAATTGCGAAGCTCTTATCTTTAATTGATGAGCGTATCGCTACCCAAAACAAAATCATTGAGAAACTTCAATCCTTAATCAAAGGAATTATGGTTGAACTGCAAAAGCGAGGACTGTCAAATGGGACTTGGAAGAAGGTTCTCCTTTCCAATGTTCTTACCGAAAGAAATGAATTGAATAAGAGCCTTTACCCAGTTTATTCCGTGTCTGTTATTCAAGGGATTGTAAATCAAATGGAATATCTTGGTCGCTCGTTCGCTGCCAGTGATACATCAAAATATCATGTGGTACATTATGGTGATTTGGTATATACGAAAAGTCCAACAGGTTCATTTCCTTACGGAATTATAAAGCAAAGTTACAATCAAAACGAAGTCGCTGTGTCACCTCTATATGGAGTTTATGAGCCTAAAACATTTTCAACGGGTGTGTTCTTGCATGAGTATTTCAAGAGTGAATTGAATACTCTGAACTATCTTCACCCTCTCGTTCAGAAAGGAGCAAAGAACACAATAAATATTGCCAACCAACGCTTCTTAGAGAGCTATGTCGCTATTCCCAGTAATGCTAACGAACTGTTAGCAATATCAAAATTGTTATGCTCGTTAAATACAAAACTGGAATTTCTGCAAAACATACTAAAACAATCTCAAGGACAAAAGCAGTATCTACTTCGTCAGATGTTCATATAAACATCTGACGAAGCAAGTATTGCTTCTGCAAATTATAGTTTACCAGAGCATTCTGTTCTGCTAATAGTTTACTATCTATTGTAGATAACAACTTGGTATATTTAAATTGCTCTGAATGTGACGGACAAAAGACTTTTGCTTTTCCATAGTCCTTGAAATATATGTGAGGTATCGCCATACCAGTTTTATAAGGTTCAAAGTTGAAGACCGTCAGCAAATAATAAAGGTATTGGAGAGAATAACCTTCTTTGGCTTGTAAGGTGTTCAATGTGCCTGCCGCAGAGCACTTGCCTGCCACGTAAAAAACAGTTCCAACTCCTGAACCATCTTTGATAATATAAATGGCTTCATTGAGGGTTGCGTAACAATCAAGGTATCCAACTATGCCATTAGCACCATATACAGGATATGTACCACTTTCTAAGACCTCACTTTCTTGTAAAGTTGAGGAATTGCAAATCATGCAATCCGACAAACGTACATTTGGCTTCCCCCTATGCACCATATTCTGTGCAATTCCTCTGATTAAGGATTGAATAACGGAAATGTCTGCGATTATTGAAATAGAATATAGCCCCAAAGATAGCTACCATTCCCATATAGGGGGTGCTATTGTACAAATATCAAAACGAAACAAGGATAATCATCTATGCAATGTATTATCAGTTAGTAATCGCCAAGGATTTATAAAGCAAAGCGAACAATTTGAAGATAGGAATGTTGCAAGTGACGACACATCAAATTACAAAATTGTAGAAAAGAATGACTTTGCTTATAACCCTGCAAGAATAAACGTGGGATCAATTGCTCGCCTTACAAAATTTGAGACTGGCATTGTCAGTCCAATGTACATTTGTTTTCGTACAAAGGACTGCTTACTGCCAGAATATCTTGAACTTTTCTTTGAATCCAGAAATTTCTTCTATCACATACAAAAGAGATTGGAAGGAAGTGTAAGGCTTTGCCTTTCTTATGAGGAGCTTTGCAACATTCCAATTGTGATACCATCAATCGAGAAACAAAAACAAGTTGATCTCCATCTGTCAAAATTGGCGCAAAAGATTGATTTGGAAATGAAAATCTTGCAATTCGTCCAGCAACAGAAGACTTATTTGCTTCACCAAATGTTCATATAAACATCTGACGGAGTAAATATTGCTTTTCTTCAAGCAACAAGTTTACAAAATTCATCTCGACATCGGCTTTTCTTTCAAATGAAGAGAGAAAAGCCGAAATTACTTTTTGTTCAGAGATGTTCGGTATAGTTATTTTAAATTTTGCCAAATCCTTTTTCTGAATGTTTGGCAATCCAGAACCTATACGAAGTTTCATTATTTCACTCTCCTTTGATTTTAGAAATTGGTACAGGTATTCCGTTTTTACATTATCCGTAGTATTTTGAATTGTGTAGCAATGTCCGCCACTCCAAAAAGGACAGGCGTTGAATTGTACATAACCGCAAGAGTTGCCACCCTCACTTATTGAGATGGTGTTAGCTTCTACATTATAATCGTTATAAAATCCAGATGGCTCTATTCCTCCATTCATAACATAATACTTGCCACTTTCTGAAAGAAATTCACCATTGATTTGTTTGCCTTTAACTACATCACCTATATCTTCCAATACAACAACATCACCTTTTATGGCATTGAAAAGTCTTTCTGAAATCGCAGACTTTAGTTTTTTCAAATCCTCAATGATTTTGTTTTGGGTTGCTATTCGTTCGTCAATGAGAGATAGAAATTCAGCTATTTTTCTCTGTTCCTCAATTGATGGAAAATATAATGATATTTTGGATAATCCTTCCTGCCCAATATTGAAATGTTGTGCTCCTGCTCCCATTCTGCAAGTTCTTTTGCGCGCTAATGGCGTAGCAAGCAAATACTTAAAGAACAAAGGATCATAATTGCCGATTTTACGACCACGAATAACAAAGCCTCCATAAATGGCGGTACGATTATCCATGTACACATTAGCTCGTCCAACATCCTCCAATGTTTCTGAGCTACGTTGGAATAGCAAATCTCCGTCTTTCACTCCGAAACATTCTATTTCTTTTTCAGTAGCATTGACCTTGCCACGAATATTGTCATAATTGATAACTCCTTCTGAAAGAATATCCATCACCGAAATGAATGGTAGTCCACTTCCAATACGTTTAGCGTCTGGATTAAGACCATTCTTGAACTCCAAATATTCAGAAAGCGTATGCTCTTCCCACTCTCCACTAAACTCCGGAAATCTCAAATGGGGAACATTACCTATTATATTTCTCTAATTATTAGAACCAATTAAATTCAAAATTATGATTCAGAAGACAATTAGAGAAATTTCGGACGCATGGCGAGAGAACAAGCGACCGTATGTGAAACAATCGACATTGGCAGCCTACATGTTGATTCTTGAAAATCACATTTTGCCAAAGTTTGGTGAGAGTAACGAACTTCATGAAAATGATGTACAAGGCTTTGTGCTTGAAAAGTTGGAAGGCGGATTGAGCGTGAAATCTGTTAAGGACATTCTTATTGTCCTAAAGATGGTTATGAAATTCGGGGTGAAAAACGAATGGATGAACTATTACGAATGGGATATTAAGTACCCAACAGACGTTGCTGGTAAAAAGTTGGAGGTCTTGTCCGTGGCAAATCATAAAAAGATTCTGAACTATATTCAGAGCCACTTTTCCTTTCCGGGACTTGGTATCTATATCAGCCTTAGTACCGGTCTGCGTATAGGGGAGATCTGTGCTTTGAAATGGAGCGACATCAATGTATATGACGGGATTCTAACCGTTAACCGGACGATAGAACGCATCTATATCATAGAAGGAGAGAGAAAACATACAGAGCTGGTCATCAACACGCCAAAGACAAAAAACTCTTGCCGTGAAATCCCGATAAACAAAGAATTGCTTACTATGTTAAAGCCTTTGAAAAAAGTAATTAATGACGATTATTACATTCTTACTAATGATGAGCGTCCGACAGAGCCACGCACATATCGCAACTACTATAAAAGGCTTATGGAGAAACTTGATATTCCCAAGCTGAAGTATCATGGACTCCGTCACAGTTTCGCGACTCGCTGTATAGAAGTCGGTTGTGACTATAAAACAGTCAGCGTATTATTAGGGCATTCCAACATTTCAACTACTTTGGATTTATATGTTCATCCCAATATGGAGCAGAAAAAGCGTTGCATTACCAAGGTTTTCAAGTCACTGGGTAAATAAAGTTATGTATAGAGCGAGGGAATTAATGCTGTAATTTCTTCGCTCACAATTGTTTTGTGGTTCAGAATTATGTTGTATATTTGAATGTTATTAAAAATATTACTTATGAGAAAGGGTTTGATATTCTTCTTGGGAATTGTTACTGGGTGTGTATTAACAATTGCAGTACTTTTTGTTATAGGTATTACCAATTCAAATGCTAACGAATCGGATATTACGATTGCCGAGCAACAGACGGTATTTACTACCGCAACAAAATTTGAAGTTTTTCAGGTTCTTGGGGATGGTGCTTTGGCCAATTGTGAGGAGAAAGGGCATTCAACTTCATTTTTTACTGGGCCGGTCGTCTATATTGTGACAGATGGCCAGAATCTGTTTTATGATGATCAGGTAATTGAAGTACCTAAAGGTAAAAAGGCTATGCAAATAGGAACATTTCGTTATGAGACCAAACTTGGTGAAAAAGTAGTTCCTGTAATAAAATTTCAATAACATAGGCATATTATAAAAGTCTCAACTGGTAGCAATCTCTATCCGATTGAGACTTTTCGTTTATTTACCTCTATCTAAAAACTTCTGTACTATTAACGCTATACCAATTCCTAAAACGGCAATGAGAATACAGCAGATAACTGCTTTCCAAATCAATCCGGAATGCAAAATCTCTGCATTAGCCACTATCATGCACACGAAAAAAGAAGACAGAGCGACTACAATGATAATCAAAATGTAGAATGCGGTAGCCGGGATATGGATAGCATTGTCGGCTTTTTTTATTCTCCGCTCGGCTTCCTTGCATTTGCTTTCAATCTGACCAAGAAAATTGCAGAGAAGTGTTGCTCCAAATTCAATTGCCAACTTTTGCATTTCTTCAGAAATGATAGGTTTGCACTTTCGTATAGAGCCGGACAGATTTTCAACTTCTATTCTCAGCTTATATACATTGTCATTCAGGCTGGCAAGTTCCTTGGCATTTACATCGAGTAGTCGTTTTTCTTCTTCCAGATATTCATTCTTGGGAGTGGTTTTTATGGATTCCACTTCACTCATTTCTGCGGAAAAATCAAATTTCTTTTTCATGGGCTTAGCGTTTTAGTCCTGTTTTCGGTTTCTTCCCTAACGAACGGCTGGCAGCACGAGCGCATCTGCGAGCCCATTGCAAATCGTCTTCGTCCTTGTCTCTCCACGGAAGCTCGCTTTGCGAACCTTCACCACCTCCACCGGTTGTTACATTGGGGGTATTTATCAGTCCGACAAATATAGCTACAGCCATATCGGTAAGTTCCTGACAGTTGGCAATAAACCTGTAATCAAATTCGTCATTGAAACAGTCAAGTACTTTTTCTGGGATATAGAATTTGTAATCCTTGCCTTCATGACTGAGGACATAGGAAATCATATCCTGACTATATGTGAGATATTGGGTATAGTCAATAGGGGCAACCTTATGTGTCGCTACCTGTTGAACGGTTTGGGAAGTATTATTTCTAATGACGGAAGTTGGCTGATGGTGCAGTCTCTTCCATGTTGCAGGAAGTTTCGAGACCATCAGGTTCCTGCCGATTCCCAATTCTGAAGCCTTGTATTTGGTGTTTCCATTCATGAGAGCATATCCACGGAGAAGACCTTTCTTGTCCTCCCTTTCATGGACGGTATAACCTTTCCGTATAAGAGCATTCTTGTAGTCATCCCATGACCACAATGGCATTGCTTTCAGCACCTCCATGCAGTCCCGATTTACTTGTGGAATGTTGAGATTTCGGATTTGTGCTGCAGTCGTCCAGCCACGTTTCTTTGCCACTCGCTCGGCTGCACGTTGTGCTCGAAGATGAATGTTGTGGTCATTGTTGATATTGCCATTTTCATCCAAACGGCAAATCGCAGCGTGGAGATGGGGGACTTCGCCTTTAGATTCCGTATGCAGCCAAACCGAGTATTTGCTATTAGCCAAATTGGTTTGGCAAGAACGGACTTTTCCGTCCTTGCCGATAATCACTTGTTTGTCGAACTCCTCAGCAAAGTCGTGCCAGAGCTTTTGCCAGTCCTCTATGTCATAGAACTGGGTATGTTCGGGCGAAGGACTCAGCTCGATTCTGATAACGGAGTTCTTTATCGGTCGATGCTGGGATAGGGTCAATTGCATGGAGTTCCATATCCCCATAGCGTCCGGTTCTGAGGGCAATAGGTTGTCCAATACCCGATAAATCTTCTCCGGATGTTTTTTGTGCTGTGATTCGCCGGTAATGTAACGGATGTCGTTTATACCGTGCGATATGGCTTTGGCTTTCGCAATCATTCTTCTTCGGATTTTGGGTTAGACGGAATTTTATTCTTCTCTTTTACTGCATTCAGGAACTGGCAGACATTTTCGGCCACATTGCCAAGTTCCTTGAGCCAGCCGACCATGAACGGAATCTGATTGAACATTGCCATGCGCTGCTTTGTGGACATTCCGTGTAGGGCGGATGTGTATTTTATGAGGTCTGACCGACAATCGTCCAGATTCTGCAACAGAGCAGCTTCTTCTTTCGTAAGCCTTGCTTTGGGCTTGAAGTTATACGCACGTGATAATATGTAGTCACTTACGGTCATGCTGCATTGCCCGGCCAGTGATTTTATATGCTCCTTCTGAGTAGGAGTGACTTTAGCTCCGATAAAGACACTTCTGGTTTCTTTCGAGGAGTCCGATGTATTTTCAATATCTTCTTTCATTTGAATCGTTTTATAATGGTTGAATAGGTGCGAGCTTGCGAGTACCGCACCGGCGAGGGAACTGAGCAGGCGAGAGCGCCAATGTACAACCGTAACGCAGTGAGGTTATACCTTGGCATATCTCGCAACAGTTACCTGTTGATGCTTCACGGCAAGCCATATCGGATGCGTATAGTGAACTGGCACTCGGATAGGAAACATAGAATGAAATGAGCCTCTAAAAGAGGGGAGAATATGAATATCTCACATGATGTCTTCCTGCCGACTTTACTTTATTCTTATGTATACGCCCCGACAATAAAGTAAAGTTGAACTCAATAATGGTATTCTGGATTGAAGGCATAATCTTTCCCTTCTTTTATAACCATTCGTTCGTCGCTGAGCAATGTTGCGACCTTTACCGCCTTGTTATAACCGAGTTTTATACCCTGCAATCCGTAACCCTCTTTCAAGCGTTCTATATAATCATCGTAATTGCTGATGTTGCCATTGGCAAAAACGGTATCCAATGCTGGACGATGTACATTCTTTGGAATCTCCTTGTCCGGATCGAACGGTCCTTTGGTTGGTCGTCCGGTCTTCTTCTCTTTGGGCAGATAGGACTCTACCGGTTCGGGCATGGCTTCCTCGTTTATGCGGAAGGCGAAAGGCTCAAACTCACGGTCACGGATATGGACGGCTTCGACCACGCTTACAGCTTTGTCCTCTTTGTCCACTTCGACCTGCATGATGGTTTCCGCTTTATTGTTTAGTTCCGTGCCGATGTGACCACGGGCATGTTCATCATTCTTGTTCTGATGCAAGACGGTATGGATATGGATTTGCCTGTCATCCGTCCACTGCATGAATTTGGAGATGATGTCGGTGGATTCGCTGGAGGAATTGATGTCGTAAAGGAAATCACGAATGCCATCTATGATGACCAATCCCAAATCCGGTATTATGCCAATGGCCTGTTCGACTATCGCCAGACGTAGTTTAGGGGAAAACTTGCGCAGAGCCAGCATAATCAGATTATCCGGATTCTTGTATTCCGGCAAGTCGGCCAAACGTAATATGCGTTTCAATACCTGTTGGCAATGATACCGCCCCTGCTCTGTGTCTATGTATAGAATTTTCCGCTTATTTTCGGGAAATGTAGACCGGTAATGAAGTACGGTGCTGTTATTCAATGCCGATGCGACAATGGCTGAAACGTTGAAAGTTTTCTTGCTTTTGGCTTTTCCGATGGAAGCACTGAAGTTTCCCAATGTTCCGATAATGGTATCGTCCACCATCAGAACCACCGGGGAGTGTTCGTATGTACTCGTTACGCTTATTGTAGACTCCGCCATGTAAGCGGCCAATTCTTCAGGAGAAAGAATAATAGTGTCTGTCTTTTCCATCGCTACCAGTTTTTAGGGTTCGGTTTACGGCGATGGGAGGCGAGCAAAGACTCATTCTCGTCCTCGAAACTTTGCGGAGCCGGATTCTTCCGGGAAGATTCCAGCCATCTATCCAGTTCGTCACGATAGATGTAGAGATGCTTTCCCTGTTTTATAACCGGAATATCGTCTTTCTTGACCTTGTAATAAAAGGTCGACAACGGCATTTTAAGATAGTTGCAAGCCTCCTGTACGGTCATGGGGACGTGCGTGTTCTCTTTGGTTTCGTACTGCTTGGAAAGTTTCTCCGTAAGCAGGTTTTCCATACTTGCGATTCTGTCGCATAGTTCGCCTACCACATTCGGTAGGTCGTTGAATGTCAGTTGGTCTTTTTCCATATTATGACTATTTTAATCGTTTAACATGCTGCGAACCAACTCAATGAAACCTTGCAGAACAATACAGACCGGATTAATTATTTCGTCTGCATACTTTTTTTATTGCGAGTCATCATTATCTACATCTAAATGGAAGCGATAGTCGCCTTTATCTGGTACATCAATGGGAATCTGGCTTGGAACATTATCCCGTAAATTAAGTTTAAGATATTCAAGGGTCGCGTTTACGAGTTCGTATGGAAATGATTCTTTGATAAAAACGGCTCTTTTCGCCAAGGGTACTCCCAAGCGTTCACCGACATTCCATGCCAAATGGCGAAGTCCAGGCGACCTCAGCGGATTGTCTATATTGGAACGAATCGGTTTATATGACTCAGGTTGATCGTAAGCCATATACTCTATATTGGAAATGAGGGTGGCAATATCCTCTTTGGAGAGATAGGGGGCAGTCTTGACGGTTACATATTCCCGAATCGCATCCATGATTTCCGCTTGCCTTTCAATCTCTTTCTTTTTGAGTTCCACTAATATGGAATCATATTTATTCAAATGAGAATCTTGCGGACAATCAGAGTTTACAGTATTTTGATTTGACTGTTGGGACGGAGGACACTCCTGTTCAGCCAAACCCATCGGTTGCTCGATGGGCAGTATTTCAGTAGCATCCATAGATTCTATGGCGTTCTCTGATTCTACAATAGGCGTAAATAGCTCGCCCAAAGAGAAGTTGATAGGATTCTTCGTTAGCCAAGTGTAGAAAAATCGTTGCAGGAGACCGCACAATATAATTGTAACCACAAGGCCTATTATAACTGGAGTTGTTATTGTTGTGGTATTGATTTGGTGATAAGTGAATAGGTAAGTGTCTACTGCCACATAGGCAATTACCAATAATGCAAGAATAAAACTTATCCTCTTGGTCCGAATTTGAGTATTATTTGTCATCTGCTGCAAGTATTTGAAATGGTTATATGGCAAAGTTATGTGCTATATTCCAGATATATATAATTAGTGATGACGAATCGCTCAATATTTGTAAAAAATAACGGTTAGAGTATGATTTTGGGTGAAAAATCATACTCTGACTGCAGAAATCGAGGACAAAGCAGCTGTCAGTCTTGCCGTGTCAGGGTGATTTTCTTGCTGGCTTCACGTTTGTTGGCATCCACGACTTTGATATACCTTTGAGTGGTGGTGATACTCTTGTGTGCCATGATGCTCTGTATGGTGCGGATGTCCGTCCCGGCAGCTGCTTGTAGCGTCGCAAATGTTCTACGATACGAGTGAAATGTTATGTTCTTGGTAATTCCGGCAGAACGAATCCATTCTTTCATCGGTATTTGCGTCCAACTGCGCATAAGCCCCTTGAATACCAAACCTTTCTTTTCAGAATTATAGCCAATCAATCCCAAAGCTTCTTCACTGATGGGAATGATGTCTTCCGCCTTGTTCTTTTGCGTAATGATGTGTACACATTTCCCACCGGCAGAATAGTCCACGATGTCTTCCCAACATAGCGAGAGAATGTCACTGATGCGCAAGCTGGTCATACAGGAAAACAGCGATGCCGTTTTCAGAATAGGTTTCTTGCAAGGTGTCTCAGCCAATTTGTACAATTCCTCAACTGACAGGGCCTCTTTCATTACATCTTCTGTCTCTATCTTTTCCAAGAAATCATTGACATTGGTCTTTGTCATCCCATTACGATAGAGTATTTTCAGGAAACCTCTGAAAGTAGACCAGTATCCTGATGCGGAGTTCCGTGTGATACGTCCGTTACGCCTTAGCTTCTTGGCACTCAGCAGATATTCCCGAAACTTGTTACAGAGGTCGATGTCAATCTCTTCAAAGGTGCATTTACCATGTACGAAGTTACTGAAATGCAGATAGACAAACTCCCATTTCTGGTCATGCTTACGGAGCTGCTTGCGATAATACTCCAGAAAGTCTGCCTTGAGTTTGTACTTGTCAAAGAAGTCATACCGTTCATTGACTACCGACTCGAACCTGCGGCAACGGATGGCTTCGGCTTTCTCGGTCATTACCTCGTTGAAATTCTGTTCACGTTTGTTTCTCGGATTGGCATAGATATAAATACCAAGCGATTCATGACGGATAACTTTCATTGTCTCTTTGTCTCGATACCCCGGATAATAATCCAGATAGAAAGACATCATCCTGCCTTTTAGCGGACGTGTCCTTAATGTCACGGTCTTGCATTCATGCATAATGTTATATTTTTATGGTTATTATTAATTCGTCGGCGAAACTCTATAATGTAATCATGCAGATTACCTACAGCAGGGATTAATTTTTGAATAATTTACGGATAGTCATAAATTAGACTATTTGCGGACACCCATTACCCGGTCAAACTCCACTTTCAGGAATCTGACGAACCGTCCGTTCTTCTCACGGTTGATCTGATGGAATTGCAGAATACCGTAAACCGAATCACGAGAGAGCTTGAATTTCTCCATTGCCTCCTTGACGGTATAGTATTCCGCCTTGCTCTCCTGTTCGGAACTCTTTGAGAGGTCGAAGTGGAGCTTGGAGTAGAATATCTGCCCATGCTCCTTCTTGGATGGAATGTTGTTCCGATACACCTGCGAACGGATGGCGACACGTGTCATGCCGTACTTCTCTTGAATCTCTTCCGGTGTGTACCATTCAGTAAGGTCGGAATCCACCTCGTATTTGGCAAAGGCGGCATCGATATGTTTCTTGCTGTAATAGTTGAACTGGCGGATTCTCACTTTCGGCACTTTATGTTGCCTTGTGTAAGTCCACACCCATTTAGCGTTGACTTTGTATTTTTCTGCAATCTCTTCGGCTGTGCAATACTCAGAGATGTCGAAGTCCTCTTTGGGCACGACACGCTCGTAAGGTTTGGTTTTCATCATCAGTTCAATGTCAGCACGGCGGATGAGTGACTTCTTGCCGCTGATGCGTGAAGCCCGAAGTTTGGATTCCTTTACCAATTTATATATGTACTGTCTGGTTACGCCTATTAACTTTGCTGCTTGGGCAAAAGAGAAGAAATCCTGCCCCTCGGCGGCTTGTCGAGGTTGCAATAATTCTTGCGACCGTTTCAACTGTCGCTTACGTTCCCGGATGCGCTCCTTGTAGCCAAGATTGGAACACTGATGGCTACAATAACAGGTCGTTGTTTTTTGAGCTATGAATGGCTTTCCGCACCATTGACAAATCTTTCTTACTTCCATATTTTCTCGTTTATATTGGCGGTAATTTCGCCTTATTTCTCCCGATTTTTGTCAACACATGTAAACCACTGTCAACACACGTCAACTAATGCGTCACTGTGACATTCGGGTTAACCGTGAATTTCTGTCGTGGTAGAAATATGATAGAAAAATATGGATAAAAACCGTTATCTCCAAATACGGATTGGAAACCGTTAAAATAGAAAAGTCACTGAAATACAGCGACTTTATTCTAAATGGTTATGGTTGCTTATGGCTATTTCCAAGCCATCACTTTCCGATGCAAAAATGTTGAAAGATATTTTGAAGCACCATATCATTCGTAACCTCCCCCGCTATGTCCGAAATAAAGAAGATACACTCTCGTATGTCTTGCGAAAGAAAATCCCCGGAAATCTGCGAATCAAGTCCGTTTTGTACTCTATGAATAGCTTCCAAAGCTTTGTTTAAAGCTTCGTAATGTCTTACGTTTGTCACAATAATATCATTCTGTGTCACTGTAGGCAAGTGTGCGGCATCAATAAGCATTTTTTGTAGCTCACTTGTATTCTTTCGTTGTTTGGCCGAGATGAAAATAGATTCCGTAGATTCTTTGGGGAAGTCTTTTAATAAAGATAATACATTCTCTTTCTGTTTATCTTCAATCAAATCAGCCTTATTGAATACAACAATCAAATGTTTTCCTTCGCAACGTGGAATTATTTTCTCCGATAACTGTTCAATTTGAGAAGCGGCATTCACAGCATCTACCATCCAAAGAACAATCTCCGCCTGATCCAACTTCTGAAAAGTACGTTCAATACCCAAACTTTCAATCGTGTCATTGGTTTCCCGGATTCCGGCGGTATCAATGAACCGGAAAGTGATTCCTCCGATATTGACAGTATCTTCGATTACATCACGTGTTGTCCCGTGAATATCACTGACAATGGCTTTATCCTCATTCAATAATACATTCAGTAAAGTCGATTTTCCGGCATTTGTTTCACCGATGATAGCTACGGGAACACCATTCTTAATGGCGTTGCCGACACTAAATGAATGAGCCAACCGCGAAATGACCTGTTCAATTTCATCTGCCAGTTTCCTTAATGCCGAACGATCGGCAAATTCCACATCCTCTTCGCTGAAATCCAACTCCAATTCAATCATGGAAGTGAAATTCAACAACTTGTTGCGTAGATCTGTCAGCTCTTTACTGAATCCACCCCGCATCTGGCTCATTGCCAATCGGTGAGTGGCAGCAGATGAAGAAGCAATCAAGTCCGCCACAGCTTCTGCCTGACTTAAATCCATTTTTCCATTGAGGAAAGCACGTTGCGTATATTCTCCCGGCTGGGCCATGCGGCAACCGTTTTTAATAAGCAACTGCATTACCTGTTGAAGAATATAAGTGGAACCATGACACGTGATTTCCGTACTGTCTTCTCCCGTATACGAATGAGGAGCACGGAAAAGGCTGACGAGCACTTCATCAATCATCTCGTCTTCGTCATAAATACGCCCGAATGTCAAAGTATATGGTTTTTGTTCGCTCAATAATTTGCCAGCTTTGGCTGGCTTGAAGATGCTGCCGGTAATAGAAATAGCTTCCGGACCGGAAACGCGGATGCTTCCGATAGCACCGCCTTGAGCGGTAGCGATGGCACAGATAGTATCTTGAATCATTGTTTTTTCTTTTTGGATGAGCAAAGATAATTGTTTCTAAGTAAAAAACAGAAAATTGAGCACAACTTGTGCTTTATTTGTTTATATTTGCTGCCATGCAGTGGTACACCAAACAAAATAAAACAATAATGCTTATGGAACCAGCGATTAATTTATATTCTTCCAATGAAAAGAGTGAACTCATACGGGAGAACTCACAAGAAATACTTTCTGTCCTTGCAGCTCATCAAATAGCTTTGTGGGAATATGATATCATTACGGGCAAATGCTCCTTTTCAAACGATTATTTTTTTACACTGGGATTAAAGGATGCCGGGATCATTTTTGAAGATATAGATGATTTCTATCGGTTTATTCATCCGGAAGATATTGAATTCTATAAACAAGCCTTTGCAGAAATGCTTTCATCAGACTCTAAGACCTCACAAATTAGAGTTCGTTGTATAAGTGAACAAGGGAAAGTAATTTGGCTGGAAGATCATTTTCTGTCTTACAAAGAGAGTTGCGAAAGTCATCCGGGTAAACTGCTGGCATATACGGTGAACGTCACTTCACAATGCGAAAAGGAGCAACATATCAAATATCTGGAAGAGTATAATCGCAAAATAATTGAAGCATTGCCAGAATTCATTTTTATTTTTGATGATAATTTCTTTATTACCGATGTCCTGATGGCACCGGGAACGATATTGCTTCACCCTGTGGAAGTGCTACGCGGAGCAGATGGACGATCTATTTATTCACCGGAGGTTAGCGACTTGTTTATTTGTAACATTAGGGAATGTTTGCGTGATGGTAAGTTGAAGGAAATAGAATATCCGCTTGAAGTGGATGGAAGTCTGCATTATTTTCAGGCACGTATCGCCCCCTTTGAAGGAAACAGGGTACTTGCGTTGATACATGATATCGGAGACCGGATTCAGCGTTCGCAGGAATTGATCGAAGCTAAACGTCGTGCGGAAGATGCTGATAAAATGAAGTCGGTCTTTTTAGCTAATATGAGCCATGAAATTCGTACTCCGTTGAATGCTATTGTCGGTTTTTCGGAGATTATCGCAGTGACAGAAAGTGAAGAAGAGAAAATGGAGTATCTGGAAATTATTCAGAGAAATAGCAACCTGTTACTGCAGTTGATTAATGATATTTTAGACCTTTCCCGTATTGAATCCGGCAAATCGGAAATGCATTTCCAGCAGGTTGAGATCGCAGGACTAGTGGAAGAAGTGGAAAAAGTGCACCAGCTGAAGATGAAGTCGAATGTAGAATTGAAAGTGATTCGTCCCGAAGGAGAATACTGGACTTCTACTGATCGTAACCGTGTGATGCAGGTATTGTTCAATTTCTTGTCGAACGCGATTAAAAATACGGAAAAGGGAAGTATAACTTTAGGCTTGAAACATGAAGGACCCTGGCTGAAACTGTATGTCAGCGATACGGGTTGCGGTATATCCAAAGAGAAACTCCCTCAAATTTTCACCCGGTTTGAGAAACTGAATGATTTTGTGCAAGGCACCGGATTAGGGCTTTCAATTTGTAAAAGCATTGTAGAACGACTGGGCGGCCGTATCGAAGTAACTTCAGAATTAGGGCAGGGGAGTATGTTTGCACTCTATTTACCCTATCAGGAAATACCGAAGGAGGTTGCCGAAAGAAGACTTCCGCATAAGAAGAATGTCGATGAGGATAAACGTAAAAAGATATTGGTGGTAGAAGACATTGAGTCGAACTTTGTCCAACTTAATATTTTTCTGAATAAGGAATATATTATTTCATGGGTACGCAATGGACAGGAAGCCATCAATAGTTTTATCCGCGAAAAGCCGGATTTGATTCTGATGGATATTCGTATGCCGATCATGGACGGTATTCAAGCCACTGAAAAGATCCGTACTATTTCTCTGACTGTGCCTATTATTGCAGTGACCGCGTATGCTTTCTATACTGAACAGCAACAGGCTATTCAGGCAGGATGCAACGCTGTTATCTCAAAGCCCTATTCTTTGGAAAGGTTGAAAGAGACAATAGAATCTTATATCGGATAATTAATTTTCTAAAAGAGAACTAACATTCTGAATGTTGTAGTGTTATTTATTATATAGTAGTAACATTATAATATATTAGAATATGGAGAAAGTGAAAAAGATAGTCCTTATCGGGGCAAGCGGCTTTGTGGGCTCTGCCCTTCTGAATGAAGCATTGAATCGTGGTTTCGAGGTTACGGCAGTGGTTCGTCATCCGGAAAAGATAAAGATAGAGAATGAAAATCTGAAAGTGGTGAAAGCCGATGTCTCCGCGCTTGATGAAGTGGCTGCCGTTTGTAAGGGTGCAGATGCTGTTATTAGTGCATTCAATCCGGGATGGAATAATCCTGATATATACGATGAAACAATCAAAGTTTATCTGACCATTATTGATGGAGTGAAGAAAGCGGGTGTTAATCGTTTTTTGATGGTGGGCGGTGCCGGTTCTTTGTTTATCGCTCCGGGCTTGCGTCTGATGGATTCCGGTGAAGTACCCGAAAATATATTGCCGGGAGTGAAAGCTCTAGGAGAGTTTTATCTGAACTTTTTAAAGAAAGAAAAAGAAATAGACTGGGTATTTTTCTCTCCGGCAGCGGATATGCGTCCGGGAGTACGTACAGGACGTTATCGGTTGGGAAAAGATGATATGATTGTAGATATTGTAGGAAACAGCCATATCTCTGTTGAAGATTATGCCGCCGCCATGATTGATGAACTGGAATATCCGAAACACCACCAGGAGAGATTTACGATTGGTTATTAATAAAAAAACAATGGCTTGAATCTATACATATTATCAGTGAAAGATTCAAGCCGTTATACATTCTTTTAATTGCAATTTTATTCTTTCGATTACAATTTAACTCTCCTGAATATAGATTTATATCCTGTCAAGTACTGTCTTAATCAGCGTATCGATTGTATTCTTATATCCGGTGTTGGCCTCTTTGATAAGTCGGTTGGCTATCACCATGCAGACGGTCATTGCCTTGTGTCCCATCAATCGGCTAAGGCCTGCCAAAGCCGAACTTTCCATTTCGAAGTTGGTAATTTTGTAACCTTTATATTCGAACGCTTCAATCTTATCATTCTGTTTCGGGTCTGCTAACGGGATACGAAGTTCACGTCCTTGAGGACCGAAGAAACCTCCGGCAGCGATTGTCACTCCACGTACCATGTCATCTTTGGCGATCCGGTCGATCAATTCTTCACTGGCATCAATGACGTAAGGAGCAGGAGCGCACATATTTCCCGACCAACCCATGTGATTGAGGAAAGCACGTTCGAAAGGCAAATCGCATACGGCATTACGCCCGGCATAGAAATTCAGTAACCCGTCGAAACCGATGGACTTTTGCGAACATACAAAAGTTCCGACAGGCGTATTGGGTTGTAGACCGCCACATGTGCCGATACGCACTAATTCCAGTTGGCGGAACTGATCCTTTTCTTCACGGGTGACAAAGTTGATATTGGCGAGTGCATCTAATTCATTCATTACGATGTCGATGTTATCGCAACCGATTCCTGTAGAGACTACCGTAATCCGTTTACCTTTGTAAGTACCCGTGATGGTTTTGAATTCGCGGCTTTCCACTTCACATTCTTTGTTTTCGAAATGAGAAGCTACGAGTGCTACACGTCCGGGGTCACCTACCAGGATTACTTTATCTGCCAACCATTCGGGTTTTACGTGAAGATGGAATACTGAACCGTCTTCATTGATTATCAATTCAGAGGATGGAAAGTACTTTTTCATGTCATTGAAAGGTTTTAGTTTTATAATAGGATTGTATCTATAAATAGAAACGCCGGAACCGGATTTAAGTTCAGAAGAAGTCTCTTTCTTTTTCCATAGGAAAGGGGAGAACGTCTTACGACTGAAATAAAATCGGATTCCGGCGTTTGTGAACGATTATTTGCTCAATGGCTGATTGCCAGCATTGCCTGTTGTCGGCTTGGCGATATTCTCACGCATGGAAGTATCAGCTTCGATATTCTTCATGCGATAATAATCCATGATGCCTAAGTTTCCACTGCGGAAAGCTTCAGCCATTGCTTTAGGAACTTCTGCTTCTGCTTCGATCACTTTGGCACGAGCTTCCTGTGCTTTTGCTTTCATTTCCTGTTCGGAAGCTACTGCCATAGCACGGCGCTCTTCAGCTTTTGCCTGTGCAATATTCTTATCTGCATTAGCCTGATCGATTTGCAGAGCCGCACCGATGTTCTTACCTATGTCGATGTCCGCAATATCAATAGACAGAATCTCGAAAGCAGTTCCTGCGTCCAGACCTTTACGAAGTACAAGTTTAGAGATAGAATCCGGATTCTCCAATACCGATTTATGGTTTTCAGAAGAACCGATAGACGAAACGATACCTTCACCTACACGGGCAAGGATCGTATCTTCACCTGCACCACCGACCAGCTGGCGGATATTGGCACGTACTGTAACACGAGCCTTAGCTATCAACTGGATACCGTCTTTCGCAACAGCCGTTACAGGAGGAGTATCAATCACTTTCGGGTTTACAGACATCTGTACAGCTTCGAATACGTCACGTCCTGCCAGGTCGATAGCAGTAGCCATCTGGAAAGGCAATTCGATGTTGGCTTTCGATGCCGATACTAAGGCGTGAACTACCTTTTCTACGTGTCCGCCAGCCAGATAATGGGCTTCCAGTTCGTCGCGGGTGATATTTTTCAGACCGGCTTTGTGGGCTTCGATCATTCCCGGAACGATGATATACGGCGGAACGTTACGTATACGCATTAAGAATAGTTGTATCAGCGAGATGTTAACTCCCGAAACTTTAGCCGACAACCAAAGGAAGAACGGCACGTAATGGAAAAATATTATCAAGAAGATAATACCTCCGGCTATCAGAAAGATAGGCAAGTAGAAAGATGATTCCATTGATGTTTTTATTAAGTGAATATTATTCTTTGTGTTTCTCAACCATGATTGTACCGTCGGTGATCCGGCTTACGATTATCGGAGTCTTCTCATTGAGGAACCCGTCTATTGACTTTACCTCTACAATTTTTCCGTTAATCTCGGCATAACCGATTTGTGCCAGGCGGGTAGTACTGATTCCTATATCACCCACTTTGACGCTATCTTCTGCGCTACGGTCTACTTTTGAATCGATATCTTTTTTCAACGCCAGTTTGTCCAGCATTTTCGATCGCATAAACCAAATCAGTGATCCGATACAGGCAACCGTTGATATGCCAAGAGTGACAAATCCTCCTGCCATACCTAAATTGGTGAATGCATAGTAGTTGGCATACAGGATGCAAACCAATGCAGAAATTCCGGCCAGACTAATGCCCGGGATGACGAACAGTTCTACCAGAAACAGTATGACTGCGGCAATAATGAGAACGGCGATAATGAGTATATCCATAGTTCAGAGTTATTATTTATTTTGTTTTTTCTGCATTACGTACATTCACTTCGAGAGCATCGAGTTCTTCGGACATTTGCAGTATCCGCTTTTCGAGGTCGAGAATGGCAGGAGCCATTTTGGCTTTTCCCTGTTGGTTGGCACCGGCATATTGTTGACGAAGGCCGTTCAGCTTTTCTTCTTGTTGATAATAGTCTTTTTCCATCTGCTGATAGCGTTGGAAAAGTGTCTTGGCTTTTGCGGATTTAAAGTCGCTCATCAGATAGTAAGTCGTATGGTCGTCAATGACAAACTCAAAGTCCATGGCACGGCGTTCTTTGGGCTTATGACTGATAGCAGCTTTCAATCGTTGCAGTGCTTCGGTAACCGCTTGTTTATCCGTCCAGGTTTCTTTCAGCGAATGAATCTGTGCCAGACGAATGATCTCTTGCTGCTCCATTGCTTCATAATTATAAGTCTGTTTGGAAGTGTTAGGGATGAATACATAAATACATACCTTTCCTTCCGGTTGGAAACGGTCGGAAGCAAACCATCCGAGGTTGTTGTATTCATCGATGACGTACATATAATCGTTGTACGGCGAGTTGAACGGCATACCCACATTTTCCGGAACAAGATAAGTGTCGGTATTCGTGTTGTAGCGAGTGACAAAAATATCATAGCCACCCAATCCCTCGCCATCGCTGGCGTAATAAACGGTGACTCCATCCGATAGAACAAACGGATAATTCGCATTCCCGGAAGCATTGATACTACCCGGTAACGGACGTCCGTCACTCCATTCATTCAACAACTTGTTCTTTGAAAAGATATCAAGATTACCTTTCTCGCCCTTTTCGCTATAATAAATTTTATTTCCGATTTCTGTTTCATAAACAGTTCCCGGATGATCTCCTTCTGTCTTGAAGAATTCATTGAAAGTAAACAGTTTGCCCGATTCTTCGCTGATCTTGTAAGCGTTCAGGAAAGTTGCTTTGTCCACAACGAAACTGTCGATGATACATACTTCCTCAACCCCCTTCAACATACGAAGGTCAGATTTGCTTTTCTCCAGAAGTTTCTCCGCTTCTTCCGTCGGTTTCTTGCGTTTACTTAAGTCTGCGATGTATTCTTCAAAGCAGTTCACTGCGTCTTCAAAGCGGTACGTCTCATTATATGCTTGTCCCAAATAGAGTTGTCCACCGGTGATACGTTTCTTTACCGCTATTTCAAGAGGTTTCACCGCCTCTTCCGCCTCTCCGGTTTTCAGGCAACATACGCCATACCAATAATTATAATTCCCGTTCGACGGTTGTGATTTAGTATACTTCTTAAAAACTGGTTTGGCTTGTTCGTACTCACCTTTGGTAAATAAGGTGCGTGCCTGTTCCAACGTTTGTGCAGAGACTTCGCAAAGGAAGAGGCTGCAAATTAAAAATAGAATATATTTTCCTTTCATCGTTTTGAGCGTTTATGAGTGACGGGTAGATTGAAAACATCGCTGCTTTCGGGCACCGGTCCATTTATCAATTGTTCAAAAGTACAAATTTATTAGAAATAAACCCTTTTTCAGTGATTCTATTATGTTAATTCTTCTTTAAATCATTCTTTTCGCTTACTTTTGCAGCCGATTTTTAAAGATATGACACAATTTACGGAAGAAGAGAAAACCATTCGCCGCATTGAACGGCGGTTTAGCAAAGGAGTGGTGCAATATGGATTGATAGAAGAAGGAGACAAAATCCTTATCGGACTATCGGGAGGAAAAGATTCGTTGGCGCTTGTGGAACTGTTGGGGAGACGCGCACGTATCTATAAACCTCGCTTTTCTGTCGTTGCCGTCCATGTAGTGATGAAGAATATTCCTTATCAGAGTGATACGGAATATTTGAAAGCGCACTGTGAGACGTATGGAGTTCCCTTTGTGCAGTATGAGACAGCTTTTGATCCTGCTACCGACACACGTAAATCTCCCTGCTTCCTCTGTTCATGGAACCGTCGGAAAGCCCTGTTCACAGTTGCCAAGGAACACGGATGCAATAAAATCGCTCTCGGTCACCATATGGATGATATTTTGGAAACTTTATTGATGAATATCACTTATCAGGGAGCTTTCAGTACAATGCCGCCCCGGTTGATGATGAAGAAGTTTGATATGACAATTATTCGTCCGATGTGTCTGGTCCATGAAGCTGATTTGGTAGAATTGGCAGCTTTGCGTCATTATCAGAAGCAAGTGAAGAATTGTCCTTATGAATCGCAGTCCAGCCGGAGTGATATGAAAGGAATTTTACGGCAGTTGGAAGCGATGAACCCGGAAGCTCGTTATAGCCTTTGGAGCAGTATGACTAATGTACAGGAGGAATTATTACCAGATAAAATAGATTAATTTGAATAGATTGTTATGAAAGGATTCTATACCATTTTGTTACTGATTGTATCTAATGTCTTTATGACATTTGCTTGGTACGGACATTTAAAGATGAAACAGGAGTACAGTTGGTTCGCAGCTCTTCCGCTGATCGGTGTGATTGCGTTCAGCTGGGCGATCGCCTTTTTTGAATATTCCTGTCAGATACCGGCCAATCGCATTGGCTTTATAGGCAATGGAGGCCCGTTTTCATTGATGCAACTAAAAGTCATTCAAGAGGTAATAACACTTGTTATTTTTACAGTGTTCACTACCATCTTCTTTAAAGGTGAGGCTTTACATTGGAATCATCTGGCTGCATTTATTTGTCTGATTGCAGCAGTGTATTTCGTGTTTATGAAATAGATATTTGCCAATTGAATAGAGGTTCTGTTTTACTCAAGTAGAACCTCTGTTTGTATAATATATATATATATATATATTACGGAGTAGTTATGTATTTTTTCATTCCCTCCGTATAATAAGTCTTGAACTCTCCATTTTCTCCACTATAAATAAAGTAGGCGTCAATCGTTGTATCCGCTTTGCAGAAAGCTTCCGCTTCTTCCAGTCCCATCACCATGAAGGCGGTGGCAAGGGCGTCGGCAGTCATACAGTCTTTGGCGATTACCGTAGAGGACAAGATATTGTGTTGTACCGGATAGCCAGTTCTAGGGTCAATCGTATGGGCGTATTTCTTCCCATCCTTATAATAATAATTGCGATAGTTTCCGGAAGTAGCCAAGCCTAAATCTGTTATCTCAAGAATTGTCTGTAAGTCTTGGTTTACGGCCAGTGAATCGTCGATGGGCTTATTGATTCCAATGCGCCATAAGCCTTTGGAAGGATTTTTCCCTTTCACTACCACCTCGCCGCCTATATCTACCATATAGTTTTTTATTCCCTTACGGTCGAGCAGTTGTGCAATTACGTCTACCGAATACCCTTTGGCCACGGCACTACAACTTAACATAGTACGAGGATCCTGTTTGATAACTTTGCCGTTATCCATTTTCACTTTTTCATATCCGGTGATTTGTAACAGACTGTCTATCATTAATGAATCAGGAAAAGCACCTTTTTTGAAACCGAATCCCCAAGCATTGGCAAGAGGGGCTACTGTAATGTCGAAAGCACCCTTTGTCTCGCGGGAAATTTCCATCGAGCGATGGAAGCATTTCTGGAAAAAACTATCAGTCACCAGCTCTTCATTGCGGTTGACGCGACTGATAACAGAACTGTCATTGAATGGCGATAAAGATTGGTCGAAGCGTTTTAGTTCAGCTTCTATTTCCGGTTTTAAGTCACCGTCATGCTGATAAGTAATTTTATATACTGTCCCAAACACCAAACCTTTGACACTGTAATAGCCAACTTGTTGATTATGTCTGACTAATATCCAGATAGTTGCCAAAATCAGGAAAGCCAGCCAAAGGAAACTTTTTTTTGTTTTCATACGCTCTTCTATTTGATAAGAAAACTCGTTTTATTGAAGAAATAAATGTTCAATTAATATCTTTAGTCCGATAATGACTAGAATGATACCTCCCCATAACTCTGCTTTCAGTTTCCGGGCGATGCCGCAGCCACATTGGATACCAAAGATCAGACCGATGAGTGACATGACAAATGAAACAAACCCGATGATGCTGATAGGAGGAAGGATTTCGGTATAGTCCTGAACTCCCAGAAAGGCAAAGGAAATGCCGATTGCCAATGCATCAATACTTGTGGCTATTGCCATAGTCAATACCACTTTCGGATTTGCCGGATTGAACAGTTTACAACATTCTTCTTCTTTGAAAGATTCTAAAATCATTCGTCCGCCTAAGAAGGCAAGGATCGCGAAAGCAATCCAATGGTCTACACTTTCTATAAGATGACTGAATGTCTTTGCACACATCCATCCGATAAATGGCATGATTGCCTGAAAAAAGCCGAAAGCAAAAGCCATGATTAGCATGGGTTTCCAACGGGTACGTTTCAAAATAATACCGCTTGCAATTGAGACAGCGAAACAATCCATCGCCAGACCTATTGCAAGCAGCCAAATCTCTAGTCCTGTCATTGTATTCTAAAGAGGCAATTTATAAATAAGGGAATAAGTGATTCCCATGTTATTTGATTTAAACTTTCCGTAACCGGGCACGTACCATGGGTCTCCATATTCTCCGGTAGATGCTTTGGTTTTGTATTTCATACGTACCGACCACCCCATGTTGAAGTTTTTGTAAATACGTACTTTGACGCCTAAAACGATTTCCAGCCATTGCACCGATCCTTTCATACCCAGATGGCTGAATGGCACACTTCCTCCCCAATAACCGTCTTCCAAACTGGGGTTACCTATTACATCTCCCCAGATAGGATCATCTGCCGGCATTGTGGAAACATCATATTTAAATGAACTGAATGCATAGCGAAGTCCTGCATACAAGTAGCTATTCTTCTCTTTTTTCTTTGCCATGGTGTTGTAGTCCACACCGATTCGGAAGAATGGGGCCATTTTGCTCTTATAGTGTATGCCTGTTTCGCTCCAGGTATCTGTTCCTCCCATACCAAACTCAATAGTAGGGATGAATTTATTCTTGAGGTTAACGGCTACGCTGACTTCAGAACTCATAAAGTCGCCTCCCAGCAGCTTGCTTCCAACGCCATATAAATCCACACCGACATACGTACCATTGTAGAGCGGAATGGTATCTATCTCGGCAACCTCTTTTTTCTTCTGATCTCTTTTGGGCGTTTGCGCCGGACGTTGCTGTTGTGCCAGCAACGGAAGCCCAATGCAAAAGAGCAGAAGCAGACTAATTAGTCGTTTCATCAGGTGTGCGTTCTGGCCGATAATTATAGAATATCTGCAAGTTCTCGATTTCATTTGTATTGGCTTCTTTATTTTTTATATGAAGAGAATCTATCTGGTCCGGCTGCCCGTTGCCATAGGGAGGAGGGTTACCCGGTCTTCCCGGTTTTCCAAATTTAGCGCTGATTATATTTTGTTTCATCATATAACCACATTCCATGGACTGGAAATAAGGAGTATTTTGTTGTACAATGTATAATGTGTCAAAATCTTTTTCTCTACGTTTGGGATCGTATCTGAATATGAACACAGTAGTGTCACTTGTGTATCGTAGTGGTAACATCAGGGTATGCACATTCTTTTCATTGTTCAGAATGATAGAGTCGGTGCCTAATGCTGTGATTGTTAATGAATCAAGCGTGTCTTTTAATGCAATAGTAGGGTTATCCGGATTAATGGTATATATTGTGCAGTACATCATCGGACGTCCTGCCAATGAGCAATCGTTCTCATCCGAGCAGGCACTGTGTAAGCTGACTGCACCGCCAATGATAGTCAATATGAGAAAGATACGAATTAAATTCTTCATAGTCAGTTTATTGAATGTGAATCAAATTTTCTTTTCTATCTGATAGTTATTCCGTTCCGGTGCATTGCGCGAGATGAGTTCGCCAAGGAATCCGGCTAAGAATAATTGCGTACCTATAATCATTGCCGTAAGTGACAAATAGAAATAGGGAGAGTCGGTCACCAGTCGGTAGGGGAGACCGTTGTACATGGCATATAGTTTACTGGCACCTACGATGATGACAGAAATCATTCCTATCAGAAACATCAATGATCCCAACAGTCCGAAGAAATGCATCGGCTTGATGCCGAATCTGGAGAGGAACCAAAGAGAGAGTAAATCCAGATACCCGTTTACGAAACGGTTCAGTCCGAATTTTGTTGTGCCGTATTTACGCGCCTGGTGGTGTACCACCTTTTCACCGATTTTCTTGAATCCGGCGTTCTTTGCCAAATAAGGTATATAACGATGCATCTCACCGTACACTTCGATATGTTTTACGACCTCTTTGCGATAGGCTTTCAATCCGCAGTTGAAGTCGTGCAGGTTTTTGATGCCTGATACTTTGCGGGCAGTAGCATTAAACAACTTGGTGGGCAGTGTCTTTGAAATTGGATCATATCTCTTTTGCTTCCAGCCGGATACCAGGTCGTAGCCATCCTTTGTAATCATCCGGTAAAGTTCGGGGATTTCGTCTGGGCTATCTTGTAGGTCCGCATCCATCGTTATGACTACGTTTCCTTCCGCTTCAGCGAATCCACAGTAGAGTGCAGGTGATTTACCGTAGTTACGGCGGAATTTGATACCTTTTACATGTTCCGATTGAGCTTTAAACTTTTCGATCACTTCCCATGAATGGTCGGTACTTCCATCGTTAACGAAAATCACTTCGAATGAGAATCCGTTGGCTTGCATTACCCGTTCTATCCAAGCATAGAGTTCGGGTAGTGACTCTTCTTCATTGAATAATGGGATTACAACTGATATATCCATTTTTTTATTACTAATTACTTACGAATTATAAATTACGATTGAGACACTCCGTCATTTTCCGGTTTGGCCTTTTTCATTACCATCAATGCGGTGGGAATGGCCAGGATACTTCCCCAAAATACATCCCATGACAATAGTTGCATGGTGATATTGATGGAAGTAAGTGAACGGGCGGTATCTATTGTTTCTTTTATAACTTCTTTGTTTTCTATCAGAGCCGGGGTGTTGGTCATCAGTTCGTCCCACAACTGGATGTAAGAGTTGATGATAAATCCATGATCGATGAATTGGAAATAGGCGTAGTGAGCCACAGCTACCAGCAGAGAAGCAAACATATACATAAATATGGTAAAGAGCATGGCATGTGAAAATTGGATACTTCCTCCGCAAATCTTATCCCGGTACATTTTCGCATAGTGATATCCGATGAAAGGTACGGATAATGTCAGGATTACAAATAAGAGCGAAAGGAAAGGTATGTGGAATCCCAGCGGAAATAATATGAACTTCAATATCCAGTAGATTCCCATATACGTGCCAAAATGCATGGCATATTTTTGTAAATAGCTTCTGTTCTCTGTCATCTTCATTTATAAATTGCGCACAAAGGTACAAATAATATCGGTTGGTAGGGGAAATCTGGTTGTTAAAGTTAATAAAGCAGAGGAAGTTGCTGTCTGAATATTTTTTTGCAATTTTAATTGCCTGAAATGTAGCCTGTTAGTCTTTTGTTAGTAAAAAAGTTGTCTGCAGCTATTGCAGAATACATAAAAATGTCTACCTTTGCAACCGCAAAACGGGTAAGTCCTATACGGCCAGCTCCCTTCGAATCCTCCAGGGCTTGATCGCAGCAAAGGTAGTTGGTTGTAGCGGCGCGATATAGATAGCTTACCCACCCGCCTCTTTAGCTCAGTTGGCCAGAGCACGTGATTTGTAATCTCGGGGTCGTTGGTTCGAATCCGACAAGAGGCTCAAAAAAGGATATATAACAAATCCAAGAAAAAAGCATTCAGGTATTAGTCTGGATGCTTTTTTATATATATTCGCATATTATCGAAATACACAGTTCCCTAATTGTTGTAATATCCCATTTTTAAGAAAAGCAAAGATTTACAGTTTCTTTTTGATTCATTATTGTTATTCATTCTTGTATATTATGCTCAGGATAGGAGCTGAGTAAAAGCATCACATTGGATAAATGGCGTTGCAATATTCCATGAAGTTGCTTGATGATATTTATATTCCCGGAGAGAAAAACGATGAATTGCAGTTGAGAGGCAATTTCTTGGTTCGTTTGTTTGCGTTCTTTACTTTCGATGTTATTTTGCATTAGATAAATGCCTAATGCTTTCTGAATATCGGCTATTCCCTTGTCCCATTCATGTTCGCCAAGTGTTTGAATGAAAGTACAATATTGCTTGAGCTTTTTGCTTAGCTTTTTTAAACTGTTGTATTCGGTGTCAATGGGAGGATTAATGTGCGCAGAGCGTATTATGTTTGACATCTGCAAATAATACGTTTTCATTCCATTTTCAGAATTGAATGTAGTCAGGATATACTGTTTCGTAGCTTCTGAAACCTCTTCCTGTAAGTCTTTTAATTGACTGTTTTCCATAATCATTAGAATTTAAAAGATGAATAATAGATTGATGGGAGAGGAAGAAGTGCTAATAAAAAAGCGGTTTCGCCTGTCCCATTGTCTAACATACCGACGGCAGGTTTAGAGGTGCATTAACACTCTCTATGGGGGGACGAAACCGCCCATATAAGAGTTCACATACGAACATAAAAATGCTCGCTGCGATAGTAGGCAGGTTTCCCCACCGTCTGTTAATATGTTAGACGTTGCAAATGTAGCCTTATTAATTCAATTCGCAAAATATTGGAGATATTTATTGATGCTTAGTGAAGCTAGTTTTCTTACAATGCAAAAAGATTTAGTGAATGGTTAATATGTAAAAATCCCCGGATAATCTAATTGTCCGGGGATGAATTATTCAAGTAAGAGAATATTGAATTATTTAATTCTCTTGTAACCATATACAGCCAAATCTCCCAGTTCCTCTTCAATGCGGAGTAACTGATTGTATTTAGCCATACGGTCTGAGCGGCTTAAAGAACCTGTCTTGATCTGTCCGCTGTTAGTAGCTACTGCGATATCGGCGATAGTAGCATCTTCTGTTTCACCCGAACGGTGAGAAGTAACAGTAGTGTATCCATGACGGTGAGCCATTTCGATAGCGTTCAGTGTTTCTGTCAGCGAACCGATTTGGTTTACTTTAATCAGGATAGAGTTGGCACAGCCTTTTTCGATACCCATTGCAAGGAAATCTACGTTGGTTACGAACAGGTCGTCACCTACCAACTGGCAACGGTTGCCGATGCGTTCGGTCAGCTTTTTCCAGCCTTCCCAGTCGTTTTCGTTCATACCGTCTTCGATAGAGTCGATAGGGAATTTGTTGATTAGTTCTTCCAGATAGTCAACTTGTTCTGCGGAAGTGCGTTTCTTACCTTTTTCACCTTCAAACTTGGTATAATCGTAAATACCATCGTGGTAGAATTCGGAAGAAGCACAGTCCATACCGATCATAACGTCTTTGCCCGGTTCGTATCCTGCTGCTTTGATAGCGGCCAGAATAGAATTCAAAGCATCTTCCGTACCTTCGAGGTTAGGTGCGAAACCACCTTCATCACCTACAGCAGTGCTAAGGCCACGGTCTTTCAAGACTTTCTTTAAAGCGTGGAATACTTCAGCACCCATGCGCAGACCTTCTCTGAAAGAAGGAGCACCTACGGGACGGATCATAAATTCCTGGAATGCGATCGGAGCATCGCTATGTGAACCACCGTTGATGATGTTCATCATCGGTACAGGCATTACATACGTATTTGTTCCACCGATATAGCGGTATAGAGGAAGATCCAGATAGTTGGCAGCAGCTTTAGCTACGGCAAGAGATACACCGAGAATAGCGTTAGCACCTAAATTCGATTTAGTCTTAGTGCCGTCCAATGCCAGCATTGTGTAGTCGATACCTCTCTGATTGAGTGAAGACATACCAATCAGTTTCGGAGCGATGATTTTATTTACATTATCAACCGCTTTTTGTACTCCTTTTCCACCATAGCGCTGTTTGTCACCATCGCGAAGTTCCAATGCTTCGTGTTCACCTGTGGAAGCACCTGACGGCACAGATGCACGTCCCATAATGCCGGATTCCAATACTACGTCAACTTCTACTGTGGGGTTACCTCTTGAATCGAGAATTTCTCGAGCTACAATTTTTTCAATTTTCATCGTTTCTATTGTTTTTGAATAAGATTTCTGCAAAAGTACGGACTTGACGGGGAGTGAGAAATCACTATAAATAGGTATTCTTTTTGTGCCTATTCCCTATATGTCGTTAGTCCGACCTTATACTATAACAACGGGACGATGCTTTTTGTTTGAGTGCGGCGGGGTGAATTTGCAGGATTTTAATCTTCGATAATAACCCCTAACAGTGGAAGCAAATCCATTGCTTGCAGGGAAGTGATGACAGCCCCTTTCAGATCGCTGATGTTAAGCGTGATTCCGCTGATACGGGAAGTGCGCAAATCTATTCCGCGAAGCGGAGCGTGTGAAAAATCGGCTTCTACGAGATCGCAACTCTCAAATGCGACGGATGAAAAACGGCAGTCGTTCAGACTTCCGTTGCGGAGCTGGCTGTGTGCAAAACGTACCTGGTTCATTTTACTCATAGCCAGATTGATATAACCTGCGTTGCAGTCATGCAGCAAGACGTGATTCATCGTTGTTTCCGATAAATTGGTACCCAATAGTTTGCAGGAAATGAATTCTACCCGGTAGAGCGAACTTTCAGCAAAAGAAATGTTGGATAGGTCGCAGTTCTCGAACCTGACATCGCTCAGTTGAGAGGAACGGAATTTACATTCGCTGAATGTCTGATGCTGAAAGGTGCAGTTTTTGAAACTTTTGTAAGATTTGTCGATGCCTTCTTCTTTTCCTTTGCAGAATAAAAGATGAGAGACGGTTTCTTCTCTGTCGAGCCATTCCTGTAGGGTAATAGTACTGACTTCCTGTTCTTCCATCATGGGAGGAACAACGCGGACGGGTTTGGTTGGGTTTCTTTTAATCATGCCGTAAAGGTAGGATTTATATTCGAATTATTAAATCTGTTTTCCCACATATCCGCCGGCTAACGTTGCGGCTAATCCTATTCCTATACTTAATAATGTATATAGAACAAATGCTCCGTAAAATTCTCCTTTCAGCAGACCTACGCCATCACTGGAGAAAGTAGAGAACGTTGTGAAACCTCCACATAAACCCGTTGTCAGAAACAAACGGACCTCGAACGGAAGGTGGAATCGCTCTGAAAGAGCATAGAACAGACCGATGAGAAAACTGCCGAGAAGATTGACCGTGAAAGTGGCCCATGGAAAATGATAAGGGACGATTCGTTCGTGCATTAACAACTGGATAAAATAACGTAGTGCACTACCAGTTCCTCCACCGATAAAGATATAGATAACTTCTTTACTCATTTGATTGAAAGATTGATATTATTTGTAGGCGGCTTCAAAATCCTTTTCGAATTGTTGGAAGCCTCCGGGATAAACTAAGGTGTTGTGTCATATAAATAATAAAATGTTTGTTGATGTGATTGAGATAATAATCTGCAAATATAGAAAGATTATGCAATATTCATATTTAATCCTTTTAATTTAATCACCATAGACACTATATTTTGGGGGGGGAGACAAAATGTGTTATCTGTTTTATTATTAAGTACTTATTTCGTTTTTGAATCTGTATTCCTCTATATTTTCTTTATAAAGAAAAACACTACTTGGATTTCCTGTCTATCTTTGCCATACGATTATTAACTAACTCATTTATATCATGAAGAACATGAAAATAGGAACTGCAATATGGGTCTGCCTGTTGCTCTCTTTTTTCTTCGGCACATCAGCAAAGGCCGAAAGTATCACTTCTCCTGACGGACAATTAAAACTTAATTTCTCTGTCAACATGCAAGGAGAACCGGTGTATGAACTCTCTTATAAAGGAAAAGAGGTGATTAAACCTTCGAAACTGGGACTGGAATTGAAAAATGATCCCGGACTGATGAATGGATTCACTCTGGCCGATATTAAAACTTCTGCTTTTGATGAAACATGGGAACCGGTGTGGGGAGAGGTGAAATCGATCCGCAACCATTATAATGAAATGGCTGTTACCCTGAATCAAAAGGCGCAAGATCGTAATCTGATTATTTGTTTTCGTCTTTATAATGATGGCTTGGGGTTCCGCTATGAGTTCCCGCAGCAAAAGAATCTGAATTACTTCGTTATAAAAGAAGAACATTCGCAGTTTGCTATGGCCGGCGATCATACGGCATTCTGGATTCCAGGCGATTATGATACGCAGGAATATGACTATACCGAATCCAAGCTTTCAGAGATTCGCGGATTGTTGCAAGGGGCAATTACTCCAAATGCTTCTCAAACTCCTTTTTCACCAACAGGTGTGCAGACATCTTTGCAAATGAAGACAGCCGACGGGTTGTATATCAATCTGCATGAAGCGGCTTTGGTTGATTATTCTTGTATGCATCTGAACCTTGACGATCAGAACCTGATTTTTGAATCATGGCTGACTCCTGATGCAAAAGGGGATAAAGGTTATATGCAAACGCCTTGCCGTTCACCCTGGCGCACGGTGATTGTCAGTGATGATGCTCGTGATATTCTGGCTTCCAAATTGACTTTGAACTTGAATGAACCTTGTGCCTACGAAGATGTTTCCTGGATTAAGCCGGTGAAATACATCGGTGTGTGGTGGGAAATGATTACCGGAAAAAGTTCCTGGTCGTACACGGATGATGTTTATTCTGTGAAACTGGGACAGACGGATTATTCCCAAACAAAACCGAGCGGGCGTCATGCAGCCAATAATGACAAAGTGAAGCGTTACATTGACTTTGCTTCAGAGCATGGATTCGACCAGATCTTAGTGGAAGGCTGGAATGAAGGCTGGGAAGACTGGTTCGGAAATTCGAAGGATTATGTCTTTGATTTCGTAACTCCGTATCCTGATTTTGACGTGAAGATGCTCAATGCGTATGCAAAGGAAAAAGGAGTGAAGCTGATGATGCATCACGAGACTTCCGCTTCTGTACGTAACTACGAGCGCCATCTTGATAAAGCCTATCAGTTTATGATAGATAACGGATACAATGCTGTGAAGAGCGGGTATGTAGGTAATATTATTCCGCGTGGAGAACATCATTACGGACAGTGGATGAACAATCATTATTTATATGCGGTGGAAAAAGCGGCCGAATATAAGATCTGTGTAAATGCTCACGAAGCAACCCGTCCGACAGGATTATGTCGCACATATCCGAATCTGATCGGTAATGAATCGGCTCGTGGCACGGAATATGAAGCCTTTGCAGGGAATAAGCCGTTCCATACCACCTTGCTTCCTTTCACCCGTCAGATTGGTGGACCGATGGATTATACACCGGGTATCTTTGATACAAAACTTTCTTTCCTGTCAGGCGACCACAGTTTTGTACGTACAACTTTGGCAAAACAGTTGGCACTTTATGTAACGATGTACAGTCCTTTGCAAATGGCAGCCGACCTTCCGGAGAGTTACGAACGTCACATGGATGCATTTCAATTTATCAAGGATGTAGCCGTTGATTGGGATGACAGCAAGTATCTGGAAGCGGAACCGGGAGATTATATTACCGTAGCACGTAAGGCAAAAGGTACTGATAACTGGTTTGTAGGTGGTATCACCGATGAGAATCCCCGTACTTCTGCTTTTACACTTGATTTTCTCGAACCGGGAAAACAATATGTAGCTACTCTTTATGCTGACGGAAAGGAGGCGGATTTTGAAAAGAATCCTACTTCTTACCAGATAAAAAAAGGACTTGTTACAAACAAGAATAAGATGTCTGTGAAGCTGGCACGTAGCGGAGGATTTGCAGTAAGTTTGATTGAAGCAACTCCCGCTGACTTGAAAACGATCAAGAAATGGAAATAAGATTCCGGTAAAAAGATTGTTTCCGGATTCCCCGCTTTTTAATAAATATTAGTTGTGCTTCGCAAAGAAAACTAAAACTTTGCGGAGCGCTTTTTTTATAGGACGAATTCTTTTTTGTACTTTTGCGCCATCTTTTTTAAAACATCATCAATAAAGAGAACAACATGGGAGGTTTTTTCGGAACAGTCTCGAAAACTAGCTGCGTGACTGATTTATTCTACGGCACAGATTATAACTCACATCTGGGTACCAAGCGAGGAGGACTCGCAACATACAGTGAGGAAAAAGGTTTTATACGCTCCATTCACAATTTGGAAAGTACTTATTTCCGAACCAAGTTTGAAGGAGAACTGGACAAATTCAAAGGAAACGCCGGCATCGGCATCATTAGCGACACAGACGCACAACCTATCATCATCAATTCTCACCTCGGGCGCTTCGCCATTGTCACAGTCGCTAAAATAGTCAATATCCAGGAATTGGAAGAAGAACTTCTCAGTCAAAACATGCACTTCGCCGAACTTAGTTCGAGCAACACCAACCAGACGGAACTTATCGCATTACTTATTATACAAGGCAGAACTTTTGTGGAAGGTATCGAAAATGTGTTTAAGCACATTAAGGGTTCTTGTTCGATGTTGCTTCTGACGGAAGATGGTAGTATCATCGCTGCCCGTGACCGATGGGGACGTACTCCGGTGGTGATTGGAAGGAAAGACGGTGCTTATGCTGCAACGAGCGAATCGTCCAGTTTTCCGAATCTGGATTATGAGATTGAGAGATATTTAGGTCCCGGTGAGATTGTCCGTATGTATGACGATCATGTTGACCAGCTTCGCAAGCCCAATGAGGATATGCAGATTTGCTCGTTTTTGTGGGTGTACTACGGTTTCCCGACTTCTTGTTATGAAGGAAAGAATGTAGAGGAAGTGCGTTTCACCAGCGGATTGAAAATGGGACAGACAGATGAATCGGAAGTGGATTGTGCTTGCGGTATTCCTGATTCGGGAGTGGGTATGGCTTTAGGATATGCCGAAGGAAAGGGGGTTCCTTACCATCGTGCTATTTCAAAATATACACCGACATGGCCTCGTAGCTTCACTCCGAGCAATCAGGAGATGCGTTCGCTTGTTGCTAAGATGAAGTTGATTCCCAACCGTGCCATGCTGCAAAATAAACGTTTGTTGTTCTGTGACGATTCAATCGTGCGGGGAACTCAATTACGTGACAATGTGAAGATTCTGTATGATTACGGAGCAAAGGAGGTGCACATGCGTATCGCTTGTCCGCCATTGATTTATGCTTGTCCGTTTGTTGGTTTTTCGGCTTCTAAAAATGCATTGGAGTTGATTACCCGTCGTATTATCAAGGAACTGGAAGGGGATGAGAATAAGAACCTGGAGAAATATGCTACTACCGGTTCTCCGGAATACGATAAGATGGTTAGTATTATTGCAGAGCGTTTCGGTCTCAGTTCATTGAAGTTTAATACACTGGAAACGCTGATTGAGGCTATCGGATTACCTAAATGCAAGGTTTGTACACATTGCTTTGATGGTAGCAGCCATTTTTAAAGTAGTCAAATAGGATATTTAAGTATCCGGATAAAAGTATACAATAAAAAGAGCCGTGAATTGCTTTGTAATTCACGGCTCTTTTTTTACCTTTACGGCACTATAAACTATCAATTTGTAAATTGTAATTAGTAACTTGTAATTAAAACAATATGACTTTAGTAGACAGATTTTTAAAGTATGTAAGCTTCGATACACAATCTGATGAATCGACAGGGCTTACTCCAAGTACTCCGAAGCAGATGATTTTTGCTGAATACTTGAAAAAAGAGTTGGAATCTTTGGGATTGGAAGATATTACTTTGGATGAGCATGGCTATCTTTTTGCTACACTTCCTGCCAATATAAATAAAGAAGTACCCACTATCGGGTTTATTGCCCACATGGATACAAGTCCTGATATGACGGGTAAAGATGTCACTCCGCGCATTGTGGAAAAGTATGACGGTTCGGATATTGTGCTTTGTGCTGAAGAGAATGTAGTCCTTTCTCCATCACAATTCCCGGAATTGCTGGATCATAAGGGAGAAGACTTGATTGTAACCAACGGAAAAACGTTGCTCGGTGCCGACGACAAAGCCGGTATCGCGGAAATTGTATCAGCGATGGTTTATCTGAAGGAACATCCCGAAATCAAACACGGTAAAATCCGTATCGGCTTCAATCCTGACGAAGAAATCGGTGAAGGTGCTCATAAATTCGATGTAGAGAAATTCGGTTGTGAATGGGGATATACGATGGATGGAGGTGAAGTAGGGGAGTTGGAGTTTGAGAACTTTAATGCTGCTGCCGCAAAAATAACCTTTAAAGGACGTAATGTGCATCCGGGATATGCCAAGGATAAGATGATTAACTCTATCTATCTTGCCAATCAGTTTATTACGATGCTTCCCTCACAGGAAAGACCAGAACATACGACCGGCTATGAAGGATTCTATCATTTGATTGGTATTCAGGGGGATGTGGAGCAAAGCACTGTGTCTTATATCATCCGCGATCATGACCGTGCAAAATTTGAGAACCGTAAAAAAGAGATAGAACGTCTGGTAGCTCAAATGAACGCTGAATATGGAGCTGGTACTGCGACACTCGAACTGCGCGACCAGTATTATAATATGCGTGAGAAAATAGAACCGGTAATGCACATCATCGATACTGCTTTTGCAGCTATGGAAGCCGTGGGTGTGAAACCGAATGTAAAACCGATTCGTGGAGGTACGGATGGTGCGCAGCTTTCTTTTAAGGGATTGCCTTGTCCGAATATCTTTGCCGGTGGTCTGAATTTCCACGGTCGTTACGAATTTGTGCCTATCCAGAATATGGAGAAAGCAATGAAAGTGATCGTAAAAATAGCAGAACTGGTGGCTTCCAAATAAAAAGACGGTAAGCTCCGGTAATACTTAATACCTGATACTTAAAACTTAATACTTTAAAATAATGAAAACCACTCCGTTTACAGAGAAACATATAGCACTTGGTGCTAAAATGCACGAGTTTGCAGGTTATAATATGCCTATTGAATACTCCGGTATCATTGATGAACACATAACTGTTTGTCAAGGTGTCGGTGTATTTGATGTATCGCACATGGGAGAATTTTGGGTGAAAGGACCGCAAGCGTTGGCCTTTCTGCAGAAAATAACATCTAACAATGTGGCGGCACTGGCTCCGGGTAAAATACAATATACTTGTTTTCCGAATGAGGATGGGGGGATTGTAGATGATTTGCTGGTTTATCAGTATGAACCGGAAAAATACATGTTGGTGGTGAATGCTTCCAATATGGAAAAAGACTGGAACTGGTGTGTTTCTCACAATACGGAGGGAGCCGAGTTGGAAAATTCGTCGGATAACATAGCTCAACTTGCTATACAGGGTCCGAAGGCTATTTCGGTTCTGCAAAAGTTGACGGATATTGATCTTGCTACTATTCCTTATTATACATTTAAGGTTGGAACGTTTGCAAGTGAAGAGAATGTGATTATCTCCAATACGGGTTATACCGGTGCGGGAGGTTTTGAGCTTTATTTCTATCCGTCTGCGGCTGATTCTATATGGAAGGCTATTTTTGAAGCTGGTGAAGAGTATGGCATTAAACCTATCGGTTTGGGTGCCCGTGATACGCTCCGGTTGGAAATGGGCTTCTGTCTGTATGGCAATGATCTGGATGATACGACTTCTCCGATAGAAGCCGGATTGGGATGGATCACTAAGTTTGTGGAGGGCAAGGATTTTGTCAACCGTCCGATGCTGGAAAAACAGAAAGCGGAAGGTGTTACCCGTAAACTGGTTGGCTTTGAAATGGTTGATCGCGGAATTCCCCGTCATGGCTATGAACTGGTGAATGATGAAGGCGAGAAAGTGGGAGTGGTGACCTCCGGTACGATGTCGCCTACCCGTAAGATTGGTATCGGTATGGGATATGTGAAACCGGAATATAGTAAGGTGGGTACGGAAATCTGTATCGATATGCGTGGTCGGAAATTGAAAGCTGTGGTAGTGAAACCGCCTTTTAGAAAGTAAAAAATAAGCTTGTTATTGTGTATAGCCCCGGATAAGTTACGACTCTATCCGGGGCTAACTTATTTTATGATGGTTATTGCAAAACATATTCGTAAATATGTTGTTTATCCCATAGAAATAATATAATTTTGTCATCAAATACGATAAAATAATGTCTCAATTACCTACTCTTATAGCTGACCTCGCACTTATATTGATTTGTGCCGGTGTTATGACTTTGTTGTTTAAGAAGTTGAAACAACCTCTGGTCTTGGGATATGTAGTTGCCGGATTTCTGGCAAGTCCGCATATGCCGTATACTCCTTCAGTGATGGATACTGCCAATATTAAGACTTGGGCGGATATTGGTGTTATTTTCTTGCTGTTTGCTCTTGGTTTGGAATTTAGTTTTAAGAAGATTGTCAAGGTGGGTGGTTCTGCCATCATTGCTGCCTGTACCATCATCTTTTGTATGATTTTGTTGGGAATAGGAGTCGGCATGGGTTTCGGCTGGCACAGGATGGACAGTCTGTTCTTGGGCGGTATGATTGCGATGTCGTCTACTACTATTATTTATAAAGCTTTTGATGATTTAGGATTAAGGAAGAAGCAGTTCACCGGACTTGTGTTGAGTATCTTGATTTTGGAAGATATTTTGGCTATTGTATTAATGGTGATGCTTTCCACTATGGCGGTAAGCCAACATTTTGAAGGTACCGAGATGTTGGAGAGTATCGGGAAATTATTGTTTTTCCTTATTCTGTGGTTTGTTGTCGGTATCTATCTGATTCCTGAATTCTTGAAACGCTGCCGGAAATTGATGGGAGAGGAGACTCTGCTTATTGTGTCGTTGGCACTTTGTTTCGGTATGGTAGTGATGGCGGCTCATACAGGATTTTCTGCTGCATTTGGTGCATTTATAATGGGATCTATTCTGGCGGAAACAATCGAGGCGGAATCCATAGACCGGCTGGTGAAACCGGTAAAGGATCTTTTTGGAGCTATCTTTTTCGTATCGGTCGGTATGATGGTGGATCCTGCAATGATTGTAGAATATGCCGTACCTATTATAGTTATTACTTTGGCTGTTATCTTGGGACAGGCCGTTTTTGGTACATTCGGTGTTATTCTCTCCGGAAAGCCTTTAAAGACGGCTATGCAATGCGGCTTTAGTTTAACGCAGATCGGCGAATTTGCGTTTATTATTGCTTCTTTGGGAGTCTCTTTGCATGTAACGAGTGACTTTCTGTATCCGATAGTGGTAGCGGTTTCTGTGATTACTACTTTCCTGACTCCTTATATGATTCGTTTTGCCGAGCCGGCTTCTACTTTTGTGGATGCTCATCTTCCGGAATCATGGAAAAAAATAATGATGCGTTATTCTTCCGGTTCGCAAACAGCTCTGAATCACGAGAATTTGTGGAAGAAGCTAATCTTGTCAATGGTACGTATAACAGTTGTTTATTCAATTGTCAGTATGTCGATTATTGCACTTTCTTTTCGTTTTGTCGTGCCATTCTTTAAAGAGAATCTGCCTCATTTCTGGGCATCATTGTTGGGAGCGGTATTTATCATTCTGTGTATTGCTCCTTTCTTGCGTGCCATTATGGTGAAGAAAAATCATTCGGTTGAGTTTATGACCTTATGGCATGACAGCCGTGCCAACCGCGCACCGCTGGTATCGACAATCGTGATTCGTATTATGATAGCGGCACTTTTTGTTATCTTTGTTATTTCCGGATTATTTAAGGCGTCTATCGGATTGATTATTGGAGTGGCTGTACTTGTTGTATTGTTGATGGTATGGTCTCGCCGTTTGAAGAAGCAATCGATATTGATTGAACGTCGTTTCTTTCAGAATCTCCGTTCCAGAGATGTACGTGCAGAGTATCTGGGAGAGAAAAAGCCGGAGTATGCCGGTCGTTTGTTGTCGCATGATTTGCATCTTGCCGATATGGAAATTCCGGGTGAATCCAGTTGGGCGGGAAAGACATTGATGGAGCTGAATCTGGGGAAGAAGTTTGGAGTTCATGTTGCTTCTATTCTTCGTGGAAAGAGGAGGATTAATATCCCCGGTGGTTCTGTCCGCCTGTTTCCGATGGATAAGATACAGGTGATAGGTACAGATGAACAATTAAGTGTGTTTAATGAGGCGATGCAAAACGGAGCGAAGATAGACTGGGAGGTCTATGAAAAGAGCGAGATGGCTTTGAAGCAGTTTATCATTGACAGTGATTCTGTTTTTCTGGGTAAAACAATTCGTGAATCGGGTATCCGCGACAAATATCATTGTATGATAGCCGGTGTTGAAAGTGAAGACGGTACACTGATGGTTCCTGATGTAAATGCTCCACTCGAAGAAGGCGATGTTGTTTGGGTGGTAGGCGAAAAAGAGGATGTGTACCAATTAGTCGATCAAAAAAACGAAAAAGTACAAGCAGGATAAGAATGGAATACTTATTTTTGCAACGATAAAAACTTAAAATAATAATATCATGAAGAGTGATCCGAAAGAATGTCTGTATTGCCAGAACAATGAAACGCTGCATAATCTGATGATTGAGATTGCGCAATTGAGTGTGTCACGTGTGTTTTTGTTTAAGGAACAAACCTACCGTGGACGTTGTCTTGTTTCTTATAAAGACCATGTGAACGATTTGAATGAATTGAGTGATGAAGATCGTAATGCTTTTATGGCAGATGTAGCGCGTGTCACTCGTGCCATGCAAAAAGCTTTCCAGCCGGAAAAGATTAATTATGGTGCTTACTCGGATAAATTGTCTCATTTGCATTTTCATTTAGCACCTAAATATGTGGATGGACCTGATTATGGAGGTATATTCCAAATGAACCCGGGAAAGGTTTATCTGACTGATGCAGAATATCAGGAATTGATTGATGCTGTTAAGGCAAACCTATAAACGGTAAATTTTGCGGGGTGCCCTGAAAGGGCTTAATTATACAGCGTAGGGCAACGCCCTACGAAAAAACGGTAATCTGAATTTGCGCCCTGAAAGGGCATAATTGTATACAGTTCCGCCCTTTCAGGGCTTGTGGCTGGTGTGTTTTTTTCGTAGGGCGTTGCCCTACGCTATATAATTAAGCCCTTTCAGGGCACCCCCAATAAATATATAATTGTAAGGCTTTCAGCCTAACCGATAAATTCTCATTTAACCGCTAAATTCCCATTTATTATTCTTCACTGTCAAAATCGAAATCAAAGTCGAAATCATCCATGAACTCCGGAGTTGTAAATTCTTCCAGTTCCCGACGATCTTTCTTGGTCGGACGTCCGGTTCCACGTGCACGGTCTACGAATCCGCTGATTTTACTCATTTCAAGCAGTTCGTATTGATCGGGAGTAGTTACGTTTTCCATCATTTCCGATACAAGTTTGGCTCCCACACGTTTTTCAATAGTTTGTAATACCTTGAATGAATAAGTGATAGGCGGTTTCTTCACCTGAATAACGTCTCCCGGTTTTATCATACGGGCAGCTTTGGCTAGAGAACCGTTGATGGTAATACGTCCTTTTTTGCAGGCTTCTGCTGCAATCGTACGTGTCTTGAAGATGCGGACAGCCCACATCCATTTATCTATTCTTGCTTCGGCCATTTTAGTTAGTTGTTTAGTGATAAGCAATTCGTTGGTTAGTATCAGTTGACGTTGTCATTTATCGCTAACCGTTCATTGCTATCTTTATTTTTATAGGACTAGTCTATTATTTTTTATTGAACTGGTTCATCGTGATGTCAATACCGGCGAGACAGAAACTTTTTATAATTTCCCCTGCCATCTCCAGTCTTTCATCCATTGTTTTCCAATCTTCGTCAGTGAAGTGTCCGAGTACATAATCAACCTGTCCGCCACGTGGAAAATCATTTCCGATACCAAATCGCAGGCGGGCATAGTTTTGAGTGCCCAGAATAGCGGCGATATGCTTCAATCCATTATGTCCTGCATCACTCCCTTTTCCCTTCAGGCGTAAAGTTCCAAAGGGAAGAGCCAGATCATCTACTACGATCAGTACATTTTCTAATGGAATATTTTCTTTCTGCATCCAATAGCGAACGGCCAGTCCGCTTAGGTTCATAAAAGTCGATGGCTTAAGCAAAATCAACTGGCGTCCTTTGATAGAAAAGCTGGTAGTGAATCCATATCGTCCATCCATAAAAGGAGGAGCGTTATTGATTCTAGCCAATGCTTCTACTGTCATGAATCCGATATTATGTCGCGTTTCATGATATTCGGGACCAATGTTTCCCAGTCCGACAACTAAGTATTTTATCATCGTATTTCCGTAAAACAGTTCATTAATATAGAAAGAGAAACGCAGATTAATACAAATTAATGCAGACTGAACATCTGCTTTAATCTGCATTAATCTGCGTTTGAAGTATATCTCTTTACAGGGATAATCTCAATTACTTACCAGCGGCTGCTGCTGCACCTCTTGCTGCACGAGTCAACTTAACAGCACATACAACGGCTTCTTTTGCACTAATCAGTTCAAGACCTTCGAAGCTCAATTCGCCAACTTTAACAGTCTTACCCAAGCCCAGGTGAGAAACGTTAACGGTCAACTTTTCAGGAATTACATTGTACAAAGCTTTCACTTTGATCTTACGCATCTGCAGTGCAAGTTTACCACCGGCTTTCACACCTTCTGCAAGACCTTCCAATTGTACAGGAACTTCCATTACGATAGGTTTAGCTTCGTCAATTTGATAGAAGTCAACGTGTAGGATAGTATCTTTTACCGGGTGGAACTGAATATCTTTCAGGATAGCGTTTACTTTTTTGCCATCGATAATCAGGTCTACAACGTAGATGTGCGGAGTATAAACCAAGTTACGAAGTCCTTCGTTAGTCACTGTGAAGTGAACTACTTCATTACCTCCGTAAAGTACACAAGGTACACCACCGTTTTTACGAATTTCTTTCAAAGCTCTTGCTTGTTCTGAAGAGCGTTCTGCAATTGTTCTTGCAGTTCCTTTTACTTCAATTGATTTCATTTCTTTAAAAATTTGTGTTACTCTAAATTAAGTTAGTTTGCTTAATTCACCATCACACGATGTGGATTATCACACGATGTTGCAAAAAAGCGGTGCAAAAGTACATCTTTTTTTTGAAATATCAAAGAGTTACTTTCTTAAAAGTCAATATCAATCTTAATTTCGCTCTCCAATTTGTTTTCCCGGGCTTCTTCGATTGCTTTCCGTTCATTTTCTTCATCAGCTTCGATGTTCAGGCGGGCGATATATTCGTTTGCGTCGCTGCACTCAATGAAATTGACTGCTTCTTCGAGTCCTGCCATAAACTTCTGAAAGTCTTCCCTATATAGGAAGATTTTGTGTTTCTCGAAACTAACTTGAGAATCATCGCCTTCTCCCGTTATCACTTTTTTGCTCTCTGTAATAGCCAGGAACATTTCATCTTTACGATTCTTTTTTACGTCGAGGTAATAGATGCGTTTACCTGCCTTAATGGACTTGGAGAATACGATCTCCTTATCATTCATGTCTGCGCTCATTTTCTTTTTTAAATCTTCCATATCTTTCGGTCCGTTTATAATCGGCTTCAAAATTGGATATTTTTTTTAAACTGTCAAAAGAAAAAGCGCAGAGAATCAAATACTGCATTAAAAAATGTGATTTATTAGTGGAAACTCATTAAAAATATCTACTTTTGCAGTTCAATAACAACAGTATTAATTTGAATTATGATCAACAGAGTTCTTATTCGTCTTAAGATTATACAGATAGTATATGCCTATTATCAGAATGGCAGCAAAAATCTAGACTCAGCGGAGAAAGAGTTATTCTTTAGTCTTTCAAAGGCGTATGACCTTTACAACTATTTGTTAATGCTGATGATAGCATTGACAGAGTATGCACAAAAACGTATTGATGCGGCAAAAGCTAAATTGGCACCTACGACAGAGGAATTGTATCCCAACAGGAAGTTCGTAGATAACAAGTTTATTGCTCAATTGGAAGTCAATAAACAATTGACGGAGTTTATAGCTAATCAGAAAAGAACCTGGACAAACGACCAGGATTTTATCAAAGAGCTTTATGAGAAAATTGTAGAAACCGATATCTATAAAGATTATATGGCTTCTGATGACAACTCATACGAAGCTGATCGTGAACTGTGGAGAAAAATCTATAAGACATACATCTTTAATAATGATTCTCTTGACCAGGTATTGGAAGACCAGAGTCTGTACTGGAATGATGATAAAGAAATTGTAGACACGTTCGTCTTGAAAACAATCAAACGCTTTGATGAAAAGAAGGGTGCCAACCAGGAACTGCTTCCGGAATTTAAGGATGACGAAGATCAGGAGTTTGCACGTCGTCTGTTCCGTCGCACCATTTTGAATTCTGACTATTACCGTCATTTGGTGAGTGAGAATACAAAAAACTGGGATTTGGACCGCATCGCATTTATGGATGTAATCATTATGCAGACTGCATTAGCAGAAATTCTTAGTTTCCCGAACATTCCGGTCAGTGTTTCGTTAAATGAATATGTAGAGATTGCGAAGTTGTATAGCACAGCTAAAAGCGGTAGCTTTATCAACGGTACGCTGGATGGAATAGTTAATCAATTAAAAAAAGAAGGTAAGTTGACTAAAAACTGATACCTTTGTCCATATAGTAGAAACTAAAACAGATTATTTATGAACGTATTGACTGTATTATTGCAAGCTCCTGCCGGTGCTGCCGGAGGTGGAAGTATGATGTGGATCATGCTGATAGCTATGTTTGTTATCATGTATTTCTTTATGATCCGTCCTCAAAATAAGAAGCAGAAAGAAATAGCTAATTTCCGTAAATCTCTTCAGGTAAATCAGAATGTGATTACTGCAGGTGGTATCCACGGAACAATCAAGGAAATTACTGACGACTATATAGTACTTGAGATTGCTTCTAATGTAAAGATTAAAATAGACAAGAATTCTATATTCGCTGATGCTTCAGCGGCTAGCAATCAGTCTAAATAAATAGTTGGTAAATAAATGCCTATGTTTGATCGTAGGAATATAAAATATACATATTTAAAACTATCTAAGAAAATTAAGGATTTTCTGCTCAGTGATAAGAGCAGAGAGTTCTTAATTTTTTTATTTTTCTTCCTGATAGCCGGTGGATTCTGGTTGCTTCAGACGCTCAATAATGATTATGAAGCGGAGTTTTCTATCCCGGTGCGAATGAAAGATCTTCCTAACAATGTAGTGTTGACTTCGGAACCTCCTTCCGAACTTCGTGTCAGAGTGAAAGATAAAGGAACAGTGCTTCTCAATTATATGTTGGGGAAAAGTTTCTTTCCGGTCAATCTAGGTTTTCTTGATTATAAAGGAAAAGATAATCATGTGAAAATTTATGCTTCCGACTTTGAGAAAAAAATATTAAGCCAACTGAATGTATCCTCCAAAATCCTATCGATCAAGCCGGATACATTAGAATATATCTATTCCGAAGGAAAGTCCAAGCTGGTTCCTGTTCGTTTTCAGGGGAAAGTGACAGCTGGACTTCAATATTATGTATCTGACACCATTTGTAAGCCGGACTCTGTATTGGTTTATGCTCCGGAAGGAATTTTGGATACTATAACAACTGCATATACTCAAAATATAACTTTGGAGAATATATCCGATACAACCCGGCGACGAATTCCGCTGACTTCTGAAAGAGGAGTGAAGTTTGTTCCGGCTTCAGTAGAAATGACTTTCCCGGTGGATATTTATACGGAGAAAACGGTCGAAGTGCCATTACATGGAGTTAATTTTCCGGCAGATAAGGTGTTACGTACTTTTCCTTCCAAAGTTCAGATTACTTTTCAAGTGGGGTTAAAACGGTTCCGCAGTATAAAAGCAAGCGATTTTATCATCAATATTTCTTATGAAGAATTGCTGAAGCTTGGCTCTGATAAATATACGGTTAAATTGAAATCGTTTCCAAGTGGAATAAATCAAATACGTATTGTTCCCGAGCAAGTGGACTTCCTGATAGAACAAATTACTTCTAATGGCGATTAAGATTGGCATAACCGGTGGTATTGGTAGTGGAAAAAGTGTTGTTTCCAGACTACTCGGAATAATGGGAATCCCTGTCTATATATCAGATATAGAAGCAAAGCGAATCACACAGACAGATCCGGTGATTCGCCGGGGGCTTTGTGATCTGGTTGGTCAGGATGTGTTTCAGGGTGGAGAGTTGAATCGTTCTTTGTTGGCTTCTTATATGTTCGGTCATCAGGATCATGTGCGGAAAGTGAATGAGATTATTCATCCGCAAGTGAAAGAAGATTTCCGACAATGGGCTGCCCGGTTGAAAAGTGAACTGCTGGTGGGTATGGAGTCTGCAATACTGGTGGAGGCTGGTTTTAAGGATGAAGTTGATTTTCTGGTTATGGTATATGCGCCGCTGGAAGTGAGAGTGGAACGTGCTGTAAAGCGGGACTGTTCGTCAAGAGAACTGGTGATGAAGCGTATCGAAGCTCAAATGAGTGATGAAGTAAAGAGAAGTCATGCCGATTTCGTGATAGTGAATGATGATGAAACACCGTTAATTCCACAGGTTTTAGAGCTTATTTCTTTGCTATCTAAAAATAATCATTACCTTTGCTCCGCAAAAAAATAATTAATAAATAAAAGGATATATACTATGTTGAAGACTATCTTGTCTATCTCAGGTAAACCGGGATTATACAAACTTATTTCGCAAGGAAAAAATATGTTGATTGTTGAATCAGTCAATGCTGAAAAGAAACGTTTCCCTGCTTATGGTAATGAAAAAATTATCTCTTTGGCAGATATCGCAATGTACACGGACGATGCAGAAGTTCCTTTGTATGATGTGTTGGAGTCAATAAAAGAGAAAGAAAAATCAGCGCAGGCTTCTATCGATCCGAAAAAAGCGACTCCCGAACAATTGCGTGAATACTTGGCTGAAGTATTACCTAATTTTGATCGTGAACGTGTATATGTAGCCGATATTAAGAAATTGGTTGCTTGGTATAACATCTTAATATCTAATGGAATTACAGAATTCAAACCGGAAGGAGAGATTAAGGAAGAAGAAGTTGCAGAGTAATCTGTATAGTTTATTTAATAGGAATAAAGAACATGATAATCATTTAAGGTGGTTATCATGTTTTTTTATATAAACACTTGTGGGTTTAGGAAAAAATTAGTATTATTTGGGTAATCTTTTGCAATAATAAATATCTTCTACTTATATTGTAAATAATGATGCTTTTTATGTATCTTTGTCGCTGTTCACCATTCTTGGGAATATAGCTCGTGGATGCTGAATAACGTTTTTTAATGTTGGGTATGGAGACAATAACAAATAAAGAAGTAAACGTCCGTTTGGACAATGAAAAAGGGACATTATGCCTGACAGGTTTGTTGGCAGGTACAATGGTATTCCTTTACGATTCACAGGGAGAACTAAGAGGCAAACATAAATTTGCTTTGCCTTCATTGACTATGGAAATACCCCAACCGGGCACTTATGTTTTGGTGATGAGTCATCCGAATTGCCAACCGGAAGTTCGGCGAATTACATATTTAGGAATATAAAAAAGGGCTGCCTAACAAGTTTCTTTTTAACGATTTCACCCCTATCAGAGTTCAAACAAACTCTGATAGGAGTGATTTTCAATTTTAGAGACTTGTTAGACAGCCCCATTCTATTTGAATGATGACTTTTAATTTCTGAATACCAATCCGTCTCCGTCAGCATCAACGATAATTGCTTTGCTTCGGTCGACTTCCTGTGATAGTAACTTCTTGGATAGATCATTCAGCAGATAGCGTTGAATAGCCCTCTTCACCGGACGAGCTCCAAATTCAGGATCATAACCCACTTGCGATAAGAAGTTCAATGCTCCTTCTGCCAATTGCAGTTCCACTCCGTTTTCGGCAAGCATTTTCTGTACTCCCTTAATTTGTAAAAGTACGATTTGCTTGATTTCTTTTTCGTTCAATGGTAAGAACATAATCGTTTCATCAATACGGTTCAGGAATTCCGGACGAATTGTCTTTTTCAACATATTCATCACTTCCTTCTTCGTTTCTTCGATTACTTCTTCCTTATTGGAACCATGCAACTTCTCCATCTGACTTTGTATATAAGAACTGCCCATATTTGAAGTCATGATGATAATGGTATTTTTGAAGTTGACCACCCTTCCTTTATTGTCAGTCAGTCGTCCGTCATCCAATACCTGCAACAGAATATTGAAGACATCCGGATGAGCCTTTTCTATTTCGTCAAACAAAACAACAGAGTAAGGTTTCCGCCGTATAGCTTCTGTCAACTGACCGCCCTCATCGTATCCAACATATCCCGGAGGCGCTCCGACCAGACGGGAGACACTATGCTTTTCCTGATACTCACTCATGTCGATACGAGTCATCATCGTTTCGTCATCAAACAGGAACTCTGCCAATGCCTTTGCTAATTCGGTCTTACCTACGCCGGTGGTTCCCAGGAAGATAAATGACCCGATCGGACGTTTCGGATCTTGTAATCCGGCACGGCTACGGCGCACAGCATCTGCCACCGCTTCAATCGCTTCGTCCTGACCAATTACACGTTGATGAAGTTCCTCTTCCAAGTGCAACAGTTTATCTTTTTCACTTTGCAGCATCTTGCTGACAGGAATACCAGTCCAGCGGGAAACAACATCAGCAATATCTTCAGCGTCTACCTCCTCCTTAATCATGGCTTTATCGCCTTGCATATCACGCAGTTGCTTTTGAGTATCTTCTATTTCTTTATCCAAAGCCTGAAGTTTACCATAACGGATTTCGGCTACTTTACCATAATCGCCTTCACGTTCGGCTTTTTCTGCTTCAAATTTAAGATTCTCTATCTCAACCTTGTTCTGCTGGATTTTATCCATCAGCGTTTTCTCACTTTGCCATTTAGCTTTAAAGGACTTTTCCTGTTCTTTGAGCTCGGCAAGTTCCTTACCGATAATTTCCAGTTTCGGTTTATCGTTTTCACGTTTGATAGCCTCGCGTTCAATTTCCAGCTGCTTGATTTTACGGGAAATCTCATCCAGTTCTTCAGGAACGGAATCTACCTCCATACGTAGTTTGGCTGCGGCTTCGTCCATCAGGTCAATGGCTTTATCCGGCAGGAAACGGTCGGTGATGTAACGGCTACTCAATTCGACAGCTGCAATGATTGCGTCGTCTTTGATACGTACGTGATGATGGTTCTCGTAACGTTCTTTCAATCCGCGAAGGATGGAAATGGTACTCAAGTTATCCGGTTCGTCCACTTGCACGATTTGGAAACGACGCTCCAATGCTTTATCCTTTTCGAAGTATTTTTGATACTCGTCAAGGGTTGTTGCTCCGATGGAACGTAGTTCTCCACGAGCTAAGGCGGGCTTTAGAATGTTGGCGGCATCCATGGCACCTTCACCTTTTCCGGCACCTACCAGCGTGTGAATCTCATCAATGAACAGAATAATATCACCTTCTGATTTCTTCACCTCATTGACAACTGATTTCAATCGTTCTTCAAATTCACCTTTGTACTTTGCGCCGGCAACCAGTGCTCCCATATCCAGTGAATAAACTTGTTTGTTCTTCAGGTTTTCGGGCACGTCTCCGCGAAGAATACGATGTGCCAAACCTTCTACAATAGCCGTTTTACCGGTACCCGGTTCACCAATCAGAATCGGGTTGTTCTTTGTACGGCGGCTCAATATCTGTAATACTCGGCGGATTTCTTCATCACGTCCGATTACGGGATCCAGTTTTCCGCTACGGGCAGCTTCGTTCAGGTTGATAGCATACTTTTCCAATGATTGATAAGTATCTTCACTGGATTGTGATGTAACCTTTTCTCCTTTTCTCAATTCGCTGATAGCGTTGCGCAATTCTTTTTCCGTCATACCGGCATCTTTCAAGATCGTGGAGACGGTACTCTTAACAGTCAGCAATGCCAGTATGATAGGCTCTAATGAAACAAACTCGTCGCCCATTTCTTTAGAATACTGTGTTGCTTTCTGCAAAACTTCGTTGGATTCACGACTTAGATACGGTTCTCCGCCGGATACTTTCGGCAGGGAGTCGATTTGCTTGTCGACCACGAGAGCTACTTGCTGTCCATTCATACCAAGTTTTTGGAAGATGAAATTAGTGACGTTTTCGCCTACTTTCATTACTCCCTGCATGATGTGGACAGGTTCAATGGCTTGTTGTCCCCGGCTTTGTACCAGGTTTACGGCCTCCTGTACCGCTTCTTGAGATTTAATGGTAAAATTGTTAAAGTTCATATCTTTGTTCTCCTTTCTTATTTCACGTTTTTAATAACACCTAAAGGGGCTCAAAAGATTTGCCAAGTATAAAAATATGACAAAATAGCATGAGTATTAAGGAGTTAAAGGACAAAATGACCTTTTTTATCTAGATATGACTGACGAATTTACCATATACTCCACAGAATAGGATGGGCTTCAGAATAAGATGGGTTTTCAATGAAGTTTACTATTCTGTGGAGAAACAATTGTTAGAAGATTCTTATCGGGAAGTCTCTAAGCTCTCTTTCTACTTTTTTCGCATTAAATTTGTGTGCGTTGAAATTCTTTCCCAACCATTCCCGATATTCTTTTGCAGCTTTTGAGTGTGGTTGTTTTAATGCCTCCAACATCTCTTGGTAACCATATATTCCTCCGCAATCTTCGGGTGGACATGCATTTGCTCCGTCTATGAGAAAGATGCCTTGTGTTTCGTCCTTTTTATATGCTTGTTGCGATTCCAGAGTAATCCGATGCACCCAACTATCTCCGAAATCATATTCATATTTAATATGTGAGCCTTTTCGGGTAAGGATCTCTCCTAAAGAGAGAGAGTAGGAGTTGACTGTATTATTGGGATCAAACAAAAGATCATCACCGTATTCATCGGCTGTATATATTGTTTTCCCTTTTTGAAACAGATGCAAGTGATAGCCTTCCCACCCCATTGCGGTATTTATGACATCCGCAAAATTTTCCAGACGGATGTTGGAAGGAACTTCCACTATACGATATATTTCCGGGTCGGAATTAATCAAAGAAATTTTTATATTGAGCTTTTTAGAGGTTTGTTCTTCAATGTAGAAAGATTCGTCGTATTCATCATCGTCAAACTCGTCATCGTATTCTTCATCAAATTCGTTATCATCAAATTCATTATTCTCATTGAAGGCAAAGAACTCATTCAATAAGTTCATTAGTTCTTCCATACTGTCCACCTCCAATCCCTTCAGTTCTGCGTGTGGCATTTCTTTTTTTATCTCTTTGATTCCTCTTCTCGTTAATGTATTGGGGATTTTGAATCGTTTATAGATTTTTTCCAATATAGGCAACGTTTCTATGGCACGGATATTCATCAACGTATTTGTGATATAGTCAATTATCGCGATATTATTATCTTCCCCACGCTCAAACTGATCGTAATAAGAATTCAATAATTGGCAGAACCAGTTAATAATTTCCAATCTTCGTTCAGGGTTGGTTATGGCAATTTGTGCGACAGCACTACAAATATCTTCTTTTCCGAAAGGAGCGATTCCGTCTTCATTCATGAAACTAAGTAGCAAAGGCAATTGGTGCTGCCCGAGTTGGTAAATGATGGCAATGGTGGCTTCATCCTGTACGAGGTGGCAGTAGGAAGCGAGGAAAGTCGGACTTTGCCGCATTATTTCCAAGATGATATTTAAAGAAGATTCCATTCGGTAATGTTCCATCGCCCAGTAGATATACCATAACTTAAAAGGTCTGTCTTCTTCTTTTGCGTTTTCGAGAGGTCCTTGATAATGGATGAATAGATGTAGGATAAAGTTGCGCAAATCTTTTTCTAATTCGGCAGCGGGTACTGTCGTGCAATCTTTTTTAAACTCGTCAGATGGGTAGTCTTTGCATGTCTGCATATCCCAAAGCCTTTGCAGGTAAGCTGCAATGGGGGTTGCTTCCGAGCTATAGTCCGGATGTTGATAGTGATAGAAAGCTTCTTCCATTTGTTGGTAGATTTTTTCTAATCCGTTATTGCTTAATATATCTATCACTTCCTGTTGTTCTTCAGGTGTAAACAAGTTTAATACTTCGGTCATAATCGCATCGAGATCAATCGAAGTTTGGTTCTTTTTTTTATTCATTATCGTGCCATTTAATAAATTTGTCAATTTTCTCCAAAGGTACGCCTCTTTATTGAGTAATAGCCTGATAATTTCTCTTTTTTTAAAATATTCTTTCCGGAGAAGATAAGAAAGTTTATCTTTGTCCTATAGTAGAGAGTAAATCTGTTTTCTAATTGATGACTAATGATATGAATGATAAACCACAAATAAAATTATCGGAAACAGTGGTGCTGATTGATGCCGCTTTCCTGAATTTCGTAATTACGGATATGAAGAGATACTTCGAAGAGACTTTGCAACGTTCTTTACAAGAGATCGATCTTTCGATGTTGACTACCTATTTGACTTTGGATGCTGGGACTGCGGAAGGAAAAAATGAAGTGCAGTTTCTTTTTGTTTATGATAAAGAGTCAGGTAATCTTGCGCATTGCCAGCCTTCTGACTTGGAGAAAGAGTTGAATGGAGTTGCTTTTCAAAGCCCTTATGGAGAATATTCGTTTGCTAGTGTTCCGTCGGAAGGGATGGTGTCGAGAGAGGACTTGTTTTTAGACTTATTATCCATTGTAGCCGATTCGGCCGATGTGAAAAAAATGATTCTGGTATCTTTCAATGAAGAATATGGAAAGAAAGTGACTGATGCTTTGAATGAAGTACAGGGCAAGGAGATTGTCCAATTCCGAATGAACGAACCGGATACTCCGGTAGCTTATAAATGGGATATGTTGGCTTTTCCTGTCATGCAGGCATTGGGAATCAGAGCCGATGAATTATAGCCATAGCTACCCATTTCAGTCATTAATCGCTAATCACTAATAAGTTAATCACTATTTTCCATGTCCGATTTTCGTTTAAAAGTATTTCAGAGCGTGGCGAAGAATTTAAGTTTCACGAAGGCTTCGCAAGAGCTGTTTGTCAGTCAGCCTGCTATCACTAAGCACATTCAGGAACTGGAAGCTTATTATCAGACTCGTTTGTTCGATCGTCAGGGCAGTAAGATCTCGTTGACTAAGTCCGGAGAACTATTATTGAAACATAGCGAAAAGATTTTGGACGATTATAAACAGCTGGAATATGAGATGCATTTGTTGCATAATGAATATATCGGCGAACTGAAACTGGGTGCCAGTACTACGATTGCGCAATATGTACTTCCTCCTTTGTTGGCGGATTTTATAGCCAAGTTTCCACAGATCAATCTTTCTTTGATTAATGGAAATTCTCGGGGAGTGGAAGCTGCTTTACAAGAACATCGGATTGATTTGGGATTGGTTGAAGGTATCTTCCGTTTGCCTAATCTGAAGTATACTCCATTTTTGCAAGACGAACTGGTTGCTGTGGTTCATACCCATAGTAAATTGGCTGTTTCGGATGAGATCGCTCCGGAAGATTTGCCAAATATCCCCTTAGTTTTGCGGGAGAGAGGTTCAGGAACGTTGGATGTGTTTGAGCGTTCCCTGTTACGCCATAATTTAAAACTTTCTTCTTTGAATGTATTGATGTATCTCGGTAGTACGGAGAGCATCAAGCTTTTTTGGGAACATACAGATTGTATGGGAATTGTTTCTATCCGTTCTGTTTATAAGGAACTGGTTGCCGGTAATTTTCGTGTGGTTGAGATAAAAGGAATGCCCATGCAGCGCGAGTTTAATTTTGTGCAACTGCAAGGGCAGGAGGGAGGTTTATCTCAAGCTTTCATGCGATTTGCCGGGCATCACAGTAAGAGTTTGTAATCAAACCTCTTCCATACGGACTAATTCCCAGCCGCAGAATTGTATGACAATGCAGTGAAGTTGAGTTCCCTGACATAGTTGGCGAACTTTCGGACCGGCAGCATAACCATGAATTTGTTCTACGGCTTCCTGCCATTGTGCGGTGCCTTGGGTGTCGTATTTTTCTTTCGGCAGATATTTTAATTCCAAGATATAGCTATGCGCTACTTCTGCGTAACGTTGCAGATCGGGCATCAGAAACATATCGCAAAAGCCGTGATTCAGTTCTACTTCAGGCATTGTGAGGTAGTAGGCGTTCACGCTAAGGTAAGCGGTGAAGAATCCCTGAATGTTACGTTCGCCCTCAATGCTGCTGCGTACGGAAGTATTCTCCTTATAAGCTTTGGCTATGAATTCCAATGCCGGTCGCCATTGTCCGTCAAAAGCCATATCATTGAATAGAATCTCTATATCTATCAGGTTGATATAATGGTGATTTTGATATTCTTCCAGGATATATTCATAATATTGTTTACGGACATTCGTGTTGGGAATTCCCAGGATAGTCAGATTTCCACGTGTTCCGATGATAGTTAGCATACCATAATAAAATAATAGGCTGGGGAATATTTCCGGATTCGTAATTTGGTCGGCAGAAAAAGACTGGTATAGGTTAGTCATGATTTTCCCTTCTTCGGCAATTCGTTTGATAACACCTTTGCGGTTACCGTCAAGACGGTCAAGTTGAATCAGTTTTTTCATCTTATTGTAGTCCGTACGGGTATTAGGATCAATCATCTGTTCAGGAGATTCTCCTAACTGAATTCGATTACGTAGGTAATAGAGTACCATGTCGCAATTAAACATTTTAGGATCTGACTTTAGACTTTGGCGAGCAAAACAATAATTATCATACCATGGCTTCATCTCCTGAATCATTTCTTCAATGTCTCCTTGTAACTGCCCTGCTTCCTGATAATATCGGAGCATAGTACGTACGTCTTCTTCAGAAAATCCCAGCATTTGATTAAACAGTGGATTAGTGCTGATGTTCCAACCTATGTTATATCCGCTTGACAAGTCGTCCAAAGTTACGGGGCTGACCCCAATCATGAATATACGGTCGAACATTCCTTTATAATTCTTGAAGGTATCTCTGTAGAATCCGCTGGCATGGGTGATGGCGTGGTATATCTCATTTCCTTTCTCGTTGAGTACGACATTTGTGAAATTGTCATACTCATCTATAATAAGGTATAGGGGATACCCTTGACGGCGTGCTTCATCGTCTAGTATATGCAGTTTATCAATCCCTTTTTCCGCTGTGCTGAAGCGTTCAATAAACTCATCCGTGTAGTATTCACGATAACGGTTCAGAAAGCCATCCAGTTGCACTGCGCTATACGAATCAAATCTTTGCGGCAGTTCATCAATGTTGCCGCCAATCTTGGAAAAGTCAAGATAAAGCATCTGATATTTGCCTTGAAGCGGAGTTGTATTTTGTCCGATCCAGAGATTCCCGAAAAGTTGCTGGAATTTATCTTTCTGTGAAAGGTCATAATATGAACGAAGCATGCTTAGTAGCAGGCTCTTGCCGAAGCGTCTCGGACGGATGAATATCAGATAGTTGGCTTGATCTTCCAACATGGGGATATACATTGTTTTATCCACATAATAGCGGTTTTGCGTGATTACATCCTCAAAATTGGACATACCATAAGGAATTCCTTTTATTGTTCCCATAACTTTTTCAGATTGTTTCTTCTTGTTTTCCAAACAATTAATTACCAAAGATAGTTTTTTTGAAATGGATATTCCATTCTTTTGCGCTTATTTTTTATCTAATTATAAACGCAGTTTTTAACGTCAGGGATTATTCTTCTACTAGAAAAGAAAACGGTTCTTCGTCAAATTTGGTGGTAATCTCTTTTTTATTTCGATGGTTTTCCTCTTCTTCTTTCTTAATCCTATAAAAAGTTGTAGATATGTTTGCTTTTTAGTAACTTTAAAGACACCACATCATTAAGAGTTACAATGCAACAAGCCATATCTACAACGTACAAATATACATCAAAAAAAGAAAATCCTCCTACAAATAGGGGATTATTCCATGATTTCAGATTCAGTCCTGGCTACGATAATCTGCAACAAGATGGTATCTCTGAAGCTGTTGGTTCATTGACGGTCTTTTTACATACGGCTGGCAAGGGGGCTTCCTGTCCTTATTGCGGACATTTCAGTCACCGATTACACAGTTATTACTCCCGTCATATTCAGGATCTTGAAGTTTACGGTCATACTTTGGAGTTAGTCATAAAGGTTGGCAAATATTATTGCGAAAATGTTTCTTGTCCGCGAAAAATATTCTGCGAACCGTTGTCTTTTCTGGCTCGTCGGTATGGTAGACGGAGCTATCTTGTTGAGGAACGCATCAGATCGATAAGCTTGGAACTTACTTCCCGAAAGGCCTCTTCTCTTTTGCAGCTGTTCCATATAACGGCCAGTAGCTCTTCCTGCTTACGCATCCTACAACAGTGCGGGCAACATAATCCTATGCATAATAAAAGTATTTATGTAGGTATTGATGATTTTGCCTATAAAAAAGGTAAGGATTATATGAGTGTGGTCGTAGACCAGATGACACACATGCCTATTGCTTTGTTAGAGGATAGAAACGGAGAAGCGCTTGATAACTGGCTCACCCGGAATCCTCAAATACAATATATAACGAGAGACCGTGGAAGATGTTTCACAGAGGCTATAAACAGAATAATCCCTGGTGTTACACAAATCTGCGACCGGTTCCATCTAACCAAGAATATGACGGACACGATGATACCGGAAATAGAGAAAATGATTCGTCAGACCAAGCAAAAGCTCAAATACGAATATCCTGACAGAGACACGGCTTCTTCGTTAATTCTTCAGGACATATTTAACATGGGAGATGTCCGACACAGAGAAAAATTGAAGATATACAGGGAAAGCCTGAACTTAAAAATGCAGGGGATGACCATTGAGCAGACAGCCGCGCATTTGGGCAAGAAAAGTCGCTACATTTATAAGCTCATTCACAACAGGAGAATAGGGGCATACTTGAATGAGCAACAGAAGACAGCTCTTAAATATGTATCCGAACTGGCTACAATCATTAGTGCGGGCTGTATTACCCGAAAAATATTGGCACAAAAAATGGGGAGTAAAATCAGTGGCGCACTTATTGGAAGGATAACATCCAGCTTGCGAAAAATGTATCAACAAAAGAGGAAGGAAGTCAAGGAGCATAATGAGAGCATTGAAAACGGAAGTAAAACACAGAGAGTTTCACAGAATCAGATACGCAAATACATTCTAAAGGGAGAATCGGATAATCCTAAACTAGCGGAACTATATAAGTCCTCACCACAGATTAAAGAACTCTTAAGCGTGTGTCAGAATTTCAGAGATATGATTAATGGGAACACTTATGATAAGGATATTAGAAAGTGGATTGAAAAAGCGAAGGCAACACGGAATATGGCACTGACGAACTTTGCATATGGTATTGAAAAAGACTGGGAGGCAGTACAGGCAGCTATTGATATCCCCTTCAGTAACGGATTACTGGAGGGGACAGTGAATAAAATTAAAGCGGTAAAAAGGCAGATGTACAATAGGGCAGGAAGCAAACTACTGAGAGCCAAGATTCTTTATTCACAATAGAAGAAGTACCACCAAATTTGACGAAGAACCAAGAAAAAGGTTCTTCGTCAAATTTGGTGGTAATCTCTTTTTTATTTCAACTGTCTTCTTCTTTCTTAATCCTATTAAAAGTTGTAGATATGTTTGCTTTTTAGTAACTTTAAAGACACCACATCATTAAGAGTTACAATGCAACAAGTCATATCTACAACGTACAAATATACATCAAAAAAAGAAAATACTCCTACAAATAGGGGATTATTCCATGATTTCAGATTCAGTCTTGGCTACGATAATCTGCAACAAGATGGTATCTCTGAAGCTGTTGGCTCATTGACGGTCTTTTTACATACGGCTGGCAAGGGGGCTTCCTGTCCTTATTGCGGACATTTCAGTCACCGATTGCACAGTTACTACTCCCGTCATATTCAGGATCTTGAAGTTTACGGTCATACTTTGGAGTTAGTCATAAAGGTTGGTAAATATTATTGTGACAATGTTTCTTGTCCGCAAAAAATATTCTGCGAACCGTTGTCTTTTCTGGCTCGTCGGTATGGTAGACGGAGCTATCTTGTTGAGGAACGCATCAGATCGATAAGCTTGGAACTTACTTCCCGAAAGGCCTCTTCTCTTTTGCAGCTGTTCCATATAACGGCCAGTAGCTCTTCCTGCTTACGCATCCTACAACAGTGCGGGCAACATAATCCTATGCATAATAAAAGTATTTATGTAGGTATTGATGATTTTGCCTATAAAAAAGGTAAGGATTATATGAGTGTGGTCGTAGACCAGATGACACACATGCCTATTGCTTTGTTAGAGGATAGAAGCGGAGAAGCGCTTGATAACTGGCTCGCCCGGAATCCTCAAATACAATATATAACGAGAGACCGTGGAAGATGTTTCACAGAGGCTATAAACAGAATAATCCCTGGTGTTACACAAATCTGCGACCGGTTCCATCTAACCAAGAATATGACGGACACAATGATACCGGAAATAGAGAAAATGATTCGTCAGACTAAGCAAAAGCTCAAATACGAATATCCTGACAGAGACACGGCTTCTTCGTTAATTCTTCAGGACATATTTAACATGGGAGATGTCCGACACAGAGAAAAATTGAAGATATACAGGGAAAGCCTGAACTTAAAAATGCAGGGGATGACCATTGAGCAGACAGCCGCACATTTAGGCAAGAAAAGTCGCTACATTTATAAGCTCATTCACAACAGGAGAATAGGGGCATACTTGAATGAGCAACAGAAGACAGCTCTTAAATATGTATCCGAACTGGCTACAATCATTAGTGCGGGCTGTATTACCCGAAATATATTGGCACAAAAAATGGGAAGTAAAATCAGTGGCGCACTTATTGGAAGGATAACATCCAGCTTGCGAAAAATGTATCAACAAAAGAGGAAAGAAGTCAAGGAGCATAATGAGAGCATTGAAAACGGAAGTAAAACACAGAGAGTTTCACAGAATCAGATACGCAAATACATTCTAAAGGGAGAATCGGATAATCCTAAACTAGCGGAACTGTATAAGTCCTCACCGCAGATTAAAGAACTTTTAAGCGTGTGTCAGAATTTCAGAGATATGATTAATGGGAACACTTATGATAAGGATATTAGAAAGTGGATTGAAAAAGCGAAGGCAACACGGAATATGGCACTGACGAACTTTGCATATGGTATTGAAAAAGACTGGGAGGCAGTACAGGCAGCTATTGATATCCCCTTCAGTAACGGATTACTGGAGGGGACAGTGAATAAAATTAAAGCGGTAAAAAGACAGATGTACAATAGGGCAGGAATTAAACTACTGAGAGCGAAGATTATTTATTCACAATAGAAGAAGTACCACCAAATTTGACGAAGAACCAAGAAAAACGTTTTTATTTCTCATATTCTCATGGTTTTGCATTAATCAGCATATAATCAGAGTATTATAGTATGAGAAATGTTTTTAATAAATCGCATTTCTCATCATTTCCGGGTGAAATAAGCCTTAAAAACAGTTATTTCTCATACTTTTTTAAGTCATTTCTCATACTATTATTGCCCTTCTTCGACTATTTTCTTCTTTGTATATACCCTATGTGTTCCTCTTCCGGTGATTTCTATTCCCGAATCGGGTTGATGTCCCCATTTTCTCAGTTCGTTGGTGGCTGCTGTTTGTAGCAATCCGGTTAGTTTCTGATATTCCCGAACGGTCAGGAAAGGATATTCATCGAGATATTTTAGTGCTAATGTTAGTCGTTGTTCCGGTGTGAATTTATTCGAGGATTTTTGCTTTTTCCAAGGAGCTCTTTCCAACCGGCATCTTTCGCTGATATTTCTTACCATTTCCCTGTCTACCCGGAAATTGACGCCTCCTATAAAAATACTTTGTGCGTTGCGGTGTTTTCCACCTTCTTTCGCATCTTCCCGTTCCTTATCTCTGCCTAAGGTGAGCGACGGAGTGAATGTACCTATTCCGTCTATCTTTACCGAACGTCCCTCTGCCATCAGGTGTGCCATTTCAATAGCTGTCTGAAGCAGTACGCCTTCTATGTCTCCGGCACTGAAGCCGCTGACATCGCCCACCCGTCGCGCCAACTCTTTTATACTTGCATTGTCTATCCGTGCAAACTTCGGATAAGTAATTCTTTTGGCTCAGTCTGAAACCTTGGGGGATTGCGTTAAAATTCTTATTTTTGCATCATGAAAACATCCTCTTCCCAAACGATTGATCCTGTTGCTTCTTTAAGCTTGTTCTTGCCTTCAGGAATCCTTGATTACTTTACCCTAGTCAATCATGTTTCTCAGGATACTTGCTTTATTCTTTATTTAGAGGAGAAAGCCACTATTCCTGCTGAGTACTCTGATCTCCATCTTCACTCAAAAGGTTTCCTCCCTGAGATTGAAGTTCAGGACTTCCCTATCCGTGGTAAAGCCGTTTATTTACGTATCAAGCGTCGTCGCTGGGAAGATCCATCCACTGGGCAGACATATAGTCGTGACTGGAGTTTGGTAGCCACCGGTACTCGCATAACCGCTGAGTTCGGTGCTTTTTTAAAAGAATTACTTAGATAATCACGCCGTTAGCTGCCAAAGTGTAGCTGAGCATTACTGTATGGATGGCAAACAGCTTCAAAGCCAATATAAAGACCACCTGAGTGACTTCCAGAATTGGGATCAGAGAGCACATGCCCAAGAGTATATCCTTTATCCAAAGAATATGGGTTATCACCTATGTATTGACGAAACGGCTTTAAGTAAGGGAGATCTTTATACCATCTTAATAAATAGAGATAAGCGAGGTAGGAAAGGTTCTATTATAGCTGTAATTCAGGGCACTAAAACCGATGATATCATTGCGGTACTTACAAAGATGCCACAGGAGCTGCGTAATCAGGTCAAAGAAATTACACTGGATATGGCCGGGAGCATGCAAAAGATTGCCAAAACGTGCTTTCCACGTGCCATGCAGGTGATTGATAGGTTTCATGTACAAAAACTTGTATACGAAGCTGTACAAGAGTTGCGCATTACATATAGATGGCAAGTGATAAAAGAGGAGAATAAAGCTATGAAAGCGGCAAAAGAGAAGGGGGAAGTATATAAAGCAGAAGAACTCGAAAACGGAGATACACTCAGGCAATTATTGGCCAGAAGCAGATATTTATTATTTAAATCACCTGATAAATGGACCAAGAGTCAGAAAATCAGGGCAGAATTACTTTTCAAGCAGTTTGAAGATATTAAGCACGTATATTACTACTCATTGGAGTTGGGAAAGATCTTTTCCACAAACTATGACAAGGATGTAGCAAGAGCAAAGCTGGCACTATGGTATAATAAGATTGAAGAATATGGATACGATACATTCACAACAGTAGCAAACTCTATTGAGAATCATTATGAAAGGATTCTGAACTTCTTTGTGAACAGGAGTACAAATGCAGCAGCGGAAGCATTTAATGCTAAAATCAAAGCATTTAGGGCATCATTTAGAGGAGTAGTGGATATGAGCTTCTTCCTTTTTAGGCTAGCAAAGGTATATGCATGAAGGGAATTGACTAAACTTAATCCCCCAAGAATTACAACTGAGCCATTCTTTTGCCTGTTTTTTGGAGGTCGGGCATCTCTTCCATGATGTAACGTGCCATACATTCTTTGGTTTAAAGTATTAATAGATTGGTTCTTGTCTATTAAGAGAAAACTTCTTCTGCATTAAGTGCAAACTTCTTTTCTCCTAATCCAAAAGTTCCTTTTGATTAATCATAAACTATAATCGCAAGTTCTGTTTTTATAAATGAAGCTTGCAATTATAAAAATGAAGCTTTTGTTTTTATAATCAAAGCTTGCATTTATAGTTTATAATTAGACAAAGATAAGTTTTCTATTTGATAAAAGGAAGTTTATAATTAATAAAATGGAAGTTATTCGTTAATAGACTGGAGGTGAAGTACTGCTTCTTATGAGGTTGGCGGTAGGTTGGTATGTAAGAATGTACGAAAGAAATCGATATGATGGCGAAGGAGAGTGTTTGAATGTAGAGGCGTTGAGTGAAAATGTTGATATAAAGTAGGATATTTAATTTTATTTTCATAGTTTTGCAATGTTTCTCACGCCGATACCTCAATTCGTGAGGTCAGGGTGGTGTGGGAGATGTATTATATAAAGAAAGGCGTTTACTAAACGCTTTGTCTTTGACACTTCGAAACTTCGCAACTTTTGAATCATCGTCAAAAACAAAGCAACGGTAGATGGCTGCGGGATATGCTACTATTTTCTGATATATCTTTTCAATTGAAAAGATATATTGGTTGTTATACATATCGGCGTGGGCTTCTGCGTTGCTCGTTCAGACGGTGATGGGCAATGCGAAGGCCTCGAAGTGTGGGACGAGTGACAGGTACAGATTCCCGCGCTTTTTCTTTATAATAGTATGTCTTTTTCATTTACGAACCGTCTAGTTTGGGGAGTCTGCGGACAACATAGAATATTTATGAGTCAAAAAACACGACCATTGTTTTTGCAGACTAATCTATTAAGTATGTTATTAGTTGGCATAGTATCTATTGTATTATTTTGCATATGGAGTTGTGGAGATAATAAAATAGAGATAAAATGTGAACAGTTAAAATTGAATGAAGTAGAAAAGCCTCTATTGAGAGTTTATGTAGAGAATTCTGGAAGTATGGATGGCTTTATGTACGATGGATCTGAGTTGAAAGATGCTATTTATGGGTATATTAGTAGGTTAAGTAGCTTTTCCGATAGCACAGAATTGAATTATATTAATTCTCAAATAATTCCTTCTAAAAAGGAACTTAGAAATTTCATCAGAGATTTAACCCCTATTTCTTTTCATAGTGTAGGTGGCAATACCGGCAGTTCTGATATTGCAGATATGTTTGAGAAAATATTGTCAGATACTGATGATAATATTGTGTCAGTATTTGTGTCCGATTGTATTCTTGATATTCCAGGAGGAGATGCTTCTAAATTTTTTATAAATAGACAAATTGATATACAAAACGCATTTATAAAACAATTGAATAGATGTAAGGATTTAAGCGTTGAAATATTAAGATTGGAATCATCTTTCAATGGATGGTATTATTACGCTCATGGAAAAGAGTTTTTGAAAGATGCAAGGCGACCTTATTATATATGGGTGATAGGTAATAAAAATCATCTGTCTCGGTTGAACAAGAATGTTCCTTTATCGGAGATACAGCATGGAGTAAAGAATTATTTTGCTTATTCCACTCCAAGTGAGATTCCTTTTGAGATAGCTAATAAGGCAGGAATTAAAAAAGGTAATACTTGTATATGTAACCTTGATTCTGATGGGAAATACAGGTTTCTGATAAAGGCCAATATGTCTGTCACATTACAAGATGAACAGACAATTTGTAACATGGGAAATTATGGGAAACTAAATTCTTTTGTTAATATAGAACGAATCGATAGAATATCTGCAAAAGAGTCTTTTTACACTCATCTGTTGACGGTTGCGATTGATCGGGAAAGCGTGAATTCTGTTGGTGAAAAATTATCTTTAGTTTCATTGGAAAAACCTGATTGGTTAGAAAATGCTAATGATAATTTGGGAAGAGAGGTCATAAAGAATATGGATAAAACAACAGGTATAAAATATATAATACAAGGAGTGGCTGATGCCTATAAAAGTAATAAAGAATTAGCTGAAATTAAATTTGTAATTAGTCGTCCCTTAAAAAGTACTCATCTGCGGGATATTGCAAGAAAACAGTGTCCCGCAGATTTTTTCAACAAGTAGCCAAAGAACCCTCATGGCTCTTTTGAAGTTGTACGCTGCTGCGGCTAAGAGCAGATTGACAACATCCCCGAACACACCTTTATAAAAGTTGCGTCCTAAACGAAAGTCTGATTTCAAATGCCCGATAGTCGGCTCTATTCCTGCACGCTTGCAGAATAGCTTATGTTTCTTCTTGCGTGTGTAATAACTGTCTTTCCTGTTTGGAACATCGGGTATCAGTATCCCGGTGCCGCCCACCTCTTTCTTTCCTCTGTACCCCCTGTCCCCGGCCAACTTCCTGATCTTCTTTCCGGTAATGCGTTCCACCTGCCTGAGGGATTCTTCAATGGTATGCCCGTCATATTCATTCCGGAAAGACTTGGCACCCAGTATGACACCGGTAATTGAGCGGACGATTGAAACCTTGTTGCCGAACTCGTATTTCTTATGTTCTTTCCCCTTGCTGATACACTGCACCTCCGGTTCATGCAGGGAATAGATTTTCCCGGGAGAATTGCGCTTCTGTGAAAGCACCCGCTCAAAGAGGTCGAGCAGGGAGTCGTAGCCGTGGTTTTCTTTCAGGTTGCGCCTCAGTTCCCTGACAAGCCTTCCCGCAATGGTGCGCAGCCGCTTGTCCGCTTTCAGGGCCTTGCCACGGTTCTTGGGGTGGTTACGGAAACGCTGGTCACGGTAGATCTTCTTGAGGACAAAGGTATAGCTCTGGCGCAAAGGAAGCCCTAAGGATTTTACGACAGACAACACTTTGCGGACTATCTTTTTATGCAACTTCGCATCCGTGGGATAAGTCACGTTCTTTTCCTGTACCGTGGAATCGATGAAGGCCGTGCAGTGATGGTCCGGGCCGTCGTCCTCCTGATTGACGCGGATACTTTCTGACAGAATCAGTTCCATGCCATTTTCTCCGACACGCTTACGGAAGTGTACCAGTTCGCTTGCATTGCAGGGATAGGAAGGCGTGAATTCCAACATACCGCAAAAGTACTGGTAATAAGCATTCTCGCTCCATTGTTCAACAACCGATTCATCGGACAGGTTACGCACGTGCTTAAGAATCAGAAGTCCGCACATCAGGCGGATGGGTTTGGCCGGACGACCGTTGACGGCACAGTATAGCGGGGAGAAAGCTTCTTCAAAACGGCGCCAGTCTATCTTATTGGCAAGCAGGTATAAGGGATGCCTGGGATTCAGCTGGTCTGTCAAAGAGCTGAACAAGGAGGGCTGAGGGGTGGTCTTGTTTATCATAATAATCTGCAAGTTTTCAACCATAAAGATACAAAAACTTGCAGATATATCAAAGCAATTTATATATTAATATGTTGATTATTAGGCGTAAAAGCACATTCTAAGGGGCGACTAATTAGTAAAAAATAGAAAGGTATTCTTATGGGACAATTTTTTGGAAGTATTTATTGCTGGTTTGAAGATTTCTTTGGGTTAGTGCTTGCAGATTATATGTGGGGATTGGCTTCTCCTGTGCAAACTGCAAATCTGTTTATAGGCGTCGGTTTGTGGATGTTTGGAATTACATTTGCGATGTCCGTATTCTTTTATTATGTTGTAAATCATCCGCAACTAAATCATTGGTGGGGATGGCTTATCTTTCTTATAATTAATGCATTGATTAATGGATTTTTAGGATGGCAATGGGTACTTGCTGACTACTATGCAGGAAAAATGCATACTATATGTCCGTTGACAAATCAAGAAATTCCTTTGGATATTGATAGTTCGAATTGCATCTGTTTTGGAATTTCAAATATGATGTTATCAGTATTGGTCTTTTTTATAATTTCATGTATCATTAAATGGTGGAGTACTAATGTTTCGGCAGCACCATTTGTAAAGTAAATATTTTATGTCTAAACTGTATGTTTTTGGAATAGGAGGAACAGGTTCAAGGGTGCTTCGTTCTTTTACAATGATGTTGGCGGCCGGAGTTAAGATTGGAGCCAATGAGATAGTACCTATAATAATAGATCCGGATGTATCAAATGCGGACTTAACCCGTACGGTTACTTTGATGAATACTTATCGTGCTGTACGTTCGGAATTGCAGTTCTCAGATGAAGATGAAAACATGTTTTTTCGAAAAGAGCTTTCTCAAGTATTAGGCAATTACACTTTAAGAATACATGACACTGATGATAAGACTTTTCAGCAATTCATTGATTTGCCTTCAATGGATAAGGCTAATAAAGCAATGATGAAAATCTTATTTTCAGACAAGAACTTGAATTCGTCAATGGATGTAGGATTTAAAGGCAATCCCAATATTGGTAGTGTTGTACTGAATCAGATAGTCAAGTCAGTGGATTTTGAAGATTTTGCAAATTCATTTGAAGTTGACGATAAAATATTTATTATTAGTTCTATTTTCGGTGGAACTGGAGCCAGTGGTTTCCCGTTGTTGTTGAAAACGTTGAGAACTGGAGACTCGTTTTCGAATCATGATTTAATTAATAATGCGGAAATTGGAGCTATAACAATTCTTCCGTATTTTAAGCTGAAAAGTGATGATGCAAGCGAGATAGATTCATCAACATTTATTTCAAAAACAAAATCGGCATTGGCTTATTATGAGAATAATATTAGTAAAAATGGGTCAATAGATGCTTTATATTATCTTGCGGATGATATAACTAATACTTATGACAATCATGAAGGAGGTACTGCGCAAGAAAATGACGCACATCTAATTGAATTTTTGGCTGCTACTGCTATTGTGGATTTTAGTAATAAACAACATCCGAATACAGTAAATAAAGAACTTGGATTGAAAGATATAGAAGATGTTGTGTCATTTAATTCATTTTACGATACTCAAAAGCATTTGTTGTTTGCTCCACTAACGCAGTTTATTTTGATGACCAACTGTTTGGATAACAAATTTGACTATTTTAGTTCTACTGCTTTTAATGCCAATAATGGAAACTTTGAAGATTTGTATGATAGTACATTTATGTCAGAATTAAGAAATCTGTTGGTTAAATATTATGAGTGGCTTAAAGAAATGAAAGGAAATAAACGCTCGTTGGATTTATTTAATCTAAATACTGGCGATAAACCTTTTGAATTGGTTACTGGAGTTAACCCGGTCAAAATCATGAGTATGTATTCTAATTATGATTTAATTATCGGTCGACTTAATTCTTCTGTGAAAAAATGTAAGAGTAAAGGGCAGAAGAATAAGTTTTTGGAGATGTTTTATATAGGTACAAGAACGTTAGTGAAGGACAAATTTAAAATGTAATTGATATGTCAAAGGTTTTTAGATTATATAAAGAGGGAACAAGTACTTATACTGGTTGGAACGAAACCCCTTCTTTCCCATACAATTCGGCAAATAGAGATACTATTGACGACCCGGATGGAGCTTCTGCAAAGAATGAAATAACTTCTATACCTTCTCCTTTTGCTCGTATTGATTTGGTAAAAACGGCTTTTAAGGAAGTATGCAAATTAGACAAAAAAACTAAGAAACCGGAACTTGATGGAAAGACTATTTTTCATAAAATGGTTTCAGATGCATTGGATATTGGTGAGATTTTCTTCAATATAGATAAGTATAAGAATAAAATAGAGATTCTGACTTGGGATCCTTCTATAATGATTAGCTCATTGGAAAATAATGGCAGTAATGGTCATCTATATCTTGCGGATGCTTTACGTAAATACATGAAATCGGACTCAAAAACATATAATTTCGATAAATTGCAAAACATATATTTACTTAATTATATTGATGGACCTGACGAATTGAATATTATTGGTGCGACTTCTCCTGCGACATTGTTTTTCAGTTCTGCAAATAAATTAGATTATATCAATGATATATATTTTGCAGAAGACAAACCGTTCGATTTGGACTTTCAGCCATTGTATAAGAGGGACTTTGAATATGTAAAAGCATGGTTTACCCTACGTAAAGTTATCCCTTATTTTTCAACTCTTTTTCCTGAATTGGAAACATATTTGAATCTGACTTTTAAAGCTATTACAGATACAAAGCAAAAAAACGAATTAAATAATCTGACAGCAGCAAGCGGTGAACTGTTTTCTACAATTGATGTTGTTTCCGACCAACAGAATAATTCGGTAGAAGTGCTTGGATATGTTTTATTTAAGAAGTTGAATAAACCGGTAACAAGAGAGAGTGATTTTGCGATACGTTTGAATAATAATTCGATGGAAGGTATTCTTCCTTTGGTATTGCCGGTGGAAGCAGGAAATAAATATAGTAGGCTGCAATATACAACAGGGAAATGGGGAAAAAGCAATGTAGCTCCTTATGTGGCTGAGGTGATAGATTTGAATAAACGTATTCTTCCATTCGATGGTGTTCAAGCTCCTTATTTAACCATTAGTGATTTCTTGGAAGATACCATAATTAGAGTTCCACATACATTGAATAAGAATAGTTTTTATGGTGGCAATATAATGATTGATGAACCTAAATTATCTTATTTATTGCCGCTCAAGACTTTATTCTTTAGATATTTTAGTGTTTCGGATTTACAGACTCCTTTATCCGATGGGAAGCCTATGTTTGAGATGCAAATGGTGGCTGGTGGTTCGGTTAGGGCAATATTGAGAGTACCGATTGTAGGGAATGCTGGTGTTTCATATATAGAATATAGCAGAATTTATTATAAATTGAGAAACGCCAACATCGAGAAAAATGAAGGCGGAATGGTTGAATTTGATTTCACCGGATTGATTATGCCTATTGTTCGGTTTACTAATCCGGAAGATGCTTATTATACGGTTTCTTGTATTTGTACGTATTCGAGAAATTTTAAAATGGAATTCTTTAATGGTGCTGATAAGATTAATTCTGTTGCAAAGCCATCATGTCGGAATGAGAGTGACTGTGAAACAGGTAAAGCTGAAATATATACCATAGAAAAGAGCAATTTTGATTATATTCAAGTAAGTGATAAAAATGGTTTCTGTGGGGTACTGATTCCTAAATATAAAGTTCAGAAGGATATTGATGCGTATGAGTTTGCTATTGATTTAGGCACATCCAACACTCATATCGAATATTGTAAAGAAGGAGAATTTCCTGAAGTTTTTGGCTTTGATAAAAAGGATAGCCAAATATGTGAAATATTCGTGCCTTCTTTGGTGAAAGGAATGCAAGCGCAGGATGACTTGATTTGGGAAAAACAGTTGATAGAAAAAGATTTCTTACCGGAAGCACTGGGGGAGGGGGATTTCAAGTTACCGACACGGACAGTATTATCCTGCTCTAAAACTATAGATTGGACGGGAGTGGTGAAACCTTATGAATTAATTAATATACCATTGACCTATGAAAAGCGTCATGATCTACCATATAATAACATTAAATACAATATTAAGTGGGGAAGAGGCAATGAACAGCGTGTTATTGAGTCATATATTGAATGTTTGATGTTAATGATTAGGAATAAACTCCTATTGAATAATGGAAATCTGAAACAAACTAAAATTATTTGGTTTTATCCCATTAGTATGGCTCCTAAAAGATTGCGAAGGTTGCAACAGACTTGGAACACGTCTTATGAAAAATATTTTGGAAAAGGCTCTACTAATTGTATGACAGAGTCAGCAGCTCCAATACAATACTTTTTTAGAAGATATGCTAGTGCCACTAATTTGGTCAATGTTGATATTGGGGGAGGTACTACGGATATTGCATTTGCTAAAAATAAGGAAATACAGTTTGTAACTTCTTTTAAATTTGCTTCCAATGCACTGTTTGAAGATCCTTTCTCTGATTTGAATAAAAATAATGGTATTATCGATTGGAGTAAGGATAGTATACTTCAATTGATTAAAGATAAAGGACTAAATGAACTGGAACGCATCTTTAAGAGTCCTAATAATGCAAATCCTGCAAATTTGGCATCCTTCTTATTTTCATTGAAAGATAATTCAATGATTAGAGGGATTGATTCTAAATTGATTGACTTTAATTATATGTTGCAAGAAGACGAAGAGTTTAAAATTGTATTTATATTGTTTTATACTTCCATTATATATCATATTGCCAATATTGTTAAAGTGAAGAAACTATCGTTGCCCCGGCATATAACCTTTAGTGGAAATGGAAGTAAAGTAATTAAGGTGGTGTCTACTGATCGTATGCTGTTAGCAAAATATACAAAATTGATATTCGAAGAAGTGACAGGCGAAAAATATGTGGGTGAATTGGATATCTTAGGCTTGGATAAAAATGCTAATCCTAAGGAAGTTACTTGTAAAGGAGGAATAATAGGTTTTAAAGAGAATAATGAGCGTGATAAGATTATTGTATTCAAAGGATGTGGTAGCGGGTTTGTAGATGAGTCAGATACTTATGATCAGGTTGATGATGATTATATCCGGAATACGGTTGAGGCGGTGCGCAAATTCTTTGATTTTGCTTTGAATACAATGAATGGCGTTTTTAATTTTGATGAAAACTTTGGCGTAACTCTAAGTTCGTTGAATATAGCTAAAGATGTTTGTTATAAAGACATTTCAACTTTCTTGGAGAAAGGAATAGCTCAACGTAGAGAGGAAGCAGAAGGGCAGGACAGAATAGAAGAAACATTCTTTTTCTATCCGATAAAAGGCGTTTTAAATGTTCTTTCGCAGGCAATATATGAATCATTGCAAAATAATATAGAAAAATAGAATATGAAAAGTTATGTAGTATTGTTTTTATTCTCATTTTGTTTATGCATTGTGGGGTGTGAAGCTAAGCAGGCTACCGATTCATCTTCGATTAAAGAAAGTCAGGTTATAGCTTCTGTTAATGATATAGTGAGTTCTAAAACAGATTCATTAGGAAAATGTATAGAAAATTTAAAAGAAAAAATAGAAAATCAAAATGTTGAAATATCTAATCTTAATGCCGAAATACGCAATCTTAAGAAGGATGAAAAAGGGATAAGTTATTGGTGGTTGATTGGTACTGCAATGTTTTCTGTTTTTATATCTGCTTTGCTATTCGTTTTACTATTCGTTGTATGGATGAAAAAGAAATATCATTTTTTGAAAGAAGATATTCGACGTATTAGTGATAAAGTAAGGGGATTTGAAAAAACAAAATCTAACAACGGAAAGGAAGCGAAGGTTAGACTTATAGAGAAAGAATTAGGACAACTCAAAAATGAACAGTTTAAACTTATGACCGAATTATCGAATATTAAAAATAAGGTAGATGATAATCAATGTCGTGTTGTTCAGGAACAACCTAAAATGGTAGTATCTAAAGAAGTAATGCCCAAAGAAGTTAAACCTACTAAAATCGGATACTTTGGTATGGTAAAAGGAGAAGGTTTTTTCAACGATGTATATACTTCTAATCAAGATGAGTGCCGTTTTAAGGCCTGGTATAATGACACTGAAACGGAAGCAGAGTTTGAACCTGTAAATTTGAATCGTATCCGTTCTATTGATGGAATAGAAAAGGCTGTGGATTATAAGGATGACGAGGTTTCGTTGTCTGACGCTTCTTCGTTTTATGTAATAGCGAGAGGCAAAGTGACTAAAAAAGATGACCTTTGGAAGGTTGAATCTCCTGTAGAGATAAAATTAAAAAGATAGGATATGAGTATTATAGTGCCTATAGTGGTATTTGCAATTATTTGTGTACAAATATTGTTTTTTGTACTCAATTTGTATCGTATGTACGAATTTAAAGATGTTTTTAAATTTGAGTCATCTTGGCGTATTGATAAAAATGAAGAGACCGGTTTTGTGTGTGGTATAGAGGGGAGTGGTAACAGGATTTTTAGCTCAATAAAATTGTCAATCAATAAATATTTGAGTAATAATTCGGGTTCTGTTATTGATTTTCATTTGTTGAAAGATGCAGCAGACCGGCATTGTGATTCGGTGGAGAATGACATAAGTACGCAAACTCCTATTCCTCTGTATTGCGGGCTTGCAGGAACGATGGCCGGTGTGATTTTAGGCTTAATACCGTTGATATCCTCTGGAGCATTGATTTATCTTTTGGGTGGTGAACTTTCCTTGAATATATCAAAAGAGGAAATGGATAACTTGGCTGCTTCCGGAATAAATGAATTGTTGGCGGGAGTAGCTTGGGCCATGGCAGCTAGTATATGTGGTATTATGTTGACTACTATTAATTCTTTGTTATTCAAAAGCTGTAAATTGAAGGAGGAGAATGGCAAAAGTACTTTTTTAGCTTGGATGCAATCTCGCTTGTTGCCGGAACTCCCCTCGGATACATCAGATGCTTTGAATAGATTAGTTAAGAATCTAAATATTTTTAACAGGACTTTTGCCGAGAATACATCCGACCTTAAAGGCACCCTTATTAAGGTTAATGATGCATATAAGATTCAATCTAAGATTATACAAACAGTGCACGACATGGATGTCATGAAAATGGCAAAAGCTAATGTTAGGGTTTTAGAGGAATTACAGCAGTGCACTGATAAATTGGAACTGTTTAATTCATATCTTGATAATATTCATGGTTATACAGATGCAATAAATACTTTTACAGCTTTGTTTCAGCAGGAGAGCAATAGGTTACATGTTCTTGAGGAAATACAACAATTCTTCATGCGTCATAAAGCGGAAATAGCAAAAGATACGGCAGATGCAGATGTTGCTTTAAAAGAAGCTTTGAGCGTAATGAGAGATTCTACAGTTGCTAACGTTGAGGAGTTGAATAAACATTTTGTCACTCAATCAGAAACATTCAAAAGAATATTGCAGGAGGAAAAAGAGGCTTTTGAAGAATTGAATAATGACATTAAAGGGAGATTTCATGAATATATTAGTGAAAATATTACATCGTTCAAGGATTTTAACAAACAAATGAAAGCTCAATTCAATAGTCAAATGCAACAGAACTCGATGCTAATGAAGAATTTGGAGCCAATAGCAAATATACCTGTTCAATTGGATAATTTATTTAATAAAATGGAACAATCGAATAGTTCGTTGGCGAAAGAAATATCGCAAGGTATGGATAAAGTGGCTCATTCTATGGAACGTGCTGATGATGGAAAAGGAAAGAACAGTGTTTCTCTCCAAGTATTTCCTTCTTGGATTAATTGGGTTATAGTAATTTGCATAATAGTAATGGCTCTAGCCTGCGTAATTAATACTGTATATAATATGATTCCTCAAACAGCCACAGAAAAGGAACTGGTAGATAATAATATAGGAGAGAAACCTGATATGGAACAGGTTAAAAAAGACGATTATGCAATAGTCGGAAAAGATAGTGTAGATGTGCATAATGATACGATAAGCAATACGAGATCATTAAATCCATAACATTGATAAGGAGGAATTTATGTCTCAAAAGAAAGAATCATTTTTTTGGACGAGTTATTCGGATTTGATGACAAGTCTTTTTTTTATAATGCTTGTGCTTTTTATTTTGGTAATTGTTCTGTTACATAAACGTATGGAAGTTACTGAACGTCAATTAGCAGAAATAAAAAAAGTAGAGCAATCGACTAAAGATTTGAACCGTAAATATTTTACTTATCGATCTGATTCAAAGAAATATGTACTAAATATTGCGGTCTCTTATCCTGTTGGTATTAGTGATATTACTAAAATAGACGTTGCTGATAAAGAGAAATGTCTGGAGGATTTATATCAGGCAGGTAAAGAAGTTGAATCCTTTTTGAAACGTAATCATGAGAATAAATATATTCTAATCGTTGAGGGGCAAGCATCTAAAGATAATTATTTGTTTAATTATGAATTAAGTTATCAACGAGCATTGGGGCTGATAAGGTATTGGTACGATAGGGAATTGAATTTTGGAGATAATTGCGAAATCCAAATATCAGGAAGTGGGGACGGACGTTTGAAAACGAACTCAATGAGAGAAAAGAACGAAATCTCTAATCAAAGATTTTTGATTCATATACTCCCTAAAAATATATTTGAAAATGATAAGTAAATATAGTATTGGATTGTTTATGGCTTTATTAGTTTGTTCTTGTGCACATAAGTCAGGGCATGGTGAAAGAAAAAGCGATAAAAAAGTGATAGGGTTGAATAATAAAAGAGAAATCATTCAACCTAAAAAAGATAGGGAGGATGATATTCCTGTTAAAAGAATTGAGCGTAAAGGAAACAGGATGGAAGGGACGGAGGTATTTCGAAAATACAACTCAGCTGTTTTTATGGTTTTTACATCTGACGGAAGAAATACTTATCAAGGGTCCGGCTTTTTTATAAATGCGCATGGGCTGGCAGTAAGCAATTATCATGTGTTTGAAGGTACAGGGATGGGAATCGAACAGATAAAATTAACAGGAAGTGATGTTGTTTATAAGGTGGCAACAGTAATACACAAAAGTTCAGATAGTGATTTTATTCTTTTTAAAGTTGATTGTAATAATACGAATTATATTCCTATTGCAAATAGTAAACCGAGTGTGGGGGAGAAAGTTTTTGCAATAGGTAGTCCACGAGGACTTGAAAATACTTTTTCTTCAGGAGAAGTGTCACAATGGCGTGAGCGGAATCTGATGCAAATTAGTGCACTTATAGATCATGGAAGTAGTGGAGGAGCTCTAATTAATGAATATGGGGAAGTCGTAGGCATCACATCTGGGACATTTTATGATGGTTCGCAAGCTAATTTGAATTATGCTTGGAGCATTGATGTAGTTAAACCTTACATAAGAATGACAAATTAAAATAGAAGTTTTTTCGAACATATAATTAATGAACATAAAAATGGATACAATCATAGAATTTGATATACCACAAGACCGTTCGGCCAATCTTATTAAAGTGATAGGTGTGGGGGGGAGGTGGCGGAAACGCTGTAGAGAATATGTATAAACAAGGAGTGTGTGATGTCTCTTTTGCGGTGTGCAATACGGATAGTCAAGCGTTGGTACGTTCGAGTGTGCCAGTTCGTATTCAACTTGGAGAGGAAGGATTGGGCGTAGGAGGCAAACCTGAAAAGGGGAAACAAGCAGCCGAAGAGAGCATAGGAGAACTTAGACGTTTGTTTGATGATGAAACGGAAATGGTCTTTGTGACCGCTGGAATGGGAGGTGGTACAGGGACAGGAGCAGGACCCGTTATTGCTGGTATAGCTAAGGAAATGGGAAAACTTACGGTCGGGATTGTGACTATTCCGTTTGCATTTGAAAAAAAAGTTCGGATTCAAAAAGCGTTGCAAGGGGTAGAAATGATGCGGGAGAATGTAGATGCTTTACTTGTAATTAATAATGAGCGTTTGAGAGATATTTATGATGATGGAATTACCACTGTCGAACAAGGTTTTTCTAAAGCAGATGAAGTGCTGACGGTTGCAACAAAAAGCATTGCCGAGATTATTACTATCAAAGGGATTGTAAATCGAGACTTTTGTGATGTACATACAGTGATGAAAGACGGAGGTAGTGCTATTATGTCGACTGGAAGAGCAAGTGGGGAACATCGGTTGGAGAAGGCAATGTATGAAGCGTTAAAATCTCCTTTGCTGGATAATGTAGATATAGAGAAATCACAGAAACTGCTTTACATTATTTACTCTTGTGATGATTGTCCAGTAACAATGTCTGAAATCACTGACGTGAACAATTTTATGGATAGTTTGTCTTCTGACATTGAGGTTTTGTGGGGATTGTATCGCGATAATACATTAGGAGAAGATGTAAAGGTCACTATTATTGCTACAGGATTTGACCGGGTAGATGTAGAGTTGCCGAATAAAAAAAATGATGATGTAAAACAGGAAAGATTGAACGAATTGATGGAGTACTATTATGGCAAGAAAAAGAAAGTTCCTTCTGTCGAAGATTCAAAACTAGAACCTGAACCAATGCCTGAACCTGAACCAGAAACTGATTTTGATTCTGATTCAGAACCGATGCACGTTGACCCTATCGTGACTCCATCGAATGGAACATCTTGGCTGGAACGTTTGAAGATTCTGCTTGAAAATACGATGGGGGATACTTTTGATTGATAAAGAGGAAAAAGAACGGATTAGGGTGAAAGGTTCTAGTAATTCGGAAAGATGAAGAAACGTATATTTAGCAATATGGGTTGTTTTATCTATATATGCATCTTGTTTGTAATATTTGTTGTTGTAAAGGTAGTATGGTGCGTCATTTTGATAGTGATATAGAATCTTTTGACAAAGAAAGAACGGACATTCTTCAAAGATGCAACTATTTAATAAAAAATAGTAACAGAACCACAAACATTGATTAATGAAATGCCAACGGCTATTGGCGATCAATTCCAAGGAGAGTGAACTTTGTATTCATGTTCCATGTTAGCCAAATCACTCTCTAATATCTCGTTGCTTTATCCTGAAACGAAAGAGGGTTCCATTGTACAAATTGATAGTCTTATTTCGATAGTGCTTTCGCCTGAAATCAGATGGTATGATACGTTAAGATGGGGAGAAGATCCTTTGGAGAATTTAGATGGTGATAATAGTTATATTTCTTATTTGAGTCATCTTGCTTGGATGATTGGCAATTATAAAAAGGTTGGCGGTGATGATAAATATAACGAGTTATATCATTCATTGTGTAAAACGATGAGTCGTAGAATAAAAGCAAGTGATATTTTGAATTGTTCGACATATCCGGGAGAATACATATATGTTCCGGATATGCTTGTTGCGATAGTGGCATTGTCAGAATATTCAAAGTATTATAACGGGAAATATTCGACAATAGTGAATCGGTGGATTCATAAAGCTCAAACGGAATGGCTTGATAAAAATACCGGATTGTTGGTGTCATGTCTGTCAGAACTGACAGGAATCATAGAAGATATGGATGTCAAAGGAGCTTATTCGGCTCTTAATTGTTATTATTTGGTACTTATAGATGATAATTTTGCGAAGTCTCAGTATGAACTGTTAAAAAAGTATTTCATAAAAGAATCACCGATATTCGGATTGAATGAGTATCACAACTATTCTCCTATATTGGGGTTTGATATAGATGCTGGACCTATTTTGTTTGGCTTAAGTCCGTCAGGAACTGCTTTTGCTGTAGGAAGTGCAACTTATTTTGGAGACTCCGTCACACGAAAGAAAATTCTGAAAACTGCCGAAATAGCAGGTAGCACATGTGTATGGAATGAAGATAGGCATTATTTGTTAGTAAATGTGGCATTGGTAGGAGAAGCGATTATGTTAGCTATGAGGACTACGGTTAATTTCTCAACGACTGTTAGTAAGTAATTCCCCATATTCATATTCTCTTTGCCTATCTCATAGAGTTACTTCCAGTATAACTTAACCTTAAATCCGCGACTTAATCTGATAAAACAACCTCTTTGGGTGGCATTTTTTTGCTGTAATGGATAATTTGTCAGTTTGATGACCGACCTTATATTATATAGTGAACAATTGGTTGATTTCTGCCACCAATAAAAACCGGTAAACCATTTGTGAGACGAATTACAACGTATTTTTGTTTTGTATACGAAACAAAAATACTATATTTGTATTTTATATATAGAACAATACCGGATATGGACAAGGAACAAATAAAGCAAATAATTGGTGAAAATCAAGAGTTTGTCAAAGATATAACATTTATGGAACGTCCTTTCACTTTTGAGGATGCAGGTAATTATGTATTTTTAGGTATTCGCCGGGCCGGAAAATCCTATTTGATGTATCAGCGGATACACCAACTTCTGAAAAAAGGGCATAAGATAGAAGAAATACTATATATCAACTTTGAAGATGAACGTTTTATCGGCTTGAAATCAGTAGAGTTGGATGATATAAAATTGGCATACGAAGAGACTTTTTCCTATCAGCCTATTTTCTTCTTGGATGAGATACAAGTTGTAGACGGGTGGGAAAAGTTCGTTCGTCGGTTGGTAGATAAAAAATATCGTGTATATGTGACTGGAAGTAATGCGAAGATGTTGAGTAGTGAGATTGCTACGACATTAGGCGGGCGTTTTCTTATTCAGGAGGTATATCCGTATTCTTTTCGTGAGTTTCTTCTTTCGCAGGATATAATATTAAAAACAAACTGGCTTTATACTCCAAGTTTACGTAATGAAGTGGTGCGCACTTTTGATGCTTATTTTTATAATGGAGGATTTCCGGAATTGATTGCATTTAAAGATAAACGTTCTTGGTTGAGCGGGCTTTATCAGAAAATATTTTTTGGTGATCTAGTGGTCCGTTATGCGCTACGTAATTCGGATTCGATGAGTTTGTTGGTGAAAAAACTTGCGGAAAGTGTCATGCAACCTTCTTCTTACAATCGACTTAAAAATATAGTATCTTCAGCGGGAGAGAGCGTGGGGGTGCGAACAGTTATTGACTATGTGGGATATTTGGAAGAAACTTGGCTGATATTCAGTATTGAAAATTATGCAGCTCGTTTTGCGGAAAGAGAGAGTAACCGGAAATACTATTTTATTGATAATGGCATTTTGAATCTGTTTATCTTTAATCCGGAAACTTTGTTGTTGGAGAATTTAGTAGCTGTCTCTTTATATAGAATGGTTGGAAAGGAGCTATATTTCTATAATCAAAATGTAGAAGTTGATTTTTATATCCCTGATCAGAAATGGCTTGTTCAAGCATCATATAATATTTCTGATACTCAAACTTTTACTCGTGAAGTAAATGGGCTTTTGAAAACAGCAAAGTTCTTAAAGGCGGAGAAGTTACAAATTGTGACTCGTAATGAAGAACGTACGGTGGAACAGGATGGTTTTATAATAGAGGTGATTCCCATTTGGAAATGGATGATAATGCTAGAGAATAAGTGACATCAGGGTAAAGTGGATGAGACAACAAAAAGAAAATTGGAAAAATAACTAATACAATTTATATATGGGCTGTTTAATGAATTTATTGTGGTTGTTGCTTGGTGGTATCTTTACTGCTGTTGAATACCTCATCTCAAGCATATTGATGATGCTTACCATTATTGGTATTCCGTTTGGTATGCAAACCTTGAAACTGGCAGGACTTGCTTTGTGGCCTTTCGGTAAAGAAGTAAGAAGTGGGAATCGCTCTGGCGGTTGCCTTTATATATTGATGAATATCCTGTGGATATTTTTGGGTGGCATTTGGATCTGTCTGTCCCATTTGGTTTTCGGGGCTATATTATGTATTACTATCATTGGTATTCCTTTTGGCTTACAGCACTTTAAATTGGCAGCTTTGGCATTATCACCTTTTGGGAAAGACATTATAACAGTGTAAGAGTAGTTGTAGGGAAGCGTATGCTTATAATTAAAAGTTATAATGCATAATTAGAAACTATTGGCGGGTCTTGATTGTTTACCGTACCTTTGCACCCGGAAAACAATTAAAGATAAAAAGATATGATTTCAACAGCTACAAAAACTTTGCAGGCAAATAATAAAATGATTTATGTTGCACTGCTTTCTACTCTGACTTTCTTTCTTTTTTTAGACTATATTCCAGGATTGGAAGCATGGTCGGCTTGGGTAACTCCTCCGGTTGCTTTGTTCCTCGGACTTATTTTTGCATTGACTTGTGGACAAGCGCATCCAAAGTTTAATAAGAAAACCTCTAAATATCTGTTGCAATATTCAGTTGTAGGATTGGGATTTGGTATGAATCTTCATTCTGCTTTAGCTTCCGGTAAGGAAGGCATGGAGTTTACGGTCATTTCAGTGATCGGAACCTTGGTAATAGGTTGGTTTATCGGACGTAAGTTGTTCAAGATCGACCGTAATACAGCTTATCTTATCAGTTCGGGAACCGCTATCTGTGGTGGTAGTGCTATCGCAGCAGTGGGACCAGTGTTGAAAGCGAAGGACAGTGAAATGTCTGTGGCATTAGGTACAATCTTTATCTTGAACGCTATTGCACTTTTCATTTTTCCTGCCATTGGTCATGCATTGAATATGGATCAACAACAGTTTGGAACATGGGCAGCTATTGCCATTCATGATACCAGTTCTGTAGTAGGTGCAGGAGCTGCTTATGGCGAAGAAGCATTGAAAGTGGCAACCACTATTAAACTGACCCGTGCGCTTTGGATTATCCCGATGGCTTTTGCTACTTCCTTTATTTTCAAGAGCAAAGGACAAAAGATAAGTATTCCATGGTTTATCTTCTTCTTCGTGTTGGCATTGGTAGTAAACACTTATTTGCTGGATGGAGTACCACAATTGGGAGCGGCTATTAACGGTATTGCCCGTAAAACTCTGACGATTACCATGTTTTTCATCGGTGCTTCTCTTTCTATTGATGTATTGAAAGCAGTTGGAATAAAGCCTTTGGTTCAAGGGATTTTGCTTTGGGTAATAATCAGCTTGAGCACATTGGCATACATTTATTTTGTATAAGAGGAAAAAAGAGAGAATTATATAAAAGAGAAAAAGGTGGGAGAATGATCGTAGTAAACGATTTTCTCCCACCTTTGTTTATTCAGTTTTAGTCTGTGGATAAAGCAGAATTAAAGCAAATTATTTCTTCTTCAATTCTTCAAAGATTAATCCTTCCAGTTCTTCAGCTAGTTCAGGATTATCCATGATGCATTGTTTGGCGGCATCACGTCCTTGTCCTAACTTAGTGTCGTTGTAGCTATACCATGAACCGCTCTTCTTGATGATTCCCAGGTCAGCACCCAAGTCGATGATTTCTCCGGAATGGGAGATGCCTTCACCGAACATGATGTCAAATTCTGCTTTGCGGAAAGGAGGTGCTACTTTATTCTTCACCACTTTCACCTTAGTCAGTTTACCGAGAATCTCTTCGCCATCTTTGATCGGTTGGCTACCACGGATATCCAGACGTACAGAAGCGTAGAACTTCAAAGCGTTACCACCGGTTGTTGTTTCCGGGTTACCGAACATAACACCGATCTTCTCACGCAACTGGTTGATGAAAATACAAGTAGTACGTGTCTTGCTCACAGCAGCTGTCAACTTACGAAGAGCCTGCGACATCAAACGTGCCTGAAGGCCTACTTTGTTATCACCCATGTCGCCTTCGATTTCCGCTTTAGGAGTCAGTGCGGCTACAGAGTCAATAACGATGATGTCAATAGCAGAAGAACGAATCAGTTGTTCCGCAATCTCCAACGCCTGCTCTCCGTTATCCGGTTGAGAGATATAAAGATCATCGATATTTACGCCCAGTTTAGATGCGTAGAAACGGTCGAAAGCGTGTTCGGCATCAATAAAAGCAGCGATACCGCCGGCCTTTTGTGCTTCAGCAATGGCGTGGATAGCCAATGTTGTCTTACCGGAAGACTCCGGGCCATAGATTTCGATGATTCTACCTCTAGGGTAACCTCCAACGCCAAGTGCCACGTTCAGGGCAATAGAGCCTGTCGGGATCACTTCTACTTGTTCAACACTATCATCACCCATTTTCATGATAGAACCTTTACCGAAGCTCTTTTCTATCTTTTCCATGGCAGCCTGTAAGGCTTTTAGTTTTTCGCTTGATGCCATTTTATTATCTGTTTCAAAATTAAGTTCGTCTTTTTTTGCCATACCTTATTCTTATATAATTAATGGAGTTATTGATTTAAAATCTGTGAGGCATGTTCTTTGGTCTTCACTTCTTTGGGAGTGATAATCCGTTCTACGATTCCCTCTTCATTAATCAGGAAAGTAGTGCGGAAAGTACCCATGTAAGCACGTCCGTACAGTTTCTTTTCTCCCCATACTCCAAATTCTTCTACTAGCTTTTTGTCAGTGTCAGCAATCAGAGTGAAAGGAAGATTGTTCTTTTCGATGAATTTCTGGTGCGACTTTTCATTGTCTACGCTGACACCGATTACTTCATAGCCGGCTTTACGTAGTTCGGAATAGTTGTCGCGCAGGTTACACGCTTGTGCGGTGCAACCTGATGTACTGTCCTTTGGGTAGAAGTACAACACAATTTTTTTCCCTTTATAAGCACTTAAACGGATTTCTTCGCCTTTCTCATTGATACCTAAGACTTCCGGTGCTTTATCTCCTACGTTTATCATAACTTTCTTTTAATGAATAGGTGTACGCTTATAATTCCAAATCCTTGTCGAACTCTTCATGCCAGGGAAGACCTTGCTTATTGAGTTGTTCCATGAACGGATCCGGATTGAATTCTTCTACATTGTTTACACCCGGACGGTTCCATTCGCCTTTGAAGAACATCATGGCTCCAATCATTGCCGGAACTCCGGTGGTGTAGCTTACTCCCTGCATACCGGTTTCCTGATAAGCTTCCTGGTGACTACAGTTGTTGTATACATAGTAAGTACGTTCCTTACCATCTTTCAGACCACGGATACGGCAACCGATAGAAGTTTCTCCTTCGTAGTTTTCTCCTAAATCCTGCGGGTTAGGCAATACAGCCTTCAAGAATTGCAATGGTACAATCTTCATTCCGTTGTAATCAACCTCGTCGATTCGTGCCATACCGATGTTTTGGATAACGCGTAAATGAGTTAAATACTCCTGTCCGAAAGTCATCCAGAAACGTGCACGTTTGATAGTCGGATAATGTTTCACCAAAGATTCCAGTTCTTCGTGATAAAGAAGATAAGAGTCACGCGGACCGATGTTCGGGTATGTCAGGTCTTTATGGATTTCCAGCGGACCGGTAGTTACCCATTTGCCATTTTCATAATAGCGTCCGTTTTGTGTAATCTCGCGAATGTTGATCTCCGGATTGAAGTTTGTAGCAAAAGCCTTATGATGGTTACCTGCATTGCAGTCTACAATGTCCAGATATTGAATCTCATCAAAATAATGTTTAGCTGCATAAGCAGTATAGATACCGCTTACTCCCGGGTCGAATCCGCAGCCGAGGATAGCTGTCAGACCTGCTTCTTTGAAACGATCGTGATAAGCCCACTGCCAGCTGTATTCAAAATGGGCTTCATCTTTCGGCTCATAGTTGGCGGTGTCCAGATAGTTCACTCCGGCTTTCAGACAAGCTTCCATAATCGTCAGATCCTGATAAGGGAGAGCCACATTAATCACCATTTCGGGTTTGAAATCGTTGAATAAGGCTACCAGCTCCTCTACATTGTCTGCGTCAACTTTAGCTGTTTTTATATTGGGGTTACCTATTGCCTCGACGATTTTATCGCATTTCTCTTTCGTACGACTGGCAATCATGATATCTGTAAATACATCGGCATTTTGTGCCACTTTGTGTGCAACGACAGTGCCAACACCGCCTGCACCAATAATAAGAACTCTACCCATTTCTGTATTTAATGAATTATAATTTATGATTTATTGGTTTGGCAAATATACGTGATTATTTTCAGATAATCATTGCGCAGCTACTCCTTTTTATTTGTAACGTTGCAAGGTTCCGTTTTCGAATTCCAGCGTTTTGCCATTGTAGAACCAAGTTTCGAAACGACTGCCTTTTTTCAGCTCGATTTCTATCGGATCACCAATGGACAAACGACATTCTACCGTACTCATCCCTGCCTCCAAATCTCCCCGGGAGATAATCTGCCAACGTTTTTCTGTAATGCCCGGATATTTCTTATGTATATCCTCGAATCCGAAAAAATCTTCGATATAATTATCATTTTTGACAATCACGTCATATTTCAGATCTGTTTCCAATTCATAGATTGCCCCGTCCCTGTCCGTTAATGACAGGGTGGCCAGGCTGCCGGGGGGAGATAATTTAATCTCTTTTATTTGCAGAACCGTATATCGGGGCAAGTGAACACGTGATTCGGTCTGCTTATCTTCAAAAGATACGATTCTTTTGGCCGGCAGCATCTTTTTAGGATAAACGGTCATTCCCAAGTATTTATTTTTCAGGCTTTCAATAGTACCCAGACTCTTGTTAGTGAAACTGAATGCATTTGAAAAATATTTCATTCTCTTTTCGCCTTGAAAATCATTCAGGTCCATGCCGGAGTTCGTTCGCGAGAGAGCGACTTCCAGATAATAAGAATGTCCCTGTGTATCTTTGAATACGATTTTCACTGGATATGCCTGACTGCCTACTCCAATAGCGGTAATTGTAGCTTCCGTATTGACAGGAATTGCTATATCCCGATAGCCGGAATAATTGTTGGCGTCGTCTACCCGGGCACTTTCAGATTGTATATAGACTGTTTTTCCTACTAACAATTCTTTGGCAGTATCTACATCTTTCAGATAAACCAATCCATTGATACCGGCACGGGGAGCCTTCTCGCAAATCTCGTCCAGCCTCATGTTCTTTATGTCATAATAATATTTTTCTCCCTCACATTCGAATACGAAGCGAGTGGAATAGTTAGTTCCGGTTGATATATTTTGAGCCTTCTCTTTTGTTCCCGTGAAAGTGAGAATCTTGTGCTTCAGCAGGCTGTTGTCTATTCCTTTGTCGGTGTCGTAGCTGGAAAGAGTAGGAAGGAACATGTTCCGTGTAGAAGGAACAAACATAAACTTCATTCCGGGTGTCCATTTACACAGCGGTTGCAGTGGAAAGTTATTCTTGATGAATTGTTCTTCTTCACCTACAGGGATTTCCTGCGTGGAAGGAGTAGTGACAATGTAATCACTTTGAGCTGTGATAGGACACGTGCCACAACAGAATAGAATTAAAGACAGGACAATTATTCTCATATTTGTTTACTTTAAGTGAACTATGTAAATTGTTCGTTTGTTGTATATCTACTGGCAAATGTATATATTTTATGTTGTATTGGATGTTATTTTCCAATCTTTTTGATATCTTTGCCCCCGATTTTAACTTAAACGTTATAACAATATGAAGAAAGTATTTGTTTCAATTTGCATGGCTGGTGCAGCACTTGCAATGTCTTCGTGCCGTTCGGTTGAGAAGGCAATCCCCCTGTCATCTATCAATGGTGAATGGAATATCATAGAAGTCAACGGCTCGAAAATTGCTCCGGGCGAAAGTAGAACCCTTCCTTTTATCGCTTTTGATACAGCGACCGGTCGTGTGTCCGGCAATAGCGGATGTAATCGTATGATGGGCAGTTTCGATGTAAATGCGAAGCCGGGAAGCCTTGAACTTACAGGGATGGCTAGTACCCGAATGATGTGTCCGGATATGACTACTGAAAATAATGTATTGAATGCTTTTGCGCAAGTAAAAGGATACAAGAAGGCAGGTAAAGATAAGATGTATCTTTGCAATTCGTCCAACCGTCCGGTTGTCGTTCTACAAAAGAAGGAGGCTGATGTGAAACTTTCAGTTTTAAATGGAGAATGGAAAATTAAAGAAGTGAATGGTGAGGCAATTCCTTCCGGTATGGAAAAACAACCTTTCATTGCTTTTGATGTGAAGAAAAAGACCATTCATGGCAATGCCGGATGTAATTTGATTAATGGTGGTTTTGAAACCAGTACAAGTAATGCCAAATCTATTTCTTTCCCGGGAGTAGCAAGCACAATGATGGCTTGTCCTGATATGGAAACAGAAGGTAAGGTGCTGAAAGCTATCAATGAAGTGAAATCATTCGATGTGTTGTCCGGTGGTGGCATTGGTTTGTATGACGCAAACGGTGCATTGGTCATCGTGCTGGAAAAGTAATAAAGAAGAGTTATATATAATAGGATATGCCTGTGTCGCACTTGACGATACAGGCATATTTTTTTTCCTTTATCGAACCAGAGTCGCCTGTATTTGTTTAAAGAAACAGTTGTTGATTGGCTTTGAATATGACTATGTCAGCAGTGTTTATTTATTAAAACTGTCTTTTTGGCAGATATTATGTCATGCATTCGTATAATTTCCTTTTGGCACACGGTTTGCTTTTTAATAAGCGTCCGTTCGCGGCGAAGCTCCCTGATAAGAGCAGAGAAACAACCGGACAAAAAGAAATCATTGAATAAATAATAAATAAAAAAATAACGATCATGGGAAAAATTATTGGTATTGACTTAGGAACTACAAACTCTTGTGTTGCCGTATTCGAAGGTAACGAACCTGTAGTAATTGCAAACAGTGAAGGTAAGCGTACAACTCCTTCTGTTGTCGCTTTCGTTGATGGTGGCGAACGTAAAGTGGGTGATCCTGCAAAACGTCAGGCTATTACGAACCCTACACGTACAATCTTCTCTATCAAACGTTTCATGGGTGAAAATTGGGATCAGGTACAAAAAGAAGTGACTCGTGTTCCTTATAAAGTAGTGAAAGGTGACAACAACACTCCGCGTGTTGACATCGACGGACGTCTGTATACTCCGCAGGAAATCTCTGCAATGATTCTTCAGAAAATGAAGAAGACTGCCGAAGACTACCTTGGACAGGAAGTAACAGAAGCAGTCATCACCGTTCCTGCTTATTTCTCCGACTCTCAACGTCAGGCTACAAAAGAAGCCGGACAGATTGCCGGTCTGGAAGTAAAACGTATTGTAAACGAACCGACAGCCGCAGCTCTTGCTTACGGTCTGGATAAGGCTCACAAAGATATGAAGATTGCTGTATTCGACCTTGGTGGTGGTACATTCGATATCTCTATCCTCGAATTTGGTGGTGGTGTATTTGAAGTACTTTCTACAAACGGTGATACTCACCTTGGTGGTGACGACTTCGACCAGGTAATCATCAACTGGTTGGTACAGGAATTCAAAAACGATGAAGGTGCTGACTTGACTCAGGATCCGATGGCTTTGCAACGTCTGAAAGAAGCTGCTGAAAAAGCTAAGATTGAACTTTCTTCTTCTACAAGTACAGAAATCAACTTGCCGTATATCATGCCGGTAGGTGGTGTGCCTAAGCACTTGGTGAAGACTTTGACTCGTGCAAAATTCGAATCTCTGGCTCACGAATTGATCCAGGCTTGTCTTGAACCATGTAAGAAAGCAATGAGCGATGCAGGTTTGAACAATGCTGATATTGATGAAGTAATCCTTGTTGGTGGTTCTTCACGTATTCCGGCTGTTCAGAAGTTGGTAGAAGATTTCTTCGGCAAGGCTCCTTCTAAAGGTGTGAATCCGGATGAAGTGGTAGCTATTGGTGCTGCTGTGCAGGGTGCTGTTTTGACAGACGAAATCAAAGGTGTAGTATTGTTGGATGTTACTCCGCTGTCAATGGGTATCGAAACACTGGGTGGTGTAATGACTAAGTTGATCGATGCTAACACTACCATTCCGGCTCGTAAGAGTGAAACATTCTCTACTGCTGCTGATAATCAAAGTGAAGTTACGATTCATGTATTGCAGGGAGAACGTCCGATGGCTGCCCAGAATAAATCAATCGGTCAGTTCAATTTGTCTGGTATTGCTCCGGCTCGTCGTGGTGTTCCTCAAATTGAGGTTACATTCGATATCGATGCGAACGGTATCTTGAAAGTATCTGCTAAAGATAAGGCTACCGGTAAAGAACAAGCTATCCGTATCGAAGCATCCAGCGGTTTGAGCAAGGAAGAAATCGAAAAGATGAAGGCTGAAGCTGAAGCTAATGCTGAAGCAGATAAGAAAGAACGTGAAAAAATCGATAAACTGAACCAGGCTGACAGCGTAATCTTCCAGACTGAAAATCAGTTGAAGGAATTAGGTGATAAGTTGCCTGCTGATAAGAAAGCTCCGATTGAAGCTGCTTTGCAGAAATTGAAAGATGCTCACAAAGCACAGGACTTGGCTGCTATCGATACTGCTATGGCAGAAATCAATACTGCCTTCCAGGCTGCAAGTGCTGAAATGTACGCACAGGGTGGTGCACAGGCTGGTCCTGATATGAACGGTGGTGCTGGTCAGCAAGATAATAGCAAGCACGGGGATAATGTTCAGGATGCTGACTTTGAGGAAGTGAAATAAGCACATAGAGAAATAAGAATACAATATCAAATGGAAAGCGTGTAGCTCAATGAGTTACACGCTTTTCTTGTTTTTGGCCGTACACAATAATATTGCTATCTTTGCGTTATTATTATAAACATCTGTACCTTATTTGTACCTGTAAGAAAAAGTAGATATGATGAGAAGAATAGATATTAAGAACTACAAAATGAATGAATTATGGCAGTAGCAAAGTATAAGATAGTACGGAAATGTCCTGTGTGCGGAGAAGAGTTCTTCGCAAGGACTTTGGAGTCCTGGTATTGTTCACCCAAATGCTCCAAGGTGGCGTGGAAGCGTAAGCATGATGAAGAAAAACGCCAACTTGAACTGGACAAGATTGTAAGCAATATGCCCAAGTCTAAAGAGTATATCAGCATAACGGAAGCGTATGCTATGTTTGGTGCAAGCCGCTCAACCATTTATAGGCTCATCTACATGAAAAAGATTTCCTTCATTGAGCCAGAGAAAGGAATACGACTTGTATGCAAAGGAGAACTAATGAATCTGTTTCCGTTAAGACAGTCTCCGCTTGACACCAAGCCAAGGAAACCAGTTACCATGTACCGCATGGAACCAGAGGATTGCTATACAATAGGTGAGATTTCCAAGAAATTTCATCTGGATGACAGCACCGTGTATGCTCATATACGAAAATACTCAATACCGACCCGGCAAATCGGTAATTATGTGTATGCTCACAAGGAATCAATAGACAAACTTTATAAAGATATAAAACCATTATGAAAAGATTAGATTATACTAAAGTCTCCGTCAAATTAAAGAAAAGTGAGTGGAGAGATGAGTGGTTCATCTATCTTGAAGCTTATCCTGTTTATGAGACGGGAAATGACAAACCCAAACGAGTGCGTGAATATCTCAGGAGGTCTATTACTACCCCTATATGGGATAAACGACGAAGCGAGCGAGCCGTTGCTGGTAGAATAAAGTACAAGCCCAAGCGAGATGACAATGGCGTTATTCAGTGTAAATCCAAGCAAGATATGGAAACTTGCCTTTATGCGGATGGCGTTCGAGTCCTGCGTCAAAAAGAGTACGACAACATGGCTCTCTTTACTGACCAGCAAATGGAAATGGCAGAACAAAGCGAACGCTCAAAATGCAATGTTCTGGAGTATATTGAGAAGTTAATCAAAGAAAGAGAGGAAACTGCGTCAGAATCGATAGTTGTCAACTGGCGCAGATTGCACACACTGTTGTCAATGTTTGCCAAGTGTGACTACATACAGTTCTCGCAGATTGACATGAAGTATATTGAGGCATTCCGTTCCTTCTTGATAAAGGCACCGCAGGGTGGTTCTAAGAAAGGAACTATTTCAAGGAATACGGCATCGACGTACTTCTCTATCTTCAAGGCGGCACTCAAACAAGCTTTCGTGGATGGCTATCTGAATTGTGATATTGCTGCCAAGGCTAAAAATATCATGTTTCAGAGTGCTCGAAGAGAGTATCTGTCACTGGAAGAACTTAATATATTGGCAAAGACTCCGTGTGATGATATACTAAAACGGGCAGCCTTGTTCTCTGCACTGACAGGAATGCGACATAGCGATATTCAAAAGCTTAAATGGTCAGAGGTTGAAGAATACAATGGTGGGTACCGTCTCAATTTCACTCAGCAGAAGACTAAGGGCGTTGAATACATGCCTATATCGCCACAGGCATACAAGCTTTGCGGTGAGCGCAAGAAAGACGGAGAACTGTTGGTGTTTGCCGGACTGCCTGACCCTTCATGGATATCTAGGCCTTTGGAACGGTGGGTAAAAGCATCAGGGATTACCAAGCACATCACCTTTCATTGCTTCCGCCACACCTATGCAACGTTACAATTGGCTAACGGTACAGACATATATACCGTAAGCAAAATGTTAGGGCATACCAATGTAAAAACCACGCAAATCTACGCAAAAGTAATTGACAAGAAGAAAGATGAAGCTACAGAAGCTTTTAAGTTGGACATAGATGAATAGTGATTATCATTTGTAAGCACTTAGTATAGAAGACCACTTGTATCAATAAGTCCTTTATTGTACAGGTGGTTTTTAGTGCCTTTCATTTTCAACATTCTATGTAATGATGCTATTGTTTTGGCACTTTAACCTTTCGTGGAAACCAAACATTTATAACAATAAACAGATAAAAATGAAAAAAGACAGCCTTTTTTGGCTTCTCTCTTTTTGAAGAGAGCAAGCGTGTCCACAAACATGTGGAGTGTACAGAAGACTTCTACAGAGAACTGTATGAGTTGTTTGAGATCGCAAGAAGTTGGTATCTTCAAGCTGAAAAGAATCATATGAAGACAGAGTACTTCATAGAACTATTTGAGCGCAGTCACCAATATATTGACTGTGATTGTGCACGTTGTAAGAACTCGCGACAGATGGCAATTGGCATTATTGGTACTTTGTTTAGAGACTCTAAGTGTGTGTCAATAATCAAGAAAAAAGAAGATTATTCCAAGCAGGAACTTATTGAGTTGTTTCTTCAACATGTGGGTACTGGTCTGCCAATCCTTACCCGAAAGAAATCGTCCATCCTCACTTTGGGATGCCAATTGTCAGACAGACAGATGGATTTGTTGGTAGAACTTGTCCAAAGTCACGACATATTTGATTTTGCCGACAACAGTGATGTGCGTAGCGAGTTGTGTCGCCTATTCAAGTGCGACTTGGACGCATCTATCCGTGTAAAGAATGTACGTAATGTAGCCGTACTGTTTGACGCTATGGCTCAATACCATTTGATAAACAATAATTGGCAATATGTCATGGGAGAAGGTCGCTTCTTAACCAGTATCAAAAAGGATGGAACAGAGAAATTCATAACTTCAAGTTGTCTTTCCTCTTCTCTTTCAAGGATAAGAAGAAACGTTTCCATGACAGCAAGTCAATATGCCATCTGCAAATCCATCGAACAGATATTAAGAGAGGAATAAATCACAATAATTCTGCTAAATGAAAGTAAAAACGTGATAGTTTGGTTGATACTGCCTTACTATCACGTTACTTTTTCTATTTAGTGACAGTCTCCCCATAACTTTGCATCAAAAATCATAAAAAATAATTAGCATGGAAGAAAATAGTATAAGATTTGAAGATATTCCCAACGCTATAACGGGGGTACTGAAAAAGCTGTCATCATTAGAAGACAAGATTGATGGTATATATGAACTTGTTCAATCAGAAAAAGAAGAAACATGGTTTACGGTTGCTGAATTATGTGCTTATCTCCCAACACATCCGGTAGAGCATACCATATATTGCTGGACAAGCAATCGGGAAATACCGTTTCACAAGAGAGGCAAACGCATCATGTTCCTCAAATCTGAGATAGATGAATGGCTTCAAGGAACCAAGGGCAAATCGAAGAACGAGATTCAAAGAGAAGCAGAGGAATATGTACTATCTACACAAAGAAAGAATAGACGGCTAATATAACCGTGCTACTGTCTGTAAACAATTTAATTAAGGTACGTGACACATGAATGAAAGACATTTTAGACTCTATGAGCGAATTGTCGCAATAGAAGACAGTTTGGAGGCTTTGGGACCTATTGACAAACTAATAGAGCGAATCGAGGAATTGGAGAAGATGGTCAAGCAGACCAAAACCGTCTTGGGGTTTGACGAAGCATGTAAGTATATTGGTGTTTCTGAAAGCCTGCTATACAAACTTACAGCCGCAAAAGAAGTTCCACACTATAAGCCAAGGGGAAAAATGCTGTATTTTAATAGAGAAGAAATCGACAAGTGGCTGCTCCAAAACAAACAAGAGGTCATTGGAATGGTAACGAAAATAGAAATTGATAATCCGAAAGAATGAAAATGGAAGAAAATAACAAACATGTACAGCCTAACTCAAAAGAGGAAGGAGTACAGCGTCTCAATCGCATATTGAGCGAATCGTTGATAAAGGCAACAGATACTTATAAAACACCTCCTCAGATTATATGGGTTGATAATTCCAGCATAGCCACATTGGGCAACTTCAGTGCTTCTACTGGTAAGGCAAAGGCGAAAAAGACCTTCAACGTGTCTGCCTTGGTAGCCGCTTCCCTCGCCAACGGCAAGGTACTGAACTATCGCGCCAGTCTGCCAGAGGGGAAACGCAAGATACTGTATGTAGATACGGAGCAGAGCCGCTATCACTGCCATAATGTGCTGGAGCGCATCCTGAAGCTCGCTGGTCTACCTACAAGCATCGACAACGAGAACCTTGACTTTATCTGTCTGAGAGAGTACACGCCCTCCGTCAGGATAGAGGTCATAGACTATGCGCTTGCCCAAGACCAAAGCTATGGACTGGTCATCATCGACGGAATCAGAGACCTGCTTCTCGACATCAACAATGCGGGAGAATCGGTCGAGGTCATCAACAAGATGATGGAATGGTCATCAAAGTATGACCTGCACATCCATTGCGTATTGCATCAGAACAAGGGCGACAATAACGTGCGCGGGCATATCGGTACGGAGATGAACAACAAGGCAGAGACGGTGCTTGTCATCACCAAGAGCACCACCAATCCCGACATCAGCGAGGTGAAGGCGATGCACATCCGTGAGAAGGAGTTCAAGCCGTTTGCCTTTACAGTCAATGAGGAAGGGTTGCCAGAGATTGTCGAGCACACGCCGGAGAAGGAAGAAGGTGACAAGCAACCGTCAAGGTTTACTTACCAAGACTTGACATCCGAACAGCATAACGAGGCGCTGACGGCTGCATTCAAGGAGAAACCTATCAAAGGATTCGATCGCATGGTGGAGGAATTAACGCAAGCCTATGCAGACATTGGCTTTAAGCGTGGCAGAAGCGTCATCATCAAAATGCTGAAATACCTGATTAACGAGCAAAAGCTCATAGTGAAGCGGGATAATCATTACTATTTCGGATATACACCTGCCGAGATTGACCTGTTCCATGAAGAGGAATAAAAACAGTTCAGAAACCAGTTTAGTTTACGTCCGTACCTATATATAAGAAATAAGGCCAAAGTAAACCGAAATCGGAGGCTGAATTGGGAAGCGGAAAAGTAGTTTAGCAAATGGTTTAGTTTACGGGTGTGCCTATATAGGAGAAAGGGTAAAGTAAACTGTTTCCATGGACAAAGTAAAACCGAACAAATGAAAGTACAATGAATATTGAACAATCGAAGAAACTGAGCATTATAGACTTCTTAGACAAGGAGAATGTAACGCTGAAAAAGAAGAAGGGCAATGCCTACTGGTATCTGTCACCCTTCAGGGACGAGAAGACCGCATCGTTCAAGGTCAGCAAGAAGGAGAACCTGTGGTACGACTACGCCATTAAGGAGGGCGGTGACCTTGTGGAGCTGGTAAAGCGTATGTATAACAAACAATCCGTTTCCGATGCCCTTGCCTACCTTGCGTCCAAGAGTATTGCCACTGTGGATAAGGCAATCGAGACCGCTATCGCAGCCAAGGAATACACGACAACCAAGATGAACGATGTGAAGCTGCTCCCACTGAGCAACCATTCTCTGCTGTCCTATTTCAGTAGCCGACGGATAGACATCACCATTGGCAGGATGTATTGCAGGGAGATACACTACAAGGTTGAGCAAAAACATTACTATGGCATTGCCTTTGGCAATCTGAGTGAAGGACATGAGGTGCGCAATCCCTATTTCAAGGGCTGCATCGGGCATAAGGACATCACCCTGCTTGCCCATACGTTCAACGAGTGGCAAAACGGTTGTCTGGTCTTTGAGGGCTTCATGGACTTCCTTGCTTATATGACCCTCGTTAAACAGCAAGACCGATGGTTTGTCGTTGAAAGCCCTTGCGACTATATGATACTGAACTCAGTCGCCAACCTCAAACAGGCATTGCATTACCTTGACCGTTACACCCACATCCATTGCTTCCTCGACAACGACCAGGCAGGACGCAAGACGGTTGAGAGCATCAGCAATGTATTCGAGTACAGGGTGACGGACGAGTCCTTCAGATATGCCGACTACAAGGATGTCAACGACTATCTGATGAGGAAGAAACGAACGGCATCTGAATGACATTATAAAGACGAAAACACCATCATTTGATGCAAAAATGGCTCAAATGCATTGAAATTACATATCAAATCTGCACTTTTTCGCCCAAACATGCTTGATTCTCAATTATTATCCTTATTTTTGCATCGTTTTAATACATTATTAAAATGTAGCAGAATGGAATTGAAAAAAGAAATAAGGATATTGGGCAGACGCTTTGAGGTGGAACCTCGTGCCAAGGAAAGCCTGAAAGGCATCACGGTTGGCGAGAAACTCTCATACCGTTTCTATGATGGCACATACCAAGGCACGCCCCTGCTGTTCGTTGAGCCCAAGAAGGGCAATCCCTCTCCACGGACTTGCGCCATCACGGGCAAGCGGTTGACCGAAGCCCTGGGACTGCCTGCGGTGTTTATCCTTGCGCCCGGACCCACCTACGAGCGACACAGACTGGCAGACAAAGGAGTCTTCTTTGTCATGTCCGAGGAATATGCCCATCTGCCAGGCATCATAGCATTGGAGAAGACAAGCAACAGGAAGATTGCCGAAGTATTGACCCCTGTGGCGCAATACATACTACTCTATCACCTACAGGTGGGCAGTATTGAAGGAATGTCGCCAAGGGATATTGCACCGTTGCTTCCATATTCTTACGAAAGCGTCACGTTGGGTGTCACCTGTCTTGAAGATGTAGGACTGTGTCAAAAGATTCAGAACGGACAGCGCAGCAAGGTGGTACACTTCGAGTTGAAGGGCAAGGAACTGTGGGACAAGGCTCAGAACGTCTTGCTGTCACCTGTGGAGAACCGCATCTTTTGCGATGACATACGCTTGGATGCGGAATACCCCGTATGCGGCATCAATGCCCTGGCACATTATTCCATGCTTAATCGTGACCGGGAAGAGATGATAATGATGACAAGCAAGGAATATCGTGCCGTCAAGTCGGCTGATGTCATGGAGAATCCCAACATCTATGACGGCAACTATATCATAGAGGTATGGAAATACCCTGTTGTCAGCAAAATGGGCGACAAAAGCCAGTGGGTTGATCGCCTTTCCCTTGTCCTTTCGTTGAGAGATGATGATGATCCGAGAGTAGAAAAAGAAGTAGAACGAATAATCAGTGAACAGAAATGGAAGGATTAGTCAAGTTCCGTGAAGCATTTGCGGAATACTCAGAAAACTATGTGGTGATAGGCGGAGCAGCCTGTGACATCACCATGACCAATACCGTGGTGCGTCCACGCGCCACACACGACATCGACATGATAGTCATCGTAGAGAACATGACCGAGGCTTTCGCCAATCGCTTCTGGCAGTTTGTGCGGGAGGCTGGCTATCGACCTGAAAAGAGGAAACAGGAGGCTGGTGAGCCACCAAGGTATGAAATGTATCGTTTCCTTGATGGTAAAGACGGCTATCCCGAGATGATAGAACTGCTGTCACGCCACCCCGACGTGCTTGGAGAGCCAAAGGGATTTGTCATAGAACCTATCCCGACCGATGAAGATGTGTCGAGTCTTAGTGCCATCATCATGGACGATGATTACTATCACTTTACTATCGCACACAGCCAACTGACTGATGGCATACGCCATGCCAATTCCGCTGCCTTGATAGCACTGAAGGCAAGAGCCTACCTAAATCTCATGGCAGACAAGCGGGACGGCAAGCATGTGAACACCAAAGACATCAAGAAGCACCGTTCGGACATCCTGAAAAATGTGGTCATAATGACTGAGGACAACATTGAGGCTCCTGCTTCAATAGTGGCATGTATAAGGGAGTTTGTCGCCTCCATCAGAGCCGACTGGTCAACTCTCGCAGAACCATTGTCAAAGTCACTCGGTCAAGACGAGGCATTTGTGACCGGACTGTTAGATCAACTGGATGAATTGTTTATAGAAGCATGACCAATATGAAGATACAATACGCATCCGACCTGCATCTGGAGTTTGCCGACAATTGGCGGTATCTGAAAGCCCACCCCTTGGAGGTGACGGGCGACATACTGCTGCTTGCCGGCGACATCGGCTATCTCGGCGATGACAACTACTCCAAGCATCCCTTTTGGGACTGGGCATCGGAGAACTACAAGGAGGTGCATTGCTGCATGGGCAACCATGAGTTCTACAAATATTATGATGTGGCGACACTGCCCGACGGCTATCTCTTGGAGGTACGTCCCAATGTATTCAGCCACTACAACGGTATTGCGAGGATTGGCGACACCGACATCATCCTCTCCACCCTTTGGTCGAGGATTCCTTTGGAGGACGCTTACTTCACCGAGCAAGTGATAAGCGACTTCCGCCGTATATTATATAAAGGTGAGCTGATGACCCATGCCCAATTCAATGCTGAGCATGAACGTTGCCTCACCTTTATCAAGGATGCAGTGGCATATTCGCAAGCAGCCCATAAGATTGTTGTCACCCATCATGTACCATCGTTCCGTATGCTCCACCCAAAGTTTCAAGGCAGCAAGGCAAACGTGGCGTTCACCGTAGAGTTGGAGGACTATATCACCGATAGCGGCATAGACTATTGGATATACGGACATTCGCACACCAACATCGATGCCAGGATAGGCAACACCCAATGCTTGTCCAACCAGTTGGGCTATGTTTTCTCTAACGAACATCAGGACTTCTCCCATGGCAAGTACCTGACCATATAGCCATCCACATTTTTTTCATCCACCCTCTTTACAAGCTCTTCCCTATCGGAAGGGCTTTTTTTGTGCCTTTCGAGTTTGATTTTTGAGTATGATTGCGAGTGTAATCAAAATTAGAGTTAAGATTTGGCTCCGCGGAAAGTCATTTCGGTTTAAGATTGAAGAAAAGGTAGTTCCTTTGCATCGGCAATAAGCCAAACCATAGTAAAATCAAACTTGAAAATATGAAGTCATTTGTAATATTCGCCATTGTCGTGACCATAATCTATGTCATCTACTATACGGTCATCATCGTGCAGGATCTGTACGGAAAGCCCAAGGACGAGAAGTCACAGGGCGAGTCGTTTGATGTCAGTGACATGACCGACGAGGAAGAGTCGATAGCGGTCAGCGAGAGCGACGGTGGTTTCAGCGTAGGCGACAACCAATATGAGACAGCCTACGAGGAGAAGCAGCTTGCAGAGCCTACAGAGGAGGCAGCCGCCACTGCGGAAGAGAGCAAGCCTCATGTGCTTGAAAAGATACAAAGCGCAATCGAGAAGAAGATGGAGGAAGTGAATACCACCTATTCCGACCCCATGTATTCGGAAGAATTGAACAACACCATCATCGCCCGCGGTCTTCGTCACAATGGACGTGACATGGTCAAGGTGGAATCACTCAATAATGAGATATGATGTCAAAAACAAGAAGTGCATTTCTATCATTATATGCCGCTTTAACCCCAGCTCTGGCCAGTGCTAAGTGTGGCAACGTGGACTACAGCTGGGGAGCGGACGCACTTGCGAGTGCCCATGACTATGCCGTGACGATGATGCTCTATATCGTTTATCTGTGCTATGCAGTGGCGGGCATCGTGGTCATAGTCAGCGCCTTGCAGATATATATAAAGATGAATACGGGCGAAGAAGGAGTGAAGAAGAACATCATGATGCTGGTGGGAGCCTGCCTGTTCCTCATAGGAGCGACCATCGTCTTCCCCGCTTTCTTCGGTTATCAGATTTGAGATACAGGTGATACGAGATAAGATAACTCAAAGTGTAACAAATTAAAAGGTAAAAAGAATGTTTGAAAGGATTAACAAGAAGGTGAAGGGATTCTTCTCTTCACAGCGCATGAAAACGCTCGCCCTGATGTTGCTTGTCGGCACCACCGCAGCAATGGCACAGAACGCAGCCGGCGACTACTCGGCAGGAACGACCGCGCTTACCACAGTGACGGAGGAGATTGCCAAGTATGTACCTATCGTGGTGAAGCTCTGCTATGCCATTGCAGGTGTCGTTGCAATTGTCGGAGCCATAAGCGTTTACATCGCCATGAGTGCGTCCGTAATGGTTGCATGATAAATTCCTCTTTAGCAAGAGGATAGGTCAGGGTTCAAGTGATCTACTTCCACCCAAATAAGCCCGAGGGGAAACCTAAAGGTGAAAATAGCACTTTGGGAAAGCAATAAGTCAGTCAAAAGCCAGACTGCGACTGAATTGCGAGGGAGAAAGACAGATATGAGGATAAAGTCCATACTGATTGAACGATAGCCCAGCGGCAAAAGATGTAGCTGCGACGGAAGGCTTTTACAAACGTCGCATTGTGGCACTAAGACAACGTCATTGGTGTTATAGCAAAGAACCAGCCACAACGCAACCGCAGTAAGCGGAGAAAAGGGCGGAAGTCGTATCCGACAATCTGTCGTGCTAATAGTTATCATACAGCTAAACGGAGATTACCTAAGTTGGAAAGCCATGAAAGTGGCTATGGGCTTTGGCTCTGAATATCCAATATGGTAACGGAGTTCCCATAGTAGTCCGAGCAAGGTAATGCCTTGTACATGGCGAAGGGGAACAGTTAGTAATGTTTTAATACAAATTTTGAAAACGTGTAAGACGTATGGAAAAATCAGAAAGAGTATTAAAAGCTCTAAGTGACCACAGTCAAAGTTCGGATTATAAATACGAGCGACTGTATCGGTATCTGTTCAGTGAAGAGATGTTCGCTGTAGCCTACCAACGCATCTATGCGAAGCAAGGCAACATGACACCCGGAACTGACGGCAAGACCATCGATGAGATGAGTCTTGAAAGGATTGAAAGATTGATTGTGTCCTTAAAGGACGAAAGTTACCAACCCCACCCTGCACGCAGAGTGTACATACCGAAGAAGAACGGCAAGAAACGTCCGCTCGGTATTCCCTCATTCGAGGACAAATTGGTGCAGGAGGTAGTTAGACTGCTGCTTGAAGCTATTTATGAAGGTCATTTTGAAGGCACTTCACATGGTTTCCGACCGCATCGAAGCTGCCACACGGCATTGGGTATGATACAGAAGTCTTTTGCGGGAGCAAAGTGGTTTATCGAGGGAGACATCAAAGGCTTCTTTGACAACATAGACCACAACGTACTGATTAGCATTCTTCGTGAACGCATATCAGATGAACGCTTCCTCAGACTTATCCGTAAATTCCTCAATGCAGGGTATGTGGAGGACTGGAAGTACAACAAGACGTACTCAGGAACTCCGCAAGGTGGAATAATCAGCCCCATGCTGGCTAACATCTACCTTGACAAGTTCGACAAGTACATCAAGGAGTACGCAGCCAAATTCCGCAAAGGTGACAGACGCAGCATCAATCCCGAATACTGGCGTTTGAACAATAAGAAGAACTGGCTGAAAAAGAAGTTGCAGAAAACATCCGATGAGCAGATACGGAAAAGCTATCTGTATGAAATTGCCCAACTGAGCAAACAGATGCTGTCCACTCCTCACAAGGATGCAATGGATGCGGACTTTAGAAGAATGCAGTATGTAAGGTATGCGGACGATTTCCTTATATCGGTTATCGGAAGCAAGTCTGAATGCGAGACCATCAAAGCGGACATCACCCAATTCATGAGAGAACAACTCAAACTTGAATTGTCTGATGAGAAAACTTTGATAACACACGCACAAGACAAGGCGAAATTCCTTGGATATGAAATCTTCATCAGAAAGTCAGACGCAGTGAAAAGGAATAAGGACGGAGTTCTCAAAAGAGACTTCAACGGCGCAGTGGTGTTAACCCTTAACTCGGCTGTGATACAAAAGAAGCTCACTGAGTACAACGCGTTGGAGGTCAGAAACATTGATGGCAAAGACATTTGGTGGTCAAAGCCTCGCAGATATATGACTCCAATGAAGCCCGAAGATATTCTTGCCCAATACAATGCGGAAACCAGAGGACTTTACAACTACTATTCACTTGCTGCAAACGTGTCCAAAGAATGTGCATCTTTCGCCTTCATTATGAAGATGAGTATGTTCAAGACACTTGGCTGGAAACTGAACACTTCCGCAAGGAAAGTTCGCCAGAAGTATCAGAAGGACAAGGACTTTGTCATTCCGTACAACGATGCCAAGGGAAAGCAGAAATACAGAGTCTTCTACAATGAGGGTTTCAAAAAGAGAAATGCTCAGTTCGATGTTGACTATGACAAACTGCCACAGACCATGTACGTGCCATATCCGAGCCTTGTGGAAAGGTTGAAGGATGGCAGATGTGAACTATGTGGTAAGGAAGGAAAAGTAGTCATGCATCATGTGAGGACTCTCACCAAGCTGAAAGGCAATAATGAGTGGGAGAAACTGATGCTCAAAAGACATCGCAAGACACTGGTTGTCTGTGAGGACTGCAACTCTATGATTCAGAACTATGGTAAAGAGTAATGTTACTAATGGAAAGCCGTATACATGGAGACATGTAAGTACGGTTTGGGGGCGAGTACTCGGAAACCGCCCACCGCAAGGTGGGTATGGCGCTGGGTGCTTAGCCCACACAACGAGGAACAGGACGTCAAGAAGAAGATCATGATGGTCGTCGGCGCATGTATTTTCCTCATTGCAGCAGCCCAGGCACTGCCTCTGTTCTTCGGCATTGGAGGTTAAACGCAGCGTGAGATTGTGAGTATGTAGAACGTTAAAACACTGACAGTTATGGCAGATACAAAGCAAGAGCGTTTTCCGGATTATCCCATTTTCAAGGGACTGCAACGTCCATTGGAGTTCTTCGGGTTGCAGGGACGCTACATCTACTGGGCGGCAGCCACCGCAGGAGGAGCCGTTGCGGGTTTCATCCTCGGCTACTGCATCTTCGGTTTCGTGGCAGGACTCGTGCTGCTAGTCCTCGCCGTAGCTGTCGGTGGCGTTCTCATCGTCATGAAGCAGCGCAAGGGCTTGCACAGCAAGAAGAGTGACAACGGCATATTCATCTATGCCTATTCAAAGAAAGTGTAAAACAAAAAAGAGAATCCATTATGTCCAAGTGGAAAGCTATCAATGATTGTAAGTGAATGGAGGTGGGGGCATCACGCATGAGGGTGCGCCCGCCTTTTTGCGATTAAAAAAGAAAAAGAACAATGACCCTATACATCATACTCATATTCTCAGCCATCTGCGTGGGCATGGCCATCAGTGTCAAGGCATTCGGCACGGGAGGGAAGCGCAAGCGCATCTTCCAGGACATCTACTTCTCCATCGAGGAAGTGGATGGCATCGGCGTGCTCTATACCAAGACGGGCGAATACTCCGCTGTTCTGAAGATGGAGAACCCTGTGCAGAAGTATTCCGCCAACATCGAGGCCTACTATGAGTTCACCCACCTCTTCGCCGCCCTTGCCCAGACCTTGGGCGAAGGCTATGCGCTGCACAAGCAGGACGTGTTTGTGAGGAAGGCATTCAAGGAAGAGAACGGTGGAAATCATGAGTTCCTGAGCGAGAGTTACTTCCGCTATTTCAACGGCAGACCCTTTACCGACAGCGTCTGCTACCTCACCATCACACAGGAGAACAAGAAGAGCCGTCTGATGTCGTTCGACAACAAGAAATGGCGTGACTTCTTGGTGAAGATACGCAAGGTGCACGACCAGCTGAGGGATGCCGGCGTGAAGTCCCGATTCCTCGGCAAAACGGAAGCCTGCGAGTATGTGGACCGTTTCTTCTCCATGAACTTCCGTGACAAGGTGGTGTCGATGACCAACTTCAAGGTCGATGACGAGACCATCGGCATGGGGGACCGTAGCTGCAAGGTGTATAGCCTTGTGGATGTGGATTATGCCAACTTGCCGTCGGTCATCCGTCCCTACGCAAATATCGAGGTGAACAACACCAGTATGCCCGTTGATCTCGTGAGCATCGTCGATAGCGTGCCCGGAGCCGACTGCGTGGTGTTCAACCAGATGGTGTTCGTGCCCAACCAGAAGCGTGAGCTTGCCCTACTCGACAAGAAGAAAAACCGCCATGCCTCCATGCCCAACCCCAGCAACCTGATGGCTGTAGAGGACATCAAGCGTGTGCAGGAGGTGATAGCCCGTGAGAGCAAGCAGCTCGTCTATACCCACTACAACCTCGTGGTGGCAGTGAGCGGCGACACCGACATACAGAAATGCACCAACCATCTCGAAAACTCCTTCTCGCGCATGGGCATCCACATCAGCAAGCGGGCCTACAACCAGTTGGAGCTGTTCGTCAACTCTTTCCCCGGCAACTGCTATGGCATGAATGCCGACTACGACCGATTCCTCACCCTCGGCGATGCCGCCACCTGTCTGATGTACAAGGAGCGCATCGTGCATAATGAGGACACCCCGCTGAAGATATACTATACCGACCGCCAAGGTGTGCCCGTAGCCATCGACATCACAGGAAAGGAGGGAAAGGAGAAGCTGACCGACAACTCGAACTTTTTTTGTTTGGGTCCTTCGGGCAGCGGCAAGTCGTTCCACATGAACAGCGTGGTGCGTCAGTTGTGGGAGCAGAACACCGACATCGTCATGGTCGATACGGGTAACTCGTATGAGGGACTCTGCGAGTATGTGGGCGGCAAGTACATCGCCTATACGGAGGACAAGCCCATCACCATGAACCCCTTCAACATCAGCAAGCGGGAGCTGAACATTGAGAAGATAGACTTCCTGAAGAACCTGATACTGCTGATATGGAAAGGCTCGGAGACGCAGATACCCGAACTGGAGTTCCGTGTCGTGGAGCAGTTGGTGACGGAGTATTACGATTTCTATTTCAACGGTGTGCAGCCCTATCCTTCCTCACAGAAGGAGACACTGAGAAAAAACCTCTCCACCATGGAGAAGCGGCGCGGCACGGAGCTGACGCAGATACACGACAAGGTGGAGAAACTCATCAAGGGACTGGAGGAACGGCGCATGGCATTGAGCGTGAAGACCCTCTCCTTCGACTCATTCTATGAGTTCGCCTGTGAGCGTCTCGACCAGATCTGCATCGAGAACAACATCACCACCATCGACTGCGACAACTTCGCCTATATGCTCCAAAACTTCTACCGTGGCGGCAAGTACGACAAGATTCTCAACGAGAACGTGGATAGCACCTTGTTCGACGAGACCTTCATCGTCTTCGAGGTGGATGCCATCAAGGAGAACAAGCAGCTCTTCCCCATCGTGACGCTCATCATCATGGACGTGTTCCTGCAGAAGATGCGCCTGAAGAAGAACCGCAAGTGCCTTGTCATCGAGGAGGCATGGAAAGCCATCGCCTCGCCGCTGATGGCCGAGTACATCAAGTACCTATACAAGACAGCCCGAAAGTTCTGGGCGAGCGTGGGCGTAGTGACACAGGAGATACAGGACATCATCGGCAGTCCCATCGTGAAGGAAGCCATCATCAACAACTCCGACGTGGTGATGCTGCTCGACCAAAGCAAATTTCGTGAGCGATTCGACGAGATCAAGGCGATATTAGGATTGACGGATGTGGATTGCAAGAAGATATTCACTGTCAACCGCTTGGATAACAAGGAGGGAAGAAGTTTCTTCCGTGAGGTGTTTATCCGACGTGGATCGACGAGCGGAGTGTATGGTGTGGAGGAGCCGCACGAGTGCTATATGACCTACACCACCGAGCGAGCTGAGAAGGAGGCATTGAAACTCTATAAGCATGAACTGAAGTGCAGACATCAGGAGGCTATCGAGCGGTATTGCAGAGATTGGGATGCCAGTGGCATCGGGAAGTCGTTGGCATTTGCGCAGAAGGTCAATGAGGCGGGGCATGTGCTCAATTTGACGGACGATGGAGCCACTCGCCGCTGACACGGCGAGCACGGGGGCTGATTGATGGAAACGGAAATCCCGGAATAGACGTAAAGCCCAGATGCCCGAAAGCAAAACTTTCGGGAACGGTGGCTGGGTAGTATTTACGATTAGTAGTAAATACGATTAGTAGTGAATACTACCAATAGTAAATACTACAAGTAGTAAAGTAGTGGAATAGTAGAAACTGAAAGTAGTAAAAACGTAAAGTAGTGAAGCAATGAGACGTTTATACCTTATTATAATATATATGTGTCTTACACTTGTCGTGGGAAGGGTTCATGCGCAGTATTACAGCGTGAACTACGACAAGCAGATCGTTGCCGCCATGGCTGCCGCATTCGGTGCTGGAGCTATGGCAGAGAGCTATTATAACGAGCAGGTGGGCGAAATCTTGAAGCACTACAATGCCGCAGAGGTTGCCACTGCCGGCATCTTCGCTGCCAAGTTCTTGGAGCGCAAGGCATTCACCGACCTCGGCATTTGGAGCAGTAGCACGGAGAACTACTATTACCGCCGCATCCACAATATGGTGGCGAACAAGATTATGCCCAAGATATGGACGGTGGCAGGAATGATGCTGAAAAGTCCGCAGACCGCCCTCTACTGGGGCAGTTACCTGATGAAGATATGCGCCGACACAAAGTCGCTGTGTATGCAGTTTGAGAGTGTCGTGACCAACAGTAGCTTGACCTTTGCCGACATTCAGTTCTTGGAAATCAACCAAGAGATAGCCGCCATCCTCAAACTCTCGGAGATAGGCAATGTAGATTGGCAGCAGCTGTTGGATGACATCGCCAGTGTGCCCGGCAACTTCACCGTGGAGAACCTCACCGCCGACATCGAGACGCTTTACAATATGGGAGCATCGTTGGCGACGGCAGGTATCAACGGGGCATCAGGCGCACTCTTGCAGCAGAGTGCCTTCAACGACCTTTTCAATGGCAAGGTGAGTAAAATCATCGACATCTATGACAACTACCATGACCTCTATGAACAGGCAGAGAACGGCATCGGCAGCACACTCCTTAGTCTGGTGGGTGGCGAGGACAACGTGGCAGCCCTCTTCGACCTCTCCAACTACAACATCACCTCGTGGATGACAGACTATCTGAGCGAGACGCAGGGCAACTACTATACACAGCGTTGGTACATTGCCCGACGAGACCAAGGCAGCGTAAGCCTCTGTGACTACTATCCGCCGACCGATGACAACAGTATTCTGAACGGTGACCATTGGTATCGTATCAACACCTCCGACCCCAACTTCTACCCTAACAGCACGCAGCGAGAGCAGATACTGGCCAACTCGGAGAACCATGCCGGATGGAGCCGCAGCCGTGTGCAGCAGCTCAACGCCCAGAGCGACGGCTTCACCTATACGATGAACTATTGGATGTCGTCGTACATCATCAGCCGTGGCGGCAAGCAGACCAAGAAGGCCTACGCCTACGAGATACACGTTACCAAGAGCTGGAACAACGTGGAAGAGGTGTATGAGGATGTCTTCGACTCCTACAGCATGGACTTGAATACCTTCAAGCGTCAGTTGCAGGCACGTCTCTCGGAGTATAACGACAACGAGGAGGGCTATGTCTATTACATCGGCAGTGACGCACGCCGTTACTATCAAGCCACCGATGCCGCCAAACTGAAGGGCGTGGAGAGCGTGACCATCAGCGTCACCTGTTCGGACGGTGTCACCCTCGGACAGGGCAGCACGCAGTACAAGTGCCGTGAGTGCGGCGGTTCGCTCAATGCCCACAGCAAGGAATGCGCCATGAGGACAAGCGTATCAGAAAATAATCTCGACCTATCGGAACTGGACGAGAAGGAACGTGAGGCGAATAGCAAGATAGCCCTGTTGGAGGCGCAGATAAGCCAGTTGGAGACAGAGAACAGGAACCTGCTCACGCAGATAGCCAATGCCTCTGTGGAGGAAGCCCCTGCCTTGCGGCAGCAACATAATGTCAACAAGACGAAGATAGACAACCTGAAGAAGGAATTGGCGACATGGCAGCAGCAGTTGGCAGACATACAGAATGCCAAGAGCGAGGCGGCTAACGACAATGCCACCTCCACCGATGACTACTACCGCATCCCTGCCATCATGCAGGATGTGAAGTCAGCCTACAATCTCACGTGGCAAGGTGCCGGTTCGTGGAACGGCTACACCTACGTCCGAACTGCCACCATGCCCAACATCAACGGCATTATCACCTTCAAGGCGACACTGTCCATTGCAAGGAAGCCCAAGTACTTCCTTGGCATCAAGATACACCGTGCGATACTGCAAATATCGTGGGAGCTGACCTCGGAATACACCGACACACAGGTGGTGGATGTGCTGACCCTTGACCCGAATGCCTCTGACGAGGAGAAGACGAGGCAGGTGAACAGCCGTATCTCGGAGATAGCCCAGGAGTTCCCGTCGTGCAGCATCACCACAGAATATGCCAAGAGCGAGGCAACCCAGACCGCCGACAATGACGATGTAATACACCTGCTCTGGTCGAGCGACCGTCTGGAGATAGCCCGTGAAGTAGATAGCCGTATCACCAAGATTTACGCCGACTTGGTATCATTAGAAAAAATGATGCACTACAAGCGCAGCATCATTGACGTGCTGAAGGACATTCTTCCTTCAATCGACGCAGACCAAGGTCGCAGAAGGACACTCATTGAAGAGTGCTACGAGCGATGGAGAGAGAATGCAGACCCTAACAGAGGGAATGGTGAAGATAACGAGAACGAAAACTGAGGGAGGAACGGAGAATGAGACATACCATCATCATAGCTCTCCTGCTGATTACCCTCTTCCCCAATACAGCCTTGGCGCAATGGGGATTCGATGCGGTATCGGTGGAAGCATACATCAACGACCACAAGAAGCAGCGCAGCCTCTTGCTGGCACGCAGCACTTTGGAGTACAGCAATCAACTGCTGCATGAATACAGCAGTGAAGAGGTGGGCAAATACAAGGAACTGAATGTGGATTTGGACAAATACACCCGGGCCTTCGACATCATCGATGTGATGTACCAGTCGTTGCGCACGGTGCTGAACGTGAAGAGCACCTACCAGACGGTGAGCGACCGCATCAGTGACTACAAGAACCTGTTGGAGGACTTCAATGATAAGGTCATCAAGCGGAAACACATCGAACTGGCTGACACGATGCTCATCAGCATCAACAAGAAAGCCATCGACAACATATACAACGAAGGAAGCCAACTCTACCATAGCGTCAACGACCTCGTGTTGTATGCCACAGGAGCGGCAGCCTGTTCAACTTCCGACCTGCTGATGGTGTTGGACAATATCAACAATTCGTTGGACCTGATAGAAAAACATCTGAACCAAGCCTACTTCCAGACATGGCGGTATGTGCAGCTGCGCATGGGCTATTGGAAGGAGAAGGTGTATCGGACGAGGACGAAGGAAGAGATACTGGAAGATGCCTTCAGCCGATGGAAAGTGGCAGGAAAACTTGACTATTGACGGATTGTAAACAAAAGAAGAACGGACATGAAGAAGACAATGATACTCATCATGGCGGTAGCAACCACCATCAAAGCCACAGCCCAGAGCGTGACCTACAACCACGACTCCTCCAAGCAGAACCAGATAACGGTGATGGAGACAGGTGGCGGTTCTCTCACCCCTGAGTTCTATTATTGGCTGTTACATAACAACTATAAGAAGACAGCGGCAGAGAAGAACAAGTTAGGTTTCCGCACTCTTGCCGGCATCAACCTCTACAACCAAGTAGATGATGCGGAGAAGATAGACTCTGCCCTCACCAAGCGTGCTGAGGTGGAAGCCTTGAACGTAGCCGACCGACAGATAGACCTCGCCTGGCTTGCCGAAAGCAGCAAGATCAACGGTCAGTTGGACAAGATGAAGGCGAACATAGACCATATCATCCCTACAGGAGGCACCATCAACGACAAGCGTCGGTGGGAGGAACTGTACAATATGTACCAGTGTGCCGTGAAAGCCACCAAGGATGCCTATATGCCCAATGCACAGAGAAAGCGGCAGTATCTTAGCATCTATGCCGACCTGACGACACAGAACGAGACACTACTGAAATACCTTGTGCAGCTCAACACCCAAAGCCAGACTACCGCCCTCTTGGCAGCCACCAACGACCGTGTAGTACATAAAGGCAGCATCATCAGCGATGCCAAGAGCCGTTGGCAGGAAAACATGAAGGGCGTGAGGAGCTCGACAGGCACTGACGGCGATGATGCCAACAGCGGTGAGGGTGAAGAAAGTGTGAACAGATAGAAATAAGGGAAGAGAAGAAATAATCACAAAACAGCATAGAGATATGAACGATATTCAGATTTTCAACAACGAGGAATTTGGAGCAGTCCGAACCACAGGAACACCAGAGCAACCCTTGTTCTGTTTGGCTGATGTGGCAAGAGTTCTTGGACTAAAAACCAGCAAGTTGGTACAACGACTTTCGGATGATGTACTTTCAAAGTACCCCATCTCGGATAGTCTTGGAAGAGAACAGGTTACAAACTTTATCAATGAAGACGGACTGTATGATGTCATCCTTGACAGTCGCAAACCCGAAGCCAAACGTTTCCGCAAGTGGGTGACATCGGAGGTGCTCCCCTCTATCCGCAAGCATGGTGCCTATATGACACAGCAGACCATCGAGAAGGCATTGGCAGAGCCAGACTTCCTGATACGGTTAGCAGTCAATCTGAAGGAAGAACGACAAAAGCGTCTGCTTGTCGAACAGGAGTGTGAACACCAAAGGACACGCATCGTTGAGTTGGGATCCAAGGTGGATGACCTGCAACAGGAGGTGACGGAGATGAAGGACAAGGTGAGTTACCTTGACATCATCCTTGCCACGAAGAGCAGTGTCCTGGTCACACAGATAGCACAGGACTATGGCGAGTCGTCCATCCGCTTCAACCGACGTCTGAAGGAGATGAACATCCAGTATCAGCGTGGCAAGCAGTGGATTCTGTATGCCGACTACAAGGACTGCGGTTATGTGACCAGCGAGACCTACCTCATTAAACACAAGGACGGTACGGAGGATGTGCGCATGAACACCAAATGGACACAGAAAGGTCGCCGCTTCCTCTATGAGAAACTGAAGAGCGTGGGAGTCATTCCTGTTATCGAAAGAACATAAAATAAAGAAATAGCTATGGAATCAATATCAAAAATACAGTTACGTCTCTATGCCGCCAAGAGGAAAAACGGCAAGTGGCAGTTGGAGATGTCAAGGATGCCGAAGCGAATCAGCGTTATCGGCAGGACACCCATCGTTGATGAGCATTATATGCCATCTGATTTAGAGGTAGTTTCAATGTCAAAGCTTCACAAATATGTCGGAAGTTACTACGGCAAGATTGTGAAGACCCTCAAAGAGGAAGGCATCATCACCAAGGAATATGGAATGTGGAAACTGCGTGAAGACCTTCAGGACAAGGGCATTGCGGTATATGTCACAGGCAGGATGCGCTGCTTCTACCACTTCTATCTGTCATGGACACCGAAAGGCATAGAGTTTATCAAAGAGATTATCAACAATAGAACCAGGCACTGATGGCAGACAACATACTCAGCGATTTCGGCATCAACATCCTCGAAGAGGAGATTGACGATGTGATATTCCAGACCAACGAGTTCCTGACCGATGCCACCTTCACAGGCTCACAAGGGCCGTTCTGGTGGATCCTCCAAATGTGTATGGCATTGGCGGCACTGTTCTCTATCATCGTGGCGGCAAGCATGGCCTACAAGATGATGGTGAAGAACGAACCGTTGGACGTGATGAAACTGTTCAAGCCCTTGGTGGTGAGCATCATCCTCTGTTGGTGGTACCCACCTGCTGACACAGGCATGACCAACAGCGGCAGCAGCTGGTGCGTATTGGATTTTCTATCCTATATTCCCAATTGCATCGGCAGTTACACCCACGACCTCTATGAGGCAGAGGCGACCCAAATTTCCGACAAGTTTGAGGAGGTGCAGCAGTTGGTATATGTCAGGGACTCGATGTACACTGACCTCCAGGCACAGGCAGACGTGGCGCATAAGGGCACATCAGACCCCAACCTGATAGAGGCGACGATGGAGCAGACGGGCGTGGACGAAGTGACCAACATGGAGAAGGATGCCAGCAAACTGTGGTTCACCTCACTGACGGCAGGGGCCGTGGTGGGCATCGACAAGATAGTGATGCTGATAGCCCTGATCGTGTTCCGCATCGGTTGGTGGGCGACGATATACTGTCAGCAGATATTGCTCGGAATGCTCACTATATTCGGTCCAATACAATGGGCATTTTCGTTGCTGCCCAAGTGGGAAGGAGCGTGGGCGAAGTGGCTAACCCGTTATTTGACAGTTCATTTCTACGGAGCCATGCTCTACTTCGTCGGTTTCTACGTCCTGTTGCTGTTTGATATTGTGCTCTGCATACAGGTAGAGAACCTGACGGCCATCACCGCCAGTGAGCAGACGATGGCAGCCTATCTGCAAAACTCGTTCTTCTCGGCAGGCTATCTGATGGCAGCGAGCATCGTGGCGTTGAAATGCCTGAACCTCGTGCCCGACCTTGCGGCATGGATGATACCAGAGGGCGACACCGCCTTCTCAACCCGAAACTTCGGCGAGGGCGTGGCACAACAAGCCAAGATGACGGCTACGGGAACCATGGCGACCGTGATGAGATAACATGTGAGTGTGCGGTGAGTCACCGCACCTCCTATTGAAACAAATAAAAGTAACCATCAAGAAAAATGAAAGCAAAAAATGAAATTGAGCGTTGGCTCAAAGATGAGAAATTCATGGCGTTTGCCAACAAGCGTGCAAAGGAAGAGTTTTTCAATTCCGAAAACAACTACATCGACCCACAGTATGAGGAGATGGCAGAAGGCTTTGAGGATAACGACGAGTATGTAGTGCCTATGGTAGATTACCTGAGTTATCGCTTGCATCGTGCCAAAATCTACAGAAATCGACGGAGACGTGAACGTGACATCTGGTGGGTGTGGATCCAACTGAAATACGAAGGCATCTACGTAGAGGCTTGCATCAAGTATTACGCCAAACTGGTGGAAGAAGTTGAGAAGGACATATACACCATCCTGCACCGTGAATATGTGAGAATGAAGAGAAATCAGACCTCAAACAAGCAGTAACGTATGGTAATCAAGAACTTAGAAAACAAAATCAAGCTGGTGGGCATCATCTGCTCTGCGTTCCTCATGGGCTGCATCATCATCTCGGTGTCGAGCATCTGGACGGCGCGCTGCATGGTGACGGACGCGCAGCAAAAGGTGTATGTATTGGACGGCAACGTGCCCATACTGGTGAACCGCACCACGATGGAGGAAACGCTGGATGTGGAGGCAAAGAGCCATATCGAGATGTTCCACCATTACTTCTTTACGCTTGCTCCCGATGACAAGTACATCCGCTATTCGATGGAGAAGGCGATGTATTTGGTCGATGAAACTGGTTTGGCGCAGTACAATACGCTGAAGGAAAAGGGCTTTTACAACAATATCATGGGTACGAGTGCCGTGTTCAGCATCTTTTGCGACAGCATCAAGTTCAACAAGGAGAAGATGGAGTTCACCTACTACGGTAGGCAAAGGATAGAGCGAAGGAGCAATATTCTGATGCGTGAATTGGTGACGGCGGGACAGGTGAAGCGCGTGCCGAGGACGGAGAACAATCCTCATGGACTGCTCATCACGAACTGGAGAACCTTGCTCAACAAGGATATTGAGCAGAAGTCGAAGTCAAACTTCTAATATCCTAGCGGTATGAGTGTAAAAGGAATCAGACGGATGCTTGTGGGCGAGGATATGCCCGACAAGAACGACCCCAAGTACAAGAAGCGGTATGAGAAGGAGGTGGCGGCAGGGCGCAAGTTTGCCAAGACCGCGAGGATAGACCGTGCGGCGGCTAAGGTGCAAGGCTTTGCCAATGCCCACAAGACGCTGTTTCTCGTCATCGTCTTCGGCTTTGTCGCCACGTGCTTCGGCATCAACATCTACAGGATGGTGCGGTATTACGGTCATCGGACGGAGGCTGCAAGTGCCATCGAGCGGCAGGAAGGGCGCATGAAGCAGATGATGAATGCAGCCCATTGCATCACTCCTCCCGTGACGCATCGAACCAACGAGGAGAATCGAGACAAGTCAGTAACATCAAAATCAGACAGCGATGAGAATAACAGATAAGATAAACTTCCGTCAGCCGAAGTACATGCTGCCAGCCATCGTGTACATCCCGTTGATTGCCACAGGCTATTTTGTCTTTGACATGTTCAATACGGAGGTGGCGGAAACGCAGGACAAGAACCTGCAGACCACCGAGTTTCTGAACCCCAACCTGCCCGGAGCGCAGATTAAGAATGGTGACGGCATCGGTGGCAAGTATGAGAACATGGCGAAGTCGTATGGTCGCATAGCAGACTATTCGGCTGTTGATAACATTGAGCGTGACAACGAAGAAGAGAAAGAAGCGTATGAATCCAAGTACACAGAAGAAGACCTTGCGGAACTCGTCCGTCAGGCAGAAGAGAAGGACGATGCAGCCGAAGTGGCCGATGCCAAGGCGCGAGAAGCGGAAGCACTCGAAGCACTCAACAAGGCACTCGCCGAAGCGAGGCTGAGAGGACAGGCGGCAGTTGCCCCCGTGGCCCAGGATACCACACAGGCTGGGCCTCCCAAGGAGCAGATTGAGGTGAAAGGTCAGATTGCCGAGGACAGCAAGGCGGTGAAGGCACTGGACGAGGAGGACAAGGCACAGGAGGTGGTGAAGAAGGTGAAGGTGACTTCGGACTATTTCAACACCCTGACGCAGAACGAGCATGAGCCAAAGCTCATCAAGGCCATCATTGACGAGGACGTGAAGGCTACGGACGGGTCGAGGGTGCGGCTGAGACTGTTGGACGATATTGAGATTGGTGAGACCGTGGTGAAGAAAGGGTCGTACCTCTATGCCACCATGAGCGGTTTCGGTTCGCAGCGAGTGAAGGGTAGCATCAACTCCATCCTTGTGGATGACGAGCTGATAAAGGTTTCGCTTTCGCTTTATGACACGGACGGACTGGAGGGACTGTATGTCCCCGGCAGCCAGTTCCGTGAGACCACGAAAGATGTGGCGAGCGGTGCTATGCAGAGCAACATGAACATCGACCAGAGTGGAGCGAACAACAGTTTCTCGCAATGGGGAATGCAAGCCGTGACCAATGCCTACCAGAAGACAAGCAATGCCATCAGCAAGGCTATCAAGAAGAACAAAGTGAAGCTGAAGTATGGGACGTTTGTTTACCTTGTAAATGGGAAAGAGAAAAGGAAATAGACACTGCCCGACAACGGAATTGTCGGGAACGGTGGCTCATAGAGTATAAACATCAAAAAATCAACTAATATGAATTGTTTTCAGAAAATGAATGTCTGTGCATTGCTTTCGCTGAGCGTGCTTTCAGCCAAGGCGCAGACCACCTACATGGAGATGGAGCAGCTGACGGTCAACGACCAAGTGACCACCGTCATCACCGCCTCCGAACCCATCCGCTTTGTCGATATATCCACAGACAAGGTGGTGGGCGACCAACCCATCAACAACACCATCCGCCTGAAGCCGAAGGACAACGTGTATGCCGACGGTGAGGTGTTGGCGATAGTGACAATCGTGACGGAACGCTACCGCACGCAGTATGCACTGCTCTATACCACGAGGATGCAGGAGGCAGTAACCGATAAGGAAATAGAATGCTCGGAGCGCAATGCCTACAACAATCCCGCTGTAAGCCTGTCCACTGCCGACATGACCAAGTATGCACGTCAGATATGGTCATCGTCTGCCAAATACCGCAACGTGGCGACGAAGATGCACCGCATGGTAATGCGCCTGAACAACATCTACAGCGTGGGCGAATATTTCTTCATCGACTTCTCCGTGGAGAACAAGACCAACATCCGCTTCGACATCGACGAGATGCGCATCAAACTATCGGACAAGAAGCAGAGCAAGGCTACCAATGCGCAGATAGTGGAACTGACCCCATCTCTTGTGTTGGACGATGCGAAGACCTTCAAGTATGGCTATCGCAACGTGATTGTGGTGAAGAAGATGACCTTCCCCAACGACAAGGTGCTGACCATCGAGCTGTCGGAAAAACAGATAAGTGGACGCACCATCTCGCTCAGCATCGACTATGAGGATGTGCTGTCTGCCGATTCGTTTAACCATATACTGTTGGAGGAGGAATAATGAGAATTAGGAATGAGGAATTAGGAGTGAGGAATTGGCTTGTGCATACCTTACTCGTTGTCATCTGTTTTATGGCAAGCATGACTCCGGCAATGGCGCAGCAGAATAGCGACCGCATATCCTTGGGGTTCGGATGCCTGTATGAGCGAGGACTGGACGTGACGCTGTCCTACGAGTATGAGACGAAGTACCACAATGCGTGGGAGTATTTTGCAAACGGATATATCAAGTGGAACGAGTGCGCATCGTGCGGTCATGTCTGTCCTGAGAGTTTTTGGAACAACTACCGCAGTTATGGTTTCGGCTTTGCCTATAAGCCCTGTGTGGCAAGAGGACGCAACCACCATGGCAACATGCGCATAGGAGCATCGGCAGGTAGCGATACTGACAGGTTCTTGGGTGGCATCCACCTCGGCTATGAGCAAAACTATACACTCAGACACGGCTGGAAGCTCTTCTGGCAGGTGAAGACCGATGTGATGATCAAGGGTGAAGACCTGTTCAGAACGGGTATTGTCCTGGGTGTGAAACTTCCTGTAAAATGACTATGCGTATGAAGAAACTGTTTTCAATCTTGGCAGTTGCGGCAACGGTGTTGCTGACTGCCTGTGACGAGCATCAGGACTTTCCCGACACAGCCATGAAGGTCACCCATATCTTGACCACTGACGGCAAGGTGATGCCCTACGAAACCTACGAGCAATCGTGCAAGCAAGCCATTGCAGTGGTGTTCAACGTCAATCAGAGGGAAGAAATGGAGGGAAACGGATATGCCGTCTATCTGTGGGACATCGCTCCCGAAGCCTTTGCTGACAGTATCGGTGTGGAACAGGACACATCCTGTGACCTCACCGCCTACGACGGCAACAAGAACACTTTTGCCCTTTATGGCACGACCGATGTGAAGTCGCCTTTGGCTGAGCGTGTCTTCGACATGTGGCGTTACGGGCAAAGTGCCTATATCCCCAGTGTGGCACAGATGCGTCTGCTCTATCATGCCAAGGACATCATCAACCCATACATCCTGAAATGCGGCGGCACACCTATCCCCGATGAGGATGATGACTGTTGGTATTGGACTTCAACGGAGGTAGAAGGACAAGCGACCGCCAAGGCATGGCTTTACTCACTGGGAAGCGGTGCCATACAGGAGACTCCCAAGTGGCAGCCGCATAAGGCGAGACCCATCATCACGATTATGGATTAGCCCATATACAGACATCGAGTATCACCCGTATCATCATCAAAGTACAACAATTAAAAAAGAAAAAGCATGAAAAAGAATTTGTTTCTAATGTTGGGACTTGGAGCCATGCTCCTCACGTCCTGTGACCAAGACATCGTCAATGAGATTTACCTGCCCGGTGGCGGAGGTTCTGTGGTCGTGACCGACAGCACATCAACCAAGCAGCTTCAGGTATTCACCAATCTGGAGATGCTGCAACCTGCCGTTTCCACACGAGCCGTTGACAACCAGTGGGAACTCAATGATATGATTGGCATCTCTTCCACAGGGATGATCAACAATATGAAGTTCACCCGAAGCGGCGGCACGAATCAGTTTGTGTCAGCCAACAAGGTGTTTTTCACGGACACAGACACTCACACCTTCAATGCCTACTATCCCTATACGGCAAATCCTACCAACGACCTCATAGAGTTCCAAGTGCCGGAGGCAGCTGTACAGAGTGAGCAGAAGGTCAATGATTTTCTGTTTGCCAGTGGAGCGGCATCATACGCCAATCCGAGCCTTACATTGAACTTCACCCATCAGATGGTGCGTGTCATCATCAAGGTCTATACCTCACCAGAATACGGTTTCACCACCAATGATTTTGCAGGAAGCCTACTCACGTTCGTCGGTTATTTTGACAGCGGTACTTTCAACATCAAGACCGGAAAGGTAGAATGCAGTGACGAGTCGGTGACGACCTATTATTTCGGCGACCCACAAAGTGACCACATGGAATATACGCTTTATGTTCCTGCACAGGTTATGCCAGACATGACATTGCAACTCAGCAATGGGGAGAACTTCGTATTCCTCACAAACGACACGTGGAAAGCGGGTCATTCCTACAGCTATTCATTGAAGCCTGTACGCAACACCTTGGAGGTCATATCTGCAACTATTTCTCCGTGGACAGTAGAGTCTGAGAAGACCATCAACGGCTACGAATAAAACTCATAAGAGGATTGGAGGGTGTCCACCGTGGCATCCTTCATCTTTTCTCATTATCACCCAACATCATCGTAAAGTAAATGGAAGAAAGCAAAGAGTTACAGGGTTTTTACAAGATATTCAGGGCGGTGATTTATGTCTCCATCCTGATGGAGTTCTTCGCCTACGCACTGGAGCCGGAGCAGTTGGACTTCTTGGGCGGCGTAGTGACGGATATCCACACTCGCATCAAGCGGTGGATGATTTACCATGACGGCAACCTCGTGTATAGCAAGGTGGCTACGTTCCTGCTGATATGTATCACCTGTGTGGGAACGCGCAACAAGAAGCATCTGGAGTTTGACGCTCGCAGGCAGGTGCTCTATCCGCTGCTGTCGGGAGTGCTGCTGATTGTGCAGTCCGTATGGCTGTTCGGTCATTCGATAATGCCCTGTTTCTATACCCTCCGTTTGAACACTTGGCTCTATATGCTCACTTCCATCGTCGGTGTCGTATTGGTGCATATCGCCCTCGACAATATCTCTAAGTTCCTGAAGGAAGGGCTGCTGAAAGACCGCTTCAACTTCGAGAATGAGAGCTTTGAGCAATGCAGGGAGTTGCAGGAGAACAAGTACAGCGTGAACATCCCTATGCGCTATTATTACAAGGGCAAGTTCCGCAAGGGATGGGTGAACATCGTCAATCCGTTCCGTGGCACATGGGTTGTGGGTACTCCTGGTTCTGGTAAGACCTTCTCCATCATCGAGCCGTTTATCAGGCAGCACAGCGAGAAGGGCTTTGCCATGGTGGTGTACGACTATAAGTTTCCCACTCTCGCCACCAAACTCTACTATCATTACTTGAAGAACAAGAATGCCAAGGACAGCAAGATGCCCCATGGCATGAAGTTCAACATCATCAACTTTGTGGATGTGGAGTATTCGCGCCGTGTGAACCCCATCCAGTTGAAGTACATCAACAACCTTGCCGCAGCGAGCGAGACCGCCGAGACCCTGCTTGAATCCCTGCAAAAAGGCAAGAAGGAAGGCGGCGGTGGCAGCGACCAGTTCTTCCAGACCTCTGCCGTCAACTTCCTTGCCGCCTGCATCTATTTCTTCTGCAACTACGGCAAGGAGCCCTACGACAAGGACGGAAAGATGCTGATTGCCGAGCGGCGTGAAGACCCAAAGACGAAAAGGCTGATACCCACAGGACGGGTGTTCGACCATTCGGGCGCGGAGGTGCAGCCCGCTTATTGGTTGGGCAAGTACAGCGACATGCCACATATCCTATCGTTCCTCAATGAGAGTTATCAGACCATCTTCGAGGTACTTCAGACCGACAACGAGGTAGCCCCCTTGCTTGGCCCGTTCCAGACTGCCTTTGCCAACAAAGCCATGGAGCAGTTGGAAGGTATGATTGGCACGCTACGTGTCTATACCTCCCGTCTCGCCACCAAGGAATCTTACTGGATATTCCACAAGGACGGCGATGACTTCGACCTGAAGGTCAGTGACCCGAAGAATCCAAGTTATCTGCTCATTGCCAACGACCCCGAGATGGAGAGCATCATCGGTGCACTGAATGCCTTGATTCTCAACCGCCTTGTAACGAGGGTGAATACAGGACAGGGCAAGAACGTTCCTGTCAGCATCATCGTCGATGAGTTGCCGACCTTGTATTTCCACAAGATAGACCGACTGATAGGCACAGCCCGAAGCAACAAGGTGAGCGTGGCACTTGGCTTTCAGGAACTTCCGCAGTTGGAAGCCGATTATGGCAAGGTGGGTATGCAGAAAATCATCACCACCGTGGGCAATGTGGTGAGCGGTTCGGCAAGAGCCAAGGAAACCCTCGAATGGCTGTCGAGTGACATCTTCGGTAAAGTAGTGCAACTCAAAAAGGGCGTGACCATCGACCGTGACAAGACCTCCATCAACCTCAATGAGAATATGGACAGCCTGGTGCCTGCAAGCAAAATCTCCGATATGCCCACAGGTTGGATATGTGGACAGACCGCCCGTGACTTCGTAGTCACCAAGACCGGGATGAACGGAAGCATGAACATCCAGGAGAGCGAGGAGTTCAAGACATCCAAGTTCTACTGCAAGACCGACTTCGATATGACGGAAATAAAGAAGGAGGAATCGGAGTATGTCCCTCTCCCTAAGTTCTATAAGTTCAAGTCGAAAGAAGAGCGAGAGCGCATCCTCTACAAGAACTTCGTTCAGGTTGGGGAGGACGTGAAAGCCATGATTAAAGAGATTCAGCAGTTCCGCACTATGATGTAGTGATATTGATTAGAGTGCGGTGAGACATCGCACCTCCTATATAAAATAATGTAATGAGAAGATACATCATCGTACTATTGAGCATGTTGGCCATCTGTAGCGTGCCCTGTCAAAGCCAAACCATTGACAGGGCACTGTTTGAACGGATGGTAGCCATTACCAAACACTTCGAGGGTTGGCACGACCCAAAGACCACACCGGGCTATGTGGGCTATGGTCACCAGCTACAGAAGGGAGAGCGTTTCCCGAAAACACTGACACGTCAGCGTGCAGATTTGCTGTTACGGACAGACCTCCTCCGGCACCTGCGCCTATATGCCCGTTATGGCAGGGATGCTTATCTGCTTGCCACCCTCTCGTACCAGATTGGACCAGCCAAGTTGTTAGGCAATGGACGATACCCGAAAGCGTCCCTGCTCACCCGATTGGAACGTGGCGACAGGGACATCCTGCCACTCTATCTGAGCTATTGCAAATGGAGGGGAAAAGCAGTGGCATCCATTAGGAAACGGAGGTGGGTGGAATATCAGCTGTTGTATGCCGAGCGGTGAGGCACCATCCCTCCTATACCTGTTTGTCTGTCACTTATATTATATATAAAGGTAATAATTGCAATTTCAATGTTAAAGTCAGAGCATTATGGCATCCATCAAATTAAAGTTCAGAACATCATCTGTTCAAGAGAAAGAGGGTCGCCTGTATTATCAGGTGATACACAATCGTGTGGCACGTCAGATCCATACAGAGTACAGAATCTATTCCTCAGAGTGGGATGCGGACCATTCAAACATCATTTTGCCAACTTCCGTCACTCCACAACGTCAAGCCTATCTTCTTTCCTTGAAAGATACATTGGATGCTGACAGGAAGAAACTGCTGTTGGTCATTGCACGGTTGGACAAGGAAGGGCAGTCATATACAGCAGACACCGTCGTTGACAACTTCCATGAGGGAAAAGAATTACATGGCATTATCGGCTATACGCTGGAGTTGAACGAAAAACTGAGACGCATCGGCAAGAAGCGGATGGTAGCAAGGTACAAAACCACCCTCAACAGCCTCCAGCGTTACCTGAAAGGAGGCGATGTGCCATTGGAGGAAGTCGATGGGACAACGATACAAGGCTATGAACAGTGGCTGAAAGACAGCGGACTGTGCCGCAACACCACCTCTTTCTACATCCGCAACCTGCGCACCATCTACAATCATGCCGTAGATGACGGACTGGTCATCTCTTCCTCACCGTTCAAGCATGTATATACCGGCATCGACAAGACCGTCAAGCGGGCACTCCCCTTGGAAATCATCAAGCAACTGAAAGAGCTGGACTTGAGTCTGAACCCCCGTTTGGAGCTTGCAAGGGATATGTTCCTGTTCAGTTTCTATACCCGTGGGATGTCGTTCATCGATATGGCACAACTTACACCAAGCAATCTGCATGGCAGTACGCTCATTTACCGCCGTCAGAAGACCTCACAACAGTTGCACATCAAATGGGAACCTGCCATGCAGGAGATAGTGGCGAAGTACAAAACAGATGATTCTCCCTACCTGCTCCCTATAGCAAAAGGAGAGGGAGCCATATTCTGGAGACAGTACAAGAATGCCTATAGCCGTATCACCAAGCAGTTGAAGAAAATCGGAGAAATGATAGGCCTGTCCGTACCCCTGACCACCTACGTAGCCCGCCACTCCTGGGCAAGCATAGCCAAGAGCAAGAACGTGCCCGTATCTACTATCAGCGAGGCATTGGGGCATGACTCCGAGAAAACCACACAGATATACCTCTCCTCATTGGACACCTCTGTCGTTGACAACGCCAACAATCTCATCATCAATTCTCTTTAGGAGGTGCAGCGTCTCACTGCACCTTTATTTCAATATTTATAACTATTGTATTGCGGTGTGATACCGCAACTATAATAAAAAAGTCGGGGATTGTTGAGCAAAAAGGTGTTTCTCTCTTTAAGAGAAACTCTTCGGGATGCAAAAATATGAAAATAACTCCAATTCACCAAATTATATAGCGACTTTTTTACAAAAATGCTAAAATTTGTTGATTTCCGTCAAGCAATTGTTGAGCAAATATGTCTTTTACGATAAAATGATACCTCAATATCAACTGTTTAGCAAAACGATATTTCTCTTAAAGAGAGAAACATCTTTTGCATACCTTTTCCGACCGAATTTTTATGTCGTAAAGAGGGGCTTTGCAGGGGGTGGACTCAGAAAGATGAGAATAGATGACTATTGTAGTTGAAACACATAGAAAGTTGCTGATATACAGACCGATACGCATATCGGGATGAACCATGAGTACGTTCTTTTCTCAAAAAACACATGTCAAAACAGTATGGTGAATGTATTGGACAAGGATAAGATACTGTGGTATGTCATGCGGGCCTACAAGAACGAGAATACTGCCGAAGATCGGCTCTCTAATGAAACGTATGGCTTAGAGTATTTCATACCCAAGCAGAAAGTCCTTCGCACTGTCAAGGGCAAGAAAGTCTTTTTCATGGTACCCGTCATCCATAGTCTGGTGTTTGTGCATGCAAGTCATCAGAAGATTGTTGATTTCAAACACAATTATTATTACGACCTACAGTTTGTCACATGGAAAAGTGGCGGAGAACTTGTCTATCTGACTGTACCTGATGAAGACATGACCAACTTCATCAAGGTGTGCAAGCAGGCAGATGAAGAGGTACACTTCTACAAAATCAGCGAAATCAACAAGGAAAAAGATAAAATCAACATTGAAAAAGGTAAAAGAGTAAGGGTACATGGCGGACCGTTCGACCAGGTGGAGGGCTACTTCATAAAAGTGGCAAAAAAGAGAGGTCGGCAGCTTGTCGTCATTATTCCCGACCTACTGGCGGTTTCAGCTGAGGTGAAGCCGGAATATATTCAAATCATAGACTGAGATTATGGAAACACGAATTACCCCCCCCGAATTGATTGATACAGAGGGATTAGTACAGGACAGACCGACACAAACGGCCTATTAAAGTTAGATAGAGAATGAGTTTAATTTGGATTGTCAACATCCTGTCGGTATTCTTCCTGTGCGTGTTTTTCGCAGGAATCGTGATACCGCAGATTCTGCTCATCGCCTTCCGCAGGCGACTGTTCGACGAGCCGGACGAGCGGAAGATACATCAGTGTGTAGTGCCTCGCCTTGGCGGTATGGCCTTCAAGCCCGTAGTGTTCTTCTCCTTTGTCCTGCTTTTGGCGGTCAATGTCTCAACCGGACATGATGAGCTGCTTAAGGAAATAGGCGCAGAAGCGTTGCCATTGGCATACGCCTTCTGCGCCATCATCATGTTGTACCTTGTCGGCATTGCCGATGACCTTATCGGTGTGCGCTACCGTGCCAAGTTCTTTATCCAGATAGTCTGCGGCATCATGCTGGTGGCTGGCGGAGTGGAACTGTCCGACCTTCACGGAATGCTGTTCATCCATTCCATGCCGTCGTGGATTAGCATCCCTCTCACCGTTTTCGTTACGGTTTTCATCATCAATGCCATCAACCTCATCGACGGCATCGACGGACTGGCCTCTGGGCTGTGCAGCATTGCCTTCCTGTTCTACGGGATGACCTTCATCTGGTTCCACCAGTATCTCTATGCCATGCTTGCCTTCGCTACTTTGGGCGTACTCATACCATTTTATTATTACCCTAAAATCCGCAAGCAATCTCAATGGCAATCTCAATTGCAGTAAAGAGCTTGAACACTATTCATCATGATAGTATGAGCGTGAATTTTGTCCGATTTGTGCATACCTTCCCCTTACCCCACAATGCGACTTGAGGCAATACGCAGATTAAAACCATAAGGAACGGACTTTATCCGAATCCAGTTTTGAAGGGTTTTGCATAAGCTCGGTTCTCTGTGTAGATATTCAGCACGTATTGCCTTGCAGTCAAGATCCACTTGGCAGGTACGGAGATGAATCTGAAGACAAAAGCCTTTATGCGACTCGTTTCCTTGAGCCCGAAAGCCTTGGTGTCAAGCTTGCTAATGATGGTCTTATAGAAATTGTGTATCAATGCCGTAAGCAGAAGGAATACGGTGTTCTCTGACATGAACGACTTGGGGAGCCTGTTCCAGCCGAATCCGTTGTTCATATCATCGAATATACGCTCTTTGCCCCCACGCTTGTTGTAAAATTCGACGATGTCTCTTGTTGATGAGTAAGCAGTCAAAAATTGGCTCATAATTGAAATCTCTATCTTCGCTGCGAACAAAAATTTTAGGATTTATGTATAGCAGTGAAGATCTTGAAAGGTTTTACTTTCAGTACCAGACCGAGGCTTTGCCTCATGGAGAATCTCTCCAATCGTTTTGTGTTAAGAACAAAGTTCCTTATAACATCTTTCAGAAATGGTACAGGGATACCCGGAAAAAAGTAGTTGAAGTCCAGGTTGATGGTGCTCCTGTAATCGGTCATGAGGAACAATCCGGTGCCATTGATCAACCTCAACCGGTATCACCAGGCAGAACTGATCACCCTGTTCGTATTTGGGTTGAGATTCGTATCAGCAATGGCTTGCATTTGTTCCAAAAGAATTTAAGCTACCCGGATTTGGTTCGTATGGTAGAGAAACTGGAGGGGTTATGCTGAGTGTTACCGGTCTGAATCATTTTTATTATGTCCGTGATTTCACCGATATGCGTTGTAAGCACAGCCGTGTGTTGTCTATCATTCGTGAACGGCTTCACCGGGAACCCAGAGATGGGGATGTCTTTATAGTCATGTCTCGCAATCGCAGAATAGTCCGTATGTTTTCATTTGATAATCGTTCATATAGTCTGTTTGAAAAGAAGTTTGTTGCCGGTTATCAGTTCATGAAAGTTGAGCGAAATGGGGCAGATACTGTTTATCGGATTGCCTGGAAGGACGTGGTTTTGATTCTTGAGAATCCTATAGTTAAAACATTAAAAATCAGATAATCAATCTATTTATCCACTTGCGGTTTTGCGATTATTTTATTACCTTTAATGCTGTAAGTCAAAGGTTTAAGTATGATCGATCTGCAAGATATAATTACAACAAAACGAGAGTTGTTGAGTCGGGAAACCTACTCACGCAACCCTATAAATTATAGTGCAGGTATGGCAGAGGATCAGAAAGACCGATACATACAATACCTTGCTGAGCAAAATCAGGATCTCAGGTTGACAGGTGATGCCATGAGGCTTGTTTTGGAGGATTTTATGGCTCAGATGAAAGAACTGAAGGATCAGATGTCATCCATGCAATCGAAACATGTTGACCTTGAGAATCGGTTGTCAGAAGAGCATAAACTTCGCAAATCGGCTGAACGTAAGATAAAATCACTTCAGGAAAAACTTGATTACGCCAATCAGGAACGTTTTGGTGATAGACGTCAAAAGATACAATCTAAAGCTAAAACAAGTGATTCAGACCGCCGGAAGGAGAAGGATGATTATGATGGAACCGATGATACGCTTCGCACGGATTCGGTTGGTCATGTTCCATCCCAAGAGTTAAAAGAGCCTTCCGGGAAAGACCGTGACTTGTCCAATCGCCCTGACGGTTATAAAACGATGGGGGTAGCCGGAGAAGCGACAGAGCATCCTTCCGATTTGACAAAGGTTCCCGGTCGGATCATTGAAAGGAGAATGGTACGGGTGTTCAGTTTCCGTACTTTCCTTACGGAAGAATGTTTTGAGATGGTTCATTATGCAGAGCCTGGTAAAAAGCCGAAGTGGGGCTATTTCCCTTCTGAAGGCCATCCGGATGTAGTAACCAGTTTTGAAGGCACTAGGGCCACTCCTGAATTTCTGCAGGCTATCGCCTATGAAGTTTATGTAAAGAATGTGACTTTTGGTCTTCTTCACCAATGGCTGACAGATATGGGCATGACCATTTCTAAAAACACGTTGCGCAACTGGCTTAAGAAAGGTAAGACATACCTGGACGAACTGGTTTGTGTATTGAAGTCTATAGCTTTGGAAAAAGATTCGATTGTGAACTGCGACGAGACCTGGTGTAAAGTGCGTAAATACGATCACTATAAGAAGTGCTACATTTGGGTTCTGGTCAACAAGGCCCGGAAAACAGCCATTTTCTTCTATGAGAATGGCTCGCGTGGTCGTGATGTACTTACAGACTTTTTGGGCGATGCAGAATTGAAGAGTATAATGTCCGACGGATACAATGCTTATGTATTTATCGGCAATGAGCTGAAATCAGCCCGGTTTAAAGATACTGTCCACCAGGTTTGTATGTCTCATGCCAAGAACAAGTTTGTCAAGGCTTCCAATCAGGGTGGTGAACCGACTGCAGAACGCTTTTCCGAAATTTTAAAGGAGTTCTTTATGAGGGAGCGTAAATACGATGATGCCGGATTAACTCCCAAGGAAAGGTTTCAAGAAAGGCAAAGCTTGGAAACGAAGGAACTCCTAATAGAGCTGCGCAGTTTGTTAGATAGTGAACAGTCAAAGGATTCAGAATTTAGAAGCCGGTATTATAAAGAAGCTCTCAATTATCTGAACCGGTTCTGGAAAGAGATCTTTGCTTACCTGGATGATGGTGAATTACCGATAGACAACAACCTGGCTGAGCGAACCATTCGAAAGCTGACCACTCAACGCAACAATTCACTTCATTATGGTAGTGATGCCGGTGCAGAGATGGCAGCAACTTATCACAGTGTGATAGGAACGGTAAAGCTTCATGGCAGTTCTATCTGGAACTTCATCGGAACTTTTTTCAAAAATATCTTTAACGGGTGCAGGGATTATGTTAACATGGTTCCTGACAAAATCACTTTGGCTGCCAGCCAATGTTAAATTCAAAACTAATTAATTAACAAAACTCGGTTTAGGGCACTGAAAAGTGCCCTTTCGAAGGGGGATGCCCTAAATTGAGTGCTTACCGACCCCTTTTGGGAAGTAGAGTATGAAAATGAATCACAGAAGATAAAGAATATATTGAAGGATATATTGGTGGAGGTTTACCATATTGGCAGTACAGCAGTCAAAGGGTTAGCCGCTAAATCAATCATTGATATAATGCCCGTAGTGACAAATATTAGTTTGGTTGATAAGCATAACAAAGAATTTGTAGCGATTGGTTATGAGTGTATGGGTGAGTTTGGTATTGAAGGACGTAGATATTTCCGCAAAGGCGGCGATAACAGGACACACCAGATTCATATTTTTGAGCAAAGCAATCACAAAGATATTAATAGGCATATAGCAGTAAGGGACTTTCTGCGTACACATCCAGACATCGCTTTAGAGTATGGTGAATTAAAGATGGAGCTGGCTTATCGATTCTCGGAGGATATTGAAGGCTACTGCACTGGTAAGGATGCATTTGTAAAGCAACTAGAAAAGGATGCTTTGCTATGGTATCAAAATAATGAATCATATAAAACACGATAGAAAATATATAAAAGTATGAAAGAGAGGTGTATCCTATGATAGGACCAGATAAGAAAAAACTATATCCAAATGAAAACATAAAAACTGTTTGTTAATGAAATAAATTAAGGAGGGGTTATAATGAACAAAGTAAATATAAAAGATAGTCAAAATTTTATTACTTCAAAATATCACATAGAAAAAATAATGAATTGCATAAGTTTAGATGAAAAAGATAACATCTTTGAAATAGGTGCAGGGAAAGGTCATTTTACTGCTGAATTGGTAAAGAGATGTAATTTTGTTACGGCGATAGAAATTGATTCTAAATTATGTGAGGTAACTCGTAATAAGCTCTTAAATTATCCTAACTATCAAATAGTAAATGATGATATACTAAAATTTACATTTCCTAGCCACAATCCATATAAAATATTTGGCAGCATACCTTACAACATAAGCACAAATATAATTCGAAAAATTGTTTTTGAAAGTTCAGCCACAATAAGTTATTTAATAGTAGAATATGGTTTTGCTAAAATGTTATTAGATACAAACAGATCACTAGCATTGCTGTTAATGGCAGAGGTAGATATTTCTATATTAGCAAAAATTCCCAGGTATTATTTCCATCCAAAACCTAAAGTGGATAGCGCATTAATTGTATTAAAAAGAAAGCCAGCAAAAATGGCATTTAAAGAGAGAAAAAAATATGAAACTTTTGTAATGAAATGGGTTAACAAAGAGTATGAAAAACTGTTTACAAAAAATCAATTTAATAAAGCTTTAAAATATGCGAGAATATATGATATAAACAATATTAGTTTCGAACAATTTGTATCGCTATTTAATAGTTATAAAATATTTAACGGCTAAAAACAATAGGCCACATGCAACTGTAAATGTTTAGTTATAGGTAGGGTAGCATTAGTTAAAATGCTATTCTGCCTTTTAAAAGTATGGTATACATTCCTGAGAGAGATTGGATATGTTCCCGTATACCGATAGTGCCAAAAGCGAAGTGGATATGTTTCCGAGAACGGACGTACTCAAATGACATTCATTCTGTCCTCTCCAGCCACGTGGAAAGTTTAGTTTGTCTGACGAAGCAGACAAACTAAAGCGATATAAATCCTCACGGATTTGCGATATACGCTACATTTCATTCGCGTGCGATATGCCTCTGGCGCGATATGTGCCTTCGGCACGTGAGCGCACTGCGTGCGCATAGGGGCGCGGGAATTTATGTTCGCGTACTTTCCACCACGTTCGAATAGGCGAAAAGAAAGCTATAAAACTGCTTGAAACTTTTTAATATAAACCTGAAAAATACGCCAAAGGGTTAATCATATTTTTGAATTACTCGGTCTTTCACTTTTTGAATGCTATGATATGACCGGGAAGCCTTATAAAGAAGTGAAGAAAATTGCAACGGAGATAAATAACTTTTTAAACAAGGGGAATTCAGATGAAAGAAAACAAATATGATGATAATATATTTTTTCAAAAATACAGTCAAATGAGTCGCTCACAGCAGGGACTAGCCGGTGCCAGGGCGGACGCATCAAAATGCGTTCGCCTCCAAAAGTTTTGACAGGTAATTTTCGTCCCAGCCAGCTTTCATTCTTTTTAAGTTGAGACTTCCCTTGATCGTTTTATCCTTTTTAAGGATGGACAAAGCAATCTTAGTAATAGTAGAGAAGTTCCTTGCTGCATTTTTCACCTTTCTACTTTCGTCTTCTCTAAAGGTAAAGTCTAATTGCCAGTGCAAATTATTCTCTATTCCCCAGTGCTTTCTTATTGCATTGGCGATTCCCTCAGGCCTTTCATTTCCTAGGGAAGTTACGTAGTACCTGTTTTCCTCGGAAGTTTCACCTGTTGAAACGATAGTTCTTCGTGACAGAATGCCAACAATAGATTTTAGCCCTTCAAATTTGTTCTTGAACATTTTTTGAGTAGTGCTGCCATAACTCACCACTATACATTTCCTTTCTTCTAATCTGCCATGCCCTCTGTCAAAGGAAGTATGCTTTGAAACTATACCCTGATAGTCACGATCAGTGTATTCGGCTATGATATCCTTTGCAAAATCATAGCTTGTCTTTTGATTTTTCTTCAATGCAATAATATAATCTCCGTTTCCCTCTCTTATTTTCTTGGTTATAGAGGTTTGGCATCCCATGGCATCAATCGTTACAATGGTGTCTTTTAAGTCTATTGCGCTAAGCAACTTTGGTACAACGGTGATTTCGTTAGTCTTGTCGCCCACCTTCTCTTGAGCCAGAGAGATATTGTTATCAGAAGACCATGCCGACACAATCCACATGCGAAAATCATCTTTGCCCAATGTGTGCTCTGAATCGCATTTGCTGGAGCCACGCATTAACTTGCCGTCAATGGCTACTATGCCTTTGACCTCGCCAACAATTTCCTTGACCCAATCGCGAAAAATTTGTTCAAAGCCCTTTGGGTCAAATATAGAGAAGAAACGATTGAAGGTGTCATGGCTTGGAATGTGCTCCAAACCTACCAAACGAGATTTGAAGAACTCCTTCTTAGTTCTTCCAAACTCAGCAATATCATCCCATGTTTGACATCCAGCCAGTACTGCTGCTATGGTAATATAGATAATATGTTCCATTTTATGAACAGTTCGTCCAGTGACTCTTGGGTCTGGAATTTGTTTAGATAATTTAATTATGCTCATTTTGTAACTTTTAAGTGTTTAATTATTCTTTACAAAGATACAAAATATTTTTGGCATAAGCAAATATAAATAGTTAATATTCAATAAGATACAACATTAATATCTATATGTTAAAAGGTAAAAAGTTTGATGCGTTTACCCTGTAGCCGGTGCAGGAGAATGGGAAACATTGAGAAAGCTGCTGCCGGATTTTAAAGATAAGCGTGTGCTTGATTTAGGATGCGGCTATGGATGGCACTGTATTTATGCGATGGAACACGGTGCTTCTTCTGTTGTAGGTGTTGATATTTCTCATAAAATGCTCGAGGTAGCCAAAGAAAAAACACATTTTCCACAGGTTGAATATAAATGCTGTGCTATAGAAGATGTGGAATTCCCAGAGGAGAGTTTTGATGTAATATTAAGTTCACTTGCGTTTCACTATGTAGCAGATTATGAGATTTTAGTAAAAAAGATATATAGAATACTGAAGTCTGGTGGTAAGCTAGTTTTTACGGTTGAACATCCTGTTTTTACTGCCTATGGAACACAAGACTGGCATTATATTTGTACCTTTGCCATGCCTTGTTACGATTTTCGCTTGTTTTCTAATTGCAACACTAAGATAAGTGAAAAATCTGACACGGCAAAATCCTGGGCAACTTTTTGTTGCTCAGGAACTTATAAATTAATTTAAATCAAAGTGTTGCGGAATTAAGGTTAATACAAAACAAGAAGAAAATATGAACAAGCAATTCATTATCACGAATTTCGCCGCATTTGCTCTCATGCTGTTCCTGCCGACCGGATGCAGGCAGGCGGACGGCAAGCAGGATGCGGTGCAGAGTTATCGGGTCATAAAGGTCGCGGCAAGTCCGGTGGAAATCTCCGAGTCCTATTCCGCCGCCATACGCGGACGGCAGGATGTGGACATCCTGCCGCAAATATCCGGGCGCATTATCCGTCTGAAAGTGAAAGAGGGTGAACGGGTGAAGACCGGTCAAGTATTGGCTGTAATTGACCAAGTGCCCTATCGGGCGGCATTACGCACGGCGCAGGCCAATGTCAGCGCGGCACAGGCAAAAGTGGAAACGGCAAGAATCGAGCTGCGGGGCAAGCAGGCATTGTTTGACGAGAAGGTCATATCCGACTACGAGCTTTCTCTCGCCCGGAACCAACTGGCAGTGGCGTGTGCTGAGCTCGAACAGGCAAAGGCACAAGAATCGGATGCACGCAACAATCTCTCCTATACGGAAATCAAAAGCCCGAGCAACGGAGTAGTAGGCACATTGCCCTATCGCATCGGTGCGCTTGTCGGTCCCAATATGGCACAGCCTTTCACGGTCGTGTCCGACAATGCGGAGATGTATGCCTATTTCTCCATTTCGGAGAATATGCTACGGCGATATTTGGCTCGCTATGGCTCGATTGACAGCATGATAGCCGGGATGCCGGAAGTGGGCCTGCAACTCAACGACGGCAGCCTGTACAAGGCGAAAGGACGTATTGAAACCGTAAGCGGCGTGGTGGATCCTGTTACCGGAACGGTACAAATCAAAGCCCTGTTCCCCAATCCCGACCGCGAACTGTTGAGTGGCAGCATCGGCAATGTCATCCTTCAAAACCCGAAAACGGAGGCCGTAACCATTCCCATGACCGCCACCGTGGAACTGCAGGACAAGATTATCGCTTACCGTCTGAAAAACGGACAGGCGGAAGCCGCCTATCTCACGGTGGACCGCCTGAACGACGGCAACCGGTTTATCGTAAAAGAAGGTCTTTCGGTCGGTGACACCATTGTCGCCGAAGGCGTGGGACTGGTGAGAGAAGGCATGAGCATAACCCCTAAAAACGAAACGAAATGAACCTGCGATTTTTTATAGACCGCCCGGTGTTTTCGGGCGTTATCTCGGTGGTGATTGTACTGTTGGGCATGATTTCCATGTTTTCCTTGCCGGTGGAACAATACCCCGACATCGCACCTCCGACCATCAACGTATTCGCAACTTATCCTGGAGCAAACGCTGAAACTGTGCAGAAGGCAGTGATAACCCCTCTGGAAGAAGCCATCAACGGCGTGGAAGACATGACCTATATGACTTCCACGGCATCGAATACGGGCGATGCTTCCATCAACATCTATTTCAAGCAGGGAACCAACGCGGACATGGCGGCGGTAAACGTGCAGAACCGCGTGAACGGCGCGCTGAGCCAGCTTCCGGCGGAAGCCACCAAGACCGGTGTCACCACTGAAAAGCAGCAGAATGCCGAACTGATGACTTTCGCGCTCTATTCGCCCGATGACCGCTTCGACCAGACCTTCCTGAACAATTACGTGAAAATCAATGTCGAGCCGAGGCTGAAACGTATCAGCGGCGTGGGAAAGGCACAGATGTTCGGTTCCAACTACAGCATGCGACTTTGGCTGCGTCCCGACAAGATGGCGCAATACGGGCTTATCCCCGATGACATATCCACCGTACTCGCACGACAGAACATCGAGGCCGCCACCGGCTCCTTCGGTGCCAATCATCCTACCGCCAATGAATACACGATGAAATACCGCGGACGCTTGTCCGGCGCGGAAGAGTTCGGTGAGTTGGTCATCAAGTCACTGCCGGGCGGCAATGTGCTTCGGCTGAAGGAGGTTGCCGATGTGGAACTGGGCGATGAATACTACAACTATTCCTCCGAAGTGAACGGGCATCCGGCAGCCATGATGCTCATCAACCAGAAAGCCGGGTCCAATGCTTCAAGCACCATCAAGGAGATTCACGAAGTGCTTGACGACCTCAGCCGGGACTTGCCCGAAGGGACGGAATTCGTGGTGCTTACCGATACCAACAAGTTCCTGTATGCTTCCATCAATTCTGTTATCCGGACACTTATTGAAGCGATACTTCTGGTTATCGTGGTGGTATATGTATTTTTGCAAGATATTAAGTCCACGCTTATTCCTACGATATCCATTTTCGTCTCCATTATCGGTACGTTCGCCGTGATGTCCATGATCGGCTTCTCCGTCAACCTGCTCACCCTGTTCGCGCTTGTGCTTGCCATCGGAACTGTGGTCGATGATGCCATTGTGGTGGTGGAAGCGGTGCAGGCGAAGTTCGACGAGGGCTATCAGTCTGCGGTTCTCGCGGCTGATGATGCCATGAAAGGCGTTTCGTCGGCTATCCTGACCTCTACCATCATCTTTATGGCAGTGTTTTTCCCCGTTGCCATGATGGGCGGGACTTCGGGAGCGTTCTACACGCAGTTCGGTATCACGATGGCTGTTGCCGTGGGAATCTCGGCAGTCAATGCCTTCACACTCTCACCGGCACTTTGCGCGCTGCTGCTGAAACCCTATATCGATGAGCAGGGCAACACCAAGAACAATTTTGCAGCCCGTTTCCGTAAAGCGTTCAATGCCGTCTTCGACCGTCTGAGCCGACGCTATGTACGTGGAGTGATGTTCATTATCCATCGCCGATGGCTGTTGTGGAGCATCATAGGCATTTCTTTCGGGTTGCTGGTGCTGCTGGTCAATGTCACAAAGACGGGACTTATTCCCGAAGAGGACACCGGGACGGTCATGGTGAGCATGAACACGAAGCCCGGCACATCCATGGCTCAGACAAGTAAGGTGATGGAGCGTATCAACAGCCGTCTCGACAGCATCGGCGAGATTGAATACAGCGGTGCGGTCGCCGGTTTCTCTTTCAGCGGTTCCGGTCCCTCGCAGGCGATGTATTTCGTGACACTCAAAGACTGGGAGCAGCGTAAGGGAGAGGGGCAGTCGGTCAATGATGTCATCGGAAAGATTTATGCCGCCACTTCGGATATTCCCGATGCCACGGTGTTCGCCATGTCGCCTCCGATGATTGCCGGGTACGGCATGGGAAACGGTTTCGAGCTTTATTTGCAGGACAAGGCGGGCGGAAACATCGCCGCCTTCAAGGAAGAGGCAGACAAGTTTGTCGAAGCCTTGTCGCAGCGACCCGAAATCGGCGAAGTCTATTCCTCCTTTGCCACGGATTATCCGCAATACTGGGTGGATATCGATGCCGCCAAATGCGAACAGTCGGGTGTGTCGCCCGCAGATGTGCTTTCCACATTGTCGGGCTATTATACCGGACAATATGTTTCCGACTTCAACCGGTTCTCCAAGCTCTACCATGTGACCATGCAGGCTCCGGCGGAATATCGTGTGAATGCGGAATCCCTGCACCACATGTATGTGCGTGCCACCGATGGCGGCATGTCGCCTTTGAGCCGGTTCGTGCGCCTGACCAAGACCAACGGCCCGTCAGACCTCACCCGTTTCAACCTGTTCAACGCCATCTCGATTAGCGGGTCTCCGGCTCAGGGCTACAGTTCGGGGCAGGTGCTCGAAGCCATCGGCGAGACGGCACGTGAAGTGCTTCCGTCAAATTACACATACGAGTTTGGCGGCATTTCGCGTGAGGAAAGCAAGACGACCAACAATGCCACGCTTATATTCCTGCTCTGCATGGTTCTGGTCTATCTGATTCTGTGCGCCTTGTATGAGAGCGTGTTCATACCCTTCGCGGTTCTGTTGTCGGTGCCTTGCGGACTGATGGGCAGTTTCCTGTTTGCGTGGCTCTTCGGTCTGGAGAACAACATCTACATGCAGACCGGACTTATCATGATTATAGGCCTGCTTGCCAAGACAGCGATCCTGCTTACCGAATACGCCGGTAAACGGCGGTCGGAAGGCATGACGCTGGCACAGGCGGCATACAGTGCGGCAAAAGTCCGCCTGCGCCCCATATTGATGACTGTGTTGTCCATGGTGTTCGGTCTTGTCCCGCTGATGATGGCGCACGGAGTGGGTGCCAACGGCAGCCGTTCGCTTGCCACAGGTGTAATCGGTGGAATGATTGTAGGTACTTTGGCTCTGTTGTTCCTTGTGCCGTCATTGTTTATTGTATTCCAATATATCCAAGAACGTGTTAAGCATAATTAAATGAAGAAGACAGTAATATATATCATATTGTCGGGATGGATGCTTGCCGGCTGTGGCACATACAGCCGGTATCATCGCCCTGACCTCTCAACGGAGAATCTGTATCGGGACATGCCGGCGGACATTGATACAATGACCATCGCGTCCCTGTCGTGGCGGGAAATGTTTACCGACCCGAAACTCCAGTCCTTGATTGAAACCGGACTTGAACGGAACGCAGACCTCAATGTGGCACGGTTACGCGTGGAAGCGGCAGAAGCCGTCCTGATGACTGCCAGACTATCATATCTTCCATCACTGGGACTGACTGCCGAAGGTAATGCCAATAAACATGACGGAGCAACGGCAAAGACATATAATGTGGGAGCGTCGGCAAGCTGGGAACTGGACATCTTCGGCAAACTTACGGCGGCAAAGCGTGGCGCAGCCGCCGCATTACAAGGAAGCCGTGCCTACCGGCAGGCCGTACAGACACAGCTTGTCGCCACTATTGCAGACAGTTACTACACCCTTGCCATGCTTGACGCACAAATGACAATAAGTAACCGGACTTTGGAGAACTGGCGGACTACCGTACGCACTCTTGAAGCGTTGAAAAAAGTGGGGAAATCAAACGAGGCTGGCGTATTGCAGGCAAAGGCGAACGTGATGCGACTCGAAGCATCCCTGTTATCCATACGCAAGAGTATTTCCGAAACAGAAAACGCCCTGTCTGCGATACTTGCCATGCCGTCACACTCGATTGGACGAAGTGATCTGGCCGAGGCTGCTTTCCCCGATACTGTCTCGATCGGAGTCCCTTTGCAACTGCTTTCCAACCGTCCCGACGTGCGTCAGGCTGAAATGGAACTGGCGCAAGCATTCTACGCCACCAATGCGGCCCGTGCCGCCTTCTATCCCAATATTACCCTCTCGGGAATTCTTGGATGGACTAATAACGGCGGTGGCGTAATCGTAAATCCCGGACAATGGTTACTTAATGCCATCGGTTCCCTGACACAGCCGTTATTCAACCGGGGCGTAAACATCGCCAACTTGAAGATAGCCAAAAGCCGTCAGGAAGAAGCCAAACTGTTGTTCCGGCAATCATTACTGAACGCAGGAAAGGAAGTGAACGATGCTCTGACCGCATGGCAGACGGCAAAATCGCAAATTGAAATCAATGCTCGGCAGGTTGAAACATTATGCGACGCTGTGCGAAAGACAGAATCGCTGATGCGTCATTCCAATACCACCTATCTGGAAGTGCTGACCGCCAAACAGTCTCTTCTCGAAGCGGAAGTGCAACAGTTACAAACTCGTTTTGAACGCATACAAAGTATAATTAAACTTTACCATGCGTTGGGAGGAGGAATGTAACTTTACAAGAATTATAACCTAATACTGAACCATGTTGTGTAATTTTTATATTTCAGTCGTCATAAACTTATAAATAAGTAATTTAGTATGCAAAAACAAATTAAAAAGTCTTCTCTTTTTTTGAAGAGAAGCAACACCTGACCCACTTCGCTACCGAACAGGATGTAGCAGAAGAATTGTTTGAGTTACTCTTAGAAGCGAGAGAACTCTATCTTCAGGATGTGATTTTGAATGGCAAGCGGTATGACCGCTATGTGGATGACTTCATCAACAGTCATCGGTATATCAACTGCAACAGTGCAATTTGCCGAAACTGCCACGAGATGAACATCCACATCGTCAAGGGACTGCTGAACGAATGCGCCCACCTTATCCAGCCTCTTTTTGAGGCATCCGACTTCTCCTTTGAGAAGTGTATGGAGTTACAAAGGAAGTATGACCGCTCGGAACCGTTGCCGCCATACAGTTGGCACGGAGCAAGGGGGCTTTTGTGTATGGCATCTGCAACGTCGTGGGTGCCTCTATCCCAAGAAATACGGATTCCGGGACATACATCCATGTAGGACCTGAGATAGGTGTGGCTTCTACCAAGGCTTTTACAGGACAGGTAACGGTGCTGATGCTGCTTGCCCTCTGCGTGGGACAGATGCGTGGTACTGTGGATGATGCAACCGTAGAGAGGATTGTCCGGGAGTTGAAGAACATGCCCCTATATATAAAAGATGTGTTGGGACTTGCTGACAAAATCAAGAACTTGTCGAAGATATACACCTATGCCCGCAACTTCCTTTATCTCGGTCGTGGGTACAACTACCCCACCGCCCTTGAAGGTGCGTTGAAGCTGAAAGAAATATCCTATATCCATGCGGAGGGTTATCCTGCTGCGGAAATGAAGCATGGACCGATTGCACTTGTAGATAGCGAGATGCCCACGGTGGTCATTGCTCCAACGGACTCGCTGTATGACAAGATAATCAGTAATGTAAGGCAGGTGAAGGCGCGTGGCGGTACGGTTGTCGCCATCATTACCAAGGGCAATGACGCAATGAAGGACATCGCCGACCATTGCCTTGAAGTGCCCGACGTACCCGAATGCCTTACACCTCTCGTTGTTTCCGTCCCATTGCAGTTGCTGGCCTATTACATCGCCATCAACAAGGATAGGAATGTTGACCAGCCAAGAAACCTTGCTAAATCAGTTACCGTAGAATGAATAGAATATTATCACTTATTGTTACCATCCTCTTTGCGTTGTGCATTGAGGCTGGCATCTTTATGCTTATTGCCCACTGGTGGGGCATGACTGCGGCCATTACCGTGATAGCCATTGAATGTGTGTTAGCCTTATGGACAGTTTACGAAATGAGACATGCGAGTGATGAACCAGTTGATGAATAACATTGCAGGCTGTGGTTAGAACGAAAAAGGCTAAAAACAAAAGGACGGGTCGATGATTCGTCCTATTTTTGTGTCTTTTTGGTGGCAAAATGTAGCGATTTAGCAAAATAAACATAAATTCCAGTGATATTCAGCATGAAAATTCGCCCATTTAAGTGAAAATGTGTAATTTTGCAACGCAAAATTGTGCCTAAGCATTTGCATCAAAACAACAATAGTTCAATCGAGGCTGATATGAAAGTAGAGATTAACAAGAAACGTTTAGAATACCTGCTGGCATTATACAAGATGTCGGTGGATGACTTGTTGTCTCTTCTGAACAAAGGCAGGAAACGGATAACAGGAGCCGCAGACATCAGTGGAGATTCTATTGATTTGGGGGTGTTGAAGCGTATAGGTGAGATATTCGACAAAGAAGTCAGTTTCTTTCAAGACTATTCTAAGTTGTCAACCAATGCAAGCAGCAGTATCTTCTTCCGCAAGACCTCATTCGGAACAGAGCTGAACTTGGAGTCGATCCGTACTGTAAACCGATTCGAGAGTCTGAAAAACGCTTTGGATGCATACAACAAACTGTCGCAACTGGATGTGAAGTTTGACATAGAACACTACACCCTACAAGATGACCCTAAGACAGTAGCCGTACGTGCAAGAGATTTTTTTTATCCCGGGGAAACTGTCAATCATAGGCAGTTTCTTGTGAAGATGATAGAAAAAATCGCCGATCATGGCATTTTTGTCTTTGAATACATAGAGACATGGAACAAGAAAGAGAAAACCAACATTGACGGTTTTTACCTTAAGCCCAATGTGATAGTGCTTAAGCATCATAAGCATTACAAGCGAGAAATATTCACTCTGGCGCATGAATTGGGGCATTGTCTATTGGGGATTGAAGAAGTGGAGTCGGTGGACATGATGGACATCTCGGCACAGACTTCATACAGTGATGTCGAAAGATGGTGCAATGATTTTGCATATCAGTTCATTATGGGACAAGAAGCAGAAACACTTGCTAACATAGCATGTGTAGATTCCCGTAACGACTACTGCATTGACCTCTTCAAGGCTATCAGTGCACGGACGCACATTAGCCGTCTTGCCTTATATACAAGGATGTATATCGACAGGAAAATCAGCTATTCGAGCTACAGCAATGTCAAGAGTGAATTGGCAGAGGAATACAGAAGAAGAGAGGAACAGGAAAAGTTGAAAAACTCTGAGAAGAGAGGCGGGCGAACACCAAAGCCCATCATTTCTCCGCTATTCTTGAAAACCATGCAATATGCCTATTTCAATGGAGTGGTCAACGAGACCACTTTCTGTTCGAGACTCAATGTCAAACCAGCAAATTTTGAGAGGGAGTTATGGCGATAGTTGTTGATACATGCTCATTGGTGATGATTGCCAAGAATTATCTTCCCTTGGATAAGGACGGACAGTTGTACTCATTCCTGGAAGAGGCGTTCTCCCGCAAGGATTTGATGCTACTTGATGTGATTCTGGATGAATCAAAACGCACCTCCAAAGGAATTGCAGTTGAAAAGATGCCTTTCCTCAAAGACAAGAAATTGGTCATTCCGACAAAGGATCTATTTCCATGTGCCCCAGAGAGATTCAGCAACATGATAGACAACAATTTCTGTGTAAGACTGAAGAAGCAGGAACTGACTGAAGAAGAATACATAGAGCAAAAGGAAGAATACCTTAAAACAGGTGATGCTAAGATTATCATTTATGCACTGAATGTACGACACTCGGACGCTATCCATCTGGAAGAGATGCAAGTAATGACGGAGGAAACAAGGCAGCAGAATGACGGTAAGTTGTTCAAGAAACTTCCTTTGTTGTGTGAGCAGATAGGGATTGGAACACTAACCGTTTCAGAATATCTGCATAGAAACGGGTTCTTTATTGACAAATAGCATAGATATTAGTATCATCTTATGACATCTTTCACGAAATCATATTATATTCGTGAATAAAACACTTGTTTTTCAAGAATAGAAATTGTTGAGGATTAGATATTTAAGACATTATTGCAATGCGGAAGGGGTGATGTGAACGACAAAAGACAAGGCGTTCTATTAGAGTGGATGCTTGATAAGATTGAGAAGAATGGACGGGTCGATGGCTCGTCCTTTTTTTGTGTCTTTGAGTGTGAGGTGCAGGTGGGGACCAGTACTGCGACCACTGTTGCCTGTCAGCGCGATGATGATGCCGGGACGGACGTGGGTGCCTTTGGTGACGAGAGTTTGGGAGAGGTGGCAATAGCTGACGGTGAAGTCGCCGTGACGGAGGGTGACATAGAGGCCTGAACGTTTGTCCTTGCCTACCTTGATGACCTCGCCGTGCATCATGGCGTATGTGGGTTCGTAATTTGCCTTCAAATCAAGCCCGTTGTGTAGGGCTTTTCTTTTTGTAAATGGGTCTCTGCGGTAGCCGAAAGGGCTGGTGACAGAGATATGACGGAGTGGACTGACAAGTGCCGTGTGGCGGTCGGTCTGCTCCGTTTGGGTTTGTAATGGGGCAAAGGCAAGAGAGTCTCGCCGCTGATGCGGCGAGCACGGAGGCAGTTGTTCGGATGTTGCGGACTGCGTCGTTTTTGGCACAGCCTTGCGGTGTACCTTAGTCTGTGTGACGGTATTGAACTGAGCGCATACTGTTGCTGATGAACAGAATATTGCTGCTATTGTGATGAGTAGAAATCGTTTCATGGTGCAAAAGTAACAAGCAATTCTTTGACTGGCATAAAGAACAAAGGGAAGACAAGAAGATTGTAACATAATATAGCAATCGAGTTTGATTTTTGAGCAGAAATCAAACTCAAATAATAATAATCGTCAAAAATAACACGCATTATCTTATGCAATTCTGCTTGTCTCTGAATAGGTATATAACTTTGCATGAGTTTAATTTCAAATTCAAAGTTAAAGTATGAAGCAAGTACGATTTGAAGAGAGCGAGGTGCCTTATCAGACACTGGCTCGTTTTGGTCTCACACAAGAGAAGATTGAAGACCTGCCCATGTGGGCGTTGGAAGATATTGGTCAGGGACGACGTTCACCGTTGCTGCCCATTCAGGTGAATAATGATGAGGGCGAGACATTGAAGAGCCGCACCCGATTTGCGTTGGTCCGTATGGAGGACGGCAAGGTGGATGTGGTCTTCTATCCGCAGTTGGAGAAATCACCATTGGAGGCTTTTACTCAGGAACAGCAGGAGGACTTGCTGGCTGGAAAGGCTATCCTTGCCGATGTTAAGGATGCTGATGGCAGGAGCAGCAAGGCTTTCGTGCAGATTGACACGGAGACCAATCAGGTGATGTCGGTACCTACGCCTGTCATCGGGCGCAACTTGGAGGTGCTGAAGGATGAACTGAAACTGAGTTCGGCAGAACTGACCGTGATGCAGAAGGGTGAGCCGCTCACGCTCATCATGGAGGACGAACAGGTGACGGTGGGTATTGACCTGAACGATAAGACCGGCATAAGGATTAATCAAGGCGACAGTCAGAAGTGGAAGGAGAACACCAAGCGAGAGTGGGACAAATACACCTTCGGGTGCTATGGCTGTTGGGTAATGGGCGATGACGGTAATCTTGACTATGTGCCTGAAGAGGAATACACGGAAGAACTTTGGAATGAGCAGAAGAAGAATGGAGAGCGCAACCGCGCCTCTTTTTCCATGCACAAATAATCTACACATAATATAATAAGTATATGGCATCAAATAAATATTATCCAGAGGATGTGCTCGTCGAGAAGATACAGAGCGGCGAGTACGGTTGGTTGGAGTATGTCAACCATCATTCTGCTGAATGGCAGGAAGAATATGAGAGCTATTGTCTGAACAACGGACTCTGCATTTGTGAAGAGAGTGCGGAGCAGTTTGTCCATCACAAAGATGAGGAACTGGAGAAGGCAATAGAGAACGGTGAAGCATGATAAATGAAGAGTGAAGAATGAAGAGTGAAGAATAAGTATGGCGATAAGAAAGAATACGAATCCCCAACAGATGGACCTGCAACCAGAGATGCGTGACTTGCTCATGCGCAATGGTATGCAGGCTCATGTGGTGAGTAATGGCAGCGGCTATCAGCTTGTGGTGCAAGGGCATGACAGTCCGCTGCTTACCTATAACATCACCGAGAAGCAGATGTTGGCTCTGACCGACTGGGGTACGAATCATGCCAACAAGTTAGCCTACAATACCTTTACGGGCATTGTGGGCAACGACTTCTATATGCCCAAGAACTTCGTTCATGCACGCAATGCCAACGGTCGTGTAGCTATGGGGCTGCACGGCTATCGTGTTGGTATCGGCGAGTATGGACGGATGGGGCGCATCGATATGCCACCACCCTTTTTAGGTTGGACACCACGCAGTCAGGAGGGATTCCATCTTCGCAGAGTTGGAGGACGATTGTTCTTCCCCGAAGCCCCGATTGTGCCTGAACGTTGGGACGGCAGAATGAAGCCTGGCGAATTGCAGAGCGGCGGTTATGGGTTCTATTATAAGGGACAGCAACAGAGTTATAGCCCTCAGCAACAGGATGTGCTGAAAGATTTGGAGGGAATCATAATGCCTTCCATCAGCCGCACGAGAAGCACGGAGCCAGCCAAGCCTTATAAGGAACTGATTACCTCGCCTGTCTATTTCACCAATGAGAAGTGGCAGGAGTGTCTGGCATCGCATGGCATCATCATTGATGAGAATGCGAAGACGCTGACCATTCAGTCGAACAGCGTCAATGCCGACATGGTGTATGACCTGACAGATGAGGAACTGAAGAAACTCACCTCCAACTCCATCAAGGAAGTGCCCGTCGTTCAACGCTTGGAACTGCTGAATGGCATCATCAAGGACGACTTTGCTGACAAAATCCTGATGGACACACTGAATAGCAAGGAGCGCATCGACCTGCATCTGCATCCCGAACTTGAACAGGAGTTGCAGCAGCGTCAGCAACAAGACGAGGAACGGTTGCTTCCGTTGGAAGAGGACGAGACTGTCAGACGTGACGTGTTGCAAGGCGATGCCATGGTGAGAGGTGAAGACCTTGCCTTGATTAATGAGAACAAGGGTTGGTATCGTGAGGGAGCGCATGGGCGTGAAGTGAAAGTCGGTGACATCATGGTGGAGAAAGTGCCTCCGATGGAGGGAGATAAGAAAGGCGAAGATAAGTATCGCATGACCGCCATTATCAATGGAGAAGCCATCACGCACGAAATCAAGCAGAAGGACTACGACAAGTTCTTGGCGGTGGATGACTACCATCGCATGAAACTCTTCTCCAAGGTTTTCAGTGAAGTGGATATGAAGACACGCCCCGAAACCAACGCCGGACTGGGCACGAAGATATTGGCGGCTCTGACGGCAGGAGCAGTCGTTACAGCAGAGGTGGCGCATGACATAAGCCACCATCATCACCATCCAGCCCCGGAGTTCTATGCAGAGCATCATGGCGGTCCACGTCCTTACTTCAAACCGGGAGTGGATTCGCCACAGGAGATTGCGGCAAGGTACTTTGAGGCAGAAGCAAATCATGTTGCCACGGAGATAAGGAGAGGATATTAACAATGTATAATTTACAATTTATAATTTATAATGAGTAGTGAACTGACATACGATGACTTTCTGGACAGGTTGAGCATACAGGAAGTACTGGTGGACGCAGGGTATCATCTGAACAAGAGAGATGGCTTGCGTTATCCGTCGTATGTGCGTACTGACAGTGAGGGCAGACGGGTGCGTGGTGATAAGTTCATTGTCACGCAGAATGGGAAATGTTGCTTCCAACCACCGCAGCAGAAGGTGTATAATGTCATTTCGTTCATCAAGGAGCATCCAGAAATGTTTTCAGAGAACAAGGTGGGAATGTCTCCTGACCGACTCGTCAACCTCGTCTGCAACCGACTGCTCAACCAACCCATAGAGGACAGACCATCGAAGATTACAGAACCAAGAAAGGACGGAAAGCCATTCAACCTGAATGACTACGACATCCACAAGTTCAATCCGCAGGACAGGGAAACGCAGAAAAGGTTTTATCCCTATTTTAAGTTCCGAGGCATCGACCTCTATACGCAGTATGCTTTTCATCGGCATTTCTGTCTGGCTACTAAGCATCGGACGGATGGACTTACCTTTGCCAACCTTGCCTTTCCGCTTGTACTGCCCAAGACACCCGACAAGACTGTGGGCTTTGAGGAACGAGGACGACCGAAGATGGACGGTAGCGGCGGTTACAAGGGCAAGGCAGAAGGAAGCAACAGCAGTGAAGGACTGTGGATTGCCAACCTCACGGGCGAGCCGTTGGATAAAGCAAGCGAAATTGTATGGTTTGAGAGTGCCTACGATGCCATGGCAGAGTATCAGATAAATCCTGTAAAGATGGTGTATGTATCTACGGGCGGCACACCCACCGAGGGACAGATGCGAGGACTTCTGTCCGTTACTCCCAACGCACGGCACTATTTGGGTTTTGACAAGGACGATGCAGGGCGGCAGTTTGTTGCAAACTTCAGGAAGGTGGCAGCAGAGATGGGCTTCCGTCACGAGCATGTGCAAGCCTATCATCCATTGGGTTGCTACAAGGACTGGAACGATGCGCTGCTCAACAAGAAATCAGCAGAACTGATTGCCAAGGGCGAACCAGATACCTTCGACTATGCCGAGTTTATCGCAGCCGGCAAGGCAGAGAAACAAAGGGAAAAAGAAGAAAAGAACACATATCATAGAAGCGTATGAGACAAGAAGATAATAGCATCATCACCTTGTGCCCCAGCATCGGACAGTTTTTCATCAACGAACTGCCTCTGTTGCTGTTGTGCGTGGCAATGCTCCTAATCGGAGGATTGCCCGGTTGTGCATATAGTACCCTGTTGCTTGTCTTCAGCCTCCTGTTCTCCCTCTGTTTACTCTACCGATTCATCTATCTGAGGAGTATCCGCTACCATATCGGGAGCGAGCAACTCATCTGTGAGCACGGAGTGTTTCAGCGGAGCGTGAACTACATGGAGTTGTACCGAGTGGTGGACTTTGCCGAGCATCAGACATTGATACAACAGTTATGCGGACTGAAAAGCGTGACCGTGTTGTCGATGGATAGAACGACACCGAAACTGGAAATGACCGGCATCAGCAACAGCTATGACGTGGTGAGTGTGATACGAACAAGAGTAGAAACGAACAAACGAAGAAAGGGCGTATATGAGATTACGAATAGATAAGATTTGGTTCATTGTCGTGGCATTGGTACTGAGCGTGCCGTCAGCCCATGCACAGATTGTGACTGCCAACCCTTTGGAATGGATGGCATTAGCAGAGGGCAACGAAGCCATCAACGGTGAGATAGAGAAGGAAATCAAAGGTCAGACCAAGACTGCCCTGTTGCAGAATACCATCGCCGCAGAGTTCACCAAGATACACGAATGGGAGAAGAAGTACAACAGTTATCTGAAAACCGCCAGTGGTTATGCCTCTTCCCTCAAAGCCTGTACCTATCTGTACGACGATGGAGTGAAGATATTCATCACCTTGTGTAAGATGCGCAAGGCCATCAACAATAATCCGCAAGGCATCGTTGCCACCCTCTCGATGAACAACCTGTATATGGAGACCGCCACGGAATTGGTGTCCGTCTTCACACTGCTGAAAGATGCAGTCGCCAAAGGAGGCAAAGAGAACATGCTGACTGGTGCGGAAAGGAGCAAGACGCTGTGGGCACTGAACGACAAGCTGAGTGCCTTCAGCAAGAAGCTGCATCGTCTTTATCTGTCTATACGATATTACACCATGACCGATGTGTGGAACGGCGTGACGGCAGGGATGATAGACCGAAGCAATGGAGAGATAGCCACCCAAGCCCTTAGCAGATGGCGCAGAGCAGGACGTATGACCATCAGTGATTAACGATAAAGGAATCAGTCATGAAGTATTTCATATCAATTGCCATTTTTATGTTTATATCATCTTTTGCAGGAGTGCGGGCGCAGAACGACCCGACTCTTGCGGGGATGATTCTGATGTACACCAACAAGGCGGAGAAAGAACTGAAGAATCAGGAGAAAGTGATGCTGCTACAATCCACCGGCCATATCTGGACCAAGGAGGAAGTGGAAGCCACTACCGACCTGCAGCGGGAGTTCAACAACTATCTGGACTCCTTCCGTTCCATCGTCAGCTATGCCGCACAGATATATGGTTTCTATCACGAGATAGGTCAGTTGGTGGACAATATGGGTGGATTGGTGGCGCAGTTGGATGCCCATCCTGCCAACGGACTTGCCGTAGCCCTGTCAGCCAAGCGCAACAAGATATACCGCGAGCTGATTATGAACAGCATCGAGATAGTTAATGACATACGCACGGTATGCCTGTCGGGCAACAAGATGACCGAGAAGGAGCGTGTGGAGATAGTCTTCGGCATCCGACCCAAACTGAAGAAGATGAACAAGCAGTTGAAGCGACTGACGAGGGCGGTGAAATACACCACCATGGGCGATGTTTGGATGGAGATAGACGAAGGGGCAAGACCCACCAAAGCGAACAAAGCCGAGATAGCAGCGGCTGCCAAGAGGCGGTGGAAGCAGGTGGGCAAGAACGTAAACTGATGGAGCAGCGAGAGCAGAGCCGAACTTGTTCGAGCTATGCCGAGTCGTGACAGAAGAAGACGAAGTCAAACCGTGATTAAAAAACGATAAGATATGGGATTTTGGAGTTCATTATTGAAATATGGTGGCAAGGCGGCACGAGGTACTGGCCATGTCATCGGAGTAACTGGAAAGACCTTAGGCAGTGCGGCACTCCACCCGCAACGCACCCTTATGGGAGCCGGCAAGGCTATGCAGACGGCCGCAGTGGGTAGTGCCGCAGGCTATGTGACATGGGAGAAGCTGACCACAGACAAGAGCGTGGCACGCATCGTAGGTGATGCTGTCATCGGCGAGAATGCCACGGAAGCGGTGGCACAAACCGCCAACGATGTGCAACGTCTGACGGGCAAGGCTGGTGAAGCCGTTGATGCGGTGAACACTGTAGCCGGAAAGATGGACACCCAGTTCAGCGGCATCAGTGATTTCTTTAGGAATATGTTCGGAGGCGTAGGATGCGACATGATAGGCAATCTCTTTGGCAATATCGGCAAGGGCAACGTGTCGGGTATGAGCATCGTCGGACTGGTGGCTGCCGCCTTCATGGTATTCGGACGCTTTGGTTGGATGAGCAAGATTGCGGGTGCCCTGCTTGGAGCGATGATCATCGGGAACAATTCTAAGGTGGCGCAAACTCTGCCTAACAGAGGCGGTACGTCTTCACATGGGCAGAACATGAAAGAAGCAGAGACCCAAAGCAGAGGGATGAAACGATAACCAATATACAGTGATATGAGATATACAGAAGAAATGATACTGCGCTCATCGAGCGGCTACTGTATGCCGTTTGAGGAGCCTATAAAGCAGGACGTGCAGATGTCCTTGGGTTACGGAGAGCAGAAAAATCCCGTGACGGGAGAAACATTCTTCCATCACGGCATAGACTTCTCAGTGAACCATTACCTGCTGTCGGCGGTGGCAACGGGAACCGTCTCTGCCATTGGGTCGGACGCGGAGCATGGCATCTACCAGACCATCCGCTACGGCAAATACGAAGTGACTTACAGGCATCTCTCCAATGTTTTCGCCAACTTCTCCCAAAGCGTCAAGGCCGGTCAGACCATCGCCATCAGTGGCGACCTGCTGCACATGGAGGTGAGGTTTGACGGAGAGGAAATCAATCCGTTGGAGTTCCTCACCATGCTCTACGGCAATATCAAGGCATTGGAGCACAATTCCCAAATGGGCATCAATGAACTGGACATGAACATCCCTTCACCCTACGACACCGACCGTCAGGAGATAGAGGCATTGATGCTCCGCTTCCTTCCCTCCTACTTCGAGGACCTTCAACAAGGAGCATACTCTCTGCCCGAACATACGGAGCAGTCGTTGAGAAACATCTTCTCGTTGGGAGCGAGCAAGCATTATTTCTACGAGACCATGCCGAGCATGGCTAATCCCTTGGGCATCGGCAACCGCTGTATGCCTTTGGCGACTAAGGTGCAGAACCTGCTCATTGCCGACTTTCTCAACTATCTTGCCATGCGACATCAGGTATATCTCTCCACGATGGACGAGGTGTTAAAAAAAAACTCCAAGAGCAAGCCCTGACGCATGACGGCATCATCGACCCTCTTGCCGACTTGGACGTGGATATCCAGAGCTTCGACATTCCGAGGATAGTGAGCGTCTATCCCGACCGGGCTGGCGTGAGATGGTGGACAAAGGCATGGTTCAATGGTAAGGAAGAGGGGGAACCCTCCGTGGAGATTGAGGAACGTATGGCCGTGCAGTTCATCCACTGCCAAGTGGACAAGGACGCATGGTTGGAGGAACACTATCCTAAGCAGATGGAGATATATCACAATGCCATCGAGCAGACAAAGGAACAGATATTACAGCAGTATAATATATAAACAAGGTATATGGCAGTTAAGAACAGTCAGCGATTCGCAGAGATAGAGCGTCTGATGGGCGACTACTTCGGGTGTCACCTTGCCCCCGTGATGGGCAGGGTGCAACGGGACTTGTCCAACAGACAGGCAGACGAGATGCGAGCCTACTCCAACAGTACGGCTGGCATCCTACGCTCATTGGCCACTGCCAATATGCCTGGTGATGACCCATACGCCACGCTGAAGATTACAGGCAAGTGGAACAGCAAGACCACCGAAGACTATCTGGCGATGTGCAAGGAGGCTATTGTCGGCAACAAGGATATGCAGCGTGACCTTGCCGTGATGGCTGAGGAATGGCGCAAGGCGGTGGTGACGGAGATAGGACGAGAGCGGTACGATGCACTCTCTAAACAACTCGGTTGTGATTTGGCATACGCCTATATCGATCACCGCATGGAGCAGCTGATGATAGAAAAAATGGTGAAAGACCGTATGCCAACATCTTCTGCCGACTATATCATCCGCAAGGCGGCACAAAGCAGTCTGTTCGGTCTGCCCTACGAACTGAACAAGTCACCCCTTGCCGCAGAGATAGAAGCCAAAGGAGAGGCAGCCTATAAGCCCTCTCGAACAGAGAAGGCAGCGGGATGGGCAGCCGGAGCGGGTGCCGATGTCGTGGCCATGGGAGGGATTGGCTCATGGGCAACCTTCGCCAAGTTTGTCGGTATCGATATGGTGATGAATGTCGGCATGGAGCACCTAAGCAAGAAAGGTAGCAGCCAAGAGGTCTGTGTCGAGGAGTGTATCAGCAAGGGAGTTTTCGGTACGGGCACCAACGTCTTCGCCTCATTCCGCAAACAGGCAAAAGTCATCAAGAACCACGAGAACAGCTATATCAAGGCTACCAACAGCCATTTCAAGAACAAGATTCCCACGAGCAATATCACTTTTATGGATTGGACGAAACAAACCGAGCAGACCTCTTTTCCTTGGAACAAAGGTACGTTCCTTGACCCTCAGAGAAACGAAGCAACCAAACGTACAGGCAAGTACAAGGATGTGCCCTTGATAGTTGCGCCTGGACAGGAAGACGAGTATCTGGAGGTTAAGGCGAGACTGGATGCAGAGGCTGAGAAGGAGAAGAAGGCAGAACCGAAAGAAACTCCTGATTCATCGACTGAAGAGGCAACACCATCTGTAGTCCAGCAGGAGGAAACAGCCTTACAAACAAACGAAAATGGATGGGACGGGCTGTTGCAGAGTTTTGGACTGAACGGCTTTTCAGACATCGGCAAGAACCTTGGTTATGTGTTGGCGATGCTGCCCGATGTACTGGTGGGACTGTTCACTGGCAAGACAAAATCGCTGAATATGGACAATAGCCTCCTTCCTTTGGCCTCTATCGTGGCTGGAATGTTCGTGAAGAATCCTATACTGAAGATGCTGTTGATGGGTATGGGAGGTGCCAATCTGCTCAACAAAGCGGGACATGAGGTGCTGGGCAGGAAACAGCAGGAAGGCATTGCACCTACAGTTAGTCCTGCTGCATCTCGCATTCAGTACCGCCAATATCCTGATGAACCACTCAATCCTCGTATCAGCAACCCGATGCTGCAAGGGCGGTGTCTCGTTGCCAACATTGACCATGTGCCTTGTACCATTCAACTGCCTGACAGTGTGATTGGGGCGCATCAGTCGGGGGCATTGCCGCTGAATACATTGGCTAACGCCATACTTGCCAAGAACGACCAGATGCGACAGATGGCAGCAATGCAGTACGAAGAGCAGGCACGGGAGAGCGTGGTGCGACCGAGGGGAATACAGTGAAGCCCGACAACAAAATTGTCGGGAACGGTGGCTTGGTAAGCCAATTATAGAATGTGATTGAGATAAACAAAAAGATAAAAGCATGAAAGAGAAATCAGAATTTGAGAAGCGGACGGCGGAGAAGCAGGTGTCGCTGCTCACTGAGGCACTGACGAGTGCGGTGGATGCCAAGGGACATTGGTTGAATGCAAGCGGCAAACTCTATCCGAAGCTCTATCCCAAGGGCTTTTCGGTCAGTCCGTTCAATGCCCTTGTCCTTGCCCTTGACTCCGATGCCAAGGGTTGCAAGAGCAATCTGTTTACGCAGTTCTCCGAAGCGAAGGCACGGGGTGAGAGCGTGAGGGAGCATGAGAAAGGTGTGCCGTTCCTGTATTACAATTGGAATAAGTACGTCAACCGCAACAATCCCGACGATGTCATCACCAAGGAGGCATACGCAGAACTGTCGGAACAGGACAAACAGCAGTACAAGGGAGTGAAAAACCGTGAGATCCGTGTGCTGTTCAATATCGACCAGACGCTACTGCCTATGGCTAACGAAACAGCCTACACTACGGCATTGAAGAAGGATGGCACGGTGGAGGATAGAGGTTATGGCGACAAGGAGGACAAGCAGCTGCATGGGTGCGTCAACGGATTCCTTCAGAAGATGAAGGACAACCTCGTGAATGTACGTCAGGACGGCACGGGTGTGGCGCACTACGACACCGAGAAGGATGTCATCTACCTGCCACGGCAGCGTGACTTCGAGCACTACAATGACTATGTACAGGAGATGATGCGTCAGTTGGTGTCTGCCACCGGTCATCAGCAGCGGTTGGCACGTGAGGGCATGGTCATGAAGAACGGCAAAGCCCCGTCGGAGGATGCCGTGAAGAAGGAACGACTCATCACTGAGATAGCTTCGGGCGTGAAGATGCTCGAACTGGGACTGCCTGCCCGTCTGTCAAAGGACAGCCTTAGCATGGTGGACTATTGGACGAGGGAACTGAAGGAAGACCCTTGTCTGATTGATGCCATCGAGAGTGAGGTGAACGGTGCGCTGAAGGTGTTGAAGAAAGCCGAACTGGGTGAAAAGGTGGAGTATGCCACCGACCAGCATCAGCGAGAGACGGCGCAGATACAGGTGCAGTTGCCCAACCACTACTTCGTAGCAGACGAAATCAAGCAGCATCCCAACGAGGAGCAGCGTACTGTGGTCATCGTGCGTGATGATGCCAGCAAGACCGCCGATGTGGTGCTGCCACAGGGTGCATCGTTGGAGGTGAACAACGAGATCAAGGGCATGAACAAGCAACGCTTCACCAATGCCTTGCAGAAAGAGGGTTATGACAACGTGCGTTTCTACAATCCCGACGGAGCCTTGGGCTTCCGTCCCGACGACAGTTATTTCGCCGACAAGAAAATCACGGTATCAAGACTGCGCAACTGGTCTATCGAAGACCTATCCTCGTTGGATGCTTCTGAGGCCGTAACCCACAGCCGTGACATCGGTTTCGACAATGTGCAGTTGGTAAAGGATGACAAGGAGCGGTGGGCATTGTACATCAAGCCCGAAGGTAAGGAGGGCTTTGCCGTCTATCCCGACAAAGGAGACCTCAATCATTTCTTCACCACCTTGAAGCAGTCGATGGACAACATCGAGCGTGTGCGTGAGGAACTGGCACAGAAGTATTATGCTATGGCAGAGGCGAAACCCGACCTGAAGGTGGACATCTTCGGAGGTAATGAGCAGGAGGTTGATTTGAACCGCATCCAGCGTGTGGCAGTATTCCGTGCCAAATCGGGCGAATGCCTGTGTGCAGCCACTATTGACGGCAAGAAGTTGCAGCCGAGAAGTGTCAGTCCGTCACAATGGCAACGATTGTGGGTGGCTCCTGACAGGGATTCCTACAAGCAGAACCTTGCCGCCTCGCTGTTTGCTGATGTATTGCAGAAAGACAACAATGTCGAGCAAAGTACACAAGAGAAGCAGGAAGAAGCGACGGAGGTGAAGCAAGCGGAGACGGCAATTGTCGATAAGCATGATGAACAGAAGGAAGTGGTACTTAAGGAAGATAAAAGCTCTGAACAAAGGGAAGAGAAGAAACAAGAGGAAAAGAAAGAAGAAAAGAAGGATGAAAAGGCTGTCAAGGCTGCTGTCTCTCCCCTTGTCCAACAATATCTTGACTTGAAGAAGAAGCATCCTGATGCCATTCTTTTGTTTCGCTGCGGTGACTTCTATGAGACCTACAAGGATGATGCGGTGAAGGCATCCAAAATATTGGGTATTACGCTGACAAAGAGCAATGGGCGCAAGGATGATGAAGGCAAGCCGTTGGCAATGGCAGGATTCCCATATCATGCCCTCGACACCTATCTGCCGAAGCTCATTCGTGCTGGTGAACGGGTGGCCATCTGTGACCAGTTGGAAATGCCGAAGCAGACAACATCATCGAAGCGTGGAATTACGGAGATGGTGTCACCTGGAAAAGAGACAGGAAAGCAGATGGCACAGGAAAGTCAAGAAACAGAACAACACACCAGTCTAAGGAGATAGGCTTATGGGAAAGAACGCAGCGTATGCCGCACAATATGCGGAGGAAGCCAAAGAACAGATGCGGATGTATGGGATTCCTGCCTCCGTCATCTTGGCGCAAGCCATACTGGAGAGCAGCAACGGACAGAGCCAACTGTCGCGCGAATGCAACAACCACTTTGGCATCAAGGCTACGGCATCGTGGTTGAAGAATGGCGGAGAGTATGGAGTCTATACGGATGATAGGCCCAACGAGAAATTCTGTAAGTACAAAAGCGTGGGTGACAGTTATGAGCATCACTCGCAGTTCCTGAAGCAGAACAAGCGTTATGCGCAGTGCTTCACGCTGTCGCCTGACGACTACAAGGGATGGACGAAGGGCATTGAGCGTGCCGGCTATGCCACGGGCGGCGGTTATGCTGCAAGTCTGCAGCGCATCATTGAAGCCAACGGACTGGACAAGTATGACAGTGAGGTGATGGCTGAGATGCGGGCAGAAGGTCGGTCGTTCGGGGTGGAGAATAATCCTCGTAGAGAAATGCCTGCTGCCCATGTACCGCAGTCTGCCGGGTATTCCTTTCCTGTGGAGCGAGAGGAGTTTCTCTTCATCACCTCGCCTTTCGGCAATCGCCAGGATCCGATGGATGCCACCAAGCAGCAGATGCACAAGGGCATTGACATCAAGACGAACCATGAGGCGGTGTTGGCCACGGAGAACGGCGGCAAGGTGGTGGCGGTGAACCATAATGCGAACACGGCAGGAGGGAAATCCGTCACCGTGGAATACAGCCGTGAGGATGGCAGCAAGGTGCAATGCTCCTACCTGCATCTGTCTGACATAGCAGTAAAGGTAGGTGACGTGGTTAATGCCAGTCAGAAGTTGGGGGTGTCGGGAAATACCGGCACCAGAACCACTGGCGAGCATCTGCATTTCGGAGTGAAGAGTGTATCGGCTGACGGCTCAAAAAGGGATATGGATCCAGCCGCTTATCTGGCAGAAATCGGACAGAAAGGCAACATCAAGCTACAGGCCCTGCATAACGGCAATGACCTGTTGGCAAAATACAAGAGCAATGCGCCACAGGAGCAGAAGGTTTCGTCGGAGGACTGGATGAAGAAAATCCTTTCCTCGGAGGACAGCGGCGTGGGCATTTCGGGAACGAATGACCCTATACTCGACATGGCGATGACCACCTTCATGTCGCTGATGATGTTGGCAGCGCAGATTGACAGCAATGATGAGGAACGACAAAAAGGACTTATCTCTGCCATGGCAGCCAACCGGCTCGTAGATTTGACCTCGCTTGTTCCAGGCATGAGGCAATGCACCATTACTGTGGGTGAGAACGGCAAGACTGTGCTTCATGCAGAGAGCGGTACGGTGAAGATTGACCGTGAACTGACCTCCTCGGAGATGAACCGCCTGTCGCTCATTTTGGGCAATGCCAATCTGTCGGAAGAAAGCAAACGGACGAAGATTGCGGGAATGGTGACAGGCATCGTGGCGACACAGCAGGCTTCGCAGAACTTCGAGCAAGGGATGGAGGCTGAGAGTCAACAACAAAATCTGCAAAGGAAATGAAAAGGATAGCAAGTCATCTGTGTACATTGCTGGTGGGTATGGTAGCTGTGGCAGGACACTTCATGCTTACCCAATGGCTTTTCGGTCAGACCGTGGCCATCATCTATCTCGGCTTCCAACTTATCATAGCAGCGTGGATAGTCTATGAACTGATACGTGCGCTAGTATATGATGATTGAAAAGAGATTATTGTCATTGCTAAGACATTTCACTTGGACGATGGATATGTATAATTCAAATAGTATCGAGCAATGATCAAATGTAATGTAACAGTGTGCGGAACGGTCAGCAAGGCTGCGACCTGCCGCACGAACAAGGAGGGCAAGGCATTCGTGAGCTTTGCCATGAACGTAGTCATTCCAGCGAAGAGCGGGATTAACAAGACCATCGAGGTGTCGGTCATCAAAGATGGGACACTGACGGAGGTGGGCAGCTGCAACATCGGCGAACGCATTGAGGTAGCCGGTGTATTGGTACCAAGAAAATGGGGCGATGTCCTTTATTTCAACCTGTCGGCAAGCAGCATCAGCCACCAGCCTGACGAGGCAGAGGACTGCATCAAGGGCGTGATGGAGTTCCGCGGCAAGGTGGGCAAGAGCATTGAGGACAAGACGGACAAGAATGGTGTGCCGTACTGCCAGTTCTCCGCTTTCAGCGCAGAGAAAGTACAGGACGGATTTGAATACATCTGGGTAAGTTTCTTCCTATTCGATGGCAAATGCGAGGCATGGCTGCAACCAGGCGTGAAAGCGAACATCAAAGGGGCATTGTCTGTCAGTGTCTTCAATGACAAACTGGACTTCTCCTGCCGAGTGTCTGAAATGAGCGAATATGTTCCGCAGCCCTATAATGGTTAATTGACTATGGGAAAGCCTTATGCTAAGGAAGGTCCGAGTGCCGAAGACAAGGCACTCGACCTGTTTGCCGATATGATGATTGAGCGTATTCAGTCGCTGTCGGGCAAAGACGGATGGAAAAAGCCCTGGTTTACTGAAGGTGCGTTGCAATGGCCGAAAAACCTGAACGGACGAGAATATAATGGCATGAACGCTATGATGTTGCTCCTGCATTGCGAGAAGGAGGGTTACAAGATTCCTCGCTTCTGTACCTTCGACCGCATACAGCAGTTTAACAAAACTGGCAAGAAAGACGAGGAACAGAAGCCCCGTGTGTCAGTACTGAAAGGTGAGCATTCTTTCCCCGTGATGCTCACCACGTTTACGGTGGTCAATAAGGAAACAAAGGAACACATCAAGTGGGAGGACTACAAACTGCTCTCTCAGGAAGAGCGCGAAAAGTACAATGTATATCCAAAGCTTCAGACTTACCATGTCTTCAATGTGGCGCAGACCAACCTGAAGGAGGTCAGACCAGAGTTTTGGGAGAAACTGGAACAGGAATACTCGATGCCCAAGGTAGAGAAGGACGAGCAGTTTGCCTTTGAACCCGTGGATAGGATGATAGCGGACAACCGTTGGATATGTCCCATCAAACCGATGTTCGGTGATTCCGCCTATTTCTCCATCAGCAAGAATGAGATTGTGATGCCTGAGAAAAGGCAGTTCAAGGATGGGGAGTCTTTCTACTCGAACCTTTTCCACGAGATGGGACACTCCACGGGTGCGGAGGGACAGTTAGACCGCATCAAGCCCGCTACCTTCGGCTCGGCAGAGTATGCACGCGAGGAACTGGTGGCAGAACTGACGGCTGCGCTGACCGCTCAGCGGTATGGCATGACAAAGCATCTGAAAGGAGATTCGGCTGCCTATTTGAAGTCTTGGCTGGATTCGCTGAAGGAGTCGCCGCAGTTCATCAAGACCACGCTACTCGATGTGAAAAAAGCTACCTCAATGCTCACGCAGCATATCGACAAGATTGCTATGGAGATAGACCAGGAGAAAAAGGCTGAGCAGGAAAACGGGCAAGGGAAAAGTTATCTATCCATAGATGACGGCGACCATGCAGTCTTGGCATATAATGGTTCTGCTGTATATATCCAGCATCATGAGAAGGAGGACTCTGTAAAGATTGCTGTGCCGACGAGTAACGGTCTGGAAGTGAAACTCTCTGTTCCTTACGACCACGGCAAAGACCTTGACACCAATTATCAGGAGGCTTTTGCCCAGTACAAAAGCCTGACAGAGCCTTCACAATCGAAAGAAAACGTCTATTATGCCTCCATCGCCTATCTCCAATCAACGGATGACACATCGGAACTGGATAAGCTAAAGGAGAAAGGTGACTATCAAGGACTGCTGACGCTTGCCAAGGAATACTATGACGGGAACGGCATGGACGAGGAGCAGACCTACAGGAAGCCGTGCCAGAACAGAGGCGATGACCTGCTAATAGAGGACAAGGACTTTGCAGTGGTCTATAACGGGAGTGTCGGCGGTACGTATGAGGTGTTCCTGAAGCATACGGAGCAAGAAGTGCGTGACCATATCACTCGCTATGGCATAGGACGTGCCAGTGAGGACGTGAAGGCTGTGGCGAGGGAGATGACCGCCGAAGAGTTTTCGGAATTGGCGCAGCGAAAAATGCCGATATTCCAAATGCCGAATGGTGGTTTGCTGAACCTGCAATATAACAAGGATAAGGATAGCCTGGATGTGGGGACTGTGACCAATGCAGGACTCTCTGTGAAGCATACCTTCCCTTTCAGCCACAACCATTCTATGGACGCAAACATCAGCTCTGCGTATGAGCAACTGCTTGACATGGAGGAGTACCAGAAGGAAGAGGTACAAGAGGAGCACGTTGCCAAGTCCGCTTTCCGAAGATGAGAGTAGTATCGTAGTATATACTAATCGTAGGCTTTACTACTCATAGTAGGTACTAACAATAGTCAGCCGCAAGGAGTAATGTCCCTGCGGCTGATTTAATTTGGGGTCATTCCATATTATGAAGGAATGCTTGTAAATCCTCGTCTGGAATGCTCTTCAGTTTCACCGGCTTGAAGCCGTCCAACTGCTCCACTTGAAATATCTCGTCCACTCCATATTTGGAGCCATCCACCTTTACGCTCTCCATTTCATTGACGGAGGTATAGCCATACTCCGTTTCATGCAGACCGCATACGATGGTGAACAACGTGGTGTCGTTACCTTCCGGCTGTCCTTCAAGTACGAACCAACGGACGTGTCCGATGAAGAATATTGCCACACAAACGGCATCCTTGCCTTTGCCGTCCTGTGAATACAGAGGATAGGATTTCAGTATCTCCTCCAATACGGGTGTAATCAATCTGCTTGCCATAGTCAATCGTTGTTAAGTGTTCTGTAATACATTCTGTTCTCTACAAGGTGTTCGATGGCCTCTGCTGCCAATCGGCACACCCACTCGTCACGCTGGTCATAACGACCTTTTTGATAGTCGTTGGCAAGGCGTTCCAAGAAGGCAAACACCACCTTGCCCTTTTCGTTGATAAGATAGCGATGGTCATCTGCAAGGGCATTGCCTACCTTGGCGGCTGACCCCATCTGACCGTTTACGAACCGTGAGAAGCACTCGACAAATGCCTGCTCGTTTTCTGATAATCTGTGTAATTCCATACGCAAAGAAATTATTTGTTCAACTTGTTTTTCTTCCCTCCTTTTGAAGCCTTTCGGCTCCTCTTGTCGGGAACTGATTTTTCGTGCATCAAAAGACTGCGGAATGAGGGCGATAAGGCAAGAAAACAGACGGAGGAGTTAATGAAATACCCAAATCTTTGATTTGCGGAAAGCTGTCGTTCAGTCCTCTGCCTGTTAGCATGGCGGTACTTGACCATTCGCCCGGGCAGTAACTTTGCAAAGAAAAATGGGCATCGGCAAGTGGAATAGACACTACAAAACAGGAAAATCATTGATTTTTAGTGCATTTTTCTTTATTTCTTTCTTTGATTTAGGATAAAATATATAACTTTGCCTCCGAAAAAGTGTCACAAGTGACAGTTTTTCGTAAAATATGATAGTAAACAGATATAGATACATAGAACAGTTGAGCCGTTCAAAGAACAACGGGCTCATAAAGATAATCACAGGATTGCGACGTTCAGGCAAGTCGTTCCTTCTGAAGAAACTCTTTCATCAGCATCTATTGGATGAGGGCGTGAGAGAAGACCATATTCTCGTCATCGACATGGAGAGTAGGAAGAACAGAGAGTTCAAGAACCCGGACTACCTGTTGGACTGGGTGGAAAAGATGATGATTGACTATGAGACTTATTATATCATCATCGACGAGGTGCAGGAGGTGGAAGACTTTGTAGAGGTGCTCTCTTCCTTGTCAGTTACCGAAGGGGCGGATGTGTATGTCACAGGCTCCAACTCGCGTTTCCTGTCCTCTGACCTGGTGACGGAATTCCGAGGCAGAGGTGACGAGATACATGTGTGGCCACTATCCTTCAAGGAGTTCATGACGGTGTATGATGGTTCGAAAGAAGACGGTTGGGCTGAATACAGACTGTACGGAGGTTTGCCGCAACTACTTACACAGGTTGGGGATGAGAAGAAGGCTGATTTCCTGCGTCGCCTTTATCGCACGGTATATCTACGTGACATCTACGAGCGGAACAACATAGAACTGAGACCTGAATTTGAAGAATTGTCGAAGACCGTAGCATCCAGTATAGGAGCACCTGTCAATGCACTGAATATAGCCAATACGTTCAAGTCCGTAAGCAATGTGCAGAGCATAACCGACAAGACAGTGTCGGCTTATCTGGAATATATGCAGGATGCTTTCCTTATCGAAAAATCCGAAAGGTTCGACATCAAAGGACGGAAATACATAGGTTCGTTGTCCAAGTATTATTATCAGGACGTAGGTCTGAGGAATGCTATTCTGTCGTTCCGTCAGAGCGAGCCGACACATATCATGGAGAACGTCATCTACAATGAGATGCGTATGCGAGGATGGCTCGTGGATGTGGGTAACGTCTATCATCGAGTGAGGAATACGGAAGGAAAGCAGCAGAGGGTGACATTGGAAGTGGATTTTGTCTGCAACAAAGGGAGCGAGCGGATCTACATCCAGTCGGCGTGGCGTATGCCCGATGCAGAAAAGATGGAACAGGAGAAACGGTCGTTGCGTCTTGTAGATGACTCTTTCCGCAAACTGCTGATCGTGGGAGAACATACCAAGCAGTGGAGCGACGAAAACGGCATACAGATAATGAGTATATATGACTTCCTGCTTGACTGGTCAAGTACTGAGAAACACGGATAAAAAAAAGATATGCGCATAGAATATGCGTTAATACATATATGATTAAGGGAGGGCCTATCCATCACGGACAAGCCCTCCCTTTCTAAAATTTATCAATGAAAAAAAAGTTTTAGTGCTCTTGTTCGGAGCTGTATGTCTGGCTATAGATACAGCAGGATTCTGGTATGGCGGTTCGCCTCATTGGGCGAGTAATCGTCAATGCCGCCATCGAAAATCTGAGAGATGGTGCCATTTTCCATACCACGTTTCATCAGTTCCTCTGCAATGAATCTGGCACGGGAACGGCTGAGGTTATCATTGATGGCTTCACTGCCTGTGGCACTGTCGGCAGCGCCGATGACCTTAACTTTCAAGCCATATTTCTTGGCGATGCGTGCTACTTCGTCGAGATTGACGAGCTGTGACCTGTTGAGCAACCTGTCAGTGCCAAGTTCAAAGAAGAAATAGATGGGCGCACCTATGCAAGCCTTTCCTGAGTGGATGAGCGATAGGTAATCGTCTTCCGGCTCACCTTCAGCATTGCCATATTCTTCTGTACAAGAGGCGGACTCCATGACCTTTGTCTTTTGACCATTACCATACTTGTCTCTCATTCTTGCACGCAGCGAGTTGAGACCGCTGTAGTCGTTTCGAGGATAGCCATTTGTGACGGAAGAAGCGGCATCGTCAGAAAAGAGGTGGCCGTACTTGTCCAGAAGTCCCTCGATGGCAAGAATCTTGCGCAGCTGCTCCAGAGTCTGACAATCTCGATCGTGCTGGGCGTGATAGCGGCTGTTGCTGTCAGAAAGGGATGAGGCGTATGCCGAAAGCCATTCGTTCTGTGCGATGTACGGGCGAGCGTCTATCACTCGCTTCCAGCCAGTCTTGCCGATGCGGACAGAGAGGCCGAGGGATGCGGACAGCAGATGGTCGCCAAGGCGGTGTGCCTTGCCATAGCCGTCAAAATCCTGCATGGTGGTCATGTTGCCTATCTCTGCCGTAACAGCAATGCGTGGGGAGAGATGATACTGCCCCTGTATGCCGTAGGAAATGGCAAAGGGCTTGTGGGCATTCACCTTGTTGTGCAGCATACCCACGCCCACGTATGGAATGACACTCCATCTGGCAAGAGTGTGTACATCGTCCTTGTAGAGGTTGCCGAGGACATTCCACATGAAATCAGCACGCAGGTACTGGTAGTCCTGCGAGGAGTTGTTGCAGTCGTTGAACTGCATACCGCCATAGTTCAGACGACCGCCGACGGAAGGTGTGAACCATTTGCCGATCGACACGGAGAATGCCGGTTTCATGCGACCGAATAGGTCGTTGCATCCGAGCGGTTTGCCGAGGAAGACCGTAGTTCCTCCTGCCGCTTGGACAAACCAGTTGTCCGTCCATGGCGAAGCTACCAATGCCCCTTTCATGTAGGAAGGTTTAAGCGGACGAAGCATACCGTCTGCCGAAAGTCTGCATACAACGGTGGTGGTGTCCGCCGTGCGGTGATAGTCTTTGGCTTGCGCACCCAATGAAAGGGCGAAGCCAAGGGATAGAATAAGTATTTTTCTCATGTTGTTCAATTTAATCTGGTGAATACTATAACAGGTGATACGTGACAGTGCCGCTTATCGTTTCTTCCTTTTGCCGGAAGAGGGGCGCATCATGCGTGCAGCTTTCATCATGCAACGGCGTGCCCAAGCGCGTTCATCCTCGTCATCGTCACGTCCCCATTTGAGGTCGGACGAACTGCCGCCACCGCCATGACCTTCGGCAAAGGTGGTGGCATCATCGACGTAGCCGAGGAATAGAAGCGTGGCACAGTACATCACCTCCGTTCCATTCTCCGCAAAGGCCTGAAGCAGGGAACCGTCAAACACGTCCTTGCCCTCATTGGAAAGCCGTGCCACACGTTCGGAGAACTCGCTGACCATGTTTTCGAGAAGGGCATTTCTGAGAACGGTGTCCGCACCTTGTCGGATAGTATCGGAATATCTGTGTGCCTCCTGCCGCAACTCCTCCGTGCGCTCCTTCATGGCGGTCATCTCCTCACGCAGGGCATCGAGCTTGCGGTCAGCCTCTGAGAGCTTCTCCTGCTTGTCGTCCAGTTTCGACTGGATAGCGGACAGTTCCTGCTCCAGCTCTTGGACTTGCTGACGGAGAGCATCAGGATTGTCGTGACCTGCAAGAATCTGCCGATGCAATTCAGCAAGTGCCGCCTCCTTCTCAGCCTTCTCCTGCAAGAGGTTGTTGACCATTGAGGTGAGTCCTTTTACTCTCCGCTCTGCCAGACGGATGTCCGATTGGAGCGAGGCGAGTGTCCGCTGATGGGTGGCGACGGACTGCTCAATGGTGGTGCACTGTTCTGACAGCTGGCGGCGGTATTCTTCGGTGGTGCGGTGGCGTGCTCCCGTCTCTGAGACGGAAGTTCCGCGCTCCATGCCCCAACGCTTGTTGACATCGGCAAATTCGCTGTGCAGGGCTTTCATCCTGGCAGAAAACTCGTACTTGTCCTTTCCGGCGAATATCTGTTTGTATGCAAACTTGCCGTCCTTGATTGGCAAGAGGGTGCAGTGAACGTGCGGATTGGTTTCGTCCAAGTGTAAGATGAAAGCGACGATGTTCTCCTCACCGTATTTGTCCGCAACAAAGCGGTAAACATCCTTTGCCCATTCCTCAATGTCCTTGCATCGGGTTAGATGCGAATTGTCCGCTCCGTGAGTGAGATTCACCTTCTGGTCACCGAATGCCAATTCTGTCATACGTTCTCGTGAGCCTCCGAAGATGAAATTGACCACTGTGCGGAAGCGTGGCTCTGCCAGTCCCTCGTTGGGGTCTTTGATTCCACGGCTCCGCAGGATGTCTGCCATGCGCTCCGGGATGCTTCGGCTCTTGTCTATAGGACAAACCTTGCCGCCCCGAACCTCGAAGTTGAGCCGCTCACGGCTGCGGTCGTAGTTGCCTGTTGATTCAGCGGATCCCCAACCCTTTTCCGTCCAACGGCGTTGGTGCTCGTTGCTCTGTGCTGTGGTGATTCCCTTAGATGGTCGGAAATCCATAACCTGTTTTGGTGTTGCCATAACCTATTTCCTTTTATGTGTGTACAACTCTCCTGTCTCCAGCTTGCTGCTTGTAAGGACAGCCTCCCGATGGTCGGAGACCAAGAGGGGTATTAGGCTACCCAAATTCCCTCATTTCCGACCAACGGGCAAGCCCGATTATTTTACAGCAATGGCAGACGTGTAAACACTGTGCCAGTAGAAAAGAAGAAGCGTTGTACGGTGATTATTAGAGGTTAATACAGCCTTTTGATGGACAGGAGCCCTCTTGGTTGGCTACAATGGCAAGGAACGGTCGGCAGAGTGACTGAAACTGTGACTTGATGGCTGCGCTTTCCTGATGCAAGGCTGGTGAGCTGCCATCCAATGCCAATTCTGATATTGCCTTTGCCGCCTCGATGAATGAGAGCCAGTCTCCTCCCAGGTCTTTGTAAAAGAAGGGAAGAAGGGAGGTAACGAGGGCGTTATCTGTTTCCTGCGAAAGCACCTGATGGAAGGTGGCTTCGCAGACAGCTGTGAGTGCAGTCATACAAAAGGCGTGTCCTACAGATTCGGGAATGTTTCTTCCGCATGGCACCTTGCCAATTGAATTGCCATTGTCGGCTTTCTGCAAGATAATGGCTACTTCCTCTGTTGCATCTTCGTAGAGTTGTTCACATTCCGAGGCGCAAGCCGATGCGGACATCTTGCCGCTTCGCCATTCGTCCAATGCGGTACACATCTTCTGGCGGAACACATCCAAGGCTGCGTCAATCGGAGAAACGGCAGGTGTCTCAGCCAACATCGGGATGGTGATGATTTGGCTCTTCGTGAGACGGGTGACGGAAATCTGGTTCATCTTCTCCAACTGCTCGATGAAGGTGCGGACAGTGGCGCGGTGCCAATGCCAGCATCCTGCCAGTTCGGTAATGGTGATTACAAACTGCCCGTTGGACAGGCTGAACTCCTGCTTGCACAGATCCTTGGGGATGTACTGTACAGAAGCCTTGTCTACAAGGTCAAGGTAGGCTTCGAGCTTCGACAGCCTTATCCCGGACCTCTCTTTCAAGAACTCCAACAGGGACATCCGTTCAGACATCTTGCCGGAACTCGTTCTATGTTTCTGTTTCTTCATTTCAATAATCTGTTTGGTGAATACTGTTGTTTGTCGCCAGCTCCATTATACAAAAGGAACGGCATGATACAGGTGATACTTAATAGTAGTATATGATGAGCATTTCTGTGTCTTCGAGGAGCATCTTGCGGTCAGCCTTGTTCTTCCACAGCGATATGACTATGCGCGAGGGATAGAACAGTGATGCCAGAAGGACAAAGGAGATGGTGACAGCAAGCGTGAACAGATGAGGAGTGAAGACAAACACCACTGCCGCCAACGCGGCGATGCAGAAGGGTGTCCGCTCCTCGTGCAGACGCTGTAGCCACCTCTCCACATCCATAAAGACAAAGAATATGGCAAACGCTATGGTGGAAGCCACTACGCCTATGTCGTTATAGTGTACACAGAGGTAGAGGAAGTGGAACACGTACAGCAGGATGAGCAGCATCAACCGGTAGAGCTTCCTTGCTGTCACAAGCGCGGTCATGCGCAGATAGAACCGTGTCATAAACTGTCTGCGGCTTCTGTGCAGAATCATCGTCACAAAGAAGAACGCTGACATCAGGATGAGAAACAGTATCTTACTTGTCATAATATGTATAGCATGTGAATAATGGAAGTGGACTCAGGTCGGGCTGGACGACACCGTGTGTGGCAGTGGATATGATACGCTCCATATCCTCCAGTGTCAGTTCTCCCTTGATTATTCTCTGACGGAAAGCTCCGTCGGTTGTCCGAAGGCTCTTGATAGCCTGTTCCAAGTCGTACTCGGCTATCTGCCACACTTGCCCTCTCGTGTAGGGGAAATGATGGTGGATGGCCTTGACCACAAGCACACGGCTGAGGATGTCGGTCATTCTGCCGTTCCTGACTATCGTGTGGTTGCGGACAGTGGCGATGCTCTCAATCTCCAGCCATGTGCGGTGACGGTCGAGAAGATGGATAATCTTCATGTAAAGCGTTTCCTTCATCAGATGGTCGGGAGCTTGTGGCATGACTTTGGCCTTTGTTGTGGACAACAGAATGGAGCGTTGTTGCGGTAGAACAGGACTGTCATCTGGCAAATGTAACTTTCAAATGAAGTCGAGCAGGACTTCCTCCTTGGGCTTCATGTATTTGAAGAACCCGTTCTTGCAATGCAGACTGAGGTCGAGGCATACATCTGCCGACATGTGCTCCAGCGAGTCATAGATGGTCACTTTTATCTGGCTGACCATGCCACGCTCATCTGTGGAGCCGTTGACCTTGAACATCCGTCCGAAAGAAGGGTTGGAATAGGCACAGCAGCTGTGTCCGAACTCCGTATGACGGCTTGGAATGTGGTGATAGAGGATTATCATTTCCATCTCGTCTTCGAGCATATCCATCACCTCCTCTATCGTGAAAGGGGTGTTCAACTGGAAAGTAAGAAGCACGTAATCGTCATACTTGACAGGCTTCTCCATCTTGCGCTTGTCCAGCAGTTCTGGCAACTGCAAAGGCACGACGGCAAGGAAATCATCGCAAAACTGTTCTAACATAATCGTATTCTCTGTTTGGGGTGTTTATAATCTTGTGACATAAATCTTCATCATGAGCATGGGCATATCCGACAGGCGTTGCTTGTCGAGGTGCAGTTTCTTGGCCAGACCGTCCATCTCCTTGGGGAGCGCATCGGCTATTTTGTAGAGGTCTGCCTTGTCCTTGTCGGAGAGCACGCTCACGGAAAGGTCATCCATCGTCATGAACGGCTGCATCATCATCAGGAGGTAGGCGTGCATGGTGTGCTCGTCCTTTACCCTGCCACTATTCAGATCCTCGATAGCCGCTTGTGCGTTGCGCAGCAGACGGTGGTTGGTGCGCATGGAGAGGTATATCATTGCATCCTTGTGGGACAAATCCTTGCGGTCGGCGGCACGGAGTATCTCCCGACAGCAGTGTTCGGTGTTTCGTCTGATGTCACCGATGTCATCGTCAGCAAAATCCGGCAGGTATTGCAGGAAGGATTTGAAATACAAATGCTCTTCCTTGATGAAAGCGAGCAGGTCTTCCTTGCCGTGAATGCCTTGCTTGGCGGATTTTTGCAGGAACAGCAGGTAACGCTTCAGTACCGCCTGTTTACCACCTTTATTATATATAGGCAGGCTATCCAAGGAAGCGAAGAATGGCTGTGCTTCCTTCACGGCTTGCTGTAGTTCCTCATCACCAACATGGGAAGAGGTCTGTTCTCTGAGATAGAGCAGGTCGTGAAAGGTGCGTTGCTTAGACATCGCCATACGGCACAGCTCGATGTGGATGGAGTCGTTCAACTCATGATATACCGTGAACGGGTATGAGTGGGCTTTCCTGACAGTGTCACGTGAGATGCACGATGTCACGGAATCGTTCAACACGCGCCATTCATTGATGGTCTTTGCCAACGATTGGATGGTGACCTTGTCGCTCTGCCGAAGAGTGGTCAGAAAGCCATGATACTCTCTGATGGCTTCATCGCTTGAATGGAACGACTTCGTGCCGTTTCCGTCTGAACATGCTGTCAGCATGATTACGGCAAACGCAGTGGCAATACAAATGGCAAGTCTGATACCGCCATGCGAGTTTGATTTTGCATTATGCAATATTTGCTTCATGCAATGGAGGTTGGTTTGTCCTCTGAAAAGTTGGGGTTCATATTTCATTGTTGTCATTATTTTGAGTCTGATTTTGAAATTGACGGTGCAAAGTTAATGCGTTTCAGCGATATATTTGCAAGAATGACAGTAAGTTTAATCTTATTTGTGCATCATACTTGCGAGTATGATTTTCAATGAAATCAAGTGAAAAGAAAATGGCAAATTATCGTGTTTAAGTATGATTTTTCGTTCAAGTATGATTGTTTCTCGGAAAAATAGTGTACCTTTGCACTTGATTTCATTTAATAGCGTACAACAGTATGGCAAAAGTAGGTTACATCTTTATCGCCACCAATGGCGAAGAGTATGCAGAAGACAAGGCTTGGATGCAGCAATACGGCTGTGTTCAGGTGATAGAGGAACTGTCCGAACACGAGAGGCTGCGCCCGATGTGGAAGCAGCTCATATCGAGTCTGGAGCGCGGCGACGAGCTGGTGGTGTCGAGGTTCAGTAACGCACTGCGTGGCACCCGTGAACTGGCTACATTCATAGAATACTGCCGTGTGAAGGTGGTTCGCATCATCTCCATCCAAGACCGCATCGATACGTTTGACGAACTTTTCCCCGACACCAAGCCCTCACAGGTCATCCGTATGTTCGGGTCACTCTCTGAGGAGTGTGCCGTGCTGCGCAAGGCATCGGCACACATCATCCATCTGCAACAGAATATCCGGCCGCCCAAGAAGTCGGAAAGGGCACTGTCGAAACTGGAGCGTGAGAAGAATATCGTGAACATGTACAACGAGGGGCACAGCATAGATGACATCTTTGCCATCAGCGGCTTCACAAGCCGAAGTTCCGTGTTCCGCATACTCAACAAGCATGGTGTGACGCTGAACCGTGGACCTCATAGTGGACCGCTGAAGAAAAGGAATAAAGAATAAACAAAAAACAGATACAATGAATAAGACATTCAACATCTACTGTGATGAAAGCACCCACATGGTGCATGACGGTCATCCCTACATGCTTTTGGGATGTACAAGTATAGCATACACACAAATCCGCATGGCAAAAGATGCCATAAAAGATATTAAGAAGAAGCACGGCTATAGTGATGAGCTGAAATGGACAAATGTCCACGAGGCCACGTATAAAGTCTATGCAGAGCTTATAGACTGGTTCTTTATGAATGACATGGAATTTAGGGCTGTGGTTGTTGACAAGAGTCAGATTGACGAGAAACGAGAAGACTATACGTTTAATGATTTCTACTTTCGCATGTACTACCAATTGCTGCATCACAAGATGGACATGGATTATACATATAACATATATATGGATATCAAGGACACATGCAGTAGCGATAAGCTGGAGAGGCTCAGAAAAATAATGGAATACAACTCTTCCATTGGCAGGTTTCAGTTTATACGTTCACACGAAAGTGTCTTCATCCAATTGGCAGATGTTCTAATGGGAGCCATCAACTACAACCTTAGATATGAAAAGGGAGAAGTTGAAGGAAGGGTGAGAGCCAAAATGAAGCTGATTGAAAAGATAAAAAAACACAGTAATATCAGTCTCAACACCACAACTCCCAAATTTAGAAAGAAGTTTAATTTGTTTTTTATCGCACTGAAATAGCCAATGAGCAGTTTGAATATTATCAAGAAATACCCTGAGCTGCTGGAACTGGCATATCTCAGTGAACGAGAAAGAGAGCATGATCTTCATGCAATATTCAAGCGTGATATAGAAGATAACTGTCAATTCTCATTCAGAGGGTGGCGCATCTATCCTATAAAGACAGATGGCGAGATTGACATGGCAAGATTGTTCAAGCATCTTACCTGTGAAGAAATCATGGTTGAGAACGAAGACGGTACGACTTATCCAAAGCGAGTATTCGAGATGGCTCGTTCACAAAGGCTTCATTGGATAAATCACCATGTGAGAGAATTGACACCAGACAATCTGGATGTATTTACCATAGAAGAGAGGGACGGCAAAAAGCGTAAGGTCAAGAAAACATACATCTATGATAAAGTGGAAAAGTATGTTATTGTCTTGGAACAACAACGTAGCAACGGATTCTATCTGTTGACAGCATACCATCTTAACAAAGAGTATGGACTAAAGGCTTTGGAAAAGAAGATGAAAAAGAGATTGCAGACACCACTATAAAACGCAAGACCCGAATTGCATCAAAGGCAACCGGGTCTCGAAACTCCTTCTATCTATAGATGAGCGCTGCAAAGGTACGAATATTCTTTGAAATAACGAAGGTTTTTCATTGAATTCTTCTCGATTTTAACATTTGCAGGGCAGTATTGTAAGATAACAGGAAAGAAAATAGCATAATTTTACAGAAAATCGTAATGGAAACATTCAAAGACGTTATATCAAGTGACCAACTTGTCTTGGTCGATTTCTTCGCCACCTGGTGCCAGCCATGCAAGATGATGCACCCCATCCTTGAGCAGGTGAAGGAAGTGTTGGGTGACAGAATCCGCATCATCAAGGTAGATGTGGACAAGTATGGGGTGACTGCAAGTCAGTATGGCATACAGTCTGTGCCCACATTGATGCTGTTCAGACGCGGCGAAGTGTTGTGGAGGACGAGCGGTGTGATGCAGAAATCAGAGTTGCTGGCAACGATTGACCCGTTTTTAAGATAAAAGAGCAGAAATGTCAAAATCTAAATTAAAGTCTGTCCTCATGTCCATGGACAAGAGTGAAATAATAAAAATGGTATTGGAACTTTATTCTGCACGGAAAGAGGCAAAGGAATATCTTGACTTCTATGCAGAGCCGAATGAGGGCCAGAAGCTGGAAGAGTATAAGCACATCATACGGGAAGAGTTCTATCCGAGCAGAAACAGAGAGCCAAAGACACGCTTCTCAGTGTGCCGCAAGGCATTGTCCGACTTCAAGAAACTGAAGCCTTCGGAAGATTCAGTCGCAGAATTGATGGTGTTCTATATGGAGAATGCCTGTCAGTTCACTTATGACTATGGAGACATGTGGGAGCAATTCTATGATTCTGTTGAGAGTAATTTCGACAAGACATTGCGCCACATCGTGCTTTATGACCTTTGGGACAAGTATGATTCCCGAATCAAGCAATGCCTTCGTTGGGCAAGCCCTTGTGGATGGGGATTTCCTGACGCACTGAATGATATGTATGAGGAAATGAAGGCGCAAAATGAGGAACTCCGAAAGAAATACAGGAATTTCAAGATGCCCATCAACGCTGATTATTAAACGAATATACTCAAATGGGGAAACCAAAGAAAAAACATAAGAAAGCGAAACAACTGCCCTTAAGCAAAGAAGAGCAGATTTTTCAAGCGGCAAGAGACCTTGCAGCTGAAATTGGCATATCCTATTCTGAGGCATTAGGGTTTACTTTGGGCATAAAGGACGTAACGTATGGTTGGGAAGAAGACTATACGGAAGAAGAGTTTCAGGCACTGATTGACCACGCTGTGGGAGACACTGATTATGAGCACACCCTCTATTGAATCATCTACACGAGAGGAACGTTTGGATTACGTTCTGAATGAATGGAGATGTCTGCACAACTGTGAGCTGTGCGGTAAGTGCCATATTCTGAAAGGCAGAAGCGAAGAAATACTCTATGCAGACTATATAGACGGCAAGCGGTCATATATGGATATAACATTAGAAATCAGAAGCAACAGATAATGATGTCACAGAAATACATATATCCATCGTTGTTCCAAGAGGAAGAGCCGCAAGAAAGCGTTCCTGGTGATAAGAAAGAGTATGACCTGACGAATCTCTTTGAGAGATTGGCAAAGTCTGATTTTCGCAGCCGGTTCCATCTGTCCAAGCAAGACAGGGAGTATGTAATGGAAAAGGGATTGCCGACGATACGAAAACACGCAGAGGACTTTGTGGCAAAAAGACTTGCTCCGGCTGTCATACCGAACGACGGCAAGCAGACTCCCATGCGTGGGCATCCTGTTTTCCTGGCTCAACATGCCACTGGCTGTTGTTGCCGGGGATGCTTCTTCAAGTGGCATCACATCTCAGCAGGCAGGGCACTGACCAAGGAAGAACAGGAATATGCTGTTGCCGTATTGATGGCATGGATTGAAAAACAGATGAATAAAGGATGAAGATAGAAGAAGCCATAGTATATGTGATGGTAAAGCGAAATGGCGGCATGACAACCGACCAGATTGCCGATGCCATCAATCGTCATAGGCTGCACCTGAGAAAGGACGGTCAGCCTGTGACAAGCAAGCAGGTGTATGCAACAATCTGCCGTTTCCCTGAAATGTTCACAAAAGAAGCTGGCAGAATCATGTTAATGATATGACGTAACGATATGACAATAGATACAACCAACATGTGCTCACACCTTCAGAAGAAGTTGTTTGAACCAGAAGGTGTGTATTATCCTATATGGCAAGCCATGCAGGATGATGAGACCTTGACAGCAGTGGTACGAAGCAGACAGCTGCACATCTACAGAAACGGGAAGAAAATTCTCGTTCTGGCAGGTAAGGCACAACCGAAGATTATAAGGGAAGACAAAATACAAGAGTTAATAACAAGATTATAAACAAAACATCAAATCATCAAAACAATGGACGCAAAAGAAAAAGTATTGGCAACAATGAAAGAGGCTGGTCAGCCTCTCAACGCAGGTAAAATCGCAGAACTCAGCGGTCTCGACCGCAAAGAGGTAGATGCAGCCATGAAGCAGCTGAAAGCAGAGGGTGCAATCGTCTCTCCTGTGCGTTGCAAATGGGCACCTGCAGAGTAAGGTTTATACTGCTGTCTTGAAATATAGGCAGCAGTATCTTTATTTTTATCAAAATGTTAAGGTGAGGAATCTGAATATCCTTGCCTACGGACACAATTATCCGCTGCATCTTTTTGGGGTAAGGTGCAGACGTATGGCTGTCAGCGTATCTTGGTTTAAAGACGCTTAGCGGTCACGGCGGAAGTCGTTTCGTCTCTCTCCGCCGAACAAAGCTCTGAGCACATTGCCCAAAGCTCCGAACACGAAGTAGCAAACGATGATTGCAACAATATCGTCCATAAGCATTTTCTGTTTTATGGGTTATACACTATTATGAAGATTCACTATGTCCAATCCCTGCCTCTTGGCTTCTCTGACGGTGTAGAACGTGCCGCCCTTGGGATTGCCATCGAAGTAGGCTATGAGACGTGAACTGCGGTTGACCATATAGTCGTTGCGCCTCAGAAGGCAGCCATTGTAGTATTGCTCGCTCAATACGACCACGTCATCCACGATGCGCAGGATGGCATCATACTTGGCTTGCTCTTCCTTGCTCCACCGGTCAGACTGACCACGGAACGGCACAACGGCTATCACCTGCAAGTCCTTCAACTCGCATTGCAACGAAAGGGCGGCTTCTGCCGCCAGCAGGTCAAATCCCATTGCCATGCCACAATAGAAATACCGGTAGCCGTCGGCATACGCCTTGGCTATCTCCGATTTGAGACATTGCTTCAACTCCCTCCGCTTGGCGAAAGGTACGCTGCGGTGTCCGCTGAAGCATACGGACACTGCCTTGTCGTACTTTGTCATACTTTACCTTACTTTATAATGTGTGCGTGCGAGGAACATACCGCCAATAACACATGCCCCGAGCCTTTCGAGTTGGTTGGCATACTTGGCATAGCTGAGACCCTTGGTTATCACATCGTCAAAGACCAACACCATTTTGTTGTCGAAGAACGGCTCATCAAACTCAACGACATTCGCCTTGCGGACTTCATCCTCGTTCTTGCGGTTATCGTGGATGGTCTTACGCTCTCCGCATACCCTCACGTGCTCGTAGCCGTTTTCCGCTCCTGTCAATTCACACACCCTGTGGCAGAAAGCCTTGTAGCGGAGTTCGTTGCTCTCGCTTGTGGATGCTGGAACGGGGGCGAAGACGATGTTCACGCAACCCTTGCCGTAGAGTGTCAGCATATTCTCTGCGGTGCGCTGCGCCACTTCCTCGTAGGCTCTTCCGTCCTTGAAGTCAAACACTAATTGTCTGTCGGCAATCTCCTTCTCACCCACATTGCGGATGCGTGCGGGATAGTATTTGCAGAACCAAGTCTGAGGCTTGTCTAACTGCTTTTGGATTTGATAGTCATTCTTGTGTGCCATTGCTCTTATGTTTTTTCTTCCCTTATTTCGGAGGCTTTTCCTGCCTGCCCAAGGGATATTTTTTGCTTTCCAAGAGTGATGGCGATCAAAAAGCCAAATCGGGAGCGAAAAATACGCTCTGCACGCAGAGGAAGATTTTTCGGTCAAATGCAATGGACGATTTGGTGTTTGAACAATCGCCAGCATTACCTTTGCAAAACAATATCCGCAGCGGCAAGGCAGGCGAAAAGAAATCTGTTATGTAAAAGAGGAAACGGGCGGGATGGCGTGGGGCGAAGCTGTATATGGGGAAGGACGATAGTTGATATGAGGGAAAAAGAGAAAATCTTGTAATAGGGAACGACATTGCCTTTTATCAGCATGGAGACAGTCCTACAAGCAGAGAAAACTATTGCCCTAAAAATGAGTTGGATAGTATTTTCTAAAAGTAGTATCGACTACGAATAGTATAATAGTCGAATAGTTTTTACTACCATACTACGGATAGTAAAGTCTGTTTATAGAAGAGATAGCGGTATCATCGTCTGTTCGGCGATGATACCGCGCGGCACTCATGTGTCATGCCGCTTTAGGTATTCTGTCATTGCCTCATTGACAATATCACGCAAGGACATCCCTTTCTTGATGGCGAGGTACTTCATCCTCGTGTGGATGCTCTTGTTGATAAGGAAATTGCAATGCACCGGCACTTCGGTAGTCTCAGAAACAGACACAGGTGGTGCTGGTGTAGTTTCTGTGACTATCTGCTCCTTACTCGGCTTCTTTGTGGAAGAAAGGAGTCCGTTGAGACCGCCTTTCATTCCCTCTTTCAACATACTGCTCTTGCTCATGGCTATGCTATTTTAAGTTTAACACTTCTTTTGCCAAAGACATATAATCACTGGCACCATTGGATTTGGGATTATACTCAAAGATAGTCTTGCCGTTGATGGGTGCTTCTGCCAAAGCCACATTATCACGGATGACGGTCTTGAAAACCTTCTCGTGAAAACTGTCATTGACGATTTCCCTCACGCTTCGGTTCAACGTCTTGCGGCGATCGAACTGGGTGATGACGATGCCGCCCACTTTAAGGTTGGAGTTGAGCCGCTCCTGAACGATGCGGATGATGTCCATCAACTTTGCCATACCTCTCATGGCAAGGTATTGCGCTTGAACAGGGATGATGATGTAGTCGGCTGCGGTGAGGGCATTCAAGGTCAGCAAGCCCAATGACGGTGGACAGTCGATGATGATGTAGTCGAAATGCTCTTTGGCGATGGCTTTGGTGATAAGTCCCTTCAAGATAAGCTCCCGTCCCGGCTCGCTGATAAGCTCTAACTCAGCCGCAGACAGGTCAAGGCATGAGGGTGAGACGGTGATGCCGTTGTGCAACTTGACCAACGGCAAGGTGTACTGTCCACACATTGCGCCATAGACTGTCTGTTCTTCCTCGATGGACAATCCCAAGGCTTCCGTGAGGTTGGCTTGTCCATCCATGTCAATAGCCAAGACGTTCTTCTTACTCAGTTGCAGAGCTGCCGCAAGGCTTACTGCGGTCGTACTTTTCCCTACACCACCCTTGTGATTTAATACTGCAATTATCTGTGTCATAACATGATACTACTATTAGTGAATACTACTTTACTATTCTACTACTGATAGTACATACTAACCATAGTAAAAGCGGATTTACTACGATTAGTACGTACTACTCTCAGTTGATACTACCCTCAGAAGGGAAGGTCTTCGCTCTTGTCCTGCGGTGCATCGGCTGGCGGTACGGGAGCCTCGCCCTCTGCCTTGGCTGCCTTGCGTGCCTTTGTTGCAGGTGTGTCGGTTGCATCCTTCTTCCCTGCATTGACAAAGGCGATGGAGTCAGCTATGATGCTATGCTGTATGTGGTTCTCTCCGTTGCGGTCTGTCCAAATGGAAGAAGTCAGTGTGCCTTCCACAAGCACCATACGACCCTTGGTGAGGTATTCAGCCAAACGGATATGGTTCTCCTTGCTGCTCTTCACCCTTACCCAAGTGGTGATTTGCTTGCCCTTACTGTAGTCGTCCACTGCGATGTCAACAGCCATGAATGTTCCGTGTGTACCTGTGATGACGCGGCAATCCTTTGCTCCGATGCGTCCGATAGTGTGAGTGTAAATCATAATGTGAAAATGTTATAGTGGCAAGTTGGTTAGACTTGCCGTTACCTTGTTATTTAAATGACTTTTCTTGTTGATTGAACATAAGCTATTGCTTCATTCATAATTTCTGCTCGTGACCTACTCTTGTTATCTTGCATCCACTCATCAATTTCAGATTTGAGGAACATGATACGTTTCCCCTTCTTATGGAATGGTATTTGTTTATTGCTTGTCCAACAATAGATTGTGTGTTCAACTGGATGGGTAGGGAGATACTCACTCAATTCGGAAACACTAAGCCATTCCAATCCCTTATCGGGCTGAATTTGAGTCATTAGTGTGGAAAACTTTTCTTCTAAAATCTCCAGCTTGTTTATTACTAATGACAATGCTGATGGCAAGTCATTAAAACTCAATATTTGCTTTTCCATATCAATATATGTGTGGCAAGTTGGTTAGGCTTGCCGTTACCTTGTTATTAATATCCTTTCTTCGTCTGCCTTGTATTGGCGACAAAAGACTTGTTGCTGCCTGTGAGACTGATAGAGCCGCAATTAACAAACTCTCCGTCGGAATAGACTCTGTACTTCTGTCCGCTTACCTCATGCTTCTGTTTGATGCGCTCTCGCATCCACTTCTTGGCTGCGGTCAATGAGCAAAAGGTCTCGCTCTCCTTGGTCGTCTCGTCATATACGATGCACTGGGTCATACATGCTCCTACTTCATCCATGCACCTATACTCGACGTGACATAGTCCAACTGACCGCCAAATATGTCGCTTGGCTCTATGTCGTATTGTCCATCCCTCACTTCCTTGTCCTCTCCAAGAAGCGACAAGTTTCCGTCGGCATCCAAACGTGCTGCGTCTATGACGATGTCACGAGGCTCGTCAAAGAGATAACCTGCCACGATGGGCTGCTCTCCCTCGAAATGCACCTCAAAGCCTCCGTCCACCTCCGTGCCGTACTTGCGAAGAGCCGCTTTCAGCTCGTCCTGCTCCCGGTGCTGCAATGCCTGGAGTTGTCCGTGGATAGTGAGGTCTTGCAGTTCTGCCTCTCGTTTGGTGTGGGTTGCCTCGCCGGTCTTGCAGTCGATGTCATACTTGTGGTAAACCACTGGGATATGGTCTGCCGATGTGACAAGCCATGTGATGTTGTTCACTGAGAAGCCCTGTCTGGTGAGGAACTCCTCGATGTCTGAGCCGAGAAGGTGGTCGGCTACGTCAAGATACTCGATGCGTGCGTCAGCATCATGCAGGATGATAATCTTCATTGCCTTTCTATTTTTAGTGATACAAATAAGTTTGTCGCCCATGTCGCTGGACTTGTTTAACTACGTTGAAGAAACTTACGCTCAGCATAGTGAATAAATTCCCTCTGCGTTCGCTTAACCGTTTCTTTCTCTTCCCTCCTTTCGAGACCTTTCAGCCTGTGGAGGGATATTTTCTGCTCCCACAAGCCGCAAGAAAAGACATAAAGACAAATTATGTGTGAAGAATACTCTTTTCCGAGGAAAAGGAAGATTGTTCACAGTCACAAGACCTCAAGCAGAATTTGACGATTGTCTCAGACGCGGCTAACTTTGCAGGAAATATGCCTACCACTGCGCTGATTGGAAGAAGATTATTGATATTGGCTGCAAGAGGAATGATGTGTTATATATAAAGAGGTAAGAAGAAAGATTGAAACAGTAAGGGTGGGCAGTGAAGTGTTTGCAGGTCTGCTGTACCGACATAAAGCGAGTGTGTTGGCTGACCGGGATGCAAGTCATCAAAGCTTCAGCCTTGATAGCTTGTAGCACGGACAGACAATTCTCTCGCGTCGGTACTTCGGCATACTGTCAGCTTTGGCTAATAGCAACGTGTTGCCATCAGCCAAGGATGTCTGTATGACGACAGACCATGTAACGCTTCGCAAAGGCGTGGGGCAAAGCAGTATAATTTAGAAGTAGATAGTAACGTATATCAGGCAAGAAGAGACAGTTGCGCAACGGACAAATCGGGCACTCCTGTCAGCATGACAAATGTGCCTTGTCCTTGCCGCAGGACACTGAGGCAGATTGGACGTAGCAGACATGTCTGCCACATTCAATATGCCTGAGTGGACAAGAACTGCCTCTTGTATAGCAGAAGAGAAATTGTAAAACAGTTGATTAGTGGTAAAGGTGGTATGGGTGGGCAGAATGGCATTACACGGACATTGCCGAAGCCCGATAATGGGACAGCCAGACAGCAATAAAGGCAGTTATCAGAAGTGTCAGTTTCTGATAGTGACATTGTTGGCTGCCTGTCACATGGGATTCGTGCGGTGTCCGTACAGTAATGCCGTTCTGAAGGTGTGGGGCGAAGCGATACAACGCACTTGGACGAAACCACCGCTTATAACAGAAAATATTTTGCAGTCAAAGAGAAGAAGAATAGTAAAGCAGGTGTGGGTGGGTAGTGAAGCTGTCGCAAGATTGACGGTCTGAATATCAAGGCGAGTGGATAGCCAGTAAAGGACACAATTATCAGAAGCCTCGGCTTCGGCATCTTGTGGCATAGATGGCAGTCCTCTCGCGTTCAGACCTTGGCATACTGTCTTTCTTGGCTAATAGCGACTTTGTCGCCATCAGCCGGGAATATCTGTATGCCAACCATCTTGGTGACGTTTCGCAAATGGTGAGGGACGAAGTGGTTAGAATAAAGGAAGACGGCGTTGCCGTTATGGTTAATAAATGCACATGGTTGTTATTAGAGAAGATTATCACACGCTATAACAGCAGATTGATGTCCCTGAGCAAAACAAAAGCGACCCGAAGGTCGCCTTGTTATGGAGAGGAAAGGCTATTTCTTGCCTTTCTTGGTTGCTGGCTTGGCCGGCTCTTCCGCAGGAGTCTCCTCCTTGTCGGGACACTCGTAGAACTTGGTTGCAACCATGATGATTCTGGAGTGCTTCACGCCATCCTTGTCTGTCCACTCCTCTGGCTTGAAGAAACCCTCGACGGTGAGCAACGTGCCCTTGGTGAGCTTGTCGAATGATTCGGTGTGCTCGTTCTTGCGCCATGCCTCCATATTCATGAAAGCCGATACGCGGTTGGTTTCCTCGCCGTTCTTCTCCTGACGGCCTACTGCCAACGAGAAGCGTGCTACGCTGGCGTTTGCGAACTGACGGATTTCTGCATCCTTACCTACGAAACCTGAAACTGTGAAGTTGTTCTCGATCTTTTTCATTTTGAATTGAATTTAAAAGTGAAACTTAATTTTTACATGCATTCAAAAGCAGGGATGTGGCACCATGTGGGAAGCACCATGAAAATCGTTCGCAATACTCTTTTTGTCGTTGGCGGTAAGGGAGAAAAAGGAAGATTACGCACTATTTTATTGGTCACAGCGATAGCGGCCACACAAGAAGGAGGAAGTCCTTCGCAGCATCACGCTACCTTTGCATGGTAAAAATAAGTGGCTTTCAAATAGCTCAATTCAGAAAAAGACGGGGCCAAACAATGGAACAAAGGTTGTAAGCAAGGAGGCAATCCGTATGCAACAGACAGGGGCACTGCTATGGCTGTATGCCTGGAGAAACGAAGCGGGAAATCCGACCTTACAGCTGTATCATCAGAAGAGTGAGGAGCATGAACACTGATGCACGATGAACGACAAGCCTAAGGGTCAGCTTAGCAATAGAGGCATCAAGCCAAAAGAGGACAGACATCAGAGGATTGGCGATAGCACTGTCATCATGCTAAGACCAAGTTCTGTGTCCGACAAGGAAGAGTCGCAAAAGACAGACGAGTAAAACCAAAAGGCGAAATGACCATTCCTATAACAAGGTACAGAGACGCTTAAAACGGCGAAGGGACTTTGGCGACGTATCGCTATACAGGTGTCGAAGCATCGCTTCTATAACAGGACTGGAGCAAGTGAGCAAACCGCACAACTTGCTCCCAAGGTATTTCAGTTACAACAGCCATAACCTCATTGGAGGATTGTCCTAAAAGAGTTTTTGCAGTCAAAGGAAGAAAGAGTCTGCAAGCCACATAGCCAACAGACTCTCTCCTGATTATTCACAGATGACAACATCATCCTTGTACTCCGTCACTTCCTTGCCGTTGATGAGCTGGACAATGACCTCACAACCCAAGTCCTCGACAATCGTTCCCTCTGTCTGACCTCTTCGGGGATAAAGCAAGGTGCAGAAACACCCTACAACGCCGTCCAACTGCTCCATGTCTATCGTTGCCATATCCGTTCCTCCTTGTTAGCCGAATGTGATTGGATTGATGCAGAAATTCGTGTCCTCTGCCTCATACTCGTATTCATTGATGAAGTCAATCATCTTCTGTTCGCTTCTTCCGTCCTGTGAGACACCAGTCTTCTCACACCACAACTTGATAGCATCACCAAAGGTGGAGTAAGCACCCTCACAATCCTCAAAGAGTTCTCCGTATGCAGTGACGTAGCACTCTTCGGGGAAGAAGTCGTTCTCATCGTGCGTATAGAAGATGTCGCAACCTGGCTCAACCTCTCGCCAACTGATTGAAAGTTCATCGCCAAGTGCCTTGTTCACCTCCTCAAAGAACAAGTCGCATGAAGACCAAGCACTTTCGGTGTCAAAGGACAAGAGGGCATAATCGTCTTCCACGTTCTCCTCATACTCTGCCCAATAGATGTGTCCTCTCACCGAGATGCCTTTCTTCTCGTAGTCAATGCCATAGTGTTCTGCCAAGAGATACAGATACACATTATTACTGTTCACCTCCAACTCTTGGAGTGTGTTCCAAAGGTCTGCCACGGCTTTGCGTGAGCCTGTCACCTTGTACTGAGTGTCGCAAATGTTAGCCATAAGATAAAATTTTTATTTTCTTCCCTTATGTAGAACCAACTACCATCGGGATTGATTAAAGAATTATGTTGCCCCAAAAGGTGTTATGGCTCATCAATGCAAGGTTTTGCCGTCAAATACTACCTCTGCCACAATCAGAGCGTGGAGATTTCACGGACAAACCACAGGCACCGACCTTGCAGGATGAACGCCATGACAGGTACCTTTGCAACACAATTCTTATCAAAGCCCGATGGGGTGGTACATGGCAGACTGCATGGTACAGCAGTGTGAAGTGACGTTATAGGTGGAGATAAGGCTATAAGAGGTTTTTGCAGTCAAAGGAGAAAAGAGTCCACAAAGTGCAGTATCTACAGGACAAAAACACTTTAGTTTACCTTGGTTAGCTCTTATATATATGCTAACCTAAAGTAAACTGTATATATGTCCGTCTAAAACCCGAAAACCGTACGGGTCAGCTTACGTCAGAAACAGAAGTATAGAACCATAGAAGTGGTTCAAGAAGTCTTTCTTCCTTTGACTGCAAAATATTATCTTTGCACGAATCATAATTGCCCTGTAGGATTTAATATAATTTAACACTCTTTGTTGAATGCAAGGAAGAACAGCTTCAATATGCTGAATATCAGTAGTATAACATTGTGTTAACCCTTAATCTGTAGAAAAGGATGTTATCATACAAAGTAATGTCCATTTGTACTTTTTCTATATGGTTTTATACTTACATTTGCATATCATTTGTATCTTGATAACAGTAACTAACTGATTATCAATATACTTTATATTTGAGGAGGTCAAATGATTCCGATAAGGATACAGATAATAAACAATAAGCAAAAGCGTGCAGCTCAATGAGTTGCACGCTTTTTGCGTTTATGGGGGTCATGGTTGCTATGTGTTTTCTATGGGCTTTTTTATCTCTTATTTGCGACATGTTTGCGACACGTCTTATTTGGCGATAAGGTACAACTTAAATTGATATAAACCATTTAAAACGAGAAGAATATGCCAAGAGGAAATTACATCATTCAAAGAAGTTGCGAGGAGTGCGGTAAAATCTTTACTCCTCCGACATTAGTGTCGAAGTATTGTTGCCCTGCTTGTTCCAAGAGGGCGTATAAGAAAAGACAAATCGCAAAAGAGAAAGAAGCGATACGCCAAGCACTGATTAGACGAATACCATCCAGTAAGGGGTATCTAACCGTAAAGGAAGCTATGCTGATTTACGGAATTAGTAAAGACGTTCTTTATCGTATGATACGGCAAGGCTTGATACCGTCATACAATTTTGGTCAGCGTCTGATACGCCTTAGTCGGCAGTATATGGATGAACACTTCAAAACAAAGGCAGGGAGTAGAAAGAGAAAAAAGGAGGCATTGTCCTTTGAACCCAAAGATTGTTACACCATCGGAGAGATCGCAAAGAAGTTCCATATCAATGACAGCAGTGTGTTTAAGCACATGCGCCGTCATTCTATTCCTACACGCCAAATCGGTAACTATGTTTATGTTCCCAAATCTGAAATTGATAAATTGTATAAGTCGTTATGAAGAAAGCATTACCCAATACCAAAGTGACCGTCAAACTCAGAAGGTCGAATTATAAAGAAGAGTGGTATCTGATTATAGAGTCATACCCAGTGTATAAGCGAGGTTCTAAACGGGCAAGCCGTGTGGTGGAATCTATCAACAGAACTATATCCACACCCATTTGGGATAAGTCATCCATAGCACGAATCTTGCCGGATGGAACATTCAACTATAAGCCTAAACGTGATTTGAATGGAATTATCCAATGCCGTTCAACGATAGACCAAGAGGCTTGCATCTATGCCGACAATGTGCGGAAGTTACGGCAGCATGAATACGATAGTGCCATCCTATACACTGATAAGGAAAACGAAATCGCTGCACAGAATGAGCGGAGCGAACAGGATTTTATCAAGTATTTCAATCGTATTATAAGCACACGTCATCCCAATAGTTCCGATTCGATTATAGTCAACTGGAGGCGTGTAGGTGAATTATTGAAAATGTATTCACAAGGGCAACCAATTCCATTCAAGGCGATTTCCGTTAAACTGCTTGAAGATATAAAGATGTTCCTTCTCCGTGCTCCAATGGGAGGGAATAAGAAAGGTACTATCTCACAAAACACGGCATCAACCTATTTTTCCATACTTAAAGCCGGACTGAAACAGGCGTTCATTGATGAATATCTGACCGTTGATATAAGCGCGAAAGTAAAGGGAATAACAAACATAGAGAAGCCTCGTGTTGCGCTTACCATGAATGAAGTGCAAATGTTGGTTGATACTCCTTGCAAGGATGATGTTTTGAAACGTGCGTTCTTGTTCTCTATTCTCACTGGATTGCGGCATAGTGATATTCAAACTTTGAAATGGAAACAAATTCAGCAAACAAGCAAAGGTACATGGCAAGCAGTAGTAATTCAGCAAAAGACAAAAAGGCCCGATTACAAGCCAGTCATTCAACAGGCACTTCAACTATGCGGCATACGTCCAGACGATGATGAAGCACTTGTTTTTGAAGGATTGACTGATGCCTCTTGGATTTCTCGCCCGTTGAAAGTCTGGATAGAAGCATCCGGTATCAAGAAGCACATCACCTTCCATTGTGGGCGGCATAGCTATGCTTCGCTGTTGCTGGAAAATGGCGTTGACATATACACCATCAAGTCTTTGATGGGACATACTAACGTCAAAACCACGCAGATTTATACGCATATTGTAAACGAACAAAAAGAGAAAGCCGCCAATACACTGCATATAGAAAATTTGGATTTATAGGTTGTGGTGGTTATATCCACCATTGAGCACCAACGACTTATGTAATACCAATCATATACTTACCACCGTTTACCCCTCATGAAGCATCAACTTTTTGAGGGGTATTTTGTAGTATAGAGGTGTTCAGTAAAGAATGTGTTAGTCCAAACAGTCGTTTATTCCCCTTTTATTATGTTGCCCAATAAATTTTCGTATTAATGAAACTTAAATCTGTCAGTGGTAAATGAGCGGTTGATTGGTGGCGGTCAAGCACCTATTTAGCACCTATAAGCATCCCTATACTTTTGTGGCATAAATTTTAATACGAAGAAAAAATGGCCTATAAAGTAAATTCATTGGAGGAAATGCCGAATGCGTTGTCCTACCTGATTGAGTCCGTAGAAGTACTGCAATCTAAAGTGAATGCCTTGCAGCATAAACAGGCAAGTAACTCACCCAAGTGGATGGATATAGATGAGCTTTGCGCTTATCTGCCATCACATCCTGCCAAACAAACGGTTTATGGATGGGTGTCAACCAAACAGATTCCCGTACATAAAATAAACAAGGCTTTGGCTTTCCTGCAATCAGAGATTGACGATTGGCTGAAGAACAAATCGCACAAGACCCAAGATGACTTAATGGAAGAAGCCAGACGATTTGTCGAATCTAAAAAGATTATCAGATGATGGAAACGACCGACTATTGCTTTTCATTCTTTCGCAAGCCCATTCAAAACATCGAACCGATGAGGGCTATAGGTATTGTGGATGTGTATCGTTATGTCATCGGACATTATGCCCAACCACAAACCGAGAACCTGCGGCAGATGCAGTCCTCTCCCGAAGCCAAAAGGTACAAAGCCACCCATTTTGACTATTGTACTTTTTCGGGATTATTCCGAAAACGGAATGAAAAGGAACTGATTATGCACTCAGGATTGATGTGTTTGGATTTCGATCATGTGGATAACATAGGGAGGTTAAAGCAACAATTACTTAACCATGAGTATTTTGATACAGAACTGTTATTTGTCAGTCCATCCGGTAATGGATTGAAGTGGATAATACCTGTTGATTTGAAAGGCTGGGAACATTCCCGGTACTTCAAGGCTGTTACCAACTGTATCAAAGCGACAGGTTTGCCATTGGTGGATATGTCCGGCAGTGATGTGGCTCGTTCATGCTTCTTACCCTACGACCCACAAGCATATATTAACCCTAAATACAAAGATGATGTCGAAGAAAATATTTTCCGCCCAAGATTGGGAGAATGTCCCTTCTGAAATACAACAGGCACATACACCAAGTATTGCCCCTATATATAATAAGGTGGAGGATGATGTGGAAAGTGTTGTTCGGGAGATAGAACAGTGTGCCATTGATATAGCCCCTCATTATAAAGATTGGGTGGAGTTGGGCTTTGCGCTTGTGGATGGATTGGGAGAGAACGGGCGGGAGTATTACCACCGCATCAGCAGGTTTTACCCTACCTATCAAAAGGAAGAAACGGATAAACAATACACGCATTGTCTGCACTCCAAAGGGCAAGGCATTACTATCCGTTCTTTCTTCCATTTGGCAAATCAAGCTGGAATCTCATTGGCTCCGTTCTTCAAAGAGCATTTATCCATTTTGCCAAATATCCAAAATGGTAAAACGGGTAAATGGATAAAATCAGAAGAAGAACTTCCTACATTTCCTGAATGTGTGTTTGAGCATCTTCCTCCTTTTCTAAATGAGGTTGTCAATAATTCCATTTCGGTAGATGACCGTGATACGATATTAATCGGGGCTATTGTGTGTTTGTCGGTATGCTTTCATAATGTTTGTGGCGTGTACGATGAACGCATTGTTTATCCCAACCTCTATCTGTTTGTTGTAGCGGATGCCGGTATGGGAAAAGGAGCATTGACTCTATGCCGTGAATTGGTAGCCCCCATCAACCGCCATTTGCATGAACTTTCCAAACGATTGGAACAGGAATATAAAGAAGCAATGAACACATATATTAAAGGTAAGAAAACCGATGGAATGGCTATGCCAACTGAACCGCCCATGCGTATGCTCGTGATTCCAGCCAATAGTAGCGCAAGCTCTTTCTTGAAGATATTAGGAGATAATGACGGAATCGGGCTGCTGTTTGAATCGGAGGGCGACACGTTAAGTCAGACTTTGAAATCGGACTACGGCAATTACTCCGATGTGTTGCGAAAGGCATTCCATCATGAATTGGTAAGTTTGAGTAGGCGTAAGGATAGAGAGTATTGTGAAGTAGCCAATCCGAGAGTATCGGTAGCTTTGGCTGGAACTCCAGAACAGGTAAGAAGATTGATACCTGATGCAGAGAACGGATTGATGAGTCGCTTTTGTTTCTATATTATCCGCTTCAAACGAGGTATAAGAAATGTGTTTGCCACAAGCGACATTTCCCAATCCAAGAATGCCATGTTCAAACTGTTGGGAGATAAATTCTGCCATTTACATGAGAATTTTGTACGGCAGGGTAATTATTCCTTTTCTCTTCCCTCTGATTTACAGGAACACTTTATTGAATATCTCAGTCGGGTGAATGAGGAATGTTGTGACGAAGTGGATAACAAGATGCAAGGAGTAGTCAGACGGATGGGACTGATTGCTTATCGTATAATGATGGTGTTGACCGTTGTCCGACATTTGGATAATGTGATTCACAAATCTTCTTCTGACGAGACTGTACAATTGGTTTGCCATGAGTTTGACTATTCCGTAGCCATGAGTATTTGCGACACCCTGCTTTATCATGCCGTATTCATTTATCAGAATTTGTCAGGAAATCAGTCTAAACGATTCAATACCGTTTCGCAAGAGACAGGCGTTTATGCACGAAGGAACACCCTTTATAATATGTTGCCTGACACTTTCACAAAGAAAGATTATGATGCGGCGGTTTTAACTTTGGGCGAGAATGGAAGTACGGCAAACAAGTGGATAGAAGCCTTTATCAAAGATGGCAAACTAAGCCGAATAGAACAAGGGAAATATAGGAAGATTTTTTGAGTGGCAAGTTTGTGTTTTAGTGTCACTAAAACCTATGCGGCAAGCGGATAGAACAGCCACTCTCAAAAAATCAATTTATGAACATAAAAGTTTAGATAAGTATGAAGGATAAGAAACTTGGTGGTCGCCCTAAGTTGGCGAGTTATCAGAAACGCACGAAATGTTTTCGGGTAATGTTTACCGAGAACGACTACATTTATATCCAATCCAAAGCGGAGCAGGCTGGATTGTCTGTCAATGAATTTTGCCATCAGGCTGCAATGGATTGTCAAGTCTGTCAACGCATCAGTCCTGAAATGGTATCGGCTATTCGTGACCTTTCCGGTATCGCCAATAATGTCAATCAGATTGCCCACCAGATGCACACTTATGGTTTGGAAGCTGTCAAGCAACAATGCTTCTCAATCATATCAGAAGTCAATAGAATCATCACCCAAGTGAAGAACAACTGCCATGATAGCAAAGATTAAAACAAGAACCGATTTTGGAGGAATAGTGAATTACGCCAATGACCAAAAGAACAAGAAAAAGAGTGCCACACTTTTGGCACACGAAGGAGTCTGCACCATTAGTAATAAAGCCATCGCTGATTTTTTTCAGATACAAGCATCCATGCGCCCGAAAGTAAAAAGTCCGGTGAAACACGTATCACTTGCTTTTTCTTCGCAAGACATTAGCCGTTTTCCCGATAATGAAGAAGGAGATGCGCTGATGGTGGAGATTGCCAAGAAATGGATGGAACAAATGGGGATTCGTAATACTCAATATATCATAGCCCGGCATCACGACACGAAACATCCTCATTGCCATTTGGTATTCAATCGGATAGACAATGAAGGCAATCTTATTTCTGACAGCAATGAAAGAATATGCAATGCAAAAGTTTGTCGTGCTTTGACTAAAGAGTATGGATTTTACTTTGCCCCTAAAAATAGTAAAGCCAGAAATAAAAGTCGTTTGCGTCCTCACCAATTACGGAAGTATAATCTTCGTTCTTCAGTTCTTGATGCGCAGGTAAATTCTCGTTCTTGGAATGACTTTATTAGTACGCTCAAAGGTCAGGGCATAGATATGCGTTTTAATCATGCTGAGAACTCTGATAAAATTCGTGGTATATCCTTTTGTATGGATGAATTTAGCATTGCTGGTTCTAAACTTGACCGTGATTTGAGCTTCAACAACCTTTGCACTATGTTGGGTGATGTAGCTGCGGAACTGATTATTCAACCCCATCAAGTCATAACTCCCGGTGGAGGTGGAGGAACCAACAATGAACAAGGCGGGCGGGATGATAAAGACAAGGATAACCAAAGAAGCGAACCTTTTTATAAACCTTCAAAACGTAGAAGATAATGAAAGAAGATGTAATAGCTGCAAATCTTGCAAATTTGCGCCAAAGTATCAGTGAACTGAAAGAGTGTATTGAAAAACAGAATGTCACTGTTTCTAAATCGGAACAATCTGTAAAAGTGGAATTTGATGAAAAGACCATTTATACTGGAATTGCCAAAAGTTTCTGTACTTGCTGGAATGAAGCCTTGTCTGTGATCAAGAAACATATCTGGCAACAGCAGCCTAACACATTGCCGTTTTCGCTATGGTTTCCGAAACTCATTGATTTATTCAAGCAGAAGTCCAAACTTCTTGAATATCTTTATCGGCACGTTTGCGATTACAATCAGAATCGTATAACTATCGAAACTAATACCCGATGTATATTGAAACGGCAGGATGAGATATTAGCAAAAATCAATGAATTGAAAAGCCCTGTAACCGTTATTCCACCTAATATCAGTGGGTTGTTTATATATGGCTATCATATTAAGCTACGATATGTCATGGTCTTCATTGTCGTTATTATGATATGGGCCGTTGCTGTTTCTGTTAGTAGTATGAAGTATAAGGAAGAGAGCTTTGCGTATTATTCTATGTATAGGGCAGTGAAGGAACAGAATCAGAACTTGATAGAAAAGCAGATAGCAATAAAAGGGGAAAATTAGTATATGCTTCTACGTATATACTGTTTGCTCCAATTTATCCCTTTACATTTTAATCAATTGTGAAGGAATTTTTTATATTGGTGTATATTAATATAATTTTAAGAGTTATGATTTACGGATACATTAGAGTAAGCAGTGACAAACAAACTGTAGAAAACCAACGTTTTGAGATAAGTAATTTCTGTAATAATAATGAGTTGACAATTGGCGATTGGATTGAAGAAACTATTAGTGGAACGAAAAATTACACAAAACGACAGCTTGGACGTTTACTGCGTAAAGTACGCAAAGATGATATTATCATCTGTAGTGAGCTTTCACGTCTTGGACGCAATCTTTTTATGATTATGGAAATCTTGAATATCTGTATGACAAAAGAATGTAAGGTATGGACAATTAAAGATAACTATAGACTTGGGGAAGATATACAAAGTAAAGTCCTTGCCTTTGCTTTCGGATTGTCAGCTGAGATTGAACGCAATCTTATCAGTCAACGTACAAAAGAGGCGTTAGCGAGAAAAAAAGCAGAAGGGGCAATGCTCGGACATTGTCGTGGCTTTCGTTGTAGACTTAATCCCAAATGTGCCAACAAGCACGATTATATTGTAAAAGAATTGGCTAAAGGAACAGAAAAAACAGTTATATCTAAAAGATTGAAAGTATCAAAAACTACATTATATCGTTATCTCGTTTATACGGGGCTTCATTTGCCTATAAACTGTCAACAAGAAGGATGGGAAGAGTATGGTATCTATCATTGATTTCTATGTACTACAGAAGCGACCCTCAAAAAAGGGCTTCGATATTGTCATTGGCAATCCACCGTACGGAGCGAAATACGACAACCAAACAAAGAGGTATTATAAGAATACCTATGTGACGGCAAATAGCATCCGAGGATTACAGAAGGGGTCTCTTGATACATATACACTATTCATAGAATTGGGATACAATCTGCTTAGGAAGAATGGGAGTTTTGCCTATATCGTTCCAATATCCTTGACATCAAGTGATTCCCTAACAGGCGTACACCGTCTTTTGATGGGAAACTGTGATACCATATACATATCATCGTATGCAGTACGTCCTAAGCCTGTTTTTGAGAACGCTGTAGTAAACACTTCGATACTTCTTTTTAAGAAGACTGAAACGCCATGTCAGTATCTTTTCTCAACCAAGATGCACAGAAGAGGGAATGAGTTTGAATTACAAAGGCTCATTGATAATTTGCAATTTGTTGATGTGAAAGGGCAAACACTTTATGGTCGTATTCCAAAGATAGGTTCTGAAATAGAGAAAACCATCTTAAACAAACTCTTCAACTATACAAAGTTAGGATCTCTTATCAAGACTTCAGGGAGTCCAATCATATATAGGTTTGCAGGAGGGCGATATTTCAAAGTCGTAACAAATTATAGTACCGGTTCATCAGCAGAGAGAACTATCTATTTCGCTAATTCCAAAATCGCAGATGCTGTTGGCTGCATACTCAGTAGCAGTTTGTCATTTTGGTTCTATCAGATCTTTTCTGATAATTTAAATTGGAAGACATACGAGATAGAGAATTTCACAGTTCCACAGCTCTCAGCTGAGGATATTGACTATCTTGACAAGTTGTATTCTCGTTATCTTTCTGACATAGAGGCAAAAGCTAATATCAGAATAACTTCTGGAGAGTCCACCTATAATGTTGATTCATTCAAGGAATACAAAATTGTACGCTCCAAAGCCATCATTGATGAGATAGATGACTACATCTGTCCGCTATACGGATTGACGCAGGAGGAAACCGATTTTATCAAAAATTACGAATTAGAATTTAGGTTGGCTGGAGAATGAATGATAATTGGAGGATAATCCCTCCAATTATCATAATCTTTCCTTTCAGAATTAATGCTTATTCAGCATTTCGATATTGATAGTCATAATTGATTAAAAATTTTATTTCAATCTCAGATAAACCATATTTTTCTCCAATAAATTTATCAATTGCATCAATATGCATTTTAGATTGTCTTGCAAAAAAACATTTCAGTCCCGTTTTAGTTGTCTGGCTCTTTGAATATAAATCATTAAGATAAGTATCATATAAAGTATTTATTTTATCAAGTTCTTCATCTGAAAATGATTCGAATGGGATAGGAAACATTTCTAATTCGGATGATCGTAGGTTATGCCAATCTGAGTGTATCAGCCAAAACCAATAGAAAAGGTTACTTGACAAGGCTGCTCCTACAAGACTTTGATATTTTTCTCTGACTTTCAATTCCCCTTCTGCAGAAGAATGAGTAGGAATCTTAGTTATTATTTTATAGTACCTACCACCTGCCTTCCGGTAATAAATAGGTAAACCTTCTCGTTTATACACATCTTTTATTGTTGTGACACAACGCTCTAATTTGCATAATATTCCTAATTCTATTTCATTGCCTATCTTTGGAATTCTCCCATTGCGAATATGATGAAGGGCATTTACAAACTTTAGGTCATCTAAGAGTAACCACAGAGATTCATCAGAATAGCGTTTGTTGATATGCGTAGTCATAATTCTTGTGGCCTTGTTGCTGGATTTTTTAAAACTAATAATGGATACTTGTTGTTCTGCACTTTCAAATATACGGCGTGGTCTGTCTCCATATGAACTGACATAGATTTCGTCACAGTGATTTATTAGTAGTCTATGAAGTCCTGACATTGCATCGGAAGCAGTAACACTTAGTGGAACAATAAAGATTGCATTTCCTTTAGTGTGTAATATTTGGTAACCTAAATCAATGAAAAGCGAAAAAGTATCTAAAGATCCTTTTTGTATATTAGGTATAGTTTGAGCAGATGTAAATATATGTTTGAAGCATGCTTTGTCTATAGATGAAATTTTAGCACCGTACGGTGGATTGCCAATGACAATATCGAAGCCCTCTTTTGAGGGTCGTGAGAAAACATCATGGAACCAGGTATGCCAGAGGAAGAACTGACTGTTTGCAGACAAGTCCATATCTTCAAAATCAATATGAATACCTTGCTCAACGAGTTCCTGCTTTACAATATCTGCAATGTCCTTTCTCAGCTGCATTTTCTTGTCATGTTCAGGGCAAGCGTAATATTCAGTAAGTTTGTCGCGTAGATTTTTGCGATAAACATCTAACATGCTATCAAAGAAAGTTAGACTTTCACCAGCTCCTATTTTCTTTTCTGTCATCGTTGAAAGGTCAACACCCTTATATTGCTCCAGAAGGGAATTCCCCTGCATAATCTTGAAATCAAGGTTAGGCAGAGCCTCTGGTGACTTTTCGTCAACAATCAGTGAGAGCCAGAAACGAAGTCGGGCTATATCCACTGCTCCACGTTCAATGTCAACACCATAAATGTTGTTTTGGATAATGTGACGTTTAATGTTAGCTGCATTCTCTACAATGTTTGGCTCAATAGCAGAACGGCAGAAGAACAGTTCGCGCAGCAATCCCATTGGAAAAGCACCAGAGCCAATTGCAGGGTCGCATATCTTCACATCGTACAGTTTCTGATCAATGTATTCCTTTAATTCGCCCAGCTGGGATGCATCGTGAGTTGTCACAAACTGACGTATACACTCCTTGTCTTCTTCCCTCATGTCTGTTTGCAGATATGCTATCAAGCTTTCTCGGCACATGTACTGCACAATCTCTTTCGGCGTATAGAATGCACCCTTATCCTTGTTGTCCTCCAGCAGGTTTTCAAAGATGCGTCCAAGCATTTCTGGGTCAACGCCCACTTCTGCATCGTTTGGGTCATTTTCATCGATGGTAAAGTTGTACTGCGAGAGCATTGTCAGCAGGCCATTAAAATAGCTGGCAGGAAAATGACTGGGCTTCTTGTCAAGAATGTCACGTTCAAACAGACCGCCGTTCAAATATGGAATACGACAGTTGCGGAAGCCTTCTACTTTTGTGTCGTAAAGGTCGCCCTGATCTGAACGGTTACGGTCTAAACCTTCTGTAAACAAGTCTTCTAATATGTCATCAAGAAAGTTTTCCTTTTGACGTTCATTTGCATTCTTGAAAATATTCAGCATGAAATCACGATCGCCTTCGCCCCATTCCTTGCTTGCAGGAACGCCAAGCCAGCCTTTCTTTTGGAGGAAGTGCAGGAACACAATGCGTCCAAGAAGTTTCTTCACATAGTCACGAATGGGTTTTTCCTCACGGTCACGAATTTTGTCAGCAGCCATACCCGTATGGTCAAAGCCTGTATCAATGAAGTGTTGACGCATTCCGTTTGTAGGGTCAACCATGTAATTGACAAAAGCTTCGTATTGAGCCTTGTACTTCCCAAAGAACTCTTTAGAAAGAGCTTCAACGTTGAATGCATTTTCGATGTCTTTAATTTCAAGAGAATTCCTTTTGTCGTATAGAGCTATGAAGTTGTCAGTTGCCGTGCGGCATGACTGACCAGGCCCCAGCAGGAACGTATAGCGTTTGCTGTCGGTGGATTCTTCTTTGTTGCCACTCTTTCGGCAATAGGTGAAACGCCAATCCCAACGAGTATCATCCTCGTAATGGAACAGCATGAAGGCACAAGAGAATTGATCCATGACAGCACGGATGAGCCGCTGGATGTTCACACGGTTATGCTCCATCATAACCCGGTCGCTGACTGTCACATCGAAAATCTGTAAAGGTTCAACGCCAACATACATCATTCCAACTTGCTTGATGCTGCGTATTCCCGTCGCTTCTGCCAGTTGTCTTCGTTCGGGCTGACTCTCCAAAAGCTCTGTTTCAAAACCATCCTCAAAGTCATCTTCACCGAAAATGGGAAAAATAACATTGTTGAGGAACGAACTCCAGCCTTGATATCGGCTGCTTAAATATTCTTTTAATGACTCCTTATTCATGGGGGTATTTGTTTACTTGATGGTTCCTAATACAATAGATGCTTCGCCTTGTTTACTTTCCACATGGGCTACGAGTTTGCCGATTTCTCGCTCCAGAATCTCGTCTATATCTTGTTGCTCTATGGCAAAGAGACGTAACCCCCGCTCTTCTAATTCTTGACCAATAGCCAATACTTTTTTGATAATATCAAAACTTCCTCGGTCAATAAACTTACGAGCATTTTTCAGCAAAATCTTGGATTGTAGTGATAAACTAGGTGTGTTGTTAATTTTCACCAACATTTCTTTTGCAGCCGTAGCCTTGTCACCAGCCCTTGACTTGTTGATGCGGACAAAGTATTGGTTATAAGTCTTTATGGCTTCTGCCGAAAGCTGTCGCCAGTTATCTGGTAATGGAACACGTTTGGCATTTTCTTTCACACGCATATCTTCAAGCAGTTCAAGCAAAGAAATTATTTTGGCGTTATACAGACCCTCGGCTTCTGTACGTATTCTAATTGCAAGCCTTGCAGAGTGTGGTGCTTTTACTATGAAATATGCCGTTCCACTTGCAGCCTGTGCTATCTGCCAGTCTTTATCAGCTTGTTCTATTTGCAGATAACGTTCAGGGTGAGTATCCTTGTATTGTTTCAGTTCATATACATACTTCTGCAAAGGTGATTCTTCACCGTCAACAGCTTTGGCAATATCGTAATGTACCACACTTTCCTCTTCCGAGAAAATCTTACTGTCTTCACCAAACAGGACATGGAAGGATTGTAACTTGGTATGTGCCTTGCGAACCAACTGAATCTGCGCATCGCCTTCTGCACTTGGCATGAAGTTATAGACATAGACAAAAGGCTCTTTACTGCCGATACGGTTTACACGACCTATGCGCTGCATCAGGCGAGTGGAGTTCCAAGGAGTATCATAGTTCAGAATAACATTGGCACGGTGGAGGTTCACACCTTCAGCCAAGACCTCTGTTGTAATGATAACATTGTAGTCATCCTTCCAGACACCTTCGTAATTGGCATCGAAATTTTCCTCAATCGTATGTTCCATCTCATCACGATTGGCAGCAGTAATGACAAGTGCCTTATAGCCCTTTGCCTTTACCGCTCTCGCAAGCGATTGTACCGTGTTTATAGCTTCCGAGAAGATAACCAATTTTCCAGAGGTATTCTTTTGTGGATTAAACAATTCTGGCTTGATGTTCTCTTTGAAAGCATCAAATTTCGGGTCTTGTGGGTTTTTCGCCCATCGATCATAGAGATTAGAAATGAGTCGGAAGTCTTCTTTCAGTTGGATATAGTATTCCTCCTTGAAGTCTTTGCGGTTATATTCTGCATTCTGTCCCTTCTCGTTACGCCCTTGTTCCGTCAATTTTGTTATCTTGGCTCTGATGTCTTCTACACAATCATTAAACGAAACACGTTTACCACGTTTCAATGTTTTGGCTTCATAGTCAAGTTCTTTGTTCACGTCAATTTGCGGACAAACGAAAATTGTGTCGTTCTCCCACATCTTAATCATGTTCTCTGTGTAACGTCGCAGGTTCAACAGGGATTGGGTGAAAGCAGTGAACGAACTTTCAAGACGCTTCACAAGAAGAATCTGCATGATGGTTGCAAGCTGCTTGGCAACGTCGTTGACACCACGATTGCCTCGACCTGTATGTTTTCTTTCGTTGGCAGGGTCAGTAAAATATTCAATGGCACGATAGCGGAAATATTTTAGCCACTCGTCAGTCTGCAACTTTTCTGCCTCCGTTGGAGCAATGATTGTCATAGTATCAGAGAACAGTTGAGCCAACTCGTCATCCATGATGTATTCAAGATTGTTAGGTCCAACAATTTTTGGAAATATCAAGCCTTGTGATTCCATATCATCCTTGTAATATTTCTCAACGTCAGTCCTTGTTCGGCGTTCTAGAATATCACTTAACACGCAATCACGCAGTCTCTTTGACACGGCATCCAAGCGTTGGCGGCGCTCATCTGCTGGTATGTCGTTGCTTCTATCTATCAGCAATTCATATTCTCGGTTGACATCTGCAAAGAACCTTTCGATATTACCACTTTCAGCCTTCTTCAATGTACTGTCATTGTGGTTTCTCTCAAAAAGGTAAATCTGATTCTTCAAGTCGTTTGGTCGGTTGTTCTGCGGTGTGGCAGAAAGAAGACCCACGTATGGATATACCCCTGTATTAGAACAAATCTTCTGTATCAGTTCATCAAGAGACTGGTACATCAATGTGGCACTGTTGCGGAACTTATGGCTTTCGTCAATGACAATAAAGCCATAATTCTTTTCTTGGAGTGTTCCACCAAAATCGCCAGAATCGCGGCTGTCGTCATCGTCATCTTCGCAGCTCTCATCTTCGGCAACATTTCCGATGCGTCCAGTTGTAATGAAGTCAATGTATGGCGCAATCTTCTCGTCAGAATTTTTGTCGAACATGGCTATAGTCTTCTTCCAACCCGATTGAATGGCAGGAGGAGTAATGACCAATACTTTACGTTCTCGTCCATCGTCTTCTGGTACGGACAAGAAACGCTTGATGATGAGCGTACCAATAATCGTCTTGCCAAGTCCCACCACATCTGCCAACATAAAGCCACCATGTTCGTGCATAATGCCGATACACCTCTTAACAGCTTCTATTTGATATTCCAGTTTGTGGATGTTCGCTGGCAGATAAGTTTCTATCTGTTGTCCGAGTGATTTGTCTACAATGTCACCAAACTTAATTTGTAGCAATTTGATATATAGTTCGTATGGAGTGAATGATTGTTGTTCACTTTTGCGTTCTTTTTCCACGTCATCTGTTATAGGTGCAGATTTAAGGATTTGTTCTAAGAATTGTTTGTTCCAAGGTTCAGATATTTCCCATTTTTCATTAAACCATATCAAATGAGATTTATTACCAGGTATTTCATCAAGCGATAACACTTGATTTGGAGCTGTTTCAATATAGTTTAATTCAGCGTTACCTTGTAATCCTTTTTGTGTAAAATTTGTACTACCCACGATACCAATACCAATGCCGTTTGACTTTCCGTCAAAGATGTAACACTTAGAATGTAAAAATTGAGTTTCGTCATTTTCATTTTTTCGAAATACACGAATCTGAATCTTTGAATCATTGTTTTCCGTACAATAATCAAGAAGCAGACGTATAGCATCTTTATATTCCTCAGTAACATTAAGTTCGTGGATATCAGTTTTTATGAAGTCCAGCGGATAATTTGCATCTTTATATTTAGGTGACTTTAATTGATTTACGTATATATAAGGGTCTTTTCCTATAAGTAAACGAAGCGTTGTTCCTTCTTTTTCAATGAAAGACCTCAAATTTTCTTGTAGTATAGCTAAACCGGGAATATCCCAATAGCCTGTGGCAATACTAACTGTTTTAATACCATCAATGGCTAAGCATTTTCTCAATGTTGTTGTCATTGAAAGTGCTTCTATGGAATTATCTATAAGTGTATTATTCATTTTAATTCTATTCTATGGTTTGAAAATATGCGCTAATTACATTCTTTCTCTCTCCTCTCTTTTACTTTTTCCAATCCCGGCATCTTTTTAGCCAATGCACTTTCTCCTGCTGGAAAATAGAGAGGAAAAACTTTATATAAGAAACCCACAACTTCACTACGACTTTTATCCATATTGTAAAAAGCAGAGCAGACAAAGTACATTAGTTCTTGCTGACTACATGTTTCTTTAGGTTGTATGCTTATTGAGGGAGCAACTATCAAGTCATGTTCAGCAAATGATAGAGCACTGGCAAGAATAGCTTCCTGTTCTTCTTCGGTAAACATCTTTATTTTCCCAGCTAACCATTCAAGCTCTCTTTGCCGGAGTGCTTGTTGTTTTTCGTTTTGATGCTCCAATAGGATTGCTACATTTTCTTGTTGCTTTTCTGTCAAGGCGTTTTCTAATGCTTGGTTCTTTCGTTTAAGAACGTTGAATTTTAGCAAAGCAGCAATGTACATACAGAAATATCCTACTGCAATATCGAATATTAGGACAAGCAGATAATTGTTACTTGAGTTTTGTATGCCACCAGCCATATATTCACTAATAGGGATAACAGCTAATAGCATGATAATGGCTATTGCATAAAGCACTCGGTATCGCGTTTTATGGTTTACCTGTGGCAAAGAGGCAAACAAAAAGGCGATAATCAAAACGGCTATGATTGCAAAGAGTGGTATGAAAGAGGTCTCCATAGGTTTGTTGTTCTGTTTATGGTTTAACAATAATGCGCCAATAACCAGCCTTGTCTGAACCTTCGTGAACCAAAATTCCCATACCCCTAAGGCTCTTGATATTTTTCTCTATAGCGCGTTTAGTTACACCAATCTTGTTGGCCATATTATCAGCTGTGATTGAAGGATCTGAAATAACGAGGTCGATTATCTTTTGTGCAGTTTTACTGACTTTCTTCTGTGTTTCCGATGTATCTCCGAACTTATCCGCATTTACACCGAACTTTTCGACCGAACTTTCTTCATTTACACCGAACTCTTTTGTGTTTACACCGAACTTTTCGACCGAACTTTCTTCGTTTACAGGGTACTTTTCGAGGGTACTATTTACCCTGTTGGCTACTTCCTCTACAGGTATTCTTCCGCTTTCGTTCCAGTTCAAATTATAGAACGTGGTGTAGAAAGAGGTCGCTTCCGTTTGATATTGCGGTTCTTTGCCTTGCAAGAAATTAGGTAATTTCTCTGTAAGCTCTCGCATTTTGCGTAAACCGGAACCACGTTTCTCCATATAATCCAACTGTGTGAACACATCTGCAATGACAGGATTACGACGCATGGACGGCACTTTGTATATGTCACGGTCTTGAATTTGTGTACCGTCAAGCATAGCACCAGGTGATACCAGTTCTACGCGGTCATCATAAATGTCGATATGTACTTCACCGCCCATTATAGTATAATCTCTATGGATAAGGTGGTTTACCAGTCCTTCAAAGATGGCACGGTCGGAATAGTCGGGGAGGTTAAGGCGATAGTTTGGCATCTTCACCCAGCCGCTCATGGTATAGTTTTTGATGAAATCCATACCATATTTTAAGAGCAGCACAAGGTTAGCCCGATGTTCTACGGAACTGATGGCATCATCCTTATAGAGTCCAGTCCAACGGGTGCAGAAAATACGCGATTGAAATACCGTGCAATTATCCACAAACAGCAATCCTGCATTGGTCAGTTTGCCGTCAGGAGTTACTAGTCCGAATGATTCCAGATACTTGTCGTTCCATTCTTGATGGGTTTGCTCACGGAAAGTATTGGCAAGGATGATGAAAGAATGTTTGCCGGCATCCACTTGGGTAGGAAGAGAATCCCATGTCATGTGCGTGCCTTTTAATACCAACGAAAGTAATTGTTGGGAGTTGCATTCTACACTTTCATTGCCAACTCGTACATATGCGGTACGTGTCCCATCCTGATAATAGTAATAAGGTGTAAGCGTTCCTGCCTTTACTTTCACTTCAAGCAGGGTATGCCCTTCGTGTTCTATCGGAATAAGCTGAACTTCCGGCACAGGGTCAAGTCGTGCCTTCATCATTTCACTGATAAAATCAGCATCGGATTGTGGATTCTCCAAACCTACAATCACTCCATCATCGTTCACTCCATAGAACAGACTGCCACCTTCTGTATTGGCAAAAGCCGACACGGATTTGAGCCATGACTTCACTTTCTTACGTTCCAACATTTCCTTGAAATCGTAAGCTGAGCATTCCGCTATCAATGTATTGTTTTGAATTTGCATCGTTTCCTTATAATTGTTAGGGTATAGTTCCCCAATATCATGTACAAAGGTAAGGATAAAAGTGGAGATTCTGTTAAATTCGTGCCATACTTTTGATTATTATGCGTTTATATCACGATATTTATTGGAAAATTTTATATTTTTGCAGTCAAGAGCTGTGGTTGCTTATGGATGCTTATTTTCGGATTTGCGATATAATTGCAACACGTGTACGCAAGTTGCTCATACAGAGATACTGTTGATTTTGAGGAAGTGAAGTAAAGATCACTGAATATACAATAAATCAAAATAAGAGAGCTGTAGATTAAATGTTTACAGCTCTCTTTTGTTTTATATGTAATGTGATTTATTTGACCCCGGACTTTATTACAGTATGTCTCTAATCTTCTCGCGGTTACCCACAATCCAAACGAGATCTCCTAATTGGAAAGCCGTATCTTTATCCAAAGGAATCAATTCATCATTCCGTTCAATAGCCACAACGATACCATCGTACTTTTCTCCCAAATGAGACTGCGCAATGGTTTTATTTAAGAAACGGAATTCATCATCTACAGTGAAAGAGTGGAGAGTCATCTTTTTATCCACTGCGTCCGTATCTATTGTGTTTTTTACATCTTCTATTCTATTTCTGAACTCCTGCAATTGCATATCCGTACCGACTACAGTCAGTTTATCCTGCGGATAAATAGGTTCAGAACTTTTCGGAATGTATATATTCAAATCACCACGCGTGATTGCAACCACATTCACTCCAAAATTTTGCCTGAATGAAAGTTCTCCTAAAGACTTGCCGATGTAATCGGAATAAGGCGATACTACGACAGACGTCAAATCAAGGTCCTTGTCATTGAACTCGCTATTGAAACTTGTTTTTAGCGGGTGTCGTTTTTTAGCAGCCTCTTCCCGTCGGTTAAGATTGGCTAGGAATCTCGTTTCCAATCGTGAATATTGCGTGAGGTCTTCCCTAAGAATAAGAATCAATGCCACAACAGCTATGGCAATGATCACACTTATTCCCCAGTTCAGCTTGAAATAGCTGATAACTACGCTAGTGATAAAGAAAAGAGCAACAGATACACGGCCTAGAACGAGAGAAACCAGTCGTCCGTGATTGTAATTCTCATCTCTCCATAGCTTCAGGAATAATTCGTAAGAGTTGTATTTGTTGGAGATAAGTGCCCACAAAAAAGGAGTCATAAGCAAAAGGGTACCCAGACACATCACCAGATTAATCCATAGGGTAACAGGAGCAAACATTTCACTGATGGCGGGATAAATGATTTGTATAGACAGCAGCCAGATAGCAGTGAGCAATACGCTATAAATAATAACCCTGCCAATCATGTTTTTTAGTAATTTCTTCCAGTCACTATCGTGGTTCATGGTCTTCTTGCCGGAAGCATAACGATCTAATGTTTCCTGTATTTTAGTAGGCAATATTTTGTAAAGCCATTCGGCAAAAGGATTGGTCAAACGGATAAAATAAGGAGTCGTGAAAGTGGTGATAACAGATACAGCCACAATGATTGGTGAAATAAACGGATCGAGCACTTTGAGCGAAACACCCAGTCCGGCAATGATGAAAGCAAACTCTCCAATTTGTGCCAGGCTGAATCCGGATTTGATAGAAGTATTTAGCGGTTCTCCGGATAAGAGTACGCCAAATGAAGAGAAAATGGCTTTACCGATAATGGTAACCAGAGTAATGATGATAACAGGCCAGGCATATTCTACCAATACAGCCGGATTCACCAGCATACCGACTGATACGAAAAAAATAGCTCCGAAGAGGTCTTTTACCGGTTGTATGATATGTTCGATGTGCTCGGCTTCGATGGTTTCGGCAAGGATAGATCCCATGATAAATGCACCTAACGCCGTTGAAAAGCCTGTATAGGTGGCCAATACCACCATTCCCAGACAAAGACCGATCGAAACAATCAAAAGCGTCTCATTATTCATCAGCTTCTTTGCTTTTTTAAGAAAAGCCGGAATAACGAAAATACCGATGAGAAACCACAGGATTAAAAAGAAAACGACTTTGAGAACACTAATCAATAAATCTTCACCCACAAAGTCCTGACTTACTGCCATTGTAGAAAGAAGTACCATCATTAAAATGGCAATCAAATCCTCCACTACCAGAGTACCGAATACGATGCCCGTGAAACGCTGGTTGCGTAACCCCAAATCATCAAAGGCCTTGATGATAATTGTGGTAGACGACATAGACAACATTCCCCCAAGAAAGATGGAATTCATCGTGCCCCATCCTAATAATTGTCCTACCAGAAAACCTATGAGCAACATACTGACGACTTCGGTGGTGGCCGTGATAAAAGCTGTGGAACCTACATTCATGAGCTTTTTAAAACTAAACTCCAGTCCAAGTGCGAAGAGCAGGAAAATAACACCTATTTCCGCCCATATATTGATATTTTCGATATCTCCCACGGTGGGGAAAATATTTATATAAGGCCCCGCTAGTAATCCGGCAATGATGTAACCTAAGACTAAAGGTTGTTTCATCCATTTGAACAGCAAGGTTATTACACTGGCCGATATTAATATCAGCGCAAGGTCGGCAATCAAAGTTGGTAAATGTGACATTTAGTGATGGATTTATTCATTTTTTTCTTCCTGATAGTTAGACAGAAAAGAGCCAAGGGACATGGATGTTCAGCTCTTTTCTTTTTCGAGAGTGTCGGCAGTCAATTATTCATTATATTGTTTTCCTCTATAAAAAGAAGGAAACAATATAATAGATAGCTGCTGCCAGGAGTCCACTGACCGGAATTGTAAGAATCCAGGCAGTCATGAGGCTTTTTGTTATTCCCCAGCGAACGGCAGAGAGGCGTTTGGTTGCACCTACTCCGATGATTGCACCTGTGATAGTATGTGTAGTACTAACGGGGATTTTCAGCATTTCCGTAATGTAGAGAGTGAAAGCACCGGCTGTTTCGGCAATTACTCCTTCCAATGGGGTTACTTTGGTGATTTTGGTTCCCATTGTCTTTACTATTTTCCAACCTCCGGACATGGTGCCGAGTGAGATGGCGGTGAAGCACGAAAAAGCAACCCAGTCGGGAAGGTCATTGATGCTGTTGATACCCATACCCAATCCCATAGAATGGGCGGCTATCATGGCAGCGGCAATGATACCCATTACTTTTTGTGAATCATTCAAACCATGTCCGACGCTGAAGAGAGCAGAAGAAACGAGCTGCAACCTCTTAAACCAGACTTCAGCTGTATGAGGATGTGCGCGCCGGCAGATGTAAAGAACAAACAGAGTGAAACCGAAAGCAATCACCATTCCGATAAAAGGAGCCAGAAAGATGAAAGCTGCAATTTTAAGAATGATATTAAGTTGAATTGCTTCAAACCCGTTTGCCATAATGGCAGCTCCTGCAAATCCTCCGATAAGCGTATGTGAGGATGAAGACGGGATACCTTTCCACCATGTTACCAGGTTCCAGGTGATGGCTGCTATTACTCCTGCCAATATAATAGGTAAAGTGATATATTGTTCTACCACCGTTTTGGATACTGTGTTGGCAATACCGAATCCGCCTATAATGTATTTGGCAATGAAAAAAGCAACGAAATTGAAGAAAGCAGCCCATAGTACAGCTTGAAAGGGGGTAAGCACCCTGGTAGATACGATTGTAGCTATTGAGTTTGCTGCATCGTGAAAGCCGTTGATATAATCGAATATCAGAGCCAGAATAATGATAGTCACTAATAATTCCATGTGTTCCGGCTTACTTTATGCGTACTTTACAATCAGGTTTTTCAGAATCTTGCCTACATGCTCTGCGGCATCGGTTGTTTTCTCCAGTTCATGCATGATTTCTTTAATTTTGATAAGTTCAATGCAATCCTTTTCTTCTTCAAATAGCTTGGTGATAAAGAATTCATATACGTCATCTGCCTGATTTTCGATTTCATGTAATTTTGAGCAATATTCCCGGAGAAGAGTCGGTTTCTTACGGAATGTTTCAAGTTCGTCCATGGCTTTACAGATGTAGGTCGCTTCTTCCTGAATCAAACGGCTCAATTCTTTGCCGTTCTCCGAGATAGGACGGGGATTGTAAATAGAGATTCGTTTGGCACAACTATTTATTCCGTCGATGACATCATCCATGCAGGAAGCTAAGTCATGAATATCTTCACGGTCGAAAGGAGTGATGAATGTAGTGCCCAATTCATCAAAAATCCGATGCGTCAGTTTGTCCCCTTCACGTTCCAGCTCTTTGATTTTCTTGTAGTAGTCTGCACGTTCTGTAGGTGAGTCATGTTGCAAGCTTTCTGTTAAAACAACGGATGCTTCACAAAGCACTTCTGAAAGTTGTTTCAGCAATGGGAAAAATTTGGGCTCCTTTGGAGTAAACCGGCTAAAAAAAGAATTTTTCATAAGTGTAAAAACTTTAAATTGTTTTTTCTTCTCTATTTATATTAGTAACAAATGAATACAGATTATAGTTTGGCGTTTTAAGACTTTAGTTTGGCTCGTACTACCTCTATGATTGCAGGCAATATAGAGATGAATATGATGGCAACGATCAGCAGTTTCAAGTTCTCTTGTACAAACGGAAGGTCTCCGAAGAAATAACCGGCGTAGCAGAATATGCCGACCCAAGCCGCACCACCCGCTAAATTATACATCATAAAATAGTAATAGTTCATCTTTCCCATTCCTGCTACGAAGGGAGCAAACGTGCGTACTATCGGGACGAATCTGGCAAGAATAATTGTTTTCCCACCATATTTCTTATAAAACTCGTGTGTCTTCTCCAGATGGCTTTGTTTGAATATCTTGGAATTGGGATTATTAAAAAGCTTTCGACCGAAGAAATGTCCGATCATGTAATTGCAGGAATCGCCTAATACGGCAGCGGCAAATAAAATGATAACGAGTATATGCACACTGATAGGCATGTCAGGTAAGGCAGAAATAGCTCCTGCAACGAAGAGTAGAGAATCACCGGGAAGAAAAGGAGTGACCACTAATCCGGTTTCACAGAAGATTATAAAAAACAAAATGGCATACGTCCAGGCATGATAATCACGCACAATCATAACCATATATTGATCGATATGAAGGATGAAATCCAATAAAAAGTCCATTTTATATACTTTGGTTGTTATGGTAAAAAAAGAATGTTATTGGCTTCCGGACCATAGTGAATACTCTTTTCACTTAAATGGAGGACGCAAACAGAAAGTGAGGCATCAAAGACTGGAATAGTCTTATGCCGGAAAAAATATAAAATGGCTAAATGAGTATGTGACCTAATGAATAGATATGATATCTATCAGAATATTTAAAAAGATTGGTATAATATGAAAAACCTGTCCATTGGTTTTGAGGAAGCTGAATCTTCAGAGAGCTTAGTATACGGATAGTGACAGAAGGAATATTGAATCGTAGTATCTTTAAAGGAGAGAGGTGTCGGAAAGAAAATGGATTTAAAACGCCATTATCGTTATTGTAATCTTGCTTTCCGGTGTATTCTTTTGTTTTGACTAGTTTCTGTTCTTTATCCAGCTGTATGATATTAGTTTTGGAGGTGTATGATTTGGTATAGGTTTGTATACTGGTACTACCGGTTTCTAACCGGTATGCCTCCTGTGCTTCATCGGAAATCAGATGGAATCCCCAATTCAGAAATACGCCTAATAGTATACAGAATATGTACTTCATCATAACGGTCGCAAAGGTAGAAACTATTTTTATATGAAATACATATTCACAAGCATAATTAACAATTATAATTGTAGCTCTATCGGGAGGGATTCATTATAGTTATGTTAACTTCTGTTGTTTACAGTGAATACAGTAGTCGTAATGCACAGTTCGCAGTTTTCCGCACTTGGGGCAGGTGTATTTATGATTTTGCCATATTAAGAAGTTTTCTTCTCCCTGTTCTTTTATGAATGTAAGATTCATAATCATACTCATTTTGTATTTGTTTTGGTATCTTGCATCTAGTGCTTTTAATCGTTTGCAAGGGAAATTTGTGCATTCAAAACAATAATACTTTTTCTTATCACATGAGAAAATAATACAGTTTTGGCAACTTTCCCGAATTTTTCCTGTTTGGGTTCTACAACCGGGGCAAGGCTTTTTTATATCTTGAAAAGCATAACATAATGCGCAGTCCATTCCACAAGGTGCGATGGAACTGATTCTGACTGTCCTCTTGAATATCATTGGCGTATAAGTTATCCCGTTAGTACATAGCTTCTCTTTAGTCTTTTCAAATCCCAGACTTTGATAAAAAGGAATAGCGTACGTGGATGAATTAACAGTCATTTCATCTACCGGACAATCATTGATAGCGAAACAGAATAACTGTTTGCCGATACCTTTGCATTGGTACTTTTTTCGGATAAAGAATAAAGAAAGATGTTTCCCTTCATGCTTTGTCCCCATGATGCCGACCAGATTCTTATCCTCAAAAGCACCATAAATCACTAATTCATTCATCAGTTGCTCGCTGGAGATAAAGCTTTTAAATGAATTCAAACCTTCTTCATCGAAGTCTTCCGCTCCACATTGTATATATACCTCCAATGCTAACGATGCAGCCAGGGCGTATTCGGTCTTGTCTAATTTGCGTATCATGGCGATTGCTTTTATCATTAATTTGCCGGGAAAATTACTATTAATTTCCGGATATGGTATTGAAATCTGATTTCTTTTTCTTTTTTTTGTAAAAGCTGTAGGGTATTTCCGGTTTGAGCGCTCTTATTAGTAGAAACGCAATTTATTTACCTTTAAAAAGCATCAGTATGAAGAATGTAGAAAAACACTTGGTTGGATGGCTATCAGTTTGTTTGCTGCTTTGTAGCTTTCCAGTGTGGGCGCAAGGAGATGCCGGAGATTATCTTACGATCGTTGGTATGGTGAAAGACAAGCAAAATAAAAAAGCTCTGGAGAACGTAAATGTATCGGTGCATGGTAGCAATATCGGTACTGTGACCAATGCGGAAGGAGAATTTGCTTTGAAGATAAAAAAAACGGAAACCCCGCGTGAACTGGACATTTCACATATCGGTTATGTAAATACTCATATCTCTTTGGAGAAAGAAACAGCTGCTATGTTGACAGTTTGGCTGACGCCTCATTCCAATCTGTTGAATGAAGTGGTGGTATTTGCCGAAAATCCACGTATGATTGTAGAGAAAGCAATCAATAAGATCCCTTTAAATTATAGTGATAAGCGTGATATGCTGACGGGATTTTACCGGGAAACCGTACAGAAAGGGCGTCGATATATCGGTATATCGGAAGCTGTGCTCGATGTGTCCAAAACAGCCTATACCAATAGAAATATAAACTATGACAAAGTGCGAGTGGAGAAGGGACGTCGTCTGCTTAGTCAGAAAGCGAGTGACACATTAGCTGTCAAAGTTGTGGGTGGTCCTAATCTGGGCGTCACTTTGGATGTCGTGAAGAACAAGGGAGCGTTACTCTATTTTGAAGAATTGAATAATTACGAATTCTGGATGGCAGAATCCATGCTTATAGATAATCGTATGCAGTATGTTATTAATTTCCGCCCGAAAGTCATTCTCATGTACGCTTTATTATACGGTAAATTGTATATCGATCGTGAACGGTTGTCATTCACCCGTATAGAAATGAGTCTGGATATGCAGAATAAATCGAAGGCGACTACCGCAATTCTGTATAAGAAACCTCTCGGTTTAAGATTCAAACCGCAAGAACTCTCTTATCTGGTCACTTATAAAGATGTAGATGGAAAAACGTATCTGAACTATATTCATAACACAATCCGTTTTAAATGTGACTGGAAGCGGAAGTTGTTTTCCACGAGCTATACGGTAGCTTCCGAAATGGTAGTGACCGATAGAAAAGAAGGAGTATTGGAGAATATACCCAACAAAGAAGCTTTTAGCCTGAATCAGATATTTTATGATAAGGTAGACGAATACTGGAATCCTGACTTTTGGGGAAACTACAATATTATCGAACCTACGGAATCTTTAGAGCACGCAGTGGATAAATTGAAAAAGCAATCGAATTGAAACAGGGATAGTTTTCTTATATTTGAGGTCAATCATAAAGAAAAGCAAGTATGCTGGATGAACTGCTCATACTAAAAAAGATAAAGGAAGGTGATATAAAAGCGTTTGAGGAACTCTTTCGCCGTTACTATTTTCCTCTTTGCTGTTATGCGGCAGGCATTACCGGGCAGATGGCGGTGGCGGAAGAAATTGTGGAAGAGCTTTTCTATGTACTTTGGAAAGAAAGGGAGCGCTTACAGATTTTCCAGTCCGTTAAGAGCTATCTGTACAGGGCGACTCGCAATCAATCTTTGCAGTATTGTGAACACGAAGAAGTTAGGAATAGATACCGTGAAGCAGTATTGAACACTTCCAATCCGGAGCAGTCGACAGATCCTCATCAACAGATGGAGTATGAGGAATTACAGAAATTCATAAATAACACTCTTGAAAAGCTGCCGGTCCGCAGACGACAGATTTTTGAGATGCACCGTTTGGAGGGGCGGAAATATGTGGAGATAGCGACACAGCTTTCTCTTTCAGTAAAAACAGTAGAAGCTGAAATGACAAAAGCCCTCCGGACATTACGAGAAGAAGTTGAAACTTATATTCACATGAAGTGATGAAAACAGAAATTTATAAAATAAAGACAGATCAGGCATGGAACCGATTGTATAATCGCCTGGACAATGACCGTTTACTTGCGAAAGTTGATGAGAGAAGTCCTATACGCAAACATTCACTATGGATCAGATACGGAGCAGTTGCCGCCGTTTTGATAGGCGTCATCTGGGGAGCTTTGTATTGGATGACCGGTTCTGAAAGAGAACCGGCACAGAATTTTCTTACACAGGAAAATCAAGGCATTTCCACTTTGGCAACGACTCTTGAAGACGGTTCTGTGGTACTTTTGGCAAAGGAAACCTCCTTATTATATCCGAAGCATTTTATTGCTGATAAACGGGAAGTGAGTTTGCAGGGAAATGCTTTCTTCGACGTAGCAAAGAAGCAGGGACAACCCTTTTGGATTGATACGGAACAAGCTAAAATTGAAGTTTTGGGAACCGCTTTCAGTGTACAGAGCGATGAACATGCTCCGTTCCGCTTATCTGTACAAAGAGGGATTGTGAAAGTTACTCTAAAAAAAGGAAATCAGGAATGTTATGTAAAAGCGGGAGAGGCAGTAGTGGTGCAATCGCAACGATTAGTCGTTCTCGATGCGGATAAAGAGAATGAAGAGTGGGGGAGTTTCTTTAAACACATACGTTTTAAAGATGAATCTTTGGCGAACATTCTGAAAGTGATGAACCTGAATTCGGATAGTTTGCAGATTCAAGTGGCTTCACCTGCATTGGAGGAACGCAGACTGACGGTTGAATTTTCTGACGAGTCTTCTGAAGTCGTAGCTACTCTGATAGCTAGCGCACTTGGTCTGCAATGTGTCCAGCAAGGGGATATTCTTTTGTTATCAGAATAAAACTCATTTAAACTTGAGAAAATGAAACAGGCTTATCGCTATCTATCCATTCTATTCATACTCTTTTTCGTAGTCGATACGATGAGAGCGGATGGGGGCGATGTATTGGAACGGATAGTTCGGCTTCCCAAGACAAAAGGCACTGTTTATTCATTATTAGGTAATGTCTCCCAACAGTCGGGATATATGTTTATTTATGACAGTAAAGTCATTGATAATGATGCTGTCGTGAAGATAAAGGGAGGAGAACGATCTATTCGCCAAGCAGTGTATGATATAGTAGGAGATACCGGTTTGGAGTTTCAAGTGATTGGTACTCATATTCTGATTACTCTCCCTTCGGAGAAAAAGATTCATATACAACAGGATTCCATTCCGAAGCAGCCTATTAACTTTTCCATTACCGGCACTTTGCTGGATAAGGAGACGGGTGTGCCCATCTCTTCAGCTACTGTTGGAGTGAGGGGGACATCTATCGGCAGCATAACAAATCAGAATGGAGATTTTAAACTGTCCTTACCCGATTCTTTAAAAAACGATTCGATTACCTTTTCTCATATAGGTTATCTTTCACAAGATATAGAGTTTGCTTTGTTGATTGGACGGCACAATATACTTAGTCTCGAACCTAAAGTGGTTCCTTTGCAGGAAGTAGTGATTCGTCGAAGTGAACCAAAGAAACTTTTGCGGGAAATGATTGAACGGAGGGAACAGAACTATTCGCATACTCCCGTGTATCTGACTACCTTTTATCGTGAAGGAGTTCAGTTGAAAAAAAATTTCAAAACTTGTCGGAAGCAGTGTTCAAGGTTTATAAGACATCCTCACATTCAGCAGTGCCAGATCAAGTGAAGCTGTTGAAAATGAGTCGACTAAGCAATGTGGAAGCGAAAGATAGCTTATTGGTAAAAGTAAAGTCGGGTATTCAGGCTTGTATCCAGATGGATATTATAAAAGATATGCCCGAATTCCTGATTCCCAATATAGAGAATAGCATTTATACCTATACTTCGGAGGGCGTGACATTTTTAGAAGACCGGTTTGTAAATGTGGTGCATTTTGAACAGAAAAAAGGAATCAGTGAACCTCTTTTTTGCGGAGAACTATTCCTTGATTCTGAAACGAGCGCCTTATTGCAAGCCCGTCTGGAAGTTCATCCTGTATATGTGAAAAATGCGGCGGGTATGTTCGTCGAAAGGCGCGCACGCAACATACGCATGATTCCTCAAAAAGTGGTATATACCATTTCTTATAAACCGTGGCAAGGAACTTATTACATACATCATATCCGGGGCGATCTTCATCTCAAAGTGAAACGTACAAAAATGCTGTTTGGCAGTCGTGATCTTCATATCTGGTTTGAGATGATTACTTGCAAGGTGGAAACCGGACAGGTAGTCGCGTTTCCCCGTACAGAAAGATTGCCTACTCGTACAATCTTCTCCGACACATATTTCAAATACGATGAGAACTTTTGGAAAGACTTCAATGTGATCCCATTGGAAGAAGAAATCAGCAAACTAATAGAAAAAATCTCTTTGAAGATAGAAGAAATAGGTGATTGATTTGTTTTGCTATTCAACGGGATTGCTGTACCTTTGCACCCGGTTTAAAAGATTGTATGTTATGGAATTACCGAAAGATCCGATGATGTTGTTCAGCGTCATCAATATGAAGTTGCGCGATTGCTATTCTTCACTTGACGAACTTTGTGAAGATATGAATGTGAACAAGGATGAATTAGTGAATCAGTTGAAAGCCGCAGGCTTTGAATATAGTGCGGAACACAATAAGTTCTGGTAATCATCTCCTTGTTTACAGCTTATAAATAGAGTATTTCTACTAAAAAAACATAGTGACGCTATCCGGCAAAGATAGTGACGGTATGAGACAATGATGCCGTCACTATCCCGAGCATATAGCGTCACTATAATTTTCTACCTTCATCAAAACGTCATCAGGAATCATGCGTTTATTCCTATCGTATATACCGACAATGATTTCCGCCAGTTCTCCCTCTCTTGTTAATAAAAGCAAAATACCAAATCCCATATTTAACTTCACCTGCCTTCCGCGTTCTAACTAATAAAGTTCAGAAAAAGAATTGATGATAAACGAGAATAAAATTCGTGAAGCTTGTGCCTCGAATCGCGACCGGGGATTCAAGATGCTGATGGACTCTTTTCAGATGCCGATATATAATTATATCCGTAGACTGGTTGTATCTCATGAAGATGCGGAAGATGTGCTTCAGGAAGTCTTTATCCGGGTATTCCGGCATATCGATCAGTTTCGCGAAGAAAGTTCGCTGTCAACCTGGATTTACCGGATTGCAACGAATGAGAGTTTACGCTTGCTTAACGGACGTAAAGATGAGGGAGTTGTTTCCGCAGAAGATGTTCAGGAAGAGTTGATGGGCAAGTTGAAGGCTTCCGATTACATTGATTATGAGAATGAGTTGGCAGTAAAGTTTCAGGAAGCTATTTTAAGTCTGCCGGAAAAGCAACGGCTGGTATTCAACTTGCGTTATTACGATGAACTTGAATATGAAGAGATCGCCCGTGTACTGGATAGTAAAGTGGATACACTAAAAGTGAATTACCACTATGCGAAAGAGAAGATAAAGGAATATATATTAAACAGATAGAACGATGAAAAAGGATTTTGATTTTGATGATATTGGAAAACGGACACCTTACCGTACCCCCGATGGATTCTTCGAGGACGTGCAACGAAAGGTGATGGAACGTGCCGGAGTGAAGCAACAGCGGAAGTCTCATACGAAGCTGATTATTTCTACGGTGATTACCATAGCAGCCGTATGGGTCGGATTTCTGTTTGTTCCGTCTTTGCGACAGGCAGATGAGGTAACGTCGTCTTCTTCGAAAGTATTAGCCAATGGTACGGAACCGGTAGATAAATGGATTAAAGAACTATCAGATGAGGAGTTGGAAGAGCTCGTCAGCTTCTCTGAAAATGATATATTTTTGAATTAAGTAACTCAATTAATTATTTTAAACGTGAAGATTATGAAGACTAAATTTATTTATGTAATTATGGCCGTTCTCCTGATGGGAAGCCAGATGACTTTGTCTGCACAGAATACGGATAACAAACAAAAAAAACAGCGTCCTACACCAGAACAAATGGTGCAGATGCAGACTAAACAAATAGTAAATACGTTGATGTTGGATGATGCAACGGCAGCTAAGTTTACTCCGGTATACGAGAAGTATCTGAAAGAATTGCGTGAATGTCGTATGATGACTCATAAGGCGAGAACAGAGAAAACTAAAGCACAAGGCACAGACGCTAATGCTAAGAAAGAACGTCCGTCCATGACTGACGACGAGATTGCAACCATGTTGCGGAACCAGTTTACTCAAAGCCGTAAAATGCTGGATATTCGTGAAAAGTATTACAATGAATTCAGCAAGATACTTTCGCAGAAACAGATTTTGAAAATTTATCAGCAGGAAAAGATGAATGCTAATAAATTCAGAAAGGAATTTGACCGCAGAAAAGGTCAGAAACCGGGACAAGGACACCACCAGGGACAAAAAACTCGTGCTCCGCGTCAAGCCCCGAAATAAAGATTAGGTTTATTTTATTATAGTTTTATTTTACTAAATCAACACAATTTGAACATAGGCAGCCATATTTATTCTTTTCAGTACCGTTTGATTACTTGTTATGTCTTGTTACTGATTAGTTTGACTGTTTTTGCTCAGTCCGGCAAAGAGCGTTTTTCCGGTCGTGTGATTGAAACTGAAACCAATCAGCCGGTACCGTTTGCTACGGTCCGGCTTTTGGCTTTACCGGATAGTACCTTACTGGCGGGTGGGGCAACAGATGCACAAGGCAAATTTCAGTTAGCCGTCGTTATTCCTAAAAGTAAATCCATTCTGTTACATATTTCTTATATCGGATATACCCCTGTTTTTCGGACTATATCAGCTTCAACAGATAACAAAACACCGATTTTAGGCGATATTTCTTTGACTCCGGAGAGCATTTCATTAACAGAAACCGTTGTTGTGGGACAAGCACCGATGGTTGTGACCGAAGGAGATACTACCGTCTTTAATGCTTCGGCTTATCGTACTCCTGAAGGCTCTATGCTGGAAGAATTGGTGAAACAACTTCCCGGCGGCGAAATAGACGAGGATGGCAAACTGTTGATTCATGGAAAGGAAGTGAAAAAGATTCTGGTGGATGGGAAGGAGTTCTTTTCCGACGACCCGAAGGCAGCACTTAAAAATCTCCCTGTAGAGATGGTAGAGAAACTGAAAGCTTACGAACGCCAGTCCGATCTTGCCCGTCTTACTGGTATTGATGATGGCGAAGAGGAAATGATTCTTGACCTGTCGGTCAAGAAAAATATGAAACGGGGCTGGATGGAGAATTTCATGGGCGGATATGGAAGCAAAGACCGTTATGAACTAGCTAATACTTTAAATCGTTTCCGGAGTAACTCTCAATTGACGGTTATCGGGAATCTGAATAATACAAACAATCAGGGATTTTCGGAGATGCAAGGAGAATCTGCCAGTTCCTCCGGTAATCTTCGCACTCAAAAAGGACTGACCACTTCCCGTTCTTTGGGAGTGAACGTCACTTATGACTGGCAGCGTGTCAAACTCCGGTCGAACATTCAATATGTGGGAACAGACCGGCTGGAGGATAGTCGTACTACAGTCGATAATTATCTTCGTAAAGACAAATCTATTACTGAAAGTACCGGACACAATCGCCAGGGAAATGATAATCTCGTAGCAAATGCTTTTTTAGAATGGAAAATGGACTCCGTTACAACATTGATTTTCCGTCCTCAATATCGTACGGCTGTTAATGACAGAGGCAGTAGTGGCTTCCAGCAAGGGTGGGGCAATGACGTATTGCTGAATGAAAGGAAATCATCCGGAACCACTCATAGCTCTTCTTATAACATGACCATGATGCTTCAGCTTAGCCGGAAACTTAGCCGGATGGGAAGAAACATCGCTTTGAAAGTTGATTATGGAACAAATGCTTCTTCAACCGATAGAACGAATCTTTCTACTACGCATTACTTTAAGAATAATACGAAGAATGTTAAGAATCAAAGGATTGAAGATAAGGTAGACGGTTATAACTACCGACTACAACTGGTGTACGTGGAACCTTTGCCCTGGCTTCATTTTCTTCAGTTTCGTTACAGTTATCAGCATCGGATTAACAATTCCGACCGGTTTGTTTATAACTGGGATAAGAAGGCGGAAGAATTTGCTCCTGATTATGACGAAGACGCAAGTAACTGTTTTGAGAATCAGTACAGCAATCACCTGTTTAATCTTGCTATCCGCACTTCCCGGAAGAAATACAACTATAATATAGGTGCTGACTTTGAACCCCAAAAGTCTGTCAGCCATTCTCTTTTAGAGAAAAAAGAATCGTTGGAAGAACCATTGGAAAAATCAGTCTTTAATGTTTCTCCTACCGTCAATTTCCGCTATAAGTTCTCCAAGCGTACCCGTTTGCAGATTGTATATCGGGGGAAAAGTCGCCAGCCCAATATACGCGATCTTCAACCGATAACAGACCGCACCAATCCGTTAAATATCAGGGTTGGTAATCCTTCATTGAAACCTTCCTATACGAATACGTTTACGCTGAACTTTAATTCATATAATGCCAAGCATCAACGGAATATGGTTGCTTCTGTTTTGGCGGAGAACACTATTAATAGTGTTACCAATCAGGTGACTTATGACAGTGAATCTGGTGTGCGGACCACTACTCCCCTTAATATGAACGGAAACTGGCGTATTATGGGGTCTTTTTCTCTTAATACTCCTTTTAAGAACCGGAATTGGAGGTTTCGTACTTATTCATATTTGCAATGCAGAAATCAGAACGGATATAGCACAATAAACAAAGAAGCTCCTGTGAAAAGCACAGTGAAACATTTGACAGCCCGCCAACGCCTGCAATTAACTTACCGGACAAAAAAAATGGAAATCAGTGCCCGTGCGGAGTTACTTTATAATAATTCCCATAATAATGTAAAAGAGACACGTACGGAGACTTATGATTATCGTTTTGGAACAGAAATGCAGTATTATTTTCCGTGGAACATAGAACTGTTCAGTGATCTTACATGTTTTCAACGTTCCGGTTATGGTTATAGTGGTTATGCCCGCGAAAACCTGATGTGGAACTGTCAGTTGTCGAAAGCTTTTCTGAAGCGGAAACAATTACTTCTCCGCTTCAAAATATACGATATTCTCCGTCAGGACGTTTCAATGATACGCACAATTACTGCTACTGCCATTCGCGACACAGACTATAATGCACTGGGTTCATACTTTATGGTACACGCTATACTTCGTCTGAATATGATGGGGCGATAATTAAAGATTAAATTTTCGTCTGCTTGAAACCACAATAGAGTTTTGATTGTTGTTGTGTCGTACGTAAACAATGAAAACTTTGTCGAATGTTTGATTTCTTTAGTAGATTGAAGGATAAAGGCCGTTGGCGAATCTTTAAATTGAAGTTAATTGATGCGCGGCTTTACTTTGTCAGTATCTTCGTAGGATTACTGACGGGGCTTGTTGCCGTGCCTTATCATTACCTGTTACAGTTCTTCTTTAATCTCCGCCATGATTTTTTTGATTCTCATCCCAAGTGGTATTGGTATATCCCTCTTTTCCTGTTGATGTGGGGAATACTTGTATTTGTATCCTGGCTGGTGAAGAAAATGCCGCTTATTACCGGCGGGGGGATTCCGCAAACACGTGGAGTAATTAATGGGAGGGTTGATTATAAGCATCCTTTTCTGGAATTGGTTGCGAAGTTTGTGGGTGGGATACTTGCATTAAGTACCGGATTGTCTTTGGGGCGTGAAGGACCTTCCGTACAGATAGGTTCGTATGTCGGATATTTGGTATCAAAATGGGGGAGGGTGCTTAGTGGCGAACGGAAACAATTATTGTCTGCCGGTGCAGGTGCCGGATTGGCGGCTGCTTTTGCTGCCCCATTAGCTTCCTCATTGTTGGTTATCGAATCTATTGAGCGGTTCGATGCACCTAAAACAGCCATTACCACGCTTTTGGCAGGAGTCGTGGCAGGCGGGGTTGCCAGTTGGATTTTTCCCATCAATCCTTATTTTCATATAGATGCCATTGTGCCTGGAATGACTTTTTGGGGGCAGGTGAAACTGTTTCTTTTGTTGGCGGCAGTAGTTTCTGTTTTTGGAAAATTCTTTTCTGTCACTACTCTTCAGATGAAACGTATTTATCCCGCTATTAAGCATCCTGAATACGTGAAGATGCTGTATTTGCTTTTTATTGCTTTTTTGATTTCTATGGCCGAGTTTAATCTGACGGGAGGAGGGGAACAGTTCTTGCTATCACAGGCCATGCATCCGGATACACATATTCTTTGGATTGTCGGCATGATGTTGCTGCATTTCGTTTTTAGTACCTTTTCTTTTTCTTCGGGTTTACCGGGAGGAAGTTTTATCCCTACACTGGTGACAGGAGGACTTTTGGGGCAAATAGTGGGATTGATTATGGTTCAACAGGGTGTGATTGCTTATGAGAATATCAGTTATATCATGTTGATTTGTATGTCGGCATTTCTTGTAGCAGTCATTCGTACACCTCTGACGGCTATTGTCTTAATAACCGAGATTACGGGACATTTGGAAGTCTTTTATCCTTCCATTGTTGTAGGTGGATTAACCTATTACTTTACGGAAATGCTTCAGATAAAACCGTTCAATGTAATTTTATATGATGATATGATTCATTCGCCTGCCTTTAAGGAAGAGCCCCGTTATACATTGTCTGTAGAAGTAATGAGCGGGTCTTATTTAGATGGCAAGATTGTGGATGAACTTCGTTTACCGGAACGTTGCGTAATTATAAATGTGCATCGTGACCGTAAGAATTGGTCTCCCAAAGGACAGACATTAATGCCTGGAGATCAGGTCCAAATAGAGATGGACTCACAGGATATAGAGAAACTGTATGAACCTTTAGTGAGTATGGCGAATATTTATTGAGTATAGGTGTTGGCAGTATAAATTCAGAACAGTATAAAAAAGAATGAAACGGTGCAGAAATGAACGAAAGTTTTTCCTACTATAAAGTTGAAAAACATAAAAACATCTGCCACCTGCAACGAAACGCGTGTAATACACTAGTTAATAGATAGTTGTAACGTTGCAGATACCTGTGGCAGATAGGTTGCAGATAAAGTATCTGCAACACGTTATATAATCAAAGAAAAAGCCTTGATTCCTTTATGCAAAGCTATGGGATAATTGGGGTGACTCTATGGAGAAATGATAGTGTCTCTACGGGGAAACGACAGTATCCTTACGTAGAAACTGTAGTGTCCCGCCTTAGAACCTCTCGTTTCCTACCGTGGAAACTGTAATTTCTAATGCCGGAAACGACAGTTCCCCGCCTGGAAACGGGAGGTTAATGTATACAATAAACTTTTGCCCTCCTGGCGAATTGGCTTATGCAAGGCTTATACTGTGTTGCAGATACTTTGATCTGCAACCTATCTGCAACAGTATCTGCCACGCTCCAACTATCTATCAACTAGTGCATTACACGCGTCTGGTTGCAGGTGGCAGATGTTTTCATGTTTTTTCAACTTTATAGAGGAGGATTACGCATCAAAATTAGGGTCACAACCGTAAGTCATAAACCAAATTCACCTTTGTGTCCTCCGTGTCCTCTGTGGTGAAAACATTATTCCATGCTCTTTAACCATGCAATTTCTTCTTTCCATTTACTTTCATCCGGCGTTTCTAATATCAACGGCATATTATCGAATCTCGAATCTTGCATTAATCTTTCAAAAAATGCTTTTCCGATCAATCCTTCACCAATACTATCGTGACGGTCTACATGGGTACCCAGTGCTTTTTTTGAATCATTCAAGTGCATACCTCGAAGGTAATTGAATCCCACTTCCTTGTCAAACTCATCAAATACCTTATCATATTCATTGACAATATCATAACCGGCGGTATAAGTATGGCAGGTATCGAGGCAAACACCCACCCGGCTCTTGTCGTTTACCCGGTCGATGATATATTTCAGTTGCCAGAATTCGCTTCCTAGATTACTTCCTTGTCCGGCAGTGTTCTCAATAACGGCTGTTACGCCTTTTGTTTTTTCTAAAGCGATATTAATGCTTTCTGCGATGAGCGACAAGCAATCCTCTATTGAAATTTTGTTGAGAGAACTGCCTGGATGGAAATTTAAAAGTTTCAATCCAAGCAGTTCGCAACGTTGCATTTCATCCAGAAAAGCGGCACGGCTTTTTTGAAGTCCCTCTTCTTCCGGGTGTCCCAAGTTGATAAGATAACTGTCATGTGGCAGGATATATTCCGGCTGAAAACCGTATTTTTCGCAATTCTCTTTAAAGAGACTGATACTTTCTTCTGTTAAAGGTTTGCTTACCCATTGGCGTTGATTCTTGGTAAATAACGCAAAAGCATTTGCTCCTATTTCATGCGCATTAACGGGGGCGAACTCTACGCCCCCGGACGCGCTTACATGTGCTCCGATATATTTCATGGTTACTTCTTTATTTAATTTTACTCTGCAAATATAACGTTTTTATAGGAGTATATGTTTCTTCATCTAAAGCGGGGAGAAATTAAATCTCAAAATCCGGTAAATAGTCTGTCAGGACTTTGTTAACCTGTTTGCCTTTTACCTGATCTGTGACTATCGTTGCACCTTCCTTTTTACCGGCATCATAGTTTAAAGAAACTTTTTCCGTTTTATTGCTTACATAGATGGCGGCTTTCCCTTTTTCTGTCAGGTTACAAGTTATAGTCCAGTCGCCTACCTGAATGGTATTACCTTTGCGAACTACCTGCATATCCGGGCGGTTCTTTCCATGCGTATCCATCACTGTCAGGAAACGGGCGGTTTTACACGGAACTGTTGTAGAAGAGAAATGCCAGTGATTAGGATATTTCAACGCTTTCCCTTGTGCGTTCGTCACATTTTTCCAGTTGGTTGGCGCACAGAAGAAAGTATCTACCATCGCTTGTTCCGTTTTTGCCGAACTGAAAAGATGGGCAACAGAGACCCCCCCGGCTTTATTCTTACCAATAACTTTCACTTCATCCGTCAGTTCCTGTATTTCCATAGGCAGTTCTACGGTATGTAAAAGATAACTCCATGTGACGGCTTCTTTTCCTTCCAGTTCATCATAAATCACAAAAACTCCGGTAGTTCCCAATTGGATGATATGACGGCGGAACATATCCAGCTTGTTCTCATCCCATCCTTTTTCGGGCGTATATTGCGTACCGGATAATTCGCCACGTTTCAACCATAGGGGAGAAGTCACTTTACCATAAGCATTGGAAGCGTCTCCTACCATGTAAGCGATTTTCTCTCCTTCATACCACCGTGGAATCCAGCCATATCCTTCCGTCCCGATCTTCTGCGTCATTCCATTCACCAAAATACTGTTGTGCGCACGAGTATTACGGTAAGAGTACATACAATGATCGTCTGTAAAACCAGTGCGATGTCCGCTACTATAAAAAATGGCTTTACCTCCGTAGAATGTATTGAAAGCATTCTGATTGGCTAGTGCATGGGAAGTGGAACCGTAGGAACTGGAACGGAACGACAGCATTGCATTCTTGTCTGTATCTCCCAAAGAAGTATTCATCGTACCGATTCCCGTTTCATTGAATACTTTTGCCATCGGTAATTCTGCAAGAGTAGGACCTTCTTTGGGGAGCGTTTTCTTTGTTGTGCAGCGATACCAGGTCAAGTCTCCGGATTTTCCGAGGAAAGTCTTTTCCATAATATCCGGTTCTTTCTGCAAAATGGTGCGTACATAAGCGGCTGCCCATGGATTGTTACATTCGCGTGCCAAGGCATCTGCATACCCAACTCGTGTACCGTTTGGCTTCAGCTTACTTTCATGTGAGTTTCCTTGCCCGGCGGATTTCGAGAATGGAGGCTGTTGATAGATGACGTAGAACGCATTGTTGTTATACCAGGGATCAGCAAAGAAATCGAATCCGCTGATACGGGAATAAAAAGCAGGAACTTCAATCAATGTGCGGAGATTGACCTGAAAATAAGAATCGCCATTGTGCCAACCTCCATCCGTGTTGAGGCCCGGCAGACGGGATACCCACTCATTGTAGCAATAATCCACCCAGGTGGAAGCCATCGGCAGTTCGCCATACGTAGCAAATGCAGCCATATTCAAGATACGGAAAGTCATTTGCCAAACATGGTTATCAGCAATACGGTTTTCTAAGTGATTGACATATTCATGATAGAATTTCTTTCCATTTTCACGAATCGTTCTTAAGAGTAGTTTCTTTTCATCCGGAGTCAGCAGGTTATACCATGCGTCATACGCGGAAGTACTCATAGACAGAATGGTGGAACGGTTGAAATCTCCCGCAAAGTACTTACTATTCTTCCATGAAAGAATTTCGGAAAGACGCTTTATACCTTCTTTGTAGTATACCTCGTTTTTCGTTAGCAAGTAAGCACGTACCATGGCTTCGATATTCGCTTCTTCCCGGTCTACAATCTTACGACTTTCCCGAATCAGAGCGGAACGATATTGAACGATGTTTGTCAGCTTGACAACCTGGGTCGTATCAATTTCTTCTTCCAAATGTTTCAGCGGATGATTCAGACATTTATCGGCTTTCCGGATGTAAGCCTGTGCTTCCGGATTGTTTTTGTTCCGTTCGATGATATTGTCCCAATCTTCGGCATCAAGCAAGATGCGGGGATGCGTCTTGGGTAATTTGGCTAACACCTCTTGTAGGGAAGGCGGGTTGAATGTACGTATATGCTCGTCTATATGAAAATGAGAAACGGGCGACCATTCTTCTTTTCCGTCTTTGTCAACGTAGGCATATTGCCAATACCATTTTCCTTTTTCAAACAGTTTGAATGGGTTGAAAAAGGCCCATTTCCTTTCAGCGGTTATCACTTCCGATTTGAATTCCGGGTCGCGTGCAATCCGGATGCGGTAAGTCACTTCCGGTTTGTAGTCTTCTTCTTCCACTCCGTCCAATACGGCCCCCAAGTGAGGAAATTTGTCCGGCCACATGAAACGAGGAGGATTGACAGTGATATGCTGCCCGTCCAGTGGTGAAGGCGTTTCGCGGACCTCATGCATCAAAGTCTGTTGAGTCAGGCGCATGATTCCTTTTTGCGCATACCCGTTGGCGGATAGCAGAATGGTGAACAAGAGAAAAATAGATATTCGTTGTTTCATCATATAACTTTGCATTTTTTTATTCGTCGTTTGTTGTTCAGCGTTCAACGTTGTTTGAACAAGTCTTTCAGACGAACGGTCTTGTTATTAATCAGTGGGCGTGCCCAAAAACCGATAAAGGTGATGTATCCTACGAAAACAAGGATAAACAGCATACCTGTGCGGAGTGATGTTGCATCTGCCAACGTACTCACAATCATCGGACCACCGGCACCACCGACGATTGCCGAACATAAAATACCGGCGAATGAACCGTGATGCTGTGAAGCGGAGTTCAAAGCCAATGAGAATACGATGGAATACATCATGGAAATACTGAATCCGACAGCAGGAAAAGCGATCATAGATACTTCCTTGCTTCCGAACAATGCCGATAATAATAGGATGATGGTCAGGATTCCGGAGATTTGCAGCAATCGCTTGCTGTCAATCAACTTGAGTAGAATCATACCTACGAGACAGCCGGCTGTCATCAATCCCCAGAAATAGCTCACGGCTTGCGCACCATCAGTTTGCGGATTGACTCCGTGGTATTGTTCCAGGAAGGTACTCATAAAGATAGAAGTTCCCTGTTCCGTGCTTACGTAGCAGAAAATCCCCAGGAAAAACAACCATACATATTTCTGTTTGAACAAAGCCAGATATGAATCTTTAGACCCGCTTTTCTCATCTTCTTTCAGTTCGATCTTGGGAAAGCGGGAGACACCGACAGCAATCAGCATGACTAACAACAGGATGGTAAATACCCAGTAAAGAGATACCCATGGCATTTCCCGTGGGGTGATATCGGCCAACAAGTCGATAAAGAAACCTTTACCGGCTGTGTAGGTTGCCGGGTCAAGTTCACGAATCAGATAAGTATATACCAGAGGGCTTAGGAAAGAAGCGATGCCAAACATGAATTGTGCCAGTTCGGCTATAAATGCATAGTTTTCTTCTCCTCCTACAGTACGCTGGAGCGGATTCAATACAGTTTGCAACATGGCCATTCCTAATCCGATGATGAAAGAAGAAGCTAATAACATCGGATACGTATGCATACAGGCAAACAGGATGGTGCCGATAAACGGCATCAGGAAGCCACCGAATAATACCGGTTTTTCACCGAAACGGTCAATCAGTAATCCGGCAGGGATAGACATGATGGCGTATGCCAGGAAGAAAGAGGTCGGGATAAATCCCGCCATCGCCAGGTCACTTAGATTGAAGTTGTGGATAATATCCGGAATAAGTGGTCCCAGAATATTAGTAATAAACGAAATGGTGAACCAGAACGCCATAATCAGCGCCAACATTCCTAAATTCTTTTTCATAATTTAATCAGGTTTGGAGCAGATAATTGAGTAAATACAAGTGACGCAGCTCCAATACTTCCGGCCTTGTTTCCAAGAGCGGCAGCTATGATTTGAGTATTCACAGCACAGTCGGGGATGGCATAACTACGTGCTTTTTCGCTTACTTTCTGAATGTAAAAGTCTCCTGCTTCGGAGAGTCCTCCACCAATCACAATCTTTTGCGGACTGAAGATATTGATAAAGCCTGCAATTCCGTGTCCCAAAAAGTCACAGTGTTCTTCCAATGATATTTTTGCAATCGGATCTCCTTGTTTATAAAGGCGGACAATCAATTCACCGTTAATCTCTTCATTCGGGTAGGAGATGCCTGCGTCTATTATTCGTTGACTGAAGCGGCGTACCAAAGCAGAAGTGGAAGCATAGTGTTCCAGACAGCCGACAGAACCGCAAGCACACGGTTCGCCATTGGCAATGAGAGGCACGTGTCCCAGCTCCGTTCCCCGGTTGGCATAACCGTTGAACAATTTGCCGTCGATGACTACTGCACCGCCAATACCCGTTCCTACCGTCAAGAAAACAACATGAGTGGCTCCCTGACCGGCTCCGTACATTGTTTCTCCCAGTCCCATCAGATTGGCATCATTTCCCAATAAAGCCGGAAGTCCGGTTTCCGTTTCAATACGGTCTGCCAAGTGAATGTTTTCCCAGCCGTTGATATTTTCCGCACCTCCTAAAACAATACGGTTCGTACCATCCACAATGCCCGGTGTTCCGATTCCTATACCATCAATTTTGTAGTCTTTTTCCTGTGCAAAGGCTTTCACTTCATTGATAGCAGTAACCAACTGTCCGATGACAGCTTCTGCTGAAACATCGGCTTTCGACGGTAACTTCCCTTGAAAGTAAAATACGCCTTCATTATCAATAAGGGCGTATTTTACTGAAGTTCCGCCAAGGTCAATTCCTATAGCGTATTCTTTCTCCATACCACGTTAATACTTAATACTTGATACTTAATACTTAAAAACTACACTCTTTCCGCCCAAATCGGTGAACTCCAAGCCCATTGTCCGTCACGTTGGCGAACGCGTACATAGTAGTAATCCGTATCCCGCTGCGGCTCTTTATCTTCCATGTAATGTTCCAGAGTGAAACAGCTTTCCGGCATGGCACGATTGAAGAGAATAGCCTCGCTCAACCAACCGATCATGAAGTGTGAACGTGAACCTTCAAGCAACTCGCTCAACGTATGTTCAAACTTCTTGCCATTGAATTCGGCAATGACCTTACCGTCTTTTGGCATTTCCACATCAAGGATTACAGCTTGCATGGCTGCTGTAGTCGTATTCGGATTCTTGCTGCTGTACATATCCAGTTCGGTTTCCTTGTTGCCAACGGATACAATACGGTTGACATGTGTGTGGAATTCAGTTTCACCTTCTTGCGGAGAAGTGAATGCTGCGCCACGGAAACAAGGAGTTACACTATGAATCTGTCCTTTGTCTACCGACAGTTTGCCCTGCCAATGTACGTATTTCTCTTCACGATTCCAACCAAAATCAACTTTAACTTTGCAACGTACCGTATCACCTTCCGGAGCAACGGGAGTCAACGGACCGTTCATACGAGCTAAAATCTGCCCGTTCTTTACAATATCTACGTAGTCGATACAGCTTTCACCTGTGACATTCAGATAGATACGACGGCTGTTACCGCGAACTACATCACCCATGAAAGCATCGTTGAGGCGGAAGTCGATAATAATCTTATCACCGGTTGCGGCACATACATGACGGGTACGTAGAGCTTCCCAAATGGCATCGCGAGTCAGTGACGGAGCCAAAACACCGATGCGTCCGTCTCCATAGCTTCCCGGATAACCGGAATGTTGGTCGGTGGAGGCCATGATACCAAACTTATTGCCCAATTCAAGACCATATTGAATGGTTCCTTCCCATTGGCGTGGTCCCATATCATGCAAATAGGGGTAGTCTCCCTGATCGCTTTCTGCCAGACCGTGACGGGAATACATTTCTACGAATGGAGTAATATCTCCTTCGGTAAAGCATTTCCAGTTGTAACCGCGATAACCACCCTGATAACCCATGTGGTGCGGGGTAACGAATACCTTATGTCCTTTTGCTTTTTCTTTCCAGTCCTCGATTGAAGTACATTCTACAAGTGGTGCGTCCAAATCATAGTTCAGCGCAACATGATCTCCATGTTCCATGCTATGAGCTTCGTATCCTACAAAAGTCAGGAATTCACCTTCCTTGTTATACTCATTTGTCATTTTTACGTACTTCTCATAACCGCCTTCACGCAAACGCTTGAAAGCTCCCGTGTGGTAATCGATCACCCATTTCAGGCGGGGATCATCTGCTCCGGGAATATCCGGCCACATAGCATGAGGAGTAACACTAACAAAATCCAATTGTCCTTTCGCTGCTTCAAAAGCATCGCGCATGTCGCCGTGTCCGTATGTGATGTTACAGTGGTTGTGTAAGTCGCCCCAATACATTTTGAGGTTGCTGGCTGATGGCATAATTTTCTTAGCCTCTTTGCTTCCTGCTGCGCAAGAACCGAGCAAGCTGCCCGAAGCTGCCAGTCCGAGGAAAGACCAGCCTGTGTTTTTTAAAAACTTTCTTCTATCCATGATATAATTGTTTTTGGTTAATCTTTATTTATATAAATGGGAATTTATCGGTTAAATAAGAATTTATCGGTTCTTACAATTATATATTTATTGGGGTGCCCTGAAAGGGCTTAATTATATAGCGTAGGGCAACGCCCTACGAAAAAAGCACACCAGCCACAAGCCCTGAAAGGGCAGAACTGTATACAATTATGCCCTTTCAGGGCGCAAATTCAGATTGTCGTTTTTACGTAGGGCGTTGCCCTACGCTATATAATTAAGCCCTTTCAGCGCACTCCGCAAAATAATCATTTAGCGATTTTTCATCAGTCTTCTGTCACCTTTGAAAAGAACCTTTTCCTTTTCATCCGGGTCTGTATCTTTATACTGTTTTTGAGTTTCCTGAAGCAGTTGCATCAGCTCTTTTTGCTTTTCAGCATATTCCGGTTTGTCGAAGACATTGTTCATTTCTCTTGGGTCAGCTTTTATGTCATACATTTCCCATTCGTCGATGTCGTTGTAGAAATGAATCAATTTGAAGTCTTGTGTGCGAATACCATAATGACGCTTCACAGAATGTTCAGCAGGGTATTCGTAGTAATGATAATAAGCAGCTTTGCGCCAATCGGCAGGAGTTTTGCCTTCATTCACCAATACGGGTTTCAGGGAGGCTCCTTGGATATCTGATGGGATCTCTATTCCGGCAAAGTCGAGGAAAGTAGGAGCAAAGTCCACATTCATGCTGATGGCATTACTGGTACTTCCTGCTTTAATTGCTTTCGGATAACGGATAATAAGCGGCATGCGTTGACATTCTTCATACATAAAGCGTTTGTCAAACCAGCCATGTTCGCCAAGGAAGAAACCTTGGTCGGAGGTGTAGACAATGATTGTGTTGTCCAGCTCACCAATTTTTTCGAGATAATTCAGCAGGCGGCCGATATTTTCGTCTACTGCCAGAACTGTTGCCAGATAATCACGCATATATTGCTGATATTTCCAGCTGATTAATGATTTGCCTTTCAGGTCACCTTTGCGGTATTCGGCAATGCGTCCGGCATATACAGAGTCCCATTTATCCTGAACTTCAACAGGCATACGTTTGTATACACTGTAAAGACGGTTGGTGGTATCTTTCAGCATTTCTTCACGAGTCAGCAATTTGAGGTCCCAGTCGTTTGTCAGTGTATGTTCGATAGACATATCCTGTTCACGGGCTGCTCTTCCGCGGCCTTCATAGTCGTCGAACAGATTAGCTGGTTCCGGGAAAGTGGTATTGTTGAATATACCCAGATGACGGGGAGCAGGCATCCAGTTGCGGTGCGGAGCTTTCTGATGATACATCATGCAGAAAGGCTTGTTCTTGTCGCGACCTTCGAGGAATTCAATGGCTTTATCAGTGATAATATCCGTAGCGTATCCTTTTTCTACAATATGCTTCCCGTTTTCCCAGAAATCAGGATCGTAATAGTCACCTTGTTCGTGTTGGCCGCTAAGGATGCTCCAATGATCGAATCCTTGCGGTTCACTGATAAGATGCCATTTACCAATTATTGCAGTCTGATATCCGGCTTGTTGAAGCAGTTTGGGGAATGTCTGCTGATCTCCGTTGAACGTACTTGCGTTATCGGTAAAACCATTCTCGTGGCTGAACTTACCGGTGAGGATGCACGCACGTGAAGGTCCTGAAAGAGCGTTGACAGCGTAGCAGTTGTCAAAACGGATACCTTCGTTGGCAATCCGGTCCATGTTAGGAGTCTGAATCAAATTTCCTCCGTAGCAGGACATTGCTTGAGTGGTATGGTCATCCGTCATCATGAAGATGATGTTCGGTTGTCTGGTCTCTTCTTTCTTTTGATTGCCGCAGGAAGCGAGACTTAGTGCAGCTAGTGGGAGGAGTAGGGCAGAGGGGGTGTAATAGTTTTCCATAATGATGAAGGAGAGTGACTAAAAAGTCGGTTGCATCTCCAATTCCCTTCCTTCCGGAAGGAGGAGAAATTGAGATGCGACCGACTTTTTAGTCAGCTTTATTATAGTTTGTATTTTAATGACTGTTTCTTTCCGTTTACTTTCACTTCTACTTCCAGTCCGTTTTCATCGAACGCTTTGTTCTTGAACTTAGCTGCAAATTTAGGGGCATCTGCGCTTTTCTTAACTGGATAGATAACTGTGATGTAACGAACAGCTTCTTCGCCGTCTTTCTTCACGTTGAAAGATACATTCATACGTTTGTAACGTTTGCGATAAGCAGTTGAGCACCAACCCGGTTCTTTCTTCATCGACATACCGTCGGGACCGAAACATTGCAGTTTCATGTTGCTGCCGTCTTCAAATTGTGTCAGGAACGTCATGTCTTCGCGGCTGTTGGCAATTTCTCCTTTTGGCATTTGATAGTGAAGATTGATGGAACCTTTGGCGCTACCGATCATTTCGTCTACAATGACAAAGTAAGTGTTGTCAACGAAGAAAACGGAACGACGGTGTTTCAAGTTTTTGTAACTAGGATTTTCGGTCACTAAAGTTTGGATAGTACCTTCCGGTTGCCACAATCTAGTAACGGATTCTGTAGTTTCCAAGTTTTTGTTGTTCAGCGTTACCGTGTTGTGAACACAAGTCTGACGGTGCCAGTTGCGTTGTTCCATCACTTCGCCTTCACCTGCATATACATACGAACCTGAATCCGGGAACAAATTCTTGCCGTTGAACCAAAGTTCGAATGTACCATTATCCGGCTGACAGTGCCATTCTCCTTTCGGGCCGGCTTTTACTACCATTTGAGTGGCATCCATTCCCCATGAATTGCGGAATACAAAGAAACCAGTTTTCTGAAAACCTTTAGACATATAATCCGGCAATGCGCCTTCTTTACCTTCGGTTGCGAAGTATTTGATAGCTTGGTTTTTCGGGAATAGTTTACCCCATGCTTTGTAGTTTTTCACCATTTCTTTCTTTGTTGTCAACTTAGCATCGCTGAAACATGGATTGGTATAATCAGGGAAAGAAATGTTTGCATAGAACATAATCATGCTTTCGATTGTATCCAGGTAATCCTGCGGGAATTCTTTACGGAATCCGTTCGCATCCGCAATACCTAATGCTTTGCAGAAAATGTTGATAGATGCCAGATGATAATGTGGATCGAGTTCGAATTGTCCGCCGTCTTCGTATACCTGTACATGAATTTCACGGTTCAGAATATCGATACCGCTTTTTCTCCATGCCGGAGCATCTTTAAATTCAGGGAAGAAAGCACCGGCGTAGATCATACGTTGAGCTTCAAACAGCAAGTGGTTACCTTGATCAGAGTAGTTGGCAAGGATGTGTATAGCATGTTTGTGATAGTTCACCAGGAATTCTGTCAGGAAGTCCGGAGTGAAAGAAGGAGAAGGAAGGAATAACTGGAACTGTGAAGTCTGGTCCTGCAGGCGATTACTAACTTCCAGCGGGCGCCATGCGAAACGTACGTTTTCTATTTCACCTTTGATTTTTCCATCACTTAACAGCTCATATTCTTTTTTGTCCATCTTTACCAACGGATTCTTTTTAATCCAGTCGATATACTGATGTGCCCATTCTTTAGCATATTTCTCGTCACCGGATATGCGATAAGCCTTTCCCATCGGAGTGAACCATTTGTGGCGGTGCAATTGCCAACGGAGTTCATTGTCTTTCACCGGCCAGTATTGCCAGTTGATGTCTTCTCCGTAGTTGTAAGAAGGCTGATAACCTTTATGTACGAAGAATGTATGTTTCAATCCGTCATCTGCCCACTGCTGTTCTTCTTTGCTGATAGTCACTTTGTTCAGATTGATATCCGGAGTTTTTACATTGGTACGCGCACGGTAATAGTCTAATAATGCTTTGGCAGCATCCTCATCTTTACCTTCCTGATGCAAAGCTTTCACTTTTTCCAATCCCGGATAGTCCAGGTTAAGAAGCGAAAATACTTCGCTTTTCAGTTCTTGGGCACTAGCTTTGCCTACAAAACAAGCGATTGCCAGCAGAACGATATACTTTAAAGTTTTATTCATGATATAATTTACGATTTTACGATTTACTATTTACGATTGAGAACACTCTTGCTTTTGTATTATTGGATCATTCTCAACTCTCCATGCTCAACTCTCAACTTCTTTAATTCCATGAATCTTTTCAATGCTTCCAGATAGTAATAGTCAGCATAGTTCAGTGGAGTGTCGATTTCAGAACCGTTGGGCAGTGAACCGACAGAGTGCATCAGAATGAATCCTTGGTTGTCACCCACTTTTGCAAGATATGCGTCGCTTGACAAACTCTTCAGAATCTTTTCCGCATAATCCAGGTATTTCTGTCCGTCGGGAACCATGGTGCTTAGTTCGATCAATGCTGAAGCGGTAACAGAAGCGGCAGAAGCGTCACGTGGAGTTTCTTCAGTCACAGGTGCATCATAATCCCAATAGGGGATAGCATCGTCTGTTTTAACGCGATCCATAATCATATCAGCTACTTTGATAGCGAAGTTCAGGAAAGTACTGTCGTTTGTTTCACGGTAGCAAGCTGTGTAGCCATATACAGCCCATGCTTGACCACGTGCCCATGAAGAATCGTCATTCTTGCCTTGGTGAGTTTGCTTGCGTTCAACAGTTCCGTCGTTGTTGTAGCTTACTACATGCCAGCAAGTATAATCCGGGCGGAAGTGATTGTTCATGGTAGTCATAGCATGCTTGATAGCAATGTCTTTGTATTTATTGTCACCTGTCGCTTTTGCTACATTAAACAGAAGATCGAGGTTCATCATATTGTCGATAATAACCGGGAAGTTCCATGTTCCGAAATCCCATGAACGGATAGCGCCGATAGAATCGTTGAAACGGCCGCAGAGGTTATCGGCAGTTTCTCTCATCACAGCGGCAATGGTGTCGTTGGGTGAAAGACGTTCTGCGTTGCCATAGCTGCAGTTGACCATGAATCCCAAATCATGCGTACCTTTATAATAGCGTACCGGATTCAGCAGATTTGTATATTGGATGGCTTGAGTCTTCAGTGTATCGTTTCCTGTCAGTTCGTATGCGTACCACAATGAGCCGGGGAAGAAACCACTCGTCCAGTCATAAACGTTGCAGAGGCGACGTTTGCCTAGCTGGTCAGCAGTGGGTTGTGCGCGTAGTGAATCTTTGAATGTTGATGAATCTCTTTCCAACTGACGGCAAAGGAAATCCATGTCATAACCGGTACGGATGGAGCGTGGCAACATTCCTGTACCACTAACCTCTTCTGCAGAAAGTTGTAATTGGGCAGAAGCTACATCCAGTCCTTTTTTTATCCAACTGTAGTCTTCCTTTGGGGTTGTCTGGCACGATGCAAGTGCAATACTAACCGAAGCAAAGAGAACAAGTTTCTTTTTCATGTTATTCATTTTAAGTGATTGTTTTTAGAAGTTTTGTAACTGATGCAAAAGTAGTGGAAAGGCTTAACTTTGTGTTGCAGGATTGTCCAAAAGGAGTTTGAACTCTGCTTTTCAAGTTTTGATTTTGTTGAAAAAGGTTTTAATTTTCTCCAATATGCCCTAATTAAGGCATATTGGAGAGGATTAAGCCTTTTATTTTAAAGAGAAATTACTTATTTACCCCAGCCTGGGTTTTGTTTAAATTGAATACATAAGTCTTTTTCTCGTTGTGGAATAGGCAATAACTCATGTTTGTTCTTTTCTGTATATTTGTACAACAGATATCTGTAGGTATCTGCTGAATCCCACCAATTAGCTAGTGCGGTATTCGTCTTTTGTATTGTTTCATAATAAATGCCCCAACGTACTAAGTCCATTCGGCGGTGTCCTTCGAAAGCTAATTCATAAGCGCGTTCTTTTCTGATGGCTTCACGGAAACTTTCTTCATTTAGGTTTGAAAGATCGCAACTACCTGTATTACTTGGGTATCCAAATCCACGACGACGAACCTCATTAATAGCTGCATACGCTTCCGTTGTAGGACCATGTTTCCATTCATTTAAGGCTTCGGCGTAAATAAGTAGTACATCGGCATAGCGTAAGAAATACCAGTTTGCATTTGATTTGTCATTATTGATAATACCGCCAGTCTTTTGATGTTTAATAAGATCCCATTTTGCGGGGGTATAGTTTTGTTTTTCTTTTTGTCCTTGAGTAGGATCTTGATCTTTTAATTTGGCAGATTCTTCTGTATCTTTATCTTTGTTTTTCACCCATAATATGTAATCATCATCGTATTTATAATTTGCAATTGATAAGTCACGACGTTTATCATTAGCGTTTTTACTGTCTCTCCAATCAAGTACAAATGTATGCACCACCTTCATATTTCCGGCACAACTACCTCGTACACCAGCGATTGATGTAGTTTTTACTCCATTCCATTTACCGATACGTCCCACGGGGTCTCCTGAGCCTGACACAGTAGGAGAGTAAAATGATATTTCTATTAAACTTTCGCTCGGATCCCATACACCGCTGCAAGTATTATCCCATAATTTGTCATAATCACGAAGTAATGAGTGCTTTCCTGACTCTATGAGAATGCGGGCTGTTTTAGCTGCATTTTCCCATTTTGCAGTGTTTTGTACAGGATATCCCGCCCATGTAGCATATACTTTAGCCAAGAGGCCAAGTGCTGCCCCTTTACTGAAACGATATGCTGTACTTTCACGAAGTTGATCGTCAACAGCGTATGGCAGAACTTCACTTGCATATAGAAGATCATCTTCAATAAACTCATATACTTTATCGGGACTAGCTTGGGTATAAGTAGTAGGAGCTTGATAGGACATTTCTGTATTAGTAATCAAAGGTATATGTCCATAACGACGTACTAATTCGAAATAGAACATAGCTCTTAGCGCTTTGGCTTCAGCAATATAAAGAGTTGCTAATTTTTTATCTGTATCATTGTAATTATCAATTTTTCTACTGATACGTTCCAAAAAATCGTTTGCTCTGTAGATACCTTTGTAGAGAACTTGCCATGTTTGTTGAATTTCTACTTGAGTAGTAGGGAAAGCATTATTAGCGATGATACGATAATTGGTTATATCGGAACCTTCTCCCTGGGATATATCTGTTCCCATGTTGAACAAGAGCGACAAGTGGTATCCGTAAGCTGCGTCTTCAATAGTTGTGCGGTATACTCCCAGCAAAACATCTTTTGCTTCTTTCGCATTATTCATGTAGTTTTTCTTTTCCATTTCGCTTCTTGCCTCTTCATCTAACGAGCATGAAAATGGTAGAATGCACAGGATAGACATTGCTATGTAATATATTATCTTTTTCATATTATTTTTCTCGTAAATTAGAATTGTATATCAACACCAAATGTAAATACTTTGCTCTTAGGATACGCACCCCAGTCCAGTCCGGGAGTCATCGGACTCTTGCTGGCTGTACTAACTTCTGGATCATATCCGCTGTAGTTGTTCAAGCAAAATAGATTTTGTCCCGTAGCATAAATACGAAGTTTGGATACGAGGAACTTGCGAGTCCATTTGTGGGGAAGTGTATATCCTAACGTCACATTCTTCAAGCGTAGGAACGAGCCATCTTCAACAAATCTTGAGTATACGTCATTAACTACATACCCATTGTAGCTAGGTACTTTGTTCGATGCGTTGGTCGGACTCCACCGATCGGCTACTTCTGCCAATTGGTTTCTACGTTGTGTATTAGTCTGGGTTGCATACAGGCGGGTTGCATTATAAATATCATTGCCATAATTGAATTGAAGCATGAAACTTAAATCAATACCTTTATAGTTGAAAGTATTAGTTATACCTCCATACCATTTAGGCAAAGCGTTACCGATAACCGTACGGTCATTGGTCGTAATTACTCCGTCACCATCCTGATCTTTGTATTTCACTGCTCCCGGAGCTAATCTGTTGCCAAGACTCGGATTACTTGTTACGCCCTCTTTCAACTGCAATGTGCTTGAACCCGGAACTGAATAAAAGTCAGAATATTGATAGATTCCATCAAACTCATATCCATAGATCAGACCAAGAGACTGACCAACAATAGCTCTATAATCGTATGAGGTAAAATTGCTGTCGAAACCAGAGCGTGCCTGCATGTAATCTACTCCGGACGCTAATGACTTTAATGTATTTCTGATGAAAGAAATATTGAAGTTGGTTTGCCAAGTAAAATCTCTGGTTTGAATATTGGTGCTGTTCAGACTTAATTCAATACCTTTATTCTGAATCTTTCCCACATTTTGCATTTGTGAATCAAATCCGGTAATATGTGCCAGTGATTGAGACAACAATAGGTCTTTGGTGTTCTTGATAAAGAATTCGGCTGTAACATTTAAACGGTTGTCAAGAAATCCTAAATCAACTCCCAAGTTGATGGTATTTGAGCCTTCCCATTTCAGGTTTTTATTTCTAAGTTGTTTGGGATTCAATACTGTTACGCTGCTATTACCTAAACCATATTTGTTTGCTTCATACAAATCCAGTGATAAATAGTTGGGTATATTATCATTTCCTACAGTACCCCAGCCTAAACGAACCTTGAAGTTTGAAATCCAATGAATATCTTTCATGAATGCTTCTTCAGACACACGCCATGCGGCAGAAAAAGAAGGGAAAAAGCCCCATTTCTTATTTGCAGAAAACACGGTGGAACCATCAGCACGTACTGTTGCCGTAAATAAATAGCGGTTGTCATAGTTGTAATTTCCGCGTGCATAAAATGATAATAAAGTTTTATCGTAATAAGTACTTTCAACTTTACTTGGTGTGGCACCTATCCCCATATTGTCATTTTCCATCTGGTCAAAAGGGAATCCCATCGCTTCTCCCAGCAAATATTCTGTACTTTTGTATGAAACTTCATGACCTAGCATAACATCATAATTATGCTTCTTGATTTTTTGTTTCCAAGATAAAGTATTGTAGTTAGTCCAGCGTACATCGCGTTGCATGGTTGTGCGTCCGTATGGTTGCTCACCATTACGATATGCTTCTTTAGAACCATTCTTGTAGAATATGTTGGTGCGGCTGTTTGTTGTATTATAAGTACCAGCACTTTTAAAAGTAAGTCCTTTGATAATTTGCCAGCTTACAGATGCATTACCCGACCACATTTCTGCACGTTTATTGTTAGTGACCGATTGAGTTTGCATTACAGGATTAACTTGTGCCAGACTTTCACCCGTTTCTAACATTTCCGGGTCGATAGCTGAATTCAACAACTCTTCATCAGTTAGTTTGTTTCCGCCGGTTGGGCGTGCACTAAGAATCTGAGCCAACATATTGAACCGACCTGAATCGGCAGTTGTACCAACACCTTTGCGGTTAGTTAAAGCATAGTTGATAGTAGCATTGAATGACACGCTTTTGCTGATTTTTTGATCGATACGAAGTTTGGCTGTTGTTTTATCAAAGCCACTGTTATTAAAAATACCATTTTCTACATATCGTGAGAATGCTGCATTATATTGAGAGTCATTAGTACCGCCTCTAAGAGAGAGATTATGGTCTTGAGACCAAGTAGGATTGAATGTTTCCTCTTGCCAGTTTACTCCATTTACACCAATATAATCTTCTAACGAACGATATTTCATAAATTTGCCGTCATTATCGTATTCTTTGTCGGAAATGTAGCTTTTTAAAAGCTCTGTATTGACTTCACCTTGCAACTTTACAAATTCATATGGAGACAATACGTCTAACATTTTAGAGATTTTGCGATAGCTTGCCGAGCCGTTATAACTAATTTGTGGCTTACCGCTCTTCCCTGATTTTGTTGTAATCATTACAACACCGTTTGCAGCGCGTGCACCATAAATGGCAGATGATGAAGCGTCTTTGAGCACTTCGATTGATTCAATATCTGAATTTGATAAATGATCAATATCATCTACTTGGAAGCCGTCTACAATATAAAGAGGGCTTGAATCTCCCGTCAGACTTCCTACACCACGAATGTTAATATTAAATCCAGCTCCTGGTGTACCATCTGTAGATGTGATCTGAACACCGGCAATTTGACCACCCAGTGCTCCTGCTACTGAACTTGTTTGGAATCCTTCGATATCTTTAGCAGCTACAGAAGCCACGGAACCTGTCAAATCACTGCGTTTCATTGCACCGTAACCAACTACCACAACTTCATCCAATGCTTGATTGTCAGGAACCATCTTTATATTGATAGAACCCTGACCATTGAATTTCAATTCTTGCGTCTTATATCCGATATAAGAGATGGAAATAGTAGCTCCTTTCTTTACTTTTAAAGTGAAATTGCCGTCAAAATCGGTAATTGCACCTGTGGAACCGCCTTTTACCTGTATGGTTGCTCCGATAAGAGGAGTATTTGTTTCGTCTACAATAACACCTTTAAGTGTAGATTCTTGAGCATGTACACTGACAGTGATTATCAGTGCTAAGAGGGTAATCCACCCTCTTATGCTTATTGATTTTATTAGATTGTTTATGCTATACATAATTTCTTTTTTTACGTAATTAGTGTTTAGAAGTTAGGGTCAAACCAAATTGTCAATGGGAATACTCCTGGCCCTGATTGCGGATCTTTATTCTCTTTATTAATAGTCATTTGGAAACTTACTATGCCATGTGGGTATTCTCCATTCAGAACCCATTTGTTCGGATTCAGTTTAAATGCCAACCCGTTGCTAGGATCTGCATATCCTAATGTATAATGTAGGGTATTAGTACCAGATATATTTGCATAATAGGACATAGCGTGTCTGGAACCGGTATTTGCTCCTTTAACACCGGACTCATCTACATATTTAACCCAAAGAGGATTCAAGAAGCTAGAGGTTTTAGAATCACCATTTGTAAATGAACCGCTTAGAGCTGTATAATTGACTGAACGTCTATAATCCATTGTGAATTTGGATACATCAAATTCAGAATCATTGCTTGTGATTTTAGGTGCAACAGAATAAGTACTGTTACTAATCGTTTTAGGATTTACGTGGAATACAAACGGGTTATACAATACGTGAACACCAGAAATAACCAAATCATAATGTATGAATACAGGTACTTCCAATGAAAATTCAGAGTCTTTATCTTCACCAACAGTAGCTGTTACAAAGAAGAAACCTGAAGTATTTACCGGGGAACCGTCTTTATCTACAGACCAAACTGCATTCTTAAATGTTATTTTACCATTTTCGTCAATTTCTAATTTGTCACAGTTTCTTCCGTTTCTAATGCTCCAACGTACGTTGTTTCCTGTAATATCGGTGCTTGGTGCATTAATTGTAAATTTATTTAAAATTGTATTAGCATTGGCTGCTTTATCTACAGTGATTCTAAACTGATTTGCATTGGTTGCATCATCTACTCCTATATTGTTACCATAACGTATGTAGGTAAACTTGTTTGGATTATTCTTTACTTTCAAATTAAATGAAGCTTCTTTTGAATTTTTAGTATTCGATGCTATCACTGTGACAGTGTAATTGCCTTCAGGTATGTTATGTCCTTTCTTAGCAGTCACAACTCCATTATTGTCAATAGATAACTGTTTGTTTAAGTCATCTTTCAATGAGAACGTAATTGCATCACCCTCCAATCCTTCATTAGGTGTAACGGTGAATGGAGATGATTCATAGATCTCACAGATGGCTGGATATTCGAAGTTTGCCACTGGGACAATTCGGTTCACTACATTCAGGGTATATATATCCTCAAATAAAATACCATCAGGTGCGAATTGGTTGGCTACTTTGACTGAGATAACATACTTTTGTCCTATCTCAAATCCATGATGCTTATCCACAGACAGAACCCCGGTTGTCGGGTCTATTTTTATTTTGTCAGTAGATGGTTCAATGCTTTGGATCGAATAAGTAATATTTTCTAATGACCCTTTAAGAGTAGGTGTTTCGCTTGTGAAAGTAGTTTCTGGTTCTTCAGGTGATTCAACTTCAATCAATCCTTCATTTTGCTCATAAGTTAATCCTAGCGGTTTGGAAGTGATATTGACCGTTAAGGCATTTTCGAAGATACCTTCATCTTCAGAGGATGCACCTGTAGTCAGTTTTAAAGAAAGAGTGTGGATACCAGGTGCGATATCGCTTCCTCTTACAATAGTAATTTCTCCAGTTTGAGAGATTTTAAAGAATGATGATATTTCACTTTTTGCAATTTCATATTTGGTAATCGATACATGATTACCGTCGGTTTTTACTTGTGCAGTAGGAAGCTCCTCTGTGCTTTTTGCATCTGAAACGATGCTGTACTCCACTTGAATTTCATTGGGCTCTATTATAATGCCATCAGGGACCGACTTCATCATATTTACTACTACAATATCCTTATATTCGTGGTATGAACCACCAGCCATGCATGATATTGATATCTTATATAAACCAACAGGTGTGTCTTTTGCACTGTTGATTTCAATTGCGCCTGTTTCTTTATTGATAATAAAGTCATTGCCAGTATAGGACTCACCATTTAATGTGATACCTGTAATTGTGAAGTCAGACGGTACGCTTCCTTTGTAAGAAGGCTCTGAAATTATTCCACTCATGGATGGGCCTATATCGGTCATGCCTAAATAATAAAGTGCAAAACCGGTAGTGTCAGTGGTATCCTCATCTGAACAGGATGTATAAGTCATAACTAATACAACTGTCATCAAGGCACCTAAAAACTGTGAAATGTTTTTTAGTAACTTAGATTCCATATTATATGATTATTAATTTTATTTTGAAGAAAGTGTATATTTTGTACCATTTACTGCTACTTGGATGGATACCCCTTCTGGATGGAAGATACCTGCTGTTCCGTCCTCGTTATCAGTGAATTGGGCATCAATATCCAATGCTTTACGATCTTCCTCCGTTCCGAAAGGATAAATAACGGAAATGTAGCGTGCTGCCATAGTTACATCGTCTTTTGATGCTGGCTGGTTAACTGTTATCTGGTAGCCTAAACGTAAACCGGAAATTGTTCCCATCGCATTAGATATATCTGTGGCTTGGCTTGATGACAAGCTTTTGCTTTCTTGAATTTTGGTTTCAGCAAATGTTCTGGCTAGCATATTTTTGTTGTCTGCAAAATTTGTATATGCTTGACAATATGGCTGTTCTGTTGTATGTGGCTCAAATACAGACGGAGTCTCTTCGTCATCAAGTATGTGGAAATTTAAATTGGTTTTCAGGCTTTTTGCATTTTTTCCATAGCCTTCGTCAACGATAACAAAGAATTTCTTGTCCACAAAGAATACAGTTCTACGATGAGTTGCATTATCAAAAGAAGGGTTTTCTGTTACAAGAACATCTGTATTGTTTTTTGTTTCTAATTTGAGTAATTTTCCTTCAACTTTTCCACCTTGTTCACCGCCTATGGATTTACTCATTACGGTTAGCGTATTGTGGTTCACAGTTGCTGCGAATTTTGTGCGGTCGTTACCACTGTAAGCGTATACACCTGCATCCGGGAAGAAATTACGCCCATTGTGATAGAGGCCGAATGTATTATTATCTGGTTGACTGTGCCATTCTTTATAATTGTGGTTTTTTAGAATCATCATAGTCGATTCTTTTTTCCATCCATTACGTAGAATGTAGTATCCTGAATTATCATAAGATTGTGTCAGGTGTGTGGGTTCTTTCCCAGACTTTCTTTCGGTTGCCATCCATAATAATTCTTGATCATTCGGATACATGGCTACATATTCTTTCAATCTGTTTAATAAGGTACTTTTTGCATATGAGCTTGAACGTGTATCATTGAAGTTGTCGAGAGAGTAGTCTGGATAAATTGTATTCATGACAACTTCCGTCGCTGCTTTTAGTTTATCGGTGAAGTTACCGGGCAATAAACTCATTTTATCATTTGCTTGCGTCAACAAATAAATAGAGCGGAAATCGCTGACAGCACCGATGTGATAACTTAAATCTAATTCAAATTGTACACCGTCATTATTGAACTGTTCATCCAATTGTACGCCTACTTTCTGTAATCCTTCATTTGTCCATTGTTCTGCATTTTTGAATTCTGGCATCAATATCCCTGCTGTAGCTACGGCCTGTGCTTGAGTTAAAAGAATATTTCCTTCTTGATAATAATTTAAACGCATGCATTCAACTTCTTTTTCAAATGCAGTGAGAAAGGTAGACAACCATTCTGGAGTAAAGTTGGGGGAATGGATAAAGTATGCCATGATGTCTATTTGTGAAAGTACACGTTCGGCTACTTGTAGTCCTTTCCATTCATAATCTTTATCGTTTTCAGAACCGCCTGCTGGTGGAAATTGAGTTCCTGGTTCGTATGGATAAGTAGCCAACCAATCACTATATGTTTCAATCCATGACTGAATATATTTTTCATCTTTGCTGATACGGTATGCTTTCGCTTGAGGAAGCATCCACTGGTGACGGTGACGTTGATATCTAAATTCTTGATCAGTTTCCGTGTCTTGATGAGCTGTCCAGTCTATTTTTTTTGTGTTGTTATCAAAGAAAGAATAGTAAGTTTCAACTTTGTTTTCATCAATGCTTTCATAGAAACCTCTGACATAGAAACGATATTCGAGTGCTTGGTCGGCAATACGTTGATCTTTTACCGAGATTGTGGGATTGATTAAATTGATGTTCGGATTCGTTACATTCGTTCTATTTCTATAATATTCTAATAGTGCGTGAGCTGCATAATAGTGCTCGCCTGCTTCGTAGAAAGATTTAACCTTTTCCAATCCGGGGTAATCGAGATTGATAATATCAAAGAGTTTAGGCTCGACGACATCATTAGGCTTATTTTCTGGGAGTATTTCTACACCAGAACTAATTTCACCAGATAATAAATCATCGTCGTCGTCCACACATCCTGTAAAAGTGATGGCTGTGAACATACAAGTAATAAAGAAGATGTTCTTCATGCTTTTATTAGGTTTTAATTATTAAAAGTTATATTTTACTGTTTGCAAATGTAATCTGTTTATTCCTATTCATTAAGCTGTCTTGTTCAAGCTTTGTTCAAAAATGATTTTTTTGATATTAAATTTGTTGAATCGTATATCATTTCTGTCTAAAAAGACTGTTATATATCTGATATCAGGCTTTTTATATATCATAATGTAATCTAATCCAATTGTATTTGTAGCGTTGGTTTTGTACATTTTTAGGTGTTCTATTGGATGAATTTTAGTCCATAATGATTGGGGGAATCATGGTGGATTGGAGAAATAAGAAGGATAAGTGTAACTAATCGGAATGATTCGAAATATAATCTCATAATCTCTCTCTTACGTTACTTAAGAATCACAACCTACCTTGTTCCTATTTCTTAGCTGTAGGGAAACATTTTGTTTCCTGCCTTAGAAACTCCGGTTTCAAGGCTTGAAACAAAAGTTTCACCAGCTTGGAACTTTAGTTTTTTACCTATGAAACAAAAGTTTCTTCTTGTTGAAACTAAAGTTTCAATTAGGAGAAACTACCTTGGAACTTTATTCGGTGACAGCAAAAATGCCGTCACCGTGCTGTCACCGCTTGCTGTCACATTATAGTATACTTATAATCAAATATTTAAATGCAAACAGGTGACAGATGACAGCAGATTTTCACTTTTTAATTTTCAGGAGAGATTATATTTTGGCTCAAATCCGTCAATAAGAAAAGTACAGTCTTATACATTATGGTTGTTTATTTATCCCTTTGCTTTCTTGATATACTCCGTAGGCAAACATCCGAAATACTTTTTAAAACTCGTAGCAAAGTAAGACGGTGTGTTGAATCCTACCATCGTACTGACCTCTGCTACTGTATAACGTCCGTCCTTCAGTAATTTTGCCGCTTCATTGAAACGAATCTTACGTATAAAGTCGATAGTCGATTCACCTGTGATAGCTTTCAATTTGAGATGCAGATTAGAACGGCTCATATTCATTTCTCTGGCGAACTCGTCGGTGGAGAATTCAATATTATCCATATTCTTTTCTACGATGGCTACGGCACGTTTCAATAAAGCTTCGTCCATGGCGTTGAATGTAATCTTTTCCGGTTCCACTTCCAGAGATTTGGAATACCGTTCAAGCATACGCCTGCGGGTGCGCATCATGTTCTGTATTTTCGTAGTCAGTATGGCAAGAGAGAACGGTTTCGGGATATAATCATCCGCGCCCATTTGCAGACCTTCCATCTGATCTTTGGTTTCGCTTTTGGCAGACAGGATAATCACAGGAATGTGACAGGTACGGATATTCTGCTTCACATTCTTGCATAGCTTGATACCATCCATCACAGGCATCATGACATCAGTCACAATAATGTCCACTTCATTCTCTTTCAGCTTTTCCAGGGCTTCTTCACCATTTCCGGCTTCCAATGTATTGAAAAGTTCGGAAAGTCCGCTACTGAGATAATGGCGGATTTCATTATTGTCTTCTACAATAAGAATCGTACCACGTTTCTTGTCACCGGTTTCGATCGCTTCGTTTTCTACTTTTTCCGTATCAATGAAATACATCTCTTTCGAGTTGGTAGAATAAACTTGGTCCTCCTCATTTTTAGCGTCATTAGAAGCTAATTCGGAAGGTTTGTAGATATTTATATCCTGTGGCAGATAAACAGAGAAAGTACTGCCTTTGCCTTCTTCACTGTCTAACTCAATACGTCCGTGATGCAGTTCCACCAAACGCTGTACCAATGACAGCCCGATGCCGCTTCCTACATGCTCACTCTCTATCTGATAGAAACGTTCGAATATTTTCCCCTGTTTGTTGATAGGGATACCAATGCCAGTATCACTAACTTGCAGTACCAGCCAATTGTTTTCCTCTTTCAACGTAACAGTAATGCTTTGCCCGCTTTCTGTATATTTGAAAGCATTTGAAAGCAGGTTATTAACGATCAGTTCCAGATAATTCGGATCGAAAAGTTCCTCTTTTTCTTCCAGTTCGGAGTGGAGAGTATAAGTAATCTTCTTGTGGCGTGCCAGTTTATCGTAGAACAAGAAATTATCCTGTATCAGTTGATGCGCATTCTCTTTCTTTACTTTCAGCTCGAAAACTCCCAATTCGGCACGGCGATAATCCATCAACTGGTTGACAAGATGCAACAGACGATTGGCGTTGCGTTGGATATATTCCAGTTGGTTACGAGTCCAGCGATCACTAATCTTATTGATTATTTCTTGTAAAGGAGCTAAGATGAGAGTTAATGGCGTGCGAAGCTCGTGCGAAATATTGATGAAGAAACGCATCTTCATCTGGTTGATTTCTTCTTGATGCTCCTTGTCCCTGCGTTCAAGTTCCAGTTCCGCTTCCATACTCTTACGCATCCAGAAGAAGCGGAAGACGAAAGTGATAAACCCGATAAAAGTGGCGAGGAAAATCATGATTGCCCACCAGGTCTTGTACCAGATAGGGAGAACTATGATTTCCAACATTGTAGGTACAGTATTCCATTTTCCGTCACTATTGGCAGCTTTTACCAAAAAGTGATAAGTGCCTTGTGGTAGGTTGGAGTAGGAGACAGTACGTTTATCTGTCAGATAATACCACTCTTTGTCATATCCTTCCAGTTTATAAGCGAAAGTGTTATGTTGTCCGGAAATATAATTGGATACTACAAATTCAATCGTGAAAGCAGTTTGCCATGATTTCAGGGTGATACTTTCTGTCTCATTGATATTCTTAGTCAGGATACCGGTTTCATCATCCGGGCGAACTGTCTTGTTAAACAGTTGAAGTTTAGTGATAACTACCGGAGGCGTATAAGGGTTATCCAGCAACAGTTCCGGGCGGAAAGTAGTGATCCCGTTGATACCTCCGAAATACATCTGACCGCTCGAAGTGCGACAGAACGAAGAAGTATTAAACTGATTACTCTGTAATCCGTCGGATTCCGTAAAATTACGGAACCTCTCTGTTTCCGGATTGAAACAGGAAATACCACGATTGGTACTTACCCAAAGACGTCCGAAAGTATCTTCCAGAATACCATATACCACATTATTAGGCAAACCGTTAGCCGTAGTATATCGTTTGATTTTCTTTTCTTTCTCATTAAAACAGTAGAAGCCTTCACGCGTACCTACCCAAATGATACCGTTGGCAGCCTCGTAAATGCAATTGGTAAACGTCTTTGTTACAGATGATTCCGGCAGAATAGGCACCTTTTCTATCTCGATTCCTTCCTGCTGAAAGACAGATATACCTTCCTCACCCCCGACCCAAAGCCGTTTATGGGAATCTCTGAACAGGATTGTGATTCGTTGTGAAGTAAATGGAGTACCGTCCTTTTCCTTATCAATGGTGGTAAAACTCTTTTTTTCCGGGTTAAAACTAACCAGAGCACTTAATGTCCCCAATAAGAGATTCCCTCCTTTGTCAGGAAGAATAGCATATACATTCTCATTCACCAACTGGCTGTTCAGCTGATTGAAACTTTCCATTTTTCCACTGTTTCGATGGAGGACAGTCAGTCCGCCGGCATGTGTCCCTATATATACAAGTGATTTTTGTTCATCTACATATACGGCTTTGATATTGTTGGAACCAATACCGATTTCCCGTTCGTCTTCCTGTAAGATATAGTGCGTAAACTGTTGTGTCTTTGTATTATACAGATTCAAACCACCATCATTCGTTCCTATCCATAAGTTCTTATCCTTATCTTCCGTAATGCAGCTGACTACGTTATCGCTTAGAGAATTCTTATAGGGAATACGCTGGATATTCTTGAATCTGTTGCGGATAGGATGGTAATAGTTCAATCCCCCGAAGTAGGTTCCAAGCCACATACCTCCTTGCGAATCCATAAAGATACTGCGAACCGAACGTTGTGACAAACTGCCGTTTTCTACCGGACTGCTACTGTAGGAAACGAAAGAATCGCTTCCTTCATGATAAATGTTTAGATCATTGAACGTTCCTATCCATAAGCGATTTTGCGAATCCAGTGCCAGGGAGCGGATATAATTGGAACTGATACTTTTAGGATTGGAAGAAGAATGATGATAAGCCTTGACCTCTTTCGTTTTCGGATTGAGCAGAAGCAGACCGGCTCCTTCGGTAGCTACCCATATACGGGTAGGAGATTGCTGCAAAATGGCCTGAATCTGTTTCGTTTCCGTTATCGGAGTAATTTTTTCCAGTTTCTTTTGAGGAATGGAATAGCTGTAAAGCCCGTCAACCGGGGTACCGATATAGATAATATCCCCCTGTCTGTAAAGAGCTGAAGCTATAAGCTTGTGCATAGCGGTACTAAAAGAATCATCAACGAATCGTGATTCTTTAATATCGAACATAGTCAGACCTTCTTGTGTGCTTATAAGCAACTGTTCCGGTGAGATTTCTGCAATACCATTGATTTGTTGCCGTTTGCCTTTTTTCTCGTAGAAGAAATTTCTGAATTTGTCTTTTTCTTCGTCATAATATGACAAACCATCCCGCGTACCGATCCAGACACGTCCCTGACTGTCAGTTTTTACGATTCGTGAAATGTCATTAGCAATACTGTTCGGATCCTCTTCATTATGTTGATAAACTGTAAATGAATACCCGTCATACTTGTTTACTCCATCATAGGTCGCGAACCACATATTACCTCTTTGGTCCTGATCGATAGAAAATACGGTGCTTTGTGACAATCCTTCGTTAATAGAAATATAAGAGAAGTTAATTTGCTCCGGAACTTCAGAAAAAACGCAATTAACCCCTATACATAGAAAGAGTAGACAGATTGTTGTTTTTTTAAGGCTGTTCATTATTAGTTCATAAGATTAATAATGGCATCAAAGATAGCAAAATCTTTTATATGGAGGTATTCAATAGAGAGAAAGTAAATATAGGGAATGAAAAAATACCACCGATTATACAGATTAGCACGGATTTTTATATCGACAATCTTCGAATTACAATTAAATCTGTGTTAATCTGTGTAATCGGTGGTGAAACTTGAAACTGGTAGGTAATTTATTATTTAGCTAAATCTCCTATCTCGTCTAAATTCTTCTGAATATCTTCGTCATTCAATGTATAATTCACCAGATCACCTGCCAAATACTTGTCATAAGAAGCCATATCGATCAGACCATGTCCCGAAAGATTGAACAGAATCACTTTTTCTTCTCCGGTTTCCTTGCATTTGTTAGCTTCGCGGATAGCCGCTGCAATAGCGTGGCTGGATTCGGGAGCCGGAATAATACCTTCAGACTGCGCAAACAGACAACCGGCTTCGAAAGACTCCAGTTGCTGTATATCTACCGCTTCCATCAGATTATCTTTGAGCAACTGTGAAACGATTACACCTGCGCCGTGATAACGAAGCCCACCGGCATGGATATGAGCAGGAGCAAAATTATGTCCCAAAGTGAACATCGGCAGCAATGGAGTATATCCGGCTTCATCACCGAAGTCATACTGGAACTTACCACGTGTCAGTTTCGGACAAGAAGCAGGTTCGGCAGCAACGAAACGAGTCTTTTTCCCTTCCTGTATGGTGTGGCGCATGAACGGGAAAGAGATACCTCCGAAGTTGGAACCACCTCCGAAACAACCGATCACGATATCCGGATATTCGCCTGCCATTTCCATTTGTTTTTCAGCTTCCAGTCCGATAATAGTCTGGTGGAGAGTCACGTGGCTAAGTACGGAACCGAGCGTATATTTACAGTTGGGAGTCATTTGTGCCAGTTCGATAGCTTCCGAAATAGCAGTTCCCAATGAACCTTGATAAGTGGGGTGTTTAGTCAGAATATCCTTACCGGCACGGGTAGACATAGATGGAGAAGGAGTGACCTGTGCTCCGAAAGTCTGCATGATGCTGCGGCGGTATGGTTTTTGTTCATAACTGATTTTTACCTGATAAACGGCAGCTTCCAGGCCGAAAACCTTGGCTGCGTAAGAAAGAGCGGCTCCCCATTGTCCGGCACCGGTTTCAGTGGTGATGTTGGTCACCCCTTCTTCTTTGCAATAATAAGCTTGTGCCAATGCAGAGTTCAATTTATGCGAACCGATAGGGCTTACGCTTTCGTTCTTAAAATAGATATGAGCCGGAGTGCCGAGTGCTTTTTCCAAACCATAAGCACGAACCAGCGGAGTGCTGCGATAGTACTTGTACATTTCACGCACTTCTTCCGGTATTTCGATCCATGCATCCGTCTGATTCAGCTCCTGATGACACAGCTCTTTTGCGAAAATCGGATATAAATCTTCTGCTTTCAGCGGTTGTTTGGTTCCCGGGTGCAACGGAGGCATAGGCTTGTTCACCATATCAGCCTGAATGTTGTACCAGTAATGTGGAATTTCTTCTTCCGGTAGAATATACCGTTTTCTTTTTTCACTCATAATATTGTAGTTTTTTAGTTTTCTGTTGCCAAAAGTACTCAAATTTTTAATATTCGGAAAATTTTGTCAACAAAGAATCGCATTTGATTGTTATTTTAGTTAAGTTTGCACGACCCCGTTAAAAAAGATGATATGAAGATTTATCATAAGTTTTTATTGTATCAGAATAAACTGCTAAAACCCTATGTACGTATCTTGTTAGGGCTGGTAGAAGCACTCACCTATCTGGCGTCATTATTATTGATTGTCGGAGTAGTATATGAACATGGCTTTCCCTTGTCTATTGATGAAGTGGCGAATTTACAGACATTGTATAAAACTGTCTGGATCATCTTTCTGATTGATGTAACTTTACATATCTCGCTGGAATACCGGAATACCAAAAAACAATACCGGCGATTAGCTTGGATCTTGAGTGGGTTGTTATATCTCACTTTAGTACCTGTTATATTCCATCGTCCGGAAGAAGAAGGAGCCATTCTGCATATTTGGGAATTCTTACATGGGAAGTTTTATCATCTTTTGTTATTGTTAGTTCTTTCTTTCCTCAATCTGTCTAATGGGCTGGTGCGTCTGTTGGGACGGCGTACCAATCCGTCTTTGATATTGGCAGTCAGTTTTATGGCTATTATTCTGATTGGAGCAGGCTTGTTGATGCTTCCGCGCTGCACGGTAAATGGTATCACCTGGGTAGACTCTTTATTTACGGCTACCAGTGCCGTATGCGTTACAGGCTTGGTACCGGTAGACGTGTCCACTACATTCACCACTTCGGGATTAGTTGTCATTATCCTGTTGATTCAGATTGGCGGATTGGGAGTGATGACATTAACCAGTTTCTTCGCCATGTTCTTTATGGGGAATACCTCCATTTACAATCAGCTTGTTGTGCGTGATATGGTTAGTTCCAATTCATTAGGTTCTTTGCTGTCTACTTTATTATATATATTAGGCTTCACCTTAGTGATTGAAGGGATCGGCATGGTTTCGATTTGGTTTAGTATTCACGGAACGTTGGGAATGACCCTGGAAGGAGAGTTGGGTTTTGCTGCTTTCCATTCTATTTCAGCTTTTTGCAATGCGGGTTTTTCTACGCTTTCCGGCAATTTAGGAAATCCGATGGTGATGACTAACCACAATTGGCTGTTTATTACTGTTTCTCTATTGATTATCTTTGGTGGTATCGGTTTCCCCATCCTTGTCAATTTCAAGGATATTGTATTGTATCACCTCCGTCGTTTCTGGAAATTGATTCGTACCCGCAAACTGGATCGGCATAAAATGCAGCACCTCTATAACCTGAATACGAAAATCGTGTTAATCATGACTTTTCTGCTTTTATTAATCGGCACATTGGCTATTGCTGCTTTTGAGTGGAATGGTTCTTTTGCCGGTATGCCTGTGGCAGATAAGTGGACACAAGCTTTCTTTAATGCCACTTGTCCGCGAACAGCCGGTTTCAGCAGTGTCGACTTAGCATCATTGAGTGTGCAGACATTGTTGGTTTATCTATTCCTGATGTGGGTGGGCGGTGGATCACAGTCCACGGCAGGTGGTGTGAAAGTGAATGCTTTTGCGGTCGTAGTTCTGAATCTTGTAGCCGTATTGCGTGGCACTGAACGAGTGGAAGTGTTTGGCAGAGAATTGTCTTACGATTCAATCCGGCGTTCCAATGCAACAGTAGTCATGTCATTGGGAGTCTTATTCATTTTTATTTTTACATTGAGCATACTCGAACCGGGTGTTTCCATTATGGCATTAACTTTCGAATGTGTCTCTGCGCTTAGTACCGTGGGTTCCAGTCTGAATCTGACCCCTCATTTGTGCGACGCGAGCAAACTATTGGTGTCTTTGTTGATGTTTATTGGTCGTGTGGGGTTAATAACATTGATGCTAGGAATAGTTAAACAGAAAAAGAATACAAAATACCGTTATCCGAGTGATAACATCATAATAAACTAAAGCTATGAAGTATATTATTATTGGTTTAGGAAATTACGGCCATGTGTTGGCGGAAGAACTGTCCGCCTTGGGGCACGAAATTATAGGTGCGGATATAAGCGAAAGTCGTGTAGACTCCATCAAAGATAAGGTTGCTACAGCTTTTGTCATTGATGCCACTGACGAACAATCATTATCAGTGTTGCCATTGAATAGTGTGGATATAGTTATTGTAGCGATTGGAGAGAATTTTGGTGCGTCGATACGAGTCGTTGCCCTGTTGAAGCAGAAAAAGGTTCCCCGTATTTTTGCCCGTGCTATTGATGCCGTACATAAAGCAGTGCTTGAAGCTTTTGATCTGGAACGAATCCTGACTCCGGAAGAAGATGCTGCCCGCAGCCTGGTACAACTGCTCGACTTCGGTACTAACATGGAAGGATTCCGCATCGATCAGGATTATTATGTGGTGAAGTTCACGGTTCCGGAGAAATTTGTAGGATATTTTGTGAATGAGTTAAACCTGGATGAAGAGTTTCATTTAAAAATGATAGGCTTGAAACGGGCGAATAAGGTCACCAACTGCCTGGGTATCTCTCTGACCGAGCTTCATGTGAAGAATGAATTACCGGAAAATGAGAAAGTGGAAGAAGGAGACGAATTGGTCTGCTACGGCAGGTATCGTGATTTTCAGGCCTTCTGGAAAGCTATTTAGCTAGAGTACTTATAACGTCGCTTTTATTGAGCACAAGTGAGCAAGTTTCAGAGATAGTTGTATGAAGAAACCCATCGGACTTCTTTTCAGTGAAGAAATCCGGTGGGTTTGTTATATGCTGAAGCGTATGCCTTATTTCGTCTGAATACGAATATTTCCGGCTTTCACTCCGTTTGCTTTTGCTGTAAACACAATCTCTCCGACAGTTTCACCGGCTTGCAGAATAGCTGTCAACATACCGTTGAAAGCATGCATCTTCGGAAGATGGAATTGTTCAAGGTTCGTCGGATCTCCATTGGCGGCAGCACGATATTTACCTGTTCCCTTTACCGAGAAATTTATCTGACGATTATCGGTAGGGCAGAGGTTACCGTCTTTGTCTACTACTTTAACAGTCACATAAGCCAGGTCTTTTCCATCTGCAGTCAGTTCGTTACGGTTGCTTACCAGTTCGATGTGATGAGGCTTTCCGGCAGTACGGACTACTTTTTCAGCTACCGCTTTTCCGTTTTTGTCGTAGGCTACTACTTTCACTTCACCTGGTTCGTACTTTGTATCCATCCACATCAGACGATAGCGGTTCTTTAGCGAACTATTATTCTTGCTTTGTTTTCCATAACTTTTGCCATTGATAAACAATTCGGCAGTAGGATAATTAGTGTACACAAAAACGGGAGTCACTTCACCTTCACGTCCCGGCCAGGTCCAGTGAGGCAGGATATGCAAGGTTTCCGCTTTCTTGTTCCACACGCTACGGTAAAGATAATAGCGGTCTTTAGGTAAACTGGCAAGGTCGATGATACCAAACATTGAACTGTGGTTAGGCCATGAATCCGTATCGTATGGTGACGGTTCGCCCAGATAATCGAATCCGGTCCATACGAACTGTCCGATGGTCCAATGATGATCGTCAGCTAATGCAAAGTCCTCGTCCGGAATATTCGACCAGGGACAAACCTCCACATCGTATGAAGAGCATTGATGATCTTCATATTTTGCCCCTTTCTTATCCTCTACCGGGAACTTGTATACGCCGCGTGAGCTGACAGTAGAAGCCGTTTCACTTCCCAGAATCAGATTCTGCGGGAGTTGGTCGTATGACTCCTGATAGCGTTGCGTACGGTAATTAAGTCCCGGAATGTCAATCATCGCTGCAAATCCGTTGGCAAGTACACAAGTCACTTGGTCCATTCCGCAAGTGACAGGACGGGTAGGATCTTCACGATGGCAGATATCCTGCAGGAACTTGGCCACTTTATAACCGACAGGACTGCATTGAGTCGGTACTTCGTTGCCGATACTCCACATAACGACGCAAGGGTTGTTCCGGTAATTATGAAGCATATTTATCATATCACGTTCCGCCCATTCATCGAAGTAGCGGTGATAACCATTTTCACATTTGGCGATATCCCATTCATCGAACGGTTCGATCATCATCATAAATCCCATTTCGTCACACAACGCAACGAGTTCGGGAGTCGGCATATTATGAGAAGTACGGATCGCGTCGCATCCCATATCTTTCAATAGCGTAAGCTGATGACGCAGTGCTGCAACATTGATAGCGGCGCCCAACGGACCTAAATCGTGGTGATTGCATACACCCTGAAATTTGCGGTGCTTCCCGTTCAGGTAGAACCCTTTGTCAGCAATGTATTCAATGCTGCGGATACCGAAACGTGTGGTGTAAGTATCTACCAGTTTATCATCCGCATAAATTTTAGAGATAGCCTTGTAAAGCGACGGACTTTCCGGCGACCAGAGTTCGGGCGCGTTTACAATAAAATTTTGTTCAAAAGGTTGTCCGTGATTGATGCGGCTTGTATTCTCTTTGCGGGTAACAACTTTACCTTCCGGAGAAATAATTTCCGTCTCTACACGGATGGCTGTTTTCTCACCGGCATTGTCTATCTTCGTTTGGAGACGTACGGCTGCAAAATCCTTGTTGACGTGAGGAGTCGTGATTTGCGTTCCCCATACAGGCACATGGATTTTGTCAGTCACAATCAGGTGTACATTGCGATACAGACCTGCTCCCGGATACCAGCGCGAAGATTGCGGACGGTTTTCCAAACGCACGGCAAGCGTATTGTTTTTACCGTCTTTATTCAATAAAGAAGTCACATTACAGTGAAAAGAATTGTAGCCGAAAGGCCAGAAACAAGCTTCTTTTCCGTTGATGTAGACACGCGCTTCACTCATGGCACCGTCAAAGAGCAGTGTCACTTCTTTGTCGGCAGGGGCGTCAAAACTGGTACGATACCATCCGGTACCTACATAAGGAAGACCGCCGGTACGTCCTGTCTTCAAGGAAGCTTTTTTCTCAAAGTTCTGTGTCACTGCCACATTCTGAAGATCATTGTTCATGTCGAATGGACCAAAAATCGCCCAGTCGTGTGGAATAACAACCGATTCCCATTTAGTGTCATTGAACTCCGGCTGACTAGCCTCTTTAAAATCTCCTTTACTGAATTTCCAGTTCTTCTCTAGCAGTGCCTCACTGCGTTGCGCTTGCATAGTGCAGGCGGCGGCCATCAAAAGTACAGCTAATAACTGTTTGGGGTGTTTCATGTTCATTTTTACTTTTCAGGTATAAAATATTTTGGATTCGGCGTAAAGTTATAAAAAAGGATTCAATAATCTTATCTCTTGAAAGCATTAAATGCACTGGCCGGTTTGCCACTGTTGTCGAGCCCCCCTTGTGATAGTATTTCCATTCCTTCTTTCCTTCAAATGTAGGAAAAATGTCGGTTACACTTGTAAATATCCCGCTCTTTTTGTTCCTTTGCCATCTATTTATAAACAGAAAACTTACGTATGAGAAAACTAGTTTATTGGCTTTTATTGCCGTTGGCAGTGGCTGTGAGTGCATGTGGTGGTAAAAAAGGAACTTCAGATAATCAGTCGCTACTGGCAAGAATAGACAGTATAGATGCTCACGGATTGCAACGTATGCAGACGTCTAAGAGCGAAACTAACTTTAAGTTCAAAGGAAAAGATTATCATTCCTTTGTTTCACGTACTCCGGACGAAAGTCTGCCTCATGTAACAAATGAGATGGGAGATACTTATGTCGACAATAAAATAGTGCTGCACCTGACACGCGGTAACGAAACGGTATTGAACAAGACATTTACCAAGAATGATTTTTCATCCGTAGTCGATGCAAAATTTCTCTCGAAATCTATATTGGAAGGAATTGTATACGACAAGACCACTCCGCAGGGCATTGTATATGCCGCAAGTGTTTGTTATCCGCAGACAGATTTGTATATGCCGCTTTCTATAACGATCACCGCCGATGGAAAAATGAGTATACGGAAAGTAGATATGCTTGAAGAAGATTTGAACGATGAAGCACCCAATTAAGCCTCCAGGCGGGTGTTGACAGCAAAATTACACAAATGTGAAAACATTTGAGACAAACGAAAGGCAACCGATGAGGTTGCCTTTCGTATTTTTGCACCGTCAACAAACTTAATATCGAATAGAATGAAGAAAAGCATTTTTATTATTTGCGTGCTGGCATCAGGATGCACGGCGATGGCTGAACAAGTCGAGAAACCCGGTCCGGCTATAGAAACACAGACTTTGGTGCCACTGACCGAGCGTGTAAATGTACAGGCAGATTCGGCATGTGTCAATCAGATTATAGATGGTTGCTGGGTAGCAGTCGGAACTAAAAAAGCGCATGCCATTCAACGTGATTTCAACCTTATGTTCAACGGAAAACCTTCTTATCGTTTTGAACTGAAAGAAGATGATAACACATTATCCGGATATGCAGCGGGGGAAACAAAAGGGCGTGCGGAATTTTCTTATTGTTATGCAACTTCCGATGATTTCAAAGGCAAACCAGCCGATACATATAAGAAAGCACAAATAATGAAAACTGTATATCATCATGGAAAAGGTATTTGTCCGCAAGGTGCTTCCCGCGATTATGAGTTTTCGGTATATATCCCTTCTACATTAGGCAGTGATGTTTCTACCATTTTTGCCCAATGGCATGGAATGCCGGATCGTACTTTGGTACAGACTCCACAGGGTGAAGTGAAGAAACTGACAGCTGATGAGTTCATGGAACTGGACAAGACTACTATTTTTAAGAAAAACATGGGATACGAAAAGAAACCCAAGCTGGACAAGCAAGGTAATCCGGTGAAAGACAAACAAGGCAATCCCGTTTATCAAGCCGGAAAGGCTAACGGATGGCTGGTGGAACAAGGTGGCTATCCTCCATTGGCATTCGGATTTTCAGGCGGATGGTTTTATATCAAAGCAAATTCCGACCGTAAATGGTTGACAGATAAAGACGACCGTTGCAACGCAAATCCGGAAAAGACACCGGTTATGAAACCTGTGACATCTACATATAAAGCATCGACCATTGCTTACAAAATGCCTTTCGCCGATTTTCCGAAAGATTGTTGGATTACATTCCGTATTCATATCGATTGGACAGTCTATGGCAAAGAGGCGGAAACAATTGTAAAGCCGGGTATGCTCGATGTACAGATGGACTATCAGGAAAAGGGGAAAAAGGTTAATAAACACATTGTGGACAATGAGAAAATCATGATTGGACGTAACGACGATGATGGTTATTACTTTAAGTTCGGTATTTATCGCGTAGGTAATAGCACGAAGCCGGTATGTTACAATCTGGCAAACTATTCAGAGAGGTAATTAGTCAGAAGGTAGAAAGAGAGTGATATCCGGATGTCCGTTTAGTGGGCATCCGGATATTTTTTTATAGGTTAATAATCTAAAAAAATAATATCGCATTTGTCAAGTGTGCTTCAAGTCTGCAAAAAGATTTGTTTTTTTGTTGCTTGCCAAATGGTATAATATATAAAATTATTAGTGATGCAAATGATGAGCAAAAATGGATTTAGCCGGTGTGCGGAATTCTACATCGGTCGTTTGCGGAAGGAGGGACGGTATTCCACGGCGCATGTCTACAAGAATGCCATCTTTTCTTTCAGCAAATTTTGCGGCACGTCTAATGTGTCGTTCAGACAGATCACCCGTGAACGTTTACGACGTTACGGGCAATATCTTTATGAGTGTGGCTTGAAGCTCAATACGATTTCTACGTACATGCGTATGCTTCGTAGTATTTACAATCGGGGAGTGGAAGCGGGCAGTGCGCCTTATATTCCGCGACTGTTTCATGATGTCTATACAGGTGTGGATGTCTGGCAAAAGAAGGCTTTGCCTGCTACGGAATTGCATAAGCTTCTGTATGAAGATCCCAAATCGGAACGTTTACGCCGTACGCAAGCTATTGCCGCCCTGATGTTCCAATTTTGTGGCATGTCGTTCGCGGATTTAGCTCATCTGGAGAAATCGGCACTCGATCAGAATGTACTGCGATACAATCGTATCAAAACCAAAACTCCGATGAGTGTGGAAGTGCTGAATACTGCAAAGGAAATGATTAATCAGCTTCGTAGCAAGGAAAATTCTCATCCTGACTGTCCGGATTATCTGTTTGATATTCTTCGTGGGGATAAAAAACGGACGGATGAAAGAGGTTACCGGGAATATCAGTCCGCTCTCCGTCGATTTAATAATTCTCTGAAGGACTTGGCAAGAGCTTTACATTTGCAATCCCCCGTCACTTCCTATACGCTTCGTCATTCCTGGGCAACGACTGCGAAGTATCGTGGAGTATCCATTGAAATGATTAGTGAATCATTGGGGCACAAATCTATTAAAACCACACAAATCTACTTGAAAGGCTTTGGGCTTAAAGAACGTACAGAGGTAAATAAAGGAAATTTATCTTACATAAGAAACTGTTGTGTAGGTAGCGTGAAAACTGTAAAGTGTTAATCATCAGAATTAAAATATGTGTGTTACTTCTTAGGTAACGGAACTTAAATTTGACGCAAAGATAGACAAAAACACGAATAGAAAGCAAATATTCCTCCACTTTTTTTCGTTTTATCTGAAACATAGAGCAAAAAACTATCCGAACATGAAATAACCTTATTTTCATGCTCTATACTTTTTATTGCCTGATCTCTAGATTTTCCCTGTTGAGTATTAGGCCTTTCCATATTTTACGCCTTTGTCATGTGTGTGATTTCTATTTTCATCATAGTGTACGCTTCGTGTATGTATTATCCGTTACCTAAGAAGTAACGGAATCACATGGGGTAAAAAAATATGATTTTAACGAAACCAAAATCAGTAAATGCCGGGCCTATTAGTGGGACAGGGGAAGGCGTAGCACACTCAAAACGCTGGTATGTAGCACTCGTTCGAATGCATCACGAGAAGAAAGTATCCGAGCGTTTGTCTAAGATGGGAATTGATTCTTTTGTTCCCGTTCAGCAACAGATCCATCAATGGAGCGACCGTCGAAAGATGGTTGATACAGTCTTGCTTCCAATGATGGTTTTTGTTCATGTCAATCCAAAAGAGCGTATGGAAGTCCTAAGCTTTTCCACGGTCAGCCGTTATATGGTGATGCGTGGTGAAAGCACTCCTGCCGTTATTCCTGATGAGCAGATGGCGCGTTTCCGTTTCATGCTCGATTATTCCGAAGAAGCAGTTTGTATGAATGATACTCCACTAGCGCGTGGTGAGAAAGTTCGTGTCATAAAAGGTCCTTTGAGCGGCCTTGTCGGCGAACTCGTGACTGTCGGGGGGAAGAGTAAGATTGCCGTTCGTTTAAATATGCTTGGCTGTGCTTGTGTAGATATGCCAATCGGTTATGTAGAACCCACAAAGATTAGTAATGACGACACAAAAAAAATTTAACGTATTTCTATTCATTCTACTGTTAGGAGTTTTTTCTCCTTTGATGGCTCAAAATATGAGCGATTCCCAGGTATTGGAATATGTCAAAGAGGGGATTAGACAAGGGAAAGAACAAAAACAATTAGCCTCTGAACTTGCCCGTAAGGGCGTGACCAAAGAACAGGCTATGCGTGTGAAGCAGCTTTATGAGCAACAGAACAATGTCAATGCCTCCAACGCTACCGGCACGGATGTCAATGAATCACGCTTACGTGAAGAAATGAAGGAGAACACTTCCGATATGCTGGAAGACCATCCGAGTACTCAAGATCTTGAACGTAGTAATCAGGTTTTCGGACGTAACATCTTTAATACTCGTAACCTGACTTTTGAACCCAGTGTCAACATCGCCACCCCTTTAAATTACCGTCTCGGTCCCGGTGATGAAGTGATTATCGACATCTGGGGAGCCAGCCAGAACACTATCCGCCAACAGATTTCTCCTGATGGCACTATCAACATTCAGAAAATAGGTCCCGTCAACTTGAACGGCCTGACTATTGCTGAAGCCAATGACTACCTCAAAAAAACATTAAACAAGATATATAATGGTCTTAATAATACGAATGACCCTACTTCTGACATCCGTCTGACTTTGGGTAGTATCCGTACTATCCAGATCAATGTGATGGGTGAAGTAGTCCAGCCGGGCACTTACTCTCTCTCTTCTTTTGCCACAGTCTTCCATGCGCTTTATCGTGCCGGTGGAGTCAGTGACATAGGAAGCCTTCGTAATGTTCAGCTGGTGCGTAACGGTAAGAATATCGCCACAATCGATGTCTACCAATTTATCATGAAAGGAAACATTCAGGATGACATTCGTCTGCAAGAAGGCGATGTTGTGATTGTTCCTGCTTATGACGTATTGGTTAAGATCGATGGAAAAGTGAAACGTCCGATGCGTTTCGAAATGAAGAAGGACGAAAATTTATCTACTCTAATCAGTTATGCCGGTGGCTTTGAGGCCGACGCCTACACCCGTTCCTTGCGTGTCGTACGCCAAAACGGACAGGAGTATGAAGTAAACACAGTTAAAGACCTTGATTATAGTGTCTATAAAATGCGGAATGGTGATGTTGTGACTGCCGAGGCTATCCTTAACCGCTTCACTAATAAGCTTGAAATCCGTGGTGCCGTTTACCGTCCCGGTATCTACCAGCTAAACGGTAAACTGAATACCGTTCGCGAACTGGTGAACGAAGCCCAAGGCTTGACGGGTGATGCTTTCCTTAACCGTGCTGTCCTTTATCGTCAACGTGAGGACCTTACTACTGAAGTTATCCCTGTTGACATTAAAGCCATCATGGATGGTACTTCCCAAAATATCATCCTGGCGAAAAACGACATTCTTTATATTCCTAGTATCCATGATTTGGAAGATAGGGGAGATGTTGTAATCCACGGCGAAGTAGCCAAACCAGATTCCTATCCTTATGCGGATAATATGACTCTTGAAGACTTGATCATTCAGGCCGGAGGCTTGCGTGAAGCCGCTTCTGTTGTTCGTGTGGATGTATCCCGTAGAATTAAGAATCCCCGTAGTACAGTAGATAACGATACTATTGGTCAGATATATACATTCTCCCTGAAAGAAGGCTTTGTCGTCGACGGCACACCGGGTTTCGTACTTCAACCTTATGATGAGGTCTATGTACGTCGTAGTCCGGGTTATCAGGCTCAACAGAATGTGGTTGTTGAAGGTGAAATCCTGTTCGGAGGCTCATACGCCATGACCAATCGTGAAGAACGCCTTTCAGATTTGATCAATAAAGCTGGAGGTGCTACGAATTATGCTTACTTACGCGGTGCCAAGTTGACTCGTGTCGCTACTGCAGGTGAGAAGAAACGTATGGGAGATGTGATCCGTTTGATGAGCCGACAGTTGGGTGAGGCTATGATGGACTCTTTGGGTGTTCGTGTGGAAGATACTTTTAGTGTTGGCATTGACTTGGAGAAAGCATTAGCTAATCCTGGCAGTACAGCGGATATTGTCTTGCGTGAGGGTGATGTGATTTCTATTCCGAAGAACAATAATACAGTTACGATCAATGGTGCTGTGATGGTTCCTAATACGGTTTCTTATATAGAAGGACAGAAAGTTGATTATTATCTGGATCAAGCTGGTGGCTATTCTGAAAATGCGAAGAAGAGCAAGAAGTTCATTGTTTATATGAATGGTCAGGTAACTAAGGTAAAAGGTAGCGGTAAGAAACAGATTGAACCGGGTTGCGAGATAATTGTACCTAGTAAGGCAAAGAAAAGGACTAATATTGGCAACATTTTAGGTTATGCTACTACATTCAGTACTTTGGGAATGATGGTTGCTTCTATCGCTAATTTAATCAAGAAATAACGAATACCTTTATTTATGTCTACTTTGATGGAACAAACATCTGAAAAGGAAACAAAACAGGTGTATAATAATCACAATGACGAGGAGCTTGAAATCGATTTGATGGATCTTCTTCGTAAGGTTATAGGTATTCGTAAGAAGATCTATAAAGCGGCCGGTATCGGACTGATAATTGGTGTTATTGTTGCGATAAGTATCCCTAAGCAGTATACGGTTGAAGTTACTCTTTCTCCGGAAATGGGTAATAACAAAGGTGGTGGTTTATCCGGTTTGGCTGCTTCCTTTTTAGGAAGTGGAGTTTCTATGGGAGATGGAACCGATGCCTTGAATGCTTCCTTATCTGCAGATATCGTCTCTTCTACTCCCTTTTTGTTGGAACTTTCTAATATGAAAGTCCCTGTATCAGGGAGTGAGGAAATCTCTTTAAGTTCTTATTTAGATGAAGAATCTTCTCCCTGGTGGAGTTATGTAATCGGGTTTCCTGGTATGGTAATTGGCGGAGTAAAGTCTTTGTTTATCGAAGATGAGGATGAATCTATTTTTTCGGATAAAGCGAGTCAAGGTACCATTGAATTATCCAAAAAGGAATCTCAGAAGATTGAATCACTAAAGAAAAAGATTGTCGCTTCTGTGGATAAGAAAACTTCAATGACTTCCGTTACTGCAACTTTTCAGGATTCTAAAGTTGCTGCAGTTGTTGCTGACTCTGTAGTTAAGAAGTTGCAGGAATATATCATAGACTATCGTACCTCCAAATCTAAAGAGGATTGTCTCTATTTGGAGAAATTGTTTAAAGAACGTCAGCAGGAATATTACGAAGCGCAGAGAAAATATGCCGATTATATGGACTCTCATGACAATATCATTTTGCAGAGTGTTCGTACCGAGCAGGAACGTTTGCAGAATGACATGAGTTTGGCTTACCAGGTATATAGTCAGGTTGCCGGTCAGCTTCAGGTTGCCAGAGCTAAAGTTCAGGAGGAGAAGCCTGTTTTTGCTGTTGTAGAGCCTGCAGTTGTACCATTATATCCTTCGGGAACCAGTAGGAAAGTATATGTTTTAGTTTTTGTTTTCCTATCAGTTTGTATTGTAATCTCTTGGAATTTGTTCGGGAAAGACCTTCTGAGCAAGTTCAAAGAAGTATGTGCCTAAAATCAATTTTTAATGTGATATGGTATCAACCACCAGTCAAATCAATAAATTTATAGAATTTATAGCAGTTCTGGGAGATCTGATCATTCTGAATTTGGTATTGTTCTTTCTCCTTTTCTTTTGGGAAGAAGTATTTGTCTCTTTACCTTTTTCTTGTAGGGTTTCCTGGATGATGACTTCGTTAAGTCTCTGTTATCTGGCCTGTTCCGGTTCTCGTGGGAGGGTTTGGGATAGTCGGGGAATTCGCCCTGACCAACTTGTGTTGCGCGTGTTGAAGAATACTATAGCTTTTTCCATCTTTTGGGCATGTATCATGACTTTTAGTGGAATCTCTATCTATTCTCCTTTTTTCTTTGTTGCATATTTCTCTTTTCTCTTTGTTATCTTAAGTATTTATCGCATTATCATCCGTCATTTTCTGATAGTTTATTGTGCTAAGGGCAAGCATAGACGTTATGCTGTTTTTATAGGTGGAGGCAATAATATGCAGGTGTTGTATGAGGAGATGGAAAGTTCTCTGGCGTCTTCCCTATATGAAGTCGTGGGTTATTTTGATATAAAACCGAATGATGCTCTTTCTTCTCAATGTTCCTATTTGGGTAATCCTGACGGTTTTTCAGATTTTATGTCTGCACATCCAAGCATCAAGCATGTTTTTTGTTCTCTATCGATGGAGGAGGGACGTTACAATTTTTCTATCATGAATTATTGTGAAAACCATTTGCTTTATTTTCACGGTGTTCCTAATGTATGTAAAGGTTTTCCGCGTCGTATCTGGCACAGTATGGTTGGCAATATGCCTATCTTGAATCTGCGTTATGAACCTTTGGGTAAGATGGAGAACCGTATGTTGAAACGGATGTTTGATGTTGTTTTCTCCGGTTTTTTTCTGGTTACAGTTTTTCCCTTTGTTTATCTCATAGTGGGAAGTATTATAAAGTTGACTTCTCCCGGTCCTGTATTCTTTAAGCAAATGCGTACGGGGTTGAATGGTGTGGATTTTGTGTGTTATAAATTCCGTTCTATGAAAGTGAATGATGAAGCTGACAGTAAACAGGCTACGGCTGATGATCCTCGTAAAACTCGCTTTGGGAACTTCCTTCGTCGTTCTAATATTGACGAACTTCCCCAGTTTATCAATGTTTTTAGGGGTGATATGTCAATAGTGGGACCACGTCCACACATGTTGGCTCATACGGAGACTTATGCCCGTTTGATTGATAAGTATATGGTGCGGCACTTTATAAAACCTGGAGTAACCGGCTGGGCTCAAACACATGGTTTTCGTGGTGAAACGAGAGAACTCTCACAGATGGAGGAACGTGTTAAAGCTGATATTTGGTATATGGAGCATTGGACAATGCTACTTGATATATATATCATTTATAAGACTATAGCAAATGTAGTTGTTGGAGAAAAGAATGCATATTAAGATAAGGAATGGATTAAAATTGAGCAGATACAGATATCAATTTCTCAATGTTGATATAATATAGCTAATGAAATCTTTAGCTTTAAGAAAGTGTATTAACGAAGGAAATATTGTAATTAATTATTAGGGAATGACTAATCAATCAGTACACTTTTAGTTATCTTAAGCTGAAAAGGTTGGATAGTTAAATAATGTGCACTTAATATTATAGAGGACTATGCGAAGTTTACATATTATCATGCCAATGGCAGGTGAGGGAACACGTTTTCTTAAAGAAGGTTGGACTACACCAAAGCCATTGATTGAATTGAAGGGGATACCTTTGTTCGTTAGAGCTATTAGGAGCGTAATTATGGACGATATAAATTTGAAGTATTCATTTATTGTTCGTCAGGAACATATTGATAGATATCATATAAACGAATATATAAAAAACAAGTTGCCAAATGCTAAAGTTTTTTCTGTACTTAATACCACTCGTGGTGCAGTTGAAACTTGTTTGATGGCTGAGTCTGCAATAGACCCTAATGATTCTGTTATAGTTATGGACTGTGATTTGGAATTCTCTAGTAAGGCTTTTCTTGAAAATATTCGTCAAATATTAGCAAAACCTGTAGATGAGGTCAATGGCGGCTTGTTGGTATCATTTGAATCAGACCTTCCAAAGTATAGTTATGCTGAGATTGATGCTAATAATATAGTAAGGCGTACAGCAGAGAAAGAGGTAATATCTAATCATGCTCTTTGTGGAGCGTATTTCTTTTCTTCAGGAAAAGGTTTTTTAAAAGTTGCGCATCAATTATTAGATAATTCAATACCTAATAAATCGGAATTTTATGTGTCATTACTTTATAATTATTTGTTGAAGAATGGAGAAACTGTCAAACTTTGCTTAATGGAAAATTATTATTCTTATGGGACACCTGAAGAACTTAAACGATATATGTAATGCTCGGAAGTGAAATAAAACTGTTAATTGTAGATTTTGACGGTACATTAGTTGATACTTTTCGAGCTAATTTTATGGCTTATCAAGAGGCTTTTAATCAGGTGGGATTAGCTCTTAAAGAGGTAGACTATCGTCATTGTTTTGGTTTTAGGTTTGAAAAGTTTATGGCAACTGTTGGCATAACAGATCCGGTTGTAACTCAAAAAATAAGTGAGTTTAAAGGTAATTGTTACCCCGATTTTTTTAGATATTTTAAAGTGAATAATTCTTTATTAGCTATACTGAAAACTTTTCACAATGCTGGAGGTAAAACAGCGATAGCTTCTACTGCATGTCGTAAAAATTTAGAAAAAGCATTGCAATACATTGAGGTAACTGATATATTTGATCTTATTTTGGCGGGTGAGGAGGTGAGACAAGGAAAACCCTCCCCTGAGATATATAGGACAGTATTAAGGCATTTTTCTATGCAACCTAATGAGGCACTTGTTTTTGAAGATTCGGAAGTGGGTGTACAGGCAGCCCAGTCAGCAGGTATAAACTATATAGTTGTTAATTCAAACTATTATGGAGATTGAAATAAGAGGGCATTCTGGTTGTCAGATAGACATTGTTAATGGCGGGGATAGCTTGTTTATTAACAAGAGTACTCGTGATAAGAATTATATTCCACGATTGTATAAGCAAGCTTTGAAACAGTGTAATGCTTCAAAGATAGCTTATCAGCATATTCGTGTACCGAAAATATATGGTATTGAACGTATGGATGAATATCTAAATATTAAGATGGAGTATATATATAGTAAGAATTATGTAGATTATTTTGAAGATGCAGGATTTGACCAGATTAGTTATTTTATCAAGGCATTGAAAATTTTTATTGATTCTGAAATTGAAAATTCAAAAATGACTCCGATTAATAAAAATGTTGTAATAAATAAATATAATGATGTTTGTGATAAAGTTGCTAAAAATGATTTTATTAGTAAGGATACAGATATTAAGATAATTCTAGAGAAGTCTTCAATTGTATTCAATGAACTAGATGAAGAGATAAACATACCAGTTGGACAGTGTCATGGAGACTTGACTTTTTCAAATATACTATTTAATGGAAATAATTACTATTTGATAGACTTTCTGGACTCATTTTTGGAATCTCCATTACTTGATTTAGTAAAGATTAGGCAAGATTCAAATTATGGTTGGTCGCAGCTTATGTATGGGCATGATTTTGATTCTGTGCGGATGAGAATAATTTCAGACAAGATAGATAAAGAGATAGATATATATTATAGTAATTATGATTGGTATAATAAGTATTATAGTACTTTTCAGTTGATGAATTTCCTACGTGTTATACAATATGCTAAGGAGGAGAGAACTGTAGCATTCTTAAAAAATGTCCTCAATTCAATTTTATGAGTATTAGTTTGATTATTCCTATAGGAGCTGACAATATTGAGTATGAGAACTATATGCCTTATATATTTAACTTTGCTCCTGATGGAATCTCGCTTTGCATAAAATCTATTCAAGGGTTAGATTTAAATCGTTTTGATAATATCTATTTTACAATTCTTGAAAAATATGATAAAAAATACTATTTGTCATTATTGCTGAAATTGCAATTTAAAAAGTTGGGACTGAGTAATGCTAAGGTCGTAGTTCTTGATGAGCCAACCACTAGCCAGGCTGAGACTGTCTATCGGACTGTGAATTGCGAGAACATAGAAGGAGCAATTTTTGTGAAAGATCCTGATGGCTATTTTTGTGGAGATTTTACCATTGCAAATAGTATAGCTATTTATCCACTTGATAAGTTGGAAATGGTGAATCCAAGAAATAAGAGTTATGTGGAACTTGATGATCAGTTCTATATAACAAATATAATAGAAAAAAAAATCATCAGCCGTTTCTTTAATGCAGGAGGTTATATTTTTGATGATGCTGCTGTGTTCTGCAAATATTATGAGAGATTATATTTGTATGAACAACTTTTTATGTCGCATATAGTCTATGCTATGCTATTGGATAATATTCCTTTTAGGCCTTTTGAGGTGAAAGACTTCCAAGATTGGGGAAGTGAAAGAGATTATAATTATTATTTACTGGATAGATTATGGAAGTATTAAATGGTTTTATAGCTGGTCGATGTATCGTTTATAAAATATACAATCAATTTGTATTGATAATTTCTTTTATTGATATAATAATAGAAAATGATTTCAAGATCGAATATATGAATACAATCCGTTTTTAGTATTCTATTGTGAAGTATATTTGATAAAAGTGATTTTTAACACACAAAGCCAATAAATGTTTTTTGGGCGATAACTTATATGATAAAGAAGGTTAGTATGGCTTTCTATGATTAATGTATAAGAAGGGTTAAGGAAATAGTGGTCTATGTAACTTGTTTATAAAGCAAATATTTTAATATTTATGTCAAGATCAATAACAGCTAATTATATTTTCAATCTATTGAATACTATTTCTGGAATTCTATTTCCTTTAATAACGTTTCCATATTCATCTAGGATTTTGTTAGCAGAAGGAATAGGAGAAGTGAACTTTTATCAATCAATAATATCATATATCAGTTTAGTTGTAGGATTAGGTATACCATTATATGCAGTAAGAGAAATTGCTAGAGTGAGAAACGATAGAAAGCAACTTAATGTTACCACGATTGAGATATTATCTCTACATGGAATTACTACCTTGATTGGTTATTTGGTCGTTGCTATTTTATGTTTTACAGTTCCCAAGATACAAACAGATTTACCTCTTTTCTTGTTGTTAAGTTCTTCTATTTTTCTTACTACCATTGGATGTGAATGGTTTTATAAAGGCATTGAAGATTTTAAATATATTACGGTTCGTGGTTTGATTGTCCGTATGATTGGGATTATATTATTGTTTACTTTAGTAAAGACAAAAAATGATATTCTATGGTATGGTATTACAATTACTCTTACATCGGTAGGAAATAGTGTATTCAATTTTATTAGATTACGTAAATATTTGTGTATATGTAATATTGATCGACGTAGTATTAATCCTTACAAGCATTTAAAGTCTGTAGGTATAACATTTTTATTAGTTTTATTATCTACTATATATCTTACTCTTAATCCAGTAATTTTAGGATTTATGACTGATGATGTATATGTTGGTTATTATTATGGTGGTATAAAATTGTTTTCACTAGTGTTTGGAATAGTAGATTCGTTAACTGCAATTTTGCTACCTCGGTTTTCGAATTTGATGGCTGAAGGAAGAGATGAAGAATTTGCTACAATCTCTCAAAAAGTATATTCGTTTACTGTTGGAGTTTCTTTACCAATATCTGTTGGACTGTTCTTTGTTAGTCAATATGCTATACCTATTTTGGGTGGTAATAGTTTTATACCATCTATAGGTGTTTCTCAGATTTTATCTGTTTTGCTGGTTTTAGTGGGACTTTCAAATGTATTTGGGATGCAGACTCTTTATCCTAAAGGGAAAGTGTATATTATGGTGAAAGTAACTTTAATGGCATGTATTACAGACCTCTTAGTGTGTTTTTTGACTATTCCTACATTCAAGCATTATGGTGCTGCTATGGGGTATTTAGCTGCAGAACTAGTTGCAACTACAGGGTTGTACATCATGGGAAGAAAGTATATTTCTATTAGGTTATTCGATAAATCAATAATACATTATTTATTCGCTGTTATTTTAATGGGGGGAGGCTTGTTTGTGCTTCAGTCATTAAATTGGAATAATTTATTGATGTGCATTATAATGATGTGCGTAGGAGCTTTTATATATGTACTTTCACTTTTATTGCTAAAGGATTCGCTGATATTAGAAGGCCTTGCGATTGTTCAAAATAAATGTTTAAAGAAATAAAAATGCAGTTGATTAAGAGTATATTGCGAAAGTTTTTTTCATGTACTATTTCATTGATGATTCGTTTATGTAGAAATGAAAAGGTTATGCTAGATATTTTTTCTCGTAGTTTTGAAAAATATTCAGATAACTATTTTTGTTATAAACTTCGCCCCAAAAAAGCAGATTATTTTATTCCTAGTAATATAAAGACTACAACTACTTCTGGTGAATTTGCTATTGTTCTTCAAGGGTTGATAGAGATGCGTGATGAATTTACTTTTGAGACTATTAAATTATATAGAAGATTGTTTCCGGGAGCAATTATCATAGTTAGTACTTGGGATTATACAGACCCATCTATAGTACGGACTTTGGAATTATTAGGGTGCGAAGTTGTTTTGAATAAAGATATACCTGTGTGTGGCTTGGGGAATGTAAACTATCAAATTTGCACAAGCTTGGCTGGATTGAAAAGAGCTAAAGAATTGGGAGCAGAGTTTGCATTAAAGAATAGATCAGATTTACGTGTCTATCGTGAATTTGCTTTTGAATATCTTAAGAGCCTTGTTGAATTAAATACGATTTCTTCTAGTAATGTTTATGGATTGAAAGGACGTATAATAACACAAGCTGGTAATTGGGGGCAAATGTTTAATCCTATGTGGCTGCAAGATTTTCTCTATTTTGGATATACTGATGATCTTATAAACTTATTTGATATTCCATATGATGATAGGAATATTCATTGTTATAGAAAAGATAATTTCGATACAAAGCGAGTACTGACGGGTGAAACTCTTGCTAAGTGGCCAGCGTCTGAAATAAATATAACCAAACGCTTTATTCAGAAATATCATAATTCTGATTTAAGTCTCAAAGATTGGTGGAATTTTCTAGGTGAGTATTGCTATATTGTAGATTCGGAGGACTTATTGACATTGTGGAATAAGTATGGACTCAATGACCTGGGACAGTTTTACTGTGAATACGATGGTAAGCACAATTATAGAGATCCATTTCGGCATATAAGTTCATCTGATTTTATTAATATCATGAACCATAAGTATATATATGAAGAGTGGATGGAAAACGAGAAGGCTAATTACACTATAGAATAATGAAAAATTTAATAGTTTCTGTAGTTCGTGTTCTAGCCATTATACGACGATGGACCTTTCACTTTACTTAGTAATAAGTGACCGATTTATAGTGTTAAGTTTTTTATGCTGTGAAGACCAATCGCTACAGATTCTTATTGGGTATATGTTGGCCTTTAATTTAGTTGCTTTGCTGTATGTAATTGGGTTATAATATATTAGCAAAATATCCTTCAGTAAAAGGTCATTTATGGCATTTAGGATGTAGTGAATTCACAGGATGGTGGTGTCCGTTATATGTAGCTGTAGGGACTGTAATTCCTTTAATTTTTGTGTACAAGAAGAGTTTTGAAATTAATAATAAATAATATGAATATGAAATATATTATTGTCGGAGCTGGTATATCAGGTTTGAGTATTGGGCAGGTTCTTAAGGAGTATGGACATGATGTGCAACTATTTGAGGCAGATTCGCGTCCAGGAGGGATGGTAAAATGTGATAGAGTGCATGGACATTTGTTTCATCGCACTGGAGGACATGTCTTTAACACAAAACGTCAGGATGTATTGGATTGGTTTTGGAGTCATTTTGACAAAAAAGACGAGTTTACTATGGCAGATCGAAATTCAGTTGTTTCAATGGCTGATAATACCATAATTGCTTATCCAATAGAGAATCATGCTTATCAACTTTCAGATGAGATGATGAAAAATTTTATTAATGATATTGTGTTAATGGCTACTAATAAGCCTGTAGAACCTACTAATTTTGAAGAATTTTTGCGAGCTCGTTTTGGTGAGACACTTTATCGTGAATATTTTCGACCATACAATGAAAAGATCTGGCGTCGTCCACTGACAAACGTTCCACTGTCGTGGTTGGTTGGTAAATTACCAATGCCTACACTTGAAGATATTATTTATAATAATTTTAAGCATATTGAGGAAAGGTCTTTTGTACATAGTTCGTTTTTTTATCCGAAAAAAGAGGGTTCGCAGTTTGTCGCTAACCGCCTTTCAGAAGGACTTGAAATACATTATAATGTAGATGTAAAATCTATTGAAAAAATAGAAAAAGGATGGTCTGTGAACGGAGAGATTTGTGATAGAGTTATTTTTACTGGCAATATGAAGTCAATACCTTTAATAGTTAAAGGAGTTGACTTATCGGCTTATATTGAAGGTATTGAAGCTCTTGAAGCCCATGGTACCACAACTGTACTTTGTGAGATTGAAGATAATCCATATAGCTGGATTTATATGCCAAGTCATATTCATGAGGCACACCGTATCATTTGTACAGGTAATTTTGCAGAGTCAAATCGTGCGAATGGAGTAATGTCGGCTACCATTGAGTTTACAGATGAGATTAGTAAGAATGATATTATTGATAATCTCTCTCGTATACCATATCATCCCAAATATATAGCACATAACTATGCTCCTTATACATATCCAATCCAAGCAAAAGATACACGTGAATTTGTCAATAGTGTGAAATGTGTTACTGAGCCAGAAGGTCTATTTCTTCTTGGACGTTTTGCTGAATGGGAGTATTATAATATGGATGTAGCAATGGGGGCAGCTCTAGATTTGTGTAATAATAAATTGAAGTAGTATGATAGCCGTAAATGTAAATGCTGGATTGGCAAATCAAATGTTTCATTATGCTTTTGGTCGGGGGCTGATGGCTAAGGGGTTAGATGTCTGTTTTGATCAAAGTAACTTTAAACCACGTTCTCAATGGGCATTTGAATTGGTTAGACTTCAAGATGCTTTTCCCTCGATAGATATAAAAGTAATGCCGGAGGGGCATTTTAAGTGGGTATTTCCTTCTTTACCGCGAAATGGCTTGGAGCGAAGATTTCAAGAGTTTATGAAGAAATGGCATAATTTTATCGGTGATGAAGTATACATTGACGAACCTATGTATGGATATGTACCTGACATGGAGAAATGTGCTACTAGAAATTGTATTTATAAGGGGTTTTGGCAAAGCGAAAAGTATTTTAGACATTGTGAGGATGATATACGTAAACAGTTTACTTTTTTGCCTTTTGATGAATTAAAAAATATTGAGGTTGCAGCAAAAATGTCGCAGGAAAATTCTGTAGCTATTCACTTACGTAAAGGTGATGATTATATGCAATCAGAATTGATGGGAAAAGGATTATGTACAGTCGATTATTATATGAAAGCAATTGATTATATGAGAAAGCATATAAATAACCCTCATTTTTATGTATTCACGGATAATCCTTGCTGGGTAAAAGATAATCTTCCTGAATTTGAATACATATTAGTAGATTGGAATGAGGTATCAGGGAAACGTAATTTTCGAGATATGCAGTTGATGTCATGTGCTAAGCATAATATTATAGGAAATAGTACTTATAGTTGGTGGGCAGCATGGCTTAATGCAAATCAGGATAAGATTGTTGTTGGGCCCAAAAGATTTTTCAATCCAATCAATTCGTTTTTTTCAACTTGTGATATAATGTGTGAAGATTGGATTTCATTGTAAATAAGTGCTAGAATGTATTAAATAAATTTGATGCCATGGTTTGAACTTTCTGTTATTTTATCGTTTTTTATGTAAAAATATTTTAAGTGAAAACTGTTAAGGAAATCATTGGAAAAATAAGAAATATGAGTATGTTGTCGAAGATCGTATTTTCATTATGTAATATTTTTCAATATTTTTTTTTATTGCCAGGCAAAGTATGTGGTAGATTATTTAATTATGCTATCCATTGGCATTTCAAGGACATTAAAGGTCGTATATATCACGCGCGACAGCTTAAAGGGCTACAATATGTTAAAATAGATTATGGTACAATTCTTTCTCGTGGAATAGTGCTTACGGCATGGGATAAATATGCTGGATACGATTACACTCCTTCTATTCAGATTGGCAGTCATTGTAGAATTGGGGAGTATTGTCATATTACTGCTTGTCATAGTATTACAATAGGTAATAATGTGTTAACAGGTAGATATGTCTATATTTCTGATAATTCTCATGGTAAAAATATAGAGTCAGAATTAAATACTCCTCCATCGTTGCGACCACTTTATGCAAAAGGTCCTGTTGTGATCGGTAATAATGTTTGGATTGGTGAGAGTGCACGTATACTTTCAGGGGTGACTATTGGAGATGGGGCAATAATCGGAGCTAATGCTGTGGTAACTCATGATGTTCCAAGTGGAGCAGTAGTAGGGGGAGTACCAGCTAAAGTCATTAAAATGATGACATTGCTAGATTGAAAAGAATTTGCAATATAGGTAAAAATATTGCTAACTGTCAACAACGAAGTTGAAAAAATGATGATAAAATTAATATATGAATAGAAAAGCGCAAGTTATTGCATTTTATTTACCTCAATTTCATCCATTTTCAGAAAATGACGAATGGTGGGGAAATGGTTTTACAGAATGGACAAATGTTGGTAAAGCTAAGCCTTTATTTAAAGGACATCGGCAACCGCGAGTTCCTGCTGATTTGGGCTATTATGATTTGAGATTATCAGTTGTACGAGAACAGCAGGTAAAACTTGCAAAAGAAGCTGGAATATTTGGGTTTTGTTATTGGCATTATTGGTTTGGAAATGGAAAGAGACTTATGCAAGATGTATTTGATGAAGTTCTTGAATCTGGTAAACCTGATTTTCCTTTTTGTTTAGCATGGGCTAATCATTCTTGGTATTCTAAAACATTTGATAAAGATTCCACAGGAGATAAATTATTAATGGAACAAACATATCCGGGAGAGGAGGATATTGAAATGCATTTTTCTTATTTAAATCGTGCTTTTAGGGATAAAAGATATATAAAGATAGATGGAATGCCTCTTTTAGTTGTTTATGATCCAGTGTCTTTACCACTGAAGTATATTGATATGTTTCAACAATTGGCTCGTGAGGCTGGGTGGTTGGATGGCATTTATATAGTAGCTAATATAGTAGGTGGCATTAATAAAAAAGAGATGTTTATTGAAAAAGGATATAATGCTGTGACTTTTCAGCGTTTAGCTAGTGTCATATTTGATGCTCAAAATAAAAGAGGAAAAATATTATATTATATACGTCAGAAAATAAGATCTTTGTTTTATCATTATCCTCAATTTGCTGTTGATTATAAAAAGTGCATTCCGTATTTGATAAATAAAAATATAGATGGGAGTGAAGATGTGATTCCATGCATTGTACCTAATTGGGATCATACTCCACGAAGTGGAATGAAAGGCAGTATGTTTTTAAATGAATCCCCTGAATTTTTTAGATTGCATGTTGAAGATGCCCTTAAGACAGTTCAATATAAAAGAAATAAATTAATCTTTTTGAAATCCTGGAATGAATGGGGAGAAGGTAATTATATGGAACCTGATCTTACATTTGGGAAGGGATATATTAACGCCTTACATGAGGCATTGAATAGTACATTAGGGAAATGAAAAAAGTGGCTTTTGTTTCTGAAATGGCATTATTGGAACCAAATCTAAGTATTGTGAAGCGTTTAAATACAACTTATGATTTGTATTATGTCACTGATTGTCGACAGGATATTCCTAATAAATTTGGTATAAAGAATATTAGACGAGGAATCAATAGGGCTATAGATTATGAAGAAATGACAAAGTTCTCTTCATTTTTTAATCTTCAAAAAACCTACTTGATTTATTCTTTGACTAATAAAAATTTTTTTAACGCAATAAAGAAAGCTTATGATGTGGTAAGAGTTGTGAGAAAAATATCACCTAGTGTTATATTAACTGATACAACGGCTCCCTATACTGTATTGTTGTTTTTGTTTTACTATCATAAAATAGTATTATTAGTTCATGATCCTTTTCCTCATTCTGGATATAAAAAAAAGTGGCTTATATTGTTTCGTTATCTTGCTTTTAAACTGATTCGTAATAAAGTTATTTTTAATACGAAGCAATATGAAGCTTTTATTAGAAATTATAAACTATCTCCTCAAGATGTATTTTGTTCCAATTTGAGTACATTTGAATTTATGAAAGTTTATAGACCGTGTAATAAGAAAAAAGATGGAAAGTTCAAGATTTTATTTTGGGGGATAATTTCTCAATATAAAGGTATAGAATATCTTTGTTCCGCATTTGAAGAAATAGTAAAACAAGGCTATCAAGATATAGAGTTAACGATAGCTGGATCAGGCGAGTTATATTTCGATATAGATCCTTATCTTAAGTATAGCAATTTTAAGTTTATACACAAATTTCTTACTAATGAGGAAATTGCTGATTATGTATTTAATACAGATATAGTCGTTTGTCCGTATGTCGATGCTACACAAAGTGGAGTGATTATGACTGCTTTTGCATATTGCAAACCTGTAATTGCGACTAATGTAGGAGGACTTTCTGAAGTTGTTGATGAGTATTCTGGAATTCTAATAGAGCCGCGAAGCGTAAAACAGCTTGTTGATTCAATTTTGCTTCTGTATAAAAAACCGTATATAATAAAACAAATGGAGAGATATTTGCGGGAAGATTATGCGGAAACGGAAAAAGGTTGGGAACATGGAAGTGCAATTATTGCTTCTGCAATAGAAAAGCAGTATGAAGAACAACTTTAATTTGGACATAGGCAAATTAATTCTTTATTTGGCCATATTTACTCCTTTCATGCCTAAGTTAAAACTGGGGGAAATTAATTTATATTTAGTTGAAATATTTTTATTGGTATTTTTTCCTTTATTGTTTCCTTTTATTAGACTTAAATTTCAGAGAATAGTTTTGGCTATGTGGGGAATAGTGTTAGTCTCAACTATTTATTCTTTTATTTATGTTATTGAAATATCGTCATTACTGAAAGTTATTAAAGGAATAATTTATATTCCTCTTGGATATTTGGCTTATGTTGAATATAAATGTAACCCTAGAATTTTGTGTAAGATTCTTTACTCATATTTTTTATGCTCTTTTTTAAGTCTATGTTTATTTTTGTTTCAGCTGTCAGAATCGGTTTCTATTTGGAGTGGCAATGGTTTCAATTCAGGTTTGAGTAATAAATGTTTTGATTTGAAATCAATGTCTCTTGTTTCGTCAGGTTTATCAGCCCACGGTGTCTTTGGAGATTATTCATGTCTTATATTTACATTTGCTTTAGTATTGTTCTTCTCCAAAAAAATTAAATTATCAATGCTTCTTACTACACTGATGTTTACTGTTATAAATTTGATGTCTTCTGTTAGTAGAGAAGCTTTAGTTTGTTTCATGTGTGTAATATGTGGTCTAGTAATTAAGACAATAAGAAAAAAGAAATATTTTGTAGGGTATATTGTAATTCTAATTATTTTAATTAGTGTGGTGAGTATTTATGGTGAATATATTCCTTTAGTAAATAAAATATTATATACTCAAGAGGCTATAAGTACAACAGGAAATGAAGGAAATATTGAACTTAGAATTGGCGCTTGGAAATTATTTTTTTCTTCTTTGATAGATAATCCTTTCTTTATTTTGACTGGATATGGATACAATTATTCTTTTTATGAAGATATTGTACGGTCGATAGCATTAAAAGTAAAATATCCTTTTATATTATTGCCAGAGAATTATTTTGTACAATTTTTATGGTATGGAGGAGTGTTTGCTAGCATTTATTCAATTCTTTTTTGGAAAGAGATATTTAAACTTTGTACAAATGTTTTTAGACCATGGAGTTTAATTTCTACAACTTACTTTTTAGGACTTTTGATAGGTAGTTTAATTTCTGGGTCTGCAATAACTTCGGATTTATTGTATTGTCAAGTATTAATTGTTTTGGGAATTATGGCTAGTGAAAAACAGAATAATAAAAACAATCAAATGAATTTAGAGTAATGAATATATTATTGATAACAGTTAGAGCAGATTTTGGAGGAGGTCCGCGTCATGTTCATCAATTGATTGAAGAGTTACCTTCTGATTTCAATATTTATGTAGCTTTCCCTCAGGGTAAGCCATATGGCAATTTGTGGCAGGAGCATCCTAAAATAAAGAAATGTATAAATATTCCATATAGGAAGTTCAGTATTAAATACTTATTCTTATTAAGACGCTTTATTATTGAAAACAATATTAGTATACTTCATTCTCATGGAAATGGTGCAGGTTTATATTCCCGAATTTTGAAAATAATTGTGCCGCAGATTAAAGTTGTTCATACTTTTCATGGGATTACGAATAATTATTCTTCATATTTTATATCCTGTATACATAAAATAATAGGACGTAGTTTAAGATATCTTACAAATAAATTTATTTTAGTGTCAAATGGCGAGTTTAAACTTGGGAAATCGATGCGTTTTTTGTTTACAGATAAATCAGTTATAATATATAATGCTATTGCTGATGAGGGACTTAAATTTAATAGATATGATAATAAACTTGTAATAATTTCATTATCTCGCTTTGATTTTGCAAAAAATATGGATATGGCATATAGAATAGCAAAAGCATTAAGAAATAATCATGAAATAGAATTTGTGTGGGTGGGAGATGGAGAAGACTTTGTGCGATTAAAACAAAAAAGTGTAGAAGAGCATGTTAATATAAATTTTATTGGATTCACAGAATACCCCATGTCTTATCTTAAGAACGCTGATTTGTATCTATCCACTTCTCGTTTTGAAGGTTTACCATATGCCCTAATTGAAGCTGCATCAGTAGGGCTTCCAATAGTCGCTACAGATGTGGTTGGTAATAATGAAGTTGTACTTCACGATTATAATGGGCTTGTGTTTAAAACAGAACAAGAAGCTGTAGATGCAATAAAAAAATTATCGATAAATGCTGATTTGTTGAATCGATATTCGATAAATTCTCGTGAACTTTATCTTAAAACTTTTACGATGGAAAAGATGATATCTTCTATTGTAGATACGTATGTACAGGTTTTAAATCAGTAAGTTATTGTTTAAAATTGAAATAAGATGAAGATTGCCATCATTCAAGAATGGTTAGTAACCGTTGGCGGTTCAGATAAAGTAGTCAAAGCTATTGCGGATGTATTTCCAGACGCAGATATTTACACCTTAGTTGCTAAAAAACAAGTTTGTGACGAATTAGGGATTGACTGGAATAAAGTCCATACATCATTCATTCAGAAGTTACCTTTAGGGGTAAAGAAGCATAGGATGTATTTGCCTATATTTCCGTTTGCAATAGAACAGTTTGATTTACGGGGATATGATGTGATTATATCATCTTCTCATGCTGTAGCCAAAGGAGTTCTAACCAAAGCGGATCAATTGCATATTTGTTATTGTCATTCTCCTATTCGCTATGTATGGGATATGTATCATGAATACTTGGAAGAATCAGGGTTGACAAAAGGCTTGAAAGGATATCTGGCTAAATATATGCTTCACCGTATTCGTAAATGGGATTTGATATCCAGCTTCCGGGTTGACTATTTTATAAGTAATTCAGATTATGTGGGACGTCGAATTCAGGAGACATATAGGCGGGATGCTGTAACAATTCACCCTAATATTGATATTTCTAACTTTGATTTGTGCGTAGAGAAAGAAGATTTCTATTTAACTAGTAGTCGTTTGGTGGGATATAAGAAAATAGATCTTATTGTCGAAGCTTTCAGTCGTATGCCTAATAAAAAGCTGGTTGTGATTGGTGGAGGTCCTAATTTGGAAAAGATACGTAAGATTGCCGGGCATAATGTAACTGTTATGGGATATCAGTCATTTGCCGTACTAAAAGAAAAGATGCAGAAAGCTAAAGCCTTTGTTTTTGCAGCAGATGAGGATTTTGGTATGATTCCGATTGAAGCGCAATCATGTGGGACTCCTGTTATTGCTTATGGCAGGGGAGGTTCTTTGGAAACAGTAAAAGAAGGAGTAACAGGTCTTTTCTTTTATGAACAAACTGTAGAATCGGTTATTGATGCAGTAGAAAGATTTGAAAAACTAGAAACATCGTTTGATCCTAAAATAATACGTAACCATGCGGAGACTTTTTCGGAAGAACGTTTTAAGAAGGAAATAAAGGAGTTTGTAGAGTTAAAATATAATGAATTTAATCATCTATTGAAATGAGTTATTTTATATTTGGCGGTTCCGGTTTTATCGGTACGCACCTTATTGCTCTAATTGATAATTTATATCCGGGTACAAAAATATACAATCTGGATATTGTGGAGAATAACCATGAAGGTAAATCTACATATATCAATTGTGATGTTCGTTCTGAAATAAACATTGATATTCCCGTTACTTCCGAAGACGTCATCTTTAACTTTGCAGCCGTTCATCGTACCCCGGGGCATCCGGACCAGGCTTATTTTGAGACGAATATTCGTGGTGCAGAGAATGTATGCGCTTTTGCCGAGAAGTTCGGGATAAAGAAAATCGTTTTTACCAGTTCCATAGCTCCTTATGGTGCAGCAGAAGATTTGAAAACAGAAGAGACGCTTCCCACACCGAACACGCCTTATGGAATTTCTAAGTTAGTGGCTGAAAAAATACATACGATTTGGCAGGCAAAAAAGCCGAACGAACGACAACTTACTATTGTTCGTCCGGGTGTGGTATTCGGTAAAGGGGAAAATGGTAACTTTACCCGTTTGTATTGGGGTATCCGTGGCGGTAAGTTCTTCTATCCGGGCCGTAAAGATACGATTAAAGCTTGCATTTATGTGAAAGAATTGGTTCGCTTTATGCTTTACCGGTTGGAGAATCATAGTGAAGGAGTAGAGTTATATAACTGTACATTTGAATCGGCTTTTACTATCGAGCAAATAGTAGAAACGATGAAAAAGGCTACGGGACTACAACGTACCATTGTCAAGGTGCCGGGAAGTCTTCTAATGACAGTTGCAAGTATTGTCGGTCCGTTAGGGGGAAAAGCTTTAGGTATTTGTCCTGCTCGTGTGAAGAAGTTAATGATCTCTACTAATATATGCGGAAAGAAACTGGCTGATTCGGGGTATAAGTTTCATTATACATTTGAAGAAGCTATTAAGGATTGGTATAGAGATAATGATGGTCAGTGTTTGAGATGATTTTTCTTAAACAATTTGGGTATATATAATAAATGTTGAAAATGTTGAGATGTAATAAACACGTGAGTGTTTCGTATGTGAGATGAAGAAAAATGTAGGTCCCTAGCTTCATGCTGTTTACAGCATGATTCTCCTACATTGTGGATTAGAAATAGCGCGACGGCGCATTTCTAATCTACGCCCTGACATCGGAGGTTAAAGCCGATGTGAATTTCCCACTATATCAACTGTCTGTGAAGATCGTTGATATTTCCTAATTTTACGTATAGTGATGTATTTAGACACACAAATATAAAGAAAAAACATTGGGAGATTTGTATCGAAATATCCCAATGTTTGATTTCAATCATTGAGATGTTTTTTTCAAATCTTCCGATGTTTTTCCGACTCTCCAAAAGGACAAAAGGACAAAAAGGACATATATGACTGTTTTTATTCATCTTAGTATAAGAATCATGAGGTATATTGCTGATCTTTATTATGTTAAATGATTTTGTAGACGTGTTACCTTACGAATGTTGAAATCGTGTTTTGCGCCAACCTGAATCGTTTTGTCTGTCATGAAATGCTTGGTCAACTCTTGAACGAAATTACGTATATTGTCAGGATTATTTAGTGAAAGGACCGTGCTTGGAAAGAAGAGCGATATCTTGTTCGCGTTTGCTTTCGCCTTCAATAATACAATCATTCGACAATAAGGTAAGATTATTGTACGAATTTCGGGGAAATAAAGGAGCTCCTTTCTGGAATTCCTTTCCCAACTAATAGGCTTCGTCGTTGGCATTGGAATTTTTATAGTACCATAGGGGATTTTTGTCCTTATGTCCTTTTGTCCTTTTGAAAGGAGGGCACGTTGGTGGGGGAAAGAAGAGGTGCGTGAGATTTATAACTTGCTTGTATCCAGTAGATAAACTCTCGTTTCTTTTTTAGGGACGAAAATTTGTGTGCTCGAAAAAATGCAGGAAGCTCACGTAATATGCTTTTTTGCGAATAGTGTTAGTGACAGTTGATTTTAGCAGTGGATCGCTAATTGTTTCCCTATGTGGACAATATTTGATAAAGTAATAAAAACTGAAATATTATAAATTATTAATCATAGAATGACATGGCAAAAGAAAAACAGAAACCATACGAGTTTTTAAGCAATTTGGTATTGGCTTTAATGGGAACGGATCGTATTTTCAGTAACAGTTTCTTTTCCAGCGAATTTGCTATCTCTCCCAATACACTGAGTGAGATAAGACGGGGAGAGGATATGTACATTTATCAGTATGTACGGGTGATACGGTGTATGATGAAGTATCTTCATTTAATTGTTCGAATGGATATGTTGCTGAAGGAATTAAGAACCGTATTAGCTTCCAATTGTGATTTGGTGGTTGCTACGATTCCGCACCGTTTTCACGGAACTTACCAACCGAAAGAGTGGGTGGTAGTAATGCATTGGGATGGTATAAAATAAATGTTGAAATGAAGAAATATGTAGGTCCCTAGATTCATGATAAACTCATGAAATCCCTACATTTTGCAGGTTAGAAATCGTACAGCGGTATATTTTTAACTTGACCCTCGTATCGGTGTAAAAACTGATATGTATCTATATGTGAAATATACCAACTGTCTGTGAGGATCGTTGGTATATTGCGTTTTAAGGGAACGTTGTACCATAGGGGAGTGGAAAATAGAATAGATGGTTAAAGAATACAAAAAAAGAGCAAACTCATAATGTTCCTAAATCTTTCCGGAATCTGTATCGTTATTTGTAGCATAGAATAAAGTATAGTATTAACGCTAAAAGAATAACGATTATGAAGAAAATTCTATCTCTACTTGTACTGGCTCTGGTAGCCGTGCAGTTTTCATTCGCAAAAGATGTGATAACTAAAGACATGAATCAGTTGCCGCTTCCGGCACGTAATTTTATCAATAGTAATTTTACAAAACCACAGGTTGCCCATATCAAAATTGATAAGGATATGATGGAATCTACCAAGTATGAAGTGGTATTGATGGATGGTACGGAAATTGATTTTGACAGTAAGGGAAACTGGGAAGAGGTAAGTGCTAAGAAAGGGCAGACTGTTCCTGTTAGTATTGTTCCGGGATTCGCTGTCAACTACCTGAAAGCACATAATTTTGTGAATGAAGGAGTGACGAAAGTGGAACGTGACCGCAAAGGGTATGAGATTGAATTGTCTACCGGGCTTTCTTTCAAATTTGATAAGAAAGGAAAATTTATCAAGGCTGATGATTAACTAGTTGCAGTAAATAGACCTAAACAAGAAGATAACTATGTGGAGATTTAAGTTTAGCGCATGGGCAGTAGTGTTGCTTATGACTGCCCTTTCTTTCGGCGCATGTGATAATGACGATGATGATACTTTTGTTCCGCCCAGTAATATTACGGAGGCCTTGAAACAGGTATATCCGGCTGCTCAGAATATAGAATGGGAGATGAAAGGTGCTTATTATGTAGCTGACTGTTGGGTGAGCAATGATGAATTGGAAGTCTGGTTTGATACTAATGCCAACTGGGTGATGACAGAAAATGAACTGAACAGTATTGATCAGTTGGTGCCGGCTGTTTATACGGCTTTTATGGATTCTAAATATAACGCGTGGGTAGTGACAGATGTATATGTGTTAACATTTCCACAGAATCCGATGGAATCTGTGATTCAGGTGAAACAAGGTAGCCAACGCTACTCGCTTTATTTCACGCAGGATGGCGGATTGATACATGAGAAAGATATCAGTAATGGAGACGATACGAATTGGCCGCCAACTGAATAACTTTTAATTATAAAAAAACAACGGGCTATTTCTATAAAAAAGAATAGCCCGTTGTTTTTTTATAATTACATTTGTTTGTAATCCTTGGCCAATCCTCCTTCACTTGTTTCTTTATAGAGTGACGGTAGGTCATGTCCGGTCTGTTTCATCACTTGCACTACTTTGTCGAAAGAGACACGGTGCATGCCATCGGTGAAAGCTGAATAAAGATTAGCATCCAGCGCACGTGCGGCGGCGTATGCATTTCGTTCGATGCAGGGAATTTGTACCAATCCGCATACCGGGTCGCAAGTCATTCCCAAATGGTGTTCCAGGCCCATTTCTGCTGCATACTCAATTTGTGCAGGACTGCCCCCGAACAATTGATTGGCGGCAGCCGAAGCCATTGCGCAGGCAACACCTACTTCTCCCTGACAACCTACTTCTGCTCCGGAAATGGATGCGTTGAATTTGACGATGTTGCCAAACAAACCGGCAGTGGCTAACGCACGTAAAATGCGCATATCGCTAAAGTCACGGCTTTTTTGAAGATGATAAAGTACGGCGGGCATGACTCCGCAGGAGCCACAGGTAGGAGCGGTTACTATTTTGCCACCGGAAGCATTTTCTTCACTTACGGCTAAAGCATAAGAGAAGACGAGCCCTCTGGATTGCAGGGATTGTTTGTATCCGGTAGCACGTATGTAATAAGTGGAAGCTTTCCGCCGGAGATTTAGTGGTCCGGGTAGTACGCCCTCTGCTTCGAGTCCACGGTGAATGGCATCTTTCATGGTAGCCCATACTTCAGCCAGGTAGTCCCATATATCTTCTTCCTCACATTCCTTTACGTATTCCCAATAACTTTTTCCGGTATCTTCACACCATTGGAGTATTTCAGTCATGTTTTCCATACCATATACATCGGGGCTTTCGATGGTTGGATTGTCATTGTTTTCTGCCAGTGCACCACCACCGATGCTATAAACAGTCCAATTCTCCTGCACTTTATCGTTGTTATCCAGAGCTGCAAATGTCATTCCGTTCGGATGGAACGGTAGAAAGACTTTGGGCTGCCACACAATTTCTACCGGGGCAGTGGGTTGCAAAGTGTCTATAATGGCTACATCCGTCATGTGTCCTTTGCCTGTAGCAGCTAAACTGCCGTAAAGGGTTACTTTAAAAGATGCAGCATCCGGATGACGTTCCAGAAACATTTCGGCAGCTTTGCGCGGTCCCATAGTGTGGCTACTGGAAGGTCCTGTGCCTATTCTATATAGCTCTTTTATCGATTTCATGACTGATGATGTGTTTTTGTTAATACCATTTCTTTTTTCTGAAGTACAAATATACAATAATACCGATAATTGCCATTACAATCCAGGCAAATAAATACCCGTATTGCCATTCGAGCTCGGGCATCCATTTGTAATTCATTCCCCATACTCCGACCAGAAATGTCAAAGGGATAAAGATGGTGGATACGATGGTTAATCTCTTCATGATGTCGTTCATACGTAAATCATTGTTGGAGATGTACAGATCGACTAATGAGGAAAGAGTTTCCCGGCAGATCTCAATGGTCTGTAATACAAATTGCAAGTGGTCGTTTACATCATTGAAAAAGGCACGGTTCACTTTGTGAATGAGCAGGTTTTCTGCCCGTAGTAACTTGATATATTGTTCTTTTAGTGGAAGGATGGATTTTTTCATCAGCATATATTGGCGTCGTAATGCCTGAATCTGAATACCGATGTCATCACCGCTGGTGATGGTGAGCAGTTCTTCTTCCAAATCTTCGAGTGCGTCATCAATGGAAGAGATTGTTGAAATATAGTTTCCCATGATGCTGTTGAGCAGCACGCTAAGTAGATAATCAGTCTGGCGGCTGCGTATCTTCAGGACATCATTGCGCAGAGCGGAACTGACATCATCGAAGAAGTCGGTTTCTTTTTCGAGGAAAGTAAGTACGTAGTTATTACCTAGAATAAGACAGACTTGTTGTTGGAGCAACTCGTCCAGTTCGTCTTCTTCTTTATGTTCGTTGGGGTAGAATATTTTTAAGATCAGGACGATGTATTTGTCATGCTCTTCTATCTTGGTAGGATGATCCGCATTCAGTATATCTTGCAGGACTAGGAAGTCTATTTCAAAATGACTGCAAATTTCACGGATAGTCTCCGTATCTTTCATTCCGTGTATTTGTAGCCAATTGATCCGATCGCTGTTCAGTGTTCCCTTGATGGCTTGAAAGGTGTCGTTGGCGCTTTCCTGCATCTCGGTAGCATTGTAAGTACAAAGATGTAAGTGGGTAGGAGTAAGACTGTCTCCTGTGTAAATAAGCTTTTCGCTTAACAGATTATTCTTCATGCTTTATTCTCGTTTTAGAAAACCACTGTAACAAAGGTAGTGGTTTTCTAAATGAGAACAAGTTCTTTGGACGTTTTGTTTACAGGTTAGTCAAAATCGACTACTGTGATTCCGGCACCGCCAAACTGCACATGTTCGTCAGCATAGTGGCTCACTCCCGGTACGGTGGCCAGATACTGGCGGATTAATGTACGAAGTATTCCCGTTCCTGTGCCGTGAAGGATGCGTACACGGTCCATGCCGACTAATATGGCGTCATCGATAAAATAGGTGACTGCTTGCAGAGCTTCGTCTCCGCGCATTCCACGCACATCGATGTCTTGTTTGAAGCTAAGCTTCTTTTCGTACATTTGGTCATGCGTCTGGCTACTGACAAAGGTGCTTTTGGCGATTCCTTCCGTCTTGGGTGCGTTATTGGTACGTTCCAAACGGTCTATTTTTACGGTCGTTTTTATGCTTCCAAAAGCAACGGTTGCATTTTTACCATTGATTTCCATCACTTGGCCGACACTTGTCTGTCCTTTGATTTTTACATTTTCACCTACTGCAATCGGTACTACTTTAGGAGCACTTGACGGGGAAGAGACTGCGGCTTTCGGTTCGTTTTTCTTATTTTTCTTCCGTTCTTGTTTCTCCTTTAATTTCTTCATTTTCTGTGCAATCTTCTCTTCATGCTCTTTAGAAGCCAGCGCATCTAAAGAAGTACGGAAGTCTGTCAGTTCCTGACGTGCCTGGCGTGTCTTTTCCTTTTCAGCTTGTGCTTCCTTGATTGTGCGTATTGTGTTTTCAATGCGTGCATTGGATTCCTGAAGCATCCGTTCCGCTTCTTCTTTTGCTTGCCGGATGATCTCTTTCCGTGATTTCTGCAACTCTTCCATTTCCGTTTGGTAGCGGGCAATGGTTTCTTCCATGTGTTTTTCCCGTTGACGGATAGTTTGACGTTTTCCTTCCCAGTAACGCTTGTCGCGCACGATGTCCTGAAGGTATTTGTCGGCATTGATATATTCACTTCCTACGATTTCCGAAGCATCTGCAATGACATCTTCCGGCAATCCGATTTTTCGTGCGATTTCTACGGCAAACGAACTTCCGGGATTTCCGATTTGTAGCTGGAAAAGTGCTTGCATGAGATGGCGGTCGTAAAGCATGGCTCCGTTCACTACTCCTTCATGATCTTCGGCAAAATGTTTCAGATTCTGGTAGTGGGTGGTGATGACTCCGAATGTTCCTTTCTGGTTGAAACGTTTCAGAACGGCTTCGGCAATAGCACCTCCAATTTGCGGTTCCGTACCTCCACCGAATTCGTCAATCAGGATGAGGCTCCGCTCGTTGCAACTCTTCATCATGATTTTCATATTGGTCAGGTGAGAAGAGTAGGTACTCAAATCGTCTTCAATAGATTGTTCATCACCAATATCGATAAAGATGCTGCTGAATATACCGGCGTGACTGCGTTCGTGCAAGGGAATGAGCATACCGCATTGCAACATATATTGCAGTAAACCGACTGTTTTGAGGCAGACGGACTTACCTCCGGCATTCGGACCGGATATAATAAGAATGCGTTGTTTTTGATTCAGTTCTATATCCAGTGGTACGACTTTCTTTCCGTGTTTGGCAAGTGAAAGTTGTAATAAAGGATGCACAGCCATTGTCCAGTCCAGTAGTTGCTCATTCTCTACAGCGGGTTTCAGACTATTGGTCTGTATGGCGAAATAGCTTTTCGCGCGGATAAAATCTATTTCTGCCAGAAATTCGTATGATTGAAGGATTTCCGGGATAGACGGACGGAGAATGTTTGAAAACTCGGTAAGGATGCGAATAATTTCGCGTCGTTCGTCGCCTTCGAGTTCGCGAATACGGTTGTTGGCTTCTACGACTTCCGCCGGTTCTATAAACACTGTTTTCCCGCTAGCGGATTCATCGTGTACAATACCTTTGATTTTTCGTTTGAGTCCGGGTGCGACGGGGATCACCAAACGTCCGTCACGCATGGTGGGAGCTACGTCTTTATCTACGTATCCTTCGGATTGTGCGCTGCGCAGAATGCTGTTTAACGAGCGGGAAATATTTCCCATCGTACTGGCAAGTTCGCGACGTATACGGGCTAATTCGGTGGAAGCATTATCCTTGATTTTTCCATATTTGTTAAGGATGCCGTCTATTTTTCCTATCAGTTGAGGGAAAACGGCTATATCTCCTGCCAGTCGTTTCAGACTGGGGTAGGGGGTGTCGTTCTCTTCTTCATCTTCATTCCGATGGAGAAAACGTACAATGTCGCGGATGGTTTCTAACGAACGGCGCAGGTCGAATAGTTCTTGCTCGTCCAGATACATTCCTTCTATCCGCACTCGCTTTAGTGAAGGGCGGACATCAAAGAAAAATTGATCGGGAAATCCGTCTTTTTCCTGGATGATACGGACAAACTCTGTTACCTGGTTTAATTTCTCCTCTACTTCTTCATGTTGCTCGGAAAAGGTCATGTCTGTAACTCTTTCTTCGCCTAAAGTGCTAAGACACTTATCTTTTAGTAACTGTCTGATCTGGTCGAATCCTATCTTTTGCTCAAAATTTTGAGGGTATATCATATCTTTGTTCTTACTAATGGACTGCAAAAATACGATTAATTCGCGAAAAAATTATCAGAATGTTTGCAGATTTAAAAATGATTCGTACCTTTGCACCGCTTTCAACGGAAAGCACTTCTGATAAAGGAGTTTTGGAGAGGTGGCAGAGTGGTCGATTGCGGCGGTCTTGAAAACCGTTGTACTGCGAGGTACCCGGGGTTCGAATCCCTGTCTCTCCGCTGAACTATCCGGACAAAACCGGGCAATGAACAGTCAAGTCCCACAAATTCAATGATTTGTGGGACTTTTTTTATCCCATTATGTCTGCTCTACCGGACATCATTTAGACGGCTCAGTCTGAATACTGGATCAGCCTGAATATTTGGAGCCATTCACCGAAAATGTAAAAATAGAGGCAGATATGCAATACCTCTAGAAAAGAACACTAGAATACATAGTATCCAATATAGAGAACGGCTATTTTAAACCACTAGTGTCTATTTAGGACATATTCGAATTTATAGAAACATCTATCGATGGTATTCAACGGGATATAGTACTGCATCAATGCTATCAGCTTGAAGTATATACTACTTTTATACCTAAAAAGCTTGATCCGCAAAAAGTTGATGAACGTGTTATACAAAAATGTGATTTACCTGCTTGGAGGAGATTATGATAAAGTAAAAGATAGCCATTTAGGGTAACCCTTTCCGTAATTTATTGAGTAATTTTGCACTTAAATAATGAGACGTGTATGAACATTAATACTGAAACAAAATATTGCCAAACGTGTGGAATACCCTTAGATATAGATTATGCCAGTTTAGAGGAAGGTCAGAATGAGGAATATTGCGACTACTGCCTAAAAAATGGAGTTAAGTCGTATGACTTCTCAATGGATTACCTCATCTACCTTTGGGGGCTTTTCCCCGAAGAATATTATAGAGAGGTCGGAATAAGCTATTCTTCATCGGAATTAAGGGAAATTATGTCCAAACGATTGCCGGAAATCAAAAGATGGAAGCAAAAAATCAACACTGCCCATGTGCAGTACGAATTAATTATAAAAGTTCAGGAATACATTAACTGCCACTTGTTTGACGACCTCGATTCAGACAGGCTATCCCAAGTTGCAGGTATTTCTAAATTTCATTTTCGTAGACTTTTTAAAGCAATCTGTGGTGATAGTCTTGGAAATTACATCTTCCGGCTAAGATTGGAGTACATTGCATTTAAGTTAATATCGACAGATACAAGTGTTCCTGAACTTCTTAGTCAAATCAATTATCAGAATAAACATACGCTTTCAAGAGCATTTAAAAGTTATTTTAATTGTTCTATACCAGAATTTCGCAAGAAACATTCCAATGCTCGCCCCGAAGGAAAGAATCCAATACAGGTTGAGTTGAGCATAAAGAAAGTGCACAACATGCGCATTGCCTATTTGAAGTTGGAAAGGACAAATAACATCAGTCATAGTTTTTCTCTCTTATGGAAACAGTTGTTACAATTCTCCGAAAACTATGAACTGCCATCAAAAGGATGCCAATATGTAAGCCTGACTCTTGATTATCCTTTGATTACGCCTGAGGAGCACAGCCGTTTTATGGTTGGAGTAACCTTGCCTCAATCATTTGAGACCCCTAAAGGCTTTGGCATGTATGAAATTTCTTCGGGCGAATATGCCATCTTTCGTTTCAAAGGATTATACCACGAGCTAAATAGGGTGTATCGCCATATCTACCTTGACTGGTTGCCCACAAGTGATTATACGTTGCGAGAGCCTTTCACTTTTGAAACGTATATCAATACACCTGAGAAAACTCCGGCTTCGGAGTTGATAACAGCTATTTATATCCCTGTAACAAGAAAAGAAACATGAAATACCTGAATCAAGAGATAGAAAACGAATTAAGAAATCAAGGAGCAGAACTGATACGCTTTGTTGATATATCACACTTGAGTGAAACACAAAACAGGCAATTCCCTCATGCCATTGTATTTGCACTTCCGCTGACAGCCGGATATATAAAAGAAGTATGTGATACCCCCGATTACGTACAGGCCCGGATAGATGACAATTATAATTTCGATGACGACGAATACTCCATTACCGAAAACAGGACTCATAAATTGGCAGATAACATGGCAGCGTATATAGCAGAAAAAGGATACAACGCTTTTTCGCAATCGGATGAAAACCTTATTGCCGAGGGAAAATTTGATGCAGCACATAAAGAGTCTCTTTTGCCGAATAAAACGATAGCCTTGCTCGCCGGATTAGGGTGGATTGGAAAAAACAATCTGTTAATCACTCCTGAATATGGTGCGGCACAGTGTCTCGGTACAGTTTTAACCGATGCCCCGTTGGAAACGTTTTTGTGTGAGACTCTCCATCCGCATTGCGGAAAGTGCACTGCTTGTGTCAATATCTGCGAGAGAAAAGTTCTTAAAGGTAAGGTTTGGAGCACCTCTGTTTCAAGAGATGAAATCGTCGATGTATATGGATGCAGCACCTGCTTAAAGTGTTTAGTTCATTGCCCGTATACTCGTCGGTATTGTAAACAATCAACAAAATGAGGAGAAATAACAACATAAAATATACCTATAAACAAATTGGGGGTATCACATTTCCCATTCTTATCAGCCTGCTGATGGAGATGATGATAGGCGTTACGGACACAGCCTTTCTGGGTCGTGTCGGAGAGATCGAGTTGGGAGCATCTGCCATCTCGGGGGTGTTCTACTTGATTATATTTATGGTTGCTTTCGGTTTCAGTGTCGGAGCTCAGATTCTTGCGATTTCCTCTTTTGTTTTTAAGTTATTAATTTCACATTTCGGCAATAAATTGTTCCAAAATGATATTTCTTTTTGAGATTTTTCTAACATATTTACCCATTGTGTATAGATAGGATTTATCAAGCAAGCCTCACCATATCTTGCTCTAAACAAAGTCCAATGATAAGTCGGTGCCAAGAGGGTATCCTTTTCGGACCCCCTCATCTTATGTCTAAGTTTAAATATTAGTAATTAAAGACTTGCAAAATTGAAACATAATCTATAACTCGGCAGATAAAAGAAGAACCGAAAAAAGACACCGAATGTTAGTGATGTTATGAGGTAAGAGTTAGGGAAAATTTGCAGACAGGAAATTTCTCTGTATCTTTGCCGACATGGCGCAAAAAGGTGAGTTACATATAAGAAATAAGCACAATGGTCAATACGATTTTCTGTTGTTGATAGAAAATTATCCTCCACTTAAGAGATTCGTATCACTTAATCCTCTGGGTGTACAAACTATAAACTTTTTTAATCCGCAAGCAGTAAAAGCTTTAAATAAAGCATTATTAATCAGTTATTATGGCATTCGGTACTGGGATATACCGAAACAATACTTGTGTCCACCCATTCCTGGAAGAGCGGATTATATTCATTATATTGCCGATCTTATTCAGCCGGATAGGGTAGCGAACGATTTGCAGACAGAGGAGGAAGATGCGAACGAACAGAAAACGAAATGCAGATGTCTGGATGTTGGGGTAGGTGCAAATTGTATTTATCCGATTATAGGGCACACAGAATATGGATGGACATTTGTGGGCAGTGATATTGATCCGGTCTCGATTGAGAATGCACGGAAGATAGTGACTTGCAACCCGGTATTGGCACATAAGATTGACTTGCGACTTCAGAAAGACAGTCGGAAAATTTTTGATGGAATTATCATGCCTGGCGAGTATTTTGATGTTACGATCTGTAACCCTCCGTTTCATAGCTCGAAGGAAGAAGCGGAAGACGGAACCTTGCGCAAATTGAGTAGCCTGAAGGGGACGAAGGTGAAAAAAGTACAATTAAATTTTGGCGGGAGTGCAAATGAACTTTGGTGTGAGGGTGGAGAAATCCGTTTTATACTGAATATGATCTCCGAGAGTCAGAAATATCAGAAGAACTGTGGATGGTTTACCAGCTTGGTTTCAAAAGAAAAGAATCTTGAAAAGCTATGTGCTAAATTGAAGTCTGTGAATGCATCGGAGTATAAGATTATCAGAATGCAGCAGGGAACTAAAAGCAGCAGAATATTAGCTTGGCGATTTTCTAATAACTCATAATAATGAGTGCTTATTGATCTGTTATTTTTAAACCTATTAAATAAAATATTATGGAAACAAATTACATCACTTTGACGAAGGAGAATATTGCGGACGAACATATATGCTGTGCCTTTTCGGATAAGAAATGCAAAGATAGTTATGAGTTAAAAAAAGCATGGCTGAAAAAAGAGTTTGATAATGGTTATGTTTTCAGACGTATTGACGAACGGGCGAAAGTGTTCATCGAATATGGTCCTGCTGAAAAGGCGTGGGTTCCTGTCAGTGCTCCTAATTATCTGATGATAAATTGTTTCTGGGTGTCGGGTAAATATAAAGGATGCGGGCATGGTAAGGCTTTGCTGCAGTCTGCTATTGATGATGCGAAATTGCAGGGAAAAGATGGTTTAGTTACCGTAGTGGGCACTTCTAAATTTCATTTTATGAGTGATACAAAATGGCTGCTGCGACAAGGTTTCCAAACTATAGAAAAACTTCCTTACGGATTCAGTTTGTTGGCTTTGAAAATAAATCCGGCTGCTCCCGATCCTTCATTCAACGACAGTGTCTTGACAGGTGAGTGTCCTGACCGGGATGGAATAGTAGTGTATTATACTCATCGTTGTCCGTTTACTGAATTCCATGTTCGCGGTTCTTTGGTCAATGCAGCCAAGAGTAAGGATCTCCCATTAAAAATAATAGAATTAGAAACCATGGAACAGGCACAAAATGCGCCTACTCCAGCCACTATCTTTACTCTTTTTTATAATGGTAAGTTTGTTACGACCGATTTGAGCGTGTGTATTGAAGCCCGGTTGGGAAAGGCTTTAGGCTTGTGATTCTGTGAGATGAAGATTTATCAGAAACTAGGATTGGGATAAGAAGATAGCTAATGTTTCTTATTTTAATTTTGCAAAATTAAGATGTACCTTGCACTTTTTATGGAAAATACATATCTTTGGATGTTGAATGATTAAAACACGGTAAGAACTTATGCGTTTTTTTGTATGTATTTTGGTGCTTTTATTTGTACATAATCAATTTTCGAGGGCTGATAAAACTTTAACAGATGATTCTCTGTATACGGAGAAATATATCAGGGATATTTATATTCCCGAACCTAGGCGTGCTCTGCAATTACTGGACGAAGCGGAGAACAGGAAAACGATTCCTTTGCGGGTTGTAAATGAATTGCGTAGTTTATCATATAGTAATATGTATATGAATAAACTAGCATTTATGTATGCAAGGAAAGCTTATTTGCTTGATTCCCTATATCAAAAAGATCCGAAACACATGCTGAAAATGACAGTACATTTGGCTGAATTTTCGGCAATGATGAGCAAATATAATGAAAGTATGCGTTATGCATTAGATGGAATCAGGCAGGCGCAAGAGTTAGGGAACAGGGAAGCCAAAGCCAGGTTATTTTTCTGTATGGGAGAGAATAATTGGAGATTATCTTTTAAAGATAAAGCATACGATTATTTTAACCGGACTATTGAGCTTTTGCGGGGCTCAAAGGAGAAGCGGGAAATGATGTTGCTCTCTTATTACTATGGAGCAGAAATGAGCTTTTTAATGAATGATTCTCGAATTGAAGAGGCATTGAAAGTGGGTTTTGAGCGTGAAAAGCAAATTGAACGGCTTAAGGCAGTACCTCAAATCTCTGAAGATTATATAGACGGTCAATATAGTTATTTATATGCCAAATTAGCCTACATCTATTGCATGGAGAAGAAATATGAGAAGGCGGAGCAATATTATCAGAAATACTTATCAAAGAAAGAATCTCATACTCCCGACGGAAAAATGTACTCGGTTCCTTATTTAGTGCTTTCCGGACAATATGAAAAGGTTATTGATAATTGCAGGGGGTTCAAGGAATTGATGAGAACCCAGCAGGATACTTTGAATGAACAGTATCTGACTGTCCTTCGACAGGAAGTGAAGGCATATTTGGGTATGCATAAATACAAAGAAGCTGCCGAGATACGTGAAACGATTTTAACTATAACAGATAGTATCAATACCCGGGATAGAAACAATGCTGCATTGGAATTGAATGCAATGTACGGCGTCTCTGAAAAAGAAGAATATATTGCCGAACAGGCTTTTCAATTAAAAATAAGGAATATTACCCTCTGTTTTCTTGCATGTATTGTTGTACTGACTCTGTTTGTCGTTTGGCGTTTGTGGCATTTCAATCATATAGTCGAGTATAAGAACAGGATGCTTGCCAGGCTTATAAACGAGAAATTTGCTAATAGAAAAGATGGGAACCAGTTATCGGAAGTATACGAACAACTGGCTGTTGTGTCGGAGGTTGAACCGGAACGTATTTCACCCGAAGAACTGGAAGAACTTGCTAACGATACAGATAAAGAAAGTGGGGAAGAAGAAGAGAATAAGAAGATATTTCAGGAACTGAATGATATCGTTATTCAGAAACAGTTATATCTTTCTTCAGAATTGTCGAGAGAAGATCTGGCACAAATCGTACATCTGAATAACGCACGTTTTGCGAGGATGATAAGAGAATGTACCGGGACCAATTTCAATGGATATATCAATGAATTGCGCATTAATTATGCCATTGAACTGATGAAAAAGCATCCTAACTATACGATACGTGCCATTGCAGATGAGGCCGGATTTAATAGCACCCCGATTTTATACAATCTTTTTAAGAAAAAGACGGGAATGACTCCTTACGAATTTAAAAAAGCACAGGATTCGTTACAGAATTGAGTGGATTCTGCTAAACAATTTTCGCATTTTCCGGTTTATCTATTTATAATTAACTATTAATAGAGATGATACAGGTAAGGATAAAGCGGGTTTACGAAGATTTTTCAGAAACAGATGGCTACCGGGTACTGGTAGATAAATTATGGCCACGTGGAATGAAGAAAGAATGGCTTAAGTACGATTATTGGGCAAAAGACATCACACCGTCTTCCACATTGCGTAGATGGTTTCACGAAGATATTCCCGGACACTGGGAAGACTTTGTCATACAGTATCAGAAAGAACTAGATGCTTCTCCCTCAATGGCTGATTTTCTGACTCTTATCAAGCCGCATCCGGTGATAACATTGCTTTACGCTTCCAAAGAACCGGTGTATAATCATGCCCGTATCCTCCGCGATTATCTGGAAATGCGTTTGAAAGAGTGAAATTAAAGTAATTTTTATCTGTTTACGCTTTCTGTCGTTCACTCAATTTCCTACCTTTGTAATCTAAATCAAAATCGTGTAATCATGAAGTATAAATTATTGGTTCTTGATGTAGACGGAACACTCCTCAATGATGCGAAAGAAATTAGTAAGCGTACATTGGCTGCCCTGTTGAAGGTTCAGCAAATGGGAGTACGTATTGTGCTGGCATCCGGCAGACCTACTTATGGCCTGATGCCGCTGGCCAAGATGCTTGAACTTGGAAACTATGGAGGTTTTATCCTTTCCTATAATGGCTGTCAGATTATCAATGCACAAAACGGGGAAATTCTGTTTGAACGTCGGATTAATCCCGAAATGTTGCCGTATCTGGAAAAGAAAGCCCGTAAAAACGGTTTTGCCTTATTCACTTATCATGATGATACGATCATAACGGATTCTCCTGAAAATGAACATATCCAAAATGAAGCCCGGTTGAATAACCTGCAAATAATCAAAGAAGAAGAATTTTCTGCTGCCGTTGATTTTGCTCCTTGTAAGTGTATGCTGGTGAGCGATGACGAAGAAGCACTGGTTGGTCTGGAAGATCACTGGAAGAGACGATTGAACGGAGCGTTGGACGTATTCCGTTCGGAACCATATTTTCTGGAAGTAGTTCCCTGCGCTATCGACAAAGCCAACTCTTTGGGTGCTTTGCTGGAGGTACTGGATGTGAAGCGTGAGGAAGTGATTGCTGTGGGCGACGGTGTGTGTGACGTAACAATGATTCAGTTGGCCGGGCTGGGCGTAGCTATGGGACATTCACAAGACTCGGTGAAAGCCTGTGCCGACTATGTGACTGCTTCGAATGAGGAAGACGGAGTGGCCGTTGCAGTGGAGAAGGCTATTATAGCCGAAGTGCGTGCAGCCGAAATTCCCCTTGACCAACTGAATGCGCAGGCACGCCATGCATTAATGGGAAACTTGGGAATTCAATATACATACGCCGACGAAGATCGTGTGGAAGCAACGATGCCGGTAGACCATCGTACCCGTCAGCCTTTTGGTATTTTGCATGGTGGAGCTACTCTTGCGTTGGCGGAAACAGTTGCCGGACTCGGTTCGATGATTCTTTGCCAGCCGGACGAGATTGTAGTAGGAATGCAGGTCAGCGGAAACCATATATCTTCTGCACATGAAGGAGATACCGTGCGTGCAGTAGGAACAGTTGTACATAAAGGACGTTCCTCCCACGTATGGAATGTAGACGTGTTTACTTCAACAAACAAACTGGTGTCTTCCATACGGGTAGTCAACAGTGTGATGAAAAAGAGATGACCGACGAAGAAATAAGTAACTTGACAACTATTGATGCATTTATTCAGCGGAAGCAGCCGTTTGCTGTTTACCGTATTCCCGGAGAGAAAGTTCCCCGTCTGTTGACGCAGGCGGAAGGAGTGGTCCGTTTGATATACGATTTGAAAGAACTGAACGGACAGAGAGGATTTGTAATTGCTCCGTTTCAGGTGAGTGAGTCATGTCCGGTTGTATTGATTCAACCCGATCAGTGGGGGCAGCCTTTACCGGTGGATGATGATACGGAAGAAGACCGGGAGATAGCCTTGCGCCTGCAAGGGCAAGAATCATTTCTGACTTCTTCCACGGAAGAATATACGGCATGCTTTCATACCTTTATAAATGCGTTACGTGACAGGACTTTTGATAAACTAGTGCTTTCCCGTCATCTTACAGTTGATAAAGTAGCTGATTTCTCTCCTTCGTCCATCTTTCGGGCGGCTTGTAAACGTTATATTCATTCGTATATATACTTATGTTATACTCCGCAGACAGGGATCTGGCTGGGAAGCACTCCCGAAATCATTTTATCGGGTGAGAAAGACGAATGGCATACGGTTGCGCTGGCCGGAACACAGCCTTTGCAAGATGGCAGACTGCCGCAAGTATGGGATGAAAAGAACCGGAAGGAACAGGATTATGTATCTTCTTATATCCGTCGTCAGCTTCTTTCACTGGATATCCATGCTACGGAAAACGGGCCATATCCTGCTTATGCCGGTGCTTTGTCACATTTAAAAACCGATTTCCGGTTCGCTTTGAAAGATAATAAAGGTTTGGGAGACCTTCTGAAAGTTTTGCATCCGACACCTGCCGTATGCGGCTTGCCGAAGGAAGAAGCCTATCAGTTTATTTTGCAGAATGAAGGTTACGACCGCCGCTATTACTCCGGCTTTATCGGATGGCTCGATCCGGGAGGGCGAACAGACTTGTATGTAAACCTGCGCTGTATGCATATCGAAGATAAACAACTCACTCTTTATGCCGGCGGTGGATTATTGGCCTCTTCGGAACTGAATGACGAATGGCTGGAAACGGAGAAAAAGTTGCAAACCATCAAACGGCTGATTGCAGTGCCTCCTTTAAAATCATAAACTATTAATAATTATCATCATGTATACAGACAAGAAGAACATACTCCAGTTGGTTGCGTTGCTTGAGGCGCATGGGATTACTAAGGTTGTGTTGTGTCCGGGTAGTCGTAACACCCCCATAGTGCATACTTTGTCTAACCATCCGAATTTTACCTGCTATCCGGTGACGGATGAACGGAGTGCCGGCTATTTTGCCATCGGTCTTGCGTTGAATGGTGGTAAGCCTGCTGCTGTCTGCTGCACTTCCGGTACTGCATTATTAAACCTTCATCCGGCTGTGGCAGAAGCATTTTATCAAAATGTTCCTCTGGTCATTATTTCTGCAGACCGTCCCGCTGCCTGGATCGGACAAATGGACGGACAGACTGTACCACAACCAGGCGTATTTCAGACGCTGGTCAAGAAGTCGGTAAACCTTCCGGAGATTCATACGGAAGAAGATGAATGGTATTGCAATCGTCTGGTGAATGAAGCATTGCTGGAGACGAACCATCATGGAAAAGGACCGGTACATATCAATATCCCTATTTCTGAACCATTGTTCCAGTTTACGGTCGATTCGCTTCCAGAAGTGCGCGTCATAACCCGTTATCAGGGGTTGAACGTCTACGATCGTGATTATAACGATTTGGTCGACCGGATGAATAAATACCAGAAGCGTATGATTATCATCGGTCAGATGAATCTTATCTATCTGTTTGAAAAAAGATATATCAAGTTATTATATAAACATTTTGCCTGGTTGACGGAACATATCGGCAACCAGACAGTTCCCGGTATTCCGGTAAAGAACTTCGATGCGGCGCTTTATGCCATGCCCGAAGAGAAGGTAGATCAGATGGTTCCGGAGCTGCTGATTACTTATGGAGGACATGTCGTTTCCAAACGATTGAAGAAGTTGCTCCGTCAGCATCCGCCTAAAGAACATTGGCACGTATCGCCGGACGGTGAGGTGGTCGATTTGTATGGCTCATTAACTACGGTGATCGAAATGGACCCGTTCGAGTTTCTGGAGAAGATAGCCAGTTTGCTGGACAATCGGACTCCTGAATATCCCCGTGTATGGGAAAACTATTGCAAGATCATTCCCGAACCGGAGTTTGCTTATTCGGAGATGTCTGCCGTCGGTACGTTATTGAAAGCCTTGCCGGAGTCATGTGCGTTGCATCTGGCAAACAGTTCGGTGGTGCGCTATGCGCAATTATACTCAATTCCTTCTACGATTGAAGTTTGTTGCAACCGGGGAACAAACGGTATTGAAGGCTCGCTGTCTACGGCTGTCGGTTATGCGGCGGCTTCCGACAAACTGAACTTTATAGCTATCGGAGATTTGAGCTTCTTCTATGATATGAATGCGTTGTGGAACGTCAATGTTCGCTCCAATCTGCGTGTTCTTCTGTTAAATAATGGAGGAGGAGAGATTTTCCATACCTTGCCGGGATTGGATATGTCGGGTACCTCACATAAATTTATTGCGGCAGTTCATAAAACATCGGCCAAAGGTTGGGCAGAAGAGCGTGGGTTTCTCTATCTGCAAGCGCAAAATGACGAAGAACTGGCTGAAGCGATGAAAACTTTCACTCAACCGGAAGCTATGGAGCAGCCTGTGCTCTTGGAGGTGTTTACCAACAAAAACAAGGACGCGCGCATGTTGAAAAATTATTATCATCAATTAAAACAAAAATAGATTATGTCAACACAAAGAGAGTGGACAACCATTAGAGAATACGACGATATTCTTTTTGATTATTATAATGGAATTGCCCGTATCACGATCAACCGTGAGCGCTATCGGAATGCGTTTACTCCGACAACTACTGCTGAAATGAGTGACGCATTGCGCATCTGCCGTGAAGAAGCGGATATTGATGTGATTGTGATTACCGGAGCCGGTGATAAGGCATTTTGTTCGGGTGGTGACCAGAATGTGAAAGGACGTGGCGGATATATCGGAAAAGACGGTGTGCCTCGTCTTAGCGTATTGGATGTGCAAAAGCAGATTCGCAGCATCCCGAAACCGGTGATTGCTGCCGTGAACGGTTTTGCTATTGGTGGCGGGCATGTGCTTCATGTGGTATGTGATTTGTCCATTGCGTCGGAAAATGCTATTTTCGGTCAGACAGGTCCTCGTGTAGGTAGCTTTGATGCCGGATTCGGTGCGTCTTATCTGGCACGTGTGGTCGGTCAGAAGAAAGCACGCGAAATCTGGTTCCTTTGCCGGAAGTATAATGCACAAGAAGCATTGGATATGGGATTAGTGAATAAAGTAGTTCCCTTGGAACAGTTGGAGGACGAATATGTGCAGTGGGCAGAAGAAATGATGTTGCTTAGTCCGTTGGCTTTGCGCATGATTAAAGCAGGATTGAATGCCGAACTGGATGGTCAGGCAGGTATTCAGGAATTGGCAGGTGACGCAACGTTGCTTTATTACCTGACTGATGAAGCACAGGAAGGCAAGAATGCGTTCTTGGAGAAACGTAAACCGAACTTCAAACAATATCCGAAATTCCCTTAAAATCGGCTTTGCCACAGAGTACCACAGAGTTTGCTTTTCCTGCGTTTAAGCCCGATTTTCTGCAAAGCAAGACTGTGGAGGAGAGAATGGTAGGAGAACTGCAAGAGATATAACTTGTTAAAACTTCGTGAGGCTCTGTGTTATTCTGTGGTGAATTGAAAAATTATTCACGATGAATTGTAAAATAGAAATTATTCCCCGATTGCTCCATTTCAAGCAACCTGCCGGGACTTCCAGAGGAACATATACTACGCGTAAAGTTTGGTATCTTCATTTTACCTCTCCTGACTTCCCTGGCAGAGTGGGAATAGGGGAGTGTGCACCTTTGCCCGCTTTAAGTTGTGACGATCTTCCTGATTACGAAGATATATTAGTGAAAGTCTGCCGGAAAGTAGAGAGGGAACAAGGCAGATTGGATATGGATGGCTTGTGTGACTATCCTTCAATTTTATTTGGTCTGGAAACGGTCATCCGGCATTTCTTTGCAGGAAACTGGGCTTTATGTGATACGGCTTTCTCACGTGGAGAAGTTGGTATTCCGATTAACGGCCTTATTTGGATGGGAGATTTTCAGAACATGTTATCCCAGATTGAGAAAAAGATGGAAGCCGGATTTCGTTGTATCAAGTTAAAGATAGGTGCTATCAATTTCGAAGAAGAACTGACATTGTTGCGCCATATTCGTACGCATTTCTCTTCTAAAGAAATAGAGTTGCGTGTAGATGCAAATGGTGCTTTCTCACCCGTGGACGCAATGGAAAAACTGAAACGTCTGTCCGAGTTTGATTTACATTCTATCGAACAGCCAATCCGTGCCGGACAATGGGAGGAAATGGCTCGGCTTGCTGCCGAATCTCCATTAGCGATTGCTTTGGATGAAGAACTGATAGGATGCAATACGCTGGAAAGGAAACAGGAGCTGCTTTCAACAATTCGTCCGCAATATATCGTTATTAAACCTTCTCTTCATGGAGGAATATGCGGAGGAGACGAATGGATTACCGAAGCTGAAAAACAACAGATCGGCTGGTGGATAACTTCCGCTCTGGAATCAAACATTGGTCTGAATGCCATTGCCCAGTGGTGTGCAACATTTAGCAATCCGTTGCCACAGGGACTGGGAACAGGGGCGCTCTTTACAGACAACGTGGAAGTGCCTCTTGAAATAAGAAAAGATTGCCTGTGGTTTTGTAAATGATGGTGTTAAAGGATAATCCGATGATATTTGATCGAAAACAACAACGCTTGTTACTGGAAGGAAAAGAATATGCTTTTGAGGATATAAGCCGATTAATAGCAGGAGGAGCGGAGGCTCATTCTCCTGCTAGTTGGGATTTATATCTTTTCCTGAACGAATGGTTTAACGATTCTCCTGTCATCACTGTTCATACATCAGGCTCTACGGGTACACCTAAAGAGTTGATTGTACGTAAAGACCAGATGATGCAAAGTGCGCGTCTGACTTGTGAGTTTCTGGATTTGAAGAAAGGAGAGACGGCATTACTTTGTATGAATCTTCGTTATATTGGTGCAATGATGGTGGTCGTACGTTCGTTGGTTGCAGGCTTGAATTTGATTGTACGTCCTGCTTCCGGTCATCCTTTAGCGGATATAAAAGAGCCTTTGAGATTTGTGGCAATGGTTCCCCTGCAAGTTTATAATACGTTGCAAGTTCCCGAAGAGAAAGAGCGATTGAAACAGACGGATATTTTGATTATAGGTGGTGGAGCTATTGATGAGGCTTTAGAGGCGGAGATCAAACATCTTCCGACTGCCGCCTATTCTACTTATGGCATGACTGAAACTTTATCTCATATTGCTCTTCGTCGGCTGAACGGAACATTGGCTTCGGAACATTATTATCCGTTTTCTTCAGTAAAATTGTCTTTATCTGTAGAGAACACATTGGTGATTGATGCCCCCCTTGTCTGTGATGAAATATTGCAGACCAATGATATCGCACATATTTATCCCGATGGAAGTTTTATGATTCTAGGTCGGAAAGACAATGTGATAAATAGTGGAGGAATTAAAATTCAGGCGGAGGAAATGGAGAAATTGCTTCGTCCTTTTATTCCTGTGCCATTTGTTATTACCTCAGTTCCGGACCAGCGTTTAGGGCAGGCTGTAACCTTATTGATAGTGGGACAGTTGGATACAAGAGAGTTAGAAAATAAGTTGCAGACAACATTGGAACCATATTATCGTCCCAAACATATTTTTATTACAAAATTTATCCCACAGACGGAAAACGGTAAAATAGACCGTGTCGGATGCCGCACTTTGGCATTATCACACCTTTCCCATTCACATCAGTTCCCATCCATAGAACTACATGATGATGTAATGTAGTTGGGGGCCCCGGTAAAACTAGTGAATTTGTAAATTTGACTTAGGCTTACCTCCCGGGTGATTCAGCATTTTCATTTCTCATACTCATTCTCATTATTTCTCATAGCGGTTGTATAACGGTCTACTGCTATTTTACGCCTGAATCATTAACAGTAAAGTTATTCTTCATTATAGATAAACTTGTTTTGGGTTAATAGTAAACTTGTTTTTTACCTATTATAAACTATAATTGTAAGCTTTGATTATATAATTGCAAGTTTCATTTTTATAAATGCAACCTTTGATTATAAAAACGAAGCTTGCATTTATAGTTTATGATTAGTCAAAAGTAACTTTATATATAAAGGATTGGAAGTTTGCTATTAGTCAAAAGCAACTTTACTATTAATATTTTTCAGACGGAAAAGTAATAGTTTGTATGTGATGATAAGGAGAGACTGTTATGTGCGATAGAATAACAAAAGTAACAATGGCAGATAGTCTTTCAGTTCATTGCGCAAAAGTTCCATTGTCTTTTGCTTGTAACGGTTGATGGATTTCACACTGAGATTCATCTCTTCTGCAATTTCTACATGCGTTTTGCCTTCAAAGAAGCTTTTCATAAATACTGTACGATAGTTTTCCGGAAGTTTGTCCAATGTTTCATACAACATTCTGTATAGTTCATCAAGAGTATATATACTATCCGGTTCTGTTTCGTAAATTGGAGTTTTCTTCTTAATATTTTCCGCATAGCTCCATTCATATTCCTGATGTTTCAAGAAATTCAGGCAGTTATTTTTCACACACATTTTAATGTAAGCTAATGCAGTGTTCGATTGAAGATCAAAAGAGTCAGTATCCAGTTTATCCCATAATGAAGTGAATACATCCGAAACGATGTCCTCACGTGTTTCTTTATCGTCAACAAACCTTTTGGCATACAAACAAAATGGGGCATAATATTCCTCATAAAGTTGCTTGAAAGCCCGTTCTTTAGTCTGTTTGGAAAAAGAAATTTTCATTATTTAGGGATTCTGTGTTTTTTCATTTTGCTACAAATATATAATACAATAATTGATTAACCCTAATTTCCCATTCTTTTTTTGTGTTTCAGTTGGTATTATCGTTTCATTTTAACTGAATTCGGAAAAAAATAAAAAAAAGTTTGATTTCTCTGTCCTTTTTAGGAATCCTATTTGTATTATTAATGTTGTTGAACTTAAAATAATAGCCTATGGAATATATATATTTCAATTGAATAACATTACGAACCTTGATTAACAATCTTCTTCTTTTGTTTTTAGATTCATAGTCCGGGGTCTCGCAAACACTGCCGGGAATCGAAAGTGAGTTTATCATCAGTATGAATGTGGATAAGTGAGGATAATTCACCGCCTTAGTGAAACAAGATGAGTTTGTTGGTAACATTGAATCATTTAGTAATAAATTTATTAATCAACAAAAATTGAAAAACATGAAACGATTGAGTTTTTTATTGATGGCTGTAGTTTGTGTTATATTCTTTTCGTGTGGAGAAGATGAAGACAAGCAGGGTCATTCAATTACTGCATTTGCCGGTTATGGTGGCGCCATTGCAACAGCTGATAAGGAAATAGCCGTAGCGGGAGAAGCTGTGACTGTTACGGCTACTCCTGCTGATGGATTTTTATTTAAAGAATGGAAAGTGAGAGTCGGTAATACTATAGTTGAGAATGTGCAGGCAAATCCTTCCACATTTACTATGCCTATGGAGGATGTAGTAATTGTAGCTACATTTATGATAAGAAATGATGTGCTTGAAAGAATAACCGACCCTGCATTGAAAGCTTATTGTCAATCCAGAATGGATACAGAGCAGGAAATAGACGGAGTTACTTACCCGAAGTGGGACACGAATGGTAACGGTGTACTTTCCCCTGATGAAGCGTCAGCAGTAAAAGCTATTGATATTACCGGTGGGGTGAATGGAGTCAAAATAAAAAGTGTGGATGAATTGGTTGAATTTGCAGGACTGGAAGTGTTGAAAGTTAGTGGAAATGAATTGACTACATTAAATGTAGCATGGCCTAAACTTGCACAACTTGATTGTAGCCATAATAAATTGAGCAATTTGTCCGTAGGAAAAAGTGAAAATCTTAAAGAGTTATATTGTAACAATAATCATTTGTCCTCATTGAAGTTGAAGGCTATGCTATATGAAGATGGTTTTATGCTTCATTGTGGTAACCAAACAACAATAGATGGAGAAGCCCGGACAGTTGAAGTGTTATTGTCTGAGGAACAAATCGCTTTTTGGGAAAGTAATCTGAAAAAACTGAATGAAAATGTAAATGTAGAAGTTCAAACTATGCCTAATACTGATGTCTATTTAACAATGACTGATGCATATAAATATTCGTATGGCAGTTTGACGCTAATACTTTCGGATGATGATAGTAATCGTATACAATTAAGTTTGAAATTATCCGAATTACAACCGGGAGAATATTCTAAAGCCCAAATAAATAGTGCATATGTGACAGTAACAGGCGGTGGCAGCTATAGAAGCTTAGACTCTGACGATCCCGGTTCGTTTATTGTAAAATATGATGCGGTTAGTGATATTTATACTATAGAGGGGGTATTAAATTTGCGGGCAGATGCGTCGTATCCTTCTGTTAATATTGTGGGATTTGAATATACAGGACCGTTGTAGTCTATATCAATAGAGAAGAGAATGGAAAAACATCCGTAGATTTTCCTTATATGTAGATTAAAGAGTCTACGGATGTTTTTTTCAGATTATTGAAAAATGATTGGCTTTTGATGTCCCTTTTCAATGAGTCGATTGTACTATTAATATAGTTGCAATTATAAAAAAAGGAAGTATGAATAATAAAGAACTGGAGGCATCATTCCGCAAGGCGAAAGCTTTGGGTGATGATATTAGAGAAATGGAGTCGATTGATGCATTAGCTGCTTATCGACAGTCTCAAATGAAGATTAGAGGGCTGAAAAGAATGAGACTGCACAATCAACTGATACGTTGTGCTGCATTTCTGGCCATACCGTTGCTATTGGCTTCATTGATTTTGGGATATTTATATTTTGCAGAGTCGGAAGAAGAAATAAGATACGCAGAAGTTATTTCTACCATGGGAACGGTGGTGCGTTATGAACTTCCGGACCATTCTGTTGTCTGGCTCAATTCAGGTAGTAAGTTGCGTTATCCTACTGTTTTCAAAAAAGACAACCGCAATGTGGAACTGACTGGTGAGGCTTATTTTCGAGTGGAGGCAGAACCGGAGCGTCCGTTTTATGTGAATACGCCAAATGGGTTGAGTGTATATGTGTATGGTACGCAATTTAACGTGACAGCTTACGAGGACGATAACTACATAGAAACTGTATTGGAGAAAGGAAAAGTCAATGTAGTGACTCCCGGGCAGGAGACGATTACATTGATTCCCGGCGAACAATTGGTTTATGACAAACAAACCCGCCAGGTGCAGAAAAATAAAGTGGATGTTTATGGGAAGGTGGCTTGGAAGGATGGAAAATTGATATTCCGGAATGCTTCGTTGGAAGAAATAATCAAGCGTCTGGAACGTCATTTCAACGTAGATATTGAATTCAATAATCATTTGGGAAAGGAGTATAGCTATCGGGCTACTTTCAGAACGGAAACATTGACGCAGATATTAGATTATTTAGCTAAGTCGGCAAACCTGAAATGGAAGATTTTGACTCCCGAACAACGGGAAGATGATACATTTACAAAGACGAAAATAATAGTAGATTTATATTAGTAATCATCTGAAAAAACAAATAGCCTATGATATAACACATATTGATAATCAAAAAAGGGAGGAGGGCCGCTACCAACGGCTGTCTTCTCCCAAATCTAAGATTCACGGTACAGGGTCTCGCAAACGCTAACCGGAATCAACACCTTAGTTCATTTAGTAATAAACTTTAGTCAGCTACAAATGTATGAAAAAAAATCATTCATTTATTGCATTATGCTTTAAATATGCTTTAAATCTAAAACTTCCTTTAGTTATGAGGATTAGTCTAACATTACTTTTTGCAGTCGTATTGCAACTTTCTGCAGCAAATGGCTATGCCCAACGTATACGGGGAGTCATTTCGATGAATAATGTATCTATTGAACAGGTACTGAATAAGATAGAGGAAAGTTCGGATTATGTGTTCCTTTATAATGATAAGGCGATTCAGAAGAACCGCATTGTTTCAGTGAATAATAATTCCGGCAAGATACAGGATATTCTGGATGAAATATTCCGAGGCACTTCTATATCTTATACGGTGGTGGATAAACAGATTATTCTTTCCGCAAAACCTTTCGTACAGAAAACAATGGAAGATGCGACTATTCCGGTAAAAGGTATAGTAAAGGATGTGAATGGCGAACCTCTTATTGGAGTAAATGTAAAAGTAAAAGGTTCAAATGTCGGTACAATTACAGATATTGACGGTAATTTTACGATTAGGACGAAGAAAGGAGATGTCCTTGAATTTTCTTATGTAGGATACACGGTTCAAAATGTAACAATTACGGGAAATGCGACTTTGAATATTGTACTTCAAGAAGACAATGCAGTGCTTGATGAAGTCGTTGTCACTGCATTGGGTATCAAGCGTTCGGACAAGGCATTGAGTTATAATGTGCAGAAATTGGGCGATGCACAGTTTATGTCTGTCAAGGAAGCCAGTGTGCCGAATGCGTTGAACGGTAAGGTGGCAGGTGTCACAATTAGCCAAGGGGCTTCCGGTATTGGTGGGTCCACAAAGGTGGTGATGCGTGGTAGCAAGTCTGTAAACGCGGAAGGAAACAATAATGCATTGTATGTGTTGGACGGTATACCGCTTCCCGATCTTTTCCCGCGGAGAGGGGCTACCTCTAATGCACAGTATGGAGGAGTAGACGAAGGTGACGGTATCTCCAATATCAATATGGAGGATATTGCGGAAGTGACTGTGTTGACAGGACCTTCGGCAGCTGCTCTCTATGGTGGTCAGGCTGCGAATGGAGTAATCATGTTGACCTCCAAACAAGGAGGACTGAAAGACGGAAAGCCTCGTATTTCATTTTCCCATTATTCCGATTTCTACCAACCACTTCTCTTGCCAAAGTTGCAAAATACGTACGGAAGTCGTACGGATGAATTTTCCAGTTGGGGGCCGAAGCTGGAGACTCCTGCGAATTATGATCCGGCAGATTTCTTTGACACGGGTATGAGTTTCTCTAACAGTATCGGGGCACAGTTGGGAACGGAGAATCATAAATCCTATATTTCCCTTTCTTCTTACAATGCCCGTGGGGTAGTTCATAATAACAACCTCGACCGTTACAATGTTTCCTATAATGGTACATATACCATTACGGACAAACTTTCTTTGGGAGCTACTTTTATGTATACGAACAAGAAAGCGCAGAATATGCTTTCGCAAGGTGACTATTATAATCCGATTGTACCGATTTATCTGTTTCCTCGCGGTGATAATATAGATAAGTATAAATCTTATGAGCGTTATAGTGCGGACAGAGGATTCCCGGTTCAATTCTGGCCCTATGGCGACCAAAAGAGAAGCATCCAGAATCCATATTGGATTACACACCGCAATTTCAATATAAACCATAATGAACGTTTTATTATTGGTGGAAGTTTGAAATATACGTTCAATGAATGGTTTAACATCAGTGCCCGTTTCCGTACGGACCGTGATAACAAGAAGAATGAAATCAAAAATTATGCTTCTACATTGCTGTTGCTGGCTTCCAGCTCGGATAAAGGCTCGTACTTGTTGGCAACGGAAAAGAATATACAGGATTATGGAGATGTGATTGCCAATTTCCAGAAAACGGTATCAGACTGGGGATTTGTAGTCAATGCGGGTGCCAGCTTTAAGAATGCTTCATTCGATTATACGGCCAATTCTAACAAACTAGAATTCGGAGCACCTCTCGCCAGTGTAGCCAATAAGTTTACATTGAACAACCTGACTCCGGAACCCCAATATCAGGAAGGTAAAAAGATGAAGTCGCAAGCCGTATTCTTTAGTGCTTCTGTGGATTGGAAAAGAAAAATATTCCTTGATGTAACCGGACGTAACGAATGGACTTCGTTGCTTGCCAATACCAAGAACAAGAGTTTCTTCTATCCGTCGGTAGGTATGTCTTTTGTGTTGACAGAGTTCTTCAAAGTGCCGGAGAAAATATTGACGTTCTCCAAGCTTCGTCTGTCGTATGCTAAGGTAGGAAATGTGCCGATGTCACTTGCCGGAATTACTATTCCGTCTTATCCGATTAGTCCGGGCGGTGGTGTAAGTATCAATCCCGACCTTCCTATCGACAATTTGAAATTTGAAAAGACACAGTCGTTTGAAATTGGTTTGAATGCCCGTTTCCTGAATAACAAGTTAGGATTAGACATAACATATTATAACGCTAACACCTACGACCAGTTGTTTAAGTTCAGAGCACCGGAAAGCAGCGGTTATGCCAATTTCTATGTGAATGCCGGTAAAGTAAACAATAAAGGTCTTGAGGCTTCTATTGATGCGGATTTGACATTCGGAGATTTCAATTATTCACCGAAACTTACGGTAACCTACAATAAAAACAAAATTGTGGAATTGGTGAGAAATATTCCTAATCCGTTTACCGGAGCCGATATGAATGTTTCACATTTCGACATGGGAGGACTTTCTTATTCATTCCGTAACTATATTGATGAAGGTGGTTCTATCGGTGATATATATGTCAATTCGGTGAAAAAAGACGGAAACGGATATGTATATGTGAATCCGAATACCTTGAGCATGATGGTGGACAATGAGAATTTGATTTATGCGGGAAATACCAATCCGGATTGTTCTTTGGGATTTAACAATGCGTTCAGCTATAAAGGGTTTACGCTTTCCTTCCTGATTGATGCCCGGATTGGCGGAAAAGTGGTTTCTGCCACACAAGCTGTTCTGGATTCTTTCGGTGCATCTGAACAGAGTGCAAAGGCGCGTGACAATGGTGGCGTGCTTGTAAACGGAGTGCTGATGGATGCAGAAACTTACTATACTCAAGTGGGGGCAGGTACAGGCGTGTTGTCCAATTATGTATATGATGCTACCAATATACGTTTGAGGGAAGCTTCGCTTTCTTATCGTTTCAAACCATTGTTCAAGAACTTTGTGAAGGATTTGACTCTGTCCGTGACCGGACGTAATTTGTTTATGATTTATAATAAGGCTCCTTTTGACCCGCAACTAACCTCTTCAGTGGGTACTTTCTATCAAGGTATAGACTATTTCATGATGCCGAGTTTAAGAAGCTTCGGTGTGAGTCTTAAATTTACATTATAATTAAATTAACAAACAGATGAAAATGATACTAAATAATAGATATTTCGGCAAAAGTCTGCTTCTGGTTTCTGCTTGTTCTTTGTGGATATTAGGAGCTTGTACAGGAGATTTCATGGAGACAAATACCGATCCCAATGCTGTGACGGAAGAAGAGCTGGGATATGACAACTTGGGTACGGGCTCGATGATAACGCAGATGCAGTATCAGATGTATCCGTGTATTACAAAAGACCAGAATATAGATGTCAATAACTATCAGAAAATGTTTAGCCTTGCCGGAGATATCTTTTCCGGGCATCAGGGAGCTTCCAACATGTTTGATAGTAACGGAAGAAACAATACGACGTATGATATGTATCCCGACTGGTGTGCGGCGGCTTATACTGTGGCTTATCAGAATTATATGAGTCCTTGGTATACCCTTTATACTAAAAGGAATATCAACCCTTCCACATTTGCAGTGGGACAGATTTTGAAAGTTTTCGGTATGCACCGCATCACGGATATGTATGGTCCGATTCCTTATAAGGATTTCGCACCTGCTTCCGATGTGCCGTTCACTTCACAGCAAGACATTTACGAACAGTTCTTTAGCGAACTGGATGAGGCAATCGGGATATTGAAAGAGTTTATCAAAGATAATCCCGGTGCCAAGCCATTGGTAAGTTATGATAAGATTTATGGCGGTGATTTTGAAAAGTGGGTAAAGTTTGCCAATTCTTTGAAGTTGCGCCTAGCTCTTCGTATCGTTTATGTAAACGAAACGATGGCCCAGCAGAAAGCTGAAGAGGCAATAAGAGACGGTGTATTTATTGATAATGAGGATAATGCCATGTTAAAAGTGGATGGCTCTGCAACGGTCAATCCTTTGTATATGATTTGTTACACTTACAATGACAGTCGTTTGGGAGCAACCCTGGAGGGCTATTTGAAAGGGTATGAAGATCCTCGTCTGGATATTTGGTTTGCCAAATCGGAAGTTTCCGGATTTAAAGAATATAACGGAATCAGATGCGGTAGTATGTTTAATGGAAATGACTATAAGGTATTTTCTAATCTGAATGTCTCTTCAAGTACGCCTATCCAGTTTATGAATGCTGCGGAAGTCTATTTTCTACGTGCGGAAGCTGCTTTGCGTAAATGGAATGCGGGAGGAGACGCAGAAACATTATATGAAAATGGGATTGCGACTGCTTTTTCCCAACCTCTGGGGGCTACCCAGGCAAAAGCGGGAGATGCAACTGCGTACATGAAGCGGACTACTTTGCCAAAAGGTTATGTTGACCCCAAAAATTCCAGTTATAGTGACAGTAGTACGGGACAGGTGTCTGTGAACTGGGCGGATGCTACCAATTTTGATGAAAGATTGGAAAAAATCATTACTCAAAAGTGGATTGCCCTGTTCCCCGACGGGCAAGAGGCATGGAGCGAATTCAGAAGAACAGGATGTCCGAGAGTGATTCGGGTGGCCAGAAATAATAGTGGCGGGCGTATCGACACTAAAAAGCAAGTGGCAAGATTGCCTTATCCTACCAACTTGTCGAAAGACTATCCTGATTTATACCAGGAAGCTGTGAATAATGCCGAATTGCTGGATGGCGCCGACAATGGAGGTACGAAACTTTGGTGGGATAAAAGAAATGATAAACCTTATCAGAATTAAAAAATAGTGTATAATCTTAATAGTTTTATATGGATATGAAAAACGATCGGATAATAAAATTTCTGTGTTGCCTGTTTATGGTGACTCAGATTATCGGATGCAGCGATTGGATTGAAGCTGAACCGACTATTTTACCGGAAATGAAATATAAAGAATTGACACCGGAAGAAGAGGCTGCATTGATTGCTTACAAGAATTCGGATCATAAGATATTCTTTGCATGGATGAATTATAGTCCTGCTACTTCTTCCATGCAGACTCGGTTAAGAGGTATCCCTGATAGCCTTGATATTGTCTCATTCTTTACCGGATATGTGAATAATAAACAGAATCGGGAGGATGTGAAATTCCTTCAAGAGCGCAGAGGTACCAAGGTATTATTGACAATGTGGCCGGATAAATATTTTGCTACGACTGGAGAAGGAAGAGAGGATTTAGATTCGATGATAGTATACGCTGAGAATCTGGTTGATTCTATTTATACATGGGGATTGGATGGATTTGATTTGGATTATGAACCAAGTTTCGGCGGAGATAGTTATACCACAGAGATGATGCGTACTTTTATTGATGTAATGAGTAAATACCTGGGACCTAAGTGTGATGAGCAATATAAAGTGAATGGTAAACATAAGTTGTTGGTTGTTGACGGACAGTGGAATGACGCTGAATATGCAGACCGTTTTGATTATTTTATCGGTCAGGCATATAATGCCAGTTCCGAATCTTCACTGAATAACAGATGTCAGGATGGATGGCAAGATTATGGGAAAGGATTCCCGAATGAAAAGAGGATCTTTTGTGAATGGGTGAGTCAGGTTGGCAATGCGTTTGGACAAGGTGGAGTGAATTATAGATATGACAATGAATATATTCCCAGTTTATGGGGAATGGCTCACTATGCTGTCGAAAGTCCGAAGAACGTGGCAGGTTGCGGTGCGTATGTGTTACAGTTCGGATATGCTGAAGGAAACCATCTGAATTTGCCTGTACCACCTAATAATTACTATTATGCACGCCAGGCGATTCAGATTATGAATCCTGCTGGTAAAACAGTGGAAGATGAAACAGACGGAGAAGAGGTTGAAGTCGAAGAATAACAATTATAAAGTTGTAAAGAAATGAAGAATTTATTCACAAAAAATAGATTGGCTGTTGCGTGCCTTTCATGCCTTGCCTTTATAGGAACGGCCTGCAATGAAAGCATAGATGTGGAAGCTGTGTATATCACCGCTGCTGAAAAAACTCCTATAACGACTTTTTCTGCAACGAACAATAACGATGAACTAGGAATAACAATTTCCAGTTCGTTGATTGCAAATTCAAATATAGAAGGTGAATTGATGATTGACAATTCGTTGGTGGAACGCTATAATAGTGATCATGGAGAGTCTTACAAAACTCTGCCGGAAGGTGCTTGTGTATTGTCGAGCAGTTCTGTGTTGGTAGAAAGCGGCAAATATCGTTCCGAAGCGGTGAAACTAGTGGTAAAGGACATAGATGCCATACAGAAAGGCGTTAATTTCTTGTTACCTGTAAAATTGGTTAGTAAAAATAAGGATTATCCTAGTTTGCCGGGAAGTGATGTTTTATATGTCATAGTCAACAGGAAGTTACTTGTGAATGTTCCTAAACTGAATGGACAGAATTATTTTAAGATAAACTTTAAGGATAATGATGTCAGCAGATTCCAGAATATGAGCGCATTTACTATCGAAACAAGAGTAAGTTTATGGGAGTTCCCTAAATACTATGGTGGTAATCTAATGAGTATTATAGGTTTTCCTGTTGGAGAGAATGCAGAGAAAGGTACATGGATTTTTGTAGATGGAACTCCTGACCGTGTGGGAGGTGAAGGTGATGTGCCTGTCTTTATGTTTGCAACGAAAGGGTGGTCAGTGTATGCTGGTAAGTTGGGATATACGCTCGAAAAGAATGCTTGGTATCATGTAGCCGGAGTATTTGAAAATAATACCCTGTCTTTGTACATTGATGGAATTTTGTTTGTACAAGCGGAATATGCAAATCCGATTTCATTGTCAGATAAGTTCTACATCGGAGCTGCACCGGGAGTGCAAAACGGTTTCTATTTGAAAGGTTCTGTGAGCGAAGCACGTTTTTGGACAAGGGCATTGTCTGCTTCCGAATTGAAGAATCCGCTTCATCGTTGTTTTGTAGAAGTTGACAGTGAAGGGTTGGAAGGCTACTGGAAGCTGGATGATATGAGTGATGAGTGTAAGGATTATACCGGACATGGTCATACTGCTGTGAAGGAAGGAAGTGGTGCTATAGAATGGATGACTGAAGTACCTTGTCCTTGATTCTTCTAGTTTATTTGTAAGTTTGAATAGAAATAAGAAGGAGATGTGATTATTTTGACACATCTCCTTTTTTAAACTTAAACCTTTTATCTTAATTACTTGCTATTATAAGCCGTCAACATCCAAACCAATTTTTCCTGTTCTTTCAGATAATCGCTCATCATCGAAACGGTTACTTCATCTCCGGCTTGAGAAGCGATAGACAAGATTTTACGTTCTTCACCAATCAGATAACTGATACTCTGAAGGATATTGTTCAGTGCCTGTTCGCCGTTGCTCACCTTATCTACTTCACTGATATTTGCTACTTTCAAATAATCGCTGAATTTATTGGCAGGAGTACCGCCCAACATCAAGATACGTTCTGCAATTTCGTCTACCTTTTCGGCTGTGTCATCATACATCTTTTCGAATTGGCTGTGGAGAACAAAGAAATCATGTCCTTTGATATTCCAGTGGAAACCGCGGAGATTGGTGTAATACACTTGGAAGTCTGCTAATAGTTGTTGCAAAGATGCTACTACGTTGTTTGCTCCCGATTCATTCAGTTTGATAAATTCTAAAGTTTTCATATTCTTTTTATTTTTAATGATTTATACTTGTTTTCTTTTTTTTCTGTACTGCAAAGATAAGGCGGAAAATGCTTGTTGTCAAACTGAAAATTTCTATCTTTGCATAGATGAAATCTATAACTTAACATGATTTGATAGATGACGATACAACAATTAGAATATATATTAGCCGTAGACCAGTTCAGGCATTTCGCACGGGCAGCCGAATATTGCCGTGTGACGCAACCTACTTTGAGTGCCATGATTCAGAAGCTGGAAGATGAATTGGGAGTAAAGTTATTCGATAGGACAGTGCAACCCGTTTGTCCGACACCCATCGGGCAGAAAGTGATAGACCAGGCTCGTGTGATTCTGGCGCAGGCAGCTCAAGTAAAAGAAATCATCAGTGAAGATAAGCAATCATTATCAGGCGTGTTCCGTTTGGGAGTATTACCCACTATCGCTCCTTATTTGCTACCCCGCTTTTTCCCTCAACTGATGGAGAAATATCCCGAACTGGATATTCGTGTCACGGAAATGAAAACCCAGGATATTCAGCAAGCTCTGCATGCCGGTGATTTGGATGCAGGGATTATTGCCAGTAAATTAGAAGACACATTCTTGACGGAAGAAACTCTCTTCTATGAGCAATTCTATGCTTATGTATCACGGAAAGAACCCTCGTTCAAACATGACATAATCCGCACTTCCGATATAACCGGTGAACATCTTTGGCTTTTGGACGAAGGACATTGCTTTCGTGACCAACTTGTCCGTTTCTGTCAGATGGAAGCGGTGAAGGTTAGTCAGATGGCTTATCGTTTGGGAAGCATGGAAACCTTTATGAGAATGGTAGAAAGCGGAAAAGGAATCACTTTTATTCCCGAACTGGCAGTGGCTCAATTGACGGAAGAACAGCGACAATTAGTACGTCCGTTTGCTATCCCCCGACCGACGCGGCAAGTGGTGTTGGCGACAAATAGAGATTTTATTCGTCATAGCCTGCTATGTGTTCTGAAAGAGGAAATAAAAGCTGCAGTCCCAAAAGAAATGCTTACTTTGCAGTCCATACAGTGTTTGCTATAATAATAGAGGTTGAGATGATTCCTGTCATATACCCTTGTATCGGGTATAAGCGAAAAGAATAATTTCAACAGTGGCAAAGTGGATTCCGGAGAAATTCATTGGAGTGAAGTCATAGCTCAATTCTTGCTTGATAAAAGAGTTTACGGTAGCCCATAAGGTAGAGGCTAATATGGCGTGCAAAAGTCCTTTTTTCATTTTATTTGCTTGTCTTTTATTCAAAAATGTTGCGAAGGCAATAATAATTTAGGCACGTAGGCTTTGTTTTCTTGGGTTAATTCTCTATATTTGATGCATCAACCATTATTTATAGTTATGAAAAAGTACATTGCAGAAATGATTGGAACGATGGTGCTCGTTCTTATGGGATGCGGAAGTGCCGTTTTTGCCGGTAGTGTAACCGGTACGGTAGGTGCTGGCGTGGGAACAGTCGGTGTAGCTTTAGCATTTGGTCTTTCAGTAGTAGCGATGGCGTATGCTATCGGAGGTATTTCAGGATGTCACATTAATCCTGCTATTACATTAGGAGTGTTCTTAACTGGGCGTATGAATGGAAAAGATGCAGGTATGTATATGATTTTCCAGGTAATCGGAGCTATTATCGGCTCGGCTATTCTTTTTGCCTTAGTTTCCACCGGTGCTCATGACGGACCTACGGCTACAGGTTCCAATGGTTTTGGCGATGGAGAAATGTTGCAGGCATTCATTGCGGAAGCAGTATTTACTTTCATTTTTGTATTAGTGGTGCTCGGCTCTACTGACTCGAAGAAGGGAGCAGGCAATCTGGCAGGACTTGCCATCGGTTTGACTCTTGTATTGGTACATATTGTATGTATTCCTATCACAGGGACTTCTGTAAACCCGGCACGTAGTATTGCTCCGGCATTATTCCAGGGAGGAGAAGCACTGTCGCAGTTGTGGCTGTTCATCATTGCTCCATTTGTAGGAGCTGCGTTGAGTGCGGTAGTTTGGAATTATCTGGGAGATAAGGAAGAAAAGAAATAATTCCTTTATAAGGATAACTTCTTTATATAAAGGAGAAGATAAAAGGGCGGCAGTTTCACAACTACCGCCCTCTTTTGCGTAATTAATATATTATATTAAAAAAGAGTGTGTTTTGCACGTTTACATTAGATTTATAATCTTAGGGAAACTTTACTTCATAAGTTTTCGGTCCGCCATATAAAGTGTTGACACGGATCCTTAATCCTTTTTTCCCTTCCATCCGGTCTTTGATCTTATCCAGTTTGAAAGATACATATCCTTCGCCCAGGCTTTGAGGATAATCACCTTCACTGTTATGACGGAATTCCAGATTGATATATTCGTCCTCCGCACTGTCTTCGTCAGCAGTGGGAGCGGTTTCTTCTTTGTCATTAATCACTAGATTCAGGAAATGTTTTTTATCTTCACTATGCGTTCCATAATATTGGAATTCAATCGTTAGATATTTATTATCCTTGTTGATCCACATATAAGTTGTGTTGATCTTGTCATCTCCGACTTTTTCTTCGTCGTTGTCATCTTCACCCATCGTGATGATGTCTTTAGTTAAGATTGGATTGATACCTCTCACCTGAATATTAAGGTCGTATCCATTCACAGGCTCTTCCAGCTCGTTGAATATCACAAAAGCTCGTTGTCCTTCCACCCAATCTTTATTACTCCATCCTTGCGCATTGCTGGGATACATCTTTTTCCCGTCATCCAAAGTGAAATAAAATTCCTTGCTATCCTGGCTAATCATATTGATGGTACTGACAACCAGAAGATCGGACGGGTTGTCATCGTCGTCCAAACATGACTGGAGAATCGGCATTGTAGTCATAATAGCAAAGATAAAGGCAATGAATTTAAATTTCTTCATATACTTATTTAAGTTTTAGATTATATAAAATGGTTCCTTTGTATTGTGAAAATGCAATGGGATAGAAAATATTGCATTTGAATCTGTTAAAGAAACAAAAGTGATAAAAGAGTTGTTCTCTCTATGCAGTATTTCTATCTTTGCTGCATTTATAAGTTAAACACGTGTATAAGAGAATGGAAGAATTAGAGTTGTCGGAACAATGCAGGCTAGGCAATAACCAAGCTCGCAAAGAACTGTATGAGCAGTATGCGGGACGTATGCTTGGCATCTGTCTTCGCTATACCGGCGACCGTGATACAGCCCAGGATCTGCTTCACGACGGTTTTTTAAAGATATTCGATTCCTTCGACAAGTTCACCTGGAGGGGTGAAGGCTCCCTGCGGGCCTGGATGGAAAGGGTGATGGTCAACACAGCTTTGCAATATCTCCGGAAAAATGATGTAATCAATCAGTCGGCACCATTAGAAGAGTTGCCTGAAGAATATGAAGAACCGGACGCTTCTGATGTAGAAGCTATTCCACAGAAAGTGTTGATGCAGTTTATAGAAGAACTACCTGCCGGATATCGTACAGTGTTTAACCTTTATACATTCGAAGACAAATCGCATAAAGAAATCGCACAGGAATTAGGTATTAATGAAAAATCTTCGGCTTCGCAGCTATTTCGTGCGAAGAGTGTATTGGCAAAAAGAGTAAAAGAATGGATAATGCATAATGGATAGATAGAGATGGAAGAGAAAGAATTGTGGATGAATAAGTTGAAGGAGAAGCTCGCGGATTATTCCGAGCCGGTGCCTGCTTCCGGTTGGGAACAACTGGAGAAAGAACTTATGCCTCCTGTGGAGAAGAAAATATATCCTTATCGAAAATGGATGATGGCTGCTGCAGCTGTTATATTGTTAGCCGTGGTTTCGTCGGTAAGTCTATATTTTCTGGGGACACCGGCTGCGGATGAAATACGTCATATAAAGACTCCGGCATTGGCATCTACACCCGATGCGTTGCCGGGTGTGCAACAACCGGATGTGCAGGGCACTTCCGTAGAACCCGTCTTGCGACCAGTGGCTCGTGAAGACCGTTTGGCGAAAATTGATAAGAATCTTACAGAACAGAAAACAAATGCAGATCAATCTGCAATAGAAAATAGCAACGAACCTGTAACAGGGAATGAAAATAATCCTGTGATTGAGAAAGATCAGACGCTCAAAGGTGAGACGGAACAGACGAAAAATGAAGCAAGGCAGGTTGACAGTGAAAATGTGGGTCAGGCTACACAGTCACAGGATACTAAACGGCCGAACAACAGGCCGCGTCGTCCTTCCGGCAGAGACAAGCTGCATATTCCGGCAGAAAAAAGAGCATCTCAAAAAGGAACATGGTCCATGGGACTATCGGTTGGAAATTCGGGCGGAGCATCCACAGAAGTCGGTGCCGGCTCTCATGCTTATATGTCTCGTGTGAATATGCTTTCTGTTTCCAACGGTTTGATGGAGATACCTAACGATCAGACATTGGTTTTTGAAGATGGAGTGCCTTATCTGCGTCAGGCAAAACAAGTGGTCGACATTAAGCACCATCAACCAATTTCCTTCGGATTGTCCGTCCGTAAAGGACTGGCCAAAGGATTCTCTCTCGAAACGGGATTGACTTACACATTGCTTTCTTCGGATGCGAAACTGGCGGGTGAAGAGCAGCAGATAGAACAAAAACTTCATTATGTAGGTATTCCGCTGCGTGCCAACTGGAATTTCCTTGATAAAAAACTCGTCACTCTCTACGTTTCCGGTGGAGGTATGGTTGAGAAGTGTGTGTATGGAAAGCTTGGTTCCGAGAAAGAAACGGTGAAACCTTTGCAATTCTCGGTATCTGGTGCGGTAGGTGCACAGGTGAACGCAACGAAACGTCTGGGTATCTATGTAGAACCCGGTGTTGCTTATTATTTTGATGACGGTTCGGATATACAGACCATACGTAAAGAGAATCCGTTTAATTTCAATATACAGGCTGGTATCCGCTTGACTTATTAATGCGAACTACCTTACTGAACATAGTGACGGTATCCGTTCAAGATGGCGTCACTATCCTGATTAGATAGCGTCACTATCTTGACCGGATGGCGTCACTATCCTGATATTAGTATCTTTTTCCTCATAAAAATCGGATAATTGAGAAAATATTAATAATATTGTCACCTGTTAATGGTCTATGGTTGCATACCTTTGTTGCAAAATTCTAAGCTATGGTGAATTTTACAGATGAAAAACATTTATTAATCGATTTAAAAGACGGTTCTTTTCAAGCATTTGAAAGATTGTATAATATGTACAGCGGTAAACTGTACAATTTCATTATGCGGCTTTCTTCCGGCAATCAATATATGGCTGAAGAAGTGGTGCAATCCACTTTTATCCGTATATGGGAAGTACGTGAGAAAGTCAATACGAACGCTTCATTTATTTCTTTTCTTTGTACGATAGCCAAAAATTTACTGATGAATATGTACCAGCGTCAGACCGTTGAATATGTTTACAATGAATATCTGCTGAAAAGCGGACTAGACCATGATTCACAGACGGAAGATACTATTGATCTTCGTTTCTTGAACGATTATATCGACTCATTAGCGGAAGAATTGCCGGCACAGCGAAAGAAAATCTTTATCTTAAGTAAGCGTCAGAACTATACGAATAAGGAAATTGCTGAAATGATGGGTATTTCTGAAAGTACAGTCGCCACGCAATTATCTTTGGCGGTGAAATTTATGCGTGAACAGTTGATGAAGCATTACGATAAGGTAATTGCGCTTCTGATTGCCTTTTTTGTTAATGAAATGTAATTGTAATACACGTTTTTGGATAGTAGATAGGATGAAAATGTATACTTGTAAATAAGCAGGAAAGAAGATGGATAAGATATATTATAAAGAACTGATTGAAAAGTATTTCGATGGAAATATAACGGATGCTGAAATAAAAAAGCTCTCCGATTGGATAAAGAACGACCGCCATTTACAGAACTGGTGGGAAGAAGAATTTTCCAAATCGGATGCCGGCATTAATCCGGTACTGCGCGATAAACTATTTGCCCGAATCAAAGAACAGACGCAGGGAAAAGAAGAAACACAGGGAAAAGAGAACCCAAGAACTATTCGTATGAATCCTTGGAAATGGGCTGCCGCCATCGTTTTACCCATTTGTATTGCCTTCTTCACCTACTATCTTGTAGATTCTTCCCAAACAGTGGGAGCGCCCTTTATAGTAAAAGCTGATAAAGGAGATAAAGCAACCATCGAATTGCCGGACGGAACGAATGTCGTTCTCAATTCTGCTTCGCAATTAAGCTATCTGAATAACTTCGGAGAAAATGGGCGTCGTGTGCAACTGAATGGTGAAGCCTATTTCAAAGTAGCTCATGATGAAAAGCGCGCCTTTATTGTACAGGTAGGCGATTTGGAAGTGAAAGTACTCGGTACTTCTTTTAATGTATCTGCCTATGAAGATGCTAAAGACGTGACAGTCGTTCTTTTGGAAGGAAAAGTTGGAGTCTATGCGCAGAAAACATCGCATATCATGAAGCCCGGCGACAAAATAGAATATAATAAAGCCACTCATAAGATAACAGCCACTCAAGTACACCCGAGTGACTACATTGAATGGACGAAAGGAAATATCTATTTCGAGAAAGAATCTTTGGAGAATATAATGAAAACCCTTTCACGCATCTATGACGTAGAGATTCGTTTCGACTCCAATAAACTACCTAATGAATATTTCACCGGAACCATTCCGGGAGGTGGCATACAGAATGCATTGAATATCCTGATGCTTACTTCACCTTTCTATTATGAAATGGACGGTTCGGTGATTGTTTTGAAAGAGAAATAAGTGGAACTTTCATAGAGTATCTTTGTTTATTCATCGAATAACGTCTATATTTGTGGTACACTAATTTGAAGATGCAATGAATACATTGGAACGTAAATTGCCGATAGGGATACAGACATTTGAAAAGATGCGTGCAGAGGGGTGTTTGTATGTGGATAAAACAGCCATTATATATCAGATAGTAGCTACTAAAGTGCCTTATTTTCTTAGTCGTCCCCGTCGTTTTGGCAAAAGTCTGCTAATTTCCACTTTTGAAGCCTACTTTCAGGGTCGTAAAGACCTTTTTGAAGGCTTGGCAATTGAAAAGTTAGAGACGAAGTGGGAGCAATATCCGGTTCTGCATCTTGATTTGAATGCGAAGAAATATGAGACGGCGGCAGATTTGGTCGCCATGCTAAACCAGTATTTGGAGAAATGGGAAGCCGTATATGGTGATGAGAAGAAAGACCGTAGTCCTGAAGAACGTTTTGGTTATATCATTGAACAAGCCTACCTGAAAACAGGAAAAGGAGTTGTGGTATTGGTTGATGAGTATGATAAACCTTTGCTGCAAGCCCTTTTAGATGAGAACCTGTTGGATGAATACCGTCGTATTCTGAAAGCCTTTTATGGTGTACTGAAAAGTTCCGACCGCTATCTTCGGTTTATATTCTTGACAGGAGTCACAAAATTTGCCCAAGTAAGTGTGTTCAGTGATTTGAATCAACTGAATGATATTAGCATGAAGATTCCATACGCCAATATCTGTGGTATTACTAAAAAAGAATTAGTATCCACATTTACTCCCGAGTTGGAGCGGTTGGCAGAAGTGCAGGAGATGTCTTTTGAAGATACTGTCGATAAAATGACGGCAATGTACGATGGATATCACTTTACATATAGCGAAGATGGATTGTTTAATCCCTTCAGTGTCCTCAATGTCTTTGATGGATTAATGTTTGATAATTACTGGTTCCAGACCGGTACTCCTACCTATCTTGTAGACCTGCTGAAACAAAGTGATTATGATTTACGTTTGCTGATAGATGGCTTGGAAGTAGGAAGTTCCGGATTTGCCGAATACCGTGCAGAGACAAAAAATCCCCTTCCGATGATTTACCAAAGCGGTTATCTGACCATTAAAAACTTTGATAAATCATTGAACCTATATACGCTAGGTTTTCCGAATGATGAGGTAAAATATGGCTTTCTTAAATTCCTGATCCCCTATTATACACCCATCTCTTCTGATGAAACGGATTTTAATGCAGTTAAGTTTGTCCGTGAACTTCAGTCGGGCGACGTTCATTCCTTTATGGAACGTATGAAATCATTCTTTGCCGACATACCTTACGAATTGAACACAAAGACCGAACGTCATTATCAGGTTATTTTTTATCTCGTCTTTAAGTTGATGGGACAATATGTAGATGCAGAAGTCCGTAGCGCAAAAGGTCGTGCCGATGCCGTGGTGAAAACGAAAGACCGTATTTATGTTTTTGAGTTTAAACTGGAAGGAACAGTAGACGAAGCTTTGAAACAAATAGATGAAAAAGGATATTTGTTACCTTACCGGACAGACGGGCGTGAGCTAGTAAAAGTGGGAGTTTCCTTTAATGCTGAAGAACGTAATATTGGTGAATACAAAGTAATATAATCGTTTATTGAGTAAAATATAGAATAGAGCCATTCCGAAGCCCACTACTTAGGAATGTTTTTTTTGTTCTCTGAATTGAATAAGTTAACGAGAGTTAAAGTCTGATAGGCGATTGGACGAGCGAGTATAGCAGTCTGTATACCTATCAAACAACTTAAAAGTTTTGATATATGAAGCACAAAACAACCTTTGAAAAGCTCCCTCAAGCAAATACAGGGAGAAGTAAGAACTGGAAAACACTGCGGGCTATCTGTCTGCTATTGTTTTTATGCGTCTCTTTCACTGCTTATTCCCAAATAACGGTAAGTGTGAAAGACATCTCTTTGAGAGCCTCTTTAAAGAAAATCGAGCAAGTAAGCAATTACAAATTCTTCTACAATGAGAGTCTGCCGGAGTTAAACCGAAAAGTATCGTTAAATGTGAAAGATGCAACGATTGAACAAACCATGCAACAACTTTTAGGAGGAATGGACTTAGCGTATAAGAAAGAACAAGACAATGTGATTGTATTGATTCGCAAAGCCCAGGACAAATCGATAACTAAAAAAATAACAGGTACTGTTGTCGATGAAAAAGGCGAACCAGTCATTGGTGCCAGTATTGTGATAAAAGGTGAGTCGCACGGAACGATTACAGATTTTGATGGAAAGTTCACATTAGCAGACGTACCGGAAAAGGGAATATTGACCGTCTCTTATATCGGTTATAAAACAGTTGACCTTTCTGCCGCAGGGCAGACATTCGTAAAAGTTGTACTTCAGGAAGACAGTAAAATGATAGACGAGGTCGTTGTTGTCGGCTACGGAGTCCAGTCACAAAAGCTAGTCACTACTTCTATCAGTAAAGTAAAGATGGAAAATATAGATCAGGGTAATGACTATAATCCGATTAAAATGCTGCAAGGACGTGTAGCGGGTGTGAATATCTCCTCTGCATCAGGAACTCCGGGAGAAGCACCGAATGTTACCGTTCGTGGTATCGGTTCCGTTAGTGGGGGAAGCTCGCCGCTTTATGTGGTCGATGGTATCCCCAGCGAAAAATATCCCAACCTGAATCCGAATGACATTGAGAGCATGGAAGTTTTGAAAGATGCGTCTGCGGCCGCTATCTATGGTTCGCGTGCCAATGCCGGAGTTGTATTGATAACGACCAAATCAGGTCAGCAAGGTAAGACGAAGATAGAGGTGTCCGGTCGTTACGGATTCGCTTATCTGGCTAGCGACATTGAAATGGCCAATTCGATGGAATATATGAATACGATGCAAGCCGCTATTGATAATTACAATGTGCAAATGGGAGCTAACCTTCAATTGTATGTTCCTTCTCAAATTCAGGAAACCAATTGGGTGAAAGAAATATCAAGAAAAAACTCGAAAACAGGTACCGGCTCTATCAGCATTTCCGGTGGAAATGAAAAGACCACCTTCTTTGCTTCTTTAGGCGCTAATACTCAAGAAGGATATTTGAATAAGAGCAGCTATGACCAGTATAATATGCGTGCCAAATTCACACATAAAATAAACAACCTGTTCAAGCTGAATATGAATATGGCAGGTTCGGCCAGCCGTTCAGACTTATTGGAAGAAACGAGTACCAGCTTGAAAGTACTTCGTACAGCTCGTGAGGAGCAGCCCTGGTATTCACCTTATAAAGAAGACGGAACATCTTATAAAGTGAACGGGACAGATATTTTGCGCCACAATCCGGTGATGCTGATTAATGAAGAAGACTGGGTAGCTAAGAAATATCAACTGTCTGGTGTGTTCAGTATAGACGTAACTCCTTTCAAAGGATTTAAGTACACACCAACAGTAAGCGTATATGGTATTTTGGACAACACATCTAAAAAATTGTCGGACAAGCATGATGCCCGTAAAAATAGTAGTGGTTGGGGAGCATTAGCCGAACAAAAAGACCAGAGTTTCCGCTATGTGATAGATAATATATTCTCTTACAACAATGAATGGAATAAACTAATCTACTCCGTCATGTTGGGACATTCGTTTGAGAAATACACTTATGAACAATTCGGGGCAAAGAGTGATAACTATGCTAACGGCGCATTTCCTTCCTCCAACTTTGATTTAATCAATGCAGGTCCTAATATTTACGCCGGAAATATTAGTTATACATCTTATGCCTTAGAATCCTATTTCGGACGAATCGCTTTGAATTGGGACAATAAATACATACTGAATGCTTCTTTGCGTAGTGATGGTTCTTCCCGCTTTGCGAAGAACAAGAGATATGGTTATTTCCCTTCTGCTTCTTTTGCGTGGCGTGCCTCCAATGAGGAATTTTTCCCAAAAAACAAATACGTCAATGATGCAAAGTTAAGATTAAGCTGGGGTATGACAGGTAGCATGGCAGGAGTGAGTAATTATGCTCCGTTATCACTGATTAGTGCGGGTGGTGCTTCTTACAACGGTTCTGCCGGATTCCAGATTTCGCAGGATGCCCGTGCTTTGACTTGGGAGAAAGCCAGCCAGTTTAATATCGGATTTGATATAGAAATGTTTCAGTCTCGCCTGACTTTAAACATAGATATGTTCTATCAAAAGACTACCGACCTGCTGTTTAAGAAACCAGTCAATGCAACCACCGGATATACCACATTACAGTCCAATATCGGCTCATTAGAGAATAAAGGACTTGAGTTGGCTTTGAATGGTAAAATCTTCACCGGAAAGTTTAAATGGGATTTGGGTGGTAACATTTCTTTTGTAAAGAACAAATTGCTTTCCCTCATCGAAGGAAATGATATGTATATTGTTCCCAGCAGCGGTAGTAACCTTTTAGGAGGTTCGATGCATGCATTGATTAACGGACAGCCTATCAGTACATTCTATATGCTAAAGATGGAAGGTATCTACCAGCGTGACGACGAAGTGCCTGCGAAACTGTATGCGAAAGGAGTCCGTGCCGGTGACGTGAAATATTTCGATTATAATGAAGACGGAGATATATCTGACGCCGACCGAATGAATGTAGGAAAAGCCATTCCTGATTTTTACGGTGGTATTACTTCCAACTTCTCTTACAAAGGTTTCGATTTGTCATTGTTCGGACAATTTTCGGTAGGTGGTAAAGTGATGTCGGCATGGCGGGGAGTGAACGGTTCCGAAGGTACTGACCATTTAGGATTGGCGCTATCCAATGTAAAAGTAAATGACCGTGGCGAATCTGTCGAGCAATACTTTAATGTAAGCAAAGAAGTGGCCAACGGATATTGGCGTGGAGAGGGCACAAGCAACACGATTCCTCGTCCTGTAAGAATAGGAGTACATACCGGGTATGATTATGACTATAACGTGCAAACTTCAACACGTTATTTGGAAGATGCTTCCTATTTTAAACTGAAAACTGTGACTTTGGGTTACACTTTGCCGGAATCAGTCGTTAAGAAACTCCGCGTGAACTCATTAAGAGTCTACGTTTCGGCTGATAATCTACTCACTCTCACCAAGTATTCCGGTTATGATCCCGAAACATCATTTTCCGGTAGCCCGGGAGACTCAAATTATGGAGTTGACTTCGGATTGCAACCTGTATTGCGAACATTTATTTTTGGTCTGAATCTAAACTTTTAAAAATATAGATGTATGAAACGATACTATACTATAATCAACTATTTGCTATGTAGCATTTGCCTTTTGTGGATGACGGGTTGTTCAGGTATACTGGACGATATGCGGCCTAAAGATCAGATACCTCAAGATATGTTGAGCGAATCCGATTTGGAAAAGTTATTGAATGGAGTGTATGCCGAAATGGAAGAACTGGTATTCAAATTTTATATGGATGGTGATGTAAAAGGCGAGAATTTCAAGGCAGGTCCCGGATTTTCCATGAACGACCCCATGTTGATGGCTCCTAGTTCTAAAGAAGTTTTGAGCCAGTGGCAGAAATGTTTCACAGCCTTGAAGCAAGTAAATTTCTTGGTTGAAACATACGAAGCGTCATCTAATAAAGAGAGTCAGGTTGTGAAGCAGACAGGAGGGACCGGATACTACTTCAGAGCTTTGATTTATTATCATCTGGTCACTCGCTGGGGAGGAGTTCCTATCTTGCGTAAGCGCACTTACGACGTCGTTCCCATTTCCCCCGAAACCGAAGTGTGGAGTTTTATAAAAGAAGACTTAGCGAAAGCGGAAGGATTACTGTCTGATTTCACCGATCGTTTTTATGTGTCTCTTAGTGCTTGCGATGCGCTTCATGCCAAAGTATGTTTGTCCTTGAAAGACTATACAAATGCGGCAGCTTATGCCGACAAAGTGATTACAAAATCAAATTTTGCATTGAGTACTACAGCAGTTGAGTATGCCCAGGCGTTTGTCTCTAATAGCAGTAGCAAAGAACTGGTCTTTGCGTTAGCCAACAAGCGTAGTACAAGTTTACTATTATTCTACCAGACGGTCAATGACATCGATCCGACTTGGGATTACTCTCCTTCTACCGAATGTTACAGCCATCTTTATGATGATACCGCCGTAAAGTCAAAGGATATACGGGCAAAGGCAGTATTTGGTGCAGATAATAGCCGTATTATTAAATTCCCGAATGGAAGTACCGGTCAGTTTGTTACCAATGAACAACCGTCACAAACCCCGATTGTGGTTACCCGTGTGGCGGAAATGTATCTGATTAAAGCGGAAGCATTGGGAGCAGTCAATGGGTTGGCTACATTAAAAGAATTTATGAACAAACGCTACGCAACCGTCTTGTTGCCTTCAAATATGACTGATATAGAGTTTCAGAATCAAATACTTGATGAGCGTCACCGCGAGTTGTATGCAGAAGGTCAACGATGGTATGATTTGAAGCGAACCAACCGTTTGGACTTGTTTTCTTCCTTGAACGGTAGAAACTATCTGATGTATTATCCTGTTCCCCAGTCGGAACGCGATTTGGCGGGAGAGGAAAATTACCCTCAAAATGAAGGCTATTAATTATCTTAGAAAGAACAAAGTATGAAGAATATAAGAATAGTAACAACGTTTTTTATCTGCTTGCTGCTACTTTCAGCATGCTCGGATGATTGGAAAGAAAATGCGCTGACAGCTAAATTTACTTTTGACAAGACAACCTACTATGTAGGCGAAGAAGTCAGTATCACGAATGAGACAGTAGGCGGAGAAGGTAATTATACCTGCCAATGGGATTTAGGGAATGGAGAGACTTCAACAGAAGTTGCTCCTAAAGTGACTTACGAAACGAATGGAGCATATACAGTGACTTTGCATGTGAAAGACAGTAAAGGAAATTATGCAATGGCTCATAAATTATTGACGATTGAAGCTGAACCTCTGCCCGAAGTCGGCAATGTGAAACTGAAATGGGTAGGTGCCCACGTGTTGGGCGAAATACGTTCTACGGCTCCGGCAGTCAGTGATGATAATAATGTATATATGACTTCCAATGACCATTATTTGCGGAAATTCTCGGCCACTACCGGTGAACAATTGTGGGAGTTCGACTTATGGACATCGGCTGACGGTGATTCTCCGTCCGGTAATACGCATACCACTCCGAGCATTGATACGGACGGTACTGTGTATGTAGGAACAGGCGACACAAGTGGCAAAGTAGGGCGCGTATATGCCATCAATCCCGATGGAACAAAGAAATGGGTCGTTGCCGGAGATGCTGAAAAAGGATTTTGGAATAAAGGACAGGCTTCAAAGCCTCGTATTAATTATCTGACTTGTGCGATTGGAGAGAATCATATCTATATGGGTAACGGCGGCTCTACGGGATCTGTGCTTGCTGTCGATAAGAATACCGGTTACAGAGTAGGTTATGTGGCAAACGCAGACAATTCCGGAGGTCCGTCGGGGGGAGTATCTGCCGGAATAGCATTGGCGAACAACACATTAATTTGGGCTGGTGGAAAGAACGGCTTATTCGGCGCGTCGGCGTCTGCACTGAATACAGGTGGTAATGTGATGTGGGCATGGCAAATATATAGTTCGGGAAATGATAAGCCTTCAGAAAACATGAATGCTTCCGTAGCTGTGGACGCAACCGGCACTATATACGGAATTGCCACCTTCCCGAGTATAGGAAGCAGTGCGTTTGCTATTGGAAGCGACGGGGTCGAGAAATGGCGTACTTCGTTAGGAAATGTAGGAACACTAGACCAAGGGGGTGTTGTGATAGGCTTGGACGGAAGTATCATTGTAACGGTAAAACGTGCTCCGGGTGAAGCCACAGGAGGAATCGTTGCATTATCTCCTAATGGAGTTGTTCAATGGCATTACGGTGTGCCGGAAGACGTCAGTGGATGTGCGGCAATCGATCAGGCCGGAAATATTCATTTTGGAACGCAATCCGGTAATTATTATATCATTAAACCCGAATCCTCGGAAGAACAGCTAATCTTGAAAAAAGACTTGGCTGCACTGATTAGCGAGAGCGATTCTCCTTTAAAAGATAACTGGGAAGCGGGTATCGGAAAAATCTGGAGTTCGCCTACAATCGGACCGGATGGAACGATCTATATTGGCGTTACTCACACGGTAGATCCGTCGAAGAGTGTCCTGGTAGCTTTGGAAGATGAAGGTATAACCGGATGTGCAGCTTCGGCATGGCCGATGAAAGGGAAAGACAGCCGCCACACCAGTGCACAGTTGGGAGGCTCGGGAGAGAATCCGGGAGGCGAACCGGGCGGACAATTGCCTATTACAGGAAATCTGAAGACCGATTTAAAGAATTTATTTGATGATAGTTCCTATAAGGTCTGGCTTTGTGCCCATCGGGCGAACACGCAGAAAGGTATAGCCGATGGCATACCGGAGAATTCATTAACTTCCATAGAGTATGCAATCAATGCAGGAGTAGAAATGATCGAACTTGATGCACGTCCCACCTCTGACGGAATATTGGTGCTGATGCACGATAATACGATCGACAGAACCACTAACGGAAGCGGTGCGGTAGGAGATTATTCTTATCAGCAATTACAGCAACTCTATCTTAAAGATGCAGCAGGGAATCTGACAAACGAACGAATCCCCACTTTAGAGGACGCATTGAAGAAAGGCAAAGGAAAGGTTTATTTTAACTTGGATATAGTCAACAAAAACGTTGCCGTAGCGACAATGGTGGCATTACTTAAAAAACTCGACATGGAAAACGAAGTCCTGCTTTATGTTTCAAACAACCGTAATTATGCATACGATTTGAAAGCGGCGAACAGCACTCTGTTACTGCATCCGATGGCAAAAGCTTCAGATGATATTACCTATTTTGCTTCATCTTACACGGACAATGTGCAGATGATGCAACTTTCCACCTCGGATGCTCTTGCGGGAGCGATGACGGAAGACATTAAATCCAAAGGTTGGCTTTTATTCTCCAATATCGTAGGAGCGAATGATACGAACATGTTGTCGGACAACTATTCGGGGTTGGTAGGCATGATAAACAAACGTATTAATGTCGTACAGACTGATTATGCCGAATTAGCTGCCAAGTATTTAAAATCCAAAAAGTATAGATAATCCCCCAAAGTATAGATGATAAAAATGAATATGAAAAACTATCTGATAATAGGAATTATTTTGCTGTTTCCTTTCCGCTTGTTTGCAGATGAACCGGTGAAGGCAATTTACGCAAAGATTACGAATCCTGATAATAAAGAAGTAACCGTAGTCGCCCATCGGGCGGATTGGCGCTTTGCACCTGAAAATTCGCTGGCAGCAATAGAGAGTTCTATCCGGTTGGGAGCCGATGTCGTGGAGTTGGACGTTCAGAAAACCAAAGACGGACAGTTGATCCTTATGCATGATAAGACTTTGGATAGAACGACCACCGGAAAAGGTAAGGTTGCCGAGTGGACACTGGATTCTATCCGTACACTCCGTCTGAAGAATGGCGCTGCTTTGAGAACCAAACATCGTGTGCCTACATTAGAGGAAGCATTATTGACGGCTAAAGGGCGCGTTATGGTAAATTTGGATAAGGCTTATCCGATATTCGATGAGATTTTCCCCATTCTGGAGAAAACCGGAACCGTTGAACAGATCATCATGAAGGGGTCAAAGCCTGTTGCAGAAGTGAAAAAGGATTTGGGAAAATATTTAGACCGGATCATATATATGCCAATCGTACATTTGGATCGACCGGGAGCTATGCAGCAAATAGATGATTTCATGAAAGAACTTCATCCGGTAGCCTTCGAATTGTTGTTCGAATCGGATACTTGTCAACTCCCCAAACAAGTGAGGACGAAGCTGGAAGGAAAAAGTAAAATCTGGTATAATACCCTTTGGGATACGATGGCAGGCGGACATGATGACGACAAATCATTGGAAAACCCGGATGAAGGATATGGATATTTGATAGATAAACTTGGAGCAACGATTATCCAGACTGATCGTACCGCTTATTTACTGGAATACTTGCAAGCCCGTAAGAAACGTAATGAGCATAAGATAGACGCCTTTCATTAATATGTAAACTTCGGTTATGTCATTTAAAATATTGGATTTTTATAAAATCTCTTCCCCGCTAGCCGGGGGAGAGACTGATTCAGAAGATTCTTCCCGCTTTAAGCGCATCCGTTGGGCTACATTTTTGTCGGCTACTACCGGATATGGCATTTACTATGTTTGTCGTCTTAGCATGAATGTAGTGCGCAAGCCAATTGTAGAGGAGGGAGTATTTTCCGAAACGCAATTAGGAATCATCGGTTCCTGTCTGTTTTTTGTGTATGCAGTGGGTAAGTTGACGAATGGTTTTCTTGCTGACCGTAGTAATGTTCGGCGTTTTATGTCTACCGGGTTATTGTGTTCCGCTTTGATAAATTTATGTTTAGGTTTCACTAGCTCCTTTTATGCTTTTGCTTTACTTTGGGGATTGAACGGTTGGTTTCAGTCGATGGGAGCAGCATCCGGAGTGGTTTCGCTCACTCGGTGGTACAGTAGTAAAGAACGGGGAACTTTTTACGGCTTTTGGTCTGCTAGTCATAATTTGGGTGAAGCATTAACCTTTATTTCCATAGCCTTATTAGTCAGTTGGATGGGATGGAGGTACGGGATGATTGGAGCTGGCATTATTGGGATATTAGGTTTCTTTATGATGCTTGTCTTTATGCGTGATACGCCACAGAGTCAGGGATTCTTGTTGAACAAAAATTCTTCATCTGTGGATTCCCATTCTTTGTCTGGTAAACAAACGGAAGATTTCAACAAAGCACAAAAGGCTGTCTTGAAGAATCCTGCAATTTGGATTTTGGCTCTGTCCAGTGCATTTATGTATATTAGCCGCTATGCGGTAAATAGTTGGGGTGTTTTCTATCTGGAAGCTCAAAAGGGATATTCTACGTTGGATGCCAGTTTTATAATATCAATCAGTTCTATCTGTGGAATCATTGGCACGGTATTTTCCGGTATCATTTCCGATAAAATGTTTTCCGGCAGTCGTAATATTCCAGCTTTAGTATTTGGGTTGATGAATGTAATAGCACTTTGTCTGTTTCTCTTGGTTCCGGGCGTACATTTTTGGATAGACGTGTTGGCAATGGTACTTTTCGGTTTAGGTATCGGAGTTTTGATTTGTTTTCTGGGTGGTTTGATGGCAGTGGATATTGCTCCCCGTAATGCTTCGGGTGCTGCATTGGGAGTAGTCGGTATTGCCAGTTATATCGGTGCCGGATTGCAAGACATGATGAGCGGTATATTAATAGAAGGTCAAAAGACGGTTCAGAATGGCGTTGACGTTTATGATTTCACGTATATCAATTGGTTTTGGATTGGTTCAGCTCTACTTTCAGTGTTGTTTGCCTTGTTCGTTTGGAATGCAAAATCAAAAGAAGTGAATTAAAGTGAGTACATTAGGTTAGAATATAAGTCTTTGTTTTCAAGGTATTAGTCACCATTCCGGGAAGTAAGTAATGATTGCTTTTCTTCCTGGAATGGCTTTATATTTATTACTTGATTTCTACCAGCCAGCGACTTAAATTCCTACTTTCAGCACTAAACTCCACGCCAATCTTTACCACTTCTCTATGGTCTACTTTATAAGGAATCAAATATCCTTTCTCATCAATCTGTTTGAGTGCTTCTTCGGCCGTTCCGTTCAGCTTAAATTCAAATACATAGATGTATTTAGGAGTCTTTACCACAGCATCAGCGCGCCCACGTGAACTGCGGACTTCCGCTTCCGTGAATTGTCCCATCAGTTTGAAAACCAAATAGAAAATAACCTGATAATGCCTTTCGGTTTGGTCGTTCAACTCGTAAGGAATATCTGCGAAAAAGGCTTCGAGACGAGTAAGGAAAGATTCGTAATCACTATTTTCCAGTTCATCAATGAATTTTCCAATATAAAATCCTTGATCGTTATTCTTCATTGGAGTGTAGAATGGAACAAGAAAATTGATGAATCCATAACGTACTTCATCATTGGGAAAATCCAATAGATAGTTATTAAATCGTCTGTCGTAGTCTTTAATCGTCAAATATCCACTTTGATAAATCAGCGGAATAGGATTATTAACATCCATTTTATATTCTGCAAAAGAAGAAACCGGAACTTCGATACCGCTTAATAAAGTACGGAGGTCGTATTCACTTTTTTGCAGCAGTTCAACTAAAAATGTAGGAGTACCTGTCTGAAACCAGTAACTATCGAATTTGCATCCGTCGAAAGAATTGAGTACGCTGAAGGGATTGAATACTCCTTCAGCAAATTCGCAGAAATGATAACCATCATAAGTGGCAGTCATTTTTTGAAGTGTCTCTTCAAAAGTCAGTTGGTTGGCTTCCGACAGGTTTTTGAGTTCAGGTGTGAAAGTATCAACTAATTCTTGCCGGGTAATGCCGCAGACCGTAGCATACGGAGGCTTCATGCTGATGTCGTTCAATTGATTCAAATCACTGAATACACTGACTTGTGAGAACTTTGTCACTCCGGTAAGAAATACAAATCGCAGATAGCGGTCGGCACTTTTTAGCACTCCGTAGAAGGCTTTCAATGTCTGGCGGTAATCGTCGAGAAGTTCCAAATTGTTGATAGCTTGCAAAAGCGGCTTATCATACTCATCCACCAATACCACTACTTGTTGACCTGTTTGTTCGCATGCTCGGCGAATAACACCCCCGAATCGTGAAGAAAGGGTTCTCTCGTCAATCCCTTTCCCGTATTTAAGTTCCCATTGAGTCAGATGATTACTAAGAATTTCATTTAACTTCTCCGGTTTATCATATTTTTCTGCGTTCAAATCAATATGTAAAACCGGATACTCCTTCCATTCAGTTTCCATTTTCTCAATGGCAAGACCTTCAAACAATTCTTTTTTACCTAAAAAATAGGATTCAAATGTAGACAACAACAAACTTTTGCCAAAACGGCGTGGTCTGCTTAGGAAATATGGCTTTCCCATATTCGCCATTCGCCATACCAATGCCGTTTTATCCACATATAAATAATTTTTCCTTCGGATATCCTCAAAGGTCTGTATTCCAATAGGAAGTTTACGCATCAAGTCATACATATTCGGTTCTTTAGCTGTTATACACATCAAAGGTAATCATTATTTCGAAATAATGATGAATGAACACTTTAAAAACGGGATATATCTGATATATATCATCTTTCTCCTTATATATTTGTTGCTTGCGTAACAAAAAGATTCCCCAAATGCGGATAAGTGGAAAAATATTAATAATATTGTCATCTGATATTTTACATCTTTGTTATACTTTTGTTCTTAAAATGCGACACTATGATTGAATTTTCAGATGAGAAATTCTTATTGGATGAAATAAAAAAAGGAAATAATCAAGCTTTTGAATATCTTTTTAAGACCTACTATCCTCGTTTGCGTGGCTATGCTATTCGTTTTGTTGAAGATGAAGAAACGGCTCGTGATATTATTCAAGAGTGCTTCTTGCGTTTCTGGGAGAAGCGGGCATTGCTGTCGGCAGTATCGGTCACATCTTTGCTTTTTGCGATGGTGCGTAATGGATGCTTGAATTACTTGAAGCATCTTTCGATTGTTGAGAAACATCAGATTGAATATCTTGCATCTGTTGATGGAGAAGAACGGCTCTACTATTCCGATTTCGCATTAGATGCCGAACATAAACTGCTGTATGACGAGCTGCAGGAACAGATCAACATTGTCATTGGGCAATTGCCTGAACGCTCCCGCGAGATATTCCTGATGAGCCGTTTCAAAGGACTGAAGAATCGTGAAATAGCAGACAAACTTCAAATATCGACCACGGCAGTTGAAAAACACATTGCCAAAGCATTGCAGTGCTTCTCTAAACACTTCAAAGACAAGTATCCGGTAGATATTTATATTATAATTATTGCCTGGGTTATTATGAATAATAAATAAAATGGAAAAGATAAACCATTGAAAATTAGGGCGAAAAAGCAGGAACCGAAAAATTCCTGCTTTTTTATTTCTATCGGTGGTTGGGTAAAAGAAATAATAGTTGTTACATCTTATAGAAAGTGAAATTATGGAAGAAAAGAAAAACATTCGTGAGTTAGCTATTCAGTATTTCGAAGGAAGAATCCTGCGCCAAGACGAGAAACTACTGTTTGCGTATGTCGGGCAAAGCGAAGAAAATCGTGCGACATTCAGACAATGGGAAAAGGAGTGGATTGCATCAGGCATTTCAGATTCCGGAACAATCGGAGAATGGGAAATTTTGCAGCGCAAGATTCGCACTCAAGAAGCTATTATCCCGATGCTTACTGTTTCAAAATTCCGGTCATCCGTATGGCGGCAAGTTGCTGCGGTTGCGGCTATCGTGATTCTGACCATAGGAGGCACCATAGGTATTTGGCAGATTTCTTCCTCATTAAAGCCGGAGACGTATTTTGTATGTGAAACTCCTTATGGAGAGAAGAGCAAAGTCGTTCTTTCTGATGGGACAGTCGTTTGGCTTAATGCAGGTTCCACACTGAAGTATTCGAACAAGTTTAATACGGCCAATCGTAAAGTCGAATTGAACGGTGAGGGATATTTTGAAGTCACAAAGAAGGAGGGAGCTACTTTCATCGTACAGACACATGGATATGACGTAGTCGTAAAAGGAACGAAATTCGATGTATCCGCATATGCGGACGATCCGTTTATTTCCACCACTCTGCTCGAAGGGTCGGTCGAGTTGAATTATAAGGGGACTCCGGTTATGATGTCTCCTGGTGAATCAATAAGATTGAATGTAGAAACCGGAAAATTTGTCCGTACCCAAGTAAATGCCTCACAATCAAAAGCATGGGCGGAGAATCGTATAGAATTTGATCATATCACATTAAAAGAACTAGTCGCAAAACTATCCCGGCAATATGATGTGAATATTCGATTGGAATCGGAGTCGATAGGCGATAAGACTTTCCGTATTTCTCTGCGAAACAGAGAAACGATAGGAGAGGTGATGACTGCTTTGCAGGAGATCATCCCGATAACTATCGAACGTATAGATAAGGATATATATATCAGAGAATAATTTCTATTTAGTAACAACTATTATTAAATTAAATCAGGAAGAACTATGAACAACCGAAAGAACTTATTACGGTTACTTCTTTTCGTTTCATTGAGCTTTGTTGCAGTAATTTTAAATGGTCAAACAGTGAGTAAGACATTTAAAAATGAAGCTTTGAAAACGGTATTGAAAGAAGTGGAAAAACAAACTGGATTATCTGTTATTTATAAAACAGACGAGGTAAATGAGAACAAGATGATTACGGCAACATTTAAAAATGCTTCGATAAATGATGTCTTGGATAAAATTCTTGATGAAGGCTTGATTTATAAATTGCAGAATAAAATGATTGTAATTTCTAAAAGTAACCAACAAAAGCAATCAAAAAGTGGAGAGAAAAAGAAAATTTCCGGAACGGTTGTAGACGAAAATGGTACTCCTATTATTGGAGCCAGTGTCCAAATTAAAGGTGAAGCGCAAGGAACAATTACCGACTTTGATGGTAAATTTGTTTTGTCAGATGTGCCGGAAAAATCGCTATTAACTATTTCTTATATCGGATATTTGACAATAGACATTGCTGTTACTGATGAGAAACTTTCAAAGATAACCATGATAGAAGATAGTAAGTTGATTGACGAAGTTGTAGTAGTAGGTTATGGAAGCATGAGAAAGCAGGATGTCACTACTTCCATTGCAAGAGTAGGGGGGAAAGACTTGAAAGACATGCCTGTTACAGGATTTGACCAGGCTATTGTTGGTAAAATGGCTGGTGTTCAAGTAACTCAGACTTCTGGAAAACCTAACAGTGGTGCTACTATTCGCGTGAGAGGTACAGGTACTATTACAGCAGGGGCAGAGCCGCTATATGTGGTGGATGGAGTACCATTGGAAAGAGCTTCAAGTGCTTTGGAAACTGTTGATATGAATGATGTGGAATCGATTGAAATATTAAAGGATGCTTCTTCGGCAGCAATTTATGGCTCACGTGGAGCAAATGGTGTTGTAATGATTACTACCAAAAAAGGGGCGAGTGGAAAAGCGAAAGTTAGTTATAATGGTTCTGTTGGTTTTCAAACGCTTTCAAAAAAGATAGATATGTTAGACGCTTATGAATTTGCAGCATTTGCACGTGACGGGCATAATGGTTCGTATTTAACCTCTTATCCTGACGCTAGTCCTGATGACCCTAATGAAGTACGAAAAAAATCTTACGACAAGATTCCACCTGAGTTATTTCCATATTTAGAAGGACAGAAAGGGCTAACAAATACAGATTGGCAAGATGCATTATATCGTACGGCTCCTATTACAAAGCATTCCATTTCTATAAGTGGTGGTGGAGAAAAGACAAAATTCTTTATTTCTGGAAGCTATTTAAATCAATCGGGTATCATTGTGAATTCGGGTTATGAAAGGTTTGGTGCTCGTCTCAATTTCACTTATAAAAGTGATAAAGTGGAATTAGGTGTTAATTTTTCACCGTCTTATTCGATAGAGGACAGAGTGGATAGTGATAATAATAAAGGAGTGGTAATTAATGCATTAATGATGCCACCTGTATGGCCGGTATATAATGAGGACGGTTCATATAATTATATGGGAAACGGATTTTGGAAAATAGGTACTGACTATCAGCATAATGCTGTTTTAAATCCTGTCGCAATGGCTAATCTGACAAAAGATCAGGTGACTCATGCTAATTTATTAGGTAACTTCTATTTTCAGTGGGAGATAATTAAAGGTTTGAAGTATAAGTTTTCAGCTGCCACTAATTATAATTATTTTTATAATGAGTATTATCGTTCGTCCGAATTGCCGTTACAGGGAGAGAAGTATTTTCAATCACCATCAAACCCCGTAGCTAAATCCAGTGGAACGTACTATTTGAACTGGCTTATAGAAAATACTTTAAATTATCAAAAGAACTTCAATGGTCATAATTTAAATGCTATCATTGGATTTACAGCTCAAAAAGATATGATGAAGAAGCATTCTGTACAAGCTACGGATTTTGTGAATGATTTAGTGCAGAATGTAGCCGGAGGAATTGTTTCTACAGGTGGAGCAGATTCACAGGCATGGGCATTGGCTTCTTTCTTGGCACGGGCACAATATGATTATAAAGGAAAATATTTATTGAGTGCTGCTATACGTTCAGATGGTTCGTCTCGTTTCGGGAAGAATAATCGTTGGGGATATTTTCCGTCAGTCTCTGTTGGATGGCGTATCATTTCTGAAGATTTCATGAGAAATCTTCCTTGGGTTAGTAATCTGAAATTACGTGCTAGTTATGGTATATCCGGTAACTTTAGTATTGGAAATTATGAACATATTGCTATGTTGAAATATAATCAATATGTATTGGGCACGGGTGAAGGTAGTTTAGTATCAGGTTTGCGTCCGTCGCAGATTTCAAATGATGATTTAGGATGGGAAAAAACTCGGATGTACAATGTTGGATTAGACATCGGTTTATTTGACGAACGATTGACATTTGAATTTGATATGTATCAAAGTAACACCTACGATCTATTGTTAGACGTACCTATCCCTCAGATTACGGGATTCTCAGATATGCGCAAGAATATTGGTGAAGTACGTAATCGTGGTGTTGAATTTACGATAGGTACCCATCACAATTGGAGTGGGTTCAGATGGGATGCAAGTTTTAATATTGCTGCCAATAGGAACAAAGTTCTTAAACTTGGCCCCGAAGATGCTCCGATCATCACATCTGCGGGCGTTAGCCATGCATATTTTAAAACAGAAGTAGGTCAGCCTATCGGCAATTACTTTTTGTTGGTTCAGGATGGAGTATTCAAAAATCAGGCAGAGCTAGATGCATATCCACACTTCTCAAATGCAAAAGTCGGTGATTTCAAATTTGTAGACGTTGATGGAAATGGTGAAATGGATTTGGATGATGACCGCGCAATTGTTGGCAATTATATGCCGAAGTTTACATATGGATTTATGAGTTCATTTGCATATAAAGGGATAGATTTGTCATTCAACTTGCAAGGTATTTAGGGAAATAAAATTCTTAATCTACAAAGGCGTTATATAGCTAATATGGAGGGAAATGTAAACAGTATGGTCATTGCTTTAGACCGTTTTCAATCAGTGGAAAATCCGGGTAACGGACAGGTGAACAGAGCAAACCGTAAGTCAACCGGTAACAATTCACGCACATCTACATGGCATTTGGAAGATGGTTCTTATCTTAGAATGCAAAATATTACTTTAGGATATACATTGCCTAAGAATTTTGTACAAAAGTTCGGATTAACATCATTGAGACTTTATTTTTCCGGTCAGAATTTATTTACGATAACCAATTACTCCGGTTATAATCCGGAAGTAAGTAACTATAATTCTAATGGTTCCTTGACTCCTGGTGTGGATTATGGATCATATCCGTTATCTAAGACTTATTCGTTTGGTTTGAATGTTAGCTTTTAATAAATACATGAAATTATGAAGAATAAATTATTGATAGTATGTGCATTTTTCTGTTTGAGTTCTTGTGAGGGCTTCTTAGATTTGTCGCCGGAATCTCAGCCTAATGCTAAAGAATTTTATGTAACTGAAAATGATTTTAATAGTGCGGTAATGGCGTGTTACCAGTCGCTTCGGAATTATCCGACAATCGTTCTTGATGTATTGGAGTATCGTTCGGATAATATGTTTATGCCAAGTTTTACGTCCGGTTCTCAAGATAAATATGAAATCAACCATTTTCAAGATAACAAGACAAATAGTTTGATTGCTGATATTTGGGAGAAATCGTACAGTGCAATAAGTTGTTGTAATGTGATGATAGATCACATTCAGAATGCAACAATTAATGCCGACAAGAAATTACAATTTGAGGCGGAAGCCCGTTTCATTCGTGCATTTCATTATTTTAATTTGGTGCGTCTCTTTGGTGGAGTGCCATTGGTTGTACATGAACTTTCCGATGGAGAGGCCTTGAAGATGCCTCGGGAGAGCGTAGGCAAAGTTTATGAGCAGATTGAATCCGATCTGATATTTGCTTTACAGTTACCCGATACTTATGATAAATCAGATTTAGGGCGGGTGACATCTAATGCGGCTGAAGCTCTTCTTGCAAAAACTTATCTGACAAATAAGAAATATAATGATGCAAAGACTCATTTAAATAATATCATAATCACAGAGAAATATGATTTGCTTACTGATATAAAGGATGTTTTTGATGTGAATAATGAGATGAATAAAGAGATCTTGTTTGCCATTAAATATAGTAAAACATTGATTGACGGTGGTCATGGAATGTGGTTAAGTCTATCGGATGTAACATTGGGCCATTTTAGTGACGTCCTGAAAGGAGCCTATAATAGTGATGATGCGCGTGCAGGATTTTTGGAGTACAAAAAGAGTGGTTCTGTTTATTTACCGATGAAATATTATGATATTCAGGATGTATCTACTAAAGATGTTGGAAATGATTTTATCGTTTTGCGATATGCAGATATTCTTTTGATGTATGCGGAGGTATTGAACGAAGAATCTTTTGATACGGATATTAACTCAAAGAACAGCGGTTTTTATTATCTGAATAAAGTACGTGATAGAGCAGGGCTACCAAATCTGACATCCTTGGAAGTACCTTCACAATCAGACTTTAAAAAAGCTGTTTTGAACGAAAGATATTTGGAATTTCCATTAGAAGGAAATCGTTGGTTCGATTTAATTAGAACAGGAACGGCAAAAGAGGTCATAAAGGCCGCTTATGATATAGATATTCCGGATTATAGATTGATTTTCCCGATTCCTAGTGCAGAAGTTGAGAAGGTGAATAATCCTAATATACTTCCACAAAATCCTCAATATTAGAAAACTCACTATGTTATATTGGAATATATAGATAAGATAGTTATTTATATATTCCGATATAATTGAAATGGCTGAAACATGATAAATAGAAAATTAGTTGTTTTTGTGAGCTTTTGTATTCTGAGCATTAGTTCATTTGCTCAGACCAGATTAGACAGTATTCGCAATAAACTGTTTGCTCCTGAAAACAAGAATGTATTAGTAGCTTCTCATAGAGGTGATTGGCGAAATGCTTGCGAGAATTCTATAGAGGCAATAGATAATGCAGTAAAAATGGGGGTAGACATTGTAGAAGTTGATTTGGCAAGAACGAAAGATGGACACTTGATATTAATGCATGATTCTAAGTTGGACCGGACAACGACCGGCAAAGGACTGGTTGCAGATCATACGCTGGCAGAAATTAAAGCACTTCAATTGCGAAATGGTTGTCATATAAAAACTATTTATAAAGTACCGACCTTAGAAGAGGCATTACTGTTTGCTAAAGGTAGAGTGATGCTTAATTTGGACAAAGCTTTTGATTATTTTGATCAGGTTTATACCCTATTGGAGAAGACAGGAACGACCGATATGGTAATAATGAAAAGCGATGCTCCGGCAGATTATGTGAAAAAGAACTATGGGAAATATCTAAAAAAGGTCGTCTTTATGCCAAAGATTAATTTGGACGATAAAAATGCAATGCAGCGTTTGGATGACTATTTACAAATAATAAATCCTGTGGCGGTAGAGTTCAAATTTGCATCTGATTTGAACAGATTACCCTATGATGTAAAAAATGCGATGAAAGGGCGAGCACGAATTTGGTATAATACTTTGTGGAATACCCATGCAGGCGGTCACGATGATGATTGCTCTTTAGTTGATCCGGATGAAGGTTATGGCTATTTGATAGATTCGCTCGGGGCTTCTATATTGCAAACAGACAGACCTGCATATTTAATAAATTATTTGAAAAAGAAAGAATTGAAAAAGAAATGGGAATGTATTGAAAATTGGGATTACCTTTCCGTAGAGAATGAATGGACAATGCAAACAAGTCCTAATTTTGATGTAGAAGAAGTATTCTTGAAAGGTAAGCATACTCCTGCTACAAATGAAGATGGGATAATTGTAACTCCCTATTTTGCAGCAGTCATTGATGGAGCTACGGCAAAATCGGAATTGGAGATTGATGGAAAAAAAACGGGGCGTATAGCGATGGAACTGGTCATTGAGGCGATACACGATTTCCCTAAAGATATTGATGCCAATGAAGCTCTGAAAAGGATAACAGAGAAAATACATTCTTTTTATGTTCAGCATCGTTTGTTGGAAGAGTTGGAGAAAACACCCGGTAGCCGTTTTACTGCCAATGGAGTGATTTATAGTTATGAAAAGAATGAAATATGGCAAATCGGGGACTGTCAGTGTCTTTTTGGTAATACTTACTCTTCAAATGAAAAGGAAATTGACGCTATAATGGCTAATGCGCGTGCGGTAGTAAATGAAATAGCTTTGTTAAATGGTGCTACACCGGATGATTTATTGAGCAATGATCCAGGGCGTAATTTTATTTATCGTTTTCTCCAGCAGCAAGCTATACTTCAAAACAATCCTGATAAAAATCAACCATATTCTTTTCCGGTTTTTGATGGTTTTCCCATTAATATGCATCAGGTACGTATTTTCTCCATAGGAAATCATACACAAATAGTCTTGTCGTCTGACGGCTATCCTTGTTTGTTTCCGACTTTGAGGGAATCAGAATGTTATTTGATGAATATCTTGGAGAATGATCCTCTTTGTATGCGCCAATATAAAAGTACTAAAGGTATTAAGAAGGGAAACTGCTCCTTTGACGATAGAGCTTATTTAAAAATCAGAATCAATAGATAAAAATACTGAAACAATATGAGAAAGTTATTCATTTTTAGTTTGTTGCTCATTGCTATTTCGGGGATAAATGCTCAGAATAGAAAGTTACGTGCGAATTTGTTAGATAAAAATAATCATTCGGTGATGGTGGTTTCTCATCGTGGTGATTGGAGAAATGCACCGGAAAATTCTTTGCAAGCAATACAAAATTGTATTGATATGGGAGTTGATATGGTCGAAGTTGACTTGAAGAAAACGAAAGACGGACATCTCATTGTGATGCATGATCAAACAATTGATCGCACAACAACAGGAAAAGGGAAACCGGAAAATTACACTTTGGAAGAATTGCGGCGTTTTCGTCTAAAAAATGGAGCAGCTCACAAGACTACTCATCTTATTCCTACTTTAGAAGAAGTCATGTTATTATGTAAGGGCAAAATATTAGTCAATATTGATAAGGGGTATGATTATTTTAAAGAGGCTTATTGTATTCTGGAAAAAACGGGAACAGTTGACCAATGTGTTATCAAAGCTGGACTTCCCTATGAACAAGTAAAAGTGGAGAACGGGGAAGTATTGGATAAAGTGATTTTTATGCCAGTGATAAATTTAAATAAGGAAGATGCTGAAAAAATAATAGATAGTTATCAGAAACATTTGAAACCGATAGCTTATGAATTAGTCTTTGATAATGATGAAAAAGAGACTCTTCGATTGATTCAGAAAGTGCGTGATAGTGGCGCAAGGCTTTTTGTTAATTCTTTGTGGCCTAAACTCTGTGGCGGCCATGATGACGACCGTGCAGTAGAACTTCATCAGCCGGATGAAAGTTGGGGGTGGATAATTGCCCAGGGAGCCAAGCTAATTCAAACAGATCGTCCTGCTTTATTATTGGAGTATTTGCGTAACAAGAAACTTCACGATTAAACGCACTTCCTTCATGTTGAAACAACTAATCAATTTTTACAAGGTCTCTTCACCGAGACCTTGTAACGGAGAAACTTTGTCTTCATCCGATGCCCGCCGTTTGAAGTTTCTGAAATGGTCTACCTTCCTTTCTGCGACTTTTGGTTACGGTATGTATTATGTGTGCCGTCTTAGTCTGAATGTCGTAAAGAAACCTATTGTAGATGAAGGCATTTTTTCGGAAACAGAGTTAGGCATCATAGGTTCCGTATTGTTTTTCACCTATGCCATCGGGAAATTCACGAACGGTTTCCTTGCCGACCGTAGTAATATCAACCGTTTTATGACTACCGGTTTATTGGTAACCGCTTTGGTTAACCTCTGTCTCGGTTTTACTAATTCTTTTATCCTGTTCGCTATCCTTTGGGGGATTAGCGGCTGGTTTCAATCTATGGGAGCAGCCTCTTGTGTAGTAGGGCTTTCCCGTTGGTTCACGGACAAAGAGCGCGGTTCATACTATGGCTTTTGGTCTGCGAGCCATAATATCGGCGAAGCGTTGACTTTTCTGATAATAGCCTCAATTGTCAGTGTGTTGGGCTGGCGGTATGGTTTCTTCGGAGCCGGTATAGTGGGATTGATAGGAGCGTTGATCGTCTGGAAGTTCTTCCATGATACTCCCGAAAGCATGGGATTTCCTTCGGTGAATGTTCCCAAACAGAAAAAGGAAATGAGTGAGACAGAAACGGCTGATTTTAATAAAGCACAGCGTCAGGTATTGCTGATGCCTGCCATTTGGATACTGGCTCTTTCGAGTGCTTTTATGTATATCAGTCGTTATGCTATCAATAGTTGGGGCGTTTTTTATTTGGAAGCTCAAAAGGGTTACTCCACCTTGGATGCCAGTTTTATCATTTCTATTTGTCCGGTCTGTGGCATAATCGGTACTATGTTTTCAGGTGTTATTTCCGATAAGTTATTTGGTGGACGTCGCAATGTTCCTGCGTTAATTTTCGGGTTGATGAATGTGTTTGCTCTTTGTTTGTTTCTCTTAGTTCCGGGAGCTCATTTTGGGATAGACGTGTTGGCAATGGTTCTTTTCGGTTTAGGTATCGGAGTTTTGATCTGTTTTCTGGGTGGTTTGATGGCAGTGGATATTGCTCCCCGTAATGCGTCGGGTGCTGCATTGGGAGTAGTTGGTATTGCCAGTTATATCGGTGCCGGATTGCAGGACGTGATGAGCGGTATACTGATAGAAGGGCAAAAGACTGTTCAGAATGGAGTAGATGTTTATGACTTCACCTATATCAATTGGTTTTGGATTGGTGCTGCTTTGCTTTCGGTGTTGTTTGCTTTGCTGGTATGGAATGCAAAATCAAAAGAAATGGATTAAAGTGAGTACATTAGGTTAGAATATAAGTCTTTGTTTTCGAGGTATTAGACACCATTCCGGGAAGTAAGTAATGATTGCTTATCTTTCTGGAATGGCTTTTTTATAATCAATTAAATAGAAAGTTTTATGGAAAATTCATTGAATGATGAATTATTGTGTTCATTGAAAGACGAACTTCGTGAAGTAACCGCACAAATCAATGTGCATAGTGAAAAATTAATGGATCTGCTCGACCAAAAAAAAGAATCGTCAGTCAACTGACTCGAGAGATGTCGCATCTCACGCCTGTCATCATCGAGTATCGGGGAAATCCGAAGCAATATGTCTCTGTTGTGCTCGATGCCATCAATCTGGGTAGGTTGACGTATGACGGAGTAGCAAATTGCGAACAGACTTTTCGTGCGTTAGCAAGCGTTGTAGATGTGATAAGCCCTAAGAATGGGAAAACGCTTAGTGTAGAGACGCTGGTGTCTTATGAGAAGAAAAAGCGTGCTGGAGAATTTGAGGAAAAATAATATAAAATAAAAAGACGATTGTTGTATAGTTGAACAACAATTCGTATATTTGCAGTATGGAAAAGAAACGTAAGATCCGTACATACGGAGGTTACTTTGAGGCTTTCATGGAGACTTTAACCGAAAAGGAACAAGATAAAATCCAGTATGGACTACTCTTGTTGAAAACACAAGAAAGACTCTCCACTAAATTTGTAAAATTTGTTCAGGACGGAGTTTTTGAACTTCGTACAGAATATAATGGTAATATATAACGGGTATTTTTCATTTTTGATGATGGAAATATTGTAGTGTTGTTTAATGGCTTTCAAAAGAAGGCGCAAAAAACACCGGGTAGTGAAATAGATAAAGCATTAAAAATAAAGGAGGAATATTATGCAGATAAACAATCATCAAATAGTAGATTATGACGCTGTTCTTGATGCGAAATTTGGAGCAGAAGGTACTCCCGAACGTGCGGAAGCAGAAGAAAAAGCGTATGCTTTCTACACCGGGCAAATTATCGAAGACGCAAGGAAAAAGGCTAAGATTACTCAAGCAGAGTTAGCCCGGCGTATCGGTTCCGACCGTTCTTATATTTCAAGAGTGGAAAGTGGTCAGACAGAACCTAAGGTTTCTACTTTCTATCGCATCATGAATGCGTTAGGTTGTAGGATCGAATTTTCGATGTCTTTATAAGAAGCGAATCTTTTTATCCATAATTACAAATATCGGAATATAATTTTGAAAATTGGAATTATATTCTTATTTTTGTTGCATGATAAGTGAGTAACTAATGAGAATATTTACAGAACAAGCGTTAAAAGAATATGCAGAGGAGCATCCCGATTCAAAAGTTGCTTTGCAAGAATGGGTTACTATAGTAAAGAAAAGTGAATGGGCTTGTTTCGCTGATATAAAGAAGACCTTTAATAGTGCCGATAGTGTAGGTAACCAGCATTATGTTTTCAATGTTAAAGGGAATAATTATCGCTTGGTAGTAGTGGTGAAGTTCACTGTAAAGTTTGTATATATTCGCTTTATTGGTACTCATAAAGAATATGATAAAATAGATTGTGCTAATATTTGAAAATATGACAAAGATAGAAAACCAAACCCAGTATGAATGGGCTGTAAAGAGAGTGGAGGATCTTCTTCCGTTAGTGAAGGATGATACTCCTTTGAATGACCCTAACAGCATCGAGTTGGAACTTCTTTCTAATTTTGTTGCCGATTATTCAGAGGAACACTTTTCTTTGGGAGAACCTTCGCTTGTGGATGTTCTGAAGCTTCGTATGTACGAAATGGGGCTCAATCAGAAATCACTATCACAACTGATAGGAGTTAGTCCTTCGCGTCTTAGTGACTACATTTCCGGAAAATGTGAGCCGACATTGAAAGTGGCTCGTGAAATAAGTAAAAAACTGAATATTGATGCTAGTATTGTGCTAGGAGTATAACTTCGATTCAGATTAAAAAAACATGGTGGGAAATTTGAAAAAGATAACTGTCTTTTTCAAATTTCCCACCGTTTTTTTGAGGAAGAAAAAGGAAAAGGTGAGGGTAGGTGAGGGTAAATTTCTAACATTCGTATTTTTTTTTAGAAGAAAATAGAAGAATAGAAATAAGAAATATAAAAATGAAAAGTTGCAAAAGTACCCTCACCAACCCTCACCTTTTTGCGTGCGAAGGAGATGAAATCTTATTCATATAGCCTGTTTGATTTCACTTGTTCCGTATCAATAATGAATACAGTGTATCTTCTCCCGTTTTTTCCCTTATGAAATTCGAAGCCGTGTTTGGACATCACTTTTCCTAGTTGGGCTTTGGTTCCGTGAGAATATTGATACCCCGTCCGTTCGCGAATCAATTCCGCAATTTCAGTGACCGTCAGATAATGCACCTTTTCGAAACGTTCCGGTTTGCGGATATGTGTCAACACCAGTTCTTCTTCCGGTGAGTGGAAAATGAAATCCTCGTTGTTCTCTTCAATCCGTGAGTTTTCCGACTGGGTGAACCAATACTGATACCCCGGCTTGTTGAGCAGATACTTGATTTGTGCATACAACTGCGCGTAGTTTATTTTGATAAACTCCATCGAGTCGACATGAAAGCAGAGAAAACGGCGGTTACCTGTGGTGTCGTGAAGCACTTCCTGGTAATTGCATGTGCCGGCAAAAGAAGCCGTATGAGGAAAGTTTTGCGAACGCCGCGCGTATGGCAGGCGGATGCTGATTACTTTGCGGGTAACCAAATCCTTGAAGATATTCAGTTCCCGTCCGCTCATCCCTTCAAATTCATCCAGATTGATAAGCATTGCCTGCGCTATTTTGGCTAGATCATCCTTGTTGCTCGGGTTGATAAGACCGGTAGAAAGATAGGCGCGCAATTCGGGCGGCAGCAGGTTGTTGATAAACGTAGTCTTTCCGATGTTCTGTATTTCGCTGCAAAGCAACAAAACAGTGTGGTTCACCACATCGTCTTGTGTGGCGGCAGCGCACATTCCCACCAGATAACGTTCCAGACATTCTACCCAAAATTTCTGGTGACTAGTATGCACGCTGTTGGCAAGGATACCGATATAATCCGTTCCGTCCCATTCAGGCAGCGAGTCTAAATACTCGCGAATAGGATGGTAGGTGATGCTGAAGTCGGAGTAGATCAGATTCTGAATCGTCTTGACGGTGCACGAATAGCCCAGTTCGTTCATCTCCATCCAAATGCTGTTTTCCATCATTTCGTCGAGAATATGGAAAGGTTCCGGTTGCTCCGTGTCCGTTTTCCTTCTGCGATATTCCATGATATGAAGCACTTCGTTGTAGCGTGTATCGTAATTTTCTTTGATATGTTGCTCAATCTGTAACATTCGCTTCTGCGTACTATTCAGCTTGCGGGTGTCGAATTCCTCGTTGTGTCCGTAAGCACTCCCGATCAGTGCGTCCATTTCATCCGCGGGAAGATCGGTGAACTGGCTCTTGATAAAAGCTGCCGCCTCTTCCTGGGGGACGCCGTAGCGATTGTACATACAAGCCAGGCAATGCAGGTAGTTGTTCCGGTTGCCGGTGACGTACTTTTCGGATTTATTGTGATAATAGTTCAGAGTCACCATTAAGGAAGCGTGCGAGGAATGGTAGTTGAGTGCCACTTGTTCGGTGAGGGGATTGTTGTCTGGTGCTGTCGTCTTTTTCTTTTTGCCGGATGCCCTTTTCTTCTTTTGAGACTTGAAGAACATCGGTGGCTGTTCCACGATGACAGCTGTGGCATCGGGATTGAAATAAATATCCGGATCGTAAGAGAACAGGCAAGTGCGGCTAACATCCTGCCCGGAAGTGTCGACCTCAACTCCGCAGAGCTGGGCATAAAAGGAAGCGATTTTGTGATAAGCAGCATGATGGAAATCTTCAATTTCCTGAATTGTTTCGGGCAATGTCCCGTCTGTCCGGCATACACGTACCACGATTTTCAGTCCCATTCCTTTGGGGCTGATGAAAGCGATGCGGGTGTGGGCACACTTTTTTGCCAGTGCGAGGATGCGTGCCAATGCTTCCTGTGTCTGATGGTCGATGTCTACTACGATGTATCCCAGATACTTGACGAGAGTTGCGTTTGAACGTCCTCCCCGGTAGTTGGCTGAAAAGGTGATTTCCGGTAGTTCTATTTTCTTTTCGTTGGCTGCTTTCTCGCCTTGTTCCGCGAAGATTCGGCGCACGTCCTCCACCGTTTCCCGGTATGTGCCGTTGCTGATGGCCGATACGATTTCTTCTTCTGTCATTTCGGCTATGACGCGGTAAAAGTCTTGAAAGATGGTAAAATGATCCATGTTGGTTTGTTCTTTTTAATTTGCGGTTGCAAAGAAATTTGTTTGTAAAATAATAGAATGGAACTTTTCGTTTTTTTGATTAAGTTCCTAGGGTTCTCCCAAATAGCGTATGATCGTTGCCACTTGCCGGGGAGAGAGAAGGCGGTTGCGGGCACGATAGCCTTCTTGTTCGAGTTCTTGCAGGAGCGGAAGGTTGTAGACAATCCAACGACGTAGTATTTGTAAGGCTACTTTAAGGCATACGTTGGGGTTGTAAAGATGAGCTAGTTCCGACTTTTTATAAGTGCGGATATGAAACGGCTGATCCGGATAATACATGATGAATGGTATTTGGTTTATGCTATAAAGTTACTGAAAATTAATGGCTTATTAAAAGAATAACGTCATTATTATTCATAGAGTATCAGGAAACTTCGTTGGGGAATCCGGAGGATGGAAAATGTGTTATCTTTATGTCGTTAACAAATAAGGAACGCGTTCGAAATGTGTGAAATCTTAAAATTATTTTATTATGGCAATGACAGTAACTTATTCAGTAGTGCCGCGCAAGAATCCTGCCAAAAAGGATGAGTCGGCAAAGTATTACGCGCAGGCACAGGCTTCGGGAGAGTTGGATTTTGAAGAGTTGTGCGAGGGAATCACCAGCCGGTCTACCTGTACGGAGACAGATGTGCGTGCCGCCATTTCGGGTATTCTTTATGAGGCGAAGCGTGCGTTGAAAGCGGGAAGAATAGTCCGGCTGGGTGATTTGGGCAGTTTGCAGATCGGGTTGAACAGTGAAGGAGCTGTGTCGGTCAAGGAGTTTTCAAGTTCGCTGATTACGGCTGCCCATATTATTTTCCGTCCCGGAAAGACGTTGGCGGACATCACGAAGATTCTTAGCTACCAGCAGGTAACGACGCGTGCGGTGGCCCAAACGGGCGGTAGCGGCAATGAAGGAGAAGACGATGACAAAGGTTCCGGTGGTGGTTCAGACGGTGGTGGAAGCGGAGAAGCTCCGGATCCGGCAGCATGATAACTTTAATATTAGATCAAATGAAAGAAATTGTAACTAAGATTTTGGATGTAATCATGTTCCTTGTGCCTTTCTTCGGAAAAAGAAAGCGGAACAGAATTGTGAGAGAGGTGCGCTTCAATGCTACCCATAAGGAAGTGTGTAATGTGAAAACAACGGAAAGGGAGAAGGACGATGAGAAAGATTAGTCTGATTGTGATTCACTGCTCTGCTACCCGTGCTGATCGCGACTTCACGGCGAAGGATGTGGACACTGCCCATCGCTTTCGGGGCTTTTCTTGTTGGGGGTATCATTATTATATCCGCAAGTCGGGACAGATAGAACCGATGAGGGATGAAGATACGGTGGGTGCTCATGCACGCGGTTTTAATGCGATTAGTTTAGGGGTGTGCTATGAAGGCGGACTGGATGAGGACGGAAAGGCAGCGGATACACGTACTTCCTGCCAGAAAGAATCTTTGCATCGCCTGGTGCGCGAACTGTTGCAGCGTTATCCGGATGCAAAGGTGGTCGGTCATCGGGACTTGAGTCCTGACACCAATTATAATGGAATTGTTGACCCTTGGGAGCGGATCAAAGAGTGTCCCTGTTTCGAGGTGAAAGCAGAGACATGGTGATTTTTATCCTATTTATTACTGTGGTGGTTAATTGACCACCACAGTAGTGAAATACTCTTTAAATACCTCCGCGGCTTTTTCAAGTTGTTCGGGGGTATTTTCTTTTACGTCTTTCAGCTTGTATTCCTGCTCCATCGCTTCATACTTATGTACGCCTAATGTATGATAAGGCAGGATTTCCACTCGTTGCACCATCTTATATTTTCCCAGAGCCTCTCCCAAGCGGCGGATATCCTCTTCGAAATCGCTGTATCCGGGCACTAATACATAACGCAGCCAGAAAGGTTTCTCGTTTTCTTCCAGCCATGCTGCCGTGCGGATGGTTTGCTCGTTACTTCTTCCGGTCAGTGCTTGATGGCGTGCCGGATTGAACTCTTTAATATCCAGCAATACAAGATCCGTCAGTTTGAAAAGTTCTTCTACTTCTTCGTTCCAGATACCGCCGTTGCTGTCTATGCATACATGTATTCCCTTTTCTTTCAGTTCACGCACTAAAGGGACTAGTGCTTTGGCCTGAAACGTAGGTTCTCCTCCGGAGAAAGTGACTCCTCCGCGTTTCCCGAAAAAAGGACGTTGGCTCATAGCCATGCGGACGATTTCTTCCGGTGGGGTAGGTGTGCCTCCTTTTCCGGCTATCGTGTCGGGGTTGGCACAATACAGGCAGCGGAAATTGCATCCTTGAAGAAAAACGACGAGCCGTAAGCCCGGCCCGTCGAATGTTCCCATACTTTCGTATGAATGTACGTTTATCGTCATATTGAGTAGATCTGATTACATACGTTCGTGGAAGCTACGGCTGATAACTTCCAATTGATGTTCGCGGCTCAACTTCACGAAGTTTACGGCATAACCGGAAACACGGATGGTGAGTTGCGGATATTTTTCCGGATGTTCCATGGCATCGTAAAGCATTTCACGGTTCAGTACGTTCACGTTCAGGTGGTGAGCGCCTTTGGTGAAATAGCCATCCATCATTGTCACCAGATTTTCTACGCGATCCTCTTCAGTAGCTCCCAGTGATTTGGGGACGATGGAGAAAGTGTTGCTGATACCGTCCTGTGAGTCGCGGTAACGTAATTTCGCTACGGAACTCAAAGAGGCGATGGCACCGTTCTTGTCACGTCCGTGCATAGGGTTGGCTCCCGGAGCAAAAGCGACACCTTTGGCGCGTCCGTCGGGAGTAGCACCTGTCTTCTTGCCATACATCACGTTGGAAGTGATGGTGAGCAAAGATAAAGTAGGACGGGCATTTTTGTAAACCGGAAGTTTCTTCAATTCTTCGCTGAAGAAATAGACCAGGTCAACACCCAGGTGGTCTACCTTGTCGTTGTCATTACCGAAGCAAGGGAATTCGCCTTGAATATCGAAACCTTCTGTCAGACCGATGTCGTTGCGGCGTGCGGTCACTTTGGCATATTTGATGGCCGACAGTGAATCGAGGGCGATAGAAAGTCCGGCTACACCATAAGCAAGGTTGATGCGTGGGTTGGTATCTACAAGAGCCATTTGGGCTTTTTCGTAGTAATACTTATCATGCATATAATGGATGATGTTCATCGCTTCGTTGTAAACACGGGCGATTTCTGTCAATACCTTCTTGTAGTTGCTCATTACTTCTTCGAAGTTCAGTGTGTCGCTGGTTAGTACGGGGATATTTTTCACCATTACCGTACCGGTGTTTTCGCAACGTCCGCCGTTGATGGCAAGCAACAGGGCTTTTGCCAGGTTGCAACGTGCGCCGAAGAATTGGATTTGTTTTCCGATTTCCTGATAAGATACGCAGCATGCGATTCCGTAATCGTCAGACTGGCGCACTTCACGCATCAGGTCGTCGTTTTCATATTGGATGGAAGAAGTGTCGATAGATACTTTTGCGCAGAATTCTTTGAATCCTTCCGGCAGTTCCGGGCTCCACAATACAGTCAGGTTCGGTTCCGGTGAAGGGCCGAGGTTGTAGAGTGTTTGCAGAAAGCGGAAAGAAGTCTTTGTCACCTTGGTACGTCCGTCGTTGAGGCGTCCACCCAGGGATTCGGTTACCCATGTCGGGTCGCCGGCGAAGATGTCGTTGTAAGATTGCATACGCAGGTGACGCACCATACGCAGTTTGATGACAAACTGGTCGATCAGCTCCTGTGCGAAAGATTCTGTGATGGTTCCTTTGCTCAATTCATATTCCATATAAATGTCGAGGAACGAAGAGACGTTACCTAGTGACATAGCAGCACCGTCTTGTTCTTTTACGGCAGCAAGGTAAGCCATGTATACCCATTGTACTGCTTCTTGTGCGGTGTAGGCAGGACGGCTCAAGTCGAGTCCGTAGTATTCGCCCATTACTTTCATGTCTTTCAATGCCTTGATTTGCTCTGCCACTTCTTCGCGCAGGCGGATGCGGGCTTCGGTCATCGGACCGGTAAGGTTACGCAAGTCTTCTTTTTTTGCCTCAATCAGTCGGTCGATACCATAGAGAGCCATACGGCGGTAGTCGCCGATGATACGTCCACGGGCATAGTTGTCAGGAAGTCCGGTGAGGAATCCCAGAGAACGGAACGAACGGATTTCTTCGGTATATACGTCAAATACTCCGTCGTTGTGCGTCTTGCGGTAGTGAGTGAATATATCTTTTACACGGTCGTCCACTTCCACGCCGTTTTCGTGGCAGGCTTTGCTCACTACGTTGATACCTCCGAAAGGCTTGATGGCACGTTTCAGAAGTTCGTCTGTCTGCAGACCGACGATCAGTTCATTTTCTTTGTCGATATATCCGGCTTTATGAGAAGTGATGGTTGAGACGGTGACATTATCCAGTGAGCGTACGCCGTTATTGGCTCTTTCTTCTGCCAGTGCTTCGAGGCAGCGGTTCCATACAGCTTTTGTGCGTTCGGTAGGTCCTTCGAGGAAAGAAGCATCTCCATAATACGGAGTGATGTTGTGACTAACGAAATCTCTTACGTTGATTTCTGTGCTCCAAAGACCGTCTTTAAAGATCTTATTTAATTCCATAAATGATAAAATTAGAGGTTGTAGTTATCCTTTTCTTTAGAGCGCACAAAGTTACAACGTTTTTTCATATAATCAGCATAAATATGCTCTATTTTATGCTTTTCAACATAAAATACCTAGATATTGCTATTCTTTGGAAATGATGTTCGTGATTTTTTTTTGTGAAAACTCTTGTAAGTTTAAAATATATTCGTACCTTTGCACCGCTTTTAACGAAAAGCACTTCTGATAAAGAAGTTTTGGAGAGGTGGCAGAGTGGTCGATTGCGGCGGTCTTGAAAACCGTTGTACTGCGAGGTACCCGGGGTTCGAATCCCTGTCTCTCCGCTGAACGTGCTGGACAGAAATGGTCAGCAAACGGACAAAAAGCTACAAATCAATGATTTGTGGCTTTTTTTATTGCCCGAAAGTCCTGCTTCCAAGACTTCAAAAGTACGGTAAAAGACAAAGTTTCGTTACTAAATCGTTACCTATTCCCTGCCGGACAAAAACGGTAACGAATTGTCCATAAATGACCTGATAATGACTATATTAGTCCATAGTCTGCATAACTCGAAAACGAGAGGTAAAAACTAATTTTGCAACTAAAAAAAGTGAGTTATGAAATCGACATTCAAGGTTCTTTTTTATTTGAAGAAAGGTTCTGAAAAGAAAAACGGCGAGGTTATGATTATGGCACGCATCACCATAGACGGCAAACTTTGCCAGTTCAGTACGAAACAGAGCATCCAGCCCGACAACTGGAGCATTGCTGCGGGCAAAGCCAAAGGCAGGGATGCCGGGAGGATAAACGCCCTTTTGGACGACATACGTTCTTCCCTGAATACCATTTATCACGAAATGCAGCGGCGTGACAACTACGTGACCGCCGAGAAAGTGAAAAACGAGTTTTTAGGTCATAGCGAGAGCCACGAAACAATCCTTTCATTGTTCCAAAAGCACAATGACGATGTGAAGCAGCTTGTGGGCATATCCAAGACGATAGCGACCTACCGCAAGTATGAAGTGACCCGCCGCCACCTCGCTGAATTTATCCAAAGCAAGTACAACGTATCGGACATATCCATAAAGGAGATAAGCCCGATGTTCATTACCGATTTTGAGTTGTATTTGCGTACCGCCTGCAAGTGCGGCTACAACACCACCGCCAAGTTCATGCAGTTCTTCAAGCGTATCATCATCATTGCCCGCAACAACGGCATACTGGTGGGCGACCCGTTCGCCAGCTATAAAATCCGGCTGGAGAAAGTGGACAGGGGTTATCTGACAGAGGACGAGATAAAAATCATCCTTAAAAAGAAAATGGTTTCCGAACGGCTGGAACACGTCAGGGACTTGTTCGTCTTTTCCTGTTTCTGCGGTTTGGCATACAGCGATGTCGCCAACTTGCGGCAGGAGAATATCCAAAAGTCCTTTGACGGCAACCTTTGGATAATCACCAAGCGGCAAAAGACGAATACGGACGTGAATGTTCCCCTGCTGGATATTCCCAAGATGATTTTGAAGAAGTACAAGGGCAAGTTGCCGGACGGGAAGATACTTCCCGTAATCAGCAATCAGAAGCTAAACGCCTACTTGAAAGAGATTGCCGATATATGCGGTATTAAAAAGAACCTGACGTTCCACCTTGCCCGGCACACGTTCGCCACGACCACCACGCTGTCAAAGGGCGTACCCATTGAAACGGTGTCCAAGATGCTGGGACACACAAACATAGAAACTACGCAAATTTACGCCCGCATCACCAACAGCAAGATAGGCAGCGATATGCAGGGGCTTGACAAGAAGTTTGTCGGCATCGAGAAGATTTACAAGGAAGTCGCCATGTAATCTTGATTATTGGGAACTGGTCACAAATTGTGACCAGTCCTTACTATTATTCCAACATTGCTAAATCTCCTAAAATATACGATTATGGATTTGCAGATTATCCAAAACAAGATTTTTGAGGTCAGAGGTTGCCGGGTGATGCTCGATTATCATTTGGCAGAACTCTACCAAGTGGAAACACGAGCCTTGAAGCAGGCGGTCAAGCGCAATATCGAGCGTTTTCCGGGTGATTTTATGTTTGTACTCACCCAAGAGGAAGCTAACTTGCTGTTATCCATAGGGGTATCACAAAATGTGATACCCCCTGCTTACAACTTCGGCGTTGCTATGCCTATGGCTTTCACCGAGCAGGGCGTAGCCATGCTTTCTTCGGTTCTCCGCTCCAAAGTAGCCATAGAAGTAAACATTTCAATCATGCGGGCTTTCGTCCTCATGCGCCAAATGGCAATCGGTTACGAGGAACTGTCAAGGCGCATCGAGGAACTGGAGGTAAGCACCGATGCGCAGTTCAACGAACTGTACCAAGCCCTTACCCAGCTTTTGAGCCAGTCGAAACAACAGAAAGAACGCCGTCCGGTAGGTTTCGTTACCTATAACCGTGACAAAAACGAATAGGTAACGATTTCGGTAACGAAATTCCGCCTAACAAACTATATCCCAATGAAGTACATTCTTCCACCTTGCGGGCAGTCCACCGACTACCCGCATTTTTTATATCCTTTTCCAACTGGCACATTCCCCGAAACGCCAGCCGTGCGTGGCATGGCTGACTGTATTCCGTGAAAAGAGCCGTTGGAAACCCGCACAAGCGTATTGCAAGCAAGCTCACAACACCCTTGCCTTTCCCGCCCGCATGGAGTGTTCCCTAAAAGATGAAAGAGAACAGGCACTTTTCCCCGGTTTCCCTATCTGTAAATCTTCCTCTTACGCAGTCCCCCAGCCGGGACAGTCGTTTTAATCATTTCAATAGGCAAAGGTAGTTACGTGTTCTTCACGATTTTGCAAGGTCGAGCCGTTCCGGTTTGGCGAAAAAATCTTCCCTGCCTTGCGAGGTATTTTTTGCCCAAAACCTTGCAAACTCTAAACACTACCCTTTTACGCCTATGTGAAACGAAAACGACCGACCCGACCGGAAGACGCATAAAAAAAAAGTCGGATTTACGGGAAACAGGAAAAAAGTTCAGTGAAACTTCAACTCCCTCACCTCTCAAATCCGCATAAAATTAAAAACTTAAAAATTACAGCAATATGGAAGCAAAGGTATTATCGGAAGCAAAAGTTTATGTAGGCACTTATGCCAAGTACAACAACGGTTCATTGTCCGGCGCATGGCTCGACCTTTCGGACTATTCGGACAAGGAAGAATTTTATGAAGCCTGCCGGGAACTTCACAAGGACGAGGAAGATGCGGAATACATGTTTCAGGACTGGGAGAACGTGCCGGAGGGCTTAATCGACGAAAGCTGGATTTCTGAAAACTTCTTCGCCCTGCGTGATGCGGTGGAGGATTTGAGCGACACCGAGCAGGAAGCCTTTTTCGTGTGGTGCAACTATAAAAGCCATGATTTGGGCGAGGAAGATGCGGACGACCTTGTACGTGATTTCCGGGATGAATATCAAGGGGAATATGACGATGAAGAAGATTTCGCCTATGAAATTGTAGAGGAATGTTACGACCTGCCGGAGTTCGCAAAGACCTATTTCGATTACAAACAGTTTGCCCGTGACCTGTTCATGTGCGATTACTGGTTTGATGACGGCTTTGTGTTCCGGGCGGCATAACAACCAATCCGGGCGGGGTGTCAAAGCCCTGCCCGCTTAAAACAACCAAGTTTATAACCATAAAAAATAAGACATCATGCAGTCACTTAACAAAAACGGGGTAAGCATCACCCAAACACCGGGAGAAGAAAAGTTCGTGAAATGCCGTTTAGGGGCTTTCAGGGGACAAATTTATTATCAATATGACTACCGCCACACGGACGGCGAACTTTTCAGCACGGTAGCCAAAACGCTGGACGAGTGCCGCCGCAGGCGTGACGAATGGGTAGCGAAGAAGAACGGAGTAATAAACAAGTAAATTTCAGGGACATGAAAACGACAGAAGTAAACAAGGAGCTTATCGGCAGGCGTTGCGAGTGTATTTTTACGGGCTTAATGGTAACGGGCGTTATCGAGGACACAGAAGAAAACGAACACACCATAGAGGTAAAAGTCCGTTTCGACCACCCGCACCAGTGGGGCGATGATTTGTATAATGATGTGTGGGCGTGGGGGCGCAAAATAGACGAGTTCGGCACGCTGCATCATTTGCAACTGTTGGAGGACAAACCGGACTTTCAGATAATGACGGTAGTTTTCGGCGAGCCAATCAGCCGGATAGACCGCAGTGTTTTTGCAGATGTGGAAACGTGGGGCGTCTGTTCCCTGCAAGGCTGGGTAAACAGCTATGAAAGTGTCCGGTTTGTAGCCATAGACGACCATACGGCAATCATCACGGGCGAATATAACATGGAGCAGGTAAAGGTGTGGTTAGAGAAATACACGTCCATAAAGAGCCTTAAAACCAGTTGATAGAGGACGGCGGCTGCTTGCCGCCGTTACTTTCTTCCGTGAGCCTGCCAGCGGGTGAAGAAAGTAACAAAGAAGCCTTTCGTTTTCCCTATCATGGAAACAGCCCGCCGATGCTTCCCGGCGGGCTGTCTGCCCGATATTTACGCTTTGCGTATCATTCCATACCCGGTTTCCCAAGAGGATGATAAAAACGGATGTCGCAACTATAAATCCTCATAGTGAATAAATTTTACACCAAGTATGCACACGGTTTCTTCTTCCTCGATGTCATATTTCCATGTCCGCTTAGTGACAAGCATTTCCGTTTCGCAATCGAACCATACCATTACGGGCGCATCGTCTTCTTCGTCCGCCCATTTGAAAACCTGATTGGACGGCGTTTTCCATAATTCAGCACTGTCACGTTCGGAAATACAGTCCTTGTCCACAATGATGATGTCACCTACTGCCGGAACTGTATCTGTTTCCAACGTGGTTTCTATGTACCACGAGATGCCTTCTATATCCAATTCTATTTTTACCATGTCGTTTTGTTATTAGGGGGTTATTGTTTCCGTTCCTTCTTCGCTGTTGTCATTATTAAATGATAGTGTAAGTTGCTGCATCTGCCCGAAGCTGTCGATGATATAAATGTCAATCGTCTGCTGGTCGGTCGATGCCGAGGTGTAGTAGAGCCTGAACGTTTCTTTCTCCAGCGGGTAAAGGTCGTTGGGCAGGAACACCGTGCCGTTATCCATTTCCAGCTTTCCTTTGCCGTCCGGCTGGAAATACCGTATCTGATAGGTAGTCGGCTGGTAATAGCCGCCACGCACCAGTCGGCAGCGTATTTCGGCGGTTTCCCCGACTTTCAGCCTTTTGGGTACTGGCAGTGTTTCGATGCTGAACGGGTACGCCTGCTGAATATCCAAGTTGTCATTACAGGCGGTGACAAGCACGAGGGCGGCCACGATGCAGCAGCCCATGATGATTTTATACATTACATTCTTCATATACATTATTATATAGCGGTCAGTTGATAATGAATTTCAGTCCCAAAGATACCTGCGTGTGGAACTTGCCTATGTCCGAGCCGAACAACGCCCGTTCCCTTGCGTTCAACAGCAGAGCCACCCGGTCGGTCAGGTAGGTTTCCAGTTCCAGCGTCAGCGCACCGCCGTAAATGAAGCAGTCCTTATCCAGCAAGGTAGAGCCGTCCGGCAGCAGCTTTTCGCTTCGGTTGCTTGTTTCGTACCCAGCGAGAGCCGACAAGCCCAATGAAAGGAAAAAGGTCTTTCGTCTGTCCGATAGGAATTTCAGGTAATAGCCACCCTCTGCGGTGAACTGTTCGACTGGTATTCTCATATCCTTGTAGTCATACTTCTTGTGCAGGTATTCGCCGCCAATCACCCAGCGGTTGGCGTTCTTGGTGTAAACGCTGTACGCCGCCCCGATGTGGTAGGCGAAATCACTGCCAGCGTTCCAATGCACCCCGTCCGTCATGCCCGCCGTGACCTGCAAGCCTTTCATGCCCGGCAGGTATCTTTGTGCGTGTGCCTGAAACGAGGTCAGGCACAGCGCAAAGAGCATCATTATAAAGATGTGTCTTTTCATTCCCTATTTGATTTTGAGTTCGTCAATCACTTCTGCGTTCACGATGTCGGCGTTTTCCACCCGTATGGTCTGATGCCGCCCGCCGTTCTTTTCGTAGAGTTCCACGACCAGCAGCTTGTCGTCAGGAATGGTAAACTTCGGCAGGGCGTACACCGTGCGCACGGTCGATTTCCCGGCAATCTCTATCACCTCGTTGTAGCTGCGTACCGCATCCAGTACCGTTTCCTGAATAGCCGTGCGTTTGGGCACTTTTTTATCGGTTATCTTAAACCTGATGAAGTCCGTGTCGAAAGGCACGTTGGAACTGTTCTTTGTCTGCGTGTGCACGTAGAGCATCCCGTTATATGTGTAAATCCCCTTGATTAAGAACTGTATGCCGAAACGCTTGCTACCCAAGTGGCGCACTTTCCGGTCATTGTTCTTGTAGATGCTCTGCATTATCAGCTTCACTAATAGCGGGCTTTCACCCGCCAGTTCCCGGAAATGGATGTTCATCCGGGTATGCGAGAAGTCGGACGTATCTTCATTCTCCAAGAAGTCCTTCATTTCGATGTTGAGCATTTCCGGTTCACGGGCGTACTTGGCGTTGAACGAAAAGAAACTGCCGTCCTCGCAGATAACGGAGAAGTTCGTTTCTCCCGGAAAGCCCTCTGTCGTGGCTTTCACCCTGATTACGTTCTCCGCACCGTCCGCCTTGCCCGCTATGATGTGGTTGCTTCCCAAATCGACATAGCGGACGGCGGCGGGGAAGATGATATGCACCGTCTTGGCAAAGGTCACTTCCACGCCGTAGGGCGTAACCATTTGGCGGTACGGGAGTTTCCGGGTAATCCCCCGGTACAAGTCGTTGCCAGCCGCATACTTCACGGTGTCAGCGGTTTGTGCGTTTGCCGCACACACGCCCAGCAAGAGGGCGAACAATCCAAAAATCTGTTTCATTGCTAATTGAAATTTTAACGGTTGATAAAATGGTTATTGTTGTTTGGCATACAGCATGACTTTATAGCCTGCTTTCAGCTTCACTTTCACGGTTCGGAACTTCTTGGCGAGGTAGCCGGACGTTCCTTGCAGCAATCCCCTTGTCACGTCCATAGCCACCTGCTGCCCGGCACTTTGGGCAAAGGAAATGCTTGTACCCAGCCCGCTTCCGATATTCGCCATAGCTTCGTTGAACGCTTCCTGCTCCATAGAGGACGGGACGGAAAGCCCCTTTTGCCCGTCCGTGTCGAACACGGCGAGTTCCACCGGGATGATGTTGCCAGCGTACTCAATCGAGGACACCAGTATGTCGAGCCGTTCGCCCTGCACCTTTGCCGTCCCCGCCACAAGGGTATTCTTCGGCACAACGATATTTCCCGCCTGCATGGGTTCGAGCAGCCGTAGTTTCACCGCCTGCCCGTCCACCAGCGTTTGGTCTTGGTGTATGCAGGCGGCTACCGTGTTCTTTCCCATAGCGTACCCCGTGCCTACCGCCGTGTTGAAGCCGTAGTTTCGTGGCTGGCTGTAAGCCCGGATGAAGTCGGCATCGCTCATGGGCTGCTGCAATCCCGAAACGGTCGTTTCCCGGATAGCCTGCACCGGAATAGTCGGAGTGCCGATACCGCCACCGTTCTGCCCGGCTGTCGGTATTTGGGCAATCTGTCCCCTTTGTCCGTCCTGCCCGTTCATGTACTTTGCCGCCAGCTCGTAGGATTTTTCCAAGAGTGCCATTTGGTCGTCAGCCGTAGGCGTGGCGTTCTGCTGCTGTTTCAGTCGGTCGGTCAGTTCCGCCACCTGCCGTTTCAATTCCTCTTTTTCCTCGTCCACAGGGGGCGTTTCGTAGAACGTGCTTAACTGGCGGTTGATGTCCCGGTAAGCCGCCCTTGAAGAAGCACCGCCGCCCCTTTGTGGCTTCGGATCTTCTTCCGGCATCAGATTGATTTCCTCTTGTGGTTCTTCCGTATCATCGTCCAGCGTGAAACCGAAGTCCTGCAAGGATTGTATCTTGTCCTGCTGTTTGCGGTTTGTCACCGCCTGCTCGTAAGCCTTTTGCTTGTCGGCTATAATCCCGTCCTCTGCGGGCAGGGGTATGTCGGCATTGAAGCCGCCCACGCTTTCCACATTCACGTCCTCTTTGCCGGAGGGTGCGAATATCAGGTACATGCACCCTGCAAAGGCAAGGAACATCAGCGGGAAGACTATCATTTTCCTGCGCTGCTGCACCTGCTGCGGGGTAAGTTCCCGTTTGGGTTTATCTTCCTTTTTCGGCTTCCCGTCCGCCTGCGGTGCGGTCGTGCCGTTCTCATTCTTCTGTACTTCTTCCATATTGCGGTCTGTTTAACGGGTTGATACTTTTGGTTGTGTCATTGCCGTGCAACGGCAGTTGTCTGATGTGTTCTATTTGCAGCCTTTGCCCGTCCCGTTTCCCGATATTGTAGATTGATGAAACGGTGATGTAGATAGACAAGCCGCCGAAAAAGAAGAACATCAGGAGGATAACCGCCAGCCTTTTGCCCGGCGTAATCCGTCCGCACATTCGGCGCAGGCGGTCGTCCGCCCAGTCCCGCACCTTTTCGATGTGGTTTCGTTTTCTCTCCATAAGGCTATCTTTTAATGGTCTGCAAATCCTTGTTCTCGGTAATGGTGAACGCTTCGATGATGAAGCCGTGCGGGTTGTTGTCGCTCCGTGTGGCGTTAAGCAACCGGCACGAGGTCACAAGGCTTCGCACCGTCAGGCTGCTTTCCCGGACAATCAACTGGCGGGCATACGTGTTCACCTTGTAGGGGTACTGGTCGAAGTCGCACTTCACGCTGTCAATCTCCACCGTCTGCGTGACGTTTCCGGAAATCACCCGGTTGTAGTAGCCCTTTTCCGCCAAGTCCTTGTAATAGTTGAAAGCGGTCTTGTCGGCGAGAAACAACGAGCGTTTGATGTTGCTTTCGATAGCCCCCTTTTCGGGTGATAAGGTGAAGAAAAGTTCGTGGAAACGCCGCACGTGCGACTTCGCTTCCACGGGTCTGTTCTGTGCCATGTCCTGCGAGAGTGCCAGCATCAGGCTTTTGCCGTTGTCGAGGACGTATATCTTCTGCCGCTGCTTTTCGGCGAAGCTGTACGAATTCCACACGGCAAAGCCCGTCACCAGTGCGCACAGGCAGATGAATACCAGCGCAAAGAGCCGGATTTGCCGGAAACTCGTTTCGATGTTCGTTAATGACTTAAATTCCATATACTAAATTTTGATGTTGGTTATTTGAGTAGTTTCCCGGTTACTTTCCCGCTTGCCGCACCGACCGCAGCCCCGGCGATTGACCCGGCCCGTGCCACGTTGCGGTTATAGGCAGACGTACCGCCAGCCGACACTATCCAGCTTGCCACCGTTGGAATGGTGAAGTAGCCCACGATGCCGATAATCATAAAGATTATATACACGGTGCTGCTCCCGTCCGGGATGAAATCCGGGTCTGAAAGCTGCTCGATGTCTTTTTGGAGCATCAGGGTTTGTATGCGTGCCAGCACGCTGCTGAACAAGTCCGACACGGGTAGCCACAGGTAAATGGAGATATAGCGTGAAATCCACCGGGTCAGCGTGCTTTGGAAACCGTCATAGACGGAAATCGCAAACGCCAGCGGACCCAGTATGCTTAACACGATTAGGAAGAACGTGCGCAGCGTGTCTATAATCAGCCCCGCCGCCTGAAAGAGCATTTCCAATAACTCCCTGAACCAGTCCCGGACGGACTTCTTTATATTATAAGCCGTCCTGTCCATGTACATGCCCGTCATAGTCACCATGTCGGAGGGCGACCAGCCCAGTTCTTCCAGTTGTCGGTCAAATTCCTCGTCCGATGCGAGGTAAGCCGTTTCGGGGCTTCGCATCAGGGCTTCATATTCCAGTCGGTCTTTCTGCGCCCGGTACTCGTTCATGTCGAAAGTCTGCGTTTCCATAAGCTGGTTGCACCCTTTCACCACTGGCGACAATACCGTGTTGATAGTGCCCAGCACGAACGTGGGAAAGAACATGATGCACAGCCCCAGCGCAAAAGGGCGCAGGAGCGGGTACACGTCTATGGCTTCCGCCCTTGCGAGCGACTGCCACACTTTGGCGGCTACATAGAACAAAGCTCCCAGCCCGGCTATCCCTTTGGCTACCCCCGTCATGTTGCTGCACAAGGGCATCATTTCATCGTACAGCACCCGCAACACTTGGTGCAGGTTGTCAAAATCCACCGCTGCTAATAACATAGGCATACCGATTTATATGTTACCAGTAGCGTTCATCCGCCGAGCCGTAGAGAGCCAGCACCCGGTCGGTGTCGTTCTTCTTCTTCGCCCGCAGGTAGGACACGGATATGTTCTTTCGGGTGTAGTAGTTCACGAGGTTGCGGTAGTTGAGCAGGCTTTTATAGGCGTTGTTGATTACCGCCAGCCTTTCGGCATCCGTCAGCGACATGCCCGTCACGTTCACTACATTCTTCAAGTCCTGCAACACGTCCGCACTTTCGGAGAGCAGCTTGGCGTACCCGGCTGAAATGGCGGTGAGTTCATCCGGCGTGTAGTTCGGGTCTGCCAGCATGTTCTGATAGTTTCGCACGTAGATTTCGGATATTTCCGCCACCAGCTCAATGGACTTCTTCACCTTGATGCCGCCCTTGACAACATCGTGTACCGCTTTGAGCGCATCGTAATATTTTTTACCCTGCTGGAAAATCTTCTGCGCTTCCATGAAGCCGTCCAGCGTGTTCTTGGCAGTGGTGGAAGTCTGCACTATCTGCTTGGTGGTGTTGATGATGCCCTGCGCCAAGTTGCCGGGGTCTGACACCACCCACTGTGCGGATGCCTTGCCGATGAAGCAAAGGCACACCGCCATAAGGAGAATTGTTCTTTTCATTATCTTTTGTTTTCAGGGTTTGTAACTCGTTTGTATTCGCCGCCGGGCATGAGCGTTATCCGGTCGGTCTTTTTGTCATAGGTGAACTGTATGCGGAAGCCCGTTTCGATGAACAGGCAGCCGTTCCGTTCTGTTACCGGGTAAGCCGTTTCCAGTATTCTGCCCCTGACATTCGCTTTCCGGGTGACGGTGTATCTGCCGCCCGTTTCCGAGAGTGTGAAAGCCGGGTGTCCCCTGACGTGTACCCAATAGCCCTGCATCCTTTCCAGCTCCTTGCTTCCGCTGTCCTCGCAGCCCGCCAGCAGGCAGGCGGACAATAGCGTGTATATCAGATTATCAATCCATTTCATGTTCCTAATTTTTAAGTTGTTGATGATTGGGGATTTCTTTTGCTTTCTGCAAGCCGCTTGATAGCCAGTTCAAGGTTGCCGCCCAGCTTGTCGGCGAGGGCGAACAGTTCCATTTTCTCGCTTTCCTCGGTCGTGTACGTGTAATATTCTTCCAATGAAACTTCCGTGGCATATACCGCCGATTGTGTGCCGCCCAGCGAGAAGAAAACTTCCTTGTACTTCCGTCTGGGGTGGTTCGCCATGTTGATAGACAATATCTGCGAACGCTCCTTGTCGGTCAGTCCCAAGAGGTTCTGTATGCTGTCGAACTTGTTGAGATATTTTCGCTGGTCTAACAATATTTTGCAGTCCGAGTTATTGATGATACTTTCTTTCACGATAGGGGAAGAAATAATATCCTCTACCTCTTGCGTGACTACAATCGCTTCCCCGAAATACTTTCGGACGGTCTTGTATAAATATTTTACGTAGCCCGCCATGTTCGCCGATGCAATCGCTTTCCACGCTTCCTCAATTAGTATTAACTTCCTTATCCCCTTTAACTTGCGCATCTTGTTTATAAAGGCTTCCATGATGATGATAGTCGTTACCGGGAATAAAATCTTGTGGTCTTTGATATTATCCAATTCAAAGACAATGAAGCGTTTATGCAGCAAATCCAGCTCCTTGTCGGAGTTCAGCAGGTAGTCGTACTCACCGCCACGATAGTACGGTTCAAGCACGTTCAGGAAATTGTCAATGTCAAAATCCTTTTCCCTGACGTTCTTCTGTTCAAGCTGTCGGCGGTAATCATCCCGGACAAACTCGTAGAACGTGTTGAAGCAGGGCGTTACCGAACTGTCTTTGCCTATCAGGTCGATATAGGCACTTACCGCATTGGATAACGCCACTTCTTCCGACCGTTTGGGGGCTTCATCATCCCGCTTCCACAGGGTGAGTATCAGGGTCTTAATACTCTCTTTCTTCTCGATGTCAAATACTCCGTCCTCGACATAGAACGGGTTGAACGCTATCGGGTTCTCGTTGGTGTAGGTGAAATAAATCCCGTCCTCGCCGTGCGTGCGGTTGTGGATAAGCCGGGACAGCCCCAAGTAACTGTTACCCGTATCGACCAGCAGCACGTGCGCACCCTGCTCGTAATACTGGCGCACCATGTGGTTGGTGAAGAAGGACTTACCCGACCCGCTCGGCCCAAGTATGAACTTGTTTCTGTTGGTCGTGATGCCTTTCTTCATGGGCAAATCCGATATGTCGATGTGCAGCGGGCGACCGCTTACCCTGTCCACCATTTTGATGCCGAAGGGCGAAAGCGAACTCTTGTAGTTCGTTTCTTCCACGAACAGACAGAGAGCCTGCCCCAAGAACGTGTAGAAACTTTCCTCTGCGGGGAAGTCCGCCTCGTTGCCGGGTATGCCCGCCCAAAAGAGCGTGGGCGTGTCGGTGGTGTTGTGGCGTGGCTTGCACTCCATTAGTGCAAGCTGGCTTCCCACATCGTTGCGTATGCGTTTGAGTTCGTCCCTATCGTCACTCCATGCCATGACGTTGCAGTGGCAGCGCACCGAGATAAGCCCCTTGCTATGCGCTTCGTTCAGGTACTCGTCTATCCACTCCTTGTTCACTTGGTTGGCACGGGAGTAGCGGGAGAGCGATTGCATATTCCGGGCGGTCTGCTCGAAGTTCTTCAGGTTTTCGGCGTGGTCGTCTATGAAGATGAACTGGTTATAGACGTGGTTACACGACAACAGCACGCCCACCGGGGCGGCAAAACTTAACCTGCAATCGCTTCTGTCTGTGGACAGCTTCTCAAATCGGCAGTCCGTCCCGACCTTTCCGGGCAAATCTTCCACGTCCGAAAGCGTGTGCAGGCACAGTATATCGTCCCCGACCCGCATTTCTTCCGGGTACAGCCCGATGTCTTTCAGGCAAGTAGTGTCGGTTTGCGAGAGCGAGAAGTATTTCTCGATGATGCCCGCCTTTCCGTCCTGCCCGGTGATTTCCGATGCCGCCAGCCGGGTAAGGGTGACAAAACCGCTGTCGTTCATAATCCTTTCAAACTGCCCGACCGCTTCGATGAACTTTGCCGCCGCTTCCTTGTCGGCTATCTCCTGCGGTACAATCCTGCCCCGGCAGAGGGTGGAGAAGTCGCTCTGTCGGCGGCTTCTCTCCCTTGTCGTTTTCGTCAGGAACAGGTAGCAGTAATGGTTCAGGAACGGGCGTTCATTGAAGTGCCGTTCAAAGGAGCGGCTTAAAAAACTAAGCTCGTCCCTTTCGGTGTCGGGCTGGTAGTTCTCCTTGATGAAGAAGTCCTGCTTGTGTACTATGGAGTAGTCGGGCAGCACCTTGACCGCCTTGTACCACGCCGAATGTATAGCTTCGTACTCGGCACTGGTGACGGTGAACAGTTCGGGCAGTTCCACCCTGAAAGCCACCGTCAGGTCTGCATCCTTTGATATGATGCAGCCGTTCTCCACCGCCAAAAGGGGAAATTTCCTTTCCAGCGTGGTAGCCTTTAACATATTCCTCATGTTCTTTCTTCCTTTCTTCTTTTGTAGTTGAACAGCCGGGGTATCGCCTTTCGGCTGATAATGAAGCGTGGGTGTCTTTTGCGTGCGGCAGCTTTCATCAGCCCGTGCGTGCCGTACTTGGCGTTGAGCCGGAACGTCTGCCACACGAGCAGCAGCGAAGCCGACACGATGAACCCGATACATAGCCACTGGTTCACGCCTGCCATGAACAGGACGATGAACACCACGAAGACGGCGAGCAAGCCGCCGCAAAAGATAAAGAGGTACTGGCTTTTCAGCCCCTTGAACTCCACTGGCTTCCCGATACCCCTGTTTACCGGATATTCAGACATTGCCGCTGGTTTAGAGGAAGAACGAACGCAGGATAGTGGCGGCGACAATCAGGAAGATGCACGCCCCGAACCAACTGGCGGCGGTCTTTGAGGTGTCGGGGTCGCCGCTTGAAAACTTGTTATATACTTTTACCCCGCCAATCAAGCCGCAGACCGCCCCGATTGCATACACCAGTTTTGTTCCGGGGTCGAAATACCCGGTGATTAGGTTCGTGGCTTCGGTGATGCCCGCCTGCCCGTTTCCTTGTGCGTAGGCACTTACCACGGCGGCAAGTATAGCCGCCGACAAGAAGATTTTCTTTCTCATTGTGATTTGTTTTTAATGCCGGGCGGCGGGTGGATAGTCCGCCTTTCCCGGCTGGTGAATAATTTGAAATTTTAGTGGTCGGGGATAGTCCCGTTTGTCTGTTTGGTTTTCAGGTTGCCAATCAACCGTAATCCCGTTGTTTCATGCTGTCAGGCTTATACATTATTATATTATAGGAAATCGTTCATGTCGAACGCTTCGTGTTCCTCGCTTGTATCGCCAGTTCCGGCAGGGACAGCAGCCGTAGCCAGTTCCGCTTCGTTGCGTCCCAGCAGTTCCGCCACCTTTGCCAGCCCGCCGTTGATGTTCTCCACCACCGCATCGTAGAGGTTCGTCCCCTCAATGCTTGCCAGTGTCCCGGCGGTTTGCCGTTTCTCCGCTTCGGTGGGGTTGTCGGCGTTCGCCGTGCGTACCGCTTCGCCCAGTTCATCGAAGCTCACGCCCGTAGCTCGCCCGGTATCATCGTCACCGTCCATGTACCCGGCTATTTCCTCGTCCTCGTAGTCGGGTTCGTCATTCTCGTAACCGGGCGTTTCTTCCGCTTCGGCTGCTGCTTCCGGAATGTTTTCTTCCGGCAGTCCGTCAGCCTGCGGCGCAAAAATAGTATCATTTTCAGCCGCTTGCGGGAGGTGTCCCGATTTGTCCTGCGCTGTCCCGATTAGTCCGCCCTTGTATCGGCTTTCACCTATCAGCGTGTAGCCCGAAACCTCGTTTCGTGGGAGTGGCGCATCATCCGTTCTGCCCGTTGATGTCCGGCTGTCCGTGTAGCGATACCACAGCCATAGGGCGATATAGTACACCAAAAGCCCGGTAAGTATGCAATAGATTATCATAGTCAGACAGGCTTTTGGAAGTGGCTTTCGTACAGGGTGTTTATCTCGTCTTGGTACTGCTCGAAGTGCCGCAGCAGAATGTTTTCCACGTAGCTGCTTACCGTCACCTTGCGCCCGCCTATCACCGTCACGATACGCATCAGCTTCTCGTGCGTGGTACGGCTCACGTATAAGGGCTGTCGGTCTGCCAGTTCCACTTTCTGAAAGTAGGTTTCCCGGTAGTCGCCCGAACCGCCCTTGCGCTTGCGGGGTGTCGGTTTCTCTACTTGCACCGTTTCTGTTTGTGTTTCTTGCGGTACATCATTCGTCTTATTATTATCTTGTTTACTGGGAACACCCTGCGAGATAAGCTCTTTCATGAAATCCTCGTCTATCTTCGGCATCCCGCCGCTTTGCTTTGCCATATCATTTTAATTTGATGTAGTACACTATTTCGGTTATCAGTTCTTCCAAGTTGCTTCCCCTTACCAGCGGGCGGCTGGCGGGAAAGAGCGTGGAGCGGAACACCGCCTTTTTATCCGCCACCAGTTCCTTTTTGTAGCGTTTGGTATCGGGGATAAAGGTTTTCATCAGCGGCAGTTCCAGTTCCTTAATGGTCTTGTCGTAGGCGGTGTAAAGGTCTGTTTTCTCCCTACCGTCCACCATGTTCCAAAAGAGGTACAGCCCGGCAAGTCGGCAGGCTTCATTCTTCACTAATAGCTTTTGGATAGCCATTGCGAACGACAGGCTGCTTTCCAGCACCACCTTGTCGGCTGAAATGGGGGTGAAAATGTAGTCCATGCCCGCAAGGGAGTTTATCACGCCCTCGCTGTTCACCGTGCCGGGCAGGTCGAAAAACACTATATCCGGCACGTGTCCGGTGGCTATATGTTCGTCAGCCGTTGCAATCGCCTTTTCAGGTGAACTGCACAATACCGGGTAGGCTTTCTTCCCCAGCCGGGTGAACTGCTCATACGCCATTCGCTTGTAATCTTCATCCGCCCCGACCTGCTCGGCATCCCGCTTGCGCATCCCGGCAATGGAGTGTTGCGGGTAGTCGCAATCGACCACCGCCACATCGTAGCCTTTGAGGTAATAGAGGTAACTCGCCGCCAGCACGGTAAAGGTGGTTTTGCCGACCCCGCCCTTTTGGGTGGAAAAGGCGACATAAAGGGGTGTTTTCTCGTTTTCCATATTGCTTCCGTTCATTATTGGTTGATAGATTTGTTTATTGCTTTCAATCATTCATTCCATATTGCAATCTTGAAATATTGAAAGATTGTTTTATTTCAATCTTGTTTTCCTGCTTTCATTCTTTCTTGAAATATTGAAATCCTGCAATCACGTTTTATTGAAATCCTGCTTTCAATCATTCTTTCCTGATTGGAATATTTCTTTCAATCTTGCTTTCAATCTTGAAATCCGATGCAAAAAAAGGGAGAAAAAACATCCCCTGAAAACCTTGTCCCGATTTGTCCTGCGCTGTCCCGATTTGTCCACCAACCACCTATTTTACAGCATTATAAATCACCGTTACTTTGCAGCGGAGTAACGAACCGCCGGGGGCGGAGGTGTAAAACCGGGCTGGTGAACGCAGGGCTTACCGTTCCACGCTAACCCCAATCCGTCCGTGACGGATTTCGATTTTCGTCAGAAAATAGCAAGGTGTGTTTTGTATGCTACAAAACCGTTTTCCGTGCCTGAAAACGCCTTGCCCCTTGCGGGGGTAAAAATCACTCCGAAGTCGTAATTTTTTTAATCCAAAGAAGCATGGAAACAAGAAAACCTAACAAGGGCGGTCGCCCCGCCCTCGCAGACCCGGCGAAGCATCGCCATGTCCTTTACCTGAACGACCGGGAGAACGCCCGCTTCCTCTCGCAATGGGAGCAGTCGGGCGTCACGAGCAAGTCCCGTTTCATCGCCGCCCGGCTGTTCGGCGAGCCGTTCCGGGTGGTGAAAGTGGACAAGTCGGCAGTAGAATATTGTGCCCGGCTGACCGAATTTTATGCACAATTCAGAGCCGTGGCGGTCAATTACAACCAAGTTGTAAAGGCGTTGCACAACAACTTTTCGGAGAAAAAGACACTGGCTTTTCTCTATAAACTGGAGAAAGCGACCACCGAACTGGCGATGTTGAACCGTCAGGTTATCGACCTGACAAACGAGTGCAAGGAACTATGGTTGCCAAAATAAGCACGGGCGGCAATATGTTCGGCGCACTGGCGTACAACCAAAACAAGGTGGACAGCGGGGAAGCAAAGGTGCTTTTCTCCAACCGGATGCTGTTGAGCGAGGACGGGAATTTCTCTATCGGCGAGTGTATGCGCAGCTTTGAAATGCAGATGCCCGTCCAGCTATCCACCAAGAAGCCGATACTTCATATTTCCATAAACCCGCACCCGGAAGACGTGCTGACAGACCAGCAGCTTTCCGACATCGCCAAAGAGTATATGCGGAAGTTGGGCTATGGCGACCAGCCCTATTTGGTGTACAAGCATACCGACATCGACCGCCACCACATCCACATCGTGGGGTTGCGGGTGGACGAGAACGGCAAGCCGCTGAATGACAAGTTCGAGCATCGGCGCAGCAAGCAAATCACCCGTGAACTGGAAAAGAAATACGGGCTGCACCCGGCAGAGCGAAAGGAACGTGCCGAACGCCCGGAACTTAAAAAGGTGGACTATGCCGCCGGGGATGTGAAGCACCAAATCGGCAATACCGTGAAAGCGGCTTGCTATGGCTATCGTTTTCAGTCGTTCGGGGAGTACAAGGCTTTGCTTGCCTCTTACAACGTGTGCGCCGAGGAAGTCAAGGGCGAGATAAACGGCAAGCCCTATCAGGGCATTGTCTATTCCGCCATGAACGACAAGGGCGAAAAGACAGGCAATCCGGTAAAGGCTTCCCGCATCGGCAAGTCGGTGGGTTATGAAGCGGTGCAGCGCAGAATGGAGAAATCGGGCGAAGCAATCAAGAACGGGAAACTGAAAGAACGCACCCGGAAGATTGTAGCCACTGCCATGCAGACCGCCCGCAGCCGCAAAGAACTGGAACAACAGCTAAAGAAGCAGGGCATTGACGTGGTATTCCGTCAGAATGACAGCGGGCGCATCTACGGCGTTACGTTCATCGACCACGACAGCCGGGTGGTGCTGAACGGTTCACGCTTGGGCAAGGAGTATTCGGCGAACGTGTTCAACGAACGTTTTTCGGGCGAAACCGGAAAGATGCACCAGCCCGAAGTGTCAGCACCGCAGCAAGACCAGCCCACGCATCAGGAACAACCGGGGTTCATGCCGAAATCCGACATCGTTCCGGGCGTGGCTTCTGTGCTGGGTGCTTTCGGTGGATTGCTGGGCGGCGGTGCATCAGGCGGTGACGAGCCGCAGGACACCGCCCGCCAAAAGAGAAAGAAGAAAAAGAAGCGCACAAGGCGCATCGACTAACTTGAAAAAACATTACAATCATGCAACAGGAAGATGATTTGAGAGGGCTTGCACGGGTCATGGACTTTATGCGGGCTGTCAGTATTCTATTCGTGGGAATAAACGTGTACTGGTTCTGTTACTCCACCCTGAAAGAATGGGGAGTGACGTTTGAGGTGATAGACAAGATACTGTGGAATTTCCAGCGCACCACCGGGCTGTTCTCGTCCGTCCTTTGGACAAAACTTTTTGCGGTGGTGTTCCTCGCCCTGTCGTGCATCGGCACTAAGGGCGTGAAAGAGGAAAAGATAACGTGGGCGAAGATACATTGCAGCCTTGCGGCGGGTGTCGTGTTGTTTTTCCTGAACTGGTGGCTGCTGGAACTTCCGCTGCCACACACGGCGGACACTGTGTTTTATATCGCCACGCTGTCGGCGGGCTATATCTGTATGCTCATGGCGGGTACATGGATGTCCCGGCTGTTGAAGAACAACCTAATGGATGATGTCTTTAATACAGAGAACGAAAGTTTCCAGCAGGAAACAAGGCTTATCGAGAACGAGTATTCCGTAAATCTGCCTACCCGGTTCTACTATAAGAAGAAATGGAATAACGGCTGGATAAATGTCGTGAACCCGTTCCGTGCCAGCCTTGTGTTGGGTACGCCGGGTAGTGGCAAATCGTATGCGGTGGTAAACAGTTACATAAAACAGCAAATCGAGAAAGGTTTTGCGCTTTACTGCTATGATTATAAGTTTCCCGATTTATCGGAAATCGCTTATAATCATTTGCTTAACCACTTGGACGGGTATAAGGTAAAGCCTAAATTCTACATTATCAATTTTGACGACCCACGCAAGAGCCACCGATGCAACCCGATAAACGCCAGCTTCATGTCGGACATTGCGGATGCCTACGAAGCCAGCTACACGATTATGCTTAACCTTAACCGCTCTTGGATAAGCAAGCAGGGCGATTTCTTCGTGGAAAGCCCGATTATCCTGCTTGCAGCCATTATTTGGTACTTGCGCATTTATCAGGGCGGCAGGTATTGCACGTTCCCCCATGCCATTGAACTATTGAACAAGAAATACGCCGATGTATTCACTATTTTGCGCAGTTATCCCGAACTGGAAAACTACCTTTCCCCGTTCGTGGATGCTTGGGAATCAGACGCTCAAGAGCAGTTGCAGGGTCAAATAGCAAGTGCGAAAATCCCGCTTTCAAGGATGATTTCACCCGCTCTTTACTGGGTAATGACGGGCGATGATTTTTCACTGGATATAAATAATCCCCAAGAGCCTAAAATACTGGTTGTCGGTAACAACCCCGACCGTCAGAATATCTATTCGGCAGCACTGGGATTATATAATTCCCGTATCGTGAAGCTGATAAACAAGAAAGGTCAGCTTAAAAGTTCGGTGATTATAGACGAGCTGCCAACGATTTATTTTCGAGGGCTTGACAATCTGATTGCAACCGCACGAAGCAACAAGGTAGCGGTTCTGTTAGGCTTTCAGGATTACAGCCAGCTTACCCGTGACTACGGGGACAAGGAAAGCCGGGTGATACAAAATACTGTGGGCAACGTGTTCAGCGGTCAGGTGGTCGGTGAAACGGCAAAAATACTGTCGGAGCGTTTCGGAAAGGTGTTGCAGAAACGGCAGAGCATGACAATCAACCAGCGGGAGAAGTCCACCTCGATAAGCACCCAAATGGACAGCCTGATACCCGCCAGCAAAATATCCAACCTCACGCAAGGTATGTTCGTGGGGGCTGTGGCGGACAACTTCGATGAACGGATAGAGCAGAAGATTTTCCACTGCGAAATCGTGGTGGACAATGAAAAGGTGAAGCGGGAAACCGCCCGTTACGTGAAGTTGCCGCAGATAATCGACTTCACCGACAAGGACGGCAACGACCGGATGCAGGAGGAGATACAAGCCAACTATGACCGCATCCGTCAGGAAGTCCGGCAGATAGTCGAGGACGAGATAACCCGGATTAAGAACGACCCGGAGCTATGCCACTTGATTAAGGAGGAAGAATAGCTGTATATAATAATGTATGGAGTGAAGAACAGCCGATGTAGCTTTACGGTTGTTCTTCATTTTGCTTTTTGGTGCGGTAGGCTTCAAAACGCACTAATATTTCGTGCAGGTTCTTCAATGCTTCCACAGCCTTGCCTATCGGCGGCATCTTGCTTTTGTCGAAAGTCAGTTTCTTCAAATCGGCAGTGTACGCCGTAGCCACTTCGGGCAACGCCATGACCGCTTCGGCATCCTTGAATATCGGAGCATCAGCCAGCGACAAGTGCGAACGGGAGTTTTTATTTAGTCCGTCCTCTATCGTCACCCGGTACATGGCATCCAAGAAATCTTCCGAATGTAGGTAATCGTTATATTCCTGATTGTGGTAGAGTGCCGACAAGTCGTAAACGTCACGGATATGCTTTGCCAACAGTGCGGCTGCATCCTCATTGTAAGACAGCTTTACCAGCCTTGAAACCTTGTCGCAGATAGTCTTTCGGGGGTTGATACACTGCGTTTCAAAACTTCCCAGCCCGTAGGTGCTTATCAGTTCCTCTTGCCCGATGCTTTCAAGAAAGGCGGTCACAATCGGTTTGATAACCCGCTTGTCCGCCGGGTAGAACATCAGTTTTTTGTCCGGCAGGTCACAGGATTTTATCTCTACTTCCAAATGCTCTTTAAGTCCCACGCCTTGAAATACATTGTCATACGAGAAATACAGTTTGCGGTAATTACCGCCCGTTTCCGACAAATCTTCCTTGTATATGTCACTGTTAAGTTCGGCTATGTATTTGGAAAGTTTCTTGTTCAATGTCTTTTCAGCCTGCTTGGACGCACCTTTGTCACCCGTGAACACGAACAAGTCCAAATCTTCCGAGAAACGTTCTATCAGCCCGTAGGCTTTGGAAAGTGAAGTCCCGCCTTTGAAGTAGGTCTTATCCGCATATTCGGACATGGAAATATCCCGCAGTATCTTCGATACCCAGTAATCCTTTTCCACGTGCGACTGCTCGTAGCCGAAATGTTCAGCCGCCAGTGCGATGATTTCCTTGAACGCTTCCTTGTCCGAATGTAAATTCATATTTCTGTCCTATGCCGTTTTATAATCCAAGTTGAACCGTGTCGTGGGAAGAATGGTCTTTGCCATTTCCGTTTGCAACACGGTTTGTCTGATGTCGCCCAGTATGTCCGCCACCACCTTTCTGACACGTGGCGGGTAACTTTTCGCCAAAGATACGATTTTTTCCAGTTCCGGCAGGCTGTACCCGTTGAAATATTGGCTTTTGACCCGGTTGTAGATGTCCTGCCCGGTTGTTCCGGGTATGCGCTTCATGTCCTTTATCGCATCGAGCAGCCGCAAGTATGGGACAAGGCTTTCATCCGGATAGACCATGCAGTAGGCTTTCACGCACTCTATATCCAAGTTCTTGAAACGGAAACGGCGAACCGGGTTAGGAGTGGCTATCGTTATGGTTGTGGCTACCTGTTCGGTCAGCCCCATTTTGTTATAGACGTAAGCACCAGTGATATAGCCGTTCAGTTTTTCAGTCAGGTAGCGGAACTGTTCATCCTGATAGACAGGCAGCTTTCCCAGTCCCAGCACTGATTTCTTGGGACGGTAGTACGCCCCCTTTTCAACCCGTACCAGTACCCCTTTGCGGCTCTGTTCGGAAAGTAGCACCGCAACATTGGCGGTCTTTTCCGTTTCAAACGACAAATCCCGGAACGTGAATATACGCCCGGTATCTATCCGTTCAATCTGCCCAAGTATCTCTTTTCTGAATGAAGCCATATTTATGTCCTTTGTTTCTATATGCAAAGATAGTATATTATGTAATCACCTGCAAAAACATAACAAAGATTTTGCCGAAGATGTTTTCTTTTTGTCGTGTCACCTGATAATAGGAGAATAACGGAAACTCAATCAAAGGCTTGCCAAACGCTTCACAAACGTTCCAAAAATAAGCTGTATTTCAGTGTTAATTTTGATATGTGGCTCATTATTAGCCTATTGATAAAATAGCAAACGTTTCATAAACGCTTCACAAATGGCTCGCAAGCATAATGCAAATTTTAATAAGTCGTTGATTATAAGGTATAAGACCTATAATTAAATGGCTCATAAATGGCTCACCCCAAGAGAGTGATTAACTTCGCTCTCTTTTTTTATGCCCTTTTCAATTCTCCAACCGTCAGTTGGAGATTTACCCCGACCGGACAATTTCAGACAGCGCAGGACAAATTCGGACAGTCCTTGCCGCCCGTCCAAATATAGCATATTTAGTCGCTACCTTTGGGCGGGACTATTCCCGTAACCACTAAAATTCCAATTATTTATGGCAAACAGAATGACCCCACCCGCAGAGGGGCAGGAAAAAGACGTGCTGCTGGTCTTGGATAAACAGCAGGGAAAGGTGAGTGCCGTTAAGGGTATCGACAAGGACGGCAATTTGCAGACCGTGCCACCCACTACCGGACACGGCGGCGAGTTCATGCAGGTGGACAAGAACAGCGATGTGTTCAGCAACTTCATTTCCAACTTCTACCGCAAGTATCAGGACACTTCCGGGCTGGAACTGTTCAGCGTCAAGGCTTCCGAAGCGGAGCAGGACGCAAAGGCAATCGAGGACAACCACCGCAACCCTACACCGGAGGGTGACAAGCGGGCTGAAATGCTTCGAGTTCCGAAGCCCGACTTCCACGAGTTCAAGCAGGGCTACCGCTTCGACCCGTCAAAAATCGACTGGGAGAACCTGAAAAAAGTCGGCATCACCGCCGACACCCTGAAAAACACGAGGGACTTCGACCGGGTGATGCGTGGCTACAAGTCCCGCAACACCTACACCGTTTCGGGGACGGTGGGCGGCTTCTACCTCAAACCTACCGATGTCAAGCTCTCTTTCTATCAGGCAAAGGACGGCACGGTAGTACCCAAGCTACACGGCATGCAGCAGGACGAGAAACTGTTACAACGCCCGTTCCATGAACACGAGTTCACCAAGCAGGAACAGGGCAACTTGCAAGGCACTGGCAACTTGGGCGGCATCGCTGAAATCAAAGACCCGAAAAGCGGCGAGCAAATCCCCGTGTTCGTCAGCCGGGACAGGTACACGCACGAACTGGAGTATATGCGGGCTGACAAGTGGAAATGCCCCGATACAATCTGTAACGTGCAAGTCAGCCCGGAACAGAAAGCCGCCTTTGAAGCCGGGCAAGCGGTGAAAATGGAAAACCTGCAATTCAGAGACGGCACGCAGCGCAGTGCCTATTTGCAGGTCAGTGCGGTGGAGCGTGGCTTGGAGTTCCTGCCCCGTGCCGCCGTCCAGTTCTTGCAGCAGGGACAGCAGCCCGCAGAGCAGCAGGTCGCCGGGCTAAAGGACGGTAAGGGCGTTGAGTTCAACGGTCATGTGCAGCCCGGCGCACAGGGCAAATCCCCCGACAAGGTGCAGCCGAAAGACGTTACCCCCGCCGCCGAGAGCCGGACGCAGGTAGCGGTCAATTCGGGGGGCAAGACCAACGAAGCCACCAAGCAGGGCAAAGAGCCGTTGAAACAGGGTCAGGACAAGCCCACCGCCAAGCAGAAAGAGAAGCAGGAGAAAGTGCAGGACAAGAGCCTGAAAGCTGACAAGCCCAAGAAGTCCAGAGGAATGAAAATGTAATATCCACCATTAAAAAGTAAAGAATTATGATTGCATTGATAGCAGAAAAGCCCAGCGTGGCAAAGGACATCGCCCGCATCATCGGTGCGACCGGACGTAATGACGGTTATCTTTCCGGCAACGGGTATATGGTGGCATGGGCGTTCGGCCACTTAATCCAGCTTGCCATGCCGGAAGCCTACGGCGTGGCGAACTTCCGCAGGGAGAGCCTGCCCATACTGCCGCCCGATTTCCAGCTAATCCCCCGTCAGGTGAAAGCGGAGAAAGGCTACAAGGCAGACCCCGGCGTGCTGAAACAGTTGAAAGTGATAAAGGAAGTGTTCGACCGGTGCGACCGGATTATTGTCGCCACCGATGCCGGGCGTGAGGGTGAGTTAATCTTCCGCTATATCTTCCATTACCTGAACTGCCGGAAACCATTTGTGCGCCTGTGGATAAGTAGCCTTACCGACAAGGCAATCCGTGAGGGGCTGGATAACTTGCAGCCGGGAGAGCGTTACGATAACCTCTACCTCTCTGCCAAGTCCCGCAGCGAAGCGGACTGGCTGATAGGGATAAACGCCACCCAAGCGTTGAGCGTTGCCGCCGGGCAGGGGGTGTTCTCGCTGGGCAGGGTGCAGACACCCACGCTCGTGATGATATGCAGCCGCTATTTGGAGAACAAGAATTTCGTACCCGCCAAGTTTTGGCAACTCAAAGCGGCGACCGCCAGCGGGGGAATAAATTTTACCGCCCAATCGACCGCCAAGTGGGAACAGCAGCCCGAAGCCATAGCCGTCCTGCAACGGGTAAAGGATGCCGGGCAACTTGTGGTTAAATCCGTTGAGAGGAAAGAAGCCTGCCAAGAACCGCTGCTTTTGTACGACCTTACCACGCTGCAAAAGGAAGCGAACACGAAGTTGAACTTCTCGGCTGACAAGACGCTTTCCATAGCGCAAAGCCTGTATGAAAAGAAAGTGATGTCCTACCCAAGAACCGGAAGCCGCTATATTCCGGAGGACGTTTTCGATGAAATGCCGGAACGTGTCGCCCTGTTAGGGCAATACCCCCGCTTTGCCGGGTATGCCGCCGGGCTGGACGGCACACCCCTGAACCGCCGCAGCGTGAATGACGGCAAAGTGACCGACCACCACGCCTTAATCATTACCGAGAACCTGCCCGGCGAACTTTCCAAAGACGAGCGGGCGGTTTACGAGCTGGTAGCCGGGCGTATGCTGGAAGCCTTTTCGGGCAAGTGCGTGAAAGACGTTACCACCGCCTTGCTGTCAGGGGGAGATACCGACTTCACGGTGAAAGGGTCTGTGATGAAAGAAGCCGGGTGGCGTGCCGTGTTCGGCGAGCAGGAAACGGGCGGGGATGAAGAAGCCGCCAGCCTGCCGCCACTCCAAGAGGGAGAATATTTGCCACTCTCCGGCGTGGATCTGCTCGAAAAGCAGACCAAGCCGAAACCGCTGCACACGGAAAGCAGCCTGTTGGCGGCAATGGAGAACGCAGGCAGGGAACTGGAAGATGCCGAACTGAAAGCCAGCCTGAAAGATGCCGGGATAGGCACGCCCGCCACCCGTGCGGCGATTATCGAAACGCTGTTCGCCCGCCAGTACATCGTGCGTGAGAAGAAGAACCTTGTGCCTACCGACAAGGGGCTTGCCGTTTACAAGATAGTCAAGGACAAGAAGATTGCCGATGTCGAAATGACGGGCATGTGGGAAACCGCCCTTGCCAAGATAGAAGCGGGCAGCATGGATGCCGACACGTTCCGGAAGGGCATCGAGGTGTACGCAACGCAAATCACCGCAGAACTGCTATCGGTGCAGCTATCTGTCGCTACTGGTGAAACCTGCCCCTGCCCGAAATGCGGCAGCGGGCGCATCCTGTTCTACCCGAAAGTGGCGAAGTGTTCCAACGTGGACTGCACGCTTACCATATTCCGCAACAAGTGCGACAAGCAGCTTTCCGACAAGCAGATTGTCGAGCTGGTGACGAAACGCAAGACCGGGTTAATCAAGGGCTTCAAGGGCAAGAACGGCAAGGCTTTCGATGCTTCGCTGGTACTGGACGAGCAGTTCAATGTCGGTTTTTCATTCCCCGAAAAGAAAGCGAAACCGAAGAAATAGCCTATCTTTGCCGCTGAAATTTCATTGTGATAGGTTTTACAGCTTATAATAATTGAAATTTTAGTGGTTGCGCCCGGAGGGAAACCGGGCGCATTTTTTATATGTTCCCGCCAAACAGGTAGGTCGAACAGACCACCCCGTTATCCAGCACCCTGCTTTCCGAGAGCTTCCACAGCGAGCCGGATGTTTCCCCGACAAAACCGATGCCTTTGCCCGCCATGACCGGGACGGTGTAGATTGTCAGGCTGTCCAGCAGTCCGGCTTTAATCAATGAAGTAAGCAGCTTGCCGCCACCCACCACCAGCATGTCGGTTTCCTGTTTCAGTTCATAAACCCTTTGCAGCGGTTCTTCGGTCAGGAACTCCACCCCGCAGTCCGGTGTAACGTTGGTGTCGTAGTGTGACACCACAAAAGACCGTTTGCTTTTGTGCGGCCACCCGCCCCAGTGTTCAAAGATGTAGTTGTAGGTGTTCGCCCCCATAAGCAGGCAGCTTGCGGCGGCGTGTTCCCTTGCCGCCAGTTCCTTGACCTCACGGGGCATCCAGTCCAGTTCATAGTCCGGCGTGGCGGTATGCCCGTCCAGCGATACGGCGATGTGCGCTTTGATTTGTTCCATATTATCAGGTATTAAAGTGATATAAATCCCTACTGTCTTGGCACGTTAGCCGCAACCCCAAAAAAGAAAGCGTGGCATGACGCTGTTTCGATGCGAGGTACTGGCATACCCAAATGTGGAAACAGTGCAGCCACGCTATGACAAACGCATAGCATATCCTGCGCTGAATATCCCCACATTTTGAAAAGTGCCAGTTTTCGCATCGGGACGTTCGGCGAACGTATATGTTATATATAAAGGCAATATTCCGGCAACCGCCGTCCAACTGCCGTTACTTTTCCGTGTAACTTCTGCAAAGTTAAGCAAATACCCTGAAAAATCACGTGCAAACAGAAAAAATCCTGCCGTGTTATCACAACAGGGCAGGACACAAGCACCTAAAAATACACAAGTTCAGCCCATACGCCTACGGGCAGCTTGCGTTCCTTTGAAGATTATATGAACCGATGACAAAACAGCTTTGGTTCGCCGTGTCTTTGGTGATGATGTCCCTTTCCCGCATGAAGCGGATATAGCTCTTTGCGGTGCGCTCCTTGATGTCCAATACCTGCTGCAACTGCTCGCAAAGGTCTATGTAGGTGATGCGTGTCTGCCGCCCGAAGATGTCACGTGCGACATTCACCAGTTCCCTTTCCTTGCGCTTCTCCTTTTCCTCACGGGGCTTCTCGCCCTTGTACACGTGCATCCCCGCTTCCTTGTCCCATGCAAAGAGCATCAAAGGAACGTCCAACGGGCTTCCGTCCCTTACTTTCAAGGCTTTCACGACCGACTGGGCGGGTTCTTCGTCTTTCTCTATCGAAAGGATTGTAGCCGCCTTACGCTGCAACTCACTACCCAAATGTCCCCGCAGTTTCAATCCGTTGGGGACGAAGTGCAGCACGCACAGAATACACGTGTTGTAGATACCCGCCAGCCGATAAAGTTCATCTATCACCGCCACGCTTTCCGCTTCATCGTTGGCACTCTTAACAAGGTCTGCGATGCCGTCAATGACGACCAACTGGATGCCGCCGTACTGGTAGTAGAACTTGTCCATGCTTTGTACAATGGCGTTCAGGCGTTCTTTGCGTGACATGCCGGTAAGACAAAACGCTTTCAGTTCATCGGGTTTGTCCGGCTGTTTGGCACGTGCCAGCAGGTTGCTTACATTCTTGAACAGTTGCACTTCCGACTGTTCGGTGTCGTAGAGCAAGACCGCCTTGTGTTTGCCGTTGGCGGTTATCTGTATGCCCAGCGTATCTACTTCCGCACCAGCCGGGCAGATGCAGCCCGCCACGATTGCGGCTATATAATTGCTCTTTCCCGTTCCCTCGCCCCCGGTGATGCCGAACAGGTTGCCTTGTGTCCCCAGCGGAACGTCACCCGCCGAAATAATCTCTTGCGCTTTGGCGGGCGGGTTGTTGAAATCTATTTCGCATGATTTAAGCATAATCAATGTGTCGCTATACAGGTTGTCTAAAAATTCGATAAACAGTTTCAGGAAATCTTCACGGGTGTTCCCGGCTTTGAAGTAGTCGGATATGTCCTTTTCCTCTTTCGTTCCCGGAAGCGGGAGCAGCAGGCGTTTCACTCCAAATTCTTCCAGTAGTTTTTCCTGTTTGCATGAACTTTCCCTGCCCGTCTTGTCCATGTCAAAGAGCAGGACGATGTGCTTGAACCGGAATGTCAGCCGATAAACCAGCGTGGGCGGTATTGTCACCGTTTCGCTGTTGAAGCAGATAGCGTGAAAACCGTGCGCCGCCAGCGAAAGCACGTCTTTCTCGCCGCCCGTGATGAATAGCGTGTCGCCTTTGGCTGGCAGTTGTTCCAGCCCGAAACAGTAGTTCTCACCGAAGCTGCCGCCGTAGAGGAAACGGGGCGTGGAGAACGGGCGGTACAGCTTGATGTGCTGTTTGCCCTTGTAGCCGTACATGGGTTCTGCCACCGATGAAGTGTAGGTGTACGGTTTGCCCTCTGCCGTTTCACTGTTGTATTCCCGGAGCGAACAGACCTTGTAACGTTCCAGCAGTTCGGGCGTGATGCCGTACTGTTGCCAGTACACCAGTTCGGCAAGCGGGAACTTCTGTTCCCGGAACTGGTAGGGCTTGACGGGCTTTTCGGGCGTTTCTTCGGGTTTGTCCGGCACTGCCCGGCAGACGGTTGCCGGGGGAACGGAAACCGGAATGCCGGAAGCCAGCCCCAAGCCCAAATCCCGGTCGATGATTTCCAGTATCTCCACGAAGTCAGCCGCCCGGTTGCAGTCCAGCCCCTTTAACTGCCCCACGAGGAAGAAACAGTCGCCGCTGTAACTGTCGTTGCCGAAGTCTTTCATCTTGTAGATACCGCCCCGGCGGTCGAAATAGATGTTGCAGGAAGCCTTGCTGTCCTCGTACAGCGGGTTAAGGAAGTTGCGACCTATGCGCCAATTGCCGGGCAGGTAGTGTTTGAACACCGCCAGCCCGTTACTTGTTCTTTCTAAGATTTCCTCTTTCCTTAGCATACAACTGGTGGTTGGTTATCAGGTTGTCGATGTTCTCCTTGTTGCTCCTTATCAGGCGTTCTTCCAGCATCCGGCGTATCTCGCTGACCTTGTAGAAGTAGCGTCCCCTGATGTTGGAATAGGCGATAGTTCCCGACACCCGCAGGCGTTGCAGGGTCTTTTCGCTTATTTTCAGGAACGTGCAGACCTCGTAGCTGTCCACCCACATGTCTTCCTCGCTTTGCCTTGCCGTTTCCATGTGGTTGAAGATGTAGTCGGCAATGGCGGTAATCTTGTTGTCCAGTTCCTTGTAGGCTTTGGACTCGAATGTTATTATTTCCATAACGGTAACTGATTGATTTGCCGCAAAGTTCGGGTGTCCTGAAAAATAAAACGCCACAGATGTACCCACCTGTGGCGAAATAAATTTTGTTAAAGCACGGTTGCCTAATCCTGCTCCCTCATGCGCATCAGCAACCTGTCTTTCAGGGTGGAGAGGAAGCCCGTTCGGTCTTTGGTCTTGGCTTTTAGTTCCATGTAGGTGTGGTAGAAGTCGCCGAGGTCGATGTCGAACACGTATTCAAAGTAGGCTACAATCTCCTTAATATCAACCGTCCCCTTGTTCAGACAGCCGCAGGCGTCCAGTGCGTAGATAAGTTCCACCAACGCCCTTTTCGTCCCCGTCCAGCGCAACACCTTTCCCATGAAGCCGTTCTTCACCCGCTTGCGTTGTTCCCGGCGTTCCAGCTCGTGCAGACGGTTGGTGAGGTATATTTCCAGCAGTTCGTTGGCTAAAATCTTGGCTACCTTGAAATCGTGACTGGTGCTGAACTGTGGGTCTGTTTCGTAATAGAAACTGTCCACGATGATTTGTATGTCAGGCTTCCCACGCATGAAATACTGCCTGTCCAAGTAGGTGGCTTTCGTTCGGTGGTACTGGTAGAACGCCAAGTTCCGCTGGAACGACTTTGAAATCCGGTCGGTTTCCGACAGCAGGTAGTCCCTTTGCACTTCCTCGCTGCCGCTGGGGAAGCGCACCTCTATCTTGTAAACGGTGTTGTAATAGATGATTTTGCTCGCTAAAAGCGGTTTCAGTTCCTTGAAGAAGTGTATTTCCTCTTCCGTGCTGGCGAACGGGTAGGAGATTATAAAGTTTTTGAGTTCGCCCAGTATCTCTTGCAGGTAGTCCACGCACAGGCGGCAGAGCGTCAGCGTGTCCGCTGCGGTGTCCTCGTATTCCTGTATCTGCCATTCCACTTTTTGAAGCAGTCCGGCGAAGTATGTTTCCAACGGTATCTTATGTTCCATAACCTTGTGCTTATCTTTTATGAAGCACAAAGTTACGGGCATAAAAAATCTGTTTTATTCTTGATTTTTCACATTACGTTCTTGTAACTGTGCATTTTCTTGTTTCCTGCGCTTTTCTGCGTATCTCGCCCGGTGTGTCCAGCAAGTAAGCCTTGCAGAAGTCGTTCAGGTTCGATGTCGATGCGAACCCGGTGGTGAACGCCACTTCCGTAAGCGTGAGGTTGGTGTTCTTCAGGTAGTGTTCCACGTCCTTTGCACGCTCCTTTATCACCCATTCCTTAGCCGTGTACCCGGTCATTTTCTTTACCTTCCGTCGGAACGAGCCGTATTCCATGCCGCATTTGTCCGCCAGTTGCTCGGCATCATAGACCATGTAGCCTTTCAGACGCACCATTTCGGTGAATGTCTGCCTGCCCAGCTCCGGCAGCATCCGTTCGGCGTGGCGCAGTTCCTTTTCCGTCACCAGCAGGCGGTTGTCCCTTACCGGGTTTCTCCGTAGCAGGTGGAAAGCGTGGCATACCGTGTTGTACACGTTGCAGAGGTACTGCCGTCCCGGTCGCATCCAGTGGAGCGCATCGCAGTAGGCGGTCAGTTCGGGTATCTCGTCCCGCTTGCGGTGCTGTTCCGCCAGTTCGTCCAGTATGGCGTAATGGGTGGTGGACATACCCAGCAGGATAATGATTGCCTTGTAGTCCTTGTATGCCGCCAGTGTCGGCGTTTCCGGCAGGCTTTTGAGCGTGTCGCACACGTGGGCGCACAGCCGCACGTCCTTGCTGAACGGTTCAAGTTCCAAGTAGTTGTCCATTTTCCGGCTGTTGTGCAGCAGCCATGTTACCTTTTCGTCCAGTTCCTTGCAGGACGCTTCCAACTCCGCTTCGGGAGCGGGAAGCAATAATGATGTAATCCGTTGTTCCATATCTGAATAAATTGATTTGTTTTCTGTACGTTACCCGGTAGCCCATAGCCAAAACTTTTGGATTAGCCGCCAAACCACGTGATAAAGGAACATGGCGGCAAGCATAAGAAAACCTGCCCGCAGGAAATATTCTTCAATGCGCTGCCAAACGCTCGTTTTTCGTTCGGGCATCAGTATGTCCGCCACTTCCTCAAAGGTCTTGCAGGCGAAAATCGCTTGCCGGAACTCGTCTGCGCTGTTCCAGCATTCTTCCTTGAACCACCGTGTCTTGGGGTATCGTTCCGCTACCAGTTCTTGCAGTTTTCGTAGTGGGAACGGTTCGGGGTTGTCCCCGTACTCGTATTCAATGGAAATCACACGTCCCTGCATCCTGATACAATATCCGAATATCCCTTGCCACTTCACTTTGTGCGCCCCCTTTTCAACATATTTCGTCCCGGTTGCATCCACTACAATGTAGTTCTTCCGCTTCTTCAACAACTCGGTATTGGTCGTTGTGTACAGTTCTTCCTTGCGAAACACGTATATCATGTTGCCTTTGGGGGCAAAGCTGAATATCGGGTATTTAAGTCGGGCTTTCATTGTAAATAGTCTATTGTTTTATAAAAGCAAAATAAAGGAGGGTAACACCTACCACAACCCCGAAAAAGATACAACCTGTAATAATGAAAGCCCAATCGGGGTAATGGAAATCAAGTTCTTCATAAGGAATGGCAGTTTTCTTTATACATCTGTTCCATACCCATATCAGAACTTTTCCAAATCTATTTACTGTGATAAGGTTACTCATATTGATTAATGGTTTAGCAGGGAACGGCTTGTCCGTTATCCTGCTTCGTTAACATCATATTTTATTCTCATTCCAGTGTACCATATCAATACACCATAATAACAAGGTCTTTTTGCGCTTCAACGGCTTCATCGAAAATGAAATTCAAGTCGTCCATTTCCTGCTCGTAATCATAATCTCCGATACCGTTACCCTCTTGTAGTGAGGTGTATTCCGTCCGCTTGCTCTCCAAATCTGAAATGGGTATGCTGATGATATAGGGAAAATCACTGCTCAATGGAATAGGGATGAATGTACTTTGGCTATCCAATTGCCAAAGGTTTTCCGCACAGTAGATTTGCGTTCCATAATGGTTGCAAATCTTTTCATATACATACCCGTACATGAAAGCAATTTCGGGATAACGGATTTCTCCGTTCACTATATCTGCCAACGCTGCATAAGCATCTTTATCCGTGTTCAGGCTATCGCTGAAATAATCGTTCAGAGTGTCAAGTTCCTGCTTCAACGCAACCTTTAATTGGTTTATAAGCTGATTATCACAAGTTCCATAAACAGACTTTACCTTATCGGCTTCTGTCAAATATGCACAAACAGAGTAACTCATACCTTTTCTTCATTTAATATTGTCATTCCAGTGTACCATGTCGTATGGATAGTAGGGCAACCCTTTCAGGCTGCTATCATCCAGCCCCAAGACCTTGACCAATGCACCGCTTTCAAAACACCAATAACCGTCATGGTTGATACCATATTTATGGTCGTCATGCCAAGATAAATCAGAATGTCCTCGATACCATTCTTTTTTGAGGTATTTTTCCAATCGTTTCACCGCTTCTGCTTTGTCTTGTTCAGCCAACTCTGTAACAGTGATAGCAATTCGATAGGGTGACGGATATAATACTTGGTTTGTTGTCCTTTCCCAATCAGGAAATCTGTATCTAATCAATGTATCATAAATATAGTCTTTAGCTTCTCTGTCTTTTATCAGTTGCACCAGACCATGTATAAGGTCGTCTTCGTAATCCAACATAATGCCTATTGACAGAAGCCACAACATTTCAATATAAAATCCGTTGTCCGTCCAAAATCTCGGCATTGTTTTGAGGGCTTTCACATAATTGTTTTTCAGCTTATCAATATCCTGTCCCATAGAATACTGTACTAATAAATAACGAAGCCTATAATTGAACAAAGAATCGTAACCTATATGTTTTCCTGAAAGATGCATTTGTTCATAATAACTAATATCTTCATCATACATTTTCAGTTGCTTCAAATACTGTTCTTCTGTAAAAAGTTTATCTCTTGTTTCCATTATGGTACACTGCTTTTTGATGTTAATGGTTCAGCAGGGAACGGCTTGTCCGTTATCCTGCGTTGTTATCAACCTATTTTAACCTCAAAGTTTATCAGACTCTTTGAATCTGCCGATTGTTTGGGTATTAATATCAATGTATGGAAGCGTCTTAACTATCCTGACATTTTCAATGCTTTCAGTTCCACCCATTGCCAACAGTGGAGAATATCCGAAACACTCGTCAAAGCCCGGCGTACCTATTTTCTCTTGCATTACAGGATAATCTTCCAAATCAAACCAGCCTTTCAAGGTGCTTCTGTTGAAAATTATTTTATTTAGCAGCAATGTGAGATTGTCAGGGAGTATTAAATATGTTCCATATCTGATATTCAGATAAACGATGTAATTATCTAATTGGGGGTTCTTTACATAGGCAAAGACATCACCGAAAGCTGTGCACATGAATGGTAAAAACGACATATCATAGTCCATGACATAGCAAGAGTTCATCACATCTTGGTAATCGGACGGATTGATGATTTTAATCATTCCGTCACAATAACTACCCAATCCGACTTCCTGCCATAAGGTAGTCAGTTCGGCATAAGACAAATCGGCATATTTAGCAATAAAGGAATCATCTATCGCTTGTCTGATACTATTGAGGTTCTTTTCTAAAAAATTCTCGTACATATTTGTGCGCTTTATGGTTGATAATGGGTTGTAGCTAATCGCCATTTTAAGGCGATTGAGGTGCGTGTTAGTGTTTATTCCTTGCAATTTTAAGAATCTATTCAGTAGTAATATCAAAATCTTGTTCATTTCTCCATACTATCCTAAGATAATCACCTTTTATTAAACCTTTATCACGGTAATATCTAACTATTTCAGAGGGCGACCAATCCCTGCCATTGGAAAATAATGTTCCGATTTCCATTAACTTTTGAAAAAGAGCTGCACGCTTTTCAACATCATCAATAGGCATAGAAATAGAATAATATGGTTCTACTTTTTCAAATCCAAGACTGATAAGTTCATTCTTAAAATTATCATTATCATTGACAAGCAATATATTATTTCCTGCCAATTCTATAGCAACGACTTTATCTTTTAATTTTTCATTCATCATATTAAACACTAATTTTTCGATAAACGCACCTTATGGTGTAGTTCCTATTCACTATTAAATCATTGCCTAATCATCATCCAAACAATCCAGCGGATTGGGGATTTTTGCTTTATAGGCGTTCGATACGTGCAGATAAATTGCTGTTGTTTTTATATCGGTATGTCCCATAAGTTCCTGTATGGTTCTTAGGTCTGTCCCTTGTTCCAGCAGGTGGGTGGCGAACGTGTGCCGGAGCATGTGCAGGTGTACCCGATGCTTTATTCCGGCTTTCCTTGCCGCTTCTTTCAATATCTTAACCAATGCGCTGGGTGAGTATTGTTCGCCTGCCTGTTCGCCCTCAAAAAGCCATTTTTGCGGTCTGTATTCCCGGTAGTAATCCCTTAGTTCGTTGAGCAGCTTTTCCGACAGTAGGGAATACCTGCACTTCTTGCCTTTCCCGGCAATCCTGATTAGCATCCGTTCGCTGATGATGTCTTGGGGTGTCAGGTTCAGAAGTTCGCTTCGACGTAGCCCGGCAGAGTAAATGAGAGAAATCATGCACCTGTGTTTCCGATTGGATAACTGTGCGAAGATGCTTTTCATTTCTTCCCGGCTTAATACTTCGGGCAATGCCTTGTACTCTTTTGCACGGGCTATCCCGCCATAATATTGCCGCTTGCCTTTCCGGACTTTCTCGTAATAGAACTTGATAGCGTTGATACGCATATTCTGCTGGGTGGCGGATATGTGCTTTTCCTTTACCATGTGGAGCATATAGCTGTTTATGTCCTCGACCGTCAGCAGGTCAAGGTCTTGCCCCTTGTGGTATTCCATGAAGTCGCTGAAATAGATTTTATAGGCTTTTATGGTGGAAAGGCTGTACCGCTTCTGTTCCAGCAGTTCGAGGTAGCCTTTCGGCAGTGTGTATTCCCTTTTGGGTTTTGGATGCCGCACGTAAACCCGGCTGTAATCAATATAGGCGTGGGGCGAATAGCGGTCGTAGAAATCCGGCAGTTTAAAAGCGGTGGCAGGCATGTAGGCAGAACTGTTGCCTGCCTTTTCTACGTCCGTATCTTGGGCGAGCAGCAGGGCGACAGCCTGACTGTTTACATACTCTATTCGTATGTAGTCCGCACCGTTTCTTTCTTCCTTGTACAGAACGATGCTTCCTCTCTGTTTCTGAACCTTATCCATGTCGCTGAATTTTGCTTCGCTCCAAAGATAAGATAAAAATATCACTTTTTGAACATCTGTTCAAAAATAATAGAGGTTAAAAAAACAAAAGAGTATCAGGCTTTAAGCAGCGAATAGATATGGCGAAAATTTTCTGCCAGTTCGTCCACGTTCAGACCGTTCAGAAATGCTTGTTCGTATGACAGTCCTAAAAACATTTGCCGGAACATGATAGCCGTTTTCTTCACGTCCGTGTCACTCCTGATTTCCCCGCTTTCTTTTGCTTTCTGTATGACTTTCTCCCATAGGTCATAGTCTTGTCGGTAGATTTTCTCAATTTTCTGCCTGATGCCCGGATAGTACATACGCACTTGTGACAGAAAGTGAAAGTAGTAGAAGTTAGGACTACAATCATGCGGGCTGCTATTATCACCAATCAGTTCAACAATCCTTTTCATGGAAGCGGCTACCCCCGCCACGTATTGCCCGATGAACTCCGCCAACGTATCGGCAGGAGCGGCAAACTTGTTTTCCGGTTCGTGCATTTGCAACACGTATTTGTCCGCCACAGCCATGAATAAATCCAGCTTGTGCGGAAAATAATAAACGATACCCGTTTTTGTCACCCCGCAGGCTTTGGCAAGCGTGATGATGCTTGCTTTCTCGTAGTTCATCCTGACAAATACGCCGAACGCTTTATCTATTACTTCTTCACGGTTAGTTATTATCATACACGTTTGTTTTTAATCGGTTACGAAGATACGGATTTTGTTTTAAGCATTTGTACCCCAGTGCTTTTTTTTAGTGCAAGGTGCAAGTATATATTTATATATATAGCTTGCACCTTGCACTAACCCAAAAATATTTATTATCAGATATTTGCGAGTTTCAAAAGAAAGCCGTATCTTTGAACCCGAAAGTTAGGCAGACAAACAGCGGTCAAAGTTGGACAAACCCAACATCTGAAAATCGTTACTGTTTCGTTACCTATTTGAAATTTTGAAAGCAAAGTAGCTGAAATATAAGCGGTTAGGGTTGTAGGTTCAAAACCCTCCCTCTCCGCAATAAACGCTGAAAATCAGCAAATTGCAAAGCAAACACCCAATTTTACACCCAAGAATGTAAAGTTGGGTGTTTTTGTATTATTTAAGCCTTTGGTATTATGCTTTGGTTACCGGAATGTATTTTTCTTGCGGATAGTCTATTTCGGTACATTCAATCCTGAAATCTTGTAATCTTCGTTTGATGATGCCGATGCCACTAATAATGAGGTCTTCTTTAAGATGACTGTTCGCAATGAGTTCTTCATATCTCTGAAAAAAGAACATTCGTATCCCTTCAAACCGCTGAATGCCACAAACGCATTAGGATTGCATGGATGTCCGGTAAAATCGCATTGTATAAATGCTCTCATTGTTTCAAATATTCTAAGAGATTATCTAAATCTTCAATTGGCTTCTCCTTGTAATCTAAGCAACCATTCTTTAGTTTCTTCTTGAATTCCTCCGTGTGGTCTTGGCTGTTCCACTCTTCACGTTCTTTCAGACTCTTTGCAAGTATGTCACTTGGATAGTAGCAAGTGACATTATGATTGCCAGTCTTATCTTGCTTTTCCCAGATTCCTTCATAGATAGTCTTGCCGGGAAAATCTAAATCATTCACCGGCATCGTATGATAGCTGCCGCATTTCGGGCATTTCTGCGGAGCACTGAGTGCCATACAATTATATTCTATATCCAAAGCTTTGAATATATGTTCACAATTGTCACAAATAAAAATAGATGTATCTCTAAGCATAATCGATTCTCCTTTCTTTAATGGTTGTTTATATTTCTTGGAATAATAATTCTTCTATTGCCGACAAATAATGACAAATCCCTATCTTTCTTCATAATGCTACGCCTTTTATCGTTTTGCATTGCAAAGTAAGATAGGGAGGGGGACAAAAGTCTCCGAATTGTTTGGTCAAAATAGAATTTTACAGTTAATTTTCTCCTTTTATAATTCTAATAGCAGGTTCCCATCCGGCTTCTGCTGCCTTATAGAGATATTCTGTAGATAATTCACTGTTCCGTTCAACTCCGACACCTTCTTGATACATCCAAGCCAAATGGAACATGGAGTCTGGCTCTCCCAGTTCTGCTGCCTTTTGAAACCAGCGGGCTGCTTCCTTTTCATTTTTTTCAACTCCCAATCCGTTCAGATAACAATTACCGATGCAGAAGTATGGTTCAGTGCTTTCTTCATTTGCCGCCTTCAAGAAGTAATTAAAAGCTTTGTTATAATCAGTAGGTATCCCTCCAAGACCGTGTTGATAGACAATGCCTATATTATGGTAAGCTCTCAAATATCCCTGGCTGGTAGCTTTTTCATACCAGTATAGTGCAACTTTTATATCTTGTTCCACACCTTCACCACGCCGATAGCAAACACCTAATTCATACTGGGCTTCAGGAACTCCACGCTGTGCAGCATCGCTGAAGCATGCAACGGCTTTGTCTATATCCTGTTCAGTGCCCATTCCATGGATATAGCACAGGCCAAGCTCATACTTAGCTTCCGGTACTTCGTCCGCAGCTACTAAAAAACGCTCAAAAGCTTGTTCATCGCTTTGGTATATTCCAAGACCTTCTTTATAGCATACTCCTTCATAATAGAAGGCTTTCATATGACCTAAAGCGGTTGCTCCTCGCAATGAGTAAAATCCTTTTTTCTGCTTTTGGGGCTTCTCGCTAGATAGTAGCTCCAGTCCTTCGTTTAATAGCTTTTCAGCGGTACTCTCGTTTTCCATATTTTTAAGAATGATAACGTATTGTTTTTTTATGTGGTTCGATATTGTTCAATGTTTTTTGTTAAATTTGATATATAATGTGAGCTATATCGAACTCGTGTTATATTGTATAGTTGAGCAATTAAGCAGCAATTCCAAATTGTGCTTTCAAGTCACAATACTTTATTGACACTTCATCACTATACTCTTTTACTTTCTCTAAAGAGCCGCAATTCACAATTTTCTTTTCGCAAATTTCTCTTAATATAATGGTGCAATTCTTTATAAAATATAAATATTTTTCAGGTATTTCTTCATAAGAGGAGTATTCTTTTGCGACTTCTTCTGTGAAATCTTCGATAAATGGCACATATTTACTCTTTAAGTCACTGAATATTCCAGAAATATTATCTAAAGTCATTTGTAACTCATTCATCCGATTGAGTTCATTTTTCATTTCTGCTAATACATTATTAGCCTCATCTTTAAACTTTTCTGATTCATCATGCAACTTCTTTAAATCTTTTATAGATTTAAAAATGTATAGCATAGGGGTTACAACCAAATAAGCATCATTAAGTTCATAGCCTAATTTCTCTAATTTTTTATGATGCTTCTCTACTATGTTAAAGTTATCTGATATGGGAAATTCTCTATAGTCTAACACTTCCAAAGGATAGTCTTTAATATCGCTTTTAATTCCAACTTTTATTAAAGCATCAGCCAATCTCTTTAAAACAGCTTCTTTAATGACCGCTTTGTTTTTATTGATTTCATCGATAGGATGTTGAATGTCTTTTAAAAGTAATTCTTCATGTTTAGACTTATAGTAGTTAAAATTCTGTTTTGCTTGGGCGATTCTTTTTTGAAGGATTTCCTTTTCCTTTTTCAGACTATTAGGTGTGCCAGTAAGTAATTTTCTTACTTTTTTTAGCTGTACTTCAACAAAACCATCTTCAGGAAATTCTATGTGTTTAGCTGCGTAAGCTGCGGCTCCTAAAGCTGCTTTTGCTGCAATACCAAAAACAATAGGTACAAATGCATTAGCAGCTATATTGGCTGCTCGTTTTGTTAAATTTTCTGCAATCATAATTATAAGCTCCAATTAGTTTTGTTATTATTTGTTGTTTGAAGTAAATTTATACCTAACAATTTAGCTTGTTTTATTACAATCTCATTTAGCAAAGTATAGTTACTGCATGATACTGCTTTATCAAATTCCACCATGGATTTATTAAATTCCAATCTTTGCTGCTTAAGCTTATCCATAGCATTTTTAGTCATTTCAGTTGTTGCGTCTTTAATATCTTTAATTCTTTCATTAAAAATATCTTTAATTCTTGCTTGTCTAGTTTCTGCTCTGGCATTAAAAAGATCCATTCTATCAAGAGAAAACATAAATAACACCGATGCTATACCCGACATCATAGTTGCAAGTACTACAGACCACGGTTCACCAATACCTAATTTGTTAATGAGTGCTTCAATTCCTATTCCACAAATAGTAATTACACTACCTCCAAGAATCTTGATAATGGCATCTCCCTTTTGTGCAGTAGTCATTTGTTTAGATTGTTCTCCAAATAGAATTTTCCCTGCTTGTACAAAAACTTTAATTCCTTCTTTGATAAGTTTGAGAATTTGTTTGAACACACCCACAAAAAGACTTATCAATCCTTCTATCAAGGAGGAAATAAAACCTTTGACAAAATCCCATACACTTGTTCCTAAAAAAGTCAACGCATTATTCAAGACAAATTTTTTTATTCGATTAGACCTTATTTGAAGTGCATCTGAAATAGTATGTGCATTTACTCCTTCCTTAAGCCCGTTGCGAAAAATATCAGAGAGTTCAAAATACAAAGGCTTAATAATAAATAGGATTATATTCCCAACCATATAATCCCGAGATTGCTTCAAAGCATTCTTAGAGGTTTTATCTAAAATTATTTTTTGCTGTTCACTCCCCAAATTAGTGATATTTTTCCCTGTTGTTTTATTGACAGCGTCATTAATTCCTGCGTTTGCTTTTTTCCATTCCTGCATCATCCTTTGTTTGGTTTCTGGCGTCAATCCTAAATGGGGTTCTCCATTTCGTTCACGTTTTTCTTGATCTGCAATAAATTCAGGAATTGTCATATCACCTTTATTTCCTTTACCTTTCACACCTGTACCATTATTGATGTAAGCTGCTGTTAGGGCAAAGTTATAATCTGCATTTGCTATATTCGTTATATCTTCATCGCTTAATGCGTAATTACCTTTCAGGCGTTCATGGATTTTAGACAATGGTTCAATGTGATCTACATGTGCTTGATTTCGATGTTTATACTCTTTTATATTTCTACGCCCATCCGGGTGTGCCTGTTCTTTATACACATTTTTTTTTCCTGTGTATTCATCCACTGCATTTATTTTATTGTCATTGTTTTCAAATTTTTCATTTTTATATTTATCCAAAGATTCTTTGGCTTCCCAATAATTTCTGTTTCCCTTATATTGAGTCCGCACATCATCGCCATATTCCTGAAAATCCTCAGCTGTAATTTCTCGTATATTCTTATACTCCATGTAGCCATCCAACAAATAAGATGCTTGTTGGGACTGCTCGTATGTAAACGAAGAACATTCTGAGACCAATTTACTTGCTGTTATCCCTTTCTTCCTAAGTTTACGAGTTGCAGAGTTTGCCTCTAAAAAACCATCTATAACAGAAGTGAATACAGGTACAACTAGCTTTTCTATCATATCATCTTCCGTTTTGAATTCTTTATATAAATCATCAATTACAGCTTTTGTTTCTTCTTTCTCGTATTGTTCGATCTCTTGAAGAACGGAAACAAAATCTAATGGAGAAGCATTTTCAATTTTATGCTCCAATTCTTGTTTTCTTAACTTATCCATAAATGTTATATTGTTTTGATATTTGATTTACTATCTTCTTCATCTCCTCCCTCACCTCTTTCGGCTCCATCACCTCCACCTTCTCCCTATGCCACAACAGCATCTGATAAAAGTTATAACTCGGACGAAGCCAGTAGCTGAACACACTCCAGCCATCCCCTTGCTCCACTTCCTCTTGTGAAGAATGAATAGGTCGTGCCCTCACATAATCCACTTGACTGCCATACACCTTTATTTTAATAGGTACAGGAGGGCAGTCTTCATGATTCACGCCATAACAACCTTCAAAATAGCTTTGCGGATTGATATATGGTGAGGGGGAAAGTTGTTGTTCCGTCAGCCGCAAGTTGCTGATGCGCTCCAGTGCATAGACTGAGGGATTCTTGCGATTCAGCGGCTCGGCAATGAGATACCAGCGCTGTTCCCATGTCTTAAGAAAGCAAGGAATACATTCGTGGTGCTTTACTGCTTGCCGGTTGAAAGAGTGATAGTCGAACTCAACCACTACCTTGCGGTCAATGGCTTCGAGAATAGCATGCAGATGCTCCACACCGCTGGGCACATCTTCCAAGACCAACTCTCTGCGATGCTTCATGGCCAGTTCGGAGAGCCCTTGCATGTGGAAAGCGGAAAGCAGATATTTGTAAAGCGAGTTGTTCTTTATATAGTCAAAATTGGAGATGTAATACTTCCTTGCTCCCGTATCATACTCTATGTCAATGGCGAAGACATTGGAGACATACTCCTTGTATCGTCCGAATGTTTTGGGTATGATTTCTCCGTCATAGAGAGAGGAATATTCCCAATGATGGTTGATTTCCTTGAGCGACATCGGTTTGCCACGCGACAGAAGCTCTATGATGTACAGGCATTTTTCAAGTTTTCCCATAGTGTTTTTCTTTATTCGGTTACAAAATAACTCTACTCCTCAGACAAAAAACGTCTTACCTGTCACGGTAAATTTGCAAAAAAAGCGTGGCACTGCAAAATTACGTCTTAGCTGAAGGTCCTAGGAAAACCCAATGAACAAGATGTAAGAATAGCAGCCCACGCTATAGCGTGAGAACCACTATGCTCTCTTTGTTCATTTGAAAATTTCCTAGGTTTTCAACTATAAGACAAGCATAACGCTTCTTCAATTTCTAATATGTCTCGGAGAGAGTTGCTTCAATCCGAATACAAAAATAGTTATTTTGTTGATGTTTTGCATTATAGAGAGCAAAATTTATAATTTGAATCCTCTACTTTTTCTTGGTTCTTCTGCTGATTGTCGCAGACCTTGTCGAAGTTTTTCCCATTGCTCTTTGAACCATTCGCTTATTGGTTGCCTGTTTATTGTAAGCACCAATTTATTATTATCAACCGAACTTTTCTCAACTTTGAAAACATCATTTTTGATTTCAAATCTTCGTTTATGCTCTTCGAAATAGATTTTTCCATTGCATCTGATAGCCTCTTTCTTTGTTAGAAGACAATCTATCATATCTTTGGTAAATCCAATGACTGTGCACAACTTTTCCATTTTCAACATTTCTTTGAGCATCGGAAACCAGTTGAATGCCTTTTCAAGCAAGGTGTTCAGTCTTGATATTTCTCTGTCTTTGGCTTCAAGTTCTTGATTATGTATTCCTTGAAGATTGCGTATTTGTTTGCCGTGCTGTTCTTGCATTTGTTGCATCTTGGCTTTTAATTCATCAATGCCTTTATCACGCTTGGCAACTTCCTGACGCAATTTTTCATTGGCTTGTTCCAAATCTTTCAATTTTCCACTGCCGAAAAGAGAACCGACACCGCTTGCTATGGCGGTGGCTGCATTGGTGGCTGTTTTCTTTAGCTTGTCAGTGCGTATTTTTGATTTCACCTGTTTCAGCTCCTGTTCAGCAAGACCTATCTGTTCTTCTTTGTGCCGTTTTGCAGCGTCTATACGTTGTAGTTCGGCTTTCTGCTTCTCAATGATGAAATCGTTTCGTTCCAGATGCTCCTTGCCTGTAATGGTTTTGGATTTTCCACGTTCCATAAATAGGATGTCGGATGCCAAAGTCTGCATTTCCATCATATCATTGTCATTGAGCTTTTGGCTCTTGCCTGTGTCATGGTTCATCCAGTCGAATACGATATGTGCATGGTAATTCGGCTTGAACCATTTTTCACCTATTTGGAAACTCTCCTTGTCCTCTGCATTAGGCTGTCCGTTCATCCAATGCCCCTCGTCTTTGTGCAGGAAGATTTGAAGCGGAGTGATACCCCAGCGTCTTTGGCACTCTTCGCCAAATTTCTTCACGTCTGCCAGTGTGGTGTCCGGTTTGATGAGCAACACACCCTCACGGATGGGCGAGCATCCTGCCACTTTGATGATTTTTCCGTTCCTGCTTTTGCGCTCACGCTCTTTCTCCTGCATAGCACGGCCAGTCTTTTCCTTTACCATCTGTTTGATGTTGTCGTAGTGTGTTTGCAGGTCGGGACTACCGAAGTCCGGGTTTATCCACTGCTCGTTGTCGGCAGAGAGTTCGGACACGATGTAGATTTTGGACTCTCCGATATTGTGCATGTATTCGGCAGTCCTGCGGTTATGAGCCTCGTTTGATTTGGTGTTGCAAGGTTTGATATGTATGCTTGATTTTATTGCCATACTACTATTCTGATTTATTGTTTACGATAGATTACTTTGTTCGCTTTCGCAGAGGGGTACTTAGGGGTGCAACCCATAAGCGGAGTTTCCAAAGAGAGGGTCACTCTTTGATCGGGTTGCATAGGGCTGACAGCCCTTGCCGGGTTCTTAGGGCAGAGCCATAAGCCCCTCGGGAGAGCCCACAACTACGAAAGCGAAGCGTGTAGTTATAGTGGGCTATAACCGAAAGCCGTTTTTCTTTTTCGGTGGCTGGTTGCGTGTCCCTTTTACAGATTGGACTTGCCTGTTTCTTTCAGTCTGTTTCTGTAAATATTCGTTCAAGTCTTTGCATCCGCTGTATGTCTGCGAAGCGTCACGGATGTATAAGTCTCTGCCGTATTCCATACGGATTTGTTGGAGTGCTTCCATCCCTGCACGGTCATTGTCAAAGAAACAATGGATGCGCTCGTAGTTCCCCAACGGATAGAGAGCTTTGGAAACATTGGCTACGGAATTCAGCACCATATAATCTTGCCTGTCCAGTTCGGGATATTTCGGACAATTCTCCAATCTCAAAGTAAGAAATGAAAGATAGTCCATAAATCCCTCGAACACATAACACGTTTCCCTCGCTGTTCCTGATTGTCTGATGTGGGATATTTCCTTTGGTGCGATACAGCCTTTGAAATAGCGGTTGCGAATTTCATATCCGCCCGATACGTTAGGAAAGGCGATGGCGAAATAGCGTTTGCCATGATGGGTGAAATGTGTTTCAAGGCATTCTCTTTTTGCCAGTGCAATGTTGATTCCCCTTTCCTGCAAGTAGGCGAACAGGGCAGGAGAAGAAAGCGGTACAATCTCCAGTTGTTGGAAACTTGGCTCGGAAAATGATTGCTTGCCAAAAGAAAAAGACACGGGACGAATACTGGGTGTCTGTTCTTCGATTCTTTGCAGGAGATATGGCACATGGTCGGAACAATAAAGTTCCTGTGCCAGTGCGATGATATTCCCACCCTTGCCGAGTGCAAAATCATACCATTGGTTACGTTCTGTATTCACCTTGAACGAGGCTTCCGTTTCTTCCCTTAGCGGTGATTTATACCACAGATTTATGCCCTGTTGTTTGACTGGAGAAAAGCCCAAACTGTGCAGATAATCTGCTATTTTGATTTGTTTCGCTGTCTGTATATCCATAAAATGATAGGTTTAATGATAATTGAATTGGTTTATTTCTCTTTTCGCTCGTACCTCTTTATGAAGTACGGTCTATAATCACTTCACTTTATTCTCGTATATATAGAATACGGTAATAAAGTGAAGTGGTTTTGCCACATTCCGCAACCACTTCGCTTTATCCCTAATATATAGACCCTCGGAATAAAGTGAAGTGATTGTAAGGTGTGGGCTAATAGTGGAAGTCGGGCATGAACGTGTACTTCCTGCCGTTCTCCTGCACTATCATCCGTTTGTTGCGAAGCATGATGATGAGCGGTACCGCCTTTTGATGGTTCAGCTTTACACCTATTGACGTGTAGCTTTTGATTAAGGCATCTTCCAGCTCCTTGTAGCCGTATTCCTTTTTCAGTCCGAAAACTGCTTCCAGCGCGATGCGGTGCTGCTGTTCGGTGATATGTCTGTAAGGGTCGAACTTTTCTTCTTCCGGTCTTCCCGGCTTCTTGGCTTCGGGCTTGTACCCCTCCATGAGTTCGGGCAGGGCGTTGTCGTTGATATGGAATGCGAAAGGCTCGAAATCCATTGCCCGTATGTGCATGGCTGAAACGTTGCTTATATCCCCGTTGCTTTTGTCCTTTTCTACAAGGAGTACGGTTTCTGCCTTGTTGTTCAGTTCAGTACCGATATGCCCCCTCGCGTTCTCATCCCCCTTGTTCTGGTGGAGTATCGTGTGGATATGTATCTGCCTGTCGTCCGTCCACTGCATTAGTTTGGATATGATGCGTGTCGATTCACCGGGACTGTTGATGTCATATACCATGTCACGGATACCGTCTATGATTACAAGGGCTATGTCGGGCGTATTGTAAATAGCCTGCTCTACAATTCTGATACGCTGTTCGGGCGTGTATTTCCTCAAAGCGAGAAATTCCAGATGCTCATTGTCCCTGTCATCGGGAAGCCCGGCCATCCGTAAAATACGTTTCATGACTTTCAGGCAATGATAAGGGCTCTGTTCCGTGTCCACATAAAGGATTTTCCGTTTGTCTTCCGGAAGTTCCGCCACATATCGCAATACGGTGCCGTTCTTCAATGCGGCGGCTACGATAGCCGACACATTGAACGTCTTTTTGCTCTTGGCTTTGCCGATGGATGCGCTGAAATTCCCCAATGTCCCTATGACGGAACCATGTACTTTGAGAATTTCAGGTGCTTTCTCGTAACTTTTCGACAGGCTCAAACGTGAGGCTTGCCAAAGGATTACGGCTTCTTCTGCCGATATTTCCTTGTTGTCTTTCATATAATCCATAAGTACACCTCCCGTTATTTTCGTCCTCCGGTTTTCTTTCCGGCCAGTTCAAGGGCAAGTTCCGCATCAACGATAATCTTGCGCCCTATTTGCGTAATGGCTTTGTCAATCTTTCCGCTTTTCTTTATACGGTTGGCGGTGGGCAGACTGCATCCGAACAGTTTGGCAATGCCAAGTATTCCGTACACATACTTTCTTTCTGTGTCCGTGACGGATTGCGGTTGCGCTTCCGTTTGGTTGGAAGCGTGCTTGCTTAGGAATATGAACTCTTCGCCTGTCATCTGCCAGACGGGTTTTAATAATAACTCTTGAAGATTTGTCATCGTCCAATCTATTTAGTCGTTAAACAATTAGCCCTGCGCACTGGCTGTTATTTCTGTTCTCGAACGATGCAAAATTAGGTATGGTTATAAGTGGTAAGGATGTGGATGATATAAATCTGAATCTATTATATCTCACTGAATATCAGTCAATAAAAATACCACTCAAAAATTAATTTGAGTGGTAAAAGTGGTAATTTCGTGGAATGTCAGGATATATCACGAATTATCTGAATATGCTTTCCATTTCTTTGGCGAATTTCTGGTTACTATCACTCGGAAAATCGGAAACGGGTTCTTTGTACTTCGATCTGTAATAGCTCTCGTCAATATCCAGTAGTTTCAATATCTTGTCTCGCCATTCGTCCCTGTATTGCTTGGATAGTTTTTCGCTCATCAGGAATATCAGGTAACACACCCGTATCTTTTCCCTTGCCTTGATTTTTAGTCTGTTCTTGCAGGGGTGCAGATTTATATTGGCATAAAAATCCGATATAGTAATGGCTTCGAACTGTTCCCCGACACAGGTTTCATGAATGGACGAAAGCGACTTCATGTCAAAATATTCATGCTGTCCCTCCGGTGTATTCTGCATTTCTTCTTGCTCATTTTGCTTGACCGGTTCATCCTGTCGTTTTACTTCCACATCATCAGGAAGGTACTTTTTCAGGATTTCCATAAAAAGAAGGCTCAGGCGGTAAACATCACCGGAAAGGTTCTCCATATATTGAAAAGCCTCTTTTCTGTCTTGCTTTTGCAGTTCATAGAGTTTGTCCAATTCCTTCTTTTCCTTGTCATATTCAGCCTTGCAGCGTTCATACTCCTTCTCGGCTTGCTTCTCTTCCTCTGCCGTATGTTCTCTGTAGCCAATGGAATCATGTCTGTTATATGCTTCATTCAAGGGCTTGCTTAATTTTTGTGTAACTCTCAACTGCGCTTCTATATCAGTGTCATATCTGCCAGCGAAGTTGTAGCATACACGGGAAATTATCTCATTATCAAACAATGGGTGTTTTTCGTAAATCAGTATGTTCTTCTCTATCTCGGTTCTCAGGCTGTTGAGAATCAGAGTATATTGTTCTTTATGTTTGTCAAGCACCAGTTCAAGGATAGCGGCTTCAAAAGCTGTTGTATCATTGTATTGCTTATAGAAATCCGTGATGAATTTCTGCTTGTCAAAAGAGAAAGTATGGCTGATTATAAAATCGCTGTATATTCGATTGAGTTCGCCATATTGGGGAATCATAATCTGTATTTCTACTGCCATGTACACTTAGTTTATGGATTCTTATCTTTATCAAGAAAGGAAGTCAGTTCTTCCTCTACTTCTTCTATACTTGGCAGAACTGATTTTAAATTCTCAGGTATAGCCTTGCTCAACTGGTAATCGCTGATACCTATCGGCTGGTCGTAGCCTGTCAATGCGTATTGTGCTACAACTTCGTCTTTTCCTTTGCACAGCAACAACCCGATAGTCTTGTTGTCATTCTCTCCCCTCATCTTGTCATCCACCACATTGATGTAGAAGTTCAGTTGTCCTGCATACTCCGGTTTGAATTGGGTAGCCTTTAATTCCACTACGATGTATGCGTGTAAGGGAATGGAATATAGAATAAGGTCGGCAAAGAAATCGTTGTTTCCTATTTGAAAATGCTTCTGCCGGGCGACAAAGGCAAAACCATTGCCCATTTCCAACAAATAACGGGTAACGTGCTTTACCAGTTGCTCTTCTATATCCCTTTCGTCTGCCTTTTCTTTCGCTCCTGCCAAATCGAAGATATACGGGTCTTTCAACAAGTAATTGGCAAGGTCACTTTGTGGTGCCGGGAGTATGGCTGTAAAATTGTTTACCTTGTTGTTGCTGATTTGTCTGTTATATAGGTTGGTTTCAATTTGTATTTTGAGAACATTGCTGCTCCAGCCCATTTCTACCGATTGCTTCATGTACCAATATTTTACACCTAATGGAAGCGAATTATTGAGCATGATTACATGACTTGCCCAATTTATTCTGGCAACAGGGGATGCCAAAAATAATTTTTCTATATCCTCAATCGTTATCCGGTAAATGGCAGATACAGTTTTGGCAACATTCTGAATTTGCGCAAGAGGTTCTTGCGTAAATTCTAACAACTGACTATCAGTGGATTGTATTTGCGCAGTAAGTTCTTGCGTAAATTGTCCGTTGTTTAGTTTCAAGACTTCATCTGTGACATTCTGTATGCTTGGAACAGATAGCTTTGCATCCGTATCAATGAAACTTCGTAGCACGTTCAGCGGATATGACCGTGCGAATTGGCACATATAAGTAAGGTTGCGTTCCGAATAGCCTTTTTTTTCAGGATAATTGAATCGGATAGCCTTTGCCAGTTGCTTGATGATTTTGCTTCCCCAGCCTTGTAGGTTCTGATGATACAGGATATAGTTGCCTATTTTCCAGTAATGGAACAGCATTTGCGCATTGGCTGCGGTAATCAACCTGACTTGTGCCTGTTCTATTTCCGAACCAACAGCATGAACAAATGCGTCAAAGTCCGTTCTTTCTATATGATGTTCTTTGTTGTTTTCCATGTTTTAATGTCTATTGTTGTCGCAAATATAATTCAAATAGCGGATAATCTATGAAACTGATTGATACTTTTATAGTTGGTTAAACTTGTTCATGGCGTTTGCCTTAATATCATCCGCTATGTCAATGTAGGGTTTCATGGCTTTATAGTCACTATGCCCCGTCCATTTCATTACGACCTGTGCCGGAATACCGAGAGCCAGCGCATTGCAAATGAATGTTCTTCTTCCTGCATGGGTGCTTAGCAATGCGTATTTTGGGGTGACTTCATCTATACGTTCATTCCCTTTATAATATGTTTCCCGTACAGGTTCGTTGATTTCAGCCAGTTCTCCCAACTCTTTCAAGTAATCGTTCATCTTTTGGTTACTGATGACAGGCAATGCCATGTGGTTTTCAAAATGGATTTCCTTGTATTTTTCAAGTATGGCTTTGCTGTGGTCGTTCAGTTCAATAATCAGGCTGTCTGCCGTTTTGACTGTGGTAACTTCTATGTGGTCAGGTTTCACATCGCTTCTTTTCAAGTTACGGACATCCGAATATCGTAAACTCGTGAAGCAGCAAAACAAAAAGACATCCCTGACACGTTCCAAATATTGTTTTTCTTTTGGTATCTGGTAATCTTTCAGCCTGTTCAATTCGTCCCAAGTCAGGAATATCACCTTTTTAGAGGTAGTTTTCAATTTGGGTTTGAATGTATCGTATGCCATGTTCTGATGATGTCCTTTCTTGAAGCTCCAGCGCAGAAACCATTTGAGGAATCCCATCTGTTTGCCGATGGTACTGTTCCTCATGTCCTTTTTGTCACGCAGGAAGTTCACATACTCGTTCAAGCCGAACTCGTTGAAGTATTCAAAGGTTGCATCTTCCTTGAACTCTTTGAGGTGGTTTTTCACTGCTGAGAATTTCTCGTAGGTGGATGCCGTCCAATTATTCTGATTGCCACACTCCTTTACAAACTCATCGAATACTTCCCAAAAATTTATCTGTGTTTCTTCCTGCTGCTCTTCGTTGGCATCTTTCATCCGCAGGTTGAACGCATCCTTTAGCTGTTGGGTGGTTGGCATGGCTTCCTGTACCTCAAATTCCTTGAACACGTTTTGAATCTCGGCATAGTATTTCAGCAAGTCCGCATTGATTTCGGATGCGCTTTGCTTCAACTTGTTGGTGCATCCGTTCTTTACCCGTTGTTTGTCGGCATCCCATTTGGCTACGTCAATCCGGTAGCCTGTTGTAAACTCGATGCGTTGGCTTGCATATATGACACGCATACGGATGGGGACGTTTTCCACGATTGGCACACCGTTCTTCTTCCGGCTCTCCAATGCAAAAATGATGTTACGTTTGATATTCATAATTGGGTGCGTTTGAAATTCTACACCCAAATATACACCCAATATTCGGAATAGCAAAAGGCATTTAGAAAGATTTAGATTTACTCTACACCTTGGATAGTATATGATTATCAGTGATTTGCAATTTTATGATATTTCTTGAAAGTATAGGTTCAAGAGCCTGTCTCTCCGCTAGAAAGCAGCTTTTTGCTGCTTTCTGTTTTTATGGAGAGTTTTTTCTCTAGTTGGTAATTGTAAGGAGAGGTGCTCGAGTGGTTGAAGAGGCACGCCTGGAAAGCGTGTATACCCCTAAAGGGTATCACGAGTTCGAATCTCGTTCTCTCCGCATCATTTTTTTACATTTTAATATTAATGAACGGCTGTTTTGACTTATCAAGGCAGCCGTTTGTTTTATATTGTTTTCGGGAATTCGGTTATTCCAATTCTTCAATAATCTTCTTTACATCTACCGGTTGTAATCGACCATATACCTTCTCGCCGATCATCACTACCGGAGCCAGTCCGCAGGCGCCTACACAACGCAGACAGTCTAATGAGAACTTTCCGTCCGGGGTAGTGTCACCGACTTCGATACCTAATACACGTTTGAACTCTTCCAGCAGTTTTTCTGAACCACGTACATAACAAGCTGTACCCATGCAAACAGAGATGGGATGTTTTCCTTTGGGAGTCATGGTAAAGAAAGTATAGAAAGTGACGACACCATACACTTTCGATACGGGAATTCCAAGTTTGGAAGCGATAATCCGTTGCGTTTCCTCGGGTAGATACCCTTGCAAATGCTGTGCCTCATGCAAAATATTGATAAGTTCGCCCGGTTTGTTTCCATGCTTGTCGCAGATCGTTTTGATTTGCTCTGCCATGTCACAGGCTAGTTTGATATCTGACATAATACTCTTCATTTAAAAGTTAATCAATCGCTTTGTTGAAATAATGCGTATGCAGGAGAGTTTCCGATTTCTCACCTAGCGGTTTGCCGAGATAATCCTCGTATAATGTCTTGATATACGGATTCTCGTGCGATTTGCGCAAAGGTTTGTTGGCGTCTTCACGGTAAAGTGCGTTGGCGCGTGCATAGAGTATTTCCGAGTTGCCGTGATGCAAAGGCTGCCCGCCGCCACCGATACAGCCTCCGGGGCAAGCCATAATTTCGATTACATGATATTCGTTATGTCCGTTCCGTATATCTTCCAGTAGATGACGAGCGTTGCCTAGTCCGTGTGCGATGCCTACTTTTAATTCAAATCCGTTTAGGTTAATGGTAGCACGACGGACGCCATTTAGTCCGCGTACCTGTTCGAAATTTACATTTTTCAAAGGTTCTCCGGTATAGATTTCATAGACAGAACGGAGGGCGGCTTCCATTACACCACCTGTTGTTCCGAAAATGACACCGGCACCTGTCGATTCACCCATCGGGTTGTCGAATGGGCTGTCCAGTACGAGAGGGAACCCGATATTGGCACGTTTAATTAGTCGTGCCAGTTCACGGGTAGAGATAGAATAATCCACATCGGGGATACCGTTCACTTTGAATTCATCACGTGCACATTCGTACTTTTTAGCCAGACAAGGCATGATAGATACGACAACCAGTTTTTCTCTGGGTATGCCCATTTTCTCCGCCCAATAGGATTTAGCAATGGAACCGAACATCTGTTGTGGGGAGCGGGCGGTGGACGGAATGTCCAGCATGTCCGGGAAATGATGTTCGAAGAAGTTGACCCATGCCGGACAGCAGGAAGTCAGGATAGGTAATCGTACGGATTTATCTCCGTTGAGATAACGTGTCAGGCGGTTCAGAATTTCAGAACCCTCTTCCATAATGGTAAGGTCGGCTGCAAAATCAGTATCGAATACATAGTCGAATCCCAGTTCGCGAAGTGCATACACCATTTTCCCGGTTACCAGAGTGCCGGGAGGAAATCCGAATTCTTCACCTAGGGCCGCCCGTACGGCAGGTGCGGTCTGCACAATCACTACTTTGTCCGGATTAGCCAGATCGTCGAGCAGACGGTTGGTGTAGTCACGTTCTGTTAATGCGCCTACGGGACAGACAGCCACGCACTGACCGCAGTAAGTACATTCACTTTCCGTCATCATTCGGTCAAAGGCAGGAGCGATGGTTGTATTGAATCCGCGACGGATGGCACCCAATGCTCCGACCGTCTGTACATCATTGCAAACACTTTCACAACGGCGACAGAAAATACATTTATCCATATTACGGACGATAGAAGCGGTAATTTCCCGTTTGCGGGGGGACAGTTCACCGCCATTGAAAGGCATTTCGCGAATGTTGAAACGCAGTGCTAACGTTTGGAGCTCGCAGTTGCCGCATTTAGGGCAAGTGAGGCAGTCATTGGGGTGATCCGAAAGGATCAGTTCAGCCACCACTTTGCGAGCGTTCATTACGCGCAGGGTACTGGTTTTTACTACCATGCCCTCCGTGCAACGGGTAGCGCAGGCAGGAGCCAGGTTGCGCCGTCCCATCACTTCAACCACACAAATACGGCAGGAAGCCGGATTATTTTTTATACAGGTTCCTTTCAGGTCGATATGACACAGCGTAGGTATATTGATACCGATTTTGATAGCGGCTTCAAGAATAGTGCTTCCCTCGGGCACAGTGATGAAATGACCGTCTATCTGGAGAGTAATTTGTTTTTCTTCCATAGTAAATAAGATTTTAGCAGACAAGAATAGCATTGAATTTGCAGCGTGCCATGCACATGCCGCACTTGATACATTTATCAGGAGCAATGACATGTGGCTTGCGCACCAGCCCGCTGATAGCATCCGCCGGACAGTTTTTGGCGCATAGATGACAACCAATGCAACGTTCCGGACTGATGGTATATGTTAATAGTGATTTACATTGCTTGGAACGACAAGTCTTATCCCGTACGTGTTCCATATATTCATCGTAGAAGTTATCCAATGTGGATAAAACGGGATTCGGAGAGGTTTGTCCCAGTCCGCAGAGGGCCGTATCTTTGATGACTTGTCCCAAAGTGGCAAGTGTGTCCAGGTCTTTTTCTGTGCCTTTTCCTTCTGTAATCTTGTTCAGTAGTTCCAACAGACGTTTGTTTCCAATGCGGCAAGGTGTGCATTTCCCGCAGGACTCTTCCACTGTAAAATCCAGATAAAAGCGGGCTACGGATACCATGCAGTCGTCCTCATCCATGACAATCATCCCTCCTGAACCCATCATGGAACCGGCCGAGAGAAGGTTGTCAAAGTCAATGGGAGTGTCCAGATGTTTTTCTGTCAGACAGCCGCCTGACGGTCCTCCTGTTTGTACAGCTTTGAACTTCTTTCCGCCTTTGATGCCTCCTCCGATTTCGTAGATTACTTCCCGAAGAGTAGTTCCCATCGGCACTTCGATCAGTCCGACATTATTAATCTTTCCGGCAAGAGCAAACACTTTGGTTCCTTTGGAACGTTCTGTGCCAATCGTTGCAAACCAGTCGGCTCCTTTGGTTAGAATAATGGGAATATTGGCAAGCGTTTCCACATTATTTACATTGGTTGGTTTTCCCAGATAACCGGATTCGGCAGGGAAGGGAGGTTTCAGAGTCGGCTCTCCCCGTTTTCCTTCCATCGAATGAATAAGGGCAGTTTCTTCTCCGCAGACAAAAGCTCCGGCTCCATATCGTATTTCTATGTCGAAACTGAAATCTGTTCCTAAGATATGATCCCCCAGTAATCCGTATTCGCGTGCCTGATTGATAGCTGTTTTCAGTCGGTTGATGGCTAGCGGATATTCCGCACGGATATATACTAATCCTTTGGTGGACCCGATGGAATAACCGCAGACACACATCGCTTCTACAATCGAATGTGGGTCGCCCTCCATAATGGAACGGTCCATGAATGCACCGGGATCTCCTTCGTCGGCGTTACAAACCACGTATTTGACATCCGACTGTTGTTTGTTGGCAAATTCCCATTTCAGTCCCGTCGGGAAACCGCCACCGCCACGTCCGCGAAGTCCCGAACGTTTGATAATATCAATAACGTCCGTCGGCTGTTTGTTAAGCAGGCAATCGGCCAATGCAAAGTATCCTTCACGGGCGATATATTCTTCAATATTTTCGGGGTCGATAAAACCACAGTTACGCAATGCGATGCGGAGTTGTTTCCGGTAGAAATCCATGTGCTTGGAGTCGCTGACGGTATGTTCCGTTTTAGGATCTACATACAGCAACCGTTCGATTCTTCGTCCTCCGATGATATGCTCGTTGATGATTTCTTCCGCATCTTCGGGAGTGACTTGGGTGTAAAAGGTATTATCGGGGATAATTTTCACGATAGGACCTTTTTCACAGAAGCCGAAACAGCCTACGGTGATGACTTCTACTTTATCGGTGATTTCGTTCTTTTTGATGGCTTTTAGAAGATTGTCTGTAATACCCTGGCTGGAAGATGCCTTACAGCCTGTACCACCGCAGATCAGAATCTGAAGATGTTGCGCACCGGATGCCAGTCCGTAACACTTTTCAGTCACCTTTTCATTACTTTCTTCGCGCAATGAAAGATTGTGCTCTGCTCTCTTCCTGATTGTTGCCAAATCATGGATAGATAAAATTTTCATAAGTATCAGAATTGTTAGTCGGTTTTTTGCAAATATAATTCTTTGTTTGAAATAACAGCGTAGTCTCGTACAAATAAAATTGTTCTTTGACGGAGGATTTAGGTAAATAAATCTCTATCTTCGTATTTAATAGGTATCAAACCTAAAAAATATAACTGAAGTATGAGACGAATTTTACTTGGACTATGTTTTCTATCTTTTCTGAACAGCGCATCCGGACAAGAGATTCCTTTGCCGGAAAAGATGCCGCAGACACATCCGCGGGTACTGACTACTCCGGCGGGAAAGCAGGAAACATGGAAGCTGATTAAAAAAGAAGAATGGGCGAAAGATGTTTTCAATAAATTGAAGGAACGGACGGAAGTATATACGAACCTGACGGATGCTCAACCGGCGTGGTTGCTGTCTCGTTTGGCAATGTACTGGAAGTCTCATGCCACGGAAGTATATGTGAAAGGTGAAACGTTCGACCATGCAGGTGGTGAAAGAGCTCCTTATCCCACTGTGCGCTACACGGGAACCCGTGGCACAGCTGCCACCCACGGTCGTCCCAAATTGGCGGATGTCGTTCCTTATGATGATGAGGACGGGAATGTCACTTTCTGCAATAATGCACTTCCTGACCGTCCTATGGAAAGTGTACACCCATCCAAAACAGGCCGGAATATTGAAAGCCTGAACTGCGAAATCCTGGGAATTGCCCGTGATGCCGCTTTCCTTTATTGGATGACGGATGAAGAGAAATTCGCTAAACTTGCCGCAGGGGTCTTTGATACATATATGACAGGCATTTATTATAGAAACGTGCCCATCGACCTGAATCACGGCCATCAGCAAACATTGGTAGGATTGACTTCTTTCGAAGTCATCCATGAAGACGCACTCCATATCGCTGTCCCTTTATATGATTTTCTATATAATTACCTAAAGGCCAATTACCCGGATAAAATGGAAATCTACGCCGGAGCTTTTAAGAAATGGGCGGATAATATCATTGCGAACGGTGTACCTCATAACAACTGGAATTTGCTACAGGCACGGTTTGTTATGAATGTCGGATTGGTATTGGAAGACAATAAAGAATATGCCGACGGAAAAGGACGTGAATATTATATCGACTATGTGATGAACCGTTCCAGCATCCGCCAGTGGAGTCTGACGCGATTGGCAGATTATGGTTTCGATATAAATACGGGAATTTGGGCAGAATGTCCGGGATATAGCAGTGTGGTAATCAATGATTATGCCAATTTTGTGAATCAGTTTGATACGAATCTGCAATATGATTTGGTGAAAGCAATGCCTATATTGTCGAAAGCGGTAGCAACCACTCCCGAATATCTGTTTCCCAACCGTATGATTTGTGGCTTTGGAGATACGCATCCGGGATATTTGAGTACGAATTTCTTTATCCGTATGATACAGAATGCACAGGCGAACGGGAAGAAAGAACAGGAAAATTATTTCACGGCTTTGCTGAAATGCCTGAACCCGGATTTGGGAAATGATAAAACAGAAAAGAAGAATGTGCGTGTATCTGTCAATTCTTTCTTTGAAGATAAACCGCTGGCGCTAAATCCCAAAGTGCAGCCGGGAAAGATAGAAGATTATGTTTCTCCTTTGTTTTATGCTCCCAATGTGTCATGGCTGGTACAGCGCAACGGTATGCATCCGCGCAACAGTTTGATGATTTCGTTGAATGGCAGTGAAGGGAACCACATGCACGCTAACGGCATTTCGATGGAACTTTATGGAAAAGGATACGTACTGGGGCCGGATGCAGGTATCGGGCTTTTCCTGTATAGCGGACTTGATTATGCGGAATATTATTCTCAATTCCCCAGTCATAATACAGTTTGTGTGGATGGAATATCGAGCTATCCGGTGATGAAAAGTAACCATTCTTTTGATTTGCTTTCCTGTTTCCCGGCATCAGCGGAACCGGGCAAAGCATTTACGTCCGTTACTTACAGTAACCTTTATTTTCGTGAACCGGAAAGCAGGGCGGATCAGACCCGTATGATGAGTATTGTCACTACTGGGGCGGAGACGGGGTATTATGTCGATGTATTCCGCAGCCGGAAAGAGAAAGGAGGCGATAAGATGCACGATTACTTCTATCACAACCTTGGGCAGACTTTGACATTGACGGCAGCAGATGGCAGCGACCTGAATCTCCAGCCTACGGAAGAACTCGCCTTTGCAGGCGCACATCTTTACGCTTATTCCTATTTATATGATAAGAAAGTGGCTGCGACCAATAAGGATGTCAAGGCAACTTTCACCATAGATATGAAAGATAAGGACGGCGATGATATATACATGAATCTTTGGATGAAAGGCGAACCGGATCGTGAAGTCTTTACGGCTTTGGCGCCAATGACCGAAGGGCTAAGCCGTACACCGAATATGCCCTATAATATAAAGGAGCAGCCGACGCTGACATTTGTTGCCCGTCAGCATGGAGAAGCTTGGAATCGTCCTTTTGTCTCGATATATGAACCGAGTACGAAAAAGGAACCGTCTGCTATTCAGTCCGTCTCTTACTTTGATGCAGAAGGAGCAGGTTTGGAAGATTTTGCCGGAATCTGTGTGAAAAGCAAAAACGGACGTATAGATCATATCTTCTCTCTATCTGATGCTGCACAAACCGCTACTTATCAAGGAATGAAAGTGAAAGCGGATTATGCTGTTATTAGCAATGAATATGCAGGAAACCGGACGTTGTTTTTAGGGAATGGAACCCAATTGGTTGCACCCGGGGTAATGATTCAGACCGACAATGCCGCTAATGTATTGCTCGAAAAGAAAGAAGGGAAATGGTATATTATTTCTTCTGCTCCCTGTACGGTTGTTATCGGCGATAAGAAGATAAAACCCGATGCTGCGTCGGAGCCTATGTTGTTGCGTATCTGATGTTTCATTGGTAATAAAGAAAAATTGTATATCTTATCCGTAGTATGGTATATTATGGCCTAAGATGGAAATTGTTGCAATAAAAAACAAAAAAAGCGTGTTTAAACGTTTTTAATACTATATTTTTTCTAATTTTGTGGCTTTCTGTCCAAGTAGTATATAAAATGGACAGTAAGCCCTTTTTTGTGGGTAAATATTTAGTGGGAAATATTTAGTGGGAAATAAATGATGGTATATGTGATGAGAAATGGTCGCAGGGTAATAGCTGCGTTATCATTTCTGTTATTATGTTGTGGTGTACATGTGCACGCACAACGGGTGGCTGTAAAGACAAATGCATTGGGTTGGCTGACCGCCAGTCCGAATGTAGAAGCAGAATTTGTATTGGGTAGTCATGTCTCCTTGAACATGGGGATTGCTGCGAACCCAATCAGTACAGACAACTTTAAAACGACTTTCACGCATTTTCAGCCTGAAGTTCGTTACTGGCTAAATCGTCCGATGGTGAGTCATTTTCTTGGAATCACCGCTTTCGTGAATAATTTTGATATGATGGTAAAAGATGTGCATCACAAAGGCGATGCATACGCCGCTGGTTTGACCTATGGATACGCATGGGTGCTGGGCGATCATTGGAACATCGAAGCAACTGCCGGAGTGGGTGTGTTGCGCTACCGTCAGTTTAAGTATGATAAGGGTACTCCGAAACCGGGTGCGGTCAACGATAGTAAGACCACCATTGCACCTGTCAAACTGGGGGTATCCTTTGTTTATATTATTCGATAACGAACATTAGCTAGTCAGAAAAGAGAATGAAAATCAATTTGAAACGTGATAGATTAACAGGTATACTTCTCGTGGCGATGATGTTCGTCGGTATGAATGTATCCGCCCAACGGATCCGCGTGCAGGGGCATATCACAAACCCGCAGGGAAAAAGTGTTCCGAATGTAAATGTGTTGAATCCGGTCAATGACGAACGTATAGAAATGTCCGACGAGGATGGCCGTTACAGTGTCTTGGTTGAGAAAAACGGCTCGTTGAAGTTTACATGTGTCGGTTATGAAGACAAAACAGTGAAGGTGGCAGGAAAGCAGATTCTGAATGTAGTATTGAAAGATGCCGTCATCGAACTGGACGAAGTTACAATTACTTCCAAAGTGAAGGACAAAGTGATTCCGGAACCTACGGACATCGAAATCAAAGGTAATTATTTCCATCTGAAAACTCGTGTCCCGGTGCCTAAGGAGATGTTTAACTCACATCGTCGCTTGGTATTGCAGCCTTCCATTTATGATGTGACACTGAAAAAGCGTCTGTTGATGCGTCCTGTTGTATTCGACGGGGATACTTATAATACAACGCAAAATCGAATGTACGATTATGATATGGATAAAGATCCTTTGCACGATTACATCCGTGTGAAAACTACTTCTTCACGCAAGGGGGATATTATTGCTTACCATGATTCTATCTATATAGAATATCTGCAACATGACTACCGTGCAGATGTGCATCTGGCGATGGAAAATTACCGGAATATCATTTATCGTGACTCTTTCTCCATTGCACGCGGAACGGTCAACCCGCTTCGCTTCTTGGAGTATAAATTCTCCGCTTTCAGCCTGACGGACGAGAAATACCTTCCGAAACCCGTGATGCAGTTGCGGGATACGAAAGGTGAGGTAAACTTAACCTTCCTGGTAGGTAAAGCCGACCTGGATGATAAGAATCCACAAAATCAGGTGGAACTGAACCGGTTGAATCAGGAATTGCGTGGTATTGAGACGAACCCGGATGCCTCTTTGAAGAGTTTTCATATTACGGGGGTGGCTTCGCCGGACGGTTCTTACGCGACGAATCTTCGTCTGGCAAAATTGCGTACGGATAAGGCCCTGGAACGTATACTGGCACAACTGGACCCGGAAACACGTAAACTGTTGGAGGTGAAATCGGATGCATCGGTTGCCTCCTGGAAGGAGGTAGCTGAATTGCTGAAAAAAAACTCCAAGCCGGAACTGGCTAAAGAAGTAGAGGACTTAATCAAACAATATACAGCTACTCCTTACCGGTTGAATGGGGTCTTGAAATCGAAACCTTTCTACAAGGAACTTGCGGCTACTTATTTGCCTAAATTGAGAAAGGTGCAATATACCTATGGTTATTCAATCTTCCGTTCTTTGACGGACGACGAGATTAGAGAACTTTACAGAAAGAATCCGAAGGAACTGACCCGTTTCGAATATTACCGTATGATTACGACAGCAAAAACTCCCGACGAAAGGGAAAAGTATTGTAGGGAAGCTCTTGAACTTTATGATAACTTTACGTATGCAGCCAATGAACTGGCAGTGGCAACGATACAGAAAGATACTCCGGATTCACGTATTCTCGAACCGTTTGTCAGTAAATCGGCACCGGCGGAGTTATTGTCTAATCAGGCTATTGCCTTGCTACACGAAGGGAAATATACAAAAGCGGATTCAGTCTTGACATTGGTTCCCGAAGAAGCGGTTTCTGAAGATTTGCAGGCCATCGTTCAGGCATTGGCCGGTTATTATAATGATGCTTTCGAAAAGGTGGCGGCTACCAGCCCTTTCAATGAGGTGGTGATGCTGCTGGCAATGAAGAAGAATCAGGAAGCATGGGATAAGATTTCTACCATAGATGTAGAGACCGCCCGCGAATATTATATAAAAGCGATTGCCGCCAACCGCCTGGAGAAAATAGGTGATGCGATTATGAGCATTGAGAAGGCCCTTGAACTTGATCCTTCCTTATTGGAAGTAGCGAAGGTGGACGGTGATATTATTGACTTGCTGCCGGAAGAGCAGAAAATTAAATAATGATATATACAACAAGAGTAAACGATGAATATCTTCAGAATCAACAATAAATATGTAGCAGTGGCAATCTTCCTGATGCTTGCTGTTACCTTACAGGCACAGGATTATGGTGCATTGCAATATATGTTACAGAAACGGCCTGCAAATGAAAAGTTCGAGAGCAATAAATTCAATGAACATCTCTTTTTCTCTGCCGGAATAGGGCCATACAGCTTGTTAACAAGTGGAGATAGTCAGGATGGAATGGGAATGACCGCCCATCTCTTTATGGGAAAGTGGATTACTCCGGTTCATGGACTTCGGATAGGGGTGAATTTAGGTTATCTGCCGTCGAGTATCTACGATTCTAAAATAAAAATGGGTGGCGGCAGCCTGGACTATCTGTTGAATATGTCCTCCCTGGCATACGGATACAATGCAAACCGTTGTTTTGAGTTAGTAGGGATTGCAGGTATAGAAGCCGGTTATTCTAAGGTGGGCGACAATAGCGATCGTTCCGAAAAGTATCCGGATTTGAAAGGCGGCGGTCAGCTTTATTACGGCGCTCATCTCGGTTTACAGGGAAATGTACGTCTTTCTTCTACATTGGATTTGTTTGTAGAACCGCGGATCGGATGGTATAATGACGGTTTTGCGTATACGGAAAGTTGGAGAAACTATAAAATGGCTGGTTCGGTTCTGGTAGGTCTGACCTATATGCCTGCTGCTCCGATGGGAACTAAGATTCATTTCGATGATTTCGATAAAAGTTCCTTCCTGAATCATATGTTTATCTCTTTATCCGGTGGTATCAGTACACTGAAAGTTCCGGGAATCAAGAATACGATTAAAGGATTAGGTCCCCAGTTCTCTGCCGGAATCGGTAAATGGTTCAGTCCTTCTTCCGGTCTGCGTTTGTCCGGGACGGTTGGACTTTCAGACACCCCTTCGGGCAGTGCAAGCGGCTACTTTAAACATGTCGATCTGCATGCGGACTATCTGTTGAATATCAATAATGTTCTTTGGGGATATGATGAAGACAGAATATTTAGTCTGATCGGTATTGCCGGAGTTAACCTGGCAGGTACGAAAGGAGTGGATAAAACCGCCAAGTATGCTCCGGGAATAGGAGTCGGTGTGCAAGGAAGTTTCCGTATCAACCGTTCTGTGGATTTATTTATAGAACCTCGCCTCAATGTGTATAATAAGAGATATGCAGGAGGTCGCGGAGTAGGTGGCAATACGGATCAGCTCGGAGAGTTGAATTTTGGTTTGACTTATCATACGATTGACCGTGCGGCACGTCCGAAGAACGGATTCTCAAGCAATCACATCGCAGACAATCTGTTTATGACTTCGGGAATCGGTGTGCAAATGTTCCTGAATAAGACGAATCTTGAAAACCTTGGTTCTTTAGGTCCGCAGGCTTCTGTCTCTATCGGTAAGTGGTTGAGCCCTTATTCCGGTTTGCGCCTGGTGGGTACGGGTGGATTCTTTACGAACTATGTAGTTCCGGGAAGTGTTAAAGCGGGCAAACTTAGACATGCCAGCGTCAGTGGTGGTCTTGATTACTTGTGGAACATAACGTCTACCATGAGTGGATATAATTCCGATCGTATCTTTGATTTAATAGGTTCGGTAGGTGTCAACCTTGCTTATACTTCCAAATCAGACCATAAGTTCCAACTGGGTATTAATGCAGGCATACAGGGATTATGGCATGTGAATGATTTTCTCGGTTTGTACATTGAACCGCAGATTCGCTTGTATGGAGATAAATTCATTGAAGGTAATCTGGGCTTTATGCAGAAAGACGTAATGGTAGGAGTCAATGCAGGTTTCCACTATCGCTTTGTTCCTTATTCAAAAGCAGCCAATCGCAGCGTGTTTGGTCAGGATGACAAGCGTTACTTCATCTCCGGTGCACTTGGATTGGGTAGCTTGCTCGTAGCCAACAAAGATTTGGTGAAGAATGCAGGTGTAGAAGCAAAAGGAAGCATAGGTAAATGGTACACTCCGTTATCTGCATGGCGGGTAAATGGAACAATTATGTACAAGGCCAAAACGTCGTCGAAGATGAATCTTCATTATGCCGGTTTGGGTATGGATTATATGATGAGTCTGGCCACATTGGCAAAAGGATACAGCCCCGACCATGTGATAGATGTTGTTCCTTTTGTGGGAGTTACGGCCGGACTGGTACGCCGTTACGGTAAGTTCCGAGCAGTGCCGGGACTGGATGCCGGTGTGCAGGTAAAGCTGAAAGTGGCTTCTTCTTTGTATCTGTATGCCGAACCTAAAGTCGGTATCCGTACCGATACATACGATGGCTCCGAACAGGGAAGACCTGACCGCGTAGCTTCCATGGTAGGTGGATTATTGTACAGATTCAAGATGCCTACTTTCCAATAAGAAGAAAAATAAGAAATCGAATAAAAAGGGTTGCGCAATACCGGATTAGTGATTGTGCAACCCTTTTTGTATTCCATTTCCAAGAAATTACGGTTACATAAACGTTACATTAATATTACTTCCATTTCTACCTGATAATGAATAAAATGAATCTTTAGAATTCATTTTCTCCCTTGCTATTCTCCTCTACTTTTGCTCCAGAAATTAAAACGAAAACGTATGAAAACGATTACTGAAGCAATATCGAAACAAAGTTCAAACAGAAGATTAGCCGATTTCCTCTTTATTCTATGGGCAGGTGGAGCAGCCCTTCTTTCTTACTCACTGGTTTATGCATTGCGTAAACCTTTCACAGCTGCTACTTTTGACGGGATAGAAGCATTCGGTTTTGATTATAAAGTACTGGTTACTATCATTCAGATAGCAGGTTATCTGATAGCCAAGTTTATAGGTATCAAGTTGATTTCCGAATTGAAGAGAGAGAATCGCCTGAAGTTTATACTCGTTTCCATTGCCGTAGCGGAATTGTCATTGGTTGCGTTCGGAGCACTTCCCACTCCTTATAATATGTTTGCCATGTTCTTCAATGGATTGTCATTGGGCTGTATGTGGGGAGTTATTTTCAGTTTTATCGAAGGTCGCCGCACTACGGATATTTTGGCCAGTCTTTTAGGAATCAGTATTGTTATCAGTTCGGGAACGGCAAAATCCATCGGATTGTTCGTTATGAATACATTGAACGTCAGCGAATTTTGGATGCCGGCACTTATCGGTGCTTTTGCACTTCCTTTATTGGCTCTTTTGGGATATAGCTTAACCCGTTTGCCACAACCTACGGCACAAGATATAGAACAAAAAAGTAGTCGTGTAACTCTGAATGGCAAGCAACGGAAAGAACTGTTCATCGACTTTATGCCATTTCTTGTATTATTGTTTGTAGCTAACCTAATGTTGGTAGTGCTTAGAGATATTAAGGAAGATTTCCTGGTGAAGATTATTGATATGAACGGACAGTCCTCATGGATGTTTGCGCAGGTAGATACAGTCGTTACATTAATAATTCTGGCGTTATTCGGAGCGATGGCCTTTGTGAAAAGTAACATAAAAGTTTTGGTTGCCCTGCTGGGATTGGTCGTACTTGGGACAGCCACCATGAGTTTTATATCTTTCAATTATGATTCTCTGCAATTGGATGCAATCACCTGGCTGTTTGTCCAAAGTCTCTGTCTGTATATTGCCTACCTCTGTTTTCAAAGCATTTTTTTCGACCGCTTCATCGCTTGTTTCAAGATAAAAGGAAATGTCGGTTTCTTCATTGTGACCATTGATTTTATCGGATATACGGGAACTGTACTTGTCTTGATGTTCAAAGAATTTGCCCATGCAGACATAAACTGGTTGGAATTTTATAATATATTATCCGGTTACGTAGGACTGATCTGTACGGTTGCTTTCACCTGCTCCATGATTTACCTGATACAGCGCTATAAAAAAGAGAAACAACTGAAGAAAGCGAAAGAAGCCGAAATGAGCAACGGGATAAAATTTACGGGAGAAGGTATGGAGCCAACTACTTTTTCACAAATTTGATAAAAGGTGGACGATGAAAATAATAGGACTATATTTGAAATTCTCCTTCCTTCTATCTCTAATACTAACGACTTCCCGGATAACGGCACAGAATCTGCCCGATGGCATACAATATAAAATCACCGGGCGTCTATTAATGGATGGAGGAGTGTATCTGAAGAATCCGAATAACTTTGGCAACGGCACGGAATTTAATGACCTTCGCATCGGTGTAAAAGCTACCTATCAGAACTGGGGAATGAAACTGGAAATGGGATATGCCGGAAACAAAGTAGCCATCAAAGATGCTTTTGCCACCTATTCCTATAAGAATAGTTCCATTCAGATAGGACAATTCTATGAGCCATTCAGTCTCGATATGATTTGTAGTACATTTGATCTTCGCTTCAACCAATCTCCGGGAGCTGTGCTGGCATTGACAAATAGCCGACGTATGGGAGTAGCCTATTCCTATCGTACCCAATATTACTATCTGTGTGGCGGATTCTTTACCGATAATGATTTGAGCAACCTGAAAAACGCATCGCAAGGATATGCCATTGACGGACGTTTGGTTTACCGTCCACTTTATGAGCAAGCGAAACTGGTACATATAGGATTAGCAGCTATCCATCGTACACCGGACGGCACGCTTCCCGAAGATGAGAACAGGAATACGTTTACTTATAAATCTCCGGGCGTGAGCACGATTGATAATCGTACATTAATACAAGCAGATGTAGATCATGCAGCATCCCAATTTAAAATAGGAACCGAACTGCTAATTTACTATCATAAATTCTTTCTTCAGGGTGAATACATCCGCGCCCATGTAAAACGGGAAAAGGGTTTTGAGAACTATACGGCACAAGGAGCTTATCTGCAATGTTCCTGGCTATTGTTGGGACAGAATTATCTGTATGACGAAGAAGTAGCCTGTCCCGGAAGACCGGAAGGAAAAGCACTCGAACTATGTGCCCGTTTCAATTATCTCTCTCTGAATGATGCCGGAATAAAAGGCGGAACACAGAAAGACCTCTCCTTCGGATTGAATTACTATATCAATAAACACATTGCTGTCAAATTGAATTATAGCTACTTCATCCCCGGCTCGCATATCAAAGAGATCGAAAGCACAAACTTTAGTGTAGTACAGGGACGTTTTCAATTCATATTCTAGTACTTGGCAGTTCCGTTCGAATAAAGCTATAATAAAGAATAGGAAGGTGTATTGTATACTAGTTTTACTAAATGTTTCAAAGACATATCGAGAGCACTGCCGACTCAATATGCAGAACCGTATGTAAAAAGTAAAAAATAAGAAGACAGAAAAAACTGGAATGTTCTAGGTAAATCTCCTTTATTGTTCGTAATAGACAATAAAGGAGATTTTTTGCATTGGTTATTTTTTCTATAGTTTCTGTTACCAGTTTGCCAACCTGGGTGGAATAGAAAGTATAGTTTTAGAAAGAACTTCAATAAACAGAATAATTAAAATATAACATAGTTTAGTGATATGAATATAGTAGGAGTTTTATCAGGTAAAAGAAAATGTTTGTTAGCAATAGCTATTGCATTTTCGACATTCGGGAATGCCCAATTAGTAACCTATCCGGAAGGATTGAACACTGGTATGCCACATAATGATGATTATACAGTCAAAGTACGTGAAGCAGGTGGTGAATGGAAAGATGTATTCGAATATGAAGTCCAAGTAGATATGGATCGGGTACAATCTGCTTCAATGGTACAGTTTGATATAGGCAGTCCCGTAGAAGTGATGGTGAAAAAGAACAATGGCACCATTCAGGATGTGAAAATCCGTCCGTTAGCAATAGGTATACAACATACGGTAAACCACAATGCTATCTTTTTTACACTCACTAGACCTCAATGCCTGTCGATTGAGTTTAACGGTGATCGTTTGCATAATCTTCATTTGTTTGCTAATCCTTTGGAAACAGAAACTTATACTGAAAGCAGTGACAAAGTAATGTATTTCGGACCGGGTGTCCATCGTCCGAAAGATTTGCCGAACACACAGATACAGATTCCTTCCAATACTACTGTTTATTTAGCTCCCGGAGCTGTTGTAAAAGCTAAATTATTGATTGACAAAGCTGAAAATGTACGCATTGTCGGGCGTGGTATTCTCGACCATCCGATCCGTGGAATAGAAGTTACCCATTCTAAAAATATATGGATTGACGGTATTACAGTTATAAATCCAGATCACTATACAGTATTTGGTGGTGAGTCTACAGGGTTGACCATCAATAATTTAAAGTCTTTTAGTTGTAAAGGATGGAGTGATGGCATAGATCTGATGTGTTGCAGTGACGTATTAATAGACAATGTTTTTATGCGGAACAGTGATGATTGTATTGCCATCTATGCCCATCGCTGGAACTATTACGGAGGAAGTCGTAACGTGACTTTACAGAATTCAATCCTTTGGGCGGATATTGCTCATCCGATCAACATTGGAGGACACGGTAACCCGGACGATAAGGTTGGAGAGATTCTTGAGAATATAACTGTCCGTAATGTCGATATTCTGGAACATGATGAAGATGATCTTCTTTATCAGGGCTGTATGGCAGTGGATTGCGGTGATAAAAACTTGGTACGCAAAGTATTATTTGAGGATATCCGTGTAGAGAATATCCAGGAGGGAAGATTGTTTCATATTAATGTTCGTTTCAATTCAAAGTATGATAAGCAACCCGGCCGGGGAATTGAAGATATTATTTTTCGGAATATCATTTATAATGGAGTAGGGGAGAATCCATCTCTATTGAAAGGGTTTGATAAAGAACGTTCCGTCAAGAATATCATCTTCGATAATGTGATTATCAACGGCATGAAGATGAAAAATATAGATGATTTTATCACGAATGAATACATAAAGAATATCACAGTCAAATAGCATAATCTGGTATATGAAGTATGAATGGAAAAATCTCTTTGTATTAGGTGCAAACTTCTTTTCTTCTAATATCAAACTTTCTTTAGGTTAAACATAAACTATAAATGCAAGTTTCATTTATATAATTAGAACTTGCAATTATATAAATGAAACTTTCGTTTTTATAATCAAAGCTTGCAATTATAGATTTCTATTAGATAAGAGTAACTTTAGTATTAGAAGGAAAGAACTTTGCAATAGGAAGATAATAACTTATCTATTAATAGATGAGAGCAAAGCTGCACTGGAATCAGAATTAAGGAGTCTGGAAGAGAACCATGAGTATAAATACAAGAGTTTTATTCCCGGGTTTATGCTAATCAAAGTAAATGTTTCATTCACTTTGAACTCCTTTTTATTACTAAATACTATCTTTGCTTATCACTTGTATAAAAAACGAATCGCACTATGATTAACAAAATTATATGGATTATTGGGATTGTATGGATTGGGAATATTCAAAATGGAGTGCAAGCGCAACGACGTAACTTTATCCATCCCGGAATCACCTATACCCAAGGTGATTTAGACCGGATGAAAGCTATGGTCAAGGCGAAACATGAGCCTTATTATTCTACTTTTCTGAAATTAAAGGAATCTCCCTATTCTTCACTCAATACGCAAGTTATCAATCGGGGAAAACAAATCAGAGAAGGACGTTTTAATGCTACTATCGGAGTAGATGGCAGGCGGGCACATGACTTAGCATTGCTTTGGCATCTGACGGGCGATGAGGCTTATGCCCGTAAAGCGGTCGAATATCTGAATGCTAATTCTTATTATACCAATACAAGTAGTCGTGGAACAGGACCATTAGATAACGGAAAGATTTACCTTTTAATTGATGCCGCCGAATTAATGCGTGATTATTCCGGTTGGAAAGTAGAAGACCAGCAACGTTTTAAAAATATGTTGGTCTATCCTGGATATAGCAATACGGAAGATTTCTCTTCCAAATATGCAAATTACTGGGATGATTCAAAGAACGGAGTTACATTCTATTGGAATATTTTTAATTTCGATGCCGCAAGGTTTGGTAATCAAGGACTTTTCGCTGCTCGTGGAATGATGGCAATGGGGATTTACTTAGATAACGAAGTAATGTATGACCGTGCTTACCGTTATTTATTGGGAATGAAGCATCGACCGGATGATTTACCTTATCCTTCAGGACCGACGGTCACTAGCAAAGAACCGATTAAGAAATCACCAACCATGCTTGATTATAAATTGGAAGGAAGAGAAAACAAGATTTCAGATTATGGATACGATGAACAGCTACAGTATTATATCTATCCAAACGGTCAATGTCAGGAGTCGAGTCGCGACCAGGGACATGTATTGGCAGGTATCCACAATTATGTAGCTATCGCAGAAATGGCATGGAATCAGGGAGATTCTTTGTATAATTGTCTCAATAACCGTTTGCTTCTTGGTTTGGAATGGAACTATCGTTATAACCTCTCTAAAGTCCAGACCTATGAAGAGCAAAAAGAGCCTTGGGAACCGACAAGTTATAGTAAGAATTCAAATGAAGTTACCTTTGAGAACGGAAAATTTCTCCAGATAAAAAGCCGTAGTGGACGTTGGGAATCCGTAGCCGTATCTCCTCACGGACGTGGAGACGTAGCAGGTAGTGGCGGAACTCGTGAAATGGCATTGGCGCATTATGCAGTACGTGCTGGATTGCCGGAGAACAACTATACCTGGTTGAAACGTTACCGTGATTATATGATAGAACATCACGGTTGCGAAAACTGGGGGATAGCACCCAACTGGTTTTATGAATGGACTGGCTGGGGAACATTGACCAAGCGATTGACTCCCTGGATGGCAGGCGATCCCGTTTCTTTCTCTACGGGAAAGCGTGTATCAGGAATTCATTTGCTACCTTGTGAAATATCGGCTGCCGATTACGATTATTATTGTCTTGCGGAAGATCCCGAAGGGCATACCTATCACAATGTAGGAAAGAAACGTGGCAACGAATACAGACCTGACGGAGCAGTAGAGCTACGAAAAGAAGAAGATAATTACGTCGTTACCCAAATAGAAGATGGAGAATGGATGAATTATACTGTAAGTATTCCTACCGATGGAGATTATACCGTTTATCTTGTTTATCAATCAAAAGGAAATTCTTTATTGTCCGTAGCTTCTGATTCAGAAGTAAAGACAGAACCCATGCAATTACCCAGTTCTATACAATGGACGGAAAGAGAAATAGGAAAACTCACTCTTCCCGCAGGAGCTTGTGTACTTCGTTTACAGATAGAGCAAGCCGGAGATAAACTCGAAATTCAGAAAATAATAGTAAAGTAGGATAAGGGGATTTGATTCTTCGTTCGTACTTAATAATAGTACTACAAAAAAAGATGGCCATGAAAATTCGAATATGTTTGTTAATCATACTAATGGGATTATTGTATCCGGGTTATATTAGCTCGCAAGAATCCCCTTATGTATTCCGCCAGATTGGAGTTGTCGAAGGATTACCGGATAACTATGTAAAAAGCGTTTTCCCCATTCCCGACGGACGTATCGGTGTGCGAAGTACTGTGTTATTAAGCCTGTATGATGGTGCGAACTATTCAAATTTCCCTTTCAATATTCATGGCGAATATTCGATAGCATATAACCATATTATTCCCGAACAATATATTGATGCCGACAAACGTTTGTGGATGAAAGAACGCAAGAGCCTACGCGTCTTCGATTTGACTACCGAACAGTACATCTATAACGTAGATTCTTTATTTCAACAATTCGGCTTAAAGGATAAAGTGGCGGACCTGATTATTGATTCAGAGAAACATTGTTGGTTTCTGACGCCGGGTTCCTCTGTCTATATGTACGATGCAGAGACAAAGTCAATCGAACAGGTTTGCAGGAATGATGAGTTTATGGAATACTATGGAGGATTACTCGGAGTAGAAAGTCATGGAAAATACAGTTGGATGGTTCATCAGAAAGGGGCTATCCGTTGCTACGATTTGGAAAAGAAACGTTTCGTGCATCAACTTGATTTCCTGAAAGACCAACTGAAACCGGATGACCGTGTGGTTTTGAAGATACTCGATAATGGTGACTTTTGGTTGATGTGGGATCGTGGAGTAGGCTATTATGATGTCTATAATAAAAAATGGAACCAAATTTCAGGTATCCAACTCGGACACTATTCATGGTTTACTTCTATGGATGTGGATAAAGGTGGAAATGCATGGGTAGGAACCGTTATTGATGGATTCTATATCATTGATATGCACAATTTCTCTGTAACCCGGACACTGGATATTCCTTTATTATCAGGTAATACAGTACGAAACGGTATTCAAAGCATCTATTGCGACCGGGAAAATAATTCCGTTTGGATAGGACTTTATAATCAGGGAATGTGTTATTATCATCCCAGCATGAATAAAATAGTGCTGTACAATAAGAAGATGATAAATGGCGACTGGAAAGGAGAGGAAATCCGTTGTATGCTCGAAACATCTAAAGGAGAAATTCTGATGGGTACTACGCAGGGTGTCTATCGCTATGAACCGGAGACTAAAAGCATGAACAGATTCTATCATGAATTCAGTCAGAAGAATTGCCGTGTACTTTATGAGGATAGCAAGAAGCGTGTTTGGGTCGGAACATACCACGATGGGCTCTACTGCATAGATCATGGAAAGGTACAATCTTACGATTATCCCGATACGGATTATCAGAATGAATTGGATTTCAGTAATATCCGTGTCATGGTCGAAGATTCTTCCGGTCGATTGTGGGTAAGTATATATGGGGGTGTAGGATTATTTAATCCTGAAAACGGGCAAATAAACTTATTGTCCGAACAGTTTCCCGAACTCAAAAAATACAAAGTAGCGAATGCATTGGCCATAGATAATCAATCCCGGTTGGTCGTAGGCAGTGATAACGGACTCTACATTTACGATCCTGCAACGAATAAAATATGGATACCGGAGGAAGATGGCCAGGCTAATTCTATATTCAATCAGGGAAGTATCAAGTATAATCAGATACTCAAAGACCATGAGGGAACTTTATGGTTTGCTACACAATATGGCTTGAGCGTTTTGACTTACAATGGGCAAAGCTACACATTAGGGAAAGAAGAAGGTCTGTCTAAAGCTATCCTGAACGTAGTGGAAGATAAGAACCATGATATATGGATTTCGACAGTCACTTCTATTTATAAGATAAAAGTAGACAGAAGAGCAGATAAATACAGCTTTCATGTAATCAGCTGTCTGTCGGAAGATGAAATCCGTCAGGATGATTTATATAGTTTCCCTTCGTTAATGACCAGGGACAATCAGCTTTTCCTGGGGCTGATGAACGGCTTTATCGCTTTCTCACCAGAAAACATGATAGATAATCAGTGCCTCAATCGTCCTCTGTTTACCTCATTCCGCTTGTTTAATGTTCCGGTTGTTTCGGGCGAAACATATAACGGACGTGTCTTATTTGATAAAGCATTAAGTTATTCGGGCGAAGTACAATTAAAATATGATGAGAACTATATTACACTTGAGTTCTCCGGTCTGAACTTCCCTAATCCTTCTCAAACCTCTTTCCGTTACCAACTGGAAGGATTTGACAAAGAATGGACGGAAACCCTTTTTGAGAATGGACAAGGACGTGTGGTCTATAATAATCTCCCTTCGGGCGAATACATTTTCCGTGTGTCCGCTGCCGGAAACGACCGGATATGGGGACCGGAGTCTGCATTCAAAATTGTAATTCATCCCCCGTTCTGGGATACACTGGCCGCTCGTTTTTTCTATGCAATTTTAGTTATTCTCTTAATCTTCGGGTTGATCTACGTAATAAACCGCCGCAACCGGCAGAAGATGATTCGTATGCAAGAAGAGGAAGCGTTGAAGCAGAAAGAAGAACTGGATCAGATGAAATTCCGCTTCTTCACAAATATAAGCCATGAACTCCGCACTCCGCTGACATTGATTATCACGCCATTAGACATGGTGATACGTCGATTGACAGACGATGCGATGAAAAAACAACTGAATACCATCTATAAGAATGCTCAAAACCTATTGTCATTGGTGAATCAGCTACTCGATTTCCGCAAACTGGAAATGAAAGGAGAGAGGTTGCATCTGATGAACGGCGATATGGAGGAATTTATTGTTTCTGCCTATAACAACTTCATGCCAATGGCAGTAGAGAAGCACCTTAACTTTGTGAACCAATCGGAACATAGAGCGCTTTATATGTTCTTCGACCGGGATAAGGTACATAAGATTGTGAATAATCTTTTGTCCAATGCCTTCAAATATACGCCGGAAGGCGGGACGGTCGACTTACTGCTTGCAACAGAAGAAATAGAAGGAAGAAACTACGTGAGAATATCCGTATCCGACACTGGAATCGGAATATCCGAATCAGACCTTCCTTATATCTTCGACCGTTTCTATCAGGTAGGAAATGAAGGAGACGAAAAAATAGGTAGTGGCATCGGACTTCATTTGGTAAGGGAATATGTAAATATACATGGTGGCCGTATTAAAGTGGACAGCCGGATAGATCGTGGATCAGTATTCACCGTTTGGTTGCCGATGGACCTGAAACCGGAACCGGACGAACTGCCGGAAGAAATCATCGGAACGGAAGCATCAGATGTTAAAGAGAAAGAAACCACTACATCTACAGTCGATGATAACCTGAAGAAACTGTTGTTAGTGGAGGACAATCAGGAATTCCGTACTTTCCTGAAAGAACAGCTGGAAGATTTCTATCAGATTATTGAAGCGGCAGACGGCGAGGAAGGAGAGCGGAAAGCGATAGAGGAAAACCCGAACTTGATTATCAGTGACATCATGATGCCAAAAGTAGACGGTATCGAGCTTTGCCGTCGGATCAAGACGAACGTGCAGACATCCCATATACCTGTGATATTATTGACAGCCCGTACTGCCGATGACATCAAGATTAACAGCTATGAAGTAGGAGCAGACTCTTATATGTCGAAACCTTTCAACTTTGATATGCTGATGGTACGCATTGAAAAGCTGATAGAGCAGCAGGAAAAGAGAAAACAAGAATTCCGTAAGAACATAGAAGTAAATCCGAGTGCTATCACCATTACTTCAGTAGACGAGCAGCTCATACAGAAGTGTCTGGAATACATAGAAAAGAACATGGATAATCCGGAATATGGCGTAGAAGAATTGAGTGGCGATCTGGGGATGGTGCGTATGAGCCTTTACCGTAAGTTACAATCCATCACCGGACACACACCGACAGACTTTATTCGCAGCATCCGTTTGAAACGGGCGGCACAATTATTACAAGGAAGTCAGTTGCCGATTGTTGAAATAGCGAACCGGGTAGGATTCAGTTCACCCAGCTATTTCTCGAAGTGTTTTAGAGAAATGTTCGGTATGCTTCCCAAGCAATATGCCGAGGAATCGGGAAGAAAAGAATGACATTGTGCCTGTGTTTGTAGTTTAATTATTACATTTGCGCTGAATAAGTGAGATAATTGTAAGTTCTTGTTCACATTGGGGCAGAAGAAGTTTTATTTTATAATATATGTTGATATGAAAGTATTAGTTTTAATTTCATTGGTAGGAGGTTTGATGTTATCCTCTTGCGGAGGTAGCAGTTCAAAAAATAATGCAAATGTTAAGGAGGTAAATCCTGCAGATACCATCTATTTGGGAGACTTACGTGAAAAATTTGCAAATGATAGTGTTTTCTTTAAAATAGTGGCACCGGATTTGATGTTGATGGATTATCAGTATCTTTGGGCCGTAACAGAATCGGAAGCAGTAGAGAAAGGACTGACAAAAGAATACTATAAACGTGTGAAGAAAGAAATCACCGATACGAATGAAGCGATCAAAAGAGGTGTGATGAAAGGTGCGAACGTAAAACGTATACCGGATTTCCAGGCATCACAGGAAAATAAATAATGAATCCTTCCGGATGAAAGCTTTCATCCATGCAAATATAAGAACAGGGGAGTCGTCAAATGTAACGACCTCCCCTTTTTTATTGGTGTGACGGTTAGATTTATCCCGATGAAATGGGAAGTTTTTGCAAAAATACACGCTTGTTACGATAGTTTTGTTATCTGTTACTTTTGTGATATTTGAATTTGAAACTTGTTCCTACTTTTGTATCATCGTTAAACGGATAAATTTAATGCCATGAATAAACAGCAGACTACATTTGACGACTTCTTCTCCGAATGCTACCTTAAATATAGGGAGTATATCAAAAATTATATCGCTATCCGCATTTGCCATCCGCACGAAGCGGAAGATCTGGCACAGGATGTCTTTGTCCGCTTATGGGAACACAGGGCATTCGTGAATAAAGACACTGTCTGGTCTTTGCTCTTCACCATCGCCCGCAATATCGTAACGGACAAGATACGTCGTTATTATAAGCAGGAAGATTTCGTCGCCTACGTATATAATAGGATGGAAGACACCAGTCGGAATACCACAGAAGATACCATTCATTTTCGTGAACTAAAGAAGATGCACGACCAGGTAATGGAAACTCTTCCTGTCAAACGCCGTCAGATTTATGAACTTAGTTTCAATCATGAACTCTCTTGTCCTGCCATTGCAGGAAAGCTGTCCTTATCTCCCCGTACAGTAGAATGTCAATTATTACTGGCTCGTAAAACGGTTCGTACTTATTTGAAAAATGAATTCTCCAAAGTCGGTTAGATACCAGATTCGGAAAAACACATATTAACTTTAACAATTTAATAGTATTATGGAAATTAAATCCAAATTCTTATGTTCAAAAGGAGTCGCATTGGCTTTCGCCATGCTGCTGGGTGGTTCGCCCGGTGTATTGCTCTATGCAAATGATTCTGTAGAAGAGAGTTTGATGGTAGCCCAGGCAGGGCGTACCATCAAAGGACTTGTTACGGACGCGAATGGTGAACCGCTGATTGGTTGTAATGTGGTGGTCGTAGGAAGCAATGCAGGGGTAATTACCGATATTGACGGTCGGTTCGCGCTGAATGTTCCTGCGGATGCAAAACAAATTAGAATTACTTATATCGGGTATGCAGATCAGATTGTCAATTTGAATGGGCGGTCAGATTTCAAGGTTGTGTTGAAAGAAGATAATAATGCATTGGACGAAGTGGTGGTAGTAGGTTATGGTACGCAGAAAAAAGCGACGTTGACAGGGGCGGTAGAACAAATTGGTAGCCAGGTATTGGAAAGTCGTGCCATTACCAATGTCGGTGCTGCTTTGCAAGGAGCTACTCCGGGATTGGTGGTCACTCGTTCTTCTTCACGTCCGGGTAATGAAGGATTAAATTTTCAGATTCGTGGTTTGACATCTGTCAATGGCGGTAGTCCGTTGATTATTGTGGATGGAGTACCCGTATTGAATTCAGAGTCATTTCAAAATCTAAATTCGGATGATATTGAGAATATTAGTGTATTGAAAGACGGTTCAGCTTCCATTTACGGTGCAAAAGCAGCTAATGGTGTTATATTGGTAACTACCAAAAAAGGTAAAGGCAAGACAACGGTAGATTATGGCTTCAATATGCGTTTCACTACCAATGGTATTATGGCTTTTTCTCCCAGTATGCAGGAATATGCCACCATGTGGTTGGAAGCCAATAAAGAAATGCCGGAACATGACTGGTGGGGCTGGGGAGAAGAAAACCTGAAAAAGATGGCTCAAGGCATTGAAGGAATTTACGAGTCGACTGTAGCCGATTGGGGTACAATGTTTGTGGGCAATGCCAATCGCTTGGATGAATTGTTTGCCCGTCGTTATTCTTATCAGCATAATTTGAGTGTAGCAGGTTCTACGGATAAATCTGATTACCGTATTTCTTTGGCTTATGCTGATAATCAAGCCAATTTGGCCACTGCCTATGACGGGCAGAAACAGTTGAACTTGCGTTTGAATTATGGAATCAAATTGACTGATTGGTTCAAATTGGAAACTTCGGCAAGTATGATTAAAACAAATACTGAAACACCGACACATGGTATCGACCGTACACTTTACGGAAATGATGCTCCGTTTTTTCCGGCTAAGAATCCCTATGGACAATGGTATGCCAACTTTGGTAATGTGGGCGACCGCAATGCGGCGGCAGCTACAACAGATGGAGGACGTGACGAGAGGGAAAAACTGACTACCCGTGTCGATTTCAAAGCATTGGTGGATATTTGGAAAGGAATCACTTTCGAGGGTACTGCTTCCTTTCAAAATGAGGAATACCGTAGAGAACGCTATTCGCTTCCGGTACAGTGTTACAATTGGTTCGGCGAGCAGACGGCGAAGTTAGTATATGAAACAACACAAACCCTTAGTACTCCGCAAGATGTGATGAACTTTAAAGATTCTCATCAGCCGGGATATTTGGTACAGGCAAATAATGCCCGGTATCAGTACTATTCAGGGTTATTGAAATATAAGCGTACATTTGCCGAAGTACATAATATAGATGCTATGTTCGGTATCAGTGCCGAGAAGTGGGTAAATAAAAAAGTCGTTACCGCCCGTGAGAAGTTTGAGGATGCCGGAATTTACGATTTGAATTTGGCTACGGGTACACAGGGTAACGGTGGAGGAAAGACTCATAATGGTACCTATTCATATATTGCCCGTTTGAATTATAACTATGCGGAAAAATATATGGTTGAATTGATGGGGCGTCGTGACGGAAATTCCAAGTTTGCTCCCGGTTATCGTTTTAAGAGCTTCGGTTCCGTTTCTTTGGGCTGGGCGTTCTCGGAAGAACAATTTGTAGAATTTTTAAAACCTGTTCTTTCTTTTGGTAAGTTGCGTTTAAGTTACGGTAGTTCGGGTAATGATGTCGGGCTGGGTGATTACGATTATGTGTCTACTGTCTCTCTTGGAACAGCCGGTTTTGGAACTATACCTGCTAATCAAGTATCTTCAGGTTTTGGCGGTTTAATTTCTTATGACCGTACTTGGGAGAAAGTTTCACAGAAAAACTTTGGTATCGATCTTAACTTTTTCGATAATCGTTTGAAAGCTACATTCGATTATTTTATAAAAGATAATACCGGTATGTTGGTAAATGTCACATATCCGGGTGTTTTAGGAGGTAAAGCTCCTAAAACGAATAGTGGTCATTTGAATGTAAAAGGTTGGGAGTTCACTATTGGATGGCGCGATCAGATTAAAGACTTTTCTTACTATGCCAACTTTAATATTGGTGATACAAAGAGTCTGTTGAAAGAGATGGAAGGAGCAGATTCTTATGGGGCTGGTTGGAATGCAGCCGTGAATGGGTATCCTTTGAATTCGTACTTCCTTTATCGTACAGATGGTTACTTTAAAGATCAGGCAGAAGTAGACCGCTATTATGCACTCTATGGAGAGGGTAAAGAAGATCTGACTGGTGTAGGAGCAGGAAGTGCAAGCCGGTTGCGTCCGGGTGATACCAAACGTTTGGATTTGAATGGTGATTATAAGATTTCCGGTGCAGGGAATGAGAATAGCGATTTGCAATATCTCGGTGACTCCAATCCACATTTTGTTTTCGGTTTCACATTGGGAGGATCATGGAAAGGTTTTGATGTGAACGCGATGTTCCAAGGTGTCGGTAAGCAGTATGTTATCCGTAATGACTGGATGGCTTATCCTTTTCAAACACGTACTGCCAATCAGAATCCGACATATTTGGGCAAAACATGGACAGAGAGCAATCCGAATGCGGAATTCCCTCGTCTGACTACTAATGCGAATCTTGCACGCTGGAATTATCAGAATAACGACTTTATGATGCAGAATAACCGCTATATCCGTTTGAAAACATTAATAGTCGGCTACACATTGCCGCAGATTTGGACGCGCAAGGTGAAACTGGAAAAAGTGCGTGTTTACTTCTCTGGTAATGATTTATGGGAAGCTACCAGTATTCGAGACGGTTTCGACCCGGAAATGGGAGCAGCCTCCAACAACAGTGGATACCCGTTTGCACGTACTTGGTCGTTCGGTCTGAACATCACTTTATAGTAGCTATGGAAAATTAAATACAGAACAGAAGATATGAAAAAGATAACGAACTATATATTAATTTGTACCTGCGCATTGGGATTTTCTTCATGCGTGAATACGTTCCTTGATTTGGAACCCCTAGATGCCAAGACAGATGTGATTTATTTCAAGACACCGGAACATTTCCGTGAATATGCTAACGGGCTTTACGGGCAATTATTGGGATGGCAGTCTTCTTATGGAAGTATATTCGATCACATGGATGCGGCATCCGATCTTTCTACTTGTTTCAGATATTCGTATGGTGTGGGAACCGGTGTGATGGGAGTTCCTAATGACGATAGTCGTTGGGGTAATTGCTATGGCAATATTCGTGCCACTAATCACATGTTTGAAAGAGCTGTTTCTTCCTATACAGGTAATTTGGCAGATATTAAAAAAGAATTAGCCGAAGGTCATTTTTTTCGTGCCTACAACTACTTTTACTTATTGAAGTTTTTTGGCGGAGTGCCTGTCGTTACGAAGGTTCTCGACGTGACTTCACCGGAGTTATATGGAAAACGTAACAGTCGTTATGAAGTTGTCGATTTGATTTTGTCCGACTTGGATGAAGCTATCGCAGGATTGCCGTTGGAACAGAATATCACTTCTGCCGACAAAGGCAAAATTAGCAAACAGGCTGCACAGGCTTTTAAGGCTCGTGTGTTACTTTATGAAGCTACCTGGCGTAAGTACAATGGCACTTCTACTGATTTTGAAGGTTCTGCCGGTCCGGCTTCCGATCAGGTAAATACTTTCCTGGAAGAATCTGTTCAACTATCCGAAACAGTGATGGGAGATGCTGCTTATTCCCTTTGGAATTATAACAATGTAGCAGCTATGAGAAATATGAGCAATCGTTACCTGTTTAATATTGAAGAAGAAGCTAGTAATCCTGCCGGTGCCGGAAGAGCGACGAACAAGGAATTTATCATCGCTTCTGTATATAGTCAGGAAACGCGTAAAGGACAGGTAGATTTGAATCGGGTGATTTATACGGATATGCGTCCCAGCCGGAAATTGATTGATATGTTTTTATGCACTGACGGGCTTCCGGTCAGCATGTCTGATAAGTTCCAGGGATATAAGAATCCGGGAGATGAATTTCAGAATCGGGATTTCCGTTTGACTTCTTATGTAGGTTCATATGCTACGAGCCTGACAGTTGAGAACTGTGGGTATGGTGTTTCCAAGTTTGCTATTACCGATATTCAACGCCAAAGTAAAGATGAATCGGCCAATTATCCGGTACTTCGGTTAGCAGAAGTATACTTGAACTATGCCGAAGCTGTGATGGAGCGTTATGGTGAAATATCGGATGACCAGTTGAATAAATCTATCAATAAGATCCGTGCTCGTGCTGGAATTGCCAACTTGACAAATGCATTGGCAAAGCGAATTCAGGAAGGGGTACCGGCAAATGCGAATAAGACAGTCAATCAGGTGATGCTGGATGAGATCCGTCGTGAACGTGCATTGGAACTCTATATGGAAGGTTTCCGTTGTGACGACCTGAAACGTTGGGGTATTGCGGAAGAGAATCTGAATGAGTCTCGTTGCGGTGCGGTGGTAGGTAATGCTAGTTATCCTACAGCATTTGTAGACGAAAACGGGAATGCTACCAGTGCTTTCAATCCGGCTATTTTTACGAAAGGAACGGAAGTTGTAGAAACAGGTAAAGGTAAGTTACCTTGTGTAGTGCTTCTCAAATCATCTGACTGTGCATTTACTAAAGGAGATTATTTGTGGGCGATTCCAAGAAATCAAATCAATCTGAATTCGAATCTGGTACAAAATCCGGGATATTAATCATTCAATTGTTTAACGTATAATACCATAGATTATATGAAGTTTTTATTCAAATATACATTTCACTTGGCAATACTTGCTTATGTTTCCGCACTTTTCTCCGGTTGTGAGCAAGACCCCAAGTACAGAGTTTATGATTATCCTGTGCCGGTAGTGGAGAGTATATATCCCACAGACGGATATGTCACTACGCAGGTTGTTATTACAGGAACCAATTTCGGTGATCGTGCTGAAGCAGTGAAAGTTTTCTTCGGTGAAGCCCAATCCAATAAAGTGCTCGACTGCAAGAACAACCGTTTGGTAGTGGAGGTGCCGGAAACGGCAGTAACAGGCAATCTGTCTTTACAGATTTATAATAAAAAGGTGGAGAATATCGGTCATTATACAGTACTACCTACACCACGTGTCATTACAGTGACTTCTGATAGTGAAGACGGTGAAGGGGTAGCCGATACGGGAGACAAGGTTACTATAACAGGTGAAAACTTTGGTACGGATCCATCCGATATTTCTGTTAGTTTCAATGGAACGCCGGCCGAATTTGAGCTGGTGGATGAGTCTACTATTGTTGCGACAACTCCTGCTGATTATCAGACAGGTAGTGTGACTGTGACTATTCACGGATATACAATGACAGGTGGTGCAATGTTCAATCCTAATTCGAAGGGTGATGTGACAGTGCTTTATCTTCAAAACTATAAGCAGCCGTTTGCCAAGGCAAATGATGAAAGTTGGAAGAACGGTGAATGGTGGACTCCGGCAGTGTGGAATCAAAATGCAGCATCGTTCAATGCAAAAGGCAATACGACTGTTTCCGGAATGCAATATAAATCAGAAGAAGGCTTAACGTTAGCATTCCAGAATGGATGGGATAAAGAAGCTTATACGAATGGGAAAATGTGGCAGGTTGCTACGCTCCGTCCTGGTAAATACAGACTGGAAGTCACTTATGCATATACATTGGTAGTTACTGATGCGGGGAACTTTATTTCCGTATTGATAGCTAAAGGAGATAGTGAAAGTGATATACCGAATGTCGCTGATCTTGAGCAATTAAATGGAGTTTATGTGGCCTATGATAAAATGGGAACAGCGAATGATTCGGGTACGTTGGTTACACCTTCATTTGAAGTAACGGAGACAACGGACGTTGTTATTGGATTCCTGACTTCATTGGCAAAGGGTAATTCATACTTTAAGGTGACAGAATTGAAATTGATTCTTGAATAATGTGGAAAAGAAAAAAGAGTAATCCATCATGATAATATAATTAAGATTATGAAGAAAATATATAACTATCTGTTTCCCGTTTTTCTCTCGTTTTTCGCATTAGCTGCTTGTGACGAGGACAATGAAGAAATTGTTCCAATGAGTTACACTGATCCTGTGGCGACCGTAACAAAGATAGAACCCGTCGAAGGATATGTTGGAAATGAATTTACCATTAATGGTGATGATTTTGGAATCAGAACCGAAGATGTAAAAGTATTTATCGGTTCCCAGGAGGCAACAGTCATCTCCTGTGCCGATGATGCTATTCTAGCGAAAGTGCCGCAATTGGCTACAAACGGAAAAATAACTGTTGAAGTCTTCGGACAACGTGTAGAAACTGATCTTGTTTATCGTGTACTTGGTAAACCGGGTGTTAGCGCAGTGAAACCTTCTTATGGTTTTCCCGGTACCAGTATTGTTTTCGAAGGACAAGAGTTTGTGTCTTCCAAAACATTATATACTTTGACTTTCGGAACTTCTACGGATAAGGCAGAGATTGTGGGAACGCCTACTGATACCGAATTTACAGCAAAAGTTCCCGAGACGGCTGTCAGTGGAGTCATGACACTTGTTATGGCAGAACAAACGATTGATTTGACTTCTTATCCTTTCACGGTGTTGAAGCATGCAACGCTTGATATTCCTAAGGAAGACGAACCGGTTACATCAGGTTTTGCTGGCAGTAAATTTGCAATAACAGGAACCAATCTTGTGCAAGAATTGCTGGATAAGTCTGTTGAAGGGTTGGAGCCTTTGAAAGTAACTTTTTCTAAAGCTGGCGGAGAACCTGTAGAAGCTGTAATAGATACAGATAATTTGACGGATAAGAGTATTCCACTCACTGTACCTGCTTCGTTGGAAGCTGGAGATTATACAATTACTGTCATTACTCCGTTTGAAACTATCGGGACACAGTTGAAATATACGGTATTACCGATGCCTACAGTAACAGGCATTTCAACGAAAGCCGGATATATTAATACGGAAGTAACGATCATTGGTCAGAACTTTGGTACGAAAGCTGAAAATATTCAGGTCTTTTTCGGAGAAACAGTTTGTGATAAAGTGACACTGAATGATAAAGGTAATATCGTAGTGAATGTTCCCAAAGGAGTTTCATCGGAAGCTCCGGTGAAGATTAAGCTGATAATTCAGGGTAAGGAAATAGAGATGGGCGAATCGGGCACATTTGAGGTTTGGGAAACTCCGGAAATCACTTCTGTTGAAACACCGTATATTTATCCTTATGGTACATTAGTAAAAGCCGGGCAGGAAATAACATTTACAGGAAAAGGTTTTGGAACGGATAAGAATTCTGTTACAGTTACTTTTGAGGGAATATCCGTACCCGTTACGGTTAAAGAGATTACTACGACTTCTATTACTGTAACGGTTCCGCAAGGTTTCAATGGTGGAAAAGTAACAATGGTGTTTGAAGGTATTGCACAACCCGTAGAGAGTGATATGTTACAACCTCTGCCGGTGGATGGAGATATTTCTCAATATGTACTCATGAACTATAAACAGCCTTTTGAATATGTAAAAGAAGGTGGGGATAAAGGATTCCATAAAAAAGGAGAGTGGGCAAAAGCTGCTTATTGGATAGTTCAGAACTCTAACTTGACTGCTGGTGAAGGAGGTGCTGCTGTTGATTTGGCATTTAAAACGAAATATGGTGATGGAAGTGATGCAGGTTTGGCTTTACAAACAGATTGGGGATTTGACAATCCTAAAAATGATGGTAAGGTATATCAGACTTCTCATCTTCAAAAAGGAAAATATAAGTTGACGGCACACGTTTATGAATATGACGGCAGAGGTTTTACCGGTTATGTTGCGGTTTGTAAAGGTAACGAGATGGCAAATACGAGTGATATACCAAGTAAGAGTCTGGCAAACGCTTCTATTTCGGGTACGGGTGATGTAGTAGTTGATATTCTTGTTGAAGAGCCTACCGATGTTGTCATTGGTTTTGTATGTACGATTACAGTAAAACAAGGACGGGCTAAGATAGATAATTTCAAATTAGAGTTAGTAGAGCAATAAACTATAATTGGGTGCACCGTAATCAATGGTACGGTGTACCATTAAACCAAAAATATGATGAAAAAGATATATTATATAGCCGTGGTATTCGCTATCCTGTTTTTGGCAGGATGTGGTGACGGCATTGACCTTCCGGGTGTCAATGTGGAAACTGATTTGAATAAAATTCCTCTTCCTGATAATAACGTAAATTTGGAACAGGTTGAACTTAAACCGTCAACGGAACCCATGCTGCATGAAGGGTTGCATACGGAGGAAGACTTCCAGCGTATCCGGGATAAAAAAGCTGCCGGAGAAGAGCCTTGGGTTAGCGCTTATCAATTATTAGTAGAAAGTCAGTTTTCGCAGAAGACGGCAGATACTTATCCTACGGAATGGATTAAACGTGGAGTTTCCGGTGATGAAAATTATATGAATGCAGCCAGAGGGGCCACTATTGCATATCAGCAGGCGCTTCGTTGGAAGATTGAACAGGATGATGAATATGCGGCAAAAGCAGTGGAGAATCTGAATAAGTGGGTACAGACTTGTGTAGGTGTAACAGGTAATACGAATTTATCGCTTGCCGCAGGACTTTATGGTTATGAATTTGCTATTGCCGGTGAATTATTGAGGGATTATGAAGGATGGGATCGTGCGGACTTCGCAGCGTTCCAGAATTGGTTGCTTAAAGTGTTCTATCCTGCTAATGATGATTTCTTGAAACGTCATCACGATACGAATGCGTTACATTATTGGGCTAACTGGTGTCTTTGTAATATAGCGGCTAAAATGGCTATCGGCATTGTAACCGATCGTCGTGATATTTATAATGAAGGTATCGACCATTTGCAGACGGGTGATACAAACGGACGTTTACGTCGTGCTATCTATCACGATTATGCACCGGACTATAACTTTGCTCAATGGCAGGAAAGTGGACGTGACCAAGGGCACACGTTGATGTGTGTCGGATTGATGGGAGTTATTTGTCAGTTGGCATGGAGTCAGGGAGACGATTTCTTTGCTTATGATGACAATCTGTTCATGCGGGCTTGTGAATATGCTGCTTGTTGTAATTACACTAATGAGACTGTACCATATACTACTTATATATGGCAAAAACAGAGTCAATGGGGATATCCGATTCCGGAAGAGCAAACAACACTTGGTGGCGGCAAATGGATCAAACGTGCAATATGGGCATTGCCTTATTATCATTACAAAGGGATAAAAAATATCTCGAATGATAATCTCAAATATACTAAGATAGCTACGGAATATGTAGGAATAGAAGGAGGAGGTGGGTATTATGACGCTAACTCCGGTGGCTATGACGTACTTGGGCTCGGTACGCTGATGTATGCAAGATAAAATGAATAAAATGTGTTAGACTTCGCCACAGATTCGGATATGCCAGTGTGGATGGATTATTTGTTTCAATCTGTGGTGAATTCCAGGACATTAACGGTATTAGTAAAAACTTGAAATGAATAAACTAATAAGAATAGCGCTCACATTTTTACTTGTAATGACCACAGGAGTCATACAAGCAGAAATAGTCATCTATCCGGTACCTCAAGGCATCTATTATGCCCGTCACAATGATGACTATACGGTAAAAGTACGGCAAGTGGGAGAAAAAGACTGGGTAGACCTTTATGAGTATAACGTAAAGGTGGATATGGATACGAAGTCCGATGCCACGATGGTTCAGTTCGACTTTTCAGGGAAAGTGGAAGTATTGGTACAAAAGAACAATGGGGAGATCCGTTCGGCAGTGGTGCGTCCTTTATCCAAAGGTATCCAACCGGAGATTGATGGTAACTTTCTATTGTTTACGATAGATAAACCACAAAAGTTGTCGGTCGAGTTTAATGGAGATCGCCTGAATAATTTGCATGTATTTGCCAATCCTATCATCAAAAATGTGCCGGATAAGAATGATCCGAACGTGATTTATTTTGAAGCTGGAATACATGAACCGACTGATACGGCTGGAAAATGCTTCCGTATTCCCAGTAATACGACGGTTTATTTAGAAGGTGGTGCCGTTTTGAAAGGTTGTCTCACTTGCGACAGTGTAGAGAATGTGAAAATATTGGGACATGGCATGTTGCTTGAACCGCAACAGGGAATTTCGGTTACCTACTCCCGGAATGTACTGATTGATGGAGTTACGGTGGTAAATCCACGGCATTATACTGTCTCTGGGGGACAATCTACCGGAATTACTATTAAAAATCTGAAATCATTCAGCTATCAGGGTTGGAGTGATGGGCTGGATTTTATGTCCTGCTCGGATGTGATGATTGATGATGTGTTTCTTCGTAATTCGGATGATTGTATAGCTCTTTATACGCATCGTTGGAATTATTATGGAGACTGTCGCAATGTTCATGTACTTAATTCTACTCTATGGGCAGATATTGCGCATCCTATCAATATCGGTACACATGGAAATACGGAAACGGGAGATGAAGTTTTGGAAGATATAGTATTCAGGAATATTGATATATTGGAGCATGATGAGGATGATCGTGATTACCAAGGCTGTATGACTATCAATGTAGGGGATCACAACCTGGCACAAAACATTACTTTTGAGGACATTCGTGTGGAACATATTCAGGAAGGACAGTTATTTCATCTTCGGGTGATGTATAATCAAAAATACAATACAGGTCCCGGCAGAGGTGTCAAGAACATAACATTCCGTAATATTTCATGTACCGGGAAATATATCAATTCTTCTTTAATAGAAGGTTATGATAAAAATAGGAAGATTGAGAATATTTTGTTCGAAAACATTGTGTTGAACGGTAGGCGGATCACTTCTTTGGAAGAATTGAATATAGATAAAAAAGATTTTGTAGAGAAAATACGGATAAAGTAGCTAATAACTAAAAGATGAAAGATGCGACAAAAAACAGTTTTTCGTGCTTTTTGCCGCATCTATTTTATAGAAAGAGGAATAAACCTATCGTAAAGGAGTGAATGAACCTATATAAATGCGTTCTATTTTCAGGGAGGTGGCATTTATTCCGAATAGGTCGGTCACATCTGATTTATAATCTTCAGTCACATCTTCCACTAACCAATAAGGAATCGGGCCAAGGTCTCGTGTGGTGATACTCTTTGAAGTATCGGGACGTTCGGGAAGTTTAAATTTGCAGTCATACTCTTTACCATTGATTGTAATTTGGAATGTAGTGCCTGACTCTGATGTGGAGCGGGAGAAGCTTCCTTCTATTTTCGGAGCATTATCTTTACTAGTAACAATTGTCACTTTACCACTACTTTTTTGGTCATAAGAGAAAGCTATTCCTCCTGTAGCTTGTATACCCGCTTCATCCTTTATCATTTTTATGACCGCTTCTAGTTTTTCTTTTTGTTGTTCATCCAACAGACTTTCATCTATTCCTGTGATTCTTGCTTCCACGGAATTTACTGAAAAAGATTGTTTGCCGTTGACGACCTTTAGTCCTATTTTTATGATTCTTCCATCAGCGTCTTTCACCATCAATGACGTGCTGCCCAGTTTTATAGAGCTGATCCGAATATCATTGTTTTCGTCCACATAAGCTGTAGCAATTTGCCCATCGGCTATTTCTGCTGTATAAGGAGCTACGCCACCTTTAATTCCCAACTTTGTTCCTCCCGTGATTGACAAACTGGTTTCACTAATTGGAGGTTCCGGGTCGAACATCACTTCCCAATATTCATATAGGTAAAAAGCATCAGCTTCGTCGCTGCATGAATAAAATACAGGAAGGGAGCATAATAGAATAAATAGTAGACAGAGCTTCGCCATTTTTGCTTTCATAATATTCTTCTTTTTTATTTCTTCACAAAAGTAAAGCTCCTTTCCTGTATTTCAAAGTATATTGATGAAAAATAAGATTAAAACTCTATCTTATGTTGTTTCTCATCATCCACCACAGCCATCATTCCTTCTACCTGTGCTAAAGCCAGCATACGTCCGTGGAAAGAATAACCGGCATTGTAGCCTTTATCCTCATCTCCGAGCATCATTCGTCCATGATCTACGCGCATGGGAAGTCCCGGATTCTCTTTCTCGAAAATGCGGATGAGATCAATCAGATGTCCTCTTCCTGATAGATGAGAACTTTCGATGAAGTTTCCACCCGGCATGGCCTCTGTACTGCGTAGATGAACGAAATGGGTTCTTCCTGCAAACTTCTTTGCCAATTCACGAGTATCATTATGTGCGCCTGCGCTAAGAGAACCTGCACAGAAAGTCAGCCCATTATGCGGATTGTCTACGGCATTCAGGAACCAGGCTATATCTTCTTCATTGGTGACAATACGGGGTAGGCCGAGAACCTGGAATGGAGGATCATCCGGGTGTACGCACATGTTGATACCATATTCATCGCATACAGGCATAATTGCAGAAAGGAAGTAACACATATTCTCTCGTAAAGCGTCCCGGTCTATGTCTTTATATAAACCTAACAGACGTTTGAATATAGCAACCGGGTTTTTATCTCCTTCTTTGATATTACCGTTCACAAATCCTTGTGTCTTGACGATAATAGTATCAATCAAATCATCCTTTTCGGTCTCTGTAATCACTTTGTCCAGTTCGGCAACTTTATGCAGTTCTTCTTCTGTATAGTCTTTTTCAGCTCCTTCACGTTCTAGTATTTTGATGTCGAAGTAAGCGAAACGAATACGGTCGTAGTAAAGCGAACTGGTACCGTCCGGCCAAGGGTACTGTAAATCCGTACGTATCCAGTCGATTACCGGCATGAAGTTGTAACAGACTGTTTTCACTCCGCATTTACCCAGGTTGGCAAGACTTACTTTATAATTTTCAATCAACTGTTCACGTTCCGTACCCGCATACTTGATTGCCTCACAAACCGGAAGGCTTTCCACGACCGACCAGCGCAACCCATACGATTCAATATACGATTTTAAATCGTTGATGGCTTCTACTGTCCAAATCTCTCCGTTCGGTACCTCGTGTAATGCAGTGACGATTCCTTCAACACCTATCTGACGGAGCATCGGCAAGGTGATTTTATCTTTCTTGCCGAACCATCTCCATGTTTTTTCCATCATAGCGTTTGAATAAATTAAAAGATTAAATATTAAACGCCGCTGAATGCACTGAAACCACCATCGATAGGCAACATAGCTCCCGTTACGAAACTAGCGGCTTCACTACACAGGAATTGTACAGCACCATTCAATTCTTTGATGTCGCCGAAACGATTCATCGGAGTTTTGGCTAACACCTTTTTACTTCTGTCGGTCAATGAACCATCCGGGTTGATAAGTACACGACGGTTTTGGTCACCGATAAAGAATCCCGGAGCGATAGCATTAACACGGATACCATCACCGTATTTCAGTGCCATTTCGCTTGCCAGCCATTGGGTGAAGTTGGCTACTGCAGTTTTAGCGGCCGAGTAACCCGGTACACGGGTGATAGCACTATAAGCAGCCATAGAAGATACATTGATGATGCATCCTTTCTTCTGTTTTGCCATTACCTTACCGAATATCATAGACGGATAGACTGTCCCATTCATATTCAGGTTAGTCACTTTTTCCCAGCAAGAGATGTCCATATCATAGAAGTGCTGATCCGGTTCGAGAGTGGCTCCCGGCATATTGCCACCGGCAATGTTCAATAGAATATCGATCTTTCCCCATTTGGCTACAACTTCTTCGGCTACTTTCTCCAGGCTGGCGATGTCAAGTACATTACCAATGATGCCGATTACATCGTTACCATATTGCTTAAGTTCAGCTACGCGGTTGTCCAGTTGCTCCTGACGAATGTCAATAGCTACAACTTTTGCTCCCTGCTGTACAAAGTGTTGGGCAATATTTCCGCCCAGTACACCACCTGCTCCGGTAATAACAGCAACTTTACCGGCAATACTAAATAATTCGTTCATGTTTTCTATCAAATGTTTTTATGAATGGATGCAAAAATAGCGGGTTTTTATACATGCTATGATGCGTATTTTTGCAAGATATTTACCTATCTTTGCAAAAGCAGTTTAGAAAGGAGATTTATGAAGAAGATAATGAATGAGAAGTTGACTATTACGACTTCTAATCCCGTCCGTGCCCGCTTTTATGAATATCCACGTTTCACGTATCCGTGGCATTTTCATAGTGAGTATGAAATTATTTATGTGGAGAAGGGAGAGGGGGATTGTCTGGTGGGTGACAGCATTATCTCCTATTCAAAAGGTGATTTGATTCTTTTCGGTTCCGAACTGCCTCATAGTATGCAAAGTCCACCGGACGGCGGGGAAGAATCTGATAACGAAGAAAAATCCGAACTGAAAGTAAGAGGAGTCAATATTCAGTTTGAAAAAGACTTCATGCATTATTCTATATCTCAATACTCCCAGTTTATTCCTATCAGGAATTTATTGGAGGATGCTTGCAGAGGAATTAAATTCACAATTACCCGTTCGGGGAAAATCATTAAGCTATTAAAACAAATACCTTCTGCCAAAGGAGTAGATCAAATTATCCTGTTGCTTTCACTCCTACAAATGATGGCTACCAGTAATCACAGGAAGTATCTGACTACTTCTCATTATACTCCGTCTCCTTCGATTATGCGTAATGAAAGAATGGAAAAAGTGATTGCCTATTTGAATAAACATTATACCGAGTCTATCGGTCTGGATGAAATTGCTTCTTATACAGCGATGAACCCTACTGCTTTCTGCCGATACTTTAAAGAAAACACAGGAAAAACATTCAAAGAGTATGTACTTGATATGCGTATCGGATATGCTTGTAAACTATTGAATAGTAGTATGATGAATATATCTCAAATCAGTGCTACTTGCGGATTTGAATCACCTGTACATTTTAACCGCATTTTTAAAAGGGTGACAGGAATGACACCTACTTTTTATAGGGAACAGATGGAATAAGCTTTTCAGGCAATAAACATTTGAGTATAATTTCTTTCTCGTTCGTATATAATAGGAAAGATGAATAAACATGAACGTAAATAGAATGAAGAAAAGAATTTTGCTTTTGTTGTTGGTGATACCGGCATTGATAAAAGCGCAAGATGTGATGACAGAAACCCGTCAGGAACTGACGTCTCCTGATGGAGCTTATCGTTTTACCTTTTATCAACGTGCGGTAGGAGAGGATAATGCACAAATGTATTATACCTTGACTTATAAGAATCGTCCGGTAATTGAAGAAAGTAAACTGGGTGTTCTGATTGAAAATCAGTTATTTGAATCGGCGTTGGGTATACCGAATGATACTTGTCATTTTTGGTGTGAGAATCTGAAGTTGACAGAGACTGAACATCAAAAGACGGACGAGAGATGGAAGCCTGTATATGGCGAACGTGCGGAAGTACGTGATTGCTACAATGAGATGACTTTGAAACTCAAGAAGGGAGAAGGAAATGGCAATCAGGACGGTGGTTATGATAAGCGTAAGAATTACTTTATGAATATCATAGTTCGCGCCTATAATGAAGGAGTTGCTTTCCGCTATCATTTTCCGGAAATGACAAACGGGCTTTTCTTGCATATCGTCGGTGAGCAGACTAGCTTCACAATGCCTGAAGGAACGATGGCGTATTATGAACGTTGGGCGCAAGGATCTTATGAACTTCGTCCGTTGGAAGGATGGGGCAAAGAGGAGAGTGAGCGTCCTTTGACCTTGAAACTGCCTGATGGATTATCTGTAGCTTTGTTGGAAGCGGAAATGGTGGATTATGTTCGTGGTAAATTCCGTTTATCGGCAGAGAAACCTTCCACTTTGGAGACAAGCCTGTATAGTAGCGTTGATATTATTTCTCCTTACAGCACTCCGTGGCGTGTAATCATGGCTGCCGAACGTCCGGTCGATTTAATTAATAACAATGATATTGTCTTGAATCTGAATCCGGCTTGTAAGCTGGCTGATACTTCTTGGATTAAACCCGGGAAGGTATTCCGTTCGGGCGACTTGAAACAAGATAGAGTAAAAGCAGCCATTGACTTTGCGGCAGAACGTGGTATTCAGTATGTGCACATGGATGCAGGATGGTACGGACCAGAGATGAAAATGAGTTCGGACGCTACTACTGTTTCTCCTGATAAAGACCTTGATATACCCGCTTTGTGTAAATATGCCGAATCGAAAGGAATCGGACTTATGGTGTATGTCAATCAGCGTGCATTAGTGCAGCAGTTGGATACTCTGTTGCCTTTGTATAAAAAATGGGGATTGAAGGGTATCAAGTTCGGTTTTGTACAGATAGGTAATCAGCGTTGGAGTACTTGGCTGCATGATGCAGTTCGTAAATGTGGAGAATATGGTCTGATGGTAGATATTCATGACGAATATCGTCCGACAGGTTTCAGCCGTACTTATCCTAACCTGATGACGCAGGAAGGTATTCGTGGAAATGAAGAAATGCCGGATGCCACACACAATACGACTCTTCCTTTTACCCGCTATCTGGCAGGTGCAGGAGACTATACGCTTTGCTATTTCAATAATCGGGTGAAGAATACGAAAGCACATCAGTTGGCGATGGCAGCTGTGTATTACAGTCCTTTGCAATTTATGTTTTGGTATGACAGACCGGAATTCTACCAGGGAGAAGAAGAACTGGAATTTTGGAAAGCAATTCCGAGTGTATGGGATGACAGCCGCGCGTTAGATGGAGAAATTGGTGAATATATCGTTCAAGCACGTCGTTCGGGGAATGACTGGTTTGTAGGAGCAATGACGAATACGGAAGCCCGCACAATTACATTGACTACGGATTTTCTGGAACCGGGTAAGAAGTATATGCTTCATCTGTACGAAGATGATGACAAGCTGAATACACGAACGAAAGTACGCAGTACTCATAAAAAGATAAAAGCCGGAGATAAGCTTGTTTTGAAGCTAAAAGCAAGTGGCGGAACCGCATTGCATTTTATTCCGCTTAAGTAGGCAAGTTTATGTTTCTTTTTAGGCACGGATAACGCAGATTACACTGTTGCTTTATGCAACCATCATTTCTAAAACCGTGAAATCCGTGTAATCCGTGCCTGAAAAATATAGTGAGGTATTATTTGCTATAATTAATCAACCACTTCACCATTTCCGGGTCGTAATGAGAGAAGAGGAGAGTTTTCTCATTCATTGAGTGGAAAGGTTATTCAAGGAATTAAAGAACTAATTCCTTGAACAACCTTTCTAAAGTATTATCTAAATCTGTAGAGAATCCCGGATGAGGACGGGATACTTGAATACAGGAGCTTTTTACCGCAGTCAGCCACCGGAAGCGGTCCGGAATGTCCATATTGGCAATAACTCCTCCTTCTTTATTTCCCTGACAAATCTTGTCGAAGACTTTCAGACCTTCTATCAGACAGTTGATGTCCAATTCGGAAGAGAACAGTTTCAATTTGTTTTCATCTATTGTATAAAGAGATTTGAGATATTTGCACCGTTTGGAAAACAGTACAATACCTACATTAATAAATTCCTCACGTTCTACTTTAGGAACGAAACGGATAACTGCGTATTCATATAAGTGCCTTTCTTGCATTTTGCGCTTCATTTACAAATATTTCGGAATGCTTGATCCTTTCTTCTAAAAATTGAATATAAACATCTCTCAAGTCTTGCGGAGTTTCCTGTCCTTCCGTCCAGTTCAGCCAGTCGTCAGGGACGGCATTGACTATCTCTCGTATCTTGTCATCGGTAAGTAGTTGTTTGAATGTTGCGTCTACTTCTTCCAGCTGATCGGCAAACGGCAATAGTACATGATCTTTTATTTGTACGAACGGACTAAGTGCGTGTTTCTGCCAATTCGTCCACGAATGATGGAAATAAAGGGAAGCTCCATGATCGATTAACCACAATTCTTTATGCCACATCAGCATATTCGTATTCTTGATTGTACGGTCTACATTGGTCAATAACGCATCCAGCCATACAATTTGCGAAGCAGTTTTACCGTCCACCTTATGCACAACAGGGTCGAACGTCAATGAACCGGACAGGAAATGCAGACCCATGTTCAACCCACGGCTCCATTGCAGTAAATCCTGTATTTCTTCATCCGCTTCTGTCCGCCCGAAAGCCTCATCCAGATTCAAAAATATAATCTCCGGAACTCTGAATCCCAGTGTACGGGCTATTTCTCCCCCTATCAATTCGGCAATAAGGGCTTTAGTCCCATGTCCTGCTCCTCTGAATTTTACGACATATTTAAATTCATCATCCGCTTCAGCCAAAGCCGGCAATGACCCTCCTTCCCGCAAGGGAAGAATATATCTTGTTACGTTTGCTGTACGTAAATCCATATCACTCCTTTCTTAAATTGAGAATAAAGATACAACGTTTTTATGGAATAGTCAGTGAAAGGCTTCCTATAATAATAGTTTTTTTATATTTTTCGGTTGAGTATACTTTCTTCCTGCTACGTATTATATAAAACAATGATAAATGAATTAAACATGAAACTACTTCGATTTTTGGTGTTTGGAATAATGTCCGTTATTCTGTTACCCAGCATTATAGCAGCCGAATGGCAGTGGTCTGTACAACTACCAAGTATTATTTCCAACGAAACGAACGATCATCCGCAAGCATTCTTGTGGATACCTTCCGATTGTACTCAATTGAAAGCTGTGATAATAGGCAATCATAATATGACAGAGGAAACTTTGTTTGAAAATTCTCTATTTCGTGAAAGATTATCAGAAGCGGGTATAGCACTGATATGGATTACTCCCGGATGGGATCAAAGATGGGATATAACTACCGGATGTCAGGAAGCTTTTGAAAAGATGATGGAGGATTTTGCGAATGTCAGTGGCTATAGTGAATTGAAATATGCGCCTATTGTTCCGTTCGGACATTCGGCAATGGCTACCTATCCGTGGAACTTCGCAGCCTGGAATCCCGACCGCACACTAGCCATTATCTCTTTGCATGGAGATGCGCCACGCACCAACCTTACCGGATATGGTCGTGACAATATGGAGTGGGGGAAACGTACGATTGACGGCATCCCTGGATTGATGATTGAAGGCGAATACGAATGGTGGGAAGACCGTGTAAATCCGGCTTTGGCATTCCGTATGATGTATCCTAAAAGTTGCGTCTCTTTCCTTTGCGACACAGGACGAGGACATTTCGATATAGCCGACCGCACCGCTGGTTATATTGCGTTGTTCTTAAAGAAAGCACTGGAATATCGTATGCCTGCAACGTATGATTTGAATAAGCCTGTGGAATTGAAGAAGCTGAATCCGCAGAATGGCTGGCTTGCCGAAAGGTGGTATCCGAATCAGAAGAAACGTGCAAAAGCTGCTCCTTATAAAGAGTATAAAGGAGACTCGCACGACGCATTCTGGTATTTCGATAAGGAAATGGCTGAAATGACGGAAGAACGCTATCGCCGGGAGAGAGGGAAGAAACCACAATACTTAGGTTTTGTACAAAAGGGGCAATTACTCACATATAATCCCAAATCCCATGTGAAAGTTGCCGCCAGCTTCCTGCCGGAAAAAGACGGATTGACTTTTCATCTGAAAGCTGTATATACGGATAGTTTGCATACTGCAATTTCTGACGAACATTCGCTCACTCCTCCTGAAATAACCCGTATCTGTGGCCCGGTTCAGAAAGTGAACGACACCACCTTTACTGTCCGTTTCTACCGTATGGGAATGTACAATAAGCGTCGTACGGGAGATATTTGCCTTCTAGCTGGTAATGATGGTGACAAACATTATAAAAGCACAGTTCAGGAACTTAGTTTTCGGATTCCCTATCGCAATACGGAAGGTAAACGCCAGCATATTCTTTTCCCGGGTCTTGACGATGTGAGGAAAGGCACGGAAACTATCTCTTTACATGCAACCTCCGATTGCGGGCTACCCGTATATTACTACGTGAAAGAAGGGCCGGCAGAAATAGAGGGAAACAAGTTGGTATTTACTCGAATTCCCCCACGCAGTAAGTTCCCATTGAAAGTGACTGTGGTGGCATGGCAATATGGATTGGCAGGAGAAGTGCAGACAGCCGAATCGGTAGAACGGAGTTTCTTCATTTATCAATAGGCAATTGATAAATGAAAGATTATGGCACTATAAGTTGGAATTCGTTTTTTTGCATTGAGTAATAGGCGGAGTCTATTCGTATCCAATAATAAATAAGGATATTAAAAATGATTATGAATAAGAAATCTTTAGTTGCAATCGCATTATTGGCAGTATCGGCTATATCGTCGGCTCAATCTGTGTACCCTGGACAGCACCAGGGGAAAATGAAAAAAGAGACAGTGGCTCCTGTTCGGGTAGAAAGTTTTGATTTGAAAGACGTCCGTTTATTACCGAGTCGTTTTCGTGACAATATGTTGCGGGATTCCGCATGGATGACCTCTATCGACGTAAGTCGTCTGTTGCATAGTTTCCGGACAAATGCCGGAGTCTTTGCCGGTCGTGAAGGCGGTTATATGACAGTGAAAAAACTCGGTGGTTGGGAATCCTTGGACTGTGAGCTTCGCGGACATACTACCGGACATCTGCTTTCGGCTTACGCTTTGATGTATGCTGCTACCGGAAGTGAGATTTTCAAGTTGAAAGGGGATAGCCTTGTCAACGGGCTGACCGAAGTTCAGAATGCTTTGAAAGGCGGATATTTAAGTGCTTTTCCCGAAGAACTGATAAACCGTAATATCCGGGGAAAGAGTGTTTGGGCACCTTGGTACACTTTGCATAAGCTTTATTCCGGCCTGATAGACCAATATCTGTATGCGGATAATCAGCAGGCCTTGAAAACAGTGACCAAAATGGGCGACTGGGCTTATAACAAACTGAAACCACTTAGTGAAGAAACCCGCAAACTCATGATACGTAATGAGTTTGGAGGTGTCAATGAATCATTCTACAATTTGTATGCTATCACAGGAGATGAACGTTACCGTTGGTTGGCTGAATATTTCTACCATAATGATGTAATTGACCCGTTGAAAGAACTTCGGGACGATTTGGGAACCAAACATACGAATACGTTTATCCCGAAAGTCATAGCCGAAGCGCGTAACTATGAGTTGACAGAGAATGAGACCAGCAAAAAGCTCTCGGAATTCTTCTGGCATACCATGATTGACCACCATACTTTTGCTCCGGGATGCAGTAGTGATAAGGAGCATTTTTTCGACCCGAAGAAATTTTCTAAACACTTGACCGGCTATACGGGAGAAACCTGCTGTACTTATAATATGTTGAAACTTAGTCGTCATCTTTTCTGTTGGACGGGCGATTCATCTATTGCCGATTATTATGAAAGGGCACTATATAATCATATCCTGGGACAGCAAGATCCGGAAACAGGAATGGTCACTTATTTCTTGCCCTTACTTTCGGGCTCACATAAACTGTATAGTACCAAAGAGAACTCTTTCTGGTGTTGTGTCGGCAGTGGATTCGAAAATCATGCTAAGTATGGAGAAGCTATCTACTACCGCAACAACCAGGGAATCTACGTAAATCTGTTTATTCCTTCCCAAGTCACCTGGAAAGAAAAAGGGTTAACCCTTCTCCAGGAAACGGAATTTCCGAAAGAGGAAACGACCCGGTTTACTATTCGTGCCGAGAAACCGGTTCGTACTACTGTTTATCTAAGATATCCTTCATGGAGTAAAAAAGCGGAAGTTCTTGTGAACGGTAAAAAAGTAGCAGTAAAACAAAAGCCAGGTTCTTATATCGCTATCACCCGTGACTGGAAAGATAATGACCGTATCTCGGCTACTTACCCGATGCAGATTGCATTGGAAGCCACTCCCGATAATCCGAATAAGGTAGCTTTATTGTATGGCCCGTTAGTGCTTGCCGGAGAACGGGGTACGGAAGGTATGCAGGCTCCCGCACCTTTCTCTAATCCAGCTCTTTATAATGATTATTATACTTATAATTTCCATGTACCTGCCGATTTGCGTACCTCATTGAAAGTAGATATGAAACATCCGGAACGTACTTTGCAGCGTACAGGAAAAGAACTGGAATTTACAACAGAACAAGGAGATGTGATTCGTCCGCTTTATGATTTGCATCATCAGCGTTATGTGGTATATTGGGATTTGCAGTCGAAATAGAAAATTTTAAGAACGAATTACACGAATTACGCGGTTTTATAATTATAATTGCATCAAATATAATTGCATCAAACAACAGCGTAGTTCGTGTAATTTGTGTTTAATACGAAGTTAATAGATAACGAAAATGAAGGGAAGATTATTAATCATAATTTTTATAAGTATCTGTTTTATTGCAGGTTCCTGCAATGTATCATCCGTACAAGGGAGTCGTTATAACTTCTCTTCATTAGATTCTGTTATTCAAGGCTGGGTGAGTAAAGAGTACTATCCCGGTGCTTCTATTTGTGTAGTAAAGAATGATTCTGTCATTTTTCAGAAGAACTATGGTAGCTATACTCCTGATACAAAAGTATACGTAGCCTCTGCCGGAAAATGGGTGGCGGCTGCTGTTATCGGAGCGGTAGTGGACAGTACCAGTTTGGACTGGGATGACCCTGTGGAAAAGTGGTTGCCGGAATTTAAGGGAGATGCTAAAGGAAAAATCCTTTTGCGACAATTGTTATCTCATACTTCCGGAGTGCGTCCCTATCTTCCTGAACCGCGCGTAGATAATTACAATCATCTGGATTCCGCCATTATTGAGATATTGCCGTTAGATACGGTTTTTACTCCGGGAAGCCGGTTCCAATATGGAGGACTTGCCATGCAGATTGCCGGAAGAATGGCGGAAGTGGCAATGGGGAAAGAGTTTGAAACTCTTTTTCAGGAATTATTAGCACAGCCATTAGAAATGAAAAATTCTCATTTTACTCCGATAAATACAGATGGCGGACATGCCCCGATGTTAGGTGGTGGTCTGTGTACTACCTTGAACGATTATATTCATTTCCTATCTATGATTTATCATGATGGAATGTATAACGATAAGCGGATTATATCAGCAAAAACTGTAAAGGAAATGCAGGCCGACCAAGTGAAAAATGCTGTTGTTTCTCCCGAAGAATATACGGAAAGAGCATTGGGACAGTCTCATAATGGCATTTACGGATTAGGTGAGTGGCGTGAACTGGTCGATAAAAAGACAGGAGAAGCCTATCAAATCAGTTCACCAGGATGGGCTGGCGCTTACCCGTGGATCAATAAACGGGAGAATGTTTATGGCTTCTTTATTGCTCATGTAGTCGGTGCTTCCAGTAAAGAAGATGGTTTCTCATCTTTTTATGGTAGTCCTGTAATTTCGAGAACTGTTTCAGAGATTGTAAAGGGACATCCGTTGGTTGTTAAACAAGGCCGCGTTAAAGTGGGCAACGGTTCTCTTTACTATGAGGAAGCCGGCACAGGTGCCCCCGTCATCTTTGTTCATGGGCATTCCTTGGATCATCGTATGTGGGATGAACAATTTTCTGTACTGGCAAAAAAATATCGTGTGATCCGCTATGATTTGAGAGGATATGGCATTTCGTCTTCACAAACGGAAGACTATCAATTCACACACGCTGAAGATTTAGTTACTTTGATGGATTCTTTGCACATCAAGAAAGCGCATATCGTCGGACTTTCTTTAGGTGGGTTTATTACTGCTGATATGTTGGCGTATTTCCCTGACCGGATGTTATCTGCTTTTTTAGCCAGTGGAAACATTCGGAAATCGAAAGGTCCCAGTGAACCGATGACTCCGGAAGAAGCAAGAGTACGTGATAAGGAGATTGCTGCTTTGAAAGAGAAAGGGGTAGATGTGATGAAGAAAGAGTGGTTTGAAGGATTAATGAAGTCAGGAGGAAGTCAGCGGGAACGAATGCGTGAGTCTCTATGGCAAATGATCGATGAGTGGGATGCGTGGCAACCTTTACACAAAGAAGTACGGGTGGTAGCTGGTTTGGATGCCATTGAGGAATTGAAAAAGAATCATCCCGATGTACCTGCTTTAATTGTTGAAGGTCATTCTTCCGGCAACCGATTCTCAAAAGAACCTCCCATCTTACAATATCTTCCCAATGGAAAACTGAAAGTAATTGACGATTGCGGACACATGCTGAATATGGAACGCCCGGAAGAATTTAATGCAGCATTGGAAGAATTTTTGAAAAACGTTCAATAAAGAATAATATTGTAACTGATTATATATAGAATAGACTAAGTACCATGAAACAAACTATTATTGCTGTTATCTGTTTTTTGTGTGTTTCTTCATTATATATACAAGCACAAAAAATAAATCATCCTTCATTACTGTATACTCCACAACGCATACAGCAAGTGAAACAGCGTATGCAGCATGAACCTAAATTGCAGGAAGCATGGGGAGATATTAAGAAAACAGCAGATAAAGCTTTGCAAAAGAAAGATTTTAATCGATTAGACTATTTGTCGTTAGCTTATTTGATGACTGATAATAAGGAGTATGCAGACGCAATCAAAGAAATCCTCCTGAAAGCTGTGGAAGCCGAATCATGGGGAGATGTGGAAATGATGGCACGTATTCCTGCATGGCGTTCACAACTGGGTATGGCTCATAAGAGTTTTCTTTCCGCAGTGGGGTATGATGCTGCATACAATGTCATGTCTTCTTCAGAAAGAAAAAAGATAGCCGAAGGATTGAAACGGTTAGCCGTAGAACCGGCATTGGGAGACTGGTTGTTGGAACCGACCCGTATTCACTCATTGAATTCGATGGGACATAATTGGTGGACCTCCTGTGTTTGTCAGGGTGGAATATTGGCTTTGAGTCTTCAAAATGAACTTCCTGAAGTTAAAGAATGGGTGGAGCAACTTCACGAATCACTTCCTGAATGGTTTGATTTTGCCGGTGATGTATTGCAACAGAAAGCAAAGAGTTTTGATGAGGCCGGTGGAATGTATGAAAGTCTGAATTACGCCAACTTTGGTATTCAGGAAGCTTTGTTGTTTAGGATAGCTTGGATAAATACTCATCCCGGACAGAATCCGGGTGATATTCCTCAATTGGCAAAATTGCCGAGTTACTTCTCACAAGTCTGCTATCCGCGTACAGGTATGCTGCATAGTTTGAATTTTGGAGATAGCCATAAAAATGTATCAGCAGAATCCAGCATGATGTTATTGTATGCATTGGGGGTGAAAGATCCAACTATTTTGTGGTATATAGCCCAGGTGGAACAAGGACAACATCGTGATGGCTTTTTCCTGAATCGTCCCATGGGCTTCCTTTACACTCCTGATTTGAGTAAGGCGCCCGCTGTCCCTCAACTGCCGACTTCTCAATTATTTGCCGATTTTGGTTGGGCTACGATGCGTGATTCGTGGGAAAAGGATGCTACGATGCTGGCTGTAAAAAGCGGTCATACATGGAATCATTCTCACGCAGATGCCAATTCATTTATTGTCTTTCATAAAGGGGTAGATATTATTAAAGACGGGGGAAACTGCTGGTATCCTAATCCTGCTTATCGGAATTATTTCTTTCAAAGCCAAGCGCATAATGTAGTATTGTTTAATGGAGAGGGACAACCTCGTGAGCAGCAGTACGGCGGTTCTACTTTGAGAGGATATTTGCATCATCTTCTGGATGCGGGAAATGTGAAGTATGTCCTGGCTAATGGAACGGGGCCTGTTTCAAACAATTTCAGCCGTAATTTCCGCCATTTCCTTTGGATGGATAATGTTATTTATATGATTGATGATTTGAAAACACATAAAATAGGACAATTTGAATGGTTATGGCATACAAACGGGACATATAAAAAGTCGGGAGTTGACGTGAATGTGACGAATGGTAACTCATCGGTTGTGATTCGTCCGTTATATCCTCGTTTGCTGGCTAAATCCGATTTTGTGCATGACTACCCGGAAGATTTGTATTGGGAGGAAATAGAAGCTCCCACTGAAGATTTGAAAGGCACTGAAACCTATTATTCATTTCATTTGCCGGCAGAAGTCAATCGTGTAAAAGGGCTGACAGCCATTATATTAAAGGAGACTCCCAATGAGAAAGACTTGCCACAAATGGAACGGCGGGAAGGACAAGATTGGATTGGGCTTCGTATCCGTCATAAAGGGAAAGTGACTGATCTTTATATTAATCAATTAGCAGACGGCAGGCTAATGCACAGCAACTCATGGATTATGCCGGACGGCTGGATGACAGATGCTTATATGTTTGCTGTCTCTTATCCCGAAGGTACTGAAGCTGCTGACGCAAAAGATTTCTTTATCTGTCATGGCAGTGCATTGAGACGCGATAAGGAGACTTATTTTTCTTCTCTTTCCAAATTATTTGTAATTCAGAAAGAAGAAGGTAAAAAGTTGAACCTTTGGATAGACGGGCAACCGAAGATTCATGCAACGTTCAGAAGTGAGAAGAAACCGACAACTGTTATTGTGAATGGTAATAACTTCCCTGTTGTTTACAAAAACGCTCATGTGAAAGTGAAATATCAATAAATCTTCAATAGCATTGAGTAAATAATTTCTCCCCTTCGTATTTGTTTATCACATATAACAGATACGAAGGGGAGACTTTTTTTATAAGAAGGAATGTGCTCTTTTGGAGATTTTTATGTATGTTTGTCACATGTTTAATATGAAAGGAAGCGGTTGTAAGTGAAGAACACGATTAAATATCTGATTCTTTTAATCATATACTTGGTTTGTGGTGTAAATCTGCAAGCCCAGAATTATACATTTCGTAATGTAGTCATGTCCGATGGACTGTCCGGGCTATTGGTGAACGCCATTTATAAAGACTCGGAAGGTTTTGTCTGGCTAGGAACAGATAATTGTCTCGATCGTTTTGATGGTGTGAAAGTTCGACATTATGAATTTCGAGGCGTGGATTCCGGAAGGAAGAAACGGGTGAACTGCATCACGGAAACAGCCGATAATCAGCTTTGGGTAGGAAACGGTATCGGACTTTGGCGTCTGAATCGTGCAAACGGCCAGTTGGAGAGAATTGTTCCCGAAAAAATAGATTTTGCTGTAAATACCTTACTTCCGGATGGAGATATTCTCTATATCGGTACGGAGAAAGGATTGTTCATTCAAAAGGACGGGCAATTGCTCCAAGTCTTGACCGACCGGAATATGCTGGCTGCCTGTAATCGAATTATGGATCTCTGTCTGAATGAAGATAAAAGTGCGTTATGGCTGGCTACAGTGCAAGGTTTGTTCTCTTATTCATTGAAAGATGGTAAGATTGATTCCTGGCATTTCCAGGAGAATGTTCCCGAGGCCGATTATTTCCGCTGCCTGACTCGTATCGGAGAAACCCTTTATTTAGGTACAATGAGTCAGGGAGTAGTTCGTTTCGATATAAACAAAAAGAGCTTTTCGCATACAGTGTCTTTAGGCTGTGATGTCATTTCCGACATATCCAGTGATGGAAAGGAGACAGTATATATTGCAACAGATGGCAATGGCGTTCATTTCCTTTCGCATAAAGCCCAACAAGTGACACGTCGTTTTTGTCACGATGTAAGTGATAAAGAAGGTATTCGCAGTAATTCCATTTATTCACTATTGGTGGATGACAGAGGTGCTGTTTGGGTGGGGCACTTTCAGGCAGGTTTAGATTACTCACTTTATCAGAATGGTCTTTTCCAAACTTATGCTTATCCTCCTCTGTTTAACTCTGCCAATCTTTCCATTCGTTCTTTTGTCAACAGAGGACACGAAAAAGTCATCGGTTCACGTGACGGCTTGTATTATATAAATGAAGCTACCGGAGTCGTAAAGAGTTTTGTGAAACCTGTTTTGACTTCGGATTTGATATTGACTATCTGTTTTTATGAAGGCGAATATTATATTGGTACGTATGGCGGAGGCATGATGGTGTTGAATCCGGAGACGTTATCTCTAAAATATTTTGCCCAGGGAGGAGATGGAGATGCAGAGCTGTTTCAGAAAGGACATATCTTCTGTGTGCGACCGGATGAGAAAGGAAATCTCTGGATAGGCACTTCACAGGGATTGTTCTGTTATAATAAACAGGCAAAACAGATCAAACACTTTACCAGCGCCAATTCCCAATTGCCGGAAGGTAACGTTTATGAAGTTAGTTTTGACTCTACCGGCAAAGGATGGATTGCCACGGAAACCGGTATGTGTATATATGATCCTGCTTCTCAAAGTTTACGATCGAATGTGTTCCCTGAAGGATTTGTGCATAGGGATAAGGTGCGTACCATTTATGAAGATACAGGACACAACCTTTATTTTATTCGTGAAAAGGGAAGTCTGTTTACCTCTACTTTAACGATGGATCGTTTTCGGAACCGTTCCGTCTTTTCTACGCTTCCTGACAATTCGCTGATGTCGATCGTGGAAGATAACCAGGGTTGGTTGTGGGTGGCTTGCAATGATGGATTGTTACGCATAAAGGAAGAAGGAGAAGAGTACGATGCCTTCACTTTCAATGATGGAGTACCGGGACCCACTTTTACGAATGGGGCAGCTTATAAAGATGAAAAAGGAATATTATGGTTCGGCAACACCAAAGGTTTGATTTATGTCGATCCGAAGCGCGTGGATGAAGTGCGTGGTAAAGTCCGTCCGATTGTGTTTACGGATATATTGGCTAATGGTATTTCTTTTACCAACCCGTCTTTAAAATATAATCAGAATAATCTGACTTTCTGCTTTACGGATTTTGCTTATGGTCTGCCTTCTGCTCTATTGTACGAATATCAGTTGGAAGGAGTGGATAAAGACTGGAAACTATTGGCTGCGCAGAATGAGGTTTCCTATTATGGATTATCTTCCGGAACTTATACGTTCCGTGTGCGCCTTCCGGGAAATGAACAGTCGGAAGCTGTTTATCAAGTGACGGTGCGTCCTATGATACCTTGGTGGGGATGGGCACTTTCTGTTTTATTAATTGTAGGCATTATTGCTTTTATACGATATTATGTGTGGAATCGTATGCGCCGCCTGCTTACTTCTCCTGCATCGGCAATCTCCGCGTCCATAGAGAAGACACAGCAGAAAGACCGAACGATAGAACAGGCGGAAGTGATTTCTGAAGAGTCTTCTATCGCTGCAACCGAAGAAAAGTATAAAACCAACAGGCTGACTGAAGAAGAATGTAAAGAACTCCATAAGAAACTGGTTGCTTATGTGGAGAAAGAAAAGCCATATATTAATCCTGATTTGAAAATGGGCGACCTGGCTTCTGCTCTGGATACTTCTTCGCATTCATTATCGTATCTTTTGAATCAATATCTCAATCAGTCTTATTATGATTTTATAAACGAATACCGCGTCACTCAATTCAAGAAAATGGTGGTGGATAGTCAATATTCCCGCTATACATTAACTGCACTGGCAGAACTTTGCGGCTTCAGTTCTCGTGCTTCTTTCTTCCGCTCATTCAAAAAGAGTACGGGAGTCACTCCGAATGAATATATTCGTAGTATAGGTGGAACAGCCAAAGAAGAGTAACTTTTCGACTTATTATCACTGAAATCTATTTTATACTCATATCCCTTTCACCCTTCACACCGCCCTATTCATCGGGGTTATAGGGTGAAGGACCTCCCTTCACCAAGTGGATTTTCCTTTTACTAGTCTTTTTCTCGTAATCTATTAATAGATAAGTTCTTCTTCTCCCTATATAAACTTCTTTTGGTCCTATTGTAAAGTTGTTTTCTATAGGGAGTAATCTATAAACGCAAGCTTTGTTTTTATAAATGCAACTTGCGTTTATAAAAACAAAGCTTGCAATTATATAATTGAAGCTTTCATTTATAGTTTGCCCTTAATCAAACGTAACTTTGCAATAAGTGCAAAGCAAGTTTATCTTTAATGAAACGGAATTTATCTATTAATGTTCGTACTTCATTAATAGCTTTGATGTGACAATGAAACGATCAAATAATAAAATTGAAGAGGGGAAGAGGATGGGAGCAAACGAGCGTAAGTGGAGCAAAGATACGTTGATTTGAGTGATTTGAGTCTCATTTTATAAAGTGATACTCTCTTTTTGTGAACGTAATATATTGATAATTAGAATTATATGTTTAAATAAGTCTACCTAGATTCATTGAGATTGATCTGCTTTATTTTCTGGCTGTTATATCCAAAATCACCTCTATATTTGCATCGTGATCAAAACCGAAAAAGATAGTATTATGGAGACAACAGCTAACACTTCCGACAACATTATCACCCGTTCTTATGAAGAATATTATCAGGTGATTCTTACCTATATTACTTATCGTATCACTCATCGCTACGAAGCGGAGGATCTAACCCAGGATGTATTTGTACGTCTGCTGGACTACAAGCAAATGCTCCGTCCGGACACAGTGAAATATTTCTTGTTCACCATTGCCCGCAATATTGTAATCGACTATATCCGTCGTTATTATAAGAAACAGGAGATAGACAGCTATATCTATGATACTATGTCCACTTCTACCAATGAAACCGAAGAAAAAATTATCGGTGATGATTTAATGACAATGGAACGGACCCGCTTGGCAGCTATGCCCGAACAACGTCGGTTAATTTATACATTGAACCGCTTCGAAAATAAAACGTCTCCGGAAATCGCAAATGAACTGAATTTAAGTTGCAGGACGGTGGAAAACCATCTGTTTCTGGGACGTCGTGAAATGCGCGAGTTTTTCCGGAATTGTATATAATCTTATTCATTAATAAATAACCCTTTGTGCTTATGGAAAAGGAGTCAGAATTTACAAAGAGGTACTTGTATGCCTCACCTTATTTTAGAGAACAAAAATTTAATACTATTTTTAAACCTCAAATTTAATTTTATGAATGATATCTTAAAATGTTCGCCGAAAAGATTTTTATTTTCAATGGTGGTTGCTTCTGCCTTATTGACAGGAATACCCCAGAAGACTTATGCAGAAGTTGACAGGTCACAATCTGTGATGCAGACTGTGACTGTGAAGGGAACTGTGTTGGATGCAAATAATGAACCAATAATTGGTGCTAGTGTGCTGATGAAAGGAACTACTAATGGTACAATCACGGATATAGATGGAAACTTTACACTTAGCAATATCAATCCGGGGACTTTGGTTGTTTCTTATATTGGATATAAAACAAGAGAAATTAATGTGAATGGTAGCGCACCTGTGAAAATTATATTGCAGGAAGATTCTGAAGTTTTGGATGAAGTGGTGGTTGTAGGCTATGGTACCCAAAAAAAATCTTCATTAACAGGTGCTGTTACGGTTGTAGGAGCTAAAATGCTTCAGGAAAAAGGAGGACTGTCTAGTCCATTGGAAGCTTTACAGGGGCAGGTGCCAGGTGTCATGATTACTCGTAGTTCCTCTGCTCCGGGAGATGAGAGTTGGGGATTGAGTTTGCGCGGTTCAGTGTCTGTGAATAGCACAGAACCATTAATTATCATTGATGGTGTGGCGTATGAGAGTGTGAACGAACTTCGGCTGTTGAATCCCAATGATATTGAATCAATGAACTTTTTGAAAGACGGTGCGGCTGCAATCTATGGTTCACGCGCTGCCGGTGGTGTTGTTTTAATTACTACAAAGAAAGGTGCTGAAGGTAAAGTAAAGGTAGAGTATAGTGGTAGTGCTACTTTGAAGACTGTTGGTTTGATGGCCTCTGCTATGAATATCGACCAATGGGCAGATGGTGTAATGACAGCATTGACTAATGATAAAAAGACATCTGACGTATGGTATACTTATGCCGAATTAGCGAAGAAATATAAAGGTTCTTATCTTGATATGCGTTACAGTCCTAATCCATTCGGCTCAACCAATTTTACTGATGTTGCTGATTTTGTATTTACGGATGATGTAAATTGGCTGGATACGCTTTTTGGCGATACATGGAGTACAGAACATAGTTTAAGTGTTTCCGGTGGTTCGGAGAAATCATCTTATCGTATTTCCATGAGTTATCTTTATGATGGTTCTACCTTGCAATTTGGTAATAACAACAACCAACGTTATAACTTTCGTATGAACAATACGTATAAGTTTACTAAGAACCTGAAATTAGATTCTTCTATTTCGTATAATCGTCAGGAACAAGTTGCGCCAACGCAGATTGAATCAGCTTTGTCTGCCACTTTACCTATGCCCGGTCTTCCTTTTGAATCATTGAATGGAAAACCATATGCTTGGGGAACATGGGGATCTCCTGCAGCTGTTGTACGTGATGGAGGCGACAATAAACTCTCTGTTTCTGCTATTTCATTAAGCGAAACTTTGAATTATCAGATTTTTGATTGGCTGTCAGCTAATGCCAATGTAGGATATAGTACAAGTACGGCAGCTCGTAATAAAACAACAAACGCTGTTACTTTTTATAATTATATGGGTGATGTAGAGGTACGGACAGACCCAAGCCAGGCAAACTCAACTTATACACAGACAAGTTCACGAACGGATTTTTACTCTGTCTCCGGATATTTGGCGGCTAATAAGACATTTGCTCAAAAACATAAGCTGAATTTGACGTTGGGCGCGCAGTATGAATTTAAAGAATACACTTATTTCGGTGTAATGGTTAAAGATATTCAGAACGGTATGGAAATAGTAAACGGTTCGGGGGATGTGACTCTGACTGGTGATGAGAAGAAGTATCAGAATGCAAACCTCTCTTATTTCGGACGTTTCAACTATGATTATGATGGACGTTATTTGTTGGAATTGAATGGACGTTATGACGGCTCTTCTAAATTCTTACCTGAAAACCGTTGGGATTTCTTTTATGGTGTTTCACTTGGATGGCGTATAAAAGAAGAATCTTTTTTGCAGAAAGTCGATTGGTTAAGTGATTTGAAATTACGTCTTTCCTATGCCGAAGTGGGTAATCAGAGTGGTATTGGAAATTATGATGGCGTACAGCTCTATAATCTGGTTGCGGCTGGAGATGATGGTGCATATATTGGTTCCAATAAGCTTTCTTATATTAAAACAAATGGAACTCTGGCCTCCACTACACGTAGTTGGGAACGTATTAAGAATTATAATATAGGTGTTGACTTTGGCTTTTTAAATGGAACTCTAACCGGTTCTGTTGAAGCGTTTATGAAGCATAATAATAATATGTTAGTGAATGTTACTTTTCCGGGGACGTTAGGTGATTCTGCTCCGAAAGCTAATGCCGGAAAGTTTGAAGGTTGGGGATATGAAGGTCAGCTTAATTATCGTAACCGGATTGGAGACGTAAATTATCATGTAGGTAGTACTTTTACTTTTGCCCGTAATGAATTAGTCGACTATGGTGGTACAACTGTGTTGAAATCAGGATATGTACAAACACAGCAAGGCTATCCACTAAATTCAATTTTCGGTCTGCGTTACGGAGGTAAAATTCAAAACGAGGAACAGCTGGCTGCTTACAAGACTAAGTATTATAATAATAATGGTATTGGTATGCCATCTAACTTGCGTGTAGGTGACAATATGTATTGCGATGAGAATGGAGATGGTGTGTTGGATGAAAAAGATTATATCTATTTGGGTAGTGATACTCCTGAAATATCTTATTCTTTCAACTTTGGCGCAGATTATAAAGGATTTGATATAAATGTCGTTTTTCAAGGAGCTGCCAATCGATTTGTTTATCGTCCGATTGATAACTGGACTGTTCCATTCCGTAGTAATTATACCAATACAAGCACTGCTTCTCTTGGTAACACATGGAGTCAAAATAACCGGGATGCTTACTACGCTCCATATACTAATGAAAGTAATATCAATAATTATAATTATCAGGCATCTTCTTTGACAGCGCAAGACGGCCGTTACCTTCGTTTGAAGAATGTGACAATCGGTTATACGTTTCCTGCCAAGCTTTTGAATAAAACAAAAGCGATTTCAGGTGCCCGTATATATGTGACAGGAGCAGATTTATGGGAGACCACCAAAATTAAAGATGGATGGGATCCGGAAGCATCGGCTCGAGATACCAATAATACTACTCAAGCTGCTAAGGGAGTGAAACGTTATCCGTTCACTCGTAACTTTACCATTGGAGCTAATTTAACCTTTTAAATAATTGATAATATGAAACTAAAGCAATATATAAAAGCTGCATGTCTTTTTTCCTTCATGGCGGTAACAACTTCCTGCATGAATTTAGAACCATTGTCGGATTTGGGTGATAATCTGGTGTGGAACAATGCTACCAATTTCCAGTTATTTGCCAATCAATTTTATAGTTGGCCTCATGACTTCAACCGTGCTGTATCAGACGAGCCTCATAGTGATTTTCGTTCAGATTTAGTGGCGGGTTCATCTATGAATGTGTATAGCCAGGGTACAAATGCTATTCCTGCTACAGATGCTAATTACACTAGACTATATAAACGTATCTATTATACTAACCTGTTGTTGAAGAATGCTGAAAGTTTTGCTGTACCTGCAGATATTGCAGTGCCTGTTGCTGAAGCAAAATTCTTCCGTGCATATAGTCATTTTGAGTTGGTGCAGCTTTATGGAGACGCCATCGTTCTTACGCAACCTTTAGACTTGGACTCTGAAATATTGTATGGGAAGCGTAATGATCGCGGTGAAGTGATAGATCAGGTAATTAAAGATTTGAAGGAGGCAGCCGGCAGTTTACCCGAAACGTCTTCCGAAGCCGGACGATTGAATAAATATATCGCTTATGCCATGTTGTCACGGGTAGCATTATATGAAGGTACCTGGCAAAAATTTCATACAAATGGAAAAGATGCTACTTCAAATACTACTCGCAGCACGGAACTGTTGACTATTGCCAGGGATGCAGCTAATGAGGTTATTAAAGGTGGTAAATATAAAATCTTCTATAATGAAAAATTAGCGAATGAGAGTTATCGTTATATGTTTACGTTAGAAGATGGAGCACAATGCAATCCGGCCAACCTTTCAAAGAGTGATAATACAGAATATATCTTTGTGAAACGTCATCGTAATGGAGATAAAACAGCATGGAATCTGACTCACGGTATGGTGGCAAATGCTTGTTATGTGACTCGTAAGTTGGCGAATATGTACCTTTGTTCTGACGGGTTGCCTATAGGGAAATCATCCAAGTTTCAACAATATGCCGGAGTAACTGATGAATTCCAAAATAGAGATAACCGTATGGGAAATAATATGCTGTATCATGGACAACAGTATTGGAATAACGATGGAAAATGGCGTACAACCTGGACAGATGCAGATTTGACAAGTAGCCTGACCGCTAATGTACGTTCTGGTAGTGGCTATCAAAATCGTAAGTGGGGCACAGAACGTCAGTTGGAAGATTATTACGAATCTTATGACTTCCCGGTTATTCGTTATGCGGAAGTGCTGCTGAATTATGCCGAAGCTGTTTATGAACTAAATGGTACTATAACGGATCCGGAATTAGATTATTCTTTAAATCTGGTTCGTCTTCGTGTCAATCCGGATATGCCAAAATTGAGTAGCAAATTGGTTTCGGCAAACAATCTTTCAATGCGTGAAGAAATCCGTAGGGAGCGTACTGTTGAACTTGTACTGGAAGGTTTTCGCATTGATGATCTGAAACGTTGGGCTACTGCACCTGTTGAGATGCCACAAGATCAGCTTGGAGTGCAAGTTACAGGGACTTGGTTTGAAACCAACTGGACTGATCATAAACGTTCGCTTAGTAGTGACGGCTGCCTTATACTCTATAGTGATCGTACCTGGAATGATAAACTTTATCTTTATCCGCTACCTTCTGACCAGTTGCAGTTGAATCCACAATTGGAACAGAATCCGGGATGGAAAAACTAAGATGTATTATTGTAATAATGAATAAAAGAAAAAACGTATGAAACAGATATTAAAATATGGGTTAGGTTGTCTGTTTATGACAGCGGTCGTTTCCACATTTCTGTCATGTGATGATAATGATGAGGTATCTCCACTATCTAAAGCGATTTATCCTAAATCGGTAGAAATGATTATTTCAGAAGATTTACAACAACTTATTTATGTGGATGACACGAAAGTGAAAGTCTTGCCCTTAGTAAAAGGAGAGAAAATAGAGTTGGGCTATAATATAACTCCTGATGATGTTACTTATAAAGAGGTAAATTGGACTTCCAGTAATGCAAACGTAGCTACAGTAGATGCTAATGGAACAGTAAATGCTATTAGTGGTGACGGTACAGGTGTAGCGGTGATTCAAGTTGCCCCCAGTGTTTATTATTCGGGTAGCGATGTGGCTAGTGCTTTGAAAGTGTTGGTTGTGAATTCACTGATTAGTGCGGAGAGTATTACGATTACTTCAAGTGCAGATAATGTATATGCAGGAGAAACTGTACAGTTGACAGCTGGGATTTTACCATCTGACGCGACTTATAAAACTGTGAAGTGGTCAAGTTCTGACGAAACTGTTGCTATAGTAGATAAGAATGGAGTTGTTACAGGTTTGGACAGCGGTAAAGGTGCGGCTGTGCCCGTTACTATTACTGCAACTTCTTTAGATGGCGCAAATGTGATCGCAACTAAAGAAATTATCGTGAACTCAATTGTACAACCGGAGGAGGTAGCTATTGACCAAAATTACTCATCGACTAATGGCTATGAATTTGCTATTGCAGAAAAGAGCGTTGCTTTGAACTTTACAACAGTGCCGGAGAATTGTACCAAGTCATTGATAGAGTGGACATCAAGTGATGAAACTATTGCTACGGTGAAGGCAGGTGTTGTTACTTTCAATGCGAATGGAGTGTTTGGCAAGGTTACTATAACTGCCACCTGTCCGGAAACAGGTAATTCTTCGTCTATAGAGTTGAATTTGGCAGAAGGATTAATACGGGAGCTTTTCCGTAATGAGAATTATACATGGGCTAATGCTTCAAATGCGGAATCACATACATGGAATAAAGATGGAGGCTATATAACGATCAATACAAAATTAACCGGTGGTAAATGCCGTGGAGATTTGATTTGTAAGAGTACAACTTCTTGGTTACATTCTGGCAATTATCCTATTTTCGCAGTTCGCATGGATGATGTGAAAGATTATGAGGGAGTAACTGCACGTAATATAACTCTTGACGCATCCGGGATGTGTGATGGTACTAAATATTCCGGTGGTCTAGACGGAAATAACAATAAATGGCTGAATGATTATAAATGTAGCGATGGAAGTCATGTGCTTATTTATGATATGGCCAGTCAGAAATGGGGTACAGGTGGTTTACTCCCGGCAACTGCTGTTGCATCGTTTACAACTCTTCAATTCAAATATGCTGATATTGTATCGTCTACAGCTGTAAGTTATAATGTTTACTGGGTTCAGACGTTCAAAACATTACAGGATGTGCAAGCATATATTAAGTCAGAAGGGCTGACTTATGAAGTGATAAAATAATAGAATAATAAATTAAGGCTCAAAATAGATTCTTTATGAATAAAAATACAATTAAGATAATGGTTTTCGCACTGCTGATAGCAGTGCAGAGCTCCTGCCGTGAGAATGAATTCGGAGTAGTGGATTTGACACTCCCGGAAGGAGTATATGTTCCGGTAGAAGCTGAATATACTTACAATCATCCTTGTGCGATGTTTAATCAGGCAGATTTTGATAGGGTAAAGAAAATGCTGAATGATGGGACTGCACCTCAAAAAGTAAAGGATGAGTTTGAAAATCTGAAAAACTCCAGTTATGTATCAGCTTCTTCCTATACCCCGCAACCACAGACAAAGATTGTTCGTGGTGATGTAACTGGAACGGGATTTAGTAGTGAAAACTACAGCTATGCTATGGAGGATGCTGCAGCTGCTTATCAGATGGCGCTTTTATGGAAACTTACCGGTACTGAACAGTATGCAAAGAATGTGGTTAACATTTTGAATCAATGGGCTGCAACCTGTACGGAAGTGACTTCAAATGATGCTAATCATAAATTAGCGGCAGGTGCGCAAGGATATACTTTTGCTAATGCGGCAGAAATAATGCAAACCTATGATGGTTGGACGGAAGCAGATAAAACAACTTTTAAAACGTGGATGGTGAAAGTATTCGCTTCTAAAAATAAAGATTTTCTGGATAATCATCAAGGTAGTAACAATTGTGCTTTACATTACTGGTCGAATTGGGATTTAGTTAATATGTGCTCCTATTTGTCTATTGGTATTTTAACTGAAGATGATGATATGGTTAACTATATTGTGAACTACTTTTATAATGGTGTTGGCAATGGAGCTCTAAATAATTTAATCCAGGGTACTCATGTTGATCCACTGTCTGGTGAAGAGATATGTCAGAATCAGGAAAGCGGACGCGACCAGGGGCATGCTCAAATGTCGGTAGCCGTAACAGCTAATCTTTGTCAGATAGCTTATACATTCTATCAGGATAATAAAGACATTTCCCGACTAGATTTCTTCGCGGCTAATAATAACGCAGTTATGAAAATGGGTGAATATGTAGCACTTAGCAATGCAACGGATGGAGTGAAAAATGACAATTCGGATGGTACATGGCTGATTGATATAACAAAAATACCTTTTAAAGAGTATCAGTACTGTACACATTGTACATGTAAAGATAAAAATCACGGACAAGATCATAAGGTAGTATCTGACGATGGTCGTGGGGAAGTTCGTCCCGGATGGGAAATTTTCTATACTCACTATGCAAAGATTAAGGGATTGAGCAGTGGTTATAAGTATGCTCAAATACTGGCGGATAAAATGCGTCCTGAAGGTGGGGCAGGAGAGACTGCTAATCGCTATGGTTCTAATAGTGGCGCTTTTGACCAATTGGGCTGGGCTACGTTAATGTTATATCGTGAATAAAATGGGTATGAGTTTTTAGATAAATAGAAAAAAGTTGGAAAGGGATTAGGTATTTACCTAATCCCTTTCGTATATATAAGTAAATAGGTCAGTAAATAGATTGTTTTGAAATCAGAGATAGGATTCAGTTTTAAAAGTGCTTGGTTTTTATATAAGGTAGAAAGAACCTGTTTTTAGGAGTAACGAATCTAGTTTTGAATGAAATTGATTAGTAAGGTATATGCGTAAAAAGATTCTGTTTTTAGCAGGAATGATGGCTTGCAGTTCATTGGCAGGCGCACAAGAAATTTCTAAGACCTGGGTGGCTGATAAGGGGAATGGAACTTATCAGAACCCGGTTCTCCATGCTGACTATTCGGATCCGGATGTCTGTGCGGCCGGAGATGATTTCTATATGACAGCATCCAGTTTTAACTGTATTCCCGGAATTCCTATTCTTCATTCCAATGATTTGGTCAATTGGTCACTGGTAAACTATGCATTACCGGTTCAGGAGCCGGAAACCTTCTTCGATAAGGCACAGCATGGCAAAGGCGTATGGGCACCGGCCATTCGTTTTCATAACGGAGAATTTTATATTTACTGGGGGGATCCGGATTATGGAATCTATATGATTAAAACCAAAGACCCGAAAGGAAAATGGAGCAAACCGGTATTGGTGAAAGCAGGGAAAGGAATGATTGATGCAACTCCTTTGTGGGACGAAGACGGAAAAGTATATTTGATACATGCTTATGCCGGAAGCCGTAGTGGGGTGAACAGTATCCTCGTCATTTGCGAACTGAATCCAGAAGGAACAGAAGTTATTTCCGATCCGGTGATGGTGTTCGATGGAAATGATGGAAAGAATCATACCGTAGAAGGACCGAAGCTCTATAAACGCAACGGATACTATTATATTTTTGCTCCGGCAGGAGGTGTCGCAGCCGGTTGGCAATTGGTACTTCGCTCAAAGAACATCTATGGCCCTTACGAATCGAAAATCGTGATGGCACAAGGAAAGACAACGATAAACGGACCTCATCAGGGTGGCTGGGTAGACACCAACACAGGAGAATCCTGGTTCGTCCATTTTCAAGATAAAGGCGCTTACGGACGTGTGATTCATCTGAATCCGATGATGTGGGTAAATGACTGGCCTGTAATCGGAGTGGACAAGGATAAAGACGGTTGCGGTGAACCTGTAACGACTTATAAGAAACCGAATGTGGGAAAGACCTATCCGGTAGCTACTCCGCCGGAGAGTGACGAATTCAATAGCCGGCATTTGGGATTACAATGGCAATGGCATGCCAATAAAAAAGACACTTACGGGTTTACTACCGATTTGGGATTTATCCGTCTTTATGCAGGCAGCCTTTCGAAAGAGTTTGTGAACTTCTGGGAAGTTCCTAACCTGCTGATGCAAAAGTTTCCGGCTGAAGAATTTACAGCTACGACCAAGCTGACATTTACTGCCAAGCAGGATGGAGAACAAGCCGGAATCATTGTGATGGGGTGGGATTACAGTTATCTTTCTATCCGCAAAGCGGGAGATAAGTTTATTCTGCAACAAGCAGTTTGCAAGGATGCGGAACAGCAGAACCCTGAACAGATAAAAGAATTGGCAAACATTCCGGTAAAATATTTGAAGATGCCGGGAGTAGCAGATAATGAATGGCAAACAGTTTATTTACAGGTAAAGGTTCGTAAAGGAGCTGTTTGTACATTTGCTTATAGTCTGGACGGGAAGAAATATACGACAGTGGGAGAGTTTTTCACAGCCCGTCAAGGCAAATGGATTGGAGCCAAAGTCGGACTATTCTGTGTGACTCCGAATGAAGGCAATCGGGGATGGGCAGATGTCGATTGGTTTCGGATGGATAAGTAATTGACCAATCAATAATTGACAAAGAGAAATAAAGATTAAGAATTAACTCGAAGATATCAGATTAAGATGAAAAAGATTGTAGTAGGTTTGGCTGTGATGTTAGGTTTCTGTACGTGTGTTCATCAGCCGTCCGGTACATTGGATGTGAATAAGGCATTGGACTATTGTGCAGAGCAGACACAACGTACGCTTGCGGAACTGAAAACAGACTCCGGCATCGACTATACAATGATGCCACGTAATATCATGACTGACGAACACCATTGGAATTGTCGGAAAGCGACGAAGGAAGAATGGTGTGCCGGTTTCTGGCCCGGAGTATTGTGGTATGATTACGAATATACGAAAGATAAACAGATTCAGGAAGAAGCGGAGAAGTTCACGAACTCTCTGGAGTTCCTTTCCAGGACTCCGGCTTTCGACCATGATTTGGGCTTCCTCGTGTTCTGTAGCTACGGAAATGGTTACCGCCTGACCAAGAATCCGGCTTACAAACAAGTGATTCTTGATACAGCCGATACGTTGGCTACTCTGTTCAATCCCATTGTAGGAACTATCCTTTCATGGCCTCGTGAAGTGGAACCCCGCAACTGGCCGCACAATACCATCATGGATAACATGATTAACCTCGAAATGCTTTTCTGGGCAGCGAAGAATGGTGGAAATCCTTATTTATATGATATTGCCGTTTCTCATGCTGATAAAACGATGAAATGCCAGTTCCGTCCTGACTATACATCTTACCATGTAGCGGTATACGACACCATTACAGGTAATCTGATAAAAGGAGTAACCCATCAAGGCTATGCCGACAGTACCATGTGGGCGCGTGGTCAGGCATGGGCAATCTATGGATACACGGTAGTTTATCGTGAAACGAAAGATCCTAAGTATCTTGATTTCGCGCAGAAAGTGACCGATGTCTATCTCGAACGTCTGCCGGAAGACAAGGTTCCTTATTGGGATTTCAGTGCACCGGGAATACCGGATGCTCCGCGTGACGCTTCTGCTGCGGCAGTGGTGGCCTCTGCTTTGCTTGAATTATCCACTTACCTCCCGAATGGAACAGGAAAACGTTATAAAGATGCAGCTATTGAAATGCTGGCAAGCCTGAACTCTGACAGTTATCGGAGTGGCAAGAGCAAACCGTCCTTCCTGCTTCATAGCGTAGGACATTGGCCGGCTCATTCCGAGATAGATGCTTCTATTATTTATGCAGATTATTATTATATCGAAGCCTTATTGAGGCTGAAACGTCTGCAAGAAGGACACGGGGTATTGGGATAACAGTATTACCGGGCTTATGAATACGGTAATATCAAAGTATCGGTAGAACTAATAAAGTGAATAGTCCGATTAGAATAGGTGATAGTGTAAAAAAGGAAAAGCTCTGCAAGAACGAAGGTTCTATGCAGAGCTTTTTTTACTGGTTAGGGTTAGGCTTATTATTATTTTACCTTGATGATGTCATAATTCAGATCGCTGACAGCTTCTTGCAAGCTATCGTTCACCAAACGAAGAGTGGTGTCGTTAACAACCACGAAATACATCGGAGCTTCACCATCCTTCGGAGTTAACTTAACAGCAGTAACAGGTTTTTTGTTCACAACCTTGTGTACTGTTTGTTGTTTTCCTTTTGAAGTGAAAGTCTTGTTTTGTCCTTGACCTTCAGCATCGAGGTAAGTCATATCCAGTGTATACGCAGTATCCACACCGTCAGTTGCAGCGTTCAGGGTCAGTACATAGTCAATACCCGGACCGTCGGCAGCAGGAAGAGTACCTTCATAAACTTCAGTCAATTCGGTAATCGGAGTCATCGCAAGAGCTAGACTGTCTGCTTGTGCCTCTGCGGCTTTGTTTGCTTTTGATTGGCATGATGCCAAAGCAGCTACGACTGCTGCTAACATAATTACTTTTTTCATCGTTAAGTGCTTTAAGTTAATATAAATATAGTGAGCTATTGCTCGTTTTTTGCTATCCTATTCCTGTTCATCGTCCCGTTTGATGACAAGCAGTTTGTCTACTCGTCCGCGGTCCATGTCCACCACTTCGAATTGCAGATTCTTGTAGGTGAAGATGTCTCCAGCTTTCGGGATGCGACCAATCAGGAACATGGCCAATCCACCCAGAGTGGTGAAGTCTTCCGATTCCAGATCTTCGTAGGATAGGATACCCATTTCCTCCATGAAGTCGTCGATATTCATTGAAGCTTCCACCAGCATTGAACCATCCTGCCTAGTGACGATTTCTTCTTCTTCCATTTCATCCTCTTCAAGGATGTCTCCGAAGATACTTTCGGTCAGGTCGTGCAGTGTGATAATGCCTTCTGTGCTGCCATACTCGTTAACAACAACTCCGAACTTGTTTTTGTTCTTCTTAAATAGCTCTAAAACTTTATTTGCATACAAACTTTCCGGAATAAAGAGGGGAGGACGGGCAATTTCGCGCAGGTTAAACACCTTTTTGTTGCCTACCATCAGGATAATATCCTTTACGGAAACCACACCGATAATCTCATCTTTCCGTTCGTCTACCAATAGATATTTACTGTAATGTTCTTCTTCAATAATCTTCATCACCTTTTCCTGTGTATCATCGGGATGAAGGATAATAAGATCTCTGCGATGTGTCATCAGTTCGTTGGCGCGTTTATCAGAGAAACGGAATACGTCGCGTATCATTTCCGTTTCCTCTTTGTCAATCACACCCTGCTCCGAACTTTGGTGCAGGATCATTTTGATTTCTTCCTGTGTCATGGGGCGTTCTTCGCTTTTCAGACCGATAAGTTTGTTCAGTAACCGGGTAGAGACGCTTAGCAACCACACAAAAGGATAAGAAACCTTCGTCAGCAGAATCATGACCGGGCTGAACAAAGTGGCGTACCGTTCCGGATTACTAAGAGCAATGGATTTAGGAACCAGCTCTCCGATAATCAGAGAAAGATAGGTGATGATTGCTACGGTAGTAATCATTGCCAGGTTGCGTGCGTATGCTTCTGCGCCCGGAATGAGAGAAAAGAAAGGTACGAGGTCGTCGGCAATAGCCACACCACCATACGCACCGGATACGATACCGATCAGCGTGATACCAATCTGAATGGTAGACAAGAACTTTTCCGGTTCTTCCAATTGTTTTAAAACTCCTCGGGCTGATTTGTTGCCTTTTGCGACAAGTGTTTCAAGACGTGCTTTGCTGGATGATACCAACGCAATTTCATACATGGCAAAAATGCCATTCAGTATAAGTAAGAAAAGTATGATAAGAAATTCCATAAATGGATTTAAATGGTTATAGGGTCGAAATTACAAGAAATCGGGACACTATGCAAATATGTGTAATATATTAATGAAAATTTAATAATCGTGTTGTCTTTTTTGTGTAATCATAATAATATAATTGAGGCACGGATTACGCAGATTTCACAGTTTCAATTAAATAAGACCTGTGTTAATCCGTGTAATCCGTGCCTTAATAAAAATCAACAGGAAGTTTTGAACTCTTCCTTATATATTAGATAAACTCTTTACTTCTTAGCGTAGCTGTCTGCTTTGGCTTTTGTACGTTCAATGCGCTTTTGAGTGTCCGGATGTGAAGAGAACATTCTTTGTGCATAGGATGCTTTAGGAGCATCTTTTGCAAGTTCTGCCAATTTACTCAAGGCATTTGCCATTGCATAAGGGTCGATGCCGTTTTTTACACAGAATTCAACACCATAATCATCGGCTTCATTTTCTTGCTTTTGTGAGAATTGTGCACCGGCAAGAGCTTCTGCCATGGCTCCCAGTTCGGAGTCTGTCAGTTTGGCTACTTTGTCGTTGGCTGCACCTGCCGCGTTCTTCACAGCTGAACGTAGGTAGGCATTTTTCATAGCGTCTTTGGAATCTGTGTGAACCACATGACCGATTTCATGACCTACCACTGCCATTACTTCTTCATCCGTCATAACATCCATCAGACCGGCGCAGATACGTACACTACCGTCACCGCAGGCAAAGGCGTTTACGTCTATTACTTCATATACGCCAAAGTTAAGTTTCAGTCCGTCCACTTCTTTGATATGTCCCGTCAGTTTCTCCAACCGTTTGCCGTATTCAGTATCAGGTTTTGTCAATGGATTATGAGTGTCCATCCATGCCATATATTCCTTACTCATATTAGCAATGTCCGCATCAGATAACGTAACGGCTGATACTACATCTTTACCTGCTTGCAAAGCTTTTCCTAAATTAATCTTCTTGCCGAATTGTGCAGAAGCTGTCATTCCCATGCCTAATAATACGAAGGCAATCATAGCGATTTCTCTTTTCATACTCTTTTTCTAGTTTAATGTTCTATGCATAAATTAATACTCAAATGTTATTCCTAATGTGGGGAGCAAAGTCCCGCTCGATTGTTTGAGGCGTTTCATTTTATAGTGTTGGCTGTCGGCAGGAGCTTCCGGATTCTCGATGATGCCGGTGCTCATCAGCACATCCTGCTGTTTCAGTTTGCTGGCCGTGATATTCTGCAAATCAAGATAGAATCCCAGCATGCAATGTTTCAGATAAAATGTCTTGTCAATGCGGAGGTCTACCTGTGCAAAGGCCGGAAGACGTTCCTTATTATATTTCGAATAGTCGTAATATGCTTTGCCTTGTGCATCCCAGGCGGATACCAAAGATGATTTTTCTTCATCGTATGGGGTATAAGGAGCACCGCCGATGCAACTGACTTTCATGCCGACACTCCATTGGTGGGGCAGATTGTAAGTTCCCCGTAAATTGAAAATATATCGGTTGTCCCATGCGGATGCGATGTATTCGCTCTTTTTGTCGTTGCGGTATTCACTTTTAAAGATGGTGAAAGAGGAAGCCAGATTCAGTTTCTTGGCGATCAGCCATTTTACCAGAATCTCCGCGCCATACGAACGTCCTTGAGCGGTAGAAGTCAGCAACTCATTGCCAATCACTCCATAGTCATTTCCTTTGCAGGTAAGAGGAATCCCGTCTACAACGGAGAGCGGAATTTTGTCATAGTCTTTATAGAATCCTTCGACGGAGACTTCGAACGTATCTCCTTTGCGCCAACTAATGCCCAGACTTTCTTGGCTGACTTTCATATAGCGCAGATTGTATTTGTTGACATACATTCCGTTATTATCTTTAAAACCGAGTGCCGTGTAAGGAGGCAACTGATAATAAAGTCCTGCATTTCCGCTTACGAACCAGTGCTCGGCAAGTTGGTAGGAAAGCGATATGCGGGGAGAAAGCTGGTCGGAGAGTGACTTCATGGCCGACGAATAATTGTTGGCATCAGCTCTCAATCCCAAGGAAGCTGTGAAACGTTCGTCCATCGAAGAGTAGCTGATAGTGCCGAAAAGTCCCCAACGCATCATTCCCAAATAGGTATGGTAATCAAACGTTTGTGCCTGATTGGTATATGCCTTTTGAAAGGTGGTATTGGTATATTGACTATAATCCAGATTCACTCCGAGATTGACTTTCCAGTTGCGGAAAGAAGAATTGTTTTCGAAGCGGAACTTCGTTTCCTGTTCGGTAGAACGGAAGCGGAGCATCAGATTCTCCGGAATGCTTTCATCATTCTGCCGGTATTTGGTATTGCGGTTGTTCAGATAACTGTGACTGACTACCACCGATTGCACATGCGGCCCTGCATAGTGACGATATACAGCACCTAAGGTAAACGTTTCCTGCTTGATTTTTGGCAGGTAACTAAGGATATATTCATTGTCCTCGCTATCTGCTTTCGTGTTCAATCGCATATTGTCGATTCCTCCAAGCCCCAATACCGTCAATTCGTTCTGTTCGTTGAACCGGGTTTTCAATTTGAATTGTGCATCGGTGAAAGTCGGCAGGAAAGGCAGGTCGAGCATATCAAACAGGAATTGCAGATAAGATTGACGCACGGATACTAGATACGAGGTCTTTTTTCCAATATGCCCATTGGAGGCCAAAGAGACTTCGGATGCTCCAAGGGTAGCTTTTAGTGAGTTATGCTCCATGTCTCCGTCGCGCAATTTGAAATCAAGCACGGAGCTAAGTGCGTTCCCTCTATCAGTGGGAAAAGCACCGGTATAGAAATTTACTTCACGTATCAGGTCGGCATTAAGGATTCCCACCGGACCGCCGGATGCTCCTTGCGTGCTGAAGTGATTGATATTGGGTATTTCCACTCCGTCCAGATAGAAACGGTTTTCAGAAGGAGAACCACCGCGTACAATCAAGTCATTGCGGTAGCCGATAGGAGAGAAGGCAACTCCCGGATAAGACTGAACAATACGCGAAATGTCTCGATTGGCTCCCGGACTCTTTTCTATTTCCTGCAATCCGATGATGCGCAGGCTGACCGGACTTTCCAAGTCGCGCCGGAAAGGAGAAGCGGTGACGGTTACTCCTGCGAGTTCGGTCAGGTTCTCTTCCATTTCTATCGAAATGTTCAGATCTTTGGTAGATAAGATATATTCGGGAGTAGTGACACTCTTGTAGCCGATGGCTGTCGCTTGCAGACGGTAGATGCCGGGAGGCACTTGTTCGATGGTGAAATGACCTTCCGCATTGGTGACACCACCTTTATTCAGCCCAAGAACCATTACGTTAATGAATTCTAATGGCTGACGGCTGTTTTTCTCAATCACCGTTCCCTTTATTTGATGTACAGGTTGTGCCTGTAACAGGGAAAACAGGATGTTAGAAAATAGTAGCAGTGTCAATAGTTTTTTCATGTGATTGCCAATTGTCGGTGCGAAAGTACGAAAAAAGTATTAAATAATGATACCTTCCGTGAATAAAAAAAGAATCACTTCTGATTTGGTTCGTTTTACCTGCTGATAAAGTTAGTCGGGTTTTGTTTCACATTTCATTTTTATATCTTATTTTTGTGGGACATATTAAAACAGATTCCTTATGAAGACTGTAAAATTGATAACTTGTAATGATGCGATGAAGGCACATATCCTTCAGGGAGCATTGGAGAATGAAGGCATCGAGTCTATTCTGCACAATGAGAATTTCTCTACTTTGTATAAAAGTTGCGTAAGTAGTATAGCAGGGGTGGATATATTGGTGGCAGACGAAGACTACGAGAATGCTGTCCAAGTGTTGAAGGATAACGATAGTTGGCCGGAAGAGTTAACGCTTTGTCCGTACTGCGGTTCATCGGACATCCAGTTGGTTTTGAGAAAAGAAAAGCGTTGGCGTGCTATGGGGGCTGCTATCATTTCTGCATTAATGGTCATTCCTCCGGGAGACAACCACTGGAACTATACCTGTAAACAGTGTCATAAAAACTTTGAAATGCCGGTTGCTAAATTTAATCCTGCTGCAGAACCAGAGGAATAATTATATCTAACTATTTATAACACACAATGGAAAAGAAAAAAAATCTATTAATTGCTCTTCTTTTAATTTGGGTAGCTCCCTCTTTTGCTGCCAAAGTAGATACCTTGTTAATTAAAAGTCCTTCCATGAATAAGGAAGTGCAAGTGGTCGTTGTTACGCCGGATGCTGCATCAGGAAAGAAAGCGGTGGCTTGTCCCACCATTTATTTACTGCACGGTTACGGTGGAAATGCTAAAACATGGATTGGCATTAAACCGAATCTTCCCCAAATTGCGGACGAAAAAGGAATCATATTCGTTTGTCCGGACGGAAAGACCAGTTGGTACTGGGATAGTCCGGTCAATCCGTCTTTCCGCTATGAAACTTTTATTTCGTCGGAACTGGTGAAGTATATCGACGAACATTACAAGACGATTGCCGACCGTAAGGGACGCGCCATCACCGGATTGAGTATGGGTGGACACGGAGCGATGTGGAATGCAATCCGTCATAAAGATACGTTTGGTGCCAGTGGAAGTACAAGCGGAGGGATGGATATTCGCCCGTTCCCGAAAAACTGGGACATGGCTAAACAGTTGGGAGAATATGAATCGAATAAGGAGGTATGGGATAATCATACCGTTATCAATCAGATTGATAAGATAGAGAATGGCGATTTGGCTATCATTGTCGATTGTGGAGAAGATGATTTCTTCCTGAATGTGAACAAGGATTTGCATAACCGCCTGTTGGAAAGAAAGATCGATCATGATTTTATTACCCGCCCGGGAGCGCATAATGGACAGTATTGGAATAATTCCATTGATTATCAGATTCTGTTCTTTGATAAGTTTTTCAAGAAATAAAACCGGGAATACTTGACTTTGGCTTTTCAATGTTGTATCTTTGGTACAGAATCATAAAATAGATTGAGGTTAAACTACGATAGAAGGAGGGAGCGGAAGCTTTCTCCTTTTTTGTTGTATCCTTGGGAGTCGTGAGCTTTATCCCGGTTTATAAAAGGGATGAAACCAGAGATTAACGTGTTTTATACCGTAGCTTTATAAAAATTAGACGGTGCGTTACGACTCATTAAACGCTGCATTAGGAGAAGTTAGAGCCTTTGTTAGGTAAAATCAGAGCCTTTGTTTCGGAATAAACAAAGTTGAGGCATGAAAAGTATCTTTATAGGTTAAGAATCTATAATTCTGCTCTTGACAGAAATAGAGTGATTATGCTACTTTAAAAGAGAATTCGATGTCCGAATGAAAGATTATTCGAAAGAAATCGAAATGTTGCGTGTGTATGGATAATAGCTGGCCTGTCCTCCGGCATAGGTCGTCTGACAAATCATCCTGGATGGATTTCCTTTTTTATCAAACCCATACGAATAGACTGTCTTTTCGTCGTTACTTCCTGCAGGACAACTGTGCATGGTGAAATGGCGCGGATCCTTACCCAATAACCCTGCGTAAAGAGCTTCAATATGGAATGTCAGAGGGTGTATTTCCAATAAACCGAGGCAGGGCAAATGATATGTCGAACTTTCTTCTCCCGGTTCATAAATGAACTTGTTTTCAAGGCCGTTCATCTTGGAACTGATAGAGGTTATATCTCCGTTCTCGTATGTAAGTGATGTTGATGAATATTCTGTATCGTCAATATTCTCGACAATTCCGGTTAAGTATCCTTCTGCAGAGTAAGAAAATTGATAAATACGATTTTGTGAAGACAAACTGTATACACATTGACTGGCATAGCCTTCGCTATTTAATGTATATACTAAAGTGAGATAGTCAGTGGTAACTGTTACCTGATTATCAGAGTAGCTCAAGTTTACTTCGTTACTGATTTCTTCTTCGAAATAACGTTGTTTTATAATATGTTGAATCAGGCGCTCGCCATCGAACATAAACTTCTCTGTTCTATCTACAGGATTTGAATCGCTCTTGACGGTTTCATTGAAAATCATAGCCCATTGCCCTTTATCCTCTACTGTGCCCTTTTCGTCATCATCCGAACAACTGAATGTCAGTATTGCCAGCAATAAAATAGCTATTTTTTTCATCCTTTCTTATTTTAATCGTAATCCGTTACTACTAAAACGTCTACTTGCCGGACTTATTACGCTTTTCTCTATCTTGAATTGCGCTTTTGTCGTCTCTTCGGTTTCCTCGTCCTTTGGTGGATAAGTTTTGTTCAATACCCCGAGAGCTACACTCAACAAAGTCTCTTTTTCATCACCGAAAGGTAGGAAAGTTAAGTAATCGGTTGAAGCATTGACTGCGTATGTCGGTTTGAATCCACCATAAGTGTCATGTTCTGAATTATAGATAGTGCATACAGCCGGATTGATAGACCACAAAAATTCTTCATTGATAAATTGTTCCGTAGCTACATTTTGTCCTTTGGTTGAACTGCCGATAGCTATTAACTGTTGGATTTTTCCGTTCAGGCTATGCATCAACATTTCCGGAGCTCCTGCCGTTTCTCCACTAATCAAAACGATAAGAGTCGTTAAATCCAGGTTCTTGCCACCGGAGGTGCCTAATAAATCAGAATTAAAGATCAGAGTTGCATCTTTTGCCGTATTCTTATCATTATATTCCAAGAATGCCATTGTTTGGTCAAGGTAAAAAGAAGACACAAGAATAGTGCTTAATAGTTGCGTACAATCAATGCTTCCTCCTTTGTTATATCGTAGGTCGAGTATCACTTGATGGATATTCTTTTGGGCAAGCTCATCCGACCATTCACGTAATTCGGTGTTGTATTTTTCCGGATTGTCTTTAGTACCTGCTGTAAAGCTGTTGTACATTAGGTAACCGACTTCACTTCCATCAGTCAACGTTAATATTTTCTTGCAGTGAATAGGGTTGTCTACCAATGATACAGCTGCTCCCATTTCTACAGGGTCGCCTACCGGTACAACTCGGTAAATATCTTCTTCCTCCTCGCCTTCTACTGGCGGCTCTGTAGGTGGTACTTTTTGATATTTTCCCAAAGTTATTTCCAAAGGTCCTGTGCCTTGCAGTAGTTGGGCCTCATATTTTTTGCTGATATACGATGTATCTACTTTTACAATCCAGTCGCCTCGCTTTAGTACGGCAGCAGCTGGTGAACCAGGAATTACATAAGTAATCAATGCGTTGTAGGCAGTATCGATGTCCGGGTTGCGAACCAGTGAATAGTCGAATCCATAAGTAGGCAGCGGAGCCTCCATCACAGAATCTACAAACGAGTAGCTGTCTTTTTTTGATTTCACTTTAGATAAGAACGAGGCAGGTTCCAGAAACAGATTCACATCATCGTAGGAAGGTAGATCTTGATACCACAGATAGTTCTGTTGCATGATGTCGTACATCCATGTATCCAGTGCAGTTTGATGGGCATACTCCGGCCAGCGGTCGACACCACAGGAGAAGAAACCACTGATAGATACGAGGATCAGGGCAGGTATGAGGATTATCTTTCTTAATTTCGTCATCATAAAAAGCTTTTTACTGTGCAAATGTAGGAAATACTTTGCTTATCTACCACATTTATGGTATAAAAATGCCTTCAATGTGTGATTGGGTGTTAGAGAATCTTGCCTTATCTTTGTAACATCAAAGTTTTCGATAGGTATTAGCTAAAATATAGAAAGTTATTAATAGACGGATTTTTATTCATGGAGATAGCTGCATTATTATCAGGAGGTGTCGACAGTTCGGTTGTCGTACATCTCCTTTGTGAGCAAGGATATAAGCCTACTCTTTTTTACATTAAGATAGGTATGGATGGAGCGGAATATATGGACTGTTCGGCAGAGGAGGATATTGAATTATCTACTGCAACGGCACGTAAATACGGTCTGTCTTTGGAAGTGGTGGACCTGCATCAGGAGTATTGGGAGAATGTGGCGGCGTATGCCATTGATAAAATTCGGCAGGGATTGACACCGAATCCGGACGTGATGTGTAATAAGCTTATCAAATTCGGCTGCTTTGAACAGCGTGTCGGGAAAGATTTCGACTTTACAGCAACCGGTCACTATGCCACCACCTTACAACGTGATGGTAAAACATGGCTGGGCACGGCAAAAGATCCCGTGAAAGATCAGACAGACTTTCTCGCCCAGATTGATTACCTGCAAGTTTCCAAACTCATGTTTCCCATTGGAGGGTTGATGAAGCAGGAGGTACGTGAGATTGCAAACCGTGCCGGATTGCCTAGTGCCAAAAGGAAAGACAGTCAGGGGATTTGTTTTCTTGGAAAGATAAACTACAATGATTTCGTTCGTCGTTTTTTAGGAGAAAAGGAAGGGGCGATTGTTGAACTGGAAACCGGAAAGAAAGTGGGTACACATCGCGGTTATTGGTTCCACACAATTGGTCAGCGGAAAGGGCTCGGATTGAGTGGTGGTCCCTGGTTTGTAGTTAAGAAGGATATTGAGGAAAATACTATCTACGTATCTCGTGGCTACGGTGTAGAGACACAATATGGTAATGAATTCAGGATGCATGATTTCCATTTCATTACTGATAATCCTTGGAAAGGTCAGGAGAAGGAGGTAGACATTACTTTCAAGATTCGTCACACTCCCGAATTTACAAAAGGAAAACTGATACAGGAAGGGGAGAAGCAGTTTCACATCTTGTCGTCCGAAAAGTTGCAAGGCATTGCTCCGGGACAGTTTGGGGTGATTTATGATGAAGAAGTAAAAGTTTGTGTGGGGAGCGGTGAAATCATCTGTTAAATAGTTTATTTTGATTGGTGAAGATTGGATTATCAGGAGATTTTTCACTACTTTTGTTTCGTAGAATATAAATAAAGGAGGATTGCTTATGACAACGATGGAATTGAAAAGTCTGAAAATGGACTTGGTGGAGGAACTCCTGAGTTTGAATGACAAAGAGATGCTCAATCGAGTGAAGAACTATTTGAAACGACTGAAAAAAATGGAAGCTGAAAAAGAAGAGGAAGAAATCACGAAAGAAGAAGTTCTAGCAGGGATTGACGCCGGACTGAAAGAGGTAAAACTTTCAATGGAAGGTAAGTTGGAGGTAAAGACTGCAAGAGAGTTCATTAATGAATTATGAAATTATAGTTAAGCCGACATTTCAGCGGGAGGCTAAAAGGTTGGCGAAACACTATTCCTCTTTTAAGGAGGATTTTGTTTCATTGATTGATGATTTAGAACAGAATCCTCTGCTAGGAACGGACTTGGGACATGGACTGCGCAAAGTTCGTATGAAAATAACTTCAAAAGGAAAAGGTAAAAGTGGAGGAGCAAGGGTTATAACATTTACTTTAGTCGTTTCTCAACAAGATGCAGTTTTGAATCTTCTTTATATTTATGATAAAGCAGATAGAGCGTCTATATCAGAAAAGGAAATAGAACAACTTCTGAAACAGAATGGATTGAAATAGAATAGAGAAAGGCACTGTTCACTAGTTTGTGCTAATAGGATGTGTAGGGTAATTCTTATAAGGCGGCATCTCAGATATAGTATTCCGCTAAATCCACAATCCCAGCCCTCATCGCATATTTAGTAGCTTCATGTACATTATTTACTCCCAATTTGCGAAAGATATTCTTACGATGACTGTTTATCGTATGGAAACTAAGATTTTTCTCTGCTGCAATCTCTTTCGTCGTTTTTCCCAATGCAATTTCTTTTAGGATATTCTTCTCCGTTTGTGTCAATAGATGATCGTCTACGCTTGAGGCAGCCAGCGGAGAAGAAGCGCCCGAAAGCAACAGATTGCTGACATGATTGCAAATATACCGTTGTTTGCGGGTGGCACATTGAATGGCAGTCATGATTTCTTCTTTTGAATTATCTTTCATCACTACCCCGAAAGCCATACTGCTGAACAGTACCTGGCGGAGAAAGTTCAGGCTAAGTTCGTCAGAGAATAGAATCCAGTCGGCTTCCTTGAATCTTTCCTGCAAGACAATCAATTCATCCGCCCCGGCAAAATTGAACAGTGTATAATCCAATACAATCACCGCTTGCGGATGCAATCGTAGCTGCTGAATCAGTTCAGCCTTGTTATCAGCTTCTAAAAGGAGGGACACTTCCTTTTGTTTACTTAGCAGGAACATCATTCCTGCCTTACTGATATCCTGATTGTCTGCGATGATAAATTCTCTCATAAGCAACGATGAATAAAAAAACTCCGCTACAAATGTACGCATTTTGCGCGATTTGTAGCGGAGTTATGATAAGATTCTTGTATCCGGATTACCAGGAACGTCCTTTGAAGATATTTGACTGGTCAAGCGGAACGATATTTCCGTTCAATGTCAGGTTATTGTTGCTGAAGTTCGGGCTGATGCTAACTGAAGCAGTATTGTTTCCGCTGCTCATATTGATAAATACTTGAGCGGAGATGCCGATACCCTGAACGCTGAATGAGCAGTTCACATTTCCTTTTTTGTCGATATTCATCTTCATATCCGAAGAATTACCATCTACTGTAACACCACCGATTCCGTTAGGACCTGGGTAAGGAGTGTTGAAAGCTGTCTGTACGGTAGCTCTGTTGCCGTTCATCAAGACGAAGTTGGTGTTTGAAGTAACAAAAGCACTCATACCGTTGCGGAAGACAACTTGATTAGCTTCCAATACAAATTGCTTGTTCTTCAAAGCCTGTACAGCTTGTTGATAGGCTGCCATGTCCTGCACCTCTTCTTCGGCACGGAGTTTTGCTCTTTCTGCATCTCTTTGAGCTTTTCTTTCTGCGCGGCGTGCTGCTGCGTTACTTTCTTGTGCATACATCATTGTGCTTGCACTTACTAATACTAATGCTACTAATGCAATAAACTTTTTCATAACTTTTTTTTGTTTAGGTTTAATACGTTGTTCGTTTATTGCAAAAACAAAGTGTATGCCAGATTGTTCACGAACGTCTTGCAATTTTATATCCGATGGCTGCCACAGTGATACTCATTAAGGGGCTGATAATGTTGAAAAAACAATAAGGTAGATAGACAAGTGTGGGTACACTCAAGATAGTAGCTTGTGTCATTCCGCAACTATTCCACGGAATCAATACAGATGTAACGGTTACTGCATCTTCCGTCGTACGGCTTAGTAAGCAACTTTCATACCCTTTCTTGGCATAAATATCACGAAACATATTTCCCGTCAGAATGATACTGATGTATTGGTCGGCAGTTGTCAGATTAAGAAACAGGCCGGAGCAGACTGTCGCTCCAACCACGCTGACTGTTTTCTTCATGAAGCGGACGAAGATGGAAGTGATACTTCCCAGCATACCGCTTGCTGTCATTGCCCCGCCAAAACACATGGCGCACAGAATCAGCCAAATCGTATTCATCATTCCCGCCATACCACGTGTGGCGATTAAATCTGTCAGAACGGCATTGTCTGTATGTAAATTTGTCGCTCCATAGACGGTCATCATCAGTCCTTTGAACAAAGAATCGAATCCGGAAACGGCAACTCCGGAAATCTCTTGCAACAACTCCGGCTGAAATATCAAAGCAAAGACACCAGCCTGCAGAGTGGATAGGAACAGCGTAACGATAGAGGGTACTTTCCGTGCTATCAGTATTCCGGTTACAACAGGGACTATTAACAACCACGGAGTGATATGGAACTTTTCATTCAAAGCGGTTGCCACCTCCGCAATATGTTGTGTATTGCTGGCATCGTGGGAAAGTCCTGCCACTGTGAAAATAATCAGCGTGATGATAAGAGACGGTACCGTAGTAATCATCATATAACGGATGTGACGGAACAGGGGAGTGTCTGTGATGGAAGACGCCAGGATAGTGGTTTCGGATAAAGGAGATATTTTATCCCCGAAGTATGCCCCCGAAATGATAGCTCCGGCAATCCATCCATCTTCAAAGCCTTGCGCCTTTCCGATACCCATCAATGCAATACCGATAGTGGCAATAGTGGTCCACGAACTTCCGGTCATTACAGAAATCAACGCGCAGATGATGCAGGTCGATGCCAGGAAGAAACTGGGATGGATAATTTGCATCCCGTAATAGATTAAGGTCGGCACTACTCCGCTAATCATCCAAATGCCACTCAACGCACCGATTATCAACAGAATGATGATGGCTGTTGCCACTCCGGCAATATTGTTGGTGATGGCGAGCTCGTAATCTTTCCAGGGAATCTTATAAAACGCCATACCAATCAGGATACAAATGGCTGTAGTGGTAAGCAATGACACTTGACTTCCGCCGCTTAGGGCATCACTGCCAAAGGTACGGATAGTGGCAAACAATAATAACACCAGTACAACAATCGGTATCAACGATATGAGGGGAGAGGGGGCTTTCTTCATCTTGATTCTTATAACCTTTTATTTATTTTCCGGCTACTGTTTGTTGATAGCCGCGCAAAGATACAACAAAAAAGAATGAAATCTTTTGCTTCAAAACATCAGGTAATAAAAATTATTAGATGTTTATATTTGATTGGAATATGTAGGAGACGGCTCAACTGGCAAAAGTCTTGCGCCTGATCCACCAGTAACGGATGAAAAGCACCCCTGTCAGGATGAGGGCGATGGATAATCCGGTATAGAAAACAGAAATGAACGTTTCGGGCAGGAGGTGGAAGCTACGGATGGTGATTCCCAGGGAAATCATGAATATCATTGTAATCCAGCTTTTCACATCGAAAAAGGAGAACGGACAATTCCGGCGTTCTTTCTTTTGCTCGATTCGCTGGGTATGTTTATAGTAGAGCCTTCTGAAAACCAATACGAAGAATAATAAGAAAACCACGGTGGCTTCTCCTATTTTGAACATCCAATCTTGGGAAGTGTTTAACCAGGTCACAATTCCTATTCGCAGAATATTGGCACCGGCTATAATCCAGACGGCACCGGCTGTGATAAGTAAGATTTGTCTGTTAACTCCGTATTTCATTGGCGTTTTTTTTATAATAAACGGTTTGAGTGTTCGTTTTGTTGACTCATTTCTTGTAGAAAATCGTAATTAATAAAGAAATCCCGGTTAAAACAACTCCGGTACTGATAACTCCGTGCCAGCCATACAGTTGCCAAAAGCTGCCTGCCAGAAATGTTCCCATAGAACCACCGATAAAGTAAGTAGTCATGAAAACTGTATTAATACGGTTCGAAGCACGCGGATTTAGTTCGAAGATACTTGTCTGGTTACTTAGCTGAATACATTGCATTCCTATGTCAATGATGATGATACCGGCGATGATACCGACAAAGGTGTTTTCACCGACGAAGAACAACAACCATGCAAAGAGAATCAAACCGCAGCCGATAAAGTTGAAGCGGCGTACGCCTACCCGTTTTACGTATCTTCCGACAAAAGAAGCAGTCAGTGCACCGGCTACTCCGCAAAGTCCCAGCATACCGATTACATCGCTGTTGGCGAAGAACGGAGCTTGTCCCATTTTAAAAGCCAGACAGGACCACATGGCAAGGAGGGAACCGAAATTCAGTGCCGCCCGAATCGAATAAATGCGTAGTTGCGGATATTCTTTCACTAAGGCTAACAGAGATTTCATCAGGTCGCTATATTTTCCTTGGAAGTTGGTTTGAATATCGGGAAGGACTTTTAATACAACAATCGCGCAGATAAACATCATGCCTGCAGCAATGTGATACATTTCCCGCCAGCCAATCAGTTCACCGATAAATCCGCTGACGACACGTGAAGCCAGAATACCGGTCAATAGTCCTGATAAGACAATTCCTACGTTTCTGCCTTTATGTTCCGGACGGGAAAACTGGGCGGCTATGGGAATGAATATCTGTGGAATCATGGAACAGACTCCCGTGAGGAATGAAGCGATGAGTATCAGATGGAAGCTGTGTGTCAGGGCAATCGTCAAGAGGGAGAAGATCAGGACGGTGAAATTGACAAGGATGATTTTCTTTCGTTGATATAAGTCGCCTAAGGGGGTGATGAACAACAGTCCTGCCGCATAGCCTATTTGCGTGACCATGGCAATCAGGTTAGTTCTGAACTCTGATATGCCAAGTTCATGGCGTATCATATTTAATAGAGGTTGGATATAATAGATGTTGGCTACCGAGACACCTGCCACAATAGCAAGTGTCCAGAGGATGGATGCCGGTAGTCCTCCGTTTTCTTTTAATGGCTGTTTCATGCGGCAAAGATAATAAAATAAGATGTTTATTCGATGAAGAAAGTAGTGGAAACTGTGTTGCCTTCTCCGTCTACTGCCGTCAGGGAATGTTTGCCGGGAGCGGGTTGCAGGGAAATTTTGTGGAAATCCTGCGTCTGTGTCTGATAAGTGTCGTCAAGATGCCAAAAGATAGTCGCATTGGGGTTGCTGTGTGCCAGTTCGACCGTGAGAAACCCTTTACTGCCGTCCAATTGTTTGGGCAACTTGATATGGGCGTTCATCGGAGGGTAGATGAACTGCATGGATTGGAAAGAATCTTCTCCACAGCCGGCTTTGAAAGGTGGCAGTGGTTTGTATTCCGGATGGTGCTGCTTATAGTACCATTCCCATACAGGTGGCAGGGCAAACCATGATTTCTGAATGGTAGGTTCGGTATTTGCACAGTTTTCATAGATGCGGTGGCTTTCGTCAGCAGATAGAGTGACGAGATGATGGTAAGGACAAGCCTCTGTCCGTAATCCGGCAGGAAGAATCAATACGGTATCAGTTTCTTCACAGAAACGTCCTTTCAGATGACCGGACTGGCGGCATATTTCTGCATCAACGAAAACGCCTGTGGGACGTTCGAACCACGGTGAAGAAGGGAGGTAACTGAATATATCGAATAATACAGGACCGGCTGTTTGTGCACCAACCAATCCGGGCTTTCCTTCTCCGGTTGCATTGCCTACCCATACGCCTACTGTATAGCGCGGAGTCACCCCCACTGCCCACGCATCACGGAATCCGTAGCTGGTTCCGGTTTTCCATGCGATAGTTTGCATGGATGGAATTGATTTCCAGTCAATCTCTTCGGGACGGTTGACTTCTGTTAAGGCGGAGAGGGTGAGCCAAGCTGCTCCTGTTTTAGCCGAAGTGGTTTCTTCCGAATCCTCTTCTACGGAGAGAGGACTGGAGTTACTTTGTTCTCGTTTTTCCTGCTTGTTATGATTGCTTTTATGATTACGGCTTGTTTGCTTCGTATCATTGTTTATTTGCTCTGTATTTTCTGTTTCCAGTAGTATCTGTGCTTCCTTTCCTTGAGATACGGTCGGGGAGGGGCTGCTGGAAAGGCTTCGTCCCATTTGTGCATAGGCATTCGTTACATCCCATAATGTTGCTTCTGCACCTCCTAAAATTAGTGACAAACCATAATGAGAGGCTGTCCGATTGATGGTCTTGAATTCCATCTGTTGCAACAAATGGTGAAACTTGGGTACTCCATATCTTTGTAACATGGTTACAGCCGGGATATTCAACGAACGGGCAAGGGCTTCGGAAGCGGGGACTGCTCCTTCAAACTGCATACTGAAGTTTTGAGGAGTAAATCCGTTGATATTAACCGGTACATCCGGCAACAGCATTTTCGGCAGTAAACTTCCTTCCTGTAGCATGGCATTGTAGAGAAAGGGCTTTAAAATACTACCTGTACTTCTGGGAGCTTGGATCACATCTACTTGGCTTCCTCCTTGTTTACGGTCGAAATGTACATTTCCGCAGTATGCTACTACTTGATTGGTGGGAATGTCGATAACCAGAATTGCCAGGTTGCGGATATCACTTCGATTAAACTCGTTGCTCCACCGTTCTGCCAAACTCTCTATGTGGCTTTGTATTCCTCTGTCTATGGTTGAACGGGTATATAGCCCGTTTCTTTCCTGATAGAAACGACTGACTAGGTGGGGAGCTATTTGAGGAAGCGGATGCGGCTCGTCGGGTAACGGTTCGCTGACAGCTAATTCATAGGTGGATGCGTCGATAATCTCTTCTTCAAGAAGTTGCTTTAATAGACGGTTGCGTTTGGAAAGCAGTGTCTTTCGTCCTTTGGATAGATGGATCATGGCAGGGGCATTGGGGAGGACAGCCAGCATAGCCGATTCCGCCCATGATAAATCTTCGGCAGAATGACCGAAGTAACGCCAGGCAGCAGCATCCAATCCTACAACATTTCCTCCGAATGGTGCATGAGAGACATACATGGATAAGATTTCCTCTTTGGAAGCCCGAAATTCCAGACGGGTAGCCCATATCATTTCAACGACTTTCTCTCCGAGAGTTCTAGGTTTGTTCCGGGCGAGACGAATGGTTTGCATGGTAAGGGTACTTCCTCCGCTTACGACACGTTTGTTCTTTAAATTTTGATAGAGTGCCCTTCCGGTAGCTAACGGATTAACTCCCCAGTGGTGATAAAAGTGTTTGTCTTCAAAGGTAATGAGGCATTGCTTGATTTTTTCGGGTGTTGTCTTTCGGGGAGGAAACCGCCATTGACCGTCCGATGCGATACGTGCTCCCAATAATTCTTCATTTCGATCAGTCACAACGGTAGAGTAGGGTACATGAAACAGTTGCCGGGGAAGGCAAAAGATGTATCCTATTATCAAAAGAGTAATGCTTATAGTCATTACTTTCTTAGTGACAGATAATCGTTTGAAGAATTTTATAGGATTCATTTAAATATTAAAAGCTAAGAGACATATCTTTGTGACAAATGATTAAGTACGAAATAATAAGGTACGAAATAATTAGGCACGGATTACACGGATTACGCGGTTTAAGTGAACGAGTAGAACCGTGAAATCCGTGTAATCCGTGCCAAATATTATCGGCTGACAGTTGTTCTTCCTGCTTTGCTTCGTGCCTGTACGTTTACATCATACATCGCTTCACATTGAACGGCAGGGAGAATAAAGTTACCGGCATAGGTCGCTTGTAACCTGACAGTGAATACCTTTGTCTCACCGCGGCGCAGATTGAAATAGGTCAATACCCTGTCATCACGTATATCCTGATAGCTGTACTTGCTGACTGATTGACCGGAGCCGTCGGCTGCTGCGTTTTCCGTTTCGGGAGCAACCATTCTTTCATTGTATATTTCCCAACCGGACGGTATGATATGCGTCAGTGCCAGATTAGTGTAATCGGAAGTACCGCTAATATTGGATATTGAGGTGATAGCCATAAAGTCAGTTCCCTGTATGATGTCATTGACAGAGAGCGGTGTACCGTTTAGGTTAGCATATCTTATATCCATGCGGAGGTTATCGCTGATAGCTGGTAACGTATCGTTTAATAACTGCGTACGTGTGATAAGGTCTACGCTAAGTGCTCCCTTTCCTTGATTCTTCACAGAAACAGTGCCGGATTTTGGAGTGGTAGCGATCTCTTTTTCAAACACAGCTTTGGCTGATTTTACAGCCGGTTGCTGTTTATCGTTCCATGACCATACAAAATCCAGTGTGCCTGATAACTTTTCTGCCAGACGTCCCATTGCCATCAGAGCAAAAGCGGTAGATTGTGTACTGAACCAATCCTCTTGTGACAGATTCTTAGAAACGACTTTCGCTTGTTGTAAAGCATCCCGTTCCCGGTTCATCAGGATGAGTGTTTCCAAAATCATTGCTTCGTCACGATCGGAAGAACCGTAAATCTGATTCATGGAAGAGTAGGGGTTCACCGTTGTTTCTACATTATACACAAGTTCTTCAGCCGGTTTCATCTTTCCGGTCAGTGCGTATGCGGCTGCCAGTCTCCATTTGGCCTGAATTGATAATCCGGTCTGTTCTTTCATTCGGTTCATAGCTCCATATTCCGGTACTCCTGCCAATGCAAGGGTATATAAACGGAAGGCTTGTTGCAATTCCGACTGCCATTGCTGCCAACCGCTTGCCTCCTGTGGCATACGCCAGTTTTGTGCGGCTGCACGTTGGAAGCGCTTCCACTTGTTCAGTACATTCGCATGAACGGCATATCCTTTTTCTTGTGCCAGCGTCAGGAACATTCCAGCATAAGAACTAATCCATTCGTCGGCAGCAGCATTCCCCGGCCAATATACAAATCCGCCGTTGGGGAGCTGACGACCATAAATCTGCCGGATAGCTTCCTGTACATTCGTCTTTATCTTTTCGGCTTCCGTCTTATCTATCGTCTTGAATTGAGCGACAAACAGAAGAGGCAGAGCCTTGGAAGTCAACTGCTCCGTGCAATGGTGCTGATAATTGTATAAGAAGTCGAACCGACGGCTGATATCTACCGAAGGTATGCGGGATACTTCCAGCTTGATCTGATTATTTGCGGAAGAACTGCTTAGGTTGTATGACAATTCTTTGCTTTGTCCGGCTTCTATCCATTGACTGTTGCGCAGGGTTACTACCGGATTCGGATTGCGTACGTCTATTTCAATGGTTTCTTTGGTTTGTTGTCCGCTGCCATTTGCTGTCAGGTGGATCGTAGCCTTTCCGGTTTTGCTGCCTGTTTTTAAGGTAAAGAAGACAAGCTGGTCTCCCGGTTGGGTGAATTTGAGCGATTGTTGGTTAGTTCCTACAATCTGTACTCCTCCACCGGATGCCTGAAGGGATACGGTCACATTCTTTACTTGATTCTCCATCGCAAAGATATTGACCGGAACGGTAATTTCTTCCTGAATACTAAGCACACGGGGCAAAGTAGACAACATCATCAATGGAGTTCGTACGAAGGCAGTCTTTTCCGCATTGCCATAAGCACCGTCCTGTCCGGCAACCACCATGGCACGTACCGAACCTACGTACATCGGAAGTTTCAATGTATGCGTCTGGCTCTTTCCTTTTCCCAGATAGAAAGGACCTATAAACTTGACTACCGGTTTAAAACGGTTTGCTTTAGCATCGGCAGGTTTCAGTGTGGCGTCTCCACCTGTGCTGAAAAGCGAACTGTAGCTTCCGGCAGAAGCTCCCAATACATTATCATACATATCCCATGTCTGGATGCCAAGCGCTTCGCGTGAATAGAAATCATTCCATGGGTCCGGGGTCTTGAAGTTGGTAAGATCCAATAAACCGTCGTCTACAATCGCCAATGTATAAGTCATCGGTTTACCGCTCTTTTCGCTGACGGTCACGTTGAAGTTGGTTTCCGGGCGTAACACTTCCGGCATCTGTATCTGCGGTTGCAATACTGTCTGACTGTTAGTGACAAATACTGGAACAACACCGTACATACGGATAGGCAGGTCGTTGACTGTTTGCGCATGAGGCTGTAACAGACTGATATGCAAATATACGTTCGGAGTCATCTCCGGCGTAATCTTGAATGTATATTTCGTATCTCCTCCGTTGGAGACTTCTATCCATTCCTGACGTAATACTGTCGAACCGTTTTCGATAGATACCAGTGCACGTCCTCCCGCTGCTGCAGGAATAATGGCTGTGGCTGTTTCTCCAATTTCATACGAATCTTTGTTCAGAGAGAAAGCAAGCATCTTGATACCGCTGGGATCTGTTTTGCTCGAACGTCCGCGCCATTCCGGCCAGTCTATATAAACGGTTCCTCCAGTGGCATGTCCGCTCTCTTTGTCTTTTACGTAAACCAAATATCGTCCCCATGACGGATAATCGATGCGGAACTTGAAGGATGCTTTCCCGCCTCTTGTCTGTAAGTTGCCGCTGGCAACAGGTGTGATGGAACTGTTGTTGATGTAAGTGCCAAAAGATTCACCGCTGTTCTCCCACCACCAGCTCCAGCCGATGTGGTATATTTTGTATTCTAGATTAGTACGGTTCACTAACTGTCCCTGCGTGTTTACAGTCACAATATCGAATACGTGATCTTTGTCCGTTTCAATATATTTGCCTTTCGGTTGGTTCAAGTTGATACCGACGTAAGATGTAAATGGCGAGAACGGGATTGTTTGGGTGTAGATGCTGGCATCTCCTCCCGGTTCGAATACACGGGTGGTGAAAGTTGCATTCAACATACCCGGTGCTTCGGTTGCGGTCGGAACTTTCAGTGTGACGCTGGTTTTTCCTTCTGCATCCAGTGTACCGTCGAATATATCAGTTTTGATAGTTGTGAAATTCGTGGCCGGATTATTGAAGATATATTGTCCGTAATTCTTAAACTGTGTATTCACTTTAGATAAAGACATTTCTATTTTAGCTTTCAATTTGGAGGCAGTGGCTCCTGTCAGCCAGGTTGAAGTGAGTGGGGCGTAGACATCCTTGTCCGTAGCTTGAAGAATCTTCGGCAATGCCAGGTTTATTTTCAAGCGGTTGGGCTTTATGGTTTCGATACGCAGACCTTTGTGGAAGGTGGTTCCTCCTACTTTAATATATGCATTCCAGAGCCCGGTTGGATCTGTAGCCTGTGTCGGAACGTCGAATGTATAAAATCCGTTCATTCCTTGCGTTGAAATCATTTTGGTGTAGAACTGTCCTCTCGGATTGTATATTTCCAGTGCTACGGGATGCTTGTCGGGGATTCTCTTTTCGCGGTCCTCCAATATAAAGGAAATGTACAATGTGTCTCCCGGTCGCCATACTCCTCTTTCGCCATATATGAATCCTTTCAATCCCTTTTGAATATCTTTTCCTCCTACATCGAATCTGCTGACGGACTGTTCTTCACCGTCTACGACACGCACATACGCCTTTTGCTTTTCCGATTCTGCCACGATAATGAAAGGTACGCCCTTCGGAGTGATTTCAACGAACCCGTCTCCATTGGTCTCTCCCTTTCCTATGGGCTGTAACTGGAAGTTATATGCTGTTACTTGTGCTTTTCCTATCGGTTTGGTGTCCAAAATATTGCTTACGGCAATCCATAGTTTGTTCAGTGAATTCCGTTTTACAATCATCCCCAGATTGGAAGCAAACACATTACATGCAGCAATTCGGTCTGAATTCATATAATAAGATGGATGGCATGGATTGTCGCGTTCCGTCCATCGGTACACGCTCCAGTCCATTGTTCCTCCGTTGTAATAATAGTAAGCTTCGGGCGTATTCCAGATGGCTTCATCTTCTTCAGACAAGACACTTCCGCTTACTTTGGTCAACCCGTCGGATGTGTTACTGTCGGCGAATTTCATATCCTGATTCTCGTTTCCTCCACAAGGATAAGCGGAGTATTCCTGACGGAATGAAAGTATGACACGGTATATGGCACCCGGCTCCTGATGAATCAACCCGGCAAGGTCTATTGAGTAATCTCCCCAATGATGAATATCTTTGGAAGCATCTTTGGCAAGCCATAATGTTTTCTTGTAAACCAGTCTTCCCGAGCGGCGTAGTTCATTGGTCGAGGCGAGTGAATTGGTTTGCATGAACATCAATACATTATTCTCGAAGATACGAATCACGCTCAGGTCCACAGCATACAGGTTGACAGCCCTGAAAGGAATAATCAGACTTTTCGAGTCGGGCAGGATGGCGGCGGAGGTAGACATTTCTACTTGTGGTTTCAGACTAACTTCACTGAACGAGATCGTATGTGAAGTTCCCAGCGCTTTACCTTGACTGTCTTTGACTCCTTCATGGATATTCAACGTCAGTTTGTTCTGTGTGTTTGCTTCGAAATAGATGAAGACTCTGTTCTCGCTGATTTGGAAGATAGATGAAGAGACTTCCGGAATCTCAATCAGTCCTTTTAAATCCTGGGTAGTGGATAAAGGAGCGGAGAAAACAATCTCAATTCCGTTTTCCGGTTGTTCAATGCGTTCGGCAGACATAAAACGGAAGCAATCTTTAGCCGGTATCAGCACTTCTTCGCTTTGTTTGCGGTCAATGCCGGCTGGGTTACCATTGGCTGTAATGGTCAATGGGTAATCATCAGCTTCTCTGGGTATTTGTCTGATGTTGAACTGATACCGGGTAAGGTTGTCTGTCGCGGTGACTTCTACCGGATAACTCTTCTTGCCATCGCTGGCAGTCAGCATCTTTTCCACTTCCTCTTTTTTCACTACATCGCTGAAGCGTATTTCTCCTTTAATATTTATTTCATCCGGTTGGGTAGCTGTAATTGGTAACGACTCCAACTGCAAAGTGAAGTTACGTTCCTGCACACGGAATGAGAAGTTGAACTCTTTTAGTTTTTTGTCCACTTCGATGAAGTCTCCCAGTTGGAAAGTTCCTTCGTAGAGCGTTCCCGGTTTCAATGTTCCTTCTTCCGGCACAAACTCAATGGTGTTGTTGCTTACCCAGTATGCTTTTCCTTTTAATGAAGGGGAAAAGCTGAACGGATTGTTTTTTAACTCACTGTTCAGATCCACCATGGGTTGGTCATGGGTCAACTCTATGCGTATGGTTGAATTCTGTGAAATAACTCCTCCCGTATACGCATTTACATACGGTGCATAATCGGCAGAAGGAATGATGTCTTTTTGAGTACGTGTGCATGAATATAGGCCCACAGTCATCATGATAAGTAGGAGTAGTCCGGTAGTACTAATGCTACGTGTAGTCTTTGTTAGTCCCATAGCGATGAGTTTTTTTATAGTTCAACAAACAAATATACAGTTTTTATGCTAAATCCTTTGTTATTCTGATTATTTTTGCAAGTTCTTAATCAATTTATTTATGGGGAAAAAGAAAGAATACAAAGAGGCCAATCGACGATTTCTGAAAAAGCTGTCATTTCAGGAAGGTGTTTTTGCGTTGCCGTGTGGAATTTATTACAAAGTTTTGGAAACTGGTGAAGGTACGATTTCTCCGGGTGCGCGGAGTATTGTTACCGTGCATTACAAAGGAAGTCTGATTGATGGTCGGGTGTTTGATAATTCTTATGAACGTACTTGTCCCGATGCCTTACGTCTTAGTGATGTAATAGAAGGGTGGCAGGTAGCACTTCAGAAAATGCACGTTGGGGATAAATGGATTATCTATATACCTTATGCAATGGGTTACGGTATTAAATCTTTTGATTCTATTCCTGCTTACTCGACATTGATATTCGAAGTGGAACTGCTTGGAGTTGCATAGAGGTGAGCTATATATAATCAGATGCATGGCTTCCCCTTCTTCCGGAATAATATTATTGGATGTATGGTTACTATATATTACCACTATTTTTTGATAAATAGCGTGTTTGCAAATATAATAAATAGATAAGCTACTGTAATCTTCACGATTGCAGGAACTTATCTATATAAAGTAACTTAAATTACTTGCTCAAAGCCTGAGCTACGTCTACAGCACAAGCCCCTGTACAACCTACCATCGGGTTGTTACCAATTTCCAGAAATCCCATCATTTCTACGTGGGGATATTCCTAAAATAATAAAATTTAAGGCAACTAATTCATTGCGAGTTAGTTGCCTTTTTTGTATCTTTAAGCATTCCCCCCAAAAAACGGTTTGACGGCCAAAACGGGGGTAATTAAAAATAAAAACACATGGTAAAGATACAAAAAATCTCAGAAATCGAACCTTGTTTAGGTTTTACCGAGTTCGATATGCTTAAAAAATATCGTCAAAGTTTTGCAACGAGTGAATTAGGTCGCCTCCATTCTCTGTTCCCTTTCTCGGAACTGGCCCGACAAATGCATTTGAAGTCCTCTCCTTTTGGGCGTAAAAGTTATTTTTCTCCCGAAGGTAAAATAGCCTTGATGGTCTTGAAGTCCTATACCAACTTTTCCGATGCACAACTGATTGAGCATTTAAACGGTAATATTCATTACCAGTTATTTTGTGGTGTTCAGATTGATCCGCTTCATCCACTAACCAATCCTAAAATCGTTAGTGCAATTCGTCAGGAACTAGCGGATCGCCTTGACGTTGAGTCCCTCCAGCTCATTCTTGCCGAGCATTGGAAACCTTATCTTGAGAACCTTCATGTCTGTATGACCGATGCCACCTGTTATGAAAGTCATCTGCGTTTTCCTACTGATACCAAACTCTTATGGGAAGGTATTGTATGGCTTCATCGTCATCTGTGCAAACATTGCCAGACCTTGCACATACAACGTCCCCGTAACAAGTATCTTGATGTACGCCGTGCCTATCTTGCTTATAGTAAACTGCGTAAACGCAAGAAATCACAGACTCGTATGATTACACGAAGGTTACTTCAGTTATTGGAAAAGTTACTTGACCAGCTGGAGCTGCTTCATTCATCCTACAGGAACAGGCTTACACTATCCTCTGATTACCAAAGACGTTTCTCGGTCATACAGACAGTCCTTGAGCAAGGGAAGAATTTATTTGCAGGCAAAAAAGTGTCCAACCGTATCGTGAGTATCGACCGGCATTACCTTCGCCCCATTATTAGAGGCAAGGAAACCAAATCCGTTGAATTCGGAGCCAAAGTCAACAATATACAGATAGACGGAATCTCCTTTATAGAACATATCTCCTTTAAGGCTTTTAACGAAGGAGTACGTTTGAAAGACTGTATTCATCTGCAACAACAACTGACCGGGGTTAGGGTTAAGGCGCTTGCGGCGGATTCAATCTATGCCAATAATGCCAACCGGAAATTTTGTACAAAATATCATATAAGTACTTCCTTTAAGCGTAAGGGCAGAGCTGCCAAAGATGAGCCGCTTCGGAAAATCTTACGGTCGGAACTCAGCCGTGAAAGAGCTACCCGCCTGGAAGGAAGTTTTGGAACGCAGAAACAACATTACTCACTGGCCAGGATAAAAGCTAGAAACAGGAAAACGGAAGTACTTTGGATTTTCTTTGGGATACATACAGCCAATGCGGTATGTATGATAGAAAAGGTCGAAAAGAAAAAAAGAAAGGCAGCATAATCTAACTAAAATAACAGGAAAAACAGGAGAGGTTTTAACTTCCCCTAAAAAAGACATGTACATAATGCATGGGTGGGAAGGAAAAAACAAGAATATGTAAACAATATTCTACAAAAAAGATAGAAGACTGGGAGAGTTGAACGAAAAAATCAAGAGAAAAGCTCACGTAAAGCAAAGCTTTTCTCTTGATTTTTTAGAAAGAGGAACATTTACTGAATATCCCTACGTGAGCAGAAACCGATGAAGAACCAGCGAACTGAGCGTCAGAGTGCATACGGCCCATATGTTTTGAATAAATGGTCGTGAATAAGTCACAAACCTTATATATTTAGTAATGCTGTTACTTCATTTTTTAGTTTTGGTAAATGATTAATAACCATACTCCAAAGTATATCTACGGATAGACTATCATAGCCATGTATGATATAATTCCTGGCATCTACTATTTTACGAGAATTGGTTATAGCTATATCTTTATCAATTTTTAGTATTCTATTCATAGCTTCACCAATAATTTCTATGTTTCTTTCAACGGCTCGTCTAAGGCATAGGTTACTATAGAAGTCATCATAAACTTTAGGAGCATTGCCGAAGAAACTTTCTACTTCTTCAATGGCAGTTAGAATATCTTGCAAGTGTTTCTTTATTAACTCATCCATAGATTAAAGTTTTAGTTGCATCCACATTCTTCTTCAAATATGGATTCTTAATAGTCTGTTCTTCCAGTAAATCTACTTTTCTACCAAACAAATTTTCTAAAGCATATTTGAAATCAAAGAAATTATCAAAATAATCGCTTACTTCTGCCTTATTAAAATCGACAACTAAATCAACATCGCTGTTGTCATTAAAACGACTCGTAAGAACAGAACCAAAGACAAATAATTTATGTACCTTATGTTTTTTGCATAGGTCAATTATCTTTTGGATATTATTTTCAATCAGCTTCATAGGTGTATCTCCTTTCAATGCAAAGATAATTAATAACTCTTACTTTAACAAGGTATCATTAGGGATAGTTGTATTAATACTCTACTTTTTTTGCATTGGACTAATAAATACTTTCTTTTTTAGTTTAAAGTAGTATCTATATCCATCTTAGTAAAGTGAAATCAGTATTAGGTAGGAATACAAAACTAAACTATATTAGAAAGGTAGGAGAGAGGTAAATCAGCAGTTCAACCTACGAACATACTGAAAATAAAAATCCCCATAACCTTATCAGTTACAGGGATTTACTATATGGTAATTATTTGAATTACTTACTCAAGGCCTGAGCTACGTCAACAGCGCAAGCCACTGTACAACCTACCATAGGATTGTTACCAATTCCAAGGAATCCCATCATTTCTACGTGAGCAGGAACTGAGGATGAACCGGCGAACTGAGCGTCTGAGTGCATACGACCCATCGTATCTGTCATACCGTATGAAGCAGGACCGGCAGCCATGTTATCCGGGTGAAGAGTACGACCTGTACCACCACCTGAAGCTACAGAGAAATATGGTTTACCAGCAAGAACACGTTCTTTCTTGTAAGTACCTGCAACTGGATGTTGGAAACGAGTCGGGTTAGTAGAGTTACCTGTGATAGATACGTCTACACCTTCTTTCCACATGATAGCTACACCTTCGCGAACGTCGTCAGCACCATAACATTTTACTTTTGCACGAGGACCGTCAGAGTAAGCGATTTCGCGAACAACTTTCAGTTCACCAGTAAAGTAATCGAATTGAGTCTGAACGTATGTAAAGCCGTTGATACGAGAGATGATCTGAGCAGCGTCTTTTCCAAGACCGTTCAAGATACAACGCAACGGTTCTTTACGTACTTTGTCTGCTTTAGCAGCGATTTTGATAGCACCTTCAGCAGCAGCGAAAGATTCGTGACCTGCCAGGAAAGCGAAACATTTAGTTTCTTCACGCAGCAACATAGCAGCAAGGTTACCATGGCCGATACCAACTTTACGGTCGTCAGCTACAGAACCCGGGATGCAGAATGCTTGCAGACCGATACCGATAGCTTCAGCAGCTTCAGCAGCGTTTGTACAACCTTTTTTAATAGCAATGGCAGTACCTACAACATAAGCCCATTTTGCATTTTCAAAACAGATAGGCTGAGTTTCTTCACACGTTTTATAAGGATCAAGTCCATGAGCTTCACAGATAGCGTTAGCTTCTTCGATATCTTTGATGCCGTTAGCGTTCAAAGCAGCGATAATCTGTTTGATACGACGGTCTTGGCTTTCGAATTTTACTTCTCTAATCATTGTTTCTTTCCTCCTTATATTATTCGTGACGTGGATCAATAGATTTAACTGCTCCCTGTTCTGCTGTTACGCGTCCGTAAGTACCTGTAACTTTCTTCAAAGCTTCGTTAGCATCAGTACCTTTCTTGATTTCGTCCATGAACTTACCCATGTGTACGAATTCGTATCCGCAGATTTCGTCGTTCTTGTCCAAGAAGATTTGTTTGATATAACCTTCTGCCATTTCAAGGTAACGAGGACCTTTAGCCAAAGTACCATAAAGAGTACCTACCTGGCTACGAAGACCTTTACCCAAGTCTTCCAAACCTGCACCGATAATCAAACCACCTTCAGAGAAAGCTGATTGAGTACGTCCGTATACGATTTGCAAGAAAAGTTCGCGCATTGCAGTATTGATAGCGTCGCAAACAAGGTCAGTGTTCAATGCTTCAAGGATCGTTTTTCCCGGAAGAATTTCAGCAGCCATAGCAGCAGAGTGAGTCATACCGGAACATCCGATAGTTTCAACTAAAGCTTCCTGAATGATACCTTCTTTAACGTTCAGTGTCAGTTTACAAGCACCTTGTTGAGGAGCGCACCAACCGATACCGTGTGTCAAACCAGAAATATCAACGATTTCTTTAGATTTTACCCATTTGCCTTCTTCGGGTATGGGAGCCGGTCCGTGGTTAGGGCCCTTCTTTACAACACACATGTGTTCCACTTCGTGTGAATAAGTCATAATTAGCTCTTTTTTTAGTGATATAATTAAAAATACGTAGTCACGATTCTCTAAATCGCCCACAAAGGTAGTCGATTTATTTGTTTCTGCAAATCGCCTTTTATTACTTTTTTGTGAAAAGAGACAAATCTGTTTACGTTTTTTCGTCGTTTGTAAAGTCGGGATTGCATTTGTGAAAGATTGAGACCGCGAGAACTATCTATCCTGTGCTTTGTTGTTATTAGAAAAAGAAAATTTATGGAACTGAATCAGATAGATATACATTATTTAATAGCGGCAATTTGCGTTATTTCATCTGCGCTTGTGTTTTATACGATAGGTGTTTGGGGAGAACGTCTTCAAAGGAAATTAAAGTTTTGGCATATCATTTTCTTTCTTCTCGGGTTGCTGGCCGACACGGTGGGTACAAGCCTGATGGAGCATATTGCCGAACTGACTCATTTGCATGACGAAATGCATACGGTGATAGGGGCAATTGCTATTCTTCTGATGTTTGTACATGCGTTATGGGCGATATGGACCTATGTGAAGGGAACGCCTATAGAAAAGAGACATTTTAATCGTTTCAGCATTGTAGTTTGGTGCATTTGGCTTATACCTTATCTAATAGGAGTTTATTTGGGGATGCGATTACATGTATAATAAACAGCCTGAATAGAGCCGGCAATTCATAAATCACCTTACAATATTCTTGTCAGCTGACTCTAGCCGGCCATTCGGACAACTATCGTTGTCTGATTAGTCGACTAGAGTTGACTGGATAGCCGACTGGAGTCGTCTGTTATTAAACAGTTGCTTTTCATTCGGGATATATATGCTATTTGCCTGTTTCTATTAATATAGCAAGTATTGGTTCTCACTATGTGGTGAAACTGTGAAATACATATTCTGTGAAGGATGTGAATACCGTGTTTTATATGATTTGTTCACAGGAAGTGTCTGTAAATGAGATGATATGGATCGTGTGAAGAACGTGGAGGACGGATAATGGAGTTAAGATTGGCAAGATTATGGAGGGATTATTACTGGATGTAGAATAAAATTCGTAGCTTTGCTGCATCATTATATAAAGAAGATTATGATCGAAGTTGTAGAATCAGCCTTACAAAAGGCTGCGGGTGAAGGAATGGATGAATTTATCCAGGCGTTTACAGATAAATATAAAGAGGTAATCGGTGGTGAATTGACTGCGGAGACGATGCCTTTGTTGACGGGAGAACAACATTCTTTGCTGGCTTATCAGATTTTTCGTGATGAGATGATGGTTGGCGGGTTCTGTCAATTGATTCAGAATGGCTATGGTGGTTATATCTTTGATAATCCGTTTGCGAAAGTGATGCGTTTGTGGGGAGCGGAAGAGTTTTCGAAATTAGTTTATAAGGCTAAGAAAATCTTTGATGCCAACCGGAAAGATTTGGAAAAGGAACGGACGGATGATGAATTTATGGCTATGTACGAGCAATATGAAGCTTTTGATGAGTTGGAAGAAGCCTATTTAGAGATGGAAGAACAAGTCACAGCATTGATTGCAAGCTACGTAGATGATCATTTGGAACTTTTTGCAAAAATAATAAAGTAACTGATGCAGTATTTTTTAAGTACTTGCATTTATTAATTATGAATTAGAATTTATATCTTTGCAAAATCTAAAAAATATGTTTATGAAACAAGTGAAATTTTTCTTGGTGGCTTTGATGGCTGTGGTTATGGGTATGTCAGTTACTTCTTGTATGAATGGAGATGATAACCACAATGTTACAATGACTGTTCCTGTTAAGTATAATTTTGGATCATTTCTGATGGGGGATGCAACTACGAAGTTGGTTCCAACTACAGAATTGGGCTTTTTGGATGGAAATATGTATATAATTTCATGCCAATATGACCAATCACAGGTGACAGCAAATAGTACTAGTATACCAGTTACTTTGCTATCTACTCCGCTTTGTATTGACCCTAAAGGTAATGAAGGTTTGAATCCTCAAAAAACGGAACCTACTAATCCTCTTTATTCATTGGATAAGCAACAGTCAAGTTTGGTTTATTATGACAAAAATACAATCGTTTTGACAATGCCATATTGGGTGAAAGTTACAAACTCTAGTGTTGAAGATTCAGAAGTAAAGAAGCATTCATTTGTTCTTTCTTATGATCCTGAAGCAATGACTGCCTCTGACACTAAGTTAAAACTATATATTAGCCATGTTGTTGAGGATGCAGGTGAGACCGTAACTCGTTCTAATTTTACATATGCTTATAGGGCTTATTCAATTAGAGCTGCTCTTGCTGCATTTAAGGAGAAAACAGGCAAATTACCGAAATACCTGGAACTGACAGCTGAAATCAATAACTCAAAAGATGAATTGGTCGATAAGGATGGGAAGGAAACTTCGGTTGAACGTTCGGTTGAATATGATTACGCATTTACAGAATAACATTGAACTACAAAGAACTATTTAACATAGCAATGAAATTGATTTCCTCTCCGGCCAAGGCCTGGGAGGAAATTTCTATGGAAGAGGATAGGCGAAAAGTATTTATGGCTTTTGTCTATCCTATGATTGGTTTATGCGGTCTGTCCGTATTCATCGGTTCGTTATTGACGAATGGGTGGGGAGGTCCGCAAAGTTTCCAGATAGCTATGACCAATTGTTGCGCCGTAGCTGTAGCCCTGTTCGGTGGCTATTTTCTGGCAGCTTATGCCATCAATGAAATGGGAACAAGGATGTTTGGTCTGCATAGCAATATGCCGTTGACACAACAGTTTGCAGGATATGCATTGGTTGTGTCTTTCCTGCTTCAGATAGTAACCGGACTATTACCTGATTTTAGAATTATTGCTTGGTTGCTGCAGTTCTACATCGTCTATGTGGTATGGGAGGGAGTTCCTATACTGATGGGAGTAGAAGAAAAACAACGATTAAAATACACCCTTTTGTCGTCTGTATTGTTAATACTATGTCCGGCGGTGATACAGATCGTGTTTAATAGGCTGACGGCCATACTTAATTAATGAGTAAAGATGAAACAACCTCCTGTAAATATAAAGAATAAACGGGCTACGTTTGATTACGAGCTGATAGATACCTACACAGCAGGTATTGTATTGACCGGTACGGAAATAAAATCCATTCGTTTGGGAAAAGCCAGTCTGGTAGATACGTTTTGCTATTTTACGAAAGGCGAATTGTGGGTGAAGAATATGCACATCGCCGAATATTTCTATGGATCGTACAATAACCATACGGCACGTAGAGAGAGGAAGTTGTTGCTTAATAAAAAAGAATTGGAGAAACTTCAGCGGGAGATGAAAAATCCCGGCTTTACGATTGTCCCTGTACGCTTGTTTATCAATGAAAAAGGTTTGGCGAAACTGGTAGTCGCTTTGGCGAAAGGTAAGAAAGAATATGATAAACGAGAATCTATAAAGGAGAAAGACGACCGTAGAGATATGGCAAGAATGTTCAAGCGGTAAAGAAAATCGCTATAAGATAAACGCTGGACTGCGAAGAGTCTGGCAGAAGATGGCAGAGTAGGTAATTAGGTATTAATGTGATAGGGTAATGAAAAAGACAATTTCTCAAGTCGTATCCGAGCGCATCCTTATTCTGGATGGGGCAATGGGTACAATGATTCAACAATATAACCTCAAGGAAGAAGATTTTCGTGGTGAACGGTTTGCGCATATCCCCGGACAGTTGAAAGGGAATAACGACTTATTGTGTCTCACACGTCCCGACGTGATTCAGGATATTCATCGTAAATACCTGGAAGCAGGTGCGGATATCATCGAAACCAATACATTCAGTTCGACTACAGTTTCTATGGCTGATTATCACGTAGAAGAATACGTGCGTGAGATGAATCTGGCAGCCGTAAAACTAGCCCGTGATCTTGCCGACGAGTACACTGCAAAGAATCCCGATAAACCGCGTTTTGTAGCCGGCTCTGTAGGCCCAACCAATAAAACCTGCTCTATGAGCCCGGACGTGAACAATCCGGCTTATCGTGCTTTGAGTTACGACGAACTGGCTGCATCCTATCAGCAACAGATGGAAGCAATGCTTGAAGGTGGCGTAGACGCCATTCTGATCGAAACAATCTTTGATACCCTGAATGCTAAAGCTGCTATTTTTGCAGCCGAACAAGCAATGAAAGCAACAGGTGTCGAAGTGCCTGTCATGTTATCTGTAACGGTGTCTGATATTGGCGGACGAACATTGTCCGGCCAGACATTGGACGCATTTCTTGCTTCCGTGCAACATGCCAATATCTTTTCTGTCGGTTTAAACTGTTCTTTCGGAGCCCGCCAATTGAAACCATTCCTTGAACAACTGGCAGCTCGTGCACCTTATTATATTAGTGCTTATCCGAATGCCGGATTACCGAATAGCCTGGGTAAGTATGACCAGACACCTGCTGATATGGCTCACGAAGTGAGAGAATATATTGAAGAAGGACTAATCAATATCATTGGCGGCTGTTGTGGAACGACGGATGCCTATATTGCCGAATATCCCGCCCTCGTGAAAGGTGCTAAACCACACGTCCCTGCTCTTGCACCGGATTGTATGTGGCTTTCCGGGCTTGAACTATTGGAAGTCAAACCGGAAATTAATTTTGTAAATGTTGGCGAACGTTGCAACGTAGCCGGTTCTCGTAAGTTTCTCCGTCTGGTAAACGAAAAGAAATATGATGAAGCTCTCTCCATCGCCCGTCAACAAGTGGAAGATGGTGCCTTGGTGATTGACGTCAATATGGATGACGGACTGTTGGACGCAAAGACAGAGATGACTACTTTCCTGAATCTTATCATGTCCGAACCGGAAATAGCCCGTGTTCCGGTAATGATTGACTCTTCCAAATGGGAAGTGATTGAAGCCGGCCTGAAATGTCTGCAAGGAAAGTCAATCGTTAACTCCATTTCTCTGAAAGAAGGCGAGGACGTTTTCCTCGAACATGCCCGTATCATCCGCCAATATGGAGCGGCCGCCGTCGTAATGGCTTTTGATGAGAAAGGTCAGGCAGATACAGCCGCCCGTAAAATAGAAGTTTGCGAACGGGCTTACCGTCTTTTGGTAGATAAAGTAGGTTTTAATCCTCATGATATTATTTTTGACCCCAATGTACTTGCCGTAGCCACAGGGATCGAAGAACATAATAACTATGCCGTAGATTTCATTGAAGCTACCGCATGGATCAAAAAGAATCTTCCGGGTGCTCATATTAGCGGAGGAGTCAGTAACCTTTCTTTCTCTTTCCGTGGCAATAATTATATCCGTGAGGCGATGCACGCTGTATTCCTTTATCATGCCATTCAGCGAGGAATGGACATGGGGATTGTGAATCCGGGTACTTCCGTGTTATATAGTGATATCCCGACCGATGTATTGGAAAAGATAGAAGATGTCGTCTTGAATCGTCGTCCGGACGCAGCGGAACGTCTGATAGAATTGGCGGAATCGCTGAAAGCAACTATGAGCGGAACTGCCGGACAACCAGCTGCCAAACAAGATGCGTGGAGAGAAGAATCCGTTCAGGAACGCTTGAAATATGCCTTGATGAAAGGAATCGGAGATTTCCTTGAACAGGATTTGGCGGAAGCATTGCCGCTTTATGATAAAGCAGTCGATGTGATTGAAGGCCCGTTGATGGATGGAATGAATTATGTAGGCGAGTTGTTTGGTGCCGGTAAGATGTTCCTTCCCCAGGTTGTGAAGACTGCCCGTACGATGAAAAAAGCCGTAGCTATCCTGCAACCGATTATCGAATCGGAAAAAGTGGAAGGAAGCGCCGCGGCTGGAAAAGTGTTGCTGGCAACTGTAAAGGGCGATGTGCACGATATTGGAAAAAATATTGTAGCGGTGGTGATGGCTTGCAATGGTTATGATATTGTAGACTTGGGAGTGATGGTGCCGGCGGAAACCATTGTGCAGCGTGCCATTGAAGAAAAAGTGGATATGATCGGATTGAGTGGTCTGATTACTCCCTCTTTGGAAGAAATGGCGCATGTGGCTTTGGAACTCGAAAAAGCAGGACTGGATATTCCTCTTCTGATTGGTGGGGCCACTACATCGAAAATGCATACGGCATTGAAGATTGCTCCTGTCTATCACGCTCCGGTGGTACATCTGAAAGATGCTTCCCAGAATGCAAGTGTTGCTTCCAAATTATTGAATCCACAGCTGAAAGCCGAATTGGTGAACGAACTGAATAGCGAATATGAGGTGCTTCGTGAAAAAAGCGGTCTGCTGAAACGTGAAACGGTTTCATTGGAAGAGGCGCAGAAAAATAAGTTGAATCTGTTTTAAATAGTATCACAATGAAAAAGATTTTCTCTTTCTTATGTCTGATTGCAGCAATAGTTGTTGCTATGAGCGCATGTTCTTCTACCAAAGAAGAAAAAGGAACGTCCGAAACCGGAAATGCTGCTTTGGATAATATCTTCGCACGTAAAAGTGTGCGTACTTATCTGAATAAGGGAGTGGAGAAAGAGAAAATAGACTTGATGCTTCGTGCCGGAATGGCTGCCCCTTCGGGTAAAGATGTCCGTCCTTGGGAGTTTATAGTAGTATCCGACCGTGCCAAACTGGATTCAATGGCTGCTGCGCTTCCTTATGCAAAGATGTTAACCCAAGCCCGTAACGCTATCATTGTCTGCGGAGATTCTGTACGTTCGTCTTATTGGTATTTGGATTGTTCAGCAGCAGCGCAAAATATTCTGCTGGCTGCCGAAAGTCTGGGACTGGGGGCTGTATGGACGGCTGCCTATCCTTATGAAGACCGTATGCAGGTGGTACGCAAATATACCAATCTACCTGATAATATCCTTCCGCTTTGTGTCATTCCTTTCGGCTATCCGGCTACAAAAGAGAACCCGAAACAGAAATTTGACGAGAAAAAGATACATTATAATCAGTATTAGTAAGCAAAAGTTTTGTCTTTTCAATAATTTCCTTACATTTGCAACGCTAATTAAAATCTGATACGCAAATGTTTGGAATAGACGACCCTTTTATAATTCTGCCTTACCTTCTTTCAGTGGTATGTGTGATCTTTGCTGCCTGGTTTGGGCTGAAGTATTGGAATAAGGACGACGAAAAAGACGAAACTCGATGAATACATTTACACTCGGCTTGATTGTGATAGGATATCTCCTGTCACTTGCTTACCTCGGCTTTTTGGGATACAAGAAAACAACGAATACCAGTGACTATCTGGTAGGCGGACGTCAGATGAATCCTATTGTTATGGCACTTTCTTACGGTGCTACGTTTATCTCTGCATCTGCTATTGTAGGTTTTGGAGGAGTGGCGGCAGCTTTCGGAATGGGTATTCAGTGGCTCTGTTTCCTGAATATGTTTATTGGGGTTGTCATTGCTTTTATCTTTTTCGGTTTACGCACCCGGCGTATGGGTGCAAAACTGAATGTGAGCACTTTTCCTCAATTATTAGGGCGTCATTTTCGTTCCCGTAATATACAGGTATTTATTGCTGCTGTTATTTTTGTCGGAATGCCGCTTTATGCAGCAGTTGTGATGAAAGGTGGAGCTGTATTTATCGAACAGATCTTTCAGATTGATTTCAATATCTCTTTGTTGATATTTACATTGGTTATTGCTGCTTATGTTATTGCAGGCGGTATGAAAGGAGTCATGTATACAGATGCGTTGCAGGCAGTAATCATGTTCGGTTGCATGCTGTTTCTATTATTCTCTTTATACCAGGTGCTCGGTATGGGTTTTACCGAGGCGAATAAAGAGTTGACTGCTATTGCTCCGTTAGTCCCGGAAAAATTTAAAGCATTGGGACATCAGGGATGGACTGCAATGCCTGTTACAGGTTCACCGCAATGGTACTCACTTGTTACTTCCCTTATTTTAGGAGTAGGAATCGGATGTCTTGCGCAACCCCAGCTAGTGGTTCGTTTTATGACTGTGGAAAGTAGCAAACAATTAAACCGCGGTGTATTTATCGGTTGTTTCTTTTTGATTATAACAGTAGGAGCTATCTATCATGCCGGAGCTTTGAGTAACCTTTTCTTCCTGAAAACAGAAGGAGCGGTTGCTACCGAAGTAGTGCAGGACATCGATAAGATTATTCCATATTTTATTAATAAAGCGATGCCCGACTGGTTTGCCGCACTCTTTATGTTATGTATCCTTTCGGCCAGTATGTCTACACTAAGCTCGCAGTTCCATACAATGGGGGCTTCGGTAGGTTCTGATATCTATGGAACTTATAAACCCCGTTCGCGGAATAAACTGACCAACGTGATTCGTCTGGGAGTATTGTTCTCTATTCTGGTCAGCTACATTATTTGCTATATGTTGCCTCATGATATTATCGCCCGTGGAACTTCTATCTTTATGGGGATTTGTGCTGCAGCTTTCCTTCCAGCCTATTTCTGTGCTTTATATTGGAAGAAAGCTACTAAGCAGGGTGTCATGGCAAGTCTTTGGGTCGGAACAATCGGTAGCCTGTTTGCCCTTGTATTTCTTCATCAGAAAGAATCTGCAGCATTAGGTATCTGCAAAGCATTATTTGGACGGGATGTATTGATTACCACTTATCCTTTCCCTGTGATTGATCCGATATTATTTGCCTTACCATTATCTGTATTAGCCATCATCGTAATCAGCTTAGTAACCAAAAAATAAGTATTAAGTAAGTATCAAGTATTAAGTATTACGCCATGCGGATAAGCACCTCAAAGGCCACGGTTAATACTTAATACTTGATACTTAATATTAATCATGCTTTTATTTTCTTCTTGTAGGATTCGTAGCGCGACATGATATCACGGACGAAATTGTAAGTCTCGATACCACGGAAATACCCGTTTTTGCAGACAGGGTCGGTAAAGTATTCTTCGTTGCTTTTGAGCAGGATGAAGTTTTCTACATTGTCTTTCCATACTAGTTTGTTCTTTCCGTATTTTTCGGCTAGCGCCATGGCATCGTATATATGTCCCAAGCCGGCATTATAAGATGCCAGAATGAAGTTAAGTCGTTCCTGTTTGTCGGGAATCATACTGAAACTGCGGTCGGTGGCGGCGATATATTTAATAGCCGCTTTCACACTTTCCTCCGGGTTCTGCTCCTTGCCGGGAGGTACTCCCATTGCCCGGGCGGTGGCAGGCATTAACTGCATCAGTCCTTTAGCGCCGGCCCAGGAAACAGCGGTGGTATCGAAATTAGATTCTGTATAGGCTAGTGACGCCAGCATACGCCAATCCCATCCGATATCTTTGGAATACTTTCTGAATAAATCATCATAATGAGAAATTTTCCCCTCTTTCAATGAAAGGATAGGAGAGTGGGGCATCATTTTACTATTCTCAAAATAACGTTTCATACTGGCTGTGTAGGCAGGAGAGGTCATATTTTCCTGATGCCATTTAGTAGCGGCGGCTGCCAGTTCGGGGCTGTCTTTTCGTACTGCCCACGAAGACCGTTGATCGAAACTGATAGATAGATCGATATTTAAATTAGGATAATAGGTCTTATTTAATTTTGCCAAGTCATTGTCGGCTACTGTATACGGGATTTTTCCTTGCGCCACTTGCGTTATCAAGTCCTCGATGGTAGTACTGTCATTGGTAACTTCATGAATCCGGATGCCGCCTCCTAATTCGCTGTTCAGATTGACGAGGCGGTCGTAATATTTCCCCGGCTTTACGTATATATCTTTTCCTACCAGTTCGGTTACGTCTTTTAATGGCTTCTGTTTTCCTCTTCCTTGCTGAACAATCACTTGATGGGTGATGACATCTTCACCACAATAAAGCAGACTGTCTTTCCACTCTTTGGTGATAGGCAGATTATAGGCAATCATATCTCCTTCGCCTGCCAGCAATTTTTGAATCATCTCGTCAACGCTTTTGGCAACTTCAATCCTAAGCTTTAGTCCCAGACTTTTGGCAAACTGCTCGCTAAGTTCATACTGGAATCCCATTTCCTGTCCCCGATAAATAAAATAGGAAGTAGAGCTATACAATGTCAATACAACGAGTTCGCCACTATCTTTTATTTGTGGAAGATCACGTGCGGATTCATCCGTTGTACTATGTTGTTTGTTCCGGCATCCGAACACACAACAGAACAATACGAGGAATAAAGGGATAATCAGTGTCTTGACATTCATACCTGACATTTTGCTTTTAACTCTCAACTCTCCATTCTCCACTCTCAACTCTTCAAGTGTTTCTTGATGTACATAGTCAGTATATCAATAGCTACCTTATTACTGCCGCCTTCCGGTACAATAAGGTCGGCATATCGTTTGCAAGGTTCGATAAATTGCAGGTGCATAGGCTTTAAAACCCGTGTATAACGTTCCATTACAGCTTCGGCAGTACGTCCGCGCTCAATAACATCTCTTTGGATAACACGTATCAGGCGTTCGTCGGGATCGGCATCTACAAAGATTTTAAGATCCATCATATTGCGCAGCTTTTTATCACACAAAGCAAGGATTCCCTCAATGATAACCACTTCGCGAGGTTCAATGTGGATTGTTTCGGACTGGCGCGTACAAGTGAGATAAGAATAAGTTGGCTGTTCGATACTTTTTCCCTCTTTCAGCATCATGATATGTTTGGAAAGCAAACTCCATTCAAAAGCATCGGGATGGTCAAAATTGATATTCTGGCGTTCTTCAACCGGGACATGGCTACTGTCTTTGTAGTATGAATCCTGTGGTAAGAGTACTACTTCTCCTGCGGGGAGGCTTTCTATTATTTTCCGTACGACGGTGGTCTTTCCGGAGCCCGTTCCGCCTGCTATTCCTATAATTAACATCTCTTTAAATGTATATTTGAACCAAATAGAGTATTTTTGCATTTCTATTAATGCAATGTATGCATTAACAAGACAAATATAGAAACAATTCATTAAAATAACAACGTAATGGTAAAACACATCGTATTATTTAAGTTAAAAGACGAAGTTCCTGCTGAAGAGAAACTGATAGTCATGACTAAATTCAAGGAAGCAATAGAAGCTCTTCCTGCTAAAATCTCTGTAATTCGCAAAGTGGAAGTCGGATTGAATATGAATCCCGGTGAAACATGGAACATAGCGCTTTACAGTGAGTTTGATACATTAGAAGATGTGAAATTCTATGCAACGCATCCCGACCACGTAGCTGCCGGCAAGATTCTGGCTGAAACGAAGGAAAGCCGTGCATGCGTAGACTATGAATTATAAATTAAAAAATAAAGATGAGAAAAATAATTTCTTTCCTGCTTTTAAGCTTTGTTGTATATGCATTGCAAGCGCAGATCAAGGATCCGGTAAAGTTTAAAACAGAGCTGACAACTCTCTCCGATACGGAGGCAGAAGTGGTGTTTACAGCTACCATTGATAAAGGTTGGCATGTTTATTCTACCGACCTGGGAGATGGCGGTCCTATTTCTGCAACATTTAATGTTGATAATAAATCAGGTGTCGAACTTGTCGGTAAACTGAAGCCTGTGGGCAAAGAAGTAGCTACTTTCGATAAATTGTTCGAAATGAAGGTACGTTATTTCGAGAATACAGCAAAGTTTGTACAGAAAGTGAAATTTACGGGTGGAGCTTACGCGATAGAAGGTTATCTGGAATACGGAGCTTGTGATGACGAGAGCTGCCTGCCCCCTACTCAAGTGCCATTCAAGTTTTCGGGAGTAGCGAAAGCCGGAAATGCTGCCGCAACGAAAACAGAACAACCGAAAGCAGAACAACCGGAACAAAAAGTAGTGGATAAGGCAGATAAGAAAGAAGGGGCAACTCCTGTTGCTTCGAAAGATTCATCTGCTATGATGGAATTGGTTCCTGCAACTACAACGGAGGCTATTACGGATATTCAGCCGGCTGTTACCTCCAGTGAACTTTGGAAACCCGTTATCAGTGATCTGCAAGCATTAGGCGAAGAGCACGGTCAGGAGGATATGTCTTGGATATATATATTCATTACAGGTTTTCTTGGAGGATTATTGGCCTTGTTCACTCCTTGTGTATGGCCGATTATTCCGATGACAGTCAGCTTTTTTCTGAAGCGTAGTAAAGATAAAAAGAAAGGAATTCGTGATGCGTGGACGTATGGGGCATCTATCGTAGTGATTTATGTGGCATTAGGTTTGGCTATTACGTTAATTTTCGGTGCCAGTGCATTAAACGCTTTATCTACCAATGCTATTTTCAATATTCTCTTCTTCCTGATGCTGGTGATTTTTGCGGCTTCATTCTTTGGAGCGTTTGAAATCAGACTACCCTCGAAATGGGGAAACGCAGTAGATAGCAAAGCGGAATCTACGACCGGATTACTAAGTATTTTCCTGATGGCTTTTACGCTTTCATTGGTATCTTTCTCTTGTACAGGTCCGATTATCGGATTTCTGCTGGTACAGGTATCTACCACAGGAAGTGTGGTTGCTCCGGCAATCGGTATGTTGGGATTTGCCATTGCTTTGGCATTGCCGTTTACACTTTTTGCCCTGTTCCCGTCTTGGCTGAAATCTATGCCGAAGTCCGGTGGATGGATGAATGTAATCAAAGTAACGCTGGGTTTCCTCGAATTGGCGTTTGCGCTTAAATTCTTGTCGGTAGCTGACTTGGCTTATGGTTGGAGACTGCTTGACCGTGAAACATTCCTGGCTCTGTGGATTGTAATCTTTGCTTTGCTTGGATTCTATCTGTTGGGTAAGATCAAATTTCCGCATGATGACGATGATAATAAGGTGGGAGTCACCCGCTTCTTTATGGCATTAATCTCTTTAGCGTTTGCCGTATATATGGTTCCTGGTTTGTGGGGAGCACCATTGAAGGCTGTATCTGCATTTGCTCCGCCTATGCAGACGCAAGACTTCAATTTGTATAAGAACGAGGTACATGCGAAATTCGATGATTATGATTTAGGCATGGAATATGCCCGTCTGAACGGAAAACCCGTTATGCTCGACTTTACCGGATATGGTTGCGTAAACTGTCGTAAGATGGAAGCAGCGGTGTGGACTGATCCGAAAGTGAGTGATTTGATTAATAACGATTATGTACTGATTACTCTCTACGTGGATAATAAGACTCCGTTGACCGAGCCCGTAAAGATAATCGAGAACGGTACAGAACGTACTTTGCGTACTGTCGGCGATAAATGGAGTTATCTGCAACGTGTGAAATTCGGAGCCAACGCCCAGCCTTTCTATGTATTGTTGGACAATCAGGGCAAACCGTTGAATAAGTCGTATGCTTATAACGAAGATATTCCTAAGTATATCGAATTCTTGCAGACCGGATTGGAGAATTATAAGAAAGGGAAAAATTAAAATCTTCGATAAGGCACTGTCTTGAATGATAAATGAAATAAAAGCGGTCTCATCTTTTCGGTGAGATCGCTTTTATTTTTTTATTTCAGAAAAAATACATACGTTTGTAACATCATAACAATACCTTTGTGCCCAAAAATAAAGAAAATATGTACGCAACAGACACTCTTGTAAATGAACGGGAATTGGTTCTCCGTCTGATAGACGGAGATGAAGAGGCCTTTTGCGAACTTTATGCCGCTTACAAGAATCGTTTGCTCTACTTCGCCCTGAAGTTCGTCAAGTCGCGTGAATTTGCTGAAGATATTTTTCAGGATGCATTTACGGTAGTCTGGCAAACTCGTCGTTTCATCAATCCCGAAGCCTCTTTTTCTTCCTACCTTTATACCATCGTACGTAATCGTATTCTGAATCAGTTGCGTGACATGGCTAATGAAGATCAGCTGAAAGAACAGATTCTTTCTCAAGCGATCGATTCAACTAACGAAACCAATAACCATATTTTGCTCAATGATTTGAAAGAGATTGTTGCCCGTGCATTGGAACAATTGACACCCCGCCAACGGGAAGTGTTCAAAATGAGCCGTGAGTTACAGATGTCTCATAAAGAAATAGCCGAAGCGTTGGGTGTCTCTGTTCATACGGTGCAGGAACATATTTCTGTTTCTCTGAAAGTGATTCGTTCTTATCTGACTAAATATTCAAGTACATCAGCTGATATACTTTTGATTCTATTTTGTTTAAACTTATAATAAATGTTAATCACACCCTAGCTCTTTCTTACTTTTGTGTATTACTTATACAAAGGGAAGGAAATTAATATCCTTATTTTGAATGTATGATGAAAGATACTAAAACAGAAAAAGATAAATTGCATCGTTACCTGGATGACCTTTATACCCGGGAAGAGGCTTCGCAACTTTTGCAAAGCATAAAAGAGGCAGAAAACCAAGATTTATTGGATGAACTGGCAGCAGAGGTTTGGGAAGAATCCGGGAACTTGCAACCTGCTACTGATTTGGAACGGGAAAAATATAAGAGAGAGGCACGTCAGTTATTGAAACGTATTGAACACAAAAAACGTACCTGGTTCCGTCGGGCATCTGTGGTGGCGGTTAGTACGGCGGCTGTCATAGCCATTATAATAGGGAGTGTCAACTTTTTCCGGTATATGAATGAGCAGCAGGTCACGCTTGCCGAAGTCACTACTTCTTTTGGTGAAAAAAGGCAAGTGACTTTGCCGGATGGAACTCTTTTGGTATTGAATTCTTGTTCTCAAGTGCGTTATCCGGAACGTTTTGTGGGAGATAGCCGTGAAATAGAACTTGAAGGTGAGGGATATTTCCGTGTTGCCCGTAATGAAAAGATGCCATTTATTGTAAAGACGAAGCGGCTGGATGTTCGGGTATTGGGTACTCGTTTTGATGTCAAGTCCTATTCAACGGATGAGATTGTATCTGTGAGTGTGGAGAGTGGTAAAGTACAGGTTGATTTACCGGAAGCGATGATGAGGCTGACTGCCAAAGAGCAAGTGCTTATCAATACGGTTTCCGGTGAATATAGCAAGAAAACAGAAGACAGGGGAGTGGCTGTCTGGATGAAAGGAGGTTTACGTTTCTACAGTACACCGATTCGGGATGTGGCAAAAGAACTGGAGCGTGTATATAATTGCCGGATTACTTTTGCTCCCGGTCAGGATTTCAACAACTTGATTACCGGTGAGCACGATAATAAGAGTCTGGAGGCCGTACTTAAATCCATCGAATTTATCAGTGGTGATATCAAATATAAGAAAGAAGGTATTAATGTCCTTCTTTATAAAGAATGAGATGAAGAAAAGATAATGTTCAACCTTTAAAAGAATAATAGATGAAAACAGCCCCTTCATGAACCTCCCTAAAATGATAGAAGCACTCCAAAGGAATGCCCCTATCCGCAATCCGGACGGATATTCATAAGCTTCGACCCAAATGAATAACGTATCGCGCATTGCTCGTTTTTAATAACTTTAGTCAATTACTAAAACGCACAAATTTATGAATAATCTTCTTATTTGTAAAGGGATAAGTAAAAATAGCTGTTCGTTTTTAGCTTTTTTACTATTCACCTTCATTTTAATTGTTCCGGCTGCTGCTCAAACACTGAAAGAGCACGATATAACGCTTCGCGTGCAAAATGAGCCGGTAGAAAGTGTTTTCAATAAAATCAGCAAACAGACTAATTTTAAATTTCTCTATGACCAGGAGACAGTGAACAAAGCTCCGAGAGTTTCTTTCGACATTAAAAATGCTTCATTAAAACAGATTCTGGGCGAGATAACCACCCAGGCCAAACTTTATTTCAATAGGACCGATCATACAATTGCTGTCAGCAAACAGCCGCTTAAAAAGGAAGAAACAGCTCAACGCACACGCACTATCCAGGGAATTGTTGCAGATGATAAAGGAGAACCGGTGATTGGTGCCAGTGTTCAGATTAAAGGAGAAGGCAGTGGTACCATTACCGATATCGACGGACGTTATTCAATCATGAATGTACCGGAATCTGCCACACTGACTATTTCTTATATCGGCTATAAAACTGTGAATATCTCTGCAAAAGATAAGAATACGGCAAAAATCACGTTGGTGGAAGATAGTAAGATGATCGATGAAGTAGTCGTGGTAGGCTATGGTGTTCAGAGAAAAAGAGATGTTTCTACTTCTATTTCTTCCGTGAAAGCCGAACAAATAGCAGAAGTTTCCGCTTCCGATTTTCGTCAGGCGTTGGCGGGAAAAATGCCGGGAGTACAGGTTACGCAACCTAGTGGTGATCCGGAAGGAAGCGTAAGTATCCGTGTTCGTGGTATCAGCACAGTGAATGCAGGTAGTGATCCTCTCTATATTATCGACGGTGTACCGGTGGAACGTGGATTTGCCAATCTGAATAATAATGATGTTGAATCTGTAGAAGTTTTGAAAGATGCTTCTTCGGCAGCTATTTATGGTAGTCGTGGATCGAATGGTGTAATTATTATCACAACCAAACAGGGGCAGTCGGAGAAAATGAAAGTGCAGTATGATGGATATTATGGTATCCAGAGTGTTTCGAAGAAACTTTCAATGATGAATGCATATCAGTTTGCCGAATTTGCAAAAGATGGGCATGACAACGCCTATCTGGATGCCAATCCCGGTGGATCACCGGACGATCCGAATGGAATGCGTCCCAACTCATGGGAACGTATCCCCACTGAACTCTTTCCTTATCTGAATGGTGACAAAGGACTGACCGATACGGACTGGCAAGACGCTATATTCCGTACTGCTGCTACTACCAGCCACAATGTATCTATTTCCGGCAGAGGAAAAACAGTCGGTTATTTTATTTCAGCCAACTATTATGATAAAGAAGGTATTATCATTAATTCCGATTTTAAGAAATATAGTATGCGTATGAATTTGGACGGGAAATATAAAAGGCTGAAATTCGGTCTGAATTTTTCTCCTTCTTATTCTACTTCCAACCGGGTAGATGCTTCCGGGTCTAACGGTATTGTGCAATCAGCCTTGATGATGCCTCCGGTATGGCCGGTGTATAATGCGGATGGAAGCTATAACTATCAGGGAAACGGATATTGGAGAATTGGAAATGACTATCAGCACAATGCCGTATTAAACCCGGTAGCCATGGCAAACCTCCAATCGGATGTTGTAGATCGTATGGCTATTGTGGGAAAAGTCTTTGCGGAATTGGAGTTATATAAAGGGCTTACCTATAACATTTCTTTTGGTGGTGATTATTACGGTTCACATAACGATCAATACCGTTCATCGGAGCTTCCGTTATTAGGACAGAAATATTATGATGTGAAGTCGAATCCTACTGCATACAGTTCATCCGGTTTTTATTTCAACTGGTTGGTTGAGAATAAAATCAATTATAATACGACCATCAAGGATGTTCATTCTATCAATGTCGTTTTAGTGCAATCGGCTCAAAAAGAAACATATAAAGGTGATAATGTGACGGCTACCGATTTCCCGAATGACTACATACAAACGATTTCCGGAGGTACGGTGACGAAAGGTGCATCTGATAAAACACAGTGGACAATTGCTTCTTATCTGGCACGTGTACAGTATAGCTATAAAGGTAAGTATATGGCTTCAGCAGCCATTCGTGCAGACGGTTCTTCCCGTTTTGGAAAAAACAACCGTTGGGGATATTTTCCTTCTGCTTCTTTTGCATGGAGAATAAGTGGAGAAGACTTTTTCACGAAAGCAAAATTCCTGTCATTTGTTGATGACTTGAAACTTAGAGCCAGTTATGGGGTTACCGGTAATTTCCAGATTGGTAATTATGACCACCTGTCTCTGATGGCTTCCGATAATTATATACTCGGTACAGGCAATGGGCAGTTGGTGAATGGATATAAACCTAGTACCATAAAGAATGAGGATTTGAGTTGGGAAAAGAATGCGATGGTGAATGTGGGTCTTGATTTACAAATGTTCAAAGGATTGCTGGGACTGACTGTGGATTATTATAATACCAACACTTCTAATATGTTGTTGAACGTACCTGTTCCTCATCTGACCGGATATAGCACTGCATTGATGAATATCGGTAAAGTAAACAACAGGGGATGGGAAATAGCATTGACCTCGCAGAAGAATATAACGAAAGATTTCGGTTATTCATTCAATGCCAATTATGCTACGAATACAAACGAAGTAAAGGCACTCGGTCCGGGTAATGCTCCTATCATATCTACCGGTAGCGTAGATCATGCGTATTACATAACGAAAGTTGGTGAACCTATCGGCTGTTATTATCTGTTGGTGCAGGATGGTATTTTCTCCAATGAAGAAGAATTAAAGAAATATCCTCATTTCAGCAATACCAAGCCCGGAGATTTCCGGTTTGTGGATGTAGATGGAGACGGTGTGATGGACTTGGATAAAGACCGTACGATAGTAGGTAACTATATGCCTGATTTTACCTATGGATTCGGGGGAAAAGTGTGGTTTAAGGGATTTGATCTAGATTTCAATTTCCAGGGAGTGTATGGTAATGAGATTCTGAACTTGAATCGCCGTTACATTGATAATCTGGAAGGCAATACCAATGGCACTACCATCGCCTTGAATCGTTGGAAGAGTCCGGAAGATCCGGGAAACGGTCAGGTGAATCGTGCCAATCGTAAATCAAAAGGTTATAATGGACGTACGTCAACCTGGCATTTGGAAGATGGCTCTTATCTGCGGTTGCAGAATGTGACACTGGGATATACTCTGCCGAAGAATCTGACCCAGCGCTTTTTTGTAGAAAAGTTGAGAGTATACGTTTCCGGACAAAATCTCTGGACTTCAACTAATTATAGCGGATACAATCCGGAAGTGAATGCCCGGCCGTCTAATTCTCTTTCACCGGGTGAGGACTATGGTACTTATCCATTGGCTAAAACATTCTTATTCGGATTGAATATAACTCTTTAATCATCCTTTAAAATACACGTTGTATGAAAAAATATAAACTAATACTATTCTTGTCAACTGCTTTTCTATCAGTTGCCTGTACAGATAGTTTCTTCGATTTGGAACCAAGTAGCAGTGTGCCTACCGATAAGGTATATAAGACAGCAGACGATTTTAATGTAGCTGTGATGGGATGTTACTCTAAATTGCAGACACAGGTTTCCTATTTTACGGAGTGTTGCGAATATCGGAGTGATAATTTGACATTGAGCGCACCTACTGCCGGAACGCAGGACCGTTATGATATCGATCAGTTTGCAGATAAAGCTTCTAATGGAATCCTGGAAAATGCTTGGGCGAATTTTAATAATGGAGTGTATCGTTGTAATCTTATATTAGATAGGATTGATGAAGCCAACTTTGACGCTACTCTGAAAAAACAATATAAAGGAGAAGCCCTTTTCATTCGTGCACTTACTTATTTTAATATGTACCGTCTGTGGGGAGGAATACCGATGACTAATAAGGTGGTAACAGTGGCCGAAGCTCTGAAAATCGGACGTAGTTCAGACCAGCAGGTTTATGATTTCCTTGTCGGTGATTTGAATCAGGTTATTAATGAAAGTATGTTGCCGTCTTCTTATGCAAGTGCCGATATGGGACGAGTGACTTCCGGTGCTGCAATGGCACTGCTCGGCAAGATTTACCTCACTTTCCATAAATGGACGGAAGCTCGAAATGTGTTATCTCAATTGATAGGTAAGTATTCTCTGATGACTACTCCGGACCGGGTTTTTGATGTAAATAATAAAATGAATGATGAGATCATTTTTGCTGTTCGCTTTAATAAGGATGTGGAAGGAGAAGGGCATGGATACTGGTTCTCTATTATTAACCTGACCGACGATACCAATCAGACAAAAGCGCTGAAAGAATGTTATAAAGACGGGGATAAGCGGAAAGATTTGATTACTTATGTAAAGGTGGAAGATAAGGTCTGTGTCATGAATAAATTTAAAGATATCAAGAGTGCGACTTATAACACTGTTGGTAATGACCAGATTATTCTCCGTTATGCCGATGTATTGTTGATGTACGCAGAAGCTTTGAATGAAATAAGCTATAGTAATTTGCAGAATTCAGAAGCCTTGGTTGCTTTGAATGCCGTACATACCCGTGCCGGATTGTCTCCGATTTTGATTACAGAGTTACCCGACCAGGATAGTTTCCGTAATGCGATTATGCTGGAACGTCAACAGGAATTTCCTTATGAGGGACAGCGTTGGTTCGATTTGGTACGTATGGGAGGTGCTAAGGAAGCCATGAAAGCGGAAGGACATATTATTCAGGATTACCAATTCCTGTATCCTATTCCCAAAACGGAATTGGAAAGAATAAACAACACAGAATTGTTGTGGCAGAATACGGGATATTAATAGGGTTAAACTAAAAGAATTCAGACAATGAAAAAAATAATATATAGCTTGTTGTTTATTCTCACAGTAGTTTTTACTGCTTGTGAAGAAGAGCTGCCAAAAGCGAATTTCGATTTATATGAACTGAAGTCACTTACGGCAACAGCCGGAGATATGAATGTGACTCTTGCTTGGGAGGCATACGAAAATGCCCGGCCTAATGAATATTTGATTCTTTGGACTTCCGGATCGTCAGACGCGGAAGGAGGTGAGATGACTGTGGATGCAAAAACAATGACTGCCACAATCAATAATCTGGTGAATGACGTTGCTTACACTTTTTCTGTACAGCCTCGTTATACAGGAGGATTGGCTAGTAAAACTACCGCTGCCTGTACGCCGAAGAATGCGAGATACCCGATTTCTGATCTGACGGCAGCAGCCGGCAATGAAAGAGTGCGTTTAAGATGGACAAAACCTGCCAGTGAACGTTTTACCCGTTATCAGGTTACTGTTAATCCGGGCAATCAGATTATCAATCTGGATGATACTTCATTGGAAGAATACATTGTTGACGGGTTGACTAACGATCAGGAATATACGTTCAACGTAGTTTGTGTTTATCCTACGGGCAATTCTATTCCAGTGGAGACTTCAGCTACTCCGGGATTGATCTATCCTATTCTTGCCAATACGGAACTGGTCGTGTGGGAACCTTGCGCCTTTGCTTATAACGATATGTATTTTATGGCAGGTGAAGTGAAATCGGTAAGCTGGGATTTTGGTGATGGTACGACATCAGGAGAAAACAATCCTGTACATGCATTTGCTACTACCGGAACTTATACAGTAGCTGTCACGGTGACTTATGTAAATAACACAACCGAGTCGGGTAGTCTGGCTGTTACAGTCGGCAATTATAAATGGAATTCTGTCGATTTGAACTTTGGCGGACTTACCGGATATGTAAAGACTTCCAATCCGGTGTTCTCTCCGGATGGAAAAACAATGTACATCCCAACATCTACTCCTGCAGGGCATTTATTTGCTATTGATGTAGTGAGCGGTGAATTCAAATGGGTGTTTGCTATCAGTCAGATAACGTATGGTGGAGGTGCGTTAGTGGCTTCTGATGGTACCATATATCAGTGTGTAAGAAATGCTACTATTAATAATGTATATGCTATAAATCCAAATGGAACCCAAAAGTGGGCGGTTAAATTGGATGCTGCGGTAGGTGCTTTTCCTGCATTGTCTGTCGATGGTGTTCTTTACTGTCTTACTAATAAGAGTACGTTGTATGCCCTCGATGCATCCAGTGGCGTTATAAAATGGCAACAATCCCTTGACGGAGCAACAGGTAGTGCGGTAGCTATTGATAAAGCCGGAAATGTTTATGCGGGTACAAGTGCTGCTATTTATGCTTTTAAACCGAATAAGGATCAGATATGGAAATTGGAAGAAGTAAATGTGACAGAACAGGCTACGTTTGCTTTGAAAGATCAGATGCTTTATGCGACGTTGAAAGGAGGCGGACTTGTTGCTGTCGATATGACAAACGGGACAAAGAAATGGACGTATCCGACTACGAAAGGAGATGCCTATTTCCCGATTGTAGATAAAAATGGTAATATCTACTTTACGGAGAAAGGATCGCAGACAGTTCATGCAGTAAATGCCAACGGGGCTAAAATCTGGGAGAAAAAAGTAGGCAACAATTTGAATTACAGTGGAGGTGCCTTGAGCACGGATGGTATTCTTTATATAGGTACTCAATCAGGAAACAAAGTATTGGGACTTGATATTACTAATGGAAACATTGTTTTTGAAGAAACTGTAGGACAACAAGTCATGGCAGCTGTTACTATTGGTCCGGACAAACGGCTTTATTGCGGAACGATCGGATCTGGTAATATAGGTGCTGTCAAAGCATTTGATATCAATAAGACTTTGGAGACAGACTCCTGGAGTATTCGTGGTGGTGATATTCAAGGTACAAACCGTCAAAAGTAAGTGATAATGAGAATCTCGGTTTTTATTGTATTTATGACGATGACAATGGGAGTATATGCACAGAAATATAAAGTAGGTACTACTACAGCTTTGTGGAAAGTACCTGCTTCCACAGATTTTTCTCAAGCTCGGTCTGTGGGGCTAGAGTATGTGGAAGTTGCATTTAACCAGTGTTATAGAGGCGTTCCGGCAAATGAGGTCATTCCTCGTGTTCGGGATATGAAAGCAAAAATTGATAGTGCCGGTATCAAAGTCTGGTCTATACATCTTCCTTTTTCCCGCACGCTGGATATATCGGTTCTCGATGAAAAGAAAAGGAAAGAAAATGTAGATTTTATGGCGGAGATGATTGAACAGTGTGCTCAATTTCAACCGAAATGTTTAGTTCTGCATCCAAGTTCCGAACCGATTGACGACAGTATTCGGGCACAAAGAATAGCCAATGCTTCCAGGTCTATCGCTTATCTGAAGAAGTATGCGGATCAGATAGGAGCACAGTTATGTATAGAGAATCTGCCGCGGACTTGTCTGGGAAATACTCCTGAAGAACTTTGGGAGATTATCAAAGACATTCCCGGTGTGAAGGTTTGTTTTGATACCAATCATTATACAAAAGGAACGACGGAACATTTTGTAGAAACCATTGGTGAACGTATTGGCACCATACATGCTTCGGATTTTGATTTTGTCAACGAGTGCCACTGGCTTCCTACGCAAGGCGATATTAAGTGGGGAAAGTTAATGCACGCACTCGAAGGAGTCGGTTATGAAGGAGTTTTCATGTATGAAGCGACTAAAGATCATGAAAGCCATGATACACGTCCAACACCGGAACGGGTCGTTGAAACTTTCAATAAAATAATAAATGATTATAAAACACTGAAATAAGATGGATATAATAAGAAAAATTCAATATTTACTGTTTTGCCTTTTGGCAATAGGTTTTGTTGCTTGCGATGATGATGACAACAACAGTACCGAAACAGGTTATGAAGGAATCCTTGCTCAATTGGCAGAGGAAGTGGATGCCACAGCACAACAGTTGTGGAGTTCTTCTCCTTTGATTGTCAATGCCGGACGTACTGCTACTTTGACCAAAATTCAGGGGTATGCGGATAAATGTAAAAATGATTATTTTGTCAGCTATCTGAATGGCTTCGACCAAGCAAGTACAAGTATGGAAAAGTGCGATCCTATTATCTATTTTTATCGGAGTGCATTTGACCGCGTGATGGATGGAATTAAAAACTCAAAAGTGGAAAATGGTACGGCAGAGATTTGGGCACTCTATAATATGGGGTATGTGGTTAAGACTCCGTCAGGGTGTTTTGCTATTGACATATCTCATCGTTGGGCAAAAGAACTGGCACCTTATATTGATTTTCTCTGCGTCACTCATAAGCATTCCGATCATTATAACAATGATCTTATTCAGGCTATGTTTGATTTAGGCAAACCGGTATTGTCTAACTACTTGAAGGATACGACATATCCTTATACCGCAAAAGGAGATAAAGATTATGAAATAGGAAAATTCAAAATTAAAACCTGTATCACCGATCACAACAATTCCGGGTTATCTAATTTTGTGACTGTATTTTCGATTGATTGTGGTGAAGATACCGGTAACTTCGTCTTTATGCATGTAGGAGACTCCAACTATAAACCGGAACAATATACGAATCTGGCTTCTCATGTGAATGTATTGATACCACGTTACGCTCCCAATGCACTGACTGAAAATAATATTCTGGGTTCAGGTGCAGGGCAGGTAGAACCGGATTATGTCTTGTTATCGCATATTCTGGAACTTGCTCATGCAGGTGTTGACGAATCGAGATGGTCATTGGAACTGGCACTCGAACGGGCTTCGAAGATTAACTGTGAACAGACCTATGTACCAATGTGGGGAGAAAAAATGGTCTGGAAAAACAATAAACTGAATTAAAATTCTTAATGTTTGCATTTATGAAACGGATATGTAACTTCATACTTCTTCTATGTTTGGTACAACTGGCTGTTGCCCAAAATAGAATAACTGAAATCAGAGAAAACCTGTTAGGAAATCATCCTGATAAAATACTGGTTGTATCACATCGGGCTGACTGGCGTAATGCTCCGGAAAACTCATTGCAAGGTATACAGAATTGCATTGATATGGGAGTCGATATGGTAGAGATCGATTTGAAAAGAACCAAAGACGGACATTTGGTAGTGATGCATGATAAAACTATCAATCGCACCATGAACGGAAAAGGGCTGGTAGAAGATTATACATTAGCGGAATTGAAAGCAATGCGTCTTAAAAATGGGGTCGCTTGTAAAACAAGACATCAGATTCCTACATTGGAGGAAGTCATGTTGCTCTGCAAAGGTAAGATAATGGTAAATATTGATAAGGGCTATGATTATTTTCAGGAGGCTTATGCCGTACTTAAGAAGACAGGAACAGTCGACCAGTGTGTTATCAAAGCCGGGCTTCCTTATGAACAAGTGAAAACTGAAAACGGTGCTGTGTTGGATAAAGTAATTTTTATGCCTATTGTACAGTTGCACAAAGAAGGAGCCGAAGCTATTATTGATAGTTACCAGACACACATGAAGCCTGCTGCTTATGAATTAGTATTCGACAATGATAGCCCGGAGGTTCTTAACCTGATAAAGAAAGTGCGTGATACAGGTTCTAACTTGTTTATCAATTCTCTTTGGCCCGAACTATGTGGCGGTCATGATGATGACCGTGCGGTGGAACTCCATCAACCGGAAGAAAGCTGGGGATGGATCATTAATCAGGGAGCGAAATTAATTCAAACCGATCGTCCTGCTCTGTTATTGGAGTATCTGCGCAAAAAGAAACTTCACGACTAACCGTATTTCTTCATGTTAAAACAGCTTATAAACTTTTACAAGGTCTCTTCACCGGGACCTTGTAACGGGGAGGCTTTGTCCTCTTCCGATGAACGTCGTCTGAAGTATCTGAAATGGTCTACCTTCCTTTCGGCAACTTTTGGCTACGGTATGTATTACGTTTGCCGCCTTAGCCTGAACGTCGTAAAGAAGCCCATCGTAGAGGAAGGAATCTTCTCTGAAACGGAACTGGGAATAATCGGTTCCGTATTATTCTTCACTTACGCCCTCGGAAAGTTCACGAATGGTTTCCTTGCCGACCGTAGCAATATCAATCGCTTCATGACTACCGGTTTATTGGTTACGGCATTAGTGAACTTATGTCTCGGCTTTACCAATTCTTTTATTCTGTTTGCTGTCCTTTGGGGGATTAGCGGCTGGTTTCAGTCTATGGGGGCCGCCTCCTGTGTGGTTGGTCTTTCCCGTTGGTTCACGGACAAAGAACGCGGTTCCTATTACGGATTTTGGTCTGCCAGCCATAACATCGGTGAGGCGTTAACCTTTTTGATTATTGCGTCTATTGTCAGTGTCTTGGGTTGGCGATACGGCTTCTTCGGAGCCGGTATTGTCGGTTTGCTTGGAGCTTTAATCGTGTGGAAGTTCTTTCATGACACTCCCGAGAGTAAGGGTTTCCCTCCGGTGAATGTTCCCAAACAGAAAAAAGAGATGAGTGCAACAGAAACGGCGGATTTCAATAAAGCACAGCGCCAGGTGTTGATGATGCCTGCCATTTGGATTCTTGCCCTTTCGAGTGCTTTTATGTATATCAGTCGTTATGCGATAAACAGCTGGGGCGTCTTTTACTTGGAAGCTCAAAAAGGGTATTCTACCCTGGATGCCAGTTTTATCATTTCTATCTGTCCGGTTTGTGGTATCATTGGTACGATGTTTTCCGGAGTGATTTCGGATAAATTGTTTGGTGGTCGTCGCAATGTTCCTGCCTTAATCTTCGGATTGATGAATGTATTTGCACTTTGCCTTTTCCTGTTGGTTCCGGGCGTACATTTTTGGATAGATGTATTGGCTATGATTCTTTTTGGTTTAGGAATTGGAGTACTAATTTGCTTTTTGGGTGGTTTGATGGCTGTCGATATTGCTCCTCGCAATGCATCGGGAGCTGCATTGGGAGTTGTTGGCATTGCCAGTTATATTGGTGCCGGATTGCAGGATGTGATGAGTGGTATACTGATAGAAGGGCAAAAAACGGTTCAGAACGGAGTTGATGTTTATGACTTCACCTATATCAATTGGTTTTGGATAGGGGCGGCTTTATTGTCAGTTTTTTGTGCATTGTTAGTTTGGAATGCGAAGCCAAAATAATAGTTGAATATTAGTGTTTTACTTAGATACTTTTTTCCTTTTAAACCAACGGGGCGTTTCTTTTAAAGGAACGACCCGTTTCTCACCGAGAAACAAAGTGTTCCTTTTAATGCAACATTAGCAGTCTTTTCAGTATTATTTCAGTATCATGCTTTTCCTTTGCCGGAGATAATTTATTATCTTTGTAACTTTAACCCGATAATCAATGAGTAGAATAATATTAAATACTAAGATTTGGCTGTTTGTGTTGTTGTTTGGAATGTCGTTTCCCGCATGGGCACAAAGTGATGATTTCACTACATGGACCAAGTTTAAAGTGAACCATAAGATAGATTCTCGGTTCTCTGTTTCAGGCGATTTAGAATTGCGTATGAAAGATGATGTAAGCCGGTTAGATCGTTGGGGACTGACAGTTGGTGGAAGTTATCGCCCTTGTTCTTTTTTGAATCTGGGGGTGGGATATGAAACCCACCTTCGGAACTTGGGTGATTCAGAATGGAAATTTAGACATCGCTATCATATATCTGCCACTGCCACCTTTCGTTATCAATGGTTAAAAGTGTCTTTGCGGGAGAGGTTTCAGCAGACTTATGACCGTGGTGATTCTGAAACTCGTCTACGTTCTCGTTTGAAGTTATCCTATGCTCCTACAAAAGGAATCGTTTCACCTTATTTCTCTGTTGAAATTTATCAAAGTTTGGATGACACCTCTTTTTGGAGAGCAGACCGTATGCGTTATCGTCCTGGAGTAGAGATTGCTTTAGCCAAACGTTGGTCATTAGATGCATTTTATTGTTATCAATATGCTTCTTCGCAAGGTAGACACATTGTCGGAATAGAAGTGGGATATTCTTTTTGAAATAAAAGACGAATAGTAAATGATAACTGATAGCTAATATAATAAGGTGGGCTTCAGAATGTCTTGTATTTGTATGTGCTGTGTAAATGTTTGATTATATGCTGTTTATGTATAATACTAATCTTTTCAAAGGAAAATATTTCTTTTCTTAATTATAATGTGTACTTTCGCTTCCACATTTCAAACTGTAATGTGGAAATTTAAGATTTTACAGTTGCAACAGACGTGTTGTATGGTTTTTCATAACCGAAAGTGAATACTTCCTCTTATGGCATTCTTTCTGCTTAATCAAGAATTTCTTTTTTTGAACTAATAGAAAAACAAAATGAAAACATGCCATAACCTATTTGTGGGAGTAGGTTTTTTTATCCTTTGTTGTACTATGTTTACTGCTTGTGTAAACCATATTTCGGAGGAAGAAGGGGAAATCATTAATAATGGAGATATTCCGTTGAAGTTTGTAGCTGATATTCATGAGATTATGAATACTCGTGTAGTAAACAATAGTTTTGGAGAAAAAGATGAAGTGGGATTATTTGCACTTGCAGGAACTACTACAATGCAAGAAGAACGTTATGCAGATAATCTTCATTTTGTGCGTTCATCTACTGGTGAGTTTGTATCTGATGAGTCGGTTTACTATCCGGATGATGGAGTAACATTGAATTTAATCAGTTATTATCCATATCAGAAGGGCGGGGTAGCAATGGGTGAAAGTTCCATGCAAGTGACCGTTGCAACAACTCAAGATAAACTGGATGATTATTCTCATTCTGATTTTCTAGTTGCTTCCAAAAAGGAAGTATTAGCTAGTAAAGATGCAGTTGCTTTGACTTACAACCACCAGTTCTTTCGCATGAAAATAGTCCTTGTCCCCGGAGAGGAAGAGAATATAGAAGAAATACTATCTGTGAAACCTACACTTTCGGTGAGTGGCTTTTATACTAAGACCATTTATGATTTTCAGAAGAAAACATTCTCTGCCTATTCTGAAGAGAAAGATATTACTCCTGCAGGAGAATGGGAAATAAAAGACGGTCGACTAGTAGGAAAAGAGCTTATTTTGATTCCCCAAGAGGCGACTGTTGGGTATCAATACATAACATTGGAAGCTGCCGGCAAACTATATACCAGTTTATTACCATCCACTTTACAATTGGAAAGTGGAAAACAGAGAGAGTTGGAAATAACGTTTGTATCGGCCGAAGATATATTAATGAGTAAAGTGAACGGAGAAATCGGGGATTGGGATGGAACAGAAGTGGATCATACCGAATCGGGTATTTTGCATAAATACATAGATGTATCGAAGCTGACTTTTGAAAAATCGAATGTGTACAAAGTGATACATTCGGGAAAACAAGTAGCCGAAATATGTAAAGAGTATCTTGTTACTCCGGATTTTTCTTCTCAAGCGATTGTTGCCTATCCGATGAAAGAAGACGGTAGCGTTAATTTATCTCAAGGGATTGTAGCACAGTTATTAGGAAAATCAGGAAAAGTAAATGGTGGAAGTGTATCATGGAATATGGAAGATCATTCATTAACCTATGTGGATGGCACCTTATTGGCTCGTCATAATGTTTATGTGCTGGCAGACGGAACAATCTCCTTATCAGTAACACTGGCAGATGATGTGTTACCTGTTTTGGCACAGGAAGATATTGTTCGTGATGTTCGTGGAGGAGTCATCCATAATTATCCGCTAGTGAAGATCGGAACTCAATACTGGATGAGGAGTAATTTGGAGACATCTTTATATGTAAACGGTGATGCGCTCCCTAAATTGAATCAGGTAACAGCAAATATAGCCGGATATTTGCAATCTACTACAGAGCATTATTTTTATACCGCTAATGTTGCGCTTTCCGGTAGGATCTTGCCAACTCACTGGAGTATACCGAATTGGGAAGACTGGAATATTTTAAAAGACTACTTGAAGGGGGAAGCTTCTTTGTTGAAGTCAGGGACCTGGTTGCCCCTGAAGACGGAAGGACAAGTGCAACCTGCAACTAATTTATCCGGTTTTAATGGTATTCCTGTAGGAATGTATGTAGGGGCTTTTCAAGCAGATTATGAGAACAAACATTTGGCATATTGGACATTGGACAATACAAATGCCACCATCGATACTAAGGTTTTCTACATGAAAAGTGATACGAATATCATAGAAGAATCTAATGCGGGTATTGATACGAAAGCTTTCGCTATTCGTTGTATTAGAAAGTAAATCAGTGAAAATTGCATCTCCTTTTCATGAATTGCTTATATTTGGGAAGTAAAACTAACTAAAAGAGAGAACTATGAAGAAGATAATAAATCCCTGGAAGGGTTTGGAAGGGTACAATTGTTTCGGTTGTGCTCCTAATAATGAAGCTGGAGTAAAAATGGAATTTTATGAGGATGGTGACGAAGTAGTGAGCATTTGGAAGCCACGTCCCGAGTATCAAGGCTGGATTGACACTTTGCATGGCGGTATTCAAGCAGTTTTGATGGATGAAATCTGTGCGTGGGTGGTGCTTCGTAAACTACAAACGACTGGAGTGACTTCGAAGATGGAAACCCGTTACCGAAAATCTGTTGATACCAAAGATTCTCATATAGTATTGCGCGCCTCTATTAAAGAAGTGAAGCGGAACATTGTCATTGTTGAAGCAAAATTATATAATGAGGATGGAGAAGTATGCACAGAATCGGTTTGTACCTACTTTACTTTCTCGAAAGAAAAGTCGAAAGACGAAATGCATTTTACGAAATGTGATGTAGAGCCGGAAGAGATATTGCCTTTAATTTGAAATAAAAACTCAAGTTTTTGTGATAAATGTTTGGTGGTTTCAAACAAATGCTTTACTTTTGTCGCAGTTAATAAAAGAAATATGAAATATACAACTACACATCATCATCATCATTTTCCTAACGAATAATCGGTGGGCGTGGATGATATTGTGTATAACTATATAAACGATAACTAAGGCTTGCCGAATACGGTAAGCCTTTTTTATTTCTCAACGCATATTATAATTAAAAATTAAATAAAGTCATGTTAAGAATCGCAGTACAAGCCAAAGGACGTCTCTTCGAAGAGACAATGGCACTTTTAGGAGAGTCGGATATTAAGTTGAGCACTACAAAACGTACCTTATTGGTGCAGTCTTCCAATTTCCCTATTGAAGTTCTATTCCTTCGTGATGATGATATCCCGCAGACAGTGGCTACCGGTGTGGCAGACTTGGGAATTGTTGGCGAAAATGAATTTATGGAAAAGGAAGAAGATGCGGAAATCATCAAACGTTTGGGATTCAGTAAGTGTCGCCTTTCATTGGCTATGCCGAAAGATATTGAATATCCCGGTTTGTCATGGTTTGACGGTAAGAAGATCGCTACTTCCTATCCGGTTATTCTTCGTAACTTCCTGAAGAAAAATGGTGTAAATGCTGAAATTCACGTGATTACCGGTTCTGTAGAAGTGTCTCCGGGAATTGGATTGGCTGATGCTATTTTCGATATTGTAAGCTCCGGTTCTACGTTGGTAAGTAACCGTTTGAAAGAAGTGGAAGTCGTAATGAAGTCGGAAGCATTGCTGATTGGCAACAAGAATATGAGCGACGAGAAAAAAGAAGTGCTCGAAGAACTGCTGTTCCGCATGAATGCGGTAAAAACAGCCGAAGATAAAAAATATGTATTGATGAATGCTCCGAAAGATAAACTGGAAGAAATCATTGCTGTATTGCCGGGTATGAAGAGTCCTACGGTGATGCCGTTAGCACAGGAAGGCTGGTGCTCTGTTCATACAGTACTTGATGAAAAACGTTTTTGGGAAATCATTGGAAAACTGAAAGGACTGGGAGCGGAAGGTATTTTAGTACTGCCGATTGAAAAGATGATTGTATAAATATATAGGTATCTAATAAAGTAGGAACCATGAGATTGATTAAATATCCCTCAAAAGAACAGTGGACGGAACTTTTGAAACGTCCGGCACTGAATACGGAAAATTTGTTTGACACTGTTCGCTCTATTATAAATAAGGTAAGAGCAGAAGGTGACAAAGCCGTCTTGGAATATGAAGCTACTTTTGATAAAGTCACCTTGTCTGCGCTTGCTGTGACTCCTGAAGAGATACAGGTTGCCGGAACATTGGTAAGCGATGAACTGAAAGCAGCCATCTCCCTGGCAAAACAAAATATTGAAACCTTTCATGCTTCCCAACGTTTTATCGGAAAGAAGGTAGAAACAATGAACGGTGTGACTTGCTGGCAAAAATCGGTAGGAATCGAAAAAGTGGGATTGTATATTCCGGGTGGAACAGCACCACTTTTCTCAACTGTATTGATGTTGGCTGTTCCGGCTAAAATTGCAGGATGCAAGGAAATCGTACTTTGCACGCCTCCCGATAAGAATGGAAATATTCATCCGGCTATTCTTTTTGCTGCGCAACTGGCAGGTGTCAGTAAAATATTCAAGGCTGGTGGTGTGCAGGCTATTGCCGCTATGGCCTATGGAACGGAGAGTGTACCTAAAGTATATAAGATATTTGGTCCAGGTAATCAATATGTGACAGCTGCCAAACAGTTGGTAAGCCTGCGTGATGTAGCTATTGATATGCCTGCCGGTCCTTCTGAAGTCGAAGTTCTGGCTGATGCATCTGCCAACCCGGTTTTTGTAGCAGCAGATCTTTTGTCACAGGCAGAACACGGAATAGATAGTCAGGCTATATTGATTACTACTTCCGAGAAGCTTCAAACAGAAGTAATGGCGGAAGTAGAACGTCAATTAGCCGAATTGCCCCGTCGTGAAATTGCTGCAAAATCATTAGAGAATAGTAAACTGATTTTAGTAAAGGATTTGGATGAAGCATTGGAACTGACTAACGCATACGCGCCGGAACACTTAATAATAGAAACGGAAAACTACATGGAAGTAGCAGAGCGTGTAACAAATGCCGGTTCTGTTTTCCTTGGATCGTTAACTCCCGAAAGTGCCGGTGACTATGCTTCCGGAACAAATCATACCTTGCCTACCAACGGTTATGCCAAAGCATATAGCGGCGTCAGTCTGGATAGTTTTATCCGCAAGATTACGTTCCAGGAAATTCTTCCGGAAGGAATAAAAGCTATTGGTCCCGCTATTGAGGAGATGGCGGCTAACGAACATTTGGACGCGCATAAGAATGCGGTCACAGTTCGTCTCAAAGCAATTCAAAATTCATAACTTAAAATTTAAAGAAGTGAAAACATTACAAGAATTAACCCGGCCGAATATCTGGAAATTAAAGCCTTACTCTTCGGCACGTGATGAATATAAAGGAGTCACCGCTTCTGTTTTCCTGGATGCAAACGAAAATCCGTACAATACGCCTCACAACCGTTATCCGGACCCTATGCAGTGTGAACTGAAAACATTGTTGTCGAAAATTAAGAAAATATCTCCCGAACATATTTTTCTCGGAAACGGCAGTGATGAAGCCATCGACTTGGTCTTTCGTGCTTTTTGCGAACCGGGTAAAGATAATGTAGTAGCTATCGATCCTACCTATGGAATGTATCAGGTCTGTGCCGATGTAAACGATGTAGAATATCGGAAAGTTTTGTTGGATGATGACTTCCAGTTCTCTGCTGACAAATTGCTGGCAGCTACCGACGAGCATACCAAACTGATTTTCCTTTGTTCGCCTAATAATCCGACGGGAAATGATCTGCTTCGTTCCGAAATAGAAAAGATTCTTTGTCAGTTTGAAGGATTGGTAATGTTGGATGAGGCTTACAATGATTTTTCTAAAGCTCCGTCTTTCCTCGAAGAGTTGGATAAATATCCTAATCTCGTCGTATTTCAGACATTCTCCAAAGCCTGGGGATGTGCTGCTATCCGTTTGGGAATGGCTTTTGCTTCCAAAGAGATTATTGATATTCTTAGTAAAATCAAATATCCCTATAATGTCAACCAGTTGACTCAACAGCAAGCCATCGCCATGTTGCATAAACATTATGAGATAGAACGTTGGGTGAAAACTCTGAAGGAAGAACGTGACTATTTGGAAGCGGAATTTGAAAAGCTTCCATGTACCATTAAACTGTTCCCGTCTGATGCGAATTTCTTTTTGGCAAAAGTGACGGATGCCGTGAAAATCTACAATTATTTGGTAGGTGAAGGAATTATTGTGCGTAATCGCCATAACATTTCGCTTTGCTGCAACTGTTTGCGTGTGACTGTCGGTACCCGTGTAGAGAATAATACCCTATTGGCTATCCTTAAAAAATACCCGGGATAATTTATGAAGAAGAAAATATTATTTATAGATAGAGATGGTACGTTGGTGATCGAACCTCCCGTGGATTACCAACTCGACTCATTGGAGAAGCTGGAATTCTATCCGAAAGTATTCCGTAATTTAGGTTTTATCCGCAGTAAACTCGATTTTGAATTTGTGATGGTCACCAATCAGGATGGATTGGGTACATCTTCCTTCCCGGAAGAAACGTTTTGGCCTGCCCATAATCTGATGCTTAAAACATTGGAAGGAGAGGGGATTACTTTTGATGAGATTCTGATAGACCGTAGTTTCCCGGAAGATAATGCGCCCACCCGTAAACCACGTACCGGAATGCTGACGAAGTACCTAAATAATCCGGAATACGATCTTGCCGGAAGTTTTGTGATAGGCGACCGTCCTACGGATGTGGAACTTGCCAAGAATTTGGGTTGTCGGGCAATCTATCTGCAAAATTCACCTGAAACCCTGAAAGAAAAAGGACTGGAAGAAGTCTGCGCCCTTGCAACAACTGACTGGGATCAGATAGCCGAGTTCCTTTTTGCCGGAGAACGGAAAGCGGAAGTACGTCGTACAACCAAAGAAACAGATATTGATGTGGCTTTGAACTTGGATGGAAACGGCACTTGTGACATCTCTACCGGTCTTGGCTTTTTCGACCACATGCTCGAGCAGATTGGAAAACACTCCGGTATGGACTTGACAATCCGTGTAAAAGGAGATCTGGAGGTAGACGAGCATCATACGATCGAAGATACTGCTATTGCATTAGGAGAATGTATTTACCAGGCTTTAGGTAGTAAGCGTGGAATTGAACGTTATGGCTATGCTTTACCGATGGATGATTGTCTTTGTCAGGTTTGTTTAGACTTTGGTGGTCGTCCCTGGCTGGTTTGGGAAGCCGAATTCAAGCGTGAGAAGATAGGGGAGATGCCGACGGAAATGTTCCTTCATTTCTTTAAGTCACTAAGTGATGCGGCAAAAATGAATCTGAACATCAAGGCGGAAGGACAAAATGAACATCATAAGATAGAAGGTATTTTTAAAGCCCTTGCCCGTGCCTTGAAAATGGCAATCAAAAGAGATATCTATCATTTTGAACTTCCATCCAGCAAGGGAGTACTTTGATCTTTTTATAATAACAATATAGACTTATGCAGAAAAGAATCCTGTTGAGCCTACTTTGGGGAGTAATCTTCTCTATATCTATTTTTAGTCAGAATCTAAAAGTAGAGAAAATTACTCTTCCTGATAGTGAATTAACCAATCTGTACAAGATCGATTCGGGTGTATATCGTTCAGAGCAACCTTCGCATGAAGACTTTAAAGCTTTAGAAAAGTATGGTATTGGCGAAGCTCTCAATCTCCGTAATAGACATAGTGATGATGATGAAGCCGCAAGAACAAACGTAAAGCTTCATCGGGTAAAGACCAAAGCTCATTCCATCAATGAAGAACAGTTGATTGAAGCATTGCGTATTATAAAGAATCGTAAAGCGCCGATTGTTATCCATTGCCATCACGGATCAGATCGCACAGGAGCTGTTTGCGCACTTTATCGAGTGGTATTTCAGAATGTTTCAAAAGAAGACGCGATTCATGAAATGACTGAAGGCGGTTTTGGCTTTCATCGTATTTATAAAAATATCATTCGGAGGATTAAAGAAGCGGATATAGAGCAAATAAGAAAAAAAGTTATGTGTACAGAGGGATTTTAGTATGTAATTTTGTGCAGATACATGTCTTGCTAAAATGTTGTATCGAAGCTATGATGAGGCGTTATATTTTCTCAACTATTCTCACTGCTATGAGAAAAAATTCTCACTATAATGAGAAAATCTTCTCATAGTAATGAGTATTTTTTCTCATAGCAGTGAGAATAGTTTGATGTTTGTACTTCCCTATAAATTCTCTATTTCTTTAAGCCACATAGCTGAATTGGCATCACTAGGCATCCTCCAGTCCCCCCGTGGACTAATAGAAATACTTCCTACTTTAGGTCCGTCCGGTAAGCAAGAACGTTTGAACTGCTGATTGAAGAAACGACGGAAGAAAGTGGAAAGCCATTTCTTGATGGTTTCTTCATCATACATATCTTTGAATGTCGTTTTTGCCAAATAGAATATCTTGGAAGGTCGGAAGCCGAAACGTAAGAAATAATATAGGAAGAAGTCGTGCAGTTCATAAGGACCTACCAAATCTTCTGTTTTCTGTTTAATTTCTCCGTTCTCATCCGCCGGAATCAATTCCGGGCTAATAGGAGTGTCTACAATATCAAGCAAAGTAGCTTTCGAGTTTTCGTCCATACCGTTTTCTGCCACCCATTGTACTAAATATTTCACAAGTGTTTTGGGAACACTCGCATTTACCCCGTACATGGACATGTGATCGCCGTTGTAAGTAGCCCATCCCAATGCAAGTTCCGATAAGTCCCCTGTGCCGATAACCATTCCCCAAGTCTGATTGGCCACATCCATTAGTATTTGTGTACGTTCGCGTGCTTGCGAATTCTCGTATGTAACGTCATGTACATTCATGTCATGTTCGATGTCCTTAAAATGTTGGATGCAGGCATCTTTAATACTAATTTCACGGATGGATATACCTAATGATTTCATTAGATCGATCGCATTATGGTATGTGCGGTCAGTCGTTCCGAAACCCGGCATCGTGATTCCGAGAATACCTTTCCGGGATAATCCCAGTTTATCGAAAGTCTTCACGCAGACGAGCAGTGCCAGTGTTGAGTCTAGGCCGCCTGAAATACCGACTACAGCTGTTTTGGCTCCGGTGTGAACTAATCTTTGTGCTAGTCCGGCCACTTGGATAGAGAATACTTCTTCGCAATGTTCATTTAGCTCAATTCCTTGTGGTACGAAAGGATGGGCGTTGAACTTCCGGGTTAAGGTCAGTTCTTTGCTGTTGACAAATTCTGTTGCGATAGAAACCGCCTTCTTGTCTCCTAAATTTGCCTGATTAGCGGCGAAGGTAGTATTTATCCTGCGTTCTGCCCGGATGCGTTCCACATCAATTTCACTGATAATCAGTTGCTCTTTCATACTGAAACGTTCGCTGCGTGCAAGCAGTGAACCGTTTTCATAAATCAGCCCATTACCGGCAAAAACCACATCGGTAGTAGATTCTCCAAAGCCACAAGACGAGAATACATATCCGGCAATACAACGTGCAGATTGTTGGCTGATGAGAGAACAAAGATAATTGTTCTTTCCAATGCCTTCATTATCAGCAGACATATTGAACAGAATCTCTGCCCCTTGCAGTGCCAGTGAGGAACTTGGAGGTATAGTAGACCAAAGGTCCTCGCATATCTCAATGCCAAAAGTCGTATCTGAAGTCTCAAAAAGCAGATTTGCACCTATGGGAACGATTTGTCCACACAGGCGTACATTGTTTGTAGCCAACTGAAGCGCTGATGTGAACCAACGTTGTTCGTAGAATTCTTTATAATTCGGCAGATAGGTCTTGGCTGCAACTCCCAACACTTTCCCTTTCTGAATCACTACGGCTGCATTGATTACTGTCGAATTGACAACGACAGGCATGCCAACAATAGAAATGATATCTAATTGACGGGTGTTATTCAGAATTTGCATCAGCCCCATTTCTGCTTCTTCCAGCAAAAGTTGTTGTCCGAATAGGTCACCACAAGTATATCCGGTGATACTCATTTCCGGGAAAATAATGATCTGCACTCCTTTTCCTTCAGCCACTGTAATCAGACTTTCTATCTTCTCTACATTGAATTTACAGTCAGCCACTTTTACGTGTGGCACGGCTGCAGCTACTTTTACAAATCCGTAGTTCATCTTATACCTTATTTATATATAATGAGTGCAAAAATAGGAAATAGTTTTGAATAATTATCTTTTCTATATTGAATCCTCTTAATAAGCTATTTTGTATGAGTTGTGATGTTGTTATTTGAGCAATTAAAGTAACTATCAAAATGAACGTTTATATTCAATTATCATTGAAATATGTTGTGGATTTATTTTCATTTATGGGTTTGTGTACTTAAATATGTATCAAAAAGATATAAGTGGAAATTTGGTATAAAATATGCGACATATTGTTTCTTTTATTTAAATATAATATATATATTTGTAGCCAAAATAGAACAATATTAGAAGTGTATAACACCTAAACAGAACAAGTGATATTAGTGTTTAATTTATAACTTAAGAGAGCAGATGGTCATACATTTAATTCACACAGCAGTAACACGAAAAATCTATTTGGATATTTGGCGCAATATTAAGAATTTGCCAAGTTAGTCTATTCCTATTCTATATTTATAGATAATAATAGCCTGTCCCAAGTCGGTGCAGAAAATGCATAAACCGATTTTGGGAAAGGAGTGTATTATTCTACGCGAAGACTGCGTATTCCTTATTGTAGATAAATCTACCTCAAATCCGCAACTAAGCCCTTGAACGTCCTTATTGCGTTTACACGTCCTCTCATTACTGAATTTGCAGATAATTTGAACTTGAAGCACCCACTTCTGCCTACAATATCCCCTTACCCCACAATGTGACTTGAGGCAATACACAATATCATTCCCATAAGTTGTAGGCATTATCCAAAATCAGTCTGGAAAACATCTGCGTAAGCATTATTACAGGTATAGATGTTCAGCACATACCGCCTTGATGTCCTGATCCACTTGGCTGGTACAGAGATAAACCTGAAGACAAACGCTTTTATGCGACTTGTTGCATTGAGCCCGAACTTCTTTACGTCAAGTCTTTGAATAATGGCCTTGTAAAAGTTACGGATAAGTGCTGTAAGAAGAAGGAACACTGTGTTCTCTGCCATGAAGGATTTGGGCAATCTGTCCCACCCGAAACCATTGTTCATATCATCGAAGATACGTTCCTTTCCTCCACGAAGGTTATAGAACTCGACAATTTCTCTTACGGAAGAATCATAGTCGTTAGTCAGGATACAACGGTATGTGTATTCTCCTTCCCAAAAATCCTGCACACCATCCATCCGTTTCTGTCTTTGAATCACAAGTCGATATGCCTTACCTTTCCACTTCTCAACAAGGATAGAGTTCAATTCAAACTCAATGCCATTGATTTCCTCAGTTTTCCAGCCTTTGAGAGCAAAGGTGTCATTGTAGATCGAACTGCAGCGGTTAGCACGGATATAGAAGGACTTGCAGTGTTTTTCTATTTCCTCCACGATTTCCTCGGAACATGATCCACAATCAGCTCTGAAGCGATTGATAGTGAGCCCATTCTGTTCAAATCTCGCAAAGAACCTCTTCAGCGTGTCCTTCTGATGGAAACGAACATTTGTGTTACCATCGCTATTCTCTATACCGACTATCAAATCGCCAATAACCGCCACGCCAGGGCGATAACCAAGGAACTTCTTGTATGTAGGCTTTGCATCATACTTCTCTGTCTCTATGAACTGATGGTCGAAATCAACATCATACATCTCACCCTCTTTCAGTTGGCCAGATGCAAATATACAATTGAGCAATAAAGTATTGAGAGTGTCAGCCGTATTGAAATCGTAGGTCTTGCCCATATCTGATGTGTATGAAATGTTTTCTTGCGTCAACTCCTTTATCGCCCTGAGGATAGTATCAGAGCTACAAGTGCGAAGTGTCGGATGAAGCGAGAGGTGGTTCATCAAATGAGTAGTGACATCCTCAATACATGAACCGCTACAGAAGTAGATACTCATGAGAGAACGGATGATTTCGCTGTACTGATAACCGAACGATCTACACCTTAGACCGAGGGTTGAGTCGATTACAGATGATAATGTGGAGTCAAATTGCTCCATGATTGAAAATAATCCCCCAAAAGGAGTGAGTCTCTCAGATTTAATTTGTATCTTCGCCATGTCTATCGTCGGATTCTCTTGTTTTTTTTGCAACACTAAGATAAGTGAAAATTCTGACATGGCAAAATCCTGAGCAACTTTTTGTTGCTCAGGTACTTAAAAAGTTTAATTTATAATAGTGTTGCGGAATTAAGGATCTATAAAAATAAATCAATTTCATTAATTTAAAATCAAAGTATCAAAGATGAGAAAATCAATTCTCTTGTTTGTACTCTTTACTCTGACAAGTATCCCCCTGTTGCTTTTTGCACAGGGTGGATATCAGGTAACGGGACACATTATTTCGGCGGAAGACAATCAGCCGATGATTGGTGTGTCTGTTTTGGAGAAGGGTACGACGAACGGAGTAATTACCGATATGAATGGTAATTACAGTATCACAGTGACGAAATCCCCCGCCATTTTGCAGTTTTCTTACATTGGAATGAAAACGATGGAAAAGCAGGTGTCTGCTGCCACTCGCATGAATCTGAAGATGGAGAGTGATGCACAAATGGTAGAAGAAGTAGTGGTTGTTGCCTACGGTGTACGTAAGAAAGGTACGATTGCAGGTTCTGTATCTACGGTAAAAGCTGAAAAGATGGAAGATGTTCCTGCTCCGAGTTTCGATCAGGCACTGCAAGGGCAGGCACCGGGATTAATGGTGCTTTCTGAATCAGGTGAACCCAGTAAGGCAGCAACTTTTCGTATTCGCGGAACAAATTCAATTAATTCGGGGAAAGATCCTCTTTTTATATTGGATGGAGTGGCTATTTCAAGTTCAGATTTCAACACGATTAGTCCTAATGATATTGAGAGCATTTCAGTGTTGAAAGATGCTTCTTCTACTTCTATCTATGGCGCACGTGCTTCTAATGGCGTGGTAGTAATCACTTCCAAGCGTGGACGTATGGGGGAAGCTGCCAAGATTACTTTCCGTACACAACTAGGTTTTTCCCAATTAGCTTCAAAGGACTGGGATCAGATGGATACGAACGAACGTATTCAGTTTGAAAAAGAAGTGGGATTGGATAAAGGACAGGATTACGAGAAATTAAGTAAGATAAATATCAATTGGCTGGATAAGGTATACAATGACAAAGCACCCTTGCAGAATTACGAGTTGTCAGTAAATGGTGGTACGGAAAAGTTAAATTATTATGTTTCGGGAAGCTATTATGATCAGGATGGTATTGCAGTAGGTTCTACATTTGAGCGTGTTAACTTCCGTGCCAATGTGGAGGCGAAAGCTAATAAATGGTTGAAAATAGGAACGAATACAATGTTTACTTATCAGGAGGTAGAACAGAGTGATGATGGTGAATATGCATTGTGGGCTCCTATTTCCGCATCTTTTTTCATGTTGCCTTACTGGAATCCTTATAAGCCTTAATTCCGCAACACTATTATAAATTAAACTTTTTAAGTACCTGAGCAACAAAAAGTTGCTCAGGATTTTGCCATGTCAGAATTTTCACTTATCTTAGTGTTGCAAAAAAAACAAGAGAATCCGACGATAGACATGGCGAAGATACAAATTAAATCTGAGAGACTCACTCCTTTTGGGGGATTATTTTCAATCATGGAGCAATTTGACTCCACATTATCATCTGTAATCGACTCAACCCTCGGTCTAAGGTGTAGATCGTTCGGTTATCAGTACAGCGAAATCATCCGTTCTCTCATGAGTATCTACTTCTGTAGCGGTTCATGTATTGAGGATGTCACTACTCATTTGATGAACCACCTCTCGCTTCATCCGACACTTCGCACTTGTAGCTCTGATACTATCCTCAGGGCGATAAAGGAGTTGACGCAAGAAAACATTTCATACACATCAGATATGGGCAAGACCTACGATTTCAATACGGCTGACACTCTCAATACTTTATTGCTCAATTGTATATTTGCATCTGGCCAACTGAAAGAGGGTGAGATGTATGATGTTGATTTCGACCATCAGTTCATAGAGACAGAGAAGTATGATGCAAAGCCTACATACAAGAAGTTCCTTGGTTATCGCCCTGGCGTGGCGGTTATTGGCGATTTGATAGTCGGTATAGAGAATAGCGATGGTAACACAAATGTTCGTTTCCATCAGAAGGACACGCTGAAGAGGTTCTTTGCGAGATTTGAACAGAATGGGCTCACTATCAATCGCTTCAGAGCTGATTGTGGATCATGTTCCGAGGAAATCGTGGAGGAAATAGAAAAACACTGCAAGTCCTTCTATATCCGTGCTAACCGCTGCAGTTCGATCTACAATGACACCTTTGCTCTCAAAGGCTGGAAAACTGAGGAAATCAATGGCATTGAGTTTGAATTGAACTCTATCCTTGTTGAGAAGTGGAAAGGTAAGGCATATCGACTTGTGATTCAAAGACAGAAACGGATGGATGGTGTGCAGGATTTTTGGGAAGGAGAATACACATACCGTTGTATCCTGACTAACGACTATGATTCTTCCGTAAGAGAAATTGTCGAGTTCTATAACCTTCGTGGAGGAAAGGAACGTATCTTCGATGATATGAACAATGGTTTCGGGTGGGACAGATTGCCCAAATCCTTCATGGCAGAGAACACAGTGTTCCTTCTTCTTACAGCACTTATCCGTAACTTTTACAAGGCCATTATTCAAAGACTTGACGTAAAGAAGTTCGGGCTCAATGCAACAAGTCGCATAAAAGCGTTTGTCTTCAGGTTTATCTCTGTACCAGCCAAGTGGATCAGGACATCAAGGCGGTATGTGCTGAACATCTATACCTGTAATAATGCTTACGCAGATGTTTTCCAGACTGATTTTGGATAATGCCTACAACTTATGGGAATGATATTGTGTATTGCCTCAAGTCACATTGTGGGGTAAGGGGATATTGTAGGCAGAAGTGGGTGCTTCAAGTTCAAATTATCTGCAAATTCAGTAATGAGAGGACGTGTAAACGCAATAAGGACGTTCAAGGGCTTAGTTGCGGATTTGAGGATAAGGAGGATGGAAGTCTGGCTCTTCAGGATGACGGCAGTTGGAAAGGAACGACGGAGAATCCGTTAGCATGGATGGAAAACAATCCGTTATCAAATAAGAAGTATAAACTTTTATCTACTTTCTATGCTGAAGCTACACCTATAAAGAATCTCACAATTCGTTCACAACTAAGTGCAGATTATGGTCATACTACTTCTTTTTATCGAAGTTTTCCGAGTTATAAGCCAAATAATAATTATGGAGGTGCCCAGCGTAGTTCGTATGATATGCTTAATCTGATGATTACAAATACGGCAAACTACCGTTTTATGTTGAATGATGTTCATTCATTCAACTTTATGGTTGGGCAGGAAGGAGTCGATTATCATTATGAAGGTTTTCAGGTTACGACTCGTGGACAGACAAATGATATTTTGACAAACTTGTCTTCCGGTTCTACCGCTTCATCATGGGGAGATCCCGTTACGGAATATTCTTTTCTCTCTTTCTTTGGTCGTGGTGAATATAATTATGATGATCGTTACTATGCTGACTTTTCGGTTCGTGGGGATGGATCTTCCCGTTTCGGAACAGATAAACATTGGGGAGCTTTTTGGTCAGTCGGGTTTATGTGGAATCTCCGTAAGGAGAAGTTCATGCAAAAATATAAATGGCTTACTAATGCGCAAATAGCGATTAATACCGGTACATCGGGCAACTCTTCTATTAATAACTATGAACATCTGGCTTTAGTTTCCGGTGGATATAAGTATAACAATGAATCAGGTATTGCTATTTCCCAGTTGGGAAATGAAGAATTAAGTTGGGAGTCTACATGGGCTACTAATGTGGCACTGCATTTAGGTTTTATTGATCGTATAAATTTGGATGTGGAGTTTTATAATAAGAAAACTACTAATATGTTGATGGCAGTTCCCATTTCTTACACAACTAGCGGTTTTGGAACTCGTTGGGATAATGTGGGAGCTATGCGAAACCGTGGTGTAGAAATTAATGTCAGTGCAGACGTACTTCGCATCAAAGACTTTACATGGAATGTGAACGCCAATGTTTCATATAATAAAAATGAGATAACCGAGCTTTATAATGGGATAACAGAATATGTAGCCTCTGATACTGGTAGAATGGTTGCGGTAGGTCATCCGTTAGGTGAATTTTATCTGAACCGTTATGCAGGAGTCAATCCTACTAATGGAGATGCTTTATGGTATACCAAAGACGGTGAAATTACTACAGAATATAATGAAAATGACAAAGTGATGCTGGGTAAGACACATGAAGCTCCTTGGCAAGGTGGTTTTGGTACTACACTTTCTTGGCAAGGATTTTCACTTTCCGCACAGTTCACGTGGGTGGCCGATCGCTGGATGCTTAACAATGACAGAGTCTTTCAAGAGAGCAACGGACTGTTCAGTGCCTACAATCAGTCAAAACGTATGCTTTATGATCGATGGAAAAAGCCGGGAGATGTGACTGATATCCCTCGTTATGGAGTTACTCCTCAACTAGATTCACGATTCCTGGAAGATGCTTCTTTCCTGCGTCTGAAAAATTTAATGCTTAGCTATACATTCCCACAGAAATGGTTGCAGCGGACTAATTTTTTAAGTAGTGCCCGTATTTATGCGCAGGGACAGAATTTGTTGACATTTACAAGTTTTACAGGGATGGATCCGGAGTCTACCTCCAATGTGTATAAGGCTCAATACCCTATGTCCCGTCAGTTTACATTCGGACTGGAAGTTTCATTCTAAAATTAATCAGTGATGATAAGAAAAATAAAATTATATATAGTTTTAGTTGCGGTATTGCTTTCGGCATCTTCCTGTCTTGATAAATATCCGCAAGATGCAATTCCGCAAGAAGAGGCTATTAAGACAGTGAGCGATGTACGCCAAGCTTTGGTCGGTATTTATGCACAGTTTAAAAATGCCAGCCTATATAGCGGATACTTGACTTTATTGCCTGATATTCAGACGGATCTGGTATACGCTGTTAAAGGATATACAAATATCTATGGTGATGTATGGCGTAATGAAATATTAGCTATCAATAAACAGGTGGAATATGTGTATGGTGGCTTGTATACTGTCATCGGACGTTGCAATTTTGTTCTTGATAACATTGCTGCTGTAGAGGCCAACACTTCAGATGATGAACAACTGGACAAGTTGGATACCTATAAAGGTCATATCTATTTTGCCCGTGCGCTGGCTTATTCAGAACTGTTGAAGTGTTTCTGTAAAGCTTATGAAAGTGACGAAGAAGCTGCCAATGAACTGGGAGTTGTACTGCAGTCCAGCTACGTTAATCCGGGACCTGTAAAACGTGCTTCTTTAAAAGATTCGTATCAGTTTGTATTGGATGATTTGGCTAGATCGGCCGAATATCTGGCTACGGATGATGACACTGAGGTTATTTATAATTCTGCATATTTCACGATTGGTACAGTCAATGCTTTATATGCTCGTATGTACCTGTATATGCGGAAGTGGGAGAAAGCTGTTGAATATGCTACTAAAGTAATAGATAGTAAGAAATATATATTAGCTGATGCAACCAAGCATAGTTATTCGGTTACTTATAATGATTTTGCATACATGTGGCAGTATGATAATTCTACTGAAATCATTTGGAAAGTAATGTTTGAGGTAAATTCCTATGGAGGGGCATTAGGCACTGTATTCCTCAATTATGATTATACATCTTATAAACCGGATTATGTACCAGCTAAATGGGCATTGGATACCTATGCCAATGCTGATTTACGCTATAATGCTTATTTCGCTACGGCAACGACCGGATTTTCTCATGGGTTGACTTGGCCTCTTTTGGTTAAATACATGGGAAATCAGGATTTTATAAGCCAAAGATTGCTGTGTGTATCCATGCCGAAACCGTTCCGGTTAGCGGAACAATATCTGATTCGTGCAGAGGCTTATTGCCGGATGGGAGCATCTTATTATGGAAAAGCAGGAATTGATATTTCTACTTTACGTATGGCTCGTTATTCTTCTTATGGTGGCTCTACTACGCTTACAGAAGAAAATTGGTTTAAAACTGTCAGTGAAGAACGTATGAAAGAACTCTTTATGGAAGGTTTCCGTCTTAACGACTTGAAACGTTGGCATGAGGGATTTGAACGTAAAGAACAAACTTCGACTATCTCTCCGGGTAATACGTTGAAGTTAGAGAAAGACGATCCTCGTTTTGTATGGCCTATTCCACAACATGAGTTGGATGCTCCTGGCGTGGATCTAGCACCTAATGAAAGCAATAAATAATGTATAAAGATAATATAGAGAAACAATGAAACGATTAATAACAGGAATAGTAACACTTACGACGTTGGCTGTCGGATTCTGGGGATGTAATGATCTTTCCCGGACGACTTACAGCGGTTCCGACTACGTGATGTTCTCCGATACATTATCTATGTATCCGGTGCAGGACAGCGAGAAATGGTTTGAGATTCCGGTAGTAGCTACGAATATATGCGATTATGACCGTTCTTTTGGTGTGGAAGTAGACGATAAGGCTAGTAATGCAATTGAAAAAAAGCAATATGTAGTTGAATCAAATACGGTAACCATTAAAGCAGGGGAGCGAGTTGCAAAGTTCCGGATGAAGGGTGTTTATGAAAATATAGGTAAAACTGACTCTTTGTCGGTTACATTCAATTTGCTTCCGAAAGATGAAAATATATGGGATTTGTACGGTACACGTACTCGTGTTCAAATGCAAAAAGCATGTCCTTTTGAACTAAGTACTTTTGAAGGCTATTGTCTATTGACTTCTTCTTTCTTTAATGCATATATGACGGATACGGAACATCGGTTATTGCAAGCAGAAAGAGACAAGACGGAAGATAATACTATCATATTACATGATTTTTTCTACAAGAATTATGATCTTAAAATTAAGTATGATCCTTCCGATCCGTTGAAACCATTTGTAGAGTTTGATGATCAAATTATAGGTAGTACGGCAGAAGCCTTCGGAACCATTTACGGTAATGGAAAGCTGATGTGTACTCAGCCTGTTGCATACGATTCTTATTATAATGTATGCCAGAAATTCGTATTCTTATATAGCACTATTTATGTGGTGGGTAAAGGTACAGTAGGTACTTATGTGAATATCTTGGAGTGGATTAGTGATGAAGAAGCGGAACAGTATAAGAAAGAGGAAGGACTCTAAACTATAATCGGAAATAAATATGAAAGATATAATGAAATATTATTTGCAATTGATTACGTTAGTGTTTTGTCTCTTCGTATCTGCTTGCAGTGATGATGACGAGACTACAACGCCTGTATTCCCGGATTTGCAGAAAATAGAATGTGAAATCGGAGATACCAAGACACTGACTTTTGAGGCTGCCGATAACTGGATATTGACTTCCTCATCGTTATGGTGCTATTTTGAACAGGATGGTGAGAGGACGTTCGTTTGTTCAGGCAATGCCGGAAAGCAGACAGTCACTATCCATATTAGTGATGATGCTACCGAACTGTTAAAATCTTATAAGGCAGAGCTGACTATGAAGCTGGCAGGAAGCCAGCAGGTGATAGCGGAGGTGACGCGTCCGTCTACTGGTTATGAAGTTCGGGCTTTCAATGCGGACAAGTCTGTAATGTACACAGAAGAAAATCCTTTTGTCATCAATTTTGATGGAACTGACATATTGGTGTTAGAAGCTAATGAGGATTGGGCTTTGAAAAGTAACCCCGAATGGATGGAATTCAATCGTAGAGCATCAGACAGCGAAGTTGTATCTGGCAATGCCGGAGATAATGTCAGCGTCATTCCACAGATGATAATGCAATATAAAAAGAATGAAATTACCGGCTTTCTGACAATTGAAAGTAGAAGCGGAGCTGTTGCAAAAGTTCCTGTGAAGTATGAAGGTATTCCTGCTGATAGAATTATTGGTACTCTGAAAGACAACATAGAAGTCTCGGTTGATGGAGAAAGTTATACTGCAGGCGATAATAGTTATGATAGCGAGGGAGTTCCTGTAACGGTAATGGCTAAGAATGATGAATATACCTTGGTATGTGTGGAATATGTGGCAGAACGGAATCAGATGACATGGGAGCTTGAATATTCTTATACAATAATGGATTCCTTTAATCGTTGGCTTTGGATAGATGATGATAAAGAAGGGAATATTAATATAGCAGCAAGCGCAAATAATTCGAAAGCAAGAACTGCGTATGTATTAGCATTTCCTAACGTTATATATGCTGAAATTAAGGATCATCTATCCGATCTTGTTTTACTTGAAAAGGGGATTCCAAAGGAATATGATGAAAATATAATTGCTGATATAAAACAGGAAGGAGTGGCAGGAGATCTGATATCTTTGGTTAAAGAAAGTGGTGAACCTATTTTGGATGGTACAGGCAATCCTGTGAAAGCTGTACCTTCGGATATGCCAGATGAACAATTAGAAAGTGAATATGGTACTACAAATGTATTTTTGGTTTCATCGTTGACTTTAGGTGTTAATTATGATCCATTCCATATTATTGTAAATGGCTACTCCGGTTGGAATTTGCAAGCTGAAACTAAGCATAATGGTCAGGATACCGTATGGGAAGGAATTGAAGTTGAGGGAAGGTATATGACAAGTGCATTTGTCAATGTTTCAGGTATGGACGAAAGCAAGAATGGAACAAAGCCTATGGTTATTAAATTAATGGATAATGAAACTATTTTAGGAGTATTGCTGATTCAACCCCGATATGAGGATTGATAACATGTAAAATTTAGCTTATATGAAAACTAAGATATTATTTATAAAAATGTTTGTCCTTTCTTGCATGTTGTTTACTTTAGGGTTTACAGCTGGAAGTTGCTCTGACGATGATGACGTACTTCAGGCAGGATATGGATATGCTCAGTTCAAACTTTATAAAGGTGTTTCGACAGGTACACGTGCCAGTACGAATGAGCTGGATTATTTGCGTGATGCGCAAAAAATGAAAATCGTGCTTATCAATCAGGAAGACGGTACTGAAATTGTACAGACTGTCGGTCTGGAAGCGATGGGTGACGATAGTGAATTTGGCTTGAGAAGTGACAAACTTCAATTGATGGCCGGAACTTATCAGATTATCGGTTTCTATCTGTATAAAGCAGATGGAACTACGCAGGATTTGAAACAGATTCTTTCCGGCGAACCGGATAAAAAGACAATTTTGACTGTAGTAAATGGTGGGTTAGCTGTACAAGACATACAGGTGAAAGTAGTGAATCGAGGGATAGTGAAATTTACTATAACTAAAAAATTTCTACCATCCACTCGGGCAATAGGCGAAGATTATGTTTTCTCCGATATCAAATACATCAATGTAACGGTACAGGAACAGTTTACGAAAAAAGAGACGACTCTTGAGAATATTGCCGTAAAGTATACAGAGAAGCTGGATGATAGTGGAAAGAAGATATCCGTGGCTGTCAGTGATTCATTATTCCGTCTTTCTGCCGGTAAATATAAGATTAAAAGTTATACGACTAAAAAGAAAAATAAGGGATCTTTGGAATATGGAGAAGTAAACGGTGCTGACTTTGAAGTGCTGGATAATGTGACTACTGAAGTTAACGTTCCGATTAATTTCAGTAAAACTACCGGCAGTATTAAGGACTATCTTGTTCTGAAAGAAATGTGGGAAGCCTTGAAAGGCCCGTCTATTCCGGAAAAGAATCAGAAGGGATGGAGTTATTCGGGTACTACATATCCTTTAGGTACTAACTGGGATTTCAATAAAGATATTGATTTGTGGGGAGATCAACCTGGTGTCGATTTGGATGCCAAAGGACGTGTCACAGGTCTTTCTATCGGTGCGTTCGGTCCTGAAGGTGATATTCCTGAATCTTTGGGAGACTTAACGGAGCTTAGAACTTTATCTTTAGGTAATCATGCCGACCAAGTAGGTGATAATATCATTGAGAAGACGATGGGAACTGAATTGACTGAAGTACAGAAGAACTCTATAAGGAGTGATTATTATAATAAGTTTGTAAAGGTGGATATTGAATCGTATTTCTCCGAACCGATACAAGCTGCTTTGAAGTGGCAGAAAGAGGGGATACCCAGTCGTTTTTCTCAGCCTACTGTAAATAGCAAAGCCAATCGTCCTTCTTTGAAAGATGTCCCGGTCAATCGGTTGACAAATGGAATTCATAGAATACCCGCTTCTATTGGAAACTTGAAGAAATTGCAATATTTGTATATTGCCAACGGTAAATTCGAAGGATTTGAACCGGGGACTGACCTAAGTGGGCTGGAGAATCTGACAGACCTTGAAATTTACAATTGTCCGTCTATGACAAAACTTCCGGAAGAACTGAATAAACTGCCGAACCTTCAATCATTCAACTTGGCGAGTAATCCGAGTTTGGGAGATTTTCATGAGGATTTAGGTAAGTTTGTAGCCAGCGAAAGTATAAGTAAAACATTGCAGATCTTTTATTTGACTTATAATAAACTGACTGTTTTGCCGGATATGTCAATGGTGAAAAAACTTGGTAAACTGGATTGTGCATACAATCAGATTAAAAAGATTGAGAAAGCATTCGGTAGTGATGTTATTTTGGTACAATTGTCAATGGATCACAATCAGATAGAGGAATTGCCACGTGATGAAAGTGGACATTTCTGCGGATATGCTGATGTGGAGTCTTTCTCTTTTGCTTATAATAAATTGAAGAAATTCCCTAATATATTCAGTTCGCAATCTGTATATGTAATGTCTTCTGTTAATTTTTCATTCAATGAAATTGATGGATTTGAGGGTGAAGAGAATGGAACTTTTAATGGCGTAAATGCCAGTACGATTGCATTGGGGGGGAATAAATTGAAAAAATTCCCGAAGATACTGTTTGATACAAATTCTCAGGTGTCAGCTTTAGGACTGAACGGTAATGGAATAGAAGAGATACCGAAAGGTACATTCAATGCATCAAAATATTCGTATATGATGAAAACATTCGACTTGACTTATAATCACTTATCAAAGCTTCCGGATGATTTTAATGGGAAAAATATGCCTTTCCTTTATGGTGTGGATCTAAGTAACAACCGCTTTACGGAAGTTCCTACCGGACCGATGGACGCTGCCACATTAACTGTTTATGCTGTACGTAACCAGCGCGATGAGAATGGTAACCGCTTGTTGAGAAAATGGCCGGGCAATTTAGGCTTATGTCCGAGTTTGAGACAATTCTGTATTGGTGGAAATGATTTGCGAAAGATTTCTGATACGATATCATCGGCTATTATCGTTTTTGAGATAAAGGATAATCCAAATATCTCTCTCAATCTTTCCAATGTTTGCGATCTGATTAAAGAGGGAAGATATCTCCTCATCTACGATCCGGAACAGGATATTCGTGGATGTGATTATTTGAAAGAATAAATAGATAAATAACAAAAAAGAATCTATATGAAACCATTGTTTAAAATATATTTATGCCTCTTTGCAAGCTTGTGTTTTATTGCTGCTTGTGATGATTCGGATGAGGAAGGCATTTCTGGCTTCACCATCGATGCCCAGGAGTTCACCTTGGGTGCTACAGGTGGAATGGAGTCGGTGAAAGTAGCTTCGGGTACTAAATGGGTGGCAAAGGTCAACCAGCCTTGGGTGAAGGTGATGCCTGCTAATGGTGTCGGAAGCACTAATTGTGAGATTGTAGTGGATTCTACACTTTCTAATGATGTGAGACATGCTGTCGTGACGTTTGTACCGGAAGGACAGTCTAAGCAAGAACTGAAAATACATCAGACCGGATATGGAAAGATGATAGGTCTGGATAAATATGAAGTGGAAGTTGCCAGTATGGCTAACGAGGATAAAAGATATTTTGATATATCGGTGACTACAAATGTCAAATTCAAGGTCGATTATCCTTTGATGGGCTCTTGGGTGACTACTTCCAAAAGACAACCTGATATATCTTTGGATTATGGAGCTCGTCCCCGTACCATCAAGATGCGATTTAAGTGGGATATGAATACGGATCCGAAAGAAAGAATCGCTTCGATTAAGTTCCTTCCGGTGAACGAGGAAGATGAACTGGAGAAAGAGGTAGCTTTGACTATAAAACAGGAAGCTTCACCGGAAATAACAGATGATAGACGGGGAGATTCCATTGCTATTGTCATTGCAAGTACCAAATTGCGTTCAATGATAAGTTGGGATACCAGCGAACGTCTTGACTATTGGGCAGGCATAACCGTATGGGAGAGAACAGATAAAGGTGTGACTCCGGAACAAATCGGTCGTGTACGTTCTGTTGAATTCAAAATGCTGAATACAAAGGAGGAATTACCTGCTGAAATCGGTAAAATCAAATATTTGGAGACATTGGTTGTCGCTAGTAATACGAATACGCAGTTGCTTCCTGCTACTTATAGGATTGGAAACGCATTAAAGGGATTGCAGCATCTGAAGAATCTGACAATAAGTGCGATGGGTATTACAACTATCTCAAAATCAGAATTAGAAGGATCTTGTCAGATTTTAACTAAATTGGATTTGAGTAGTAATAACTTTACGGCTATACCGTCTGACTTGCAATTCAGGAACTTCCCGGAACTGACTCATTTGAGTTTGACAGGTAATCGTCGATACAGTTCAATTACAGATTTGAACGATACACGTGAAAATCTCGGCTTGAAATTTGATGCGAGTAATAATTATAATTTTAAGAACTTGTTGAAGTGGGAAAAACTGAAATCGTTGTCATTATCCTATAATTTGATATATGGAGAGCTACCTACATTCATCGGTTACGGTGGCCGACTGGAATCGGGTGTATATGCTTATACCGATGAAGATATTCAGAGTAACGATACATTAAACAGTGCAAGCAATGAGGTGAAGGCAAAATTAAAGACTATTCCAAGGATTCTGCCTAATGCCGAGCGGTTCACTATTAACTTGAACTTCTTGTCGGGAGATGATTTACCGGAATGGCTACTTTATCATCCGCGTTTCGCACGTTTCGATCCGTTCACTTTGATTTATACACAGGATTCTGGAAAGGATATGAATGGTAATGTTCCGGGATTTAAGAACGAACCTTCTAATTTGGAATGGTTTTACGAGCGTTATCCGAAAGCCAGACCTACATTAACTGAATATTGATTTGATTATGAAAAGAATATATTTAATTCTAATAGCCGCTGTAGCAATCACTTTTACATCCTGTTCCGACCGGGATATGGATACAGTGAAACCTGATACAGGGCAGGGAGCTCCAATTATTAATTTACCCGAGGGAGCGAGCCAGGGAAAAATAATGGTAAAATTCAAACCGGAAGCGGCATCCTTTTTGGATGCTGCTGTAACTCGCTCTATTGGAGGTGCGATGACCCGTTCGGGAATTTCGGATATGGATGTAATTCTGCAGCGAATCGGTACTCATAAATTGGAGCGTATTTTCCCGATAGATAACCGCACGGAAGAACGCACCCGCAAGGCAGGACTGAATCTTTGGTATGTTATCCATTTTGATGAAGATACGAATTTGGAGCAGGTGGCTAAAGATTTGTCGCAGGTAGCAGATGTGGCGAAAGTCCAATTTAGCCATATTATCCAACGTTCATACGATCCTAATGTGCGGGCAACAGTTCTCACCAAACAAGCAATGAGTCATGTGATGCGTAACACTCGCGCCATAAATGTCACACCGGATGATACCTATTTTAATCTACAATGGGGGTGTAAGAATGATGGTTCTATTCTTCAGAATGAAGACAAGAATGACAAGGGTGACAAGGTGGTACCTGCTGTAACGGGGGTTGATGTAAATTGTGGAGAAGCTTGGAAACTTTGTACGGGAGATCCTTCCATCATCGTAGCTGTGCTTGATGAAGGTGTGATGTATGATCATCCTGATTTAAAGGGGAATATGTGGGTGAATGAGGCCGAAACATTTGCTTCAAAGGAAGATGCTGATGGAAATGGTTATGCCGGTGACCGTTATGGCTACAATTTCACAGATGATAAAGGTTATATTTCTTATGATGACCCGAATGATACCGGACATGGAACTCATGTGGCTGGGATTATCAGTGCAGTGAGAAATAATGGTGAAGGTATTAGTGGTATTGCAGGAGGGGATAAAGCTAGTAATATAGGTGGTGTAAAGATAATGAGTTGTCAGGTGTTTTCCGGTTCTAAAGGATGTGACCTGTATCAGGAAGCGAAAGCCGTGAAATATGCAGCAGATAATGGTGCCGTTATTTTGCAGTGTAGTTGGGGATACAATTCGGGACTTGCCAATCCCATTAGCGGATATAGTCCGGGTTATACTTCTGATAAAGCCTGGGTAGACAGTGCTCCGCTGGAGAAAGAGGCTTTTGACTATTTTATTCATAATGCCGGCTCGCCAAATGATGTCATAGACGGAGGTATCATCGTGTTTGCTTCAGGTAATGAATATGCAGCCATGGCCGGATATCCGGGCGCTTATCCTGATTATATTTCGGTAGCGGCCGTAGCAGCCGATGGTACTCCATCCAGTTATTCTAATTATGCGCATGGAGTTTCTATCTGTGCTCCAGGTGGAGACAGTGATTATCATCAGAGCCCCAAAGGTAAAATATATTCCACAATACCATCTTCTGCCAGTGAAGATGGTGGGAATTATGGATACATGGAAGGAACGTCACAGGCTTGTCCACATGTTTCGGGAGTAGCCGCACTGGGACTTTCTTATGCTGCCAAATTGCATCGTCATTTTCGTGCAGATGAATTCCGTAAAATGATATTGGAATCTGCCAAGCCGGTAGAACCATATTTCACGGAAATGAAAGTATATTGGTACACAAATGCTTCATTTGGCCAAATTGCAGCCGGACAGATGGAACCTGCTGCTTATACAGGTAATATGGGTACAGGACTGATTGATGCCTATCAGTTATTGAAAGCTGTTGAGGGCAGAGGTGTCGAGATGACTGTTCCCAATATGTATGTGTCCGTTGGTGGTACAAGTAAGATCAATTACTCCCGTTATTTTAAGAATGGAGAGAATATGACTTTCTCATGTAAAGTTGATGATAGCTCGATAGCTGTTTTTCTCACTGCGGAAGACAACATTACTTTCACCTTGAAAGGATTGAAAGTGGGTTCTACGAAAGCTACCGTTACGGCGACTGACGGTACCAAGCAAGATTTCTTTATTACTGTTCGTAAAAACGATAGTTGGTTGTAAATGTGATTATGAAACGATACTTTACCGGAGCCATCAAGTATGGACTGTTCTTTTTCTTTCTTCTGTCTTCTGCGCATAGTTTTGTGCAGGAAACAGGAGAGGAGCAAGTCTTGCAGTTTGAATGTACTGCAATCAATATAGGGACTTTGTCGGAAGACGATGCGCCGGTAACGTATCATTTTAAATACTGTAATGTAAGTAAAAAAACGGTGCGTATCTCTAAGTTGACTACTTCCTGTGGCTGTACGGTAGCCAAGTGTAATAAAGACTTGGTACAACCGGGGGAACGGGGAGAAATCAATTTGGTTTTTCATCCTAAGGATCAGGCTGGTGATTTGTATCGGGAAGCATTTGTCTATACCGATCTCTCCGGAAAGAAACCGATGATCAGGCTGGTACTTACTGGTAAGGTATCACCTACCAGCGACCAATGGAAGGGATATCCCGTAGCTATTGGGAATACATTGCGACTGAAACGGAAAGAATGGCAGATTAGAGTGCTTTCTCGAGAAGGAATGCAAGTGGAAAGATTCATTTGTGTCAATACAGGAAAGCAACCTTTAAATTTGTCAGCCTTGATGCTGCCGGAATACATTCGTTTTCGAACAGAGCCGAAAGTTATTCTTCCGGAAACGGAAGCCGACATGATTCTTTCTATTGATAGAAGTTTGTTGCCTCAAAAGAATGAAATTACATTTTGTTTGGTCTTGGACGGCATTTCAGTACGCCCTTCTGAACGGACAGTACAAGTGAAATTATTGTTACAATAATAAATAATATAAAATATGTATATGAAAAATATATTCAGAATAATGCTACTACTCACCACGATGCTGTTTGTGTCATGTGGGGATGATGATGAAGTAAAGCTTCCTGATACTAAGGATGTAAATTATGCGAATATCGCAGGAAGCTGGCGATTGAGTGAATGGAATGGAGAAAACCTGGAAGGTGACACACGTTACTATTATATAACGTTTGATCGGAAGGAAAAAGACGGAAAACGTTCTTACACTATTTATACGAATCTCAACAGTGCTACATCTGAGCAAATTCCCGGTTCTTTTCTTTTGAGTAAAGAAGATGATTACGGAGATATTATTAGCGGTACTTACTATTATCAGCTTGATACGGATGATGAATGGGAATATTCATACATTGTTTCGGGGTTGACTGATACTTCGATGATATGGACTGCCAAAGAAGATATGGGAGAAATGAAAGTTTATACTCGTTGTAATGAAGTTCCGGCAGATATCATAGCCGGAACAAGAGCTTCATTCTAGTTGTATTCTGTTTCTTACTTTATTGCCATCAGATTTTCTTGAAAATTGGGGCATCTTTTTATAATAAAACCGTTTAAGCAAATCTTTGTATTTAAACGGTTTTTATTTTTGTATTTATCTTTATTGGTACAAGACCGCACAAATAAAATCAAAGATTTATTTGGAAATAAAATAAAGACTTCTTATCTTTGCATTGGATTTATAATTGTAATGAATACAACTTTGAAAAGAAAGGAAGATAATGAAACCATACGATCGATTATTAGAGCATAATATCAAGCCTTCCATGCAACGCATCGCTATCATGGAATATTTGATGGAGCATCCGATTCATCCGTCGGCTGATGATATTTACACAGCATTGTCTCCTTCAATGCCGACACTTTCAAAGACAACGGTTTATAATACTTTGAAATTGTTTTCCGAACAGGGTGCGGCATTAATGCTTACGATTGACGAAAAGAATACAAATTTTGATGCGGATACTTCTGTACATTCCCATTTCCTTTGTAAACGTTGCGGACATATTTATGATTTGAAATGTCCGGAAGCGATTAAACAAGTGGAAAATCTGGAAATGGATGGTCATCAGGTATCGGAAGTTCATTATTATTATAAAGGTATTTGCAAGAATTGCTTAAGTAAAGATAAAGAAACACGTATTGACTAATTAATTTAAAATTGAGAAGAAAATGAAGAAATTTAGATGTACTGTATGCGGTTACGTTCATGAAGGTGACGCAGCTCCTGAGAAATGTCCATTGTGTAAAGCGCCTGCCAGTAAGTTCGTAGAAGTTGTTGAAGTAGAAGGTGGCGCATTGTCTTTTGCTGACGAACACGTTATCGGTGTTGCAAAAGGTTGTGACGAAGAAATGATTAAGGACTTGAACAATCACTTCATGGGAGAATGTACTGAAGTTGGTATGTATTTGGCCATGAGCCGTCAGGCAGACCGCGAAGGTTATCCTGAAGTAGCTGAAGCTTTCAAACGTTACGCTTGGGAAGAAGCTGAACATGCTGCTAAGTTTGCAGAACTGTTGGGTGACTGCGTATGGGATACTAAAACTAACCTGCAGAAACGTAAAGACGCTGAACAAGGTGCTTGCGAAGACAAAAAACGCATCGCAACTCGTGCTAAAGCTCTGAACCTGGATGCTATCCATGACACTGTACACGAAATGTGCAAAGACGAAGCTCGTCACGGTAAAGGTTTTGAAGGATTATACAACCGTTATTTCGGTGATAAGAAATAATTAAGCCTAATAAACTCTTAAAAGGTCTGTATTCCACAACGAATACAGACCTTTTTTATTTATATTTGTCTATCAATTTTTAAATACCACAGTTATGAGAAAAGTACAACTATTGTTAGTTTGTTTAATGCTTTCAGCGGCTGCCTTTGCTGCTGATAAGGTGATTAAATTGCCGAAGCCTAATTTAAACCGCACTGGTGCGGTGATGAAGGCATTGTCTGAACGACATTCAACTCGCGAATATGCTTCGAAAGCATTGAGCCTGGCTGATCTGTCTGATTTGTTGTGGGCTGCTAATGGAATAAACCGTAAGGAATCCGGAATGAGAACCGCTCCGTCAGCGTTGAATAAACAGGATGTGGATGTATATGTAGTGTTGCCTGAAGGAAGTTATCTGTATGATGCGAAAAATCATCAGTTGACACTGATAGCTGCGGGAGATTATCGTGGTGCAGTAGCTGGTGGTCAGGCGTTTGTGAAAACAGCTCCGGTATCATTGGTTTTAATCAGCGATCTTTCGCGGTTTGGCGATGCCAAAAGTCCACGCAGTCAGTTGATGGGGGCTATGGATGCCGGTATTGTTTCCCAAAATATTTCAATCTTTTGTTCTGCTGCTAACTTGGCAACAGTACCACGTGCTTCGATGGACAATGAGCAGCTAAAGAAAGTTTTGAAATTGAAAGATAGTCAGATGCCAATGATGAATCATCCTGTAGGATACTTCAAATAAGGATTCGCAGGAAGACTTATAAGCCGTATAAAGAAGATTTATAAGCCTATAAAAAAGAGTGACGCTATCTCTATCGGATACCGTCACTCTTTGCTTGTTATAGCGTCACTATCCTGACCGGATACCGTCACTATATTTTCTTCATTATTTCAAGAGAAATTCATCAATCGCTTTCTTGTAAGTTGCTTTATCAGCAGCTCCACGGAAAAGCTGTGGATCCCCTTTCATCGGAATGAACACAAACAATGGAATACTTGTAGCATTAAACAAAGCTGCCAGTTCTTTTTGTTTATCCACGTTAACTTTGTAGATGACAATTTTCCCTGCATATTCCTTTGCCAGTTCTTTCATGATAGGAGCTGTCTGACGGCAAGGTCCGCACCAGTCTGCATATAAATCGATGATGGCGGGCTTGTCGCCTTTGTATTTCCACTCCTTTGATTTCTCATAATCGAAGACGTCTTTCAGAAACATATCTTTGTCCATTACGACGACTTCACCGTTACCTGTTACCTCTTTTTTACCTTGATTGGATTCCCCGCTGTCATTGAAAGCGTATACAATCACGCTTACCATGACAAGGGCTACCATTACTAATACTTTCTTCATTTGTTATCTTTACCTTTTTAACTATAATGCTTTTCAATAACCCCTTGCAGCTCGCTGCTATGGATTACGCCGGAATGTCTCCAGACAGCCTCTCCGTTTTTAAATAATATAAAGGTCGGGACAGCTTGTATGCGATATTTAGTAGCCAGTTCTTCATGCTGGTCAACATCTATCTTTGCAATACGTGCTTTATCTCCTACAATTAATTTTAGTTCTTCTAAAACTGGTTTCATAGCTTTACAGGGTCCGCACCATTCTGCAAAGAAATCAACTAAAACCGGTACCGGTGACTGTATTAAATCTTCAAACTTTTCCATAATCTTTCCTTTCTTAGAGTTAAATGACAGTCATTGAAGACTGCAAATATAAATCCTATTTTATTATAATAACGAAAAAAGGTCGTTTTTGTTCATAGAATAGTCATTGTAGAGTCATCATCTTGTAATGTGAAAGAGGGAACTTTGCGTATCGAAAAATAATAGAACTATGAAATTCTTATTTATTGTTCAAGGTGAGGGGAGAGGGCACTTTACACAGGCGATCACCCTCGAAGAAATGTTATTGCGTAATGGACACGAAGTAGTGGAAGTCTTGGTGGGAAAAAGCTCGACACGTACCTTGCCGGGATTTTTCAATCGGAGCATTCACGCACCAGTGAAGCGCTTCATTAGTCCAAACTTTCTGCCTACAGCAGATAATAAGCGGGCAAATCTGACGAAAAGCTTTGCATACAATTTATTGAAACTACCGGAATATATCCGTAGTATGTATTATATAAATCAGCGGATCAGGGAGACAGGGGCGGAAGTCGTCATCAACTTCTACGAACTTTTAACCGGACTTACCTATGCACTCTTCCGCCCCTCTGTTCCGTATATTTGCGTTGGACATCAGTATTTGTTTTTGCATCATGATTTCGAGTTTCCGGATAAGAGTTCGTGTCAGTTATGGATGTTGCGTTTCTTTACCCGGATGACTGCTCTGAAATCCTCGAAGAAGCTGGCTTTATCTTTCCGGGAAATGGAGCAGGATGATAATAATCAGATAGTAACTGTCCCTCCTTTGATTCGTCAGGAAGTGACAGCTATCCGGCCGGAAGAGGGGAATTATATTCACGGATATATGGTCAATTCCGGGTTTGCCGATAGCGTGGAGCATTTTCATGCAAGGCATCCGGAAGTCCCACTAACATTTTTCTGGGATAAATCGGATACCGAGGAGGTGATACGGGTGGACGAAACATTGAGTTTCCATCAAATAGATGATGTGAAGTTTCTTAATGCTATGGCAGGTTGCAGAGCTTATGCCAGTACGGCTGGTTTCGAGTCTATTTGTGAAGCAATGTATCTTGGAAAACCAGTGTTGATGGTCCCGGCACATATTGAACAGGACTGTAATGCGTATGATGCAATGAAAGCGGGAGCAGGAATAATCAGTGATTCCTTTGACTTGCAACCGTTGCTCCGTTTTGTCGGGAAATATGCCCCGAACCGTCACTTTATTTATTGGGTTCGCAGTTGTGAACGTCGGATCATCCTGGAACTGGAGAAACTGGCAGCCTCACAATCAGAAATAACTTCAATACCAACATTCAATAATTATTTACCAATATGAAACTGAACAGAACAGATTATGTGCTTGAAAGCGCATCGGATGGTGGCTATTATGCCTGGTTGACTGTAAATATGCACTGTAACGCTTATGGAGAATCTCCGGAAGAAGCAATTCAGAATTTACAGAATATAATGAATGAAATGATTGATGAGATGTATATGGTGGAAGAGTTTATATAAATTGAAAATAGAGAATTAAAAATTGAGAAATATAATGCCAGATGGCATAACTTTTATTTCTCAATTTTTAATTCTCAACTCTCAACTTACTCAATGCTAAGTTCGTCGATGATATGAGAGGCTCCTGCGTATTTATCGATGATAAACAAGGTATAGCGGATGTCAACACAAGCGGCTCGCTGCGATGAAGGACGGAAAGCAATGTCTCCTGTTAAGCCTTCAAAGTTGCGGTCGAAAGCAGTTCCAACCAACTGACCTTTGCTGTTAAATACCGGACTACCGGAATTTCCTCCTGTATTGTCGGTGTTTACAATAAAGCAGACGGGCATTTCACCGTTTTTACCATAGCGTCCATAATCCTGGGATTTATACAGCTCTTTCAATTTTTGAGGCACTACAAATTCCCAGTTACCCTGATCTTCTTTCTCCATTACACCTTTGAGGGTGGTATGAGCATCATACACAACACCGTCAGCGGGTTCATAAGAAAGTACCTGGCCGTAGGTCAAACGTAAAGTTGAATTGGCGTCCGGATAAATAGGTGTACCTTTTTCCTGTCTCATATCCATCATGCCTTTCACCCATACTTTATGAGCAGCGTCATAGTTCTGATTTGCTTCTTTCATGGCAATGGCTGTTTTCAAGATCCCGTCGGTAATAGAATATTTGAATAATACCATCCAGTCATATCCTATTTTATACAAACTTGGTTTCTTGATAAACTTTTCAAAGTTTTTAGGATTGCCAAAAATAGAATGTTCAAAGCATGCATCGACGAAGGCATCGATACTTCCCTTGAAGCGGGAATTGATGATTTCGAAGATGTTGATTCGTTGTTCCTCCGGAATATAGTTGGCATAAGTTTTCAGCATCTCTTTGGCAACCATCCGTTCTACTTCGGGGAAGGGGACAGAAGCAAAATACTTATCAGCTTCTTGCTTTAATTTTAGCTTCGCCTCTTTTATTTGCTCTTTATCTTTTGATTTTAGAGCGGCAACCAATTCCATCGTGGAAGGGATGCGCATAAAATCAAGGGCGGTGACCAATGCTTCATTGATAGCCTGCTGATGATAGATCGCGTCACGGCGATGAGCCACAATAGAACGAATCTCATCAAAAGCTTTCTGATATGAATCATCTCCTTTTTCACGGCCACGGGCTAATAATTCCTCTTGTTGCGCACGTTTGGTATCCAGTACGTTGAGACGTACCAGTCCTTCATTCATACCGATGGCATTCTTCCAGTAGTTGGCTGATGAAGCATATTTGCTTGCATAATGAATACGTACGGCAGGATCTTTCAGCATTTGCTCCATGAGTACTTTCTGACGGGCTCCACGTACATGCTGGCGCATAAAGTTGGTCGTTTGCATCCGTTCTTCCACTTCGTCGGAAATCATATATCGCCAGTTACGTCCCGGAAATCCCATCACAAAGGTGAAATCTCCTTCCTGAACTCCGGCAATGCTGATTTTCAGGTGTTTCTTTACCTGCAAAGGGACGTTGTCTTTTGAATATTTTGCCGGTTTTCCGTTCTTGTCCGCATAAATACGGAAAAGGGAAAAGTCGCCTGTGTGACGAGGCCACATCCAGTTGTCGGTATCTGCGCCGAATTTGCCGATGGAAGAAGGAGGAGCGCCTACCATACGAATATCACTGTACACCGTTTTGATGAACATATAATATTTGTTTCCTCCGTAAAAAGCCTTGAGCTCCAGTTTTGTTGCAGGAGTTATTTCTATGTTCTCTGCTTTGGCGAAACGTTCTGCCACGGTGCCCAGATAACTTGGTGACAGGTAGTTGACACCTTCCGGGTCCGGATCTTTTTTCAGTTGCTCATTGACGTAATCGGTCACATCCAGAATCCGGTCGATAAATGTAACGGTCAATCCCGGAGTAGGAAGTTCCGTGTCACGATTCATAGCCCAGAAACCATCTGTCAGGTAGTCATGTTCTACATTACTGTGTTGCTGGATAGCTCCATAACCACAGTGGTGATTCGTCAGTACCAGTCCTTCGGAAGAGATAATTTCTCCCGTACATCCTCCTCCAAAGTGTACCACAGCATCTTTCAGAGAAAGACCGTTCGCGTCATATACTTCTTCGATCGGAATTTCAAGACCGAGTTCGCGCATGGCAACTGCGTTCTGGGTTTTCAGATCGGTTAGCATCCACATGCCTTCGTCGGCGTGGATGCTAAGAGTTGCCAGTGAAAATAGGACAAATAGGATTTGTTTTCTCATTTATTCTATGATTGTCATTTCATTAATCAAGTGTCCGCAGTTGCCTAACTTCTCCAGAATGAACAGGACATAACGGATATCCAGGTTAATGCAACGTTGCAGGTTGTTGTCGAAGTTGATGTCACCGCTCAATGATTCCCAGTTACCATCAAAAGCACAACCGATCAGTTCTCCGTTTTCATTCAATACCGGGCTGCCGGAATTACCGCCGGTGATGTCATTGGTAGACAGGAAGCAGACAGGCATATCACCGTTCGGTAAAGCATAACGGCCATAATCTTTCTTCTCAATCAGCTCTTTCAGTTTGGCAGGTACAACGAACTCGCGGTCTTCCGGATTTTCTTTCTCAAGAATTCCTTTAGTGGTGGTGTAATAGTTGTAGTGTACGCCGTCTTTCGGATCGTATGGTTTCACGTTACCATAAGTCAGACGAATGGTAAAGTTTGCGTCCGGGTAAGAGGGGACAGGCAATTTCATTTCGCCCAGACCACGAATATAAGTTTTGTGCAGCAAAGCCAGTTCCTGATCCATGTCCTTGAGCTGGGAAACCAGTTTATCCATCAAGTCATATTTAGACTGGCAGTATTGTAATGCAAGATCGTTGTCGATTGCTTTCACTGACGGCTTCTTCGTAAACTTCTCGAAGTTTGCGCGGTTGGCAAAAATAGAGTTGTCGTACATATCATCAACAAACTTGTTGTAATCGCCCTTATATTTCTGCTCAATTACTTTGTAGATAGACGGACGCTGGTTAGCCGGAACCATTTCCGCATATAACGGGAACAATGCTTTAGCAACTTTGCGGTCTACTTCATGGTCATAATCTTTGTTATGGATACTTTCGTAAGTGCTTTCCAGCGCTTTCATACGTGCTTCGATCACAGAGTCGTTCTTTTCAAGCAATGCTTCACGTGTTTTAGATAACATGACATTACCAAATTCGATAGCTCCGAAGAAAGTCTCTCTCAAACAAGTATATTGATAATTGAGAGGAGTTGTTTTAGCTACCAGGTCATCGATGTTCTTCACGACTGCCGCATATTCGGCATTGTTTTGCGCCTTTGCAAATTCTGCGAATTTAGCTTCCTGTGCAGCTTTCGTTCCCAACACATCATTATCGATGATGGCTTTATTCATACCGATGGAGTTTTTCCAATAATTGCTGGAACCCGCATACTTGTTAGCATACTGAATACGGATTTTGTCACTGGCATTCATCACTTCCTTCAGGACAGCCAAACGTGCGCCACGAATACGGATACGCGGGTCGTTTTCCGATTCCATACGTTCTTTCACCTCTGATACAGTCAGGTAACGGCTCGTACTTCCGGGAAATCCCATAATCATTGCGTAATCTCCCTCTTTCAACCCTTTGATAGAGATAGACAAATGTTTCTTTGTTTTCAGGGGGACATTGTTTTCACTGTATTCTGCCGGTTCACCGTTCGCGTCAGCATAGATACGGAACATGGAGAAGTCGCCGGTATGACGCGGCCACATCCAGTTGTCTGTCTCACCGCCAAACTTACCGATAGAAGAGGGGGGAGCAGCTACCATACGTACATCCGGATATATTTTCTTATAGAAAAGATAGAATTTATTTCCGGCATAGAACGGAAGAGCCTGCGGAACAATTCCTTTTTTGTCTGCCAGGTCACTTTTGAAATAAAGGTCATGAGCCAGCTTTTGAAGGAATGTATTGCTGAATGATTCGGATTCGGTGATTTCCTTCGCTGCAATTTTGGCATTGACAATGTCTGTAACATCTTCGATACGTTCGATAAATGTAAATTTCAGTCCCGGAGTAGGAAGCTCCTTGTCTCTGGAAGTAGCCCAGAAACCATCTGTCAGATAATCGTGCTCAACACTACTATGTTGCTGGATGGAAGCGTAGCCACAGTGGTGATTGGTTAGAATCAAACCTTCGGGCGAGATAATTTCTCCCGTACATCCACCTCCGAATATACCTACGGCATCTTTGAGAGAAATGCCGTTTGGATTATATAAGTCCTGGGCTTCCAGTTTTAATCCCTGTTTTTTCATCATGTCTATGGAGTGTTGCTGTTGCATCAATTGCAATAGCCACATACCCTCATCCGCTCTAACGGAAAATACAAAAAGCGCAGCCAGCGCTACCAGATAAAATCTTAGTTTGTTCATTATTTAATGATAAAATTTGAATATATGATTGTTAATATGTTCTGTTTCTCATTCTCAACTCTCCACTCTCAATTCTCCATTTCTTAAAGCTTCCATGATATTAGCAGGCGGACGTTGATTCATCAGTTCGTTTTTCATAAAGTCCATGTAAGGAGCTACGTGTTTAAAGAACTGATAATAACCTTTGCATAAGTAGTTCAATCCCGGTTCACCTTCTGCTGTTTGGCTAAAACGATTTTTAGGGCATTCCCCGTTGCAGGCAAACAGGAACTCACACTCTTTGCATTGAGTAGGGAGAGACTGGTATTTCATGTTCCCGAAGTTGTGCTGACGCTCGCTATGCATCATTTCTACCAGTGTCTTACTGTAAATGTTACCTAACTTATATTCGGGGAATACAAAGTGGTCGCAAGAATAAACGTCTCCGTTGAATTCCATTACACCGGCATGTCCGCAAGTCTTTGCCATCGTGCATATACCGGGTTGCTCACCCATCCAGTTGGCCAGGGTAGAATCGAATATCTGCACATAGTATTTGCCTACATCTTCTTTCACCCATTCGTCAAAGAGAGTACAGAGGAAGTTCCCCCATTGTTCCGGAGTGATTGAAAAGTCAGCCAGTGTTCCGGCTTTATTTTCGGCAAGAGAAGCGAGATGACGTCCGTCTTCATGTGAAAGAATGCGTTCAACGATAGGAGCGAACTGGATATATTGACAACCGATTTCTTTGAAGAAACGATAAAACTCCAACGGATATTCGGCATTGAAGTCGTTAATAACTGCCATTGCATTCCATTCTACCCCGTGTTTCTTCAGAAGATTGATGCCTTGCATCACTTTCACAAAAGAAGGTTTTCCTAATTTGTTTTTGCGATACTCGTCATGAAACTCCTGCGGACCGTCGATGGAGACACCTACCAACCAATTGTTTTCACGGAAGAATTCGCACCATTCGTCAGTGAGCATAGTTCCGTTGGTCTGGATGCAATTGTCGATCGTACGTCCATGGGCGTATTTCTTTTGCAGTTCCATTGCCTTTTTATAGAAGGAGAGCGGTCGCATCAGCGTTTCTCCTCCGTGCCAGGTGAAAAGTACCTGCGGCATGGTTTGTGAGTTAATGTACTCGTCGATAAACTTTTCCAGAAGTTCATCGCTCATTATGTGTTTCGGATTGTCTTTGTATAGGTTGGCCTTTTCCAAATAATAGCAATACTCGCATGCTAGGTTGCATACGGCACCTACAGGCTTTACCATTACATAAAGCGGTTTGGCAAAAGGGGCAAATGTTGATGTTTTCATGACTGCAAAATTAGATAAACTAAATGAAAAAAATAGCCTTACACCTATGTTTATAAGGATTATTAAAGAAAAGAGTCTTACAAGATTTAAATATTGATAAAATGTTTCTTTGAATTCTGAATCAGTTGTACCTTTGTGCACAGAATTTAATGAATAAATGAACGTGAATAAAATTTTGCCTTTTTTGCTTTTGCTTCCGTTTCTGGCTTCCTGTACCAGTAAGTACAAGATTGAAGGAACATCTTCAGTGAATAGTCTGGATGGAAAGATGCTATATCTTAAATCCCTGCGTGATGGCGAGTGGGTGAAGCTGGATTCTGCTGAAGTGGTGCATGGTCTGTTTTCAATGAAAGGGAAAATAGATTCCGTACAGATGGTGACACTATATATGGATGAAGAAAGCATTATGCCGATCGTTCTAGAAAGTGGAAAAATAACAGTTACTATCAGCAATACGGACTTGAAGGCAGTGGGAACTTCTTTAAATAATGCGTTGTACGAGTTTATCAGCAAAAGAAACCAATTAGAAGAAAGTATCAGCGAACTGGAGCAGAAAGAAACCCGTATGGTATTGGATGGAGGGGATCTGGATGAAATTCACAGTCAGCTGGTGGTGGAAGGTGATTCACTGATGCAAGCGATGAATCAGTATGTGAAAACGTTTATTTCCGACAATTACGAAAATGTATTGGGACCCAGTGTATTTATGATGCTTTGCAGCTCTTTGCCCTATCCCATTATGACTCCGCAGATAGATGATATTATAAAGGATGCTCCTTACTCTTTTAAAGATAATAAGCTGGTAAGAGAATTCCTGTCTAAAGCAAGAGAAAACATGAAGTTGATAGAAGAACATCAACGATTGGAACAAAATGCTTCAACAAATAAGTAATACTTGAGTTTTTTGTGTATTTTTGCATAAAACTCAAGTAAAATGAAAACGACTACTGTTTCGGTATACGCCGCTTTCTTTTTTATTTTAGTCTTATCGGTTTCTTGTCGTAGAGATTCGGAGGCCTCCGATGTGGCGTTCCAGAAGATCGAAATATGTATGGAATCTCTTCCGGATACGGCTCTGTATCTATTAAAATCAGTTCCTCATCCTGAAAAATTGCGTGGAAAGTCGCAGGCGGATTATGCGCTTTTATTAACGCAGGCAATGGATCAGAACTATGTGAAGTTTACTTCTGATTCGTTGATTGCATTGGCACTGAATTACTATACTGTAGAGCGTGGTGACACTGCCATGCGTGCTAAAGCACAGTATTATTATGGTAGAGTGCTGCGTGAATTGGGTAAAGATGAAGAGGCTTTGTCGTTCCTGTCTTCAGCAAAGGAAATGTTCGGGAAGATTCAATGTTGCAAGATGTTTGCCATGGCTACTGATGAAATAGGGATGGTGAACCGGAAAAAGAAATTGTATCAGGAGTCATTGAAGAATTTTCAGGAGTCATACGCTATCTATGAAGAGTTAAAAGATTCTGTGGGCATTGTCAGAGCCGGGCAGAATATAGGCCGGGCTTATTTGTTTCAGAATAACTGGGATAGTTGCTATTTCTATTATAATAATGCTTTAGAATTAGCCAGAAAAAAACAGTATCCGTCTGAAGTTTCCATTTTACATGAGTTGGGTATCCTGTATCGTTCTATGGGAGAGCTGAAAAAGTCAGAACGCTATTTCCTTGCTGCTTATGAAAAAGAAACGGATGAAGAAAGGAAATATGTAGAGTGTATGTCTTTGGGATATTTGTATATACAAATGGGGGATGTGGAGAATGCCAGGAAATACTTTAAGATGAGTATAAATTCCTCTAAAGAGTATACCCGTATTGATGCATACAACAATTTATACTTTTTGGAAAAGGATATTGATAATTTTGAAGAAGCAATTACTTATCATGAAAAAGCGGATTCCATTGTCAGCGTATTGGATGAGGTCGATTCTTTGGAGTTGATAACAGAACTGCAAAAGCAGTATGAGAACGAAAAACTCCGGAGCGATAATTTACAAATGAAAATGCACCGTACGGTTTTTCTGTTTTGCGGTACGATTGTTTTTCTGATTGTAGCCTTCTATATGTGTTATTACTATTACAAAAGTAGGAACCATAAAAAGAAGATTGCCGAGATTGAATCCCAGATTAGAGATAATGAAGAGGAGATAAAGCGATATCAGCAGGAGATGGAAGAAATCCAGGAGTTGAAAGACCAAGTGCTGGAAGAGAACCGCATACTCGAAGAAAATCGAATGAAGGTAGGCGAGTTGAATGGAAAGATTGTGCTTTTGAGTATGCAGAACAAAACCTTATCGGGGTTGTTGAAAGAACTAGGAGGAGAGTTAACAGTCGGACCATCTTCTGAACAGTATATATCTGCTTTTCGATTATTGCTTGCTATCAAAGAGGGAACATTAAGAGGTAAGTTGTCTGATGGAGAACGCTATAAATTGTTTAGTCTGTTTGATTTACTCTATGCTAATTACGTTACCCGATTGCTTGACAAAGCTCCTTTATTGACAAAACGTGATCTTGAAATCTGTTGCTTCCTTAAATTTGGGCTGACTAATGAAGAGTTGGCTCGTATTTTCCAGACCTCTTCCGACTCGGTAACCAAGGCGAAGGGGAGACTAAAAGGCCGGTTAGGCATTTCTTCACAAGAAGATTTAAATGCATTTTTAAGGGACTTTTGATAAATAAAAAATGAATTGTCCGGGTCAATAACAGAATCAAAATATGTATTTTATTGAATTTTAGATCTTTACGATGAATCAGACACACTGATTTTGTCCGGGTGACTTTTTTTGTGTTTTCAGATGCATGCCGTACTTTTGACCTAACAAAAACCAAATAGCTATATGAAAAATCCTAATGAATTATCTGCTACCTCTTCATGGAGAGGTAACGAATTGCAGTTGATAGAACAGAAAGCCAACATTGTTGTCGGAGTAGCTAATTCTCGTACGCGGTTAAGGATAGGAGTTCTATTAAGTAAATATTCAGAGTATCAGGTGGATTATATATCCTCCGAGAGTGAAACAGGTAAACTGATTGAAGAAGCCGATCTAATAATTGGAGCGGGATTACTGCCTATGAAGGGGTGTTACGCCGGAAACCGGTGATTGTAGTGGGGGATTATGGTCTTGGAGGCTTGGTCACTCCGGATACATTCCGTAAGCATTATAACAATCGGTTTAGAGGAAAGATTAATGGTGCAAGAGGTGAATCTTTCTCATTGGAGAATTTAGAAAAAGAAATTCATAAAGGTTTTAATTTGACTTTTCAAGAATTGCAAATGATGTCAAACCAAACCATAACTTTGCAAAACATCTAAATATCTGAATTCTTTAATTTAATAGTTTGATGCATAAAACTGGTTAGGAGTGTGGGGGTGCGTGAGCATCCCCATATTCATTTTAGGTATAATACACAGATTACCGGTCTTGATCTTCGTTTTTCACCATTCCCTTATGTTGCTCCGGGAGGGCACTTTCAACAGCTGCGTATGCCTCTGCCATGGTTGCCTTGATATTTTCCATGCCTTTTCCTTTGGGAGGAATAGGGTCGTGAATAGTCAGAATCATGCGATGGCGATGTATCCATTTGCCTGTGCGTGGAAGGATTTCAAATGAGCCATCGATAGTGACAGGTACCACTGCCAACTGTAAATCATCCGCCAATTGGAAAGCCCCTTTTTTAAAATATCCCATGTGTCCGGTAAAAGTGCGTGCGCCTTCGGGAAAGACCACCAGAGAAACTCCGTCTTTCAACGAGTCTTTTGCCTGCCGGATGGTTTCCAAAACCTTCTTCGGGCCGGAACGGTCTACAAAGATATGTCCTGCGCTTTCACAGGCTTTTCCGACGAATGGCAATTTACGCAGACTTTTTTTCATCATCCACTTAAAGTTTCTTCCAATGAAGCCGTAGATGAGGAAAATATCAAATGAACCCTGATGGTTAGGTACAAAAATATAGGAAGTTTTGTCATGCAGCTTTTCGCGCCCCTCAATCTTCACGGGAATCAACAGGAACAGACAAATTAATTGTGACCATATCTTCCCCGGATAATATCCCCAGAAGTGGGCTCCTCCCAAGAGGGAACCTACAATAGTGACGATTGCCGTAAGGATGGTCAGCACTAATAAAATAGGCAAAGCGATGCAAATCTGATAAATATAATACAGTATCTTCATAGGGTTGGATTTTTATCCTGCAAATATACATGATTATTGGTAAAAAAGAGAGGCAGATGCGAGATAATCTTTCCGATTGTGTTATTTTTGTCTCTTGTTAGTAGAGATAGTTATAAAATTATGATACGTATATTACATACTGCCGACTGGCATTTGGGACAAACCTTTTTTGGATATGATCGCACGGGAGAACATGAGGTATTCCTGAATTGGCTGGCAGAAGAAATTCGTCAGAAAGAGATTGATGCATTGATTATAGCCGGAGATGTTTTTGATGTTTCCAACCCTTCCGCTGCATCCCAAAGCATGTATTATCAGTTTATTTATCGGGTGACAGTGGAGAATCCGAATCTGCAGATTGTCATTGTAGCCGGTAATCATGATTCGGCAGCACGTCTGGAAGCTCCTTTGCCTCTGTTGCAGGCTATGCGGACAGAAGTCAGAGGGGTGGTGCGCAAACTTGAAGGTGGAGAAATTGATTATGACCATTTGATCGTGGAACTGAAGAACCGGAAAGAGGAAGTGGAACTGCTTTGCATGGCTGTCCCTTTTTTGCGCCAGGGGGATTATCCGGTCGTGCAGACGGAAGGCAACCTGTACGCGGAGGGAGTTCGCGAACTATATTCGCAGCTTCTGCAAAGGCTATGGAAGCAAAGGACAGCGAATCAGTCGATTCTTGCCATCGGTCATTTGCAGGCTACAGGATCGGAGATTGCAGAAAAAGATTATAGTGAACGTACTGTGATTGGTGGTCTGGAATGTGTATCGCCGGAAGCTTTTTCCGAACAGATAGCGTATACGGCATTGGGGCATATACATAAAGCGCAGCGAGTGTCGGGAAGGGAGAATGTGAGATATGCAGGAAGTCCTATTCCGATGTCTTTTGCAGAGAAACATTATCATCATGGAGTCGTGATGGTGACTTTTGACGGAGGTTGTGCAGTGGACATTGAACGGTTGGAATGCCCGAAATTAATCCCTTTGGTAAGTGTGCCGAATGGAGAACCTGCCTTGCCGGAAGTGGTGTTGGAAGCTTTGAAAGAATTGCCGGAGACAAAGGATGTAGCTCCTTATTTAGAAGTGAAGGTACTGCTGGAGGAGCCGGAACCCATGCTTCGGCAGGAGATTGAGGAGGCATTGGCAGATAAAAATTATCGATTGGCACGCATTGTGTCTACCTATCGCACCGATGTAGAAAATAAGGAGAAAGAAAACGAGAACTGGAAGAGAGGATTGCAGGAGATGTCTCCCTTACAGATTGCGCAGTCTGCCTTTGAAAAGATTTATCAGGTGGAAATGCCTGCCGAACTGACAGGTTTGTTTCAGGAAGCCTATTGGGCTGCTACTCATAAAGAAGAGGAGGAAGAAGAATGAAAATACTGGCTATACGATTGAAGAATCTGACTTCGATAGAAGGGACAGTAGAAGTCGATTTTACAGCAGAACCATTACATTCTGCAGGTATATTTGCCATTTCGGGACCTACGGGTGCCGGTAAGTCTACTTTACTAGATGCTTTATGTCTGGCACTGTATGATAAAGCTCCCCGTTTCGCAACTTCGGTGGAAAGTGTGAATCTGGCAGATGTAGGAGACAATCAAATAAATCAGTCCGATGTAAGAAATTTATTGCGTCGGGGAACAAGCGACGGTTATGCGGAAGTCGATTTCTTAGGCATTGACGGACGGCGTTACCGTTCTCGCTGGTCGGTAAGACGGACAAGAAATAAGATAAGCGGTTCTTTGCAGCCACAAACGCTGGAGGTGAAAGAGCTGGATACGGAGAAAGAATTCCAGGGTACCAAAAAAGAGTTGTTGATTCAGTTGGTGGAGTTGGTGGGGTTGACGTATGAGCAGTTTACCCGTACCGTATTATTGGCGCAGAATGATTTTGCGACATTCCTGAAATCGAAAGGAGCGGCCAAAGCGGAGTTGCTTGAGAAGTTGACGGGAACCGGTGTTTATTCCCGGATTTCTCAAGAAGTCTATGCCCGGAATAAGGCGGCACAGGAAGAAGTCACTTTGATTCAGAATCGAATGAATGTGATCGAATTGATGCCGGAAGAAGAATTGCTTGCTTTACAAAAAGAGAAAGAACTGTCGGCCGAAAAGCGTGTGACAGGAATCAAACTGCTGGCGGAACAGAATGAACAACTGAATGTGGTTCGTTCATTAAAAATGCAGGAAGATCTTTGGAAGAAGAAGCAACAGGAAGAACAGGAGGAGCAAGCAAGATTGAAAATGTTACAGGGCGCATTGGCTTCACAAGAAGAAGGATTGGTGCATTTCAAGGCACAATGGGAAGCCATACAGCCGGACTTGAAGAAAGCCCGTCAGTTGGATGTACAGATACAGTCACAGCAGGACAGTTACACACAATCGAAACAGATGTTACAGTCCGCTAATAAACAGGTGTCGGAGCAGGAACAAAAAATGCGGATGGCTACGGAGCAGTTGCAGGTTTCTTATTCTTCTCTGAACCGTTTGCTGAATCATGTAGGAATAGAAGAAGCGTTGCAGCTAGAACAGGTGGAAGAAATTCTACGGCAGGAAGCAGACAAACTGACAGCCGGGATAAATACGAATGAAGAGCGGTTGTTGCGATTAAACTCTTTCGGATATCCGTTATTGACCGAAGAACAGATGAAGTTGCAAAAAGAGCTGACACGCCAACAGAATATCCGGCAATTGACGGAAACGCAGACGAAAACAAAGGCAGAAATAGAACGGTTGGAGAAAGAAACAACTGATTGCCTGAAACAATTGACGGAACAAGAAACTGCATTGAAAGTAACTCAACGCCTTTACGAAAATGCACGTATGGCAGTGGGAAAAGACGTGAAAGCATTGCGTCAGCAATTGCAGGAGGGGGAAGCTTGTCCGGTTTGCGGTAGTACGGTGCATCCTTACCATCAGGAACAGGAGGTAGTAGATACTCTTTTCCGGAGTATAGAACAGGAGTATAATGCAGCAGTAGCAAACTGTCAACAGATCAATAACCGGAGCATTGTTTTGCAACGTGATTGGACGCATCAGAAGATGGTGGACGGACAGATTGGAGAACAGTTGGCGGCATTGTATAAAGTTGGGATCGATGCTAGTAACGAAGAGCAGATACAACATCGTTTGACGGAACTGGCAGAACGTATTTTAGAATATCGTAATCTTTATGCAGAATGGCAACGCAGCGATGAAGAAATTAAAAAGATGCGTGCGCATTGTGAAGCTCTTCGTGAGAATGTATCTCTTTGTCGCCTGGCGATGCAGAAAGTATCGTCTGCTAAAGAACAGTTGGTGTTATTGCAGAATGCTGCTTCAGCCGAACAAAAGAGATTTGAAGTTATAGAGAAAGCGTTGAATGTGCTCTGTCAGGAACGTTCGCAACTGTTGAAAGGAAAAAGTGCGGATGAAGCGGAAGCAGCCGTGGCAAAAAGAGAAAAAGAGCTGAATTTGGCTTTGGAGAAAGCACGCAAAGAGGTAGAGGCTGTGCACAATCGCCTTTCTGGTCTGCAAGGAGAGATGAAGCAAATTACGCTGGCTATTGGAGAATTGCAGGAACAGTATAAAAAGATTGGGTCTCCCGAACAACTTCCCGAAATAATAAAGAAACAACAGGAGGAAAACCTGAATACCGAACGTGCTCTTTCTACTATGGAAGCCCGTCTGCTACAACAAGCAAAGAATAAGCTAACTGTGGAGCAGATTGCGAAGGAGCTGGCAGAGAAACAGACGATTGCCGAACGTTGGGCGAAACTTAATAAACTGATAGGCAGTGCGGACGGAGCGAAATTTAAAGTGATAGCTCAAAGTTACACTTTGAATTTACTGTTGCTTCATGCCAATAAACATTTATCCTACCTTTCTAAACGCTATAAGTTGCAACAGGTTCCCGACACGTTGGCGCTTCAAGTGATAGATTGTGATATGTGTGATGAAATACGGACTGTGTACTCTCTTTCCGGTGGTGAATCATTCCTGATATCTTTGGCGTTGGCTTTGGGTTTGTCTTCCTTATCAAGCAATAACCTGAAAGTGGAATCTCTTTTTATTGATGAAGGATTCGGCTCTTTGGATGCGGAAAGCCTGCGTACGGCAATGGAAGCATTAGAACAATTACAGATGCAGGGACGGAAAATCGGAGTTATTTCTCACGTACAGGAGATGAGTGAACGAATTTCTGTTCAGGTGCAAGTGCATAAGAAAGTGAATGGAAAGAGTGTGCTTACCGTTGTAGGGTAAGCACATCCATTATCTCCTTTTACATTAATTCGTTCAATTCGCTTAAATTCTTCTTTATTTCGTGGATGCGATTTAAGAACTTCTTGCGGTAAATCCATAAAATCAATCCTAGTCCTCCGCCCCATAACAGGATAAAGAAGGCTATCATGCCTATTCCATATTGCCACACTTGCCAGTAGATAAATGAGAGTACAGCCAGTACCAAGAGGAAAGCAATGGCAATCAGCCGTTCTCTGATGGTCCATCGGTGTATACGGTTCACGCGGCTGATTACCTCTACCAGAGGCATCTCGTCTATTTGAGTCCGTTGGAGAAAGCGGGTGGTGACGATGTCCCAGCAAAGTGCGGGAATCCATGCGAAAATGATAATGATGTAGATCGGGTTCAATCTGTTGTGCAACAACACCTCCGCTAAAAACAAGATCAATATCGGCAAAGAAATCAGAATAAGCTTGATGTTCAGGCTGGCAATGGCATGGATACCTTTGTCTGCATGCCTTATCAGCTTTTCAAGCTCTTCTTCTTTGATGAACTCTTTATCTTTCAAGTGTTCATCCAGGGCATTCCAAGATTTTTTCAGTTCTTCCAGTTCCATATATCTTATTCCTCCTTTTTCATTCTTTTAAGTTTGTCTTTGATACGGCTTAGTTTAGTCGCTACATTGGTAACCGTTAGTCCGGTAATTTCTGCTATTTCTTCATAACTTTTGTCTTCGAGATAGAGCAGGATAATTGATTTGTCTAGTTGTCCCAGCTGGTTAATCATCTGATAAAGCTGTTTCAGCATTTCGTTGATCGGGTCGTGTGCTTCTATGGTCCAGTCAGTATCTTTGGTGAGACTGACAATTTCCGGTACATTCTTTTCTTTACGATAAAAACTGATACAAGTGTTGAGGGCAATACGATAAATCCATGTAGATACTTTACATTCTTTTCTGAATTTAGGATAGGCTTTCCAAAGATTCAGTAGCACATCCTGATAAAGGTCATTGAGCGGAGCATTGGGGTTGGCGTACAGATAGCACACTTTGTAGATCACCCGTTCATATTCGCGGATTACCGACAAGAACTCTTGCTCAATAGGAGGATTGGCTTCTGTTGTTTGTTCTCTCATGAAGTCTATGATTGCTTTTCTGGTTAGTTAGTCGTGAGAAAAGGAGAAAAATCACAGGAGAATGATGATTATTGAAGATTCGCTGCCAGAAACTTGCGCATTTCTTCGATGCTTTTTCCCCGGCGGCGGGTATAATCTTCGAGTTGGTCTTCTCCAATCTTTCCTACAGAGAAATATTCGGAAGCCGGATGTGAAAACATAAGTCCGCAAACAGAAGCGTGCGGATACATGGCCCCGTTTTCAGTCAATGAAATACCTATCTGTTTCATGTCCAGCAGTTCATCCAACAGGAAGTTGACAGACTGATCCGGTAAAGACGGGTAGCCGACGGCAGGGCGAATACCTTGATATTTCTCGACCAATAAATCCGCTATGCCCAGATTTTCTTCTTTGGCATATCCCCATGCTTCTTTTCGTACATACTCATGCATCTTTTCTGTTGCAGCTTCTGCCAGTCGGTCGGAGAGGGTTTGGACAAGCAAGTGTTTATATGGGTCCTGTTCATACAGTCCTTCCATGTCCGCATCAATAGAAGAAGCAAAAGCACCGATGGTGTCGGGGATACCGGAAGAAAGAGGACGGATAAAGTCGCTTAGACAAAGGAAAGGACTTCCATCTCTTTTGGGCGTCTGCTGACGCAGTAAAGGAAAGGTGACGAATTGGTCTTTTTCTTTCTCAATAATTAGATTATCTCCGTCAGAATTTGCTTTACAGAGCTTGAATAGGGTCTTTACCTCATAATCCCGGTCGAGCAGATCGAGCATCCGGTTGGCTTCTTTAAATAGCTGCATGGCTTCGGAGGCCTTGTTACGCTCTTCTTCCGGAAAAGTCGTCAGCCACGAAGCACGGCAGACGTCACATCCGTGAATGTTGGCAATGGCTGCAAAACGTGGCTGGAAACCCCATGCGTGGAAAAAGTAAATCCAGTTGATGTAGGGAGTGACTGTATGTATTTTATAAGATAGAATCATAATTTATACAATTAAATGGGAATTTAGCGGTTAAATGAGAATTTAGCGGTTAAATGGGAATTTAGCAGTTAGGCTGAAAGCCTTACAATTATATATTTATTGGGGTGCCCTGAAAGGACTTAATTCTATAGCGTAGGGCAACGCCCTACGAAAAAAACACACCAGCCACAAGCCCTGAAAGGGCGGAACTGTATACAATTATGCCCTTTCAGGGCGCAAATTCAGATTGTCGTTTTTACGTAGGGCGTTGCCCTACGCTATAGAATTAAGCCCTTTCAGGGCACTCCGCAAAATTATCATTTATCGTTCGAAGAACAATTCTTGTCCGCGATAAGTCTCGTCTATTTCTCCGTTGTTATATAACAGATGTCCGTTTACAAATGTTTTCTCTACTTTCCAGTCGAATGTGTGTCCCTCTAATGGACTCCATTTACATTTGCTTAGAATACAATCGGTTGTTACAGTCCATTCGCTTCCGGGACGTACTAATACAAGGTCAGCTTGATAGCCTTTGCGGATGAATCCCCTGTCTGGTATCTCATACATCTGTGCAGGAGCATGAGCCATTTTTTCTACTACTTTTTCGATAGTAAACACTCCTTTATCTGCCAACTCCAACATGCTGACTAGCGAGAACTGAATCATCGGCATCCCGGACATTGCCTTTAATGCACCTCCTTCTTTTTCACTAAGCAAGTGTGGGGCATGATCGGTTGCGATGGCATCAATCAGACCGCTATTGACAGCCTCTTGCAAAGCTTTCCGGTCTTGTGCAGTCTTGATGGCAGGGTTACATTTAATGCGGGCACCCAATGTCTGATAATCTTCTTCCGTAAAGAGTAGATGGGAAACGCAGGCTTCTGCTGTAATTCTTTTTTGTGCCAGAGGAACGTTGGAAAACAGACTCAACTCTTTAGCGGTGGAAATATGCATGATGTGCAGGCGGGCATTTGTTTCCCGTGCCAGTTGCACAGCCAGCTCGGACGAACGATAGCAAGCCTCTTCCGAACGGAGAAGCGGATGAAGAGCCAGAGGTACATCGTCTCCGTATTCTTTCTTATATTTATCCGTATTTTCTTTGATAATTCCCTGGTCTTCGCAATGGGCGGCGATGAGCAGATCGGTTCCGCCGAATATATTACGCAAGCTGGCCATCCGGTCTACCAGCATATTGCCGGTGCTTGAACCCATAAATAACTTCACGCCACAAACCCGGTGTTTATCCAGTTGCGCAAACTGGGTATAGTTATTATTCGTTGCTCCGAAATAGCAGGAATAGTTGACTGCTGATTTCTCACCTAGTAGGGTGAATTTCTCTTCCAAAGCCTCCAGCGTCGTAGTCTGCGGGTTTGTATTGGGCATATCCATGATGGAAGTGACACCTCCTGCTGCAGCGGCATGGCTTTCTGTGGTAATATCAGCTTTATGAGTCAGGCCGGGATCGCGGAAATGAACATGTTCGTCGATGGCACCCGGTAGGAGATAACACCCGCTTGCGTCAATGACTTCGTCACAAGGGGCAGTTGCTTTTTCTTCACCCACCAATATTTCGGCTATCTTTTCATTTTCAATGACTACTGAACCCAGTACTTTTCTTCCTTCGTTAACAATAACGGCGTTTTGAATCAGTGTACGTTTCATGACTTTTGCGGGAATTTATGGAACCAACTATTTACTTTTAATTTAATCACACCAAATATGGCCTCTCCAAAGATGCTGCTATTCATCTTGGAAGTCCCTAGTTCACGATTAATGAAAATCACGGGAACCTCGATGATTTTAAAACCACATTTGTAAGCGGTGAATTTCATTTCAATCTGAAAAGCATATCCCTTAAAACGGATATGATCCAAATCGATCATTTCCAGTACCTGACGGCGGTAGCAGACAAATCCGGCAGTTGTGTCTTGTACGGGTATTCCTGTGATGAACCGCACATATTTGGAAGCAAAGTATGACATCAATACTCGTCCCATCGGCCAGTTCACTACATTCACTCCGCTGATGTAGCGGGAGCCGATGGATACATCTCCACCCTGTTCCGAACAAGCCTGATACAAACGGGGTAAATCGTTCGGATTATGACTGAAGTCGGCATCCATTTCAAAGATATACTCGTATGCGTGTTCCAGTGCCCATTTAAATCCGGTAATATAGGCAGTGCCCAATCCCAGTTTCCCTTTACGCTCAATCATAAAAAGCCGTTCGGGAAATTCTTGTTGCAAGGTTTTTACGATGGTTGCCGTTCCGTCCGGAGAGCCGTCTTCTATTACCAGAATATGGAATACTTTGGGAAGGCCGAATACGGCACGGATGATATTTTCTATGTTCTCCCGTTCATTATAGGTAGGGATAATTACAATGCTATCCGATGTCTGCATATAGATACTATAAAATTTAAAACAAAAGTAGTTCTTTTCTTGGAAATGCACAAATTGCTTGCAAGTATATTTGTAACAGGTTGGAAATAAGTTGCAATTACAGAAAATAGCCTTTCAAGAACACAAATTAAGAACAGAATTTAAGAACCAGTTTTAAGAACAAAGTTATGGGAAGGCAAATTTTCATTAATCAAATACAATGCAATTTCAATTTAAGACAACCCAAAGCAAATAAACCAACCAATATATATTTGGTTGTATATCTCAATAACAAACAAGTAAAGCTCTCAACGGGAGTTAAAGTATATCCAGAACACTGGAATATAAGAAAACAACAAGCGTATGTCAACGCACGTTTGTCAAAATTAGATAACAATAATAATACTATAGCTAATGATAGATTATCAGAGCTAAAAGATATGTTCTTAGAATTTAAGCATTATCTTTGTGAACACCCTACTGATATTGAAAATAGTATAACCATATTAAGAACACGCATATATAAAAATACAATGACTACAGAGATTAAGAAAAAGTCAGCTACGACTGTAATGAAAGAAATTATAGATGCTAAACAGGCAGCATCTAGTACTAAAGAACAACAAAAATTAAATGTTGGCAAATTTGAGAGGTATCTAAAAGAAAATAATATCTCTGACACTTGGGAATCCATGAATTTAAACACCTTTGAGAGCTATCAAAAATATTTAGTTGATAATGGAAGAGGTAGTGTAACAATAAGGAATATCATTCAGAATACTCTATTTCCGTTATTGAAGAAAGTTAGTAAAAGAATGGACATTCCTTTTATGTGGCATAATAGCAACTTGGAGAGCTTTGAATCTGTAAAAGATGAATCTAACAAAGAACTAGCTAGTAACAAGAAAGTCACATTAACAGAAGAACAACTAAAACAATTATATGACCATCCAATAACAGGAACGGAAAGACAAATAAAGAAAAACACAGAAATTAGAGATTTATTCGTACTGCAATGTTTAGTTGGTCAGCGTGTTGGAGATATGCAGAAATTCTTTAATGGCGACAATGAAAGAGATGAAGAGGAAGATACAATATCTATAATACAGCAAAAGACAAAAGCAAGAGCTATAATACCATTAACCCCATTGGCAAAAGAAATCATATCTAAATATCAAAACACCGAACTGAAATATTATAAACCAAGCAACTCCAATCTAAATGCAGAGTTAAGAATAATTGCAGAAGAAGCAGGTTTAAATACTCCAATCACTTTTGAAGATAAGGATGGCAAACAAGTAAAACCTTTATTTGAATTAGTCCATACCCATACGGCTAGACATACATTCATTACTATAATGTGTAGAAGGGATATTCCTAAAGAAACCATAATAATAGCAACAGGACATGAAGATACAAAGATGATTGATAAAGTATATTCCCATTTAAGCAATAAGGATAAAGCCCAAAAGGTATCTACCGCTTTTAAGAAAAAATTAGATGGTGATATTTTTAGTATGGGCAAGGTGGAGACAAATTCTCTCAATGAAGCGAAGCCTACGAACGATGCAACTAATAATATCACCTTCGATACTCTGTTGGACACTCAATTTTTTGCATCTAAAATCAATAAAGCTGTTAAACTACAATCACAGGTAGGTCACTTAAAGGATGGAAAGCTGTGTAGTTATGACAATGAAATCAATTTCCTTATAAGTGAGATAGAAAAATTCTCCCAATCTTCCACTTCTGATTCTGATGTGGCAAAACAATATGTGAAACAGTTATCTGTCTGGAAGCAGTCAGATTTGTATGACAGTTTTAGAGAAATGATTATCAAGTGCGTTAAAATTGGTATCAGTAAGGATGCAATTATGCAGTTTATCAATAAGGCATTGGAAATAGGCTTGTTGGATAAGGAAAGATTCACCAATATAAAAGAAATCACTACAGCCTTATTGGATAAAAGAAACAAGGGCTGACGAGCTTTTTAGGAAATCAAGGCTTCTGGTAAGCCTGAACATCATATTCTCCCCGAACAGCTACAGCTATGGGGAGAATTTTTGCTTTATCGCATCCTCAACTCAAATATTCCACAATTTCGACTTGTTGTTTGGTGATGCGGTCGGGACTTTATACCTTTGCAACGTGATTGAAAGTCAGAAATGACCGAGTTTCTCGTCACCCAGATTCACCACTACAAACCTAAATCTACTTCAAATGAAAGAACTGACCTACGCAGACATTCGTAAAATGGCACTAGAGCACGGTATCAAGGACACAAAGCTTCACATTGGACTTTGGGCTACAGACCGATACATCAAAAAGCGCAAAATGGTTCAAGGCAAGACCTACACAATCTACCTACCGCATCATAAACAGGAACAGGAATGATTTTTTAGTTCTAACCCTGTTGCCAAGCTAACATAATAAGAGGTATTTTCTTCATAAAACTTTTAAACTAAAGTTTTAAAAGACGCTTCCGCCATAAACGATATAATACAAGACATAACATTTAGATTGCTTGACTATGCTAAGTCAGCGGTAAAGTAATAGGCGTAGTAATACGCTTATTATTTTATTCTTATGGACGAGTTTTTCTTCAAAGCGTCCCTATATAGGAAGAAAAAAATAACCCTACTTAAACTTAATCTAAAGTCAGATATTTTAAATACACAGATTGCAATTTTATAAATCAAAGCTAATCTAAACACAATGAAACAAGAAATCATTAATGGTGGCAATGCCCGATATTTGGGTGAATTAGAAAGATTTAAAGACGGTATTCCTTTTGGAATCGTAAACAAGACAAAGACAGATGTAGGTGGTACTTATGTGGCTGCAAATTGCAGTAGTAACTATATTATCGTATGTCCGTTCAAAGACTTGGTAGATAGCATAGCAGCAGATAAGAATAACAGGTATGAAGTATTCAAATGTTATGGTGGTATAAGAGAATACCAGTTCAGGAAATATATCAAAGACAATACCACATATAAGATAGCCGTGACCTATGACAGTCTGCCCAAATTAATTGGATGGTTGGGCAATACAGAAGGGTGGAAAGTATTGATAGATGAATACCATTTAATCTTAGAGGACATGGATTTCAGATATGATGCAATTAACGGTTTGATGGAAGAAATACAGAAGTTCAGGCATTATTCTTTTTTGTCTGCCACTCCAATTGACCTTGACTTTGAGATAGATTTCCTGAAACGGCTTCCACATTACAAAGTCCAATGGAATGGAGTGACGAAAATAACTCCTATCAGATACAAGGTCACGCAATTAACCAAAGGACTGGCTAGATTCATACAGATATTTTTGGATGAAGGCATATCACTCCCAGACATAAACGGCAATGTCAGCAAAGTGGAAGAACTATATATTTTCATCAATTCTGTGACCAGTATCAAGCAGATAGCAGATACGTTGAAGCTGAATCCAGATGATGTGAAGATATGCTGTGCTGACAGGATTAGAAATAACAAACTGTTGGGCGAATACCAGATTGAATCAGTCAGTAGTCCCAATAAGAAGATTAATTTCTTTACAAAGAAATGCTTTCAGGGATGTAACCTTTTTACCAATAACGGGCTGATAATAGTAGCCAGTGACGCATACAAAACGCAGACTTTGGTGGATATAAGTACTACTATGGAACAAATAGCAGGCAGAATCAGAATCAATGATGAATACCAGAATATCTTTAGGAATGTGATAGTCCATCTGTTCTCCACCAATAAGAATGTTATGAGCGATAAGGAGTTTGAAATGGTGATGCAGGATAAAGAGAAGGAAGCTGACAAGTTGCTAAGCGGATGGAATAAACTGGATAAGGAAGAGAGACAGACCTATATTAAGAGGATGAACCTAGACACTGAACTAGTCTCCATCATTAATGGCAAGATGGTGTATAACAATCTGAAAAAACAATCCTTCATTTATAAGCAGGAACTAAGGAAGATATACAGAGATGGTATCAGTATCAGGGACAGTTTTATGCAATCAGAAAAATTTGAGCTTACCAACCAGAATGAATGGGAGGATTTCAATATAAAACTGGCAAAGGCAATGACTGTCAGTTATGAGCAACTACTAAAAGATTATCTGGATTCCCCTTCTGAATTTTATGAACAGGAATATCCAGAATTTCCACTAATCAAAAGGTATTTGAAGGAATCTGAAATGAATACTCTTAGATGGAACAGGGAGAAGATGCTAAAAGCTGTAGAGGACAAGAAACAGGTAAATAAAGCCCTCTTGGCTATATATCAGCCTGGCTTTATCAGCAATCAGGACTTGAAAGGCAAGTTGAAGGATGAGTTTGACAGATTGGGAATCAAGTTGTCTCCCAAAGCTACCCTGATAGAGAATTGTACTCTTTACAGTGTGGAGAAGGCAAGCAGGAAGATAGATGGAAAAACTGTTAGTGGCTATGAACTTGGCAAGATGGTATTTACCTTTGAATAAGAATCTACCAATATGACAGAACAGGACAAGAATAAAGCTCCAGACCATAACAGGTTTTGGGGCTTTTATTTTTCTATATTTATAATTACCTTTGTTCTTTACATAATTGATTTATACTCAAACAAATAAAATCTTATGGAAATGAAATATGAAGAACTATTAAAGGAAAAAGAATGGGAAGTTAAACGCTATGAAATATTAGCTAGAGATAATTACACCTGTCAAGATTGTGGATGCAGAGGTATTAACAATGATATATTTTTCCCTATTTCTAGTATAAGTGATTTAGATATACTTTTACCTGACTGTCTGTTTGATGGTGAAGATTTGCGTTCTTTTTGTAACCATATAAAATGGAACGGTCAACTCATGTACCCCAATTCTTTAACAGCTAGAGCTTTAAAAGAACATTTTTATATTTACCAAATGATAGCAATAAAGGAAAGTATTAGGAATGCTGAATTCCAGTTTGAATTTGCAGCAGATTCTCTACTTCCCAAATTGAATTTTCAACGAAATGATAGAAATTTATGTTTGCAATGCAAAGGAAAAGCAATTTATGGAAATGGATATTTAGCAGCTTTCATGTTTAAAGAAGATATAGGACAGACAAATTATGCTGCAATAAGCTATTCTTCTGGTGAAAATAGAGAGAAGCTGGAATTAAAGATTCTTTTTAAAAACAAATATTATTATTTTTATTTTGCTCATTTCCCATCTCTTAATGAATCAATGTTATTTCATTTTACTCCATTAAATACCCACCATAATTACTACATACTTGGTAAAGCACCTTGGGATTATGATAATAACGCTTTAGTAACCTTATGTTCACGTTGCCATCAAAAAAGACATCAACAAACAAAGATTCCATTATATACATCAGACAGACAACTGATTTGTTCCGCCTTACCTGTATGTGACCGTTGTAATGGAACTGGTTATTTACCTCAATATCGTTATTTTATGGGTGGAATCTGTTTTAAATGTCATGGTGAAGGAGTATATGGTCTTTATCCCAATAGTTGAATCTTTATTTTATTTGTTTCCAAAAATTAGAGTAGAATTTATCCAATATTCACATTAATTCTTTACATTTGCATAACCAATTCGTAATTCTAAAATAAATTGTAAAATGAAAACATACTCTTTACTAGGAATACTTTTATATTTCTTCTGTGCTGTTAGTTTTATAAGTTGTGATAAAGATGATTCAGAGCGAAGTGAAGATTCTACTGTTTATTATGTCAAATATGAAGCAAAAGGAGCGATGAAATATAACATTGAATCTGTCACAGTTTCAACGGACAAGGGAAGCGAAACTATTACAACTAGCAAACAACGAAGTTGGACACAAACTTATGGTCCTGTTTCTAAAGGATTCAGAGCGAGCATAACAGCAAAAGGAGGATGGGCTACTGTTAATATTTATGTTTGTAAAGGTGATGAACCTTTTGCACTAAAGAAAAGTAAAAGCAATAATGTTGGAAATTCTAATACATCGACCTCTGCATCTTATACAATAGATTATTAATGATAAGATTATCTTGTTAATCTGATTGATATTTTTTGTTATATCCATAAGCTCCAGACCGTTAATAAGGTTTGGGGCTTTTTATGTATATCCCCAACTCAAAAATATAGGTACTTAAAATTCATACCCCCACCCCTTTTATTGAGGAAGTGTTTTTAATTTGGACTTTATGCCTTAATAGAGTGAAATATTTGATTCGTTAGTGAGCGTATCAGATGTATATCGTGCATAAGCCCCTTCTGTTACCCAATAATCCCCTCACCAATCATTAGGAAAAATGAAAGGATAACATGAATTGCTATTCAGCCCACAAACCTTTTGAACTTCTGAAATATGCGGACTTATCAACGATTTGTATATGTCTACATATAAAGATGCACAAAGGAAAGTGAATGAATAGTACTTCATGTCAAACCCTCATTTTGTCCTTAAATACAACTATTTACTAATCTATTATTATGCATATGGAGAATTTAAAGATTTTATTGACGTTTGGAATAATTCTAATTGTGCCAGTAGTCTTAATGCCACAGTTCTTTATTGGATTATTAATACTGATTGTGGCTTGCTTGGCTTTCAGACAGAGGAATTTCTAATATTAACTTAATAAATTACAGATTATGGAATCAACATTACAGATTATGCCAGTACAGAGAACTAGTAGAAACTTTGGTGAATATGCAGAAGAAGCGGTAATAATTGAAGAGCCTGTTATTAAGCAGAAACGACCTCTATTCATTGAAGCCAATACGATTGAAGCCAGTTTGGAGCATCTAAGGAATGATTGTATTATACCCGTATTCGCAAAGGACAACGAAGCTACATTATCTCATGTGGCTTTCATTGAAGCGGTACAGGATGCAACCAATACATTCTTTAGCGGTGAACAGATTGAATCGCCAGATATTCGTGTTTCTCATGTAATCAAAGGTAGGATTCCCGAAGCAATACACAAACCAGCCAATCAGTTATTAGAAAGTGATAAGACTATCTACTACGAAAGGTGCGCTTTTGTTATTGAAGTTCCTACTATCTATGAGACAGTACACGGTAACAGGCTAACCCTTACTATTGGTGGTGTAAGAGCTTATAACCACACCAATCTTTATTCAAAGAAGGGTGCGGAGCGGTTTAAAGTGTTTATTGGCTTTACTTGTAAGGTTTGCACAAATCTATGTGTATCTACAGACGGTTATCTTAGTTGCTTGGAAGTTACCAATACAAGGGATTTATATCAAGCGGTATTGGAAATGTTCCACAAATACGATGCAGCCAAACACATACATTTGATGCAGTCTTTAGGCAATACCAGTATGACGGAGCATCAGTTCTGCCAACTACTTGGAAGAATGAGACTTTATCAGTCATTACCGCAAGGCTATCAGAAAGATATACCTAAAATGTTGCTTACTGATACACAGGTTAACAATGTGGCTAAGGCTTATATCAATGACGAGAACTTTGGCAGCTTGGGAAATGATTTGTCTATGTGGAAGTTCTACAACTTGCTCACAGGTGCAAATAAGAGTAGCTATATAGATTCATTCTTGGATAGAGCCTATAATGCTACAGAACTTGCAACGGGTATATGTTCCGCTTTACACGGTGATGACAAATACCAATGGTTTCTTAGTTAGTGGTATTTGAGAATACACAGGATTGTCAAATACTCAATATCTGAAACTATGAGGAGTTTGTTTTATCTACTTGCTGTGATTGCTACGTTCTTTGTAAGTGTGCTATTATATCCAGTTATGATAATTGGATATATTCTATTGATTGGCTATTGTCTTACTAAGAGATTATAGTACTACTGAAAGGGTATCTATATACTATATATAGGTACTCTTTCTCTATTATTAGCCAGTAGTCAAACATTCACTTCTACTATTAGTGAATGTTTAGCTAGTAATCAGCAAGTTGGATATTCCAGTTTAAAATTAATATTCACTTTTATTAGTTTCACTATAAAACAGAACGTTATGTCACTTAAATATTCAAGTACAACAGCAGATTATTTGCAATGGAGCGAAGCGATGAACTTAATAAGAAAGTTGGCAAGGGATAGTAATTATAAGATGTCACTTCTTATCGCTTTGGGTTGCTTCACAGGTCTAAGAATTTCTGATATTCTTGCTTTGAGGTGGAATCAGATATTAGATGCAGAAGAGTTCACCATTACAGAGATTAAAACAGGAAAGCAAAGGACAATTAGGATTAATATGCAGCTACAGCAACATATCAGAGATTGTTATGAGCATATAAATCCAGTTGGCATAAATGCACCTGTATTGATAAGTCAAAAGGGGACAGTGTACACAGTTCAAAGAATCAATGTCATGCTGAAAGAGATTAAGAAAAAATACAGGCTACAAATAGGCAATTTTTCGTGTCATTCTCTTAGAAAGACCTTTGGCAGACAGGTTTATAATATGAACAGTGATAATTCAGAGCTTGCACTTGTCAAGCTCATGGAGCTATTCAATCATTCCAGTGTATCAATTACTAAAAGATACTTGGGATTAAGACAGGAAGAACTACTTAATACTTATGATTGTCTTAGTTTTTAACACACAGGTTTAGTTATAATACAAACGCTTTTCGTATATTTGTGCCGTTCCAGTAATGGAATAACATATTTATTTAACGAAAGGCGTTTTGCATTATCCTTGTTCCAGAATTTCGCCAAAATTTTACACTACGAGGATATGCACAACGCCCATGCTTGGCTATATACCTGCTATTTAGCAGAATATCATAGTCTAGGTGTGGGCAACTTGTGTGTATTTGTAGTGTGGGTGTTTGGCGATACCTTGGAACAGATATGCTGATAGTTCCCACACCTTTTTTGTATGTAGAATTGTATCTATTGGGAACTGGATACAACAAATGATAGACTATGGAACAGGCATATTTACAACTAGTCCCTACCTCTCAAACAGTATGTAGACTGTTAAAATCTTCACTAAATCCAGAGATTAGGCATTTTTATCTTAAAATCTTTGGGCAAACAAACTAAGTAATTATTATATTTGTGACAAAATAAAGTATTATAGCAACCAATTATATGCTATCAGTTCTCTAGTACTTTAAATACTATGATTAACAACTTCCTTGGGGAGAATTGGGAAGTATAAATCAATATCTATAAGAAGCAGACATACTACTTATTTACCTATTCAGTTCTATTATCAGATACTAGAACGAGATTCAGCAAATAGCAAAATTAATTTTATAGTAGGATTATTTAGGTTGTATACTTCAATAAACTGAATTAGCATATATCATATTAATATGGATAACTTTGATAATCAAGGATGTGGTTTATCTACAATATTGGCAGGAATTATTTTTTTTGCTATCCTTTATTTATTAAGAGCATGTAATCACTTGTTTAATTAATTACATATAATACATCAAATATATGGGTTGGATTAGATTTATTCTTGTAGTAGCTTTTTGGGGTTGTTTACTGTTGTTAATGGGATATATAGCAATGAAAATTCTCTTCTTGCTTGACTAATTGGTCATGCAAATTTTTCAATAAATAGTAATAAAACAGAACTCAATAAAGATGAATGAACAAGAAATTACTTTCAACAAAGAAAGAACTGAAATAGTAATAGCCTCCAATGTGAGAGGTGCTTATGATATTCCATTTGGAATTCATTCTATTAATGTAAGAGCATTTGTTAATTGTACAGAAATGACTAGTATACATATACCAGATTCTGTACAAAAAATATGGCATTGCGCATTTGATAATTGCAGCAGCCTAACAGAAGTAATAATACCTCATAGTGTAATTTATATTGGACAAGGAGCATTTATACGTTGTTCTAGGCTAACATCAATTGTTATAAAATGCAATATAAAAACAATAAAAGAAGCTACATTTTGTGGTTGTGCATCTTTGAAAGCGATTATTATACCAAGTACAGTAAATACAATAGAAGCATACGCTTTTAGTGAATGTACCTCTTTAACAAAAATAGAACTTCCATACAATTTAACAGAAATAAGCGATTATCTTTTTTATGCTTCTGGACTAATAGAATTTACTATATCAAATCGAATCAATGCAATAGGTAATAACGCTTTTGCGCACACTCAACTATCATCAATTACAATCCCTTCTAATGTAACTAGTATTGGTGATGAACTTTTTTTTGGATGTAGCAAGTTAACGACTGTTGCCCTTCCTTATGAAATAAAAGTAATACCCAAAGGTTGCTTTCGCACTCTGTGAATCATTAATTACCTTTAAATTTCCTCATAAACTTGTTAAAACAGGAGCTTATTCATTTAATAACTGCAAGTCCTTAGTATCTGTAGATATCCCTAACAGTGTAGAGGAAATAGGTGAAGAAGCGTTTAGCGAATGCAGCAAATTGCAATCATTATATATAGGAGAAAATGTAAAATATATTGGAAATAACGCTTTTTCACGATGTATATCTTTAGCGCAAGTCCATTTAAAAGGTAAAATACCCCCAAAGGTTAGTGAAGAATTAGCAAATAGTCAATATACATCTATTATAGAAAATAAAAAAGATATTTTCTATTTTACAGTGGCTCCTTTGCTGTGTTTTGTTCCTAAAGGTGCTTATGAAATATACCATAATGACAAATACTGGAGAAATCATGCCATAATCGAAGAGGGGTGGCTATAATACAATTTCATATGTATACTAGAAGTCATTTATTATTACTACCGTTTATTGCTCTGTTGAATGCGTCTTGCCAACATAAACAACAAGTAGCACCAATTTCTACTATAGATAGTACATTACAAACTAATGCTACTGCCATATTGGAAAGCAAGTTATCAGAGATAAATGCCCAATCTGGGCAAGTTATAGTAATGGAAGTTCAATCAGGGCAAATAAAGGCTTTAGTTGGACTTACTAGGAAAGACAGTGTGAACTACCAACCATGCGAGAACTTCTCTGTATGGCAGTCTACTGGCTTGATGCACCCAATATCGCTATTGACAGCTTTAGAAACTGGCAAGGTGAAGTTGAGTGATAAGGTTGATACTGGAAATGGTATCTACCAAGTTCATGGCAGAGAACTTAAAGACCATAATTGGCATAGAGGTGGATATGGTGAGCTTACAGTACAAGAAGGATTGGCGGCTAGTTCCAATATTGTTACTTATAAGGCAATTGAAAAGGCTTTTGGTGATAATCCTCAAACCTTTTTCGATTTACTTGCTAATATGAGTTATGGCAAGCCAGATAGTATCAATGGGATTGTCAGTCTACAACCTTACAAGATTACAGAAAAAAATATCACTTGGAACTGTATAGGATATGAACAGCTTATTTCACCTATTTAAATCCTTACCTTCTATAATGCTATCGCCAATAATGGGAAGATGATACAGCCTCAACTATATAAGGATAGTGTAGTAGTTATTAATCCACAAATAGCAAGTAGGGCTAGTATTGATAGTTTGAAGAAAGCTCTAGTATTTAATGTTACTGACGGATTAGGTCAACCTGCCAAGTCTGATAAGGTACTAGTTGCAGGTATGCAGGGAACTAGTTCGTTATCTACTAATGAGGATAGTACTAAGGATATGTATGCGGTAGAGTTCTGTGGTTACTTCCCTACTGATAATCCTAAGTATAGTATCATTGTATCTATTAATAAGACTGGATTACCTGCAAGTGGTGGACTAATGGCAGGTGATGTGTTTAAGAAAATAATAGTAAATTTAAAACAGAATTGAAATGACAAAAATGTCTCAATGTAGTACATGTATTGGAGATGGAGTTCATTGTGAACATTATCGACCAACCGATGATAGTCCTTGTCCTAATTATATATTTGATACTTCAAGTACGGAACAAGGTACTATTAAATATGAAGTTAAGAAAGCTTTGTATCGATATATTATGCGAATTGCTATAGCCCTTATACTTCTTCCTCTTATTGGAGCAGTAACTTTTAAGACTTATATATTTATAATTCTTTATCTAGTTTTTTTCGTTTCTCTCTATTTAGTAATTGCACACTTTGATAGTATATTGCGATTTGTTAAGGGGAAATTATGGAATAGAAAGATAAAACATCATAAAACAAGGAACTTACAAAGGCACAAGAATTAATTAAATTTGAAGAAACTGTTTATCGCATAATTTCTAAACAAATAGAATATGGAAGGTTGGATAGTTTTAGGCTTAATACTAATAGTTATCGCCTATTTCTTTGGCAGGATTGGATTTGCATTTGAGGAAGATAAGGAACAGTCTGAATATGCAAAAACAAATGACGCTATTGATAAAGCAATTGATGCAGAAGATAACAAGACACGAAATCTAGTTATCAGTACGCTGAAGGAGATTGGTTGTCAACCAGAAGTTGATGATGAAGATAGAATCTGTTTTAAATACCAAGGTGAGGAGTTTTTTATAGATGCAGATAACAATTATCAGTTTGTCACTCTCTGGGACACTTGGTGGCTATGTGTAGATTTGGATAATGCCAATGTTGAGAATTTAAAGGAAGCAATAAACTTGAATAATATAAATACTATTGTTTCCACTGTCTATTCCATTGATGAAGATAATAACCAGATGGGAATACATTGCAAGGCAATAATCGTATTTACTCCTTCAATAACAAACAGAGGAGATTATTTGAAAACAATACTCAATGATTGTTTCAAGGCTCATGATTTACTAAAAGAACGATTTATACGTCTTAATTTCAAACAAGAGAAACATGAAGCCAAAAGGGTAGTCATAAAAGGATTTAATTAATAATATCATGAAGAAGTTTTTTAGTTCTATATTTAATACTTCTCCCCAAGTAAAGAATATCTCAAAAGATAAGGAAGAAGATGATTTGGTTGATAGATTAGAGAATGAAACGTATCTGTCAAATGAATTTAGGTTTCAACACCAAAATGAAAAGTATCAATTACGTGCCACTCCTAATGAGAAAGTGACTTTAGGCGTATTACTTAATAGGACTTTTGATATAAGGCAAGAAGAAGTTTCTGATTTATATATTGTTACAGATAACATACGTGAGAAAAAAGGAAGGCTTATTGTTGACAGAAATGAAATCTGGAACTTTGATTTATGTAATGCAGTCCTTATCAAACATGATAATGGAGATATAGGCTATAGATTTAGTGAAAATGTTGTCTTGTCTATTTCCTATAGAAAGGGTTATGCCAAACAGGAAGATGATGATAAATCTATTGGCAGAGTGAATGACACTATCATTGTACATTTAAGAGGATGTGGCGGTGGAAAAGAGACATGGTTTATTCGTGCATCTATTATGCTGCCAATATTTAGCCATGAAGGAGATAAAACATATACTAGAACTGCGAATCAACCTCAAACATTAAGTGTTTTGTTTGCCTATGACAATACAAGTCCAGAACAAAGAATAGAGGAGTATAAAGCTATTCATGATAGAACAATTGAAAAATTTAACAATGGAGAGGAATTAGAGTTTAATGAACATTGCATTATATCTCAAATGATACCCACAATTGGAAAGGATTTTTATTTTGGGAATGAAGTTTTAAAAGAAAATAGATATTGGGATGCAATTGTATATTTGGAGAATGTATACCATGCTTTGCGGGAAAGTTGGCTAAGGAGCGATATTACAGATGAGGATAAAAGGATGTTTTACCAAACCTGTTACATTATAGGATATTGCTATGCAGAAATGTGTTTATATGAGAAAGCCCTTTTTTATCTGGAAATAGTTCGTCCGTTAAATAACATTACATACAACATTGAATACATAAACTGTTTAGCAAACAGTAGAGATATAAGGGCAATTTACACTATTCATGGTGAACTTAATCAATTGGCACAATTAAAAGAAAATGAGATTACGGATAGTGTTATATATTATCACAATTTTTTGCGTAGGAGAAGAGCATACACCTTTGTTGACATGGGACGGCTGGATGATGCAGAGGAAGCGTTTAAGGAAATGTTGGATGAAGATGCAAATAAGGAATATGCCAAAGGCGAACTGGAATATATTCAAGAACTGAAAAAGCGAAAGAGCACTGAAATTTAAATATACTGATATCAGTAGAGAGTAACCTCTTAATAGGTGGTGGACAGATGGCAGGTGATGTATTTAAGAAGATTATTTTATACAACAATCAACATTCTGATAACAACGATAAATGAATGAAAGGGGAACGGTAATCATGTTAAAATTACAAGAGAATAAAAAGTTGCTTATTGATATATTGAAAAAAATAGGCTATGAACCAGAAATAGACGAAACAACTGGAAAAGTAAAATTTATAACTCGTTATCAAGATTGTATCTATATTGATAGTGACGATAAATCTCCATTTATTGTTATTTGGGATATAAATTGGGCAAAAATAAGTTTAGACAACCCTAATATTAATAGGGTAATAGAAACTATAAATCAAACCAATATCCATGGTATAGCAACAATATTTTATTCTATTGATGAAACAGAGAGGGTGCTTAGATTAAACTCCAAACATGAAATTCCATTCATAGTGGAAATTCCTCATATAGAAAGTTATCTTTATACCAACATAGGTTGTTCTTATAGTGCACGTGAAGATTTCTTTAACAAGTTGGAATATCAGAATATCCATTTGGAAAAATCTAAAGAAAGACTAATACCAATAGGTTGGAATATGCTTCACAAAGCACCTCTAATTAAAAGATGGTTATATATTGGAGCAGCATTTAATCATTCATATTAATTTAATAATCAGAAAAATGAGAATATGAAAAACAATATTCTAATAGGTGCAATAGCAGGAGATATAATAGGTTCTGTTTATGAATTTCGTTCAATAAAAACTACAGACTTTGAGCTATTTTTTGACTATTCCACTTTTACAGATGACACTGTTATGACTGTTGCAAATGCAGATTGGTTATTAACAGGTGATAGTCTTTTAGGAATAATGCAAGACTATGGACATAGTTATCAAGCTAATTATGGCGGTTGGTTTCAATCATGGTTAAGAGAAGAAAATCCTCAACCATACGGCAGTTGGGGAAATGGTTCTGCCATGAGAGTTAGTCCTATAGGTTGGGCTTTTGATACTTTAGAGGAGACATTAGAAGCTGCCAAACAAAGCGCAGAAGTCACACATAATCATCCAGAAGGAATAAAAGGAGCACAGGCTACAGCAGCCTGTATTTACTTGGCTCGTACAGGAAAAACAAAGCAGGAGATTAAAGAATACATTGAAACAACTTTTGACTATAATCTTAGTAGAACTTGTGAGGAAATAAGACCGAACTATGAAAGCAATCCAAGTTGTCAAGGTACAGTTCCAGAATCCATTATTGCTTTCTTGGAAAGTACGGATTATGAAAGCGCTATCCGTCTTACTATATCTTTAGGTGGCGATGCTGATACAATGGGGGCTATTACAGGTGGAATAGCAGAAGCATATTATAAAGAGATTCCTCAATATATCATAGAAGGAGTCATAAAAAGGCTGCCAGACGAATTTATTAATATAATGCAAAGGTTTTATGGAAAGTTCATTGAAAAATAAAATCAAAGGAGTCTTGTTTGGTGGAGCAATTGGTGATGCTTTAGGATTAGGAGCTGAATTTATGACTAAAGCGGAAACAGCGAAATACTACCCTAATGGCTTGCATGATTACTCACAGATAGTACAGGATTATCACCGTTCCCGTTGGCGGAAAGGTGACTGAACTGATGATACGGAGATGATGAATTGTGACAGACTAATAGGAGTTATGTAACGAGATATATCAATGCTCTGAATGGATACATGACCAATTATGTAAGGATATTGGCAAACCAGTAAAATCAAGTAAGCCTGTATGTAAGGATTTTGTAATTGATGAGCCTAAAAAAGAACAAGATAAGTAATCTTAATAATAGTCATTAACAATGAAAATTATATTTTTGGACTTTGATGGAGTGATGGATACCGCTTATTATGATATGGTTCTTGTTAGTAAAGGCTTGCGGGAGGTGGATGAGTATGGCGTAATATTTGACCCCGCATGTATTAAGAATCTGGAAACTATAATCAAGAGTACCAAAGCGGATATTGTTGTAACTTCTTCTTGGAAATACCTGATGTCTTATGAGGATTTCTTAGAAATGTGGAATGCGAGAAATCTGCCAGGCTTTGTAACAGATACCACCCCCAATGTCAGTAAACACCGTGGAGATGAGATAGACGCATGGATTAGAGAATGTAAAACTGAATGTGAATATGTTATTATTGATGACCTTGATGCGAGTAATTTCAATGAGCGTCATTTGCCGCATTTAATTACGGTAAATCCTTATAATGGATTGGATGAGATTGCCGTGAAACGGGCTATTGAGATATTAGGTATGGATGTTAGCTAAAGAATAGAGCATTGAAGTGACAACATTTGATTTTACTGTATGGCTTAAATGTGAGAATGGAGGTAAATTATGAACATTGAAAGAGTAAAATGGAGCTATCTTAATATTAAGAAGCAAAAGTTAGAGTATAAGGAGGAGTTGAAACATATTAATGACCCTATAAACGGAGTTTGTAATCCTAAAAAGGAATTCCCCAAACAGCTAAAGGATAATAAAGAACCAGATTTCTTTACTCCTAATGCTCCAATTAAATATGCAACGGCAGGAGGAAGAGGAGTAATGATAGGTTGCGGAATTATGATAGTCTTATATGTCATAGGCGTAATTATAGGACTATGCTTGGGATATGGTTGGAGCAGCCTTCTTCTGCCTTTCCTGCCATTTATCGTAATTGGATTTATTGGCTACATTTGGGAGATGTTTAAGAAGTTCTATAATCTAGGATATGATGAGAAACGTAGGATATAAATCAAGAACAGGCAGCATTTGAAACAATTCACTTGTTGCCTTTTTAGTTCACTTCCTTCTCTTCTTAACCAGTCTATGCTTATTCTTATACAAGATATACATTCTGGATTATTGGAATATATGTGCGTATATCTTCAAAAGGATTTGATTTGAGGTAGCAAGCAAAGCAATTCTTGTAACTGATTCATACCAGATATTTATGATTTTATTTTTTGTACCTGTGAGATATGATGAAACTAAGTCATTGATAAGGTGGTAAGTGAAATTTCATTTACTGCCTTATTTTTTATCTAATTCTTTCTATCTTTAAGGCATAATTTAAGATTAGAGATATGGAAGATATAAAGCCAATAGATAAGTTTACATTAGACAAATATGTAAGAGAAGAAGATGACTTGCTAGAATATGTAGAAATGTTGGGTTGTAAATGTCACCCTGACTATGATTTCATAAGGGTTAAAAAGGAGATAGAGGATAGAACAGAGACAAATGAAACAGAAGTAACAACAGAACAACAAGCAACAGAACAACAAGCAGCAGCAGAAGAAGAAGAAGAAGAAGAAACAAAGTACGTATTCATGGGTACAACTGTAACACAAGAATTTAAGAAACGGTACAATGCAAAAGTGCTTAATGCTCGCTATACATTTGAGAAATATATACAGTATAAGGATATACAAAATACTTTGGAAGCACTAAATATAGATAGAGAAAAATTCTGGTATCTATTATTGTTTGTTTCTGATTACATTTATGGAAGTTGTTTGGAAGGAATTAAGGTTAAAGAAACTTCAAGAGTATTAGTGGAGAAACTCATGCAACAGCTTGGGAAGAATATTGGTAATAGTGGCTGTATATTATCTTTTATAAAACCAATGACACTAACATTAAAATTACAGGAAAAACATCGCTCTATAGAAATCGACGACCCTATATCATTAGCTTACATTTATCTTGTATATGAAGCAGGGAAGGACTATTTCAGTAATGATAAGCCAACAAGATTTGATACACAAGGAATAGATAGAAAAGGCAAAGACACAGAATATAAAACTATTCTAGTAGCAATGTTCTATAAATTATTGAAGAGTTTCTTTAAACTATTGCCCAAAACAAATACAAGTAAATCTGCAAAAGCATATAGTACAGTTTCTTTGAATAAGACACTATTAATTTCAAGACTTGTTTATTTGACTAACCTATCCAAAGACAAACGGTATACGGGAGTTGATGAGAAAAATAGCAAGCTGTGTCCTAACTTCATAAAAGACCAGATAAAATCTTACAAAGATTATGAAATTCTTAGAGCTAACAAATTTTATAAATGATTCATCAAGGAGGGGTAAATTTATTGGGCTGTTTTTACCCCTCTTACCACCTCTCAAAACATTGCCTTTATTCATAATTTCCATTGTAATTTTGCCACCAGAAAGGAACGAAAGTAGATAATGTTTCTACTGGGCAGTCTCATTTTTAATAATGAATAAAAAAAATGAATTAGCACTCCAAGTTTTAACGTTGGCAGTGCTAGCAAGTAAGGGAATCAAGATAGCTAGGCTATCAGGTAATCGTAACTTTGACGAAAAGGTGGTTAAAGCCAAAATGAAGTCCATGAAGGCAAATGGAATGTTAGTTCCCGCTATCATAGTGGATGCAAAGAAAGTTATAGAAGCCGGATTGGAGATTGTAGATTTTGAAACGGGAGAAATCATTAGCGGAGCTGATGCAGCCCGGTATGTTGTGTTAGTGGATGCAAACCACCGTTACAAAGGTCATCTAAATCTTCTGGAAGCTAACAAGGAGTTAAAAGATGAAGAGAAGTACAAAGGTGAGTTCTATCTTATCTATGCTTTGAATGAAGAAATTGCAGTCTCGAGAATGTTTTCAGAAATTAACGTCTGTACAAATCCTTGGAAAGGTGGTGATTTCACAAAAGGAGCTAAAATGGTATGTAAAGAACCGCTTCCAGTATTAGACTTCATAGAGAAGCTTACAGATGAAGGCTACCCGTTACCAACAGCTTCCAAATGGGCTACTTTCAAAGGCGACATTACTAAAAAGATTATGGCAGATGCAATGGCGGGTAAGATAAACGATAAATTACGGAAAACTAATGGTCTGAAAAGAGGTGAGAGATTATTAAAAGCGGCATCCGAACACCTCTCTAAAGAGGTTCTTAAAAGTCGAACTCTCATTGATTGGGCTATCAAGGAATACGAAGAAGCAGATGATGAACAAAAAGTTAGTGTGATTAACAGTCTGGTTGGCTTCTTTTCAAGTTTGAGTAAAGAGAAAGCAGAGCAGATAGAGAAAGCCAAAGGACAGCGAGGTGGAGATACCAAAGAGACCATTATAAATCGCCTTCTCAACAATTTCTACGAGCAGTTCACACAATCTCAAAGTGCTTCTACTGATGAGTAAAATTAAAAGCCAGTTATCGAAATTGATAGCTGGCTTTTTTTATCTAAATATGAATTGTCACATCTAAATGCGGACTAAAATTCTAATCTCAAAATTATGCCTTATACATAATTAATCCTATCTTTGTGTCGTTCAAACAAGGCTATTTAAGAACAACGTTTAAGAACCAAAGTTATAAATCATTGAAGCACAATACTTTTGAACAAAAGTAGTTCTTTTCCTTTAGTTATAGCCGAACTAAGGAAAATTTAACGTGAAGAGCAGAATGCAATCTTTTGTTTCTTGGTGTGAAACGGTTTGTTCCTCGGTGTGAAACAAGTTGTTTCTCGGTGTGGAACACTTTGTTTCTCGGTGAGAAACTTTTGGGGGATGAAAACTTTCCCACACTTATGTCTGTCCTGCGATTCTTTTTTGTAATTTTGCGGGGAAATTTTATAGGTATGACAATAACTGAATTGCAACAACAATATGCTGCCCACCCCAATATGGCAGTGATGAAGCGCTTGTTGAAGGACACTTCTGTTCAGACTGTTTTTTGCGGAGGACTGTGTGCATCTGCTGCTTCTCTTTTTTCTTCTGTATTGGTACAAGAGGGTGGTTGTCCGTTTGTCTTTATTTTAGGTGATCTTGAAGAAGCCGGATATTTTTATCATGACTTGACGCAGATATTGGGGACGGAAAAGGTGTTATTCTTTCCATCTTCATTCCGTCGCTCTATTAAATATGGGCAAAAAGACGCAGCCAATGAGATTCTGCGCACGGAAGTACTTAGCCGCTTGCAAAAAGGGGAGGAGGGACTGTGTATCGTTACGTACCCGGATGCATTGGCAGAGAAAGTAGTGTCGCGAAAGGAATTGAGCGATAAAACTCTGAAACTGAATGTAGGGGAGAAAGTGGATACCACGTTTATCACTGATGTGTTGCATAGTTATGGCTTCGAATACGTAGATTATGTATATGAACCGGGGCAATACGCTGTTCGCGGTAGCATTATCGACGTTTTCTCTTTTGCTTCGGAATATCCTTATCGTATTGATTTCTTTGGTGATGAAGTAGAAAGTATCCGTACCTTTGAAGTAGAGTCCCAATTATCCCGCGAGAAGAAAAGTGGAGTGTCCATTGTTCCCGATTTAGCAGTGACAGGAGATGTGACAACTTCCTTTCTGGATTTTATCCCGAAAGATACTACTCTGGCAATGCGCGATTTTCTTTGGTTGCGTGAACGAATCCAGGTGGTGCATGATGAAGCGTTGACTCCCCAGGCAATAGCTGTTCAGGAAGCCGCAGAAAATGGAGGCATTACATTAGAAGGAAAACTGATAGACGGCAGTGAATTCACTGTACGGGCACTCGATTTCCGCCGATTGGAATTTGGTAACAAACCAACCGGAACGCCGAATGCCAGTGTTACTTTCAATACATCTGCCCAACCCATCTTTCATAAGAATTTCGATTTGGTAGCTTCTTCTTTCAAAGATTATTTGGAAAAAGGTTATTCGCTATATATCTGTAGTGACAGTATGAAGCAGACAGATCGTATCAAGGCTATTTTTGAAGATCGGGGCGATCAGATTAATTTTACTCCCGTAGAGCGTACCATACATGAAGGATTTGTAGATAACACACTACGGCTCTGTATCTTCACCGACCATCAGTTGTTTGACCGTTTCCATAAATATAACCTGAAAAGTGATAAAGCCCGTTCGGGAAAAGTAGCACTGTCCTTAAAAGAACTGAATCAGTTTACTCCGGGAGATTATGTGGTGCATACCGATCATGGTATCGGACGTTTTTCCGGTTTGGTGCGTATACCGAATGGTGATACCACGCAGGAAGTTTTGAAACTGGTGTTTCAGAATGAAGATGTAGTGTTCGTTTCCATTCATTCACTGCATAAAGTTTCTAAATATAAAGGTAAGGAGGGAGAGGCTCCCCGGCTTAACAAATTAGGTACAGGGGCATGGGAGAAACTGAAAGAACGTACAAAGAGCAAAATCAAGGATATAGCCCGCGATTTGATAAAATTGTATTCGCAGCGTCGTCAGGAAAAAGGGTTTTCTTATAGTCCCGATAGTTTCTTGCAGCGTGAGTTGGAAGCATCCTTTATTTATGAAGATACCCCGGATCAGAGTAAGGCGACGATTGATGTCAAAGCGGATATGGAAAGTGACCGCCCGATGGACCGTCTGGTCTGTGGCGATGTAGGATTTGGAAAAACAGAAGTTGCAATCCGTGCCGCTTTCAAAGCCGTTGCCGATAATAAACAAGTAGCTGTTCTGGTTCCGACAACGGTGCTTGCTTACCAGCATTTCCAAACATTCCGCGAACGTCTGAAAGGACTGCCATGCCGGGTGGAATATTTAAGCCGCGCACGTACTGCCGCACAAACCAAAGCTGTATTGAAAGGACTGAAGGATGGAGATGTCGGTATTCTGATAGGTACCCACCGTATCTTAGGCAAGGATGTTCAGTTTAAAGACTTGGGACTGCTGATTGTCGACGAAGAACAGAAATTCGGAGTTTCCGTAAAAGAAAAGCTGCGTCAGTTGAAAGTGAATGTAGATACACTGACAATGACTGCTACTCCGATTCCCCGTACCCTTCAATTTTCGTTGATGGGCGCGCGTGATTTGAGCGTGATTTCCACTCCACCGCCTAACCGCTATCCGATTCAGACCGAAGTGCATACTTTTAATGAAGAAGTGATTACGGATGCCATCAACTTTGAGATGAGTCGCAACGGGCAGGTCTTTTTCGTCAATAACCGGATTGCGAACTTGCCGGAACTGAAAGCAATGATAGAGCGCCATATCCCGGATTGTCGTGTAGCAATCGGACACGGACAGATGGAGCCGACAGAACTGGAGAAAATTATTCTGGATTTTGTCAACTATGACTATGACGTGCTCTTGGCAACCACAATCATCGAAAGTGGTATCGATATTCCGAATGCAAATACCATCATTATCAATCAGGCGCAAAACTTCGGCTTGAGTGATCTCCATCAGATGCGTGGACGGGTAGGGCGTAGTAACAAGAAAGCATTCTGTTATCTGCTGGCTCCTCCGTTGAGCAGTCTGACAGCCGAAGGAAGACGACGTCTTCAAGCGATTGAAAACTTTAGTGATTTGGGAAGTGGTATTCATATTGCTATGCAGGATTTGGACATTCGTGGAGCCGGAAATTTGCTCGGAGCCGAGCAAAGTGGCTTTGTCGCTGATTTGGGATATGAAACATATCAGAAGATACTGACTGAAGCTGTCCATGAGTTGAAAACAGATGAATTTGCAGAACTGTATGCTGATGAAATAAAAGGTGAAGGACAAATTAGTGGAGAAGAATTTGTAGAGGAGTGTCAGGTAGAAAGTGACCTCGAACTTTTATTGCCGGCCAACTACGTAACCGGCAGCAGCGAACGTATGTTGCTCTATCGTGAACTGGATGGACTGACATTGGATAAGGATGTGGAGGCTTTCCGCTCCCGTTTGGAAGACCGCTTCGGTCCGGTTCCCCGGGAAACGGAAGAATTACTCCGCATTGTTCCTTTACGTCGTTTGTCAGCTCGTTTGGGAGCAGAGAAGATTTTCCTGAAAGGCGGACGAATGACCTTGTTCTTTGTTTCCAATCCGGATAGTCCGTTCTATCAAAGTAAGGCTTTCGGTAAAGTGATAGACTACATGATGAAGTATACTCGGCGCTGTGATCTGCGTGAGCAGAATGGCAGACGGAGTATGTTGATTAAAAATGTTACTAATGTGGAGACGGCAGTCAGTGTGTTGCAGGAGATTGTGGCGTTGCCTGTGAAAGAAGAATAAATAAGCTTTTCGGGGAAGATAAGCGAGGAATTGTTTGTTTTATACCAAGGGGATCTTTATCTTTGTAGATATAACTTAATAACTGATATGGCTAAGAAATCATATAAACCTCAAGATAATGAATTGCCACAGGTCAATGAACCAGTGGCTGCTTATCATGTAACTACTCCTAATGCAAATCTTTATGTTCCTACAGAATATGAACAGGAAATTATAATGCATTCTGAAAAAGATTATGAGGAGGGTAGATTGCATACTCAAGAAGATGTGGATAAGCTGGTGGAACAATGGCTAAGTTAAAAATAGTCTGGACAGAAACAGCGACTATTGTTTTTCAGCAAATTCTGACTTTCTATAATGTGAGAAATGGAAATACCCAATATAGCCGTTCCATTTATACAATGGTGAGAGACGTATTGCAATTAGTCGCTAAATATCCTTATATGTATAAAGCTACTTCTGTACCTAATATACGTGTTTTTCATTGTGATTATTTCAAAGTCTATTATCGGGTACTTGAAAAGCAGATTCTTGTGGAAGCTGTTTTTGATACTCGCCAAGATCCTGATAAGGCTCCTTTTTAGAGGTGGTTTTGTAAGTGATGGAATGGAGCGAATTAGCGTTTTCCATATAATTTGTCTATCAAATCAGAACGTCCGATACGTCTCAACTCATTGATGATGTTTTTCCGTTCTTCCGGTTTATACCAGAAGAAGAACTGCCGCTGGGCGAGTTTTTCCCGTTGGGTTTTGGCACTGAATATCGGTTCTAACGTGTATGGATGGAATCCGGTATACCAGGCTTCGGTAGCAACCGTCATCGGAGTAGGAGTGAAGTCCTGCACTTGTTCCAGGTGGAAGTCCAGACGTTTAGTGATAACGGCAAGTTCCGCCATATCTTCTTCTTTGCATCCGGGATGCGAGGAAATGAAATACGGAATCAGTTGTTGACGTAGATTCTCTTCCCGGTTGATACGGTCGAATATCCTCTTGAATGTTTCAAATTGCTCGAAAGAAGGTTTGCGCATCACAGATAATACCCGGTCACTGGTATGTTCCGGAGCTACTTTCAGCCGACCACTTACGTGATTGACAATCAATTCACGGGTATACTCGGCAGTGCTGCGGTTGATCGCTTCATCTTTACTTTGATGAAGTAACAGGTCATAGCGTACTCCGCTACCGATAAACGATTTTTTTATTCCGGGCAAGGCATCCACTGCACGGTAAATATCCAGCAAAGGGCGATGGTCGGTATTTAGATTCGGGCAAACTTTCGGATGGATACATGACGGTCGTTTGCACTTCTTGCAAATAGCTTCGTCTTTTCCTTTCATCTGATACATATTAGCGGAAGGACCACCCAAATCGCTTAAATATCCTTTGAAATCGGGTAACTGGATGACCTCTTTCACCTCTTTCAGTATGGACTCTTTGCTACGGCTGACGATAAACTTTCCCTGATGAGCGGAAATGGTGCAGAAGGCACAACCGCCGAAACATCCCCGGTGAATGTTAATGGAAAACTTAATCATGTCATAAGCCGGAATCCGTTTCCCTTTATATTTAGGATGAGGTAGCCGGGTATATGGCAAATCAAACGAACGATCGAGATCTTCCTGGCTCATCGGAGGATATGGAGGATTGACTACTACTATCTTGTTTCCGACGGCTTGCGTGATTCGGGAAGCTGAATATTTGTTAGATTCTTCTTCGATATGCCGGAAATTACTAGCCTGTTTCTTTTTATCTGCCAGACATTCTTCGTGCGAATAAAGTGGAAGGTCATCTTCGGCAGAGGTCCATTCTGTTGCACGACAAAGATAGGCTGTTTGAGGAACTGATCCGATGATTGTTCTGAATTTACTGCTTGTCAGTACTGGCTCTTCAGCAGTAAGCAGACTTTTCATATTCTTCACCAGGTCTGGAAGTGGTTTTTCTCCCATTCCGTAAATGAGCAGGTCGGCACCGCTGTCGCATAAAATGCTCTTTTGCACTTTGTCCTGCCAATAATCGTAATGACTTAACCGTCTTAAACTGGCTTCGATTCCTCCGATAACTACGGGAACATCCGGATAAAGTTTCTTTAGTATCTGGCTATAAACCGTAGAAGGATATTCCGGACGCATATCCGGACGACCGTCCGGGGTATATGCATCTTCACTGCGCAATCGTTTGTTGGCTGTGTATTTATTTACCATCGAATCCATGCATCCACCGGAGATGCCGAAGAATAGCCGTGGGCGTCCCAGCTTCTTGAAGTCACGCAGGTCGTCACGCCAGTTGGGCTGGGGTACAATGGCTATTTTCAAACCTTCCGCTTCAAGAATCCGTCCAATAACGGCAGCACCAAAAGAAGGGTGATCCACGTATGCATCAGCACTGAATAGAATGACATCCAATTCATTCCATCCGCGAAGTTCTACTTCTTTCTTGGTAGTAGGTAACCAGTCAGTCAATCGATATTCTTTCATGCTGCAAAGATACGGATAATAAAAAAACATCCCAATGATTTTTTTATTCATTGAGATGTTTAACTTCGATTATCGGGATGTTTTGCTTCAATCATTGAGATGTTTTTTTATAACTTCCCATTGATTGTGAACTGTAATGTCATTTGTTCTCCATCATAGATTTCACGAAAACCGATACCTTGCTCGGACAGATATTCCTTTAGATCCTGAAACGCGTCAGCATGGTTCATGATAATCTCTATCGTTTCTCCCGGAGAGGCAGTGCACATTGCTCTTATTGCAGGAATCAGCGGACTGTATGCTGTTATTCCGCAGGTATCTACCGTAATCATTATTCCTCCTCTTCTTCCGCTTCCGTGTTGGAAAGCCAGGTAAGATAGAGCTTGATGAGCTGTTGCAGACCGAATGCCTTCATATTATTGTGATAAATCACGTCGATACAAAGGTCCAGCAAGTCTTTACTGTCTTCTTCCTGACTGGCGATAAGGGAGCGGATATTTAGTTTCAACTTATCCAGAACTGCTTCATCTACAATACCGGTACTGTCGATAAGATGACGGAACAGAGCATATTTCTCAATCGTTCTCAAGTTTTCATTAGATACTTCTATGCTGCGTGTACCGCTAGGATTTGCTTGTATAGTATACATTGTTTTTTAGTTTTAAAGGTTATTATAGTAGCAAAGATAGAATTTAAAATGAGAAACGGATTAAAAAAAAGGATATTTTTTATTTTTGAGTAAAGAATCCCAAGATGCCTGCCATGATGGTTGCCCGATCCGCTTCCGACTGGATGCTTTCGAAAGGAAAGCCCAATACAAAAGTGCGGTAGTTCCCTTTGTAAGCGATACCTGCGCTCTGATTGCCGGGTGCATACGTAAATACAGGGAAAGCAGTATCTACGGGAACGATGCAATCTGCTGCAGGAACCGCATAACTGTTCTCATTGGGCAGACGCGGGATCGTGATTGTGCGCCCCAATCCTTTAATCTGATTCGAACTCTTATCCGTCAGGCTACTTTGATAACCATATTTCAGTATTTTCTCTGTAAACTCCCGGTTTCCTTGTGTGCCGCTCATATCGCTTCCTACATAAGCACCGCTGACAAAAAGATTACCTCCCGACTGACAATAACTGGTCATAATTCGTTGCATAGCCGAGGAGAATGTCTTGTAGTACGCTTTATTTGCGGGATCTTCTTTTTCCAGTCCCAGGATATAATCTACCACCGGATAATCTTCTAACGTAACCAATCCGTTTTCTACTGCTTCGTCACTGCATGACACAAAACTATATTTGCCGGCTGCCTGAATCGCTTTTCCATGAATGAAAGGATAATCGAATGTGTTCCCCGCTATTTTCATTCCTTCTAACTCGTTTCCGCTATGTCCCAGACTGCCTTTTCCTTCTTTTCCGGCTTGTGTACGGTCGAAGCCTGTTTGTGCTCCGCAAAACGAAATGTTTGATATATACGGGACTCCGGGATCTTGTGATAAATCGAATCCTGCTCTATCAGAAGTATTAACGACCGCCGGACCGCTGATTCTGTCAAAGCCATTGATGATAATTACCTTTTCTTGTTCGCGTTTGGCTTTATAAGCGGAAAGGATTTCGGAGGGAAAGCTTTCCCCGCCGCGGTTTACGGCAGTCACTTTGAATGAATAAACGAGCCCCGGTTCTATTTTAACGGTGTGGGACGTTTTGCTGACTAAGGTTCCATTGTCAAAGCCTCCATAACCGATGCGTGTATATACGATGTATTCCCGTGGGCGTGCAGTCGGTTCTTGCGGATCATCTTCACCTTTCCATGAAAGTTCCAATGTATTCTTTTTCTTTCCGAATTGAATGGCGAAATTGCTGACTGGTAGGGGCTGAACTATATATTCTTTATCATGCTGGCTGGTAATGAACTGCAAAATACCTTTATAAATGGCACGTCCCACTGTAAACTTGAAGTTCGGATCATGCCCTAACTGCATATCTGCGAAGTTCTGATGGGAGAGCAGTTCGATAATCGTAGAAGGTGTAGCCGGGAGACGTGTTTCACTGTAATTCCGGTTCCACATACTGCGGCGTGTCCAGGGGATGCTGTAACTTGAATAAATATCTTTCTGAATCTGTGTGAGCAGAATATCGGCTAAGTCACGTGATGCATACCGGTCTGTTCCTGCATTCAGTTTTCCATTATTGAAATCGGTGGTATAGATACCGAGCGATCCGATAAGCTCATCAGTCTTGCTGCATCCGGCATCACTGTGCAACGCCATAGTCATTTCCAAAGGTACGCCTAAACCCGATTGTTGCGGGTTGTAGACAGAACTGCCCGACAAATAGTTGATAGCGTTGGAACGTGTGTTGATGTCGTCTGTATAGTCGTTTTCACCTTTACGACCTGCATACACTTCGTATGGCATTCCCGCCCATTGCGCAGAGTAGCGTGCTCCTTCCAAATAACGGGGCAGCCCGCTGGTTCTTCCTCCACGGGCAATGTTTCCCATTCCACCTCCAAAACGTACTGCATCGGCGCATACAACTCCATGTTCGCTGCTCTCGTTGCTAAGTACCACCATGCCGTAGTCGTTGTTCCCTTTATCAAATTCAAACGTTCCGAGGTAAACCCATGTGCCTCCACCTATTTTCTGATTAACTTTAAATTCGGTTACTCCTCCGTTATGGAATACCAGATATTTGGCATCGCTTACACTATTGGGGAGTGTCTGATAAGAAACATAAACAGCATACTTGCCTGTTGTCGGTAGAGTAGGTACCCATTCGGCAAATACCTGGTCTTTATTCTTCTTTTTCTTTCTTTCGGTTGGTATGAAACGGCAGGTTCCGTCAGTGAAAGGATTCTCTCCCTCTTTATAGATCGTTTTCTTTTGAGCAAATCCTCTTACCGGGGCATTTGTCCAATTAGCTTTTTTGCTACCCACTTCCAGATAAAGGGAAGCGTTGGGAGTGTCATTATCTACGATGATTTCATTCTTCTGCGTATCCCGTTCACGGGGAGTATAAACAATCGCTCCAGCATTCTCCAACATGGGAATCACGTATGGAAGAACGAAAGATTGAGTGAACATATCTTCCGTGGTGCAGAATAATCGAGGGCGTTGCCATCCCCATTCGTTTTTATCATTTTTGAAGTAGTTGCCGTGGCTTTGCCAGATTGCAATATGACGGTCTTGTAGTCCGCGTGAAATTTCATTGGGGCGTGAGATGTTTTTCACCCAGGGAGCTCCTTTATAGTCTATATTCAAAGATAACCGCTCCTTATCCTTTTTCTTATTCCGGTAGAAATTAGGAACCAAATCTTCAATAGGTTTTCCATCTGCATAAATGGTGAGCTGGTAATAATGAACAGGCCCCGGAAGCAGTTCTTTAACTTGATTATAAATGTATTCTACAGTTTCCGGACGGAAAGGCTGATAGGCGAAACTTTCCGATGCGTAGATTGCAATTGTCTTGCGATCATAATTTATATCGAAACTGTTCAGTTTAGGAGTGCTGATTTTGGCTGTTGCGGTATATTTGTTGAAGTAATCCGTCAGCCGTTCTTTTACATTTCTTTCAATATCTTGAGCGAAAAGAAAATTAGCACTTACAGTAAGGCATAGAAGAAACACTATTATCTTTTTCATTATTCAATGCTTTTGTTCTCATTTTCACCACAGAGGAAAGGAGAACACGGAGGGCAAATCTATGAAGCGATATAAAAATGGTTGTTCATAATAACTCTGTGTCCTCCTTTCCTCTGTGGTGAATTATCCCCGCAAAAATAACAAAAAAAGAGCGAGAAGTATCGAAACTTCCCACTCTTCTTTCATTGTTTTATATTCTCTTAATTAAGAATATTATTCTTATAAAGGAACGTATTCTACAAATGCTTCCATTGCTTCGTAAGAAGCCAGTCCTAACTTATCATACAAAGTAGCTGTGCCACGGTTGCGGTCTTCGCTACGTTGCCAGAACAAACGTTCGTCATTACCCAGGAACGGAGCGCTTTCCATCTGCGACTGATGTTTCAGGATAGAGTTACGTTTTGCACGAAGTTCTTCCGGACTGATCGGCACTGCCATTTCAATATTTTCGATTTCCCATTCAGCCCACGCACCACGGTACATCCAGATACGGCAGTCTTTCAGCCATTTGGCACCTTCTTCTTTTTCAAGATCAACGGCTGCGAATACGGCGTCCGTACATACACGGTGTGTTCCGTGCGGGTCGGCCAAGTCACCTGCAACGAAAATCTGATGAGGTTTCACTTCACGAAGCAAGTTACGTACGATTTCCACGTCTGCTTCACTGATCGGGTTTTTCTGAATCTTACCTGTTTCATAGAACGGCAAGTCTAGGAAGTGGCATCGTTCCAATGGTATATTGTTATAAGTACAGGCCGTACGGGCTTCACCACGACGAATCAGACCTTTGATAGTCAGAATGTCACGACTGTCCATATCACCATCTTTCTTCTCTTTCAAGAAATTACGTATTTCTGCATATTTCTCATTGATAACCTGATCTGCACTGTTATTGAAGAGTTGGTTGAATCCGTTGATGAAATGCATGAAACGAACTACTTCTTCGTCACCAACGGCGATATTACCGGAAGTTTCGTAAGCTACGTGTACTTCATGTTTTTGCTCTACCAAACGACGAAGCGTACCACCCATCGAAATAACGTCATCATCCGGATGCGGAGAGAAAATGATTACACGTTTCGGATACGGTTTTGCACGTTCCGGACGGTAGGTGTCATCAGCATTAGGTTTGCCACCCGGCCATCCGGTAATGGTGTGCTGTAAATCATTGAAGATTTTGATGTTTACATTGTACGCAGAACCGTAAAGTGCCAGAAGTTCACTCAAACCGTTTTCGTTATAGTCTTTATTTGTCAACTTCAGAATCGGTTTGCCGGTCAACTGACACAACCAAACGATGGCACTACGGATTAGTTTATCATTCCATTCGCAAGAAGTTACCAGCCACGGACGTTGGATACGTGTTAAGTTCATAGCTGCTGAAAGATCAAGAGCTACATGCGCGTTGTTGTGAGTTTGCAGATAAGAAGCCGGAATAGTGTCAGTGATCGCACCTTCCACACATTCTTTAATCATAGCTGCTTTGTTTTCCCCCCATGCAAGCAGATAAACCTTCTTTGCGCCAAGGATAGTGGATACACCCATTGTAATAGAACTGATCGGCGTATTATCCAGCGTTCCGAAAATCTTGGATGCTTCGTTGCGTGATGCATTATCCAACAAAATCAGACGAGTGGTAGAATTCAGTCGGGAACCCGGTTCGTTGAACGCGATGTTACCTACACGGCCAATGCCCAACAAGGCAATATCAATACCTCCGAAGCTTTCGATGCGTTGTTCGTACAGACGGCAATATTCGAAGATGGTATCTTTGGCAATGCTTCCGTCGGGAGTGAATATATTTTGTTTGTCAATATCGATGTGATCCAGCAACATACTCTTCAAAGCATTGAAGTTGCTGTTGATTGCATCGGGAGCCAACGGATAATATTCATACATATTAAATACGATCACATTGCGGAAGCTAAGACCTTCTTCCTTATGCATGCGGATGAGTTCGGTATATACGTGGCTGGGCGAATCACCTCCGGGGAGTGCCAATACGCAGAAGCGTCCTGCTTTTTGTTTTTCGCGGATGGTCTGTGCTATTTCGCGAGCAATATAGTTAGCACCTTCTTCTACGGATTCGTAGATGTCCGTAGGGATTTTTTCGAGTCTTGTCAAGACTGATTTTTCAAATGCATTCTCCGGTCTGTAGTATCTGGGGGAGACCCGGTGGAGACTGATTTGAGAACTAAGATTTGTTTTCATAAAGTTGTTAATTAAGTTATGTAAGATTAGCGTCCTTACGACTGTATTTTCACGACAAAGATACAAAAGAAGTCTATATAATTAACTACCGAATTCTAGGTATTGTTGCTACATGAATCTGTTTTTAACATTTGTTATTTGGCAAATGTTATAGATGGAATTCGTCTGCATCTTTCCATACCGGGAACTTCTCTCTGAATTGGTTGAGAGCAGTGAGATTTACACTGACAGTCGTTATTCCTTCCTTTTCATCTGGAATTGAGCCGATTTCTTCTCCGAAAGCGGAGTAGACTTTACTTCCTCCATTATATGAAAGTTGGTACCCGTCTGTACCTACTCTGTTGACACCGCATACATAGCATTGATTTTCTAAAGCGCGTGCCCGGAGTAGAATATCCCAAACCAGACGGCGGGGGATAGGCCAGTTGGCTACATATATTAAAAGGTCGTACTCGTTGCCTACGTTTCGGCTCCATACAGGGAAACGAAGGTCATAGCAAACCAGCAGGCAGATATTCCATCCATGATAGGGGATGATGAGTCGTTTATCACCGGCCGAAAAGTGTTCAGCTTCCCGTCCCATACGAAACAGATGTCGTTTGTCATAATAGAACTCTTCTCCTTCCGGCGTCAGAAAGAACGCACGGTTATAAAACTGTTTGTTCTCTGTTGCTATATAGCTTCCGCAAATGGCTAGCTGGAATTTGGCGGCCCATTGTTTGAGTGTTGTAATGGTTTCCCCGGAATTTGGCTCTGCCAGTATTTTACTCTGCATACTGAATCCGGTAGAAAACATCTCCGGTAAAACAACAATCTCCGTTATTCCACGAAGACTTTGCAGCTTTTCGTGGAGCAAACGGAGATTTTCTTGTTTATTTTCCCAAACAATATCGGTTTGTATGATAGAAATACGGATAGACTCCATGATAACTAAGTATTAAGTAATAAGTATTAAGTATTAAGCCGTGCGGATAAGTATATCAAAAGCTACGATTAATACTTAATACCTAATACTTAAATCATATTTCTCCAAGAGCGAAATTCTCCGGATGTTTTCCTTTGAAATCCTTGAAGTAAAGTTTGATTTCTCTCATGTCCTTATTAATATCTCCTGACGGCATGATAGCTTTCGTTGCCGAAATCGTTTTTTTGCTGTAATCAATACCAATCAGAACGATAGGAACCTGTGCTTTCAAGGCTATAAAATAAAAGCCTTTTTTCCAGTTTGGATTCGCTTTACGGGTTCCTTCGGGAGTGATAGCCAAATTAAACTTTTTATATTCGGCAAATTTATGAACCATCTGATCTACTAGCGAAGTTTTTCGACTGCGGTCGACGGGAATTCCGCCAACTGCTTTGAAAAAGATTCCAAGCGGAAAGAAAAACCATTCCTTTTTCATCATGAAACTTGTCTTACGGCCTATAGCACCATAAAATAGTTTTCCAATAAATAAATCAAGGTTTGTTGTGTGTGGAGCGGCACATATCACGCATTTGTCATAATTAGGCACCGTAACGTTTGTCTTCCACCCTAACAGGCGGTAATAGATAAAGCTATAAATTGCTTTTTTCATTCTGTTGTTAGTTCAATTTCCCTATAGCTTCAATAATCTCGTTTACCTTTGCATTAAAATCAGCACGGAATTTCTTATAAAAACCTTTCACGTTGCCCGGTTCTGTGTGGCTGATGCGAGTAACAAATTCATCCTGCATCTTCAGTACCTCTGCCATCAGTTCATCTGCTTTCACCTTGTCTGTGCCAGGGATGAACATACTGTTGATTAAACACTCGGTGAATAATTCTCCTGCGATATAGTTTACGTTCTTTTTGAGTTCTCTTCTACTTGCCATAATCTTTACATCTAATGGTGAATAATAAAAAATACTTGCGGTAAAGATAGGTACTTTCTTTGATTCTAGCGAATAATACGGGGAAAAACATTATTCAAGCCTGCATCTTCTTGCTGTATTTCTTTATTCAAATAACTTCGCAGGATTGATACTTAAGAATTGTTCGGCTTTCATGCCCCCTTCTCCGACTACGAAACTAGCATACGGTTGATACATTTTGCGTATTTCTTCTAGTCCTGCATTATACATTTCACTGTTGCTTTTTACTTCTATGGCTACAATCCGGTTTTTCTTTTTCAATATATAATCTACTTCCTTATCTTTTTCTCTCCAGTAAAATACTTCATAGTTACCAGTAAATGCGTTGGAAACAATATGTGCACCAATTGCAGATTCAAAAATACGTCCCCATTCTTTTCTGTTGAGAATAGCCTCCTTAAAAGTCAAATCATTATATACGGTTTTTAAAGCATTGTTGAATACCTGAAATTTAGGAGCGCTTGCTCTTTGGCGCGACTTGTCCATTGCAAACTTTTGTAAACCGGTCAGTAAGCCGCTATCTCCCAGTAAGTTTAAATATCCTGCTAGCGTTGTTGTATTTCCAGCGTCTTGTAATGCTCCTACCATTTTGGTCAGCGATACGATTTCACCGGAATAAGAAGTTCCCAGTTCAAAAGTTTGCCGTAATAATGCCGGTTTGCTAATTGGGGAATCGTATAAAATATCTTTATTGATAGTGGCATCTATGATTGCTCCATTGATATATTGTCCCCAGCGTTCTTCATCTTCTATCAAAAAAGCTGCTCCCGGGTATCCACCGAAATAAAGATACTGTTCCAGACTCATATTAAATGCATCCCGCATTTCCGGATACGACCAGTGTGTCATTCTTATCTCTTCAAAGCGACCCATCATCGAGTCTGATAATCCCTTTTCTAACAATACACGTGAAGAGCCGAGAAGAACGACTTTCATATTAATATCATTGAATGTATCTGCATCCCATTCTTTTTTGACTACTTCACTCCAATTTTTTATTTTTTGAATTTCATCGATTATCAGAATAAATTCAGATAATTTTTCTACTCGCATCTGTACTCTTGCCGTATTCCAACAGTCTGAAATCCAAGATGTCTGTGTAGCAGGAATACTATCTGCCGAATAGATTTGATAAGGTAGATTCAGATCATTGACTACTTGTTTGATGACTGTAGTCTTTCCAACTTGGCGAGGTCCTAACACTACTTGCAGGAAATGTCGAGGCTCTTTTAGTCTTTTTGTAATCGTTTGATATTGAACTCTTTTATACATGTTTTCTGTTGTTTATTCAATAGAATGAGTACTTTTACTCAATATATTGATTAGTTTTACTCAATAAATAACGCAAATATACACAATAAGTTGCTTTGTATCATTTTAAATCTACAATTCTTTATCTTTTCTTTAATCATGAAATGAAAGAGTATAAGAATGAATGAAACGGTGCAGAAATGAATGAAAGTTTGGTCTACTATAAAGTTGAAAAACATAAAAACATCTGCCACCTGCAACGAAAAGCGTGTAACACACTAATTAATAAATAGTTGGAACGTTGCAGATACCTGTTGCAGATAGGTTGCAGATAAAGTATCTGCAACACGTTATATAATCAAAGAAAAAGCCTGGATTCCTTTGTGCAAAGCTATGGGATAATTGGGGTGACTCCGTGGAGAAATGGTGGTGTCTCTACGGGGAAACGACAGTATCCTTACGTAGAAACTGTAGTGTCTCGCCTTAGGAACTCTCGTTTCCTGCCGTGGAAACTGTAATTTCTAATGCCGGAAACGACAGTTCCCCGCCTGGAAACGGGAAGTTAATGTATACAATAAACTTTTGCCCTCCTAGAGAATTGGCTTATGTAAGGTTTATACTGTGTGGCAGATACTTTATCTGCAACCTATCTGCCGCAGGTATCTGCAACGCTCCAACTATTTATCAACTAGTGCATTACACGCGTTTGGTTGCAGGTGGCAGATGTTTTCATGTTTTTTCAACTTTATAGTAGGAGGATTACGCATCAAAATTAGGGTCACAACCGTAAGTCATAAAACAGATTCACCTCTGTGCCCTCTGTGTACTCTGTGGTGAAAACAGTGCAGACATGAATAAGATTCACTTCTGCGGCCTATATGGTGAATAAATTCAGAACGTTATAGGAAAGTAAAAGAATAACTTCCACGCGAGTGAAGGTTTTCTTTTACTTTTCTTTTTTTATAATAGCTGCAATCATAAAGTAGCTTACTTTTGTTCTTTCTCTATATATTGTATAATCTAAAATAACTAGTGATGCAAAAAATGAATAAAAATGGATTTAGCCAATGTGCCGGAGCGTACATTGAGCGTTTGCGAAAAGAAGGGCGATATTCTACCGCTCATGTTTATAAGAATGCTCTTTTTTCTTTTAGTAAGTTTTGTGGAACAGGTAACATATCGTTCAGGCAAGTCACCCGGGAGTGTTTACGATGCTATGGACAGCATCTTTACGGGTCCGGATTAAAGCTCAATACGGTTTCTACTTATATGCGTATGTTGCGTAGTATCTATAATCGGGGAGTAGAAGCGGGAAGTGCCCCTTATGTTCCCCGGTTGTTTCATGATGTCTATACAGGCGTGGATATCCGGCAAAAGAAAGCATTGCCTGTGACCGAATTGCACAAACTACTGTATGAGGACCCGAAATCCGAACGTTTGCGTCGTACGCAGACGATTGCAGCTCTGATGTTTCAGTTCTGTGGAATGTCATTCGCGGATTTGGCGCATTTGGAGAAATCGGCTTTAGACCGGAATGTGCTTCAATATAACCGTATCAAGACTAAAACACCTATAAGCCTGGAAATTCTGGAAAGTGCAAAAGAGATGATGAATCAGCTTCGAAGCAATAAAACAGCTCTTCCTGATTGTCCCGACTATTTATTCGATATTCTGCATGGTGATAAGAAGCGGAAAGATGAAAAAGCATATAAAGAATATCAGTCTGCTCTTCGTCGTTTTAATAATTCTTTGAAGGATTTGGCGAGAGTGTTGCGCTTGAATTCGCCCGTCACTTCATATACCTTCCGACATTCTTGGGCCACTACTGCTAAGTATCGCGGAGTTCCGATTGAAATGATTAGTGAATCGTTGGGACACAAATCTATTAAAACCACACAAATATATCTGAAAGGCTTTGGATTAAGAGAACGCACAGAAGTAAATAGAAAGAATTTATCTTACGTTAAAAATTACAATGTAAGTAGGTAATAGATAGGCAAAACTTTAATAATCAGTATTTAAATGTATCTGTTACTTCTTAGGTAACGGAATCAAATATGACGCAAAGATAGACAAAAATATAAATAGCAAACAAATATTCCCCCATTTTTTTTCGTTTTATCTGATGCATACGGCAAAAAAAAATCCGAACATGAAATAATCATATCTTCATGCCCTATGATTTATATGTCCTGTTTTAAAAAGAATTTCCCCCTTCGCTAAAGGCAAAAACTCTTCTACCACTGTAATTGTCGATGTTTTTCTCTATTCTCATTCCGATTGGTCTTGATTGTGTGTTTTCCGTTACCTAAGAAGTAACAGAATTATATAAGGTAAAAATAGTGGATTAATCAAAAAAGTTTTGAGAATATCTCTATTTAAAAGTATAACATACAAATAAAGATGAAACAAATTAAAGCGGCTTTTAGGAATAAGCCATTTATTTCGTTAAAAGGTAGTATTCTATTTCTGATACTCATTCCGATGAGCGGTCTGGTTCATGCGCAATATTCCATGGGAACAACGGGGCAGTTGATGATACCTACCGCTGAAATGCAGGAGACCGGTACATTTATGGGAGGAGTCAATTTCTTACCCGAGCAAGTTACTCCATCGGTTTTCAGTTTTCCTACCATGAACTATTTTGTAGATATGACTCTTTTTTCTTTTATCGAATTCACTTACCGGATGACATTACTCAAAATGACAACCGGTACAGGCAGAACGGGTTATCATAATCAGGACCGTTCTAATACGATTCGTATTCGTCCGCTAAAAGAAAGTCGCTATTTCCCAGCTGTTGTGATTGGTGGAGATGATCTTTTGACGGAGAAGAAGACTCCGTATTGGGGAGCTTATTATGGTGTGTTGACAAAGACTATCGGGTTTCGTTCGGGAGACCAATTGGCTGTAACGGCCGGATGGTATATTCATCAAGGTGATTGTCGTGTATTTAATAAAGGACCTTTCGGAGGTGTCCGCTATACGCCTTCTTTTTGCAAAGAATTGAAGTTGATGGTGGAATATGATACGCGTGGATGGAATATGGGTGCTGCCATGCGCTTTTGGAAGCATTTGTCCGTCAATGTGTTTACTCGTGAATTTACATGTGTTTCCGCCGGTCTGCGGTATGAATGTACATTAATGCATTAAAAGAAGATGAAAAGGATTGTTAGTGTGACCGCTGTTTTTCTCTGTGGTATTTCTTTGTTACAGGCACAGCCTGTTCGTGTGAGTGAGACACTGAAAGAGTTGGATATGGAGAATATTTCAGTTGTGGAGAAAAGGGACACGATAACTGCGGCTTTTGAGACCTCTGCTTATAGAGGTATTTATAATGGAATCGGTATTGCCATACGCCATTTGGTTACTATACCGGAAATACCGACTTTGCAGCTACTTATATTAGATAATGCCTTACCACAATTATGCATAACCATCCCTGCAGAATTGATTCAAAAATATCAGTCCGGTGAATGTGCGTTGGATGAAGTGTATCGTAAGATGGGGATAACTACTTCTACCGAAACTGCTGTGCGTCAGCTGAAAGGTGTAAAGCGAAAAGAAAGTTCTTTCGGTAAGATGGATTTGGTAGTATATCCCAACGTGATGTTAGTCAATAATGTAACTTATAAGTTGTATAAGGCGGCTCTCGAGTTGCAACCTGCCCTGGAAATGCAATTATGGAAAGGAGCTTCGCTACGGATGCAGGTTTCTTTACCTGTTGTAAGTAATGAAGATGGTAAGTGGAACTGCGTTCGCTTGGGATTCATGGCTTTGCGACAGGATTTTCGCTTGGCTAATCATTGGAAAGGATACCTCACAGGCGGTAGCTTCTCCAATGATCGCCAGGGACTTGCAGCAGGCATCGGCTATTTTTCGGCAAATGGTCGGTGGACGGTAGAAGGTGGAGGAGGAATAACCGGCTCTGCTCATTTCTATGGTAGCGAGTGGAAAATGAGCAAGTGGAAAAGAGTCAATGGACAGATTAGCGTAGGATATTATATTCCGGAAGTGAATACCTTGGTAAAAGTAGAAGGAGAACGCTTTATTTATGGCGATTATGGAGTACGCGGAACTCTTTCACGCTACTTCGGCGAATATATTGTAGGTATATATGGTATGTATACAAATGGAGCAACGAATGCAGGATTCAACTTTTCTATTCCATTACCGGGAAAGAAACGCAAGCGACATCTGCTACGGGTAATGCTTCCCGAATATTTTGCTTTTCAGTATGATATGCGTAGCGGGAATGAATATGCCCATCGTTCGTTGGGCGAAAGTTATAGTGTTGAACCTAAGTCGGCAGAGAATTCACATTTCTGGCAGCCGGATTATATTCGATATTATTTGATTAAAACGAGTGAGAAGTGAAACATGATTGATATTTTAACTAGTATTTTTAACAAAATTGAAACATTATGAAAAGTGTAAAATGGTTTTATGTGGGTGCCATGGCGATAGCCTTGGGTATGTTAACTTTTGCGACAGTAGCCTGTCACGATGATGATGACGATCCGAAACCGGCAGAAGGGGAAGTAATTGAAACTCCAAAACCGGTAGTGGAGTATTACATTATGGGTACGGTGACTTCTGGAGGAAAAGCAATGAATGGGGTAAAGGTAAAAGTGGGTAGTAAAAATTACACAACCGACTCGAATGGTAAGTTCTCTGTTACAGAAAGTGCTACAGGTACTTATAGTATTGAAGCGTCTTCTAATGGATATCTTTCACAGAAAACGTCAGTTGTCATTGCAGATAATGCGGAGAATCGTAGTGTGGTAACGGTAGCTCTGGCTCTGACAAAGGAGAGTCCGAAAGAGACTGTGTCAATAACGGCAGCAGAAGAAACTAAGGTAGAGGATAAGAGTGAATCGAATCTGGCAATTGAAGAGCCGGGAGAAGTTGCTCCGGAAGAAGTGGTAGAGGATAAACCACTCGTAAAAGTCGAATTGGCAATACCGGCAGGTGCAATTGAGGCAACAGGAGAGAATGCAGAAATTGTTAAAGATGGTAAAGTAGACATCAGTGTAACAACCTTTGTTCCTGCTCCTGCAGAAGTAACTACTGGAGTAAAGGCTGAAGAAGTGAATAAAGATATACCTAAAAGCATCCCTTTAGCTGCTGCTAAATTTGAACCGTCTGGTTTGCAATTTGCAAAAAAGGTTACGATTTCTATTCCTAACCCTATCCCTGGAATAACATTCGCTGATGCTGATATGATACTTACTTATCAGAATCCAGATACAGGAGAATGGGGAGATGCAAAAGATAATCAGGGAAATGTAATTAAAAATATATCTTCTACTACAGAAGGTGGAGCTGTCACTGCGTATACAGCCGATGTCGATCACTTCTCTGCTTATGCTATAGAGAATAAAGTATACAGTAAGATTAGTAATGAAACTGTGACAACTACTATTCTAGGACAAGCTAGTCGTGATAATAGCGAGAATGCTAAAGCAGTGACTGGTATTGAACTGAAATATAAGGAAAAGTCTGGTTGGGACTATGATAAGAATGATGCTGCTCTTGTTGCTGAAGTAAAATCGCAATTAGGAGCTGGTGCTAGTGCTGAAGATACAAAAACGGTGAATGCAATGGTTGCTTTCATGAAAACTCGTATGTTCTCATTAATGGGATCGGTATCTGGCATTACGGAAACTGAACGTGTTTATAACACTGTAAATGTAAACGGATACACCACTATGAGTTATACTTGCTATGCAAAAGCTCGTACTACCACATTGACGGCTAATGTAAAGTTTAATGGTCAAAACAAGACGGTTTCGATTACAGCAACTCGTTATACCGGAACGGATCATCAATATAAGACGGTTACTTATAATCCGACACATAGCGGCGGTAAGGGTGGTAGTATTTAAGATGTTTTATAGTAAGGGGCTTGGATTCATTTGTAGCATTGAATCCTTGCCTTAGCCGATTAGGAAAAAGTACAGAGGTACATCTTTACCTAATCGAAGCCACGCATCAGATTTTATTTTGATGCACATTTCCCTGAATATCAACTGTCTGTGAAGACCGTTGATATGATTTGAGACGATTCATTGAATCGATATGTAATATTTTTAATAAAACCCTTTTTAATATGTTCCTTTTTTAATAAACCCTTTGGGGCATATTCATATAGAGTATAGAGGGAGGAGATCACTGTGAAGCGGTCTCCTCTTTTGCTTTTTGAAAATATTGTATTACGCGAAGTAGTATTGCTAAAATCTGTCTTCCTTGGAGTGTTATTATATTCTTTTTGACTAGATTTGACTAGAAGTAATACCCTAAATTCACAAAACAACTTCCTTTGTCCGTCTGATTGGAGTATCCCAACGATATTTCCAATGGTCCGAAGATGCTGTCCATTCCATAACCTGCACTAACACCGAATAATTGCTTGCCTTTCAATATATCGAAGAAATTACTATCCGTTAGCCCGTAGTTACCCGTCAGTGTGAGATAATGAATGGCTCCCATACGTTGTCTGAATTTAATAGACGCAATCATTATGGTGTTATCCATCAATTCCAGATTGGTGACCCCGGCAAATGGTAATTGCTGTGGAATATAGAAACCGGGTACGTCACCGCCAATGGCATTTTGCAGCGGATAAGGAAAATCTCTTCCGATCAGGATACGTCCATAAATGGAAGGAATGACGGAGAAACGGCGGGTCACAGGGATGACACTTGCCCACGAAGCATTCAATGCTGAAAATGGAGCGTGGTCGTTGTATTGTGCCATGTTATCCGTATAAAGCGAATAGGCAGCTCTGAAGTCACTTCCTTTAGAAGGGAAGCGTCCTTTATCATAAGTATTATATTGCACTTGGGCAAAATAACTTAGAAAATGTTCCGATTCCACTTTCAGATCGGAGATTTCAGGTTTCTTGAACAGGAAATCTTTGTACTTGTAATATTCAAAACGCAGACCGAGTCCGAAGCGGAAATTCTTGTACCATACATCGGAGAAACCGAATTCTGCCAGATGATATTTATACGTTGTATTATAGGCACGCTCACCTTCCTCGTAAATGTTGATATCGTTGTATTGGAACATATACGAGAAGTTGAAATTACGTTGCTGCATGGGTTCCAGCGTATAGTCTATGCGGGCAGCATATCGTTTACCCAATCGACCGGTAAGAGCCAGGCGGGAAGGAATATGAGTTTTGAGGTCTGCCGTTGCATTCACCAACAAAGACGCGATTTCTTCCGAATCGAAACGGATGCCCAGATTGATTCTTCTTTCGTATTTTTCCTGCAACAGGAAGTTGAGGTGATAACCTTCAGGAGTCTCTTTCAATGTATAGCTGGCACTGGAATAGGATTGGCTGCCACGTAATTGATACAAGGCCTGTTCTATTTGTTGAGTGGTAATGTCACTGTTTTCTTTCAGATTACATTTCTTCATCAGCCATTTTTTATCATCCACCTCTACACCGGAAAATGAGATGTCCGTCACATAAACTGTGCGTGCATTGGAAAGAGAAGAATAAGGGCCATGTTGCTTCGGAGTATAATCTTCGGCTATTCCTATCTTCTTTTTCAAGGCAAGCAACGAATTCCATTGTTCTTTAGCCGCTTCTTCGCCTCTTCGCATCAGAGTGTCGATGGCTGCCGGGGTAAAACTGGCAGATGAATATCCCTCCACATTGACACGGATATAAGTGTCTGTGAGGTCTACATTCTTTTCGTGGTTAGACTGGCAGGTGATGTCTACAATCTGTCCCAGAATATCGGGGACGCTGTTGAGCTTGTCAGCCTTCTTCAAAGCATTCTGCACGTCTACTCCGATAATAATATCGGCTCCCATGGCTTTCACAACATCTGCCGGATAGTTGTTTACAATGCCGCCGTCCACTAATACCATGCTGTCTTGCCGTACCGGAGTGAATACACCCGGAATAGCCATACTGGCACGCATAGCGGTTGAGAGTATTCCGTCATGGAATACAATTTGCTCTCCATTGACAACATTGGCTGCCACACAAGCAAAAGGAATGGGAAGTTTATTGAAGTCGATGGAGTCATGATACCCCACAGTGAGATCTGAAAATAGGTTAGCCAGATTTTGCCCTTTCATGAGTCCTCCGGCAGCAGCATCCTTGGGAGTTTTGGTGAAAGGGATAGAGACTGTATATTTTTCAGACCGCTCACGATCAGTCAATGACATGGCACTTCGTTTGATACGGTCGCTCAACAGGAATGTCCAATCTTGTTTTCGTACCATGCTGTCCAATTGTTCCGTAGTATAACCGATGGCATACAGACCACCTACGATAGCTCCCATACTGGTGCCGGCTATATAGTCAATAGGAATTCCGGCTTCCTCAATTACTTTCAGTGCTTTGATGTGTGCCATTCCTTTGGCACCGCCACCGCTTAGAACGACACCTACCTTTTTCCTTTGCTCTTGAGAATGCAAAGAAAAAGGCAATAAGATGCCAATTGATAAAACTAATGTTGAAAAGATTTGTTTTTTCATTAGGATGTGGTCTAGTGTTGATGTTTAATATAATACAAATGTAGAGCATAATTTGTTTAGTTGTTGAAATAGGAACTAAAAAAAATGTTCCAAAAGTCGGAAATGTGGATTTTTTCTACACCATACAGTGAATTTCCACACTTTCTGCAAAACGAAGAAATATCTAATGCTTTGATTTTAAGCAAATAATGCAGCTAACGCATTTTTGGTATATGAGTTGTAAATAAGGATATAGAACAAACATAAGTTAAATTAAATAATAAGATTCGATATGAGATTATTCTTTTCGAAACATGAGTTGAAACTGAGGAGAAAGAGAACCATTGCTGCTATTATATGTATGGTAGTTGTGTTGGGTGTGTACTGGATACTGACCCGACCTCAGAAGGCTGCGCCGGAAATGCCGACAGTCATTGTTGAACCGGTAGTGAAAGACGACGTAGAGATATACGGGGAATATGTGGGGCGTATTCGTGCCCAACAGTTCGTCGAGGTACGTGCCCGTGTGGAAGGTTATCTGGAAAATATGCTTTTTGCCGAAGGTACATATGTCAATAAGAATCAGGTTTTGTTTGTAATCAACCAGGACCAGTATCGTGCCAAAGCAGATAAAGCCAGAGCACAATTGAAAAAAGACGAAGCGCAGGCTTTGAAAGCGGAACGTGATTTAAAACGTATCCGTCCGTTGTTTGAACAGAACGCTGCAAGCCAGTTGGACTTGGATAATGCGGAAGCTGCTTATGAAAGTGCCGAGGCAACGGTAGCCATGAGCGAGGCGGATTTGGCACAGGCTGAACTGGAATTGGGTTATACCATTGTTCGTTCGCCCTTATCGGGACACATTAGTGAAAGAAATGTGGACTTGGGTACGTTAGTAGGCCCCGGAGGAAAATCATTGCTTGCTACCATTGTGAAGAGTGATACAGTGTTGGTGGATTTCAGTATGACAGCACTCGATTATTTGAAGAGTAAAGAAAGAAACATTAATTTGGGACAGCAGGATTCCACCCGTTCCTGGCAGCCGAATATTACCATTACATTGGCAGATAATACCGTCTATCCATTTAAAGGATATGTGGATTTTGCCGAACCGCAAGTCGATCCTCAAACCGGAACTTTCTCTGTACGTGCAGAAATGCCGAATCCGAAACAAGTATTGTTGCCAGGACAATTTACAAAGGTAAAGTTGTTGCTGGATGTTCGTGAAGGTGCACTGGTTGTTCCGATGAAAGCCGTTACCATCGAAAAGGGTGGGGCATATATTTATACCATGCGCAAAGATAATGCGGTAGAGAAACGTTTTATCGAATTAGGACCGGAAGTCGGGAATAATGTGGTGGTAGAAAGAGGACTGGCAGAAGGAGAAATGGTGGTTGTAGAAGGGTTCCATAAGTTGACTCCGGGCATGAAAGTACGGGTCAGTGATCCGGAAGCCGAAGCTGGGGACAGTATAACTACGACAAAAAATGAAGTGACCGGAGTAAAAGAAAACACTACCGGAACGAAGGATAACGCGAAAGGAGAATAAACGATGAAAGTTACTTTTTTTATAGATAGGCCGGTCTTCTCGGCCGTAATCTCCATCGTGATTGTGATTGTCGGCATTATTGGTCTGACGATGCTTCCGGTGGATCAATATCCGCAGATTACCCCTCCGGTGGTGAAGATCAGCGCATCCTATCCGGGTGCCAGCGCACTTACCGTGTCGCAGGCAGTAGCCACTCCGATTGAGCAGGAAATCAATGGTACGCCGGGTATGCTTTATATGGAATCAAACAGTTCTAACTCCGGAGGTTTTTCGGCAACGGTCACTTTTGATGTATCTGCTGATCCGGATTTGGCAGCCGTTGAGATTCAAAACCGTGTGAAATTAGCGGAATCCCGTTTGCCGGCGGAAGTCATTCAGAATGGTATTTCAGTAGAAAAACAGGCTCCCAGTCAGTTGATGACGCTTTGTTTGACTTCTACTGATCCGAAGTTCGACGAAATTTATTTGAGTAACTTTGCTACTATCAACGTGCTCGATGTAATTCGCCGTATTCCTGGGGTTGGACGTGTATCTAATATAGGTAGCCGCTATTATGCGATGCAGATATGGGCGCAACCCGATAAGTTGGCAAACTTTGGGCTGACCGTACAGGATTTACAGAATGCATTGAAGGATCAGAACCGTGAATCAGCGGCCGGTGTATTGGGACAACAACCGGTGCAGGGACTGGATATTACCATTCCTATTACGACTCAAGGACGTTTGTCTACCGTAGGGCAGTTTGAAGATATTGTAGTGCGTGCCAATGCCAACGGATCTATTATCAGGTTGAAAGACGTGGCGCGTGTATCGTTGGAGGCTTCTTCTTATAACACGGAAAGTGGTATCAACGGCGAGAATGCTGCTGTGCTTGGTATTTATATGTTGCCGGGAGCAAATGCGATGGAAGTAGCCGAGAGGGTAAAAGAGGCTATGGATGAGATTAGCAAGAATTTTCCGGAAGGATTGAGCTATGAGATTCCGTTCGATATGACGACTTATATTTCCGAATCTATTCATGAAGTATATAAGACGTTGTTTGAAGCGTTGGTATTAGTTGTATTGGTGGTTTATCTATCCTTGCAGAGCTGGCGTGCAACGTTGATTCCGGTAGTAGCGGTGCCTATTTCATTGATCGGTACTTTCGGATTCATGTTGATTTTCGGTTTCTCGCTGAATATACTGACATTACTCGGATTGATTCTTGCCATCGGTATTGTGGTGGATGATGCGATTGTGGTGGTGGAAGGCGTAGAACATATCATGGAAACGGAACATCTAAGCCCATACGAAGCAACGAAGAAAGCGATGAACGGACTTGCTAGTGCTTTGATTGCCACATCACTGGTATTGGCGGCAGTGTTCGTTCCGGTTAGTTTTTTAAGTGGGATTACAGGGCAGTTGTATCGCCAGTTTACGGTGACGATTGTGGTGTCCGTACTTATTTCTACGGTAGTGGCTCTGACATTGAGCCCGGTGATGTGTTCATTGATTCTGAAGCCGGATAACGGAAAGAAAAAGAATATCGTTTTCCGGAAGATTAATGAATGGCTGGGTATCGGTAGCAATAAATATGTGGCTGCTGTGACTCGTACGATCAAGCATCCTCGCCGGGTTTTAAGTGCTTTTGGTATGGTATTGATTGCTATCATGCTGATTCACCGTATTATTCCGACCAGTTTCTTGCCTGTGGAAGACCAGGGATATTTCAAGATTGAATTGGAACTGCCGGAGGGAGCTACTTTGGAACGTACCCGTATCGTAACAGAACGTGCCATTGCTTATTTGGAAAAGAATCCATATATTGAATATATACAGAACGTAACGGGAAGTAGTCCGCGTGTTGGAAGTAACCAGGGACGTGCTGAACTGACGGTGATCCTGAAACCTTGGGAAGAGCGGAAGAACACCACTATTGAGAAGATTATGGATACGGTGGAAAAACATTTGAGGGAATATCCCGAATGTAAAGTTTATCTGTCCACTCCTCCGGTTATTCCGGGACTGGGTAGCTCGGGAGGTTTTGAAATGCAATTGGAAGCCCGTGGAGAAGCCACTTTCGATAATTTGGTAGACGCGGCAGATACATTAATGTACTACGCATCCAAACGCAAAGAGCTGGCTGGTCTGTCATCTTCTTTGCAGTCGGAAATACCACAACTCTATTTCGATGTAGACCGTGACAAAGTGAAGATGCTGGGTGTGCCACTGGCTGATGTGTTCTCTACCATGAAGGCTTATACCGGTTCGGTGTATGTGAACGACTTTAATATGTTCAACCGTATATATAAGGTTTACATTCAGGCGGAAGCTCCTTACCGGGAACACAAAGACAATATCAATCTGTTCTTCGTGAAGGCCTCCAATGGAGCGATGGTACCGTTGACTTCTTTAGGAAATGCCTCCTATACCACAGGACCGGGAAGTATTAAACGTTTCAATATGTTTACTACGGCCGTTATTCGTGGAGCAGCTGCACAGGGATATAGTTCCGGACAGGCGATGGAGATCATGGAACAGATAGCCCGTGACCATCTTCCCGATAATATCGGTCTTGAATGGAGTGGCCTTTCTTATCAGGAGAAGCAGGCGGGAGGTCAGACTGGTATGGTGATGGCATTGGTATTCCTGTTCGTATTCCTCTTCCTTGCTGCACAATACGAAAGTTGGACGGTGCCTATTGCCGTGTTGCTCTCTTTACCTGTTGCCGCTTTGGGAGCCTATTTAGGAGTCTGGGTTTGCGGATTGGAGAACGATGTCTATTTCCAGATTGGTCTGGTAATGTTGGTGGGACTTGCCGCTAAGAACGCGATTTTGATTGTAGAGTTTGCAAAAGTACAGGTAGATAAAGGTGAAGACCTGGTGCAGTCGGCTATCTACGCAGCCAAATTGCGTTTCCGTCCGATTCTGATGACTTCTCTCGCATTCGTACTCGGTATGCTTCCGATGGTATTGGCAAGCGGTCCGGGGTCGGCAAGCCGGCAGGCAATCGGTACAGGTGTATTTTTCGGAATGATATTTGCCATTGTATTCGGTATCATTCTTGTGCCGTTCTTCTTTGTGATGGTGTATAAAACAAAGTCGAAAATTTTAAAACATAAGAAATAATGAAACGAAAGAAACTATATATTGCTATCCTGTTACTTGCCGGAGTCTTGACTTCCTGCAAGGTAGGGAAAAGCTATGTCCGTCCTGATCTTCATTTGCCCGACAGCTTGGAAAGAGCGCAAGACTCGATCAGTTTCGGCGATCAGGACTGGAGGGATATTTATACGGATGCTACTTTGAGAAGTCTGATAGAACGTGCACTGGATCATAACAAGGATATGTTGATTGCCGCTGCCCGTGTGAAAGAAATGGCAGCACAGAAACGTATTTCCACCGCTGCGTTACTTCCGGATATCAAAGGAAAAGTAACGGCAGAACGTGAACTCGAAAATCATGGAGGAGACGCTTTCAAGAGATCAGATACTTTTGAAGCACAATTCCTCGTTTCATGGGAACTCGATCTTTGGGGAAATCTGCGCTGGGCACGTTCGGCCAGTATTGCCGAATATCTGCAATCTATCGAGGCGCAACGCGCATTGCGGATGACGATTGTTGCTGAAGTGGCACAGGCTTACTATGAATTGGTTGCTTTAGATACAGAACTGGACATCGTAAAGCAAACATTAAAAGCCCGTGAAGAAGGAGTACGTCTGGCACGTATCCGGTTTGCCGGCGGGTTGACTTCCGAGACTTCCTATCGACAGGCACAGGTGGAATTGGCGCGTACGGCAACTTTGGTTCCTGACCTCGAACGTAAAATCTCCCTGAAAGAAAATGATATTGCCTATCTTGCGGGTGAATATCCTAATAAGATAGCCCGTTCCCGTTTGCTTCAGGAATTCAATTCTCCGGAAACACTTCCTGTTGGGTTGCCGTCTACATTATTGGAACGTCGTCCCGACATTCGTCAGGCAGAGCAGAAATTGATTGCTGCCAATGCGAAAGTGGGAGTGGCTTATACAAATATGTTCCCGCGTCTTGCCCTGACAGGTGGTTTCGGTAGTGAAAGTACTTCTTTGTCGGAACTTCTGAAATCTCCATACGCAGTGATGGAAGGAGCTTTGCTGACTCCGATTTTTGGCTGGGGAAAGAACCGTGCGGCATTGAAAGCAAAAAAGGCAGCTTATGAGGCTGAAGTACATAGTTATGAAAAAGCCGTACTGGAAGCTTTCAAGGAAACACGTAATGCAATTGTCAATTTCAACAAGATCAAAGAAGTGTATGAACTTCGTGCCAATTTGGAACGTTCGGCCAAGAGCTACATGGACCTGGCACAACTGCAATACATCAATGGAGTTATTAATTATCTGGACGTATTGGATGCCCAACGTGGATATTTTGATGCACAGATTGGGTTGAGTAATGCTATCCGTGACGAGTTGATTGCGGTAGTTCAACTCTATAAGGCTCTTGGTGGAGGCTGGGAACAAAATCCCTAGAATTATCATATCGATTCACTCATTGAAGAAAACGTAAAGGCTATCTCCCACACCGGGAGGTAGCCTTAATTTTTCTTTCTTCTTCTTTTTGTCTTAAAAACAACAACAGAAGAATTTTCATAATTCGGAAAAAAGTGCGAAATTTGCAACGCTTTTCAAGTTTGACAAGAAACTTACTAACACCTTTAAATAAAAAATTAAAGAAAATGACTAAAAGTGCATTGCAAATCGCAAGGGCTGCTTATCAGCCCAAACTTCCGAAAGCATTGGCATCAGGAGCTGTTAAGGCCGTAGCAGGTGCTGCTACTCAATCTGTAGCCGATCAGGAAGCTATCAAAGCATTATTCCCGAACACGTATGGAATGCCGTTGATTACATTCGAAGCTGGTGAAGCTGTTGCTCTTCCCGCTATGAACGTAGGTGTAATTCTTTCCGGTGGTCAGGCTCCGGGCGGACACAATGTAATCTCCGGTTTGTTCGACGGTATCAAGAAATTGAACCCGGAAAACAAATTATATGGTTTTATCCTGGGTCCTGGTGGTCTGGTAGATCACAACTATATGGAACTGACTGCTGATATTATCGACGAATACCGTAACACAGGTGGTTTTGATATCATCGGTTCCGGACGTACGAAACTGGAAGCAGAAAGCCAGTTCGAAAAGGGATATGAAATCATCAAAGAACTTGGCATCAAAGCATTGGTTATCATTGGTGGTGACGACTCTAACACAAACGCTTGTGTATTAGCTGAATACTATGCTGCTAAGAAGTATGGTGTACAGGTAATCGGTTGCCCGAAAACAATCGACGGTGACTTGAAGAACGATATGATTGAAACTTCTTTCGGTTTCGATACAGCATGTAAGACTTATGCAGAAGTAATCGGTAACATCCAACGTGACTGTAACTCTGCACGTAAATACTGGCACTTCATCAAATTGATGGGTCGTTCGGCTTCTCACATCGCACTGGAATGTGCTTTGCAGGTACAGCCTAACGTATGTATCGTTTCTGAAGAAGTAGAAGCTAAAGATATGTCTTTGGACGATGTAGTGACTTACATCGCTAAAGTGGTAGCTGACCGTGCCGCACAGGGAAACAACTTCGGTACTGTATTGATTCCGGAAGGATTGGTAGAATTCATTCCTGCCATGAAACGCCTGATTGCTGAATTGAACGACTTCCTGGCTGCTAATGCTGAAGAATTCGGTCAGATTAAGAAATCTCACCAACGTGATTATATCATCCGCAAACTTTCTCCGGAAAACTCTGCTATCTACGCAAGTCTGCCGGAAGGTGTTGCCCGTCAGTTGACTTTGGATCGTGACCCGCACGGAAACGTTCAGGTATCACTGATCGAAACAGAAAAGCTGTTGTCTGAAATGGTAGCTACTAAGTTGGCTGCATGGAAAGAAGAAGGCAAGTATGTTGGTAAATTTGCTGCTCAACACCACTTCTTCGGTTATGAAGGACGTTGTGCTGCTCCGTCAAACTTTGACGCTGACTATTGCTACTCTCTGGGTTACACAGCTTCTATGTTGATTGCTAACGGCAAGACTGGTTATATGTCTTCTGTACGCAATACAACTGCTCCTGCTGCTGAATGGATTGCTGGTGGTGTGCCTATCACTATGATGATGAACATGGAACGTCGCCACGGTGAAATGAAACCGGTTATCCAGAAAGCATTGGTGAAACTGGATGGTGCTCCTTTCAAGGCATTTGCTGCGCAACGTGATCGTTGGGCTATCGAAACGGATTATGTATATCCGGGTCCGATCCAGTACTTCGGTCCTACAGAAGTTTGCGACCAGGCAACTAAGACTTTGCAGCTGGAACAAGCTAAATAAATACACTTCAGAGCAGTTGTTGATGTAACAGTTGCAATAACAGCTGCAATGAAAGATTCTTTCAGGCACGGATTACACGGAATACACGGTTTATAAGAAATAACTAAAAAACCGTGTTAATTCGCGTAATCCGTGCCTATCTCTAAAAACATTGATCGTTTAAAGTAAATGCCGCAACGCAACAACCCGATGTCTGCCGTACAGAAGAAAAGAACTGTTTCCACTACCAAGAAAAAGGGAACGACCTCTTCTTCCAAAACTTCCCGTACCTCAAAAAAGGAACAGATGAAGCATCGAACTGTGATGCCTGTCTGGATTCGTAACATTTTGGCAGTGGTGATTATCGGTTGTTTTTCCGTTGTATTCTACTATTTCTTTATCCGTCCTTATGCTTATCGATGGAAACCTTGTCATGGTTTAAAGGAATACGGAGTTTGTATCCCTGACGGATATGATATTCATGGTATTGACATTTCTCATTATCAGGGAAAGATTGATTGGAAAAGACTGTTGCAGAATAAAGAGACGGCTACTCCTTTGCATTTCGTTTTTATGAAAGCTACAGAAGGAGGAGACCATAACGATACTACCTTTGAGGCGAACTTCGCCAATGCCCGTAACCATGGATTTATCCGTGGTGCTTATCATTTTTATATTCCTGGTACGGATGCTTTGAAACAGGCGGACTTCTTTATTCGTACGGTGAAACTGGACACGGGTGATTTACCTCCCGTACTTGATGTGGAAGTGACCGGGCGGAAGGAAAAAAAGGAATTGCAGCAAGGCATTAAACGCTGGCTGGACCGGGTGGAATCTCATTATGGAGTGAAACCTATTCTTTATACTTCTTATAAATTTAAAACCCGTTATCTGGACGATTCTATCTTCAATACATACCCTTACTGGATTGCCCATTATTATGTTGACTCTGTAAAATATCAGGGGAAATGGGACTTTTGGCAACATACTGATGTGGGAAGTGTTCCCGGCATCAAAGAAGACGTAGACCTGAACGTGTTCAATGGCTCGTTAGAGGAACTTAAAAAGCTGACAATTAAGTAACAGGTATTTCTTTTCCCAACAACTTATCTCTTCTCTCATTTGTTATAATCGTATTATTACTAAAAAAGATACGATTATGAACTTTGATATAGCTATTATTGGTGGTGGTCCTGCCGGGTACACAGCTGCCGAACGGGCAGGGGCCAACGGATTAAAAGCCGTTCTTTTTGAGAAAAAGGCAATGGGGGGAGTATGTCTCAATGAGGGGTGTATTCCTACTAAAACTTTGTTATATTCTGCTAAAATACTGGATAGCATCAAAAGTGCTTCCAAATATGGCGTTTCTGCCGAATCTCCTTCGTTCGATTTATCCAAGATTATGAGCCGCAAAGACAAAACAGTGAAAATGTTGACGGGTGGCGTGAAGATGACTGTGAATTCTTACGGAGTGACGATCGTGGAGAAAGAAGCTTTTATAGAAGGAGAGAAAGAGGGGATGATTCGCATCACTTGTGATGGAGAAACCTATTCTGTGAAATACTTGCTGGTATGTACCGGCTCCGATACAGTGATTCCTCCCATACCGGGATTGTCGGGAGTCAGTTATTGGACTTCCAAGGAGGCGTTGGAGATAAAAGAACTTCCCAAGACGCTGGTTATTATTGGCGGTGGAGTGATCGGGATGGAATTTGCTTCTTTCTTTAACAGCATGGGAGTAAAGGTGCATGTGGTAGAAATGATGCCGGAGATTTTGGGAGCGATGGATAAGGAAACGAGCGGTATGCTTCGCGCTGAATATGCCAAACGGGGAGTCACTTTCTATTTGAATACGAAAGTAGTGGAAGTGAACGCTCATGGAGTCGTGATAGAAAAAGAAGGCAAAGTTTCCACTATTGAAGCGGAGAAAATCTTGCTTAGTGTAGGCCGTAAGGCAAATTTATCCAGAGTGGGGCTGGACAAGCTGAATATAGAATTGCATCGGAATGGGGTCAAAGTAGATGAACATCTGTTGACTTCGCATCCCTGCGTATATGCTTGTGGGGATATTACAGGTTATTCTTTATTGGCACATACCGCTATTCGTGAAGCGGAAGTCGCTATCAATCATATCTTGGGAGTGGAAGACCGGATGAATTACGATTGTGTTCCGGGAGTTGTTTATACCAATCCCGAAGTGGCAGGAGTGGGAAAGACAGAAGAAGAATTGATAAAATCAGGACTTTCTTATCGTGTGTCCAAATTACCGATGGCTTATTCCGGCCGGTTTGTAGCCGAGAATGAACAGGGAAACGGCCTTTGTAAGTTGATTCAGGATGAAGAAGGGAAGATCATCGGTTGCCACATATTGGGAAATCCGGCGTCAGAACTTATTGTGATCGCAGGTATTGCTATTCAGAGAGGCTATACGGCGGAAGAATTTCAGAAGACTGTATTTCCGCATCCTACGGTCGGAGAGATTTATCACGAGATTATGTTTTAACTCTTATTCTGTCTGACCTATGATTCGATGTATCTATAGTCCGTTTACTGATATTTATTTTCACTTGGCTGCGGAAGAATATCTGTTGAAGCAGGGAAATGAAGACATTTTCATGCTTTGGCAGGACACTCCTTCTGTGGTAATAGGGAAGCATCAGCGGTTACGGTCGGAAGTCGATCAGGAATGGGCGGAACGGGAGCAGGTACATATTGCCCGTCGTTTTTCCGGTGGGGGAGCAGTGTACCATGATTTGGGCAATGTCAATCTGACTTTTATAGAAACGACTCCCCGCTTGCCGGAGTTTGTCACGTATTTGCAGCGGACGTTGGATTTCCTGAACTCTATGGGACTGATGGCAACAGGAGGCGAACGATTGGGGATTTATCTGAATGGATTGAAAATATCAGGAAGTGCGCAATGCCTGTACAAGGATCGGGTATTGTATCATTGCACGCTATTGTATGATACGGACCTTACAGCGTTGCATCAAGCATTGAATCCGGAACCGATGGACGATGATGAAACGTTATCGTCTGTATACGCTGTTCCTTCCGTTCGGAGTGAGGTAACCAATATTCGCTGGCATTTGTCGGTGGGGACTGTCACTGATTTCAAAGAAAAGGCTTTTCAGTATTTCAGTAAGTCGCAATCTGTCAGTGCTTTCACTAAGGAGGAGATAGAAGCTGTCAATCAGCTCCGGGAAGAGAAATATATTCAGAAAGAGTGGATATATAGCCGTTGATGCTTGGTTGTACCGATTGGCCTCCGGTTAAAATTTACTTAACTTAAAACTTTCTATTTCAGCCCATTGTTGTAATATATCTAAGGTTGAATAATAAAATTATTGTCTATGTCAAAATTCGAAATAAAAATGCCCAAGTTGGGCGAGAGTATAACCGAAGGGACCATTGTCTCTTGGTCTGTAAAGGTGGGTGACATGATTCAGGAAGACGATGTGCTTTTTGAAGTGAATACTGCTAAAGTAAGTGCGGAAATCCCTTCTCCCGTAGCGGGAAAAGTGGTGGAGATTTTATATAAGGAAGGTGACACGGTTGCTGTAGGAACAGTTGTCGCCATTATTGATTTGGATGGCGAAGAAGCATCCGGTACAGAGCCGGCAAGCGAAGGTACTGCAAATGAAGGAGCCGATGCTGGCCAGGTTGCTGCTGATGTTTCCGGAACATCACAATCAGCAGCAGACATTGCTAAGAATCAATCAGTGAATACTGCATCAACCCCCGTTGATACATCCAAACCCGTTGCTGTTGAGGAAGAACGTTGGTATTCTCCTGTTGTGATTCAGTTGGCGCGGGAGGCTAAGATTCCGAAAGAAGAGTTGGATGCTATACAAGGTACGGGTTATGAAGGGCGGTTGAGTAAGAAAGATATAAAAGACTATATTGAAAAGAAGAAAAGAGGAGATATGGCTGAACAGAAGCCAGCCTCTGCCGTTGCTGCTCCGGCTGCAAACAAACCGTCGGTGGTTGTTGCTCCCGAACTGATAACTCCGAAAACGTCTCCGGTTGCATCTGCCCCTGCTGCACAGTCGGCTGCTACTTCATCCAAATCGCCTGCTCCTGTTGCCATGCCTGGAGTTGAAGTGAAAGAGATGGATCGTGTCCGCCGGATTATTGCCGATCACATGGTTATGTCTAAGAAAGTATCTCCTCATGTAACCAATGTGGTAGAAGTAGACGTCACCAAACTGGTGCGTTGGCGCGAAAAGAATAAAGATGCTTTCTTCCGTCGCGAAGGAGTGAAGTTGACTTATATGCCTGTGATAACCGAGGCCGTAGCGAAAGCATTGGCAGCCTATCCTCAAGTGAATGTGTCAGTAGACGGATATAACATCCTCTTTAAGAAACATATCAATGTAGGTATTGCCGTCTCTCTGAATGATGGAAATCTGATTGTGCCTGTGGTGCATGACGCCGATCGTTTGAATCTGAACGGTCTGGCAGTTGCCATTGACTCTTTAGCCCTGAAAGCAAGGGATAATAAATTAATGCCGGAAGATATTGATGGCGGTACATTTACCATTACCAATTTCGGAACGTTCAAGAGCCTGTTCGGTACACCGATAATTAATCAGCCGCAGGTTGCTATTTTGGGAGTAGGATATATTGAAAAGAAACCTGCTGTGATAGAAACACCGGAAGGCGATACGATTGCCATCCGCCATAAAATGTATCTGTCTTTGTCTTACGACCATCGGGTAGTAGACGGAATGTTGGGAGGTAACTTCCTCCACTTTATAGCCGACTACCTCGAAAACTGGCAAGGCTGATAACTGATTGTTTCACTCATTAAGAACTTCATTCACTATGAAAAAGAAATATGATATAAAAACGACAGATGTAGAAACCCTGAAAAAGTGGTATCATCTGATGACATTGGGGCGTGCTTTGGATGAAAAAGCACCGTCATACCTGCTGCAATCTTTGGGTTGGTCTTATCATGCTCCTTACGCGGGGCATGATGGTATTCAGCTTGCCATCGGTCAGGTATTCACTTTGGGCGAAGACTTCCTGTTTCCTTACTACCGCGATATGCTGACTGTACTTTCTGCCGGAATGACTCCAGAAGAAATCATCCTGAATGGTATCTCGAAAGCGACAGACCCGGGCAGCGGCGGACGTCACATGTCGAACCATTTCGCCAAACCGGAATGGCACATCGAAAACATTTCTTCTGCAACGGGTACACACGACCTTCATGCGGCAGGTGTGGCGCGGGCAATGGTATATTATGGACATAAAGGAGTCGCCATCACTTCCCATGGAGAATCTGCCACTTCTGAAGGATTTGTATATGAGGCTATCAATGGCGCCAGCCTTGAACGTCTTCCTGTTATTTTTGTGATACAGGACAACGGATATGGTATCTCTGTCCCTAAATCGGAACAGACAGCCAACCGCAAAGTTGCCGAGAACTTCTCCGGCTTCAAGAATCTGAAAATCATCTATTGCAATGGAAAAGATGTGTTCGACTCGATGAATGCCATGACCGAAGCCCACGAATATGCAAGGGAAACCCGTAATCCGGTGATTGTGCAGGCCAACTGTGTTCGTATCGGTTCCCATTCCAACTCGGATAAACATACCCTGTACCGGGATGAGAACGAACTGGAATACGTAAAAGATGCCGATCCGCTGATGAAATTCCGCCGGATGTTGTTGCGTTACAAACGCCTGACAGAAGAAGAGTTGCAACAGATCGAAGCTGACGCAAAGAAAGAACTGTCGGCTGCCAACCGAAAAGCGTTGGCTGCTCCCGATCCTGATCCTAAGAGCATCTACGATTTTGTGATGCCCGAACCTTATCAACCCCAGAAGTACAAAGAAGGTACTCATGAAGCAGAGGGCGAAAAGACCTTCCTGGTAAATGCCATTAACGAGACATTGAAAGCCGAATTCCGCTACAATCCCGATACGTTTATCTGGGGACAGGACGTAGCAAACAGAGAGAAAGGCGGTGTGTTTAATGTCACCAAAGGGATGCAGCAGGAATTCGGCGAAGCCCGTGTGTTCAGTGCGCCGATTGCCGAAGATTATATTGTAGGCACTGCCAATGGAATGAGCCGCTTTGATCCTAAAATCCATGTCGTGATAGAGGGAGCGGAGTTTGCTGATTACTTCTGGCCTGCCGTAGAACAATATGTAGAATGTACGCATGAGTATTGGCGCAGCAATGGTAAGTTTGCCCCGAATATAACGCTGCGGTTGGCTTCCGGAGGTTATATCGGTGGAGGGCTGTATCACTCTCAAAATATAGAAGGAGCTTTGACTACATTGCCGGGAGCACGAATTGTCTGCCCTTCTTTTGCAGATGATGCAGCCGGATTGTTACGTACTAGTATGCGCTCTAAGGGATTTACTTTGTTTCTCGAACCGAAAGCATTGTATAATTCGGTAGAAGCCGCCACTGTGGTGCCGGAAGACTTTGAAGTACCTTTCGGAAAAGCACGTATCCGCCGTGAGGGTACGGATTTGAGTATTATCACATACGGAAATACGACCCATTTCTGTCTGCATGTCGCCGAACGATTGGAGAAAGAGGGTGGTTGGAAAGTAGAAGTGATCGATATTCGTTCTCTGATTCCGCTGGATAAAGAGGCAATATTTGAATCGGTCAAGAAGACCAGCAAAGCATTGGTTGTACATGAAGATAAAGTATTCTCCGGTTTTGGTGCGGAGCTTGCAGCAATGATTGGTGAGGAAATGTTCCGTTATCTCGACGGACCGGTGCAGCGTGTCGGTTCTACGTTTACTCCCGTCGGTTTCAATCCGATACTGGAAAAAGAAATTTTGCCGGACGAAGCTAAGATATACGAAGCTGCACGGAAATTATTGGAATATTAAAAGAGAAGAATTATGAAAAAGATAGGTTTGTTTTATGCTACCAAAGCCGAAAGAACGAGTTGGGTGGCAGAGAAAATACAGAAAGAGTTTGGTGAAGACAAGATAGAAGTAGTGCCTATCGAGCAGGCCTGGCAGAATGATTTTGCAGCTTATGACTGCTTCATTGTGGGTGCTTCCACCTGGTTTGACGGAGAACTTCCTACTTATTGGGACGAACTGTTGCCGGAACTCCGGACAATGAAATTGAAAGGTAAGAAGGTTGCTATCTTCGGTTTGGGAGATCAGATACGTTATCCGGAAAATTTTGCAGATGGAATTGGTCTGCTGGCAGAAGTCTTTGAAGGGGATGAGGCTACCTTGGTCGGTTTTACTTCTTCCGAAGGTTACACTTTCGAACGTTCCAAGGCTTTACGTGGCGAGCAGTGGTGCGGGTTGGTTGTCGATTTGGATAATCAGTCCGAACAGGCGGAAAAGAAAATCAAAGCATGGTGCCAACAGGTCAAAAAAGAGTTCGCGTAACGACTTTATTTCTCTTTATAAGATAGTGACGCTATCCGATGCAAATAGTGACGGTATATGCTATGGATAGCGTCACTATCCCACGCGTATACCGTCACTATTTTTTTTCTGCATTAATCTGGAGTCTTACGCTTGTTTATAGCGTATATCGACTGCGATTTTTGCTTGCTTTCTTATATCTTTTAATGATAAGGGAGCTTTCTCTTTTAAAGATATTTGTTGGCTCTTATCCTTTATAAATAAATTTCACTTCTGCCCAACGATTCTTCTCTTTATAATGAACGAAAGTCAGTCCGTTCTTCTCCGCTTCTTCGCGGATGGCGGCAATGTCGTCTATATAAAATCCACTCATATAGAGTTCGGAATTCGTATGCATACAGGCAACATATTGCTTCATATCATTCAGTAATATATTCCGGTTGATGTTGGCGATGATAACGTCGAAAGGTCCTTTTCCTACAAGCGACGAGGCATCTCCTTGTGATACGGCAATATCGTCTACGTGGTTCAACTCGATGTTTTCGATGGAGTTTCGTACGCACCATTCATCAATGTCGATGGCCGTACAGGGACGTGCGCCCCGCATACGTGCGAGGATGGCAAGAATCGAAGTTCCGCAGCCCATATCGAGCAGGGATTTATCTTTCAGTTCGCTGTCCAATAATTCTTCAATGATGAGGCTGGTAGTTTCGTGGTGTCCTGTTCCGAAGGCCATTTGAGGATTGATGACGATGTCATATTCCGCTTTGGGGACATCTTGGTGGAAAGTGCTGTGGATCACACATCGGTTTCCGATAATGATGGGTTGGAAGAAATTCTTTTCCCATTCCTCGTTCCAGTCCTTGTCTTCCGCTTCGGTATATGTATAAGTAATATCCGTATCGGGTAGGGGGAACTCGTTGATGGCAATCTTGATGGCGTTTTCATCACACAATGTCTGTTGGATATATGCGGTCAGTCCGCCTTCACACTCAACAAAACTTTCAAATCCGACTTCACCCAATATGGCAGCCAGTACGTCATTGACGGTTTCGGTACAAGGCTGGGTGCGGAATGTGAACTCAAAATACTTCATAGTTGTTTTTAATGCTGGTGAATAATGTGCAAAGATACAGCAATCCGGGTATAGAAAGTCAAGTTTGCCTGAACTTTATGCCGGTGAGCGTTGTATCTTCTACAAAGATAGTTAGAAATAGGGATTTCCCTATTATCCTTTGGGGAAAATCTCCCCCGGACGAAAAATCTCTTCCTTATCTTTGTAACGTGAATAAGTTTAAGTAATTACATAAACCGAGATGATATGAAAAAGATTGTTTATTTCTTGCTATTTGCCTTGTGCCTTCCGATAGGTATCTTTGCACAAAGCGTTGATGACGACCTTTACTTCGTACCTTCCAAAGACAAACAGGAGAAGAAAGAAACTCCAGTTAAGAAGGAACCGAAGAAACAGGTGACGACTAACATCTATACTTCACCGGGTACTACAGTGGTTGTTCAGGACCGTAAGGGAAGAACACGGGATGTGGATGAATATAACCGCCGTTACGATGCACGTGAAAATGAATTCGTAATGGATAATGATACCTTATATATAAAAGAAAAATCTAATCCGGATTTGGACGGAGAATGGGTGACGGGCGAATTCAATGGTACAACAGACGACTATGAATACGCTGAACGTATCATCCGTTTCCGCAATCCGCGTTTTGCTATCAGTATCAGCAGCCCGTTGTACTGGGATGTAGTTTACGGTCCGAACTCATGGGATTGGAACGTATATACCGATGGTATGTATGCTTATGCATTCCCGACGTTCAGTAACCCGCTTTGGTGGGATTGGCGTTATGGCTCTTACGGCTGGGGATGGAACTATGGCTGGGGATGGAATCGTCCTTATTACTCTTGGGGATATTACCCCGGTTATTGGGGAGGCGGCTACTGGGGTGGCTGGTATGGCGGCGGATATTGGGGACATCATCACCACTGGCACGGTGGTCCTAGCTGGGGCTGGGGCGGAGGTGGAAGACCTTATTATGCCGGACGTAGTGTGATTAATGGTAATAATCGTTCCTATTATTCTGGTTCGAGAAATTATAATTCTACTTCTTACAGAAGAGGTGTCGGTTCATCAACTACCAGACCAGCTAATTCTTCTGTTGGACAAAGTGTTCGCCGTTCAGGTAGTACAGGTACAAATAGTAGAGTTGTAGGTACTCGCGATTATACTCGTAGCGGTAGCAATAGCTCTGTTCGTTCAGGAAGTTCATACTCTCGTAGAAATACAGAAACGTATACACGTCCAAGCAGTACACGTACTTCTGGTACTAGTACACGCAATTCTGGTTCCTCTTATAATAGAAGTAATAGTTCGACACGAAGTTCCGGAACAAATAGTAGCCGTAGCAGTAGTAGCTATTCACGTGGAAGTTCCACTTCTCCATCAAGAAGTTATACGCCTGACAGATCATCATCCCGCTCTTCTAATTCAGGTAGTTATTCAAGAAGTAGTGGAAGTAGCTATTCATCAGGTAGTAGCGGTAGTTATTCTCGTAGTTCTGGCAGCAGTGGCAGTTCTTCACGTAGTAGCGGCGGTGGTGGTTCTTCACGTAGTTCTGGTGGTAGCTATAGAAGATAGTTTATAATTTCAAAAGAGATTGATTATGAAAAGTAATAGAATATTAGCGATTTGTATTCTTTTGATAAGTGTAGGATTTCTAAATGCTCAAACAACTATCTATGATGCAAATCGATGGATGGGAAGTGATTTAAATGGAACTGCCCGCTTTGTAGGTATGGGCGGTGCCATGGGAGCTTTAGGCGGAGATATAACCACTATAGGAACTAATCCTGCCGGTATCGGAATTTATCGTAGCAATGATGTTATGGTTTCATTTGGCTTTGATAATACAGGAGTGAAAGCGAATGGGGCAAGTCTTGATAAGTTTCATGGCTCATTTGATAATGCCGGATTTGTATTCTCTACAAAAATAGGAAATACAACTGCTTTGAGATTTGCCAACTTTGGTTTCAATTATCGCAAAATGAAGTCCTTCAATAGAAGTATGCTGGTGAGTGGAGTATTCAATACTTCTCAAACAGTTCAGATGGCTAATATGGTGAACTTTGATTCATACAGAGACTTTGATCCGTTCACAGAAGCTGCTTTGAGGAGCGATGATGCTTTTCAGAATCCTGAATTGCCTTGGTTGGGTATTATGGGATATAATGCACATTTAGTGAATCCTGTTTATGGGAAAGTAGATCCAGAGAATCCAGATGCAGTTCCTCCTTTTGAGGGATATGAACCCTATTTTCAGGCAGGAGATGCTGTGAGCCAGTCTTATCGTTCGAAAGAAAGTGGAGGTATCCATTCTTTTGATTTGAATGGTGCGCTGAATTTTTATGATCGTTTTTATGTTGGAGCAACATTAGGACTTTATAGTGTAAACTATGACAGGACTAGTGAATATAATGAAGACTTTACTGATAAGGACGGAAATGGTCATGGAGGATATACGTTGGGAAATGACTTTTGGGTAGATGGTAGTGGAGTTGATTTTAAACTAGGTTTTATTCTTCGTCCTTTTGAGTCATCCTCATTCCGTATTGGTGCTGCTGTACATACTCCGACTTTCTTTAGTTTGAAGGAACGGAATACTGCTTATATTAATTTTGATTTGAATGAGACTACACGTGGCATTACCAAACCTTATGATGCCCGTGGAAATGATACTGAAGGAGAATATGAATATAAGTTAATTACTCCGTGGAAGTTTAATGCAAGTATGGGATATACCATCGGTTCTTCTGTAGCATTGGGAGTTGAGTATGAATATTCAGACCGTACTTCAGCTAAAATGAAAGATCCGGACGGATATGAATTAGGTCAGACAGAAGACATTAAAGCAATGATGAAAGCAGTTCATACACTTCGTGTTGGAGCTGAATTTAAGTTAGCACCGGAATTTGCATTCCGTTTAGGATATAATCATATTACTGCTCCTTTGAAATCAGATGCTTTTAAGTATCTTCCTGTAAATTCAATGCGTACTGATACGGAATTTTCTAATCCGGGTGCTACTAATAATTATACATTGGGTTGTGGCTATCGTGGTGAAAGTTTCTATGTAGACATGGCATATATGTATAATACTTATAAAGAAACATTCTATGCTTTTGATAGTTTAGATTTACCTGGAACGAAAGTGACGAACAACAACCATAAAGTGGTTCTTACTTTAGGTATGCGTTTCTAACCTAAAAAAGACAGTTTTCAATTTCAATAATAACTTTTGTGTGTAAAAAATCCCTGGAATGCTGAGTGTCTACAGCGGTTCCGGGGATTTTTATTAGTATCACTTTTTATTCTTTAGTCTTATCTGAATAGTGGAGTTCGTTCGTCAATGATTCCGCGTCTTGCGTACATTTTTACCGCAACAGGAGTTCCGGCTTCTATGGTAATGTCCTCCTCTGCGATGATAGGTTCTTCTTTACCGTCCTCCAGGATAACCGTTCCTATTTTCTCGCCGGCTTTGATGAGCTGTGGAATCAAGTTAGTCAAGATACCTTCAGATACTTTCCGGATATCAATGTATTCCGGTTTTGCATTGGGGTCAGCTTCGATTTTACCGCTGAACAGGTCTTGCACACCTTTGTTCTTCAAGAACAGTTTAACGATTGCTCTACCTTCGTACGGCTGGTTGTTCTCGTCGAGCAGAACGACGGGCGTTGTCATTCTCTTGAATGCAAGAGCAACGCTCTTAGAACCTTTGTTGGCTTGGGCTGTACCGAACAAATATTCTAAGCCACCCTTGATTTCACGATAGCGGCTGCTCAATGATCTGGTAGTAGCAGCTTCGTCGGTCAATTCAGGATAATGAGCATAGAAAGTAACCGTTTCCGAATCGGTGCCTGCTTCGTTCCAGGTTTGGCTATCCATGCCTATGGCAAACGGATGATAATCCTGCTCGGCAACGGACATGGAGATAACATCCCCGGCAGCGAAATTGCTTTTTAACGGAAGTGTCAGACTACTGCTGTTACGGGTAAGAGCATTGTTGATACTTTGGTCAATAGAAGTAGAAAAGTCGATCACTCCATTACTGGGGTCTTGCAGTTCTTCTTGCTGTTGACAACTGAACAGGCATACTGATGCCATAACAAATAAAAGGCTTTTTCTTTTCATTTGAGGGTAATTAATAGGTTAATAATAGTGAGAGGTTTTCTAATATTCTACTCTGTCTTCTTTGGCCACCCAGGCTTTGAAGGCAGTAAGGGCTTCATTATGTAGTAGGATTTCGGAAGGCAGCTTTCTGTCTTCAGGTTTCAGTTGCAGTTCGTCATAGATAAAAGAGTCGTCGAAGCCGATGTTTTTGGCATCGGTCTTGTTGTTTCCATAGTACATCTTATCCAGGCGTGCCCAATAAATAGCACCCAGGCACATGGGGCAAGGTTCGCAGGAAGTATAGATTTCGTATCCGCTAAGATCAAATGTTCCGAGTTTGGCAGCTGCGGCACGTATGGCGCTTACCTCGGCGTGAGCCGTAGGATCACAAGATGCAGTGACACGATTAACTCCTGTTGCAACTATTTCTCCGTCTTTCGTGGCAATCACAGCACCGAAAGGACCTCCACCATTTTCAACATTTTCTTTTGAAAGCTCGATCGCTTTTCTCATTAAAGCTTCTTTAGTCATGGCACAAAAAATATATTGTTAGTTTCATTTTTTCTTTGCTTCTTTCTACAAAGATAGAAAAAACTAACAATATACAATGGAATGTCCCTATTAATTTTTTAACAATACCGGCAGAATCCGGAAAAAGAAGGAACTTTTTTTTGCTTTTTTTAGGGTTATAGCTTACCTAAGATCTTGTCCATTACCCAGTTAGTCAACGTTGCGCTTTCGCCGTCGCAAGAGCAAACCGACTTACCCAATAAGTGGTCTACTACTGCTTGGATAAGAGGCTGTTGCACGTGTTCCGGGTTGCCGATACAGATTTCTTCCCGTCCTTTCTCGGTATGCAGTCCGATAGGTTCGTAAGTAAAGACAGAGAAGCAAATCATTCCTTTGTCGCCGATAATCTCTATGCGGTCTTCGCGGGCAGAATCATGGGCTACGAAGCACCAGGAACCACTACCCACCAGTCCGTTGTCAAATTGGAAACAGGCGCTTAATGTATCTTCGGCAGGATAAAGCCCGCCGCGATTACTCTTGTAACCGCTTGCTTCGAGGATGCAACCGAACATATCCTGCAACAAATCAATCTGATGCGGAGCAAGGTCGTAGAAGTAGCCGCCTCCGGCAATATCAGCCTGCACACGCCAGGGAAGATTATCACGATTGTAATCCAGATCGCGTGGCGGCTGGGCAAAACGAATCTGTACATTGATAACGTTGCCGATCGTTCCGTTCTCTACTAATTCCTTTACTTTCTGGAAATAGGGAAGATAACGTCGGTAGTATGCTACGAAACAGGGAACCCCCGTTTCATTGGATATGCGGTTGATTCGGGTACATTCTTCATACGTCACCGCCATTGGCTTCTCAATATAGGCCGGTTTACCCGCTTTCATGGACATAATGGCATACGTAGCGTGTGAAGAAGGAGGAGTGGCGATATAGATAGCGTTTACTTCCGGATCATCTATCAGCTCCTGTGCATCGTCATACCATTTCTTGATTCCTCTCTCTTTGGCATACGCTTTCGCTTTCGCGCCGTCACGACTCATCACGGCTACGACTTCCGAATGTTCTACTTTCTGGAAAGCGGGACCGCTTTTCGTCTTGGTTACTTCTCCGCAACCAATGAAGCCCCATTTGATAATCTTTTCACTCATAATATAATATACCTATTGTGTCTGTTCTAACAAACCCCAAAGATAAAGCTATTTTTTGTCAAGAGCAACTTTATTGATTATTAACTTAGCAGGGACAGTTAGAAAACAGACATTGTGTTTTGTTTCAACAGAAGCTCTATTTTATCGGAACAAAGGCTCTGTTTCAGGCAAACAGAACGTCTGTTTGAGGCGGATATATACTTCATTTCGGTAAGAAGCAAGGTGAACACTGCTGATCCTCCGGCTGAAGAACCATAACCACCGGGCAAAGCGCAAGGAAAAGCTGGGGCGGGGAGAGGTTTTTCCCGGCTGGATAAAAAGAAAGGAGAGAATCGCGATTCCCTCCTTTGCGTGTAGTTTAATTGAAACTACTTTATCATTAACTCTGTAAAGATACGACATTCAAAAGCGAAAGTCAAGTCTTTGGGAGTTTATTTCTGGAAATAGACATGAATATATCTATCTTACATTCTGTTTTTGATTGTTTTCTTCTGAACTGTAAAATGATAAGGTTATTCTTTATCATAGTACTTTTTATAAATCTTCTGGTATTCTTTCTCCTTTTGGAATTTATCCAGCCATGTATTCAAACTATCGAGTAAAGCGGGTGATTGTTTGCTGACTGCCCATGAGTAGAATTGTGTAAAGCTGATAGCTGTATTTATATCTATCTGCGGGATGGAATCGGCGGCCGCGCGTGCGATGCTTTCGTCACAAACGGCATAGTCGATATCCCCATGAGCTACCATTGAGATTAATTGTTCGGAACCGTATTTCTCTATTTCTTTGATATAAATGGTATCGCCGATTTCATTACCTAGATTCTGAATACGCAGAATAGAAGGAGACCCTTTTACTACGTGAAGTGTCCGCCCGGCCAAGTCCAGCTGGCTACGGATATGGAGTGAGTCGTTTTCTCCGTTTTCTTTCCGTTGCACGAGCACTTGCTTGTTGAGCGTGATGGGAGAGGTGAGGAGCAGAGAGTCTTTCAGTTCGCTGGTGGCTAATATACCGCAGGCAATTACGTCGTAACGTCCCTCGCTTAATCCTTCCAGCCGTTCTTCGAAACTCATCAGGGGTGTTATTTCGGTCTTTAATCCCTTGTCATGGGCAAAAGCCTGTATCAGTTCGTAATGAAAACCGGAAACGGTATCGCCGTCCACGTAGAAACTGATCGAGTTATATTCAGTCGCTACACGCAATATACCTTCTTTGGCAATGGCTGCATAATCACGCGGGTGTCCTGACGGCTTTTCCTGATTACCGCATTGGCGGATAGAAAAGATGATTGCCAATACAATGATTACGGGCACTAAATATCTGGCCAGTCTCAATTTGGGGCGTGTTACCATAAGCCATATAGATTTTGTTAATCATAGAAATTCCATGAAAGACCGAATTTCAGTACACGCGGGTTGATAGGATAGTGAGGAGCCAAGAAGTAATTCGGGCTGCTCATACCTTGATTCACGTGATACATCATTACATAGAAACGTGTACGCTTTAGATGTAAGTTTGCGTATACATTCACGATCGGATAACCTCCTATCTCTACCTGGTCATTTTCCGGTTGCAAATAGAAGTTTTGGATAGCCGGCATATAAGCGGGTGCATTGTATTTACTGAAATAACGCACATCGGCACCCAATTGTACACTAAGCACTTTCTTTGCCAGCTTGAACTGCATATAGAAATTGTGATACAGCGAAAGATCAGGCAAAGGTAATACGGTCTGGTCGCTGGACTTTTGCCAGGTTACTTCATTATCTAAATGGAAGATTCCCAGCTTGAAGTCCTGATTAAGACTTGCTGACAACACCTGTATACTTCCGCTTTTCTGTTCCGGCACTGCTTGTTGGTTGAAATAAGTGTAGTTCTTTATGTTTTCAACTCCCGCCTTCAAACGTGTTCTCCAACGTGCAATACTTAATTCTCCTTCAATACGGGTACGAAATTCTTTGTCCATATCATTGTCCCACATGAAATGTTTGGAATGATAATGACGCATATAGAAAGGCGCAAGCTTATTGCTGACTTCACCACGGGCTATAAGGCTCACAGTGTCTTTCCATAACGGAAAGTTAAGGTCGATATCTCCTTTTACATTGAATTGTCCGATTGCTTTTCCGGCGAGTCCCACTTCACCAATGGCATGGTAATGAAGTACATTTCCTTCACGTTTGGATAATTCGCCTCCAACAAATATTTCATTTTCATTGTATTTGTCGGGCAATGGATTCCCCTCCATATTCATAAGAGTATATTTGCTGATTTTATAGGAAGCAAATGCCGTGAGTCCGGCTTTGGCATATTTATTGAATCCTTCGAGTAGAGCAATACCTATGGTATTCTTGATACCCATATAAGTAGTACTGTCTCTGGCAATCGGATTATCCGGTTCCAAATAGGTGTTTTGATAATAGTTCTTTTCACGCATGTCATCATCAGAGTTGAAGCTATGACGTGCACGCTCTACCTGAATGGTATGTATAAAACTAGTGACCGGCACAAACTCTTGTTTGGCGGGAGTAGTGTCATTTTCGGCCTGCGGTATGTCACGGCTGAATCCCAAATTGTAACGTTGGGTCAGGAATACATAAAAGTCATGATTACGGTTGGTTGTTGCACTTAGTACGGTCGGGATATTGGTTGATTCATATTCCCTTTGCCCTTGTGCCATCTCTTCAGGCGCAGTGATGTATCGGTCGTCCTCAATACCTCCGTTTTCATTTGTCTTGAGGTAATTGTTGCTGTATATTGCCTGCATCTGATAGCGGTCGCCAATATAACTACCGAAAATTGCCGCATTGAAATAAGCCGTATTCTGGTTATTATAATATCCTCGTCCGTACAAGTAATCTATGTTAAAACCGAAAGCCAGCTTCTTGTTTACATTGACAGAGAAATAAGACTTAAAGCGTTCTTCTCCGTTTATTTTATTACCGGCTTTATGATACGTCAGATTGGTATAAGGTACGTTACTATTGGTGAAATTGAACTCCGTAGGACGAATAAAGAAACTGGAGAAAGGCTCCATAAAGATAGTAGGTTCCGGATCACGACGTTCAAAGAAGATGCGTGACATACGGGGAGAACCCATATTGGCCAGATAATTATAATGTCCGGTAAGTCCTTCGGTAAGATTTGAATTCTGGAAGTGGTGATAAGCAGTATCCGCCGGGATGATAGTCCGGTCGCCCAACTGATTATTAATACGCCACATATATAATTTCGGAGGTAACCCCTGTACTTCTACATTTGCACTATCCAGTCTGTCCGGAATCATGGCAGGGTCCACCTGGTTACCGTATTGGTCGTATCCGTTTTCGTCCACTCTCTGGCGACCATTATCGAACTGTGCATGGACAGTTGTCAAACCTATAACGGAAAAGATTATATATAATAGTAAGATTCGTCTCATAATTGGAGGCAAAGATACTTACTTTAATTGATTTAATGATAATGGATAATTGAAAATTATGTTGCATACGTACTATACGTAGCTAATAATTATCAATTATCCATTGTACATTATCTGTTAATTAAACCTCACGGATTAACTCCATACCTTTTTTGATAGCTTCCTCGTTCATAGGAATCAGGTGATGGTGGCGTTCCGGCAGGGTTTTCTTAAGTCCTTTGATAACATTCTCCAACGTTACGATGGGGCGAAGCTTCAATAATCCGCCAAGTACGATCATGTTGAATGCTTTGGCATTGTTCATCTCGTTGGCTGCATCCATTGCGTCGATACGATATACCTTAATATCCTTACGGGTAGGAGGGTTGATAATTCCGTAACCGTCATAAATCAGGATACCGCCGGGTTTCACTTTGCTTTCAAACTTTTCGAGTGAAGGCTGATTCAGAATGATGGCAGCGTCGTATTTACTAAGAATCGGTGAGGAAATTTTGTCATCGCTTACAATAACTGTAACGTTGGCTGTTCCACCTCGTTGTTCGGGACCATAAGCGGGCATCCAGGTCACTTCTTTGCCTTCCATCAAACCGGAATATGCCAGAATCTTACCCATAGACAATACGCCTTGTCCACCGAATCCTGCTATAATTATTTCTTCTTTCATTGTTCTGTTGACTTTTAGCGTTATTCTTTATCTTTTAAATCACCCAGCGGATAGAATGGGAACATGTGTTCTTCCATCCATTTGTTCGCCTTCTCCGGAGTCATCTTCCAGCCTGAACTACAAGTGGAAACGATTTCTACCAGGTTGGAACCTTTACCGTTCATGGAATTCTCAAAAGCCTTGCGGATTGCTTTCTTTGCCTTGCGGATAGCCGGTACGGATTGTACGGACTGACGGGTTACGTAAGCAGTTCCTTCCAGTTGGGCTGCGATTTCAGTAATCTTCAATGGATAGCCGTGAAGTTCAACGTCACGTCCGTAAGGACAAGTCGAACTCTTCATGCCTACTAGTGTAGTCGGAGCCATCTGGCCGCCTGTCATACCGTAGATCGCATTATTGATAAAGATAATCGTGATATTCTCACCACGGTTCAAAGCGTGGATTGTTTCGGCTGTACCGATACAAGCCAAGTCACCGTCGCCCTGATAAGTGAAAACAAGACGGTCCGGCCACAGGCGTTTCACAGCAGTCGCCACAGCAGGAGCACGTCCGTGTGCTGCTTCTTGCCAGTCAATATCGAGATAGTTGTAGGCAAACACTGCACATCCCACCGGAGAGATTCCCACAGTTTTATCTTCCATACCCATTTCCTCAATGACTTCGGCAATGAGTTTGTGTACCACACCGTGACTGCAACCCGGGCAGTAGTGCATGGCGTTATCGTTCATCAGAGTCGGTTTTTTGTAAACCAGATTCTCGGGTTTGATTATTTCTTCTTTAGTCATAACTTCATCTCCTTATCTGTTGGTGAACCGTATAAAAAACTCCATCAGCTTGACAAAGATTGCCGCGCCGCATACGTAGATAAACATTTTGAAATCATCTTTTGCTACAAAGTAGGTGATGATGGCTGCAACAGCCAATATCATAAATAGGATGTTCAGTACGTTTCTTATTTTATCGGGATTCATTGTTTCGTTATTTGATTATTTTTTCTTTCAAGGCAGTTACAATTTCATCCGGATCGGGAACGATGCCACCTAGACGTCCGAAATGTTCTACCTTTACTTTACCGTTAACAGCGAGACGGACATCTTCAATCATCTGTCCGGCATTTAGTTCCGTAACGAGCATACCTTTTACTTTATCAGCGTATGCAGCAATCGCTTTGGTTGGGAACGGCCACAGTGTAATCGGGCGAAGGATACCTACTTTAATTCCTTTTTCACGGGCTAGTTCCATTGCTTTCTGGCCAATACGTGCCATTGAACCGAAAGCGATAATCAAATACTCTGCATCTTCGCAGTTGATCTCTTCGAAGCGTACTTCATTTTCTTCAATTTCACGATATTTAGCTTGAAAACGGAGGTTGTTGATTTCCATTGCTTCCGGTTTCAATTCAAGGGAAGTGATAATATTAGGTTTGCGGTCTTTTGCTTTTCCGGTAGCAGCCCATGGACATTGTTCAATTACTTCTGCTTCCGTGCGGCGTGGCTTTTGTGCAGGAAGAACAACCTTTTCCATCATCTGACCGATCACACCGTCGGCAAGGATAATAGCCGGATTACGGTATTTGAAGGCCAGTTCGAATCCTAATGCTACGAAATCCGCCATTTCCTGTACGGATGCCGGAGCGAGGGCAATCAGTTTGTAGTCTCCATGACCACCACCTTTCACTGTCTGGAAGTAGTCAGCCTGGCTAGGTTGGATAGTTCCCAATCCGGGACCGCCACGCATTACATTCACAATCAGACAAGGAAGTTCGGCACCGGCCAAATAAGAGATTCCTTCTTGTTTCAAGCTCACACCCGGACTTGAAGATGAGGTCATTACCTTCTTTCCGCTACCTGCACCTCCATATACCATATTGATAGCTGCCACTTCACTTTCCGCCTGGAGTACTACCATGCCGGTTGTTTCCCACGGTTTCAGTTCGGCAAGCGTTTCCAACACTTCCGATTGGGGAGTAATAGGATAACCGAAGTATCCGTCGGCACCGCAACGGATAGCTGCGTGGGCGATGGCTTCGTTTCCTTTCATTAATACAACTTCTTCTGCCATATTCTTTTCTTTTATTCTACTTTTACTTTATACACTGAAATACATCCGTCCGGACAAACCGTTGCACACGAGCTGCATCCGTTACAGGTATCTTCCTTCACTTGCCAGGCATAGTTATAGCCTTTCATGTTTACCTCTTTATTGAGGGCGATTACATCGAGCGGACACGCCACTACACACAGGTTGCATCCTTTGCAACGCTCCGTGTCGACTACGATTGCTCCTTTGATTTTTGCCATAATCTTTATTTTATTACGTTATCTTTGAGTACGGTTATTGATTATACATCTCTTTTATTGATTGAACATATCCTTGTGGTAGAAGTTGAGGATATCTATTACCATCTTCCTGGCCTGAACGGCAGGACTGTCCGGATTGAGCTCGATGGCATACTGGTAGTTGTCCAGTGCCCGCTTCCAATCTCCTTTCTTTCGGTAGGCATTTCCCCGTAAATAGTAAAGAGTATCTTTCTCTTTTTCGACAGAACTGTCCTGGAGAAGCTGGTCCAATTGCTTAATCGCTGTGTCCACATCCCCCTGATTGATAAGCTCTTTTAGGTTGTCTATTTGCTCCATTTCTTTTCGTCTTTCGGGATTCTGAAACGCAAAGATAGTTTTTATTTATGTAAACAGGGCAAATGAGGACGGAAATTTGCAACGTTTTGAGTTTATTGCATATTGTATAGTAGAGGTGGAATTTGCCTTTTTCTTGACATATCCGTAACTTTATTAATCAAAAAACGATATGAATCAGGAGTTATTATTGTTTTTGGAGTTGTAGTTTATTCATTATTTATATCCATGTCTAATCACTTTATATGGTTGAACTATTGTCAACAATATTCTGTGGCTTATCGAAATTAAGATAAATAGCCTTGCCTAAAAAGTCGTCAAAAGAGGGTGCTATATACTTAATAGAAGCTATATCTAAATCTCCTAAATCTACCCTATATATACTATTGTTTGGCAGGTGGAAAATATATCCAATATCACCATCCATGCCAAATGCTAAATACTCTTTTTGAAGATATTTGTGTATTCCATAGTCATTATTGTAAGCAACAATATCTTCAATAGCCCATATATAGATGTAGTTATCTCCTAATTTACCCTCGCCACCATTGCTCCATAACAGAAATCTTTTGTACTGATAGGGCAAGGTTGTATTTAGAAGTTTTTCTACGTCTTCAATAGACGCTGTATTTGCACCATTCTTTATTATACCATTTACTTTCTATTACTTCCATATTGATTTTGTTGTACTACTGTTAATGTGTTTCAGCTAACTGCTGTTTCCTCGTTTATTTTTTTATTTTGATAAATGTTAATCTCAGACGGATCATTTCTTTTAGGACAATTTACCCGTTTGTTACTGATATTATTTCGCTTGCTATTATTTTTCTTTGTTGCTTATTTATGTCCGAAGAGCAGTGGATGCAATTCATGGCATCCACTGCATATAGTTTTGTAGTATGCTTGGAAAGCGGTACACCTATTCTTTTTAATACTGGTTTAATCACTTCATAAATGATACTTATATCTGCATTACTGGTGATTCCCTGCTTTTTAACAAAATCTATTATGCAGTTCAATCTGCATATATATTCTTTATACTCCACATATTGATTTTCTTTTAAGATATAGTGCAATATGATTTTACTTTGCTTTTCGCAGATTCTTGCCGCTTGCTGTATCGATTGGCACATAAAATCTTTTTCTTCTTTTGTGGTAGTTTGAAACCACAAATCATTCTTACCCAATATTTCACCTATTCGTAAGTAACAATCCTGTGGCAATAATATAGGTGAATACATCGCCCATGTATATGACAATGCTGTATAAAATGAAACAGTTTTTCTTCTGTCTTGATACAAAGAAGAAGACTCAATACCTACACAGACTATTAAGCCATTATCCATTTCTTTATAAAAGACTTTATTGCGGTCTTTATTGTATGGCAATGGCAAATAGCCCATTGATAGCAGTTGATTATTTATAAAATCATTCTTTTTCATTTTATTATTGCACTATCGGTAATGGTTTGCGGCTTGCTGCCGTTTATGTGGTACAGGTGCTTGTTAGTAGCATCATTCCATTTTATACATTTTTTTCTCCCAACCTTTTAATTCTTGAAGAACAGGTTTAGGATTTTGTAATATCTGATTAAGAAATTCTATAAAGTTGGGTGCTAATACTTCTGTTTCAGGCGTTTCGTAATCAAAGAGAAGGATTTCACCTTCTTTATTCTCATCATCTGTCAATTTAAGAGCTATCACGCCATAATCAGAATATCGACCTATTGCAAAATACCCTTTGTTAAGAATTTCTTCTTGCAGTTCCTCATTATTTTCAATTAAGATTTTATTCCATGAATGAATGGGCTTTGGATATAGACGAACATCTAAATCCCAAAATATTTCATAAAAGTGTTTGTATTTCAAGTAGATCTTATATGAAAGCGGAAGAATAACATTTAATTTACTTTCTAATTTGGAAATATCCTCGTCTGAAATTTGATTATCTATCGCTTTCCATACATGGTCTTTTTCCGTAATAATGTCCACCATATAATTAGTATGTTCCGGTTGAGTGACATATATCTTAACCGATTTCCCTTGTGGTATAATATTATCAAATGTGTCCTGCATTTCAGGCTCTATGTGTTCTTCATAAGAAGGGACATACATAAGATATTCTCTGTGTTCTTGCACAAAGCCCCAACATTCATCTACATATTTTCTTATTACTTCTTCCATATTTATTTTTTCTAAATATTTTTTCACTCCGTTCTTGTCTATTTGATTACAATATTGGAGAATTTTACGCTGTACACTTCAACTCTTTATTCTGATCTTTCACATACATTCTGAAAATTCACCAATAACACTTGTATTACATATAACTTTTAGACGATATATCCTTCACTGATACTTCTTCTGCTTTCATTAACTAGTTCCATTTTTTGTTTCATACCTTGAAACGAATGGTTTCCCGTAGTGAAACAGTTTGTTTCTCGGTGTGAAACGAATCGTTTCACCCTTTGAAACTTTTAGTTTCTAGCGCTTGAAACAAAAAGTTTCAGCAGGCTGGAAACTGGTTAGAACGCGGCTTTACCAATTATACTCATCCGTGTAACTGTCAAAGACCGGTTCTTCGGTGATACCTTTCCGGTGAAAAAGTTGGCGGATATAGTTTTGATCTGCGGGGCTTAGGAAGCGTTCTTCGCGATAAAAGCGATAGTAAAGCGTTTTTCCGAAATGTCCGATCAGTTGTTGCTTGATATTTGTTCCGTCCTTATAAGGTACGTTGTCCAGCAGGTGGCTGATACCCCATGCCACATGTATCTTTTCTGCGTTTTGGAAGTGGGGACAGTCAATGCCGGTGGCCGGAATACACATTGGGTTTACGATGCTGATGTAGGACGTGTCAGCGGTAGTGAGAAGTGCAGCCACCCGACGCAGGCAGTTACAAGCTTTCGGACATTGCTCGTTGTAGCAGCGGGCGTAGTTGAAAGGGACTGTTTTGTTTTTTAATTTATTGTCGTTCATTTTATATTGTATATTACATAGTCGCCCCTTAGAATGTGCTTTTACGCCTAATAATCAACATATTAATATATAAATTGCTTTGATATATCTGCAAGTTTTTGTATCTTTATGGTTGAAAACTTGCAGATTATTATGATAAACAAGACCACCCCTCAGCCCTCCTTGTTCAGCTCTTTGACAGACCAGCTGAATCCCAGGCATCCCTTATACCTGCTTGCCAATAAGATAGACTGGCGCCGTTTTGAAGAAGCTTTCTCCCCGCTATACTGTGCCGTCAACGGTCGTCCGGCCAAACCCATCCGCCTGATGTGCGGACTTCTGATTCTTAAGCACGTGCGTAACCTGTCCGATGAATCGGTTGTTGAACAATGGAGCGAGAATGCTTATTACCAGTACTTTTGCGGTATGTTGGAATTCACGCCTTCCTATCCCTGCAATGCAAGCGAACTGGTACACTTCCGTAAGCGTGTCGGAGAAAATGGCATGGAACTGATTCTGTCAGAAAGTATCCGCATCAATCAGGAGGACGACGGCCCGGACCATCACTGCACGGCCTTCATCGATTCCACGGTACAGGAAAAGAACGTGACTTATCCCACGGATGCGAAGTTGCATAAAAAGATAGTCCGCAAAGTGTTGTCTGTCGTAAAATCCTTAGGGCTTCCTTTGCGCCAGAGCTATACCTTTGTCCTCAAGAAGATCTACCGTGACCAGCGTTTCCGTAACCACCCCAAGAACCGTGGCAAGGCCCTGAAAGCGGACAAGCGGCTGCGCACCATTGCGGGAAGGCTTGTCAGGGAACTGAGGCGCAACCTGAAAGAAAACCACGGCTACGACTCCCTGCTCGACCTCTTTGAGCGGGTGCTTTCACAGAAGCGCAATTCTCCCGGGAAAATCTATTCCCTGCATGAACCGGAGGTGCAGTGTATCAGCAAGGGGAAAGAACATAAGAAATACGAGTTCGGCAACAAGGTTTCAATCGTCCGCTCAATTACCGGTGTCATACTGGGTGCCAAGTCTTTCCGGAATGAATATGACGGGCATACCATTGAAGAATCCCTCAGGCAGGTGGAACGCATTACCGGAAAGAAGATCAGGAAGTTGGCCGGGGACAGGGGGTACAGAGGAAAGAAAGAGGTGGGCGGCACCGGGATACTGATACCCGATGTTCCAAACAGGAAAGACAGTTATTACACACGCAAGAAGAAACATAAGCTATTCTGCAAGCGTGCAGGAATAGAGCCGACTATCGGGCATTTGAAATCAGACTTTCGTTTAGGACGCAACTTTTATAAAGGTGTGTTCGGGGATGTTGTCAATCTGCTCTTAGCCGCAGCAGCGTACAACTTCAAAAGAGCCATGAGGGTTCTTTGGCTACTTGTTGAAAAAATCTGCGGGACACTGTTTTCTTGCAATATCCCGCAGATGAGTACTTTTTAAGGGACGACTACATACATAATTGACAAAGGTAGTGCTTTTATTGTGGAAAGGTACAGTTTGAAAAAGAAAAAACGTGAAAGGATGGGTGAAGGGAACACCCTTCACCTATAAACTGCTTATAGATAGGATAATACAAGGAAAAGTGAAGGGTGAAGAGATTGTTCATTATAACTCTTCGCATACCCGCATTTCCATACCTTTATATACCACTACAATCTTGTGTAGTTGCGTGGAGCCAATAGCTTGCTTCACCGTGTCCGTGTCGGCATAGCGGTTGGCTTGGGCGATGGCTTCTTGACGCAATTCCTCCACACGGTTTTCGGAATCGCGATATTTGGCGTATTTTAACTCAACGATGTAGCTGTGCTTCATGTCAGAATATATATCCAACATGGGACAGAGGAAAATATCGACGTAACCCGCTTGTGTATCTTGCTCGGAGATAGGACGGTAGAAGCGGTTTTGCGCAGTCATGGCCAAGGTGAAGCCGTGAACGAAGAATTCGCCCTTTTGCTTGTCACGTTGGGATGCATAACGTTTCAGGCAGTCGGCAATGTAGCCGAAATAGGCTTGCCAGTCGCCTCGATAAGCCAGCTGGCTTGAAAGTTCGCTTTTCTCATAGCTGCTGAAACTCAAGTCTGCGTCGTTGTATGTATTAAGTAAATAAGTGTATAGTTGCTCCTGAACCACCAGGTTGGGAATGGTCAGCTTGGTTTTTCCTTCATGCATTCCGCTAATGGTCAACATTCCGAAATAGTAGAGCAGGCTTATAAAATTGTCCGGACTGGTGATGTTGACGGCAGGGAAACCTTTCTTCAGTTCACCAGTGATATAACCTTGACTCACTAAAGTTTGAATGACGGAAGCATCGTGTGCAAACTCCTTATCCTTTCGAATGAGCATACGCAGCTTTTCATAGTCGATACGTATATTATCTTCTATCATTTCTCGTGGTGCTTTGCCGTTATCTATGTAATTCTTCACGAAGTAGAGCACCATGTTGGAGTTGTACATGGTAGTTTCACCGTAACAATCCTGCGCGAAGCAATAATTGTCGTACCACGGTTTCATTATTTCCATCAGTTCGTCAACAGTATGGCGGAAAGGGCTGTTGGTTGAATAGTAAGTCAGCATTTCGCGCACTTCTTCTTCGGTGAATCCCATCATTTGGTTAAATTGGGGGGTAAGTGAGTAGTTCGTGCCGATGTTGAAGCCACTCGTCAGGTCATCCATCGTTACGGGGCTTACGCCAGTGATGAAACAACGCTCTATGCTGGAATAAGTTCCTGCCTTCACCTTATTGAAGAAAGCACGTAGATAACCTTCGCCATGCGTTTCGTCAGTGTAACGGTGCAAGCTTTCCGCATCGGAAAGGATGGCGTTGGTGAAGTGGTCGTATTCGTCGATGAAGAGATACATTTTCTGTCCGGCACGTTCGCACTCCGAAACCAAATAGTCCAGTTGGTTGACAGCCCCGTCCTTTTCGTCCAATCGTTCTCTGATACCTTGTGGCAGGAGGTCGGAATAGACTTCACAGAAGAAGTCGAAGCGGATTTGGCAATGTGCATCCAGTCCTTTTCGATAATCGTTCAGTTCGCCGGTGATACCTGAAAAGTTAAGGTAAAGCACCAGATAGCTGTTGCGGTTTACTGTGGGATGCTTCCCGATGTAGAGGTCGCCGAATAAGTCGTTGAACTTATCGCGGGTACGCACATCGTAGTAGTGTTGCAGTACGTTCAGCGTGAGGCTTTTGCCGAAGCGGCGGGGACGGATGAAGAAAAAGAACCGGTCTGCCTGCTCTATCATAGGAATGAAGCGGGTTTTGTCTACATAATAATAGTCTTCGCGGCGGATGACTGCGAAGTTCATCATACCGTAAGGTAAACGCTTTCTGTTGGGTACTATATATTCCATTGGATCCATCTTCTGTCCTCCTGCTGATTTCTTTTTTATAACTTGCTTATTAATAGCGTTAACGACACAAAGATAGTAAAAGTTCTTGTTGGGTACGAGGCATCCTCAAAAAAGTATTGGAAAAACTCATTCACACAAAGAACTGCAGCCCTGACAAAGCTATTCTGAAACAGCAGTGAAGTGGCGGAAATAATTCTCGAGGTTAGCTTGTATATATTGAAAGATACTGTATTTTTGTGCAGAACTAAAAAAAGAAGAGACTATGTTGGACATTATTTTGATCGTAATTAGTGCCCTTTGTATGATAGCCGGGTTAGCAGGTTGTATTCTGCCGTTTCTTCCCGGTCCGCCTATTGCTTATGTGGGGTTGGTCATTCTGCACTTCACGGATAAGGTACAATATTCTACGACACAATTAATTGTATGGCTATTGATTGTAGCTGTTTTGCAGGTATTGGATTATTTCACTCCGATGCTGGGAAGTAAATATAGTGGCGGTAGTAAATGGGGGAATTGGGGATGTATTGTAGGAACTCTTGTCGGTCTTCTTTTCTTGCCTTGGGGTATTATTCTTGGTCCGTTTCTAGGAGCGGTGATTGGTGAACTATTAGGAAATAAAGAGTTCTCGCAGGCACTCAAATCAGGTGTGGGCTCTTTACTCGGATTTATATTCGGAACTTTACTGAAGTTCGTTGTCTGCGGTTATTTTTGCTATCAATTTATCATAGGTCTTATTCGGTAACCTATTTGATGTTGTAAAACATTCGTAAGAATAACCTATCTATTGCCTTTACATAGAGTACTAAATCGATGTGTGTTCGTCTTTATTGAAGTAGCACATTGAGGTAGTACCATGAAAAAGACTTTTATTTATCTTTCTTTTATCATTTTCTTGGGGTGGTTTCCCTCGCTTTTTGCGGGAGAAATTTATGTATCCCTGCAGGGGAATGATAAGAATCCCGGGACAAAGGAAGCTCCGTTTTATACATTAAACCGGGCGATCAAGCAGGCTCGTGAATGGCGTAGACTGAATCGGTTGGAAGTAGCCGGAGGAATTTATATTAGTTTGGAAGAGGGTGTTTATGCCCAGCGCAATTCTCTATTTCTTCGTCCGGAAGATAGTGGGACACCCGATTCTCCAACGGTGATTTGTGCAGTAGATGGTGCTCACCCTGTAATTAGTGGTGGAGTTGCTGTTACGGGGTGGAAGCGTGGATATAATCATCCGGCAATTCCTGAAAAGCTAAAGCAGAAGATATGGTCGGCAGAGGCTCCCCTAATAGGAAACAGAAGAGTAGAAACCCGGCAGATGTGGGTGAACGGTCATAAAGTTCAAAGAGCTGCGCAATTTCCTGACGGAGGATTGGAACAAATGATTGACTTCAATCCGGAAGAACAAACAATAACGATCCCCGTTTCTCAAAATGTAAATCCGAAAAGACTTCAAAATGCCGGTCAACTGGAAATGATTGTCCATCAACGCTGGGCAATTGCTATTTTGCGCGTGAAAAGTATAGACGCGAAAGACGGACAAGCTGTAGTTCGCTTCCATGAACCCGAAAGTCACCTGGAGTTTGCGCATCCCTGGCCGCAACCCGTCATCGGAGGAGAGAAAGGAAATTCTTCCTTTTGCCTGACCAATGCACTGGAATTGCTGGACCAACCCGGTGAATGGTTTCAGGAATATCCTTCCGGCACGATTTACTATTATCCGCAGGCGGGCGAAAATATGGAAACTGCTGAAGTGATTATCCCTGCTTTGGAAACTTTAGTGACCATAGACGGTACATTGTCTCGTCCGGTAAAGCATATACAATTTAACGGAATTACTTTTGCGCATACCTCCTGGATGCGTCCTTCTTTTCAGGGGCACGTCACCTTGCAAGGGGGATTTCCTTTATTGGATGCCTATAAACTACAAGAACCGGGGCTTCCGGAAAAAGCGGAACTGGAGAACCAAGCCTGGATCATCCGTCCCGAAACAGCGATACGTGTAAGAGGTGCCGAACATATTGATTTCAAGCATTGCACGTTTCGTCATTTATCATCCACCGGACTGGATTATGAATGGGCAGTCACAGCATCGAGCGTCGAAGATTGTCAATTTACGGATATTGGAGGAACGGCTTTACTGGTCGGTGCATTTCCGGACGGAGGATTTGAGACGCACGTCCCTTTTATTCCTGCTGACGTACGGGAATTATGTTCCCATATTACTATCAGAAACAATTTCATCAGTAATGTGACTAATGAAGACTGGGGATGTGTAGGTATCGGCGCCGGATATGTCAGAAACATGGATATTTCTCATAATGAAGTCTGCCATCTGAACTATTCAGGGATTTGTGTAGGCTGGGGATGGACATCGCTGGAGAGCGGAATGTGTAACAACCGGATAGAAGCAAACTATGTACATCACTTTGCCCGTCGGCTATACGATGCAGGCGGTCTGTATACTCTTTCCAACCAGCCGGGTTCCGTCATGCGAAATAATCGGATCGAACATTTAATCGAAGCCCCCTACGCTACGAATGACCGTGCTTTTTATATCTATCTGGATGAAGCTACGGACGGATATACAATGGAAAACAACTGGTGTCCCACTGAACGTTTTGATTCGAACCGCCCCGGGAAAAAGAACGTGTGGAAGAATAACGGGCCTCAAGTGGCGGATAGTATTAAGTACAAAGCCGGAAGAATAAAGCAAGATTGAAACTCAATGGATTAACATAGTCATCAATGTACTAATATAGCAATCAATAAACTAGTGTAATAATCATTAGAACTAGACTAGTATGGTAACCATTCAAACTAATATGATAATTATAGTAATCAATAAACGATATTTAATCAATAAAATAGATGAAACCAACGAACTATCACTTATTTGATTTCCTTGATTTCGATACCGAGTTATCAAGGAATGAGTCGCTTTGGAAAGCATACAAGCCAACGGCTGTTTATGAAAAGGAAGGAGATATTTACGTAACAGTTCCCTTTCAGAAGCAAAAGCTGGCTAACGATATGATGGCGGATACCGATGTTCTCCAGGAGGAATATACGTTAATCATCCGTCAGTATAACATCGGCATCACCCGCCTGTTTCTTGGCTTCGGCGATTATGTACTGACAGATGAGTCGGAAATGCTACAATTCAGTGACCGGATTCAGAAAGTACCCCTGTTTATAAAAGAACAAAAAGGAAAATGGATTCTTTCGACGGAAGACGGAACGAAGCGTGCCGTTATCAATGTGGAAGAGCCTCTATTAGACCGATGGAGCGAATTGCTTCCCGACCCTCAAGAAACGCTTGACATCACTTTATACCCTGACGGAAAACGTGAAATCCGCTTGTCAGCCTACGATCATTTTTCGCCTCCCCGCTACGATGCGTTACCTGTTGCCTTTTGCAAACGCGACGGTCGGAAAGAACGTGCAACGCTTTCTTTTGAATGTAAGCCCGATGAATGTTTTGCCGGAACCGGAGAACGTTTCTTTAAAATGGACTTAAGCGGACATACTTTCTTCCTGAAAAACCAAGATGGGCAAGGAGTCAATAACCGGCGTACTTATAAGAATATCCCCTTCTATCTATCCAGCCGAATGTACGGAACATTCTACCACACATGTGCCCATAGCAAGCTCTCACTGGCCGGACATTCCACCCGTTCCGTCCAGTTTCTAAGCGACCAGGCATTGCTGGATGTATTTGTGATAGGCGGTGATACGATGGAAGATATTCTTCGCGGTTATCGTGACCTGACCGGCTATCCGTCTATGCCTCCTCTTTGGAGTTTTGGCGTTTGGATGAGCCGTATGACTTATTTCAGTGCCGATGAAGTAGACGAAATATGCGACCGCATGCGTGCTGAACACTATCCCTGTGACGTAATTCATCTGGATACGGGCTGGTTCCGTACCGATTGGCTCTGCGAATGGAAATTCAATGAAGAACGGTTCCCCGATCCAAAAGGATTCATCGGGCGGTTGAAAAAGAACGGCTATCGTGTCTCTTTATGGCAACTTCCATACGTTGCGGAAAATGCAGAGCAGATTGATGAAGCCAGAGCCAATGATTATATAGCCCCATTGACCAAACAACAAGCAACCGATGGTTCCAACTTCTCCGCCCTGGATTATGCCGGAACAATCGACTTTACTTATCCGAAAGCAACCGAATGGTACAAAGGACTATTGAAACAACTCCTGGATATGGGAGTAACCTGTATCAAAACCGATTTCGGTGAAAACATTCACATGGACGCCCTCTATAAAGGTATGAAGCCGGAATTGTTGAACAACCTGTATGCCCTGCTTTATCAAAAGGCCGCTTACGAAATTACGAAAGAAGTGACAGGTGACGGCATAGTCTGGGCACGTTCCGCATGGGCGGGATGCCAGCGTTATCCTTTGCATTGGGGAGGCGATTCCTGTAGTTCCTGGGATGGAATGGCAGGTTCTCTGAAAGGCGGTCTACATTTCGGCCTGTCGGGATTTGCTTTTTGGAGCCATGATGTTCCCGGCTTCCATACATTGCCCAATTTTATGAACTCGGTAGTAGCAGATGATGTGTACATGCGTTGGACCCAATTCGGCGTATTCACATCGCATATCCGTTATCACGGAACCAATAAGCGTGAACCCTGGCACTATCCCACCATAGCTCCGTTGGTGAAAAAGTGGTGGAAATTGCGTTATTCGCTCATTCCATACATCGTAGTACAAAGTAAACTAGCCATAGAAAGCGGCTATCCGCTCTTGCAGGCACTCATTCTGCATCATCCGGAAGATAAACTTTGTTGGCATATAGATGATGAATACTATTTCGGCAATGATTTCCTGGTAGCTCCGGTGATGAACAGCGAGAACCGTCGGGATATCTATCTTCCCGAAGGAAAATGGGTGAACTTCTTTACGGGAGAACGTCTGGAAGGAGCATGCTGGCTGAAAGACGTATACGTTCCATTGGAAGAAATGCCCGTATATGTGCGTGCAAATGCCGTGATCCCCATCTATCCGGAAGACGTGGACTGTACGGATGAAATGGATTTAAGCAAGAGCATGGCTTTACGCATAGATAATGATTATAAAGGATTTTGGAATAGATAAATAGAAATAACTCAAGTTTTGTAAGTAGCCTGAAAGGCTTACATAATATTGCGTAGAGTGATACCTTACGCTATATAGCAAGAGGCTTTCAACCTAATAAATTACTTCCGAAACTTGAGTAGAATAAATAAAAAATGGCAGAGTATGAAAACATGGAAGAGTAATTTAGAAGAAACAAAACAACGTTATATAAATTGGTGGAACCATAAAGGAATCATTCTCAATATGTGGGAACACTTCCAGGAAGGAGTACAACCACATGCAGAGATAACACCTCCCGCACCGGCAAAAGATTTGTCGCAAAAGTGGTTCGACCCTCAATGGAGAGCTGAATATCTGGACTGGTACGTAGCGCACAGCAGCCTGAAAGCGGATATTCTTCCGGTTGCGAATACCCAACTGGGTCCCGGTTCTCTAGCCGCCATTTTAGGCGGAGTGTTTGAAGGCGGGGAAGACACCATTTGGATTCATCCCAACCCGGATTTCACCGATGAAATAGTCTTTAACCCCGAACACCCGAACTGGATTCTTCATAAAGAACTCCTGAAAGCCTGTAAAGCGAAAGCCAACGGACACTACTTTGTCGGTATGCCCGACCTGATGGAAGGACTGGATGTTCTGGCCGCACTGAAAGGAACGGATAGGGTATTATTGGACACAGTGATGCAGCCTGAAATCCTGGAACAACAGATGCAGCAAATTAACGACATCTACTTCAAAGTATTTGATGAACTATACGACATCATCCGTGAAGGCGACGAGATGGCTTTCTGTTATTTCTCGTCCTGGGCTCCCGGAAAGATGAGTAAACTGCAAAGTGATATTTCGACCATGATTAGTCAGGATGATTATCGCCGGTTTGTGCAACCTTTTATTCGTGAACAATGTCAGAAGATTGATTATACCCTTTATCATCTGGATGGAGTGGGAGCCATGCATCACCTGCCTGCCTTGCTTGAAATTGAAGAATTGAATGCGATTCAATGGACTCCCGGAGTGGGCGAACCACAAGGAGGATCTCCCAAATGGTACGATTTGTATAAGAAGATTCTGGCAGGCGGAAAGAGCGTGATGGCTTGCTGGGTGACATTAGACGAACTAAAACCTCTATTGGATCATATCGGCGCGGACGGTGTACATTTGGAAATGGATTTTCATAACGAAAAGGAAGTGGAACAGGCCATGCGGATTGTTGAAGAATATACCGGTTCTTCTACCTCTGTAAATACCAATGAACATCAACAGGATGCCGACATGGCAGCTACTGGACAGGAACGTATTTGTATACGGGAAGAACAACACCTGGAAGAGGATAAACTGAAACCTCTGTATGAAGCCATTGTTGCCGGGAAACTGGAACCTGCGGTTGAAATCACCCGGCAAGCCATTGCGGAAGGAGTAGCTCCCCAAATGATTATCAATAATTATATGATTAAAGCAATGGGCGAAGTGGGACAACGTTTCCAGGATGGAAAAGCTTTTGTTCCTCAACTGTTGATGGCAGGACGTGCCATGAAAGGGGCTTTGGAGCTACTGAAACCTTTATTGACAGGAAGTGCTTCCACTACAATCGGTAAGATTGTCATCGGTACAGTGAAAGGAGATCTCCATGATATTGGTAAAAACCTGGTGGCTTCCATGCTGGAGGGTTGCGGCTTTGAAGTCATAAATATTGGTATTGATGTGACTTGTGACAAGTTTGTGGAAGCCGTGAAGGAAAACCATGCTGACATCTTGTGCATGAGCGCATTGCTGACTACTACCATGACGTATATGAAAGAGGTTATCCAGGCATTAGAAGAGGCCGGTATTCGTAATCAAGTGAAAGTGATGATTGGCGGAGCACCCGTCAGTCAGGGGTTTGCTGACGAAATCGGTGCGGACGGATATAGTGATAATGCGAATACAGCCGTAGCAGTTGCCAAAGAACTGATTGGAAATAAAAAATAGAATAAAAAGGCACGGATTACACGGATCAACACGGCTCTTAATTACATAGCCTATCAAAACCGTGAAATCCATGTAATCCTTGCCTAAAGAAAATTAGATTTAAACTTACGTTACTTATTTAATACTTGAATTATGCATGTGAAATTCTTAGAGACATTAGATTGGAGTATTCTGATTGCCTACTTCCTTATTTTGATAGCTATTGGTATATGGGCAAGTTCAAAACGAAAAAAGGGGAGTAGTCTTTTCCTTGCGGAGAATTCGCTGAAGTGGTATCATATCGGCTTTTCCATGTGGGGGACGAATGTGGGACCTTCCATGTTGATAGCTTCCGCAAGTGCTGGATTTACTACCGGTATTGTTTCGGGGAATTATGCCTGGTATGCATTTGTCTTTATATGTCTGCTTGCTTTTGTCTTTGCTCCCCGATATTTGGGTAGTCGCATTACGACATTGCCCGAATTTATGGGAAAACGTTTCGGACAATCTACCCGTAACATCCTTGCTTGGTATACCATTATTACCATTCTTATTTCATGGCTTGCATTGACTTTATTTGCCGGTGGAGTCCTGATCCGTCAAGTCTTCGATATTCCTATGTGGCAATCAGCATTGCTGTTACTTGTCATCTCCGCTTTCTTTACAATGCTCGGCGGACTGAAAGCTGTGGCCTACACGAATGTATATCAAATGATACTGTTGATTGTAGTATCAGCCACACTGGCTATCATGGGAATCTATAAAGTGGGCGGTGTAGGCGCACTGGTGGACGTCGTTCCGGCGGATTACTGGAATCTTTTCCGTTCGAATGACGACCCGGCTTTTCCCTGGCTACCTATTATCCTGGGTTATCCTATTATGGGAGTTTGGTTTTGGTGTACGGATCAGTCGATGGTGCAACCGGTTCTTGCTGCCAGGAATCTCAAAGAAGGACAGATGGGAACCAACTTTACCGGATGGTTGAAAATATTAGATGTACCTCTTTACATTCTTCCCGGCATTATCTGCCTCGCTTTATTCCCACAATTGGAGAATCCCGATGAGGCTTACATGACAATGGTGACTCATTTGTTCCCGACAGGAATGGTCGGCTTGGTATTGGCTGTATTGACGGCAGCATTGGTAAGTACTGTCGGCTCTGCTTTGAATGCATTAAGTACGGTATTCACGATGGATATCTATGTGAAGAAAATCCGACCGCAGGCCAAACAGAGAGAGATTATCAGAGTGGGACAAGTGGTTACGGTAGTCGGTGCACTGATCTCTGTGATAATAACCATAGCGATCGACAGCATCAAGGGACTGAATCTGTTTAATGTTTTCCAGTCTGTACTGGGATTTATAGCTCCTCCGATGGCAGCTGTATTTCTCTTTGGCGTGTTCTGGAAACGCACCACTACTCTGGCTGCTAATATGGCTCTGACATTGGGAACAGTGTTCAGCATCGGAGTGGGAATCTTGTATTTATGGGTGTTTCCGGCAGAACAATATGATGTATGGCCCCATTTTATGCTGCTTTCCTTCTACTTATTCGTTATCATCGGAATAGGCATGATAGTAGTCAGCCTGTGGGATAAGTCTCCGCAATTGGGCATCTTGAATATGGAAAAGATAGAGGACAAACCTGCACGAATTGTTCTTATCCTATGGGGATTACTTATTGTGACCATGATTGGGCTTTACATCTTCTTCAATGGCCACTAATTTTTATTCACCACAGAGAACGCAGAGGACACAGAGATTATTATCTAATAATAAAAGACTCTGTGTCCTCTGCGTTCTCTGTGGTGAAACTATTTTCTGCGAAAACAATTCTCATACGTACACAGCCCGCAGGTATATTCCAGCTTACGGACATGAGAACCCACTCCAATAATACCACTTACAGATTTGATGGGAATCATCAGGCTGGAATCTGTCAACTGAATACCACAAGGCGAAGCAACCGGAAATAAGGAGAATAGTTTTTGTTGTTCCGATACGTGCCATCCGCAATAACCGGGGCTATACCTATTAGTGTGTTTCCAACCTCTTTTTTCGATAAATACAGCCAACTCCTCTTCCATGCAATCAGCAGCCTTTTCTGCAATGATGCTCCCCAATGAATCTGCTATATATATTTTCACCATGTCATCCTTTTGCTGGAGGAGATGTTGGAACTCCTCAAATTCAACTCCGGCAGTTGCGGTAAAAAAGGCAAAAGCTTCCGAACCCCGTAATTGGCGGGCAATGGTTTTACCGATTGAGAGAACCGTATCTTTTACAGTCAGTGTTGCTTTTTCAGTGTCAAGCAGTCCGTCAGTGAGGAAAAATAAAAAACGGGGACGAAGAAGGGGAGTGATACAGTCAAGTAACGTATTTATTTCTTCTATGACCATTCCATCCGGCATAGAATCTTTATATCCCATCGCCTCGTAAATATCAGATGATGGGATTTGCAGTTTTTGATAAGTAAGCTCCTGTTCAACCATTGGTGGATGCATTGAAATATATAGGTTGTTGTAATCCTGCGGACACAGAATTAAACTTGTGTCTTATTGAATTCTTCCAATGCAGTATAAAATGCATCTATATTAACAGAAGACGTATGTGGCGGAATATCACAACCACTTGACAATACGAAATTCGGATATGCACGGGTAGCCTCCAATAGTTGCAAAGTCGCTTCCTTCATAGTCTCCGGACCTGCCATTTTGAAAAGGCTCACCGGGTCCAGATTTCCCATTGCCAGTGCATCGGTCGGAACCTCTTTCAACGCTTCCTCCATTTTGATTTTATTCCCGAAATGATAAGCGGCTGCACTGGTATAAACCATCGCTTGCGTGCAATTCCCTGTGTTTCCGCAATTATGAAGCACTACGGCAAAGTGATCATCCTGTACCTTCTCTATTATTTCTTTCACAAATAAAGAAGAATATTGCAGGCAATCTTCGTTGGATAACAGTCCTGCAGCAGGTTCAGCCATGACTACACCGTTCACACCAGTTGCTTTCAATGCCATGCAATAGCGGGTGATGAAGTCACTGCATTTTCTTAATAACGTATTGGCTGCATCGGGATTAATATAAATCAGCATCATGATTTCCGACATATCATACAAACGTCCGGCCAGCGAATAAGGACCGATGCAACCGGCAAAAACCGGACGATCTGTTACATTTCTGGCTGTCAGCATATTTGCTTTAAGATATTCCGGGATTCTTCCTTTATTCAACGCCGGAACTTCCAGCTTTTCAATAGCAGCTTCATCCGCCAGTAAACGGCCGGACACACTGGGCACCTCATTTTCCGGAAAGAGAATCTCTGCCCCGAAAGCTTCCGCTTCTACCGTCAGATCCATGATAACGGTTGCTGCCGCAGCCGGATACTTGTCACAAAGAGCCTTGATAGCCTCATAATGAACCTGTCCGTTTGTTACCGCATCATGCACCGTTTTCCCGATAAATTCGATACCCGGATGTGTCATGATCGGAATTGCAATCGTTTCCTTACGTTGGATCGTTTGGCTGATCCATTCTTTCATATTCAGTTTACCCATAATTTCAGTTTTTAATATCGTCTTGTAATAAAGACGAAGTTGCCCTTCTTTTGTAATCTCGTATATGATAAAATCTGATACCGGTATAAAAATAAAGCTGCTCTTCTTTCTGAAGGGCAGCTTTACACCTATTTGATTTATCTTCGAGCTTTATTTTACCGGAATCTTATCAATACGGTTCTGATGACGGCCACCGTCAAATTTGGTAGAGAAGAACTCTGTCAAAATCATGTCCGCTTCTTCAGTGCTGATGAAGCGTCCCGGCATAACCAGTACATTAGCGTCATTGTGCTGACGAGCTAGGTGTGCGATTTCTGCATTCCAGCAGAGAGCAGCACGAACCCCTTGGTGCTTGTTCAGCGTCATATTGATTCCGTTTCCACTGCCGCAGATAGCGATACCGGGATAACATTCTCCCGATTCCACTGCAAGAGCCAGCGGATGAGCATAATCCGGATAGTCTACGCTTGCGGTAGAGTTAGTTCCGAAATCCTTGTAAGCCCAGCCTTTTGCTTCCAGCCAGCCGCGAACATATTCTTTCAGTTCAAAACCGGCATGGTCGCATGCTAATCCGATTGTTTTCATTAGAGCATTGCTTTTACTTGGTTATATACGTTCTCGGCAGTAAATCCAAGTTTCTCATCCAATACTTTATAAGGAGCAGAGAAACCGAAAGATTCCAATCCCCAAACTTTACCGTGGCAACCTACCAGACCTTGAAGAGTGACAGGCAGGCCGGCAGTCATACCGAAAATCTTCGCATCTGCCGGAAGGATAGCTTCCTGATATTCTTTCGGTTGGTTGCGGAACAGACCTTCAGACGGAGCAGATACAATGCGTACCTTCACGCCATCTTTGCGAAGCAACTCTGTGCCGGCTACCAATGTAGACACTTCAGAACCTGAAGCTACCAGGATAACATCCGGATTTTCGTCGGAACCTGCTACGATATAAGCACCCTTAGCTGCTTGTTCGTAATCTGTTCCTGCCGGTAAGTTGGCAATATTTTGGCGAGAGAAGATCAATCCTGTCGGAGTAGACATATTTTCCATAGCAAGTTTCCAAGCAATGGTTGTCTCTTCTGCATCAGCCGGACGAAGTACCAACATAGAGTTGTGTCCCTTATGGTTTTTCAGTTTTTCCATCAGGCGGATTTGAGCTTCCTGTTCTACCGGTTCGTGAGTAGGACCGTCTTCACCTACGCGGAATGCGTCGTGTGTCCAGATGAATTTCACCGGTTGTTCCATCAAAGCAGCCATACGTACGGCAGGTTTCATGTAATCGGAGAATACGAAGAATGTACCGCAAGCAGCGATCACACCACCGTGGAGAGACATACCGATACAGATACAAGCCATTGACAATTCAGATACACCTGCTTGGAAGAATGCTCCGCTGAAATCACCTTTCTTGAAAGAATGAGTCTTTTTCAGGAAACCGTCAGTCTTGTCAGAGTTAGAAAGGTCGGCCGAAGCAACGATCATGTTTTCTACCTGTGTAGCAAGTGCGCCCAATACGGTTGCAGATGCAGCACGAGTAGCGCTACCTGCTTTCTGTTCGATAGCAGCCCAGTCCACTTTCGGAGCTTTGCCCGAGAAGAAGAGTTCCAGTTTTGCAGCCAGTTCCGGGTTTGCTTTCGCCCATGCAGCTTTCTTTGCATACTTTTCAGCAACGATCTTCTTCAGTTCTTCTGCACGTTTTGCATACAGTTCGGCTACTTCCGGGAATATAACAAACGGGTTAGTAGGATCACCACCCAGATTCTTGATTGTATTTACATAAGCGTCGCCACCGAGAGGAGCACCGTGTGTAGCGCAGTTAGCTTCATAGCTGCTGCCGTCTGCCTTGCGTGCACCTTTACCCATTACGGTTTTACCGATAATCAGTGTCGGACGTTCTTTTTCAGCTTGTGCTTCTTTGATTGCCGCACGGATTTCGTCAGGATCATTACCGTTGATACTAAGTACGTTCCATCCCCATGCTTCATATTTCATGGCAGTGTCTTCAACGGTTACGTCTTTCGTTTCTGTAGAAAGCTGAATATCGTTGGAGTCATAGAACATAATCAGGTTGTCCAATCCCAGTGCACCGGCAATACGTCCGGAACCTTGAGAGATTTCTTCCTGAATACCACCGTCAGAGATGTAAGCGTAAATGGTCTGATTCATCACCTCGTCGAAACGGGCTTTCAAGAATTTGGCAGCGATAGCAGCACCTACTGCAAAAGTGTGTCCCTGTCCCAGCGGACCGGAAGTATTTTCGATGCCACGCATGATGTCCACTTCAGGATGTCCTGGAGTAGGGCTTCCCCATTGACGGAATTCTTTCAGCTCGTCCAGTGTGAATTTTCCTGTCAATGCCAACGTAGAATAAAGCATCGGAGACATGTGGCCCGGGTCGAGGAAGAAGCGGTCACGTCCTTCCCAACGGGGATTTTCAGGATCGTATACTAGAAACTCAGAGAAGAGTACATTTACAAAATCAGCACCACCCATGGCGCCACCCGGGTGACCGGAATTGGCTTTCTCAACCATTGAAGCAGCAAGAATACGGATGTTATCCGCTGCACGATTCATAAGTTTGTTATCGTTCATATCATTAAAATTTAATTGATTTCTGTCAGATTGTTCGCAAAGATAACTCTTTATGTGGATTTAACAATCCAAAAGAGCTATCTTTTTTATCGACAATTTTACGGTCTTCTTGTTTGTGATACAATAAGTAATTACTCTAAAATTACTGTAACTCTAAAGTAACAATGGACTTAGCAGGAAGTTTTACCTTCATTGTACCTTTATTGATTTTTACCTCTTTGAAAGGTGCCGGTTTTACAATATTAGGTTTTTCAAAAGAATTGTAATCGGTCAGTTTGGAAGCGGTCAGAATCTCTCCGATAGCTTTCTTGGCTTTCGTATCACCCAGATTGATGGTGATTTCCTGCGCTTCATCAGCATCTACATTGGAAAGAGAAATATGGATCACCCCATCTTTATTTTTGGAAGCTGTGGCGCTCACCATCGGTACAGTGCGGTTATCACGTACATTTATCTTTTCGCAAGTCAGGTCGATAGGAAGATAAGTGGCATTCTGGTGTACTTTATACATCTTGAAGACATAATAAGTAGGCGTCAACACCATTTCTTTGTCTTTTGTCAGAATCATCGATTGAAGTACATTGACAATCTGTGCGATATTTGCCATCTTCAGGCGGTCTGTATATTTGTGGAATACATCAAGACTTAAAGAAGCCACGAAAGCATCACGAAGTGTGTTCTGCTGATACAGATGTCCTTTGATGGTTCCCGGTTCTTCATCCCACCAGGTTCCCCATTCGTCCAGTAAGAGGGCGATTTTCTTGTCCTTGTCATATTTGTCCATGATGGTACAATGTTTCTTGAGTACATCTTCCACTTCCAGACATTTGCCCATCGTCCAGTAATAATCATCCTTGTTGAATTGAGTGGCTGATCCTTTGCTGCCACTCCATCCGGTTACGGTATAATAGTGCAGAGAAAGACCGTCCATCCGGTGTCCTACACGATTCATCAATACATCTGTCCATTTGTAATCATAGTCACTTGCGCCACTGGCAATCTTGAACAGACGGTTGCCGTCATAATTACGGCAATAAGTAGAATAACGACGATATAAGTCTGCGTAATATTCCGGACGCATGCTGCCACCGCACCCCCAGCTTTCATTTCCTACGCCGAGATATTTCAATTTCCATGCTTTGTCGCGACCATTCTTACGGCGAAGGTTGGCCATAGGCGAGTCTCCGTCAGAAGTCATATATTCCACCCATTTGGCAAGCTCTTCCACTGTGCCGCTACCTACATTTCCACTCACGTATGGTTCGCAACCCAGCATTTCGCAAAGATTCAAAAACTCGTGTGTTCCGAAACTGTTGTCTTCAATGGTACCGCCCCAGTTGTTGTTCACCATCTTCGGACGGTTCTCTTTCGGACCAATGCCGTCCATCCAGTGGTATTCATCGGCAAAGCATCCGCCCGGCCAGCGAAGAACGGGAACGGACAAGTCTTTCAGTGCATTGAATACGTCTGTGCGATATCCCTTGATATTAGGAATATTCGAGTTTTCGCCTACCCAAAGACCGCCGTAGATACATGAACCCAGGTGTTCGGCAAACTGGCCGTAAATTTCCTTCGGTATGATTTCTTTGCCTTGGTCGGCATGTACGGTTATGGTAGCACTCTTTTGTGCAGAAAGAGATACAGATGCTGCCAGAAAAGCCGTGCTGACTAATAGTTTTGCTTTCATAAATGGTATTTGTTTAATGATTATTTTTTACCACAGATTACGCAGATTATCACAGATTGATTTTATTCTGACTACTATCATGTTATAATCCATAAATAATCTGTGTTAATCCGTGTAATCTGTGGTGACTTCTATTTTAGTAAACGAACTTCATAAACGGCAGAGGTCCATTCCGTCCCGTCAGGGATAAAACGTATCGGACAACTACCCGTATTCAGTTTTTGAGGCAGAACGTATGAAAGGGTTATGAAACCGTCTTTATCCGCTTCACTGACAGTCGGATGAACAGCCAACTTTTCGTTATTCAGAAGAATAGCCACTTTATTGCTGTCATCTTTCCGTACCGTAATCAGGAGGCGGCTTGCTTCCTCTTTTACCTTCAATTGATAGCCGAACCAACCTTTGGCGCGACGGAAATGCCGGTCTTTATTCGTTCCTGTTTCTGCCTGCTCATACTGGATGCCATGGTCAGACTCCGGCTGCTGTTCGCCAGGGAAGATCAGGTCAATGGTTTGATTAGCCAATTCCGTTGCTTTTCGTTCAGCCGTTGCCATCTCTTCCTGAATCGCTTTAAACTGCTCTTCGCTTGCCTGTCGGAAATAAACGGCATAACGGGAATTGTGCAGGCGGAAGAATGGAACGAGTTCCAATGCTTTGCCTTGTGCAGGATGAACCTCTCCGTTATAGCTGAAAGTAATTCGGCTATTCTGTTCTTTCTGAAGAGACTTGCAGATTGAATCTGGATTTCCTATCAGCATCGGGACTTCTTGCAAAGGAATTTGTTTGCCATGAGCGATATGTCCGCCACGGCTGTCATCGGCATATAAACCGTCAAGATGTTCTGTGCCTGTGGAAGCTGCAAGAACGATCGGACCATATAAGAAAGCATAATAATCTTTCTTGTCGGGAATTTGTTCCACGCTGACTTTCATAGGCAAGTGGAAAGTAACGACATCTCCTTTTTTCCATTTACGGGAGAGAGGAAGATACTGGTTACCTTTTGCCATAACGAACATTTTTCTTTTTCCATTGATGCTGACGCTATATCCTTTGGAGTGGTTCGCCCATTCCGGAATACGTATCATTAAAGTACGTTTTTTCTTAGGCGCTTCATCTATTCGCAAAGTAACCTTGTCGTCATCGGGGAAACGGGTTTCCTGTGTCAAAATAATGCCTTGCTCTTTCCAGGTCAGTTGTGAAGGAATGAAGAGATTGACATAAAGAGTGTCTTTCCGATACGCATAGATAAATTCACCGTATTTGGTATGATTCTCCAAGCCTGAACCTACACAGCACCACATTGATGTTTCCGGTTGTGAGTACACGCGATAATGTCCCGGACGCATAGGAGTGAAGTAGACAAATCCACCTTTATCCGGCTCTTGTGACGCTAGAATATGATTGTAAAGCGCACGTTCGTAATAGTTTACGTAGTTGGGATCAGGTTCGTTTGTTTGATTCGGATTATGAGAATTCTGATAAAGCATTTTGGTAAGACGGAGCATGTTGTAAGTATTACAGGTCTCCGGTCCTTGAACGTCGTTCAGCATGGACGTGAAGTTATCCGACGGATGGAAATGTTCGCGAACGCTATTTCCTCCGATGCAGACGGAACGGTGATTGACTACCGTGTTCCAGAAAAAACGGGCGGCGTGATCCCATTCTGCAGCATGATTCCAATTCTTGTCGTCTTGTGACAGTTCGGCTATTCGCTTGTAGCCGATCACTTTCGGAATCTGTGTGTTGGCGTGCATTCCCGTCAACTTATCTTCATCTTTGATAAGCGGGTCGAGAATCAGCTTGTGAGAGAAACGGCGAGCCAGTTCCAAATACTTCTTGTCGCCTGTGATTTCGGCCACATCAGCGAAAGTCTCGTTTAATCCGCCATGCTCACTGCGAAGCATGTCCTGCATTTGTTCGTCACTCAAGCCGGAAGTAATGTCAATCATCCAGTCTGTAAAAGCGATAAGCATTTGGCGTGCAAGGTCGCTTCCTGCATAGAGATAAGCATCCCGCAATCCGGCGTAAGTCTTATGTATATTGTATAGAGGTACCCATTTGCCGTTAAGGTCGAAACCTCCGGCACGGATCTTCCCTGCTTTTATATCTTTCCAAAGTTGAAGGCTTCCCGGAGTTCCTCCGATAAATCCTGTGCCGACAGTTTGCTGTGCCCGATTCAACTCATTCAGCATGTAGTTGAGGCGATTATAGACTGCGGTATCTCCGGTGGCGGCATACATCATGGAAAGTGCGGATAAATAATGTCCGCCGATATGTCCGTCCAATCCGGTATTTTCCCAATTGGTGTAGCTGGGGGCTTTAGGCTGTAACCCTGCTTCGCGGAGAAAAGGAGCGAGCAGACGGTCGGGGTCTAATGCAAGTATGTAATGTAGATCAGTCTGTTGAGCTTGCAGAAACGGACTATCCAATAGTTTCACATTTTGTAAAGGGAAGTAAGACACCTGTGGAGCGTTTTGAGCTTTGGCCAGTGAGGTGGACAGGACAAGTGCAAGTATGAACGAGGTGGTTTTCATGATAATAGTCTCCCCATCTCCCTCTCCAAAAGAGGAGAGGGGTGGAGATAATTAATGTTAATATTTAGTTAGAATTGGCTCTTGATAAACAGCGATTTATCGGCAATCTCTGATGAACAACAATGGATTGCCGACTGTCAATTATTTAAATTTGACTGCTGCCTCTTCGATAGGCAATCCTGCCTTATAATTTTCGATGTATGCATTGAAGCCGGCTACATCTTCGGGTGTAGGTGATACTTCGATACCCGCGTCACCGACAAATACGCTTTCATCCAGAAAATCGGCAAGAGATTGTTTCTTTTCATTGTTCACGAGGTAAGAACCTAACAGGGCAATACCCCAGGCACCACCTTCGCCGGCTGTTTCCATCACAGAAATAGGCGAGTTGATAGCTGCAGCAAGTATTCTTTGACCTACTCCTTTGGTTCTGAATAATCCTCCGTGACCAGTAATTCTGTCCACTTTGATTTTTTCTTCGTTGAACAGGATATCGTTGCCAATCTTGAGTACTCCTACTGAAGCATACAGGTGAGTACGCATAAAGTTTGCCAGGTTGAACTTGTCATTTGCCGAACGTACAAACAATGGTCTTCCGTCAGCAAATCCAGTTACAGGTTCGCCTGAAATATAATTGTATGAAAGCAAACCTCCGCAATCGGTATCACCGGTGAGCGCAATATTGTAAAGTTTGCTATAGATTTCATCCATATTTACAGGTATGCCCAGAAGCTCCTGATATTCCTTGAACAGGTTGACCCATGCGTTGAGATCAGAAGTACAGTTGTTGCAATGCACCATGGCTACCAGACTTCCGTCAGGAGTGGTCACCATGTCAATCATTTCGTATGGCTTCGACAAATCTTTCTCCAATACGATCATAGAGAATGAAGAAGTACCTGCCGATACATTTCCGGTGCGTTGTTTGACTGCATTGGTTGCCACCATTCCGGTACCTGCGTCTCCTTCCGGCGGACAAACCGGTATTCCTGCCTTCAAATGACCCGATGCATCGAGCTTTTTACTTCCTTCCGGAGTGAGGACGCCAGCATTTTCACCTGCCGACAATACTTTAGGCAGAATATCTTCCAGTTTCCAGCTATATTCTTTCGGAGCAATCAGTTTATCGAACTTAGCCACCATTTCAGCCGAATAGTTGTGGGTTGTCGGATCGATAGGGAGCATACCCGATGCGTCACCGATACCCAATACCTTTTCGCCAGTTATCTGCCAATGCACATAACCTGCCAGAGTAGTCAGGAAATCAATGTCATTCACATGCGCTTCATTGTCCAGGATAGCCTGGTACAAATGAGAAATGCTCCATCGCAGCGGAATGTTGTAGACAAACAGTTCTGATAAGGCTGCTGCTGCCCGACCTGTATTCGTATTTCTCCAGGTGCGGAAAGGCACGAGGATTTCTTCTTTTTTGTTGAACGGCATATAACCATGCATCATGGCGCTGACACCGATAGCAGCCAGCGTCTCAATCTCTATGCCGTATAAGTTCTTTACGTTAGCGCGAAGGTCAGCATAGCAATCTTGCAGTCCCGACCAGATAGCTTCAATATTATAAGTCCAAAGTCCGTCAACTAACTGGTTTTCCCAAGTGTGGCTACCTTGAGCAATAGGCTTGTTTTCCTGGTCAATCAAAACTGCTTTAATTCGTGTTGACCCCAGTTCTATACCAAGAATGGCTTTTCCTGCTTCGATGGTTGATTTTGCATCTAATTTCATGTTGAAATCAATATTTTAAGGTATAACGATAATGATAGAAAAAATCAAGTTTCGCAGGTGCTTAATAATAGGATTAAGCTCTTACGAAACTTGAGAGATCGGTTTTTTAGCAAAGCGCTTTATTCAACATGTAATACACTTCGTTCATGCGCAGTTCTTTTTTGAAGCAGCTGATTGTAGTATCCTTGTTGATATGTACCATTTCGATACCTGCGATTTCAGCGTAATCTTCCCAATATTCTGCTGTCAGGTCGTAAGAGAAGCAAGAGTGGTGAGTTCCACCAGCCAGGATCCATGCACCTGCACCCACTTCGAGGTTAGGCATCGGAATCCAGAGAGCAGAAGCAACCGGCAACTTAGGCAGCGGTTTCGGTTCGATACATTCCACATCGTTCACAATCAGACGGAAGCGGTTACCCATATCTACTACTGTAGCAGTGCATCCTGCGCCTGTCTTTGAAGTAAATACCAATCTTGCTGTCTGGCTCTTGCGGATACCTATACCGAGGAAGTGTACTTCCAGGCGAGGTTTGTTGGCTGCGATAAGCGGGCAGATTTCCAACATGTGTGACTGCAGGATAGAGCTGTTGGCACCGTCGAAGTTCAGTGTATAGTCTTCCAAGAATGAACAACCTTTGGGAAGTCCCTGATTCATTACCCATACCGTACGGTAAAGAGCAGCCGATTTCCAGTCTCCTTCAGCGCCGAATCCGTAACCTTCCGCCATCAGACGTTGTGAAGCAAGACCCGGGATCTGATCGAAACCATTGTATTCGATGTCGCCCAAATCGTCGAAGTTGGTCGTAAATCCTTTAGCGCCTTTAGCTTTCAGGATAGCACGCATGGCAAGTTCTGCTTTAGCGGCATTCCATACTTTCTGATAAGCTTCAGTCGATTTGTCTTCCAAAGAAGCATCGTGGTCGTATTCTTTGAAGTAGGTAGCTACCAATGCATCTACATCTTCATTTTTGATTTCTTTGTGGTATTCCATCAATTCGCTTACCGGGCAATAATCTACATGGTAACCCATACGTTGTTCAGCTTCCACTTTATCACCGTCAGTTACAGCTACATTGTTCATCTGGTCGCCGAAACGGATAATCAGCATATCCTGTGAGTCTGCCCAACCGGCACAAACACGCATCCAGACAGCGATCTTGTGCAAAGTGTCTTCCTCTTTCCAGTAACCTACCACTACTTTACGACGGATGCGCATACGGGTACAGATATGTCCGAATTCGCGGTCACCGTGAGCTGACTGGTTCAGGTTCATGAAGTCCATGTCCATTGTATCCCAAGGAATTTCCTTGTTGAACTGTGTGTGCAGGTGCAACAATGGTTTCTTCAACTGTTGCAGACCATGAATCCACATCTTAGCAGGAGAGAAAGTATGCATCCAAGTGATTACACCGATACATTTTTCATCGTTATTGGCTGCTTTGAATACAGTTTCCACTTCTTTAGAAGAGTTGGCAGTACCTTTGTATACCACCTTGACAGGGAGTTTACCGGATTCATTCAGTCCGTTTACCATTTCATTAGAGTGTGCGTCTACTGCGATTACTGCGTCACCTCCGTACAGAAGCTGTGCTCCTGTTACGAACCATACTTCATATTGATCAAATACGTTATTCATAATGTTATTGCTTTAATTTTTAATATCTGTTTTTTTTATTGTTACTGTCCATAATAAGCATTCGGACCATGCTTGCGGCTGAAATGTTTTTCTACCAGCAGCGGGTTCATTGTTAAATTCGGGTTTACCGCATAAGCGATACTTGCCATTTTGGCTACCTGTTCCATTACCACGGCGTTGTGTACAGCATCGTGCGCATCTTTTCCCCAAGAGAAAGGACCGTGATTCTTCACCAATACTCCCGGTGTATGTACAGGATTCAATCCTTCAAAACGTTTCACTATCACATTACCGGTTTCCAGTTCGTAAGCGCCTTTCACTTCCGCTTCCGTCATATCTGCCGTGCAGGGAATGGCGTCATGGAAATAATCCGCGTGAGTCGTTCCGATGTTCGGAATGTCGCATCCCGCCTGTGCCCAGGCAGTCGCATAAGTAGAGTGGGTGTGTACCACTCCGCCAATCTCCGGAAATGCTTTGTAAAGTACTACGTGAGTAGGAGTATCCGAGGATGGCTTCAGTCGTCCTTCAACGACCTTGCCATCCAAATCCACTACTACCATATCTTCGGCTTTCATATCATCATAACTTACGCCACTGGGTTTGATTACTACCAATCCGCTTTTACGGTCGATGGCAGAGACATTGCCCCAGGTAAAGATGACTAATCCATGCTTTACCAATTCAAGATTGGCATGAAATACTTTTTCTTTTAGTTCTTCCAGCATAATGATTATATTTTAAATTTCGGGTCTTTGCGGTAAGCCTTGCCGTTGAACTTATACAAGGCAGCCCCCCGTTTGGAACCCAGTTTATCAATTTTATCAGTCTTTTCTATATAATCCATTTCAGCCACTCTTTTACGGAAATTCCGTTTATCCATTGTTTCACCGTAAATGGCCTCATATAAACTTTGTAATTGGGATAATGTAAAGAGTTTCGGAAGCAGATTGAATCCGATAGGTTCTACGGATGCTTTCTGTTTCATCAGTTCCCGTGCTTTTTCTACCATTTCAGGATGGTCGAAGATAAGCGGGGGAAGTTCGTTCATATTCACCCAGTAAGCATTGTGCTTCTGAACCAGTTTTCGGTCATACTCATTGATGTTAATCAATGCATAGTAAGCCACGGAGATAACCCGTTCACCCGGATCGCGGTCGATTGCTCCGAAAGTTCCTACCTGTTCCATGTAAACGTTTTCCAGTCCGGTAAGCTCATGCAATACACGTTTGGCGGCATCATCCACACTTTCATCGTTTTGCACAAATCCTCCCATCAGTGACCATTCACCCATTGCCGGCTCGAAGTTTCTCTTTAACAATAGCAAGCTGATTTCCCCTTCGTTGAAACCAAAGATGATACAGTCGATGCCGACATAAAAGGTGGGATTCGAGCTATAATAAGCCTCCCCCCGGTTCTTTCCAAAAGAGAGGGAGTTTGAGCTTATCATTGACTCTTGTGAATTATCTTTATCCATTTAGATTGTGATTTTAGTTATAATAAACCAGTCTTTCCGTTGGCAAGACTATTTTTAGATTCCTTCAACCTTTCCCAAAGAGAAGGTTGAAGGAAGGGCTTATTTTTTACCAGAAATACCAGTAGAAAGCACCTGTAATAGCCAGGATAATTACAGTATGAATAATATCCCAGTGATTCCAGCTTGCACGTGTAGCAGCTTTTTGTTCTTTGGTAGCCGTACCGAATACCAGTCCCTGAATCTTTTCTGCAGTCGGCGCTTTGGTTGCCAGGCTGACTACGATTACTACAATAATGCAGAACAAGAACATCCATCCACAGAAGAATAACCAGTTCATATCATAGAACAAATATTTGAATGTAGAATCTGCTACTTCGCCCGCATTGCTGTAATATACTTTTGCACCGAGGCGAGTTAAACCGATTACCATACCAGCAATCAATCCCCACATACCACCCTGGGCGGAAGTACGTTTCCAACAGATACCCAGTAAGAAAGCAGCAGCGATACCTGGCGCCAGTACGGATTGAACGTCCTGCAAATAAGTATAAAGTACATCGCCTACACTACGCATGATAGGAATCCAGAGAATACCTAAAATAACGATTACAACCGTTGCAACCTGACCGATACCTACCAGTTTCTTCTCCGGAGTTTCCGGTCTGAAACGTTTGTAGAAGTCGATAGTAAACAACATGGCTGACGAGTTAAACAGAGATGCAAGAGAACTCATCAAGGCGGCAAGAATACCACATACTACCAGACCTTTCACACCGGCAGGAAGTAATTTGGCTACTAATGTCGGGAAAGCGGCATCGGCATTTGCTGTTCCGTTGGCCAGCGTCGGCAAGAAACCTTCGCCACCGGCACCGATATATTTTTGATGTAATGCAAATGCGATCATACCAGGAATCAAGAAAAGGAATACAGGCAACAATTTCAGATAAGCACCGAAAATAGTACCACGACGAGCTTCCATTTCATTTTTACCTGAAAGTACACGTTGTACGATGAACTGGTCGGTACACCAGTACCAGAAACCGATAATAGCCGAACCGATCAAAGCGCCCAACCAAGGGAAGTTTGCATCATCATTGCTACGGATCAGGTTAGTCATCGTATCACCATAATCATTTACGGTAACAGCTCCACAGACTCTCATCATTTCGTCCCATCCACCTAATTCTTTGAAGCCGAGTACCAGAATTATTAATGATCCTAGCAGTAGGATAGGGGTTTGAAGAACAGAAGTGTAAAGAACTGATTTCATACCACCGAAGATCGTATAAAGTGCAGTTAACACTACCAGACCGATAGCTGCAATCCAGAAGAAATCAATTCCCCAAAGCTCTTTGATACCGAATACTTGTTGGAATACAAGACCACCGGCATATACAGTCACAGCTACTTTGGTTAACACATAACTCACCAAAGAGATGACCGACAGGATGGTACGTGATTGAGGATTATAGCGGCGTTCCAGAAATTCCGGCATTGTATATACCATGCTTCGTGTGTAGAAGGGTACAAACACCCATCCCAGAATCAAGATCATCCATCCCTGAATTTCCCAGTGCGCCATAGCCATACCACTGGATGCACCGGCTCCTGCCAGTCCGATCAAGTGTTCCGAACCGATGTTGGATGCGAAAATAGAGGCACCGATCGCAAGCCATGTTGCGTCGCGTCCGCCCAAGAAATAATCTGCCGAGTCATTTTGTTTTTGTCTGACTACCCAAACAATAATACCGATCAGAGCCAGAAAAAAGACTCCGATTACTAGCCAATCTAATGCTTCCACAATAAATATGATTTATGAGTTAATATTATTTCTCTACAGAGAATTTGAAAATACATTCACTATTATAAGTTTGTCCCGGTTCCAGTACAACAGAAGGCCAGTCTGCCTTGTTAGGACTGTCAGGATAATGTTGTGTCTCCAGACACACAGAAGCACGTTGGTTGTAAACGATGCCTTTCTTTCCGGTTACAGTTCCGTCGAGGAAGTTTCCTGTGTAAACCTGTACACCCGGTTCGTTGGTATATACTTCCAGAGTGATACCGCTTTCAGGTGAAGTGAGTTTTGCGGCAACTTGCGAAAGATCTCCCTTTGTGTTGAGTACCCAGTTGTGGTCATATCCTTTTCCGTTCTTCAGTTGAACGAAATCGTAGTTGTCGATTTCTTTGCCTATAGCTTTCGGAGTGGTGAAGTCCATCGGAGTGTCTTTCACAGGAGCGATTTCGCCTGTAGTCATAAAGGTACTGTCTACCGGAGTATAATAGTCTGCGTTTACATACAATATATTGTCGGTTGAAGCTTTTGACGGATCACCAGCCAGGTTGAAGTAAGAGTGGTTGGTCATATTGATGATCGTCTTTTTATCGGTAGTTGCGCTATATTTGATGTCGATAGCGTTGTCTTCAGTCAGTTTGTAAGTCACTTTAGCTGTCACATTACCCGGGAATCTTTCGTCTCCGTCCGGTGAGACAAGTGTCAGTTCCAGCGTTGTCGGATCAATCAGATTAGCTTCATAAACTTTGTATTGCCAACCTTTCGGGCCTCCGTGCAGGCAGTGGCCGAAATTGTTTTGCGGCAGTTGGATCGTGTCACCGTCCAATGCGAAACGTCCTTGGTTGATACGGTTTGCATAGCGTCCGATAGAAGCACCGAAGTCGCTGGGTACATTAATATAGTCAGCAATGCTGTCAAAACCTAAAACTACATCTTGCATCTTACCGTTCTTGTCGGGTACCATGACAGACACGATACGTCCTCCGAAGTTAGTGATGCATACTTCCATGCCTGCCTTGTTCTTTAAGGTATAAAGAGCTGTTTTGGCATTGTTCACTTCTGTTTGAAATTTTACCGGGTCAAGACCGGACAAGGTCAGTTCGGAAGCCGGCTTGTTATTGCACGCAACCAGCATCAGCGCGGCAAATCCTGCAAGTAGAAAATGTTTTTTCATGGTTTTATTTTTAATGTAAATGAGATATTTATCTTATTTTGGGTGTAAAAGTAACACTTTTGTTTGGTGTATCAAATACACTCTTATATGTTGTGCAGCATAAATGGTGTATTTTATGATTTTCCATACACCTTATTATATATAAATGTACGCTTTCCATCCGTTTGTTTTTCATATAATAGAGCGTGCAAATAGGTGCTTTTTAATCTGGTTTCGTATTATAAATATCAGATGCGGATGGAAAATTGTGCAAATGAATGGAATTTGATCCTTTTTGACCGATAAACACCTATTAATGATAAATTTGGGTACGGAGAAAATAGAGAATCTGATTATCTTTGCATTTTAACTATATATAATTTTTTTATTGAGAACCATGAGAAGATACGCAAATTTATTGGCAGTATTAGCCTTGTCTACTAACCTTGCCCTTCATGCGCAAACCAATGAGTTGGTGATACAGACGAAGAAGCTGGGTGCAGAAATCCAACCTACTATGTATGGACTCTTTTTTGAGGACATCAACTACGCTGCCGACGGCGGACTTTATGCCGAACTGGTGAAGAATCGTTCCTTTGAGTTTCCACAACACCTGATGGGATGGAAAACGTATGGAAAAGTGTCATTAATGAACGATGGTCCTTTTGAGCGTAATCCGCATTATGTGCGCCTTTCCGACCCCGGACACGCACATAAGCATACCGGATTGGATAACGAAGGTTTCTTCGGCATCGGTGTCAAGAAGGGAGAGGAGTATCGTTTCTCTGTTTGGGCGCGTTTGCCGCAAGGAAGTACGAAAGAAACATTGAGAATCGAACTTGTAGATACCCAATCAATGGGCGAACGTCAGGCACTTGTTGCAGGGAATCTTACGATTGATTCTAAGGACTGGAAAAAATACCAGATGATCTTGAAGCCCGGCAGTACTCATCCGAAATCCGTACTCCGTATTTTCCTTACCTCCAAAGGAACAGTAGATTTGGAGCACGTCTCCCTTTTTCCGGTTGATACCTGGAAAGGACATGAAAATGGGCTTCGTAAAGATTTGGCACAAGCATTGGCGGATATTCATCCCGGAGTCTTCCGCTTTCCCGGTGGTTGTATCGTAGAAGGTACCGACCTGGAGACTCGTTACGACTGGAAAAAATCAGTTGGCCCGGTAGAGAACCGTCCCTTAAATGAAAATCGTTGGCAGTATACTTTTACTCACCGATTCTTCCCTGATTATTATCAAAGCTATGGATTGGGATTCTACGAATATTTCCTGCTGTCTGAAGAAATGGGTGCGGCACCTCTGCCGATTCTGAATTGCGGACTTTCCTGCCAATATCAGAATAATGATCCGAAAGCTCACGTAGCAGTTTGTGATTTGGATAACTATATTCAGGATGCACTCGACCTGATTGAGTTTGCTAATGGAGACGTGAATACTACGTGGGGAAAAGTACGTGCCGATATGGGACATCCTGCTCCGTTTAACCTGAAGTTTATCGGTATCGGTAACGAACAATGGGGGAAAGAATATCCCGAACGTCTCGAACCGTTTATCAAAGCCATTCGTAAAGCTCACCCGGAAATCAAAATAGTAGGTAGCTCCGGTCCGAATTCCGAAGGAAAAGATTTTGATTATCTGTGGCCTGAAATGAAACGTCTGAAAGTTGATTTGGTGGACGAACATTTCTATCGTCCTGAAAGCTGGTTTCTGGCTCAAGGCGCCCGCTATGACAACTACGACCGTAAAGGTCCGAAAGTATTTGCCGGTGAATATGCCTGCCATGGAAAAGGAAAGAAATGGAATCATTACCATGCTGCTTTGCTAGAGGCTGCTTTTATGACCGGATTGGAACGTAATGCTGACATCGTTCACATGGCTACCTATGCTCCGCTTTTCGCTCATGTGGAAGGATGGCAATGGCGTCCTGATATGATTTGGTTCGATAACCTGAACTCTGTGCGTACCACTAGCTATTATGTACAACAACTGTATGCGCAGAATAAAGGAACAAATGTGCTTCCCCTTACCATGAATAAGAAAAATGTAACGGGAGCCGAAGGGCAGAACGGACTCTTTGCCAGTGCTGTTTACGATAAGGATAAGAATGAACTGATTGTAAAGGTTGCCAATACCTCCGCCACAGCTCAACCGATTTCCTTGAATTTTGAAGGATTGAAGAAACAAGATGTACTGTCTAATGGTCGTTGTATCAAACTTCGTTCGCTTGATTTGGATAAGGATAATACACTTGAACAACCTTTTGCCATCGTTCCGCAGGAAACTCCGGTATCTATTGAAGGCAATGTGTTTACTACCGAATTGGAACCCACTACGTTTGCAGTATATAAATTTACGAAGAAATAAGTAGAACTAATTAGATGTTATTAGATTAATAGATTTTAGATTTTTGTTAATTGTAAAAAGTAAGGGCGGCTCCCATCACGGAAGCCGCCCTTCTTAATTATTTAATAACGAATAAATTCTTATTCCAGTCTACGAGAACCGTCACCGATTACTACGTCATACACTTTCGGGCTTCTGCCGAATTTAGCTTTGAAAGCAGCTTTTGTTTTTTCAACGAAGTTATCGTACAACTCATCCTTAACAAGGTTGATAGTACAACCACCGAAGCCGCCACCCATAACGCGTGAACCGGTTACACCGTACTCTTTAGCGCAGTCATTCAGGAAGTCGAGTTCTTCGCAGCTTACTTCGTACAACTTGCTCATGCCGTGATGAGTTTCGTACATCTTCTTACCTACAGTTTCGTAATCATCCTTTTCCAATGCCTCGCAAACATCGAGTACACGTTGGATTTCTTCGATTACATATTCTGCACGCATATAGTCTTCAGCGCTGATATCAGCTTTCGCTTCTTCTAGCATAGCCATTGTACAGTCGCGCAGGAATTCTACGTGCGGATGTTTTTTCTGGATAGCGGCAACAGCAGCTTCACAGCTTTGGCGACGCTTGTTATAAGCAGAAGAAGCCAATTCGTGTTTCACAACTGAATCCATCAGAACCAGACGATAACCTTCCGGATGGAATGGGAAATACTGATACTCCAGTGAACGGCAATCCAGACGGATCAAGCTACCAGCTTTACCGAATACGGAAGCAAACTGGTCCATAATACCGCAGTTCACACCACAGTAATTATGTTCTGTAGCCTGGCCAACTTTAGCCAATTCAAATTTATCTATTTTGTTTTCACCGAACAGTTCGTTCAGTGCGAAAGCATACGTACTTTCCAAAGCGGCAGAAGAAGACATACCTGCACCCAGAGGCACATCACCTGCGAAAGCAGTATTGAATCCCTTCACATCAACGCCACGTTTAATCATTTCACGGCATACACCGAAAATATATCTTGCCCAGCTGGCGCGTGGAGCATCTTCTTCATTCAAACCAAATTCTACATAATCCTTCAAGTCGATAGAGTAAGCCTTTACTTTGTCAGTACCGTTAGGTTTGATTTCAGCAATCATCCCTTTGTCTACCGCTCCCGGAAAAACGAATCCACCGTTGTAGTCAGTGTGTTCACCGATCAGGTTGATACGGCCCGGAGAAGCATATAAAAATCCAGTAGTTCCGTCAAAGTGTTTAATGAATCGACTTCTTACGTATTCTGTATCCATGATATTTATATTTTAAAGGTGAATAAATTGAATTCTATTCTATGTGATTATTCCACAGGAATATCCTTATTTACATTCTTGCAACCTACCAAGCCGTAGAACAACAGGTAAGCCAGAGCAGCGATAATCAACCAGTAGCTAGCCATATAACCTACAGAGTCAGAGATACTTTGTTGGATCAACGGCAATACACCACCACCAACAACCATCATCATAAAGATACCGGAAGCCTGTGCTGTATATTTTCCTAAGCCTTCTACTGCAAGGTTGAAGATACCACCCCACATTACAGAAGTACAAAGACCGCAAAGTACAAGGAACAAGGCACTTACAGGAACCTGTGCCATCATAAAGCCTTCACCTACAGTATAACCCGGCATTGAAACCGTTACATCTTTCGGAGTGAAGATAGCGATCAATACGAAAATGATAGCAGTAGCAGAAACAGCGATCAACTGTGCACGGCTGGAAACCTTACCACTGATAGCACTACTTGCAGTACGTCCCACAAGCATCAGCAACCAATAGATAGCAGCGATAGCACCACCGATAGCAGCACCGTTCATCATGATACCGGCACCTTTATCGCTTGAATCGGCAAGATAGAAGTTCAGTGTACCCGGGATACCAATTTCAATACCTACATAAATAAAGATACCGATTACACCCAGTAAAGTGTGACGGAAGCTCCATGGACTGTGAGAGAATTTTTCTTTCTTCACTCCACCTTTCTGAAGGTGTGGTTCAGGAATAGCAACAAATGAGATAACGATAAATGCAGCAACGAATACACCCATAGCAACGAAGAGCAGAGGAGCAACGTCAGACATAGCAGTACTTGAAGTAACAGTACCGATCAAAGCACCTACGAAAAGCGGAGTCAATGTACCAGACAAAGAATTAAGAGCTCCACCAGTCTGAATCAACTGGTTACCTTTGTTACCACCGCCACCGAGAAGGTTCAACATCGGGTTTACCACTGTGTTAAGCATACAAACGCAGAAACCGCAGATGAATGCACCAAGCAGATAGATTACAAAGTTTAATTTGATAACATACTCACCGAATGCGAATACTTCAGCACCTGCTCCGAATAAGCTGGAAAGATACTGTGTGAACAAACCGAGGAAACCTACTGCCATTGCAATCAAAGCAGTCTTCTTGTAACCGATCTTAACGAGCATGTTACCGGCAGGAATTCCCATAAACAGGTAAGCCAGGAAGTTCATCATATTTCCCATCATACCTAAAGTGTTCGAACCCGCATATTCATTTCTCCAGATTGTTCCGAATGGAGCAGCGAGGTTTGTTACGAAAGAGATCATCGCAAAGATGAAGAACATCGTGATAATTGCGACGAGATTACCGTTCTTTTTTTCTTGTGTCATGGTTCAAAAAAAATGTTAGTTTATAAAATTAGGTTAGTTATTTTTCAAATCTTATTCTTCTACCGTAAATTTGTAGACAGTGATCTGTTGGTATTCATCACCCGGCAGCAAGGTAGCCGATGGGAAATGAGGTTTGTTCGGAGTATCCGGGAAACACTGTGCTTCAAAGCAGATAGCGCTTCTGGCAGGGAATGTAGCTCCGTGTGCACCTTCAAATCCGTTGAGCCAGTTGCCCGTATAGAGTTGTACCCCCGCTTCGGTGGTATATACTTCCATGATACGTCCGCTTTCCGGGTCCTTGCAAGTGGCAGCCAGGTCGAGCGAACCGCTTTCCATCTTGTTCAGTACATAACAGTGGTCATATCCTGCACCGAAAATCAGTTGCTGGAATTTGTCGTCGATACGTTCGCCTACAGTGTGCGGAGCACGGAAATCCATCGGAGTACCTTCTACTTTGGCAATTTCACCGGTAGGGATAGAAACTTCGTCGATAGGCGTATAGAAATCAGCGTTGATCGTAACGATGTGGTTGTTAACGGTAGGAGTAGGGTTGGAAATACCGGCGAGGTTGAAGAAACCGTGGTTAGTCAAGTTAACGACTGTAGCTTTGTCGGTGGTAGCGCGGTATTCGATAGTCAGTGCATTTACTTCATTTTCCAGGCGGTAAGTCATTTCCACTTCCAGATTGCCGGGGAATCCCTCTTCGCCGTCAGCAGAAACATAGTTGAATTGCACTGTGCTCTCATCAATCTGGACAGCATCCCAAACACGGGCGTGGAAACCGGTAGGTCCACCATGTAGAGAGTTAGGTCCGTTGTTAATCGTGAGTTCATGTTCTTCGCCGAACAAGGTGAATTTTCCTTTCGCGATACGGTTGCCGTAGCGTCCGATAGTAGTGCTTAGGAAAGGTTCCGGGCTGTTGATGACGTGGTCGATGCTGTCGTGTCCGAGGATTACATTAGCATACTTACCGTTTTTGTCCGGTACCATGATAGAAAGAATGGCGCATCCGTAATTGGTTACAGCTACTTCCATTCCCTTTGTGTTTTTGAGGATAAATAAATCAGTTTTCTTATCATTTATATCCTTTTGGAAATCTTTCCGGCTGAGCCCTGATAGATTCCCTTCTGTTGGGAATGTGTTATTCATGTCTGGTATTATTAAAAATTTCCTGCAAATAAAGGGAAATTCTTTCTTACTCACAAATTATTCCGACTAAATATGACAGGTGCTTTAGGAAAGTTTAGCTTTATTACTTCATCTTCTTTGGATGCAAGGACAAAAGATGATTTCTTAAATGAATTTTCATCCTCCTTTTCTTAAAAACTGAACTATTTTTTGTATGTTTGTTCCCGGATTGTAACAATCCGAGCGAATTTAATCTAAGTTTATAACAAGAAAAACAAAAATGTATCCATTAAAATTCGAACCTATTCTGAAGCAGACGCTTTGGGGGGGCGACAAAATTATTCCGTTCAAGCATTTGAATTCAGACTTGAAAGGAGTAGGAGAAAGCTGGGAGATTTCCGGTGTTGAGAACAATGAATCCGTAGTGGCTAATGGCCCGGATAAAGGTTTAACCTTGGCCGATATGGTAAGAAAGTATCGTGAGGAACTGGTTGGTGAAGCGAATTATGCCCGTTTCGGCAATAAATTCCCACTGCTCATTAAGTTCATCGACGCCAAACAGGATTTGTCAATCCAGGTACACCCAACAGATGAGTTGGCGAAGAAACGCCACAATTCGATGGGAAAAACCGAGATGTGGTATGTGGTAGATGCCGACAAAGGAGCTAAATTGCGTTCAGGATTCTCTGAACAGATTACCCCGAAAGAATATAAAGAACGCGTGTTGAACAATACGATTACCGACGTATTGCAGGAATATGAAATTCATCCGGGTGATGTATTCTTCCTTCCTGCCGGACGTGTGCACAGCATCGGGGCAGGTTCTTTCATCGCCGAGATTCAGCAAACTTCTGATATAACTTATCGTATCTACGATTTCAACCGTAAAGATGCGAATGGTAAAACCCGCGAACTTCACACCGATTTAGCCCGTGAAGCCATCAACTACGAAGTATTGGATGACTATCGTACTAAATACGAACCGTTGAAGGACGAACCGGTAGAACTGGTTGCCTGCACTTACTTCACGACTTCTCTGTATGACATGACTGAAGAAATCAGTTGCGACTATTCCGAACTCGATTCATTCGTGATTTTTATCTGTATGGAAGGATCATGCAAGATGAGAGACAATGAAGGTAATGAACTGACTGTTAGTGCAGGAGAATCTATCCTGTTGCCTGCTACCACGCAAGATGTCACTATCACTCCCGAAGGAGGAAATGTGAAATTGCTGGAAACATACGTATAAAACGAGAAAAACATAAAAAATGAAGGGGCATTCTTCTGAAGGATGTCCCTTATTATTCGGTAAAGTGGTAAAATATAGGCAAGAAAATGTGCAGAATACTATGCATTGTCCATGAAATCGATGATGAGAGCCATCATTTTTAGAAGTCTTTTTTCTAAATCAATATTGGGAGTGCTACTTCCTCCATGGGTATTGTTGTTTCTTGTAGAGTTTAATTCCAATAATGTCATGAAATGCCGGTTTGTGGTACGGGCGAACATCCATGATCCAATTCGTGCATATGATCCCAATTCTAACTCTTTTTCTGTACGACTACCTTGTGTTTGTTGGATCAAGTTGCCATTCCATATATTGTCATATATCATTTTTAGCTGTTCAGAACAATTAATATCCTTTCCTTTTGTGTCTTCGCAATAAATATCCTTTTTATTCTTGATTTTGATATACATTCCAGTACTTGTTTCTGCGAAAAGTTCTAGTATCTGATAATATGACAAGTAAGCATACCGTAAATACCTTTCATCGAAACGATAATTCGTCAACATTACCCAAGCTATTTCTATTTGTTCCTTTATATTATAAAGCATCCTTTCTCTAATAGGAACACTTATTGTGCTTGTTTTATCGTTTAATCTGTCCAAAATCTGTTTTTCATTTTTTGCCACTTGCTTGAGAAAACGACTTTTAGAGATTGCGTCAACAGACTGTTTTAATAACTCTTCCAGTTTTTCTTTAGAACAACTTTTATCAAAAATAGATTCTTTAGTGATGTAAGCAAATACATTTCTGTTTAAAGCATATTGCAGGTTCCACGCCTTATTGGAGGCTGTCACGATGATAATTTGGATTCCCTTATCAAGTGTTTGTAGCACATTGATAACATCAAAGCTGGAGAAGTCTGTTTTCTTTTTAAAGTCATCTTGCAGTAGCCGGATGTCAAGTAATACTAAATGATACGGTTCAAACGGCCTTTCTTCAATCGCTTCCTTTACTTTCTGGAGTAAGGTCGCTTTGGTGTCGGATGCATAATCAAAGCCTTTCAGGGTGTTTACTTCAATGTTGGAGTAGTGAGAAAATAATGCCTTGTAAAGTTCACCCCATCCTTTATCTGCTTCATCATCAATAATGAGAATGCGCTTTTTTTCCGACCCTGACTCTGATGAATACGGAGGATAATCAATCGTAACTTTAACGTCAGATTCGGGGTGTTGCGATATAACATACCTGTAATATAAATTCCTTTCAATATGATTTGCTATCGCTGGTTTGATATTCAGACATGTAGACCATTGGTATAAAGACCATTCGCTCGTTATAGAATGATGGGAAAGATAGTTGTTAGGTTGAGGTATATGAGTTTTTTCTAGATATGCTTCATAATTTTCCAGATGTTTATAGCTCTGAATATTGTCAATGACATTTTTCACTTTTTCTTTAGAGTAAGATAAAAGTTCCACCGCCGGAGTCTGTAGAATGGAGGAATAATCTGAAAGACGTAATAATTCAGTGATATTTTCTGAACCAATTAAGAAAATGGGTAGCTTTCCTACTCCTTCACCTCTGGTTATAATACGTATATAGTGTGCCATCTGAAGTCCTTGCAATTCTATAGCATTATCAGATAATGTGTTCATAATAAAAATGGCTGTGACTCCTTCCTTTTTGTAGCTTTCTGATAAGTCATTGAATGTCAGGTAAAATCTTTCATCAACAGTGCGTCCGGAAGTGGCTAAACGGATGTTTTGAAAATAATCAAGTTGCGAAAATACATTTTCTTCATAGTAAATCAAGGCCGGTTTCATATTTTTTGTTTTATAAGTGAGGATATACTATTAATCTGTTCGCGCAATAGAGTCGGATTGTACTCTTTATCTTCATGCACACATTCGGTTAGCGAAGCATTGTCGGCTAATTCTAATACATAGCTGTCTAAATCAAGTTCGGAATATGTCCGCGTGTCGTCTTCGGATTCAAGCCATTCTATCAATTTATTTCTTGTATTCATTAATATGGCAACTTCATAATCTTCTCCGAATTCTATTTTTTCAAGTATCAGCGGATTTTCTGCTTTTATATCTTGCACTATGCATGGCAATGCCTGTGTGTAAAATTTGTCGACGCTCAGTTGCAATACATTATCACTCATGTAGGAGTAGGAATAACGTCCGGAAAAGAAAATGAGTGGAATACTGTTTTTCCGGCATATCTCTTTTAACTGCTCCTCTATTTTTTCTACAAATGTGTGATGGCAACAAATAATTGCATATTCTGCCATATTAAATGTTTTGTTGTTGGAACGAACTCCTTCAATAAAAGTATTACATTCATTCCCTGTCAGGATGTGAAGCTGGTCGCAGTTCTTCAGTGTGTTGTTTACTTCCTCATTTATTGAAGCAAGCTCTTCCCGCCGTGTTTTCTTTTCATCTATAATTAGGATTTTCATAAGCATAATGTTTATATATACGGATTCGGTGAGTGAATCCCTTTACTCCATCTGAAAGCAAAGGTTCCGCTATTGTCCGATCAGGCTGAATACTATTTAAATAATTGATGCGGAATGCTCCATCTTTACATTGTGTTTCCACATACCAGTCGCATAAGTTTGCCATTTTTCTTTTCAATTCACAAAAATCTCCAGATTCAGTTTCCTGGATCAGTTGTAGGTGAGTGGCATAATAATCCGAATCCTTTTGACAAAGTAGGATATCTACATAATCAGAACCAAGGTCTTCAACTCTAACGAGAATGTCGGGAAACTGCTTCCTTTGTGCCATATCATGTAGTATGTCAGATAGAATATTACGTATCATATATACGTTTGTATATAATTTGACATCTGTTAGTTCAAACGTAACATGAAAATCGAAATTTAAATATTGCCTGACTAGTTCTCGTAGAAGTTTCTTTAGTTGGCGTGTTTCCGGTCTGAGCTGAAATTCAGATTTAAATAGCTCTACGATATCGCTGAAATAGTTCAATTTTACATTATTTGCTATTTCGCGTTTATTTTCCGGAATCGGACAATCGAAAGGAGAACGCTCCGGATGTTCAGAACACCATGCTTTTAGCCATGAAGAACTCCATCCGGATTTTATTTTATATTGCCCCCATCCTCTGTTGTTGAGGGGATTATGTAGAAAACCGTAAAAACAATAAAAAAGATTTTTATCTATTGTTTTAAAACGTCCGGTTATCTCTTTAAATGCAATTTGTTCCTTTCGGATAAAATCCTCATACCCTTCAAATTTGCAATTGTCCGCATTTCCGTCCCAGATATGAGTGATAAATTTGAGCGGATCGTTTTTGCTGAAATTCTCATATAAAAAGGATGGTAGTAGTGTGGCATTGTGTATTGGTTCCTTAAAGACAGTCTGTGTGGGAATGTCAGATGCTTTTAAAGTTAAACAAGACAGAGCTTTGGTAAGTGAAGTATAGAGGGGGGTGTCTTTTAATAGATGTATATTGATATTTGTACTAATTGTTTTATACCATTTATTTAGCTCTTCTATACTTAATTTAGAGTTTTGTACCGCATCACAGAAGTCGAGTATATTCTTTTTCCATTCTTTCCATTGAGGAATATATAAGTAGATAAATTTGTTTCGCAATGTTTTATAAGTAGCATCACTGTTTCCTTTTATCATCTGCATATATTGGATTTTTCCATTTAAATAATGGGATAATTGAGGTATGTCGGAATGGTTGCCTTTCGTTTTCTTTATATCTGAAGCGAGATACATCTGCGCGCGTTCATATCCATACCGTTCCCATAGATATAAATATAACCGAATCTCTTTGACATACGATTTTGAGACATTGACCTTCTCATTGATTGTTAAGCCGCAAACAGTTTGCCTGTATCCTCTGCCTTCTGCTCTGGTTTTGGAAGGCTGAATTTGAAAGTTCTGTCCCGAAATGATCCTGACTAGTTCTTGCTGGAACTCTGTGTTGTTTGCGATGTCCTGATAGGATGAGAAAGTTATATCATCTGCATAGCGTGTATATCTAGCACTGAATCTTTTGGCAAGTCCGGTAAGCTTTCGATCCAGACGCAGGCTTACAATGTTGGACAAAATGGGAGAAGTCGGTGCGCCTTGAGGTAAGAAGGTTCTGCTGCCGTCATTAGTACAACATATATTGGCTATACAATAAGCTATCCTTTCTTTATCTCCATTCAGATTGAATGGAGGTAATGATAGACAAGCCTTTACCCGATAAAGAGAAATAGAAGTAAAAAAGTCTTTTAAATCTAAATGAAAAACATAAGGCATTCTTACGTGTGGTTTTGCTGCGTCACTTATGTTTTGTCCCAAAATAAACCCCTTAGCGGCAGGATGAGGGTGATAAAGACTGGACAGGATAAAGTTCAGACATATTTGCAGACGTTTTAAGTCTTTTACAGGTGCTTGTATCTCACGCGTTTTTCCGTTCTTTTTAGGAATTAAAAACTTGTAATATGCATCTTTAGCTAATTTATAGTTACTAAAGTAAGTCACGTCTTTTAGTGGAATTCTTTTATGTGTACCTTTACATAAGAATGACCAAACCTCATTCATTAGTTTAGTCAAATCCGCAACAGTCTTTATTTCTTGAAAAGACCGGGTTACTTGCTGACGTATCTTAATCTCTTGCTCTGTCATTAAAATAAGGAAAGTATACTAAAAAAATTCTTTATGTATAAACGAGCACGCAGAGCGGTCTGCGACTACGGCAAATGATAAAACCTATAGTCTTCCGAAGAAGACATCAAGCCGATCTGTTAATTTCTTAACCAGCTTGCTAAATTCAATTTATGTAATAGTATACCTTCCTTGTGTGCAAAGATAAGATTTTCGTTTGAAATAGGAAAGAATTAGAAAGTTTTTCGTTCTTTTGCCGCTTGCCAAATGGTATAATATACAAAATAACTAATGATGTAATGAGGAACAAAAATGGATTTAGCCGATGTGCAGAGTTCTACATCGGCCGTTTGCGAAAGGAGGGACGCTATTCTACGGCGCATGTCTACAAGAATGCTCTCTTCTCTTTCAGCAAGTTTTGCGGCACGCTCAATGTGTCGTTCAGACAAGTCACCCGGGAAAGTTTACGACGCTACGGGCAGTATCTTTACAAGTGTGGCTTGAAGCCCAATACGATCTCTACGTATATGCGTATGCTTCGTAGTATTTATAACCGGGGAGTAGAAGCGGGCATTGCGCCATACGTGCCGCGATTGTTTCATGATGTTTATACCGGTGTCGATGTTCGCCAGAAGAAGGCCCTGCCTGCTGTCGAATTGTATAAGCTTCTGTATGAGGACCCCAAGTCGGAGCGTTTGCGTCGTACACAGGCTATTGCTGCCCTGATGTTCCAGTTTTGCGGAATGTCGTTCGCAGATTTAGCCCACCTGGAGAAATCGGCACTCGATCAGAATGTGTTGCGATACAACCGTATCAAAACTAAAACCCCGATGAGTGTGGAAGTACTTGATACAGCCAGGGAAATGATTAACCAGCTTCGCAATAGGGAAGATGCACAACCCGATTGTCCGGATTATCTGTTTGACATCCTTAGCGGCGATCAAAAACGTCTGGATGAAAGAGGGTACCGGGAATATCAGTCCGCTCTTCGCCAATTCAATAATTGTTTGAAGGACTTGGCAAGAGCTTTGCATTTGCAATCTCCCGTCACTTCCTATACACTTCGCCATTCTTGGGCAACGACAGCGAAGTATCGGGGAGTACCTATTGAAATGATTAGTGAATCATTGGGCCATAAATCTATAAAAACCACACAAATCTATTTGAAAGGCTTTGGACTTAAAGAACGTACAGAGGTAAATAAAGGGAATTTATCTTACATTAAAAACTGTTGTGTAGGCAGGGTGAAAAGTGCAAAGTATTAGTATTCAGAACTAAAGTATGTGTGTTACTTCTTAGGTAACGGAACTTAAATTTGACGCAAAGATAGACAAAAACATAAATAGTAAGCAAATATTCTTCCACTTTTTTTCGTTTTATCTGAAATATAGGAAAAAAACTATCCGAACATGAAATAACTTTATTTTCATGTTCTAAACTTTTTATTGCCTAATCTCTGGATTTTTCCTGTTGAGTATTAGGCAGTTCCTTTCTTGTGCCCTATTCCTATATGTGATTTCCATTTTTATAGAGACGCGCGCCTTGTGTGTGTATTGTCCGTTACCTAAGAAGTAACGGAATAACATGGGGTAAAAAAACATGATTTTAACAAAACCAAAATCACTTAGTGCTGGGCCTAGCGATGGGACAGGGGAAGGCGTAGCACACTCTAAACGCTGGTATGTTGCTCTGGTTCGTATGCACCACGAGAAGAAGGTAGCCGAACGTTTAGACAAAATGGGGATCGAGAATTTCGTCCCTGTCCAACAAGAAATTCATCAGTGGAGTGACCGGCGCAAGGTAGTTGAGTCTGTCCTTCTTCCAATGATGGTGTTTGTGCACGTAAATCCGAAAGAACGCAAAGAAGTTCTGGGTTTTTCTACAGTGAGCCGTTATATGGTGATGCGTGGTGAGAGCTCTCCGGCGGTGATTCCAGATGAGCAGATGGCTCGTTTCCGTTTCATGCTCGACTATTCCGAGGAAGCTATTTGTATGAACAGCTCTCCTTTGGCACGTGGTGAGAAGGTCCGTGTTGTGAAAGGACCTCTGACCGGGCTGGTTGGTGAACTGGTCAATGTCGATGGCAAAAGCAAGATTGCCGTCCGGCTGAATATGCTGGGATGCGCTTGCGTTAATATGCCTATTGGCTATGTCGAGGCTGTCTGCGAGAAAAACTAATCCCGTCATCATTTATCCACCATTTACATGAATACGAAATTATCCGGTGCTTTTGCACTGATATTCTTTTTCTTCTTTCTCTCGGCTTGCCAGTCCTATAAGAAAGTACCGGCTCAGTTGTAATTCTTGGGGGATTAAGTTTAGTCAATTCCCTTCATGCATATACCTTTGCTAGCCTAAAAAGGAAGAAGCTCATATCCACTACTCCTCTAAATGATGCCCTAAATGCTTTGATTTTAGCATTAAATGCTTCCGCTGCTGCATTTGTACTCCTGTTCACAAAGAAGTTCAGAATCCTTTCATAATGATTCTCAATAGAGTTTGCTACTGTTGTGAATGTATCGTATCCATATTCTTCAATCTTATTATACCATAGTGCCAGCTTTGCTCTTGCTACATCCTTGTCATAGTTTGTGGAAAAGATCTTTCCCAACTCCAATGAGTAGTAATATACGTGCTTAATATCTTCAAACTGCTTGAAAAGTAATTCTGCCCTGATTTTCTGACTCTTGGTCCATTTATCAGGTGATTTAAATAATAAATATCTGCTTCTGGCCAATAATTGCCTGAGTGTATCTCCGTTTTCGAGTTCTTCTGCTTTATATACTTCCCCCTTCTCTTTTGCCGCTTTCATAGCTTTATTCTCCTCTTTTATCACTTGCCATCTATATGTAATGCGCAACTCTTGTACAGCTTCGTATACAAGTTTTTGTACATGAAACCTATCAATCACCTGCATGGCACGTGGAAAGCACGTTTTGGCAATCTTTTGCATGCTCCCGGCCATATCCAGTGTAATTTCTTTGACCTGATTACGCAGCTCCTGTGGCATCTTTGTAAGTACCGCAATGATATCATCGGTTTTAGTGCCCTGAATTACAGCTATAATAGAACCTTTCCTACCTCGCTTATCTCTATTTATTAAGATGGTATAAAGATCTCCCTTACTTAAAGCCGTTTCGTCAATACATAGGTGATAACCCATATTCTTTGGATAAAGGATATACTCTTGGGCATGTGCTCTCTGATCCCAATTCTGGAAGTCACTCAGGTGGTCTTTATATTGGCTTTGAAGCTGTTTGCCATCCATACAGTAATGCTCAGCTACACTTTGGCAGCTAACGGCGTGATTATCTAAGTAATTCTTTTAAAAAAGCACCGAACTCAGCGGTTATGCGAGTACCGGTGGCTACCAAACTCCAGTCACGACTATATGTCTGCCCAGTGGATGGATCTTCCCAGCGACGACGCTTGATACGTAAATAAACGGCTTTACCACGGATAGGGAAGTCCTGAACTTCAATCTCAGGGAGGAAACCTTTTGAGTGAAGATGGAGATCAGAGTACTCAGCAGGAATAGTGGCTTTCTCCTCTAGATAAAGAATAAAGCAAGTATCCTGAGAAACATGATTGACTAGGGTAAAGTAATCAAGGATTCCTGAAGGCAAGAACAAGCTTAAAGAAGCAACAGGATCAATCGTTTGGGAAGAGGATGTTTTCATGATGCAAAAATAAGAATTTTAACGCAATCCCCCAAGGTTTCAGACTGAGCCAAAGTACCTTACTTGCAGGATGCGGAGATTTTGAAACAGGCGAATACGCAAGTTGCGCCTGTTCAGGACGCAAGACTGATACCGGGTGATGAAGTTTCCATTCTTGTTTCCACTTCCGATCCGGTTGTTTCGCAGCCTTTCAATGCGCAAGGCAGTACGTTTCTATTGGACGATCAGGGAAATATCAATTATCCGGTTTTAGGTAAACTTCCTTTGAACGGTTTAACAAGTCGTGAAGCTGAAAACCTGATAACGGATAGACTGAAATCTTACGTGAAAGAAAGACCTACGGTAGTAGTCCGTATGTCCGGTTTTAAAATTTCCGTTTTGGGCGAAGTGGCCTCTCCCGGTGTTTATCCGGTAGTGAATGAGCAGATCAATGTGCTCGAGGCCCTTGCCATGGCAGGAGATTTGACTATTTATGGTGTTCGTGATAATGTAAAACTAATCCGCGAAGACAGGAATGGGCATAAACAGTTTGTTACACTCAATCTGAACGACGCGGATTTGTTATTATCTCCTTACTATCAGTTGCAACAGAATGACATCCTGTATGTCACTCCTAATAAAACCAAAGCGCAGAGCGCAGACATCGGAACAAGTACGACGATGTGGGTTTCGGGATTTTCCATTCTGGTATCTATTGCCAGTTTGCTGGTCAATATACTTAGATAATACCATCTAATTCCCGGTACTCCTCCGTACAATTAAAACACGGACACTCCTTTATCGGATTCAAATCATGATGGCCTACAATCAACGTCTTAGGAAATATTTTCCTCAATTCGCGGAGCAGACCGAGCAAAGAAGCCCGTTGTGCCAATGTACGCGTGTCTTTGGGACGTCCCGCCATATCCAGCCCTCCTTCGTAACAAATACCTATCGAATGGGTGTTATGGTCACGGCAGTGTGCCCCGACCTTTTCCAGAGGACGGCCTTGGTAGATTTCTCCATCCCGGGTGATGTAGAAATGATAGCCGATGTCACGGAATCTCCGGTGAAGGATATGATCTTGACGGCAAGCCTCCGCCGAAAGGGACTTTCCTTCCGGCGTGGCACTGCAATGAATGATAATCAGAGTGATGGTACGCATAAGGCTACATACAGCTCTGTACTCCGATCAGACCTCCGATAGCGGTGGCAACGGTGATAATCACTTTGATGATGAAGCTCCATACGGAGCGGGGAGAAGATGAATTACTCATGATGTTACTTTTTTAAAGATTAAAAATAAAGGATTTAGGATTAAGCAGCCGGATCAGGCGCTTCACCGCCACCATCCGGTTTCGGATCAGGGGTATCACCCGAATCAGAACCTCCTCCGGCAGTTGTTGGTTTCTGATATTCGGCCTGCTGTTTCAACTGGCTGTCGAGTTTCAGGTTGGTGGTTGACAAATTACCGGTAGCACGGGCTTTCAGACGCATACCAGTGATGTTTTTCTCCAATGAGAAATCTTCCAGCGTATCAGCTGCCTTACTGCGGATGCCCACACCAAAGATGGCAAGGTCGTCGATTTTCACACATTTGCCGTCGAGCAGCAGTTCCTTGATGCAGTCTACCATGTCGGAAAGCACACCTTTGATGACACCACCGGAATACGGTGAATTGTGTTTTGACATGTGTTCGGCAAGCTTAGCCAAATCAAACGTCTCGTCGCTTACCGCACGGGCGAACCACTTGCCTGCATTCAGGCCTTTTTGCTGTTGGTTTTGATAAATTTTGTAACGAATCATAAAACAATAAATTAAAGGGTTAAACATTGTGTCCGGGGGATTCTTTTCCCTTTCGACGATACAAAGATACAACCCTGAAACCCGCAGAAATCAATAGTCTACAGTTGCACGCGATTGTTGTCAATTATGCGCAGTAACGGTCGGTTATTCAATGGAAAAACGTAGGATATGTGAATATGTTTTGTTATTTTTGTAATTGTAAATCAGAAACTTATTCATCATGAACGAATTCAAAATACGCGCCTACGGTCGCATGGAACTGGCTCAACTTTATTCTCCGGAACTAACTGACATTGCTGCATATCGAAAGATGAAGAAATGGATCTCTTTATGTCCCGGACTTCTGCAACGCCTGTACGACTTAGGTTACGAATCAAAGCGCCGCTCATTCACCCCGTTGGAGGTGAGAGTGATTGTAGATGCCTTGGGAGAACCTTAGAAGAGCGGAAAAGTAAAGCACCGCTTTAGCAATCGTAAAGCTATGCTTTACCACCTCTAAAGCGCCGCTTTAGGATTCATGAAACGTCCTGTTGTTATATAAATGCAAAAAATGCACTTTTTCCGAGGGTTCCCTAACACACGCACACATGCGTGCGCGTATAAACGCCTTTATCGTCTGTATTGATAAGCAATCCTTTTTTTATCAGACGGTTCAGCCAGCTAAGAGCAGTGTTAGGTTTGATTTTCATCTTTTCAGCCTGCTCCAACAACTGTGCGCGGGTGAACTGGTTGCCCATCATTTCAAAAAGTGCATCCCGGTCGGCATTGGCTCTATGTTTGACCTCTGTGGAAGGAAGAAAAGACAAGATATGTGTGGCATGACGATAGAGCGGAGTTACAAGCTCCAGCACCGCATGGAAATCTTCAGCGGTGATTGTCACATCCCAACGGGTGATAATGCCGTCTTTGATATTATCGGCGGCAATCTCCTTGTCAGGGGTCAGCAGAGGGGAGGAAGAATCCTTGAACTGATAAGGCTGGTCGCATTCCAATGCACGAATCATAGCTATTTCTGCCATGATACGGCATGTATTGACAGCCAGTCGGGCTATGGAACTGCTCATTTCGTTATCGTTGGCAAGTCCCGAGCGGAAAAACAGATCGGCAAAGAGGGCATTGAACTCTTGCTTTTGCTCATCAGTGAGCCGGAGCGTATGAAGCCCGTGTGCTTTCATCAGGTCCAGTTGCTTTTTCCATTCCAGGCCTATGCCTGTGAAGATGGCTTCCAGATCGGTTTCGCCACTTTCAAACTGGTTGATCCATGTCCATATGCCGTGCATATAATAAAACAGCTGGCGCGAGAAAAGACCGTTCTCTGTCGAGGGAATGAGTGGTTTTACTTGTGCGGGTGTGCCGGAAAGCAGGAGGGAGAGATAGCTTTTCTTTACCTCCCGGTATTCCTGGTCGGTGCGCCGGTTGTACGACAGACGATCGTGGTCGAATGCTTTGCGGAGTGTATCGCTCCAGTGTCCGTATTCAGAACCGATAGCAGCGGAGATGGTATCCGCTTCGGTTTCGCAGATAAGTCCTGTGCCGTTGGCATCCATGATATTTTGCAGAATACCTGTTCCGGTGTTATTGCCCGAGATGAGAAACATTTTATTCTTGGGCATTTGAGGAGCTTCCACTTTGCAGCGCTCCTTTCCCATGGTATCATAGGCGGCTTTCTCTTTTTTGTAGGCCTTGACCTCTTCCGCTACTTTTTGGCGGATCTCGTCATGAATAGGCTCTACAAGCAGCCGGATGAACGAAAGAATTCCCTTACCCGAGGCGGAAGGAGCCACAATAAAACTTTGCAGGCAAGGAGACTGGAGTTTGCCGGCGTATGGACATCTCACATATCGCTCCATGCTGGCACCTATGGCGGTCAATGCTCCGAGCAGCATGACATCGCGTTGTGTGGGGCTGGTGGCATAACTCATGATGAGCAACAGGATTTTCGGCCAGTCCGCTTCGGTGAAAGAGGGCAATGGTTGGTTCGGGTCACTCCCGTCCTGCAGCTCTTCGGATTCGTCCGGTTCTTCATTGTCCACCTTATTATACACGTGCGTGTGTGTGAGATTTTTGGACGGTGCATTTCCTGCATTTTTTGCATTTTTCCGGTGGTTCATCATTTCCTCTTTGCAGAGAGTCACACCCGCCCTTTCAGCAAGATGGAATGCAGTGCCCAGATGGACATCTCCATGCCGGGTAGTAAGTGCGTTAGAGAATATCCGTTCGGCATGTTCCCATTCGTACTTGGCAGACACCCGGCACAACCGATGGAAAAACTCGCGTCCCGCTTCTCCGCAATCCGTTGCGATGGCGAACGCCAGTTGTACATATTCAGCATACGTAGGGGCAATATCCGCTCCTGCAGTTTCAACCGCCTCACAGAGGCGGCATAACGATTCAATTTCGTCCATAATTTTAATTTATAGTTTTTAATATCTAATTATTTGTTGTTTCTAAACAACGCTCCCGGATCATGACTAAGAAAACAAGACCTAACAATGTCCTTACCGGAAAAGTCTACCCCTTTGCGTTTTTCTCCGAATGGAGGAGGTGTTTCAGTACCATAGAGCAACACAGTGAACATCATTGCCAGTTTCATATTTTCGATGATACTGTTTGTGTCGTTAGCAATGGGTAAATGATCGTAGGGTACGAATGCTTTCACACCCCGTCCGCTGGGACTGATAAACGTGAGTACAGGATGCAGAAGGTGGTCATTAAACAATGTACTGCGCATTTCCACTGCCTCCTGATAGGAATCGAGATGGTCGATATCTACCACCACCAGATGTGAAGAAGCTACGAAACATTTGCTGTTGCGACGCGAGAACGTACCACAGGGAGTCACATAAGGCAATAGTGATGCTTTTGCTGTCCGTATATCTCCGGAATTGCGTACTTGCTCGGTCAGAATTTTGAGATTCTCGTTGCAGGTTATCATTTGAAAAACTTGTTCTACGGAGACTTCGCAGGAGGGAATAAGTGTTGCAGGAGTAACAATCCGCCCCAGTTCATTTTTGATGGGAGCAATGGGAGGCATGAAATAAGACATTCTGAAATCGTTTGTCATAACATTTATATTTTTTGATTATCGTCTTGAATTTTCAAAACGCGAGGCGAAGGTAGAAATAGCTTTTAAATATATCGTTCAGACATGTCTGAACGGATATGCATAAAATTAACATATAATACAATGTATTTAACAACTAATAAAATTATAAACATGAAAAAATTTAATCATCCCGTACTGGGCCATTTCATCGCAGAGCAGTTTGAACGTGCTCACTTGTCAATAGAGGCTATGCGTAAAGAAATCCACATGGGAAAACCCACTTATTACAAGATGATATCTGGGGAGATTTACGTCTAAGTGATTTTACCCGTCTTTTTTCCTATTACTATGACAATCTCACAAAAGAAGAGTTTCGAGCCAAAATGGTAGAATGGGGAGAACTTTATATTGAGTATAGGGAGAAAAATGAGGATATGGATGAAAATCTAAATCAAGAATAAAGTAATGCAGGAAGTCCAACGTTTTAATAAAGTCTTAAAATCTTTTGTCCTTTCAGGGGACATCATCTTACTGAACTTACTGTTGTGGGTGTTTGGTTCTCTTTGGGGAAACCGTTCTCCTTTTGAGTTTTCCATGCCTCTTTTCCAGAACATGGCTTTGATGACTTTATGTTATCTGGTTTGCAACATTCGTTCTGGAGTGATTCTTCATCGTCCGGTGGTTCGTCCGGAGCAAATAATGCTTCGGGTGGCACGGAACATGATTCCTTTTGTATTGATAGTACTGGGACTTTCGTACATATTCCATTTTGAATGTGTTAACCTGCGTCAGCTGGGGGCATTTTATGTAGTTCTCATTATCGTTATTATTTCTTATCGCCTGACGTTTCGCTATATTCTGGAGCTTTATCGCAAAAGTGGGGAAAATGTCCGAAAGGTAGTACTGGTGGGTAGCCATGAAAATATGCAGGAACTTTATCATTCCATGACGGATGATCCGACATCAGGATATCGTGTACAGGGGTATTTTGAAGATTTCCCATCAGACCGCTATCCTATGAATATTGCATATTTGGGGCAGCCGTGCGAAGCTGTTGATTATTTGACCCGTAATGCGGGAAAGGTAGACCAACTTTATTGCAGTCTTCCTTCCGCCCGTAGTGCTGAAATTGTGCCGATTATCAACTATTGCGAGAATCATCTAATTCGTTTTTTCAGCGTTCCCAATGTCCGGAACTATCTGAAACGGAGAATGTATTTTGAAATGTTAGGTAATGTCCCGGTACTTTCTATCCGTCGTGAGCCACTTGAGTTATTGGAAAATCGTATTGTGAAACGTAGCTTTGATATTGTTTGCTCGCTACTATTCCTTTGTACTCTTTTCCCGATTATATACATCATTGTGGGACTGGCTATAAAGATAAGTTCTCCTGGACCTGTCTTTTTCAAACAGAAACGAAGTGGTGAAGATGGTCGTGAATTTTGGTGCTATAAGTTCCGTTCGATGCGGGTGAATGCTCAATGTGATACGCTTCAGGCTACGGAATGTGATCCTCGTAAAACCCGTATCGGTAATCTGATTCGCAAGACGAATGTGGATGAACTTCCCCAATTTATTAATGTACTGAAAGGGGATATGTCTTTAGTGGGTCCCCGTCCGCACATGTTGAAGCACACAGAAGAATATTCCCATTTGATAAATAAATATATGGTTCGTCATTTTGTTAAACCGGGTATTACAGGTTGGGCACAGGTGACAGGTTTTCGTGGAGAAACGAAGGAACTTTGGCAGATGGAAGGACGTGTGCAACGTGACATCTGGTATATCGAGCATTGGACGTTCATTCTGGACTTATATATCATGTATAAGACTGTATATAATGTAATCCGTGGGGATAAAGAGGCTTATTAGGTGAGGAATTGGAAATTGAGTAAAAATTAAATCAATAGTTGTAAAATTACATGAGTAGGTGGTTATGAGAAAACTGAAACGATTGACTTTGGGTGTGTTACTTGCTTTTTTGCTGGTATCCTGCCAATCATATAAGAAAGTGCCTTATTTGCAGGATACGGCTTTTGTGAATGATACAGAACAGAGTGTTCGTCAGACAGGTGTGAAGGTTATGCCCAAGGATTTGTTGACGATTGCCGTATCTTGTTCTACTCCGGAACTGGCTGCACCTTTCAATCTGGTAAATTCGGGTACTGCTAGTGGAACGGAGGGAAAGATGGTAGGACAAGGAAACGCATCACCTGCTCTACAGCAGTATTTGGTAGATAATCAGGGGAATATCAACTTTCCAGTATTGGGTGAGATTCATGTAGGTGGATTGACTAAACTGGAGATAGAAAATCTGATTATAGATAAGTTGAAGGTTTATTTGAAAGAAGCACCGCTTGTAACTGTGCGTATTGTTAATTACCGAATTTCGGTATTGGGGGAGGTTGCCAAGCCTGGTAGTTTTGTGATCTCTAATGAGAAGATTAATTTGCTGGAAGCACTCGCTATGGCAGGTGATTTGACTATTTATGGTATGCGTGATAATGTGAAATTGATCAGGACAGGGCAAGATAACAAGCAGGAAATTATTACTATGGACTTGAATAAGGCTGAAATGGTACTGTCTCCTTATTATCAGTTACAGCAGAATGATATAATTTATGTGACACCTAATAAGACTAAGGCTAAGAATTCGGATATAGGAACCAATACGGGATTATGGTTTTCTGCTACTTCTATCTTGGTTTCACTTGCAAATATATTGGTAATTTTATTAAATAAGTAATTAGTAATGAAAGAGAATGAGAATTCGTATAACAATAATATGAGTGAATTAGACGAAGAGAAAGTAAATTATCAGGAAATTCTCTTTAAGTATATCATTCACTGGCCTTGGTTTATTGCTTCGGTTTTAGCTTGTTTGATTGGCGCTTGGGTGTATTTGCATTTTCAAACTCCTGTGTATCAGGTCTCTGCATCTATCATGATAAAGAATGATAAAAAGAATGGTGGTGGAAATACTGCAGATTTGGAAAGCTTGGGATTAGGTGGGGTGATTACTTCTACGCAGAGTATTGATAATGAGATAGAAGTGCTACGCTCAAAAACAATACTGAAAGAGGTCGTTAATAATCTGGAACTTTATATTACTTACTATGATGAGGATGAGTTTCCTAAAAAGGAACTGTATAAAACCTCTCCCGTAATTGTGAATTTGACGGCACAAGAGGCGGATAAATTGCCAAATGTAGCTTTGGTTGATATGAAGTTATCTCCAGAGGGTGGTCTGGATGTGAATCTAAAGATAGGCTTGAATGAATATAATAAGCATTTTGATAAACTTCCAGCAGTGTTACCTACGGATGCAGGTACATTTGGGTTTACATTGAAAGATTCTTTATCAAATGGGAAGATAGTAGGGCAAAGTGTAGTACGAAATATCAGCGCTGTAGTTAGTCAGCCTTTTGGGGTGGCAAAAGGATATCAGTGGGCATTGGAAATAGCACCTACCTCAAAAACGACTTCTGTAGCAGTTGTTTCATTGATGAATACGAATATACAGCGGGGACAGGACTTTATTAATAAGTTAATGGAAATGTATAATCGGAATACGAATAATGATAAAAATGAGGTTGCCGAAAAGACGAGAGAGTTTATCAATGAACGTATTAAGATTATTGATGAGGAACTTGGCACTACAGAGGATAAGCTGGAAGCTTTTAAAAGAAATGCAGGATTGACGGATATCAGTAGTGATGCCCAATTAGCAGTATCGGGAAATGCTGAATATGAAAGAAAACGTGTAGAAAATGGAACTCAAATTAATTTAGTTCGTGATCTTAATAAATATATCAATAATCCGTCGAATGAGTATGAAGTATTACCTAGTAATATTGGTTTATCCGATAATGGTTTAACTACTCAAATAGATCGTTATAATGAATTGATTATTGAACGTAAGCGTTTACTTCGTACTTCTACGGAAAGCAACCCGATGATTGTAAATCTGGATACAAGTATTCGTGCCATGAAAGCAAATGTAAAAGCTGCTATTGATGGGACTTTACAAGGCTTGCTTATCGTGAAGGCTGATCTGGATCGTGAGTCCAGTCGTTTTTCCCGTCGTATCAGTGATGCTCCGGGACAGGAGCGCCAGTATGTAAGTATTGCACGTCAGCAGGAAATCAAGGCTGGGCTTTATCTGATGCTTTTGCAGAAACGTGAAGAGAATGCTATTACTTTAGCCGCTACTGCGAATAATGCGAAGATTATTGATGAGCCAGCAGCTGAAGGTGCTCCAGTTTCTCCTAAGCCTAGGATAATCTACTTAATTGCTTTAGTGGTAGGAGTGGGATTGCCTGTTAGTATTATTTTTTTAATTGGTTTGACTAAATTTAAAATAGAAGGGCGTGGTGATGTAGAGAAGTTAACAAGTCTGCCTATTGTAGGTGATGTACCGTTGACAGAAGAAGCAAATGGTTCTATTGCTGTGTTTGAGAATCAGAATACTTTAATGAGTGAAACTTTCCGTAATCTCCGTACTAATCTTCAGTTTATGCTTGAGAATGATCAGAAAGTGATTTTAGTGACTTCGACAGTTAGTGGTGAAGGTAAATCTTTTATTTCTTCCAATCTAGCAATAAGTCTTTCTTTATTAGGAAAGAAAGTAGTGATTGTGGGGCTTGACATTCGCAAGCCCGGTTTGAATAAAATTTTTAATATTCCGAGGAAAGAGCAGGGAATTACTCAATATCTGTCGAATCCGGACAAGAATCTGATGGATTTCGTTCAGCCTTCGGATGTTAGTAAGAATTTGTTTATTCTTCCAGGAGGAACTGTACCACCTAATCCAACAGAGTTATTAGCTCGTGATAGTTTGGATAAAGCGATTGAGGTATTGAAAAAGAACTTTGATTATATAATTTTGGATACTGCCCCGGTTGGTATGGTAACTGATACTTTGCTCGTAGGTCGTGTGGCTGATTTGTCAGTTTACGTATGTCGGGCAGACTATACTCGGAAAGCAGAGTTTACCTTGATTAATGAATTGGCTGATAGTAATAAGTTGCCTAATCTTTGTACTGTAATCAATGGTTTGGATCTTCAGAAGAAAAAGTACGGCTATTATTACGGTTACGGTAAGTATGGCAAATATTATGGCTATGGTAAGCGTTATGGCTATGGTTATGGCTATGGGGAGACACACCATGGTGGTAAGGGAGAAAGGACAGAAGAATAGACGAATGTGATTTTGGAGAAGACAAATGAATTATATAATATGAGAATTAAACAATTACGCATAAAAGGTAGAATCATAAGATTATTTAGGCTTATTGTAAATACAGGTTATATGCTTTTGCATAAAAGAGCAGAGGTTCTTCGTCAAATTTGGTGGTAATCTCTTTTTTATTTCGATGGTTTTCCTCTTCTTCTTTCTTAATCCTATAAAAAGTTGTAGATATGTTTGCTTTTTAGTAACTTTAAAGACACCACATCATTAAGAGTTACAATGCAACAAGCCATATCTACAACGTACAAATATACATCAAAAAAAGAAAATCCTCCTACAAATAGGGGATTATTCCATGATTTCAGATTCAGTCCTGGCTACGATAATCTGCAACAAGATGGTATCTCTGAAGCTGTTGGTTCATTGACGGTCTTTTTACATACGGCTGGCAAGGGGGCTTCCTGTCCTTATTGCGGACATTTCAGTCACCGATTACACAGTTATTACTCCCGTCATATTCAGGATCTTGAAGTTTACGGTCATACTTTGGAGTTAGTCATAAAGGTTGGCAAATATTATTGCGAAAATGTTTCTTGTCCGCGAAAAATATTCTGCGAACCGTTGTCTTTTCTGGCTCGTCGGTATGGTAGACGGAGCTATCTTGTTGAGGAACGCATCAGATCGATAAGCTTGGAACTTACTTCCCGAAAGGCCTCTTCTCTTTTGCAGCTGTTCCATATAACGGCCAGTAGCTCTTCCTGCTTACGCATCCTACAACAGTGCGGGCAACATAATCCTATGCATAATAAAAGTATTTATGTAGGTATTGATGATTTTGCCTATAAAAAAGGTAAGGATTATATGAGTGTGGTCGTAGACCAGATGACACACATGCCTATTGCTTTGTTAGAGGATAGAAACGGAGAAGCGCTTGATAACTGGCTCACCCGGAATCCTCAAATACAATATATAACGAGAGACCGTGGAAGATGTTTCACAGAGGCTATAAACAGAATAACCCCTGGTGTTACACAAATCTGCGACCGGTTCCATCTAACCAAGAATATGACGGACACGATGATACCGGAAATAGAGAAAATGATTCGTCAGACCAAGCAAAAGCTCAAATACGAATATCCTGACAGAGACACGGCTTCTTCGTTAATTCTTCAGGACATATTTAACATGGGAGATGTCCGACACAGAGAAAAATTGAAGATATACAGGGAAAGCCTGAACTTAAAAATGCAGGGGATGACCATTGAGCAGACAGCCGCGCATTTGGGCAAGAAAAGTCGCTACATTTATAAGCTCATTCACAACAGGAGAATAGGGGCATACTTGAATGAGCAACAGAAGACAGCTCTTAAATATGTATCCGAACTGGCTACAATCATTAGTGCGGGCTGTATTACCCGAAAAATATTGGCACAAAAAATGGGGAGTAAAATCAGTGGCGCACTTATTGGAAGGATAACATCCAGCTTGCGAAAAATGTATCAACAAAAGAGGAAGGAAGTCAAGGAGCATAATGAGAGCATTGAAAACGGAAGTAAAACACAGAGAGTTTCACAGAATCAGATACGCAAATACATTCTAAAGGGAGAATCGGATAATCCTAAACTAGCGGAACTATATAAGTCCTCACCACAGATTAAAGAACTCTTAAGCGTGTGTCAGAATTTCAGAGATATGATTAATGGGAACACTTATGATAAGGATATTAGAAAGTGGATTGAAAAAGCGAAGGCAACACGGAATATGGCACTGACGAACTTTGCATATGGTATTGAAAAAGACTGGGAGGCAGTACAGGCAGCTATTGATATCCCCTTCAGTAACGGATTACTGGAGGGGACAGTGAATAAAATTAAAGCGGTAAAAAGGCAGATGTACAATAGGGCAGGAAGCAAACTACTGAGAGCCAAGATTCTTTATTCACAATAGAAGAAGTACCACCAAATTTGACGAAGAACCAGAGCAGATGAGATTGTACTTAATGTGTCTATGAATTTGTTGTGTAATAAAGTGTTTCATAGTAATATAGGTGATGACATAAACTATTATCTTATAAAAGAATTGAGTCATAAACGTATATTGAATTATTGGGATTTTTTCAATCTACGGGAGCAGCCTAATTTTATGGTTATAGGTTCGATAATAGGTTGGATGACAAATAAAGATAGTATCATTTGGGGGAGCGGAGTGCGGGAACCGGATAATCCTTTGCCAGCTATTCCTCGTAAGGTATTGGCTGTTAGGGGGCCGCTTACACGCAAATACTTGATCTCACAAGGGGTGGAGTGCCCGGAGATATATGGAGATCCCGCTTTATTGTTACCTAAGATTTACCCTCTTCCATTTGTAAATAAAAAATATCTAATAGGGGTGATTTTACATAAAAATGATCTAGGTAATTCTATTATAAAGGAATTTATTGAAAGAGAAAGAAACAAGGCGAGACAGATTGATATTAAACATTATAAGGATTGGAGGCAAGTGATAAAAGAGATCGTAGAATGTGAAATGATTATATCTAGCTCATTGCATGGTCTGATTCTGTCTGATGCGTATCATATTCCCAATATTTGGATTAAATTCTCTGATGAAACCTTTGATGGAAGTTTTAAATATTTGGATTATTTCGCTTCTGTGAAAAGGCCGATCGATAGACCACTAATCATACGATCACGTTTGGATTTATCGGATTTGCTTCAATATAAAGATAGTTATTCTCCTATTACTTTTGATGCTCAAAAATTGTTGTCTGTCTGTCCGTTTATAGATAAAAACAAAATTTTACCTTAATGTCAGGAAACGATAGAATCGCAAAGAATACAATATTCTTATATTTTAGAATGTTGTGTACAATAGTCGTATCATTATATACATCACGAATTATTCTCCAAACATTGGGTGTCAATGATTATGGTATTTATCAAACTGTGGGTGGAGTAGCAGGTTTATTAAGTTATATTATTAATGGTTCATTGGCATCCGGTTCATCGCGATTTATTACATTTGAAATGGGGAGGAGAGATAAGGGAAAGCTAAGTGATACTTTTTCCTCTTTATTGACTGTACATCTATTATTCGGCGTGGTCGTTGCTTTATTGGCAGAAACTATCGGATTATGGTTTTTATATAATAAATTAGTCATTCCCCCGGAACGATTTTCCGCTGCTGTATTTACATATCATTTATCTATATTAATGTCTATTGTCGGTATTACGCAGGTGCCATATACCGCTGTGATTATTGGACATGAGAAAATGAATATATATGCTTATACGAGCATTATTGAAGCTATATTGAAATTACTGCTTGTATATATACTCATGGTTTCCGATTGGGATAAATTAATGCTTTGCGCTTCATTGCTTTTTATGGTTCAATGTGGTATTACTTTTTTTTATCGTTATTACTGTATTCGTCATTATGAGGAATCTCATTACCATTTCTCTTTTGACAAGTCTATTATAAAGAAAGTACTCGGCTTTTCATCGTGGAATTTGGTAGAAAACACTTCTATTTCATTAAATGCTCAAGGTACTACTATTCTTCTTAATATGTTTTTTAATTCGGGCATAGTGACAGGACGTTCAGTGGCCAATATTGTTTCTATGACAGCTAATTCATTTGTTAACAATTTCCGAACAGCAGCAAATCCGCAGATCGTTAAGAGGTTTTCGGCAAATGATTTTGATGGCAGTAAGCATTTATTGCTAATATCAACAAAATATTCATATTTTTTAATGTTGATATTAGCATTTCCAGTCTTTTTAGTTGCAAAGCAATTATTATATCTTTGGCTGGGACAAATACCTGATTATTCTGTTGTATTTCTGCAATTCGCAATTGTTACTACGCTTTTTGGAGTGTTTGACCAATCGTTTTACAGTGCGTTTACAGCAAAAGGTCAGATAAAGGAAACTACTATATGTTCCATTTGTGTCGGCTATTTATCCTTTCCTGTCATCTATGTTTTGTTCAAGTTAGGTTATTCTCCAGTTTCATTGTCCTGGGTCATGTTATTTTCATCTCTGATACTCGCTATTTTTATAAAGCCTTTCCTACTGGTGAAAATTATGGGATATACGTGGACAGATATTTTTGTTTTATTTAAATCTTGTATCATAGTAACTGTTGTTTCTGTGCCTATACCATTACTGTTATATATATTTAGAAATACATTGTTTCACACGCCATATTTGGATTTTTTTATCCTCTCAATAAGCGGCGTAGTTTGCGTAGCTTTGGCTGTTTGGTTTTTGGGTTTGGATGATGGCATACGTAAGAGAATACAAAACAATATTAAGATAAAGTTATTAAAAAGAAAATGATGAACTCGAGAATTGAACACATTGACTGTTTGAGAGGACTAGCCATTTTTTAACATTCTAATATGATACCTAAAATAATACATTATTGTTGGTTGAGTAACGACCCGATGCCTGCAGAGCTCAAACGTTGCATTAAAAGTTGGAAGAGAAAGCTTCCTGATTATAAAATAAAGAAATGGGATACACACAATTTTGATATTTATTCCATCCCTTTTGTAGCAGAAGCATGTAAGATGCGAAAATGGGCATTTGCTTGTGATTATATTCGTGTATATGTACTTTATACGGAAGGGGGAATATATATGGATTCAGATGTTTTTGTCAGGAATAGTTTAGACTTTTGTCTTGCTAACAGGGCATTTAGTGCGGTAGAGTGTTATCCGGACTTAGTGGAGAAAATTTATGCTGAAGGGTCGGTTGATGCGGAAGGTAACAAAAGAAAAGATATTCAATATATAGACGGAATTCAGATTCAGGCGGCTATTCTTGGTGCGGAAAAAGGACATCCTTTTATGAGGGATTGTATGAACTATTATCATGATAAGCATTTTATATTGCCGGATGGTTCATTGAATAATAAAATTATTTCTCCTTTTATTTTTGCAAATATTGCGATTGATTATGGTTTCAAATTTAAGGATGAAGAACAGGATTTGAAGAGTGGATTAAAAATTTATTCGTCAAGTTTGTTTGCAAGTAATATGGAGCTTATAACAGAGAAAGCCGTTGCAATACATTGCTGTGCCGGTAGTTGGCGTTGGATGCCTTCCTCATCAATGGCGTATGCTGTGCAGTATATGAAAGAAATAATCAAAAACATACTTTTCAGATTACATTTGAGAGGCGGCAAAACTAGAGGAACTTTGAAATAATTTGTATTTTTATTATGCGTATAGATTCACTTGATATTTTAAAAGGGATAGGTATTATCCTTGTGGTAGTTGGTCACATGATTGGGAATCAACTATATATCCGTCCATGGATATATGCATTTCACATGCCTCTTTTTTTCATGCTATCGGGATACTGCTTCAATATAGCGAAGCATCCTCAATTGTTACCGTTTGCTGTAAGTAGGGTTTGGACACTTCTCGTTCCTTGTGTTCTATATACGGTGGTTAGTCTTGTAGTTTCTCCGGAATATATTTGTGAAGGGAGATATTATGAACTGAAGACATTGCTTCCCGGCGCACTTTGGTTTCTTCCAATATTATTTATAGTAGAAGTTCTAGGGTATAACGTGGCTCGCTTTAAGGGGGGGTAAAAATATTTGTCATATTGCTATGCGTGGTCTTAGCTGCTTGCTTTCGTTTTTGGGAATTCCCTTTAACATATAGGCTTATTCAAATTCCAATGTGTCTTTTGTTCTATCTAATAGGAAATTCATTGAGAAAATATGCTATTGTTGAAAGGTTTTTGATGAATAGCAATTGGATGTCTTTGTGGAAATATTGTTTGTTGGGTTTGTTGGGGTGTGTTTTGACTTATGTATATGTGAGAACTGATGCGTTAAAACATAGTCAGGAAATTTTAAACTATTTTGAGATAGGGATGGTTCTTGCTTGTTTCAGTGCTATTGTCGGCGTAGCTTCGTTCTCGGTTTTTTCTATGAAAAGAATGCCTAAATTAGGAAATGTATTGATATATATAGGTAGAAATACATTGATAATTATGTCTGTTCAGGGTATATTTATATCATTAGCTGATTATTTTTTGCGTCCATTGATACCGTCGTTTGCTATCGGTAAGTTAGTTCAGTTTATTTTTGTATTTTCCTGCTGTTTGATAATGATACCACTAATCAATAAATACATTCCTGTACTAGCCGGTAAAGGGATAAAACATCGTTCACTTTAATTAAATATGTTTCTTTCAGTTATTATTCCTGTATACAACGTAGAACCTTATTTGCATCGTTGTATTGATAGTGTCATAGCCCAAGATATGGGTGATGAAATAGAATTGCTGTTGGTGGATGACGGTAGCAAAGATGCATCGGGGGCAATATGTGATGAATATGCATCGAAGTATAGTTGGATTCATGCCTTTCATATTCCCAACGGAGGAGTAGGCAATGCGCGTAATTATGGTATTGAACATGTTCAAGGTGAATACTTTACTTTTATAGACTCGGATGATTTTCTTGATCCCGGTCTTTATAAAGAAGTGTTGAGATTGCATCGTCAAAATCCTTCAGATGTATATGTATTTGGTTATAAAGATTATCCTATCGACGGCAGCGGTGGACATGTGTTGAAACAATGTCGGTGTGACAATGCCGAATCGTTGGCGCAGTTATATTTGGATATGAAACGGAACTATCTGATGTTTCCGGTTGTCAACAAATTTTTTAATTTTGTTGACAACCGGAATTCCCGGTTGTCAACAAATCTCCACTATTTTGAGGATTGCCTCTTTGCTCTTGATTGTCTGGGCAGAGCAAAATCTGTAGGAGTGATTGACCAGATTGCTTATAATTATGTGCATCATCCGGGAGAACATTTAGGTGGAAAATATACCGAGCCTAGAGTGATTGTCGAAGTGGCACGTGAATTGAAGAGGCGAAGTGACTTACTTCCTCAAAGTGATGAACTGACTCAATATACAATTCTTGAATATTATAATAACATGCTTCATGCGGTTGATAGCAGCCGTGGCATAAAGCAAAGATTACAATATATACGCATACTTTTGAGAGAAATCGAAACACTTGGTTTCAAGACTGAATTCAAGAAGTATCTAGGCAGGAGAAAGATGCTGATACGGTTCTCCACTCCTGTGAGTGTACTTTTGATGTGTCTCTTACGTAATTTAATCCTAAAATTCAGATGATATGTATCAAAATTATAAAGTTGTAGTGAATACGGCTGCAGGTCGCCGCCGTTATATGCAATATTTGGTTCCTCCCATTTTGAATGCTGATATTGTAGATCGGTATGATATATGGGTTAATACTCACAATATGGTGGATATTGAGTTCTTTAAAAAGCTTGCGAAGAAATATCCGAAAGTTAATTTGGTGTGGCAACCGGACGGAGTCGTTAATGGTATTGCGAGCATTAATGCATTTTATCGTGATTGTTGTGACAAAGATACTATTTATATGAAACTTGATGATGATGTGGTATGGTTTGAACCGGAATTATTCGAGAAGATGGTAAAGTTTCGTGTGGATAATCCAGAGTATTTTTTAGTATCACCGCTCGTAATCAATAACGCTTTGTCTACTTATCTTTTACAGGTGCATAATAAAATCAAGTTGGATAAGTATTATATGAGTATCTGTATGGAGAGGACTATTAGTTTGGACGGTTGGTTTGCAGCGGATTTGCACAATTGGTTCATGGAGAAGTATCTTACTACTGGTAAGTATCAAGAGTTATATGTTGGTAAACATCCTATGGCAATGGGGCGTTTTTCAATCAACTGTATTTTATGGTTTGGTGGTGAAATGGCTGAATTCAAGGGCGAAGTGCCTGGAGATGATGAAGAGTTTTTGAGTTGTATCAAGCCAACTCAACTAGGCAAAGCTAACTGCTTTAATGGTGATGCGCTGATTGCTCATTTCGCTTTTGGAACTCAACGGGAAGGACTCGATAAGATGGATATTCTGAATCGATATGGTAATATATTGCATGAATTATGGAAGCAAGATGAAACAATGCGTAAGATCGATGTTTCTGTACAACAAATGATGGAGGAAGTGGAAACGCGTGAGGATGAATTGAGCGCTCTTCCATCTCCATACAGGCATGTGCCTAAAGAAAGAGAAACTTTTGCAATGCGTTGGGGAAAGAAACTGCCGGAAAAGGTGAGGTGCGCCATCAGAGAGTTGCAACGTAAACGGCAATATAAATTCATAGAGAGATGAAAAATACGATAAAAAAAGTAATGCCCATGCGGCTTGTTACTTTGGTCAGATGTGTGAAGAGCCATCGTGCTGAAGGTAAAATGGACATGATACTTGGAGGTTTAAAGGATTTTCAGTGTCAAAAGTGGGTGTATTCGCACGCTAAGGATGAAGAGACAGCCTATCTTGAACAGTTGGAAAAGATATGCCGTAAGATTGAAATCGATGAAAACAATTATTTCTTTTATCCATATTCCAAGACGCTTCACCGCTTTTTCCCCACGCACGCTATGAACATTTTAAGCATTACTCCGGCTTATGAAGAGGTGCTTGCGACAGACTTTGCTGCAATGGGAGAAAATAGAGTGGTGCGAGCGTTGAAAATCTTAGTTGACAGAGTGACTGAAAAGCAATCTTGCGTAGTGCGTTTTATGGAGGTGACACGCCTTTGTAGGCGTGTCTTGTATCCTTCTGATTCTTTCGAGGGAGCACTACAGAAAATTCTGTTTTTTCATGCGATGCTTTGGCAAATGGAGCATGGGCATAATGGCCTGGGGCGATTGGATATGGCTCTGTTCCCTTACTATAAGAAAGATATTGAAGAGGGGCGGCTTACGAGAGAAAAAGCTGAAGTCATTCTTCGGGAGATGATTGCTCTTATCGGATCGCAGACGCATCAAAAAAGCGCTACACTTTATGGAGATACCGGACAATATATCCTTTTGGGAGGTTTCGATAAAGAAGGTCGGAATGTGGAGAATGAGTTGACTCACCTTTTTCTGGGAATATTCGCCACACTTTCCATTCCTGATCCAAAACTGATTTTAAGAGTAAATAATCATACATCAAAGTCTGTCTATGACGCTACTGCCCGGTGTTTACTCAAAGGGAATGGGTCACCTCTGATTTTGAATGAGGATAAGGTGATACCTCTGATGGAGAGGTTTGGCTATGCTCCGGAAGATTGTTACAACTTAGGGACTAGCGCCTGTTGGGAGCCGCTAATCCTAGGGAAGAGTTTTGACCAGAATAATAATCTTAACAGTATTTCTCCTTTGAAAGCTGTCAATAATGCTATAATGATGGCGTCTTCTTATACAGCGGACTTTGAAGCCTTTATGCGGTTGTTTGAACAATGTCTGGAAGAGAATATCAGAAGTTGCGCTCACGACTTGGTAATGGATTGTTCTCCTTTGTTTACATTGTTGTTTTCGGATGCCACGAAGTCGGGAAAGGATATCAGTAAGGGAGGAGCGAAGTATGCTTATCATGGAATGTTAGTGGTCGGTTTGCCTAATACCATCAATGCTTTGCTTAATATAAAGGAACTGGTGTTTAAGCAAAAGTTACTTACTCTTAAAGAGTGCAAGGACGTGATAGAGCATAATTTTGAAAACGCGGCGGATCTTAGGGGCTTGCTTCAGTCGCAACCTCTCAAGTTTGGGAAAGTTGATGACAGTGTTTTGCGATTAACTAATCGGGTGAGTGATAAAATTGAATCAGTTGTTTCGAATATTCGCATCAATGGAAGGCGGGCAAAAGTGGGGTTTAGCTCACCCAACTATATTTCTCAAGCATTTGATATAGAAGCGTCTATGGATGGGCGTCGTTCGGGTGAACCTCTCTCTACGCATATATCGCCGGTTGGGAAAAATATTGATATTGTGGAGGTTATCAACTTTGCGTCTTTGATGAATTATGAGGGTTGTCGTATCAATGGAAATGTGGTGGACTTTATTATACCTGCGGCTTTTAATAGGCATGTGGATAAATTGAGCGAACTGTTGAATGACAGTGTGCAGCGTGGATTATACGAACTTCAGTTGAATGTGTTGGACAAAAATACATTAATTGATGCACGAAATCATCCGGAAAAGTATCCTAACTTAGTTGTTCGTGTATGGGGATTTAGCGCATATTTTAATGAACTTCCGGATGAATATAAAGTAAACCTAATAAATCGGGCAGAGGCGTATGAGTGCTGAACGGCAATTATTGGTAACAGCTGTTCAAAGAATGACTTTAGATGATGGAAGCGGTTTACGTACAACTGTGTTTTTTAAAGGGTGTCCTCTTAAGTGTCCTTGGTGCTGCAATCCGGAGACTCAATCCAGCAAACCTGAAACTTTTTACAATGAAGAAAGATGTGCAGTTTTTAAGGGGAGTAAATATTGTGGTAGTTGTAATGATGTTTTTAATTTGGAAAACACTTGTCCTTTTGGTGCGAGGGAATCTGTGGGCGAATGGTTTGCTTTGGATCAACTTAAAGCCAAAATTGAAGCGAGTGGGTATCGGAGGGTCACCTTCTCCGGAGGTGAGCCTTTGTTACAAGGTGAAAGTCTCTGTGCATTGATAAGAAGCTTGAAAGAGGAAGAATATAATATAGCAGTGGAAACCGCACTTTCTGTCCCCCCTCTTGCAGAAATGTTCCAGTGGGTGGATGAATGGATTGTTGATTTGAAATTTCAATCTCCTTATTATACTTTTTTCCCTACTATAAAATTATCTAATGCAACTTACCGATTGGTTGTATTTGCAGAACTGCTAGATAATATCGATTGGCTATCTTGGCTTGTCGAACAATTAAAGAACTATTCTGTAAACTCTATAGAATTATTGAGCTATCATACGTTGGGACACGCAAAATATCAACGATTGAAACGTTGCTTCTCAACATTTACGACTCCGACAGCAGAGGATATTTCAAGAATATCATCCGCACTTGTTGAAGCTGGTATAAAAACAAGATATTTACATATATGAAACAGTATGATTATTTGATAGTGGGTTCCGGACTTTTTGGATCCACTTTTGCCTGTATGGCTAAACGACAAGGTAAGAAATGTTTGGTCATTGATAAGCGTCCACAGCTGGGTGGCAATCTTTATTGTGAAAATATAGAAGGAATAAATGTTCACCAATATGGAGCGCATATCTTTCATACTTCAAACAAAGAAGTGTGGGATTTTGTCAACTCTATAGTGGAGTTTAACCGATATACCAATTCACCGGTGGCTAATTATAAAGGCAAACTTTATAATCTTCCCTTTAATATGAATACCTTCTATCAGATGTGGGGCGTGACAACTCCTCTTGAAGCTGAAGCTAAATTGGAGGAACAGCGGACGGAAGCAAAAGTTGCTCTTAATGGTCGTGAACCTGAAAATTTGGAAGAACAGGCGCAGCTTCTTATTGGAAAAGATATTTATGAAATACTCATCAAGGGATATACTGAAAAACAATGGGGACGATCTTGTACAGAATTGCCTGCTTTTATCATTCGTAGATTGCCGGTACGTATGGTATTCGATAATAACTATTTTAATGACAAATATCAAGGAATTCCAATCGGTGGCTATAATAAACTGATTGCTGGTCTATTGAATGGTGTAGAGTGTCGTCTGAATTGTGATTTTGGGGAGAATCGTGAAGAACTGACAGCTCTTGCCGATAAGATTGTTTATACAGGTGCGATAGATGAGTTCTATGGTTATCGTTTGGGGCGTTTGCAATATCGCACCGTATCTTTTGAAACAGAGATCTATGATACTGCCAACTATCAAGGTAATGCTGTAGTGAATTATACTGACCGAGGAGTACCCTATACTCGTATCATTGAGCATAAACATTTTGAGATGTTTGGTCAGCAACTTTTGGATTGTCCGAAAACTGTAGTTAGCAAAGAGTATTCTACAGAATGGAAACCTGGTATGGAGCCCTATTATCCAGTAAATGATACTCTAAATAATGATTTAGCCGATAAATATCGTGCATTAGCAGCTCACGAAAAAGATATCATCTTTGGAGGTCGATTGGCTGAATACAAATATTATGATATGGCTCCTATTGTGAAAAGGGTTTTTGAAATAGTTAAATCACAAGGTTTATAAAATGAAGAAATACATACTTATTATTAAAACTATAACAAATGATAAACTTAGTAAATCTTTAATAGGTGGTGGAGCAAGTGTTAAGGCTCCTCAAGATATACATAAAATTGCTTTACAAAATGGTTATGAAGAATATCCTATCATTTTGAGAGGGTATAAGAATAAGCTACTTTTTATTGTTGTTTTATTCCTAAAAATGATTCGTCTTGCTATCAATTTACCTAATGGTGCAACATTGTTGATTCAGTATCCAAGTTTAAATCCTAAAATGCTTTATTTTATTCTTCCTTTCTTGAAAAAAAAATATCTGATAACATTGTTGCATGATATTAATTCTGTAAGAGAAAAAGGGGAGCTATCGGGCTTTGAGAATAAGGTTTTGTCAAATTTTGATGAAATAATTGTGCATACACCTGAAATGCAAACTTATTTTGAGCAGCGATTGAGACCGGGTATTAAATATCATTATTTAGGTTGTTTCCCTTATATTGCAGTCCCAGATAAAGAAGCACGTCAGTTAAGTAAGCAGGTTTGTTTCGCAGGTAATATAGATAAGAGCGTGTTTTTTAGTGATTTTGTTTTTGAGAATAAAGATTTAGATCTTATAGTATATGGTTCTTGTTCCTCAAATAATGCTATGAAGAATAAATATGAGTATAAAGGAGTTTTTAAGCCTGATATAATTGGTCACTTAGAAGGGAGTTGGGGACTTGTTTGGGACGGAGATTCCACAGAAACCTGCTCTGGTACATGGGGGAGTTATCTTAAAATTATTGCACCTCATAAATTTTCGTTATATGTGTTAGCTGGATTACCATTAATAGTATGGAAGGATTCGGCGATGGCGAAATTGGTAGAGATGAAGAATATTGGTATTACCGTGACATCGCTTTCAGAGATTTCTGCTAGAATTTCTGCTGTTTCAGATAATGATTATAAAGAATATTGTGCTAATATTCTAAAATTCCAGCCAGTTCTATTGAAGGGTGAAAATGTGTGTTTGTAGAACATTGGGTATTATAGCCATATAGGAATGCATAATTTCTAGTAAATTTTATTATTATATGTTGGGTCTTAGCTTGGTAATAATTAATCGTGATATTAAGGAATATTGTTTTCCTTCCTTAATGGCTTTTTTTCTTATTTGTTCAAATTCAATTATTTTTCCTGGTATATATACATTACTCATTGCATTTGGGTATGTGGCATTTTACAAAATTAGATATGGAACCTTTACCATTAAATATTCAAAACTAAATATCTTATTTCTTTTAGCCTGCTATATTTCTGTATTTTCAAATTTATATATCGATTATCGCATTCTTATGTTTACTGGGATGATGCTTATTTGTGCACCATTTTATGTATCTAAAAAAGTCTTCTTATTTGAACGCAAAATTTTATCTGTAATTTTATTATTTTTTCCTGTTGTATCAATGATAGCTATGTATTGCTATCTAAAAGGCATAAATGCCTTTGCACAGGAGGGGGTACATATTGACCTCTCTTTTTCGGCTATTTATTATCATCCTATGTGGTTAGCTCCTATTGCAGGATTAGCTAATGTTATTTTGTTGTGGTGTCTATTTCAGTTACAAAATAAATGTTTCAGATGTATTGTGTTGTCTATTTTGTTACTGTCTATTTATGTCACTGTTGTTGCTGCATCTCGTACTGCTCTTTTTGCATCCGTGATAACTATGGTGTTATACATTGTATACAATGCAAGAAATGTTAAAAAAATAATATTGTATTTGTTGGTTATAGGATTTCTTGCAACAATATCGATTCCTGTATATCTTGAGCATTCAACTCAAATACAAAATAAGTTTGAAGGGGGAAAAGGTGAAAAATATGGTTCTCGCTCTGCCCATTTTGGAGAGGGGTTTGAAAAATTAAATGAATCTCCTCTTATTGGAAGTGGATTTGCAACGGCTTGGTATAGAGGCGTACTTCATAAAGGTCGATTGGAGAGTGGTAGCGGATGGTTGTCTATATTATTTCAATTAGGTGCCCTAGGTGCAATAATAATGTTATTCATTCTAAAGAAAGTAACTCGAGTTTTTAAATATATTAGACATGATCGAAGGTTACAATTGTTTGTTATTTCTTTACTTTTTCTGTGTTTGCATTCTTGTTTTGAGGGGTATTTATTAACTGTCGGTTATTATATAGGTTTTGTATTTTGGCTTCTAATTTCTCATATAATATGTTATCCGGATATGGTGAAGAAGTACAAATTAAATTTTGAATCATGAAAATGTTTTCTTTGGATACTTTTGTTTACAGTGTATTGTTCTTTTGTATTGATTGTGATGGGTTGAATCTATTTAAAATATTTAATATCATTCTATCTTCATTCAGTTGATGTTCATGTGTTAATAGCTTATTTGTTATGATCTTTTTTATTTGCAAAATCTTGTATTGAAATGAACTTATTTTTTTTCCAAAATTGTATTAGTCCGCATCAGATACCTTTTATCGAAGAACTGTCAGTTTTTACAGATGTTGATAGGGTAGTGGTGATAGCTCCTCGTGTGGATTACGATGATCGAAAGCTGATGGGATGGAAAGCTTCTAACCTGCTTAAAGTAAGTAATGTTGAGTTTATTATTGCTTCTTCTGTTGATCAGGTGAAAAAGTTATATGAGTCATGTAAAGGTGAGGATACCTATTGCTTCTTTTCAGGTATTAATGCTTTTGCAGAGGTTGTGTCTTGGATGAAACTTTCACTAAATTATCCTTTTAAACGTGGAGTGATCACAGAACCTCCTTTACTTTATCATTATCCTTTATGGCAACACAGCCTAAGGTTTGCGTTGAAGGATTGGAAATATGTAAAACATTTCAACTATCTATTGGTGATGGAAGATGAGTTTGTGAATTATTATAGATTTTGGAGTAAACGATGGAAAGTATTGCCTTTTATATATTGTACGGAATGGAAAGAGCGGACTTTGCCTGTACCTATAACTGAAAAGCTTAAGGTCCTTTATGTTGGTAGTTTTTCGGACAGAAAGAATGTTGTGGCAATGTTTAGTATATTAAGCCAGAAGAGCGAACTGGAGCTAGGCTTAGTGGGTGATGGTGAGAAACGTACATTGATAGAAACGATGAATAAAGAAGCTAAGGCGAAAGTTATTCTTTATGGTATGCAGCCTATGAATAGGATTTCAGAGATTATGCAACAGTATGATGTCTTAGTTTTACCTTCTAAGCATGATGGCTGGGGGGCTGTGGTAAACGAGGCGCTGACAATGGGATTATATGTGGTTACTAGTAATCATTGCGGGGCTTCATATTTACTAAAAGATAGACAGCAAGGAATTGTATTTAATTTGGAAAGCTCCTCAAGTTTGAATAATGTGATAGATACTTGTATTGCTAATCGTGATTGGATAAGGAAAACTGTAAATGAGCGAATCGCGTGGAGCAAAGATCATATTTCATGTAAGGCTGTGGCACATTATTTTATGCAGAATTTATAATCGAAAGTTTATGAAAGTAGTACACTATATTCCTTCTATTGGAAAATCAGGTGGGGGGGTAAGTGCATATTTACAGTTATTATCACATAATTTGGGACAGTTAGTGGAGTTGCATATTGTATGTCATCTCTGTGATAATGAATTGCAACTAACTAATTGCAAAGTGCATTATATAGAGAGCAGCATTAAGCATCCACTAAAGATGAAGCATGAGTTCTGCGCTTTGCTTGATAATTTAAAGCCTGATGTAGTACATGTTAATGGTTGCTGGATGTTACAATGTTCATGGACTGTGTTTTGGGCTAAAGCGAAAGGGTATCCGGTTGCTCTTTCACCGCATGGCATGCTTGAACCTTGGGATATCAAGAAGAATTATTGGATAAAGAAACTGCCTGCATTATTACTATATCAGAAACACAGCATCAAGATAAGTGATGTACTTGTAGCAACAGCAGAGAAAGAGAAAGAGAATCTTTTAGCATTGGGATATAATTCAAATGTAGCTGTTGTCCCCAATGGGGTAATCGTTGATGGTATTGGTTGCAAAGAATCGTGGGAAGAGCGGAAACAAATACTTTTCCTGGCACTTTATCGTAAGAATAAAGGTATTGACATTTTGATGGAAGCTGTAGCTAAAATAAAGCAACAACTTAATGGGTGGAAGATAGTGATAGCAGGTATTGAATCTGATTATACTGTAGTAGAGTTGAATGAAATGGCTATCCGATTAAATATATCAGATATGGTAGATGTTGTAGGCGGATTGTTCGGAGATGATAAGTGGGATGCTTATTGTTCTTCGGATGTGTTTGTACTTCCTACTCTTAATGAGAATTTTGGCATTGTGATAGCAGAATCGTATCTCTGTGGAACACCTGTAATTACTACGAAGGGAGCCCCTTGGTCGATGATTGAGAAGTATAACTGTGGATGGTGGATAGATAGAACTGTGGATGAATTAACTTATGCCATAATTGATTTTGTCCATACTCCTATTGAGAAGCGTAGACTGATGGGCCTGCGAGGTCGTCAATTGGTAAAGGAGCGCTTTGCAAGTGATATTGTTGCAAAGCAAATAGTAGAATTGTATAACTCAATAATATGACAAAAGATTTGATGGAGTTTAAAACTCCATATTCAAAGAGTAATAAATTACGTCGTTTAGTATGGGGCGTAGTTTGGACTTGTTTTGCCCGTCCATTTCCTCGCTCTATGGCGATGGGATGGAAACGTATGCTACTTCGTGCTTTTGGGGCTAAGATCGCGTCTACTGCTGTTGTGTATGCTACTGCTCGGGTATTTCAACCGTGGCTGCTAATAATGGATGATTATGCTTGTTTGGCCGATGGGGTAGACTGTTATAATGCAGCGCCCATTCATATAGGGCGTAATGCTACGGTAAGTCAACGGGCTTTTCTTTGTACTGCAGGGCATAATATTATGGACCCACATCATCATCAAATTGATGCTCCGATTGTAATTGAAGAACAGGCATGGGTATGTGCTGAAGCCTTTGTTATTCAAGGGGTCACGGTAGGTCAGGGAGCTGTATGTGCTGCTCGTGCAGTGGTGATTAAAGATGTTGAACCATGGACTGTGGTTGGAGGAAATCCAGCAAAGTTTATAAAGAAAAGAGTGTTAATAAATGTTAGCGGGGGGTGAACCCTTATCTCTTATTTTATATAATCAGTCGGCTTGATGCTGCATAATATCATTGAGCTGACATGAAAGTAAATATAATAACAGGGCCTTTTGGCTGTCTACCCCCATATGCTATTGGAGCAGTGGAAAAATTATGGTACTCTATCGGTACAGATATGAGAAATAAGGGACATCAAGTCATCTTTATATCTAAGAAACCACTAAAAGAGAGTTCTATGGATGATAATCTTCTTCTGCATGGCTATGAAAGAACTGGATCTTGGGTAAAGGACTTTGTTCTGGATTTTGTTTTTTCAATAAAGGCATTAAGTAAAATGCCTAAATGTGATATGCTTGTGCTTAATTCAATATGGAGCCCTATTCTTTGTCTATTATTTAAATGGAAGTATCGTAGGGCTTTATATAATGTGGCACGATTTCCGAAGAAACAGATGGGGGCGTATTTTGCTATGAGTAGTTTGGCATGTGTGTCAACTGCAGTTTACAATGCATTAATAGAACAGAGTCCGAGTATGAAATCTAGGGCTTGTGTCATACCCAATCCGATTGATACTCATATATTCTGTAATGAACACATGGTAAAAACTCTTTCAGATAGTCCGGAAGTGGTTTATTCTGGCAGAGTACATAAAGAAAAGGGATTGGATATATTAGTAAAAGCAGTGACAAGACTCCATGAGGTGGGGATATCTGTTGGATTACGGATAATTGGTGCAACGAAAATAGAAGACGGAGGTAGTGGTGAAGACTATGTAGATTATTTAGAATCTTTAGTAAGAGGATACAGGATAACATGGGTGGAACCTATTTTCTCACCTAGTTTGTTGGCAAAAGAAATACGTAAAGGTGATATTTTTTGCTATCCTTCTATAGCTGGATTAGGTGAGACATTCGGTGTAGCCCCTCTTGAGGCAATGGGCTTAGGATTGGTTCCTATTGTTTCGAATTTAGATTGTTTTAAGGACTTTATAGTGGATAATGAGAACGGATTGGTCTTTGATCATACTGATGTACGATGTGATGAATTGTTAGCTAATTGTTTAATGCGCTTATTATCAGATGAAAAAATGTATTCAGAAATGTCAGCGAAAGCAATTAAAAAGTCTGCAGGTTTTAGTGTGAGTAGAGTGTCTGATATGTATATGAGTATTTTTAAAAAAGTATTAGGTGGTGAGTGAGCTTTATCGTAAAAATAAGAACCAACGTGATGCGTATTCTAGCCCATGGCCAAAGAAAGAAGCAATCATGATTCGTATATGGGAAGTGGTTTGGACACTTTTTGTAAGGTGGTTGCCAAAACCTTTTTATCGGTGGCATATATTTCTATTGAAACTGTTTGGTGCACATATTAGTGGTCATCCTTTTATTGCACCTACTGCCCGTATATATGCCCCATGGCTTTTAACCGTAGGAGATAGGTCTTGTATAGCGACTCGAAGCGAAATATATAATTTGGGACCTGTTATTATAAAAGAAAGAGTAACCATAGCACAGTATGCTTATATCTGTAATGGATCCCATGACTTATCTGATAATAAATTACCTTTGGTTGTAGGTGATGTGGTTATTGACAATGATGTGTTTATTGGAGCAAGAGCCATAATTCTGCCAGGATTACATCTTTGTCGATATTCGGTTGTTGGTGCTGGCGCAGTACTTACCAAAAATACTACTGATTTTGGCATTTATGCAGGTAATCCTGCAAGATTTATAAAAGAAAGAAATATTTATGGTGAATAATCATTATTATGGTGGCTCTTATGTTGCATAAATCTCCTAAAATCTGTTTAGCTTGTTCGGCAGGCGGGCATTTACGTGAGCTACAATTGGCTATCGGTGCTATTCCCGAGCAATGGGATTGCTATTGGCTTACCTTAAAAACGACATCAACTAAAGCTTTTATGGCAGACAAGGAACATGTATTTTTAGTGAATTTTCAACCAGCAAAGAAATGGACACTGATAGTGAACTGTTTGCAAGCAATATTCTGGGTGCTGGTGAAACGCCCAGATGTAATCATTACTACAGGAGCTGGTGTGACTGTACCTACGGTTTTTTTCGCAAAAAAACTATTGGGGACAAAAGTAATATTTGTTAATTCGGCTGCTGATGTGACACATGCTTCTAAAACTCCCGTATGGATAGAACGGTATAGTGATCTATTTTTGGTCCAATGGGAAGAGATGCGGCAATTATTTCCTAATTCAATTTGTTGTGGTGTTTTATGATTTTTGCTAGTTTAGGTACAATGAACATAGCCTTCAATCGTATGGCAAAAGCCGTGGATGAATGGGCAGCTATAACTAAGGAAGAGGTGATAGTACAAACTGGGTATACAGATTATCCCTACAAACATGCGAAAGCTTTTAAATTTTGTACAAAGGAGCAGATGAAGGGTTATATTTCTAGAGCTGATATATTAATACTTCAAGGTGGCTGGGGAGCAATATCGGAAGCGATGGAATTGAGGAAAAGAATAGTTGTGATACCAAGATATGACAAGGTAGAGCATATCCATGACCAATTTCAATTAATTAGGAAATTGGATACTTTGGGATGTGTGCTAGGGGTATTTGACGAAAGGGAGCTTGCTGCAAAAATGGAACAGGCAAAAACTTTTGAGTTTAAGCAAATAGAGAAAGGAAACGCACAGAAACTGATTGAGAAGAAACTGCAGGAGTGGTTTCCGAGATGACAATAATTAGCGAGTTCAAAATAGAATCTTATGAAAGTATCTATAATAACGTCATGCTTTAATCGTGTGGCGACGATTCGTGGTGCTATAGAGAGTGTCTTGGCGCAGGACTATAATAACATAGAGTTTATTGTTGTAGATGGGGCGAGTACAGATGGTTCGTTAGAGATTATTAGAGAATATGAAGATCGTATATCAACTATTATCAGTGAGCCTGATCATGGTATGTATGAAGCCATCAATAAGGGAATTCGTGTGGCTACAGGTGATGTAATCGGATTGCTACATTCGGATGATTTCTTTTATGATAATGGGGTCATAAGCCGCATTGTGGAACACATGAAGACTACTCGAGCGGATTTTCTGTATGGTGACGGACTTTTTGTGAATCCCGATAATACTGACAAGGTAGTACGTAACTGGATTGGCGGTGATTATCGTTTGTGGAAGGTACGTCATGGCTGGCTTCCATTACATCCTACTTGTTATATTCGCCGCGAGGTAATGATGAGACTAGGTCTTTATAACGAAAGTTATAAGATTGCTGCGGATAGTGAACTGCTGGTGCGTTATCTGATGACGGGCGGACTTTCTGTTACTTATTTGAAAGAGTATGTTGTACGTATGCGTATGGGAGGGCTTTCTACTGATAGTGCTAAGCGTAAGAAAATGTGGGGAGAGGACATTAGAGTGTATTCCTCTCACGGTCTATGGCCTACTCTGACTAAATTAGAGAAGATGGCATGGAAAGTACCACAGTTTGTATTGGCATTATTGAAAGGATAATGGCAATTAAATGAAATTGATCGTTGATTTGTGTTGATCAACTAGCCACTTTCTAAAAATAAACTTCTGAAGATTATTAGCCTATAATATAACGAAATATGTAGGTCCCTAACTTCATGCTACACACATGAATCCCCTACATTCTGCAGGTTGGGAAAAATACAGCGGTATATTCCTGATCTGTCCCCTCATATTGGCAAAATGCTGATATGTATTCTAAATATATCAACTGTCTGTGAAGATCGTTGATATATTGTTTTTTTAATACCATGCTTATTGATTAAAGATAATATTCAGATTTCTAGTTTTGTATAATAGAAAGAATTAGAATATTTTTTATTGATTATCTATTGTGTTTTTGAAAGAAAATGCATTTCTTTGTAATATAGATAAAAGCAATTTATTATGTTGACTACTGTAGAATACTTATCTTTGCTTCGTGAGTATATGCGCAAGAATGCTGCTAAATATGGTATTTCTCGCATGGGGATATTTGGCTCCGTTGCTCGTGGTGAACAACATGAGGGTAGTGATGTCGATATTTGTGTTGAAATTGATAGACCTTCTATCTTTACTTTAGTTCATATTAAAGAAGAATTGGAAAAACTATTGAAATGCCCTGTTGATCTGGTTCGGTTGCGAAATAATATGGATGAATTATTGAGAGGGTGTATCAATAAAGATGGAATTTATGTGTAAAAGTCAGATAATAGAATCATTGCTAAAGAAAATTTTCCAAACGGTGGAAAGGATATTAGCGAACTCGGAAACTATTACTTCCCCTTCTTTTTATTTATTGACTCCATCCGGAATGGAAAGACTAGAGAGTACTTGTATGTTATTAATAGCCATCGGTGAAGGAGTGAAAGGTGTTGATAAATTAACAGATAAAAAGTTATTATCTTTCTATCCAGAGATGGATTGGAAAGGTGTAATGGGAATGAGGGATATAATCGCACATCATTATTTTGATTTAGATGCTGAAATTGTTTATGACGTGATAAAACATGATTTGCCGAAGTTAAAAGATGTGTTGCAACAAATCATAGACGATTTGAAAATATCCAATCAAGCGATTGACTAAATGGTTTTTATCTCAAATTTCTAAAATACGCCCGTATCTTCCGCATAATCTTGATTCCCATCACTACGCCATCAAATACAGCCATACCGGTATTGAACGAACGCATGAGTGCATCCGCCTTGTTGGTTGCCGGAGCAAGTGGGGCAAATATTTCGCGTGTAGTAGCTGTCATGGCTTTTTTTTGGGCATGGATCTCATTTAAAAGCTTCTTTTTACGTTCGGCAATCTCTTCTAATGTAAATTTCTGCGGGGTCTGCGCATTCATAATTTATTTATTTGAATCAGTTAAAAATAAATTAGCGAGGAAGTTCACCATCGGAGAAATGATGAGCTGCTTGCGGAAAATAATAACCAGGGCGATGAGAACAACATTGATGCCTGCTATGATGGCGAAACTCGACATCAGACCGCCCACTAAAGGCTCCAATATATAAGCAAGAGCAAAAAGCAGATAAAACAGGGCAACCATGCCAAGGATAATAAGTACTAATATCATAATTAACGTGGAAAAAAGTATGGTTAACTTCTCCGTCAATTCTAATTTGGTATATTCTTTTTGAAGCTCCAGATATTTCTTGAACTCGAAAAACAACTGCTGAAAATTCTCAATACTTTTATCGTCTGCAAACATGGTCGCTCTGTTTTTAGTCTTTGGTTACTCACTTATTCTGCTATTTCTCCCTTCATCTCGGCAGCGATCTCGTCAACGAGAGTTTCCATTTCACTGCGATTAAGCTTGATTCCTTTTTTACGAAGAATCTCTGCGATTTTATGACGGGTATCTTCTCCCTTTTCAGGAGCAAATAAAATACCAAGGGCTGCACCTACGGCTGCACCACCCAGAAAAGCTGCTAAAACATTCAATCCTTTCATAATGTATAATGTTTAAAATGATTATGATACAACAAATATAACATTTTTATGGAAAGGTTGTTCGTGAAAACTGAAATTTTTTGCTACGTTTTATAATTCTTTTTTTCTTTTATGGTTTAATCTTATTTAACTGACTTTCGTAGCTAACCTTTGAAGGTTAAGGCGTACTTTTGTTTTCGAATATTGTAAATCAAAACATAATGGAAGCTAAGATTGTTTTTATAACTGGCGCCAGTAGCGGAATTGGTGAGGGTTGTGCCCGTAAATTTGCGAGGGAGGGATGGAATCTGATTCTGAATGCCCGTACCGTATCGAAACTGGAAGAACTGAAAGCTGAACTGGAAGGGGCGTATGGTGTCCAGGTTTATATATTGCCTTTTGATGTGCGCGACCGGAAATTGGCTGCCGCCTCTTTGGAATCATTACCCGAAGAATGGAAGGCGATTGATGTGTTGGTGAACAACGCCGGACTGGTGATCGGTGTGGATAAGGAATTCGAGGGTAGCCTGGATGAATGGGATATCATGATCGATACGAATATAAGGGGACTGTTGGCTATGACGCGTTTGGTGGTGCCCGGTATGGTGGAACGCGGACGCGGACATATTATTAATATAGGATCTATTGCGGGGGATGCCGCTTATCCGGGCGGAAGTGTGTATTGCGCAACGAAAGCTGCCGTGAAGGCTCTTTCGGACGGACTCCGGATTGATCTGGTGGATACTCCATTGAGAGTGACGAATGTCAAACCGGGAATGGTGGAGACAAACTTTACAGTGGTGCGTTATCGGGGAGATAAGGAAGCTGCCGATAATTTTTATAAAGGGATTCGTCCGTTGACGGGAGATGACATTGCAGAAACGGTTTATTTTGCCGCGTCGGCTCCTGCACATATTCAGATTGCGGAGGTACTTTTGATGCCTACTTATCAGGCAACAGGCACTATTTCGTATAAGAAGAAGCCGGAATAGACGTTTTTTTGACGGATTTCTTTGCCGGATGATAAAATTTCTATTATTTTGTTGCCCGAAACTAAATATAATAGACGAGAATATTGAATTATTAATTAAAACAGAGTATAGGATTATGAAAAAATTAGTCGTATTAGGAATGGGAGTATGCTTGGTGCTAGCATTTGCATCTTGTAAATCCAGCGAAAGTGCCTATAAGAAAGCTTACGAAAAAGCGAAACAGCAAGAATTGGCAGAACCGCAGGTGGAAGCTCCGGTAGAAGTAACTCCGGTGGTTGCAGCTCCTGTGACAACTACTAAAGTGGCAGATACATCCGGCGTTCGTCAGGAAAAGGTTACAGTGGTTTCCGGCAACGAAGGGTTGAAAGATTATAGTATCGTAGCAGGTAGCTTTGGTGTGAAAGCGAATGCTGAAGGCCTGAAAGATTGGTTGGATGGACAAGGATATCACTCTACGATTGCATTTAATGCTGACAAGGCAATGTATCGCGTTATCGTGAATTCATTTGCTGATAAGGCTGCTGCTGCTGAAGCTCGCGACGCATTCAAGGCTAAATATCCGAACCGTTCGGATTTCCAGGGTGCTTGGTTGCTGTATCGCGTATATTGATTTCTTTTTGGTAATATATATTGGAAAGAACGAACGTTTTTTTCCGAATAAGAAGGCGGTAACTGGGAAGTTACTGCTTTTTTATTGAAAATGAGTGACTTCTTCGTTTAGATATTTTTATCTTTCTACTAAAAGAAGTTATAAATGATAGGAGGGAAACTTTTATAGCAAAGAAAGTTTTTACTTTTGTCAATTCTTAATTTGGAGAATGTATTGCCTGAATGTGAATAGGGCATTAATTTAGAGATTGAATGGAACAAAAATATGTAATGGCTGCTATCGACGCGGCTTTAAAAGCAGGTGAAAAGATTCTTTCTATTTATAATGATCCGGCATCGGACTTTGAAATAGAAAGGAAGGCTGATAACTCTCCGCTAACTATAGCAGACAGAAAAGCGCATGAAGCAATTGTGGCTATTCTGAATGATACTCCTTTTCCTGTTCTTAGTGAAGAAGGGAAGCATTTAGGGTATGAGACTCGACGTGAGTGGGATACTTTATGGATTGTAGATCCGCTGGATGGAACGAAGGAGTTTATCAAGCGTAATGGAGAATTTACGGTAAATATCGCTTTGGTGCAGAACTCTGTGCCTGTGTTCGGTGTTATTTATGTGCCTGTGAAAAAAGAACTTTATTTCGGGATTGAAGGTGCAGGAGCTTATAAATGTTCCGGTATTGTCAGTTTGGAAGGTGACGGCGTGGCATTGGAAGAACTGATCGGAAAATCAGAACGGTTACCTTTGAAGGAAGTGCACGATCATCTGATTGTGGTTGCTTCACGTTCGCACCTGTCGCCTGAAACAGAATCATATATTGCAGATTTAAAGAAGAAACACGGCAGTGTGGAGTTGATTTCGAGTGGAAGTTCTATTAAAATCTGTCTGGTTGCTGAAGGAAAGGCTGATGTATATCCGCGTTTCGCTCCGACGATGGAGTGGGATACGGCTGCAGGGCATGCGATAGCCCGTGCCGCAGGGATGGAAGTATATCAGGCTGGAAAGGAAGAACCTCTACGATATAACAAGGAGGATTTATTGAATCCGTGGTTTGTTGTTGAGCCAAAAAGAGAACACTAAATAATGTTTATATGACATTTGAAATTGTATTTGTACTATTATCCCTATTAGGAATGGTAGCGGCTTTGGTAGCAGACAAGATGCGTCCGGGCATGATACTTTTTTCGGTAGTGGTTTTGTTTCTGTGTGCCGGCATTCTGACTCCTAAGGAGATGCTGGAAGGGTTTAGTAATAAAGGGATGATTACCGTTGCTCTGCTGTTTTTGGTGAGTGAAGGTATTCGTCAGTCGGGTACACTGGGACAAGTGATTAAGAAGTTGCTTCCGCAGGGAAAGACAACGGTGTTTAAAGCACAGTTGCGTATCTTGCCTTCGGTGGCTTTTATTTCTGCCTTTCTGAATAATACGCCTGTCGTGGTTATTTTTGCCCCGATTATCAAGCATTGGGCTAAATCGGTGAATCTCCCGGCTACGAAGTTCCTGATTCCTCTTTCTTATGTGACTATTTTGGGAGGTATCTGTACGTTGATTGGTACTTCTACCAATCTGGTGGTGCACGGAATGATATTGGAGGCCGGATTTGAGGGCTTTTCTATGTTCGAACTCGGAAAGGTGGGAATATTCATCGCTATTGCCGGAATTATTTATATATTTCTTTTTTCCAAGCGTCTTTTGCCGGATGCGCGTCCGGACACGGCTGTGCCGGATGAAGAAGTAGAAGAGGGGGAGAAGTTGCATCGGGTAGAGGCTGTTTTGGGGGCTCGTTTTCCCGGTATCAATAAAAAACTGAAGGATTTTAATTTCCAACGTCATTACGGTGCGGAGGTAAAAGAGATTAAAACACGTAACGGACAACGTTTTGTGTCGAATCTGGAGGATGTGGTACTTCACGAAGGAGATACGCTGGTGGTGATGGCTGATGATACATTTATTCCGACATGGGGTGAATCTTCTGTGTTTGTCTTGTTGACGAACGGAAATGAACCGGATACTACCGGAAAGAAAAAGCGGTGGTTTGCTTTGTTATTGTTGGTTCTGATGATTGTCGGCGCAACGGTAGGTGAACTTCCGGTAACAAAGGAGATGTTTCCGGATATCAAGTTGGATATGTTTTTCTTTGTGTCTATCACTACTATTATTATGGCATGGACAAATCTGTTCCCTGCTCGTAAATACACTAAATATATTTCGTGGGATATATTGATTACGATTGCCTGTGCGTTTGCTATCAGTAAGGCAATGGTGAACTCCGGCGTGGCAGATAGCGTTGCGAAGTTTATTATCGGATTGAGTGATGATTATGGTCCGCACGTGTTGCTCGCGATGTTGTTTATCATTACGAATCTGTTTACGGAACTGATAACGAATAATGCTGCGGCTGCCTTGGCTTTCCCGCTGGCATTGTCGATTGCTTCACAATTGGGAGTAAGCCCGACGCCCTTCTTTGTGGTGATTTGTATGGCTGCGTCTGCCAGCTTCTCAACGCCTATCGGTTATCAAACGAATCTGATTGTGCAAGGTATCGGTAACTATAAGTTTACGGATTTTGTACGTATCGGTTTGCCGCTTAATATTATAACTTTCTTAATATCTATTATCCTGATCCCATTGATCTGGAACTTTTAATAAATAAATCTGTAAATGGAAGAAAAGAACCATATATATCCGATATTTGACCGCATGATGACGCGGCAGGATAAAGAAGAACTTTTAGGGCAACACAGTGTGATGATCTGGTTTACCGGATTGAGCGGCTCCGGAAAGAGCACGATTGCTATTGCATTGGAACGTGAACTCCATAAGCGTGGATTGCTTTGCCGTATCTTGGATGGGGATAATATCCGTAGTGGAATTAATAATAACCTGGGATTTTCCGAAACGGACCGGGTGGAAAATATTCGTCGTATAGCTGAAGTGTCTAAGCTGTTTTTGGATAGTGGCATCATTACGATTGCTGCATTTATCAGCCCTAATAATGATATTCGCGAAATGGCTGCGAATATTATCGGTAAGGATGATTTTCTGGAAGTTTTCGTTAGCACTCCGCTGGAGGAGTGTGAGAAACGTGATGTGAAAGGCTTATATGCGAAGGCACGGAAAGGGGAGATTCAGAATTTTACAGGAATTTCCGCACCATTCGAGGTTCCGGAACATCCGGCTTTGTCACTGGATACTTCCAAATTGACTTTGGAGGAATCGGTGAACCGTTTGTTGGAGCTTGTTTTGCCAAAAGTGAAGAGTATAAAATGAAGAATGAGGAATTAGGGATGAAGAATTAGTATGCGGTTATCAGCAAATTCATAATTCGTAATTCATAATTTTTAAAATAATGGAAGAATATAAATTAAGCCACTTGAAGGAACTCGAAGCCGAGTCTATTCATATCATCCGCGAGGTGGCGGCGGAATTTGAGAATCCGGTGATGCTTTACAGTATCGGAAAGGATTCTTCGGTGATGGTACGCTTGGCTGAAAAAGCGTTTTATCCGGGTAAAGTGCCATTCCCATTGATGCACATCGACTCGAAATGGAAATTCAAGGAGATGATTCAGTTCCGTGATGAATATGCGAAGAAGTACGGATGGAATCTGATCGTGGAAAGTAATATGGAGGCTTTTCATGCAGGGGTAGGACCTTTTACGCATGGAAGTAAAGTGCATACAGACTTGATGAAGACGCAGGCATTGCTTCATGCGCTGGATAAATATAAGTTTGATGCTGCATTTGGTGGGGCCCGCCGCGATGAGGAAAAGTCACGCGCGAAGGAACGTATTTTCTCTTTCCGGGATAAATTTCATCAATGGGACCCGAAAAATCAGCGTCCTGAATTGTGGGATATTTATAATGCCCGTGTGCACAAGGGGGAAAGTATCCGTGTATTCCCGATTAGTAACTGGACAGAGTTGGATATCTGGCAGTATATTCGTCTGGAGAATATTCCGATTGTTCCGCTTTATTATGCTAAGGAACGTCCGGTGATTAATTTGGATGGTAATATCATTATGGCAGATGATGAGCGTTTGCCTGAAAAGTACCGGGATCAGATTGAAATGAAGATGGTGCGTTTCCGTACGTTGGGCTGCTGGCCTCTGACTGGGGCGGTGGAAAGCGGAGCTGCTACAATCGAAGAGATTGTGGAAGAAATGATGACTACCACCAAGAGTGAACGTACTACCCGTGTGATTGACTTTGACCAGGAGGGTAGTATGGAACAAAAGAAACGTGAAGGATACTTTTAATTGTAACTAGTAATGGCAGATAATAAATTAGATATAAAAGCTTTTCTGGACAAGGATGAACAGAAAGACTTATTGAGACTGTTGACTGCAGGTTCGGTGGATGACGGAAAATCAACATTGATCGGACGCTTGTTGTTTGACAGTAAGAAATTGTATGAAGATCAACTGGATGCACTGGAACGTGATAGTAAACGTGTAGGAAATGCAGGTGAGCATATTGACTATGCGTTATTGCTGGATGGTTTGAAGGCTGAACGTGAACAGGGAATTACAATTGATGTGGCTTATCGCTATTTTTCTACTAATGGACGTAAGTTTATCATCGCGGATACTCCGGGGCACGAACAGTACACCCGTAACATGATTACCGGCGGATCTACGGCTAACCTGGCTATCATTTTGGTGGATGCCCGCACGGGAGTGATTACCCAGACTCGTCGTCACACTTTTCTGGTGTCTTTGCTGGGGATCAAGCATGTGGTATTGGCTGTCAACAAGATGGACTTGGTGGACTTCTCGGAAGAGCGTTTTAATGAGATTGTGGCTGACTATAAGAAGTTTGTTACTCCGTTGGGTATTCCGGACGTAAACTGCATTCCTCTTTCTGCATTGGATGGGGATAATGTGGTGGATAAGTCAGAACGTACTCCGTGGTACAAGGGAATTTCTTTGCTCGATTTCCTTGAAACGGTTCATATCGACAATGACCACAACTTTACGGATTTCCGTTTCCCGGTTCAGTATGTGCTTCGTCCGAATCTGGACTTCAGAGGATTCTGCGGTAAAGTGGCATCGGGGATTGTTCGCAAAGGCGATACAGTGATGGCACTTCCTTCCGGAAAAACTTCTAAGGTGAAGAGCATCGTGACTTATGACGGAGAGTTGGATTATGCCTTCCCACCGCAGTCTGTGACTTTGACGCTGGAAGATGAAATTGACGTGTCACGTGGTGAAATGTTGGTGCATCCTGACAATCTGCCGACTGTGGATCGTAATTTTGAAGCGATGATGGTTTGGATGGATGAAGAACCGATGGATATTAATAAATCGTTCTTTATTAAACAGACTACCAATTTGAGCCGTACGCGCATCGATACAATAAAGTACAAGGTGGATGTGAATACAATGGAACATCTGTCTCTGGAGAATGGTCAGTTGACCAAAGAGACTTTGCCTTTGCAATTGAATCAGATTGCCCGCGTGGTATTGACTACGGCTAAAGAGCTGTTCTTTGATCCTTATAAGAAAAATAAATCGTGCGGTTCCTTTATCTTGATCGATCCGATCACCAATAATACTTCAGCGGTAGGTATGATTATCGACCGGGTGGAAATGAAAGATATGAGCGACACGGAAGATGTGCCGGTATTGGATATGACGAAGCTGGGAATTGCTCCGGAGCATTATGAAGCAGTAGAAAAAGCAGTGAAGGAGTTGGAACGCCAGGGCTTGGCCGTACGACTAATAAAATAGATTGTTAAACAATAATTTGGAAGTTGGAAATGATGGTTTTACTGTCATTTCTAATTTTCGATTTTTAATTTTTAATTAATAAAGTGGGATTACTCGAATTTAATAAACTTCCGATTAATACATTGGTAGGTGCCGACTGGAAGACATTCAAGGCTATTACTGCCGGTCGTGAAATTGATGCAGCCTACAAGGGGAAATATCGATTGACTAAGGCTGTGTGCCGCTTGCTTTCTCCATTGGCGTCATTGCAGGACAAGCGTTACGAGAAACTGCTCGCTAATCAGCCGTTGGAGCATGACCCGGTATTTATCCTGGGACACTGGCGAAGCGGAACTACGTTTGTACATAATGTATTCTCTTGTGATAAGCATTTTGGGTATAACACTACTTATCAGACTGTATTTCCTCATCTGATGATGTGGGGACAACCTTTCTTCAAAAAGAATATGAGTTGGCTGATGCCGGATAAGCGTCCGACGGATAATATGGAACTGGCAGTGGATCTTCCCCAGGAAGAGGAGTTTGCTTTGTCGAACATGATGCCTTATACCTATTATAATTTCTGGTTTCTGCCGAAGTATCAGCAGGAGTATGCTGATAAATATCTTTTGTTTGATGACATAACGGATGCCGAATTGAAGGTATTTGAAGAGGTGTTCACTAAATTGATTAAGATTTCTTTGTGGAATACTCATGGTACTCAATTCCTTAGTAAGAACCCTCCGCATACCGGAAGGGTGAAGGAATTAGTGAAAATGTTCCCGAATGCTAAGTTTATCTACCTGATGCGTAATCCGTATACCGTATTCGAATCTACACGCAGTTTCTTTACAAATACGATTCAGCCGTTGAAGTTGCAGGATGTCAGCAATGAACAATTGGAGGAAAATATCCTTTCTATCTATGCAAAGCTTTATCATAAGTATGAATCGGATAAGAAGTTTATTCCGGAAGGTAACCTGATGGAAGTGAAATTTGAAGATTTCGAAGCGGATGCGATGGGTATGACGGAAACTATTTATAAGTCTCTTTCTATCCCCGGATTTGCTGAAGCACGTAGCGATATAGAAAAATACGTGGGCGGAAAGAAGGGATATAAGAAGAATAAATATAAATATGACGACCGTACGATTCAGTTGGTAGAAAAGAACTGGGATTTTGCTTTGAAACAATGGGATTATAATTTATAAGAAGAAAAAGAAAGGAAAAGTATTGATGATTCAGAAAAGCATTCATCGCCTGTTGATGACAGGTTTCGTTGCATTTATTTCTTCCTTGTCTTTGATGGCGCAACATAAAGTTGAGGTGGTTCCTTTCGGGGACATGGATCAATGGGTGGACCGTCAGATAAAGGAGTCGAGCATTATTGGCGGGAATACTAAGAATGTATATGCGATAGGGCCGACGTCGGTGATCAAGGGAGATCAGGTTTATAAGAATATGGGTGGTTCGCCTTGGGCTACTTCGAATGTGATGGCGAAAGTGGCCGGTATTACGAAAACTAATACTTCGGTCTTTCCGGAGAAGCGGGGAGATGGATACTGTGCCCGTTTGGATACACGCATGGAAAGTGTGAAAGTGCTGGGATTGGTTAATATTACAGTGTTGGCGGCAGGTTCTATCTTTACCGGTTCGGTGCATGAGCCGATTAAGGGCACTAAAAATCCGCAGAAAATGTTGCAGACGGGTATTCCGTTTACAAAAAAACCGGTTGCTCTTCAGTTTGATTACAAGGTGAAGATGTCTGACCGGGAGAATCGTATTCGTGCTACCGGTTTCAGTAAGATTACGGATGTGCCCGGAAAAGATTATCCGGCAGCTATCCTGTTGCTGCAAAAACGTTGGGAAGATGCCAATGGAAATGTGTATGCGAAACGGATAGGGACAATGGTGACTTATTATTATCACTCTACGGACTGGAAAAATAATGTAACTTATGAGATTATGTATGGTGATATAACGAATCGTCCGGAATACAAGGCGCACATGATGCGTCTGCAAGCAACCGAAAGTTATACGGTGAACAGCAAGGGTGAAAGCGTGCCTATCCACGAAGTGGCCTGGGGAGATGAAAATGATGTTCCGACTCATATGTATATTCAATTTACATCCAGTCATGGAGGAGCTTATATCGGTTCTCCGGGAAATACATTATGGGTTGACAATGTAAAACTGGTATATTAACAAAGTATATAGACAAAGAAGAAAAATAGTCAGTGATATTATTTATCATTGACTATTTTTTTTGTTTTAATTCTTTTGTCACAAACCCTTTCAGATGCCTTCTGGAGTTATCTAAGACTTTTCTGATTCTCCGCAAACACACCTAATATTTTTAGTATATTAGCGCTCAAAAAGCAGGGATTATGAACATATTCAGTTTTACGGCTCATTTCGGTTCGGAGGAAGATTGTCGTTTGCATTTCAAGGAGCAGCGTGATAAGGAAGGGGTTGTCTGCAAGCGATGCGGGGGCACTTCCCATTATTGGTTACAGGGTAAATGGAGTTATGAATGCAAAGGTTGCCGTTTCCGCACCTCGTTGCGCAGCGGTACGATCATGGAGAGCTCCAAGCTGCCGTTTCTGGTGTGGTACAAAACGATGTTCCTGATGAGTTGCACAAAAAAGGGATTCTCCACCAACGAACTCCAGAAGCAATTAGGATTGAAGCGTTACGAACCGGTATGGGCGATGGTACACAAACTCCGCAGGGCGATGGGCAACCGGGATGCAAGGTATACACTGGAAGGGATGATAGAACTGGATGAGGGTTACTTTTCGGTGGCCAGTAAGGAAATCGAGCGAGGCAAGGGTACACGTGGCCGGGGAGCCGAGGGAAAGCAGAACGTTGCGGTGATGGCCGAAAGCACCCCGTTGGAAGATATCGAAACGGGCAAAAAGGAGAAGCATGTGCGTTATTTCAAGGCCAGGGTACTGGATAGCCATCAAAGTGAAGGAATCAACGGCGTGGTCAGGGACTGCATGGAGGATGATGCCATCGTATTTTCGGACAAAAGCACTTCTTACGTTGACATCTCCGATCTGGTGGAATTGCACGTCACCGAGAAATCAGACGCCAAAACCACCAAGGAAACACTCAAATGGGTGCATATCGCAATCAGTAATGCAAAACGGACATTGCTGGGCAACTACCATAAAATCAAAAGGAAATACTTACAGTTGTATCTCAACGAGTTTATTTACAAATTAAACAGACGGTATTTTGGAGACAAACTCTTTGACAGACTAGTAATTGCGAATATAACAGGTGCATAAACGGATAATCAGAAAGACTTTTATCGCTCTATAAAAATCTATGAATGAATGAAAATTTACGTGTTTTTTTGTTTGTGTTATATTAAATATCTATATTTGCACTAAATTTAGAAAGAAGAATGACGTTTATTGTCTCTTAGTCAGGTGTAGAACATTTGGGTTGTGTATCTATCCTGTAAGACAATTGAAATATATTATTTACTAAAATAAATTGAGATGAAAAAGGGTTTATTGTTTATTTTATTGGCAGCAGCATCTGTATGTTTGCCTGCACAAGAAAAAGAAAATGCAGCAAAGAGTTATAGAGTGGAAACTAACCGCTTTGGTGCTAACTGGTTTATTAGTGGTGGCGTTGGCGCACAAATGTATTTTGGCGACAATGATGGTAAAGCTGATTTCGGAAAACGTCTTGCTCCGGCACTTGACATTGCTGTAGGTAAGTGGTTTACTCCAGGTATCGGATTACGCGTGGCTTACAACGGTCTTCAGGCTAAAGGTGCTACTCCTTATGCTAACGGTCCGCTTGTAGACGGAGGACAGTACTCTAATGGTTACTACAAAGAAAAATGGAATGTTGTTAACCTTCACGGAGACGTATTGTTGAACCTTACCAATATGTTCTGTGGTTATAAAGAAGATCGTCTGTACTCATTCATTCCTTATGTAGGTGCTGGATTCGTACACACAGGTAAAGGTCCGGGTTATGATGAACTGGGTATCAATGCCGGTTTGATCAACCGCTTCCGTCTGTCTTCAGCTTTGGATCTTAACGTTGAATTGCGCGGACTTTTGATGAAAGGCGCATTTGGTAACTCAGGTCCTGAAGGATTGGCTGGTCTGACTGTAGGTGTTACTTACAAGTTCAAGAAACGTGGTTGGGATGCTGTTCCTACTGTACCGATGGTTCCGGAAAGCCAGTTGAACGACATGAGAGACAGAGTAAACGCTCTGAAGGGTGAAAACGAATCTTTGAAACGTGACTTGGTTGAAGCACGTAACAAAAAACCGGAAGTGATCGTTAAGAAAGAAGCTGGTTTCATTCCACGTTACGTTGTTGTATTTAATATCGGAAAGAGCAACATCAGCAAGAGAGAGTATATGAATATCGAAGCTATGGCTAAAGGTATCAAAGCAACTGATAAAGTATTTACTGTAACAGGTTATGCTGATAAAGGTACTGGTTCTGCTGAATATAACATGAAATTGAGTAAGAAGAGAGCTGAAGCAGTTCGTGACTTGATGGTTAATGAATTCGGTGTTCCTGCTTCTCAGTTGAAAGTTGATTACAAGGGTGGCGTAGGCAACATGTTCTATGATGATGCTAAGTTAAGCCGTGTAGCTATTGTTGAAGAATAATATACATTTTAAATAATAGAATAAAAGAGACGTTTCCTTTCACAGGAAGCGTCTTTTTTGTATTTTTGTACCCCATGAGCAGAATAGTAGCAATTGATTATGGAAGAAAGCGTACTGGGATAGCTGTGAGCGATACTATGCAGTTGATCGCGAACGGATTGACAACAGTGCCTACGCATGAACTTCTAAACTTTATCGGTGAATATATGGCTAAAGAACCGGTGGAGCGGATTATTATTGGATTGCCAAAGCAAATGAATAATGAGGTTTCGGAGAATATGAAGAATATAGAACCTTTTGTTCGTTCGCTGAAGAAGCGCTATCCGGACCTTCCGGTCGAGTATGTGGACGAACGGTTCACTTCTGTTCTTGCGCATCGTACCATGTTGGAGGCCGGTCTGAAGAAAAAGGACCGCCAAAATAAAGCATTGGTGGATGAGATAAGTGCTACTATTATTTTGCAAACATATTTGGAGAGTAAACGTTTTTAATAGAAGATATTGAATAACTTAATTTTTAGTAGAGTATAAAAATATGATTTTACCTATTTATGTATATGGTCAGCCTGTATTGAGAAAGGTTGCAGAGGACATAACACCGGATTATCCGAACCTGAAAGAGTTGATTGAAAACATGTTTGAAACAATGGTGCACGCCGATGGCGTAGGACTGGCTGCTCCGCAGATTGGTTTGCCTATTCGCGTGGTTACTATTACGTTGGATCCGCTTTCGGAGGAGTATCCTGAATTTAAAGACTTCAATAAGGCTTATATCAATCCCCACATTCTGGAAGTCGGGGGCGAAGAAGTGAACATGGAAGAGGGCTGTCTCAGTCTTCCCGGTATTCATGAAACAGTGAAAAGAGGTGATAAAATTCGCGTGAAATATATGGACGAGAATTTTGTGGAGCATGAAGAAGAGGTGGAGGGTTATCTGGCTCGGGTGATGCAGCATGAATTCGATCATTTGGATGGTAAGATGTTTATCGACCATATCTCACCGCTTCGTAAGCAGATGATTAAAGGAAAGCTGAATACGATGTTGAAGGGAAAAGCACGCAGTTCTTATAAGATGAAACAGGTGAAATAAAGATAAAAAACGTTTATATCCCTGTTAAGTAAGCGAAAAGCATTATTTTTGCTTCGTTTACAAGCATAAAATATCAATGGTAAAAAGAATCTTAACAGTTTTATTACTGTTCCCAACGCTGGTGTGTGCTCAGATAAATACGGATCGGGTGATGACTATTGCCCGAAACGCTCTTTATTTTGAGGACTATGTACTTTCTATTCAGTACTTTAACCAGGTTATTAACGCTAAACCTTATCTGTATGAGCCTTATTTCTTCAGGGCATTGGCAAAACTAAACCTGGAGGATTTCCAGGGTGCTGAAATAGACTGTGATGCAGCTATCCAACGCAATCCGTTTGTGGTGGGTGCTTATCAGATTCGTGGTTTGGCAAGGATTCGTCAGAGTAAATTTGATGGAGCGATTGAAGATTACAAGAAAGCATTGCATTATGATCCGGAGAATATTACCTTATGGCATAATCTGACATTATCTCATATCCAGAAGAAAGATTATGATGCTGCGAAAGAGGATTTGGAAAGTTTGCTGAAAGTATCTCCGCGTTATACCCGCGCTTATTTGATGAGGGGGGAAGTGTCCTTGCAACAGAAAGATACGATTGCTGCCTTGAACGACTTCAATAAGGCTCTTGAACTGGATAAATATGATCCGGACGCATGGTCTGCAAGAGCGATCGTTAAATTACAGCAGGCTAAGTATGCGGAAGCTGAAGCGGATTTCAACCGTGCTATTCCTTTGAGCGCTAAGAATGCGGGAAATTATATAAACCGTGCATTGGCACGCTTTCATCAGAATAATTTGAGAGGCGCTATGAGCGATTATGATCTGGCGTTGGATATTGATCCGAATAACTTTATCGGTCATTATAACCGTGGTTTGTTGCGTGCTCGGGTAGGAGATGACAACCGGGCTATTGAAGATTTTGACTTTGTCATCAAGATGGAGCCGGATAATATGATGGCTGTCTTTAACCGTGGATTGCTACGTGCCCAAACGGGTGATTATCGCGGGGCAATACAAGATTACACAACTGTTATCAACCAGTATCCGAACTTCCTTGCCGGATATTACCAGCGTTCAGAAGCTCGCAGAAAGATTGGTGACAAGAAAGGAGCGGAGCAGGACGAGTTTAAAGTCATGAAAGCTCAGATAGATAAGCAGAACGGTGTGACGAATAAAGATGTAGCACAGAATAAGGATAAGGAAAACGAAGAGGAAGGCGGAGAGAAGACCCGTAAGAAATCAGATAAGAATATGAATAACTATCGTAAGATAGTGATTGCCGATGATTCCGAAGCTGAACAACGCTATACAAGTGATTATCGTGGACGTGTGCAGGATAAGAACGTAAATATAAAACTGGAACCGATGTTCGCTTTGACTTATTATGAGAAGATGAGTGACGTGAAGCGTTCGGTGAACTTCCACAAATATATTGAGGATTTAAACCGTACAGGTATACTTCCGAAACGTCTTCGCATCACGAATATGGAAGCTCCGTTGACGGAAGAACAGGTGAAAGTGCATTTTGCCTTGATCGATACACATACATCGGCTATTGTGGAAGATGATAAGAATGCCTCAAAACGTTTTGCCCGTGCAATTGATTTTTATTTGGTGCAGGACTTCTCGAGTGCGGTCTCTGATTTGACTCAGACAATCTTGTTGGATGGTGATTTCTTCCCGGCATATTTTATGCGTGCATTGATTCGTTGTAAACAGTTGGAATATCAGAAAGCGGAACAAGCTGTCGAAACAGATGTTGTTCCTGGCGATAATAAGCGTAAAGAGATTACCGCAGTAGATTATGAGGTGGTGAGAAAAGATTTGGATAAGGTGATAAATCTGGCTCCGGACTTTGTATATGCATATTATAATCGTGCCAATGTTTCTGCCATGTTGAAAGATTACCGGGCTGCAATTGTCGACTATGATAAGGCGATTGAACTGAATCCTGATTTTGCGGATGCTTACTTCAACCGTGGATTGACTCATATTTTCTTAGGAAATAATAAACTAGGTATTTCAGATTTGAGTAAAGCCGGTGAGTTGGGGATTGTTTCTGCTTATAATGTTATCAAACGTTTTACGGATCAATCGGAATAACATTTTTTTGATAAAAAATAGAAAACTCAAAAGATTTAGTTACTTTTGCGTTCAAATTATGAAAATATAACATCATCATATTATGATAAAGATAACATTTCCCGATGGCTCCGTTCGTGAGTATAACGAAGGAGTGAACGGTTTACAGATTGCTGAAAGTATCAGTTCGCGTCTGGCACAGGAAGTGCTGGCATGTGGAGTGAACGGCGAGACTTATGATTTAGGACGTCCTATTAATGAAGATGCTAATTTTGTTCTTTATAAATGGGATGATGAAGAAGGTAAACATGCGTTTTGGCATACAAGTGCACACTTGCTGGCGGAAGCTTTGCAGGAACTTTATCCGGGTATCCAGTTTGGTATCGGACCGGCTATCGAGAACGGATTCTACTATGATGTGGATCCGGGTGAAGCTGTGATTAAAGAAAGCGACCTTCCAGCCATTGAAGCTAAAATGTTGGAACTGGTTGCAAAGAAAGAAGAGGTAGTCAGAAAAAGCATCGCAAAGACAGATGCTCTGAAAATGTTTGGCGATCGTGGCGAAACATACAAATGTGAATTGATCTCCGAATTGGAAGACGGACACATTACAACTTATACTCAGGGTGCATTTACTGACCTTTGTCGTGGTCCTCACTTGATGACGACTGCTCCGATCAAGGCTATCAAGTTGACTTCAGTGGCTGGTGCTTACTGGCGCGGTCATGAAGATCGTAAGATGCTGACCCGTATTTATGGTATCACGTTCCCGAAGAAGAAAATGCTGGATGAATATCTGGTATTGCTGGAAGAAGCGAAGAAGCGTGACCACCGTAAGATCGGTAAGGAGATGCAGTTGTTTATGTTCTCCGAAACTGTAGGTAAGGGACTGCCTATGTGGTTGCCGAAAGGTACTGCATTGCGTCTGCGTCTGCAAGAGTTCTTGCGTCGTATTCAGACACGTTACGATTATCAGGAAGTAATCACTCCGCCAATTGGTAATAAATTGCTGTATGTGACTTCAGGTCACTATGCAAAATATGGTAAGGATGCATTCCAGCCTATTCATACTCCGGAAGAGGGTGAAGAGTATTTCTTGAAACCGATGAACTGCCCTCACCACTGTGAGATTTACAAGAACTTCCCACGTTCATATAAGGACCTTCCATTGCGTATTGCAGAATTTGGTACGGTTTGTCGTTATGAACAAAGTGGTGAGTTACATGGTTTAACTCGTGTACGTAGCTTTACACAGGATGATGCGCATATCTTCTGCCGTCCGGAACAAGTGAAAGATGAATTCCTTCGTGTGATGGATATCATATCTATCGTGTTCCGTTCTATGGATTTCCAGAATTTTGAAGCACAGATATCTTTGCGTGATAAAGTGAACCGTGAAAAGTATATCGGTAGCGATGATAACTGGGAGAAGGCTGAACAGGCTATTATCGAGGCTTGTGCGGAAAAAGGCTTGCCGGCTAAGATTGAGTATGGAGAAGCTGCTTTCTATGGTCCTAAACTTGACTTTATGGTGAAAGACGCTATCGGTCGTCGTTGGCAACTGGGTACGATCCAGGTTGACTACAACTTGCCGGAACGTTTTGAACTTGAATATATGGGTTCTGACAATCAGAAGCATCGCCCGGTAATGATTCACCGTGCTCCGTTCGGATCAATGGAACGTTTTGTTGCCGTACTGATTGAACATACTGCCGGTAAATTCCCATTGTGGCTGACACCGGAACAGGTAGTTATTCTGCCAATCAGTGAGAAGTTCAATGAATATGCAGAGCAGGTGAAGATGTATCTGAAGATACACGAAATCCGTGCGATTGTAGATGATCGTAACGAGAAGATCGGCCGTAAGATTCGTGATAATGAGATGAAACGTATTCCTTATATGCTGATTGTCGGCGAAAAAGAAGCTGAAAATGGAGAAGTTTCTGTTCGTAGACAAGGCGAAGGTGACAAAGGAACCATGAAATTTGAAGAATTTGCTAAAATTTTGAACGAAGAAGTTCAGAATATGATAAATAAATGGTAACTTTGCAGCCGTTTCAGAATAAAATATTTAGTATAACAATAAAAAGATCAAACTAGGAAGTATACGTTTTTAATGAAGAATGACACTCTAAAAGGGCAATACAGAATCAATGAACAGATTCGTGCCAAGGAAGTTCGCATAGTAAGCGATGATATTGAACCGAAAGTATATCCAATCTTTCAGGCTCTGAAAATGGCTGAAGAGAGAGAATTGGATTTAGTGGAAATTTCTCCTAATGCTCAACCCCCTGTTTGTCGTATTATTGATTATTCTAAATTTCTTTATCAATTAAAGAAACGCCAGAAGGAACAGAAAGCGAAGCAGGTTAAGGTTAATGTGAAGGAAATCCGTTTCGGACCCCAGACAGACGACCATGATTACAACTTTAAGTTGAAGCATGCTAAAGGATTTTTGGAAGATGGCGATAAGGTGAAGGCTTATGTATTCTTTAAAGGTCGCTCCATCCTTTTCAAGGAGCAAGGTGAAGTGCTTTTGCTTCGTTTTGCAAATGACCTGGAAGACTACGCTAAAGTAGATCAAATGCCGATACTGGAAGGTAAGCGCATGACTATTCAGCTTTCTCCGAAAAAGAAAGAAGCTCCTAAAAAGTCGGCAACAGCTGGAGCACCGAAACCTGCTGCTCCTGCACAAAAAGCAGAGAAGCCGGAAAAGGGCGAAGAATAAGAAAGGATGCGTAACGCGCAGGTATAGTGCGTTGCCATTATATATTTAATAATTTAAAAACAAGTAAGATGCCAAAGATGAAGACTAACTCCGGTTCTAAAAAAAGGTTTACCCTTACCGGAACAGGTAAAATCAAAAGAAAGCACGCTTTTCACAGTCACATTTTGACTAAGAAAACTAAGAAGAGAAAAAGAAATCTGTGCTACTCTACAACTGTTGATACAACAAATGTAAGCCAGGTTAAGGAACTCTTAGCAATGAAGTAATCAAAAGCGTAAAAGTATTATTAAAGTATTAACCGAATGCATTAGCCTGAAGTTCGCTGCGTGAAGTAGCGGCGCTAACATTCAAAAAAAGTAAAACTATGCCAAGATCAGTAAATCATGTTGCTTCAAAAGCAAGAAGAAAGAAAATTTTGAAATTAACCAGAGGTTACTTTGGTGCAAGAAAGAATGTATGGACCGTAGCTAAAAACACTTGGGAAAAGGGTTTGACTTACGCGTTCCGTGACCGTAGAAATAAGAAAAGAAACTTCCGCGCTCTTTGGATACAACGTATCAACGCTGCTGCACGTCTTGAAGGAATGTCTTATTCTAAATTGATGGGCGGTCTGCACAAAGCCGGTATTGAAATAAACCGTAAGGTTTTGGCTGATTTAGCTATGAATCACCCGGAAGCTTTCAAAGCTGTAGTTGCAAAAGCAAAAGCTGCTTAAGCATCAATAGTTTACGAGTTACAAAGTGTCAGTTACTAAGCTAGTAACTGACACTTTTCTTTTGTTAGGCAGATGAAAGGGAATAAAAAAAATGTTAGTTGGCAAACAAAATCCTTTTTTTTCTTGTTAGTTTCATGTATTCTTATTACATTTGTGATACAAAAATATTAGCCGTATCGACTGGATCGGGAAACTCTTCAAATTAATCTGATGCACCGAGAAAGCTTCGTTCTTCAATGGCGGGCCACATCCTTCGGGACAGCTTTAAGCCGGTGGATTACAAAGAGGGCGAGCGCTCAAATCTTGTTCTATCAGAGTTTCATCACATCGTCGATGCGGCTTTTTTATATACTTTTCTATGATATTCTATTTCTCCGGTACAGGTAATTCTAAATGGATTGCAAATCAGCTTTCCAAAGAGCAAAAAGAAGAATTGGTTTTTATTCCCGATGCGTTAAAGAACAGAACGTTTGAGTTTTGTTTGCGGGAAGATGAAAAGATCGGTTTTGTATTTCCTGTCTATTCGTGGGCGCCTCCTGCAATCGTACTTAATTTTATTCGGCAACTCTCTTTAAAGGGGTATAAAAGGCAATATTTGTTTTTTGTTTGTTCCTGTGGGGATGATACCGGGCTTACGCAGCAGGTGTTGGAGAAGGCTTTGAGTTATAAAGGCTGGAAGTGTCATGCAGGCTTTTCTGTGACTATGCCCAATAATTATGTATTGCTTCCCGGTTTTGACGTAGATAAGAAAGAGCTGGAGGAGAAAAAGCTGGCAGATGCTATTCCGACTGTCAATCAAATAAATGCTTCGATAAGTAGGAGAGAGGAGTTGTTTCTTTGTCATGAAGGGAGTATCCCTTTTATTAAGACGAGGATTATCAATCCTTTATTTAATCGCTTTCAGATGTCTCCCGAGAATTTTTATACTACGGATGCTTGTATTGGATGTAAGCGTTGTGAGAAGAGTTGTCCGGTAGGGAATATTATGATGGTGGGCAGAAAGCCTGTTTGGGGGATGGATTGCACCTCATGCCTGGCATGTTATCATGTTTGTCCGCAGCATGCGGTGCAATATGGGAAAAGAACGAAAGATAAAGGGCAGTATTTCAATCCTAATTAATCTACTCGCCAATTAATCTACTCGTCTTTGATTTTAATGCAGCAATTGGATAAATCTTCAATGATAGCCAGGCTTTCTACTCTGACGCCTTGCTCCTCGAGTTTTTTACGCCCATTTTGGAAGGCTTTTTCAATTATGAAGCCCATTCCTACCAAATTTGCTCCGGATTGCTTGATGAGGTCGATAATGCCTAATGCAGCATTGCCATACGCGAGGAAGTCATCCACGAAAAGAACATTGTCATTTGGAGTGAGGAAATCGGCACTGATAACGACTTCATAATCACGATCTTTAGTGAATGAGTGCACAGTGGTGCTTAGTGCATTCTGGATGGTTTTAGGAGACTTTTTCTTTGCAAATACAACTGGTAAATCCATTAGGTAGCCCGTCATGATAGCCGGGGCGATGCCGCTGGCTTCGATTGTCATAATCTTATTTACGTTTGTGGCTGCAAAACGACGGACAAACTCGACTCCGATTGATTTCATCAGGACAGGGTCCATTTGATGATTAATAAAACCGTCTACTTTCAGGATACCTCCTTCGTAGCATTTTCCGTCTTGCAGAATTCTTTTTTTAAGTAATTGCATGCTGTATGATATTAATTAATAATGTGCTAATATTCCATTCCGCATGGTGAAAACGGCGGTTGGTATATTAGCACATGGATATTTGAATCGTTACTTGTTGTCTCTTAAGTCTTTTACCCGGACGGCTTTTCCTTCGCTTTGAGGAAGAGAGCCTTTCTTTACCAGTTTAACTTTAGGAGTCACCAATATTTCATCCTTCAATTGGCGGGTAATATCCTTGCGGATCTTCTCCAGTTCAATATAATTGTCGGTAGAAAGGTCGCTTAATTCTACTTCGACGATCATTTCGTCTTGATTGTTGACTGTCTCCAGCGTAATCAGGTAGTTGCTGCCTAATTCGGGGAATTGTACGAGAATCTTTTCTACCTGCATCGGGAAGATGTTTACTCCCTTGATAATGAACATATCGTCACTGCGGCCCTTGATACGGTCGATACGGATATGGGTACGGCCACATGGGCATTTTCCGGGAAGAATACGGGTTAAATCGCGGGTACGATAGCGAATTAACGGCATCATTTCACGATCAAGAGTCGTAAGTACTAATTCTCCGATTTCTCCTTCCGGAACAGGTTCGCCTGTTTCCGGGTCGATAATTTCTACCAGGTAACAGTCTTCCCAAAAGTGCATTCCATTCTGTTCCTGACATTCGAAGGCAACACCGGGGCCGTTCATCTCTGTCATACCGAAGCTGTTGTATGCTTTTACACCCAGCATCTTTTCTATTTTCCGGCGTTGTTCGTCGGTGTGGGGTTCGGCGCCGATAACCAGGGTTTTCAGTGTGGTTCCTTTGGGATCGAGACCTTCTTCCTGGAAGACTTCTGCAAGGCGGATGGCATAGCTGGGGATAGCATGTAAAGCGGTAGTCTTAAAGTCGTTGATGAATTTAATCTGTCGTTTACTGTTTCCTGCAGCGGCAGGGACTGTCAGGCAGCCCAAGCGTTCTGCGCCGTATTGGAAGCCTAAACCTCCTGTAAACATACCGTATCCGGAGCTGTTTTGGAAAACGTCAGTCTTGCGTATTCCTACTGCGTACAGACAGCGGGCTACCAGATTGGCCCAAGAATCGAGGTCGTGCTGTGAGTGAACGATAACAGTCGGGTTTCCGGTGGTACCACTGGAAGAGTGAATACGTACACCATCATTGCTCATATCACCTGCCACCAGTCCGAACGGGTAGTGGGCGCGCATGTCAGATTTGGTAGTGAAAGGTACTTTGCGGATATCATCCAATGACTGTATGCTATCTGCTGTGATGCCATGTTTGCTGAAAACTTCTTTGTAATATGGAGCGTTCGCAGCTATATTAATTGTTTTTTTAAGCCGTTGAAGCTGCAATTCCTGCAACTTCTCCCGGCTCATGGTTTCTAATTCTTCTTCCCAGTATTGTGTACTCATGGTAATGCCTTTTATTGCATCAGCTTTTCCGCAATTTCTTTGCCGGCTGCCAATGCTTTAAGATTCATTTCTACAATTGCTTCTCCCTTACGCAGGAAGATTTCGCGGATGCTGTCTTGCACTTTTTCGTAATCAATGCCCAGGAATGGGATTGTTGCTCCCAGTAAGACAATGTTGGCAACGCGGGCGGAGCCTACTTCTTTTGCCACTTTGTCTACGTTCAATACTATCTTATGAGGCAGTTTGTTGATTTCTGCCATCACTTTGTCTGTTTCCGGATAATTGGGGATGTTGACAAATGGGGTTTCGTTAGTCACCAACCAGCCGGTAGGGCTAAGGTAGGGGAGGTAACGCAATCCTTCCATCGGTTCCAGTGAGATGATGAGATCACATTTGCCTGACGGGATCAGGTCTGAAGCAATCGGCTGGTCGCTGATACGGAGATTGGATTGGACATCTCCTCCGCGTTGACTCATTCCGTGCACTTCCGCTTGTTTCATGTATAATCCTTCTTTCAAGGCAGCTTTGCCGATTACTGTGGCAATGGACAGAATTCCCTGTCCGCCGACTCCTGATAATATAATGTCTTTTTTCATGGCTTACTTACTTCTTTTTTTGCGTGCTAATGTCTGGATACACTCTCTGCGTGGGATAATGACAGATACACCACGATATTCGATTTCTTCGCGAATGATTTGCTTCATTTCCTCATAGTTCTTCTTCAATGGAGTAACTACACGGATATGGGCCGGATCTACTCCGATACCTGCACAGATCGCTTCGATGCGTCCGGTTCCGGCAGAATCCTGTCCACCTGTCATGGCGGTGGTTTCATTGTCGGAGATGACGATGGTTACACTGGCGTTCTCGTTCACGCAATCTAACAGTCCGGTCATTCCGGAATGGGTGAACGTTGAGTCGCCGATGACAGCTACAGCCGGGAAAAGACCTCCGTCAGCGGCACCTTTTGCCATCGTAATGGAAGCACCCATATCCACGCATGAATTAATTGCATTGAAAGGAGCATTTGCACCTAATGTATAACAGCCGATATCGCTGAATACTTTATGAGATGGATATTCTTCTTTCAGAACTTCGGTCAGCGTGATATACATATCGCGGTGTCCGCAGCCTTCGCAAAGTGCAGGCGGGCGCATTTCTACAACAGAAGGAATACCGAATTCCGATTTATTCTCTTTACCTACGGCACGGGCTACAGAGTCCGGATTTAACTCTCCGTCCTGTGACAGAGTACCGTCGAGGCGTCCTTTTACTTTAACGCCGATACCCAGATAACCTTTCAATTGTTTTTCTACAAAGGGTTGTCCGTCTTCCAGAACTAGGATTTCGTCACAAGACTCGATCAATTGATGCAATTGTTTTTTAGGCAATGGATATTGGCCGATCTTGAGTACCGGATATTCGCAACCTTCCGGATAGTTTTCCATCAGATAATTGTAACCGATACCACAAGCTACGATTCCCAGCTTTTTGTTAGGACCGTCTGTGTATTTATTATAAGGTGATTCTTCTGAAGCTTTGATAAATTCGTCTTGGCGGGCAAGCAATACTTTGTAGCGTTTGCGGGCATTTCCCGGCAACAAGATGAACTGACGCGGATCTTCGCTGAAAGAGATGCTGTTCTGCGGCTTCTGCTCTTTGCGTTCTACTCCTGAACGGGAGTGTGCCAGGCGGGTTACCATACGCATCAGGATCGGTTCGCCTACTTTTTCAGAGAATTCGAAACCACTGTATACCATATCATACGCTTCCTGCTGATTGCTTGGTTCGTACATCGGTATCAGTGAGAAATCTCCGTAGAAACGGCTGTCCTGTTCGTTCTGCGAGGAGTGCATACTGGGGTCGTCTGCGGCTATCACAATCAATCCGCCTTTCACGCCTGTGATGGCAGAGTTGACGAAGCAGTCGGCAGCTACATTCATACCTACGTGCTTCATACAAACTAATGCCCGTTTACCTACGAAAGACATACCCAACGCAGCTTCCATCGCTGTTTTTTCATTGGCACACCAACGGTTGTGTATATTCTGTTCGGTCGTTATAGGGGCCATTTGAATATATTCCGTAATTTCAGTTGAAGGAGTACCCGGATAGGCATAAACGCCTGAAAGTCCGGCATCCAGTGCAGCTTGTGCAATGGCTTCATCGCCAAGTAAGAGTTGCTTGCTCATATCTATTTCTTTTATTTAGTGTTGATCACAGTTTGTTAATCTATCGGGCAAAGATAGGCTTTTCCGTTCGTTTTATCACAAATTTACTTGAAAATCTTTCTTTCATTCAGGGCTTTCCAGTATTTTCTTGCATTTGCCATGTGGTCGGCGTAATTGGAGGCAAAGTTGTGAGTACCGGAAAAATCTTCTTTGGCGCACATGTAGATATAGTTATGTTTGGTATAGTTCAACACGCTGTCTATTCCCTTTTTAGAGGGAATACGGATGGGACCCGGAGGTAATCCGGTATTTATATAGGTATTGTAGGGAGAATTGACTTTTAAATGCTCGTTGGTAATTCGGCGCAGGCCAAAATCCTGCAGGGCAAATTTGATGGTGGGATCTGCTTGTAAGGGCATATCTTGATGTAACCGGTTGATATACAATCCGGCTACCATTGGCTTTTCTTCGTTGTTGTTGGTCTCTTCTTCAACGATGGAAGCAAGTGTGCTGACTTCTTCCGGTGTCATGCCGATGGCGGTAGCTTGTGACAGGCGATCTTTATTCCAGAAGCGTTTGTGTTCGTCCTTTATTCGTTTAAAGAATTCGTCTACGCTCATATCCCAATATACCTGATAGGTTTCCGGTATGAAAAGGCTGGGGAGTGTTATACTGGTATATCCCATTTGAACTAGGAAAGTAGAGTCGAACAGTTGGCTCGCGATTTCGGCAGAGTCTATCATGAGTTGCTTGCCGATGCTTCGCGCCAATCGGTCTAATGTCCGGACGCTTCCGATAGTAAGGTTCATAGGTTCCTGATAACCTCTGGAAAAACGGCTATATACATGATAGACGTTGTCATTGGGGCGAATGGCATAACGACCGGTGTGGATATTCTGATTGAAATCCTTGTATTTTGCCATCCACTGGAATCCGGTGAACTTATTGACATGCCCGAATTCTTTTATTTTATGGTAAATAGAATCGGCAGTATCATCCCGGTCTACATAAATATATACGGTTTTAGATGGGTGAAATTGGGGGGCAAACAGATAATAATAAAAGGTGCCTCCGGCAACTGCACAAAGGAGGAATGCTCCGATTAGAATTGATAGTAGAATATTTCTCTTTTTTTTCTTCATCTTTTGAGGTGTATTTAAAAAGTTCGTCAAAGATAAAAAGAATTTGGATAGGAGTGTTCTCTTTTTAGGATGAATCATAAGGCGATTACATCAAAAGTATATTTTCTTTCGGTGCGATTGTGAATTCATTCTTTCACGTTACGTCTGCCTTGCTTGATTTATTCAGCTGCTTATTGTGTCTCTTTGTTTTCATTGTGATTATCTTTTTGTTTCCAGAGTAGTTCCATTATTCCCATATATTGTGGGACTATTTTCCCGCAATATATGGGAATGTTTTCTCATAAAATAAGAGAATACTTTCCCACAATATGTGGGAATAAGACAATCTCTTGACGTTACAATGGGAAACCTTGAGAGTAATACAACAACTCCCTTTTATTGAAGTGAGAGTCTGTTTGTAACTAGAATGCCATTGGCACAAGGAAATGAATTCATTTCAGAGAAACGAGTTTTGCTACTTAATTAGGCCACAGGGAGTAATTAATATCTGCTTCTATTTTGTTTTCTATCTCATCGGGCAGAGGTGCGAAGAAATCCATGTTAGTCAGGCTCTCGATGCTATCTATTGTTACCGCATAGGATGATAGAGGTTCTACTGCCTGCTCATTATTGAATAAGAAACCGATAGCTCGCATCGGCTTGACAAAAGGAGAAAGGACTACTTTAAAAAACTTTTGAGGTACTACGACTTTATTCTTTCCGATTGTTTTGGGATATTTTTCAATAATAGGACCACATATAATAATGATGGTGCTGTCTGCTATGGCCCAATCCCGGATCTTTTCTTCCAGATTTTTCCATCCTCTTCTGTTTAGTTGTGGATGTTGCGGACACATATTGCTGAAATAAAATGATTCTTTCATGGCTTCAGGACTCCATTTCATATCTGCGGCGGGAGCCATGTGACCTTTGTCATATCCTGAACGGGTATAGTCGGCATTTGTGGCAATCGGACCTGTCACTAGTGGATCGGTAATAAAGCGATTACCTCTTTTTTCTTTTCCTTTGGTTTCTTTTCTTGTTAATTCGTAAGAAACCCAGTTGGGAATTTTTAAATCTTTGTTGTATGATACCGTATATCCGCTATGGCGGATGATTTGTTCTTGCCGGGGAACTAGTGATATAGGTGTCTCCAGATCTTTACCGGGTGGAATTTGAAAGGAAGTATCAGTTTGCGGTTCGTTATTTTTCTGGATATTAATCTGCTGGCAATACAAATAAACACCAAAAAGAATAGGAATGAGCACAATAATGGCGATGATACATCCTAATCTATTATTAGAATGTGATTTCTTTTTGAATAGTTTTCTGTTTTTACCTTTTTTATTTCGATTCATTGATTGGCTGGTGATGACAGGTTTGTTTTATTCTTCTTTTCTCATGCTGAATTCGCAACCGCAATATTGTTGGTTGTAAAAGTTGTATTCTTTAATGATGGCAATACGTCGCTCGCTAAGTCCCCCTTTCCGCCAATTCTGTTCCCAGTATGTGACATCCGGGTAAGAGGCGGTAGCATATTGTCCGGCTTCATTGATCTGCTCCAGACTTTTCCAACGACTGGAGGCAAGTGTCGTGGTAATTACAGAGAAACCATGTTCGTGTGCGTAACGGGCTGTCTCCAATAAACGCAGTTTAAAACAACGCAGGCAACGTCCTCCTCTTTCAGGTTCCTGCTCCATTCCTATTATGTGACATCGCCAGTTTTCATGATCGTAATCAGCATCTATGATCTCCAATCCCAATGATTGGGCATAGCGCGTACATTCTTCTTTTCTTATAATATACTCTTCCTGCGGATAAATATTAGGATTGCAATAATAAATAACGGGGGTGATATGATGTTGCATCATACATTCAATAATGGCTGATGAACAAGGAGCACAACAAGTATGAAGCAAGACTTTATCGGCTCCTCCCGGAACTTCGAGTTGGAATTTCTTTTTCATGCTGTAAAGTTAGTACATATTTACGATACGAGTCAATGGTTTATGTTTTATTCAGAATAGTTTTTTTAGTATCTTTGTCCACTCAAGTTTATAACAGAACAATAATGAATGAATTAAATTGCGGGCAAGAAGAGCAATATGCAGGCCCGGAGAAGAAAAAAAGTACCTCGAAAATTGTAAAGAGAACTTTAGTTGTGGCTGCATTAGCTTTGGCGGTATATGTTGTATATTCCGTAGTTTATTTATTTGTTTCGCCTGATCGTAATATTCAGCAAATCTATCTGGTTCCCGAAGATGCTGCGTTTATCATTCAATCATCGGCCCCGATTGAAGATTGGGAAAAGTTTAGTGGAAGTGAAACATGGCAATGTCTGAAGAAAGCGAAATCTTTCGAGGAAGTAACGGAGAGTGTAGAGAAGCTCGATTCGGTAGTCAAAAGCAATAAAGTGTTGTTGTCGCTTGTTGGTGAACGGGATATGCTTATTTCGCTTCACAAGACCCGTGCCACAAAGTGGGATTTTCTGCTGATTCTGGATATGCAGAAAACATCGAAAATGGATTTATTGAAAGACCAGGTGGAAACTGTATTGGTCATGAGTGGCTTTACTGTCACCAACCGGATGCATAACGGCATTAATATCCTTGAAATGCGTGATTCCGAAACAAGGGATATTTTCTATATTGCTTTTGTGGATAATCATTTGGTAGGATCTTATACGTCCGGGCTTGTCGAATCGGCTATTGATTCGCGTAATAAACCCAAAATCGGACTTGACCAGTCTTTTATTGAAACAGAGAAGTTGGTTTCCGGCAAGGGGCTTGTCAGAGTCTTTATTAATTATGCGCGCGTACCTCAATTCATGTCTATTTATCTGGGGGCAAGAAACGAATACATTGATCTGTTTAGCAATTCTATGAATTTTGCCGGACTTTACCTAAATACGGATAAGGAGCGGATGGAAGTGAAAGGGTATACGTTGAGAAAAGATTCTGCCGATCCTTATGTCACTGCTTTATTGAATTCGGGAAAACATAAAATGAAAGCGCATGAGATTCTGTCCGGGCGGACGGCTCTTTATACCAATATAGGTTTCAACAACCCGGTAACTTTTGTAAAAGAGCTGGAGAATGCGATGTCGGTTCATAATAAACAATTGTATGATTCTTATCAAAGTTCCCGGAAAAAGATTGAAGGGCTATTCGGGATATCTTTGGAAGAAAACTTTTTGAGTTGGATGTCGGGAGAATTTGCTATTACGCAATCTGAACCGGGGTTGTTGGGGCATGACCCAGAACTAATTCTGGCTATCAGAGCTAAAAGTATAAAAGATGCCCGTAAGAACATGGAATTAATAGAAAAGAAGATTAAGCGGCGCAGTCCGGTTAAGATAAAGACGGTTAATTATAAAGATTTCGAGATTAATTACGTCGAAATGAAAGGCTTTTTCCGCCTGTTCTTTGGAAAACTATTTGATAAATTTGAAAAGCCATATTATACTTATGTCGATGATTATGTAGTTTTTAGTAATAAGGCTGCATCTTTGCTCTCTTTTGTGGAAGATTACGAGCAGAAGAATTTATTGAAAAATAATCCGGGATTTGAAAATGCGCTTTCCTATTTAAAGTCAAGTTCTACCATTTTCTTATATACGGATGTGCACAAGTTTTATTCCCAACTGAAACCTATGATGAATCCTGCCACATGGAATGAAATACAATCCAATAAAGATATTCTGTATTCGTTTCCTTACTGGACTATGCAGGTTATAGGAGATGGACGGTCAGCTTCTTTGCAATATGTGATGGATTACAGTCCATATCAACCGGAGGAGGTTGTTGCCGTTGCTACCGATGAAGATGATGAGGAAATGAACGAAGATGCTGAAACTGAAAAAGAACAGATGAGCGAATTGAAGCGTTTCTATGTCGAAAAGTTTGAAGGAAACGTTTTGAGGGAGTTTTATTCGGAGGGAGCGTTGAAGAGTGAAGTGGAAGTAAAGGAAGGAAAACGTCACGGTCGTTACCGTGAATATTATGAAGATGGGACATTGAAGCTTCGTGGAAAGTATGCAAATAATAAACCGAAGGGTACATGGAAGTACTATACCGAGGACGGGAAATTTGAACGCAAAGAAAAGTTCTAGATTACGTCAACAAAAGTTGATTTAAAAATTATGCTCAAAAAATAATCGGATTCTTTTTGTTTTCTCAAATAAAGCTGTAATTTTGCACGCCGTAAACGAGAGACAAACGCCGCTATAGCTCAGTTGGTAGAGCAACGCATTCGTAACGCGTAGGTCGCCAGTTCAAGTCTGGCTAGCGGCTCTCAAATTAGAACGCTGATTATTAATTAATAATCAGCGTTCTAATTTTTACAGGATTCCCTATTCTTATTTTAAAAGGGAAATCCTGCGTATGTAATAGATGTGAAATATAAAAATGTAATCTATGTTGAGTCGTATTATTGTTTTAGTGGTTGCCGGAGTAGCCGTAGTCTATATCGTTCGCTTTATAGATAACTTTTTCTCCCAACGTAGAAGATAAAACTAGCTTTCAAACATTCTGCTGCGTGCGAGCATACAAGCGCCAACGATGCCGGCTTTGTCTTTCAGCTTAGATGTGATGATGGCTGAATCTTTATTAACCAGATTTAGAGAGTACTTGCGTACGGCTGTTTTTATGGGCTGGGTGATATAATCACCGGTTAAAGATAAAGTTCCACCTATAATGACCAGTTCCGGGTTGAAGATATTGATTAGCCCGGCAATCTGTTTGCCTAGTTTCTGTCCGATTTCTTCTACAATTTCAATGCAAAGCAGGTCTTCTTTATTCACAGCGGCAATGATTTCATCAAGAGTGATCGGGTTTTCCTCTGTGGCGATTCGTGTAGATAGAATGGAACTTTCCCCACTTTGAATACGCTCTAATAAGATACGATGAAGTGCCGATCCGGAAGCTTCCGTCTCCAAGCAACCTTTTTTTCCGCAATGGCAGATTATCTCATTATCATAAGCACTCATGTGTCCAAATTCACCGGAGAATCCGGATTTCCCGGTATAAATCTTACCATCAATAATAATTCCGATACCTACTCCCCAGCTTACATTCACAAAAATGATATCTTTTTCTCCTTTTACGCAGCCTTGCATATATTCGCCATAAGTCATGGCACGCGTGTCATTATCAATGGTTACTTTATATCCCAATTTTTCGGATAATACATCCGCCAACGGCCTTTCCTCAAAATTGAATTGACTGAAGCTATACCCTGATTCAGGATTTACACGTCCCGACACATTTACATTAATATTTAAGATCTTCTCTTTATTAATAGTGAGCTTCTTTATAAAATTGAGAATATGCTTGCATAACTCATTCATCCCTTCGATTGAGTTCTCAAACTTATAAGGTATATTCATTTTCAATTCTACCATATCGCCTTTGAAATTTATCAGTCCGATGTTGACGGCGAATCTTTTGATGTCTACACCCAAAAAGTAACCGGATTCCGGATTAAGCCCATAGAGGTTGGGATGGCGTCCGCCACTAGTCTCCAATTTGCCATAATCATTAATATATCCGTCATCACACATTTCACCGATAAATTTGGTGACAGTTGGTACACTTAAATCCAGCTCTTTTGAAAGAACGGGAATTGTAGAACTTCCATTATATATATAATGTGTAATAATCCTCTTTTTGACGAGAGCGCTTTTAGAGCCCTTTTCTATTTCTTTCAAGAATTGTTGGTTCATAACTATGCATATTTGGTAATTCACACAAAGATAATTAATTTTTTTATTAATACGTGGTTTTGAAGCCTTGAAAATTAGAATATCTTGAATGTTATATTTCCTATATACTATGTAATGGATTTATATATAGGATAATGTAGCTATGGATGATTGTGGATATAATAAATGAAAGAAGATGATTTGTGAGGTAATTCCTCCTTCTATTAATTAATAATGCGAGAAATAATGATTTTATTAATAAAATATTTTATTATCTATTGTTTGTTTAATAAATATAGTTATATTTGTGCCGTGATATTATTAATAAAACTCTATATCCTTAAATGAATTTAGTATGAGAAACTATTTTTTAGGTCTGTGTTTATTATTTGCTTTGTGTTTTACAGCATGCTCTCATTCAGATGATTCTGTTGATGTGCTAATTATTGGTGGAGGTGCCAGTGGAGTGACTGCTGGTATTCAGTCTGCTCGAATGGGGGCTGCAACATTGATAGTAGAAGAAACTGAATGGCTGGGTGGAATGCTTACATCTGCAGGCGTAAGTGCTGTTGACGGAAACTATGATTTGCCAGCAGGCTTGTTTGGTGAGTTTCGCGAACATTTGGCAGATTATTATGGCGGACTTGATTCTCTAAAAACCGGTTGGGTGAGTGCAGTGTTGTTTGAACCTTCAGTCGGAAATAAAATTTTCCATGAAATGGTTGATGTAGAGAAAAATCTAAAAGTATGGCATAATGCTACCTTGGTAAAGCTGGAAAGAGAGAAAGATGTTTGGATTGCTCAAATTCAGATGAAAGATAATACAATCAAAAAAATACATGCTAAAATATTGATTGATGGTACTGAATTGGGGGATATAGCAAAAATGTGCGGGGTGAAATATGATGTCGGTATGGAAAGCCGTCATGATACTAAAGAAGATATCGCTCCGGAAGAGAAAAATAATATAGTTCAGGATATTACATACGTAGCAATCTTGAAAGATTATGGTAAAGATGTGACTATTCCTTGTCCTGAAGGATATAATAAGGATGAATTTGCTTGTGCTTGTGCCAGTCATGTTTGTATCACGCCTAAAGAACCGGATCGTGTATGGTCTAAAGACATGATGATAACTTATGGAAAACTTCCTAATAATAAATACATGATTAATTGGCCGATAGAAGGCAATGATTATTATGTAAACTTGATTGAAATGACCCGTGAGGAACGTGAAGAAGCCTTGAAATATGCAAAACATTATACGATGTGTTTCGTTTATTTTCTGCAACATGAATTAGGTTTTAATACATTGGGCTTAGCTGATGATGAATATCCTACAGCCGACAAATTGCCATTTATTCCTTACCATAGAGAGTCTAGGAGAATCCATGGGCTAGTACGTTTTGATTTAAATCATGCTTGTGAACCGTTCAGGCAGTCTCAACCTCTTTATCGTACTTGTATTGCCGTGGGGAATTATCCTGTGGACCATCATCATACGCGTTATCATGGATATGAAGAGTTGCCTAATCTTTATTTTCATCCGATACCGTCATACGGTTTACCTTTAGGAACTTTGATTCCGAAAGATGTTGAAGGATTGATTGTTGCTGAAAAATCAATATCTGTTTCTAATATAATTAATGGTACCACTCGTTTGCAGCCGATGGTTATGCAGATCGGGCAGGCAGCGGGAGCATTAGCAGCTCTTGCGGTGAAAGAAGATAAAAATATAAGAGAAGTATCTGTTCGGGAAGTACAAAATGCGATTTTGGATGGAAAAGGATATTTATTGCCTTATTTAGATGTTGAGTTAGATCACCCAATGTTTAAGTCACTACAACGTATCGGCTCTACAGGTATATTAAAAGGTATAGGTAAAAGTGTTGACTGGTCAAATCAAATGTGGTTCAGAGCGGATACATTATTATTGGCAAATGAGTTGAAAGGATTGGGTGATGTTTATCCTTTTGTCAATAAGCAAATATTCGAAGGTAATAATACCATATCAATTCAGAAAGCTACAGAGTTAATAAGAGGAATTGCCGAAAAAGAAGGTTTTGAGATGAAAGAGGGTAGGGTAGAAGAGATATGGAATGAATTTGAATTGAAGGACTTTGATATGAATCGAGGCATCCTACGAAGTGAAATGGCTATTTTGATTGATCAGATATTAGATCCTTTCAATAATAAAAAAGTAGATATTACAGGACAGTATATTCAATAGGTAATAATAATATAAGTGTTAACTGCTGTTTTAATTAAACTAATATGAAAACATTAGATCGAAGAGACTTTCTAAAAAAAGCCACATTGGCTAGCGCGTCAGCCTTGACTGTACCAACTTTGTTTGAATCTTGTACTTCAAAAGCTAGTGCCAGTACAGTAGTGGCAACTGATGGTTTGGAAAGTAAACTCATTGTTCCTAAAAACAATGGCTTAAAAATTACCGGAACTTTTTTGGATGAAATATCACATGATATTCCACATCAGAACTGGGGTGAGAAAGAATGGGACTTGGATTTTCAGCACATGAAAAATATAGGAATTGATACGGTAATAATGATCCGTTCTGGTTATCGTAAGTTTGTCACTTTTCCTTCTCCTTATTTATTGAAGAAAGGTTGTTATATGCCTTCCGTTGACTTGGTGGATATGTTTTTACGTTTAGCTGAAAAGTATGGAATGAAATTCTATTTTGGACTATACGATTCGGGTAAATACTGGGACACAGGAGATATGACCTGGGAAGTGGAAGATAACAAATATGTAATTGATGAAGTTTGGGAAAATTATGGTTCCAAGTATAAAAGTTTTGGAGGATGGTATATCAGTGGTGAAATAAGCCGGGCAACGAAAGGAGCGATTGGTGCTTTCCATGCATTAGGAAAACAATGTAAGGATATATCTAATGGATTACCGACTTTTATATCGCCTTGGATTGATGGAAAAAAAGCAATCATGGGAACGACAAAAATGACTAAAGAAGATGCCGTTTCTGTACAACAACACGAAAAAGAATGGGATGAAATTTTTGATGGAATTCATGAGGTGGTAGATGCATGTGCATTTCAAGATGGGCATATTGATTATGACGAATTGGATGCGTTCTTTTCTGTCAATAAAAAATTAGCAGATAAGTATGGTATGCAATGTTGGACAAATGCCGAATCTTTTGACCGTGATATGCCAATTCGTTTTCTACCCATTAAGTTTGATAAACTTCGGATGAAGTTGGAAGCAGCTAAACGTGCCGGATATGATAAGGCTATTACTTTTGAATTTTCTCATTTTATGAGTCCGCAATCAGCCTATCTACAAGCTGGTCATTTATATGACAGATATAAAGAATATTTTGAAATAAAATAAATGTTATGAAGTCTACAATCAATTTTGGTTATCTTATATTCCTTTCTGTTGTGGCAGCATTGGGAGGCTTCTTGTTCGGATATGATACCGCAGTTATATCGGGAACAATTGCCCAAGTGACTCAACTTTTTCAATTAGATGCACTACAACAGGGATGGTATGTAGGATGTGCTTTAGTAGGCTCTATCGTAGGTGTTCTTTTTGCTGGAATCTTAAGCGATAAGTTAGGAAGAAAACTTACGATGGTTATATCAGCTGTGTTGTTTTCCACATCAGCTCTAGGATGTGCTCTATCAGCCGATTTTGCCCAATTGGTAGTTTATCGGATTATAGGTGGAGTAGGAATAGGGGTTGTGTCCATTGTTTCTCCTCTTTATATATCAGAACTAGCTGTAGCGCAGTATAGAGGACGTTTGGTGTCATTGTATCAGTTGGCTGTAACAGTTGGTTTTTTGGGAGCTTATTTAGTTAACTATCAATTATTGGCATGGGCGGAGAGTGGTACGCAATTAAGTGTGGATTGGTTGAATAAAATATTTATAACTGAAGTATGGAGAGGTATGTTGGGTATGGAAACATTGCCGGCAATCTTATTCTTCATTATCATATTTTTTATTCCGGAAAGTCCCCGCTGGTTAATCGTACGTGGAAAGGAATTGAAAGCTGTAAATATATTAGAGAAAATATATAATTCGATTACAGAAGCGAAAAGTCAATTAAATGAAACGAAATCTGTGCTGACCTCTGAAACAAAATCGGAATGGTCTTTATTGATGAAGCCTGGAATTTTCAAAGCTGTTATTATCGGTGTGTGTATTGCGATTTTAGGACAGTTTATGGGTGTGAACGCAGTACTTTATTATGGCCCTTCTATCTTTGAAAACGCAGGACTTTCAGGAGGAGATTCTCTTTTTTACCAAGTTCTGGTAGGACTAGTCAATACTTTGACCACGGTTCTGGCTCTTGTCATCATCGATAAGGTGGGCCGCAAGAAGCTGGTTTATTACGGAGTTTCGGGAATGGTTGTTTCTCTGATTCTCATCGGCCTGTACTTCCTCTTCGGAGATTCTCTGGGAGTATCCAGCCTCTTCCTGCTCATTTTCTTCCTGTTCTATGTATTCTGCTGTGCCGTGTCTATCTGTGCCGTGGTGTTCGTGCTCCTCTCGGAGATGTATCCCACCAAGGTTCGCGGACTGGCCATGTCGATAGCAGGATTCGCTCTGTGGATCGGAACGTACCTGATCGGACAGTTGACCCCCTGGATGCTCCAGAACCTTACCCCCGCCGGAACATTCTTCCTGTTTGCCGTTATGTGCGTACCGTATATGCTGATTGTCTGGAAACTCGTGCCGGAGACCACTGGGAAGTCGCTGGAGGAGATTGAAAGATATTGGACCCGTTCGGAATAGTAAAACAAAAAGACCTTAATAACTTAATAATAAAAGATGTATGGATTTTAAGAAACTGGCAATTCAATACAAGGATGAACTCTTGGATAATGTTCTTCCTTTCTGGCTTGAGAACTCACAAGACCATGAGTATGGTGGCTACTTCACCTGTCTGGATCGTGAAGGAAAAGTTTTCGATACAGATAAATTTATCTGGCTGCAAGGCCGCGAAGTGTGGATGTTCTCTATGCTTTACAATAAAGTGGAAAAACGTAAGGAATGGCTTGATTGTGCCGTTCAAGGTGGTGAATTTTTAAAAAGATACGGACATGATGGAGACTATAACTGGTACTTTTCACTTGACCGTTCGGGTAGACCATTGGTAGAACCATACAATATCTTTTCGTATACATTCGCTGCCATGGCTTTCGGACAATTGAGTCTTGCGACAGGTAATCAGGAATATGCAGACATTGCCAGGAAAACTTTCGATATTATCCTTTCCAAGGTGGATAATCCTAAAGGCAAGTGGAACAAGCTGCATCCGGGGACGAGAAATCTGAAGAATTTCGCCCTGCCGATGATTCTGTGCAACCTTGCCTTGGAGATTGAGCATTTATTGCCTGGCGATTATCTGGAACAAACGATGGAGACGTGCATTCACGAGGTGATGGATGTTTTCCACCGCCCGGAACTGGGAGGAATTATTGTTGAGAATGTGGACACTGACGGTCATCTTGTTGATTGCTTTGAAGGCCGCCAAGTGACTCCGGGTCACGCCATCGAGGCAATGTGGTTCATCATGGATTTAGGCAAACGATTGAACCGTCCGGAATTGATAGAAAAGGCGAAGAATATAACCCTTACAATGCTTGAATATGGTTGGGACAAAGAATATGGAGGTATCTATTATTTTATGGACCGTAATGGCTATCCTCCCCAACAGTTGGAATGGGACCAAAAACTTTGGTGGGTACATATTGAAACACTTATCTCACTGCTGAAAGGCTATCAATTGACCGGGGATAAACAGTGTATGGAATGGTTTGAGAAGGTACACAATTATACATGGACACACTTCAAAGATAAAGAGCATTCCGAATGGTATGGATACTTAAACCGAAAAGGAGAAGTGTTGCTGCCACTCAAAGGAGGGAAATGGAAAGGTTGTTTCCATGTGCCAAGAGGACTGTACCAATGCTGGAAAATGTTAAACTCTATTGATGAAAAAAGTCACTTATGCTAAACATACGAATCATATATATATGCTGTCTGATCCTAACTTTTGCATCTTGTAAAATGAAAGATGAAATAACATGTTATGGAGGATCTGACAGTGACTTAGTACAACTTCTGGAAAAGGAAGGATACACTCTGAAATTTTATCCATCCGTGAGTGAAGCTCTGCAGAATGCTCCAGAAAAATCCGGCGTCCTTTTGTTAAGTGATTCATATCCAGTAAAAGGGACATCCATTAGTCAGGAAGACGAAAGTCTGATTGAAGCTAAATCATTGCGTGTTCTTGTTGAATTTCCACAAAGAATAGGAACTACTGATAGTAGCAAGTCTGACACACTAAATTTAGAGCGGATTGTAGTCTGTGATTCAATTAACACGGAACTTCCTTTCATGAGCTTGTTATCTTTTAATAGATGTATTTTAAAAGAAACCAGCGATTCTATCAATCATCCGATACTTGTTGCTGCCAAAGTTGCAGGATTTGATAAAGCCGTGTATGGGCTTAAGGATACAGAGACCCGACCTGTTTTATATTATAGAACTCCGCATCTTCTGGTATCCACAACCTGCATTAGTCATTTTGCATCCGACAGATATATGCCTGAACAAAAAATAAAATCATTGTATGAATATATATTCAGGTGGTTACTTAGTAAGAATACAGTCACATTCTCATCATGGATAACTTACATAACCCCCTCTTATACCCCCAGCGATGTGCTGCCAGAAAATGCAGGTTACGAGAGCATAAAAAAAGGAATCGAATGGTTTTACAATGGGCATTTTCTAGTGAATTCTGAATGGAAACAGAATTGGGTTGATAAATATATGGGAGATGGCACAATGCCTATAGGCCCAAGTATACCAGATCAGTTTCAAAATGGTGATGGAAGTTTAGGAGTATTGGAAGGGCACATGTCCGAGATCCGTTATGATGGAAGTCAATTGTATCGATATTGGATGAGAGCAGATGTCCAAGGAGAGGCGTCATACGCATTTGCGGCGGCTGGAGATCTATTGGAGAATAATGAATATTCTAAGGTAGCCACCAATCTGATAGATTATTCTTTTAAGGAATACAGGGATTCGGAAAGAAACGATCCGGCATCTCCTTCGTATGGATTATTAGGATGGGCTTACACGCATAAAGGTACCTATTACGGTGACGATAATGCACGCTTTCTTTTAGGAGTCATAGCTTCATCTGCATTATTAAATGACACTGAATGGGACAAGAAAATAGCCGAAGGAATTATCGGGAATTTCCGAACGACTGGCATTAACGGCTTTAGAGGAGGATCATTGCTTGATACAGACATACAAAAAAGAGGATGGAAGTCATTCTATGATAACAATACAGTGAACCTTCATGCGCATTTTGAGGCTTGGAATTGGGCTTGCTACCTTTGGTTATATAATCAGACACAGTATGAGCCGTTACTCGAAAGGTCTAAAAAAGCCTTATCTATGATGATGGCTTCCTATCCTGAACAATGGTCGTGGACAAATGGTATACAGCAGGAAAGAGCTCGTATGATTCTTCCATTGGCTTGGTTATACCGGGTAGAACCAACAGAGGAACATTTGAAATGGCTCCATTATATGACAAATGAGTTACTTAAAAATCAAGTAACTTGTGGAGGTATCCGCGAAGAGCTGGGAGATGAATCTAAGAGTTCATTCGGGCATTCACCTTCCAATGAAGCGTATGGCAGCACAGAGGCCTCTTTAATTTTCGACAATGGAGATCCTGTAGCGGATATGCTGTATACAACCAATTTTGCATTTGTGGGATTATGCGAAGCGGCAAAGGCCACCAATGATTCTACCTATGTAAAAGCAGTGAATCAAATGAGAGACTTTCTGATTCGTATTCAGGTAAAAAGTGACAAATTCAGAAATGTGGATGGAGCTTGGTTCAGAGCCTTCAATTATCAGGATTGGAATTATTGGGCTGCGAATGCTGATGCAGGTTGGGGAGCATGGAGCACGCTAACCGGATGGATACAAAGCTGGATTGTAGGCACTCAATTCCTAATGGAGAAAAACACATCGCTATGGGAACTATCAAACAGAAAAGATATCTCTAAGACAGCAAATAAAGTTATAGAAGAAATGATAAACAATAACAACTATAAATGATGCGATACATTCTATTACTACTGATAATATCATTTGGGTGCAGTCCTGTTTTTGCTGAAAATAGGGCTATGAAAGATATGTGCAATAGGTTGTTTCCCGAACATTCAGGCAATTTTACTTTTGAATTAGCGCCTGATTCCTTAGAGAATGATTTCTTTACTATCGAATCTATCAATGATAAAATTAAAATCTCGGGGAATAACAATAATTCATTGGCAACAGGGTTAAATCATTATCTGAAATATTATTGCCATACACATGTGTCTTGGTATGCTACCGATAAAATAGAAATGCCGCGGCAACTACCTGTTTTGTTAGATAAAATAACCATTTTCGCAAAGTGCAAAACAAGATTTTTTCTGAACTATTGCACATTTGGATATTCAATGCCTTATTGGAAATGGAAGGACTGGGAACGCTTAATTGATTGGATGGCATTAAATGGAGTGAACACACCGCTTGCTATCACCGGGCAAGAAGCTATATGGTATGATGTATGGAAAGAAATGGGCTTAAAAGATCAAGAAATCCGGTCATATTTTACAGGACCTGCACATCTGCCGTGGCATAGGATGTCAAATGTTGACTATTGGCAAAGTCCATTACCCTTATCCTGGCTGAAGAATCAAAGAAAGTTGCAGAAACAGATTGTTGATCGGGAAAGACTTTTAGGCATGACACCAGTGTTGCCGGCTTTCTCCGGCCATGTTCCCGCAGAGCTCAAAAGGTTATATCCGGATGCCGCAATTACTCAAATGAGCCAATGGGGAGGTTATGATGAAAAATATCGGAGTCATTTTATTGATCCGATGGATCCTTTATTCGGTAAAATCCAAAAAAGATATCTGGAGAAACAGACTAAACTTTATGGAACAGACCATATATATGGCATTGACCCTTTTAATGAAGTCGATTCTCCTAATTGGGATGAGGACTTCTTACGTACTGTATCAGATAAAATATTCCATTCGATTGAGCAGGTAGATAGTTTGGCACATTGGATACAGATGACGTGGATGTTTTATCATAGCAAAGACAAATGGAGTCAACCTCGTATTAAGGCTTTTTTAAATTCAGTGCCGGATGATAAACTAATTTTACTGGATTACTATTGCGATAGCGTTGAGATTTGGAGAGAGACACAGCAATATTATGGAAAGCCATACATTTGGTGTTACTTGGGCAATTTTGGTGGAAATTCGATGTTGGCAGGTCACGTGGATGATGTTAGTGCTAAGCTGAATCGGCTGTTTGTTGAAGGAGGAAAAAATATATCCGGAGTGGGAGCTACTTTAGAAGGGCTGGATGTAAATCCATTCATGTATGAATTTGTATTAGAGAAGGCCTGGAGTCATACCATCACTAATGCAGACTGGATGAAAAATTGGGCATTATGCCGGGGAGGAAGTAAAAGTAGCCATATTATAGATGCTTGGCAGCAATTATATAAAAAAATATATATCCATCACGCCACTGCAGGACAAGCAGTGTTGATGAACGCCCGTCCCATGCTTGAAGGAACTGACAGTTGGAATACACACCCTGATATCTATTACGATAACAAGGAACTATGGCATATTTGGGGAAAATTCCTGGAAGCAAAAAATGTGGATTCATCCGGATATAAATTTGACGTAATAAACATAGGAAGACAGGTCTTAGGAAATCTATTCTCTGATTTTCGGGATTCATTTACAGCTTGTTATCGACAGAAAAATATAGAAGGCATGAAAGAGTGGGCAGAAAAGATGAACACGCTTTTTACAGATGTCGATAGATTATTGTCTTGTGAGTCCAGTTTTTCTATAGGCAAATGGATAAAAGATGCTCGCGATTGGGGTAAGAATCTCAAAGAGAAAGAATATTATGAACAAAATGCACGTTGTATATTGACCACTTGGGGACAGAAGGCTACTCAATTAAATGATTATGCGAATAGAGGATGGGGAGGGCTTACTGATTCTTATTATCGGAAACGATGGGAACTTTTCACCCAATATGCTATTGATGAGATGTCGCATGGAAAAGAAATAGACGAAAAATCTTTCTATAATTTAATCACAGAATTCGAATACCAGTGGACATTGCAAACAAATGTATACTCTGAATCTTCAGGAGAGGATCCTATAAGAATTGCCAATTTGCTATACATAAAGTATAACCCCTATTTTGATAAATGAAATGGAAGTAATATATCTAATAATTTTTTTATAAATGTAATAATATGAGAACATGTATCGACAATCGAAAAAGGAAAGTCTTTAATGATATAAAGCATCTTTCCACAAAAGCGGTTTTACTCATTATTTTTCTGTCGTTGTTGCCTGCATTGCAAGTGATGGCCATGGAAACACCTGATGAAACGCAACAAAAGAGTACCATTAGAGTTCAGGGGCGTGTATTAGACGAATTTAATCAACCCCTTCCCGGAGTTTCTATTTTAGCAGTGAAATCAACAAAGGGTGTAATTACTGATATAGATGGAAATTACTCAATCGAGGTTGCGCCGGATGAAAAACTGGAATTCTCGTACATCGGCTATCAGAAAAATGTAGTTCTAGTAAATGGGCGTAAGGATATTCCAATCAAAATGGAACCTTTGACGTCTGAATTAAAGGAGGTTACGGTAGTTGGTTATGGTACCCAAAGGAAAGCCAGTGTGATAGGTGCCATTACAGGACTTCCGGTTGGTAAGATCAATCGCTCCGTCAACAAATTAAGTAATGTCTTAGCAGGACAAATGGCTGGTGTTGTTGCCGTGCAGCGCAGTGGTGAACCGGGTGAAGGGTCTGACTTCTGGATTAGAGGCGTTAGTACATTTGGTGCTAATAATCGTCCGTTAGTTCTTGTGGATGGCATTGAAAGAGATTTAAACCTGGTTGATCCGGAAGATATCGAGACCTTTTCTATTCTAAAAGATGCTACAGCCACGGCTATTTATGGCGTGCGAGGTGCTAATGGCGTTGTATTGATTACTACTCGTAAAGGAAAAGAAGGAAGCAAACCTGTAATCAGCGCACGAGCAGAATTTTCAATACTGCAACCCACTAAGATGCCGAAAATGGCCAATGCGCAAGAGTTCATGGAGATGTATAATTTTGCATACGCTGATAATAAGAATGGAGAAGAATTCTACTCACCAGAAGCCATGGCTAAGTATTTGAATGGTTCAGATCCCGATCTGTATCCTAATATTAATTGGATGGATGAAATATATAAAAATTCGACAACCAGTGAACGTGTGAACATAAATGTAACTGGCGGGTCAGAAAAGGTAAAATATTATGTAGCTGGTTCTTATTATAAAGAAAATGGAGTATTTAGACCGGATAAGGGGTTAGGATATAATCCTGCCTCCAGTTGGTCCAGATTTAACTTCAGGTCAAATTTGGATATCAATTTGTTCAAAAATACGGTATTGAACATCAATCTGTCCAATCAATACGATGTGAAGAAGCAGCCTAATAATAATGCTAGCTTATGGATATACACGTTTAAAACAATACCTATTGCTATCCCCAAAAAGTATAGTGATGGGACTGTGGCGCGTCCTACTATTGGCGATAATCCATATAATTTGTTGAATCTCAATGGATACAATGAATTATTCACGAATAATGCTCAATCTTTGATTGGATTGACACAAGACTTCAGTCCGTGGATTAAAGGGTTAAAAGCCAATATAAAGTTTTCATGGGATGCATATAATTATGCTCATCTGAATCGGTCCAAAAATCCATCTACTTACTATGCTACCGGACGTAATGAGGATGGAAACCTGATGTATACGAAAAATAATGATGGGAATGATTACTTGGTGTTATATAAAGATAATAAAGGAAATCGGACAACCTATCTGGAAGCTTCACTAACATACGAAAATCTTTTTGCTAACGCACATCGTGTGGGGGGATTATTCTTATTCAACATGAGAGAAAAAACAGATAACTTTCCGGATTCATACATAATGTCATTACCATATAGGAATCAAGGTATTGCAGGACGTGTCACCTATTCATATAAGGACCGTTACTTTATTGAAGGAAACTTTGGTTACAATGGTTCAGAAAATTTTGCCCCTAAAAAACGATTTGGTTTTTTCCCGTCGGCTGCTATCGGATATATGATCAGTAATGAAGCTTTTTGGGAACCAATCTCTCATATTGTCAGTGTTCTGAAATTTAAAGGTTCTTATGGTATTATAGGTAATGATCAGATTGGTGGAAACAGACGATTTGCCTTTAATTCGGAAATGGCGGATGTGAATGGCTATACTTTCGGAACTACAGGTGGAAATCCGATTTCTGGTATAGGTACGGGATATCCGGGTAACCCCTATGTTTCTTGGGAAGAAGCAAAGAAAATGAATATAGGTGTTGAGTTGGAACTATATAATTCATTAAAATTGAATGTTGATTATTTCCATGAACGTCGCTCTGGTATTTTTATTGAACGGGGTGCTGTTCCGTCAGTAGTAGGTGTAAATGTTAATCCATACCTTAATTTAGGAGAGATGGAGAATAAAGGTGTTGATGCCTCTTTAGAATATTATAAAACTATCAATAAAGATTGGAATATTTCAGTGAGAGGTAATTTCACATACAATAGAAATAAAAAATTGTATGATGATCAACCTTCAGCGAACTACCCATATAAAGATGTAATAGGTAAGCCCTGGAATCAACAGTTTGGCTATATAGCATTGGGATATTTCAGAACGGAGTCAGAAATACAAAATAGCCCTAAACAAATTGGTAACCCGAGAGTAGGAGATTTAAAATACAAAGATATTAATGGAGACGGCATTGTTGATACTGATGATTATGTAGCAATAGGGCGCACGGCCATTCCGGAAATAAACTATGGTTTTGGTGCCAATATTAGTTATAAAGATTTTGATGTCGCATTCTTCTTTCAAGGTATTGGCAATGTTACCGGATTCATAGGTGGTGAAACAATCGATATGTCTGATACGAATCAGTTATTCTCGAATGTTTATCAAGATGTTGCGTTGAATTATTGGAGACCCGACCGTCCTAATGCCAAATATCCGAGATTGGCAATCAGTGGTAGTGAAAACAATAAAGCACCCTCAACCCACAATCAGGTGGACAAAAGTTTTATGCGTTTGAAAAGCGCAGAAATTGGTTATACGCTGCCCAAAGAAGTGTGCCACAAGATGGGAATATCTCTCGTACGGTTTTATGTATCAGGTACGAATCTGTTGACATTCTCCAAATTTAAATTGTGGGATCCGGAAATTGATAATTCACAAGGTTCATCATATCCTAATATGCGTGTATTTAATATTGGTTTAAACTTTAATTTCTAATATATTATGAAGAAACTAAGATATATCATAATTGCTTTTTTGTCATTAGGTTTATTTTCTTGTTCTGATTATTTAGAACATAATTTTAATGATCAGATGACAATAGAAGAAGTTTTCAGCAAACGTCCTACAACAGAACGCTTTCTGGCAGGACTTTACGGTTATATACCAGAAGAGATTAATGCATACGATCAGTCTTTTGTCCCTTGCGCTGATGATGCTTATTTTTCTTGGGAAAAGATGGACTATGAATTGGTCAATAGTGGAAGTTACAATCAGTCGACAACAGGAGTAAGAGGTGAATGGACACCTAAATTTAATCCTTGGTCAAAATACTATGTAGCAATTAATCAAGCGACTACATTTATTGCCCATATTGATGAATGCAAAGAGCTGACGGGAGAAGAAAGGGAAGTTATGAAAGCGGAGGCCCGTTTTCTTAGAGCTTATTATTACTTCAATTTATTCAAACAATATGGTCCCATATATCTTTGGTATGATCAAATAGCAGATTTAGCCATTAAATCAGAAGTAATAGATAGAAACACGGTTGATGAGTGCGTAAGCTTTATCGAAAAAGAGATGTATGATGCAGCACAGATTTTACCTAAAACAATCCAAGATCCTACTACCTGGATGGGCCGTATGACCAAAGGGGCTGCATTAGGTATGCGTTCCCGAGTTTTGCTCTTTGCCGCTCGCCCTTTATTCAACGGGGGAGGTAGTATTGGATATGGCAGAGGAATGGTCAATCATGAAGGTAAACCAATCTTCCCTCAAGGTGAGGATTTGAATAAGTGGACGAAAGCTGCCGAAGCTGCAAAAATGGTTATTGATCTGGATGTTTACAAACTCCATTTTAACAAGACGGAAACAGACCCTGTACTTAAAGCGATGAATTCCTATCGAGAAGTATTTACCGAGAAATGGAATGAAGAATTAATTATTGCCAGATATTATAAAGATGGTGAGGTATGGAATCAACGGGTTGTTCCCCCAAGAGTATTTGGAGTGGGCTTGGGTGGTTATACTCCCACCATGAAATTGGTCGATGCATACCCTATGATGGCTTCAGGCAGATATCCAGTCACAGGATATAAAGCAGACGGTTCCCCGATTATAGATGATAAATCAGGTTACGAAGCAAATGGTTTCACTGACGGTTGGCTGCATCCTACTCATAGAGACAAAGGTATTAAAGTACATAATAGCATGAAAGGAAGAGACGGACGTTTTTACGCATCTATATTTTTTAATGGAATGTATTGGATCCATCCGGATGGAACTAAAGAACAGTATGCCCCTGTAACTTTCTTCACAGGAGGTACTTCATCCTATGCCCATAGCAGCGGTGATTATGTAAAAACAGGTTTTGTATTTACTAAATTTACAGATCCTAATATTGATACTCGTAAAAACACATGGGGTTCTTTCACGTGGAGTTATTTGCGTTTGGCTGAAATTTATTTGAATTATGCGGAAGCATGCAATGAAAAGCCTGCCAGAGATGCCAAAGAAGCTTTAGTATATATAAACAAGATACGCGAAAGAGCTGGATTAGGTAAACTGGAAAATGCATATCCGGCAGTGGTCGACAGTAAGGAAGAGCTGCGCAAATGGATTCGTCAGGAACGAATGGTTGAACTGGCTTTTGAAGGACTGCGTTATTATGACCTACGTACATGGATGGTAGCTGATAAAGAAGCGAACGGTTTGCGTTATGGTTTGAATCTGCTGGCAACTGATTATGAAAGTTCTTGGGTACGTACCTCGAAAATTTGTCAACCCATTGTTTTCGAAAGAAAACATCATTTATTCCCTATTGCCCAAACCCAACTGAATGAAATGAAGAACTTTACCCAAAATGAAGGCTGGAACTAAAACAAGATATAGTTATGAAAAATTTAATCATTAAAATAATTATGGTCGTAACAAGTATATCATTTTTTATAGCTTGTGAAGACAATAGAATGGATGGGATGGTGAAAGATAAAGTATATCTGGTCCAGTCCGGAGTTCAGGAAGTATATGTAAATTATAGAGACTTTGCCGATTATACAGTGACAGTGTATAAATCGGGTATTGGTGAACAAACGGCAAACGTTTCGATAGAAGTGGACGAAGAGACGCTAAAAGTTTACAACGAGGAGGAAAATACATCTTTTGAAATCATACCTGATGTATGCTATTCTATTTCCAAAACAAATTTTGACTTTTCGACTTCCACTGTGTCGTATAAAAGCTTGATTACTTTTGATGGTGATATAATAAAACGATATCAGCAAAGAGGTGAAAAAAAGTATGTATTGCCACTGAAGTTGCATGTTGATGGAAATGTGGATGTGAATGAGACTTCTTCCAGAATGATTTTAATTCCCATATTAGAATAGGTATCTCTACTTATACAAAAGTATACTTTTAAAATAATAAATTGATAGAACACATTATTTATGAAAAATATAATATTACTATTAGCTCTATTTCCTTTATTCTTGTCTTGTACAGATGATGATAAGGAGGAAGTGAAACATGACTATTTTACCGATTTTGTTACCGGGGTCACAGTGGGAGGGGATTTGCGTCCTACTAGCATTCGGATTGATAACGAAATGAATAAAATATCTATTGATTTTCCAATAGGGAGCACACCTACAGCTATTCCTGTGGAACTTGAATTGGCGTCTGGCGTTACGATGAAATCTCCATCTTCTACTTCTAACACATTTGACTTGACAGAAATTATTCCTATTTATTTGGAATATAAGGGTGAAGATTATCGGTATCTCATTGTTGGAAACTATCTCCCGGAATCTATAGGTGGCGGAGTGATGCAGAATGGACCTGTACACGATATATCACTACTATATTATGGTGGTTCTCATCGCGCTACCAGGTGGACAGAAGAAGAATTGCAGGCAAATGTCACTTATACAGACCCAGCAGGAAAAGAGAACTGGCTTTTTGATTCTTTCTTGTTTTTGGAAACACATACAGGAGAGGGTCGCAATTTTGAAAATGGCCTGGGCGGATTAGGAGCTCGGAAAACCGAATGGCAGGGATTGGTTGACAAATATTTTGCGGCAGACGGTCCTATCGCTCGCTTAAATTCTATCCTGTCAAAGTCGGCTACGCGTTTAGGGGCTCCTAAATATAAGCGCAGGCTTATAATCAGTATGCCTGCTGCATATAAAGACCAGAAAGATTGGGGAGAAATATCAGGAAGAGCTATGGACTTTTCGTTAACACTTGATTGTGTCAGCGCATGCTCATGGTATGTTGATTACATTATTCAGAAGTTTAATGAAGCCAATTTAAATTATTTATCTTTGGATGGCATTTATTTCGTAGCAGAACAATTAACGGATAATCGGCACTATCTTCCTCAAGTTGCAGACTATATAAAATCAAAAAATCTAAAATTCTATTGGATTCCTTATTGGGGCACTGATGGTATGGGAGAATGGGAAAGTATGAAATTTGATGCTGCTTTCCTACAACCAAATTACTTCTTTCCCGCTCAAAAGCCTGATTATACAAGCTATTTCGACAGAGTCATTAGCTATGCGAAAAGTAAGAATATGGCTCTGGAAATGGAATTTGATGAAAGAGCATTGAAAAAGAACAGTCAAGATTACCGGGCTGACAGATTACGTGATTATTTACGCGCTTTTGATTCTTATGGAATTATCAAATCTTTCCCTATAGCTTATTATCAAAGTGACTGCATGGTGTATTCCTTAAAAAGCTCTATATACGAAGAAGACCGAGCTTTGTATAATGAATTGTGTACCATGATTTCTAAAAGGCAAAAGGCTAGAGGAGAGAAATAAATATGGGCTATATGAACAAAAGTTTGGTTATGTTTTCTTTCTTGACACTGCTGGCTATTTCTTGTGCCAGCAGTAGAAAGAAACCAATCATAAAAGAAAATGGTGTTATAGCCGATATGGTACTGATGTACTATGGAGGTGCACATCGCCAGACAGAATGGAATGAAGAACAATGTATGAAAAATGTTGCCTACAGAGATAAAAAAGGTGATTTACATTGGATGTTTGACGGCTTCTTATTTTTAGAATTCAAGGATGGAAAAGGGCGTAGTTTTGCTTCCTATTATGAGCCCATGTCCGCTAGGAAAAGTGAATGGAAAGGCTTGTGCGATAAGTATTTTCAGAAAGGTAAAGCTTTGGATGCTATTGAAAGCTGTATTGACGATGTAAAAAAAGAAATAGGAGCTCCCCGGCATGCGCGTAAGGTTGTTCTGACATTGCCAGAGCCTGTCCCTAACCAAAAAGATTGGGGAGAGCTTAACGGTAGGCAGCTTGATTTCTCTAATGAGGCAGATCGTATAAATGCTTGTAAATGGTATATTGACTATGCGATAGACCGCTTTAAGAAGGCTCAATTCGAAAATATATCTCTGGATGGGTTCTATTGGATAGCGGAAGAAGCCACCAATAGCCGGACAATTTTGAATGAAATAGGCGCATATATGCGTTCATTGGGTTATAAATTCTATTGGATTCCATATTGGGGGTCGGATGGGCATGGAGAATGGAAAGAACTAAAATTTGATGTAGCTTACCAGCAACCCAACTATTTCTTTTATGAGCAAAAACCAGATTCGATGCACCTGAAGACAGTTTGTGAATTTGCCAAAGAAAAAGGGATGTATCTGGAAGTCGAGTTTGATGAACGAGCACTAAAGAAAAGCCCGGACTATAGAGCGGATAGACTACATGAGTACATGGAAGCCTATGAAAAATATGGAGCACTCTATGATATTCCATTAGCTTATTATATTGGAGACTGCATGGTTTATGACCTGGCAACTTCTTCCTATAAAGAAGACAATGATTTATATAATTGGTTTGCCGACATTGTTGTGAAAAGACAACATATCAGAGGTGAAAAATAACAGATTACTCACTTAACAATACTTATATTATGAAACATTTTAAAGATTTATTTTCGATTTTATGCCTTTTGTTCATCACAACTGCATTTGTTGCTTGTGATGATGATAATGATGAATATGCTACTGATGACGAAACGATTTTATCTGTACCGCAAGATGATTTGATTTTCACTTACGAAGGAGAGGCTAAAACAATCAATGTAACGGCAAGTGAAAATACTTTTGTGGCTTCAGTCACTACTGGAGATGAAACATGGGCCCATGTATCCACAGCAAATAATTCAGTAAAAATTGTAGTGGATGAAAATGTAGACCAACAAGAGCGTTCTACCACATTAACAGTGAAACTAAATGATGCAAGAAGTCGTATACGTGTAAAACAAGATGCTGCCCCAGCACCGGAAGCAAAGCCTAAAACCTTCACTGTTCCTACCTTTACAGGGACAGATAAGACTTTTGTATATAAATTGATGGATGGAAATACGCAGGTAGGTGAAATCTGTCGCGAGTACTTATGTTCTTCTGGCAATATTGACAAACAGGCTATCGTCGTATATCCAATGGTAGGCAATAGTGCTGATTTAACTCGCGGATTTGTAGTTTCTGTTTTGGATCAGGTATATGAAGAGGATATGCCAACCGAAGTCTTTAACGTAAGTTCAGAACCCATTCATAATGGAAGTGTGGCCTTTGACAAATCGGCTAATTCTATATCCAGTTATATTGCTGGTACAAAGGCCGCTCCTGCCCAGTTCTTATCTATTAGCAATTCCGGTGAGATAAAAGCAGTAGAAGCACTTAGTGATGAAACGTTAACCACTGCGCCTTATTATGCAACAGATGCCAGTGGCAATAATTATGGTATAGTAAAAATAGGAACACAATATTGGATGCAATATAACCTGAAGACTACAAAACTAGCCAATGGAAGTGACATTGCAACGGGCATAACAGGAGCTGATGCATGGAAGACTACTGCTGCTTATAGGGAATCTAGTTCACCGGAAAACCCGGATGCAGGATTTTTATATAATGCCGTCGCATGTGGATATTTGAGCGGTGCCTTTGCTGATGCTATTTCTCCGGAAGGTTTTACTATTCCTTCCAATGAAAAATGGAGTTCGTTAGTTAGTTATCTGTCAGGGACAAATACGGTAGATGTTGGAAGTAAGCTGAAGGTTACGGGTTTTGGTGAAAACTGGAATGTCTGGTATGACTATAAGGGGGGGACTAATATCTCCGGTTTCTCTGCTTATGGCATAGGATATGGAAATGGAGACGGAACTTTGGCTCCAGATGGAATAAAAGCCCATGTATTCTATTTGTCTTCAACGACTTACGGTGAAGGATTAGGACGATTCAATCTAAATGCCAGTGAAAGTAGTAGCCTTTTGCAAACAGAAGGAGGATTTACTTTAGGATACGCTATACGTTGCATTAAATATTAATTGTTAAATTCTTAAGAAGTCTGTTCTAGTTAATAACAAAACTAGAGCAGACTTTTATCTATTTTTACGTATGAAGAAATCAATTATAACACTATTATTCTCTTCTTTACTTTTTGCATGTACGCAGAAATATTCTGACGCATCTTATAAAGTCATTCCATTGCCCCAACAAATTAGTTTAAAGAAAACAGAGAGAAGCTTTACTATGAATTCTGCTACTCGGATTTTCTTTAAAGATTTAGCGTTAAAGGGTATCGCTAATCAATTTTCCACGACAGTAAAGCGTAACGCCAACCTCAATCTTCAAGTAGAACAGGGCGATAAGAAAGAAGGAGCAAATGTCGTCATCTTTGAACTGGGATTGAAACATACCCATAAAGAGGCTTATCAAATCAATATTGATTCCTCCGAGATTCATATACAATCTGTGACTCCATCCGGAGCATTTTATGCAATGCAGACGCTTGTTAAATCAATACCTGTGCAAGAAGTTTCCGAAGTTCATTTTCCGGCAACGGAAATCAAAGATTATCCCAGATTTGCATACAGAGGAATGATGCTTGATGTGAGTAGACATTTCTCGGATGTAGAAATGGTGAAACGAACGATTGATATCCTGGCTTTGCATAACTTAAATGTATTCCATTGGCATTTGACAGACGATCAAGGTTGGCGAATGGAGATAAAGAAACGTCCTCTTTTAACACAAATAGGCGCATGGCGTGATAATACTGTGGTGGGACGCTATATAGGTGGTAATGATTATCCCACAGACAATCAACGTCATGGAGGTTTTTATACTCAAGACCAAATAAAAGACGTTATTGCGTATGCGGCCGAAAGATATATTACCATCATTCCGGAAATAGACTTGCCGGGACATACATCTGCAGTGTTAGCTTCCTATCCAGAGTTAGGATGTATTGAAAAAGAATATAAAGTGGCTAACCGATGGGGAGTTATTAAAGATGTAATTTGTGCAGGAAATGAGCAATCCCTTCAGTTGTTTAAAGACGTGATGGATGAAGTATGCGAGCTGTTTCCCGGAAAATATATTCATATAGGAGGAGACGAGTGCGTCAAAGAGCGATGGCAGGCATGTTCGAAATGTCAGGGCAAAATTAAACAGCTTCATTTAAAAAGTGATTCCAGATTTTCTAAAGAGGATTATTTGCAAAGCTATTTTATGGGAGAAATAGCCCAATACCTGCATTCTAAAGGGAAACAAGTTATTGGATGGGATGAAATATTGGAAGGAATGCCCATGGATGGTTCTGTTATAATGTCATGGCGAGGCATTTCCGGAGGAATAGAAGCTGCGAGATTGAATCATGATGTCATCATGGCACCTGCCACTCACATGTATTTTGATTATAGCCAGACCTTAGATAGTAGTAAAGAAGAAATACCGGTAGGCGGATATATAAATGTAGAAAGGGTATATTCATTTGAACCATTACCTGAAGGACTGACAGATAATGAAAAAAAACATATAATAGGGGTTCAAGCCAATGTCTGGTGCGAGTATATGCCTAACGAACGGATACGCCAGTATCAGATTCTGCCACGGCTTGCTGCCCTCTCCGAAGTTCAATGGACAATGCCGGAAAAGAAAAACTATCTGGATTTTTTATCCCGTTTACCACAAATCATTGATATATATGACTTGTATGGATATAACTACGCGCGTCATATTCTGGATGTATCTATTACAGATAAGGTTGATATAAAAAATAGAGATTTGGAAGTTTCTCTTTCTACTCTGGGGAATGATTCTATTTTTTACACTTTAGATGGAAGTCTTCCCGATAGAAATAGTTATTTATATAAAGGAGTATTGAAAATAGATAGTAGTGTAACTTTGAAAGCTATGGCATATCGGAATAATCAAATGTCACAGGTTTCGAGTTTAAAAGTTGATTGTAATAAAGCGACATTTAAACCTGTGACATTACATTCAGAGTTAAGCCGCATGCATGTATATGGTGGAGCTTCAATGCTAGTGGATGGCATTATCGGTTCTACGCGTCCTGACGATGCCCGATGGTTAGGTTTTCCTAAAGGGTTTGAAGCAGTCATTGATCTTAGACAACAAACGAGCATTAGTAAGTTACTTTTTACTAACCTTTCGGTGATAAGTGATAATATCTTGGACCCGGATTTAATTTCTGTCTTTGTTTCTGATGATGGAAAATATTATCAATGTGTAAAAGAAGAAAGAATAATAGCAAAACAGGGAAAAGAAGCCAGTGTATCCCAACATCAACTAGACTTTGAATCTACAAAGGCACGTTTTGTTAAGATTCAAGCAAATGCTTCTGTATCAAAGGCCTCTACTCTTGTTCCTTGGATGTTTGTTAGTGAGATAGGAATTCAATAGAATGAGATCTAAAATAATGACGCCATGTTGTTGGCATAGCGTCATTATTTTATTGCTTTCTTAATGATCGGACAAACTAAATCAGCATATCTCATCATACCTAAATCTGTGAAATGTATGCCGTCAACTGTAGCTTCCCCATCTTCTCCCAGCATATTTTTGGAAGAGATAAAAATGATATTCTTTTCATTTTCTTTCTTTAGCCGGTTGAATATTTCCTTTAATGTGTCATTCTTTCTTTGCACTTCTTTAGCTATTCTTTCATCATAAAGCGTATGAGTGAAAATAGGATCTTCTATAAAAATGACTGGCGTATCCGGATGTTTACTACGAATGATACGATAAAATGTTTCCATCCGTTCTTTCATCTGTTCTACAGAAGCATTAGGCACAAAATCTAAAACAAAAACACTGGCATCTACTTCGGCTATCACTTTGGCCACTTCCAAGTCTAAAAGTGCATTTCCACTAAATCCCAAGTTGATACATTCACGGTTCAGTCTTCTCGATATGATATTGGTATGTGCCATTCCTGGACGTGAAGCACACCCCCCTTGAAGAATGCTGGTGCCATAAAATACAACCGGCCTTTTGCGGATCGGATAATCAATGAAAGGCTGATCGATGGTGGATAACGAGTCCACTCCTATAGACAAAGAAACAAGGCCATCATAAAGAGGAAGATAAAGCATATATTCTCTTTCTTGGGGTTGCATATTGGCAATGATCGTTGCTTGATTCGTTTTTCCATTCGGGCGGGCACTGTTTACAAATCTCCACTTTCCGTTGCTTTCCCAACAGTATAAATCAAGTCCTTTTACTCCTGTATCAGTCATGTGATTCATGTGATTGTTAAAGAGATTCTCCCATTTCAACGCTATTCGGGTAGAGTTACTACGAAATCGTATCGCCATTCCTGCCGAATTACGACTCAAATTCCATAAAGGGGAACGAGAAATGTTTTTGAGAGAATCCGGTAGTCTCTCATATCTTGCCCCTGTGTCTTGTGTTGCTTTTCCTAAAAGGGGAAAGCATGACGCATCATAGTACGTCAGTTGTTGTGCCTGCAACTGTATGCCGAACAGGCACAACATTGTGAAAAGAAAGAATTGTTTCATCATCTATTTAATTCCGGCAGCGGTCAGCACTTTCCTTTGTTTGCCGTCACTGCCTTTATTGTTTTCATTGCATTAGCTACGTTGGCAATGATTAGCACTGCTAATCCTTCTGTCATGTTTCTGCCTAGAGTGCGACAAAGATAATCATTTTTTTTAATTGTTATACTGATTGTGGTGCGAGATTGACACCTTCGATAAAGGTGGCTGCTTCCAGTTCATACATAGAAAACTTCCTTTCAATGAAGTCCAAACTTCTTTTGCATACATAGTAAACTTTTTTTAGCTAATCTCAATCTTTAAATGCAAGTTTCGTTTTTATAATTGCAAGCTTTGATTATAAAAATGAAACTTGCATTTATATAATCAAAGCTTGCAATTAAAGTTTGCCATCTATCAAACATAACTTTAGCCTCTAATCAAAAGAAGTTTGTATCTAATGAATAGTAACTTTACTATGTATAAACTAGGAATGATATATATATGTATTGTATGGCATCCTGGAGGAATAGGATCGGTTGCAAATGATCAATATTTCCTAGGGTTACAAAACAGACATAAATATAAACGAGAAAATATTCTTTTGAAAATCATGTTCTCCAAAACCATTTGATTTTAGTGAAGAACATAGTTGCTAACACAGCCAAAGAAGTAAGGATTACTCCCTGGAGAAAACCTAGCCAGGCATTTTGTTGAAAATAAGATAGCAATGAAGCAAGTCCAAGTAGATTAATCAATGGCATAATCAGCAAATCTCCGACCACATAAGCTATCATCGGATTCTGACCGGACATCACCAAAAAACGAGTACTTTTGATACACCGGAAATAATCACAAACGATACTTAGAAATAAAAGGGCCAGAAAAGCTAACCCGGAAGTGACAAAGAAATAACTAAAAGTAGTTGGATCTTTTTTAATACCATCCTGAAAAGGTTCAAAACACAAACCCAGAAGAAGTAAATATGCTCCTGCATTAAACAACTTTTTCCACAATAGAGCTATTCCATCCACTTTACGTAGAAATATACACTTGCCAGCTAATAACAATAAAACAGTAACCACAAGATTAACAACCAAATTACGAGTGTATAGGCCGTAAAGATTGCTAATGATGATAACAACGGATAATATCATCAACATGATACTCATTTTACGATAAGGAGATGTAGCATAATCATCCGTTTCTTTTTGATATGCTTTCATCCACTCCGCTAAATACTCCCCGGCTATACTGCCGGGAATAACGATAAATAAGTATTTCAAATAGTCAAACCGATACATCCACGGCAGAGGAGTATAATTAAATACACTCTGTGTCCAAGAACCATCCACTGTACTCCCTAATATCATAGCCATTAGCAATATTAGAATTCCTAAACGTATCCAACGATTATTCATTGTGAAAATGTAAAGGATAGAACCGAAAATAGCCATGTTAGCTAGCAGCAAAATTATGATGTTGCTGGAGAATAAGCTGAATGTTTTTCCATCCGCATAAGAAGTGGTAGCCAACATGATAGCAGCAACCATGTAAGCTCCGACTTTTATAGAAGTATGTGCCCAATCCGGCATTTTCAAAGGAATACGCATGAACATGGGAAATAGAACAACAAAACAGAGTATAGCCAGCAACCATGCCCTCATATCTTGCGGAGAGCTTAACATATACGGATAAAAATGCTGGATGAAAATAGCAAAGAAGGTCAACTGAATCCCCCGTTTGACAGCTTCATAAACAAGTTTTAATTTTGAATCACCTTTTTCAGCACGCTTCCTTATGGAAAAAGGAAACGCGGCTCCCATAGCGAACAGGAAAAAAGGAAACACAAGATCTACCCAAGTAATACCGGGCAACAGAGGATTAAACACATGATCTGGCGGAGGCGTTTGAGCATGACTCATCCAACCGGGAAGAACATGCGTTACGATGGTAGCCGAAAGCACCATCGTAATAATTGCATATCCCCGTAAGGCATCTAAAGCTAAAGCTCTGTTGTTCATAAAGCTCCCCCCTCGCGCATTCCTTTTTCTACTTCTTTCCAAAGATTCTTTTGGATGATGTGTACTATATCGAATACCATTAGTCCATCCGATCGACGAAGGTTCATCTCTATTGTTTCGGATAATTTCCCCGGATTATCATAGAACTGATCCACCAAGATGCCGCCCATAAACTTGTTGTCTTTAAGAATCTGACGCAAGTGCTGACAGGAACCTTCTACACAGTACCATGTACCGGCTTGAGCCTGCGAATCAGTCTCGTTCCAGATGTTGCGGTTCGTTTTCTTGTATTCCTCTATCGTTATGTCTGTATAGTAATTTCCGGTTGCATACAAATCGATCAGTTCCGCGTATCCGTAATTTTTATATTCGGGAGTGGCCCAACTGAAGTCTTTAGCCGGATCATACTTTTTGCTGGCGAAATTAACTCCCACTTCATAGTAAGACGGATACCAAGCTCCGGTATATGTGCCGAAAGAAACTTTTGGATTGGCGGCTTTCACTTCCTTACGTGCCAATGCCATAAAATCAGTAATGTTTTTCGTTCTCCATTCCATCCATTTCTGGAAATACTTTCCCGGTTGTGTGATAAACTTCCCATCCGTATTCTTCTTCCAAACAAAAATATCTTCGGGGAACTTCGCCACTTTCTTACCTATATACGCTTCAAACTTTTCGCGTGAAAGCGGTGAGAAGTCGGCTGTTATACCATCATAGCGTACGCGGTCGAGCATCAAGCCATCCAAATCAGGGTATTTGGTCACTACTTCTTTCAGTACATTTAGAATATGCGCACGATACTCCTCATTCAGAGGATTAATCATAGCACCATATTTTTGTTTTTCTTCCGTAATCGGAATAATGCCTTTATCGGGAGTATATACCATGGATGCCCAGTCCGGATGTCCACTATATACCATTCCACGATCGAAATAATTGTGTCCGGCACAGAATACATTTAATGAAGCATGAATCTCAAGACCCAATTCGTGCCCTTTTTTAATGAAGTATTGCAAATAATCAAAATTCCCGGCCTTTGCGCCTTTCCACTCTTTCATTTGTGGAGCAAACTGACTTTGATAAAGTACTTCTCCCGTAATGGGCCGTATATCCACTATTGCATGAGTGAAACCTACTGATTTGATTTTCTCCAAATAATAGTCAATCGAGTCTTTATGGCTGAAACGTTCGAAGTTAGCTTCGGCATCGAACCACATTAACGCAGGTTTCTTTTTGATTACAATCCGGAAAGGAGAAGCAGGAATAGCCGCATTATTGCATAATTCTCCCAACATATAATTCCGGAAACAATAACGTACCTCTATGGGGGCATTGATCGAATCATTCCAGACCTCTACAGTAGAAGAACCATTGATAATTTCCGCTTTGGCCGGTCGGAATATACCATCCGTCCCCACTATTTCAAATCCTTTCACGTTTTGATTTTCCGGGATCAATCCTTCTTCACCATGTTCAAAGTCTATTTCTACTACATTCCCTTTTACTCGGTGGGATTTGTATATAGGACCGGAATATTGAATACCTTTACGATGATACGTTTTTGCCAATGCCCAATAAGCCAGTCGTTCACCGACCTTTATCTTATAGGGCGAATGAATAAAGTTTTCACTCCCGGCATCACCTGTGGTCACCATTCCAACATTTGGAACAGCTGACATCAACTCCAACTGACACTGGCGGAACCAAGCCCAATCCAGTTTATCATTGCCTTCCGATTTCCATGGTGCAATCTGTACGTAATAAAATGGCATTTGGGGATTGTTGAAGAATGTTCTCCATTGAGAAACCATTGCAGGAAATAATCTCTTATATAATCCGGGATCGGGTGTGTTTGCTTCACCTTGATACCAAATCACTCCTTTAACAGGAAATCCTTTCCATGGATTCACCATTGCATTCCACAATAATGTAGGAGTCCCTGCCGTCCACCCGAACTCTCTCTGTATTACATCAGGCAATGCTATTTCCGGAAAGCCCGATAAAGTCTCTTTATTCATCCAAGCCTCTATTTTTGACATGCTCCAGGAACAATGTATCAGACCGACAGGAACATCCAAAGATTGCTGTAACTGATTGCCAAAGAAATAGGCAGTTGCACTGAAATCAGCAACATCTTCCGGAGAGGCTTCTTTCCATTCTCCGTCCACCCCAGCTTCCTGTGGAATGGTACTCCAGGCATTTTTTACAGTATAGAGACGCAGTGGACGTTTGGGATTAGCAGATACAATGTATGGCTGGGAACCAAACACAGGCTGTCCACGGAATCCTTTCACTGGCATTTCCATATTCGACTGTCCGGAACAGAACCAGACTTCTCCTATTAAAATATTCTGCAATGTGAGGTCCTCTCCATCCGAGAACGTAATACTATACGGACCTCCAGCTACCGGTGTTTGGAGAGAAAGTTTCCATTCACCTTTTGCATCAACATTCGTTTGGATTTTTTTATTATTCCATGAAGCGGTAGCCTGCACACGTTTTCCCGAAGTCGCTGTTCCGGAAAAAGTAACTTCCGATTGTTGCTGTAACACCATATTATCCCCCCAAATGGAAGTAAGGGTTACTTTCGCTTCTGTTTTCAGGAGAAACGAGAAGCATATCAATAATATAAAATATTTGGCTTTCAACATATGATTCTTATTTGTTTTCGACAGCTTCAGTATACACATTGCCGAAGCGATCTGTTACTTTCACTTCTATTTTAGCATTTTTATTACGGGGAGTAGCATGAAATAGATGTTCGGTAAGAACTGGGGAAATCCATTCATATTTCACCTTTTCTTTGTCAGAACAGATTGCTTTGGCTGCAGGATCATATCCTTTGTAGCGTTGCATTTCTCCCATTCGCTTTCCGTTTTCATACCATTCCACTTTCCACTGTTCATCCCAGTTCCATACGTTAGCAATAATATCGGAAGGGTACTCGTCAGATGATCCGGCCTGATATACATGTAATTGATGCTCTTTCGGGTAGCCTGCACTTTTATATAGCCATTTCACTTGGTTCCCGTCTACTTCATATACCCCATATCCCCTCGGAGTACCATCCACATTAATATCTGCACGCCACCAAGTACCGCATACGGCAGCTGTGTTATGTTCCATTAATGAGTCATTAAAACATACGTTTACATTAAAATGTGTATGTCCGGAAATGATGTGGGCATTATAACCTTCCAATAATTTATATAGTGCAGCTGTATTGACCGTTTCATCTTGATCTAGCGTGTTATATCTTAGCTTCTTCTGAAGACTGGAAGGAATATGCATCACTACAAAGACAAGTTTGTCTTTGGGCACATAAGAGAGGTCTTTCTCCAGCCATTGGAAAGTACGTTCATCAATGTAACCTATATATTGATAATCACGGTTGACATAAAAGCAATTGTCAAGCACGATATAATGAGCATTACCTTTATTTAATGAATAGTAGATAGGACCGAAATAACTTTCGAAAGTGCGATAAGAATATTCAAAAGTACGCCCTCCATACGTCATGTCGTGATTACCAATTGCCCGATAGATGGGAATCTCTAATGATGATACCGTATCTATATAGGAAGGATATAAAGAAGGAGTATCTCCTACGATATCCCCACAATCTATGCCGAATACTTCTTTTTTGCCCATATACGGACGAATATATTCTTTCATATCTTGCAGATATTTAGCATAAGCCTTTACGTCATCTTCGGAAGTAACCTGCGCATCTGCCTGCACCAAAAACAAATGATTGATCTCATTTTGCGGATTTCTTACCAATTCGAAGTCGTAAATATCTTGCTTGGCCGGATTCAGCTTCTGATAGAATAAAGGTATTGTTTGTTCTGTTTTCGGTAAATATCCGGAAGGAGTGGATAAATAAATGAAACGCACATTCCTATTAGGGGGGAGAGTATATTGGCCTTGTTGGTCAGTCAACACACAGTCTATTCCGTCGGTCACTACTACCCCCGGGACTCCTGTCCCATTACAGGTTACTTTCCCGCGAATAGGGTTAGAAGGAATCTGGGCTTGTAAATTCAAGCCCAGACCTATTAATAAAAAGAATTGTAATAAATATATTTTCATAATTAGTTGGTTAGTTCAAACCTCATTCTTCGATAGATTCCAGATATTTATCAAAGCCTGTTTTAAAAGCGTTCCAATAGTCGTATTTCTTAACGTGGCAAAGGTCGAAGGCAAAGAAGCCGTCACTATTACTGATACAAGCATCAATAGTATCCGGAATTTTTGCAGATTGTCCTCCGTCAGTCCATCCGGTACTGTTACCGATATCTGGTCCGCCTGCAAAAGGTACATCTCCTTGTAACAGTTCACGTCCATTCTTACAAAAACCTTCCATGGTCCATTCGCCACTTCCATATATATTGTTCACGGAAGCATAAGCACCCAAAAAGATATAGTCCAAATGGTCCGCATATCCATAATTCTTATAATCGGAAGTAGCCCATTTCGGATAATAAGCGGAGGTGTTGTATTTAGGGCTGGCCCAGTTCACGCCTGATGTATAGTATGTTGAATACCAGGCACCAACATAAACTCCAAACTTGATATTGTTATTGACAGATTTAACTTTCTCGCGTGCCTTTACTATGAAATCATGAATAACTTTCGCTCTGAATTCCAACCACTTCTTAAAATAAACAGGCTGGTCAGAAGGTATTTCATCCGTACCGGGTGCCATAATATCTGCCGGGAAGTTTGCTACAGTTTCACCGATGTATTCTTCGAACTTCTGTTTGGAAATATCTGAAAAATCGCTTTCTAAGCCATAGTCATCATAACGACAACGATCCAATATGATGCCATCCAAATCATATTTAGCCAAGTCGGCCAACAACTGTAAAACAAAGTTTTGTACATCATCATTAGCGGGATTGAAAAATTTCGCTCCATAATCGGTTTCATCGTCCAACAAATCCATCGTATTGGTTAGCCCGTCAGCTAGATTAGCTACACTAGCCCATCCTTTTTTTGATTCATCACGGAACAAGACTCCATCATGTCCTAAATTATACGGACATAAATAGCCTCCTACAAATGTATTGATAGAAGCATTCACTTTTAATCCTTGTATACGAGCCTCCTCAATAAATGCCTGTAAATAATCCCAAGTTTCCGTCCTTTCATAATAACTATATCCGGAATTACCCCATACATCCATACGTTTCACCTGATCTACAACATTAGTATTGAATAATACATCTCCTGTAGTGGGACGTACATCGACAATAATATCAGTGAATCCTGCCGCTTTTATCTTTTCCATATCTTTGGCTATGTTTTCCTTACTATTGGCATAGTCAGGAAAATTAGCAGCCGCATCAATCCAAATATATCGTGGCTTAGCTTCTGCAACATCCGGCTCGTCCGGCTTTTCTGTCGAATTATCGTTCCACGGCCATCCGGGAATTCCATCAGAATCATCACTACAGGAGGTTATTGTAACTGCTCCCAAGAAAGTCAGTATTAGTATTTTTAGAAATTTTCTCATATCATACTTGTTTTATTAGGTATATACTGCCTGATATATCCGCAGTACATTTTTTATTTAAGAGTGACTACTGATGCTACGGATCTTTCGTCTCCGCTGGAGTCACTTGTCTTGATCGTCTCTTGCCCATTGACTAACATGCAACTGGAACCACCGCCATCCAAATTGATAGCATCCGTACATCCCAGTGTTTTCATGATATTAGCTACATTTTCGGTGGTCATACCGGCAACTCCCGTTGTCATTCCATCTCCTTCACACACAAAAAGAATCATTTTCTTATCATTGGTGATACCAATAGCCGAACGAGGTCTGTTCACCGTGGCGCCAATATCTGATAAAATTTCTTCTTCGTATGTATTCTTTATGTTTCCATCCAACAGAAGTACGGGGCCACCGCCTATTCCTGTTTTAGCATTTAAGACAGTTCCTGTAGACGGAAAATTTTCATTAGGAGTTGTTTCTGATTTTACCGGTGAGGGCTCCGAATACCAATAAGTAACATTGGATAGTGTTGTGTAAGTCCACATTGATTTGAATGAGCCATCATTCATTTCACAGAATGCAGCTAATACAGGATACCAGAATGGACCGTTAGTCCAATCTTCTGCTGTTACATCATTGTTCTTACACACCATTTCACCGTTACGCCATATTAGGCTTAATGACCCCTCATAGAAGAAACCTCCATTGATTACAATTGTGGAGTTGTTCTCTTCATAAAATTCTTTTGGCTTTTTCAATCCAGTCTTTTCTCCTAATACACCAAATGCTGCCTTACTCATATCACCTACCGCAATATAAGCTATCGCTTTTTTGCCTTCCAGTGTTTCTGGTGATTTATATACGTTGATATGTTCAGGCAAGGTTCCATAAGTGCTTTTCACATTGGTCCAGCCTAAATTTACAATATCAGGATTGGCTTCAACAGGTTCAGTTGGAGTCTCCGGCTCCGCCCATGGCCAATCCGGGATATCAGTGTTATCATCACCACATGCTATGAAAAAAGGCAGTAATGATAATAACCATAACATTTTTTTCTTTGTTGACATATAGCTACTCCTTTAAATGATTTACAGATTTCTTTATCCCATATATGATGAATGGGTATTTTCTCATCATATATGAGATAAAGAGATCAATTAATTATTTGTCGATACAATCAAACTCATATCCTCCGATAACCTTACAGTTGTTATCCACGTAGTAAGCACGGAGCTTATATCCATCTGTTGTCGGAGCAAGCAATACATCACCTGTTGCAGCTACACCATCGGATGAATTGTATGAGGAAAGTGAAGGATTGAATGACAGAGCATCTGAAGTAGATATTGTACCAGTGAATGATCCGTCTGACGTTACATCATACATATATAAGCATGGAGTTCCACCCCATTGCGGGAAATGAGCTGTACATACCAATACAAGATATTGTGCATTATTAAAGCTTCTTGTATCCAGACAGTTGTTATTCATTGCCCAAGAATTACCATTGTCGGAGTCTTCCAGAGATTTACTTGCATTATTATTTGTTCCATTCACCCAATAAAGAATGTTAGAATCATAGTATGACAAGAAATAATCACTTTGAGCAGTAGTTCCTTTAGTCACAACTTTAGTGTTTGATGCGGGAGCTCCCCAATTACCTACACCATTCACTGTTACTACTTGAGGACTTCCCAATACACCGTCTGTTATAATCCAACGAACAAACTTATTGGAACCTGAACTGGCTGTTCCGTCACAAGTAGCAATAATAGAGGCATTAGTATTAATATCTCCTTGAACAGACACTTTCGTACCCATATCTAACCCTGTATTATTAGTATAAGTAGTCAATAAAGTTGGAGCAGTCGTAACAGAAGAAGTCTTATAGATTGAGAAAGACTTGCCATTAGTAGCCTTCGTTGCTAATAATATATTTCCCCTACTATCACTTGTCATACATCCTAAAGATGCAACACTCACACTACCCAAAGTTACATTACCAATCTTATTTCCCGTAGATGCATTGTAATATGCAGGAGTTGTGGTACCATCACCCAAGCAAACTACCAGATTATTTCCGGAAACAGCTAAAGAAGGTGCATTTGCTCCAGTCCAAGGTAAGCCGATAACTCCCATATCCAATTTAAATAATTCTGTCTCACTACCTTTTCTATATCCGTAAGGAATCTTATCCGGTACTGCTTTTTGAATAGTATAAGTTTGCTTTGTCACTCCATCGTGAGCAATCACTGTAAGCTCAACAGGTGAATTAAAATTAAGAGGCTCTGTTTTAGGATCCGGTGACATGGTCGCATGAGCCGACAGTGAATAATCTGCCAAGCAAGAAGATAAATCTTCCGCAGAGATTAAAGATACAGTTTTGTGGTCTTCATCAATAATACCTGTAATGTCTTCAGACGGTATTGAGAAACTTAATAACTGACACTTAGTAGACTTAACTCTTTCGCCTGTGATGCAGATTTGTTTCTTATATCCTTGAGCGTCTGTATAAGTGAAATAATTCTCTTTAGTCAGATCGAGAATTGAAAGAACCGGTTCAATAGTACAGTTTGGTGCCAACTTTGCCTGAATCCTCATCGCTTTCATATATTCTGAAGTTTCATTATCACTATTTTCCGGATAATACCATGGCATAGGAATTACATACTTATCTACAGAAGCATCTGCAATAGTATATACCACAGCCTCTTTATCCACGTATGGCCCAGAAGTAAAGAGTGCAGTCAAGCTCGTGATTCCCTGTCTGTCCGCAGTAGGAAGCACATATTCCGGATCCTGGCAAGAACTCGTGAGAGCCAAAATCCCTAATAATAGATATAGTATATTCTTTTTCATAATGTTTTCATTTTAGATTTATTGCCATTCTGCATATTGAGTTACCGCACCGTTATTGTCCAACTCTGCCTGTGGCATTGGGAAACGATACATCTTAGTCGGGAAATTACGATCTTTATCATCACATTCTGTATAAATGTAAGTGAAAGACCCATTTGCATTTTTCTCTATTTTCATTCCATGAAGACGAATACCGGTGAATGCTGTCGCAGATAATTTCCAACGACGCATGTCCCAATAATAATGTCCTTCATAAGCAAGTTCTACTTTGCGTTCCTGACGGATGGCTTTCATTAAATCATCCCCACTTTTGTCTGTGTAAGACAATCCCACTCTGTTACGAATATCTTTTATGTCTTTATTTGCCTTATCCGTATAGCCATTCAGATGATAACATGCTTCTGCATGATTCAGTAATACCTCTGCGTAACGAATTTCTGTCCATGGCTGTGTACTGGCTTGTATGGAAGTAAAATTATGAGCTTCATCTACCAATTTACGTAAATAATACCCGGTAGTAGAACGTCCTTCCGGTTTGGCATCTGTTTTCCATGCAGCCCAACCATCAGTACCGTTTACGAAAGATTCTATCGTTCTGCCTTTCCATGTTGCTCCATTATAGAGAATGGTAGCTTTAAAACGTGGTTCCAATTTGGCATAAGGAGGAGTCGTTGTAGTACCTTCAGCAGTATGCCATGCACTCCAATCGGGGAAACCACTACCATCTGCATATTCATACGATTCAACCATTTCTTGTGTCGGGGTACCGAATCCTCCGGTCATGGAATTGCCGTCGAGCGCTTTATCACCCCCAGGAACCATATATCCATCAAAGTCATGAGTCACAGTGGAACTCTTATCATAACAATATTGTAGAATGGCTTCTTTGCTTCCTGCTTTAAAGGCATTTGAATAGTCTTCTTTTGCTTCTAATTCATAACCCATTCCCATCACCTTTTCAGCTGCGATACGAGCGTCATCCCATCTTTCCGCATACAACATAGCTCTCGATAACATTGCATAAGCAGCTCCGCTAGTTAAACGTCCGTTAGGAGTTTTATCAACAGGCAAATGTTCACCGGCATATTTTAGATCATTATATACAAAATTCCATCCGTCGGCTTCCGAACTAACTGGCATATCCTTTTTTATATTATCCAGATTCTCATCGTATATAATCACTTCTTTATAACGCTTTAATAAATCTGTATAGAGATACCCTCTGAAGAAACGCATTTCAGCTTCCAAGCGTTCTTCATCAGCCTGACCAAATGAAGCATATTTCTTTAATTTGTTGATACCTTCATTGACACGGCGCACATATTCGTACATCGTCCCCCAGTTGCCAAGGTAAGTACTAACATAATTCACTGTGAGAACAGAACCTCCATAAGCAATTTCACTAGGTATCTGACATTTAGCCATATAGTTGTAGGAACCATATTTAAGCTGATCTGTCAGAGCTTCTGTCATTCCTGCCAAACATTGTCCATCCCTGTAGACTCCTAAATAATCTATATAGCGATAGAAATCGTTGACTGCCTGTTCTGCATAGTCGAGTTTACTCCATACAAGTTTATCTGATGCTCTGTCTGTTGGAGTCATGTCCAGATAATCACTACATGAGCCAAGCCCTAAAGAGGCTCCCAACAATATGATACTTAATACTTTTGTTTTCATAATAGAACTTTTAAAGGTTTAGAAAGTCAAAGTTATACCGCCCATAATGGTGCGTTGTTGAGGATAGTATCCGTTATTTACTCCCGGAGATTCAGGATCGATTCCATCAGGAAGACCGGAAATCGTGAATAAATTAGAACCTTCTACATAAATTCTAAGATTCTGAATACCGACAGGACTCATCCATCTCTTGGGGAATGTGTAACCCAATTGTGCGGATTTGAGACGAAGGTATCTACCGTTACGCAACCAGAAAGTGGAAGCTAATCCATTATCTCCTCCGTGTCCTTGATTACCCAGTGTAAGTCGTGGGAATGTTCCATTCGGATTTTCTACTGTATATGCATTCTGAACCAGATATAGTGGTGAGTTGGCTCCTTCTTTAAATGCCTGTGTCCAGACTGTATTATCGTCATATCCATTGTAATAAGTTCCTGTCAACGATACATCAAACAGTGCACCTCCAGTAAATTGTGCACTTAAATCGAATCCATTCCAGGCACAATTCAGGTTCAAACCGTAAGTTAATTCGGGACGATTGCCACGTCCAACACGTGTTCTGTCATCTTCGTCTATTTTACCATCACCATTTAAATCTCTGTATTTGATATCACCGACATTAGGACGAGTGCCATACCAGGCTGAATTGTCTATTTCTTCTTCTGAACGGAATAAGCCATCTGCAACCCACACAACAGAAGCATCAACACTACGTCCTGTGCGTTTTCTCCACTCTACTGTGTTCGGACTATCTGGATAACGGAGATAACGGTTTCTTGCAAATGTCAGATTGAAGCTTGCGCCATAGGAGAATGGCTTACCTGCCAAGTTTAATTTATTACGATGGCTCACCGTTACTTCAACGCCTTTGCTATCCACCTTATTATAGTTGGCATAAGTATAATAATATCCTCCCATAGATGGCGGGTAATCGCCTCCCATTGCTGTCAAAATATCATAGGTATAATTATAGAATGCGTCAAACTCCATTCCCAACAGACCATTCCACATCGTAAAGTCAAATCCTGCATTGTAGGTTAAGGTGTTCTCCCAAGTTAGAGTAGGATTGGCAATTACAGAGGCGCGTAATGCTTGCATTACTTTTCCATTCAGAATTGTCTGGTATGCATTTTTGTTACCATCCATCAAATTGTAAGTACTAAGGAAAGCATACGGACTCACTGCATCGTTTCCTAATAAACCGACAGATGCACGTATCTTCATATCATCCAGAAATGTCAGATTAGACATAAAATCTTCTTTAGATATTCTCCACGCTACTGACGCTGACGGGAAGAATGCCCAACGTTTCCCACTAACATTGCCGGCAAATTTGTAAGAACCATCATATCGACCTGTAAACTCTGCCAAATACTTATTGTCATAGTCATATTTCAAACGAAAAACATAACCAATACTACGGTTTGCATCACTGTATCCCGAGATTGGAGAGTCTGCAGGTTGTCCAAAGCTCAATTCCGGTAGTTCAGAGAAACTCATGTTTTTATTATAGCCGGAGAAACTGTTTTCTTTATAATCCCGGATTTCTGCCAATACCATTGCTTCTACATTATGTTTTCCGAAGGAGCTTGCATAGTTTATACTTCCTTGGCCTACCATTTGATGAGAACTATACTGTCCTTCACCTAAATTTATTCCATTTGCTGTGCCGCGAGGATCGTCTGCTTTAGACCAAGTCCAATCTGCTGTCGAAGTCGGCATTTTATGTATATATGTGGAGTAAGGTGTATTCAAATTCTTATTATGAGAAGTTGTATAGTCATAAGCTCCGGTTACTTTCACGCTCAAGCCTTTAACCCAAGGTACATTATATTGTAAAGAGATGTTAGTTTGTAAATCAAAGCTATTGGTATGTTTGTATCCTGATTCATAAATGGCAGCCAATGGACTGTTGGGCAGACTTGTGTTATTCTGTGTGGTAGCAGAATAAAGTCCGTCATATGTTTCCGGCAAATATGGATGCATCATTATAGTCTGATGAGCTACTGACAACCAACCTTGTTCACCCAATTCGGAATTAGAATCCGTACCGCCTGAAGCATATCCCGGAGTTTCACGTTTACCGACATTTCCTGCAATACCTAAACTTAACTGGAAGTTCTTAGCCAGTTGAGTCTCAAGATTAGTTCTTAAATTGTATCTCTTGTAAGAGAAATTGTCAATGTTACCTTTTTGACCTAAATAACCCACAGAAGCAAAGTAACGCATCTTATCACTACCTCCCTGTATTGTTACATTGTGTTTCTGATTAATACCGGTTCCGAATACTTTATCAATATAGTTAACATTATCCCATCCGTCAGTAGGATCACCATTCAACATAGCTTCCACATTCGCCTTTGTAAAAACGGGATTATATTGACTAATGTTTGAAATGCTTCCATTAGCCATTTTATCCATCATGTCAGCCATATTATAATAATATGCAAATTGAGGTCCATTCATAAACTGCGGGAAGTTTGCATTCATAGATGCTCCTATTGAACCATTATAAGTGATTTTGGATTTTCCTTCCTGACCTTTTTTTGTAGTTATAATAATAACACCACCGGCTCCTTTTAATCCATAAACAGCTGCAGAAGCTCCATCTTTCAAAACAGATACACTTTCGATATCATTAGGGTCAATATCATTAATAGAACGAGGCATTCCGTCTACTATATAAGTAACATTATAAATAGAGCCACGAACTCGTAATGTAGCCTGATCGTCTCCGGGTTCACCAGATACTTGAACAGATGAAATACCTGGCAAACGTCCACCTAAAAGACTCGACACATTGGTTGCCGGTGCTTTCAGCAGTTCGTCGCCTTTCACCGCAGATACGGCTCCGGTTAAAGATTGCTTCTTGGCAGTACCATATCCTACCACAATCACTTCATCCAAAGCTGCCACATCATCTTTCATAACCACATTAATGGTCGTCTGACCTGCTACCTTTATTTCCTGATCTGACATTCCAACATATGAGAATGATAAAATGTCTTTTGCGGTGGCCTGAATGCTATATTTTCCATTTACATCTGTAATAGTGCCATTAGTAGTTCCTTTTACGACAACACTTACTCCTGGTAGCGGTTCTCCTATACCATCAGTAACAGTTCCTTTCACTAAACTCTGTGCATGACTACTGATAGCACATGCAAATAGTGCGCAGATTGAAAACATAAATATTTTCAATATACGAGAGTTCTTCTTGATTTTTGAGTTAAACTCTGTCATAGAATTAATTTTTAGATTATTAATATAGATTGGTTAACATATCCATTATTGTTTATAGCTGTTCCAATACTTTCCAGCATTGGTATAATCCTCTTGGTACATGGAAACATCCTTTCCATTTTCCTCCTTTGAGTGGTAGTAGCACTTCACCTCTCCGATTTAAGTATCCATACCATTCGGGATGCTCTTTATCTTTAAAATGGGTCCATGTATAATCGTGTACTTTTTCAAACCATTCCAGACATTGGTTATCTCCGGTCAATTGATAACTCTTCAGAAGAGATATGAGTGTTTCAATATGCACCCACCAGAGTTTCTGGTCCCATTCCAGTTGTTGGGGAGGACAACCGTTACGATCCATAAAATAGTAGATACCTCCATATTCTTTATCCCAACCATATTCAAGCATTGTAAGAGTGATATTCTTAGCCTTTTCGATTAATTCCGGACGGTTTAGGCGTTTCCCTAAATCCATTATAAACCACATGGCTTCAATCGCATGGCCAGGGGTAATCTGCCGTCCTTCAAAGCAATCTATCAGATTACCATTCACATCTACATTCTCAACAATGATACCACCAAGTTCGGGACGATAGAAGACAGACATAACTTCATGAATACAAGTATCCATCGCTTGTTCCAAATAGTCCTTGCCTAAAATATGCTCAATTTCCATAGCAAGATTGCATAGTATCATCGGCAGGGCAAAGTTTTTCAGATTACGGGTATCTGGATGAAGCTTGTTCCATTTACCTTTCGGGTTATCTACTTTGGAAAGGATAATGTCGAAGGTTTTCTTGGCTATGTCAGCATATTCCTGATTACCGGTTGCAAGGCTTAATTGCCCGAAAGCCATGGCAGCGAATGTATACGAAAAGATATTGTATGGTTCTACCAATGGTCTACCCGAACGGTCAAGTGAAAAGTACCAGTTATAGTCTCCATCATGTCCGTATCTTTTTAAAAAATCACCACCTTGAACGGCACAATCAAGCCATTCCTTACGTTTTTCTACCTTGTTGTAAAGCATGGAAAACATCCACACCTCGCGACCTTGCAGCCAGATAAATTTATCTGTATCGAAAACTTTTCCTTCACGATCCAGACAGGTGAAGTAGCCACCATACTCATGGTCTTGTGAGTTCTCAAGCCAGAAAGGAAGAACATTATCCAAGAGTTCATCCTTGTATTGATTTGCCAGTTTCTTAAAATCCATACATCTTTTATTATTAAGTTATTAAGGTCTTTTTGTTTTACTATTCCGAACGGGTCCAATATCTTTCAATCTCTTCCAGCGACTTCCCGGTAGTCTCCGGCACGAGTTTCCAGACAATCAGCATATACGGCACGCACATGAGGGCGAACAGGAAGAATGTTCCGGCGGGGGTAAGGTTCTGGAGCATCCAGGGGGTCAACTGTCCGATCAGGTACGTTCCGATCCACAGAGCGAATCCTGCTATCGACATGGCCAGTCCGCGAACCTTGGTGGGATACATCTCAGAGAGGAGCACGAACACCACGGCACAGATAGAAACGGCACAGCAGAATACATAGAACAGGAAAAAAATAAGCAGGAAGAGGCTGGATACTCCCAGGGAATCTCCGAAGAGGAAGTACAGGCCGATGAGAATCAGAGAAACAACCATTCCCGAAACTCCGTAATAAACAAGTTTCTTGCGGCCTACCTTATCAATGATGACAAGAGCCAGAATGGTGGTCAAAGTATTGACTAGTCCTACCAGAACTTGGTAAAATCAAAGTTTACTGTTTGCATAGTAATATTATAGTAGAAAAGTTTTATCTTTATCGCGTTAAACTAACTAATACCCCCATTATGAGAAGAATTTATTATTTACTTTTCCTTATCCTCTTAGGATATTCTTTTGACGTAAAAGCTTCAGACACAGTATTTATCCATGAAACACAAATCCCGGTTTTGATAGAGCGGCAAGACAATGTTCTGTTCTATCTTCGTTTGGATGCAAAAGAAAGTAAGAAGCTCGATGAAATCATTTTAGATTTTAGTAAAAGTACGAATCTGACTGATATTCAGGCAATCAAACTCTATTATGGAGGAACAGAGGCGTTGCAGGACAAAGACAAAAATCGCTTTGCTCCAGTAGAGTACATATCCAGCCACCGTCCGGATGGGACATTGGCGGCTATTCCTTCCTATTCGATCAAATGTGCAGAGGTGGGATCATCAGAAAAAGTTGTATTAAAAGGTAATTACAATTTATTTCCGGGTGTAAATTATTTTTGGATCAGTTTGCAGATGAAAAAAGATGCCTCTTTGCAGACTAAGATACTCTCTGACTTGTGTGCCGTAAAAGTAGATGGGAAAGAATTATGTTGTAAATCTATTTCTCCAAAGAATATCGTTCACCGGATGGCAGTTGGAGTTCGTCATGCCGGTGATGACGGTTCTGCTTCTTTCCGTATTCCCGGGTTGGTGACTACCAATAAAGGAACCTTATTAGGCGTGTATGATGTTCGATACAACAGTAGTGTCGATTTACAGGAATATGTTGACGTGGGTTTGAGCCGTAGCATCGATGGAGGAAAGAGTTGGGAGAAGATGCGTCTTCCGCTTTCATTTGGCGAGTATGGTGGTCTGCCTAAAGCACAGAATGGGGTAGGGGACCCCTCTATTTTAGTAGACACTAAGACGAATACCGTCTGGGTGGTTGCCGCATGGACACATGGTATGGGTAATCAACGCGCCTGGTGGAATTCCCATCCGGGAATGGATCTGAATCATACGGCACAGTTAGTATTGGCTAAAAGCACAGACGATGGTAAAACCTGGTCGAAGCCTATCAATATAACAGAGCAGGTGAAAGATCCTTCCTGGTACTTCCTGCTTCAAGGTCCCGGACGTGGAATAACGATGAGTGATGGCACATTGGTATTTCCAACGCAATTTATAGACTCTACCCGTGTTCCGAATGCAGGAATCATGTATAGTAAAGACCGGGGAAACACATGGAAAATGCACAATATGGCACGAACCAATACAACAGAAGCGCAAGTGGTGGAAATAGAACCGGGAGTATTGATGCTGAATATGCGTGATAATAGAGGAGGAAGTCGTGCTGTTTCCATAACGAAAGATTTGGGAGAAACATGGACAGAACACCCATCTTCCCGCCAAGCACTTCAGGAACCGGTATGCATGGCTAGTCTGATTCATGTAGATGCCAAAGATAACATATTAAATAAAGATATCCTGCTGTTTTCGAACCCGAATACGACCAAAGGACGTAATCATATAACAATAAAAGCAAGTCTGGACAAAGGACTTACCTGGTTGCCGGAACATCAATTAATGCTCGACGAGGCAGAAGGATGGGGGTATAGTTGTCTGACAATGATTGATAAAGAGACAATTGGTATACTATATGAGAGTAGCGTCGCACATATAACCTTTCAAGCGATAAAATTGACAGATATAATAAAGGAATAAAGAGTCTGTCCCGAAAGTCCGAAGATTTAAATCTATGCTTACGATTTATAGGTAGCAAGATTTAGTTATAATGAAAAAGAATATCATTATAATAAAAAACGCCATTTCAGCTTACATTTGAGGGCAGAATACTACTCTTTATTTAACTAATTATAAACTGAAATTTTAGCCGATTTAATTGGGGCTTTCTGGACAGCTCATGCTAAAACAACATATTTTGTTAAATTATCCGTGAAATTTGCTGAAAAAGTAATATCTTTGAAACCGTTAATATCTAATGCCCCCACTATGATGATTGATTTGATCGGAAAAAAGACTCAAATAGCATGTGGACTACTATGCTGTTGCAGTATGGCATATGCGCAGAGCAATGACAATTCCGAAGTTGTGGTTTTAAATGCAGGTTGGGAATTTTCCCAGGCAGGCACGGAGCTATGGCGACCGGCACAGGTTCCCGGCACCGTTCATCAGGATCTTATCTATCATAAACAAATTCCCGATCCTTTTTACGGTATCAATGAACAGAAGATTCAGTGGGTGGAAAATGAAGACTGGGAGTATCGGACTGCTTTTACAGTTACCCCCGAGCAACTGAAACGGGACGACGCCCAATTAGTCTTTGAAGGTCTTGATACATACGCCGATGTATACCTCAACGGAGCACTGTTGTTGAAAGCCGATAACATGTTCGTCGGCTATACGATACCCGTCAAGTCACAACTCCGTCTCGGAGAAAACCTTCTTCACATCTATTTTCATTCACCCATCCGGCAGACAATGCCTCAATATAACTCTAACGGATTCAACTATCCGGCAGACAACGACCATCACGAAAAACATGTAAGCGTATTCTCCCGTAAAGCCCCTTACAGTTATGGCTGGGACTGGGGAATCCGCATGGTGACTAGTGGTATCTGGCGTCCGGTAACCATCCGTTATTACGACGCAGCCTCTATCAGCGACTACCACGTAAAGCAACTCTCGCTGACCGACCAACTGGCAAAACTATCCAACGAATTGGAAATAAATAATATCCTCCCTCAAGCACTTCAAGCAGAGGTGAGAATCAATACCTCCTTCGAAGGAAACACAGAAAAAGGCATTAGCCAGGCAATCACCCTACAGCCCGGAATCAATCATATATCTATTCCTTCCGAAGTGCTGTCGCCGGTACGTTGGATGCCGAATGGCTGGGGAAAGCCCGCCTTGTATGATTTCTCTGCTCAAATAATCGTAGAAGATAAAGTCGTAGCCCAACAATCCCACCGGATAGGACTGCGTACCGTTCGCCTCGTCAATGAAAAAGATCAGGACGGAGAATCCTTCTATTTTGAAGTAAACGGCGTTCCGATGTTTGCTAAAGGAGCCAACTATATTCCCCAGGATGCCCTATTGACTAACGTCACTACCGAACGCTACCAAACCTTATTTAGGGACATCAAAGAAGCCAACATGAATGTCATTCGTGTGTGGGGAGGCGGAACCTACGAAGACGACCGTTTCTATGACCTGGCAGATGAAAACGGAATACTGATATGGCAGGACTTTATGTTTGCCTGCACTCCCTATCCGTCCGATCCAACCTTCCTGAAAAGAGTAGAAGCAGAAGCCTGCTACAACATTCGCCGTCTTCGCAATCATGCTTCCCTGGCGATGTGGTGTGGCAATAATGAAATACTGGAAGCCTTGAAATATTGGGGATTCGACAAGAAATTCACGCCGGAAATCTATCAGGAAATGTTCCAAGGCTATGACAAACTGTTCCACCAACTCCTTCCTACCAAGGTAAAAGAGCTGGATGCCGACCGTTTTTATATACACAGCTCCCCGTATTTAGCCAATTGGGGACGCCCCGAATCATGGGGGATAGGAGACAGCCACAACTGGGGAGTATGGTATGGACAAAAAACTTTCGAATCACTAGATACAGATCTTCCTCGTTTCATGAGCGAATTCGGTTTCCAGTCCTTCCCGGAGATGAAGACTATTGCCACCTTTGCGGCTCCTGAAGATTATCAAATCGAATCGGAGGTGATGAATGCCCATCAGAAAAGCAGCATCGGCAATGCCCTGATTCGCACCTATATGGAACGTGACTATATCATTCCCGAAAAATTTGAAGACTTTGTCTATGTCGGACTAGTATTGCAGGGACATGGCATACGTCACGGTCTGGAAGCGCACCGCCGCAACCGTCCCTATTGTATGGGTACATTATATTGGCAATTGAATGACAGTTGGCCGGTAGTGTCATGGTCGGGTATTGATTACTACGGTAACTGGAAAGCCTTGCATAATCAGGCAAAGCGTGCATTTGCCCCCGTTCATATCAACCCTTTGCTGGAAGGTGACAACCTGTGTGTTTACCTGCTTTCCGATCATCTTGACACCCGGGAGAAACTGACGCTGGAAATGAGACTGACGAATTTTGCAGGAAAGAAAGCCGGAAGAACGGTTGTCCTTCCTTCTTTGACTCTTCCGGCCAACACTTCCCAATGTGTATATCGCACTTCGCTTACCACTTTGTTTTTTCCTGCAAAGCGCCCGCTTGCGGATGACCTGCGCCATTGCTTCATGCAACTGACCTTGAAAGACAAGTCCGGGCATACGGTAGCCGAAACAGTCTACTTCTTTAGAAAGACGAAAGACCTGCTTCTGCCCAAGACAACCGTTTCCTGCAAGATAAAACAGAAAGACGGCGTGTGCGAATTGACCCTGCTTTCTCCCGCTCTTGCAAAAGACGTCTTTATTGAAATCCCTTTGCAGGGAGCCCGTTTCAGTGACAACTTTTTCGACCTCCTTCCCGGAGAGCGTAAGACAGTTGTCATCACTTCTCCCCAAATAAAGAAAGGAGAGGAGTTGCCTTTGACAATCAAACATATTCGTGAAACCTATAATTAATTTATTAATAACTTAACACTTAATTTTTTAGTTTATGAAACAACTCTTAAAGTTAACCGGATGTCTGGCACTAGCAGGACTTTTTGCCTCTTGCCAATCGGCGCAACAGGACGCCAACTACCAGATCATCCCCATGCCACAAGAAATTGTAACAGCTCAAGGAAATCCCTTCATTCTGAAGAGCGGTGTGAAAATCCTTTATCCGGAAGGAAACGAGAAGATGCAACGCAACGCACAATTCCTGGCCGACTATCTGAAAACCGCTACCGGAAAAGATTTCGCTATCGAAGCCGGAACGGAAGGTAAGAATGCAATCGTACTGACATTGGGCACGGCAAACGAAAATCCGGAATCCTATCAGTTGAAAGTAACCGGTGACGGAATCACGATTACTGGTCCTACTGAGGCCGGCGTATTCTATGGCATCCAGTCCCTGCGCAAATCATTGCCTGTGGCTGTCGGTGCAGACATTTCCATGCCTGCCGTAGAAATCAATGACGCTCCCCGCTTTGGCTATCGTGGTGCACACTTCGATACCAGCCGTCATTTCTTTACAGTAGATGAAGTGAAAACTTATATCGATATGATGGCTTTGCACAATATGAACCGTTTTCACTGGCATATTACCGAAGACCAGGGCTGGCGTCTGGAAATCAAGAAATATCCGAAGCTGACAGAAATCGGTTCCAAGAGAACAGAAACAGTCATCGGACGTAACTCCGGTGAATACGACGGCAAACCTTACGGTGGCTTCTATACCCAGGAGCAGGCGAAAGAAATAGTAGCGTATGCTGCCGAACGTTATATCACAGTTATTCCCGAAATCGACCTTCCGGGACACATGCAAGCTGCCCTTGCCGCTTACCCCGAATTGGGATGTACCGGTGGCCCGTACGAAGTATGGAGACAATGGGGAGTATCTGAAGATGTGCTTTGTGCCGGAAACGATCAAGTCTTGAAATTCCTCGAAGATGTATATAGCGAATTGATTGAAATCTTCCCTTCAGAATATATTCATGTAGGTGGTGACGAATGTCCGAAAGTACGTTGGGAAAAATGTCCGAAATGTCAGGCACGTATCAAGGCGCTGGGCTTGAAATCGGATGATAAGCATAGCAAGGAAGAACGTCTGCAGAGCTTCGTAATCAACCATATCGAAAAATTCCTCAACGACCACGGACGTCAGATCATCGGTTGGGATGAAATCCTCGAAGGCGGACTTGCTCCTAACGCTACTGTTATGTCATGGCGTGGTGAAAAGGGTGGTATCGAAGCAGCCAAGCAGAAACACGATGTTATCATGACTCCGAACACTTACCTGTATTTCGACTACTACCAGACAAAAGATACGGAGAACGAACCTCTCGGTATTGGTGGTTACCTGCCTCTTGAAAGAGTGTACAGCTACGAGCCGATGCCGGCTTCCCTCACTCCGGAAGAACAGAAATATATCAAAGGCGTGCAGGCTAACCTCTGGACTGAATACATTCCTACTTTCTCTCATGCCCAGTATATGGTATTGCCCCGTTGGGCTGCCTTGTCCGAAATCCAGTGGTCGGCTCCCGACAAGAAGAATTATGAAGACTTCCTGTCCCGTCTGCCGCGCCTGATTAAATGGTACGATGCGGAAGGATACAACTATGCCAAACATGTATTTAATGTAACTGCCGAATACACGCCGAACCCGACGGACGGTACACTGGACATCACTTTGTCTACCATTGACAATGCGCCTATCCATTACACCTTGGACGGCACGGAACCTACCGCTGCTTCCCCGCTTTATGAAAGCCCGCTGAAAATCAAGGAAAATGTAACTTTCTCTGCCATTGCTGTCCGTCCTACCGGAAATAGCCGTGTGGTTTCTGAAAAGGTTAATTTCAGCAAATCCAGCATGAAGCCGATTGTAGCCAACCAGCCGGTCAACAAGCAATACATGTTCAAAGGCGAATCTACATTAGTAGACGGCTTGAAAGGAAATGGCAATTACAAAACCGGTCGTTGGATTGCGTTCTACAAGAACGATATGGACATGACTATCGATCTTCAGCAGCCTACCGAGATTTCGAGCGTTGCTATTTCTACTTGCGTGGAGAAGGGCGACTGGGTGTTTGACGCGCGAGGACTTTCCGTAGAAGTTTCGGACGATGGCAAGAACTTTACCAAAGTTGCTTCCGAGGAGTATCCTGCTATGAAAGAAAGCGATAAGAATGGTATCTATGAACATAAACTGTCATTCAGCCCGGTGAAAACTCAATACGTGAAAGTGGTTGCCTTGTCTGAAAGTAAAATGCCGGCATGGCATGGCGGCAAAGATAGTCCGGCATTTTTGTTTGTAGACGAAATCACGATAGATTAATGAATATAAGAAATAGATACGCTAAAGTTTGTCTTTTCTTATGGGTATTGGGAATGTGCTTAACCGCACATTCCCTCAAAGCACAGTCCGTCATACCTGTCCCATTAAAAATGGAGCAGGGGACGGGCTGTTTTTTACTGTCAGAGAACACAAAACTTTATATAAACTTGCAGGGTTTAGAAGCGCAGCTTCTGGAAAATTGCTTGCAAGCATTGCCGGTTCATTTGAAGAAAGGGAAAAAGAAGGATACGCAGAATATACTTTCTCTGTTGATAACTGAAAAGAACCACCAGTTGCCATCGCCGGAAAGCTATACCCTTTCCGTCACTCCGCAACAAATCCTGATACGCGCCACTTCGGGAGCCGGATTATTCTATGGTATGCAAACCCTGTTGCAGTTGGCACAACCTTCGGGGGCAGGCAGCTATTCCATAGCCTCTGTCGAGATAGAAGACACTCCCCGTTTTGCTTACCGTGGACTGATGCTGGACGTGTCCCGCCACTTTTCTACCAAAGAGTTTATAAAGAAACAGATAGACGCACTGGCGTATTACAAAATCAACCGTCTGCACCTGCATCTGACGGATGCGGCAGGCTGGCGATTAGAAATCAAGAAATACCCTTTGCTGACCGAATTTGCAGCCTGGCGTACAGATCCCACCTGGAAGCAATGGTGGAACGGCGGACGTAAATATGTCCGTTTCGATGCTCCCGGAGCTTACGGCGGTTATTACACCCAGGATGATATTCGTGAAATCTTGGAATATGCCCGTCAGCATTATATCACGGTGATTCCCGAGATTGAGATGCCCTCCCATTCGGAAGAAGTGCTGGCAGCCTACCCGCAGTTATCCTGTTCGGGCGAACCTTACAAGAACTCCGATTTCTGTGTCGGCAATGAAGAAACCTTCACGTTTCTGGAAAATGTGCTGACGGAAGTCATGGAACTTTTCCCTTCCGAATACATTCATATCGGTGGCGATGAGGCCGGCAAGTCGGCTTGGAAGACCTGCCCGAAATGTCAGAAGAGAATGAAAGACGAGCATCTTGCCAATGTAGACGAGCTGCAAAGTTACCTGATACACCGCATTGAGAAGTTCCTGAACAATCATGGGCGTCATCTGCTGGGGTGGGACGAGATTCTGCAAGGAGGCATTGCCCCCAACGCAACCGTCATGTCATGGCGTGGAGAAGAGGGGGGCATCGCTGCCGTAACCTCCGGCCATCGTGCCATCATGACGCCGGGTGCCTACTGCTATCTGGACAGTTATCAGGATGCCCCATATTCGCAGCCGGAAGCCATCGGTGGATACCTGCCGTTGAAGAAAGTATATTCTTACAATCCCGTTCCCGCTTCTTTAACTGCGGAACAGGCGAAGTTGGTCTACGGTGTGCAGGGCAACCTATGGGTGGAATACATTCCCACTCCCGAACACGTGGAGTATATGATTTACCCCCGAATCCTGGCATTGGCGGAAACAGCCTGGTCGGCTCCGGAACGTAAGTCATGGCCGGATTTCCATGTCCGTGCATTGTCGGCAGTGGCCGATTTGCAGGCAAAAGGATACCATCCTTTCGATTTGAAAAAAGAAATCGGCAGCCGTCCCGAGTCGCTTCAATCGGTCAGCCATCTGGCATTGGGTAAAAAGGTGATTTATAATTCACCTTACAGCTCCCATTATCCGGCACAGGGAAACACTGCTCTGACGGACGGCATACGTGGCGATTGGACCTATGGTGATGGCTCGTGGCAAGGATTCATCTCGGACAACCGCCTCGATGTGACGATTGATATGGAAAAAGAAACCTCCATCCATTCCGTCACTGCCGCCTTTATGCAGGTGGTAGGTGCGGAAGTATTCCTGCCGGAGACTGTGGTGATTTCCATTTCCGATGACGGAACCCATTTCACCGAGTTGCGAAACCAACACTTTGAAGTGAGCAAAGAAACACCCATCCGCTTTACGGATATTTCATGGCAGGGCGAAGCCAAAGGAAGATACGTACGCTATCAGGCACAGGCCGGAAGTGAATTCGGAGGCTGGATATTTACGGATGAGATTATTGTGAAATAAATATTGCAGGCATAAGGATAATACGTATGATGCGTTTTTTTAGGATTATTCCGGCCTAAAGCAACCGTGTAATCCGTATCATCCGGACTTGTTGATTTCAACCTGTCAATATCATTTAAATAAAAGAGGGAATCTACTCAACCAGATTCCCTCTTTTTTTGTTATATTTGTATTATTACCTTAAAAACTAAGAATATGGTACAACACGCTAGACTCATTTTCTACAGCCTTCTTCTTCTGGTAATCCCGTGCGAGGGCACGTTGGCACAGAAGATTCCCGTCGCGCCCATAGACTCATTGATTACCGTAGGATATGCCACCGGAAGTTTGAAAACCCTGTCCGGTTCCGTAGAGAAAATCACGGAGACACAGATGAACAAAGACCAGATAACGAACCCTTTGGAAGCAATCCGTGGACGTGTGCCGGGATTGACCATCCAACGGGGCTCCAACGGACCGGCGGCTCTGGATGCGGTGCGCCTGCGGGGAACTACCTCACTGACCAGCGGCAACGACCCTTTGATTATCGTCGACGGAGTATTTGGCGACTTGAGTATGCTTACCTCCATTTACCCTACGGATATTGAGAGTTTTACCATTCTGAAAGACGCTTCCGAAACCGCACAGTACGGTTCGCGAGGTGCATCCGGTGTGATAGAAGTCACCACCAAAAAAGGGATGAGCGGCAGGACACAGGTAGCTTACAACGGTAGCTTCGGGATTTCCACCGTCTACAAGAATTTGAAAATGCTGTCCGGTGATGAATTCCGTCGTGTAGCATCGGAACGCGGCATTTCCATTCTGGACAAAGGGAACAATACCGATTTCCAGAAAGAGATTGAGCAGACAGGACTGCAACAGAATCATCACATCGCCTTTTATGGCGGTTCCAGTGAGTCCAGTTATCGTGTTTCTCTCGGTTTTATGGATCGTCAGGGAGTGATTCTGAATGAAGACATGAAGAATTTCACTTCAAATATGAACATGAATCAGAAAATGTTCGACGGCTTCCTGAACTGCGAACTGGGAATGTTTGGTTCCATTCAGAAGAACCATAACCTGGTAGATTATCAGAAAACGTTCTATTCGGCAGCTACGTTCAATCCTACCTATCCCAATCATAAAGACCCCGTCACCAATTCGTGGGACGGAATAACGACCGCCAGCCAAATCACCAATCCATTGGCATGGATGGAAGTGCAGGACGATGATGCCACTTCGCACATCAGTACGCACGCCCGTCTCACTTTCAATCTGATGGAAGGACTGAAACTAAGCCTGTTCGGTGCCTACACTTACAATATCGTAGAAAATTCGCAATACCTTCCCACTTCCGTCTGGGCGAACGGTCAGGCATATAAAGGAACCAAAAAGCGCGAATCCTTATTGGGAAACATGATGCTGACCTATAAGAAAAACTGGAAAAAGCATTTCTTTGACGTATTGGCACTTGCCGAACTTCAGAAAGAGACTTACACAGGCTATTATACCACAGTCAGCAATTTCAGCACCGATAAGTTCGGGTATAATAACCTTCAGGCAGGAGCGCTCCGTTTGTGGGAAGGCACTAATTCCTACTACGAGCAACCGCGCCTGGCATCTTTCATGGGACGCTTCAATTATACATACGCCGACCGCTACGTACTGACGTTGAATGCCCGTACAGATGCTTCCTCCAAATTCGGAGCCAACCATAAATGGGGCTTTTTCCCCTCTGCGTCCGCGGCATGGGTGATTAGTGAAGAAGAATTTATGAAGCAATTCCCCGTGATAGACAATCTGAAATTCCGTATCGGTTACGGTCTGGCAGGTAACCAGAGCGGGATTGACTCATACACAACGCTGAATCTCGTCAAGCCGAACGGTGTCGTCCCTGTCGGAAACTCCGCTATCGTATCTTTGGGAGATCTCCGGAATACGAATCCCGATCTGAAATGGGAAGTGAAACATACCTTTAATACCGGTTTCGACATCGCTTTATTCGGCAACCGCCTGTTGCTTTCCGCCAACTATTACAACTCCCGCACCACGGATATGCTCTACCTTTACAACGTAAGCGTGCCCCCTTTCACCTATAACACCTTGCTTGCCAACATCGGCTCCATGCGCAACTGGGGTACGGAAATCGCCATCGGTATCACCCCTTTGAAAACGAAGGACATGGAACTGAATATCAATGCCAACATCACCTTCCAGCGCAACAAACTGCTTTCATTGAGCGGTATGTATAACGGCGAAATGCTTTCCGCTTCCGAATATAAAAGTCTTGCCAGCCTTGATGGAGCCGGCTTCCACGGCGGCTACAACCACATCGTTTATCAGATGGTGGGGCAACCGTTGGGCGTGTTCTATCTTCCTCACAGCACCGGACTGGAGTCCGACGGAAACGGTGGATATACCTATGGCATCGCCGACCTGAATGGCGGAGGCGTCAGTCTGGAAGATGGTGAAGACCGCTATGTGGCAGGGCAAGCCGTACCCAAAACGATTCTGGGATCTAACATCAGTTTCCGTTACAAGCGTTTCGACCTGTCTTTGCAGATCAACGGAGCCTTCGGACATAAAATCTACAACGGAACTTCCCTGACCTATATGAACATGAATATATTCCCCGACTACAACGTAATGAAGAAAGCTCCGCAACAGAACATCAAGGATCAGACCGCCACCGACTATTGGCTGGAAAAGGGAGATTACGTCAACTTCGACTATGTGACGCTGGGCTGGAACGTGCCGATTGAGAAGGTGCAGAAACTAAAGAAATATGTCCGTTCCCTGCGCTTAGCATTTATTGTCAACAATCTGGCAACCATCTCCGGTTATTCGGGACTTTCGCCCATGATTAACAGTTCCACGGTGAACTCAACGTTGGGCGTGGACGATAAACGGGGGTATCCGTTGGCACGGACGTACACCTTAGGATTGAGTATTAACTTTTAATGGAGGAGGAGAGGATGAAACGATATATGAAAAATAGAAATCAGTTTTTGCAGATCTCAAAGCAAATAATCTACCCTTCAAGAATATTATTATTTCTTCTGGTGACGAGTCTGACCTTATTTTCTTGTGATAAGTTCTTACAGGAAAATCCGAAGGACAAACTACCGGAAGAGGATGTCTACAATACGATCTCGGAAGTATATCTCAATGCGGTAGCTTCGCTTTATACCTACGTAGGCGGTTATAGCGACAGTCAGGGATTGCAGGGAACGGGTAGGGGAGTCTACGACCTGAACACTTTCACTTCCGACGAAGCCATCATCCCCACCCGTGGAGGCGACTGGTACGATGGCGGCTTTTGGCAAGGACTTTACCTGCACGATTGGGGTGTTGAGAATGACGCTATTCAAGCTACATGGGAATATCTTTACAAAGTCGTCATGCTAAGCAACAAATCGCTCGAACGGATAGACAAGTTTGCCGAATCCCATTCCGATGCGGAACTTCCGGCATATCGTGCCGAAGTGCAGGCCATGCGAGCCATGTATTATTATTATCTGATGGATTTGTTCGGACGCATCCCGTTGGTTCAATCCTCTTCAGTGGCAATGAAAGATGTTGTCCAGAGTGAACGGAAAACGGTTTTTGAGTTTGTATTCAAGGAATTGCAGGAAGCGGCTCCTCTGTTGAGCGATGCGCACAGTAACCAGTCCGGTCCTTATTATGGCCGTATCACCCGTCCGGTAGTCACTTTCCTATTGGCTAAACTGGCTCTGAATTCCGAAGTCTATACGGACAATGATTGGACAGACGGACAACGTCCGGACGGAAAAAACATAAAGTTTTCAGTGAACGGCAACGAACTCAATGCCTGGGAAACAGTCATCTACTACTGTGACCAGCTAAAGACGCTGGGCTACAACGAATTGGAATCAAAATACGAAACCAATTTCTCCATTTTTAATGAATCATCGATAGAGAATATTTTTACTATTCCGATGAATAAAACCTTGTACACCAATCAAATGCAATATCTATTCCGTTCCCGCCACTACAATCATGCCAAGGCGTACGGCCTAAGCGGTGAGAACGGCCCCAGTGCAACTATTGAAGCCCTCGAAACCTTCGGTTATGAAACAGCCGAACAAGATCCCCGCTTTGATATTTGCTATTTTGCGGGAGTGGTGCACGATCTGAAAGGAAACATCATCAAGCTGGATGATGGCACCGTATTGGAGTATCTGCCTTGGAAAGTAGCTCTGGATATTACAGATACCCCGTATGAACAAACAGCAGGAGCCCGTATGAAGAAGTACGAAGTCGACCCGACTGCCACAAAAGACGGTAAATTGATGGAGAATGACATTGTACTGTTCCGCTACGCGGATGCTCTGTTGATGAAGAGTGAAGCGAAAGTGCGCAATGGAGCCAGTGGAGATGAAGAACTGAATGAAGTCCGTAGCCGCGTCAATGCCTCCTCCCGTCCTGCCACTTTAGAAAATATCCTTGCCGAACGTCAACTCGAACTGGCTTGGGAAGGTTGGAGACGTCAAGATTTGGTTCGCTTCGGGAAGTTTACAAGAGCTTACAGTAGCCGCCCGCAATTGCCGGATGAGGGAAACGGATATACTACCGTGTTCCCTATACCGGAGAAAATACGGGTGATGAATACGAAGTTGAAGCAGAATCCGGGGTATTAACAGCAGTTATTATTCAATCAACTCAAAATCATATTTTTCAAATTCATTCCCGTTGATAATCATAGCAATTTGGTGAAGTCCGAGATGGAGCTTCCTCGTTGTAACCACCCGGAAAGAATGTTTTCGGGTGATTCGCGTGGTTGAGTTCCCGGCATATTCTTTCTCGCTGATTTTATGCACTTTCTTCGTCAACGTTCCATTCGCTTTTTGGTAATAGATCCCATATTCGAGTCGTATCTTGGTCGTTTGATCGTTCTTGTTCAACAGTTTAAAACTAACCTCCAACGAATCCCCGACTTTCACTTCCGGGCTTGAAATTTGGAAATCCTCCACACAGATATTGCTGATAGTAGAGTTGAAGCCGAACAACTCCATCACCTCCGGATTGCCTTGTTTTAAGAGCGTCCGGCAACCGTGTTTAATAATCCAATCCACTTCTTTCGATTCTCCCTTCCATTTCTTTACTAAATCAATGACGATTTCGGGATTATCTTTCGCGATATCATTCAAATTATTGGCAACGCTCAACCGCACAAATCTTGCCGGATCATTTTTTAGATTTTCCAGAATAGGAATGATAGGCGCAGGATTCTCTTTCAGGTTCGGCAACGCCATCGCCCAGGGAAGACGCGGACGACAGCCTTCTGACGCAAGCCGCCTGACTCCCCAATGTTCGTGTTTCGACCAAACCAACATCTGTTTCATCATCTGATCCGGATATTTGATAATAAAAGAATGAGTCACAAACTCGCAGCTTGTGAACTGTGTGATTTTCTCTATCGCCTTGACAGAAGTTTCGTAATCGTCCAGCCCATATTGTTCGACATAATTATCCAAAATCCCCCCATACTCTAAAGTCAAGCCAAACTTCGTGTCGTCTATCACCGAGAAATCAGGCCGTGTCTTTTTTATATGATCCAACAATTCAAGTATCTTAGCGATCGCCTCTTTGTAATCTGCCGGTAAAAACTTTCTTAGCACCGTTGTGATGTGCATGCAGCGTTGTTTAAGTTCCCTGCCTTCCCATTCATCGTCCATCACTTGAGATACAAACTCGCGAGCATCAAAATTGTCGATAACAAGTTTCAAATCTTTCGTAAACAGATCGAAAAATTGCTCGTTAAACATGTTTTTAAAAGGTTCTGCCATTCTTTAAATATATAGTTTAGTTAAACAGTTATTGTTTTTTTATGGAGCGACTAAATAATGTTTCTTTGATAAATTCGTTTTTTATAATTTGAACTTTAAAGTGTTGATAATTATTTTATGCCGATCTATTTGTTTGTTATACAAATATATGCCATTTTTTTTAGGATAGCCCTATATCGCGCCTTATTTAGGTAAACTATATGAAAAGATTGTGCGAGAGGGAGTCTATTTAGAGAATATCATAAAAAAAGTGGGCCACAAAAAGATTGCAGCCCACTTATACCTTATATATGATAATATGATAGCAAAAAGACTAATCGAAGAAACTCTTGAATTTCTTGAAAATCTTCTCTTTTACCGACGTGTTAGGTTTGAAATTGTCTGAAGCTTCCATCTTTTCGAGCGTGTTCTTTTCCTCCTTGTTGAGAGCTTCCGGCACATAGATACTGATATTGACCAGCAAATCTCCCGTACCGTACCCGTTTACATTCGGCAACCCCTTGCCACGCAAGCGAAGCACTTTACCCGGTTGAGTACCCGAATCAATCTTCACTTTCACTTTGCCGTCGATTGTCGGAATTTCCACAGCACCGCCCAGTGCAGCCGTCGGGAAACTAAGCAACAGATTATAAATCAAATCATTTTCGTCGCGAATCAAGTCCTGATGCGGTTCTTCCTCAACGAGGATCAATAAGTCGCCTGCCACACCGTTGTGCTTGCCGGCATTTCCTTTGCCGCCCATAGAGAGCTGCATACCTTCTGCCACTCCGGCAGGGATTTTTACGGTTACCACTTCCTCACCGTAAACGATTCCGTCGCCACCACACTTCTTACATTTATTCTTGATAATCTTTCCCTCGCCGCCACACGTAGAACAAGTGACGCGAGTCTGCATCGTGCCCAGAATGGTCTGCTGGTTACGGATCACCGAGCCGCTACCCTTACAAGTAGGACAAGTCTCCGATCCGCCGTCACCCTCGGCACCCGTGCCATGACACTGGTCGCACGGCACATATTTTTTGAGTTTAAATTTCTTTTCTACTCCGGTAGAGATTTCCTTCAACGTCAGCTTCACTTTCACACGGAGGTCACTGCCGCGATACCGGCGTTGCTGTGAACCGCCACCGCCGCCAAATCCGCTGAATCCTCCGAAGCCTCCCCCGAAACCGCCGCCGCGGCCACCAAAGATGTCGCCAAACATAGAGAAGATGTCATCCATTGACATTCCCTCGCCACCGAAACCACCGAACGGACCGCCATTGCCTGCCGCACCGCTCACTCCCGCATGACCGAACTGATCGTAACGCGAACGCTTCTCCGGATTGCTCAACACGTCGTATGCCTCGGCCGCCTCCTTAAATTTCTCTTCAGCCTCCTTGTCGCCCGGATTCTTGTCGGGGTGATACTGAATTGCTTTCTTACGGTATGCTTTCTTTATTTCTTCTACTGTGGCTGTCTTCGTCACCTCCAATATTTCGTAATAGTCTCTTTTTTCTGCCATGCCCATTTATTGATTTATGATTGAAAAGATTTATGATTTATGAATTCTGATTTATGATTTACTCTGCAGACCAATAGCGCAGCCATAAATCATAAATCATAATTCATAAATCTCCTCATTCTCCTACTACCACTTTAGCGTGGCGGAGCACTTTGTCGTTCAGTGTATATCCCGTTTGCACACAGTCCAGAATCTTACCTTTCTGTGCTTCCGACGGTGCGGGGATTACCGCGATGGCTTCATGGTAATCAGTGTCCAGTGGTTGGTCTTTTGTTTCGATGACTTTCACACCGTTTTGTGCCAGGACAGCCATAAATTTATTGTAAATCAGTTCTACTCCTTCTTTTACGGCATTGACATCTGTTGCCGTTTCCATTGTTTTGATGGCACGTTCGAAGTCGTCCACCACCGGAAGAATGCTGCTAAGGCTCTTTTCGCCACCGTTCAGAATCAGTTCGGCCTTTTCCTTCATGGTGCGTTTCCGGTAGTTGTCAAATTCGGCAGATAAGCGCAGGTATTTATCCTTCTGCTCTTCAATCTCCTCTTGGGCCTTTTCCAGTTCTTTTTCCAACTCTTCTTCATGAGTCAGGGGAGTGGCGTCCTCCGCTTGTTCGTTTTGCGGTTGTTCTTCCGCATGGTTTTGAGTTTCCTCAACGTTCAGTTCTTCTTCCTTCACTTTTTTTTCTTTCGGATCCATCTTGGTATTTACTATTTTACTAGTTACTATTTACTATTTAACACACACGTTATCTTAACTTGGTAAAATAACGCCAATAAACATACCGGGCTGACCGGATGTCATTGATTTTGTCTGCAAAAACTTTGCCAAGTTGGCTGTTTTGCCAAAAAACGCAGCAAAGGTAACACTTTTATGTCAGATTGGCACATATCAGATAGCTCATAATTCATTTTAAATGTCTAACTTTGCACACTAAAATAGTTAATACTAAAATAGTAACTAACGAAATAGTAAAATAGTAGCTAGCAAAATAGTAAAATAGTAACTAGTAAAATAGTAAATAAAGAAGATGATTACAGTTTCGAACGTTTCGGTACAGTTTGGTAAAAGAGTGTTGTTTAATGACGTAAACCTGAAGTTTACGAGTGGTAATTGTTATGGTATTATTGGTGCTAACGGTGCGGGAAAATCTACCTTCCTTCGTACGATTTACGGAGATTTGGATCCGACAACGGGTACCATTGCGCTCGGACCGGGCGAACGCCTTTCGGTGTTGAGCCAGGACCACTTTAAGTGGGACTCTTATACCGTTATGGATACTGTGATGATGGGGCATACTGTGTTGTGGGACATCATGAAGCAACGCGAAGAATTGTATGCGAAAGAAGATTTTACAGATGAAGACGGACTGAAAGTATCCGAGTTGGAAGAGAAATTTGCCGAGTTGGACGGATGGAATGCGGAAAGCGACGCAGCCATGCTGTTGAGCGGACTGGGCGTGAAAGAAGATAAGCATTATGTATTGATGGGTGAGTTGAGCGGTAAGGAAAAAGTGCGTGTCATGCTGGCGCAGGCATTGTACGGAAATCCGGACAATCTCTTGCTCGATGAGCCTACCAATGACTTGGATATGGAGACAGTGACCTGGTTGGAAGAGTATCTCTCCAACTTCGAGCATACCGTATTGGTAGTGAGCCACGACCGTCACTTCCTCGATTCTGTATGTACGCACACCGTAGACATCGACTACGGAAAAATCAATATGTTTGCCGGTAACTATAGTTTCTGGTACGAATCCAGCCAGTTGGCTCTCCGTCAGCAGCAGAACCAGAAGGCGAAGGCTGAAGAGAAGAAGAAAGAGTTGGAAGAATTTATCCGCCGTTTCAGTGCCAACGTAGCGAAGAGCAAGCAGACTACGAGCCGTAAGAAGATGTTGGAGAAACTGAACGTAGAAGAGATCAAACCTTCTTCACGTAAGTATCCGGGCATCATCTTCACTCCCGAACGTGAGCCGGGCAACCAGATTCTGGAAGTTTCCGGATTGAGCAAGAAGACGGAAGAAGGCGTAGTGCTTTTCAACGACGTCAATTTCAACGTAGAGAAAGGTGACAAAGTGGTATTCCTGTCACGCAACCCGCGTGCGATGACTGCGTTCTTCGAAATCATCAACGGAAACATGAAGCCGGATGCCGGTACCTTCAACTGGGGGGTAACCATTACCACTGCTTACCTGCCGCTGGATAATACCGATTTCTTCAATACCGACCTCAACCTGGTGGACTGGTTGAGCCAGTTTGGCGAAGGAAACGAAGTATATATGAAAGGCTTCCTCGGCCGTATGCTTTTCTCCGGCGAAGAGGTGTTGAAGAAAGTAAGCGTACTCTCCGGAGGTGAGAAGATGCGTTGTATGATTGCCCGTATGCAGCTCCGCAATGCGAACTGTCTGATTCTGGACACTCCGACCAACCACTTGGATTTGGAATCTATCCAGGCATTCAACAACAACCTGAAGACATACAGGGGAAACATCCTTTTCTCTTCTCATGACCACGAGTTTATCCAGACGGTTGCCAACCGCATCATCGAACTGACACCGAACGGTATCATCGACAAGATGATGGAGTATGACGAATATATCACGTCCGATCACATCAAGGAATTGAGAGCGAAGATGTACGGGGATAAGTAATTCCCCGTCTTGGATGTCGTAGCCATCGTATAAAACTTAGGCGCGAATTACACGGATAACACGTTTCTGATTTTAAAGAAATCGTGCAATTCGTGTAATCCGCGCCTGATTTTTATAGATAGGATTCCATTCACTTGTTCTGATGGGATTATTTATTTAGCCCAATATCAGATGTGGAGGTGAGTGCATACCTAAATCGGTGTTTGTGATGTGACAAGTACTTTATTATACCTCTTCCATCAGCACCAATTCCCAACTGCGCCATACGATCGTTGCCAGTTTCAATCCCCCTTTCTCACGAGCTTCTGCCACACATTCATCCTTGCTATAGCGAATCAACTGTTCCCGTGCATCATCGGCAAGTGCGCGTATCTCTTTCTCCGATGCTCCTGCTTTCGCATACTTCACCTCTAATAGATACGTGTACGGTGGAGATACGGGTGCCGCCGGACTGGGCTTAAAGAAGAAATCGGCAAAACCCTTATTCATCTCATATTCCGGATATAGTTGATAATAGCGGAACATACTTAGATAGGCGAGGAGGAATCCTTTGATATGAGCTTCCCCTTCTATGTACTCCCTTATCCGGCTCTGCTCCCGAATGGCCTCTGCTAGAAATTCGAACAACGGTTTCCAGTCTCCTTTGAAAGACATATTCTCAAACAGAGTGCGCAAGCGGTTCACGTCGAGCTTGAAGATGTCATGACGGGCATATCCCTGAATCAGGAAATTGAATAGCTGTTCGCGAACCACCAGATTGGGAATGTGCAGGATGGGACGCCCCATCATATCCACCCCTTTGATAGAAAGCAGTCCGAAATAGAACAGCAGAGATTTGAAGTTGCCCACGTCCGTCATTTCCAGTGCGGAGAAATGGGTGACTATTTCAGTCACTATCTCGCCTTGCTCCGCAATCTCCTTGATGACGGAGAAGTTTTCGCCCAGTCCATGGTCGAGACGGACAAGGTAGGCAAGCTTGTTAAAGTCCGTACGGATATTGGGATCTACAATCTCGTCCGGTTTTACTCCGTGCAATATCAATGACTTCATGCAGTAGAGCACCATGTCCGAGTTGAACATACAATCTGCTAATTTATTTTTACTGAAGCAATAATTGTCATAGTTAGGCTTCATCATTGTCACCGCATCGTCTACCGACATCGGGAGAGCGTCTTGTTCCTTATAATACGTCAGCATCTCGCGCAATTCCTTCTCGCTGAAACCTACAAGGTCGTTAAACCACGGGTCGGTGGTGATATTCGTTCCGATGTTGAATCCGCTTGTCACGTCGTCCATCGTCACCGGGCTTACTCCTGTGATGAACAAACGGTTGACGGCAGAACCCATTCCCGTCGTGGCGGCTTTGATTACATTGAAAAACCTGCGGATATACCCTTCGCCATGCGTCGCTTTTCGATATAAGTCCGTGCCGTAAGTAGAAAGAATGGTATTCGTGAAATTATCGTATTCATCAATCAGGAGATAGATTTTGATGTCTCCCTTGAGGGTGGCATACGAATTGATGGCGGATAGCAGTGCTCCCGGTTCTTCGAGCGTTTCTTCGTTCAGCACGTTCCAGATTTCCTTTCCCAATATATGTTCGTACTTTTGCAGAAAATGTCTTAGCTTCCCGCAACAATGCAACCGGAAAGATTCCTCCACCTCATTGATATTCGAACTCACCTCCGAGAAATTGAATCTCATGATGAGAAACTGGTTATGTATCGGCGTAGGATGCTGCCCGATATACAGATGGCCGAACAATTCGTCGAACTGGTCGGCATACCGAACGTCATAATAAGCCTCCAGCATCGCCAGCGTCAGACTTTTCCCGAAGCGCCGGGGACGGATCAGGAACAGATAAGACGGTTGCATTTCTATCTTTTCGATAAACATCGTCTTATCCACATAATAATAGTTTTCTTTTTGGATGCGACCGAAATCCGTCAATCCGTATGGTATTTGCTTCATCATATTGTGATTCCTTTCTTTATTCATCATTCATATCGAGCAAATATACGGAAAACGGATGAATGTGACACGTTTAATGCCACTAATTTATCCGTTTATCTGTTATTTCGTGCAAAAACGACTATTTGGAGGAAAAAGCTATTTTGTGGAAAAACGACTATCCGTGGGAAAACTGCCATTTCGGGGAAAACTACAACTCCAACCCCGTCTGCACCGGAAGCTGCGGGCGTATTGAATTTTCTTTGCGCTCTTCGGCCGAATACTCCACCACCCAATATTCCGTGATGTTGTTGGAGGTCTTCCGTGAGTGGAAATGGTTGTTTTCCAATACCGTGACCAGCATTTGTTTCATCTGTGCGTTGGCTTGTGTGCGTCCGTTCATGCTCAATACCGACAGCAGCTGGGAGGCAGGATACCATTTTGCTTGTATATCGTTTGGTCTGGCTGCCCGGAAATAGAAGAAAAGATTCTCCTCTACCGGATCTTTTTGGCGGAACGCCTCATTGCGGTTGTTGAGAAACGTAATCTCCTGGTTCTCATACCAATATTGAAACCCCTGCCGGTAGAGTGCGTATGCTTGTGCATATATCCCCTGATGGTTGACAGGCGTGTGATAATCTATTTCCAGCAACGTATTGAACAGGATGCGCCTGTTCTCGCCGATGTCCGGCAGACAGTGCGGATTGTTGGTGCTGGCGATGAATGATGCGCGGCGGATGAACGTATAATTTTGGATGTCGTAAACCTTCCGTTCGTTCATTACATCTTGCGTGATGAGACTTTTCAACTCCTGCATACGTGCGGGAGAGAGTGTATCAAACTCATCCAGATTGATGAGCAGGCAGGACGACATTTGCAGGAGGTGGTCTTTGTTGTCGGGACTAATCATGCCGTTGCGATAATAATCCTTCAGCTCCGGTGGGAGGAGATGGCGGACAAAAGTACTCTTGCCTTTTCCCTGTGCGCCGTGGAGCAGCATCAACTGGTGGTTTTGCGCTTCGTCGTCGATGGCACATGCCACCATTCCCACCAGCCAGCGGCGGAAGCTGTCTTCAAAAAAAGCCTGGTCTGCCGCTTTCACTGTTTTTGTCAGTTGGCCGATGTGGTCTGTTTTCCCGTCCCATGTCTGGAGTGAGGTGAAATAATGGATGAACGGGTTGAACGGCTTTGCATAGTCCGAGTCTACCAGTGCTTTCAAATTAGCTTGCGAACTGTATATCTTCTTCATCTGTGCGTTGATATAGAATGTGTTGACATCCTTTGTGCGCAATGTACTGAAAGGCGGCTGCTCTGTTTTAGGGAGATCAGGTATTATTTTCCGGAACTCGATTTGCTCTTTCACCACGTTTCTCCTGATTTCGTAGTGTTCGTCCATAAATTTGATGACCTGGCATATTCTCGGTTGTTGGCTTTCTTCTTCCGCCTGATCGGTCTTTGAGGTGTATTGGTAGGCATTGTGCAAAGGCAGTTCGAGGTCGAAGTCGGGTAGGTCGCCGAAATGACTGTGTGCCAGACTGACGGCTTCCTCTTCCGTGATATGGCGGTGGTAACACTGATTGCCGAGACAATAGAAGAAATTGTCCCGGTTGCCTATCTCGAGACGCTCTTTGCGTTTGGTGTATTCCAGCGCCTTGCGGAAGTCGAGTTGCACTTGCAGGTCGATGGGCGACACATTCTCCTGCACGGGGAGGAGCGGGGATCGTTTTCCCGGATTCTTGCGCTTCTTGTTTTTACATTCTTCTTCAGTGGGCAGTGTCACTTTTACGGTCAGCGGCTTCACGTTTTCCAGTCGTTCGGTAGAGAGGAAGGCGTCCGGATCGTGCGACACGAAGAATCCGCGTCCCGGGTCGCTTCCGCTGGTGTCTACTTTGGTATTGAGCAGCTTTTCATATTGGCTGCTTGCCAGGGCGTATATGCGGTGGTGGTAGCGTTCGAGGGTGAGGAAGTCTACGGTTCCCAATGCGTTCAGTTCGGTGCGTAAGGTTTCCGCTTCATTGCCGGTAAGATAGACGAAGATCTTCAGCCCGTGCATCCGGGGGCTGACGAAGCTGCCTAGCGTGTCGGGGCAATCGTTCACTAGTTGGCGGAATTCCGGGATCTTTTCTGCCGGCATATCGTCACAGTCGAGCGTGATGATGTCCTGATACTTGTCCAGACTGTAAGCCAGCCTTTCCTTGGCGTAAGTAGCTGTGATGGTGCAGTAGGGCAGTTGCTTCTTCATGTGGTCTGCTTTCACCGTTTCTCCTGCATCCATTGCTTCCCGGAGTCTCCGGATTCTGTCGCGATAGACATCTCCCCGGATAAATTCGAACATTTGCCGGATACTGATACTTCCTGATACGAGTGATAATCCCCTGTATGTCGTTATTGAGATATTTTCCATTTTAATTATTGATATGAATGTAAGTCGTGTCAATATTAACACACTGCAAAGGACGGCTTTTCATGTAGAATAAAAAAACTGCTTTTGGTACTCAAAAAGCAGTTTTTTAACAGTCGGTTCTTTCGTGTTAATCCTCAAGAAGCGTTCTTTTCATTCTTTGTATCTCATAATCAATCTCTTCCACGCTTAATGATTCGTCCGAATCATCCGATTTCTTGAAATCAACAGCCATAAACAACAACTCTGCAAAGTATTTGGGGCTTTTAATGTTAAAAACAGAGTCATGGTCATAACAGAGATGGACAAAGGGGAGGAGAAACTTCTTGCGGTCGCCTGGACTTACCTCTATTCTGTTGGTATACAAATTGTTGACAGTGCCAAGCATTTGCGTGATAAACGGGGATACTTGGGGAAATTCTCCCTTTTCGAGTGTTACAGCCTGTTTGTTCTGGTAAACGAAGCCTTCGGAAAAAATGTCTTTTTTCTCATGATTTTAAGTGTTATTTGATTAGTGTTAAAAAATGTTGGTCTAAAAAGACGCAAAGGTACATTTTATTTTGTTCCTATCGTTTACTTATACTTTTTATTCTCTTTATATATTTTATTTGATGGAAAAAGCGTGTAATTGAGGTGGAACCCCTCCACCTCAATTACACGCTTTTTCTATATAAAAAGAATATTCTCTCGCGCCTGCGCACGTGTACATTATTAAATAAGAAAACTAACAGCATTCAATAAGAAAACACACAGCCTGTTTGTCCTCAAGATACCATGTATTACACCGCGTCCCATCATAATATCGACAGGGCACGGTTGCAGGGCTGGCATTATAAAACAGATATCGGACAGAATACTCCCATAACCGCTTTTGTTTTCATTATAGCTAATCTTGATTTCATTATAGCTAATCTCGATTTCATTATAGCTAATCTCGATTTCATTATAGCTAATTTTATTTTCGTTATAGCTAATCAGCACTTGCCCTAAAGAGATTCATGGCTCATCAAGATACCTCACGATGAGCCGCACCTGCCTTGCACTATAAGCGTGGTCGTTTTTTCCTTCGCCGCCACTATACATTGCGTCATATAATTCCTTGTTATTTCTGATCCACTCCCTCATTTTTCGCATGGCATACACCAACGGTACATACGGATTATATAAATGTGCCAGCTCCGATTTCAAATACGGACGTATGACAAACGGCTCCTCTGCTATCTCTTCTTTTTCTGCTTTCATATCTTCGGAAAATTAATTTTATCGTATTCCAAATATACGGAAAATCTCCCGCTTGTCCAAGTATATAAGTAAAATAAAATCACTCTGAATAAAAGTAAATACATTCTGAATGAAAGTAAGACAAACTAGGTCAAAGTAAGACAAAGTACGTCATTTCATCCCCTTATAATACACTACCTTTGAGGTATCGAAAGAAAAAGAAACAGAGCTCGTTCCTCTCTTCCGATATTGATTGCGGCAACCGCAATCTGTAATATTTATTTTTCAATTATTAATTCTCAATTTTTAATTTATCATGGCAATACCATTTAAAAGAATGGGTCGTAAAGACCCGAGAAAGGTTGATGGGGTGGTGAAGTATCATCCGCAACTTGTGACGCAGGGACAGAGTGTAGACCTGGATAAACTTGCTTACACGATGAAAGAGAAAAGTTCCCTGTCGCTGGGTGACATTCAGAGTGTGCTGACTAATCTCGTAGAAGCGATGCGTACGGCGCTGTTCGACGGTAAATCCGTCAATATCCATGATTTTGGTGTATTCAGCCTTTCCGCTACCACGCGGGGAGTGGACACGAAAGATGAGTGTACGATGAAGAACATCAAGACGGTGAACATTAATTTCCGTCCTTCGAGCAGTGTCCGTCCTAATCTGACGTCTACCCGTGCCGGTGAGAAAATCGAGTTCCTGGATCTCGACGCGCCCAAGAAAAAGAAAACCGATGGTGAAGATCCCGGTGATGAAGGTGGCGGAGACTCCGGTGGAGGTAGTGGTGAAGCTCCGGATCCGGCAGCTTAATTCGTAGAGTGCAGATAATGTTTACAACTGATAAGAAAAATAGTGGCACTATGATGAGAAAGATTGATTTGATCGTGATCCACTGTTCCGCCACCCGTGCCGACCGTTCTCTCACCCCGGATGACTTGGAGATGCAACACCGTCGGCGTGGATTTAACGGAACAGGTTATCACTACTACATCCGCAAGGATGGAACAGTGCACCTCACCCGACCGATTGAACGTATCGGTGCGCACGTGAAAGGATTCAATTCGAACAGTGTCGGTATCTGCTACGAAGGCGGTTTGGATGGCCACGGTTGTCCGGCAGACACGCGGACACCGGAACAACGGGCGGCACTCCGCTTACTGGTACATCAATTATTTGAGACTTTCCCCGGTAGCCGGGTGTGCGGTCACCGGGATTTAAGTCCCGACCGCAACGGAAACGGGGAGATTGAACCGGAAGAATGGATCAAGGCGTGTCCGTGTTTTGAGGTGAAAGCGGAGTTTTGAACTCCTGATGAGTAAAAGCTTAGTTCTCAATAGGATAACGAGAAAATGAGGTAGGAAGGTTTTCAGGAAGTAACAGGGTATTGAAAGTAACTAATCATTAAACGTAATTGGTTACTGAAATCAGTCAATTATTAATAGAGTATGGAAAGGAGGTGTGTAAGGTTATGGCAGTTAAAAAATCCCTTTGGGATGTGATTCTGAAAGTAGTCATCGCAGTGGCGTCAGCAGTAGCGGGCGTATTGGGCGGTAATGCGATGAATCTGTAAAGATACAGAGGGTTAGTTCATTTGAAGAGAGGGTGTATAAGTTTTCTATTTCACCCTCTCTATTTTTTTATTACTCATAAGATAAATCATATAAAAAATGAGAAAGAAGAATTTTATAGAACAAATGTTGTGTTTGCTCCTGCTGTTAGGCACAGGCACACATATATATGCGCAAAACAGTTCCGGATTTATTCCGACCGATTTTCAAGGGTACTATTTTTCACCGCAGAATCTCGGGTTTTCTACACCGCAAACAGCAGAATTCGTACAATATGGCAACACTAGTGTGAACTACTACAACGGGTTGCTTGATCTGGATATCCCATTGTTCGATTACAAAGATACGGCTTTTGAGTTGAACATGTCTATCAAGTATATTTCCGATGGTTTCAAACCGGGGCGGCGTCCTTCGGTAGTAGGTAATAACTGGATACTGAACGTGGGTGGCACTATTACAAGAAATGTAGTGGGAAATCCTGATGATGTTCGCCAGGAGCAGAAAAGCGGTCTGTTGGCTGCTATTCGCGACGGAAAGTTTAAGCAGTACAGTAAAGCGGATCTATTCAAACTGAATATTCCCCATGCTACTAAAAACCGTCCTTATCCGGAAACTGAATATGATATGGCTCCAGATATCTTCGATTTTAATTTCGGGCGGCATAAAGGACGCTTTATTATCGACAATAATGGAAATGCAAAATGTATATCAGGAGGCGGATATAGGATAGATTTAAGCGAAATGTCTGTTCAGGATTATAGTACCACAAATGCTCCTAAACGCTCTGTCATCAAGATCACGACACCGGATGGCTATCTTTACTATTTTGGAGGAGACGTCTCATGTTTAGAATACAGCATACCCAATAATCCCGGTAGATTAAGAAGCAGACCGGTACAGATTACTTCCTGGTACCTAAGTTCTATCCAGGATGAGACAAAAAATAATGGTATATCCTTTTCATACCAAAGTTGTCTGCAAAAAAATAAGTATCACTTATTTATGAATTCTAATGTAACCGGAACAAGATGGATAAATTATAAACCTGATAAGAATGGATATACTAAACCAGCAGAAATAATAGGTATAAACGATAAAGATACAGATCATTTCTTGATGGAAGATAAAGTGTATACCCCTATTTTGAAGACAATTAGCACTGGAAGTGTGCTTGTGAATTTTATTACCGAGACTTTCCCTGTTAATTTTTTCGGTGATTCGGATGGGAATGATTTAATCTATCTCTCAAGTATAACAATGACAAAAGCCCCCCAAGTTATAAAATCATGCAAATTTGATTATGAAACATCAGGGCGCTACTTCTTTCTGAAAAATGTGACCTTGCATGATCAAAGTGAGGGCCCTGCTATTTACTCTTTTGACTATAATATGAGTAATGATTTACCGGATCCGTTGACTACAAACGTCGATCATTGGGGCTTCTGGAATGGTGGCTATGAAAAAATAGACAATGCCAATACGTTTTTCTATGATGGGAATTTTGAACAAAGAAAGGCTGTCAACACAGGTGTTTCTAGCTGTACAATGCTGAATACGATCACTTATCCCACCAAAGGGGAAGAAAAGATTGATTATGAATACAACCGTTACCGGCATTACCTGACCAAAAGAACTGATTCTTTTGCTTGGGATACCAATATGGCAACTTATGATGCTCCGTTGGGTGGGGTACGTGTGAAACATCTGACATTGCATGACCCTGTTACAAAAAAAGACAGGCAACGTTCGTTCAACTACCTTGACCCTACGACAGGAATGGAAAGTGGAAGAACCCATGAACTGCCACGCTATCGTATGCCTATAGAAGATATGGTATACAGTTATAACTATTATGATTATATGGAAACCAAAAATCTGAATGTTTACTCAATCAGCAGTAACTGTATGGGGCGATTCAATAATATATCCGAATATCCGATAGGTTATAGTTATGTCACTGAGACTTTTGACGACGGAAGTTTTTGTCGTTATCATTTCTCTTCATTGGCAGATATCCCTGATAATGCGGAGTTTGGGCAAGCTGTCACTAGAACACCGGACAATTTGAACAGAAGAAGTTTCGGCTTTTATCAGGTATTAGATAAGGCTCTGAACTATGCTCCTAACGATCTGGCAGCCTTCAGGGGAAAACTACTGTTTAAGACGACCTATAACAATCGCTATCATAAAGTAGCAGAGGAAGAGTATCATTATAACGTAGAAAATAAAACTGCCGATTATGAAGTTTCGATAGATACTGGTACTGGAGCTATTCTGGCGAGTAAAATATTTACTGTCCCTTGTTTGTTGATTCAGGAAAAACTGACAGATGAAAACGGAGTGTCAATTCTTCATAATTATGAATATAATGCAAATGGATTTGTCACACAAAAAGAAACTGTCAATAGTAATGGGGATCATGTGTATTTAAAGTATGTGCATCCGGGAGAATCATCTAATCTCCCATCAACTATATATTATGACAATTTAATCCGGTTAAATAGAATAGAGGAACCGGTCGCCATTATAAAGTACTTGAAGAAGTCACAAGATGAAAAACGGAAAATAATAGATTTTATATATCTCTATTATGAGCCAACGAGTAGTGCAGGTATTCAAAAAAGAACTTTGCGGGGCAGTAGCCTCCTAAAAAGATTACCTGAAAATATGGATCTGACAAGCTATTTAACCGATAGCTTGACGTCTTTTATTGAAGCTTATGACAACTATGATAAATATGGAAATCTTATTACGCTAAGAAACTTTCATAATGATATTACAATTTATCTATGGTCATATTACGGTAAATATCCGATAGCTGAAATAAAAGGAAGTACTTATAATGAAGTAAAGTCTGCCTTAAAAAGAAAACCGGAAAGTCTTTCAGAAGAGAGTGAACCTAATATTAAGAATATAGAACAACTACGCAGACTTCTGCCGCATGCCCAGATAACAATCTATGATTATAAGCAGCAGATTGGTATGAAATATACTTCTCAACCTGATGGAAAAACTTCTTTTTTCCAGTATGACCTTCAAGGGCGTCTGAAGAAAAGGTTTAGAAGAGGAGAAAAGGGAGACATTCAATTGATGGAATATAACAGATATCATTATTCTAAATAAAAGATAATTATGAAAAGGCATTTAATATTTTTCTTATTCTTGTTTTGCGCATTAATGGCGGTGGATGGTCGTAATAATCCACAGTTGGTTGATAAAAGGATGCATTTTGCAGATATTTATAAAGAGCCGGAAATCGCTCATTTTAGTGATGTTCCTCGTTATATATTCTACGAAGGTGAGCTTCATAATTACGTTATCTATACTTTTACCATACAGGACAGGTCCACTTTATTTATGGCTAATATGATGGGGACTGACACGGATTATACCTCGTTCCGTCTCAATTATAGACCATTAAACTCTACCGGTAGATTCAGAAAGAAAAGTTATAGTAGTGATAGTCACAAAGTAAAGGAGGTACTTAGTAATCAGGATAAATTTAATTTTACTTTTGACGAAGACCTTACACAAGTACATCTTCACTCTCCTGTATTGTATGAAGTCTTAGAACCTGGCGAATATGAGCTTTATAGTGTAGCGTCAGAGGATACGAAAAAACCTACCAAGAGGCTTGAAACCAACATTTATTTATCTCCGGTGGGAGTAAATGAATATACATCTGTTGATATAGGACATTTTACGAGGAATTTTTCTCAAGAAATAAGACTCGGAACTTTTAGCGGTGGAGATGTATATTGTAAATTTAGTTTGGATAGTATCAATATGATAAGTGTAGTTCCTTTGGACACTATAGGTGTAAATCCCATTCTAAAAATGGAAACTCTTTATCGATCGTTGGTTAGTAGCAATGAATATCCACTAAATGAGAACTCTTTACCGCAAATTAAAGATTTCAGATGTGGTGTAGGTGATTTTTATATTCATGCTTACTATCCGGATTCTGCATATCGGAAACCTAAACTACGTGTAACAGGTATTGTTGATAATGCGGGAATTGATTGGGAACACCCTTTGGAGGTCGGAAGTTTTTCGGATAGCCTGGATTATAGCACTTTCTATTATCCATATATGTTTGTTCCTTCGGGATCTTCTTCAAGGCCTTGTGTATATCATCGTTTCACAATAAAAGATACGATGGATATATCCATCATATCAGAAGAGTATCTGAACAATATCACCTTATACGATTCTACCCGTCATCTAGTTAGGAAAGAGGAGAAAGATGATTACTTGACAAGTCTTGATGTATTTGGGTTATCTCCGGGTACTTACTTTTTTGTAACAGAAGGAGGAAATGGTACTATTGTTATAAAAGTGAAAGGGAAAAAGTCTGTTCAACAATTGTCGGATATAAAGAATTATGTGTCAACAGAGAAAAGTATAATTAACACTCCTTTTGCTTCCGATTTGCAGGGACCGTTGAGCGCCACTCGTGAAATAGATTATCTTGATCCATTCGGCAGGACAGAACAGACAATACAATACGGTATAACTCCTGCATTAAACAGCCTGGTGAACAGAAAGGAGTACGATAGGATGTATCGTGATAGTTGTTCATGGCTTCCGGCTGTTTGTCCCGGTTCGGGCGACTATGTTTCATCATCCGATTTCAGAAAGCATATTCTTGAATTGTATAATGATGAGTATGCTTGTGAAAAATCTCTGTATGACGGTTCACCCCTGAACCGATTGACAGAGAAATACAATCCTGGAAAAGACTGGCATACTACGGGGCATAGTGAAAAGGTTTCTTATCAGACAAATTCAGGAACATCACAGATTCGACTATTTGAGGTGAACGGAGAAAAAGATAATCCCGTTCTGTCGCAAAAAGGATTTTATGCAACCGGAGAATTGGTAGTGGAAGAAAAAAAAGATGAAGCAGGGCTTCCTACACTTACCTATACCAATAAATTGGAACAAACCATTGTATCACGTACCATCAGTGGTGCAGATACGCTGGATACTTATCAAGTATATGATGATTTCGGGAATCTAGCTTTTGTTCTTCCACCGATGGCAGTCAGCAGTTTACAGACGCTTGGGCAGAAAGATGCATTAGATCTTTATGCCTATCAATATCGCTATGATGAGCTCAACCATTATAGAGGTAAGAAACTTCCTGGTGCGGAATGGATAGACATGTATTTCGACAAGGACGGAAAATTATTGAGAAGTCGAGATGGGGAGATGCGCAAAAGGAACGAATGGAAATGTACTTTTTATGATAAGTTGAGAAGAGAAGTAGTGACTGGCATTTATAAAGGTATGATGTCATACAGCAGCTCTGCATCTGTTGAGTTTGCTCCGGATAAGCCAAACAACCATTATGGTTATCTTTTTAGCAGTTATTTAAAAATGGACAGCCTGAATATCCAAAAGGTGGCATATTATGATACCTATCAATATAAAAAGGCTAATTCTTACTTCATTGCAGCAATGGATTATATAGATAGCAATGATTATGGACATCGATTTGGAGACGACTCTGAACAACTGAACTGCAAGAATTTGCAGACTGGAGTGATGACACGGGTTATCGGTACAGATCAAATGCTTTGTACCAGTACCTATTATGATTATTTTCAACGTCCGGTGCAAGTACGTAGCACGGATATAAATGGTAAGGTGCACGTTCAGAACATGGCGTATGATTTCTGCGACCACATTACAGCATCCAATGACAAAGTAGAAAATATCTCACTTGTCCAAACTAAAACTTATGACCATGCCGGACGTCTGTTGACAGAAGCTCGTTTGGTGAATGACTTGGTATCTGATACTCTTAGGTATAATTATGATGAGTTGGGACACATCGCCAATGTCAAAAGAGTGAACGGGAACCATTCACTAACCTCAACCAACCGTTATAACTTACGTGGCTGGCTGACTTCTATCGAAAGTCCGTTATTTTCCCAGAAACTATATTATACAGATGGCATCGGCACACCTTGTTATAACGGAAATATCAGTAGTATGACCTGGAAAACCAGTGCGAACCTGGATATTCGTGGTTATCGTTTTGAATACGATCTGTTATCCCGGCTAAAAAATGCTACTTACGGTGAGGGTGAAGATCTCTCTCTGAATGTCAACCGCTTCAATGAGCAAATAACGGGTTACGACAAAAATGGTAATATCTTGGGATTGAAACGATATGGACAAACTTCTGCCAATGGTTACGGATTAGTAGATAATCTGTCCGTCACCTTGAGTGGCAACCAACTGAAAAGGGTTGATGATTCTGTTTCGGGTTCCGCTTTTGGTGATAATTTTAATTTTAAAGACGGAGTAAAACAGAATACAGAGTACTTTTATGACGCCAATGGTAATTTATCGAAAGATTTGAATAAAAAGATAATCAATATTCAATATAATTACCTAAATTTACCGGACCGTATAGAGTTCGAAGATGGCAGCTCTATTTCTTACCTTTATGATGCAGCGGGCACAAAACACCGTGTTGTACATAGTATCGCAGGAAATACAACTACTACCGATTATTGCGGTAATGTGATCTATGAAAATGGGACTCCCAAGACTTTATTGACAGATGCCGGATTCGTATCTTTGAATGATAATAAGTATCATTATTACTTACAGGATCATCAGGGTAACAATCGGGTAGTGGTATCGCAGGATGGAGCAGTGGAAGAAGTGAATCATTATTATCCGTTTGGCGGTATCTTTGCTTCAACTTCCTCTGTTCAGCCTTACAAGTACAATGGGAAAGAACTGGATAGAAAAGGCGGACTGGATTGGTATGATTATGGAGCGAGAATGTATGATGCAGCGTTGGGTAGATGGCATGTGGTGGATCCGATGGCGGATAAGGATTATAGTTGGAGCGTGTATGTTTATTGTCAGAACAATACAATTAAATATATTGACCCAGATGGAAAGCAAGTAATACCTGTTCCAATGCCTTATGCACCTCTTCCATTCTATTCTCCGATAACGTATCCTCAAAGTTATAATTTGCCTTCGGATCAACAAATAATGAGACATGCATCAGGAAAGTTTGCAGAAGTTGGACAAATAATAACAGATACTCCTAGGATGTCTTATGCTTTTGGTACTCTTTTATACTATCAAGCGAAGAATGCTATTAGTCCGGAATATGAGCATCAGCGAAATAGAGAAAGGAAAAGCAAAGAGGAACTGGATAGGAATCAGGCGAATGTCGCAAAAAGCATTGATACTAATGTATCGGGGATGATGCCTAATGGAGACCCGGCTCCGAAAATAGACCCTAATGATAAAAGGAGAATAATCAAAGTTGGGAGAAAAGTAATAATAGGTCTAGCTGTAGATAGAGCATGTATGGAACTAACAAATCCTGATCCCACTCAAGATGCTTATGAAACTCATACAAATCAAGTTGAAGGTAAAAAAGAGTATTCGACAGATTATGTAGGGAATATTTATAATTGGATAAAAGAATTATTTAAATAAAAATGATATATGGGAGATATTTTTATACTGATATTTAAGAAGATTACTATTCTCAATAGTATTTTAATGATAGTTCATTGTTTATTCCATCCTGATTTTGGAGAATTTGACTATATGTATATGGTTGTAATATTGTTGCTAATATCGTGGATAGCATGGCTGATAGGTAAGGTGTTAAACTTATTGATAAGTAATAAAGAGCGAAAAGAAAAGAATACTAAAATAAATAATATTGTTGATTTTTTATATTTGAAATTTAGACAGGATATAGATATGACATATGCCGTTTTCTTTGCAATATATCTAGTTTTCTATAGGCACGAAAAAGCAATAGCTTATTTAATATTACTTCTGTTTGGACTATACCTTGGAAAAAAAATAGCAATAAGAGCTAACCGATATATAGTAGATCAAGCAAATAAAAAAAATACTCCTTAAAAACTTCAATATTATACCCCTTGATGTGAATAGCCAAGGTATGGTGAATTCACGTCGAGGGATATAAGCTACAAGATGGTATGTAATAAATGAACTAATTTTATCAAATAACTTATTACTATATGAGATATCTATTTATAGCAATATATAAAAAATCACTTCTGTGGTTCAGTTTTATGGTGATCCCCTATTGTATTTTTTCTTCTTTTTTATTTGAATATCCTACTCTAATATTTATTTTTAGGGTAATACTTGCAATTGCATTAGCTATTATAGTAATAGGTGGAATGATGAGTTATCTATTTCCTTATATAGAGATTCCCAAACGGTCATTGAAGGGGAAAGGTTTAATTCGGGCACTATATTTAAAATCTGATAGAATAATAACACAAGCATATTGTTGGTTTCTTGTGGTATATATAACTTTTTCTATTGAATATAAGTCTACATTATACAATTATTTGTTATTGTTTTTAATAGGATTATTTCTTGGATATAAGATAACAATAAGATCAAATAAATACTCTTTGGATGAAGCTAGCAGAAGGAAGCAAGCCAGTAAGGAAGAATCTCATACTCGCTAAGAGGACAAGAAATTAAAAATAAATAGTATGTTTAGAGTAATGCTGCAACAGGCACCCAATCAAAAATAAACGAAGAACATAATGCTTATGATATACTTGAACCTATTAAAAATAAATTAGATGACGTCTTTTGGAAGAGTTGGTAAATATCTTATGTATATACAAAAAATGCTGTATATTCTATGTCTTATAAAAATACTATTCTCGTTGTTTTTCTATGAGTACGAGTCTTCTTTCATGAAGAATATAACTTTTACTTTACCATTATTATTAGCACAGATTGTTATACCTATTATTAAAGGATATAAAATGAAAAATTCTAAACTTAGATATTATTTATGTTATTATTCTCACTTATGCTCTGTATTACCCTGACATAAGTTAACTAATAATTAATTTATATCAGGGTAATTTCTTTTTTTATTTTTTATAAACCAACTTATATGAAAACAATACTAATACTATTTGTTTCTTTTTTTATCAGTTTTAATAATTGTTTATCTCAAACTGTCCCTGATGAACGTGATAAACGGGAATATAAGGAGATAATAAGTTTATATCCAAAATCTCTTGTATCTCATTTTCCCAGAAAAATAGATGACAAGAAGATCGGACTTATGGCGTTGACATTTCCACGTGGTAAGTATTTAAGCTATATTCATTTGGCAATATCTTACGAAGATTCGGATATTGAAAAACTAAAGAAAAAAGTGACTCTAGAGGCAAAAGAGGTATATCATATTAAAGATTCCTGTTTAATGGTTATTCCTTATAATTATGATACTTTTGAGATAGTTACATTAGATTCAATACAAAATTGTGAATCTATTGATGTATTACCCATTCCTAATTTTCGTCTTTGGGAGAGCAAGTTTCCTTCCGACTTCTATGATAATGCCGTCCTGTATGTTCTAAATGCAGAAAAAGGTCGCTTTTTGAAAAAAGATCATCTTTCTAGATCAGGTATTGGCTTACCTGAAAGATGGTTGCATGGCTATACTAAAGGGCTTACTTTTTATAAGAACTATGTGGTTTATTGGCTTGAAGTTTGGTAATTCTTATATTTTTAAAGCTTAGAATCTTCCTCTGGTGCAAAATAATCATAATAGAGTAGTTTGCATCAGGGGAACTTTCTTATAAGCCAACTTACTCGATTCCGTTTTTAGATATGAAAAACGTAGTTAAATAGAGTATAGAGTCTTTCTATGACGCCAATGGTAATTTATCGAAAGATTTGAATAAAAAGATTGCTGGTATTCAATATAATTACCTAAATTTACCGGACCGTATAGAGTTCGAAGATGGCAGCTCTATTTCTTACCTTTATGATGCAGCAGGCACCAAACTACGTGTTGTTCATAGTATCGCAGGAAATACAACTACTACCGATTATTGCGGTAATGTGATCTATGAAAATGGGACTCCTAAGACTTTATTGACAGATGCCGGATTCGTATCTTTGAATGATAATAAGTATCATTATTACTTACAGGATCATCAGGGTAACAATCGGGTAGTGGTATCGCAGGATGGAGCAGTGGAAGAAGTGAATCATTATTATCCGTTTGGCGGTATCTTTGCTTCAACTTCCTCTGTTCAGCCTTACAAGTACAATGGGAAAGAACTGGATAGAAAAGGCGGACTGGATTGGTATGATTATGGAGCGAGAATGTATGATGCGGCATTGGGAAGATGGCATGTGATGGATCCATCAAGTGAAAAGTATTATGGAGTAAGTCCATATAATTATTGTGCGAATAATCCTGTAAAGTATATTGATCCAGATGGTAAAGATTGGTATAAAGTTCAAAATGAAGAAGGAATTTGGAAATATTCCTATAGCGCAGATATTCACTCGCAGAAAGATTTAAATAAAGTAGTGAGAAATGGAATGTATTTAGGAGTTACACATACGGAAAATAATATTTATTATAGTTTATTCGGAAGTAAAAAAGTGGCAGACTCTTTTGAGGGTGCTGTGTATCAGAAGATTGATAATGCAATTTTGACATCTGCTATTGCAGAGAAAAAAGTGAATAATTCTTTTGGAGGAGAAGATACTGGAAATCCAACTACAGACTTCTCTATTGAAGGAATAAACTCAAAAGAATCTAGATATTTAGGTCTTGATACACATAGAAATGAATATAATATAGAGTATGAAGGAAGTAGTAGTGGATTGTATAATGTCTTAGGTGGTAAAGGAGCAATGAAAGGGTATATGGAAAATTGGGTTGGAGACAGAGATATGCCGAAAGATATTGGAGGTTGGCAGAATGGGCAAAAAGCTTACCATATTAGATTTATGAATAAAAAAGGGGTTGATATACTTCATCTAAAATATTCTAAGTCTGCAGCCAATACATTAGTTGATAAATATAACCGATTGTTTTTTAATAGAGAAAAATGAAAAGATTTTTAGTTTATGCAATTACAGGACTTTTTCTAGTTATATATAGCTGCAAAAGTCTGCCTTCAGAAGGTGGTAATTCTATTGACTATGACTTTAAGTTTGACTTATATAGTCATGTAAAATGGTATTATCGCGCCAACTTGAAATATCCATCTGTCGAGGAATTGAAGAATTTTTGTTGGAAAATGATAGATGATGCTAATGATAACACATTCTCATCATTTAGTGATTTTGAAAAGTCTATTAATAAAAAAAGAACAGGACGCGAAGATTTGTTGCAATATTTATCCATGCATAAGGATGATATTTCATTTGAAATAAAGAACGAATCAATGGATGTTTTTTGGAAAGGTAAAAAATGGATGAAGTTTAAATTTGATTTATGTGAAATGATAAAAAAGAAAAGTTCTCTTTTTACTTATTTTTATAATTCTTCGGGTTATTGCAGTAAAGATTTTGATTACGAAGAAGAATTTTATATCATAAGAAAAGAAATACGTGATAAATATGTAACAGATACTATGCAGCGGAGTAAATTCCAACCCTGCCTTTTAAGATATGATAGAGACAGAGGATATCAGCTATATTCTCCATCAAAAAGCAGAATAAAACAAAGTATCTATCTGAATAAACTAGGTTGTGCTTTAGATACTTTTCTTCTAAATAGAGATATTCAAATGATCCAATTTGTAACAAATTTGCCAGAAGATTATTTTTCTAAAGAATAGTTGATATAGAATATTTATCTTGTTTTACCCTGACATAAGTTGGCTAATCATCAATTTATATCAGGGTAATTTCTTTTATTGGTGATAACTTTACTTACTTAGCCCAGTTTAGGTAAAGAAGGAATAAATAGTGTGTGTAGTGCTATTATGATGCAACGACAATTTATCGAAAGATTTAAATAAAAAGATAATCAATATTCAATATAATTACCTAAATTTACCGAACCGTATAGAGTTCGAAGATGGCAGCTCTATTTCTTACCTTTATGATGCACAGGCACTAAACTACGTGTTGTTCATAGTATCGCAGGAAATACAACTACTACCGATTATTGCGGTAATGTGATCTATGAAAATGGAACTCCTCTTCCTCTGCCATTCTATTATCCTTTGACGAACACACAATCTTATAGATTGCCTTCAGATCAACAGATAATGAGATATACATCAGGGAAATTCGCGGAATTAGGGCAGATTATAAATAATGCTCCTAAAATGTCTTATGCCTTTGGAACTCTTTTATTTTATCAGGCAAAGAATGCGATTAGTCCTGAATATGAGCATCAAAGAAAAAGAGACAGGAGGAATAAAGAAGGATTGGACCGGAATCAGGCGAATGTGGCGGAAAGTATTGATACTAACGTGTCGGGGGTGATGCCTAATGGTGATCCGGCTCCGAAAAGAAATCCAAAAGATGGAGGAAAGAAAACAATGGTAGGCATGATTCTTGGGGTTATAGGAACATTCTCGAAGGAAACATTAGACGTTACCAACCCTGACCCGTCACAAGATTCCTATGAAGTCTATACGAAAAAAGTAGAAAAAAAAGAAATATATGGTCCAACTATATGGGAGGAGTATTTTGATTGGAAAATAAACTTTTAATTTATAAATATATGAGATATCTTTTAATAGCAATATATGAAAAAACAGCTTTGTTAGGTAGTATAATCCTAATTGCCTATCGTATCTTCTTGCCTTATATATATAAGATTCCTTATCTGTCATCCAGTGTACAGATAATATTCTTAATTTTTTGGGCGATTACATTAATAGGCGGAATGATGAGTTATTTATTTCCCTATATACGGACTCCTAAACGACCATTGAAAGCAGAAGGAATCATTCGGACATTTTATTTGAAATCAGATAAAATAATAATGCAAGTCTATTGTTATGTTTTTGGAGCGTATGCAATTTTTTATTTAGATCGGGTATCTGTATTATTTGATTATCTAATGTTACTTTTACTGGGAATGTTTCTCGGATATAAGATAGCAGTGAGAGCGAATAAATACTCATTGGATGAAACTAGCAAAAAGAAGCAAGTCAGTAAGAAAGAATCTCATACTCGCTAAGATAATTTTATCCCCTGATATGAATAACCAAGCGGTTTAATTCATATCAGGGGATTTTTTATTTCTTATAAACCAACTTACTCGGAACTCCCTCCCCGAACAAATTATCACCCAGCGTCGTAATCTTATTTCCGGTAGCCAACACATAGCGGAGATTATCGCATCCCATAAAAGCACCGAACTCGATAGCCGTCACACTGGCCGGCAGCTCCAACGTGCCGCAAAGGCGACCGCAGTTGCTAAATACCCGCTGTCCGATAGATTTCAGATTATGAGGTAATTTCATATTCAACAGATACTTCTTCTGTGCGAAAGTGAAGTCGGGGATAGCCGTTGCGTTCGTTCTGGAAATATCGACAGAGACGAGATTCGGCATATAATCGCGGATCAGTTTGAAGTCGGCGTTATCCAGCTTGCCCTCAACGGTCAGGAAGTTGATGTCTCTGGGTTGCAGTCCCGCTTTCAGGATCTCTTCTTCCAGTTTGCCCATGGCGCCCACTTGCAGGGTAGTCTCTACCGGTTCCCCCTCGATAAACGCAAAGTTCTGCCATCTGTCCTTGTAGCGGTAAGAGTCGCTGCTGCCCAGGGGGACGAAGATAGCGGTAACGCTGTCTGCCAACGCTTCCGGCAACAGGTTGGGAGCTGTCTTCTTGCGGATCTGGCAGATTTTCAGGTTCTCGCAACCTTTGAAGGCGGCATCTTCGATATTCTTTGTTTTCTCCGAAAGAATCACTTTCTCCAGCGTGGCTTTGCCTTTGGTCACTCCGTCCACCACATTCGAGAATGCGTATGCAGGAATGAAGTTCGGCATATAAATATAGAATTTCCCGTTGGGATAAGTGCCCGCTTTTCCGCTGTACATCTTGATTTCAGCGTTCGAAATATCCAATACTTTCAGATTATCAAATTCGTCACGGAGATGGCGGAAGTCCTCCGCGTTCAGTTTTCCGGTCAGTGTGAGATGGGTGACACTGTTGGCTTCCTCTTCAGTCATCATGGAAATCAGCGTACCGGGCTTACTCACATAATACGTTTTACTCACTTGGGCGGCTGCTCCTAACGCATTAGCGGCCAATAAGAAACTTATCAATAGTAGTTTTATTTTCATAATTTTGTAGATTTGTTCTGACAAATATAGGAAAAATAGAGAATACATGATGTTTTTTTATGTTTTATATCTAATTTTGTAGCCGGATTAACAAATTGTAAAAATGGAGGCAGACAACATTGCTGGGGGCAAAGAACCCAAAAGACTTCCTGTGTGGGCTTGTATCCCGCTGTTTATTGTGATACTTTTCATCCTTCTTGGATTGTATGGTACGCTGGCCCGCGGATGTTTGTCGTTGGTGTTGGGTGTGGAAGCCCGCCATCCGGGAGTGGTGGGATACATTATCCTCGAAGCCAGTATGCTGCTCGCCGTTCTGACCGCCGCCATTCCTATGCTCCGCTTCGAACGCCGTCCGTTTTCTGATTTGGGGCTCTCCTTAAAAGGACACGTCAAGGGACTGTGGTATGGCCTCCTGATGGCAATCCTGCTCTATCTGTTCGGCTTCGGAATCTCGTTCGTCTTGGGAGAGATAGAAGTCACCGGTTTCCAGTTCAAGCCGTTGGATCTGCTGGGCTCGTGGGTGTTTTTCCTGCTGGTCGCCTTGTTCGAAGAGATACTGATGCGCGGCTATATCCTCGGACGCCTATTGCATACCACCATGAATAAATTCCTGGCGCTTTTCATCTCGGCAGCGTTATTCGCCTTTATGCACATCTTCAATCCCGAAATAGCTTTCCTGCCTATGCTCAACCTGTTGCTGGCAGGTATGCTGCTGGGAGCTTCCTATCTATATACGCGGAACCTGTGTTTCCCTATCTCGCTTCATCTTTTCTGGAATTGGATTCAAGGCCCCATCCTCGGTTATCAGGTAAGCGGAAACAACTTCACCACCAGTATGCTGACTTTGCGTATGCCCGAAGAAAACGTACTGAATGGCGGAGCCTTCGGTTTTGAAGGCTCGCTCATTTGCACAGTACTTATGATTGTATTTACGATTCTGATCGTGTGGTGGGGAGAGAAAAGAGAAGCAATCAGTCTTGCGGTACCCCGATCATGCTAAGTTGAATTCGTTTCCGGTCATAATCTACATTCATCACCCTCACCATGACGTGCTGATGGATGGACACCACTTCTGTCGGGTCGGAAATGAACCGTTCCGCTAATTGAGAAAGGTGTACAAGACCGTTCTCCTTAATTCCTATATCGACAAACGCCCCGAAATTGGTGATATTGCCTACAATGCCCGGAAGAATCATCCCTTCGCGCAAATCGGCTATGGTGCGTACGTTCTTGTCGAACTCGAAGACTTTGATAGCCTTGCGCGGGTCACGTCCCGGCTTGTCGAGCTCCTGCAGAATGTCCTGTAAGGTAGGCAGGCCGACGGTAGGAGTGATGTAGTCGGAAATATTGATCTTCCGGCGAAGTTCCTTGTCGGCTATCAACTCGTCGATGGTGCATTTCAGGTCTTTGGCCATTTGCTCTACGATGTGGTAACTTTCCGGATGCACGGCGGTATGATCCAACGGATTTTTAGCTCCGGGGATGCGAAGAAATCCTGCGCATTGCTCGAAGGCTTTGGCGCCCATGCGCGGCACTTTCATCAGTTCTTTCCGCGAACTGAAAGCTCCGTTTTCCGCCCGGTAATTGACAATGTTCTGTGCCAGTTGGGGGCCCAGACCGGATATATAAGTGAGCAGATGACTGCTTGCCGTATTGAGATTTACCCCGACTAGGTTCACGCAATTCTCTACCGTCTGATCGAGTGCTTTCTTCAGCTTCGTCTGGTCTACATCGTGCTGGTATTGCCCCACGCCGATGGACTTGGGATCTATCTTCACCAATTCTGCCAACGGATCCATCAGGCGGCGTCCGATGGAGACTGCCCCACGCACCGTTACGTCGTAATCCGGAAACTCGTCACGAGCAATTTTGGAAGCCGAATAAATGGAAGCCCCCTGCTCGCTGACTACAAACACGGGTATCTGGCGGTCGAAACTCTGACTGTTGATGAAATCTTCCGTCTCCCGGCTTGCCGTTCCGTTGCCGATGGAGATGGCTTCTATCTGGTAGGCCTCAATCATCTTGCGAAGTTTCGAAGCAGCCTCGCCGGTCTTGTTGATTGGAGGATGCGGATAGATATTCTCATTATGCAACAGATTGCCTTGTGCGTCGAGACAAACCACCTTACATCCGGTACGGAATCCGGGGTCGATGGCGAGCACCCGTTTTTGTCCCAATGGCGGAGCGAGAAGAAGTTGGCGGAGGTTTTCGGTGAATACGCGAATCGCTTCATCGTCGGCTTTCTCTTTGGATTGGGCGGCAAATTCTGTCTCAATGGAAGGCTTGAGCAACCGTTTGTAAGCATCCGTCGTGGCTTCGCCCACTTGCCGGCTACATTCGTTGTTGCCACGTACGAATTGGCGTTCCAAACGTTCGATGCAGGCCTCGTCGTCGGGATTGATAGACACTTTCAGCAACCCTTCCGACTCTGCCCGGCGGATGGCGAGCAGACGGTGGGACGTGCAACGTTTCAGTGGCTCGGAGAAATCGAAATAATCGCGGTATTTCGCTGCTTCTTCCTCTTTTCCTTTGACTAGTTTGGCCGTAATCTCTGCCTGTCGCCCAAACTGGTTACGTACCGCGTTGCGGGCACGCTCGTCTTCGTTCACCTGCTCCGCGATAATGTCACGCGCACCTTTCAGCGCGTCTTCCACATCTTTCACTTCACCTTTTACAAAGGAAGCAGCTTTGGCGCTAAGGTTGTTTTCCCGTTGCAACAGCAGGATGGTGGCAAGCGGCTCCAGCCCTTTCTGGCGGGCCACTTCGGCACGTGTCTTCCGTTTGGGTTTGTAAGGGAGGTATATATCTTCCAGTTCCGTCGGGTTCCAGGTGTCGTTGATGCGTTTCTCCAGTTCCGCAGTCAGTTTGCCCTGTTCGGTGATGGTGCCGAGAATCGTTTCTTTCCGTTTGGCTATGTCGCACAACTTATCGTGTTGCTCTTTGATCTGCTCTATCTGCACCTCATCCAGCCCGCCAGTGGCTTCTTTGCGGTATCGGCTGATGAAAGGAATCGTAGCACCTTCGCCCAAAAGATGGAGCGTGCTGCTTATTTGTCTTTCCGGTATGCCCAGAAATCCGGAAATCATCTTGTGAAATAATTCCATAATTTGTATTTTTTGACAGTAAATGAGCGACAAAAATACATATAAATCTGTTAAACCCGACAAGTTTTACTATATTTGCAACTCAATTAATGAATTAACACATCAAAACTGCATTATTATGCTGGGACGTCTTGGATATTTTTTTATCTGTTTTCTTTGGCTCCTGCAGTCATCGAAGGTCTTGGCTGTCTCTAACGATAAGAAACCTATTCTGATTATCTGTTCTTATAATCCGGCAGCGCACCAAACATCGGTCACTATTTCTGATTATATGGATGAATATAGTAAGTTGGGAGGACAGCGCGACATCATCATCGAGAATATGAACTGTAAAAGCTTCTCGGAAGCTCCGCTATGGAGCAAAATGATGACACAGATTCTTGCTAAATATCAAGGGGAAAAGCATCCGGCGCAGATTATCTTGTTAGGTCAGGAAGCATGGGCCGCTTATTTGTCGCAGCGGGATGAAATGCAGGTGAAAGTGCCCGTGATGTGCAGTCTGGCCAGTAGCAACGTGGTGATATTGCCGGAAGATACCGTGGAAAGCCTGGATAGCTGGATGCCCGAATCAGTCGATCTCTTCGACGACCATCTGAATATCCCCGAACTCAAATCGGGATTTATCAACCAATATGATATAGAGGGTAATATTCAGATGATTCAAGCCTTCTATCCGAAAACGAAACACATTGCCTTTATTTCGGACAACACGTATGGCGGAGTGACCATGCAAGCATTGGTGCGAAAAGAAATGAAGAAATTCCCCGATCTGGATTTGATTCTGATGGATGGACGGAAACATTCTATTTATACCATCGCTGAGGAGTTGAGGCAACTGCCCGAAAACACGGTGATCCTGGTAGGAACGTGGCGGGTGGATATGAACGAGGGGTATTTCATGAGAAATGCCACGTATGCCATGATGGAAGTTACCCCTACCATTCCGGCTTTTACCCCTTCATCGGTGAGTCTCGGTCATTGGGCGATAGGAGGGGTGTTGCCCGACTACCGGAAAGTGGGTGGAGAAATGGCTATGGAGTCTGTACAGATGGATACGCACCCGCAGGATACGGCGAAACATCTTTCGGTAATCGGCTGCAAAGCGGTATTGGATAGCCGGAAGGTGAAGGAATGGGGGCTGGACCCGGCGGTATTGCCTTTTAAAGTGCAGCTTGTCAACCAGCCGGTTTCGTTCTATCAGCAATATACTTATCAGATATGGTCTGCCTGTGCTTTGTTTGTGATTCTGGTGCTCGGCTTGTGCATCTCTCTCTTCTATTATTTCCGTACGAAACGCCTGAAAGATGAGCTGCTGAAATCGGAGAAGGACTTGCGCGTAGCAAAAGACAGGGCGGAAGAGTCTAATCGTCTGAAGAGTGCTTTCCTTGCCAATATGAGCCATGAGATACGGACACCGTTGAATTCGATTGTAGGATTCTCGGATGTATTGGCCGTTGGCGGTAGCACGGAGGAGGAACAGCAGTCTTATTATCAGATTATCAAAACCAATTCGGATTTGTTGCTTCGACTGATTAACGATATTCTCGACCTTTCACGTCTGGAGGCCAACCGGGTGACGCTGACTTGGGAGGAATGTGATGTGGTGCAGTTGTGCAGCCAGGTGGTAGCGTCTGTTAGTTTTTCGCGGCAGTCGTCGGAAAACCAGTTCTTGTTTACCACTTCTTTCGAATCTTTCCGGATGGTGACGGATGTGCAGCGTATGCAGCAAGTGATGATTAACTTGCTGTCCAACGCCAACAAGTTTACGAAATGCGGTAAGATCACATTGGACTTTTCTGTGAACGAGGAAACGCAAATGGCTGTCTTCTCGGTGACGGACACCGGATGCGGTATCCCGAAAGAAAAACAGGGACTTGTGTTCGAGCGTTTTGAGAAACTGAATGAATATGCCCAGGGTACCGGACTGGGATTGTCTATCTGTAAATTGATTGTGCACAAATGGAAAGGAAGTATATGGATCGACCCTGACTATACCGGTGGGGCGCGGTTTGTATTCTCTCATCCGTTAAATCTAAATATAGAAAAAGAATGAAACGAATCGTATTAATTTATGGCTTGCTTCTCTGCCTCGCTCTGTCTGTTGCGGCGCAGGAAAAGGTGGTGAAACTGAAGATTGTAGAAACAAGTGATGTACATGGCAATTATTATCCTTATAATTTTATAACCCGCCACGAATGGAAGGGGAGTCTCGCACGGGTTTATTCTTTCGTGCAGAAAGAGCGCGAACAATATAAGGAGAATCTGATATTGCTGGATAACGGCGATATTTTGCAGGGACAGCCCACTGCCTATTACTATAATTATATAGATACGGTGTCTCCCCATCTTTGCTCGGAAATGATGAATTATATGAAGTATGATGCCGGCAACATGGGTAACCATGACGTGGAAACGGGACGTGCCGTTTTCGACCGTTGGATCGCCACTTGTGATTTCCCAGTGTTGGGTGCCAACATCATAGATACATCTACGGGACAGCCCCATCTGGCTCCTTACAAAGTGTTGGAACGTGATGGTGTGAAGATCGTGGTATTGGGAATGATTACCCCTGCCATCCCTGCATGGCTCTCCGAAAACCTGTGGAAAGGATTGCGTTTCGACGATATGGAAGAGACGGCACGCAAATGGATGAAGGTTATCCGTGAAAAAGAGAACCCGGATTTGGTGATCGGCTTGTTTCATGCCGGACAGGAGGCTTTCAAAATGTCGGGCAAATACAACGAGAACGCTTCTCTCAACGTAGCGAAGAATGTGCCGGGATTCGATATCGTATTGATGGGGCACGATCATTCCCGCGAATGTAAGAAGGTGATGAATGTTGCCGGAGACTCGGTGTTGATTATCGATCCGGCCAGCAATGGGATCGTTTTGTCTAATGTAGATGTGACCTTGAAACTGAAAGATGGAAAGGTGCAGAGCAAGGACATCAAGGGTGTCTTGACGGAAACGGAGGCTTACGGAATCAGCGAGGACTTTATGAAGCGTTTTGCCCCGCAATATGAAACGGTGCAGAAGTTCGTTTCGAAGAAAATCGGCACTTTTACCGAAAGTATCTCCACTCATCCTGCTTTCTTCGGCCCTTCTGCCTTTATCGACCTGATACATACCTTGCAGCTCGACATCACCGGTGCCGACATCTCGTTTGCCGCTCCGCTTTCGTTTGACTCGGAAATAAAGAAGGGGGATGTATTTGTGAGTGATATGTTCAATTTATATAAGTATGAGAACATGCTGTATGTGATGACTCTGTCCGGAAAGGAGATTAAGGATTTCTTGGAGATGTCTTATTATATGTGGACGAACCGGATGAAATCGCCGGAAGATCATCTGCTCTGGTTTAAGGAGAAGCGTCGTGAAGGTGCGGAGGATAGAGCGTCTTTCCAGAATTATAGCTTTAATTTCGACTCGGCTTCGGGCATTATTTATACGGTGGATGTCACTAAACCGCAGGGCGAGAAGATAACGATCAAAAGCATGGCTGATGGTTCTCCTTTCCGCATGGATAAGATATATAAGGTGGCCTTGAATTCTTACCGTGGCAATGGTGGCGGAGAATTGCTGACGAAAGGGGCGGGCATCCCGCAGGAGAAGTTGAAAGACCGCATTATTTTCTCTACGGATAAGGATCTCCGTTTCTACCTGATGAATTACATTGAGGAGAAAGGAACGATGAACCCGAAAGCGCTCAATCAGTGGAAGTTTGTTCCGGAAAAGTGGACGGTGCCGGCTGCCAAACGTGATTATGAATATCTGTTCCGGTCTGTTCGATAAGTATCTAAAAGTGTTCATTATGTCCGATAATGCTCCCGATTGGCTTGTATATCTGATTAAATGCTGGTATATTTGTCGCCAAAAAGAGAGAGAGTATGGATATTCAAAGTGTTCCGAAAGTAGGTATTTCTTCGGTAGTTCATTCTAAACATATAGATGCCGACAACATTGATGTTGTTGATAATGATATAGCGCTTTTCGATACGGAGAGCGTTATATCGTTGTATAACGGGCCTACCAAACTGGAAGTGTTGACGGTGGGGCTTTGTCTGGAGGGTACCGGTACTTTTAAGATTAGTTTGCGTGAATTTCAATTGTGTCCCGGATTGATGGTGATAGCACTGCCTAATCAGATTATCGAGCAGCGGTATTTCAGTCACGATTTTAAAGGCATTTTCTTTGCTGTGTCGAAGAACTTGCTGGAGACGTTGCCTAAGATCGGAAATGTGCTTTCTTTGTTTTTCTATCTGAAAGATTATCCGTGTTTCGACCTCACTCCGCACGAGCAGGAGGTGGTGAAGGAGTATCACGCGTTTATCAGGAAACGGTTGAGGAATAAGGAAGCTTTATATCGTAGGGAAGTGGTAATGGGACTGATGCAGGGGTTCTTTTTCGAGCTTTGCACTATTTTCACTAATCATGCACCCGCAAACGCTACTACGATGAAGAATAAAAGCCGGAAAGAGTATATCTTCGAACGCTTTTATGAGTCTCTGGTGGAGTCTTACCAGTCTGAACGCAGCGTAAAATACTATGCCGACCAACTGTGTCTGACGCCGAAACATCTTTCGGGAGTCGTGAAAGAAGTCAGCGGAAAAACGGTGGGAGAGTGGATTGATGAGTTGGTGATTCTGGAAGCGAAAGCCCTCCTGAATTCTTCAAGTATGAATATACAGGAGATTGCCGACCGGCTGAATTTTGCAAACCAGTCTTTCTTCGGGAAATATTTCAAGCATTACACCGGTATGTCTCCAAAAGAATACCGGAAAAGCCGCTAAAATCATAGAACGCCGGAGCGTACACGGCTTAGTGTCTCCGGTGTCATCAGAAGATAGGAAGCGATGTGTGCCAGAGGCGCGCGTTTGATGATTTCCGGATGTGTTTCGAGCAGGAGGTTATAGCGTTCGCGAGCGGACTCGAAACGCCAGGAGTCTGCTTTAACCTGTGATACAATTAAAGAGTATTCCAATATCTTTTGATAGAACATGTTGATTTCCCAGTTTTCCCTCGCTAATTTTTGTATCATGTCGCGGGGGAATAAGTAAATAATGGAAGGTTCAAGAGTTTCCACGATTAGCCGGGTGGGTACTTGTTTCAGAAAACTTTCAATGCACATCACGATACATCCTTCGTATGAGAAATGTTCGGTCACGTCTTTCCCGTTTTTGTAATAGTACTGCCTAAGCATGCCTTTTCCTACAAAAACAAGTTCGTGGGCTACTTCTCCTTCGTTTAGCGCTATGGCTCCTTTGGGGAATTCTTCACGAATCAGTATGCTTTCTATCTGCCGTCTTCCTTCTATACTCATCTCCGGAAAGCGGGAATTGACAACAGCATTTACAGTCTCTCTTAATAGTGTATCCATGTCTTTTCTGTCTTGATGTGTGCAAAAATACTAAAAACGGTTGACATAAATCAAGGGTGGTATAAAAAAGATGTATCTTTGTCCGCAAAATCAAGAAGTAAGGTGATTATGAATAAGATAATAGGCTTGGCAGTGTTGCTGTTTTGTTTGAGTGGTTGCGTTAGGGATAATGATGCTATTTATTATCCGGTTGGCAACGTGGATGTGGAAAGAGGCGGTCCGGCTTTGGAGGCAGGAAAGGGAGATTTGATAGCCCGAAGTTATAATACCGAAGATTATGTGTTGGACACGCTTGCGCAATATCCGGGTGACCCGACTCTCGGTAAACTGACATTTATGATTAACCTGAAAAATCAGTCGGCGGATCAGGAAGTAGATGGTTTTAATGGCGTCGGCCGGTCTAAACTAACGATGAGCCTTGGATATAAAGACGGTAACTATCCGGTAGAAAGTCAAGTCCCTGTTTATACCTCGTCTGACGTGACTGCCAGTTATGCGATCAAACTCCGCTTGAAAGGGGAACTGACCTTAACGGGAGACGAATGGATGATTGACTATGTGTATGCCCAATTAGCGGGCTTATTCCAGCCTTATCCGCCTACGTCTTTCCCGGAAGTGTTTATGTGTAAAGGAGGTGAGCAACCATTCGCTACTTTCGATTCTTTCCGTAGAACCTGGACGTTTGATATAACCTATGATCGTTCCAACCTTTCTTTCAGCCAACTGTATTTCAACTTGTTCGTAAACCTGGCCGGGCAGAAGAGGGAAGAAAGAGTCCGGTTGAGAATAGATAAAGAATCTTACTTTGAGATCTATAAAGAAAAAGAGGAAATGTAGTTTAGCTGCATTTCCTCTTTTTCTTTATAGGTAGGTACATTAATGGGATAGCACGATAACTATGCGAGATGAAAATTTGCGCAAAATTTGCATTTTTCTTTTGAAAATACCTCTTTATATCGCTTAAAAACGATATTTTGAGATAAATATAAGGCAATAAAAAAGCCTCTTACTTGCTAGTAAGAGGCTGATAATCAGATAGTAGTGGGTACGAGAATCGAACTCGTATTACATGCGTGAGAGGCATGTGTCCTAACCGTTAGACGAACCCACCGGAGTTTGATAGATTAAAAAGAGCCAAGTCTTTAAAACTTAGCTCTTTTTTATATTGAGATTTTTTGCGGAAGCTGGGGGATTCGAACCCCCGGTACCCTTACGAGTACGTCAGTTTAGCAAACTGGTGGTTTCAGCCACTCACCCAAACTTCCTTGAACCCGCATTCTCTCTCAAATGCGGTGCAAATATAGGGGGAACTTTTGGACTACGCAAATCTTTTAGCAAGATTTTTTTTACCTGTTTTTTGTAAAATGAGATAACCTGCTATGTTTCAAATGTTAAACGGAAGATTTTTTTTTTCGAAAGCTTTTAATTTTTATCGATGGAATGGGAACTTGAAACATATTGACGCTATCCGCTTATTATAGTGACGGTATCTTCATGGGATAGGGTAAATATCCGGATGGGATAGTGACGGTATATTTGACGTAAGAAAAGGACATAAAAAAAGGCTATCTATCCCAGACAGCCAATCTTTTTGTTAACCTTAAATCTAATACTATGAAAAACACAGTACAAATACCTCAAATCCGCAACTAAGCCCTTGAACGTCCTTATTGCGTTTACACGTCCTCTCATTACTGAATTTGCAGATAATTTGAACTTGAAGCACCCACTTCTGCCTACAATATCCCCTTACCCCACAATGTGACTTGAGGCAATACACAATATCATTCCCATAAGTTGTAGGCATTATCCAAAATCAGTCTGGAAAACATCTGCGTAAGCATTATTACAGGTATAGATGTTCAGCACATACCGCCTTGATGTCCTGATCCACTTGGCTGGTACAGAGATAAACCTGAAGACAAACGCTTTTATGCGACTTGTTGCATTGAGCCCGAACTTCTTTACGTCAAGTCTTTGAATAATGGCCTTGTAAAAGTTACGGATAAGTGCTGTAAGAAGAAGGAACACTGTGTTCTCTGCCATGAAGGATTTGGGCAATCTGTCCCACCCGAAACCATTGTTCATATCATCGAAGATACGTTCCTTTCCTCCACGAAGGTTATAGAACTCGACAATTTCTCTTACGGAAGAATCATAGTCGTTAGTCAGGATACAACGGTATGTGTATTCTCCTTCCCAAAAATCCTGCACACCATCCATCCGTTTCTGTCTTTGAATCACAAGTCGATATGCCTTACCTTTCCACTTCTCAACAAGGATAGAGTTCAATTCAAACTCAATGCCATTGATTTCCTCAGTTTTCCAGCCTTTGAGAGCAAAGGTGTCATTGTAGATCGAACTGCAGCGGTTAGCACGGATATAGAAGGACTTGCAGTGTTTTTCTATTTCCTCCACGATTTCCTCGGAACATGATCCACAATCAGCTCTGAAGCGATTGATAGTGAGCCCATTCTGTTCAAATCTCGCAAAGAACCTCTTCAGCGTGTCCTTCTGATGGAAACGAACATTTGTGTTACCATCGCTATTCTCTATACCGACTATCAAATCGCCAATAACCGCCACGCCAGGGCGATAACCAAGGAACTTCTTGTATGTAGGCTTTGCATCATACTTCTCTGTCTCTATGAACTGATGGTCGAAATCAACATCATACATCTCACCCTCTTTCAGTTGGCCAGATGCAAATATACAATTGAGCAATAAAGTATTGAGAGTGTCAGCCGTATTGAAATCGTAGGTCTTGCCCATATCTGATGTGTATGAAATGTTTTCTTGCGTCAACTCCTTTATCGCCCTGAGGATAGTATCAGAGCTACAAGTGCGAAGTGTCGGATGAAGCGAGAGGTGGTTCATCAAATGAGTAGTGACATCCTCAATACATGAACCGCTACAGAAGTAGATACTCATGAGAGAACGGATGATTTCGCTGTACTGATAACCGAACGATCTACACCTTAGACCGAGGGTTGAGTCGATTACAGATGATAATGTGGAGTCAAATTGCTCCATGATTGAAAATAATCCCCCAAAAGGAGTGAGTCTCTCAGATTTAATTTGTATCTTCGCCATGTCTATCGTCGGATTCTCTTGTTTTTTTTGCAACACTAAGATAAGTGAAAATTCTGACATGGCAAAATCCTGAGCAACTTTTTGTTGCTCAGGTACTTAAAAAGTTTAATTTATAATAGTGTTGCGGAATTAAGGAAATATACGGACTTCTGTCAACTTTGCAAATAAAACAAGAAAAAAGAGATGTTTTATAACATTGATTAAATATTTGATTCCTCGATTCTATTTTTATTAAGACTTTCGGCGTTTTGAATGCTATATTCCCAATATTTATCACATAATTTCAGATAGCTGGTCTCGGCACTCTTGCCACCTAAAGAAATAGCGTACATCTTTGTCTGTTTCGCTTTTGCGTGTTCGATGGTTCGGGATAGTAGTTGATCGACAGGACGCATCTCAAAGTCCGATACGGTGATAATGTCCGCTTCCATATATCCTTCTTCGCTGATCTTTCGCAAAGCATGTGTGATAACAGGTTCCATATCGGTTCCGCCATGAAAGGATTGGCATAAGAAATCGACCAGGCGATCGAAACTGCTGCCTAAGTCTGTGATTTCAATGCACTCGATATCATCGGAAAACAGGATGACGTAACATTTTCGGTGTTGCACTTCCGTCAGTTCGGCAATGGCAAGTAGGGTGGATTTCGCGATTCTTTCCCGTTCGCCTGCCATGGAACCGGAAGTGTCCAGACAAACAATGAAAGGGCCTTCGGCTTCTTCGGAAACTTCGTTCCCTATTGTTTTCTTGTCGTTGATGGTTTGCTTTTCGTGTGATTGATAGTCGATGACTTGCAATCTCTTCTCAATGAAACGCTCAAAGAAAATGGGTTGCAGGCTTTTTTCAGCCAGATAACAATATTCCAAGGGAAGAAGGCTGTTTAAGTCGTTTCCTTCGCAAATACCTGCAATATCACTTCGGGTGGCATGAGATATAATTTGTTCCCGATGAATACCGGCAGTCATTTTGAAACGTTTCCGGCTGCTTTGGTGTTTCTTGCCTAAGATTTCTACCAGTTCATGGATAACGGGATTTCGTTTGATCGTTTCTTCGTATTCTAAAATCTGTTCTGCTATCTGTTTATGGTTGCGGAGTAACCAGACGAGGCGTGAGCCGCCACGCACCGGAAGGTTTTTGGCAAGTGATAGCTGAAGACGGTAGAAATCATCACAAAGCCGCTCGATATGTTCCATCTGATAGTTGAACTCGTTGTTCGAGAGCAGTGTGTGCCATTTGTCGAAGAAGAGAGTCCGCAACGCTTTCCATTCTTTAGAGCGCGGGCTGATTGCGTCAAAACGCTGGAGGTAGTATTTTACGTTGAGGTCTACCAGGTGATATTTCATCGAGAACGGGTAGGCGCTGTTTTTTAGGAATTGGAGAAACTTGGTGTCGGATGCTTCATTCATTTCATGAAAGTATTCCCATTGCGACGCGTAGTGGGAGTAGAAATCTTGCAGGGAGGGTTGCGTGTGACGAAAATACCGGTGAATGTCCGCATCCAGTTCTTCGGGACGGATAATCAGGTTGTGCAGTTGTTCGTCGTACACATCGTAGGCTATTTCCTGCAATTTCTCATAATAAATGTCTTGCAGGTGTTTGAGCCTAATACTCTCTGTTCTCTTGTTCATGGGCATGAGCGATGATGCGGAGTTCGTTCCGGTAATTCTCTATGATATGTGCAGTCTCTCCTAAGATGCGTTTTATCTTGCTTTTTTGCGATGGGCTTAAGAAGAGATGCTCTTTTGTATATGCTGTTTCCCGCTCGGAGATTGTTTTATATTCCACTTCCATTTGATGCAGCAAGTCGATCACTTCCTGCAATGTAAATTCGAACGGAGTATTGCCATCCTGTTGTGCGGGCAAAGGGTCGCAATTGTCATAACATAGTAACGGATATTCCTGATTGTTGACGAAAACAGACCGTCTTCCTTTTCGGAGGGAATAGATATTCTTTTGCGCGATATTTCTGTTTTTTACAAAATCGTAGGCTTTCAGGATTTTGTTGACCGGACGGAATTTATCCTGCTGGATATAAAACAGCCGGTTGCTGTCTTTCTTCAAAGACTGGTAATCGGAAGCAAAAATGAGTAGGTTTCCGGCAATGTGATAACCTTCTATGCGATGATAGAAGGTGTCTACGACCTGGATTCCCGGATCGCTAAGTTCACGCAGGCTGTGTTCGGACTTCATGTTTTCTTTCAGTGTGTCCAGTTTTTGTTCCAGCCGTTTTTCTCCTAACAGATAGGTGTTGATGCCTCGTGCTATCGACTGTTCTACAATCTCTTCGATAATGGGGAGCTGCGAAATTTCATCCCATAGGCAGGCGCTCATCAACAGGCAGTCGGAGAAATGAATTCCCGGAGATTCATTCAGATAGGCTGATGTGCGGAGCAGACCTACTATTTTCTTCCAGCGGCGGTCGGATACATAGATAGGAGGGGTGTTTTCATCCCGTCCTGTGTTGTATTGTTCAATTTCTCGTTTGATATTGTGAATCAGCTCGAAGATGGTATAGTGAATACCTACTTTTTCGCTTTCAGCTTGTATCTGGTTGTATAATTCATCGTTCACTTGGAGCTTTTCAGGGATTTCAGGTTCTATCTCCCGCGTAGAAGAAATCATCTGATCGAACGCATATTCCTGTTCGATACATCCGACAAACTGACGGATCAGGAAACGGTCGTATAAGGCTTCCAGTCCTTCACCTTTTGCCGGCAGTTCGTTGGAAGCGGCAATTAATGCTTTCAGGGGTACACGCACCGTAAATTGTCCGTTGCGGTATATCTTTTCATTGATTACCGTCAAAAGGGAATTTTGGATAGCAGGGCCGGCTTTCCATATTTCATCCAGAAAGACGATTGATGCTGTCGGCAGGTATCCTTTTGTAATGCGTTCGTACGTATCTTCATCCTTCAATTTTGAGATGGAGACGGGACCGAATATTTCGTCCGGTGTACTGAAGCGGGACATCAGATACTCAAAAGCATCTGCGTCTTTAAATGCCAGTTTGAGCCTGCGTGCTACCAAACTCTTGGCTACTCCCGGAGGGCCCAGCAGAAAGATACTTTCCCCTGCCATGGCGGATAGCAGAGACAGTGCGATGGTATGCTCTTTTTCGAATACTCCCTCATTGAGAGACTTCAATAATTGGGTGATATGCGATTTGATAGACTTCATGTGACGGATAATTTCATGTGTTGTTAGCAAGAGGCAAAGATACAAGAATTCTTTGAAATAGACTTCACCGGAGGGATTTACTCCTAGATTTAGGCAATTTCCTCCCGATAAGTAGGAGTTTTCAGTTTCATGGGGAAAATTCATTCTCTACTTTTGTTCTATCGAAAGATAAATGATATATAAAAATTAGAGAACCATTAAAAATAAAGGAATATGAAAACGAGCACATTTAAATACTTCGGTTTGGCGTTGATGGCTATATTGATGGTAAGTTTTACCTCTTGCGAAGTGGAAATAGACAGTTTCTATGATGATGATAATAATGGTGCAGGGTACTATAACCGTTCGGTTGATTTATGTAGCCGTACCTGGGTTAGTTTCTACCGCGACATGGACGGTAACTATTGCCGTCAGGAACTGGACTTCTTTTTAGACCGTACCGGAATCGACTATATACGGGTGGAATATCCTAATGGAGCAGTCGATCAATATGAATATAATTTCCGTTGGAGTTGGGAAAATTATGCACAGACTTCCATTCGTATGTCATACGGACCGAATGATGTTTCATACCTGGATGATGTATATATCGGTGGAAACAGATTGAGCGGTTATCTGGACGGACGAAATAACTTTGTGGAGTTTCAAGGGAAAAGATGAGACGTGAAACAAGATGAAGCGTAAAGCAAGATGAAGCGTGAAGCAGGAAGAAACGTGAAGCAGGAAGAAAAAAGAAAAGGTTAAGAAATTAGGAGAGATAAAGAAATTAGAAAAAGATAAAGAGATAGGTAAGCGTAAAGGAAGAAACAGGTAAAAAAGCATCGTTGGAAGGATAACAAGATGCGGGTAAAAAGAGAAAGGATAAGATTGTTAAGATAGAAATATAACAGATATTAGAAACAAAATAACAGGTAACAGTGTAAAAGGGTAATCAATAAGATTTCAGGATATATGAATCAGGGTATAATTAGGGCGCGAAATGAAAGCTTAAAAGTTTTGAACCGGACTAAATAGTTTTTATCTTTGCGCCCTATTAGTTTTTATATACATGGAGTGGTTATATAGTCTATTCATCGAACATTCTGCCTTACAGGCTGTTGTGGTACTTTCACTGATTTCTGCCATTGGTTTGGGCTTGGGAAGAGTGCATTTCTGGGGAGTTTCCCTGGGAGTCACTTTTGTTTTTTTTGCGGGTATCCTGGCCGGCCATCTCGGGCTTTCGGTCGATCCGCAGATGTTAAACTACGCAGAAAGTTTCGGACTGGTCATTTTCGTTTATTCCCTCGGGCTACAAGTCGGTCCCGGTTTTTTTAGCTCTTTCCGTAAAGGCGGGGTAACGCTGAATATGTTGGCGTTGGGAGTAGTTCTGCTGGGAACGTTGTTGACGGTGGTGGCTAGTTATGCAACGGGTGTCTCTCTTCCTGATATGGTGGGCATCCTTTGTGGAGCAACGACAAACACTCCGGCATTGGGAGCTGCGCAACAAACTCTGAAACAGATGGGAATAAACAGCAGTACGCCTGCTTTAGGATGTGCGGTGGCCTATCCGATGGGAGTAGTCGGCGTAATCCTTGCCGTTTTATTAATCCGTAAAGTATTGGTTCGCAAAGAAGATTTGGAGATAAAAGAGAAAGACGATGCGAACAAAACTTATATTGCAGCGTTTCAAGTACACAATCCTGCTATTTTCAATAAAAGTATCAAGGATATAGCTCGTATGAGTTACCCAAAGTTTGTCATATCCCGTTTGTGGCGTGACGGACATGTCAGTATTCCGACTTCAGACAAGATTTTGAAAGAAGGTGACCGTCTGCTGGTGGTAACTGCGGAAAAAGACGCTTTGGCCCTGACAGTGCTTTTTGGTGAACAGGAAAATACGGATTGGAATAAAGAGGACATTGACTGGAATGCGATTGACAGCGAATTGATCTCGCAGCGTATCGTTGTCACCCGTCCCGAACTGAATGGTAAGAAACTCGGTGCACTTCGGTTGAGAAACCATTACGGAATTAATATCAGCCGTGTTTACCGGTCGGGGGTGCAACTGCTTGCTACTCCGGGATTGATACTTCAGTTGGGCGACCGCCTGACAGTGGTGGGCGAGGCTGCTGCTATCCAGAATGTGGAGAAAGTATTGGGAAATGCCGTGAAAAGCCTGAAAGAACCCAATCTGGTTGTTATATTTATCGGTATCGTGCTTGGTTTGGCACTGGGGGCTATTCCTTTCTCTTTTCCGGGTGTCAGTACTCCTGTGAAGTTGGGATTAGCGGGCGGACCGATCATTGTCGGTATCCTTCTGGGGACTTTTGGACCACGGATACACATGATTACCTATACCACCCGTAGTGCGAACCTGATGTTGCGTGCCTTGGGACTTTCCATGTACCTTGCTTGTCTGGGACTGGATGCCGGAGCTCACTTTTTCGATACCGTATTCCGTCCGGAAGGCTTATTATGGATTGGTTTGGGAGCCGGATTGACTATCATTCCAACAGTGTTGGTTGGATTCGTGGCCTTCAAGATGATGAAGATCGATTTCGGTTCTGTATCCGGTATGTTGTGCGGAAGTATGGCAAATCCGATGGCACTGAACTATGTAAACGATACAATCCCCGGCGACAACCCATCCGTAGCCTATGCGACTGTTTATCCGCTATGTATGTTCCTGCGGGTAATTATCGCCCAAGTGTTGTTGATGTTCTTGTTAAATTGAGAATAGTATATTGCTGGATCGTAATTAGTAACTAGTAAATTGTAAATAGTAAAATAGTAAATAAAATGACTGCTCAAAGTAACATAACTCCTGAAAGCATTGTGGGCGATCTCCGTTACCTGCAATTGCTTTCCCGAAGTTTTCCTACGATTGCCGATGCTAGTACGGAAATAATCAATCTGGAGGCTATCTTAAATCTACCTAAAGGGACAGAGCATTTCCTGACTGACATTCATGGAGAATACGAGGCTTTTCAGCACGTACTGAAAAACGCTTCAGGTGCGGTAAAACGTAAAGTAAATGAAATATTCGGCAACACTCTCCGCGAGGCTGAAAAGAAAGAAATCTGCACGTTGATTTACTATCCCGAAGAGAAACTTCAATTAGTGAAAGCCCGTGAAAAGGACCTGGATGATTGGTATCTGATTACCCTGAACCAGCTGGTGAAGGTCTGTCAGAATGTATCTTCCAAATATACCCGTTCGAAGGTTCGTAAATCGCTGCCTGCCGAGTTCTCTTATATTATTCAGGAATTATTGCACGAATCGTCCATCGAGCCGAACAAGCATGCCTATATCAATGTAATTATCAGCACGATTATCACTACCAAGCGTGCCGACGATTTCATTATCGCGATGTGCAATCTGATTCAGCGTCTGACCATTGATTCTCTTCATATCGTAGGCGATATTTACGACCGTGGCCCTGGCGCGCATATCATCATGGATACGTTGTGCAATTACCATAACTTCGATATTCAATGGGGAAATCATGATATTCTCTGGATGGGGGCAGCTTCCGGTAACGATAGTTGTATTGCCAACGTGATACGTATGTCCATGCGCTACGGCAACCTGGGCACGCTTGAAGACGGATACGGAATCAATCTGCTTCCATTGGCTACTTTTGCAATGGATACGTATGCCGATGATCCTTGCACCATCTTCATGCCGAAGATGAACTTTGCCGACGCTCATTATAATGAAAAGACTTTGCGCCTGATCACTCAAATGCATAAAGCCATTACCATTATCCAGTTTAAGCTGGAAGCCGAAATCATCGATCGTCGTCCGGAGTTCGGGATGACCAACCGCAAACTGCTGGAAAAGATTGATTTTGAGCGTGGCGTCTTTGTATACGAAGGAAAAGAATACGCTTTGCGCGATACCAACTTCCCGACCGTAGATCCTGCCGATCCTTACCGGTTGACGGAAGAAGAACGCGAATTGGTAGAAAAGATTCATTATTCATTTATGAATAGTGAAAAGCTGAAGAAACACATGCGTTGCCTGTTTACATACGGCGGAATGTATCTGGTTTCAAATTCGAATCTTCTTTATCACGCTTCTGTTCCTCTGAATGAGGATGGCAGCTTTAAGCATGTCAAAATACGTGGTAAGGAGTATTGGGGGCGTAAATTGCTGGATAAAGCCGATCAACTGATTCGTACTGCGTATTTCGATGAAGAAGGGGAGGAGGATAAGGAATTTGCTATGGATTACATTTGGTATATGTGGTGTGGTCCGGAAGCTCCCTTGTTCGATAAGGATAAGATGGCAACCTTTGAGCGTTATTTCGTAGAAGATAAAGAATTGCATAAAGAGAAGAAAGGTTATTATTATACATTGCGTAACCGGGAAGATGTCTGCGATCAAATTTTGGCAGAGTTTGGAGCTTCCGGTCCTCATTCGCATATCATCAACGGTCATGTGCCTGTGAAAACGATTCAGGGAGAACAGCCAATGAAAGCCAATGGCAAGCTTTTCGTTATTGATGGCGGATTCTCAAAAGCTTATCAGCCGGAAACGGGAATTGCGGGATATACGCTTGTTTATCACTCTCATGGTATGCAGCTTGTGCAGCACGAGCCGTTCCAGTCTCGTCAGAAAGCTATTGAAGAGGGACTTGATATCAAATCTACCAACTTTGTCTTGGAATTCAATTCGCAACGGATGATGGTGAAAGATACCGATAAAGGAAAAGAACTGGTGACTCAAATACAGGATTTGAAGAAATTGCTCGTTGCTTATCGTACAGGTTTGATTAAAGAAAAGGTATAATAGATAAAAGTGAACTGCACTCCTAAAGTTTTGTATCTAACTTTTAGGAGTGCAGTTCAACTATAATAAGGGGAGATTTTCTTTTTAGGGACCATTCGAGTGCCCCTTTTTTATTATAAATCAATGGCCATTATATACATATCATAACCCTTGGCCCAATAGTCTTTTCTTATTTCTTTCAATGTAAATCCCTGTTTTTCGTAGAATTTATAAGCTAATTGTGAAGTTCTAACAGTTATTTTTTGAATACCATTAATAGACTTTATTTTTTCAATTCTATATTTTAGTAATTGTGCTCCTAGTGATTTACCTTGATGCTGGGGATGTATGATATCCCAACTTATTTTTCCAGTGGTTTTGTCATCTGTGAAGTTTATTCCACCACATCCGACAATCTCCTTGTTAAGCAAAAGAACAAAATACAGCTCACGTTCACTATCCAGATAATTGCTGAAATCAGCTTCTTCTTCCAGCGCAAAATATTCAGGTGTGTTCTGTCTGATTAAATCTATTACGGCATTTTTGTCTGTTTCCCGGTATTCTCTAATTACAGTCATGTACATCTCACGTTAATTGGTAAGTTTAGAAAAGAACAATACCCGCTTCGATAATAGCTCCCTTATCGTAATTGCTCGATTTATTATAGAATCTGGTTACCCCATATCCACCTGTTGCAAAGATGCCGAACTTCTTGGTAAATTGATATTCCAGATTTGCACGTGCCTGCAGTGCGTACAGGCGTTTCGGGATGACCTCATCTTTGTTATCAAAAGCCTCGATATGCTGGTATCCGAGGTCTCCGCTGATGGATAACCCCTTGTAAAGGGGGAAAGACAGACCGGCACGATAGGATGCGCTGGCCGAAAACTTATCATTCAATCCCTGATACATGGAACCCACTCCCAATATGGTATAAAACAACTGGTTCTTGAACCGTACCCCGATATTGGCAGGCGTTGCGTTTCCACCGTATACCATCATTTGCACTTTTGTGTCAGGATTTGCATTCACTAAACCAAGTTGGAAACCTTTCATATCTTCTTTGTAGTAATTGACAAGACCAATTTGAAGTCCGCGCGCTTTCGTTGCGTAGTTGCATAATGCTACTTGCACTCCATTCAGCTTTGATGCGGTTATATTGGCAATTCCTGCTATCTGCAAACCGTTCATGTGTTCGCCTACTACATTTAAAAGTCCCGAAGCCATCAAACCACCGAAGCTCTGTCCGGTGATATTTGCTACTCCGGAAAAGTGTAAGCCCGAAGCCATATTGCCCGTCACATTCATGAAACCACTAATCATTAATCCCGAGTTGTTGTCTCCTCCGATGCTCGTTAGCCCGGATATGACTACTCCCTGTGCTTTGTCGCCGGTGATATTTACCAATCCGGCAGCAGAAAGCCCTACGGTGTTATCGCCGCTGATATTACTGATACCAGCCAGCTGAACGCCTCGCATAGTACCCCCTGCCAAGTTGGCTAATCCGGTGATTTGTACTCCGTTCATGTCACCATGAACCACGCTTCCCAATGCGTTGATACCCACACCGTTCAGACGGTTCATGGTAGACAGGAGGCCGATGTTTACATAGGTCGTCTGTGTACTGTCATGCGGTTGCGTGCATATATCTTTCCAGATGGATATATTGATCCCTGCACTCTTGTTCTGTGCCGGTAAAGAAACGGCAGCCATTAGTATAGCTGCCGTAAGTATTGTTTTCTTTATCTTCATTCCTTTCTCTTTTTCGGTTTAAGTTATATCTTTCTCTATGCAGCTGACAATCTATCAGCCTTTTGCTTCCTGATACAAATAACGCTTGATGCTCTTCTTCGGTGTCTTTTCAAATTCTTCCGGATAGATTTTCATCTTGGATATCTGGCTGTATGCCGGTAGCATGGTGTTCAGTGTCACGCGGTTTTCTTCCATTACTTGTTCGATGTCTTCAGTCTTCAGGCCGTGGGCGAACGCATCGTCAAAGTCGGGATAAACAAGTCCGACAAGTTTCTCGTTTTGCTGAACGATAATGCTTTCAGCCACGTATGGCAGGTTGTTCAACTTATCTTCAATTTCTTCCGGATAGATATTCTGTCCGCTGGAGCTCAATAACAGGTTCTTGCTTCGTCCTTTGATTGTAACATTACCTTCTTCATCCATCAAAGCTAAGTCGCCGGTATGCAACCAACCGTCCTTGTCGATGACTTCTTGAGTGGCTTCTTCGTTTTTGTAATAGCCCAGCATCACATTCGGGCCCTTACATACGATTTCACCAACAATATTTTCGGGATCAGATGACAATACCCGTACATCCATCCGTGGCACAGCCTTTCCGCAAGAACCCGGTTTGAACTTTCTCCAATCTTCGTAGCAGATAATCGGGCCACATTCCGTCATTCCATATCCAACCGTATAAGGGAAATCAATCATTTTCAAGAACTGTTCCACTTCTTGATTGAACGCTGCACCTCCTACGATGACTGCCTTGAAGTTTCCGCCAAATGCTTTAATCATCTCTTCGCGCACTGTTGCCTTTATCTTGTCATTGATAATAGGCACTTTCAGCAATATCTTCATCGCCGGAGTTTCTAACTTCGGAAGCACGCTTTTCTTGATTATCTTTTCGATGATGAGTGGTACGGCAACAATCAGACTGGGTTTCACTTCTTCAAAAGCCTGGAAGATAATCTTAGGGCTTGGCATACGGGTGAGGAAGTAGATGTGGCAACCTACGGAGAACTCATAAAGGAATTCAAAAGCCAATCCGTACATGTGTGCCATAGGAAGCATGGAAACGATTTTATCTCCGGCTTCCAGTTCCAACACTTCAAAAGCAAATTTGGTATTCGACCACAGACTGCGGTAGGGGAGCATTACTCCTTTGGAATAACTCGTTGTTCCCGAAGTATAATTGATAACTGCCAGTTCTTCCGGTTCGTCTTTGTGATAAGCGACATGCTCTTTACGGAAATTCTTCGGATATTTTTTGCCGAACATTTCGTTCAGATGTTCGCGTGCATACGTGAGTCGTTCGCTGCGTGACACTAATAGGGTAAAGTCGTTCATCATCAGGATACCTTCCAATAGCGGCATTGCCGACTCGTTCAGGTTTTCCCATACCATATCTCCTACAAGCAGTAATTTAGCTTCGGAGTGGTTGACGATATTATGTACGTTATCTGCTTTAAATTCATGGAGAATAGGTACAATAACGGCTCCATACGTCAGTGTGGCAAGGAAAGTAACTCCCCAGTGAGAGCTGTTTCTTCCACAAACGGCAATCTTGTCTCCCTTGCGGATTCCGCTTTCTTCAAAGATGATATGGAGTTTCTCGATTTTGCGAGCTACGTCTTTATACTGTAAAGTTGCACCTTTATAATCGGTCAGGGCATCCAAATCCCAATTATTCTTGATGCTATTCTCAATATAGGCTATAAAACTTTGTTCCATTGTTTTTGCACATTTGGTGTTAAATTGTGCAAATATAGCAATTATATTAAGAATGAAGAATTAAGAGTGAAGAATTTTTGGAAATGGGGGAGAGAGTAGTGGGGGAATTTGTGTGGCGATACGTTATAAATACAATGGATGAGGCTTATAATTGAATAAATGGTGTTTATGGTTGGATAAATGATGCTTAGTTGGATGAAGGCTTATCACAAAAGGGATTAACTTATAATATAAAGATTGACTCGTAGTATAAAAAAGATTATGCTCATAGCTCAACAGATTATGCTTATAGCTAATTGGATTATCATTATAGCAAAACTGATTATCATTATAGCTAATTTAATTATCATTATAGCTAAAAAAAATATGCTATTAGCAAAAAACATTCAGCTAATAGCATATTTACAGTAACTTCATTTCTTATTTCAAGTACCATTCGTACATTCTTTGTACGCCTTCCTCGATTTCAATTTTGTGGTGCCAGCCCAGTGCATGCAGTTTTGAAGGATCGGTTAGCTTGCGCATTGTACCGTCCGGTTTGCTGCTGTCGAAGGTCAGTTTACCTTGATAACCTACTGTTTCAACGATCCGTTCGGCCAATTGGCGGATGGTGATTTCCTTACCGGTTCCGATGTTGATATGGCAGTTGCGGATATCTTTGCTACCTTCTTTATAGGTATCTTTAAAGTCCACATGCTCCATAACGAAGACACTGGCATCCGCCATTTCTTCGCTCCAGAGGAATTCGCGAAGAGGAGTACCCGTACCCCAGAGAGTGACCTCTGTTTCGCTGATTCCGTATTTTTTCAGAATAGCCAGAATATCTTCTTTCGAGCTGTCGCCGTTGACACCTTCCACCGGACGCTGGTTCATATCCTTGCGTACAGCTTCCCAGTTTCCTTCTTTCAGACAGTGTGCCAAATGAATCTTGCGAATCATGGCAGGCAATACATGGCTGCGTTCCAAATCGAAATTATCATTCGGGCCGTAAAGGTTTGTCGGCATCACGGCGATGTAGTTCGTTCCATATTGCAGATTGAAGCTCTCGCACATTTTCAGTCCGGCAATTTTGGCGATTGCATACGGCTCGTTGGTATATTCCAACGGTGAAGTAAGCAATACATCTTCTTTCATCGGCTGTTCGGCATCGCGTGGATAAATACACGTACTACCGAGGAAGAGCAACTTTTTCACGTTGTGACGGAAACTCTCTCCGATAATGTTCTGTTGAATCTGCAGATTCTTGTATATAAAGTCGGCACGGTAGATGCTGTTCGCCATGATACCACCCACAAAGGCAGCGGCAAGGAATACATATTCCGGCTGTTCTTCATCGAAGAATTTACGGACAGCCATTCCATCCAGCAGGTCAAGCTCTTTGTGCGTGCGGCCTATCAGATTGGTGTATCCTTTATCCTGCAAATTCTTCCAGATAGCAGATCCCACAAGTCCGCGGTGTCCTGCTATATATATCTTTGCATTCTTTTCCATTCTATCTTTTATTAGTTCACCACAGATTAACACAGATTTCCACAGAATTTTTTTATATCTATAATCTGTGGAAATCTGTGTTAATCTGTGGTGAAATGAAATTCATTTAATGTTTGGTAGCAATCATCCGCTTCACCTTTTCCATATCGTGGCGCACCATGATACTTACCAGTTCTTCGAATGATGTTTTGCATGGATCCCATCCTAACAATGTTTTTGCTTTAGTCGGGTCACCCAGCAGTTGTTCCACCTCTGACGGACGGAAATATTTAGGATCAACCTCTACCAAAGACTTTCCGGTAGCTACGTCGATACCTTTCTCATTCACGCCTTCACCTTCCCAACGAAGTTCGATGCCTGCTTCCTTGAATGCCAACGTTGCGAATTCGCGTACTGTGTGCATTTCTCCGGTAGCAATTACGAAATCTTCGGGAACGTCATGTTGCAGGATCAGCCACATACATTCGATGTAATCCTTGGCATATCCCCAGTCGCGACGTGCATCCAGATTACCCAGATACAGTTTGTCCTGTTCGCCCTGTGCGATACGTGCGGCAGCAAGCGAAATTTTACGGGTAACGAATGTCTCGCCACGGCGTTCGCTCTCGTGATTGAACAAGATTCCGTTTACGGCAAACATACCATAGCTTTCGCGGTAGTTTTTAGTAATCCAGAAACCATATTGTTTGGCTACCCCATATGGAGAACGGGGATAGAATGGAGTTGTCTCTTTTTGTGGAACTTCCTGCACTTTACCGAACAATTCGGAAGTAGAAGCCTGATAGATGCGGGTTTTCTTTTCCAGTCCCAGGATGCGTACCGCTTCGAGCATACGCAACGTACCGATAGCATCCGCTTCGGCTGTGTATTCCGGGACGTCGAATGAAACCTTCACGTGGCTTTGAGCAGCGAGATTGTAGATTTCATCCGGTTGCACCTGTTGAATAATACGAATTAACGAACTAGAATCTGTCATATCCCCATAATGCAGATTGATCGTACGTTTCTGTTTCATGTCGCGCACCCACTCGTCAAAATACAAATGTTCAATACGTCCTGTATTGAACGAAGAAGAACGACGGAGTATACCGTGTACTTCGTAACCTTTTTGCAATAGAAATTCGGCAAGATAAGAACCATCCTGCCCGGTGATGCCTGAAATTAGGGCTTTTTTCATACGCTATTATTTAATATAATTGAAAATGTGGGTGCAAATGTCGGCATTTTTTGTGAGCCAGCCAAGCTACTACCCAATTATTTTTCAGCACAGTCTTTCAGCACGGTTTTTCCCCATTATTTTGTCGATAATCAAAGCGATAGCTCCGTCGCCCGTCACGTTGCAGGCTGTGCCGAAACTGTCCATTGCGATGTAAAGCGCAATCATCAAAGCCTGTGCCGATTCGTCGAAGCCGAGCATGGATTGAAGAATTCCCAGAGAGGCCATGATAGCTCCGCCCGGAACTCCCGGAGCGGCTATCATTGTGATGCCCAGCATAAAGATAAATCCGGCAAACAAGGGGAAGTCGAACGGTATTCCTTGCATCATCATCAATGCCAGTGCGCAGGCTACGATTTTCAGTGTGCTGCCCGACAGATGAATGGTGGCGCAGAGCGGAATCACGAAACCGGCCACTTCGGCAGATACCCCGTTCTTTTTGGTCTGTTCCAGCGTTACAGGGATGGTGGCTGCCGAAGACTGTGTGCCCAATGCCGTGAAGTAAGCCGGCAGCATTTTATTAAGTAATTTAAACGGGTTTTTGTGTACAAACAATGCCGCGATGGAATACTGAAAAACTAACAGGAAGATGTGAAGAGCAAAGATGACTCCGATAATTTTAATAAACACCATCAGGATGGAATATACTTGTCCCGAATGTGTCATGTTGAGGAATATGCCAAAGATATAAAGCGGCAGCAAAGGCAGAATGACTGCGCTAATCATTCGTACGATAATTTCCTGAAAATCACGTGCCACGTTTTTTAATGCGTCGCTGTTCAGTGACGCCAGTCCCAAGCCCAAGGTGAAGGCTAATACCAAGGCCGTCATGACGTTCATCAGCGGTGGGATGGAGACGGAGAAGTAGGGGAGGATTCCTTGTGCTTCGCTCACTTCTTCAAGCGGCGCTCCCGGTTCGATGAGTGACGGAAACACGGTGACTCCTGTGAAGTAGGAGAGGAATCCCGAAAACAGGGTGGCGAAATAAGCAATCAGAGCCGTCACGAGCAGCATTTTTCCTGCACCTTTTCCGATGTCGGCAATAGCCACCGTTACCAGTCCGACGATAATCAGCGGGATAGAGAAATTGAGAAACTCGCTGAAAATGCCGTTGAAAGTAACGAATATTCGCACTAGCGGAGCCGGGAAAAAAGTGCCGATGGCAATACCCAAAATGATGGCAATTACGATGCGTGCCAACAAACCGATTTTGATCTTCTTCATCCTTGATTTTATTTGTAGACCACAAAAATAATATTTTAATCTAAAATATTGCGAACAAATGTGCATTTCAACTGTTACTAAGATACAGAATATTCAAAATATATAAGTTATGGCAAATCAGAATAAGACAGATATCGGACTTATCGGCTTGGCTGTGATGGGCGAGAATCTTGCTTTAAACATGGAGAGTAAGGGGTGGCATGTATCGGTATATAACCGTACAGTTCCCGGAGTAGAGGAAGGAGTGGTAGATCGCTTTATGAATGGTCGTGCAAAAGGTAAAAACATCGAAGGATTCACAGATATAAAAGCATTTGTAGATTCGATAGCTATTCCCCGTAAGATAATGATGATGGTTCGTGCCGGAAGTCCGGTTGACGAATTGATGGATCAGCTGTTCCCGTTGCTTTCACCGGGAGACATTCTTATTGATGGTGGTAACTCCAATTACGAAGATACCAACCGCCGCGTCAAACTGGCGGAGTCGAAAGGATTTCTCTTCGTCGGTAGCGGAGTGTCCGGCGGTGAAGAAGGAGCCTTGAATGGAGCTTCTATCATGCCCGGCGGTTCGGAGAAAGCATGGCCGGAAGTGAAACCGATCCTTCAAAGCATTGCGGCAAAAGCACCGGACGGCACTCCCTGTTGCCAATGGGTAGGCCCTGCCGGATCGGGTCATTTTGTGAAGATGATTCACAACGGTATCGAATATGGTGATATGCAGCTGATCGCCGAAGCCTATTGGGTGATGAAAAAGTTGCTGGATCTGACCAATGAGGAAATGGCTGATGTCTTTGCCCGTTGGAACGAAGGCAAACTACGCAGCTACCTGATTGAAATCACCGCCAACATCCTGCGGCATAAAGACAAATCCGGAGGGTATCTGATTGATAAAATCTTGGATGCGGCCGGACAGAAAGGTACCGGCAAATGGTCGGTCATCAACGCTATGGAACTCGGCATGCCGTTGGGATTGATTGCCACAGCGGTATTCGAACGAAGCCTTTCTGCACAGAAAGACTTGCGTCATCTGGCTTCCAGACAATATCAGTGTCAACATACACAACCTATATATAATAAGGTGGAACTCGTAAAGAATATATTTTCTGCTCTTTATGCTTCCAAACTCGTCTCTTATGCTCAAGGATTCGCCGTGTTGCAACGTGCTTCCGACGCTTTCGACTGGCATCTCGACCTGGCTTCCATTGCCCGCATGTGGCGTGGGGGATGCATCATCCGCAGTATATTCCTGAACGACATTGCTGCCGCCTTCGAAGCCACCGACAAGCCTAAACACTTGTTGTTGGCTCCTTATTTTAAAGAAGAAATGAAAACGCTGCTTCCCGGATGGAAAAACCTGGTGGCGGAAGCCATGAAAGAAGAACTTCCTGTTCCTGCTTTCTCTTCTGCGCTGAACTATTTCTATTCGCTCACATCTGCCGATCTGCCCGCCAATCTTGTGCAGGCACAACGCGATTATTTCGGTGCGCACACTTTCGAGCGCAAAGACGAGTTGCGTGGACAGTTCTTCCACGAGAACTGGACAGGTCACGGAGGAGATACGAAATCGGGTACATATAATGTTTAAATAGAAAACAGTTTTGAAATGATAAATGGGAATTTGAAATGATAAATGGGAATTTAGCGGTTTAATGGGAATTTATCGGTTAAATGAGAATTTATCGGTTAAATGGGAATTTTGCAGTTAGGCTGAAAGCCTTACAATTATATATTTATTGGGGTGCCCTGAAAGGGCTTAATTATATAGCGTAGGGCAACGCCCTACGAAAAAAACACACCAGCCACAAGCCCTGAAAGGGCGGAACTGTATACAATTATGCCCTTTCAGGGCGCAAATTCAGATTGTCGTTTTTACGTAGGGCGTTGCCCTACGCTATATAATTAAGCCCTTTCAGGGCACTCCGCAAAATTATCATTTACCATCTCAAAACAGAAATTAAAACAACTCTTGAAAAATGGATAAATTTGCAATGATAATTTTCGGTGCGTCGGGTGATCTGACCAAGCGTAAGCTGATGCCCGCCCTTTACTCCCTCTACCGTGAAAAGCGGTTGACCGGAGAGTATTCTATATTGGGTATCGGGCGTACGGTCTACTCTGACGATAACTACCGTTCCTATATCTTAGAAGAACTGCAACAGTTCGTAAAGTCCGAAGAACAGGACACAGCTCTGATGGCTTCGTTTGTCTCCCATCTCTACTATTTACCGATGGACCCGGCAAAAGAAGAAGGTTACCCGCAACTCCGTCAACGTCTGGTCGACTTGACCGGTGAGGTAGACCCGGACAACCTGCTGTTCTACCTAGCCACTCCGCCGTCATTGTACGGAGTAGTGCCCTTGTACCTGAAAGCTGCCGGACTCAACACCCCCCATTCACGTATCATCGTCGAGAAACCTTTCGGTTATGATCTCGAATCGGCACGTGAACTGAATAAAACGTATGCCTCTGTATTCAATGAGCATCAGATTTACCGTATCGACCATTTTCTCGGTAAGGAAACAGCCCAGAATGTACTGGCTTTCCGTTTTGCCAACGGCATCTTCGAACCTCTCTGGAACCGTAACTATATCGACTACGTAGAAATCACAGCCGTAGAAAATCTGGGTATCGAACAACGCGGCGGATTCTATGAAACGGCAGGTGCGCTGCGCGATATGGTGCAGAATCACCTGATACAGCTCGTAGCCCTTACGGCTATGGAACCGCCCGCTGTTTTCAACGCGGACAATTTCCGCAACGAAGTGGTGAAGGTCTACGAATCTCTCACCCCGTTGAATGAAGTGGATTTGAACGAACATATCGTTCGTGGACAATATACAGCCTCCGGCAATAAGAAAGGCTACCGTGAAGAAAAAGGAGTGGCTCCCGATTCGCGCACGGATACTTATATTGCCATGAAACTGGGCATTAGCAACTGGCGCTGGAGTGGCGTTCCGTTCTACATTCGTACAGGTAAACAAATGCCGACGAAAGTAACGGAAATCGTCGTTCATTTCCGTGAGACACCTCATCAGATGTTTCATTGTGCCGGTGGCAACTGTCCGCGGGCTAATAAATTGATTCTTCGTTTGCAACCGAATGAAGGAATAGTGCTCAAAATCGGAATGAAAGTCCCCGGTGCAGGTTTTGAAGTGCGCCAGGTGACGATGGATTTCAGTTACGCGCAGTTGGGCGGCGTACCCAGTGGAGACGCTTATGCCCGTCTGATAGACGACTGCATCCAGGGTGATCCGACTTTATTTACTCGAAGTGATGCAGTAGAAGCCTCATGGAAATTTTTCGATCCGGTACTCCGTTATTGGAAAGACAACCCCGACGCACCTCTCTACGGTTATCCCGCAGGTACGTGGGGACCTCTGGAAAGCGAAGCGATGATGCACGAACATGGGGCCGACTGGACGAATCCTTGTAAGAATTTGACGAATACAGATCAATATTGTGAATTATGAAACTATCAGTTTTTCCCTCATCTATTGAAACTTCACGAGCATTGATACTCCGCTTGGTGGAAATCATGAATGAAGAGCCGGACAGAGTGTTCAATATCGCAGTCAGCGGTGGCAACACACCTGCTCTGATGTTCGATTTATGGGCGAATGAATACATGGAAATTACCCCGTGGGATCGTATGCGGATTTATTGGGTGGATGAACGTTGTGTGCCTCCCGATGATTCGGACAGTAATTACGGAATGATGCGCAACCTTCTTTTGGGTTTGACTCCTATTTTGTATGAAAATGTATTCCGTATTCGTGGAGAGGCGAAGCCTGCGAAAGAAGCGGTCCGTTATTCGGAGTTAGTCCGGCAGCAAGTACCGTTGAAGCGTGGCTGGCCCGAATTTGATATTGTACTGTTGGGGGCCGGAGACGACGGACACACGTCTTCCATCTTTCCCGGACAAGAAGATTTGCTGACTTCAAACTCTATTTATGTAGTCAGCGCCCATCCCCGTAACGGGCAGAAGCGCATCGCAATGACGGGATACCCCATTCAGAATGCCCGCTATGTCATTTTCCTGATTACCGGAAAAAATAAAGTTGACGTAGTAGAAGAAATCTGTAATTCGGGAGACACTGGTCCCGCAGCCTATATAGCTCATCACGCGCAGAATGTAGAGCTATTTGTGGATAAAGCGGCTGCCGCATATATTGACGATAGTAATAAAAAAATGAATTAGAACTGTTTCGTTGACGAAACTAACAGAAAAAAAGAAAAATATGAATCCTTATCAAAATTCATTTGGAGGTAATATCCCGCAGGACGTAGCCGGGAAACAAGGTGAAAATGTCATTTTTATTGTTTATACTCTAAAAGATACTCCCGAAACTCTTGATAAAGTAAAAGATGTATGCGCTAATTTCTCGGGCATGATTCGCAGCATGCGTAATCGTTTCCCCGAACTGATGTTCAGTTGTACGATGGGCTTTGGCGCCGATGCCTGGAGCCGTCTTTTCCCGGAAAAGGGAAAGCCGAAAGAACTGAACACTTTTGAAGAGATCAAAGGCGGAAAGCACACGGCAGTCTCTACTCCGGGCGACATCTTGTTTCATATCCGTGCAAAACAGATGGGGTTGTGTTTTGAGTTTGCTTCCATCATTGACGAGAAGCTCCAGGGCGTAGTTGAACCTGTCGATGAAACTCACGGTTTCAGATATATGGACGGCAAGGCTATTATCGGCTTTGTAGACGGAACAGAGAATCCGGCAGTTGATGAGAATCCTTATCATTTTGCGGTGGTAGGAGAGGAGGATGCTGATTTTGCAGGAGGAAGTTATGTTTTTGTACAGAAGTACATTCACGATATGGTTGCATGGAACGCTCTGCCTGTGGAAGAACAGGAGAAAGTGATCGGTCGTCGTAAGTTTAACGATGTCGAGCTGTCTGACGAGGAGAAACCTCAAAATGCGCATAATGCCGTCACTAATATTGGTGATGACCTGAAAATTGTACGTGCCAACATGCCGTTTGCCAATACGTCTAAGGGAGAATATGGCACATACTTCATCGGTTATGCAAGTACGTTCAGTACGACCCGGCAGATGTTGGAAAGTATGTTCATCGGCAATCCGGTAGGGAATACCGATCGTTTGCTTGACTTCAGCACAGCTGTAACAGGAACGCTTTTCTTTGCTCCTTCCTACGATTTGCTGGGAGAATTGGGCGAATAAAAAAAGAAAAATAAGAATAAAAGATTGGAGGAGGATTACACTTTGGTAATCTCCTCCACTATATATTGATCTTTCACTCTCCTGCAGGTACATACAAAGTATTCCGGATGTTTCAGGGCTCCTTCTAAAGTATCAGGAAGAATCATCTCTTTGGTACGTCTATCCATTGCCACCGTTGCATATAGAATACCCTCTTTTTCGCATCTCTCAATTAATGCATTTTTTAGTTCTTCTACGCTATATTCCATTTGTGTGAGACTTTATCGCTGCAAAGTTATGGAAAATATGTATATTTTGTGCAATAATATTCCTGTAATATATAAAAATAGCTCCCTAGTTCGTCCGCCGACGAGGGAGCTATCAACACAAAAACTAAACTAGACTTAACTAAACTATTCTATTCTTGGAATTTCACAATCCCTTTCTGTTCTTTGCAAAGGTAGATATAAAACGGATTTTGGCAAACTATAATCGACAAAAATCACTTTTTTACCGATAAAATAATGAATAATCAGCTCCTTTCGTCAAGAAAAGTCTGAAAAACTTGCTTGTAACTATCGCTGATAGGAATATATGTCTTGTCAAACACGATACGTCCGCGGTCAATCACACGTATTTTATCTTTCTGTACGATGAAGGAGCGGTGCACACGTATGAAACGACTGGATGGCAAAAGCTCTTCCATGGCTTTCATACTCATCAGTGACAGGATAGGTTTGGGAGCGTCTTCCGTATATATTTTGATGTAATCTTTCAGTCCTTCGATATACATGATTTTCTTCAAGTCCACTTGTACCAGTTTGTAGTCACTTTTCACAAAGATACTATCTATCTCTTCCGGTTTCTGCACGAGTTCGAACCATTGGAGAGCTTTGTTGGCAGCTTGCAGGAAATCAACGTATGAGATTGGTTTTAGCAGGTAATCGAGTGCATTGACACGATAACCGTCGATGGCATACTGTCCGAAAGCGGTGGTAAATACAATGCGCGTATGCGGATCTACCATCTTCGAGAACTCCAGACCGTTAAGCTCCGGCATCTGAATGTCCAGAAACAGAAGGTCGATCTCTTCGCTCGGCAATTCTTTCATCGCCTGAACCGCACTGGAATACTTTCCTGCAAGTTGCAGGAACGGAGTCTTATTCACATAACTCTCTAACAAGCTAAGAGCTAAAGGCTCATCGTCAACGATTGCGCAACGTAACATCATACTATTTTATATCTAAAGTTTTATATCCAAAATCTTGTACTTGACGCTTTATACTAAACATTGGTACTTGACATTTTATACTGAACGTTTTTCTTTCTACTCTCTAATCTTGATACTCAATCTCGATTCGTATACCTTTTCGTCTTTTGAGACGCCTTTCAACCACGTATAAGCTCCGGGATAAAGTATCTCCAACCGGCGGCTGACTTGTTCCAATCCCACGCCCGAGCCACTCTTATCCTCCACTGTCTTAGGATGATTGCTATTGCGGATTTCACAAATCACTTCCTTATCATTCTCCAAAATATGAATACTGATGAAACTCGATTCAGTAGGAGAGATGCCATGTTTGAAAGCGTTCTCTATCAAAGAGATAAAGATAAGCGGGGCAATGAGCGTCTGACTGTCGGGCTGAATATCGAATTTAGTAATCATCTGCACGTTGGCGGACAGACGGATGCGCATCAGTTCGATGTAATTGCGGATAAAATCGACCTCCTTACAGAGAGGAACGTATGTCTGCTGGTTATCATATAACACATAACGAAGCAGTTTGCTCAACTCCTGAACTGCCTGTTGCGCCTTGTCCGAATCAAATGCAATCAATGCATAGATGTTATTCAGCGTATTCAGCAGAAAGTGCGGGTTCAGTTGGTTCCGCAGGTTCTTCAGTTCCGCTTCCGCACGGTTCCGTTCCGCCTCTTTTCGGGCAGCTTCATTCTGTGTCCATCGGGCACTCATGCGGATAGCGGCACTTAGTCCGATAGTGAATACGAGACTCAACATATCCCTAAGGAAAAACAACCATCCCGGAGGCATCCCCGGTCTTTTTGATTTGGGAGCAAATGACGGATCGAACGTCAGACTTTGCCAGAGATGAAGCAACACACCGATGGCACATAAAAAGATAATATTGTAGACCACATATCTTTTGGCCTGACTCTGGAAAAGATAGCGCGGCACAAGAATGAAATAATTTACGTAGAACACAATCATGAAAGAGAGTGGTACGGCAAGGTGGCGTGTATAAGCCATCCAGTTGATGTTCCCGTTCCCACGTTCGACGAAGAAGAACGGGAAACCGAACATAATCCCCCAGCTGATAATGTGTATCAGTACTTCCAGGGGACGACGTGCGGATGTAAAGGTTTGTTTCATAAAGACAAAGATAATTCTTTTATTGGTAATTATCCATTTTATTCGTATCTGATGGCTTCTATCGGATCTAAATCTGCTGCTTTCTTAGCCGGATACCATCCGAAGAAGACTCCTGTAACTGTACATACTGCGAAGGAGAGGAATACGCTCCACGGCTGGATATAGATAGGCCAATGCGCTACGCTCTTGACAATCCAGCTGGCTCCGCAGCCGATAATCACTCCGATGATACCTCCCGTGATACTAATCATGATGGCTTCGATGAGGAATTGACTTAGAATGTCGACCCCGCGTGCGCCGACAGACATACGCAGACCGATTTCACGGGTACGCTCCGTAACGGATACATACATGATATTCATAATCCCGATACCACCCACTACCAGCGAAATACCTGCGATGCAAGCAAGCAGGGTAGTCATCAAATCGGTGGTTGAGTTGAGCATCGTGCTCAATTCCTGTTGGGTGCGGATGGTGAAATCATCATCATCCGAAGCCTTCAGTTTATGGTTGCGGCGGAGGATTGTACTGATTTCGTCAGTTGCATAGTCCGTCATATCCTCGGTGAGGGCAGAGGCAAATACTCCCTGCAAATACGTAACGGCAAGCAGACGTTTCATTACGGTGGTATATGGTGCAAGCACTACGGCATCTTGGTCTTGTCCCATAGAGTTGTACCCTTTTGCTTTGAGCACTCCTACTACACGGAAAGGTATTTTGTTGAAACGGATAATCTTACCAACCGGATCACTTCCGTCCGGAAACAGATTGTCGACTATGGTCTTTCCAATCACGCACACTTTGGCCGAACTCTGTATGTCGGCTTCTGTAAACATATCTCCGTTCTCAACAGTCAGTTGGCGAATATCGAGATATTCTGTTCCGACACCGTTCACCGAAGCCGGATAGTTGTTGTTACCGGCAATAAGCTGTCCCGATGACGAAACATTGGGACTGATGGCAGATAGGAAACTGGTCTCATCGCGCAAGGCCTCGTAGTCGGCAAGCTTCAAAGTCTGCATCGCAGACGGGTCCTGCCGGACACCTCCCCGCATATCGGCTCCCGGATGAATCATAATCATGTTCGATCCCATCTCGGAAATCTGCTGCTGGATGCTTTTCTTCGAACCTTGTCCGATAGCCAGCATCGTGATGACGGAAGCAACACCGATAATGATACCGAGCATGGTTAGAAAAGCACGCAGCTTATTGTTCGCCAATGCCCGGAGAGCTATCTTAAATAAATTAGTTCCATTCATGTTTATAAAGTTATGGAGTTATTAATGAAGTTCTGAAGGTATAAGGCTATTATAAGGTTATAAAGTTATGAGACTGTAAAATGTTGGCGTGATGCTCTAAGCATATCATCTTATAACTTCATTGTTCCTTATCACATGAATTGCTTCTTATAACTTCATTACTCCTTATCACATTAATTAATCCTCGTCATTCTTCGGCAATGCCGCCAGTGCTTCGGCGGCAGACAGAATTTTCGGATTGGCAGTATCCTCGATAACCTGCCCGTCACGCAGACGGATATTCCGGCTGCTATATTGCGAAAGTTCGGGATTATGTGTCACAAAGATAATCGTACGTCCCTCTGCATGAAGTTTCTGAAACAGTACAAGTATCTCGAAGGAAGTACGGCTATCGAGGTTTCCGGTCGCTTCGTCGGCAAGAATTACTGCCGGATTGTTGACCAAGGCACGTGCAATGGCTACCCGTTGCATCTGTCCGCCGGACATCTGGTTGGATTTGTGTTCCAGACGATCCCCCAATCCTACGGCCTGTAAAGACTCGATGGCACGTCGGCGACGTTCGGAAGCACTGACGGCAGAGTTATACATCAGCGGTAGTTCCACATTTTCCACTGCCGTTGTTTTAGGCAACAGGTTGTAGCTTTGGAACACGAATCCAATCTTCCGGTTTCTTAGTACTGCACGTTGAGGCTTGCTCATCGTACGTACGGGAATATCGTCGAGCAGATACTCTCCGCTTGTCGGGGTGTCCAGGCAGCCTAATATATTAAGCAGCGTGGATTTTCCCGAACCGGAAGTACCCATGATGGTGACAAACTCCCCTTCATTGATATTGAACGAAACGCCCCGCAATGCGTGAACGGTTTCGTCGCCTACCTGAAAGTTACGTTTGATATTTTGTATTTCAATTACTTTTTTCATTGTAAATAATGTGCTAATGCGCCAATTCGTTATTGGCACATTGAATAATTATTTTTTCTTCTTACTTCCCGGAGGGCCCGGCATGAACGGGCTTCTTTCTCCGCCATTTTCCATATTTCCTTCAGGTCCCATGTTTTCACCGGGCATTACACCTATAGTAGCTTCGGTTACCACCTTTGTCCCTTCGGGAATACCACTGATAATTTCGGTGGATATGCCGTTGCTGATTCCCACTTCTACCGGATGAGCGGTGAATGTAGTTCCTTCGCGCGTCCAAAGTTTATGTTCGCCTTCGCAATCTTTCACGATGTCATTTTTACCGATCAGCGGTTTTTCCGGTGTGAATCGTAAGGCTTTGTTCGGAACGGACAATACGTCTTTTTTGTCAAGGATATAGATCGTGACATTAGCCGTCAAACGCGGCTTCAGTTTCAAGTCGGGGTTAGGGGCAGAGATGACTACTTCGTAAGTGACTACTGTTGAAGTGCTGCTCGTGTTGCTCGTACTGCTTGCGTCGCCCAAACGAATTTGGGTAACGATCCCTTCGAATACATCATTCGGATAAGCATCTACCGTGAAGCTGGCACGTTGGCCTTCTATGATACCACCTATATCAGCTTCATCTACGTCGGCTACTACTTGCATCTGTGTCAGGTCGGCAGCAATGGTGAATAGTGTCGGAGTTTCGAATCCGGAAGCAACGGTTTGTCCTGCTTCTACATCACGGCTGATGACTACTCCGTCAATCGGTGAAGTAATGGTAGCGTAAGATAGGTTACGTTCCGCTTTCGCGAGCGATGCCTTACTGCTGTCATAGCTGCTTTTCGCTTTCTGATAATTGTAGAGTGCCTGTTCGAAGTCCGTATCACTAATCAGTGACTTTTCGTGCAAGCCTTTGCTGCGTTCATAATTCTTTTTCTGATATTCATATTCAGCTTTCGCACCATCGTAAGTTGCCTGCTGTGAGGCCAGTTCACTTTGCAATGTGACGCGGTCCATCTCAGCAATCAGCTGTCCTTTGGTTACTTCCGAGTTGTAATCTACGTAAATTTTGTCGATGATACCGGACACCTGCGTACCGACTTCTACTTCCGTCACCGGTTCGATCGTTCCGGTAGCAGTCACCGAATTTGAAATATCGCCTTTACTGACAGTAGCGGTGGCGTACGTCACTTTGTGTTTGGCGGGTGAACCGGCAAAGAGCCATATTCCTGCTCCTACAACCACGACGACTACTACGGCGATTAGAATAATCTTTTTCGTTTTCATTCGTTTATTATGCTTTTACTTATTTATAATGCTGATTTTATACTCTTTATAAAGCTAATTGATCTCCCTGATAGAACTTCAGCAACTGCGTATTCAGTATAGCCATATATTTAGCCTGAAGCTGTTCCTGCTGTGCTTGCAGCAAATTATTCTTTTCAGTAAGGAGTTCTACGGTATTCTTCATTCCCAAATTAAACTGTTCGCTAATCAACTCATAGCTGATTTTTGTACTTTTCAGCTTTTCGTTTGCGGCAGCATAACGCTGTTGCGCGCTGTTGGCATCCAACCAAAGGCTTTCAATGGTTTTGTACAGTGCCTTTTGTTCGTCAAGCAAGGATAACATGCTCGTTTCGTACTGCAATTTAGCTTTTTGTACGGCACTTTTCGTTTGACGGTTATTGAAGATAGGCACACTGACAGACAGTCCGATAGAGTTGTTCCATCCGTTCTTCACTTGTTCTCCGAAGGTGAAATCGCTACCGCTGGTATGGTTGGTTCCGATTCCTGCGCTAAGGCTGATGGTGGGGAAATAGCTTGATTTGGCGATATTGATACCCAGTTCAGAAGCTTCTACATTCAGTTTGCTTGCTTCAATCTCCGGACGAAGGCTCAATGCGCTGATGTACACATCTCTTTTGGTAGGCAGCGGAGCCAGCACATTTTCGTCGGACAGGGCAGGGAGGTAGATGTTCATTTCATTCTCCCCATCCAGTTCGAGCAGTTGTTTCAGTTGCAATTTGTAATCTTCAAGAGTGGCTTGCGCGGTGACAAGTTGGTATCGGTCGGTGCTCACCTGTGCTTCCAGTTGCGCGAGGTCGCTTTTGGCAATACTTCCGGCATTCAGAAGTTCCTGTCCTCGGTCGCGCTGCGCAATGGAAACTTGCAGGGTGTTTTCGTTTACTTTCACAGATTCGGCTGCATAAAGAATCTGGATATATACTTGAGCGATGGACTCTTGAATATTATTTTCGGAAGTCGCCACATCCAGCTCGGCCATCTGATTATTCAACTTCTCCTGTTGGATGGTTTTCAACCGTTTATTACCATTATATAGAGTCCACGAAGCATTCAGTCCATAATTACCGTTGTAGCTCGTTTTGCTGTTGCTACTGATAATCTCGCTACCGCTCACCCGGCTACTTGTCTCCTGATACGGACGATTCACCACCTGTTGGCCGGTAGAAAACGAAAGACTGGGGAACATGGCAGCTTTAGCTGTCTTCACATCAATCTGCGTGCTGACCGCAGTGATCCGGTTCTTACGAATTGTAATGTTCTGTTCCTTTGCATAGTCGATGCATGACTGCAAGTCCCATTGATCCGGGATTTTCGTTTCTTTCAGCGTATCGACTTGCAGCGGAGAAACCTGGGCAGATATGCCGGACAGCATACCTGCTCCAAGAAATGTCATCACTGTCAATCTTCTTACATTTATCATATTCATACTTCTATTGATTTACTGTTAGCGAAGGTACGTACATATTATATATGCCGCAAAAACGATAGACGGATGACGTTATTTCGCCGTTAAATGATTTTTTTCTGTCGATAGGTAGGTTTTTGAAGAAAAACACGACAAATCTTGCAACTTTTTTGACTACTTGTTTGTTTTAATTATAAAAAATGTATATTTGTACTCATTACAAATTATAACGTCAACATATGAAGAATACACTGCTTACGATCTGGAACTTCTATTTGGAGGGTTTCCGTAGTATGACCTTAGGACGTACCCTATGGGTTATTATTTTGCTGAAATTATTCGTCATGTTCTTCATCCTCAAAATGTTCTTTTTCCCTGATTTCCTCGGCGACCACCCAACGGATGCCGACAAAGGTACATACGTGGGAAATGAACTGATAGAACGTGCCATCCCCGATAAATCTACTGATTTTTAACTCTTAAACTACATAGGATTATGATTGAAAGTATTGACACCTCGCTGATCGATTGGTCGAGAGCCCAATTTGCGATGACAGCCATGTACCACTGGATTTTTGTTCCCCTCACACTCGGACTGGCAGTAGTGATGGGAATCATGGAGACGCTGTATTATAAAACAGGCAACGAATTTTGGAAAAAGACTGCCCAGTTTTGGATGAAACTTTTCGGTATTAACTTTGCCATCGGTGTGGCAACGGGTTTGATTCTGGAGTTTGAATTCGGTACGAACTGGAGCAATTATTCGTGGTTTGTAGGGGATATCTTCGGTGCTCCGTTGGCTATTGAAGGTATTTTGGCATTCTTTATGGAAGCTACGTTTATTGCGGTCATGTTCTTCGGATGGGGAAAAGTAAGTAAACGTTTCCACTTGACTTCCACCTGGCTGACGGGATTGGGAGCTACGATTTCCGCCTGGTGGATTCTCGTTGCCAACGCATGGATGCAGCATCCGGTAGGCATGGAATTCAATCCTGACACTGTCCGTAATGAGATGGTTGATTTTTGGGCGGTGGCTACCTCGCCTGTAGCAGTCAATAAGTTCTTCCACACGGTATTGTCCGGCTGGGTGTTGGGTGCTATTTTTGTGGTCGGTATCAGTTGTTGGTACTTGCTGAAGAAACGTAATCGTGAGTTTGCATTGGCCAGCATCAAGATTGGTGCAATCTTCGGATTGGTAGCATCGTTGCTTTCTGTTTGGACGGGTGACGGTTCCGGTTATCAGATTGCCCAAACACAACCGATGAAACTGGCTGCTGTGGAAGGTCTGTATGAAGGCGGAACGAATGTCGGTCTGGTCGGAATAGGAGTATTGAATCCTGAAAAGAAGACTTACAACGATGGGAAAGATCCTTTCCTCTTCCGTTTTGAAATCCCGAGTATGCTTTCTTTCCTTGCCGAGCGTAATGTGGACGGTTACGTTCCGGGCATTACGAATATTATCGAAGGGGGGTATCAGTTGAAAGACGGATCGAAGGCTCTCTCTGCTGCCGAGAAGATAGAACGTGGTAAAACGGCTATCGGCGCATTGGCCGCCTATCGTGCAGCAAAGAGTGCCGGACACGAGGAGGATGCGAAGATTGCATATAATGTATTGCAGGAAAATATTCCCTATTTTGGCTACGGATATATCAAAGATGTGAACCAACTGGTTCCGAATGTTCCTCTCAACTTCTACGCATTCCGTATAATGGTAATCTTGGGCGGATATTTCATCCTGTTCTTTATAGTCGTTCTTTTCTTTATCTATAAAAAGGATTTGAGTAAGATGCGCTGGATGCACTGGATTGCTCTGCTGACAATTCCTTTGGGTTACATCGCCGGACAAGCCGGATGGGTGGTTGCCGAATGTGGTCGTCAGCCGTGGGCTATCCGCGATATGTTGCCTACGATGGCTGCTATCTCCAAACTGGATGTAAGCTCCGTGCAAACTACGTTCTTTATCTTCCTGCTCCTGTTTACAGTGATGCTGATTGCAGGTGTCGGAATTATGGTGAAAGCTATCAAGAAAGGACCGGACGCATAATACTTAATACTTATTACTTAATACTTGAAACTTATGTATATATTTTTGCAACAATATTGGTGGCTTGTCGTTTCCTTGCTGGGAGCCATACTCGTGTTCTTATTGTTTGTGCAGGGAGGTAATTCATTATTGTTCTGTCTGGGTAAAACCGAAGAGCATCGTAAGATGATGGTGAATTCTACCGGGCGTAAGTGGGAGTTTACGTTTACTACGTTGGTGACGTTTGGAGGAGCTTTCTTTGCTTCTTTCCCGTTGTTCTACAGTACCAGTTTCGGTGGTGCTTATTGGCTTTGGATGATTATACTTTTCAGTTTTGTATTGCAGGCTGTCAGTTATGAGTTTCAGAGTAAGGCAGGAAATCTGTTAGGTAAAAAGACATATCAGACTTTCTTGGTGATTAATGGGGTAGTGGGTCCTGTGTTACTTGGCGGGGCGGTGGCTACTTTCTTCACCGGTTCTGATTTCTATATTAATAAGGCCAATATGACAGACACTATTATGCCGGTAATCAGTCATTGGGGAAATGGCTGGCACGGATTGGATGCGTTGACGAATATCTGGAATGTAATTCTTGGATTGGCTGTCTTCTTCCTTGCTCGTGTATTGGGAGCACTCTATTTCATTAATAATATTGATGACAAAGAACTGACCGACAAATGTCGTCGTGCAGTACGCAATAACACAGTCTTGTTCCTTGTATTCTTTTTGTCGTTTGTCATTCGTACATTGGTGTCCGAAGGCTTTGCCGTTAACCCGGAAACACAGGAGATTTATATGCAGCCATACAAGTATCTCACAAACTTTATCGAGATGCCGGTAGTGCTGGCTTTATTCCTGATTGGGGTGGTACTGGTTCTTTTCGGTATCGGAAAGACATTGCTTAAAAAGACTTTTGATAAAGGTATCTGGTTTGCAGGAATCGGTACGGTACTGACTGTTTTATCTTTGCTACTGGTAGCAGGGTACAACAATACTGCCTATTATCCGTCATATACCGACCTGCAAAGCTCATTGACATTAGCCAATAGCTGCTCCAGTGAATTTACACTGAAGACAATGGCTTATGTTTCCATTCTTGTTCCGTTTGTGATTGCTTATATTTTCTACGCTTGGCGTAGTATCGACCGGCATAAGATTACCGAGAAAGAAATGGATGAAGGAGGACACTCATACTAATATATTATTTGTATATTAGTCTTGTGTCTGTGTACTAATAATTTTGTCCATACACTCATACATTGTCCATATAGAATTTCGAAATAGAGATTCTAGTCGGAACAAATAAACTCCCCTTATGTAACATCACTCTAAGTCATGGTAGAGAGATAAAATAAGGGGAGCTTTTTATATATTATAGTCAGCGGTGTGCCTAAACACTTTTCTTTAGAAAAATCCCCCTGCCACACATAACTTAAACTGCACACCTAAAGTTTTGTGACTAACTTTTAGGGTGCAGTTCAGTTTCAATGTGTAGCAGAGGTAAATCTTTCAATTCGGGCATTATGATACCCTCATTATGAATTACACTAATGTTAATTATTTATTGACTACATTCTCCGGTTTGCCAGAAATGTAAGCCTGAAGATTGCTGATTGCAATATTCATCAGACGTTCACGAGCCTCTATGGTTGCCCAGGCAATGTGCGGAGTGATGTAGCAGTTCTTTGCTGTCAGCAATGGATTGTCGGCACAAGGCGGTTCGGTAGAAAGCACGTCTACGCCGGCTGCATAAATCTTACCGCTGTTCAAAGCATCTGCAAGATCTTGTTCGTTGATAAGCGGTCCGCGACCGGTATTGATTAAGATGGCTGTCGGCTTCATCATGGCAAGACGGCGTGCATTCACCATTTCGCGTGTATCCGGTGTAAGCGGGCAGTGCAAACTGATAATATCACACTCGCTGAACAATTGATCCAAATCCATTTTCTTGATTTCCGGTGGTAACTGGAAGTGAGATTTAGAAGTCAATGCGTACACTTGCATACCGAATCCGATAGCAACACGCGCTGTGGTATATCCGGTGTTTCCCAATCCTACCAGACCGATTTTCTTATCCCGAAGTTCCATCAACGGAGTGTCCCAAAAACAGAAATCCTTGTTGTTTGTCCAACGGCCTTTGTGCACTTCTTCGGAGTGGTGTTGCACTTGTTGAGTGATGTTCAGGATATGCGAAAATACCATTTGAGCAACGGAAGCGGTGCTGTATGAAGGAATATTAGTAACGACGATTCCCCGTTCTTTGGCAGCAGCTGTGTCTACCACGTTGTATCCGGTAGCCAATACACCGATATATTTCAGTTCGGGCAGTGCAGCCATGTGGTCTGCATTGATGATTACCTTGTTAGTCAGAATTGCTTCTGCACCGGCTGCACGTTCTAATACCTCTTCCGGAGCTGTACGATCATAAATTGTACATTCTCCAAGAACTTTCATACCTTCCCAGGATAAATCTCCGGGATTGGCGGCAAAGCCGTCTAAAACTACAATCTTCATTTCAATTTCAATATTAATAATAAGTTATACGTGTTTTCTTAACAACATATTGATATTATAGGCACGGATTATACGGATTTCACGTTTTCTAAAAAATAAAGCATCTGCGTAATCTGTGCCTGAAAAATATCATTTTTTGAATTTGTCTCCCCACAACTGTATCATCCGTTCGGCATGCTTCTGCTCTGCCGGATTGTTTTGCGGTTGCCATATCCGTTTGTCTTTCAGTTCGTCCGGAAGGAATTGCTGTTTGACAAAGTTACCTTCATAGCTGTGTGCATATTTATATTCCTGTCCGTAGCCCAGTTGCTTCATCAGTTTGGTCGGAGCATTGCGCAGATGCAAGGGGACAGGCAGATTGCCGGTTGAACGGACTAACTCCAGTGCGTCATTGATCGCGCTGTATGCCGAATTACTCTTCGGACTGGTAGCCAGATAAATCGTTGTTTCAGCTAAAGGAATCCGTCCTTCGGGCCAGCCGATTTTCATCAATGTTTCAAAGCAGGCGTTAGCGAGAAGCAGTGCGTTCGGGTTTGCCAAACCAATGTCCTCGGCAGCCGAAATCACCAGTCGGCGGGCAATGAAAGCAGGATCTTCTCCTCCTTCCACCATACGGGCCAGCCAATAGATCGCTCCATCAGGATCACTGCCACGAATAGACTTGATGAAAGCGGAGATAATGTCATAATGCATCTCTCCATCCTTGTCGTATGCCAGCGGATTTTGTTGCAACCGTTCGGTCACCATTTCATCGGTGATGACAACAGTCTCTTCCGTTTCCGATTGCACAACGAGTTCCAATATATTAAGCAGCTTGCGGGCGTCTCCACCGGAGAAACGCAATATGGCCGTTGTTTCTTTCAATTCAATTTTGCGTTCTTTCAATACGGCATCCGTGGTGATGGCACGTTGCAGAAGTTCCAATAAATCTTCTTTCTCCAAAGATTTGAGCACATAAAGCTGGCAGCGGGACAGGAGAGGGCGGATGACCTCAAACGACGGATTCTCCGTTGTTGCGCCAATCAGCGTGACTGTTCCGTTCTCTACCGCTCCCAACAGAGAATCCTGCTGCGACTTGCTGAACCGATGGATTTCATCGATAAACAGAATTGGGCTGGACTGTGAAAAGAAGCGGTTGCTCTTGGCACGTTCTATCACTTCGCGCACATCCTTCACACCGGAAGTCACGGCACTTAACGTATAGAAAGGGGTTTCCAGTTTGTTGGCAATGATTTGCGCAAGGGTTGTTTTACCCACTCCGGGAGGTCCCCAGAGAATAAACGAAGAGATGCGTCCTGCGTCAATCATTTTCCGCAAGATAGCCCCCGGTCCAACTAAATGTTTCTGACCGATATAATCATCCAAAGTCTTTGGCCGTAACCGTTCTGCTAGTGGTTGCATAATTTTTTAGAATACCATTAATACCATGAAGCGGATACCGTTTTTGTTGATACCCGGATTATCACGATAAGTGAAACGATGTACATACTCAACGTGCAGCAACTTGAAAATGTTGTAGATACCTACACTTGCTTCGACATACGGCACTTTCGGGTCCATCACGAAACTGGTGAACTTACCGTCGCGTGTCGGGAAACGGAACAAATCGGGATTGTTGCTCTTGAACGGATTGTTCTTGTCCGTCAATGTTCCCCACAGAGCACGTACACGGAACATTTCCCTCCATTTCAGGTTCTTGATAAGAGGAATACGGTTGAAGAGTTTTCCATTCATGTCGTAGGATAATGACATGGAAGCGTAACGGTCGTTCAGGAATTCCATGTTATTAATCAAGTTGAACGTTTCGCGCTGGGTGATGTAGGACAAGTTGGCTTCCGGCAGGATTAACAACGGGAAAGGAACTGTGTTCCATTCTGCACCTGCTTTCACGCTGCAATCAATCTTTCCCCAGGAAGCCGGGAGCCAGAAACGTTTCCACACACTTGCTTCCGTGCGGTTAAAGTTATAATCCCCGCCCAATACTCCTTTGAAACCCATAGCATGAGTGAGCGTAAAGATAGGAGCGTCCAGCGACACAGGCACGCGGCGTTGCTTGGAGTTGACAAATGATTCGCCCGGCGCATAGCGCAGCGTCAGACTTGCTTCGGAAGTCGTGACATCGTGCACACGGGTTTGTGCGGCATCATTGCGCAGGTATTCCAGTTTGCCGGTAGGCTCGTCGTTACGGTGGCGCAGCATGGCTTTCACTCCGAATCCGGTCAGCGTTTCGAGTTCATAATTAATGGTGGCGTCGCGCATATACGACATTTGGTCTACTGTCGTTGTCTTGACCGACAGGAAGATATTATCTTTATCCGTAAACAGGAATTTGTCCATCGGAGACATTACGTCATAACTGTACGTTGCCGAAAGATAATGTTTCGGGAACTCCCAAACCACATAATCGCGTTTGTTGAACGAATAAGTCACCGTTCCGCTATATTTCCAGCGTTCGTCTTTCAGACCGTATGCTCCGTATCCGCTCAAGAACCAGTGCTTGTCGAAATGAGCCGTAGTCATACCGCTCAACCGGAAACGGGTGCCATCAATGTAATTGCTCGAAATCATGGTGTTGATAGGGCCGATGTCCACTTTGCTCGGATGCTCTTTGCTTCCTGTCTCTACAAAGTTCTCAATCAGTGCTTTCGCTCCGAAGATGATGTATTTGAATCCCGGAATCTGTTCAAGACGGTTGACGAATACATCCATCGAACTTTCTTTCTTTGTCAATGGTACTTGACGGACACTCGCCCAGTACTCATCGCTTTTCGAGAGCATATCCGCTTCTTTTATCACGCTGCCTTTCAACCGGAACAGTCGTTGTTCAATAGGATCGAATTTATAATTACTATATTTCGTGGTTCGTTCCACCTGCAATCCACCTGCTGTTTTGTTGGAATTCCAGGAAAGGTCTACGGTCATGTCATCATCCGCCAACACCCAGTTGCCGTTGGGCAGTTGCTCATACTGTTGCGTGATGTCCATGCGGTTGACAAAGTTGACTCCGGTCTTTTTAGGCAGGTTCATTGTACATTTCTGAACGGCGTATGTAGAATCATTCAATACATACAGATGTCCGGTGAATCCGAAGTCTTGCGAGTTTTGCGGAACAAAAGTGAGGTGGACACATTCGCGTTTGTTTACCATCAATGTATCCATCAGATAATATTTATAAAATGAGATGGCATTGTTACCGATCGGACTGACGAAACGCTGCTGAAGCAACCGGATATCATCATCGTAGATATTGATGTCGGCAAATACGTCTTTCAATACGGTGCCGAGCATATCTCCCGTAGAGAAAAATTCTTCTATACCATTGGAGTTCTTTCCTTTGATAATCGTTTTCTTGTTTTCGGGATTTTTGCGGTAGATGGTTTGCGAGGACGTTTCCTGTACGGAAATAGGGAGAATCAACTTATTGGTTGTTTCCGACACTTCCACTTGGTCTCTTAAGAATGAATATTTTTTGTAGATACCTTTTTCAAGCTTTTCCGGTGTGAGGTCGTTGATAGACATTTTCATCTTCTCGTACTTGTCGTACTGATAGTACTCGTTCACTTCGAGGACTTGTGCCTTTTTGTGTTCGATTACCTTCTTCATGAATTCCACTGCCGGATTGTTCTTGCGGGAGTATTTCTCCTTTTGAGGTTTCACGACAACCTCGTTCAGGAGCACATTATCCGGAGCTAACTTAACGTTCACTGTCTGATTGTTGGAACCAACCCGAACCGTTTTACTGATATAACCTACAGCGGAGAACACCAGTGTCCCTCCGTTTCTGCGGGTGTCAAGACTGTATTCTCCGTCAATATTGGTGATGGTTCCCATATCTCTCTTCTCCTGATAGTAAACAGAGATATACATCAATGGCTCGTGGGTAATCGAATCAGTGACTACCCCTTTAATTTGCTGCGCAAAAGCATTGGAAGCTACCAATACGAGTAAGAACAGTATAAGTATTTTGTTATATCGTTGTATCATAACGTTCGTAGTAGGGCTGCAAAGTTAACAAATAACTCTAAGGATAACAGAATATATAACTTTTTTTACCCATCGTTTTTGGTTGTTTACAAGCATATATCGTCCGATAATTCAAGGAACATCCCGCTGTTAATCCTTTTGATAAGGGCATTTCCGCATTTCGTTCTCCCAGTTTCGGTATTTGAAACCTTTGCTCCCGTTGTAGGGCACTTTTTGTTTCAACCTTTGAAACTTTTTGTTTCCCGGCATGAAACTGTTGGTTTCTCGGTGTGAAACACTTTGTTTCTCGGTGTGAAACTATTAGTTTCAAGGCGTGAAACTAACAGTTCCATGCCGGGAAACGGAATGGAACATGCCGGGTAAATGTTATTTGCTCGTAAGTATCTGTACAATACGCTCTGCGGTACGTCCGTCCCAACGTTCGGGAAGTTCGCCACGTTTCCATTCACCGTACATCAGTGTATCCATGGTTTTGGCAAGCAGGGCAGGATCTTCTCCGACAAGTTCGTTGGTTCCCATGCGCCACGTTTCCGGATGTTCGGCATACGTGTTGAGTGTGATACAAGGAATACCCAGGAAGGTCGCTTCTTCGGCTACGTTTCCTGAATCTGTTATGATTCCTTTCGCCTTGTTTATCAGATAACCGAAGAACAGGTAGTTCTGCGGCGGCATGATATGGAGATTCGGAGCTTCGATGTCCAACTCTTTGATGGCATTGCGCACGTAGGTGTGCAGCGGTGCAACGATAGGCATACCGGCAGACTTGTCGATGATTGTTTTCATCAACTGACGCAGATTCTCCTTATTGCCGAGTAATACACGACGGTTGAGAGTAAATAGGAGATAATTTCCTTCTTGCAGTCCCAAGACGGAGAACCATATCGGTTTGAGCAAGCGGTTCCGGTTGTAGCGGATGGCATCAATCAGAATGTTGCCTACATAATATACGTTTTCGCTTTCCGTTCCCGTCTGGTTCAGGTTGCGGTTGGCAACCATACCGGCTGTGAACAGATAGTCGGATAGTCCGTCTGTAATCATGCGGTTGACTTCTTTCGGCATTTTCATATCGAAAGAACGGGTTCCGGCTACGAGATGTGCTACCTTGATGCCTTGTTTCTTGGCAACGATGGCACAACTCATGGTTGCGGTCAAGTCGTCTACCACAAGGACTACGTGTGCCGGATTCTCCGTCAGTTCTTGTTCGAAGGCTACCATGATTCCGGCTGTCAAACTCGTTGGATTACTGCTTTCCACTCCCAGATACACATCGGGAGCTTTCATATCGAGATCCGAAAAGAGAGAAGCATCCAGACTTGTATCATCTTTCCTCCCTGTATAAACCAGTCGGTAAGAGATACTTTTACCCAGCGCCCGTGCGGCTTCAATAGCGCGTGTAATGGGAGCTATCTTCATAAAATTGGGGCGTGCCCCCGCAACAATTGTTATTTTCATATTGTTTCTACCTTATTCGGTTTAATTCGTGAAGCAAAAGTACATTTTCTTACGGAATTTATTCGTTACTTTGCATACAAAATAACAAATATATGCCCACATTCGTTCAAATTCTTGATTTTATAGGCACATTTGCCTTTGCTATTAGTGGTATCCGGCTAGCTTCGGCGAAACGTTTCGACTGGTTCGGCGCTTATGTGGTAGGACTTGCTACGGCTATCGGCGGCGGTACCATCCGTGATGTACTGCTCGACGTGACACCGGGATGGATGACTGACCCTATCTATCTGATTTGTACAGGACTGGCTTTGTTATGGGTCATCTGTTTCGGACGCTGGCTCATCCGGCTCAATAATACTTTCTTCATTTTCGATACCATCGGTCTGGCACTGTTTACCGTGGTAGGTGTAGGCAAGAGCATTGCTTTGGGTTATCCTTTCTGGGTGGCGATTATCATGGGTAGCATTACTGGAGCGGCTGGTGGGGTGATTCGTGACGTATTTATCAATGAAATACCTCTTATCTTCCGAAAGGAGATTTACGCAATGGCTTGTGTCGTAGGCGGTATTGCATATTGGATTTGCGATCTCGCAGGTATGGAGTCCTACGCTTGTCAGTTGATTGGCGGATCAGTCGTGTTTCTGACTCGCATCTTAGCTGTAAAATATCACATTTGCCTGCCTATATTAAAAGGTGGGGAAGAGCCGGAAGAATAAAAAAGATATTGCCCGAGTGAATGTGTTCATATTGTTTCTATCGGATAGCTAAGAATTAATAGTTTATATTATAAAATTAGGCACGGATTACACGGTTGCTGTATGGTAATCATCATTCTAACAACCGTGTAATCCGTGCAATCCACACCTAATAATACAAAATTATTTAGCCCGTTTCTCTTACTTGTTTTTGTTTCTTACTTACTTCTCTTCCTTTATATACAGCTCCCCCTGAAAACTAATGGACTGACGGTTTTGCATATTGACATCAATGCTTGCCGAACCATTGGGGAATACTTTGACTCTGTATTCATACCTGTCTTCGGGATTGCGTGCGATAAACTCGATGACGGCATTTCCTTTCTTATCCATTTTCATACTGTATTCTTTGAGCACAGCTTTAAAATTTAGCCCGTCGCCTCCGCCATAGGGGATGCTGTAAGCTCGTCCATAATAAGGCAGATAAGAAATGACCGAATCGTTTCTGATTTCCAGTGAGTAGGAAGATGTCAAAGGGATGGAGCGTCCGCGCATCGGCATGGCGGTGTTGACATCTATCTTGTAGTTTTCAGATTCAATCAGCTTCTTTACGGCTTCTTTCTTCTGTTCTTTCTTTTCCTTTTTACTTTGAGCCGAAAGGGTAGGGATGCCCACTAGCAAGGCTAGTAACAGCATAAAGATTTGTTTCTTCGTTCTCATATCAGTTGTATTTAGGTTGATGTATATATGTATAACAACCAAATATAAGAAAAAGACAGGGATAGTTCTGTTTCCTTTAATGAAAATTAAACAGAAATCCCTGTTATTTATAAGTTTAGACCAATTAAGGGCATAATCAACTTTTGAATAAAAACGCTTGGGAAGAAAATTAGAACAGGCTTTTAGAACTGTTCCAGTATTTCAATTCGTTTTTCAATGGGAGGATGAGTGGCAAACAATCCGTTGATTCCGCTGAATATACTTTTCGATTTCTTTTTAGGATTCTGTATAAATAATTGCGCCACGTCTTTCCTTTCTACTGCCTCGATGGCAGGATCTGCCGATATTTTGCGGAGAGCACTGGCCAGTGCCAACGGATTCTTCGTCATTTCTGCCGATCCCGCGTCTGCCATGTATTCGCGTTTGCGTGAAATGGCAAAACGCATCAGGCTTGAGAAAAGATAACCGATGGCAGCTATCACTAAAGCGAGTAGAATGAAAAGAAAAATGCCGCCACTACCTTTGCTGTTGCTGCGTACACGTATGTGCGTGATGGTATATAATGTGATTTCTGTCAGCATGGAAAAGATACCGACAAAGACGATGGATATTATCAGCAAGCGCACGTCACGATTGCGGATATGACTTAGCTCATGCGCAATCACTGCTTCCAGTTCTTCATCATTCAGTTTTTTGATGATACCTTCCGAGAGGGTAACAGTGTATGTACGTTCATTGATACCGCTTGCAAATGCATTCAGAGAACTGTCATAGATGATATTGATTTTCGGCATCTTCATGCCTTGCGACATACATAGGTTTTCTACCAGGTTGTAAACGCGTTTATTCTCTATACGATCCAGCGGTTTGGAACCGGTGGCAGAATTGATAATGCTTGTGTTGGCCCAGTAGGCAATCAGAAACCAGATGATTACGATCCCCATGGTGTATGGCAACGAAGAGAGGAAGAAATGATTGACCATTGGCATTATTTCTATTTCCATACTCTTTCCGTATCCAAAAAGAACCAACAGGTAGCAGGATAAATAGAGGAGTGCTGCCACGAGACAGGGAAACAGGAACAGTAGAAACGCAGAGCGCAGATTATTCCGGCTCTGCTGTGTTTGGATTCCGACGTATTGCATGCGTGTTCAACTTTTGTAATTGAGTGGACGGTGTGAATAAAGAGTTTAGAAACTTATTTTAGGTGCCTGATCCAGATTCGCACGTTCATTCTTCCCCAGGTCGAACATGATTTCTCTTTGGAATCCGGTCATTCCTGCTACTATATTCGATGGGAATGTCTGTACGGCGTTATTATATTCTTTAGTTGCCGAGTTGAAGTAACGGCGGACAGCAGCCAGTTTATTCTCTACATCAGCAATTTCTTCCTGTAATTGCAGGAAATTCTGATTAGCTTTCAAATCGGGATAAGCCTCGAGAGTGATTTTCAATCCTGCAAGAGCAGAGCTTAACTGGTTTTCGGCAGCTATCTTATCATCAATCGTTTTTGCGCCCACTGCACCGTTACGTGCCTGAATCACCCGTTCGAGCGTTTCCTTTTCGTGTGCGGCATATCCTTTCACGGTGTCTACCAGTTGGGGAATGAGATCATGGCGTTGTTTCAATTGTACATCGATGTCGGCGAACGCGTTTTCACGATTGTTTCTCAATTTCACTAATGAGTTGTACATGGAAGCAAAAATGATGCCCAGCAATACAATAATCCCTACAATAATAAGTATGGTCATAGCTTTTTGTTTTATTTAATAATATAAAATCAAAAGTAATCTATTTGGTTCTTTTAACCAAGCAGTAGGGGATAAATTTCGCAAATACCACCTAAAAACTATCAGAAAGCACCTGAAATCTGTCATTTGATAGAATGTCCCCCTAAAAAATAACGGATTCTACCCTGCTTGATAAGCAAAATACCTTTAAACTTGCAAACATCGAGAAAAACGAATATTAACCATAAAACCATTAAAGTATGAAAAGTTTAAGTTTCAGAAAAGATTTAATTGGAGTACAGGAAGAGTTGCTTCGTTTTGCTTATAAATTGACGGCCAACCGTGAAGAAGCAAATGACTTATTGCAGGAAACATCTTTAAAAGCATTAGACAATGAGGAGAAATATGTTCCGGATACAAATTTCAAAGGATGGATGTACACTATCATGCGTAACATCTTTATAAATAACTACCGTAAAATAGTACGCGATCAAACTTTTGTTGACACAACCGATAATTATTATCACTTAAATCTGCCACAAGATTCAGGATTTGAAAGTACGGAAGGTGCTTACGACCTGAAAGAAATGCACCGCATCGTCAACGCACTCCCCCGGGAGTATAAGATTCCTTTCTCTATGCACGTATCTGGTTTTAAATACCGCGAAATCGCAGAGAAATTAGGATTACCATTAGGCACAGTGAAGAGCCGCATATTCTTCACACGTCAACGTTTACAACAGGAATTGAAAGATTTTGTATAAATGAGGATAGCGCATACAAACAAGCTTATTAGCAGAAGGAGCAAAGAGATAGATTCTCATTGCTCCTTCCTTTTTTATAACCTAATTTTATTTACGATTAAACGATTTACGATGTACGATTGAAATTTGAATTGTGAATGAGGAGATACTTATGCAAAGATAAGTACTTATAATTCCAAAAGTTATTTCAATCGTACATCGTAAATTGTCTAATCGTAAATCACCTATTCGTCTAATCGTAAATTAAACTAGGTTATAAATTCTTTCTTGTTATTTGCTTTTCTTTTTTTTGCTTTTTTTCTTTTCAACGGCCTTCTCTTCCGGTGGGAATTTAGGAACCAGATTCATTAGCCGTAATATCTGACTTTGTCGTTTTAGTATGTATGACGAAGGTTTCGCCGAGTTAAATCGTATCGGGTTGGGGAGGGTGGCGGCGATGAGTGCACATTGTCCCCGGGTCAGTTTGTCGGCTGTTGTTCCGAACTTATTTTTTGCGGTTGCTTGTGCGCCGTAGATGCCATTTCCCATTTCTATAGAGTTGAGATAGACTTCCATGATTCGCTCTTTCGACCAGAAGAGTTCGATGAGAAACGTAAAATAGACTTCGAACCCTTTGCGTACCCACGAAGATTGCGGCCATAAGAATACATTCTTGGCTGTCTGCTGACTGATGGTGCTTGCTCCCCGTTTCCGTTTGCGTGTTTCGTTTTCTTTCATCGCTTTTTTGATTTCTACGAAGTCGAACCCGTTGTGTTCGGCAAAACGGTTGTCTTCGGAGGCTATGACCGCCATCGGCAGGTTGGGAGATATCTTATCAAAAGAAACCCACGTGTGCTTCCACGTGGGTTTATCTCCTGAAAAAACTTGCTGAACGCTTCGGATAACCATCAACGGAGTTACATAAACCGGCATGAAACGGTAAATAATCACTGCTAGTAGTGTTGATGCAAAGAAGAAAATCAGCAGGTTGCGCGTATAGCGCAGTAATTTTTTAATTAGCGGCTGCTTGTGCATCTTTAATCATTTGTTCACTTGCGTACATGTATACTTCTACACGACGGTTTTGTTCGCGACCGGCAGCAGTGTCATTGCTTGCAACGGGATCGCTTTCACCCATTCCCTGTACACTCTTGATCTGATTGGTGGAAACACCGCAACTCAACAAGTAACTGGACACACTTTGCGCACGTTCTTGTGATAAGTTCAGGTTCTTTTGCTGGCTTTGTGCAGCAGTACTGTTCTTCCAGCCCTGGTTGTCGGTATATCCGTAGATAGACACGTCCATATCCCGGTTCTGGTTGAGCACATTGTTGGCAAACTTGCTTAAAGCAGATTTAGCAGCAGCACTTAGATTTGCATTACCGGTAGTGAAAAGAATACCCGAATCGAATGTTACTTTCACGGCTTGCAATCCGTTGTTGTCTGTTATCTGTTCTACTTGTGCGCCTTCAATTTGTTTTGCTTCTGCTGCTGCTTTGTCCATCTTCTTACCGATAAGAGCACCTGTACCTGCACCTACTGCCGTACCAATAGCAGCACCGATAGCAGCACCTTTACCGATAACACCTCCCAGGATCGCACCTAGTGCAGCACCCGAACCACCACCGATAGCAGCACCTTTACCAGTGTTGTTCATACTTCCACAGCTACCAAATATCATGGCAATACTCATGAAGAGAACCATAAATTTCATCTTGTTCATAATGTTGATGTTTTTTAATTGGTTTATAAAAAATGTTTTTATACGAATCACTTCGCATTATTAATAACAATGCAAAGATACATATTATTTGGCAAGCGTGTACTTTTTAAGTTAAAATAACTCGGACGAGCCCCTTTGTTTGTTAATAAAGGGAAATGATAATTATCCTTTTATCGTTGAAGGAATACTCAAACACTTCTTTTTAATAATAATGAACCAACTCAAAAGAATTAACCCTTTGGCAACCGTGGTGATGCAGACTGCCCACCAGATTCCTTCCACTCCCATGCCCATCCGTACAAACAGGATGGCAAGCGGAATACGCATATAGTTGCAGCTGATGCTGATAATGGCAGGAGGGATGGTGCGTCCGATGCCGTAGAATACTCCCTGCATGGTGATTTCGAGCATCATAAAAAGTTGCGAATATCCGTCGATACGGAGGAACACACCTCCGGCTTCGTAGGCCGCCTGTTCGGGGACGAATATGGCAAAAACTTCATTCCCGAAGAAAACGAATAGTAATGTGCAGAATGTACCGAAGATTCCCGTCATCCATAAAGTCGTATACCAGGCTCTAAGTACCCGTTCCACTCGTCCGGCGGCGTAGTTTTGGGCGATGAAGGCACTTAGTGCGGTGGAAAATCCCTGTGAGGTATTCCAGGTGATTGCTTCAATTTGCCCTCCGGTAGTGAAAGTCATCAGTCCGATGTGTCCTCCCTGTTCCGAGGCGGTGCGGCAAAGGAACATATTGACGAAAGCAAATAGCGTATTCAAAGTAGCTACGGGCAATCCCAGTTTAAAGATTCTCCGTGTATATTTTTTCTTTAGCCGCGTGAAGAAAGGGAAACCGCCAAGCAGAGCATCCCGGCAACGCAACTGATAGACGAAAATTAGGAAAACACTTGCTTCCGCAATCCAGGTAGCGTATGCCGCACCATTGGTTCCCAGCCCGAAACCGAAAATGAAGAGCGGGTCCAGAATGATGTTCAGTATCAATCCTGTGCCGCTGATAAAGAACGGGACTTTACTGCGCCCTGCCGCATTATAAATTCCGGTGAAGGCGGCGGAGAGGAAAATAAAAGGCAATCCGGTAGAAACAATCCGCAGATATTGGATGGCATTGGCCGTAATATGATCTTCGAGTTCATAGATGCGTATGATAGGTTCTGCAAATATAAAAAGGAGTGTGCCCCAACAGATGGAAATAATCAAAGCAATCGTGATGTTATGAGACGCGAAACTGCGGGCATCTTCCTGGCTTTGCGCACCGATGGATTGTCCGACACTCACTTCAGATCCCACCTTATTTAATAAGGAGATAGAACCGGACATCCAGGTCAGGATTCCGACAGAACCGATGGCGGCTACGGCTTCACTTCCCAGTCGTCCTACCCACGCCATATCTGTGAGGCTATATGCCATTTGGATAAACGACGTTGCCATGATCGGCATTGCCAGATTAAACAGTTGACGATTGATAGGGCCTTGTGTCAGATTCTTTATTCCTTGCATATAATTTTTCTAATCAAAATGGGGTGCAAAGATACGCAAAATTACTATCTTCGCGCATCTAATTATTCATTAATCAAAGTACATAGATACTATGAAACAGAAATTTTCTACTATTTTTATCTTGCTGCTTCTCTTTTTTGCTGGTTCACGAGTGGTAGCGCAAAATGCTCCGAAACCTTTTGATATTGAACAACCTTCACTTCGCGTATTCCTTCCTGCGCCGGAACTGGCAACGGGGCGTGCTGTGGTTGCGTGTCCGGGAGGTGGATATTCACATTTGGCATTCGAACACGAAGGCTGTGATTGGGCTCCCTACTTTAATAAACAAGGTATTGCATTGATTGTGCTAAAATACCGGATGCCGAACGGTGATCGTACATTACCCATTTCGGATGCTGAAGCAGCAATGAAATTGGTACGTGACAGTGCTGATGTCTGGAATTTGAACCCGAATGACATTGGTATCATGGGCTCTTCTGCCGGTGGACATCTGGCTTCTACCATTGCCACTCATGCCAAGCCCGAACTTCGTCCGAACTTTCAGATTCTTTTCTATCCTGTGATTACGATGGATAAATCTTATACCCATAGGGGCTCTCACGACAACCTTTTGGGAAAAGATGCTTCTGCTGAATTGGAACTTGAATATTCTAATGAAAAGCAAGTGACGAAAGATACACCACGTGCTTTTATCGTATATAGTGATGATGATAAAGTCGTTCCGCCTGCTAACGGAGTTAATTATTATTTGGCGCTGAACAAGAACAATGTTCCTTCAGTGCTTCATATTTATCCTTCCGGTGGACATGGATGGGGAATTCGCGAGGGTTTCCTCTATAAGAATGAAATGTTGGACGAACTGACGTCTTGGCTCCGTAGTTTCAAAGTACCTCATAAAGATGCTATCCGTGTAGCTTGCATTGGAAATAGTATTACGTATGGAGCACGTATCAAGAATCGTGATCGTGACAGTTATCCGGCCGTGTTGAGCCGTATGTTGGGAGAGGCTTATTGGGTAAAGAACTTCGGAGTCAGTGCCCGCACTCTGCTGAACAAGGGCGATCATCCTTATATGAATGAAAAGGCTTATCAGGATGCGCTGGCTTTCAATCCTAATATCGTTGTTATCAAGTTGGGTACGAATGACAGTAAATCATTCAACTGGAAATATAAGGCCGACTTCACGAAAGATCTGCAAACGATGGTCGACGCTTTCAAAGCGTTGCCAGCTCAACCGAAGATTTATCTTTGTTATCCTTCTAAAGCCTATCAGACCGGTGATAATATCAACGATGACATCATCTCTAAACAAATCATTCCGATGATAAAGAAGGTTGCCAAGAAAAATAACTTGTCTGTCATCGATCTTCACGCAGCAATGGATGGAATGCCCCAATTGTTTCCGGATAAGATCCATCCGAATGAAGAAGGGGCTAAAGTGATGGCAAAAGCTGTTTATCAGTCCTTGAAAAAGTAAAATAAGGAACTTGACGATTGTAAAATTTCCGGTTGAAATAATCTCTTTTGGAGAAAGTTTTAACCGGAAATTTTTTAGTTTAATCACAAATAATCTTCTTATAATATGCTAAAAAAGTGTCTTTCTGAAAGTTAGATTTGTTACCAATCTGTATTTTTGCGCCCGAAAAATAATAAAATGATAAATAGCGTTATGAATAGACTACAAGATTTTACCTTTTTCTCGCAGTTGATGGCTAACGCTAATATGGGATGGTGGAAAGCCAATTTATCAACTGCGAATTATGAATGTTCTGACTTTATAGTAGAGTTATTAGGTCTGGATCAGACCGGAGTTATCAGTTTTGAAGATTTCAATAAACGTATTCTGAAAGAGGAGCAACATTCTGCAACTTTTCATTCCTTTGGTGTGTATCAACGGCCGGAGGTGGTGTATTTGCTTGATACGGTGAAAGGAGCTGTTTGGGTACGTAGCAAGGTATGCTTTCAAGAAACGGATGAAGACGGAAACGAAGTCATCTATGGTATATCCGAAGTGCAAGATGGTCCTGATATAGCATCTGCTTACCAAGCTTTGCAATACAGTGAGCGTCTCTTATCTAACATTTTCAAGTATTTGCCTATTGGTATCGAATTATACGATATGGATGGGGTATTGGTGGATCTGAACGATAAGGAATTAGAAATGTTTCATATAGAGAAGAAAGAAGATGTATTGGGTATCAATATTTTTGAGAATCCTATTTTCCCGAAAGAAATGAAAGAACGGCTGAAGAAAAATGAAGATGCCGACTTTACTTTCCGTTATGACTTCTCGAAGGTTGGTTCGTATTATCAGAATACCCAAAAACAGGGTACAATTGATTTAGTGACTAAAGTGACTACATTATATGATAGTGAGCATCAACCGATAAACTATCTATTGATTAATGCGGATAAGACAGAAACAACGGTAGCCTATAATAAGATTCAGGAGTTTGAGGAGTTCTTTGAACTGGTCGGTGATTATGCCAAGGTCGGTTATGCCCACTTCAATATTTTGAGTGGACACGGCTATGCTCAAAAAAGTTGGTACAGAAATGTGGGTGAAGCGTATGAAACTCCGTTGTCCGACATCTTTGGCACATACCGGCATTTCCACCCCGATGACCGTGCCTTGTTGATTCGTTTTCTGGACGACGCACGAAATGGACTTACCACCCAACTTAGCAAAGAGATGCGTGTCCTTAGGGAGGATGGCACATACACATGGACGCATGTCAATCTGTTAGTAAAGAAATATGCCCCGCAAGACCGGATTATCGAGATTATCAGCATCAATTATGATATCACAGAACTGAAAAGGACAGAAGAAATGCTTGTCAAGGCACGTGATAAAGCTGAAGCGTCCGATCGGTTAAAGTCCGCTTTCCTGGCTAATATGAGTCACGAAATCCGTACTCCTTTAAATGCTATTGTCGGCTTTTCAAGCCTGTTGACTAGTACGGAAAATGCAGCGGAAAAGGAACTATATAATTCTCTGATTGGACATAACAACAAACTATTATTAAATCTGATTAATGATGTAATTGATCTTTCTAAAATAGAATCCGGTTATCTGGAATTGCGTCCGGACTGGGTTAACCTTACCGAGCTTCTTGACGAGAGTGTAGCGGAGTATGCTCATCAAGTACCATCCGGCGTTGAACTTCTGACCAACTATCCGGCACATGATTCTTTGGTAGAACTGGATAAATTGCGTATCAAACAGATCTTGAGTAATTTCCTTTCGAATGCCTTAAAGAACACTACCACCGGACATGTGGAAGTCTTCTATGAGGTAGACCACCAATCTGTCAGAATCGGTGTTAAAGATACCGGTCGGGGCATCCCGCAGAATATGCTTGAAAAGATATTCGAAAGGTTTGAGAAATTGGATTCCTTTGCTCAAGGGGCCGGTCTGGGCTTACCTATCTGCAAACTGATCGTCGAGAAGATGAACGGGCGGATATTAGTCGATTCCCAACTGGGGATAGGTACTACTTTTATAATCGAATTACCGTGTCGCTCTATGCTTGTAGAATAAGTATATGTGAAGAATATTAAAATAAAAATCCCTTGATAACGACTGATTATCAAGGGATTAATTTTATGTTTCGTGATCCGCCTGGGGCTCGAACCCAGGACCCCAACATTAAAAGTGTTGTGCTCTACCTGCTGAGCTAGCGAATCAATCCTTCAGTGCTTTCTTTCGAATGCGGGTGCAAAGGTAGAACATTTTTTTATAACTCCAAAAGAATTCAAACATTTTTCTTATCTTTGTGCCATTATCAACAATATATAATCATACATTATGGCTGCTGACGATAAAAAAATTATCTTCTCAATGGTAGGAGTGAGCAAAGCATTCACTCCTAATAAGAATGTGCTGAAAGACATTTACCTGTCGTTTTTCTATGGAGCGAAAATCGGTATTATCGGTTTGAACGGTTCTGGTAAATCAACGTTATTGAAGATCATCGCCGGTTTGGAGAAATCCTTTCAGGGAGAAGTGGTGTTTTCTCCGGGATATTCCGTGGGGTATTTGGCACAGGAACCTTATTTAGACAACACAAAGACAGTAAAAGAAGTAGTGATGGAAGGTGTGCAACCCATTGTTGACGCACTGACAGAATACGAAGAGATCAATCAGAAATTTGGTTTACCGGAGTATTATGAGGATCAGGATAAGATGGATGCTCTTTTTGCTCGCCAGGGTGAATTGCAAGATATCATTGATGCAACTGATGCATGGAATCTGGATAGCAAGTTGGAGCGTGCGATGGATGCTCTCCGTTGTCCGCCTGAAGATCAGCCGGTAGAAAATCTCTCCGGAGGTGAACGTCGCCGGGTAGCTCTTTGCCGTTTGTTGCTGCAGAAACCGGATGTGCTTTTGCTGGACGAACCTACCAACCACTTGGATGCAGAGTCTATCGATTGGTTGGAACAACATCTACAACAATATGAAGGTACGGTTATTGCTGTGACGCACGACCGTTACTTCCTCGATCACGTTGCCGGATGGATTCTTGAACTGGATCGTGGTGAAGGTATCCCCTGGAAAGGTAACTACTCTTCCTGGTTGGAACAAAAGACCAAACGTATGGAAATGGAAGAAAAGACCGCCAGCAAACGTCGTAAAACACTGGAACGTGAGTTGGAATGGGTACGCATGGCTCCGAAAGCCCGTCAGGCGAAAGGTAAGGCACGTCTTAACTCTTATGACAAATTGCTGAATGAGGACGTGAAGGAGAAAGAAGAGAAACTTGAAATCTTTATTCCGAATGGTCCCCGTCTGGGTAATAAGGTCATTGAAGCCAAACATGTGGCTAAAGCATACGGTGATAAATTGTTGTTTGACGATTTGAACTTTATGCTTCCTCCTAATGGTATTGTCGGTGTGATTGGCCCTAATGGTGCGGGAAAGACGACATTGTTCCGCCTGATTATGGGATTGGAAACAGTGGATAAAGGAGAATTTGAAGTAGGAGAGACTGTAAAGGTGGCGTATGTAGACCAGCAACACAGAGATATTGATCCGAATAAGAGCGTATATCAGGTAATTTCCGGTGGTAATGAGTTGATCCGCATGGGTGGACGTGACGTGAATGCGCGTGCATACCTTTCCCGTTTCAATTTCTCCGGAGGCGATCAGGAAAAACTCTGCGGTGTATTGTCCGGTGGTGAAAGAAACCGTTTACACTTGGCGATGGCTTTGAAAGAAGAAGGTAATGTACTGTTGCTCGATGAGCCTACCAATGATATCGACGTAAACACTCTGCGTGCTTTGGAAGAAGGTTTGGAAGATTTCGCCGGCTGTGCAGTAGTTATCTCGCACGACCGTTGGTTCCTCGACCGTATCTGTACACATATCCTTGCTTTTGAAGGAGACTCCAATGTATTCTACTTCGAAGGTTCATATTCAGAATATGAAGAAAACAAAATGAAACGTTTGGGAAATGAAGAACCAAAACGCGTTCGTTATAGAAAGTTAATGACTGACTAGTATAAAGTAATAGATTGAAGCATTTATAATGCTTTCTGTTTCAAAATAAAAGGCTCTGCAAATATTGTAGAGCCTTTATCGTTTTATAACAAGGGAAAACGTTTATCTCTCTTAAAAAATTGTAGTATAATCGTAATGTAGTTCTAAATATTATTAATTATATTTGTGCACAGTTTTTAAAAGCAAACAATTTATATTAACTAATCAACTACATTTATGTTAAAGAGAATGCGATCTTTTTTAGTAGCGGCGATGCTCATGGTCATTGCTACCGTTAGTGCGCAGGTTACCACTTCTAGTATGAGTGGTAAGGTTACAGCACAAGATGAACCTATCATTGGAGCGACTGTGGTTGCAATCCACGAGCCGTCAGGTACACGTTATGGTACAGTGACTAATATCAGTGGTCAATTTAATTTGCAAGGTATGCGTACCGGTGGTCCTTACAAAGTTGAAGTTTCTTATGTTGGTTATCAGACTGCTATTTATAAAGGTGTAAATTTATCGTTAGGAGAAGTATACACTTTAAATGTAGTTTTAAAGGAAAGTTCTGAATTATTGGATGAAGTTATAGTAACAGCACAGAAAACAGTAGAGAAGATGGGGACTGTAACGAATGTGAGTGAGCGTCAGTTAACGACATTGCCTACTATTAATCGTAGTATTACTGACTTTACTAAACTTTCTCCTTATGCGGGTGGCAGTAATTCTTTTGCCGGACGTGATGGACGTTATAATACAATAACTGTGGATGGTGCAGCTTTGAACAATAATTTTGGTTTGAGTACTAATAATTTGCCGGGTGGAGATGCGCAGCCTATTTCACTTGATGCAATTGATGAAATTAGCGTTAATGTTTCTCCTTATAGTGTTACGTATTCCAATTTTACGGGAGCTTCTATTAATGCTGTAACCAAGAGTGGTACAAACGAATTAAAGGGAACAGTTTATACATATCAGAAACCAAAGAATTTTATAGGAAAATCTATTAACGATGTTGACGTTCCTAATGTGGAAAGTTATAAATCCAGTTTGTATGGCTTTACATTAGGAGCTCCGATAATAAAAAATAAACTATTCTTTTTTGTAAATGGAGAATTAGAAAATAGTACTAGCCCTGGTATTTTGTGGACTCCTAGTCAAGAAGAAGGTGGAAGTGGGGATAATCAAAATCATATTTCTAGAACTTGGATAAAGGATTTGAAGACAATAAGTGATTTTGTAAAGGATAAATATGGATATGATCCGGGAAGTTATGATAAATTTGATGATTTCGAGAGTAAAAATTGGAAGCTTATGGCTCGTTTGGATTGGAATATTAATAAAAGTCATAAACTGTCATTACGTTTTAACACAGTGAAATCAGAAAATGATGCTAGTATTAGTTCAACCTCTTCGGTAATCACTAAAGCTAATTCAAACCGTTATGGGGTTGATGCATTTGCATTTGGAAATTCCAACTATGGTTTTAGAAATATTGTAACGTCTCTTTCCGGTGAGTTGAATAGCAATTTTTCTTCCTCAGTACAAAACAAATTATTAGTGACTTATACCCATATCCGAGATTCTCGTACAACTAAGGGAGATGCGTTTCCAATGGTTGATATTTACAAGGACGGTAAGCAGTATATGACATTGGGTACAGAATTGTTTACTCCTTTTAATGATGTCGAGAATAATGTATTTAGTGTTACTGACAATGTAACTATTAATAAAGGAAACCATTTGATAACTGCCGGTGCAACATTTGAAAGACAGTATTTCATGAATTCATATTTACGTGCTCCTTATGGATATTATCGTTATGCTTCAATGGACGATTTTATGACGGGAGAAAAACCGATGCTGTATGGCATTACTTATGGATATAATGGAAAAGACGCTCCGGGAGCTGAACTGACATTTGGTATGTTGGGAGCTTATGCACAAGATGAATATTCTATTACACCTAATTTAAAATTGACATATGGATTACGCTTTGATTTACCGTTATATTTTGATGATTTGTTAGGGAATGCGGCTATCAAAGAACAGTCATTTAATGGAACGAATGTTGACGTATCCGAATGGCCGAAAAGTAAATTGTTAATATCTCCTCGTTTAGGATTTAATTGGGATATAAAAGGTGACCGTTCTATTGTTTTGACTGGAGGTACAGGCTTGTTTACAGGGTTATTACCATTTGTATGGTTCACTAACCAACCGACAAATGCAGGTCAGATGCAAAATATGGTTGAATTTGAGACTTCGGAATTACCGGCAAACTTTGCTTTTAATCCAAATTATAAAGAAACTCTTACCCAAAATCCGGATATGTTTCCATCAACTCCGGGAAATGAGGTCCCCGGTGCTATAGCTTATGTGGATCCGAATTTTAAAATGCCTCAAGTTTGGCGTAGTAATGTAAATGCAGAGTTTCAGTTACCTTATGGATTTATGCTTTCTGTTGGTGCTATGTATACACGTGATATATATAATGTTGTTCAGAAGAATATGAACGAAAAGGCCCCTTCTGGAACCTATAATGAACAACCGGGACGTGTATATTGGACTAAGAATAATTACTATGACAATCCTAAGACGAAAACCGTTATACAGTTGACTAATGGGGATGAAAAAGGTTATCAATATTCTTTTAATGCAGTATTAACGAAGAAATTTGATTTTGGCTTTACAGGTTCATTTGGGTACACTTATACAATGGCTAAAGATATGACGGCAAATCCAGGTTCATCGGCGGCTTCAGTATGGCAGAATAATGTTGCAGTTAATTCATTGAATGATCCGGGTGTCTCTTATTCTTTATTTTCTACCCCGCATCGTTTGATAGCTAATGCTTCTTATGAAGTTGCTTATGCGAATATGAAAACGACTGTTTCTTTGTTCTATACAGGTTACCAACAAGGACGTTTTTCTTATACCTATTCTAATGATATGAACGGTGACGGAAACTATTCCGATTTGATGTATGTGCCTGCTTCTAAAGAAGAAATGACATTTGTGGATATTAAAGATAAACAAAATAATGTGACTTATTCGGCGGTAGACCAACAAGAAGATTTTTGGAACTATGTAAATAATGACTCTTATTTGAATGATCACAAGGGGCAGTATGTAGAACGTGCTTCTTCTTTAGAACCGTGGATTCACCGTTTTGACATGAAGATAGCACAGGATTTTTATGCTAAGATTGGTAGCCGTAAGTACGGTATTCAAGTAAGTCTTGATATGTTGAATATTGGTAACTTATTAAATTCGAAGTGGGGGGCTTATCGCTCTTGCGGTTTGCAGAGTTATGATAATGTAAGGTTGTTAAAAACAGCAAGTAAGGTAGGAGAACCTCTTACTTATCAGATGAATGCATCTTCTCGCGAGGTGTTCCAGAAAAATTCTAAATGGGATTATACTGCTTCTACAGGTAGTGCATGGCAGATGCAGTTAGGCGTTAAGTTTACATTCTAGAATATTTATATAAAAAGATGCTTCGTTCAATAAACGGAGCATCTTTTTTATTTCATCCTCATCACCACCGGATTATGGTCGCTATAATTAAGATCCGGCGAGAAGTAATCCGTGCTATTCAGTTCCGGTGAATGGAGAATATAGTCGATTCTCAACAGATGCTTGAAGTACTTGAAAGTATACATATACCCATGTCCGCTCGTTTGAAAGCCATCCTGCAACTTATCACCTTTTATAGTGTGATAAACATACGAAGACGGCAGAGAGTTAAAGTCACCGCAGACTAGAGTTGGATAGGGGGAGGCGGCTATCAGTTGCTTGAGAAGATCAGCTTGTACGGCCCGTTTCCGGAAATTCTCATGTAAGCCGTCGATAAGTCCCAGGGTAGCATGTTCCACTCTTTGGGAATCATCCGTACGAAGTCCCTTTTCCAGTTTGCGCTTGTTCTGGCTTACTTCCGTTGTTTGGAGATGATTGTTGAACAGGCGGATGGTGCGACCATTGATTTCAATATCACATGCAAGACTGCAATTTTTCGAATCAGGATAGATGATAAGATGCTCCTCCTTGATAGGATAACGGCTGAAAACAGCCAGTTGCAACAGATTTTTCCCTTCGGGCGAAGAAGGAATATAATGATACGGCCAATTAGAAAGAGCTGCGGATATACTATCGATGCCAAACTCATCGTTTATGCCAAATTCTTGAAAACAGAGAATATCTGCTTGCAGGTTTCTCATGTAAGAAGCAATCTCCTTGCATGAGTAGCCGGTATGCTCGTGGTTAAAGGCATCGACGTTGTAAGTAGCAACCGTCAACACCCCCGGAGTATATACATTCATTTTAACCATCGGTGACGAAGCCGGACTGAAAAAAGGCGATTGTAATACACAGCTCATATACCCCCAATTGCTGAATATAGCAATCAGAGGGATGAAAACCCAGCACCGCCAACGAATCGTCCAGTAGATAGCAGAAGCAAGATTAGCCAATAAAAGTATCGGCAGTATCAAACCGATGAAAGGCATAAATTTGAAACTATCCGGTGCGGCATTGCCTACGAAAGCACCCGCAATGGTAACTCCTGCCAAAATACTGGTCAGCACGATGGATATGTAATAAAACAGTCTGTAAAAGGCTTTCATTTAATCTAAATTATTTGCTGGTTATATCATGAGGGATTAAGCTCTCTACGAAGGAAGCAACCATTTATGAATCATTGCTTTCAACTTATCATCCGCTATTGGTTTAGCTATAAAATCATTGCATCCCGCTTCTTCAGCCGCTTTCCGGTCCTGTTCGTATGCAAAGGCACTTTGAGCAATAATAGGAACAGTGGCAGACAGTTCACGGATGATTTTTGTAGCTTCCAGTCCGTCCAGATTCGGCATCTTGATATCCATCAAGATAAGATCCGGTTTCACTTCATCGAACATCGTGACAGCTTCCATTCCGTCATGCGCACGTATAAGCCGGTGATCTTTACCTAAAATAGCCTCCAATAAGTCGAAGTTACTGTCCGTATCTTCGGCAACCAAAATACAGGCATGCCGTGTATTTGCAGAACTGTCAACACTCGAATCTGCAGTTTTTCCGGCAGATGCTATTCCAGCAATGTTCCCTTCACCATTCTCTTTCTTTGAAGAATCCACATTTGCAGGATTTGCAATCGTGTATGGTAAAGTAAATGTAAACGTCGTCCCCTTGCCAAATTCGGAGTTGACGGAAATCTTTCCACCGAGCCGTTCAACAATAGACTTACAGATAGATAACCCCAATCCTGTACCCTGCGCATGATTGTTCAGCTTTGCGAAACGCTCGAACACACGCCCCACTTTCTCCGGTTCAATTCCTGTTCCGGTATCCGTTACGTGGAATACAATCTGATTGTCCGCCAGTTTGTAACCATAACTGATGCTTCCTTCCTTCGTAAACTTGACAGCATTTCCAATCAGATTTGAAATCACCTGGAATACCCGGTTCTTGTCCGTTTCAATCATCAGACTTTCGTCCGAGGATTCATAGACAAGGCTTACTCCCTGCGGAGTACGGAATATATGAGCATCGTGCACTTCCCGGCAGAGATTATGGAGACTAGCCGGTCCGAAGGAAAACTCGATGGTTCCCGATTCAATCTTCGAGAGGTCGAGAATCTCGTTGATAAGTTGCAGGAGACGTTCGTTGTTCGCGTTTACGATGTTATAATACGTCTTCCGTTCTTCCGCATCGTCGCTTTCGGCAATGAGATGCGAGAAACCTACGATAGCATTCAGCGGCGTACGTATTTCATGACTCATATTGGCGAGGAAGGCCGACTTCAGGCTATCAGACATTTCCGCTTTCTCTTTCGACGATTGAAGTTCCCGTTTTATCATTTCCAGCTCCGTGATGTCCCATTCGATGCTGACGATGATAGGCGAAGACAATTCGTCACCGTCCACCCGGATTTTCCGTTTGTCGAGGATAATCATGTTTCCGTTTCTGTCCTTTCCTTCAGCAGTCCAGTGCAGACCTTTTCCGGTGGTGGCCACCTGGATATCTTCTTGTCTCTTCTTTTCGGCTACGATAGGCGGGTAGAAATCGAAGTCATTCTTGCCGACAGGGTCGTTCTTATAAAGATCGCGGTTGTAGGCCTCCCGATTCCGGTAAATGTATCGGAAGTCGTTGTTGATTTCCTTCACTACAATCCCGGCAGGGAGATTGTTGATGGTTGTATCCATGATTTGGTTGAGCCGTTTGATTTGGGCTTCGTACCGAATCCTCTCGGAAATATCATGGGCAAACGACCAGTAACTTTCTTCTCCGGAATCATTGGTCACGTTGTACATCGTGCCTTCATAAGCCAATATACCTTTATTGATTTTAGATGGGTGATGAGCCACAAAGTTACTGCTGCCACCGTGTATGACATCTTTGCAACGTTCGTTCCAAGCCTCTTGTGTAGGCATATCTGCGGCGACATTGTAAATCTTTAATTGACTGATGTCTTCGTTTTCTGAAATACCATGATTGTACAGGAAACGACGGTTGGCAAAGATAATCGTGCCATCGGGCTTGGCGGCAAAGATACTTTCTTTGGCGTTGTTGATGGCATGAGTCAGTGTATTGATGTCATTTCTACGATGCTGTATGTCCGTGATGTTCTGGATATAGCCTTCGATATTGAAACTACCGTCGGAGCGTTGTTCACGCAGATAAGTCTGGATACGCATATAGAAGATTTCTCCGTTCAGGCGGACACGGTAGCTGATGCTTTCCATGTTGAGTTCTTTTTCGTTCACCCGACACCATTCCATAAAACTCTGACGGTCTTCTTCTACAATCAGTTCCACATATTTCTCAATGGCAAGGTTTTGCACATTTTCCTCGCACAAAACACCGGTATATCCAAGATAATGAAAAATATTCTGTTTCGTATTGTACGTCCATTGTCCTATCTGGGCTACCTTTTGGATAGCCCGCAGGGTGAGATTTGCCTGTTCCAACTGTCTTTTTACGTTGCTTCTTTGCGTGATGTCGCGATATTGGCAAAGCACCATACCGTCATAAGGGAACATGAGGCATTTGAAGTAAAAAGTTTCGCCTTTCAGCACCAACTTGAAGTTCTTGCTGATGCTTCTTTGTTCTTCGAGTACAATCTGGAAGATGGGCATCACCCTCTCTCTCGTATATTCTGGTAAAAGCTCAAATATATTTTTTCCTAAAAGTATATCCTCTTGCAGAAACCATAGATCACAATGAGGCTCAATGTCTACGCAGACTCCGTGCCTGTCAACCAATAGCATTGTATCTGCCGTCAGTTTCAATATTCTTTGTGCGTTATTCGCATCATGTAATATTCTGTTCATGTCTGTTTTTTATTAGATGATAGAGACTAATGTCTTATAGTAAGGATAACAAAAGATAATAGCATTTGTTTTACTTTTCAGCGCGTTTCGCCTTTTCCCAGGCTCCGCTTCCTTTTTTCTTTTTCAGATAACGGATGCCTTTCAGCACATTGACATTCATAAATAAGAAATAGTAGGGGATAAAAAGCAACTTGTTTTTTATCTGTTTGGTGGATAGATAATATCCCCAATATCCCAATCCGTAAAAAAGAACCTGCATGGCAAGCAGCACTCCGTAGAATATCGCGGAACCGCCTAACAGCAGAATCGCAATATTCAGCGGGAAGAGAGCAAACAACAGGAACGGAGTAATAGACCATCGCAATACCCGGTGAGACGTATATTGAAAGCTAAGTGTCCCGTAGCGGAAAGGATTCAGCAACGGACGAAGTCGCCAGATGGACTGCAATCCTCCCGCAGCGATGCGCACTTTCCGCTTTTCTTCTTCGCGCATATCTGCCGAACCGCTTTCGATGGCGTAAGCATTGGTGCAATAAGCAATGGTATAACCTTTCATGGTGATCCGGAGCGAAAGAATAAAATCATCGAGCAACGTATCCGGTTCCATTGCTTCGAATAGTTCACGACGCACGGCAAATAGTTCGCCTGCTGCTCCTACAGCAGAGTAGAGGCGGGCGTCAAGTGCTTTCAGTGTTGATTCGTATTTCCAGTAAATACCTTCCCCACCGGCAGCGGCTCCGTCTTTGGTCTGTACGGCGATCCGTTTTTCGCCGGCCACGCAGCCCACTTTCGGGTCTTGGAAAGCAAGTACGATTTCCTGTATTGCTTCCCGGTTTACCATAGTGTTAGCATCCGTAAAGACGACGAGCGGAGTGTCCACCAGCGTCATTCCACGTGTCATTGCGGCTGTCTTACCCTGTCGTAGGGGTTGGAAGTGTATGGTCGCTTTTCCCTGCCAACGGGTTTTCAGTCGTTCGTTCGTACCGTCGTTGCTTCCGTCTGTCACCCATACGATATGCAGTTTGTCCGCAGGGTAGTCCAGTTCAAGACTGTTCTCCATCTTTTCGTCTATAACATCTTCTTCATTGAATGCTGTAATGAAGAGAGTCACTTCCGGCAAACCAGCGTCCGATGCCGGCAACGAACGCTTCACAGGCTTCACGAAAAGTTCTTTCAACTTGACGAGAACGTAAAGCACAATTCCGTAGCCCAGATATGTGTAGAACACAATGAACAAGGCAAACCAGAAAATTATTTCAAGACAAAGAGTGATGATTTCGTTCATAGCTGTATTTATTTAGATATTTTCTTTCCTTTAAAATAATCACTATCTAATATAATATCAGAAATTTTTTCTCTATATATTATTCGTTTTTTTTCTCTTTCGGTGTTCAAAATGGAATCAGGGCAAAGTAAGCTATTTCCTACTCCTCTCCATTCAGAATGAATACCCCCCAAATCAAGAAGGGTTGGAAATAAATCAGCTTGCGTGATAACATAATCGCTTGTTTTGTCGATCTTTTGTGGAGAGTTTACAATATACAATGGGATTTGAAAAGAAACATTATCTTCTTCTTTGGATTTAAGCCAGTCATTTGAAATGGAATGGTCACTGGCTATTATAATTAGAGAATTGTGGTAAAGATGATTTTCTTTTAAGAAATTCAAATACTTACCTAAGTATTTATCCATATAATGCACATTAGATAGATAATTTTTTAATTCTTCTGAATATGTGTCAGGGAATGGAATGAGGTAGTCTTCAACTGCTTTGGTATATGGAGAATGCGTTGATGATGTGAGGATAAGTGAGAAAAAAGGTTGTTTGCTATTTTTGTCTATGCTTGCTGCATATTCAAAAAGAAGCTTATCATTTAACCAATTTTCTTTATAATTACTCAATGTATATTCCTTTCGTGAATAGAGTTTATCAAACCCATATTGGATACATACTCCATCTTGTCTCCATGTTTTAGATGAAGTAGGAATAACCATTCTACATTCGATTCCAGGTTTTTGTTTCTTTAAAAGTTTGGGCAAGGACACGAAAGTATTATTAAAATAATCGTAAATGGTAACACCTTTTGTTTTGGGTATAAGTCCGTTGAGGTATGTGAATTGTCCGTCGCTCGATTCGCCTAATTGTATCAGAGAAGTCATGTTATTATTGTAGTATGCTCCTTTTTCTACTAATTTGTTGAGGGTAGGAGTAATTTCTATTCCATTTATTTTTAGATCTGTAGGGAACGAAAGAAGGGATTCTACTATAATGAGAATAATATTTTCTTTTGGTGGATATTCAATACTATATTTTGATTCGTAAAAGAATGGTTCCAGTTTTGCCACTTCCTCTGGGTTACAGTCTTGTTTGTTGTTTGATGCACATTGTATAATGGTCCCATAAATTATTCCGAATTTGAATATACTTTCTGTTGGACTATTTTTAAAAGGGTGAACATACTTGTAGTTTAATGATGACCAATGTATTGTTGCTGTAGCTATTAATCCTCCTAATAAAATAAATGCAATTCCTAATATGTAAAGGGAAAAGATTCTTCGTGTCTTTCTTCTTATTTCAGAATAAGCTCTATGAAATTGTTTATAAGATAAGATACTTGCAAGAGTTGTTATTAGTATTGTAATGTCAGAGAACCTAATAGTTGCAAATACGTTAGCTGATAGTCCGTCAAGATTGTTGAATTCTCCATATAATATTGGAGGCATATATGTGTAGAAGAATCTACTATAAGATACATTTACAATTACCAGTATTGTAATGATAGTATATGGAATGAAAAATAAATAAGTCTTTTTTCCAATTAGATAAAGTGGAATAAAGAATAATAGGCATATATCGATAAAAGCATGAATGATATTCTCCAGATATGAGAATGGAGTAAGAGAATATTTATCAATAAGAATTGAGTAGTGCATGTATTGTAAATTAATATAGCATAGTAATATTAACGACAAGGGGAATGTAAATTGTTTGATTAATAATTTTATATTCATATTTCTATCTCACTATTTTGTCTGCAAATACTTTTAAATACGCTTAAGGTGCCGCCAATCATAATTATATTGTTTGTTTTCAACTATGCTATTGAAATAATTCCTTTAGCGACTGTTTTTTATTCCTCAAATATACAATTGGAAATTTGCAGAAAGATATAAAATTTCCCTCTGCAGAAGTAGCATGTAATGTACTTATTGAATTTCCTTCCATTAGTCCTATAGCAGTTTTTTTCTCAAAAGCACTAAAATATAGCTTATATTTTTCATTGTCCTTAATAAGTGAACTTCGATATAAACCATAGGAATAAAAAGAACCCAGCATTGGAGCTTTGGATAATATATATTTTTTGTTGTTAAATGATAAGCCGTCGGAACTGGAGTATAATACTAGGTTATTAGTATCATAATCATATATAACTAGATAATATATTTTGTCTATATATGCTAAATCAATATGCCAAGGGGTAACAGAATTGTCAGGTAGATGACATGTTTCTTTTTTGCTCCACTTTTTCCCATCTGTAGAAAAACTTCTACAGATTTCTCTTGGCTTTTCTATACTGTTCACATACCACATTACATATCCATTAGTACCTTTATGTATCGCAGGGCTTATAACCATATTACCTGTTTCATTTTTTATGATAGAGGTATCTTGTAGATTTATCATCACCTCTCGGGGAGACCAGTCTTTTCCATTGAGAGTATATTTGCGTAATATATAAGTAGCATTATTTTTTTGATGGCTGATGCGGTACCAGCACTCTAAAGTATCTTTATAAAAGACTAAATGTGGGTCTGAAAAATAATCTTTATTTATAATATTGTTTTCGTCTAAATCATCTATTGGATTTTGAGAGTCCTCAAAATCGTTCCAATGTATTCCGTCTTTAGATACATGCACACATGGATTTTCCCATCGTTCTCTATATGGAGGCAATCCTTTCCAATCACCATCCTCACCTAAGGGATATGGAGTTTCCGCCATCCAGTATTTATATCCATTCCATCCTTCCGGAATGTATATTACTGATGGGTGATAGGGTTGGTTACTACCTTCCGGAGTCTTGATAATTAATGGAGCCTGATTATACTTTTGAAATTGATTATACTGGTATATATAGTCAACTAATATTACACAAATAACAACTAGAATAATTTTTCTTATTATTTTCATTTGCTTATTTGATTAAATTATTGTCTTTATCTTTATATTTTTTCTTTCTGGTGAATAATCCTCCAATACCTTTTAATCCTTTGATAAAACGCACTTTGAAGCTTTTAAACAGTCCTCCATCTGCTCCTACTGTTCCATATCCGGTTATAACCCGTGCTTTTGAAGAATGGATAAAGACGAGTTTTCCGTAAGGTTTCATCGCTAAAGCCAGTGAGCCGTCTTCACCACGAATGATATCTGTGCGGAATCCTAACTGCTTGCCTAATTCTGTTTTGAATGCGAATGTCATGCCGCGTACACAAAGTTCCGGACGCTGTATGGCTTGAATGCGCAGGTAAAAGTCTCTTAATGATTCATACCACCATAATCCCCATTTAGAGTGTTGCTCATCAGGAATAAAGCTCCAAAGGCTGAACGTGCAGACTACGTTTGGTTGCATTAGTTTTTTTACATGTGTCTTGATGTAATTGTTCGGGTACATGGTATCGGTGTCAATACAGATATGGTATGTTCCTTTTGCTTGGTTTAATCCGCATTGGCGGGCATGTCCCGGTCCTTTCTTAAGCTCATTGAAATAAGTGACTCCCAACTGTTGGAGCACACTTTCAGTTCGATCGGAAGAATTGTTGTTGACAGCCAGAATTTCAATCGGAAAGTCACAGATGTTGTCACAAAGCGACCATAAGCAACTTAGCAAACGCTTTTCTTCATTATAGCAGATGAGAATGACAGATGCTAAGGGTTGTTTGTTTTCCGATAATTTCTGCAATTTAGTTTTTACGAAATCTACTGCTTCCTTTGGTGCTGAATCGAAAGGTTGTTCGTAAACTTGCAGATATTTAGTATACCATTTCATAAATCTTTATTTTTTTCAATGATACTTTCAAACAATGTTTTCCATTGTTCTGCGATTGGTTCGATCCTGAAACGTTCTATATCCATTCGAGCTTGCCGTCCCATTTCTCGTCGTACATTTTCGTTTTCTATCAGATAGCAGATTTTCTCTGCTAATCCCTCTATATTACCGTTTTCTACTAATAGTCCGTTTATTCCGTCGCTGATGATATCACGCGGTCCGCAGGGGCATGTAAATGAGACGGGAGGTACTCCACATGCCATTGCTTCTATAATAACCATGCCAAATCCCTCATAACGCGAAGAAAGGACGAAGATAGAACTTTTACAGTACTTATCGACAATATCCGGTGTGCTATGCTCCAGAATACAACTGGGGCTAATTCCTAGTTCGTAGATTTGGTTCTGAAGTTGTTCCCGCATACCATCACCATAGATACGGAGAATCCAGTCCGGGTGTTTTTTATTGACAATGCTCCAAGCAGATATTAAACGGTCAAATCCTTTTTGAGGGACATATCTGCCTACGGCAATGACCTGTTTGGGGGTGTTATCCGATTGTTGTTCCGGCAAAAACGGGAGTGGATTGTAGATTACGGTTACATTATTGAGCTCTGTCCATTCGGCAGCATCTTCATGGCTAAGGACGACAAAACTTTTGAGTTGTCGCACCTGCCTGATGAGTTGCCACATCCAGTATTGCTTGACGGCACGCTGAATGATACCAGGAAGACAGTTGTCGCTGAATTCCCGGTAATTGGACTTGTTGAAGTGGATTTCTCCAAGCTTAATGCTTTTGTCTTTCATCTTATTGATGAAGTTTATATCACGTCGTAAGAGAGAGATGGTAATGTCCGGTTCAATCTCATTGAGGCATGTCTCCAGCCTTTTTTTAAACAATTTCTGTTTGCTCCAATATCGGTGAATTCGTTTCGGTAAGGAAAGGCCATACAATTCGTCATAGTTGATGTCGAGCTGATGGGTGGTGATGGATGGATACAATTTATAGTAAGGTTCTTTTCCTTTTCCATCGGTCAATATGATGTGTATGTCATACCCTAAATGTTCTGCAAAATAGTTTGCTTTTAGTGTAAGTACACGTTCCATTCCACTAGGATAATAGAGCGAGGGGATGCAATAGGCTATTTTTACTTTTTTATTCATCGGATTACTTTTCAAGTATTGTATGCTGTGGTCTGATGTCCAATTCATCGATGACTTTTTTCATTTGCGCTGTCCAGGACAATGGACGGATAGATTCTCTAATATTCTGCGGAGTCATAGTCAGAGACTTTTGAAAGCTGATTAACTGTTGAATATTAATAGGTGATTCATCTGGTGGTGCTTTCCAAATGTAAGGCATCTTATCAAAATCTTCGTCGATTTCTGAATAAGTAAATGCCAATCCTCGTGCAGCATATTCGCGATTTTTTAAAGTTTTGATATGTGTGATACCACTGCGGTGTCGGCCTAAACTACCGATAGCAAAATCTGCCTGCTCAAACATGGCGTCAAGTTGCTGATCATGCTGTGGTCCATGGAGGATAACATAAGATTCTAGTTTATTATCACGAATGACGGGAAGGATTTCTTGCTTTTCACGTTCGCCGGATAATGGTCCCACGATATGAAAATAAACTTTGTAGTCAGGATTCGTACAATAATATTCAGCTAATCCACGGATAAGTCGATCGAATCCATGCCAATAGTGTACTTCAGCTACTCCTATTAAATGTAGCTCATGTGTCGTGTCATTCATTTGTTTCTTCATAGGAATGGCATCAAAATCAATTCCGTTAGATATGCGGATTGTTCGTTCGCCAAAGATATTTTTAGCGTTTGAAAAGGTGACTATTCCATTAAGGAAAGAGGCCAGGCGATGACGAAAACAACGATCTGTGAGCCTTTTGAATTTCATAGGCCATGTGATGTACTCTTGATCGTAAGGAAAAGTCGGTATCTCCATGACCACTTTTGCTCCTTTTTTCTTCATACGTTTCACCATATTTATGGTGAAAGGGTTTGCATTATGATATGAACGGATGTAGACAAAATGTATATTTTCGCGAAGTACGTAGTTTGCTATGCAGTTTAGGCCCAACCGTTTCCGAATTTTCGCAAACACTCCTTGTCCCAATTCAGCAATCACTGCATTGTCTGCCATCCAGCGGCGTTCACCGGAAGGGCTTATGTCATAATAACATAAACGAACATCTAACCCACATTCTTTGAGGGCTTTTACCTGATAGTGTATTTTTTTGCTAATTCCGTTGGCTTTGTCGAAGCCGTGGAATATAAGGAATAAGGCTTTCATTGGTTGCTCAAATCTCTATATATTGTTTATTCTGTTCTTTTTATTATCTCTTACACAGGATGCTTCGCACTTTGCCGATAATGTCATACTCATGCGTCATTTGTATATAAATGCCAAAGATAATAAAACTAACGATACTTTTGGCTATAATTGTCACAAAAATATTCATCCCTTCCAGTGCATACTGCATGGGAATGAGGGCTAATGCTATCAAAATGCTAATGATGAACGGAGAAATAAGCTGACGAATGAATGGCCACGCACTTCGACGGAAGGTTATCCGGTACATTTGCCAGTAACATTGTATAAAGTTGATGGAGAACGTCACCACAATGCAACTAGCCACTGCTGTCAGCGTTCCGAAATAGAAGATTCCGAGCAGTATGCCTGTCACGTTGAGCACAGACGAGAACACTCCGCATACAAATAAGCTCCGTGTATCGCCTGCCGCCTGAAAGATGGAACCGGACGAGGAGAGTATGATCTGAATTCCTACGGACAGGGAGAGTAGCCGAAAAACGGGTACGGAGGGCAGCCATTGGACTCCAAAAATAATCAACGTTACTTCCTCTGCTGTAAAGAAGAGCAGCACGCTAAGAGGCAATCCGATGAAAGCGAGGAATCGGAGAATACGTTCATAAGAGGTGGCTAGTTTTGCTTTGTCATTTTGGAAATCACTGAAGATGGGGTGCATTACAGGAGTGATGACCTGGGTGATGTTTTGCAAGGGAAGCATCATCAGGCGATAGGATTTTTCGTAATATCCGAGGTCGGACATACTCATGTATTTGCCAATCAGTAATTTGTCCAGATTGCGGCTGAAGTAGTTGATGACGTTGAATAGAAACTGGTAGGCGGAATAGGAGAATATCTTCCGGAGCGCCGTCAGCCCCAGCGTGAAACGCAGTCGTTGCGGATAGCGCTGGTAGGAGATGACGAATATGAGTATGCTGGATATTATTGGGTTGATAATCAGTGCATATAATCCTGCTCCGCAGAGGGCGGCAGTCACGGCTGCCGCACCTGCGGAAATCTGGATAACGAAACTACGGATAGCGATGAATTTGAATTCCTTGTTCCGATAGAATAGTGCTCCCGGCACGATGGTGGCGGAGGCAAAGAATAGATTAACGGACAGCAGTTGACACAGTGTCCGCAGGATTTCGCTTTCGTAATAGTCGGCAATCATCCATGAAGCTGCAAAAAACAAGATGCTGATTCCGATGCCGGTCCATACGGTAAACGAGAAAATAGTTGATAGTTCATCTTTTGTCAGTGATTTGTGCTGTATGATAGCGGGAGATATTCCCATATCGGTGAGGAGGCTGAAAAAAGCGATGATTACGGTGGCAACGGCTACGATTCCGAAGTCGTCCGGAGATAGGAGGCGGGCCAGTATTCCTGCTATTACAAGAGAAATGACAATGCCGCTGTATTTGGCCAGTGCGGTATAGAACACTCCTGAAAAGAGTTGATTTTTAATGTTGCTAGCCATTGTCGACCGTTTTTTTATGGTTTATAAATAGGAATTTGAAAAGTAATGCCCCTATCGTTTTTGTCGATACATACTTTTTATATTTTTGCAGGCACAACCGTGCGAGTTTGATCCGCTCCGGTAATTTTAGTGAATGTGCTTGCCACATGGCAGCGTCAAGCATTTGAGATAAATATAAATCAATAATTTCTTTATTTTTATCTTCGGTAGTCTGTCTTCTAAAGCTAAGAATCTCTTCTGTGACGACAAGATATCCTTTTATGTTCCGCATTGCGAATTTACTCGTCATTGTAGAATCTTTTCTCATACGACGATGAAAAAAAGTTCGTTTAATGCAAGCTGCTTTCGTGCTTTGTAGATAAAGCAAGGTAGTAAACAGTTGGTCTTCGTGTACGATTTCGGGATAAAATGATAGATTATGTTTTTCTATCACGTTTCTATGAATAAAGTGCAGGCAAACGGAAGGAGTATATTCTTTATTCTGTAATTGAATTTCAAGTGCTTCCTGGCCGGTATAGATTTTGTCTTCTAATTTCTCTGTATGTTTGTAATTCAGTGTTGGAGCATTTTCAACGTTGTTTTCAAAGAAAACTAAAGCATCAAAAAATACAAAATCAAGTTTTTCTTCTTTGCATTTATGATAACACAATTCCAAAGCATCTTCTTCCAGCAGATCGTCGCTATCCATAAAATAGATATATTCTCCGTGTGCGTGTGAGATCCCTCTGTTACGCGCAATTGATTGTCCCTGATTCGCTTGTGTATATATTTGTATACGTTTGTCAGTGTCACCCAGTTTTTCTACTATACTTAAACTTTTGTCTGTTGATCCGTCATCTACAACTATTATTTCCAGTTCTTTCAAGCTTTGATACATCACGCTTTCTACTGCTTGACGAACATATTTTTCAGTGTTATAGACAGGAATGACGACACTGACTTTTATTTCATTATATTTCATGCATTTCGTATTCTGATAAATTATTGATACTGGCAGCAGCATTACAATCTGCTGTTCAAATCTCTATATACTTCGGCATATTGTTTGCCCACTTTATCTATACTCATGTTTTCTAGTGCATAGGTATAGTTCATTTCTCCTTTTCCCCAAGTAGATAACTGCCAGGCCATTTTCAGTGCCCGTATGATATCGGCTTTATGATTCGGATTGAAAGTCGGATTGCCTGTGTTTTTTAATAGTTCGCCTATATTGCCGGTATTTGGTCCTACGACTATCTTGTGGAAAAGAAAAGCAAGAGGAATATTTACGGAGTTTAGTGCATTTCTTTCTTGGATGAATATCACGTCAGAGGCAGACATATAATAAGGGAGGTCGCACTCGTCTATCGGTTCGTCGTTGGCTCCCGCTTGTAGTCTGAACATACGGTTTAACAACGGCATGAGGACATAGTAGCCAATTCGGGAAGCCCATCGTTTGAGGATATTTCTGCCATAGTTATTGCGCCTTGAAAAGGGGCATAAGCGAGGGGCTATCAGTAGTTTCCGTTCTTTGTCCCAGTCGCGGAACGCTCCGAGCAGCATACGTCTTTCTTCCCGGTTGCGGAATTTCCCGAAGGCGGTGACGACGAATGCTTCTTGTGGCAGGTTCAGATATTGGCGCGCGCGCTCTATGCTGATATCTTCTTTGTAGGTGTATTGGTAGATGTGGTACGGGATGATGACGTTCCTGCTGTCGGGATATTTTTGTATGAATTCTGTCTGGCTGTAATGTCCCATGTGCACTACGGTGTCACTCTCCGATTCGATTATGTCGTAGACCCGGCTGATGATATCATTTGCATAGTGGGGGTGAATGTTGTGCCGTGTGTATATGAAATGAGTTCCTCGCGAGCGGAAAAAATCAATGCGTTCTTTCAGGCGGCGGATGACGTCGGGGTCTTTGCATGTCCATCCCACCAGTTCTTCCGGCCATTGGAAATGGATGATGTCATAAGTCGTATCCGATTCCCAGAATTCTTTTTGGGAGTATCTTACATTGATTCCAGCCATTCTGATAGCATCGCATAAGATAGGAACAAATAGATTGTCGGTTTCTCCGTTTTCTCTGAAAACGATCAGTGCTTTTATTGATGGGCTGTCTGTTTCGCTATCACTCATTTTTTAAGTTTTAAAGACCTTTATTACATTGCAAATGTAATAAAACTTATGATAAGTTTCTCCTTTTCTGTGTTTTAATTGCAGTTTAAGTTGCTATTTGAGGAAATCTGAAACAGGTCTAATGTTTTTATAAGCCGTTTTTCTTCTTGGGTATAAGGAATGTGGTGACTTTCAATATATTGCTTGAGGAAGAGACAAGCATGTATGAAAATGTCTGCTTTCATATAGCTGGTGAAATTTATGTAACGGTAGTAGGAGGCTTCACTGATGTCGATATGCACGCAGAGGTCTACTGTGGCTAGCCGTGACGTTTTCAAGAGCTTTTTTATCAGCATTACTCTGTTCTGGTAATGCTCGTTCACTATTTTATTTTCTTCTATTTCTTCCAACGTTTGGTTGCGTTTTGTGTCCATATTGTTTGGGATTATTAATAATTTTTGGCAAAGGTCGGATAAAAAATATATAATCCCTCTCTCATTTTTGCGATAGCTGGAATAAAATACATTTTGCACCTTTGCGCCCCGGAAGTATTAAATGTGGAATAATAAATGATAAATGAAAATGAAGAAAGATCAGTATTTCAATTTGGAGGTAAATTTGTTGAATGACGACAATATTGCCTGTATGATGTCAGAGATGAATGCCGCGGAAGCACTCGGAATTTACGTGATGTTGCTGTTGCATCTGCGCACTAAAGATGCTTATGAGGCGTCGTGCAAACCGGTTTTACTGAAGGCCATGGCCCGGCGGTATGATGTGGATGAAGTTGCGGTGGAGCGGGTACTTCGCGAATTCGATCTCTTCGAACTGGATGAGGAACGACAGATGTTTCGTTCTTCTTACTTGGATAGGGTGATGAAAAGCTTGGAAGAGAAGCGGAAAATGGACATCGAAAACGGTAAAAAAGGAGGGCGTCCGAAAAAGGTGGCAAAAAGTGCTGAAACGCCCGTCAGTAAAGGGAGAAAACCCACTGAAAACCAGAAGAGGAGAGAAGAGGAAAGTAAAGAAGAGGAGAGTAAAGGAAGTGTTTCTGTTGTAAACAATAATAGGAGTAATATAGAAACACCGTCTCTTGTGAGCCGTTTGGCGGATGAAGGCAATCATGGCCCGTTACAACCCGTGTTGCCTTGGGAAAAGTTGGTGGACCAACTTTTTACTTTCCAGTCATATATGGAATTGGCCGGGCAGCATTCCGGTTTGGGAAAGCTTTTTGTAGACCATCAAAAACTTATTTTGGAAATCTTCAAAAAACATATCCGCCTTTATGACAAAGGAGCGGGACTGCTTTTTCCGGAGGACGTGAAACGGTATTTTTCAAATTATATCGCGGCCGGTTCCGTTACTTGTCGCACGTTGAGGGAAACCTTGCTGAAAGAGCTTGAGAATACGGTCGACAAGGATGTAAACCGCTTTGAAAGCGTCGTCGACGGGCGGCGAACGTATCTGGGACATCTTATTCCGGTTGATGCGCCGCCACGTCCCGATGCATCAGCTGTGTGGGATGATGTGAAGAAAAGATGGGCGCATTAATCCGGCAGATGACTGGCTTCGTCCGGTAGGTTGCCGATGTTCGTCTGGTAGGTTGTTGATGTTCGTCTGGCAGGTAACGGAAGCTCGTCCGGCAGGTGGCAGACACTCGTCCGGCAGGTAAGTCCTCTGCGTGTGAATGATTATTTTAAACTATTTTTTAATTAGAAAAAAGGAAAAAAATATGAGAAATTTTGCCAACTATGATGTCGACATCCACGGTAAATCGAGTGGAGTCCTCAAGACGATTTGTAAAAAATGTCTTCCTACCCGCAAGAATAAGCGCGACCGTTCGCTACGTGTCAACGTCGACACGGGCCACTGTCACTGTTATCATTGTGGCGCTGATTTTTATGTTCCCGATGATGTGGAAGAGCGCAAGAATGCCGAACGTGTGGCAGCCCGCAAGCGTCGTGCAGCAGCCATTCCGCAGCATTTTCAGCGTCCAGTGTTTGATGCCTCGAAAACCACGCTTTCCGAAGACACGGAGCGTTGGCTGGTGGAGACGCGTTGCATCCCGCAGTCCGTCATAGCCGCCCTACGCATCACCGAACAGGAAGAATTTATGCCGCAATCCGGCAAAAAGGAACGTTGCATCTGCTTCAACTATTTTGAAGGGGAACAACTGATAAACACCAAATTTCGCGCTCTCCCGAAACTTTTCAAAATGGTGCAGGGTGCCGAACTGATTCCCTACAACATCGACTCCATCCTGGGGCAAACCTCCTGCATCATCCACGAGGGGGAACTGGATGCTGCTTCTTCCATCGCCGCCGGATTCAAAAGCGCCATCTCCGTGCCGGCCGGAGCCAATTCGAACCTCTCCTGGCTCGACCGTTTTATGGAGACGCACTTCGAGGACCTGGAAGAAATCATCATTGCCGTTGATGCTGATTCTGCCGGAATCCGGTTGCGCAATGAACTCATCAACCGGCTGGGAGCTGAACGCTGCCGGGTGGTGACTTACGGTCCGGAGTGTAAAGATGCCAACGAGCATCTCTGCAAATATGGTATCGCCAGTCTCCGTATCGCCATCGAACAGGCAGCAGAAGTTCCGCTCGAAGGTATCTTCACCGCTGCCGACTTGCATGACGATCTGCGGGCTCTTTTCGACAACGGCTTCGGTCCCGGAGCGGAAACGGGATGGGAGGAGATGGATAAGATCTGCACGTATGAACGTGGGCGAAGTGTCTACGTCACCGGAGTTCCCGGTGCAGGAAAATCCGAGTGGGTGGACGAATTGGTGTTGCGTCTCTGCCTGCGGCATCAATGGAAAATCGGGTTCTTTAGCCCGGAAAATACCCCCATCGTCTATCATCTCCGCAAACTGATTGAGAAACTCACCGGACACCGTTTTCAAAACGGCTGTGGCATGACGGAGGGACTCCTTGCGAACTCGGAAGATTTTCTGACTGAAAACGTCTCTCATATCTCTCTGAAAGGTAATGTTTCTCCGGATCGTGTACTGGCTAAGGCTCATGAACTCGTTGTCCGCCGTGGCTGCCGCATCATTGTCTTCGACCCGCTCAACCGTTTCGACCATAACCCGCAGCCTGGACAGACGGAAACGCAATATATTTCGAACCTGTTGAATAAATTTACAGAATTTGCCGTGCAACATAATTGCCTGCTCGTGGTCGTAGTCCATCCTCGTAAAATGAACCGTAATCCTGTCACGGGCATTACCCCTCGTGTGGAAATGTACGACATCAACGGCTCTGCCGATTTCTATAACAAAGCGGATTACGGTATCATTGTGGAACGTGACAAGGAGGTTGGTGCCACACGCGTATACGTGGACAAGGTGAAATTCAAGCATCTTGGTGTCGGTGGAATGGCATCCTTTGTCTACGATCCCGTAAGCGGACGATACCTGCCCTGTGAAGAATCTCACGACCCTTCTCTCTCCGCTGACCAGCGTGTCCGAAATACAATGTTCGACAACTCCTGCTGGCTACCTGAAAAAGAGCTGTTTTAAAGTATTAGGTATTAAGTATCAAGTATTAAGTATTATGATGTTATCCATTGTTGCGATGCGTTTACCATACTTGATACCTAATACTTAATACTTCAATTAGGGTTCTTGGAGTACTTCGACGATGAGCCTTACTTGTGCGGGAGTGTAGTATCTGCTGCGTGGATTCATGCCGGTGGCCAGGAGCCGTTCTTTTAGTCCGGGTGCAGCTTCAATCCATTCGTTGAATCGGTCTACTGCGCTTTGTTGCAGGATATTGGGGAGGTACAACAAGGCGAGCTCGCCTTTCCCATAGGTGCGGTATTGGAATGTTTTTTCTTCTTCTTGTTCGGGGAGAATCTTGTTTTTTGTTTTCATTTATAGTTGTGCCTTTAGATTGTTATATTTGAAGTAAAGTTACTCATTTTTAGTGGAATAGGCAAATTTTGAGAGCGGATGTTCGGGCGTATTCATAAAAGAATTGATACTAATAGAATACCGATTCTTGAAATTTATCGTATCTTTGTTTACGTTTCACGTTAAAAGCATAGAAAAAGGATGGAAGGAATATTCAGGCGTTATCCGATAGGGATACAGAGTTTCGAGAGACTACGCAATGATAATTGTGTGTATATTGATAAGACAGAGTTGATTTATCGTTTGGTAAATACACATACGACTTATTTTCTTAGCCGTCCCCGACGCTTTGGAAAGAGTCTGTTAGTTTCCACTCTTGAAGCCTATTTCTCTGGTAAAAAAGACCTGTTCAAGGGTCTGATGATGGAACAGTTGGAGAAAGACTGGACGGTTTATCCCGTGTTGCATATTGATTTCAGTATCAGTAAGTATATGAATGCGGGGATGCTGCGCTCCGCTATCAACAATCGCTTGGTGGAATGGGAACGAATTTACGGATGTGACACGAGCGAAGACACTTTCAGTCTCCGTCTGAAAGGTATTATCAAACGTGCTTACGAGCAGAGCGGACGTCAGGTTGTGTTACTTGTAGACGAATATGATTCTCCTATGTTGGATAGCAACAACAATGAGGAGTTGCAAGCTGAAATACGTGGCATCATGCGCGACTTTTTCAGTCCGTTGAAAGCGCAGGGAGAATATCTTCGTTTTCTTTTTCTGGTCGGTATCAGTAAATTTAGTCAGATGAGCATCTTTAGTGAATTGAACAATCTTCAGAACATAAGTATGCAAGATGCTTATAGTGCCATTTGCGGTATAACGGAAAATGAATTGCGTACACAGTTGGAAGAAGATATAAGAAGGATGGCCGAGGCGAACGGTGAAACGTATGATGAAGCTTGTATACATTTGAAACAACAATATGATGGGTATCATTTCAGTGAAAATAGTGAAGACATTTACAATCCGTTTAGTTTGTTTAATGCATTTGCTCAAAAGAAATATGCCAATTTCTGGTTCTCTACCGGCACTCCCACTTTCCTGATAGACATCTTGCAGCAAAGCGATTTCGATATTCGTCAACTGGATGGCGTTTCGGCTACTGCCGAGCAGTTTGATGCACCTACCAATGTCATTACAGACCCGCTTCCGGTACTTTACCAAAGCGGTTATCTCACTATTAAAGAATATGATCGGGATTTTCAGATCTATACGTTGGCTTATCCTAACAAAGAAGTTCGGAAAGGCTTTATCGAATCATTAATGCCGGCTTATGTGCATTTGCCTGCTCGCGAGAATACATTTTATGTAGTATCGTTTATCAAAGACTTACGGGTCGGCAATCTGGATCAATGTATGGAGCGGATCAAATCATTTTTCGCCTCTATCCCCAATGATATGAATAATAAGGAGGAGAAACACTATCAGACCATCTTCTACCTCCTGTTCCGGTTGATGGGGCAATATGTGGATGCAGAAGTAAAGAGCGCTGTTGGCAGGGCTGATGTTGTGATAAAGATGCAGGAGGCTATCTATGTATTTGAATTCAAAGTAGACGGTACTCCTGAAGAAGCGTTGGCACAGATCAATAGTAAGCAGTATGCGATTCCTTATCAGGCAGATCATCGGAAAGTTATCAAAGTGGGAGTTAATTTCGACAGTAGTACGCGAACTATTGGAGAATGGATCATTGAAAACTAGGGAATAATCTTACATATTCCTACATATTTCCACATATTTCGGTATAATTCGGTGTAATCCGTTTTAATCCGGCATAATCCGGTGTAGTCCGGTGCAATCCGGTAAGTCGTCAATGTGTTGTCGTATCTTTGTTTCATCAACAGAAAGGGAGAATGTACTTCTTTTCGTAGAAACAATTTTTAAATATGGCAACAGTTACAGTTGTGCGCTACAAGCGCAGAAAACGGCTCGGTGATGATAAATCACCGATGATGTATCTTCTCAAGCCTAAGGCTGGAGAGTCGAAAATCTATTCAATTGATTCACTGGCACAGGAAATCGAGTCTATCGGGTCGCTTTCGGTGGAAGACGTGTCGCATGTGATGAAATCCTTTGTCCGTGCGATGAAAAAAGTGCTTGTGGCAGGGAATAAGGTGAAAGTGGATGGACTGGGTATTTTTTATACCACGCTGACCTGTCCGGGTGTGGAACAGGAAAAGGATTGTACGGTGAAAAATATCACTCGCATCAATCTCCGTTTCAAAGTCGACAACTCATTGCGTCTTGCCAATGACAGCACGGCAACTACTCGTGGCGGGGATAATAACATGATGTTCGAATTGTATACGGAGAAGAAGTCCGCTGCCGGAGGAAACGGCGGTGACGGCTCCGATGATGATGGTAAAGGCGATGGGGGAGAACCCGGTGGTGGTAGCGGTGGAGGAGAAGCTCCGGATCCGGCAGCATAAACCGCTTTGATTGACTCTGTTCTCAATTTATTAATTTATCATCTCAATCTATTAAAATGTTAGATAAAATTATCGAAATCATCATGACGATTCTGCCTTTTCTGGGCAGTAGCCGCAAGAAGCGCCAGATGATGGCGCAAGAAGTGAAAGAGTTCAGTGAACTAGTGAAAGACCAGTATACTTTTCTGATGCAGCAGTTGGAGAAAGTGTTGAAGGATTATTTCGACCTTAGTTCGAAAGTGAAAGAGATGCACGCGGAGATTTTCTCGTTGAGAGGACAGCTGACGCAAGCTGCGGCTCTGCAGTGTAGTAGCAAGGAATGTGTGCAACGAGTACAGATGGTCACTGAAACGGAGGGATGAATTTATGCGAACCATCAACTTGATTGTGATCCACTGTTCCGCCACAAGGGCGGACAGGGATTTTACGGAAGATGATTTGGAAGTGTGCCACCGTCGGCGTGGTTTCAACGGGACGGGGTATCATTTTTATATCCGTAAAAATGGAGATATAAAGACCACCCGTGAGATTGAACGAATCGGTGCGCACGCAAAAGGACACAACCAGAACAGTATTGGCATTTGTTATGAGGGCGGACTTGACTGCCACGGTCATCCCGCCGATACACGTACCGAATGGCAGATTCATTCGATGCGGGTGCTGATCCTTGCACTCCTGCGCGACTATCCCGGTTGCCGGGTGTGCGGACATCGGGATCTAAGTCCGGACCTGAACGGAAACGGAGAGATCGAACCCGAAGAGTGGATTAAAGCGTGTCCGTGCTTCGAAGTGAAAGAATTCTGCTCAAAAATGTAATGTACTCTATAGAAAGACTTGTGACCGAGTACATAAATACTTGTCACAAGTCTTTTCTCGTTTTATCATTTCTTAGGTTATTTTCCGGTGAGTTTTACTTAGACACGGGGCAGATGTTTGATAAAGAAAGTTCCTTATATATACTCAATAACGATTCTGCTGTGTTTCTCCACGAAAACATCTGGCTGCGCTTAAGCCCGTATTCCACTTGTTGCTGGTAGAATGTCCCGTCATTTTCTAGTTTCAAGATTTTTGCTGTGATATCTTCGGGACTGAATGGATCAACCAATAAAGCCCCATCACCTGCAATTTCGGGCATTGCTGAAGTATTTCCTGCAATGATTGGTGTTCCGCAAGCCATCGCTTCCAGCATCGGGATACCGAAACTTTCGCGAAGTGAGGGATATAGAAATGCGAATGCACCACTGTAGAGCGCTGCAAGGTCGGTATTCTCAATGTAGCCGGGGAAGCTGAGATAACTTTTGATATCCATCATCTTTTCTTCTTCCAATATCCGGTCAATGGCATCTTCTTTAAGGTCGGCAATCAGTAATGGTAACTTCTTTGCCGATTTTTTCAAATATCCGCTGTACGCTTTCAGTACTCTCGGAGTATTCTTTTTCGGATCCGTGTTTCCTAGAAAAAACAGATATTCGTCTGCATCGATATATTTCCGGGTAATTTCCGGAGCTTTGGGCTGCAAATGGAAATGACTGTTGAACCCGTTATATACAGCTACTAATTGCTTTTCCGGCAGATGTAACGCTTCAAGAATCCGTTTCCGTTCGAACTGCGAAACGGTAATAATTTTCTCGCACTTGGGGAGTATGCGCGGAACGACTAACCGGCGATAATGCCATCCCATCTCTTGATACCACGACAGGCTGGACGACTGGCGCTTTTCCAGATAGATTATATCGTGCAATGTTAGAACCAGAGGCACAGGGCAGTGTAGAGGAGCCGTGTTGCTGGTGCAATGCAGCAAATCGGGCTTGATGCTTTTTACTGCACGCGGGAGTGCTACCTGTTCCCACAATGGATAAGTAGGGCATTTCAGCTCGATGATATGTACGTTATCGGAACTTTCCAGACACTTGTCTTCACCGGGACTGACAAAAATGAAATATTCATTTTCATGATCCATTTTTTGTAGTTCCCGAATTGTTTCAAGAGCAACAAAATCCATTCCATGCTTGTTGGGGCGGAAAATGCGCTGTGCTTCAATGGCTATTTTCATATTCTTTCTTTTTTAGTGGTGGTGATGTTTTCTCTTTTATATAAGTTTTTTGTTTCTAGGGAGTCTCATTTTTTTATAAATATTCTCTTGCTTTTCAAGAAAATTTTCTTTAAAAATGGCCTTCTCCATGTTCTGTATGGATAAATTTTTTATAAGCTCCTTTCAACTTGAACAAATTGCCGATGGTAGTGAGTGCCAGTATTGGGATTTTTATAATTGCTTTACCCAATCGTTTGTTTAGCAGATTTCCAGGTATGGGCAATATCATTGCTACTATCTGGGCTATGGATAATATCCACCATTTTATGGCTATCATCCATTCGTTTCCGGAATCGCCTTTCAGACTTAGCCAGATACCGATGGCTGTGAAAATAAATGTCAGTCCGAAAACACCTGCTATTTGGATCAGTCTTGGGGGTAGCATCCATTGAATTATCTTGTCGCAGTAGTCAATGTTACCTTGGCGGATTGCTTTCTGTAATCCGGACAATGAACTGCGGAGAATGCCGAATTGTGCAGCTATCCAGCGTTTTCGCTGATTGCTGATGGCTTCTTCTTTCTGCGTTTTTTCGTCATAAATTGGTATTTCCGGTAGGTAGGTGGTGTGAATGCGCTGTTGCAGAAGAAGTACTTCTAATTCCTTGTCTTCGCCTGCCGTTTCAAGAAGTCGGACGTTTTTCCGGAACCAGTCGGCTTCAAAAGCCATTCCTGAACCGGATAATGCGGCTGAAAGTCCTAGTGCATTGTGTCCGCTGCGGAAGATGCCATTATTAATTTCTTCGCTGATGCCATCCAGAACAGAAATGTCAGTATTCAGATTTTGGCCGGTTCGGTGGGCTTGTATGCACCGCACACCGCTGTCGAATGCACGGTTTACCGCTGTCAGGAAGTGCGGGGAAGTCAGATTATCGGCGTCCATGATAACTACTACATCGTAGGGTATTCCGTCAATGGCATCCATTGCCATTGTCAGTGCTTTGGCTTTGGAGCTGTCTTTATAGTCGGCTATCAACAATCGGATAGGCAAGGAACGCAAGAGCTCGTTGGTGGCAGACTGCATCTGGTCGGAGATAACGATGATATCAAACATTTCTTTCGGATATTCCTGTCTCAGGAAACTGCGTACGGAAGAGACGATTACCCGGTCTTCTTTATAAGCCGGGAAGAGTATGACGAAACGTCGTAGGGTGCGGGCTTCCGGAAATTCAGGGACCCGGTAGAACTTGGAAGCAATGGCGTATAGCAACAGATAACATACGCAAAGCGCGAAAAGTACAAAAAGAATCCAGTCGACGATATTCATAGTATTTGGAATTTATGACACAACGTTTTATTTATCGGGTGAGACAACGCTCTTTTTGTCGGATGACGGGCGAAGAAGTCCGGAGTTTACTCCATAGAATATGGCTGCCGCCAAGTCGAAACGCCCTTTGAGGATGAAAGCCAAACTATTCTTTGTAGCAGCTACGGTGCTCTGATAAATAATGGAGGCGATGCGGTTGAACCCTTTCAGATTGCGCCGGGCATAGAACAGGCGGTTGCGTGTCAGATAATAAGTACGCAATTTACTAAGTTGCCCAGTGCTCTGGCTTTCTTTATGAAAAATGGTACAGCAGGGATCGTACCACAGTTCATATCCGGCACGGGTCATGCTTGTGCTCCAGTCTAGTTCTTCATAGTAGAGAAAAAATATCTCGGGCATCATTCCTATTTTTTCAATGACTTCCCGTTTAAACATCATTGCTGCCCCATGCAGATAGGGGGTGGTGTGGGGAGTGTCGAATGTTCCATCGTCTGGACAATCGAAGCCCAGCATATGGTTACGTAGGGTGATTTGCGACAAGGGAGTGAATCCGGCAAATTGTATATGCTGGGGTGGAAATGCAAAGCGTATCTTGGGGGATACACCTCCAATCTCCGGTCGACTTTCAAGGCGTTCTACGAGATAGGCGATATGGTCTGATTCAATATATGTATCATTATTAATAAGGAATATGTATTTACCTTTTGCTACCTGGATGCCGATATTATTTCCACCGGAAAAACCACTGTTCTCATTGCTGCGGATAGCGACAACGGTGGGATACAGTTGATGTATTTTAGCTGCTTCGTTTTCATGTGAAGCATTGTCTACGACGATGATTTCATAACTTACAGAATGTATTTTATTCTGTAGTGATTCTATTAGTTCGCATGTGTCTTTGAATCCGTTGTAGCAGATTGTGATAAATGATATGTCTGGAATATTGTTTGTCATATTTGTTCGTCAGTTTTTTTGAGTGGCTACTAGTTCTTTTTCTTTCTCTTCTTCACTGATGCGCTTGTCTATATGAGGAGCGGCAAAACAGAGTGCGAATCCTATATATACAGTCAATGGATTGGGATACTGCATTACGTCGTTGACATAGGCCGCTATGAAATAACCGGCATCCATACAAAGCCAGGCTGCCACTAATCCGCGCAAGCTCTTATTGCGTACTTTAAACATCAGTAGCCATGAGCACCAAGCGAATAGAATGCCATGTATACCCAGATAAAGAATGAGTCCGACAATTCCTGTTTCTACCCATACGCCGACTAACCATGAATCCGGAGGATAGGGCATTTGCTCTTTCGGTTCGAAATTTCCGGTTGAAAGCCCAACACCATATCCGATAGGCTTCTTTGCCATCAATTCTTTCATTCGCATCCTGTTTTCGACACGTACGAGGTATGAAGCATCTTCGGTAGGATGGAAAGAGGAACGCATTTTGTGAATGTATTGGTTTCCGCTCCCGATGTTGGTATAATAGAAAAATGCGAAAATGCTGATAGATATGAATATACCTCCCAGTAATGCTTTCCAATTCTTTGCTATGACGGTTATCATCAGCATGCCACCCATAAGAACGCCCATGGCAGAGCGTGTTCCGGAGATTCCCATTCCATAAATGCCGCAAAAAGCAATAAAAAGGAAGTAGATGCGTTTCCATCTGGAGTCAACAAAGAATGAGGCAATGGCAAAGGTCACAGTAGACATGGCAGCATGAACACCATAATTGGCTGCATCAGAGAAACAAGAGAAATAGCGAATGCCTGACCAGATAATGTGAGTACGTGCACCTCCCACTACGTGTAAGAAATAAAGATCTTTAGAACTGAATCCATGATTCTTCTGCCAATAACCTTTTAGGGTGAATATCAAAACAAATATTGACCATATAATTAATAATAGTTCAATATCTTTTTTGGTACGTATTACGATCGGAACGACGAATGCACAGATCAAGGGGGTGAGAGCGTATGGAGTGAGGTTAATATTCCAGGCTGCCATAACATTGTTTGGATTCAGTATTTCCAGTATATAAAACAATAACCAGACAATGAAGAAATAGGTCATTATATTTTGTCCGGGTTTCCAGTTAGTGCGCTCGTCATTGCCGAGTTGTATCAGACAGATCGTAGTAAACAATAAGATAAGCACCATTGAGAATAATCCTATCTTGATGTTTACGAACATACTTGCTGCGATTAGCGCGAACTGTGCGGCAAGCAGGAGGTGGAAAGCGGTTACTTTATTCGTCATCGTCCTCGTCTGCTGCTTCTTTGGCTTTTCTTCTGAGATTGAATATGATTTTTTCTGTTAATGATAACTGACTGAGACGATAGCCGATTCTACGCAGTAATGTATGGGGTGGAAGTTGTCCGGTAAAGTCTTCTACTGCGTCACGGTTCGCATTTGTGAGGCATATACGGAATGGGACATCCGTCTTACTCAGTTGCTGCGTAAGTTGTTCGCAAAGCTGTTTATCAATAGTTTTCCAGCCACGGTCTGCCGAAGCTACTAGAATATTGGCGTTGGCATCATGTAACAGAGCACTCGGAATATTGCTGGTCGATAATGGCGGATAAGCAACTATCAGCACATCTTCTCCTTGCAAAGTGTAAAAGTCTGTAATACTCTTGGCTAGCAGAAATTGGGTCGAGTCTGTATTAAAATCTACTCCATAGGTGATAAACCTGGCATTTAACATCCGGCTTTGCATATATCCACAGATTAAATTTCCCAATTCTTCTTCTCCGGAATTGTCACTGGTGCTGAAAAGGTTGATGATGAATACGCCGGGAGACTTGCGCTTAGTCAGGAAGCGAAGTAGCGAATTGCTCAATTCTTTTACGGAAAGCTGAACATAAGTCTTGGTCAGACCTCCATAGCGAGAGGGGCTTGTATTGGGAATAGCGCCTATTACCTTAAACCCGGTGACTCGCCTGGTACGGCTGGCATCTCGTAAAGTTCTGTCAAGCATTTCGACTAGTAACAACAAAGCGACTATGATGAGAAAACTGACTGCACAGGCAGCTATAACAATCTGTTTCCGATTGGTTGAGTTGGACGAAATCGGATAAGTCGGCTCGTTGAGTACTTTCAAAGTGGCAGAAGTCATTTCTAGATTTTTCTTTCTCAGTAAGGCTTCATTATAACTTTGAAGTACAGTGAGGTAGTTGCGTTCGGTGAAATTTATCATGCGCTCTTTTTGCTTGATGGTAGTACCTACCGGTGCAAAAAAAACATATCGGTCATTCAATTCACTGCGTGCATTCTGTACAATCTGTAATTCAGCTTTGGCTTTCTCGTATAGTAGCGTTTGTTCCAGCCATTGGTCGATGATATTGGTTCTCGAAGCGCCCTCTTTGGTATATTTATGGCCGATATAGGAGGATGTTAAGTCATTTAATTCTTGTTTGATTTCAGAGAGCCGTTTCTTTTCATTTATCAAGGTCTGATCGTCTGTTTTTGAGGAAACAGTCATCGCTTCAGCCTCCGATATTCTGCCGGTAATGCTGGAAGCTTCTCTCAGTTTGTCTACAAATTCCATGTTCTTGAGCACCTGTTTTGCATTACTGTCCATATGCTTTTCTAGTTCTTCAAGCATGGATTTGCTACTATTAAAAGCAAAAAGTGCGTCTTGCTCTCTCAGCTCGTATTCTTTACTGATGGCGGCTATTTCTTTGGTCTCGTCAATGTAGTTGATAATGCGTTTTTCTACATTATACTTTGTTAGGTCTTCTTCTTCTAAGTTTAGTTTCTTTCCGATGCGCTTCAACTCTTCTTCAAAGTATTTGATTACTTTGTCCGTCTCTCCATAACGAATGCGACGATATTCTTCTACAAATTCGTCCATTAAGATACTCACTGTATTGTAGACGATGCCTGGATCACCGGATGAATAGCTGATATCCAACAAATCACTGGTCAATCGACGCTGTACTTTGATGTTTTTCAGGGCATTATAGCTATAAAAAGGGTGATTGTAGTAAAATAATCCATAGATATAGTTATCTCTATGTGGACGCATATATTTTTCCAGATTAGCTACTGTCTTATCTTCACTCGACTTGTCGATTAGTTTTAGAATTTCAGCTCCATTCGGACTATTTTTCAAGTGATTGTAGGTATAGTTATAGCTGGAAGCGGTAATACCGTTATTTTCTTTATCCGGGTTACCCTGAATAAGAATTCGCGCAAATAATCGTAGACATACTCTCTTCAACGTACTTTCGGCCTGCATGATGCTGATCAAATTGTCCATTGAGTTTTGTACTGTTGCCCAGTCTGTGCGTTTGTCACTTTCTAGATTATAACCTGAAGCTACCCCTGTGTATAATGTGGCTTTTACATCATATCCTCCTTGCATATGTCGTGTGTAGTAAATAACCAGCAATGTGAAGAAAGTGGTTCCTAGCAATATCAGCCAGCGATGACGAAATAGGGCTCGTATGATAGAAATGATATAGTTCATATCTTAATCTTTTATTTTCGTATGATGGGAGTGCGTGAAATAACTTCGAGTATCATTAAACTCTTTGTTAATTCGAACTTGCTATTCTCATATGCCTCACGGGCTTGAGATTGCCTTTCCTTATCTGTAGATAAATCGGTAGACTCAATAGTACCATTGGCAAAGTTCTTTTCAGAAATTTCGTATTGCACATTAGCTAGCACCAAACTTTCACTCCTCATTTGAAGAACTTTCATCTGCGAAATTGCCATTGTGTACATTTCAATAATACTTTTTTTGATTTCGTCATACTTCATTTCTCGTTCTAGTTCCGCACTCCGCAGTGTGAGTCTTTGCCGACTGACACGTCCTTTGAGGTCGAATAAATCGTTCAATGGAATACTTAGACCTGCACCTACTGTGTAACCATTTTGCGCTTGAGTGGAGTAGGTAAGATATGGGGCGACTGCCACGTCCGTATAGGTGGACTCATTACCGAACATTCCGTATTGATAGCTCCCCCGTAAACTGAAGAAACCTAGAAATGACCATTTCTCTTTTTGGAGTAATTTGCGCTCAATTCTCGCCTTTACGTCCGCCATCTCATAAATGGGGCTGTTCTTGGCATTTTCGAATAAAACTGATAGTGGGGGGAGAACTATTTTACTATAATCTTCTTCACTTAGTTGAGAATAGTCAGACACTTCTTGTGCAACTACACGGGTGGTAGAGATGAACAGAAGTAATAACCCCGAAAAAAAATATATAAATTGCTTCATAAAAAAATCCTATTATTTGCTCTTGCTGTGTTATAGCTTGCGCAAATATAAGGATTAATTTCATTTATGTGCAGTCTTTTATTATCTATTTTACAATCTTTCTTGTAAATTGTGCACAATTTGTCGCGTAAATGGCGTCAAAAGGCTTCTGTCATGTTGAAGTAGAACAAATTCTGCTTGTTCACCATGTCTCTGCCGAAATCAAGGCGTACATTCATACGGGGTTGAACTTCGATACGTAATCCCAATCCGAGGTTGGGAAGCACACCTTCTATCTTGCCCGGAGTGGGTCCCATGAATCCGCATCCTCCCCAGGCTACATATCCTATATGACTTAACATCTTTTTTACCCAAGTGCTTTTGTCCGTATTTATCATCTGGCGGTATTCGGCCATCATGACATGCGAGGACTTGTCGCGAAACTGTCCCATGTAGTAACCGCGAAGATCGAAGGGGGTCCCGCTAAGTACATATTTTGTTAGGGGTACATCTCCGAATGCGTTTTTGCTTTGCACTGTCCAGGCTATCACTTTGCGGCGTCCTACTGTTTTGTATTGGCGGTAATCGATTTCCAATCGATAAAAATTATTATCACTGCCGAACGTTTTATTGTACATCATTCCCCGGAAGTCAAGGTAAGTTCCGCTATAAGCATTGGCGGGAATATCACGTGTGTCATACGTCAATAGGAAGCCGAGTCCCGAACTGAAATTTTTGTATCCGTGCTCCGTACCTCCTGCCGCAATGTACGAGGGCTCATTAACCATCCCCGCAGCCGGTTTAGTTATCTTGTCATAGTTCAAATCGACTTGAGGACCTGCAAAGAAATTACTTTCTCCCAGACGGAACAAGAACCAGGGGTTTACTTGAATGCCGCTATAACGGTACTCGCTGGTATCTTCTCCACGTTCATAATCTTTATTAGTGGAATATCCGATGCCATAAAAATTCTCGATTGTATTTTTATAAGAGAAGGTTCCGAAGATACGGAAACGGTCGCCTTTAAAGAAGAGCTGTGGTTTCGTCATCAGATTCAAGCCGCCCTTGAACATCAAGGCGATGGCCATTGGCACTACTGAACGCCGTTGAGTGGTATCACTCGGATTCATCCGAAACGTCATCAGTGCGCTACCGCCTACTAATAAACCGAAGTCCGGCGTATAACTGGGACCACCTAATATGTTATAGTGCAAATTCCGGTTTGCCACGCGCTGGCGACGCAACTCGCGCTTGGAAAGGGCAGGAATGGTGTCTGACGGGGCGCCTTCAAAATCTGTAGGAGTAGTATCACTGATAGAAGTTGTAGACATTTGCAGTTCATCGCTTTTTACTGCCGTACTATCAGCCGTAGCTGACATCATATTGATGGATGGAAGCATCACCAATATTCCTATTATATATTTCTTCATATTTCTCTTTGAGGAATTCGACTGCAAAGAAAACTATTTTATTCCGATTAGTTTTGATGTTCTTAGATAATAAATCTAAAAAAGAATCGTATTTTTGCAGAATAAGATGTTTTTCGATATGCTGGTAAATAAAATTGCATGATTTAATCCCATACACTAAAACAATATTTGTTAGCATATCATGATCCGTCAGCCTATTAATTAATTATTTATATCAAATGAATAAACAGATTTTATCAATTTTTGTTTTCTGTGCTTTTTCTTATTCTACACAAGCGCAAGAAGTGAAAGGAGGCATCAGCGACTCCATGATGCAACAAATCAAGCAGAGTTATGCAAACACTCCCACCGACAAGGCTATTCGCAACGCCATCGGCAACAACGACATCCGTAAACTGGCTCTCAACCAGGATAACCTGAAAGGCATGGATACGCATTTTTCTATCAAAGTGTCTTCTAAAGGTATCACCGACCAAAAATCTTCTGGTCGTTGCTGGCTTTTTACAGGTTTGAATGTGATGCGTGCCAAAGCGATCGCCAAGCATAACCTCGGTTCCTTCGAATTCTCGCAAACTTATCCTTTCTTCTTCGACCAACTGGAGAAAGCCAACCTCTTTCTACAAGGTATTATCGATACCAGCAGTAAGCCGATGGATGATAAAATGGTGGAATGGCTCTTCCGTAATCCTTTGAGTGACGGTGGAACATTCACCGGTGTAGCCGATATTGTCAGTAAATACGGGCTTGTTCCCAAAGATGTGATGCCGGAAACCAACAGTAGTGAAAATACCTCCCGTATGGCAGGTCTGATCGCCCTGAAACTTCGTGAACAGGGGCTTCAACTCCGTGATCTCGCTGCGCAAGGTGTCAAGCCTGCTGCCCTTGAGAAAACAAAAACAGAGATGTTGAGCACCATCTACCGCATGTTAGTGTTGAATCTCGGTGTTCCTCCTACTGAATTTACCTGGACTGAATATAACGCTAAGGGTGAGCCTGTGTCTACCGAAACTTACACTCCACTTTCTTTCCTGAAAAAGTATGGTGACGAAAAACTGATTGATAATTATGTCATGTTAATGAACGATCCGAGCCGTGAATATTATAAGTGTTATGAGATAGACTACGACCGCCACCGTTACGACGGCAAAAACTGGACGTATGTCAATCTCCCCATCGAGGATATCAAAGAAATGGCTATTTCTTCTCTCAAGGATAGCACAATGATGTATTTTTCTTGCGATGTAGGTAAGTTTCTAAACTCTGACCGTGGTCTACTGGATGTCAAAAACTACGACTACGAATCTCTTATGGGTACTTCTTTTGGCATGAACAAGAAGCAACGTATCCAAAGTTTTGCCAGTGGCTCCAGTCACGCCATGACTCTTATGGCCGTCGATCTTGACAAAAATGGAAAACCGACGAAATGGATGGTTGAAAATAGTTGGGGGCCTGCTGCCGGTTATCAGGGTTATCTCATTATGACAGATGATTGGTTTAACGAATATATGTTCCGTCTAGTAGTAGAAACGAAATATGCATCGAAAAAAGCTCTCGAGGTGTTGAAACAGAAGCCTATCCGACTTCCTGCTTGGGATCCTATGTTTGCTGAATAGTTCTTTTTCTTTGCTTCTGTCTTTTGTTTCGGAACAAAAGATAAAAGATTACGTGCACGAACACGAAAGGAATTACGGATATTTTTCCGTAATTCCTTTCTTTTTTCCTACCGAATCCCAATCTTATTTATTACTTTTGCGGCAAATTTATGAAACCATTATTTTATATAGCATGGCAAATGTAATAAAGTTACGTAAAGGCCTTGACATAAACCTGAAAGGAAAAGCTGCTGAAACGTACGCAACAGTAAAAGAACCGGGATTCTACGCACTTGTACCCGATGACTTTCCTGGAGTGACGCCTAAGGTAGTTGTGAAAGAGCAGGAATATGTAATGGCTGGTGGACCCTTGTTTATCGACAAGTATCATCCTGAAGTGAAATTTGTTTCGCCGGTGAGCGGCGTGGTGACGAGTGTAGAACGTGGTGCTCGTCGTAAGGTATTGAACATCGTAGTAGAAGCTGCTGCAGAGCAGGACTATGAAGATTTTGGGAAAAAGAATGTTGCTTCGATGGATGCTGAAGCTGTGAAATCCGCTCTGTTGGGAGCCGGACTTTTCGCGTTTATCAAACAGCGTCCTTATGACATCATTGCAGATCCGACGGTAACCCCGAAAGGAATCTTCATCTCCGCATTCGATACCAATCCATTGGCTCCGGATTTCGAGTTCGCCCTCAAAGGCGAAGAAGCAAACTTCCAGACAGGGCTTGATGCTCTTGCCAAACTGGCAAAAACCTACTTGAACATCAGTGTGAAACAGAACGCTGCCGCACTGACACAGGCTAAGAACGTTACAATCACCGCATTCGACGGACCGAACCCTGCAGGTAATGTAGGCGTTCAGATCAACCACCTCGACCCCGTATCCAAGGGCGAAACGGTATGGACTATTGATCCGCAAGCCGTAATCTTCATCGGTCGCCTCTTCAATACAGGCCATGTAGATTTCACCCGTACAGTAGCTGTGACAGGTTCCGAAGTGTTGAAACCTGCATACTGCAAACTACAGGTAGGTGCATTGCTCACCAACGTGTTTGCCGGCAATGTAACAAAAGACAAAGACTTACGCTACATCAGCGGTAACGTGCTGACAGGAAAGCAAGTATCTCCGAACGGATTCTTGGGCGCATTCCATAGCCAACTGACTGTTATCCCCGAAGGTGACGACATTCACGAAATGCTTGGATGGATCATGCCGCGTTTCAACCAGTTCAGTGCCAATCGTTCTTATTTCAGCTGGTTGATGGGTAAGAAGGAATATACGTTGGATGCCCGTATCAAAGGTGGCGAACGTCACATGATTATGTCGGGTGAATACGATAAGGTATTCCCAATGGACATTCTGCCCGAATATCTGATTAAAGCAATTATCGCTGGTGACATCGACCGTATGGAAGCACTCGGCATCTACGAAGTAGCTCCTGAAGACTTCGCCCTTTGCGAATTCGTCTGCTCTTCAAAGATGGAACTGCAACGCATCGTTCGTGCCGGACTCGATATGCTCCGTTCAGAAATGGCGTAATCGAATAAGAGATTAAATAATAAAAATTAAAATAAGCGATAGTTGAAATCTTGCGAAACGGCTCTCTGTGGATACAGCATAAACCCAGCACAGCCAATTTTCAACTCTCAACTTTCAATTTTCAATTAAATAAATGAAAGCGTTAAGAAATTATCTCGATAAGATAAAGCCGAACTTTGAGGAGGGCGGCAAATTCCACGCATTCCAGTCGGTGTTTGACGGCTTCGAAACATTCCTGTTCGTGCCTAGCAAGACTGCGAAAACGGGAACGCACATACATGACGCAATCGATAGCAAGCGCATCATGTCGATTGTGGTTATTTCGTTAATACCGGCTTTGCTGTTCGGTATGTACAACGTAGGTTACCAGCATTTCACTCATACAGGTGCTACTGGCAGCTTCATCGAAATGTTTATCTACGGATTCCTGGCAGTACTGCCTAAAATAATCGTATCATACGTAGTAGGTCTTGGCATTGAGTTCGTCGTAGCTCAATGGAAGAAAGAAGAAATCCAGGAAGGATTCCTTGTTTCCGGTATCCTGATCCCGATGATCGTTCCGGTAGACTGTCCGCTGTGGATTCTTGCCGTAGCTACTGCATTCTCTGTTATCTTCGCAAAAGAAGTATTCGGTGGTACAGGTATGAACGTATTCAACGTTGCGTTGATTACTCGTGCATTCCTGTTCTTCGCATACCCGACCAAGATGTCCGGTGATGCTGTTTGGGTGTCAGGAGACAGCATCTTCGGTTTAGGACAAAGCGTAGACGGACTCACCGTTGCCACTCCGCTGGGACAAGCTGCTACAACAGGTAGTGTTCCTGCGTTCAACATGGATATGATTACAGGTCTGATTCCGGGTTCTATTGGTGAAACCAGCGTAATCGCTATCCTGATTGGTGCCGTTATCCTGCTTTGGACAGGTGTTGCAAGCTGGAAGACAATGATTTCCGTATTCGTCGGTGGCGCATTCATGGCATGGGTATTCAACTCAATCGGCATGGAAAACAACACAATGGCTCAAATGCCTTGGTACGAACATCTCGTTCTTGGTGGTTTCTGCTTCGGTGCCGTATTTATGGCTACTGACCCTGTGACTTCCGCACGTACAGAAAGAGGTAAATATATCTTCGGATTCCTGATCGGTGTGATGGCTATCGTTATCCGCGTACTGAATCCGGGTTATCCGGAAGGTATGATGCTTGCCATCCTGCTGATGAACATCTTCGCTCCGCTGATTGACTACTGTGTAGTACAAAGCAATATCAGCCGTCGCGAGAAACGCACTATCAAGTCTAACCAATAAATACCGAAAGAAAATGAATACGAATAGTAATAGTTATACTATCATTTATGCTTCGGTAATGGTTATTATCGTAGCATTCCTGCTGGCATTCGTTAGTTCTTCACTGAAATCTACACAAGACAAGAATGTGCAGTTGGACACTAAGAAACAAATCCTCGCTGCATTGAACATTAAGAATGTGGAAGATGCGGATGCTGAATATCAGAAATATGTGAAAGGGGATATGCTGATGAACGTAGACGGTACGCTGACCGAAAATACGGGCGAATTTGCTACCAACTACGAGAAAGAAGCAAAAGAACAACAACGTCTGCACGTGTTTGTATGCGAAGTGGACGGTCAGACTAAATATGTAGTTCCTGTTTACGGTGCCGGTCTTTGGGGCGCTATCTGGGGATACGTTGCACTGAACGAAGATAAAGATACCGTTTACGGTACTTACTTCTCACACGCTAGTGAAACTCCGGGTCTGGGTGCTGAAATTGCAACCGACCATTTCCAAAATGAATTTGTAGGTAAGAAGACTTTGGAAAATGGAGCTATCACTTTGGGAGTCGTAAAAAATGGCAAGGTAGAGAAACCTGATTACCAAGTGGATGGTATCTCCGGTGGTACAATCACTTCAGTAGGTGTAGATGCCATGTTGAAGTCTTGCCTGAATAGTTACTTGAGTTTTTTAACTAAATAATAAGGAGGAGAAAGATAGAATATGGGACAACTGTTTTCAAAGAAAAATAAAGAAGTATTCTCTGCTCCGCTGGGAATTGATAATCCGGTAACCGTACAGGTGCTCGGTATCTGTTCTGCACTTGCTGTTACTGCAAAGCTGGAGCCTGCCATCGTGATGGGACTTTCAGTAACGGTGATTACTGCATTTGCCAACGTTGTTATTTCACTGTTGCGTAAGACGATTCCTAACCGCATCCGCATCATCGTCCAGTTGGTTGTGGTAGCTGCTTTGGTAACTATCGTAAGTGAAATCCTGAAAGCGTTTGCTTACGACGTAAGCGTACAGCTCTCTGTTTATGTAGGTTTGATTATCACCAACTGTATCTTGATGGGACGTCTGGAAGCATTTGCCATGCAGAACGGTCCTTGGGAGTCTTTCTTGGATGGTGTAGGTAATGGTTTAGGCTATGCCAAGATTCTGATTATCGTTGCTTTCTTCCGCGAACTGTTTGGCTCGGGAACATTGCTTGGTTTCAATATCCTGAATTATGAACCGATTCAAAATATCGGATACGTAAACAACGGCTTGATGTTGATGCCGCCGATGGCATTGATTATCGTAGCATGCATTATCTGGTATCAACGTGCACGTCATAAAGAATTGCAAGAACAAAGTAATTAATTATTTCTGATTTCTGAATTATGATTTATGTCTAGCTTTATAGTCATAGTCGCATGATAAGTCTGCTGAATCATAAATTATAAATCATAAATCATAAATCAAAAAGAATTATGGAACATTTATTAAGTTTATTCGTCCGCTCTATCTTTGTGGACAACATGATATTCGCATTCTTCTTGGGTATGTGTTCATACCTGGCTGTTTCGAAGAATGTGAAGACTGCCGTAGGACTGGGGATCGCCGTGACTTTCGTGTTGCTGGTGACGCTTCCGGTCAACTACCTGTTGCAAACTAAGGTGTTGGCTGCCAATGCTATCATTGAAGGTGTCGACCTTAGCTTCTTGAGTTTTATTCTTTTCATTGCCGTAATTGCCGGTATCGTGCAATTGGTGGAGATGGTGGTAGAACGCTTCACTCCGTCACTGTACGCTTCGCTGGGTATCTTCCTGCCGTTGATTGCTGTTAACTGTGCGATCATGGGTGCCTCTCTGTTTATGCAACAACGTATCAATCTGGGTCCGAGTGATCCGAAATACATTGGTGATATTTGGGATGCCCTTTCTTATGCATTAGGCTCTGGTATCGGTTGGTTGCTGGCTATCGTAGGTCTGGCTGCTATCCGCGAGAAAATGGCTTACTCTGACGTACCTGCTCCGTTGAAGGGCTTGGGTATCACATTTATCACAGTAGGTCTGATGGCAATCGCATTTATGTGTTTCTCTGGTTTGAACATCTAAAAAGAAAGGAATAAGACAATGGATATGAATTTAATATTAGCGAGCATTGGGGTATTCCTTGTGGTTATTCTGTTGCTTGTTGTAATCTTGTTGGTTGCTAAGAATTTCCTGGTACCATCAGGAAACGTAAAACTGACAATCAACGGCGAAAAGGAATTGGAAGTGGCTTCCGGTTCTACTTTGTTGAATACGCTGTCTGTAAATGGGATATTCCTGTCATCTGCTTGTGGTGGTAAGGGATCTTGCGGACAGTGCAAATGCCAAGTACTCGAAGGAGGCGGCGAAATCCTACCTTCTGAGGTTCCTCACTTCAGTCGCAAACAGCAGCAAGACCACTGGCGTCTGGGCTGTCAGGTGAAAGTGAAAGGCGATATGTCAATCAAGATTGACGAATCTGTACTTGGCGTGAAAGAGTGGGAGTGCGAAGTAATCTCCAACAAGAACGTGGCTACATTTATCAAAGAGTTCATCGTTGCTCTGCCTAAAGGCGAACACATGGACTTTATCCCGGGTTCTTACGCACAGATTAAGATTCCTAAATTCTCAATGGACTATGACAAGGACATTGACAAGAGCTTGATTGGTGATGAATATCTTCCTGCATGGGAGAAATTCGGTTTGCTGGGTTTGAAGTGTAAGAACGACGAGGAAACAATCCGTGCTTACTCTATGGCCAACTATCCTGCCGAAGGTGACCGTATCATGTTGACAGTACGTATCGCTACTCCGCCGTTCAAACCGAAAGAACAAGGTCCTGGATTTATGGACGTAATGCCGGGTATCGCTTCTTCTTATATCTTTACTCTTAAACCGGGTGACAAGGTAATAATGAGCGGTCCTTACGGAGACTTCCACCCAATCTTCGATTCTAAGAAGGAAATGATGTGGATTGGTGGTGGTGCCGGTATGGCTCCGTTGCGTGCGCAAATCATGCACTTGACCAAGACATTGCATACTACTGACCGTAAGATGTCTTACTTCTATGGTGCCCGTGCGCTGAACGAAGTGTTCTATCTGGAAGATTTCCTGCAAATCGAAAAGGACTTCCCGAATTTCACTTTCCATTTGGCTCTCGACCGTCCGGACCCTGCTGCTGATGCTGCAGGCGTGAAGTACACTCCGGGATTCGTTCACAACGTAATTTACGAAACTTACCTGAAGAATCACGAAGCTCCTGAAGATATTGAATACTATATGTGTGGTCCTGGTCCGATGTCGAAAGCTGTTGAGAAGATGCTCGACGATCTTGGCGTTCCGGCACAGAACCTGATGTTCGACAACTTCGGAGGATAATTCGCAGAAGAGAACAAACCGGTCGGAACAATGACCGGAAAGGTTACATAAACACAGAGCGGGAAATCTGAAAAGCAGTAATGCTTCTTCGATTTCCCGCTTTTTTTTACTATTATCTCATAATGTCTTTCCGTTATGGTTTGTATCTATTTTATGTCTGTTTTAAAGATAGTTCTCCTTTTTTATCCGTACTTATCTATTATATTCGTATATTTGGCTACACAATAGAATTATTAAAGTACAATAGGTTATGGAATATCATCGTATATCTTTTATTCACAATGATACAGAGTATTCATTTGTCAAAGCTATGAGTTCAAGTTTAACGGGATATGCCTTGGTGACAGCTTGTAGGGCAGAAGTAACCATTTACATGAAAGAGAATAATCTGAAAGGTTATTATATATTGACCGGCATGGCTAAAGTTTGATTGCATTTTTATCTCCGTACTCTTTCCTTTTTGTATCTTTGCCCCCATGTTAGAGAAAAATGAAATTATACAGTCGGCTCTCCGCAATTTGAAGATTGAGGAGCTGAATCCGATGCAGGAAGCATCACTTGAACAAGCTACCGGAAGAAAAGACGTTATACTGTTGTCACCGACAGGATCGGGCAAGACATTGGCTTATCTGTTACCTTTACTCCTTACTCTAAAACCGAACGATGACAGCGTGCAGGTTTTGATTCTCGTTCCTTCGCGTGAGCTGGCCTTACAGATAGATTCTGTATTCAAAGCAATGGGGACTTCCTGGAAAACCTGCTGTTGTTACGGTGGGCATCCTATCGCCGAAGAAAAGAAAAGTATATTGGGCAATCATCCTGCTATCATCATTGGTACTCCGGGACGTATCACCGACCATCTGTCTAAAGGAAATTTCAATCCCGAAACCATTGAAACTTTAATTATCGACGAGTTCGACAAATCGTTGGAGTTTGGTTTCCACGATGAAATGGCAGAGATTATCACCCAGCTTCCGGGATTAAAAAAACGTATGTTGCTTTCAGCTACCGATGCCGAAGAGATTCCCGAATTTACAGGATTGAACCGCACAGTTAAGTTGAACTTCCTTTCGGACGATTCTGAAGAACAAGAGTCGCGCTTGAAATTGATGAAGGTGCTTTCGCCTTCCAAAGATAAGATTGATACTTTATATAACCTGCTTTGTACATTGGGGAGCAGTTCGAGCATTGTGTTTTGTAATCATCGGGATGCGGTGGACCGTGTACATCAGTTATTGGCGGATAAAAAACTACTCGCAGAACGTTTTCATGGTGGTATGGAACAGCCGGACCGTGAACGTGCGCTTTACAAGTTCCGTAATGGCAGTTGTCATGTATTGATTTCTACCGATCTGGCTGCTCGTGGACTGGATATTCCGGAAGTCGGACATATTATCCATTATCATTTGCCGGTCAATGAAGAAGCCTTTACGCACCGCAACGGACGAACAGCACGTTGGGATGCGACCGGAACGTCTTATCTGATTCTTCATACCGAAGAGAAACTTCCTTCTTATATCCCGGAAGAAATGGAGATAGTAGTGTTGCCTGAAAACCCTCCCCGGCCTCCGAAATCGCTCTGGGCTACTATATATAGGTAAAGGAAAGAAGGAGAAACTTAGTCGGATCGATATTGCCGGATTCTTATATAAAAAAGGAAATCTGACTCGCGAAGATGTCGGAGCGATTGATGTCAAAGAACATTATGCTTTCGTTGCCGTTCGCCGAGCTAAGGTGAAGCAACTCCTGAATCTGATTCAAGGAGAGAAAATAAAAGGAATGAAGACTATTATTGAGGAAGCGAAGTAAAACTCTTTTTTTGTAATATAGAACTCTTAAAGTCCTCTTTTATTATTTACAATCGTCCCTATGTTCACTAGTCATTGAGCATAGGGATGATTACATTATTTCCAAAGATGTTTTACTTTTCACTTCATTTCCCTGTTAATCTAAGCTGAATTCACTGTTGTAGTTTATAAATATTCATTTTTATTGCATTAATCTTTTGTTTTATCATCAATATCTCCGGTTCTATTTCAATCTCGACTTTTATCCCATACTTGACATCTATAGATAACAATATGGTGTATATATCCTGTATAAACCAATAAAAAGAAAGGAAAATCTGCTTTAAAACAGTATTTTTATAAGGAAAGATTTGTGCGATGGGAATAAATTCGTAAATTCGCAAGGTCAAAAGACAAAAGTAACGAAATTGTTAAACCAAAAACAAACTTCAAATGAAAAAGCATAATTTCAATGCAGGACCTTCCATTCTTCCGCGTGAGGTGATAGAGGATACAGCGAAGGCTATTTTAGATTTCAACGGCTCTGGTCTCTCTTTGATGGAAATCAGCCACCGTGCCAAAGACTTCCAACCTGTGGTTGACGAAGCAGAGGCATTATTCAAGGAATTACTCAATATTCCCGAAGGCTATTCGGTACTGTTCCTGGGTGGAGGTGCTAGTATGGAGTTCTGCATGGTTCCTTATAACTTCCTGGAAAAAAAAGCTGCTTACCTGAACACTGGTGTGTGGGCTAAGAAAGCAATGAAAGAAGCTAAAGGGTTTGGTGAAGTTGTAGAAGTTGCTTCCTCTGCTGAAGCTACATATACTTATATCCCAAAAGATTACACAATCCCGACAGACGCAGATTATTTCCACATCACTACTAACAACACGATTTATGGTACAGAATTGAAGAAAGACCTCGATTCTCCGGTTCCGATGGTTGCCGATATGTCTTCTGATATTTTCTCACGTCCGATCGACGTTTCTAAATATATCTGTATTTATGGTGGTGCACAAAAGAATCTGGCTCCTGCAGGTGTTACATTCGTTATTGTTAAGAATGATGCTGTAGGTAAGGTTTCTCGTTACATTCCGTCAATGCTGAATTATCAGACACACATTGATAATGGTTCTATGTTCAATACTCCTCCGGTAGTGCCCATCTATGCTGCATTGCTGAACCTTCGTTGGATCAAAGCACAAGGTGGTGTGAAAGAAATGGAACGTCGTGCCATTGAAAAAGCGGATATGTTGTATGCTGAAATCGACCGCAACAAAATGTTCGTGGGTACTGCTGCCAAAGAAGACCGTTCACGCATGAACATCTGTTTCGTGATGGCTCCCGAATACAAAGACCTTGAAGCTGACTTCTTGAAGTTTGCCACTGAAAGAGGTATGGTAGGTATCAAGGGACACCGTTCTGTAGGTGGTTTCCGTGCATCTTGCTACAATGCTTTACCGAAAGAAAGCGTACAAGCTTTGATTGACTGCATGCAGGAATTTGAAAAACTTCATTAATATATTATTTTCACCACAGATTACACGAATTAGCACAGATTCCTAAATTCTATAATCTGTGAAAATCTGCGTAATCTGTGGTGAGTCTTTATAAATAGAATTAAATTATGAAAGTACTTGTAGCTACAGAAAAACCGTTTGCTAAAGTTGCAGTAGACGGCATCCGTAAAGAAATAGAAGCGGCCGGATTCGAGCTTGCTTTACTTGAGAAATATACAGATAAGGCTCAATTGCTGGATGCAGTGAAAGATGCTAATGCTATCATTATCCGTAGCGATATTATTGATGCAGAGGTGCTTGATGCTGCCAAAGAATTGAAAATCGTAGTACGTGCCGGTGCGGGATATGACAACGTTGACCTGGCTGCTGCCACTGCTCACAACGTATGTGTGATGAACACTCCGGGACAAAACTCTAATGCTGTTGCCGAACTTGCTTTGGGTATGATGGTATATGCTGTCCGTAACTTCTATAACGGAACTTCCGGTACAGAATTGATGGGCAAGAAACTGGGTATTCATGCTTATGGAAACGTAGGTCGTAATGTAGCCCGTGTTGCCAAAGGTTTCGGAATGGAAGTGTATGCTTACGACGCATTCTGCCCGAAAGAAGTAATCGAAAAAGATGGTGTGAAAGCACTTGGTTCAGCAGAAGAACTGTATAAGACTTGCCAGGTGGTATCTCTTCATATTCCGGCAACTGCCGAAACGAAAAATTCTATCAATTATGCTTTGTTGAAAGATATGCCGAAAGGTGCTATGTTGGTAAACACTGCCCGTAAGGAAGTTATCAACGAAGCAGAACTGATTAAATTGATGGAAGAGCGTGCAGACTTCAAATATATCACAGATATTATGCCTGTTGCTAACGCAGAATTTGCAGAGAAATTTGCCGGACGTTATTTCTCAACTCCAAAGAAGATGGGTGCTCAAACTGCTGAAGCAAATATCAATGCCGGTATTGCTGCCGCTCAACAAATTGTAGGCTTCCTGAAAGATGGTTGCGAGAAATTTAGAGTAAACAAATAAGATTCTTTTAGAAATAAGTAGTATATTTGAGCCACAGATTTTCAATAAGTCTGTGGCTTTAATTTTTTACATATAAAATACTAATATCATGGCAATAATTAAACCTTTCAAGGGCATTCGTCCTCCGCAAGACCTCGTAGAACAGGTCGCTTCACGTCCTTATGATGTATTGAATTCAGAAGAAGCCCGCGCAGAAGCGGAAGGTAACGAAAAGTCTCTTTATCATATTATTAAACCGGAAATAGATTTCCCTGTCGGTACGGACGAACACGACGAACAAGTGTATGCTAAAGCTGCCGAGAATTTCCAACTGTTCCAGGACAAAGGTTGGTTGGTGCAGGATAATAAGGAAAATTATTATATCTATGCCCAAACGATGAACGGGAAAACGCAATACGGATTGGTAGTTGGTGCATACGTTCCCGATTATATGAATGGGATTATCAAAAAACATGAGCTTACCCGTCGTGACAAGGAAGAAGACCGTATGAAGCATGTCCGTGTGAACAACGCTAACATTGAGCCTGTTTTCTTTGCTTATCCGGATAATGAGAAGTTGGATGTTATTATCAAGAAGTATACGGCAAACAAGCCTGTTTATGACTTCATCGCTCCGGGGGATGGTTTTGGACATACTTTCTGGATTGTCGATCAAGATGAGGATATTGCTGCTATTACTGCCGAATTTGCTAAAATGCCGGCTCTTTATATTGCCGACGGACATCACCGTTCTGCCGCTGCTGCACTAGTGGGAGCAGAGAAAGCAAAGCAAAATCCGAATCATCGGGGTGATGAAGAATATAATTACTTCATGGCTGTTTGCTTCCCTGCAAACCAGCTAACCATCATCGACTATAATCGTGTAGTGAAAGATCTCAATGGTTTGACTCCCGAGCAATTCCTGGCTGCACTTGATAAAAACTTTATAGTAGAAGAGAAGGGTGCGGATATCTATAAACCATCCGGCTTACATAACTTCTCACTCTATCTGGGTGGTAAATGGTACAGTCTGACAGCCAAAACAGGTACATACAATGATAACGACCCTATTGGCGTGCTTGATGTTACCATCTCTTCCAACCTGATTTTGGATGAAGTTTTGGGTATAAAGGATTTGCGTTCGGACAAGCGTATTGATTTTGTGGGCGGCATCCGTGGATTGGGAGAACTCAAGAAACGTGTGGATAGCGGTGAAATGAAAGTGGCTCTGGCTCTTTATCCCGTATCTATGAAACAATTGATGGATATTGCAGATACAGGTAATATCATGCCACCGAAGACAACTTGGTTTGAACCTAAACTTCGTTCGGGGTTGGTAATTCATAAATTGGATTAGGAAATTCTATCGGATGATGCAAAAAAGACGTTGCTGATGTAAGCTATATCAATAAATGTAACACCCGATTAAGATAAAAAAAATAGTGACGGTATATGCCCGGGATAGTGACGGTATCCTTGTGGTATACTGTCACTATTTTTATTGGATAGCGTCACTATCTTATAGATGAAAATCTGCCAACAAAGATTTTTATATTTCCAGCTACATCTCATCGATAAGTGGAACATTAATATTTCCAAACGATAGATTGACTTTTCTTATTAAAGCCGTATCTTTGCAGCATGACTGCTGAAGATACTTATAAAACCATCATTGAACCTTCCGAAGGTATTTATACGGAAAAACGAAGCAAGTTCATTGCTATAGCCCTTCCTGTGCGTACTCTCGATGAGATAAAAATACATCTTGAAACGTATCAGAAAAAGTATTATGACGCACGACACGTATGTTATGCCTATATGTTGGGAGCTGCACGAAAGGATTTCCGTGCCAATGACAATGGAGAACCTTCCGGAACAGCGGGAAAACCCATTCTCGGACAGATAAATTCAAATGAACTGACGGATATCCTGATTATAGTAGTTCGTTATTTTGGAGGAATCAAGTTAGGGACAAGCGGATTGATCGTGGCTTACAAGGCTGCCGCTGCTGAAGCTATTGCTGCCGCTACAATTATAGAAAAGACAGTAGATGAAGACGTGACGGTAATGTTTGAATATCCTTTCATGAATGACGTGATGCGCATTGTGAAAGAGGAGGAACCGGAAATTCTCAATCAGTCGTATGACATGGATTGTAGTATGACGTTACGTATTCGTCGTTCGATGATGCCTAAATTGCGTGCTCGTTTGGAAAAGGTGGAGACAGCTCGTATTCTTGATGATGAGAATGTATTGTAAGTAAGATATTTAAAATATTGCATGAGAAATAAATATCATATAATTTTCAATTTGTTTTTAAGCTTCTTTGCTTTGATAAGCGTTCAGACGCAAGCACAAGTACAGGAGACTCAAAAGCTCGCTCCTAATAATATCCCTGTTCCGTGGTATTCGCAGAAAATCACGGGATGTCCTTACTCGCATTGCTCTCTGGCTTCTTCGTTAATGGTCTTTGACTACTTTAAAGGCATGACGACCGATACACAACGTACAGCCCAGGATGCAGAAAAGAAACTGATTGAGTATCAGCGTAACTACTTTCTGAAAAAACGTGCCCCTTTCCGTCGTCGTACATCGATAGGGCAGGGAGGATATTATTCTTTTGAAATTGATTCTTTGACACGTTATTATGAAAATATGATAAGTGCCGAACATTTTCAGCAGAAAGATTACCGGGTATTGAAAGATTATATTGATCGTGGTATACCTGTGCTTGTGAATGTGAGATATACAGGAGCAGTTCGTGGTTTGCGTCCCGGTCCGAGAGGGCACTGGATGGTGCTTCGTGGCATTGACGATAAACATGTGTGGGTAAATGACCCCGGACGTTCGCCGGAGATGCGGAGTAAAGGAGAAAATATCTGCTATCCAATAAAGAAACAGCCGGGCAATCCTTCCTATTTTGATGGTTGCTGGACGGGACGATTTATCATAGTCACTCCTAAAGAATGGATTCGAAACTCCCTGTTTGCACAAGTAGGCAAGCTTCCTCCTTTGGAGGAAGTAACTCATATAGTACCTCCTGTTGCGTTGCCTGTAACCTTACCGCAGGTTATTAATCAGTAAGCAATTCATTGTGAAGATAGAAATTTCTTAGTGAAATTAGGATAAAAAGAACATTAGTAAAATAAAGAAGAACAAAGATATATGGCATTCGAAGCAACCAAAAAAGAATGGTGCGAACTCTATTCTTTCTTTCGTCTCCTGACAGACGGAAAAGTAGTGCTAGGCACAGCAGACGCAAAGGCGGGAGAAACATCTTGGCCTATTGCAATGATTCAACGGGAAGAACATGATGGAACACGTCAATATTATATTGAGGAAGATACGATTCGTATAGAAGCAGAGAGCGGAACTAAATTCATGCCTCGCGAAGACTTTGGTATTGTAGCTGATTTGATATTGCGGGCTGTGAAATCTTCTTCGGAAGAGGACGTAACCTCTCCGGAAGGAGTAGAAGAGTTTTTAGATGAAGCAGCCATTTTCGATTTGGAAGCAAAAACAGAAGATCGTACTGATTTCTCCATTGCATTTTGGCATCCGGAAGCTCCGTTTAGAGGTTTTAATGTTCGTTCACGGTTGGGTGTAATGAATCCGTTACTGGACGGAGGACGTGCTGCAAATCTAAAACTGGAACAGAGTGGAGTCAAATTTGCCACTCCCACAGTGAATAAAATCAATGCTTTGCCTGAATCTCCCAATGAGGTTGCCGAGCGAATGATGATGATCGAACGATTGGGCGGTGTACTTAAATATTCTGATGTAGCCGACCGGGTATTCCGTAGCAATCTTCTAATGATTGACCTGCATTTTCCACGTGTCTTGACAGAAATGGTTCGTATTATGCATTTGGATGGTATCTCTCGTATTAGCGAGCTGACGGAAGTTATCAAACAAATGAATCCGTTAAAGATTAAAGATGAACTGATAAACAAGCACAAGTTTTATGAGTTTAAGATGAAGCAGTTCTTGTTGGCATTAGCTTTAGGTATGCGTCCCGCAAAGATTTATAATGGATTGGATTCGGCTGTGGAAGGTATTCTGTTGGTGGGCGGAAGTGGAGAGGTGCTCTGTTATCATAAATCAGAAAAGCAAGTAATGGAAGACTTTTTGTTTCAAAATACCCGTTTGGAAAAAGGATCTTTGGAGAAGGATAAATACGGATTTTTGGAGAGAGAGAATGGAGTCTATTATTTCAAACTGAATGCAAAGATTGGGCTAGTTAAAAGGTAAATGATAAATTAGAATTCTGTGGTGAAATTTTGATTCGATATATATATAAAAAACTTGTTATCCATGAAAACGAATGAAGTTTTAGAGAACATTAAAGCACGTCGTAGCGTACGGGCTTATACTAGTCAGCAAGTTTCAGAAGAAGATTTGCAGGCTATTCTGGAAGCTGCAACTTATGCACCCAGTGGAATGCATTTGGAAACATGGCACTTTACTGCTATTCAAAATGTAGATAAATTGACAGAACTGAATGAGCGCATTAAAGGAGCTTTTGCAAAAAGTGATGATTCCCGTTTGCAAGAGCGTGGGCATAGCAAGACCTATTGTTGTTATTATCATGCTCCGACTTTGGTGATTGTATCCAATGAACCTACACAATGGTGGGCTGGTATGGATTGTGCTTGTGCAATAGAAAATATGTTTCTGGCTGCCCATTCTTTAGGAATCGGCTCTTGCTGGATCAACCAGTTGGGCACAACGTGTGATGATCCTGAAGTTCGTGAATATATTACCTCTTTAGGTGTTCCTGCCAATCATAAAGTCTATGGTTGCGTAGCTTTGGGGTATGCTGATTCGAAGATTCCGATGAAAGAGAAAAAGGTGAAGGCTGATACGGTAACGATTGTCAAGTAGAAAAAATATTCAGAATTGTAGTTGGATTTACATTCCATATCACAAAATATGAGCCTTGGGGATATTTGATGCATCCCCAGGGCTTTTGTTTATTCAGTCTTGGGCTGATAAAAATAATCCCAGGGCTTACATTCATTGAGCCCCGGGATTATTTCTTATTGAGACGCTTCTAAAAATCTTTTCTAATGAATTGATTTCTACAATAAATCACCTTTATTCAAAAGTGCCATAACGAGTTGGTAGTAACTTACGGTCTCCCAATGTGTTATCTACACGAGCTACATTGACCCAGAATTTGTTATCACGTACACTTTCTATCGGATAAGCCGCTTTTTCGCGTGTGTACGAATGTTCCCAACGATCACTAACAATCTCGTATTCCGGATGCGGAGCATTAATCAACACATTATCATCCTTATCAGCTTCGCCGTTCTTCACTTCCTGAATCTCCTTCCAGATATTCAGCATGACATCTACGAAATTGTCCAGTTCTGCCAAACTCTCGCTTTCTGTCGGTTCAATCATCAATGTACCGTGAACAGGAAAGGAGAGGGTAGGAGCATGATAACCATAATCCATCAGACGTTTGGCAATATCATTTTCCGAGATACCTGCTTCTTCATGTACTTTCCTACACTCCAGAATCATTTCGTGTCCTACGAAACCATTGGCTCCCCGATAGACAACTCCATACGTATCTTTCAGGCAAGCAGCCAGATAATTAGCATTCAGGATGGCGATCTTAGTGGCCTGCGTCAATCCCTCTGCACCCATCATGCGGATATATCCATACGTGATAGGCAAAATACCTGCACTACCGAATGGAGCAGCTGATACTTGATTCTGCGAATTGCCGAAGATTCCATGTCCGGGAAGGAAAGGAACCAGATGTTCGGCCACACAGATAGGACCTACTCCCGGACCTCCGCCACCATGAGGGGAAGCGAATGTTTTATGGAGATTCAAGTGGCAGACATCCGCACCGATGAATCCCGGATTGGTCAATCCCACTTGGGCATTCATATTGGCTCCATCCATATATACTTGTGCGCCACAGGCATGAATGATGTCGCAAATTTCCTTTATTTCTGTTTCGAAGATACCATGTGTAGAAGGATAAGTAATCATCAGCGCTGCCAATTCATCCTTATTTTCTTCAGCCTTGGCACGCAGGTCATCCATTTCTACATTTCCTTGTTCGTCGCATGCACAGGTGACAGTCACAAATCCGGCCTGTATAGCTGACGCAGGATTTGTTCCGTGAGCTGAAGCCGGAATCAGGACTTTGTTCCGATGTCCCTGACCGATACTTTCGAGATAAGCACGGATTACACGAAGTCCTGCATATTCTCCCGCAGCACCCGAATTGGGTTGCAGGCTCACCCCTGCAAATCCGGTGATAACTTTCAGATCTTCACTTAAATTCTTAATTAATTCCCGATATCCTTCTGCCTGATCTTCCGGAACCAGCGGGTGCATACCCATAAATTCGGGACGACTTAAAGGTAACATTTCCGCAGCTGCATTCAGCTTCATGGTGCATGAACCGAGAGAAATCATCGATTGTGCAAGCGAAATATCTTTGCGATCCAAACGTTTGATATAACGCATCATCTGTGTTTCCGTGTGATATTTGCTGAATACTTCGTGCGTCAGGAAAGGAGTTGTCCGTTTCAAAGCCTTGTCGATATTGCTTTTTTCCGGGATATCGTCTACTTTCTGATAATCTTTTCCGGCAGCGATGGCAAAGATAGAGAGCAATACATTGGCGGCTGCCACATCTGTTGTTTCATCAATACTGAAACCGACATCACCATTTTCATAATAACGCAGATTTATTTCTTTACTAAGCGCTATGGTACGGATTTGTTGTGCCGAAACATGTTCGGGCAACTCAAAACGTAAGGTGTCAAAATATTGAGCGTTGACTTGTGTGTATCCACATTTCTTCAGTTGCTTTTCAAGAAATACAGTGATACTGTGGATGCGCGACGCAATTGTGGTGATACCCTCCTGGCCGTGATAAACAGCGTAAAAGCCTGCCATGGTAGCTAATAATGCTTGTGCGGTACAAATGTTTGAAGTTGCTTTTTCCCGCTTGATATGCTGTTCACGTGTCTGCAAAGCCATCCGATAGCAAAGTTTGCCATATTTATCTTTAGACCATCCGATGATTCGTCCCGGCATATTCCGTTTGTATTCGTCTCTGGTAGCAAAGAAAGCAGCCGACGGACCACCATAGAACATTGGAGTACCCAAACGTTGTGTAGTTCCGAATACAATATCTGCTCCCCATTCTCCCGGAGGAGTCAGCAGGGCAAGGCTTAAAATATCTGCAGCGACAGCTACCTTGCAATCTGCGGCATGAGCTTTTTCTGTAAATTCGGAATAATCCTCTGCATTTCCATTCGAGTTTGGATATTGTAGAACGCAGGCAAACACTTCCGGTGAAGGTTCAAAATCCTTATATTTACCTACACGCAGTTCGATGCCTTGCGGCACAGCGCGTGTAGTCATAACAGCCAATGTTTGTGGGAAGATATTCTCGTCTACAAAGACTACGTTCGCATTGGCTTTCTGTTGCGCACGGGAACGGATGGCATACATCATGCTCACGGCTTCGGCAGCGGCAGTTGCTTCGTCCAGAAGTGAACAGTTGGCAAGTGGCATGGCAGTAAGGTCGCACACGGCTGTCTGAAAATTCATCAACGCTTCCAGGCGTCCTTGCGACACTTCTGTCTGATAAGGAGTGTAAGAAGTGTACCATACCGGGTTTTCGAATACATTCCGCTGGATAACAGCCGGGGTAATCGTGTTGTACCATCCCAAACCGATATACGTAGTATATAGTTTATTTTTATTTGCCAGTTCGGCGATATGTTTTCCAAATTCGTATTCCGTCAGCGGACTAGTCAATGCCAGCGGCTCTTTTAGCCGTATATTGGCGGGAATTGTTTTATCAATCAGTTCGTCCAGTGAGTTCACGCCAATTTTGCGGAGCATCAGGGCTGTGTCTTGTTCATTGATGCCGATGTGACGGCTAGCTAACAAATCGGTTTTCATGTCTTAATGATTTATGATTAATGATTTCTGAATTATGAGTTCTGATTTATGCTTTCTTATGTTTTTCCGATTTATAAACCTCAATTAGCCGCAACACCTACTCCATCCGCACGGCAAATCATAAATCAGAATTCATAACTCATTAAATCTTCTCTTATCTAAAAAATGGGTTTTCAGCTTTCTCCATTCCGATCGTCGTAGGAGCACCGTGTCCGGGGTAAACGACAGTTTCGTTGGGGAGGACAAACAGACGGCTACAAATGTGCTCTATCAGTTCATCGAAGTTGCCTCCTGTGAGATCGGCACGACCGATACTGCCCTGAAACAGGACGTCGCCGGAGAACATGCAGTTGTCTTCCTTGCAATAGTACACCAAGCTACCGGGTGAATGTCCGGGCACATGTATCGCTTCCAGTTTGGTATGTCCGAAAGTGATAATATCTCCGTCATGCAGGTATTTGCCCAGTGGTACAGGTTCCTCCTGTAACTGAAAACCAAACATTCTGCTTTGTTTCGGTGCTTCGTCAATCCAGTACTCATCCGCTTTGTTTGCTTCTGCCGATAATCCGAATTCTTTCAGCATGAACGGATTTCCGAAGATATGATCCAGGTGCAAATGAGTATTCAGCAGATGCTTTACATTCAGCTCATTGGTAAGAATGAACTTTTTCAGAGCCTGCTTTTCCTCTTCATAAAAACAGCCGGGATCGATTACGACTGCTTCTTTAGTGTCATCCCATAATACGTAGCAGTTTACGGGAAACATATTAAATTCAAATCTCTTTATTTTCATGGTTTCTTTATGATTTATCATCTATCAGAACATATAGTCTTGTTTAAATCGGAACATATACCACTTTCTTAGTTTGAAAGAACTCTTCTTCGAAACTATCGCTCAAGTTATGAATGACCGTTTTATGCTTGAACGGCATCGTTTCATGCTCCAGTTCGCCACCTTTGAGACAGATCAGTCCGTTGGGTAATGCATTCTGTTGTTTTGAAGAGATATTCTTTTTGATAATCTTAATCAAATCCGCCAAAGGCATTACGGCACGGCTGACAACAAAGTCGAACGTTCGTTTCTCCTCTTCTGCGCGGGCATGACGGAATGTTACATTTTTCAGTCCGATAGCGTTTGCCACTTCGGTTGCTACCCGTACTTTTTTGCCGATACTGTCCACGAGGTGAAATGTCACTTCGGGAAATAAGATGGCTAAAGGAATACCGGGGAAACCTCCTCCTGTACCCAGGTCCATAATGCTGGTTCCGGGGCGAAATTGGATTGTTTTGGCAATGCCTAACGAATGGAGCACGTGATGCTCATATAAATTCTCGATGTCCTTGCGGGAGATTACGTTGATTTTAGAATTCCAGTCAATGTAGAGGTCGTATAGAGCTGCAAACTGTTTGCGCTGCTCTTCCGTCAGATCAGGAAAATATTTCAGTATGATTTCCACTGTTTGAGTTTTGAGTTATAAGTTTTGAATGATAGATGTGGATGAATATCCTATTCTGTCACACGGGAGTGATAACAATAGGATATTCATTGGTGTTCAGCTTTTTATGAAATTTAATTTTTCAGTTCTCCTAGAATTGGGTTACTGCCTAGTAAATGCTCCATCATAGAAAATGGGATTGTTACCTTTACAGGTCCCATAGAATAAGGAGTGATATCGTATACATTATAATAGAAGGTGATTCCTTCTTTGCTTAGATAGAAATTTTCTGTCGGAGCGATGTCCCCGGTGGAAGCATATCCCATATCTTCCAATGCTTCGTGAGTGTTCACTTTATTGTCCGCCATGAGCTGGTTCCAGATCAGGTCGGTCAATGCGTCTTTGTAGTCTCCGACAAAAATATCATCAAGACGGAGCGGGCGCATCAGGGTGAGGTCCATGTTCAGGAAAGTAGCCATGTAAATGCCATGTGCACCTCCGGTATATTCGTTGTAGTCGATACGATATACAAGCAGGTCTTTATCATACAGTTGTACGTGGCTCTCTATACCTTTATAATAAGAATACCAAGCTCCGATGGAAGATTCGTCTTCCTTGTCTTTCTCGTCCTCGGCATACATCGGCTCGAGGTCGCGGCGGTATTCGCTGATATAGTTCTCGGTATATTGCTTTACAACTTCTTCCGGCTTTTCGCCGATGTATTTATCACCGAAGCAGGCCGAAATGAAATAAGAATTCAAACTATCTTTCAGCATATCATCCGATGATTTTACCGGATAGGCAAAATTAATAATAATATTGCAGGCCGGTTTGGCTGTATCACTGAAGAGGTGTGCTGTCTCATTCACTTGAATGCTATCAAACTGTAACGCACCTGTGTTTTTGTTCATCTTGTCATGACAAGAAAACAAAAAGCCGCTTACCGAAAGTATAATTGCAAGCAGACTGACATATTGTTTTTTCATACCCGTTTTTTCTATAAATTCAACATTTGTATTATCATTCACTATTGACAAATATAGATGAAATTCGTGAATCGGGCTAATAAAAACAGAAAAATTTGCAGCTATTTATCCTCTAAAACAGGATTGCCGGATACCATCCACACGTCAATGCTTGCAAACTTTAGTGATATCCACGGTGAATCCATCTTCAGCAGGCATAAATTTCCCTTTCATTTTCAGAAATTCGATAAGGGTATCTACGTCCATTTAGAAACTGTAACATATGTGACAAAACTGCATATTATTCATTGGAAGTTGAAAACAACCATTTCGCTATGCGTTCCTATTCTGAAAGGCGGTCCCCAAAGAGACAATCCGGAAGACACGTACACGTGGCTGTTTCCCCATTGGCGGTAACCGTGGCTTTGCTCGAATATATAATCAGTCACCCAATTAATAGGCCATACCTGTCCGTGATGTGTGTGTCCGCTGAATTGCAGGTCGACGCCGGCAGCTTCTGTTTCTTTCAGGTTGAAGGGTTGATGATCCAGCAAGATGATAGGTTTGCTTTTATCAACATTCGCCATCAGTTCTTGCAGGGAACGGCGTTTGCGATTATGATGGTCATCGCGGCCTATCAGTTGTATGCCGTTGGGGAGTGTCACTACTGAATCACGCAAAAGTTGTATCGGAGTATTCTTTATATATCGGATACTTTCATCGATTCCACTAATGTATTCGTGATTACCAAGAACCATGTAGATGCCCATAGGAGCTTTCAACTCGGCCAGTTCTTCCGCCATATTCTCTGTATAAAGAGGTACAACACTGTTATCAATTAAGTCGCCACTAATCAGTATCAAGTCGGGATGCTGTGCATTTATCATTTCCACATACTTCTTCAGTGAGGCTTTTCCTGTGCCGTTTCCCAGATGAACATCGCTTATCGCGACGATTTTAACTGCGTGAGAAGTATCTTCATTTTGTTTATTAGTTAAAATGTTGACTATATTGGTTTCCGGATGGTGATAGTTGTATAGCCCATATCCCAGCAATCCTAATGTAAACACCAAAGACAGATAAAAACGATATTTGCAGACAACCTTGAATAATCTCAATATATCAAACAACAGCAGGAATAATGCCATGTATAGGGTAAATATCAGCCAACTTGTTCCAATGATGTACATCGAATGGGAGATAAGGACAGGCATTTCCAGGTTACGGGCTAACATCGTGCCGAAGAAAGATAAGGCACATGTCCAAAATAAAACGGTTAAGAGTAATTTTACTCCAAGCGGTTTTACTTTCAGAGCCTGCGTCGCTCTGATAAATATGTAGGTATTCCCTGCCAGATAAAGAGTGATAATGAGGAGTAGATATGTAAGCATAGCGTTTACTTAAAAAAACAATGAATTTATTCGTGGCAAAGATAGGTTTTATTGTTGAGTAAAAAGAGTTAATAGTGCTGATATGACCCTAAAATAGCCAAATAATGAACGGGAAATATGTCTGCAATGAATTGGTATTCAATCTACTGATGATGGAATACGAGGTTATTGGGGGAAGAACCGGTAAGAAATGCATGTATATCTATAGTTTTGAATGAGGATTGAATCTTAATTACGAAAATAGATAGGAAAATTTGTTTTTATTCTTATCTTTGTCCTCTGAAATGAAAAGACTAGCCTACATAACAGCACTAATCCTTTCTCTCCTGATTATCTATTCAGGAGGCGGAGTCTCTATTGTGCGTTATTGCTGTGCCCGTTGTGAGACAGTGCAGAGCTGCTGTGATACAGGCTGTCCGAAGTGTAAAAAGTCTCATACTTGCGATTCAAAGAAAAACTGCAAAGAAAAAGGTTGTACGGCTACGATTTATAAGCTCGACCTGATGAAACACTCTACGGAACTGACCGTATCAGTTTTGGCAGTCGATCTTTTATGTGAGCATTTCTGCTATCTGCTGACTCCGACCTATGCGGATAAACCGGTAGAATTTGATAGTCTGACCTCTCCGCCACCTCTCTGCTCGAGGCAGATGCTGGCGTTATATTCCACTTACATTATTTAGCCACTATTTCTTTCTTATTTAATCCTTTACTTTCAATAGAACATGAAAGTAAAGCAGCACTGAATGCAACTAAGTTGCATGAGAAATGAATTAATTTTGTATCTCGAAAGTAACTTTAGAAAGAATGAAATATATGATAATAGGACTGTTCCTGTTATTTGCCGGCAATATATATGCGCAAGTACGGGGAACAGTGAAAGATAGTACCGGGGAGGCTATTCCGGGTGCCAATGTGTTCTGGATGAATACAGGACAAGGAGTGACAACGAAAGAGGATGGTAGTTTTTCTATCACTAAACCTTCCAAAAGCCACATGCTGATTGTCAGTTTTATCGGTTTTCAGAACGACACGATTCATGTGAGCAGTAAAAATCAACAACTGGATATTGTGCTTCGTGATGGAGTGGAACTGAATGAAGTAAATATTGTCACTCGTAAACTGGGAACGATGAAATTGCGCAGTAGCGTGATGAACGAAGACATGATAAGCAGTGCCGAATTGAGTAGAGCCGCTTGTTGTAACCTGGGGGAAAGTTTTGTGACGAACCCTTCAGTAGATGTGAGTTATTCCGATGCGGCAACAGGAGCCAAACAAATTAAATTGTTGGGGCTGTCCGGCACTTATGTGCAGATGTTGACGGAAAACATTCCGAATTATCGGGGAGCCGCCGCTCCTTATGGATTAGGATATGTCCCCGGCCCGTGGATGCAAAGCATACAGGTTTCCAAAGGAACATCTTCGGTAAAGAATGGCTATGAAGCCATCACAGGACAGATAAACGTAGAATTTAAGAAACCGCAGTTGCCGGAAGCCGATTGGGTGTCTGCCAATCTTTTTGCAAGCACTACCAACCGGTATGAAGCCAATGCGGACGCTACATTGAAAATTTCCAAACGATGGAGCACTTCTCTGCTGGCACATTACGAAAATGAGACCAAGGCGCATGATGGTAATGATGATGGATTTGTGGATATTCCGCAGGTGGAACAATATAATGTGTGGAACCGGTGGGCATATATGGGCGACCATTATGTTTTTCAGGCAGGTATCAAAGCCCTTTCTGAAACACGTACCAGCGGACAGGCCAATCATGGAGGAACAATGCACTCCGGTGATCTGTATAAAGTAGGGATCGATACAGAACGCTATGAATTCTTCACCAAGAATGCCTATATCTTTAATAAGGAGAAGAATACGAACCTGGCTTTGATTCTTTCCACCACTTTACATAATCAGGATGCTACGTATGGACGCAAACTGTATAATGTGGATCAAACCAACGTCTATGCTTCGCTGATGTTTGAAACAGAATTTAATCCGCAAAATAGTTTCTCCGCAGGGGGGAGCTTCAATTATGACGCTTATGACCAACATTACCGTTTGGAAAATACAACGGACAATCCTCTCAAAGCCTTTGAAAAGGAAGCTGTTCCCGGTGCTTACGTGCAATATACGTTGAACCTGAATGATAAATGGATGGTAATGGCCGGTCTGCGTGGTGATTACAGTAACCAACATGGTTTCTTCGTGACTCCGCGTGCGCATCTTAAGTACAATCCGAATGATTATGTGAATTTCCGTCTTTCTGCCGGAAAAGGGTATCGTACCAATCATGTGTTGGCGGAAAACAACTACCTGCTTTCCAGCAGTCGTAAGGTGGAAATAGCAAAGAACCTGGATATGGAAGAAGCGTGGAATTACGGTGCCAGCGTCTCTACTTATATCCCTATATTCGGCAAAACGCTGAATGTGAATGCAGAATACTATTATACGGATTTCCTGAAACAAGTGATCGTAGATATGGATAGCAACCCCCATGAAGTAGCTTTCTACAATTTGGATGGACGCTCTTATTCGCATGTGTTCCAAGTGGAAGCAAGTCATCCTTTCTTCAAAGGATTCACCCTGACAGGTGCTTACCGGCTCACGGATGCGAAAACGACCTACAAAGGTGAACGAATGGAGAAACCGCTGACCAGCAAATATAAAGGACTACTCACGGCCTCTTACCAAACTCCGCTGGGAATATGGCAGTTTGACGCCACACTGCAACTGAATGGCGGCGGCAGGATGCCTACTCCTTATGAGTTGGGAGACGGACAGTTGTCTTGGGAACGTCGTTATGGCAGTTTTGAGCAGTTGAGCTTGCAGGTGACCCGTTACTTCCGCCGCTGGTCTATCTACGTAGGAGGCGAGAACCTGACAAATTTCAAACAAAAGAATCCGATTATCGATGCGGCAAATCCCTGGGGGAACAATTTTGATTCTACCATGATTTGGGGACCGGTGCACGGAGCAAAAGGATATATCGGAATACGTTTTAACTTAGCTAGAAATAGTGAGTAAAAGCAGGAAATAGCGAATGAAAGAAACGATTGCATAATAAAGAATATTAATTTTAAACTGATAAGAAAAATGAGAACAAAAAGATGGATGGCCACTTGCGTGGTGGCTCTTTTGAGTGTAACAGCTGTATTGGCAAAAGATATTCGTGTTGTTGTATTTAAAGTGTCGCAGATGCACTGTGAGAAATGCGAAAAGAAAGTAAAGGACAATATGCGTTTTGAGAAAGGGCTGAAGGATATTTCGACCGAAGTAAAAACGAAAATGGTAACCATTACGTATGACGCTGAAAAAACGAATGTAAAGAAGTTGCAGGCAGGGTTTAATAAGTTCAGTTATGAAGCCGAATTTGTAAAAGAAACAAAGAAAGACGATCAGAAGGCTGATAAGAAGTAATTGAACAAATACCTGTATTAGCTTGTTTCTATAAACAAACAAGGGTTCTTCCCCAACTTCTTTTTCGAGAGGAGGGGAAGGCCGTAAACAATAATTATATGGGTAACACAACAAAAAAGGCATTTCCTGTGCTTAATATGCATTGTGCAGGATGTGCCAATAATGTAGAAAGAACAGTAAAAAAATTGCCGGGAGTCATTGAGGCTTCCGTTAATTTTGCTACCAATACATTGACCGTTTCTTATGAGAAAGAGCAGCTGACTCCCGGAGAGATTCGTGCGGCTGTGCTTGCGGCAGGTTATGATCTGATTGTGGAAGAAGCCCACAAAGAAGAACGCCGGGAAGAGGAACAGCATAAGCGTTACACTCGTTTGAAGTGGAAGGTGATTGGTGCGTGGATTTTGGTAGTACCGTTATTGGTATATTCCATGATACTGATGCATGTGCCATACTCTAATGAGATTCAAATGGTACTTGCTATCCCTGTTATGGTCTTTTTCGGAGGCGGTTTCTTCACCGGAGCCTGGAAACAGGCTAAATTAGGACGGAGCAATATGGATACTTTGGTTGCGCTTAGTACTTCCATTGCTTTTCTGTTCAGTCTGTTCAACACTTTCTTCCCCGAATTCTGGTATGACCGCGGATTGGAACCGCATGTCTATTATGAGGCTTCTGCGGTGATTATCGCTTTCGTTCTTACCGGAAAGTTGATGGAGGAACGTGCCAAAGGAAATACCTCGACAGCCATTCGTAAGTTGATGGGAATGCAGCCTAAAGCGGCTCGTGTTCTGCGCAATGGAGTGGAGGAGGAGATCTTGATTGAAAAACTTCAGGTAGGTGATTTGGTGGTTGTACGCCCGGGAGAGCAAATACCTGTGGACGGTCAGCTTTCCGAAGGCGACTCGTATGTCGATGAAAGTATGATTAGCGGTGAACCGGTTCCGGTAGAAAAGAAGAAAGGTGATAAAGTATTGGCAGGGACGATCAACCAGCGTGGCTCATTTATCATTCGTGCCGCACAGGTAGGCAGTGAAACCGTGCTTGCCCGTATTATCTCTATGGTGCAGGAAGCGCAGGGTAGCAAAGCTCCCGTACAGCGCATTGTCGATCGTATTACGGGGATTTTTGTACCTGTCGTATTGGGCATTGCCATTCTGACATTTGTATTGTGGGTCACCATTGGTGGTAGTGAATATATCTCTTATGGTATTTTGTCGGCTGTTTCTGTTCTTGTCATTGCTTGTCCATGTGCTTTGGGGCTTGCTACACCTACTGCGTTGATGGTGGGTATAGGTAAAGCTGCCAGCCAGCATATTCTGATTAAAGATGCAGTGGCTTTGGAACAAATGCGCAAAGTAGATGTCGTTGTTCTGGATAAAACGGGAACACTGACTGAAGGACATCCTACAGCTACCGGATGGTTATGGGCGCAGTCGCAGGAACCACATTTCAAAGATGTACTTTTAGCTGCGGAAATGAAATCGGAGCATCCGCTTGCCGGCGCTATTGTCTCTGCGCTTCAGGACGAAGAAAAAATAAAACCTGCCGCGTTGGATAGCTTTGAAAGCATTACGGGAAAAGGAATCAAAGCCTCGTATGAGGGACATACTTACTGGGTAGGTAGTCATAAACTCCTGAAAGATTTCAGTGCGACAGTAAGCGATGTGATGGCTGAAATGCTGGTTCACTATGAATCGGACGGTAACGGCATCATTTACTTTGGACGTGAAAACGAGTTGCTGGCTATCATTGCTGTTTCCGACCCGATAAAGGCTACTTCTGCCGAAGCAGTGAAGGAACTGAAACGTCAAGGGATTGACATCTGTATGCTGACGGGGGACGGACAACGGACTGCACTAGCCGTTTCTTCCCGTTTAGGAATCGAACGTTTTGTTGCCGACGCTCTACCGGACGATAAGGCCGAATTTGTACGTGAGCTTCAAATGCAGGGAAAGAAGGTTGCGATGGTGGGCGATGGTATCAATGATTCGCAGGCACTGGCATTGGCTGACGTCAGCATTGCCATGGGAAAAGGAACTGATATTGCTATGGACGTGGCTATGGTGACTTTGATGACATCGGACTTGTTGCTGCTTCCTAAAGCCTTCCAGTTGTCAAAGCAGACGGTCAAACTGATTCATCAGAATCTTTTCTGGGCGTTTATTTACAACCTGATTGGTATTCCTATTGCTGCCGGTATCTTGTTCCCGCTGAATGGTTTGCTGTTGAATCCGATGCTGGCAAGTGCCGCAATGGCGTTCTCCAGTGTGAGCGTAGTGCTCAATTCGTTGAGTTTGGGACGAAAATAAGAAACGAACTATAAAAAGACAGGAACCTGTAAGCTGTAAACGATGAATGGCAAGCTGTTATTTATGAACAGCGAACTGTAAATAATAGACGGTGAATACTTTGCGGATAATGCGCAATTTATTCACCGTTCATTGTTTTGCAACTCACCATTTATGTTTTCTATCGTTCTTCGTGAAAATTATCTGTTTCTAAAGTCCAATGGTGTCATTCCTACATATCGTCTGAAATACTTGCCAAAGAAAGAGGCGCTGGGGAAGTTTAGAGAATATGCTATCTCTTGGATAGTCATATTGGTACCTTTCAGTTTGGCTTTAGCATCCATGATAACGATATAAGCAATGGTGTCCAAAACACTTTTACCTGTCACTTGTCTCACAGTCGTGCTTAAATGTTGAAGAGATATTCCTAGTTTATCTGCGTAGAATTGTGCACGACGTTCGTTTTTATAATTCTCGGTGATGGCTTGAATCAGTTCCCGGCAGATTTCCTTTTTGCGGTTCGAACTGCTGTTTTCGCCCGGAAATTTATGATATATCAGTCGTATGCTTGTCAGGATAGTCTGAAGAGACAATTCGACCAATTCAGAATCCATTTCGAAGTTCTCATTGCAACTGGCCCGTGATAATAGAGCAAAATAGTCTTTCAGATAACTGGCTACTTCTTCATTAAGAGGAACTACCGGCTGTTCTATCAGTTTGGGGTATGCGTTACCAATATTCTTCATCAGATTGATCCGTCCGGTACAATGAGCAGAGAAGCCGGCAAAGCAAAGGCATACTTTTTCCGTTCTTTCCCGAAACTGAATGATTGTTCCCGGTAATAATGTTATTAAGTCATTGGGGTGAATTTCGTAATCAAGCAGATTGATGGAGGCTTTCATCGAACCTTCGGTACAGATGGCAACAATACATGCTTGCAACCGGCAAGATTGCTTGTAAATATTGAGAATGTCTTCTGTTACATTCGTCCATGCTAATACTTCGGTAGGCAAGTCTACCTGTGGAAAGTCCATTTTCATAGTTGTGTTTGTTATATTGGGCCAACAAATGTACGCATTTTCTTTTTATTTCTTACCTTTGTTTTTATGAAAACATTTTTTATTGATTGGAATTTGATACCATACGCCGAAGCATGGCAACGGCAGACAGAATGGTTTGATAACATTGTCCGGGCAAAAGTTCAGGGCGAGAGTTATGAAAACCGTATTGTGATGTGCGAACATCCCCATGTTTATACATTAGGACGTAGCGGGAAAGAAAATAATATGCTGTTGAGTGATGAACAACTGAAAGCAATTGATGCCACCCTTTATCATATTGATCGGGGAGGGGACATTACTTATCATGGTCCGGGACAACTGGTGTGTTATCCGATAGTAAACCTGGAAGAATTTCAGTTAGGATTGAAAGAGTACGTTCATTTGCTGGAAGAAGCGGTGATTCGGGTATGTGCTTCTTATGGCATTGAGGCCGGACGTTTGGCGAAAGCGACAGGAGTCTGGTTGGAAGGTGATACGCCTCGTGCGCGTAAGATTTGTGCTATCGGAGTGAGGAGCAGCCATTATGTCACGATGCATGGACTGGCTCTGAATGTGAATACCGATTTACGTTATTTCAGTTATATCCACCCTTGCGGATTTATAGATAAAGGCGTCACTTCTCTTCGTCAGGAATTAAAGCACGATGTGCCGATGGACGAAGTGAAGCAACGCCTCGAAGAGGAACTTAGAAAACTATTCCAACTCCCAGTTGCCAGGTGCGGCGCATAAAGCAATCTTTATCAGCCAAGGCGTATGAGAAGTCTGCACGTATCGGCCAGAAGTTTATTCCGCAGCCTAGGGTGCCGTAGTTGCCTACTCCTTTGTCTTTGTCTCCGAAATGGTATCCCGCACGGACAACACCATATTTCAGGAAATTATATTCGGCTCCTATGCCAGCCTGGAGATGACGGATTTCAGAAGGGAGCAGATAGTTGAAGTCGAGCGCAACCTGCAAACGGTTTTCTATGCTGAATGGCAGGTCGATTGTACCTCCCAATCCTAATCTGGCGGGTAACTTTTGTCCGTCCAGCTTTTTGCCTAAGTTGGCAGCTTGGAAACCAATGCTCCAGGAAGCCATTTCGTCCAATAAAGCCATATTGCGATAGTAGGTCGCGCCGAAGTCCAGACAAACGCTATTCTTGCTGTCTGCGTTTTCCGCGGCTTTGGCTTGCAGGTATCTGAACGTTAATGAAAGAGACAGATTTTTGGCTACATTTCTGAAATAAGCAGCTTCTAAATCCCAGATATGAGGACGGTAATCGAGCACCTTAGGATCTTTGAAATGCCGGAAACCTACAGCAAATCCATGTATGCCTTCCCTTCCGATCCGGTAGAAAAGAGAGGCGCTATGTAGCGCATAATCTTGGTTGATCTTAGCGTATGAATAACTCGCACCCATCACTTCTTGTGAGAAAGCGATGGTAGAAGCATTATGAAAAATAGCTGTACTACCGTTGTCGGTGGTAGCTAATCCTGTACCTGCCATACCTGCCGATTGGGCGTCCGGAGTAAGTTCCAGAAAATAGGCGCTTGCCATTTCTTGTGCTCCCAGCAAAGTGGGGAATAAGCACGAGGCGAGAAGGAAATGTTTTACTCGTTTCATAATCAGTTATTTTTAGAGTGAGACATCCGGACAACACGTATGCCTGTCCACGATTTATTGTTGTTTAGCATGTGATTGAGAGGTTCGTCGCTGACAACTACTTTTCCCAATGTAGAAGAAGCGTGCAGCAGGTGCAGTTTTCCCTCTTTATATTCTGCTATTCCCACATGAGCAATGTCCAGTCCGGGCATCTTCGTTGTAATAGCAATAATGTCTCCATTCATGATCCAGGGCAATCCGGCTTCCGGCAGTTCGCTTTTCGGCAACCAATGTACGACTTTTCCGGAGATTGCTTTTTCATATTCGGCCATTTGTCGTACATTTTCCGGCGAATCAGCCAATTTTTTATATTGCTTGGGATGGGTAGACATATACGAAAGAGAGATTTTCTGGGTATGCGCACTGTTTTTGGCAGTAATATCGGTGAGGAATCCGTGGCGGATTCCGTTCTCTATCCATTCGGAAGTATAATGCAACCGGGAAGGATAACCGTTGATGATGCCGTCCCGATAACGTATTTTTTGCAGATTGTCGGCAAAGGAAGAACCGAGTGCCTGTGCCAACGTGTATTCTACGAAAGTGAGGCAATCTACGGCATCAGTCCGGATCACTAATGATTCTTCTCCGTCTTGATCTAATGTGTTAGCCACGTATTTAGTTCCCAAGTAAGATTTTCCGATTCGTAACATGGGTTCGGGATTTTCCGGGAATACAACGCCGTCGCGCAACCATTTCTCCAATTCCTGTGTCCATTGTTGCTTATATTTAAAATGATCCTGAAATCCCCAGCCATGTCCTCCGGTAGGATAAACATGGAGAGTTGCCGGAACCTTGTTTTTCTGTAAAGCAAGGTAATAGTTTACTCCGTGGTAAGGTGCTACGGAAGGGTCGTCGGAGGTAAGAGCGATAAATGCTTGTGGAGTATCGGGCGTTACTTGCAATTCGGCAGAAAACTTCTGTATTTGTTCCATTGTTGGATTTTTGCCTAGCAATGCAGTTCTTGTATTTCCACGGGTGACTTGCATCATCGTAACCACCGGATAAAGTAATATCTGAAAGTCCGGACGTGTTTCCGAATTGTAGTGAGTGGCAAGTGTAGCAGTTAAATGCCCTCCCGCAGAGGCTCCCATTAATCCTACCTTGTAAGGATTAACATTCCATTCTTTGGCATGTTGGCGTACCATGCGAATGGCTTGTTCGGCGTCTGATACGGGGACTTCCCAATGTCCGTTCGGCATCCGGTATTTTAATACCATATAGGTAATACCTTGTCCGCAGAACCAGGGAGCCATATCATACCCCTCTCCATCCATACCCAGTCCACGATACCCGCCTCCGGGACACATGATAATAGCCATTCCATTCGGCTTTTCCGGGTGGTAGACCGTCAGGGTGGGATGCGTGACATTCGTGACAAAATGAGGACGCGTTTCCTGCTCCTCTCCGGTTAGTCCACTGGAGTTGGGAGCACCGTCGGGCCACAAAGGTAGCTCGACGGGCTGCTGCGCAAATGATATGGCAGTTACAAGCGATACTATAATGGATAATAGTCTCCTCATAATTATTTATTTAACTTTCATTGAAGCCTTTATAAAGTAAAGAATCAGTAAGGCATACGCTCCTAATGCCAACACTTCTGACCAAGTATTGTTCAACCATGCCTCATTAACCAGATTGATTCCACCAAAGCGCATCGCGGCACTGATTACTCCCATCAATGCACCTCCGGCAATGAAACCGGATGCCAGTAAAGTTCCTTTTTCACCTCTTTCCGTATTCAGAGATGCATCTTTGCTACGTGTTGTAACAAACCAATTCACTGCTCCACCCACTACCAACGGTACATTCAGTTCCAATGGAATAAACATACCCAATGCGAAAGCTAATGCAGGAATTTTACAAAGAGTCAGAATAATTGCTAAGACAGCACCAATGCCATATAACAACCAGGGTGCACCTACACCGCTCATCAGTGGTTCGATCACGGCCGCCATCGCATTTGCTTGTGGAGCAGCCAGTGCGCCACTTGTAAATCCGTATGTCTTATTCAGGATAATCATTACACCGCCTACTGTTGCAGCCGATACGATTGTTCCCAAGAACTTCCATGTTTCCTGTTTGGCAGGCGTACTTCCGAGCCAGTAACCAATCTTCAAGTCGGTGATAAAACCTCCTGCCATCGACAGCGCGGTACATACTACGCCACCCATTACCAATGCGGCAACCATGCCCGAAGGACCTTTCAGTCCGACAGCTACCATCACTACGGAAGCCAATATCAGTGTCATCAATGTCATTCCCGAAACCGGATTAGTACCAACAATCGCAATGGCATTAGCTGCTACTGTGGTGAACAGGAAAGAGATGCCGGCAACCAATACAATGGCTACCAATGTATGCAACAGATTCCCTTGCATGACATCAAGATAGAAGAATAATACGATTAATATCAGTGTGATGATGGAACCGATGGCGATAATTTTCATAGAAAGATCCCGTTGTGTGCGGATAATGCTTTTCTCTACATTCCCTTTACCGCCCATCTCTTTGGCTGCCAGTCCGACAGCGCTCTTGATGATGCTCCAGGAACGGATAATACCGATCACACCTGCCATAGCGATACCGCCGATACCGATGCTCTTGGCATAATATTTGAATATTTCTTCCGGACTCATCATACCTACGGTAGAGGTAATTTCCGGATTCCATGCATTCAGTACACTGTCACCCCAGATAGCAGACATTCCCGGAATGATAATCCACCACACAGCCAGTGAACCGGCACAAATGATGGAAGCATATTTCAGTCCGACGATATATCCCAAACCAAGTACAGCGGCACCAGTGTTTACCTTGAATACTAATTTCGCCTTTTCTGCCAGCATTTCTCCGGCACTGCAAACACGGGTGGTAAAGTTCTCGTTCCACCATCCGAATGTCGCTACGATGAAGTCATATAATCCACCGATCATACCTGCCATCAATAACGGTTTGGCCTGGCTGCCACCTTTTTCGCCGGAGATCAACACCTGTGTAGTGGCTGTTGCTTCCGGGAAAGGATATTTTCCATGCATGTCGCTGACGAAGTATTTACGGAAAGGAATCAGGAATAGAATACCCAATACGCCACCCAATAAAGAGCTGATGAATACCTGCATGAAGGTAACCGTCATCTCGGGATATTTAGCTTGGAGAATATAAAGAGCGGGGAGGGTGAAGATCGCTCCGGCAACGATTACTCCGGAACAAGCTCCGATAGACTGGATAATCACATTTTCGCCCAACGCATTTTTTCTTTTGGCAGCTCCGGAAACTCCTACGGCAATGATCGCAATTGGAATAGCTGCTTCAAATACCTGTCCGACCTTCAACCCCAGATAGGCAGCGGCGGCCGAAAAAAGGATTGCCATGGCAATACCCCATGCTACTGACCAGATATTAACTTCCGGATAATTTTTAGAGGGACCCATCAACGGGTTGTACACTTCCCCGGGTTTCAACTCTCTGAACGCATTCTCGGGTAACCCAGTGAATTTGTCTTCTTCTTGTTTCATAGTTTTTATAATTTGCTAATGTGTTAATTTACATTTCCGTCCTCAAAGTAAACAAAAAAAAAGGAGAACCGAAAGATTCTCCTTTATGTAATAGTCTATTTTTTCCTACTTTGCATCTTTTGCTGTCATATCGCCCTCGATATACAATCTTACCATCTCTGTTTTGGCGTTGGTACGCAAGGTGATTGATTTTTTGAAATGTCCCGGATATTTGCCTGTTCCGTTATAAGTCACCTTGATTGTTCCTTTTTTACCCGGCATGATGGGTTCCTTTGTATATTCGGGTACTGTACATCCGCAAGAGGCTACAGCCTGATGGATCACCAGAGGGGCATCGCCGATATTAGTAAAGGTAAATGTGCAACTGACAACCGGGCTGTTTTCAGAAAACTTACCGAAATCGTGAGTTGTTTTGTCAAACTTGATATCTGCATTTGTTTGTGCAAATGCAAAGCTTACGCCCATTACTAACAGGGTCATTAAAAAAAGTATCTTTTTCATTTTTCCTTCTCTTTTTGATTACAAACGACAAAGATAATGCTTTTCCCCTAAAATATACTTTATGGAGTGCGAAATAGTATTAAACGATTCTCTTTTGCTATTTTGAGAGTTGGAATCCGAGCATCATTCCATCGTAATTTTCGGCCAGTGAACTAACTGTTTTCAGTGCGGTACTGCTACTTTTGCTACCGATGAAAGCCATTAGTTTCAACAGTTTGTCCGAGTTGAACAGTAACTCCAGTGAGCTGGAACTGCAATTTACTTTAGCGTGCAGATTCAGAAGTTTCAAATACTTCAAATCAACTTGTTTGGTTGAAGCATTGTAGGAGTAAGTGCCTTTCAATGTTTTCTTGCCCACCGTGCTGGTGAAAGTACTGTCGGCATTGAAAGTGAAACTCATTTGGCCGTCTTTAATACCTATTTTGCTTAATTGTTCGTTCAGCTTATTTTCAGCCATAGTGGCTGCGGCAGCTCCGCCTGCTTTCATTAGTAAGTTATCCGATTCGAACTCTACGGCCGAACCTTTGTAGTTCCATGTTCCGGTCATGTCGATAGATTCGGTGGTTCCGGTGATGGCATTCACTACTTTTGAAATGTTGTCCTTATTTAATAAGTCGGACCATGATTGCGCCTGGCTGTTAGTTGCCGTTAGCATAAATACTGCCAAAAAGGCAATAGATAAAAAACTCTTTTTCATTTTCATTCTTCTTTCATTTAACATTGAGATCCTTGTTTATGTTTTCTATGTAGTTGAGTATATCAACACGTCCTGTGCGGTCTTCCGAGGAAGATACGAAGTGAGGAGGGAGCTCTTCCCATTGTTTGCCCAACTCACGTAAATAGGCATTGATATTCATTTTTAAACGTCCACCTTTTAGCTTGTCGGCTTTGGTAAAGATGATAGAGAAGGGGATACCGTTCTCGCCCAGCCATTCCATAAACTCGAGGTCTATTTTTTGAGGTTCCAGCCGGCTGTCTATCAGGACAAAGAGGTTGGTCATTTGTTCCCGTTCCAAGATATAATCTTCGATTATGGTGCGTATCTGGTCTTTCCCTTTTTGTCCGCGTCGGGCATAGCCATATCCCGGAAGGTCGACGAGATACCAATTCTTATTGATAAGGAAGTGGTTGATTAACATCGTTTTTCCCGGAGTAGAAGAGGTCATGGCCAGACCTTTACGGCTGGTCAACATATTGATAAGACTCGATTTTCCCACATTCGAACGGCCTATAAAGGCATATTCCGGGAAAATGCCGGCCGGGCATTTCTTCACGTCCGTATTGCTAATCACAAATTCAGCACTTGTTATTTCCATTTTCTTGTCATTTATTTCTTTGTAACATCGTTTTTCCCTTTTTTAGACATACAAATTAACCCCGCAAAGGTAAGCGTTCCATTTAACATTAGCAATTCATAACCGAATTTATATCCGGTTTCTTTTCCAATCCACCAGTCGGCAAGATAGCAGATCAGTGGTGAAAGGATGGCTATGAGAGGAACCCACCGGTCGTTCGTTTGCCTGCGTGTAAAAAGTCCGAAAGCAAACATTCCAAGCAGGGGGCCGTATGTGTAGGAGGCGATGATATATATGGCGTCAATAACGCTCTTATTATTGAGTATTTCTACCAGGCAGATGAAGAATGCCAATAAGACTGATAACGATAAATGCACTTTGCCTCTTTTGCGACGTGCCGTTTCTTCTGTGTCTTTTTCCGTATTCAGCAGGTCTACGCATACACTGGTTGTCATGGCTGTCAGGGCGGAATCCGAGTTGCTGAAAGCTGCTGCGATAATGCCGATTGTAAAAAGTACCAATACGGATTGTCCCAGATAACCTTGGGCTGCAAACATGGGTAGTATATCATCATTCATGGCTGGCAGTTCGAGTTGCATCTGTCCCGCTAGCGCTATCAATAGAATTCCCAGGCATAAAAAAAGGAAATTTAGCGGAATGAATGAGAAACCGTAGCAGTACATGTTTTTTTGTGCTTCCCGGAGGTTCCGGCAAGAAAGATTCTTTTGCATCATATCCTGATCCAGTCCGGTCATTACGATGACGATGAAGATACCACTTAAAAACTGTTTGAAGAAGTTCTGTCGGGATATCCAGTCGTCAAATACAAAAATACGGCTGTGTTCGCTGTTTTGGATTGTTTGCACAATGCCGCTGAAATTAAGGTCTAATCTTTGGATTGTAAAATAGATGATAAAAATCAGAGCGGCAATCAGGCAAAATGTTTGTAAGGTATCTGTCCACACGATGGTCTTTATTCCGCTTTTATGAGTATATATCCATACCAATGCAACCGAACCGACAGCAATCAGCCAAAAAGGAACGTGCATTTCCTGAAATACATACGTATGGAGAATGAGGCATACCAGATAAAGTTTGGCTGCGGTTCCCAACATGCGTGACAGCAGAAAGAAAAAGGAACCGGTGCGATAGGCACGCACTCCGATGCGGGTGCCGAGGTATCCGTAGATACTTGTCAGATTCAATTTATAATATAAAGGAAGTAAGATATGGGCTACGGCCATGTATCCGAAGAAAAATCCGAGTACCGTTTGCATATACGTCATATCCATTCCGCGCACCATTCCCGGTACAGAAACGAAAGTGACTCCGGAGATGGAGGCGCCAATCATTCCAAAAGAGACTATGTACCAAGGTGATTGGTTCTCTCCCTTGAAGAATGCTGCATTCGATCCTCCCTTACGTCCGGTGATACGGGCTATTAGTAATAATACCGCGAAGTAGCAAAGAATAGTGACTAGTATCATCATAACAGATGCAAAGGTAGCAATTTTTGTAGGTATTAAAAACAATAATCTGTATCTTTGCAAGGTTTTATCGATAGAACAGCAAATATTATCTATGAACCAACAATATCCTTCTATACTGCTTGAAAAGGCAGTCGGCGAATTTTCCAAACTTCCGGGTATCGGGCGTAAGACGGCTATGAGGCTTGTTCTGCATCTGCTCCGTCAGGATACGGCTACGGTGGAAGCATTCGGAAATTCTATCATAACATTGAAACGTGAGGTGAAATACTGCAAAGTGTGTCATAATATATCCGATACTGAAACTTGCCAGATTTGCGCTAATCCGCAACGGGATGCTTCCACTGTCTGTGTGGTGGAAAATATCCGTGATGTAATGGCGGTAGAGGCAACCCAGCAGTATCGAGGGCTTTATCACGTTTTGGGAGGAGTCATTTCTCCAATGGACGGAGTCGGACCGAGTGACCTTCAAATTGAAAGCCTGGTGCAGCGGGTGGCTGAAGGTGGAATCAAAGAAGTTATTTTGGCGTTGAGCACCACGATGGAGGGCGATACTACCAACTTCTACATCTATCGCAAGCTGGATAAACTAGGGGTTAAACTAAGTGTGATAGCCCGTGGCATATCGGTTGGTGATGAACTTGAATATGCCGATGAAGTGACTTTAGGACGCAGCATTGTGAACCGGACGCTTTTTACCGGAACTGTATAATCATTATTAATTATTTAAGAACGAACATGGAAGAACAGATAAAACGAGCTGTCAGAAATTTGAATATCAGTTATGTTTTCTTTTGGGTGCTCCCGGCATTTTTGCTTGGGGCAGGAGAGTTTGAACTCTTTCCCGTAGGAGGTTTGGTAGATAACGCACCGGCTATCTACTATTTTGAGACGGTCGGCATTTTGCTTACTGCTTTGTGTGTGCCTCTTTCTCTCAAATTATATAGCTTGGTGCTTAAGAAAAAGATAGATCACATGACTATCACGCTTGCCTTGAAGCGATATGTGCAATGGAACATTGTTCGCTTGGGAGTGCTTGAAGTAGCTATTGTGGTGAACCTTTTGTGTTACTACCTGACGTTGAGCAGTACGGGTAACCTCTGTATGCTGATTGGCCTCACGGCGTCACTTTTCTGCCTGCCCAGTGAGAAGAGATTGCGTAACGAACTTCACATTGCAAAAGAAGAAAAGCTATGAGACAGTCTTTCTTGATGAACGATCGTATCTATCTTCGTGCGGTAGAACCGGAAGATATGGATATAATGTATGAGATGGAAAATGATCCTTCGATGTGGGACATCAGTAACTTTACAGTTCCATACTCCCGTTACGTATTGCGCCAATATATTGAAGGTTCGCAGTGTGATGTGTTTGCGGATAAGCAATTACGTTTGATGATGGTACGCAAATCCGACCAGTGTATCCTTGGTACGATTGATATTACGGATTTCGTTCCCCTTCATTCGCGGGGAGAAGTAGGAATTGCCGTGCATAAGGATTATCGTCAGCAAGGGTATGCCACCGACGCATTGAAGCTGCTTTGTGAATATGCTTTTGATTTTCTGTCTTTAAGTCAGCTTTATGCACATGTCACGACAGATAATGACGTTTGTGTAAAGCTGTTCACGTCTTGTGGCTTCGTTCAATGCGGATTATTGAAAAACTGGCTGAAAGTGGAGGGCTGCTACAAAGATGCATTGCTCCTCCAATGTTTGAATCCTAAGAAATAAAATATTAGTTGAGAGTAGGCACTTGTGGGAAGCGTGACCACGTTTCGTACTTGCTGCCTAGTTTCTCTAAAGCAGTCCGCCACATATCTTTGATATTGTTTTTCATCAGATATGATTTTTCTTCTTCAGACACCAACCATGTGTTTTCTCTGATTTCGTTATTTAGCTGTTCGCTGTCCCATCCGGAATATCCCAGGAAGAAACGGATACATTCGCTGATTTTATTTCCTTGTAATATATATTTCTTTATTTCATCAAAATCTCCATTCAGATAAAGTCCTTTGCTGATAGAGATAGAGCCGGGGATGTCTGATAGTGTATGGAGGTAAAATAAAGTATCAGTGGCAATCGGTCCACCCTTGTATAGAGGAATCTCGTCCAGATATTTAAATTCCATGATGATATCGTTCAGGAATAATGGCAGTTGTTTGTTGATAACCAATCCCATACTTCCTTCGTCCGTATGATCGACCAGTAAAATTACGGATCTGCCAAACGTTGCATCACGCAGAAAAGGTTCAGATATTAAAATCTTTCCTCTTGATGGTAACACATTATTCGATTGAATCTTAAATATGTCAGAGTCGATATTCATGCCACTAAAGTAAGAAAAAAAACGGAATAACAATCGTTCTTTCCGTTTTTTTTCATTTTAAGAATGGCTTTTATGAATATCTCATGTCAAATAATCAGGCTATCGGATGATTTTCAGCAAATAGTTTCATTCTTTCATCCAATTGCGCATACTGATGGTCTTTAATAAAAGAGGTACACGCGCGCAATCCTTCCTGATGGCTTCCTGTTGTAACCAAAGAGATAGCGCTCACTCCGTAGTACATCAGTTCTTTGGCCAGTTCGCCGCTGGTCATTCCCGGATATCCGATGGTAAAATAGAATCCGTCCGCAATCGGGTCGCCCAAGTCGTTGTCATATACCAGGTGGAAACCGTGACGGAGGAAGATTTCTTTCAATTTTTGTGCTCTCTCACCATAGATCTTCACTTCGTTGAGGAAGTTATATTGTCCTTCGTTGGCAGCTTTCAGCATGGCAGCCATGGCGAATTGTGCGGAATGACTTGTTCCTGATGAAAGTGCATAAAGTACGCGATGGATGAAAACAGTTCCAAAGGTACCGCCGCCATATCGTTTGGTCAGTCCCGGATAGCTTCGGTGGTATAATTTATCAGAGATACAGCTTACGCCAATACGCTGTCCGGCGTAGCTGAATGCTTTCGAACCGGAAATCAATAATACATAATTATCTGTATAATGGGCTACTGATGGCTGGAAAGGAGGTTGGTATGGTTTGCTCAAATCCTGCCGGAAGTCCATCGCGAAATAAGCCAAGTCTTCCAAAACAATCACATCATACTGCGTTGCCAATTCACCGATAATCTGCAATTCTTCCTCTTTCAGGCAAATCCAGCTGGGGTTATTGGGATTCGAATAAATGATAGCTGATATATTTCCTTTTTTCAGATAGCTTTCCAGTTTCTCTTTCAGTTTGTCACCGCGGTAGTCATATACATCAAACGTTTCGAACTTTTGTCCCATTACTACCAACTGCTGCTTCTGTACCGGAAATCCGGGATCGATGAATAAAATCGTATCTTTCTTTTCGTCGCATTGGCTGCAAGTGAGGAATGAAGCGAATGTTCCTTGCATAGAGCCGGTGACAGGTACGCATCCCTCCGGATTTAAATCCACGTTGATAAATGCTTTGATAAAGTTGGACGCCTCTTTTTTCAGTTCCGGCAATCCGTTGATATCGGGGTATAGGCTGGCAATGCCATTTTGTAACGCTTCAATCTCTGCTTTCACACCTACTGCGGAAGGAGGGAGCCCCGGAACGCCCATTTCCATTTTAATAAATTCAACTCCCGATGCAGCTTCTGCTTTTGAAGCAATAGCTTTCACTTCCCGAATGGTAGCTTTTGAAAAATCGACAATTTGAAACTCATTTATAGTTTCATCAATCAGATGTCGTTCAATTGGTGTATTTTTCATTCTATTTTCTATTTTATTAGTAGCTGCAAATGTACACGATAATTCTTAATAAATCCACTTTTTCAGAAAAAAGATACTGAAGCTATTGCAGGTTTCAAAAAAATATCTACCTTTGCATCCGCAATCGAGAGAGATGCTTTAATGAATATTTTGGTGCGTTAGTTCAGTTGGTTAGAATACATGCCTGTCACGCATGGGGTCACGGGTTCGAGTCCCGTACGCACCGCACTTCCCAAACAAAAAATCCTCTGGTTTCTAGTAAATTAGAGGATTTTTTATTTGGAAGATAGCGATTAATCGCTATCTGTTTTTTCCATCATATCCCCATTTTATATAGATAGCTCCCCAGGCAAATCCTGCTCCGAATGCAGTGAGAATTAGGTTATCTCCTTTTTTGAATTTATCTTCAAAATCCCAAAGGCAGAGTGGGAGAGTGCCTGCACTGGTATTGCCGTATCGTTCAATATTAACCATGACCTTTTCGGCGGGAACTTCCAAACGTTGTGTTACAGCAGTGATAATGCGTTGATTAGCTTGATGGGGAATCACCCAGTCGATATTGTCTTTGCTTAGATGGTTTCTTGCAATAATAGATTCACAGGCATCTGCCATGTTAGATACCGCGTATTTGAATACAGTGCGTCCTTCCTGATAGATGTAGTGCATTTGATTATCCAATGAATAATAAGAAGGGGTGCATACGGAACCACCGGCTTTAATATGTAAAAAAGGTAATCCTTTACCATCTGTCCTTAACACAGCATCCATAATACCCAAATCTTCAGTAGTAGGTTCAAGCATGACGGCTGCTCCGCCATCGCCGAAAATAGGACATGTTGCCCGATCGGTATAGTTTATTATTGACGACATCTTTTCAGCACCTACCACCACCACTTTCTTGTAATTTCCGGAACGGATAAAGTTAGCTCCTGTTTCCAATGCATATAAAAAACCACTGCAAACGGCCTGTATGTCGAAAGCAAAAGCTCTTTTCAGTTCCAGTCTCTCACATAAAATAGAAGCAGTGGAAGGAAAGCGGTAATCAGGAGTTGTTGTAGCTACAATTACCAGATCAATATCATCCGGATTTGTATGGGTGCGTTTTATCAGTTGTTTGACAGCTTTACGAGCTATGTAAGAAGTTCCTAGTCCTTCATCTTTCAGAATACGCCTTTCCTTAATACCAATACGCCCCATAATCCATTCATCGGTGGTATCTACCATTTTTGAAATCTCATCATTGGTCAAGATATAATCGGGTACATATCCTCCGACTCCTGTAATTACTGCGTTTATATTTTCCATTTGTTTTATCTAGTTTGGTAAATTGAATAAGGAGGTTGATCCAATAATAAAAATGCGGGCGCAAATATATGGAAAAGAGACTGAAATCCAATATTAGTTTGTGAAACTGTAGCCTTTTTAATTAATAAAAAGGAATATTTGACCAAATTTTGTCTAACTTTTTAATTGACGATTTTTGTTTAAAGTGACGGACTGTCGTAAATACTTGATTGATAGAGCATCATGAGTGCTATTCCAATATTGGCAACCAAGAAGTTTGTCGAGTAACTTGTTTGGGCATAAAGATGGCATATCGGTTATTCAATTTGTATAAAACCCTCCTATAAATTCGAGCTTGCCACGCCGGGCAAATTTTTCTTTTATGGTCATGATATCAATTACTTGCCCGGCATGGTACATACTTTGCAAGGCAGCATAAATCTCACGGTTCGTTTCAGTGTAAAATACTTCCGGCCGTAATATGCCGGCAACCAGTGTAATAGCTTTGCTTTCCAGCAGGCAGGCACCGAGCACGACTTCTTCGAGTTCGGCGTCCTGTGGGTTTGTTATCTCACTCATTTTCTTTTCTAATAATCATATTCATTCATAAATGCCTTATTTGACAGGTAGTCCGGTTGGTTGAGGTGTACAATTTTACGGTTATGAACGGCTAAATATTTTAATATTGGCTCATGTGTCCAATACCCCTGATTATTGCCCATATTTTTGGACCTCTCTGTCTGCCTTCTTCTACTCTTGCTCAAACGCCCTGTTAAAAGGGGAGGCCGGCATGCCTATATTAGCACTTCGACCACCCCTTCATCCATTAATATATAAATGAAAAAAAGAATGTATTAAAATACATTATATCTTTTTCCCCATTTTCGGGACAGCAAGATATGAATTCTTTTTTATCATTTCGTATACTAATGCAGGCGTTCCCCAGAACCTTACAATAATCGCAATTTGCTGAGGAGTGAGCGTTGTGGTATGCGGGGTGAATCCCGCTTCCGTGAGTTGGTTCAGTAATACTGCATGTTCTTTGATGATCCGACGGAATGCTTTCACCGCTGAACAATTATACTGATAGTTCGGAAAATAAGCTACTGCCACTTCGGATAGTGCATGGCAGCCATGAAGCAGCCAGTCATATCCATTGTTTAAAATATTTAAATATTCCGCAAAAGTACGATTCGTTTCATTGGAAGGAAAAACCGATTTTATGATGCCGGTAATTTAAATGTGTTATAAGTATGAATATTTTTAAATAAAAATCTAATTATTTAAACAATCTTCTCTATATTTGCATGTGAGATTAGATTTTATATGGCATTTTTGCCGGTTAATAATCAGTAAGGTCAAACCGTTTATATATAACTAAATTTTATAATGTCAAAAGGAATAGAGATCATAAAAGATCGTTTACAACGAAAGCGTGAACAGTACATTCGTCAGGAAGAGAAAATAGAACAAATGAAATGTACAATGCAAAACACTAGCGAGGAAATAGAGCAGCTGGAATATGTTCTTAGTGAAATGGAACACATATTGGATACGCATCGTGAGCCACGAGTGATTCCCAATGACAAAGTGGGAGACGTGTTTGTATATCTCTGTCGGGTGTTTGAGTTTTTACAGCACCGCTTAAAGCTGCATTTTAAATATAAACTGGCATGTGAAGTCATCTTTGCCCGTTATCAATTTCAAAGCCGGTCGCATACTCCCGGGCGGGAATATCTAAGCTTTGCCACCATACTGACTTACTTTAAACGTGAGAGAGGAATGACGGACGGGTGATTTCAAAAATATCGAAATATAGAGATAATAACATGAAAAACAAATGTTTTAGGAACAGAAATGACGAATTTGATATTTTTTCCTTATTTTTGTGTGTCCATTTTTGAATGATATGATACAGATAATACGATTAAAAGGAAAAGACAAACATTTATATCGGCTTGTGGCGCCGATGGTGATGGATCCCGAAGTGATACGCGCAAACAATAATTACCCTTTCAAGACGGGCGAAGAGTATGTGTGGTTTATTGCGATTGAAGATAAAGAAGTGGTGGGCTTCGTGCCGGTGGAACAGAAAAGCCGGAAGAAAGCTGTAATCAATAATTATTATGTAAAGGCAGAAGACGCCGGACGGGAGGAAATCCTGTCGCATTTGTTGCCTGCCGTTATTGCGGAATTCGGGCCTGAGAGTTGGTTGCTCAATTCGGTCACACTGGTACAAGATAAAGAAACATTTGAAAAGTTTGAATTTGTATCGATGGACAAGAAATGGACACGGTATGTAAAAATGTATAGATAACTTATGGCGAAAAAGAAAATAGCAGGCACAAAGAATGTATATGAATTAGCACAAGAACGACTGAAAGTTATATTTAATGAATTTGATAATATATATGTGTCATTCTCCGGAGGTAAAGACAGCGGGGTACTGCTGAATATGTGTATCGATTATATCCGGAAGAATAACCTGAAGGTACGTTTGGGAGTTTTTCACATGGATTATGAAATCCAGTATAAAATGACCATCGACTATGTGGACCGGATGCTGGAAGCTAACAAGGATATTCTGGATGTGTACCGGGTATGTATTCCTTTCCGTGTGGCTACCTGTACCTCGATGTATCAATCCTTTTGGCGTCCCTGGGAAGATAATAAAAAGAATATATGGGTTCGTTCCATGCCTAAAAAGGCAATGACTAAAGATGATTTTCCTTTTTATAATACAACCATGTGGGATTATGAATTCCAGATGCGCTTTGCGCAATGGATACATACTAAAAATGACGCAGTGCGCACTTGTTGTCTGATCGGAATCCGTACACAGGAGAGTTTCAACCGATGGAGATGTATCTATATGAGCCGTAAATTCCAGATGTATCATAAATACAAATGGACTTCAAAAGTAGGGAATGATATTTATAATGCCTATCCTATATTCGACTGGAAGACAACGGATGTATGGACGGCCAATGGAAAATTCCAGTGGGATTATAATACTTTATATGACCTTTACTATCGTGCCGGAGTCAATTTGGAGCGTCAGCGTGTAGCAAGTCCTTTTATTAACGAAGCGCAAGAGAGTCTGCAACTTTACCGGGTGCTAGATCCCAATACCTGGGGCAAAATGGTCGGAAGGGTGAACGGTGTGAACTTTACCGGTATGTATGGCGGTACTCATGCGATGGGATGGCAGTCGGTGAAACTTCCTGAAGGATATACATGGCGAGAGTTTATGTATTTCTTGTTGTCCACTTTGCCGGAACGGGCGAGGAAAAACTATCTTCGTAAACTTTCAGTGAGCGTGAATTTCTGGCGGACAAAAGGTGGATGTCTAAGTGATGCTACCATCCAAAAGTTGATTGATGCGAAAGTACCGATTATCGTTATGGACAACAGTAACTACAAAACGTTGAAAAAACCGGTACGTATGGAATATCAGGATGATATCGACATTCCGGAATTCAAAGAAATACCCACGTATAAGCGAATGTGTGTTTGTATTCTTAAAAATGACCATGCCTGCAAATATATGGGATTCTCACCTACGAAGGAGGAGATGAGTAAGAGGAGTCAAATTATGGAACAATATAGAATCATAGTATCATGAGTGTAGATAAAAGCCCTGTTTACGAGGTAAAAGCGGTACCCGTAGAAAAAGTATATGCGAACGATTATAATCCGAATGTCGTTGCACCGCCTGAAATGAAGTTGCTGGAACTTTCTATTTGGGAAGATGGCTTTACAATGCCATGTGTATGTTACTACAATAAAGATGAAGACTATTATATACTGGTGGACGGCTACCATCGCTATACGGTATTGAAAACTTCCCAACGAATCTATAAGCGTGAAAACGGCTTATTGCCGATTGTGGTGATAGACAAAGACCTGTCTAACCGTATGAGTTCGACCATCCGGCACAACCGTGCGCGTGGAATGCATAACATTGAATTGATGTGCAACATTGTTGCGGAACTTGACAAGGCAGGTATGTCCGATCAATGGATAATGAAAAATATTGGTATGGACCGTGATGAATTGTTGCGTCTGAAACAAATTTCAGGACTTGCCGATCTGTTTGCTAATCGCGAATTCAGTATTCCTGATGAGGTGGCACCTACGGAAACAGAGCGTAAAACCTTATAATTTGATAACTATATATACATATAGAAATTGAACTTTTTGTCATTTAGGCACAAATTATACAAGTTATTGGGCTATTTTGTTGTATAAAATAGCTATGTCTTTTGTCTAATTTGTGCCTAAGTTGTGTCTAAATGACACAGAAAACTATAACTTCCCTCCATTGTCCAAGTTTTTATGAGAGAAACTTGGGATTTTTTTAATGTTCGCATATCGAAAGAAATGAGGATATTAAATATTTTTGTTGTGAATTTCGTAACCCTCTTGTTCGCTACCTGCATAATTAGCCTCTTTATTCTAAGTTGATTCTCTGTAACAGAAATGAATACAATTTTGTATCTCCTTTAATATTCCGAAATTTGCAATATGAGATTTGGACAAAAATATTGTCCTGAGAGAAAAGCAAAAAGAGAAATAAGAGAGATATACAAGAAGTAGAAGAAAGTATATTAGAGAATTAATGAGAGAAATAACAAAACTTACAATCAGTATTTTATATTTGATTTTTTTATTATCTGTGATGTGTGTGCAGGGGTCGAATGTGACCGGCACTCTCTTTCAATTAACATCGAAGGTGACAACTTGTGCGGATATATATGCCAGGTTGTTGACTAAGCCGTTGAGCAATCCTTTGCTTGGCTCTCTGTCTTATAGTGACACTCAAGAAACTATCCCCATGAATTTATAACATTAAAAACAGGAAATTTGGAAAAAGAAGTTCATATTAGACAAAGGGAAGCTGTTCCTGCTACGGGAAGTACACTTCAGCTCATGCCTACTGGAAATTTAAATTCGGAGGTGTATGAAATCGATTATTTCTGCCTTACGGGCGAAGTGGATGAAAGTGCTAAAAATTGGATTCGTCTGTATTCTTCCGTAATGCCGGAGGGACATACAGGAGAAGAACGCATTATCGTTGAAGACGGTAAGATCTATATTAAGGTATTGCCCAATGTAGAGGCGGATTCCAGAAACGGAATCGTACATCTCACAACAATGGTGTCTTCCGTTAAAACGGGCATCAGTAATGTGCAACGCATAAAAATAGATGTTACTCAATTGGGGCAATAAACAACAGTAAATGTGATATAAATGAAGAAAGTTGCTATACTCATATTATTCATGCTCGGATGTGCCATTTCCGAGGGGCATGCCCAGAAGGTTGCGCTGAAAAGCAATCTGCTATATGACGCTACTACTACCATGAATCTGGGACTGGAGATCGGACTGGCGCGTAAATGGACGCTGGATATTCCGGTCAATTATAATCCGTGGAAACTTTCCGACGGCAAACGCCTCCGTCATTGGGGAATACAACCTGAAGTCCGTTACTGGTTTTGTGAGAGTTTTCGCCGTATGTTTGTCGGAATGCATGGACATTATGCCGATTTCAATGTAGGGGGATGGCCCGACTGGTCTTTTATCAGTGACAATATGCAGCATACGCGTTATCAAGGATATCTTTATGGTGGTGGCTTTTCCGTAGGATATTCGTGGATTCTGAAAAAACGCTGGAGTATAGAAACATCTGTCGGAGTGGGATATGCGCACATTGTATATGACAAGTATCCTTGCGCTACTTGTGGTACGAGACTAAAGGAAAGCAGCAAAAACTATTTCGGGCCTACTAAAGCAAGTGTGTCACTTATTTATGTAATTAAATAATGAGGAGTATGATAATAAGAAAAATAGGTTTCCTTGTGTGTATGTTGGTGGTTTGCAGCCTGAATATAAACACAGCTATGGCTCAATCCCGCTCTTACGAAGGTGTCATTACTGTGAATCCGGTGCGGTTGGAACAGAAAGGTGATTTTATTCATGTCGATATAGATTTTGTTTTGAATAATGTGAAAGTGAAATCTGCCCGGGGAATGGATTTTATTCCGCGGCTGGTGACTCCCGGACGTACTCAGAATCTTCCGAAAGTTTCTATTAAAGGTCGTGACGAGTATCTGGCGTATGAGCGTGAGCTTGCGTTGATGAGCGCCAAAGAGAAAAGAAACTACGAGAAGCCATATATAGTGGAAAAAGCTGGAAAACTAAGAAATGATACGATTCGGTATCAATATCTGGTTCCGTTCGAATCATGGATGAAGGATGCGCGCTTGGACGTGCAGCGTGATGAATGTGGTTGCGGCGAAACGGCATTGATGAACATAGAGGAGTTTGGCAAAGTGACGTTGGAACGTGTATGGACGCCTTACGTAGCGGTTCCTCAGTTTGCTTATCTGCAACCGAAAGTGGAAGAAATCAAACAACGGGATATTCAAGCAGAATGTTTTCTGGATTTCGAGGTGAATAAAGTCAATATTCGTCCCGAATACATGAATAACCCTCAGGAACTAGCTAAAATCCGCAAGATGATCGATGAGCTGAAGTCCGATCCGAATGTGAAAGTGAACCGTCTGGATATTATCGGTTATGCTTCTCCGGAAGGAACATTGGCAGCGAACAAACGTCTGTCTGAAGGGCGTGCCATGGCGCTTCGGGATTATCTGGCACACAGATACGATTTTCCGAGAAACCAATACTACATTGTCTTTGGAGGTGAAAACTGGGACGGACTGGAGAAGGCGCTTGAAACAATCGAATTGGAATATAAAGACGAAGTGCTGGATATTATCAGGAATATACCTATTGAAAAAGGAAGAGAAACAAAACTGATGCAACTTCACGGAGGAACACCTTACCGATACTTGTTGAAGTATATTTTTCCAAGTTTGCGTGTGGCTATCTGCAAAGTGAATTACGAAGTGAGGAATTTTAGTGTGGAGGAAGCGAAAGAGATTATCAAGACGCGTCCGCAGAATTTGAGCTTGAATGAAATGTTTCTGGTGGCTAATACCTATCCGACAGGCTCGCAAGAGTTTATTGATGTGTTCGAAACGGCTGTACGGATGTATCCGCAGAGTGAGATTGCAAATATAAATGCTGCTACTGCCGCTTTATCACGCAATGACTTGGTTTCGGCCGAACGTTATCTGGGTATGGTGAATTCGAATAAGAATTTGCCGGAATATAATAATGCTATGGGAATATTAATGTTAATGAAGGGAGATTATGAATTATCGAAGAAGTATTTGAAGGTCGCAGAGCAGTTAGGTCTGGATGCAGCTAGGGGCAATCTGGAAGAATTAGTCAGGAAGAAGGCTAATGCTGCCGAGATGAGAAAAAATGGTAAGTAAAACTTACTAATTAAGTGGGAAATTATATATGTATTAATTCTAATAATTTTTTGTATTATGCTAAAGATTAAATCAATTTTAGTTTCGTTGCTGGCCGTTGTGGCATTAGCAAGTTGTTCAAATGAGAATCTGGAGGAAAATCCGGAGGTTGAAGGGGGAGCAGGTTATGATGTAGCTTACGTATCAATTAGTCTGACTAATCCAAAAGTGCCTGGTTCACGTGCTTCTGGTGAACAGCCGGCTTTGCCTGCAGAAAGCGCGATTAATGAGCTTTATGTGATTACGTTCGATGCGGGTAAGGTGGTGACTAAGGATGAAAAGGCAACTAAGTATGCCACGGTATTGGGATCAGGTTCTTTCGGAACAAATAGTGGAGTTACGACTCCGAATACTCCGGTTAAAGTGGATCCGAATACTAAGTATTTGCTTGTTATAGCCAATCCGGGTTACCAATTAAAGGATCGCTTGGATAACCTTTCAGAGGGTGCAACCTATGCTACCATCAATGCAATGGTTACAGTTCCTGAAAACAATACTAAGCCCAACAATGCTTATCTGGTAGAGGAGGTTGTACACTCCAATGGTTGTGCAATGATTAATGTCGGATTCTACGATGATTCCGATTCGGATCCATCCAATCATGCATGGAAAGATGAATGTCTGCTCGATGTATCGGACAAGATTGTTTTGGTCAGTGACTATAAATCGGAAGCGCAAGCTCAGAATGCAGCGAAAAGTAATCCGGCTACTCTTGAGATAGAACGCCTTGCTGCAAAGTTGGAAGTTATGATTGGCAGTCCATTAGCAGTTGGACCTTTTGAAGATGGAACAAATGCAAGTCTTGGACAATTTGATTTTGGAAACTGGACTATAGACTACTATAACTCTCTGTTCTATCCTTTTGCAAAGAAGACTACCACAGCGTCATCTCATACTACCGGATTCTACAAAAGTAACTTCTATACAGTTGACCCGAACTTTACGACTGCAGGTGGAACTGAATATCTTACAGGCATTGTTAAGAATACACTTGATGCTAACCGCGAACCTAAGGTAGAGTGGGTTGCTGAAAGTGCAGATGCGGGTGATAATTATAAATACTGTATCGAGAATACGATGGCTGAAGGATATCAGAAGTTCGGTGCGGCTACGCGTCTGGTACTTAAGGGACAGTATGCACCTTGGAAGTCCGGTGAATTTACTTTGGGAGATGACTGGTATCGTCTTCCTAACGGAACTAACTCTGTAAACTTCAAAAGTTTTGCTGACTTGCTGGCTGCTTATACACCTGCTAAAGCTAAACAAACAAACTCAGACCCTATGACCGCCCAGGAGAAACTCTTGGTTACAGCATGCGAACTGTTCTATACTCAGATACAATCTGAACTTACCACCAATGATCCGGGTAGTTTTGCTCTTCTTACACAGACTATTCTTGATGACAACAACATTAAGAATGGTGGTGAACTGTGTAAAAAAGAAGGTTGCATCTATTGGTATCCAAAGAGTCTCAACTATTACTACTATGAGATTCGTCATGACAATGCAGCCAACTCTTATATGGAGTATGGAAAATACGGTGTAGTACGTAATAACTATTATACGCTTACGCTGACAAAGGTAAATGGTAACGGTACACCGTGGTATCCTGGTGGTGGACCCGAAGATCCGGATGAAGAAGAAGATATCGATAAGAAAGGTGCTTATCTCCACTTTGAGATTAAAGTTGCTCCGTGGATATACTGGACTACAAATTTCGAAATCTAAAGAACCTCTTTACTTTCAAAGAAAACAGGGCAGTGCGGACTGCCTGCCCTGTACTTTTTTTAATAGATATTCTGTGCGGAACAGACCGCCGAAAAAAGTAAAAACAAGCCGGTGACAGGCTTCCCAAAAACAGCACTGAAATATACCGGCGCATCCGAGATGCAATGAAATGCAAAGCGCGCCCCTAAAAGAGGAAATAACCGGAGGTCACAAAATAGAGATCTCTGACAATATAAAATGGCAAACCGATAGGGTTGCCTCCTAAAAGAAAAAGATATGTTCGGAAAAACTAAATCGCTGTTCCTTATCGTTGCTTCGATGCTATGTATGGCTTCGTGCGACAGTATACGCGAAGACCTTCCACGGTGCGAGCTTTGGTTGGAATTTGTATTCGACTACAATATGGAATATGCGGATGCATTTAATCCGCAGGTTAAATCGGTGGATGTACTTGTGTTCGACAGCGATGATAAATTGCTTTTCACCAAAAGTGCCGAGGTTGCTGCGCTGGTGGGTGGAAACCGGATGTCGTTGACCGACGAGCTCGATTTCGGAAGTTATAAAGTACTGACCGTCGGAAGTCTGTCTGACAGATTCCGTCTTTCGGACAATGCAGGTAATAAACTGGCACCGGGAACTAGCACCCTCCAACAGGTCATTGTATCCCTGAAGCGAGAGACGGATGTTGTTAATTTCGAGTTTCAGCATCTTTACTTCGGAGAGGTTGTAGAAGTGGACCACCTGCCATCCAGTACCGACCATAAAATTTATCCGGTGAACCTGATACGTGACACCAATCGGTTTAATCTCGCGTTAATGGGATATGAGGAAAATAAAGTGGATGGCACACAATATACATTTGAAATTCAGGCGCCGGAAAATGCAGTTTATTCCTGGGAAAACGAACCCGCAGGACAAGGGCCGGTTACTTATGTGCCTTACTATACAGGTCCGGGTGAAATATCCGACGTGGTTATGTCCGCACGCCTGAACACGATGCGTTTGCTCAACAGGAGTGGATGGGATTATAAATTTATTATAAGGGATGCGAATACCGAAGCTGAAGTCTGGAGCTATAATCTGATGACACTCTTGAGTATTGCACGGCCGGTTTCCCGTTACGACGGAACGGAGCTTCCCTTTCAGGAATATCTTGACAGGCAGAGTGAATGGAACCTGATATTTACAGTTGTTGAAAAAAACGGAGGAGGATTCCTTCAAATTGGTATTGTCGTGGGGAACTGGATTCATTGGCTCCACGGGATGGAAGTTTAAGAATGAGAAAAAAGCTATTACATATCATTTGTCTGGCATCCACCATCCTTTTGTTCTCATGTAGTAGAGAAGCTGATGTGGCTTATGAGTTGCCTGCCCATACTACCCGGGCGCAACTTAGCATCGACTTGGTGAACAATGGGGATGTGGAACAACAGGAGAAGATAAACTCCATGCGGTTTATCGTATTCGGCAGCACGCCCGGTGGCGTGAGGCTGGATGTGAATGAACACATCTTGTTGAGTACTCCGGAGACAGCTACTGATATAGATGCGCAACTTCTCGAAGTGACTTCCAGCAATGATATCCTGGTCGTAGTTATTGCCAACGAACCGCAGAGCCTCACAAGCAAACTTGACGGTATAGCCAATCTTTTGACATTGCAGGAGATGATTTACGATATCTCCAGCATACTGAATAATGACGGGCAGATCATTTCGACGACTGGAATGCCTATGACAGGGGTGATCCGGGATATATCCATAGCACCCGATGAAACCAAAACAGTACAAATGGTGATCGAACGTGCCGTAGCCAGAGTAGATGTCTTTATCGAAGCTATAGACGGCGGGGCGGTGACCGGATATATTGCCGGAAGCACCAGTGTCACCTTGCACAATTTCTCTCACGATAGCTATTTCGTGATGGGAAACGTGGATAACGGTACGCGTGATAACGCCGACTCTTCAAAAAACTACGGAAAAGTGAAGGAAGACGTGTCGGAAAGCAATTTGTTAACGCATAGCTGGACGGCTACGACTACAGAAACCTGGGCATATTCATCGGCTGCCGGAGCTGAAAACCGGAAGTTGCTTTGCTCGTTCTATACAGCCGAACGCCTATTCAAGTCGGATTATTCCGACCGACTGTCTATCAGTATGGCTAATGTCCCGAAAGGACCTTCGGACGTCACTGGAATAACCGAGAAAGTAATTGAAAGCGTAACAAAGGTTGACGACACAGGCAGTCCGACGGCGCAACCTTTTACGGAGATCCGTCGGAACAACGTGTATCAGGTAACGGCACGCGTCGGAAAAATAGGTATTCAGATACTGACGATAAGCGTGGAAGATTGGGGTGAAAGACAAGACATTGACTTGGATCTGGGCTTGTAATATCTTTCGTTGATTGTTTTTAATTTCGGAAAAGAAGTAAGATGATAAAGACTATTAATAATATTAGGATGATTATGGCAATGGCTGTCCTTTCGGCTGTCCTCTTTTCGTGTGTCAGAGAAGAGATGACGTGTGATAAGGAATTAATTGTTGTGCAACGTATCGGAGAAGGCGGCTATGTCTACACTCGTGGTGCGGCAATCTCTTCGAATACCGATCTGAAAGAAGAGACTTTCGGTCTTTACGGCTCACTGACTCCCAATGCTTCCGTTCCCCAACCATACTTCAATGCAAGTGCCACGGTTAACGCCGACCTAACAGCCACCATCTCGCCGTTGCAATATTGGCCCGGATTGCTGAATGCGAGCATGAAATTCTTCTCTTGGTATCCGTACAACGATGCGAATGCGCCTACTGCGAGTTTCACTGATCCCGAAAAAATGGTGCTGAATTATACAGCGAATGAATCCGCTGCTAATCATGTCGATGTACTAGCGGCTATATCAGGTCCTGTATGGATTGAGGGTGTGAATATACACTTCTACCACACATTGACTAAGGTTACCTTTACATTCAAAAAAGTAGCTCCTGTGCCGGATGAGGTGACTATCGAGAAAATAGAATTCCAGAATGTGGGAAAAAGCGGTAAACTTGCCATGACTGAAATTCCGACTACCACGACGAAAAACGGCAAACCGAAGTTTGTCTGGAGCGATGTTGCCACCGGGAAGGTCGTTTCTACTCTCACCGATAACAAAACGGTGACCGAAGATGCCACCTTGATGGGGGATACATTCCTCATGTTGCCGACCGACGCTTTCTCCGCAACCGCCAAAATCGTTGTTACCACCAACTTTGGCGACCGGGAATTCCTCTTCAGTGATATTATTGCCAAGAACCCGCATTCTTGGGAGTCAGGCGAGTACATCAACTATAATCTTACGATATCCAACGAAACCTATCAGCTTTCAGCCACGCCGCTTGAATGGACGGAAAGCCCGGTGAATGTGATTTTCGACAAACAATATTATCTCAAATTATCGCAGACCAAGGTACAGACGGCTGGTGATGGTGTCACTGTCAATATAGAAGCGAAAACGAATTATGATGCCAATCCGAATACGGGCTATCTGCCGGGTGCGTCATTAAACAAAAGTACTATGGATACGTGGGCAACGGTTAATATGACTCAGACATCCCTTTCGGGAGGTGTGTATACCTATAATATCCAGGTTGTGATGCCCGGATTTAACTCCGGAACCGGAACTAAGCGGGAAACAGGCTTTTATATCAATGCCGGTAATCTGCGGCATCATGTACTGTTGAGCCAGTGGAAAGAAGACGGAGAGTGGTTGACCTCGAACGTAGAATTGGACGGCAGTGATGGTGGAACCGGAAATATGCAACGTCGCAAGCTTGTCTTTACTTCGGGCAACCCGGGAACGTGGGAGTGGAAGATAACCCAGATACAGGATCCGGATAAAATTCTGCTTAACAGTGAGACAATGCTCGAAACAAGTGGCGTGAGTGGTGATGTGGTTTACTTCTACTTTAGAGCCGATGCTGTGTCCGGTGATACGGCTACACTCACACTAACCAATACGAATGGTGATAATCTGCCAATAGCGGTGACATTGACTGCGCCATAATGGCGAATATGTAATATTAAAGTTTAAGGAAAGGAAATAGAAATATGCAATATGGGATTTCAATCATAAGAAGGTGCTATCTTTTGTCTGTTTTGTTGATGACGGTATGGCTTACCGGATGCGTACAGGAAGAATTAGGATCGACACCTTCTCCGGCAGGAAACGGTATCCGGTTTACATTAACGGTTCCCGATGTAAACCTCCCGTCCGTATCTTCGCGTACGATGACCGGAGCGGGAACTGCAAAGAAAGAAGACGAAATAAAAACGGTGGATATTCTTGTTTTTGATATGTCAAAAACACCGGCGGTATACCTGGAATGCGTCAGCGCTACAGGAGTTACTCAGGACTTGGCTGACAATTCCACTGTGAGTTTCTCTGCTGTGCTTTCTCCCACTACCGCATCTACTTGCATCGTGGTTGTGGCAAATAAGGAACTTGATAATATTGTGTCGGGCTTCATGAAGGGAACGACCACCAAGGTTGAGGCAATGGAAAAGATGCTCCACGCCCAGACCGGCAAATGGCTGGCAGACGGTTCGACGACTGATGGGTATACGCGGATTCCGATGTACGGGGAGAAGGTAATAAGCAAAATCACTCCTTCGATGGATCCGATAACTGGCATAAATATGAAACGTATGCTGGCGCGCATCGATATCCGTAATAACAGTGCCACTTCGAATTTCACGGTCGAAGAGGTTTACCTGGCTAATTACAATACCACCGGATACATTGCTCCGGCATGGAACACGAACGGGCAGGTTACTGACCCGGCTCCGGATACTCCGGTTCTCCCTGTGAACAGTGGTAAAATGACGGAAGAAGGGGATGCAATTCTTTACTCCGTAAATGGCAACACACCCTACGATGGGGAGATTTATACATTTGAATCTCTAGCAGCAGAGGATGCCGGTGGTGTGGGACAAGATGGAGAAGCGAGCCGTAAGAATGCTACTTGCCTGATTGTGAAAGGAAGAATCGGTACGGGCGAATCGACATTTTACCGGGTGGATTTTACCAAAACCGGAAATACAGGAGAGCAGGTGGAATATTTGTCCTTGAAGCGAAACCATAAATACATCATTACCATTACTAAGGCGTTGGGAATCGGTTATAAAAGTTTTAGCGAGGCGTTGGCATCTTATACAGTCATGTCCAACCTTAAATTCCGATTGATACACTATGACCGTGATAAGGTCAAAGATGTAGTCTACAATGGGCAATATATGCTCGGAGTGGGTGAATCGGAGGTCGCTGTAACTCAATACCAGAATAATAGTTATGCCATAGACGTTTTTACTGACAATCCCGGCGGTTGGAAGGCCACCGTTACTGCAGGGAGCGACTGGCTCAAATTTGAAGGTGGAGTCGATGCGGCGTCGGGCGTTGCGAACGATGATACCCAACTCAAATTGAAGATTCCTTATTTTAATAATGAAACTATAGGTGTTGAGCGTAAGGCTACTGTTACGTTGACAGCAGGGCGCTTGACTCACAATATTGAAGTGACGCAGTATACGATAGATCCGGGAATTATCAAATTTGTCGATGCATACGGAAATGTGTTGGAGAGAGGTCTTTTTTTCCCGATTAGAAATCCCGATGGTGACGAACTCCCTCTTGAACCGCAGACGGTGTATGTCATGTTTTCCGTGGATAAGATAGAAGGTAAACTTTTTGACGCTAACGATATCGGTATGATCCAATACAATGCCGGCGGTTTAATTCCGCAATTAGACAGGACGAATACGGTACCATTCAGTGAAAGGGTGCAGGCGTTTACCATACAGCCTAATCCGCGAAGAGCAGGTGATGGTACTGTTGAAGATGGTGAAGGTTGGTGGTGGCGTTGGGATTTCATCTTATTCGGCCTGTACGATAAGGAGGGATACCTCACTCATGTACAATTCCCCATCAATCAAGGGGAGTTGGAATTCTCATTCCGATATATTCCCACTACAGTCAATAGCCGTACTTATAAAGTCAATCTGGGTGCGGAGCAATACTTGCAATTGTTTGTCAATAACAATTGGGAAATTATGGATATTGAGGAATTGAATATAACGAACGATGATGGTACCGGACTGATTCGGACCGATTCGGATAATGATGTAATTATAGGCAGAAAGAATGCGGACGACAAGATGTATCTTGAGTCTATCATAGGCTATGATGACGGAAAGGGTAATGATGTGGTTGGCCACGGATACGATTTTAGGCTGAAGCTTCACCCTGGCAAGTGGAAAGAGGGAAAAAGTGGAACGATAAGAATCACGTTCAGAAATGTAATGCATACTGTGTCGGATGAAGAATTCCCGTTTTATCGTACGATTGACCTTCAGATGGTATCCGAAACCAAATCTTACACAACTGCAGGGGAACCTCTTTTCTATCTTTATCCACTTCGGTTTGATAACAGGCTATATTATAAGGAAATAGGCGAGACGAAGCAAAGTGTGGGACGGTTGGAAAATGTAGCCGATGCGGAGGATATCTGTAGGAATATAGGCGATGGTTGGCGTCTGCCTACTGCCAGTGAACTGTTGCTGTCATTCGCTTATGAAAATGCTTTGGGTGGCAATGCAGAGAATTATAATAATCATGATAGCCAGAATATATATGGGTGGTATCAAAACTGGACCGGTAATTACTGGACTTCATCATACTATGAGGCTAAAGGCTCTGCTACCCGTTTTTGGATGGAGATGTCGGCAGGTTTTTTGGATTCCGAATCTGTTAGCAAGAATAATTATTTCCGTTGCGTGAGGAATAATACAAATAGTGGAAAGAAGTACCCTTATCTAACGGTAGAATCCTCGGGGGTCACTATTGTCTCTCGTGATGCCAGTGGAGGAACGGATCCTTCGGTATTATTTGCTTCAGGTGAAACTCCGGGTACAAGTGACGCGATGAATAAGATTGCTCCTAAGTTTCAGATTGAAAATACCAGTAGTAATGGTAAAACTTGGTCGGAAGCAAAAGCGGCATGCGAAAACAAAGGGAGTGGCTGGCGTCTGCCTACCCAGCGTGAGATGTATCTGGTGCTCAGTATGGGAGGGGCCGTTACCAGCATTGAAAACCAAGGTTTCGGTGGTTCGACTACTTGGACAGGGAGCGGATTCGAGAAGATTAGCGCTGTACATTGGACATTGACTTCACGCGATGGCGGCTATTGGGTGGTCGGACATAATAATGGTGAATTCGGCGCATGGACTACTGGAGAATCCACAGATTGGGCTTGGTATCGTTGTGTGCGCACAATAGAATAAAAGCTAAAAGAAAAGAGCTGTATCAGAATCTTGTTTGTCTTCATTCTGATACAGCTCGTCTTTTACATCTCTTTCTTTTATATCCTAAAATCTACAATTGTTTACAACGTATTGATAACTTCCAATTGCTTTTGTAAAAAAGCGATACGCTGTGCTTCTCCACTTTCTGAAACCAGAATAGAGTGGCGTTTCAGCGATTGAATCCAATTGCGTTGCATCTGGCAGATATACGAGCTTTGCGAATCCATCGAATTGATAGAATATACCCGCAGCAGGCTGACTTGGTAATCATGTTTCTCGATATAACTGTAAGTGGCTTCGAAACTGATATTGGACAGATAGAAAGATACTTTCTTGTTTTCGCTGAACTCTCCTTTTATGGACAGATGTTCTACCACGCCAAGTAACTGAAGAAGCTCTTCCTTTAAATGCATGACATCGTCCTTGCTTATCAGATTCAGACTGGCAAAGTACTTGATCTCTTTCACAAAAGAATAAAAGATATTTGTGTCCCAGATGAAAAACGTTTTTGGACACTGTCTTATACTTTCACTCAGCTTCTTATGCACATTGACGATCCGTTCATCCACAGACATCTCTTCCAAAGAATGTGGCGTCTTTATATCTCCATTCTGATACATCCATCGGCAAAGACGGAATTTAGACAAATTCTCATAGGAAGAATAAAGTGTAAAGGGCAGGGAATTGGATGCAGTATACACCTCCGTCGTATTATCTGTTTTCACATAGTCGAAAATTTGCAGATAACGGTTGATTATTTCGTAATAACTTTCCAGCGCACTGGAAGCATGAAGCAAGTTCAGGTCGAAAGTAACTTTATTAGATACATGGCTACCGACAATCTGGTCGATAGAAATGCCGAGTTTTTGAGAAAGCAGCGCTACTTCGTCTATTGTAAAAGACACCTCACCCCTCAATCTGCGATAGACAGCTTCCTTTCCCATGCATAAAATGTCAGCCAAAGTATTGGCCAGATTCATATCTTGAGGAATTCGCTCCCTCATTGTAGATATTAATTCGTTTAGAATACCGTTTTTCATTGTTTGTTCCTTTAATTTTAATGTTAATAATCTCTGTGATACATTCTATGCAAAATTACGTCTTGTGTTTGAAAGATTTGTGTGGTAAAACAGAGATGAATGTGCAGGTCTTTTTCTGATTGGGAATCAAGTGGGTAGGATGGGAACAGGGAATGAAAAAAAGTAGATAAGATTCTTATCTACTTTCATTTATTGGAACTTAATTTTTTTTGAAGTTCTAATCTGCGAAAATAAAATTAAAGAGCGTCAATAATTTCTCGCTGTTGCTTGAAGAATTGAATACGCTGCATTTCGCCGCTTTCGGATATCAAAGTGGAGAACTTTTTCAGAGATTGAATCCATTCTTTCAAGGTACAGAAAATTTCGTTGTCCATCGTGGTAATGGAGTTGATAGAATAAATACGTATGAGGCTCAGTTGCAGGTTATTGATGTCTACATAACTATATGTTGCCTCGAAGTTGATATTCGACACATAAATGCGTACACGATTGCCGCCGGCTGTTTTACCGTTGATAGCCAGTTCTTCCAGTTCATCCGCCAATAAGAATAATTCTTTTTTGATTTCTTCTTTTGTTTCGTCGGAAATGAGATGGATGCTGGCGAAGTATTGGATATCGTTGATGAGATGCTGGAAAATCATATTATCCCATATGTAGTCTATGGAGTGGATATGACGTGTCATTGCTACATAGTCTTTTTGGATATTGACCAATTTCGATGGAATATCCAACTCTTCGAAGCTCTTGCAATCAATATATTTATTCTGGTACATCCATTTGAATAAACGGAATTTTGCCAGAAGCTCATGTTTCAGATAGAGAGTCTGGGGAATAATGTTGGCAGAAGTTCCCATTACAGAATTCGGGTCATCCGGCATCGTATTGATCAGCGAGACATATTTTTCAAGGATATTGTAGTAACTCTCGAACGGGTCGTCATAATCTACAATGTTTATATTGAACATGGCGTTCGATTTGAAACTTAGTCCTATAATCTTGTCTAGCGATATACCCAGTTTTCTTGAAATAAGAGCCGACTCTTGCAAGGTGAAAGGTACTTCACCGCGCAATCTTCTATATACTGCCTCTTTTCCTATGTATAGCGTGTCCATTAACATATCTGCCAGTTGCCCTTTGAGCGGGAACTTTTCCTTCATCGCTTCTATGAGGTTTGCATTTGGATTATTTGTCATCATAATAGTTCTAATAAATAATACTTTTTTATTATAAACATTTGTCAGTGGCAAGTTGTTTCGGAAATTGAAACTATTTAAATCTTCTTTTTTTTAAAATATCCTCTCCGAAAATTGTTTATTTTAAGCAAATCGGTTACATTTGTGACCATAAACAAAACGAAGAGACAGCGTCTCTTTAGTAAACAATAGAAATATTTAGAATGAAAAGAATATTGGTAAGTGGCGGAGCCGGTTTTATAGGCTCTCATCTCTGTACACGGCTTATAAACGAAGGTCACGACGTGATATGCCTGGATAATTTTTTTACGGGTTCGAAAGATAATATCATTCACTTGATGGATAATCATCATTTTGAGGTGGTGAGGCATGATGTCACTTATCCTTATTCGGCTGAAGTAGATGAAATCTATAATTTGGCCTGTCCGGCATCTCCCATTCATTATCAACATGACCCGATTCAAACTGCCAAAACATCTGTGATGGGAGCCATTAATATGCTGGGATTGGCAATGAGACTGGATGCCAAGATTCTGCAAGCTTCTACGAGTGAGGTATATGGAGATCCAATCGTTCATCCGCAACCGGAAAGCTATTGGGGAAATGTGAATCCGGTAGGTTACCGGTCTTGCTATGATGAGGGAAAGCGTTGCGCAGAAACATTATTTATGGATTATCACCGTCAGAACAATGTGCGTGTGAAGATTATCCGTATTTTTAATACGTATGGTCCGCGAATGTTGCCGAATGACGGACGGGTTGTTTCTAATTTTATTCTTCAAGCGTTGAATAATGAAGATATAACAATATATGGTGATGGGAAGCAGACACGCAGCTTCCAGTATATTGATGATTTGATTGAAGGAATGATAAGAATGATGAATACGGAGGACGAGTTTACAGGTCCTATAAACCTGGGGAATCCGAATGAATTTCCGGTATTGGAATTGGCGGAAAGGATCATTAGTATGACCGGTTCATCTTCGAAGATTGTATTTAAGTCTTTACCGGATGATGATCCGAAGCAACGCCAACCGGATATTACATTGGCTAAAGAGAAATTGGGCTGGCAGCCTACTGTTGAACTTGAAGAGGGGCTGAAGCGTATGATTGAATATTTTAAAAATGTCTGAAGCATAAAAAAAGAAAATTATGAATATGGAAATTAATCCTTCTGAATATAAAGTCCTTATTGTGGACGATGTAATATCAAACGTCCTTTTATTAAAGGTACTTTTGACCAACGAGAAATTCAAAATTGTGACTGCCGGTAATGGAACACAGGCGTTGGAACAAGTGAAGAAGGAAAATCCGGATCTTGTATTACTGGATGTAATGATGCCGGATATCAGTGGCTTTGAGGTAGCTCAACAAATGAAAGCAGACCCCGAAATGGCTGAAATTCCCATTATCTTCCTGACTGCTCTAAATAGTACGGCGGATATCGTAAAAGGATTTCAGGTGGGTGGTAATGACTTTATTTCAAAGCCATTCAATAAAGAAGAATTGATTATTCGTGTGACGCACCAGATTTCGTTGGTTGCAGCGAAAAGAATCATTGTTGCACAAACGGAAGAGTTGCGTAAGACGATCATGGGACGCGACAAACTCTATTCTGTGATTGCACATGACTTGCGTTCACCAATGGGATCTATCAAGATGGTGCTGAATATGCTGATTCTGAATCTGCCAAGCGAAACAATTGGTGATGAGATGTATGAATTGCTGACAATGGCTAATCAGACAACAGAAGATGTATTCTCATTGCTTGATAATCTGCTGAAATGGACGAAGAGCCAGATTGGTAAACTGAAAGTGGTTTATCAGGATATTAATATGGTGGAAGTCGTAGAGGGCGTAAGTGAAATCTTTACGATGGTGGCCAGTCTGAAAAATATTAAGATAGTACAAGATGTGCCTGTAGAGAATGTGGCTGTTCGTGCTGATATTGACATGATTAAGACGGTGATTCGTAATTTAATCAGTAATGCGATTAAGTTTAGCAATGAAGGTTCGGAAGTAGTGGTGTCACTGGCAGAAGAAGACGGTATGGCAATCGTAAGTGTGAAAGACAGTGGTTGCGGTATTGATGACGAAAATCAGAAGAAGTTGCTGCATACCGATACTCATTTCAGTACCTTTGGTACAAACAATGAAGAAGGTTCGGGACTCGGATTGTTATTGTGTCAGGACTTTGTTGTCAAAAATGGCGGTAAACTTTGGTTTACTTCAAAGAAGGGAGACGGGTCTACATTTAGTTTCTCAATTCCATTGTTGGAGAAATAAGATAACTATAGATAATACGACTAGAAATAATAAGGGCACGGTTTGCATGAATATGTAAATCGTGCCCTTATTTAATTGGTATACCTCAAATCCGCAACTAAGCCCTTGAACGTCCTTATTGCGTTTACACGTCCTCTCATTACTGAATTTGCAGATAATTTGAACTTGAAGCACCCACTTCTGCCTACAATATCCCCTTACCCCACAATGTGACTTGAGGCAATACACAATATCATTCCCATAAGTTGTAGGCATTATCCAAAATCAGTCTGGAAAACATCTGCGTAAGCATTATTACAGGTATAGATGTTCAGCACATACCGCCTTGATGTCCTGATCCACTTGGCTGGTACAGAGATAAACCTGAAGACAAACGCTTTTATGCGACTTGTTGCATTGAGCCCGAACTTCTTTACGTCAAGTCTTTGAATAATGGCCTTGTAAAAGTTACGGATAAGTGCTGTAAGAAGAAGGAACACTGTGTTCTCTGCCATGAAGGATTTGGGCAATCTGTCCCACCCGAAACCATTGTTCATATCATCGAAGATACGTTCCTTTCCTCCACGAAGGTTATAGAACTCGACAATTTCTCTTACGGAAGAATCATAGTCGTTAGTCAGGATACAACGGTATGTGTATTCTCCTTCCCAAAAATCCTGCACACCATCCATCCGTTTCTGTCTTTGAATCACAAGTCGATATGCCTTACCTTTCCACTTCTCAACAAGGATAGAGTTCAATTCAAACTCAATGCCATTGATTTCCTCAGTTTTCCAGCCTTTGAGAGCAAAGGTGTCATTGTAGATCGAACTGCAGCGGTTAGCACGGATATAGAAGGACTTGCAGTGTTTTTCTATTTCCTCCACGATTTCCTCGGAACATGATCCACAATCAGCTCTGAAGCGATTGATAGTGAGCCCATTCTGTTCAAATCTCGCAAAGAACCTCTTCAGCGTGTCCTTCTGATGGAAACGAACATTTGTGTTACCATCGCTATTCTCTATACCGACTATCAAATCGCCAATAACCGCCACGCCAGGGCGATAACCAAGGAACTTCTTGTATGTAGGCTTTGCATCATACTTCTCTGTCTCTATGAACTGATGGTCGAAATCAACATCATACATCTCACCCTCTTTCAGTTGGCCAGATGCAAATATACAATTGAGCAATAAAGTATTGAGAGTGTCAGCCGTATTGAAATCGTAGGTCTTGCCCATATCTGATGTGTATGAAATGTTTTCTTGCGTCAACTCCTTTATCGCCCTGAGGATAGTATCAGAGCTACAAGTGCGAAGTGTCGGATGAAGCGAGAGGTGGTTCATCAAATGAGTAGTGACATCCTCAATACATGAACCGCTACAGAAGTAGATACTCATGAGAGAACGGATGATTTCGCTGTACTGATAACCGAACGATCTACACCTTAGACCGAGGGTTGAGTCGATTACAGATGATAATGTGGAGTCAAATTGCTCCATGATTGAAAATAATCCCCCAAAAGGAGTGAGTCTCTCAGATTTAATTTGTATCTTCGCCATGTCTATCGTCGGATTCTCTTGTTTTTTTTGCAACACTAAGATAAGTGAAAATTCTGACATGGCAAAATCCTGAGCAACTTTTTGTTGCTCAGGTACTTAAAAAGTTTAATTTATAATAGTGTTGCGGAATTAAGGGTATATTCTATTTTCGGTTTATCGTTTGCAGATAGCCTTAAAATCGCAATACGAACATTTTTTAGTATCTTCTGTCTGCGTAAAAGGCTCTTCTTCGCTGAATATTTCTTCTAATAATGTTTGCAGGCGTTCACGGAATTCATCTTCAAAGAAAGCGAAGTTGTTTACCGGTATTTTCGGTTTACGAGGTTCTCCCATTTCAATAACAGGCGAATAGTTTTCCGATGCTGCCCGGTGGATGTAGAGCAGAGCAGGAGCTACCATTAACGATTGTTGCCGGCTCATGATAGCAGCATACAGAAAAGTCTGGAAGATATAGTTCGGGCGTGTTTCCGATGGGGTAAACAGTTGCTCGATATTAGCAGGTATTTTAGGGCTTCCTCCTGTTTTGTAGTCAACAATCCGCAGGGTACTTTCTTTTGCATCCATACGGTCGATTGTGCCACCCAGACGGAGAGTGAACGGTCCTTGTCCTGTTTGTATAGTAATCTCTTCTGAAACTTTCTTTTCCATAGCGACCATTTCGAAAGGAGTATATTGAAGGTCGTTACGCAGCAATTGTTTCAGATAGGAAACAATTACTTTGGAGTTGATAAGTTGTATGCCGTTATATTCCGGTTTTTCTTCGGGAGAAACTTTGAATAATTCTTTTTTGAAGGCTTGGTCAACGTAGCTTTGTAGCTTCACGTCATTGCGTAATAAGCGTTCAAGATCTTCTTTCTGTATCGTTTTTCCGGTTGCAGTCAGGTCGGTGTATGCCAATTGGGCGGAGAGGTGGAAAATGGTTCCGAATAGAGCGGAATCAATTTCAGCACTCACTTCGTCCGGTGTTTTCAAGCCCGCTACATAGCGGTAGTAGAATCTCAACCGGCAATCCAGATAAGCATTAAGGGCGGAAGGAGAGAGAACCAGTGAATTTGGATGAGTGCTATCGTAAGCACGATAGATTCGTCTTAGTACTTCAGGTGTTTTTTCTACTCGTATCTCTTGGGTACTTTGCGGAGATTGTCCGGCTTCCAGATACTCGCGAGTGATATCATGTGGACCTTCTACAAGTAATTGCAGCATGAAGCGGGATTCTTCTCCACGGTTGAGACCGTCCGAAGAAGTATTGTAGAGTAGCGTGATATTCTCTGCCCGTTGTATCAGTCGATAAAAGTAGTAGGCATACACTGCATTTTTGTGTTCGATAGTGGTCATGCCAAATGCTTTCCGGAGATTATAGGGAATAAAAGAGGAATCTCCTCCGGATTTTGGAAGTTGTCCTTCGTTGAGAGACAATATAATGAGATTCCGGAAGTCCAGATTACGTGTTTCCAATACTCCCATGACTTGCATTCCGATAGCAGGTTCTCCGTGGAAAGGAATGTTAGAAGATGTCAGTACTTTGGTAATCAGTCGTTTCAGAGTATCGGTGCGTATATTTAGTTCTCCGCTTTCAATCAAACTGTAGAGACGGTTGATTTTGGTATGGCTTTGAAAGAGCGATTCTCTATATAGTTGATTGAAGATATCATTGTATTCTCCTTCTTTCCGATAAATGGTTGAAATGTTTTTGATTAATTCGATCAGATAATCGCATAGTTCTTTTATACCATTACGGGGAGTGAAGAGGGTAGTTAGAAAATCATCCTGTTTAAGTTCTGACGGAAGTGGATAAAAACGGTTTGTTTGGGTCAGTTCACGTTCCAGGGGACCGGCATGGGATGATAATTGCTGGGTATAGGGATGCTTCAATATGGCGGATACTGCCTCGTAAGTGAATCGGCCGGTATCGGAGTGGTAACCATTGGTTTGCAGTTCCATTACGGCATTGATAAAGCTATAAACAGGAGTTTGAGCCAATGGGAATCCCATGGTGATATTGACATTCTTCACTTCCTGCGGAATGGAATGAAGTACGGGAAGCAACAGAGCTTCATTACAAAGCACTACAGCATTTTCTTTTTCCTTTTCTACGGTAATTTGTGAATGATCGTTTGTTATCGCCTTAATCCATCCGGGAAGGAAACGTGCTTGGGCATTCTCGGTAGAAGCGGAAATATAACGTATTTTCTTCGGTTCTTTAAAGGTGTTGAAAAAGCTTTCCGGGAGTTCGTTCGGAAATTCCTCGAGATTACGTTTCAGGAATTCTCCGGCCTCATGTTTTTTGATTTGTTGGGTGTAGAAGATATCATAGTCCCAATAGAAGAGTGCCTTGCCCGCATCTTTCAGTTTTCTGAAAAAGTCACTTTCTACTTTGTTCAAAACGTTGAACCCGACAAATATGTATTTGTCGTATTTGAGTTGGTCGGTATCGAGTTGTTCGATCACGTTCCGGTAGAGCATGCCTTCGTAAGCAATGCCTAACTCTGTCAGGTTCGCACGGTAACGATGGTAGATAGTACCTAGCTTGTCCCAAAGGGAAATAAATTTTTCTTTTAGTTCGGTCCGTTTTTCAATGGAGAAATTCTGAAAAAACTGTTGTATGGCTTCTTCCTGCTCTTTGTCAAGGAATTCATAGTCATCCATCAGATTTTTCAAATCTTGTAGATTGCTGAATAATTTGTCGGCATCGACCATATTCTTATCTACATCATCAAAATCACTAATCAACAATTCGCCCCAGAAGTAGAAATCGTCCAATGTTTCCTGACTCCGTGTTTCCTCTTTGAACACTTTATAAAGTTCGCAGACCAATCGAATAGGATCGCCGCTTTTCTGTACGGATAGTTTCTGAAACAGGTCGCTGATACTCATGGCAGCTGGTGACCAGATCGGTTTATCGGATTCTCCTGCTAAATATTCATTGAAGAACAAGTTAGCACGTTTATTAGGGAAAACGAGTACCGTACGTGACAGGTCGTTTCCTATCTTGGTATATAAATCATGAGCGACTAGTTGGAGAAATGATTGCATATTGATTAAACTATTTTCTGATTCTTGTATTTATTGTAATCGGAACATAACAGGTACGGTGAAATAAACAGCAACTTTAGTACCATCTTCCAGTTCTCCCGGTTTCCATTTAGGCATTTGATTAATGACGCGTAAAGCTTCTTTATCCAGATAAGGATCTACGCCACGTAAAACTTTTGGTTTGACTATATTTCCTTCTTTATCAACGATGAACTGAATAATAGTACGCCCCTGTACACCATTACCTTCTGTTCCTGTATTAGGGTATTGAATCTTTTTTGCAAGAAATTCCATGAGAGCTTGCTGGTCTTCAGGAAAATCGGGCATAACAGGTACTTTCTCGTAAACGTCAGGATAGTTTATACGAGTATAAGTGATTCTCAATTCCGGGCCATACATCGCACTGAATGAAAGCATCAGATTGTATGTCACTTGTACTGTCTCATTTGCCAACATGCCGGGTGTCCAACGAGGAATGAGAGACATGACCCTTAATATTTCAGCTTCAACTTTGGGGTGTATCTTGCGGGTAATCTTAGGGTTGATAACTTGTCCGTCATAATCTATAGTGAATTTTACATCAGTGTATGTATTATTAGCAATACTATCTATTTCTGAATAACGAAGATTTTCTTTCAGAAATTCTATAAATTTTTCTGTTCCTCCGGGAAATTCCGGTAGCTTTTCCGGACCATAAAAGGGGGCTTCCCCTTTCATGTCTTTTTCTTGTATCAGGCTGTCAGCAGTAATGGTCCAATTCATTTTAGGGCATTGCAGTGTTTCTGCGTCCAATGAAGTAGGAGGTATTATTGTAAGTATACCAGTTGATAGTCCAAACAGAGCGATGGCCTTACCTACACGGCGTTTTCGTTCAAGTTGTTGCTCCAAATATCGAACTTCAGCTTCGCATTTGGGGCAAGTACCCAAACAATCTCCCTGATACTGACATTCAGAGGTGATGAATTCAATATCATTCGCTTCGGCTATCTGCCGACGAATCTCTTTTAAGATTTTACAGGTTTGTTTTCCTCTTGCCATGGCATTAATCATTAGGGGTTTTATAGGTGAATCGGTCGAATTGGGTGATTCCCATTTCTTTCAAAAGTTCTATGCTTTGGTCAATATCCTTCTCCGTATTATAGGAAGGGATGAGTGGTGTCCGAATAACGATTTGCTTGGCTTTGTCTTTCCCGATTAAATATCGCAAATTACCTAAGACGTTTTCATTATTCTTTCCGGTATATCGCTGATAGATGTTATTATTCATATCTTTGATGTCGATTATGTAATTGTCTATAATAGAAATCAGTTCTTCTACATTCTGTTGCGGAACATTGAGAGAGGTTTCGACAGTGATTCTCCATTCCGGTCCGCAGAGTTGGCGGAATTGCCTGATAAATTCGCTTTGTAATAATGGTTCTCCACCTCCAAATGTGACTCCTCCGCAGCTCGCCAGAAAGTAAAGTTCGTCTTTGCGTACTTCCTCATAGAGTTGGTTACAATCGTATCTCTCCCAAACGCCATCAGGCTGTAGAGAAGTTGGATTGAGACAATATTTGCAACGCAACGGACAGCCATGGAAAGCAACTAATGTTGTAACTCCTTCACCGTCAATCGTTAGTCGATGGCGGGCAATGCCGATGAGAGGAACAGCTTTCATACTTTTTCTATTTTTTCTTCATCCACATACCACAAGTAGCCGGTGATATTCTTATATCCCATCTTGGTAAGAAGTTGCATATATCCTTTCACTTGTTTGTTATATTTAGGATTTTCCTTACCAAACTTGAAATCGACTACAACAACCTGATCGTCTTTCATCATTACACGATCCGGACGACGGGTTTGCAAAATTCCTTTTTCTTTATAGATAATAGCACATTCATTAAACAGTGTCCATTTTCCGGAATACCAATCTTGAATTTCAGGAGAAGAAAAAGCTTTCTTTGCAACTTCACGAGCCACTTTTTCTTTCTCGTCATTTCTGATAACTCCTTCAAAAATAAGCCGTTCGATGGCTGGATCGATATCTTCTGCAGTTTCGATGACAGAAAATAAAGTATGTAACATACGTCCGCGGTTGATAAAGCGGTCGTCCGAATCTTCTTCTTCAATGCCCTGAATGAAGTCAGCAGAGCGGTTGGACTGACGAAATTCAATATCATGCCGCATGGATTCCATCCGAATAGGGAGTTTCTCTGGTTTCTGGGTTAGCTTGTTTGTGGATGTCTTGATTCTTTCTTTTTCGGAAGGGCATAGTTGTCCTTGCTCATAACAGTCTTCTTCCCAGTCAATCCCTTCTTCTTGGGCTACTATCGGTAGGGTGTTTGCCAATAGTTCGGACATGGTACCTTTTTGACTTTTTCTACTCCAGATAATGAGATTTTTTCCAGCGCGGGTAAAAGCAACGTATAGTAGATTGAGATTATCTACCCAAAGTTGAAGACGTTCTTGCAGGTAGTCGTTACCATAAATCGATTCAGCCATTTGGGTGGAATAGTTAATAGGAAGAATATCCAATGTATTGAATGGTGCTGTTTGCGGGGCACACCATACAAGCTGATTATTGGTTTCATTCTCCAGTTTCCAGTCGCAGAAAGGAAGGAGTACGGTATGGAATTCCAATCCTTTGGATTTGTGTATGGAGAAAATCCGGATACCTTCTACTTCTCCACTCGGAATTGTTTTACTGCATAATGTTTCGTCCCAATACCGGATGAATCCGTCTAGCTCGGAAGAGTTGCTTTGCAGATAATCGATCACCGCATCAAAGAAAGCGAATAAATAAGCATCCTGATCTTTGATAAGATTCATCTCGAATATGCTGAAAAGTTCTTCTAAAAGCTCATAGAGAGGCATTAACCTTAGTTCCTTTGTCTTTTCAAGAAAAGCGGCGGGAAGATAATTCTCGGCAGGGAGGAGTAGGAGAGTATTCCAATCCAGTCCTTTCTGTAAAACCTCGTTTTGATAGGCTACGGCCAGTTGGGCACGTGCTATTTTATTATTTTCATCGGAAAGGAATCGCAGTGCATCCAACATCATACAAATGGCAAGAGAGGCGTCAAGGCGGAAGGCTTCGTCTGATACCACTTTATAGTGTAGCTCCTTATCGAAGTAGTCGGCGATTCGAGGAATGCTTTTATTTTTTCGTACCAGGATGGCTATATCATTCAGTTGTACTCCGGAGGTGAGGAGATGTTGCACTTCTTCTCCCAAGCTAATTAATGTCTGTTCGGTATAATCATGTTCTTCGTCGGGTTCGAGAAAAGAGACTTTTACATATCCTTTTTCTGTACTTCGGGGAGATTCCTGCACAACGTCGGCATAGGCTTTTTGCAAATCCTCACAATCTTTGCCTAATTGCTGTTTATACACTCCGTTCAGATAGTTGGCAGCAGCTGTGAAGATTCGATTGTTAAACCGGATGACATTCGTTTCACTTCTCCGATTGGTGGCTAACGTCTTGACGCGGATCGGGAAATGCTCGATGTGGTCATTCAGGCTGTTGAGAATTCCCCAATCACCATTCCGCCAACGATAAATGGACTGTTTGACGTCTCCTACAATCAAACTGTCTGCTCCTTGAGACAGCCCTTCGAGCAAAAGCAGTTTGAAGTTGCCCCATTGCATTCGGCTGGTATCCTGAAACTCGTCTATCATGACATTATGGATATTTGTCCCTATCTTTTCGAATACAAAAGAGGAGTCACCGTCTTTCACCAGTTGGTGAAGCAGGGCGTTCGTGTCTGACAACAGAAAACGGTTGTTGTCGTGGTTCAACTGACGTACTTCTTCGTCGATATTGGCGAGAAGTTGCACTTTATTGAGATGTTGCAAGGATAACCGGCAACTATTCAGTAACAAATTATTCTTGGAACGCAACTTTTCAGCATCTTCCAGAATTTGTATAAGGCTGGAATTAGCCAGGTTGATGATATCCGCATAACGGGGAGAAGTCTTGGTTGCCCAATTTTTGGCATCTTCCAGACATTTCTCTACTGTGGCATTACGGATATCATTGCTTAAAACGCCATTATTCAGTTTACGGAAATAACTTCCGATTCCGCGTGAACCGTTTTTCAGATCATCAGCAGTTAATGCGTGACCATCTAGTTCTCCTTCGAATTGGTCGTAGAATCCTTTCATTTGCTCCAGTATTTCCGTTTCCAGAGCTTTCAGTTGTTTGCGGTATTCTTTGATGGTGTTCGGATTACGCAGTCGTTGCCGAAGTCCTTCTCCTTTTTCAATATAGCCTTCATCGAAAATATTGCGTCCAAAACTTTTAACTTCGTCTGATACATTCCAACGTTTATCATCGGCAATTCGCTCATTGATATAGTCTAATAACCATGCGAGGACAGGGGAAGTGGGACCTAGTTTCTCGATCATGCTATCTACGGCGTCACTAAGAACTTCGGTGTTGTTTAACTCGATATTCAGGTTCGGACTAAGTTCCAGCTCCCGTGCGAGGTTACGCATGACAGATTGGAAAAATGAGTCGATAGTCTCTACCCTGAACCGGCTGTAATCATGCAGCATATAGCTAAGGGCAATGCCTGCCGCTTCCCGTATCTCCTGCTCTGTTTTTCCTGTCTCTTCTTTGATACGGTTGAGATAGGCTTCCGAATCTTTATCACCTATCTGTATGCCGTAAAGCTGACTAAGAATACGTTCCTTCATTTCTGCTGTTGCCTTATTGGTAAAGGTTACAGCGAGAATTTGCCGGTAGGCACGGGGATTGAAAATTAATAGTTTGATGTATTCCACGGCCAGGGTAAATGTTTTACCCGAACCTGCAGAGGCTTTATAGACTAAAAGTTCACTCATGTTTTTGTTTAAGGGATATATTCGATTTTAGCAACGATTACTCGTATCTCTTCCGGTTCTTTCCCGGCTTTTACTAATGCCTGATGGAAGTTTTTAGGGAAGAACATGAAGAATGTGTCCGGAGTGGAATCTACATATTTTATTTTTTTGGCTTTGTAGAAAGTAACATCCGGTTTATATTCGGTGATAGGCTCCGCATATTCGGCTGAAGTAATTCCGAAACGTTCGGTACCTTTTACTACATATTGCAAATCGATGCCGTGGCGGTGTGCTTCAATTTTACGTTTACTGACATCTTGTGTTGTTGCATCCTGCACATTGATGTAGCAATGTTCACCATCTACTTCGTATCGTCCGGCAGGCATATTTACGAGGTCGTGGGTAGCTAGCCATTGGAAAGTCTTGTCCCACACTTTCTTGTTCTTGTGATATTGTGAGGCAAACTCCTGATAATCGGTTGTCTTATGAGGCATTGCCTTCAGCCCGTTCGCCCATTCTTGCTTCTGTGTCCATTGGCGGGCTTGTTTAAGAGTCCAGTTGTCAGCAGATTCTTGTGAACATACATTTTCTGTGAAGAAGAAAAGAAAAAGTCCGATAAACAGGCTTGAACTACTAAATACGAAGTTTGATTTCATGATTGTTCGAAAAAATTAGGTCCGAAAATAAGTATGAATAAAGGTAGATAGTCTTTTAAAGCTACTCGTAATAGCTTTAAAGCTTGTCCAATTCTGTAATTAATCGTTTGTGGAGATACATTCAGTTTCTCGGCAATTTCTTTATGCGTCAGATGTTGATTACGGTTCATCTCGTAGGCTTCGAGATATTCTTTCGGAAGTCTTTTTAATGCTTCTTCATATAGACGGAAAAGCTCATCACTCAAATAGAAGTCCGGGTTATTGAGCTCACTATCATATTTATCTACGATTTCCTGATGTACTTTTCGTTTAATCTCAAAATGGGAAAGACGGTTGAGGGCTTTGTTCTTGACAATCGTAAAAAGAAGAGTTTTGAGTGTCAGATCTTCCATCAGAGTACAACGGTTTTCCCACAGCCACATCATTGTTTCCTGCACAATCTCCTCTATTTCTTCCTGCTCACTTACGTATTGAGAACAAAAAGCACATAGCCTACGGAAATAATGTCTGTAGACGACGTCAAAAACTTTTTCCTCTCCTGCTTTTAAGGCAGTGATGACGGACTTATTATTATTAATATCCAAATATATCGGAGATTGTGGCATTCTCTTTTAATTTATGTAAGACAAAAATAATGAAAGAAGTAGATAAATGAAATAAAAATGCGAGAAAAAATATTTTTTTCTTTTTTCGTTTAGTATATTTGTACTCACAACTGTATTACTACAAAGGTTTTATAGTTTTTTTATTGTAAAAAGGTTAAATGAGCATGGATGAAACTATCTTGTTGAATTATCTGCAGGGTGAATGTAATGATGAAGAAGCTGCCCGGGTGGAAACTTGGTGCGAGGAAGAACCGGGGAATCGGAAAACTTTAGAGCAACTTTATTATACTCTTTTTGTAGGTGAACGTATAGCGGTGATGAATGCTATAGATACAGAGGCGTCATTAGATAAATTTAAGTCGGCTATCAGAGAAAAGGAGAAAAAGACTAAACGGAAAAATATCTCAATCCGTTGGGGACGTTATGCTACTGTGTCTGCTGCTTTTCTTACCGGACTTGTTTTTGCCGGTGGAATTGCCTGGGGATTACTTTCCAATAAACTTTCAGATTATGAGGTGATAACTGCTGCCGGACAGAGAGCACAGACTGTACTGCCGGATGGTAGTAGGGTATGGCTGAATGCATCTTCTAAATTAGTTTATCATAATTCTTTCTGGAGTTCGGATCGCCAAATCGATTTGTCGGGTGAAGCTTATTTCGAGGTTTCCCATGATAAACATGCTCCATTTATCGTAAACAGTAAACAAATCAAGACTTGTGTGCTTGGTACGAAATTTAATGTGCGTGCGCGTGAAGAAGAGAATAGGGTAGTGACTACCTTGCTTCAAGGTTTGGTGCGGGTGGATTCTCCACGAACGGAAGAGAATGGCTATTTACTGAAACCGGGACAGACATTGAATGTGAATACGGATACTTATCAGGCAGAGTTGATTGAATATAACCAGCCTACGGATGTGCTCCTGTGGATGAAAGGTAAGTTGGAATTCAAGCAACATTCTTTATTGGAAATAACCAATATTATGGAGAAGTTGTATGATATTAAATTTATCTATAAGGATGATGCTTTGAAATCAGAACGGTTTACCGGTGAATTCTCTACTGATAGCACTGCTGATGAAATACTGAATGTTTTGATGCATACAAATCATTTTTCTTATAAGAAAGACGGACGGATTATTCGGGTGATGAAGAAATAAGATATAAATAAGTCTTTTTACAGGGGGATTCTTAACTCATTAAGAATCCCCCTTTCCTTTATGGCTTTCTTAGATCATTAGAGAAACAAGTGTTTGATCGAAAATTTTGTTTTGGTGCAGTTTTGAACAAACTTCACCGTGGTGAGCCCATCTAAATAGAATTAGTTAAAAACCGCATTCAGCTTTCAGTCTACTTAAAAAGTTCCTTTTCATCGGTGCTTTTGGCTGAACGCGAACCTGAAAACAAAAAGGAGATGTAAATAGTCTCTTTTTTAGAGTCTCTATTTACCTTCAATAGAGCCGCTGTTTGAGTGAAACATAGCCTTCGTTTTATGCGAATAGAGACTCTGATTTACTAACCCGGCATGTCGACGACTTTAACCCGACATATCAATGTCGCTCTTTATCAAGGCGTTTACGAACAAAACTGAAACGGCTGAAACCGGATAATAGCGTAAAGATTCAGTAGGAGAAATTTAATTCAAAACCATAAGTCATAAGAAAGATGTACAAAGATGAACTAACAAGTAGAGATCTGGAGTATTCTTTTGGGAGATAGATTGATAGTCTGGAAGTATGTTTGTGAAGTATGTTTCTAAAATAGAGGGTAATCCATTGGATTACCCTCTATTTTATCATTTCTATGTTACCTATTCATTATGTTTATTCACTTTTGGGTTCGTAAACATTAAATTCTGTAACATCCGTACGACCGTTTGTAGAGATAGTGATAATCTGATATTTTAGATATCGCGTAGTAATAGGAGAGATGAACGTGATGTTTTGTGTACTACTACCGGGTATTGCTAATGAACTTAATGATTTCCATGTCATACCATTTTCAGACTGTAATATTTCCACTTCTCTAGGAGCATATGCATTTCCCCAGTGATTCGTTTTGATGCCTGTTAAAACCTTAGTTTCTCCTAAATCAACGGTGAACCAGAAGCCTTTATTATTTAGAGCAACGTCAGTTCCAGTCTTGCTGCCATCAATTAAATTATTAGGCGCGCCGTCTACTCCTTCTTCCACATTAACAATCCAACCTACACGATTACTGATAAGTTGGCTATTGCTAGGAGTACCACTTTTTAGATTACAGTAGGCAGCTTTATTAATGATGACAGGTAAGATACTTAAATTACTGCTAATGACAGTGTTCTTATCATTGGTAGTTACATTACTGATTGATACACTGAAAGAGAAACTTGTTTTTTCCATGATACTGGCGAATATCGTTGGATCGACCGTTGCAGTGATTTCTTCAGAAGTCATCTGTCCTTCTTTGAGAGTAACCTGTGAGGAACTTAAAACGATCTGGCTTGCATCAAGCCCTTCTGTTTCACTTTTTGCACTTAATGCGATAACCATATCTGTAGAGACTGCTTTCTGTGTTTTTACAGTAAAAGCCATCTTAATTTCATCTCCTCCGATTCCATTCGCATCATGAGTCAGATTGAACTTTTTTACATTCCCCGATAAATAGTCATTTCTCTGTAGAGACACATACGTAGCATTCCACTCGTTAAAAACTTCTTCATCATCACTACAGGACGAAATGAATGGGACAAACAAGCCGAGTAGAGTTGCTATTGATAGTGATTGAAATATATTTTTCATATACATATACAATTTAATTTTTACTATTTCCATTCAGTAGCCTTATCTGTAGATAAAATACCGTCAATCCAGGTAGGAGTAGCAGAAGTTGTCAAAGTATGACCTTTACCGGTTGCATCTTCGAACACATTACCTTGTCCTTCATTGAATCGCCAATAAGCTTCCAAACCTACAGATTTAGGGCTAACTTGCGTCATGTTATTCTGAATTTGAGAAGCGGAACGAACTACGGACCAAATACGTGCTTCACTCATCAAAATTTTACAGTTTCCCCATCTACTATAAGAATCATCACCTAAGCAGAACCAATTTACATCAGAGAAAGTTGTTGCTCCTGTTGGTATACTCAACACACCCGAATCAACTCCGTTTATGTAAAGTCGATAGTTGGAACCATCACAGACCAATGCTAAATGTTGCCATTCGTTTGGCTTGAAAGAATTACTTGGATTCAAATAAAGCCGGTTACGTCCTACAATCTGTACTAATGAATGTGCCTTATAATTTTCATTGTCACTTTGAGGATCCTCAAAACGTAAAAGGATGAAGTTTGCATCATCTCCTCCGTTTTTAAAGACTGCACGGTCACGGTCAGCTGTGTTGGCTACCTGAAAACGAACCTCTATCGTATATTGTGAATACGTTTCGGGAGATTCTGTGAATTTATTAGCTTTTAAACTAGGAGCGCCAACAAACATTGGAGCTGAAAATTCGATAATACTTTCTGCCAAAATAACAAAGGTTCCGGTATTTTCCATCGGTGAAATACTTCCATCTTGCAATACTAGTTTTACAGGCAGTGCATATGATTCTCCCGATTTCATCATTTCCTGACTGAAAGCTTTCAAAGCGATGGAGAGGGCATCGGCTGCATATTGTCCTGCTTTTACAGTAATCGTTTCCGGCAACGTATAATAATCTTTGGGCAACATTATATATCCGGTTCCATTAATATGGTTATAAGTGTCCAGTACTGATTGATCTGTAACCAATTTATAATGATTATCTGTAGAAGAAAGATTACTAAGATGCACATTTAGGGTAGTAAAACTTTCTCCAGTAGCCTGTACGGTCACTTTTTGACTTGTACTGGAAAGAGCTTCTTCAATATAAGCATGTGTATCTAAAGTATCGTATTTTGCATCTCCACAACTTACTATACTTCCTAAGCCTGTTATGACTGCGGAGAAGCATAAAATTTTTATATAATTCATACGTTTCATAGTTTACATTAATTTTTAAGTAATGAATGTGATGACGGGTTCATAATTTGAATAGCACGGCGTATATTTTTATATTCTGGTGAAGTTCCATACTCTGCTTCCATATGATAGGTTCCTGCACCACCTTTACGGAATCCGTTACTTGGTTGCCAGCGTGCCATTCCTTCAAGAGATTTCATTTTGTTACCATAACGATCAGTGTAATCATATCCACCGTCCATAGCAGCATCGGTAGCCTCGAAATTCTCGGTCATGATGGTCATCTTCGTGATTTGTTCTTCAGACATGACACTGCTATACGTCTGAACAAGTCCTGCACCTGCTACGCCGCCTGTGATAAGACGTTTATCGAGTTTAGAATCACTGCCAGGACTACTATTATTGTAAGCCTGAATGATAAAATAGTCAAAATATAACCCGACTTCAGGTCTACCTGTTATGCTCTGTGGTTCGCCATCGATAACTAATAATTTACCAGTTCCTGATTTCGGACCGAAATATTTGCCTAGTTCATCAACAAATGCAAACATTCTATCGTCTTCGTCTACGATATTACCGGAGTTGCCAAAATTAGGTTCATAATCGATATCAAAGCCGTCGTAACCATATTTGTTTACTGTATCGGCAATGGCGCTTGCATATTTGCGAATGGATGCTTCTATTGCTTCCTTATTTGATTCATCGGAAGGCCATCCCCAAAAATCATTCACAGCTTCTTTTTCGGATGAAAATCCCATATTTTCCCAATTTTCACGAATATTCTGCGGAGTAATTTGATCGCCTACACTTCTGATAATAAAACACATGGTAAAACGAGTACCTTTAACTTGTTGGCAAAATTCCAGATCTTTTTTTTGAGCTTCTGTAATGTTCGACCAATTTCCCCAAATAGAAACAATATCTACACTATCAGGAATACCGGCTAAAGAACTTTTCATATAGGCACCTTCACCACTCCAGCCACCAAACCAACCAAATGCAACTTGGTGATCTGTCTGTTTATAGGCACGCAAGGCCGCATAATATTCATCCGATACGATCGATTCGGGAAAAGTTTTTGCTTCTGACTCCGTCCAGTCACTGCAACCGATCAATGAGGTCGTTGCCAGTGATATGAGTACAATGTATAATAAATAAATTTTCTTCATAAAAGTCCTTTTTATGCATTATATAAATTAGTTCTTTTTAGCCCACTTTAAGTCAGTAGCTTCGTTATCAGCACCGCCTAGTTCTGCTACTCCCAGATCATAATTGGCTTTATTGTTTTGTGCCTCTGTATAAGGGAAACTTAGACGACGCATACCGCGTTGGCTGCTCACACCACAATCTGATAGATTGTCGATACAAGGATAAAGTTCCGGATAACCTGTACGGCGATATTCAGCCCATGCTTCCAATCCTAATGGATAATTGGCGATCCATTTTTGAGTAATGACACGTTGGAAATTCTTTCCATTTACGTTGTCAGCCTCGCTGTCATCCCACATTACACTCACAGTATTGGTAATTGTAGCAGTAGCATTTTGCACAACATCACTTTCATGTGATACGACAGGAGCCTCGTCAATCTTCATGTATTCAGTGGCTGAAACCTGATATTGTTCCATTGATAAATTAATACCATCTTCGTAATAGGCTTTTGCTGTTTTAGAACCGACATTCCAACCACGCAATTTTCCTTCTGCACGTAAAAACGCTGTCTCTGCAGCACAGAAAACCATTAATTTAGAAGTTGCCGTATATGCAGGAATAGAGAATCCTGCTGCATCTGCCTTTTTAAAATCAGCATCTCCAGTACGCATACCTACATATTTATCTGTTTTCCCGGCAAGGGTAGACTTATTAAAGAACTTCGGCATACGTGGATCGCCATATGCATTCATATAATCTACAATATTTGCATTCACACGCAGATCACCCCAACTTACAGCTGCCAGTTGATAGGGATTACTCTGCGTGCCACAAGAAAGCATAGCATTATCCGAATTACTTTCAATCAATCCTGCTTTATGTGTTACTGCTGCTTCAGCTGCCTCTTGAGCAATGCCAGGCCATGTTCCGCTGATTCGCATTGCAACACGTAAACGCATTGAATTGGCTAGCTTAGCCCAACCTGAATAATTTCCATCAAAAACCGGATCATTGGCTCCCAATGGGGCATTACCATTTGTTTCTACATAATAGTTGTACAAAACATCGGCTGCATTGGCTAAATCACTTAATATACTGGTATAGACCTGTTCCTGGGTATCATAAGATACATAGAAATTACCCTTCTTTACTTGGCTGTAAGGCATCGGTCCATAACAATCCGCAACGCGAAGCATTGTTATTGCACGTATCATACACGCAAAAGCATAATAATGTCCCGTAGAATTTGTCGCTTCTTGTATTTGGAAAAAGTTTCCATATATTTTTTCAAACGGAGTGTTCCAGGGGGTAGCATTCCAGGCATCACTCTGATTGAATGTGCTGAAGTTTGTACCACTCCATGTGTTAGAACAGCATAGATAGCCACCTAACTGTCCCACCATCTGATCTTGCATTTGAGAGTCATTCTGCTGAATATTCACAATTGTTTCAATCATAGATTTCATCAAAGTCGCAGGGTCTGCATCATGAATTTGATATTGATTCGTATTATACTCCTCAAATTTATCGGTACAACTTCCTGCCAGTAACAACAGAGCGGCACCGACTGTGATATTTCTTAAATATTTTCTCATAACATTAGCTTTTTCTTTTAAAATTGAACTTTCACATTAAAACCGAAGTTACGCAAGCTGGGTTGCATAAAGTAGTCTACATTCATATAATAGTTACTGGAGGTAGAGGCAGACAATTCCGGGTCAAATGGGGCTTTACAATAAATCATCCATAAATTACGTCCTACAATACCCAAAGTAACATTCGCCACATTTTTAAACCATCTTTTAGGAAGTGTATAGTTTAGACTCAATTCCTGCAAACGTACATTGGTTGCACTATATAGATAATAACGACCGTAGCCACCTTCACCCGTACCAATAGTCTGGTAATACTTTTGGGCGTTAACTTTGCCGTTATTAATAGGTATACCACCATTATCACGAGCTGTTGCAGATGTTTCGGATACTCCATAATAATCTAAAATACCTTGAGTAGCCGAATAAGCTAATCCGCCTACACGGGCTGATAATACAACTCCTAAATCAATTCCTTTATAAGTGAAATGATTGGTCCATCCGAGGTTGAAATCAGCATCCAGATTACCTACTTTTACCGGAGTGTTTGATGAAGTGATACCCAGATTACCATTCTGATCGACTTTTATATTACCGTTATTGTCTTTTGTCAGCTGGTTGTATACATAGATATCAGTCATGGAACCTCCTTCTGTCAGGATGACGCGAGGAGCTACATTCTCTTTACCTAACCAACCCACATTCATTTCATCCATTTGGATAGCTTCTCCTGTCACGGGATTCACGCTACCGCTTGCCAGTCGTTTCACCTTGTTACGGTTTAGAGTGAAGGTCGCATTAGAAGACCATCCGAATCCTGCCCATTTATCACTGAATCCTAAAGCTAATTCAATACCCTGATTTTGCACGTTACCAGCTTGTACAATCGCTTGTTTATATCCGGAAGAAGAGGGGATATCTACCTTAAATGTTTGGTTCAGTGTGTTAGAACGATAGTAAGTAGCGTCTAAATTAAAACGATTTCCCCAGAATTTCAAGTTCAAACCGATTTCCCAGGATTTAGTCTTTTCAGGTTTCATATTGTCCATCGGATATACGGTCGGATTCGCCCAGTTATGTGTCTGGCTGTTGTATTCGTACCCCGGATTAGTAAGGAAACGATCGAAAGAAGAGGCTACCACTGTATACGAACCGCGTATTTTAGCATAAGAAATCACCTCTGGTAGTTTAACCATTTCTGATAATAAAGCCGATAAACCGACTGACGGATAAAAGAACGATTTTTGTTTGGAGAATGCGAGTTTTGAATCCCAGTCATTACGTCCGGTTACAGTTAGATACAGTTGATTTTTCCAACTTAATTCAGCACTGGCAAAAATACTTTGAATTTCATCTTCATATCCGGTAGGATCCGGTTTATAGTTGGCAGAGAAATTAATATTGTTGATCTGGAAGAAGTTGGGGATAACCAGGTCACCTGCAATATATAACTGATCCATTGAAGTATGATATATGGAAGCACCAACATTGGCTGTTAAATGAAAATCACCAAATGTTTTATCTATATTAGCCAGGAAATCGGCATATAAAGAACGTTCCTGACGCATGGCATCTTCAAAACCACCACTTACACCACAGAATGTTGTTAATGTAGAAGCTGATTTTTCGTTTTTATTCCGGTAGTCGGAATTGTCCAGATTGACGCGACCGACAACATTGAGCCAATCTGTAGCCTGCCATTTCAAAGAAGCGTTCATCATATAACGTTTCTTGTTGGAAGTACGGTTGATGCGATTTTGTATCCAATATGGATTTTGTAATGACAAACTTGCATCACCATAAGGCCAATATTGTTCCATATAGCCGTAGTTAGTATTATAACGTTCATACAAACGAATTTCGTCAAAGTTGTCTCCACGAGGGAATAGATACAGTGATGGGAGAGGGTTATAATACTGTCCTTGAGAAACCATGTTTTTGTTGTTCTGAACGATATATTGTGCACCGATATCCAGAGTAAGTTTATCATTCAGGAAATGGGTGGTATTACGTGCCGTAAAATTATAACGGTTATAGGAGTTATTCGGAAGAATTCCACCGGAGTTAGTTGTAGAAGCAGAAAGATAGGTCTGGTTTTTGGTATTTCCTGTAGATAATGCTACCGAATTGATAACATTGGAGCCTGTTTCAAAGAAGTCAGATGGGTTATATCGACGGTTTGTCAATTCTCCCCAGCTGAATAATCCGGAACTTGTACCATAACGGTTCTGCATATCCGGCATAATATATGCTTTAGAGAAAGTAGTACTGTTGGATACTGTTATGGTAGTTTTCTCTGTTTGGCCTTTTTTAGTAGTAATTAAAACAACACCGTTTGCCGCAGCAGAACCATATAATGCTGCCGCAGAAGGACCGGTCATCATACTAATACTAGCAATATCGTCCGGATTTAAGTCAGCAACAGCATCTGATCCTCCCATCTCTCCAAATAATCCTTCGCCACCGCTTTTTCCTGTATTAAAAATAGGTACACCGTCAATTACATACAATGCATTGTTATCTTTAGTCAGAGATTTCATACCACGCATAACAACACGTGTGGCACCACCAGCACCGGTTGCACCACTATTAATCTGAACACCGGCAACCTTTCCTGATAGTGAATTCATAAAATTGGCATCTTTTACAGCTGTCAATTCGTCACCTTTTACCTCTTGTACATTATAACTTAACGCCTTAGTTGCACGCTTGATACCCAATGCAGTAACAACTACTTCGTCCAATACTTGCGTATCTTCTCCTAAGGTTACTTTTATAGGTTGTGCGTTGGCAAGCGTGATTGTTTGGGAGAAAATCAGTTTCATATACTTTTTCTAGATCCAATTCTTGTTAGATAAATAGATTAGATGTTCTATTTTTAAGATATCAGGCTAAATACAATTGAGCAAAATCAATGAATGAAAGAAAAAGTTAGTAAGATTGCACATGAATATGCAGTAATTAAATTGTTTTTATTCATATATGCGGTATGAATATTCGATAAAAGACGTTTTCTCAGGAATGTTCCACACCGAGAATCACTTCGTTTCTCGGTGTGGAACATTTTGATTCTTTAAATGGAACCTAACAAATCATTTAAAGAATAATAATAACTTGTTTTATAGTAGTTGTTTTCTTCTAGTTAGTGCCGATAATACAAAGAACGGAATCTTTTCATTTGATTAATATTGTCAATATTAGATACTATTCTATCACTACGCGGGCGATAAAAAGAATAATTTGCAATAATATTATCCTTTTTTATTTGAATTATGTTTGGCTAAAGTGGAAATCCCTGCGGTTTTCAAAACACTCCTGATAACAAGATGCATATTCTAAATTATAGGTAATCTGAATATGCGTTTTTTAATATTATACTCACTTTTATCCTATATCAATTATTGGTCCATTTTTCATTGTACATACAATTTGCATGCAAATGTATTAATCTAGAGATTAAAGTTAGTCAATAATTGAGCATTCCTTATTCTTTCCTCTTTTTCAAAGTATGCTAAATAGTGCTCGGTTACAGATAAGTTAGAGTGTCCCAAGCTTTCAGAAATATATGAGGTTTTTGCACCTCCACGTTTTAATACTGTAGCAAAAGAATGCCTTGCCGTGTAAGTCGTCAACTGAAAAATTCCAATGTCTTGGGCTATTTTTTTAAGTCTTCTGTTACATTTGGTTATAATACGCCGTACCAATCTAATCTTTTCAAAGGCATCTTCAGTTCCTCTAGCATATTTAAAAATATACGTTTGCGGGCTTAATCTTGGATTACCCCATTTTTGAATAATATTCCACATTTCAGGAGTAATGATTGCATGTATCTCTTTGTTATGTTTGGTAGTTCGAGATGTCTTAGAGCGTACAAAGCATATTTCTCCATCCATAATATTTGAATACTGAAGAAATAATAAATCCATAAAATTAATGCCATTACATAAATAAGAAAACACCCAGAGATCCCTAAATTCTTCTATATCTTTTGTTTCACATTGATAAGACATTACTTTTTTTATTTCAGAAAGAGTAAGTGCTAATTTACGTCCACACCCTTCAGGAATTTCATATTTATTCTTTCCAAAAGGAAAAGATGATTCTTTTATGATACCATCATGTACAGCACGATTTAAGACACACTTTAAAGCTCGGAAATAAATACTTATGCTTGAATAGCTTTTACCTTCTGATATCCAAAATTTTTCACAACGTTTAAGCCAATCAATTGTAATGTTTTCCAAAGGTATAGTGGAACCTCCGAAATCTTCTAAACTTTTTAAAGCACTTTGATAATTTAAGTAAGTGTTTGCTTGTTCATTGGCTTCCAGTTCTTTCATTTTTAAGCGAAAAGCACTGCGCAAAGTCATATCATTCATCTGCCTTCCTAACCTGGCGCTTAATGTTTCAATACTAAATTCTCCTTTTTGTATCAGTTCGTTAACTTGTTGCTTAATAGTTGAAAAACTACTCTCTATATCTGATCGAATTTCTGCCAATAACCGGCTTTTTACTTTTAATAACCTTGCCCAATCTTCTTTTGACACTTCCTTCCCAGTTGAGTAATATTTTTGCTTTCTTCTATATACCACTTGAACTTTAACAGGAAACTGTCCACTCTTTTTTGCTCTTCTGGTATCTAATATGGTTAAAACCGAAATTCCATCTTTTGAATATTTGAACATAAAATGAATATTTATATCTATACAATAGGTAAAGCATACATATATTGTATGCAAAATGTATGCAAATGTAATAAATCAGCCTGATTTTAATAAGTACATAAGATTCTATTTATCAAATATTTGAGTATTTATTTTTCAATTAGGAATCTTTCTATTCTATTTTTTTCGAAAAAAATCTTATCTTCGTTTAGTAAGGTTACAACATAAAATGTATTACTATTGAATAAGCGCTTATGGAATTTATTTTAAGTATAACCTTTAAATTTATTAATTATGAGAAACAGAGATACATGAAACCTTTGTGTGAAAACGGTAATCTCATTTACCGCCTCTAATTACAAATTCTCTAAAAACTATTTCTAATTAAAAAGAATAAGATGAAAGAAATTATAAAACACAAGTTTTCATACTTGTTATTCTTCCTTTTGTTGGTTTCGTGTTTTGCTTCAGCTTATGGGCAAGAACGAACGATCACTCTTAATCTATCGAAAGTACCCTTGAACACTGCTTTGAAAGAAATTGAGAAACAAACTTCAATGTCAGTAGTCTATAACACAAATGATGTCGATATAAATCGTGTCATATCTATCAAGGTAACAAAAGAATCTTTGAATAATGTAATGAATCAGTTATTCAGAGGAGTTAATGTCAGTTTTTCAATAGTAGATAATCATATTGTACTTTCTGCGAAGAGTAATAAAGAAGAGCAGCAGAAAAAAACACCAATTACTGCAAGTGGTACTGTTACTGATTCAAAAGGAGAACCATTGATTGGAGTTAGTATTTTGGTAAAAGGAACTTCAAATGGTACTATCACTGATATGGATGGAAATTTCAAAATACAAGCAGCTAAAGGTGATGTACTTGAAGTATCCTATATCGGTTATGCCTCCCAAGCAATCACACTTACCAACGCACAACCCTTGAAAGTTACCCTAGGAGAAGATACGCAAGTATTGGATGAAGTAGTTGTTACTGCATTGGGTATCAAGCGGTCAGAGAAAGCATTGACGTATAATGTACAACAGGTGAAAGGGGATGAACTTACAACTGTAAAGAGTACTAACTTTATGGGAGCACTGGCTGGTAAAGCAGCAGGGGTACAGATTAATTCTAGTGCTTCAGGTCCAGGCGGTGGTGTAAAGGTTGTAATGCGAGGTGCTAAATCTATTACGCAGAATAATAACGCTCTCTATGTGATTGATGGTATTCCAATGTATAATCGTGCTTCTTCCGGGGGTGATGGAGCTATGGCTACACAACCGAGCAGTGAATCAATAGCTGACATTAATCCGGATGATATTGAGAGCATGTCGTTGTTGACAGGACCTTCTGCAGCTGCATTGTATGGATATGAAGGAGCTAATGGAGTAGTATTAATTACTACCAAGAAGGGACGTGCTGATAAGACAACCGTGACTTATAGTAATAATACCACATTCAGTGATCCTATGATGATGCCTAAGTTTCAAAATACTTATGGTAATATGACAGGTGAAATGATGAGCTGGGGATTAGAAACTGATAAGAGATACGATCCTGCAAATTTTTTTAATACAGGAAGCAATGTATCCAATGCACTTTCTCTCTCTACAGGTAATGATAAGAGTCAAAGCTATATCTCTGTAGCCACAACTAATGCAACAGGCATTATGCCCAATAATGACTATGATAGATATAATTTCTCATTCCGTAATACTACCAACTTCTTGAATAATAAGTTTATTTTGGATACAAGTGCTAACTATATTATTCAAAACGATAAGAATATGGTATCGCAAGGGCAGTATTTTAACCCACTTACTTCTTTGTACTTGTTCCCACGTGGCGAAGATTTTTCTGATGTAGCTGTATACGAACGTTATGATGATTTGTCGGGTGTAAATACTCAGTATTGGTCATATGGTGATTTAGGCGGTGTTTCGTCTCAAAATCCTTATTGGATTATGAATCGTATGAATCGTGAGAACGATAGAAGACGTTATAAATTGGCTGCTAGTCTACAATATAATATCATTGAAGGGCTAAATGTACAAGGACGTGTGAGCATCGATAACACCGAAAGTAAATACACCGAAAAATTCCACGCAGGTACGGTCGGTAATTTTGCCGGTCCAAAAGGGCGATATAAAGAAGAAAACCGTCTAGACAGACAAGTGTATGCTGATGTATTGGCGAACTTCAATAAAACGTTCAATGAATTTAATGTAACGGCCAATTTGGGTGCTTCTATTAAGGATCTTCGTATGGAGTTGACTTCTTTGCATGGAGACTTGAACAATGTAACTAATCATTTTACCATCGAAAACCTTACACGCAGTGGTTATTATAAAGTAGATGCTGATGGTTTAAAGCGTCAGACACAATCAGTTTTTGCTAATGCGGAAATAGGCTGGAGAAGTTTTCTCTACTTAAGTCTCACCGGACGTGCTGACTGGGATTCTTCTCTGGCTCTTTCAGAAAGAGGAAATAAACCGTTTTTCTATCCTTCTATTGGTCTTTCAAGCATTTTGAGTGAAGTTATTGATTTGCCTGAATGGTTCTCATTCTTAAAAGCACGTTTTTCTTTCACTTCGGTGGGTAATGCCTATGATCCATATTTGACAAAGGTACGTTATGTTTATGATGATCAGCTTGACCAATATAAAGCAGAATCTTTGTATCCAAACTCTGATTTGAAACCAGAAATTACTAAATCTTATGAGGCGGGATTGAATATGCGTTTCTTCAAGAATACATTGAATTTTGATATTACTTATTACAACTCTGATACACGTAACCAAACATTCGCTGCGCCTCTTCCGGCAAGTTCTGGGTATACGGCTGTTAACATCCAAGCAGGTAGTGTACAGAACCAAGGTATAGAGATGGCCTTAGGATATAAAAATGAGTGGCGTGATTTCGGTTGGTCCAGTAATTTTACTTTTACTTATAATAAGAATAAAATTAAAAGATTGGCTGATGGTGTTACAAACAGAATTACGGGGGAACCGATTGAAATGCCTTATGTAGACAAAGCAAGATTAGGAGGCTCTACTTCACCGGTAGTACGCCTGACAGAAGGTGGTTCTATGGGAGACCTGTATATCAACCGTGACTTTAAACGCGATAATAATGGTTATATCTATTTGGATGCCAAGACAGGTTTGCCAAGTATGGTGGAAACCGAATATAAGAAAATCGGTTCATTGCTTCCAAAGGTTAATTTAGGATGGAGAAACTCATTTACTTATAAAGGTTTACGTCTGAATATATTGTTAAGCGGACGTTTTGGTGGTTTGGTTGTATCTAATACACAAGCTTTCCTTGATCGTTGTGGTGTTTCCGAATATAGCGCACAACTTCGTCAGGCTGGAGGAGTAACCATCAATAACAGAAATGTATCCGCTAAGGATTATCTCGGCATAGTAGCGGCTGGTACTGGTGAAGGTGACCACTATGTATATGAAGCAACCAATATTCGTTTGCAGGAGGTTAGTCTTGAATATACACTCCCTAAAAAGTGGTTGTATAACATTGCTGATGTAACATTAGGTTTAATCGGAAATAATCTGGGCATGATATATTGTAAGGCACCGTTCGATCCTGAATTGGTTGCGTCATCTACCAGTACATTCTATACTGGTGTGGATTATTTCATGCAACCTAGCTTGAGAAACATGGGATTTAGTATAAAAGTACAATTCTAATAAAGCAACGAATGATGAAAAGATTCAATATAATTAAGACTGTAAGCGTGGCAGCTTTCACTACTACTCTGCTATTCGCTTCATGTACGGGAAACTTTGACGAATTAAACACACATCCAACAGACGTGTATCCCGAAGATATGACTCCGACGGAACGGGTCGGTACGTTGTTTGTGGCTATGACTCGCTTATTGAATGCCTGTCAGGAAAATAACAGTCAACACACTGAACAAATGGTAGGGCAGTATGGCGGGTATTTTGCAACAACTGCTCCTTGGAATGGTACTAATTTTGGAACATTCAATCCTAGTGCTGACTGGGTAGATGTTCCTTATAAAGATATGTTTACAGAGTTTTATCCGAATTTCCAGACAATAAAAGAATCTACAGGAGGTACCGGATATATTTATGCGTGGGCATCTATTCTGCGGGTCGGTGTTATGCTTCGTGTAGCTGATATTTATGGTCCTATCCCTTACTCTGAAATGGGAAAAGGAGAATTCCAAGTGGCATATGACGATGTGAAAACACTCTATCATAATATGTTTGATGATTTGACACGTAGTATCAATGTACTTTCGGCATTTGTTCAGGAAAATGAAGGAAAAGAGGTACCTGTTGCCGAATATGATATCATATATAATGGTGATTTTAGCAAATGGATCAAATACGCTAACTCTTTAAAACTTCGTATGGCCGTACGTATCGCTTCTAATACTGAAGATACAGAATATGCCAAACAAATGATGGCGGAAGCGATTGATGGCGGAGTAATAGAATCTAATGATGATAATGCCTTTTTTCCATCTATGCCATATAACCCATTTTGGATTGCTTCAGATTGGGGTGATTTAGCTATCAATGCAACACTTTCTGCATACATGAATGGATATAATGATCCACGTATCAGCAAATATATGAATACTTCGACTTCGTATAGAGAGTATCGTGGTGTACGTATGGGTATTAAAGATACAAGTAAAAGCGTTGAAGGTAGTGCTGCAAGGTACTCTAAACCAGCTGTAACAGATGCTTCTCCTATGCCAGTTTTTTATGCGGCAGAGACTTATTTCTTAAAAGCTGAAGCGGCTTTACAAGGATGGATTGCAGGTGGAACAGCGGCAGCTAAGAGTTACTATGAACAAGGTATTCAAATTTCAATGAATCAATATGGCGTAGAGATTGGTGATTATCTTTCAAGTACAGTTGTTCCTCAAGGGTATACAGATCGATGGAACTCTCAAAATAATATTTCATTTACTGATGTTCCTACTGTTGCATGGGAAAACGGAAGTAATAAACTTCAGAAGATTATTACTCAAAAATGGATTGCCAACTATCCATTGGGAATCGAAGCGTGGTGTGATTATCGCCGAACTGGTTATCCTGAATTGTTTACGGCGCGAGATAATCTAAGCTCTGTTGGTTATATCGGTGATATTGATAGTAAACGTATGGTACGTCGTTTACCATATCCTACAACGGAAAAATCTAGTAACTCAGCCAATGTAGAAGCAGCTATTGCAACTATGTTAGGTGGTCCGGACACCGGAGCTACAGATTTGTGGTGGGCGAAAAAGAATTAATTTTTAACCTGATAAAATATAGAATATGAATATAAAGCATATAAAAAATGCATTCGGATTTGCATTTGCCGCTATATTCTTCGTTGGATGTACGGATGTGGAATCTATTAATGATGTTGATTTGAATCAAACAATTAAAACTGATGAGTATTATGCTGCTTTGCGCAAGTGGAAAGAAACACCGGGACTTCCACAAGTGTTCGTTTGGTTCGACAATTGGACAGGAACTTCCCCTACCGGTGAAAATAGCTTGAGAGGTCTACCTGATTCTGTAACCATTGTTTCCAACTGGGGTGGGCATCCGAAATTTGAATTAACTTCGGAGCGAAAGGCTGATATGGAATATGTACAAAAAGTGAAAGGCACAAAGGTTGTTGTTACCTTATTTTCTCAAAATATAGGCGACGACCTTCCAGATAAAGAAATTTATCACGAAGCTGGAACCAGTAGTGATCCGGAAAAGGTGAGACCTGCAATTAAAGCCTATGCAGAGGATATTTATAAAGCTTGTCTTGAATGTGGATATGATGGTTATGACTGGGATTATGAGCCTGGTGGTGGAATGGGAGTTGGTCCGCTTTGGTCAAATAAAGTACAGAGAACTATTTTTGTCGAGGAACTTTCCTACTGGTTTGGACATGGTGCTATGGATCCTAACCGCGATCGTGGAGATCGCCCTATGCCAGAGAAACGCCTTCTTTTCTTGATTGACGGTGAGGTTGGAATCCGAACAGGTATGGATAAAGAATGGCTTTCATACTATGTAGACTATTTTGTATTGCAAGCTTATGGTGGAATGGCAGATTATAGAATGACAGGCGTGTTGCGTGATATGGATGATTGGATACAACAGGGGATTATTACTCCGGATGAAATTGTCCGTAGAACCATAGCTACCGAGAATTTTGAATCGTATGCTAATACTGGAGGAGGATTCCTGGGTATGTCAAACTACGTATATAAAAATACTTATACTGTTAATGGAAAACCTTATGAAATAGACCAGTTAATTGGTGGATGTGGTCTTTATCGTGTAGGCTTTGACTATGCACAAGGTAAGGGCGATTATGATGGTTCACCGGAATATTATTTCTTGCGTCAGGGAATTACAAACATATATAGGAATTTCTATGATCGCATGAATGCTGCCAACGAAGAATAATGATTAAACGAATTTTATAAGAATGAAAATTATGAAATATATCTATTTATCAAGTCTTATGATTGCATTGTCAGCATTCTTTCTTATAGGATGTGAGAATGCAGAATACAAGGCACAGTCAAACAGCCTTTACATAACAGATGCGGCTGGTACAAACAATGCTACTACTGTTACCATGGATGATGGTGCAGACATTAACGTTGTTGTGCGTTTAGCTCAAAAAGTTATGGAAGATGTGGAAGTGGAAATCCAGTTCTCTCCTGAATTACTGGCTGAATACAATGCAACTAGCGGTACGGAATATGAAGTCTTGCCAGCCGATATGCTTCCAAAGAATGCGACAGTGATAATTCCGGCAGGTGAAATTAGTGCTAATTATCGACTTCATGTGGATGATTTTGTGACTAATGGTATTACTTATGCCATTCCTCTTACATTAGGAAATGTTATAAAAGGTAATATTGTAAAATCAAAAGCTCAAAGTAAATTTATTTATGTATTAGCTAAGCCTTTGAATGTTTCTGTTCCTGTATTACGTGGTAATGCCGGAAATGTAACAACACTTCCTGAAACGGATTGGGGAATTACAGTAGATGCATGGACATTGGAAGCATGGGTACGTATGGATGGTTATAGTATAAATAATCAGGCTATTTTCACTTCCGGAAGTAATGATCATGAAATCTATATCCGTTTTGGAGATGCCAATAGGCCTTACAATTATCTACAGATAAAGTCTTTGGGAGGTCAAAAACAAACAGCCAGTGATTTGGAAGCAAACACTTGGTATCATTGGGCTTTCGTTTATAATGGAACAACACTTACCATTTATAGGAATGGAAAACAAGATACCTTCTTTGATCCTCCTGCACCGAAAGGTGGAAGCGTACGCTTTGATTTTATGAAAATAGTGGATAGTGGTAGCTATTTCCGTAATAATTGTGCTATGAGTCAGGTTCGCCTATGGAAAGTAGCTCGTACAGAATCGGAGATCGCAAACAATATGTATTTTGAAGTAAATCCTAAGAATCCTAATTTGATTGCCCTTTGGCCAATGGATGAAGGAGATGGCACTTCCTTTAGAGATGCTACAGGAAACGGACACAATGCAACATCTAATGGTGCGCTTCAAAGGTGGGAACATAATATCCGATTTGATAAATAAAATGTTCTAGGCTAATAAATCATTGAAAGAGGAGGATATGTCGCAGAGGCATATCCTCTTTTTTATATGTTAAAGTATCCATAATTTATTAGAACTTTATTCTCCTGAATTGTACTTCTAGTAAATGCTCATATAAACTTAAATTCTAACAAACCTTAATTCCGCAACACTATTATAAATTAAACTTTTTAAGTACCTGAGCAACAAAAAGTTGCTCAGGATTTTGCCATGTCAGAATTTTCACTTATCTTAGTGTTGCAAAAAAAACAAGAGAATCCGACGATAGACATGGCGAAGATACAAATTAAATCTGAGAGACTCACTCCTTTTGGGGGATTATTTTCAATCATGGAGCAATTTGACTCCACATTATCATCTGTAATCGACTCAACCCTCGGTCTAAGGTGTAGATCGTTCGGTTATCAGTACAGCGAAATCATCCGTTCTCTCATGAGTATCTACTTCTGTAGCGGTTCATGTATTGAGGATGTCACTACTCATTTGATGAACCACCTCTCGCTTCATCCGACACTTCGCACTTGTAGCTCTGATACTATCCTCAGGGCGATAAAGGAGTTGACGCAAGAAAACATTTCATACACATCAGATATGGGCAAGACCTACGATTTCAATACGGCTGACACTCTCAATACTTTATTGCTCAATTGTATATTTGCATCTGGCCAACTGAAAGAGGGTGAGATGTATGATGTTGATTTCGACCATCAGTTCATAGAGACAGAGAAGTATGATGCAAAGCCTACATACAAGAAGTTCCTTGGTTATCGCCCTGGCGTGGCGGTTATTGGCGATTTGATAGTCGGTATAGAGAATAGCGATGGTAACACAAATGTTCGTTTCCATCAGAAGGACACGCTGAAGAGGTTCTTTGCGAGATTTGAACAGAATGGGCTCACTATCAATCGCTTCAGAGCTGATTGTGGATCATGTTCCGAGGAAATCGTGGAGGAAATAGAAAAACACTGCAAGTCCTTCTATATCCGTGCTAACCGCTGCAGTTCGATCTACAATGACACCTTTGCTCTCAAAGGCTGGAAAACTGAGGAAATCAATGGCATTGAGTTTGAATTGAACTCTATCCTTGTTGAGAAGTGGAAAGGTAAGGCATATCGACTTGTGATTCAAAGACAGAAACGGATGGATGGTGTGCAGGATTTTTGGGAAGGAGAATACACATACCGTTGTATCCTGACTAACGACTATGATTCTTCCGTAAGAGAAATTGTCGAGTTCTATAACCTTCGTGGAGGAAAGGAACGTATCTTCGATGATATGAACAATGGTTTCGGGTGGGACAGATTGCCCAAATCCTTCATGGCAGAGAACACAGTGTTCCTTCTTCTTACAGCACTTATCCGTAACTTTTACAAGGCCATTATTCAAAGACTTGACGTAAAGAAGTTCGGGCTCAATGCAACAAGTCGCATAAAAGCGTTTGTCTTCAGGTTTATCTCTGTACCAGCCAAGTGGATCAGGACATCAAGGCGGTATGTGCTGAACATCTATACCTGTAATAATGCTTACGCAGATGTTTTCCAGACTGATTTTGGATAATGCCTACAACTTATGGGAATGATATTGTGTATTGCCTCAAGTCACATTGTGGGGTAAGGGGATATTGTAGGCAGAAGTGGGTGCTTCAAGTTCAAATTATCTGCAAATTCAGTAATGAGAGGACGTGTAAACGCAATAAGGACGTTCAAGGGCTTAGTTGCGGATTTGAGGACAAACATGAAACATTGGTTATTATCTGTTTTGCTGGTGGTATGTGGTACTGTTTCAGCACAAATAACACTCGTAAAAGATGGCAAAAGTAGTGCTCGCATCATTGTGCAGGACAAGATGCCAAATAGTAAGACGTCAGCACAATTCTTACAACGTTTTCTTACTGAAATTTCGGGAGTTGCACTTCCTATTGAAAATGATAAAACTCCTCGAAAAGGAGATATTCTCATTGGTGGTCAATCTCCGGCGGAAGTAACAGAGGACGGATTCTCTATTTCTACTCAAGACGGTATTCTAAAAATATCTGGTAAAGAAAACGGTGTTGTATATGGGGTTGTTACTTTATTGGAGCAATATTGGGGTATCGATTATTGGGGAGAGAATGAATATTCTCTTACCCCTTCAAAAACGGTGAACTTACCCTTCATTAATAAAGTCGAGAATCCGGGCTTTCGTTACCGTCAGACACAATGTTATGCTATCCATACAGACTCTATTTATAAGTGGTGGAATCGTTTAGAGGAACCGAATGAAGTGTTTGCTGCCGGTTATTGGGTGCATACTTTTGATAAGCTTCTGCCTTCATCCATTTATGGGAAAGAACATCCGGAATATTATTCTTACTTCAAAGGAAAACGCCACCCGGGAAAGGCCAGTCAGTGGTGTTTGAGTAATCCGGAGGTTTTTGAGATTGTAGCTCAACGTGTTGATTCTATTTTCAAAGCAAATCCAGATAAGCATATCATGTCTGTAAGTCAGAATGATGGTAATTATACAAATTGTACGTGTGATGCTTGTAAGGCAATTGATGATTATGAAGGAGCATTATCAGGAAGCATCATCACTTTTCTGAATAAGTTGGCTGCCCGTTTTCCGGATAAAGAGTTTTCCACATTGGCTTATCTATATACAATGAATCCTCCGAAGCGTGTGAAACCTTTGCCAAATGTGAATATTATGTTGTGTGATATTGACTGTGACCGTGAAGTAACTTTGACGGAGAATGCTTCGGGAAAAGAGTTTGTGAAAGCCATGGAAGGATGGTCTAAGATTACCAATAATATTTTCGTGTGGGATTACGGTATTAACTTTGATAATTATCTGGCTCCATTTCCTAATTTCCATATTTTACAGGACAATATCCGTCTTTTCAAAAAGAATCATGCCACCATGCATTTCTCTCAAATAGCAGGGAGCAGGGGAGGAGATTTTGCAGAACTTCGTGCTTATTTAGTGTCAAAGTTAATGTGGAATCCAGAAGTTAATGTAGACTCATTGATGCAACATTTTCTGCATGGATATTATGGTGAAGCAGCGCCATATCTTTATCAGTACATAAAGATAATGGAAGGCGCATTAATCGGTAGTGGACAGCGGTTGTGGATATATGATTCACCCGTATCACATAAGTATGGCATGCTAAAGCCTGCTTTGATGCGTCGTTATAATCATTTATTTGATTTGGCTGAAAAGGCTGTTGCAGCAGATCCCGATTTCTTAAAACGAGTTCAACGGGCACGTCTGCCAATTCAGTATTCAGAACTGGAGATTGCACGAACAGAGACAGAAAAAGATTTGGTAGATATCAATAAAAAGTTAGACCTTTTTGAGGAACGCGTGAAAGAGTTTCAAGTTCCTACATTGAATGAGCGTTCCAATTCACCGGTAGACTATTGCAAATTGTATCGTAAACGTTACATGCCGCAGAAAGAAAAAAGTTTGGCTTTGGGTGCAAAAGTTACTTATCTAATTCCTCCTACGGGAAAATATGCGGCATTAGGAAAAAAAGCATTGGTTGACGGTTTGTTTGGTGGAGCAACCTTTGTTGATAGCTGGATTGGTTGGGAAGGAACCGATGGTGCATTCGTTATAGATTTGGGCGAAGCGAAAGAGATACAAAGTGTGGAAACAGATTTTCTTCATCAAATAGGGGCCTGGATTCTTTTTCCTCTAAAGGTGGTTTATTCATACGCTGATGACGGTGAACATTATACGCATTGGAAAACGATTGATTTACCGGAAGAACGTACCGGTGAGGTAAAATTCCGTGGAGTCAAGGCTGAATCAGCCGAACCGATAAAAACTCGTTATGTAAAAGTAGAAGTCACCGGAACGAAAGAATGTCCGACTTGGCATTATGGTGTAGGCCATCCTTCGTGGTTCTTTATAGACGAAGTGATAATAAAATAAAAAAAGTAGGGGGAGACGTTAGTAGTTTCCCCCTTTTAGTTGTATTATATATAGATGGGTCAGAAAAATGTTTTTTTTCATCTATATACTATGATTTATGCAACAGAATAAAACTGCTTCTCAACGAAAAACTATTAACCCGGCTTGCTGGGTACCTACTGCTTATTTTGCAATGGGACTTCCCTTTATTGCTATTAATCTGGTTTCTGTTTTCATGTTTAAGGATCTTGGAATTTCGGATACGCAAATTGCATTCTGGACTTCTCTGATTATGATGCCTTGGACACTGAAATTTTTGTGGAGTCCTTTTCTTGAAATGTATCGGACGAAAAAATTCTTCGTATTGATTACAGAATTATTGAGTGGTGTATTGTTTGGAGTAGTAGCCTTTTCTTTGTTTTTTGATTACTTTTTCGCTATAAGTATCTCTACGATGGCAGTGATTGCCTTTAGTGGAGCAACGCACGATATTGCTTGTGATGGTGTATATATGGCTGAATTGAACAAGGAAGATCAGGCAAAATATATCGGAGTTCAAGGGGCTTTTTATAATGTAGCCAAATTGGTTGCTAATGGAGGATTAGTTGCTATGGCAGGAGCATTGGCAGAGCACTTCGGAGCAATAGAAGGTGCTTCGATAGATGTTAACAAAGGAGCGTATTCATCTGCATGGATGATTATTTTCGGCGTAATTGCGGCAATAATGGTACTGATCGGTATTTATCATATAAAAATGTTACCTTCTACACAGGTTCCGTCAACAACAAAGAAAACTGCATCGGAGGTTGGACACGAATTGGTAGCAGTAATTGCTAACTTCTTTACTAAAAAGCATATTCTTTATTACATCTGTTTTATTATTTTATATCGTTTGGCAGAAGGCTTTATCATGAAAATAGCTCCGCTGTTTTTACGTGCTTCAAGGGATGTAGGCGGCTTAGGACTGTCGTTAACAGAGATCGGCACGCTAAATGGTATCTTTGGTTCCGCTGCTTTCGTTTTAGGCTCATTGTTGGCAGGTATTTATGTTTCTAAGTTCGGATTGAAAAAGACACTATTTACTCTCTGCTGTATTTTTAATCTTCCGTTTGTAGCCTATACTTTTTTGGCAGTTGCACAGCCTACTAATGTATATCTGATCGGAACTTGTATAACAATGGAATATTTTGGTTATGGCTTTGGTTTTGTCGGACTGACGTTGTTTATGATGCAACAGATTGCTCCAGGCAAACATCAAATGTCACATTACGCATTTGCTTCAGGAATCATGAATCTGGGAGTGATGCTTCCGGGAATGGTTAGTGGTTATCTTAGTGACTTATTAGGATATCGTAATTTCTTTATCTATGTGTTAATTGCAACTATTCCAGCTTTTCTGATTACTTATTTCATACCTTTCACGTATGATGACTCAAAAAATAAATAATATAAAATCAACGATTATGAATAAAATTCAAATTCCTTGGGAAGATCGTCCTGTCGGATGTACGGACGTTATGTGGCGTTACTCACAAAATCCAGTTATCGGACGTTATCATATTCCTTCATCTAATAGTATTTTCAATAGTGCTGTTGTTCCTTTTGAGGATGGTTTTGCAGGCGTATTCCGTTGTGATAACAAAGCTGTACAGATGAATATCTTTGCAGGTTTTAGTAAGGACGGAATTCATTGGGATATCAATCATGAACCTATTCAGTTTAAAGCAGGTAACACGGAAATGATTGAGTCGGAATATAAATACGACCCTCGTGTTACATGGATTGAAGACCGTTATTGGGTGACTTGGTGTAATGGCTATCATGGCCCTACGATTGGTATTGCCTATACTTTTGACTTTAAGGAGTTTTTCCAGTGCGAAAATGCTTTCTTGCCTTTCAATCGTAATGGTGTACTTTTCCCGCAGAAGATCGATGGCAAGTATGCGATGTTGAGTCGTCCCAGTGATAATGGACATACTCCGTTTGGCGATATATACATCAGCTATAGTCCGGATATGAAATATTGGGGTGAACACCGTTGTGTAATGAAAGTGACTCCTTTCCCGGAAAGCGCTTGGCAGTGTACGAAGATTGGTGCAGGTTCAGTTCCTTTCCTTACAGATGAAGGCTGGTTGCTGTTCTATCATGGTGTAATCACTACTTGTAATGGTTTCCGTTACGCTATGGGAGCTGCCATATTGGATAAAGATCATCCGGAAAAAGTTCTTTACCGTACACGTGAATATCTGCTTGGTCCGGCTGCTCCTTACGAACTTCAAGGTGACGTTCCTAATGTCGTATTCCCCTGTGCTGCTTTGCAAGATGGTGAACGTGTTGCTGTTTATTATGGTGCGGCAGATACTGTGGTAGGTATGGCCTTCGGATATATAAAAGAGATTATTGATTTTACGAAACGAACGAGTATCATTTAATAAAGATATGAAACGTATTATATTAACTTACACACTTGCTTTTTCCCTTCTTTCCGCCTATGCGGGGGAAGGGGGGAGCCCTCCCCTTAAAAATACGGATAAAAGTCTTTTGATAGATTATGTGGATCCTTTTATCGGAACTACAAATTTCGGAACGACCAATCCGGGAGCGATTTGCCCCAATGGTATGATGTCTGTGGTTCCTTTCAATGTGATGGGATCTTCCGAAAACACATACGATAAAGATGCCCGATGGTGGTCTACGCCTTATGAATATACAAATTGTTTCTTTACCGGATATGCTCATGTGAATTTGAGTGGAGTCGGTTGTCCGGAATTAGGTTCTTTATTATTGATGCCTACTACCGGAGAACTGAATGTGGATTATAAAGAATATGGTAGTAAGTATAAGGATGAACAGGCCTCACCGGGCTATTATTCTAATTATCTGACTAAATATAATGTAAAAACAGAAGTTTCGGCTACTCCGCGTAGCGGTATTGCCCGGTTTACTTTCCCAAAAGGGAAAAGCCACATCCTGCTGAATCTGGGTGAGGGGTTAACGAATGAGAGTGGCGCTATGCTTCGTCGTGTAAGCGATAGCGAAGTGGAAGGAGTCAAACTACTTGGTACATTTTGTTATAATCCTCAAGCTGTATTCCCCATTTACTTTGTATTGCGGGTTAAGAAGAATCCTTCTGCAACAGGGTATTGGAAGAAACAACGTCCGATGATGGGGGTTGAGGCTGAATGGGATAAGGATCAGGGAAAGTATAAACTTTATACTCGCTACGGAAAAGAAATAGCAGGAGATGACATTGGTACTTATTTCTCCTTCGATACAGAAGAAGGTGAACAAGTAGAAGTACAAATGGGAGTTTCTTTTGTAAGCATAGAAAATGCCCGTTTGAATCTGGATCGTGAACAGGCTGGAAAGGATTTTGAGAAGATTCATGCGGAAGCACGTTCCAAATGGAATCATGACTTGTCACGCATAACAGTGGAAGGTGGTACAGATGCCCAAAAGACTGTGTTTTATACAGCGCTTTATCATTTGCTGATTCATCCTAATATTTTGCAGGATGTAAACGGAGAATATCCGGCAATGGAAAGTGATAAGATCCTGACAACCAAAGGTGATCGCTATACCGTATTTTCTCTTTGGGATACCTACCGCAATGTTCATCAATTGCTGACCTTGGTTTATCCGGAACGTCAGATGGAAATGGTGCGCACAATGCTTGATATGTATCGTGAACATGGATGGTTGCCTAAGTGGGAATTATATGGCAGAGAAACATTGACAATGGAAGGTGATCCGAGTATTCCGGTAATTGTAGATACCTGGATGAAAGGTTTGCGTGACTTTGATGTTGATTTGGCTTATGAGGCAATGTACAAATCTGCTACGTTACCGGGGGCGGAAAACTTGATGCGTCCTGATAATGATGATTATATGTCTAAAGGATATGTACCCCTTCGTGAACAGTATGACAATTCCGTCTCTCATGCATTGGAATATTATATTGCCGATTTTGCATTGTCTCGTTTTGCAGCTGCTTTAGGTAAAAAGAAAGATGCAGAGATGTTCTATAAACGTTCTTTAGGATACAAACATTATTATAGTAAAGAATTTGGTACTTTCCGTCCGATTCTCCCCGATGGAACGTTTTATAGCCCGTTTAATCCGAGACAAGGAGAGAACTTTGAACCGAATCCCGGTTTCCATGAAGGTAGTTCCTGGAATTATACGTTCTATGTACCACATGATGTATATGGCTTGGCGAAATTAATGGGGGGAAAGAAACCTTTTATCGATAAACTACAAATGGTTTTTGACGAAGGACTTTACGACCCGGCAAATGAACCGGATATTGCTTATGCTCATTTATTCTCATACTTTAAAGGTGAAGAATGGCGTACGCAGAAAGAGACGCAGCGTTTATTAGATAAGTACTTTACAACAAAACCTGATGGTATTCCAGGAAATGATGATACGGGAACGATGTCTTCCTGGGCTATTTTCAATATGATCGGTTTTTATCCGGATTGTCCCGGACTGCCCGAATATACATTGACGACTCCGGTCTTTAATAAGGTAACGATCCGGTTAGATCCGAAATGGTATAAAGAAAACGAATTGGTGATTGAAACCAATCGTACTCAACCAGGAGTTTTATATATTAATAAGGTACTATTGAATGGCAAGAAGTTCAATAAATATCATATCACACATGATGAACTTGTTCACGGCAAATATTTAAAGTTTGATTTGAAATAACACACAGTGTTTCATAGGTATCGTTTTTGGGTTGACAGGGCTGTCGGACTTCTAATAGTCCGGCAGCCCATTTTTTTACATTTACTTCTGTTATTACTTCTTCGAAAATAGTGACGGTATATGCCCGGGATAGTGACGGTATCGGACCAAGATAGCGTCACTATTTGTCTTGGATACCGTCACTATCTTACTTTTATTAAATTATACTCCGTAGTATTTTTAGTTATTCTCTGTTTTATAGGTGATTACAAAAATCTATTCCATACGTCTACTATGTAAATCGTATGCAATAAAATAAAAAATGAGAAGAAATTTATTTAAACATATCCTTTGGATATTGATACTTGCAGAGTGTTTTCCTCTATTGGCAATTGCCGGATCGCAGCAAAAGGAACAACGTTATAAAATAGCCGTATGTGACTGGATGATTCTGAAACGTCAGAAAATCGGTTCATTCCAATTGGTACATGAATTGAATGGTGACGGTGTAGAATTGGATATGGGTGGCCTTGGCAAGAGGGAAATGTTTGATAATAAATTGCGCGAGCCCCATTTCCAGCAATTATTTCGTGAAACTGCTCAAAAATATCAATTAGAAGTTTCTTCTATTGCTATGTCCGGTTTCTATGGACAGTCTTTTCTGGAGCGGGCTAACTATGAAGATTTAGTTCAGGATTGCCTTTGTGCCATGAAAGTGATGAATGCCAAAGTAGCCTTTCTTCCTTTGGGAGGAATCAAAGCCGGATGGGAAAAGATTCCGGCACTACGGACAGAAGTTGTAAAACGCTTGAAGGAGATAGGAGATATGGCTGCTTCTGAAGGAGTGGTGATTGGTATTGAAACTCAATTGGATGCAAAAGGAGATGTGAAACTACTGAAAGAAATTAATTCTCCCGGAATCAAGATCTATTTTAAATTTCAAAATGCATTGGAGAATGGAAGGGATTTGTGCAAGGAGTTGAAGATTCTGGGGAAAAAGAGGATTTGCCAGATTCACTGTACGGACACAGATGGAGTGACTTTACCTTATAATGAACGATTGGATATGAATAAGGTGAAAAGGACACTGGATAAGATGGGATGGAGTGGATGGCTGGTGGTAGAACGTTCGCGTGACAAGAATGACGTGCGGAACGTGAAAAAGAATTATGGTACGAATATTAAGTATTTGAAAGAAGTGTTTCAACAGAGATAGGAGGATATTATGATATAGTTAATATTACAAAGAGAGAGAAAAAAGTGCAAAATCTATTTTTTTATTCTTTTAAGTGATTACATATTTTTTGATTGCACGTCTTTCCTTAAAAGAACTTTTAGATTTTGAAGATATAATGTATTATTTTTGTTTAAATTAAAATTTAATCTATGAAGAGTAAGATGAAGATTAAAATGAAAGTTGTCGGGAGCATAGCTTGTTTATCGATGATTTTATTTATGGGCTCTTGCGCTGGAGATGGTTTTGATGAAGAAACCTTCTCCGGTGGCGTGACGAATACGCAATTGGATTCGCCGAAAGCATCGGATGTGGCTTTTGAAAAACTGGCTACAACTGAAAATAATGTAAAAGTTACTTGGTCTGTTGTTATGGGGGCAGGTGGTTATAAATTTTCTATGTACATTGTAGATGACCCTGATCATCCTGTAGCTGTAGTGAAGGACAGTATTGTAGACGGGACGGCTGTAGTATGTCCTTGGGTAGAAGATACGAACTATAAGGTTGAGATTGCAGCATTGGGGAATGAAAAGTTGAATAATACAGCTTCCGTTTCCGCCACTGAAATCAGTTGGTCTACACTTGTTGCCGCAACGCTTGTTCCTAATGGTACAGACTTGACTACATATTTTGCTGAACATCCGGTGACTACGGGAAAAGATACAGAAGTTGCTTTCGAACTGGAAGCAGGAGGGACGTATTATATTTCAGGAGATTTGAACTTTGGCGTAAATAATGTACAGTTGCGCGGAAATAAAACACGCGGGAATGCGAATGTGAAATTCACTGCTCCGGCTTCTATTATTACTTGTGGTGGAGGATTAGCCTTGAAGTTTATCAACTTTGATTGTGATGTAGTGACAGATGGGGCTTTTTTAAAGTTTGGTGATGTTCCGGAAGAGATATTGGATACAAAGAGAACCGATCATGGAAAAGTAACTAATCCTATGGTTATTCAATCTTGCAATATCAAGGCTGTTAGAAAATACTTAGTTCACATTAACGGAAAGAAGTATGGTATTCAAAATTTTGCAATCAGAAATTGTGTAATAGATTGCTATCAAGCTGCTGACCTGATAAACTTTAACTCTAGCAGTTCGATTGTGAAAGACTTCGAAATAAGTAACTCTACGATTTATAGTCATAACCAAAACGGTTCTCGTTTTTTACGTTATGGAGGTGGACAAACAACCAGTTATGATGGTTGGTCAAGAGGATCGATGACATTTATAAGCAATACATTCTATAATCTCTCCTATTCCGGACAGAGTTTTAATGGCAATGGTTGGTCACAGACACATAATGAGGTAATTTCAAAGAACAATTTGTTTATTGACTCATTTTCGGGAAATTTCAATCGTCGTATAAGAATGCAGGGTACAAAGGTAGCTGCAACTTTTGAAAATAACTGTTATTGGTACAATGGCGCATTGCCACTGGATGAGACTTCAAATCGTGCGGATGGTGATAAGAGCAATTCTGCTTATGGCGTGGATCCGGGATTCGCTGATGCTGCAAACGGTGATTTTACTCCGAGTGCTCCCGAAGTATTTGCTCATGGTAGTGGCGACCCGCGTTGGTTAAATTAAAAAGATAATAAATCTAGAATACGATAAAGATGAAACATAAGAATATATATAGAATCAGTATCAGCCTGCTTCTAGCTTTTGTGATGGCTTTGCCGACAATAGCACAGAATACTAAAACATTCAAAGGAGTTGTGCTGGATGAGACCGAGCAACCTATTATTGGAGCTGCCATAAAGGTTGTAGGAACAACAGTGGGAACAATAACGGATTTAGATGGAAATTTCACATTGAATGTTCCTGATGGTAAGGAAGTGGAAATCTCTTATATAGGATATGTACCACAACGTTTTTCTGCTCCATTCAAATTGACAAAGATCATCTTGAAGGAAGATACGCAGCAATTGGATGAAGTTGTAGTTGTGGGTTATGGTACGCAGAAGAAAGCGCATTTGACTGGTGCTATCGCCACTGTTCCCGTTGATGATATTCAGGATATTTCAAGTGGAAGTTTGGCCAGTACATTGAGCGGTTTGGCAAATGGTATCTCTGTAAACGGAGGTGATACTCGTCCGGGACAAAACGCTACGATTACTATTCGTCAGAATGGTGAGTTGGAAGAAATGGGAGGTACCAACCTGCAGCCATTGTATGTTATTGATGGTTACATTTATCCTACGGAAGTAAAAGTGGGAAGTACTTATACTAATTTGGGTGCGGAAGCGTTTAACAACTTAGATCCATCAGTTGTGGAAAGTATTTCTATCTTGAAGGATGCTTCTGCAGCAGTTTACGGTGCTCGTGCAGCAAATGGTGTTATTCTGGTAACCACAAAAAAGGGAAAGTTAGGTGCGCCTAAAATTTCATATAATGGAACATTTGGTATTACAGATGAAGTATCTCGTCCTAAGATGTTGAATGCGTATGAGTATGGCAAGTTATGGAATGCAGTACGTATGGCTGACCCGACGGAGACAAGTATTGATCCGTTAAGAGCTATTTTTCAGCAGGATGAGTTGAATGCCATGAAAAGTTTGCACTATGATTTACTGGATAAATATTGGGAATCCGCATTGACGCAGCAGCATAGTGTAAACCTGAGCGGTGCTACTGAAAAAGCCAGTTATTTTGCCGGAATTTCTTATTTTGATCAGGATGGTAACTTAGGTAAGCTGGATTACAATCGTTGGAATTACCGTGCTGGTGTAGATGTGAAAATCAGCAAGTGGATAAAAGCGAATGTACAGGTCTCCGGTGATTATGGAAAGAAAAATACTCCTCTGAATCAGGTCGGAGGTTCGTCTGCAGAGAAAGATTACAATACGCTGTTGACACATCCTTATTATATTCCCGAATATGTGGGTGAATATGCGGTAGCTGCTTACGGTCCTACTAATTCATCGGTAAGTAATATTCAGAATTACAATTTCAATGTACTTCAGAATAATGGCGACTATAAACGAAACATGACATCAAACATGAATATTAATGCCGGGTTGGAATACGATTTCGGATGGAATAAATGGTTGAAAGGACTGAAATTGAAGTTTACTTATTCGAAGAGTGTCAATACGAATAAGACAAATGATTATGGTACTTCTTATAATCTTTATTATTTGGAGACTCGTTCTGGTAGTGGAGAACATTTGTATACTCCAATTGAAGGAGCGGATAACAGTGCATTTGAAAATACTAGTTTTTATTTGGCAAATAGTGGAAAACCGGTGGTTAACTCCAGTACAAGTGATATTACTGGATATTTGTCTCGTTCCATGACTCGTTCGGATAACTATCAGATGAACTTTACTGCAGCATATAATAGGGATTTCGGACTACATTCTGTAGGAGGTTTATTCTCCATTGAAAAGTCTGAATCAGAAACAGAATATTTGTACGGTATGGTTACTAACCCATACGAATTTACGACAGGACAATCTAATTCGGTAGACTGGAATAGTACTCCTAGTACAGAATTCACTCGTTTTGAGTCGGGTAATTTATCTTATATCGGTCGTTTGAATTATTCTTATGATAACAAATATTTACTGGAGTTCCTGCTTCGTTCGGATTCTTCCACCAAGTTTGCTCCTGAAAATTATTGGGGATTTTTCCCGTCAGTATCTGCTGGTTGGGTGGTTTCACAAGAAGAATGGTTTACTAAGAACGTTACATGGATTGATTACTTAAAGTTGCGTGCATCTTTTGGTTTGACCGGTCGTGATAATACAACAGCATGGCAATGGTTGCAGACTTACGGAACAGATAAGGATAAAGGGCCAGTATTTGGCACTAGTACAGAGGCCAATGCCGGTAGTCACCTCACAATGAATAAAAACAATGCAGCAATCAATCGGGATGCTCATTGGGATAAATCTTATAAAGGTAATTTGGGGCTTGATTTCAATGTTCTCGATAATCGTTTATCATTCAATATTGACGCTTACTATGAATGGAACCGTGAGATGTTGCTTAGTTATAATGCCTCTGTTCCATCTACAGTGGGAGCTAATTCTGCGAAAGTGAATTATGGAGAATTGAATACTTATGGTGTCGAACTGTCTGCTACATGGAGAGACAAGATAGGTAAGGATTTTAAGTATAAAATTCAGTTGAACACCGGGTATAGTGATAATGAGATTTTGGTAAGAGACTGGGATCAGAAGCCTACTTATAAGAGCTATAAGAAGGGTGACCGTTTGGATCAAGGCACCTGGGGTATGCAGTGTATCGGTATGTTCCGCAGCTATCAGGATATTGACGAGTATTTTGCCAAGTACAATATCACTTCCTATATGGGTAACGTTAAAGAAGATGTAAAACCGGGTATGTTGATTTATAAAGACGTGCGTGGAGCCAGACAAGATGATGGTACATACGCCGGACCGGATGGGGTGGTTAGCTCTGAAGATGACCAGGTGCGGTTGTCCAACCGAAGCAATCCTTACAGTATGACAATGAACCTGAACGCAGAATGGAAGGGGCTTTCTTTGACAGCTCAGTTTAATGCGAGCTGGGGTGGTTATAGTTTCTTGCCTGATGATGCAATTTCTTTAGGAAACCAAGGAACATCGGCAAATAAGTATAATGATTTGGAATATGCAAATATGTCTTCGTTCTGGACTACAGACAATATGTTTGTGTATAACGATGTAGTAGATGCAGCAGGTAATGTAGTGGTGAAAGCCAATCGCAATGGTAAATATCCGAACTTGAGATGGGGCAGCGTGAATGCAGTAACTTCTTCTTTCTGGAGAGTAAGCGGAACACGTGTCAAACTGAATCGCGTTACATTAGCTTACCGTATACCGTCAAAATATACAAAAATGATAGGTATCGAAAGTTGCCGTTTCAACATTACAGGACAGAATCTATTAAGTTTCTATAATCCTTATCCGGATAATTTTATTGATCCGATGACTACTTATGGAAATTATCCTACACTGCGTAAATTCACGATTGGTGTCAATTTAACATTCTAAAAGAACAGTAAAATGAAAAGAAAAAATATATTCCGTATCAGCGTAGCTTTTTTTGCAATGACTGCGTTTACTTCTTGTAGCGACCAGTTCATGCAAGACAAGCAGAACTTTGACAGCACTACTGCCGATGCTTATAATTATTGGAGTGGTGCACTGGGACGTGTAGCAGATGTTTATAGAGTATGTCTGCCAGATCCTAAGGCTACTCCCAGTTCAATGTATAACAGTACCGGTTTAGCAGACGACCAATCTAAGTCGACTGAAGAATATAGTGGATTCAGTGCTTTTGTCGATCCACTCAAGCCGTTGACTTATCAAACCGGAAATAATCCTGTACCTGATTACTTTGAAGGAACGAAAGGTGATCCTATAACTTCCGCTTATGGACGTATTCGTAATATTAATGATGTCATTGCAGGCATTGAAGGAAGCACGCTTTCGCAGGAAGAAAAGAATGAGTTGTTAGGGCAGGTTTACTTCTTTCGTGCATGGTGCTATTATAATTTGGTGAAATGGTATGGTGGTGTGCCCATCATTACGGAAGTACAGGAACCTGTTGAAAGTTCTGTTGTTCCCCGTTCTTCCGCAAAGGATTGTTTCAAATTTATTTGTGACGATTTGGAGAGAGCTGAAACATTGTTAGCACCTTTTACGGGAGCCGGACAATGGATGTCTGGTGATAATTACGGTCGTGTTACTTCCGGTACAGCAGTGGCTTTGTTGGGTCGAGTACGTGTACTATATGCCAGTCCGTTATTTAATCGCTCCAATGATTTGTCTCGTTGGACACAGGCTTACAATGATATAAAAAGATCTATTGACGTGCTGACAGCTGCCGGATATGGCTTGGCTAATGAAAGTAATCCCGGTGTGAACGCTTCCGGTTGGGCTAATCTTTTTACTGAAGTGCCGAGTCAAGAAGCTGTATTTGTAACGCTACACAACACGCTGACGGAAGGAGTTCCTGATTATCGTAAGAATAATACATGGGAAAATGGCATCCGGCCGTACAATGCTAGAGGAGGAGGTGGCAAAACACCTTCCGCCATGTTGGTAGATATGTTTCCTATGTCTGACGGCAAGATACCTGCAACTTGTGAAACATACAATACGTTAACTAAATCAGATATACCTTATTATCGCGAATTTCCTTTCGTCGATCGTGATCCGCGCTTCTATCGTACATTCGCTTTCCCGGGAGTTCGTTGGTCGTTTGTCGGTAATCCTACGACACAAGGGAACCGATACCCGCACAATGGTCCTGATTATGAACTTTGGAACTATACCTGGTATACGGATGCAGCTTATGTAGATGATATTGAAGCCAATAGCAGTGTGACCTATGGCGCTGATGGTCTCCTTAATGATGTAAAAGGTTTTTATGTACGTAAACGCTCTGATGACAGAGATGTGAATGCTATTGCCCGTTATGTCTATGATGAAAAGTCCGGGGGATTCACACGTTCTGCCGCGCCGTATATGGAGATTAGATATGCGGAAGTATTACTTAATTATGCAGAAGCAGCATGTAATGCGGGTGAGATGGGAGTTGCCGTTGATCAATTACAAAAAATCCGTGCTCGTGTTGGTTATAAAGCTGAAAATAATTATGGATTGGAAGCAGGTTTGGACGGTGACCAAGCTAAATGTATGGCAGCTATCATGTATGAACGTCAAATTGAATTGGCATACGAAGGAAAACGTTTCGATGATATGCGTCGCTGGATGTTGTTTGATGGCGGCATAGAACTTCCTGAAGGTGCGCCTGCTACTTGGAAACTGACTGGCTGGGGTGGAAACACATGTACATATCTTGGTTTTAAGCCACTCAACGGACAACGTCGCGAGAATCTTGAATTCCGTACAACTGTAAACGGTGGCATTGGTGGAACAAATGTTGACGACGATCCGTTAGTAAAAGCTGGAATTACCCGTCCGGCTGCAATGGATTTGAGAAAGGATCTTGCCAGCGAACAGGATAGGCTGAAAGAATTTTATTCAAATTATTTGACCCGTAAGACAAAGAAAGGCGATTCTTATGATGATAGCCATTCTCCATTGTATATCGCGTTCCTTCCAAGGTATTATATCCTTGGTTTCCATCAAGGTATCCAGGGTAATAATAGTACATTGCTGCAAACCATCGGCTGGGGAGATTACAACAACGGTGGCGCAAACGGTACTTTTGACCCGCTGGCTGAATAAAAAACTCAACTTCCTTCGATAAGAACCCTGCATTTCGGTGCAGGGATAATTACATCGGAGATGAATCACAGGATGCTTCGGCATCGAAAACCATAGAAATTCACCGGTTCCTCCCTCTTTTCTTTGAGAAGACGGCAGGAATTGGTGAATTTTTGTTCGTTAAATCAGCTGATTTTAGTTATCTTTGCCTTCGCAAACTTCTCAAAACGCTTCCCCAAGCCTGCTGAATGCCTGCAAACTTCCAGAAACGCTTTCCCAAGCTTGTAAAATGCCGGAAAACTTTTTAAATCGCTTTTGCAAGCTTGAAAAACGCCTGCAAATTTTAAAAAATGCTTTCACAGGTATGCAAAACGTCCGCGAATTTACAGCAACCATTTCGCGGGCTTGTCCGGACTTCGAATTTTTCAGAGATAGATAGAACAAGTATGAATCCCGAAAGAAAAAATTATGGGAAGTTATCAAAAAGCAGACGGTATCACACTGTCACAACTGAACAACACTGAGTACACCAATTTCATGAATCGTGTGCTGACACTCCTCACCGCAGGAAGTATTTCCAAACTGACAGTAACAAACATCGTGAACAGCATCAAGCCGAAGTTGGTACAAATGGAAGACCTGGTGAACCGTTCCACGGCCAACGCCGAAACAAAGGATTTACTGAAACTGGATGCCGAACGCGATTCGTATGTCAGTTATTTGTTGGCTACTGTCCGTGCGGCCAAAAACTCACCGTTGGCAGCGCAACGAGATGCATATAATACCTTGGAAATCACGGTGCGCCCTTATACCGGACTGGCACGCATGCGCAATATGGAGGAAACGGCAGCCATCAGCGGACTACTGCTTGATTTCCGCAAGGAAGCCGTGAAAACCGCCGTTACGGCACTCAATTTGGATGCCATATTAACGGCACTCGAAACCGCCAATAAAAACTATTCGGCACTGACAGACGCCCGTTCCGTTACTCGTACAGCAGAATCGGTTGCGGACTCAAAGACTGTGCGTGCGCAGCTTGATTCACTCTACGATGACTTGGTGATGCACATAACCGCTGTCAATATACTGACTCCCTCCATAACGGAAGCTTCAGCGTTTCTTACTGCTCTCAACCAAGTCATAGCCGAAACAAAAGCTGCTTATAATCGTCGTAAAGGTATTACGGCTCCCTCAAAGCCTTCCGGAGGCAACGGAACGATAACGCCTGGTGAAGGTGAAGCTCCCGATCCTGATGAAGGCGGTGGAGTAACTCCTCCTTCCGGTGGCAGCGACAGTGGCGAAGCTCCCGATCCGGCTCTCTGACGGCAGCTAATAGAAGAGAAAATGTGAAAAGAGGGAATCTTAAGATTCCCTCTTTTCTTTTACACCAAGCTATTCCGGTTATTCGGATTTCGTGTGTGACACATTCCTTCCTTCGTCGTTTTTTCTTCCGATAGAGAAATGACCGGCAGAAAAAGACACTTTTCAGCAAAGTGATTCTCGATAGTACTACACGGACCATTGGAGACTGGAAAGTCGTTTCTCTCCCCCGCATTTGATAAAAGATCATCATCACTGATTACAAATCTTTTCTTCTTTCGTCTTATTATTGTATTTTTGAATTAACAACTTCACAAAACCAAATAAAAATGAAGAAGAAACAGGTACTTTTAGCAGTTTTTGCTGCAACAATGTTGACTCCGACCGTTGCATGGGCGCAATACCCACAAATATCTGGCGAAGCCAAAGAAAACTATACAAAAATGATGACTGAAGAGCGGAAACGCTCTGATGAAGCATGGGCAAAAGCGTTGCCGATAGTACAAAAAGAAGCTAGAGAAGGACGTCCATATATTCCTTGGGCTGGTCGTCCGTACGATTTGCCACAGGCTGATATCCCTTCATTCCCAGGTGCTGAAGGTGGTGGTATGTACAGTTTCGGTGGTCGTGGAGGTAAAGTGATAACTGTCACAAATCTGAATGATCGTGGACCGGGCTCTTTCCGTGAAGCATGTGAAACTGGTGGTGCACGTATTATCGTATTTAATGTTGCCGGTATCATCCGTCTGGAATCTCCGATTATCGTCCGTGCTCCCTATGTAACCATTGCAGGGCAAACAGCTCCGGGAGACGGTGTTTGTATTGCCGGCGAGTCATTTTGGGTAGATACACATGATGTTGTTGTACGTCACATGCGTTTCCGTCGTGGAGAAACGAAAGTATGGCATCGTGATGACTCTTTCGGAGGTAACCCTGTTGGTAATATAATGATCGACCACTGCTCCTGTACGTGGGGATTGGATGAAAACATTTCTTTCTATCGCCACATGTACGACCCGAGTGAAGGACAATATGAAAGCAAAGACTTGAAACTTCCTACTGTAAACGTAACTATTCAAAATACTATCTCGGCAAAAGCGTTAGATACATACAATCATGCGTTTGGTAGTACGTTAGGTGGTGAGAACTGTGCATTTGCCCGTAACCTTTGGGCTAGTAACTCCGGACGTAATCCTTCTATCGGCTGGAATGGCATATTCAATTTCGTTAATAATGTAGTATTCAATTGGGTGCACCGTTCTTCTGATGGTGGTGATTATACCGCGATGTTCAATATGATTAACAACTACTACAAACCGGGACCTGCTACTCCTAAGGATTCCAATGTAGGACATCGTATCTTGAAACCGGAAGCAGGACGTAGTAAGCTGGATCATAAAGAATATGGGCGAGTATATGCCGACGGAAATATAATGGAAGGCTATCCTGAAATAACTAAAGACAACTGGAATGGCGGTATTCAGATTGAAACTCAACCGAACACTGACGGATATACTGAATACATGCGTAGCTACCAGCCGTTCGAGATGCCGTATATCAATATCATGGGGGCTAAAGATGCTTATGACTATGTATTGAAACATGTAGGTGCGAATATTCCTTGTCGTGATATTGTTGACGAACGTGTGATTGAAGAAGTAAGAACAGGTATTCCTTATTATGAAAAGAAACTTCCTAAAGACGCTTATGGTGACTTGACAGGTTTGTCTCCTAAGTCAATGGGGGAAGACGGACAGTTCAAGTATCGTCGTTTGCCGAAAGATTCTTATAAGCAGGGTATTATTACTGATGTTCGCCAGATGGGGGGGTATCCTGAATACAAAGGTACTCCTTATGTTGATACAGACAAAGATGGTATGCCGGACGAATGGGAAATTGCTAACGGATTAAATCCGAACGATCCGAGTGATGCCAATAAAGACTGTACTGGTGACGGATATACGAATATTGAAAAATATATCAACGGTATCAGCACAAAGCATAAAGTAGATTGGAGAGATATGAAGAACAACTACGATACATTGGCTGAAAAAGGAAAATTAATGTAATTATGAAAAAGATACTGATACTATCATTGCTTTTTATTTCCGGTTGGATGTCTGCGCAGGCAGTCGACTTAAATAAAGAGAATCGTGATCCTGAATATGTAAAGTCTATTGTCGGCCGATCACAAAAGATCGTTGATAAACTCGGACTTACAGATGCGAAAATAGCCGAAGATGTTCGCAATGTCATAGCCAATCGTTACTTCGAATTAAATGATATTTATGAGGTGCGGGATGCGAAAGTCAAGAAAGTAAAAGAATCCGGGTTGACTGGTGAGGCTAAAAATGAAGCTTTGAAAGCTGCGGAAAATGAAAAAGATGCGGCGCTATATCGTTCACATTTCGCTTTTCCTGCCAATTTATCTCTCTTTCTTGATGAAAAGCAAATAGAAGCCGTTAAGGATGGCATGACTTATGGAGTAGTAAAAGTGACTTATGACTCACATCTGGACATGATTCCTACTTTGAAAGAAGAAGAAAAAGCTCAAATCTATGCTTGGTTGATAGAGGCTCGTGAATTTGCGTTGGATGCAGAAAATTCGAATAAGAAACACGCTGCTTTCGGAAAATACAAAGGACGTATCAACAACTATCTGGCTAAACGTGGATATGACCTGAAGAAAGAACGAGAGGAATGGTATAAACGTATAAAAGCCCGTGGAGGTTCTATATAATTAAAAAATAAGATACTATAAAAAGAAGTGAAATTCTTTCCCATTGTAAATGGTTAGTTTGTTTGATGGTGGAAAGGGTGGCTCGGAGAGTCGCCCTTTTATCGTATATAAATTTTGAATCTATTGATTCTTCTAGTATATTTGAGTACAAACGGCGCTTTCCATCGTCTCCTCTGTATAAAAGATACAAATATAGAATATAGAAATGAAAAAGTTAAGAAATACATTAGCCGCAATAAGTCTTCTGTTTCTGGCTTCTTGTGGGGGGAACAAAGACTACTACATGTTCACTTCGTTTCATGAACCGGCTGATGAGGGGTTAAGATACTTATATAGTGAGGACGGAATTCACTGGGACAGTATTCCGGGAGTTTGGCTAAAGCCGGAACTGGGACAGCACCAGCTCATGCGGGATCCCTCGATGGTACGTACTCCGGATGGAACCTACCATTTGGTCTGGACTACAAGTTGGAAAGGTGATTTAGGATTTGGCTACGCACATTCTAAAGATTTGATCCATTGGTCGGAACAACAGATGATTCCTGTAATGGTAAACGAACCGACTACCATTAATGTATGGGCTCCGGAAATTTTCTATGACGACGAGAACGATCAGTTCATGGTCGTATGGGCTTCCTGTGTCCCCGGACGTTTCGAAAAGGGGATAGAAGAAGAGAATAATAATCATCGTTTATACTATATCACTACAAAAGATTTTAAAACCGTTTCGAAAGCAAAACTTTTGTACGATCCGGGATTCAGCACCATTGATGCCGTTATCGTGAAACGGGCAAAGAATGACTATGTAATGGTGCTCAAGGATAACACCCGACCGGAACGTAATCTGAAAATCGCTTTTTCCGATTCTATGACCGGTCCTTATTCGCCCGCATCCCAGCCTTTCACTGAATCCTTTGTAGAAGGACCGTCTGTAGAGAAAGTGGGAGACGATTATCTAATCTATTTTGATGTATATAAGAAAAAAATATATGGCGCTATGCGTACGAAGGATTTCCGGAACTTTACAGATGTAACAGAAGAGGTAAGCATCCCTGTGGGGCATAAGCATGGAACCATATTTACGGCTCCGGAATCAGTCGTAAAAGCATTGCTGGAAGAAAAGAAATAAATCCGGAAACAATTTTAAATCAGAATAAATCATGAACAACTCTGCTAAAATTCTTTTTGTACTGGCTGCCGGTTGGTTGACTACTACAGCCTTTGCACAAGATAGAATTCATTATACAGGAAAAGAATTATCGAACCCTGCTTGTCACGACGGACAACTGTCTCCGGTAGTCGGAGTACATAACATTCAGTTGGTACGTGCCAATCGTGAACATCCCGATGCTTCGAACGGCAATGGATGGACGTATAATCATCAGCCGATGCTGGCTTATTGGAATGGACAGTTTTTCTATCAATACCTGGCAGATCCTTCTGACGAACACGTACCGCCTTCACAGACTTTTCTGATGACATCGAAGGATGGATATCGCTGGACAAATCCGGAAATTGTGTTTCCTCCTTATCAAGTTCCCGATGGATACACCAAAGAGTCTCGTCCGGGTGTGCAGGCCAAAGATCTGATTGCCATTATGCACCAGCGTGTCGGATTCTATGTTTCTAAATCCGGCAAGCTGATTACAATGGGAAATTATGGAGTTGCTTTGGATAAAAAAGATGATCCCAATGATGGAAACGGTATTGGCCGGGTGGTTCGTGAAATAAAGAAAGACGGTTCTTACGGACCGATCTATTTCATTTATTATAATCATGGATTTAATGAAAAGAATACTGATTATCCGTATTTTAAGAAAAGCAAGGATCGTGAGTTTGTGAAGGCTTGCCAGGAAATTCTTGACAATCCGCTGTATATGATGCAGTGGGTGGAAGAAGCCGACCGTGAAGATCCTATTCTCCCGCTGAAGAAAGGATACAAAGCATTCAATTGTTATACATTGCCGGATGGACGTATTGCCAGTCTTTGGAAACATGCGCTTACCTCTATCAGTGAGGATGGCGGACATACTTGGGCAGAGCCTGTGCTTCGTGCAAAAGGTTTCGTCAATAGCAACGCGAAAATTTGGGGACAGCGTTTAAGTGATGGTACATACGCTACTGTATATAATCCGTCGGAATTTCGTTGGCCGCTGGCTATATCTTTGAGTAAAGATGGATTGGAATATACAACATTGAATCTGGTGCATGGTGAAATCACTCCCATGCGTTATGGAGGAAATTATAAATCATACGGTCCTCAATATCCGCGTGGTATTCAGGAAGGTAATGGAGTACCTGCCGATGGTGATTTGTGGGTTTCTTACAGTGTGAACAAGGAAGATATGTGGATTTCCCGTATTCCTGTCCCGGTGGAAATAAATGCTTCAGCACATGCGGATGATGATTTCTCTAAAAATAAATCAATTGCGGAACTGACTGACTGGAATATTTATTCCCCGGTTTGGGCCCCTGTTTCTTTGGAGGATCAATGGTTGAAGTTGCAGGATAAAGATCCGTTTGATTATGCCAAAGTGGAACGTAAAATTCCGGCTTCTAAAGAATTGAAAGTATCATTTGATTTGAAAGCCGGCCAGAATAATAAAGGCACACTCCAGATTGAATTTCTGGATGAGAATGGAATAGCCTGTTCTCGTATGGAACTTACTGATGATGGCATTTTCCGATTGAAAGGCGGCTCCCGGTTTGCAAATATGATGAAATATGAAGCAGGAAAGGTTTATCATGTAGAAGCAGTCCTTTCTACTGTTGATCGTAATATTCAAGTATATGTAGATGGCAAGAGAGTAGGGCTGCGTATGTTCTATGCGCCCGTGGCTGCTGTGGAGCGAATCGTATTCCGTACTGGCGTACCTCGTACATTCCCGACTGTAGATACTCCTGCCGACCAGACTTATGATCTGCCGAATGCAGGTGCGCAAGATCTATTGGCTGAATATGGCATTGCCAATGTGAAAACATCTTCTGCAGATAAAGATGCGTCTTCTGCTTTTTTAAAGTATGCTGACTTCAGTCATTATGCAGACTATTTCAACGGTATGGAAGACGAAAATATTGTTCAGGCAATTCCCAATGAAAAGGCTTCGGAATGGATGGAGGAAAATATTCCTTTGTTCGAGTGTCCGCAACATAACTTTGAAGAAATGTATTATTATCGTTGGTGGTCATTGCGTAAGCATATCAAGGAGACTCCTGTTGGCTATGGCATGACCGAGTTTCTCGTTCAGCGTTCTTATTCTGATAAATATAATTTGATTGCTTGTGCTATTGGACATCACATTTATGAAAGCCGTTGGTTGCGTGATCCGAAATATTTGGATCAGATTATTCATACATGGTATCGTGGCAATGATGGCGGTCCGATGAAGAAAATGGATAAGTTCAGCTCATGGAACGCAGATGCTGTTTTGGCTCGTTACATGGTAGATGGTGATAAGGACTATCTGCTGGATATGAAGAAAGATCTGGAAACCGAATACCAGCGTTGGGAACGTACGAACCGTTTGAAGAACGGATTGTATTGGCAGGGTGACGTACAGGATGGTATGGAAGAATCAATCAGTGGCGGACGGAGGAAGAAATATGCCCGGCCGACAATCAATAGTTATATGTATGGCAATGCTAAAGCACTTTCATGTATAGGAATTCTTTCCGGTGATGAGGGGATGGCTATGAAATATGGCATGAGAGCAGATACTTTGAAAAATCTGGTAGAAAATGAATTGTGGAATACACGTCATCAGTTTTTTGAGACGATGCGTACGGACTCTTCCGCGAATGTGCGTGAAGCAATCGGATATATTCCTTGGTATTTCAACCTGCCGGATACCACCCAAAAGTATGAAATTGCCTGGAAAGAAATTATGGATGAAAAAGGCTTCTCTGCTCCTTATGGATTGACAACTGCAGAACGTCGTCATCCGGAGTTCCGTACACGTGGAGTAGGCAAATGTGAATGGGACGGTGCTATCTGGCCGTTTGCTTCCGCACAGACATTGACAGCAATGGCTAACTTTATGAATAATTATCCGCAGACTGTATTGTCTGACAGTGTATATTTCCGTCAGATGGAATTGTATGTGGAATCACAGTATCATCGTGGTCGTCCCTATATTGGTGAATATTTGGATGAGGTGACCGGTTATTGGCTGAAAGGAGATCAGGAACGTAGCCGTTATTATAACCATTCCACTTTCAACGACCTGATAATTACAGGATTGATCGGACTTCGTCCACGTTTGGATAATACGATTGAAGTGAACCCCTTAATTCCTGCCGACAAGTGGGATTGGTTCTGCCTGGATAATGTATTATATCATGGTCATAATCTGACGATTCTTTGGGATAAGAATGGTGATCGCTATCATTGCGGAAAAGGATTGCGCATTTTTGTAGATGGTAAGGAAGTAGGGCAGGCGAATACATTGACAAAAATCGTTTGTGAAAATGCACTTAAATGATAATTTTGCGGAGTGCCCTGAAAGGGTTTAATTATATAGCGTAGGGCAACGCCCTACGTAAAAGCGACAATCTGAATTTGCGCCCTGAAAGGGCATAATTGTATATGGTTCCGCCCTTTCAGGGCTTGTGGCTGGTGTGTTTTTTTCGTAGGGCGTTGCCCTACGCTATATAATTAAGCCCTTTCAGGGCACCCCAATAAATATATAATTGTAAGGCTTTCAGCCTAACTGCAAAATTCCCATTTAACCGATAAATTCTCATTTATCGAACAAATAAAAGATACTTGAAAAATGAAATTCAAAAAGATTCTTCTTTCATTGCTAATTTGTTTGTCTTGTTTTGTACAGGCGAAGAATATAACCATCAGTCGTCTTACCTGTGAGATGCAGGAGGGACTGGTAGTGGTCGAAGGTTCACCCCGTTTGGGCTGGGTGATGGAATCGCCGGAAAATGGGACACGACAATCTGCCTATGAGATTGATATTCGGGAAGCTTTTACAGGGCGTTCCGTTTGGAATAGTGGGAAGGTTTATTCTTCGCAGAGCCAGTTAGTTTCTACAAAGGGGGCAGATATACGTCCTGATAACTCATTTAATTATAGTTGGCGCGTTCGTGTTTGGGATGAAACAGATACACCTTCCGAGTGGAGCAATGAAGCGAAATTCCGGGCAGTACCCGAAAGGTTATCTTCGGGGCAGTGGATTGGAGCTATTACCCGACAAAATGCTCATTTACCGGAAGGGCGTAAGTTCCACGGTGGAGAGCTGAAGAAACCGGAAGTGAAAGCTGCTTGGGAAGCAGTGGACACTTTGGCAAAGAAAAGTATTTGTTTGAGAAGAACATTCCAGGTAGGAGATGCGAAAGAAGGGGGTGCAAACCGTAAACCGGGCAAGAAAATAGTGGAGGCAACGGCATACGTTTGTGGTCTGGGATTCTATGAGTTTTCTTTGAATGGCAAAAAGATGGGTAACAGTGAGTTTGCCCCATTGTGGAGTGATTATGATAAAACTGTTTACTATAACACATACGATGTGACGGAACAATTGCGGCGTGGTGAAAATGTCGTAGGAATCTTATTGGGGAATGGATTCTATAATGTGCAGGGGGGGCGTTATCGCAAATTACAGATCAGCTTTGGTCCTCCCACACTTTTATTTGAGCTGGTTATTAACTACGAAGATGGAACATGTACGACGGTTCATTCCGATAATAATTGGAAATATGATTTTAGTCCGGTAACCTTCAATTGCATATATGGAGGAGAAGATTATGATGCGCGTCGTGAACAGAAAGGATGGAATCAGATTGGCTTTGATGACAGTCATTGGCGTCCGGTAGTCATACAGGAAGCTCCTAAAGGAATACTTCGTCCACAGATGGCGGCTCCAGTGAAAATCATGGAACGGTATGATATTCAAAAGGTAACCAAACTAAATGCGGACCAAGTTGCATCAGCTTCTGTATCAACTAAGAGAACAGTCGATCCTTCTGCTTTTGTGTTGGATATGGGACAGAATTTGGCTGGCTTTCCGGAAATAAAAGTACGTGGCAAACGTGGTCAGAAAGTAACTTTGATTGTAGCCGAAGCATTGACAGAGGAAGGTGCTTGCAATCAGCGTCAGACAGGGCGTCAACACTATTACGAATACATTCTGAAAGGGGAAGGCGATGAAATCTGGCACCCTCGTTTCTCTTATTACGGTTTTAGATATATTCAGGTAGAGGGTGCTGTCTTAAAAGGACAGAAGAATCCGCAGAAATTGCCTGTATTAAAGAATATTCAATCCTGTTTCGTATATAATTCAGCCAAGAAAGTTTCCACTTTCGAATCATCCAACCGGATATTTAATGCTGCCCATCGATTGATCGAGAAAGCGGTTCGCAGCAATATGCAGTCTGTGTTTACGGATTGTCCGCATCGTGAGAAACTTGGGTGGCTGGAACAGGTACATCTGAATGGTCCGGGTTTGTTGTATAACTATGATTTGACAGCATACGCTCCGCAGATTATGCAGAATATGGCAGATGCACAACATTCCAACGGAGCCATGCCGACAACTGCTCCGGAATACGTGATTTTTGAAGGTCCGGGTATGGATGCTTTTGCCGAATCTCCGGAGTGGGGTGGGTCTTTGGTTATTTTCCCTTTTATGTACTATGAGACTTATGGAGACGATTCATTGATTAAGAAATATTATCCGAATATGCGTCGTTACGTGGATTATCTCAAGACTCGTGCAGATACAGGTATTCTTTCTTTCGGATTGGGAGACTGGTATGATTACGGAGATTTTCGTGCGGGATTCTCACGGAATACACCCGTTCCTTTGGTGGCTACTGCGCATTATTACATGACAGTCATGTATTTGGTACAAGCCGCGAAAATGGTGGGTAATGACTTTGACATTCGTTATTACACTTCGTTGGCACAGGAGATAATGGTTGCATTTAATAAATGTTTTCTTCATAAAGATACGGCACAATATGGTACAGGAAGCCAATGCAGTAATGCGCTTCCGTTGTTCCTCCAAATGACGCAGGATGCAGATGAACAAGATAACTACCGACCGGATGCAGATTTGAATGAGAAAGTATTCGCGAATCTGATAAAAGATGTGGAAGCACATGGCAACCGTTTGACTACCGGTGATGTGGGAAACCGTTATCTGATTCAGACATTGGCGCGTAATGGAGAACATGAACTTATTTATAAAATGTTCAATCATGAAGAAGCTCCCGGATATGGTTTCCAGTTAAAATTCGGCGCTACAACTTTGACCGAGCAATGGGACCCCCGTCAAGGTTCTTCCTGGAATCACTTTATGATGGGACAGATTGATGAATGGTTCTTTAATTCACTGGTCGGTATTCGTCCTTCTACCACTCCAAAACAAGGTTATCAGAAGTTCATCATCGCTCCCCAACCTGTGGGAGATTTGAAATATGTCAAAGCGTCGTATGAAACTTTATACGGTACCATTAATGTGGACTGGACTTGTGAGAATGGGACTTTCACTTTAAACGTGTCTGTTCCGGTGAATACTACCGCTGTTGTTTATCTCCCGGGCGGAAAAGAACCGAAAGAAATACAGAGCGGAACATATCAATTGGTTTGTGCAAAATAAAAGAACCTTTTTGTATATATTTGTAGAATTAAAAAACAATGTATTCGTATAAAAAATCATGCAGCATCTTTATTTTAATCATGTAGCATGTTTGAAAAAAACATCTCAATGATTGTCTTCAAACATTGGGAAGAAAAAAAGATTCTATTAGCATGATTTTTTAGAAGGAAACGATGAAATATACTTTAATAATATCGATTATGAATTTACGAACAACTCTTTTTGTCTTTCTTTGCTTCTGTGCAACCACAGTTCTTCGTGCCGAGCGTGTAGATATGCTGAAGGCCGGTGCAAAAGCAAATGGCAAGACTCTTAATACAAAGCTAATCAATTCAACGATTGACCGTCTGAACCGTGGTGGCGGAGGTACTCTTTTCTTTCCTGCCGGAACTTACCTGACGGGGAGTATCCATCTGAAAAGTAATATTACACTGGAGTTGGAAGCCGGAGCTACCTTGCTCTTTTCCGATAACTTTGATGACTATCTTCCTTTTGTCGAGGTTCGTCATGAAGGAGTGATGATGAAAAGTTTCCAGCCTTTGATTTATGCGGTAGATGCCGAGAATATTACGATCAAAGGAGAAGGAACTTTGGACGGACAAGGAAAGAAATGGTGGATGGAGTTCTTTCGTGTCATGATTGATTTGAAAGACAATGGCATGCGTGATGTGAATAAATATCAGCCAATGTGGGATGCAGCAAATGATACGACAGCAATTTATGCTGAAACGAACAAGGATTATGTAAATACATTGCAACGTCGCTTTTTCCGTCCTCCGTTCATTCAGCCCGTTCGTTGTAAGAAAGTAAAGATTGAAGGAGTGAAAATCATAAATTCTCCCTTCTGGACGGTCAATCCGGAGTTTTGCGACAATGTAACCATAAAGGGGATCACCATAGATAATGCGCCCTCACCAAATACGGACGGAGTGAATCCGGAATCCTGCCGCAACGTACATATCAGCGACTGCCATATATCAGTAGGAGACGATTGCATCACAATCAAGTCGGGAAGAGATGCGCAGGCCCGTCGTTTGGGAGTACCTTGCGAGAATATCACTATCACCAACTGTACCATGCTTTCCGGTCATGGAGGTGTTGTTATCGGCAGCGAGATGAGTGGGAGTGTGCGTAAAGTTACTATTTCCAATTGCGTGTTTGACGGAACAGATCGTGGAATTCGTATTAAGTCAACCCGTGGAAGGGGAGGAGTCGTTGAAGATATTCGTGTCAGCAACGTCGTAATGAGCAACATTAAACAGGAAGCTGTCGTATTGAATTTGAAATACAGTAAAATGCCTGCCGAACCTAAGAGTGAACGCACTCCGATATTCCGTAACGTACATATCAGCGGAATGACTGTGACAAACGTAAAGACTCCGATCAAAATAGTGGGCTTGGAAGAAGCGCCGATATCTGACATTGTTTTGCGTGATATTCATATTCAGGGAGGGAAACAGAAATGTATCTTCGAAAATTGTGAACGTATCACGATGGATGACGTAATCGTCAATGGTGAAGTAATTAAAAGCACACAACAGATACTACAGATTAACACAGATTTTTAATTCGACTAAATTATAAGAATAATAAATCTGTGAAAATCTGTGTAATCTGTGGTGAAAAAACAACTTACATAAATTAAAAATAAATGAAACGAATCCTTTTTACTATGCTTCTTGCCGCATCTCTTTCGGCCGAAGCCCAGACGCAAACATACGAGACAGAATTTGCCCGTCCCTTGAATGAAGTACTGACGGATATACAGAACCGTTTCGGAGTCCGTTTGAAATATGACATTGATACGGTGGGAAAAGTGCTGCCTTATGCCGATTTCCGTATTCGTCCTTATTCCGTGGAAGAATCCTTGACGAATGTATTGGCACCTTTCGATTATAAATTTGTTAAGCAGAAAGGAAATATGTATAAGCTGAAAGCATACGAGTATCCACGTCGTACAGATGCAGACGGAGAGAAGATGCTGGCTTATCTGAATACACTCTATACAGACCAACAGTCCTTTCAACTTCGTGCCGATTCTCTGAAAAAAGAGGTACGTCAGCGTTTAGGTATCGATCCTTTGTTGGCTCAATGTGTCAAATCCAAACCTATTCTTTCAAAGATACGTAAGTTTGATGGCTATACCGTGCAGAATTTCGCGCTTGAAACACTTCCCGGGTTATACGTTTGCGGTTCTATCTATACGCCCCAATCGAAAGGAAAACATGCGTTGATAATCTGCCCTAACGGACATTTTGGTGGCGGACGTTATCGGGAAGACCAACAACAACGTATGGGAACTTTAGCACGTATGGGAGCTGTTTGTGTAGACTATGATTTGTTCGGATGGGGAGAGTCGGCTTTGCAAGTGGGCAGTGCGGCACACCGTAGTAGTGCGGCGCACACTATTCAGGCAATGAACGGCTTACTGATTCTTGACTACATGCTTGCTTCCCGTAAGGACATTGATACCAGCCGTATCGGTACGAATGGCGGTTCGGGTGGAGGTACCCATACTGTATTGTTGAGCGTATTAGATGATCGTTTCACCGCTTCAGCTCCGGTGGTGAGCCTGGCTTCTCACTTCGACGGTGGTTGTCCCTGCGAAAGCGGAATGCCTATTCAACTATCTGCAGGAGGAACCTGTAATGCGGAATTAGCCGCTACTTTTGCTCCTCGTCCACAACTGATCGTATCGGATGGCGGCGACTGGACGGCCAGTGTTCCTACTCTTGAATTTCCTTATCTGCAACGAATTTACGGATTCTACCAGGCAAAAGATAAAGTAACGAATGTACATCTTCCCAAAGAGAAACATGACTTTGGCCCGAATAAGCGGAATGCTGTTTATGACTTCTTCGCAGAAGTATTCAAATTGGATAAAAAGATGTTGGATGAAAGCAAGGTCACCATTGAACCGGAATCCGCTATGTATAGTTTTGGTGAAAAAGGAGCTTTGCTTCCTGAAGGCGCCATCCGTTCTTTTGACAAGGTAGCTGCTTATTTTGACAAGAAGGCTTTTGCTAATTTAAAATCAGATGCTTCTCTCGAAAAGAAAGCCATCGACTGGGTAGCTTCTTTAGAGTTGAACGATGATAAAAAAGCAGGTTTTGCAGTAACTGCCATTTATAATCATCTTCGTAAAGTGCGTGACTGGCACAATGAGCACCCTTATACAACAATCCCCGAGGGTATCAATCCTCTGACAGGCAAACCGCTTTCCAAGCTCGACCGTGAAATGATTGCAGATTCTGCTATGCCGAAAGAAGTGCATGAAAGGCTAATGAAAGATTTACACAGAGTATTGACGGAAGAACAGATTGAACAAATCCTGGATAAATACACGGTAGGTAAAGTTGCTTTTACCTTGAAAGGTTATCAGGCCATCGTGCCCAATATGACGGAGGAGGAAACGACTTTTGTTCTGGAACAGTTGAAACTGGCTCGCGAACAGGCTATTGACTACAAGAATATGAAGCAGATTTCTGCTATCTTCGAAATTTATAAAACCAAATGCGAACAGTATTTCAATGAGCATGGTCGCAACTGGCGGCAGATGTTCAAAGATTACGTGAATAAGCGAAACGCAGAAAAGAAGGCTCAAGGAAAGAAATAAATGAGGGTAAACCCTTAACCTCCTACATAACCGGAAAATCTCCGGGATAATAGAAGAATATAATAGAGCTATGCTTTGCAACTGACAAAGTATAGCTTTATCATATCTAAAGCTATGCTTTAGTTCCCCTAAAACACTGCTATAATTTATTTCTTCACGATTACTAAACATCTTTTTCGCAGAAAATGTGTTATTTTGTAGATGGCTAACAGAAATGTATATGATATGGATAAGCAAAAAGTAGCATTAGTCCTTTCCATGGGTGGAGCACGTGGAATAGCACATATAGGAGTAATTGAAGAATTACTTCGTCACAACTTTGAGATTACTTCCATTGCAGGAAGTTCCATGGGAGCAATGGTGGGAGCAATGTATGCTTCAGGAAAAATGGAAGAATGTAAAGAATGGCTGTATAGTTGGGACAAACGCAAGATGTGGGAATTGGCGGATCTTACCTTAAGCCGGGATGGATTAGTGAAAGGTGACCGTTTTATTAAAGAACTGAAACAAATTATTCCGGACATGAATATTGAAGACCTGCCTGTCCCTTATGTAGCGATGGCTACGGATATTGTCCGCGATCAGGAAGTCAGGTTTGACAGAGGGAGCTTACATGAAGCTATCCGTGCGTCTATTTCTATCCCTATGCTTTTCCGCCCATTAAGAAAAGACGGTATGGTATTGATTGATGGAGGTATTCTGAATCCTCTTCCATTGAGTCATGTGCAACGCACTGAAGGAGACATTCTGATAGCTGTCGATGTGAATGCACCCATTGATACCGGAAAGAAAAAGAAAGTATCTCCTTATAATCTGTTGACAGAATCTTCCAGGATGATGATGCAGCAAATCACCCGTTATCAGATAGAACGTTGTCAGCCGGATATCTTAATTCAAATTTCCGGCGATACGTATGATATGTTGGAGTTCCATCATGCTGCTTCGATAGTGAAAACTGGAGTGGAAGTTGCTCGAAGAATATTAATGCAATAAATAGTGGATACTATCGTATTTGTTATCGTGCCCAAAAGACCTTAACAAATACGATAGTATTCATTAAAGTGATAGATTTTTATTCAATATAAATCATCTTTTTCGTCATTCCCCCGTCAATAGTGATGTTTTCTCCATTGATGAAATCATTGTTTTCCTCGCAGAGAAACAGACACATGCGGGCAATATCTTCCGGTTTGCCTACCCGGCGTGAAGGATGCTGTGAATGGTCTTCCGGTTGGAGTTGATCATAATCATGAGTCTGTATCCATCCCGGAGCAATGGAATTTACGGTGATATTCCATTCGGATAAAGACAAAGCCAATGCATGAGTCAAAGAATAGATACCACCTTTCGATGCTGCATACCCTTCACTTCCCGGTTCACTCATCAGATAACGTGTAGAGCAGATATTTATAATTCGGCCGTATGGGTTGGGAGAGGGCTGCTTTTTACGATGGATGGCAAGCAGCCGGGAAGTGATGAATACAGGACGCAGGTTAATAGAAAGAATTTTGTCGAAATCCTCTACACTTGTTTCTGTGATAGAAGAAAATTTGCTGATACCGACGTTGTTGACAATAATATCAATATCGTTCCATTCGGCAAGAATGGTTTGCATACAACTTTCAAGTGCGTTTTTATCACTTACGTCGACCTTATGGAACATAGCCCCGGTTGCCTTCGCAGTCTCCTGTCCCGATGTTTCGTTTATATCACAAAAGGCAACTTGATTTCCAGCTAGGCAAAAAGCTTCTACTATTGCTTTGCCTATTCCTTCCGCTCCGCCTGTTATAAATACTCTTCTTTTTGAATCCTCCGGTTTTGAAACCGTTGAAGTGTGAGACTTCGATTCAGCCGGACGTACTGCTGTTAGTTTCTTCTTACCATATTTTTGTGCTTGTTTCCAAGCAGCTTTTCGGGCTTCGTATTGTTCCTGTTGTCTTTCTATGTAATTATCTGCCATCGTTATTTTTTATTTATTGGCAAATGTAAAGTATAAAATGGATAAATACAAGAATCGACCGCTCTTTTGCGGGCAAAGGAGCGGTCGATTTCATTCAGATGATCGTTCAATATTTAAAACTTCGTCGGATCTATCTCTGCATATTTAATTCGTTGACGGCGCCATGTATAAATGGCATGCAGCTTCCCGTCTTTCCCCTGAATAATGCTAGGGTAAGAGTATTGGCTGATCGGACTATCTTCTAATGTAAGAACAGGCTGCCAATTGATACCATCTTCTGAAACGGCCACACAGAGCGGAGTACGCGGACCTTTCGGAGTTCCGGGCAATGTAGAGAAATTATTGTAGATAAGGATATGTCTACCGTCTTTCATTGTCACGGCATCCGTACCGGAATTATTATTCGGGACATCCAGCAACGTAACTTTACTCCATGTGTCACCATTATCACTGCTCCACGCAGTTGCTACCTGTGCGTTACGTGTACGACAGAGTATCTGTAATCTTCCATCCTTATGCTTCAAAATACTGGGTTGTATTGCATAAACAGGTTTGGCTCCTTCTCCTTCGATCGCTTCTCCGCCTTCCTGGTCATCCACATTCACACCTCCCTTTTTACGATTTTGGGTGGGGACAGATAACTCGGCATCCAGTGGTCCGACCATCTTCCAGGTCTTGCCTTTATCATCGGAAATCTCGAAATGGACACGCCATCCGTTACTTCCTTCCGTACTGGAAGGGCAGATGATACGCCCATTGATATATTCCGGTTTATTCTTAATAGGTCCAAGAAAACCTTTCGGAAGCGCTTCGCGTTTGCTCCAGGTTTTTCCTCCGTCGCGTGAACGGACAAGCCATCCTGTCCAGTCGCTCACTTTCAAACCTATTTTATAAAACAGAATCAGGTCACCTCCGGGAATCTGGAAAAGAACTGGGTTCCAGCAAGCTTTTCTGCGGGCAATAAGTGTTCCTTTTGCATCTTTCACCGGGGTACAGGTTGAATCGATTCCAGCTAATACTGCTTGTGAGTCTTTGAGTGAAAACACACCGTCGGCAGCAAGTTTGGGGGCGGTCCATTCTTTAGAGCCTTTAGGTTTACGACATACCCAGATGCAACAATCCGGATTGCGCTCTTTGGTTCCTCCGAAGAAAGAGGCTACGAGATCACCATTTTTCAGCTCTACTATCGTAGCTCCGTGACATTCGGGGAAAGAAGCGTTTTCGTACAGAAATTCATCAGTCAGAATAGCCGTATTCCGGGTGGGAATGTCTACACTGAAATGATATTTTCCTGATCCGATTTTTTCTTTCCGTCCATCCGGAAGATGTACTTCCCCCGTCGTATTGGCGGGAAGTTCGATATCCCATTCCAAATGTGTGGGAGTCTTTGTCCATCGGCTGGTTATTTTTCCGTAGATACTTATGTACGATGCATCCACGTTACTCAACTCCTGAATTTCAAAAGCCGGCTGGAAGACGATATGCTTGTAACCGGACTTCCAGCGGTCCGCACGGATACCTGCCAAGTTATTGAAGCACCACGGTAATAAATCACCTAAAAGCATCACGTGATTACCGCTATTCATTTCAGGATTTGCCGTATCACCGTTCCATAACTCCCAAATAGTGGTAGCACCTTTTTCAACCATATATCCCCAGGAAGGATATGTTTTATTGGTAGCCAGTAGATAAGCTACATTGGCATGGCCGCGACGGCTCAATTCACGCAATAACCATTGTACGCCGATCACTCCGGTACTTATATGTCCCTTGTTGGTTGTAATAATGGAAGTTACGGCATTTTTAGCTACTTCATTGATATAGTTCTTTGGCACTAGACCAAAAGCAAGTGGCAAGATATTGGCAGTAACTGTGTTGTTACCATAGAAAATACTATCCGGATATAAGGTATGTCCCGGTACGGGAGAGGTACCTTCCTTTACGTGAAGAAAACGGGCATTGAATGCGTCTTTCATGCGATGTTCCAAATCTTCCCATTCTTCTGCGTCAGCTTTCAGCCCTTGCAGGCTTGCAAAGCGGTGCATCAGTTGTAATACTTTCAGATAATAAGCGGTTGCGATCAGAGCTCCGTCAGTCTTGCGGGAAGGGTCCTTGCTATGAATTAACTCCAGTGATTCGGGTGGAACGCACCAGTCACCATATTTATCTTTGGTGATGATAAGATCCTCTGTCATGTAGTATTCACGGATATGAGATACCCACTTCTTGATAGCCGGATAATTCTCTTCGATCGGACGTTTATCTCCAAAGTTTGTGAAAAGCATGTCGCAGGCCATTGGTAAAGCGGCAGGCCAAGTCACATTGTCCGAGTAGTAGTTCCAGTATGCTGGGGCTACATCAGGAATACAGCCGTCTTCCCGTTGTGCTTCACGGATGTCACGCGTCCATTTGGTATACATGGCGTAATTATCGAAAAGCATGCTTTCTCCCCAACAGCCCATGGTACGGTCACCCAACCATGGTTGGCGTTCATTCCGTTGCGGACAGTCAACCGGCATCCCTTTATAGTTGCTCCGGATTCCCCAAAATGCATTACGGATAATCTTATTCAGAGTTTCGTCAGAACAGTTGAAAGTACCGATATGCTCCATTTCATCTTCTACTACTTCGGCAACGAAATCTTCTGCCTTCGCATTCGGATAACCGCTGACTTCTACATAACGGAATCCATGATAAATAAAACGAGGTGCCCAGGTAGCATCTTTTGTTTCGCGTCCGCTGACAACATATACATCTGTAGAACGGGCATCCCTGAAGTTTCTTGTATAAAGTTCGCCATTGTCTTGCAGACTTTCTGCAAAACGGAGACGGATGCTATCGCCAGCCTGTCCTTTTATCCGGAAACGTACCCAGCCCGCCATATTCTGACCGATATCCAGGATATATTTGTTACCAAGCTTTTTAATAGAAACGGGCTTCAGGGTTTCTGTAACTTTCATGCCCGGCATCATTTGTGCGCGCAATGTTCCTGAAGGAATACTGACACGTTGGGCCGGCATCCAGTTTTTGTCATCATATCCGGTTTGAGTCCAGGCTCCTAGCTCTTTACGGGCATCATATTCTTCGCCATCATATTCATTATTGCTACGGATAGGACCTTCAGTAGTCAATTTCCATGAAGTGTTTGTAGCAATCGTTTCTTTGCTGCCGTCTGCATATTCCACAATCAGATTCAACCGGAGTTTAGGATAACCGAAAGTCGGTATCTTATACGGTTTATAGTTCTGACGCATCGTATAGAAGCGACCATTTCCGAGAGTTACTCCAATAGCATTTTCTGTTTGAAGCAGTGAAGTAACATCGTATGTGTTGTACAGAATTGTTTTCCGGTAGTCGGTAGGAGCAGGTGCCAGTACTTGATTGCCGATGCGTTGTCCGTTGATAAACAACTCGTACAATCCCATTCCGGCGATATGTACTGTGGCACGTTTCACACTTTTCTTTACTGCAAACTCTTTACGGAGATAACGGGCTGCCAAACGGCTCCATCGTGTTTCGCTGTCTCCGGGAGCGGCCCTGTCCAAGCCGATCCATTGTCCTTGCCAGTCCGCTTCATTAAATAGTCCGGTGATCCAGAAAGCCGGAACACTCCAATTCGTTGCACCTTTGTTGGTGTCTATTTTCACTTTCCAATAGTAGGGAGCATTACATTTTAATGTTTTTCCCTGATAAGTGATCCATTGGGAAGCGTCAGATTCAATCTTTCCTGAATCCCAAATATCTCCTTTTCCTTGTTCCAATAGCTCCGGGGAAGATGCGACAAGAATGTGATACGCAGTTTGTATCACATTCTGTTCATCCGATTCGATGCGCCAGCTCAATCGGGGTTGGCGCACATCGATACCTGCCGGATTTTTCAACTGCTCCGTTCGCAGGTCAGTGATACCTATGGCTGCGTATAGTGAACCTGCAAAGAGCAGAAGAAAGAAAAATGATACTATTCTTTTATTCATAAGTATGTTTTCATAATTCGTTTATATAATAAAATTAGGCACGGATTGCACGGATTAACGCTGTTGTTTTACCTATCTGTCATTCTGAAAACCGTAAAATCCGTGTAATCTGTGCCTAATAATACAAAATTATTTAGCCCATTTTTGTTGTGCATTTGGTAATTCTGTCCAGGCCTTCTCCACATAGTTCTTACTACTATCCACTACAATCAGAATATGATCGTTTCCACTGCAATAACCACTGTCGTGCTGGAATTTGTGCACTCCGTTATCAAATTCTCCGATGTATTCCAGTTTACCATCTTTCGTGGTGTACCACCAGGCATTCTTTTTTGCGCCGCTAATCTTGCTGAAATCAACTTCCATCGGACGTCCGGTATAGTTGTATACCATCAGATAATCATTTCCACGTGTAGCGATAGCGCGGTCATAACGTTCTCCATTCTGTCCTGTGATGATAGACTGATCGGGTATGCGTTCAAAGAACGGGAAAGTCAACATCAGGTTTTTCAGATACTTCATCTGATTGTAGCCCGGATCATTCAAAGCATCATACCAAGGCTTCTTTGCACCATAAGCACCACCTACACCCGGTTTGATAAATTGCATGATGGAATTATGACCGTAAGTATGTCCGAAAGAACCTGCAAATACAGACCAATAAGCATAACGACGTACGTCATAATCCTTCCACAACAGTTCGTTTTCATCGTGCAGACCATGAGGTATTTCTTCATAGATCGGTTCACCGTCAATCACAGGCTTCATGGGTTTCATGGCCAGGCTGCGTTCTACAAAACGCCAGTTATCCTCTTCCGTATTTTCTTCGATAGGGTAGTCACCATCTCCGAAACGTTGTCCATAGCGACGATGTCCGCTTTGAAACATGTTGAAATCCAACCAAGGAGCATTATTGAACCAAGTTGCGGAAGTTGTTCTTCCACGTGGATGGAATGTCATCAGGTGATTTTTGTCGATAGCTTTGATAGAGGTTGCCAAAGCTTCCCATTCAGCAGTTTTCACGTCGCCACGGATATCTCCACCAATAAACCAGATAATATTCGGTTCGTCCTTATAACGCTCTGCCAAAAACTTGCCGTATGCTTTTGCCTGTTCTACAGTCATCTCGCCCCGGTTCACCGGGCTTCCCCAAATGCAGACCATGCCGATATATTGTCCCTTCTTTGCTGCTGTACGGATGATGTAATCCATGTGATCCCAATAACCGTATACGCCTTTTTGATTGATGTTTTTGAAGTTGTATCCGTCAATCATCGAATATTGTCCGTAGATATTCATAGACGGAACATTGTTCAACGTTTGAACCTGAATCACGTTGTATCCGCGACGTTTGCATTGTTCCAGGTAATATTCGGCTTCATCCCGGTTCAAGCGTTCGGGCAATAGCCAACCGGTTTCTCCTAACCAAAAGAAAGGAGCACCGTTTTCGTGTTTCAGGTAACGTCCCTCTTCGGAAACTATGAGTTTGCCGTTGTCCCAGGGGATATACGTCTTTTGTGTTTTCTTCTGTGCTGCAGCCGAAGTTGCCATTGTCAATAGCAGCAACAAAAGGGGAATAATCTTGAATTTTCTCATTGTATTTTATCGTTTTTAGTTTATTTTTTAGTCATTTTCTCATACTCAATAGCAGCCAAGATGAATGAACCTACCGATTTCGGATCATTTTCTATAATCGGTTCACTGATATAATACTCAAATGAGCCGTCACGATATCTTTTTGAATCTCCGCCCAATCCTGCAACAGCACAGCAATTGGTAATTGTATAGCTGCCATCCTCTTCCAAACGGGTAAATGTCTTTACCATTCCGTCAAAGGCTTTTTGTGTCGGTTCGATATATTCGTTGCCAATATATCCTTTATTGATAGCTTTGGCAAGCGTATAGATAAACAGGGCAGTGGCAGATGATTCCAAATAATTACCTTCACGTGCTCCCTGATCGGTTACCTGATACCAGGTTCCGGATGAAGGATCTTGGTATTTCACAATCGCTTTTGCCAATCCCTGCAGAATTTGTATAATGCTGTCGCGTCCGGCTGTTTCCTGTGGCAGGAAGTCCAGTACATCTACAATAGCAGCTCCATACCATCCGATACTGCGACTCCAAAAATTAGGAGAGCAACCTGTTTCAGGATTTGACCATTTCTGTTCGCGACTTTCATCCCATCCGTGATAAAAAAGCCCTGTTGCAGGATCATAAGTCTTGCTATTTATCAAAAGAATCTGTTTTGTTGCTTCGTCAAATAAAGCGGGCTCATTAAAAGTAGCACCATATTGAACCAGATAAGGAGAAGCCATAAAAATTCCGTCCAGCCACATTTGATGAGGATATCTCAATTTATGCCAGAATCCTCCCTCACTGGTACGGGGTTGCTCTGCCATTTGCTTACGCAAAGTATCCATGGCTATTTTGTAGCGTTCGTCTCCAGTCTGTGCGTAAAGATCGAAAAGAATCTTTCCACCGTTGACATTATCAATATTGAATGAAAGATATTTCATGGTTTTGATATGTCCGTCAGCATCGATCAGACTATCTGCATATATCTTGGCATACTCATAATATACGCTGTCCCCGGTATGTTTCCATTCTTCCAACATGGATTTCACTACTAATCCGTGGGTATATCCCCAGCGTGGTTTTTTAGCTTTTTCAATCATCCAGGGTTCGGGGAAACGTTTCATTTCGGAGCGTGCCATGCGTTCACTCCATTTTTCCGTTTCTGTTTTTTGAGGTGCTGCGCAAGCTAGGAAACAAGCAGTTCCACAGGCGACAATCAGTTTCAATAAGTTTTTGTTCATATCGGTCGAGTTATTATTTTCCAATCAATACATATTCTTTTCCTGCTTTGGTAGGTAGGTCATAGAGGTATGTCTCTGCAATTTCCACTTTGTTCAAGTTGGCCTTTTCGTTAATCAATGGCTCCGGAATGGTGGGGACTGCATAAAGAGGGTTCGGATTTTCACCTTTGGCACGCTTCAAGCCATTCCCGGTTAATGGATTGAGCGAACGTAGACGACAATTTCCTCCCTTATGAGATTTGACAACCAGCCGGCTGACTCTCCCGTTTTTCCAACTCAAATCAAGTTCGAAACCTCCACGGGCAATAATTCCTTTGATAGAACCTTCTGTCCAAACGGTAGGCAGCGCAGGAAGCAAATATATAAAACCATCGTAACTTTGCATCAACATCTCTGCAATACCCGCGGCACAACCAAAGTTTCCATCAATCTGAAATGGTGGGTGCGCATCGAACAGGTTAGGGTAGGTGCCTCCTTTTTTCTTTTCATTGCGTACGAGAGTCAGCTGGTCAGTTATCAGCTTGTAGGCGTGGTCGCCATCAAGCAGGCGTGCCCAAAGGCAAACTTTCCATCCCATGCTCCACCCGGTCGACGGGTCGCCACGATGAATCAGAGAAGTACGTGCTGCATCAAATAGTTCAGGAGTACGGTAAGGGGAAATCTGATTGCTGGGGAAGAGTCCGTACAAATGAGAAATGTGACGGTGTACGTCCTTCGGATCATCCCAGTCGAACATCCACTCTTGTAATTGCCCCCAATGTCCCACCTGCATGGGAGCCATTTCTTTGAGACGTTGTGTCAGATGAGAGGCAAACTCCTGATCTGTATCCAGTATTTGAGAAGCAGATATAATTGCTGTCCAAAGATCGAAAATCAATTGGTTGTCCATGGTGCATCCGGCAGCTGTAGTAGCTTTCCCGTTACTTCCCGAATGTACATTCTCCGGTGAATTACTGGGGCAGACTACCAGCCAGTTGTGTACGGGTTCTTTCACCATAATTTCATCAAAGAAACGTCCGGACTCTTTCAGTATCGGATAGACAGAACGCAGGAATTCCACATCTCCGGTGTATAGATAACGCTCCCAAAGATGTCGGCAAAGCCATGCGCCACCACTGGGCCACATACCCGAAGGAGCTTTGTCAACTGCTCCTGTAATACGCCATATATCCGTGTTATGATGCAACACCCATCCGTTGGCTCCATACATAATCTTAGCCGTCTCTTTACCTGTGTCACTCACTTCTTTTATCAGACGGAATAACGGTTCATTCAGTTCACTTAGATTCGTTACTTCCGAAGGCCAGTAATTCATTTCCAAATTGATGTTACAAGTATATTTGCTATCCCAGGAAGGGAATAATTTGTCATTCCAAATTCCTTGTAAATTGGCGGGTTGTCCTCCCGGTTGGGAAGAACAGATCAACAAATAACGTCCGAATTGAAAATAGGTGGCAACCAGATGTGTGTCATTGGTGTTTTTGAAATTCTCCACACGCTTATCGGTGGTTACATTCGCATATTGGTCTCGTCCCAAATCAAGAGAAACGCGTGTCAGATATTGTCGGTAAAAATCAACATGATTCTTCTTCGATTCAATGAACGGATGAACCATTGCTTTCGCCAAATAATTCTTTGCCCGCTCTGTCTGATTACCGGTGATGTCTTGATAGTTGTTGAAATTAGTTGCAATGGATACATAGATAACCGCTTCGTCGGCTTTCTCAACAGAAAGTATTCCATCGGCACAAGCTATTTTCCCACCTTTATTTTTAGCAGTCAATCTGCCTTGAAATTCTACTTTTCCTTTCAATCCTTCATGCAAGGAAGAGACTCCCGAGAGTGTCACACAGTTTCCCTCTTCAGAAGCGATCATAACATCCTGGTGAGGGGAAGTGAGTTGTGCATTGAAAGTAATTTGTCCGGGACGATTGGCGGTCAGTCGTACCATTACTACCTGATCGGTAAATGAAGTAATCGTTTCGCGTTGATACTGCACTCCGTCTACTTCATAACGTACGATTGCACGTGCGGAATCCAGACTTAATTCCCTGTAATAATTGGAATAACGTGTATGACCTGGAAAAGCGATTCGCAGGTCACCAAAACTTTGGTATGGCATTCCTGAATTAGTCTTTGCCATCACCTTCTCTGTGGCCAGTGTCTGTGCTTCAAGATATTTTCCGGCAAAGACCAGCTCACGCACTTTCGGAATATATTCCAGTGCATCCGGATTGGCGTTATTATTGGGACGTCCCGCCCAAATGCTTTCTTCGTTTAGTTGTATTTGTTCTGTGCCTGGTGTTCCATATACCATGGCCCCCAAACGACCATTCCCAAGGGGTAATGCCTCGGTCCATACCTGTGCGGGACAGTCGTACCATAGCTTGTATTCGGGTACAGAAGACTTCTGTTCCTGCGCCTGAATACAACCAACAGACATCGTGACGAACAGATATCCGATTAATCTCTTTTTATTCATTTCCTTCCAATTGCTTTTATACTTTTATAAAAGGACGATTGAAAGGGATTTTTGTACCCACTATGCAGGCAGTAAGAAAGGGAGAAGACTAAAAATAAGTTAGCAAACTTAAATGCAGTTCTAAAGCCATTAAAATAGATGAATTTCGACAAACAAACAGATATACTGATTGTTGTCACATTGAATCATTCGTTTTTTTATTCACCTAAAAAATACAGATTATGGCAAAGAATTCTCCCGATGAAGGAAAAAACATCAAAATGGTAGAAAAGCAGGCGGTTGAAGCCTCTATGATTAACCTCAAAGAGTACCGGGCAAAAAGGCAATTCGGTAAAACACCGGAACCGATGGCGGATACGGTGGAAACTCCCAATCGAATGCCTGTTTTTGTTGTTCAGAAGCATGATGCCAGTCATTTTCATTTCGATTTTCGTTTGGAAGTGGATGGAGTATTAAAAAGTTGGGTGGTGCCTAAAGGACCTTCCATGAATCCAAAAGATAAGAGGTTGGCCATAGAAGTAGAAGACCACCCCTTGAGTTATGCGCACTTTGAAGGAGTTATACCGGAAGGTAACTATGGAGCAGGTACGGTGGAAATATGGGATAGTGGAACCTATGCTTACGTTGGTAATAATCGTAACATTTCCGCTGCTATTAAAAATGGAATACTTGAATTCAAGTTACACGGGCATAAACTCAAAGGGCTATTTGTCCTTATACATACCAATATGGATGATCAGGATAAAGACTGGTTGTTGATAAAGAAAGACGATGTATTTGCGGCCACTCACGTTTACGATGCAAAGATTATTCCGTCTTATGATGAGGTATTCCTGTAAACTATGATCTGACAGTACTTATCAGAAGTCTATTATTTTCAAATTATATACGCGGCTTGATAATTCTACTTATTTCATTATTTTAATGATTAAGTGGAACTATATGTTCGTGTGGTTGTATTGTTTTGTGATAAAATATTTTACAATTACTATGTTTTACCAAATGAAATGATGATTTTAGAATCTATCCCTTGAGATTTCGGTAACAAACGATATTGTTACCACTTTTGATAGAAAATACCCATTGTTTTTGTTAGAATCCACCTCATATGTGGATGTTGAAAAGTTTATACTTGTGCCGGATTTAGACACGTTAAAAGGTCATCAAACGTGTTTTGCTGAAAATGTAAGTATTAATCAAATCCTATATAAGTATGAATGATTGTTACCTGAGTTTATTATTAAACTTTCGCGCTTTACTTTCTATAGATAGTGGAGCCAATTTAGTAAACAGTAAACAAGCTATTGGCGTAATTTTGCCTGATTTGTCATTGCTTGGTTATGCAGTTCCTGTAGAGAGTTTCGGCATTGGGCTATTTATTGTTTTGTTTGCGTATCTTGCGGTAGAGTATAATGTTCAGTTGTTGTCACATGAAAAACTTAAGATAGCTATGAACATGCTCCATACTACGTATACCCCGTTGATATTGTTACGAAATCAATTGGAAGAACTTAAAACCGGTAATCTTCCCGAATCGCTTTCCCAACAAGTAGAAGAGGCATTGGGATATACCGAATACATCATATATTGCAATCAGAATATTGTAACCCTCAATAAGGTAAACAAAAAAATACTTCCTAAGACATCAACGGCAAATTTGGAACTCTCTTCTTATATTACTTCTATTGTCAATCAATGTCGACCTTATGCTGATTCGCGCCGTATACAACTGACTGTCAGCGAATGTTCGGATTGCGTCAGTTGCAGAATCAATGAAAACATTATGACGGCAGCGCTTCAGCATCTTATAAGCAAACTAATTTTGGGTTCCGATTTAGGTTGTTGCATATCAATCAATATAACACATACAACAGATTCCTGGCAGTTGCAGATTACTAATTGTGAGATAGCAGACAAAAGAGTAGGGAAAATGTTTCCTTTTATTCCGGTCATATTTCCTATATATGGGTATAGTGATTTGTGGACTGTAAGAAAAATCATTCGCCTGCATGGTGGAAAAATAAACGGATATAGACATGGCAAATCATTTGCTTTCCAAATTGTCATTCCAACAGATTGTCATTGCCGGAATCAGGAATGTTCGGTTATCAAACATTCTTCAACAAATACGAAGAATAAGGCTAAAAAATCTTCTGAAAGTGATAAAGATGATACCCCGAATGCTAAAACAAAAGATACATCCCATATCTTATTGGTAATGGCGGACGGGGCATTCAGGAATTATTTAAGGAAAGCTTTATCGCGGTATTTTCAGATTTCAGTTTTGAAAGATCCTGATTTGCTGAAGGATACAGTAGTCCGCCAAAATCCTGATGCTATCATTATTGACGATAATGTAAACGGAACAAATGGAGATGCACTTAGTTTCCGGATCAAAACAGATAAAATGATAGGGTATATACCGGTTGTCCTTTTGATAAGGGCCTTTGATAACGAAAGTTATTTGTCCCATTTAGGAAGTGGGGCGGATCGTCTGGAATTACGAACAGAAAGCATTTGCAGGCTAAGGGCAAACATACGTATGCTTGTAGAAAACCGCATGGTTTTGCGTGAACGGGTCAAATTGTTTTTGTCAGATGCTGTTTTTCCAATGGTCCCCACCAAAGAAGAAATGGAAACAGAAAATACGGATCAGATATTTATGGATAAAGTCAATAAAATCCTGGAAAAGAACCTCTCTACTGATAAATATACAATAGATAAATTAAGTATTGATATAGGAATGAGCCGTACTGCTTTTTATAGCAGGATACGAGAGATAACCGGGAATCCTCCGGAAAATTATATCTATTCGTTCAAAATGGACAGGGCACTTAAACTGCTAGCCTCCCAACAGTACACTGTTTCGGAAATTGCAGGAATGCTGGGATATTGTGATGCTAAATATTTTGGAAAGAAGTTCAAAGACTTCTATCATGTATGTCCTACGGATTACATTAAAAGTATTATAGGGTAAAAGAATATATAGTACATATTTTCAGTTTAAATGATATAAACTAAAATATGTACTATGTTCATTTTCTATCATCTTGCTTCACTATCACCTCTAAAACAGATAAAGTCTTTTTTATCAAATATTTTAAAGGTATTCTAGATTTTGGATGTTATTCATTTAGAAGATTTATTATCTTCTCCTTTTACTTCTAGAAGTTTTTTCGTTAATTTGTATCGCATAACAAGAATAATAGAACAAACGTATAAGTAATAAAGAAAAGCTATGGAGCAACAAAGTTTTTGCAATATCAGTTTATCTGATCCCTTTTTTAATTCTTTAAAGGAAGATTATCCCGAATTTTCTAAGTGGTATAATAAGAAAAAGAAAGATAATGCAAAGGCTTTTATTCAAAAGAATAATGAAGGGATGTTGCAAGCTTTTCTATATTTAAAACAGGAATTAGAAGATATAACAGATGTATGTCCGCCAATGCCTGCAGCTAATAGACTAAAAGTTGGAACTTTTAAAATAGAAGCTCATAATACTAAGTTGGGAGAACAATTTGTAAAAAAAATAGTGGTAGCTGCTCTTCATATTGATGCGGATGAAATATATGTGACGATATACAGGAAACATGAAGGGCTTATAAGGTTGTTAAAGAGATATGGATTCCTTGTATATGGAACTAAAGGTCATGAGGATGAACCGGAGTTTGTATTTGTAAAGTCTATGAAAGTATATTCAGGAGATTTGTTGTATGATTATCCTTATATTCATACTTCAAAAGTACGAAAGTTTATTCTATCAATAAAACCTGAATATCATACTCCGCTCTTTCCTGATTCAATTTTAGATAATGAGGAACGTGATAAATCTTTTCTTGTGCGAGACATTGCTTACACAAATAGCATACATAAGATTTATTTGTGTAAAATGAGGAATATTGATCAATTGTCAAGAGGAGATATTCTTTTAATCTATCGAATGAAAGACGAAAAAGGGGCTGCATATTATCGTAGTGTTGTGTCTTCTATCTGTATTGTAGAAGAAATAAAAAAGGCTTCTGATTTTAAATCTACAGAGGAATTTATCAAATATGCAAACGCTTATAGTATATTTAATGAAAATGAGCTACGGAAATGGTATACAGAATATGGGATGACTCTTATAAAAATGACTTATAATATTGCATTTGATAGAAGAGTTACCCGTGGTGAACTTATTGAACAGGTCGGCCTTTCGGCTGGTGACTATTGGGGATTTATGCAAATAAATGATGAACAATTTAAGAATATAATATCAAGAGGAAAAATAAATGAAAGTCTTATTATCGATTAAACCTGAATTTGTACAGGAAATTTTTACAGGAAAGAAAAAATATGAATATAGAAAAGTTATTTTCACAAGGAGTGTAGATAAAGTAGTGGTCTATTCAACAAAGCCTGTTGGGATGATTGTTGGGGAATTTACAGTAGAGAATATTCTAAATGATACCCCTAGTACACTATGGGACCAGACTCATAAGGATTCAGGTATCACTAAGGATTTTTTTGACCAATACTTTGAAGGTCGTACACATGGGTATGCCTTGAAAATCAGTTCTCCACGTCTTTATGAAGAACCAATTAATCCATTCGAATTATTTAAGGCTTTTGCTGCTCCCCAATCGTTTAAGTATATTGATCCAAATGAGTCTGCTCTCCTATTTTCGAACTACTAAATTTAACCAGGATTGTCTTTTTAGATAATCCTGGTTTGCCTATTCTGTTATTTTATTTTAATACTCCCATCAATATCCCTTGGACGTTTACTTTTTAATAAGTAGCAGTATGAGTTATCTTCAGGAATTGCTATATAATGAGAAGTGTTTTTATCAAGTAACGCTGGGTCTTTTATCAGTTGTATTTTCCAATTTGGCATATTATGGGGTGGAACAAAATTTTCAATAATATCTCTTAGAGAATTATCTATTAGTTTTAATACCAATTCTTTGAAGTATAGTTTACAATCGCTATAAATATAATATTCAAGCTCCCTAAATTTATCAATTAAACATCTCTTATTTGCATTGCTAACGTACCAAAAAGACCACCAATATTCATAGTACTCATATTTTCCATTAACCCCTATTGTTAATAATGCTCTTCTTATGTCATTAGAAATGTCAGTTTCTTTAGAGAAATATCTATTTATGACATTAGAAGGGATATTTTCCGACATTCTACGTTTTCATTTACAGACTTGCACTTCAGGTCTGACTTCGTTCTAACGACAAGGAAAGATCCTGTAAGATTAATCCAATAAAGTTCCTTGCATGAGTCATACGCTCTATATGTATGCATTCGGCTCATGATTAATCTCGATTTTGATTGGCAGATACAAGCGTAGTTTTGGCTATGAGTTCACGCCCCAACCCCAAAATGATAACGCTTTCTTTGATGTGTTTCCAAAGCTAAAATCAAGTAACGGAGACTTTCACGATTATTGAGTTGACCGAACATTTTTGCAAATAACAGGTTCCAGCAAATATATCTATAATGTCACGCAAACATTCTACATATTGGGGATCAAAGATAGTACCATATTCATCTCGTGTAGGTATACCCAACATCTGCAATGTTCGATAATTTTTATTAGAATTGAGTATACCGTCAAAATCGAGAAAAAGATATTTATTTTTCATTAGATAACGATGTTTCTACAAATGATACTATTTGTTCTATCTTCTCAAGTGGATTTTGGCTTGTCAATTTTGCAAATGAAAGATGCATTCTATTTTCGTATTTTTGTATATCATATGCTCGCTGGAATCCAAACGAATTTTCCATTTTGTTGAAAAAAGATTTCATGCTTTCTTTACTCATGCCTTTGGTCCCACAGTTAACAAATAGATGTACGGCTTCATTTTTGTTACTATTAATAACAAGCCGTACAGCACCATTACACAGTGAAATACCGTTCTTACCTTTTATTGCTACCACCTGATACCCTTTTTGATTTTTCAAATGGTTGAAAACTTCATCTGCGATCTTTTGTCTCTGCTCTTGCCTTTTAGCTCTTTCCATATTAGGTATATGTTTGCTTAAGGTTGATCTTGCATCAGAGATAGCATTTTCCACGCCTGTTGGTATCAACGTATTCTGTTTGAACTTCATCCGATACCTTATATACTTGGGTTTATTCTTTGCATAACGCATGAGATAAAGTGGATGCGTAAAATTATTGTGTTGGAATATAGGGTCAAGATATTTCATTCCACACTTATTAATAGCGGCATTGAAAAACTGTTCAGCCTTTTGGTTATATCTTTTATGCCAAGCCAAATTTCCAAAGCCAAGGTAGACTGGAGGAACAAGGTGCTCTATGTCGTAATTGGTCACATTTTCTTCATCTGCAAAACGAAATGTATTGCTGGTTGCTTCTGAATATACCAAAGCCTTACTTAAATCTGCTTCTTTGATATAGAAGAGATTAAAAATTTGTATCACACCGTTCAAATCTTCACGGCTTGGCAGATCATAGTAGAAAGCAAAGAGATCGCCTACACAGTCAATTGTGGTATCACTACCAAATTCATACCACTTGTCTTTACTTTCGTCAAAGTGCCGGAGTTGTCTTAACGTTTCGGCATCGTCAATTGCTTGGTGGGTGGGGGATTTAAATTTGGCACCACCTGGATTTTTCATTACCACTGATCCGATAACCTCCCATGAATTACCATATTGTAACAATGTCCTCCATCGAAAACCTATAGCAGTGTTCTCATCCATTAGATAGAAGTGAGTGTATACTTTCATTATTATTTATTTTATAAGAATTAAAATGCAATCTTTGGTACTAACTATCAACACTTAAATGACTTTCATTAATCGTTTTCATATATTTTCCACATATCCTTAATACAGCCATGAAGTTGATGACGAAGTGATTGGGGTTCTAATACTTCAATCATTGCGCCAACTTTTAGTAACTCCATACAGAAGTCGTATGTCGGTCGAAGATGCAATTCGAAATCTGCATATTCATCAGAAGTGTATATTTCCCGTTGTGAAGGGTGAAGTGGAAGTGTGCGAAGATAATGTTGATGATATCTGTCAGCACGTAACACGATTTTTTCTTCCTTAATATCCTTATCAAGCACAATTCCAAAGAAAGAAGCGAAATAGGATTTAGCATCAAAGTCCTTTGGCAAAGTGAAGCATGTATCGGTCACACTGGCGCTCTCTATTCTGTCCATAGCGTACAGTCGTATTTCATCATCATTGATACTATGGGTCAATATATACCATCGTTTCTGGAACATCTTCAAACAATAAGGCTCGATAGGAAAGGTGCAGGCATGATGCCGCTGGAAGCCTTTGTAAGTCAGCTCTATTATCTTATTATCTCGCATGGCCCCGATTATGTCTTTTAAGAAATCTTTACTTGAGGGGATTTCTTCTACGAGAATTCTATTTTTTAGTGTAATACTTTGTGATAGGGTATTGATAGTGGAGAATGAATCGAGCAACCATTTGTTTAGTTCGCCTTCTCTTAACACTTCAGGATTATATATGAAGTATTTGTAACCCGCTTTCAGATTACAATCGATAATTATCCCAAATATATCTAAAATACCTGTTTTCCAGCGGTCGAATGTTTGGCGCGATATAGATGAGCCGCCACTCATTTCCGTGTCCATCCATTTCTCACTGAGTTCTTTTAATGAGATTTGACGGGTCCGGTAAATGGTTTCTATGACCCAAATATATTTTTGTATGAGTGACATAAATTGTAGTTTCTCGGATTGTTACATAGGCAAACCTTTATCTTCTATCTCTTCTATGATTTGTCTGATTTTGGAGATAATCCAATTTGAGACCTCTCCTATGCGTATTGGTAAGTAGCTACTGGTGGAATGCCAATCGGTGTATAGAATCCATTCCCATCCATAAGGCCAGTACGTATTACTACATTCTGAAAAACATGATAATTGCCGTATTGGTAATTCTTTAGCCCCCAGCAGTGAACTTTGTGAAATACCGATATAAAGGTTCTTCCAATCCGAATCTCTTCCATCATCTCTTGTAATGACTATGTAATGGGACCATTGGGGCATTTTGAATTTTAGAGCCGGACTTTCGTCTCCTTCTTTGATGAGCTTAAATTCCATCCCCATTTTAACTGCGAATTCTTTTAACGGTTTAAAAATGAATTCTGTTCTTAATTTGCTACTTATTTCAGCTCTGTTATCCATCAAGGCAACTACTGCTTCCATATTATTGATGGCTAAATCTACGATTTTATCACTACTATCTTTATTCATATCTTGTCCTGTGATTTGTTTAATAAGTGTAATATATTGGGAAATTGTCTCTCGTACCAGAGGTTTGTCGTATGCTAACATCACACACTTTGATAACCAATTTAGGATATGTCCTTTGTACGAGATACAGTGATAGTCAATCTCATTGTCTCCTAATGAATCTTTGCTTGCCTCATGACCATCAAGTGTAAGATAAATCAACTTAAAGCCTTTCGGAAAACGTTGTTTACCATAGTTATTGTATCGCAGTAATTGATGGTATTGATCAATAGCATATATTTTATTCTCAATGATAATAGCATATTCACCATCTTCCAAGATTATATCGATCCGTCCACCAGTAGTTTCTGTCCGCTCACCAATATATCGTTCGACTATATTGGTATTGCAATTAGATATATAATCTCGTTTTAAGCCAATGGCTGCAAGAAATTCTTTAAGCATAGCATCTTTTAGGCCATGATTTCCGTCAGGATTTAACAATTCTGCAAGGAATGCGGAATGCAATCTAACTTCGTTAGACCGTAATCCAAGAGTGTTGAAAACGTTAAAACAATCGCCTTTTCGCTGCTTATGCTTCATTCGCTCTTGCTCAATAAGGCAAATCTTGCTTATTTCCATTAAAAGATCATTCAATTCCATATTTAAACTATTTTGTTAATACAAAAATACGAAAAGATTGCCTCGTTTTCTATATTATAATTTTGATTTAATTGATATTTATATAACGTTGAAATATTTTCAACGTTTATAGCTACTGGTAGCTTTAGCAAGACAATTTTTCCTCTTTGTTCACGTAGTGAATAATTATTGTGAAACAATCTCAAAAGCCAATTCTTTCATCCGTCTTTTTACGATGGAATACCATAAATATGAATTTTGCAAGTTGTTGGTGGGTATTCTATCAACATATTTTTCAAGAAAGTCGATAGTATAGAGTGACGCATCATCATAATATCGATTGATTATTTCACTCCAATCCCATAAATCGATAAACTTGTCAATAAGATAATAGTTCAACTTTAGATCAGTATTACTTGAAAGTTCTGACCAATCCCAATAATTTTTAAAATGCTCAATACATTCCTCATGAAAAAGGATTTTATTACTTGTGTTAGACAAGGCTTTCCAAGCTACATCGTTAAGGACCTTAGCCATAAACTCATTTGATACTTTTTTTATTGCCATACTACTTTTGTTTTGATTATTAATGAAGTTTGGTGCAAAAGTAAAAGCAGGGTGTCTCATTTTATGTGACACCCTATAAAAGAATCACCTATTTTTCTCCTCCTTCACCATCTTTCTCCACCTCTGAAATGCCCTCATCAAACTTTCTTCTTCCACTAACCCTACCATATTATAATGTTCGACAAAAGTTTCCATTGATTTTTTGAACATGATGCCGTGGCAGTATTTATTTTCCAGTAGAAATTCATAAAGTTCGGCCCTCATTTCTACTTCCATTGCTTTTTCAATGATAAGTGCACTGTTATGACCTATATAATTATATACATTTGGATTTTTGCCGTTTCTGGGATGGGGGAGGGTGAAGGTAATATTTCCGGTTTCGTGCCATGAGGCGTTGGGAGGGTGGGGAATGGATAGCTGGTGGAGAAAGTGGTAGATGGGCTGGGTGTCGAGAAGATGGATCGCGGAAAGTGAGGAAGAAGAGCGGTCTGGAGGTACGTCGAGGTGATTTTTGTAGCGCATGTACATGTAAGCCGCTAGATAGGGCTTGATCTGAAAAGTAACTGTAACCATTGTTTTTAGATTTGATTTGTAAAATATTTATCAGTGGAGTACCGTGTTTGATATTGGTATCCGTTTTCTTTTGTTGAAAATTTTACTTAAAAAGAAAGGCCGGGAGAACGCTTTTGTAATGATTTGCTTTTCAGATAGTTACATAAGTGGGTTTTGGTTTTAAACCAACGGGTCGTTCCTTTTAAAGGAACGACCCGTTGCACACCGAGAAACACCTCGTTGGTTTTAATGCAACGAGGTGCTCCTTAAAATCAAGAGATAAAGCTAGAATAAATCTCTCGAAATTTTGAAATCATAAAATAACTTGTTTGTTTTTGATGTAAATAAATAGTACTGTTGTATATTTACTTGTTTTTATCTATATAAAGAAATATACAGAGTGTCATATATGAAGAAATTTTAGATGAAGTCTATTTAACATAGTTTAAATGAGCCTCTTTTATATTTCTGATTTTATTTTATGTTTGAGGGAGATTTAAAATATAATTATAATGTAACTGAAAAGTAGAATAGGAAGGAAATCCAAGTAAAATGGCTAATAGTAGCTCCATAAAACGAAAAAGCACTAAGTTCTATCAGAACTTAGTGCTTTTTTATATTCTATTCTTATTAAAATAAATATATAGTTCTTAAAATACAAATTATATCTCTTTTTCGGATTGTATTTATTAACAGTTCCGGTTTGGTATTATATAATGGAACAAAAGTATATATTCTTTTTGCAAAAAACAACGAAAAGACATATTTTTTTTATGGAATAGTCATCTAAATTGATTGAAAAAGTAAAATCAAGCAACATTTCTTTCCAGAATTACATATTTGATGTAAAAACACTACAAAAACAATGGATTATAATTAAGTTCTGATAGAACTTATCTAAGTGTAAAAAGTGAGTTTAAATGTTTTAGGGCTATTTAATAATTTAAAAAGAGATTTATGAAGAAAAAATTAGCGCTGCTATTTGGATACCTTTTTATAGGTATCGGGCTGATAACAGCTCAAACGCAGAAAGTCACGGGGATAGTTATTTCCGATGATGACAAACAACCTGTTGTAGGGGCTTCAATTGTTGTAAAAGGCACTAACTTAGGTACAATAACAGACATAGACGGGCATTTCACATTATTGAATGTGCCAAATTCAGCAAAAATATTGCAAATCTCTTATATCGGTATGAAAACGGAGTCGGTTTCTGTTCAGCCGACTGTTAGAGTTATCTTAAAGTCTGATACACAACTGATGGATGAAGTTGTTGTGGTAGGTTACGGATCAGCAAAGAAACTAGGGTCAGTAGTCGGTTCGGTAACAACGGTAAATAATAGCAAGATAGCCAATAGACCGGTTGCTAATGCCGGAGATGCATTACAAGGACAAGTTGCCGGTTTACAAGTATTTACTCCCAGTGGAGAACCAAGTGGAAGTGTTGTAATGCGATTGCGTGGAGTCAGCTCGATCAATTCAAATACAGAACCTCTCTTTATTCTCGACGGTTCACCTATATCATCCGGAGCATTTACAGCATTAAATCCGAACGACATCGAAAGCATGACCGTATTGAAAGATGCTTCCTCAACAGCTATATATGGTTCTCGTGCTGCTAACGGGGTAGTAATAATGACTAGCAAGAAAGGAAAAATGGGACAGAAAGCCCGTGTTAGTATCAATGCGCAATATGGCTGGTCGAGAATGACTGGGGATAACATAGAGATGATGAATACCGAACAATGGCTTAACCTGCAGGAAATGCTGGACCCGGGAAAAGCATACGATACTACATTTCAAAAACGGAAAAAGTTCTATATAGATAATGGTATATCTACAGATTGGGCGGATGTCTTCTTCGGAGATGCAGCTCCTACACAACAATATGATGTAAATGTGGTCGGTGGTTCCGAAGGTATCAACTATTATATTTCATTTGGACATTATGATACAGAGGGGATTATGGATGATTCCTCATTGCGCCGTGAGACTTTGCGCAGTAATGTGGAAGTAAAGGTGACCGACTGGCTGAAAGCCGGGATTAACGTGAACCTTTCCTATCAGAAATATAACACGACAACTTTCGGAACGGAAGCTAATAGCGTTTATAATAAAGCGTATGCTGCCCGTATTTATCGTCCTGACCAAACAATAAACGAGATATTGACAGACGAAGAAGGCAACTTTGCAGGCTATGGAAAACGATTGGACTATTTTGACGATATGGGATATTATAATCCGTATTACTTGGCAGAACTTCAACCGAATGACCGGAGTACGGTACGTATCAATGGCAATACCTTCTTTAATATAAACCCAATAAAAGGATTGAATATACGTACCTCGCAGGCAGTAGATGCCTTTGATTATCGTAACTCCCATAAAGCCTATCCGGAAGGCCCCTTTGAAGGGGCAGGGGTGGCGTCCGAATCTTTCGAACGTTATTATTCATTTACTTTCACCAATACGGCGGAATATAAGTTCAGTCTGTCAGACAAGCATCTTTTTACCGTGTTGGCCGGTCAGGAGTCCATTATCACAAAGAATGAGAATTTCTCGGCAACTTCTAAAAAAATGGTAGATTCACGAATGATGCTGATGGCAGCTGGAGCAGAGTCAGAAGTGCCGATACATTCGATGTATGACAAGGTTTTCAATTCTTATTTCGGCACAATCAGTTATAGTTTCGCTGATCGCTATTATGTCGATTTGGCAGCACGGCGGGACGGTTCTTCTCTGTTTGCCAAAAACAACCAGTGGGCAAACTTTTATTCTTTGGGAGCCATGTGGGATATGAAAAAAGAGAATTTCCTGCAGAACGTTTCATGGTTGAACAGTTTACAGTTGAAAGTGAGCTATGGAACAACTGGTAATTCCGGTATCAGCGCCTATAATGCGTTGGCATTGGTCGGCTCCGGTTTGCTGTATAACGGACAACCGGGTATTGCTCCTTCTACCGTCGGAAATGATAACCTGACATGGGAAAGCATGAAAACACTGAATGTAGGCATCAGTACAAGAGTGTTTGACCGCTTTTCTGTAGAACTGGAATTTTATAACCGTCAGACGGACGATATGTTGATGGGTTATCCATTGTCATACACTACCGGACATGGTAGTAGTGTGGAAAATGTAGCAAGTATGCGTAATCGTGGTTTCGATATTACTCTGGGAGTGGATATTCTGAAAACGAGAGATTTCTCATGGAGTGTCTCCGGAAACCTGAATTATAATAAGAATGAAATAACTAAACTGTTTAACGGATTGGATGAATATACCTTACCCGATACTGGTTTAAAAATGAAGGTCGGCAAACCTTGGGGAGAATATTACTATGTGAAATGGGCAGGAGTCGATCCGCGTGACGGATATAATATGTGGTACGACAAAAATGGAAATCTGACTAAGAGTTACTCCGAAGAAGATGCAGTTTTTGTCGGCAAACAACGCTATGCACCATGGTCCGGTGGCTTTGGCACCCAGTTCGGATGGAAAGGGATTTCTGTTAGTGCCGACTTCTCTTTTATGCTAGGCCAGTATATGTTGAATAATGAGCGCTTTTTTACAGAGAATCCCACTTTTGCAGGTTCGGACAATCAAACTGTAGAAATGCTTACCATGTGGCAGAAGCCGGGAGATATAACCAGAATTGCCACTCCCGACTCCCCGATGCAGTTTGATACGCATTTACTGGAAAATGCTTCATTTATGCGTATGAAAAACCTGACTGTCGGGTACACCCTTCCGGCCAAACTGATTCAGAAAACAGGAGTAATCAGTAACGCCAGAATCTACTTTGTAGGACGTAATTTACTCACAGTGACTAAATATAAAGGATATGACCCGGAAGTAGACAGTAATATCCAATTGGGTAACTATCCCAATACGAAACAATATTCTTTCGGAGTCGAACTAACTTTCTAAAAACATAAAGAATGGTGAATATGAAGAAAATATCTATGATAGCATTGACTATACTGACACTTGGGGTGACTTCTTGTGATATGGATAAAATGCCATACGATGCTGTTCCTACAGAAGAAGCGTTAACGACCATAGTCGGTTTTGAAGAAGCACGTGCCGGTATCTATTCCGTATATTTAGGACTGACAGGAGGAAGCTATGTATTAGCTCCGGAAGTTCAGGCAGATGCCTTTAATGCAGTGGCGGATTTCTCTAATAAATATGGTGAGTTGCACCGTTGGACTTTCGAGAGCACCAACTCTACCGTAGAAACAATCTGGTCGAACTACTATGCCGCTATCGGACGTGTCAACTTCTTTATTGACGGGGTCGGTAAGATCGATGAGAATCCGGAAATCGAATTGACTGAAACCCAGAGACAACAGATCAATGTGTATGAGGGGGAAGCGTATTTTACAAGAGCATACTGCTACTTTTATCTAGCTACTTTATTTTGCCGCGATTACGATGTAGCTACCGCAGCAAGTACTCCGGGACTGCCGCTTCAGGTAAAATATGAGCCTAAACTTTCTGCTACCCAATATCCGGGACGATCTTCATTGGAAGATACTTACAAACAGATATTGGAGGACCTCGAAGAAGCCGAAGAACGTATAGAGACTGCAAAAAATGGCATTGCTGATTATGACAGGTATATTAATGGTGCATACGTGACAGTCAACACGGCTCCCAAGAATTGTGGGAATTATATCACGGTAGATGTAGTGACTGCCTTGAAAGCGCGTGTTGCCCTGCAAATGGACGACTATGAAAATGCAGCCAAATATGCAGGTGACCTGGTTAATTCGAACAGATATCCATTATCGAACACAGCAACAGATTTTGAAAGTGTATGGAAGAATGACAAGGGAACGGAAACCATCTGGCAGATTGCCATGACTAGTGCCGACGATGCCGGTGTACCTCTGGGGACTATTTTTATCGGTTATCCGACTACAAAGAAGGATTATATTCCTACACAAACACTGATTGACTTATACAATGAAAAAGATATCCGGCTAAAGACTTATTTCGGAAAATATCACTTAACCGTATCGTCAGGTAATGCGGCAGACATCTATTTCTTTAATAAATATCCGGGCAATGAATATTACAATGCATTAGGAAGCGAAACACGCTATTTGAATCAGCCGAAACCATTCCGAATTGCTGAAATGTATCTGATTGCCACTGAAGCTAATGCAAAGATTGGAACGGCAGCTGCAGTGAAAAAGGGTAATGACGCTTTGAATGCATTAAAAAAAGCGCGAATCAAGGGATGGACTGATGCAACCTACGATCAAGAAGCTTTATTAAATGAAATCATGAACGAACGGGAACGTGAGCTTGTAGGTGAAGGATACCGGTTGATGGACCTGAAACGTTGGGGGAAAGGTGTGAAGCGTGGAAAACCGCAAAGCAAAGGACTGGTGCTTTTCCCGGGACAAGCAAGTACTGACGGACTGGATAAACCTATGGATGACCAGCGGATGCTTTGGCCTATTCCTAAAACAGAAATGGATGCCAACCCTCAATTGGCAGGTCAGCAAAATCCGGGATATTAATCAATGAATAACGTAAATTATCAAACACTTGAGTAAAATGAACTATCTGAAAATATACACCCTTCTTCTATGTGCCGTTCTGATCGCCGCCTGTTCGGACGATGAGGAACAGTTTAATTCCGGAGCGGCTACGGTAAACTTGCAGGAAACTGCAATGACGGTGAAAGAATCTGCCGGTTTGTGTACTGTGCCTGTTGTTGTGACGGGCGAACATACCGGAACTATCCGTGTGACGTTCGAATTAAAAGATCATAATGCCAAAGAGGATGAAAACTATATTGTCACAACCAAAACGTTACTTATTCCTGCCGGGCAGGAAACAATGAATTTTGAGTTTAAGACCGTTGATGACAAGCTTGTTAATGACGACCGTTCTTTTGATGTTGAAATTGCCGATGTGAAAGGGGCGTCTATTGGTGAGAACAAGCGACTGACGGTGACTATCAAAGACAATGATTCCAGTTTTTATGAAACGCTTTCAAGAACTTGGGTATTTACCGGAACGGCCTCTGCCACCAATGTTTCCAATGTGCCAGTGGGATTCTCCGTTAGAGTAAATACAGCGGAAGAAGGCACGGAGGCATACGAACACTATCTGGTCTGCTCGAATAAGAATGGATTTGATCCGGATAATGATATTGAATGGGAATTTAGTTGGCGGTTGCATTATGAATATGATTCGGAGGCGCAGAAAACCTACCTGTCCATTGTGCCGGGTGAAGATGTCGCTTCTTATGGCCCGTATACTATTCGTTTCAGGAGACTGGCTTTGGACGGAAGTACTTCTGACGTATATCGCGGAGAATATGATGTTGAAACTAAAACTGTCACTTTCGAGAATGCCAATTTGATAGGCGATATGTATAAGGACGGCTTGATACAAATACAGAAATTCAGGCTATTTGGCTGTAAGATGGAACACATCAGATAAAACAAGATTATTAACATAACAAATAAAAGAACTTATGAGAGCATTAATTGTCTGCATTACGTTGTTGTTCGCTTTTCTAACTTGTACCATGGCACAAATACCATCAGTCAAGGTTGAAAATGCGAAAGGAGCACAGGTAAATACCTCCTCCCTGGTTAATCACAAAACACCTATGATTATTTCTTTTTGGGCAACAACCTGTAAACCTTGTATTCGTGAATTGGACGCTATAAATGAACAATTGCCCGATTGGTTGGAAGAAGCCAAATTCCGTGTTGTAGCTGTTTCGACAGATGACAGCCGTTCTACTGCTAAAGCGCGTGCATTGGCAGAGGGACATGGATGGGATGATTTTATCATGTTGTATGATAAAAATCAGGAATTCATGCGAGCTATGAATGTGAGCCTGACTCCACAGGTATATGTAGTGGATGCAGATGGGAAGATTGTCTATTCACACACCGGGTATGCGCCGGGAAGTGAGCTGGAACTACTGAAAGCGATAAAAAAACTACAGAAATAGAAACTGTTATTATTCATAGATAAACGCAATGACATGACTAGAATAAGAATTCAGGTGTTGGCTTTAGTAGCGTTAGCGTCTACTCTAACCTATGCGCAGCAAGATAACAAAAAAGGTTATCTGACAGGGAGCTTTGAAACGAATACGATTTACTACAAGGATGATAGTAAGACAAAAGCAGAATCTCCGGAAGATCATTTCGGTTCGAACAATTATCTGAAACTGGATTACTATCAAGGTAAGTTTGCCGTAGGTGTACAGTTGGAAGCCTATGAACCGGTACTGGTGGGATACCCGACAGAATTGGAGAAAGCAAAACTAACCAACTATTACGTATCTTGGGCCGACAAGGATTTTTCCGTAACAGCGGGTACATTTTATGAGCAGTTTGGGAGTGGACTGCTATTCCGTAGTTGGGAGGACCGTATGCTTGGTTTGAATAATGCGGTGATGGGAGCACGTTTTACCTACAATTACAAGAATATTGTAAGGTTGAAGGCCATTTGGGGAACTCCACGTTTTGGTATGGACTTTTCCGATACACAAGTACGTGGCGTAGATGTAAGTTTCTCCTTATCTGAAATGCTTGGTTGGCAAAATACATCCTTGAGTATCGAAGGAGGGGCATTGAACCGGTATGAGAAAATCAATATCGACCTCGAAGAAGAAGGGGGAAAACCTTATTCGAATGGCTTCTCGGGACGGGTAAATTTTGAACGCTCCGGATTTACAGCGAAAGGTGAATATGTGGACGGTGGCAATAAATATTATAATTTCATCCATGATGACAAACTTTATGCAAGGAAACGTGCCAATGCGCAATTGCTGGAGCTGGGATATAGCGGCAATGGGTTGGGGGTAAATCTGACTGGGCGCCGTTTGGAATGGATGAATAGTGAGATTATTGCCGGTAATGGTTCGACTTCGAATCTGTTGAATTATGTCCCGGCTATGAGTACGCAATATACCTATATGTTGACCAACTTGCATCCTCATACTCCACAAATAGGAGATGTGACAAATGCAGTTAGCGGTGAGATGGGCGGACAATTGGATATCTTTTATCATTTCAAAAGAGGAACAGTCATTGGAGGTAAACGCGGTTTGAAATTACATGCTAACTTTTCTACCTATTATGCTTTAGAAAAAGAAGGAACAGCCCAGATAGGTAACTTGGCATTTCGTGACTTTAGTGTTGATGTGGAAAAGCAATGGACAAAGTCATTCAAAATGAACTTGCTTTATTCCATGCAAGAATATAGCCCTTCGTACGGAGCGAATAAAACGACTAATCTGTCGAATATTTTTGTAGCAGATTTACAATATAAGTTCACGCCTTCTTTTTCAACTCGCATGGAGTTGCAATATCTAACTACAAAAGAAGATCAGAAGGACTGGATGGCAGCTCTGTTGGAGATAAATTTTGCTCCGGCATGGAGCATTTACGGAAGTGATATGTATAATCACGGCAAGGATAAAATCCATTATTACAATGTGGGAGCCAGTTATGCCAAATCACGTACGCGTATAGCCTTGAGTTATGGTCGTAACAAGGAAGGGTACGTCTGCTCTGGTGGAGTTTGCCGGACGATTCCTAAATATACAGGTGCTAACCTGACTATAACTACTTCATTTTGAGTTCATCGAAACATTTATTAATTAGAATATAGAATATGAGAAAATTTACAATGTTTTTTATGTCAAGTCTGATATGCTTGTGCGGATGTTTTACAGCGTGCAGCGGCAATTCTGACGACAATGGTGAAGAGCCGGATAACGGCGAAGTGACAGGACCTATTACTTTGACTGTGGATAAAGCCAAGATTGAAGCCAATGGAACAGATATGGCGACTTTTACGGTGACTGATGCCAATGGAAAAGTACTGACGACTTCCGAATATATGAAGAATGTATATTTTGAAGATGTAACTACCGGTGATTATTTGGAGAGACGGACCAATACGTTCTCGGCAGTAGAGAACGGGACACATAAGTTTAAGGCATATTACCTGGACTGGGAGTCGGATGAAGTTTCCGTAACCGCACAGAATCGTAAGAATTATGAACTTTTCTATCGTAAAGTAGGTGTCTTCAAAATGACGGGAACTTGGTGTACCTATTGTCCAGCCATGACTTCGGCATTAAAGAAAGTGGAAGAACTGATGCCGGGACGTATGGTAAAAATGGCTTTTCATTCTTCCAGCAGTTCCGCCACTGACCCGTTCCATTTGTCACAGACAAGCACAATCATGGGCCGTTTTGGAGCGTCCGGTTTTCCTACCTGTATCTATGATTTGAAAGTCATGTCGATAGACAGGAACGTGAGTGCTATCAAACAGACTTTACAAAGTCAAATCCGACAATATCCGGCAACCTGCGGAATTAAGGTAAATACATCTTATAATTCTTCTATGGGTGAGATTACGGTGGATGCCGCACTGAAGTCGAGCTTGGGAGGAGAATATGACCTTGTTTATGTCTTGGTGACTGATGGTTTGACGGCATCCGGAGGAAATGAGACCTCGTACGATTATACAGTAAGAGCTATTTCCAACAATTACCTGTCGATGTCAACCGACGGACGGTTTACTGTGAAGGCAAACGAGGAGCACACTGCCGCAACTTTCAGCATTTCTAATGCAAAGAACCTGAATCCTGCCACATCGCGTGTAGTGGTTTATGCATTGCGTAAAGTGGATGACGCATATATGGTGGATAATATAACCGAATGTTCTATCAATGGTAGCATAGACTATCTCTATAATGATTGAGGCTTATGAAAAAAATATACTCGACAATTCTACCAATTGTAATGATCCTTTGTTTAGCAATGCTGTCATCCTGTTCCGGCAATTCGGACGAAACGGAGAATGGAGGGACGGATGACGGCATTTTGCGTATTACAGCTGATAAGACGGCTATACAGGCAGATGGAGTAGAAAAAGTGACCTTCACGGTCAAACTGGGTACAAAAGATGTAAGTGAAGAAAGCACAATGAACCTGATTTTGGTAAAGGAATCGGGAGAGGAAAACCTGGATTATGGTGTTCGTGCTTTCAGCACTTCAGTGCCGGGTACGTATGTCTTTAAAGCCCGCTATTATGAAGGAAAAGCAATGGTCAGTGAAAATGAAGTGACCGTTCAGGTTGCTCCCGTATCAGGAGGAACCAGCTATTATCATAAATTACTGGGGATGCAGTTTACTTCTGTCGGGTGCCAGGCCTGTCCGGCGCTTAGCACTACATTGAAAGCAATTCAGACTGAACAACCGGGGCGATTGGCTATCGCTTCTTTCCACATGGATTTCGGAGGAATGACGGATCCCATGAGTACAGCAGCTACCAATAATTACCGGACTAATATTCTCGGTAATTTCTCGGGACTGCCCCGTTTCTTTTACAATCTGCGTAAGGGTACTAAAGAAATGATCAGTATCAAGAGCCAGATTGAAGAAGAGCTTCAGAAAGAATTAAGTAACTATCCGGCTTCTTGTGGGGTAGCTGTTGAGTCTGTGTATAATGCTTCTGACCGTACAGTGAAGATTACTGGCAAATTAACTTCCAACGTAACAAACACTTATCGTTGTTTGATTTATCTGGTAGAGGATGGAATCAAATACTTTCAAACGAATGGCGCGAATGATTATACGCATAATAATGTGGTGCGCGCAGTGGTGTCCACATCATTGAACGGCGACCGTTTTAATGGGGAAGTAAATGCGGGAGTGGAATCTACCATGCAACGATCTTATCAGTTGGAACCGGGATGGAATGTGGATAATATGCGTGTGATAGTGTCGATGCTGACAACTTTGGATGGAGGAAAGACTTATACGTGTAACAATGTAAATGAGTGTAAACTTGGAGAATCAGCAGATTACTTGTATAACGAATAAAGAAGAGTTATGTGTATAAATGTCTATAAAATAATATTGCTGGTCTGTATGTGCTGTGTGGGAATATGCTGGATTTCTTGTTCAGGCAATTCCGATGATTCGGAGCAGACGGAAGTGATTTTGAGTGTCGATAAAAATACGTTGACTGCGGACGGAAAGGATATTATAACCTTTACGGTAATGCATGCGGGAATAGATGTAACTGCTGATGCAATCATCCGTTCCGTGATGGACGGACAAACTTTGGATGGAAATACCTTTTCTACTTCTAAAGCCGGAACCTACGCTTTTGAGGCATCTTATGGCAACTATGTATCCAAATTGGTAACGGTTGTTGCGAGTGCCGCACCGGGTACACCTTCTAAGTTTGTAAGACGCATTTGTGCAATGGAGTTTACCGGAACTTGGTGTGCTATGTGTCCGGCAGGAATGACACGCCTGAACTATCTGATAAGTTCGAGTTATGAGGGAATTGTTTATCTGATGTCATTCCATGTCGATGGGACAAGTGCCGATCCGATGACAATCGAACAGTCTTCGATCCTTTCCAGAAAGTTTGCTATCTCCGGTTATCCTTCATGTGTGGTCGATATGCGTGAGGCAATGGGATTGTCTGAAAATTATAGTGTCATGCGAGCTGTATTTAATAAGTCTTTGGAAGAGTATCCCGCGTCTTGCGGAGTGGCCATCCAGTCACAATATAACGGACAGGCTGATGTGACGGTAAGCGTTAAATCGGAAAAAGGCGCTGAATATCGTTTGATTTTATATGCGGTAGAAAACGGATTGAAATATCAACAAAATGACGGGGGAGTTTATCGTGATTACACACATAACCATGTGGTACGTAAATTACTGTCTGCTACCGTTGATGGCGATAAATTGGGACATATAGCAGCCGGTAAAGAGAAAAGCATAAGTTATACTGTTATAATGGAAGAAGGATGGAATGCGGAGAATCTTTCTTTTTATGCATTGGTTACCGATGAAAACGGATATGTAAATAATTTGGCTGTCTGCAAGGCTATTGATGGCGATGCCGATTATGAATATGTAAATGATTAATCACATTTATCACTTTTAATTATGAAGAAGAATTTATTTAGTTTATTACTCATGTTGGGATTTATCTTTGTGATAAGTCCTATGGTCCTTTCGTGTTCGGATAGTGATGAACCGGGTGTAGAACCTGATGTACCAGTGAATCCGGATGTTCCGCTTCCTCCAAATCCGACACCAATAAGATGGGTTGAGAATGAAGTGGACGGTGGCGAACGTGGAGTAGGTATAAAAGTTACCAGTAACACTGAACATAATTTTGTATTTGAGTGTACTCCGGGTTCTAAAGTCCAATCTTATCGGTTGGATGTATATCCTTTATGTCGTATGTACAATTACTTATTCGAAAGTGTAGGGACAGGAGTACAAGCAACAGAGGAAGAGGTGGAAGATTTGATAATGGAGGCTATCTATAATTCTGAGGGGGCGGGTGCTTATACATTCAATAGGCAAACATTGGGAGACAGTTACCCGAATACTGAATTTGACTGGGTAAATTCTAAATATTCCCAATCAGAAATAGTGCCGGGAGCGGAATATTTGATTATAACGGTAGGCTGCAATGATGAGGGCGGACAGACGCCTGCAGACATGAAAATTTGTTATTTGAAGACGCCGGTTCAGAGTGTGATAGGCACTCCTCGTGTGGATATTGATGTTACTACAAGTTATCATGCAGTTGGTATACAATATCTCCCCAATACGGACAGTAAGTATTTCTATCAGTTCTGTGGAGATTCAGAACCTATTGATGCATTTATAAATACGTATGGAAAGTCGATGTATATAGACTTTATGAGACACTGGATTCAAAAAGCGGAAGATGCACAGGTTCCTCAAGAGGAATTGTATTATACGGTGGATTTTGGTTATACAGCAGATGCGAAAAGAATGATAACCGCTACCAGCATCGGGCTGGATGAGAACAAGACTCCGGGTGAATATGTCCGTCAGGACTTTCATTTGAAAGAAATAGACCCGAATGCAGAATTGCCGGAATGTAATCTACAAATTAGTAGGATTGGTGCTTCCATGGTTGATTTGAATGTGGAAATGAAAGACAATTGCGTTGCCATGTTTTATCGTATATTTAAAGCTTCTGACTGGGCTCCTTATGAAAATGCAGATGAAGCAACCATGACCACTTTGGCACGAACTTTAGACCAGGAGGGATGGGGTGTGAAAAATACGAATTTCGCTCAAAAAGGTTCCTATAAAGGTACAGAATTCCAATTTGATTTGCTTCCTGATGCTCCTTATGTCGTGGCTTACATTGGGCGTAATGAGTATGGGCAGTTATCCAAAGAAGTAAAGCATGCTTCATTTTCTACCAAAGCGCGTATTACTGATACTCCGGATGCATCTGAAGCTGATATTGATATAACGATCACTGATCCGGGACGTACAAGTCTGAAACTGAATTATTCTTATAATCAGAAAACGGCTGTATTCTATCATCAGTATATTATGACACCGGATTTACTGGAAGATGCTAATAAAGCGGAATTAATCAATTATTTACTGTCTGAAGACTCTAATGTATGGCCTGCTGATGCAACAGGAGGAGTGGAAAGCTTTACTTGGACAGGATTGGACCCGGCTACTGAATATACGTTCGCATATATGGCTGAAGACTGGAATGGTGTGTTGACGGATGTGAAGATTGTAAAAGCTACTACTGAAGCAATTGTGGCAGGTCCGAATCCAACTATGGAATTACGTGCATATATGAGTGAAATGAATAATTTCACTGTCCAGTTTTCCATTATAAAGGATGTGGCTAAAGTTTATCATACAATTCTTGAAGATACGTATTCTGCAAGTGGTGATTATACCTATCAGGAGTGTATGGATGTATGGAAGGAACATTGTTTGGATTATGGCTTGACAACAGTAAATTCAACGACTCAATCATACGATAAGACAAGTGAAGCCAAACGTTTAGTTGCTTTATGTGTACCAATTGGGGCAGATAGTGATGGCAATGAAGTTATTGGTGATCTTTATACTGTATTCTATGATAAAGATAAAGGTATCATTACTGATCCTTCTGTATTGTTCCCGGATGCTCCGAAATCAGTAAAGGGTATGATAGGAACAACAAAACCACAAGTTATAAAGAAAGATAGACAGATTCCTGCAAATACGATTATTAAGGAGAAAGTAGATAAGAGTGCTCCTGGTGCGATGATGAGCGGAAGTACTATTTATCTTGATTTGAAAAAACTGGGTAAACATCCTCACGCCAAATAAATAGTATTGGCGCAATTATTCCGCACGATAGCGTGAAAGTCTGTCGTGCGGTTTTCTCTAATCATCTAAATTATCATGGATATGAGAAGAAAATATTTTTTATGTAGTATGGGGAAATATGTATGTTTCCTGGCAGTATGTGTGGTAATGTTGTCGTCATGTTATAATGACGATGATTTAAAAAACTCAATTTCCGGTCTGGAAGACCGCATGGATAAGTTGGAAGCTTCGTTACAAAGTGTACAGACGGATATTTCCACATTGAAGACACTGACAGATGCTTTATCTCAAAATAAATCAATCGCTTCTGTATTGGAGAATGAAGACGGAAGTTATACAATTAAGTTTTCAGATAAGACAGAAGTAACTATTCGTAATGGTGAAAATGGGGAGGATGCTCCGCAAATAACCGTGATAAAGAACGAAGAGGATGGTATCTATTATTGGGGAATAACTAGTACAGACGGTAAAAAGACATTCTTGAAAGATGGAGAAGGAAAAATGATGCCTGTAACGGCTGCCGCTCCTAAAATTCGCATTAATACGAATACGAAAGAGTGGGAGATTTCTACGGACGGTGGCAAGACTTGGGAACTTACCGGTGTTTACGCGTCCGGAGAAGGAACGGGAGATACCTCTCTTTTTAGTGGAGTTAGTCAGGATGATGATTATGCGTATTTTACTCTGAAAGATGGCACAATATTAAAGTTGTCGAAATCTAAGGAACTGAAATGTGATATATTGTCCGGAAAGCAATACTTTACGAACGGTGAGGAGAAATTGATTTCAGTTGAAATGAGTGGAATTTCGAAGTATACCGTAACAAAACCTGATGGTTGGCAAGCTTCCCTGACAGGAAAAGGGCTGACTATTACTGCTCCTGTGGCAGAAAATCAGTATGCAGAGACGAGTGGCAAAGTAGCTATAATGGCTGTTGCATCCAACGGACAGAGTATTATCGCAGAGATTCCCGTAATCATAGGGGATGCTCCTATAGTTATATCTACTGTGGGGCAGACAGTTTCTACTACTTTGATGAATGGCATAGAAATGTATTATTTGGGAGTATTGGAAATCAATGAATATAGTGCAGAGGCTGTAGCAGAATTAGTAAACGGATATACTGCCCGTATGTATATGAAGACAGAGGCTCTTGATAAAATGCCGTTGGCTGAACTGATAGGTAAGGATCCCGAAGCTGGAAAGACGTATATGATTTGGGCAGTACCTTCATCTGAGGCTGGTAGTGCATATTTGCCTGATGATGTGATTGCCAGCGTGATTAAGACTGCTGCAACTGTAGAACTGAAGGTTTCGGATATTACTTTTGAAGGTGCAACGGTTTCTGCAATTAGAAAGGGCTGTGACGTTTTTTACACAGGGATTGTAGATAAGTCCAATTATTCACCAGAAGGGGTTATTGACGATTTGGCTTATGGTGGCGGAACTAAACAGTATTCGGATTATAATGGGCCATTGGAGGGAAAAGTGTTGGATTTTCTTCCGAAAGTAATACCAGGAACAACATACGTACTTTGGGCTATCCCTTATAAAGAAGAAAAGGGGTATAAAACAGAAGAACTAGTAGCGGTGGAGATTCCCGTTCCTGCGTTAACGTATGACGGAACGGCAACCATAAATATCGGTAATATTGTTGCTACAGTTTCAAGTGTTAGTGCGACCATTACTCCGGGAACTGACTGTTATAAGTTCTATTATTCTTATATGAAAGAACAGACTTTGGCAAATTATAGCACTGACAAAGAGGTTATTTCCTATCTTATTACAAACGGAGATTCTTCCAAAGAGGCAAAAAACTTTGAAAGAGCTTCTTTAGAACCGGGAACAAAAGGCTTTTTGGTTGCAGTAGCATTGAATGAGAAAGGACAACTCGGGTCATTAGTCAAAGTGCAAGCTGATTCCAAGGAAATATCCTATAATTCTTCTATTTCGGTGGATGTGGCAATAGAGGCAGGAACCGTGTCTACAACACTAACACTGACCCCGACCGGAAATCCGGTGAAATTCCGTTATGTCCACATGAAATTGAGTGATTTCAAAAGCTATCCGTATTGGGGAAATGAAGAAACAGTAAAGCAAGCATTAATTATGAATGGTAATGTTACTGAAATTGTTGCTGCTGAACTGAAGAATCATCAACTGGTGATTGAGGATATTGCATTTAATTCAGAATATGTACTGTTCATGATAGCAGTTGATGCTGATGGTAATCCTTCTTCGACTGTGACAAAGAAGGAATATACAAGTGCAAAGCCGACTTATGTGCGAAAAGAAAGGGACGCCGATTTGTGGAATGCCAGTGTTCCGGAAGTAACAATTGACAAGATAGAAAAAGACAAATTCTACACCGTTTCTTATACTGTGAAACCGAAGTCTGCCTGCAAAGTCTTTTATGTATTTGCAGGGCCAGCAGATTACCTGACTGGTATGTATGATGAACAAATCAGGTATGTGATGCAAAATGGTGTAAAACAAACAACAACTTATTCGGGAAGTACTTATGGAACATTGCCAACTAATATCAATGTTACCTGGATAGATGAAGAAGGACGTTTTTACGAGGTTTCTAAAACTGTAGTAGATGCTCCGACGCAATAATTTTAATTTCTAATTTAATAAAATAATAGATGAAAAACTTATTTAATAGCTTTTATAGTGTAGTATTGCTTGCTTTGTGTCTGATTGCTTTCAGTAATTGTTCGGATAGTGATGACGGAGGAGAAGTTGGCGGTACGGATAATGGAATCACTGCAATTAGCAGTGAAATGGAAAAGACTGTTTCACTTTATGGGGAGACTGTTGAGATCTCGTTTACTGCTTCTGGAAAATGGACTCCTTCTTTACAATACTCTACAGGATCGGACTGGGCGGCTATTACTAATACCAGTGGTAATTCTGCTGCCGGTAAAGGAGGATTTAGGGTAAAAGTTGATAAAAATGAAGCCGGACAGGAACGAATACTGACAGTACTTGTGCAAGTTGAGGGATATAAAACACCTGAAGTTGTATGTACTATAACACAATCAGGATCTGGTGACGTATCTTCTGCGGATATTGCTTTAAACGAATTTATGCATAACTATTTGAAGGAACATTATCTATTCAAGGATGAGTATAATACACTGGAAGTTGATTGCAAAAATGTTTCGTATGATAACTTTTTATCTACCTACCTTCTGAAGATGAAAACAAATACAGAAGATGGAGGAATTTCCCGTGCATATTCTGTGAATGCCGGTCAACGTTATATTTATTCATATATTGAAAAAGTGGGTTCTAGCGATACTCGTGCCACAACTCGTGCTACAAGCATGGTAGGAACAGGATTAGGAACATTTTTCTCTTCCTATATGGCAGATAGAACGACAATCGGTTTGTCTATTGGATATGTATTTGTTGATTCTCCTGCAGCAAAAGCTGGATTAAGACGCGGTGATGTAATTGTTGCTGTGAATGGGGTAACTTTGAATAAAAACAACTACCAGCAATACATGAATGCATTATATTATGCAAGTGGAGGAGAATCATTCAATATTGGATATAGACGCTATGTGCCTAATGAAGATTTGCAAAAATATGAATTGGTAGATGGAAGTGTTATTTTGACGACAGGTACTTATAATAACAATCCGGTACTTTATTCTATGTTTATAAAAGAAAAAGAAGGTAATTTGAATGTGGCTTACCTTGTTTATCAAGGTTTTGATTTGAATTATGCGGAAGAGTTAAAATATATGATACAGCAGTTCAAAACGGAAGGTATTACCGATTTAATCTTGGATTTACGTTATAATTACGGAGGTGCGGTTGAATTGTCACGCTATTTATCAGCTTCTATTGCAGGTTCTTCACATCGTTCTGATGTTTTCATGAGGATGCAACGTAGTTCTGGTGCAGATGAGTATATTCGGTTTGGTGATGGAGATGATTTAGGTTTGAATTCCATACGGATTATCTGCTCGGAAGAGACAGCTTCTTCCAGTGAATTGGTAATTAGTGGATTAAGAGGAATTGATTTCCCTGTAAAACTATTTGGTAGTCGTACTGAAGGAAAAAATGTTGGTATGGAGGTGCAAGAGTATAAATATGGTAACTCTTATTACGAATTTGCTCCGATTACTTTCCGTTCGTTCAATGCAAAGGATTGGGGGGATTATGCCGATGGAATTGAGCCAGATGTAATGCTGAATAATCAAAATGCAGACTATACGGATGATATTGATAATGCGTTTCCGTATGCTTTTGGAGATTGGGATAACTTCGATTTCAATTTACCATTATGGTATGCTTTGTGTGATATTCAAGGAGTGGATCCCAATACAGGCAAAGCTAAAGTTCGCAGTGGAAAGATGAAAATGGAACGTCCACAAATGGATGAAATTCAAAGATTACCGTCTGTGTCTGTGAAACGCTCAATAGGAACTTTTGGCTCGCTCATTTACAACAAGCCGGAAGTAGAAAACTTATATTAGTAAGACTAAATCTCTTGTGAAATAAATTTTCTCTTAAGTTAAAGGGGATGCTTCTCGATAAGGTGTTAGTGAGAGCATCCCCATTTTGCTTCATAAATGTATTGAGAATGAATATACTTAAACAAATATATGAGATATATGAATATCTGTTTTATCGAACATATATATGGCAGCTTAGATTGTGGGGAGAAAAGCGGTCGCCAGAAGTAGCAGGGTTATTACTACCGACCTCATTGTTTACTTTTGTTTTTGTTGGCCCAATAGTTGGAGTATTACATTCATTGGAAGTACAAAACAATGAAGAGTTAGGTATACTTTTGGCTGTTATATTCACTTTTGCTGCTCATAGATTATTTGTTAGCGATGGACGATATTTGTCTATTGCTGATAAATATCGTAATGAAACTAAAGAAAAACAACGACAACGTATGAAACAAGTTTGGATTTTTTTAGCAATAAATCTTATTTGGGTAATATTCTGTATCTTCTTATTCATCAAAGTGATACCCCCGCCATCAAATGCAGATACTTCTAATAAGAATCCTTCTCCAGAATATATAGAGATGCTGAAAGATATAAGGGACCAACGACCACAATAGAATATGAACAGTGAAATAAATTTGTTGTATAATAGATTATAATTTAGAACTTAGAAAATGAGAATTATTTTATTTTTATTAGTAGGTTGGTACACAATCGGGAATATACAAGCACAAATCAAAGAGCCTGTAAAGTTCAAAAATGAGTTGAAAATGACATCTGAAACGGAAGCGGAAATCGTGTTTACTGCTTCGATAGAGAAAGGATGGCATGTGTATTCGACCGGGCTAGGGGATGATGGGCCTATTTCCGCTACTTTTAACATCAATGCGAGTAATCATGTAGAAACAATGGGTAAATTGCAACCTATTGGAAAAGAAATCAGCATCTATGATAAGATGTTCGAGATGAATGTGCGCTATTTTGAAGATACGGTACAGTTTATCCAAAAAGTGAAATTTACAGGAAATGATTACTTTATGGATGGGTTTCTGGAGTTTGGAGCTTGTAACGATGAGAGCTGTTTACCTCCGACTCAAATTCCTTTTAAATATGGGAAAAAAGCAGAAGCAGATTTAATAGTTGCAAAAGGGAAAGAAGAGGCTCCGGTAAATGTGGTAGAGAAGCAATCGGAAAGTGATCTTTGGAAACCGGTAATCAATGAATTGCAGGTGTTAGGTGAAGAACATTCTCAAGAGGATAAATCTTGGTTGTATGTCTTTGTCACTGGATTTCTTGGCGGATTATTGGCTTTGTTCACTCCCTGCGTATGGCCGATTATTCCTATGACTGTGAGTTTTTTCCTGAAAAGAAACAAGGATAAGAAGAAAGGGATTCGGGATGCATGGACTTATGGTGCTTCAATTGTCGTGATTTATGTAACACTGGGATTAGCAATTACTTTAATATTTGGTGCCAGTGCATTGAACGCTTTATCAACAAACGCCGTATTCAACATCCTTTTCTTCCTGATGTTGGTTGTTTTTGCAGCTTCTTTCTTTGGGGCATTTGAACTTACTTTACCTTCTAAATGGAGCAATGCAGTGGACAGCAAAGCGGAAGCGACGAGTGGCCTATTAAGCATTTTTCTGATGGCATTTACGTTATCTCTAGTGTCTTTCTCTTGCACAGGGCCGATTATCGGCTTTCTGCTCGTACAGGTTTCTACGACAGGTAGCGTGATTGCTCCTGCTATCGGAATGTTAGGTTTTGCCATCGCTTTGGCTTTACCATTCACACTGTTTGCTCTTTTTCCTTCGTGGCTGAAATCAATGCCTAAGTCAGGAGGGTGGATGAATGTAATTAAAGTGACATTGGGTTTTCTGGAACTGGCTTTTGCTTTGAAATTTTTGTCGGTTGCGGACTTAGCCTATGGCTGGAGAATCCTGGATAGGGAAACTTTCCTTGCGTTATGGATTGTGATTTTCGGACTGATGGGGTTATATCTATTGGGAAAGATCAAGTTTCCGCATGACGGTGATGAAAACAGGGTAGGCGTGGGGCGCTTCTTTCTTGCGCTTGTTTCTTTAGCATTTGCTGTATATATGATTCCCGGACTTTGGGGGGCACCTTTGAAAGCTGTTAGTGCATTTGCTCCTCCTGTGATGACACAAGACTTTAATTTATATTCGAATGAGGTCCACCCCAAATTCAAGGATTATGAAATAGGTATGGAGTATGCACGACAACAAGGAATGCCTGTGATGATCGATTTTACCGGATATGGTTGTGTGAATTGTCGTAAGATGGAGGCGGCTGTGTGGACAGATAGTAAAGTGGGTGGTATCATCAATGATAAGTATGTACTTATCTCTTTGTATGTGGATGATAAAACTCCATTGAATGAGCCTATAAATGTTGTAGAGAATGGAACGGAACGCACTTTACGAACAGTAGGCGATAAATGGAGCTATCTGCAACGGGTGAAGTTTGGAGCAAATGCCCAACCTTTTTATGTATTGCTGGATAATGACGGTAATCCGTTGAATAAATCTTATGCATACAATGAAGATATTCCAAAATATATAGAGTTCCTGCAGGAAGGGCTGGAGCGATATGTGAAATGATGGATATTAGACATTCAGCTTGTATGTTATGGCTTATAGCTAAAGTTTGGAATGAGAAAAAGAATAATTCTTTTTGGGCATTTTCATAGAAATACATAGAATAGTGTTATCTTTGTAAAGTGACATCGGGTTTAATAGAGCAAATTGTATAATAATATTTGTGTCTGACATATAAGCAGCATGAGGGCGAAAATTTCTGCTGTGATGCTCTGAATTACATGATCTGAAAATGTGAATGTTGCCCTTGTCAAGATGGGCAGATTAAGATAAAGATCCCTCGTGGATCGGCTGCCTGTGAAGGTCGCTCTATTGTTTGTTTTGTTTGTGTTTTGGTGCACCTTTTTTCTGATAAAGAATAAGGTGCACTCTTTTTATAGTTATGTATATGTAATATTAAATATATTTTTGAAGAAAAAAAAAGATGGGTGAAAAAGCTTCAATGTGGAATCTATGGCACGGCTGTCACAAATTAAGTGAAGGCTGCCGACATTGCTATGTATACCGGACGGATGGTAAATATGGAAAAGACAGTTCGGTGGTGACAAAGACAGAAAAGTTCGATTTGCCCTTGCAGCGTAAAAAGAATGGTATGTATAAGATACCTTCGGGAAATTTGGTATATACCTGTTTTACTTCAGATTTTCTCATTGAAGATGCGGATGAATGGCGTGCCGAAGCGTGGGAGATGATGCGGATACGGCAGGATCTTCGTTTCCTCTTTATCACTAAGCGGATAGACCGGTTGCAACAGTGTCTGCCTCCCGATTGGGGAGATGGCTATGACAATGTGACCATCTGCTGCACGATGGAGAACCAAGATAGAGTGGATTATCGTTTACCTATTTATAAAGAAATCCCTATTAAACATAAAATCATTATCTGCGAGCCGCTTCTTAGTCGGATTGATTTCAGAGGTGAGCTGGGAGAGTGGGTGGAACAGGTAGTGGCAGGAGGAGAGTCAGGCAAAGAAGTCCGAGTATGTGATTACGAGTGGGTATTGGATATCCGGCAGCAATGTATAGATGCGAATGTCGGTTTTTGGTTTAAGCAGACAGGGAGTTATTTATTAAAAGACGGACATGAGTATAAGGTTGCACGACAATTTCAACATTCGCAGGCGAGAAAGGCGGAGTTGAATTATACACCTGATAAATAAGAAATAAAGATTAATACAGATCTTTTTTACTGAAAGCGAGGGTTGCTTAGCAATCTTCGCTTTCGTTTTATTGAGTACAAAATACGGATAATCACGTCTTTTTATAAAGATATTGTGTAAATTTTAAATTATCCATATTAATGAAACAGATAAAACTGTTACTTCTTTTAGCTTCCGCCTCCGTTACGGGAGCACTTGCGCAAAGCAATGGATTGACGGATATGAGTCAGAGCCGTTTTGCGAAGATGGCGAATACCGGAATCAGTGCCGTACATTGGACAGATGGATTCTGGGGAGATCGCTTTCAGGTATTTAGCCGGACTTCCCTGCAAAGTATGTGGAACACTTGGAACACGCCGGAGATCTCTCACGGTTTCCGTAATTTTGAGATTGCCGCTGGTGTGTGTAAGGGTGAACATTGGGGACCTCCGTTCCATGACGGAGATATGTATAAATGGATGGAAGGAGTGGCTTCTGTCTATGCTGTCAACAAAGATCCGGAACTGGATAAGTTAATGGATAACTTTATTACTTGTGTCGTAAAAGCCCAACGTGCAGATGGTTATATACATACGCCTGTTGTTATCGAAGAACTGAATAAAGGTATTGACTCTCATGCATTAGGGGATCAGCATAAACAAACGGTCATCGGAACGAAAGTAGGTGACGAGAATGAAAAAGGAGCTTTTGCTAATCGGCTGAACTTTGAGACATATAACCTGGGACACCTGATGATGGCGGGTATTGTGCATCGTCGTGCCACCGGAAAGACTACTCTTTTTGATACTGCCGTAAAAGCAACGGATTTTCTTTGCCACTTTTACGAAACGGCTTCTGCCGAACTGGCTCGTAATGCCATTTGCCCTTCACATTATATGGGAGTGGTCGAAATGTATCGTGCCACAGGAAATCCCCGTTATCTGGAACTTTCGAAGAACCTGATTGATATTCGCGGTATGGTGGAAAACGGAACGGATGATAATCAGGATCGTATTCCTTTCCGCGACCAATATCGTGCAATGGGTCATGCCGTACGTGCAAATTATCTGTATGCAGGAGTAGCGGATGTATATGCTGAGACAGGTGAACAACAGTTGATGAAAAATCTGACTAGTATCTGGAATGATATTGTCACCCGGAAGATGTATGTGACCGGAGCTTGCGGTGCTCTTTATGATGGAACATCACCGGACGGGACTTGCTATGAGCCGGATAGTATTCAGAAGGTACATCAGAGCTACGGACGTCCTTATCAGTTGCCGAATAGTACAGCGCACAATGAAACATGTGCCAATATCGGAAATATGCTTTTCAACTGGCGTATGCTGGAAGTGACAGGGGATGCGAAATATGCTGACCTTGTAGAGACTTGTCTTTATAATAGCGTATTGAGCGGTATCAGTCTGGACGGAAAGAAATATTTCTATACCAATCCGCTTCGTATCAGTGCCGATCTTCCTTACACGCTTCGTTGGCCGAAAGAACGGACGGAATATATCAGTTGTTTCTGTTGCCCGCCGAATACATTGCGTACATTGTGTCAGGCACAGAATTACGCCTACACATTGAGTCCGGAAGGCATTTACTGTAACTTGTATGGTGCAAATACGCTGACTACGACTTGGAAAGACAAAGGAGAACTGACATTAACACAAGAGACGGATTATCCCTGGGAAGGAAAGGTACGTGTAACGTTGGATAGAGTTCCTCGTAAAGCAGGTGCTTTCTCGCTCTTCTTACGTATTCCTGAATGGTGCGAAAAGACTACGCTCACAGTGAATGGACAGCCGCTGCAAACCAATGCAAAGGCAAATTCGTATGCGGAAGTAAATCGTACATGGAAGAAGGGGGATGTAGTGGAGCTGGTGATGGATATGCCTGTCCGTTTGCTCGAAGCTCATCCGTTAGCAGAGGAGATTCGTAATCAGGTGGTCGTGAAGCGCGGGCCGTTGGTTTACTGTCTGGAAAGTATGGATATTGCAAACGGGGAAAAGATTGATAACGTATTGATTCCCACTGATATAAAACTAACTCCGAAGAAAATCACAATTGAAGGCAGTCCGATTGTTGCACTTGAAGGAATGGCACGTCTGGCATCTGCAACTTCGTGGGAAGGAGTGCTTTACCGGCCAGTTGTTCAGGCTGAAAAGACAGTAAATATCCGCTTGATTCCTTATTATGCCTGGGGAAACAGAGGAAAGGGAGAAATGACTGTATGGATGCCTCTTGCCAGATAATCCGGATTGTTTAGTATACAGAAATGAAAAAAATCATGAAAAAGTTATTTTTAACGGCTATATGTATCTTGTGCAGTCACTGGCTATTGGCCGGTGAGATATGGATTTCTCCCAAGGGCAGTGACTTCAACAACGGAACTCGTCAATCTCCTAAAGCCACGCTGACTTCTGCCTTGCGACAAGCACGAGAATGGCGCAGGACAGAGGATAACCGTATTCAAGGTGGAATCACGATCTATATGGAAGGTGGAACGTATGCCTTCCATGAACCGGTTTTTATCCGTCCGGAAGATAGCGGAACCAAAGAATCGCCCACAATCATTCGTTCGGTAGGCGATGAAAAGGTGATATTGAGTGGAGGAATCAGCATAAATGGCTGGAAGAAGCAAGGGAAAGTTTGGGTAGCAGATGTACCGGTATTTAATGGACGTCCATTGGATTTCCGCCAGTTGTGGGTGAATGGAAAAAAGGCAGTTCGTGCCCGTGATGTGGAAGATTTCGAAAAGATGAATCGCATTTGCAGTGTGGATGAGAAGAATGAAATTCTTTATGTACCTGTAGTTTCCATTCGCAGACTTATTGATAATAAAGGGAATTTGAAAGCTAAATATGCCGAGATGGTATTACACCAGATGTGGTGTGTTGCCAATCTTCGGATTCGTTCAGTTGAAGTGCAGGGAGACAGCGCAGCAATACGTTTTCATCAACCGGAAAGCCGGATTCAGTTTGAGCATCCCTGGCCGCGTCCGATGGTGACGACGGACGGACATAATTCTGCTTTCTATCTGACAAATGCCCGCGAATTGCAGGATGTACCCGGAGAATGGTATCATGATATAGATGCCCGTAAAGTATATTATTATCCACGGGAAGGAGAGAAGATGCAGGAGGCGGAAGTGATCGTGCCTGCTGTTGAGACATTAGTACGGGTGGAAGGAACCTTGGATCGTCCTGTGCGTCATATTCGTTTTGAGAAAATTACTTTTTCCTATACTACATGGATGCGTCCGTCAGAAAAAGGACATGTACCTCTTCAGGCAGGTATGTATCTGACAGATGGTTACCGGATTGATCCGAAAATGCAACGGAACTACTTGAATCATCCGTTGGATAACCAAGGATGGTTGGGACGTCCCGCAGCTGCTGTTCGTGTGGTTGCTGCAAGGCAGATTGATTTCGAACGTTGCCGGTTCGAGCATTTAGGATCAACCGGATTGGATTATGAAGAAGCGGTGCAAGGCGGTGTTGTTCGTGGCTGTCTCTTCCACGATATTGCCGGAAATGGTCTGTTAGTCGGTAGTTTTTCTCCGGCTGCCCATGAAACGCATTTGCCATACGACCCTGCTGATCGTCGGGAAGTATGCACACAGCAACAAATCAATAATTGCTATTTCACGGAAATAGGCAATGAAGATTGGGGATGCCTTGCCATTGCTGCGGGATATGTGGAGGATATCAATATCGAGCATAATGAAATCAGCGAAGTGCCTTATAGTGGCATCAGTCTTGGTTGGGGATGGACGCAAACTGTGAATTGTATGCGTAATAACAGAGTACATGCCAATCTGATTCATCATTATGCGAAACACATGTATGATGTGGCAGGTATTTACACACTCGGTTCGCAGCCGAAAAGTTATGTAACGGAGAATTGCGTGCATAGTATTTATAAGCCGGGGTATGTACACGATCCTAATCACTGGTTCTATCTTTATACGGATGAAGGTTCTTCCTTTATTACTGTACGTGATAATTGGACAGAAGGAGAGAAGTATCTGCAAAATGCCAATGGCCCGGGAAATGTATGGGAAAACAATGGCCCGAAGGTGGATAGTGTTATTCGTGAACGTGCGGGACTGGAAGCAGGATATAAGGATTTACTAAATATCCAGTAGGTATTGACAAGTCATTTAACTGTAATACGTGATTCGTTCCACAGATATGGAACTAAAGGAAAACAATTGTAGAACTAAAGGGAAACAGATGTGGAACTAAACGTCAACCACTGTGGAACGAATTATTTCTTACGATTCAGTTTGTTAGTAATAGAAAGAAAAATGAAAAAGAAATATATGATATTGCTTAGTGCCTTGTCTTTGGCAAGCAGCACATTTGCCCAGACCTGGATATGGTATCCGGGAGACTACGAAATCTGGCTGGGAAATCAAATGAATAACCGTCGTACGGAACGAGGTGCATTTTTCCCTCCTTTTTGGAAAACGGACAGTCATTATGTTGTCGTAGAATTCAGCAAACAACTGAATCTTTCCGAGCCGGAAGAAATCTTTATTGCTGCCGAAGGAAAGTACAACGTCAAACTGGATGGAAAGCTCCAGTTCGGTATGCCGGAAACCATGTTGCTTCCGGCCGGAAAACATAATCTGAACATTAAAGTCTGGAATCAGGCAACTCCTCCCACTATTTATGTGAAGGGAAAAACAGTGAATTCAGACTCTTCCTGGCGTGTAACTTACGAAGATAAAGAATGGATTGACGAGAGCGGAAAAGCGAGTGACACATCTGCCACTATCTATATGGATGCCGGATGCTGGAACTTTGACGGAGCTACCCAACGTCCTTCCCAATTCAGTCTGATGCGTGAACCGCAGCAACCTGTTACGAAGACAGAACAGCCCGAAGGAGGTATCCTTTATGATTTTGGAAAAGAAACATTCGGATTTATCACATTGAAGAATCTTTCCGGAAAAGGAAAAATAGAAATTTATTATGGTGAAAGCCCGGAAGAAGCAAAAGATAAAGCATATTGCGAAACATTGAACAAACTCTTGCTCGAACCGGGACAAGTGACCGACCTTGCTATCCGCAGCACTTCTCCTTTGAGTAATTCTGAAAACGAATATACATTGGAGAACAGCAAAGCCTTCCGTTATGTCTATGTAACTCACGAGCCGGGTGTACAGATTGGAGAAGTCTCCATGCAATATGAATATCTTCCTGAAGAATACCGCGGAAATTTTCGTTGCAATGATGAAGAACTGAATCGTATTTGGGAAGTTGGTGCATACACCATGCATCTCACTACCCGCGAATTCTTCATTGACGGTATCAAACGTGACCGTTGGGTATGGAGTGGCGATGCCATCCAAAGTTATTTGATGAATTATTATCTTTTCTTTGATAACGAATCCGTCAAACGTACAATCTGGTTACTTCGTGGCAAGGACCCTGTGACCAGCCACAGTAATACAATCATGGACTATACTTTCTACTGGTTCCTTAGCGTATATGACTATTATATGTATAGTGGCGACCGCCATTTTGTCAACCAACTGTATCCACGTATGCAAACAATGATGGATTACGTGTTGGGACGTACCAATAAGAATGGCATGGTAGAAGGTATGACCGGTGACTGGGTATTTGTGGACTGGGCAGACGGCTATCTGGATAAGAAAGGTGAACTCTCTTTTGAACAAATCTTATTTTGCAGAAGTCTGGAAACGATGGCTTTGTGTGCAGAATTGGTTGGAGATGCCAATGGCAAACAGAAATACGAGAAACTGGCTGCTGCTTTGAAAGCAAAGTTAGAACCTGCCTTCTGGAATAACGAGAAACAGGCATTTGTACATAACTGCGTCAACGGTCAGCAAAGTGATGCGGTCACCCGTTATGCGAATATGTTTTCTGTCTTCTTTCAATATTTGAATGAAGATAAGCAACAAGCCATCAAACAGTCTGTTTTGCTAAATGACAGTATTCTGAAAATAACAACTCCCTATATGCGTTTTTACGAACTGGAAGCACTTTGTGCTCTTGGCGAACAGGATGCTGTAATGAAAGAAATGAAAGCCTATTGGGGAGGAATGTTAAAGGAAGGTGCTACCTCCTTCTGGGAAAAATATAACCCGGAAGAAACCGGAACGCAACATCTTGCCATGTATGGCCGTCCTTATGGAAAGAGTTTGTGCCATGCCTGGGGAGCGAGTCCTATCTACCTGTTGGGCAAATATTATCTGGGAGTGAAACCTGTAAAAGAAGGATATAAAGAGTTTGCTATTGCTCCTGTGTTGGGAGGATTGAAATGGATGGAAGGCACTGTCCCCACTCCAAATGGCAATATCCATGTCTATATGAACAGCAAAACGATGAAAGTGAAAGCAACAGAAGGGAAAGGCTATCTGACCATCAAAAGCCGTCGTCCACCTAAAGCAAATATCGGAACACCGGAGAAAGTGTCGGAAGGAGTATGGCGCCTCTGGATCGATTCACCCGAAGAAAGAATTGTTACCTATCATTTATAATACATTGTTAATTAGTTAGTGGAGTAGTCCTTGATTAACGGTTCCTCATTTCAAAAGAGGAATTGTTAATCGGGGACTTTTTTCGTAAATACCTCTAGGTTTTCTAAGGAATTTGCTACATTTGCTTTTCATAAAGAGAGAAACATTTAGTTCTTTTGGAAACAAGTAAACAAAATCCGAAGAATGAAAAACAAGATTGACCAATATACTGATACAGATGATGAGAAACTCTTCGCCTTGATTGAACAAGGTGATGAAGGAGCTTTCACCCAAGCCTATGAAAGGTATCATAAACTATTATATGTATTAGCCTATCGTTATTTAATGAGTTCTGATATGGCAGAAGATGTAGTGCAACATGTCTTTAGCCGTTTGTGGGAATTTCGTTCAGAACTACGTGTGGGAATCAGCCTAAAGAACTATCTCTTTACGATGACAAAAAATCATGTCTTGAACTTGATTCGTAATGAAAACAGCGCGATTGCAAAGAACTATGAGATGGCACAAGCCGCTTCGCCTTACGAAGATAATCTGATAGAAAAACTGGAGAAAAAAGAGTTGATGTCCAGTTTTTATAAAGCAGTGGATATGCTTCCTGCGCAAAAACGGGATATTTGCTTGATGAAAGTACAAGAGGAACTGACAAATCAGGAAATTGCGGAACGGATGAATCTATCCGTAAATACTATCAAGACGCATTATTCGGAAGCGTTGAAACTTCTCCGTATCCATCTAAGTAAGATGTTAATAATTGTTGCATTCACCACACTAATGACCTTTCTGAGTGTCCATTTAATAAAGTGATAAAAATGAATAGACCTACTGATAAACAAATAGAAGAAGTCCTGGCAGGAATTGCCAGCCCGGAAGATGCAAAATATGTGGCAGAGTGGTTTGCCACGGAAGAGGGTAGCGACTATCTTGAAGCTGCTATGACACAGGATTCCGAACTGATAAAAAATGAGTTTGCAGACTTGTATGTAGACCATGATATTCCTTCAAAGAAAATATTAGAACAGATACGGAAGAACATTCGTATCAAGAAGTTGAAGCGTATCTGTTTCCGAGTTGCAGCCGTATTGATACCTGTTGTCTTAATTGTCGGACTTTATATGCAACTGAATTCAAAAGTCGACCTGTTCGGCACTTCCGAATACGAAGAAGTAGTGGTGGATAAAGGCGAACGCATACAAATCATGTTTCAGGACGGAACAAAAGTATATATCAATTCTGATTCGAAACTAAGATACCCGAAGAAGTTTGCTTTGAACACCCGGGAAGTTTATCTTGAAGGAGAAGCCTATTTCGTAGTAGCCAAAAATAAGAACCGTCCTTTTATAGTCAATTTAAGTGGACCGGCAATTCATGTATTGGGAACTTCTTTCAATGTACAGGATTACCCGGAGAATAAGGATATAGTAGTATGTCTGGATGAAGGAAATATTAATCTTACCCTTCCTACGGAAAAGAAATACCCGGTGCAACCCGGCGAAAGATTAGTGTACAACAAAGATAACCAGCAGTGTACTATTTCCAAAATGAACGATATGCAACGCCTGTCGATGTGGAAACAGAATGTGATAGTATTTAAAGATACCCCGTTGCCGGAAGTCATTAAAATATTGAACCGCTGGTATAATGTAGAGTTTAAAGTTGAAGATGAAAACGTTTTGAAGTATGTCTATACATTGACTTCGGACAATACATTATTAGAGAAAGTATTAATGGATTTAGAGAAAATCGCTCCGGTGAAGTTTGAATATAATGAAGATAAGAAAGAAGTGATAGTAAAAATGAAATAATATAATCATTAGAAATAAATGGGGTATATGAATAAAGAAGTAGATTTATCCGTATCTTGTTATGGAAAAGTAAAAGACAGGAAATATGATATTGTGATATTGCCGTGGGGAGCTACCGAACCTCATAATCTGCATTTGCCATATATGACAGATTGTATTCTTTCCCATGATGTAGCAGTTGATGCTGCATTGATGGCTAAACAGAAATATGGCGTAAACTGTATGGTTATGCCGCCTATCGGCATGGGTTCACAAAATCCGGGACAACGGGAACTTCCCTTCTGTATCCATACGCGTTATGAAACACAGAAAGCAATACTGACCGATATTGTTTCTTCCCTTTATGTTCAAGGTATCCGAAAATTGATTATTATCAACGGGCATGGCGGCAATACTTTTAAAAGTATGATTCGTGATTTGTCGGTAGACTATCCTGACTTCCTGATAGCATCGAGTGAATGGTACACCGTGTTAAAGGTAAAGGACTATTTTGAAAATCCGGGTGACCATGCAGATGAAGTCGAGACGTCCGTAATGATGCACTATCACCCCGAACTGGTCAATCTTGAAGAAGCAGGGAATGGAGAATATAAAACTTTTGCCGTACAATCTTTGAATGAAAAAGTAGCATGGATTCCCAGGAACTGGGGGAAAGTATCTAAAGATACCGGTGTTGGCGACCCGCGTGGAGCTTCTGCGGAAAAAGGAAAGAAGTTTGCGGAAGCAGTCGCAGAGAAATATGTAAAGCTCTTTGACGAATTGGTGAATCAGGAACTTTACTAAATTACAAAAAATATAGTGACGCTATCCTTGCGTGATAGTGACGGTATCCGGTAAGTATGGTGTCACTATGTGGACCGGATAGTGACGGTATCCCAAAAGACTGTTTCTAGCGAATTGCCAAGAACACGAATCTATTGTTATAAGTCCTTCTGAAAATAAAATCCGGAAGGACTTTTCTTTTTATATCCCATTTTCCTACAAATAAAAACTAAACCATATCTTGCTGAAAACTAATATATTATCATACGAAAAATTATTGGAAATAAAAAAACTTCAGAAAAAAACGTTTTTTCCCTCACCCGCTTCTTAATCTCGTGTGTCCACTAAATACAAAGAGATTAAGAACCTATTTATAACTTTAAACAAACTAAGTATGAAGAACAGAGTATTGCTTGTATTGTTATTGAGCTTTGCTGTAAGTCTTGCGGCGTCGGCTCAGAAAATAACAATGAATCTTCAACAAGTCAAGTTGGAGAAAGTCTTTTCGCTCATTACTAAACAGACAGGACTTACGGTAGCGTATAGCCGTACAATTGTCAATCCCGAACGGATTGTTTCTGTCCAGGCAAAAGACAAAGACCTTTCTAAAGTATTGGATGATTTATTCGCGGGTACAAATGTAGCTTATGAAATTGGAGAGAAGAAAATATATTTGAAAGCAAAAGAAGCTCCCGCAGCATCACAAGGGAGCCAAAAAACAAAGAAAATAACGGGAACCGTGACGGATATCAAAGGCGAACCGATAATTGGTGCCAGTGTATTGGTGAAAGGAGCGGGGACGGGTACTGTGACAGATGTAGATGGTAACTTTACATTGGATGCTCCGGCAGACGCTCTTCTGGCTGTCAGTTATATCGGTTATAAAACACAGGAAGTAAAGGTTGGGAATAAGAACTCATATTCTATCCAATTGCAGGACGACACCGAAGTACTGGATGAAGTCGTAGTAGTTGGTTACGGCGTGCAGAAGAAATCAAGTCTGACAGGTGCCGTTGCTTCCATCTCTTCCCAAGAAATCAGCAAACAGGTATCATCTAATGTTGCTTCAACCTTACAAGGACGTACGCCGGGGGTAGACATCGTGCAGCAAGCTGGTGTTGCAGGTGCAGATGTAAATATCGTGATTCGTGGTGCCGCTTCTTTTGGTGCTACCGAACCTCTGTATGTCATTGATGGAGCATTCAGTAATGCCGGATTAAGCTCATTGAATCCCAATGATATTGAATCTATCGAAGTACTGAAAGACGGTGCGGCAGCCGCTATCTATGGTTCACGTGCCGCCAATGGTGTCGTTTTGATTACTACCAAGAAAGGAAAGTCCGGCAAGCCCGTTATCCAGATAGACGGTTCGTTCGCATTCCAGAAAACGACTAATATTCCGGAGTTCCTCAATGCGTCGGAATGGAGAGAATTTGCCAATATGGTGGCAGATAACAGTGGCTTGCCTCATGCACCGGAGAATGACAATCCCACCAATCCGAACCTGAATACCGATTGGTCAAAAGAATGGATACAGTTTGCTCCGGTATGGAATCTGAATGCCAGTATCGCAGGGGGTGGGGATAACTCTACTTTCAGCACAAGCCTTGGTTATCTTGACCAAACCGGTATGACGATTTATTCGGATTATAAACGTTATAATTTCCGCCTGAATACCTCTTATAAAAAAGGACGTTTCTCATTTTCTGAAACCCTCGGACTGACGCATAAGGATAAAACTCCTACAACAGCTTTCAACATAGCTTTACCAACGTTACCTATTTATGATGAACAAGGACGGTTTACCTCTGGTGGCCCTGATTATTACATCACCCCCGAAGATGGCAAAGCGCAGAATAAGATAGCCCCGTTACATTATACAGATCAGTTTAATAAAGTGACGGATTTAATCGGCTCTTTGAACGCCCAACTGGATATTTGGGGCGGCTTAAAATACAAATTATCGTTAAGTGGAAATTATAGCAATAAGCATAATTACACCCATACCCCCGAGTACTATACAAAGTGGAACTCGGATGGAACTCCCGATAAAGATTACGGCAACACACGCAACAGTGTATCGGAAACAAGAGGTGAAGAGTTCACTTATACGATTGATAACTTGCTGACTTACAATAAGACATTCAACCGTCACTCAATAGACGCTTTATTAGGAACAAGCTGGATGAGAGAATACTATCGTTACATGACCAACTCTACCATTAACGATTTGGGAGGAACGGATATTACCGGATTCCAAAATGAAGATGGTAAGATTTCGGCAGGCGACAGTAATGCAGCATTGCTCTCTTTCTTCGCCCGTGTGAACTACGATTATGATAATAAATATCTGCTATCCTTGAGTATCCGCCGGGATGAATCTTCCAAATTCCATAAAGACAATAGAGTAGGTTACTTCCCCTCTGTCTCCGCCGGATGGAATGTGCACCAGGAAAAATGGTTCCAAAATCCTGTAATGAGCAAATTGAAGATCAGAGCTAGCTACGGTGAGTTGGGTGCCAACTTCCTCAATCCTTATAATTTTGATGCGATAGCTTATGGGCCTATTCCTTACACTGTAGGCGGTGAACGTTATGTGACAGGACGCGCAGCCTATCTGAAATCGAAAGATTTGAAATGGGAAACTGCCAAAACCACAGATATTGGTATCGAACTGGGTTTCTTCAATAACGATTTGACTTTGTCACTAGACTATTTCGTGAAGAAGAACGTAGATTTGTTGGCACAGATTGACTTGAACCTGTCTTCCGGACAAATCTTTGAAATCAACAGTTCACGTGAAAAACCATACGTCAATACAGCTTCCGTAAAAAACACAGGATGGGAGTTTATGATGAATTACAGGAAACAATTGACGAAAGACTTCCATATAGATGCAACATTCAATATCGCAACGTTGAAGAATAAAGTATTATCATTGGGAGAAAACGTGCAGCCGATTACTTCCGGAGCAATGTCCAGCTACTTTAACGATGCTCCCTCTATTACCATGCCGGGAGAAGCTATCGGTTCATTCTATGGCTATAAGATTGACGGTTTTGATGCAGAAGGAAATTTCATATTTGCGGATATGGACAAGAATGGAGTAGTCAATGCAAATGATAAAGTTATTCTGGGCAGCCCTATCCCTGACTTCACATACGGTTTGAACATCAACATGGAATACAAAGACTTTGATTTGACTCTCTTCTTCCAGGGAGTGCAGGGAAATGATATATTCAATCAGAAAAAGTACACCTATTATTTTGATTATTCCAATAATGTGGTCAAAGAGGCTATGAATGGATGGACGAAAACAAATAGAAATACAGGAATCCCTATTATGAAAACCCAAAACACTAGTGGCGGAAACTCCCTGCCGAGTGAATTTTATATTGAAGATGGTTCCTATTTACGTCTGAAGAATCTTCAGCTTGGTTATTCGTTACCTAAAAAGTGGTTGGAAGCAATCCGGTTTAATAAACTGCGTGTTTATGCAGGCGTACAAAATCTGTTTACGTTGACCAAATACTCCGGTTATGACCCGGAAGTCAGTTCAAATGTATTGTTCTCACGTGGCATTGACATCAGTTCATATCCTAATGCCCGGACATTCACTTTTGGTTTTAACGCTTCATTCTGATAACTAAAAATATGATTAATATGAAAAACTATAAGAAAGTATATGCCGCATTTATCTTGGCGGGCGGCTTAATATTACACGGATGCAACGGTATCTTTGATGATCTGGCAATTAATCCGAACCAGCCGAGTATGGGAGCTTATTTCACCAGTCCGTCCGCTGTAAATGACGCAGTGATGACCATGTACGGATATATGTCTACGCAACGCTGCCTGGGAGCTTCCGGCTCTAAGACAACGATAATCCGCTCTGACGAGGCATCGTCCAATTCGGATTATGGCAAACCGGGCATGTTTGGTGCCGACTTGAATGCCAGTTATTACACTATCGAGCAACCTTATACATTGATGTACACCACTGCTTCTCAAGCATCCTACATCATCGAAACCGCCCCGTCTGTCGATTTCAGCGGCAATGAGGAACTGCGGAACGCATACATGGGTGAAGCCTATTTCTGGAGGGCATTTGCGCATTATTACCTATTGATTAATTTCCGGAATATATCTCCCATCAGACAGATGCCACGCAATGGCGATGACTATGTCCGTCCTTTGGAAAAACCTGCTGCCGTATGGGATTTTATTCAAGAAGACCTGGCACACGCGAAAGAATTGTTGCCCGTGAAGGGATATTGGGACAGCAAGAATGCCGGTCGTGTGACAAAAGCTTCTGCAGCCGCCTTATTGGGAAAAGCTTACCTATACCGTAGTGGAATCGAGCAATATTATGGTGAAGACAAGACTACATTTTACAGTGAAGCTGCCAAAGAATTTGGTGATGTTATAGACGGAAAGTACGGAACTTATGACCTGACTAAAAATTATGCCGATAATTTTGATGTCGCTCATGAAAATAACGAAGAATCAATTCTTGAATTTCAATTCTTAGGCGATGTCGATAATGCAGGATTCAATCCGGGGCTTGCCACTTCCGGTTTGGCGTTCGATTCACGTGGACTGATGTTGCCGGGAGCGGGAGTAGGTTATGAAGGCGTAGTACATAACTGGCTTTATAACGCATTTGTGAATTCGGTAGACAAGGACGGTTATACGGATATCCGAATGTTCTCCACAATGATATTCAATGATTTGGATGCGAGCATTCATTTGAGAAATGATGCAGGCGGCAATCCGGTACGTCTGGAAGGTCCCGGTGGTTATAAATGGGAAGAACTTTATCCTGCAAAGAATGGAAAAGAAGGATTTGCTACCGTGTCCAATCCTTTGGCACATTCATTCAAAGCAGGTATCAGAAAAGGGATTGATTGTTCCATGCCTACACAAACGGAAGCAGACGGGACTCCTAAACTGGTCGGTGTAGGTGCGGGCGTCAAGGAGTATGTATATAATCAACCCCGTGCCCATGGGGTGAACTGGCGGTATATCCGCTATGCCGATGTGTTGATGATGTATGCAGAATCCGTTGTCAGCGGTGGCACACCAGCATCAAATATGACTCCCTTGCAGGCGGTAAATAAAGTACGCGGACGTGCCAACATGAGCGAACTCCCTTCCGTAACCATGGCTGATATTCAGAATGAAAGAATCCTGGAATTTGCTTTGGAAGGGCATCGTTTCTATGATTTGCTCCGTTGGGGCAAGCTAGCCAGCCGTTTTACAGAGTTGCAGGAATCCGATCCTAACTTCAAGAAGTTCATATCGGCAGATGACTTTAAAGGATTCGTCACCAATAAGCACGAATGGTTGCCGATTCCTATCAATGAAGTGAATTCTAACCCTTATATCACAGAAAATAATCCGGGATATTAACTAAGAAAGAATTAGCATGATAAATTTGAAAAATATTGCGGTACTACTGTTCAGTTTGGTAGTACCGGGGCTCGCTATTGCCCAAACAGAAGTACTTTACAATGGCATACACTTGCCTGAACAATGGCCACCCCGCTATACGGAGCCACAAAAAGCACAAGATATGCCGATACCCTATCTTGAACAAAAGCCGGGAGTAATTCCTGTAAATGTAGGACGGCAACTATTTGTTGATTCTTTTCTGATTGCAGAAACTAATTTGAATAGAGTGATTCATACTCCCCGGTTTTACGAAGGGAATCCGGTACTCGGACCTGACAAGGAATGGGAAAAGACAACCGAAGGCGGACTCTACGCTGCACCCTTCAGTGATGGGATCTGGTATGACGAAAAAGACCGGAAGTTCAAAATGTGGTACTTGGCAGGTGCCGGCGTTCTTCACAAAGGAGACAATCAGACCTTTTATACCGGATATGCCGAATCGGAAGACGGCAAGCACTGGACAAAACCTGTACTGGATATTTGGAACCAAACCAATATTGTAGATACCTGCAATCGTGACGCAGCTACTATTTGGTTGGACAAACAGGAGAAAGATCCGTCCAAACGGTACAAGATGTTCAATGTCGAACGCCGTCCCACGGATCGCAGGTGGCAATTTATTTTAAAATACTCGTCAGACGGGATTCATTGGGGAGAGGGAGTCGCCCAGTCTGGTGATTTATACGATCGTTCATCAGCATTCTACAATCCGTTTCGTGATGTGTGGGCATTGAGTATGCGTTACGGGACAACAGTTTCTTCCCGCTCACGCAGTTATTTGGAAAATAAAGACCCGGAAATGGCAGTAAGTTTCGCACATCGTATCCGAAAAGGAGTACCTGATAAGAATATGGTCTACTGGTTTACTCCGAGCGATAAAGAGCCGCGTCATCCGGAGTTTCCGGAAGTAGAACCGGGTATTTACAATTTTGATGCCATTGCTTATGAAAGCATTATGTTAGGATTGTACAGTGTCTGGCAGGGACCGGAAAATGGAGTTTGTGCCAAACTGGGTATTCAGAAAAAGAATGAAATCTTTCTAGGGTATAGCCGTGACGGCTTCCATTTCTATCGTCCTTCTTTCAAGCCTTTCATGGCTGTGAATGAGACGGAAGGAGCATGGAACTGGGGAAATATGCAGTCCATCAACGGAGTGCCTTTGGTAGTAGGAGATTCACTTTATTTCTATTCCAGCGGACGTCAAAGAAACAAGATTATGTGGGATAGCTATACATCTACCGGACTGGCTACTTTACGCAGAGATGGTTTTGTCTCCATGCATGGAGATAAGGACGGCTATCTGCTGACGGAGAAGATTCGTTTTGACGGCAAACATCTTTTTATCAATGCAGATGTAAAAGGTAGCTTGACCGTAGAAATTCTGGATGAAAATGGAAAGCCATTAGAAGGATTCACGCGGAAAGACTGTGTACCGATGAAGAAAATGAATAAAACAAAATTGTTGGTTACATGGAAGAAACACCAGGATATAGCATCGCTCATCGGGAAGACTGTCCGACTGAAGTTCTACCTGAATAACGCTGATATATATGCATTTTGGATTTCTCCGTGGCAAACGGGCGAAAGCCGTGGATATACAAGCGGAGGTGGACCGGGACTGTCAACCTGTGGCATAGATGTTCCTGCAAACAAATAAAAGATAAATGACTATGAAACGTTTATTTTATACATTACTATTTTTCCTTCCTTGTATGCTGATAGCTTGCGGTGGCAGTGATGATACTCCAGATGGAGATAATAATCCCCCGGTAGTGGTTCCGCCTGACGAAGAGCCGGTAGATTCACGGCTATTGTACAATGGCATTCGTCTGCCCGAACAGTGGCCGCCAGTACGTTCATCTTCGTCTGAATTGGAAAAAGGAATGTCACCTTTTTATCTGTCGGATAAACCTTCTGTTATTAATATTTCGGTAGGACGCCAGTTATTTGTAGACAATTTCCTGATAGAATCCACTAATCTAAAACGTACGTTCTATTATCCTGAATATTATTCAGGCAATCCGATACTGACACCAGAACAGGATTGGGAGAAAACCGGGACAAAAGGTGCGGCATTTGCCGCTCCTTTCAGCGACGGGGTATGGTATGACGAAAAGGAAGGAAAATACAAAATGTGGTACATGGCAGGTGGTGGCTCCTATGCAACTAGCGGAGCAGGAGTGACTTGTTATGCGGAATCAACGGACGGTATTCACTGGACAAAACCCATTCTTTCCGTTGTAGCCGGAACAAATATCGTTGACTATAACTCAGAACGTGACGCGTCTGTTGTTTGGCTGGATAAACAGGAAAGTAATGCTTCGAAAAGATACAAGATGTTTTTAGTTGCCCGTGAATCCGGGAAATGGAGATACCATTACAAGACTTCCCCGGACGGCAAAGTCTGGCGTGCCGCAGTTCAATCGGAACCGATTGCCGACCGTTCAACGGTATATAAAAATCCTTTCAGAAACGTTTGGGTATATAGCATGCGGCATAATGTCCGGGTAGATGCGAATAAGCTGGTACGTGCGAGGGATTATAATGAAAACGCCGACCCGGAAGCCGGAACAAAGAAAGCGGAAGCATTATTGAGTGCATTCTGGTTCGGTCCGTGGGCTAATGAACAACGCCATACAGACTATCCGAATATAGCACCTGCGATATATAATCAGGATGCCACGCCTTATGAAAGCATTATGCTGGGATTCTTCTCCGTTTGGCAAGGGCCGGAAAATGATGTTTGTGCTTCGGACAATGTAATCAAGAGAAATCAAGTCATGGTAGGATATAGCCGTGACGGTTACAGTTGGTTCCGTGAAGATATGAATCCTTTCCATGCCGTAAATACGACCACCTCGGACGCATGGAATCAAGGTAACCTGCAATCCGTAGCCGGAGCACCGTTAATTGTCGGTGACAAACTCTATTTCTATCTGAGCGGTCGTCGTTTGAGAGGTACGCAGGAGATTACCACTACCGGACTGGCTACACTTCGTCGCGACGGGTTTGCTTCCATGAAAGGAACGGGCGAACTGCAAACGCCCTTATTGAAATTTGACGGTTCGTACTTCTTTGTCAATGCCAATGTCACGGGAGAAATGAAAGTGGAACTTTTAGATTCCAATAATAAAGTAATCGAAGGATTCTCAAAAGATGAGTGCAAAGCCTTTAAAGGGGATAATGTAAAAGCGAAGATAGAATGGACAGGCAACGCTTCATTAGCCTCTTTGAAGAACAAACAACTGAAAGTGAAATTCTATATTGATAACGGTGAAATATTTGCTTTTTGGATTTCTCCTTCTGCGAATGGGGAGAGTATGGGATATACCGCTGGCGGAGGTCCCGGGTTGAATATTTCCGGAATAGATAAAACCAATTAAAAAATGAATACTATGAACAGATTAGCTTATTTATTATCATTGATTTGTATTCTTGCATTTTCTTCTTGCGAAGAGGATAAGGTATATTATCACACTGCGGCAAAGGCAGACTTCACCATTAGTGAGAATATGTACGAACTGGGACAGACCGCTGTTTTTAAAGATGCTTCCATACCCGATGAAGGAAGCCGGATAGTAGCATGGTTATGGGAGTTTGGCGATGCAAAAAAATCCGTCTCGACGGAACAGAATCCAACTTTCGTTTATCCGTCGGACGGTACATTTACCATTAAACTGACGGTGACTGATGATAACGGTTTGAACGCCACAGCTAAGAAGGACCTTACCATCTTAGACCCGGCTAAAGCAATCAATGTAATGTGGCAGAAAGAAATGGGCGGACCTATTGAAAGTACAGTCTCACCTGCATTGTCGGCTGATGGTAAAACGGTTTATATGATTACCGACCAGACTTCCACAGGAGCATTTGACGTGAAACTTTATGCTTATGATACGGAAAATGGGACACAAAAATGGGCATTTGACGTAACCGCCAATATGAATGAACTGAATCCGGGCGGTGGGGCAAGCATGGTATATGCAAGTCCGGCAGTAGGAACGAATGGAGATGTGTATATTGTGGTTCGTGATTTGAAGCCAGCTACTGCTGAACACCCCCGTGCTTTGTTTTTATTTGCTGTAGGAAATAATGGTAGCAGAAAATGGGCATACAAAGCTGCCGATTCTAATTTATATGCTGTCACTCCGGCTATTGACGCATCCGGTAATATTTACTTCGGACATAGAGGAAAGAAAATAATCGTATTAAGTCCTGCCGGTGATGTAGTCAAAGAAATAGCTTTAGATGTAGAAGTGTTGTCCGGTATGTCTCTGTCCAAAGACGGAACTGTCTATTTCGGCTCTTCCAAGAATACGGGATATTTCGGTTATGATTTTGCTACCGGTACTCAAAAGTTTGTCTATCAGAAAGATTTGGGTGGTACAGCATTGAAAGGAAATTCTTATACGATAGGAGCGGATGGAACCATTTATACCATAGCCGAACTGACATCAGGTGGCGCTATCATAGCTCTGAATCCTGACGGAACGGAAAAATGGGTGTACAAGACTCCGGGAGCCATTGTCAACGGTGGTGTTGTGATTGGTACGGATGGAACGCTTTATGCCAACGGTGGAAATGCTGTTGCCGGTGAAGCTTCGGCAGGTGTTTTCGCTTTGAATTCGGACGGTTCTTTAAAATGGCATTATGCTACAACGGAGGACGTTAACAACTGCGTACCAATCATCGATAACAGAGGATATATCCATATCATCTCGAACAAAGCCGTCTATTATATAGTGAAACAAGACGGTAGTTTACTTGCATCCGCAGAGTTAGGCGTTAAATGTACTTCCAGTCCGGTAATGGATTCAAGAGGATATTTATATGTCGGCATTGAAGCTGTTGCAGGTGCATCTGATATGGTATGTATCTCATCTGGAGCTACTTCCTATGCGAACTCTGGATGGCCGATGAAAGGCCAGAATCCGCAACGGACAGGTTTGCAAAAGTAAGTAGTTTAAAATGTCGACGATTATGAAGAAATATTCTTTATTGGCAGTTTTCTTATTATTAATGTGCAATGTTTCGGTATGCGGGCAAACAGGACGTATCCTTTTTGTGGATACAACATTCATTGAGAAAACAAATCTGCAACGAATACATCATTCGCCCATCTATTATTCTGGCAATCCTGTTTTGAAAGCTGATAAAAAATGGGAATTGAATATAAATGGCGACCCTTATGCCGCTCCATTCAGCGGTGGCGTATGGTATGATGAAGAAGAACATAAATTCAAGATGTGGTATTCTGCCGGTGGCGGAAAGTTATTAGGACTCGTCACTTGCTATGCAGAGTCGTCCGACGGGAAAGTCTGGATAAAACCGGAGCTGGACGTTGTTCCGGGAACCAATATCGTAGATACATTAGAGCATGATTGCGTTTCCGTGTTGCTTGATAAATTTGAGAAAGACCGGACGAAGCGTTATAAAATGTTTGTTGTAGAATTTAATAATCGCTTCACAGTCAGCATGAAACTCAAATATTCTTCTGACGGAATCCATTGGAGTGAGCCGAAAGCTCTTTCGGGAGAATTGTACGACCGTTGTGCGGCTTATTACGACCCGTTTCGCAAGAAATATGTCCTGTCATTGAAAACCATAAATGGAGTGTATAGGCGTTCACGCAATTATTTGGAACATGAAGATCCGGAAATGCTGGTTAGCCTGGCACATAGGATATATGACAACAAGAGTGATAAGTTTATCCGTTATTGGTTTAATGCCGATGCCGATGACCCGCGTCATCCTCAATTTCCCGAACTGCGTCCACAGATATACAATCATGAAGCAATGCCGTATGAGGGCTGTATATTAGGCTACTTCACCGTTTGGCAGGGACCGGAGAACAATGTTTGTGACAGTCTGAACATTCAAAAAAGGAATGAAGTCCTGATAGGTTGGAGCAAAGACGGTTTTCATTGGAACCGGGAAAACAAGAAACCATTTCTTCCTGTCAGTGAGGACTTTCATGCATGGAATGCAGGCAATGTACAGTCTACTGCGGGTAGCCCTCTGATAGTCGGAGACTCTCTTTATTTTTATGTCAGTGGACGCTATAACAGCAAGCCGAAACATGATTCCAATTTTGCCACAGGACTTGCGATGCTTCGTCGTGATGGTTTTGTTTCGATGCGGGCAGGAAGAAAAGAAGGATATATAGAAATAAAAACTCAGATTCCGGCAAATGGAAACTATTTGTTTGTAAATGCAGATGTGAAGGGAACTTTAGCGGTAGAAGTGTTGGATGATAACGGTCAGCCAATGGAAGGATTTACAAAGAAAGACTGCATATCAATGAAAAAATCGGATAAAACGAAACAGATGATTTCATGGGAAAAACATCCAGGCGTAACATCACTGGTGGGGAAAACAGTCCGGTTGAAGTTTTATCTGAATCAGGCGGATATCTATGCATTTTGGATTTCGGCATGGCAAACAGGCGAAAGTGGTGGATATACCGGCGGTGGAGGACCGGGACTATCAGACGAGGGTATAGATACCCCCATGGATAAATTGAAAAATAACTAAATATATTAAACTTAAAAAAATAAACTGTATTATGGAAAAGATTATAGGATTAATCAATGCTCCTTTTACTCCGTTTTATGAAAATGGAGAAGTAAATTATGAACCAATCGAAGCCTATGCGAAGCTACTTGTAAAAAATGGCTTGAAAGGTGTTTTCATCAACGGTTCTTCTGGAGAAGGGTATATGTTGACTGATGAAGAACGAATGAAGTTGGCAGAACGTTGGATGGAAGTTGCACCGGATGGCTTTAAGGTAATTGTACACGTGGGGAGTTGCTGCGTAAAGTCAAGCCGGATGCTGGCGGAACATGCTCAGAAAATCGGAGCTTGGGGAATTGGTGCAATGGCACCTCCTTTCCCGAAAATAGGACGAATAGAAGAATTGGTAAAGTACTGCGAAGAGATTGCTGCCGGAGCACCGAAGCTGCCCTTCTATTATTATCACATTCCTGCATTCAATGGAGCATTCTTATCGATGCTTGCTTTCCTGAAAGCTGTTGAAAACCGTATTCCCAATTTTGCGGGAATCAAATATACCTTCGAAAGCCTGTATGAATACAATCAATGTCGTTTGTATAAAGACGGCAAGTTCGATATGCTTCATGGGCAGGATGAAACCATTCTTCCATGCCTCGCAATGGGAGGGGCGCAAGGCGGAATCGGCGGAACGACCAATTATAACGGTATAAATTTGGTCGGTATCATTGATGCCTGGAAAGCCGGTAACTTGGAGAAAGCCCGTGAATTGCAAAACTTCTCCCAGGAAGTGATTAACGTAATCTGTCATTTCCGTGGAAATATTGTTGGCGGCAAACGTATCATGAAGCTTATCGGGCTGGATTTGGGTGGCAACCGTACTCCTTTCCAAAACATGACCGATGACGAAGAAAAACAGATGAAAGCGGAACTGGAAGAAATCCGGTTCTTCGAACGTTGCAATAAATTCTAACAGGAGGACGTATGAAGAATATTACTGACTATATACAACAATGGGCTAATACCTATAAGGATGATATGCAGAATAATATCATGCCCTTTTGGATAAAGTATGGACTGGATAGAGTGAATGGTGGTATATATACTTGTGTAGATCGCGACGGTGCATTAATGGATAGTACAAAATCCGTTTGGTTTCAGGGGCGTTTTGCATTTACTTGTTCCTATGCCTATAATCATATAGAAAAGAACCCGGCATGGCTGCAAGCCGCAAAAAGCACACTAGACTTTATAGAGAAGTATTGCTTTGATTCGGATGGGCGTATGTACTTTGAAGTGACAGCGGACGGTCGCCCTTTACGTAAGCGCCGTTACATTTTCTCCGAGTCATTTGCAGCCATAGCGATGTCCGAATATTCGATAGCGTCGGGGGATAAGACGTATGCGGTGAAGGCACTCGAACTGTTCAAACGTATGCAATATTTCCTGCAAACTCCTGGGCTGCTTGCTCCCAAATATAGAGATACGCTCCCCATGAAAGGACATTCCATCACCATGATATTGATAAATGTAGCTTCCCGAATCAGGGAAGCTATTCAAGACGAATGTCTGACACGGCAGATTGACGAGTCCATTAGCTGTCTGGAAAAAGATTTCCTACATCCGGAGTTCAAGGCATTATTGGAAACCGTAGGACCGAACGGAGAATTTATAGACTCCAATATGGGACGTACCATCAATCCGGGGCATTGTATCGAAACAGCTTGGTTTTTACTGGAAGAATCCAAGCTCCGGGGAAGGGATCAAAACATAAAAGAACTGGGGCTGAAAATTTTAGACTGGTCATGGGAGTGGGGCTGGGACAAAGAATCCGGCGGTATTATCAATTTCAAAGATTGCAGGAATCTTCCTTCGCAGGACTATGCGCAGGATATGAAATTCTGGTGGCCGCAAACAGAAGCAATTATCGCTACCCTGTATGCCTATCTGATGACGAAAGAAGAGAAATACCTGAAGATGCATCAACAAATCAGCGAGTGGACATATACACATTTCCCGGACAAAGAATACGGAGAGTGGTATGGCTATCTGCATCGGGATGGAACGGTCGCCCAGCCGGCAAAAGGAAATTTGTTTAAAGGACCTTTTCATATCCCTCGCATGATGACAAAAGGATATATGCTTTGTGAGGAAATAATGTCTGAAATAAAAAAAGAAATAAGATGATTGTATCCAATTTACAAAATAGCCAACGGGTGGAGAAACTTCACCCGTTGTTCAAACAGCTTTTCGATTATGTGAAGTCGCACGATCTGTTGCACGAGGAACTGGGAACTATCAGACTGGATGGTGATAATCTGATTGTCAATAATATCTATCCTGAATGTATTCCTGAAGGAAAGCGTTTATTAGAACTGCATCACGATTATATTGATGTGCACATATTGCTTGAAGGCAAAGAAACCATTGGTTGGAAAGCCTTGGAAGAATTAAAAGTGGAAAGGCAAGCTTATGATAAAAAGAGTGATTGTGCCCTATATGGTGACGTTCCTACTACTTTCATCAATCTCTTGCCCGGACAATTCGTCATTGTATATCCGGAGGACCCCCATGCTCCGGCTATCGGTAAAGGCTGGATACGCAAACTGATAGCTAAAGTAAAAGTCTAAGTAAACAGTCTCAAAAATCTTTTAAATACAACTACCATGAAAAATAAAAATATTTATCCATGGGTAGTGGTTGCGTTGCTTTGGGTAGTAGCGTTGCTCAACTACATGGATAGACAAATGCTTTCTACAATGCAGGAAGCAATGAAAATAGATATTGTAGAGCTGACGAAGGCAGAAGCTTTCGGTGCATTAATGGCAGTCTTTCTTTGGATTTACGGCTTTATGAGCCCGGTTGCCGGAATTATTGCAGACAGGCTTAGTCGTAAATGGTTAATCGTCGGAAGCTTGTTTGTTTGGTCGGCTGTAACATTCCTGATGGGATATGCCACGACGTTTGAGCAATTATATGGTTTGCGTGCAGTGATGGGGATTAGTGAAGCATTGTATATTCCTTCCGCTCTGTCCTTGATAGCGGATTGGCATCAGGACAAATCACGCTCATTGGCAATTGGAGTTCACATGACCGGACTGTATGTCGGTCAGGCAATCGGTGGGTTTGGAGCTACGGCAGCCGCTGCATTTTCCTGGCAGAGCACTTTTCACTGGTTTGGCATTGTAGGTATTGCTTATTCTGTGGTTCTTATCTTTTTCCTGCATGAGAATCCTGTCCGAATGAAAATAGAAAAGGTTGTTGCTAATGGCATTAGCAAGGGGAATTCAATAGGAAAAGGGCTATTACTGTTATTTTCAAATATTTCTTTTTGGGTGATATTATTTTATTTTGCGGCTCCAAGTTTACCGGGGTGGGCTACAAAAAACTGGTTACCAACGCTATTTGCGGAGAATCTGGATATTCCAATGTCACAGGCAGGGCCAATATCTACGATTACCATTGCCCTATCTTCATTTGTCGGAGTAATATTGGGAGGATTCTTGTCGGATAGATGGGTGCTGAAGAATATCCGCGGACGTGTCTATACAGGGGCAATCGGACTGGGGATGACCATCCCCGCACTGTTATTGCTAGGTTTCGGACATGGTTTCATTAGTGTAATAGGTGCAGGATTGTTATTCGGCATCGGTTTTGGTATTTTCGATGCCAACAATATGCCTATTCTATGCCAGTTCGTTTCTGCTAAATATAGAGGGACGGCATATGGTATTATGAACATGACAGGAGTTTTTGCAGGAGCTGCAGTAACTCAATTATTGGGAAAATGGACGGACGGTGGAAGTCTGGGCGAAGGATTTGCTATGCTCAGTATCGTCGTTGCGCTTGCATTAGGACTACAATTATACTTTTTAAGACCTAAAACGGATAATATGGAGTAATACAATGATGGTTATAGTTTGGGCTGTTATGAGTAATGAGAAGAAAAGAATATTAGTGTAAAGCTCATTTATCACCTCAAATGTATAGATATATTTGTGAATATTGTATTCGTACTATTCTTACTCTTAAACTGTTTTCTTTTTATTATACAGGATGCTAATGAATTCATTTTGCATTTTTAATAAATAATGAAACAGTTTATTATAAACGGGTCTTACATTTATAATAACGATATTCGGGATAATTCACTAAGTAGACACGAATATATTAAACAAAATGGGGTGGAATCTGCAAAGATTCCACCCCATTTCTATTCTTTCAGACACATATTTATGTTTCTGAAAATTCTCTTTATGTCTTTATTTTTGTATATATCATATCTGTTGTCAGCTAATTGGTTATTGCAAATATACAAAATAAAAAGAGGAAAGTCAATAGCTCTTTAAAATTTGATGTGATACAACACATGTCTGCACAACGGATGTTCACCAGGGACAAGCGGATGATCGAATTCCCTCACTCGTTCCATTCCTATTTTTTGCATTACACGTTCTGACCGTTGGTTGAGAAGGGAAGTAAAAGAAAAGAGTTCTTTTATATCCGTTTTATTGCGCGTATACTCCAAGCATGCATTTGCAGCTTCAGGAGCATAACCCTGTCCCCAATATTCGTGTGCTAACCGCCAGCCTATTTCTATGCCCGGAGCAAAGTCAACATCAAATGTAATCTGATGTAGTCCGGTATAGCCCATAAAAGCATGATCTTCTTTTCGTTCTACGGCATACAAACCGAAGCCACAGGTTTGGAACTCATTTTGAATACGCTGATAAAAGGCAAATGATTCTTCCGATGACAATGAATTAAGAAAAAACTCCATCACATTCGGATCGGCATTCATACGGGCAAAAAACGGGATGTCTTCTTCTTTCCAGTCGCGGAGAATCAGACGAGGTGTTTCTATATACTTTTGCATAACTATGATAATAATAAAATGCAAAGGTACAATTCTTTTTCCTTATTGGAAGTTATTCGTTATTATAAGTATTAACCATCATTCATTGAATACCCCCTTTCATATATAGTCAGTCTAATCAGCAGCGTGGTACGGATGTGTAAACCAAAAACAGGAGCCGACTCCTTCAGTTGATTCCACGCCAATTTCTCCTCCCATTTGGGAAACAATGCTCTTACAGATAGAAAGTCCCAGCCCTGTACCCTGAACAAAAGTATTCAGCTTCACAAAACGTTCAAATACGCTCTTTTGCTTTTCTTCCGGTATTCCCATTCCGGTGTCGCGCACATAGAATTTTATTTTCTGATGGGATACTTGTTCATATCCTAAAGTGATACTGCCTTGCTGGGTGAACTTTAAGGCGTTATTTATAAAGTTACTGATTACTTGGGTGAATCTATTCTTATCCGTATAGATATAACATTCCGGAAATGGTTCCTCCAGAATCAGTTCAACACCTTTACCTACTTTCATTCCCATTGATTTGATAATTTCAGAACAAGTCTCGTTTACATCCACGTTGGTATATACAAAATTGAATGTTCCCGCTTCGATTTTCGAAAGATCGAGAATGTCCGATATCAGTTGTAAGAGAAGTTCATTATTCTCTTGCACAATCTTGATATATTCCTGCCGTTCGCTTCTGCTATCCGTTTCTGCCAGAAGACTGGAAAAGCCGACAATAGCATTGAGAGGAGTACGGATCTCATGGCTCATGTTAGCCAGGAAAGCCGATTTCAGACGATCCAGTTCTTCCGCTTTATCGCGGGCAATAATCAATTTCTGTTCAGTTTCTTTCAAAGGCGTGATGTCATAATTGATACACAACATCTCAATAATGCCGTCTTGCGGACGATAATCTCTGACCATTACGTTAATGCTGGTCCATGTATATTTGCCATTCTCCCTGCATACACGAACTTCTTTACGCAAACTGGTTGCCTTTCCCGTTTTCACTTCACCTACAAAGTTTTTCAGAACAGCCTGATCTTCAGGAACCACATGTGCATATACTCCGATAACCTGTGGCATGGGAATACCTTCTTTCTCTCCCAAATTCCTGTACCATGTATCTTGGGCATATCCGTCTCTTGTCAATACATTGAAATGAGCAAATCCTACCTTGGCGTAATCACCGATGAGAAGAAACAGATTCTCAAATTCCTGTATCTTGGTGTATGCATTGGTCGTTTCCGTCGTATCTATATTGATAAACAGATAGTTGATAAATCGATTTTGAGAATCATAGAGAGCAGTAACTTTAGTGTTAAGATTAATAATCCCATTTCTCCGGCTATCTACATATTGATTTATTTTGGAGAAGTCATAATTGATGGAGAAATTTACATCTTCTTTCGCTCTCAATCTCTCTTTAACCTCTGAAGGAATATTGGGATTATCGAACAGATTAACTCCCAATGCCTCATTCTTGTCAGACAAACCGAATATTTCAAGCTCTTTATCATTAATATCTACCAGATAACCGTCTTTGTCGTAAAGTTCGACGCCTGCCGGAAGATTCTTATAGATGTTTCTCAATATCTTCTCGCTGTTGTCCAAAGCTAGACGATCTTCTTTGGCTTGTAACTCCGACTTTCGCAATTCGATACAAATACTGATAATATTAGCAAGGGAGGAGAAGCATTGATAATCCACATTGCTCCAGCTACGCTGCGTTCTTACCATATCAATTCCCATATAGCCCCATACCTCTTCTTTAGAGATTAGCGGAACTACCATCAGCGACTTGATATCCTGCATCTCCAACGTCTGACGATATTCCGCAGCTTCTTCGGGCATATCGTCCAGCGTGTTCAGTATGATAGCCCTTCTTTCAGCTATCTGATGATTCCACCAGGTAGAAGGGTTCCAGGGAATATTGCTCAAGAACTCCTGTTCCTTGGATATTCCTTCGGCGGTAACCTCATAAGTGCAATCCTGGCGTTGTTCTTTTCTGTTTATTTCGAAGATATAGATACGATCGCCCAAAAATTGGTGAAGAAGATCTCCTAACGTCTTGTTAACCACTTGAGTGACATCATCACATTGCAGAAAAGCAAGCAATGAATATGAAATATTAGTTTGTTGGTAAAGCAAATTGCTCACTTGAAAGAAATCAATGTTTCCATTCGTAGTATCGATCGGTCTGTCAATATATTGCAGAAAGCCTGTCATGTTCCTATATCCCTCTCTATCGGGCTTTTGGAAATTAATCTTAGAGTACACCCATATTTCCCCGTCTTTTGCCCGGATTGGGAACATTTGTTCGTATGTCTCCAGATAAGAAAGAGACATATATTCATTTTTAAGACGCAGCCGGTGGTCTTCACGTATTCTTTGGTGGAATTCGGTGAAACTGATGCGGTTACTTTCAAGGCCGAGTAAGTCAACAATAAAGTCAGAGCAAATATATTCTTTATTCTTCAAATCTGACTCCCACCATCCCATTTTGGCCATCTGTGCTATCTGAACGTATTTTTCATAGTCATAATTTGTTTGTTCTTTCATATTGTTTGCTCTTGTTTTCTGTTTTATATTATAAGACACTAGCCGGCAAAGATAAGCATAACTTTTAAATAATGAGGCGTTTGCATATTACAGCAAGATGAAAGTGGAAGTTTGGTGCTGAAAAGTGGAAAAAGAGACGAATGAGTACAAACAGGGGATTATTTCGTCTTTCTCTTAGTGAAGAAGTGAATTATATAATCTATAATATATATCAGAAGAATGAAAAATACCAGATTATTCATGTTTGCGGCATGCACACTTTTTTTGGCAGCGTGTGGCAGGCAAACCGTGAAGATTATGACTCCGCCGGATGCGTCAAATCGTGTTTTGTTTGGTGCGGAGCAGTTACAGACTACCTTGGATAAAGCCGGTTATCAGGTAATGATGCAACAGGGAGACACGACATTCTCCGATCCCGAAATCAAAACGATTCTCTTGACGGAAGTAAATGACACGACGCTCAAGAAAGAAGGTTTTTATATTTCGACGACGGGCAATCTGACCAGAGTGTCCGGCAGGGATGGGAGTGGTGTCATTTACGGATGCCGTGAACTGATCGACCGTGTGAATGATTCGGATGGTAAGTTGAACTTCCCGGAGGAACTGAAAGACGGTCCTGAAATGGTATTGCGTGGTGCATGTGTAGGATTACAGAAGATGACCTACCTTCCGGGGCATGGTGTGTACGAATATCCGTATACGCCGGAAAGTTTCCCCTGGTTTTATGATAAAGAACAGTGGATTAAATACTTGGATATGCTGGTTGCCAACCGCATGAATTCACTGTACCTTTGGAATGGCCATCCGTTTGCGTCATTGGTGAAACTGGAAGATTATCCGTTTGCACTGGAAGTAGATGAAGAAACCTTCAAAATGAATGAAGAAATGTTCTCTTTCCTCACGGAAGAAGCGGACAAGCGCGGTATCTTTGTCATACAGATGTTTTATAATATCATTCTTTCCAAACCTTTTGCTGAACATTACGGACTGAAAACACAGGACCGTAACCGCCCCATTACTCCTCTGATTGCCGATTATACACGCAAGAGTATTGCCGCTTTCATTGAAAAGTATCCCAATGTAGGATTACTTGTTTGTCTGGGTGAAGCGATGTGTACAGTGGAGGACGATGTGGAATGGTTTACTAAAACAATTATTCCGGGAGTGAAAGACGGATTACAGGCATTGGGACGTACGGATGAACCGCCTCTTTTGTTGCGTGCGCACGACACGGACTGCAAACTGGTGATGGACGCTGCCTTGCCGCTCTATAAGAATCTTTATACGATGCATAAGTATAATGGTGAATCGTTGACTACCTACGAACCTCGTGGTCCCTGGTCGAAAATTCATACGGATTTGAGTTCGTTGGGTTCCATTCATATCAGTAACGTACATATCCTGGCAAATTTGGAACCGTTCCGCTGGGGTTCTCCGGATTTCGTACAAAAGGCGGTCACTGCCATGCACAATGTACACGGTGCCAATGCGTTGCACCTTTATCCGCAGGCTTCATATTGGGACTGGCCTTATACGGCTGACAAACTACCGAACAATGAACGTGAATTCCAGTTGGATCGTGATTGGATCTGGTACCAGACCTGGGGACGCTATGCGTGGAACTGCCATCGCGACCGTACAGATGAAATGGGTTACTGGGATCATCAGTTGGGCAAATTCTACGGAACCTCTGACGAAAATGCAAGTAATATCCGTGTAGCATACGAAGAAAGCGGAGAGATCGCTCCGAAGTTGTTACGTCGCTTCGGTATCACAGAGGGAAATCGCCAAACGTTATTACTGGGTATGTTTATGAGTCAGCTTGTCAATCCGTACAAATATACGATCTATCCGGGATTCTATGAAAGCTGCGGACCGGAAGGAGAGAAGCTGATAGAGTATGTAGAAAAAGAATGGAAAAAGCAACCTCATATAGGTGAAATGCCTTTGGATATTGTTGCTCAAGTAATAGAACATGGAGATAAAGCAGTAGCGGCTATTAATAAAGCAGCAGGTTCCGTCTCTTCAAATAAGGATGAATTCGCACGTTTGCAGAATGATATGCATTGTTATCGTGAATTTGCGTATGCGTTCAACCTGAAAGTGAAAGCTGCCAAACTGGTATTGGATTATCAATGGGGAAAAGAGATTAAGAATCTTGAAGAAGCTATTCCTTTGATGGAACAAAGCCTGGAGCACTATCGCAAATTGGTGGAACTGACGAACGAACATTACTTGTATGCCAACAGTATGCAGACTGCCCAACGTCGTATTCCTATTGGTGGAGATGATGGAAAGAATAAGACTTGGAAAGAATTGCTGGTACACTATGAGAAGGAATTGGAAAATTTCAAAGCCAACCTCGCTTTGTTGAAAGAAAAACAGAATGGAAATGCGGTGACTGAAACTATCGAGATTGCTGCCTGGACTCCTGCAAACGTGAAACTGATCTCTAATTATCCGACAGTGAAAGTGGATGAGGGTATTTCTTTATTTGTGGATGTCCCAGGTAAGATAGAAGCAGTAGCTCCGGAATTGAAAGGAATGAAGGCGCTCCGCTTCAATGGAAATGAGCAGAGAGAGAAAGGCACAAGCATCACTTTCGAAACGGATGCTCCGGTGAAATTGTTAGTCGCTTATTTCAAAGACGACCAGAAAAAGTATGCAAAAGCTCCGAAACTGGAAATTGATGCATCAGCCAATGATTACGGTCAGGCGGAACCCGTGTTGACGAATGCTGTCCGTATCAACGGAATGCCTTTGGCAAATGTGCATGCATATAGTTTTCCGGCTGGAAAGCATACATTGATGTTACCCAAAGGTTATCTGCAAGTGTTAGGATTCACGGCTGCGGAAACGAAAGTTCGTAATGCCGGGCTTGCCGGGGATGAAGAGACAATGGATTGGTTGTTTTATTAATGGGAATTTAGCAGTTAAATGGGAATTTATCGGTTAAATGAGATTTTATCGGTTAGGCTGAAAGCCTTACAATTATATATTTATTGGGGTGCCCTGAAAGGGCTTAATTATATAGCGTAGGGCAACGCCCTACGAAAAAAACACACCAGCCACAAGCCCTGAAAGGGCGGAACTGTATACAATTATGCCCTTTCAGGGCGCAAATTCAGATTACCGTTTTTTCGTAGGGCGTTGCCCTACGCTATATAATTAAACCCTTTCAGGGCACTCCGCAAAATTATCATTTAGTGGTTATGCACTATTTAAGTATTAAACGATTAGAAAAAGTATCATGAAGAAGTTATTGCTGGCAGTTTTTAGTATAGCCACCACTTTCTCTCTGTATGCGCAAAGGGAAGTTCCGCAGGAACGAATGGAGCAGATTTACGAGGAAGTAAAGACACCATACAAGTACGGGCTCGCAGTTGCCCCGGCAGACAATTATCATAAGATTGATTGTCCTACCGTTTTTCGTCAGGGAGACAAGTGGCTGATGACTTATGTGGTTTACAACGGCAAAGGTGGAACTGATGGTCGTGGTTACGAAACGTGGATAGCAGAAAGTGATAATTTGCTCGAATGGCGCACTTTGGGACGGGTTCTTTCTTATCGGGATGGAAAATGGGACTGCAATCAGCGTGGCGGATTTCCTGCATTGCCGGATATGGAATGGGGTGGAAGCTATGAGCTTCAGACTTATAAAGGTCGCCATTGGATGACTTATATCGGCGGTGAAGGAACAGGCTACGAAGCTGTAAAAGCTCCGCTTTATGTCGGACTGGCATGGACGAAAGGAGATATTTCTACGGCACATGAATGGGAATCTCTGGACAAACCGATTTTGAGCATCCATGATAAAGATGCCCAATGGTGGGAAAAGCTGACTCAATATAAGAGTACCGTTTATTGGGATAAAGATAAAACATTGGGAGCTCCGTTTGTGATGTATTACAACGCGGGCGGGCATCATCCGGAAACGAATTTAAAGGGCGAACGTGTCGGCATTGCGCTTTCCAAAGATATGAAAACATGGAAACGCTACTCCGGAAATCCGGTCTTTGCGCATGAAGCTGATGGAACCATTACAGGAGATGCGCATATCCAAAAGATGGGAGATGTGTATGTGATGTTTTATTTCTCTGCTTTTGAACCTTCGCGTAAATATAAAGCATTCAATACATTTGCCGCCAGCTATGATTTAGTGAACTGGACCGACTGGAAAGGGGCCGACCTGATTATCCCCTCCAAGAACTACGATGAACTGTTTGCTCATAAGAGCTATGTGGTGAAACATGACGGAGTGGTTTATCATTTCTATTGTGCGGTAAACAACGCAGAGCAACGTGGCATTGCCATTGCTACCAGTAAGCCGATGGGACGTTCGGCTGTCCGTTTCCCGAAACCGGAAATCAAGAACCGCCGGCAAATTATTGAATTAAATGAAGGCTGGAAAACTTGGAGAGTTGAGAATGGAAAGTTGAGAGTTGAGAGTGAAAAGACTGTGAATATACCTCATAACTGGGATGATTATTATGGGTATCGTCAATTGACTCATGGCAATCTTCACGGAACCGTTCTTTACAAAAAGGACTTCACCCTCAACAACTCTCAATTCTCAACTCTCAACTCTCAACTTAAAAAATATTTCCTTCGCTTTGAAGGAGTGGGTACATACGCCACCATTACAGTGAACGGAAAGGACTTCGGTCGTCATCCCATAGGGCGCACTACGTTGACTTTGGATGTCACAGATGAATTGAAACAGGGAGTAAATCGCCTGGAAGTGAAAGCCGAGCATCCTGAAATGATTGCCGATATGCCTTGGGTATGTGGAGGATGTTCATCGGAATGGGGATTCAGTGAGGGTTCCCAACCGTTAGGTATCTTCCGTCCTGTGGTATTGGAAGTAACGGATGAGATTCGCATAGAACCTTTCGGTGTACATATTTGGAATGACGAAAAGGCTGCTAACGTATTTGTAGAAACAGAGGTTAAGAATTATAGTAAAACAACAGAAACGGTAGAGTTAGTCAATAAACTAAGCAATGCCGATGGAAAACAAGTTTTCCGTTTGGTTGAAAAAGTAACTTTAGCTCCGGGAGAAATGAAAGTGATTCGCCAGCAGGCTCCTGTTGAGAATCCTGTCTTGTGGAATACGGAAAATCCATATCTCTATAAATTGGCTAGCATGATTAAGCGCGATACGAAGACAACGGATGAAATTTCGACACCCTTCGGTATTCGTACCATTAGCTGGCCGGTAAAACGAAACGATGGAGACGGACGTTTTTACCTGAATGGAAAGCCGTTGTTTATCAATGGAGTATGTGAGTATGAGCATCAGTTCGGACAAAGCCATGCGTTCAGTAATGAACAGGTTGCCGCAAGGGTAAAACAGATACGTGCAGCCGGTTTCAATGCGTTCCGGGATGCTCATCAGCCCCATCATCTCGATTATCAAAAATACTGGGATGAAGAGGGAATCTTGTTTTGGACACAATTTTCCGCCCACGTGTGGTATGACACTCCGGAGTTTCGTGAGAACTTTAAAAAGTTGCTTCGTCAATGGGTGAAAGAACGTCGTAATTCTCCGTCAGTGGTGATGTGGGGATTGCAGAATGAAAGCACTTTGCCTCGTGAGTTTGCACAGGAGTGCAGTGATATTATTCGGGAGATGGATCCGACTGCAAAGACAATGCGTGTCATAACAACCTGTAATGGCGGTGAGGGTACAGACTGGAATGTGATTCAAAATTGGAGTGGTACGTATGGAGGAGATGTGACGAAATACGGTCGTGAGCTCTCTCAAGCAAACCAATTGTTGAACGGAGAATATGGAGCGTGGAGAAGCATCGACCTACATACGGAGCCGGGAGATTTCCAGGTGAACGGAGTGTGGAGTGAAGACCGTATGTGTCAGCTGATGGAAACTAAAATCCGTTTGGCAGAACAGGCTAAAGATAGTGTTTGCGGACAATTCCAATGGATATACAGCAGTCATGACAATCCCGGACGCCGCCAACCGGATGAAGCGTATCGCAAGATAGATAAAGTAGGTCCGTTCAATTATAAAGGATTGGTTACTCCGTGGGAAGAACCGTTGGACGTATATTATATGTATCGCGCCAACTATGTTCCGGCTGCAAAAGACCCGATGGTTTACCTGGTATCACATACATGGGCCAACCGCTTTGAAAAAGGACGTCGCCGTGCCACTATCGAGGCTTACAGCAATTGTGATTCTGTATTGCTATACAACGATCTGACAAATGAAAAGGAAACCTTCCTCGGACGTAAAAAGAACAACGGAACAGGCACTCATTTTATGTGGGAAAACCGGGATATTCGTTATAACGTGCTTCGTGCAGTAGGCTATTATAAAGGTAAACCGGTGGCAGAAGACCTGATCCTATTGAATGGCCTGGAACAAGCCCCTAACTTCGAACTTCTTTATCAGGATGATAAAAAGATATTGAAAGGAGAGGCAGGATATAATTATCTGTATCGTCTCAACTGTGGAGGGGATGATTATACAGATAGTTTCGGACAGTTATGGTTGCAGGACAATACGAATTATTCCCGTTCATGGGCGGAGAATTTCAAGGACCTGAATCCTTATCTTGCCAGTCAACGTACCACCAATGATCCGATTCGCGGCACTCGTGACTGGACGTTATTCCAACATTTCCGCTTCGGACGTCATCAGCTGGAATATCGTTTCCCTGTGGCAGACGGAACATATCGTATTGAACTGTATTTCACAGAGCCTTGGCATGGTACGGGCGGAAGCGCTTCTACCGACTGTGAAGGGCTGCGCATATTTGATGTTGCCGTGAATGATTCTGTTGTATTAGACGACTTGGATATTTGGGCTGAAAGCGGTCACGACGGAGTTTGTAAGAAGGTGGTATATGCCACAGTGAAGGGTGGAATGTTGAAAATTCATTTCCCGGAAGTGAAAGCAGGACAAGCCTTGATTTCAGGCATTGCTATTGCCAGCACAGATCGGGAACTGAAACCGACGGTATTCCCTGCGTCCGGCTGGAGTTGGGAAAAGGCGGATAAAGAAGTAATGGAAAAGACTCCGAAAGAGTTACTTCCGGAAGACAAAAATGCTCGTGTCAGTATATCATACGAAGCGGAAACGGCAGTGCTGAAAGGCAAATTCCAAAAGAAAGAACATCGCAAACAGATGGGAGTGTTTTTTGGTAAAGGAAAAGGCAACAGTATTGAATGGAATGTTTCTACCGGGTTGGCGCAAGTGTACGCGCTTCGCTTTAAATATATGAACACTACTGGAAAGCCAATACCTGTCTTAATGGAATTCATTGACTCAAAAGGAGTTGTATTGAAAGAGGACGTATTGAGCTTCCCGGAAACACCGGATAAATGGAAGATGATGAGCACCACCACCGGAACCTTTATCAATGCCGGACATTACAAAGTATTACTTTCGGCAGAAAATATGGACGGAATTGCTTTTGATGCATTGGATATTCAATAAATCTTTCTATCAATTGATTTCAATAAAACGGGATACGGATAAGGTAAACTTTCCGCATCCCGTTTCTTTATATTCGGATCATTTTCTTAGAAATAGAATATAGATGTTATTTTTTTATGATTCAATGTTCCGATTTTAATTATTTAAAAGATAGGAATTAAATAATCTCTATCTTTGAGGACAAACAAAAAGAGCAATAATGGAAAGTAATATACCAAAGTATGATTTGCCGGTTGATTATATTGTAGGAGAGGGATTCGCAAAAGATTTACTGAAGAGCTATAAGAATTTTCCATGTAAGATTGAATCCGGCTTATTTATTCTTTGTATAAAAGGCACTATGGAGGTGACGATCAATACCAATACCCATCATATTAGTGAAAATGATTTAATAACTTTGCCGCCTAATTGCATATTAGAGGTGCACACATTCTCATCCGATATCCAGATTTATTATGCAGGCTTTTCATCTCATTTTATAGAAAGTATAAATTTGATGAAAGCTACCCAGCACCTTCTTCCGGTAATTATGGAGAATCCAATAGTTGCTTTATCTCCACTTCAGGCCTGTAGTTATAAAATGTTTTATGAATCATCTATTCTTTCATACGCTTCACTTAGGACGCGCGAAAATAAGGAGATAGTAAAAGCTGTTCTTACCATGTTTATCCAAGGGGCTACAGAAATATATAAGTTACAGAATAATTGGTATTTGTCTTCTCAATCAAGAAAGTATGAGATTTATCAGGAGTTTTTAAAATTAGTCATGAAACATTATACAATCCATCACGGAACATCTTTCTATGCTGATGAGTTAGGACTTAGCCTGCCCCATTTCTGTTCTACAATTAAAAAGGCGGCAGGAAATACTCCATTAGAGGTGATTGCTTCTGTCATTTTGATGGAAGCTAAATCCCGTTTAAAGTCGACCGATGAACCTGTAAAAAATATAGCTCTATCTTTAGGGTTTAATAATATCTCCTTCTTTAATAAGTTTTTTAAGCAGCATACTGGTATTACCCCTCAAGAATATAGAGGACGCTAATCTTCTGTTTTTCTATCAAATGGTAATGTAACGGTAAAACAACTACCTTTCCCAATCTCTGATTTAACGGAGATATCTCCTTGCAGATGTTCTACAATCGTTTTACAGATAGAAAGTCCTAAACCGGTTCCCTGTTTAAAAGTATCTACTTTGTAGAAACGATCAAAGATTTCATTCAAACATTCTTGCGGAATTCCCGAACCGGTATCTTCTACAAATATTTGTACTGAATCCGCATTTCTGTTATCAAGCGTATACCCAAAATGAATATATCCTTTTTGGGTGAATTTCCGGGCATTATTAATGAAATTGCATATTACTTGTTTCAGGCGTGTAATATCTGTGTTGATATAAACATCTTCATCCGGTAATAATGACTTTATTTCAATTTCGGAAATAGGTTTCATTGCCTGTTCTTTCTCTATGTCCATCATTAAAGAGTTAAGGGAACAGTTGGAGAAAGTAAATTTAATCGTATTTGATTCAATCTTGGACAAATCAAGTATGTCGTCAATCAATCGTACTAAATGTTCGCTATTGATGCTGATTAGTCGCACGAAATCGGCACGTTCCTCTTCACTTAACTCATCATAAGTGGAACCTATAACATCAGAAAAGCCGACGATTGCATTCAGCGGCGTACGGATCTCATGACTCATATTAGCCAGAAACGCCATTTTAAGACGATCGCTTTCTTCTGCTTTTTTACGTGCCTCGATTAAGGTGTTTTCTATGTCTTTATATTCCTGAATACTCAAGCAGATTCCCACTAACCGATAGGGATGGCCGGATATGTTTGCAATATAAGTTGACTGCCCTTCAAACCATTCCCAAGTACCATCTCCCCGGCGCAAACGGAATGGAACTGTTTTGTCAAAAGTTGTATTACCACTAAGTTGTACAACAAAGGCATCAGCCATAGGTTGTCGATCGTCCGGATGAATCATATTCACATACTCCTCCATTGTCAAAGTATTATTTTCTCCTGCCGGAATACCTAAATGTTCAAAATAACGATCGTCAAGAGTAAATTCACTCCGACTTATATCATAATACCATGGATAGATTCTGGTTCTTTGCAAAGCAGTATTCAGAATATATTCCTGTGTAAGCTCTACTGTAATATTGCGGAAAAAGAATAAGATCTTGTTTAAATTAGTTCTATCCCTGATCGTTGCAAATTCTCCTCTTATGGGAAATTGTGTGTAATCAACCTGTTCTTGCATGAAGGTATGTTCAGGTAATGAATACGTATTTTCTCCCTGACGAATCTTTTCCAGAATAGTCGAAAGTATATCTTCCTTTTTATTTAGCAGTTTAAATAAACGATTGGTAGGAAAGGGAAGCATATCATTGACCGACGGATGAACATGCAGTTCTGCAAAAGCCTGCTGATTGAGTTGTATAACTTCTCCATTTGTATCAAATATAATCACTCCGTCGGGTAAAATGTTTAATAATTCATCGTTATAGAGTGTCTGTTTGTAATCTTCCATTTCTTTTATTGTTTTGTACTGAATATAAGATATATGAGACATATCTTATAACAAAGAAAACCATTTCTGTGAAGATTATAACATATTTACAGCTCTTTTTGAGCGACTTATACGGTTATTTTAAATTGCAAGATATTTAATGTTAATACAATATTCTTATTTTAATATTCGATATTCAAATATTAATAGAGAGAATGTGCCAAAACTCCTTTATGATTTTATTTTGGCACATTTCTTTTTCTTTATCTAGTAAGCTTTATCCCATTTATTTGCCAATCGTTTTTGGCTGTTCCTTCTGTGAAATTGAATGATTTAGTTTTGAGAGGTAATGGTTTGAAAGTTAGGGAAAATTCGGCTTCTCCGCTTTCAGGCAGAAAGAAATGCTTACCGGGGGTAATGCCGTCAGCCTTTTGTAATGTGTATGATGCACCTTGCTCGTCTACTAGTTTGGCATTTACACTTACTTGTATCCAGTATTTGGGTATGTAATATGCATAAAAATGAACGATAGTGGCTGTATCAGTCAATTCTACCTGCTTCACTTCAAGAATATCAGTATTGGTTGATTCAAAACTTGGATAGTTAACTACTTTTCTATTGGTGTCCCCGGTGATACTCATCTCACGCTTTGGCGCATCCAAATATCTACGCATCTTTAATTTCAGGCTGCCTTTACCATAGCCCGACCACATTTTCACGATTTTGCCTTCGGGAGAGATAAGGACATAATTCGGAATACCGTTGACGTCATATACAGCATATAGTCCTGCAGTCTGTTTTAAGTCGCTTAAGTTTTGCCAAGTCATTTCATGTTGCGCAGAAGCAGCTTTCCATCTAGTTTGCGTATCCGAACTCAAACTGATGATGGTGAGTCGGTCTTTATATTGCTCTTGAATCTCTTTCATTTCGGGCAAAGCCATGATGCAGGGACCACAACCGCTGCTCCAGAAATCAAGTAACATATATTTTCCTTTGAAGTCAGCCAAATGATGAACTTTTCCATCTAAATCAAAAAGATCGGCATCTGCCACGTCATCTCCTTCTTTCACCGTTTTAGGAGGGAAGAGATTAACCCTAATTTCTTGTCCTTCAATGGAAGCTTTCTGCTCTTCGTTCAATCTGTCATACAAAGCCAGTATTTCTTCCTTATTGGTAAACTTTGGATTGTATTTCAAAGACATACTCAAACGGAGTAATTTTTCCATCCAGACATTGGAAATAGGGAGTTCTTTCATCAACTTTAATTCCCGTTGATTAATAATGGAAGATATACTATCACTCTTTGTTCGAAGTGCTTTTCGTTCGGTTTCTGAAGCTGAACGCATACTTCTTTCTTTGATAGCCAAGCGTTGAAATTCGTCCCATAAGTCACGGGAATCCTCAATGAATCTATTATGTTCTTGTTGTTCTTTTACTGGACTATCTACCCTCCATGTATAAATCAGAGGGTTTGTGCCCGTTACTTTTATTTTTGCGCCCGGAGTTGCATAAATATCTAACGACATTGGAGGGAAATCTGTATCGCGACACATGAGAGACAGTTGATCCATACCGCTTTCTCCTGCATTTCGCTTGAAAAAGAAAGTTCCATTACGTATCGTATCCGTACCAACTATGCTTCCTACGCGTCCATCCGTCAAAAATAAGGAAACATGAGTTCCGTCTTTCACTCCTTTTACCTCACCTTTAATTGTGTACTCGTGTTGTGCTTGTGAAACGAGACTGCCTAATAAAAAAAAGCTGCTAAATAGTAGTTTTTTCATCATCATAATATTAGAATTAATTATACGCCACAAGGTAAAGATTTTCTTCATAGAGTGTTACTCCTTTTATTGTTCTTTAATATTTCTATAAAAGAAAGGGGTACAAAATACCCTTTCGTCCGTCTACTTGATATGAAGAAAAAAGAACGAATGAAAATATATACTTTACTGCTTGGCGCATTGTTTGTAAGTCCTACACAGGCACAAACAATGCATGATTGGGAGAATTATCATGTTCTCCAGATCAATCGTGAACCGGCAAGAGCCGCTTTTACCCCTTTCTCTGTACAGAAAGGAGACGGCTCAATCTCTTTAGACGGAACCTGGAAATTCCGTTGGACTCCCGTTCCCAATGAAAGAGTCGTGAATTTCTATCAAACAAATTTTAATGATAAAGATTGGACGGATTTTCCTGTTCCCGCCAATTGGGAAGTGAACGGATATGGCACGCCTATCTATGTTTCAGCAGGCTATCCGTTTAAAATAGATCCTCCACGGGTGATGGGAGAACCGAAAACTGACTATACCACGTATAAAGAACGAAACCCGGTAGGGCAATATCGGCGTACCTTTGTCTTGCCGGCCGGATGGGAAGCGAATGGACAGACTTTTCTACGATTTGAGGGCGTAATGAGCGCCTTTTATGTTTGGATCAATGGCGAACGGGTAGGGTATAGCCAAGGCAGTATGGAACCGAGTGAATTTAATGTCACGAAGTATCTGAAATCCGGAGAAAATCAAATTTCACTGGAAGTCTACCGATATAGTGACGGTTCTTATCTGGAAGATCAGGATTTCTGGCGTTTTGGTGGTATTCATCGTAGTATTCATCTGATACATACGCCGGATATTCATGTCCGTGATTATGCGGTACGCACTCTTCCTGCATCTGCTGGTGATTATGAAGACTTTATTTTGCAGATTGATCCGCAATTCAGTGTATATCGAGGGATGACCGGAAAAGGGTATGTCTTACAGGGAGTATTGAAGGATGCTTCAGGCAAAGAAGTTGCCACATTGAAAGGCAATGTGGAAGATATTCTTGATTTGGAGCATAAAGCAAGCCGGATGAATGAATGGTATCCGCAGCGTGGCCCGCGTAAGATGGGACGTTTGTCAGCCATTATAAAATCGCCGGAAAGATGGACGGCAGAAACACCCTATCTTTATAAATTACACTTAACTCTCCAAAATGGAGAAGGAAAAGTCGTAGAACAGATAGAACAGGCCGTGGGCTTCCGCTCTGTAGAAATTAAAAAAGGACAACTGTTAGTGAACGGTAATCCGGTTCGTTTTCGTGGAGTGAACCGCCACGAACATGATCCACGGACAGCACGTGTCATGAGCGAAGAACGAATGCTTCAGGATATTCTTTTAATGAAGCAGGCAAATATAAATGCTGTGCGCACCAGTCATTACCCGAATGTAAGCCGTTGGTACGAGCTATGCGACAGCTTGGGATTGTACGTGATGGACGAAGCGGATATAGAAGAACACGGATTGCGTGGAACACTCGCAAGTACCCCCGACTGGCATGCAGCATTTATGGACCGTGCGGTCCGTATGGCGGAACGTGATAAGAATTATCCATGTATTGTAATGTGGAGCATGGGAAACGAAAGCGGTTATGGACCGAACTTCGCTGCTATTTCGGCATGGCTGCATGATTTCGATCCCACTCGTCCTGTACACTATGAGGGGGCGCAGGGAGTGGACGGAAATCCTGACCCGAAGACGGTCGATGTTATCAGCCGCTTTTATACCCGGGTGAAACAGGAATACTTAAATCCCGGCATTGCAGAGGGAGAGGACAAGGAACGCGCTGAAAATGCACGTTGGGAGCGGTTGCTGGAGATTGCGGAGCGTACCAATGACGACCGTCCGGTAATGACGAGTGAATATGCACATTCCATGGGGAATGCATTAGGAAATTTCAAGGAATATTGGGATGAGATATATAGCAATCCCCGTATGCTGGGTGGTTTTATATGGGATTGGGTAGATCAGGGAATCTACAAGACATTACCCGATGGCCGTACCATGGTGGCTTACGGCGGTGACTTTGGCGATAAGCCGAATTTAAAAGCTTTCTGCTTTAATGGATTACTGATGAGTGACCGTGAAACTACGCCTAAATATTGGGAGGTAAAAAAAGTATATGCACCGGTTGAGTTGAGAGTTGAGAATGGAGAGTTGAGAGTAACCAACCGGAATCATCATACTGATTTATCACTTTATCGTTGTCTGTGGACATTATCAGTGGATGGTAAGGAGAAAGAACGGGGAGAAATAACATTGCCGGAAATAGCTCCAGGGGAAAGTGGCACAATCGGTTTGCCGGCTTTCCGTTCATTGAAACCTCTTTCCGATTGCCAACTGAAAGTAAGCATTGTTTTGAAATCGGATGCTCTTTGGGCAAAGGCAGGACATGAAGTGGCCTGGGAACAATTCTGCTTGCAGAAAGGAGATTTAGCTTCTGCCGATTTAATTAATAAAGGAGCGCTTCAGGTGAAAGAGGATGATAAATCTTTATTGATTAGTGGGCACGGTTTTTCTGTCCAGTGGGAAAAGAAAGTGAACGGAAGTATGACTTCCCTTATATATAAGGACAAAGAAATGCTGGCTCACTCCGATGATTTTCCGGTTCAGCCTGTCACTCAAGTTTTCCGTGCTCCGACAGATAATGACAAGAGCTTCGGAAACTGGTTGGCTAAAGACTGGAAATTGCATGGGATGGATCATCCGCAGATAAATCTGGAATCTTTCCACCATGAAAAACGTGCAGACGGGGCGGTCATTGTCCGGATTCAAACAAGTAATTTATATAAAGAAGGAAAAGTGGTGACGACTTCTGTCTATACGGTCTTTTCAGATGGAACGATTGATCTGAAAACAACTTTCTTGCCACAAGGAGTTCTTCCTGAAATTCCCCGTTTAGGAATCGCATTCTGTCTGGCGCCTGCTTATGATACATTTACCTGGTATGGCAGAGGACCACAGGATAACTATCCTGACCGCAAAACATCTGCTATGATAGGGCTTTGGAAAGGAAGTGTTGCAGACCAATACGTACATTATCCACGTCCGCAGGACAGTGGAAACAAAGAGGAAGTGCATTATCTTACCTTGACCGACAAACAGAATAAAGGCATTCGTGTTGACGCGGTAGAAAACGCATTTTCTGCATCTGCCCTGCATTACACCGTACAAGACATCTATGAAGAAACTCACGATTGCGATTTAAAACCACGTGCGGAAGTCATTCTTAGTATGGATGCTGCCGTACTTGGATTAGGAAACAGTAGTTGCGGACCGGGTGTATTGAAGAAATATGCCATAGAGAAAAAAGAACATACGCTGCATCTCCGCATCAGTAGTAAACAATGATAGCAATAAATAACTAACACAATAATAAAAGTAACAATGAAAAAAGTAACCACTTTATTATCAACCTTGGCGTTGGCAACTACCCTGGCTGCTCAAAACCTTCCACAAACGGAAAGGCAATATCTCTCCGGTCACGGATGCGACGATATGGTTGAATGGGACTTCTTTTGTACCAACGGACGCAATTCCGGCAAATGGACGAAAATCGGCGTACCTTCCTGTTGGGAATTGCAAGGCTTCGGCACTTATCAGTATGGGATCACTTTCTATGGAAAACCATTTCCTGAAGGCGTTGCCGATGAAAAAGGTATGTATAAGTACGAGTTTGAAGTTCCGGAAAAGTTTCGCGGTAAACAGGTCAATCTTGTATTCGAAGCTTCAATGACAGATACGGAAGTAAAAGTGAACGGACGCAAAGTGGGTTCCAAACATCAGGGAGCCTTCTATCGTTTTTCATACAACGTCACGGATTTCCTGAAATATGGCAAAAAGAATTTATTGGAAGTCACTGTTGCCAAAGAGAGTGAAAATGCCAGTGTGAACCTTGCCGAACGTCGTGCTGATTATTGGAATTTCGGCGGTATCTTCCGTCCGGTATTCCTGGAGGTGAAACCAGCCGTAAACCTGCGGCACATTGCCATTGACGCAAAGATGGATGGAACTTTCCGAGCCAACTGTTACACAAATATCTCTAATGACGGAATGAGCATCCGTACACAGATTTTAGATAAAAAAGGGAAAAAGATAACGGAAACCACCGTACCCGTAAAAGCAGGAGGCGACTGGACTTCCCTGCAACTGAATGTATCTAACCCCGCATTATGGACAGCGGAAACTCCGAATCTTTATAAAGCGCAATTCTCTCTATTGGATAAGACCGGTAAGGTTTTGCATAGTGAAACAGAAAATTTTGGTTTCCGCACAATTGAAGTACGCGAAAGCGACGGACTTTATATAAACGGAGTACGTATCAATGTACGTGGTGTCAATCGCCATAGTTTCCGTCCTGAAAGTGGCCGTACGTTGAGTAAAGAGAAGAATATCGAAGATGTTCTTTTGATGAAAGGCATGAATATGAATTCTGTCCGTTTGAGCCACTATCCGGCTGACCCGGAATTTTTGGAAGCCTGTGATTCTCTCGGACTTTATGTGATGGATGAATTGGGAGGCTGGCATGGCAAGTATGATACCCCCACCGGAGTACGTCTGATTGAAGGCATGATAGAACGTGACGTGAATCATCCGTCTATTATTTGGTGGAGTAATGGTAATGAAAAAGGATGGAATACCGAACTGGATGGAGAGTTTCATAAATACGATCCGCAGAAACGTCCGGTTATTCACCCGCAAGGTAACTTCTCCGGTTTTGAAACCATGCATTACCGCTCTTACGGAGAAAGCCAGAACTACATGCGCTTACCGGAAATCTTTATGCCTACGGAATTCTTGCATGGTTTGTACGATGGCGGCCATGGTGCCGGATTATATGATTATTGGGAAATGATGCGCAAGCATCCCCGTTGTATCGGTGGATTCCTTTGGGTATTGGCAGACGAAGGTGTGAAGCGTGTAGATATGGACGGATTCATTGATAACCAAGGAAACTTTGGAGCAGACGGTATTGTAGGACCACATCACGAAAAGGAGGGTAGCTACTACACTATCAAGCAGTTATGGAGTCCGGTACAAATCTTGAATACTTCTATCGACAAGCAATTTGATGGCAAATTCTCCATAGAAAACCGTTACGATTATCTGAATCTGAATACTTGCCGTTTCCTTTGGAAGCAAGTAAAATTCCCGCTGGCAACAGATGCGTCCAATGCTGCTATTCAAGTGTTGAAAGAGGGTGAAGTGCAAGGCAGTGACGTGGTTGCTCACTCGGCAGGCATTTTGGATATAAAAACAAATATCCTCCCCAATGCAGACGCCCTCTTTCTGACAGCAATCGACCCATACGGCCATGAACTTTGGCGCTGGACTTTCCCGGTCAACAAACTGAATCAGCAGACAGAACAGCTTTCTCCCTTGTCCAGTCGTCCTGCTTATACAGAGACAGAAAATGAGCTTACTGTGAAAGCGAATAAGCGTACGTTCATCTTCTCAAAGAAAGACGGACAACTGAAAGGGGTATCTGTAGATAACCGTAAGATTAACTTCGCCAATGGTCCCCGTTTCATTGGAGCCCGTCGTGCAGACCGCTCATTGGATCAGTTCTATAACCATGATGATGAGAAAGCAAAAGAAAAAGACCGCACATACAGCGAATTCCCTGATGCTGCCGTATTTACGAAACTGGATGTGAAAGAAGACGGAGGTAATCTGGTTGTTACCGCCAATTATAAACTAGGCAATCTGGATAAAGCCCAATGGACAATTAACCCGAGTGGAGAACTGGCTTTGGATTATACCTACAATTTCTCCGGTGTCGTAGACTTGATGGGTATTCGTTTCGACTATCCTGAAGATCAGGTAATCAGCAAACGCTGGCTGGGTGCCGGACCTTACCGTGTATGGCAAAACCGTATTCACGGAACACAATACGATGTATGGGAAAACGACTATAACGATCCTATCCCGGGTGAGACTTTCACATATCCTGAATTTAAAGGATACTTTGGTGATGTTTCCTGGATGAATATCCAAACGAAAGAAGGCACTATCAGCCTGACAAACGAAACTCCCGACGCATATATCGGAGTATATCAGCCTCGTGATGGCCGCGACCGTTTACTTTATACTCTTCCCGAAAGCGGAATCTCTGTCCTGAACGTGATTCCTCCGGTACGTAATAAAGTAAACTCCACCGATTTGTGTGGTCCCTCTTCACAACCGAAATGGGTAAATGGTCCACAAACCGGACGAGTCATTTTCCGGTTTATGTAAATGAATCATATAAAGGTATCCACATTGCGTTGGATACCTTTTTTATTTGGCCTTCTCATCGATTTTTCAAGGAAAAAGGCTATAAGTGGGGAATAATCATTATTTTTGTTTCGTTTTATACATTCAGATTAATGAATTCTTTCCTATGTACACAATACTAATTATAGAAGATGAACCCCGGGTTGCAAGTTTGCTGATGAACGGACTGGAGGAAAATGGCTATCAGACAATGGTGGCTTATGACGGACTGATGGGCTTACGGCTTTTTCAGACGCATACATTCGATCTGGTTATATCCGACATCGTTCTGCCTAAGATGGACGGATTTGAACTAGCGAAAGAAATTCGCAAAACCAATCCCCATATCCCTATATTGATGTTGACGGCATTAGGATCGACGAACGATAAACTGGACGGTTTCGATGCCGGTGCAGACGATTACATGGTGAAACCTTTTGATTTCAGAGAGTTAAATGCCAGAATCAAAGTGCTGTTGAAACGTGTGGCGGGTAATGCACAGGAATTGCCGCAGGAACTTGTCTATGCAGATTTGCGTATTGACCTTCAACGTAAAGACGTAGAACGAAACAGCATATCCATAAAACTTTCTCCTAAGGAATACAACTTACTGTTATATATGGTAGAAAATGCCGAAAGAGTATTGAGCAGGGTTGAAATAGCAGAAAAAGTATGGAACACCCATTTTGATACAGGAACGAATTTCATAGATGTATATATCAACTATCTTCGCAAAAAGATAGACCGGGATTTTGAACCGAAACTTATTCATACCAAAGCCGGAATGGGTTTCATACTGACTGATAAAATATGAAGATCAGGACAACGTTGACTCTACAATATGCAGGGCTTACAGCTGCGGTATTCTTCGTATTTGTGATGGCTGTCTACTATGTAAGTGAACATTCGCGTAGCAATGCTTTCTTTCGTAATCTTCAAAGTGAAGCTATAACCAAAGCACATTTATTCCTTAAGGATCAAGTAGATGCCAAAACCATGCAGTCTATTTACCTGAATAATCAGAAGTTTATTAATGAAGTAGAGGTTGCCGTCTATACAACAGATTTTAAAATATTATATCACGATGCTCTGCAAAACGATATTGTCAAAGAAACGCCGGAAATGATAAAGCGTATTTTGCAGCGGAAGAACATCAATTTCTATGTGGACGAATATCAGGCTATAGGACTGGTATATCCGTTTGAGGGCAAAGACTATGTGGTTACCGCCGCAGCCTACGACGGTTACGGATACGCCAACCGGGATGCGCTAAGAAATATGCTTATTCTCCTATTTATCGGTGGATTGAGCGTATTAGTGGTTGTGGGGTATATCCTTTCTCGAAGCACTTTAAAACCGATACGTAATATAGTGAAAGAAGCGGAGAAAATCACAGCATCGCATATTGATAAAAGATTACCCGTAAAAAATGAACAGGATGAACTGGGAGAATTGAGTACGACATTCAATGCATTGTTGGAACGCCTGGAAAAGTCTTTCAATTCACAAAAGATGTTCGTCAGTAATGTATCTCATGAATTGCGTACCCCCATGGCAGCTCTTACAGCCGAATTGGATTTAGCTTTATTGAAAGAACGGAGCTCCGAACAATATCAGATGGCTATCGGCAATGCACTGCAAGATTCGCGTCGGATTGTTAATCTGATCGACGGATTATTGAATCTGGCAAAAGCTGACTATCAGTCGGAACAGATAACAATGGAAGAAGTCCGTCTGGACGAACTGTTGCTGGACGCCAGAGAGCTGGTACTAAAAGCTCATCCGGATTATCACATCGAATTAGTATTTGAGCAGGAAGCCGAAGAAGATAATGTGCTGACAATAATCGGAAACAGCTATTTGCTGACCACCGCTTTTGTGAATCTGATAGAAAATAACTGCAAGTACTCTTCCAACCGGGCTTCATCAGTCCTGATCGCCTATTGGGAGCAATGGGCAATCATTCGTTTGTCTGATAACGGTGTAGGTATGTCTGATACGGATAAAGAAAACCTGTTTAAACTGTTTTATCGTGGAGAGAACAAACATATTGCTCCTGGAAATGGTATAGGCATGGCCTTGACACAGAAGATTATCCACCTTCACAAAGGCGAACTGACCGTATCTTCCCATAAGGATGAGGGCACTACTTTTGTGGTGAAACTTCCGCATATTTAAGAAATTCTAATAGCTTTCTAATACCACTCTAATCATTCTCTAACAGCTTCCCGGTGAAGTCTTCCTTACTTTTGCATCGAATTAACAAATGCAGTTAGTAACTTAAAAAAAATTAGAGAGTATGGTATGGAAGAAAAAACTGCGTTCATCACAGTACATATTCAATTCAGAGAAAGTATTTTTGGTTGCCACACAACCCGGTAAGTCAATCTATTCATACTTACAGACAACAAAGCTTGGATTAACGTTGGGAGAAGTGCAGGAGCGACAATCCGTTTATGGAAGAAACGAAGTGGTGCATGAACAGAAAAAGAATCCGTTTATCCTGTTTATCAAAACGTTTATCAATCCTTTCATTGGCGTTCTGACCGGGCTCGCCATTATATCCTCATTTTTGGATGTATTGATGGCCGATCCCGGAGAGCAGGAATGGACGGGAGTCATCATCATCTCATCCATGGTGCTGTTCAGTGCTATCCTGCGTTTTTGGCAGGAATGGCGAGCAAGTGAGGCTACGGATTCTTTAATGAAAATGGTAAAAAACACATGTCTTGCCAAACGTGCGGGAGAGCATGAAGAAGAGATCGAAATTACGGAACTCGTTCCGGGAGATATCGTGTATTTGGCAGCCGGGGACATGGTTCCTGCTGATATTCGGATCATCGATTCGAAAGACCTGTTCATCAGTCAGGCTTCATTGACAGGAGAGTCCGAACCGATAGAAAAGTTTCCGGAGGTACGGGGACAACAGTTTCGGAAAGGAAGTGTCATCAAGTTGGACAATATTTGTTATATGGGTTCCAATGTGATAAGTGGTGCGGCAAAAGGAATCGTTTTTGAAACGGGGAACAAAACCTATCTGGGTACTATTGCAAAGAGCCTGGTCGGGCATCGTGCCACTACAGCTTTTGACAAAGGCATTAGTAAGGTTAGCTTCTTATTGATTCGTTTCATGCTGGTTATGGTTCCATTTGTGTTTTTCGTAAATGGCTTTACGAAAGGGGATTGGTTTGAAGCTTTCATTTTCGCCATATCCGTTGCGGTTGGTCTTACTCCGGAAATGTTACCAATGATTGTGACTGCCAACCTTTCCAAAGGAGCGATAGCCATGTCCAAAAAGAAAACAATCGTAAAGAATCTCAATGCCATTCAGAATTTTGGAGCGATGGACATACTCTGCACTGACAAAACCGGTACATTGACTTGCGATAAAATCGTATTGGAGAAATATATCAATGCAGATGGCAGTGACGACAACAGTAAACGTATTCTTCGTCATGCTTACTTCAACAGTTATTTCCAAACCGGTTTAAGGAACCTGATGGATAAAGCGATTCTTTCTCATGTAAGAGATTTGAGTCTGGAACATCTGAAGGATGACTATACCAAAGTGGATGAAATACCTTTCGACTTTACGCGCAGAAGAATGTCTGTTGTAATAGAAGACAGGCAGGGAAAGCGGCAAATCATCACCAAAGGAGCGGTAGAAGAGGTTCTCGATGTCTGTTCCTATGCCGAGTTCAACGGGCAGATTCATCCCTTGACTGATGCATTGAAAATCAAAGCAAAGATGATTAGTGAAGATATGAATCAGCAGGGGATGAGGGTATTGGCAGTCTCCCAAAAAAGTTTTATCGAGAAAGATTGTAATTTCGCCATCGAAGATGAAAAAGAAATGGTATTGATCGGGTATCTTGCTTTTCTTGATCCTCCGAAACCTTCTGCTGCCGAAGCCATCGAACAATTATATGCGCATGGAGTAGCAGTTAAAATTCTATCGGGAGACAATGATATTGTAGTGAAAGCGATTGCACGACAGGTAGGAATTGACACCAGTCATTTTCTTACGGGGATAGAAATAGAAAATATGGACGAAACAACATTGAAAGAAGCGGTAAAGGATACCACTTTATTCTCAAAACTGACTCCATTACAAAAGACGCAAATCATCTCTCTGTTGCAGGAACAAGGCAATACGGTAGGATTCTTGGGAGATGGAATCAATGATGCAGGTGCATTGCGTCAGTCGGACATTGGTATATCAGTCGATTCTGCTGTGGATATAGCCAAAGAAAGCGCAGATATTATCTTGTTGGAAAAAGATTTGATGGTATTGGAAGACGGAGTGCTCGAAGGAAGAAAGACATTCGGCAATATCAATAAGTACATAAAGATGACTGCCAGTTCCAATTTTGGTAATATGTTCAGTGTGATGTTTGCCAGTGCATTCCTGCCGTTTCTGCCCATGATGCCGATACATCTATTGATCCAGAACCTGTTGTATGACATATCGCAGACCACCATTCCTTTTGACCATATGGACCCGGAGTTCCTGAAGAAACCCCGTAAATGGGATGCGTCCGATCTAAGTCGTTTTATGATTTATGTAGGTCCCATCAGTTCTATCTTTGATATTATCACGTATCTGGTCATGTGGTACGTATTTAGCTGCAATAGCCCCGAACACCAGACACTGTTTCAAACCGGATGGTTTGTGGAAGGTTTGTTATCACAGACATTGATTGTCCACATGATACGTACCCGCAAGATACCGTTCATACAAAGCCGTGCCACATGGCCTGTAATGGGACTGACCTTCTTAATCATGGCAATAGGTATTCTTATTCCTTTCACCGCTTTCGGGCGTTCCATCGGATTGACAGCTCTTCCTTTGAGCTATTTCCCCTGGTTGGTTGGAATTTTGCTCTCTTATTGCATTTTGACGCAGATCGTGAAGAACTGGTATATCAGGAAGTTTGTGCGCTGGTTATAGCTTTGTCTGTTTATCTCGCAAATTAAATGTATATATTGTAAAAGATTTAAAATTGAGACGAATTGTCTATCAAGAGTTTTTGCCCCTAAAATTAATTTCATATATTTAGGAGCAAGAACTCTTATTTATTTAGATTTGCAAACTTTCTAATATTCAGGCACGATGAAACACTATTATTCCTTTCTGATAATAACCTCTTTGTTATTAGCCGGATGCGGGCAAAAAGACCGGGCAAAATCTCAATTCGAATCATCTGTACAGACAGAAGAAAGTTATTCGTTAGCGAAAGAATATATAAAAGAGGCTGTTATCACAGGAAAAGTGTTGAACCGGGATTTTTATCCTCAAGAAAAGGAATTAACTCTCATCATTCCATTTTTTTGGAAAATGGAAAATCAATATCGCACCCCCATACAAGAAGATGGCTCATTTTCATTCCGCTTTCCGGTTTATGCAAAATTAAGAGAAGTTTCCATTCGCAATTATGCGGAACATTTGTATATCCACCCGGGAGATAGCATACACGTGGAAATAGACTTCAAAGATCTTTTTCATCCCAAAGTAACAGGTGATGCAGAAAAGTTGAATCAAGAAATACTGGCATTTACAGAAAGCGCCTACTATTACATACAGAATTATAGTATAAACCCGAATTTGAATATTAAGGATTTTGAGGCTGAATTAAAGAAGGAATATGACTTTCGTTTGGAGCGAAGAAACGAGTATCTGACAAAGTATAAACCAATGGAAGATGTTACGTTATTTACTGAAGAGTTACTGAAACAGGACTATTATTACGCTTTGTTATTCTATGGCAGCCAATGCCAGTTTAAAACGAGAAAAGAAATGGATCGGTATCATAAACTTCTGCCTGCGATCAATAAACTTTATAATAAAGGGATTCTTTCGGCACGTTTATATGATATTGCCGATGAGGTAGAACGTTATATAGCTTATGGGATAACATACAAAGATAAAAAAAATCCATCTGTAGAAGAGATTATGTCGGCAGTAGGAGAGAATGAACTGAACCAGTATATATATACTAAAATGGCAGTTGGCTCTTTGAATGCAAATGATACACTTGCTTTAACAACGAGGCATACACAGTTTGATTCGATCGTAAAAATGCCGCATTTGCGTGCACAAGTGATGCAGATATATAATCAGACTAAATCTTACCTGGAAAATCCGCAACCAGTTTCCAATAATTTATTATATGGTGAGTTTCACGAAAACTCAAAGCTAAAAACATCTATGCCTTACATGGAACCCGTCTATAATATACTTGAGAAGAATCACGGGAAAGTGATCTATTTCGATTTTTGGGCTAGGTGGTGTCCACCATGCCTGGCAGAAATGGAACCTTTGAAACAATTGCGGAGTAAGTATTCCACCAAAGACCTGGTCATATACTCCATATGTGTAAGTGAACCCAAGGAGGAATGGGAAGAGTGCCTGAATGAGTATTCATTGAAAAACCGGGGAATTGAATGTATTTATGCATCTGATTATTTTGGAAAAGAGAACTTACAGAAAATTCGCAAACAATGGAAAATAGATAGAATGCCCTATTATCTGTTGATTAATAGAAAAGGGCAAATTGTAGATTTCGGAACTACGGCACGTCCCAGCAATCCGCAATTTGTATCTCGAATTGACGATGCCCTTAAATAACTTTATCATTAATAGGATCGTATGTCATTTCTTTATTCTTCTTTTCTATACGAAAGCTTTTTATTTTTGATGAAAGTGATTTTTCTAGGGTTTGTTTTGCTTTACGATACGTACCGTCATTGGATGGATGTCGTGAACTAACAATAGCTCCTATAACTTTTTTATCTTTTAGATATCCTTGATTGTAGAATAAGTTCACTGTATTGCCGATTTGTGTTATAGCGTGTGCAATATCCGTTCCTTTTAGTTCTACAAAAATATAAACACAATTAAGGGGTGATGTGTATACAAATAAGTAATCACACTTTCTATGCTCTGATGAACTATCAAAATAACCATCAATTTTTATTTTATCAACTTCGGAAATATCTTTAGATGCAATAGTGAACTTACTTTTATTTTCACAAATCGTAAAACGAGAAGTGCATTTACACTTTGAATTAACATATTTATGATCAAAAGAATCTGTATTCTTGAATACGAATCTTCTATTAAAACATTTACAACTCATTTCTTTCAATATTGCATAGTTCGTCAAAAATATATCCTAATTTGTCAGAAGCCGTATCTATGTATTCAGCTCCCAAAGATTTTATGTCAGTATCTCTTATATCTTTAACAGTTCCATCTGAATGAAAAAAGTAGGATGATACATCATCAAAATCAATTAGCGCCATTGATGGAATGAGTTCTTTAATTTTAGATAGCACCAACTTCTTTTTATTGCTTTTCTTTAATATTTCTTGTGCTAAAATTAAATTATCTACTACTGATAACACATATGGACTATGTGTCGTAATTACAATACTTCCATTTGATCTTCTCATCTTTCTCATGATCCAATCAATAAGGAAGTGTTGAGTAGAAGGAAATAAATTTAATTCAGGTTCTTCTATTACTAATATCTGTTTTTTCTTGCTTTCAACATATTGGTTAAATACAATCCACAACGGAATAATTGATTGAATTCCACTAGAAGTTTGAGATAGTTTTACTTCTTTGTTTTCATTCATTAGATATACTGTGTCACCATTGTTATTGAATGACACTTTAATGTCAAGAATGTTTATATCAATATTCTTATACTGAATTCTTGCTTTTTCGTATAAGCTACCAAAATCCTTTATGCAATCGGGAATACTAGCTCCTGCTTGAAGTAAAGAAAATATGCTATTAGAAAATGTTGAAATCAACAATCTTTCAGCTGGAATATATACTGGTATACATTCTTCATAAAGGAGTCCAACTAAGGCAGGTTTTATTAACTCTACCATTGCGCTATCTTTTAAATCTAAGAGGTTTTTAAGACTTTTGATAAATTCTTTGTATGCAAAGTTATTTTCTTTTCGTTCTATAAATTTTAAAATAAAATCATATGACTTTGAAGTATTAGCCATTTCCATCAAATCAGCATCCTCGTAGTTACTGTGAAATTTATTTAAGCCTATTTCCCAATAGTATTTTTCATTGCTATAACAAATAATGGTTGTAGACGTAAATTCAAAATTAATATTATATTTATCCAATAACCTTAAGAAACTATTGAAATCTCCTTCTTTAATAGTCCAAAAAATCGAATTGTTAAATATTGCAAGAAGTTTTGCAATAGTACTTTTTCCACTAGAAGTATGTCCAATAAAGAAATTATATTTCTTTATTTCTATATTTGCGGATTTTATAGCCCCAAAATCTGTTACAATTAAATGTGCCATGCTCATTAAAAAATTTAAGTTATATCCCTCATATAAAAGAATAACTATTGGCAAATGTAGTCATTAATACTGGTATAATACCTAAAGTAGTTCTTTTTTATAGAAAAAAACAAGAAAAAGTTAGTAGATGTTCACTCATATTATAAATTTTCGCTAACTTCTTAATGTCTTCTTTGCCATTCACAATATGAGTACTGTCACCGATCCGGATGGCCTAACTACTTCATCGGAAGAAGACTTCTCGAACAGCTTAACAATAGGGATAAAAGACAAGGCTAATATCAACCTTGTCTTTTTTGTAGCTCTCTCATCAATTCATCTACAATATATGCATCGCTCATGAGATATAGATCTCCAAGTCGGTGGACAATGCGCTGGTAGCTTTCGCTATTATAAAATATATCAAGTGCCTGTAGACTGGAAATATGCAGACGGGTAGCAAGAAGTTCTACAATGCTGTAATATTTGCCTTGCATTACAATATCAGCATTGGGGATTTCTTTTGAGAGAGATGGGAAAGGCAAAAGTATAGCATCCACAAAATGTAAGTGTTCATCAATTACTTTTTGGTTCGTAATACAAATTTGATTGTTAGGCTCTTGATGAATCAAACGTGACAACGCTTCTTCACGAGTGTAATCACCACGCATATAAAGGTCAATAGTACGTATCACACGGTCATCTGCTATACCGCCTTCTATTATGTCATAATCCTGCCATATAACATTCCCTTGTCGACATGCTACAACAAAATCCAGCCAATGTGCATCGTAAGTGGTAAAGTGCAAATAATGAAAAGAAGAGTTACGGCAGGCATCTATATCCAATGAATAAATATTGAGCCATACACTTTTTTCATGGCGAATATCAGCTGTGCGAAGAGCCCAACGAATAGCCTGATCCTTTAAATCAGTAAGATAAAAGCCCACTCCGAAATCAAGATTTGGTCGGCATACTCCAGCTAATGGTTGTTCTACACGGTAAGTAGAACCATGATAAACAGTTAACATGACTTATCTCCTTTTTGCTGTGTCGAAACTTGAAAAGGACGATAATCTTTCGGTAACCATTGTGGATCACGATGATAGATATATTCTAATAAAGAATCTACTATGTAGGCTTTGCCTTGGGTATGCAAAGTATCATAAAAAGCATTTATATAGCCGTCTATAGCACCTAATTCTTTTAGTTTATTATATACATCCGCACTATAGCGTCCTAACCGTTCAGCTGTATTCTCTATACAATAGATAATAAACTCTAATTGTTTTTCTTTGAGGGTCATATTATTTTCTCCTTTCTTATCTTAATCCATTAGCGAAAAAGATTAATATTAGCAAAGATAGAAAAGTTCCTTCTTTCTTCCAATTAATTAGTATAGTATATCACGTTTCCTTATGGAATATTAAATCAAAATCAATATACTTTCATTATAGTTTTATAGCTTTTTCTTCTTTCACCAATTTCCTCCATCTTTGAAATGCCCTCATCAGCGTTTCTTCCTGTACCAGTCCTACCATTTCGTAGTGCTCTACGAATTGTTCTATTGACTTTTTAAACATCACTCCTTTATTGAACTTATTTTCCAATAGAAAGGAGTATAATTCCGCTTTCATCTCCGTTTCTATTTCCTTTTCTATAATCAATGCACTATCGTTTCCGATATAGTTATAGACTTCCGGATTCTTCCCATTACGCGGTTTGGGCAGTACAAAGCAAATATTTCCAATTTCTTTCCATGAAGTATTTTGCGGATGAGGGACAGATAGTTGATGAAGGAAGTGATAAACTGGAGTAATGTGGGAGAGATGGATAGGGATAAGTCGTTTGGAAGAAGAAGGAGAGGAGGAATGAGACTGGTTCTCTGGATCGGGTTCTAAACTTTGTCGATATCGGACATACATATATCCAGCCAAATATGGCTTGATATTAATTGTAACTGTAACCATGGGATTTTTTTTAAGTTTGTAATAAAAAAGTATGTATATACAGCCCCTTAGACTGTGAATTCCGTTTGGTTTATTGAGAATATTCCCATGGTTATCGGGACGGAATTCTTCTTTTTATAATAAATTGATATACAGTGTATTATAGATACTGTTTTTTGGTTTAAAACCAAGGAGCCGTTCCTTTTAAAGGAACGACCTGTTTCTCACCGAGGAACGCCTTGTTCCTTTTAAAGAAACGGATGGTTCCTTAAAATCCGGGAACAAAACTAGCTGTAATATTCTGATCTTTCAAAACGCATAGTTGAAATACCACAAGTAATATGTAAATATAAATAACCACCCTTACACATCGTTTGTTTTGCGCGTGTATAAACGTTTAGTATGTCACAAAAGATAATTGAATAAGTTGGATAATAATTTAACAATGTTTATCCGATAAGTCCTTTTTATAGTTATCTAACCCTCATTTTAGTGATTTATAGAACTATTTTGGACGAAACTTCGGAATCAATGTGCAATTTCAGAACGTTTTACTTTAATATATATTTATTTTGTAATTTCGCATCCGATAATTATTTATTAACGCAAGCAAAAGCAAAATATTCAATATACGCATCTGATGAAAATACAATATATAGCAATTCTACTTTTGATATGTTGGGGAAGCATTTTAAAATGTTCGGCCCAAAAGGTAGCAGTAAAAACAAACCTGTTCTACGGTGCATATTCAGGTACTCCTAACTTGGGAGTAGAGTGGGGACTTTCTCCACGCACTACAATAGAACTTGGCGCCGGACTTAACTGGTTTACACCCAATAAAGCATCTTCAAATAAAAAACTGGTGCACTGGCTCGGTACAATGGAATATCGTTATTGGACATGTGAAAGATTTAGCGGACATTTTTGGGGGATACACATAATAGGAACACAATATAACATAGCCGGTCATCACTTGCCACTTTTATTCGGGGATAATTCCAGCCATTACCGATATGAAGGATGGGGAGCAGGAGGAGGCATCTCGTATGGTTATCACTTCCTTCTTAGTAATCGTTGGAGCCTTGAAGCAAATATAGGTGCAGGATATGTGCGGCTACATTATGACAAGTTCCGGTGTAAGACTTGTGGTGAAAAGGTCGGAACAGAAAACCGCAATTATTTTGGACCAACTAAAGCTGCAATCTCACTTATATTTCTTATAAAATAATACAACCATGACAAAATTAAGATCATTCCTATACCTGTTAATCATATTCCTGACCATTTCTTCTTTATCATACGGAGAAGAAAATCCCAAGAAATGGTATACAGGAATTATACAGCCAACAGCTCTTGAACTACAGCAAGCGGGAGATTCATTACATATTCAAATACTTTACAACTTTGATAATATACAAGTCAGCTCCAATCATTCTATAGAACTGATACCAGTATTGATTGCTGCAAACCATCAGATGGAATTGCCGGAAATATCCATTAAAGGTCGTAAGAACTATCAGAATCTGAAACGTAAACTTGCTTTGATGAATACGCAGGAACGTGCTTTTTACCAGTCAGAAGCTCCATACTCCATATTAAAAGGGTATGGAATGACTGGAAAAGAACAGATTCGGTACTCGTTGATAATTCCATTCGAGCCATGGATGAAGGATGCATATTTGAATGTAAGGAAAGAAGTGATGGGCTGTTGCAGGCCAGGCAGGTTACTATCAGCTATTCCTCTTTTTGGTGCTGTTACTTTGGAGAAACTTCCCGTCCCTTATCAAATCACTCCACATATTAGTTACGTACAGCCAAAAGTTGAACCAGTCAAAAGTCGTGAGATGTCATGTGAAGCATTTCTGGACTTTGTCGTATCAAAAACCGACATTAAACCGGACTATATGAATAATCCGATTGAACTAAAAAAGATATCCTCCATGCTTGCCGAAGTGAAAAATGATACAGCCATTACCATTCGTGGAATATCAGTCATTGGTTATGCTTCACCGGAGGGTTCTGTCCTTTTTAACAAACAGCTTTCCGAAGGACGTGCAAAGGCACTTGTTAATTACCTTCTCCCTCGTTTCCCTTTCTCTAAAGAATTATACAAGGTGGAATATGGTGGCGAAAACTGGGAAGGACTACGTAAAATGGTTGCAAGGTCTGACATGGCAGAAAAGGATGGAATTCTCCATATTATAGATCACATACCAGTTGAAATAAACTACCGAACGAATACCAGTCGCAAGAAATCGTTGATGTTATATAAACATGGCAATCCTTATCGGTTTATGTTGCGTGAGTATTACCCACATCTGCGTAAAGCAATCTGTAAAATAGAGTACGATGTTCAGAATTTTAATATAGAACAAGCAAAAGTGCTGATTCATAGTCGGCCACAAAATTTGAGTCTGAATGAAATTTATTTGGTTGCTCTAACTTACAAAAATGGTTCACCAGAGTTTATCGAATTATTTGAAACAGCCGTTAGCGTCTTTCCTGATGATAAGATTGCCAATCTGAATGCCGCTTCGGCTGCACTTTCACGTAAAGACACTCTTTTGGCAGAAAAATACTTAAAGAGAGCAGAGACTTCCACACCGGAATACGAAAATGCCGTGGGAGTATTACATCTGCTAAGAGGTGACTATGAACAAGCAAAGTTACATCTAAATAAGGCTGCTGAATCCGGATTGAAACAAGCAAATCTCAATCTGGAGGAATTAGCCAAAAAAGAAGAGAATATCGAATTGATGAGTAAACTAGATTATTGATTTTTTATATATTATAATTATCTTTTTATTTACAACATTTAAACATTTAACAATGATGAAAACAAGAAGTTTTCTATTATCTACATTGGCAGTTTTTATATTTGCCGGCTGTAGTAGTGAAGATGCCCGGGAAGGGAATATTCCGGGTGGTGAACTGGATGGCAAAGCGTATCTGTCGCTTTCGCTGCAAAGTCACACAGCTACTTCAAGAGCAGTGAATGTAGAAGAAAAACCGGGAAGTTCTGGGGAAAGTAAAGCAGGGGCCGTCAAAGTTTTATTATTTGACGAGGATGATGTGTGCCTTGATGTGGCTGATTTTGATGGTTTGACCGTTGGGAATAGCGGAGGAGAATCCGGTGGAACAGGGACCCCGGAAGCTGTAGCTAGCGATGCAAAATTAGTACCAGAGAAAACAAAAAAAGTATTTGTGGTTATCAATCCTTACACCGACGGGAGCAAAGGGTGGAATTTAACTACGGATGCTGTAAAAGGTAAACCTTGGTCTGCAATTAACACTGCTATTGAAGCAGTTATTGCCAACATCGCTACCAATGATAATTTCATGATGGCGAGTGCAGGCGAAGGAGCTGGCATAGAAGGAGCATTGATGGGAGTAACGGTGCATAAGCCGGATGGATATACCCAAGACAAAATAGATGCAGCAAAAAAAGAAGCAAAAGACCATCCTGCAGAAATCTCTGTGGATCGATTGAGTGCAAAAGTAGAACTTGCGGTTAAGGATCCTTTTTCTACAAAACCTGACGGTGCCAAATTTACTTTTGGCGGTTGGGAATTAAGCGTTACCAATAAAAGTGTGAAACTGTATAGCGAACTTATCACTTACGATAATGCCACGCCTGGAGCGGTTTATCGTCGGGATAAGAACTATTTAAAGAGCGAACAACCTGATATTAGTGATAATAGTACTATGGAAACTAATATGGATGCAGCTTTCAATTATCTAAAAAATATAGATAGCGAAAGTGAGGAGATGCCTGCTGTTGCACAGAGTAAGGGAACAAGTCTGTATTGTCTTGAAAATACAATGGAAGCTAAGGCACAACAATTAGGATTCACTACCAAGGTGGTAGTAAAGGCACAGTACACTCCTAATAGTTTGACTGAAAATAGTAGCTATTTTTCTTGGAAAGGAAACTATTATACATTAGAACAGCTTAAAACTGAATATAAAAACACTCCTAGTGGCGGACTAAAAACAGACTTACCTATATTCTTAAAGAAAGCAAAGCTCGTGGCTGGAGATGCCGATCAAAGCACTATAGACAATTTTATTACAAACCTTCAAGCGAACGGACTTACTGCGAAAACTGGTATCATCGGACGTTTTTGTGCCGTGCGTTACTATCATGAATCTGTTTGCTATTACGATGTCCTGATCCGTCACGATCAGAATGTAACCGAAAAGATGGCTTTAGGCCGATACGGAGTAGTGCGCAATAACTGGTATCACCTTGACCTTCAGAGCGTGAGCGGTCCCGGAACACCGTGGATTCCCGATCCGTCTGACCCTGATCCCACTAATCCTACACCTCCGGGAACTGATGATGACGAATCAGATGCTTACCTTTCTGTAAAAATCACTATCAATCCATGGACTTACTGGACACAAGGTGTTGATTTGCATTGATAAATGGGAATTAAAAGACACATAAAGAAATACAAAATAATCCTTGCCGCTTTTATAGTGGCAGGGATTACCGGTTGCGATGTCCTTCATGACGACCTTGATCAATGTGACCTCTTTCTAAAATTCCGATATGACTATAACATGGCAAATAAAGACTGGTTCGCCGAACAGGTGGAAGAAGTAAAGGTTTTCGTGTTCGATACGCAAGGAAAATATATACAGACACTTACTGATAATGGCCATTCGCTAAAAAGTCCGGACTATTGTATGCTGATACCCTATCATTTGAAAGGCTGTACAGCTGTTGTATGGGCTGGAAAAACGGATAAATTCTATCAGCTTCCGACAATGGATACAGGTGATCCAATAAATAAATTAACGCTGAAATATGAGCCGGAAAACAACATAAGTAACAACCATCTTGATGCATTATGGCATAGCGGTCCTCTATTAATGTTTTCTTCGGAAAATATCAGTAATACGGAAAACGTCAGCTTGGTGCGCAATACTAATGATATAACGATAGGCATTATACGAGGAAATAATCCGGTGGATGCTTCAAAATATGACATACAACTAATAACTGCAAACAATTCTTATGACTATAAAAATAATGTAGGTGAGAGCAGCAAGAATATAATTTACCATCCTTGTTCAGTTGAAGAGAAAGACAGTAAGACCGCCCTACAACCCCACCTCCATACTCTTAGATTTATTAAGGATGCTGACATGACTTTTTCTATCACCGAAAAAGCGTCAGGAAAAACAATAGATATCGGAGGAAAAACAACTATAAACCTTATTGACTACCTGTTGATGAGCAAACCGGAAATGATGGGCGATCAAGAATACCTCGACCGCAGATACGAATGGGATATCAACATTCGAATCGGAGATAAGGAAGAGAATGGCTACATTGCATTGAGTATAACCATCAATAATTGGACCTACTGGTTCCAACCAACAGATATGTAAATCGTTTTTTGAAACGGAATTATGGCACGATTAAGGATGAATATAACTATCAACATAAAATTTTCGGCAAATGTCCTGCTTTTGACAATGTTTGCCCTGTTTACTTACTCTTGTACAAAAGAGAACGAAATAACAGGCGCACGTATTTACGAAGGAGAAAAGATACCGATGAGTATTAAAATGGGGACGCGCAATGATACCACCGACAAAGATGAAGTCATAAATTCCGTACGTGCAATTGTATTTAATGACAAGAACGAGCTGGTATACAACGACGTTTCTGATGCTTCCATAAATGTCGATGGCACATACACCGCTTCTATAAGAGCGGCACGGGGATATAACAACATTTATATCATCTGCAATGAAACATCGGAGCTTACCGAAAAGCTCTCTGCTATTACACTGGAAAATAAAATAGAAAAAGTGACATTCTCTGCCGTAGGTATCATTGCTCCTCCGCCCATGTATGGAAATGTGATACGTGCCTATGTGGAATCCCGTAGCGACGGAAAAAATGCCACAGTAACAATTAATAATATTAAAATGACGGAATTGCCTGTTAGCGTAACCCGCATGGTATCCCGCATCAGCTTTACAGCTATTAAAAATATAACTAATCCGGATGAGGATTTCAAAGTAACCAAGCTCACTGTTAAAGTATGTCGTATGCCGGTCGCCACTCCTATAGGAGAAGGGCAGGCATATACGGAAGATATTTGGTCGGATGGCCTTACTATCCCGGGAACAGGCGAACTCAATAATAATGGTACATATACAATAAATGGAGATAACTACACCATACAAGACGGGATAGATTTTATAACAACTCCCGCTACCTATATTCCCGAACATATATTGTCCGACCCTCAAAATGCATCACACGCAACCTATCTTAAAATCGACGCGCAATGCGTGCTTAAAAACGGAAGTGCGCAAGTATTGAACTGTATCTATCTGCTGAATATCGGTCAGAATCCCCCTAAGAACCATAATCTGACACGAAACAACCATTATCAGATATACGCCACCATTACCGGTATGGGTGCAATGGGATTATATGCGGAAATAGTGGCAATGGAGGAACATGATATTACCATCAACTGGAAACCTATCGACGGGCTGGTCATTGTGAGTGACAAGGCGGCAGATTATGACGCGGTTGCCGATACATCCAGAAATGTGAATATATGGAATGATTTTAGTGTTTATTCGGGTATACTGAAAGCATATCATTCAGAGACGGGATATAAGGATGTCTTGTTCAAATACGGCAGCCTGATAGCCGTGCACAGTGACCCTGATACTGAAGATGGCACAAATTTCGTTCCACCTACCACTGCCGAAGCATTGAACGATGTACTTTGGTATCCCAGTTCATACGATCCCTTAACTATTACAGGATGGAGTAATGTCCCTTACCTGGCTGGCGGTGAAATCTCCGCAGGCAACACCCCTGAACAAGTCAAACAGGGCTTGGGAGATCCATGCAAACTCGCCGGTCTTTCCGAAACCCAAATCAGGGATATGGGAATCGTAGACAACGGGCAGTGGCATATGGCTACACCTGAAGAATATAATCATATTATAGCGGCATCAAATAATGAAGTAAGTTCGTACGGATACCTTTCGTACCATTGGCTGTTATTCCCTCACAACCGATACAGGGATGAATCCGGTGCGTCACGTGGAGACGGTACTACCGGATGTTACTGGAGCAACAACGCCTCTATCTTTGATTTTTCAGGTACTCCGACGGTGACTGCAAACCTCCGAGCCGATAAGGACAGACGAAACGGATATATGGTTCGTTGCGTCCGCAACGAAATACCGGAAAGCTATATGCGAGTAGGCATTATCATCAGCCCTGATTATCAGGGAACGGAAAGCGGTAAAACAGCTTATTTTGGTATTGATTCGAATATTCCTTACTGGACGGCTACACTTGTCACTTCAGGAACGGATGTGGGAACGGCAACTACCGATGATTTCTCGTTTGAATCCGGAAATGATGCCGTACATACGACACACGGCAGCAATACCCAAAATATCCCTATATATGTCAAACGCAAAGAAAGTACTTCATCCCGTTCGTTTAGGGTAAGGGTGGAAGGTATCGGATTGGACGGACAGACAAAGAGTACACTACTCACAATTTCACAAGCCGGGTATCAGTTACGTGCCAGTTCCGAATTAAGCACTTTGGGCGTTTTACCTCAAGAGGGAGGCACTTATAATCTAAATATCAAGCTTACTCCTACAGATGTCCCCATACCTGCGGGAAATTTGTATGTACAAGTTGTTTACAGTGGCGAACAAATAAGTGTCAGTGATAAAGTAGAGACTGCATCGAATACATATAGCTATCCTGTCTCAATAACAATCCCGGCAAACAAAAATCCGAGTCTTATCGGCATTACGGTTTATATCGTTTTAGAGAGAGAGACCGGAGTAGGTATTGCCATTAGCAGTCTGTCTATTGATCAGAAAGGTACCAAATAAGAAAAAGGATGAAAAATATGATGATAAGCAGATATAATATGAGAATAAAAAACAATGATAAGACGTATTTTCGGGCAGTTTGCATTGTTTTGTTTTCACTGGCATTTACAGGGTGTACAAAAGACGGCCTGAATGAGTTCGGTCCGGGAAATGCTACAGGAAAAGTGGTTATGGTTAGTTTGAATGTCAGTCTTCCGCCTATCGAAGAACCAACATCGACAAGTGAATATACTACTGTTAAGCCATTCTTGAGAAATGAAAACAGCTCTGATTCATCCTTCACAGTCGTATTGGAGCGAGAACAACGTGCGGCAACTACCAGAGTTTCCGATGGCACGACAAAATTACACAATCTCTGGCTTTTCCAGTTTAATGAGGATGGTTCCATGAATGGTAATCCCCATAAGTTGAGTGATACGGCGACTGCTATAAATGATATGTTGACAATAGATGTCCCCCTTGTAGTAGCAGAGAATCAAACCTTATACCTATTAGTCTTAGGCCCCAAACTTGACTATGACATGAGTGGAGTGAGAACTCTTGATGAACTCAAAAAATGGAGCTTTGATTATCTAATTAATGTAGAAGGGCATACCCAATCACTTATCACCGCAGATGATGAAGTGCCGCTTGCCGGAGAAGTGTCGGGTATCACTGTTATGGACATCGACGGAGGTGACCATGGTTTGGTAGAATATAACAAACCGGCCGGCTTTGTGGGAGGTATTGCAATAAAGAAGTTGATGGCACGCATTACGTTCCGTTATAAACTCGAAGTGGAAAATTACAAATTGCAGGGTCTTAAATTACTGAATGTCAACAGCAAAGTGCGGCTCACCAATCCCGAGAAGAATACCGGTACGGATACTTATGTCACGTTTGAGATAGATAAATTTGATACCCCCGATCCCAATGGTTTCTATTCGGCAACGTGGTATGTTGCGCAGAATTGTCAGGGGACGGTAGAAAGCATAGCAAGTGAAAACCAACGCTATTACAAAGTGGTCAATGGGGTATCATCGGGTAGTGCCCCCATATTGGGTATGCAGATAGAGGCATGGGCATATTCTACCTTGACATCGGCAACTGGCGAGTATGCAATTTACCAAATGTATATCGGAAATAATAATACAAATAACTTCGATGTGGAACCCAATCATTTTTATAATTTGCGTACCACCATTAATGCGGACATAAACTCGGCGAAAAACGACGAACGAATCAGGGCATACTCTGTCAGTCAGTATGTGGAGTTTCACGCCAGTTATAACGCGGAAGTCATTGGAGGTAAATTCGATGCTACATACAACGCTTCTAGTGAGAAATACGATCTGGATGCAGCTTATGAGGTCCGACCGATAGTTGTCCAGACTCAAGGACGGATGGTGGAAGTGGGTGTATATACAGATAAAAGCTGTACCCAACATCCCACACAGAGTTGGCTTCGCCTGTCTTCTTCTTCCAATTACACAGATGCGTATAATAATGCTAAAGAACCTTTGGATACATATATCAAGGCTAGCACCATACTCCCTACTCAATTGAAGTTTTATCTATATAATGATGAATATATTAATGACGGAGAGGGGAACTTTCCTGATCCCGGTGCAGATGCTACGAAAGGAAAACGATCCTTATATATTAAAGTAACTACCACGACCAATGGAGATGCGGGAGAGGCATTGCAAACTTCACATATATTTCGTTTAGACCAGCGGGCGGCAATTTACCTTGGACGTTTAGGAGGAGAGAGAAACGGGGATGGAAGTTACAATATGGGGTTAGTATACACTAGAATGTCTTCACGAACTACATCCCGGTTATTGGCAGATGTGAAGCCGGGAACTATAAGAACTGGCTATGCGAGAATCAAAACGGCAGAATTACTCTATGGAACAGACAATATGGATAATGGTAAAACGGCGACCCGGCATTTGGCGGAAAATACTTACAATCAAAATTGGGTTGACGCTTATGTCCCGATTCCACAGAAAGATGCGTCCGGACATGTGTTATTGTATCAATATCAATACCCTGCCAGTACTTTTAGCGCAAGAGCGTGTTATGACAGAAACAGAGATGAGAACGGGAATGGGATAATTGATGAGGAAGAGTTCAAATGGTATCTTCCCGCGTCAAACCAGTTGTTAGGGCTTTGCGCGGCTGCTCTACCGGGGCTTGGGGGTGGAACCTCGACAACAGAGTTTATAACACCATCCTATAATTATTGTTATTTCTTAACTGCTTCCGGTGGTAAGCTTACGACTCCAGAAAGAACCTCCGGTTCAGATAGATGTGTCAGGGATGTGCCTCCCCCTTCTGATACTCCATATTGACCATAAGAATTTAACAATATAAATTGAAAAAGAAGTATGAATATATTTAGATTAACAGTCATAAAATTTTGTATTGTGTTTTTTATTCCACTAAAAGTATATTCTCAATCGACAGAAATATATACAGATTTAAGAGGGAATAAATATGCGGCAATCAATGATAAAGGAATGGTGAAATACAAGGTGGAGGACCGGAGCAAAAATACCAACTTCCGCAGCTATATTCAGTTATATAAATACGATTCGAATGATAATCCCCAAGAGGAAAAAGATGAAAACGGTAATGATGTCTTTGTATACCGAACGACACGGCATACAGAGAGGCAAAAAGAAGGAGGATGTGACTGGAAGGTGTCCGGTTACTTTCTCGTTTCACCTGATATTGTAAATAGCGAAGGAATAGCAAAAGCACAAACGATGGATTGGGCTACGGCAAACGGATATCTTACTAGTGCCAACAGCAACGTTTATTCGACTCCCAGTTTTGCAGTTACCAGGGGATGTGCCGCATATCGCGGGAAAGATGGTCTGGATGAAACTGGAACTTGGCGGGTACCTACGCGTGGGGAATGTGCATTGATTTTGCTTTTTTATAAAAAAATGGAGGAGACTCAAGAAACAACCGGTTTTCAACCATTCGCTCTTTCCCCCAAAGATCTTACTTATTACTGGTCTGCAACGGAGAAAGGAGGAGATTCTAAAGATGCATGGTCAATGCGATTATATGCTGATGATAAAATGACAGGATACGGGCTAAATACAGGTTACTCCGATAAAGAAAAGAAGGAGTATTATCTCCGTTGCATCCGGGATATTCCATAGAATAGAAATATAAGTTTGCTCATTCATTTACAAAAGATACAAAATAACTGATCAATCAAATGAAAACGATAAAAGCCGAAATATTAATGATTGAAGGAGCGCCGTTTCCTGTCATCAAAGAAATATATGATCCTTCAAATGAAAGGCGTAATGGGAACATTACACCGGAAGCTCCCATTGTTATCACCGGTCACAATCTGGATATGTTGACATGGGAAAGTACCAATCTATATCTTGTCTCTTCCGTCAATGACAGAATGTTGATAGAATGTGGCGATATCCATAAATATTCGGACGATAAGATTTATATGACAGTTCCTGATATTAATGAAGGTGAATATTTCCTGGCACTGATGATTTTGATGAAAGATAAAGAAAGTTTTTTATACATCTTTCCCATATCTTTGGTGGTACAGTTTGCTCAATCGAAATGGCACGACTGACATCCGTATGATAAAAATAACGGCAAACAACATAATTGATAAATAGCAGTCCATGGAAAAGAACCAACCATATAAGCAGGATAAAGTATTCGATAATATATTGGAAACAGAAGAGTTTAACGTCTATACTAAAATAGACGATTTACCTCTTGATGAAAATCCTATGTATCTTGAAGAAGGGATAAATGGGATATGCACGGGAGGAAGTGCGTTATTCAATGTTTTTGGTAATAAACGACGGATTGTTTCCAATGATCTGGTAGTCATTTTCCCTTTTCAGCTGGCTTCTGTCACGGAGATTAGCAGTGACTTTTCAATGACGTTTCTAAAAGTACCCAAAAGCCTGTTTATGGATACAATAAGCGGGATATGTATACCTACGCTTGATTTCTTTTTCTATATGCGGAAAAATTTCAGTACTCCGCTATACGATGAAGAGTGCCAACGTTTCATTCACTTTTGCAATATTTTGATTTTTCGTATCAACTTACCCCGCAACTTATTCAGACGGGAGTCTATCATGCAGTTATTACGTGTTTTCTACTGGGATATATATGTGGCTTATAAAAGAAATCCGAAAGCTGCCGAATTAGTAAAATACACCCGTAAGGAAAAACTTTTATTCGACTTTTTTTGTTTGGTGATCGAATTTCATACCGTAAGTCGGGATGTTGCGTTTTATGCGAAAAAGATGTGTGTGTCCGCCAAGCATCTTACAATGGTAATTACAGATATGAGCGGTCGTTCGGCAAAAGACTGGATTATAGATTACTCCCTTCTTGAAATAAAGGCTCTTTTACGGGATTCTGACCTTGAAATAAAAGAAGTGGCCTCACGCACGAACTTCCAGTCGAACTCTGTTATGACAAGATTCTTTCGTGAACATACCGGTATGACTCCGTCTGAATACAGGGAGAGAATTTACGTTAAAAATGAAATTGAGTTATAATTAGTTGAGTTATATATGAAATACCGCCTGTGAAGGTCGTCTATTGTTTGTTTTGTTTGTGTGGTGCACCTTCTTCCAAGAGTAGGAAAGGAGGTGCACCTTTTTTTATAGCTAAAAAAGAATAGATTAAAATGTGGAATAAATAGCTTAAAATGCTATATTTGCAAAATAGTCGCATTTTTAATATATTGGAGTATGATTTTAGAGTTTAAATTTAGAAATTTCAGATCAGCTAAGGATTGGCAGATATTAAGTTTTGAAGCCTCTGCAGATAAGATTTCAGAAGAATATTACTGTACCACTATCAACGATACGAAAGTATTAAAACTCGGTATCCTCTATGGAGCTAATGCTTCAGGAAAGACTAACGTATTGCTAGCACTTGATTTCATACGAAAAATAGCCATTTCGCCTAAGATAAACAAGATGCAGCCTATCGGGTTTACTCCGTTTCTCTTGGATGATACGACAAAGAAAGAATGTGGAGTATTTGAATTGACTTTTTTTGTAAACAATATGAAGCATCTCTATTATCTTGAAGTAGATAATAGTGCTGTCCTAAAAGAAACACTTAAATATTATCCTGGTAAGCAACCAGCCGAAATTTTCTCCCGAGAGACCATTAATGGAATCACTCATATCCGATTAGGAAGCAAAGTCAAACTCAATGTGGCCGAGCAGGAAAAGTTGCAGGTAAATACGCTTAGTAATATGAGTGTTGTTTCAGCTTATGCTACAGCTAACTTTATGTTTCCTGAATTAGAACGTGTCTATAACTATTTCTTGAAGCAGTGGTTGCCTATACTCTTGCCCCAAACGGATTTGAAAACATGGACAACAGGAGAAATGGAAGCAGAGAAGGAGAATAAATCCTTTTTATTAGATTTACTGCACCGTGCAGATTTTAATATATCCGGTTTTGATGTTCAACAAAATGAGAAAAATAAAAAAGATACGGATTTGATATTTGAACATACGATTGTAGCCAATGGAACATCTTCTGTTCATTACCTGCCTGATATACTTGAATCAGCAGGAACAATGCGCTATTATGGTTTGGGAACTATTCTGAATATATTGCTTGAAAGAAATGCTATCATACCTGTTGATGAACTTGAGAATTCGCTGCATCCGGATTTATTTGCCCATTTCATCAACTTATTTTTGGTTAATTCGACTTATTCGCAGCTGATTTTCAGTACGCATAATCTCCAATCATTAGACACCGAGGATTTACGTAAAGATGTAGTCTGGTTTACAGAAAAAAAGGATGATGGTTCAACAGACCTGTTTTCACTTGATGACTTCAATATCCGCAATGGCGTTTCGTTTCTCAATGCATATAATGCAGGGAAATTTGGCGCCAAACCAACGCTGGGCGGTATTTTTATTTCTAAAAAACGATAAGTATGGCACGCGAAAAAAGAATAAAAGAAATTCGGAAATCTTATGCGATTATCGGTGAAGGAATCACAGAGTTTTTCTATTTTGATGGATTTCGTAATGTTGAAAAGGACTTATTGAAGAAGTTCAATGTTACCCTAAAACCTGATAAACCCAAACATCCTGACTACAGTGATATCATAACGAAAGCTCAATCGCTATTAGCGAAAGAATTTGATGTCGTTTTTTGCTTGATTGATATGGATTATATCAATGCTGATAATGTACGTAAACAAGCCTATGATAAAGAGAAGTCATCATGCATCAAGGCATACAAAAATGAGATTTATTTCATAGAAAGTAATCCTGCCTTTGAATTTTGGCTATTATTACACTTTGTCTTTACCGACCGGCAGTTTCGTAACTGTGACGAAGTAATTACAGAGTTGAAAAAGAATGGTCGTCTTGAAAAGTACGAAAAAAACATTGAGTATTTTTCAAAGAACAACTTATATCTCCAACTCAAAGAAAAGCTAGAATCTGCCATAAATCATGCACGTAGCATCTCCATTGATATAAACAATCCGCACATTTCATATTCAAGGGTATTTGAAGTGTTTGAAGAACTATTACAGAAGAGATAGATAAACTATCGTTTTAATTCTATCTGACAAATTAAATAGCTTAATTTAATTTGAGTCAGGAAAATACAGTGAGTACAAAACAGAATGTTTTTCGTCTTATCTATAAGTAAAAATATAGACTGGAATGAAAAGCCGACTGAAACAACGAATATTTGCACTTTCTCTATTAGCATGGACAGCCGTATGCCCTGCCGATGCACAGCAAACACGCTCGCTTCGCGATCAATTCTTAAGTCCTTCCGATGAAGCAAAACCCTGGACTTTTTGGTATTGGATGTATGGTGCCGTGTCTAAAGAAGGGATTACAGCCGATTTGGAGGCAATGAAACGTGCCGGATTAGGAGGTACTTATCTGATGCCGATTAAAGGTATTCATGAAGGCGCCCAATACGATGGCAAGGCGCAGCAGCTAACTCCCGAATGGTGGGAGATGGTGCGTTTCAGCATGGAAGAAGCAGATCGTTTGGGACTGAAATTGGGAATGCACATCTGTGATGGTTTCGCATTGGCGGGAGGCCCTTGGATTACTCCTGAAGAATCTATGCAAAAAGTGGTTTGGAGCGATACGATTGTAAACGGAGGAAAGCTGATGGCTATTCGCTTGCCACAACCGAAAGCCTATGAAAACTATTATGAAGATATTGCATTATTCGCTTTGCCGGTAGAAGACGCAGCGGATGAGATGCAGGCAAAAATCACCTGTGTCAACCTAGCTACGACAGGAAACGTAAAAGCTGCTCAAACAGTGAATATGGATGCGGCGGGAGTGATCCGTTCTTCATATCCTTGTTATATCCAGTATGAATACGAACAACCCTTCACTTGCCGGAACATCGAAATCGTTTTAAATGGTAATAATTATCAGGCACACCGCTTGAAAGTAATGGCCAGTGATGATGGAGTGAATTATCGTTTGGTTAAGCAGTTGGTCCCTGCCCGTCAGGGATGGCAGAATACGGATGAGAACTCAACTCATAGTATTCCTCCGACTACTGCCCGTTTCTTCCGTTTCTACTGGGCTCCTGAAGGGAGCGAACCGGGAAGTGAAGATATGGATGCTGCCAAATGGAAGCCCAATCTGAAAATAAAAGAATTACGCCTGCACCGGGAAGCCCGTCTGAACCAATGGGAAGGAAAAGTCGGACTGGTATGGCGTGTTGCTCAAGCGACTAAAGAAGAGGAAGTCGGGAAACAGGATTGCTATTCACTTTCACAAGTCATCAATCTAACAAAGCAATATACCGGTCATTCGAATGGAAAAACATTGACCGCCACTCTCCCCAAAGGAAAATGGAAATTACTTCGCATGGGACATACAGCTACCGGGCATACCAATGCGACAGCGGGAGGTGGAAAAGGATTGGAATGTGATAAGTTTAACCCGAAAACGGTACGGAAGCAATTCGATAACTGGTTTGCGCAGGCATTTGTAAAGACCAATCCCGAAATAGCTCGTCGCGTACTGAAATATATGCATGTCGACAGTTGGGAATGTGGCAGCCAAAACTGGAATAAACGTTTCGCTATTGAATTTCAGAAACGTCGTGGCTACGATTTGATGCCTTATCTACCTCTATTGGCAGGTATTCCGATGGAAAGTGTCGAACAAAGTGAAAAGATTCTGCGAGACGTACGTACTACCATATCAGAACTCGTCGTAGATGTGTTCTATCAGGTATTGGCGGACTGTGCGAAAGAATATGATTGCCAATTCTCGGCAGAATGTGTGGCTCCGACGATGGTAAGCGATGGTCTACTACATTATCAAAAAGTAGATCTTCCGATGGGTGAATTTTGGTTGAACAGTCCCACACATGACAAACCGAATGATATGCTCGACGCTATTAGCGGAGCACATATCTACGGAAAGAATATAATTCAGGCTGAAGGATTCACCGAAGTGCGTGGCACGTGGGATGAATACCCCGGAATGTTGAAAGCCTTGTTGGATCGTAATTATGCATTAGGAATCAACCGTCTTTTCTACCATGTATATGTACATAATCCCTGGCTGGACCGCAAGCCTGGCATGACATTGGATGGCATCGGACTTTTCTTCCAACGGGATCAGACCTGGTGGGATAAAGGCGCAAAAGCCTTTTCCGAATATGCTACCCGTTGCCAGTCGTTGTTGCAATATGGACATCCGGTAACAGACATCGCAGTCTTTACAGGTGAAGAAGTGCCGAGGCGTTCGATATTACCGGAACGATTGGTTCCCTCTCTGCCGGGAATCTTCGGTGCAGAACGAGTGGAAAGTGAACGCATCCGTCTGGCCAATGAGGGACAGCCTTTACGTGTACGCCCGGTAGGTGTTACCCATTCAGCTAACATGGCTGATCCGGAGAAATGGGTGAATCCGCTTCGTGGATATGCATACGATAGTTTTAATAAAGATGCAATCCTTCGTTTGGCGAAAGCAGAAAACGGACGAATAACGTTGCCGGATGGAGCAAGTTATAAAGTGTTGGTACTACCTCTTTCGCGTCCTATGAATCCCGAACCTGTGTTGTCATCGGAAGTGCAGAAGAAAATCAATGAACTAAAAGAAGCTGGCATTTTGGTGCCTTCTTTACCATATACAGAAGAAGATTTTTCCGTGTATGGCTTGGAACGTGACATGATCGTGCCGGAAGATATTGCCTGGACGCATCGTCGTGGCGAACTTGGTGAGCTCTATTTCGTCGCCAACCAAAAGGACGAAACACGCACGTTTACTGCAAGTATGCGTATTAACGGTAAGAAACCGGAATGTTGGAACCCGGTGACGGGTGAGATGAATATTCATCCTTCATATCGTATCAACGGAAACCGGACGGAAGTTACTCTCACATTGGCTCCTAACGAGTCCGTATTCATCGTATATCCTGCGGAGGGAGTACATGAAGGCTATGGAGAATCCTCTCTCCAACTGCAAAAGGAGAAAAAAGACACCTCCAAAGCCCCTTTAAACATAGCTTTGGAGGCAAAGGAATATACTATAATTTTTGCAGCTAACAAAAAAACGCTCACACGAAAAGAACTTTTCGACTGGAGCCAAGAATCGGATGACCAGATACGTTATTATTCGGGGACAGCGACCTATAAGACCACTTTCCGCTGGAAAAATAAACCGAATAAAGACCAACAGATTTATCTGAATCTGGGAACAGTTTATAATTTGGCAACTGTTCGTGTGAATGGTGTAGATTGTGGCACAATCTGGACAGCTCCTTATCGTGCAGATATTACAGGTGCCTTGAAAAAAGGAATTAATGAGCTTGAAATAGAGGTTACAAATACTTGGGCGAATGCACTGACAGGAGCTGATGAAGGAAAAGCGCCGTTTGATGGCATTTGGACTAATGCAAAATATCGCAGGGCAGAGAAAACGCTGCTTCCGGCAGGATTACTCGGACCTTTGAGTTTTTCTACCACAGAATAAAATAGATTTTTAAGGCACGGATTACGCGGATTACACGGTTTATGAGAATCGTATTACATAAAGTAACAGCGCAATCCATGTAATCCGTGCCCAATTCATTATAATATAGCTAAAGTATGAAAAGTTCAATTATTAAAACAGGTACAATGTTGGCAGGTTTTCTGCTTGCTGCCTGCCTGTCAACACACGCAGAAGTAAAGCTACCGGCTATTTTTTCTGATGGCATGGTGATGCAGCAACAGACCAATGCAAACCTTTGGGGGACGGCGACTCCTCATAAAAAAGTAACAGTGACCACTAGTTGGAATGGAAAACAATATGCAGCAACAGCAGATAAAAATGGGGCATGGAAACTGACAGTAGCTACTCCCGAAGCGGGAGGCCCTTATACTGTGACCTTTGATGATGGAACCAAAAAGACACTGAATAATATTCTGATAGGCGAACTTTGGCTTTGTTCCGGACAAAGTAATATGGAAATGCCGATGAAAGGATTCAAAAACCAACCGGTAGAAAATGCCAATATGGACATTCTTCACAGCAAGAATCCACAAATCCGTCTGTTTACGGTGAAACGTACTTCTACATTCACTCCGCAGAATGACGTTATCGGTTCCTGGAAAGAAGCCAATCCGGTTAGTGTCCGTGATTTCAGTGCAACAGCCTATTATTTCGGGAGACTGGTAAATGAAATATTAGATGTTCCGGTCGGATTAGTTGTAGCAGCCTGGGGTGGTTCCGCCTGTGAAGCATGGATGACGGCAGACTGGCTGAAAGCCTTTCCGGAAGCGAAGATACCTCAAACGGAAACCGACATAAAATCTAAAAACCGTACTCCGACCGTGCTTTATAATGGTATGTTGCATCCATTAATCGGTATGACCATGAAAGGAGTGATTTGGTATCAGGGTGAAGATAACTGGAATCGTGCCCATACGTATGCTGATATGTTTACCCGATTGATTAACGGTTGGCGTGCCGAATGGAAACAGGGAGATTTTCCTTTCTATTATTGCCAGATAGCTCCGTATGATTACGGGATTATTACCGAAAAAGGAAAGGAAGTGATAAATTCGGCATATCTCCGGGAGGCACAGGCAAAAGTAGAACATCGTGTAGCTAACAGCGGTATGGCTGTATTATTGGATGCAGGAATGGAAAAAGGTATCCATCCCGCAAAGAAACAGGTTGCAGGCGAACGCCTGGCACTTTTGGCTTTAACTAAAACGTATGGAGTGGAAGGCGTGAATGGCGAAAGTCCTTATTATAAAAGCATTGAAATAAAGAACGACACCGTAGTTGTCAGCTTCGAACGTGCCAATATGTGGATTAGCGGCAAGAACTGTTTCGAATCGAAAAACTTTCAGGTAGCCGGCGAAGATAAAGTTTTTTACCCGGCCAAAGCATGGATAGAACGTAGTAAGATGCTAGTGAAAAGCGATAAAGTGCCGCACCCGGTAGCTGTTCGATATTGTTTTGAAAACTATGTGGAAGGAGATGTATATTGCGACGGATTGCCTTTAGGGTCTTTTCGTTCAGATGATTGGTAATCGCAAATAAACAAGGTAAAATATGAAAAATATATGAAGAGATTTTATCTGATTATAACCATACTGTTTGTTGGCGTGTCGGCTCTTTGGAGTCAGCATGCCAATGTCATTTGGAATACTCCCAGTCATAATTCTTCTGAATCTATGCCCTGTGGCGGTGGAGATATCGGGATGAATATATGGGTAGAAGACGGTGATGTTATGTTCTATGTGAGCCGTAGCGGCACATTCGACGAAAAAAACTGCCAGTTAAAACAAGGGCGTGTACGTCTCCGCCTGTCGCCCAATCCTTTCAAAGACGCTAAAGATTTTCGTCAGGAGTTGAAGCTGAAAGACGGATATGTAGAAATCGCGGCAGGAAACACACAGATACAATTTTGGGTAGATGTTTTTCATCCGATTATACATGTAGAGGTAACAAATGCACAACCGTTGCAGACTGAAGTCTTTTATGAAAATTGGCGCTATCAGGAACGACCTGTCAGAAAAGGAGAGGGGCAACAGTGTTCCTACAAATGGGCTCCCCCGAAAGGTACTGTGACGGAGTCCGACTTTATTTCTTTAGACAAAATTACTGATTCAACAGGAAAGGCTGAAACAAATAGGACTTCAATAAAAAGGAACCAACTTCTGTTTTATCATCGCAATCCCGAACAGACCGTTTTTGATGTAGTTGTAGCTCAACAAGGGATGAACGAAGTAAAATCTCAAATGATGAATCCTTTGAAAAACCTGACTTTTGGAGGAACTCTTTTGGGTGAAAACTTAGAATTTGCAGGCACTGCGGATGATGTATATGCCGGAACAGACTATCGTGCTTGGAAATTCCGTTCTTCCAAAGCAGCCCGGAAAGAACATATCTGTATTGTGTTACATACAGACCAGACAGAAACAATAGAAGAGTGGGAGCAGGGAATACAAACAGCTTTGCATAGAATAGCCCCCAAAGGTAAAGTTTCATCGAAGATTATCATACAGGATAAAAAACAGACACGTTCGTGGTGGAATTCCTTTTGGCAACGCAGTTTTATCGAAGCAGAAGGGGAAGCAAAAGAAATAACCAGAAACTACACCCTTTTCCGCTATATGCTAGGATGCAATGCTTATGGCAGCGTACCGACTAAATTCAATGGCGGACTATTTACCTTTGATCCTTGCCATGTCGATGAAAAACAATCTTTTACTCCCGACTACCGGAAATGGGGAGGTGGTACGATGACTGCACAGAATCAACGTTTAGTATACTGGCCGATGCTGAAAAGCGGAGACTTTGATATGATGCCTTCCCTGTTTGATTTTTATAACCGCATGTTGAAAAATGCAGAACTGCGAAGCCGTATATATTGGCAACATGATGGAGCCTGCTTTAGCGAGCAGATCGAAAATTTCGGTTTGCCGAACCCCGCAGAATATGGTTTCAAACGACCGGACTGGTTCGACAAAGGATTGGAATATAATGCCTGGCTGGAATATGAATGGGATACGGTTCTTGAATTCTGCCAAATGATATTGGAAACAAAGAACTATGCAAATGCTGATATTACCCCTTATTTACCTCTGATCGAAAGTTCACTGACATTCTTCGACGAACATTACCGGCAACTAGCTTCCCGCCGGGGACGGAAAGCGTTGGATGGCAACGGACATCTGATTCTTTTCCCGGGTTCTGCTTGTGAAACATATAAAATGACCAATAACGCAAGCAGCACCATCGCCGCCCTGAAAGTGGTATTAGAAACATACGGAGAAAAAGAGGAGATGCTAAAAGCAATACCTCCGATTCCATTGCGATACATAGAAATAAAAGATACGTTGAATCCGACTATTGCTCCGGTCTTGAAGCAAACAATTTCGCCCGCCGTAAGTTGGGAACGAATTAATAATGTTGAAACGCCACAACTTTATCCAGTGTTTCCATGGCGTATTTATAGAGTAGGAAAGGAGGATCTGGATATAGCCCGTAATACCTACTTTTATGACCCGGATGCCATCAAGTTCCGTTCGCATACCGGATGGAAACAAGATAATATATGGGCTGCCTGTTTAGGCCTGACCGAAGAAGCAAAGAAACTATCTTTAGCCAAATTATCGAATGGACCGCATCGTTTCCCCGCATTTTGGGGACCGGGATATGATTGGACACCCGATCACAACTGGGGAGGTAGCGGCATGATAGGACTTCAGGAAATGCTATTGCAAACCAATGGAGAACAAATACTCCTTTTCCCAGCATGGCCGAAAGAATGGAACGTACATTTCAAACTTCATGCTCCGGGCGAAACAACAGTAGAAGCCACTCTCAAAAACGGAAAAGTGACGGACTTGAAAGTTTTACCGGAAAGTAGAAAAAAGGATATTGTTATAATGATTGAAAAGGAAAAATGATAATTTTGCGGAGTGCCCTGAAAGGGCTTAATTATATAGCGTAGGGCAACGCCCTACGTAAAAACGACAATCTGAATTTGCGCCCTGAAAGGGCATAATTGTATACGGTTCCGCCCTTTCAGGGTTTGTGGCTGGTGTGTTTTTTTCGTAGGGCGTTGCCCTACGCTATATAATTAAGCCCTTTCAGGGCATCCCAATAAATATATAATTGTAAGGCTTTCAGCCTAACCGATAAATTCTCATTTAACTGCAAAATTCCCATTTTAACCGATAAATTCCCATTTAACGAATGAAATATATAAATAAAGAATTATGAATAAAAGACCATTTATCATCTTATCAGCTTTTCTGTTGCTATTTTCCTTGATAGAAAAAGGGCAGGCTACAGAAACTTACCGTCCCGAGACATCGGTTGCCGGATTCATCCAGCTTCCCGGTAGCGGGCGACAAGTCTATAATTTCAATCCGGGATGGCGCTTTTTCAGAGGCGATGTCCGGGGAGCAGAAGCGGTAAACTTCGATGACCGTTCCTGGAATGTCGTTTCCACCCCTCATACCGTAGAGTTGATGCCGGCCGAAGGAAGTGGATGCCGCAATTATCAAGGACCGGCTTGGTACCGTAAGCACTTTGTCCTCCCCGCCGAAACAAAAGGGAAACGGGTAGTGCTTCATTTTGAAGCAGCTATGGGCAAACAGATTCTTTATCTGAATGGTAAACGCATCCAGGAACATCTGGGAGGTTATCTGCCTTTTACTTTAGACTTGACCGCCAATGGCGTACAAGCCGGAGACTCCTGTCTGCTCGCTGTTTTCACGGACAACAGTGATGACAAATCCTATCCTCCCGGAAAACGTCAATATACATTAGACTTTGCTTATCATGGTGGCATTTACCGTGATGTATGGATGATTGCCAAATCTCCGGTAGCTATTACTGACGCTATTGATTCACAAATCGTTGGCGGTGGAGGTGTCTTCGTTCATTTTGATAAGATCAGTGAAAAGAGTGCGCAGGTATATGTAAACACCGAAGTTCAGAATGACGACGCCCGTTCCGAGTCAGTCACTGTAGAAACGACTTTGACAGATGCGGATGGAAAAGTAATCAAACGCAGTTCAGGAAAACTTTCTTTAAAGCCGGGAGAGAAGAAATCCATCCGTCAACAGATGGAAGTAAAGAATCCTACTCTTTGGTCACCGGATACACCTTATTTATATAGGGTACAATCACGTATTAAAAAAGGAAATAAATCCATTGACGGAGGCATTACCCGTGTCGGTATTCGTCTGGCAGAATTCCGTGGTAAAGACGGATTCTGGCTGAATGGCAAACCTTTCGGACAACTGGTAGGAGCCAATCGCCATCAGGATTTTGCATACGTAGGCAATGCTTTGCCGAACTCACAGCAATGGCGTGACGCCAAACGTCTGCGTGATGTCGGATGCACCATTATTAGGGTAGCCCATTATCCCCAAGACCCTGCCTTTATGGATGCCTGTGACGAGCTCGGCCTGTTCGTGATTGTCGCTACTCCGGGATGGCAGTACTGGAACAAAGATCCGAAATTCGGGGAGTTGGTTCATCAGAATACCCGCGAAATGATTCGTCGTGACCGTAATCACCCTTCTGTACTGATGTGGGAACCCATCTTGAATGAAACCCGCTATCCGCTCGATTTTGCCTTGAAGGCTCTTGAGATTACCAAAGAAGAATATCCCTATCCGGGACGTCCGGTAGCTGCTGCCGATGTCCATTCGGCCGGAGTGAAAGAGCATTATGACGTTGTTTATGGCTGGCCGGGTGATGATGAAAAAGAAGACAAACCAAAGCAATGTATCTTTACCCGTGAATTCGGGGAGAATGTAGACGACTGGTATGCTCACAACAATAATAACCGTGCCAGCCGCAGTTGGGGAGAACGCCCGTTACTGGTACAGGCTATGTCCTTGGCAAAGAGCTATGACGAGATGTACCGCACGACCGGTTTATTTATCGGTGGCGCCCAATGGCATCCGTTCGACCATCAGCGTGGTTACCATCCGGATCCTTATTGGGGCGGTATTTATGATGCTTTCCGTCAGAAGAAATATGCGTATGAAGTATTTCGCAGCCAGTCGCCGGCTAGTCTCCAACACCCATTGGCAGAATGTGGCCCGATGATATTCATTGCTCATGAAATGTCACAGTTCTCCGATAAGGACGTAGTTGTATTCACAAACTGTGATTCAGTCCGTCTTTCTATTTATGATGGAACGAAAACCTGGACAAAACCGGTGATTCATGCCAAAGGGCACATGCCGAATGCTCCCGTTATATTCGAGAATGTCTGGGACTTTTGGGAAGCACGCGGATATAGCTATACTCAAAAGAACTGGCAAAAAGTGAACATGGTTGCCGAAGGAATCATCGGCGGAAAAGTGGTATGCACTCAAAAGAAAATGCCTTCCCGACGTTCCACCAAACTACGCCTTTACATAGATACCCAAAAAGTGAACCTGGTAGCTGACGGCTCCGACTTTATCGTCGTAGTTGCTGAAGTAACCGATGATAGTGGAAATGTGCGCCGTCTGGCAAAAGAGAATATCGTTTTCACGGTAGAAGGTGAAGGAGAAATCATCGGAGATGCTACTATTGGCGCTAATCCCCGTGCGGTGGAGTTCGGCTCCGCTCCGGTGTTGATTCGTTCTACCCGGAAAGCCGGAAAAATAAAGGTGAAAGCCCGCGTACAGTTTGAGGGTACTCAAGCTCCGACAGCTACTGAAATTGAACTGGAAAGCGTTCCTGCAGAATTTCCTTTCTGCTATGAGGAACAGACTTATGAAATACAAAGGACAACACCGTCCACTCTCAATGTAAACCCGGGCAAAGAATCATCTGAAGGAAAAGTGCAACTGACAGAAGAAGAACGCCAACGAGTGTTGGATGAAGTAGAACGTCAACAGACTGAATTTGGAACTGAAAAATAGTACGATAAAGTGATTAGCAGGTTAGTGATTAGTGATTAGCGGGGTGACCTGCCAACTTGTTTTTTATATGTTACTAAAGCACTATTCAAAAAAAAAGACTATCTTTGAGTACGTTTAATTCCAATTATAGCCATCAATGAGAAAACGGAATATTCTAATACTATTACTATCCATGATAGGTATGTATGCTTTTGCCTATCCAAATATGATTGTAGAACACTACACGGCTGAACGTGGTTTGCCTAATAATATCGTAAACTGTACATTAAAAGGACAAGACGGATTTATCTGGTTTGGTACCTGGTATGGACTATGCAGCTTTGACGGAAGTAAATTCCGTTCCTACGATAATCATGACGGCTTTTATTCCACAGATATTCCGCCGCGTAAAATTCAGCGTATCGTAGAAGATAAGAATGGTTTTCTGTGGATTAAGACTATCGACCGTAAACTCTATCTGTTCGATAAACGGCATGAGAGCTTTCATGCCGTCTACGACGATGTGAAAGAATATTCCGAGAACATTCAGATTATCAAGATTCAGACGACCGAAGACGGCGACGTATTGTTGCTGACAAAAGATAAAAGCCTTTTGCGTGCGTACACCGACAAGGAAGGTAAAATAACGATGAAACAATTGCATGATTCGCGTCCTAACGTGAACGTGTACGACATGCGTCTGAAACACAACATATTCTGCGAAACAGCCGAGTTTATCAATTGGATCGGTATGGATTATCAGATTCTGTCCCTACGGAAAGGGGAAGCGCTGAAAGACAAACCTGCCGACTTTATACAGAAAAAAGTATCTGCTAACCCGGATCAGTTTACTTGTGCCTCTTATAATTCTAAATTCTTATGGTTGGGAGACAAGAAAGGCCACATTTATAGCATTGATCCGCAAAACGGAGTGGTCAACCGTTACGAGATACCGGAAATCAAACAGCCGGTTTCTAATTTGCTGGTAACGGAATCCGGTTTGATGTACATTACCACCAACGAAGGAGCATACGAGTACAATATCGGCTACAAACAGTTGACCAAGCTCCCCTTTACCATCCCCGAAAAGGACAATGGAATTATATTCTATGATAAATATGATAAGGTATGGTTTCAGGAGGGTAACCAGGCATTGACCTATTATGATCCCCTGAACAGGAGCCATCACCGCTTTACATTCCCCAATCAGAACGCAATCGGCAATTTTGAAATGCAGGATGCCGGCGAACAAGGCATGTTCTTTATGACTCCGGGAGGAGAAATTCTTCTATTCGACAGGGAGAAACTGGAAATGACCCGTATCAACCAATTGAAGCCTTTCTCCGACGATCTTCCCAATCAGCTTTTCTTCCATCTTCTGCTGGATAAAGATGGCATCCTTTGGCTGGCATCTACGAGCAGCGGAGTATACAGGCTTAATTTCCCCAAGAAGCAATTCCAACTGCTGACAGAAGTTTCTCCATCTCCGGTGGTGCCCGAGAGATCGACTTCTTGGAATCAGGGAATACGTGCTCTCTTCCAGGCGCAAAATGGGGATATTTGGGTAGGAACCCGCTGGCAAGCCTTGTATCGCCTGGATCGTAACGGACAAGTGAAACAAATCTTCTCGGATAAGAACTATCTGTTAGGAGCCGTATATCATATTATGGAAGACAAAGACGGTAATCTTTGGTTTTCCACCAAGGGAAACGGGCTTGTTAAAGCCGAACCGGACATGAATTCACCGCACGGGTTGCGTTTTACCCGTTATATCAATGACCCCAAGAATCCGAATTCTATCAGTAACAACGATGTGTACTTTACTTATCAGGACAGCCAGGGACGCATTTGGGTAGGATTACTGGGAGGAGGTCTGAATCTAATTTCCGAAGAGAACGGAGCAATTACCTTTATACATAAATACAATGGCTTGAAACAATATCCTGCATACGGTCTTTATATGGAGGTACGTACCATGACGGAAGATGAAGACGGACGTATTTGGGTAGGAACAATGGATGGCCTGATGTCTTTCGACGGACATTTCACTACCCCCGAACAGATCCAGTTTGAAACGTACCGCCAGGTCAGCGAAAATTCAAACGTAGCGGATAATGATATTTATGTACTCTACAAAGATACTGATTCGCAAATCTGGGTAAGTGTATTCGGAGGCGGTTTGAATAAATTAGTCCGCTATGATAAAGAAAAGCGTGAACCGATCTTCAAATCATACGGCATACGCGAAGGAATGAATAACGATGTAGTCAAATCCATCGTAGAAGATAAAAACGGCAACTTGTGGTTTACAACGGAAATTGGCTTGTCCTGCTTCAATAAGGCTACCGAACAGTTTCGTAACTACGACAAATACGACGGTTTCCTGAACGTAGAACTGGAAGAGGGTAGTGCCCTCCGTACCTTGAATGGAGATTTGTGGATTGGTACCCGGCAGGGAATCCTGACATTCTCTCCCGACAAACTGGAAACATTGCATACGAACTACGATACACGTATTGTTGACTTTAAAGTTTCCAACCGCGATCTGCGTAGTTTCCGCGAATGTCCGATTCTGAAAGAATCCATCACATACGCCAAAGCAATCGAACTGAACTACAATCAATCCATGTTCACGATTGAATTTGCCGCATTGAATTTCTATAATCAGAACCGGGTATCTTACCGATATATACTTGAAGGATATGAAAAAGAATGGCATTATAACGGAAAGAATCGTATCGCTTCTTATACCAACGTACCTCCCGGCGACTATACATTCCGTGTAGAAACCGTAGATGAAGCCAATCCGGAGCTGGTTTCCAACTGTACACTGGCCATCACTATCCTTCCACCGTGGTGGTTGAGCTGGTGGGCAACCCTTATATATGTAATTCTAGGTTTGGCAGCTCTCTATTTCAGCCTGCGCCTGGCTTTCTTCATGCTCAAAATGAAGAATGATATTTATATCGAGCAGAAGGTATCAGAGATGAAAATCAAGTTCTTTACCAATATCTCCCATGAATTGCGCACTCCTTTGACATTGATAAAAGGTCCGATACAGGAACTAAGAGAACGCGAAAAGCTCTCTCCGAAAGGATTGCAATATGTGGATCTGATGGAGAAGAACACCAATCAAATGCTGCAATTAGTGAATCAGATCCTTGATTTCCGGAAGATTCAGAACGGCAAGATGCGTTTGCATGTGTCATTAATTGATTTTAATGAGATGATAGCTTCTTTCCAAAAAGAATTCCGGGTACTTTCCGAAGAAAACGAGATCAGTTTTACTTTCCAGTTGCCGGATGAACCGATTATGGTATGGGCGGACAAGGAAAAAATGAGCATTGTTATCCGCAACATCATATCCAACGCATTCAAATTCACTCATTCCGGAGGAAGTATTTATATAACTACCGGATTGACAGACGACGGTAAACGTTGTTACGTACGGGTGGAAGATAACGGAGTAGGTATTCCACAAAATAAACTGACCGAGATTTTCGAACGCTTCTCGCAAGGAGAGAACGCGAAAAACTCCTATTATCAGGGCACGGGTATCGGATTGGCACTTTCAAAAGAGATTGTCAATCTGCATCACGGACAGATTCGTGCCGAAAGTCCCGAAGGACAAGGAGCGGTGTTTATTGTGGAACTCCTGATGGATAAGGAGCATTACCGCCCGTCGGAAGTAGATTTCTATGTGGGAGATACGGAGACAGCCCCTATTGCGGTAGAACAAGATCCTGTTGCAAATGCCATATCCGAAGACGGTACGGAGGAAGAAGAACCGGAAATCGACGCTTCATTACCGACCCTTCTGTTGGTGGAAGATAACAAAGACCTTTGCCAGTTGATAAAGCTTCAGTTGGAAGACAAGTTTAATATCCATATTGCTAATAACGGAGTGGAAGGTTTGAAGAAAATACATCTGTATCATCCGGATATTGTGGTGACCGATCAGATGATGCCCGAAATGGATGGGCTTGAAATGTTGCAATCCATCCGCAAAGATTTCCAAATCAGCCATATCCCTGTCATTATCCTGACTGCGAAGAATGATGAAGGCGCCAAGACCAAAGCGATCACTTTAGGGGCGAACGCCTACATCACCAAACCTTTCAGTAAGGAATATCTGTTGGCACGTATCGACCAGTTGCTTGCCGAACGGAAACTGTTCCGTGAACGAATCCGTCAGCAAATGGAAAACCAGACGACGACCGAAGAAGACAGCTACGAACAATTTTTGGTAAAGAAAGACGTACAGTTCCTCGAAAAGATACATCAGGTCATTGAAGAAAATATGGACGACAGTGACTTTAACATTGACACCATAGCATCCGGTATCGGATTGAGCCGTTCGGCATTCTTCAAGAAACTGAAGAGTCTTACCGGCCTGGCACCCGTCGATCTGGTAAAAGAGATTCGTTTGAATAAATCTATCGAGCTGATTAAAAATACGGATTTAAGTGTTTCCGAAATTGCTTTTGCTGTCGGATTCAAGGATTCGGGATATTATAGCAAGTGTTTCCGGAAAAAATATAATCAGTCCCCTCGCGAATATATGAATGAATGGCGGAAAGGAGAGAGATAACCGATTACAAAATGCTTTCTTAATCGTCCTTTTAGAAACCTAATTAAGATTCGAAAGAATGAACAACATTAAGAAAGTATTATCAGCGTGGATGCTGGTTGCCTGTGTACTACCTGTGGCAGCCCAGTATCCTGTAATTCCGGACTCGGTAAAAGCAAGAGGAGCAAAACAAGAAGCGGAGTTTGAACGGAAATCGGATGCGGCATGGGAAAAAGCTTTGCCGACAGTGTTAGAAGAAGCAAAGAAAGGTCGTCCCTATAAGCCTTGGGCCTCCAAACCCGAAGATTTGATAAAAAGTAATATCCCGGCTTTCCCCGGCGCGGAAGGCGGAGGTATGTATACTCCCGGTGGTCGTGGAGGTAAAGTGATCGTGGTCACTTCGCTGGAAGATTCCGGCCCCGGAACATTACGCGAAGCCTGCGAAACGGGAGGTGCACGTATTATTGTATTCAATGTAGCGGGAGTGATTCGTTTGAAAAGCCCGATTAGTGTACGTGCCCCTTATGTAACGATTGCCGGACAAACGGCTCCCGGAGATGGTATCTGCGTCACCGGACAATCTTTCCTGATCGATACACACGATGTCGTGATTCGTCACATGCGCTTCCGCCGCGGTGCGCAGGACGTAGCTTTCCGTGATGATGCAGTAGGAGGGAATGCGGTTGGAAATATTATGGTAGACCATTGCTCCGCCAGTTGGGGATTGGATGAAAATATGTCTATCTACCGTCATGTATACAACAGAGGGGCAGACGGACACGGGCTGAAACTTCCGACGGTAAACATTACCATCCAGAATTCTATTTTCTCTGAAGCATTGGATACCTACAATCATGCTTTCGGTGCAACCATCGGTGGGCATAACAGTATGTTCTGCCGTAATCTTTTTGCTTCCAACATCAGCCGGAACAGTTCGGTAGGTATGGACGGCGACTTTAACTTCGTCAATAATGTTGTTTTCAACTGGTGGAACCGTTCCGTAGACGGAGGCGATCACAACAGTTTCTACAATATGATAAACAACTATTTCAAACCCGGTCCGATCACTCCAATAGGTAAACCGATTTCTTATCGTATTCTCAAACCGGAAGCAGGACGTGACAAAAACAGACCACTTTCATTCGGAAAAGCATACGTAAACGGAAATATTATCCATGGCAATGCCAAAGTTACAAAAGATAACTGGGACGGAGGCGTACAACTTAAAGAAGAGGTGGACGCCGCAAAGTTTTTGCCGCTAATTAAATCGGACGAGGCTTTCAAAATGCCACCGGTAACTGTAATGGATACCAAAAAAGCTTATACCTTTGTATTAGATAATGTAGGAGCTAATTTTCCGAAACGTGACGCAGTAGATGCACGTGTCATTAAAACCGTACAAACAGGAAAGGCCATTTATGCGAAAGATGCACCGGAGTTTGTCTCTCCTTACGTGAAGAGACGGTTACCGGCTGATTCTTACAAGCAAGGTATCATCACAGATATTCGTCAGGTAGGCGGACTGCCCGAATATAAAGGTGAAGCGGTAGTAGACTCGGACGGCGACGGTATGCCGGATGCTTGGGAAATTGCCAACGGATTGAATCCGAACGACCCGGCTGACGCAAACATGGACTGCAACGGTGACGGATATACCAATATTGAAAAATACATCAATGGTATAGACACCAGAAAGAAAGTGGACTGGACAGACTTGAAGAACAATTACGATACATTGTCTAAACGGAAAAGTCTGTTGTAACCGGATGAAAAGAGATTAAAGTTTATTGTAATGAAAATACAAGTAAGAACGATCCTTTTAGGATTATTGAGCATTGGGTTTGTGCAAAGTTATGCGCAAACCTTTGCTTTACAGGTTAAGAATGACCAGATCACTTACCTGAATGATGATCGGGGAAACCGGATTCTCGATTTCTCTACATGCGGATATAAATCCTCCGAACAGGATATTCCTTCTGTCCGTAATGTGGTATTTGTACCCTGGAAAGCCGGAGATAATACTGCGCGTATTCAACGTGCCATTGATTATGTAGCTTCGCTGACTCCTGACGCTTCCGGTTTTCGGGGAGCCGTATTACTCGATCAGGGAGAGTTTTCCCTGTCCGGCAGTATTCGTATCTCCGCATCCGGAATTGTATTGCGGGGAACGGATAAAGAAAAAACAATACTGCTGAAAAAGGGCGTAGACAGAGGTGCGCTTATCTATATGGAAGGAGTGGACGACCTGAATGTGCAAGACACATTGAAGGTGCTTTCCCACTATGTTCCGGTAAACGCGAGAAGATTGGAAGTTGCTTCGGGTGTTTCTCTGAAAAAAGGAGATCGCGTCATGGTTACCCGTCCTTCCGGCAAAGAATGGATTGCCTCTTTGGGTTGTGATATTTTTGGAGGAGGTATCAGTGCTTTGGGATGGAAAGAAGGTGACATGGATCTGACTTGGGACAGAACAGTCTGCGAAGTAAACGGCAACCAGATAACACTGGATGCTCCGCTGACCGTGGCTTTGGATGCCAACTATGGAACTTCTTCCCTGTTGACTTATCAATGGAACGGACGTATTCACGATTGTGGCGTAGAAAATATGACACTGATTTCTGATTACGACAAGCGTTATCCTAAAGACGAGGATCATTGCTGGACAGGTATCTCCATTGAAGATGCGGAAAACTGTTGGGTGAGACTGGTTAATTTCAAGCATTTTGCAGGAAGTGCTGTAATTGTTCAGCGTACAGGTTCCAAAATTACCGTTGAAGACTGTATCTCGAAAGAACCCGTTTCAGAAATCGGAGGGATGCGTCGTTGCACTTTCCATACGCTGGGACAACAAACTTTATTTCAACGCTGCTATTCGGAACAGGGTATTCATGACTTTGCTGCCGGATATTGTGCAGCCGGTCCCAATGCTTTTGTACAATGTGATTCGTATGAATCTTTGGGATTCAGCGGTTCTATTGATGCCTGGGCATGCGGACTGCTGTTTGACGTAGTAAATATCGACGGTCATAACCTGACTTTCAAGAATTTGGGACAAGATAAAAACGGAGCCGGTTGGAATACGGCAAACAGTTTGTTTTGGCAATGTACCGCAGCGGAAATCGAATGTTATGCCCCGGCAAAAGATGCGATGAACCGTGCATACGGTTGTTGGGCACAATTCTCCGGTGACGGTGAATGGGCACAATCCAACAATCATGTACAACCTCGTAGTATTTTTTATGCTCAATTGGGAGAACGATTGAACAAAGAATGTGCGGAACGTGCACGTATTCTGCCCAGAAATACAAGTGCAACCAGTAGTCCTACAGTGGAAGTAGCTATGGAACTCGCTAAAGAAGCATATAAACCACGGTTGACGTTGGAACATTGGATCGGTGATAATAAGTTTGCTCCTTCAGTAGCATCAACCGGAGTAAAATCAATCGATGATATTAAAGAGAAAAAGAGCGCTGCACTTGCAAATTCTTCTTCTACTGCTGCTAAATTATTAACCCAACCGGAAGTAACTGTAACCAATGGACGTATTCAGATGAACGGTGCTCTATTGGTTGGAGGCAGTCATACCACCCCTTGGTGGAACGGAAAGCTCAAAACCAATTATCTGAAAAAGGCAAGTCCGGCCATCACCCGCTTTGTGCCGGGACGCGAGGGATTGGGATTAACCGACCGCATTGATTCTGTAGTTGACTTTATGAAACAGAAAAACATTCTTGTTTTCGATCAGAATTACGGTCTTTGGTATGATCGTCGCCGGGATGACCACGAACGGGTTCGCCGTCGGGATGGTGATGTATGGGGACCTTTCTATGAACAGCCATTCGGTCGTAGCGGTCAGGGAACAGCATGGGAAGGATTGAGCAAATATGATTTGAAACGCCCTAATGCATGGTACTGGAGCCGCTTAAAAGAATTTGCAGAAAAAGGAAATAAGGACGGACTGCTGTTGTTCCATGAAAACTATTTCCAGCACAATATATTGGAAGCCGGTGCGCATTGGGTAGATTCTCCATGGAGAAGCAGCAATAACATCAATCAGACCGGATTTCCTGAACCTGCTCCATTTGCCGGAGACAAACGAATCTTTGTGGCGGATATGTTCTATGATATCAGTCATCCTGTCCGTCGTGAACTGCACAGACAATATATCCGCCAATGCCTGAATAACTTCGCGGACAATTCGAATGTTATTCAGTTGACAAGTGCCGAATTTACAGGCCCGTTGCACTTCGTACAATTTTGGTTGGACGTGATAGCTGAATGGGAAACTGAAACCGGGAAGAAAGCGAAAGTGGCATTGAGTACAACGAAAGACGTACAGGATGCAATCCTTGCAGATCCTAAACGCGCTGCCGTAGTAGATATTATTGATATCCGGTACTGGCATTATAAAACAGATGGAATCTTTGCGCCAGAAGGCGGAAAAAATATGGCGCCACGTCAGCACATGCGTAAGATGAAAGTGGGAAAGGTGACTTTCACAGAAGCATATAAAGCTGTCAATGAGTATCGTCAGAAATTTCCTCAAAAGGCAGTGACATTCTACGCACAGAATTATCCGGCTATGGGATGGGCTGTATTCATGGCAGGAGGTTCATGTCCTGTAATTCCGTGCACAGATAAAGCGTTCCTGAAGGATGCAGCAGCCATGGAAGTGGAAGAAACAAATACGGATGAGTACAAGAAAATGGTAAAATCTGATATTGGAAGTATCATTTATTCCAAGTCCGGAACAGAAATTCCTGTTCAATTATCGTCCGGAAAGTATGTATTAAAGTACATTCATCCTGCTTCCGGAAAGATTGAAACGATAAATAAATCACTGAAAATAAATGGCTTATACAATCTAAAGGTGCCAGATAAGAAAGAAGGCATTTATTGGTTCCATAAGTTATAAAGCAAAGAATCCCGTTGAAGACCATTCAGCGGGATTTTTGCTTTTTATTGGTAATTTCTAGTAAAAGAGTGTTATAAAACATGATACTTGTTTTTTCAATCCACAAACCAGATTTTACCCAAAGTTGCGGTCGATACTGCTTAGTTTTGCAACATCAAATCAATCGAATTAATGCTATGATGGAACAGACTAATCATTCAACCGACACTTTGCTCGCTTCTTTTCAAGCGGGAAACATGGCAGCTTTTTCACAGCTGTATAACTTGCACATCAATGTCCTTTTTAATTACGGATTGAAGTTGACCATTGATAAAGAGTTACTGAAAGATTGTATTCATGACATCTTCGTGAAACTCTATACAAAGAAAGATGAATTAGGAACAATCGATAATTTGAGATCTTATTTATTCATCTCTTTAAAGAATAAGTTGTGTGATGAACTTCGCAGACGTATGTATATGTCTGATACGGCAGTAGAAGAAGTTAGCATATCCACTCCTACAGATGTAGAAGATGATTATATGGAAGAAGAGCAACGCAAAAATGAATTTTCATTGGTTAGACGTCTGCTGGATCAATTATCTCCCCGCCAACGCGAAGCGCTTACATTATATTATATAGAAGAAAAGAAATACGAGGATATCTGCGAGATTATGAATATGAATTATCAGTCTGTACGCAACTTGATGCATCGCGGATTGACAAAGTTGCGTAGTCTGGCAAGTTAATTTTAGTAAAAAGGTAAATGGGTTGAGTACATAGACAGGATAACGCCGTCCTACTTATGTAAACGCTTAAAAAGGATGCGATATGTGCTCAAAGGTAATGGATTTTTTGACGGATGATGATTTTATCAACTATGTGCTGGGTGTAACTCCGCAATCAGCTTCCCAATGGGAAACTTATTTCAGAGAGCACCCGGAAGAGATGGCAGATGCAGAAGAAGCTAAAGCTGTATTATTGGCTCCGGCAAATGTAGACTGTGGCTTCTCAATAGTTGAAAATAACGAATTGAAAGATAGGATTATTAGTAGTATAAAAGATTTTTCGGGTATTTTGTAGATAGGTTAGTATAGTTAAGATAAAGTAGTTAGGTTAGTTAAGGCATTAAAAGATTGACGCAGTCTTTCACAGGAAGTTTAATTTTAAACACTGTGAAAGGCTGCGTTTTTTATTTGTTCTATTCAGGTTTATCGCTAGATTCCTGAATATTGAAAGCACTACTGAAACTGACAATTAATACGATGCATCCGCCCAATATACCGATAAGCATATAAGCGATACGGATATCGAACGCCTGCGAGATGGCACCGATAAGCAGGGGAGCAATCAACGAACCTATAAAACTGATACTTGACAGAATGGTAAGTGCAATACTGACCGGTGTTTTTGATTTGGCTCCCACGAAGCTGTACAAAGTAGGCACAATGCAGGATATTCCCAAGCCGACCAGCATGAAACCCAAAGAATTGATAATTACTTTCATGGCCATAGATTCGAAAACTCCTCCTAACAGGGCAGAAACAAAAAAGCCGATACAGATAAAGCTGCCCGCCAGTTGCAGGACTTTCTTCTTTCCCCAAAGCTGATAAGCATAGTTAGTCAAGAAACGGCCCGTTGCCATCATAATCATAAATACAAGAAAACCGATTTGCAATGATTTAGGTACATGAACCACTGATTCGAAATAAACGGCACTCCAGTCGAACATCGCACTTTCTACAATCAGTGCGAACAGTCCGACAAGTCCTAACTGCAAAAGCAACATTTCTGGTTTTTGAAATAACAGGCGAAAACCATTGGGAGCTTTGGCTGTATTTCTTTCCTGCGTCTTTGTATCAGAAACTTCCGTTTCCTGCGGTGCGCTCTCCTGCAAATATTTCCGCCCGGAAAGTGCAATTATAAGGATGATGATAAATATCAGTGTATAATGCCAGATGGGGGAGACTCCTGCCAAAATCATTACGAAGCCGATAAGTGCTCCTGCACATGCCCCCAGACTCCATCCTCCATGAAAAGTGGCCATAATGGTTTTACCATAGATACGTTCCACCTCAATGCCTTGTGTATTGAATGATATATCGCACAAATTCCAGCACACACCGAAGCAAAAGAGCAGAAAGCCTAATAGATAGACCTCATGGGCCAGCCCAATGCAAAGCAGAGATGAAGCGTATCCCAAGATACTGACCTGTACCATGCTCCGGCTTCCTAACTTTGAAACAAGATAACCAGCCAAGGGGATCGCAACAAATTTTCCGACAGGGATCATAAATAAAATCAGTCCCCAGTAGAAAGCATAATTTGCGGCAAAAACGTCTTTGAAATCAGGGATTCGGCTGGCCCAACTTGCCATACAAAGTCCTTGAGCGAAGAAAAAAGTCAATATGGCAAAGCGTATTCTCTCTTTTGGATGCGTAAATTGGTTATTCATGCATTTTTTATTTTTAATCGCGGCAAAGGTATCTATTTTTTTTGTACTTTTGCGCCCGATTTAAAAATATCATATTCATGAAGACAGGCGAATCTTTATTATCCATAGGTAAATTTATTGCAGAATATTCAGCCCATTTAATGGGGGCCGGAGTACACACCTCGCGGGTGGTACGCAACACAAAGCGTATTGGAGAGGCTTTCGGACTAGATGTCAAATTAAGCGTATTTCATAGAAACATCATTCTGACTATTATAGACAAAGAAACAAACGAGGCTTGTAACGAGGTTATAGACATTCCTGCACACCCGATCAGTTTTGAACATAATTCAGAGTTAAGCGCATTAAGCTGGGAAGCAGTAGACAATCATTTGTCATTGGAAGAATTGAAAGACAAATACAAGAAGATTATTTCTGCTCCGCGGATACATCCGCTTTTCGTTTTACTACTGGTAGGATTTGCCAATGCGTCTTTCTGCAAATTGTTCGGCGGTGATTTAATTTCGATGGGAATTGTGTTCTCGGCTACCATTACAGGATTCTACCTGAAACAACAAATGCAGGCGAAAAAGATCAATCATTATGTTGTATTTATAGTCTCGGCTTTTGTTGCTTCCCTGTGTGCTTCCACCGCGCTGATTTTCGACACAACTTCGGAGATTGCCATGGCAACCAGCGTGCTTTATCTTGTGCCTGGGGTGCCTTTGATTAATGGCGTGATTGATGTGGTAGAGGGATATGTATTAACAGGATTTGCCCGTCTGACAGAGGCTTCTTTGTTGATTGTCAGCATCGCTATCGGACTTTCCTTCACATTATTAATGGTAAAAAACAGTTTAATTTGATATGATAGCACTTGACATTCTTACGGATGGATTTTTTGCAGCAATAGCAGGTATAGGATTTGGTGCGATTTCCGATCCTCCTTTGCGTGCATTCAAAATGATTGCCATACTGGCAGCACTGGGACACGCCTGTCGTTTTTGTTTGATGACCTATTTAGGCGTGGATATTGCCACAGGTTCGTTGTTTGCCGGATTAGTCATCGGCTTCGGTAGTTTGTGGTTAGGGAAAAAAGTATATTGCCCGATGACGGTATTGTACATTCCGGCGTTACTTCCCATGATTCCGGGAAAGTTTGCATACAACATGGTATTTTCACTTATCATGTGTCTGCAAAATGTGAATGATCCGGATAAGCTGGACAAGTTTATGTCGATGTTCTTCTCTAATACTCTGATAGCAAGCACAGTGATTTTCATGTTGGCGGTAGGAGCTACGTTCCCGATGTTCCTGTTCCCACATAGAGCCTTTTCATTAACAAGACACTAAAACGAACTTTTATGGAGATTTTTTGGAGAACAATTGCATATTATAATTCAGCTACCTGGCTGTTACAGATAGTTATCATTCTGATTGGTATTGCATTGACCGGATTGCTTATCGGCAGACCACGTCCGTGGGTGAAAATGGCGATGAAGTTCTATATGATAGGTCTGTATACGTGGATTTCTCTGGTCTACTATTATATCTACTGTGAAGAGCGTAGCTATAATGGGGTGATGGCTATGTTTTGGGGTGTGATGGCTATCATTTGGATATGGGATACGATTACGGGATATACTACCTTCGAACGTACCCACAAATATGATCTACTGTCTTATGTCCTGTTGGCAATGCCTTTTATATATCCTTTGGTTTCATTGGCACGCGGACTTTCATTCCCGGAAATGACTTCTCCGGTCATGCCTTGTTCGGTAGTTGTGTTTACCATCGGATTGTTATTGCTGTTTGCGCAAAAGGTCAATATGTTTTTGGTATTGTTCCTTTGCCACTGGTCGCTGATCGGATTATCCAAAACTTATTTCTTTCAGATTCCGGAAGATTTCTTGTTGGCAAGTGCCACGATCCCCGGCCTGTATCTTTTCTTTAGGGAGTATTTCCTGAATAATCTGCATGCCGACACCAAGCCGAAAGCAAAATATATCAATTGGCTGTTGATAAGCGTTTGCGTCGGACTGGCCGTGTTGCTGACTACTACCATGTTTTTGGAATTGGTTCCGAAAGGTTAATCCGGAAACATAGAAGATATTCAAATCAAAAAAGAGGCCGTTCAAAAAAGCCTTGATTTTACAAAATCGTCCTTACTACGATAGGTTGTAGTAAGGACGATTTTTCTTTTAGAAACTTTGGGAACAGTTTCTTTTATATATCGTATCGTTTACTTAATTGCGTAGAATATCCGTAAGGCACACTGCATCACTGCATCAGGCAACCATTTTTTGCTCTTCGCAAACAATACCTGTATCCAGGGACCTACTTTCGTCCGAAAAGGAGGATTGGTACGTTCCACTATCTTACAGATGGCAGCACCCAACTTCCGCGGATGGCATCCATTACGTTCTTCTTTTTCTATAATCTCTAATGATTTCAGAAAACTTTCTCCGTAATCGGCATCCAGTCTTGTCTGTTCAGAAATATTCCGGTTATCAGTAAATCCGGTGTTGAAGTCTCCCGGTTCTACTACACAAACCTTTATATGGAACGGATGAACCTCTAAAGCCAATGCTTCGCTATATCCCTCCACTGCAAATTTCGAAGCAGAATAAAATCCCTGATAGGGGATTCCCATTACACCACCGATAGAACTGATATTGATAATCTTGCCCTTTCGTGCCTTTCGCATAGATGGCAAAACAGCTTTACACATATTCACTACACCGAAGAAGTTTGTATTCATTTGTATATTCACTTCTTCTTCAGTGGCAAGTTCCAATGCGCCGCCGATACCTATTCCAGCATTATTAATCAATACATCAATCCGTCCCTGCTCCGATAGAATCCGCTCTACGGCCTGACAAACGGAAAAGGAATTGGTGACATCGACAACAAGCATTTTTACATGATTCATGCCTTCAGAAGGTTTCCGGCTTGTTCCATAAACGATGTGCCCACGTTCCGATAACATTTGAGCGGTAATCTTACCGAATCCGGAAGATGCTCCGGTGATAAGTATGACTTGTGGTTGCATATTTCTTATTTGCGGTATGGTACTAACTGCTCAATTATCATTTCTCCAAGATAGCAGTCATTTCTTCCCGCCAATCTTCACCATTCTTCGGTTGGAACGTTTCAAATCCCAGTTCTTTGCCGATTTGGATATTAGAAGCGCCGTCATCAACAAATAAAGTTTCGGAAGGAATGATATTACAATCATTCACCATAAATTCGAAAATTTCGGGTGCAGGTTTCGTGTGACCGACCTGATAAGACAAATATAGTTTGTCACAATAATCATTCAACGGCTTTTTCTTCGATGAGAAATCGGGGCTGCATGCCCACGACATAACAAAAGGATTGGTATTACTTAAAATATACACATGATAGGACTTTCTCAATTCCAATATATAATCGAGCTTATTTAGATTTACTTCGTTGAAAAAGCCCAGCCATGCCTGTTTGGTTTCCTCCATCGTCAATGGACGGCCACATAAATCTCCCAGTTGTTTCCGAAACTCATCCGCACTTAGCTTTCCTTCTTCCAGTTCTTGAAAGATGCCGGTCTGGTGATATTTATCCAGCCGGGTATCAGCATCTGCCAGTCCCAGTTTGATAAATGCCTGAACCGCTTTGTCACGATCAATATCTACAATCACTCCTCCAAAATCAAATACAATGTTTTTAATCATGATATATAATTTTCTTGTTTGCTACAAAGATACGGCTTATCTTCTTAATTAATAGCCCGCATCGGCTTGATATTTGTCAAAAAAACATAGTGACGCTATCCTGTCAGGATAGTGACGCCATTTAGCAAGGATAGTGTCACTATAAGAACAGGATAGCGTCACTATATTTTGTGTAACTTATAGAAGCATAAATGCCGATTATTTTTTATATTTGCAAATCCAATCAATCCTTTGCAAAGACAAAAATAGAGTTATGAATAATCTTCGAATTTTATTGTATATGATGCTCCTTTCACTAGCTGCCTGCCATCCGGAAGGAACAAGCGTGAAGCAAGGACTGGACAAGGCTGCGCAACTGATGGAACAGGACCCTGATACAGCATCCATTATTCTTGAGACTATTCAGTCAAGCCAAATGAATGAAGCTCAACTGGCAGAGTATAATTTATTGTGTACCCAGCTCAACGAGGATAAAAACATTCCTCATTCCTCTGATAAGCAGATTAGGCAGGCGGCATCTTATTATGAGAAACACGGTGATGAATATCAAAAATCTAAAGTATATTATTATCTTGCCTGTGTAGAAAGTGATTTGGAACAGAAAGAGGATGCAGAAATCCACTTTAAGGAGGCAATCAAACTTGCCAAAGAAACAGAGGAATACGATCATCTGGCAAAAATATGCAAACGATGTAGTCTTTATTATCAGAAATATGGTAACTTTGATGAAGCACTGGAAATGGAAAGAAAGGCATACGCCAGTCAGTTGATATTAAATGATAACAAAAGTGATTCTTCGGTCATTCTGTCTTCTGCTTTAGGTATGTTTGGTGTGATGTCTTTGTTGCTTGGACTACTCTGGAAGAAAAACCGGCACGCACTTTCCCAACTGAATCTTTTCAAAGAGGAAATACTGAAGAAAGATGTCGAATCGGATAAGCTGATGTTGCGGTGTAATCATCTCGAAGAGAAGTATCAGTCTCTTCAGTTACATATCTATGAAAGTTCTCCGGTTGTCTCAAAAGTACGGCAATTTAAGGAACGGAATGTTTTGTCTTCTAAAATCCCTTCTTTCTCCGAGAAAGACTGGACAGAGTTGCTGCGACTTCAAGAAAATGTCTATGGACTTGTTTCTAAATTGAAAGAGATAAGTCCAAAACTCACGGAAGAAGATTTAAGGGTATGTGCTTTTCTACGGGAAGGAGTTCAACCGGCTTATTTTGCTGATTTAATGAAACTTACTACCGAAACACTAACACGAAGAATTTCCAGAATAAAAACGGAGAAACTGATGCTGATAAACTCGAAAGAATCATTGGAAGATATTATTAAATCACTGGGGACTTCACCACTTTAACGGAGAAATTTATTTCAGTGCAGAAATGAATGAAAGTTTTGTCTACTATAAAGTTGAAAAAACATAAAACATCTGCCACCTGCAACGAAAAGCGTGTAATATACTAGTTGACAAATAGTTGGAGCGTTGCAGATACCTGCGGCAGATAGGTTGCAGATAAAGTATCTGCAACACGTTATATAATCAAAGAAAAAGCCTTGATTCCTTTATGCAAAGCTATGGGATAATTGGGATGGCTCTATGGATAATTTGTAGTGTCCCTACGGAGAAACGACAGTATCCTTACGTAGAAACTGTAGTGTCCTGCCTTGGGAACTCTCGTTTCCTACCGTGGAAACTGTAGTTTCTAATGCAGGAAACGACAATTCCCCGCTTGGATTGTACTGTACTGGATTTAGTTGACAACTTCGTTTGTTATACCTAAGTTAGTTAACTCAATATATTTTAAAACCTAAATAAGTTTACTTGTCCCTTTGTAATTCCTTAATAAGTTGTCATATTAAAGATGTTGCAAACATATGTATCTTTTCTTATAAATGCAAGACTTCGGGCTGTAAACTTCATTAAACAACAAAAACTCTTCGCTCGGGGATCGCCCTCGCGGCAAGGGGCGGGAGCACCCGTCCCGACGAGCGGGACTTCAACTACCTTTTTCCGCGTACTTACGAATATGTTCCATCGGTGTTTTCATTTGTATACCTTGATGGGGTCGAACATAATTGTATGCATATATGGCGTCGCTTATACGTTTATCCAACTGTTCAAAGCTGTCATCTTCGCAGTCAAACAACCACCCATTCTTGATCGTGTTATTCATCCGTTCAGCCAGGGCATTATGTAGCGGATCTCCACACTGCGTCATACTAATATTGATATGATGTTTCTTGAGCATATCCACATACAGGTTTGAGCAGTATTGCACTCCCCGGTCAGAATGGTGTATGAGACTACTCAAATCAACATTGTATCTGTTGTAAAAGTCTATAGCCATCCTCAGTGCCTTTAAGGGACCTTCCGCTTCAAGTGTTTTGCACAGGGCATATCCAACTATCGCCCGACTGCCCGCATCGGTAAGAAGAGACAGGTAAGCCCATCCCTGGTACGTGGCAACATAGGTTATGTCCGCTACAACCATTGAACCGAATGTGTCAGCTACAAATTTAGGAGTAACATTTAGCAAGTCCGGATAAATGTAATAATTATGATTAGAATTTGTTGTCTTTGGTCTCACATGTCTGACACGTTGACACAGGCCATTAGCACGAAAAATATTATAGCATTGATCACGCCCAATGACCATCCTGACACCAAACTTGCGGAGACAGCATGCATAGAGTTCACGTATACCAGCCTTAGGCATAAGTTTACGTAACTCATTACAATACAACACAATGCTTGATGTGAGGATGTCTATTTCCTTTTTTCTGTTGACATGCTTATAATAACCTTGTCTGGTTATGCCGAAGTAATCACAGAGGAACTGTAGCCTACCGCGCATATGACGGGCAGAGTTCCCCTGTGACAAGGTATCGATTACTTGGCATCGGAGTTTTTTCGAACCTTGATGTGATAGGTTGACTCAGCAAGATTTATTAATTCCTCACAAGCTTCATGACGAAGACTTTCCTCCTGAAGAGCACGCTGAAGTTTGCGATTTTCGGCACGCAATGCAGCGAGTTCTTTCTCCAGTTCATTGAGAGACTCAGCAGAGTATTTGTTGAAAGAGGGGTGGTCTGTACTCATAACTTTATCATTTATATGATACTTATCAAGCCAAAGAATCAGCAGACGACGGCAAATACCGGTACGTTTGGCAAACTGATACTTCGTTTCCGAAGTAGATAAATACTCACGAATATAAGACATTCGTTCGGATTCTGTGTAAGGAGTGTACTTCTTTTTTAATTCTTTCATGGGAATTTCGCATTTAAGAAGTGTCAACTTATTTAGTACACTACAGATACAGGAAGTTATGTATTCAAATAAACTTTTGCCCTCCTGGAGAATCAGCCTATGTAAAGTTTATACTGTGTTGCAGATAAAGTATCTGCAACCTATCTGCCGCAGGTATCTGCAACGTTCCAACTATTTATCAATTAGCACATTACACGCTTTTCGTTGCAGGTGGCAGATGTTTTTACGTTTTTCAACTTTATAGTAGAGGATTACGCATCACAATTATGCTCAAAACCGTAAGTCATAAATAAAATTCACCTCTGTGCCCTCTGTGTCCTCTGTGGTGAAAACCCGTGCAGAAATAAGCTAAAACTGAAGAAACAATGAAATTACAGAATAAATAAATTTCCCCTATATATATGCTGTCTGCTTTTGTCTGTATTTAGACTTCCATTAAGTTTGAATATCAACAAATTACGGAATCATCCTGTCCGTATCTGTCCGGTTAAAAACACTTATCATATATGCATGTTCTGTAACTTTGCAAACAAAAAAATGACAGAACAATGAGTTACTTATTATTTAAAAGAGGAAACGATTTAGGAGGTTGGATTGTCTTTCTGATAGCAGCTTTTGTGTATGGAATGACTATTGAACCTACCGCAAGTTTTTGGGATTGTCCCGAATTTATTTCGTGTGCCGAAAAGCTACAAGTAGGTCATCCACCGGGAGCACCTTTCTATATGCTTGTCGGGAATCTATTCACCCAGTTTGCATCCGATGCTTCGCAAGTATCGCGCATGGTCAACTTTTTAAATGCACTGTTAAGTGCAGGGTGCATTTTGTTTCTTTTTTGGAGTATTACCCGATTGGTGCGAAGCATACTTACGGATGATGCACGGAAGCTATCAACGACCGACGTAATTATCATTTTAGGAGCAGGGTTTGTAGGAGCTTTGGCTTACACCTTCAGCGATACATTCTGGTTCAGTGCGGTAGAGGGTGAAGTATATGCCTTCTCTTCCTTCCTCACAGCTTTGGTTTTTTGGATGATTCTTCGCTGGCAGGACGAAGCAGATTCAATATCCGGCGACCGCTGGATTATCCTGATAGCCTATATTATAGGACTTTCCATCGGAGTACACCTGCTCAATCTGCTTTGTATTCCTGCTATTGTATTGGTGTTCTATTACCGGAAATACCAAGCTGTATCACTCAAGGGAGTGATCGGAACGATTGCGCTGTCCGGTCTTCTTATTGTATTGATTCTCTTTGTTTATATACCCGGAATGGCTGATATGGGAGGATGGTTCGAGCTATTCTTCGTCAATGTATTAGGATTTCCTTTCCAAACAGGATTAATCATTTTTCTGACTTTAGTCCTGTCTTTGTTGATAGGAGCCATCTACCGATTCAGAAAACGCATAGTACATACCGGTTTATGGTGCCTACTCATGCTCACCATAGGATATACCACTTATGCGGTCATATTGATTCGTGCCAATGCCAATACATCGCTTAATGAAAATGCACCGGATCATATTTTCACGCTCAAAAGCTACCTGAATCGCGAACAGTATGAAAGTGCCCCTTTACTTTACGGAAGAACCTACGCTTCCGAACCGGAGTATGTGCCCGAAGGAGACTATTACAAAGTAAAAACGAAAAAAGGTAGTGCCATATATCGACAAGATAAAGAAGAAGGCAAGTATAAAATCATCGGCTATAAAGAAAATGTGTGCTACACTCAAAATATGTTGTTTCCGCGAATGTGGAATGATCGTTTGGCTGCTTCTTATAAAGGATGGTCGGGAAGCACGAATGATGTACCCACACAAAAAGAGAACCTGACTTATTTCATTACATACCAACTCAACTACATGTATGTACGTTATTTCCTATGGAATTTTGTCGGACGGCAGAATGATATTCAAGGAAGCGGTGAACCGGAACACGGCAACTGGATTACCGGAATTTCCTGGCTTGACAATCTGCGCTTGGGAGATCAGAAGCTTTTACCGGAATCTTTGCAGCAGAATAAAGGCCACAATGTTTTCTATGGCTTGCCGTTTTTATTAGGACTACTTGGTATCTATTGGCAATGGGCACGTGGAAAGAAAGGCAAGCAACAATTCAGTGTCTTGTTTTTCCTTTTCTTTATGACCGGATTGGCGATTGTGCTCTATCTGAATCAGACTCCCGGACAACCTCGCGAACGGGATTATGCGTATGCAGGTTCGTTCTATGCCTTCGCTATCTGGATCGGGATGGGAGCTGCCGGATGCTGTGATATGCTTCGTCGGAAGCACTTTAAAGTTCTCCCGGTCAGCTTACTCATGCTGCTTTGCCTACTCATCCCCGTACAAATGGCAAGCCAGACTTGGGACGATCACGACCGGAGCAACCGGTATACTTGCCGTGACTTTGGGGCTAATTATCTAATGACGCTTCCCGATACAGGAAATCCGATTATATTCTGTAACGGAGACAATGATACGTTCCCTTTATGGTATAATCAGGACACGGAAGAGGTACGCAGAGATGCACGCATCTGCAACTTAAGTTATGCGCAAACCGACTGGTATATTTATCAGCAACAATGTCCTCTATACAATGCTCCCGGACTACCGATCAGCTGGGAACAAAATCAATATCAAGAGGGAAAGAACGAATATGTAGCCGTTCGTCCGGAGTTGAAAAAACAAATAGAAGAATTGTATCAAAAGCATCCCGAAGAAGCCCGTGACAGTTTTGGAGATGATCCGTATGAGATAAAGAATATCTTGAAACATTGGGTATTTGCAGAGAAGCAGGAGTTTCATGTGATACCTACCGATACAATAAACATTCATATCGATAAGGATGCAGTGCTTCGTTCGGGAATGATGCTACCTAAAGCCATTCGTCATTTAAAAGGAGAAGAATTGAAAAATGCGATGCCGGATAAACTATCTATTTCTCTGAAAGATATACGTCTGCTGACTAAAGTAGATTTGCTCATACTCGAAATATTGGCTAACTGCAACTGGGAACGTCCGTTATACATGGCTATCTCGGTGGGAAATGCCACTCAATTGAAGTTTGATGATTACTTTGTCCAGGAAGGATTGGCATTCCGGTTTACCCCGTTTAATTATAAAAAATGGGGAGACGCGGAAAGGGACAATGGATATGCAATAGATACGGAGAAATTCTACGAGAATGTGATGAACAGATATAAATATGGAGGATTAGATACTCCCGGACTTTATCTGGACGAAACGACTATGCGCATCTGCTACTCCCACCGAAGACTCTTTGCCCAACTGGCTAAAGAACTGGTGAAACAAGGAGATAATGCCCGTGCCCAAAAAGTATTAGCGTATGCCGAACAAGCTATTCCGGCGTATAATGTACCTCAAGTATACGAGAGTGGTTCGTATGATATAGCCACAGCTTATGCCTCCATAGGAGAAACCGGGAAAGCGATCACTTTATTGAATGATCTGATATCAGAATCGAGAGATTATATCGACTGGGCTTTCTCGCTGGGAGATAGCCGGATAGAAATGGTTCAACGGGATTGCCTGTATAAGTTCTGGCAGTGGAATCAGTGCAATGAATTACTGAAAGATATGGATAAAGAGAGGTATAAACAGAGTAATCAGCAGTTTGAAGAGAAATACATGCGACTCGCTCAACTAATGAATTATCAAAACTAAACTCAAGAAAGATGAAAACGAAAATAGTAAAAGAGAAAGAACAGGAAACTGTATTAAGCAAAAAGAATTACATCATTTTAATAATCGGTTCGATATTGATTATCGCAGGATATATATTGATGAGCGGCGAGGGGAGTACCCTTGCCGCCTATCATCCCGATATATTTAGCGAAACACGCATACGTATTGCCCCTTTAGTCTGTTTGTTAGGCTATCTGCTGAATGTATTTGGTATTCTTTACCGACCATTAAAATAAAATAAATCCTCCTAATATCATTAATATTTCAAAAAAGAGCATTCATATAAGATAAATTATTGTTTCTTTTGTCCTAATGAAATGAAAGTTGGGAAATAGTATGAGTAATAACATTGATATAAAAACGCTGGAGGCCTTTCAGGATGGGAATCACAAGGCCTTTGAGACTATTTTTATAGCATACTACAACAAAACCAAAACATTCATTGACGGATATATAAAATCGGAGCCCGATGCAGAAGAGCTGACAGAGGATTTATTTGTCAATCTTTGGATCAATCGTCATTCCATTGATACATCCAAATCATTCAATTCTTATTTGCACACCATTGCCAGAAATGCAGCCATCAACTTCCTGAAACATAAATATGTGTGCGATGCCTATCTGAACAACAACCAAGATACAGAATATAGCTCTACTTCCGAAGAAGACCTTATTGCCAAGGAACTGGAAATGCTGATTGACAAACTTGTCGGAGGAATGCCCGAACAACGGAGAATGATTTATACATTGAGCCGTAACGAAGGATTATCCAATGCCGAAATTGCCGAACGCCTGAATACTACCAAAAGAAATGTTGAAAGCCAGTTAAGCCTTGCTTTGAAAGAAATACGGAAGGTTATTTCATGTTTTTTGGTATCATTGTTATAGGATCATTTTCGTCTTCATCCTGCTTTTTTCAAAAAAATATTCATTTTCTTATTGAGCTTTTTGCCACCAAACTGTATATATAGTAAAGTGCAGCAAAAATGAAGAAAAGTAATATCAGTAAAATCATCAAAATGTTCCTCTCCGCCCGTTTTCCATCCGAAACGGAAGAAAAAGTGCAGAAGTGGATCATCAAAGATAAAAATCAGCAGGCGAAAGCTAAAGCTTCACTGGATTTTTGGAATGAATTGGACGTAGAAGCCGATTCAAATACTTATGCTTCATTGGAACGGGTAAATTTAAGAACAGGATATAATAAGGAACATCTGACCAACATAGTTTCTTATCAGAAATTTGCCCGTATTGCCGCCGTTATTATTCCTTTGTTTTTATTTGCAGGAGGAATGTTCTACTATCTTTCTCCCCACAACGAAATGATAGAAGTATCCGTTGCCTACGGAGAACAGAAACACCTGATCTTACCAGACAGTTCGGAAGTATGGTTGAACGCGGGAAGTACCATTTTATATCCGGAAACTTTTGCCAAAGATAAACGCTTGGTCATGCTTGACGGCGAAGCTTATTTCTCTGTCAAAAAAGATACCGCAAGTCCTTTTATTGTAGAAGCATCCCAACTTTCGGTGAAAGTGCTCGGAACCAGATTCAACGTGAAAGCCTATCCTAATGATGAGAAAATAACTACTACATTGACTAGCGGTAAGGTGGAAGTGAGCGTTCAGTCCCAACCTCCCCATATACTAAAGCCCAATGAGCAGCTTACATACGACAAAAAATCATCAGACATCCATATATCAATGATAGATACCAATGATACCAACTGCTGGATAGTGGGAAAACTAGTCTTTACCAATGCCAGTGCCGGAGAAATATTCCGAACCTTGGAAAGGCACTACAACACCACGATTGATAATACAGCAACTATCCCCACATCGAAACGATATACAGTCAAGTTTCTAAAAGATGAAAGCCTGGATGAAATACTGAATATATTGAAAGATATAATCGGCTTTGATTATCAGCAGTATGAAAAAAAAATAGTAGTAACCCAACCATAAAAAAGAAACAGCCTATGAATAAAAAGAACCGGGAAGTAGCTTGAGACCCTCTTCCCAGTTCTGAAATGTCTACCCTCATTCAACAAGTGACGTAAAATGAAGTATCAACATACAAATATAGAATAATGAATCGAATAAATACGAAGAAAAGAGCAGGTAAGCTCGCCATTTTTTTATTTTTTACTTTTCTCTCTCTTACAACTGTTGCACAGAATAAAGAAAAAAAGATTACCATACAAAATAAAAAGATCTCATTAAAAGAGGCTTTTGCACAAATAGAGACACAAACCGGATATAGCATCGCTTATGAACAATCGAAGCTGGATATCGAAAAGAAGCACTCTTTATCTCTCAAAAATGCAACTGTCGACAAAGCCATGACCCAACTATTGAAAGGAACGGGATATGCATATAAGATAAAAGGATATCATATTATTATCTCTTTGCAGGATAACAAGCAAAAGCCCGCCAACAATGATACACAAAAACTGACTCAAACCATAAGAGGAATTGTTGTTGATTCCAAAACCAATACGCCGATAGAATATGCCTCCGTCTGTATAACAGAAGATCCCTCGCGGGGAGGTTCGACTGACGAACGGGGAAATTTCCGGATTAATAATGTCCCGGTAGGGCGTTATAATATTCAGGCAACTTTTATGGGGTATCGCTCAAGTATCATCACCGAAGTATCTGTCACTTCTTCCAAAGAAGTATTTGTAGAGATTCCGATGGATGAAAATGTACAGGATTTGGCCGAGGTGCTTGTCAAACCGGAAATAAAAAAAGACCGGACTGTCAACCCGATGGCCATCACAGGAGGACGTATGATTAGTATCGAAGAAGCGTCACGATTTGCCAATGGCTTTGACGACCCTGCACGGTTGAGTTCTGCATTTGCAGGAGTAGCGGGAGATGTCGGTACCAATGCGGTTGCCATCCGGGGAAACGCTCCACAATTTACCCAATGGAGACTAGAGGGAATTGAAATACCTAATCCTACCCATTTTGCTGATTTATCAGGTTTGGGCGGAGGATTCCTGTCCGGTTTGAGTACGCAAGTCATCGGCAACTCCGATTTCTACAACGGAGCTTTCCCTGCGGAATACAGCAATGCCTTATCAGGAGTTTTCGATATGCATCTGCGAAATGGCAATAATCAGAAGTACGAACACGCTTTTCAAGTCGGACTCATGGGGATAGATTTGGCTTCGGAAGGCCCTATCAATAAAAAGCGGGGAAGTTCCTACCTGATTAATTACCGTTTTTCCACTACCTCGCTGGCGTCGGGCAATGACATCAACCTGAAATATCAGGATTTAGCCTTTAAACTGAATTTCCCCACACGTAAAGCCGGAACCTTTTCGATCTGGGGATTAGGATTGATCGACAGGAACAAGGCAGAGGTTTTGGATCGTTCCGAATGGGAAACGATGGGAGACCGGTCGTCGGGATCTAACAAACTGGATAAACTGGCAGGCGGGCTAACTCATAAATATGTAATTAATGAAAATACCTATATCCGTTCGTCTCTATCTGCAACCTATTCGAAAGATCATTCACTAGTCAATTTACAGACTGACGATGGAACCATTGTCCAAGTGGGAGATATTCAAAACAGCAGATGGAATTTTGTGTTCAATTCTTATCTGAACAAGAAATTCAGTTCGCGACACACCAATAGAACGGGAATTACCATTACGGAACTTAAATATGATCTTGATTATAAGGTCAGTCCTTATTTTGGATTAAACCAACCCATGGAGCAGCTTTCGAGAGGTAGTGGAGAAAGTACAGTTCTTTCGGCGTATAGCAGTTCCGTAATCAACTTGAGCAATAACCTGACAACCAGTTTGGGAGTTACCGGACAATACTTTACTTTAAACAAGAACTGGTCGATAGAACCGAGAGTCGCACTTAAATGGAAAATAAATCCTGCACATTCTTTAGCGGTAGCTTACGGTTTGCACAGCCATAGGGAAAGGCTCGATTATTATTTTGTCGAACAGGTAATCAATGGTAAAAAGGAATCAAACCGATACCTGGATTTTTCTAAGGCACATCATTTCGGATTTACTTACGACTGGAATATTAATCAAAGTCTCCATCTGAAAATAGAGCCCTATTATCAATACCTGTTCCACATACCGGTGGAAAAGAATTCTTCCTTTTCGATTATTAATTACGAAGAATTCTATTTAGACCGGATCCTGACAAGCACCGGAACAGCGAAAAACTATGGAATAGATATAACATTGGAGCAGTATATGAAAAATGGCTTCTACTATATGATTACAGGTTCATTATTCAAGTCGAAGTATAGGGGAGGAGACCGTATCTGGCGAAATACAAGACTGGACAAAAGTTATTTAGTGAACTTGCTCGCCGGAAAAGAATGGATGGTCGGCAGACTCAAACAAAATGTATTAAGTATAAACGGGCGCCTGTTTTTTCAGGGAGGGGGACGCTACACTCCTGTGGATGAAGAAAAAAGCCAGGAAGAACGCGACATCGTTTTTGACGAAAGCAAGGCATATACCAAACGTTTCAATCCTTCCATTAATGGTGATGTCTCTATCAGCTTCCGGATCAATAAGAAAAGAGTGTCTCACGAGTTCTCTCTAAAAATACTGAATGTAGGTATGCGCACCGGAATGCATTTCTATGAATACAATGAAAGAACAAGCATAGTAGAAGAAAAAGACGGATCGGGATTGATTCCGAACATCAGCTACAAAATTTATTTCTAAAACACTGAATAAGAAAAGGTTTGTTCACACAATAGACTGACACCCAACAGACAACTGCTTTCAGTAATTATGGTATAACAATCTGTAATCTATATACTAACGGGCTCTCTGAATACCTGTATATTTGCTGCGTGAAATAATTTAGTCATTAATTATATGCGTATCATATTCAAGAAATTCAGAACACGTATGATTGTAGGATGTATATTAGCTGTAATAGCGTTGCTGGCTGTGTCAGTCGTTGTTTTTATCAATCAACCCAGCTTCGGCAGAACTCCTCGCGGGGAACGGCTGGAGAGAGTCATGAAATCTCCTAATTATAGAAACGGAGGGTATGATACGCATTATGCGGAAATAGGCAACCGCTTCCCCAATATCGACCTTGCAATCCTCGAAAACGGGCAATACGACAAAGAGTGGAGCTTAATTCACCTCATGCCCCAATATATGGCGCAGACAGCCAGAGACTTAAAAGCGAAGAAAGTCCTGACCGTACATCATTCTAAATATGCGTTAGCCAAACATCGTTGGGACGAGCCTTTGAAGAATGCAGAAGAGATGAAGAATAAAGATTACCTCAATGTATTGATTCCGGAGATCGGAGAGGTCGTGACATTAGAAAAATAGCTCTTCACCCAATACGGTTAAACGTTTCTTTTCTATTTATCAGTAAAATTGGTAAAACATTCTGTAATCTGTATAGTTGAAAAACAAATTTCACTGATTAAATTTGCAACGTTGAAATACATAAGGTTGAATCCTGACTGTTTTGGACATTTAGAGATAACTACTATAAATTGAAAATTAAAAAAGTTTATGCTACGTACTATCAGACTTACAGCCGCCATTGTGTGCTTTACGCTTATTACCCTGCTTTTCCTCGACTTTACGGGTACATTGCACACATGGTTCGGATGGTTGGCGAAAATTCAATTTCTGCCGGCTTTATTAGCCTTGAATATAGGTGTCGTATTGTTTTTAGTTGTACTTACATTCCTGTTCGGGCGTATCTATTGCTCCGTTATCTGTCCGTTGGGAGTGTTTCAGGACATCGTTTCGTGGGTATCCGGTAAACAAAAGAAAAATCGTTTCCGCTATTCACCGGCAATGAAATGGTTGCGGTATGGCGTTTTAGGAGTGTTCATTATCATGATGGTTGCAGGGCTGAATTCTTTGGCTATCTTACTGGCTCCGTATAGTGCTTATGGACGGATAGCTTCCAGCCTTTTCGCGCCGGTTTGGCAGTGGGGAAACAACCTGTTGGCATACTTTGCCGAACGAATGGATAGTTATGCTTTTTATGAGGTAGATGTATGGATGAAGAGTCTTTCAATACTGATTATTGCCGTTGTCACTCTTATTGTCCTTTTCATTCTGGCGTGGCGCAATGGACGAACGTATTGCAATACCATCTGTCCGGTGGGTACTGTATTGGGATTTATATCCAAATATGCGATATTCAAACCGGTGATTGATACTTCCAAATGTAACAGTTGCGGTTTATGTGCCCGTAATTGCAAAGCATCGTGTATCAATTCGAAAGCTCATGAAATTGATTATAGTCGTTGTGTGGCTTGTATGGATTGCATCGGAAAGTGTAAGCATGGAGCCATTAAATACACTCGACGGAAACCTAAAAACGAAACAGCTACAAGCGAAGATATGAAAGCAAAGGCTGTCACTACCGAACAGATTGATAATGCCCGCCGTAGCTTCCTTTCGGCATCGGCTATCTTTGCGACAACTTCTGTCCTGAAAGCACAGGAAAAGAAAGTGGACGGCGGGTTAGCCACTATTGAGGATAAGAAGATCCCGAACAGAGAAAATCCGATTTATCCTCCCGGTGCATTAAGCGCGCGCAATTTCGCTCAACATTGCACTGCCTGCCAATTATGCGTATCTGTTTGCCCCAATCAGGTGTTGCGTCCTTCGGACAATCTGATGACGTTGATGCAACCGGAAATGTCGTATGAACGTGGATATTGTCGTCCCGAATGTGCAAAATGTGCGGAAGTATGCCCGACAGATGCTATTCATCTGACCAGTCTTGCCGAGAAATCGGCTATTCAGATCGGACATGCCGTATGGATTAAAGAGAACTGTGTGCCTTTGACGGATGGAATGGAGTGTGGCAACTGTGCCCGCCATTGCCCGACAGGTGCCATACAAATGGTGGCTTCCGATCCTGACAAAGCGGATTCTCTAAAGATTCCGGTAGTGAATGTAGAAAAATGCATTGGTTGCGGAGCGTGTGAGAACCTTTGTCCGTCCCGTCCTTTCAGCGCCATTTATGTGAGCGGACATCAGATGCACAGAATTATTTGATCTAAATCAGTATAAGATTATGGAAGAAAAAAATAAGAAAGATATAAATAGAAGAGATTTTATTAAGATTGTAGGTATCAGTGCAGCCACATCGACAGGTCTGCTATACGGATGCTCTTCAAAGGGGACTACTTCTGCAAGTAGCGCAACAGGAGAAGGAGAGGTGCCCACCGATAAAATGACTTATCGCACATCTCCAACCACCGGTGACCGTGTTTCACTTTTGGGATATGGTTGTATGCGTTGGCCGCTCAAACCTGCTCCCGACGGTAATGGTGAAGTTATCGACCAGGATGCTGTCAATGGATTGATAGACTATGCAATCGCTCACGGAGTAAACTATTTCGATACATCTCCAGCGTATGTACAAGGATTTTCCGAAAAGGCAACAGGTATTGCATTGAGTCGTCATCCCCGTGATAAATATTACATCGCTACCAAATTGTCTAATTTCTCTCCTGATACGTGGTCTCGCGAAGCCTCGCTCAAGATGTACCACAAATCGTTTGCGGAGCTACAAGTTGACTACATTGATTATATGTTGCTCCACGGCATCGGCATGGGAGGAATGGAAGCCCTTAAAGGACGATACCTGGATAACGGAATACTTGATTTTCTGGTTAAAGAGCGTGAAGCCGGACGTATCCGGAATCTCGGATTTTCTTACCATGGTGATATTGAGGTATATGATTATCTGCTCTCACGACACGATGAATTTAAATGGGATTTTGTACAGATACAACTCAATTATGTAGACTGGAAACATGCCAAAGAGACCAATACTCGAAATACGGATGCGGAATACCTCTATGGCGAACTGGCCAAACGGGGGATTCCTGCCATCATTATGGAACCACTTTTGGGAGGACGTCTATCCAAGTTGAATGATAATCTGGTGGCACGGCTCAAACAACGTCGTCCGGAAAGCAGTGTCGCTTCCTGGGCTTTCCGTTTTGCCGGTTCATTCCCAGATATTCTGACTGTATTAAGTGGTATGACTTACATGGAGCATCTGCAGGATAATCTCCGCACTTATTCTCCTTTGGAACCATTAACAGATGAAGAAAAAGAATTCCTCGAAGAAACGGCACAATTAATGCTGAAATATCCTACTATCCCTTGTAACGACTGCAAATACTGTATGCCATGTCCGTATGGGCTGGATATACCTGCTGTATTGTTGCATTACAACCGTTGTGTCAATGAAGGTAATGTCGCCAGAAGCGGACAAGATGAAAATTATGCGAAAGCCCGACGCGCTTTTCTTGTCGGATATGACCGTAGCGTGCCCAAACTTCGTCAGGCAAGTCATTGCATCGGTTGTAATCAGTGTGTGGCTCATTGCCCGCAAAACATTGATATTCCGAAAGAACTGCACCGGATAGACCAGTTTGTAGAACAATTGAAACAAGGTACTTTATAAAAGAAACGATGGAAGAATTAATCAATCTATTACATACAGGAGGATATTCCTGTACCATTGCCAACGGAGGAAAAATCCGCACTTTCACTCAACGTGGCGTAGCCGATCTATATGATTTGCTAACACAGGAACCGGAGTTTCTTAAAGGAGCTTTGATTGCCGACAAAGTGGTTGGCAAGGGAGCTGCCGCCCTGATGATTCTGGGTGGTATAAAAGAATTATATACGGATATTATCAGTACCAAGGCTTTGGAGCTATTCCGGAAATCAGATGTGAAAGTCGATTTTGCGCAGGAAGTTGATTTTATCTGGAACCGCGACCGTACAGGAGGATGTCCAGTAGAAACTATGTGTAGCGAAGTGGAATCAGCAGAAGAAATATTACCACTGATCCGCGATTTCCTGGAAAAAATCAGAAGTAGGAAGTAAGAAAGAGATAACTGAAACACGAAATAAAGTATGAAAAAAAATACAGCTTGTTAAGTCTTGAAAAAGAAAGTCCTCCTCTGCTAAAGATATTCATAGCAGGGGAGAACATATTATAATAATAGGACTTATTCATCTATTTTTCTATTTATCAATCTTCATCATCATCTTCCATATCAGTAGCAGCGGGATTACCTCCTCCTTTAGCATACCTGCTCGGACTCATCTTATAGTATTTTTTGAATACTTCCCGGAAATATTTAGTTTCAGAGAATCCAACCATGTCTGAAATCTCATTAATGGCATATTCACCCTCTTTCAATAACTCGGTAGCACGTTTCAAACGCATCACCCGAATAAACTCTGTCGGAGACTGTCCCGTCAATGCTTTCAATTTACAATAGAAACTGGTACGGCTCATGCCACTTGATTCACAGAGTACATTAACGGAAAATTCAGGGTTGTTTATATTCTCATCCACGATTTTCTTTACATTTGATATAAACTTCCAATCGAGGCTGTTAGTACCGTTTGCAGATGGAACCATTGATTTCGCTTCTATATCCAGATTGGCATATCTCATGCGCAACAGTTCCCGGTTTGCCAACAGATTAGCGATATTCGCCCGTAATATTTTCACGCTGAAAGGTTTGATGAGATATTCGTCCGCACCAATCGACAGTCCATCCAGAATATTGTTTTCTTCTCCCAAAGCAGTGAGCAACAACACAGGAATATGTGAAATCTCAATATCACTTTTGATAGCCACACACAATTCATCTCCCCGCATCTCCGGCATCATGATATCAGAAAGAACCAGTTCCGGCCAATATTCTTTGATAATAATCAACGCTTCCTTTCCGTTAGCGCAAGCTTGTACATTATATATAGAAGATAATGAACTGACCAGATAGGAGCGTAGCTCATCATTGTCTTCTACAACAAGAATCCGTCGTAAATTTGGATTATCTATCGTAGCGGTTGTCTTTGCTGGTACATTCGGAGTGGGCAGCACAGGAGCCAACGCCTCAAATTTAGAAGGTGCTTCGTCACTGATATTTTGAGAAGTCTTATTCTTTTTCGGAAAAACAATTTTGATTGTCGTACCTTGATGCTCAACACTATCTACACTAATTTTACCTCCATGAAGGCTGACTAGTTTTCCTACCAGCATTAATCCGATACCACTACCCGTCACTTTAGAGTTAATAGCATTGCTGGCACGGAAATGAAGCTTGAACAACTTACTTTGTTCACTGGCAGGAATACCTATACCTGTATCCTTGATTATTACTTTCCATGAATCATTCGTATCGGATACGGAAATGCTGACCTTGCCATTTTCCGGAGTATATTTTAGCGAGTTTGATATTATATTCTTCAAAATAGAATCCATCTTCTCCTTATCAAACGATACATTCATATAGCTGAAAGTACTCTCGTATGTATATTCAATGCGCCTGATGGCTGCATAAGAAGAAAATATATCATATATATCATTCATATAGGTATTCAACTCATACTCGGAAATACTCATTTTAGAGGAATATACATCCGTCCGTTCAAAATTAATCAGATTGCTGACCAGTCGTAAAAGTACTTCTACATTCCTCAATGCAATGTTCGTACGAGTGATTCCATTGTCGGTAAGCGTCTCTTCTTCCAATAATTCCTCCAAAGGTGCTTTTATCAAAGTTAATGGAGTACGTATATCATGCGCCGTATTAATGAAGAACTGCGTTTTTTCATCAGATATATTCTTTTGCTTTCTTAGATTTATCACCCGCAGAACGAAATAAGATCCTCCGATTACCAACAGGATATAGCACAGGATAGCCCACCAACTCAACCAAAATGGTTGTGTGATAATAATTTTCATAGTACGTTCTTGAAAAACGATGTCATGTTCTTCTCTGGATATAGCACGTACATGAAGAGTATATCTACCCGGAGGCAAATTGGTAAAGCGAATCAAGTTATTTGCTCCCGGTTGAGTCCATTTCTCATAAAAACCTTCTAATTTCCATGAATATAGTGCATTCCCGGGAGAATCATAATTGATTGTAGAAATTTCAAATGAAAACGTATTCTCATCATATTCTAATTCTAATACATCTGTCTCATCAATACTCTTCTCCAAAGGAGAATCCTTAGTACCCGGATAAACAGGTTGATAAGAAAGATGAAAGTCACTAAATATCAACCTGGAAAACTTATAGTCCGGAAACTTCACATTCATCGGAAGTTCAATTACTCCATCTGTACTACCGAATACAAAATTCTTATTTTTACGCACTGTTCCTGCTGCTGCATTAAAGTAAGCAGGCAACAATCCTTCTCCTCTAGTCCAATTACGAAATACCTTTTCTTTAGTATGAAAGCAGGTTATTCCATTCTCCGTACTCATCATTATACGTCCATCTACTTCCGGCAATATTGTAAATATTCTGTTTGAAACTAATGCCGAATTATCAGAAAAGTAGTGCTCAAAAATCTTATCTTGAGAATTATAGATAAATACGCCTCCACCATTTGTCCCAATGTATAACAAACCATTATCTGCCTGATAAAGCGTATTGATATATATAGCTCCTATCTCCATTTCAATATACTGATATTCGCCAGTATTTCGATTTAACAAATACAATCCGTTAGCGGTTCCGATCCACATATTATCTTTGTCTTTTTCAACAATGGATGTAATGGAATTCAATCCCGGATATAGACGCGCACTGTTGGTCTCCAGATTAAAACATTTTAGATTATAATATCCTCCCGACCAGATATGTCCTCTTGAATCTTTAACTATATCACGAATATATTTATCCGGACGCATATTGACGTGAGAAAGTAGGTAAGGAGAGAAGTATTCAACTGATAGAGTATTTTTGTTTATTTTATAAATACCGGAAGTATATCCTCCTGCCCATATAATGCCGGGAGACACTTCACATAGAGTAATAAAAATATGATTCTTGTCTTTTAGTTGCTGATTAAAAGAACTTAGGAATGAATGCCACTGACCTGTTTTTGAATTATAAAGACTAATACCATTACTAGTTCCAAACCACAAATCACCTTCATGGTCTTCAATGACCGCTTGTACCTGGTCATTGATTAATGATTGGACATTGCCCATAGCGTGTTTCATCCAATGATAATTCTCATAGCGATTATCAATCACCGTAATCCCTGTGGGATAATTAGCAAGCCATATCCGTTTTTCTTCATCCACAAATACATCATTGATATTATTCCCATTCATTTCATTATAACTTTGATAATTAGCAATAATGTAATGTTCCAGTTCACAAGTATTTGCATTAACCTTATATACTCCCATTCCTTCTGTTGCAATCAGTAACTCCGTTTCATTCAACGGGCTGATACGAGCTATATTTACATCACTAAGATCAGCTTCCGGTCGTATAATTTCCTGTGTATTCATGTCGTACACAAAAACTCCTCTTTCAAATGAACCGATAAATAGTCTTTTTAATTGCTTATGAAAATACAATTCACTTACCTGTGCATGAAAATAATCCAATGTTTCAACAGGAATAGTCTCTAAAATACCGTTTTCCAATTTTACATATCGGACGCCTACTTCTGTTGCTATAAAGAAATGATGGTCATCTACTTGTTCTATTGCTGTAATATTACTATGCAACATATTGGAGAATTGAAGTATGTGAGCATCTTTAATATTATATAGTGATATAGAATCCTTACAACATAACCAGATATTATTACTTTGATCCAAATAGCCATAGCTGATTGTTTCAGAGGGGGTTGGCTGTTTATATACCATCCTGAAATCATCTCCGTTTGCTTCATATTGAAAGATTCGCCCTTGCTTACCAATCACCCATATACCAATTTGTGATCCTGTATACAACCATCCCAAACGTACAGGAGCATCTAAAGTAGTACCTTCTTTATTTAATTTATAATGTTTTATATCTTTACCGTTATAACGATCCATTCCCTCATTGGTAAGAAACCACATGTATCCTTGTGCGTCTTTCTGAATATTGAATATCCGTCGATTACTCAAACCTTTTTCTATACCTATGTATTTGTATGTCTGCGCTGTAACCCAGATAGGGAAAAAGAGGAGAATATATACAATATATTTCATATAAACAGTTGTTTTTTAAGCTACTTCTAGCGATCATATAAATATTACAGTTAACGAAATTATACAAAAGCAATGAGAAAAGCAAAGAAATAGAAGAGATTCTCCAAAAAAACATTCATTTGGAAACTTTTTTATTTCCAAAATTGATTATTCACATTGAGAAGTTGATTTATTTGAAGGTATTCTTTAATCGTATGTCATAATTAGCGTATGTTTTGCTTTTGTTAAATTAACTAATTGGATCTGATTCCAGTTTCTTCTTGTAAACCCATATACTTATTATAAAATAAATAAGTACTTGTATCCAAAGGGTTATATATTCTGGTCTGATATCCGCCATACTGGCTCCCATAGAATTCAATTTCACAAAAGCAAGTGTGCCTGGTGCAGCCGGAAGAATGTAATGTGCAGCTTTCCAATACCAGGGCATTAGTTCCATCGGATAGGAAACCCCGGAAAGAAATATTAATCCTACAGAGAAGAAGGCGATCATGAGTAGGGGAGCTTCTGAATCCGTAAAATACCTGGAAGCTGCCAACCCCAGAAAAGAGGTCGCCATCAGGTATGGAATCAATAATAATACAATGTATAGTCCGTTTCCAATATTAGGGATACTGAAAAAGTGGGGGAGCAAGCCTAATAGAAAGAAAGCAAAGATAGCATAAAGAGCACAGTATACGGACGTTTTTCCCGCCACTATACGAATGGCAACTCCCCAGCCATATCCAAAAGGAGTGTAAGCGCGGATTCCTCTGTTGCTATGTTCTTCTCCGGTCACCATACCAATAACCATCAATAAAGTCTGGAAGATTATAATCATCATAACTGCGGGAATAAGATAAGAGCCATAGCCTTCCGTATAATTGTAAAGTGCAGTTCCTTCTACATGGATCGGTTTTGCCATAGCTACGGCAAGCAATCCTTGTGGTGGAAGAAATACCGCTTCATCCGACCTGTATTTGTCATTAATAGCCAGCATAACACGCGATGAAGCCCCCTGCAAAGCTTCGAAATACAGGAAAGCATCCGTAGTTGCATAAAGAGAAAATACGGCTTCATCTCCCCGAAACACTCGCTTCTCAAAATCATGAGGCAGATAGAGTATTCCCTGTACTTTGCCTTCTTTCATCCATTCTTTTGCTTCGTGATAATCCATCGCCTGGCTATAAATCTCTGCTTGGGGGGTAGCATCCAGCCAACGGATAAAATCACGACTCAATTCACTATGCGAATTATCGACTACGGCAACAGGAACATCGGTTACAATATTCGGTGCATACATATAATTGTAGAGTAATCCGTAGACAAAGATTCCTCCCATCAACACAAGCAGAACTGCATAACTGGTACTGATAGCTAGAAATTCACGACGAATGATGAATGATAACTGTTGTAACTTACTTAATGTTTTCATACTTATGACTTTCTATAGCTCGTTTTAAATGGGGAAGCAACAATAGGGCCAACAACGGAAAGATACAGAGTATCACAGCCGACGGCCAAAGATGGATAAAACCACCGCCTCCATAGAGCATGGTTTGCATCATTTCCGTAAAATGGCGGACAGGAAACAAATAGGAAGCATCCCTCACCAACGGATACATATTGGGAACCGGAAAGGTCACCCCGGACAAGGTAGCCCCCAGAGAACCTACCATAGAGACTACGCTTATCACCAACGAAATTGCCGGAAACAGCGAGAATAAAAACAGCCCTAAAGCCTGCGTCGCAATGATGAAAAGCACGGTCATGATATTCATTAACCACCAACTCCCTTGAAAAGGGATATGCAGAATACCGAACATGACATAATTAGCTAACCACCCTATCAATATATATATAATGGTATAAGGCAATAACTTACCCAAAACAGCAGTTACTATATTGCCTTTAGCAGTCGTCAACCAATCATTTGCTGTACGGAACTTAATTTCAATACCGACCGTATAGACAGTAATCAACAAGATCAAGACTTGAAACAAAACAAAGAAAAAGGGCTGACTCAAATATACCGAATAATCTAAACTTGGATTATATATCGGATGGTTATTAGCCTGCACAGGTAATAAAAAGGTGGTAATCTGATTCTGTTCTACTCCGAGAGCTACGGCTTGCATCACCACAGGGGAAAGAGCCACCGGAGCTAATGATGTTTCGAATGCCGCCATCAACTCACCGCCTACCGACAATAATGCATAGTGATAATAGTAGGAGAGTGTTGCATTTTTTCCGGTGATAGCATCTTGCTCAAATTGGGGAGGTATGGAAAGATAACCATAAATCTCTTTCTTTTGTACAGATTCACGGGCAGCCGCTTCATCTGCAAAATGCTTTGTCACTTTAAAAGTCGGTACGGCAGAGATATTCCTGGCAATAGCCCGGGAAGTAGCAGTGTTATCCTGATCGACAATACCGATAGGAATATTTTCCATCTGTCCGTTGCCAAAAATCGTAGCCATAAAGAAAAGGGTGAACAACGGCAAAACAATGCAGACGCCAAAATAAAGGCGCCGCGAAGTCATTCGCTGCCATTCTCTTAACAATACGGAACAAAAAGGGGAGTATGTTTGTGATTCATCCATTCGCTGGTTTATTTGATGTCAATTAGTCTAAAGTCAATAGCACGGACATACCGGGACGCAAGTCATCCACTTTTTGAGTCGGACGCGCATGAATCTCAAATGTACGTAAGTCATAACTTCCGGTCTGCTTGGTTGATTTCCAGGTCGCAAAACTGCCTAACGGACTTATATAATAGATTTTGAACTCTATATTTTCTTTACCGATGGCGGGTACATCTGCAACGAATGTTCCGTCCATTTTAAACTGTGGCATCAGATCTTCCCGTACGTTAAGAACGACATGTATATCATCCATAACCACCAGGTTCATAATGGGAGTTCCCGGCGCAACCAACTCTCCGCGTTTAGGAAAGATCGTTGCTATTTGTCCGTTTTCCGGAGCTGTCAACCGGGAGTCGACCAGCAAAGCCGAAACTTCATCCACCGTGCTTCGTGCAGCATCCACCATACTGGCAGCTGATGCTTTATCTTCTTTCTGTGCACCGTCTACAGCCATCTGATACTGCTCATAGGCAGCGCGTTCGGCTGCTACAGCCGCTTTATACATCGCTTCTACTTCATCCTTCCTTTGAGAAGTGACAACACTGTCTTTATATAAAGTGAGAATACGGTTGTAGGTTGTTTGAGCGAGAGTTAGGTCGCTCTTCGTTTTATTCCACAACTGCAATGCAGTAGCCACAATCTGACGACGGGTTCCGGCATCAATTTTCTTGTTTTGCTGTACCGCTACTTGTTCCAATGCATTCACTTGTTGATACTTGGCATATACTTCAGGGCTATTAATAACGACAAGAGTATCTCCTTGGTGTACCCAATCGCCTTCCTGAACGAAGAAAGTATCGATACGACCGGGAAGTTTTCCACTGATACGGATTTCTGTTGCTTCAGCCTGTCCTTGCAGAACTAGCTGTTGTTTATGCATTAGTATAACTCCTAAGCCGGTAAAAATACCGACCGCCAAAAGGATGATAACAAAAGCCCATGATAGGGTTTTACTAGTTGGTTTCATTATTTGTTACGGTTTAGGTTGATAGTTTGCAAATTGTTCCGGTGTGCCACAAAGCGAGAGTAGATTTATAAGTGCCACATCATATTCATAATACGCTGCCAAACGAGCCACTTTTACAGTGGCAAGCATAGTTTCAGCGTCAATAACTTCGGTAGATGTTGCCATCCCTTCTGTGAACGACTTCTTTCGGATACGAACCAGTTCTTCGCTTAAAGTAATTGTTGCATTTAAAGCTTTTACATTATCCTGTGCCTTTTCCAACTGCGTATAAAGTTTATCTACACCAACAGCCAAATCGTCGCGAGCCTTCATCTGTCCCAAAGCCAGTGTTTGTTCCGTCAATTTCGATTGCCGTACTTTCTTCTCCCGATCCAGTCCGTCAAAGAGATTCCATGTAAAACCAATACCTATCATGGTACGTGGCAACAAATTACTCTGAATACCATGCGAATACAAGGTCTGTTTTCCGAAAAGGGCTATATTCGGCAGATACCCGCTTTGAGCAATCCGTACTTCTTGTTTGGCAATATGTTGCTGTAACTGTAATTGATTGAGCGTATAGTTCCCGCTGTTTACAGAAAGATCAAAAAGCATTTTAGGAGGTAGTGAATCATTCATAAAAAGGGGAGAGGTAGGAATGATATTAGCATCTGTATCCTTTTTATTTAGCAAGACTTTTAAAGCACTTTGCACCACTGTTTCTTCTTTCCGCGCAGCTTCCAATGCTCGTTTAGCTTCATCCATATTCACTTGGGCGAAAAGTCTGCCTGCTTTGTCAATCATTCCTGCTGCCTCTAATTTCAAGGCATTTTCATAATGTTTCTTCAATCCGTTATAAGTTTCTTCACGAACAGTTACTATTTGTTGTGCCAGCCGAAGCCCATAATAACTTTCAACCAACAGGTTTTGCTGGTTGGCCGACACCTGTGCCCGGCTTTCTCGTGCCAAATCAACCATCGTTCTTCCGATATTGGTGGCACGAAAACGTTTACCACCGGAAAAGAGTACCCACTCGGCTGATAAATCAACAGTAGTCAGGTTTCTGGGAGTCAGGGGAAACACCAGTGTGTTGGCTCCAATTTGATCTAGTATGGATGAAATGACCTGATCATCCGGAATAATGGAATGTACAAAGTCTTTAGCCGGATCAGTAAACTGCGATAGGGGCTGTTTTACTTCAATCTTCTCCGACATGTGCACAAACGCACCCGTAGACTGAAGACTGGGATACCAGAAAGCATTCAGTTTATCCTTAATTCCGCAACACTATTATAAATTAAACTTTTTAAGTACCTGAGCAACAAAAAGTTGCTCAGGATTTTGCCATGTCAGAATTTTCACTTATCTTAGTGTTGCAAAAAAAACAAGAGAATCCGACGATAGACATGGCGAAGATACAAATTAAATCTGAGAGACTCACTCCTTTTGGGGGATTATTTTCAATCATGGAGCAATTTGACTCCACATTATCATCTGTAATCGACTCAACCCTCGGTCTAAGGTGTAGATCGTTCGGTTATCAGTACAGCGAAATCATCCGTTCTCTCATGAGTATCTACTTCTGTAGCGGTTCATGTATTGAGGATGTCACTACTCATTTGATGAACCACCTCTCGCTTCATCCGACACTTCGCACTTGTAGCTCTGATACTATCCTCAGGGCGATAAAGGAGTTGACGCAAGAAAACATTTCATACACATCAGATATGGGCAAGACCTACGATTTCAATACGGCTGACACTCTCAATACTTTATTGCTCAATTGTATATTTGCATCTGGCCAACTGAAAGAGGGTGAGATGTATGATGTTGATTTCGACCATCAGTTCATAGAGACAGAGAAGTATGATGCAAAGCCTACATACAAGAAGTTCCTTGGTTATCGCCCTGGCGTGGCGGTTATTGGCGATTTGATAGTCGGTATAGAGAATAGCGATGGTAACACAAATGTTCGTTTCCATCAGAAGGACACGCTGAAGAGGTTCTTTGCGAGATTTGAACAGAATGGGCTCACTATCAATCGCTTCAGAGCTGATTGTGGATCATGTTCCGAGGAAATCGTGGAGGAAATAGAAAAACACTGCAAGTCCTTCTATATCCGTGCTAACCGCTGCAGTTCGATCTACAATGACACCTTTGCTCTCAAAGGCTGGAAAACTGAGGAAATCAATGGCATTGAGTTTGAATTGAACTCTATCCTTGTTGAGAAGTGGAAAGGTAAGGCATATCGACTTGTGATTCAAAGACAGAAACGGATGGATGGTGTGCAGGATTTTTGGGAAGGAGAATACACATACCGTTGTATCCTGACTAACGACTATGATTCTTCCGTAAGAGAAATTGTCGAGTTCTATAACCTTCGTGGAGGAAAGGAACGTATCTTCGATGATATGAACAATGGTTTCGGGTGGGACAGATTGCCCAAATCCTTCATGGCAGAGAACACAGTGTTCCTTCTTCTTACAGCACTTATCCGTAACTTTTACAAGGCCATTATTCAAAGACTTGACGTAAAGAAGTTCGGGCTCAATGCAACAAGTCGCATAAAAGCGTTTGTCTTCAGGTTTATCTCTGTACCAGCCAAGTGGATCAGGACATCAAGGCGGTATGTGCTGAACATCTATACCTGTAATAATGCTTACGCAGATGTTTTCCAGACTGATTTTGGATAATGCCTACAACTTATGGGAATGATATTGTGTATTGCCTCAAGTCACATTGTGGGGTAAGGGGATATTGTAGGCAGAAGTGGGTGCTTCAAGTTCAAATTATCTGCAAATTCAGTAATGAGAGGACGTGTAAACGCAATAAGGACGTTCAAGGGCTTAGTTGCGGATTTGAGGTTTATCACGTTCAGCCTTCGCAATCTCAATACTCTTATCTGCAATTTTCAAACTCTGATTTCCCTGATTCAGCAGATGCAGTGATTCTTCAAAACTTAATGGTGTCTGTGCATCTATCTGACTGATGGAGAAATACAAAGTCAATAGTATAAAAAGTCGCTTATTTTTTTTCATACTGGTTAGGTTATATCTGATTTCGAGATATTCTAACAGATGAAAAGAGAGGTTTGTTCACGCTCTTTCGGTTCCAGTCCTTTTTTCATCAAAACAAAAGAGTAAAAGCAACTTTGATATTACTTTTTTCTTTCATTAAAATTTCTGTGATTTTATTTGAGATATAAAAATTATGTTTACCTTTGCATCACCGTTTCATAAGGCTTTTAAGTCGGGAAACACAATAAATATGCGGTAATAGCTCAGTTGGTAGAGCACTAGCTTCCCAAGCTGGGGGTCGCGAGTTCGAGCCTCGTTTACCGCTCTTTTGAAAATCAGGTGGTTATCTTAAATAAACTGCCTGATTTTTTTATTACCAGGATCCTTTTCTATTGAAATACATATTATAGAGGAAAAGAAACAAAACATGACTTTAGAAAATTAATGCATGAAGAATAGGGCAGTTCATGCATTTTTCGTATTTTTGCACCCTGTTTTAACACTCAAGAAAACTTTAAATAGAAAAATATAATGGCAAAAGAACTGAAAGACCTTACCAAACGCAGTGAAAACTACTCACAGTGGTACAACGATTTGGTGGTAAAAGCTGACTTGGCAGAACAGTCTGCTGTGCGCGGATGTATGGTGATTAAGCCTTACGGATACGCCATCTGGGAAAAAATGCAACGTCAATTGGATGATATGTTCAAAGAAACAGGACATGTAAACGCATACTTCCCGTTATTAATCCCGAAATCATTCTTAAGCCGCGAAGCTGAACACGTAGAAGGTTTTGCTAAAGAGTGTGCCGTTGTAACGCATTATCGCTTGAAGAATGCAGAAGACGGTTCAGGAGTTGTAGTAGATCCTGCAGCTAAATTGGAAGAGGAATTAATTATCCGCCCGACATCAGAAACAATCATCTGGAATACTTATAAGAACTGGATTCAGTCATATCGTGACCTGCCTATTCTCTGCAACCAATGGGCTAACGTTTTCCGTTGGGAAATGCGCACACGCCTTTTCCTGCGTACTGCTGAATTTCTGTGGCAAGAAGGCCATACTGCTCATGCTACTCGTGAGGAAGCAGAAGAAGAAGCAATCAGAATGCTGAATGTATATGGTGAATTTGCAGAAAAATATATGGCCGTTCCTGTCGTAAAGGGAGTAAAATCAGCCAACGAACGTTTTGCCGGCGCACTTGATACATATACAATTGAAGCCATGATGCAGGATGGAAAAGCGTTGCAAAGTGGTACCTCCCACTTCCTGGGACAAAACTTTGCAAAAGCATTCGATGTTCAATTTGTTAATAAAGAAAACAAGTTGGAGTATGTTTGGGCTACTTCATGGGGCGTTTCTACCCGTTTGATGGGGGCATTGATTATGACTCACTCGGATGATAACGGATTGGTATTACCTCCGCATTTGGCTCCGATTCAGGTAGTGATCGTTCCTATCTATAAGAATGACGAACAACTGAAACAAATCGATGCAAAAGTAGAAGGCATTGTAGCGAAACTGAAAGCATTAGGTATCTCTGTTAAATATGACAATGCAGATAACAAACGTCCGGGCTTTAAATTCGCCGACTATGAATTGAAAGGTGTACCTGTTCGTTTGGTTATGGGTGGTCGTGATCTTGAAAACAACACCATGGAAGTGATGCGCCGTGATACACTGGAAAAAGAAACAGTTACTTGTGAAGGCATTGAAACGTATGTTCAGAACTTGCTTGAAGAAATGCAGGCTAATATCTACAAGAAAGCATTGGACTACCGTAACTCCAAGATTACAACAGTAGATACTTACGACGAATTTAAAGAAAAAATCGAAGAAGGCGGATTTATTCTGGCTCATTGGGACGGAACCACTGAAACAGAAGAAAAGATTAAGGAAGAAACCAAAGCAACCATTCGTTGTATTCCGTTCGATTCATTTGTTCCGGGAGACAAGGAACCGGGTAAATGTATGGTAACAGGCAAACCATCTGCTTGCCGCGTGATATTTGCACGTTCTTATTAAATAGAAATCACACATAATTATAAAAAGGATGGAAACGATTCAATCGCTTTCATCCTTTTCTTTTTTCCTTCCATATTATATTATTTGTGACCTGTCCTAATAGTTCATAGGACATTCAATAGTTATTTCAAACTCTTTTTTCAATCCATTTCAGTTTTATTTCAGAAATATCCCTTTTCTTTGTAGCTGTAAAAAAGAAAGGAGACAAAGTTATGAAGATATTGATTGTAGAAGACGAACCCTCTTTAAGAGAACTGATTCAATGTTCACTTGAAAAAGAACGTTACGTTGTGGAAACAGCCAGTGACTTTAATTCTGCTCTACGCAAAGTTGAAGACTACGACTATGATTGTATCTTATTGGACATCATGCTACCGGACGGAAGCGGACTTAATCTTCTTGAACGACTGAAAGCTCTCCATAAACGAGAGAACGTAATTATTATTTCCGCAAAGGACTCCTTGGAAGACAAAGTTTTGGGACTGGAACTGGGAGCGGATGATTATTTACCGAAGCCATTTCATTTGGTTGAACTAAATGCACGGATTAAAAGCGTGATTCGCCGTCATCAGCATGACGGAGAAATTGATATCCGCCAAGGTAATGTACGAATAGAACCGGATAAATATCGTGTATTTGTCAACGATCAGGAAGTGGAGCTAAATAGAAAAGAGTATGACATCCTGTTATATTTTATCAATCGTCCCGGAAGATTAATCAATAAAAACACTTTGGCCGAATCAGTATGGGGAGATCATATTGACCAGGTTGATAATTTTGACTTCATATATGCACAGATTAAGAATCTTCGCAAAAAGCTCAAAGATTCGGGTGCAAACATTGAAATCAAAGCGGTCTATGGGTTTGGGTATAAAATGGTAGTAGAATAAAAAAAGAAAGAGAATATTGTCCATGAAATTAATATATTACATCATTCTTCGTATTACGCTTGCTTTGACCTTCATACTGACGGTCTGGGCTATCTTTTTTTATGTTACGATGATTGATGAAGTCAACGATGAAGTGGATGACGCTCTGGAAGATTATTCGGAAACCATCATTATCCGGGCATTGGCAGGAGAGGAGCTACCTTCTAAAACCAACGGCTCCAACAATCAATATTATATGATGGAAGTAAGCAAAGAATATGCGGAAAGCCGGGAGGATATTCAATATAAAGACTCTATGGTATATATTGAAGAAAAAGAGGAAACCGAACCGGCACGTATTCTTACTACTATCTTTAAAGACGATGAAGGACGATACCACGAGCTGACAGTATCAACTCCCAGCATTGAAAAAGATGACTTGAGAGATGCCATCCAAGTATGGATTATATTTTTGTATGTAGCTCTGTTATTCTGCATTATTATCATTTCCGTATGGGTGTTCTATCGGAATATGCGACCGCTCTATGTGCTTCTTCATTGGCTGGACGGTTATCAAACAGGAAAAAAAAATAAGCCGTTGAGTAACGAAACCCAAATCACGGAATTCCGAAAATTAAATGAGGCTGCTATTCGTTATGTAGAACGTACGGAGCAGATGTTCGAACAACAAAAACAATTTATCGGAAATGCTTCACATGAGATACAAACTCCACTTGCTATCTGTCGTAACCGATTGGAAATGTTGATGGAAGATGATTCGTTATCAGAAAAACAACTGGAAGAGCTGATGAAAACCCACCAGACTTTAGAATACATCACTAAATTAAACAAATCTCTACTATTGCTTACTAAAATTGACAATGGCCAGTTTACGGATACCAAGCAATTGGAACTAAATGGACTTCTCAAACAATATCTGCAAGATTACGAAGAAGTTTACGACTATCGTAACATAGAAGTAACTATCGATGAACAGGACATTTTCAATGTGACAATAAACGAATCTCTGGCTGTTGCTTTACTCACGAATCTCCTAAAAAATGCATTTGTACATAACATTGACGGGGGACATATCCGGATCACTGTCACCAAAAACAGTATTACTTTCCGAAATTCAGGAGTAGAAAATCCGTTGGATAAGGAACATATCTTCGAACGTTTCTATCAAGGAACTAAAAAGGAAGGATCTACAGGTCTGGGACTAGCAATAGCCGATTCTATCTGTCGTTTGCAACACTTGAGTATAAGATATTACTTCGAACAGGAAGAGCACTGCTTCGAGATTTCCAGACAATAATTTTTTATTCAGAAAACACAAAGGACACGGAGTAAAAAGTGAATAACCGATCGGTAATCATCATCTGATCTATCAGCTGTATTCATTTAACTTATTTCTCTGTGTCCTTTGCGTCTTTTATGGTGAGTCAGTTATCGGGATCGTATTTCTCTCCTCATAAACATGATATAAGAGATAGCGAAACAGATAACTGTTGCTGCAATCAGTCCCGTCAGTTGTGGCCATACGACTAAAAGACTTTGCCCCAACGGGAGCGGACTGGGAATAGCTCCCTGCACCTGTTCCATAGTCAATGGTCCCAAACTTCTAACAGAAGGCATCAATAATGTAGTGGTAGCTTCATTAAACAATTCACTCGGTGCCAAACGCATCAATCCCAAAATAAACTTTTGATAACTGATAATCTGATAAGGCGACGCCATCTGTGACGGGCTTAAACCTTTTGCCACCAAATTAACAATCATGGTATAGAATACGCTAAAGAACAACCAAACAGCCACCGATGCCAATGCAGAAGTCGCTGCCTGACGAAAACGAAGTGAAAACAAAATAGCTAAATTCAGCCAAAATGCTACATAAAAGATACTGGTAATGATGAAGAAAACAATTCGCCAAAACTCTTCTGCTGTAGGAGGAATGCCAATGGCAATCAATCCACAGCCCATTACCAAAAAGCCCAATACAAACAGCATGATACCTATTACAATTAGAGCAGCCACAAACTTCGCGTTGATAATGCAATCACGATGAATAGGCTGGGACAGCATACGGCTCAAGGTTCCTTTATTTTGTTCGGAATTGACTGCGTCAAATCCTAAGGCGATTCCTAATAAAGGTCCTAAGAAGTTAATAAACAATACAAAAGAGGGGAGAGTCCCATCTGAAACCGTAAACAACTTCAAAAATAAAAACGAGCCGTCCGGATCATTAGGCTTGATAGCTTCACCAATATTTGTGAGTGCTGTATATAGCGATCCCATGCAGGTAAGCGCTATAATACCTATTAATATAATGAACCGCCAACTTTTGACATGGTCGGAAATTTCCTTGTTGACGATCACCCAAAAAGGATGATTGACTTTATTCATGTCTTTCTCCTCCTTCCTCAAAATAATGGTTATAAATATCAGACAATTCCTGTTTCTTGTCTTTCAGTTCTGCCATATCGATCAACGCAAGTAATTGACCATTACTAAACAAACCAACACGGTCGCACACTTTCTGTACCTGATCCAAGTGATGGGAAGAGAAAAGTACAGTCAACCCCTCTTCCTTACTCAACCAGCGAATCAGTTCGATAAACTCCTGAACACCGGCCGGGTCAATTCCTGAAGTCGGTTCATCGAGGATAATAATCTCCGGATTTTTAATAAGCACATCAGCCAATCCCAACCGCTGTCTCATACCACGAGAATATTTTCCGGTCTTTTTGGTTAACTGTTCTTCAAGGCCTACCCGCTTCATCAGTTCCATAGCTTTGGTTTTCGCCTCCTTATCAGGAATACCATTTAATCGCGCTGTATAGATCAAGTTCTCCGGTCCTGTCATATCATCATAAAATCCTACATCTTCAGGCAAATAACCTATCCTCCTTTTTACTTCAATAGGATGAGTGGTAGAATTTATTCCACAGATTTCAACTGTTCCCGAAGTAGGCTCCGTCAACCCTAGCATCATTAAGATAGTAGTTGATTTTCCGGCACCATTCGGTCCCAGCAATCCGAAGATTTCCCCTTTCCGGATATTCAGGCGAATATGATCTACAGCAGTGAAATTACCATATTGTTTGGTCAAATCGGTAAGTACGATCACTTGTTCGCTCATCATTTACCTCCTTCCATATTTACGGAACAGATAGTAAACCACACCGATAGTAGCAATGATGATAAGCACACCTACCCATCCCCATATCATCGGAGTTTTTACCGCAATTCTGAACTGCGCGTCGGCATTTACTTCAGGAGTTTTAGCCATGATAGTAGTCACATAGTCCCCGGGCAGCGCTTTTTTAGAAGCTTTCAAAGTAGCCATCACCGTTGATGTCTCTCCAGCTTTTAATGCGTCAACCTTTGAAGGTTCAAAAGTAACTTCCCAGTCTGCAGGTTTATTGGCAGACAACTGAATGTCTTTCAGTAATGAAGAACCTGTGTTTCTTACTTCCAGCTCTATTTTTTTCACATCACCAGCTGTGACATCTGTGCTTAATAACCCGCGAGGAGTAGTCAGTTCCATTTGATAAGAACCGGTGACAACTACTTCCAATTCCAATTCGGCAGAAGTTGTACCTGTAGCAGCACGTACCGGAATTTTATAGCTACCGGCTTCTACATTGGCAGGAGGGGTAATATCTATACTTACATTTTGTGTACTGTTTGCCTCTACTTGTGCAGAAGTGGCTTGTTTGTAGTTCGGTTTAAAAACGACATTCCACCCTCTGGGGGCATTAGCCATCAAAGCATATAGTTGCTGATCGGCGGTCTGATTTTTTAAAGTAGCACTGAAAGTGAAGGTTGATTTCGAATTTCCCTGCATGTTGGGCTGGTCAGTAGTAAATTCGGTTTGGTACGTTCCTTTTTGAGCAACCACCACATCCAAGGGAAGTTTAGCGTTTCCGGCATATACCACAAAATGATAATTGCCTTTATTCACTTTTAATGGAACTTCGACTTTTAAATTAAAAGTCTTTTTCTCTTTGGGAAGTACCGACAGCTGGCTAAGGCTCCAGCCACCGGATTTCATTTCGTGTTTCCAACTGGAGGACAATCCGCTAACAGAAAGATTCGCATTCATCAATTGGTCCGTGTTGTTAATAAGATCAATACTGTAATCAATTGACGCTCCGGGCGATACGGAGATTTTTGTGTAAGGTGTGTACAGAATCACGCTTTTCGGTATTGAATCATTGGCGTGTGTGTAACTCATGGGAATAACTCCCAATAGAATAGCGAATAATAAAAAATAATTTGTTCTCATAGTCATAAAAAAGTTCTTATGGTTATTTAATATGAATATCGTCAAATTCGTGTGTGCAAAAATAAACGATGTGTATATTAGTAGTTTTAAAAGAATCCTAAAGAATCTAATTTCAGGAAGAAATTATAGTGACGCTATCCTTATGGGATGGTGACGGTATCCTTTATAGATGGTGACGCTATGTTAACAGGATAGCGTCACTATATTTTTATGAGATTTTTTTCTTGATAATTCTCAAAATTCCCAAATCTTTTCAGATTCTCCTTTCATCTTTGCAATGTGAAATTAATAATAGTAGTAAAAACCAATATTTAAAAAACAACGATTATGAAAAAGTTAGTATTCTTATTAGTATGTCTTTTTACATTGCAAACAGTAGCTCGTGCAGATGACGACAAACCTATTCAGGTAACTCAAATGCCACAACAGGCCCAGCAGTTTATCAAACAGCATTTTGCCGACAGCAAAGTAGCATTAGCCAAAATGGAAAGTGATTTCTTCTATAAAAGTTATGAAGTGATTTTCACTAATGGCGATAAAGTAGAATTTGATAACAAAGGAAACTGGGAAGAAGTGAATTGCAAATATAGCGCGGTACCTACAGCTATTATTCCTGCAACAATTCAAAAATATGTAACGACCAATTATCCCGATGCTAAAATCCTGAAAATAGAGAGGGATAAAAAAGATTATGAAGTAAAACTGTCCAACCGTACGGAATTGAAATTCGACTTGAAATTTAATTTGATTGATATTGACTTCTAAACCTTTTAAAATAGAACAAAGATGAAACTAAAGATTTATACACTCTTACTGGCACTTTGCGTTACATGGAGCCTACAAAGTTGTGATAACGACGACGATAATTCAATTGCTGTTCCTACCGAACTTCAAAACGCATTTGCATCTAAATACCCTAATGCTGCAAATGTGAAATGGGAAACTAAGTCCGGATATTATGTAGCAGATTTCTATGATGAATATGAAGCATCTGCATGGTTTACCCAAGATGGAAAATGGCAAATGACAGAAACAGACATTCCTTACAGTGCATTACCGCAAGCTGTGAAAACTTCTTTTGAAAAGAGTGAATATGCTTCGTGGAAACAAGATGATGTAGACAAATTGGAGCGGACAGGCGTTGAGACTATTTTCGTAATTGAAGTCGAAAATCAGAATCAGGAGATAGACTTATATTATTCTGCGGACGGAACTCTGATTAAAAGTATCGTAGACACTGATGATGATAACACCGGTCATCTTCCCGTTCAATTGACTGAAGCAATGAGAAACTTCATTAATGAAAAATATCCGAATGCCAAAATCATGGAAATAGATGTAGAAGATGATAGAAATGACTGGGATTTCGGATATACGGAAGTGGATATCATTCATAACGGAATATCAAAAGATGTTTTGTTCGATCAGACCGGAGATTGGCATTCTACTTCATGGGAAGTACGTCAAAATGAACTGCCCGAAGCTGTCAAAAATACGATTAATAATCAATATGGAGAATATCGTTTTGACGAAGCGAAACGTATTGAAAAAGCAGATGGCACCATCTATTATCGGATCGAACTGGAAAAAATGAATGTAGATCTTGAAGTAAATATCAATGAAGACGGCATTGTCATCCCATAAAAAAGGATGCACATGCTCCTGATTACATAATTCTCACATATAATGAACGATGACATATCCGCCTGGAATCATGTCATCGTTTATTATATGTTTATTGTTGTTGCGAATGATTTCTCTTTACTGCCGATTTGGCTGTTTTATCAGTGATACTGTCCGTCTGTTGCGGTTTCACCTTTTCCGCTTCTTCCCGTTTGCGCTTATTACGCAACCGCCATTTATTCCAAAAATATAGATCACTCCATTTATTGAAGTCCTTCTTATACATGATACCTACTCCCTGTGTAGTCAAATTCGTTTTTGTATAATAGCGGTCATTCGTCTCATTATAAGCCTTCAAACGGATATCTCCCGAACGGGTAATCAACCATTCTGCTTCAAAGTCTCCTACAAAGTTAGTATTAGCCATCGGATTATCCCGATAACCGAAGTTTCCGTTTATCAATAAACGATTATTCAATAATTGTCCCGATAGAATACCTTCTACTTCCATATCCGTCCAACCTTTATCACCCGTACTCAAATTCGTACCTATATTCCAGTTATTTGTTTCAAAGACTTGTGAAAGTGCATTGTTCAACTGGCCGGAGAGGGTAGATGAGAGCACCGAAGACATCACATTCGAATTTTGATTATTATTCCGTGCATCTTCCGTATAAAACTTACCAATACCCAGCAGGTAAAGGATCTGCATATTCATCTGTTCTTCCGTACTGATATAGTTACGCACCAATGTTTGTATTTCATCCCTTTCATTTGGAAGCTCTATGCCCAGCTTGATAGTCGGACGTACCAGCATACCACTTAAATTCATGATACAATTTACACGTACATTGGGTTGTTGGATAATAGCCGAAGCATCCGGTATCAAGTCATTCAAGGAAGCAGAATTCACTGTATATGAAGCTTGTATATCCATGTTAGCATCCAGAGGTGCACCATTAAACGTTATTGTGCTTCCATCCTTGATTATAAAGTCCTTACGGATTACTTCCTGCAAGCTGAATTTATATACTCCCTGATTAATCCGATAATTACCAAACATCTTCACATCACCCTTATTATAAAATTCCGTTCGAATATTTCCCGTACCTTTTCCGCTAATATAATCTCCGGCAATAGGGTCCATGATAATTCGCATGGTGGCATCGGGAGTTGCATCCACCAGAATATTCAAACGGATATCCGTTTTCTGTTCTTCTTCCGCCTGACGTTTTTGCTGTATTTGTTCATAATATGAGATTACCTGAATAGAATCCTGAATAGTACGACGGGGTGTTTTATCTACAAACTTAATAAACTGATTACTGGTAGCCGATGCTACACTGCCATTAATATAAGTAAAGGTAGTATTTCGGTTGGTTGTCATAGCCACGTTTACGTCCAACCCTTGTGTGGCATTTCCGGCAAGTAATACATTTCCGGTACCGTATACCGTACCATAGAAAGGCATATCTGCCGATTCCTTCGTATTCATCACAAGCATATTATTTGCCTGTATCTCAAAACGATAGTTTAAGTTCTTAAAATGCTGGAAATGCAAATATCCGTTCATTCTTCCCGAATGTCCTTCCATGTCGGATATATGTATATTATTAAATGTCAATCCGGTAGGAGCTAGATGAATCGTGTCTTTTACAGCAAAATGTGTGTTCAGAATATCAAACTTCATGGAAGCGTCTGTCATAACCGCACCATCCAAATTCAATCCTTTGAATTTTCCATAGAAATGTACTTTTCCCGTCCCTCGTCCTTTAATATCATTGGCAATAGACTTCATATAATGTTCGAGGAATTTTAAGTTCAATTCATTTGCTTCAATATTTAAATCAAGTCCGCTCTCGGGTTTCAATGGATAAATAATACCTGTGACACGTGACGGAGAAGGGGATATGTCTTGAATGGATGCATCCAACCGGATACCTCTATTTTCGTTATCCCACTCACCATAAATATCCAAATCACCCAAGCGACCCTGATTAAGTGAAAAGTTCTTTATATATAAACGGGTATTCATAATAGGTTTCTTTAGCACTCCGCTTGCATAAGCTGTTCCCGTTGCATCACCTTCAAAATTCACATCGTCGGATATGCTTGCAATATCAAATACATATCCCATATTTATATCTTTTAAATCAACCTTTACAGTATCTTTAGGATTCTCGGAAAGCCGGCCGTTAATACGTACATATCTATCCTGATGGCTAAAGTAGAAGTTATTCACATCCACCCTGCCTGAATCGACCACCACTTGTGAAGCATGTATCTTCCAAAGAGTATCGTTTAAAATAACATCAGTAGGTTTTACATCTACCATCGCTTTCAACAATGGTTTTTCTCCGCTTGTACGTAGAAATTTGGCAACGGCAGCCAATTGCCCGCTATATGTCACTGCAGCATTATTCCCCCAATTCAATGTCGTACTGACATTATCATCTTTAGCTTGTGCATCCAAGGATAGATTGACTGCCCCTTTCTTTTTCAAAGAAGTCAAACGAACCTGTGCACGAATATGATCTGCAGGATTCTCGCACAGGATCATGCCCGACTCAATAAAGTTATTTTTATATTGCAGACGGGGAAAATATCCTTCTACACGCAAGCGTTGTAAGGCATCATTGAAATATCCCTTCAATGTGGAATGAGTGTACACAGTCAACGGTATATCAAAGATTGTAGATAAAATGTCCGTATTATATATATGTACGTCAAACAGAAAATTGTTATGTGTTTCAATCGGCTTCTTGGGAGGTAATATCAAAGACGGCACATACTTCCGCATAATATTCAGAATACTGGCAGGTAATGTGTGGTACTGGAATTTACCTTCTATACTTGCTTTCAGGAATTCAGAAGTCAATCTTAGTTGGTTCTCGCCGTTCTGTTTGGTAGCCCGGATATTCATATTCTGCATAAAATATGCTTTATCCGGAGCTGTAAATTCCAAACTATCCACATTGATTTCTCCAATCATCTCATCCACTGATCCACCTGTGAAATTAGCTTTCAGTTTTAAAGAGAACTCCGCATCTGGGTATTTAGTCGTAAGATTCAAATCATGTGGACGTACTTTGTTAACTACTGCAAGAAAATTAAAAGTAGGCACTTTAGACGTAACATTTACATCTCCATTCAGATAAATCGATCCATTAGGGTCATCCAACGCCACTTTACCATTAAATCCACCTTGTTTGTATTCTCCATCCAATGTGATATTTTCATATCTATATCTGCTATAATCTACCGAAGCGATCAATCCTTTCAATTCCACAGCTGGCAATTGCCCGGTAATGTGCCGCCCATGTACATCCAGATTGAAAGTGATTTCTTCCAACTTCTCATTATCCAATAACTTACCTAACTGGAAATCTTCAGTTTTAACAGCACCGGAATATGCAAACAGTCCTTTAGCCTTGTCAGAACTCAATTTTAAGTCGGTTTTTACATTTCCAAGACTCGTTTGTAATTGCCCGTAAGTAACTAGGTCCGTAAAGTATCCTGAAATCTCTCCCTGAAAACTTACATTTCCCAAACGTTCGAGAAGCGGAGGAACTCCATTATAATTGTGACTCAAATTACGCACTAAGAAGCCGACTCCACGAGTATTGGCCGAAAGCTCGGAAAGTGTTCCATATACATACGCATCTTGTGGACGCGACAAGTCCTGAAGCGACACATCCCCTCGCAAACGAAACTGGCGGTCGTCGGCCGTAATTTCCAAATGCGAACAAGTCAACTGGTCCACAGTTCCCTTCACCTCCATATCCAATGTCACCGGTTCCTTGAAATGCGATAGGATAGGAACAAAAGGAGAAATATCTTTTAGAGTAACTTGCGACGGCAAAGTACGGAAAGAGAAATGTACTTGTTCTGTAAAACGGTCAAAAGCTTTCAAACTATCATACTCTAAATGAATGGTATCCAGCTTGAGAGATGTTTCGGGCAACTCTATAGTAAAATTATCAATGTTTGTCTGCTTGTTATTGGCAACCAGTTTCAAACTCATTTTTTTCAAAGAAAAGCCGGATGCCTTTTCATCAAGGCTCAATCGCTTGATTCCTAAATTCAAAGAATCCTTACTTAAGGCTTTCAGCGATATATTGGCTATGATATTTTGAAGCTGAATATGCTTGGCGTTAAATTTTCCCGGTGTTTCCTGTTCCGATAACACATGATAGGACATCCTTCCACGACGAATCAGGATGGAGTTAATTCGTAAATCAAGTGAACTTTCTCTCTTTACTGTATCTTTGGAAGCAAAAGCATCCAAAACAAATTTAAAATTAGGAGGAGACTCCGGAGTCTCTTTCCGGAGATCGATATTAAATCCGAAGAGCTGAACACTGCTAATGGATATCTTTCCTTTAAAGAAAGGCATAATATCAAACTTAGCGGATAAACGAGTGACTTTGAGCATTTCCTGACCACTTTGATCGTCAAGCAATACATCATCAATAATAATACGGTTCAATAGACCGATATTAATTCTACCAATCACTACCTTTGTGTTTAAAACTTCGGAAAGTTCTTTAGCCACAAATACACTCATTGTTTGCTGAATGCTTGGTATATTCAGCAAAACAATAGTCCCGATATATACTCCCAGTACAATACCAACTACCCAGCGTACAGTCTTTTTCAGCGTTCTGATATGCGATAACTTTTATTTTGCGAACAAAAATATAAAATAGTTCGTTACGAATCGTAGTTTTATGATTACTTTTGCACCGTTTAATAGTTTAAATACTTATGAGTGCAATAATTTTAGGAATTGAATCCTCCTGTGACGATACGTCGGCAGCCGTAATCAAGGATGGTTATTTGCTGTCAAATGTGGTATCAAGTCAAGCCGTACATGAAGCATACGGTGGAGTAGTACCCGAGTTGGCTTCACGGGCACACCAACAAAACATCGTACCGGTAGTACATGAAGCATTAAAACGTGCCGATGTCACCAAAGAAGAGTTGAGCGCAGTAGCTTTCACTCGTGGTCCAGGATTGATGGGGTCTTTGCTTGTCGGAGTCTCCTTTGCAAAAGGATTTGCTCGTTCCTTAAACATTCCAATGATTGACGTTAATCACTTGACCGGACATGTTTTAGCTCATTTTATTAAAGCAGAAGGAGAGGAAGAAAGACAGCCTGCTTTCCCATTTCTTTGCTTGCTGGTATCCGGAGGAAATTCACAAATCATACTGGTAAAAGCCTATAATGATATGGAGATCCTCGGACAGACTATTGACGATGCGGCAGGTGAAGCAATTGATAAATGTTCTAAAGTGATGGGACTTGGCTATCCGGGTGGACCAATCATTGACAAATTAGCACGCCAGGGAAATCCGAAAGCTTTTACATTTAGCAAACCGCATATTCCCGGTTTAGATTACAGTTTCAGCGGATTGAAAACTTCCTTTTTATATTCATTACGCGACTGGCTAAAAGATGATCCGGATTTTATAGAGCACCATAAAGTGGATCTTGCAGCATCATTGGAAGCTACTGTAGTGGACATTCTGATGGATAAATTACGGAAAGCTGCCAAAGAATATAAAATTAATGAAATAGCAGTAGCCGGAGGAGTTTCCGCAAATAACGGATTACGCAATGCTTTCCGAGAACACGCCGAGAAATATGGTTGGAATATTTTCATCCCTAAATTCAGTTATACTACCGATAATGCAGCCATGATTGCCATTACCGGATATTTCAAATACCTGGATAAGGATTTTTGTTCTATTGATCTTCCGGCTTATTCGCGTGTGACATTATGATAAGTATACCTTATATATAATAGGATAAAACTAAGAAGTATGTTTGCCGAAATAATAACCATTGGCGATGAACTGCTGATAGGACAGGTTGTCGATACTAATTCTGCCTGGATGGGACAGGAATTAAATAAAATAGGTATTGAGGTTCTTCGTATTGTTTCAATCCGTGACCGGGAAGAAGAAATCATGGAAGCGATTGATAATGCGATGGAAAGGGTGAATATTGTTTTAGTAACCGGAGGCCTCGGACCTACCAAAGACGATATTACCAAACAGACTTTATGCAAATACTTCCATACGGAACTGGTTTTCAACGAAGAAGTATTCGAAAACGTAAAGCGGGTACTGGCAGGAAAAATACCAATGAATGCACTCAATAAAAGCCAGGCAATGGTCCCGAAAGATTGTATGGTAATAAATAACCCTGTGGGAAGTGCTTCTGTCAGTTGGTTCGAGAGGGATGGCAAGGTACTTGTTTCCATGCCGGGCGTTCCACAAGAGATGATTGCTGTGATGACAGAAAGCGTGTTACCTAAGCTGCACGATAGGTTTCAAACGGATGTTATTATGCATCAAACATTTCTCGTACAGCACTATCCGGAATCTGTATTAGCCGAAAAGTTAGAATCGTGGGAGAACACTTTACCGGAATGCATTAAATTGGCATATCTACCCAAACTTGGCATTATTCGTCTTAGACTGACCGGACGAGGACAAAACAGAGAAGAAGTAAAAGTTCTTCTTGAACGTGAAAAGTTAAAATTAGAGGAAATACTTGGTGAAGATATTTTCAGTGAAGAAGATACACCATTGGAGGTTATAGTCGGTGAGCTTTTAAAAAAGAAGAAATTGACCGTTTCCACCGCAGAAAGTTGTACCGGGGGCAGTATTGCCGCACGGTTGACTTCCATCGCCGGCAGTTCTGAATATTTTAATGGAAGTGTAGTGGCCTACTCTAATGAAGTGAAAATGGGGCTTTTGCACGTTTCCTCCGAAACTTTGGAACAATATGGAGCTGTCAGTGAGGAAACTGTGATTGAAATGGTAAAAGGTGCGATGAAAGCATTAAAAACAGATTGCGCTGTTGCTACTTCAGGGATAGCAGGCCCTGGAGGTGGTACTCCGGAAAAGCCGGTGGGAACTGTTTGGATAGCTGCTGGTTATAAAAACGAAATTCATACTTACAAGCAAGAAACAAACCGCGGAAGAAGCATGAACATTGAAAGAGCTGGCAATAATGCCCTATTAATGCTCCGTGATTTACTCAAATAAAGAAAAATAGGCGCCTGAAAGTGAATTATTTTAAGAAATTCTTGTTTTATACGGATAAAAGTGCTTACTTTGCGTCCTGTTTGAAATAAGTATAGATATAAAACTATAAAAATAAGATAGAAATGTCGAAGATTTGTCAAATTACCGGAAAGAAAGCCATGATTGGCAACAATGTTTCACACTCAAAGAGAAGAACTAAAAGAACCTTTGATTTGAACTTGTTTAACAAAAAGTTCTATTATGTAGAACAGGATTGTTGGATCAGCCTTAGCCTTTGCGCTAACGGGTTGCGTATTATCAACAAAAAAGGACTGGATGCTGCGCTGACTGAAGCAGTGGCTAAAGGTTATTGTGATTGGAAAAGCATTAAAGTAATCGGCTAAACGTAGAGGAGAAAACTTACAATGGCAAAGAAAGCAAAAGGTAACAGAGTACAAGTGATTCTGGAATGTACAGAACACAAAGACAGTGGAATGCCGGGAACATCTCGTTATATCACAACTAAGAACAGAAAGAATACTACAGAAAGACTTGAGTTGAAAAAATACAACCCAATTCTGAAGAGAGTAACAGTACACAAGGAAATTAAATAATAAAAGTAGTATAACCCATGGCAAAGAAAACAGTAGCAAGTTTGCACGAAGGTTCAAAAGAAGGTCGTGCTTATACCAAGGTTATCAAAATGGTAAAATCTCCGAAAACTGGAGCATACGTTTTTGATGAACAAATGGTTCCGAACGAAAAAGTACAAGACTTTTTCAAAAAATAATCGAAATAGCATATACGCTATAACTGCAAAATCCTCTCATTGGTAAACAATGAGGGGATTTTTTATTGCTTCTTTTTTTACTTTTCCAATCCTTTGTTATATCTTTGTAGCAAATGTATTATACAAACAAGTGTCAATATGGGATTTTTTAGTTTTTTTTCAAAGGAGAAGAAGGAAACTTTAGATAAAGGATTATCTAAAACCAAAGAGAGCGTATTCAGTAAAATTGCTCGTGCTGTGGCTGGTAAGTCAAAAGTAGACGATGAAGTATTAGATAATCTGGAAGAAGTACTGATCACATCTGACGTAGGTGTAGAAACAACTTTAAATATTATCAAACGCATCGAGAAACGCGCTGCGGCTGATAAGTATGTGAATACTCAAGAACTGAATCTTATATTACGTGACGAAATAGCAGCTTTGCTTACCGAAAACAACTCGGATGATGTAGCTGATTTTGACGTACCCATCACAAGGAAACCTTATGTAATTATGGTTGTGGGAGTGAATGGAGTAGGGAAGACTACAACTATCGGCAAGCTGGCTTATCAATTCAAAAAAGCAGGCAAATCGGTTTATTTGGGAGCAGCCGATACTTTCCGCGCTGCAGCCGTAGAACAGTTAATGATTTGGGGAGAACGGGTAGGGGTTCCTGTTGTTAAACAGAAAATGGGAGCGGATCCTGCATCTGTGGCTTATGACACTCTTAGTTCTGCCGTTGCCAACAACGCAGATGTGGTTATAATCGATACAGCCGGTCGCCTGCATAATAAGGTGGGCTTGATGAACGAGCTGACCAAAATCAAGAATGTGATGAAGAAGGTTGTGCCCGATGCACCGGATGAAGTTTTATTGGTATTGGACGGTTCCACCGGACAAAATGCATTCGAACAAGCCAAACAATTCACTCTGGCAACCGAAGTAACTGCTATGGCTATCACTAAACTTGACGGAACCGCTAAAGGTGGTGTTGTGATTGGTATTTCCGATCAATTCAAGATTCCTGTTAAATATATCGGATTAGGTGAAGGTATGGAAGACCTGCAAGTATTCCGTAAAAATGAATTCGTTGATTCCTTGTTTGGAGAGAACGCATGAAAAGAAAGAGAATAGATATTATCACTTTAGGATGCTCTAAAAACTTGGTTGACTCCGAACAGTTAATGCGCCAACTGGAAGAAGTCGGATATAGCGTAACCCATGATACTGAAAATCCACAAGGAGAAATTGCAGTAATCAATACGTGTGGCTTTATTGGTGATGCCAAAGAGGAGTCCATAAATATGATTCTGGAGTTTGCTGAAAGAAAGGAAGAAGGGGATTTAAAGAAACTTTTCGTGATGGGTTGTCTTTCCGAACGTTATCTGAAGGAATTGGCTGTTGAGATACCGCAAGTAGATAAATTTTATGGCAAGTTCAATTGGAAGGAGCTTTTACAAGATTTAGGAAAGGTCTATCATGATGAGTTATATATCGAACGGACATTGACAACTCCCCAGCACTATGCTTACCTGAAAATTTCAGAAGGGTGTGATCGCAAATGTTCTTATTGTGCCATTCCCATTATTACAGGACGCCATATCTCCAAACCGATGGAGGAAATTTTGGACGAAGTACGATACCTGGTATCGCAAGGCGTGAAAGAATTTCAGGTGATCGCACAGGAATTGACTTATTATGGGATCGATCGGTATAAGAAGCAAATGCTTCCGGAACTGATTGAACGTATTTCCGATATCCCTGGCGTGGAATGGATTCGGTTGCATTATGCCTATCCGGCACATTTCCCAACGGATTTATTCCGGGTTATGCGTGAACGCGATAATGTATGTAAATATATGGATATTGCTCTTCAGCATATCAGCGACAATATGTTGCAATTAATGCGTCGGCAAGTGAGCAAAGAGGATACTTACCGACTGATTGAACAATTTCGTAAAGAAGTGCCAGGCATTCACCTGCGAACAACTTTAATGGTAGGGCATCCCGGAGAAACCGAGGAAGACTTCGAAGAGCTTAAAGAGTTTGTGCGCAAAGTACGTTTCGATCGGATGGGAGCTTTCGCATATTCCGAAGAAGAGGGAACTTATGCTGCAGAAGCATACGAAGATTCTATTCCACAAGAGGTTAAACAAGCCAGACTTGATGAATTGATGGACATCCAGCAAGGTATCTCGGCAGAATTAAGTGCGGAAAAAATCGGTAAACAGATGAAAATTATCATCGACCGTTTGGAAGGAGATTATTATATTGGACGAACAGAATTTGATTCACCGGAAGTAGATCCGGAAGTGCTGGTTAAGCGTTCAGAGAGAGAACTTAAGATCGGACAGTTTTATCAGGTGGAAGTGACGAATGCAGACGATTTTGATTTATATGCAAAGATTATAAATGACTATGAATAATAAGGAATTTACATCCGAACTAGCGGAAAGATTGGGATACACAATCAAGGATACTTCCGAATTGATAGGTTCTTTGTTGTCCAGCATGACACAAGAATTGGAAGAAGGTAATGTGATTGCAGTTCAAGGATTCGGCTCTTTTGAAGTTAAAAAGAAAGCGGAACGAATTTCAATCAACCCGGCAAGTAAACAACGCATGTTGGTTCCACCCAAATTAGTACTATCTTATAGACCTAGCAATACATTGAAAGATAAGTTTAAATAAATAATTTCCCGTTATGAATGAAAGACTAACAATTCAAGACCTTACTGACTTATTGGCAGCCAAACATAGCATGACCAAGAAAGACGCCGAAGCGTTTGTTAAAGAGTTTTTTCTCTTGATAGAACAAGCTTTGGAGAACGAAAAGACTGTAAAAATCAAAGGATTGGGAACTTTCAAACTTATTGATGTAGATAGCCGGGAAAGTGTCAATGTCAACACAGGAGAACGTTTCCAGATAAAGGGACATACAAAAGTCTCATTTTCTCCGGATGCCAATCTAAGAGATACAATAAATAAGCCTTTCGCACACTTTGAGACTGTTGTATTGAATGAAAATACAATTTTGGAAGATACTCCGATAGAAGATACAGAGGAAGAAGAAGCAGGTGAGGAAGTATCAGCACAAACTGTATTGAATGAGATTGGTGAGAATACGCCCCCCCTTGTAACGGAGGAATATGAAAGCACTGATGATGAGCTTTCAGAAAAAGAGTTGATTCAGGAAGAGCAAATAACTGCTCAACCATCTGTGGAAGACTCCATTGAAGAACCTGTTATCGTTGAAAATGTATCTACAGTAGAAGAATCTATTGAGCCATCCTCTCATGTAGAACCTAAAAGGACCAGCACAGAAACTAATATTGAAGAGAAAGTCGAACAGCTGGAAGATGAAGAAGTCCCGGAAGAGGAAGTCGCAATGGTAGAACAACAACCAGCAGCACCTATAATAGAAGAAAAAGAGGAGATCACTGCCGAGAAAATTATAGAACAAGAGCTTATGAAAGCAAATCTGCAACCTGTGGCTCCTATAATACCTCCTGCTAAAAAAGAAACGATAAAACCGGTCAAATCAGAACATGTATCCCAACCGGCTTCTAAAAAAACAGCTCCAGTGAAGGAAAAATCTCCTGTACCTTATTTAATAGCTGTTATTGTAATCGTTTTGTTATTATGTGGAGGGGTTATCCTGTTTATTTATTACCCGGATTTATTTTCTTCTTCATCTGACAAGAATGCGCTGGATATGCCACCTGTGACAACTCAACCCGTTCAACCGGAAACACAACTTTCCGATACAATTGAACAGAAGGATACCATAAAGGAAATAACTCCTGATGTACCTAAAGTTGTTACGCCCACACCACCTGTTGCTCAAAAAGAAGAAACTGCTCCTGCCAAAGCAGAACCCCAGACAGCTCCACAGCAACCCGCTACATCTGCTTATTTGGATTCAGCATCTTATAAAATTACAGGAACCAAAACAAAATATACAATCAAAGAAGGAGAAACTTTAACTAGGGTTTCCTTGCGTTTTTATGGTACAAAAGCAATGTGGCCATACATTGTGAAGCACAATCCGAAGGTTATTAAGAACCCCAATAACGTACCATATGGCACAACAATTGAAATACCGGAACTTACAAAAGAATAAATAGCAATAATCCATTCACCCGATCATACAAATCCTGTATTGATCGGGTGAAATGTTATGGATGTACAAAAGCGTATGAAAGTACCTTAATCTAAAGATTTCGCATTGTTTTTTAATAAAAATTAGTTGCAATCGTTAATTATATGGCGTACTTTTGGAGGCAAAATAAGAAGCCTTACAACACACAGGAAAGGCTTACATAAAATAAAAGGGATTTAAATAATAAAATATTAAGTATTTATGGCTGAATCAATTGATATCCGCGAGCTAAATGAGCGGATTGAAAGACAAAGTGCTTTCGTTACCAATCTTACGACAGGGATGGACCAAATCATTGTTGGTCAGAAACATTTGGTTGAATCACTGCTTATCGGATTACTTTCCGATGGTCACGTTCTTTTGGAAGGTGTGCCTGGTTTGGCGAAAACTTTGGCTATTAAAACATTCGCTTCTCTGATTGATGCGAAGTATAGCCGTATCCAGTTTACGCCGGACTTATTGCCTGCCGACGTTATTGGTACAATGGTTTACAGTCAGAAAGATGAATCTTTTAAAGTGCAGCGAGGACCAATTTTCGCAAACTTTGTATTAGCTGATGAAATCAACCGTGCTCCTGCTAAAGTACAGAGTGCTTTGCTGGAAGCAATGCAGGAACGTCAGGTTACTATTGGTAAAGAAACATTCATATTACCGGAACCTTTCCTTGTACTGGCTACTCAGAACCCTATCGAACAAGAAGGTACTTACCCGCTTCCTGAAGCACAAGTTGACCGTTTCATGTTGAAAGTTGTCATTGATTATCCAAAGCTGGAAGAAGAAAAACTGATTATTCGCCAAAATATCAATGGTGAGAAGTTCAATGTGAAGCCTATTCTCAAAGCGGATGAAATTATTGAAGCACGTAAGGTTGTTCGTCAAGTGTACCTGGATGAGAAGATTGAACGTTATATTGTAGATATTGTATTTGCAACTCGTTTCCCTGAAAAATATGACCTCAAGGAACTGAAAGATATGATCGGATTCGGAGGTTCACCTCGTGCGTCTATCAATCTGGCTTTGGCTGCTCGTACGTATGCATTTATCAAACGTCGCGGTTACGTAATTCCGGAAGATGTACGTGCTGTAGCACATGATGTTCTCCGTCATCGTATTGGATTGACATACGAAGCTGAAGCTAATAATATGACTTCGGACGAAATCATCAGTAAGATTCTGAATAAGGTTGAAGTGCCCTAATTTGTAGTTATAATACAGTCAATAAGTAGTCATTAATATCTATACATGACTACTTAACTACTTACTACTTAACTACTGTATAAATGGAAACAAGTGAAATACTAAAAAAAGTTCGCCAAATTGAAATAAAGACACGAGGATTGTCTAACAATATCTTTGCAGGCCAATATCATTCGGCTTTCAAGGGTAGGGGTATGTCATTTTCGGAAGTCCGTGAGTATCAGTTCGGCGATGATATACGTGACATAGACTGGAATGTGACTGCGCGCTTCAATAAACCTTATGTGAAAGTGTTTGAAGAAGAACGTGAACTGACAGTTATGTTAATGGTCGATGTTTCCGGAAGTTTGGAATTTGGTACGATCAAGCAGTTGAAGAAAGATATGGTGACGGAAATCGCTGCCACGCTTGCTTTCTCTGCTATTCAGAACAATGATAAAATTGGTGTGATTTTCTTTTCAGACCGGATAGAAAAGTTTATTCCTCCCAAGAAAGGACGTAAACATATCTTATATATTATCCGCGAATTGATTGATTTTCAGCCGGAAAGCCGTCGTACAAATATTCGTCTTGCCTTAGAATATTTGACAAACGTGATGAAAAGACGTTGCACCGCATTTATCTTATCAGACTTTATTGATCAGGACAGCTTTAAGAATGCACTGACCATTGCTAACAGAAAACATGATGTAGTAGCATTACAAGTGTACGACAGGAGGGTTAGTGATCTTCCCCCAGTAGGACTGATGCGAATCAAAGATGCGGAAACTGGACATGAACAATGGATCGACACCTCTTCCAAAGCTGTACGCCGGGCACATCGTGACTGGTGGATACAAAAGCAGACTGAACTTAACGATACTTTCACTAAAAGTAACGTGGATGCTGTATCTGTCAGAACCGACCAGGATTACGTAAAGGCATTGTTGAATTTATTTGCCAAACGAAATTAATGGAATCAAAGATGAATAGAAATATTATTCTGATAGCATTATTAGCTCTATTGTCTGTAGGCAAAGCAGCAGCACAGTCTGTCACGGTAGAAGCAAAAATTGATTCATTGCAGATACTGATTGGCGAACAGGCGAAAGTGCAATTGCAAGTAGCCATGGATGCTAAACAGCGTGCTATTTTTCCTGCTTACACCGATACATTGGTAAGAGGTGTGGAAATTATAGAAACTGTCAAACCGGATACTCAATTCCTGAATGATCGCCAACGAATGTTGATTACTCAAGAATACATTATCACTTCTTTTGACTCTGCTCTATATTATCTACCACCAATGCCGGTTACCGTAGATGATAAAGTATATAAATCCAAAGCTCTGGCATTGAAAGTATATTCGATGCCGGTTGATACATTACATCCGGACCAGTTCTTTGGACAGAAACCTGTGATGAAAGCTCCTTTTGCGTGGGAAGACTGGTATGGATTAATTGCTTGTTCATTCCTAGCTTTACCTTTGCTTGGTTTACTGATCTATCTCATTATTCGTATACGTGATAATAAACCTATTATCCGTAAAATAAAAGTTGAACCTAAATTGCCGCCACATCAGGCTGCAATGAAAGAGATAGAACGTATCAAAACAGAGAAGATATGGCAAAAAGGACAATCGAAGGAGTATTATACCGAACTAACGGATGCACTTCGCACCTATATTAAGGACCGTTTCGGATTTAACGCATTAGAAATGACTTCTTCTGAAATAATTGACCAGCTATTGGAGTTGAATGATAAAGAGGCTATATCAGACTTGAAGCTTTTGTTCCAGACCGCTGATTTAGTGAAGTTTGCCAAACATGATCCTCAGATGAATGAAAACGATGCTAATTTAATTAATGCCATCGATTTTATCAATGAGACAAAACAACCGGAAGAGGAAAACCAGAAACCGCAACCAACGGAAATCACTATCATTGAGAAACGTTCTTTACGTGTTAAAGCTATGCTGATTTGCGGAATTGCACTGTTATCAGCAGCACTAATTGGTACCTTTATATATATAGGTCTGCAGTTATACAATCTTTTCGTATAAAGAGTGTATAACTTAATACTAAATAGTAAACTGTTAAATCATAAATAAAATGGTTTTTGCCAATATTGAATATCTGTTTTTGCTATTATTGCTTATACCATATATTGTATGGTATATCCTGAAACAAAAGAAAAGTGAAGCAACCCTTCAAATTTCAGATGCTCGGGTATATGCACATACACCTAAAAGTTATAAGAACTATTTGTTGCATGTTCCATTTCTACTGCGCTGCATTGCTTTGGTGTTAGTTATCTTGGTTCTTGCACGCCCGCAAACTACTAACAAGTGGCAGAACAGTGAAATAGAAGGAATTGATATTATGCTGGCTATCGACGTTTCTACCAGTATGCTGGCTGAAGACTTAAAGCCAAATAGACTTGAAGCTGCCAAAGATGTAGCTGCTGAATTTATCAACGGACGCCCCAATGATAATATCGGTATTACATTATTTGCAGGAGAAACTTTCACTCAATGTCCATTGACTGTAGATCATGCCGTATTGTTGGATATGATACATAATATTAAATGCGGCCTTATCACTGACGGTACTGCGGTTGGTATGGGTATTGCTAATGCTGTGACTCGCTTAAAAGATAGCAAAGCGAAATCTAAAGTTATTATCTTATTGACGGATGGTACTAATAATAAGGGAGATATTTCTCCAATGACAGCGGCAGAAATAGCTAAAAGTTTTGGTATTCGTGTATATACTATCGGGGTAGGTACTAATGGAATGGCTCCTTATCCTTATCCGGTGGGGAATACTGTACAATATGTAAGTATGCCGGTGGAAATTGATGAAAAGACATTGACAGAGATTGCCGGAACGACAGATGGTAACTATTTCCGGGCTACGAGCAACTCGAAGCTTAAAGAAGTATATGAAGAAATTGATAAACTGGAAAAGACGAAACTGAACGTAAAAGAGTACAGTAAACGAGACGAAGAGTATCACTGGTTTGCCCTAGCTGCCTTCCTCTGTGTCTTGTTGGAAGTACTATTACGCAATTCGGTACTCAAAAAAATTCCATAAGAATGTTTGTCAATCGTTATTTGTCAATCATAAAATAGTAAGAAGATGTTTCGATTTGGAGAACCTACATATTTATACTTATTGCTGCTATTACCTTTTTTAGCAGCTTTCTACTTGTATTCCAACTACAAGAGAAGAAAGAATATCCGACGCTTCGGAGACCCGACTTTATTGGCTCAATTAATGCCTGATGTATCCAAATATCGTCCGGATGTAAAATTCTGGATTATTTTTGTTGCTATTGGCTTGTTCTCCGTATTATTAGCACGCCCCCAATTCGGTTCTAAGCTGGAAACGGTTAAGCGCAAAGGAGTAGAGGTAATTATAGCTTTGGATATTTCAAACTCTATGTTAGCTCAAGATGTACAGCCTAGCCGTCTGGAAAAAGCAAAAAGACTAATTTCCAGATTAGTGGATGAACTTGACAATGATAAGGTAGGTATGATTGTATTTGCAGGTGACGCTTTTACTCAGCTACCAATTACAAGTGACTATATTTCCGCTAAGATGTTTTTAGAGTCCATCAATCCTTCGTTGATTTCTAAACAGGGTACAGCTATCGGGGAAGCAATCAATTTAGCAGCTCGTAGTTTCACTCCGCAAGAAGGGGTAGGACGTGCTATTATTGTTATTACTGACGGTGAAAATCATGAGGGTGGTGCAGTGGAAGCCGCCAAAGCCGCTGCAGAAAAAGGTATTCAAGTAAGTGTATTGGGAGTAGGTATGCCTGATGGTGCCCCCATTCCGGTAGAAGGTACGAATGATTATCGCCGCGACCGGGAAGGTAATGTGATTGTTACCCGTTTGAATGAAGCTATGTGCCAAGAAATTGCTAAGGAAGGAAAAGGTATATATGTACGAGTAGACAACTCTAATTCAGCCCAAAGAGCTATTAATCAAGAAGTGAACAAAATGGCGAAGTCTGATGTAGAGTCAAAAGTATATACAGAGTTTAACGAACAATTCCAAGCTATTGCATGGGTTATTCTACTATTGTTATTGGCAGAAATCTTAATTTTGGACCGCAAGAATCCTTTATTTAAGAACATTCACCTGTTTTCTAATAAGAAATAGTTATACGTATGTTAAAAAGTAAATATATTCTATTCGCTGTATTTCTGTTAGCGACAGCCGGTGTCTCGGCTCAGAAAGCAGAACGCGACTATATCCGTAAGGGAAACCGCCTGTTTAATGATAGTGTATTTGTTGACGCAGAGGTAAACTACCGGAAAGCTCTGGAAGCAAATCCCAAGTCTACAGTATCTATGTACAATTTGGGAAATACTCTTTCGCAACAGCAAAAGTTTCAGGATGCCATGGAACAATACGTATCGGCCAGCAAAATTGAAAAGGATAAAATGAAGCTCGCTCATATCTACCACAATATGGGAGTACTTTTCCAAGCTGGTAAAGATTATGCAAAGGCTGTGGACGCCTATAAAATGTCACTGCGTAATAATCCTGCCGATCATGAAACCCGGTACAATTTGGCTCTTGCACAGAAAATGTTGAAAGATCAACAAAATCAGCAGAATCAAGACCAAAATCAGGATCAGAATAAAGATCAACAAAAGCAAGATCAAAAACAAGACCAGAATAAAGACAAGCAGAAAGATCAGAAACAAGATGAAAAGAAAGATCAGCAGCAACCACCGAAGTCAGAAAAAAAACAAGATAATCAGATGTCAAAGGAGAATGCTGAACAATTGCTGAATTCTGTAATGCAGGATGAAAAAGATGTGCAAGACAAAGTGAAAAAGCAACAAAAAGTTATGCAAGGTGGTCGCTTAGAAAAAGATTGGTAATATAAAGTTGATGATATAAATTTCATAAGCAATGAAAAAACTGATTATTATATTGATGGCATTGATAGCATATAGCACTCAGATGCTTGCTGATAAAGTGTCTTTTACTGCTTCTGCTCCTGACGCAGTGGTAGTAGGCGACCAGTTCAGGCTGTCGTATACTGTTACTACACAAAAAGTGAAAGATTTCCGGGCACCATCGATCAAAGGTTTTGATGTGTTGATGGGGCCAAGCCGTTCACAACAAAGTAATACTCAAATAGTAAATGGTAATGTTACGTCTACTAGTAGTATTACATTCACATATATATTAATGGCGAATAATGCCGGAGAATACACAATACCCGGTGCCTCAATTATTGCTGATGGCGATCAAATGGTATCAAATTCAGTAAGGATTAAAGTATTGCCACAAGATCAAGGTGGTAGCAATAGTAGCAGTAGTTCTTCTACACATTCCTCATCTGGTACAGGGGTCTCTAACCAAGACTTGTTTATTACAGCAAGTGCCAGTAAAACGAATGTGTACGAACAGGAAGCATTTGTCCTGACCTATAAAATATACACCAGAGAATCCAATTTACAACTGAATAATGCAAAGTTACCCGACTTTAAAGGCTTCCATTCTCAAGAAATCGAAATGACTACAAATGCGAGATGGACTCCGGAACATTATCAGGGACGTAATTACTATACGACAGTTTATCGTCAGTTCGTTCTCTTCCCGCAACAATCAGGAAAACTATATATTGATCCTGCTCAATTCCAGATGACAGTTGGTAAACCTGTACAATCTGATGATCCTTTTGATGCTTTCTTCAATGGAGGAAGTAATGTCATTGAAATAAAAAAATCAATTTCCACCCCTAAGATAGCAATAAATGTAAATCCGCTTCCTGCAGGTAAACCGGCAGATTTCTCCGGTGGAGTGGGAGAGTTCAATATTTCTTCATCTATCAACAACAAGGAACTGAAAACCAATGATGCTATTACTATTAAATTAGTAATATCCGGTACAGGTAATCTGAAGTTAATTTCTAATCCGGAAATTAAATTCCCAGATGATTTTGAAGTATACGATCCCAAAGTAGACAATCAAGTCAGATTAACCCGGGAAGGACTTACAGGTAATAAGGTTATCGAATATTTAGCAATTCCGCGGCATGCTGGAACATATAAGATTCCAGGAGTATCTTTCAGTTATTTTGATATTCGCTCCAAATCTTATAAAACGCTGAAAACAGAAGAATATGTAATAAACGTTGAGAAAGGTGCGGGTAATGCAGATCAAGTAATTGCTAACTTCACTAATAAAGAGGATTTGAAAGTATTAGGTGAGGACATCCGTTACATCAAACAAAACGAAGTTACTCTCCAGCCTAAAGGAAGTTTCTTCTATGGTTCAATGACATATTGGCTATTCTATATCATTCCCGCTCTTGCCTTTATTATTTTCTTTATTATTTATCGTAAGCAAGCTGCTGAAAATGCGAACGTAGCTAAAATGCGTACGAAGAAAGCCAATAAAGTAGCAACAAAACGTATGAAGTTAGCTGGAAAATTACTCTCCGGAAATAAGAAAGATGCTTTCTATGATGAAGTTTTAAAGGCACTGTGGGGATATATAAGTGACAAACTGAATATTCCGGTATCTCGTTTATCTAAAGATAATATTGAAGAGAAGCTAAGAAATCATGGAGTAAATGAGGAACTAATCAAAGAATTCCTGAATGCATTGAATGACTGTGAATTTGCCCGGTTTGCTCCAGGTGATGAAAATCAAGCCATGGATAAAGTTTATTCTTCTTCAATAGAAGTAATAAGCAAAATGGAGAATTCGATAAAACATTAACCCAGAAGAGATTGTGTCATGAAAAAGATATTATTTTTTATATTATTATCAATGTCACTTACTTGTTTTGCACAAGATTCGTTAAACATTGATTCTAAACAAACCAATGGAGCTGATTCTATCCACGCTTCACATACCACATTTTCCAGTAACACACTGGAAGATGCCACAAAAGCTGAAGGCGATTCCGCATATATAAAAGAAGATTATGCAGCAGCTATTCAAATATATGAAGCATTATTAAAAAATGGAGAAGCTGCTGACGTTTATTACAATTTGGGAAATAGTTATTATAAAATAGGAGAGATAGCGAAAGCTGTTTTAAATTATGAGCGTGCCTTGTTATTGCAACCAGGAAACGGCGATATACGTGCTAATCTTGAAGTGGCACGCGCAAAGACAATAGACAAAGTTGAGCCTGTTCCTGAAGTGTTCTTTGTTTCATGGATCAAATCTCTGACAAATAGCATGAGTGTAGATGCATGGGCCACATGGGGTATTGTATCCTTTATTCTATTGATTATAGCTCTTTACTTTTTTATATTCTCTAAACAGATTGTGTTAAAGAAAGTAGGCTTCATATTAGGAATCGTTTTTCTGATTGTCACCATTTGCTCTAATCTTTTTGCTTCACAACAAAAAGAACATTTAGTCAATCGAAATGAAGCTATAGTAATGAACCCAAGTGTAACAGTTCGAAGTACTCCAAGCGAGAGTGGTACCAGTTTGTTTATTCTGCATGAAGGGAGAAAGGTAAACGTCAAGGACAACTCTATGAAAGAATGGAAAGAAATTCGGTTGGAAGATGGAAAAGTAGGATGGGTACCAGCTTCCGCTATTGAAGTAATATAAAGGTCATTAATAGATTTTATAAATTCAAGAAAAAAAGATAAGCAAATAATTTGTTTTATCTTTTTTTTTGCTTAAGTTTATAGCGTGATAAAAAAATCACATAGTATTAACCATTAAATTTATGAGACATGAGAACAATAACGTTTAATGAACTTCGTAAAATTAAAGATTCATTGCCTAGCGGTAGCATGCATAGAATAGCAGACGAACTTGGTTTGCACGTAGATACAGTGCGAAACTTCTTCGGAGGACACAATTTCAAGGAGGGAAAAAGTGTCGGAATACATCTTGAGCCCGGTCCGGATGGTGGGCTTGTAATGTTGGATGATACGACCGTTCTTGATCGGGCTTTAAAAATCCTAGATGAATTGAATATGAGTATGCAAAAAGAACAGGCTACCGAATCTGTGCAAGTTTAAAATATAACAAACTGAATCCCAATTGAATCAAACAATTGGGATTTCTTATTTGTTTTCACCTTATAAAATGTACATTTATGGAAGACAAATTAGTAACCCTAGCCATTCTGACATACACTAAAGCGCAGATCTTAAAGAATGTCTTGGAAAATGAAGGTATAGAAACATACATTCATAACGTAAATCAAATACAACCGGTTGTTTCTTCGGGGGTGCGTTTACGCATAAAGGAAAGCGATCTGCCACGTGCTTTGAAAATAACAGAAAGTTCTACATGGCTGTCTGAAAGTATAGTGGGAGAGAAGGAGCCCAAAACAGAAAATAAGTCAAATAAGATTTTAATTCCCGTTGACTTCTCTAATTATTCGATGAAAGCGTGTGAATTTGCATTTAACCTAGCAAAAACAGAAAATGCTGAAGTCATTTTGTTGCACGTCTATTTTACGCCTATATATGCTTCATCATTACCATATGGAGATGTTTTCAATTACCAGATTGGAGATGAAGAATCCGTAAAAACGATTATTCAGAAAGTTCATTCTGACCTCAATGCCTTATCAGAAAAGATAAAAGAAAAAGTCACATCGGGTGATTTTCCCAATATTAAATATAGCTGTATCTTACGTGAAGGTATTCCAGAAGAAGAAATCTTAAGATATGCTAAGGAACAGCGTCCTATGGTTATCATCATGGGGACTCGGGGAAAGAATCAGAAAGATATCGATTTGATTGGCAGTGTAACTGCTGAAGTTATTGATAGAAGCCGCACAGCTGTACTGGCCATTCCCGAAAACACACCATTTAAACAGTTTAGTGAAGTAAAACGGATCGCCTTTATTACCAATTTTGATCAAAGAGATTTAATTGCTTTCGAAGCATTCTTTAATACTTGGAAATCATTCCATTTTTCTGTATCTTTAATACATCTTACTGATTCCAAAGATACCTGGAATGAAATAAAACTAGCAGGTATAAAAGAATATTTTCACAAGCAATATCCAGGGCTTGAAATTCATTATGATGTAGTAATGAACGATAATTTGCTAAAAGGGCTTGATCAGTATATCAAAGATAATCAAATAGATATAATCACTTTGACTTCTTACAAAAGGAATATATTTGCTCGGTTATTTAATCCAAGTATTGCTAGAAAAATGATTTTTCATTCTGATACGCCATTACTTATTATTAATAGCTGAGCTGATCAGATCAAGCAAAAAACGGGCATTTACGATTATGGAATAATCAATATTATGTTTAATTAAAAAGGAGCAATGTTATTATATTGCTCCTTTTTAATTTTTATCAATTGAAGAAAAATACATATGTATTTTTTGATTATCTCTCCTCAATATGAATTATACGAAAAAAAGAAGGTTACTATTTCTAGCAACCTTCCCATATTTTTCAGACTTATAATTTTCCTGAAAACGATATTACTTCATCAGTTTATCGATTTCTTCAAATTCAGGTCCCATGTTCAAGTTATAGTAAACTCTATAAAGACCTTGTAACCATAAATCTTGTTGATCAGGTTTCAAAGCTCTAGCTTTTTCATAGAATGGTTTAGCTTCTTCGTAGAATTTCTTAACTACAGCCTGTGCTTCAGCATATTTAGGATCATTGATATCTGTTGTTGCTTTATCAGCATAATCCTGTGCTTTCATCAAATATACCAAGCCTACATTAGAGTATGCTTCTGCATATTCCGGATCAGCAGCAATAGCTTTCTTGTAGTATTCGATTGCATTATCATACTCTTTCATATTATGATAAAGATATGCTTTTACATACAAATACAACTTATTGTTCGGATCATTAGATAACATTCTGTCAGCAAACTCCATAGCTTTTGAAGCTTGATTAGAGCTATTATAATAATCAACCAAATTAGCAAAGAAATAATCATTTCCAGGGAACTTTAGGATACCCTCTTCCAAAGATTTAATCCAAGCAGCAGTATCACCTTTAGCTTTATAGGCATCAGCCATCAATTGCATTGCAAATTTACCTCCGTCCTTATCAGATAAAGCCATTGGGGCATATTTAATAATAGCATCTTTATCACCTACCCTATCAGCAGCCAATGTAGCATAATATGCAATTTGTGGGATAAGAGTATCATTCTTAGCCAATTCTTTATCAGCTAGCATCGGATACGAAGCTGATTCAACATATGTTGCAAAGAATTTCAAGGCTTCTTTATTCTTATCCAAGTTAAAATACTGAATACCACCATTAATCAAATTAGGACGTTCAGCCAACATACTTGAAGCATTTGCTTTCCGGTATTTGTTTTTAACTTTTCCCTTTTCATTAGGTATTTCCGCTAATTCATCACACTTAGTATAGTACTCATACATTTTCAGAATACTATTATACACTTTCAATGTATCATACGGTTTTTTCAAAAAAGCATTTTTCATTTGCTCTTCGTTGATACGTCTCTGAATAAATCCAGCAACGTCCCATGTGTCAGCAAGATCCTTCGTTTCAGGATTCTTCATAGCTTCTTTAATAAGCTGCTCAGCCTGCTTAAAATTAGGTTTTACGTCATTAGCCATACTCTTTGCTTCTTTCACATTTTTCATCTGTGCGAATGAGAAGCTAACAGCCATCAATAAAACCATCGAAAATAATACTCTTTTCATGATTGTTGTTTGATTAATTATTAATATTATGTCTATTCCTCGATTTCGTTGTTGCTTTCGTTTTCATTTACGTCTGCTACATCATCAATATCAGGAGCATCAGCATTCGGATCACTCACAATTGTTCCTTCTGCTTCTTCTGCCGGAATTTCATCTTCAAGACTTTCTGTCATAACCTTACATACCGAACCAATCTGGTCGTTACGTTTTTCTAAATTTATCAGACGGACACCTTGAGTAGCACGGCCCATAATACGAACATCAGCCACTTTCAAACGAATAGTGATACCAGACTTATTGATAATCATCAAGTCATTTTCATCAGTTACTGACTTGATTGTTACCAACTTACCTGTTTTTTCGGTAATATTCATGGTCTTCACACCCTTACCACCACGGTTCGTCTTACGATAGTCTTCTATTTCAGAACGTTTGCCATATCCTTGTTCGGAAACTACCATCACAGATTCTGTCTTCAAATCTTTGATACAAATCATTCCTACTACTTCATCCTGGCCATCATTATCCAATGTAATACCGCGTACACCTGTTGCTGTACGTCCCATTACACGAACTGCTGCTTCATGGAAACGAATTGCACGTCCATTACGATTGGCAATGATGATTTCATTGTTTCCATTCGTCATACGAACTTCAATAACACTGTCATCTTCACGGATAGTTATGGCATTTACACCATTCTGACGAGGACGAGAATACTGTTCTAGTAATGTCTTCTTTATTACCCCTTTCTTAGTACAGAACAATACATAATGGCTATTAATAAACTCAGAATCTTCCAAACTCTTCACACGCAAGTATGCAGTTACATTATCGTCCGAGTCAATATTCAACAAATTCTGAATAGCACGTCCCTTAGAATTCTTCGTTCCCTCAGGTATTTCATATACTTTCAGCCAATAGCACTTGCCTTTTTGTGTAAAGAACATCATCGTATTGTGCATGGTAGCAGGATAGATATGTTCTACAAAGTCTTCATCACGGGTCTCCGTACCTTTCGAACCTACACCACCACGATTTTGTGCACGGAATTCAGTCAACGGAGTACGTTTGATATAACCCATATGAGAAATTGTAATAATCATCTGATCATCTGCATAGAAGTCTTCCGGATTGAACTCTTCTGAAGAATAAACGATTTCAGAACGACGTTCATCTCCATATTTCGTTTTAACTTCCAACAATTCATCTTTCATTACCTGACGGCATACTTCATCATCAGCCAAAATACTTTCCAAATAAGCTATCTGCTTCATTATTTCTTCGTATTCCGCATGAAGCTGATCCTGCATCAGACCTGTCAATTGACGCAAACGCATTTCTACAATTGCGCGAGCCTGAATTTCTGTCAGGTTGAATCGCTCAATCAAGCCTGCTATAGCGTCATTAGGAGTTTTTGCTGCACGAATGATACGAATTACTTCATCAATATTATCCGAAGCGATAATCAAACCTTCAAGAATGTGCGCACGTTCTTTCGCTTTACGAAGATCGAACTGAGTACGACGAATAACAACTTCGTGTCTATGTTCGATGAAATATTTAATTAAATCTCTCAGATTCAACGTTTTTGGACGTCCATGAACCAAAGCAACATTGTTTACGCCAAAAGATGTCTGCAAAGCTGTCATTTTATAGAGTTTGTTCAACACTACACTTGCATTTGCATCACGTTTGATGTCAATAACAATACGCATACCGTCACGGTCAGACTCATCGTTGGCATTTGAGATACCTTCTATTTTCTTATCATTTACAAGATCAGCTATATACTTAATCAGTTCGGCCTTATTTACATTATAAGGAATCTCGGTTATTACGATCTTATCATGTGTCTGTCCGCTTTCGATTTCGGCTTTCGCACGCATAATTACACGTCCCCGTCCAGTCAAATATGCCTCGCGTACACCACTCACACCATATATAAACCCGCCAGTAGGGAAATCTGGTGCTTTGACAAATTCCATCAGTTCTTCTACTGTAATTTCCGGATTATCAATATATGCTTCACATGCTTCAATTACTTCCGAAAGATTATGAGGAGGCATATTGGTAGCCATACCTACAGCGATACCGGATGCTCCGTTCACCAGAAGATTCGGGATACGTGTCGGCATAACTTTAGGTTCTACCAGCGTATTATCAAAGTTAGGCTCAAAATCGACGGTTTCCTTATACAGGTCATCCATCATTGCTTCACCCAACTTATTAAGACGAGCTTCTGTATAACGCATAGCAGCAGGGCTATCACCGTCTACAGAACCAAAGTTCCCCTGTCCATCTACCAAAGGATAACGCATTGCCCATTCCTGAGCCATACGCACCATTGCAAAATAAACAGAAAAATCTCCATGAGGATGGTACTTACCGAGTACCTCACCCACAATTCTGGCTGATTTCTTATAAGGTTTGTCTGAAGTATTGCCCAATTCCATCATTCCGTATAAAATTCTACGGTGAACAGGCTTAAATCCATCTCTAACATCCGGAAGGGCACGTGAAACGATGACCGACATGGAGTAGTCAATGTACGATGACTTCATTTCCTCCTCGATGTTAATCTTTATAATTCTGTCTTGTTCAAGCATTTAAAATGATTATTAATTATACATTCTACGGTTTGTGAAAAACCACGCTAAAGTACTACTTTTCCCCGATATACGAAAGTTTTTAGAAAGAAAGTTTTAGCATGACCGGGACGACAATTCATTAAACTTTAAAATTCGAAAATAAAAAGATAAAAACGATAAATATAATATGGAAAGATAGATAACATTGGTAAAAAAGAGCTGGATATTTGTTATACCTTATATATATAATGCAAATACACCGTTTTTATGGCACGCCATTTGTAGATATAAGAAATAAAGCAAATATTGCAATACAAACTTGATTAATGCGTATATTTGCCAGTGAATAACCCTTAGAAGAAAAGGAAAAGTATGAATAATCAATTCTCACAAAGAGTTTCCGACATTATCGTCTATAGTAAGGAAGAAGCGAATCGGTTGAGAAGTAGGTATATAGGCCCTGAGCACCTGCTTCTGGGAATCCTTCGTGACGGTGAAGGAAAAGCTATCGAGATATTGTCTAAACTCAACACCAATCTAGCTGCAATAAAGCAACAGATTGAAGCTCAACTGAAGGCAGAAGCTGATGATATGTTATTGCCTGATGCAGAGGTACCGTTATCTAATGATGCGGCAAAGATATTAAAAATGTGTATTTTAGAAGCTCGTGGAATGAAAAGTAACATCGCTGATACAGAACATGTATTATTGGCTATTTTAAGAGAAAAAAACAATATGGCAGCTTCCGTACTTGAAGCAAACGATATAAATTATGTGAAAGTACTGGAGCAAGCTACATTGCAACCAGATATAAACTCTGGCATGGGCTTTACGGAAGACGATGATGATGACGAAGAAATGTCCTCTCCCCGTTCCGGCAGAGGTGGTTCGGACGAACGCCAACAAGCACAAACCGCTTCTAAGAAGCCGTCTAATGACACACCGGTACTTGACAATTTCGGTACTGACATGACAAAAGCGGCAGAAGAAGGACGCCTGGATCCCGTTGTCGGCAGAGAGAGAGAAATCGAACGTTTAGCGCAGATCTTAAGCCGCCGCAAAAAGAACAATCCGATTTTGATTGGTGAGCCTGGTGTAGGAAAATCAGCGATTGTTGAAGGTCTTGCATTAAGAATCATTCAGAAAAAGGTTTCGCGGATTCTGTTTGATAAACGAGTGGTTGCTCTTGATATGACTGCTGTTGTAGCAGGAACCAAATATCGTGGACAATTTGAAGAACGTATTCGTTCCATTCTCAATGAATTACAGAAAAATCCGAATGTAATATTATTCATTGATGAAATCCACACGATTGTAGGCGCAGGCTCTGCGGCAGGTTCTATGGATGCTGCCAATATGCTAAAACCGGCATTGGCAAGAGGAGAAATACAATGTATCGGTGCTACCACTCTTGATGAATATCGTAAGAACATTGAGAAAGATGGCGCTTTGGAACGTCGTTTCCAAAAAGTAATAGTAGAACCGACTACCGCTGCCGAAACTTTGCAGATTTTGCGTAATATCAAGGATAAATATGAAGATCACCACAATGTGTATTATACGGATGAAGCATTGGAAGCATGTGTCAAGCTGACAGACCGCTATATCACAGATCGTAATTTCCCTGATAAAGCTATTGACGCTTTAGACGAAGCCGGTTCACGTGTACATCTTACCAATGTCAATGTGCCCAAAGAGATAGAAGAACAAGAAAAACTGATCGAAGAAGCCAAAAGCAAGAAAAACGAAGCTGTGAAATCGCAGAATTTCGAACTTGCAGCCAGCTTCCGTGATAAAGAAAAAGAGCTTTCTGTCCAATTGGATGAGATGAAAAAAGAATGGGAAGCCAATCTGAAAGAAAACAGGCAAACTGTTGATGCAGAAGAAATTGCCAATGTCATCTCAATGATGTCAGGCATTCCGGTACAACGGATGGCACAGGCTGAAGGTATCAAGCTCGCAGGTATGAAAGAAGATTTGCAGGCTAAAGTCATCGCACAAGATACAGCAATAGAAAAACTGGTTAAAGCTATTTTGCGAAGCCGTGTAGGGCTAAAAGATCCTAATAAGCCAATTGGCACATTTATGTTCTTAGGCCCGACAGGAGTTGGTAAAACTCACTTAGCAAAAGAGTTAGCCAAATATATGTTTGGTTCTGCTGATGCACTGATTCGTATAGATATGAGTGAATATATGGAAAAGTTCACTGTTTCACGCCTGGTTGGAGCACCTCCGGGATACGTAGGATATGAAGAAGGTGGTCAGCTGACAGAAAAAGTGCGCCGTAAACCATACTCGATTGTATTGCTTGATGAGATAGAAAAAGCACATCCGGATGTGTTCAACATCTTGCTTCAGGTTATGGATGAAGGTCGTCTGACTGACAGTTATGGCAGAATGGTAGATTTCAAAAATACTGTTATTATCATGACTTCCAATATAGGAACCCGTCAGCTGAAAGAATTTGGACGTGGCGTTGGTTTTGCGACACAAAGCCGCCTGGATGATAAGGAATTCTCGCGAAGCGTAATACAAAAAGCTCTAAACAAATCATTCGCGCCCGAATTCATCAATCGTGTAGATGAGATAATCACGTTTGACCAGCTTTCTCTGGAAGCAATAACAAAGATTATAGACATAGAGCTGAAAGGATTGTATGATAGAATAGAATCTATTGGTTACAAGCTTGTTATTGAAGATAAGGCGAAAGAATTTATCGCCGGCAAAGGATATGACGTACAATATGGCGCCCGTCCTTTGAAGCGAGCAATTCAAACTTATCTGGAGGATGGCTTATCCGAGCTCATCATTTCCTCCTCTTTGAAGGAGGGAGATACTATTCAGGTATCTCTCAATGAAGAAAAAGGTGAATTGGAGATGAAAGTTGTCACTCCGGAATAATATTATTTCCTGAATAAGAAAATAAAATAATATGCCATAATGTCAGACCTTCGGGTCTGGCATTTTTTTTGTCTCTATCTGAACAAACATCAATTAAAATTAATCAATAGATAAACTAAAAAATATACGTATTATGCAAAAAGGTAATATTGGGGTTACAACAGAGAACATTTTCCCTATCATTAAAAAGTTTTTGTACAGTGACCATGAGATTTTTCTGCGCGAGTTAGTATCCAATGCAGTAGACGCCACTCAAAAGCTGAATACGCTTGCTTCTATTGGCGAATTTAAGGGTGAACTGGGTGATTTAACCGTTCACGTTGAATTGGGCAAAGATACCATTACTATTTCTGACCGTGGTATCGGTTTGACTGCAGAGGAAATTGAAAAGTACATCAATCAAATAGCTTTTTCAGGAGCTAACGACTTCCTGGAGAAATACAAGAATGACGCAAATGCCATTATCGGACATTTCGGACTTGGCTTCTACTCTGCTTTTATGGTTGCAAAGAAAGTGGAAATTATCACTAAATCATACAGAGACGGTGCACAAGCCGTAAAATGGACTTGTGATGGCAGCCCTGAATTCACTATTGAAGAAATAGAAAAAGCCGATCGTGGATCAGACATCATCTTATACATTGATGATGACTGCAAAGAATTCCTCGAAGAAGCACGTATTTCCGAGCTTCTGAAGAAATATTGCAGCTTCCTTCCTGTTCCCATTGCATTTGGGAAAAAGAAAGAATGGAAAGACGGCAAACAGGTAGAAACAGCCGAAGATAATATAATCAATGATACCACTCCTTTGTGGACACGTAAACCTAGCGAACTTTCGGATGAAGATTACAAATCATTCTATAGTAAGTTATATCCAATGTCTGATGAACCACTATTCTGGATTCACCTGAATGTTGATTATCCATTCCATCTGACTGGTATCCTCTATTTCCCGAAGGTAAAGAGCAATATTGAATTAAATAAGAATAAGATTCAGTTATATTGCAATCAGGTATATGTTACAGACTCGGTTGAAGGTATTGTGCCGGACTTCCTGACTTTGTTACATGGCGTAATCGATTCTCCGGATATTCCGTTGAACGTTTCCCGTTCGTATTTGCAAAGCGACTCGAACGTGAAGAAGATTTCAACTTATATCACAAAGAAGGTTTCCGACCGTTTACAGTCTATATTCAAGAATGACCGTAAGCAGTTTGAGGAGAAGTGGAATGATTTAAAAATATTTATCAATTATGGAATGCTCACACAAGAGGATTTCTATGATAAAGCGCAAAAATTTGCCCTTTTCACCGATACAAATGACAAGCATTATACATTTGAAGAGTACCAGACCCTTATTAAAGATAATCAGACAGATAAAGATGGAAACTTAATTTATCTGTATGCAAATAACAAAGATGAGCAATATAGTTATATTGAAGCTGCCACCAACAAAGGATACAATGTTTTGCTCATGGATGGCCAGTTGGATGTAGCTATGGTGAGCATGCTGGAACAAAAACTTGAAAAATCCCGTTTCACTCGTGTAGACAGTGATGTTGTTGACAATCTTATTGTAAAAGAAGATAAGAAAGGTGAAACGTTGGAAGCCAATAAACAGGATGCAATCACAACAGCCTTCAAGAGTCAATTGCCTAAAATGGATAAAGTTGAATTCAATGTCATGACACAGGCATTAGGAGAAAATTCAGCTCCAGTCATGATTACTCAAAGCGAATATATGCGTCGTATGAAAGAAATGGCGAATATTCAGGCCGGAATGAGTTTCTATGGTGAAATGCCTGATATGTTTAATCTAATTCTGAATTCAGACCATAAGTTGATAAAACAGGTATTGAATGAAGAAGAAAGTGCTTGTCAGGCAGAAGTAGCTCCGATACTTTCTGAAATGGACAATGTCAACAAACAACGCAATGAGTTGAAAGACAAGCAAAAGGATAAGAAAGAAGAAGAAATCCCCACATCAGAAAAAGATGAACTAAACAATCTGGATAAGAAGTGGGATGATCTGAAAGGTAAGAAAGAAGCTATCTTTATCGGCTACGCAAGCAATAATAAAGTTATCCGCCAGCTGATCGATTTGGCCTTATTGCAAAACAATATGCTAAGAGGTGAAGCTTTGAATAACTTCGTAAAACGTAGCATAGAATTGATTTAATATCGCCCCTTTAAACATTACACATACTTCAAGAAAGAGCATTCAACGTTAAATACACGTTGTAATGCTCTTTTTCAATTTAAAACGATCGGTAAAATATCGATTAATTGAAAAGTATTGTATATATTTGAACACTTAATAGACAAAAAATTCAATTGTTTGATTTGGGTTATGAGAAAGATTTTTTTAGTGTTAATTACTTTATGGCTGATTATTCCGGCTATCCATGCCCAAAAAGTAGGACTTGTATTAAGCGGTGGTGGCGCCAAAGGGATGACACACATCGGTATCATTCGCGCTTTGGAAGAAAACAACATTCCTATTGATTACATTGCAGGCACTTCTATGGGAGCCATTATCGGTTCTTTATATGCTATGGGATACTCTCCTGACGACATGGTAGAACTTCTCAAGTCGGAAGACTTTAAACGATGGTACTCCGGAGAAGTGGAAGAGAAATATGTATATCACTTCAAAAAGAATCTTCCCACTCCCGAATTCTTCAATATTCGTTTTTCATTCAAAGACTCACTGAAAAGTTTGAAACCTCAATTCCTGCCTACCAGTGTTGTCAATCCGATTCAAATGAATCTCGTTTTTGTAGACCTATATGCACGTGCCACAGCCGCTTGTAAGGGAGATTTTGATAAACTTTTTGTTCCTTTCCGTTGCATTGCGTCCGATGTATACAACAAGAAACAATTAGTCATGAAGGAAGGAGATTTAGGAGATGCCGTCAGAGCTTCCATGAGCTTCCCATTCATGTTTAAACCTATTGAAATAGACAATGTATTAGCCTATGACGGAGGTATTTATAATAACTTTCCTACAGATGTCATGAGAGATGATTTTCATCCGGATGTCATCATAGGAAGCGTCGTGTCAACCAATCCCACTAAACCCAAAGAAAATGATCTCATGAGTCAAATTGAGAATATGGTAATGCAGAAAACCGACTATTCCATTCCGGACTCCATGGGGATTTTAATGACGTTCAAATATGACAATGTTAATCTAATGGATTTTCAACGCATTGACGAATTACACGATATAGGATATAATCGAACCATCAGCATGATGGATTCAATCAAAAGTCGTATTCATCGGCGTGTAAATCTGGACAATATACGTTTAAGAAGAATGGTATACCGGAGTAATTTTCCGGAGCTACGCTTTAAAAATATCATCATTGACGGAGCTAATCCACAACAACAAGTATATATTAAAAGAGAATTTCATAAATCAGATACCAAAGAATTCACTTATGAGGATTTAAAACAAGGTTATTTCCGATTGTTATCTGATAAAATGATTTCCGAAATTATACCGCATGCAATTTATAATCCGGAAGACGACACCTACGATCTACATTTAAAGGTGAAATTAGAAAATAATTTTGCTGTGCGGTTGGGAGGAAATATATCCACTTCCAATTCCAATCAGATCTATCTGGGGCTTAGCTATCAGGATTTAAACTACTATGCCAAAGAGTTTATCCTTGACGGGCAACTCGGAAAAGTATATAATAACGTGCAGTTTATGGCAAAAATTGACTTTGCCACTGCCATTCCTACCTCATACCGTCTTATAGGTTCAATCAGTACTTTCGACTATTTCAAGAAAGACAAACTTTTTTCGCGAAATAACAAACCTGCCTTCAATCAGAAAGACGAACGTTTCTTAAAATTGCAGGTCGGCTTACCTTTCCTTTCGAGCAAGCGAGCAGAGTTTGGGGTCGGAATTGCGAAAATAGAAGATAAATATTTTCAGAAAAGCGTCATTGACTTTGGAAATGACAAATTTGACAAAAGTCGCTATGATTTATTCGGTGGATCAATCAGCTTTAATGGAAGTACCCTAAATTCTAAACAATACCCCACACGTGGATACAGAGAAGCTCTTGTTGCCCAGATCTTCGTTGGAAAAGAACGATTCTACCCGGGCGAAGGAAGTACCACCAACAACAATAATAAAGACCATCACTCATGGTTGCAATTATCATACATGAAAGAGAAATATCATAATATGAGTGAACATTGGGTTTTAGGATGGTATTTGAAGGCATTATATGCCTCTAAAAACTTCTCCGAAAACTATACGGCCACAATGATGCAGGCTGGAGAGTTTTCGCCCACGCTACACAGTAAATTGACCTACAACGAAGCCTTTCGTGCCAATCAATTTGTGGGAGCCGGTATTCGGCCTATTTACCGTTTAAACCAAATGTTCCATCTTCGGGGAGAATTTTATGGCTTTATGCCCATTTATCCAATCGAAAAAAACTCGTTGAATAAAGCATATTATGGAAAAGCTTTCTCCAAGTTTGAATATTTAGGAGAAATTTCTGTTGTATGTCAATTACCTTTTGGAGACATCTCTGCATATGTAAATCATTATAGCTCACCGAAAAGGGAGTGGAATGTCGGACTAAGTATAGGTTGGCAACTATTCAATTATCGGTTCATAGAATAATTTTCTACAAAAAAAGTCGTTGAAAAGCTTGCTAGTTCGGGAAAAGTCCGTATCTTTGCACCCGTTAAAACGAAATAATGGTCGCGTAGCTCAACTGAATAGAGTAGCTGACTACGGATCAGCCGGTTACAGGTTTGAATCCTGTCGCGATCACTTTTTTGAATTAACAAAATGGCCGCGTAGCTCAACTGAATAGAGTAGCTGACTACGGATCAGCCGGTTACAGGTTTGAATCCTGTCGCGGTCACTGAAAACTTACAAATTATAGGGTCGCGTAGCTCAACTGAATAGAGTAGCTGACTACGGATCAGCCGGTTACAGGTTTGAATCCTGTCGCGATCACTTAATCCTCTGCATTTTATGTAGAGGATTTTATTTTTCTCCCCATTTCATCGAAGAAATCGGCCGGCTCAGTCTGAAATCGGCTCAGTCTGAAACCTTGGGGGATTGCGTTAAAATTCTTATTTTTGCATCATGAAAACATCCTCTTCCCAAACGATTGATCCTGTTGCTTCTTTAAGCTTGTTCTTGCCTTCAGGAATCCTTGATTACTTTACCCTAGTCAATCATGTTTCTCAGGATACTTGCTTTATTCTTTATTTAGAGGAGAAAGCCACTATTCCTGCTGAGTACTCTGATCTCCATCTTCACTCAAAAGGTTTCCTCCCTGAGATTGAAGTTCAGGACTTCCCTATCCGTGGTAAAGCCGTTTATTTACGTATCAAGCGTCGTCGCTGGGAAGATCCATCCACTGGGCAGACATATAGTCGTGACTGGAGTTTGGTAGCCACCGGTACTCGCATAACCGCTGAGTTCGGTGCTTTTTTAAAAGAATTACTTAGATAATCACGCCGTTAGCTGCCAAAGTGTAGCAGAGCATTACTGTATGGATGGCAAACAGCTTCAAAGCCAATATAAAGACCACCTGAGTGACTTCCAGAATTGGGATCAGAGAGCACATGCCCAAGAGTATATCCTTTATCCAAAGAATATGGGTTATCGCCTATGTATTGACGAAACGGCTTTGAGCAAGGGAGATCTTTATACCATCTTAATAAATAGAGATAAGCGAGGTAGGAAAGGTTCTATTATAGCTGTAATTCAGGGCACTAAAGCCGATGATATCATTGCGGTACTTACAAAGATGCCACAGGAGCTGCGTAATCAAGTCAAAGAAATTACACTGGATATGGCAGGGAGCATGCAAAAGATTGCGAAAACGTGCTTTCCACGTGCCATGCAGGTGATTGATAGGTTTCATGTACAAAAACTTGTATACGAAGCTGTACAAGAATTGCGTATTACATATAGATGGCAAGTGATAAAAGAGGAGAATAAAGCCATGAAAGCGGCAAAAGAGAAGGGGGAAGTACATAAAGCAGAAGAACTCGAAAACGGAGATACACTCAGGCAATTATTAGCCAGAAGCAGATATTTATTATTTAAATCACCTGATAAATGGACCAAGAGCCAGAAAATCAGGGCAGAATTACTTTTCAAGCAGTTTGAAGATATTAAGCATGTATATTACTACTCATTGGAGTTGGGAAAGATCTTTTCCACAAACTATGACAAGGATGTAGCAAGAGCAAAGCTGGCACTATGGTATAATAAGATTGAAGAATATGGATACGATACATTCACAACAGTAGCAAACTCTATTGAGAACCATTATGAAAGGATTTTGAACTTCTTTGTGAACAGGAGTACAAATGCAGCAGCGGAAGCATTTAATGCTAAAATCAAAGCATTTAGGGCATCATTTAGAGGAGTAGTGGATATGAGCTTCTTCCTTTTTAGGCTAGCAAAGGTATATGCATGAAGGGAATTGACTAAACTTAATCCCCCAAGGTTTCAGACTGAGCCCAGATGGCTCAGTCTGAAACCTTGGGGGATTGCGTTAAAATTCTTATTTTTGCATCATGAAAACATCCTCTTCCCAAACGATTGATCCTGTTGCTTCTTTAAGCTTGTTCTTGCCTTCAGGAATCCTTGATTACTTTACCCTAGTCAATCATGTTTCTCAGGATACTTGCTTTATTCTTTATTTAGAGGAGAAAGCCACTATTCCTGCTGAGTACTCTGATCTCCATCTTCACTCAAAAGGTTTCCTCCCTGAGATTGAAGTTCAGGACTTCCCTATCCGTGGTAAAGCCGTTTATTTACGTATCAAGCGTCGTCGCTGGGAAGATCCATCCACTGGGCAGACATATAGTCGTGACTGGAGTTTGGTAGCCACCGGTACTCGCATAACCGCTGAGTTCGGTGCTTTTTTAAAAGAATTACTTAGATAATCACGCCGTTAGCTGCCAAAGTGTAGCTGAGCATTACTGTATGGATGGCAAACAGCTTCAAAGCCAATATAAAGACCACCTGAGTGACTTCCAGAATTGGGATCAGAGAGCACATGCCCAAGAGTATATCCTTTATCCAAAGAATATGGGTTATCACCTATGTATTGACGAAACGGCTTTAAGTAAGGGAGATCTTTATACCATCTTAATAAATAGAGATAAGCGAGGTAGGAAAGGTTCTATTATAGCTGTAATTCAGGGCACTAAAACCGATGATATCATTGCGGTACTTACAAAGATGCCACAGGAGCTGCGTAATCAGGTCAAAGAAATTACACTGGATATGGCCGGGAGCATGCAAAAGATTGCCAAAACGTGCTTTCCACGTGCCATGCAGGTGATTGATAGGTTTCATGTACAAAAACTTGTATACGAAGCTGTACAAGAGTTGCGCATTACATATAGATGGCAAGTGATAAAAGAGGAGAATAAAGCTATGAAAGCGGCAAAAGAGAAGGGGGAAGTATATAAAGCAGAAGAACTCGAAAACGGAGATACACTCAGGCAATTATTGGCCAGAAGCAGATATTTATTATTTAAATCACCTGATAAATGGACCAAGAGTCAGAAAATCAGGGCAGAATTACTTTTCAAGCAGTTTGAAGATATTAAGCACGTATATTACTACTCATTGGAGTTGGGAAAGATCTTTTCCACAAACTATGACAAGGATGTAGCAAGAGCAAAGCTGGCACTATGGTATAATAAGATTGAAGAATATGGATACGATACATTCACAACAGTAGCAAACTCTATTGAGAATCATTATGAAAGGATTCTGAACTTCTTTGTGAACAGGAGTACAAATGCAGCAGCGGAAGCATTTAATGCTAAAATCAAAGCATTTAGGGCATCATTTAGAGGAGTAGTGGATATGAGCTTCTTCCTTTTTAGGCTAGCAAAGGTATATGCATGAAGGGAATTGACTAAACTTAATCCCCCAAGAATTACAACTGAGCCACTCAGATCTACATCTTCACTCAAAAGGTTTCCTCCCTGAGATTGAAGTTCAGGACTTCCCTATCCGTGGTAAAGCCGTTTATTTACGTATCAAGCGTCGTCGCTGGGAAGATCCCTCCACTGGGCAGACATATAGTCGTGACTGGAGTTTGGTAGCCACCGGTACTCGCATAACCGCTGAGTTCGGTGCTTTTTTAAAAGAATTACTTAGATAATCACGCCGTTAGCTGCCAAAGTGTAGCAGAGCATTACTGTATGGATGGCAAACAGCTTCAAAGCCAATATAAAGATCACCTGAGTGACTTCCAGAATTGGGATCAGAGAGCACATGCCCAAGAGTATATCCTTTATCCAAAGAATATGGGTTATCGCCTATGTATTGACGAAACGGCTTTGAGCAAGGGAGATCTTTATACCATCTTAATAAATAGAGATAAGCGAGGTCGGAAAGGTTCTATTATAGCTGTAATTCAGGGCACTAAAGCCGATGATATCATTGCGGTACTTACAAAGATGCCACAGGAGCTGCGTAATCAAGTCAAAGAAATTACACTGGATATGGCAGGGAGCATGCAAAAGATTGCGAAAACGTGCTTTTCACGTGCCATGCAGGTGATTGATAGGTTTCATGTACAAAAACTTGTATACGAAGCGGTACAAGAGTTGCGTATTACATATAGATGGCAAGTGATAAAAGAGGAGAATAAAGCCATGAAAGCGGCAAAAGAGAAGGGGGAAGTACATAAAGCAGAAGAACTCGAAAACGGAGATACACTCAGGCAATTATTAGCCAGAAGCAGATATTTATTATTTAAATCACCTGATAAATGGACCAAGAGCCAGAAAATCAGGGCAGAATTACTTTTCAAGCAGTTTGAAGATATTAAGCATGTATATTACTACTCATTGGAGTTGGGAAAGATCTTTTCCACAAACTATGACAAGGATGTAGCAAGAGCAAAGCTGGCACTATGGTATAATAAGATTGAAGAATATGGATACGATACATTCACAACAGTAGCAAACTCTATTGAGAACCATTATGAAAGGATTTTGAACTTCTTTGTGAACAGGAGTACAAATGCAGCAGCGGAAGCATTTAATGCTAAAATCAAAGCATTTAGGGCATCATTTAGAGGAGTAGTGGATATGAGCTTCTTCCTTTTTAGGCTAGCAAAGGTATATGCATGAAGGGAATTGACTAAACTTAATCCCCCAAGAATTACAACTGAGCCCTGAAATCGGCCTTTTTTCATTTAGCTATTTTATATCCCGGCTCGATATTAGAAAAGAAACATGTGGTAGGTTATTTTTTATCGAACTGATTTATAAAACAAATATGTTCCATTGAAAAAGAAAGAAAAAGCATAGCTTTCGATAGGCTAAAGCTATGCTTTTCTATGTCTAAAGCGCCGCTTTACAGAACAAAAACAACCTATATCATCTACGCATGCTTAGAGGATAACGCAAAATATAATCCACCACAACAAACGTAAGCGTCTCCGCGATTCTATATAGTGTATTAAAATAAAAAGGCTAATGATCCCTTTTTAGTCATTAGCCTTTTCCCATCTGTCAGGAAGCAGTTCCCTGTATTTTTCAATTGGTGTGTTCGGTTGCCATTCGGCTGTTCTGTTTATCACATCCGTGAGATACTCAAATAGATTCACTTTATGCATCCTACAAGTGAGTGCTATCGTATAGAGTATGGCGCCTCGTTCGGCCCCCTTATGGCTGCCGAAGAACAATGAGTTTTTTCTTGATAAGGATATGTACCGGTTCATCCGTTCAACCATATTGTTGTCCAGATAAGTGTCACCATAATTAAAGATGTCCACCACTGCATTCCACTCATTGCGAAGATAGGTAATGGCTTCCTGCAGTTCGCTCTTAGGTAATAAATCCCCCCGTTCTTCTATTTCATCAAACACATCTTTTATTTCTCCGAGTATGTCCGGCGCATATTTTTTTCGATGCATAAGATTCTGTTCTACCGTCCATCCCTCAACCCCAACTTTATGCTTATGCTCGTTTTGATAAAGTGCGTTTATCAGCTCCACGATCCTTTTTGCATCCGGGTCCTTCTCACCGCAATCTATAAATTTCCGTTTTATATGTTGCAAGCACGGGATGCGTGTGATATTGGGATAAGCATCGCTTTCGAGCTTCCGGTAAGGTGAGTAACCATCACTTTGTATGATACCTTTGCAACTGCCTAATTCGTTAAGAATAACTCTTTCAGACCGGGAGCCGTCATCATAGAGCAAGTATATCATCCTGGTGTTTATGCCGACAACCACCCAAAGGTATCCCTTCCTGACTCCTTTTCCCTTGCTGTTCTTTTCCGGGACGAGTATTTTGTAATAGGTTTCATCGGCTGCCTTATAAGGATCACTCAAAGCTGTCTGCCGGATGCACTTATAAAGATTTTCGAAGAGGTTTGAGGCTTTCTCTATCAACTTATGAGCCGTAGGTTTCTTCAGCGTAAAGCCATGACTCTCGAAGTAGTTGATGATTCTTTCAACAGGTAGCGATTGTATATAACGTAATTCCATCAATCCGGCAATAAATGAACCGTCATAGCTGGAATTCAAGAAGGCCGAGGCCGGTGTTTTTCCCTCAAACAGGCGACCTTCTTGTGTATAGGTGTGTATCTTGTAGACATGCTTGATGAAGCGCATGGGTACACATTCATAGCGGACGCATATTCTGGGAACAGTGGTAAACAACCGGGCCTTATTGATGTCAAAATCGGGATCATCGGGATAAACGACATGTTCTTCTTCCTCCATCTCATAATGCATGTCACGTTTGGCCCCATTGTTCTTTCTTGCTTTACGCTTATCTGCTTTTTCCGCTTCTATCTTCTGCCGCTCTTCTTCGGATATGGCAGATTGGGGAGCCTGTTGCTGTTCGGATGTGTTGGATACAAGTTTGGCGAGTCCCTTAGTAAGGCGCTGTTGCTTGCTAAGAGATTCGCCTTTTTGAAGGAGTGCCTCTTTAAGGGAAGAAACCTCCTTTATCAAAGCATCTATTTGGTCCAAGAGTCTGTTGTTGTCATCTCGTAATCCCTTGATTTGTTCCTTCAATAACTCTATGATCTCATCCTTTTTCATGGCATAAAGATATAAAAAATCAACGAATTAGCCAAATAAACCGGATGATGTCTTTAGTGCAAATGTCTAATAATCAGAATGTTGAATTAGATCCTAAAACGTTTTCTCAACCGTACAGACTTTAATGACACTCCATTTAAGATAAAAGACAAAACCTGATAAGAAATCTCGTAATTGCCTGTATTGGGGTTAAATGTCGGTAACTCAAAACTTCCACCTTCGAGGCGCTTGTAGTACAGAAGAAAGCCATCGCCATCCCAACGCAGTATTTTTACACTTTGTCGGTTTTTACCAAAGAATAAAAAGATATCTCCGGAAACGGGAGACAAGTCCTTCATTTCCGATCGTATAATTTTGAATAAACCGTCAATGCCAAGGTTCATACGAACAAAGCCCTGGTACAGATAGTATCGATTGGCTGATGTTAGAGAATACATGGATCTCCCTCCTTTCTTTCGTAATCGCGCAACATTTTAATAACACCACCGGGTGTGGCCCGTTTGACTGAAATGGTGGTTCCACTGTTAAAGGTGATTGTGATCCCGGCAAGACTAAACTCTTCTTCCGACAACATGGCGGGTGCTATTTGAGTGAATGAAGGAGAGGAAGTTGTCGGTTGGGAGGGTTCAACGCCGCCATAATAATCACGGACCACATCTGCCTTGGCTTGTTTAACGCTATAGCCCCGTCTGGACATCCAGGAACTCATACCACCAAAAGTGGTATGCTGATCGCGGCAAACATCGGCTAAAGAACAATTGTAGTCTACTTTCAATACTTCAAGGAAATGTTTCCAAGTTTTTCCAAATCGATTTTCTGCTAAATCCATAATGCTTCATTTTTATACATCGCAAAAATATAAGAATGAAAAAAGGGCGACAAGATAGAATCGCGGAGACGCTTACCAACAAACAACAGCTTTTAAGAAGCTCCTTCATCTCTAAATTCCTTATTCATAGACTATTCAGAAGAAAGGTGAAGAGGAATAAAAAATCATAAGCTGATTTAAAATAAATATCCCAATGATTGAATTCAATCATTGGGATATTTATTTTAAACACTTCGATGTTTATTATGAACTAGTCAAGAGTCCATCTTTTTTCAGCATTTAATATTTAATTCATTCAGAACCTTGCGTATTGCCTCAAATGTAGTAATACGAGTAGGAACCAGCGGCAAACGAAGCTTATTTTCAATCATCCCCATCGCATTTAACATTGATTTTACGCCTGCCGGATTTCCATCGACAAATAACAGGTTAAATAATTCCGTAAATCGATGATGAATAGTCAACGCATTGGCAAAGTCTCCTTGAAGCGCCAAACGTGTCATGCGACTAAATTCACGAGGAAAAGCATTACCAATCACCGAAATCACACCAACAGCACCTAATGTTATGAGAGGAAAGGTAATACCATCATCTCCAGAGATTACATTAAAGTTTTCCGGTTTATTTTTAATAATATCATCCATTTGCGTAATATTGCCGGATGCCTCTTTAATAGCAACTACATTATTGAAATCACGGGCAATCCGCAACGTAGTTTCAGCAGTCATATTTACTCCCGTACGTCCCGGAACATTATACAATACGATGGGGAGCTCCGTAGCTTCCGCAATCGCTTTATAATGCTGATAAATACCTTCTTGAGAAGGTTTATTATAATACGGCACCACAGACAATATAGCATCAACCCCTGTAAAATCATCGTTTTTCAATGTTTCTACAATAGCGCGAGTATTATTACCACCTACACCCAACAGAATAGGAATTCTTCCGTTAACGCGGTCAATTACCATCTTTTTTATGGTTTTCTTTTCTTCCTCGGTCAGAGTCGGTGTTTCAGCTGTAGTTCCCAGCACACACAAGAAATCCGCATTATTCTGCAATAGATAGTCCACCATACGCATCAACGCGTCATAGTCAACGCTCTCATCCTCTTTGAAAGGAGTAATCAGTGCTACCCCCATTCCTTTCAATTTAGTCTGTATCATGAGTTTTAATTATAATCTCTAATTTATTTAGCCGCAAAAGTACGAATATTTTTCTTATCTTACGATATAAGTTTCAGAAATTCGTCTTCGCTTAATATGGTTATTCCAAGTTTTTTTGCTTTTTCGAGCTTTGCAGGTCCCATATTATCTCCAGCCAGTATAAAACTCGTTTTCGCGGAAATACTTCCAACATTTTTCCCTCCGTTTTTCTCAATAAGTTCCTTATATTCGTCACGCGAGTGATGGATAAACACACCACTGATAACAATAGACTGTCCTGCCAACTTATCAGTGTATCCACTCAAATCTTCCTCCGTGCGATAAAGTTGCAGTCCGGCCTCCTTTAGCCTGTTAACCAACTCACGATTAGACTCATTAGCAAAATAAGCAAGTATACTTTGAGCTATTTTTTCTCCGATTTCATCGATACTTACCAATTTTTCAAGATCTGCCTGCTGTAAATCATCGATATTCTCAAACGACTTCGCAATCTTTTTAGCCACAGTCTCACCAACAAAGCGGATTCCCAAAGCAAAGATTACACGCTCGAAAGGAACTGTTTTACTTTGCGCAATTCCCGTTACGATATTCTCTGCCGATTTTTCACCCATACGATCCAAACCTTTGATATCATCAGCTGTAAGTTTATACAAGTCGGCCGTATTTTCAATTAATCCCAAACGATAGAACATATCCACCGTTTCCGGCCCTAATCCATCAATATTCATAGCCTTTCGACTAATAAAATGCTCTATTTTGCCTTTGATTTGAGGGGGACACGCTGTTTCATTCGGGCAATAATGAGCAGCTTCTCCTTCATATCTGACTAATTTACTGCCACATTCGGGACAATTAACGATGAACCGAACCTTCTCACCAAGCATAAAACTACGTGCATCTTTATCAACCCCTGTAATCTTAGGAATAATTTCACCGCCTTTTTCTACATAAACCATGTCTCCAATATGCAAATCAAGCCCCTCGATAATATCCGCATTGTGCAAGGACGCACGTTTTACAACCGTTCCTGAAAGCTGCACAGGATCCAGATTAGCTACTGGTGTGACAGCTCCGGTTCTTCCTACCTGATAAGTCACCTTATTCAAACGAGTCAATGCACGTTCTGCCTGGAATTTATAAGCAATAGCCCATCGAGGAGATTTAGCTGTAAATCCCAAATTCTTCTGCTGCCTCAAACTGTTCACCTTTAAAACAATCCCATCTGTGGCAACCGGCAGATTTTTACGCTCTACATCCCAATAATTGATAAATTCAAAAACCTCCTCTAATGTCTGGCACTTACGCGTCAAATCAGAGATTTTAAAGCCCCATTTTGCCGCTTCCTGAAGATTTTCATAATGTCCGTCACAAGGCAGGTTATCACCCAGCAAATAATACAAATAAGCATCCAGTTTGCGGGAAGCCACAATAGAAGAATTCTGCAACTTCAATGTACCGGAAGCCGCATTTCTCGGATTGGCAAAAAGCGGCTCTTCACGCGCTTCTTTCTCTCGATTCAACTCTTCAAACACTTCCCATGGCATAAGAATTTCTCCACGTATCTCAAAAGAGGCAGGATAATTATCACCATGCAATACAAGCGGAATAGAACGGATCGTTTTCACATTATCCGTCACATCATCCCCCTTTTCTCCATCCCCACGGGTGACGGCACGAACCAACTTTCCATCTTCATAAGTCAGCGAAATAGAAGTACCGTCATATTTCATTTCACAACAAATCTCGAAATCCTCATTCAATACCTTACGGACACGGTCGTAGAAGTCCGTCACTTCCGCTTCTGAATATGTATTTGCCAGTGACAACATAGGATATTTATGAGCCACTTGCGTGAAATTCTTGTTTAAATCGCTACCTACACGCATCGTAGGCGAATTTTCATCTTTATATTCCGGATGTGCCTGTTCCAAATCCTGAAGTTCACGCATCTTGTCGTCAAACTCTTTATCTGAGATTTCAGGAGCATTCAACACATAATAATTATAATTATGCCGGTGAAGTTCGGCACGCAATTCCTCTATTTTTTCCTTTATATCCATATTTCTTCGATTGTTTAAGGCAAAAATACATGTTTATCTTTGAATATTTGTACTTTTGCGAAAAATTAAAAGATTATGCGTATTGATATTATAACAGTTTTACCCGAAATGATTGAAGGTTTCTTCAATTGTTCTATCATGAAACGAGCTCAAGATAAAGGACTTGCAGAGATACATATTCACAATCTGCGTGATTATACCGAAGATAAATATCGCCGTGTCGATGATTATCCTTTTGGAGGGTTTGCCGGAATGGTTATGAAAATAGAACCCATCGAGCGTTGCATCAATGCTCTGAAGGCAGAACGCGACTACGATGAAGTTATTTTCACGACCCCCGACGGAGAACAGTTCAACCAGCCGATGGCCAACAGCCTCTCGTTGGCACAGAATCTCATTATTCTTTGCGGACATTTCAAAGGTATCGATTACCGCATCCGCGAACACCTGATTACTAAAGAAATCAGCATTGGAGATTACGTATTAACAGGAGGAGAATTGGCAGCAGCGGTGATGGCGGACGCCATCGTACGTATCATCCCCGGAGTCATTTCTGATGAACAGTCCGCACTTTCCGATTCTTTCCAGGATAATTTGCTGGCAGCACCTGTATATACACGACCTGCGGATTATAAAGGATGGAAAGTTCCCGATATTCTCTTATCCGGTCATGAAGCAAAAATCAAAGAATGGGAACTGCAACAATCCCTGGAACGTACCAGAAAACTTCGTCCCGACTTATTGGGAGAATAAAATAAAGTGTAAATAAAAACGACGGTAAAGAATATGTAAATCCTCACCGTCGTTTTTATTTAGTCGCCCCTTAGAATGTGCTTTTACGCCTAATAATCAACATATTAATATATAAATTGCTTTGATATATCTGCAAGTTTTTGTATCTTTATGGTTGAAAACTTGCAGATTATTATGATAAACAAGACCACCCCTCAGCCCTCCTTGTTCAGCTCTTTGACAGACCAGCTGAATCCCAGGCATCCCTTATACCTGCTTGCCAATAAGATAGACTGGCGCCGTTTTGAAGAAGCTTTCTCCCCGCTATACTGTGCCGTCAACGGTCGTCCGGCCAAACCCATCCGCCTGATGTGCGGACTTCTGATTCTTAAGCACGTGCGTAACCTGTCCGATGAATCGGTTGTTGAACAATGGAGCGAGAATGCTTATTACCAGTACTTTTGCGGTATGTTGGAATTCACGCCTTCCTATCCCTGCAATGCAAGCGAACTGGTACACTTCCGTAAGCGTGTCGGAGAAAATGGCATGGAACTGATTCTGTCAGAAAGTATCCGCGTCAATCAGGAGGACGACGGCCCGGACCATCACTGCACGGCCTTCATCGATTCCACGGTACAGGAAAAGAACGTGACTTATCCCACGGATGCGAAGTTGCATAAAAAGATAGTCCGCAAAGTGTTGTCTGTCGTAAAATCCTTAGGGCTTCCTTTGCGCCAGAGCTATACCTTTGTCCTCAAGAAGATCTACCGTGACCAGCGTTTCCGTAACCACCCCAAGAACCGTGGCAAGGCCCTGAAAGCGGACAAGCGGCTGCGCACCATTGCGGGAAGGCTTGTCAGGGAACTGAGGCGCAACCTGAAAGAAAACCACGGCTACGACTCCCTGCTCGACCTCTTTGAGCGGGTGCTTTCACAGAAGCGCAATTCTCCCGGGAAAATCTATTCCCTGCATGAACCGGAGGTGCAGTGTATCAGCAAGGGGAAAGAACATAAGAAATACGAGTTCGGCAACAAGGTTTCAATCGTCCGCTCAATTACCGGTGTCATACTGGGTGCCAAGTCTTTCCGGAATGAATATGACGGGCATACCATTGAAGAATCCCTCAGGCAGGTGGAACGCATTACCGGAAAGAAGATCAGGAAGTTGGCCGGGGACAGGGGGTACAGAGGAAAGAAAGAGGTGGGCGGCACCGGGATACTGATACCCGATGTTCCAAACAGGAAAGACAGTTATTACACACGCAAGAAGAAACATAAGCTATTCTGCAAGCGTGCAGGAATAGAGCCGACTATCGGGCATTTGAAATCAGACTTTCGTTTAGGACGCAACTTTTATAAAGGTGTGTTCGGGGATGTTGTCAATCTGCTCTTAGCCGCAGCAGCGTACAACTTCAAAAGAGCCATGAGGGTTCTTTGGCTACTTGTTGAAAAAATCTGCGGGACACTGTTTTCTTGCAATATCCCGCAGATGAGTACTTTTTAAGGGACGACTAGTTAGCCTTCAGTTTATAAAGATCTTGCTGATAGCTAATCGTTAAACACAGACTTATTTTTCATCCGCTGTTTCCAGCCTGCTTATTCTTCCTTTATTCAAAAGACAAATAGCATTTTTCTCGCAGACTTAGTGCGAATGGTTATTGTATGTTTTCAATTACACCTCAAGCGCACCAATAATTTCCTTTACAGACTTACACCCGTGTCTTTCCAGGTAATTATTTATACCATCTTCCACTTTAATAGTAACAGCAGGATCTATGAAATTTGCCGTACCAATCTGGATAGCCGTTGCACCTGCAAGCATGAATTCGACAGCATCTCTCCAATCCATAATACCCCCTAAACCAATGACAGGAATATTTACCACCTTAGCAACTTGCCACACCATACGCAATGCGATAGGTTTTACGGCCGCTCCCGACATTCCTCCTGTTATCGTTGATAAAATAGGGCGTTTACGTTCCGCATCAATCGCCATACCCAGCAATGTATTGATTAATGACACGCTATCTGCACCACTTTCTTCTGCCGCGCGAGCTATTTCGGTGATATCCGTAACGTTTGGGGAGAGTTTTACGATAAGTGTCTTTTTGTAAGCAGAACGCACTGCTTTAACTACTTCTGATGCCCCTTTTGCTGACACACCAAAAGCCATACCTCCTTGCTTCACATTGGGGCAAGAGATGTTTAGTTCTATAGCAGGAATTTTGTCAAGTTCATTAATGATTTCAGCCGTTTTCACATAATCTTCGATCGCAGACCCCGAAACGTTTACAATCATATTCGTTTGAATGTCTTTTATACGAGGATATATATGCTCTACGAAGTAGTCAACACCCTTATTTTGCAGTCCTACAGCGTTTAACATCCCAGAAGGAGTCTCTGCCATACGCGGATAAGGATTCCCTTCACGTTTGTGAAGAGTCGTTCCTTTTACAATAATACCACCTATTCGCGTTATATCAATAAAATCAGAGAACTCTTCACCATATCCAAATGTACCGGATGCTGTCATTACCGGGTTCTTCATTTGTAATTCACCAATGTTTACACTCAAATCTGCCATAGTAGTTTATTTATATTAAAAACAGGACCTTCTTTACATACACACAAGTGACCTTCTGTCGTATTTTCCACACAGCACAAGCATGCTCCGATACCACAAGCCATTGTATTTTCCAAAGAAACTTCACATTCTATCTGATTACTTTTGGCATATTTTGCCACAGCCACCATCATTGGTTTAGGACCACAAGTGTAAATCTGCTCAAATCGTACCTTATTTAATATAGAATGTTGAGTTACGTATCCTTTTTCGCCATGGCTACCATCTTCCGTAGTAGTATACACCTCTCCATATTTGGCAAACTCTTCCAGCTGCAACAAATCTTTGTCGCTACGGGCACCTAACAAGAACGTAGGTTTGTGGCCTTTTTTAGCCAATTGTTCACCTAAATACAACATGGGAGCTGTTCCGACACCTCCACCAACTAATAAGAGCTTATCAGAAGCCTCTTGAGGCATTGTGTATGCATTTCCCAGCGGAAGCACCACATTAATTGTATCACCAGAATTAGCCTCTGCCAGACGTCTTGTTCCATCACCAACCAGCTGGATCAGAAACCAGACCTCATTTCGCTGTTTATCTACAAAATTAATAGAAATAGGACGACGCAAGAATGTAGTAGGCGAACCGTCCACCCGGATTTCTGCAAACTGCCCAGGTAACATTTCGGGCAGTAATGACTGAGACGTCAATTTTAGCAATACATAGTTTGCATTCAATCTGATATTCTCGGTCACTGTCAGATCTAAAATAAATTTCTTCATGTATGGATATAAAAGTATAAATTCGTATTCTGGGTGCAAAGATACAGGAAATTGCTCAAACCACCGATTTTACTCTTTATTTTTCAGGCCTAAACGTCTCATAGGTATTATCATCAAAAAATATTCTTATTTCCGTGATTTTCCTGGCAGGCTTTTCTATATACCTAATCTCTTGTTTTACAATCTCTTTAGGGGCATTTTCAGCGTTTCTTAATGGCATTTCCTTGCGATTTTCCGGAATAGCCGGCTCTTTGGACGAATTTATGAGATTCTCGTCGAATAAAGAAGGCAGATAATCGCTATTAGAAGAAGAAAAAGATGTCTCTTCTTCAGATACCATCATTTCGCCCTCTCCATAAAGCAACCATTCAAGATTTACATAGTCATACTTTTGATGAACCTTCATTATGACATCTAAACTGGGTTTATTCCGGCCATTTAAAATATGAGAGAGAGTAGATTGTTGTACTCCGATTGTTTTAGCAAAAACTTTAGGAGGAACTTTTTCTCTCTCCATTATCATTCTGATTCTGTCTTTTATTTCCATACTACCTTCTTTTTAGTACAATTGTATGTGTTATGCACCTGATTCACAAAAATACGTATTACATCATTGATAATACAAAGGTAAATATTTAGATTCACAAAAACAAATCACAAATATAAAAATATCAATATTACAAAAGTATACGACATTCTACAATTCGAATATTACGTTTGTAATTCAAATAAAAAGAGTAAATATAAACATATATCATTAATTGAATAATTGCATATAAAATACAGATATATAGATATATAACAAAGTCAATTGCAAACCAAACGCGACTATTCACAAATATACATACTACCCAAGCGAGGCTTTTATAGTACAAATTGATAAAATAATATATAATACACTGGTTCACAGGTGAATAAATAGTAAACTATTATTTGTTAATAGCAATATAACCACATTTGTACATGTAATATTAGTATTGTGATTTCACAAATACACTATTGTGAATGCTTGCTCTTTATCACATTTGTATCTTATTCACATTAATACTTTATACATTGGTAACAGATCAAATATACAAAAGTAAATATTGATAGTTGCAAAAGCAATAAAAGGAAGGAATCAACCCATACTTTACCAATGTATATTACTATTTTTGTCTAATCATCCTTTACAATTTTCTCTAAAAAGCAAATCCTTGCGATATTTCTGTACCAATCTCCAGATATTTATTTTTTTTCGATTCTAGAAGGCTTATTTTTCGCATAAATAAATGATATACAAGAATTTAAGCCCAATAAAGTGAATCTATATTTCTATTAAACTAGAAAAAAATCATGCTGTAACAATCCAATATAGTCTGAACTATCAAAATGACATTAATGGGCAGCTTTAGAAAAAGAGAAAATCTCCATTCTCACTATAAAATGGTAGCATCAAAATCTAAAATGCTTTTTTTGATAAAACTCAAGGATCAGTAAACTTTTCTCGTTAAAAAATTCAAGCTTTAGATTTAATGAAAATGTATTTTCTGAAAAGATAGGGCAATATAAAATTAAAAAAACTGTTTGTGTGATTAGCCAAACAGTAACTCTATAAAACGATGAAATAACTAATTTTATTTGTAAAAATAATCACAGAAAATAGTGAGGAGTCTTTTTGAGATAAGTATAATTGCGGGAATATAAAAAAGACATATACTCCCCATTTCTATCTATGGTAAAAGTATATGTCTGATGATATATGTAATTCTTAATTCGACTTAATGCAAAATTTTAAACACCAGCTCGCGAAGAATATCCCCATCTGTCATAGAACTGTTTTGGACTCCTTTAGATTTTGCATCAGCATATCGTATTTCTCCAACAATTTGCATCGTCTTTACTCCACTATATTTTCGCATTGCCGCCATATAATCCCGAGCCTGCCATGGAGTTCTTAATCCTAGCATGTTTGCAATTCCTTGCTCTGATTTATCCGGCGCATAATAAGTCAACATCAAGTTGGAGTAAAAGCTAAATAATAGAGACAGCGTCATTTGGATTGGATTTGTTTTCGGATTTTCCTCAAAATATTTTATTATTTTGTTCGCTTTCAATATATCCTTTTCCACTAAAGCACTGCGCAATTCAAAGTTATTATAGTCTTTGCTTATGCCGATATTCTTTTCTATCTGTTCAGGAGTAACACGTTTTTGTCCGGCAGGTAAAGTGATAATCAGCTTTTCAAGTTCTCCGGTCAGACGACTTAAATCCGAGCCTACAAAATCAGCAAGCATAGAAGTTGCCTTCGGTTCCATATCAACCCCTTTTCGTTTCATATATGAAGCGATAAAACCGGGAAGTTGCGCATCTTTGATTTTTTTAGACTCAAACAATACACCCGTTTTTTCCACCTCGGCAGCTAACTTCTTTCTACGATCCAAAGTTCCATGCTTATGGCATATCACTAAGATAGTGGAAAGTAAAGGCTTTTGAAGATAATATGACAACTCCTCCATATTACGCACGGCCTGTGCTTCCTTAACGACTACTACTTGATGTTCTGACATCATGGGATAACGCTTTGCGGCATTTATAATCGTTGCCACATCCACGTCAGCACCATACACAACAGTCAGGTTGAATTCTTTTTCCGTTTCACTCAACACATTATCCGTTATGTAATCTGCAATCAAGTCGATATAATACGACTCTTCTCCCATCAGGTAATAGACAGGGCGATACTGCTTTGCTCTCAATTCCTTGAGGATGTCATCACAGGTCAATTCTTGTTTTGCCATATATATTTTTTCAGAAAGACCGGATTACCAGTCGAATTTCAAGTGTTTAACAGTTTTCTTTTCATCAATAATCATACGCAGAGAAGCAATGCCAATTTCAACATGCTCTTCTACATAATTTCTGGTCACCAAATTATCGCTTTTATCCGTTTTCACTCCATCGGGAGTCATTGGCTGATCGGATACCAATAATAATGCACCGGTAGGAATATGATTGGCAAAGCCACAACTAAACAGAGTTGCAGTTTCCATATCGACTGCCATAGCCCGTGTCTTTGTCAGATATTCTTTGAACGCATCATCATGTTCCCAAATACGACGGTTAGTGGTATATACAGTACCGGTCCAATAGTCGCGGCCTTTGTCACGAATGGATGAAGAAACGGCACGCTGCAACATAAATGCAGGCAACGCAGGAACCTCGGGAGGAAAATAATCATTGGAAGTTCCCTCCCCACGGATAGCCGCAATAGGAAGAATCAAGTCACCAAGCTGGTTTTTCTTGTCGATACCACCACATTTTCCGAGGAATAAACATGCTTTGGGGCGAATAGCACCCAGCAAGTCCATGATGATAGCAGCGTTGGGACTTCCCATACCGAAGTTAATCATTGTGATACCTTCGGCAGAAGCAGAAATCATATTTGCGTCCCTTCCTAAAATAGGAACATTAAACTGATTTGCGAAAATCTCGACGTACTTGTTGAAGTTAGTCAACAGAATATACTCTCCAAAATCCTCCAGGTTACGTTTTGTGTAACGCGGCAGCCAATTAGCTACGATTTCTTCTTTTGTTTTCATAATTATCTATTAAATTTGTGCTCCCAATAATGGGAACCATTATTTAACTTACAAAAATAATAAATGTTATCGTTAAACCTACCAGTATTCGACACTAAAATAAACGTACGAAACGGAAAAAATGTAATTTTCGACGTTATTCGTAAACGATATGTCGCCCTTACCCCTGAAGAATGGGTACGGCAACACTTTGTTCACTTTCTTATTGCACACAAAGGATATCCGACTACCCTTCTTGCCAATGAAGTAATGGTGAAGTTGAACGGTACTACCAAACGATGCGATACAGTACTTTACCGGAGGGATTTATCAGCCCGGATGATTGTAGAATATAAAGCACCACACATTGAAATAACGCAAGCTGTTTTCGATCAGATTACCCGATATAATATGGTACTGAAAGTAGATTACCTGATTGTCAGCAACGGAATGCAACATTATTGCTGCCGTATGGATTATGAACATCAGAGCTATACGTTCCTCCAGGATATTCCTGATTACCATTCTTTATAAAATAATCCGCTGTATTCGCCTTAAAAAAACAGCCTTGCCGACAAGAATAAAATAGCGTCACTATCCCCTCAAGATAGTGACGCTATTTGCCTACTATGGTGACGCTATCCCGAACAGATAGCGTCACTATACCAACTACCCTTCCAGACAGTCTTCAAACAGCTTTTTACTTCTACGTTGCAGCATCTTTCCCGCCACCATCATCTGCTTTCTTTTTACTGAACCGCTCTTGCAATTTCTGCATCAATTCGTAAAAATTAGGAATATAAATAGTAGCCAATAAAGTATTCATAGCCATACCAAACACAACAGCGGCCCCCAATGCTATACGACTTTGCGCACCTGCGCCGGTAGCGAACAACAACGGCATCACTCCTAGTACAAAAGCAAAAGATGTCATCAGGATCGGACGCAAGCGGACATGTCCCGCTTCAAAAGCAGCTTCCCGAATCGAATTACCTTCGGCACGGAAATCACGGGCAAATTCCACAATCAAAATACCATTCTTTGCCGAAAGCGCAACGAGCAGAATGATACCGATTTGCGTATAAATACTGACCGGAGTTCCCATAATCAGACAGCCAATCATAGCACCCAATAATGCGACCGGCAATCCGATAACGGCTGCCACCGGGCTGGTCCAACTCTCATACTGTGCAGCAAGTACCAGGAAAGCAACAATTAGAGCCATCACGAGTACAATGGTAGTTGTATTTCCTGCCTGTGTTTCCTGATAAGCCACAGAAGTCCATTCATATCCAAACTCATCTCCCAGCTGTTCCTTAAATAATGCTTCCACTTCCTGTATGGCCTGCCCGGTGCTACTTCCCGGAGCAACATTACAAGTCAGAGAAGCAGTCGAGTACATATTATAACGGTTTATTTGATCCTGTCCTAACTGTTCCTCCACTTCGGTGAAAGAAGAAAAAGGTACCATCTCTCCTGCCGCATTCGGCACACTTAGTTTCAAGACATCATCAATCACGCGCTGTGCCTGATCCCGTGCCTCAATCTTCACCTGATAGATACGGCCGAATTCAACAAAATCATTCACATAAGCCGCTCCCATATAATAGCCCAATGTAGAGAAAACATCATTCAAGGCAATCCCCATAAACTGCACTTTATCACGATCAATATTCAAGAAATACTGCGGAACATTTGCCTGATACTGACTGGACACAGATCCTAAAGCCGGTTTAGAATGATAAGAAGCAAGCAACGCATTGATAGCTTGCTGCATTTCCGTCGGTCCCAGGTTACGCCGGTCTTCCAACTGAAGTTGCAAACCGCCGGAAGCACCCAGTCCCGGAATAGCCGGAGGAACCATCGCAAATACTTCTGCAGCCTGAATAGTCATATACGCTTCACCATTAAAACGGTTGACTACGGCAGCAGCCGTATGCTCCTTCCCTTTCCTTTCATCCCAGTTTTTCAGTACCACAAAATAAGTTGCCGAGTTGCTCTGCTCGCCGCCACCCATTATCGAGAAGCCGGAAATGCCAATATAATTCTTCACTTCCGGATAAGAATCCAGAATTGCATTAACCTTATCTCCCACTGCCTGCGTACGTTCAAGGCTGGCTGCAGGCGGAAGTTGAACAACAGCAATAAAATATCCGTCATCCTCGTCCGGAATGAAAGTAGACGGCCAATGCATAAAGAGCAATACAGCAATAACAGTCAAGGCACCGTAGGAAACAAGAGCCATTCCGGGACGTTGAAGCAACCATTTGACAATCTTGTCATACACTCCTTGTGTCTTGTCATATGCCTTATTGAAACCTTTGTATATAAAGAAGTTAGAAGGTTTGCTCTTTTCAAGAAACAACGCACAGAGCGCAGGGGTCAATGTCAACGAATTGAAACCGCTCAACACGGTAGAAGCGGCAATAGTCAATGCAAACTGCTTATACAACTGCCCTGAAATTCCGCTAATCATCATCGTTGGAATAAACACAGCCAGCAATACAAGCACTACCCCGACAATCGGGCCTGTAATCTCTCCCATCGCTTTCGTCACCGCTTCGCGGGGGGAGTACTGCCCGGTTTCCAGTAACCTCGAAGCATTCTCCACCACCACTATCGCGTCATCCACCACAATGGCAACTGCCAGAATCAGCCCGAACAACGTCAATGTATTGATAGAAAAACCAAATGCCGCCATCACGGCAAATGTACCAATCAACGATACCGGGATGGTAATACAAGGAATAATCACAGCCCTCCAATTCTGCAAGAACAGGAAAATAACGAGAATCACCAGCAAAGTCGTTTCAAAGAATGTGACCATCACTTCATCAATAGAAGCATGGATCACATCGGTCGTATCCAAAGTGACATTATACGAAACTCCTTTCGGGAAACTTGCCGCCAATTCCTCCATTTTAGCCTTCACTCCTTTGGATACATCCAGCGAATTGGAACCCGGTTGCTGGTAAATAGCAATGGCAGCCGTAGGTTTTCCATTCAATCGTGACACTACGCTATATGACGCAGAACCCAAGTCGATGCGTGCAATATCCTTCAGGCGAAGCATCGCTCCGTTCTGTTCGCGGCGGATAATAATATCGCCGAACTGTTCTGGAGATTTCAATCGTCCTTGGACATTCAATGTATACTGAAAAGCATTATTATTATCCTGCCCGATAGGTTGACCGATATATCCGGCAGATACTTCCACATTCTGCGACTGGATAGACTGATAAACCTGTTGCGGTGAAATATTCCGTATACGCATAGCCTCCGGATCGAGCCAGATGCGCATCGAATAGTCCCCCGCTCCCATAACATTCACAGCACCCACTCCGGGCACACGTGTCAGCTGGTCTACTAAATTCAGTTTGGCATAATTAGTCAGATACAGGCTATTGTATACAGAATCCTGCGAAGTCATTGTCAGGAACATCACAATGTTTGAAGACTGTTTCTGCACAGTGACTCCTTGCACCACTACCGGTTCCGGCAGTGATGATTGCGCGATACTTACCCTGTTTTGTACCTGCACAGTTGCCATATCGATGTCCGTACCGACAGCGAATGTAATGGTCAGAGAATACGCTCCCGAAGAGGAAGAATTGGAAGACATATAAAGCATACCATCTACACCATTCACCTGCTGTTCGATAGGAATACCCACTGTTTGGGCAACAGTTTCAGCATTTGCCCCGGGATAAACGGCAGAGACCTGCACCGTTGGCGGCGTGATCTCCGGAAATTGCGCCACAGGCAATATATTGAGTGTGACCAGACCGGCTACTACAATAAGCAGGGCAAGGACAGTAGCAAATATCGGTCGGTTGATAAAAAACTTAGAAAACATAATATATAGGTTTAAAAGCAGCCTCTCCACAGCCTTCTCCCAAAGAGAGGGAGCAAGAAGTTACCTTTGTTAATTAATCGGTTTTAAGTACATCGCCTTTATTGATTTCATTTGTTAGTCAATCAGTTAGCAAAGAGACTTTACTTTTCTCTCTTGGGAAGAGAATCAGGAAGAGGCTTTATCTTCATTCCGTCTCTGACTTTCATCAAAGCCTCTGTGACATACTGTTCTTGCGGAGAAAGTCCTCCCACTACCTGCCGTAAAGTGCCGTCGACCAACTGCCCTATTTCAATATGCCGGTAATGAACTATATTCGAATCATTTACAACATATAAATATTTGCCCAACTGATCGGTCCCGATAGAACCTTCTTTCACCAGCACCGCATTTTTAGCTTCTCCATAAGGTAAAGTAATGCTTACATACAACCCACTCTTCAATATCCCTTTCGGATTATCAAAATTGGCACGAACCGTCAGCGTTCCTGTATTCAAATCTACATTGGGTGAAAGATAGTCGAGGGCAGCCGGATAAGTTTCAGTTCCCTCCTTTCCCAGTTGAACCATTATTTTCTGCGGAAGATTGGCAGGTAATTGTTGGTTATCCATAGCCATCGTCAACCATTGATTATCAGCTACATTGAAGTAAGCATACATCTGATTATCCTTATAAATAGTAGCCAATGTAACCGGCTGCAACGAGCCGCCGACATAACTTCCTACATCCACCGTCGCCTTACTGATAGTGCCATCAAACGGCGCACGAACATAACAATATCCCAAGTTTGTACGGGCGGTGCTCAAAGCAGCTTTCGCATTGCTGACAGCTGCAACCCCTTCTGCCACAGACGATTCAGCCTGAAGTACCTGTATCTGACTGACAGCATCACTCTTTACAGCCTCTTTCATACGACTATAATTATTACGGGCATATTCCAGTTGAGCTTGGGCGGTTTTCAGCTCTGCTTCTGCCTGCTCCACCTTGTCTTTATATAAGGTAGGTTCAATGATAAACAACAATTGTCCTTGTTTCACCCGTCCGCCGGGGACATACGAGGTAGACTGCAAGGTTCCGTTCACTCGGGCCACAAGATTCACCGTTTTTTCAGTTGTCAGATAGCCCGGGTAATCTTTCGTCAAAGTAATATCCTCCACTATGGGTTTGGTCACGCTAATTTCCGGAGTTGGCATACCTCCCATCGCTCCTGTACTTTTCTTCTCCTTACAACCTGTCAATATAGGCAGTGCAAGAAAGATATACATCAGTTTTTTCATATCTGTTAGGTTATATATTTTTTGATTGATTTTTTTATTCTCTCCAACCGCCTCCCAAAGCCTTGTAGAGGGCTATCAGTTGCAAAAGTGAACTCCCTTGTGCCTGTACCAGCTGATTCTCGTAAGATAACAGAGAACGTTGCGCATCGAGTACGTTTTGGAAAGGCGAGAGCCCCTGCTTGTACAGTTCCAGTGAAAGTTTCAATGTCTCAATCCCTTGATTACGCACTTCCCGCAGGGCGACAATCTGTTTGATTGAATTCCGGTAGCCATTCATAGCGTTGTCAGTCTCCTGTACGGCAGTCAAAACCGTCTGGTTAAACTGATTAATCGCTTCATCCAGTTGCGCTTTCGCCAGTCGGGTTGCGTTCACCAACTGTCCTCCGTTGAAAATAGTCCAGCTCAATGACGGAGCGATTTCATAAGTCATACTTTTACTTTTGGTGAGATCCTTCAAATCACGGGCGGCATACCCAAATGATCCTTTCAAGAAAACTTTCGGCAACCAATCCGCTTTCGAGGCTCCGAGCAATGCCGCTTGTGCATTCACGCTCAATTCCGCACCTCGTACATCAGGCCGTCTCAATAACAAATCGACAGGTAGCCCCACTCCGATCGGTTCCATGTAATCGGGCAGTGTTCCGCCGGATTCGAGAACCGGACGAATGTCCTGCGGATACATTCCCAATAAAACGGCCAATGTCGTTATATACTGATTGATACCCGCTTCCAGTTGAGGAATGGAGGCTTTCGTATTATACAACACAGACTTAGCCTGTGCCACATCGAGCTTGGCAACAAGTCCGGTATTATAGCGTACTTCCGTGATTTTCAAAACTTCCTCCTGCGAAGCACTGTTTTTCTTCACCACTTCAAGTTCTTGTTGCAATTCCCTTAGATTGATATAGGCCGAGGCTACCTCCGCAGCCAACGAAACCATAACACCTGTGTACTCTTCCTTACTGGCGGCAAAATTCTCTTTCTGTGCTTTTACCCGCTTGCGGATACTGCCAAAGATATCCAACTCCCAACTCATACTCAACGAAGCATCATAATAATGATCCGTTGTTTGAGGTAGCGAACTGGTATTTCCACTTGTTTCCTGACGAGTCCACCCTGCATTCAGTCCGATGGAAGGTAAGAAATTACTACGTTCTATCCAAAGATTGGCACGAGCAGCGGCTATACGGTTGATTGCCATCGCAACAGAATAATTACGATCTACTGCCAGAGCTATCAAAGAGTCCAGTTTGGCGTCTTGAAATGACTTCCACCAATGGTCATCCACCGGAAGTATCTGTTGAAACACTTCCCCGCTCTCTTCCCAATCGTTAGGGAGCGGAGCTTTCAAATAACGGTTTGCAGTCTGTCCAACCGCAGTTACAGTTGAAAGAAACATAAGGAGCGATGTGCCCCACACTCGTATACTCATATCAGTTCAGGTTTTTATGAAATGAAAAGATAACAACTAAAGGGTAAGTTTGTTTACCGGAGTAAAATTGGAGTAAAACTCCCACGCGACGCAATATTATTTTGAAGTATTCGATTCCCCTTTATACGGGCACTTACTAAAACAAAAAAAGCCCCGCATTGCTGCAGGGCTTACTTTATATCTCAAAATAGTAACTTTACTTACTACTTCACTGCTTTCTTTATTCAGCAGTTTTTCTTCTGATAGCTCTTTTGGTAGTAGTTGCCGGAGCTTCTTCCACCTTGTGTTCGATTTGTACACCAGCCAATTCCGGGTCAATCATAATACGTCCGCAGTATTCGCAAACGATTACTTTCTTACGAGAACGGATATCCAGCTGTCTCTGGGGCGGAATCTTGTTAAAGCAACCACCACATGCGTCACGTTGCACATACACAATACCCAATCCGTTACGAGAGTTCTTGCGGATACGTTTGAAAGACTGCAACAGACGTGGTTCAATCTTAGTTTCCAAGTCTTTAGCTTTGTCTCTCAATTTCTCTTCTTCCTGTTTGGTTTCAGAGATAATTTCATCCAGTTCGCTCTTTTTCTGCTCCAGGTCTTTCATTCTTTCGTTAAGAATCTGATCGTTCTTGGTCACTTCAGCCTCTTTTTCTTCTTTATCAGCAGAATATTCTTTGATTCTCTTTTCGCAAAGTTCGATCTCCAATGTCTGGAATTCGATTTCCTTTGTCAAGAAGTCATATTCACGGTTGTTGCGAACATTGTCTTGTTGTGACTTATATTTTTCTACTGAAGCCTTTGCTGTTTCAATTTCTACTCTCTTGCCGGCAATAGCAGATTTCAGTTCATCCACTTCAGCTTTGATCTTGTCGATACGGGTACTCAAACCGGCAATTTCATCTTCAAGGTCTTGCACTTCCAACGGAAGTTCACCTCTCAATGTCTTGATTTCATCAATCTTAGACAACATCGTTTGCAGTTGGAACAGTGTCTTCAGTTTCTGTTCTACCGTCAACTCATTCGGATCTTTTTTTGCTTCTCTAGCCATTTTACTTATAAATATTTTATGGGATTCGTATTTATTTTACTCAATTGGAGTGCAAAATTAGGAAATAAATCCCGGATTATGGAATAAAAAATTTCTTTTGTATATTGTTCGCTTTCGTAATGACCAATCTCTGCCATCAGAATATCTTCTTCATGACCGAAATAATCATGATATTTAATTTCACCGGTAATAAAAACATCCGCTCCCGACCAGATTGCCTGTGGAAGCAAAAATGCACCTGCACCGCCGCACAATGCCACTCTCTGTATCTCTCTTCCCTTCAGCTTGTTGTGACGCAAACATCCCACTTCGAATGTCTTCTTGATGCGTTTCAAAAATTCGAGCTCTGTCTCCGATTCATCCAATTCACCGACAATTCCCGATCCCGCCTGCGACCAGTCGTTCAATAAAGGATAAATGTCGAATGCCGGTTCCTCATAAGGATGGGCAGCCAATAAAGCCTTGATGGTTTCCGCCTTTTTAAAGGAAGGAAGAATCGTTTCAATCCTCACCTCCTCTTCGTGGTGCAGTTCTCCGATTGTTCCACAGAAAGGATGCGTTCCCTCTTTTGCACGGAAAGTTCCCTCTCCTTTCAGATTGTAACTGCATGAATCATAGTCGCCTATATTTCCGCATCCGGCAGCAAACAGTGCTTCGCGTACCGCGTCAGCTTGTGCGTAAGGGACAAACGTCACCAACTTAACCAAGTTATTCTCTTTCGGCTCAAGCACTTTCAAATTCTTCAATCCGATTTTTTCGGCTATCTTATAATTGACTCCACCTTGCGCATTATCCAGATTGGTATGCGCCGAATAGATCACAATATCATTCTTTATTGCTTTCAATATACAGCGTTCCACATAATCCTTGCCCGTAATGGATTTATACCCTTTAAAAATCAGCGGATGATGAGATATGACGAGATTGTAACCCAACGCGATCGCTTCATCCAACACAGCTTCAGTAACGTCAAGACACAACAAAGCCCCTGTTGCTTCCGCTTCTGTCAATCCGATTTGCAGGCCGGCATTATCAAAGCCGTCTTGCAATGGCAGAGGCGCGAATCGTTCAAGGGCGCTTACTATTTGCTTAATTTTCATTATTTGGTAGAAAATTTGGTTGCAAATATAATAAATTAAAAAGGAATAATCATACTAAACGGTCGTTTTTTAGAGAATTTATCGTTATCCGTTTTCTTGAGACCACCGTAAAAGATATCAAACACCACCCGAAAACTATCAAATAAGACCTAAAAACTATCCGATGATAGAAATTCCCCTAAATTCCGTCGGATTCTCCCCTAGCGGGATCGAAAAAATACCTTAAACTTGCAACATCAAAATTTTAACAACGAATACTCACATTTTAAAAACAACACATATGAAAAGTTTAAGCTTCAGAAAAGACTTGGTAGGCGTTCAGGAAGAACTACTACGTTTCGCATACAAACTGACAACAGACCGCGAAGAAGCGAACGATTTGCTGCAGGAAACCTCACTAAAAGCATTAGATAACGAAGAGAAATATACACCTGATACAAATTTCAAAGGATGGATGTATACCATCATGCGCAACATCTTTATCAATAACTATCGCAAGGTAGTTCGTGACCAGACATTTATTGACCATACGGACAATCTCTACCATCTTAATTTACCGCAAGATGCAGGGTTTGAAAGTACGGAAAAGACATACGACCTGAAAGAGATGCACCGCGTAGTCAATGCTCTTCCGAAAGAATACAGAGTTCCGTTCGCCATGCACGTTTCCGGATTCAAATACCGCGAAATTGCAGAAAAACTGAATCTTCCGTTGGGCACTGTAAAGAGCCGTATCTTCTTCACACGCCAGAAATTACAGGAAGAACTGAAAGATTTCCGCTAAACCCTAACTAGTCGTCCCTTAAAAAGTACTCATCTGCGGGATATTGCAAGAAAACAGTGTCCCGCAGATTTTTTCAACAAGTAGCCAAAGAACCCTCATGGCTCTTTTGAAGTTGTACGCTGCTGCGGCTAAGAGCAGATTGACAACATCCCCGAACACACCTTTATAAAAGTTGCGTCCTAAACGAAAGTCTGATTTCAAATGCCCGATAGTCGGCTCTATTCCTGCACGCTTGCAGAATAGCTTATGTTTCTTCTTGCGTGTGTAATAACTGTCTTTCCTGTTTGGAACATCGGGTATCAGTATCCCGGTGCCGCCCACCTCTTTCTTTCCTCTGTACCCCCTGTCCCCGGCCAACTTCCTGATCTTCTTTCCGGTAATGCGTTCCACCTGCCTGAGGGATTCTTCAATGGTATGCCCGTCATATTCATTCCGGAAAGACTTGGCACCCAGTATGACACCGGTAATTGAGCGGACGATTGAAACCTTGTTGCCGAACTCGTATTTCTTATGTTCTTTCCCCTTGCTGATACACTGCACCTCCGGTTCATGCAGGGAATAGATTTTCCCGGGAGAATTGCGCTTCTGTGAAAGCACCCGCTCAAAGAGGTCGAGCAGGGAGTCGTAGCCGTGGTTTTCTTTCAGGTTGCGCCTCAGTTCCCTGACAAGCCTTCCCGCAATGGTGCGCAGCCGCTTGTCCGCTTTCAGGGCCTTGCCACGGTTCTTGGGGTGGTTACGGAAACGCTGGTCACGGTAGATCTTCTTGAGGACAAAGGTATAGCTCTGGCGCAAAGGAAGCCCTAAGGATTTTACGACAGACAACACTTTGCGGACTATCTTTTTATGCAACTTCGCATCCGTGGGATAAGTCACGTTCTTTTCCTGTACCGTGGAATCGATGAAGGCCGTGCAGTGATGGTCCGGGCCGTCGTCCTCCTGATTGACGCGGATACTTTCTGACAGAATCAGTTCCATGCCATTTTCTCCGACACGCTTACGGAAGTGTACCAGTTCGCTTGCATTGCAGGGATAGGAAGGCGTGAATTCCAACATACCGCAAAAGTACTGGTAATAAGCATTCTCGCTCCATTGTTCAACAACCGATTCATCGGACAGGTTACGCACGTGCTTAAGAATCAGAAGTCCGCACATCAGGCGGATGGGTTTGGCCGGACGACCGTTGACGGCACAGTATAGCGGGGAGAAAGCTTCTTCAAAACGGCGCCAGTCTATCTTATTGGCAAGCAGGTATAAGGGATGCCTGGGATTCAGCTGGTCTGTCAAAGAGCTGAACAAGGAGGGCTGAGGGGTGGTCTTGTTTATCATAATAATCTGCAAGTTTTCAACCATAAAGATACAAAAACTTGCAGATATATCAAAGCAATTTATATATTAATATGTTGATTATTAGGCGTAAAAGCACATTCTAAGGGGCGACTAACTATATCTACATCAGTTTCAGATTAAACAATTGATTTCATTTTTCAGTTTTATCAATAGGCAAAAGGCAAAGAGAGTGTATATTCTTTTTGCCTTTTGCCTGTTTTCATCGGACAAATATGGATAAAAATCAGTGCCGGAATAAAAACTAATTATAAAATTCTGCGTAAAACTTCCGTTATTTATTGAAAATCTGTATTTTTACTTCCACTAAATAATAAATACGATGAAAACAATTCTGACTCTACTGTTGCTGATAGTTGTGACGACCTCCTGCCAACTCAAAAAGAGTGATAATACGGAAACGGCTGTAGCCGAGTCTACAGAAATTGACAATGCCGAAGATTGCACGGCAGATACGGTCAAAGCTACTGCTATCTTCTGGATTGATAAAGCAGAAACCAAACACTGCAAAGAGTACGGCTTTCGTACCATCAAAGCCCATGTGCTCATTCGTGAAGATGGAAAGGTCGATTTGATGTCATTCGTCAAAAAACAATCCCCGGCTGTAGAGACGTACATACGCCATCATCTTTCCAAATTTAAAGTGTCGGAAAAGATGTTTGAAGGCGGGTATGTGCAACCCGGAGAACAATTCGTGCAGCTTCGCTGCTTATGGGGAATGTTGAAAGGCAAGTAATCAATGTGCTCACAACCGGAGCTAAAAGCAAAGATACCCCGTTGTCTTAGCGTCTATCTTTCGCTTTTCATCTGTACTTTGTTTTTCAGCGCATACCGTTCGTCTACCACCCTGTCGGTAGGAAAGAAAGTAAAAATAAGCCGCCACTCTCCTTCTTTATAGATAAATTTACGCCCGCTGGCTCCACGAAGAATTACTTTGTACTTTTCCCGCAGGAACGATTCGATATGTTCCGGCATTTCAGTGCCGGATGCCGAAAACTCCACTGTTATAAAAAAATGCGGAATAGAAGTTTCAGCCACTTTACGGAATATCTGATCGGTAATTGTCATTTTCGGGGTTCTTTGGTTACCTCTAATAATTTCCCATATGCGTCAAAAGATCGGCGTGAAGCCAATGAAATAGTAATCATCAGCGACAGCATAGATGCCGTAAAAGTAATCACCATAATCATCATCTGATACTTGATGGCAACATTCGGACTGCTTCCTCCCAGAATTTGTCCGATCATTGTGCCGGGAAGAGCAACCAATCCCATCACGGAAATGTTCGCAATCAGCGGACTGAAGGATTTAATAATGGCCTGTCGGATAAATGGAGCCTGCGCTTCCTGCCTTGTTGCTCCGTTCCCCAGTAAATAACGGTACAACTGTTGCTCACGTTTCAATCCGCTATAATACGTATTCAAAGCTATCACATTGCTCGAAAGCATATTACCCATCAGGATACCGAATATCGGAATAAAGTATTGGGCGCTAAATATATTGTCCAATTGAAGAACAATACCGATAAAGTACAAGCCTACCAGTACAACACTACAAAGAAATCCTACCGTAATAGGGATTAATAAGATACGATGTTTCAACTGGGTACGCACCAGTGCTGTCTGTCCGGCTACGAATATCATAATTATCACCCAAAGGAAGTTAATCCAGGGATTGTTCCATAAAAAGAGATATTTCAGATACATGCCGATAAAGAACAGTTGGATAATCATCCGTACTGTACCAATCAGGGCAGGTTTCAGTAGTCCCGTTTTAAACTTCCAAAGATAAAAGAACGGGATGGCAAGCAGAAGCAAGCCTATAAAAAGATTATAATATGATATATCAATCGTTCCCACAGTGTATTCTTAACAATTCTATCCGATTCGTATTAGAGTTCTCTCCAATCGTTACAATTCTATTAAATAATGACAACCCGAAGCAAAGTCCTTATCATGCGATACGGCCAGCACTGCTGTTCCCCTTTCCGCCTGTCGCCGGAAGAAAGACAAGACCCTACCGGTCGAATCGGCATCCAAAGCAGAAGTAGGTTCGTCTATAATAATCAGAGGTTTATTGAGCATAGCGGCTACAGCAAGCATGATGCGTTGACGCTGACCGCCCGACACTTCATTCACTCTCTTGGTATATAATTCATGTTCCAGTCCCAATTCATCAAAACAGGCAAAAAGCCTTTCTTCCGAAAAAGGGACAGAACGGTTCACTTTCAGTCCGAACGGGAGAGCTACCATCTCTTTCACCCATTCGAAAGGCAATGCCAATTCCTGGGGAATCCATGCAATCTGCCGCCTGACTGTATCAATAGTCGATTTATCCAGTACCATTCCTCCTATCCTGATTATCCCTTCTTTCAACGGAACAAAACCCATTATCGCATTCAGTAACGAAGTCTTTCCACAGCCAGATTGTCCTACAATACAGGCAGTTTCTCCCCTTTCCAATTTCATATTAAAACCGGAAACAAGAACCTCTGTCCCAAAAGCAATACAAATGTTCTCAATATGTAGCATTTAATCGTACCTTTTGAAAATTTCACCAAAAGTATAAAAAAACAAGGGCATACGTATCAAAATCCCTTTGTTTTCTTAGAAATTTTCTTAGAACGACATGTTTTGTCGTCACGTGACATTATCTTTGCTCTTGATAATTAAAATTAATACCAAATATGGGCAAGAAACGGGAAGGAATGCAACGAATGCTGGTCATTATCAATAAATTAAAAGGACCTCAACAGTATGTGCCACGTAAAGAATTGGAGAACTACGTGACACATCGCATGGAAGAACGAGATGGAACACCTGTAGACATAAGAACTTTGCAGCGAGACTTCAAAGATATAGAAGATCTATTTGGTATCCGCATCTGTTTTGATAAGAAACAAAACGGTTATTATATCAATGAGGAAGACGATTTGAAAAAGGAGCAGTACGAACGGCTTCTGCTAAACTTCGACCTATTGAATGCTTTGGACAAAACTTCCAACCTACACACCTATGTTCTTGCCGAACATCATCGACCAAACGACAGTGAATGTCTTCCGGCATTGATAAAAGCCATTAAATTCTTTCACCCGGTAGAATTCAGTTATATTTATGTACGTGAAGGAGACAAAGTACGCAAAAAGAAAGTCTTACCTTATTATCTGAAAGAAGACCAGCAAAGATGGTATCTCCTCGCCTATGACAACAACATATTAAAAACTTTCAATATAGACTGTATCCGCAATCTCCAAATCCTTTATGAGGAAACCTTCAAAAGGAATATGAATATTGATGCAAACAACTTATTTAAAGACAGCTACGGCATCTGGAATCAGACAGATATTCCAGTAGAAAATATTGAACTAAGCTATAGTGCATTAGATGGTAGTTTCTTGAAATCGATTCCTTTGCATCATTCACAAGAAATCATTACGGACAATGAGATGGAATTTCGAATCAGATTACGCCTTCGTATTACTAATGATTTTGTAATGGCATTGCTCTCACGTAGTAGTTCACTTACAGTAATTGAACCGTTACATCTTCGGGAACGAATACGGAGAATTTATGAGGAAGCAATAAAAAGACATTTATAATATAACGTTTAACATTAAAACTATGAATCTATTTAAAGCATTATTTGGTAGCAGTTTTTTTCAGCAAGAAATGAAACGTAATCAACAATATCGCGACAACTATGCCTGCTGCGATGATATTGACGTAAATATTGATCTTGCAGAAGAAATTGAAAACGAAACACAGAATGAAAAACTGGTTTTGTCTGACTATATACCTGAATCTTATTTATATGACAATGAGAATAGAGAAATGGATGATGAGATAGATTTGATAGAGTAAGAAACGAAGACTATACTTAAACCTAAAAAAAACAATACCCTAGAGTGTTATATTGCAAAATATATCTATATTTGCACTGTCATCATAAGCAATTATATGACATTACATTTTATTAGATGAAAGTGTTTTGCTTTTATCCTTATTCGGGAAATCTGGTAAATGTTGTAAGACATATATGTTATACGTTGTATATCAATACAATATAATTTCATGTGTCTTATCAAAGAAACAAGACAGGAACAAAATCAATAATTTAAGCGATTCTTCGCTTTTCACATTTCACTTAGTTTCATCCTTTGCACTTGGTTGTACTAAAATGTTTTTTAAGCCATTTTCCCCGACAACCAGTCGCTCTTCTGAGAATATATTGTTGAAGCGCATCGATGAATTGTTGCAGCCAAAAGAGAAAATGAGCAAAAGTATATCTTCAGATTACATTCGCCGGAATTTTTATTATCCGCAAAGGTAAGCATTTCCATCAAGTCATAGGCATATGGAAAGGCAAATATGCCTACCTAAATTTAGTTTACTTTGTTTAGCATATATATAGGCTAATGTACTAAACTAAACCGAATTTTCACCTCTTCTTGCACTTTCTTCACATAACAGCGCAGTTAAAAAGAATACGAAACAACATCGTATTTTTCTCTTTTGGCTGCAATATCAATTTCGACATAAGATTGTGTCATTCAATAAAAAATCGTGAGATCGTTAAAAACAGAGGTTTTTTATTATGCACGAATCAAATAAAAGCAGTACATTTGTCAAAGAATGACAAATAACGAAACATAAAATGCTATTTGCTCAAAGAATAAAAGAGGCTCGAATTAAAAATGGATTGCTACAAAAAGAATTAGCAATAGCTCTAAACATAGATATACCTATGTATAGCCGAATCGAACGTGGAGATCGATTCGCTAAAAGAGAACAAGTAATTCATCTTTCCTCTATATTGAATATTGAGCGAGATGAATTACTAAGCCTTTGGATTGCAGATAGAGTAAACGCAGTTATAGGAGAAGATAAAAACATTGCTGATAAAGCTTTGAAAATAATAGTGGATGATAGAATATGGAAATAAAAACAACGCATACGCTTATTAATGGTGATAGTCGGAATCTATCTTTGATACCGGATAAATCCGTTCATTTGATAATTACATCGCCACCGTATTGGCAATTAAAAGATTATGGAACCGATAGTCAAATCGGATTCCATGATAGTTACGAGAGTTATATCAATAATTTGAACACCGTATGGTCGGAATGCAATCGTATATTGCATGACGGTTGCCGTTTGTGTGTAAATATCGGGGATCAATTCGCTCGCTCCGTTTATTACGGACGCTATAAAGTAATACCTATAAGAACAGAAATCATTCGTTTTTGCGAGTCGCTCGGAATGGATTATATGGGAGCGATTATATGGCAAAAGCAGACCACAATGAACACGACCGGTGGAGGAGCGGTTATGGGAAGTTTCCCATATCCTCGGAACGGTATTCTGAAAATCGATTATGAATTCATTCTGATATTCAAAAAGCAAGGCAAAGCACCAGTTCCCACTGCCGAACAAAAAAAATGTTCGGCAATGACGAAAGAGGAGTGGAATACCTTTTTCGCCTCCCATTGGAATTTTGGCGGAGCAAAACAAGATGGGCATATTGCTGTCTTTCCTGAAGAATTGCCGCACCGTTTAATCAAAATGTTCTCTTTTGCTGGAGAAACGGTATTCGATCCATTCATGGGTAGCGGAACTACGGCTTTGGCAGCGCGTAATCTGCAACGTAATTCTATCGGGTATGAAATAAATCCCGATTATAAAAAATACTATGAGGAAAAGGTCGCTTCATCCTTTTCGTTCGGCAATGTAGAATATAGATACAGCAACGATATATCTGTTTTCGACATTGACGAAAAGATGAAAACTTTGCCTTATATATTCAGTGACCCGCACAAAATGGAAAGCAAAATCGAGATTAAGAAATTGCAATTCGGTTCACGGATAGATAAAGACAAGAAAGAACGGGAAGAGTATTTTTCTGTAAAAACGATCTTGTCACCAAATACTATTGTATTGAACAATGGACTTACCATACGACTGCTCGGAATCAAAGAAAAGCCGTCTGTCAATGGTAATGCGACAAAATTTCTTGTGGAAAAGACAAAAGGCAGGAAGGTCTTTTTGCGTTACGATGCCATAAAGTATGATGATAAAGACTTGTTGTTGTGTTACTTATACTTGGATAACAAGACTTTTATAAATGCACATATGCTGAAAAATGGTTTGGCAGACGTGGACTATTCTTTTGATTTCAAATATAAAAACAAATTCGAGAAACTGATAACCCTATAATGTTATGGATAGATATTCAATGAATTTCGGGAAAAAGGAACGAGTTCTGAACTATGCTTGCCAAACTTATCAATTATCCCGTCCTAATAAAGTCGGTGCAGTTATGGCTCTTATACGTGATTGCCAACCATCCTCTTTCGAAGAGTGGCAATCATGGTATTTCGATAACGCCCATACAGCAGGTAAGAACCCGACAAAAATAACGGTAGAAAGTTTGAAAGAATTAGGAGAACGGCTATATGCTAAAATTACAGAAGTCGTTATACCCGAATGGGAATCCGCTTTTCGAGAGTTGACTGAACAAGATTGTATCGATTATATTTATAATCTTACCATAAATCGTACTTACGACGGTTATTTACGAGAAAAGTCCGTTATCAATGATGGTTTAGCCAAAATATTTTCCGACATAACTTTTGAAGAAAGCGATCCTGAATTGGATCATGCCGGAGATATCGACTATATTGCAAAAGTCGGAGATAAAGCGATAGGCATACAAATCAAGCCGATAACTGCAAGTGCCAATTTCGGAAGTTATTCTCTAACGGAACGGATGAAAGCGAGTTTCGAATCATTCAAAGAGCAATATGGCGGAAATGTATTTATAGTATTTAGTTTGGATGGAGAAATAGCCAATAAAGAAGTAATAGAACAAATCAAATTAGAAATAAATCGATTATCATAATAAACTCATGAATCCAATAGGTATAAAAATATCTAATTCGTTATTAGATGTAATGCAAGACGGCAGAGAATTTGAGAGTCTGCTTGGTTATCAATACAATAATTTGGATGTTCTCAGAGAAATCAGACGTAGTATATCTGAAATATATGCTGTTAGAAATAATCCTGTTGTATGTTATGTTACAAATGTAGTTCAAGGCAATATAAACAATTCAATCGATGGAACAGATGATCTTCCTTTTAATGAGATGATATCGTCGGTTCCTGCTGATGCAAAAGAAATAGATATAGTATTGGTTACTCCTGGAGGGTCTGCAAATCAGGTCAATAGTTTTGTTAACGTACTACGACCTCGCTTTGAAAAAGTGAATTTTATCGTTCTAAATATGGCGATGAGTGCAGGTACAATCTTAATTATGTCAGGAGATGAAATTATCATGTCTGCTCAATCAAAATTTGGTCCTATAGATCCTCAAATTCCGAATAAGGAAGGTCGATTTATTCCTGCACAGTCAATATTGGTAGCATTAGAAGGAATTCGTATTAGAGGAGAAGAAAAACTCAAACAAAATCAGCAACCGGATTGGACGGATATTCAGTTACTGAGAAATATGGATGCGCGAGATATTGGATTAGCGCAAAGTGCAAGCAAGTATTCAATCGATATGGTTAAAGACTTTCTTGTTAAATTCAAGTTCAAAGCATGGAATACTCATTCTTCAACAAATACACCTGTTACAAACGATGAAAAAATAAAAAGAGCTAATGAAATAGCTAATCTTTTATGTAGTCATAGCAACTGGAAAAGCCATGGTCATGCTATTAATAGGGATGTTGCTTGGAATGTCTGTAAACTTAAAATTACCCATTCAGAGTCAATTGATGGGCTGGATAAAGCTATGCGACGAATGTGGGCAATGTTTTATTGGATATTTGAAAATACAGGAATTGTTAAAATATTTATTTCCAACAACTATTGTGTCATAAGAAATGCAGCTCCCATTAATATTCCATTAACTCCTCAAAGAAGATGAAATCGTTAAATAGTACATTAAAAGAGGCGGGGTTCTCCGAGAAGTTTATAGATGCAATTAATAATGCAGACTTCCCGGCAAACCAATACAAAGAAATTGAAAACACAAGCTTTCAATCACATGAAAATATGTTCCAAAGTTCAACAACATTAGAAATTAAGGAATCAAATAATATGTCTGCTAATTATTTCGCCATAGACATAGCCTCAGAGTAAGCATCTTATATTATACTTAATTATTGATGCTCATTATCAGACTTCTGTATGCGAAAGAGGTCAGTCCCAAGTGTCTTGGGGCTGATTTTATTTTGCCATTATATAATACTACATGAACTTATCCATGTGCCACGAAATTTATTTCGGGGGAGCCTAATACCCCAACCGCCTTACTGCGTCGGGAGGATTGCCATACAATCTGCAAGCAGAAATTGTAAGATTGTCCAATGTAATTCTAAAAAAGATCACAAATAATCTGCCAAAATGACACTATTATGCCATAAATATGGCTATTTTGTGCCAAATACATGATTGGCATTTTTATTGTCCTTATTTTTTAAACTTAAAATTAATAGACATGGGAATTAAGCCAGGACCAAAAAGGATTGCAAAATCCACAGGGAAACCAGACAGACGTCAAAGAGACAACAAGCAGACACCAGGGAATACGCCGTCTCTTAAGCCCCATATTCATAAAAAGGGGGATTAAAAAGAATACCGCTGGCATTGTGCTTCAGCGGTGTTTTTTGTCAATATGAAAGTATATATTTGATTTGGAAGTTTTATAAACTTCGCTATCGTTATACACCTATGCGCTTTCTTTTCAGTTGTTTTTACGAAACGGTTTACTTTAGTTTTCTTGCCCTATATATAGAGAAATACTAAACTAAACAGAATTATATATGCCCGCGCGGGAATAAACTGCACCAGCAAAAAACATCGGGCAACCCTAAAATTCGGCAGCTGCTTTAGTCGAACAATCCGTTTACTAAATTGACCGCATCATCCTTTTTCTGGTTGATGATTTTGGCATACACCTGCGTCATCTTGACATCTGCATGGCCGAGTAATTTCGAGGTCGTGTAGAGGTCTGCACCGAGCGTCAGCATCATCGTCGCAAACGTGTGCCGACTGGTGTGGAACGAAAACCGCTTATCTATTCCAGCCGCTTTCGCCCAAGGTTTGAGAAGCGTGTTTATCATCGTTGGGCTCGGCAAATCGAATACATGATCTTCCGATGTCTTCTCTCCACGTTCCGGCATCCACTTCAACGCTTCAGGGGAAAGAGGTAGATAAATCGGCTCTTTGGTCTTTTGCATGGATACGGCCAAACGGTATTGTCCTCTATCGACAAACACGTCTTTCCACTTCAAACTGATAATATCGCTTATCCGCAGTCCGCAGAAGCAGGAGAACAAATAAGCCTGTTTTACGGCTTCGTTTTTCATCGGAGTACCAATCAATGCCCGAACCTCTTCTATGGTCATATAAGACCGCTTACTTTCCGGCAGACGGATTTTATCCGAATTGTTGATTTTGGTAAAAGGATTGACTTTTATAATTTCCGCTCGTACGGCTGCATTCAAAGCTCCGTTCAAGATACGGTAGTAGGTGTGAAGCGTAAAGTTAGATACCCGTTTCCCTTTGGGGCGATACTCCGTCAGCAAGTAGTCGATATACTCTTGGCAGAACGCCTTGTCAATTTGATCCATTGTCATACGTTCTCCGGCATAATCTTTCAGTATGCGGATAGTAACTTGGATTTGGTTTCCATCTTTTTTTCCTCGCTTTGCCTGATTCTCTTTGTAGGTTTCCATCCAGTCCAGAAGAAAAACCTTTTCACGGGTTTCGATACCCGCTTCTCCGTTGGTCAGTTGGATAATGCGCTTCGACTTGATAGCATTGGCGGCAGCCATTGTCGTTTCGTTCTGTCTACGGGCATTGTGATCCGTTTCTGGAATAAGATACATCTTCAGATATTCATACGTCCGTTTGCCGTCGCGGTATATATCCAGATACAGGCTTTTGTTTCCATTGGCCAACTCTTTCATCCGAAGACGGATAGGTTCTTTGACTTTTGCGGGCTTCTTTACTCGTGGCATAATTCCTCCTTGCTTTACTCGTTATTTCTGCCACAAAGGTAGAAAGAATAATCCGAATTAAGGAACAAATAAGAAACAAAAATGTACCGAAAAAGAGCCAAGCAACAATAATCAAGTAAAACAAGAGAAGATGCAGATATAGCTTAATTGCTTATTATACAGCATATTTATTTTCATTTGATTGACTTTTGTTTTCCTCCATAATTTATACTTTATAAATCTGGTAAATTTCAAAAGGAACAGGGATAACAATAACACTCATCACTTGTATTTTCGTATGTGTTACCTATGCGCATATCTATACAAGTGTGGGGTATTGTTTATTTGTTCCTTAGGTTTACCAGAACCTCCCGATAGATAAACAGACGACTCCACACTTTCTTTTTTATGTATAACCTCATTTTAGGGAGTCGAAATGATATTATAAATAGGATGTTTATGGAAAAAATTTCGGCAATTCCCAAACCTGAAATTGGAGTTAGAATTCTTCTTTCCCAAGAAGTTGGTGTAAAAAAACACAATGAAGATTTTTTAATTCTAACAGTACTATTCTGTTTATTCATGTTATGTTGGATATTTGCGTTTTTAAATTTTATAGGAATAGATGTTTAATAATATAAACTTTGATTATATGGAAAACAATAATGAAATAAAAAAGATTGATTCTTCAATGGTTGAATGTCCCTTTTGTAAGAATGTGATAGAAGCTCCTTCTAAACCGGACGTTATATTCAAATGTCCCAAATGTTATAAGGAGCTTATTACTTATGATAAAAGTAATGAGCCTACACTAAATTATTCACAAAATTCCACAACTCTCAATTGTAAAAATATGTCCTTAATTTATTGTAAAGATTGCGGGAAGCAAATATCAGATAGTGCTTCAAACTGTCCATTCTGTGGTTGTTCACAAAATAACATCCCATCTAATAATAACGAAATTAGTCTAAGTTATCTGTTCGTCAGCTTCTTAATACCACTGATTGGTCTGATTTTGTGCTTTACTTCATGGAATCGCCATGAAGGAAAAACAAAATCTGCTTTGATAGGTACATTAGTCGGAATCATATTTACAGCAATACTTTATTCTATTATCTAAACATATTCATTCTCATGAATAATTCTGATAAGTTCATTTTATTTAGTATCATAGTTATAATAGGATTACTAATCATCTGGGGTGTTTCTTTTCAGAAAGATTATCTCCCTGAATTCAATCCCAATGCAAGTGAAGAACAAAAGACAAACTGGATTAAGGCAAAAACAAAAGAATATATTAAAAACAATTTGTACAATAATGAAGAATATATAGCATTAAAATGGGAAGGAAGTGGTTATACTGATGATTTAGGTCATACAACTACGTATAGCACTTTTCATATACCTTCCGTTGAATGGAATACATTGCGCCTTTCACATACATTCAAAATAATCAATAAAAAAGGTTGTGAATCTCATTATTGTAAACATATTGAATTTGACAAAAAAGGGAATATTACAAATTTTGTCAATCGTATTGATGGAGAAGATTATACAGGGATAGAACAAATTACAGGTATGATACAAGGTCCATTAAGAAATAGTAATAACGAGGAGCTTATAATATGGGGAGAGGATATAGTAAGAAAACATATTTCAGAAAATCTGAATAACTCACAAAAATATATTCCTATAGAATGGACACTATATACAAAATTAACTTTAGAACGAAAAGTCTTTGATGCGTTGGATTTTACATTTTCTTCTATTAAACAAGTTGCTGATTTTCATCCTAACTGGATACACGCAGCATTATGTATTGAGCATAAATATATAATAGAAGGAAGAGATGGATATAAGCAAACAAAGCACAGCGTATTCATAATATCTCCCAAAGGAAAAGTTAAAGAAGTTTCCTACGGATATTTCTCTATTAGTAAAAGTGCAGAGGAACAGTACAAGCTATTATTTACCAATTTTTATTGATATAGAATTTGTCATGCTTTAATATTATTGTTTATGAGAAAGTATATTTTTTTATTCCTGCTTTTATGTTTTACAACAAATGTTTTAGGACAAAATACGGAAAGTTCTCAAACGGAACAACATCAATTAGTTGAATGGTCAAAAAACTGTATCAAGGAGTTTTTCAATGCAGTATCATTATCGGATACTCTCATTCATGAACCTATTGAATGGATCTTAATTGTGCAAGACGCACGTTATCCCATAAAATTGAAAATGGAGGAGCAAAAAACAGACACACTTCGCGGTTGTATAAAACTTCTTGATAGCAGAGGAGTGTTTGACCAATATTTTGAAATATCAGAAGCCCCTGATGCATTTATAGCTGTATCATTGGTTCATAATATAAAATCCAAACGTACAGGTTTAAAAGTAGAATCAGGTGAAATTACATTCGTTCTTGATAATAAAGGAAAGGTATTGGAAATCAAGGACTATGTTAGACCTATGGCAATACGCCAAATGACGACAATGCTAGTGCTTGATAAGACAAAGCAACTATTAGCTGAAAACTTAGGTAAGGATATATTAAAGTTGGAATGGAAATTTCAATCTGATACTCAAAACTGGGTATTAGAAAATGATAATAAAATTATTTACCGATTGACACCTCTTGAAATTATCTATTTTGCTCAAAAATTTATGAGAAAAAGAAATTAGATTTATTTCTATTCAATCAATAGTTCGTTAAACATTTCCTTAACACTTATGCTACGTAAAGAATTGGAGAACTACATGACACATCACATAGAAGAACGAAAACATAACTTTCATCATTAAACTAATTTTATTTATATGAAACCAAGAGAATATGAAGAGTATATCCGAGAATTATTCAATAAACAAGGATATACCACTGAATTAACTCCACAAAGCGGAGATTATGGAATTGATATTTTTGCCACAAAAGGAAGGGAAAAGATAGCGATTCAAGTAAAAATGTACGGAAACTCTAGAAAAGTAAATAGAAGCATGATAATGGAGTTACATGGTGCAAAAGATTATTTTGGATGCAATAAAGCTATTTTAGTTACCAATGGAGAAATCATGCCTGATGCTATAGAAGTAGCCAACCGTCTACAAATAGATTTGCAAATAATTGATTATCCTGACAAAACAACCAAAACAGCAGAAGGTACCCTTTATTCATCAGCCTCCCCCAAAAAAGTACAAGATATAGAATCTAAGAGCTCAAACATTTTTTTTACCAATGAGGAATACACGTTCGATTCCATTTGGGAAACATACATTATGCCACTCAAAGGGAAAACTTTGTATAATAACCGAGGAAAAGAAAATATAATCACAAACGTAGATTGGGCAGGAATAACAAGAATAACCTCACAAGGAAACCCAGGTAAAATTGAAATAGAACATTTCAAAAATGCCATTAAAATACTATTAAAAAAAGGAGAAATCACTCGGGATTATATCAACCAGAATTGCGTAAAACGAGCTTCTTCCGGTATTGTATTAATCTTGTCACAAGTACCATTCTTTAAGTTGGATGAAAACCCCTTAAGACTTACTTTTAAGTTGAAAGAATAAGTTTTACTTTCAAAAATGACAGTATCATACCTTGAAAAATGAACTTTAAGCGTAAGCACTCAGCCTGTTTCCTCTTTGATAAAATGAGATATTCGATGCGAAGGTTACGGACAGTGAAAGTGTAAACTACGAAAGTGTAAAGAAGCGATTTTCCCTTTTTTCTTTCATCGTTTAATGTAAAGTTTTCCAATTTTGATCTATCTTTGCCTCACTAATTAATTCAAGAAAAGTTATGATACTGAACGAAAGAGATGCCCGTCATGAGCATGTATTACAAGTAGCCCGCCAGATGATGACGGCTGCGCGTACTGCTCCGAAAGGAAAAGGAATCGATATTATCGAAGTGGCCCTAATCACAGATGAAGAGATTAAACAACTATCGGACACTATGATAGCTATGGTAGAAGAACACGGAATGAAATTTTTCCTTCGTGATGCCGACAACATCTTAAGTGCCGAATGTGTTGTATTGATAGGAACACGCGAGCAGACACAAGGCTTAAACTGCGGTCATTGCGGCTTCACCACCTGCGACGGACGTACAGAAGGAGTTCCTTGCGCATTGAACAGCATAGACGTAGGTATCGCCATAGGTTCCGCCTGCGCTACTGCCGCCGATTTGCGTGTAGACACACGTGTGATGTTCTCCGCCGGGCTGGCAGCACAACGCCTGAACTGGCTGAAAGACTGCAAGATGGTAATGGCCATTCCTGTAAGTGCATCTTCTAAGAATCCGTTCTTTGACCGGAAGCCAAAGCAAGAAACGAATTCATAATAATACGTAATGATGCGTAACAGGCACACTGACGACTGACGCAGACAATAAACTGATTTTATAAATAACTAAATAGATAATAGTCTAATGGGAATCATGGTTGGACTTCCCAGCCCAAGTGGCTCGGAGAAAGATTTGCAGTTGAATTTCGGCAAAAACATGACCGTGCAGGTAGAAATGAGAGCACCTCATTTGCCCGCCGAATGGCATACGCAGAGTGGTATACAGTTGACATGGCCACACACCGGTACAGACTGGGCATACATGCTGGCAGAAGTGCAAGAGTGTTTTATAAACATAGCCAGGGAAATAGCGAAGCGAGAGTTACTATTGATTGTCACCCCCGAACCGGAAGAAGTGAAAAAACAGATAGCCGCTACCGTCAACATGAACAACGTCCGCTTTCTGGAATGTGCCACCAATGACACATGGGCACGCGACCACGGAGCCATCACCATGATAGACACCGGCACCCCTTCCCTGCTCGACTTTACATTCAACGGCTGGGGACTGAAATTTGCTTCCGAACTGGATAATCAAATCACCAAACAAGCGGTAGAAGCCGGAGCCTTGAAAGGCCAGTATATAGACCGTCTCGACTTCGTTCTCGAAGGAGGCTCCATCGAAAGCGACGGAATGGGCACACTGCTCACTACCTCCGAATGTCTGCTTTCTCCCCAGCGGAACGGGCGACTGAACCAAGTAGAGATAGAAGAATACCTGAAATCAACCTTCCACCTGCAAAAGGTTCTTTGGTTAGACCACGGCTATCTTGCCGGCGACGACACTGACAGCCACATCGACACTTTGGCACGTTTCTGTTCTACCGACACCATTGCTTACGTAAAATGCGATGACAAAGAAGACGAACACTACCAAGCATTACTCGCAATGGAGGAACAACTGAAAACATTCCGCACCTTAGCAGGAGAACCCTATCGCCTGTTAGCCTTACCGATGGCGGACAAGATCGAAGAAGACGGCGAACGCCTACCCGCAACTTACGCCAACTTCCTGATTATGAACGAAGTGATTCTCTACCCGACATACCATCAGCCGGCAAATGACCAAAAAGCAAGAGAAGTGTTACAACAAGCATTTCCAGGCCATCAGATAATCGGAATAGACTGCCGTGCCCTGATTAAGCAACACGGTTCCCTGCATTGTGTCACCATGCAATACCCATTGGGAGTTATAAAATAACGAATGAATCAACCAAGTAATTATTCATCATGAAAAAGATAAAAGTCGGAATCATCCAACAATCCAATACCGCAGATATTCGGGTCAACCTGATGAACCTCGCAAAGAGTATCGAGGCTTGCGCTGCTCACGGTGCGCAACTGATTGTGCTTCAAGAGTTACACAATTCACTTTATTTCTGCCAAACAGAAAACACCAACCTGTTTGATCTGGCTGAACCCATTCCCGGACCATCCACAGGCTTTTATTCCGAGTTGGCAGCCGCCAATAAAGTAGTCCTTGTCACCTCTCTTTTTGAGAAACGTGCCCCCGGACTATATCATAACACCGCTGTTGTGTTCGACCGCGACGGAAGCATTGCGGGTAAATACCGGAAAATGCATATTCCCGATGATCCGGCTTACTACGAAAAATTCTATTTCACTCCCGGAGACATCGGTTTTGAACCCATTCAAACCTCTTTAGGAAAGCTGGGCGTACTGGTATGCTGGGATCAATGGTATCCGGAAGCTGCCCGCCTGATGGCACTGAAAGGTGCGGAACTTTTAATTTATCCTACTGCCATCGGCTGGGAAAGCAGTGACACGGACGACGAAAAAGCCCGCCAACTTAACGCCTGGATTATTTCGCAGCGTGCCCATGCCGTTGCCAATGGTCTTCCTGTTATCTCCGTCAACCGTGTAGGACACGAGCCCGATCCTTCCGGACAGACAAACGGCATCCTATTTTGGGGAAACAGTTTCGTAGCAGGACCGCAAGGAGAATTCCTGGCACAAGCCGGAAACGATCATCCGGAAAACATGGTAGTGGAAATAGATATGGAACGCTCGGAAAACGTCCGCCGCTGGTGGCCTTTCCTCCGTGATCGCCGGATTGACGAATACGAAGGGCTTACCAAACGCTTCCTCGATTAAAGTTCAATGCAGAAGTTCCCCAATAAAGTTCACTCCCAAAGACATAAGAGAGGATATTTATAAATATCACAACAAAAAAAAGGAGCCGTCTAACGAATTCTAAATATTGAAAATCACCCACGCTACAGATAGTTATAGCGTGGGTGAAATTATTAGGGATATTCAGTAAATGTTCCTCTTTCTAAAAAATCAAGAGAAAAGCTTTGCTTTACGTGAGCTTTTCTCTTGATTTTTTCGTTCAACTCTCCCAGTCTTCTATCTTTTTTGTATAATATTGTTTACATATTCTTGTTTTTTCCTTCCCCCCATGCATTATGTACATGTCTTTTTTAGGGGAAGTTAAAACCTCTCCTGTTTTTCCTGTTATTTTAGTCAGATTATGCTGCCTTTCTTTTTTTCTTTTCGACCTTTTCTATCATACATACCGCATTGGCTGTATGTATCCCAAAGAAAATCCAAAGTACTTCCGTTTTCCTGTTTCTAGCTTTTATCCTGGCCAGTGAGTAATGTTGTTTCTGCGTTCCAAAACTTCCTTCCAGGCGGGTAGCTCTTTCACGGCTGAGTTCCGACCGTAAGATTTTCCGAAGCGGCTCATCTTTGGCAGCTCTGCCCTTACGCTTAAAGGAAGTACTTATATGATATTTTGTACAAAATTTCCGGTTGGCATTATTGGCATAGATTGAATCCGCCGCAAGCGCCTTAACCCTAACCCCGGTCAGTTGTTGTTGCAGATGAATACAGTCTTTCAAACGTACTCCTTCGTTAAAAGCCTTAAAGGAGATATGTTCTATAAAGGAGATTCCGTCTATCTGTATATTGTTGACTTTGGCTCCGAATTCAACGGATTTGGTTTCCTTGCCTCTAATAATGGGGCGAAGGTAATGCCGGTCGATACTCACGATACGGTTGGACACTTTTTTGCCTGCAAATAAATTCTTCCCTTGCTCAAGGACTGTCTGTATGACCGAGAAACGTCTTTGGTAATCAGAGGATAGTGTAAGCCTGTTCCTGTAGGATGAATGAAGCAGCTCCAGCTGGTCAAGTAACTTTTCCAATAACTGAAGTAACCTTCGTGTAATCATACGAGTCTGTGATTTCTTGCGTTTACGCAGTTTACTATAAGCAAGATAGGCACGGCGTACATCAAGATACTTGTTACGGGGACGTTGTATGTGCAAGGTCTGGCAATGTTTGCACAGATGACGATGAAGCCATACAATACCTTCCCATAAGAGTTTGGTATCAGTAGGAAAACGCAGATGACTTTCATAACAGGTGGCATCGGTCATACAGACATGAAGGTTCTCAAGATAAGGTTTCCAATGCTCGGCAAGAATGAGCTGGAGGGACTCAACGTCAAGGCGATCCGCTAGTTCCTGACGAATTGCACTAACGATTTTAGGATTGGTTAGTGGATGAAGCGGATCAATCTGAACACCACAAAATAACTGGTAATGAATATTACCGTTTAAATGCTCAATCAGTTGTGCATCGGAAAAGTTGGTATAGGACTTCAAGACCATCAAGGCTATTTTACCTTCGGGAGAAAAATAACTTTTACGACCCAAAGCAGAGGACTTCAAATGCATTTGTCGGGCCAGTTCCGAGAAAGGGAACAGAGAATGGAGTCGACCTAATTCACTCGTTGCAAAACTTTGACGATATTTTTTAAGTATATCGAACTCGGTAAAACCTAAACAAGGTTCGATTTCTGAGATTTTTTGTATCTTTACCATGTGTTTTTATTTTTAATTACCCCCGTTTTGGCCGTCAAACCGTTTTTTGGGGGGAATGCTTAAAGATACAAAAAAGGCAACTAACTCGCAATGAATTAGTTGCCTTAAATTTTATTATTTTAGGAATATCCCTTATTAATGAGGGACTTGTCAGACAGTCCCTATTATATTTATTATGTGGGAAATGTCCCTGCTACAGTAAGGAAATAAGAAGGGCACAGAGTCAAAATCTAAATTTAAAACTCTGTGCCCTTTCTATATATTATATTTAATAACTATTTCATTGAAAAGTTATTTTCTTGTTGGCTAGGAAATTAGCTCCTCCATAAATAAACAATCCCAGAAATTGAGCCAGATATTCATTCATGTCCAGTCCTTCTACCAATAAGATAAGAAATAAAAACTGTGCGGTGTAAGCCACGGCAAAAGCAGAACAAAAGAGCAGTATCTGTTTCCAGATACTATTCTTTTTATTTTCTACGGGGAATATCCAGTATTTGCACCAGAGAAAGTTATGGATTTGAGCTATCAGATACGCTGTTATATTAGCCACCATATAGTCGCCGTCAAATGACATTTCTTTCATCATTAACCATACAACCAACGCCATAATCAAAGCGTTCATTGTACCGATGACTATAAAACGGAATATGCGTACAGATTCTTTCACTCGCCCTCTTTCAAATCTACGATCAAATTCAGTTCATCAAGCTGGCTCTGGTCGATTGCAGAGGGTGCGTCCAACATCACATCACGTCCGGAATTATTTTTCGGGAACGCAATACAGTCGCGTATAGAATCCAATCCTGCAAACAAAGACACCCAACGGTCGAGTCCGTATGCCAAACCACCGTGAGGAGGCGCACCATACTTAAAGGCATTCATCAGGAAACCAAACTGTGCCTCTGCCTTCTCCGGAGTGAATCCAAGAATCTCGAACATCTTCGCCTGCAATTTCGCATCGTGGATACGGATAGATCCGCCGCCAACTTCCACACCGTTGATTACCATATCGTATGCATCTGCACGTACAGCTGCCGGATCAGTGTCCAACATCGGAATATCTTCCTCTTTCGGATGAGTAAACGGATGATGCATAGCCATCAGGCGTCCTTCCTCCTCGCTCCATTCGAACATCGGGAAGTCAATCACCCAAAGGCAAACAAACTTATTCTTATCACGCAATCCCAGTTGAGCACCCATTTCCAGACGAAGCTCGCAAAGTTGTTTACGTGTTTTCATTACATCGTCGCCAGACAGAATCAGAATCAAATCACCCGGTTTAGCTCCAAATGCATCTTTCATTTGCTGGAGCACCTCCTGCGTATAGAATTTATCTACACTCGATTTCACCGTTCCGTCGGCTTCCACACGAGCATAAACCATTCCTTTCGCACCAATCTGCGGTTTCTTTACAAATTCGGTCAATGCATCCAGCTGCTTACGGGTATAAGTCGCAGCACCTTCTGCACAGATACCGCCCACATAAGCCGCATTATCGAATACAGAGAATCCGTGACCTTTCATGATATCCATCAGTTCCACGAATTTCATGCCGAAACGCAAATCCGGTTTATCGCTACCATAATATTTCATGGCGTCCGCCCAAGACATACGTTGGAATGGTTCATTCAGTTCCACCCCACGAAGAGTCTTAAACAAATGTTTAGCCATTCCTTCGAAAGTAGAGATAATATCTTCTTGCTCAACGAAGCTCATTTCACAGTCGATCTGTGTAAATTCCGGCTGACGATCGGCACGCAAGTCCTCGTCGCGGAAACATTTCGCAATCTGGAAATAACGGTCGAAACCGGAAACCATCAACAACTGTTTCAAGGTCTGCGGAGACTGCGGAAGTGCGTAGAACTGTCCCGGATTCATACGTGACGGCACCACGAAGTCGCGTGCGCCTTCAGGAGTAGAACCGATCAAAACGGGCGTTTCCACTTCGATGAAACCCAGACTATCCAGATATTTGCGAACTTCAATTGTCATTTTATGACGCAGTTCCAAATTGGAACGTACAGCGTTACGGCGTAAATCCAGATAACGGTATTTCATGCGGATATCATCACCCCCATCCGTGTTATCTTCGATAGTGAACGGAGGAGTCATGGCAGTATTTAGTACGTTCAGTTCGGAAACAATGATTTCAATGTCTCCGGTAGGAATGTTTGCATTCTTGCTGAAACGTTCATTAACCGTTCCTGTCACTTGAATGACGAACTCACGTCCCAATTTATTAGCACGTTCACAGAGTTCAGCATTAATTTCTTCATTAAAAACCAATTGGGTAATTCCGTAACGGTCGCGAAGGTCAATGAAAGTCATCCCTCCCATCTTACGGCTGCGCTGTACCCATCCGGACAGCGTGACTTGCTTGTTTACATCAGAGATTCTAAGTTCTCCACATGTGTGCGTTCTAAACATATATTTTTTATTTAAACGATTATCACTCGCGTTTTTATTTTGATCGAACCAAAACTGCGCAAAAGTACGCAATAATTTGTAATTCGGTGTCAGTAATCCGTTATTTTATCAGACTTTCTTTGTCAGCTTTTTCAATATTTTCTTGTTTCTATCTGTTATATTGTCGACGATGGCTTCATTCATCAATTTGATGCCATTCATATATTCCTGCGCTCTTTGGAGCACATTGGCTGCGTCCTTTTCCGATGCTCGTGGCACTACCACGCGCAATCCTCTTTGAATCAGTTGAATATTTACATTGGCATCCGTTTCCATGGGGTCACCATCAAAATGCACGACGCCCGGAGTAGTCCGGCGGATGCACAACTGCTTGCAGCGGAAAGTCTTGATACGGCTATTCTGATCGATTGTTTTATTGAATAATTGAAAGGCCAATGAAGGAACGTCCAATACGGTGAACGGTTCGAGAATGGTCACATCCAGCAAACCATCTGTCAGAGTGGCTTGCGGTGCGATATAAGCATTGTTTCCATATTGCGACGCATTTCCGCAGGCAATCAGGAAGGCTTTATACTTGGAAACTCCGTTTTCCGTTTCCAGTTCGTACGTTTCCGGCTCATATTTAAGACTTTCCTGCAGGGTTTTCTCCAGATAAGTCAATAGCCCCCGTTTACCGGCATGCGCAAACTTCAGACTGACAAACGCGTCGAATCCCACTCCGCAAGTGCAGAAAAAATCCGTACCGTTAATCTTACCATAATCTATCACATCCATGCAACCTTCGTTCAGCACTTCCAATGCTCTCTTCGGTTCCATCGGTATATGCAGATGCCTCGCCAGTCCATTGCCCGATCCACAGGGAATAATTCCCAGCGCGGTATCAGTATGCACCAACGAACGAGCTATTTCATTGATTGTTCCATCCCCACCAATAGCCACTACTATATCTGTTTTCTCTTCGGCAGCTTTGGCAGCTATTTCTACTGCATGACCGGCTCTTTCCGTATACACTACTTCCCAAGAGTATCTCGCCTTGTCTATTTTTTCGTCCAGCAAGTTAAGAATCAATTCTTTACTTTGTGTTCCCGAAATAGGATTGACGACGAATTTTATTTTTTTCATTCTTTCGTTCATGCTATTCTTGTCGATTGTAGACGACAAAAGTAATATAAATATCTTAAATTTTAATCTATTAGAGGTTTCTAATCATACGAGAACAACTTTTTTCTCTTAAAAAGAACAGATAAAAGCAAATTTTGTTATCTTTGCCCCCTGTTTTTAAACACTTGTTAAGATAAAAGGATGTAAGATCGTCAGCGAACGATCTGAGTATGAGTATAAAAATTATAATTCATGGGATTATTACAAGAGAAGTTAGCTAAGTACGACCTGCCACAAAAGTTTATGGCACAGGGCGTTTACCCATATTTCCGTGAGATAGAAGGAAAGCAGGGTACAGAGGTAGAAATGGGCGGACACGAAGTGTTGATGTTCGGTTCCAATGCATACACTGGCCTTACGGGAGATGAAAGAGTGATTGAAGCTGGTATCAACGCCATGCATAAATATGGTTCCGGTTGCGCAGGCTCGCGCTTCTTGAATGGTACGCTTGACCTGCACGTTCAGTTGGAAAAAGAACTGGCTGCCTTTGTAGGCAAAGATGAAGCGCTCTGCTTCTCAACCGGTTTTACGGTGAATTCCGGAGTTATTCCTGCTTTGACAGACCGCAATGATTATATCATTTGCGATGACCGCGACCACGCATCTATCGTAGATGGCCGTCGTCTCTCCTTCTCTCAACAATTAAAATATAAGCATAACGATATGGCGGATCTGGAAAAGCAACTTCAAAAGTGCAATCCAGATTCAGTGAAACTAATCATAGTGGACGGTGTGTTCTCTATGGAAGGTGACTTGGCAAACTTGCCCGAAATCGTACGCTTGAAACATAAATACAACGCTACTATCATGGTAGACGAAGCTCACGGCTTGGGCGTATTCGGAAAACAAGGACGTGGCGTCTGCGACCATTTCGGTCTGACTCACGAGGTTGATTTGATTATGGGTACTTTCAGCAAGTCACTGGCTTCTATCGGCGGATTTATCGCCGCTGATTCTTCTATCATCAACTGGTTACGTCACAACGCACGTACTTATATTTTCAGTGCATCCAACACTCCGGCTGCTACTGCATCTGCTCTCGAAGCTCTCCACATCATCCAAAATGAACCGGAAAGACTTGAAGCATTGTGGGAAGCTACCAACTATGCATTGAAACGTTTCCGTGAAGCTGGCTTTGAAATCGGTGCAACAGAATCACCTATCATCCCTCTTTACGTACGTGACACGGAAAAAACGTTTATGGTTACCAAATTAGCTTTTGATGAAGGTGTATTCATCAATCCGGTTATTCCTCCGGCATGTGCACCGCAAGATACTTTGGTACGTGTGGCATTAATGGCTACTCATACAAAAGATCAAATAGACCGTGCTGTAGAAAAGCTAGTTAAGGCATTTAAAGCATTGGATCTTTTATAATCTACGAGAAATAAATCACTCATATCAAGTGAATAAAATAAAAGTCTGACACAAATCAATGTGCCGGACTTTTAGATAAGATTTTCGTTCCTTTCTTCATAACCAAAACATCCGGTTCGGATATTGGATTGAGCCTGTGCAAACAGATCATGGCTTTGCATGACGGAAGTATCAACGTAAAATCTGAATTAGGGAAAGGAAGCTGTTTTATTCTTACTTTCCCTAAATGAGAGCCACCAAAAGTCTTCCGGATTCTTTAATACGATGGATTAATCTGGGCAGCAGAGGATAAATCATCCTCTACTGCCCAGACTATTTGTATCCGGATTTAACTCCTTAACAGCTTCTTTGACTGCTTTACGAGTCGGCTTGCGATATACTTCCGCCTGTTGAACGGGAACAATCTCATTCACCATTTTTTCATATCCTTTTTGCTCTAACAAGTGGACTTCTTTTTCACCTGTTTCTTTTTGTTTTCTTGTTTTCATAAGGCTTTTCATTTTAAAATTCTTATTTATAGAACAGAAAACATTGAAAGATAGTTCATACTCACAAATTATTCGTGTACAAAGAAACCACCCCCAATATACCACTATGGACTTGTTCATTCCGATACAAGATTTAAATTGAATAGTTACATAGGTTCTTCGTCAAATTTGGTGGTAAGTTTTTCTCCGCTCATTTAGCTAATTCAGTCAGTGCCTAATTTATGAAAGCAAATAAAAAGGGATAATTATTAACTTGGAAATAAAGAGATAAAGAATTTACCACCAAATTTGACGAAGAACCGTTACATAGTGAAAAAATATCCATCATGCTATCATTCATTTTAATAGTATTCTCATTATCAAAAGAATAAGTATGATAGATACCTTTTTTAAAGGTATCTATCATACTTTTATTGCAAAAAACGGCTATCTATCATGCCTATACTTTGTCTATTTTTAGTGTAGTATTAGGTGAGATTACCCATTTAAAGGCATAGGGATACACGTTTTATAGGATGATAACCTGTATTTGACAGCTTAATAATCTATTGGGAATGGTGGTATTTATATAGCCCACGTATGCAGGCTGTACAGCCCACACCTGCAAACTGTACAGCCTACAGATGCGGGCTGCACGGTTTACAGGTGTGGGCTATAAACTTATCGCCATTAAAGTTGGATTATTAAGCCGTGATCATCGGATTTATACGGATTCATTGCAACAAAAACAAGCTATCTTATGCATATAGGGCCTTTATTCGACTATTCCATTGATGATAGACAACCTGTTTTTGCTGGTAAAAGTATGATAGATACCTTTTTTTAAAGCTATCTATCATACTTATTCTTTTGACAATGAGAATACTATTAAAATGAATGATACTTATGATAGATGTTTTTCACTATGTAGCATTTAATTCAAATCTGTGTTCTAATGAAACAAACTTTTGAGACGGTTGCCCTGATTTATGTATACCTTTTCTATAAATATATAAATTAAATCATATATTTGTGCTTTCATTCAACTCATCCTCTTATTAAATTATGAAAGAAAACAAATACGACAATAGCGATTTCTTCAGTCAATATTCTCAAATGTCCCGCTCGGTGGAAGGCTTGAAAGGAGCCGGAGAATGGCATGTATTGCAGAAAATGCTCCCCGATTTTGCAGGGAAAAGAGTTTTAGACTTAGGCTGCGGATTCGGTTGGCATTGTGTCTATGCGATAGAACACGGAGCAACACACGTTACCGGAATTGATATTTCGGAGAAGATGCTCGAAGAAGCCCGGAAAAGGAATCCTTCTCCATTCATTGAACACCAATGCATGGCTATCGAAGACTTTGATTTCCAGCCGGATACTTATGACATTGTCATCAGTTCGCTAACCTTCCATTATCTTGAATCTTTTACGGATATATGCCGGAAAATCAATAACTGCCTGACTCCAGGAGGCGCCTTCGTCTTCTCCGTAGAACATCCGGTATTTACAGCCTATGGCAATCAGGAATGGCATTACGACCAGGACGGAAAGCCTATCCATTGGCCGGTAGATCGCTATTTTACGGAAGGCAAGCGCACAGCAATCTTTCTGGGCGAAGAGGTTGTCAAATACCACAAAACGCTGACTACGTATATAAACGGACTCCTTCAAACCGGATTTGAGATATGCGAACTTATAGAGCCACAACCGGACGAAAGATTGCTGGATACCATCCCAGGAATGAAAGATGAATTACGGCGTCCGATGATGCTTTTGATCTCTGCCAAGAAAAAAAGTAAAGACGCAAAGCTATGAGATTCAAGGCATTGAAAAATAATAGATAAAAAACATTCGTTTAGCTATTGTTAATTAAAAAATACTCCCTATCTTTGCACCGCTTTTGAAAAGAACAACCCTTCAAAAAAGTAGCGGGGTGTAGCGCAGTCCGGTTAGCGCACCTGCTTTGGGAGCAGGGGGTCGTGGGTTCGAATCCCGCTACCCCGACTACAAAAAGACAGAAAGGGTTATTATAAAAGCACTTCGGGATGTAGCGCAGTCCGGTTAGCGCACCTGCTTTGGGAGCAGGGGGTCCCAGGTTCGAATCCTGGTATCCCGACAAAATTAAAAGAATATCAATTAGTTACATACATAAATGTATTCTTTTTAACTCGATCTTCAAAGTGTCTATAATTGTCTTTTAGTTGGTAAATCGTCAATATACAATTAAAAGTGATTATTATGGCAAAACAAAAGTCTATTGTTATCTTACCACACCTAAAAGATTGTGGTGGTGATTTGAGTAAAACATGGTTCGTAGAGTATTCATGTCGCAATCCTCAAACAGATGAAATGAAACGATTCCGGGTCTATAACGGTTTTGCAAAATTAAAGACCAAAGAAGAACGTTACGCTTTCGCAGAAAAAATCATAAATGACATTAAGGAGAAATTTGCTAAGGGGGAAATTCCATTCTTAGACACAAAAGTTAGCTACAATGATGAGTTGCTATATCATAACATTGCGAAACGATGGGGTAATGAAAGAAAAGGTTCTATCGGAATACGTACATATCTCTCTGATTTCTTAGCAATTAAAAAAGTAGAAGTAATTCCTCACTCTTTTCAGACTTATAAATCCAAACTCCGCATATTTTGTGAATGGGTGGAGCAAACTGGTTTGGACAAAAAAAACATTTGTTTTTTCGAACAGAATTCAATATGCGAATTTCTATGCTATATTGTAGAAAAGCATGATGTAAGCCAGCGAACAGTGAAAAAGTACACTCAAATATTACATGGTTTCTTTGATTATTTACTAAAGGTAAAAAGGATTATAGATACTAATCCGGTACATGATATACCTAATATGGGTAGCATTAAAGATGAAGCAGCCAAACCAATTCCTGACCGGGAGCGTCAGTTACTATCAAAGCACATAAAGGAACATGATCCTCAATTATGGTTAGTGTGTCAAATGGAATATTATTGTGCCATCCGTCCAAATGAGTGCAGACAACTACAAATTGGAGACATAGACTTTGACAATCACATAATAACAGTCCCCAAAGATATCAGTAAGAATCGACAGACCGAATCGGTAAACATTCCACGCCAATTATATGACTATATATATAATATCTTGAACCTCGATACACATCCCAAAGATTTTTATATATTCTCTCATAATGGTGTCCCTGGCAAAACAATGTTGGGAAAGAATAATTTTAGATTTAGGTTTGATAAAATACGTGATCGACTCAATGTTTCAAATCAATACAAATTATACAGTTTCAAACATACAGGAGGGGTAAAACTTGTAAATGAAGGTATTGATACTTGGGAACTACAACGTCACTTTCGTCATAAATCTATTGATACTACAGAACGATACATTAGAAGAAACTTCGCTGTAAAAAGCGATAAAATAAGAAATGATTTTCCCGATATCTAACGTACAACCTACAACCTAAAAGAGGCAACGAACGCTGCCTCTTTTAGATTATTTATTTCGGCTATACACTCCCCCCACTGCAATTATCAGAGCTATAATGATATATGCTTTATTTTTATGTAAATCCCACCATGATAACTCTACGACCTTTTCTTTTTGGCTCAATATAGCATTCACCTTACTACTAATAGTATCTAATCGGTTAGAAAACTGTTGTAAGGTAAGAGATAATGTTTCATCAACTTCTGTTCGTTCCTGATCCTGCTTAGTTGCAGTAGTGATACTTTCTTTCACCGGATATTGTTTCCCTGTTGAATCCGGAGCAGATAAGTAAACAGTTGTATTTTCAATCTTCAGATCACGAAGTTTGTCAGTAGTAATTTTCGTTTGCTTATTCACATCCAGCCGTAGGGATTCTATTAAGTTTCGCAGATACAAAAAGTCCCCTGAATAGTCAATCTGCTTTTGTGTATCGATGTTACGAGAAGTTTTGCAAGATGACAACCATATTCCTGACATCAGGAATATGGTTATATAAATTAGCGCTTTCATGGCAAGATCACTGTATTACGAAGAAAATTAGAAAACTCGGAACGAACGTCAAAGCAGGGACAAGCCTTGATGTATTCTGCCGGTTCAACTTCACCGGACCCGTCCAAATCGGATGAAGTATCACGATGTCCGAGAACCTCGACAATATCATACTCCTTACATAACTTTGCTACCAGCTCACGTAAACTAGTTTTTTGAGCAATCGTTCGTGTATCAGCAGGCTTTCCAGAGGCGTCCAGTCCTCCGATATAACAGATGCCAACACTATGCTTATTATACGAAGACTCTGAAAATCCTTTGGTATTACAATGCGCTCCATCAATGCTTAACGGTCGCCCATTCTCAACCATTCCGTCAAGGTCGATCACATAATTATAACCGATCTGACTAAAGCCTCTTTGTTTGTGTATCCGGTCAATGTCTTTTGCACGTAAATCCTGCCCGGCACGTGTGGCCGAGCAGTGGATAATAATCGAATCAATAGTTTTCATTTCTTTTCCTCCCATTTTAATTAATAATCACTTGGCGGCTGCCGGTTAGAGCATCCGCGAACATCACATTTTTTTATCTCTGATTCTTTCAGCCGTAATTCCAATTCATGTTTATCATGAATAAGCTGTAACTTCTCCGCCTGTTCCTGACGAAGCTCTACATAGATAGCATCAATTTTCGTATCACGTTGAGCAATACGCTCTTCAAGCCAGGCAACTTGTTTCCGCTCGTTTTCATTCTCTGCTGCATCTGCTGCTGCATCCTCTTTCCTTGCATCAGTCTTCCGATTGACGTAGAAATTTACAATCCATTTAATTGCCTCCAAGCCTCCTAAAGCTCCGAGTATTGTTAGCCAATCGTTTAGTTCCATTTATACCTTTATATTTTCAGTTTAGACTCTAGATTCTGTCTATTCTTATTAGAATCCGTTATATGGGCACCAATGCGTTGTAACTTCACTTTCTTTTCATCAAAATCGATTGTTACACGATTTATGCAATATGCAGATTCATCACCTGTACTTCTTTTCAAATCTGAATATTTATATTGCTGTGGCCTATCCTGATCTATCACTAATTGCAATTGTTCTGGAAAAAGTGGAAGATATTCGCATACATCCCAATGCGTATGACCACCAATATGAAATAAGAATTTACAAGGAGTACTTGCGGAAAAATCTTCATTTATAGTTAATTGAGTACCATTTACATCACCACAGAAGAAAGTGCCTTCTATCACCGTTTTCTTCAAGTAAGCATCCATGATTTTAGGAAGGATCAAAGGGTCGCAGGACTTGCTCTTGTCCGAAGCGTTATTAATTGATTCATATTCATAGTTATCCGGTGCTTTTTCTGAAATAAACTCGCCCATATTCTCATTTCGATATGCTGATACAGGTTGGTGATGCGCAAGAATCAGATAATAACTAGAAGGAGTATTCTTCAGCAAGTTAATAAACCAGTTCATTTGCTTCTGTGAATATACAACACCATGCTGTGAACCTGATGGAGTTCCAACCTCTGTGTATTCATATTCATCAAAGGAAATTATACGGATAGTATTCTTGTCTACAACAAAGTCTTTATGCCAGTAACTCCCTGCGCCTTCAGGATCACCCATTACGGCTCTGGTTGTCATATACGGAGTGATATAATTAGCCTTCGCATCCGCTTGATTATGAGCGAAATCATCCGCTACATCATGATTCCCTAACATCACAAGAAACCTGTCACTTGATGCAACAACTTGTTTCATTTCGGAAGTAAGCTGCAAATCACCTGTAACAAGCGTATATATACTCTCGTCTGTGTCCATCAATTCCTTACACTTATTTAAGCCGTAGATTGATTTATGAGTGTCTGATATATGAAAGAAAGAGAATGATTCCTGAAAGCAGAACGCTTTATTTATAAACTCCGTTAAAGTGAGGCCATTTACATCCTCTCCGTCCGAAAAGCGTCCTACTGTTCCCCGGATTGGATTGATTCCTGTTAAATAAACTGCATCAGATACCGTTACAGGCAAAGGTTGCAGATTGTTAGATTTATCGGATAATTGTACTATCTTCTTTTCCATATCACCCTGCTATACATAGTTGAAAACCCTGATATGTCTTGATATAAGAAACGTCTTTTGTATCATTTGACCAGAAATCCGCCATTTGTACACGCGTGGAAAGTTTATCTACATCATTGATAGAGATCGACTTGACATAACCAGGCGCATATTCCTCACCGGATGCATTACCATCAACTTCCACTTTTATCTTCGTTGGAGAAGTTGCAGGAAAACCGTCCCCTGCCTTAATGCTACCTGCATACTGTACATTGATAAGACCGCCCATGTAGAATATATTAGCGCTTTGTACATCATAACGTCCGGAATATGAGCTCTTTAATATGTTTGCAACAAATACAGATTCGGTTGTCGAATATGTATCCAACGGACCTTCATAATACAAATGCGTCATCTCTGTCCTAATATCACCATTGTTGAAATTCTTATTATAAAGAATCTTACCTGCCGCTTCCGTAGTAGTTATAATACCATCATTTAGCACGATTCCAGTCAGACTATCACAATCATATTTTGAATCAATTGAATAAAGTTTAGAAATAACACCTCCCGTTTCTTTATACCCAAGAAAATCAAGCTTAGGCTCTATACCCAAAAGTGCAGTATGACGATCGTACTCTTCTTGTGTAGCTCCAGCAGAACCTTTCAGTAATATTCCACCATCAGCAAGTACACGTCTACAGAATTCTGAAATAACCGTGCTTGCACCGGAATCGTTATAAGTTACTGTTACATCTTTTTCAGCATAAATAAGTGGGTTGTAAGATGATGCCGCTTTTATCTTCACTAAGCTACCGGAGGCACCCTCTTTCACTGTCAAGACACCGGAAGAATTGATTGAAGCATAATTGGCTCCTGAAACGATAGACCAGTTAACGCCTTTCTGTGTTGTAGACGCGGGGGAATATGATACCGAATATGTGCCGGAGACACCATCAATGGAAGCCTCACCAATTATGCTTATACCTGTTACTTTAATATCACCCGAAGGTGTGGGAGACACATCCAAGTGTGTATCGAAAGTACTATCTATAAAAAATGCAAGTCCTGCCATAATAGTATTTTTAAAAGTTATATATTTTATCATTTATTATTTCGTAGGTTAGACTTCCTGAAATTCCCGAACTATTAAGAACTTCGATGAAATGCGAAGATACCTTTGCAACATCAAATCCATTCTCTGTATAATTCATCACATCCTTTCCGGTAGAGTCAGGGAAGTGATAACCGGATTCCAACACTTTCAGGATTATAGAGGACAGATAATCGGCACTTCCCGAAGACGATGCTATTAATTTTTTCACCTCATCTGAAAGCATATCTGATGTTACCACGCCAGTTGCAAGAATCAGAGAAAGGAAATGAGCTGATATTTTTGCAACATCAAAACCTTTCTCTGTGTAATTCATCACATCTTTCCCCGTAGAGTCAGGAAAATGAAAGCCGGGTTCATTGACTTTCATGATAAACGAAACTGATTCAAGAGAATTATTCATAGCCTTTATCGAAGCATCAAGTATTTTTATCGCATCAGCGTTAGCCTTTCCTTTGTCACCCTCATAGGCTGTACCGGGCGCTTCGCCCAGATTCAGTGTATTTATTAACTCTTTTACTTCGTCAGACAGCATCTCTTCCGATATTACTCCCGTTGAAAGAATGAGTGACAAAAGGTGTGCTGAAACCTTAGCAACATCAAAACCTTTATCGGTATAGTTCATTACATCTTTACCCGATGAATCAGGAAAGTGGAAACCGGATTCCTGCACCGTGTTGACACTGTTAGTCAAGCGCCCTATATCAGAAGCGTTATTCAGGGTTTGAGCCTTAATAGTATCCGTTTCTTCCTTTTTCGCATAATCATTCAAGTCGACACCGGGGGTATCAGCCGGGGATTTCCCTGTACTGTACCATATTCCGGATACATCACAAGCATACACTATTCCCGGATAGGAATTGCCAACATAGGCATAATCCCCGACACGTGGAAGGGGAATTTTTGCTTTCAGGCTACTTTCAGAAGTGAAATATCCTTTGAAATACTTCAAAGAAGATTTTAAGGATTCAATTTCCATTGAAGTCTTCTGAAAATTTTCATTAATCGAGGTAGCAACATCTCCCCAACTAGCCGTTTTTTTTATTTCGTTTAGTTCCATACGACAATTTCACTTATCCATTTAAACCAAAATTTATATCTTCTGCCACCCATCTTGTATTGGAAGAATCTGCATCAAAGCAAATACCTGTAAGTCTAATAATGCCATGTCCTAATTTACCAAAGCTAATTTGTGTATCCCCCGTTACAACTCTCGTGTTTGTACCTTCTTTATAAACAATAAAATCACTTTGATTTGCAAACTTAATTTCGTATGTTAATATTGCCCTAAGAACATAATAAGGTAATATAATTTGCTTAATAGAACCTTTAGGTACAGTAGGCAACTCTACATAATTGGTATTCATTGCATATTGTTTATCAAACAAATCTCCATATGCTTTACCATCTTTATCCCACATAATGGCCTTGTTCGCCAGCCAACCACTACCGTCCTCATTCAAAAGAATCTTCTCATTTGCAATAGAGACCTTTCCAGAAAAGACACCACCCAAAGCATAAATGTATCCGCGTAAAACAACATCGTTCAGAATTGTGCGCCCACCATGGGTAAAAACAATCTTTGCAATACTGTTCAGCTCCTCATCGGTAGGTTGATAAGATGGATTGTCTTTATACTTTGCAACTGTTGAAATCGCTTGTTCAAGCGTACCACCCCCAAACGCAAACACGTCATCGTCATTATTATATATACCACTGATACCTGCCGTCACTCTTTGCATCCGGCCATCCTTATAATTACCCAACTGCAGTATATTAGCAAGTACCAGACCGCCAAGAATATCTACTGAACCGTCTTTTATTGCTGACGTAAGATATTCCAATTCTTGATAATGGGCCAGTTCAGAAGTGTTATCCATCATGGATGCCCCCCATGATGATGGAACAGTCCCCCTTTCCAGCTGTAGCTCGCAGAAACTACCTGTTACAGAGTGGATAGATAGAATACTTCCCGCAGAAAGTGTCTTAAAACGGCAGATATAACGTTTGTACTCATCTGTCAGAGGGATTGTTTCCGCATAACCGCCACACGAAAATGTTACACTTGTTCCTTTACCATAAAAAGAAAAGATATATGATTCCCCTGGAATAATTCTATAGAATAAGGCTTGCGTCATACTGCCGGACTTTATGACAACCTCTTTCCCCGACATGGAGATTTCGGATTCCTGCGCAACAGCATTAACAACATCCCAATATTTCAGAGATGGAGAATACAACTCCGATGTTACGTCAAGAGAAGTGTCCGAATTCAAGTTAGCCGTTTGGTAGTCACCTGTAAAACCGGAATTACGTAACAGATTATTCTTTCCAAATTCAATGCCGCCAATCGCACTATCTGCCGCCTCTTTAATTCCTTCCGGTAACCCGTCAAGACTCTGCCAACCGGTAGAACCGGGCTGAATATGTAATTTACCGGAAAGCTCATTTCCGGATGGGGACAACACTGTTACTTCCCTACCTTCAAGAGAATAGGAATCGATTCCGGCATATTGTTTAAATGAGGGAGAATCAGAACCATAGGAAGAGATAACAATAGCATTTTGCCTCTCTTTATATAGACGGTTCCCAAGTTGGCAGATATTGTCACCAGCAGCCGGAACAGTACTCCCTGTATCGCAATCATCCTTACTCAAGTCTATATAATCATCTCCGACGCCAACGACTAAACGCCAATAATATTGATTACTGACATTATCATAGATGCCTTCCTTAACATTTATATCACGGCATTGGGCCTGATCATTTTCTGCAAAAAGATTTTGTACAGCTTTACTTCCGTCATCAGCTTTCATAAAGCAACGGTAATAAGTATCGTACTCTTCGACACGAATACACGTCATTCCGGCAGGAGACAATATCTGTTGCCCGCCAACATGAGTGGAATGACGAATTTCGAGAGTATCAAAAACAGCTTTTAAGCGGATATAAATTTCATCCGCCTCAATATATGTTTTGCCGTTTTGAGGATTTACCTTGAAGCATCCGCCACTGCCTAAAATACCAGAAAGAAAGTCGCCTAATTCAATGCCTTCTTGGGCTTTTATAAGTCCTTCAGAAACAAGACCTTTCAAAAAAGTAATTAATCCGGCGGCTGTGTCACTATCTACCTTAGAAAGTTTTTTATCCAGTTCCTGTGCTATCAAATCAAATAAATCATCAACAGTAGTAAACTTCCCATCTAATTCCTGGAAGTTTACTACAATTTTGGCAAAGTTTCTCTGCAGCTTGAGCCGTACGTCACGTCCGGTATCATTCGCTCCGTTCCACGGGACTATATTTTCATAATTATTATCCATCACGCACTATGTAAGTTCTAATTCATTTCCATCAAATTCTAACAATAGAATTTGCCAGCACATTCCATATTCAAGAGTATCTGTATCTATAAAATTCAGCATATAGTCAGCAAAGCGATTTGTTTCTAAAGTGCTTTGCTTACGAAGTCGGGCATGCTCAACCTTGACTATGCCCTGACTTTTATTACGTTCATAACTATAACTCATAAAAGCAAATGAGAAGACTTCTCCCCGTTCGCTTTTCTCTTTCATTCGACGAATTGCTTCATATATTTCCATACTACAAAAGTACCTTCCAGATAAGCCTTAAAAAAGGACAATAAAAAACCCCAAGTCCTCACGGATTTTGGGGCTAGTTTCATTTAGTTTTAACTTTAAACTTGTGACAGGAAAGCGTCTCCCGACGCAAATACTCCTCTATAACAAACACATTGCAAATATACTCTCCTTTCTTGCCTTAAAAAAGGACACTAACCACGACTCACATTCCTTTCCATTCTCTCTAATTTTTTAATCCCATCACGAACAGCTCGCGAATCAACAATTAAATCTTTCTCAAGAATAGATTGAAGCAAATCATTATTCGTATTCAAAAGAACGAATAGTTTACGCAATGTCTCTTCGTCCATGATATGACCGCTAACAGTATATCGGGAGGAAGAAGATACTGAATCATCAGAATAACCACCACTATATTTACCACTTTTAGTACGTACCTGCTCTAAAATTTGTGTAGTGTTCAACATTCGGATTGTTCCATTCTTTTGCGCAACATTGAAAACATCAAGAAATTGGCGCACATGAGGATTCTCTACTCCCTCATGATTGGTCACGAATTCATTTTTATGAACGGGAATAACTCCAGAAACATCATCCGGATTTCCTGTTTTAGTATATCCTTCAACATATTCATCAGAATAACCACCGGACTTCAAGCCCTTCGCTTCATCCCGTTGCTGTTTGGCTACAGCTATCTGTGCCGCACCACTAGCTACAGCTGCCGCAGCTGCAATGGCACCAAGAGCCGGACCAACAATAGGAATACCGGCCATTGCCTTATATGCTTCCATTGCAGCAACAGCAGTACTTGCAGTAATTTGTAAAACCGATACGGCAAATTGTTTGTCTGCATATTTCCTCTTTACCTGATTTAGGGCCTCTTCTTTCTCTTCTTCTAACTTAGTTGTATCCTTCCCGGCTTTCTTGGCGGCTTTTATTTCCTTGTCATATTTATGAGTTACTTTGTTCATTTCTGCATCTTGGAATCCCTGAACAGCAGAAGAAGCACTACTCATTATACTACTCACAGCATTAAAATACTGTTCACTTCCTTCTATCTTTTTCTGAATATATTCATTATTGATTTTATTTTTTGCTATTTCGTATTCTTCCTCTGAAAGCAGCCCTTTTTTATGTTCCTCCTCAAGAGCTTTCAGTTTTAAATCTCTAATATCCTCGGCAGCGTCCAACTCATATTTTTGTATAACAGTAGCCCTATCCTTCGCTCCTTTTTCCTCAATTTTTCTCTTCGATTCTTCATATACAACCGTAAGAAGAGTAATATCCAACCCATTCTTTCGAGCTAGTTCTAATTGAGATTGATAAAAGGTTTCCAACGCTGCCAATTGTTGATCTGCGGAAGCCAAACCGTTCATCTTGTTAAACTGGCTACTGAAATTCTGAATTTGATTAGCACTATCCCGAATGATCTTATTACGTTTATCACTAATTTGTTGTTCAAGATTGAGAATGTTATCCCCTGCCTCCTTTAAGGCTTTGGCTTTGACCTCTCCATTTTGGAATTCAAGTTCAGCAACATCGTTTTTATAATCTTTTGCTATTTCGAGTCTGGAATATAGAGAGGCAATCTCAATAGCTAAAAGGCGATTTTTATAATCTTTTTCTGTCAGCTCACCACTATCATTGAGTTTAGACTGTTCAAGCAGAATATTTTTCTCTCCAGCATTAACAGTATTCAGCCTCCTGTCCCGATATTCTTTAATTAAGTTGAGACGAGTTTCTTCTGACTTTTTTAGTGTATTATAAATTGCGCTTTGTGCCTCACTTTCCAATTTACCCAATTCAGCCAGATGTTTCTTATCTTTTTCACTTGACTGATACTTTTTGATGATTGCCAACCTTTCAACCTGAAATTCCAGTTCTTTTTGAAGAGCATCCAACTGATATTCATTCTCCGTTCTGGCTAACGCATCAGAACTCTTTTGTAGCAATAATAATTCTTCTTTATATGCGTTTTCTGCATTTTGCAAACGAGTAGTCCAAGGCTTTTTGTCTTCGCCATCCGGTGGAGGTGGAACTCCTTCTGTATTCTTTTCTACCTCTATTTTTATCAATTTCTTACGAGATTCTTCCATGTGCGCATTTAGTAGAGCCACCTCGTTATCAATAGCTCTCACTTGATTAACACCTTTATTTATATATCTATCCAAAACATTGTCAGCCCATGAATCTGTCATTAAACCTAGAGACTGCTTAAATCCATTCAACATATTAGCAGCGCCAGCCTCAATATCCTCTAAAAAACCATTATCTGGACCATTCTTTAATATATCATTTTTTTGGTCATTCAATTCAGATACTTTCTGCTGAGTTTGTTTTATCTCCTCTAATATAAGTAAACTATCAATATAGGCATTTACAGCATTAGTGGCTTGCTCTGTATTTATTTTCTCTAAAGTAAGATTACCCAAATATTCAGGAGATAGTTCATTTAATCTTTTTATTGCAGCCTCCCTCTCCTCTTTACTTCTTTTCTCATCCCTAGCTATATTTAAGAAATCCTTAACTGATGCAGCTTCTTGATTTACAATAGAAACAGATCGTCTACGAATATCTTGAAGTTTTCTTTCCAGACGTTCACTCTCACTTAACTGTTTATTAGTATCAATAAGTAAACCAATGAGGGATGCACCTATTGTTAGAAGTAATCCCCATGGGTGTGCTTTTGCAACACTATATAAAGTTTTTAGCCCCGTGACAATTTTACCAGTCCAAAGTACTTTAGCTTTATCTGCAATAACCGAAGCATTGACAGCAATTGTATATCCTGCAATGGTAGATGTTGCAAGTATAATTGCATTTTTATATTTACTAAATATGGATACTATTTTAACTAATCCTTTGACTGTAAGACTACCGGTACTCACCATGTATTTCATAACTGGAAGTAACCGTTCTCCAAGTTCGATCCGGATTTCCTTAAAATGTTTCTTAGCTTTATCCAGCTCTGCCTGAACCGTTGTGTTTTGTACGTTATACTCATTTGTGATGCTGGTACCATCAATGAACGCCTGATTAGCTGTTTCCTGCTCTTTACGGACTTTCTCAATATTGCTAGCTAATGCACTGATAACTCCGGCCGCTTCAGCACCACTCAACTTCATTTCCTTTAAAACAGGTGCCATTTTATCCATACCACCTAATTTTCCCAAACTAGCAAGGAACTGAAGAACAGCTTCATTAGCATCCGTCTCCATCAGCGTTGTGAATTGCTTAACATCCATTCGAGCTATTTTCGCGTACTTTGCAGGCTCTTGATATAATTTTAAGATCAATCCTTGTAAAGCAGTGCTGGCCATCTCACTACGAAGCATATTTTGATCGAGCGCCGAAGCAAATCCCATGACATCAGTAATTGATAGTTTTGCTTGTTTTGCAACTCCTCCCATGCGCGCACTGAATTCCACCAAATAAGGTTCAGCAGCACTAGAATTTTGTGCAACTTCGTTCACTGCACTACCGATAGCTAACATATTTTCTTTCATTGAACGTTCGCTATCACCAAACATATCTGCCAACTTGCCAATATTCTTGATAGCATCCTGTCCTAGGTCCTCCCCAAGTGCAACATCAATCATATTAGCAGCTTCTACAAACTCCAAAACATCATTTTTCGCTGTTATTCCAAGTCGTCCGGCATCTCCTGCGAGCTCATTTAAACGTTCACGTGCAGTACGGGTATCCATCTTCTTAAACTCCTCGTTTAAATCAGCAACCTGTTCACTCGTCATACCTGTATACTTACGCACCTGGCTTTCCGCTTCCTGCATCTGTGCAAACTCATCCACACATTTACGAGCGGTCAAGGTTATTCCTGTCAATGAAGCAATTACACTCGCACCGATGGCAGCATATTTGTTAAACCCACTGGGAAATTTCGACAGAGACATTTCAGTAGAATCAATTTGTCCTCTCAATATTTTCAATCGTTCTTCTACTAAATTCAAATCGCGTTGATATGACAACCATTTTTCACTATTAGGAATTGAACGATCCATTTGCACTTTCAATGTCCGTGCTCCTTTTCTCAATTCATCATAAGTTAGACCGGTCAGTCCTACAACCTTTTTATGTTCTTTATATTCATTATTAAGCTTATCAAGAGCTGCTTTTTTCTCTATATAAACTGCTGTGTCTTTTTTGCCATCAGTCTCCATTTTAGAAAGTTCGTTTCTTAAAACAGAAATAACGTCTTTCGTTTCAACTAATTTTTGCTTTGCTTCGGCATTATCAATGCGAATAGCTATTCTAAAGTCATTAATACCAATTCCCATAAACTAATTAATTAATACACAAAAGTACCCTCCAAAGAAGCCTTAAAAAAGGACACGAAAAAGGCCCACACTTGTATTTGCGAGCCTTATGATCTAGCCATCCAACCATCGTCCACTGTCCAGCCATATACCGCCGTCCCTCCATTTCCCATCTGTCAGAATCCACCGTTTTTCCGCTTCTACATCACTAATCCGAATCGGATAGAATGTGCCTTGCCATGCTCCAGACCTTCCATCAGCATTGATAACATCCTCTATCTCTTTACAGACATAACGTTTGTTCCGGATTTCAAATATATTCCGCGTATCATAAACGTTAACATCATAACTCTTTATCTTGATGCCGTGCTTATAATCAATATCGTACATACGTGAATAGAGCATTTTATCTAAATATGCTAAGCGCAAATTACCTGTATATGGGGTGTCCTCACAGTTAAAAGAATGAGGGTAATCAATCGTGAAAACTTTAGGATTAAAATCCTTATCATCTTTGCGCTTTACGTAAAGAGTCATCGGTGACATTCCTTTGTAGTATGATACAGAAATCTTTTGTTGATTCTTATCTTTTTCCGTAGGGATGTTTTCTCCGCTTTGTATTAACTCATAAATACCATTACTTTCATCACTGGTACCAATCTTGCTTCCGGTTATTTTTGGAACTGTTACAAGTGATCGTTCAGAGTCGGGCATAAATACCGGCTCCATACCACTCTCATAAGTGATCCGTTCTATACCATAGTTCGTCATATCGGAAGGCATAATGTTTAATTTAATTTCATTTTCACTCTGCTCCCGAAGAACATCACCAAACATATTTACTTCATCTGTGTGCCATCCCCTATTCGAATCATCAGGCACCGTAATGTAGTACCGGCAACTATCATGTGTATAAAACAGATAGTTTTTAACAGCCTGATATCCGGATGAGCTAATACTTTCTACAAATTGAGTGAATTCCAGTACTGTATCAAAATCCTTTCGGGTCGCAGAAGAAAGAATATTTTTATCTATATGCTGTGGCTTGTAATATTCACTGTCAGTCGGTTCTATCAACACATTACTTTGAGAAGGGTCTTTGTCGTTCTCCCCCTCTTCTGTTTCGTATTCATCTACAACTTGCTGAACATGGCAAACCTGTGCATTTTTAAAATATTCTGCCCTGAACAGTATAGAAACTTCCTTCTTTCTATTATTGACAAGAAAACACAGATTAAAAAAACTCTCAAATTCCGTGATGAGTTCATTTATAGTCCATCCGGGAAACATTTTTGCATATTGGTTGGGGTGCCCATTTTGTGGCAAATAGAGCAAATTCCACTCCGAATCTTCCAGCTGATTAGTCAAAACTGTATATCCAAGTGCTTTCATTAACTTTCTAATATAAGCGCAAAGATACGGTTGCAGATAAATATCCACTCCTGTTTCTCTCAAATAGTTGGGAGATATAGTTGGCTTTGAAGTAGTAACAACAGTTACAGCTACCCTCCATCCATTAATCACACCCTTGTCTGTCATTACAGGAGGTATGCAATAATCCACGTCCGGATATATGCGTTTTACCAAGTTATTGATAATGCCTGTTGGAATTTCATCTTCTCCCATATCCAATGATGATACAAGCAAATCGTTTCCAATGAAAGAATTCAATTCGGAGTTTCCCGAAGCTATTTGTATGGATACTGTTGAATCTGTCCATCCCGTTATGATTTCCGTACCATTGCAATACACCCGGTTATCAGCGACCAATACAGCCTGTCTCTTGGTCTTTAGTTCGGCAATAGAGTTCAATCTGTTCAGATGTTCATATAAGTCTGCATTAATTGAGTTACTAAGCTGAAGAGTAATATCATACGTATACTCCCCATTCTTTGTAAAGAAAGGATTCTCACGTTTTACAGAAGTGCTAAAGTCGGCAGGAAGTACCACCGAAGTCCCATCAATATATAATTCAGTCATAGTCTGCTATCGTTAATCCCAAACTCAATCCATTGAATCCTCCAAACATAGAATATTCCCATTCTGTCCGCATTTTACTTCCTACAGAAAGATAATTGCAGTATTCATCCTGCCGAATTATTTCTTTCAATACACACATAATTCGCTGTAACTTGGCATAATGGAGCAATTCTTCCTCGTCAGTCTTACTACCGGAAGCAATTTTTTCACAAATAAAGAAGATTACCTGATTATCCTCCTGCCAGTTATCTTTGTTTTTAGAATCTCCTTCCGCATCGGGATAATTGGCACACAGAAGTACCCCTGTTTTATCCTTGAGTTTCTTGACCATGTGTTCCTCTTTAACTGCCAGGAAACAACAATCAATCTTATCTTCGCTCTTCTGATTAACTTTAACCTGAAGCTCCACCATTAGTTCTCTGAACCGGATGATATCTATCATAATTAAATTAAGTTATTCTGTTCAACATCTGCCATTTTAAATGTAAATTCTATAGCTTTCAGTATGCTACGGTTAAAGCTACGTTCATAATTCTGTTTTGTCACAATAATAGGGAACCAACTATCTTCATACCAGATATCTACTTCTTGGGCATTCAACAGATTATGCCATAACTTATAATCACTCTGCAGGAAAATAACCCCACTACTAACTGTATATTCATCCTTTGGTTTTACTCCGAATTTACGATCTACACCAAACATCTTCGCCGTATCACTCTCATCATTGCCTTTCATAGTCATACCGCCTACGGTAGTCATTGTTTCCGGCATATCATATACGTTTTTATACCGGAAACGTTGAACCTCTTCATATCTCGTCTGATCTACCAAAAACTTAAAAACATCACTTCCTTTCACCAATTCATAACTACGGATCATTTCATTTATATCTGGAAGAATATTCCCAACCCTTTCCATACTTACATCCAAAGTTACAGGCATTTTTTCCCCTTTATGTACATATAGTTGTTCCGGATAAACCGCTCCGGATAAAGTACGGACATTCAATAACACTTTATCACCATCTGTAAATACGCTACTTGCATACTCCATTGCACCATTACGTGTCACTTTCTCCCGAACCTCACTCAACCATCCTGGAGCCGATGCCTCTTTTTTTGTCTGCAGCCGGCTAAACATCACATAACTTTGTGAATCTTGTAGTCCATTGATAAAGAAAGTAAAGGTACCAGCAGCATTTGTCTGCCAACTTGCTTCTCCAGCACACCATACTCCCCATAAAGCCAACTCACAGAATTTGCCCAGTTTTCGCACTCTTACCTGATAGTTGGCATCCGGAACATATTCCTCTTCCAAAACCGTTTTACCTCCATACTGCACAGAGAAAGTTATGGTAGAATCCGTATCTATAATATAATCCTGCATCGTAGCACAGAACTCTTCTGCTCTAGGTCTTTGAATCACATTCATAATCTCATGTATTTGTTATGTTTATCATTCTCTGGTAACAGATTATAGGTGACCGCTCCACCGTCTCTTGCCTTCTTCATCTCATCAATCCAAACCATAGCATCATCATTCATCCATTCGGATAATAACTTGATATCCTCAATAGATGCAGGATCGCTCTCCATTGCACCACTTGCAGACACATATCCCCTGATTACTCCTGCTGGAATAATTTTCAGTTGCATACGTTTTAGGGCAATACTCATTCCCAATAATGTAACAGCTTTGCAAGCTGCAAAATGCGCTTCATTATTTTCATTCATAGTCAAGAGTGCATTCCACCCGTTTCCATATGCCTTTTTCACATAAAGCAATTGTGCCTCCTTGATGAATGGCAGCAATAACATAAAAGTACGCTCGCTCTTGTCAATAGGAAAATAGGTGTCAAAATCCGCTCCACTGCGTATCAGTAATAGCTGAGACATTTTATAAGTCCGGCCCTCCTTCCATTCCTTAATTTCAGAAGTATTGAGATAACGTATCAAAGCGTCTACTGCTTTATAATAATCTTCCATATGCCGGGCATCATCCCTATCTAATTGCCATTCCCAAGGGAGCTTTTCACTGTTATCTGTAGCGATTTTGAATTTACGCCCATCATCTTCATGACTTAGATCATTTTTTTGGTACATACGTAATGTAGCCAACAAAGCGATAGGCCGTTGTACTTTCTTTATAAGGTCTTGATCTGCATCCTCTTTTGTCTCTTTATACCAGCCTTCCACTTTTTTGTATAGTTCAACACCAATCAATGCGGAAATTTCCTCTGTTGCCAACTCAATATCAGTTATGATTTTATTGAAATCATTATTTGCATAATAATTCCCAGTCAGTTCCCGTAGTTCCCTACTACCATTATCATCCTTATTGAATATCATACTATATCATTTATTTGTTACGCTTTAATAAAGCATCTGCTTTGTATTTATCATCCAGCAACTTCATCATTACGCGGAGTAATAATGTATCATCCGCTTTTTCTATATTTCCAAAAATTCCGGATTCTGCTACGGAAAACAGAATTCCACTCATTCCCAGACTTTGCTCCTTGGGCGTGTTCGCGTCCTGTGTTTCTTTGGTAAAGATGGATTCGAACGAAATCTCTATTCCATCAATAATAAATGTGCCTGTAAGCAAATAGTGACAGAAGAAAGCAAACCATGCATATACTCCCCACTGAACCTGCTTCGGCATCATCCTAATCCTGTTTGAATAGAAATTTATTCGTTCCTGCTTAAATTCTTCCCTGTATTTACCATCAAAATCAGACTTTCCTATTTTTCCTCCTGGACAACGATAAAGAATACCGCATAAGGCTTGCAATAAAGAAGGGTCCTGTGTATCATTGTAGCCATTCATCATCATAACCGCATTACGGAATTCCCCAAATGTCAAATCACTGCCATGAGAAAGCGGACCTTTATATTGTTTCCATTCAGGTAACAGATTCTTTGTACTTGAAAAGATAAGTTCAACCTCTTTCCCCCCTTTACCTTCACTCCACATCCATCCCAGCGTCAACGCTAATTCATCAATCAAAACATAATAATCAATGCTGCTCTTTCTCCGGATGCCACGATTGGAAAGAACAAAACGGCACCACTCTCGTTTCACGTCCATTAAAGTTATTTTAGGGCGTTCAATCAATTTCTGACGCAAGCGAAGCAAGTATAACCACTCTGCAGGAAGAACTTCCTCCCAACAATCCGGAAAATCTATCTGTCTGTTTTTCATAATTACACCTGATTTGCTGCCCGTTTATCTGACGTTACATTATCCTCTTTATTGATAACCTTGCGATACATACCAATAAAAAGACCTTTCTTATGTGGAAAGTTTATTCGGACCGCATCATTCAGGGCCTCCAACGCTATTTCCTCCGGGATTTGTGTATCAGCCCCATAGAAAATCTTTAATGCATATAGCATTTGGCTGCCACTGTCACCTTTGCCGTCGATGATGATGTTGGATAACGCAGGATTCAATCCAAAGCCGCTTGTAGTAGAGCTATCAGCTATCCTTGATATTTCCGCCTGTGCTGCGATGTATTTATCTACGTTCATTTCGATTGGCTCGATTTTCCATGATTGCAGGTTTCCGTCCTGATCCACAAAGTCCACACAAGTGAAGAATTTACCTGCATTCTTTTTACCGGCCATGACATCTGCAATCCTCTTGGTAAGTTCATCCCGCAAACGGTCTATTTCTTCGTATATCTGTGCTTCTCTCCATTCTTCGTGCATGGCACGTATCATTTCTTCTTTCTGCCTCCAATACTCTTCCGGCTCATGAACAATGTATGCAGATGCAATCATATTCTCATTTAGATATTGGATTATTTCCGGAAGGGTATTAGCATCCAATAGCCAGGGAATCGAACCATGAAAACTGGAAATCGCATACATATTGCGCCCAAAACTACGCATACTATGATATTTCACAGCGGTTTCCGTAGCTGAAGGATTCCATTTATCGAAGATGCTATACAACATCATCCTCTTACTGGTATAACTGTCAAAATCCCCAATAAGAAATTGTTTCACATCTTCCAATCTCCGGCTGTCATTCTCCGGCCATACCATCCGGCAATCTGTACTGTGAAGGGCTTCCAAACGGGTTATCCACGGTTTACCGATCCGGATTGATTTGGCTGCATAGTATTTCACAAATACTCCTTTCATGTGATTGTACTCTACAAAAGCATTACGAATATAACTCCGATAATCCCATGTATCAAGCCATTCCTGTATCTCATTATCTATCAACCACTCTTGCACACGTTCGTTGTTGACTACATTCACCCGATAAAGCATCGGACCTTGACCATACATCAAACCTGTTTTGCGATCCAAAATGCCCGGTCCCAGATTATTCTTTTCAAGAATGTCACGTACTGTCTTCGGAAGATTATTATCAATTCCCCAGGGAACAACGCGAACTCCGGCTATTGTCACCGGATCACCATCCCAGTTGGAGGAAGAACCATTAAAAAAACTACTTAGTTCATTGTTACCTAAACTCATATTGATGGCATAGGTACCTACTCCAGCATCAACAAACCGGAAGCCTCCAATTTTCTCCTTTATTTCAGCCATTTCTATTTATATAAATTCTAGTTGTATTTATTATTAATGAGCCACAATATTCTTTCACTATCTCAACTAATTCTGGAATATGTTTTTCTATGATAGAATTAAACCATGGTTTAGGACGTCTCCGCCATTCTCTATCTGTTTTTTTAGTTATGACCCGCGTCCCTCCTTCCATGTTATATCCCTTTCCGACACCTAAATGCACAAATATCCCTTCTTCTCTAAATCTAAATCCAATACTTGTGATTTCTTCACCTCTCTTAGGAGACTTTCCAAAATGTCTATAATTCTGTTTTAGACTTTTTGACAGTTCTTTATCCTCCTCTATGTGAATTCCAATTGATGTTCGAAGCGCACTATCTACTTTTGCTCCCCACGCTCGAATTTTCTTATTGAATAACGCTACAGCTTTTGTATCTTGCTGCCGTTCCCACTGTTGAGTCATTCCTGTATCTCCTTCGATAGTCACATCAAGAGGCCACCTATTATCGGGCATTCGATTATATTTAACCTTTCTATTTTGCTTTTCTTCATACAATCTTTTATTCAATCCCATATATCTTAAACTTTATATGCAAAATTACGTCTGAGTTCGACCTTAAAAAAGGACACAAAAAAGTCCCGACTGTAAATACAATCGGGACTTTTTGTGACTATTTCAAACTCAAAATTTGAAATAGTCATTTAGCAGGAATCAAATTTCTTTCTATATATATTTCCTCGTTTAAATCTCCATTTTTCAGAGATTTACCATCTTTGCTACTATATTTCAGTTTTTTATCTCCGTATCTAATCACATCAGGTGTCATGCCTGTCTCTGATTCAATTTCATCAATGACTAAAAATAATTCGCGTAGGTCTTTTAAACCTGAAAGGAAATAATGTATCTCACTGTCTTTCATCTGAATCTCTTTTCTCGTTTACAACTATTCTTTGGTCATTCAAAGCTAAATCCAATTGATTACGAAGTTCTATTAGTTCTTCCCTAGCACAAGTGCATATATATTTAGAATATAAAGCAATAGTATATTCTTCCATGCACTTTATACCACCTGAATAACTACAGCTTTTTATAATTTTAAATATCGGATTACTCATAGTTTAACTCCTTTCTCTCCATTAGATTGGAGTGCATTTTGCAAACAAGCTATTAATTCAACAACTTCTTCAGCTGTCAATTCACACAATTCATAGTTACCTAGATAACTGATATTATAGTTATATTCTCCTGATTCAGTATCAGTATGTTTACGTTCACTTGTCACAAAGATGTTTTTATTAGTTATAGATTTATCCCGTTTCATAATGTACCTCCTTTCATCATTGAAGCATTGATACGTATATTCACACGGCTATTACCTACGATGAAATTCATTTCACCGTTTTCATCTTTACTCGTCCAGACTTTATCGTGTCCGGAAGTAATTAAATCACTAATTTCGTTGAAAAATTCTTTGACTTTCTTTGCCTCTACACATTTGGTGAGGACTTTCTTTTCTTTTTTCATGTTGATGAACTGTTTGACTATTAGGCAGAAAAAAACGGCTGCCATTTCCCGTGTCGTCAAACAGTTCATCAATTAACTCCAGAGAGCAAAAGAAGAATGGGAAAGGCAACCGCCATTTCATATGTATCATTTTCCGAGTATCAGAAAAATGATAAGTAAGGGCATAAAAAAAGCCCTCGAATTTCGTGAGCATTATCCGTTGCTCAATCCGGTATCATTAAGTGATAAACTGTTTGACTCTGCAAATATGCGGATAAAATTTGAGAGTGCAAAAGAAAAGTAGCATTTTTAGTGTCACTTTTCTTTTAAATGTCGATGTATTCACCAGTCATTATTTGTGTCAAGTATCTGACTTTTACCAGAAGTTGCATCCGATAATGAGACTATCATTGCCATATACTCCCTTTCACATTTCAGTTTTAAGTCCGGCCACGTCTTAGTCCATCGTTTATCCTGCATACCCTTTTCTTTATACTTTTCTCTATCAGTTATAAGTCCAAAACTCCATGTCTTTTTCCACTCCAAATCACTCGTCTCATGATTAAAATCCCCCATTGTTACTTTATATCGTCCATCTCTTACTTGAATCTTCAAAGTATAATTTACCCATCCATCAATACATCGATAAGACATCCCTCCAGGTGCAGCATATTTAAAAGTAAGCCCCCGATAAAGTACCCGTTGTCTTTGTATCTTTAAGTCTCGATCTTTGCCAGAAAAAAGACTATGCAAAAAATGAGTAAAGAAGAATTCATTGAAATCCTGTCTCGTCAACAGCGTAGCGGTTTGACGATAAAAGACTTCTGTATAAATGAAGCCTATACCGAATCAAGCTTTTACTATTGGAAAGGAAAGTTTGGCCTATCGAGGCGTTATCATATGGATAGGCATTCTTCCTCTTTAGAGGAGTTTGCACCGGTTAGCCTCACCTCTTCACCTGCTTCCCACTCTGCCTGTGATAGTGGCGCTATACAAACGGGTGAGATCCGGATAGAGTTCCCCGGTGGTATTATCGCCCACTTCAGTGGTATGGCTGAATCCCAGGCGGCCATGCAATTGCTCACTCAACTCTGCAATCGCCATGTTTTGCCTGAATGACACGATGCGCTACTTTCTCTGTCCGGGTAAGACAGATATGCGTAAAGGTATGAACTCATTATGCGGGGTTGTTCATGATAAAATGGGATATGATGTCCGTTTAGGTGATGTGTTTATCTTTATCAACCGCCAGCGCACTACAATGAAACTGCTACACGCGGAAGATGGCGGACTGGTTTTGTACATAAAACGACTTGAAGAAGGCACTTTCCGCCTTCCCTCTTATGACAAAGAAAGCAAGTCGTACCCTATGCAGTGGCGTGACCTGGTTCTGATGGTAGAGGGAATCAACGACGAACCTTCCAAAAGGCTCAAACGTCTGAAAGCGTTACGAAAAAGTGACATGCAGTACTGAAAAACAGCAGGTGAAACCTTGATTATACGGTTGCTTTTCTGTATTTTTGTATTGTTCAAAACAGGTATGACGAATGACTCAGACAGAAACATTAGAACTTTTGGTGGCCACACTCCAGCAGGCTAATAGCTCCCAGTCTGAGTCAATCGAGCGTCTGACCCGGCAGAACGAACAGCTGCAAAATAAGCTTCAGGAACTGCTGGCTCAGGTAGCCTGGTTAAATCGTCAGTTATTCGGCCGTAAGAGCGAGAAATTAGCCCATCTGGATCCGAACCAGCTATCACTGTTCGATCCACCTGTTCAGCCGTTGGAACACGAAATACCGGAAGAAGCCGCAGCCCAAGAACCTGTCTGCTCGACGACTCCCAAAAAGAAAGTGCGTCAGAACCGCAACATGTTGGATGGCCTTCCTGTAGTGGAGATTGTCATAGAACCCGAAGGAGTCGATCCGGATAAATACAAGCGCATAGGCGAGGAACGCACACGTACACTTGAATTTGAACCGGGCAAATTATACGTAAAAGAGATCATACGTCCCAAGTATGGCCTGAAAGACAATATAAGTTTGCCTCAGGGGCATCAGGGCAGTGTTATTATAGCCCCTCTTCCGCTATTGCCTATCTACAAGGGACTTCCCGGTGCCAGCCTGCTCACTGAAATCCTCTTGCAAAAATATGAATATCATGTACCATTCTATCGTCAGGTGCGTGAGTTTCACCATTTAGGCCTGAAGATCTCGGAAAACACGCTTCAGGGGTGGTTCAAACCTGCCTGTGAATTACTTAAACCTCTCTATGAAGAGTTGAAGAAACAGGTATTGAAGGCCGACTATATCCAGGTGGACGAAACGACATTACCGGTTATCAACAAACAGAATCATAAAGCGGTTAAGGAATACTTGTGGATAGTCAGGGCGGTTATGGATGGATTGGTCTTCTTTCATTATGATGACGGTTCCCGCTCACAGGAAACAGCCTGGAAATTATTACAAACCTTCAAAGGATATCTTCAAAGTGACGGCTATGCGGCCTACAACATCTTTGAGGGTAAGAAAGAGGTGTGCCTTGTCGGATGCCTTGCCCACATAAGGCGACATTACGAGGTTGCCAAAGAAGAGAATGAATCCCTGGCCGGATATGTTCTGGCTCAAATACAGCAACTCTATCGGATCGAACAGATTGCCGACCAGGAGGAACTCACTTATGAGCAACGCATGCTTAGAAGACAGGAACAGGCACTTCCCATACTTGAGCAACTGGAAAAATGGATGGAAACAGCCTATCCGAAAGTGCTTCCTAAAAGCCGGATGGGGCAAGCTATCGCTTACGCGTATCAACTTTGGCCACGTATGAGGAATTATCTGAAAGACGGCAGGCTTAAAATAGATAATAATCTGGCCGAAAATGCGATTCGTCCGATAGCCTTATCAAGAAAAAACTTCTTATTTTGTGGAAACCATGAAGCCGCGCAGAACACTGCCATAATCTGTTCGCTCTTGGCATCATGCAAAGCCTCCAACATTAACCCCCGGGAATGGCTCACGGAGGTGATTGCACTATTGCCGTATTATGCAGCCAACAAGGAGAAAGACCTAAAAGAGCTGCTACCCCATTGCTGGGAATCGGGAAACTCCAAAGAACTCTAATAATACTCTAACGAAAAACAAGAATATAAATACAGAATCACTATAGCTTTGTTCGATTTGCTATAGCGATTCTTTTTTATACGGGTACTTTATCGGGGGCTTACATATCACATATTCAAATAATACTCCCGCGTCAACGCTATATATTCCTCACTATACTGATGACGCGCCAATTCCGTCAACAACTCTTCTACCACACACTCCCGATTGGAAAAAGAAAAAGCAATCAGCGTACGTTTTGGAATACCGCCGGGCTTAGTAATTACATTGAGCTGACGAATCGCATACAACTTATTCATAGAAGCTATCACCTTTACCCGATCAACCACATCTGTCGGAATCACGGCCGTAAAAAGTCCGTCTGCTGCCAATAACCTATTTACCCCTTCCAGCAATTCTTCGTAGGTTAGAGAATTATTGTGACGCGCTGCAGTTCGCTGTCGATCCGGACACTCCAGCGAATCGACAAAATAAGGAGGATTTGAAACAATCACGTCAAATTTATCCGAAGACCGGTGTTTCTTAAAGTCAGCCTGCACCACTTCTATCCGCTCCTGCCAAGGAGAGCGAGCCACATTTTCCCTGGCCTGTCCGGCCGCCGCCTCGTCTATCTCCAATGCCACAATCTTTGCATCCGGCAAGCTGCGTTGAGCCAACATTAAAGCCACCAAGCCCGTCCCCGTACCAATATCCAATATCCGGCGCGCGCGCTCAACCGAAGCCCAAGCTCCTAAAAGCACCCCATCCGTACCAACTTTCATGGCACATTGATCGTGCCACACTGTAAATTGCTTAAATTGAAAATAAGGATTCGACATTTTATCCGTTTGTCTTAAAGCTGTTTTATTCTACTATTTTATTGCAAATCGCCAAAAATAAATAATAATTATGGAATACTCCCTCTACAAGCCGATATTTTGGCATTGTTTTTGTGTTTTTATTCTGCGCAGTGCTTTATTATTAGAGAGAATCAATTAACTTTGCAAACGATTTATGCATATCAGTATGACATAAACTAAATTAAAACGAAAAGATGAAAGAAAGATATTTATTGGAAGATGGAAGCGATAACAGCTTCTCGCTAATCACTGACTATGATGGGAACGACGAACAGGCATTTGATGTAAATGTGAAATCTGGTGAAATTCTTCCGGTACTCCCCCTACGTAACATGGTGTTGTTTCCTGGAGTATTCCTGCCGATCACAGTGGGTCGTAAGTCTTCTCTGAAACTCATACGCGACGCCGACAAGAAACATAAGGATATTGCTGTAGTATGCCAGAGATCGGCACATACAGAAGATCCGAAGCTGGAAGACTTGCACAACATCGGCACCGTAGGACGAATTGTGCGGATATTGGAAATGCCCGATCAGACAACGACTGTCATTCTTCAGGGAATGAAACGTCTGAACCTGACAAGCATTATCGAAACTCATCCGTACCTGAAAGGTGAAATAGAACTTTTGGAAGAAGACATTCCAAGCAAAGACGATAAAGAGTTTCAAGCCTTGGTGGAAACCTGCAAGGACTTGACAATGAGATATATCAAATCGTCAGATGTGATGCATCAGGATTCGTCATTTGCTATTAAGAATATCAACAGTCCGATGTTCCTAGTCAATTTCATCTGCTCGAACCTGCCGTTCAAGAAAGACGAGAAGATGGACTTGTTAAGCATCCACTCATTACGTGAACGCACATATCACTTACTGGAAATCCTGAACCGCGAAGTGCAACTGGCAGAAATCAAGGCATCCATCCAAATGCGTGCCCGCGAAGATATCGACCAGCAGCAACGCGAATACTTCCTGCAACAGCAAATCAAGACTATCCAGGATGAACTAGGTGGCGGCGGCCAGGAGCAGGAAATAGAAGAAATGCGCCAAAAGGCAGAAAGAATGCGTTGGAACGCAGAAGTCAGGGAAACATTTATGAAAGAACTGGCTAAACTGGAACGCACCCATCCACAATCTCCGGATTACAGCGTACAGCTTAACTATCTGCAAACCATGCTCAATCTTCCATGGGGTACGTATACAACTGACAATCTGAACCTTAAAAACGCAGAAAAGACGTTGAACAAAGACCATTACGGACTGGAAAAAGTGAAAGAACGCATTTTGGAGCATTTGGCTGTATTAAAGCTGAAAGGTGATATGAAATCACCGATTATCTGCTTATATGGCCCTCCGGGAGTAGGTAAAACATCTCTTGGAAAATCCATTGCATCTGCGCTCAAACGGAAGTATGTACGTATGTCTTTAGGCGGCGTGCATGACGAAGCTGAAATCCGCGGACATCGGAAAACTTATATCGGCGCCATGCCCGGACGAATCATCAAGAGTTTGATTAAAGCCGGCGCATCCAATCCTGTCTTCATCCTGGATGAAATAGACAAGGTCAGCGCCGACCGTCAAGGAGACCCCTCTTCCGCATTACTGGAAGTGCTTGATCCGGAACAAAATACTGCTTTCCACGATAACTTCCTGGATGTAGACTACGACCTCTCAAAGGTATTGTTTATCGCAACAGCCAACAACCTGAACACAATCCCCGGCCCATTGCTCGACCGTATGGAATTGATTGAGGTTAGCGGATATATCACGGAAGAGAAAGTAGAGATAGCCCGCAAGCATCTGGTTCCCAAAGAGCTGGAAGCCAACGGACTTAAAAAGACAGATATCAAGCTTCCCAAAGATACGTTGGAAGCTATCATCGAGTCATATACCCGTGAGAGCGGCGTTCGTGAGCTGGAAAAGAAGATTGGTAAAATCCTTCGTAAATCAGCCCGTCAATATGCTACGGACGGTTATTTCGCCAAGACAGAAATCAAACCGTCGGATTTGTATGACTTCCTGGGAGCACCGGAATATACACGTGACAAGTATCAAGGAAATGATTACGCAGGCGTAGTCACCGGATTGGCATGGACAGCCGTCGGAGGCGAAATCTTATTTGTAGAAACGAGCTTGAGCCGTGGCAAGGGCGGACGTCTCACACTGACCGGTAACCTGGGAGATGTGATGAAAGAATCTGCCATGCTGGCACTTGAATATATCAAGGCACACGCTTCTATCCTGAATCTGGACGAAGAAATCTTCGACAACTGGAATATCCATATCCACGTTCCCGAAGGCGCAATTCCGAAAGACGGTCCGTCGGCAGGTATCACGATGGCTACTTCTCTGGCTTCTGCCCTGACTCAAAGAAAAGTGAAAGCCAACATTGCCATGACGGGCGAAATTACCCTTCGCGGCAAAGTGCTTCCCGTGGGTGGCATCAAAGAGAAGATATTGGCAGCCAAGCGTGCCGGAATCAAGGAAATCATCATGAGTGCCGAGAACAAAAAGAACATAGATGAGATTCAGGAGATTTATCTGAAAGGACTGACTTTCCACTATGTAAACGATATAAAAGAGGTATTTGCCATTGCGCTGACCAATGAGAAAGTGTCGGATGCTATTGATTTATCCGTTAAGAAACCCAGCCAGGAATGACATTTGAGTTACAATATACAGACACTAAAAGTAATGCCCGTGCGGGTCTGATTACCACAGACCACGGGCAGATACAAACACCGATCTTTATGCCGGTGGGCACACTGGGCACGGTTAAGGGAGTACATCTGACCGAATTGAAAGAGGATATTCAGGCGCAGATTATTCTGGGTAATACCTATCACCTCTATTTGCGTCCGGGACTGGACGTGATCGAAAAAGCAGGCGGACTGCACCGTTTTAACGGTTTCGACCGCCCGATGCTGACTGACAGCGGTGGTTTCCAGGTATTCTCTTTGGCCGGAATCAGAAAGCTGCGTGAAGAAGGAGCTGAATTTCGTTCGCATATCGACGGAAGCAAGCACGTCTTCACTCCGGAAAAGGTGATGGACATAGAACGCACCATCGGCGCAGACATTATGATGGCTTTTGACGAATGTCCTCCCGGTGACTCGGATTATGAGTATGCCAAAAAGTCATTAGGTTTGACGCACAGATGGCTCGACCGTTGTATACAACGTTTTAACGAGACAGAACCTAAATATGGTTACAATCAGGCTCTCTTTCCTATCGTGCAAGGTTGTGTCTATCCCGACCTGCGCAAACAATCAGCAGAGTTTATCGCGTCCAAAGGGGCCGACGGGAACGCTATTGGCGGTTTGGCAGTAGGCGAACCAGTAGACAAGATGTATGAAATGATCGAGATTGTTAATGAAATACTTCCCAAAGACAAACCCCGTTACCTGATGGGCGTCGGAACTCCTGTCAACATTCTTGAAGGAATAGAGCGTGGCGTGGATATGTTCGACTGCGTTATGCCTACACGAAACGGACGAAATGGCATGTTGTTCACCAAGGATGGCATCATCAATATGCGAAACAAGAAATGGGAAACCGACTTCTCTCCCATCGAAGCCGACGGGGCTTCCAGCGTAGATACATTGTACAGCAAGGCTTATTTGCGCCATCTTTTCCATGCGCAAGAGCTACTGGCCATGCAAATTGCCTCGATACACAACCTGGCATTCTATCTGTGGCTGGCAGGAGAAGCAAGAAAGCATATTATTGCCGGAGATTTCTCGACCTGGAAGCCGATGATGGTCAAAAGAGTATCAACTAGATTATAAGAAATGAAAAGCAATCGATTTATAAAACGGCTGGACTGGTATATCATCAAGAAGTTCTTGGGGACATACGTATTTGCTATTGCATTGATCATTTCTATTGCAGTGGTATTCGATTTCAACGAAAAGATGGACAAATTGATGGAGCATGAAGCTCCCTGGGATAAGATCATCTTTGAATACTACATGAACTTTATCCCCTATTTCTCCAATCTGTTCAGTCCGCTGTTCGTATTCATTGCTGTTATTTTCTTTACCTCCAAGCTGGCAGAGAACTCTGAAATCATCGCTATGTTCTCCACCGGCATGAGCTTTAAGAGGATGATGCGTCCTTATATGATTTCGGCCGCTATCATTGCGCTGACCACCTTCACGCTAAGTTCGTACGTGATTCCTAAAGGAAGCGTGACGCGTCTGAACTTTGAAGACCGGTATATCAAACCCAAGAAACAAAATTCGGTAAGCAATGTACAGTTAGAGGTAGACAGCGGGGTTATAGCCTACATTGACAACTATAACAACGCCATGAAAACTGGTAACCGTTTTTCATTGGATAAATTCGTTGACAAGAAGCTGGTTTCGCATTTAACTGCACGCCGTATCACTTATGACACTGCAACTGTTCATAAATGGACAATTCACGACTATATGGTACGCGAATTAGATGGTTTAAAAGAAAAAATCACTAAGGGAGATCGAATCGACTCTATTATCAATATGGAACCTTCTGACTTTCTCATCATGAAAAATCAGCAGGAGATGTTGACCAGCCCCGAACTAAGTGACTATATAGAAAAACAAAAGCGAAGAGGATTTGCCAACATCAAGGAGTTTGAGATTGAATATCACAAACGCATTGCCATGTCGTTCGCTTCTTTCATCCTTACCATCATCGGTGTATCGCTTTCATCCCGGAAAACAAAAGGTGGTATGGGGCTCCACTTGGGTATCGGATTAGGGTTAAGTTTTTCTTATATCCTGTTCCAAACGATTACCTCCACCTTTGCTGTGAACGGAAATGTGCCTCCTGCCATTGCAGTCTGGATTCCCAATATCCTTTATGCAGGTATCGCATTCTTCCTGTATCAGAAAGCACCCAAATAACCAGAAAGCAACAAATAAAAGGATTGCAAACCTTCCGCAGTCTTCAGGAACTCGATCCGCAGACTGTCCCAAGGTTTCGGATATACCGCAGAAAGAAAGATATAAAAATAAGAAGTTCCGCCTATTCCTGCTAATGCAAGTGTAGGCGGAACTTTTTTGTTGTATCCATTTCCTCTTTTGTCTATTCTCCATTGTTTTCACCTGACGGTGATCCGGAAAATCCCTCTTTCTCCTTACATTCCTAAAATCGTTAACCGATTTCTTTTACATAAGCAGAAAGATCTGCAGCAGAGATGTTTTTGGCTATAATTACACCATTTCCATCCAATAAATAGTTAGTGAATCCCCGATTTAAACGGTATTTCTTAAATAATCCGGAATCCTCGCCTTCTGTTTCCACGAAACAAGTGGGCGTAACTATTTGATCCTTACGAACGGTTTCCTTAAATATTGACTGATATTCGTCAAATGAAACAGAAACCATTTCCACATTATGAGAAGAACGAAGCGCATTGCTTAAACTTACGTTTTGCATCCGGGACTGCGCGTCATAACTTGCCCAGAAACTTAGCAACACATATTTGCCTTTCAAATTTCCCAACTTAAAGGCGGGTTGCTCATTTGACGTAGATTCGATCTTAAAATCAGGGGCTACGTCGCCCTCACTCAAACCTCCGGTAGGTTTGTCTTTCTCAACGAAAGCGGTCAAGGAACAAATTAGTAATACAACAAAAATCCATTTTACATGCTTCATGTAATTCGGTTTTAGTTAATACTATCCGGGACTGTCCTTAAACAGTGGTTTCTTCCCGAAACGTTGTCTTTTCAGGCATCAGGCGAAGAGGAATCCGCTGATTATCAGAGCCTTTATTTTTGAAACCGGGTGCAAAGGTAAGTAAATATTAAATTAACTTCCAAGCAAATAAGCAAAAATCTCACTTTTTGGGTATAACTTTTTATGTTATTTAGCATAAAAACGAACTTTTTTCTCTACTTTTGCAGAGTTAAAGTCTATTTTTTATGCAACCATCAAATACTGAATTGATTCTGATTCGAGTTACCGGCGAAGATCGTCCGGGACTGACTGCTTCCGTGACTGAAATCCTTGCCAAATATGATGCTACGATCCTTGATATCGGCCAGGCAGATATTCATAATACATTATCGTTGGGAATTCTGTTCAAGAGCGAAGAAAGACACTCCGGATTCATTATGAAGGAACTCCTGTTCAAAGCTTCTTCATTGGGAGTGACCATCCGATTTGAACCTATCACCACCGAACAATATGACAACTGGGTAGGCATGCAAGGGAAAAACCGCTATATCCTGACGGTATTGGGACGTAAACTTTCCGCCCGCCAGATTTCTGCCGCTACAAGCATATTAGCCGAACAGGGCATGAATATAGACGCTATCAAGCGTCTGACAGGTCGTATCCCGCTGGACGAATGTCAGGCTGATACACGCACCCGGGCTTGCATCGAATTTTCAGTAAGAGGTACTCCGAAAGACCGCATTGCCATGCAGGAGAAGCTGATGAAGCTGGCCAGCGAACTGGAAATGGACTTTTCTTTCCAACAGGATAATATGTACCGCCGTATGCGCCGCCTGATTTGTTTTGATATGGACTCTACCTTAATCGAGACAGAAGTGATTGACGAACTGGCTATCCGTGCCGGTGTAGGCGACGAAGTGAAAGCCATCACGGAAAGCGCCATGCGTGGAGAAATAGACTTTACAGAGAGCTTTACCCGTCGCGTAGCCTTATTGAAGGGGTTAGACGAATCGGTAATGCAGGAAATAGCCGAGAACTTGCCTATCACAGAGGGTGTAGAGCGACTGATGTATGTATTGAAGAAGTACGGTTACAAGATCGCCATCCTTTCGGGAGGATTCACTTATTTCGGCCAGTACCTGCAAAAGAAATACGGTATAGATTATGTCTATGCCAACGAACTGGAAATCATCGACGGCAAACTAACCGGACGTTATCTGGGGGATGTAGTAGACGGAAAACGGAAAGCCGAACTGCTCCGCCTCATTGCACAAGTGGAAAAGGTGGATATTGCACAGACCATCGCCGTAGGAGACGGAGCCAACGATCTCCCTATGCTGGGGGTTGCCGGACTAGGAATCGCCTTCCACGCCAAGCCCAAAGTAGTGGCCAATGCCAAGCAATCAATCAACACTATCGGACTGGATGGAGTGCTCTATTTCCTCGGGTTCAAAGATTCTTACTTGAATATGTAATTAGACCAAAAAATAGATTATCTTTGCTGACAAATAAAATAAAAGAATGAAGTTTTCCGAACTACAATTAAATGCAAATGTGCTTGAGGCGCTTGATGCCATGCGATTTGACGAATGTACGCCTATACAAGAACAAGCAATTCCAATCATACTTGAGGGTAAAGATTTGATCGCAGTAGCACAGACAGGGACAGGTAAAACAGCAGCGTTTCTGCTTCCTGTATTGAACAAATTATCTGAAGGTAAACATCCGGAGGATGCGATTAATTGTGTCATCATGTCTCCTACCCGGGAATTGGCTCAACAGATTGACCAGCAAATGGAAGGATTTTCCTATTTCATGCCGGTATCGAGCGTTGCTGTATATGGCGGAAATGACGGGATATTGTTCGAACAACAGAAAAAGGGACTCACATTGGGAGCTGATGTTGTCATTGCTACTCCCGGACGTCTGATCGCCCATTTAAGCCTTGGATATGTAGATCTTTCCAAGGTTTCTTATTTTATTTTGGATGAAGCAGACCGGATGCTCGACATGGGATTCTACGAAGATATCATGCAAATAGCCAAATATCTGCCGAAGGAACGACAGACTATCATGTTTTCAGCCACAATGCCGGCAAAGATACAGCAATTGGCAAATACGATCTTAAACGATCCGTCGGAAATAAAGCTCGCTGTTTCCAAACCTGCGGAAAAGATTATTCAGGCGGCATACGTCTGCTATGAAAATCAAAAGTTGGGCATCATACGCAGTCTTTTTATGGATGAGGTTCCGGAACGTGTGATTGTCTTTGCTTCTTCCAAAATCAAGGTTAAAGAAGTTGCCAAGGCGTTGAAATCAATGAAGCTGAACGTAGGTGAAATGCATTCGGACCTGGAACAGGCTCAACGGGAAACGGTCATGCACGAGTTTAAAGCCGGACGAATCAATATATTGGTAGCTACGGACATCGTTGCACGTGGTATCGACATCGATGATATCCGCCTGGTTATCAACTTCGACGTGCCTCACGACAGCGAGGACTACGTGCACCGCATCGGCCGTACAGCACGTGCCAACAATGACGGGGTGGCACTTACGTTTATCAACGAAAAGGAACAGAGTAACTTCAAAAGCATTGAGAATTTTCTGGAGAAAGAGATTTATAAGATTCCTATCCCTGAAGGATTGGGAGAGGCTCCGGAATACAAACCGCGTTCGTTCAACAAAAACAGGAACGGGAATTTCTCTAAAAGAAAAGATTTCCGGGGAAAAAGAAACAACGGAGGGAAGAAAAGCAACTACCCTGCGCCCAGACAGAGGGATATTCAGTAAATGTTCCTCTTTCTAAAAAATCAAGAGAAAAGCTTTGCTTTACGTGAGCTTTTCTCTTGATTTTTTCGTTCAACTCTCCCAGTCTTCTATCTTTTTTGTAGAATATTGTTTACATATTCTTGTTTTTTCCTTCCCACCCATGCATTATGTACATGTCTTTTTTAGGGGAAGTTAAAACCTCTCCTGTTTTTCCTGTTATTTTAGTTAGATTATGCTGCCTTTCTTTTTTTCTTTTCGACCTTTTCTATCATACATACCGCATTGGCTGTATGTATCCCAAAGAAAATCCAAAGTACTTCCGTTTTCCTGTTTCTAGCTTTTATCCTGGCCAGTGAGTAATGTTGTTTCTGCGTTCCAAAACTTCCTTCCAGGCGGGTAGCTCTTTCACGGCTGAGTTCCGACCGTAAGATTTTCCGAAGCGGCTCATCTTTGGCAGCTCTGCCCTTACGCTTAAAGGAAGTACTTATATGATATTTTGTACAAAATTTCCGGTTGGCATTATTGGCATAGATTGAATCCGCCGCAAGCGCCTTAACCCTAACCCCGGTCAGTTGTTGTTGCAGATGAATACAGTCTTTCAAACGTACTCCTTCGTTAAAAGCCTTAAAGGAGATATGTTCTATAAAGGAGATTCCGTCTATCTGTATATTGTTGACTTTGGCTCCGAATTCAACGGATTTGGTTTCCTTGCCTCTGATAATGGGGCGAAGGTAATGCCGGTCGATACTCACGATACGGTTGGACACTTTTTTGCCTGCAAATAAATTCTTCCCTTGCTCAAGGACTGTCTGTATGACCGAGAAACGTCTTTGGTAATCAGAGGATAGTGTAAGCCTGTTCCTGTAGGATGAATGAAGCAGCTCCAGCTGGTCAAGTAACTTTTCCAATAACTGAAGTAACCTTCGTGTAAGCATACGAGTCTGTGATTTCCTGCGTTTACGCAGTTTGCTATAAGCAAGATAGGCACGGCGTACATCAAGATACTTGTTACGGGGACGTTGTATGTGCAAGGTCTGGCAATGTTTGCACAGATGACGATGAAGCCATACAATACCTTCCCATAAGAGTTTGGTATCAGTAGGGAAACGCAGATGACTTTCATAACAGGTGGCATCGGTCATACAGACATGAAGGTTCTCAAGATAAGGTGTCCAATGCTCGGCAAGAATGAGCTGGAGGGACTCAACGTCAAGGCGATCCGCTAGTTCCTGACGAATTGCACTAACGATTTTAGGATTGGTTAGTGGATGAAGCGGATCAATCTGAACACCACAAAATAACTGGTAATGAATATTACCGTTTAAATGCTCAATCAGTTGTGCATCGGAAAAGTTGGTATAGGACTTCAAGACCATCAAGGCTATTTTACCTTCGGGAGAAAAATAACTTTTACGCCCAAAAGGAGAGGACTTCAAATGCATTTGTCGGGCCAGTTCCGAGAAAGGGAACAGAGAATGGAGGCGACCTAATTCACTCGTTGCAAAACTTTGACGATATTTTTTAAGCATATCGAACTCGGTAAAACCTAAACAAGGTTCGATTTCTGAGATTTTTTGTATCTTTACCATGTGTTTTTATTTTTAATTACCCCCGTTTTGGCCGTCAAACCGTTTTTTGGGGGGAATGCTTAAAGATACAAAAAAGGCAACTAACTCGCAATGAATTAGTTGCCTTAAATTTTATTATTTTAGGAATATCCCGACAGAAATAAAATCTGTATTTCCTTGTTTGGATAGAATCTGTATTTCTTATTTTGAGAAACCTGATTCCTATTTGGATAGAATGTAGAGACCTTATTTGGATGAGGTAATCTCCAAATCGCCTTTAAAGCTCACTTCCATATTTACAATGCTATATATGGAAGTTTCCGGAATGGCTAATACAGCTTGATAATGAAAACCATTCCGGTTTACTTTCACAAACTTTGTATCTGACAAAATTGATTGCGCCAGGAAATCCGCAGGAACCACTTTGTCGAACATCTGTTTGGTTATATCGCTGGCAAACAGGCTCTTTTTACCTTCGTACACACAGATGTGCATCACATTATCATAGTACACATTATCCATACTAATCCCGTCTTCGGAATAAGTCGTCTTGATGACTCTCATTTTAGATGGATTGATATATACGTATGCACGATAGCGAGTGCCGTTGTAAGTCACTACACTATCGCGTTTGGTTACTTCCGTATAAGTCGGAACCACAAGTTCCTGACGGACAAAATAGATAGAATCATTGAGGTCTTCGGATTTATGCAGTTTTATTACATTATCCGTAATGGAATGAAACCAAAATATATGTTCTCCCTGCTTATCAATCTTGTAATAAGTGGTATCATTTCCATAAGTGTAAAGAATGTCCCGCATTATTTTAAATGCAATGGGAGTACTTTGTGCGTCTGCATAGTAGATGGTATCTCCTTCCACACGCATCAACGGGCTCTCCGTTTCATCGTCCAGCCAAATTCCCTGCAGTAACTCTTTTGCGCTAAGATCCTCTTTCTCCTGTTGAAGAGAATGGGGACTCTTATTGCCACTACATGCCGCGAAAAGGATTGCCATTAACGATACAGCCACATTTTTCATCATCTATCTTAGTTTTGTATAAAGATACTCCTATTTTTTTATTTACCAATACAATGGTAAACAAATCCGAGCTCTTCCATCTCTTTTTTATCATATATATTACGTCCGTCCAACACAATCTGCTGGGCCATCGTCTTCTTGATAACGGCCCATGAGGGCAGACGGAATTCTTTCCATTCGGTAACCAGCATCAATACATCAGCATCCAACACTGCATCGTACATATCACAAGCATAATAGATTTTTTCTCCAATTCTACGCTTGCACTCTTGCACGGCAGCCGGATCGTATGCACGCACCCGACAACCAGCTTCCAGCAATTTATCGATCAGGACTAATGCCGGAGCCTCACGCATGTCATCCGTTTCCGGTTTAAATGCCAGCCCCCACAAAGCAACAGTCTTACCTTGCAAATCACCATTAAACTGTTTCTTTAGCTTTTCGAACAGGACGCTTTTCTGTTGTTCGTTCACTTCTTCCACAGCACTAAGCACCCGCATACTATAACCGTTCTGTTCCGCAGTCTTAATCAATGCTTTCACGTCTTTAGGAAAACAGGAACCACCATATCCGATGCCCGGATACAGGAACTTACGTCCGATACGGGTGTCCGAACCTATTCCGCTACGTACCATATTCACATCCGCGCCAACGATTTCGCATAAGTTTGCGATATCATTCATAAAGCTGATACGGGTTGCCAACATCGAGTTTGCCGCATATTTAGTCATTTCTGCAGATGGAATATCCATGAAAATCACACGGAAATTATTCAATAAGAATGGCTTGTATAGTTTGGACATCAATTTCTCCGCACGTGCCGACTCCACTCCCACCACCACACGGTCCGGGCTCATAAAGTCACTGATCGCATTTCCTTCTTTCAGGAATTCCGGATTAGAAGCCACGTCAAAATCAACTTTCACGCCTCTCTTATCCAATTCTTCCTGAATAACCGCGCGAACTTTACTGGCAGTACCCACCGGAACGGTACTTTTGGTAACTATCAGTTTATATTGTTTCATATTGCGACCAATGGTACGGGCCACCTCCAACACGTATTTCAAATCAGCGCTGCCGTCTTCATCCGGAGGGGTGCCAACCGCACTGAATATAACTTCCACGTCGTCCAGACAGCTTTCTAATGAGGTTGTAAACTTCAATCGCTTTGCTTTCATATTACGGAGCACCATCTCTTCCAATCCATTCTCATAAATCGGAATATTCCCCTTTTGCAAAGATTCGATTTTCTCTTTATTCGTGTCTACGCACGTTACATTCACGCCAATTTCGGCAAAGCATGTACCTGATACCAGACCCACATACCCTGTTCCCACGATTGCAATTTTCATACTTAATCTATTGTTTGTTTAGAAATTCATTCAAAATAAGCGGCATCTTTAAAGGCAGTTCCCTCTCTGTCTTTCGCCGATAATACCATTTGCGAATCTGCCAACGGCCAGTCTATCCCCAACGTTTCATCATTATACAAAATAGAAGCTTCCGCCTGCGGAGCATACTTGTTATCTACCTTATACGTAAAAACGGCTTCTTCGCTCAAGACTGCAAAGCCATGAGCAAAACCACGGGGAATGAAAAATTGTCTCTTGTTTTCCTCACTAAGCAACACGCAGACGTGCTTTCCAAACGTAGGCGATGATTTACGCAAATCAACGGCAACGTCCAGCACTTTTCCTTTAAGAACACGAACCAGTTTCGCCTGACTGTATTCTCCTTTCTGATAGTGCAATCCGCGTAACACGCCAAAAGATGATTTCGACTCGTTGTCCTGTATAAAATCTACGGAACCAATATTGGCATCAAACTCTTCTTTCTTATAGGCTTCCATAAAATAGCCCCGTTCATCGGAGAAAACTTTAGGCTCTATCAGCCATACTCCGTCTATTTCCGTCTGTATATAGTTCATTATTGATAGTGATAAATAAAACGATGCAAAAGTAGTGAATTTTTCGAAGTTTTCTGGGATATATTCAATTTATCTCGTAATTTTGCAGACATGATTGAATTGGCACAACATATAGAGACTTTACTACTGGAAAACGATTGCGTCATTGTTCCGGGGTTTGGCGGTTTTGTAGCGCATTACTCGCCTGCAACCCGTGTTAAGGAAGAAAATATATTCTTACCTCCTACCCGCACAATCGGCTTTAATCCTCAATTAAAACTGAATGACGGCGTATTGGTGCAATCTTATATGTCAGCGTATGACACGAGTTTTGCTGACGCCAGCCGCATAGTAGAAAAGGAAGTAAACGAATTCATCGGTCTCCTTCATGAAGAAGGAAAAGCCCATTTGGATAATATAGGCGAGATTCACTATAACATTTATGGTAACTATGAGTTTGTTCCTTATGACTATAAGATAACGACTCCTTCATTATACGGTCTCGACTCTTTTGAAATGCATGAACTTTCCGTTCTGCAACAGAAAGAAAAAGTATGGATACCGGCTCATCCGGAGAAGGAAAAGAAGACTTTTGAAATTAGTATCAATCGTGCATATCTTCGCAATGCTGCAGCAATGATTGCTGCCATCGTATTGTTCTTTGCCTTTTCAACTCCGGTAGAGAATACAGACGTTCAAAAAAACAATTATGCACAATTATTACCCAGTGAGCTTTTTGAGCAAATAGAAAAGCAATCGGTTGTAGTAACTCCTGTGTATGTTAAGAGTGATGCAATGCAACAAGCTAAGAAGCTTTCCGCTACTGCTTCAACTTCTTCTTCAACGAAGACTTCATCCACTAAAAAGAATACAGCGGATAAGACTTCCAAGCCAATCGCAGTTAGAGAAGTGAAAGTGGCCAAACAGGAAACGGCAGCTACTACTTCCGCTACTGCCCCTGCTGCGGTTAAATCTCCAGAAAGTGCCAATCATCCTTTCCATATCATAGTGGCAGGAGGAATCAGCTTGAAAGATGCAGAAGCCATAGTAACCCAATTAAAATCAAAAGGGTTTGCTAATGCAAAAGCGCTGAACATGGATGGAAAAGTACGTGTCAGCATCAATTCATTCGACAACCGCAATGAAGCGACCAAGCAATTACTTGAGCTAAGAAAAAACGAAACTTATAAGAATGCCTGGTTACTGGCTAAATAAAAATCCCTTTTTAAAAGCATGAAACGAATTCTTTGTCCTAAATGTGAGAATTACCTTTTTTTTGATGAAACCAAGTATAGCGAAGGCCAATCACTGGTATTTGAATGTGAGCATTGCGGCAAGCAATTCAGCATCCGGCTTGGAAAGAGCAAAGTAAAGGCTCTTAGAAAGGAAGAAAATCTGGAAGAAGAAGCTGAATCCCATAAAGAAGAATTCGGATATATCACTGTTATCGAAAATGTATTCGGTTATAAACAGATATTGCCCTTACAAGAAGGTGACAATGTCATAGGCCGCCGTTGTGTGGGAACTTCTATCAATACGCCCATTGAAAGCGGTGATATGAGCATGGATCGACGCCATTGCATCATCAATATCAAACGCAATAAGCAAGGAAAACTTGTTTATACATTACGGGATGCTCCCAGCCTGACAGGTACTTTCCTCATGAATGAAATCCTAGGGGATAAAGATCGTGTACGCATTGAGGATGGCGCTATTGTGACTATCGGAGCTACTACATTTATCTTGCATGCGGCTGAACAAGAATAATCACCTGACAATATAAAAAAATGCCACTGTTCTCTGAACAAGTGGCGTTTTTTTATATCCGGTCTTCTAATTACAGAATACCTTTCACAGTTTCAAGCATTCCTTTTTCCTGGATAGAATCCAAGTTTACTTTTACAGCTTCTGCCAATCCCGGGATCTTATTCAAATCTTCTCCCCAGATAAAGTCAGCAGCCAGAACACCTTCGGTTACTTTCTTTGTACAACCGGTTGCCCAAAGTTCTTTCAGCAGGTTCATGATTTCAGGAGCATCATTCGGTACAATTTCAGCACCGTCAGCACGTACACCACCTTTATAATAAGTAATGATAGCAGCCAAACCAAGTACCAGGCCTTTAGGAAGTTCGCCTTTACGTTCGAGATAAGTCTTCAATCCCGGTAAATCACGAGTTTCATATTTTGGGAAAGAATTCAGCATAATGCTTGTCACTGCGTGATCTACGAATGGATTGTTGAAACGTTCCAATACGTCGTTGGCGAATTTCTCCAACTCATCCTTCGGCAAATTCAATGTTTCCATCAATTCATCGAACATTACTTTGTGGATATATTTACCAATAACCTCATGTTCACAAGCTTCACGCACAATATTCACACCAGAAAGATAAGCAACCGGAGAAAGAACAGTGTGCGGGCCATTCAACAGAGTTACCTTACGTTCGTGGTAAGGAGCTTCCGAAGGAACAAACAACACATTCAATCCTGCCTTATCAGCCGGGAACTCTTTGGCAACTTCCTGCGGAGCTTCAATCACCCACAGATGGAAGATTTCAGCCTGAACAACCAAGTTATCATCGTATTGCAGTTTTTCTTTGATAGCAGCAATATCTTTGCGCGGGAATCCCGGAACAATACGGTCTACCAATGTTGCATATACGCCACAAGCTTCTTCAAACCAAGTCTTGAACTCATTACCCAGGTTCCACAATTCAATATATTGATAAATAGTTTCTTTCAACTTATGTCCATTCAGGAAAATAAGTTCGCAAGGGAAAATAATCAAACCCTTTGTTTTATCACCATTGAATGTTTTGAAACGATGATACAGCAATTGAGTCAGTTTACCTGGATAAGATGAAGCAGGAGCATCTTCAAGTTTGCAAGACGGATCAAAAGCGATACCAGCCTCTGTAGTATTTGAAATAACAAAACGCATTTCAGGTTGCTCTGCCAATTTCATGAACTCGTCATTTTGAGAATATGGATTCAGTGCACGACTGATTACATCGATCATTGTCAAGCTGTTAACAACTTCGCCTTTATCCAATCCTTGAAGATTAACATGATAAAGATCGTCTTGTGCATTCAGCATATCGACCATACCTTTATCAATGGGTTGAACCACTACTACGCTGCTGTTGAAGTCGGTTTTCTGGTTCATGTTGTAAATAATCCAATCAACAAATGCACGCAAGAAGTTACCTTCGCCAAATTGGATAATACGCTCCGGACGTTGTGTTTTAGGAGCAGTTTCTTTGTTTAATGCTTTCATGTTAGTTGTAATTTATAAAGTTGATATTATACAAATTCAAAATAAAAATCAATATTCTCCTTAATCAGGATGTCGATAGGCATATACTTTACAGGTTCAACAGACTTCTTAAACACAACATGGTCGCACAGAGCCTTCACCCCGCAATACCCTTGCAATCCCGGACGTTGCCCGATTAAATAATGCACATCACCTGATTTTAGCAACTCTACATTTGCTTTCAGAAGGTCATATCCTATCAGCCCTTTCATGCTACGTCCCGCATGACGGAGATACTCTCCCAACTGATACACTCTGGAATTAAATACAACTCCCAGCGCAGCCTTCGGATGTGCCCGGAAAAACTCATCTAATGTCTGTTGATTACTTTCCTGATCGGATTTATTGAGTATAACCTCATGGATTACCAGGTTGTTATATTCCTCGGCTATGTAACTCATAAAACCGTCCAAACGACGTTGCATCTGTATTTCAGCCGGATTATCTTTATTATTACTTAAGAACAAGACTAACTCCTGACCTTCTCCTGCCGAATAGTTGCGCATCAATATTTTTGCTGCAATATATCCGCTCTTATAGGAATCCTGCCCAATATACGTCAAGGCTCTCGCTTCTTCCATATTGAAATCAACAAAAGCATAAGCTATCTTATTTTCCTGTAGATAAGCTGTCAGCGCCAGCGTCTCTTCCCGGAAATTCGGAGAAATCAACACTGCGTCTACATTCTTTTCTTTTATAGCAAGGCAGGCTTCCTGATAACTTTTCTCATCTCCATGATGGTAACACAGATAATCTATACCCACATTAAAAGGACGCAGCTCTTGCCGGGCACGCTCAATCCCCCCGACTACCGAATGCCAATAGTCATGTTCTATATAATAAGGTATCAGGCAGAGGAAAGAATATTTCTTTTTAGCAGCCAAACCGATAGCAAACACATTGGGTTGATAATGAATCTCATCCAGTACCTTTTGTACTTTAGCTTTGCTTTTGGGAGACACGTCGCCACGATTGTGCAACACCCTATCCACCGTTCCGGCGGAAACACCGGCCATACGGGCTATGTCTTTAATGGTATAGTTCTGGTCCTCCATAGTGCTAAAACTTAAATATTATAAATAATCGCTGCAAATATACGAATTATTTTGTTACTCCAAGTAAATTTTCTATTTTTGTGTTCGATAACGGTTAATAAAACTAAAACGAGATTTACGCCTATTAGCTTTAAAATCAATACGATATAGGTATAAATACAGAAAGTAATAATTTTATATACTTAAAACACAGTAATAATGAAGAACTTCATGGACGAAAACTTCTTGCTGCAAACAGAAACCGCGCAAAAGTTGTATCACGAGCATGCGGCTAAAATGCCGATCATCGACTATCACTGTCATCTCATTCCTCAAATGGTAGCTGACGACTACAAGTTTAAATCACTGACTGAAATCTGGTTGGGCGGTGACCACTACAAATGGCGTGCAATGCGTACAAACGGCGTAGATGAACGTTTCTGCACAGGAAAAGATACCACAGACTGGGAAAAATTCGAAAAATGGGCGGAAACAGTTCCTTATACTTTCCGCAATCCACTGTACCACTGGACTCACCTCGAATTGAAAACTGCATTTGGTATCAATAAAATATTGAATCCGCAAACAGCACGCGAAATTTACGATGAATGTAACGAAAAGCTGTCTCAACCTGAATATTCAGCTCGTGGAATGATGCGTCGCTATCACGTAGAGGTAGTTTGTACTACGGATGATCCTATCGATTCACTGGAATATCACATCAAAACACGTGAAAGCGGATTTGAAATCAAGATGTTGCCAACTTGGCGTCCTGATAAAGCTATGGCTGTAGAAGTCCCTGCTGATTTCCGTAGTTATGTAGAAAAGCTGGCAGAAGTTAGCGGTGTTACTATCTCCAATTTTGATGATATGATCGCTGCTTTACGCAAACGTCACGACTTCTTCGCAGAACAAGGTTGCCGTTTGTCTGACCATGGTATTGAAGAATTCTACGCAGAAGATTATACCGATGCTGAAATCAAGGCTATATTTAATAAGGTATATGGCGGTACAGAATTGACCAAAGAAGAAATTCTGAAATTCAAATCGGCCATGCTTGTTATCTTCGGTGAAATGGACTGGGAAAAAGGATGGACTCAACAGTTCCACTACGGCGCTATCCGCAATAACAACACCAAGATGTTCAAATTACTGGGCGCTGACACCGGTTTCGACTCTATCGGTGAATTCACCACAGCCAAAGCAATGGCTAAATTCCTTGACCGTCTGAATACCAATGGCAAATTGACTAAAACAATCCTTTATAACCTGAACCCATGCGCAAATGAAGTGATTGCAACTATGTTGGGCAACTTCCAAGATGGTTCTATCCCGGGAAAAATTCAGTTTGGTTCGGGATGGTGGTTCCTCGATCAAAAGGATGGTATGGAAAAACAAATGAACGCCTTGTCTGTGCTTGGTCTCCTAAGCCGCTTTGTAGGTATGTTGACAGACTCTCGTTCTTTCCTGTCCTACCCGCGTCATGAATATTTCCGCCGTACATTATGTAACTTGGTAGGACGCGACGTAGAGAACGGAGAAATCCCTGCATCTGAAATGGAACGCGTAAACCAAATGATTGAAGATATCAGCTACAACAATGCTAAGAACTTCTTCAAGTTCTAACGGATTAGTAGTTACACTATAAAAAAGCCGCTACCAAAGTCGAATATGCTTTGAGTAGCGGTATTTTTATGTTCTATTATTACCATTCATCCAATTCCACAACCCAGGGCTTATCTTATGCATTAACAGTAGATTCACAACACAAACCACAACGCCGACAAATCCCCAAAGCAATGTTTCATTCAGCGTATAATAGTCTTTAACCTGAATAAACACCCAAATACAATACGGTAAACATAACACCGATGTAACAATAACAGGTATATACTTTCTTATTACCAAAAACTGAATGATATGCACTATCAGGTGCAAATAAATCCGGAAAAACCAGACGTGCCGCTTAACAAAAACGATGCGTTTCAAAAAGTACAAAAACGACGCGTACAAGAAAAACGGTGAGCGCGGTCCTATTCTACACGACCAAAGCCCACCGTTTTTCTTTCACTTGAACCCTCTTAAAACGACCTTAAAATATCATTTAAAAGCCATTGCAGATTCAAAATAATTCACTATCTTTATGCAGTGTTAAGCTGCTATACCTGACACTTCATCCGGCTTCGTGTACAGCATCATGTCTGTATATTTAGCTTGATAGTTTACGCTTGCACTAAACTCCACTTTCCTGCATTCCTTGAACGGGCTGCCAACAAATGGATTTCGGTCCATCCAGTCGCACAGTTCTAAAATAGAAGACTTGTTCGAGGTGAAGTACACGAACGAATGCCCTTTCAGCACGGTTAGTACATCCAGATAGTCGGCCAGACGCCAGTACATCTTGTAAGTTCCCACTTCAGTGGAAAGGTATGGCGGATCAACCAGAAATACCACACCCGGAACATCCTTGTAACATTTGAACACTTCCTTGTAATCTTTGCAGGTAACCATAATCCCTTCCAGGTAATCTTCCGCTTTGGAATAATCAGCCCGCCGAATTCTATTGTAGATGGCTTCTTTCTTCATTTCTTCCAAACTGGCCACATACTTCATGGCGAACAACAAGGAGGCTGAAATCGTGATATAATCCACGTAGCCGTGCTCTTTTTCCTCCCTCTCAATACGGGCAAACATTTTATCGCGAACCTCCCCGGTTATACGTTTATTTTTGGGTTCTCCTTCAGCTATCCGGCGCAAATCGGATAACAGCACATTGGTGGCCGGAATATTCGCAAGCCGGCAGCGGTAGTTGTCGAAGTCGTTATACACAACGGTGGCATCAGGCCTGACACATTTGGTAATATGTGACAGCAGGCCCGAGCCGCCAAACAGGTCCACAAACACGGTGCTGTCCGGAAACTGTCCCAGCACCTTGATAAATTCCTTCGCAAACATGCGTTTCTGCCCCACAAAAGGAAGCGGAGCGGACGAATACATCTTTCTCATTTCATTCTGCCTTAAAAACGGCCGCAAAGGTCCCCAAAATAAACGAAAAACAGCGGGAAACATAAACGGTTCCCGCTGCAAGACATATACAGCAAACTACACGTTCAGCCCGAAACGGACCGTCTCGTCACCGGCAAGCAGTGCGCGGGTACCCGGGATATTGTTCTCGTAGATATGTACATTTCCCAGAAAGAGGGTGATCGACTTCAGGGGAAGTTCTATCTGCCGTGCCATCAGGTACAGGTGGTAAATATCGGAAGGCAGCCCGAGGTTCGCGTCGCTGCTGCGCTGGTAGGCAGACAGAACCAGTTCCCCGTCATCCAGCTGGAACTGTACCAAACTCAAGCAGGGTGCCTGATTACTTTCGGCACCAGTCTCACCCAGAAAAAGCACATAGTTCTTGCTGTTGCGCTTCTCCCGGTTGATTTTCGCTATCAATGGCGGCAGCTTCTCGAAATAGGTAGGATAACTGTTCACCAGGATGGAACCGCAATAATCCCACCAATTGATGCCGGCCTCCCGGTACTTCTCCACGTTACGTTCCCCCTGCATGAACAGCTGTAACTCGCTACGAAGTTTCTTGCGGGCGATATTATGCCCCTCGAATATGTCAAGCAGGTCCGCCGGTGTCAGCGACAACTGTTCATTCAGAAGGTATTGTATATTTCCCTTCTTGTTGGTCTGTGTCTTTCCCGCGACAAGAATCTTGTCCAGGATACGGTAATACTTATTCATAGCCATTTCCTCCTTCTAATATTAAAACACCCTAAAGATAGGGGAAAACGGCGCTCCAAACGGTAGAAGACAACTCATTCACACTGCAAGCGTCTTGCAGTCACTTTGAAACCGTTTCACCAGGGCGTAAACCTTACGCTCGCTCACCGAATACTTCTCGGACAGTACGGCCACGGCATACGAGACTTTCTCACCATGATCCAGCAGGCGGGTATAATCCGCATACAGATCGATATACCGGGCATCTTCCAGACGGATGCCGACCGCCTGGAGCCTTTTCAGCAGCTCTCGGTTAAAGTTTAATATCTCAATCACTTTCATACAACAAAAAAATTATATCTTTGCATCGCCAATCATTTTTTAAACAACAAAAAAACGTCAAACCGTGACAGAGGGCATTTGCCCCCGGTCGCGCGGTTTGGCGTTTCATGTTTTAAAAGTGATTGGCGTTACTTTTTAACAGGCCGGGGGCTTTTTCTTATCCTCCCCCGAAGGATTTATTCCACCCGGTACTTCTCCGGATCAAAAGCATCTTTCTTTTTCCAGCCGTCAGCCAGCGTATTCTGGATGTGCCTCATGGCTTTCGTATAGAAGTCCGTCAGCTCCTCCAGTTTTTCAAACGTCCGGTACCGGGGTTCGTCATCCGTCCCGAATTTGAACGTTACCGGAAGTGTGACACCACCGGTCTGTACAGCCAAGTCATGGGCCGTCTTATAGTTGAACTGGTTCTCGCTTGACAGCCACACCGGCATGCCATCGTAAACAAAACCGCAAAGAATAGCTTCGTTTATCCTTTCGTTATACCAACCAAGCACAACGGATCTTATTACCCGGTCCGAGGGCTTGCCCAGAAACTCCTCCTCCATATAGGAGGCGGAACCGTCCCCACGTTCCTGCACATCCCAACGAATGCGCCATCCATTACGAGCCGGGCTCACACATTCAATCAGTTTTACCCCGGCACTTCCTTCAACTCTTTTCATGTAAACACGTATTTGGTTCTACCTTTGCCGAAGGTTTCCGTCTTGATGGTCGTTTCAAACGGAAAACCGTCCGGCATTTCCTTCACTTGTGCGAGAATATTCTTCATCTCCTCGCTGTTGGTGAAGAACTTCTTCGCCTCGCCGTTCACTTCGATGGCCACGATACAGCGGTCCTCTCCCTGTTCGGTCTTGATCCCGGTCTCAAAGTTCTTCACTACAATCGGTAAGTTTACCAGTTCCCGGATGCTTACCACCACTCCGGGAAAACGCTTCTTGCCGTCCTCCGGCTTATAGGAAACGTTCAAGTCTTTAAATGATCTCATTTCTTTGCCTGTTAATTTTTTAAACAACTTATTACAGTCGGCGTGCTTCGTCATGCCGTAGAAACTGGCAATCAGTTCCCGCCGTCTCTTTCTCGATTTTACCTCGTGCATCTTCCGAGCAAACTTCTGTTTGATGCGTTTCCGCAATCTTACATAATTGGGACGGATAACATAGCCGAGAAAATCAATGCCTTCCTCTACAGGAAACACCCGTTCATTAGGCTTGATTTCCAAGTCTATTTTTTCCATTTGCCCGTGAATAACATCACGAATCTTCCACAATTCCGCTTTCGATTTACCGAGTACCAGTCCGTCATCACAATAGCGATAGTAATAACGAATCCCGTACTTATCCTTCAGATAGTGGTCTAAAAATACAGACAGAAGCAGATTTCCTGCTCCTTGTGAGCTGCGCAGCCCGAAGCTGATACCTTCAGGCAACAGCGTTACAAAACGCTCCAGCAAAACCAGCAGCCTTTCGTCCTTGAACACCCTGCGGAAACACCACATCACGAAGTCCTGCCGCACATTGTCGTAGAACCTACAGATATCAAACTTGTAAGCATATAACGTGCCTTCCGGGTCTTTTTGCAGATCGGTACGTATGCGATTCATCAGGTCATGTGTGCCACGCCTTTTGATACTTGCTCCGGTTGTCCGGATGTAACGTTTTTGCAGGTGGCGGTCCACCACATTCATGATGGCAAACACAGCGATGCGGTCTTTCATGGACAGGATCTGCAAAATACGTTTTTTACCGTATTCTTCGATTTCCCTCTCATGGTAGCCGCCCAGCCGGAATGAGCCGTCCGCAATGGCAGCCGTCAGTTCGGCGATAATCTCCTCCCTGCGGGCAAGCAGGTGTCGTCCCTGCCTCGACCTCTTACGTCCGGTTCCGCGAAGTACCGCATCGAATGCCTCCGACATGTTGGAGTATTCGATGATTTCCTCGATGATATATCCTTCCCTGCGCATAAAGTTCTGCTGTCGGTTAATAAATATGGAAGATAAGGCCTTCCTTTCCCCGGGTCCGACTTCTTCGAATCACAAGTGACCTACCAAACTCCACCCGACGCGTGATTTTTCAGCTTTCCACCATTAAAGTGCTGTTGCTGTGGCTTGCTTCCCCCGGCACCACCTTGGGGACACGTCCCCATTGTTGTACGCCGGTTTGTTAGATTTCCAGACGCGAGCCGACATTCGCATTCGCATTCGAAGCATCGTTGTTCGCATTCGCATTCGATACACCGCCATTTGCATTCGCATTGTTGTGCCCGCGATAGACCACACGGACTATTGGGAAACTCCACCGGCTGCAAAGTTATTGATTTAACGGGCAAAATGAACTGACGAACTAAATTAATATCCAAAATAGGGCGGACATAATACCGCCCACCACAGTGAGTCCCCAATCAATCCAGTCCCATAAACCACCCCGAAGGGCATCCTTCAATTCAAGACAGCAGGCGGCCACCACGGTAGCATAGATCGCCGTCCAGGGGGTAAAGCCAAGCAGGCCTACCATCAAACCGCCCACAAGATGTTTGTAGCGGTTACTCGTTTTAAGAAATGTGATAATCTTTTTCATATACCTTGATTTTTTACTTTTTTCGACCGGCTCCGCCGGTATTTGAATACTTTTTAAACGGTGTTCGAAAACCATCCGAATCCCGTTCTTCCGTTTTGGTCGCTTCGCTCCACGCTTTGGCGCTTTGCGCTTACGCCAACTCGCGTATCGCCTTGTACGCTGCCACGCTTTGCGCCCGGACGATTTTGCCGCGGAAGGCCAGACGCGAGCCGACATTCGCATACGCATTCGAAGCATCGTTGCCCGCATTCGCATACGATACACCGCCATATGCACTCGCATTGTAGTGCCCGCGATAGACCACACGGACTGTGGCGGTGCTTATCCAGTACATGTCGGTATAGTAAGTAGAAGATGATCCGTTCAGATTACCTACCGGAACCAGGTCCATATACTTGCCGTGCGCCACGCCTGTAATCCACTGACCGCTGTCCTTCTTGCCCTGTACCATACGGATACTGCCGTCCGGCATCCAGATGCGCCATTTGCCCACGTTGCCGCTGTCGTTCGGCAGATCCACGCCGTCCATCATATCATACTTGTTGCCGTAGATGTCCTCGTAGCCCAGGCAGCAGATATTATTCACCTGCACAACGGTTGCCTGTCCGTATTCGTCCAGGCTCTTATACCAGGCGTATTGGTGCACCAGGCCGTCAACCAGCGAATTCGTGATTTTGTTGTTGATGGCATACGCTTCATCGTAGCCGATGGTATCTGTCATTCCATGGTCGGCCGTTCCACCTGTTGTGCGGTTGTAGGTATGCTGTCCGGCACCGCACTGTTCCTGCATATCCCTTCTCCCGTAACGGGCATAGCTCAGATTCGCAATGCGGCTGTGCATCAGCGCATCTATCTGCTGCATACCCCGCTGCTGACTGTAATAGTGGAAGTCCGTCCAGGTCATGCTTGCCGTGGTCGAAGCTCCGGTTATGCAGGCACGCAGCTTGCTGCCCACCACCGAACTGCCCACAACGGCACACAGATGTTCCTCATTGGCCACCCAATCCGGTTCCATGTCCTCTATCTTGTCGCTGTTGCTCAGCACCACGCAGTCAAACTCTGCCGTGTTCAGAATGGAGAAATGCAGAGCCGTCGCACGCTCCGGAACGTCTGCTATCAGATACATGCCAGCTTCAAATTTCAAGCCGATGGTCGGCACCACGATGCTCTTCAGGATGTTTCCTGCATCATCCACAAACACACTGCCGATAAGCCCCGTTCCTGGAACGCTCGGGAAGCGCACGCGCTTGTAGCCGGCTACGTCCACCTTACATACCGAATAGGTCTTGTCAGTCGTATAGGATTCCATCAACGTAGGCTTCCCGGTCATAATTTTGCGTTCACCCAGCCAGCCGCCCTGCGTTTCCTTAATGGTATCCAGTGTCAGCACTGTCGCCTCCGGAACAGGGGGCATTTCGTCCTCCGGATAACTGCTATAGCAGGCGTACTTCTTGTTGTTCAGATAATCGTTGATACCCTTGCTCCAGTAGAACGGCTCATACATCATCCAGTCTCCCTCGCTGCCGTCCAGCTTCGCCACCGTGCAGTCGTTCATATCCTCCGCATCGGCATAGAAGTTCGAGCTTTCGTCATGCAGGGGGAAATAGGTCATCTCCCCGTCCGGGTTGTTCACTTCCACCTGCTGCCCGGCCATCTCCACCTTCCGGCTCGTAGGCATCTTGGTCACCTTGGCCAATACGCGGTGGCGCTTGGACAGGATGGCATTCACATGCCCGCTCATTTTGTACGTATTGCCGAATTTGTACCCCGTCTTGTTGTCCAGGTTCGAAACATTGGCATCGTCGGCCACACTGTCGTCAAACTCAATCATCGTATAGGGCGGCTGCTTGATGGTCAGTTCCGGATAACGGGCGGCATACTTCTCCAGTTCCTCATCGGCCAGATACTTCGTCAGGGTCAGCTTACCGCGAAGGCCCGAGTGGCGGTCATCCACCGCACCCGTCTGCGTGTACGTTCCGTAGTCAAAATACTTCTTCAGCAGGCTTCCGTCGTCTTCCCGGTCTATCTCCAGCACAAAGCGCTCCAGCTTGCCGCTGCCGTTCAGTTTGGCCTGATGCAGGCGTTCCAGCATGGCAAATCCGTCGATGCCGGGGCAGTTGGTATAGCGGTAGCCCCGCACGTTGTTGATGCCTTCCAGCACCAGGCCGCTGTCCTGCAGCTTGGTCAGATACTCCAGGAACAGTTCCTCAATCGTGTCCGGCAGGCATAACTGCACAACGGGCGCACCGGTGGCCAGCTTCACGCGGGTCAGCCCCGTACCTCTCACGTCCAGTTTCTTCAGTCGCCCCTGCCAGCTCAGGTCCAAGGTGGCCACGTTTCCGTTGTCCCCGTTCCGGGCCAGCAGGTTATTCCGCATATTCACTTCTTCCAGCAGCAGCATCCCGTTGGTCGAAGCCATGAACGAGCCGTTCCGGTAACCGCTGGCTTTCTCCACGCTCATGTCCAGTTTGACCAACGAGGTCAGCAGACCGAAGTTGAAGCCGATGGCGAACGCATCCTCATGCCACACCAGTTCCTTGATTTTGGCCGCACCCACTATCTTCAGCGGGTCGTTCTCACCGAAGGCACGGGTCAGCTGCAGGGAGTGGAGCACGTCCGCATCCACCACACCGCTGTCGGCCTGTACGCCATTGCTGGTAGATAACTGCACACGGTACGGGATGGTCAGCCGGTACTGCATCGGTTTCAGCTTATAAGCCTTGTCCAGCGATGCCGTACTCTGGTAGAACTGGGCACCCAGCGTAGATACATAGCCGTACTCCACCTGCTTCAGGTCGTACCGGCGCTGGATGAAGTAGTTCCGGTGCGCTTTCAGCGAACCCTTCAGACCGTAGATCTGCGGATAGGTCTGTTTCGCACCGTCCGCACCCACCGGCATTTCGTTCAGGAACGGATACACATACTTGAATATGCCGGACTTGTTATACAGGCGCGAGCACCACTTCTTCATCTGCTCGGTATCGAAGTGGTCAATGGCTTTCTGGATACTGAAGGCACTCATGAAGCTGGTTCCGCCGTTCACGCCCTTGGTCATCACCTCCTCCAGCAGATTGCCCATGTTGCCCAGTATCAGGTTCCACAGCCAGCTGTTGTGCCCCTGCATCACATAGGCCCCGTCGCGCTTCGTCTGCCGGTTGTCGTCATACTTCCCGGTCAGGAACGACTTGTTGTCCGAACCCAGCTGGCAGTCACCATCGTAATAGGTTATCCACCACATCACGCCGTCCCACGTCCGCACCAGCATGTTTTTTGCCAGCTGGTCCACGCCCAGGTTGAACTGTACATACAGGTAGTAGGCAGCCAGGTTGGGCAGGTTGAAATACTTCCCGGCTTCCTTCCTGAAGGTCGGGCTTGCCCACTTGGCGGTCGGGAACTTGTTTCCGTCATCCTCATAGTCCACCCCGTCAAATGTGTGCGACTCCTTGTTATAGGTCATGCCCTTGCCTGCAGGCGTTTCCTTCACACATCTGTAAAGGAAGCTCATCATGCGGTCCAGGGCCTTGTACATCTTGTCATACTTGTCACCGGTGCCCAGATGTTCCTTGATGTTCGGTTCTTCCTCGGCATCCCCACCGCCGTCGTTCCAGAACACGTCTTTCGGGTGGTTGAATTCGAAACCGCCGTCAAAGTTGAAATCCATGAAGTCCGTATGGTCGGGCTCCGTGGACGGCAGCCAGCGGAACAGGCACAGGTCATTCGAGTTGTTCAGCGTCTCGATGCAGATGGGCAGGTATTCCTTCGGCTGGTCGCCGTTCGCCTGCAGGTAGTTCAGGGTGTCGCCGGTTCCCCATTGCTCGCCGCCGATAGTCTTGTCCTGACCGAATATCGGGTAGCTGTCGCTCTTCTCGTTGTTCATGTTGTACTGGCCGTAATAGGTCAGGTCCTCATCCACGCTCTTGGCCACAAACAGGTCACAGGGCAAGCCGTCAATGGCCGAGCGTATATCTTCCTTGCACGTATCTGCATGGTCGGCGGCATACTGTTGGGCAGGGGTCAGGATTCCCATTTCCTTCATGCCGTCATGAATGAACTTCGCACCGCCCGTGTTGGTCGTCATGGAGGAGTCGGAAAAGTCACATTTCGCACAGGCAAGTTTCGCGCCCACCGAGTTGCCCCGCAACCGGAACAGGTTCTTCTTGCCCTCCGTAGCTGTCGGGTTGCTCTGCTGCCCGTTGCCGTCTATCTCGCCGTAGGTCATCCGTGCCGTATATCCGCTGGCTGTCTTCTGGAAGTAGAAGCGCAGGTTCTTGCGGGCATAGTTCACCGAACTGGTACCCTGGATGCGCAGATAGATGTCACGGGCTATCCAGTCCAGCGCCCGGTTCTCGCCGTTGTAGAATCTCACTTCCCGGCACAGCTTGTTGGCCTTCTTGTTGTTCAGCTGGGCCAGCGCATCCATCACGTTCAGCGTGTCGCTCTCGCTCGGCACCTCACTGCCCACGCTGCCCGTGCCTATCAGTACCAGGATCGAGTTCCGGCGTTTCTTCATCAGTCCCATCAGCTTCTCCATGCTCACCGTGTCCCCCTCGTTCAGCACGCGGTTGTCCTCATCCAGCGAGCGCACGCCCGGTTCCCCGTCGGCATCTTCCAGGTGGTTGCGGTCCACGATATAGTTGTTCAGCACCTCGTCCGAGGTCAGCGCCTTGTTGTAGATGCGCACGCTCTTCACGTTCAGGTCCGCACCCGTTGACTTGAACTCCAGCTGGCTCTGGATGTTGAAGTTCACCTTGTCCAGCCACTTCGAGGCGGCACTTTCCTCACCGTTCACATAGAAGCCGATCAGCGTACGCTGTTCGTTCGTCTGCACGTTCGGGTAGAACACGTAGGTAATGCGGATGTTCGTACCAGGCTGGAATTTCGTACCCACCGAGTCCTCATAGCGTAGCACCTGCCCGGCATCCATCGCCTCGGTCACCACGCCGGTCAGGAACTTGGCCTCCTCCGGGGTCACAATCAGCCCGTACCGGTTGCCGTTGTCCAGCTGCCCCAGGCAGGTGATCAGCTCGGCATTCGTGTCCGTCACGTTGGCCGTGCTGTATTCTATCTCCAGCGTCATGCCCACGTCACGGATGGCAAACCCCTCCGGCTTGTCCGCTTCGTTGAAGGGGCGGTACCCACCGTCAGCGGTCAGGGTCATGCCTGCACCTCCGGCCAGCAGCAGGCGGTCCTTGTGCCAGCCGCTACCGGCACCATATTCGTTCACGCTCCACAGCACGTCCCGGAACTCCATGCGCTTGTCACCGCTCACCCAGCTTGCCGGGTTGTTTTCCGTATTGCTTCGCCCGAAGGCATCGAACGTGCACACGGCATCCGGTGCCAGCGTGGCTTCAATGTCTGGGTGCGATGTGGTGTTCACCTTCACCTCAAGCACGGCATCACCGCACGACACACGATAGTCCAGCGGTTCCACGTTCACGTTCGTCCGTCCGTAGCTGCCGGTCTCACCGCGTTGGAGCAGGTCTTCCTTCACAATGCTGTCCCCATTCATCACCTTCACACGTGCCGTGTACGCATCACGCTCGTAACCGGCATACGTGAAGTTCCAGGCAGTGAACTGCTCTGCCTCCAGCACCGGGTGTTTCCAGTCACGCTGGAAACCTGCTGCCCGGTGGCTGAACATCATGCCGGCATACGCTGTAACCCCACCGCCGGCCTTCAGAAGCGTAATGTAATGCACTTGGCTTACCACACCGGAGTTCTCATGCTGCGCGTAGGCTTCCACCACGTTCGCACCCTCCTGCATCTGAGCCAGTGGGATGGTCACGTTCTTCTGCTGCACACCGCTGCCGGCCGAAAGACCGAGGGTAAAGGCCTGTCCGCCGTTGATGCGGTAGTAGATGTTCTTCTCTCCGCTCGTACCCTTGGCTGTGAATGGAATGTTCACATCATTTTTATATCCCCCGTCGGCCAGTCCGTTACCCACCGAATAAGTGGTACTTAATTCCATAGCCACCATTGTTACCCGGGCTGTGGCGGTTTTCATCAGCGTGCCGCCCTGGTAGGTACACTGCGCTTCAACCTGCACCGTATAGGTCGTGGCATCCTTCAGGTAGGGCGATGCGTCAAAGGTATAACCCTGCCCGGCGGTAACACCCGCAAACTCCGCATCCTGGAATTCGGTAATCACCGTGGAGCCGCGTTTAACAACCACTTTTGCCTTCAGGTCGCTGTAACCGTCAACCTCCGCACCGCCGGCAGTACCGACGCTTACCGCATATTTTACCACGAACCCGGTACCGAGTGCCAGGTACTGGGAGGAGGGAAGCCCCGCACCGCTGCTGTCAGTCAGGTCAATGTTCACCACCACCTTGTCGTCGTCGGTGTACTTTGAAAAGCGGACTTCCTTCGAAATTTCACCGCCCTTGTTATCTTTCTGTTTCACGGTCATCACGTACTGGGTGCCGTCCTCGCTGTCCTGCACATCCACGTCCGTTACCGTGCCAACCAGCGCATCGAACACCGCTCCGGATGTAGGGGCTTTCGTTTCCCCGCTCACCAGTTCCTCGGTAGGCGTGGCTTTCTCGTCAATGCTCTTCACGTAATTTTCCACCAGGCGGCCGCTTACGGGCAGCCCGCCGGTTGCGGCGTCACCGCTCCAGTTCGTATGCTGCATGTCCAGCCCGTCCTGGTCATATACCTTCTTTGCCATAATATATCGCTTTAGTCATTATTCATTTGTTTCTTCGCCACCCGTCGGTCCGGCTCCACGGCTTGTCGCCTCTCCAGAACCCGCTGCCGAAACAGCTGCTTATGGCAGACCACACCAGCCTCGCTCCGGCATAGACGGCCGATAGGGAACGTTTCCCCACATACACAGCCGTTATTTCCTTACCGCCTATTGCTATCATCGTCACTCCTCCTCATAAATCAGATACAGCGTATTCGCATCCTTGTCCTGTAGTGCTTCGTAAGTTTCCTCGCTCATCACCGCATGGCGATAGGCCAGAAGTTTCAGAACGCCTCCCGTTCCGGTATATACGGCATCGCCAAGCAGGTAAAGCTTGTCCGGCAGTATGGCTGTCCGGTCCGCATCCATGAACATACCGGCAGGGGGTACACCCGCTACATCCCAGTCCCCGTAAAGGGTGGAGTCCATATTATAGGCGAACTTCCCGGCATCCGCCACATACACCACGCTGCCGCCCGGCTTGGTACCCTTGTCAGGTAAAACGTTTCCTGTTTCCATCCATGAGGAAAAGCGTGCAGTAGCCCCGCCGACAGCTGCTGTCGTAGTCTGTTCCACCTTGACTGCGGCATTTTCTGCCTTGGTTGCCGCTTCGTTGGCCTTGGCAGCGGCTTCCGTGGCGGCCTGCGTCTTTTCCTCCAGTCCGGCTACAGCCCCTTCCGCCTTCTTGGCGGCAGCCTCGGCACGGGCGGCGGCATCGCTCGCAGGCTTCCCTATCAGTTCCAGGGGGACGTTCACCATCTTGCCGTCCTTCTCCCCGGGCAGTGATTTCACACCGCTCAGCGAGGTGACGGTCTCCAAGTCCTCCACGCCGGTAGAACTCTGGAGTACACGGTCCAGCACTTCCTGAACCATTTCTTCTTGCGTCATTTCTGCCATACTCATTCGTTTTTATCGGTTTCTGACCCGCCCAGGATTTCGTTCAGGGCATCTATCACATTGGGAAGACAATAGCGTTCCACCGCCATGTGTATCATCCCGGTTTCCTCATCGCTGAACTCGGTCTCGCCGGTACTCTCGAAAATCTTGAACGCAAGCCGATGGGCCTTGATGCCACTGACACGCGTATACAGCAAATCGGCTATCTGCTCACGTGCATCGAAAACCTCCCTCGTCTGACGGGTTATTCCGGTGGGAACGCTGAAATTCCTGAAATCTAACTTTTTCATATATATCTGTTTTTTAGGATGAATGATTCAATATCTGGTAACGGAATCCGTCCGCTTTTGTAATAAGTACCGTTACGGAGTCCCCGGATGCCATCTCGTAGTTTTGCAAATCTTCATTGTGGTTATAGATACCTTTTAGTATGATATTCTTTGAACCGGGTCTGACCCTGAACGTGACAATGGCTGCAAAATCGGTAGGCAAGTAACTCATGCCGAACTTGTATGCCACAGAACTTTCCGACGGCAGCGTAACCTCTACCTTACTGTAGTTGGGTTCATTGTAATACATCAAAATGATATTGTGTTGTGAGAAATCCACCGTGTAGTTTCCACTTCCGAAGGTAAGCAGCTTGGCTTTCGTATTGATAAACGCCGGGGCAAGTAATGCCGCATTGCTGCTGATACCGTAGTTCTTCGTACCGCCGGTAACATCTATAAACAATCCATAGTTCGCTTGGTCGAAGCCGTAATTCCCGTATATATTGGGGGCTGAGTTCACGATACGACCGACAGCGGTAAAAGCTCCTCCTGCAGAAGACGGTATCACATCATCACCGAACATCACATATCCTTTGCTGCCGCCGACACGGAAAAAATCATCATAAATGGCAAGACCGCCACCGCTCCCGTGAGAGTCGGCCACAGAACCGATACGGCCGTTCCCTATCTCAAAGCCGCCGATTTTCCCTTTGCTGCTGTCTATCTCTCCGGTAAACTTACCGTTGGTCGTTTCAATGCTGCCGTCTTCCAGTATCTTGAAGTTGCCGTTGGCCGTTACCAGTCCCTCCAGCTGTATATGGTCGGCTGTCAGCTTGATTTTGCTCACGGTATTTCCGTACTCGTCCTCTTCCTCCACGCTCACCCCGATAAGGGCAATCTTTCCTGTATTGTCCTGCGCATACAGACCGGAACCTTCAGGCTTTATGACAAGCCCGGTCTCTTTCAGCGCATTACCGTCCTTGTCGAAGACCGCCGCTGAAATCTTTACCAGCCGGTCGCTCTGTTCGAACAGTGTACGGTACTTATAGGCCAGTGCGTCCGCCTTGTTGGTGCTGAACACCAGCAGCGAAATGTAAATCACGCCCGTAAACGACAGCTTGAAGTCGCCAGTGCCGTTCCAAAGTCCGTCCAACGTGAACATCTTCTCACCGCCAACGGGCAGGTCCTCTTCATGGCCGAACATGTTGAAGTTCTCAAACCCGGTCTTATCAGCGTTCACAAATTCTATTTTCAACCTTCCGGCCTTGATAACCCGGTAGCTGAACGACAGATACACCACGCCGGGCACCCGTTCGCCCTGGCTGTTCGTCTGCCGGTACTCCGGTACCAGCCGGAAGTCCTCCAGTTTCTGCATGATATAGCTGTTCCGGATATAGGCATAAGGCACCTTGCCGTCGGTCCGTATCTCGGCATGGCCGTCCGGCTTCGTACCGTAAGGACCGCCGTTCGCCCAGATCCAGCGTCCGCCCAGGGTGAACAGCGTAGCCTTGCTGCCCGTCTTCCATTTGTCCATGCCGTCGGCAAAACTGCTGTTGTCCAGATAACTCTGTTCTTCGCGTATTTCCTTGCGCAAGCTTTCCACGGCTGAATGGATTTTCCCCTCGGTTATCTCAAACCGCGTCAGGATGTCCTCGCCCGTCATCAACACGAACGTACCCTTCAGCCACACGTTGTCGGCATACAGGCCGTTTCCTTTCGGCTGTTTGTCTGCCGGGAAAGCGCTGCTCCTGATGCCGTCCAGCTTACCCAGCCGGCAACGAAGGCAGCCGTTGAAGTTCTTGGCCTTCACACCGTCCAGAATGTCGATACGGGGCTGCCCGTCCTCCGTGGCCGCAATGGATATAAGGTTCTGCCGGAGCGGGTTTTCGGTGTTGCCCATCAGTACGCACTCATCGCCTGCCTCCGGCTTCACCCCGCCAAACTCGCTTACCGGGACCAGCACACCGCCGGCTATCACCGAAGCCACCTCCACCCAGTATGCTTTTAGTTTCTTACCACCCGTAACCGCACAGCGCATCAGGTCATGGGCCACAAAGCCCGATTCCTGCTCAAACACGATGCGGTAGTTGTCGCCCTGCTTCACCACGTCCTTGATCTTGCCGTTGGCAGCGGACACCACCAGCTGGCCGCACACGCTGCGCACCTTCTCGATCAGCAGTTCCAGCGCCACCAGGCTTTGCCGGGCAGTCACTTTGTCCACCGTCAGGTTTGTCAGTCCGGTCAGCTGGTCAATCCACAGCTGCCAGCCCTCACCGGTCAGCCCGTCCACAAACTCCGTGCTGCGCAGCAGTTCGCGGATCACGGCAGTCAAGTATTCGGCATTGCCCTCACCATCCACGATGCCGCAGGGCTTGCCGCCAGCAGCCTCGCCAAAGCTCACACCCTTCAGGAAGCGGATGGACTCTTTGGCTGTGTCCGGCTGGTTCTTGCTCAGGAACTCTTTCTGGCTGCGCCTGGCTGAAAACAGGTTGTTGTCCGTGGGCAACGTCTTGTCCCAACTCCGTATGATGTCCGGAAGGGCTGCGCCTTCCGTCTTTGATTTCGTATAACTCTTCAGCGCACCGATGCCGTCCGTCACCTTGTCGAACTTGCCCACCTGCAGCGCATCGCTTATCTCGATGTCCATCTGCCCGGGTTCGTTCACCTTGCGGCTGATCTTGGTGATACGGCTCTGACGGTAGCCTTTTTCCGGGAAATACTTCTGGCTCTCCAGCTTCACCCGTCTGCCCACAAACAGGTCTATGCCGTGCTCCTCGATGTATACCGGGTCCGTCGGGGCCTTGTAGGCGGCAATGTCCAGCCAGTACTCCTTGTTGTACTCGTCCACCGCAACCGCAAACTCCTCTTCGGCCAGCCGGTAATACTCATCCGGCATCCGGATGTTCCACAGGATATAGGTGTCGCCTGCCCGCGGCACCAGCTTGCCGCCCGGCAGCTGGGTGTCGTCATCGTAGGGCCAGATGGTGATCAGTTCGAATTCACGTGCCGCGCTGTCGTAGTTCACCTCAAAATAGTGGTCGTCACTCTCCCCGAGTCCGGCCAGGTCGCCAGTCTGGAACGACACACGTTTTGTCTCACCCGCCAGCTCGTACTGGTTGGGGTCAAAGTCCAGTTCCCCGTCCCGGAAATAATAGACGGTGAATTTGTTTCCTTCATCGTCTGCCACCTCCTCGCTGCGAACCGAGCTCACCGTACCCACCCGGTGGGGGTAGATACCGCTGAAGGCATCCTGCTCGTAATGGTCATAGATGCCGTATTCCTCCACGCCCTGCTCGATGTACTTCTTCCCGCCGGGGAGCATCAGCCTCGGGCTACCGTATTTCTCCGCATCGATGTTGCGGGTCGAACCTACCGGGAACAGGCGGGTGTAGAACTTGGCCGTGTTGCTGGTGTCTCTTTCCAGCGAGGTCAGCCCCTTGCCATAGCCAAGGGCGATTTCTTCCCCGTGTTCACAGCGGCACACGTTCACCGTCTGCCCCTCAATCCACCATTCCACCTTGCCGCCGGCTTTTTCGGCAATGGCTTTCAGCGCTTCGTCGCAGTACATCCCCTCGTAGTCTATCGTGATCAGCTCCGCACCTTCCACCGTACCCACCTTCCAGTCGGTCGTGTGGCCCATGCCGTCATTGATAGCCTTCACCACCATCGCCACATGCTCGCGGGGCGTGGCCGTCAGTGTAAACAGAGGGTTGGTGTCCCCGTCTGTCGTTTCCAGCACCAGGAACCGTTTGATCAAGCTCTCCACACCATACAGCTTCAGGTCATAGTCCCATTCACACTCGTTCACCTGCTTGGGGGTGTAGCGTTCCGTCAGCCAGTACCGCTCGCCCAGATAATCCGTATAGTCGTTCACGTCAAGGGCGATATGTTCGTAATGGGTGAAGGAAAGGGACAGGACATTCTCTCCCTGAACCTCCTTCTGTTGGGTGGAGCTGTCATCCGGAGCGATGTCCGCACGTTTATTGCCGTTTCTGTCATATATGGTCAGCATGTCCGTAATCCTTTAAATATCGTTTGAACTGCATTTGAATGTCGTTAAATCACCGGTACCGGCTCGCGGAACTTCACTTTGAATTTTCCGGCATGCACACCCTCTTTCCACAGGTAGGTCAACGGGGTGAACTTCGTGCAGTCCGCATATTTGACACGAAGGGTCAGCTCAAGCTGGGGAAAAGAAATGTCGAGCCATCCGTCCCGGCCCTTCTTCAGGAAATTCACGAAAGCGAAATACCGCTTCATCCATCCCGACTGTGTCCGGGCGTACAGGGCAAAGTGCAGCGTCACGTCGCGTGCCTCGTTCCTCGGGGTAAGCACGGCGCTGTATTTTTCCCCGTGCTCTTCCCGTATGTCCACGGCAGTGTCCTTCTTCGCCTTGCTCGGGGTCAGAATGGCCGTCAGGTTCTCCATGCCGCCGCGCCGGTCTTCTACCAGAAACACGCCGTATTCCGTCCAGATGTCCGTGCCGTTCACCAGCACCAGTCCGCCAAGTATATCCGCCATATCACTTCACTTTTAGTCCGTCACGTATCATTTTCCTTATCTCGGCCTTTATTTCGCCCAGGTGCCCCGCACTCGTACCGGTATGTTCATCGATACGGGCAAGATACCCCTCGGCGGTGTTCATCCTGTCGATGACGCTCTCCATCTTGTCATCGATGCTCGACCAGTGTTGCAGACCGCCGGTGAACATGCCCTCCAGCTTCGTGCCCTGGTCCTGCGTCATAGCCGTAAAGCCGCCGGCCTTCGCGCTCTGGGACGCGCCACCCTGCTGCGTCTTGTCATAGCCCGTAGCCGCCGCCAGATTGTCACGCAGGGCAAGGGCTTCATCCACATACTGCATGTACTCATCCATCAGCGCGTTCCGTTCCGCTTCGGTCAGATCGTTGTCCTCCATCGCCTTGCCGAACTTCTCCCACCAGCCCTTCAGCTTATCGCTGTACAGCTCGCCGATCTTGTTGCTCAGCATCGCACGCATGAAGTATTCCGAAATGTCCTCAGCCGCATCCCTGGCACCGTACTTCATGTTCATCAGGTTGTCGATGAAGCTGCTGTACATACCGTCGAATGAAATACCGGTCAGCCCCTCATACAGCTGGTCGGTCAGTTCCTCCAGCTTGCCGGCCTGGTCTATATAGTCATCCAGCTTCTCGGTCAGTCGCCCGCCGTAGCCGCCCTTGCCGGTGTCCTGGATCTGCGTCCACATGTCCACGTTGCTGCGCAGCGCCTTCATCTCCTCCGGGCTCAGGCTCCACAGGTTCCCGTCCCACTGGCGCCCTATCTGCCCGCTCAATTTGTCAATCTGTGCCTGGTTGAAACCGCCCCAGTAGTAGTTCCAGCTGTGGTGACTTCCGCTGTAGCGTGCCTGTTCCTTCGCTATCTGCAGATAGTTTGCATTCGTTTCTTTCTGGTATTTGTAAGCATCCCGGTAAGCTTCCACCGATTTTGTCCCCTTGCTTGCCTTGATGGTATCGGTCAGGTCTTCGATGGAAGTTTGCAGTTTCTCGTTCCGGTCCGTAAGACGGTCTATAGCCGCCTGCACTTCCCTGGCGTTCCCGCCGATGCCGAACAGTTTGTTGAAACCTCCGAAAGACACCGTGTTCAGCAGTCCTCCGATACCTTTCACAAGGGAACCGCCTATCTGTTTGAACAGGTCCCCGCTGAGGATATTGTCGAGTATTCCGGTTATCGCATTGAAAATGGTGTCTATCAATGATGAAATAATCGGGCCAATACCGTCTTTCAACAAATCCAGTATGGAGAGAATGGCCGATATGATCTGCCCGATGACTCCGGCACTTGACAGGGTCTCGGACATCTGGCTGATGGCATCACCGACCTTGCCTCCGATATTCAGTTTTGACAGCCCGGTAAGCATGTTCTGTATTCCTTCGAATGATCCCTGCAAGGTTCCGCTTGCAAAGCCGTGCAATCCGTTGGATACCATGTTCAATCCGTCAACCGTGTCCTGGGAGGAACTTTTCACCTCCCCGGCAAGCGCCTTCATTTCAGAAGTGGCGTTCAGGTATTCTTCGTCAGCTGAAGCGCTGGACGATTGGGCCATTTGAAGAGCGATTTTGGTACGTTCTATTTCTGCCTGGTTACCGCTTTCAAGAGCCTTGTTGTAATCGGCCTGCGCTGCTTTCAACCGGACGAATGCCGCTTCCTGCTGCAATTCCGCATTTTGCACGCGTGTGACGGCATCCCCCAAAGCGTGCATCTGCGTTTGTAACCGGGCAAAATCCAATGTGCCGTTGCCACCGGGGAGCATGCTTTGAATACGTTCGATGGCATCGTAAACGACCTGCTGGTCTGCGGCCCCTGATTTTTTGAACTCATCCGTCTTGACATACTGTTTAAGCTCGCCAAGCAGATTCTTCATCTGGTCTGCAAGCAGACCGGTCAAATCCCCGAACGCTGCTCCCCAGTCTATCTTCTGGGTAAGGGCTTCCATGTCCACTTTGTGCACAGCCGCATCACGCTGCTTCTCCAAAGTCAGCCTTTCGCCCTGGGACTGTGCCTTGCGGATTTTCTCGGCATATTCTTCAGCAATGGCCAGTTTCTGCTGTTGGAAGGTCCCGTATTCCTTCAGATAGTCACGCATGGCTTCCGCCTCTTCCCTGTACACGTCCGCCTCCGCTTTTTTCCGGGATTTAGTATTGGAGGCACGGGCTTTTTCAAGTTCATCCTGTTGCTCCCGGGTAAGGCCGTTATCTCCGGTGGAAAGGCCGGCTTCCTTGTTCTCACGCTTCCAGTCGGCTTCCTGCCGGTTTATCTCTTCTTTCCGGGCGTTATAGTCATATTCGATTTGCGCCAGTTTCTTTTCGGTACCGGCTTGCATGCGGTCTATCTCTTCCTTCCGGTTTTCAGCCTGTAGGGCGGCAAGATCCTGCGCCAGCCTGCGCTCTGTGGCAAGCCGTTGCTTGGCTTCTGATTTTTGGTCTGTTCCCGGTTGTTTAGGGTCGATATGCCCGCCGATATTTCCTTTTTTGGCTGCTTCTGCCGCTTTTTTTGCCTCTTCCCTGGCTTTTGCCAAATAAGCTTCACGCTTCGCCTCTGCCTCCTTGATTTTCGCATTTTTGTTAGCCTCATTCTCCTTGTCCACTTCCTCATCCATTTCTTGTGGGGTAAGCCCGACACGATGGGCTCCCATTTTGGCCATAAAGCGGAAAAATCCGCCATGTGCACCTTCCACTTCGTCCGGATTCTGGGCTTTGGTTTTATTCACCTCCTCATCCGCTTCTGCGGCTTTGTTTACCAGACTCTGTACATTGGCCTGATGAAGCAATACCTGTACATAGTCCTCGCTCTTTTGGATAAGGGTATCATACCACTCGGAAAGTGTTTTATAATACCCGAAAGATTCCCCATACTTGCGGTTCAGTTCCTCCACCTTAGCCTTTTCCTGTTCCTTGCTGCCGGTGAAGTTCTTTATTTCATCGATAACTGATTTGAGCTCGAAACGGGTACGCACCATCTGGGCACGGCCGCTCTTTTCTATCTCGGTCATTTCCTTCAGCGAGATGTTGAATTCGTCCACCCCCTTTTTGGCACTGAACAAATCCTTCGTCCATTCCCAGATTTCGTCACCGTACATCACAAGCAGCATGATGCCGGTGGTGAGAGCCGTCTGCCAGGAAAAGAGGGAGGAGAGTACCTGTTTCCATACCGGCGTGCCTTTCTTGCCTGACTTTTGCAACTCGTCGTATTCTTTCCGGGCACGGGCAAGTTCGTCCGTAAAAATCGGTAGGTTGTTGGATATGGCCAGGAAGAACATCTGCGGTCCCATGGCCAACGATGGCATTTCACGCGCCATCTGCTGGATACTGTTGTGAAGCCCGTTGAACTGCCGCTGTGCATTGGGAATATCCGGAGGCGTAACCTGTACGGATTCAGACTCCTCCTGCAACTGCTTCAACTTGCCGCGCAATTCCTCAAGCTGCTTCTCCAACGCATGGATCTGCGCGATATTGGCACTCTGGTCCAGATTGGGGGAAGCCGTCTCACCGGCAAGGCGCAGCCTTTCCAGCTCCGCCTCCAGCAGACTCACGGTATTACGAAGTTCCAGCGCCTCACGTCCGGCCTTGTCCATGCCGGGGGTAAGGTTGTCCTTCATCAAAAATTCAATCTCTACAGGTTTGCTCATTTCAATCGGCTTTGAAAAAATCCTACTATATCACCCGCTTCCTCTTCCACGCTCCTTCCCGCACCGGAAGTGCCGGTACCGCCCGAGGTACCCGACTTCTTGCGCTTGTAGCGGGGTGCGTCAGAAAGCATCATAATCAACGTCTGGTAATTCACACCGTCCAGGATGTAGTCCACACTCCAACCGGTCGCGGTCGCTATCTGCCACACGAAGCCGAAGGGGCTATGGGAACCCTCAAAACGGGTCTTTAACTCCCCTTCCTTGCACGGCTCAGTCTCAGCTTCGTCGGATTCGCCCGCTCCACTGATCTGATAATACGCATAAAATCCTCTGTCCCCAGCAGGTGCTCGAATGTCCGGAAAGCGGCCATCAGGTAGCGCCATTCCACGAAGTTACGGAGACACCATGCCGTTGGACCGATAAGGAAATGCCGGGACAGATAGCCCCGGCACACCGTATAGGCCAGCAGGCGGCTTACCGATTCCGTGTGTTCCACGACAAAGGCAGCTCCCGCTTCCCGGTCCAGCCGTTCCGGATCCGAAACTTCCACACCCATCTTCAGGTACTCGCGGGTCATCAGAAGCAGCCCGCGCATCCGGGGACGTTTCATTGTGACCCGGAATCGGACCGGTTTCTTTGCCCACGGCAGCCGCCACTCTTTCAGGGGAACGGATATACCCGCATCGAGCAGGGCATCCGCACACTCCTTCTGGATCAGCCTTACCACCTCAACTTCCATACGCTACTCCTTTTCAGTATTGGCACGGGCCGCCTGTGCCGCAACCTGAACCGTCGGCAGCTTATATTGTTTCCACTCATCGGGAACGGCTTCCGTATCGAACACCCCATAAGGCTGGGAACCGTCCTCGGGCATAGCCACTTCCAGAGTACACTCGATTTTCGCAGTTTCAGTAAGTGTCAGCTTGCCGGCAAGGTTGGAAAGAAGCGTGCCGTTCGGTATCAGTACGCTCTGTCCGGACACCAGGGAGAGTTCCCACGGACCGTCCATCAGCACGGCCGATGTAGGAGCAGTCCAGCCCACAGGAGTTTTCTTTTCCGTATCCTCCTTCTTGTAATGAAGGGAGCCCCCAAGCAGTTTATGAAGATTCTCGTAGTTCAGCTGGATGACATTGAACGTGGGGGCGATGCTGCCGTTCGACTGGGGGATAATCAGCACCGGGGTTCCCGGCACCTGCTCCGCGTTTATCTTGGTCGATTCAGGTTTAACCCCGCCCATATCAAACGAACCGGGTTCGATGTAGCCTACCACAAAGTCCTTGTATTTCACGGCACCGAGGCCGTACATAAAATTCTTGTTCATCGTTTTTTCAGTTTCATTGTTAATAACATACCGACAAGCAGGCCGGCAACCATTCCCAGAATAAACACCCGCACCGGGTTCGGAGGGCGTTTTTCCTCCGTTTGAACGTCATTTGAAATTTCGCTCCTGGTCTCGCTGCGGATACGTGTCAGTTCCGACTCATACCACAACACCAGCCGTTGCAAGCTGTCACAGGTGGCCGTCACGACAAGGGTGTCGCCGCGTAGCGCCACACCGGCTCCGGCACGCCCTTCCTTGCCATGGAAAGAGGCATTCGGGGGAAGTGAAAGAAGGTCAACAACCGGTATTTTCAGCTTCATCACTGATTCCGGAATGCCCGCCATCAACAGCCCCGCGGATGCGTTTCTTTGACTGTCCGCGTTTTGGACGGACCGGGTCGACCGGCTCGTCCGATCCAGGGTTCTGGATGTCCCGCAGCTCATAAAGCACAGGACAGTCAGAACGGTACTCGCAATCATTGGCACCGTCAATTGCCTTGCGAAGACGTGCCATTTCCCTTCTTGTCGCATTCAGTTCTTTTTTTAACGGTTCTACAATATTTTCTATCAGGATATGCGTGGCCTTGTCCACGTTGTCGATACGTACCGTCTCGGCGGCGGCGTTCGCTTTCCTGACAGTAGGCCTGATCGTTATCAGGGCAGTCAGGGCGGTAGCAAGACCGCCGCCCAGAACAAGGTTAAGTATCTCACTCAAGTCCATGCACAAATCCTCCCTGAAAAAAATGCCTATTTACCTCCTGCCTTTTTGGCAAACAGGCCGATAATCCACTGTACGAAACCCGTATCGGCAATGCCGTTCGCCACAAGGGAGGACCCGAGGCCGTACAGAAGTGCGATATACCATTCCACATCCGCCACAAAACCCGCGTCAAGCCACCACAGGAGCATCACGGCAACAATACCGGTAAGCCAGCTCACAAGCTGCGTCCAGATACCTGACATCTTGGGAAAAAGTTTCTTGATACCTTCCACCAGAAGGACAATACCGCCGGCAAAGCCGGCAAAGGTCGCGATTATCGCGTCATAATCCGTTTCCGGAGTCAATCTGTCCTGAGCGAAAGCCACGGATACGAATCCGAGCATCAATGCAAAAAAGAATAAAAGTCGTTTCATCTGTCTTTTGGTTTATTGGTTTATACCTATTGATTCAAGCCATTTCTGAACATCGAAACTGGGGCAGGCTTTAGCCGCCAGTTCGTTATGACCCACAATGCGAACATCCGGGAATCTACGGTGGAAGTCCTTCACATACTTATCCAACGCCTTCTTCTGACAAGCCGTGCGAGTGTCTTTCGGAGTCTTTCCGTCTCCGGCCACTCCCCCGGCATATACTATATGACGGCTCACACTGTTGTAACCTGTGGCTCCGTTGGTCACTTCCCAAGGGTCTACCTGCGCATCCTCGTTGTTGTCCACAAGACGCTCCACGCCCCCGTTCAGGTGAAACAGGTCGGTATAGCCCACCTGCTTCCATCCTCTTCCTCCCTGACACACCGGAGAAGTATGCCATTTACGGATGTCCGCCGAAGACACCTCACGCCCCTCCGGAGTGGCCGTGCAGTGAATTACCAGATACTTCAACTTTCCCATGCCTACGCCTCCTGTTTTGCCTGACTGACGGTTATCTTCACGGTCTTGGCCTTGTCGGAGTCCAGCGTCAGGGTGACAGCCCCGCTCTTGTCCTTGCCCGTCGTATTGGCTGCGGCGGAGATACGGATACCGTTATCCGTCGGGGACACAGTAAAGCCCGCAGGGGATGCGCTCACGCTGTACTCGCCGGATGCGGTCACGGCAATATCCTGGCTTCCGCCTTCCGGCTTGATAGTCACCTCCGTCGGATCGGCGGACAATGTCTTCTCCGCAGGCTTGAATACCGGGGACTTGCGGGTATCCAGAACCACGAACTCCTCGCCGAATGCGATATTCGTATCCGCCTTCATCAGAAGCTTGAAAAAATAAAGTTCGCTGGAGTTCATCCACTTGTCGATCTGAATTACCTCCTCGTCATCCTGGAGGTTCACACCGGCGAACAGGTTGCCGTCAGCCGACGGGGAACAGATGGTGGCCACAATCAGGTCATCGGGCCAGGAGTTCAGCGTCTCGATGGTGATGCCTTTGTAACGCTTCTTGTTCAGGTCGGTCTCGCTCGCATTCTTGTATTCGCGTTCGGTCAGTTCGTTGTCATACTTGTCGAAGTCATCGATACTCATCAGGATACGCAGGTTCGGATTCTCACGCAACGCTTTGGGGACAGCTGCACGTACCGCCTTCAGTTTGGCAAGCATACTGGACGTGTCGGAAGGTGCGGACACGACAACAACCTCCGTATCCCTGGCTGCCTGTGTCAGGATGCCGTCAAAAAGGTGGTCGTCATCATCGCCGAACTCACCGTTGATATAATGCCATCCGAGCTCGAACTTCACACTTTTGCTGAGTTCGTCAAGCAGAGTGTTCTGCGCTTCAGGCGGAAGCTCGGAGAACACGAGGTTGCCCTTCGGTTGCCACTTGCGCCAGATATGTTCGAACGCGCGCGGGTTGAAGGTGGTGAACGCCATGAAGTCCTCGGGGTCAAGGGATTTCTCCGAATAGTTGAAATTACCTTTCGAGTCCTCCAGTGTAGGGTTCTCCTTACGTTTCTGCAACATCCTGCCGGTCTTGATACGCGGCAGACTGATTTTCTTCTCCACTCCGGGAATAACCATGATCAGTCCTTTTTCGACAAGGTCATTTCCGGTGGTGGCAAGGGTCAGGATCTTTTCCAGCACCTCGCCGTTGTAATTGGTGTTTCTTACTACTATTGCCATAGTCCGGTTCTATTATTTACGGTTCAACTTTTCCTGAATTTCACGCATGCGCTTGTTCCACGGGCCCTCATTGTCCGGTTCCGTGCGCACATCAGTCATGACCCTGCGTTTGGGAGAGAGCTTCTCCAGGGCCTTTTCACTGTTTTCACGGTCCTTCGCCAGCAGGTTCTCATAAATCGGGCGGGTGGCGGCATCAATACGCCCGTCCTTCTCGGCAGCGTCCAGCAGCTGCTTGCGCGCGGCGGCATCATCCGCCTCCGCTTTGTCCTGGAACACCTTCAGCTCACCCTTAAGGCGGTCGACTTCCGCATTCAGGGAGGGCACTTTGCCGGCTTCCGTCTCCAGAAGCCCGATTTCACGGAGGAAATCATCGTCCGTCGCACAATTCGTGAAGCGAGGACGTTTCTTGAGTTCGTCTAAATTCATGTCATTCTCGTTTTGTGGCTGTTGCAGCCGGTTATTGAATATTTGGAATACCTGTTCGGGAGTACTGTCCTCAGGCACCGGGTCAGCGTCATAAATACCGTCAATAAGCCCAAGCGCCAGCGCCTCGTCGGCACGCAGCCAGTGATCCTTGCCGTCAAAATACATCGCGCGGATTTCCTCCTTGTCCTTGCCCATACGGGTGGCATACATCTCGCAAAGGGTATCCTCAAGCGCCTCGATCTCACGGATGCAGTCCTTCATCTCATCCTTGTTGCCGTAACAGCCGCCCTGGACACTGTGAAGCATCAGACGGGCATAACGGCTCATCTGCACGGGCTTGCCGCAAAGGGCGATGACGGAGGCCATGCTGGCGGCGATGCCGTCTACGTAGATGGTAATGTCGGCCTTGCTGTTCTTCAAGGCATTGAAAATGGCGATGCCCGAATAAACCTCGCCGCCGTTGCTGTTGATACGCACGTCCACCTTCCCGGTCAGGGCTTCCGCTTCCAGAAGTTCACGGGCAATATCACCGCTGCGCACGTTATCATCGTACTCACCGATGTCACCGTAAAGAAGGATGCAACAGGCATCGGTTCCGGGTATCATATTGAAAAATCTACTCATGTCACTATCGTTTTGGCAGGTCCTTCCCTGCAAAGTTTACGGTGCGAAATTAGGGGGATTAAAAGCCTTTTTCAAACCGCGTTTTCATCATGGAGATTTTAAAGGATTGCCATGACGCTTTAAAATGTCATCATGCGGAGCGTATTTTTTTTCGCTCCTTTTCCTTATCAATTTTGCACGTAAAAAAGGAGGTAATATGGCCGAACTTACAAACGAACAGAAAAAGGCATGGGCGAAAACGCTCTATACCCGAGAGACGCTCACGCAGGCGGAAATAGCCGAGCGTGTGGGGGTCTCACGGGTGACGGTGAACAACTGGATAGGCAAAGGAAACTGGGAGCAGCTGAAGGCTTCCATAACCATCACACGGGAGGAGCAGCTGAAGAACCTGTACCGGCAGCTGGCAGAACTCAACAACGCCATCATGGGAAAACCGGAAGGGGAACGGTTCCCGAACGCCGCGGAAGCGGACACCATTTCCAAGCTGTCGAACGCCATCAAGAAACTGGAAACAGAAGTGGGGCTGGCGGACATCATCTCTGTATTCTCCGACCTGCTCAAATGGGTGCGGACCTACGATTCCACGCAGGCGAAGGAGATCACCCCGCTTCTGGACGCGTTTGTCAAATCAAAATTATCCTGACATGGCAAAAAAAAGACTCACAACACAGGACAGGCTCGCGCTGGACAACTGGAACGAGCTGGTGGCATCCGTGCGAGAACATTCGGACATCAACCCCACGGACACGGAAACGGAAATCAGACAGAGGCGGGAAAGGCTGGAGAAGAACGATGAGGAGTGGTTCAAATACTACTTCGCCATGTATTGCACATGCGAGTCCGCCGCCTTCCACAAGAAAGCCACCGGGCGGATGATGAGGAACAGCCGCTGGTACGAGGTAAGGGCCTGGTCACGCGAGCTGGCGAAATCCGCACGCTCCATGATGGAGATCTCCAAACTGGCACTGACAAAAAAAATACGCAACGTGCTGCTGATCTCCAACTCGGCAGACAATGCGGAAAGGCTACTGCTGCCGTTCATGGCGAACTTCGAAGAGAACCAGCGGATCATACAGGACTACGGACAGCAGAAAAAACCGGGAGCGTGGGAAACCGGGGAATTCACCTGCATGTGCGGGTGCTCCTTCCGCGCCATCGGAGCCGGGCAGTCACCGCGCGGTACGCGTAACAAGAACTTCCGCCCGGACTTCATCCTGGTGGACGATATAGACACCGACGAGGAGTGCCGGAATCCGGAACGAATCAAAACCAAATGGAAATGGCTCGAGGAGGCACTGATACCGACCATGTCCGTATCGGGAAACTACCGCATCCTGTTCAACGGGAACATCATCGCGCCGGACTGCTGCATCAAAAGGGCCATCGAAAAGGCCACCGAACTGAAGGCGAAAGGAATCGGGCACGTGGATATCATCAACATCCGGGGAAAGGACGGGCTGTCCGTATGGCCCGAAAAGAACTCCGAGGAGGATATAGACCTCTTCCTTTCACTGGTGAGCGCGGCGGCGGCACAGAAAGAGTTCTTCAACAACCCGGTGGTGGACGGCGGCGTGTTCGCGGAAATCACCTACGGGAAAGTGCCGGCACTTTCCAAGTTCAAGTTCCTGGTGATATACGGGGACCCCGCACCGGGAGAGAACAAGACGAAAAAAAGTTCCACCAAAACGGTATGCCTGCTCGGGAAACTCGCGGGAAAGCTTTATCTGATAAAAACGTTCCTGGACAGGGGGCTGAACGCGGAATTTGTAGAGTGGTACATCAAGCTGCTGGAGTTCGTGGGCGGGAAAACAACCGTGTACTGTTACATGGAGAACAACAAGTTACAGGATCCTTTTTTCCAGCAGGTATTCCAGCCCATCGTGCGGCGGATACGCAGGGAAAGGAAAATATCACTGTACATCACCGGAGACGAGGAGAAGAAAACCGACAAGGCCACACGTATCGAGGCGAACCTGGAACCGCTCAACCGGGAGGGGAACCTGATACTCAACGAGGCTGAAAAGGACAACCCGCACATGAAACGGATGGCGGAACAGTTCAAGCTGTTCAACCTGCAACTGACCTATCCGGCAGACGGACCCGACTGCGTGGAGGGAGGGAACAGAATTATAGACCGCAAGGCCAGACAGTCGGAAAAGCCCGTCATTGTCACAAGGAAAAGCACGCGGTCGCAAAACAAGTACAGAGTGTAAACTTCAATACCTATCATTATGAGCAAATTTATAGAACTTTCAGACTACGACGCGAGTATACACCGCGAGATTCTGGACGCACTGACAAGAGAGGACGACGCCGTCGTGGAGATATGCGAGGACCGCGCCGTCGCCGAGATGCGCTGCTACCTTTCCAGACGTTACGACTGTGACAAAATATTCACGGCAACCGGTGACAAACGCAACCAGCTTGTCCTGATGATGGCCATCGACATAGCCGTGTACCACATCTTCTGCATACATAACCCGAGGAACCTGTCACCGCTGCGGAAGGAACGCCACGAAAGGGCGGTCGAATGGCTGAAAGCCGTGGCGGCCGAGGAGATATCGGTGGACGGCCTGCCCCTGCTGTCCGAAGAGACGAGGGCGGCAAAATCAAATTTCCTTATCAAAAGCAACCGTAAACGTGTAAACCATTGGTAATATGAGCAAAAGAAAGAAAGGGGCCGGAAAGATAACCCAAAGCGGGAACCTGCCGAGGCCCGGGCAGAAAGGACCCGCAACCATCATACTGACACAGCCCAGAAGGTTCGGTATAGACATAGCGGACTACATGCTCGCGGTAAGGGCTTTCGAGAATGTGGACTACTCCAGACGCTTCAGGCTGTACGACCTGTTCAGCGACATACTCATGGATACGCACCTGACAAGTGTCATAGAGAAACGGAAGAATGCCGCACTGGCATCTTCCATAGAATTCCGCAGGAACGGGAAGCCGGACGAGAAGGTGAACAAGCAGATCAGGTCCCCATGGTTCCGGAAGTTCATAGGGGACATCCTGGACGCCAAATTCTGGGGGTTCTCACTCGTGCAGTTCTACCGCAAGGGGGAATGGGTGAACTACGACCTGATACCGCGCAAACACGTCGATCCCGTGCGCAGGCTCATACTGCGACACCAGACGGACACCACCGGGACGTCCTGGGACGAGTACCCGGACCTGTTGTTCATCGGTTCACCCGACGATCCCGGGCTGCTGGTGAAAGCAGCCATCTGGGTGATATACAAACGTAACGACGTGGCGGACTGGGCACAGTTCGCGGAAGTGTTCGGAGCGCCCATCAGGGAGTACACGTATCCCACGGATGATGACGAGGCGCGGCAGAAGGCGCTGAACGACGCGGACAGCACCGGAAGCCTGTCGGTTTTCGTGCACGCGGAGGATACGGCGCTCAAGCTCGTGGAAGCCGCGAACAAGACAGGGAGCGCGGACCTCTACGACAAGCTCTGCGAGCGCTGCAACAACGAAATCTCAAAGCTGTTCCTCGGAAACACGCTCACCACCGAAGCATCCGACAAGGGCACACAGGCATTGGGAACAGTACACAAGGACGTGGAGGAGAAAGTGACGCTCTCCGACAGGCAGGACATCCTCGACGTGCTCAACTATGACATGGCCGACATATTCGCAATGCTCGGAATAGACACCACAGGCGGGGAGTTCTGCTATCCGGAAAAGAAGCTTATCGAACCGGAGAAAAAGATGTCCATCCTCACACAACTGCGCACGAACTTCAACCTGCCGGTGGGGGACGACTACCTCTACGAGGAATTCGGGATCGAGAAACCGGCAAACTACAACGAACTAAAAAAACGCCAGGAGGAGAAAGCGGCGGAAATCGAGGCAGCGAAGGCCCGAGAGACTGAAAAGACGGAAGAGGATGAACCGGTTCCGAAAGAAGAACCGGAACTGGAAAAGCACGGTAAAGGAACACCCAAAGAAAAGAAAAACGCCCTTAAAAACGCGTACAACTGGCTGAAACGTTTTTTCGGGAAAGCCCCGGGGAGAGACGGGGCAGCTTTAGAATGGTGATGAACGACCTCTACAGAATGGAGGACAAACAGGTGGAAACTTTATTCTCGTTCGATGAAGAGGTACTGAAGAAAGCCCTGAAGAACATCTACAGCAAAGACTTCCACCCCCTGACGGAAATTGAGGGGAACCTGTTCGATGCCACATGGAAAACAATAAACGAAGCGGCGGACAAGGGGTTCGGGACACGGAAGCCCGATGATCCGGATTATGACTTCTACCGGGAAATCCGAATGAACAACGCCGTGTTCGCGGCTTTCAAGGTACACCGGGCACAAAACGACATGGCAGCGCTACTGCTGGACGAAAACGGCAAATTAAGGCCGTTTGAACAGTGGCTGAAACTCGTCATGCCCATAGCGGACCACCAAATGGCAGACTGGATGCGTACAGAATACGACACGGCAGTCATACGGGCGCATCAGGCGGCCGACTGGAGACAGTTCGAGCGGGAGAAGGATATCCTGCCGAACCTCAAATGGATGCCGTCCACATCCGTACACCCGGGAGCGGACCACAGAATATTCTGGGGAACCATACGCCCCGTCGATGATCCGTTCTGGAACGAGCACAGGCCGGGGGACCGGTGGAACTGCAAGTGTACGCTCTCATCAACGGATGAAGCGCCGACAGCAGTACCGGACGAAAACGGGCAGAACAAGGCACATGACGGTCTGGAAAACAATCCGGGAAAAGACGGCAAACTGTTTTCAGACAAACACCCCTACGTTACTGAAGCGCATCCGGGAGCAAGAAAAGCCGTGGACGCATTGACCAAGCGCATCAACGAGATGATAGCCGAAATGCCAGACAACCTGACGCTGGAGGAAAAAACCGACATCGCCCGCAACAATCTCAAGATAGAAAAGGCACTCGGCGTTACCAAAGGCAAGCCTATGACATACGAACAGGCAAACAAGGGAAAGGAAAATCCGAAATTCGGAAAAGAGGAAGGATACCGCGTGAATTGCCAGACCTGCACCGTGACACACATGCTCAGAAGGTTAGGGTTTGACACCGAGGCAAAACCCAACATCAGACAAAGCGCATACAATGAAATGGCAAAACAAGGTATCACATGGGAAGAACGTTTCCTGAACCGGGACGGAACAAAGCCGGATTATGACTATACCTATAAATGGCAGGTCAGAAAGGGATACCAAGTAATGAACGCAAACCGACTGAAGGAATACTTCAGGGAAAAATTCAGAGAGGACGGAATATACGAGATATATTGTGCCTGGAAAGGCGGCTCCGCACACGTGTTCTGCGCGGAGGTGACTGAAGGAAAGACAAGGTTCTTCGACCCGCAAACCGGAAAGGATGATGCAAGCAATTACATACAGAGCATGAAAGCCAACCGTGTGGGAGTGATAAGAATAGACAACAAATTGGTAAATCCCAAAATCATGGGACTATTTATCACCAAATAAACGGGAAGAAAGTGCCAGCCCCTCCTCACCGTCCACCAGACGGCAGGACTGGCCGTCGAACAGAATAAAGGCGGGAAGACCGACAGGCAACTCAAAACCATCCCCGTCAACACAGCCAACGGAATAGATGCTTCCTTCAGGGGAACTGGCTGATAAAACAACGGAGTTATAACCGTGGATGTTTGCTAATTCTGACACTTGTTCGGGTATTTCCATAACTCAAAAAGGCACATAAAACACCTTGTTTGCAAAAGTATAAAATTATTTTTTAAACTCTATAATTTATGGACATAAAAGAATATTCAAGGCTGATAAATGCCAAACGGAAAGAACTGGATGGTCTAATGAAACGAAAGATGCCGGTTATCGCCGGACGAATGGCAAAAGACCATTTCCAGGACAACTTCCGCCGGGAAGGTTTCGTAAACGGAGGATTACACCCGTGGCCGAAAGCGAAAAGGCTGTCATCTGGAAGAACGGATGCGGCCGGGAACTACGGGACGCTGCTCTCCGGGAGGACCCACCTCTTCAGCTCCGTCAAGTACATGCCGACGGACTACCGGGTAAGAGTGGCCAATGACCTCATATACGCGCCCGTCCACAACTGGGGAGGAGAAGTTCATCCGACTGTTACGCCCCAAATGCGGCGTTTTGCATGGGCAAAGTATTACCAGGCTTCAGGCAAGGCTAAAAAAGCCGCCACGGGCAAAAGAAAAGGCAAAAAGAAGGGTTCTGCCGCAAACAATGAACCACAGGAGAACCCGGAGGCATTAAGATGGAAAAGACTGGCGCTCACCAAAAAGAAAAAGCTCCGGATAAAAATACCACAACGCCAGTTTATCGGAGAAAGCCGGGAACTGTCCGACAGGATAACGGAAAAAACAGAAAACGAAATCAGAAACATTTTAAACTTATAAACACATGGAAGAAATATTCATCGCAATCATGGAACGCATCGCCCAAAAGATGCCGGAGCTCTCATACATTGACGAGGATTACGGACAGCTCGAAACCGGAGCGGAAGAGGAACATTACCCGGTCACCTTCCCCTGCGTACTCATAGGGAATACGGAATCGGACTGGAAAGACTTCGGATACGGGGTACAGAAAAGCATGTCGCTTGTCACCGTAAGGCTGGCCGTGGACTGCTACGACGACACGCACTACACTTCAGGTACCTATGACAAAGTAAGGGAACGGCAGATGAAGGCAAAGGAACTGTACAAGGCCTTGCAGGGGTTCCAGTGCACGGAAGACTGCACACCGCTGGTCAGGGTCAAGAACCGGGATTATTCCCTGCCGGGAAACATCAAGGTGTACGAGACGGTTTATTCCTTCACGCTGCATGACGAGTCGGCCATGCAGTAAGGGGAAGGTTCATTCCCCCGTGAACAGGGAAAGCTGGACGGCTGTCAGGCGGGGTTTCTTAACCTTCGGGACGGGCTTCAGTTCAAGATCCTTCAACTCACGGCACTTGCGACGGATGATTGACATGATCCGCTCCTCGGAAATAAAAAATTCCTGCCGGGACAACACTTTCAGGGCGTCGTCAAAGCGCAGACGCTGCACCTCCGTCCAATAATAGTAACGGCGGCACAGGGCTTCATCACGAAGTTCTATCAGGTTCTTGTCTCGTCCTTTGGCCATAAATAAGAGTTATTTACTGCAAAATTAGGCATTTGGCATATCAGGAAAAAGAAAAACGCCGCAATCACAACGGATGCGGCGTTTTTTCTGTTTAGAGTGTGAACAAAATCACATGGTCATCAGTTCGGTATCGTCCTCACCCGGAATAAAAGGCTCGATACGGGTAATCACCTTGCTCTGTACCTTTACCCGGCCACTGCCCTTGCAGACAGGACAACGGGAGGAGGAAGGGGCTCCGCTCTGGTCTGTGTAGAAAACACGCCCCTTACCCTCGCAGTTCTTGCAAGCCATCACGTGTGGTGCGATGTTCTTTGTCTTCTCCATATCACAGACGGCAGAATGAAGGTTCGATACGGCGCCAGGCACCGTTCTCGTCACGCTTGTGGAAATAGTAGTTCACCGCAGTCTTATACACCACATTGCTCTCACGAAAGAGGTCCATGATCTCCGTGTACTCACTGTCGAAACGGTCCTCAAGCTCGTACAGCTTGCTCACCGACTTGTAGTCCAGATCACCCTGGCGGTTACGCTCGATCATGGTCATGCCAAGTTGGTACATCGGATCGTCGGTACCGAGCTCCCGGCTCATGGCGTAACGCTTCAGGTAATCCACCAGACGCTCGGCGGCGAGATTGGCACGCTCGTCGAAACTCTTCACCTTGTTACTCCTCACTTCCAGCTTCATGTCACCGTCCACGATGGTGAAACTCGCCTGGTCATCCTTGCGGAGCTGGCCATAGTCACGCATCAGGTCGCGGAAAGAGGCGGCTTCCTTCTCCACCCAGTCACGGAAGGCTTTCACGTCATCCACAACTGGAAACAGCTTGTTCTTCACTTCAAGCATGAACTGCGCACGAAGCCCTTCGTAGGCATCGCGACGGTTGCGCTTGTTTTCCTTCTCTTCCTGCTGGAGCTGTTTCAAAAGCTCCTTTCTGTCCTGGGCGGACAGGCTTTTTAATTGTTCTTTCAAGTCCATAACTAAAAAATTAAATGGTTGTTACTGTTGTTTATTCTCACGTTTGCGGCGAATGGCGCGCAGCTTCACCTGCAACGCATCCAGCGCCTCGCAGTCAAGTTCACGGAACTCCATGCCAGTGATACGGCTGTCCCGGCAGAAGGCGTTCACCCGGTCCCAGTCGGCCGTATCAATGCCCAGCAGCTGCATCTGGTGAAGCACCGCCGAACGCTTCTGACGGAGAATCTTCCGGAGCTCCTCACGGTAAGTGGGCGGCACCAGCTTGCGTATCCCGGCCACGGCAGCGCTGTATTCCTTCAGCGTCATCTCGCGCAGGCTCGTGGTGCGGCCGTCCGTGTACTGGGAAACGATGCTTTCCTTCAGTGCGTCACGATCCGATGTCGGAAGGCGGTTCAAAAGGCTGTAAAACGCCGCATAATTCTCGGGTTTATTTAACTGCTTGCGGCTGTTGATGTCTATCTGCATGGCTATACTGTTTTTTTGTTTATTTTAAGGTCATTGATTTCCTTAATCACTCTCTTTACTCTGATAGTACACAAATAATCAAGAAGATGCTCTTTTTCATTTTTTGTACACTTATACTGGTCGAAAAATTCAAGTATGCCCATTCTATTCAGATTTTCATTAACTCAAACTATTCATACCACATCAGCACAACTCTATGATTTCACCCACGGCAGAGCGTAGAAGAGTACGCAAAACCGAAGGGTTTCCGCTATCATAGATGACTTCCACACAACACTCATGGCGTGCGTTACGTGACACAACCAGCTCGCAAGTCATATTCTCACAGAGCCATTTTTCCACTACTTTACGGACACCAACTGCGGTGACCACAATTACCATTTTTTTACTCATAATATTGACCGTGCTGTATGTTATTCAACTCTTATCCTCCCGGTGTACTGGTTTCCCCGAAACTTCATCCCCTTGGTGAAGCCGCCCGGATATCCCAGTTCCTTGCTTCTCGCGTTTGCCAGCAACAAATGTTCCCGGCTAAGGGAGGCTACAAAACCTTTGTCCTTTTCCAGTCCCATCTCTCGGGCCTTCCGGGTGACGCTGCGTTCGGAAACACCGAGCATTTCAGCCAGCTCCCGGTTGAGGGTATTGTGATAGTGGCGACGCATGATGGAAAGCATATTACCGTTCCAAAAGATACGGGTGGAATATCCCTTATGCTCGACGAGCCGTCCCAGTGTCCGGTGCATGAAAGTACCGTCAGCAACCTTCCGGTGCTTGCGGTACTGTTCACGCTTGTACACCAGCACACATTCATGACACCAGGAACTCCGTCCCCCATTCTTCAACGGATAGAACTCACGCATCCACAACTTTCGGCCGCAATGCGGACAGACACGTTTACGTTTCTGCTTGTTGTTATTTTCACTCATAGCTGTTTATGCTGCATTCATCAGTTCATATTCAAATTTTCACCGAACGGAATAGTATTAATGTCAGCCTTTCTCGTGTAGGCCTGCATAAGTCCCACGGAAAGCAGCATATAGACATTCTTATTCGCTTTGACAACCCCGGAAATAGAGCCGACAATATGTTCAGTCTTGCCGGTAATGATTGAGCCGGCTATCTGCTCAAGCCCGTCTGGATGGTCCTCACTGGCCGCAACGCTCATAAAGGCACTAAGATCGTTTTCCTTACAAAAGTTATCCACGTATTGGCAGAGTTCCTTTACTGCCTCTTTCTGTTTTTCTGTAATCATTTCTGTTAAATTTTAATGGTTAATAATTATATGTTGAAATCGCGAAATCTCTTTTTTGATACTGGCTGTACATAGTTTCCTCCCAATCCGTCTCTTCCTCCTCCGGAAGGTCATCCTCATCAAGTTCTACCTCCTTACGGTAAATCAGATACCGTGCCTCCAGAAAGAAGAGGACCACGCGGCGCAGGAACTCACGGGCGGAGGCGATGCCGTGCTTTTCCATGAAGGAGGCGATACGGTCCGGACCGATAGTGTTCGTGCGGATGCTCACCAGACACTGCCGGCGGAAGTCCTTCAGCGTGCTGCCCCTCACCTCGAACACGCGGTCAGCGATACGGCCGAGACTCTCCGGAATATGGTATCCGGAACCTTCGTCATCCGTTCCCACCAGCAGTTCAGCAGCAGCCGTCAGCATACCCTCCACGCTCATGCGCTGGGCAGCGGCCGTCTCCTTCAGGAACACGTACTGGTAATTGCTCACGTAGGTATGTATGAGGTAGCCTTCAGGACGGCGGAACACCTCTTCGGAGGCAAGCTCCATCGAAAGGTTGTTCAATGTCACACCGGCACCGCAGCAGAAGGCGCACACCAGGCGGACGACAAGACGCTGGCGGTTGCCCCAGCCGCCAGCGATGATGGCACGCTGCAGGCTGCCGGCAACGGCCGGATCCATCTCGAAGAACAGCACCGACTTCTCCTGACGGCGGAAGAAGAACGACATGTCCGGAATACGATCCATGCAGAGGAGGATGCGCCGGGTGGCCGTGGAGACCCTGCCACCATCCGTCATGCGGATGTAGGACTTCACCAGGTGGTTCATCACTACCGTCATGTCGGAAAAATGATAGTCGGCAACCTTCCCGCGGAACAGTTCATGAAGCAGAACGGGCAGCTTCACAACGTAGTTGTAATACTCCTTTCTCATGGCTCACTTGCTTGAAGGTTTCCAGTCCACTGTTATAATCGCATCCAGCTCACCGCTGCCGCCACACACCGGGCAGGATACATGCACGTCCTCGCGGCTGCCCTCTTCCGTTCCCCAGAACCAGCCGTTGCCCTTGCAGTAACCACACTTGTGGCCGGTACTGACGAAGTTCTCACGGTTAGGCCCCTTACACATATAGGCGGGAGGACAAATCTCCAGCTGTTTCTTTATCCTGCTCATGCCTGGCCTCCTTTCTGTTTCGGTCCCGCCACATTCCAATAGTCATAGGCGCCCTTCTCCCAGATTGTGTATTCACCAGTGGCCCCCTGATAACGTCCCTTACTGAAGGCGACGTAGCCCTCTACCCATATCTTCAGGTCGGCATCATACATCACGCTCGTGGCCGCATCACCTTTAGGATTCTTGCCACGGGCATGGCTGATGAAAACAAACAGCTTGTCCGGAAACTCCTCCTTCAGCTGGATATAGTCACGATACGTCATCTGTGTGTATTGGAAGCTGTCAATGATCACGATGTTGAAACTCTTATGACGCCGGAGCCTGATCTTCAAGGTGGGGATGTCCTCCTTGATGAACGCCAAATGGCGGCTTACCTCGGCCATACCAAAGCGCCGCAGGTTATTCTGGACTGTCAGAGAAGTTCCTTCCTCCAGGGAGTTGAACGCCACACGGTCATACTTGCAAAGTTCCTTGCAGAGCTGCATCACGAAAGAGGTCTTACCGTTACCGCTGTTGCCCCACACGAACCAGCAGCCCCGGACTTCCGGAGTGTCGAAGGCATCCTTCCATTTCCCTTCGAAAGGGAATACGTCATACTTCTTGTTCAGGATGTCCCTGACATTCAAGGCACGTCTCATGCCCGCTTTTTTATTATCCTTTTTCTCTTCTTCCATGGTCAGAACAGTGTTAGTTGTCGGATATTGTCAATTCGGTCAAGTACGGCCTGCCGTGCGGCACCCCGCAGTTTCTCGTGGCAGAGCATCCTGCCGAGTGCCCACAAAAGGGCATTCTCACGGGTGGCAAACTGTCCCCATTTACGTCCCGGGTTGAAACCACCGCCGGAACCGCCCACCTCCATGTGAACGCCGGCAACCCACCAGCCGTCCTGCTGTCCCACAAGGGCGTCCAGGTAGTCGCGACCATTCCGGTAAACGGTCACCGTCTCGTATTCCCTCAAGACTGGGTAATCGCTCCAGGGAGCGGGAAGCTGCTCGCGACCGTCGATCTTTAAGTATTCAAATTTGTTTTCCATATCCTTAAAATTACGTTTGAACGGTATTTGAACGGGGGTCATTCCCCCGTCATGCGTTTCACCTTGTGAATGGACTTCCTCACACGCCGCAAATCAAAGTCACATGTCGAAGCCTCCTTTATCACCTTATCGATGTCTTTCCTGTCAGTCACACCGTTGGCGGAACAGATCGCAAACACGTCGTTCACGTCCGTAGGCTCCAACTCATAAAATTTCCGTCCGATACGGCTGTAGAACTCCTTGTAGCCGGGCTTCTGGTACCGCAAGCCGTTGCTGATGCGCTTGGCAATATAATCGGTACTCAAGAACACGACACCGCATTTCTCCTCCAGCTTGTTGTACAGGCTGATGAAATAGTGGAACACCGGTTCGGTCAGCTTGTCCGCCTCGTCGAACACCAGCAGGGGCGCGTCCATCTGGATGATGTCATCCAATATAAGCCCCCACACCTCACGGATATTATACCCTTCGGTCCGGATTCCGACCGTACGGGCGATCTCGCGGACAAAGTCACCTTTCTTCATGTCCTCAGAGCAGAGGATATAGAAAACCTCCTTATGCTCCTGGAGGTAAACACGGGCGGTGGTACTCTTGCCACAACCGGCCTCGCCGGTCACCCAGGTAACATTGCGCCAGCGCTGCGCATCGGAGAGTACAGCCGTGATCTCCTGGTAAGCACCGGTCTCCACGATCTGCCAGCCGGTAGCGCTTACACCACCGACCTGCGAGGCGACATTACGGAACATCTCGTCGCTGATATTCTCATAACGGCCATTCAGGATATTGCTAACAGTACCTACACTAACCCCCTTCAGGCTGCCAGCAGCCTTCGTCTGGCTCGGGTATTTCGCCACGTAAGCCCGGAGGCTTTCACTGATGGCGTCCTTTTCTTTCATTGTAATTTCCATAATCAATATTTTTTATCTTGTTATAAATCTGTTCCTTATAATTTCCCGACCACCTTGCGGATGCTCACTTCCTTCTTCTCAAAGCTGTCCCATGTCACGTTGCTGATGACTTTCATGTCTCGGCCGATGGAAGGACGGGCCGGCTGGCTGTATTTTCTTGTGCGACGGTCAATCTGGCGTTGCGCCTCCTTTCCGAGACCTTTCAGGTCAGGGGTACGCAGACCGTTCTGTTCCGGTGCGACACCATGTTCGTACTCGATGTCCTTGGCAACGACCTGGCGGTTTATACGCTCGTTGATGACGGCCTCCTGCTGGGCGCGGATGAAACGTTTCTCGGCTTCCGTCTGCTCCTGCTGGGCACGGTGGATCATCAGCGGGAACGAAGCCACACACTCAAAGCGCATCGCTCCGCCCTTATCCTTGTACAGCAGACGTACGCTGCTCATGTCATAAGGATCGTACTGGACATAGAACTTCTTGTAGGTGTTACGTCGGCGCCATTCCAGATCAGGCTCACCGGGGGCGGAGAAAACCTCGTAAGGGTATTTCTTTCCCTGTACCGTGATCTCGATACCGTTGGCGGTGAACAGCGACGGTTTCTCGGTCGTGTACCAGAACATCTCCACCATATCCGACACACTTACCGCATCGGTAGCCTCGTTCACGCTGGTATTGTACATCTCAATCCGGGAGATGCCGGTGGCAGGGTGTTTCATTGAATTCCACTGCTCACGGGCGGCGGCATACTGTTCCTTCAGTTCCTCCAATGTGGGGAGGGAGTCGATGTTCGCGTTGATGAATTCCAAATTCGGACGGCTTGTATCTCTCTTTGCCGTAATATTCTGCCCGGTGAAACCGAAACGTTTCTTCAATACCTGGCTCTGGAAGCGGTAGAAAATGTTCTCAATCGTCTTAGATTCGCCATTATACGGAGCTGTCGGGCGGTGGATACGGCTGATCTTCGAGAAAAGGCCCAGCGCCGCGTTCTTCTTATGACCGCCCTGGTTATCGCACACGATCTCGTAGGGTTTGTGCCGGCTCGTCTGGATAGCCATGCGGAAAGCATGGTACTGGGCGATATAGTCCTCGTTGTCGCTGATGTAATAACCGAGCAGGACTTCACTATAGGCATCCACCACCTCGTACACGCTTGTAGTGCACTTGTTTCCGTTCTCGTCACGATAGTAGAGGTTCAGCTTCGTGCCGTCGCCATACCAGAGGCTGTCACGACGGCCCGGAAGGATGGTCCGGTGCTTGCGGTCATAACGCTGGTGTGCCTTCATTTCCCCATAAACGGCATCGTACCACAGAGGTTCGACACGCGGGCTGTTGAACCATTCGCGGAGGCTGCGGGGACTCTTCAGGGGCTTCCAGCCACGTTCCGGAGCGACACGGTTGTACTCCTCGAAGATCTCCATGTCAGTATAAACCGGAACGCGGCTGCGTTTCAATGCTACAAGGTAACGCCCGCCGTCCTCCTCGATCTTCAGCGTGTTGCTGTTGCCGTATTTACCGCTCACAAGCACACCGTAGTTGTCGGGACGGAACTTGTTTATCAGGGCTTTCAAACGCCCCACACTGCCCGGAAGACTGTGCCCGTACACCGGACGCCATTCCTCACTCGTGACAAGCAGAAGTTCCCAAAGGTTACGGCGGAAACCGGTCAGCTTGTTATTGGATGAACTCAAGCGTTTGAACTCTTCCATCAACGCGTTCAGCACCGAAGCGTTCCAGGTGTATTCCTTCTTCACATCCTCGGGAAGAGCGACCATCTCACCGTTCTTGTCGTAACGGTAATCCTCGAAAAAGTTCTCGGCCTTCTCGTCTTTCTTCACTATGTTACGGATCATTTCCTGTCTCATTTGTTTCTCGGGTTCGCCATGACGCTCAACCCAACGTTTCTTGTATTTCTCGGGAAGGGAGGAATAGGCATACAGAGCCGGATTATTTTCACCACCGCCACGGGAAACGACATCCAGTTTTTCTCGGGACAGCTGGCTATTCAAAGTGCCTTTGGGCATTATATCCAGCAACTCTTTGTAAGTTACACACAATATATTATCAAAGTATTCCATCTCCCAGCTTGATTATCAATCCTCTAAATCATTCAAAGGGACATGCTTCTTCAGCAGCCGCACGGAGATCCCGAAATTCAACACTACGAGAAGTTCCAGCAGCGGATTAATAAAAAAAATAGAGAGCAGGATCCCGAAACTCATACAGAAGTAAAGCACGCAAAAGCGCTGTTTTCGTTTCAGACGAGCAAACCAGTGCAGCTGGTCGCTGAACAATGTCATCAAATCATTTTTCATGGCTACTTGTATTTTGAGGATTACCACCTACTTTGGATCCACCGCGCTCAATGGCGAGCTTACGAATGGAACGGGCCAGTTTGCTGTTCTTACGGAAGGCAAGCGCATGACTCACCATCACGTTTGTACAGCCCATCAGTTCGGCAATTTTATTCACCTCACCGTATTCTACAACTATTCGTTCTTTCATACTATCTAATATTTAAATTATCGTAGTGGGCAGTCGCGGATTCGAACCGCGGACCATAACCTCTCCATTATAGGAGTTTAGTTTGTTCTACCAGCTGAACTAACTGCCCGAGAAAATTATTAAAGCTCCTTTATCGCATCCTCCGGAACACATATTACAGTCCAAACCTGACCATTTTTCATATAATCGATATTATATTCCCGCACGAACGTACAAATGTTATAATCCCAGTCACGAACTATACCATCAATGATCTCACCATTTCTCTTGGTGATTCTCACACTTTGTCCCTTTTTAAATTTTACTTCCATTTTGCTTCTTTTTAAATTCTCATTGTTACCTCAAGCCTTTTTTGTAGCTTTGGGGCGTGTTTAAACTTTAATCACGTGGCAAATATAGTCTAAGTTTCTTAGACAACAAAGTATTAATCCAAATAATTTAGATTTATGAGCGTTTTTTCTAAGAATCTTAGATATCTAAGGGAGAGTAGGGGACTTAAATTAGATGAATTTGAGTTTCTGGGCATCAAAAAAGGTACAATGTCAAACTATGAACTGGGTAATACAGAACCTAAATTGAGTTTGTTATGTGAAATATCTAAGTTTTTTAGAATATCAATCGACGACTTTCTTTTAAAAGATATAGAAGCCGAAAAAATTACACCAGTAGTAACGGAAACAGCTCCTCCAGAAACAGCTAACAATAATTTTAGGGAGCTTCTGGATGTTTTAAGGGAAAAAGACTCCACCATTCGAGAAATGGCAGAGGAAATAGGGATGCTCAAACAGACAATTACACAACTTAAACAGGACAAGTCGGGGCGTGTTTCGGATGCAAGCGATTCTACGGTTGCCAATGCCATCTAAAACGTGTTTTATGGGGAAAGGGAGGTAAAAACAGTTAAATCACTATTTTACAGCAGAATATATAAAAATACAGGGGAGTAAATAAATATTATCTATATACAATTTACCCCCTACAATATTATAAAAACCGATGAATACCAAATAAAAAAAAGATATTTCCCCGTTTTATTAGAACAAAATAGGCACAAAAATGAATAACCAAATGAATAAGCAATCAAAACATTTCGTTTTTGTAATAGCTTAAATGAATAACCAAATGAATAAGCAAGTGAATAACCTTTCCACTTTTTAAGACGTTCAAAGCGTTCAAACGGATAAATACAGCCTTCCATCATAGTTTGACACTTATAAGGGCAAAAAAAGCCGCTTTTGCGGCTTTTAATTGCGTTCTAAGGCATTTTATCCCTTTCTGGTACATGTTATCAAGCGAGACTGAATAATCATTGCACGTTTCGTGTATTTGGCAATGTCATCAACCAGTCCAGCATGTAAAAGACTACTCTTAGTGATTCCGACCTGTTTCTCCGTCAGAGTTTCAAAAATGGCCGATATACTACCAAAGTAGATGTTCTTTTTCTCAAAAATCAAATGTACATGGATAACTTTACTCATGATATATAGTATTTATTTCACTGCAAATATACCAAATATCAGCTATATGGAATAATTTTAATAAATAAAAATAGGAGAGAAGCGAAGCGCTCCCCTACTCCACTTGCATAAATTACACCATTTGGTTATCTTTGTATATGGAAGTATGGCCTGGGCAAAGCATCGGAGTGAAATAATACCATACTGCCTGAATTCTCCCCTACTCCACTCCTAATGTAAAGAGATTCATTTGAACGGCGTTCAAACAAGGTTCAAATGTAAGCTCGATGTAAAGCGATGTAAACGCTTCGTTTTTCCACCCAGCTCACTCCTACCCCGTTCTAACGCTTTGAAAACCAAAGCAATCAGATATTTTCAGACCGACCGAACTTTGACACGCATCGTTTCTCCCCCCTTACAAACCAAAAGCAATCAAACAACAATACCAAGCCGTCAAATCATTCATGCAGATTGACATAACCGTACAGGCTGATATAATTATAAACTCTTCCAATACCGTCAAGGCAAAAACCGGCGCATTACTCAAAGAATCTACTTTATCTTTCATAAAAGGGAAGCGCATGTACAACATAGCCTTGTTCTTATCCAACCATGTCGGAAGCATTATTATCTCTTCAAATTCATGAATCATGAATACTATGGGCAATAAATATAGGTATTCCATCGTTTTTATTCCTTATTATCATTCAAGTATTGATATACAAAAAAAGAGGCAACCTTAGTTACCTCTTTTTAGTACACCCTCAGGGACTCGAACCCTGGACCCATTGATTAAGAGTCAATTGCTCTACCAGCTGAGCTAAGAGTGCAACATATTATTTTTATTGCAACCTTGAATTTGTACACCCTCAGGGATTCGAACCCTGGACCCACTGATTAAGAGTCAGTTGCTCTACCAACTGAGCTAAGAGTGCTTAATTCCTCGTTTGCGGTTGCAAAAGTAGGTCTTTTATTTTATTTGACCAAACAATCATGCAGCTTTTTTACTATCTTTTTTTCGTCTTTATTCGAACACATAAAGCTCGGAAGGCGTATTTCGCTTTAAAGCAAGTAGTTGCACATCTTTACCTACAAGAATACCTTTGTTCTTTAATTTCCATTCCACCGTTTTATAAGCTAGCTCCGGATGATTATTGTCTTTACTCAAATGACACAACCAGATATAGCGCAAATGTTCAGAGATATTTTCCGCTAAAAACTCCGCAGTATCAGAGTTACTCATGTGTCCGGTCTTACTTGCAATCCGCTCCTTCAAATATTGAGGATAAGGCCCCATTTTGAGCATTTCCTCATCATAGTTAGCTTCAAGTATCAGATAATGGGCCTTACTGATATAATGGGCAGCTGTAGGAGTAATTTCTCCAAGGTCCGTTAAGAAGGAAAAGACTTTGCCGTCGATTTCAATGCAGTACCCCACATTGTCCGTTCCATCATGCGGCACTTCAAAAGATTCGATATGAAAATCCTCCAAAGTCATCGGCTCTTGCTTTTCCAGGTAACGAACTGACGAACTCAATTTCTCCGTCATACAATAGCTACGATTAATTCCAGCATGAATACGTGCGGTTGTATAAACAGGAATATTCAATTTTTCTCCCAGATTACCCACAGCTTTGATATGGTCAGCATGATCGTGCGTTATAAATACCGCACGAATACTATCCATCAAGATATTATAATCTTTCAGTGTTTTTTTGATAGTACGTATGCCGATTCCGGCATCTATCAGTATTCCATAGGTTTCAGTACCCAGATAATAACAGTTCCCACTACTGCCACTCGCCAGGCTTATAAATTTTACTTTCATGTTTTATCCTCTTTATTAAAATGCAAAATGCCGTCAACTTTTACAGCAAAGTGACGGCAAATATACATAAAAAAGAATAGAATTACCGAGAAGATTCCTTCTTTTTGTCGATGGATTCGGTGATTTTCGCAAATAATAGTAGCGCTACAGCGGCAATCAGACCAATAGCAGCAAAGTAATACCATATATAATGGGCATTTGCGCTAGCTGCCTCCCATGCCGCCCGTGTCTCGAACAAAGCAGGATCCGGACAGTATTTGGTAAGCAAAATTCCCGCCAGACCAAAACCAAAGATGGAAGAAAGAAAGGAATGTAAATGACTGAATCCTAAATACATTCCTTCTTCGCCTTTAGGAGCCTGCAAAGAGAAATACTCCAGATAACGCGGCGAAATAAAACATTCGGCAAGTGCTTGTACCACTATACCTGCAATCATCATCAGGGTAATATTGCTCATGCCTGTAATAAGATCATTTCCCAGCAAGTTTCCATATGCCATCAGCAACGCCGAAAAAGGAATCAAAAACATTCCCACATTCATCGAAGTAATCGCACTGCGTTTTGCCATCAAACGTGTGATAAAGCTAACGCAACAAACCACCACAAAAGGATTCACATTAGCAATCCAGCCCGGTTTCGCCGTCTCGCCGGCCAATCGGATCACATATTTAGGCATAGTGGCGTAAAGTTGCTGTTGCACCATCCAGAACCCTGTAACAATCAGAATAAGAATCAATAAACGCCAGTTGGTGATGATTCGCATAAATCCTTGCCCAATCTCACGGAGACTTTTTCCTTCACCAGCCGTGTGCGTTGATTTATAAAGGAGAATAACAGCAAGCAAAGCAATAATTGTCATCGCACCGGAGAAATAATTAATATAGATATATGCCTGCTCACCAATGACATTACGCAAAGGATCGATAATTGTTTTACCGGTAAAAGCACCTACATTTACCATCATATAAAAGATGGAATAACCACGCGCACGCGTTGCCTCCGTTGTTTCTTTGGCCACAGATGCAGAAATGATGGACTTAATAAATGATCCTCCCACCATAAGTACAAACAAGACCGGCACAATGATCCACCGGGTATAGCTATCGGGCAAACCATTAAATTGAGTAGTGACGCCGTAACTAACCAGGCCGGCAGCTTCCAGCAAAGTAGGAAATACTCCCAATCCTAAATATCCAATGGATAATAAGGAAAATGCTATAATCATTGACTTCCGGAAACCGATCTTATCAGCATAAGCACCGGAAAAAATAGGAAGCAGATATAACCCGCCGGAAAAAAGCCCGGAAATCATACTTGCTTCAAAATCATTAAAACCTAAAATGGAAGATAGATAAATAGTGAGAACGATGAAAACGGCATAATATGCCATACGCTCAAACAGTTCGACTGTGTTGCTGACCCAAAATGCTCTCGTAAAGCCTTTAGCAGCACGCTGAGGGGAATTGTTCATGTATTTATTAATTTATTAAAATGTTAATTTGAGACAAAGATACGTTTTTTTGGCTTACTGTCCGTATCTTTGTTCAAAATTAGGTAATTAAAAACTATGATTATAGCTGTTGATTTTGACGGAACGATTGTAGAGCATCGTTATCCACGCATTGGTGAAGAAATTCCATTCGCTGTTGACACATTGAAGTTATTGCAACAAGAAAAGCATCGTTTAATACTATGGAGTGTGCGTGAAGGGGCACTTTTGGACGAAGCTGTCGAATGGTGCAAAGCCAGAGGTTTAGAATTTTATGCCGTTAATAAGGATTATCCTGAAGAGCAAAAAGGCCATCAGGGATTTTCACGAAAGTTGAAAGCTGACATGTTCATTGACGACCGGAACTTAGGCGGTTTGCCGGATTGGGGAGTCATTTATGCAATGATTAAAGAGAAAAAGACATTTGCAGATGTCTATGGCCAAAACGGAGAAGAGGAAAAGACGCCATCAAAAAAGAAAAAAAGATGGCTGCCTTTCTAATAAATAGATAAATAGCAAGCCGACAGATATACAAAAAATAGATGATGCACTCTTATCCGACATGATTAAGAGTGCATTTCTATATGATGAAATAACTTATCTCCCAACATGGAACGGCCATTTACTACGATTCTTTGTTTTCCCACTTTTCCCTGAACTCCCATAATTGCTCAATAGTAGGATAAAAAGTCGGATTTTCCCAGTTTTTGGAAATCATAGCAATCAACGATTCCAAATACGATTTACCATCAATAATTGTAGTACATTGATTGACCTGATATCTTTCAGTTGGATAATTCTTTGTTTCGATCATCTTTTTTGCCCAGTTCAATAACTCCTGAACAGCTTCATTGTCATAAGTATGTTGCGCCATATCTTTAGAATTTTCCACAAAGATACAAAGTTTATTTATTCATAAACAAGGAATAACCGAAGAACTGGCAGAGATTCTACAAGTTGTGCTATCAGCAAAGAACAATTTCAATATTTTTTATGTTTATATAAATAAAGATAAACTTAAAAATAGAACGACTTATGATTTATGATTTCTTATTCCCCACAAAATCGAATACAACAAAAGTGTCTTTGTTGCTATTGGCTGTCCGGATCATATTCGGCATATTATTAATGAACCACGGTATCCAAAAATGGAGTAGTTTCCAAGAGTTGTCAACTGTATTTCCTGATCCGCTTGGAATAGGAAGTCCCCTGTCTCTCGGATTAGCTATTTTTGGTGAACTTGTGTGTTCAATGGCATTTATTGTAGGCTTCTTGTATCGCTTAGCCATGATCCCGATGATTTTCACGATGATAGTAGCTTTCTTTGTAGTTCACGCAAATGACGTATTTGCTGTTAAAGAACTAGCTTTCATTTATTTAGTGGTATTCATATTGATGTATATTGCCGGTCCGGGTAAATTTTCAATAGACCATATCATAGGAAACGAATTGTCAAGACGAAAATCAAGAGCATACAAAAATTAAAAATAATCCCCCTGATTAATTAAAAAATATTATATTTGCATACTTGTATGAGAGAAATTATCAATATTTTTTATTAATCAAAAATGTTTTAACATGAAAAGAGGGAAACTGACTTTAGTCGCAGTAGTGCTTAGCGGTAGCTTATTATTCAGTTCTTGTGTAGGATCATTCAGTTTATTCAACCGCCTGTCTTCTTGGAATCAATCAGTTGGAAACAAGTTTGTAAACGAACTCGTATTCCTTGCTTTCAACATTGTTCCGGTTTATGGCGTAGCTTACCTAGCTGACGCTTTAGTTATCAATTCTATCGAATTCTGGAGTGGTTCCAACCCGATGGCTAATGTAGGTGACGTAAAGAAAGTAAAAGGAGAGAACGGCAACTACATGGTGAAAACTCTTGAGAATGGATATTCTATTACTAAAGAAGGCGAAACTGCTTCAATGGATTTGATCTACAACAAAGAAGCTAACACATGGAATGTTGTTGCAAACGGTGAAAGCGCTGAATTAGTAAAAATGAACAATGATGGCACTGCTGATTTGTTCTTGCCAAATGGCGAAAAGATGAATGTAACGCTGGATGCTCAAGGCATGCTGGCAGCACGCCAGGCTACAATGAGCAATTTTATGTTTGCCGCCCGCTAAAAATAAAAACAAATACGAAGGAGATGAAACATCATATAGGAGTTTCATCTCCTTTTTCAATCTTATCTTCTTCTATCAAGAATCTTTTGTACTATGAATAAACTATATACACTTATCTATTCTGTTCTAATCTTCACCTGTCTATCTTGTCAGCAACAAACTCCTCAAACTCAAATAGAACAGACAGCCATCGATTTCTGTGAAGCCTTTTATAATTTCAATTATACGGTCGCCAAAGAATGGAGCACGCCTTCTTCTCAATCTTATCTTAGTTTCTTAGCATCTAATGTCGGGCAAACCCATCTGGAGCAACTTAAGACACGAGGCGCTGCAAAAGTTTCTGTTATTTCAAGTGAGATAGATGCTAATTTAGAAGAAGCGTCGGTTGTCTGCCAAATCAAAAATGCATTCGTCATTCATCCCATCGGAGGAAAAATGGAATACGTAAGTTCCCTGCAAGATACGCTCGAATTAGTAAGAGTAAATAATAAATGGCTGATTAGAAAGGATATCCCACAGCAAAATGGAAAGCAAAGTCACGACTGAATTTAGGATGAATGATGGGGAAATGCTCTTTCCTCGTTTCATAGGCAGGATTGACAGCTTTCATACCTCCGTCAAAACGCAAAATAAAGAAATCCAAATCCAGGCGGAGACCTAATCCGTAGGCCACTGCTATTTGCTTATAAAACCTATCAAACTTGAAAACCCCTCCCGGTTGATTGGCATAACTCCGGATGGTCCAGATATTACCAGCATCAATAAATACCGCCCCCTGAAACTTCCAGAATAACTTGCTTCGGTATTCAATACTGGCATCCAGTTTAATATCTCCGGATTGATCGAGCAAATTCCCATTTCCTGCAAAAGAGCCCGGTCCCAAATCGCGAACACTCCATCCGCGGACACTATTGGCTCCACCAGAGAAATATTGTTTCTCAAACGGAATAGTCTTCGCATTTCCATAAGGTACAGCTATTCCCACACCAGCATGAAACGCAAAAGAGTTACGATAATCGATTCTGATATTCTTAGCAAAATCAAACTCCCCTTTCAGATATTGAGCATAAGGAATTCCCAGAATAGCGTATTCACCATTACTGTTCTTCCGAATGTTTGCAGCCTTTGACAGAGCATACATTACATTTCCCGCCGATTCGAAATTAAAACGGATGGAGTATGAATTAGAAGCAATCGTATTATTGATAATCGATCCTCCCACGCTATTATAATTATAGCTATATCCCATATTTATAATCAGTCGATCCTGATAATTATACTGGAATATATGGTTCTGTCCTTTATTTATATAGTCTTCTTTAAACCTTTCAGAGATACGGGGCAAATAAAGGAAAGCAATATTTATCAAATCAATACGGTGTTGTATCTTCTGACGTTGTGTCCACTTGTAACTCCAGTTAGCAGAAGCCATCGTACGCAAGAACTCCGGTCGCAACTGATAATTATACTGTAAACCAAACTCTGTTGTAGCCCTGATTTTCCGTTTAAAATCAGAGGAAATGAAAGGGAACAGAAAATTAGGGAAGTTGATACTCGTTTCCACCCCGTACTCTGTATAGTTATTATTCGAATAACCTGCCTGAAGTCCGGAAATGACTTCATACGCTCCACGGAATTTTATCATAAAAGTTTCCGATCCGCGAAAAAGGTTCCTGTTTTGAAAAGAGGCGGAAGCAGCCGCTCCCAAGTCACCGGCAGAATTAGTTCCCTCTACCTCGAAAGCCACTGATTTATGTTTGCTCTTGGTCAGCATCACATAGCAATCGAGCATCGTTGAATCTCCTATTTGAGTCTCAATAAAACGGATATTCGTATATTTCAATGCCGATAAACGTCCAAAACTGGAATAGGTCTGCTGCACATCGCGCTCATTATACAGATCACCGGAAGCAAACCGAAGGTTATCCGTAAGAACTTTAGGACGCAAATAGAGTTTATCCTTATAGTAAATCGGATATCCCTTATAATGTACCGAATCATTGATGTCCACACTGCTCATTGCCGAGGACTGCAAAACATCATAATCCGTAATAAAATTAATCTTATTGATCCAATATTGCCGATGTGCTCTTGCAGAATCATTCGCATGAGCTTTATACATCTGCAAATGTTGAGTCAGATCTACATTATAAGTATTACGAACGGTATCGGCAGTATATCCGATATAATCCTTATTAAACTTATAGTAACCATTCCGAAGTAACTTATTCGTGATACGTTGCCTGTCCGCATCCAATACATTCACATCAAAATACATTCCTTCCTTCAGCAAACTTCTGGCAGAATCCTGTTTGAGAAGCGCAGCTATTTTAGGATCATAAATATCATATTTGATAGATTGAACAACGTATGGCTTGCCTGCCGTTACGTCATAATATACTTTGATCTTTTTCTTTTTTACTTTGGTCGAACGTTTCACTGTTGCCGCCATATATCCCATATTATGCACAGCCTTAGTGATTTCTTCTTCAGAACGTTGCGCTTCGTCCTCGCTATATATTACGGGAGCATCCCCTATTCTTCTCAAGAACTTATTCCCCCATTTGGTCGAATCACGCCCCGACAGATTGTATACATAAAGTTGGGTCTTTATCAGACTGAACCACTTGGCATTAGGATTTTGGCGAACATACATGCGCAAGGAAGAAGGCCGTATATTTTTTTGGTCCGTACGAATTTTGACTTCATCCAGCAAATAAGATCCATCCGGCACAAACTTAGTGGTAGTACACGAAGCAAGTGACAAGACAGCAGCAGAAGCAAGCAAATAAAGAAAATTTCTCCTCATACGGTTTTACATCGATAGCATGAAAAATGCGCTTACAAAGATAAATTATATTTTCTGACGGGGAAAATAATTTAAGAAAAAGAGAGGAAAGTAAGGATAGATTGGAAATATCTTTATAGCTTTGCAAAAGAATATCAAATCTATGGCATCATTAAGTAAAAACAAAATAAAGTTTATCCACTCGCTGGAACTGAAGAAAATACGTAAAGAAGAGCGGGTATTTCTGGCTGAAGGTCCTAAATTGGTAGGCGATTTACTCGGACATTTTCCCTGTCGTTTTTTAGCTGCCACTCCCTCCTGGTTTCAGGAGCATCCGGGTATTGACGCAAGTGAACTGGTAGAAGTTTCACAGGAAGATCTTTCACGGGCCAGTTTATTGAAAACTCCCCAACAGGTACTTGCCATTTTCGAACAACCACAATATACTTTGGATCCGGAGGCAGTTCGTTCATCACTTTGCCTTGCATTGGACGATGTACAAGATCCCGGAAATCTGGGTACCATTATCCGTTTGGCCGACTGGTTTGGCATCGAACATATTATCTGCTCGCAGAATACGGTAGATGTATATAACCCTAAGACCATACAAGCCACTATGGGTGGAATTGCCCGGGTGAAAGTACATTATACTTCCCTCCCCGATTTTATCCGGTCGCTCGGAGATACTCCTGTGTTCGGTACGTTCCTGGATGGAAAAAACATGTATGAACAACCATTGTCGGCCAATGGCTTGATCGTAATGGGAAATGAAGGGAATGGCATAGGGAAAGAGGTAGCCACATTAATCAACCGAAAATTATATATCCCCAATTACCCGGCAGGCCAAGAGACATCCGAGTCTCTGAATGTAGCCATTGCTACCGCAGTAATCTGTGCCGAGTTCCGTCGACAGGCTGCATGGAAGTAAAATCAAAAGGATAAAACAAATAAGGAAATAAAGCTTCCCCCTTCTTTTCTGCTTCCTGCAGATACTCATTAAAACATTGGGAAGATTGATTCGAAACACTGGGAAGATTGATTTGAAACACTGGGATGTTTTTTAAAATCATCCCAGTGTTTTTTATTTCTTCCATCTGACTTTCAGAAAGCAGCACAATCACTCCCGGCATCCATTCAACCGACTCAATCTCTTCGGTCAATGGGAACACACCTCGGACAACTCCTTCGTCAGTGATCTCCACTACCTGCTGCTTCATATATCCGACGGCAGGTATCAGCAAATAATGAGAAGCAAAGCGTTTCATTACAATCAGTTGTTTGAACGTCTTTGTTGTTGCTTCCTGCGTTGATTCATCTGGCGTTCTTTTCTTTGCTCTATCCGTTCCTTTTGGATATGCTGTTCCACCTGAATCTGCTCCGGCTTCTTCTCACGATGAGTTCCCGTACGACGACGGTTCATCTCTTCCGGTGTCAGACGCTGAATGTCATCTTTATTCTTGTCTATGACCTTATGTAAAGAGTCGGCATTTTCTTTAGTAGCTATCTTCTTCAAAGAATCCGCTTTCAATGCTTCTATCTTATTCAAAGAATCGCGTACGGCAAATGCGAGCGTATCCGTACAATGATAACGAGTCATCATGAAGCGGTCGGCCAATACTGCCCCGCCTTTTTCCTGGCTATCCATCGGATAATAAATGAAACCTTTTATTTCTTTCATCGAACCTAATGTGTCTGCAAACAAACGAATTTGTTGCACACCCGGTTCAGTCACCGTTTTCCAATGATTGATCGTATCTTTTTCATAAATCACCTGCATAGCCATAGTGACACCTCTTAAAGAGTCGGCAAGCATCGGTTCCAGAAAACGATACCGCACTTCCCATACCAGTGTATCCCGGTCTTTGTAGTTAGAGTCGGTCGGCAAAGTAAATACATATTGATTATCCATCATTTCACCGGTCAGACGTACCATACGCTGCCACGGCCAGACATCGATGCTATCACCCTGCTTGGTCATTTTCGGTTTCTTATCACGCTTGGCTATCAGGTCGCCAACAAGTTCCTGTTCGTCTTTCAAGCGTTTTTTCACCTTATCATAAATTTTCGATAAAATCTCTGTGTTACGGGTATACCAAACCATGGATGAGTCAAATGCAGCTTGTGTAGTCCCGTATTTCTTGAAAACGGCGTCGATATACAATGCTTTCTTATAGTTCTCACTATAAGGCAAATTATCTCCCATAGACTTTGCCACATGATAATCATACAGCAAATTCTCCATCTTCGATTCCGAGATTACATCACTGGGTCTTTTCACTTTACACCCGGCTACCGCAAACACGAACATGCAGATGAGACACAGATGAAACCGAAATTTATTTTTCATGATCCGTAGCTTCCTTTTTATCTTTATCCAGTGAATGATAAGACTCATTCAAATATTTACTATAAAAGAGTAACAAGGCAATGATACCGCAACTGATAGCGGCATCCGCAAAATTAAAGATCGGACTAAAGAATATAAAATGCTCTCCACCCACAAACGGCATCCATGTAGGCCAGTTTGTATCTATAATCGGAAAGTAAAACATATCCACCACTTTTCCGTAAAACCAGGTAGAATATCCACCACCTTCGGGCATGAAACTGGCAATCTGCGAATGAGTGCTTTCATTGAAAATAACTCCATAGAACACACTATCTATGATGTTTCCCAAAGCACCGGTCAGAATAAGAGCCACACAGACGATATAACCTGTTTTAAAACCTTTCTTTATGATTTTATAGAGATACCACCCTATCAATGCTACCGCAACAATGCGGAATGTTGTCAGGAATAACTTGCCGAAGATTTCCATACCGAAAGCCATCCCGTTGTTTTCGGTGAAATAGATATAAAACCAATCGGTCACACGTATACTTTCATGCCAGTACATGTGAGTTTTAATCCAGACCTTGATGATCTGGTCAATAATCAATACGGAAAAGATAACGAGAAGGGCAATTCTCCCCTTCGTGAATAGTTTCTTCATGTGTTTATTATAAGTTAAACATAACGAGCTACAAGTGCCGTGCGTAAACTTTGCGCAGCTACTTGTAGCTCGTTACCTGTAGCCTACTTGCTATCTGTTATTTTTTACCACTGTTCTTTGCTTCAATGCTTAATGTAGCATGAGGAACAGCACGCAGACGCTCTGCCGGAATCAACTTTCCGGTTTCACGGCAAATGCCGTACGTTTTATTCTCAATACGTACCAAAGCAGCTTGTAATCCTTGGATAAACTTCAGCTGACGTTGTGCCAGTCGGGTCGTTTCTTCCTTGGAGAGCGTATTAGCTCCTTCTTCCAATACTTTATACGTAGGAGATGTATCGTCGGTATCATTACCGTCCAGTCCCATCAAACTTTTCTTCAACTGTTCATAGTCACGTTGTGCCAATTCCAGTTTCTCCATAATAATGGCACGGAATTCCTCGAGTTCCGCATCCGAATATCTAGTCTTTTCTGCCATAACTTTACAATTTTAAAAGGTTAATCAATATAGTATTAGTCTTTTATCACGTTCACAAACAATGAGAAGTCGTCAAACTCCAGCATTGTTCCGTCTTTCACTTCATCTACAAGTTCAAGAGATGTGCCTAAAACCTGGTTACAAATATAAGTATTATATTCATTTACCGCATCATCTGTTTGCGTATTTTTCGAGATTGTTATTTTTATTTTGTCTGTAATCTCGAAGCCGCTTGACTTACGTATATTCTGAATACGGTTCACCAGTTCACGGGCAATACCCTCGCGACGCAGTTCTTCGGTAATGGTCACTTCAAGCGCTACTGTCAGTTTGCCTTCATTGGCAACCAACCATCCCGGAATATCTTCACTAAAGATCTCGACATCTGATGCTTCAATAACAGCTTCCGCACCATCCAGGTTTAATGTATACTTTCCGTTTTTCTCCAATTCACCGATGGCTTCCTGTGACATTTCTGCAACAGCAGCAGCTACTGCTTTCATTTGCTTGCCAAATTTCGGTCCCAGTTTCTTAAAGTCACATTTCACTTTTTTCACCAATACACCGGCTGCACCATCAACGAATCTGACTTCTTTTACATTCACTTCATTCATAATCAGGTTCTTCACAGCTTCGATATGAGCTTTCTGCTCTTCATCTACCACCGGAACCATGATACACTGTAGCGGTTGGCGTACCTTGATATTCACCTTGCGGCGCAATGCCAACACCATAGATGTAACATCCTGTGCCATTTGCATGCGGGCTTCCAGTTCCTTGTCTATCATTTCTTCCTGATATTTCGGGAATTCGGCAAGATGGACAGAAACTACATTGTCGCGTCCTGTTGCTGTAATCAAGTCAGTATACAACCGGTCTGCATAGAACGGAGATACAGGAGCCATCAGTTTGGCAACTGTTTCGAGACAAGTGTACAATGTCTGATAAGCAGACAATTTATCCTGTGTAAATTCACCACCCCAGAAACGTTTACGATTCAGGCGAACATACCAGTTGGACAAATTATCATTCACAAAATCAGAAATCAAACGTCCTGCCTTTGTCGGTTCATATTCATTATAGCATGTATCTACCTCCTTTATTAATGTATTCAATACAGATAAGATCCAGCGGTCGATCTCCGGACGTTCTGCCATCGGTACATCCGCTTCTTTATACTCAAATCCGTCTACATTCGCATAAAGCGCAAAGAATGAATACGTATTATATAAGGTACCGAAGAATTTACGGCGAACCTCTTCCACTCCTTCAACGTCAAATTTCAGGTTATCCCACGGAGAAGAATTGGTAATCATGTACCAACGCAACGGGTCGGAACCATACTTTTCAATCGTAGTAAACGGATCGACAGCGTTATTCAAACGCTTGGACATCTTGTTACCGTTCTTATCGAGTACCAAACCGTTAGAGATAACAGCTTTGTAGGACACGCTGTCAAATACCATGGTAGCGATAGCATGCAAGGTAAAGAACCAACCACGAGTCTGGTCTACTCCTTCCGCGATAAAGTCAGCCGGATATACCTGACGGTTATCCAACAGTTCTTTATTTTCGAACGGATAATGGATCTGTGCGTATGGCATAGCACCCGAATCGAACCATACATCAATCAAGTCTGATTCACGCTTCATCGGTTTGCCGTCTTTCGATACCAATATGACGTCGTCTACATAAGGACGGTGAAGATCAATCTTATCATAATTTTCTTCCGAATATTGACCCGGCACAAAACCTTTATCCTTGTATGGATTGGATTTCATAAATCCGGCAGCTACCGATTTCTCGATTTCATTATAAAGTTCTTCTACAGATTCGATGCATATCTCATCCGTATTATCTTCTGTACGCCAGATAGGTAATGGAGTACCCCAATAACGAGAACGGCTAAGATTCCAGTCATTCAGATTTTCCAGCCACTTGCCAAAACGGCCGGTTCCGGTAGATTCCGGTTTCCAGTTGATGGTTTTATTCAATTCCATCATTCGCTCCTTGCAAGCGGTAGAACGGATAAACCAGCTATCCAACGGATAATAAAGTACCGGTTTGTCTGTACGCCAGCAGTGCGGATAGTTGTGGACATGCTTTTCTATCTTGAAAGCCTTGTTGTCTGCTTTCATCATCATGGCAATGACAATATCCAAAGATTCGGCAGCTTGCGCGGCTTTCTCATCGTATTTGCCATCCACCATAAATTGAGGATCATAAGCATTTTTCACCCATGCACCCTGATATTCTTTGTATTTATCTACATCAACACATTCTTTTACGAAATTCTCATCCAGCTCATTCAACAGATAGAATTTACCAGTTAAATCCACCATCGGACGAGTTTCGCCTTTCTTATTAATCATGAAAAGTGACGGGATTCCTGCAGCACGTGCCACATTCGCATCGTCTGCACCAAATGTAGGTGCAATGTGAACGATACCTGTACCATCTTCTGTAGTAACATAATCACCCGGTATCACACGGAAAGCCTTATCACTAGGCTTCCAGTTGCCATCTTCGGATACCTCAACCGGTTTCACCCAAGGGATCAACTGCTCATATTCCATACCGACAAGATCCGTGCCTTTGTATTCGGCAATCACTTTAAACGGTACAAGTTTATCTCCGGCTTTGTAGTCCTCCAATTTCAGATCAGCAGCTTTTGCATTGAAATGTACATTCAATAAAGCTTTTGCCAGAACAACCGTGATAGGTTCTCCGGTATAAGCGTTGTAAGACTGTACAGCCACATAGTCAATCTTCGGTCCCACACAAAGAGCCGTATTTGAAGGCAATGTCCATGGAGTAGTTGTCCAGGCGATAAAATAAGGAGTTCCCCATTCCGTCATTTCCGGTTTAGGATTCTTCATTTTAAATTGGGCAACGGCCGTTGTATCTTTTACATCCCGATAACAGCCCGGTTGATTCAACTCATGTGAACTCAATCCTGTTCCTGCAGCCGGTGAATACGGTTGGATCGTATATCCTTTATACAACAATCCTTTTTTATGCAGTTGCTTCAATAGCCACCATAATGTCTCAATATAGCGATTGTCATACGTGATATAAGGGTGCTTCATATCCACCCAATATCCCATCCGATGAGTCAGGTCTTCCCACTCCTTGGTATATTTCATCACGTCTTTCCGACAAGCCGCATTGTAGTCGGCAACAGAGATTTTCTTACCAATATCTTCTTTTGTGATACCTAATGCCTTTTCTACACTTAGTTCCACAGGCAGTCCGTGCGTATCCCATCCGGCTTTACGCTTCACCTGATAACCCTTCATCGTTTTGTAGCGACAGAAAATGTCCTTAATGGTACGAGCCATTACATGGTGAATACCCGGCATACCATTAGCCGAGGGAGGTCCTTCGAAAAACACGAACGAAGGACAGCCATCACGTTCTGTCATACTCTTGGCGAAAACCTGGTTCTCGTCCCATTTCTTCAGCACATCTTTGTTCACCTGCGAAAGGTCAAACTGCGAATATTCAGTAAATCTCTTACCCATAGCTGTCTACGATTTTACTATTTACAATTTACAATTTGAGGGGTATCCCCATTTTTAAGGGTGCAAATTTACAAAAACATTTGTTTAGTTGAGCAAAAAGCTAAGACTTTTAATCGGATTCGTGTGAAGTTAACGATTATAAACTGCCTACAGCCTAAACAAAACAGGTATCTCCTTGTTTTAGTGGGAAACCTAAAAGCACTTTAACTTATGAATTACGGTATTAGCATTTTATTCAGAGCAATCCCTTTGGCGATGGCTATTTTTTGCTTCGGATACGGAGCGTTCATTTATGGTTATGGAGATGACGGGAGTCGTGTTGTGGCCGGTCCTGTTGTGTTTTCACTCGGTATGATATACATTGCACTGTTTTGCACGGCTGCCACTATCATCCGGCAAATCATACATACTTATAATAAATCGGCCAAATACATTTTGCCGGTTATAGGCTATCTGGCAGCCATCATTACTATTATTGGAGGCATCTGCATTTTCAGTAATGCCACTTCCACCTCTGCATTTGTTGCAGGACACGTTATCACCGGCGTTGGATTTATTACCACTTGTGTAGCTACCGCCGCCACCTCTTCTACCCGATTCTCTTTAATTCCGAGGAATTCAAAAGCGACAAGTAATGAAGTTCCGGAAGGAGCTTTTTCCCTTAATCAGAGACGGGCATTGGTCATTGTTGCCATCATCGTTTCGCTGATCGCATGGATATGGGCATTTGTATTATTAGGCAACAGTCATTCTCATCCTGCTTATTTTGTGGCGGGGCATGTAATGGTCGGTCTGGCATGTATTTGTACCAGTTTGATTGCACTGGTAGCTACCATAGCACGCCAGATACGTAATGATTATTCAGAAAAAGAACGGAATAAATGGCCGAAACTGGTTTTATTAATGGGATCTATCTCTTTTGTATGGGGATTATTCGTGATTTTGGCGGATTCCGGAAGTGCAAACGGTACCACCGGATATATTATGCTCGGGTTGGGGTTAGTATGTTACAGTATTTCCAGCAAAGTAATCCTGCTGGCTAAGATATGGAGGCAAGAGTTCAAATTAGCCAACCGTATTCCTATGATTCCGGTATTTACGGCATTGGCTTGTCTGTTCCTGGCGGCTTTTGTATTCGAGCTTGCTACTATACATGCTGATTATTTCATTCCGGCACGTGTTTTGGTAGGTCTCGGAGCTATTTGCTTTACGCTGTTTTCTATCGTTAGTATATTGGAGAGTGGCACGTCTTCCAAATAAAAAAGTATTCTATAAAAAGGGCGTCACTATATGCCCCGGATAGTGACGCTATCCGGACAGCATAGCGTCACTCTTTTTATTTCTTGTATCTCACCTCATACAGGTCATTCCTGCGGTCTTTCAAGTTGCGTACACTACCATAAGTATGCAGTTCGTTCAGCAAATCCAGATCAACATCCGATACCAAAATCATTTCGGTGTTAGGAGTTGCCTCCGCCCTCTTTCCGTCCGTTGGAAAAGCAAAGTCGCATGGGGTAAATACCCCCGATTGGGCATATTGAATATCCATATTGTGCACACGGGGAAGATTTCCTACACTTCCGGCAATGACTACAAAACATTCATTCTCGATGGCACGTGCCTGCGCACAAACACGAACACGGGAATAGGCATTCTGGGTATCTGTCAGGAAAGGAACAAATAATATCTGCATTCCCTGATCTGCCATCAGGCGGGAAAGTTCGGGGAACTCGACATCATAACAGATCAAAACTCCAATCTTTGCACAGTCCGTGTCAAAAGTATTCAGAAGTTTACCACCATTAAGTCCCCAACTTTTTATTTCATCGGGAGTGACGTGTAATTTCTCATACATTTCGTAGGTTCCATCCCGTCGGCAAAGGAAACCTACATTATAAAGCAATCCGTCCTCTTTTACGTATGGCATACTTCCGGTTATAATGTTGATATTATAGCTAATAGCCAGATTCATAAACCGTTCCCGAATTTCATCCGTATACTTTGCCAATCCGCGAATAGCCTGCGATTCTCCTTTATCGTTATACTTCGACATCAAAGGAGCATTGAAATATTCCGGGAAAAGAACAAAATCACTTTTATAATCAGAGACTGCATCCACAAAGAATTCTACTTGTTCGAACAGGTCATCCAACGTTTTATAACTACGCATCTGCCATTGCACCAGTCCTACACGAACCGTAGTTTTGGGACTGATATATTCTTGTGTAGGTGGCTGATAATAAATATTATCCCACTGCAACAAACAAGCATAATGTTTTGATTCTTCATCATTTGGCAGATAATTAGTCATTACCTTACGAACGTGAAAGTCATTCGACAACTGGAAAGTAAGTACCGGATCATAAATCTCGCGTTGACGTACCCGTTCGATATATTCTTTCGGACGCATTTTGTCAGCATATTTATGATAATTCGGGATACGTCCGCCAAACATGATTGCTTTCAGATTCAATGTTTCGCAAAGCTCCTTACGATATTCATACATACGACGTGCGAGACGCAAACCACGATAGCCCGGGTGGATGAATACTTCAATGCCATACAGGATATTTCCTTTAGAGCTATGTGTATTGAATGTTTCCTTACCCGTAACCTGTGCATACGTATGGTCGTTCTTTACTTTATCATAATCAACAATAATGGAAAGAGCACAACCAACTATTTTATCGTCAACGACTGTGACGATCTGACCCTCCGGAAAGATTTTAATCAACTTCTGAATCTGCTCACGAGTCCAAAACACATCGCTACCGTCAGAATAAACACGGGTAAACGATTGGGATAGTTGTACATAATCTTCTATTTGCAGATTGCGTATCTGCACTTTATTAATTTTTATCGGATGTTGTTCCATAACAATACGTGTTTTATAAAAGATAGTGCAAAGGTATAGTTAATCCTTTAATTGTGTTTTGAAACCAAGAAAAATTAATAATAGTATTTTATGTAAATTGAGTTATTCAATTCAAACTTATATACTTTGACATTACTCTAACTCTAATATTTCTTTTACTTCACCTTCTCCTACGTGCTTTCGTCCTTCTCCAAAGGTAAACTTAGTGCCTTCAGAAAAATTATCTCCTAAAGCTCTTCTAATAAGAAAAGCTATTTCAACTACCCCCTCATCTCCGGGATAAAAAGCCTCCCTATCAAGCAAAGTTATTTGACCAGAAGTTTTCGTCTCCTCAATAAAATCAAATAAAGGTCGATACCCACTATAAAATGGGGTTCTACGACCATCCTTATATAACCTTATACTAGCTATAATTCTAATCATAATAGTAACAATATAAAAAATAATCAACTAATTTGTGAGAATAAAGAATGGCGGACAATGTTAGCTATAAGTATATTCATCAAAGTTATTCTAATAAATTGAAAAACAAAAAAAATCAAATAGATATTTTCTAACATCAATTCATTTAATAGTCAAAAGGAATAATCGAACGATAATATCTTTTACACAAATATATATTTTATTGTATTATCTATTTTATGTATTCTTTTTCTGCAAATTCCAAAGGTGAAGAAGCACTCCTTCACCCACAAAATTCTTATTTACTGGTAATTCAGAAGAAAAATGAAGGAGTAGATTAAATAAATGTTTCTTATATATAGAGAATACAGCTTAAGCAGAAAGAAAAAAAGCAGCGTTTTAAGAGAAGGAAAGCGGCGCTTTAAGTAGGCTAAAGCATTGCTTTAGCTGCGGAAAATAGCTGCTTTTATTTGATTCTACTTCTTCTATCCACTTCTCTCTAATCTGGAAAATTTCAAAGATAAAACAATTAGATTTTCCAAAGAAATATTTTTTAAGCCAGAAACGGATATGAGAAATCATTGTAATAATCATGTCTTTTATTACATTGATATTTCGAAGTCAATATGCTCAAGACAGAATCAACTTTTGAATCATTTTCATATAGGATGAGCATATAAATACTATCTTTGCGAATATCAATCATGATAAAAGAGTACCCCAAAAGATAAAGAAAAGATATGAATTCCAACAAATTCTCCTATCAAGGACAAATCGAGACTATTCTTCATTATCTAAATTCCATGATACAAAAGAATTGGACAGGTAAAACTGCTGATGAGTTCAATCGTTTGATGTCTATACCAGAATTAGCTAAAATAGCATGCATGTCTGCTCGCAATCTTCAGCTGATGTTTAAAGCTTACACTAGCGAAACAATACATCAATATATCATTCGCACACGTATGGAATACGCCCAGCAATTACTCAAAGATAATAAAAAAAGTATAGCTGAAATATATGAATATATTGGATTTGCTAACCAGTCAGCTTTAAATAATACACTTCAAAAAAAATACAATCTCACTCCTCGAGAACTACAAAAGAAATTATTGGAAACAAGTCATACTTATCCTTCATGTATTTCTCCTTACCGCATAGTGGAATCAGAAACAATACCTGTCTTATTTTTATCTTATATTGGCAATTATGACACTTGTAGCACAGTTGCTTTTGAGACATACACTTGGGATTGCCTATATAAATATGCTAAAGAAAACTCTTTATTACCAGATAAGGAAGATTATTGGGGGATAGCTTATGATGATACAGACATTACCTCATTAGAAAAATGCCGTTTTTACGCTTGTATAGCCATTCAAAAAAGAGTAGGATCCAATCCTCCTCTTACTAATCCAATAAAACATATGGATTTACCTCAAGGTACATACGCAGTTTATATTCATCAAGGAGATTATGCATTGTTAGATGCCTTCTATGAGATAATATTGAAACAATTACCGCAATCATATTGCTTAGGAGAAACTCCAATCTTGGAACATTACTTGAACTCTCCCGCTGACACAGATGTGAAAGAGCTTCTTACTGAAGTTTGGATTCCAATCATTAAATAATTTTGTATAAGGGTGAAATATCACTCTTATACAAAATTAGTAACTATCATGCCTGATATACACTCTTTATCAAAGACTTAGGACAATACCCGAGGATATCAATAGAAATCTTTTCGGCTTCCTCTTTTGATATATTTTCATTAATAATATAGTGCTTAAAAACATTTTCCTTTTCTTTATATGCATAAGATGAAAGCAGCGGCCCTGCTATTGTTCGCAATTGCGAGTCTCTAAAATCATCACTTTGATTTCTGCCTAAACCAACACGTGTAGAATGTAAAATAATTGATTTATTTTCTCTATCACGACAATCTTCAACAGCTTCTTTTAAAACAAATTCTTCCTCCAAAGTATTATAATCTAAATTCTTATCCTCAACAATGAATTTTAAAACATTATTTGGTCCGAATTTTATTGTGCCATCATCAAACTGCGCACTTCTTATCAAGATACCATAATATATATCAGTACTATCAGATAAGCAAAGATCAATACCTCCTCTGGTGCCACCTTTAATTTTTGAATTCTTCGTCATGCCTGTACGATGAACATAAAATTTTCCATAATTATTCTTTTGCAGTTCATTTCCATGCACAAACCCATCATTAAACTTTGGGTGCTTAAAATAAGCTTCTACTTCAATTGGGTAAATCCGCAACCCATTACTCAACTCAAACATATAATTTGTAACTATCAATTTATTAATTGTTTGAAGCTGTTTCTCTATTTCCTTAAAGTCACTACATTGTATTAAAATTGCAATTTCTTTTTTCAAAGTATCCATGATTATTATAATATTAAATTTCTTTGGGTAAAGATAATCTTTTTAGTAAAGAGTTGTCTGAATATATCAACTTTTTTTTATTTCTCACTTAGATGATATCAAATAGTCAACAACAGAGTCCCAATTCGGATACTGCTCCGAACCAAATAATATCAATTCACCACTAAAATTTTCCGCACCATTTTTGAGGCGATCATCTATCAAGAAGTCTCCTTTGTTTAAATTTTTATGATGGCTAAGAATTAATCGTTTATAGCTATATGTACCTAACCATTTTTTCACCCATACAAGTTTATCCGACCAAGCAGAAGGATTATTCCAAGGTGCCGTGGAAAGAATGTACACATCATAAAAACGTACTAAACGATGGAAAGCATCAATTGCTCCTTTATATGGATACATTTTCGCAAAAATGTTAGGAACTTCATCATATCGTCCCTCATATTCTTTCTTTTCGTATTCACTCAATTTGTTAATACCTGATTGGAAGTCAACTAATACATTATCCATATCAATATAAAGTATAGGTTTGAAAGTCAATAACGCTGATATCATACAATTTTTATTTTATAAATTTTGAATTTAATGAATTATCCCGTAGTGATGCTATTCTTATCCTGTTGACAACAATCTGACAAGGCTACCATTTATCCATCGATTCAGTTTTACACCAATCAAAAATAATATTGTAAATCCAATAATTAGTTCCATATTTCTTACTTATTTTATTTTTTCTACTTATTATTTAGTCACAGTCCAAGACAAACAATTCAATGCACCTCCCCATTTCTTTATAATCGGAGCTATATTAATCTGGTAAATTCGTCCATCATAGGAAGGATGCAATTCTTTTATCTGGCTTAAAGCCTCTCCATCTGTAGGTAATCCAAGTCCGGGAATTATGATTACATCACGTGTCTGAAGCATATTTATATATGCCCAACTATTTTCATCATACTTGCTAAGTTTTAAATCTATAACGGCAAAATCGTCACTCAATCTACGTCTCATTTCTCGTTCTATCTCTGGAGGATAAACTTTCAAGTTGACCAATATCTTACCATCACCAATATTATGAATAATTCCATCTGTATGACCACAGATATCATATTTGTCCCATGGTAGAAATACAATATCTGCTCCATAAAAGTTTTCCTTTAGTATTGCCAGTACTTCGCTCTGGTCAATCTGTGAATTTTCCTGAAATACCTTTTCTGTCATGATGACAATTGGTTTCCGACCTCTCATACATGATCCTATCCACTTTGAATTCGCTTCACACACGACTACATTTCCCCCATCAACAATAAGTGGAGACTGTGTAATATCCATATCTCTACTCATAGCTTTAAGTACAGGAATAATATTAGTTTTGTACTGTGGCTTATCCTTCAAATAATCAGGTTCATAGCGAAATTGAATATAAGACTTAAATCCCCACTGTATTGGCATATAATCTCGACACCAATAATCTTTAGTGTGTAGTAATGTACCATGCTCTATATGGTGGTAAACAAGAATGTCTGATATTTCTTTATAAACATTGGGATAATGCCAAGCAAAAAGACTTGAGAAATAAATGGCATCTTTATACTGTTCTGTAACCATAATCTTACCTAACGAAAAACCAATAATAATATGTTATAACTAGAAAAATGCCATTTGGCAATATCCATAGCTTAAAACGATCTCACAAATATCACAATGCAAAGATAAGTGCATAGCCAAACAATCTATTTACTCAAAAATGCAAAACGATTCGTATACCTTCATTTAAATGATTTTACATGTGATTATCTATCAATAGTATATAAAACAATTATGACACCATACCATTTGGTACGATGTCATAATCTTAGTAGAACCATGCCAAGAAACCGAAGTCATAATGACATGATGAAATTACACTAACCTAATTTATTTATTTTTCTTCCAAAGCTTGCTCATATCTTCCAGTGTCTTACCTTTCGTTTCAGGCACCCAACGCCAAACGAAGATAGCAGCAGCCACACAGATTATGCCATATAAACTATATGCAAACATCGGGCTGAAGTCGTACAGTGCCGGGAAAGTAGAAGATACAATGTAATTGAATATCCATTGGAATGCTACGGCGATTGCCACCGCTTTACCACGGATGGTGTTCGGGAATATTTCCGAGATCAACACCCAGCAAATCGGTCCCCAAGACATCATAAAGAATGCTGCATACACAATCACTGAAAGTACCGGGAGAACACCCTTTATTGCCATGCTATCACACATTGCTACCGCAAATGCACCTACAGCCATACCAATAGAACCGATTATCAATAGTGGTTTACGTCCGAAGCGGTCTACAGTGAAGATTGCAACCAATGTAAAGACAATGTTTACAATACCCATAATAACTGTCTGCATCATGCCACCTCCTTCTGCACCTGCATTTTCGAAAATACGAGGAGCATAATAAAGTACCGCATTAATACCGATAGCCTGTTGGAATACAGAAAGCAAAATACCGATCACAATTACTGCCACTCCATAAGTAAAGATTTTCTCTGTCTTTTCATGAGCAGTAGCTTTAATATCATTAAGAATTTCCTGTGCTTTTGTCTTACCATTGATCTTTTCAAGAATCGAATAAGCCTTTTCATCCTGCTGTATCAATACAAGATAACGAGGAGTCTTGGGAACAAAGAACAATAACAAACCGAAGAAAGCGGCAGGGAAAGCTTCCGAACCGAACATGTAACGCCATCCTTCATAAACGGTCCACATATCAGATTCAGCACTAACAGACAGTACACCGGCTGCATCTTTCAAAATAATAGGATTTTGATGGTCGCCCATAATCAGGAAATTCACGAAGTATACTACCAACATACCGAAGATGATAGCAAACTGGTTACACGATACAAGCGTTCCACGAATATTAGAAGGAGCAATTTCAGCAATATACATCGGACAGACTGCAGAAGCCAGTCCAACACCGATACCGCCCAAAACACGATACAAATTAAAAGCAATCAGCAAATCCATGTTCGGCTTTCCATATTCGAAGAACAAGACTTCCGGATAATAGGAACCTAATGCTGAAAGGAAAAAGAGTACGGCAGCAAGCCTTAGAGAATTACGACGTCCCAAACGGGAAGCAAATATACCGGAGATCGCACCACCCAGTACACAGCCAATTAATGCACTGGAAGATGTGATTCCATGCATTACTTTATTGTATTGAAAATCAGAGGCCGAAAGGAAAAAAGCCTCCAAGCCTTTCTCCGCACCGGAAATAACCGCTGTATCGTATCCGAAAAGCAGTCCTCCCAAAATGGCGACAGAGGTTATCGAATATAGGTAGAGTTTACTACCCTCGTTCGTTGTATTAATCATGGTTATAAGTAGATAAAGTAGTGTTGTAGTAGTTGGATTTATATCACCACAGATTTCACAGATTGACACAGATAAAATTCAAAATAAGAGAGAAGAAAATTAATCTGTAACAATCCGTGTAATCTGTGGTGGGATTAATTAGCAATACATATTCAGAATTGCTTCATAAAGCTCTTGTTTACCGCTAGTCTGCTTCGGTTCACCGTTTGCTTTAGCATAAGCAACTACATCTTCCAAAGTCAACTTGCCATCTTCAAACTCCTTACCTTTACCGCCATCAAATGAAGCGTAACGGTCAGCCAACATTTTCTTATATGGAGATTCGTTCAGCAGAGCAGCTGCGCTTTCCAATGCACGAGCCATAGCGTCCATACCTGCGATGTGAGCGATGAAGATATCTTCCAGGTCAGTAGAGTTACGACGAGTTTTAGCGTCGAAGTTTGTTCCACCGTTACCCAAGCCGCCGTTGCGGATAATTTGCATCATAGCTTGTGTCAGTTCGTAGTTATCAATCGGGAATTGGTCTGTATCCCAACCATTCTGATAATCACCACGGTTAGCGTCAATAGAACCCAACATGCCGTTGTCTACTGCTACTGCCAATTCGTGTTCGAAAGTGTGACCAGCCAAAGTTGCGTGGTTTACTTCAATGTTCACTTTGAAATCTTTATCCAAGCCATGAGCTTTCAGGAATCCGATTACTGTTTCTGTATCTACATCATACTGATGTTTTGTCGGTTCCATCGGTTTCGGTTCAATCAGGAAAGTACCTTTGAAACCACGGGCACGAGCATAATCACGAGCGATGGTCAGCATTTTTGCCAAGTGTTCTTTTTCACGTTTCTGATCTGTATTCAGAAGAGACATATAGCCTTCACGGCCACCCCAGAATACATAGTTCTGACCACCCAGTTCGATCGTTGCATCGATTGCATTCTTGATCTGAACAGCAGCACGAGCTACTACGTCAAAATCAGGGTTAGTAGCAGCACCGTTCATATAACGTGCATGGCCAAATACGTTGGCAGTACCCCACAACAGTTTGATGCCTGTTTCAGCTTGTTTCTGTTTTGCGTATGCTACGATTGCTTTCAAGTTAGCTTCGTATTCTTCGATGCTTGCACCTTCAGAAACCAAGTCTACATCGTGGAAACAGTAGTATTCGATACCCATTTTCTGCATGAATTCGAAACCTGCATCCATTTTATCTTTTGCAGCTTGTATAGCGTCAGCATTACTATTCCAAGGGAATTGTTTTGTTCCGCCACCGAATTGGTCGCCACCTTCAGCACACAAAGTATGCCACCATGCCATAGCGAATCTCAACCAATCTTTCATCTTCTTACCGTTGATAACCTTTTCAGCATCGTAGTAACGGAATGCCATCGGATTCTTACTATCTTTACCTTCGAACTTAATCTTTTCAATTCCCGGGAAAAATTCTTTTGTTGCCATAATTCTTTTATTTTTAAAATGGTTATTATTTAAATTGTTAATTATTTATCTGAAGACAGAACCGGAGCCGGTATGTTACCGGTCATCGACTTTTCAAGACGGTATTTCCATTTTGCGTACGCGTCAGCATATTCCTGTCGTTTTGCCACATTAGGCTCAATCACATCCAGTTTGTCAAGCGTAGCAAATGCCTCATTGTTATCCTTGTAGATACCTGCACCGATGCCCGCACCTTTCGCAGCGCCTACGGAACCATCCGTATCGTAAAGCTCGATAGTAGCTCCTGTGACTCCCGCCAAAGTATCGCGGAAGATAGAACTCAAGAACATATTAGCGTGTCCGGCATGGATCATCTTCACAGGAATTCCCATTTGCTCCATGATATCAATGCCATATTTAAAAGAGAATACAATACCTTCTTGAGCGGCACGAATAATATGATGTTTGCCATGCGTATTAAAATCCAGTCCACGGATACTGCAACCGATTTCTTTATTGTTCAGCATACGTTCGGCACCGTTACCAAAGGGCAGAATACTGATTCCCGCACTGCCGATAGGAGCTTTGGAAGCCAATACATTCATTTCATTATAAGATATTCCTTCGGGAGCAATGTTGCGTTTCACCCATGAGTTGAGAATACCTGTTCCGTTGATGCAAAGCAATACTCCCAAACGTGTCTGATCTATGGTATGATTGACATGCGCAAAGGTATTGACGCGTGACTGCGGATCATAGTTCACTTCACCGTTCACGCCATAAACCACTCCCGATGTTCCTGCCGTAGAAGCAATCTCTCCCGGATTAAACACATTCAAAGAAAGGGCATTGTTAGGCTGGTCGCCTGCACGATAAGTAATCGGTGTCCCTTCTTTCAGTCCAAGCTCTTTGGCAGCTATTGCATTTACACGTCCCTGCTCTGCAAAGGTCGGTTTAATATCTGCAATCAAAGAAGAATCAAATCCGTAATAATCCATTAAGAAATCAGCCACCCGGTTGTTCTTGAAATCCCAGAACATACCTTCCGAAAGTCCGGAAACAGTTGTGCAGATTTCTCCACTCAACTTCATGGCAATATAATCGCCCGGCAGCATTATCTTATCAATCTGCTCATAGATGGCAGGTTCGTTTTCTTTAATCCACGCCAACTTGGAAGCGGTAAAATTTCCCGGTGAGTTCAACAAATGAGAAAGACATCTCTCCTCCCCGATTGTCTCAAACGCTTTCTGACCGTATGGCACCGCACGGGAGTCACACCAGATGATAGCAGGACGCAATACATGCTGATTCTTATCAACACAAACCAATCCGTGCATCTGATAAGAGATGCCGATGGCTTTAATTTCAGCGGCACTAACTCCGGATTCGGTCATAATAGCCTGCGTGGACAACTTTAAGTTTTCCCACCAACTTTCAGGATCTTGTTCCGCCCATCCGGGATTCACTGCAATAATATTCGCTTCTGTTTTCGGAAAAAATGCCGAGGATACACATTTACCAGTCTCCGCATTTACCAAACTCGCTTTTACAGACGAGCTACCTATGTCATAACCTAATAGAAACATAATTTTATTTACGATTAAACGATTTACTATTTACGATTTACGCTCAATGTCCGACAATTAATGCTTTAACATCCAACGCCTAATACTTAATACTTGATACTTAATACTTGAACAGGGTCTACCTTCTTACCTTATTATATATCTTCTTATCAAATTTATAATAACGGGCAGCACGGTGAGCCACTCCTTGTTGTTTTTCTTCCAAAGGAACTACATATTCCATCATTGCTATTTTCTTATGGAAGTTACGCACATCCACGGCTTTGTCGTATACTAATTCAAAAAGAGTCCTTAATTGTGCGGCTGTAAATTTACGCGGAAGCAGTTCGAACAACATGGAAGGATTAAATTCTACGAACTGACGAATATAAGTCATTGCCTCCTTTATAATCAGATTATGGTCGAAAGCCAGTGTTTTCACGTCTTTCAAAGCGACCCAGCAAGCCTGGTGATCGTCCAGATTCTTATCCAATGTACGGTCTATCTTCACCATCGACAAATATGCAATGGTAACAATACGCTCCACTTTTGACTGCATAGCTCTTTCCAACCAACGTACATCTTTCGGATTACTCGTTCTGTTTTTAGAACCAAATGCTTTAAACTGCATCAGATTCACATTTTTAAGTCCTGTCAGTTCATACAAAACTCGTTGTGCAGCTTCATCCAGGGCTTCATCCATATAGATAAGACTTCCGGGAAGTTTCATATCATGATATACTTCTCCATTATCCTCACCTGCACGTTTTACAAGCAACACTTTCAGTTGTTCTCCGTCAAAACCAATCACTACACAGTCCACTGATATATGATTGTTTGCTAAAGGTGTATTTTTCTGTAAATTTTGCATATCTATTTCTTTAAGACGATGCAAATATAGAGGCTAAAAACCATCAAAACAAAAATAAGAACTATGCTATAAAACATTGTTTTTCATATAAATACATATCATACATTCTACAATATGAATAGTTAGTGTTATCTTACGAATTACAATATGTATTTTAGTATTTCCACGGGTGAGTAATTGTATAAAGTACAAAAACTAGATGGACGCTTTATTATCAGTACTTTTCATATCTTTTCCAACAGATGCCCGGAAAGGTACTTATTGTATTTTAAACGATATGTCATTTTGTACCTTATCGTTTTTTATTCTATCTTTGTCGGGTAAATATTAAAAAATCTAAAATGGAACGTCATCCAGTCATTTTATCCATTGCCGGCTCCGATTGTTCGGGAGGCGCAGGTATTCAGGCAGACATAAAAACAATCTCGGCTTTAGGAGGCTATGCAGCATCGGCTATTACTGCCATCACCGTACAAAACACACTGGGGGTACGTGCCGTACAGTCCATTTCTCCGGATATGGTTCGTGGGCAAATAGAAGCCGTGATGGACGACCTGCAACCGGTTGCCATCAAAATAGGAATGATAAATGACATTCAGATCGTTCGTGTAATTTCCGACTGTCTACAAAAATATTCGCCTGCATACGTCGTTTACGATCCGGTAATGGTGTCTACCAGCGGAAAGAAACTTATGACAGATGAAGCGATAGAAGAAATCAAAAAAGAACTTTTACCGCTTGTCACATTAATCACCCCTAATATTGACGAAGCAAAAGTACTTACAGGTAAAAGTATTCACAACATTCAGGATATGCAGACCGCTGCCAAAATGCTGACGGATGATTATCAGACTAATATCTTACTAAAAGGCGGACATCTGGAAGGAGACAATATGTGCGACCTTTTGCATACGTCCGAATTTATCTACCATATATATGAGGAGAAAAAAATAGAAAGCCATAATCTGCATGGAACGGGATGCACCCTCTCTTCCGCTATTGCCACCTATCTTGCCAAAGGCTACCCCATGCGAGAATCCATCCAGCATGCGAAAACATATATCACTCAAGCCATTATCGCAGGAAAAGAATTGAATATCGGCCATGGTAACGGCCCTTTATGGCATTTTCCGGACACCGTTGCACAAATGTGTACTTTTTGTGCGGTTGTATCATAAAAATACGTAACTTTGCACCCGCAATTAAAAATCAATTAAATAATAAAAATATGAAAGCATTTGTATTTCCCGGTCAAGGCGCTCAATTTGTAGGAATGGGTAAAGACCTGTATGAAAACTCAGCTTTAGCAAAAGAATTGTTTGAAAAAGCAAATGATATCCTCGGATATCGCATTACAGATATCATGTTCGACGGCACAGACGAAGATCTTCGTCAGACAAAGGTTACTCAACCTGCCGTTTTCCTTCACTCTGTTATTTCTGCTCTTTGCATGGGCGACGACTTCAAACCGGAAATGACTGCCGGCCACTCACTTGGTGAGTTCTCTGCATTGGTTGCTGCCGGTGCATTGAGTTTTGAAGATGGATTGAAACTTGTGTATGCACGTGCAATGGCTATGCAGAAAGCTTGCGAAGCTACTCCTTCCACCATGGCTGCTATTATCGCATTGCCGGATGAAAAAGTAGAAGAAATCTGTGCAGCAGTAAATGCAGAAGGTGAAGTTTGCGTACCGGCCAACTACAACTGCCCGGGACAAATCGTTATCTCCGGCTCTGTACCGGGTATCGAAAAGGCGTGCGAACTGATGAAAGCTGCCGGAGCCAAACGTGCTCTTCCGCTGAAAGTGGGTGGTGCTTTCCATTCTCCATTAATGGATCCTGCTAAAATAGAACTGGAAGCTGCTATTAAAGCTACCGAAATACATACTCCTAAATGTCCGGTATATCAGAATGTGGATGCGCTTCCTCACACTGACCCTGCAGAAATCAAAAAGAATCTGGTTGCCCAATTGACTGCTTCCGTACGTTGGACACAATCAGTAAAGAATATGGTTGCTGACGGTGCTACTGATTTTACAGAATGTGGCCCGGGTGCCGTACTTCAAGGATTGATTAAAAAGATTGACGGTACTGTCAATGCTCACGGTATTGCATAAATATCCGTAAGACAGACTTCATCTTTAAATGATATAGAGCGTGTTGGTAATAGTTCCAACACGCTTTTTTTTATATGAAAACCATAAATGGAATACAAACGAACATGTTGTAAAACACCCTGATACTTTTCTTTTCCGGCAAACTTTCCGAATCTTTCTTTTGTTTTTATTATAGGAATCATTTACTCAAATTTATGAGCCATGAAAATACATGAATATCAAGCGAAAGAGATTTTCTCCAAGTACGGAATACCTGTCGAGAGGCACACTTTATGCCGTACTGCCGCAGGCGTCCTGGCTGCATACCGGAGGATGGGAACAGACAGAGTGGTTATAAAAGCACAAGTATTAACCGGAGGCCGAGGAAAAGCCGGAGGAGTAAAACTGGTAAACAATACGGAAGATGCTTATCAGGAAGCCATGAACATTCTCGGAATGAGCATTAAAGGTCTTCCTGTCAATCAAGTTCTGGTCAGCGAAGCGGTTGATATTGCTGCAGAATATTACGTCAGTTATACCATCGACCGGAATACACGTTCTGTCGTTCTGATGATGAGTGCATCCGGTGGTATGGATATTGAAGAGGTAGCCCGTCAGACACCGGAGAAAATCATCCGATATTCAATCAATCCATTCATTGGCCTCCCCGACTATCTGGCAAGGCGTTTTGCTTTCACTCTCTTCCCCCAAATGGAACAGGCAGGTAAAATGGCTGCCATCCTTCAGGAACTTTATAAAATCTTTGTGGAGAATGACGCGTCGTTAGTGGAAGTAAATCCGCTGGCACTTACAAAGAAAGGTACGTTAATGGCCATTGACGCAAAGATCGTTTTTGATGACAATGCGCTCTATCGGCATCCGGAGATTCATGCTTTGTTTGATCCGACGGAAGAAGAAAAAGTGGAAGCAGATGCCAAAGATAAAGGATTCAGTTATGTTCACATGGACGGCAATATCGGTTGTATGGTAAATGGCGCCGGACTTGCCATGGCTACTATGGACATGACTAAACTTTACGGCGGTCAGCCTGCTAATTTTCTCGACATCGGGGGCAGCTCCAATCCTGTCAAGGTTATTGAAGCTATGAAACTCTTATTGCAGGATGAGAAAGTAAAAGTGGTCCTGATTAATATTTTCGGTGGGATCACTCGTTGCGATGATGTAGCAATGGGACTTCTTCAGGCATTCGAGCAGATAAACAGCAATGTCCCCGTCATCGTCCGGCTTACAGGCACCAATGAACATATCGGACGGGAACTGTTACGGAATTACAGCCGTTTCCAAATAGCCACAACGATGAAAGAGGCTGCTCTTATGGCTCTGAAAGCATAATACGTACCAAATCACTAAAAAATAAAGCAATTATGAGCATACTAATAGATAAATCCACCCGTTTGATTGTGCAGGGAATCACTGGCAGAGACGGGCTTTTCCATGCCAAGAAGATGAAAGAATATGGAACCAATGTGGTCGGAGGTACTTCTCCGGGCAAAGGAGGAATAGATGTGGACGGAATCCCCGTATTCAACACCATGTATGACGCTGTCGAGCAGACAAAAGCTAATACCTCCATCATTTTCGTTCCGGCACGTTTTGCGGCAGATGCTATCATGGAGGCAGCGGACGCAGGCATCCGGATCATAGTCTGCATTGCAGAAGGAATCCCCACACTGGACGTGATTAAGGCACATCAGTTTGCCGAACAAAAAGGTGCCATGTTGATCGGGCCTAACTGTCCGGGACTTATCTCTCCGGGAAAAAGCATGGTTGGCATCTTACCGGGACAAGTCTTTTTAGAAGGAAATGTAGGTGTCATCAGCCGTAGCGGAACACTTACTTACGAGATTGTGTATCACTTAACAGCTAATGGAATGGGACAATCTACCGCTATCGGCATCGGGGGCGATCCTGTTGTAGGGCTTCACTTCCGCCAACTGCTGGAAATGTTTCAGAATGATCCGGAAACAGAAGCAATCGTCCTGATTGGAGAGATTGGAGGAAATGCGGAAGAACAAGCGGCCGAATATATTCGTAATAATGTAACTAAACCTGTGGTAGCATTTATTGCCGGACAATCAGCTCCTCCGGGAAAACAAATGGGCCATGCAGGCGCTATTATTTCGGGAAGTTCCGGTTCGGCAAAAGAGAAAATTGAATCTTTGGAAGCAGCTGGTATCCGAGTGGCACAAGAGCCTTCGGATATACCCAAACTATTGAAAAAGTAACCTCCAAAAGAGAATAAAGAAAGCCGCAAAAGATACACCGAAGAATATCCTGAAATTATAGGAACAAGAGCTGGTAGACCTGGAATTGGAACTCAATAATATGGTGGATGATGAAGAAGATAATAATGAGGATTAACAGAAGAAGGGCGCGCTAGTTTCCTAGTGCGCCCTTCTCTATTACTGTCTATTTATTCAGTATTAGTTCTTTGGCAATGCTTCTTTCACTACCATTGAACGACCTACATATTCTGCACCGTTCAATTGTTTGATAGCGTTGTTAGCTTCTGTATCATCCGGCATTTCGATAAACGCAAAGCCTTTTGATCTTCTAGTTTCACGATCTGTGATTAACTTTACTGAAGCAACTGTTCCATACTCTTCCATTACATTTCTCAAATCCGATTCCTTAACATTATAGCTAAGATTTCCAATGTACAAATTCATAAAATACAAATATAAAAAATTAATAATTCAATAAGAAAGTTTTAGGAAGATCTTAATTAGAAATGGATATGCTCAAATAAATGAGAAGATACACGTAAAAAAATCAAATCGTAATAAACCTCTTTATTGTTGTTGGTACAAAGGAAAGCATTATTTGGAGATAATGCACTATACTCCCTCCTTTTTCTTTTCTCAAAACATCTTTTTTATGAAAATAAGCCAATACTTAACGTTTAAACTCTATTATATCAAACTATCTGCCACCAATTATCTGATTAGCCTTCTATAGTTTCTTTGTTATAAGCTCTTTGAAAAACAAATACTTATAGTTAAATTCTGCATCAGAAAATTAAAGGCTACCTTCTTTGAAACAGAAGATAGCCTTTATTATATACCAATTTACGTTTGCAGATTATCCACAATGGAAATACTTATGTACGAGATCTAACATCTCCATCGGCTTTCCTTCCAAATCCGCACGCAACGTTTTATCTTCGTAACTGCGAAGTCTGCGGATGATACCATCAATCATTGCCGGACTAAAGACATTGTATTGTTCAAAGATTGCCCGTTGTTGCTGCAGGCAATCAGCAGAAGCCTCACAGCTATCTGGCAGTTGTGCCAGTGAATTTAGTTTATCCTCATTCTCTTTCTGATGGATATTCACATTTACATACGTCTTTTGAGCGATATCCAATGCATTTTCAATTTCAAAGCCATGACGGCAGGCAACAGCCAAACCGGCCAACAGTTGATACAAATCTGCCGAACCATCCGGAGAACGCATTTCTACAGTCTGCTTCTGGCTGGTGTCAAAATGGCTTTCGGCTTCCAACGGATTAGCTAATGTACACATATCTGTTTTTGCAGCCCATCCCAATGGCACACGTACTAATACGGAACGGTTACGATCTCCCCAGCAAACATTGGTAGGTGCCTCCTGATGAGGAACAAGACGGAAATAAGAAGTAGGATTGGTATTTCCAAAGGCAGTGATTGAAGGAGCAAGCACCATCATTCCGGCAATTGCTTTACGCGCTGTTTCCGACAAAACGCCGTCTTTCAACATTTGGTTCTTTCCGTCTTTCATGATACGCATGTGTACGTGCAAGCCCGACCCTGCCTTACCGGCTGTAATTTTAGGAGCAAAGGTCACATTATATCCATATCTGTATCCCAGATTACGAATCACCCATTTGGCAATCATCAACTGATCTGCCGCCTGCGATACAGGAACCGGCAGGAACTCAATCTCATTCTGCTCATAAATATAGCCATCCAGCGTAAAATTACCCACTTCGGAGTGTCCATACTTTATTTGCCCGCCTGTTTGCGCGATATAAGACATACATTGAGTACGGAACTCATTAAATTTAGCGTATGGACCCGATTCGTGATAACCACGTTGGTCGGTTGCCTGAAACATACCTGTATCCGGGGCTATTACATAATATTCCAATTCGCCCATTGCCTGAAATTCCATTCCGGTAACTTCTGTAAAAGTTTTGCTTGCTTTGTAAAGGGTGTGTTCTGGTGCACTTTCGAGAGGTTCGCCGTCTTTGTTGAAGAAAGAGCAAAGCATAGACAGCGTCGGAATCTCGGCAAACGGATCAACGAATGCAGTGCAGAAACGGGGAATCACATAAAGGTCACTACTGCCCGCTTCTATGAAAGAAAAAAGACTGGAACCGTCTACCCGTTCTCCACAAGTAAGAATAGCTTCCAGATAGGCTTGATTGTTGATAACAAAGTTCAGGGTTTTCAGACGACCGTCTCCCGCCGGATACATGAAATTGACCATGCGGATATCTTTTTGCTGGATAAATGAGATAATGTCGGCTTTGGTAAACTCTGAAGTTGGCTTTTGAAGGAATGCTACCAACTGGTTAGCATTCATTGACAAATCTTGATTCATAATCGGTTGTTTTTCGTTGTTGTATGATTAAAACGGTTTGTTAAATGCCAAAGATAACGAAAAGATTCTACTCCTTAAAGCGTTTTAAATCTTTCCGGCTAAAAATCCATTCCGGAGTATATAGTTTCCCCGCATCCGTTTCCGCTAATTCATACCAGGGGGAAAGGCTGCGACTGACAGGATTTACAAGAATATGAATCTGTTGTGCAGGCATATAGCTCTGCGCCAACAAGAACACTTTCTTTTTGGTAGTCGGATGAACAGCAACATCTACAACAATGACCGCATGTCCGGGTGAGCCGCCTTTAATAAACACATCACCGGGTTGCAGGGAAGTATAAGACACAGTCTGAAGCTCGCGGGATAAAGAAGCCGTTCCGGCATACATAAAGACCATATCGAGATAGTTACGGAAAGTTTTATAGGAATAATCCACTCCTTTACCCGCAGCATACCATTGCACTTGATTGCCGCTGACTTTTATCCGATTTCCTTCCGCCCATTTCTTGTACCCGGCAGGGAAACCATTGGTGAAGTTGAATTTTATTTCTCCATATCGTTTATGTTTCCACAGATATTCCGCCCGCAAACGCATTACCGCATCGGCACACTGTTGCAAATCACGGTTGCCTATCTCCATATCAATTACAGCGTAGGCTGCAGACTGATTTGCCTTTTCTTTTCCATTATAAAGCATCACTTTACTACCTTTCGGCATCAAAGGCAAATTACGTAAGTAACCTGTAAACGAATGATCGGAACAAGCCTCCCTGACATATCCCGTCGGAGGAACGATTCTTGTAGCAACCGTTTCTTGTCCCCACAATTGCAGGGATGTACAAAGTAACCCTATATATATTAGTAAATACTTCATAACGCTTCTCTTTATATTCTGTTCCGGACAAATATAAGTAATTATTGTTTAAAAAGAGGATGAATGTCTATTTTTATTTTAACTTTGTACAAAGACCTACATACATAACTAAAATTGATAAGCTATGGACATCCAAACATTTATTCAGAACTTCAAGGAGGCATTCGGAGAGAATGCCGAATTACCTCTTGTATTTTGGTATTCGGATATACTGGAAGGAACAGCAGAGAAAATTAACGGTTGCTTCTTTAAAGGTATGAAGACTGTCAGAGAAGGTGGTACTATCAGCTTGAATGCAGAAAATATCGGTTGCGGTGGCGGCAAATTCTACACAGGTTTTACAGAAATGCCTGAACGCGTACCGACTTTTGTCTCACTAAAAGAACGATATAAACAGACTCCGGAAATGGTCATTGAATTTATCCGGCAACTCGGAGTGCCGATGGCAGAAAAGAAATACCTTCATTTTGCCCGTATAGACAAAATAGCTAATCTGGAACAAATGGAAGGCGTCATGTTTATCGCCAATCCTGATATGCTTTCCGGACTGACTACATGGGCTTACTATGATAATAATGCCGAAGATGGCGTCGTTTCCTTATTCGGTTCCGGTTGCAGTTCCATAGTGACACAAGCCACTCTTGAAAACCACAAAGGAGGCAAGCGGACCTTTATCGGTTTCTTCGATCCGTCGGTGCGTCCGTACTTTGAAGCGGATAAGTTGAGTTATACGATACCTATGTCCAGATTCAGAGAAATGTGTGGGACTATGCGCCAAAGTTGCCTGTTTGATACGCATGCATGGGGAAAGATCCGGGAAAGAATGGGTGCCGAATAAGGCTAAAATACAAACCAAATAGTTTCAAAATATGTTTCAAGCTTTGAAACTGTTTGTTTCCCATAGTGAAACAAAGTGTTTCAAATAGGCTTGAAACTTTTCTGTCCCATTTTTAATATCATAAAGTAAATGCTTAAATTAGTTCGTATTATAAGTTGTTATTCAAAACGCAACGAAGCCTCCTTTTTTCTATTAACTAATTTTAGACAGTTACTTAAGCAAATAGTTCTTTGCCAGGATTAAACCTTTTCTACGGAAAGAAGTCTAATTTTTTAAATAGTCGCCCCTTAGAATGTGCTTTTACGCCTAATAATCAACATATTAATATATAAATTGCTTTGATATATCTGCAAGTTTTTGTATCTTTATGGTTGAAAACTTGCAGATTATTATGATAAACAAGACCACCCCTCAGCCCTCCTTGTTCAGCTCTTTGACAGACCAGCTGAATCCCAGGCATCCCTTATACCTGCTTGCCAATAAGATAGACTGGCGCCGTTTTGAAGAAGCTTTCTCCCCGCTATACTGTGCCGTCAACGGTCGTCCGGCCAAACCCATCCGCCTGATGTGCGGACTTCTGATTCTTAAGCACGTGCGTAACCTGTCCGATGAATCGGTTGTTGAACAATGGAGCGAGAATGCTTATTACCAGTACTTTTGCGGTATGTTGGAATTCACGCCTTCCTATCCCTGCAATGCAAGCGAACTGGTACACTTCCGTAAGCGTGTCGGAGAAAATGGCATGGAACTGATTCTGTCAGAAAGTATCCGCGTCAATCAGGAGGACGACGGCCCGGACCATCACTGCACGGCCTTCATCGATTCCACGGTACAGGAAAAGAACGTGACTTATCCCACGGATGCGAAGTTGCATAAAAAGATAGTCCGCAAAGTGTTGTCTGTCGTAAAATCCTTAGGGCTTCCTTTGCGCCAGAGCTATACCTTTGTCCTCAAGAAGATCTACCGTGACCAGCGTTTCCGTAACCACCCCAAGAACCGTGGCAAGGCCCTGAAAGCGGACAAGCGGCTGCGCACCATTGCGGGAAGGCTTGTCAGGGAACTGAGGCGCAACCTGAAAGAAAACCACGGCTACGACTCCCTGCTCGACCTCTTTGAGCGGGTGCTTTCACAGAAGCGCAATTCTCCCGGGAAAATCTATTCCCTGCATGAACCGGAGGTGCAGTGTATCAGCAAGGGGAAAGAACATAAGAAATACGAGTTCGGCAACAAGGTTTCAATCGTCCGCTCAATTACCGGTGTCATACTGGGTGCCAAGTCTTTCCGGAATGAATATGACGGGCATACCATTGAAGAATCCCTCAGGCAGGTGGAACGCATTACCGGAAAGAAGATCAGGAAGTTGGCCGGGGACAGGGGGTACAGAGGAAAGAAAGAGGTGGGCGGCACCGGGATACTGATACCCGATGTTCCAAACAGGAAAGACAGTTATTACACACGCAAGAAGAAACATAAGCTATTCTGCAAGCGTGCAGGAATAGAGCCGACTATCGGGCATTTGAAATCAGACTTTCGTTTAGGACGCAACTTTTATAAAGGTGTGTTCGGGGATGTTGTCAATCTGCTCTTAGCCGCAGCAGCGTACAACTTCAAAAGAGCCATGAGGGTTCTTTGGCTACTTGTTGAAAAAATCTGCGGGACACTGTTTTCTTGCAATATCCCGCAGATGAGTACTTTTTAAGGGACGACTAAATATTATCGTTCTATTAAACATTAAAGTTATCAACGAAAATGGAAACATCTGCTAAACTCTATTCACTGAATTACAGCAATGTAAGAACTTACCTCTTTGCCCTGCTATTTGTGGTAGGCAACATTGCACTTCCACAAATCTGTCATCTTGTACCATACGGTGGCCCTACTTTATTGCCGATCTATTTTTTCACGTTGATCGCAGCTTATAAATATGGCTTTCGTGTGGGATTACTGACAGCAATTCTTTCTCCTGTCATCAATCACCTGTTATTTGCAATGCCATCGGGAGCTGCACTCCCCATTATATTGATAAAATCCGCTTTACTTGCCGGTACTTCCGCCTTGGCTGCACGAACACTGAAATCCGTTTCTTTATGGGCTATTCTCGGTGTCGTTCTCTCCTATCAGATTATAGGAACTGCTTTTGAATGGGCATTCATCGGAAATTTCCATGCAGCAGTGCAAGACTTCCGCATTGGTATTCCCGGTATGTTAATTCAATGGTTTGGCGGCTACGCCCTACTGAAAGCGATTGCAAAACTCTAAAGTAAAATCAAAAATGGACAGAAGGGACTTTTTAAAAACAGTAGCCATAACCGGTGCCGCATTGAGTATTCAGCATTCGGAGGCAATGGAGATATTAACCCAGACTATTAATAATACGAACGGAGGCAATCCGGACTTGGTAGCCGTCATGGGTGGAGAACCGGAAGCTATGTTCCGCCGTGCTATCAGCGAACTGGGCGGTATGAAACAATTCGTCAAACCGGGACAGAAGGTGGTCGTAAAACCTAATATCGGTTGGGATAAAGTGCCGGAACTGGCAGGAAACACCAACCCGCAACTGATTGCTGAAATCGTGAAACAATGCTTTGCTGCCGGAGCTAAAGAAGTGACCGCATTCGACCATACGTGTGACGATTGGCAGAAGTGCTACAAAAACAGCGGCATCGAAGCTGCGGCAAAAGCTGCCGGAGCAAAAGTAATGCCTGCTCATTTGGAGTCTTATTACAAGCCGGTAAACTTACCCAACGGTCAGAAGATGAAAAAAGCAAAGATACATGAAGCCATCCTGAATTGCGATGTATGGATCAATGTTCCCATCCTGAAAAATCACGGGGGCGCCAATCTGACTATCTCAATGAAAAATCACATGGGAATTGTCTGGGACCGTGGATTTTTCCACCAGAATGACTTGCAGCAATGTATTGCCGATATCTGCACACTGCAAAAGAAAGCTGTGCTTAACGTAGTGGACGCTTATCGTATCATGAAAACCAATGGCCCGCGAGGACGTTCTGCCTCGGATGTCGTATTAGCAAAAGGACTGTTCATTTCACCGGATATTGTAGCAGTGGACACGGCTGCTGCCAAATTCTTCAATCAAGTACGTGAGATGCCACTAGATACTGTGGGACACCTCGCTAAAGGAGAAGCACTGAAAATAGGAACTATGAACATTGACAAGCTGAATGTCAAGCGAATTAAGATGTAAAATAACAATGTTAAGAAAGCTACGTATTGGAATATCAGCACTTTTATTTGTGCTGATTTCTTTCTTTTTTCTCGATTTCGCAGAAATATTACCGAACAGTTTTCATCGGCTGGCACATTTGCAATTTATTCCAGCTGTCCTTTCACTAAGTATAGGTATCTTATTATTTCTCATTGTGTTAACGCTCTTGTTTGGACGCGTTTATTGTTCTACAATTTGCCCTATGGGTATTTTGCAGGATGTCATTGCACGCATTTCAAAATCAACAGGGAAAAAGAAAAAAAGATATAGTTACAGTCCCGCAAAAAACAAATTGCGTTGGGGCATACTCGGGCTGACAGTAATCGGGTTTCTATGCGGATTTACATTTATTGTAGGCCTACTCGATCCATACAGTGCGTATGGACGTGTGGTAGTGCATATATTCAAACCTATCTACATGTTGGGGAATAATCTGTTGGAATCCGTCTTTTCCAAGTTCGACAATTATACATTTTATCAGGTAGATACCTCTGTTTTAAGCATTTCTTCTCTTCTCATTGCTATTATCACTCTGGCAGTTATTTTTGTAATGACATGGAAACACGGGCGGACATGGTGCAATACGGTTTGTCCCGTAGGAACAGTATTGGGATTATTGAGCCGCTTTTCATTATTTAAGGTCCGTATCGATACTGCGAAATGTAATGGATGCGGGCTTTGTGCTACCAAATGCAAAGCCTCCTGCATCAATAGTAAAGAACATGCCATTGATTATAGCCGCTGCGTAGATTGTTTCGATTGCCTGGGAGCATGCAAGCAAAAGGCATTGGTCTATAACCCTTCTTTAAAGAAACAACAAGCAAACGTAGAAGTCCCTGTGCCATCATCACCGGACACGGATTCATCCAAACGCCGCTTTTTGGTTACCGGTCTTGTTACTGCCGGGGCTGCTCCCAAACTCCTGTCCCAAGCCAAAGAATCCGTTGCAAGACTGGAAGGCAAAAAGGCTTACAAAAAAGAGAATCCAATCACTCCTCCGGGATCTATCAGTCGGGAACACTTTCAACAGCAATGTACATCCTGTCATCTTTGTGTCAGCAAATGCCCTTCTCATGTCCTGAAACCTGCTTTTATGGAGTATGGTTTGGCAGGCATAATGCAGCCGACCGTTAGTTTTGAGAAAGGATTTTGCAACTTTGACTGTACTGTTTGTGGAGACGTTTGTCCCAATGGAGCAATTCTTCCCATAAGTGTAGAACAAAAACATCTTACACAAATGGGATATGTTGTTTTTATCGAAGAAAATTGCATCGTTTATACTGATGGAACCAGTTGCGGAGCGTGTTCCGAGCACTGTCCTACACAGGCTGTGGCAATGGTACCATATAAAGACGGATTAACGATCCCTCATGTAAACAAAGAAATATGTGTAGGTTGTGGAGGATGCGAATATGTTTGCCCTGCCCGTCCATTCCGCGCTATCTATATCGAAGGAAATCCAGTGCAAAAAGAAGCAAAACCTTTTAAAGAAAACGAAGAACATAAAGTGGAGATAGACGATTTCGGATTCTAATCAGTACACAGTGCCGGTGCAAAAGATTCCATCCGTATATTTGTGCTCTATTGTGATATATTTAAATGCGGATAACAAAACTTTATACTTACGCAATTAAAGTTCCATGTTATCCGCATTTATTGTGTTCTATGGATAACAAAAAACTACTTATAACGTTCTCTTAAAAAAACTATTCATTATATTCCTCCTACTTTCAATAAATTCACTAAATTCGTGGCGAACTAAAGAAAGCAACTCATGGAGGTATTCACAAATAACAGGAATAGCCGGAAATATCAGATTGGCTATGCACTAAGCGGAGGATTTATTAAAGGATTTGCCCATCTGGGAGTTATGCAAGCTCTTTTAGAGCATGATATTAAACCGGAAATCATCTCCGGAGTAAGCGCAGGAGCACTTGCCGGTGTCTTTTATGCAGATGGCAACGAACCCCACAAAGTTCTTGATTATTTCTCCGGACATAAATTCCAGGATTTAACCAAACTGGTAATTCCTAAAAAAGGATTATTTGACCTTTGTGAATTTATAGACTTTCTCCGAACCAACGTAAAAGCCAAAAACTTGGAAGATTTACAACTTCCTCTGATTATCACAGCAACCGACCTCGATCATGGACGCATGGTTCATTTTCACCGCGGCAGTATTGCTGAACGGGTCGCAGCTTCTTGTTGTATGCCTGTTATGTTCGCACCAGTCAATATAGATGGCACTAACTATGTAGACGGAGGATTGATGATGAATCTTCCTGTCTCTACCCTGCGTAGAGTGTGCGACAAGGTGGTGGCTGTCAACGTAAGCCCCATCATGGCAGAGGACTACAAAATGAATATTGTAAGTATTGCTATGCGTTCATTCCATTTTATGTTCCGCGCCAATACTTTTCCAGAAAGGGAAAAGTGTGATTTATTAATCGAACCATACAATTTATACGGATATAGCAATACCGAACTGGAGAAAGCAGAAGAAATCTTCGGACAGGGATATAATACAGCCAATGAAGTGCTTAATCAACTGTTGGAAGAAAAAGGGAAAATATGGAAGTAACCTCCTATCCATCGGAAAAAAGAATGAATACGAATATTAATAATCTACTCTATATGAATGACGAAAATAAAATAATTATCTATCAAGTGTTCACCCGTCTGTTTGGAAATAACAACAACCACTGTGTCTACAATGGAGACATTACCACCAACGGGTGTGGAAAAATGGCTGATTTCACGCTCAAGGCACTTGGTGAAATCAAAAAATTAGGTACTACACATATATGGTATACAGGCATCATCGAACATGCCACTCAAGCGGATTATCGCCGTTATAACATCAGTCCGGATCATCCTGCCATTGTGAAAGGAAAAGCTGGCTCTCCCTATGCCATCAAGGATTATTATGATGTAGATCCTGACCTGGCCAACGATGTACAGGGACGTATGAAAGAATTTGAGAACCTGGTACACCGTACACATCGCACAGGTTTGAAAGTGATTATAGATTTTGTACCTAATCACGTAGCACGCCAGTACCATTCGGACGCACAGCCCGACGGTACGACGGAATTGGGGGCTAACGATGACCCCAGTCAATCTTTCAGTCCATACAATAATTTCTATTATATCCCGCAAGCGGAACTTCGTGCCCAGTTCGATATGAAAGACGGTGCAGCAGAGCCTTACCGGGAATTTCCGGCTAAAGCTACCGGTAACAATCGTTTTGATGCTACGCCTAATATCACCGACTGGTATGAAACGGTGAAATTAAACTATGGAGTGGATTATCAGAATGGCGGTACCTGCCACTTCTCCCCAACTCCGGACACTTGGATAAAGATGCTGGACATTCTTCTTTTCTGGGTGTCAAAGCACATTGACGGTTTCCGTTGTGACATGGCAGAAATGGTTCCCGTTGAATTTTGGGAATGGGCTATTCCTCAAGTTAAAGAGGTTTATCCTGAAATACTTTTCATCGCAGAAGTCTATAATCCCAGCGAATATCGTAACTATCTGTTCCGTGGTAAGTTTGATTATCTATATGATAAGGTAGGATTGTATGATACATTACGAAATGTAGCCTGCGGATATGAATCTGCCACTGCAATCACTCATTGCTGGCAAAGCCTGAATGGAATAGAGAAAAAAATGCTCAACTTCCTGGAGAACCACGATGAGCAACGTATCGCATCTGATTTCTTTGCCGGTAATCCGCGTAAAGGGATTCCCGCACTAATTGTTTCTGCATGTATGAACACCAATCCTATGATGATCTATTTCGGTCAGGAGTTCGGAGAGCTGGGCATGGATAGCGAAGGATTCAGCGGAAGAGACGGACGGACTACCATATTCGATTATTGGAGCGTAGATACTATACGTCGTTGGCGTAACGGAGGAAAGTTTGACGGAAAAATGCTTACTGAAGAACATAAGCACCTCTACTCTATCTATCAAAAAGTACTGACGCTTTGCAACGAAGAGCAGGCAATCAAAAAGGGGGTATTCTTTGACTTGATGTATGCCAATATAAACGGATGGCGTTTCAATGAGCATAAACAATATACTTTTATGCGGAAATACAAAAACGAGATTCTGTTTTTCGTTATTAATTTCGACAGTCAACTGGTAGATGTTGCCATCAACGTACCTTCACATGCCTTCGACTTTTTGCAGATTCCTCAAATGGAGTCTTATCAGGCCATTGATTTGATGACCGGTGCTAAAGAAGAAATCTGCTTATTACCTTATAAACCGACAGATGTTTCGGTCGGAGGTTATAACGGAAAAATTTTAAAGATTACTTTTTAAGTAAAAAGAGTAAGATAAGAACCGCATACTCCTTATCCTCCGGGCATTTCACTTATATAATGCCCGGAGGATTATTTTATGTACATCGCTCAAACAAATATTCTCAAAGGCTGTTTAGTTATAACTAATTCTCTAAACTCAAAGCTTATGAAGAAATTTATGATTTGTGCGATCACACTGTTTTTGCTATTATCTACATCTGTTTTTGGAGATACCCCTCCCGGCAATGTACAGGCAACTTTCAAGAAAATGTATCCCAAAGCAAACGGCATTGCCTGGTCACAAGATGACGGATATTATTGCGCCAATTTTGTAATGAACGGATTTACTAAAAATGTGTGGTTTAACGTCCGGGGGCAATGGGTGATGACACAGACTGACCTTGTTAGCCTTGATCGTCTGTCACCGGCAGTCTATAATGCTTTTGTATCCGGGCCATACGCTAGTTGGGTGGTAGATAATGTGACAATGGTAGAGTTTCCCAAATGGCAAGCTATTATTGTAATTAAAGTAGGCCAAGATAACGTTGACATCAAATATCAGTTATTCTATACTCCACAAGGAGTATTACTGAAAACACGCAACGTGAGTGATATGTATGATATTCTCGGACCAAGTACCTTTTTGGTAAACTAGAACTAAATCATTCAATAACACAATATACGAGAAAGCCCCTGCAGATATACAATGATAGTTGCAGGGGCTTCTTATTTAAAGATAAAATTATTTCTTCTTTCTAAGCACTACAGCGGTACGGGCAGGAATGTAGAGTTTCAACCACTCTTTCTTTTCTTTACTGTACAGCGGATCGGCAATAGTAAAGTGCACTACAGAATCATCTGCCAAACCGTTTCCTCCAAATGCAACGTCGTCCGTATTCAATATTACTTCATAAGCTCCCGGAGTTACCAGGAATCCATAGTCGGTAAATGACTGTTTCGGATTAAAGTTAAAGACAAATATAAGGTCTTTACGGCCGTATGCCAATACCTGATCGCCATCATTATGCCATATTTCCTGAACAGGTGTCGTTTGAAAGTTTTTCACGCTCTTCAGAACTTTCAGCATATTCTTATCAAAATCACCCATATAATGATAGGTCAGATTCTTGTTGTCTACCAAATCCCATTGGCGACGGGCATACTTACATGACCATCCGTTACCTTCACGCGGGAAGTCAATCCATTCGGGATGACCGAATTCATTTCCCATGAAGTTCAGATAACCTCCGTTGATGGTTGAAGAGGTCAATAAACGAATCATCTTGTGCAAAGCGATACCACGGTTGACAACATAATTTTCATCTCCCTTTTGCATATGCCAGTACATATCAGCATCAATCAGACGGAAGATAATTGTCTTGTCTCCCACTAATGCCTGGTCGTGGCTTTCTGCATACGAAATGGTCTTTTCATCCTGACGACGGTTGGTTACTTCCCAGAACATGCTGGAAGGTTTCCAGTCTTCATCAATCTTTTCTTTGATTGTCTTGATCCAATAGTCCGGAATGTTCATGGCCATACGATAATCGAAGCCGTAACCGCCATCTTCTATTTTTGCAGCCAGCCCCGGCATACCGGAAACTTCTTCCGCAATGGTTATCGCTTTCGGATTTACCTGATGAATCACTTCATTAGCCAATGTCAGGTAACAAATCGCATTATCATCCTGATGACCGTTGAAATAATCTCCATAGTTACAGAAGGCTTCACCCAAACCATGACTATAATATAGCATAGAAGTGACTCCGTCAAAACGGAAGCCGTCAAATTTATATTCTTCCAGCCAGTACTTGCAGTTAGACAACAGGAAGTGAATCACTTCGTTCTTGCCATAATCGAAGCATAGAGAATCCCAAGCCGGATGTTCGCGACGAACGCCCGGATAGAAATACTGATTCGGATCACCGGCAAAGTTTCCTAATCCTTCTACTTCATTCTTCACTGCATGTGAATGAACAATGTCCATAATCACAGCAATTCCCATCTCATGAGCGGCATCGATCAATGCTTTCAATTCGTCGGGAGTACCAAAACGGGAAGAGGCAGCAAAAAAGCTGGATACATGATAGCCGAAACTTCCATAATAAGGATGTTCCTGAATGGCCATAATCTGGATACAATTATACCCTTCTTCAGCAATACGGGGAAGTATTTTCTCGCGGAATTCGTTATAAGTGCCCACTTTTTCCTCCCGTTGTGCCATTCCGATATGACATTCATAAATCAACAGTGGATTCGTGTCGGGCTTAAATGTTTTCTTTTTGAATTTATAGGGTTTCTCCGGAGCCCAGACTTGCGCACTGAATATCTTGGTCTGTTCATCCTGCACCACACGAGTAGCCCATGCAGGAATACGCTCGCCTTGTCCGCCTTCCCAGTATACATTCAATTTGTAGAGATCGCCATGATGAATGGCATCCGCCGGCAGGTTAATTTCCCAATTGCCATTCTTTAGTTTTTTCAGCTTATAGGCTGCTTTTTCCTCCCAATTATTAAATGTACCCACCATATAAATATGAGTAGCATTGGGCGCCCATTCACGGAAAGTCCATCCCTTATCGGTGCGATGCAATCCAAAATAAAGATACCCCGATGCAAAATCTGAAAGGGTTTGTTTGCCTTTATTCGTCAATTCAGCTTCCTTGTCTAATACATGCTGATGACGCCCGGTGATAGCACCGGCAAAAGGTTCCAGCCAGGGATCATTTTTTATGAGATTAAGTGTCTTTTCCATATCAGAATTGAATTAGGATTATGCTTTTACTTTTACAATTACTTTTTTCACACCATCCGGAGTGATGCCGGGAGCATGACCGTCTTGCGGGAAGAAGATAGCAAACATTCCCGGTTTTACGGTAACGTATGTTTCTGCCAATCCTTCAAAAAAAGTAATGTCTTTTTCTGCGTTATAAGGTGCATCTGCCGGAACACAATCTTTAGCAGTGGTATACCCCATAATTTCTGTTCCCGACAACGGGATTTGAATGTCAATAAATTCGTTATGAGTTTCCAGTTTGGCTTCCTCTTTTGTTTTAGGCTTGGTTTGTGCGATATTCACGAACAGATCTTTCCCTTTCAGTTCTGTCTTACCAATTTCCATGGCTTGGAGGTCATGAGACTTCAAGAAGTCGATGGCTTGTGCAAACAAAGGATTTAAAGACGCATATTTCTCCAGATTTTCTAAAGTATCTACTACCATATAAGTTAAATTTTAAAGTTTATATTCCAGGCATTATTTATTCAAAATCATCAATCGTATAATTTATAAAATCAGCAAACCGCTTGAACTGGCGGAACGCTTTGTCTATCTGTTCCAACATATCCGGCCGGGTAAAGAAGTCATCAGGAACATTATAAGAGCAAACATACTCTTTACATTTCAAATAATCGACATACTTGAAGTCTTTCGGGAAGCCTTTCGGAGCTGTTTTCAGAAAATCCTCCCCTATCACCGGAAAGTATTTCTTAAACTCCGGATCTTCTACGATCGCAACAAATTCCTCGATATTGTCATAAATAGACTGACGCACTGCTTTCAGGATATTGGAAGGCAGACACAAGCTTCCTCCGGCAAGCATCGAACCATCCGGCTGCAAATGGACATAATATCCACAATGGTCGGATTTCTTTCCTTTGGCATTGATATAGCCGCCGAAATGTATTTTATAAGGTGTTTTATCCGCAGAGAAGCGGGTATCCCGGTAAATGCGATAAGTACAGTCTTTGGGTTGAATTCCCCGGATAGTTTCATCAAACAGGGAAATACGGGCAATCACTGTTGCCAAAAAGTTGTCGAACTCGGCACGGGCTGTTTCATATTCTGCCTTGTGCTCATTAAACCACTCACGATTATTATTCGCGGAAAGATCTTTTAAAAACTGAAAGATAACGGGTATGTTCATCTTTATCATTTTCTATTATTACTCTACAAACGTACAAATTTTATTTCATATAAACTACAAAAGGGGGTAAAAGGACATAAAAAAAGCATCGGCCTGGTAAAACCGATGCTTTAACACATTTATCAAAAAAACAGACTCTTCTGTCTCTGACGTACTTTAGCTTTCACAAGTGGAGTACAATCTCTTTAATTAATCTTATATCTAATACTATGAAAAACACATAAATATAACAGTACAAAAGTGACATTTGTTCAGTAATACTCTGTATATTTCAGTTAATTATCGTTTATAGAATGAAATGTTCCTCATTTACAGGCAATACAATACGCTCCCAGTCAATCATGGCGTTGAATAACATGATATGTGAATAGTCATTTAAATGTACTTGCGCGATGTCTTTCTCAACAATCAATTGCTTATTCAGAAGTTCCGCCCGTTTCGTTCCCCGGAGTAACGGATGAGCCGGAGTAAACCATGTGTACCCATCGTAGAGGGCGATATTGGCAATAGAAGTATCTGTCAGATAGCCGTCTTTCACGATTAAAATATCATCTGCCATTCCTCTTTGGGCATACAAAGCGTTCAGTTCTTCTCGATGTGTGCTTTTGTAAGTGTAATTAATGGTATCGGATTCTATCAGATGCAAAGAGGACACTTTCCGCATCTGATAAGGAGCATACGTGACTTCTCCTACTTCTTTTCCATACACAATCCGACATTTATGAATCCCGTTTAAAACTGGTGGCGATATATACTCACGCAAATCAAGCGGAACAGTATCTTTCCAAAAGACCGCACGGGTTCTATTGAAACGCTCTGTGTGATAATCAAGATTATAAATCTGTCCATCCTCTATCCGGATAGTCTCAATAAATGGGTACATATACTTTTTGTTTCATTTCGTTATACTCACTTTCCGCATCGCTCTGACAGGTTATTCCACCTCCACTTTTAAAATACATTTTTTCTCCTTCCTGTTCTACAAAACGTATCATAACGGCACTATCCAAATTAATCCCATCCGAATAGCCCATAATTCCTGTATAAAATCCTCTGTCGTAGGTTTCAGCTTCCCGAATAATCTGCATCGTTTTTTTCTTGGGGGCACCGGTAATGGAACCGGCTGGCAAAAGTCGGAAAATAAGTTCTCCTAAATGTTCCGGATAGTTTTCCGGCAATACGCCTTGAATTTCAGAGCTTGTCTGAAGAATCGCTCCCTGATTAGTCTGCAATGTATCGATATACCGATACCGGGAAACGAACACTTGATTGGCAACCATGCTTAAATCATTACGAATCAAGTCTACGATAGTAGCGTGTTCTGCCGCCTCCTTAGGATCGTTCATCAATAATTGGGCAGCAGAAGGAATGGAAGCATCAATAGTCCCTTTCATCGGGTATGAGCTAATTTTCCCCTGATGAATTCTCACAAATATTTCTGGAGAAAAAACAGTAAAAGTGTCTTTAACCCATAGCTTATAAATCGCTTTAGAGTGATAATAAATATCTTCCAGAGTGAGATTGGTATCTACCGGAGTGCGACAAGTCAGATTTGTGAGAAAACTATTTCCAGCCAAGATATTCTGTCGGACAATATTAAACGAGCGTTGATAGGAATAGAAAGATTCTGCAGAAGGCTGCCAATGGATAGAGTTCGCTGGTTTAGCAGAAAAAGAAGGTGTATACTTTTCAGTTGACGTAGCTTGATTGGTAAATCCATTCAAATTATACAAAAGTTCAGTAGAATCAACAGCAGCAACCTCTTCTATATAAGATGCATCCTGCAGATAATTGATAATAAAAACAAAAGGACGATGGTGTTGTCCAAACTGATTCATCCGTTTGATGGCCTGTTCCTTATTATATAAGTGCATAAAATATTTCAGCGTTTAGGAACGGCAAATGTACACAAAAAGTATAGATTAGAAAAAGATAGCAATAAAAAAGGGTTGCCCGACGTTATCATACCGGCAACCCTCTATCATTTATAAGATTAGTCAAATTACTTCATTACAGCTTTCACTTGAGGAAGCATCTTTTTCACATTTTCATTTTCCGGAGAGATCTTAGCAGCCTCTTCCAAATAGTCTAATGCTTCTTTAAATCTTCCATCCGCTTTTGCTTTTTCTGCAGCATATTTGTCTGCGTCTGAATTTGCCAAAGGAGCAGCTTTCTTCAGGATATTAGCTCCGTCATTATAACACAGAACTCCTAAACTGTACAATGCATTTGTTTTATACTGCTTGTGATCCAACGGAATTACTTTCTTGAAACAATCTTCTGCTTCTTCTGCTTTTCCAGCTTTCTGTGCTGCAAGTCCTGCTTTCAAATAATGAAGACCATAATTCTTCACCATTGTCTTATTCTTAGGATCGACTTTCAGCCCTTCTTCTAATGTAGCTACATATTCAGCAGTCTTCTTTTGTGCATCTAAAGCCAAAGCTTTACGAGCATACGCATTTCCTATATTAAAATTTTTCTGAATAGCAATATCGAAAAAGGTCACGGCTTCCGCATACTTTTTCACTTCGTCTGCTGCTATACCACAATAGTAAGCTGTTGCAGAATCTTGATTATTAGTCTGTTTCAGATATTCGCTGAACTTCGCATACGCTACTGGATAATTTTTAGCATTAAATGCATCATTTCCTTCTTTTTTCAATTGCTCTGGGGCGGTTTGTGCAAAAACATTAGTCACTACAATACAAAATGCAAATAAAAAAATCAATTTCTTCATAACTTTATGTGTTTTTTAGTTGTTTATCGTCCAAAAGTAGAAGTTATAATAGAAAAACACAACCGTATTTTATTTTTTTGACCTTTTTGAAACCTATATAACTTTCGTTATTCTTCGTAAAAATGACGTTTTCCTATTTATTCATCCCAAACCATATAACTAAACAAAATATTTCTCTTTTATAAATTACTGATTCATAGCCACAAAGAAAAATATGAATAAAAAAGTGCCGGAAAGTTTTTGAATTTTCATAAAAAGCACTACCTTTGCATCCGCAAATAAGGCTGGTTCCGTAGCTCAGCTGGATAGAGCAACGCCCTTCTAAGGCGTGGGTCAAGCGTTCGAATCGCTTCGGAATCACTATTAACATCCGGTAACAGTTAAATGTTATCGGATTTTTCTTTTAAATAGCTGATATTAAACGTTTTACTTTCGCCTCGTTTAACTTTTAATAACTTGCCTGTGTAGGCATATTTGTAGGCATATCCCCTCTACAGGCATAAAATAGGCATATAAAAATGACGGCAATAAGAGTTGTAAGACAAGGCAAAAAAGGCAAAACCGACCGGCTCCCCCTGTATGTGGAATTTTATATCAACCGCGAGAAAATAAGGATCGCGGTAAGGTTAAGTGTCACGTCCAAAGAATGGGACGAGCAAAACGAAGTGATAAAAGGCCGGGACAAAGAGAGTAAAGACAAAAATTTAATCATCTCAAACATCCGGTCACGTGTAAGCGACATATTTGTTCGTGCCCGTCTTAAAAATGAGACGCTGACAAAAGAAAGTTTCTTCCGCCAGTACAACAATCCTTCGGATTTTGGTACTTTCTTTGATTTTGCACGGGTTTACCTCAAACAAATTAGCAAAACAATTTCTTTCGGTACCTGGAAACATCACGTTTCTATCATCAAGAAACTGGAAACATTCGCCCCCGGCCTTGTATTTTCAGAGATTACCCATGAATTTCTCCTGTCTTTCTTTGCATATCTTCGCAAAATAGGTAACATGGATTCTACGGCATGGCGTAACATGGCTACTATCAAAATATATGTAGGTGCCGCCATACGCGGCGGTTATATGGACCAGGACCCGTTCGCGGCCATAAAGATACGTCGCCCCAAAAGTGAAGTTATATACCTGACGGAAGAAGAACTCCTCCGTCTGACCGCCTTGTACCGGTCCGGCCGCCTGGAAGAATGTACCCAGAACGTACTCCGTTTTTTTCTGTTTCTTTGTTTTACTTCTTTGCATATAGGCGATGCAAAAGCATTGCAGATAAACCAGTTCATAGGGAATGAACTACACTACACACGAGGTAAGACCAAAATACCGGTAACTGTACCCTTATCGGACCCGGCACGTTATATTTATGAATATTACCGGGCCGGACGTACAAAAGGTAACTTGTTTATGAACCTTCCCACGGATCAGGATATAAACCGGGTATTGAAAACAATAGCCGGTAAAGTAGGAATAACAAAGGATATCAGTTCAAAGACCGGGCGGCATACATTCGCTACCTTGTATTATAAGAAAACACATGATATCGTAACGCTATCCCACCTTTTGGGACATAGTTCTATAACTATGACAATGGTTTACGCACATGCTCTGGAAGATGAACGCGAAGCGGGAATACACGCCTTTGATGATATGTTATAACTAAAAGAGTGAAGGGGAAACGTGTTTCCCGCTTCCCCCTTCGCTTTTCTACTCCAACGTATAAACGCTCCAGTCTATCGCCTTTTTAAGTGCCCAGCCTTCCTTTTGTGTCTCCTGTATATGTTTCACGGCACCGGTGTAAAACTCTTGTAGTTGCTGCATACTTGCAAACTCGTAAAACGTCGGGTTGTCTTCTTCCCCGAGCTTGAAAGTAACAGGAAGGTTTTCCCCGCCTGTCTGCAAGGCAAGATCGTACGCCGTCTTATAATTCATCTGGTTCTCCATGGAAAGCCAGACTTTCAGGCCGTTCCATACGTACCCGCTTTCGATCGTGTCGGTTATCTTCCGGTTATACCATTCATTAATAACCGCCTTGATTTCTGCCAGTGCGGGTAGATGATCGAACGTCTCTTCCATGTAACTACGTTGCACTCCTTCGGGTGTCTCTGTTTCCTGGTAATCCCACGTAATACGCCAGATTCCCCGGCGGCGGTTGGTGCATCTTACCGGTTCCGCCTTGCTGTCTGCATAAATCCGTATCATTTCAAGTAAAATGTATAATTATCAATCCTTTTTCACTTACTTCACCTTCGCAATGTGCTTCAAAAGGCAGTTCTCCGTCTCTTGCCGCTGATTCACAAATGAAAAGGGTTTCCTCCAGGCTGGTAAAATACTTTCTCTCCTTGCCGTCGAGTTCCAGCTTTATAACAGTCCGGTTTCCGTTTTTCGTCGGAACGTCCTTTTCATAATCAAGTACGATCACATCCTTGTTCATCAGTTCGGGCGACTTGATCCTTGCCCCGGTAAATCGTTTCCGTCCGTCTTTAGGCTTGTACTTGTAGCCCAGATCTTTTAATTTTTTCATTTTCTTTCCTGTTAGTTTATAAAATAAGTTCTTGCAATCGGCATGTTTTGTAAGCCCGTAAAATGAGGCGGTTAACTCCTGCCTGCGTTTCTTGCTTTTAATCTTGTGCATCTTGCGGGCGAACTTCTGTTTGTTACGCTTCCTTAACCGTACATGATCCGGGCGGGTTACATATCCCAGAAAGTCGATACCTTCGGTGATCGGGAAAACGGTATCATTGCTTTTAATCTCCAGGCGGGCTTTCCGGGTCTGTTCATGAATGATATCCCTAACCTTCCAAAGGTATTTCTTACTACCGGAAAGCACCAGACCATCGTCACAATACCGGTAATAATATGCTACCGCCTCCTGATCCTTTAACCGGTGATCCAGGTAAATGGATAGAAGCAAATTACAAAGCCCCTGTGATGATCTTAGCCCGATACTTACGCCTTTAGGCATCATGCGGATGCACTCTTCCAGGATTCCGATCAATATTTTATCCTTGAACATCCTTTTCACTGCATCCAGCAAAACGTCCTGGTCTACGCTCTCATAGAATTTCGTTATATCGAACTGGTACCCGAACAGGGTTCCTTCGGGATCATCCTTTATATCTTTAACGATATACTGTAAAAGGTCATGCGTTCCCCTGTTTTTAATGGATGCGGAAGTAGTCCGGATAAAACGTACTTTCAAATGCCGGTCCACCACATTCATAACAGCGTTAAGAACGATCCTGTCCTCCAGGGAAACCGATTGTACGATCCTTACTTTCGGCCCGTCGTCTACGGTCATTTCCCGATATCCTCCGAGCTTGAACCGCCCGCTCCTGATCCGCTGCCTGATCCTCTCTACCGCCTTCGGGACATCCGCCAGTATTCGACGCCCGGCAAAGCTGCGCTTTCGTCTTCTTTTGCGCAATACCGTTTTTATGGCGTCCTCTATATTGGCGTCCTCGACAATCTCTTCTATAATATTATCTTCTCTCCACATGATAATTAAATCAGCCTTCAATTCCCCGGGCCGGGCTTCTTCGAAAAAACTTCCTACCAAACCCCATTGCCCTGCGCTTTATTTTTCCCCTTTCCAACCGTAAACGGCTGCTGTTGGCGAGGCTCATTCCTCTTGGCTCCACGCCGGGAACACGTTCCCACTGTTGTACGCCAATTTTTAAGGCTTATGCGCTTTTTCTTTATTCTAATTGTTTGCAAGCCGAACACCGATGTTCGCATTCGTGTTCGATGAATCGTTATTCGCGTTCGCATACGAAACACCGCCTAACGCGTTCGCGTTGTTGTTCGACCGATACACCACACGAGTGTATATGAGGAAATCCGCCTTTGTACTTTTCGGAAGTACCGGCGCCCGTCTTACTTTCCGGACGCCCGCGCTACCCGCACAACGTTTTACGTTGCTGTTTTTTCTCTTAATCTGCCTGATTTATGGCTTTAAAGGCCGCGACGCTGCCCGCCCAGCGTATTATGCCCCTGAAGGCAAGCCGAACACCGATGAACGCATTCGTGGACGATGAATCGAAATTCGCGCTCGCATACGAAACACCGCCTATAGCGTACGCGTAGATGGACGACCGATACACCACACGAGAAAGACCGGTACCCACATAGAACCTATCGAACCAATGTGAGGAAGTGGAACCGCCTTCTTTAGCTGCAATCAAATCCATATACCGGCCCCAAACCATGTGGGTAGGATAAATATCCGCGTTATAAACAGTAATTCCCTGTACAATGCGTTCCGTTCCGTCCGGCATGGTAATAAACCACCTTCCGTCCGCCGCCGTCTTGTTTACTGTGACATACTGCAACCATTCCGCCTTGTTTCCCTGGAAATTTTCATATCCCAGTACATTGACGGACTGATAATTTACACCGTCCCGGTAAGCACCTTCCGCCTGTGGATTGGAACCGCCTTTTTCCTTATAATAAGAAACCGTATCACGCATCCCCAGTGCATTTGTAAGGCCCGTCACTTTCTGGTAATTACTTGTTCCATATCCGCAAACTCCCTGCGAATCGGTATTACCGTATTTAAAGAAATGCAGATTACCCACATCCTTGTGCATCTCCCAGTCGAACAGCTGGAAACCCTTGCCCCTGTTCTGGGCGTATTTGATTGCCTGGCTCTGTGAAATGGTTCCTACACTTGAAACACCACTGACAGAACGCAATACATCATCAATCAAGTAAGCTTCATAAGCACCTCCCAGGCATTCCGTATGTTCTACCCAGTCCGGCTCGATCGCTTCCACACTTTCCGACGTTGTGAGTAAAACGAAATCGAAGGCCGCCGAATTAAGGAAAGTAAAGGCCAGTTTCGTAGCTCCTACAGGAACGGCACAAAACAGGTACATACCATTGATAAAACCGTTCGCATTTGAAACGCTGATCCGACTTACTATTTTCCCAGCATCATCTACAAATACAGCCCCGTAAAGAGTAGAAGCAAAACCGGGAAAACGAACCTGCTTGTAATTCCGGACGTCCACCAGGGCGAACGATCCGGATTCGTATTCATTCTTCGCCTCTTCAATGGTCGTGTAATCCGTATTCTTACGAATCCCAATCCCTTCCGTTACGTCCAGTTTCTCACGGGTAAATCTTACACTGGTGTACCCTGCCGCTGCCGGCGCATCCTCATTGCTTGAAATAAAACCGTAAAGACACTGATTCAGCACGTCCGTTACTCCCTTGTACCAGTAATGAGGCTCATATACGTAAACTTCACCTTCCGATCCGGTTAATACTGCATCCGTGGCGTTCTCCACGCTGTCACTATCCCCGTATTTATTCCGGTTCTCATCATGAAGCGGATAACAGGTCATTTCACCCTCCGCCGTCTTTTTAGCCAGAATACAACGTCTTTTCGACAACACTTCCAATATATGGGAAGACGGGGTAAATTCAGTATTATAGTCATATCCGGTAGAGTTATCCAGATTCGTAATCTTTTCCCCGTCTCCTACCGTCTGATCTATTTTTATGCCGACAAACTGCGGCTGAATGATATTCAGTTCCGGGAAATGTGCACAAGTGGCGGCGTACTCTTCATCCGACATGGACTGGGTGAGCCGGTACGTACCTACCAGGCGGCACGTCTGCACGTTTCCCCCGTCTTCATCAACGCCGCCCATTGTCATAAGCCTGCGAAGCAAATTACCGTTCCCGTCCATATCTATACCGGTAATTCGTAGATAGCTGGTCGCACTGCATTGCTGTAACAACGTGTTCCAGTCGATCAGGCTACAGTTATCAATCACAAGGCGCGTGATATTTGCCGTACCTTCCAGCTGCAGCCCTGCATTGGTTAGTTTGCTCAGGTATCGGAGTTCGAGCGTCTGTAAAGTTCCGGGAAGGACGCAAACGGCCAGAGGCGCACCGCCGGCGAATGTCACACCGGTAAGGGATGTATCACCGGCCAGAAAGGTTTCAAGTTTGGTATTGCTTGAAAGGTCCATACCGGTAAAGGAAGAGGATTTAAGCCCGGAAATGTCGAGTTTTCGAAGGTTACGGCAATTACCCACCAGAAGGGCGTTAAGTGTCATCTGTCCGGCCTCACAGCTAACATTCAGTTCACGCAAGGCCGTACAGTTGTTCAGGTTCAACGTGCCGACAATGGCGTGGCTTACATCCGTCAGATCAAGCCCGCGAATACGGCTTGCACCGTAGAAATATTGCGGATCGTTTACTATTAAATCCGTGTCCATTGTCAGTTCCACCACAGCCCCGGCCGTTTCTGCAAGTACCGCACTTTGGTGCGGTGTTCCGGACGTGTAACCGTACCCGTAATAGTACCGTTCGGAGGCCGTAATCCGAATTTTCCGGTTATCGCTGCCGAACTTGTACCCGAAATAAGCCGCAAAGCTGTCACGACGGTAAGTACCGGCTACATACTGACTATCCAAAAGGGCGAAACGGTTCTGAATGGTATAAGTACGGTGCGCATAACGGCTTCCCTGCAAGGCATACAGATAATTATAATAACTGGTTCCGCTGCTGGTTGTCACCCCCTCGGTAAGCGGAAGGATATATTTATATTCCGAATCCTTGTTATAAATCCGCTCGCACCAGTTACCCATTTGTTCCTCGTTAAATACTTGCAGGACATATTCAAGGCTCATATTACTACGCAAGGTTTCCGCCACTTCCCGCAATTTGTCCGGACAAGACCGTACCAGTTCCCATAAAACGGAATCATGACCGGCAAAAGCATAACTACCGATACTATCGTCAAAACTTTCGTGGGTAATGGTATATTCGTATTTCAATACCGAATCATTACGCACACCGAACAATGTGTCCATATCGTAAGGAAGGAAATACCAGATCAGAGAATCCCAAGTCGCCAGCATCATGTTTTTTGCCCGGTTATCCACGGCCATAAAATAATCGGTAATCAGATACCATGCAAACGGGCTGTCATTACCGAAATACTGGTTATATTCCGCCAGGAACTTGGCGGGATCATCCTTACATGAATCGATCCAGTTCCAAAGCCTTGTAACTGCCGCCTTGTCGTCCTCGTGTGCATCCGCCCAGGTAGTATCTGCCTTGAAACGAAATTCCAGCGCATCATCAAAAGAAGACATATCGGTAGTCCCGAACAAGCAAAGGGCCTCGGAGTTATTCAAGAACTCCAGGCAGATACATTTGTTACGCTGCCCGTTCAGGGCCGCTTCGTCGTTGAATCCTTCAATTCCTTCAAAACCGTAAATAATCGCACTTTCCGACTTCTCATTATTGAAATTGTATTTTCCCAGATAAGTATTCGCACCGGTGCCGTCGTTGTCATAAAACAGGTCCATAGGGAAACCGTCTACGCCTATACGTACGTCATATTCCCCCTTATATGCAGCCTGCGGCGGTGTCAGCCACCTGCACTTCTTCCAAACGTCGTTCACAATACGCACCGCACCGGTATTATGTGTACCGGAAGAATCGGAAAAGTCCGCTTTCAAACAGAATATACTGATCGGCCGTGCTCCCGGTTTGAAACTGTATTCAAGAGACGGCACATCCACGCCGTTAACTTCCAGCGTGGTACCGTATTTTTCCAGGCGCAAGAAATAAAGACGGTAATTCTTACGCGGATAAGTGGTGGATGATGTACCCTGTATTCTTAGACCGATATTCCTTGCTACAAAATCATACTCCTTACCGTACGGGCTATAAAAATAGATATCGACCGGTACCTCGAATTTCTTGTTATTGGTGGCGTTGACAAGGTTCACATCGCCGACAATTCGCATAACCGCCTTTCCCTGGGCGCGTAACTTGTCTATGTCGATATCCGTACCGTTGTCCCCCGTAACATCGTTTTTTTCAAATAACAGGACCATTTCGTCCGACGTAGTACGGTCTACCATGTAATTATTTAATTCTTCATCATCCGTAAGCGCACGGTTATAAATACGGAAATTCCTGATCTCCACATCCGCCGTATCACTGAACAAACGGATGTTTACCGGTTCCGCCTGCAGTAGTCCTTCGGTAGACCCATACTGCACAGCCCCGCAACGGATTCCGTTTACATAAAGTTCCAGCAACCGTTTGCCAGCCTTGGACCCGACAATAAAGGCTATTTTCAGGTTCATATCACTTGCAAACTTTGTACTTACTTCCGTACCGCCGGAAACACGCATAAGGGCCTGCTCCGTTGTCATCTGGAAACCGATATCGCCGGCCATACAGTCCAGTATCACTCCCTGCCGGTCCGTTACCGATGAACAAAGAATTTCCATTTCATAGGTAGCCCCGGTAGTGGTCGCATCTGTGGAGAACGGCTGGTACCCGATTTCAATCTTCGCGCCTCCCGTAAGTTTCAGGGCGTCACCCGTCCAGCCGTTGCTGTTCCAGTCGAAACCTGCAAACGTTGTATGTATGTCGCCATAATCCCAGGCTCCCGGATCGGATTCACTGTTACTCCGCCCGGCTGCTGAAAGTTTCAGTACAAGCCCGGCGGTAGTTTCCTGCAAGTCGATCCCGCTTTCCGTCACGTCGATATAAAACGGGTATTCCGTGGCTCCCGTCTTAAATTTCATATTGATTTCACCCTGCTGGGTAAAACGGTTGGTATATGTTTGCGTAGTACGCGCCACACTGACAGACTGCGTTTTCACCCCGTCCCGGTAAACGTCCACTTTGGCCGGCGTCGCGGCGGGATCATAAGCCACAAAGTCAAATTTTACCTGTTCGTACTGCCCCGCTTCCAGGCGCGGAACAAGATGATCCTCCGTAAAAATACGACCGTCCGGAAAACTTATCATCGTGCCGATGAACGGTGCCGATCCTCCGGATTTCAGGATATCAATGTAGATACTTTCGGATTTTAACACAAGATCGGCGGAAGCCTCCATTTCGGCAACCATTTGAACGGTATTCCGACCGGTTACAAGCGAAGAAGGGGACAAACTGAAACTGCCGTTTGTCGTTCCCGATCTTGTAATGGTGTGCGCGTTCTGTTGCTGGCCGTTCAGATAAAGCGTGACGACCTTTGTTCCGGAACCGTTGACGGCATAAGGAATATTAATCGTATCGGCCAGCGTATAACCGCCAGCGGCTATGGCCCCGGCCAGATTATAAGAGCTGGTAAGGGAAAGGCTGACAACCTTTACGGATGTAAATGCCTGTCGGGTTTGTTTCTTGCCGGTAGTCGGATCGGTAGTGGTTGCCACTACGTAAATATCCGTGTTTCCCACAAGCAAGTAACTTGAAAGGTCCAGTTCGTAACTACCTTTAGAAACATCGCTGACTGTTTGGGAATACATGGTAGTTGTTCCACGCCTGATCGTAACGGTTATATCTGCCTTTTGCCCGGTGGATTCCCCTTTTTCGTCCCCCGTGGTGTACTGGTGATCGTACGTATAAGTAAGACGGGCGTTTCCGCCTTCCTTGATTATGGTGTTATCTACAGCCGCATTTAATACAATTTTAGTAGCCACCGTTTCGCCGGAACCTCCACCGGAACCGGCCGGGATATCTACAGCGGTAATTTCCGCACCGCTTTTATTCTGGAAAGACAGACGGACGGATGTTTCATCCTCGCTTACCTCCGCATTTACATTGAACAACGTGGAAGCGTCCACCTCGTTAAAACGGGCGGTTACAACCTTGTTTTCTACCGGATTGGTGGAATCTAAGGACAAAGTTTCGTCCACTTCCAGGATATCCACGTTTACATTCACATTACCGGCCGCGTCCGGCGTCTGCTTCTCGCCGTTTACCGTTACACTCTTTACCGTTCCTTTGCCGCCGAACTCTTCCCAGCTCGCCTCCTGATCCCAGACAGCCGGATCGGTTCCGGTAAATTGCCACGTCTCCCATTTACCGAGCGATGTTTCAAAGGTGATAACACGCCCCCGGTCGCGCCACTTGTCCGGTACCGCGGCAATGGCGGAAGCAAGAGTATAGAAACCTTCCGTTAGTGGCATGTTACCGGTTACGTTATAAGTATTCCCGCCGGCCGAACCGCCGCTGCCGAAATCCTCCCACTTTTCGACATTTTCAAAATCCGCGTCCGGATTACCTCTAAATTGCTTCGTCACCCAGCCGTCGGCAGTAAGGAACGAAAGGATCACGCCGTTTTTCCGGACATTGTTAATCTTATCCGCCGTTTTCAATGCTGTAAACACTCCCGACAGGTCACTATAGACGGTACCGGCGTTCAAAAAGTTGTTCACGTTGGTAAAGGTTGAAACCTGGAGTCCGGCCGTCTGCTGCAACTCCTGTTTTATTTTGTCACGGTCTACCTGCAACGTGCTTATGTCCTCGGAACAACTGGAAATATCCTGGGATAAACTTTTCAGCTTTCCCCAAAGAGAACCGTCTTCGCTCTGTGAACCGTCTTCGCTGCCAATACGGGCGTTAATATCAGCCAGCAATGCGGCAAGCGAATCACTATCTTTAAGCCCGTTCAGAAAATTAAGAATTTCGTTAAAGTTGTCGATTGCCTGGGAGGCATTATTACCGACAAGCCGGTCGATACGTAAAGATACGGCGTCTATAGCCTTCTGTAATGCAGCATCGGCGGCAATGCGTGCGGCTTCCTCTTCCAGGACTTCCTCACCCTGGGAAACCTTTTTCAGGTTTACGTTTAAAAAGTCAAGAACCGCCGCCACCATTTGGTTAGTAACGCTTCCCGCGTCTTCCGCGGTTTCAATGACTATAATAAGATCATCGATATACTCCTGTGTTGCCATATAGATACATTAATTAAATTGTTTGCTGAACTCTTTGGAATGAACGCCCGGTTTCCGGTAGCCGCTTTCCGTAATTTCTCCGGTCCAGTTGGACTCCTTCTCGGCAAACGTGAGCTTTAACGTCACGTTCTGCGGCGCGTCAGGGCGGACACGATAAGAAAACTCTTCCGCCGAAGGAATTACCTTGATCTCTTCCTGACCGTAACCAGACAGGTAGACATTATCAGAGGAAAGCAGATCAAGAAGAAAGCGTATTTCTTGCGGGCGTTTGAATCCCGTCTTAATCGTTACGGCTTCCTGTATCTCCGTACGTATGCGATCCGAATAATAATCATCGGTAATTTCATCGTAACGCCGGAAAACAGCGTCTTCGTCTTCATCCATGCCGGGAGTTACGCTCGCCTCGCCTTCCAGAGAAAACACTTCGTAAGTCCCGTAACTGTTCAGGAACCGGAGCCGGTAATGCTCGCGAACCGTCGGGCTTTGCTCGATCCCGATCCGGAGAGCGAACGTATCACCGCTATACACGTCAAAAAGGTTGGCCAGTACCCCGTAATCGGTAAAGAATTTAAGTCTTACGGCTTCCAGGTTCAAGGCATATAAACTCCCCGTCGTGCCTGGTACTGCAAGGCTTTGACCGGTAAGAAGTTCCGTTATTTTCAGTTCGTGTCCCGGATAGATGAAACAGAGCGGGTAAAGTTCCGTCTCGCGCATCGTTATACGCCAGTCGTTACTCCGGGTGGTAAAGAAGAAATTACAAGATTCATTCAGGAACTTCAAAGAAAATATATCAGTCCCCATATTTCGAAGACGTCTAAACTCCTTCTTGGAAATCCCCCCTTTCCAGGCTGTAAAAGACAGGTTATCCTCTTCTTCTCCCTCATTTACCACATGTATAGTTACTTCGGCCGACAAACCGGAAACGGCAAGTAGATGCTCCGTATTATCCGATAAAATCCGTGCGTCTGTTATTCCGGTTTCGACAATCTCGGCTATATTAACACGAAATTCCCCGATTCCGTTTCCTTTGAAAACTTCCTCATTATTCATTCTGATGCTGTATGTTGCCATAGAACTGGATGATACAGACAGAAAAATAGGATTACGCGTAAAAGCATTTCCCGTAGGATATATGTTCACCTTTAAAGCTTCGTCGCTGGCACTCATTGTATTGCTATTTTGGTTACGATAAAACTGCCTGTTAACTCATGCTGCATCTCCAGAGAGGATATAAAGCGGTCCCTGGCAGCCGAAGGATTTACCATAAACTTATAAAAGTCCGTAAGCCGGCCCGTATGGTTCTCCTTCCAGAAATTATAAAGCTCCGTTACCTGGGTGGTGCACGGGGCAAGTACGATGTTATTCTGCTTTTCCATGGTGCAAAAGTTGGATTTATCAAAGGAAGAATAAAGGACGGGATTAACCGGAATAGACAATAGAAACAAAAGTATCTGTATATTCAAATTCGGATTCATACGTAACATCCCGATATGTACCGGGAGTAAAACTTCCAGGCTCGTAGTAGATACTTATTATTGCTGTCGCTTTACATTTATAGTTCCTTTGTAATGTAATTCCCGCTTCCTGGGGATAGTTTTCAACCAAGTATTTATCATCATTACGAGTTGTATATCCGTCAAGCGAGTAAGTTATTGATTTCATTTCGTTCACAGCGGTCGGCCTTTTGTTCCATTCATCCCTCGCCTGTTGTAAAATCCTGTTCCTTTCATTTTCTTTGGCAGTTTCTATATTTGAACTTATAAATTCCCACGTAAAAAGCCTGGAACCAAAAACGGGTGTTTCCTGTTCCTTATCCAAATCGTACGGACCAATCAACCGGAGTGTTCTTAATGTCAGATCAACGGGTACAATCTTATTTGCCGGAAGAGAATAAGAAAGCCCGTCAAAAAGTAAATATTGTCCTCGAAGTATTACCGGTGTTAAGATATCCATACCCGTAAGCCGGTGAACCGGTAACAAAACGTTTGCCTCTATCTTATTGAATGAATGTCTTAATATAGCGTCGTATTTCTTCCAGAAGTTAAAAAACAGGCCATTATCATATTGAAAAAATAGCGACATTGTATGCTTGCTTCCGTCTCTTAATATAACCTCTTCGGCGTCAGAGGTGTAAGGTAACACAGAACCGAAAGGATATTTACTATTTTGGGAAGACGTAAACGCAAACACGAAGGATAACGGTGTTTCCACCTTCTCCGAGTCTTCATCGTTATTATTAGAGGAAGTTTTAAGATACGTGTAACGGTGCACGTAATCAGCAAGATATTGAGGGGAAAGAATATCATTCGGGGCAAAATCCATTGGAACGCATTCGTCGTCGCTGGTTAATTCGTTATCTTCGATATTGTCGGTTTTCCGATCCCAGGAAAAGAAACTCGATGAAGAATAAGTAAGGCGGTTATTATCTTCATCCCATTTAAACCACCGTCCTGTTGTTTCCTCATAATTTAGATGTATCACCCTTTTAGATACATCAACTTTAGTTAACCTTGCGACTTTCTGATCTTTCAAGTAATCTTCAAGTCTTTCAACAGAGGGGGCCGCACCGGTAAAGGAAGTTCTGGCCGATAACTTCATTTGCCGGGCCGTTTCGTAAGTTATTAAAGGTTCGTCCGTCAGGCTACGGGACAAATCAATGTCCGGAACATCATCCACAATATCCCGGATCAGTCTTAACGTGGCTGTTTTCGTATCGGAAGAAACATTATAAACCAGTCCGAAACGCACATGCAAGGCGTTTAAAAAGTCCTCTACTGTGCAATCCGGCATCAAATCAGCGTAAGAAAGCTTTCCTTTAACACAACAGTCGGCCGCATTATTCAATATTACCAGGTTAGAAAGTTCCTTGTTCGTCTTAAAAGGATTTTCGGTTATAGTATATCCAAATTCGGAAAAAACAAGTTCCAGCACACGCCATACATATAAAAAGGCCGTTACGCCGTAACCTTCCGGAAGTGTTACGGCAGTCGGAGTACCATTTACTAAAAAAGTTTCTGTTCTTGCTTGATAACGTAAACGATAAACTTTACTTCCTTCTGATACAGGTGTGATATAGTTCAAGTATTTAGGGTAAAACTGATTATCTTTCGAATCGTTACCGGTCATAATCTGAAATACGGCATAATCAGTCTGATAACCTCCTAAAACCTGTTGCAAATGTGCGCAAAGAGAATTAACGCTGCTATACTCCTTCACCGGTAATGTAATAGCATTTAATTTTTTTGCTTTCCATGCGCTGTAGGCTTCCGAATTGTCAAAGCCGATGTTAAGGGTAATACCTTCTTTTTTACCGGCGGAAACAATATTTATCTTTCCAGTACGTTTATATGCTCCGTCCAATATCGTACATGCCTGATCTTCATTCATCGGCTTTATACCCATGTCGAGACGGTGAGCAAAACCGGTTATTTTAGCATTGTTGCCGGTACATGGAACCGTAACCGGTACGGTTTGCGATCCCCGGTCGTTCATGACAGGGGATTTTTCATCAATCTGTACGGTAAAGTCACCCCCTAAATCCAGATAACCTTTGTTCGTCTTTATCTTTAGCATAATGATTACTTATTTTCCGCGTGTAAAGGTGTCGCGGGCGTTATCTATAGTTTCTTTGGCCTTCTCCAAATCCTGGTAAACGATATAGGCCTTTATCAATTTGATAGCCTCACAGGAGGCGCGAAGCTCCTTTGCCGCTTCCAGGAACTCCCGGTAGGAAGAATCCCCTGCATAAGAGGTAACGTAACCGCCTTCCGCATATTCACCCGGATTCTGTGGCAACGGGTTCGCATTGGTACGCTGCCGCCTGATCGCTTCGATAGTGCTAACAGCGTCGATTACTTTAGGATTATTCATTTCCGGCTGTGGTACCACATATTCTCCCTTATGAACAACGCCGGCCACTTCATAACGCCCACCGGGACCAGTGTAACCACCTTCCGAATATCCACCACCGGAAGAACCGGAAACAACACGTTCAGCCGTGGCGGTCTTGCTGCCGGTAGTGTTTTTCAGGGACATGTTTTTAATTCTGTCCCGTTCTGCTTTGGCCGATGCAAGCTGGGCCACACCGGTAGCCGCAAGCATTGCTGCAGCAACGGTTCCGGCGATCGGTCCTAAGTCCGCGTACGCCTTCATAATCGAAACGGCTGTATCTGCTATGATCTGGGAACACTTGATAGCAAAATTTACATCCGCATACTTCTTTTGAATCTCCAGTTTCTTATTTTCCTTCTCTTCTTCCAGGGCGGCAGTATCTTCACCGTTGTTCTCGGCTTCCTGTATGAGAACATCGTATTTTGCTTCCACCTGGTCGATTTCGGCTTGTTGAATGGCTTCCACCATGGAAGAGGAAAGACCGGAATAATAGTCAAAGTATTTTTTAGCGTTATTCATCTGCATTTGCAGCTTTTTACGCTGGTATGTCTTTTCATCTATTAATTCCTGATCGTGCAGATTCTTTAACAGGGCCAGTTCATTCTGGTATTCCTGTGCCCATGATACGCCGATCTGGGATTGAATCTGGTATAAACTATTCTGGTACTCAAATTCAAGCTGGCTAATTTCCTGTTGTTTCTGCTTCTCCAAACCAACGGTAGAAATCCCCGCCTGTCTCGCTATCTCAATTATGGCATTATAAGTCGTTTCTACATCCTGAACCTGTTTCCGGTGTGCTTCCTGCATACCGGTTATTCCTACCGGAACGGAAGTTATTTCACGTACTTTTTGAGCAATGGCCGCCCGATCACGCAATAACTTCATTTCAGACTCACGCACGGCGTCGGCCGCTTCCGTCGCTGTTTCTATACGTTTCTGTTTACCGGTAATTTCCAAAGCGGCAATATCATTCTGGTAAGTACGGTTTATCTCCAGAAGTTCTGCGGCGTGCTCCGCTTCAACTTCCAGCATATAGGCGTCGGCGGCTTCCTGCGTGATACTTTGGTTTAATACCGCTTTTTCCATGGTGTCCTTCTGGACATTGTAATAGGCGGTTTCAATCTTTAACCGTTCGTCCCGTTTCTCCTGTACCAGTTTTATACGGGCGTCCTCCTGCTTGCCGGTTTCCGTAAAAATGGCCGTCTGTGCTTCTGTTTCGAGCTTGTGGATTTCATCGAGTAATTTCTTTTTATTAGCCGGCGTTTTTGCTTCCAGCTTCTGGAGTGCGTCGATACGTTCCCGGTAATAGCGAAGGTTTTCCGCCGTCCCTTCGAGAATATACTGGGCTTCCGTCTTATTTTCCTTCTCCCGGTTCTGTTTGATTAGAAGCATACGTTTTTCGTGCTCGATCTCCAGAGGTTTTAACGTGGCGTCCGTTTCCGTATTTTTATACTCCCCGGCTTCCGCCTTCTTTTTGACCTTCCCCAGTTCGTTTAAACGTTTTATTTCGGTGTCGATACGTTCTATTTCCTTGTTTTTCTTGGCGATATTCGCTTCGCTATCTTCCGCCCACTGTTCCTGAACCTTTTTCTTTTCGGCCTCCAGTTTCTTTATGAGGGATGTTTCAGTATTTATATTTTCTTTATTGGTTCCGGTTAATGAAGTGGCCGTCGCCTCTGTTTTTAAGATATCATTATTGATCTGGGCGATTGCTGATTCTATACCGGCCAAATCCTTCTGTGTTGTCTGTAGGGCTTTCAACTGGTTAGCCTCTTTTTCCGTACCAAATAAACGGCTTATTTTAGCGGTAAGACTGTTCCGGTTATATCCTGACAATGTATTTTGCTGGCGGGTGTCCCAGTAAGCGTCGCTTTGCTCTGATTCCTGGCTTTCAAGATTCCTTTTTTTCTTGTACAATTCTTCCAGTTCCTCCTGGTAAGCTTTCAACTTGATTTGTTTTTCCAAGGAAACTAAATATTGATCTATAGCCTCCTTGTTGTTGTTTATGAGCCTGCCTTCTTCATTCAATTCCGCATTATAATCCGGTATCAGTTCTTTTAATTCAGCGAGCCTTTGTTTACGGGTGTAGTTGGAAAGGTTCTCGTCATTAATAGCAGCTACAAGAGTTTTTATTTTTGCTTCCTGGCTGGCATATTCTTCATTCACTTTCTTTACGACTTCCTGGTGGGCCTTCATCGCCGCCGAAGCCTGTTCCGTCTTCTTTGCAAGCTGGTAGATAGCAACACCGGCTGCCACGAGTAACGCGAGCAGGGCCGTATATGGATTCTTCAAAAGTTCGATCCTCATTAACCGAAGGGCGGCGGTACATCTTTTAATATTCAGGTGCAGCAATGCCTGGGCCGCCGCATAAGCCAGAGTAGCCGCCCGGCTGATATAAAGCTGTACGGCGTGCGCTTTCTCTGCAACGACCGAAGCAAGGGTCGCCGTTTTAAAACGGGCGTGCCACATGGTAGCGATTTTCAGTCCTCCATAGTAAGAAACCAAATAAGCGGTAACGGTATAAGTGACAACACCCCATTTATTAAACATGTCGATCATACCACCCACACCTTCCACCATAAGCGTAACAAGGTCTATTAAATCCCGGAGAATACCCTTTGATTCATAGAAACGTAAAACTACCCCTTCAATAGTTGAACTTAGCCGGTTTAATGCACCCTGAACGTTATCACCCATTTCTTCGGACATAGCATTAAAGGCGTCTTCCGCACCTGTTACCGCGTCGCAAAGTGCCAGCACGGTATCGGTACCGTTAAGGAAAGTGTTAAACGCTGCAACGGAACGTTTATCGGTCAGTTCAAGGGCCTTGTTCAAGTCTATTCCTTCGCTGTTTAGTTTTTTAAGTCCCTTTACCAGATCATCCAGGTTATTAACCGGACCACCGAGAGCAAGCGCGAGTTTGCCGCTACTGTCAGCCAGATTAAGCAAAATATTACGTGTTGCCGTCGCTGCCGATGAAGCGTCGAAACCGCTGTTTGCCAAAGCTCCCAAAAGGGCGGTCGTTTCCTCGATCGTGAATCCGAAAGAATTAGCTACCGGACCGACGGTAGACATTGCACTATTCAGGTATTCAAAACTTAAGGCCGAGGACGTTGTACCTATTGCCATGGTAGAAAGTGCCCGTTCCGTATCTTCCGCATCAAGATTGAAAATACGCAATGTTGCACCGGCAAGCGTAGCAGCCGAGGCAAGATCCGTGTCCACCGCCTTAGCGAATTTCAGTACGGAAGGCGTCATCGCTTTAATATCCTCTTTGAAAAATCCCAGCTTGGCAAGCTCTATCTGAAGTTCCGTTACCTGTGCGGCCGTATAAGAAGTAGTAGCACCCAGCCGGCGCGCTTCATCCGTTAAATCTTTAATACTCTTTTTCGTAGTTCCCAGGATAGCGGCCAAAGTACTGTTTTTCTTCTCAAACTCTATAATAGTACTGATCGCATCCCTTAGCCCGCCGACAATCTGCCCGGTTATCATTGCGCCGATAGTGACAAACACACCGGCCAGAACCGTTTTTATCTTATTCAGGGAAAGAAGGGAACTTCCGAAACCTTCCGCCTTTTTCGTGGCCTGCCCGTATGCTTTTTCAACTTCTTTCAGTTCCTTCTCCAGGGCGGCATATTTTTCCGGCTGCAAAGACTTCACCGTATCGCGAAGCTCTTTCCGCAAGGCGTTTGCCTTCCTTGCCAGCTGGTTGGCACTCATGGTGGTTTTATCCAGCCGTTTCTCACATTCGGCAATCTTCTTGTTATTCTCGCCGAGCGTCTTATTATTTTCTTTCAGTTGTTCATTCAGCCTTTTCCACTGTTTACCACCAGCTTTCCCTGTGGCGATTAAATCGGTCATAGCCTTTTTTATTTCCTTATTGCTATCCCGGAGCTCTTTGTTCTTTTCTGAAAGATTATGTATTTCCTTCTGCGCATCGGAGGCGTTCAGGGTTAACACCCATTCGATATAGTCAGGTTTTAATTTTGCCATAAGAGTAAATTTTATAAGGCAAAATTATCCTGGTGCAAAATGGCGGAAAAGGACATAAAAAAAGCCCGTAGAACCATTCTACAGGCTTATTATACTAAGAAGAACGTATTTTATCTCTTAAATGTAAAATCCGAAGGATCAAAATATCCTTTATCCTTAATTGTTGCCCGATCAATCATCCGGCAAACGTACCAGGTTAGAGGAACCGATATAAAAGGTGTCACGGTAAAGGATAGAAAGGTAAAAGCAAGCCACCCGGATAAAGTAGCCGGTTTATGCTTACATCCTACGAAAAAAGCTATTACCAGGAAAAAGCCGATGAGAAATAAAATATCTTCGTATGTCATACAATCATCGTTAGTTCTTTACCGATATCTTTAATAGTATTTACTATTAGGGCCTCCCGTTCTTGTGAGGGCTTTTTTATTCCACTTATATATTGAGACATAAGGCTTTGACTTATTCCCATACGTCGAGCCACCGCAGAAGCATTTAGTTCCGGGTGAGAAATAAAAATCCGATATAAGAAAGTTTCTTCTTTCTTATCTTGAATAGCTAAACAATCATTCATAGGGTCTAAAATTATGCAGCTATACCAATTTCATATAAAAACTCCGGTGCAAGGTCGGCACCGTTGGCCCATTCAATAGTAGCACGGGTTAAACCATATTGAACAAATTTTTCCTTATCCAATAACTCCCCGAAAACCTCACCTGTAAGATAAGGTTCCAAATTTACGATCTTTTTACTCCCGTCGCTGAAAGTAACAAGAAGCTCGTAATTCCTAATATAATCCACATCTATAACTCGTAACATAAGCGTTTATTTTAATGGTTCAATTTTATCTATTTTTTCCCCTTTTTGGGCCTTTTCCCAAAGAGAAAGTATTTCTGCTTCGTGCAAGTTAATCCACTCATTTACTTTTGCGATAACTTTAGCTGGAGCCTGACCGTCTACAATCCGATCCAATACGCTAATAGAACATTCATAATCACCATAAGTAAAATGAATATGTGGCGGATTATGATCTTTCCAATAGAGGAATATAATAATACCGAAGAATCTACAAATTTCAGGCATAAACTTTGTTTTATTGGTTACTGAAACAAAGATAGGTAATAAAATCATTACCTACAAATATTTAGGTATTAATTTTATTACCTATTTTAGCGAACTGGCAAACATTTCTTTTACCCTTTCCCTTACATAATCCTGATATTCATATTTAATCTTCCCGAGTGTGTCATGATACAGAATCCCGTATATCTGCCGGTTATAAATCTGGTAATTACCGTGTTTCTTCATATCCAGGAAGCGGGTATATAATGGAAGGTTAGAACGTGCGATTACTCCTTCGCCGTCTGGAACGACCGAATAATTCGGGTTCTGTAGTGCGGCCATTAATGCACCGGATCGCCCTTGTATGATCTCTCCGGTTCCCTGTACTTTCTTACGTTCACTGCCTTTCTGGTATATCCGCTTGGTAGCGATATCCAGTTGGGCTTGAAATATGTCCTGTATTCCACGCCCGATCCGGTCGGTAAAAAAATCCGTTTTAAAATTCTCGGCCATTCAGTTATTCATTTTTTGAGAATCCGGAAATAATGTGCCTTTTCCCGGATTCATCCTTAACAGTTTCATTTTTCTTGTTTGAGGCATATTTATATTTCCAATAGGTACACAACGCATCATTTACACCTATTGTAATAATACCTACTATGACAGTTAACCAGAACCACGCAAAAGCATCCATTAGAATCTTGTTTTAAATGAGAAAGCCAGGCTCCACCCCGCAAACGTCCGGTAAAAGCCGGATTCCGGAAGAGTGGAAAGGCTGGTTAAATCCAGTTCCTTAGTGACAGGGCAACCGGTGGCAGAATCTTCTATCAGCATTTGTTTGATACGCTCCATAACCGGCTGCACCTCTTCGATAGTCTCATAAGCCCCTTTTCGTTGGGGATCGTACTTGCTCATAAGGAAAATAACACATAAATTATTTTCCCTCACATTGTCAGCCGAAAGGCTGGCACCCGTTCCCGACGGAATCAGAATAAAGAGCACCGGACATTCTTCTTTTGATAGTCCTTGTATCGTCTTACTCATTTCCTCGTCAATGGTAACGGGTAGCACCTTCTTTATTTCAGGAACACGTTTTTGCACGCCTTCCCAGTATTCACGGTAAACCTTTATATCTATCATATCGTCAATCCCTGATAACGTTTCGCCTCCCATTCACGGCGGGTAACAAGCCCCGGAAGAATCTTACCGCCCCCGTATATCCACTTTTTGAACTCTGCCGGTATGGATGAATCATACGCATCCGCTCTGATCTTCTTATAAAGCGTTGAATTCTTGAATTTTCCGATACCTACATTAAAGCAAAAACTTACTACCGCGTCAAACTGGTACTGTCCCAAATGAAGGGGAAGCGCGTTCACCTGGTTTTCTACTGCTCTGATATCCGATTCAAAGAAAGCGTCGGCCTGGGGCTCGGTAATAACATCACCCGGTTTTACGCCAGCCGTGTGACCGTAACCGATCGTACATACTCCCGCGGCACATACATATGCTTTCAGGCGCAACCCCTCGAATTTCTTGATCTTGTTTTTTGTTCCTGTTGTCGTTCTCATTTCTTGTTACGTTTTTGGTGTAAATACTCAAACTTACATTTATACAGATAAAGCAATACATCCCAAAAGGGTGTATCGTCCACCTCCTTCTTATTGCCGAACACGCCGGAAGCCGCTACCTCAAAGACTATCCCGGTCCATCCGGTTTTATCGTCTGCCTTCCGGTCCTCGGATGCCAGCTTCTGAAACAATATCCGAAAGTCGATAGCTTCACCACCGATATAAACCGGTCCGGAAAGAACCATTTCCCAAACAGCGGAAAAGAAGTTTACCGCATGAATGGCAAGCAAGGAAGGAACGGCCGGCATCTTCTCCGGGTCCTTGTACCGGTAAAGCTTTAATGTGATATCCTGGAAGATTTCATTTATAGCCGGTTCGTCTTTTTCTGCCGCCTGCTTGCTTTGCTGCAACAAATCCAGGCAATCACAAAAGTTACCGAAAGTAAGACCGTTCAGCATGTCACCGACACCATGCCAGCCCCCGAAATCCTGCATCAGGTTACGCCCAGTTTTCAGAATGGGCGTAACGATCCGCTCGCCCTCCTTACCGGTTGTATAAGAGAAAAAGCCGTCCAGCTTTTCCAGTTGACCGTCCAGCTCTCGGATGATCTCACGCCGGTACATGGTGTAATCCGCTTTCATGCCCAGAAGGAAAGAAAGCCATTTTACGCGGAACTGTCCGGGGCTGATCGTACCGCGGTTCATCAGTACCGACAATATAAGAAACTGCCGGTACTGCTCACTGCTGACTTCATCCAGGCAGGAAGGAACCTCCGCCGTCTTACTATTATATGTAAACTTCTCCATATCCGGACATTAAAAGGTTATTCCTTTGGATTGTACGGTAACACCCGGTATATAGTAATCCACCGTTTCCGACTGCGCATCCAGTTCCCTGATGATATCCTGCAATACATCCAGGTAAGCCGCCGCGTCCTGCTCCAGACTGTTAGCAACCGATTGCCGGGCCTCTTTTTCCGCCCGCAATTTATCTCGTACGGTTGTGCTCTGCTGTACCTGTACGATTCCACTTGGCAGAACTTCCACCGGTAAACGTTCAACGGCCTTTTTTATGGTGAGAAGTGCAAGCGGGCGGCGTACATACTCCAGCAATTTCTCCGTTAAAACGGTATCGCCTTCAATCAGTTTATTATAACGGTTCCGGGTGATAACAGGTATTATCTGCCCGTCCTGGACTTCCCGGATCATAGGAATAAGTACCAGGAAAAGCCGGTGACTGCCGATATTGTAATATTCATCGAACGTTTCCTTATTCTGGATTAGAAGCCGGTTTATAGCCTTTTTCTTAATGCCGTTCATCCAGAAATCAAACTTTTCTCGGTCCATTAGCTCCACCAACGCGTCTACGGCTTCATAAGCCAGGTTCCGGATATTCTCTTCATCCTTGAACTCCTGTAAGGCAGTCATACCCGTTTCATTCTCTCCAAGGTGTTTGCCACGTCCGGCCGTTCCGTGTTGTGCGTCCAAAGTGGGAATGACCTTTAACCAGGTAAACATCGCCACCGCCTGCTGCATCAGCCGCAAAGTTTCCGCCATGCCGTCCGATTCCGTGCCGTCCGCATGATCTTCACGGTAATACTTATCTACCGCGTCTATGGGTTCCGTTCCGATGATAGCCTGTAAATCCCGAATACCCAGCGGTAAGATAGGTTCCCACTTGGTAAAATCAAGATCATTATCGATCAATCCCAGAACACGGACTATTTCACCGGCACCGTCACCGCCTTTATTAAATAACTTCGTCATTTGCTCGGTCTCTTTTTAGTGTATATGGTTTCCAATTATCAAAATCCTTTGTGAAATTGTTTATTTCATCGTAGAACTCCTTATAAAAGCGGGCCAGCCCGGTGTCTATCGTTATACAGGTCTGTTCCGTACGCGGATTGGTGTTCACATTGGCCGAGCTTTCTATTACAAAATCAAAAGCGTTACCAAAACCGGCCATTACTTTAGCATGGTTACGGAAAATACAGACACGTGATCCGAAACGTTCCGCCACCTTCTTTAGGTATAAATAAACATCCGCGTAGGAACCTTGAAAGATTTCACCTACATAAAAATCCGCGTGCCCTATGTCTTTTCTCTCCAGCCATTTCTCCACCTCCTTAACATCGGTAATTGCCATACACCAGGTAGAAATCAGAACATATTCCACCGGTTGTTGCTTCACGATCACACGAAGATAAGTAAGGCTATCAACGTCCCCATGACTGATACAGTGATAAGACGCCCCTTTCTCAAAATGCCAGGGCAAACACTCTTCCAGGTGCAGCTCCGATTTTATCCGCCGATCAAAATGAACGTTTTTCGTCCGGCGGGCCTTTATATGCTTGTCCGGGGTGTTATCGGCCCGGTTCTCTTCCGGTTGCCGGTCGCTTACCGGTTCTTCCGGCACATCTTCCGGTTTCGGTGTAAAAAACAGACTACGCATTTTCTTTCATACGGTTAGAGGGTGAAACGTTCTGTTCCGCTTCCACTATGGTACGATAAAGCCCTACTTTCGTTGCGGTACCCGGAAAGTTGGCATTAATATACTGCTGTAACGGCTTACAAAGGATCATGTCCGGAATAGCCGTTTCAGAAGCGTTATACACTTTCAGGCTGTATAATTTCTCCGATCCGGAAGAAAGTTTGTTTTCTATAATCAGATTTGAAAGTACCGGATCAAGACCGAAGCCGGAAGTGGCGGCAGCGTCCGCCTTATTGGATATCTTAATCTGGGCGTCCACATAATCCTTTATCTTCTTATCCAGTGGTTCCACCGTCCAGCCCTCAAAGTTATTCGCTTCCGGATTCCAGAATTTGGTCGTGTGCATGTATTTTCCGGCGTTCTGCCTTCCGGTAATGTTGGAGGCGAATTTCTCCATAGCTTCGTCCTTGAAATCTTCCAGCATCTGGGCCGTATATTTCTCGCCTGTACGCTCGCAAACCTGTTTTATACGTGCTTCCGCGCGGTCCCAGTAAGACTGCGGCGATTCGATATGCAGGGAAATGGCCGAAGCGTTTTCGTTATAGGCGATCAGGATAGCGGCCAGACCGCCGGCAAGCTCCAGCCAGTCAAGCGCACCCAGAAAACGCGGCGTACTCATAAAGTCCTTACAAAAGGAATAGATATTATAATACTTCACGGAAACCGGATATTTGAACGGGTGGGCCGGATCAAAGATCGGGTAACGGTAAGTATAAGCCGGATCAGGATAAGGAAAGTCGCCCACAAGCACTTCCTGCGGTTCATCCTCACCGTCGGGAGGATATACCAGACGGGCCTTCTGGTAGGGAATATGTTCCAGCCGTACCAAACGCCCGGGATTGCCCACACGTGGCGCACGGTTCCGGACAAACTTTATAAAAAAGCCCTGCATGTGTGTTAAGTCTACGAGTGAGCGATGAAGAACCGTCGTGTAATCCCACGACTCCAGGTCGGCGGTTATTTCCGGATCGAGTTTCCAACGCCGGTAAAAACGGTTATTGTCTTCGTCGATTGCATCCTCATACAGCCGTGGACCTTCTCCCCACTGCAAACCGGCTATTTTACCCATAATACCTTCACCGGCGTAGAATTTATCCAGTAAACGCATGACATCGCCCGGCATGTCGTTATTATCCCCCATGGGAACAATAAAAGTACCGTTTACGCTGATCTTACGCGAAAAGAAAGCCCCCCGCCGGTTTAACTGGATGCTGGAAGGTTCCCAACCTTTACCGCGGCCACCGATAGAAAAGGAGATCAAACCCTTGTCAGTGCCGGTATCTATAATTCCAAAGTTGCCACTTCGTCTTATTTCCATACTCTTAAATCGTTATTCTTTTCCCGTTGAACTCCATTACCAGGCATTCCCAGCAATTCAGCGGCCGACCCGTTGTGGTGTCCGTCAGGAATAGTTTATAGCTTGAATTTTCGATGCTTTCATCCGTCGCCTTCTTCCTCAAACGGGCGGCCGTGAGTATCACCATGTCACCGCCGTCCCGTGTCTGCCGGTTCCATTTCCGGAACTTGATAGAAAAGGTTCCCCCTGAAATGGTAATCCGCTTCATCTGTTCTACCGCTACATAAAGGTTTATTTTTTCCATAGTCGGCGGATAAAACTTTTAATCCCGCCCCAGTTATCATGGACCAGGCAAAAGGATAGAAAGAAAAACATGAATTTTAGGAACGTCCATAAGCTACACCCGTTTGTAACCTTTTCTTTTTCCTGGCTTTGTTGCTTAACGTCGGATTTACGGGTAACGACTGTTTCCGCTTGACTGGTAGTTTCCTTATGATCCTGGAAGGAACTGCTTTGATTCTTTCCAGTTCTTTTTTCAGTTTTTCGGTTGCTGAAATCAATTTCTTTAATTCTTCCGAGGCTGTCGTAGTCGATACGGATATGCGTACTATCTTCCCGGTAAACGTCAAGTACGTGCTCCTCATTGCTTGAATCTCTCCGCGCAAGTTCAATAACTCCGTCAGTAGTTGTTTGTTTTTCTTCTCCAGTTGCTTCTGTAACCGTTTTTCGTGTAACAGAGCGAGAAGAACGACAACCGTAAAAACAAGCTGCAAAACAAATAAAAATAAGTAGGTGTACGATTCCATGTCTCATGTTTATTAAGTCGTTAATTATTATTAGTGTCAAAAGTGATAGATTTACGGTTCGGGCAATTTTTCACACCGCAAAGAAACGGCTTCATAGTGTCCATTACACGGGCGTTCTGCTTGATTGCCTTTTCCATTTCGTTACATTTCTGCAGGACTTCCTTGTACTTGTTATCCACTTCGTCAAACCGTTTTTTCTGTTCCTGGTACGCGTTCTTTAGCTCCTTACGGTCATTCTTCATATCCTCGATTAGTTCCTGGTAAACCTCTTGTACTGACTTCATGGCATCAGCTTCCGCCTGTTTACGGGTATATCGGAGAGTGAATAACCAGGTCAGTCCACCCGTGCAAAGAGCCGTAATAATCGCTGTAATTATCGTTTCCGTCATATTGATAGAGTTGAAAATTTTACATTATGGTCCAGACGGTACATACATGCGTCAAATAGCCCGCCACGATCCCGGCCAGGTCTGCCAGAATATCCTTCCAGTCCCATTTATTACCGGGTGACATTTTATCCCCGTATTCCTTACCCAATGAAGCACCCAGGGCAAAGGGAACACCATAATTACCCAACAGGGCACATATAGCGTAATTAATCCCGAAATGCTTCCATTTGTCCGTTCCTATTTTCATAATTTGAATGATTGGTTACTGCAAAGGTGGGAAGAACGGACACGGACAAAAAGGACATAAAAAAGAGTGCCGGGAACCACCCCGGCACAAACAAACCCTAACCTGGGACTTAAACCCAACGGCTGCCTTTTCAGCCGGTATGCTAAATTATTAATATTAAGGATTAGACAGCTTTTCGATGTCTTTTTTCATCATACGTAAAGTTCTGATTCTTTCTACTATTTTTTCAGCGGAAAGAGGTTCGCCCCCTTCATCGGTCAAATCGTCGATAGTTTCCTCTATTACTCGTATGTAACAAGCGGAAACCGGCTCCGTCTTAACTTGCCACTGCTTCAATATTCCGGCACTTTCATCTGTTATATGTGCGCCGTTTACTTCTATATCTTTCATAACAAATCTTTCATTAAACGTTTTTAATCGGTGTAGTCTCTAAGGTAGTGAAATCAATTATTCCGGCCTGCCGGTATATCCCGAGGGCGACTTTCCTAAACCGTTCGTAATTACGTCTGTCAATGGGCGATAACTGCCACCTCTTCATGTCTTTCATCAAATCCGGTATATTATTAGCACTATTATACATACAGTTGTTTTTACCGTACTCGTGATGAAGTGATACAGACTGAAAATTACCAGAGAAAACAACCAACCGTAAACGTTCAAGTTCAAGGAAAGCAAACTCATTGTTAACCTTCTCCACTTTATATGCTCTTAATTCAATGGAAGGCGTACCGTATTCACGTTTAACGAAAAATAGGATATCAGGATTATTTGTATTCATCTGGCACCTCCTTTTAAGTCTTCTAATTTAATATGTGAAATACTTGTTATACTTTCCAGTACCCCGTCGCATACACTTTTAACCCTTAATCCGCGGGAACCGTCTTTCTTGGGTAAATTCAGGTGATAATACGGGCGATTCCTCCAGAATGTAATCCGGAAAATCCAGCCACGAACTTTAAAAGTAGCATTGCTTATTTTATAATCAATCTGTATCAGATCACCCGGTTTAAATTTACTTTCTTGTAGAAACATTTCCTGTATTTCTTCCTTTTCCTTCTTTATTTCCTCAATCCTTTTATCATTGTTTTGTAATTGAGTAAGTAACACTTGCTGATATTCAGTATATATCATTCGGCACCTCCTTTCTTTTCTATCTGGGGACGCTCTGAAAACCTATATATTCTTTTAACCCGGTAAATGAAAAAATAGGCTACAGGCTTGTCACAGCCGTTATTATGTGTTTTAGTGTCCTGATCTATATGAATAAACCCGCTACCGGAAGATATTTTCAGCGGCATTGTTTTAGGGTATTTCTCGTTCAGCTCCTTTACCTTTGCTTCCAGTTCAGTTTTAAAAGCATCAAAGGAAATTTTATCAGGGCAAAGCGTATTACCAAACTGGTTTGCAAACTCTGCCATTTCAGCACATTTTCGATTCTGTGGTTTATATTCGTTAAGCTCTATAAAATAAGATATCATTTTCGGCCTCCTTTCCTCGCTTTCTTGGCACGACACACACATATAACTGCACCAATGACAGCCGGTGGATAGATAAAAGTAAGACAGAAACAAGCGATAGCAGATAAGTAATAAGCCCCAGAAGTTGAACAAACAGTACATTCATGTTTCGGTTCCTGAAAATAACGATGTTGGATCGTGTTTACGTCCGTGCTACCAGTACGGAACGAAGGCACGTAGCTTGTGCCGGATTGAAGTTCTTTTTTCATAACGGTGTAATTTTGACTATTTTACATGGGAAAGGCGGTTACCATTTCCCCTAATTCGTCAAAATTACACCGCAAACCGTCCGAAGATCGGGTTATAAGTTAGGGAAAGGCAACCGCCTTATATATCCAAAATAGATAAATACCGAGCATAAAAAAAGCCCGTTGTTTATTCGAGCCAATAACCGAGACTCACCGGACCGCACCAGCGGTGTAATTTTGACAGGGGCAAATGTCGGTATTAAAATCTGAACAAAAAAAAACGTTAATAAAAGTTTACCATAAAAGAAAATTTATCGACTCTACGATTCGTTACTTCGTAACAAAAACGCCCGCCAAAATTGGCGAGCGTTAATCTATTCTTATGGTTCATATCTCTTTTGAGCTTCATCCTCTTCATCACTTTCCTTTTTCATATTTCGCATAAATAAAGGAACTTTCTTTTCAACCTCTTCATTTTTATTCTCTTTATCTTCCATGGCCGCTTTCTCCATGTCTTCAAAATCTTTTTGTGTTATAATTCCTTCTCGTATTTCATCATCAGAAACTATATCTTTACTTAATAACCAATGATATACATTTTGATTCGTGCTCTCATTTGTAACAACATACGCCTGCTCAAATTTCCACCGAAATTTTGCTAAATAATTCATGGCGTCTACCATAGAATTAAATTCAATTTTCTTCCCGGATTCATCTACCATAAACGTTTTGTATTTTCCGAAATAAGATGTTTTTTGCCCGAAGTCTATTTGTATTTTGACTTTAGAACTTAAGACTTTCCCTGTACCAACAATTTCACAAAACGTTTTTCGAGTTTCTTGTGCTGTCGCTGCTACTACTAAAATAGCCAACACGGTAATTAATAATAATTTCTTCATATCAGTAACTTAAAATTAGTGTATACTTTCATCTGTACCACCCGTAAGTTCTGACGGTTATATGCAGTGTAATTTTGACGGCTGCAAAAATACTTAAATATGTACATTTATAAAGAATATAATCCCCAAAAATGAAAGGCAACCGCCCAAAAATACACGGTAATTCACCCAGAAACGGGCAAAAAACGAGTAAAAACACATAAAAAACGCACTTTTTCGCGTAAAATTTTGGTCTAAATGCAGATAAACGACTGAAAAACAGTCAAAAGCCGAAAAAAAATTCAAAAACTAAAAAAATGACACCTTCCGAAGACCGAGCCGCTCAGAAGTCGGAAAGCAGTTGCCCTCCCCCTAAAAGGTGAAATATGACCTCTCCCGGAGGGGTACCCGTAACCTGGTAACACAAAAAACGCCGGAAAACCAATTTTCCAGCGTTACAAGGCAATTACCTTTTATGCCTGTTCTCTATCCATTGATCCACAAACGAGTCGGCCTGTAGCGTCCGCTTGCCCCGTACTAAAGCTATCCAGCCGGGGCGCATCAATAAGTATTTGAAAGCGTCGGAGAAATTGGTGGATAACATCGGTAGTTTTTTCGGTGCAAGCTTTTCGGACTTCTTCACTTTGAACACTACCTTAGAATTACCCCGGTATTTGATTTCAGCCTTTGCCTTTTCTACGGAACTAACCATTTCTTTACAGTTCACCGCATCAACCAGCAAGATAGGCAGGTTCTTGTTGGTACCGCCCATAATCTCCTGCATAAAGTCGTATTCTGCATCCTGTCGGATAACTGCCTGTTTACGGCTCTTTAGGTTTACGATCCAGCCGGTACGGTTCCCGCTGCCGTCTTTTTCTATGGCGTCTTTGATCTTACCCGCGTAATCCTCCTTCTGTTTCTCAAAGTTATTACCTGCACGGTCATAGTACAAATCCAGTTCTTTGTATTCGTGGTTCTGGAAGAAGGTGAGGAACTGGTCGGCGATCTCCCGGAACCAGCCCGGCGGTATCTCAAAAAAGTTCTTATGTACCCGGTAATAAGCACCGTCCGCCTGACCGATCACCAAAGAAAGCATATTACCGAAGTCCATACCGCCTTCAATCGTTTTATCATGGTGCAGGTACCGGAGTTCCCGCGAACTGTAAGCGGCTTCCCCGGAAGCGGTACCGTTATAATACTTATGTCCTTCACCAAACAACACATAGAAACGTAAATCCCTGCGAAGACCGGGACGCATACCCACCACCGACTTTTTAAATTCGTGAAGCTCCAGCGTACCATTATACAACCGCCTTAAATACTCTATCGTAAGTATCTCAACATTAGCGAATGAAGAAGCGTTAAGAAAGAACGTTTGTCCTTTTCTCAACTTCAATAAAGCCCGGTCGTAATATTCAATATCCCGTTTCAAACGTTTCAGCTTCAAGGGGGAAGGCTTATTTTTTCTTTCTTCTTTTAATAGAGAAATTACCAGATCATTACGCATACTTGCCGCCTGTACTATTTTAATGATCCGTTCCGGGTCCATTTGCTTGACATACCGGAAAAACCAGTCGTACTCGTTTTCGTCGATATCCGGCATATCGGTAGTAATGGTTATCCCCAGGAACAAATGGGAATGTCCGTAAGTGATCGCATCACCGCGAAGAATAGGCATAGCGCGGTTTACTTTCATTTCCTTGTCGTACTTCGCTTCATCATAAAACAGATGTATTACAGACTTTCCGGCAAGCAGTGAAGGGTTATCCAGTGATCCCATAAAAATAACGCATCCGTTCCAGAAGCTGTAAACATGCTTGTAATCATCTACAATAACCGAACATTTACGCCGCCAGGATTCAGGCGGGCGGGTATCTTTTACATAGTGTACCCCTTCGATCAGGCCCATAAGCTGCCAGCCCTTCTGAACGGCCGGCATTATATTATCTTCCAGGTTACTGTAGGTATTGGCAACAAAAGCGAACGCACCGCCGGGCATTTCTTCCACGCAACGGGCGGAACGCCTGGCTTGTATAACGGTCGATTTGGCCATACCGCGCCCGTCAACAGATACAAGGATAGTAGTATCGATCCAGTCCGTCAGAACCTGGATTATATGGCCGTATTTGATTTCCACATCATCGGCGTTACTCACCTTCGTTATCTTCCCCGAACTCTTTGATATCATACAACATACGTTTTTTCAGGTCAAAAGCTTTAATACGCGCGTCCTCTTTTATATTATCACGTACAATAACAGGAATTTCCGGGATCGCGTCGATAAACTCTTCCAGTTCCTTACGGTCGATTTCAGGAACACCCAGATCCTTACGGCTGGTAGTATAAATAACCGTGCTTTTCTGTGAAAGCAGTTCCTCCGGTATTTCGGCCTGTTGATCCTTATAACATCCGCGAAGTTCCGCCGCCAGTTTCAGCAGGTTCTTAGCCTCCTTCACATTTCCCATAAGAAAGACGGTATTCGCCCAGTTTTCGGCCTTTTCCGCATACAAGTTAGCGAAAGCCTGCGGGCGTACGTTATCCTGCGTATAAAAGAAATTGAGACTGTCAGCGTACACCTGGCGGGCCATCCAGTCCGAAAGGCCGTAAGGTTCCGACTTCAAAAGGCGGATGATGCCGGCCTTTGTCACCAGCTTACCATTTATACGCATACGGGCACGAAGGCCCCGTACCATTTCCATAAGGCTGTAATATTCCCTTTCATCGGGCGCGAGGGCTTCCAGCGTACCGGTAGAAAGAATCCTTTGAATCTGGTTGATATCCACCTTGTCAAAGTCTATTCGTGAGGGCTTAATTAAATTCGTCGTCATCCATTTGTTCGATTAAACGTTCAAAAGTATGTCTTTTCCGTACGGCCTCCAGCTGTTTTATAGCTTCCACGTTTCCGCCTTCCGCCGCTTCATGGAGTTTTATTTCAGGGGCGGCACGTGCTACCAGAATCCCTTCCCGGATCAGGAAGTTAACGGAAGTTCCTACCGTTTCCGCATCCCGGACAAAAAGCCTGGCATCCTCCAGAGAAAGCCCCAGGGAAACGGCTATGTCTTTCGGCGAATACCCTAAAGAAGACAAACGCCGTACATCCTCTTTTTGCTGCGCATCCAGGTAAATACTATCCACCACCGTTAAATCGTTCATACGCATCTTTTATTCGTTTCTGTGCCGTGAAATAATAAATTTCGTCCTGTTCCATTAATACAAAGTTCCGGCCGCTTTCAATGGCTGCCACGGCTGTAGTACCGGAACCGCCGAAAGTGTCCAGGATCAGATCGCCGGGCTTTGTACTGTCTTCAATCAGTTTACGGATCAACGCCACCGGTTTCTGTGTGGGATGAACCTTTTCACCTTCTACCAGTTTCGCACCGGACGCAAAAGACCGGATATTATCTATTATGTTTGTGGCACCGATAGAAACACCCTTCCCGCAATGAAACAAAATAAGCTCATGTATAAAGGCGTAATGATTACCCGGGCCCGACTGTTTGTTCCAGACGATCATGTTTGACGCGCCTATATACAAGTCAAACAACGGATAATAGAAAGCATACCCGCGCCAGTCCGTAAAAAAGTACACACAAGCACCGGGTTTCTTCACCCGGTTAAATTCCAGGAACAAATCCCGGTAAAAGGGTTTACAGATAGACAAATCTTTAAAGCTGCCTTTCTGCCCGTTGTGTGTCATTCCCAGGAAATAAGGCGGATCGGTTATTATACAATCTACGGAATTGTCCGGAACACGTTTCAACGCCTCCAGGCAGTCCTCGTTATAAATTTTGTTTGTAATCATTGGAAAGTTGTTTAAGCCGGCTTTCTTCTTTTTCTATCCGGAGGGTTAATGTTTTGAGCTGGTGTCCCAGCTCCGAGCGGTCGCAAGGATGAGAGAAACGGCCCAGGTTCTTTGTGATCCGTTGCCGTTTCCCTGTCAGACTGGCAATAAGTTCGACTACTTTTTTTTTCGCGCCTCGATTTCTTCCTCTATGGCCTTCTGTGTAGTTTCCCACTTCTGGATCAATGCAAGGGCACTCGTTTTCTTCTTCTCATCATCCCCGGCCTGTTCCAGTTTCGCCTTATTCTTTGAAAGGTTGGCGCGGGCGTTATTCAGTGCCTTTTGTATGTCGATATCCGAAAGGTTCTCGACGCCCTTACGGACGGACAAACTTTTTACCTTCTCACATTTACCCAGAATCTTTCCGTTCTCCCGGTAATATTCCAGTTCGTCCCACATATCGCGGTTAGCGATGAAGTTTTCCACAACCGCCTGCGCTTCCTGTGCTGTAGAAAGTGAACTGACATCATCCGGCGTGGCTTCCAGGCGGGCAAAAGCTTCCTTATACTTCCCGTATGCGGTGAACATGTCGGAAACAAGTATTTTCAGAATGTCGGGACAATCCGGAGAGTTCAGAAAGGTAAATTTCTCGCGGAAACGTATCATTTTGGTTACGGTTTCCGGAGCTGCCTTGTATCGTTTCTCCGCCTCTTCCAGTTCCTCTTCCAGCTCTTCCACACGGTCGGCATTTTCATCCATGGAAAGAACCTTATCCCGGAAATCGGACGAAACGAGTTCTTCCACGCTGACACCGAAAGATTCGGCAAGTTCCAGCAACAAATCATCGCTGTATTTTACCGGCGTTTTGGGTGTTTCCTCCCGGACGGGTTCCATTTTTACCGCGGCCGGCTGTTTGGAGTTGCGCCGGATCGTCTTAAACTCACGTTCGGAAAGCCCGGCCAACTTCCGTAGTTCCTCTAAAAGAATGGCCTTCATCGTTTCCGTTTCTCCCTGCCGGCGGAATGACTTCTTTAACATACGGTTGATACCGTATTTCTCGTACAGTTCCACGCCCTGAATGAAGTTACGCGGACCGGCCAGATAGGTAATAATTTCCTGTTTCATACTATATAAAAATTTGATGATACAAAGGAAAAAAGGGGCAATTACCCTAAAAAGGACAAAGGGTGGCCGGGCATGTGCTGCCGGTCACCCTTTGAATTATATGAAAGCCGTTTACTTACGCCTCATAACGGCTTTGTTCAATCCATTTCATAGCCTCCGAACCGTCGTTAAACGCCCGCAACGTCAGTTGGGAACCTTCGGAAGCGGTAAACGTCTTACCACCTTTCAGAAGGAAATTACCGCCCGTCTCCACTGTGGGCGCAACGCCCGAACATCCCATAAGGGTAATTACCGATCCATGACTTCCACCGGTAACACCGGCTATCTTAGCCGCACCTGCGGAAAGCTGGTACTGCCCGTCCGTCTGGTAATCTATATCCGTGGCACCGGCTTCCACTACGGCCACCGGTTCTTCCAGGGTGTCGGTACCCCGGTAAATGGCGATATCATCCCCCTTGCTGATCTGGGTGAAAGTAAGCTCGTTCGTATTCGATTCATTGGAACCGGTATAAGAAACGGATAATTTACACGGGTTACAGGGTGTTCCGATCAGATCGGCAGGCTTTCCGCTACAATAACGGAGCACAACGATACATTTCTTGGACAGCCAGTTTGTCTTAAACTCGCGAATTTCCTGTTCATTACCGGGATGATTGAACTTAACGGAAGGCGTATAACCTTCGGCGTCCGTTTCCCCGTCACTGTTGGAACTGATTTCAGCGGTACCGGGTGTCAGGTAAATACCGATCGCGTAACGTCCCGCCTTCATTACGATATCATCCTCGATAACCACGCCGGCATCGTTTCTCTGCGGAAAGGAAAGAATATCGTCAACGTCGTAAATTACGAGCTGATCCTTGGGCTGAATACCGTTACCGGGATTGCCGGCCGGCCTTCTTACGCTTGCTTTTACGTATGTCATAACTTAATGATTTATAATGTTATAAAATGGAAGGGATAAAGTATCCCTTCCGCAAAAAATTAGCCTCTTGCCACTTCGTAGAATTTACCGTCGGCGGCTTTCGCCAGCTTGATAAACTTGCCTTCGGAAAGTGTCATAGCTTCGGTTAAAACAAAGTTTCCGCCGGCCGCAATGGTGGAAGCATATTCAGAACCGTTTCCGTAGATCGTGTAAACAACACCGGCTTCCGCATCGGTAAAGTTAGTGATTGCCGTCGCCTTTGTATTCTCACCGGTTACGAATACTTCACCGTCAAGCAAGGAAGGTTCCGTTTCATCCGGCGCAAACTGTAACGCATCGGAAGAAGCGTTTTCGCGGCCGATCTCGATAAATTTACCGTCGGCACGTTTCATCAGTTTGATAACATCCCCCTTGCCGGGCTGCCAGGCCTCGGAAATAAGTTCAAAGTTTCCGCTCTTTTCAATCTTAACACCTTTATCCACGCTTCCGCATTTCAGGGAAATAACCGTACCTACCGGCGCGTCTTCAATATCGGTAATCGTAAATTCGGCTGTGTTGGCTACGGTAACAATGGAGGTATGAAGCTTGGCCGACGGGTTCTTGTCCTTGTCAGCGTCCACAAAGTAAGACGCCGGGCGGTCATACTCATTACAGAAGATCATCTGGCGCGTATAGTCCATATCTTCTTTCTTGGTGTACTTGAAGCCCACGGCAATAGCCCAGATACTTTCACGCCAGTTACTCCAGACTTTCAGGCTCCAGTCTTCCTGCTCCAGGTTGAAAGCCGTCATTTCACCCGGTTTGTCCTCGTAGGTTTTAATGTTGCCTTCAAACGTCCAGAAAATACGGTGGTGGTTGTCAGCATTGGGAACCGGGATAATCTTTACCGCCGGATATTCCTTCACATACATGATATTAGCCTTGTAATCCTGGTTCTGTCCGTAATGCAGTTCATTGTATTTATGATACAATACAATAAAGTGCGAAGGCATATAAAGTGCCAGGTTACCGCTGTCACGAAGAACCGCCGGGATCATGGAAGTACCCTTGTACACCTTTTCACCGATGTTTGCTTCGGTAAGTTCTCCCAGCTCGAACGGCTTGATCTGGTAAACGAACTTTCCGTTATTGATATCGGTATGTCCGTTCACTTTCTTGTTCAGGAACTCATACAGACCGTCAGCTGCAGCAAGTGCTTTGCCCGGTTCGTTCAGATTCGGGTCCTTACGGATTCCGTTAATACGGCGTTGTTCGCGCTCGTTATGCAACTTCTTGGCAGTTTCGGCCAGGATGTACTCGATAAAAGACCACTTGATAGGGTTTGAACCTTCCTTGTTCAAAGTGCCGATCCAGGTTTTCTCCAGGGCTTTTAAATTTTTGAAACGGTGTGCAAACATCACGTTGAACATGCGCAGGGTTTCATCGTCGAACTCGTAGGAACCTTTAGTCACCTTGTCGAAGTCGGATTCCTCATTACCGGCCTGTGAGAACTCACCCAGCCAAATGTTTACCAGCGTAGCCAAATCCTGATAACCGGATTCAAGCGGGAAAATACTTTCAATGGAAGGAAGTTCCATTAAAAACGACTGCAAACGCTGTTGCCAGGGAATACGGTAAAAGGCCCCGAGGTCCTCCTTCAAACGGCTGTAGTCAATGGAACTTGCTTTCGGAAGAGCAATCATTTCAAAACCGGCAGCCTCCATTAACGCAGCTTTGGCGCGAAGGTTATACGGGCGGTCCAGTGAGAACATTTCACCCTGCAAGCCTCCCAGCTGCTTTTCATCCTGGAGATTGAAAGCCCCTTTACCGTCCGCCTGGGCGTTGTGTTGCTTCCCTTTGCCCGGATCATCTTCCGCAGCGGCCGAAAGTTGGGCGATAATGCCGGAAAGCTTCGTTATTTCGGCATCCTTCTTGGCAATCAGCGCGGTGTTGTTCCGGTTTTCGTCACGCTGTTGCGTCTGCAAGGCTTCAAGCTGTTCCTGCGCCTGTGTCAGACGGGCAGCAGTATCACCCAACAAACCGCGAAGGAAAGCGGTAGTTCTGGGTTCCTCGGTTTCCTCTCCCTGGTTTCCGTCTTCGGCTTCGTCCTGGAAGTCGTTCTCGAGGGACGCTTTAAAGTCCGTGAGGAATTTTTCGGTAAAACCGTAGTTTTTCAGTTTTGCCACTTCCTCGGCCGTGATAGAGTTTTTATCCTCTATCTTGCTCCATTCCGACAGGCCCAACAGGGCCAGAATGTGAGCGGAAAAGCTCTTAAATTTCATATATACAAAATTTTGAAGTTAATACTATATGTTATACATCTCGTTTACTTTTCTGACGGTGGCCTGTGCCAGTACCCACTTTACCGCGTCTTCCAACGTACCGAACTGATCGATATAGCCGTTTGCCACGGCCACGTCGCCGGTGAATATCTGTCCCCGGAAAAGGGGAAGTTCCGGATCGTAGGCAATACCCAGGTTCCGACTGATCGCATCGCAGAAAATACGGTGCATGACGACCAAACGCTGCTTTATAGGCTCTTCGTTGTTATCCTTTTCAATCGCGCGGGTTTCATAGTTTTTCAGATCGGCACTATCCGGATAGATTTCCCGGTAATCAATGCCCTGTTTCCTGAAATATTCCTTAAAAGATTGGTAAGTAAGCATGATCCCGACGGAACCGACTTCACACATAGGGGAAGCGATAAAGGTTCTACCGGCGGCGGTTCCCAGCCAGAAATGGGCACTCCCCATGGTACCGGCCACGTAAGTAGCTATAGGTTTGGAAGATTCGGCAATCATTTTAGCCGCCAGGTCCACATGTGCGACCATACCGCCCGGACCGTTTATCCAGAGTACCGCGCCGCAAATCTTCGGATTACCGGAAATATCCCGGAGTTGCTGTTCCAGGCGGTAAGTCTCCCAAGAATACAAGGTACCTTCCAGGATAATGACGGCCACGCTGTCAGCCGGCAGGGTGTCATCATCCAGTTCCCACCGGTTGGCAAGGTAAGGAGTAGTAGCGTAAGCGGTTATTTTATTATTGTTAAGCCGTTTTTCGATCGCATCCAGGTTGCCGGCTGCAACACACGGCACAAGTAAAGAAAGCAACCGGTAATAATCATTATCAGCGATTGCCCAAGGTGCTGTAAAAATCTCCTGTATTTTGTCCACGTTCTCTTTTTTACGACAAAGAAAACGCCTATATTATAGGTAGAGAAGGACTGAAAGAAGCCTACAGAAACGCATCAACGCCCGGACCCGTGCCGGACAGGGTACAATTATACAGCCCCCCGCCGATCTCAAAAGAAAAGGTAAGCGGATAATCGGGAGAACCGGAAACACGGGTATTACCCGTTTCATCAATATAGAGAGCGACAAAGGGCGTCGCTTTCAGGTTTTCCAGATAAAGCGTCTTATTTCGCGACACGTCGGCAAGTTTGAAGGTATGTTTTTTAGTATAGACGTCTTCATTTTTGCTGTCACCTGGTTTTAAGGTTCCCGGTACGATCGTAAGAATATCAGGTTTTCCGATTGAGCGAATAACGACTTTCGAACGCACGACGCCAAAATGAATAATGTTGTAAACGGGAACCAGTTGCAGGCTATGGGCGGAGGATATTAACTTCCTTGACATAATTATAGATATAAAGTGTTGATAATCAAATATTCAGCATTTTTCGGACGTTTTTCAGCCAAAAACCGGACAAAAAAGGACAAACAGATACAGTTGGTAGGTAAAAAATAACTTGCTTTTTTACACTTTTTTTCGATTATAGGCCCTTTTCTTCTTACGCCTGAAACTATCCCGCCACCGCTGGTAGTTTTTCAGTAGTCCGTCTTCTTGAATGGAAGAGATATTATACTTTTTCAGGAAGGTAAAAACGGTTTCCTTAAATTCGATACCGTGCAGGTGCTTGTTTTCGTCCATGAGTTCGTGCAGCTCGGCCCACATCAGGGCACGCAAACGCTTTTCAAGAATGGCGGTACCACGTACGGAAATGTAATTGAACTGTTCCGGAGACTTGCCGCCGGCAAAATTGGCCTCCCGGCGGTCAGGCAGCATAAACTCCAGGTTGCCGCGGTCAGCCGAACAATTAACTGGCCGTTTCTCCATGAGATCGTAAATAGTCACATAGATATCGGACGAAGAAGGAAAACGGACGGTACCGACCGTTTCGTCGTAATATTTGCCCCGGACATACTCGGCCAGGTAGGATTCAATCTGTATTCGGGTGGTAATCATAACAATAACATTCCTTTTTAAGGGCAAAGATATTTCTTTATGGGCTGTTGTTCTGCCATTTACGAGAAAATGTAGGCTTTCAGCCGCCATTTTAATAAATATACTCTGGGAGAATAATTATAACGTGCCTTTTCCTGCTGCCACACGGCCGGTATTTTCTCTGCCAAGCTGTTCTAATATAATCCGGTACTAAATTTTTGTAATTTCGTAACCGGGCAACCGGTAAAGATAATATGCTGTATTTTAGCAACTTAGTAGCGTTACTAATTCCCGTTACAAAAAAATGGCAGGAAAACAGTTTGTAACCGGGCTTACCGGTAGAAGATAAAAAGGCCAGTGTTACAAACCGGAAAAGTTAGTAACCGTTTTGTAACTGCAACTTCGTAACCTTTATTTCCTATTTATTTATTTGATTTTCAGACTTTTTTCTTTCAAGCAAACAAAGGTTACAAGGTTACTAAAATTTTGTATGAAATAGAGGTGGGGTATGGGGAGGGAAGCCGGGCGGGACGCATCTGTTTCCATACGAAAAGAGGGACCGACACATTCGTATCTGGTCCCTCTTTTCGTATCTTATACCGGCTCCGATCCGTCTTATACGCGATGTTTGCACCTGCTTAAAATCCATTTCTTTACGTCCGGGGGTACATAGCGGTGCACGACGGCCGTATAGTCCTCATTAAATTCATACTCCAGGGAGTTGTCTCCTTCCAGGATAAAAACACAGGCCGTTTTGATGATCCATTCGAGCTGCTCGCCCGAATAGCGTTCCAGCATCAGGACGGTACCGGGTTTCATACGCTCCAGATAGCGGTAGACCTGTTCGGCGAATTTCCGGAACCTCTCGCCGCTGTTCCAGAGCGCGGTAAACTCGGACATGCTGTTTAATTTCAAATGCGCGTTATTCATTCATCCGGTCGTTCATCAGGTACAAACATGAGTGTCGGATCGGCCGGTTCCGTTCCACCACCGGCAGCCGTTTCCGCCGTGCCGCATGAACGTAGATAGATCATGTCAGCGGCCTTTCCGTCGTTATCCTTACGTACAATACGCCCCTGGGAGTTACAAAGGTCCTTCGGGTTGAGTTCCTCAATGTAGGGACAAAGGGCCACAAAACCTTTGAGGGCCTTTGTAAAACGCTGCATCGTGATTTTATTCACACCGGAAAAGCTTTTGTAATCAGCAAAAGCCTTTTCACGAACAATAAAGCTATCCAGGTGCTCGCTGTCCGGAGAGAAATAAGAGTTCGCCCAATCCTCAAAGTTATTTCCCATATCGGCCTTGTATTTACGCCTGATAATGTTTTCCATGGGCGGAAGCAATTTTATAGATTCCTCGCAAAGGGAAAGATAAAAACGGCAGCACTGCAAGAAGAAATTTATATCGGCGTTCCACTCGTTCTCGCTGTAAGTCTTGGAAAACAAATCCTTACCGAAGTCGTCCCGGATAGAACGCGTTTCCCGGTAGTCGTTATCTTCCGTACGCTGGTGGTAGTAGTCGGAGAATACCAGGTACAGCAAACGGGCTTCCGTAGACGGATCAAAATCAATAGGAACGTAATTAGTTGTAAATCCCAGCTTGGCCGATTCCTCGAAAGGTATAGTAAACGACTGGTTGTTCTTCGGGTTCACGGTCATATCTGACGTGATGATGTCGTAAAACAGGCCCGTATTAAGATACCGGTCGCAATCATCCACCAGAATAAAGTCGGTATGCTGGTTCACCTGGTCGAACACATGCGGGTTATCCATTAGTTTAGGATTACGGCCGGAAAGCTTGACGGTCTTCATAAAGTAGGAAAGGGCCTTGAACATGAATGATTTACCCGAACGCCCGTTACATTCCCCGTCTTCACCGATCTTGTTATCCATGGCCTGCGGTGCCCAGGCACGGGAAGGGGATTTATACCGGTGCAACATATAACCGATAGTAAATATCTTATTGATAAGGTTCTTTTTCTGTTCGGCCACTTCTTCCGCCATGAGGCCTTCCCCCTCGATATCGAATTTATGTTTCTCCCGGTAGGATTCTGCTTCCCCCACGCTCTTGTTATCGAAATTGTATTCCAGTTCCTTACGCCAGTAAACGCGGCTCGAATTGATTACATAGCCGAAAAAGTTAGACGGTACGGCATTTATCCGGATATCAAATACATCGTTGCCCTCTATGTCTTTTTTACGGGAAATGGTAAACATGTCTTCCATAAGACGGACTTTGTGTTTCAGTACATTTTCTTCCCAAACGTAGTGGGATAATGTGCTGCCGTTGGCCGGATGTTCCTTTATACCGATACCGCTTACCTCCATGCTGCAACCGGGAAAGAAGAACATCTGCGTATTATGGGTATAATTGGTAAAGTCCAGTTCTATTTCCTGCAAATTGTCCAGGGCCGTATCTGACAGTTTGGGGCTGTTCAGAATAAGGTTTCTTATATCGCGGGATAAAAAACTATCCTGGGCCCAACCGCGGATAAACTTCCGGATATCCTTTGCCTTTATCAGTTTTACAATATTGCCGGTAATACGGATGTATTTCGTTGAACTGGAATTTTCATCATGAAGCGAATAGAAACCGTTAAGACGTAAAAAGTAGTGAAGGCAGTCCGCGTCTATATTGTGATCCCATTGCCGGGATTTCTCGTTAAACTTGGAATACCAGAATTTGGCGGGCATGGCAAGCGTCATAAGGTTACGGAAATCCTCGTTCTTGCTTCGTAATTCCATAAAGTCCCGGAAGTCCTTACGGGGTTTGCCCCGCTGGTCCCGGTAAGTGGTAAGCCAGGCCGGTAGCCAGATCGTGTGGATATCGATAAAACGTAGTGCAAGTTCCGTACCCTTCACCCTGCCCGTCGTGTCGATATCGGGTATGTTATACAGGACTTCAACGTATTTCATGATCTCCTTGTAGTCCTGTTCGGAAAGTTTATATGTTTCCGAATTAAACCAGATCGGGGAAAAGCCCAGCGATTTAACGCACAGGGCGTCGCGCTCTCCGGAACATATAAACGCCTCCTGCAGCTTCTGTTCCTTATAAGGCTTTTCCGCATTGGCCGGATTCTTTTTAAAGGCGGCTTCTTCCCTGGAATTAAACTCCCGGTATAAGGCTTTCAGTTCGGAAAGACCGTTTATATAGTCCTTCGGCTTGACACCTTCCGGGGTGTAGGAAAAACGCCACTGCTTGTCCGGATTCAGGGGCTCGTATATTTTATAGAACTTCACTTCGGGCGTGTCGCCTTCGGCCGGTTTTACCAGACATTCGCGCATAAAGATAGGGTATGTCGCAGTCGCGTATTTATAGGTTACCTCGCGATTTTTTACATACCCTATATATTTGGCCGAATACCAGTGCAGGGCCTCGGCGTTCTCCTGGGTGACACGGGGGCCGAGTATGCGTAACTGATCCGGGGCGAGATGATCGGCAAGCTCGAAAATTTTAGTACCGTCTTTCTGATCTTGGGAGGCCGGAACTTTACGGATATCCGGTTTGTTTACGTTACGGTTGAGTTCATCGGTTACGTTGTACATGGATGCAAGTTTAAGGATAGCCTCGTTAAACCGGAGGCCTTCCTCATACATGCAGATATCGACGGGACTTTGAGCCGTTCCGGTATCGCCGAAATCCGTTACCTTATAAACCTGCTGGGAACCTTCCTTACCGAACAATTTGATACAGGCCGACGCGTCGTCTTCTGACGGCCGGCGTTTAAAATGGCGGTTGGTTCCGACACAATCCCGGGCTTGCGGATAATAATGTAGAATTATATCCAGCCCGTTGTTGGTTACTTTGTAGATGTCTTCTGCCTTTATCATCGTTATAAAGTTACATAGTTACTTATTTTTCGTTGTTTTCCTCCTGCTTTGTTTTCAAGTCTCCCCAAGGTTGATACAGGAAAACGAATAATAACAGCCAAAGAAAAGCGGTTTTACCCGTATAATAAATGACAAAGGCAATCAGTCCCATAAAGGCAACCACGATAATAGCGTGGGCGATGTATTTTAAATTTTTATCTTTCATTGTTCAAACATGTTATACTGAATTGAAAAACCGAATTTGCTTAATCTCCTTTCCTGGAGAAGGGAACGTTTGTCATGTGAAGGCATAATGGCCACCAGGTTCTTTGTATCGAACTGGTAACCTTTCTTCCGCATCTGATAACGTAGGTTTCTTAGGCGTCTGTCTTCTTTCATGGCATTTCGTTAAGATCGTCTTAGTTTATAGAAGACATGGCACACTATCGCAAAGGATAGCGTTTAAATCCTCCTGTATGGTTTCCTGCTGCTCTCTGTTCAAGTGTACCAGGAAATAACCTTTTCCGCCGGAAAGATTCTTAATCTCCGCCAGATTATACTTCCTGTCTACTGCATCCACGAACGCAGGGGATTCCATGGGGCGGAAGCTACTGAATATTTTATAGGTTCCACTACTGCCTTCTATTCGTAGCGTGGTTAATTCATCGGGGGTGGTAATTGTTGATTTCATTTCTTATTTATTTTTAATTATTCGACTTGTTCCTCACCTTCACGTATTAGGGTAAAAGGTAGTTTGGTACCACAATTCACACAATAAGCTGTTTTACTCTTGTTTAAGGAAACTCCATCGGAATATTCCCCACCGGAATATGTACCGTCAGAATTATGCACACTCGTGTAACTCATTCTAAACAGATCACTATACTGATAACCGTAAAAACCATTGCAATAAGGGCAAGGAAGCGGTTGTGCTTCAGTTACTTTTATGGAGATTTTTTTGCTCATTTCTGTTCTTGATTTGAATTATTTTTCACCACTTATTTTTAATTTTACCAATTCACCAATAGGATAGGTCGTATGTTTCGGTCTGTTTATTTTCACTTTATGAGAAGAAAGAAACAACGGAACAGATTCTATTCGATAGAAAGTGTAGTAAGCTTCTTTAGGAGCCGTTTTTACATATTTTTTTAAATATTCTTCTGCTTTATTTCTCGTATCAAATGCGGCAAGGATAGAAAACCAAACGCCGTCTTCTTCGTATATTCCGGATTCCCTTTTAGTTACTATGTAAATTTTGCTCATTGTTGTTTATAGCTGTGCCGGAGGATAGCATCGAACTACCAATAACACCCGCTTTCGCCCTTCGGGGTTATCTCCACACTCCGGCGGTTATTATATGGAGCGGCAAAAACCGCCCCGGGTATTTATTACCTGCTTCTAAAGTCAATCATCCATTTCACCGGAAACAAAAGGTAAATCCAACCGGCAATTATTAGCCCTCCAGTCATCAATCGTTATTTTCATTACCTGATTTAATTCCGTCTTAGCTTCGTTCATCAACTTTTGAGCCTCTTTAAAACGACACTGGCACTCCTGGCACTTCAGTACTTTCTGCTCGATAACGGTCTGCTTTTGTTTCAGGAAGGTTTGCGACTCCGTGAAATGTGTAAACAAAGCCTTGTAACATGCAAGTTTATATTCCAGAACCGATGCTTTTACATTTTCATTTATTCTTGAGATGTCAATAGAAAACAGCCAGCCGAAAACATAACAGTAAGGAATAGCATACATTTCATAACTCTTTCCGTCTTTTCCAATTGCCTTTATCAGGCAGGCAGCTGGACCGAGTATTTCATCCCGTTCTATCCGCTGCCTCTGTCCTTCCGGATCAATCCCCAATACTTCACAAATGGGTCTGATTGCCACAAATTGCTCGTCACCTGTAGACAAGATATCTACGTTGTTCACTCTCGCAATAATCTTTGTATTCATAACATTTAAGTTTTAAAAGGTTATTTAGTCCACATGGAAGATTTTCACGCCTGTTACTTCCTCGATCTTATCCTTGGCAAGTTCGGGAATACGACATAATCCGGCGCGCCAATTATGAACGGTATGTAGTGGTACTTTACATGCTTCCGCTAATTTTGTCACCATTTTAGAAGAATCTTTCAGCGGTAAACCAATTAGATACATTCTTAACTTCTCGCCGTCTTCATTTCTTTTTAAAGTTTTTTTTGCCATAACATCACATTAAATCTATTATTTATTTCTATATTTATATCACAAATATAGTTTTATTCTACTTATTCAGTAGAATAATTCCTGTTAAATATTGTAAATATAATATCGAATTATGGCTAATTTATTGCTTATAAGGGATTTATGCGAAAAGAATAAAATCAAGATTAGGGAATTAGCTTCCCGAATTGGTAAGGATGAAAGTAGTATTCAATCCATGATAAGAACAGGATCAACCAATACTAAAACTCTTGAAGCCATAGCAGAGGTATTTAATGTTTCTCCCGGTATTTTCTTTGATAATCCTTTGGAAAGTAATACGGAAAATAGTCTTAATAAAGAGGCAGAAATCGCTTATTTAAAGAAGATTCTCGAAGAGAAGGAACGTCTAATACAAGTCTTATTAAGTAAGAAATAACCTGTAATAGATAAGAAATGTAGGCATATTGTAGGCTACGCAATTGTGTAAATAATTAATAATCAGGCGATTAAAGAACGTTACTTGAATCACTTAGAGAAATCGCAAACAGCTATTAAAATAGCGTTTGCGATTTTTTCATTTAATAGAATCGTCCACATGTTGTCTACTTGATATTGGCTCAGTCTGAAACCTTGGGGGATTGCGTTAAAATTCTTATTTTTGCATCATGAAAACATCCTCTTCCCAAACGATTGATCCTGTTGCTTCTTTAAGCTTGTTCTTGCCTTCAGGAATCCTTGATTACTTTACCCTAGTCAATCATGTTTCTCAGGATACTTGCTTTATTCTTTATTTAGAGGAGAAAGCCACTATTCCTGCTGAGTACTCTGATCTCCATCTTCACTCAAAAGGTTTCCTCCCTGAGATTGAAGTTCAGGACTTCCCTATCCGTGGTAAAGCCGTTTATTTACGTATCAAGCGTCGTCGCTGGGAAGATCCATCCACTGGGCAGACATATAGTCGTGACTGGAGTTTGGTAGCCACCGGTACTCGCATAACCGCTGAGTTCGGTGCTTTTTTAAAAGAATTACTTAGATAATCACGCCGTTAGCTGCCAAAGTGTAGCAGAGCATTACTGTATGGATGGCAAACAGCTTCAAAGCCAATATAAAGATCACCTGAGTGACTTCCAGAATTGGGATCAGAGAGCACATGCCCAAGAGTATATCCTTTATCCAAAGAATATGGGTTATCGCCTATGTATTGACGAAACGGCTTTGAGCAAGGGAGATCTTTATACCATCTTAATAAATAGAGATAAGCGAGGTAGGAAAGGTTCTATTATAGCTGTAATTCAGGGCACTAAAGCCGATGATATCATTGCGGTACTTACAAAGATGCCACAGGAGCTGCGTAATCAAGTCAAAGAAATTACACTGGATATGGCAGGGAGCATGCAAAAGATTGCGAAAACGTGCTTTCCACGTGCCATGCAGGTGATTGATAGGTTTCATGTACAAAAACTTGTATACGAAGCTGTACAAGAATTGCGTATTACATATAGATGGCAAGTGATAAAAGAGGAGAATAAAGCCATGAAAGCGGCAAAAGAGAAGGGGGAAGTACATAAAGCAGAAGAACTCGAAAACGGAGATACACTCAGGCAATTATTAGCCAGAAGCAGATATTTATTATTTAAATCACCTGATAAATGGACCAAGAGCCAGAAAATCAGGGCAGAATTACTTTTCAAGCAGTTTGAAGATATTAAGCATGTATATTACTACTCATTGGAGTTGGGAAAGATCTTTTCCACAAACTATGACAAGGATGTAGCAAGAGCAAAGCTGGCACTATGGTATAATAAGATTGAAGAATATGGATACGATACATTCACAACAGTAGCAAACTCTATTGAGAACCATTATGAAAGGATTTTGAACTTCTTTGTGAACAGGAGTACAAATGCAGCAGCGGAAGCATTTAATGCTAAAATCAAAGCATTTAGGGCATCATTTAGAGGAGTAGTGGATATGAGCTTCTTCCTTTTTAGGCTAGCAAAGGTATATGCATGAAGGGAATTGACTAAACTTAATCCCCCAAGAATTACAACTGAGCCTTGATATTTTTTCACGTACCGGCTACAATCCCATCGGTATTTTCAACAAATACCAGACAATAAACATCAATGTCCAGGTAACCAGGATACCTAATGAATATCTCCAGGTATATTTAAGCAATGAGCCATACGTAATCTGTTTATCATACTGCCGCATATAAGTCAGTACCAAAGGCATATAGAATAAGAAAGGAGTAATGGCATTCGTCGAACTATCTCCGATACGGAAAGCACATTGTGCTACATCCGGAGCAATTCCCATCTGTGCAAACATCGGAATAAAGATAAAAGACATAAAAGCCCATTTGGAGGTAGCAGATACCATAATCAGGTTTATCAATGCCGTAAATAGAATAAACAGGATGAGAGCAGACAAAGGAGCCGGCTCAAACGAAGAGAGCAAATCAGCTCCCATGATAGCTAAACATTTATCCAGATGGGAATATTCAAAACAGGCAAACATCTGTGCAGCAAAGAAAGCGATAACGAAATACACTCCAAGAAGTTTCATTGGCTGCGTAAGTCCTTCAATCACATCATTATCAGTGCGATACCGTCCGGAACTGAATCCATAAGCCATCCCTGTAATACCTGCTCCCAAAGAAAGTAAGAACAAAATACCGGCAATAAAAGGCGAATGCATCAAACCTCCGTTCACCCCTCGCAAAATTCCATAAGAAGAAAAAGTAAGCCACAAGATAAGAGCGACATAAACAGCTGCTACAACAATGGAAATCATAATGGCACGCCGCTCTTTGCGAGACAAAGGATGATAAGCCACCACTTTCACACTGCCTTCATACTTTCCTAATGTGGGAAGAAGCCATTTTTGAGTAATCCAATACACAATAGCTGTAATGACTACTGTTGAAGCACTCATAAAGAAGTAGTTACAAAGAGGTTCCGTGTTCCCCTGATAACCCGTTTGCGCCAGTGCCGCCTCTTGGGTGGTATGTGCCAATAACGGGTCCATCGTACTCAATACAATATTGGCACTATACCCGCACGCAACAGAGACATAAGCTGTAACAATCCCTGCAATCGGGTGAAGTCCCACCCACTGGAACAGCATAGCGGCAATAGGCAATAAAATAATATATCCACCATCCCCAATGGCATTCGACAACAAACCGAGCACAATCACCCACAAGATGATTTTCCTCTTTTCCTGCCGGTTCCCTACTCCCATGCGGATGCACGCATCAATAAAACCGGAATGTTGTGCTACTCCCAGTCCGAACATAGCGATAATCACCATGCCCAACGGAGCAAAGCCCGTGAAATTCTTAATAGCGTTCCGCAACCACCAACGGATCCCTTCCGGACTCAACAGGCTTTGTACACGGATGTCCTCACCTGTCTGCGGCAATGTCACTTTCAACCCATAGATATCACATATCCATGAAAGAAAGACCACTGCCATTGTCAGCAGAAGGAACATCGTAGCGGGATGGGGCATACGCCATTTATTCTTCATTACTTTCCAGAGGTATTACTTGCCATTACTTATTCTTCGTCAGGCTCCAGATTATCCAAATCGATAATACGCAATTCCAGTGCACGTACTGCCAATCGGGTAGCATTCACTCCCACCCGTTCTCCATTCGGGAAAAGGCGTCCGATAAGATCATTCTGTCGTTTCTCCAATGATTTTACGCCGAAAGGCATCCCTTTCAAATTGGCAATCATCTCCTTCGTATATCCTAAGGCCAAATGGCGGAGAAAACGTTCATCGTATTCATCAATATCATAACTGATGACTGCTTCCTGACGCTTGGCATCGTTGGCTACCGATTTCTTGAAACGATCTACAATCTTTTCCAAAATCGGATAGTTGAATACCAGCTTCTTTCCGTCCATCACAGCCTGTACATCTGTTTTCGTCAGTAATTCTCCTGTTTTGAGGATAATTCCGTCGGCACCGGCATTCAATACATCCACCCACAACTTTTCATTCAGAATCTCACCTGTGAAGATCAGTACCCGGACTCCTTTGTAGCGTTTGAATATATTCCGGCAAATGTCAACACCAATGGTCGTAGAACCTCCCAGTCCTAAGTCCAACAATACCAAATCGGGGAGTTGCGCCTCCATCAACGGCCAGAACTCACTTTCCGTCATTGCCGTACCGATCACTTCCGCATTCGGTATTTCATGACGGAATATTTCTTCTGTCCCTTTCAACTCCAGTTTTACATCCTCTACGATAATAACTTTAAACTTCTGTTCTTCCATGTTTCTTATCTAATAACTTTTATGTGTTCTCCTTTTATCGGCGCGGAATGGTGAAATAAACCGTAAATCCTCCGCCTTCAGCCGGCTCAGCATTGATACGACACCCTCTGCGTCCCGCAAATTCGTCATGGTCGCGGATAATCTGCTTGCATATCAGATATTCCGTTCCTCTCAACTCCCCTTTCTCACCGGAAGTCATACGTGCCAGATTCGGATAAAATAATTGGTTCAATTCTTCCACACTCTTTTCACGTCTCGTATCCGTAAAGAGAAAACGAATATATTCATTATCCTGACGTGCTTGCAGACGTATCAATCCATCTTCACGCACAGTCAATGCTTCATCAATCAAATTTTCCAATAGAAAACGCAACTGGTTCACGTCTCCTATCACTTTCGCTTCCATTGGTTCTATCTCCAGTTCTATCCTCTCCGAACGGTTCTTCATTGATTTCTTGAAGTATTTTCCGGCAGCGTCCAAAAGTTCCTGCACCGGAATCACAGTACGCCGGAAAGTGACTTCCTCCAATTGACGGGAAGCACACGAGCTCAAAATCGTAAAGATTCCCTTATAATATTCAATCAATTCCGTCATAGTCTCCACCGCTTCACGCTCCTCCGTTTCCGAAAGCTTCTGCGTATTCAACCGCCCTACAATCTGTTTGATTTTATTCGGATAATAGATCGTCTCATGTTTAATCGTCGACAGACAGTTGTCAAGTACCATATTCTGAACATGCAACATGCTATCTTCCCAGGAAGCCCGACGTGTTTCTTCATGTGCCGACTCAATATCCCGGTATTTTGTAGCCAGCTTCACCACTGCGTTAAACACGACAATAGCCACATAACGAGCTACCAGTTCAAAAAGCAGTCGATCCGTCTCCTGTTCCGTTCCTTCTCTGCGTTCCAGATAAAGCACACCGACACATTGATGTTCACCTCCTGCTTCCACCATCAGCGGAATTGCCTGAAGATGCTGTTCAGAAAGATATTCTCCGGAACTAAAACACTGTTCTACCATCTCCGGCATTTCCTGCCCGGGGCGAGAAGCGTATTCCAGCCGATGTGTCGTTTCGTTATAAACGGCAATTCCCATCCGGTCAATTGTCAGTAGTTCATTCACCGGACCGAATGCTTCATCCACAATACGTTGCGGGATTTCTTTAAGCGTACTTTCCTCCCGTTGGAGTGCCTCTGCATTTTCTTGTTCCTGCGGTCTGACCAAAGATGCTGCAAATACCTTTTGATTAATCTCAAGTACCTGTTCGAGATTCAAACGATTCTGCAAACGTTTTCTCATATACAGGAAATAGTATCCGACCAAAGAAACAATCAGTAGAACAAAACATAAAATAATTCCTACTGTCTTATTCGTATTCGACCGTTCCAACTGTCGGCAATACGCTTCAAGAGTCTGATCTTCTCCCTGCAACTTATACAAATCCGTAAATGCCGAATTATTGTAACTGTATGCATCCAACTGTTTCAAAGCCAAAAAAGCAACTGCCGCCTCATTCCTGATATCCAGAATCACATGATAATCCGAATCAAACAATTCGTTCCACCAACTGATTTCGGCAGGCGTTCCTTCCCCCACCAGCTTCATATACCGATGCGAACGATCCGGACGCGCATATTTCTCATAATGCTCGTTCAACAAGAGTATAGCAGAATCTATATATTGCAAAGCAAATTCATAATTTTCATCCACATTAGCAAAATAGGCGGCATTCGCATAATCCGACGCTGCATCCAGCAAATCCTCATAGGCAGAATCCGTAACCACCACTATCGAATCGCCCTCCTGCAACATGGGAGGAATCGGATCATGCAGACAAGAACTCACCCCAAACGGAAGCAACAGGCAAAGCAACAAGACTCCCATCGTTTTGCGCACTCCCGAAGGCAAACGGAAATAGAAACGACTCCCTTTCCCCAATTCACTCTCTACATCAAAGACACATCCCCGGAACAATTCATTCGTTTTCTTATATTTCTCAATGATTCCCTTACAATTCATCAGTCCGAAACCACTGCCCTTATTTTCTTTCAGAACTTCCGGGTCGGCTGCATTCTTCATTCCGATGACACGGGAATCATATACTTTCTCACCGATAATACGAGCCATATCTTCTTCGGAAATCCCCCTTCCGTTGTCTTCTACGGAAATCTCGACATACGCATCCGTAGTACGGGCATACACTTTGATTGTTCCTCCTTCCGGGGTATATTTTCGGGCGTTTTCCGCCAGCGTGTTAATCATAAACAAAGTCAATGCCCGGTCAGCTTTCACCATAACCGTGGTCGGTTCTATTTCCAACTTCTGATTTTTCATTTCAAAAGCACGTCTCCCTTTGCCTAACAGTTCAAAGAGTTCATTAAGATCGAACGTTTCAATATTCAGGCTAAGCGTCCCCTGCTTCATCTTAATCCAAAGCGCCAAAATATCATTGTATTCATTAATCGTAGTTACGAGCTCGTCAATGTATTGATACTTCTCTTTCTTTATCTTTTCATGATCGATATATCCTCGTTCCGTCAACTTATGCACCTCATTCAAGATACGGTCGATATAAGGATTTATCCCATTTACAATGGCCAGACAAGCCTTCTTAATCAAATTCTGGCGTTTATTTCCCGCGATATGTTGTTCGTAAACATATCGTTGCTTTTCCAATTGCATCCGTTCGTCACTCAACGCTTCTACCATCTGCTCATTGTCCGCAGCCCAAACGATATACGGTTCGAGCACGTGCACCAACGCTTTTTCATCACGGTTCAACCGATGCAAAGGAACCAGTGCCGCTTTTCCTTCCTCCGGAATTTCCAGTTGAAGACGCCCTTTTCCGAACAGCTGGTCAATGCCTTGTTGAATTAACGGAACATTCATTGGTATAGAAGAAGTGATGTCCCGGCAAAGAGCCAGTATCCGTTGCAGACGTTCCACATCTACTTGATTCCTTATTTTAGATCGCTTATTGAAGAACCACCAAAGAATAACCACCAGTACAAGTCCGGCAATAACCAAAGAAAGTACAAGCGTCATTTGTCGTGAATCGGATTCCAACGAAAGATAACGACTCTCCAACTCTTTATCCTGACGAGTATAATTCAGAATATCCAGGTATATATTTCGGTTGTAATCAGAAGCATACTTCATTCCAAGCCCGGCATACGATACACTCAATTGTTCCCGAATCCTCGAAATCCATTCGGGCACCGTCCTTACGTCTTCCTCCATAATCCACGGTACTCCAGTATATGTCGTATCTCCTTCCGCATAAATACGCAGCTTGTCCAACGTATCCACTGCATGATGATAATAAAGCATATGGTGTTGGTTCACACAATCTAACGCTTTTGTAAGCGTATCCAATGCTTCCGAATAACGTCCGTGCTCATTCATATACTTACCGATAGACACATACGCACCGGCAATCTGATACAAATCATTATACTCCCGGAATTTTTCAAGCGCAAGCTGTGCCATTCGCAAAGGCAAAAGCGAATCTACAGGAAAACCAAACTGATCCAGCGCGTATCCCCTCCTTGTTCGAAAGAGTTCGAAGTTGTTGGAAGAAACCATCAGATTAGCCAGCCCTTGCAGACCATTTCCTTCGAAATAAGGATGATTAGTCTGAACCGCAGTCCTCCAGGTTATATATAGTTGGTCAAACTCACGCATTTTCCTGTCCTCCGGCTTGGTGGCTTCCACCAATGAAGCCGATCCTTTGATATAATGATAATAAAGCAACTGATTCGTATCTGCCAATACTTCATCTTCCGGGATCTGATTGAGAGATGCGATGGCTTCCTGCCTTTGCTGAAGATAATAGTAATAAATAGAAGAAACAATGAAAAATTCGGTGAAAGCATAATCCAGTCGAAGTGCCTCGTGGCGGTCGGCAAACAAATCACTCTCTTCCCGAATACGTTTCATACGCCGAAGCGCACTATTACGATAATCATAAAATTCTTTGTTCATAGCTGTCCGCTGACAAATCTTCATCAGTCCGATATCAGCAATCAACAGTTCAAGCTCATTTTTAGTCAGTTTATATACTTCCTTATGTAACGCTTCCGCCCGGTCAAAATCCATCGCCATAAAAGCACAGAATCCGAGATTATTAGATGCCTCCGCTTTCCCCGACTTATAAAAATTTACCTGTTGATAAGCTTCATTGGCATACTTATAAGAAGAATCCAGGCTTCGATAACGATAAGTATACGCTTTCCCGTTTAAAGAATCAATCAGGCGCACCTCTTTGGTCGGCACCATATCAGTGCACGAAAAAAAAGAGGTAAACAACACTATACCTATTATATATAAAGGAAAACGTGAACTCATTTTTGACTATTAACTGTTTTCAGAAAGCAAATCTACAAATATTTCCGATAAGTTGGAGAGAAAAATATTTTTTATACAATAAGTCCTTCTAAATAATAAGAGAAATTCCTACCTTTGCAGGCAAATTAACAAATAGGTAACATCTATTACAAAATGAGCGAAAAAGCACCCTTTATGGTATTCTCGGGAACGAACTCGAGATATCTTGCAGAAAAAATCTGCGCGAGCCTGGATTGTCCTCTGGGAAATATGAACATTACCCATTTTGCCGATGGCGAATTTGCGGTTTCATACGAGGAGTCAATTCGTGGCGCACATGTATTCCTGGTTCAATCCACTTTCCCTAACTCAGACAACTTAATGGAACTTCTCCTGATGATTGATGCTGCTAAACGTGCATCAGCAAAGAGCGTTGTGGCTGTAATCCCCTATTTTGGATGGGCTCGTCAGGATAGAAAAGACAAACCTCGTGTATCTATCGGGGCTAAGTTGGTAGCTGATCTGCTGTCTGTTGCAGGTATCGACCGACTGATTACGATGGATTTGCATGCTGACCAGATCCAGGGATTCTTCAATATCCCGGTAGATCACTTATACGCATCAGCTGTATTCCTCCCTTACATCCAGTCATTGCAATTGGAAAATCTGGTTATTGCTACACCGGACGTAGGAGGTTCAAAACGTGCCAGCACTTTCTCCAAATACCTCGGCGTACCATTGGTACTCTGCAACAAATCACGTGAAAAAGCCAATGAAGTAGCATCTATGCAAATCATCGGTGACGTGGAAGGTAAAAACGTTGTCTTGATTGATGATATCGTAGACACAGCAGGAACAATCACCAAAGCAGCCAACATCATGTTGGAAGCCGGTGCCCAATCTGTACGCGCTATCGCCAGTCATTGCGTAATGTCTGATCCGGCTTCTTTCCGTGTGCAAGAGTCTGCCCTGACAGAAATGGTATTTACTGACAGCATCCCTTATGCTAAGAAATGCCCGAAAGTGAAACAGTTAAGCATTGCCGACATGTTTGCTGAAACAATCAAACGAGTAATGAATAACGAATCTATCAGTTCACAATATATCATTTAAATGAAGAATGATAAATGAAGAATGAAGAATAAGAAAGCCGGCTAATTTCAAGTTTAGCCGGCTTTCTTATTTGTCTCAACATACTAAGAATTTGAATTGGTGATAGTAAGCAACCAATTTTTCATTCATCATTCGGGATATTCAGTAAATGTTCCTCTTTCTAAAAAATCAAGAGAAAAGCTTTGCTTTACGTGAGCTTTTCTCTTGATTTTTTCGTTCAACTCTCCCAGTCTTCTATCTTTTTTGTAGAATATTGTTTACATATTCTTATTTTTTCCTTCCCACCCATGCATTATGTACATGTCTTTTTTAGGGGAAGTTAAAACCTCTCCTGTTTTTCCTGTTATTTTAGTTAGATTATGCTGCCTTTCTTTTTTTCTTTTCGACCTTTTCTATCATACATACCGCATTGGCTGTATGTATCCCAAAGAAAATCCAAAGTACTTCCGTTTTCCTGTTTCTAGCTTTTATCCTGGCCAGTGAGTAATGTTGTTTCTGCGTTCCAAAACTTCCTTCCAGGCGGGTAGCTCTTTCACGGCTGAGTTCCGACCGTAAGATTTTCCGAAGCGGCTCATCTTTGGCAGCTCTGCCCTTACGCTTAAAGGAAGTACTTATATGATATTTTGTACAAAATTTCCGGTTGGCATTATTGGCATAGATTGAATCCGCCGCAAGCGCCTTAACCCTAACCCCGGTCAGTTGTTGTTGCAGATGAATACAGTCTTTCAAACGTACTCCTTCGTTAAAAGCCTTAAAGGAGATATGTTCTATAAAGGAGATTCCGTCTATCTGTATATTGTTGACTTTGGCTCCGAATTCAACGGATTTGGTTTCCTTGCCTCTGATAATGGGGCGAAGGTAATGCCGGTCGATACTCACGATACGGTTGGACACTTTTTTGCCTGCAAATAAATTCTTCCCTTGCTCAAGGACTGTCTGTATGACCGAGAAACGTCTTTGGTAATCAGAGGATAGTGTAAGCCTGTTCCTGTAGGATGAATGAAGCAGCTCCAGCTGGTCAAGTAACTTTTCCAATAACTGAAGTAACCTTCGTGTAAGCATACGAGTCTGTGATTTCCTGCGTTTACGCAGTTTGCTATAAGCAAGATAGGCACGGCGTACATCAAGATACTTGTTACGGGGACGTTGTATGTGCAAGGTCTGGCAATGTTTGCACAGATGACGATGAAGCCATACAATACCTTCCCATAAGAGTTTGGTATCAGTAGGGAAACGCAGATGACTTTCATAACAGGTGGCATCGGTCATACAGACATGAAGGTTCTCAAGATAAGGTGTCCAATGCTCGGCAAGAATGAGCTGGAGGGACTCAACGTCAAGGCGATCCGCTAGTTCCTGACGAATTGCACTAACGATTTTAGGATTGGTTAGTGGATGAAGCGGATCAATCTGAATACCACAAAATAACTGGTAATGAATATTACCGTTTAAATGCTCAATCAGTTGTGCATCGGAAAAGTTGGTATAGGACTTCAAGACCATCAAGGCTATTTTACCTTCGGGAGAAAAATAACTTTTACGCCCAAAAGGAGAGGACTTCAAATGCATTTGTCGGGCCAGTTCCGAGAAAGGGAACAGAGAATGGAGGCGACCTAATTCACTCGTTGCAAAACTTTGACGATATTTTTTAAGCATATCGAACTCGGTAAAACCTAAACAAGGTTCGATTTCTGAGATTTTTTGTATCTTTACCATGTGTTTTTATTTTTAATTACCCCCGTTTTGGCCGTCAAACCGTTTTTTGGGGGGAATGCTTAAAGATACAAAAAAGGCAACTAACTCGCAATGAATTAGTTGCCTTAAATTTTATTATTTTAGGAATATCCCTCATTCATCATTTTATTGGAGTCTTCCGAATTTATAGGTTCCTTTTTTAATCACTTTTCCATCTTTATCTGTTTCGACAAAAGGACCATCCTTCTTTCCTTGTTTGAAAAAGCCATCGAAGCGATTACCATCTTTGTCGATTTGTACGCCTTGACCCTCTTCCAATCCATCAACGAACCCACCTTTATATTGCATACCAGCAACAGTTTTCAGAGTGCCTTGTCCATTGGGACGGTTATCTTTCCAGTCACCGTCATAAACATCGCCATTGCTCCATTTATAAACTCCTTTACCATCACGTTTATTATTTTTCCAGCTTCCTTCATACACAGCACCATTCGCCCAGGTAAAAGTACCTTTTCCGTCTTGCATGCCGTTCTTGAAATTACCTACATATTTATCACCGTTAGCATGGTAATAAACTCCTGGACCGGTTCGCTCACCTAAGAGATACGAGCCCTCATAACGGTCGCCCGTGTGAAAGTAATAAGTACCTTTTCCATGTTGAATATCATCCGCCCAGTCACCATCATATTTATCTCCATTGGTATATTCAAAGACCCCTTTTCCGTGACGAACATCATCCTTCCAGTCTCCATCGTATTTAGAGCCGTCATCCCAGTTCATGGTACCTTTGCCGTTCTTCTTATCATTTTTCCAGTGACCGGTATATTTGGCACCGTTTGCCCAAGTATATGTACCTTCGCCTTCACGTTTATCATTCACCCAATGACCTACATACAAATCACCGTTATGATAATACATAGTTCCTTCACCATGCTGATAATCCTGATACCACATACCGTCGTAACGGTTGTTATTCATAAAATAATAGATACCTTTTCCGTGCTGCTGGTCCTGGAACCACTGTCCTTCGTACTTTTCTCCGTCAGGGAACATATAAATTCCATATCCTTCACGTTTCCCTTTCACATATTCACCTTCAAAGACATCACCGTTTTTAAAAACCGTTTTTCCTTTTCCGTTCGGTTTTCGGCCTTTCATTTCTCCCGTATAGACACTGCCATCCTTAAAAGTATAGTTGCCAATCTTTATTTCAGTGGAGAATGTATCTTTAATTTTTCCGAAAAATCCGCCTTTCTTTCCTTCATTTTCTTGTGCCATTACTCCCTCTTGTGCAAGGAGAGCCAATAAAAGTGTAGTATATAGATATTTCCTCATTGGTTTTAGTCGTTACTCATTTTAGAATTACAATTTGGACAAAGATACAATTTCTATCCCAAACAGCCCACTTTCGGAAAGCAATTTATGACAACTTTTTACCTGCAATGACCTCTTTTAATGTCTCTTTGCACAAATAGCGTTGTGCCAAATCTTGTATTTCTGCAGGAGTAACCTCGTTTACAGCCAGCAGAGAACGTGAAAAGTAGTCATCATCCAGACCGGAAGTAGCAATAAAGATCCATGCATCCGAAAGTGAGAAAGGAGACTCATAACTACGGCACATTTCGCCCAACATATAGTTGCGTACGATAGTCAGTTCTTCCATCGACACAGGTTCCTGATGCAGACGGTCAATTTCATGATATACTTCCTGTATCAACGGTTCCACATATTCATTATCCGTTTCTGTCGAGATAGCCAGCAATCCGCTATCCGGATAAAACATGATCCCCGCTGAAATGCCATAAGTATACCCCTTTTCTTCACGGATATTAGACATCAGCCGACTGCCGAAATAGCCTCCGAATAAAGTCATCAATACCCGGAGTTTCAGATAATCAGGATGGTTACGAGTGATGGTTGTATATCCCATCTTTACAGCACTCTGCATAGCATCCTCACGTTCTATAAAAATTCTCTTTTCGGAAACGGCAGTAAAAGGAAAACTTAATTTCAATGCCGGCTGTTGATGTTGACCAAAAGAAGTGCCGAATGTATCCGTCACCCGGCTGATAATATCCTCCGTCACCTTGCCGGACAAGAATATAGAGCAATTGCCCGAATGGTAATACCGTTCATAAAATTCACGAAGCACTTCCGGAGTGATAGCATGATAATCTTCCTCCACCACTATTTTACCACATGGATGCTGTTCGCCATAAAGCGACTTCAACAGGCTGCGATGTGCCAGGAAATCAACTTTGGAAGTATTGACCAGATATTGTTGGATATTGGTATCGAGGATAGTATGCAATTCTTTCTCCGGGAAAAGCGGTTCTTTAATCATGGGTTCTACCACCTCCAATGTTTTCGCCAAATACTTATTCAACGAATAAACAGTGATGTATGCATACTCCGACGAGCTGGACAGTTCGAGCCACGAACCATAGTAATCCAGTTTCTCGGCAATGGTGGCAGCCGTATATTTTGTCGTACCTTCGCGCAACATCCGGTTTGTAAACAAGGCTTGCAGTTTCTGCGACTGCTGCCAACGGGCTCCAGCGAAAAGCACATCCATGCGTACTACTTCCTGTTCACCCGCATTAATAACAGTCAATGGAATACCATTTGGCAATGTCATTCGGACGGGAGGAAGTATACGAAAATTTTTCAGGGTTTGTATTTCAGGTTGTATTTTACGATCCATACGATTAGATTCTATTCTTCAAAAACTCTTCTGCCCGTTCCAAATCTTGCGGGGTATCGATTCCGATGGTTTCTACTTCACTAATGCCTACCTTTATCTTATATCCGTTCTCCAGCCAACGGAGCTGCTCCAAAGATTCAGCCAGTTCCAGAGAAGACTGCGGAAGCATGGTTATCTCTTTCAGCACATCTGTACGATAGGCATACAGTCCGATATGCTTGTAGTAGGTATGTCCCTTCAGCCAGTCCTGTTTCTCGGCATTACGCTGATAAGGAATAATGGAGCGGCTAAAATAAAGCGCGTTCCAGTTCTTATTGACTACCACTTTCGGTGAATTTACGTTTTCCAGTACAGCAAACGGTTCATCTGCAGTAAAAGGTTTCACCAGCGTGGCAATCTGCGTGGTTACATCTTCGAAACAAGCCTTTACCGCATCCAATTGTGAAGGCTGAATAAAAGGTTCATCTCCTTGTATATTAACCACGACATCAAAGTCACCTCCAATCTTTGTACAAGCTTCATAACAGCGATCCGTACCGCTTTTGTGATGAATAGAAGTCATCACAACCTTACCTCCGAACGCCTTGACAGCAGCTTCAATACGCTCATCGTCCGTGGCTACATAAGCGTCATCCAAAACGCCAGCCACTTGCTCATACACACGTTGTATAACAGTTTTTCCACCCAACATAGCCAACGGTTTTGCAGGAAAACGAGTGGATGCATAGCGGGCAGGTATAATTCCAAGAAATTTCATCTACTTAATAAATAATGAAGAATGGAAGGCAGATAATGACTGTTGTATATATCCCCTTTGCCAATCTTCCGGTTTTACTATTTTGTTATCATATAAAAGCATGTCAATGTCCAGACAAACTTTCTCCTCTTTTTTATCTTCCGGACGACGTCCGGACCTTTGTTCTATATCTTTCAGCATTTTCCTCACTACCTCTTCATCCTTATCGGAAAAGAACATAACCACTTGGTTGGAAAACAAGGCCGGATTCTTAAAAAACAAAGGTTCAGTTTCCAATTCGGGCGCAAAACATATAGAAGAGAACGATTCAGTCAGTTCCTGTCTGGCAAAAGTCAAATTCTCTTTCCTGTTGTAATTACTCCCTATGCAAACAATATACCTATGCATTAAAAGATAAGTATTAAGTATTAGGTATTAAACATTAGATATTAAAGATATTACACCTACAGTTCAGTGCCCCAAACGCTACGGGTTAATACTTATTTCAGACTTAGTTAAAAAGATCGTCCAATCCCCCCTCTTCTATCACCTCTCCGTCCGGAGTTTCCGAACCGGCACATGGATCAAATCCTTCAGGGAGTTTAAATTTCTCCTGCTGGTCATATCCCAAAGTCGGGTCATCATACACTTTCTTCATATACAATGCCCAAATAGGCAAAGCAGCGGCAGCTCCCTGACCATAAGTCATTCTACCAAAGTGAATGTCACGTTCATCACCTCCTACCCAACAACCGGATACCAATGAAGGAGTGAATCCCATAAACCAGGCATCAGAGTTATCATTGGTCGTACCTGTTTTTCCACCCATATCGGCGGTAATTCCATAACGACGAACACGCCCACCTGTTCCTTCATTAATAACGGCGCGCAACATAACCAGCATTTTATATGCACTTGAAATACTTATCACCTCCTCCATTTGCGGTGCAAAGGTAGAAAGCACATTACCATCACTATCTTCAATGCGTGTAACAAACAATGGAGCCACACGAATTCCTTTATTGGCAAAAGCTGTATATGCACTTACCATCTCACCCACAGAAATTTCACAAGGTCCCAGACAAAGCGAAACCACCGGGTCGATTGCTTTATTACGAACCCCAAAACTATGGATCAAACGTACAAGATTATACGGATTCAGTTTGCCCATCAAATAAGCAGAAATCCAGTTGTCAGAATTAGCCAATCCCCACTTCAGAGTCACCATTTCCCCATAACGTTTATTATTTGCATTACGAGGCGTCCAAGGAGTTCCGTTCTCATCAATCAACGTTTGCTCTACGTGGCGTGTCTGGTCGCAAGGAGAAAATCCATTTTCCATTGCTAATGTATACAAATACGGTTTGATAGTAGATCCCACCTGACGACGTCCCACCATTGCCATATCATACTGGAAATATACATAATTCGGTCCGCCTACATAAGCCTTCACATGCCCGCTTACCGGATCCATCGACATGAATCCTGTTCGCAGGAAAGATTTGTAGTAACGGATGGAATCCATCGGTGTCATAATTGTATCTTTATCTCCCTTCCAGGAAAAGACAGTCATTTCTTCCGGGGTATCGAACGCTTTACGAATCTGCTGTTCCGAAGCTCCCGCCTCTTTCATAAGACGATAACGATCCGTCTGCTTCATAGCTTTTGTCAGCAACTCCTCCACTCGTTTTTCCGGCAGTGATCTTGCGTATGGAGCATTTTTGCTTCCCTCTTTTTCTTTGAAAAACACAGGTTGCAAATAATCACCTAAATGCTCTTTTACTGCATCCTCTGCATATTGCTGCATACGTGAATTGATCGTCGTATAAATCTTCAATCCATCTGTATAGATGTTATAATTCGTACCGTCTTTCTTTTTATTTTTTGCACACCAACCATACAACGGGTTAGTTTCCCACGCGATAGAATCTTCGTAGAATTTTTGCATTTGCCAACCACGATAATCACTTTTTACCGGTTTCGGTGCTGTCATCACACCACGGAGATATTCGCGGAAATAGGTAGCCAATCCCTCTTTGTGGTCAACGCGGTTATATTTTAGTTTCAGCGGAAGAGCCTGCAAAGAATCACATTCTGCATCTGTGATATAACCAGCTTTACGCATCTGCTCAAGCACTACATTACGACGGCCACGGGAACGTTCGTTGAAACGAACCGGATTATAAAGCGACGGATTCTTACACATACCAACCAGCGTAGCCGCTTCTTCAATCTTCAAATCCTTCGGTTCACAGCCGAAATAGGTATGCGCAGCAGTTTTAATACCAACCGCATTATTCAGGAAATCAAATTTATTGAGATACATACTCAATATTTCCTCTTTGGTGTAGTAACGTTCAAGCTTCACCGCAATCACCCATTCAATCGGTTTCTGGAAAAGACGTTGCAGTGTATTTCTCGCCACATTCTCTGTAAACAACTGTTTGGCAAGCTGTTGCGACAAGGTGCTACCTCCACCTGCATTTTTCTGAAACATCAAACCACGTTTTACAAACGCACGAAACAATGCCTTGGCATCAATTCCTGAATGTTCGACAAAACGAACATCTTCCGTTGCAATAAGAGCATTGATAATACTAGGCGACAAATCCTTGTAAGCTGTGTACACCCGGTTTTCCTTACTGTAAGACCACGTGCCAAGCACTTTTTCATCTTCAGAGAAAATCTCCGTTGCAAATTTATAACTCGGATTTTCAAGTTCCTCTACAGGAGGCATATAACCAATCCAACCCTTTGAGATAGAGACAAAGATGACAACAATAGCCAACACAATGACTGCCAGAAATATCCAAAGAGCCTTTATTATTTTTCGAATCATGTTTTTTCTTGCTTAAAATGACGCATTTAATTAAGGTACAAAGGTAGATAAAATCCGCTATTCAGCCAACGAGTTTGATTATAATTTCTATTTTGTTAAAATATGGAGCGGCACTCATAACAAATAGCACGAAACAAAACAAAAAAGAGCATTTTTCAAGAAAGTAATCCTCTATTATATCTAAAACACAAACAGGCGGGATTTTTCCCGCCTGTTATTCATTCATAAATATACCTATTTATAAGATAATCAATTACAAGTTTGCTGCCTGCACACCGACCACTCCGGCAATTGCACCAGCAACAGCAATAATCACTTTCAAAATAATACTCCACGTTTTTTTCATAGACATTTTTCTTTTTTTATTAAACACTAAATAAACACCCTAACCATCAATCGTTAATTGACAATTCATTATGCGGCAGGATCCGGTGCTTCTCCGCTACCGCCACTTTCATTTCCTCCGCCTTCTTCTCCGCCATCATCCGGTTTTTCAGGATCATTAGGAGAAATTGTCATATTAAGCTTCTTCAGATATTCATCCAAGCTAATCAAATCCAACTTCTCATCTGCACGAGTAGCAGTCTTTGTAACGCGCAGCTCTTTATTCGCCTGAAAAAAGATACGAACGCTCTCTACACTTTTTGCATTAATATCCTTCGCCAGTTCGGCACCTTTCGAACGGGCAGTCAACATAAAGACGCCCAGACCTTCAATATTCACAGACTTACCTTCCAGCAACTGTTCCTTCATCTTTTCCACAAAATTCTGGATCACACTCTTGATATCACCAACAGACAGCGAAGAACGATCCTGCATTTTCTGTGCAATATATTTCAGGTTGACAGACTGACCTAAAGTGATCAGATGCGGATAATATCTCTTGGGAGAATTGGGAACACGCGGATCTGTTGGGCGCGTAATGACTTTGTAAATTACACTCATACTACGTTTTTTTAAAGATTTAAATTCAAATTATTTATTCACGTTTTGTTGATCAACACTGCAAAGGTGAAGCTTTTATTCCGGATAGAAAAGAAAAAAGCCCCTTGCGGAGCTCTTTATATTCATACTAGTATATAACAATTTATTAATCAGCAATATAATTAAACTTTTAGAATTTTCCATTCCCCTATTGTACACTGTTCGCTATCAAAACTGACAGCCACCTTTACTATAGGCAATCCGCACAAAGCAAAACGTTTGGGGTAATTCTTCAGATCAATTTGCTCCATCGCCCTATCCGCACTCTTGTCCAATTTCAATTCCATCACATACAACGTAGTCTTTGTACGAAGCACCATATCCACCCGTCCACTGGCAGTACGAACCTCCACATCTACATAATAGCCCAACAAACTGAATATAATATAAAACATCTGTTGGTAGTGCCCCTCATATTTCGTATTATCACATTGAGGAATGGTAGACAGAAACGTTTGCAAACGACGTAAAGCAGCATCCATATCACCATTACGAATATCACGGGAAAGATAAGCTACCATAGTATTGGCTTCCGGTGTTTTACTAGCAACATAATTAGGAAGAAGACTTTTCATCAAACCTATTCTGACCTCCTTATTAGGAATATCCAATGTATATAAATCTAACTCCTTATCATAATCTTTTATCGTGATATAGCCACTTTGATATAACAATGGAGTAATGCTCACCATTCTTTCTGTAGGTGCATCAAAATCCTCCGCAACCGCAGTTTTTCTCCCTATCTCGGAAGGCGCTACACCAAATTTATCCAGCATCTTTATCAAATAAGTAGGTGTACCACTACCAAACCAATAAGAATTAAATTTACCATCTGCAAAAGCGTTAAGCAAACTGAATGGATTATATATATCAGGAGACGGATAAGTGAAATGATAGCCGTCGTAGTTTTCTTTCAGTTTTGCCAATACCTCTTCAGAAGTAACCTCCAGTTTTTGGGCTAATGCGTCTACATCATCTTTCATTTGGACAAGTATCTCGTTTTCTGTAATACCGCAAATGGCAGCATAAGACTCATTCATGCTAATATTCTTGATATTGTTCAATTCACTAAATATACTAAGTTGGGAGAATTTGGTGATACCGGTCAAAAACACATACCGCAAATAAGGATCACACGCTTTAAGAGGGCTGTAGAAATTGCGCATAATGTTACGCAATACGCCAAGCCTCTCTTCCTCGTGTACTACATCCAGCAGAGGAGCATCGTATTCATCTATCAGCACAACCACTTGTTTCCCTGTCTGCTCGTAAGCGCGCTTGATGAGTCCTTCCAGACGCTGATTTGGATTAACCTCTCCCTCCATCTTTCCGTAAACCTCCTCATAACGAATTAGCTTCATATTCAACTCTTGCAACAGCTGTTCACAGTCTGCATGCTTGGCTGTACTCATATCAAAGTGAAGCACTGGATATTCCGTCCACTCCTTTTCCAGCTTTTCTATAGCCAACCCTTGAAATAATTCTTTCTGACCAGAGAAATAACTATGTAATGTAGAAGTCAACAATGACTTACCAAAACGACGAGGACGACTCAAGAATACGTATTTAGTGAAATGTACCATCCAATACACATATTCCGTTTTATCAATATAAAGGTAATTACTTTTCCGTATTTCCGAAAAAGTCTGTATTCCGATGGGGTATCTTCGTAAATTTTCCATTTCAATTCGATTTTTCACAAAGCTACAAAAAATATTCATCGCACCATTCACTGTTTTACAAAAAAAATATCAACGATCTTCACAGACAGTTGATATTATAGAAATCACATCGGATTTGCACCGACATGAGGGCGTTGATCAGGAATACACCGCTGTATATTTCCTGACCACAAAATGTAGGGTTCTTCATGTGTGTAGCATAAAGTTAGGGACCTACATGTTTCATCTCACTTTTGTGTAAAGTATTAAAAGTACTCTATGACATTATTAACTTAAAATAGAGGTCATCAATGGATCTCATCTATGCATCCAGCATCGAAGTTTATTTACCTTTATATTAGTTGGATTTATTATTCCTTGTCGTGAGTTTGTTCTCCATATCCATAACCGTAACCGTATCGTTTACCATAACCGTAATACTTGCCATATTTGCCATAACCGTAATAATAACCGTACTTTCTTCTCTTCAAATCCAAACCATTAATTACAGTACACAGCTTAGGTAATTTATTATTTTCAGCAAGTTCATTGATCAAAGTATACTCATTCTTGTGAGTATAATCTGCACGACAAACATAAACAGATAAATCAGCCACACGCCCTATCAGCAATGTATCAGTTACCATACCAACAGGAGCTGTATCCAGAATTACATAATCAAAACTTTTCTTGAATGTTTCAATTGCTTTATCTAATCCATCACGTGCCAACAATTCAGTCGGGTTAGGAGGAACTGTTCCACCAGGAAGAATATACAAATTCTTGCTAACATCAGAGAGCTGCACCAAATCCATCAAATTCTTTTCCGGATTGGCCAAGTATTGAGTTATACCCACTTCTTTTCTTGGAATATTAAATACCTTATTCAAACCCGGTTTACGAATATCCAAACCGACAATAATAACCTTTTTGCCTAATAAAGAAAGGCTGATAGCAAGATTAGCTGAAATGAAAGATTTACCTTCACCACTAACTGTAGAAGTAACTAAAATCACTTTCTTATCATTTTCAAGCATAAATTGAAGATTCGTTCGAATATTACGGAAGGTTTCGCTCATCAGGTTGTTTTGATTCTCAAATACGGCAATAGCTCCCTGCTTTTCATCAGTTAATGGGATATCACCGACAATAGGTATACTAGTGAGCTTTTCTACATCAGAACGACCTTCAATCCTAAACTTAGTCAAATTGATTAAATAGATGACACCTACAGGAATTCCGACACCTAGAACTAAAGCAACTAAATAAATGATCTTACCTTTAGGTGATACAGGAATTTCATCAGCAATAGCATCATCAATTATTTTAGCATTGTTAGCTGTAGCAGCTAAAGTAATAGCATTCTCTTCACGTTTCTGGAGAAGCAACAGATACAATCCAGACTTGATCTCTTGCTGACGAGCAATACTCACAAACTGACGCTCCTGTCCCGGAGCCTCATTGATACGGCGAGAAAAACGACTAGCTTCACGATCCAAATCTGCTTTTGTTATCAGTAGTCCCTGTAAAGTACGATCAAGAGTAACATCCACATTCATCTTCATCGCACGAATACTTGTATCCAGATTTATAATTGTAGGATTGTTTTCTGTAGAAGTGCGCAACAAACGTTTACGTTCTACTAGCATTTCGTTATAACGATCAATTTGAGCTACGAGTCCAGCATCTTGCAGACCAATATTACCAGGAAGTACTTCATATTCATTTCCTCTCATATATCTACGCAAATCCTCTACCAAATTGATTTGCGTTTGGTTCTCTACACGTTTCTTTTCATATTCCGCATTTCCTGTCAAAGCTATTTGAGCTTCACTCGTTAAATCCGTAATACCAGCATTTCGTTTAAAAGTCTCCAAACTTTCTTCAGTACTACCTAACTCTTTTGATATAATACCAATACGCTCATCAATAAACTCTGCTGTCTTTTGAGCAATTTCATTCTTATCATTATTCGTATTAATATTATACATTTCCAAAAGCTTATTAATAAAATCCTGCCCACGTCGTAAGCTGGAATTCTTCAATGATATAACTGCAACAGAAGTTGTTTTCGAAGTAGGCTCGATAGTCATACTTTTGCAATACCATCTTGCTACACGCAAAGGATTATTTATAGTCGCTGTTATATTACGAACTTTTTTCGCCAAATCAACATCGTCAGTTCCCTTAGAAATTAAAGAATCGGGACTCATGAAAAAAGCTAATGTTCCCCTTGCGGTAGGGAAAACTGCAGGTAATTTATCAAAATGTTTTTGGAATTCATCATCTCCCACCTTTACATTTATATCCAAACTTCCTTGTGGCTGTAAAGCCATCTCCACAATCATAGGATCATCCAATAATTCAGCCTCTTGTGGAATCAAATTAACTTGCACAGGAGAAGTTTTATACATATCCTTTGCCGGAAATTCATCTTCATCTTTATAAGATATATATAAATTCAAATCTATAACAACTTCTTTCGCAATAGTCTTAGAACGAAGCACTTCAATCTCATTATCGATATTTTGAGAAGAAGAGATCAAACCGTCCAACCCTAAGTTTTCCAATTCTGATGCCATACCTGCTCCTCCCCCCTTTTTATCATCTTTTATCAGAACTGTAGCTGATATATTATATACCGGAGTAGCCATACGCAAATACAACCATGCCCCTAGCAAAAAGACAACAACTGTTCCAACAAACCAAGGCCAATGAATCAAATATTTAAACAGGATTTCCTGAAAATCAATCTTCTCTTCATTCGCTTCCTGTTCCACATTATATACTTTTTTTTCTTTCATCTCTTAAGACGTTACTTTAAGATATTAAACAATAAACTGGCAAGTGATACCAAAATAGAAGTCGCAGAAAACCACAAACTAGTACTATTACCGATATCAGAATTACGAGCTTTCGCCTTATTCGGAGTCACATAAATAATATCATTCTGTTGTAACCAGTAATAAGGAGAAAGAATAGTTTCAGCCTTATTCAAATCTAGAGTAATAATCTGTTGCTTCCCGCTTGAATCTTCACGAATGAGTCTTACATTGTCACGAAGCCCATAAACAGTCATATCACCTGCCATAGCAAGCGCCTCTAATAAATTAACCTTTTCATTAGAAATAGTAAATGTACCCGGACGAGTCACCTCACCAATCACTGATATTTTATAATTTACCATACGCACTGTTACAATTGGAGTTTCTGTAATATATAGCTTCAATTTATCGACAATCATCTGCTCCGCCTGTTTTTTTGTCAATCCTCCCAACTTCAATTCTCCCAATACAGGAAAATTAATTTTTCCTTCATTATCTACCAAATAAGGTTGCAGCATTGGTTGTGCTGTGGTAAAGGTTGAATTACTAGAGGCTATACCGCTGGGACTAGCAATTGTCAAATTGAAGGGTAAAGCCAATTCCGGACTGGTGCAAGACACTACAATTGTCAACAAATCCTTTGGCATAATTTTAGCGTCATACAAATTCTCCTGTTGAGTTACTTGTTCCACAACTTCCACATCCTGTAAATATGGAACTTTTTTATACGACTGGCAAGCTACCAACAAAAAAGGTAACAACAGCAACCCAAATTTCTTATTAAGTCTTCTCATAATCTATTTTATTTATTTTATTACAACTAATCACCAAACCTTTATTAATACGCCTCCTTTTCTCCATGAATTGCATTATACACTGTCTTGTACATAATATAGAGATCTAATAAAAATGTCCAATGCTCAATATACCAGATATCACGCATCACACGACCTTCCATCTGCCAAAGCTCTTTTGTCTCACCACGATAACCAGTCACCTGTGCCCACCCCGTTATACCTGGTTTAACAAAATGACGAACCATAAACTTATTTATTAGTAAAGAGTACTCTTGAGTATGTTTTAGCATATGGGGACGTGGACCAACAATAGACATATCACCTTTAAACACATTAATAAATTGTGGTAGTTCATCAATGCTAGTCTTTCTTATAATCTCCCCTATCCTTGTTTTACGTGGATCATGCTCTGTAGCCTGAAGAGTATCACATTGAGCATTCACTCTCATTGAACGGAATTTATAACACCAGAATTCCTTTCCATCTTCACCGCTACGCTTCTGTTTAAAAAAGATAGGTCCCGGAGAACTCATCTTTATAGCAACTCCAACAATAATATAAATAAATGGGAAAATCGTACATAAAAATAATGTAGAACACACTATATCAAAAGTACGTTTTACTATACGGTTCTCAAGTAACTCTAAAGGTTCACGACGAATAGATAAAACAGGAACATTTCCCAACATTTCAAAATGCATCCGACGTTTCAAATAATTGCGTACATTCGGAACACTAAAAAAACGAACTAAATGGTTCTCACAATAATTAATAATGGGAACAATTTCAGCACTACGAGCAGAAGGAAGGCTACAATAGAGCTGGTCTACTCGGCCGACATTCTGCTTCAGAAAATTGTTTACCTCTTGAGGATGCCCTAAATATGAAACATCACTTGGGTAACGGTCTGAAGGAAAATCCTCAAAATATCCAAGAACACGATACCCCGAAGTGGGATCATCTGTCATTGCGTGATAAAGCTCCTGCATGTTTTCATGACTACCAATCAATATCACTTTACGAACATTCCCTCCTTGCTTACGATAAAGTTCCAAGAAGTAACGAAAAGCCAAACGATAGCTTACTATTACTAATATCAAAACAATATAAAACAAACCAAAAAGCCGGGAATGAGAAAACTCAAAATGAAAAAGTAATAAAATACAGACTGAAAGCAATACAAAAGGAACCATGTTACGTAAAACACGGACCATGATTTGTTCAGGACGGACTACCGAACGATGAAGAATGACTCCGGAGTGCATATTACAAAGTAGATAACATAAAGTTATCAAAGCCATACCTTGAAGGATGGAACCACAATTCTCGCACCAAAAGCGGTTACCCAAAAACTGTTCGAATCCCCATAAAAGCAGGTTCAGCAAAATAAGATCCCCCAAAAGGACACAAGATTTTAGGACTTTGTTAAAACGTTGGACTTCCTGCATATGTATTAGTTATGATTGATATAAATTAGTCATAATACCACCTATGTGCACGACAGTGAAAAAATACCGTACCAGAATACTCTACCATATACTATTCAAAATTCTTATCTAATATGACAGCAATATTATTCTCTATTCATCGACTCTTGCATGTAGAGTCTCTTTACAAATTTCAAATCATGAGAAACCATTATTTTTATAAGTTCTTCAAAAGATGTCTTCCGAGGATTCCAACCAAGTAAAGTTCTTGCTTTTGTAGGGTCACCCAATAATTGTTCAACTTCTGCAGGGCGAAAATATTTAGGATCTACTTCCACCAAAACTTTCCCAGTGGCCCCATCAATCCCCTTCTCATTTACCCCCTTGCCTTCCCAACAAAGATTAACACCTGTTTCTTTAAATGCTAACGTAGTAAATTCACGTACTGTATGATACTCTCCTGTAGCAATTACAAAATCTTCAGGTGCATCATGTTGGAGAATCAACCACATACATTCTACATAATCTTTAGCATATCCCCAGTCACGAAGAGAATCAAGGTTACCCAAATAAAGTTTGTCTTGTAAACCTTGAGCAATACGTGCAGCCGCCAACGTAATTTTACGAGTTACAAAAGTTTCACCTCTCCGCTCACTTTCGTGATTGAACAGGATTCCATTTACCGCAAACATTCCATAACTTTCACGATAATTCTTGGTAATCCAAAAACCATACTGCTTAGCCACTCCGTATGGAGAACGGGGATAAAAAGGTGTTGTTTCCTTTTGAGGAACTTCCTGAACCATACCAAATAATTCAGAAGTCGAAGCCTGGTAAATTTTAGTCTTCTTTTCCATACCCAAAATACGAACCGCTTCCAACATACGAAGTGTACCAATAGCATCAGCATCAGCTGTATATTCGGGAACATCAAAAGATACTTTTACATGACTTTGAGCTGCCAAGTTATAGATCTCATCTGGTTGGACTTGCTGAATAATACGAATTAAAGAACTACTATCTGTCATATCACCATAATGGAGATTTACCAAACGGTCTTTTTTCATATCACGTACCCATTCGTCTAAATAAAGATGTTCGATACGACTTGTATTGAATGATGAAGAACGGCGAAGAATACCGTGGACCTCATAACCTTTTTCTATTAAAAATTCTGCCAGAAATGAACCATCTTGTCCTGTAATACCTGAAATTAATGCTATTTTTTTCATAAAATATTCTCTATTAATTATGATCCATAATCATTCCATTTTTCTCTTTTAAAATATTCCACAAGAATAAAACATTTCCTATAATATACCTACGCCACATTCTTTTCGGTTCTTTCAATAAACGATATGCCCATTCTAATCCGTTTTTCTGCCACCATTGAGGAGCCCGCTGCACAGTTCCTGCAAAAAAATCGAATACAGCTCCAATTGTACCTATGTGACAATGAACATTAAGTTCATTCAAATGCTCATAAGCCCATTTTTCTTGCTTGGGTGCAGTCATACCAATCCAAAGCAGATCAGGATTAGCCATATTTACTGCATTAATCATTTCTCGATTTTCTTCCTCTGTAAAACTCGATTTGTAAGGAGGAGAGTAAGTCTTAACTTGAATATTGGGATAGACAGTCTTCACTTTTTCACACACCAAAGACAATGTTTTCTTACTACTTCCCAAAAAGAAGCATACTCCCCCTTTCTGATTTAATTTATTCATTTCATATTGAAACAAATCCCATCCGGCTGTACGTTCTATTTTTTCACCCCGTAGAAATTTAAAAGCAAGCACCATACTGATACCATCCGGAATCAATGCTCCTCCTTTTAATAATGCTTCCTGAAAAAGCGGATCTTTCAAGGCAGTGTTATACGAATGAGCATTAATCGTATTAATCAGCAACTTGCCTTCGGGTAATGACGATAAATCCTTCTGATTCTTCAGAAGAATAATTGTTTTAAGACAAAGTTTCATATATATTAAATAAGAAATTATCTGAGTCTGAGGACTTTCGAAATGTGCTATTAAGTATAAAAGATGATGTTCGCCTCAGTTTAAAGTGGAATTAAAATGAAAAGTATTATCTTCCTATACAATAATAAGTAACCCCTTTTTCCATCATTTCTACCGGGTCATATATATTACGTCCATCAATGATTACAGGACTATTCATTGTGCGCTTCAAAACACCCCAACTTGGCAAACGAAATTGTTTCCATTCCGTTAACAACAATAAAGCATCTGCATTTAATACTGCATCATACATATCTTTCGCATAAGTAACTCCTTCACCGACACGGCGTTTACATTCATCCATTGCTACAGGGTCAAATACCTGAACTTTACAACCAGCTTTAATTAGCTGATTAATAGTGATTAACGCTGTTGCTTCACGCATATCATCAGTTTCTGGTTTAAATGCTAATCCCCAAATTGCAATAACTTTCCCATGAAGTTCACCATTGTAATGCTTACAAAGTTTATTAAACACAATATGTTTTTGATTTTCATTTACTTCTTCTACAGCTTTCAACACTCTCATTTCATAGCCTCTATTTTCAGCAGTCTTAACTAGAGCTTTCACATCTTTAGGGAAACAACTACCTCCATATCCACACCCAGGATATAAAAATTTACTACCAATACGTGTATCCGCTCCAATACCTTTTCGCACCATGTTCACATCTGCCCCTACTAATTCACACAAGTTCGCTATATCATTCATAAATGAAATACGTGTAGCTAACATACTATTTGCTGCATACTTTATCATTTCTGCAGAAGGTATATCCGTAAAGATTACTCGGAAATTATTCAGCATAACAGGACGATACAAACGACTCATAAGCTCCTTCGCCTTTTCGGACTCTATTCCCACTACCACACGATCTGGTCTCATGAAATCCTGAATAGCAGCACCTTCCTTCAGAAATTCCGGATTTGAAGCCACATCAAACTCAATATCAACTCCTCTTTTCTCTAACTCTTCGTGAATAGCCTTTTTTACCTTTTGAGCTGTACCTACAGGTACGGTGGATTTGGTGACAAGCAATACATATTTGTTTATATTACGCCCTACAGTACGTGCTACTTCCAGAACATAAGTTAAGTCTGCACTTCCATCTTCATCCGGAGGTGTTCCCACAGCACTAAAAACGATGTCTACATTATCCAAACAAGTTTTTAAATCTGTTGTAAAGTTTAGTCTACCTTCCCTGTGATTACGTAATACCATTTCATCTAACCCAGGTTCATAGATTGGAATTTGACCATCTAACAGGCTTTTGATTTTCTCTTCGTTAACATCGACACACGTTACATTTACCCCCATTTCAGCGAAGCAAGTTCCACTTACTAAGCCAACATATCCAGTTCCTACAACTGCTATATTCATAATTAAAAATTTTAGATAACAATGATTATTTTAAAGGATTTTTCTCTGACTTATACCATTGTATGAATTTTGCAACCCCATCGTGTAATGTAACCATTGGTTCATAGCCAATTTCCTTTTTCAACATGGAGGTATCAGCATTAGTCTGATACACATCTCCAGGCTGCATGGGTAAGAATATTTTTTCAGCTTCATGGCCCATGGCAGATTCTATTTCATGGATAAAATCCATCAATTTTACTGGATGTGAACATCCTATATTGTATATTTTATATGCTACTCCATTCGAGCTTTTCTGTGTTACCGGAACATGATCCAGTGTCCGTATTGTACCTTCAACAATATCATCAATATATGTAAAATCACGAATCATATCTCCATTATTGAAAACCTTTATCTGTTCTCCATTTGAAATAGCTCTAGCAAATAACATAGGAGCCATATCAGGACGTCCCCATGGACCATAAACAGTAAAGAAACGAAGTCCAGTCACAGCAAGACCATACAGTTTACTATAACTATGTGCCATCAATTCATTACTTTTTTTAGTTGCAGCATACAAACTAACTGGAGTATCCACTTTGTCTTCCTCAGAATACGGTACTTTCGAATTTAGACCATATACGGAACTAGAAGATGCAAATACCAAATGTTTCACCTCATAATGACGACAACATTCCAATACATTCAAGAAACCAGCCAAATTACTTTGTAAATAAGCATATGGATTTGTAATAGAATATCTCACTCCAGCTTGCGCAGCTAAGTTTACAACCTTTTCAAAATGTTCCCTTTCAAAAAGTTCTTCCATGGCATGCCGGTCATCAATAGACATCCGTATAAATCTACAAGTCTCATACCTAGAGCTTTGTATCGGTTGATTCCATACAAATTCATCATTCAACATGATACCCATTTCCGATAATCGGCCATATTTCAATCGGACGTCATAATAGTTGTTTATACTATCAATCCCCACTACCTCATCACCTCTAGATGCCAATACACCCATTAATTTAGACCCAATAAAGCCTGCAGCACCTGTTACTAAAATTTTCATAAATCACAAATTGTTTAATCTATCAATTCTATCATTCTTGCTTTCATTTCAGAGTAACACGCAAATCTATATTTACATATAAAAGGCTGTCGCTCGTCTGTAATGACAGCAAGTATGTCAGTATTCAGTACAGGAGAATAATCTCTCTACTAAATATTTCACCAATAAGTATGTAGGATTTATAATACCTGACAATTATTTCAATTAACTTGTAAACTTTACATTAAATAGGAAATCATACTCTTCTTTTAGTTTCTCCAATACAATTTTATCCGTATAGTTTGATAAAACTCGATTATAAGAATTATATGAAAACTGTTCTATCAAATCATTATCTATAATGTACTTTATTTTATTTACGAAGCATTTCACATCTAATTTCTCAACAATAAGTGAATCATTTTCTATAACACTTCTATTAAATCCTTGTGAAGTCGTTATAGGAATCAATCCCCACGCCATAGCTTCAGTTAAAGCATTAGAATGGCCTTCTCGTGGTTCTTTTGACGGAAAAATATAAAAGCTTTTATCTACTAAATGTTTTTTCAATTCTTTATGATTACAAGCAGGTAAAATATTTATACGAGATTCTAAGTTACTTTCTTTAATTTTACTTTTAATATAATCTGTATAGAATTGACTTTCGCTATTTCCAATAATTTCTAAATAAACATTATTATACTCTTTCGCCAACAGAATAAAAGTATTAATAACGATATCGGTATTCTTCATTTTAGATAATCGTCCAAAATATATCAAATTAATTTTATCTTTCGGCTTTTGAGGATACTGCTGAGGGTAAAAATCACCTTGAACATAATTAGGGTAATAGAAGATTCTCTTATTGGTATCTATTTTCTTTATTAGAGAAAAATTTTCTTTCCCTTGAGAAAATATTTCGTCACTTCTCCTTATAGCTCTTTTAAAAAAAAATTTATATAGAAAATGTCCTTCTTCATAATATTGATTAGCACCTCCACCTCTCATTTCATAAATGACTTTATAATGAAGTACTTTAGCTATGGCGATTAATAAATATTCAAAATATATCATTATACCATAAAAGCCAGCAATATGAACTATAGCCCCCTTTCTTTGTCCATTTATTAAAGTCTTTGCAAACAAAAAAATATTTGAGATTATTTTAAATAACAACTCAATAGAATTAATTAATGAATGATCATTAACCCTTATATATTTAGGGATTAGAACAATATCATAATTGAGTTTTTTCAATAGAGCAAGAGTTCTTCTATTACCTACTTCCCCGCCTCCGAATGGAATTTTACTCCAATCCCCAAAATTTGCAAAAAAATAAATACGATTTTTCACTTAGTATTATCTATTTATGCTCAAATTTCAACTAAAATCTTGTTAATATGTAACTATCAGAAATATCATGAGCAACTGTGTTTTTTACAGTAATAACTACCATAATATATATAATTTACCCCTAGATAGAATTATAAACCTTGACCTATTTTATTTCATCATAACCAAATACCCTTAAATAACTTTCTGCACAATGAGATATAGAAAAATTATTATCAAAATATTCTTTTAATTTCATTCTGTTTATTTTTTCTTCATTATCAAAAGCCTTCTTTAAAGTATAGTAAAAATCGTCTGCATTAGAACTTTTAGAAATATAACCTTTATCTTCGCCATCTATTACATTCGGTATCCCTCCTACAGGTGTACATATTGGTATAACCCCGCAAGACATTGCTTCTAATAATGAAATAGGAAGTCCTTCAGCTAATGAAGACAACACAAAGAAATCAGCCTTCAACAAATAGTCCACAACATTATTTTTTGTACCTAACCAGTATATACCTTTCTGTGCACTATTAATAATATGTATGTTTTCTTTTGAATCATACGATGCACCTATTAATATCAAGATGCCATGATTACCTTCATTCAAGAATCGATTAAAAGTTTTCACCAATAATTCTTGATTTTTCACTTTAGCGCATCGAGCCACATGGATAAATATTTTATCATCATCATGTATTTTTAATTTTTCTAATTCTACAGAAACCTTATCATAATCTACGGTTCTCATCAACTTAGATCGTCCATTATTTATATTTATAGCATTGTCTAACTTATACAATTTCTTATATGAATCAAGGCATATTTGAGATATGGTTATTGGTTGTATTTTTTTTCGATAAAACCATTTATATACAGACCTGAGTTTTTTTGAAGACAAACACCTTTCGGCAAGACTATGTAAAGTATGGAAATATTTCGAGTGAGGATATAAAATTGCAGGTAAGAATAGAGTTATTAAATCTGCATGCGAATGTACAACATCCGGCTTTTCTTCTTTTACAACTTTCAATATACGCCATATTGCTCTTAACTCCAAACCACTCTTACATTTCAGATTTATGTATTTTATTTTATGGCTTATTTCATTTTTATAAAATGAATTTTCTAAAACTGAATCATCATCTGTCGTGCACAAAACCACTTCATGATTTAAAGATAATTCATTTGATATATCCACTAAAAATCTCTCAGCACCAGCTGCTGCAGTAGAATAATGCAATTCTAAAATTTTCATATATTTTATTTCATCAAAATAGAAGATTTTAAGACGTCCAAATAACCATGTCCAAACTTCAAATCAGGTTCCACATAATTTCCCTCTGCCCATTCATTCCAAGATCTCAAAAATAGAATCTTGTGTTGATCCTGTTTCTGCAAAATTACCTCTAATGCCTTTTTTATATGTTCTTCAAAAAGAGCTGGAGTAGAACCTGTATAAATTACTGCACGGCGACCAGCACGTGGTGATCTGTCCCAATTAGGAATAATCGATGGATATACATCCTCTCTATAATCATAAGATGTATAAAAATTAGAAATAATATCCTTATATTTATACTTATCAAGAGGGGTATAATTAGGAAAGAGCTGACGTATTTTATGCTGAAGCAACTTACACCAACGCCCTTTACATAATTCTTCTGCATGCCACAAATTAGAGGGAGCTAACGCATCAAAACCTAAATCAAAGATTCTCTGATACCGACTAACAGCAGCATTCTGAAGCCCGACAAAATGTATTCCTGCCAGTCCATTCTGTTTAGCCAGCTTTTTCCACACATCAATAAAGTGTTTTGCATCAGGTAAAGCCTCAGGATCATATATCAAAAATATAGGTTTTCCATCCACAGCAATATATCTTTTATCCTTAAACGCAGGTAATACATTATTAAAATGCTTTACAATATCCTCATCACCAGGATATTCTTGTATCATCAAATCTAAATTCTTATGTTTTTGGGCATCACTATTCCATGTCCTACGCGTCCAACTATGATTAGCCCATCCCAAACAAAATGGGAAATCAGGTTTTCCTGACGATAAAACTTCATTAAAAGGACGTTCAAGTATCTGCTTACCATTACCAAACCAATAATGCCAATACATAAATCCCTCTATCCCTGCCTCACGTGCCATATCCGCTTGCGCTTCTCTAACCTCAGGCATCCTTAAATCATAGTAGCCTAAATCCGCAGGAACTCGTGGCTGATAATGTCCTTTAAACAAGGGTTTAGCTTTTCCTACATTTGTCCACTCCGTAAAACCCTTTCCCCACCATTCGTCATTTTCCTTAATTGGATGAAATTGAGGGAGGTAAAATGCAATAACTCTTGCTTTTGTAATCATATCTTATATATTAACACTTAATAAATTTCAGTAAAATAATAATATATACATATTTCTGATAAACTAAATAGCTTACTCAAATCAATGTTTTCTACCTATAAATATTTTCGACTCCATTAATAATAGCGTATAGAAAATAATAAAATATTTCATATAACCATATTCTCCTGTAATAGCCGAATAAGCAATGTAATAAACAGCTAATGTAATCACAAACAATGTTACATTAACATTCTTGTTCATTCTATATACCCCCCTAAATAACCAAACAAATGTAATGACCCACACACACAAGCCTACTATACCACTATTACAAAGTACAACGAAAATAAGAGACTCGAAAGCTAATAAAACAGGGTGAAGATCATGAATAGACATGTAATAACCACACCATTCATATCCCTTTCCAAAAATTAAACAATCCTGTATTTCCCTGAAGCAACCATTCAGTTGCTCCATACGCATATCAATAGAAGAACCTTCCACATTCGTTTGGCGACTATCTTTAATAAAAATTGAATCTATCGTTGCTGATAATTCTGGTATATTTTCAATAATAATATAACCAATAAATCCTATAACAGCGACATATATCATCGGTTTAATTCGACGTAACATTAATAGATAAAAGAAAACAGTCAGAAACATGGCACCTATCGGAGTACGGATGCCACAAAGAAAAATACAAACAACAATAAAAAACATCAATAAATATACAAATAATGGTTTTATTTTATCTTTCAAAGAATAAAGGTATACCATTGCTAAGCCTAAAAATAGACCGAAAATCATAGGGTGAGTGAACACCGATGATATTTTGATAATAAGCCGAGCCATTTGCTCACCAAATTGAGCCTCACGCAATTCTGCATTATTAATCTGTGCCATAAAATAGACATAAGGATTTAATCCATTCAAGGTCAACAAGAAAATTCCATATATAACGATGACAATAATTACAATAACCATACAGTTTCTACTATATCTAATGATTTTAGGATCATATCTAGACACATTCCACATAACTATTGGTAATACTAAATTAGTCATCATATTTGCACGCCATGAATTCAATGCAATATCTGTTGGAACAAACTCCTGAAAAGGCATCATAATAAGCATCATAACATAGAAAAAAATAAATGGATAGAATGGACGCAAATCCAACCTAACTTTACCGTGATGTTTATAATAATCTATGACAAAAGCAATAAGAAGTAAAATATTCGCAAAATTCCAGCTCAGAGAAATCCCTAAAAAATTTATATTAAAATATGGAACCAAAAAAAAGTAAGCGAGATACAAAACCAGACCTATTCGCAACTTTACGAAAAAAGCCACAAGAATGATAATGGTTAACCAAGATTGAATAAATGCCATAGAGCGGATATTGTAATATAGGCTAAAATTAGTCCAAGCTTTTATATTTTGTAACTATTCTCTCTACTATAGCATCTGCTTCCTTTTCACTGATATCATTTATCATGGCTGTACTATCATAAATGCCATTTGCTTCAAATGCTCCTTGAAATTTATAACTATATGCTAACCCAAACAATGGTACTCCTGTATACATAGCTGCAAAATTAGCATGCATACGTGTGCCAATAAAAAACTTCATTTGAGATATAATAAACTTTATTTGGGGCGAAATCAAATCTTGATCAATAAGTATAATATTGCTCTTATCATGCAATTTAGAATAGACATCACGTGCAGCTTCCAAATCGTCATTTGCAACTTCTACTTTCTGATAATTATATGAATGAGGTATTAAATAAATCGCAATATTCTTCTGTTGGAAATAAACAATAAGTTTATTTATGAGATATGGATACGTAGAAAATTGCCCTGAAAGAGTTCTAAATTTATTGCTATAAGCCAATCCACTTATATTAATACCTATTGCATTAGCCTTAATTTCAATGTTAAAAGGTTCCGGTTTCATATAGTATGACAAATCCCTCGTTTGTTCATACTTCAATCCCATTGCCTCCAAATCAGAAGCATATTTATTATCACGAACAAAAATTTGACTAGCGTAACAAAGTATACGGTCAGCTATAGCTTTATTCTTGCTCTCTCTAAATGGTCCTAATGTTTGAGGAAGAATAATAACAGGAATATTAAATTTCATTGCTAAATTGATATCAGGCAACCGATTGAGAAAAGAGGTAGTATTATAAATATCTGAAAAGCCATCTCCTCCATTAATTGCAGCAACGTACTCGACTTGCTTTATCATTCGTCCTAAATTAGTAAAGGGTAAACAAACATGCAAATATTTAAACAACAAAGCTTCTACAAAAAAAACATTAACCGTTAAACATTCCCATTTCACACCTGCTATATCAATCTTTTGAATATTAGTTCCCCTATTTTTTGATTTAAAAAGATTTTTCACAAAACGAAAATTTAGAATTTTCGTCTCCTTTGATAACAATTCTCTCTCATTCAGAAAAGAAAGTGAGCCATAGCTTAAAGCTGCTGTTCCTCTATTATTATCTCTAAAATTAAGTCCTGAAATGATAATATATGGTTTCATTGTATTTTTATTTAACAATTTTATAAACAATTCGAATTATAAGCATATGAAATCTAAGCATGAATGGAGATAATGTCATGATTTTCTTATATAATATATTATTCCCCATTTTTGATAATATATTATTAAACTTTTTTTCTAGCGATGCTTTATCTTTGGCCATTATAGTATGTCCTTGAGCTTCTATATAGTCTTCCACAGAAGAATCTATTAGCCGCAATAACGACTTATTTTTCATTTCTTCAATAAAAGCTAATCCCTTCTCTGTATTGATTAAAAACATTGTATGACCTATTTTATCACTAATTTTATATTTTCCCAACCAAGGATCTGCTAATGATACATCCGCCTTATAGCTAATATCTTCTTTGCACATGAGGCAACGTTTGGGACGGAATAATTTTGACTGATGCATTAATCTCCAAGGATTAGTATAATTATTTTTATATATTTTTTTACCATCAAACAATTCTATTTGTATCCCACTTGGCCACCCATTTCCCCTATATTGCATATTAATCACCTGACTTTTATCAATACCCATATACCGATAACAAAGCCATGTTCCCTCAAGAGTAGTTTGTCCTGAACAACAGAATGATATAATAAAATTATTAATATTATTCCTATCCAACACGGACCGTATTCCTTGAACTTGACAAGGCATACAAGTCACTATAATACCATTTTTAATACTCGATATATTCTCCTTTAAAAAAGAGAATATATCGATATCTTGATAAACACTACCACAGATATTTATTTCATTAAAGTCATATATCAATTTTGGAATATAGCCGCACTTTTCTTTATCATAAACAAAAGTCATAGAGGTATCATATTCAGACGTTGAAAGGAGATATTTAATGATAGATGTTCCTATACCGCCCGAAGATGCTTTATAACGAATCAGGTCATCTGTTGAATATCCGATATAATAAGCTAATGCTTTATTTATATTAGAATTTTCTCTCATATCTCTTATTAAATTTATTCTTGATATATGTTATAAAAAACGTGCGTTCATCCTTAGAAATTCCACTGAAAAATATAAAGATACATGTAGCTACCAATGACACTAAGGAAAGTATTATAAAACGTTCTAATCCTTGCGTCATGAAACTAATTATAATATATGGAGATATCAATGAAAATATAGAAACCAATATAACCCTTACTATAACATCCTTAAAAAATATTCGTATAGACAACCCTATAATCCTATGTAGCATTATTAAACGAACAACAAGGCAAAGAATAGAAATAAAAATAGTTGCATAATAGCAATATGCTGGCTCAAATCCCATTTTAAAAAGACCATATGAAAGCGGAAATGCCATCAAAGCTAATCCTCCCACAATTATTTGGTAATTCCGTATGTTGCCAGTGGCTAACATTGCAGTAAATAAAGTATTTGAGAGAGATTGACATAACATATATATCAAAGATAACTGTACAAAAATAACTGTATATTTTGGTGTATTTTTCAGCCAACATGCAAGGATATATTCTGTTTCGAAAAGAATGGGTATTACCATAATCAACAAAAGATAAAAAGAATAACGCGAACCAGTCATTACAAGTTTCATCATATATTCTCTATTTCCAGATGCATAAGATTTTGTTATTTGCGGATTAAGTGCCATGACAAAATTGCTTACAAACTGATTTAAAGCATTATCAACTTGTGTCGTAATTCCTCTAGCCGCATTAACTGCTACACCAAAGAATATATTTAAAAGAATATTAATTCCATAGTTAGTCAAAACGACCGATGAGGACCCAATTATATTCCAGCCAGAGAATCCTAAAATTTGTTTATAATAAAAACGTTCTTTTACCAATTTGAATTTACATTCAATAAAATTTCTCGAACAATACACCCCATAAATCATACGAATAGCTAAAGAAACCAGCAACATTAAAGCTCCATATATTATCAACTTATCAAAAGTGGATAATATCAATAGATAAACGATGAGTAATTTCAGAATAGACTCTATTAAAGTGATATAAGCAAAAGCAGCCATCCGTTCATGTGCAATTATAGTTGAATTATATGGGATGCTAATAATATTAACAACAAATGTTATTAATGAAAACTGAAACACCCAGTTAGCAGCCGTTAATCTTGATATAGGGATATTCATTTGATTATTCAAAAAATATACACCTACGCTCTCTGCAAGTACGATTATTACGAGTGCTATAATTATATGTATTAATACAGCTGTCGAGAAAATCTCCTGACTATGATTTTCATCTTTTTTTCCTAATTCATATGTAATGAAGCGTTGTGTAGACGATGTTAATGTAGCACTAATTAAAGCGAACATTCCAACAAATCCACCTACAACATTATAAATTCCAAAATCATTTATACCTAAAACTTCTAAAATCACACGTGAAGTATACAAACTTATGGCCATTGTAATAAATGTCCGAATATAAAGAAGTAATGTATTCTTCGCTATACGTTTAGAATTATTTTGTGTAATATTTTCAGTCAAAATAGAAATTTACCCGTTAATTATTAATGTTTATAGAAAACTTTAATAATTCATTTTACCAATATAAAAATGCTCTTATTAAAGAGATTTATCATCTCTGTCATTATCTTTTTGATAATCACCAGTTGTCACATTATCCATCCAGTTCTGATTATCCAAATACCATCTAACAGTTTTCTCTATCCCTTCTTCAAACTGCAGACTTGGCTCCCAACCTAATTCATTCTTCAATTTATTCGAATCGATTGCATAACGTAAATCATGTCCTTTACGATCTGTTACATAAGTAATCAAATGATCTGAAGTACCCTCGGAATTACCTAACAAACGATCAACAGTCTTTATGATAACTTTTATAAGATCAATATTCGTCCATTCATTAAAACCACCAATATTATAGGTATCAGCCGTGTTTCCGTTATGAAAAATCAAATCTATCGCCCTAGCATGGTCAACAACATATAACCAGTCTCTTACATTTTCCCCCTTACCATACACCGGCAAGGGTTTGCCCTGACGGATATTATTTATAAATAATGGGATCAATTTCTCCGGAAATTGATAAGGACCATAATTATTGGAGCAGTTTGTTACAATGGTAGGCATACCATAAGTATCATGAAAAGCCCTCACAAAATGATCACTACCTGCCTTGCTAGCTGAATAAGGACTATGGGGCTGGTATTTAGTCTCCTCCGTAAAGAATGTACCATCGAATTCCAAAGCACCATAAACCTCATCTGTAGAAATATGATAAAAACGCTTATCTTCATAACATTCAGGAAGTATCTCCCAAGTCAGTTTTGCAGCTTGGAGCAGAGAGAGAGTCCCCATCACATTCGTTTGAGCAAATGTTAACGGATCTTTTATACTACGATCTACATGACTTTCAGCAGCCAGATGAATAACTCCATCAATATGATACTGCTTGAAGATTTCTAGCATTTTCTCAAAGTCACAGATGTCGGCCTTTACAAAGGTATAATTAGGCTGATCTTCGACATCTTTCAGGTTGGCTAGATTACCGGCATAAGTCAGTTTATCCAGATTGACTATATGATATTCAGGATATTTATTGACGAACAAACGTACAACGTGCGATCCAATGAAGCCTGCTCCACCTGTAATCAGTATATTTCGTGCAAAATTCATGTCTATTTTAATAATCTAATTGTTGTTTCAATTCATTTATACATTTCTGCAGAGAATCTTTCCAATAAGGAACAGTGATTCCAAAAGTAGATTTCACCTTTGTTTTATCCAGTACAGAAAAATGAGGACGTTTTACCTTACTGGGAAATTCATCACTGTGACAAGGTTGAATATCACACACATTGCCACTCAAGTCACAGATTTCCTTCGCAAAGTCATACCATGAACATACACCTTCATTACTGAAATGGTAGATGCCTTCTTTATAGAGTTGATTTTCCTCAATCACCTGATAGATAACAGATGCCAAATCTCCGGCATAAGTGGGAGTACCAACCTGATCAAAGACTACTTTCAGGGTGTCTTTATCAGAGGTGAGTTGTCGCATTGTTTTTACGAAGTTCTTCCCATAAGGGGAATAAAGCCAGGCAGTACGAAAGATAAGATAACGACAGCCGGTTCCCTGTATGCTATGCTCACCGGCCAGCTTCGTTTTACCATACACGCCCAAAGGATTAGTTTCCCAATCTTCCCGACAAGGGACATTTCTGTCTCCCTGAAAAACATAGTCCGTAGAGACATGTATTAAGGTAGCATCAGCTTCTTTTGCTACAATAGCCAGATTCTCCACTGCCTTATTATTCAATAAATCAGCAGTCGCGAAATCGTCTTCCGCCTTGTCTACATTTGTATAGGCAGCACAATTAACGATGACATGAATTTGGTTGTCATTGACCATTTTACGGATAGAATCACGACTGGTTATATCCAACTCTGCCACATCGGTAAAAATATAATGGTTGGAGCTGGTTGATGACACACGGCGCATCTCATTACCAAGCTGACCGTTAGCTCCTGTCACTAGAATATTCATTGAGCTTAATACAGATTTTCGTTATAATCAAATAACCAGCTGGCTTCTTCCAGACGTTCGTGATGTTTGTCCTTCTCGGAAAGGATTATTTTATCAGCAGGAACCTTCCAGTCAATTTTCAACGCGGGATCATCCCAAGCCAAGGCACCTTCACATTGGGGAGCATAGAAGTTGTCACATTTATACTGAAAAATAACCTCTTCTGTCAAAACAACAAAGCCATGGGCAAATCCACGCGGAATAAAGAACTGACGGTGGTTTTCTTCAGTCAACTCCACTGCTACATGCTCTCCAAATGTTGGTGAGCCTTTACGGATATCGACAGCCACATCAAGGACAGAGCCTTTAATGACACGTACCAGTTTACTCTGGGCATAAGGTGGTTTCTGAAAATGAAGACCACGTAAAACACCATAACTGGATTTGCTTTCATTATCCTGGACAAAATCTACCTTACGGACCTTTTCTGTAAATTCACGTTGAGAGAAGGATTCGAAAAAGTAACCACGGTCATCTTTAAAAAGGCGAGGTTCAATGATGACAACACCCTCTATAGCAGTTTTGATTATTTCCACTGTGATTAGTGTTTATTAGTTATTTAAATTACCGGAAAGGAATATGGCATTATTCCAGTCCCAGTTCATTTATCACTTTTAAAAGGTACTGGCCATATTGGTTCTTTAGCATGGGCTTGGCCAGCTCACGCATTTTATCCGCTGTTATCCAGCCATGACGCAGGGCAATACCTTCAAGACACGCTACTTTCAATCCCTGACGCTTTTCAATCACTTCAATAAAAGTACTGGCTTCGGAAAGAGAATCGTGCGTGCCGGTGTCAAGCCAGGCAAAACCACGGCCTAACAGTTGAACCTTTAATTGGTGGTCATTGAGAAATTCCTGATTAACAGTAGTGATTTCTAACTCTCCACGGGGAGAAGGTTGTATATGTTTGGCTACATCCACCACTTTATTGGGGTAGAAATAGAGTCCCACTACAGCATAATTGGATTTTGGATTTTCTGGTTTTTCATCAATACTCAAAACATTTCCATCCTTATCAAAATCAGCAACTCCATAACGTTCGGGATCAGCAACCCAATAACCGAATACGGTTGCTTTCTGCTCCTCCTCTACTGTACGAACAGCTTCCTGTAACATACGGGTAAAGCTTTGACCATAGAAAATATTATCACCTAATACCAGGCAGACGGAATCATTCCCGATGAAGTCTTCACCGATAATAAAGGCTTGTGCCAGACCGTCCGGAGAAGGTTGTTCGGCATATTCAAACCGTACTCCGTAGTCGGAGCCATCACCCAAAAGACGCTTGAAGCCCGGAAGATCATAAGGAGTGGAAATAATCAGGATCTCACGGATTCCAGCCAACATAAGGACTGAAATCGGATAATAAATCATAGGCTTGTCAAAGACAGGAAGCAACTGCTTACTCACTCCTTTGGTGATAGGATACAGACGAGTGCCTGAACCACCAGCTAAAACGATTCCTTTCATAAAAGCTTATTTCAATTTTAGAAAATAAGTAAACTGTTTTGAGATGGACACAAAGTAGCTTTTATTCTGTGTCTATTTAAATGGTTCCACATACCCAACCGGCATATCCGCACAAGCACACCCCAGCATATTCAACCGGACAGCAATCTTACTTCTACCATCTACCGTAACAAGTTCTCCTACAAGACCAGTCAAGGGACCTTTAATGACACACACTTTTTCACCACGTGCCAAAGGAGCACTATTCATACAGATTGCCTCTTCGGAATAGTCAAGCATAAAACGGAAACGAGCCATTTGTTCATCAGGAATGATAGTCGGACTGCTCTCACCACGCATTACCATATACCGACTAACGGTAGAAAAGGAAAGAACCTCTTTACGCTCTTTAGGATCAGCATGTACAAAAACCATCATCGGAAGCAACACGGATTCAACCACTTTACGGCGGTCGCTCCATTGATGTACCTCTTGCTGGACTGGTACAAAATTTTCAATCCCCATTTTGTCTAAACGTTCGGCTACTTTCTTCTCATGATGCATACGAACCAGAGCAACATACCAGCGTTTAGAGTGTGCTACGCCTTCCCCTGTCCCAATATTAGGCCCAGCACTTAAAGTTTCTTTCGTTAGAATCATACTTTTTTACCCCTTATTTTTCCGTTACTTCTTAGGTAACGGATAATTATTCGGTGCAAAGATATGCAAAAATACAAATAGTAAACAAGTAAAATCTTCTTTTTTTTCTGAATTGTTGAAATATGCAACAAAAATATATCAGGACATGATGATTCTGTTTGATCATGCCTGAAATTCCTGTACTCTGTTTCCAAAGATGTTTTCCCTTCACGTAGGTTAGAAAAACATCTTTGTAGGCAGTTCCTGTCCATGTTTTTCTGCTTTCATCTGTTTTTCTGTGAATGAGTACCTTATCCGTTACCTAAGAAGTAACGGAAACATTTCGCCCTTGATTTCTAACACTTTATCGTTAACTATCAACCTAAACGATAGTTTCTAATGTAAGATAAATTCCCTTTATTTACCTCTGTACGTTCTTTGAGTTCAAAACCTTTTAAATAGATTTGTGTCGTTTTTATAGATTTATGCCCCAATGATTCACTGATCATTTCAATTGGCACTCCACGATACTTCGCTGTCGTTGCCCAAGAATGGCGCAGTGTATAAGAAGAAACCGGAGATTTCAACCGTAAAACTCTCGCCAAATCTTTCAAACGATTATTAAAATTCCGAAGAGCAGACTGATATTCACGATATGCCCTTTCATCCTTCCGTTTTTTGTTACTACAAAGTATATCAAACAGATAGTCCGGACAATCGGGAATGGGTTCCTGATTACTCCGGAGTTGATTTATCATTCCCCTGGCGGTATCCAATACTTCTACGCTCATAGGAGTTTTCGTCTTGATTCGATTATAGCGCAACACGCTCTGATCTAAAGCTGATTTTTCCAAATGTGCCAAATCAGCAAATGACATTCCACAAAACTGAAACATCAGGGCGGCAATAATTTGTGTACGACGTAAACGTTCCGATTTGGGATCTTCATACAAAAGCTTATGTAACTCACCGGCAGACAAAGCTTTCTTTTGCCGGACATCCACACCTGTATAGACATCATGAAACAATCGAGGAACATAAGGGGCACTCCCCGCTTCCACTCCCCGATTGTAAATACTACGAAGCATACGCATATACGTAGAAATCGTATTGGGCTTCAAACCACACTCATAAAGATACTGACCATAACGTCGTAAACGTTCCTTGGTAACTTGCTTGAACGACACATTCAATGTACCACAATACCTCCCGAAAGAATAAAGGGCGTTCTTATAAACGTGCGCCGTAGAATAACGCCCTTCCTTTCGTAAACGATTGATGTAGTTCTCACCACATCGACTAAATCCATTTTTATTCATCATTTGCATCACTAGTTATTTTATATATATACTATTTGGCAAGCGACAAAAGAACAAATCTTTTTGCAGGTTCAATTTCACTTTCCAGATATTATTTTCGAATTAACATTCATTAATATTGCAAAAATTAACTAATTATGAGAAGCGAAAAATCTAAAAAAGGAAGTAAAAACAACAAAGCAAAAAGAAATGTTCAAACAGTGGAAAAAGCCCCCAGAAGACAGTCAAAGGAAGAAATCATCAGTGAAGAAGAGCTGGAAAACAGAATAGCAATCAGTGGAGATATCCGCCTTTATCTCACCATGCATTTGAGAATCTTTATCGATGGATATTTCCACCATCCTAAGAAAAAAAAGCTGATAAATCTGGCCCAATATATCTATGACCAAAAAGTATTATACATTCACAAGCATGGCGGCTATAAGTTAATGGAACTTAGCAGTATACATGCTGAATTGGCGGCATTGAAAAAGTCTGTCGAAGAAGAATATATGAAAGAGAAAAAGGAAAAAAGAGAACAGGCTGAAAAGCTTAAAAGCAAGTACTAAGAAAAAATAATGGGACAAGTGAAATATAAGGCCTACCTTCGCCGCCGTTTTCAACCGGTCGGAAAACAACAAGAATTTCTCTCAAAAAATAGTGACGGTATGCTGTTGTCATAGCGTCACTATAATGAAAGGATAGTAACGCTATGACAACAGCATACCGTCACTATCCGACAGGGGATATTTATGTTTAAATAAAAACTTAATTTTTCAATCAAAAAACAGAAGAAAATGAGACAAAAGATCAAGAAAGGCAAGTTGGAAGCTTGCAAATTAGTATGGAAAAAACGTATTACTGCCGAAAAGGGGATTTCGGATAAATGTGCGGAGAGAATTGTACAGGAGTGCATTAAACTAATAGAACACATGTTGTATGGAAATGCAATGATAGCTTTTCATAAGCAGGATGGTACGTTCTGCCTGGAAAGAGGAACACTGGTAGGATATGAAAAATTCTTTCATAGAGAATTTAATATCACAGCACAACAAGAGTCTATTATCTATTGGAGTGAAGAACAAAAAGGATGGAGAAGATTCATGATCGGAAACCTGATGGAATGGAAAGCTATTGTATAGTTTATAATAAAAAATACTGAATAATGAATATGATTAATAAAGGGATACCTTACTTCCCGACACCGGCAAACTTTTTTGACGAAGAAGTGATGGAATTATTAGAAGCCAAATTCGGAGTATTAGCTTCTTACATGGTCATGAGATTGCTTTGCAAAATCTATAAAGAGGGATATTACATCTCTTGGGGGAAAGAACAAAATCTAATTTTCGTCCGCAAAGTAGGTGGCGGGATCAAAGAGGACATGATGGAAAAGATTGTCGACCTGTTATTGGAAAAAGGATTTTTCCATAAAGAAACCTACGAGAAACACGGTATACTCACTTCGGAACAGATTCAAAGAGTGTGGTTCGAAGCTACGACACGAAGAAAAATAGATTTCTCACAACTACCTTATTTATTAGAGACCAAACAGAGAAAAAGGATACACAAGGATGAGTTGAACAAGGAAAATGCTAACATTTTTCCAACTCAAGAGGAGGTGAGTTCAGAAAATGCAGACATTTCTCGACAAACTAAACTAAAGGAAACTAAACTAAATACTGAAGAAGAAGAAATAAGCGATGCTTCGTTTGAAATTCCGGGGTATGCATACAATCAGGCCACACACAACATGAACGGACTGATAGACAGTCTGGAACGCCACAAAGTAACTAATTTGAAGGAGAGGCAGACAATTCTCCGGTTATCAGACTATGGCAGGAAAGGCACCCAAGTATGGAAACTACTCTCCAATACGGCCTGGAGCAAAATCGGAGCACCGGGGAAATATATCATTGCAGCACTAGCCAGCGGACGGAAATAAACCGACTGATTAAAAGCTGATAAAAAAGGTACGAAAAATCTGTGCTTTTCACAAATTCTTCGTACCTTTACGCTCCGGTAAAACAAGTTCTATCCACATAAAAGATAACAAAATGGAAAACAGAAGTTTAGTAACCATTGCCGAACATTCTAAAGAAAAAATCCTCTACATGCTCGAAATGGCGAAGCAGTTTGAAATGAACCCCAATCGCCGGTTATTACAAGGAAAGGTAGTAGCAACCCTGTTCTTCGAACCTTCCACCCGTACCCGCTTGAGTTTTGAAACAGCTGCCAACCGTCTCGGTGCACGAGTAATCGGATTCTCTGACCCCAAGGCCACCAGCTCTTCCAAAGGGGAAACACTTAAAGACACGATCATGATGGTGAGTAACTACGCAGATATTATCGTCATGCGACACTATCTCGAAGGAGCTGCACGATATGCCAGCGAAGTAGCCCCGGTGCCCATTGTCAATGCAGGTGACGGAGCTAACCAGCACCCGTCGCAGACGATGCTCGATCTTTACTCTATCTACAAGACGCAAGGAACGCTGGAAAATCTGAATATTTTCCTAGTGGGTGACTTGAAATACGGCCGCACCGTACATTCTTTGCTGATGGCGATGCGACACTTTAATCCGACTTTCCATTTTATCGCTCCCGAAGAATTGAAAATGCCGGAAGAATACAAACTTTACTGCAAAACGCACCAAATAAAATACGTTGAACATACAGACTTTTCCGAAGAGATTATCGCCGACGCCGATATTCTGTATATGACCCGTGTGCAACGCGAACGTTTCACCGACTTGATGGAATATGAACGGGTGAAGAATGTATATATTCTCCGTAACAAAATGTTGGAAAACACACGTCCGAACCTGCGTATCCTGCACCCGCTTCCCCGTGTCAACGAAATTGCTTACGATGTGGATGACAACCCGAAAGCATATTATTTCCAACAGGCACAAAACGGTCTGTATGCCCGCGAAGCAATCCTTTGCGATGTATTAGGTATCACATTAGAGGACGTTAAAAACGATATTTTATTATGAGCGAAAATAAACAAGCATTGCAAGTAGCTGCCCTGAAAAACGGAACAGTGATTGACCATATCCCATCTGAAAAGCTCTTCACCGTAGTGCAACTGCTCGGTGTGGAACAAATGACAAGCAATATCACGATCGGATTCAACCTCGACAGTAAGAAACTAGGCAAAAAAGGGATCATCAAAATTGCAGATAAATTCTTTTGTGACGAAGAGATCAACCGTATTTCGGTAGTAGCACCGCACGTCAAACTGAACATTATCCGCGATTACGAGGTAGTGGAAAAGAAAGAGGTAAAAATGCCGGATGAGCTTCGTGGCATCGTGAAATGTGCCAATCCGAAATGTATTACCAACAATGAACCGATGAGCACCATCTTTCATGTGATAGATAAGGATAATTGCATCGTGAAATGCCATTATTGCGAAAAAGAACAGAAACGAGAAGAGATAACAATCCTCTAACTTCAGCTCACCACAGATTACACGGATTCACACAGATTTTTATTTTATGGAATAATAATATCTATATCTGTGTTAATCTGTGTAATCTGTGGTAAAAAATGACAACTATGAAACAGGACTGGAAACCAGGAACGATGATTTATCCGCTGCCGGCTGTACTAGTCAGTTGCGGAAAAGAGGAAAGCGAATATAATATGTTCACAGTAGCATGGACGGGTACGATTTGCACGAACCCGCCCATGTGTTACATATCCGTACGTCCGGAACGCCATTCATACGATATTATCAAAAAAAATATGGAGTTTGTCATCAACCTGACAACCAAAGACATGGCTTTTGCCACCGACTGGTGCGGAGTTCGTTCGGGACGTGATTATCATAAATTCGAAGAGATGAAACTGACACCCGGACAGTGTACGGTAGTCAGTGCCCCGCTGATTGAAGAATCACCCCTTTGCATTGAATGTCGTGTAAAAGAAATCATCTCTCTTGGTTCACATGATATGTTTATTGCCGACGTGGTAAATGTGCGTGCCGATGAACGGAACCTGAACCCCGAAACCGGAAAGCTGGAACTGGCGGAAGCTAATCCGCTGGTATATGTGCACGGAGGATATTACAATTTGGGAGAGAAAATCGGAAAGTTCGGTTGGAGTGTAGAAAAGAAAAAATCATAAAAGGAACGATACTGTCATGGATATGCTGCGTAAATTCATTTTTTTAGGTTTATTAGTTGCAGCCGGCAGCCCGGTTGTCGGACAGAATTATAACGCAGACAGAGTAGACCGTCCCAATACAAAAAAAATAAATATCGGTATCAAAGCGGGCTTCAACTCTTCCATGTTCATGGTGTCTGAACTAAAAATTAAGGATGTGACTATCAATGAGGTACAGAATAACTATAAGATAGGTTATTTCGGTGCTCTCTTCATGCGCATCAATATGAAAAAACATTTTATCCAGCCTGAAGTGTCGTACAATGTAAGCAAAGGTGAGATTACGTTCGACAAACTCGGTTCCCAGCATCCTGCCATCGAGCCTGATTACGCATCGGTACAATCGGTGTTGCACAGTGTCGATTTTCCCGTTCTATATGGCTATAATGTGGTGAAAAAAGGACCTTACGGAATGTCTATCTTCGCAGGTCCCAAGCTTCGCTACCTATGGGGAAAGCACAATGAAATCACTTTTAAGAATTTCGACCAAAAGGGTATTCACGAAAAGTTGTATCCGTTCAATGTCAGCGCAGTGATTGGCGTAGGTGTCAACATCTCACGTATCTTCTTCGATTTCCGCTACGAACAAGGTATAGGAAACATCTCCAAGTCTATCATTTATGACAATATCAACTCCGACGGCAGTACGGGTGTGAGCAACATTATTTTCCGTCGCCGTGACAGCGCGTTAAGTTTTTCACTGGGATTCATTCTTTAAGAATAAAATATCATTAAATCCCGCTTTTTACTAACATTTTTCTTACTGTTCCTTCATTCTTTATTTATTTTCATTAACTTTGTGCGCTTAAAATAGGTATCTCGAATTAGAAATTTAATCTTACTTATAAAAGAATGAAAAGAGACGACATCATTTTCGACATCATCGAAAAAGAGCATCAACGTCAGTTGAAAGGAATCGAGCTGATTGCATCAGAAAACTTTGTGAGTGACCAAGTAATGCAGGCAATGGGTTCTTGCCTGACTAACAAGTACGCAGAAGGTTATCCCGGCAAACGTTACTACGGAGGTTGCGAAGTAGTAGACCAAAGCGAACAAATCGCTATCGACCGCCTGAAAGAAATTTTCGGCGCTGAATGGGCAAACGTACAGCCACACTCGGGAGCACAAGCTAATGCTGCTGTTTTCCTTGCTGTTCTGAATCCGGGCGACAAATTCATGGGATTAAATCTGGCACACGGCGGACACCTGTCTCACGGTTCATTAGTGAACACTTCCGGTATCATCTATACTCCTTGCGAATATAACCTGAATCAGGAAACAGGACGCGTTGATTACGACCAGATGGAAGAAGTCGCTCTTCGTGAAAAACCAAAAATGATTATCGGTGGTGGTTCTGCATACTCTCGTGAATGGGATTACAAACGTATGCGTGAAATCGCTGACAAAGTAGGCGCTATCCTGATGATCGACATGGCTCATCCTGCCGGTCTGATCGCTGCCGGAGTGCTCGAAAATCCGGTTAAATATGCACATATCGTCACTTCTACTACACATAAAACACTTCGCGGACCTCGTGGTGGTGTCATCATGATGGGTAAGGATTTCCCCAATCCATGGGGTAAGAAAACTCCGAAAGGTGAGATCAAAATGATGTCTCAATTACTGGATTCTGCCGTTTTCCCGGGTATCCAAGGCGGACCGTTGGAACATGTAATTGCTGCTAAAGCAGTTGCTTTCGGCGAAATCCTGCAACCTGAATTTAAGGAATATGCTAAACAAGTACAGAAAAATGCTGCCGTACTTGCACAGGCTTTGATCGACCGTGGCTTTACCATCGTTTCCGGTGGTACAGACAATCACTCTATGTTGGTCGACCTGCGTAGCAAATATCCTGATCTGACAGGTAAAGTGGCAGAAAAAGCATTGGTTTCTGCTGATATTACCGTTAACAAGAACATGGTTCCGTTCGACAGCCGTTCGGCTTTCCAGACTTCCGGTATCCGTTTGGGTACTCCTGCTATCACAACTCGTGGTGCAAAAGAAGACTTGATGCTCGAAATTGCAGAAATGATCGAGACTGTATTGTCTAACGTAGAAAATGAGGAAGTTATTGCACAAGTACGTGCACGCGTCAATGAGACAATGAAAAAATATCCTCTTTTCGCTTACTAAAACACAATTTTAAAGCTAGTAATTGTAAACTGTTATTAGCTTAATTCCCATTTAAGGTCTGCTCTTTACGAAAGGAGCAGGCCTTTTTTTATTTATTAACGGTCCCGTTCGAACCATCTTTCCGGAATTTCGTTTTTGTTACTATAAAAGAAATATATGATGTCATATATCACCCACAACAAGTACGAATTCAACCGTACAGTGTACATGAAGAGAAAAGAGAAGCGCACTGGACTCTATATACAGTCATCCCCGTCTTTCCACATTCATTTTATAGGGAAAGACGGGGATTTATTTTTATCGGCATAGCGCCAGAACAAGTGTTCTTTAAGTGTATATCAGCTCAATCCTTCTATTTCTCCATCCACAATATCGATATGCAATGCTTGCGGTTCTTTAGGCAATCCCGGCATACGAAGAATTTCTCCGGCAATGGCTACAATCATTTCAGCTCCGTTATTGATTACAATATCTTTAATATGGAACTCGAAATTGTTCACCGCGCCATAAATCTTAGGATCGGCAGAGAATGAATACTGTGTTTTAGCAATACAAACCGGGTAATGAGTGATGCCCATTTTCTCGATCAGTTTGATACGGTTGCGTGCAATACTGCTGTAAGTAATAACGCTGGCTCCGTAAATATTAGTAGCCACCTTTTCAATCTTCTGCTGTATATTATCTTCTTCCTTATATGTATAACGCAAAGGTTCGGACGGATTATTTTCGATTGTATCTACCACCAGGCGGGCCATGTCTACTGCCCCCTCTCCTCCTTCACTGAACGCATTGTTGATAGCAAAACCGACTCCCAACTGTTCGCAATGCTCACGCAGCAATTCCATTTCTTCATCGGTGTCGGACGCAAACTTATTGAAAGCTACAATAACCGTCTGACCGAATGAACGAAGATTACGAACATGTTTGTCCAGATTACGCAATCCTTCTTTCAGTCCTTCCATATTCGGTTCTTTGATACGGTCGAGACTGACACCTCCGTGCATCTTCAATCCTTGTGCCGTAGCGACAATCACCGTGAGACGCGGTTGGAGTCCACTCTTGCGGCACTTGATATTGTAGAACTTCTCTGCACCAAGATCAGCACCGAATCCGGCTTCTGTGATTACATAATCGCCGAAAGACATTGCCAATTTAGTGGCCAGAATAGAGTTACAACCATGCGCAATATTAGCGAACGGACCGCCGTGTACAAAAGCAGCGGTTCCTTCCGTAGTCTGCACCAGATTAGGATGGATGGCATCTTTCAGCAACACAGTGATAGCTCCTGCCACTCCCAGATCTTTTACGGTAAAAGGCTGGTCATCATAAGTGAAGCCCAACAGGATGTTTTCGATACGACGACGCAAATCACTCACATCTTTGGAAAGACAAAGAATCGCCATAATTTCCGAAGCAGGAGTAATATCGAAACCGGACTCTTGGGTAATCCCGTTAGATTTAGGTCCAAGACCGACAACGATGCTGCGCAACGAACGGTCGTTCACATCAAGCACTCTCCGCCAAAGGATTTCTTTCAATCCGAAACCTTTTGCCTGGTTCTGATAGAGATAATTGTCGAGCAAAGCCGAAATCATGTTATGAGCAGAGGTGATGGCGTGAAAATCCCCTGTGAAATGAAGGTTAATCTTATCCATCGGAAGCACTTGTGCATATCCTCCACCGGCCGCTCCTCCCTTCATTCCGAAACAAGGACCGAGAGACGGTTCACGAAGAGCGACAATCGCATTCTTTCCAATTTTATTCAGTCCCAAAGCAAGACCGATAGATACGGTAGTTTTGCCAATGCCCGCTTTGGTTGCCGTGATAGCAGTGACCAGGATGAGATTGCTTTTCTTCACTTTCTCTTCATCAATCAGTTGTTCAGGGATCTTTGCGATGTAGCGGCCATAATTCTCCACTTCCTCACGAGGAATTCCGACACCTTCGGCAACTTGCTTAATCTTCTTCAGCTCAATGCTGCGAGCAATTTCTATGTCTGATTTCATACAGAATATGATTAGTTTTATTTTTGAAAGAACAAAAGTATAACAAAAAAGCGAAATAGAGAAATTTAAAGTTCATCGGATATTTATATATCTATTTATCATAAACACTATAAACTCTTTTCACGCAATAACTGTTGTAAATGACATAACCTAAAACAACAACTTAATTATGGAATGGATTATTAATCAACTAAGGGTACACCCTGAACTTGCTATTTTCCTGACGCTCTTTGCCGGATTCTGGCTGGGCAGACTCAAAATAGGGAAATTCTCATTAGGGACAGTCACCAGTGTTCTGCTGGTCGGCGTGTTGGTCGGGCAACTGAATATCACTGTGGATGGCCCGATGAAAGCTGTGTTCTTTCTGCTTTTCCTGTTTGCCGTCGGCTATAAGGTAGGTCCACAGTTTTTCCGCGGATTGAAAAAGGATGGGCTGCCACAGGTGGGATTCGCTGTACTGATGTGTATTGTCAGCCTGGTGGCACCGTGGATACTCGCCAAAATCATGGGATACCATGTAGGGGAAGCTGCCGGACTTTTGGCAGGCTCACAGACCATATCCGCCGTGATCGGCGTGGCAAGCGATACAATCAACCAATTGGGAATCAGCGATGCACAAAAAGCAACATTCATCAATGCGATTCCGGTAGCTTACGCTGTAACTTATATCTTCGGTACAGCCGGTTCTGCATGGATTCTGGCTTCTCTCGGCCCTAAAATGCTGGGCGGACTGGATAAGGTGAAAGCCGACTGCAAAGAACTGGAGGCTCAAATGGGAACATCGGAAGCTGATGAACCCGGATTTTCCCCGGCTCTTCGTCCGGTGGTATTCCGTGCCTATAAAATCACCAATGAATGGTTCGGCAAAGGAAAGAAAGTCAGTGAACTCGAAACATATTTATGTAAGAATGATAAACGGCTGTTTGTAGAACGGATTCGTCAAAGAGGAGTGGTGAAAGATGTTGATCCGAACCTGATTCTTCGCAAAAATGACGAAGTGGTACTAAGCGGACGCCGTGAGTTTGTAATCGGAGAAGAAGACTGGATCGGTCCGGAAGTGATCGACGCACAATTATTGGATTTTCCGGCGGAAACTCTTCCCGTAATGGTGACTCACCGGACGTTTGCCGGCGAAACGGTAGCCAAAATCCGGGCACAGAAATTTATGCACGGAGTCAGTATCCGTAACATCAAGCGTGCCGGAATCAATGTTCCGGTATTATCCAAAACAGTTGTGGATTCGGGAGATATTCTCGAGCTCACCGGTCTTAAACATGAAGTGGAAGACGCTGCCAAACAAATGGGTTACATTGACCGTCCGACCAATCAGACGGATATGATTTTCGTCGGGCTGGGCATTTTGCTCGGTGGTCTTTTCGGCGCACTGGCTATCCATCTGGGAGGTGTTCCTATCAGTCTTTCTACCAGTGGCGGCGCATTGATTGCCGGACTTCTGTTCGGTTGGTTACGCAGCAAGCATCCTACTTTCGGAGGTATCCCCGAACCCTCTTTATGGGTATTGAATAATGTAGGGCTGAATATGTTTATCGCAGTGGTCGGCATTGCTGCAGGCCCCAGTTTTATAGCCGGATTCAAGGAAGTCGGAGTCAGTCTGTTTATTGTCGGTGCACTGGCAACTGCCATCCCTCTTCTCGCAGGATTGCTGATGGCGAGATACCTGTTCAAATTCCACCCTGCCCTTTCATTGGGATGCACGGCAGGAGCACGTACCACAACAGCGGCACTGGGAGCTATTCAGGATGCAGTGGAAAGTGATACACCCGCATTAGGGTATACAGTGACGTATGCAGTCGGCAATACGCTACTGATTATCTGGGGAGTCGTCATCGTGTTGCTTATGTAAAACTATATAAATAAATATCATTATGGAAAAGAAAACAAATAGCCCTGCCATTACGAAAAGTTATGCCAAGAAAATGGAAACGATCAGCCCGTTCGAGCTGAAAAACAAACTGATCGATATGGCAGACGAAAGCATTAAGAAAATAGCACATACCATGCTGAATGCGGGAAGAGGTAATCCGAACTGGATTGCTACCGAACCACGCGAAGCATTTTTTCTGTTGGGACAATTCGGACTTTGCGAATGTCGCCATGCGTTTTCACTGGAAGAAGGAATAGCAGGTATTCCGCAAAAGGCTGGAATAGCTGCCCGTTTCGAGGCTTTCCTGAAAGAGAATGAAAAAGCTCCGGGGGCTAATCTGCTGAAAGAGGGCTACAATTATATGTTGATGGAGCATGCTGCCGATCCGGATACGCTGATTCACGAATGGGCGGAATCGGTCATCGGCGACCAGTATCCTGTGCCCGACCGTATTTTACATTTTACAGAGTTAATCGTGCAGGATTACTTGGCACAAGAGATGTGTGACCGCCGTCCGCCGAAAGGGACTTTTGACCTTTTCGCCACCGAAGGAGGTACGGCAGCCATGTGTTATCTGTTCGATTCTTTGCAAGAGAATTTCCTGTTGAATCAGGGAGATGCCATTGCTTTGATGATTCCCGTGTTCACTCCTTATATAGAAATCCCGGAATTGCGACGCTATCAGTTTGACGTTACCGAAATTTCCGCCGACCAGATGACTCCTGACGGATTGCACACCTGGCAGTATAAGGATGAAGATATAGACAAGTTGAAAGATCCGCGGATCAAAGCATTATTTATCACCAATCCAAGTAATCCGCCCAGTTACGCACTTAGCAGGGAGACTACCGAACGTATCATCAACATTGTGAAGAATGACAATCCGAACCTGATGATTATTACGGATGATGTGTATGGAACGTTTATCCCTCATTTCCGTTCATTGATGGCAGAATTGCCACACAATACGCTTTGCGTTTATTCGTTCTCCAAATATTTCGGAGCTACGGGATGGAGAACCGCAGTGATTGCTTTACACGAAGACAACATCTACGACAAAATGATTGCCCGCCTGTCGGAGGAGCAGAAATCAATATTGAACAAACGTTATTCCAGTCTTAGCCTGCAACCGGAAAAAATGAAATTTATCGACCGCATGGTGGCTGACAGCCGGCAGATTGCGCTGAATCATACCGCAGGGCTTTCTCTGCCTCAACAAATGCAGATGAGTTTGTTTGCCATCTTCTCGCTTCTGGATAAAGAAGACAGTTATAAAACCAAGATGCAGGAAATTATTCATCGACGCCTGCATGCGTTGTGGGATAACACGGGGTTCACACTGGTAGAGGATCCGCTGCGTGCCGGATATTATTCGGAGATTGATATGCTGGTATGGGCGAAGAAATTCTACGGAGATGACTTCGTTGCTTATCTGCAAAAGACATACAATCCGCTGGATGTGGTTTTCCGTCTGGCAAACGAAACTTCACTCGTGCTGTTGAATGGCGGTGGCTTTGCCGGACCGAAATGGAGTGTGCGTGTGTCACTGGCTAATTTGAATGAGGCCGATTATGTGAAAATCGGACAAAGTATCAAGTGTGTGTTGGAAGAATATGCCCAAACATGGAAAGCATCAAAAGAATGAACTGATTAGACGATTTACGATCGTATGATTGAGGATAGTAACCTCAATCGTACATTGTAAATCGCCTAATCGTAAATAACTGAAAAGATAGTTTTTTTCTAAGAAAACATAACGGAAGCAAATAGTCAGGTTGAAAATCTCTATCTTTGTGGTAAATCAACCTTTACGAAGATGAAAAAACTGATTCTATTTCTTTCGCTGATATTATCGGTCGGTTTTGCATCCGCACAGTCGGAAATTCCTTCCGATAGTATTCGTCATGCTCCATCCACCAATATTAAAGAGTTTGGTGGCTTTCTGCTGGATATGGGGCTAATGAATGTAGCAACTCCCGAACTTCCCAAGTTTAATTTAGAGATGCCTAATATGACGAAAGATTATAATCAGCTCTTTCGTTTAAATACAGATGTTACTTATTCGCAAGGATTCACTGATTCTTTTTCTTCGTCTTCTTTCTCCGGCTTTTCTGGCTTTGGCTACGGATATGGTTGGGGACTGTCTTCTTCTCCACAGTTTATGCAGATGGGGTCTTTCAAACTGAAAAACGGAATGAGAATCAATACCTACGGAGATTATGATAAGGATGGCTGGCGAGTGCCTAACCGCAGCGCTATGCCTTGGGAAAGAAATAATTTCCGGGGAGCATTCGAACTGAAATCAGCAAATGGTAATTTCGGAATACGAATCGAAGTGCAACAAGGACGAAACGCGCCTTATTAAATAAGGTACTTCAATATAAAACCCCGGAAGTCTGAAATAAAACCAAGTAGTCCTATAGATTAGATCAGACAGTCCGGAATTAAATCAAGTAAGTTCGGCACAGAATTAGGAAAGCTCGAAGGCCTTATCTGCCGCACTTATTGCGTTGGCAATACGATCACACCATGAATCAAATTCCGGATCGGGTATTTGTGATTCCGGATGGGAAAGCATATAGTGTACGGCTTGTCGTAATCCGTCTGCCATGGAAGTATTGCATATAAAATCAGGAACCAACCGCTTTATCTTCGAGTTATCAAAGACTACCGTAGCTGCTTTATCTCCTAACAGTTCACCTCTGAAATCATAATGATCGCTATGCTTGGCAAGGAAATCGGAGGCTACGTGTAATGCATTCAGAGGTTTACCCAACGCGTCGGCAATGGTTTGATAAATCTGATTCCAGGTCATGCTTTCATCGGTAGTGATATGAAAAGCGTTCCCAATGGCATGAGGGTTCGCCATCAGTCCTACATAACCTTTGGCAAAATCTTTAGAGTGAGTCAATGTCCACAAAGAAGAACCGTCGCCGGGGATAATAACAGGTTTACCTTCAAGGATTCGTTTTAGGATCTGCCAGTTTCCCTTATCTCCATGTACAGATACGGGAGGTTTTGTTCCGTTGTAGGTATGGCTGGGACGGACGATTGTAACGGGGAAACCGTTTGTGCGATAGGCTGCCATCAGCACTTCTTCCGCTTCTATCTTGTTACGGGAATACTGCCAATAGGGATTGACCAAAGGGGTGCTTTCGGTTATGCGGTAATCGGCCAATGGCTTTTGGTAGGCAGAGGCACTGCTGATAAAGATATATTGCCGCGTTTTATTCTGGAACAGGCGGATATCACGCTTCACGTCTTCTGCCGTATAGCCGATGAACTGTGCAACCACATCGTAATGTTCGGACACGATGGCTTTTGCCACAGCTTCTTCATCATTAATATCCGCAATGATACTGTGAATTCCCTCCGGCATCTTTTTCGAACCACGATTTAGGAGAGTAATCTCCCACCCTTTTTGTTGCGCCAATGCCACTACATCTGTACTGATCGTACCTGTACCTCCAATAAATAATGCTTTCATAAAACCTGTTTTTTATATTCTCCGGAACAAATATATCAATTCCATCATTTACTTCCAGCAATCATTGCCATTTATTTTTCTGCCCGAAAGTTTATGTAGTATACAGATTACTGATTCTTATACCCATATTACTGATTTGCTGAATGAAATTAAAAAGATACCTTCAAATGTTTTATCTTTGTATCAGATTAATAACAGAAGCATATGGATGAAATAACAAAAATTGAAACCGTCGATCAGTATGACCAATTGTTTGGACTGGAAACATTGCACCCTTTGGTGAATGTAATCGACTTCTCAAAAGCCACCAGGTCAGTTGAATATATCCGTATGAATATCGGATTCTACTGCTTGTTCCTGAAGGATGCAAAATGTGGCGACCTCACTTATGGACGTAAGAATTACGATTATCAGGAAGGAACGGTTGTTTGTATGGCACCGGGACAAGTGAGCGGAATAGACAACCGCAACAGGCCTGCTCCCCGCACCAAGTCAATCGGCGTTTTGTTTCATCCCGATTTAATCCGCGGAACTTCATTAGGACAGCATATCAAAAACTATACTTTTTTCTCTTACGAGGTAAATGAAGCATTGCATCTTTCAGACCAGGAAAGAGAAATCGTAACTGATTGCATACATAAAATCAGGATCGAGCTGGAACATCCTATTGACAAACACAGCAAGCAACTCATCGTGCGAAACATCGAACTGCTGCTGGATTACTGTATGCGTTTCTACGAACGGCAGTTTATTACACGTAATCAGGCGAACAAAGATATTATCGTAAAATTCGAGCAATTGCTGGACGAATACTTCCAGAATCAGGTGGCAATAACCGAAGGACTGCCATCCGTGAAATATTTTGCAGACAAGGCATGTCTCTCTCCTAATTATTTCGGAGACCTGATAAAGAAGGAAACAGGAAAAACTGCACAGGAATATATCCAGTGCCGGATTATCGAACTGGCAAAAGAAAGAATACTGGAAAGTGTTCAAACTGTCAGCCAAGTGGCTTATGAACTGGGATTTCAATATCCACAGCACTTCAGCCGATTGTTTAAAAAGCATGTCGGTTGCACCCCGAACGAATATAAACAAAGAAACTAAGCATTTTTTAGCTACAGGAGTCTCAACATCATGGGAGATAAAGTACTCAAAATAGGAACCGTGCATCAATGCAATTGTTGTCTGGGAAGCAAAACACTACATCCGCTGGTGAGTGTCATTGATCTCTCAAAGGCTGATTTGTCGCCTCATACGGACATCAAGTTCGACTTTTATACGATTCTATTGAGTGAGTGTAAATGTGAGGCCTATGTGTATGGTCACCAGTATTATGATTTCTCGGACGGTACTTTGATCTGCCTGGCTCCCGGAGAGTCTATCAGTATGAAAGAAAAGAATAAAAGATTTCCCTCCAAAGGATGGATATTGGCTTTTCATCCCGATCTGATTTGTGGCACTCCGCTCGGACTTAATATAGATAACTATACTTTCTTCTCTTATCAGCCTGAAGAGGCACTGCATATATCATTGCGCGAGAAACAGATCATTCTGGAATTTATGGACAGAATCAACCAAGAACTCGAACGTTGTATTGATCGCCACAGCAAAAAAATAGTTTCCAAATATATAGAGCTATTGCTGGATTACTGTGTACGTTTCTACGAACGCCAATTCATTACACGTAACGAAGTGAATAAAAAGATTATCAAGCAATTTGATAAAATCATAAATAACCATTTCGAAACGAAGCCGGCACCAGCTGTCGATGTGCTTTCAAATGAGTATTGCGCTAACGTGCTTCATTTATCTCCTGAATATTTCAACGACTTGCTGAAGCACGAAACGGGGAAATCTTTTAAAGAATACATCGAGTTCAAACGTTTCGAGATTGCCAAAGACTGGTTGCTGAATACTGATAAAACAGTTAATCAGATAACACAAGAACTGGGTTTCCAGAATCCGCAGTATTTCAGCCGGCTATTCAAGAAAGTTACCGGTTGCTCTCCGAATGACTTCAGAGTACCTAACTAGAAATGAAATCTAAAAGGATTGGAGGACGACAAAGCGACAAAAAAGTCTTAATAAAATTTGAATTGAAATATCCAATTCTTAATCTATGTTATGAAACATACTTTTTTGCTTGGATTATTTGCTAATTTCCCAAGAGTCCGTATCTTTGCAATGTGTTTTTCATAGTATTAGATTTAAGGTTAACAAAGGTTGGAGCAAGGCGTTGCTCCTTTTTTTATGTCCATACGTCAACTCTCCTCTTTAACTTCCTAAGTTACCATTTCCCGAACAGCTGTTCTTTCTTATGAATGACGGTATTGGAATTACGCTATTTTTCAGTAACTTTGCAAAGAGAGATGTATCAATTATGTCCCGGTAAAGCAAATCAAAAAGTTCTCTTTTTACGTTATATATAAAAAGAAAATTTAATCCTTAGTAGAATAATGGAAACAATGCAACAATATTATCGTCTGATGAAATCAATCCTCTTCGTATTATTTCTTTCTTTCGGCATGATTTCGTGTGAGAAAGAAGATCCGGTTTCTACATCTCCCAACACAAGGCAGACGGATAACACTGATCCGACAGATCCTGATCCTACCGACCCGGTGGTTCGTTCGGATAACGAACAAACTGTATTTATGTATCTGCCCTGGTCGACTGACCTGACTTCCTTTTTCTATCAAAATATTGCTGATCTGAAAAGTATTATCGGACAGAACATATTGAAAAACGAACGGGTTCTCGTATTTATGTGCACAACGGCTACAAAAGCCACTCTCTATGAGCTTTCTTACGAAAAAGGCGCAGCTGTGCAGAAGGCTTTAAAAAGCTATAATTATCCGACTCCCAGCTATACAACGGCCGAGGGTATCACTTCTATCCTGAATGATGTACAGACCTACTCTCCCGCCAAACGATATGCAATGATTATCGGATGCCACGGGATGGGATGGATCCCCGTATCAAGAACGCAATCACGCAGTAGCCTGCAAACAGTCAAAAAACATTGGGAATATGGGAATACACCTATGACACGTCTCTTCGGAGGCAGAGAATCCAAGTATCAGACGGATATTACTACACTTGCCGAAGGAATATCGAGCGCAGGATTGAAGATGGAGTATATCCTTTTCGACGACTGCTATATGTCGACAGTAGAGGTTGCTTATGACCTTAAAAACGTAACAAGTCACCTGATAGCATCCACTAGTGAAATTATGGCTTATGGCATGCCATACGACAAGATTGGCCAGTACTTAATCGGAAACATAGATTATGAAAAGATTTGTGATGGTTTCTATTCTTTTTATTCAAATTATGTCACTCCCTGCGGAACAATCAGTGTCACAGATTGCTCGGAAATAGATAATCTGGCGGCCATTATGAAAGAAATAAATCAACGTTATACGTTTAACGAAGAATTAATTTCTTCTTTGCAGAGTTTAGACGGATATAAACCTTCCATATTCTTTGATTGTGGTGATTATGTTGCAAAGCTATGCTCCGATCCTGATTTATTGGAGCAATTCAACGAACAACTGAAACGCACAGTTCCATATAAAAGGAATACGGAGTATTATTTTACAGCAATATCCTCCTATTATGGAGAACGAAAAAAAATCAATACTTTCTCCGGTATCACTATTTCTGATCCAAGCACTAGTGCAGCTGCTTTGAAAAAGAACGAAACAGCGTGGTATGTTGCCACTCATTAAGGCTACTAAAAGAAATAGTACGATAATGGAGGCTTTACTCTTGTCTGTGATCAGTCAAATCTCTTAATAAAAATAGATTCGAGAATACAAATTCTTAATCAATGTTATAAAACATACTTTTTTTCTTGGATTATTTGCTAGTTTCGCAATAGTCCGTATCTTTGCAATGTGTTTTTCATAGTATTAGATTTAAGGTTAACAAAGGTTGGAGCAAGGCGTTGCTCCTTTTTTTATACCTATACTCCAAATTGCCTTTGCTTTCCTCTTCTTGGTACATCTGTCAATCACCCTTTAATAACTGCCATTGGAGCAAGTTCCACCAACGGCTTCACCAAATCCCGCTCATTCGCTATCACTTGCGCAATATCTTTATAAGCTCCCGGCGCTTCATCCAGTTCATCCTGCGAACGGAGTCCGTGAATGATTCCTTGCTGGTTCATTCGCTCTTTCTCTTCATCCAGTGACAAACGGCGACAGGCATCCTTTCGTCCCATCAATCGGCCGGCACCATGCGAACAGCTTTTGAAGCTCTCCGGATTACCCAGTCCTTCAACGATATAGGATTTAGTACCCATAGATCCGGGGATAATACCAATCTCACCTTCATAGGCACGCGTAGCTCCTTTTCGGTGCACAATCACATCCTGATCGAAATGGTTCTCCCAGGCTGCATAGTTGTGGGCAATATTAATCATAGGCTCAAAGTCCGTTTCAGGTTTCACAGCCTGGATGGCTTCACAAATACGGGTCATCATCAACTGACGGTTAGCAAAGGCAAAGGCCACACAGTAGTTCATTTCACGGAAATAATCCTTTGCCATCTGCGTCTCCATTGGCAGGTAAGCCAGTCCCGATACCATTTCAGAATACCATTTCTCATTCCAATATTGCGCAATCTTATTATAGTGATTGGCAACCTTCAAACCAATGTTACGGCTTCCGGAGTGAATCATCACCCACACATCAGACGTTTCGGTATCTTTCTGAATCTCAATAAAGTGGTTTCCTCCTCCCAAGGTTCCTATCTGCTTCAAACAAGCCTCGTACTGATTCTTCAATATAGGCATCTCCTCAAGGTCGAATCCTTGTGGAAGTAACTCCTGATCTTGCTTTTTAGTATGATGATCGAATCCCAAGGGAATGGCCGCACGAATCTTCGACATGATGGAAGTCAAATCCGTATAACTAAAATCATCCGCTTTTCGATTGGTCTTAATCGCACACATTCCACAACCGATATCCACTCCCACAGCATTGGGAACAATCACACCCTTCGTAGCCAACACACCGCCAATTGGCATTCCTTTTCCCGCATGGGCATCAGGCATGATGGCGATATGTTTAAACGCAAAAGGAAGTGAAGTTAAATCCATAATCTGCGACATACAAGAGTCTTCTACTTCATTCAACCAAAGCTTAGCGGGCAAACGTGTTCCCATAATTACTTTTTCCATACTTCTTTTCTTTTATCCATTCATATAAATCTCGTTATCGGGAGCAAAGTAAGATGGGAAGTACGAAATCTATTTGCGCAATGGATATTATTTTCTATTTTTGTAGAAATATGTGCAAAAAAGTCGTGTCTCCGCAATGATTGTATCATCAAAAAGTCCGGATATGGCGCCTTGATATCTATAACACTATATATAAATAGAACCTAATGAAGAAGATATTGATTATCGGCGCCAATGGATTCACCGGACGCCAAATATTGAATGATTTGTCTGTTCATGCACAATATAAGGTAACGGGGTGCTCTCTGCATCCGGATATTTCTCCGAATGATGTAGGGAAATATCGTTTCATTGAAACAGATATACGGAATGAAGCGGACATTAAGTGTCTTTTTGAGGAGGTTCAGCCTGATGTGGTCATTAATTGTTCCGCCCTGTCCGTGCCGGATTATTGCGAGACGCATCATGAAGAGGCTTATCTTACCAATGTGACCGCAGTGAGCCAACTGGCTGTTTTTTGCGAAGAATATAAAAGCCGGTTCATTCATCTATCGACGGACTTTGTTTTCGATGGAAAGATGTTTGTTTTCGATGAAAAGATAAATGAAGATGCCGGACCGTTGTACACAGAAGAAGACATCCCCGCTCCCGTCAACTATTACGGATATACCAAGTGGAAAGGAGAAGAGAAAGTGGCAGAAACTTGCAGCAGTTATGCTATTGTCCGTGTAGCAATCGTTTATGGCAGAGCGCTGCCGGGACAACACGGTAATATCGTCCAGTTGGTAATGAACCGTTTGAAAGCCGGACAAGAAATCCGTGTCGTATCCGATCAATGGCGGACACCGACTTATGTTGGAGACGTATCGGATGGTGTACAGCGTTTGATAGCACATCCAACGAACGGTATCTTTCACATTTGTGGCGTTGAGTGCATGAGCATTGCGGAGATTGCTTATCAGGTAGCAGATTATATGGGACTGGATCACTCTCTTATCCATCCTGTCACGACAGAGGAAATGAATGAAACCACTCCCCGTCCCCGTTTTAGTGGAATGAGTATCGATAAAGCACGAACAATGCTTGGATACGAGCCACAGAAGCTTAAAGAAGCTCTTGCGAACTGGGAACATTTATAAGGAAGAGGACAGATTATCAATTATTCAAGGATTATCCATCATTTTACGTAAGCAGAAAACTACAAGAGGAATTCTGTGGTTTCTATTTATATAATAAGAGAGTCCCCAAATGATGAACAGTGGCTATTTACACAAAATACGGGATAGTGCCCAAATTGAAGACAGTGGTAGAATTGGAAACAATACTACTTTTTACAACAATCTATTTCATTCCGAATAATTCTTTCGCTTCATTTATTGCATATTTATTTTGAAAATATGCAATAAGTTATTATCTTTGCACCAAAATCAAAAAAGACCAATGATGAATCAAACATTACAACTACATAACGCTAATCTTTTTCTTGCAGGAATACCGACTTTCTGTAAGTCTTGCTGCGTGCATGTACATTGGTTCAGTGGATTCATCTAAATTACCCTATTATTTCTTAACAGGAACTATCTGCTGACTTGTTTCACTATTCACAGCAGTATTCCTTTCCGATTTTCAAGCAGATGTATCATCTTCTTTGAAAATTCTCTTGTGCGTTGTCAATAATCAGTTTAACCTAACCAAAAATATATACATTATGTTCTCTATTATATCTACTATGTTTTTAGGAATCGGCATCGGTTATGTATTGCGTAACTGGAGTATCTTGCAAAAGACAGAAAAGACAATTTCTCTTACAATATTCTTGTTGCTCTTCATTCTCGGTGTGTCTATCGGTTCTAATAGCCTGATTGTAAACAATCTCGGTAAATTCGGATGGCAGGCAATTGTTCTTGCCGTGTCCGGTGTATTGGGAAGCCTGATCGCTGCCCGTTTGGTACTGCAATTGTTTTTTAGAAAAGGAGGCGAATAATAAAAAAAGGAGTCTGATTTCTTTTAAGAGGAAAAAAGACGCGTTTATTCAAGAAGGAGGTGAACAATGAAAGGAAGTTTGATCGTTATATTATTCTTTTGTGTAGGTTGTGTCATGGGAGCTTTCAACAAGTTCCAGTTTGATACGCACACAGTTTCAATGTATATACTTTATGCGTTAATGCTGCAAGTGGGAATCAGTATCGGTTCTAATAAGAACCTGAAAGCGATTGTTTCACATTTGCATCCTAAAATGCTGTTGATTCCGTTGGGAACGATTATCGGTACGTTGCTGTTTTCTGCTTTAGCAAGCCTGCTATTGCGCCAGTGGAGCGTGTTCGACTGTATGGCAGTGGGAAGCGGATTCGCATACTATTCGCTCTCTTCTATCCTTATCACCCAGTTCAAAGAGCCTTCTATCGGGCTGCAACTGGCTACGGAATTAGGAACTATCGCACTGTTGACTAATATTTTCCGTGAGATGATGGCACTTCTCGGTACTCCAATCATCAAGAAGTATTTCGGGAAACTGGCTCCTATTTCAGCGGCAGGAGTCAATTCGATGGATGTACTCCTGCCCTCCATCAGCAGATATTCGGGAAAAGAAATGATTCCCATCGCTATCTTACACGGTATTCTGATTGATATCAGTGTTCCTGTTTTCGTTTCATTTTTCTGTAATCTCTGATATTGCTTGCGATGGTTTGACAAGAGCAAGAATGAGCATTGTGAACGAAAGACAGAGATATTTTTATGTTTGGGGCTAGGTCCAGAGATAATTAGTTAATGCCCGGAAACAGCCAATACAAACTTTATATCAGCATAGGAGACATCGTCTCCTAATGCTGCCTTAATGGCAAATATTCCCATGTATTCATGTTCTTCCAGATGCTTACGAATCTTCGCCAGATTTTCAGCTTTCACTACTTTCTCCACTTTAATCTTTCCTAAACGGACATAATATTCCAAATGACCGGCAATGGTTCCCGATACCAATTCGCGAGCTTTGGCTATTTCATCTATGCTCATTCCCTGGCAGAACATTTCATAGCTGACTAATTTTGTATCTTTTTTCTTCTCCTTCTCCGCTTCTTTTTTCTGTTTCTCTGCTTCCTTCTTCTGTTTTTCTTCCTCTTTCCGTTGCTTCTGTTCTTCTTTCCGTTGCTTCAGCTCTTCCCGTCGGCTTGCGGCTTCCCTATTATCAGAGATGAGCATATCCATTATTTCCGGTCTTTCCAATTGATTTTCCGCCATATACTTACGGACAATGCCTAATATTTCAAGTCCATACCTTTCCACCCCTTTTGCTCCGAAATAGGGTATCGCTTCCAGAGCTCTTGGATTATCCGGTAGCAGATTCACAATTCCCATCAACGCTTTCTGCTGCATAATAACATACGCAGGAAGATTCACCTCACGTGTTTTGGCTGTCCTCCATTCAGACAGGGCGCGATAAAGCTCCGGATGCAAAATATCCGTAGGCACTTCCACTTTCACCTTTTCAGCACCGCTACGTGTACGCTCTTTCCGTTCCTTCCGCTCTTTCTTTTCTTTCAACGCTTTCGAAGAACCGGAAGAAGAAGAATCATCCTCAAGACTCAACATTACTTTAGCCTTCAACTTCAAATAATCCGTAATAGCGAATCTCTCTCTTGCAGACACAGCCTCCAACAAAGACTCTTTAATCCACAACGCATCATCCAACGCCTGCATACGTTCCGCCAACAGCTTTCTCAACTCTTTATTATCAAGAGGCATATTAGTCTTATTATACAAAGCCCGAACCGGCGCCAACTCTTTATGAAAATATCTGGCCCCGGAACGAATCCGCTCCTGTAACTCCTGATTCGTCGCATAGTCTTCACTCTCATGTATCAACCGGGTATACTGGTTACGAAAACGCTGGGACACTTCCACTATTTTCTCTTTGATGCGAGGTTCCAATGCCTTATATTCTGCCAACTGCTTCGGAAAGAGCTTATACAAATCTTCATCTATCAAACGAAGCAATCGTTTATAAGCCTGATCGATCGAATAGAAATTAAACAAATCACTCAACAAATCAAAGAAATACGCCTTTTGCATATCGTTCAACTGCTGACTGCCCGGCTTATTCTGCTCTACCGCTTTGGTGAAATTATCCACCGTAGCATCACTAATAATGGCTTCCCTCCGCAAAGGAGACTCCAACACCATCCCTTCCAAAGTCTTGCAACGGCTCAACGCTACATAAGTCTGTCCGTGCGCAAAAGAGTTACGCGCATCAATAATGGCACGCTCAAACGTCAACCCCTGACTTTTATGTATCGTAATAGCCCATGCCAGACGGATAGGATATTGACGGAACGTTCCTTCTATCACTTCCGTGATTTCCTTTGTTTCCTCATTCAGCACGTACTTATAATTTCCCCACTCTTCCGGCAACAACTGAAATTCTGATTTATTCCCCTTCCCCCGCACGATAATGCCTGCATCATTAACAGTGACCACCTCACCAATCATACCGTTATAATATCGTTTCTCGGACGATGGATCATTCTTCAGGAACATAATTTGTGCCCCTTCCTTTATTGTCAGGAGTTCATCCGCAGGGTACGAATATTCGGGGAAGTCTCCTTCTATCTCGGCACGAAAATGATACGCCTTGCCGGATAAAGATGCCAGTTCACGGTCATTTACTTTCTGTGCCTGATAATTATGTGTCGTCAGCCGAATATATCCTTCTTCTTTTTGTGGCTGGAAACCAGGCTGATAACGACGGTTCAGTTCATTCAACACTTCATCATCAGCCTTATTTTCCCGGATTTTATTTAATAAAGACAGGAAGAATGTGTCACTCTGCCGGTAGACTTTTTTAAGCTCAATGGTCATATATACCGTTTCTTTCAACGCATGGCTCGCAAAGAAATAAGGGGTTTCGTAATGCTTCCTCAACAGTTCCCACTCATTATCTTTCACGACGGGAGCCAATTGCTGCAAATCTCCAATCATCAACAGCTGCACCCCGCCAAATGGTTTCTCTCTATCGCGATACCGCCGCAAAGTTGCATCCACCGCATCCAACAAATCGGCACGCACCATACTGATCTCATCAATAACGAGCAAATCCATACTACGAATTATGTTCCGCTTTTCTTTACTGTAACGGTAATGCGTTTGGGAAGAATTAAAGGTAGTTTCCGGCACGAAAGGGGCAAAAGACAACTGAAAGAAAGAATGAATCGTTACTCCTCCCGCATTGATAGCTGCAATCCCTGTCGGAGCCAATACGACCATGCGTTTGGGCGTATGTTCTTTCAATCGTCTAAGAAATGTCGTTTTTCCGGTTCCGGCTTTTCCGGTAAGAAATAAATGTGTGCCTGTATTTTCTATGAACTGCCAAGCTAGCTGCAGTTCCGGGTTATTTTCCATGAAAGTTATATTGTTTTGTGCAAAGGTACAGAAAACTATATAGAGATTGAAATAAAAGTAGCAAACTTTTTCTGGTAGAGATGAGAAGCAATCGGATAAAAGAAAGTCCCGGTCGTTTTCATTAAATAACGACCGGGACGAGAGAACAATAAAAACACCAAATGTTGTGTTATATGCTTTGAGAGTTAATTTACATGATTGTTATACCAATCCGTATATTTTTCTCCTTTAGAATCTGCCCAAGCTTTAAAGTTAGGATATTCGGTATCAATACTCTTTTTTTCAGTTACTGAAATAAAGTTCAAGATAGGAATATCAATAGCAAACGGATAAGCTCCTTCTTTATCTATGTAATAAGCATCCTTTTGAGTACCTGCTAAAGACAAGTCCGCAAGAGATGTTGCCTCATGCTTAGGCAGATGCACTTCTGTACGACCTTTTTGCCCTTCGGCATACTTCACTATGATATAAGGATTATATGACTTTAAATCTTTCTTATTGAAAGAACCGCCTGTAAATTCACGGGTTATAGTATATACCTTTTGAATAGCTTGCTTCACATTCGGACAAACAATAATAGAAGATGTTGCAGATTCCGTATGTATCCCTTCCGTAGTAGCGGAAAAAGTCATTTTACCGAATTGTCCCTTATCTACCTGATAAGCAAAAGCATTCGCAAACACTGCACCATCATGTACAGGAGTAAATGTATCTACAATTTTAGTTACCTGGTTCTTTTTATCAAAAGATACGGCACGATTATATTCTACGATTACGTCATTCATATCATAATCTCCACCGCCAGGCCATATATCTTCAAAAGCTAATGTACCGGTCTTCGTTTCAGTTACATCCGGTTTTTCTGGTTCATTTCCATCATCCGGAGTTATAACAGGTCTGTCATTGGGTTCCTCAATAGTTTTTGATGCATTTACATAGAATAAAAGATCACAATAACTATTATTTGCCCCATCTTCTACTCCGATAATAACCTTGCCGCTTGTCTCGTCCTTTACAGATACAAAATTCTGTCGCTGCTGTCCCAACACCTGATTAGAAGCTAATAAATTAGAGAAACCTGATGCAACTTGTTTTGTTATATCAATTTCATTCTCACTCTGATTATATCCATCAGCATACATAAACCATCCTACCGTATAACCGGCTGGAAATTCCTCTTTAGCATTACCTTGTTCATCAAAATAGAGCAAACGTACTTTACTGCCACATTTCAAAATAGGCAACTGACCTCCATATACAGAGAAAGAAACATTTGGAAATATGATATACTTCTTCATATCTGACATTCCGCGCATATCAGGTTCCTTAGATGTTTTATAATAATAATACCCGAACGAATTATTATACATGGCATCCCGATTCAGGAAAATAACATCCAATGCAGTCCCATCTTGTGTTACCGTAATATTTGTAGTTCTGGATTGGGTGACTAAATTCATATTATCAACATTCGCTATTCCATCAGGATTAAAGAAATTCTTCAAACGTTGCGTCAAACTTCCAACCGTTTCATCACCAACGTTCTCTTCAAATGACATATATTTACTGTCAAGACTTCCTCCCTCTCCCCATTTACATAAGGAATACAGTTTATTATTTCCATTCAAGACATAAGGAACCGTCCCTTGAAAACCATAAGACCGTGTATTATTTTTTGCTTTTACAGTAGAAGCTCCTATATTTGACATATCAAAACTAACCATACCATCCTTTATTTCCAATGGCATACACCTTGGTAATCCCCAACTTTCCGTATATAGGTATATCGATTTTACAGAAGTAGGAATATTCATCTTTCCATTAAACTTTCCGCTTTCATCTGTGTAAATCTTGAATAAAGCTTCCACTCCTTGTTTTTTTACAGGTGTATTATCCACAATTTCCATCGGATCAATGTCATAGACTTCAATAAGAGCCGCAAATCCGGGTAATGCATAATTCACATCAAGCGACACATCTCCACGTGTTTCGAATCCAAAATATTCTTCAGGACCTTTTACAGGTTCTTTCCCATAATTAGGATCATACAAATCCTTTTCTGCACATCCTACTGCCACACCGATAAATACCGTTGCAACGAAAAAGTTCAATAAATGCTTAATTCTCATAATCTATATATATTTTTAAGTTTGTTTTGTCTAGGCATAAACCCATAATCAAGCCTAATTATGCCACAAATATATATACAAATATCCCATTTTTAAGGCTTATCTTAAAAATGGGATACCGAATCAAAAAATATTGTTATTAATCCTTGGAATCTATTTCATTGTCCCCCCTACAATATCCAGCAACTCATTTGTAATCGCCTGCTGGCGACTCTTATTATACTGCTTCGTCAAATCCTGAATCAGTTCATTTGCATTGTCCGTAGCCACTTGCATAGCCAGGGTACGTGCAGCATGTTCCGATGCATTAGAGTCGACGGCAGCGGTAAAAATCTTCTGGCTCAATACTGTTGGTATTAAGCTGGCGATCAATTCTTCCGCGTTCGGTTCGATGATATAATCATTGGCAATTTCATGCTCCTCTACCTCCTCCTTATTCATTCTGTCCTCTTCACTTACCACATTCGTCATATCAATGGGGAGATACGTCTCCCGGAGAAGAATCTGTACCCCCATTGATTTGAAGTGATGATAGATTATTTCCACGCGGTCCACTTCTCCTGCCACATACATATCCATCAGTCGGTGAGCCAATTCGGCAGCCTCCTGATACGTCGGTTTGTCGGAGAGCGTCGGAGAAGTCTCCTGCGGTCTGAATCCCATTCGTTTGACCGCTTCATCCACCTTCTTGCCAATTGGGAATATCAAGATATTATCCTGTCCCAGGGTGCGGAACTCCCCGATCGTTTGCATCATCATTTTGATGACGTTGGCGTTGAAAGCACCACAAAGAGAAGTGTTTGAAGAAAAGACGACGATTGCTACACGCTTCACTTCACGCTCCTGCACATAAGGAGATTCGATGGGCAGGTCCGCGCTTAGGAAGTTAGTCAGAATCTTGTTCAACTTCTTCTGATAAGGCAGCATATTCTCAATGGCTCCTTGTGCCTTGTGTAATTTGGCAGAAGCCACCATCTTCATTGCTGAAGTGATTTTTCGGGTACTTTTTACCGAATTTATTCTGGTTTTTACTTCTTTCAGTGAAGCCATTTTTTTATTGGTTAGTGGTTAATTATTAATAGTTGGTGATAGTGATTAATAGTTGGCGGTTAGTGGTTGGTGACAGTAAGCTAATCACTTATCACTAACCAACTAATCACTATTATAAGTACTGTTTCGCCACCATAGCGGCAGTCTCTTCGATAGCTTTAATCACGTTATCGTCGATCACGCCCGTTTTCAGTATGTCCAATACATCCTCCTGATGATTCAGTTGCAGAGATTCGATGAAACTGCGTTCAAAGTCTTGCACCTTATCCAATGGGACATCATGTAGAAGTCCGTGCGTACCACAGTAGAGGATAGCAATCTGCTGCTCTACGGGCATCGGGCTGTATTGCGGTTGAATCAATAATTGTCCGTTCTTACGTCCTTTATCAATAGTCAGGGCAGTAATCGGGTCCATGTCGCTGCTGAACTTAGAGAAGGCTTCCAACTCGCGATATTGCGCCTGGTCAATCTTCAATGTTCCGGCCACCTTCTTCATAGCCTTAATCTGCGCGTTACCACCTACACGGGATACGGAGATACCGACGTTGATAGCCGGACGCGTACCCTGGTTGAACAAGTCAGTCTCAAGGAATATCTGTCCGTCGGTGATAGAAATCACGTTCGTCGGGATATAAGCCGATACGTCACCTGCTTGCGTTTCGATGATAGGCAATGCTGTGAGCGAGCCGCCACCTTTCACAATCCCCTTTAGACTTTCTGGGAGATCGTTCATTTCGCGTGCCACTTCTTCCTGACTGATAATCTTGGCAGCACGTTCCAACAGACGGGAGTGCAGATAGAAGATATCACCCGGATAAGCCTCACGACCGGACGGACGGCGAAGAATCAGCGAAACCTCACGATAAGCCACCGCCTGTTTGGAAAGGTCATCATAAACCACTAACGCATGACGCCCGGTATCACGGAAATACTCGCCGATGGCAGCACCTGCAAACGGAGCGTAATACTGCAACGCAGCCGGGTCACCAGCCGTGGCAGCTACAACCACCGTGTAGTCCAGTGCTCCGTACTCACGAAGCGTATTAACGATAGAAGCAACAGTAGAACCCTTCTGACCGATAGCTACATAGATACAATATACAGGGTCGCCTGCCAGGAAGTTAGTGCGCTGGTTGATAATCGTATCAATCGCAATGGCAGTCTTTCCTGTCTGGCGGTCGCCGATAATCAACTCACGCTGTCCGCGACCGATAGGAATCATGGCGTCCACAGCCTTCAATCCGGTCTGCAACGGCTGGTTCACAGGCTGACGATAGATTACTCCCGGAGCTTTACGTTCCAAAGGCATATCATACAGTTCGCCGCCAATCAATCCTTTGCCGTCGAGCGGTTCGCCCAGCGGGTCAATCACACGTCCCAGCATGCCCTCTCCTACACGGATGGAGGCGATACGTTTGGTACGCTTCACGACGAATCCTTCTTTGATTTTGTCCGTCGGGCCCAACAGTACAGCACCCACGTTGTCCTCTTCGAGGTTCATCACGATTGCTTTGATACCATTATCAAACTCCAGCAATTCATTGGCCTCGGCGTTCCGTAGTCCATAGATACGCACTACGCCGTCACTCACCTGGAGCACCGTACCGATTTCGTCAAGTTGCACATTGGCATTGATTCCTTCGAGCTGCTTGCGCAATATATCGGATACTTCGCTTACTCTTATATTTTCAGACATTATACAATTCTCCTATTCTTATCAATAAATTGTTGTTTCACTCGCTTCAACTGCGTGGCAACGCTTGCATCCAACCGATAGTCGTTGATATCAAAGATAAACCCACCTTCGATAGAAGGATCTATCACCGTTTCCAGCTCCATCTGAGCATGCAGGATATGTGCGGCAGCCGACCGGATCCGGTCTTCTGTTTCCTTATTGACAGGAACGGCTGTAATCAGCTTTCCTACGCCAATATGTTTCAACTTCCGGTAGAGATCCAGATACATCAGGCTGATAAATTGCAGATAGCCTTCACGCCTGTTTCGCAGTACCAAAGTGATAAATTGGACAAACTCTCTGGTCGATTTACCGTCACCATCGGCAGCTGTGCAGACTAACGCCAACTTTTCCTTGGTCGTGATGACGGGATTATCAAGCGCTTCGCGCAGACCGGGCTGTTCACAAAAGCTGTGCGACAGGGTCAGAAACTCCTGATACAACCTGTCTTCCAGACCTTTTTCCTGTGCGTATTCAATGATAGCTTTTGCATAACGCATTGAGAGTATTCCGACTTCCATCTTCCTTAGTTCTTATTCGGGGTTAGTACTTCATCCAGCATGCGGTCGATCATGCCCATCTGTGCATCCTTGTCCTCAAGACTCTTGCGGAGCACTTTCTCGGCGATGTCAACAGAAAGCACGGCCACCTGGCGACGGATGTCGCGGATTGCTTCGTCTTTCTCCATCTGGATTTGTTGTTTCACCGCATCAAGTTCTTTTTGTGCGGCAATTTCGGCTTGTTTACGGGCCTCGTGAACAATCTTGTCACGTTCTTCCATTGCTTCCCTCAAGATGCGTCCTTGCTCTTTGTTGGCGGCTGCCACCAATGCGTCGCCTTCTTGTTTCAGTTTAGACAACTGGGCATTAGCTTCCCTCGCCACCTCCAAAGACTGGTCGATATAGGTCTTACGGCCTTCCACCATCTTGATGATGACGGGGAAGCCGTATTTCGCCAATATCACGAACACAATCCCGAATGAGAGAAACATCCAGAACAGCAGGCCACTATCAGGTAATAGTAATGACATAATCTTTATTTACGATTTTACGATTTACAATTTACGATTTCGCGGCTGCCCATTGCATGAGGATCTCCCCCATTTAGAAACAGGGTTTTACGCCTGCGAAATCCGCTTGTTATATACCTGATTAGAGGAAGAACACCAACAGACAAACTACTACCGCCAACAGGGCCACACCTTCAATCAAGGCGGCGGCGATAATCATGTTCATACGAATGTCTCCCGATGCTTCCGGCTGGCGTGCGATAGCTTCCATTGCCGAACCACCAATCTTACCAATACCCAAACCAGCTCCGATTACTGCAAGACCTGCACCGATAGCTGCACCTAATTTACTAACTCCTACTGCTGCTGCAGTGGCTTGTAACAATACTGATAGTAACATAATTTTCAGTTTTAAAATGGTTTATATTTTCTCTTGTTTTTATTATTTAATTCCTCATTCCGCGCGTTTATTCCGTATTCGTTCAGTCACGTTTTCACCGCGTTTCATTGATTATTCTTCTGTTTTCACTCTGGCTCCTTCCTGTGCCAGTCCGATAAACACTGCCGACAACATCGTAAATACGTAAGCCTGGATGAAAGCCACCAGCAGTTCAAGCGCATTCATAAAGATGTTGAACAATACGGAAGCCACCGTGAGCGTGCCGTTCAGCGCAGGCCCCATGCTTGCCGAGATAAAGATCAGGCAGGTGAGCACCAGCATCGCCATGTGTCCGGCCAGCATATTGGCAAAAAGACGGATCATCAAAGCAAACGGTTTCGTAAAGATTCCGAAGAACTCGATGAACGGCATCATCGGCACAGGCACTTTCAGCCACCAAGGTACATCGGGCCAGAAAATATCTTTCCAGTAATGTTTCGTACCGAAGATATTGACTGCAAGGAACGTGCAGACCGCCAGCACCATCGTGATAGCGATATTTCCCGTCACATTCGCGCCTCCGGGGAAGAACGGAATCAATCCCATCATGTTATTGATAAAGATGAAAAAGAACGCTGTCAGCAGATATGGCGCGAACTTCCGGTAGTTAGGTCCGACACAACTCTTGATGATATCGTCGTTCACCATCATGATGAACATCTCCATGAATCCGATAAATCCTCCCGGTGCTTTGGCTCCTTGCGGACGTTTCCTGTACCAATGTGCCACACACAACACGATAACGAGCAGCAATACGCTGTTGAACAACAAGGCAAACGTCACTTTCGTAATGGAAATATCCCAAGGGCGAACCTGTTCGCCTGCGGCGTCATACTCTACCAGTTTGCCTTCATATTTGCTTCCTGCGGGAGCGATGGAAAGTCCTTCATACGTACCTCCATTCTCTTCGAGACGGGAAGAAAGGAACGTGTGCCAACCTGAAGTGCTACTATAAACAATAATAGGTAACGGTATAGTAATATGCGTGTTACCCCATGTTGTAATATGCCATTCGTAGGAGTCGCCGATATGACCGAACACAATTTCTTTCACATCAACCGTGTTCTCCTGTTCCTCCTTCGGAGTAATTTCGTCCTGCGTCTGCTGCGCCACCGTTTCCCCCTCTTGCTCTTGCGCAAGAACCGGCAAACTGACCGCTGCCATCAGACAGAACAGAATCAACGGAGCTACTATGTTATGCAACTGTTTCATGTTTCTTCTTATTTTTCTTTTTCCGTTTCTGGTTCATCTCAAAAGAGAAGAAAAACCAGGTTTCGAATATCAGATATATCAAATAGAACGAGATAAACGTCAGTAAAAAAGCTCTGGCTTCTTCGCGTACAGCAAGGCAATAAATCAAGACCAGAATCAGCGAAAGAATCATCTTTATCATCTTCATTGCCAAATACAACAGTAACAATCTCTGCGGAGCGTGCCGCCGGCAAGCGTCGAACATATAGATGCTGGCCAACCCGAAGAAGTAAAAATAAACCGGTATAAACGGATACCCTCCGAAATAATGCCCCGGCAGAGCGAAGTGTAGGATAACAGCTCCGAGCGCCGCACTAATCACTGCAAATAAGGTATGCCAACAGATAAAGTTCCGTTTAGTTTTACTAATATTCATCATGTTACTGTGTTTTTCTGTAAGGTTATTATCTCGTTTTTTTCAATCTTTAGATACTTGGTCTTTGTGCCGGAAGGCTTCCGTCAGGAAACACAGGCAGAAACCGTGCCGTCACTCATTTCAACAAAACCGCCCTGAATATCCATCGTGTGCTCTTCTCCCTCCATCGTCGTATAACTCAACGTTCCCGCTTTCAGCGACGATACAATGGGCGCATGCCCCGGCAGAATAGAAAACGAACCGATCATGCCCGGCAATGTGACAATCTTCACATCTCCGTCGAATATGCTCTTTTCGGGCGATACTATACTCAAATGCAGTTCTTTCATCACTCTATATTTTTATTTTTTCGCCTGTTCCAGCAATTTCTTACCTTTCTCTATTGCTTCCTCAATCGTGCCGACATTCAGGAAAGCCTGTTCGGGAAGATAATCCACTTCTCCGTCCAGAATCATCTTGAATCCCTTGATGGTATCTTCAATACCCACCATCACACCCGGAACGCCTGTAAACTGTTCGGCTACGGCAAACGGTTGCGAAAGGAAACGCTGCACACGGCGGGCGCGGTTCACTACCATCTTGTCTTCTTCCGAGAGTTCTTCCATACCGAGGATAGAGATAATATCCTGCAATTCCTTGTTACGCTGCAAGATTTGTTTCACTCGCTGCGCTATGTCGTAATGTTCCTGGCCTACAATGTGCGGGTCGAGGATACGTGACGTAGACGCCAACGGGTCGACAGCCGGATAGATACCCAGCTCGGTGATCTTACGGTCGAGTACGGTAGTTGCGTCCAAGTGGCTGAAAGTCGTTGCAGGAGCCGGGTCGGTCAAGTCATCGGCAGGCACATACACCGCTTGTACGGAGGTGATAGAACCTTTGCGGGTAGACGTGATACGTTCCTGCATCGCACCCATTTCCGTGGCCAGCGTAGGCTGGTAACCAACAGCGGAGGGCATACGTCCCAAAAGGGCGGACACTTCCGAACCTGCTTGCGTGAAACGGAAGATATTATCGATAAAGAACAGGATATCGCGTTTCTCACCTTCTTTACCGGCGTCGCGGAAAGATTCCGCTACCGTCAGTCCGGACAGTGCCACAGAAGCACGTGCGCCCGGAGGTTCGTTCATCTGACCGAAAATCAGCGATACTTGCGATTTCTCCAGTTCGTTATAATCTACTTTCGAAAGATCCCAGTGGCCTTTCTCCATGCTTTCCTTGAATGCTTCGCCGTAGCGGATAACGCCGGATTCGATCATTTCGCGCAGCAAGTCGTTACCTTCACGGGTACGTTCACCTACTCCGGCAAATACGGAGAATCCGTTATGTTTCTTGGCGATATTATTGATAAGTTCCTGGATCAATACGGTTTTTCCCACACCGGCGCCGCCGAACAAACCGATTTTACCACCTTTGGCATACGGTTCGAGCAGGTCGATCACTTTGATACCCGTGAAGAGCACCTCTTGCACAGTTGTCAAATCCTCAAATTTAGGGGGATCTCGGTGAATGGAATACGCACCGTCGCGGTTGAGCCCTTTCATACCGTCGATCGAATCACCGACTACGTTCATCAGTCGTCCTTTAATCTGTTCGCCTATCGGCATAGTGATCGGGCCTCCGGTGGGATACACTTTCATGCCTCTCTGAAGTCCGTCGGTACTATCCATCGCTACGGTACGCACCGTATTTTCGCCGATATGTTGCTGAACTTCTATAACCAGTATTTTGCCGTTTGGCCTTTTTATCTCCAGTGCGTCGTGGATGCTTGGCAGCACCAGTTCCGCATCCGTACCTTCAAAGTACACATCGACCACAGGGCCGATGACCTGCGAGATATGTCCGATAATCTGTGACATAAGCAATCTCTTTTATTTATATTATTCTTTTCTCTCCTTTTTGACCTTATAATATGATAAGGAATAAACATTTTCGCGTTTTACCTAATTTCAATATTATAATAAACAGTTGAATTAATTTTTTGTTCAACTATTTTCTATATCCTAGAAACTTCTACCACTAGAAATAGTTAAAGAAACAACTGCACAAATGTAGAAACAATTCTGTATCATTGTTACTCCTTTTTTATAATTTGTCGTTCGATAACACTTATTAGACTAATAATAGCTACAGATTGACCAATTTAGGCGAATTTAGACTACAAATCAATAGCAAAATAGATTTTGAGATAATAATATCTGATTATCCGTTTATGCACCTGTTATATTCGCAATTACTAGTCTGTCAAAGAGTTTGTCTCCAAAATACCGTCTGTTTAATTTGTAAATAAACTCGTTGAGATACAACTGTAAGTATTTCCTTTTGATTTTATGGTAGTTGCCCAGCAATGTCCGTTTTGCATTACTGATTGCGATATGCACCCATTTGAGTGTTTCCTTGGTGGTTTTGGCGTCTGATTTCTCGGTGACGTGCAATTCCACCAGATCGGAGATGTCAACGTAAGAAGTGCTTTTGTCCGAAAATACGATGGCATCATCCTCCATGCAGTCCCTGACCACGCCGTTGATTCCTTCACTTTGATGGCTATCCAGTACCCTGGCCTTGAAATAACGCACATGCTTCTCCTTTTTGCCCGTTTCGATATCTTCCAACGGGGTGCTTTCGGCCATCACCGCAACGTTCTGCTTTCCCTCGGCTCCCCGGCCACGTGTACCCTTGCCTCGCTCGATTTCCTTACTGGCCACCGAAAAGTAACCCTCATCCAGTTCTATCATCCCTTCCAGTGTATACCTTGCATCCCGGTTGCCCATCGCCCTGCGGAGTTTGTGTACCATCGCCCATACCGGTTCGTAACGCTTCAATCCTAATTGCTTCTGGAGTTCGTTGGTGGAGAATCCCTTTTTTGTGCAACTCATCAGGAACATCGTTTTGTACCACACCAGAAACGGCAGCTTGGAGCTCTCCATGATCGTACCGCTGCGCAACGAGGTGCGGAAACGGCAACCTTTGCATTCATAACTCCATTTACCCTGTAACCAATAATGGGAAGTGCCCCCGCATCGCTTGCAGACAACCCCTTCCTTATCACGCTGCTCCTTGAAATGCAAACGACAATCTTCCTCCGAACCGAAATGAGCCGTAAAACTGAATATGTTCATAATCCCTGCTTTTTGAGCGCTAATATACTAAAAATATTAGGTGTGTTTGCGGAGAATCAGATAATAATATATCAATAAACCGGATTTTCGCGTCCAGTTTCCTTTCTCTTTGTTTTAAATCAAGGATTTAGCCGTAATACAAAATAGTAGCACAGACAACTAGTTTTGTGCTCGAACACAGCGAACGCTGTTTTTTCATGTTTTCCTTAAGAAAGTTTAAAGCCGTATTTTCTATTTTTCTACGATCCATTTCTCTATATTTCGCGTCTCCGCACTAAAATTCACAGCAATTTTCAGGAGGTTCTGGTTGTCTTTTTCAAGGATACGCTTTTCAACTAAAGAAAACACCAAATCCTGCACGAAAGTTTTTCATGCAGGATTTACATTGCACCTTATATTATATAGAAGACTATTCCTTATTTATATAAAAGAGAAATATAATCAACGCCTATACAATTATTATCTCATTTTTTTGCTGTAATTTTGCACCACTAATATAAAACACTCAAAATGATGAAGAAAATACTGTTACTCGGTTCCGGAGAACTAGGAAAAGAATTTGTAATTTCAGCTCAACGTAAAGGTCAACACATCATTGCCTGCGACTCATACGCGGGAGCACCTGCTATGCAAGTGGCTGATGAATTTGAAGTATTCGATATGCTGAACGGTGAAGAACTGGAGCGTGTCGTAAAGAAACACCAGCCGGACATTATCGTTCCGGAGATTGAAGCGATCCGCACAGAACGTTTGTATGACTTCGAAAAAGAAGGCATACAGGTAGTGCCCAGCGCCCGTGCCGTGAACTTCACGATGAATCGTAAAGCTATCCGCGACCTTGCCGCCAAAGAGCTCGGACTGAAAACAGCCAAATACTTCTACGCCAAAACATTGGACGAACTGAAAGAAGCTGCCGCTAAAATCGGTTTCCCTTGTGTCGTTAAACCGTTGATGTCATCCTCCGGTAAAGGACAGTCGCTGGTGAAGAGTGCCGACGAACTTGAACACGCCTGGGAATACGGATGCAGCGGAAGCCGTGGCGATATCCGCGAACTTATCATTGAAGAATTTATCAAATTCGACAGCGAAATCACCCTGCTCACCGTTACTCAAAAGAACGGCCCCACCCTGTTCTGCCCCCCTATCGGACACGTGCAGAAAGGTGGCGACTATCGCGAAAGTTTCCAGCCTGCACACATCGATCCTGCTCATTTGAAAGAAGCGGAAGAGATGGCAGAAAAAGTAACCCGCGCGTTGACAGGCGCAGGACTTTGGGGAGTTGAGTTCTTCCTAAGCCATGAAAACGGAGTCTATTTCTCCGAACTTTCTCCACGTCCGCACGATACCGGCATGGTAACTTTGGCAGGAACACAAAATCTGAATGAATTTGAATTGCACCTGCGTGCCGTGCTCGGTCTGCCTATTCCGGGCATCAAGCAAGAACGAATAGGCGCAAGTGCCGTCATCCTCTCTCCGATTGCCAGCCAGGAGCGCCCTCAATATCGTGGACTGGAAGAAGTGACCAAAGAAGAAGATACCTATCTACGTATATTCGGCAAACCGTTTACACGCGTCAACCGTCGTATGGGTGTGGTGCTTTGCTACGCTCCGCTCGATGCTGATTTGGATGCGTTGCGCGACAAGGCTAAGAGAATTGCAGAGAAAGTAGAAGTTTACTAAAAAAGAAATTTAGAGATAAGATGAATAGAATCCGCCAAGTAAACCTGTCTGACATTCCAGCACTACAAGAGCTATATCAGCATACAGTCCTGACTGTGAACCGAAAAGATTATACAGCCGAAGAAGTAGCAGACTGGGCTTCGTGCGGAGACGATACATCACATTGGGGTGAGCTTTTCGAAGAGCAACATTACGTGGTTGCAGAAAATGAAGAAGGTGTGATTGTAGGCTTCGGCTCTGTCAACGACGACGGATATATGCACACGCTGTTTGTCCATAAGGACTTTCAGCATCAAGGCATTGCGACATCTTTGTATAAATATCTCGAAGCATACGCACGAGAAAGAGGTGCGAAAAGATTAACATCGGAGGTTAGCATCACGGCAAAACCGTTTTTCGAGAAACAAGGTTTTCAGGTTGATGAAGAACAAAAACGGAAAGCTAATCAAATGTGTCTCACCAATTATAAAATGAGCAAGCAACTCTATTAATCTATATCGTTTCACATCTAAAATGCAAAGACATAGAATCAGTCTCACTTACTGACGAAGAGAAAACTTATTCTATTGATAAAAAACTCCAACCAATGCGACTTTATCCGCCACTTGGTTGGAGTTCTTTTTTAGCTTTATGAAATATTTTTCAGATACATAACAATGAAACTATCGTTTCTTACTCAAGAAACGTTTTGCCAAATATTTACGTATCGGTTCGTCATACAGTTTCAGGCACAGATAAGCAAGCACGATACTCAAGACAAAGACGCACACGGCTACGTGCCAAGTCTCGCCCAACGTATAGAGCTTATTCTCAATCAGCCATGCATAGAACAGATACATCAACGGATAATGGATCACATAAACCGGATAGGATATATCCCCCAGAAATTTGCATATCTTTGTCGATTGCACGTCCGTAGTGGTGCCCGACGCTCCTATCCAAAGAATGATAGGGAAAGCCACAATCACACAAAACGCTTCATAAACACCATTCATGCAAAGCGGCTCCATTCCTTCGAGATAAGGAACAGCGAACAGGGCAATCAATGCAACGGTACAGATCCAGAAAGCACCTCTCACCTTCATAGGCTTGAAGTTACGCGACATCAGCATACCCAGCGAAAAAGGGAAAAGCATACGTAGGGAGCCGCCCAGGAAGTTAACCCCGTCCAGCGTCCAGCCCACTCCTATGTTTCCATAAGTGGAGACATTGAAGACGGCAAACGCTGCCAATGCTACCCCCAGCAACACCACAAATACCGTCAGCGCCTTGTTGGACAAGCGACGGATGAACAACGCATACAGGATATTACCGATATACTCGAAAAATAACGACCAGCAAGGGCCGTTCAACGGAAACATCTCACCGTTGCCACGAACTTCATATCCCACCCCCGGCATGGCAGGAATGAAGAATATCGTGCAAAGAAGAGACAACATAATCATGGAGATGGCTACATGCGTTCCATCCCATTGCACACAACCCTGAATACAGAATGTGATAGCACCCAATACGGCACCCATAACGACCATCGGATGAAGACGTATCAAACGGCGTTTAAAGAAATCTTTCATGGTGAGACTCTTGCCCCAACGGTCGTCATAAGCGTAACCGATCACGAAACCCGAAAGGATAAAGAAGAAATCCACGGCAAGATAACCGTGGTTGAGAGTCTCGATATTGCCACCACCGGCAAAAGCATATCCCTCGAATACATGATACCATATCACCATAAGAGCCGCTACACCGCGAAGTCCGTCAAGAAGATCATAATGTGCTTTGGTATCTGCAAAGGCTGAAGAAGAAATGTTCGACATCTGTTTTTCTATTAGTTAGTTAGTATTTTCAGATGGCAAAGATACGGTTTGCGAAACGAAGTTCTTTTGCTTAAAAGCAAAAAAGCCCTACCGAAAACTATTTTTTAGCACGTACCCGACTAAGCGTGTAGATGGAAATGCCCAAAAAGGCAGCCACATACTTCAGCTTCACCCGGTTTATCAGTCCGGGATAGCGACGGTTGAACTGCTCATACCGTTCTTTAGGCGAAAGCTGGAGCCGTTCCACAAACATGTGGCTAAGTTCTTTATTGACATTCTGATGCAGGATACGCCCCCAGTTGGCTATGTCGATATAGGTTTCGTAGAGCATATTCAGCTTGTCGATATGGATGACGTAGATTTTGCAATCGGAAAGCGTTTCAATGCTCTCCACCGACGGTTGCTGATAGTAGAGCGAATCCATGCCGAACGTAATGTCGCCTTCTAGCGTGAACCACGTAGTAGTATCCTGTCCGTTGTGATGGAATACGGAACGGGCAATGCCCTCTTCAATGAAATAAACCAGGCGGTCTGTTACCCCCGACTGGACGATATAGGTATCTTTAGGATAATATCGCAGTTCCATATTCGCCTGAAGCGCCTGAAGCGCTTCATCGGATACCGGATAGATTTCTCTTATTTTTTGAATAATGTTTTCCATTTTGAGATTCCTTACTTGATTCGACAGACCACCGGACGGACATTTCTAATGACGCACCTTAGGATACTTATTATTGAAACGGAATCCCAAGCCGAGCATCAGATAATTAGGTGTCTGAAAGTTTTGGAGATTGTAACCGATGTGAAGGAAAGAGCTACGTGTCACGTCTATCTTCAACGCAAAGACCTGATACAGCCCCCGCAAATCGCCACGCCCCAGCACATTCGTTCCCAAACCGACATTGATGGTGAAAAACGGCATTACATACTCCGCCCGTCCCGAAAGTCCGAGAGCAAGCTGATGCTGAATGCCCGGCACAAGAAACCTGCGTTCGGAAGTGCCGCTGCCTCCATCGTAATCGTACTCCACAATCCGGTCTTCGGTGTACACATTGGCACTACCGTCATAAACACCGTCCAGCGAGACGCCGAATCGCAGCTTATAGTTGAGGTTGTACATCGGGGCAAAGTTGAATCCCGCCACGGGGTAACTGCCCGGCGAAGCTATCTGCTTCCCGCTTTCTACGTACACGCCTTTCCGTCTCCACGAGCCGAACAACACAAGGTCGTAACTGATATGACGGGGAAAACGGGGAATATACGGCTTGACCAAAGACTTGGTCAGGTCGGATTCTTCACGGTTGAAGTTGTACACCAGACCGATTTTCGCTCCGGTGGTGTTCACTCCTGCGTTGGGGAATTTGGTGTTGCCGTTGGAGAAATGCGTAAAATCTCCGCCGATGATAAAATCGAAATAACGGGAAAGCGACCAATTGAGGTAGATACCTGCATTGAGATACGCATTCACCCGTGAACCTACCGCTCCGTTGTAGGAGTTGTAATCGTTATCGTATGGTTTCCATCCGGCAGAAAGGCCGAAATTCCACTCGTAATTGAGCGAAAGACGGGGATTGAAACGGGCGATACGTGCGCCCTGAAAGACATAGAACGTCACCGGATCACCGAGTTGCTTACGGTCGCCAAAGGTGGTGACGGCCAAGCCGAAGCCTTGGTAGGCTCCGCCGTAGATACGGTCGGCACAGGTATTGGGACGAAACTTGAAGGAATATTTCAAATGAGCGGCAAAGGAACTTTGGATGGGCTTCCACCGTTCGTTCTCTCCTTGCAGGAAAGGATTGGTGGGGAACACGTATTGCGGCCGAGCTTCTATCCCCAACCGGTGAATGAACCGATGGGGAACGTAAGGAGCTACCGTGTCCATGCCACATTGCGGGAAACTGTTGCGCCGGAATCCATGAAGTTCTTCCTGCAATCGACGCACTTCTTCACGAAGTTCGCGGACGTCCTGCTGGAGTTGCTCCACGTCTTGCCTGACCTCTTTCACCTCCTGCCCCACTTCTTGCGCGCACAGCGAAGCAACGGGGAAAAGCAAGGCGGAACAGAATAGGATGATTTCCCGTCTGGGTATCTTTACTCTCATATCATAGTCTGGTTAGTCTTTTTCAGAACGAAGTTTATAAATGGAGCTTCTCGATAAACTGCGCTACATGATAGCCATCCATCAATCCATGATGGCAAGTGACGGAAACGGGCATCATCAGCCTTTCTCCTTCGCGGAAGTATTTACCGGTGGAGATTTTGGGAACGCTGTCGCCCGAACGCATATTGGTGGGATGCTTCATATCGGTGAAAGAGAGCCACGGCACAGCCGAATAATGAATGGCGTTGGGATGAAACGTACCTCCTTTGTTGAGTCCCGTAGTGGCTTGCAGGCGTTCCATCTCGGCTTTTGCCCGACGAATAAAGACGAGTTCGTCCGGATCGTATTCAAAAGCGGCAAAAGAAAAGGTGTGGTCGGCACGCCCCACAGTGGCTTCGGGCAGAAGACTGTCATAACACACCACTCGATTGCCTTCGATGCGGTAGCGGAACTCTTCCACGGCAGCCGCGGCAGTCACGATGCGGTGAAGGACGAGCAGGGAAAAGGAAACGCCTTTGTCTTTGGCTTCCTGATACGCGCGCGTACAATCTACGTTGACCGTCACTCCAAAAAAAGGATCGTCAAAAGCACTGAAATGTTCGTAATGTTCTCTTCTGTTCCAAGTAGCAATATCGATGATCTTCTCTATCTGATTCATTCTAAACACTCTTTTTTAAGTTTCACCACAGATTACACAGATTAACACAGATTGAATTCGGATGCATCCTTTTTTCTTTTTATATCTCAACCATTATCGGTAATTAAGAATCTGTGTTAATCCGTGTAATCTGTGGTGAACATAGATATACAATTACTGATGTTGCTCACGCAACAAGTCATTCACTGTCTTCACCGGGTTAAAGGTAGAAAGAGGAACTTCTACAAAGACGGTATTCCAGTCGCTCATCGCACCATTCCACAAACCGGGAAGTTCGAGGGCTTTCAGGTCTTTACCGTTCTTCGATTTGTAGGAGATGAAGCCGGTGGCTTTATCTACATATTTCACCAGGTCGAATTTATGTCCTTTATAATCACGCACAGCGCATACGAGGTCTACCGGATTGAAGTGCGTACCCTTCTCGAACATTTCTTTCTTCTCCGGATCGTCCATGTCGATCTGCGAGCTTTCGAGGATTTGCAGGGAGATGGTTCCGTCGCTATTGTAAGCAAGGAACGGACCGCCGCCGGGTTCGCCTACGTTCTTCACCATTCCGCAGACACGCATCGGACGGTTGAACTTGTTTTTGAGGTAAATGGCCAGTACGGAGTCTTCGAGATCTTTTGTTTCCGGATTCTTGCAGAAGAGTTTCTTTTGCAGGAATTGAAGCATTTCCATCATCTGGTCGTGCGTATACTTGCCGCTGTCGAGCAGCGTGAGGTATTCGAATACTTGTTTTTGCAGGGTCACGAGCACTCCGGCAATCAGTTTCTTATACGTAACGGTGTCGGCTTTCAAACGGTCGGGCACTACGTTGTCGATGTTCTTGATGAAGATGATGTCTGCGTCCAAGTCGTTCAGGTTCTCAATCAGCGCGCCATGACCACCGGGACGGAACAGCAGTTTGCCGTTGTCGCGGAACGGTTGGTTGTCCATATCGGCAGCAATGGTGTCGGTACTTGGCTTCTGCTCGGAGAAGGTGATGTAATAGTCTACGCCGTAACGTTTGGCGAAGTCGTCCACTTTTTCCGTCACGAGCTTCTTGAAAAGTTCGCGGTGTTCGGTAGACACGGTGAAGTGTACGTTCACTTTGCCGCTCTTGCCGGCTGCATACAGAGCGCCTTCGGCAAGATGTTCCTCCATCGGAGTGCGGGAGCCTTCGGGATATTTATGGAATTTGAGCAGACCTTTCGGTAGTGCGCCATAGTTCAGTCCTGCAGTCTCCAGCAGGGCGGACACCACTGCTTTATAGTTGCCTTCTTCCATCAGTCCGGGAATGTCTTTTCCGGAGATTCGCTGACAGGCCACATTCAGATCGTCATAGAAAGCAAAATTCTTGATTCCGTCAAAGAAGGCCTGCTCGAACTTGGTAGTCGGCTGGTCATAATCGGCGGACAGAAACTCGAATAGATTCTTAAACATACGACTTGCAGCACCGGAGGCAGGCACGAACTTCACAACAGTCTTATCTGTGTTTGTATATGCATCCCAGGCGGCCAGATAAGCCTTCTGTTCTTCTGCGTCGGGAGCTAATATGCCCTTTTCGATGGAAGCTGCCGCATCCAGTTTTAAAAAGGGAAATCCCGTCTGGAAGCATGCTAATTGTTCTGCAATTTGCTCTTCCGTGATGCCTTTCTTGGCAAGCAACTCTTTGTCCTGTGTCGTTATCATAATATCTAATTTTATTAATTGATGCCCAAAAATACAAAATGTTATTTACTTCTTGCCGAATAACCGGAAAAAAAACTACTTTTACATCGAATTAACAAGATTGAATATGGACGACTTTTTTACATTGGAGGAAAAAAAGGAGCTTTTTTCACTCTATCGACATTTATTGCAGTCTGCCGGAGACAGTATTTTCTGGAGAGATTGCCAAAAGTTAAAGAAACATCTTATCAAGGCGGCCCAATGTAACGGTCTGCAACGCAATAACTTCGGGATGAATCCCGTCATCAGAGATTTACAAACAGCAGTGATCGTTGCCGAGGAAATCGGTATGAAAGGTTCGTGCCTGATCGGGATCATGTTGCACGAAATCGTGAAAGGCCATGTATTGTCTATCGACGAGGTGAACGCCGAATATGGTGAAGACGTGGCAAGTATCATCAAGGGATTGGTGAAGACGAACGAGCTGTATGCCAAAAGCCCTGCCATCGAGTCGGAGAATTTCCGTAATCTGCTGCTGTCGTTTGCGGAGGATATGCGCGTAATCCTGATTATGATTGCCGACCGCGTGAACGTGATGCGCAAAATAAAGGATACAGGCAACGAGGAGGACCGGATCAAGGTGGCAAACGAAGCAGCGTATCTGTATGCTCCGCTGGCCCACAAGCTGGGATTGTATAAGCTAAAATCGGAACTGGAGGATTTGTCTCTCAAATATACGCAGAAAGAGACATATTATTTCATCAAGGATAAGCTGAACGAAACGAAGGCTTCCCGCGACAAGTATATCGCCGCTTTTATCGAACCGATCCAAAAGAAGGTGGCGGAAGCGGGACTGAAGTTCGACATCAAGGGACGCACGAAGTCGATTCATTCGATATGGAACAAGATTCAGAAGCAAAAGACTCCTTTTGAGGGGATTTATGACTTGTTCGCCATCCGTATCATCCTGGATTCGGAACCGGATCCGGCGAAGGAGAAGCAGGAGTGCTGGCAGGTGTATTCGATTGTGACGGATATGTACCAGCCGAACCCGAAGCGTCTGCGCGACTGGCTTTCAATACCGAAGAGTAATGGTTACGAGTCGTTGCACATCACCGTGATGGGCCCGGAAGGGAAATGGGTGGAAGTGCAGATACGTACCCGACGGATGGACGAGATCGCGGAACGCGGACTGGCTGCGCACTGGAGATATAAAGGTATCAAAGGAGAAACGGGCTTGGACGAGTGGCTGACTTCCGTGCGGGAGGCATTGGAGAACGCGGACAACGACTCGATGAAGGTGATGGATCAGTTTAAGATGGATCTCTACGAGGATGAAGTGTTTGTCTTTACGCCCAAGGGGGATTTGTTCAAGCTGGCTAAAGGGGCTACGGTGCTCGATTTTGCTTTCCATATACATAGTAAGTTGGGATGCAAGTGTATCGGCGCGAAAGTGAACGGCAAGAATGTGCAGTTGAAGCAGAAGTTGAACAGCGGCGACCAGGTGGAGATCATGACTTCAAATACCCAGACTCCGAAACAGGACTGGCTGAACATCGTGACGACTTCCAAAGCACGCACCAAGATACGCCAGGCGCTCAAAGAGATGGTGGCACGCCAACATGCGTTTGCCAAAGAGACGCTGGAACGAAAATTCAAGAACCGCAAACTGGAGTATGATGAAGCGACCATGATGCGCCTCATCAAGCGTTTGGGATTCAAGAACGTGACGGAGTTTTATCAACGGATTGCCGATGGCGGACTGGATGTGAACGAGATTCTGGATAAATACATTGAGCAGCAAAAACGGGACAGCGATACGCACGATGAAATTGTTTATCGGAGTGCCGAAGGGTATAATTTGCAAACCGCGCAGGAGGAAACGACATCTAAAGAGGATGTACTGGTGATTGACCAGAATCTGAAAGGACTGGAGTTTAAACTGGCTAAATGTTGTAACCCGATTTATGGCGATGATGTGTTCGGGTTCGTAACGGTGAGCGGCGGTATCAAGATACACCGGTCGGATTGTCCGAACGCGAACCAGATGCGCGAACGTTTCGGCTACCGGATTGTGAAGGCTCGCTGGGCGGGCAAGTCGGAAGGTACGCAATATCCGATCACGCTGCGCGTTGTAGGACATGATGATATTGGTATCGTAACAAATATTACTTCGATCATCTCGAAAGAGAATGGTATCACGCTACGTTCTATCGGTATTGATTCGAACGATGGGTTATTCTCTGGCACACTGACGGTAATGGTGGGTGATACGGGGCGTTTGGAGGCTCTTATCAAGAAATTACGGACGGTGAAGGGAGTAAAACAGGTGAGCAGGAATTAAAGTTAAGACAGAAGAACAAAAGAACATATTTTTGGATACGTATGATGAAAATCAAAAAACAATCATCACTCCTGAAATATGTTCTTTTGTTCTTCTGTCTATTTTATCTTACCTTCTTCTTTATATAATAAGGATAAGTGACCAATACGAAGAACAGCAAAGCGATAGAAGCTACCATCTGTCCGGTATGGAGCATCTTGTCTGTATCTAATTCCATGTAGCACGCAGTAGCGATACCCAGGGAGATACCAACTTCGCTTGCCAACAAATGGGTAGTGTTGGCTGTTCCGCGTTGGCAATGATGGGATAGTTTCACAAATATCATCAGGAATTCCGGCATGGTTAAACCTAAACCCAATCCCAAGAGTACGGAAGAGATGCCTATCGAAAGGTCTGTGTTCAATAAGGACATGGCTACCATTTCCAACCCGATTCCTATAATGACCAAGCGCAGTGTCTTCTCTTTAAAAAAGAACAGGCGCGCGATGAACAGGGAGATAATGTATCCGAGGGTTGTGCCGACAAAGAACGGTACGGGGATTCCCACGTTTCCGAGTACGAAATCGTTTAGGAAAGGGTGTACCATTGGAATCAGTAAGCCCGGAACAAATGTTATCAGAATCAGGTTGATAGCGGGAACCCATCCACGAAGCAATAAGAAGCGGTCGAAGGAATAGAGTTTAGTGACAATCGGCGCACGGAAAGGTACATATACCCCCGATAGCATGAGAATTCCTACAGCTCCGGTTATGACAGATACAGTGAGCAGGTTTTGGAATGAGTGGCTTTGATAGAGCCACACTCCGAGGATAATCCCCAAAAGCATTCCCAGACGTGCCGTCCACGAGAAGCTGACATTTCCCGCGCTCCGCAGTGTGGAGTTGGTGATGTCGATAGCCAAGGTGATACCGGCAGTAGTGCCTATGCCAAAGGCCAGTCCTTGCACGGTACTCAACAGGATTAGTTCTGTGAAGTTCGTCACAAAGGCGTACCCAATCGTCGCCACTACCATCAGGGCAGCGGCAAACATACATACGTATTTACGTTTGTAGGCATCTACCAGGTAGGCATGGAAAGGACCGATGAGGAACATCCCCAAGGTGAAAAAAAGAAAGATTACTCCTGTCTGTGCGGCCGGCACTCCGAGACGGTCGGCCATCTCTACGGAAAGTACCGGAAATAACACATACAAGGATATAAACAACAGCAAATTAGCTACACATATCCGCATAAAATGAACTGTCCACAATTTAACTGCCATATACTATCTTAATATTGTTCCTTCTCGTTGGGGAAGTAGCAATTCTTCACGTCGGAAACGTAACGGCTGATGGCGTCGGTCATCACCGTGTACAAGTCAGCATAACGACGTAAGAAACGCGGACGGAATCCGTTGTTCATGCCAAGCATGTCCTGAATAACCAATACCTGACCGTCTACGTGACCGCCGGCACCGATTCCAATGATAGGAATAGTGAGCTCGGAAGCTACACGCTCTGCAAGGGTAGCGGGGATTTTTTCGAGTACAATGGCAAAACAGCCTGCTTCTTCCAATAAATGGGCGTCGCGAATCAGTTTGTCGGCTTCGGCTTCGTCTTTGGCACGTACGGTATAGGTTCCGTATTTGTTAATGGATTGAGGCATGAGTCCCAAATGTCCCATCACAGGAATACCGGCGCATACGATACGTTTCACCGTGTCGATGATTTCTTCACCGCCTTCGAGCTTCAATGCGTCAGCGTGACTTTCTTTCATGATGCGGATAGCGGAAGCAAGTCCCTCCATCTCATTGCCCTGGTAAGATCCGAAAGGCATATCAACTACCACCATCGCACGCTTTACACCACGTACTACGGATTTGGCATGATAAATCATTTGGTCGAGCGTGATAGGTAATGTAGTCACGTTACCTGCCATTACGTTAGAAGCGGAGTCGCCTACCAGGATTACGTCCATTCCCGCACCGTCTACAATCTGTGCCATTGTGTAATCATACGCAGTCAGCATAGATATTTTTTCGCCTCTCTGTTTCATTTCAACCAAGCGATGAGTAGTCACCTTTCTTGTGTCATCTGATATATAACCAGCCATGTCTTTTTAATTTATGATTTATGAATTATGATTTATGTCATTGATGTCTGCGCATTTGGACGCTTTCAAAAATTGCGGCAAAGTTATAACATTTAATTCATAACTGGGAAAGAAAAGCAAAAAATCCTTTCAAATGCTTCGCTTGGATAGTTGGAAGGCATTTGAAAGGATGGGTGGGTCTCACTATTTTTATTTATCTCGGTTATTTTTCTTATTTCATTTATTAATATAATATAAGTGAGGTAACTATTTAAAAATAATGCCGTTATTTATGGAGAGATATCATTTTTTCGTATGTCATGCCGGTGAAGTCGTCTATTATATAATGGGCTTTTCCGGTGATGGCTTCGCGTGAGTTGGTGGTGGCAAGTCCGATCACGGTTGCCCCGGAAGTCATGCCGGCTTGCAGGCCGTGGAAAGAATCCTCAAAGACGTAGGAGTTTTCGGGGGTGGCTTCAAAGATTTCCATTCCCAGCAGGAAACAGTCGGGAGCGGGTTTTGAACGGGCAAACATTTCTCCTGTCAGGATGCGGTCTACCATTCCTTTAAATTCGGGATGGGCATTGTAGACGTTGGCCATCTTCTCTTCGTTGGAGCTGGTGACTACGGCTATCTTTGCACCGTTCCGACGAAGATCAGCTATGAAGGCTTCTACTCCGGGGATGTATTCGTAGGACATCTTTTTCTCGTAAACATTGAGTTCAGCGCTTATTTCGAGCTGCGCTTCGGGTTTGTCCGCGAAATGCTTTTCATAGATTTGTAATAGCGTCTGTCCCTTGATACGGCGTCCGAAATCTTCTTCATTCAGATATTTCCGTCCTTGCTCGTCCCAAAAAACAGTGTACTGCGTTTCTGTATCCATGATGACACCGTCAAAGTCGAAAAGTGCTGCAATTGTTTTCGTTGTATTCATATTAAACTGTCTTTTTACCTAAAACGTTAAACCTTGTGTATCTATCGCCGCAAAGTTCCGAATAATCATCGAATCAGGCAAATAATTCGTACCTTTGCAAAGCTAAAAAAAACGTAACATACGTTTTTATCCAACAAAATCTACTGGCGCATGAGCAAGAACGACCCGCACATTTTAGGCAAAGAACGTATCGGCAAATTGCTGTTACAATATTCCATTCCTGCGATTATCGGAATGACGATTACTTCTATCTATAACATCATTGACAGTATCTTCATCGGACATGGCGTAGGACCGATGGCTATTGCCGGACTGGCTATCAGCTTCCCGCTGATGAATCTTGTTGTCGCTTTCTGTACACTGGTTTCGGCTGGTGGGTCTACCCTCGCCTCTATCCGTCTGGGACAGAAGGATATGAAAGGGGCTACGGAAATTTTGTCACATACACTGATGCTTTGTATCACAAATTCTCTTTTCTTCGGTATTCTATCTTTTATCTTCCTGGATGATATACTGACTTTTTTCGGAGCCAGCGCCGACACCCTTCCGTATGCACGCAGCTTTATGCAGGTGATTTTGCTGGGAACTCCCATCACTTACACAATGATCGGGCTGAACAACGTGATGCGCGCTACCGGATACCCCAAAAAGGCTATGCTTACTTCAATGGTAACGGTGGTGGCTAACATCATCCTCGCTCCTATCTTTATCTTCCACTTCGAATGGGGAATGAGGGGTGCGGCTACGGCAACGGTTATCTCGCAGTTGATTGGTATGGTGTGGGTGGTGAGCCACTTCACCAAGAAAGACAGTACGGTGCATTTTGAAGGGAATATCTGGAAAATGAAACCGAGGATTGTAGAAAGTATCTTCGCCATCGGTATGTCTCCATTCCTGATGAATGTGTGTGCGTGTGCCATCGTGATTATCATCAATAACAGTTTGCAAAATTATGGGGGCGATATGGCTATCGGTGCGTATGGTATCATCAATCGGTTGCTGACGCTTTATGTAATGATTGTGTTGGGGCTGACTATGGGGATGCAGCCAATCGTGGGCTACAACTTCGGCGCACAAAAGATAGACCGGGTGAAACAAACGTTGCGACTGGGGATTATCTCCGGGGTAGTGATTACGAGCAGCGGGTTCGTGATTTGTGAGTTTTTCCCTCATGCCGTATCGGCTCTCTTCACCGATAGCGATGAGTTGATTGATTTGGCGGTAGGCGGTATCCGGCTGACTGTGTTGATGTTCCCGTTTGTAGGGGCACAGATTGTAATCGGTAACTTCTTCCAAAGTATCGGCAAGGCTAAAATCAGTATTTTCCTTTCGCTGACGCGGCAGTTGCTTTATCTTTTGCCTTGCTTATTACTGTTCCCTAACTGGTGGGGATTGGAAGGAATTTGGATCAGTATGCCGGTATCGGATGCGCTGGCGTTTATTACAGCCGTTGTCAGTCTGATGATTTACATCAAGAAGGTTTCCAAACAGCATCCGGTAGTAGCAGAATAAGGCGGTGTCTGCCCTATTCTGCCATTTATTCTATTCGGCTTATTCTGCTTTAATGCTATTGACCGGATTCTCGTTCGCGATATGCCATGCTTTCAGAACAACACAGATTACAATCAGTAATTGGACGAACAAGGCCGTAGCAGCAAAAAGCAATGGATTCAAATCAATCTGCTCGGCAAATTGGTCGAGCCATGCCTGTCCTGCAAAATAAGAAACGGTAGTGCCTACTAGGATAGAAATCACTGAAACGTATAAAATGTCACGTGTCAGTAATCCGAGGATATGAGATGCTTCGGCTCCATTCACTTTCCGGATAGCTATCTCTTTGCTCCGGCGCTGGGTTTCATCGTTCACATAGCCAATCAATCCCATGATAACGATCAGCAGGATAAAGGCGGAAGTGATCCAGACGGAATTGCGGAAGCGGTATACGTCTTTATAGATATTTTTCACCATTTGATCTACTAGGATAAAACGCAAGGATATATTCGGATAGGTGTTTTCTACAAACTCGTTCAGACGTTTCAGATTCTCGTTATATGGTTCTTTCAAGCGGACATCAAAGGCGTGGTTGGCATTTTCATCTCCAATTAGGACAATAGGAGATTGCGACCCATAAAAGCTGTTATTGCGAATGTCACGGAATACGCCTACAATCGTTCCTTGAATGTCATTCACTGTTTTACCTACTGCTCCGTCGGTCCATTTCATCAGACGCACCAGTTCTTCGTTTACCAATAAGTCGTTCTGCTTTTTCAGCGTAGTACCTTCTATAATCTTAATACCCATTACTTCAGGATAGTTGTAATGACAGGAGTTGAAATTAAGGGTAGCAATCCGCTTACCGTCATTTCCCATCAGTCCGCGTGTCCAGTACTCGCCCAACACCCCATTCACGGCAACGGTCACTCCTTCTACCATCGGCTGGCGGTTCAAATCGTCTTTAATATGCTCCACCGATTCTTTAGGCAACCATGTCTGCGCTTGAGCTAATCCGGGCACGACGATACCCATATCACGGCTCATCAGATGACTGTACTGCAACAGAGTGACCAGCAACAATCCCAAGACGAAAGAAACTCCTGTAAACTGCACAAACAACAACGAACGCTTCCACCCTTTCTTCCCATCTGTATACCGGCGGAATACTTGCGTGACAGGGATACGGGAGAATAATCGTCCCGGTATGCCACCTGCCAGTATGAAGAGAACAAGGATAGTGAGCAACGGTACCCACAACGTTTCCCAAGTGAAAAGTGAGGAAAGACGGACGGAAAGTAAATCTTCAATCAGACCACGCGCATTGATTATCAGTAAGAAACTAAGCAATACGGAAAGAATGACAAGGATTCCCGTCTCTGCCATAAACATTCTGAAAATATGAGTGGAACTGGCTCCATTGCACTTATGCACTCCCACTCCTTTTGCACGACGGCTTAAAGTAGCAATGGATATCAGCATATAGTTCATGATAGCCACAAAGAAGATAGCAAAGCCCAAAAATCCGTAAATGACCAAACGCTTTTGTACATCGGGAGAAGCCAGATGACGTTTCACCAATGGAATGGCGCTAAATTCAATTTTCCAGCCATCAAACTCTAATGCGGTATATTTACCGATCACCCGCTGAATGTCAGCATTCACTTTGTCAATGTCCGAAGCATGGCGCAAACGAAGGAAAGCATAAAAGACATCATTTCCTCTCCAGCCGGCTCCTGCATGATACCCTCCATTCTGATGAACAGATATCACGAAATCATGGGTGAGCATCGTGTTTTCCGGTACATCTTTGTAGATCCCACGTATGGTCAGTGTGTTTTGTTTTTCAACAGAAAGCACTTTACCAACAGGGCTTTCATCTCCAAACGTCTCACGGGCAAAATGCTCCGAAACAAAAACGCTTCCGGGCATAATCATATCTTTGGGATTGCCTTCCAACACCGGTATGCCGAAAGTCTGAAAGAAACAAGTATCCGCAAAGATGTAATCTGCATCGGGCAACAGTTTATCTTCATAATAAATATTGGCACTTCCCATCGAAAGGACACTACTGGCTACTTCTATTTCCTTCGGCATTTCTTCTGCCAAAGTAGGTGCCACCACATCGAAAACAGTATAGTCATAACCGATCTCTCCATCATCACCTGCGGTTTCGCCTGTACTAAGATTAGTCATCTGACAACGTACGAGTGCCAGGCGTTCCGCCTCCGGATAGCATTTCTCATAGCTTAGTTCGAAGGCTATCTGCGAAAAAAGCAGAATACCGATAGTAAGCCCTAAAGAAAGGGAAATGATTCGTATGATATTCGATCCGCATTCACGCAATAAGGTACGTATAGTATAATAGATTTGTCTCATGGTTGGTTCTCTGTTTATGCCTTTACACTTGCTACAATACTTCCATCGAATAAATGTACGGTACGATGTGCAAAACTGGCATCGTGCTGTGAGTGGGTCACCATGATAATGGTTGTCCCCTCTCTATTCAGTTCCGTCAACAGATTCATCACTTCCGCTCCGTTCTTTGAGTCAAGGTTACCCGTAGGCTCATCGGCAAGGATGAGTTGAGGATTGGTTACAACCGCGCGGGCTATCGCCACCCGTTGTTGCTGTCCGCCGGAAAGCTGTTGAGGAAAATGTTTAGCACGGTGGTTGATATTCATTCTTTTTAGAATGTCTTCTACCATTCGGCGACGTTCGGAAGATTTAAGACCTAAATAAGTGAGCGGAAGTTCCACATTCTCATAGACGTTCAATTCGTCTATCAGATTAAAGCTCTGGAATACAAAGCCCAGTTTACCTTTACGGACACGGGTACGCTCCTTTTCTTTCAGACCGGCTACTTCTTCTCCCATCAACAGATAAGAGCCTTCAGTGGGGTTATCTAATAGGCCGAGGATGTTTAATAAGGTGGATTTCCCACAACCAGACGGTCCCATGATAGCAACAAATTCTCCTTCTTTTACTTCAAGGTTTACATGATTTAATGCGACCGTCTCCACTTCGGTAGTACGGAATACTTTACTAATATTTTCAATCTGTATCATCTTGTTTATTTATGATGTTGTTCTACATAGATTTATTTCCAGTTTTACTATTGACGTTTTTAGTCATGCAGAAAGTATGCCAAACAAGAATGGCTATTCATTTTCAATCATTTATCTTTTCCTAGTTTCCCAAGCATTGTCTAATAATTAGACGGTCCTGTCTGATTATTAGACAAATCGATACTGTTCCATATCTCCCATTTATTGTTCAAAGAGTCCTATTTGCCTGTTAGCCGATTGTCCATCCAAATAGAAAACTTTATCTTTGCATTTAGTTTTCTAGACTATAAACAAAATAATTATGATGAGAAAGAATGTATATGTATTCTTATCGTGCTTTTTACTTTCCGGATGCGGCATGATAGATTACCATCCATATGACGTCCGTATCAGCGGCGAAACAGAGGTCAACGCACATAATATCGAAAGAATAGAAGCAAACTGCCAGGGTAAAACGACCATACGCTTTGTGACTATGGGCGACTCACAACGATGGTACGATGAAACGGAAGATTTCGTGAAAGAGATTAATAAACGGAATGATATCGACTTCGTTATTCACGGAGGCGATATGAGTGACTTCGGACTAACCAAAGAGTTTCTCTGGCAAAGGGATATCATGAACGGACTTAACGTGCCTTATGTAGTCCTTATCGGCAACCATGATTGTTTGGGGACGGGAGCAGAAACATACAAGGCAGTATTCGGTCCCACTAACTTCTCTTTTATTGCAGGCAACGTCAAATTTATCTGTCTGAACACCAATGCATTGGAGTATGACTACTCTGAACCGGTGCCGAACTTCACCTTTATGGAACAAGAGTTAACGAACAGACAGGACGAATTCAAAAAAACAGTCATTAGTATGCACGCACGCCCCTACACAGATGTATTCAATGATAATGTGGCAAAAGTATTCCAACATTATGTCAAACAATACCCGGGAATACAGTTTTGTACAGCTGCCCACACACATCACTTTCAGGATGACGTGATTTTTGATGATGGAATACATTATGTTACCAGTGATTGCATGGATCTCCGTACTTATCTGGTATTTACAATAACCCCGGAAAAATATGAATATGAACTGGTTAAATACTAACTATATCTTGCGCGCAGGAGTATTATCCGTACTTCTGTTACTTCCCGGTCTGATTTCAGCTACTTGTAAAGCAGATACAATCATCAACTCGTACAAGGCTGATTCACTCCGTTTCATTATCAAAGATGATTCAATTATCACTTTTCGCACAGGAGATTCTATATTTACGATCATCAGAGCGGACTCTGTATTGCCGGTTACACCGAAGCAGGTGAAACACAGTCGTTACGATAACCGGATTCACCGTTTCCGCAGTCACTGGGAACGGATTATCCCGACGCACTCCAAAATACAGTATGCCGGAAACATGGGATTACTTTCTTTCGGTACGGGATGGGATTACGGGAAACATAATCAGTGGGAAACGGATATATTGCTCGGATTTATACCGAAATATTCGTCAAAGAAGGCCAAAGTAACCATGACGCTCAAGCAGAACTATATGCCCTGGAGCATTAATATCGGAAAGGGCTTCTCTACGGAACCTCTTACCTGCGGGCTTTATGTGAATACCGTGTTTGGCGACCAGTTTTGGGTGAATGAGCCGGAACGTTATCCGAAAGGTTACTATGGTTTCTCCAGCAAAGTACGTTTTCATGTTTTCATGGGACAACGGTTGACATACGATATTGATCCGCAACGTAGATTTTTAGCCAAGTCGGTGACTTTTTTCTATGAAATAAGTACGTGCGACCTGTATGTTATCAGTGCAGTAAACAATAGCTATCTCCGTCCCCGTGATTATCTTAGTTTATCATTCGGATTGAAGTTCCAGTGGTTATAAAAGAATTTATGATTTATGAATTATGATTTATAACTCACTTTTTCGTAAGTTTGCGCTTTACAAACTTAAACGAAAATGAGTAAATCAGGAACAATCATCATTGTAGACGATAATAAAGGAGTATTGACTGCCGTACAAATCCTTCTGAAAAGTTATTTTTCCAAGATTGTCACACTCTCCTCTCCTGTCACCCTGTCCAGTGTCATAAGGGAAGAAACACCGGAAGTAATTTTGTTGGATATGAATTTCACATCAGGCATCAACACCGGTAATGAGGGTTTATTCTGGTTGCATGAAATAAAGAAAGTACGTCCGGAACTTCCGGTCGTACTTTTTACGGCTTATGCCGACATCGAACTGGCTATCCGGGGGATTAAAGAAGGAGCAACCGACTTTATCGTCAAGCCTTGGGATAACCAAAAACTGGTGGAAACCCTGCAAACCGCAGCAGCTTCTACGCACAACGACAAGAAAACGGGCAGCAAAGAAGAAACCACCCACTCACCTATGTACTGGGGAGAAAGCAAAGTGATGCAGCAACTCCACTCATTGATTGAAAAGGTAGCCATTACCGACGCCAATATCCTGATAACAGGCGAAAACGGAACGGGGAAAGAAATGCTGGCACGGGAGATTCATCTCCTTTCCAACCGCAAATACAAAGAAATGATTGCAGTGGATATGGGGACTATCACAGAGTCTTTATTTGAAAGTGAGCTTTTCGGACACGTTAAAGGTTCTTTCACCGACGCACACACCGACCGGACCGGCAAATTTGAGGCTGCCGATAATAGTACGCTGTTTCTCGATGAAATAGGCAACCTGCCTTACCACCTGCAAGCAAAGCTACTGACCGTCCTCCAACGACGAAGCATTGTGAGAGTGGGAAGCAACACGCCGATTCCCATTCATATCCGACTGATATGCGCAACCAACCGGAATCTGCAAGAGATGGTAGTGAAAGGTGAATTCCGGGAAGATTTGCTCTATCGCATCAATACCATTCATGTAGAGATTCCTCCTTTGCGGGAACGGAAAGAAGATATTATTCCATTGGCCGAAAGGTTCATGGTACGCTTTTGCAAACAATATGACAAGACATTGATGAAGTTCACTCCCGACGCTAAAGATAAATTGAAAGCACACCTTTGGTATGGTAATATCCGTGAACTGGAACACGTGATTGAAAAGGCCGTTATCATCAATGACAGTCCGCTCGTTCCCGCCGAATTGTTCCAATTATCCATTCCACGGACGGAGAGTCAGGAGAAAAGTATTTCTACGCTGGAAGAGATGGAAATGCAGATGATACGGAAAGCGCTCGACACTTGTGCAGGAAACTTATCGGCAGTAGCCGCCCAACTGGGAATAACCAGGCAAACTCTTTATAACAAGATGAAAAAGTTCGGATTATGACAGTGCAGCTTCAACAAGTAGGTGTTCAATATTGGTTCAGAGTCTTGCTGACGGTACTTTTCTGTATATCGTCCGTGTGGTTCGGTATACATCAATCATACAGCTGGTTAGGAGTCAGTCTTTGTTTATTGGTTCTTAGCATACTTTGGCAAATCCGCCTTTATCGCCTCCACACCAAACAGGTGCTTTTTATGATTGATGCGCTCGAGAATAATGATAATACATTTCATTTTACCGAAGAAAACGGTACTCCCGAAAGCAAAGAAATAAACCGGGCACTCAACCGCGTGGGACATATCTTATATAGCGTGAAAGCTGAAACAGCCCAGCAAGAGAAATACTACGAACTGATTCTCGACTTTGTCAGTACAGGATTAGTAGTGCTCAATGACAATGGAGCCGTTTATCAGAAGAACAAAGAAGCACTCCGTATTTTAGGGCTGAATGTGTTTACACATATCCGCCAGTTAAGTCAAGTGGATGCGCAGCTTATGGAGAAAATAGAGAACTGTCGCCCGGGGGACAAACTACAAGTCATATTTCACAATGAACGGGGAACGATTAACTTATCCATCCGTGTGTCGGAAATCAATGTACGCAAAGAGCATCTGCGCATCCTTGCCCTGAATGATATCAATACCGAACTGGATGAAAAAGAAATAGATTCATGGATCCGGCTGACACGGGTACTGACACATGAGATCATGAACTCTGTGACTCCCATCACTTCCCTTTGCGATACGCTTCTTTCAATATCAGCGAATAAAGACGAAGAAATAAATCACGGATTGCAAACAATCAGTACGACCGGAAAAGGGTTGCTTGCCTTTGTAGAATCATACCGGCAATTCACACGTATACCGACACCGGAACCCTCCTTGTTCTATGTGAAAGCATTCATAGAAAGAATGGTTGAACTTGCCTGTCATCAGCATCCATGTGAGCATATCCGTTTCCACACAGAGATTACTCCTGCGGACTTAATCGTATATGCAGATGAGAATCTTATTTCACAGGTAGTTATCAATCTTTTGAAGAACGCAATTCAAGCAATCGGCAATCAGCCGGATGGGAGAATTGAGTTGAAGGCGTCCTGCAATGACATGGAAGAAATATGGATTGAGATAAAGAACAATGGCCCCGAAATCCCAGCGGAAATAGCAGAACATATCTTCATTCCTTTCTTTACGACCAAAGAAGGCGGTAGCGGAATCGGACTTAGTATCTCCCGCCAAATCATGCGCCTTTCGGGAGGAAGCCTTACGTTACTACGAGAGAAAGAGACAACGTTTATTTTAAAATTCAAATAACGATTGATATATGATACCTACACTAGTCAATAATCCGCTATTCCGTGGAATCACTCCGGAAAGACTTCTTGCCGATCTGGAAGAGATCAGTTTTCATACACGTTCTTATAAGAAAGGAGAAATCCTGGCGCGACAGGGAGATGTGTGCAACCGTCTTGTCATCCTGACCAAAGGAAGTGTGCGTGGGGAAATGATTGACTATTCGGGACGTCTTATCAAGGTGGAAGATATAACTGCTCCCAAAGCGATTGCCCCCCTGTTCCTGTTTGGTGAGCAGAACCGCTATCCGGTGGAGGTAACTGCCAATGAACCGACAGAGGTGATCGAGCTTCCTAAACCAAGTGTTTTGAGTTTGTTCCGCAAGAACGAGCAGTTTTTGGAAAACTATATGAATCTCTCCGCCAATTATGCACGGACTTTATCAGATAAACTTTTCTTCATGTCATTTAAGACCATTCGTCAGAAACTTGCCTCCTACCTGCTCCGCCTGTACAAACAGCAACAACAGACACATATCACCCTCGACCGTTCGCAACAGGAGTTGAGTGATTACTTCGGAGTGTCCCGCCCTTCCCTCGCCCGCGAACTGGCACACATGCAGGAAGACGGACTATTGATAGCGGATCGTAAACATATCACTATCTTACAGAAAGAAGAACTGGTCCGGCTCATCCAATAATGCTCCGATTTAAAAATCATTTATCTAATTGTGAGTATTTGAGATAAAATATTCATTGTTGTAACATTGGTTACAGAATCACCTGAAACCTTTCCTCTACTTTTGCGTTCAATAAATAAACTGTTGGACTAATTAAAAACGTAAAAGTTATGAGTATGTTCTGTTATCAATGTCAAGAAACCGCAATGGGTACGGGGTGTACCTTAAAAGGTGTATGCGGTAAAACTTCCGAAGTGGCTAACCTGCAAGACCTGCTGCTTTTTGTAGTACGTGGAATTGCTGTCTACAACGAACATCTGCGTAAAGAGGGACAGTCTTCCGAACAAGCAGACAAATTTATCTATGATGCTTTGTTCATCACCATCACTAACGCCAATTTTGATAAAGTAGCGATCACCGAAAAAATCAAAGAAGGACTGAAACTGAAAAAGGAACTTGCCGGTAAGGTAAAGATCGAAAATGCTCCTGACGAATGTCTTTGGGATGGAAACGAAGAGGAATTTGAAGAAAAATCAAAAACGGTCGGTGTGCTTCGCACGCCTAACGAGGATATACGCTCACTAAAAGAACTCGTACACTATGGCCTGAAAGGAATGGCTGCCTACGTAGAGCATGCGCATAACCTGGGTTATCAGTCACCGGAGATATTTGCTTTCATGCAGCACGCATTGTCCGAATTGACCCGCAATGATATTACTGTGGAAGAATTGGTTCAATTAACGCTGGAAACAGGAAAACATGGAGTATCGGCAATGGCACAGCTGGACAAGGCAAATACGAGCAGTTACGGTAATCCGGAAATCTCACAAGTGAATCTTGGTGTCCGTAATCATCCGGGTATATTGATAAGCGGACATGATTTAAAAGACCTCGAAGAGTTGCTGGAGCAAACGGAAGGTACAGGGGTAGATGTATATACGCACAGTGAAATGCTGCCTGCGCACTATTATCCTCAACTAAAGAAGTATAAGCATCTGGCAGGAAACTACGGAAATGCCTGGTGGAAACAAAAAGAGGAATTTGAAAGTTTCAACGGTCCGATCCTGTTTACAAGTAACTGTATTGTTCCGCCACGTGCGAATGCCAGCTACAAAGACCGCATTTACATCACAGGAGCCTGCGGTCTGGAAGGCGCGCATTATATCCCCGAACGCAAAGATGGAAAACCGAAAGATTTTTCTGCCCTGATTGCTCATGCTAAACAATGCCAGCCACCCGTAGCCATCGAAAACGGAACACTCATCGGTGGATTCGCTCATGCACAGGTGACGGCTTTAGCGGATAAAGTGGTGGATGCCGTGAAAAGTGGAGCCATCCGTAAGTTCTTTGTAATGGCAGGATGCGACGGACGTATGAAGAGCCGTGAATATTATACGGAATTTGCTCAAAAGCTACCCGGTGATACAGTGATTCTTACGGCAGGTTGCGCCAAGTACAGATACAATAAATTAGCTTTAGGTGATATCAACGGTATTCCGAGAGTATTGGATGCGGGACAATGTAACGACAGTTACTCACTGGCTGTAATCGCTCTAAAACTGAAAGAAATCTTCGGGTTGGACGATGTGAATCAGTTACCTATCGTATACAACATTGCATGGTACGAACAAAAGGCGGTCATTGTTTTATTGGCATTGCTGGCTTTAGGAGTGAAACATATTCATTTAGGACCTACTCTTCCCGCTTTCCTTTCACCGAATGTAAAGAACGTATTGATCGAGCAATTTGGGATCGGAGGTATCAGTACAGTGGATGAAGATATTGTGAAGTTTCTATCATAAATGATAAGGGAACAGAAGGGTATTTTACAGGCAAATTTCCTTCTAAAAGATAGTGACGGTATATGATAAGGATAGTGACGCTATATGATAAGGATAGTGACGCTATACGGTAATGATACCGTCACTATTTCCATCATATACCGTCACTATCTTTTTTATATATAACCGGGAATCCTGCGTTTATTCTTTCTTCTCGAATACCGGCTTCCTTTTATAGTGATTTCCTTTTTTAATCTTCTTTGGGCAATATCAAATTGAGAACTACTCCTACCAAAGCTGCCAATCCGATACCGGACAAAGAAAAATCACCCCAGCTAAAAGCAGCGCCACCAATCCCGACAGTCAGTGTCAAAGACACGATAACGATATTTCTTGTACGGCTCAAATCAATACAGTTATTCACAAGATTACCAATACCCGCACAGGCAATCGTCCCGAAAAGCAACAGCATAATGCCACCCAGTACCGCACTAGGTATGGATCTTAGTAATGCGCTGATTTTACCGATAACGGAGAACAAGATAGCAGAGATGGCAGCTATTCGGACCACTTGCGGATTGGTAATCTTTGTTAATGACATGGCTCCTGTCACTTCCGAATAAGTAGTCACAGGAGGACCACCCAGCAATCCGGCACAGAGACAAGCCAGACCATCACCCAATAAGGTGCGGTGCAATCCCGGGTCTTTCACGAAATCTTTTCCCGTAACCGTATTCACCACATAGACATCACCAATATGCTCTATCACCGGAGCAATAGCTACCGGAATCATAAATAACACCGGCTCCCATGAGAATTTAGGAAAGACAAACTGCGGTAATCCAATCCAAGCGGCATCTCTGACGCCGGACAAATCCAAACCATAGAAGATCCATGCAGCCAGATACCCCACTACAATTCCACAGAAAATAGGTATCAGCTTCAAAAGTCCTTTAGCTTTCATCGAAACGACAACCGCAGTCACCAATGAAAGCAGAGCCAGCACCCAGTTCTCTTTTGCCATATTCACTCCCGTTCCGGCCAATGATAAACCTATCAGAATAATGACAGGTCCTATGACAACAGGAGGAAACAACCGTTCAATCACCCGCACTCCCTGCCATTTGACAAGCGCACTCATCACAAAGTAAACTAATGCAACTCCAACCATGCCGGATAAGGCGCCGGGCAGCCCATAAAGTTCTGTCGCTTTAATGATAGGCGCAATAAATGCGAAACTACTCCCCAAAAAGATAGGAACCTTTCCACGCGTAACGGCATGAAAGATAAGCGTACCAATACCTGCTGTAAACAGAGCTGTCGAAGGATCGAGCCCTACCAATAACGGCACGAGTACCGTAGCTCCGAAAGCCACAAACAAGAATTGTACCCCCACCACCCCTTTCCTCAAAGGTGTAAGATTATTTGAATCCATAAGTATAATGTAGATTAATCTCTGCAAAATTAGTCTTTTTAGACAATTTAACTCCCTTTTTTCACAAAAATACATCTAAAAAGAGGTTTTATTTGTTGTTAATAATGTGTAACTTCGCACGGTGAGAATTAAAACGACAATTTTATAACTTTATAATATATTGCCTATGATATTTACAGCAGAAAACACCCTACTTATCGGTTCTATCTTACTTTTCGTCAGCATTGTTGTTGGAAAAACCGGATATCGCTTTGGAGTACCTACCTTATTATTGTTCCTCGTAGTAGGAATGTTGTTTGGAAGTGACGGCCTCGGCCTGCAATTCCACGACGCGAAAGACGCACAGTTTATCGGTATGGTCGCCCTAAGCATTATCCTTTTCTCGGGAGGTATGGATACGAAATTCAGAGAAATCAAACCTATTTTAGGTCCCGGTATCGTGCTTTCCACTGTCGGAGTACTACTCACAGCTCTTTTCACCGGGCTCTTTATCTGGTGGATATCAGGTATGAGCTGGTCTAATATTTATTTGCCTATCACCACTTCCCTGCTTTTGGCTTCTACCATGTCGTCTACGGACTCGGCTTCGGTGTTCGCCATTCTCCGTTCACAGAAGATGAATTTAAAGCACAACCTCCGTCCCATGCTGGAACTGGAGAGCGGAAGTAATGACCCGATGGCCTATATGCTTACCATTGTTCTGATACAGTTTATTCAATCGTCAGGTATGGGAGTCGGAGCTATCGTAGGCTCTTTTGCCATCCAGTTTATCGTCGGTGCGGCTGCCGGATATGTACTCGGAAAGCTCGCTATCCGAATGTTGAACAAGCTCAATATTGACAATCAGGCCTTATATCCTATCTTATTACTTGCATTTGTATTTTTCACTTTCTCCATCACCGACTTACTGAAAGGTAACGGATACCTTGCCGTATATATCGCCGGTATCATGGTGGGAAACAATAAAATCATGCATCGTAAGGATATCTACACCTTTATGGACGGACTGACCTGGTTGTTTCAAATCATCATGTTCCTTTGCCTGGGATTGCTTGTCAATCCGCACGAGATGTTGGAAGTAGCTGCTGTGGCATTGCTGATTGGTGTCTTTATGATTATTATCGGCCGGCCGTTAAGCGTATTCCTTTGTTTGCTTCCATTCCGGAAAATCACGATGAAATCACGTATTTTCGTGTCCTGGGTAGGATTGCGCGGTGCAGTTCCTATTATCTTTGCCACCTATCCGGTAGTGGCGGGCGTAGAAGGTTCGAACCTCATCTTCAACATTGTTTTCTTTATTACCATCGTGTCATTGGTGGTACAGGGAACAACGATTTCTTTCGTAGCCCGAATCTTGAATCTTTCCAAACCACTGGAAAAAACTGGAAATGATTTCGGAGTGGAACTCCCAGAAGAAATAGACTCTGATCTTAGTGATATGACCATTACTAAAAGTATGTTGGAAGAAGCAGATACATTGAAAGATATGAATCTCCCGAAAGGCACGCTGGTAATGATTGTGAAGCGCGGAGATGAGTTCCTGATTCCCAACGGAACGCTGAAACTGCATGAAGGAGATAAACTGCTGCTCATCTCCGAAAAATCAAAAGAAGAAGAGACTGATTCTGACTAACATCCGAAAAGATTGATTCTATCACTATAACTGATTCGTCTCCACGCATGAAGCCTCTTGTCCCTACAAGACACTCGTTTCTTATTCATGCGTGGAGACGAAATGTTTTAAATAGGCCAACAAACTAGTTTTAAGGAAGAAACACGAAAACGCCTTAGCAAGCCGTAAAAATTGTTCATTCCCCTCCGTTAATTAACCGTAAAACTTGAATTTAAAATTCGGTTTACATCAGCGAAGTATTAATTTTGCGCAGTTTTAAACTAAATGTGCAAAAATCGAATGGAACAAGAACATCAGTTCATTGATTATATTGAGCAAAGCATCATCAAAAACTGGGACAAGGATGCCTTAACTGACTATAAAGGAATTACCCTTCAATATAAGGATGTAGCGCGTAAAATCGCTAAATTTCACATTGTCTTGGAAAGTGCCGGCATCCAGCCGGGAGATAAAATTGCCGTTTGCGGACGTAACAGTGCTCATTGGGCGGTTACTTTCCTGGCAACGATTACTTATGGAGCCGTTATTGTTCCTATTTTGCATGAATTCAAGGCAGATAATATTCATAATATCGTCAACCATTCCGAAGCCAAATTACTTTTTGTCGGTGACCAAGCCTGGGAAAATTTGAATGAGGACGCCATGCCTTTATTAGAGGGTATTGCTTTACTAACAGATTTCTCACCATTAGTATCACGCAACGAGAAACTCACTTATGCTTTTGAACACCGGAATGCAATATATGGTCGACAATATCCCAAGAACTTCCGCCCGGAACATATTTGCTACCGGAAGGATCATCCTGAAGAACTGGCTATTATCAATTATACTTCCGGCACCACAGGTTACTCTAAAGGAGTGATGCTCCCCTATCGCAGTCTTTGGTCGAATGTGGCTTACTGCTTCGAGATGCTTCCCGTTAAACCGGGCGATCATATCGTTTCCATGTTGCCTATGGGGCATGTGTTCGGTATGGTATATGATTTCCTTTACGGATTTTCTGCAGGTGCGCACATCTATTTTCTGACGCGCATGCCGTCTCCGAAAATCATTTCTCAATCTTTCTCTGAAATCAAGCCAAGAGTGATCTCTTGTGTGCCATTGATTGTGGAAAAGATTATTAAGAAAGATATTCTTCCTAAAGTAGACAGCACAATCGGTAAGTTATTGCTTAAAGTGCCTATCGTGAATGATAAAATCAAATCGCTGGCACGGCAGGCCGCCATGGAAATCTTCGGTGGAAACTTTGACGAGATTATTATCGGAGGCGCTCCTTTCAATGCTGAAGTTGAGGCCTTCCTTAAAAAGATAGGATTCCCCTATACAATCGCTTACGGTATGACTGAATGTGGTCCTATCATTTGCTCCAGTCGTTGGGAAACGCTGAAACTTGCTTCTTGCGGAAAGGCAACCAGCCGGATGGAAGTCCGTATTGACTCGCCGGACCCGAAAACGCATGCCGGAGAAATCGTATGCAGAGGAATGAACATGATGCTGGGCTATTACAAAAATCCGGAAGCTACCGCGCAAATTATCGATGCTAACGGCTGGCTGCATACCGGTGACCTCGGCACGTTGGATGAAGAAGGTTACGTAACAGTTCGCGGACGTAGCAAAAACCTGCTTCTCACCTCTAGCGGACAGAACATCTATCCGGAAGAAATTGAAAGCAAGCTGAATAATATGCCGTATGTTGCGGAATCACTGATTGTCTTACAGCATGAAAAGCTGGTAGCAATGATTTATCCGGATTTCGATGACGCTTTCGCTCATGGATTGCAGCAGACGGACATTCAGAAAGTGATGGAACAAAACCGTATCGAGTTGAATCAACAGCTTCCTAACTATTCTCAAATAAGCAAGATAAAGATCCATTTCGAGGAATTTGAAAAGACTGCGAAAAAGTCAATCAAACGCTTTATGTATCAAGAAGCAAAGGGATAATTATCCCGGATAGCGCGATAAGTATCCTTGCAATTTCAGAAAAACAGTACAACTCAAAAAGGAGAAACACTTAAATGTAGGGCGAATTTCTTTCTTCAGATGCCAGGAAAAAAGTATCTTTGCACATAAACAATCTGAATGATGGCAAAGATATTATTAGTTGAAGATGAAATAAACATCGCCTCTTTCATTGAACGGGGGTTAAAAGAGTTCGGACATACGGTAACCGTCTGTCATGACGGAAACGCTGGTTGGAAAATCCTTCAGGACGAACCTTTCGACCTTTTGATACTGGACATTATCATGCCGAAAATAAACGGTTTGGAACTTTGCCGGCTTTATCGGCAGACGTTTGGGTACCAGTCTCCTGTGATCATGCTGACAGCCTTGGGTACAACGGAAGATATCGTCAAAGGACTGGATGCGGGAGCAGATGATTATCTCGTCAAGCCTTTCAGTTTCCAAGAACTGGAGGCACGCATCAAAGCCTTGTTAAGACGCAATAAAGAAGTAACCTCCAATCTGCTGACTTGTGATAACCTGATATTGGATTGCAATACCCGAAAAGCTAAAAGAGGCAATATAGATATTGATCTTACTGTCAAGGAATATCGTCTGCTCGAATATTTCATGACTCACCAAGGGGTTGCGCTCTCACGTATCACCCTGCTCAAAGATGTGTGGGACAAGAACTTTGATACCAACACCAATATCGTAGATGTTTATGTAAACTATCTCCGGGTAAAGATAGACCGTGACTTTGATAAAAAGCTGATTCACACAGTCGTAGGATTAGGATATATCATGAATACTTAAACTCACCAACTATCCCGGCTATGAAAATAGGTTCCAAAATAGCTCTTTTCTATACGTTAATCAGTGTGTTGACCACTGTCATTATCATTGCTGTATTTTATATTTTCAGTACACAGTATATCAATAAGCTCTATGCTTCCTACCTGCGTGAGAAAGCCTACCTGACTGCACAGAAGCACTGGGAAAAGGATGAAGTAGACGAACAGAGTTACCAGATTATCCAACGCAAATATGATGAACTTCTGCCCGAAGCTCATGAGATTCTTCTCAACATGGATAGTCTTTCTGAAGTGCGTGATACGTTGAATAAGTATCTCACGCAACACCAGCAAACACTTCTACTGGCAAGGCAAGACAGTGTTCCTTTCTCTTTTAAATATAAGGACCAGTTAGGAGCCGCCCTTTATTATCCGGATAATGAAGGGAATTTCATCGTACTCGTCATGTCCCGGAATGCCTACGGAACAGAAATCAAGGAACATCTGTTGTTACTTTCCATTTTCCTCGTTTTAGCCAGTTCCATCCTGATCTTTTTCATCGGGAAAATATATTCCGGTCGTATTTTGGTTCCGCTGCAACACATATTAAAGGAGTTGAAAAGAATACGGGCCAACAGTCTGAATCGTAGGTTAAAGACTACCGGAAATAATGACGAGCTGGAGGACATGATAAAAACATTAAATAGTATGCTCGATCGTCTGGATAGTGCTTTCAAGGCAGAGAAATCCTTTGTAAGCCATGCTTCGCACGAGTTGAGCAATCCGATTACTGCTATTCAGGGAGAATGTGAAATCAGTCTGCTCAAAGAAAGAAGTACCGGAGAATACATTGAATCCCTGCAACGAATTTCTTCGGAAAGCAAAAGGTTGTCCAGCCTGATCCGCCACCTTCTTTTTCTTTCGCGGCAGGAAGAAGAACTCCTGAAAAATAATGTGGAAGAGATCATTCTATCTGATATATTGAAAGAGTTGACCGATTTTAATAAAAGAATCCGTCTCCACTTGGAAGCAACAGAACAACAAGCTGTTGTTAAGGCTAATCCTTATCTGTTAAAGATAGCATTGAAAAATATAATTGACAACGCATGTAAATACTCCGATAAGGAAGTAAATGTGGCTCTCTATCGGGAGCAGCAACAAGTCATTCTTGAGGTGGAAGATCAGGGAATCGGTATTCCGCAAGAAGAAATAGAGCATATTTTCCAGTCTTTCTATCGGGGTAGCAACACCCGGGATTATGCCGGACAAGGCATCGGACTTAGTCTGACTTTGAAAATCATTTCTGCTTATCATGCAAAGCTGGATATATCTTCAGAAATAGAAAAAGGAACAAAAGTACGGGTGATTTTTTAATTCACCCTTCTTTTATCCCTTTCTCACTCTACCTACTGAAAACTACAAATTTAATCTATGAACGTTTTTTCCACAGAATAGAAATGAACTAAATACGTCTTTGCAATAACTTTCCGTTTTTATCATATAACATTCGTTCATATACCACTTCTACGATGAGAGGAAAGACAAACAAGGCAAAGAAAGTCGCTCCTATCAATCCGCCGATAATAACAATCGCCAACGGACGCTGTGATTCCGAACCAATTCCATGACTCATGGCAGCAGGCAACAAACCGATAGCCGCCATTGCCGCTGTCATAATCACAGGACGAATGCGTGAGCGTACTCCTTCTTTCGTAGCCTCTTCCAAAGGAGAACCCAGTTTCAGATTCGCTTTGATGTCGGAAATCATAATCACGCCGTTCTGAATACAAATACCGAACAAGGCTATGAAACCGATACCTGCAGAAATGGAGAAGTTGAATCGTGTTATCAGAAGGGCTACAATACCCCCCACAGCGGCAAATGGCACATTCAGCAATACCAGTCCGGCATCCCGCGCATTAGAGAACAGAATAAACAGGATGATAAAGATGATAGCAATACTGATGGGAACCACTTGTGCCAAGCGTTTCGTGGCACGTTGCTGGTTCTCGAAATCACCAGTCCATTTCAGCGAATATCCTGTCGGCAGATGTACGGATGCATTTACCTTTTTCTGTGCCTCGGCAACTGCCGTACCCATATCACGGCCTCTCACCGAGAATTTCACTGCACAGAATCGTGCATGATTATCACGGAAAATAAGTAATGGTCCCGTAATGTTCGTTATATCTGCCAGTTCCTTGATAGGCACCATTGTGCCATCCATTGCCGGAACCAGTATTTTACCTATCTCCTCTTCATTCTGGCGGAATTGCTCGCTATACCTTACCATGATATTGAATTTCCGTTCGTCCTCATACAACAATGAAGCCGATTTTCCGCCAATAGCCATCTCGATAATCGATTGCACATCTTCCTTAGCAACGCCGTAACGCGCCAACTGACCTTCATTCAACTCTATACGAAGTTCCGGCTGACCGATATTTCGAATCACACCCAAGTCTTCAATTCCTTGAACCGTGCCCAGGATTTTCTCAATCTGCACCGCATATTTCTCCGACTCATACAAGTCTTTACCAAACACCTTCACCGCAATAGATCCTTTCACACCGGAAGCGGCTTCCTCTACATTATCGGTAATCGGCTGTGAGAAATTGAAGTCAATGCCGGGGTAAATGGATAAATCCTCCTGCATCTTATCGATTAGTTCCATTTTTGTCAATTTACTCTCCCATTCCTTTTCAGGGTATATATCAACGTGAAACTCGATATTATAGAATCCGGTAGCATCTGTTCCATCATTCGGTCGTCCGGTCTGTGACAGAACTTGACGTACTTCCGAAAACGTCAATAGCTTCCTTCTCATTTTATTAGCAAGCGTCACCGATTCATCCAGCGAAATGCTTTGTGGCAAAGTGGCACGAATATAGATAGAGCCCTCATTCAACTGTGGAAGAAACTCCGTACCCAAGAAAGAGAAAAGCCATAATCCGACACCTGCTATGACCGTTGCCAGTCCGATAGTCAGTTTCCTGTGCGCATAGAATAAATCAAAAAGAGCCGTACACTTCGCATTGATAAAACGGACAAAACGATTATTCTTCTCACGCACATTCTTTTTCAGCAGCATAGACGACATTACCGGCACCAGTGTCAGCGTAAAGATCAAAGCTCCTAACAGTGCAAAACCCAGCGTATAGGCCAAGGGAGAGAACATCTTTCCTTCTACCTTCTGGAAAGAGAAGATAGGAATCAACGCGGTTATGATAATCAATTTGGAGAAGAAAACTGCTTTCGCCTTGTCTTTTGCGGTGTTACGGATCAATCCCATTTTGGACATGACATTAAATGCCGGCATTCCTACTTGCCTTGCCTTCTTGTCCAAAGCCACAAACACTCCTTCCACCATCACCACTGCCCCATCAATAATGATACCGAAGTCAATGGCTCCCATAGAAAGCAGATTGGCGGACATTCCCATCACCCGTAGACAGATAAAAGCGAATAGAAGGGCTAATGGGATAACGACAGCAACAATCACGGTAGTCCGCCAATCTGCCATAAAAATCAATACAATAAACGTAACCAATAAAATCCCTTCGATCAGATTATGTGTCACCGTCTTTACCGCCAGATTCACTAAATCCTCCCGGTCATAGAATGAAACGATTTTCACATCTTTGGGAAGTATATTCTGATTCAAGTCTTCTATTTTATCTTTCAGGTTTGCAATCACCTCACCCGGATTCTCCCCTTTCCGCATGACTACAATGCCTTGTACCACATCATCTTCATCCATTCGTCCTACTTGGCCGAGGCGTGGCAAACAGGACTCGTGTACATCGGCAAGATTCTTCACCAAAATCGGAGTACCGTTGATGTTTTTCACTACGATGTTTCTCAATTCTTCCAAGTCGTTAATCAGACCAATTCCACGCACAACATAAGCTTGCGAACTCTTGGTGATGACATCTCCTCCTACATTGATGTTACTCTTGGCTATCGCATCATAAAGCTCCAAAGAAGTAATTCCATAGTTAATCAACTGGTGAGGATTCACGCTTACCTCAAACGTTTTCACCTCTCCGCCGAAGCTCACAATATCCGCTACGCCGGATACCGAACGAAGGTTACGCTCAATCACCCAATCCTGGATTGTTTTCAGCTCCCGCACACTACGTTTGTCACTACGGAGCGTATAACGAAATATTTCTCCCGTCGGGCCATATAACGGTTGCACTTCCGGAGTTACCCCGTCAGGAAGATCGGCGTCATTCAATAAATTATATACCTGTTGACGGGCGGTGAAATCATCCACACGATCTTCGAACATCACATTCATTACAGAAAGTCCGAAAAGAGTGGTAGAACGAATATCCGTTTTCTTCTGAACAGGATTCATGGCAATCTCAACAGGAATGGTGATAAACTTCTCTACCTCTTCCGCACTACGTCCCGGCCATTGCGTGATAATCGTCACTTTCGTATTCGTCACATCCGGGAAAGCATCTATCGGAGTATGTTTAAAAGAAACAACTCCGGCTATAACGGCAATCGCTGTACAGAAGAAAATAAAGAACTTATTCTTCAGCGAGAAAGCCACTATATTATCTATGAATTTGTGCATACTATTTTCTGTTTTTAATCTGCATTCAACGCATTATATACCAACAATACATTATTATTCAGCACCCTGTCCCCCTCGGAAAGCCCGGAGCGGATATAGCACTCCTTGCTCAACTGTTTGTATACATCTACCTCTTTCACCTGCAAACGCTGATCCGGCTCTACTACAACAACATAGTTTTTCCCTCCTTCAAACACCAGCGCATGAGAATCGATACGAGGCATGGAAGTTCCATCTGCCTTGCACTTCACACTTACATTCGTAAACATCCCCAGCTTCAACAGATACTCTTCATTCTTTAATTTGATACGGACATTCATTGTTTTACTTTCGCTATTCAGCAAATGATATACCTTATCAATAGTGCCGGCAAACATCTTATCCGGATAGGCCAATGTAGAAATGCGTACAGAAGCACCTTCAGAAACTTTACTGATATCGCTTTCATACACATCTGCCATCACCCATACGTCCGACAACCCCGAAATCGTGAACAACTCTTCACTCTGATCCGGACGCAACTGCATATCCCTGCTGATTTGTTTCTCCACAATAAAACCCGAAACAGGAGATTTCAACTGATAATAAGCATTTCCGGAGAAATTATAAATGGAAAAGACTTCCTTTATCCTTCTTTCTTCGGCTTCGGCACTCGTCAACTCCTGCTTTGCCTGAAGCACATCTTTATCCGAAGCCATGCCGGAATTATACATATCCTGCGTAGCATCCATGTTTCTGCGGGCGAGCAACAGTTGTTGTTCCGCTTCTTTCAATTGTTTCTCATAGTCCGCCACTTCTCCACTGCGGATGACTGCCAGTACATCTCCTTTACGAACATAATCTCCTATTTCTGCTTTCAGTTCCGTCACCGTACCTCCAAACATCGGATATACATGCGCTACCTGATTTTCATTAAAAGTGACCCGTCCGTTCAATGTCAGTTCATCAATCACTTCTTGAACGTGAACCGTATCGACAGATACAATTCTCAACAAGCTATCTGTCAGGCATAAAGCAGTCGGTTCAACATTCGGTTGTTCTCCTTTACCGGAGCATGCTCCCAATACGGTAGTAAGCAATATGCAAGGAAGGAATTTATTCCAGTTCATAGTCTTTGATAATTTATGAATATTAGTAGTTTAATATATTTTGCCCGATAGTTGTATTCAGGTTTTCCATCGCGAGGAAAACATCTTTCTTTATTTCATGCAACTGAATACAGGTTTCCTTATAACTGTCATAATAATCGATAAACTCCAGCAAGCTGATATTCCGCTTGGTAAAGTTTTCATTCACTCCTGTTATCAGTTTCTCAAAATTACGTTCCAAATCCATATTGGTAGATTGGTAAAGCTGAACTGCTTTTTCCAGTGAAGCATAAGCGGTATAAAGTTCCATATCTGCACGATTAGCAGCATTTTCCTGTTCCGCTCCTGCCTGTTGAATACTAAAACGGGCTGCCTTTATATTTCCCTGATTGCGATTGAAAATAGGTACTGACAAGCTCACTCCTACCGCAAAATAGTTATTGATAAAGTTTCCGGCACGGTCATAGTTCCCTTTCACCGAGAACTCCGGAAATGCCATCGATTTCTGCAATTTCAGATTGGCACGGGAAGCACTTACCGTACTTCTGGCAATCTTCAAGTCGGGACGTTCATTTACCATCGCTTTCAAATCAGCAAACGATAATTGAGACAAATCCAATTGCTTCAACACCTCTTCGTCCAGTGATAACTTAACCGTAGTATCTCCCGGAAGATTTAACAAGACATTCAGTTCTCCTCTAAGAGTCAGCAACTCGTTTTCCCGTTCGTTCTTCTCTTTCTTCAGCGAAAATAGCATAGATTCCAAACGAGACATTTCCATCAATGAGATATTTCCTTTCTCCTGTTGCAGCTTCATTCCGGCAAGCAGTTCTTGCAGAGAGTTCACTTCTTTCTCGTAGATGGATATGGATTTCGAAAGAAAATAGACTTGCACAAACTTCTCATTCAACTCCTGACGGAGTGTTCTCATCACCTCTTCAAACTGATATTCCGCTATTTCCTTATTGATTTTTTCCAGCTTTATCTGCTTGTTTCGCTGTCCGGCAAGGCGAATGACCTGTTCAACCTCCACAACCGTTTCACCCTCCTTACCAAAATCAAAATACTTTCCGTTCAAGCGGTTATAGACATTCTGTTCCAGCGAGATGACCGGATTCTCAAATAACCTGGCTTGCAGCACTTGTGCCTGTGCCATATCAATGTTATACCGTTCGGCTATCAGCGATAAGTTACGTTCCAGGAAACGTTGTTCCGCCTCTTTCAGCGTTAATGTTCCTGTGGTAGCCTGTTGCGCACATATTCCTCCTGTCAGCAGAAGAAAAAAAGAAATTAAAAATTCTCTGTTCATTACTATATTTATCTTTATTACCTTATCGTAGTTGTCGCAGCAAAATTACAATTCTGCAACCGGAGAAACGGAAAAAAACGATTATAAGCCTCTCATATCAGATTAGAATTTGATTAGAAAAGAGCCATAAAGGAAGAATTGTAAACACAACAGGAAAAATGGCCAGCCTTCTTTCATTCCAACTCCCCTATCTTTGCAGGAGAGAAAATAAAACGAATCATTAAAAAATAGTAGGATATATGAAAATAATAAATTTAACCAAAGATAGTTTTGTAGAGAAAGTAGCAGATTATCAGTCTTATCCTGACAGTTGGAACTTCAAAGGGAATAAACCTTGCCTGGTCGATTTTCATGCACCCTGGTGTGTCTATTGCAAAGCATTATCGCCTATATTAGACCAATTGGCAAAAGAATACGAAGGTAAATTAGATATTTATAAAGTGGACGTCGATCAGGAACCGGAACTGGAAAGCGCATTTAAGATTCGTACCATTCCCAATCTGTTACTTTGCCCGTTGAACGGCAAACCGACAATGAAATTAGGCACTATGAATAAAGCCCAATTGAAAGAATTAATAGAAACCAGTTTACTTTCAGAATAGAAAAACATCGAAAGTCCGGAAAGTTCCTTATGACGATAGACTGGTAAACTACCAGGCTTTTGATATAATACAGAACATTTACTGTTATAATAAGAGGCTGAAAAGCCTTGATCTTATAAAATGCCCCTTACTAGAACTAAACTGAACTCCTAAAATTTTGTATCCAACTTTTGGGATTCAGTTTAGTTCTTAGTAAAGGGCATTTTTCTTTTAGGAAGTCTCCGGACGGCATCTTCCCTTTCAATGGTTATTTATGCAACAGATTATCAGTTCCCGGAACGATCTTTCCCATTGACCATACGCAACGTACATTCAGTTCTTTGTCAAGAATCACAATATCAGCATCCTTACCCTTTGCTAACGCCCCTTTACGATCACTCACTCCAATTAAACGGGCAGGAGTTTCAGAAGCCATACGCACAGCATCTTCCAAAGGAATATTGGCTTTCTTTACCATGGTGCGAACCAACACATCCATCGTAGCCAAACTACCGGCCAACGCAGAATGATCCGCCATCTTGCATACGCCATCCTCTATGATATAACGAGGATCAATCGGTTCATTCCCTTCATAAGCGGCATATGCCAAAGCATCGGTAACAAGGCAGGTATTCTCCACGCCTTTCAACTTATAAACCAGTTTCAGGATAGTGGCAGGCAAGTGAATACCGTCCGCAATCACTTCCACAGTCATTCCATCCGTCAGATACACACTTTCCACTGTACCCTCATATTTATATTCACGACGTTTATGGAAACCCGGCATCGCATTATAGAAATGAGCAGCATGAGAAAATCCTACTGCAAATGCAGCTTTAATTTCATCATATTCGGCTTCGGTATGTGTAACAGCAGTCATAATTCCTTTCGAACGGGTATACTTTGCAAAATCATGTGCACCGGGCAGTTCGGGACTAATATCCCAACGTCTGATACAAGACGTACGCTCCAACAAAGGAATATATTCATTTTCATCCGGAGTTTTCAGAAAACCGTCATACTGCGTACCCGCCATCTTCGGATTCAGATATGGGCCTTCGATATGCAGACCGAGAATCGGAGAATCCTTCTCTTTCATCAAGTGCTCACATACATCGACTGCCTGGTAGAGTCTTTCGAATGAAGTAGAGGACAAAGTAGGAAATATACCGGTAGCACCATGTTTCAGATGTGCATTGGTTGCGGTGCGGAAAGCCTCTTCCGTTGCTTCCGTATAATCATGCCCACCACCTCCATGTGCATGCATACTTACGAATCCGGGCACTATCGTCATCCCTCTGGCATCAATAACCGTTGCACCGATAACCGCTAAATCACTATTAGTTACCTCTAATATTTTTCCATCACAAATCAATACGGAACCATCTTTCAACCAGCCTTGCGGGGTAAGTATTCTTCCGTTTATTATTTGAGTCAACATAGTCTTTGTTATTTATTAGATTTAAAACAGTTTGTTGGTGCCTTCCACCAGTTCTCCCATTGCCCATACAGCTCTCACATTCAGGTCTCTGTCCAAGGCAATTATATCAGCATCCTTGCCACGCTCCAGCGTTCCTTTACGGTCGAGCACTCCCATAATCCGTGCAGGAGTTTCGGAAGCCATTCTTACGGCATCTTCCAAAGGAATTTCCGCCTTTTGCACCATGGTACGAATCAAGCGATCCATCGTTGCAACACTCCCGGCCAAGGCTGAATGGTCTGCCAACTTACAAACTCCATCCTCAATAATCACACGCGGGTCAAAGGCAACCTGGCTATCACTGGCGGCACAAGCCAACGCATCCGTTATCAGGCAAGTGCGTTCCACTCCTTTTATCTTATAGACAAGACGCAAAATCGTCGGAGGTACATGAATACCATCAGCCACCACTTCCACTGTCATATCATCAATCAGATAAATACTTTCTACCGTACCTTCATACTTGTACTCTTTCCGTTTATGGAAACCGGGCATCGCGTTATAAAAATGAGTGGCATGCGTATATCCCGCCTCATAAGCCGTCTGTATATCCTCAAATTCTGCCTGGGTATGTCCTACCGAAGCCAGTACACCTTTTGCCGTGATATATTTACCGAATTGCATGGCTCCGGGAAGTTCCGGTGCGGCATCCCAACGTTTGATACAGCGTGTTTCTTCCAACAACGGAATATATTCTTCGGGATCGGGATCTTTGATATTTTCCGGGATCTGTCCGCCTGCCATGTCCATATTGAAATAATGTCCTTCCAGATGAAGCCCGAGTACAGGGCTATTGGGCTCCGCCATCATTTTTTCAGTAGTTGCCGCAGCTGCACGGATCATCGGAATGGTAGAAGAAGAAAGGGTAGGAAAAATACTGGTGGTACCATGCTGCATGTGAGCCTTGATTGCTGTCCGGAAAGCCTCTTCGGTGCCTTCCATAAAGTCTCTTCCACCGCCACCGTGAACATGGATTTCTACACCGCCCGGAACAATATACATTCCTTTGGCATCAATCAGTTTGGCTCCGATAATGGCAAGGTCACAATTGGTTACTTCCAGAATTTTGTTATCGCGAATAAGAACTGACCCATCCTTCAGCCAACCTTGAGGCGTCAGGATGCGTGCATTAATGATCTGTGTTAACATATCACAAATAGTTAAATTAATTAAAGGTCTGTGTGAATCAATGACGCTCTTTTTTGGGGGGAGTACATTGATTTTTTCGTTTGCAAAATTACGTTTTTCTATTCAATCTATCGATAAAATCGTCCGATAAACTTCTAATAAAGTCCAATTTTAAACGATTATCCAACCATATATAAATCAGAATTCATCAATCATAAATAAAAAAAAGGTTGCCAATCTTATCGACTGACAACCTTATGTCTATATGGAGCGGAAAACGAGACTCGAACTCGCGACCCTAACCTTGGCAAGGTTATGCTCTACCAACTGAGCTATTTCCGCAAACTAAATTTCGTCATTCAGAAATCTGAAAGATTGGTGCCCAGAACAGGACTCGAACCTGCATGCCTCTCGACACACGCACCTGAAACGTGCGCGTCTACCAATTCCGCCACCTGGGCAAAACTTAGTTCCATTATTTCAAAGAAACAAGAGCGGAAAACGAGACTCGAACTCGCGACCCTAACCTTGGCAAGGTTATGCTCTACCAACTGAGCTATTTCCGCAAATCACTTTCATAAACTGTGAAGAGAAGGAGACTCGAACTCCCACGACATAACTGTCACTACCCCCTCAAAGTAGCGCGTCTACCAATTCCGCCACCTCTCCATAATTTTAAAGTTTAACCTTTGTGCCCAGAACAGGACTCGAACCTGCATGCCTCTCGACACACGCACCTGAAACGTGCGCGTCTACCAATTCCGCCACCTGGGCAAAGATTATTGTTCCAACATTTCAAAGAAACATGAGCGGAAAACGAGACTCGAACTCGCGACCCTAACCTTGGCAAGGTTATGCTCTACCAACTGAGCTATTTCCGCATTTTTTCGTTTGCGGTTGCAAAGGTAGGGATTTTCCGTAAACCTGCAAACATTCTGCATACTTTTTTCACAGAAATCTGTTCACTTTGCATCGACCGCAAAACAATCATTTTGATTATCAACTCATTCGGCCACGATAATCTTCATAAGAAAATTGCTTGTATATTTCAGCTTTCCCCTCTTTGGTCCAGATAGCAATGGCAGGATGGTGAATTCCGTTAAACATATTTGTCTTGACCATCGTATAATGAATCATATCTTCGAACACAATACGTTCTCCGATTTGCAAAGGATGATCGAAACTCCACAATCCCATATAGTCACCACTCAAACAGGAATTTCCTCCGAGACGATAAATATATTTTCCTTCGTTTCCCATTTCCGCACCATGCACGGCAGGCTGATAGGGCATTTCCAAGCAATCGGGCATGTGGCAAGTGAAACTGACATTCAAAATAGCCGTCTTGATTCCACGACTTTCCACAATATCCACTACTTCGGAAGTCAGCACTCCCGTCTGCCATGTAAAAGCCGAACCGGGTTCCAGGATAATTCGCAGATGAGGATGGCGTGCTTTTAATCCTTGCAACAGTGTTATCAAATGTTCGGTATCATAGTCTTTACGGGTCATCAGATGTCCGCCACCGAGATTCAACCACTTTATCTGTGGAAACCAACGGGAAAATTTAGCTTCGAGATGTTCCAATGTACGTTCCAACTCATAGGAAGAAGATTCACAGTGACAATGGCAATGGAAGCCTTCAATTCCCTGCGGCAATGCATCGGGCAACAAATCGGCTGTTATCCCAAAACGTGTGCCGGGTGCACATGGATTATAAAGTTCTGTTTCCACTTCCGAGTATTCGGGATTTACACGAATACCACAAGAAATACCACTTCCTTCTGCCACCACCATCGGATAAAAACGCTCGAACTGCTGCATCGAGTTGAAAGTGATATGACTGCTGCAACGCATTATTTCAGGAAAATCCTGTTCCGTATAAGCTGGAGAATATGTATGTGCCTTACTGCCGAATTCTTCCAGTGCCAAACGGGCTTCATACACCGAACTTGCCGTAGAATGGTCTATATATTCACGGAATATAGGGAAAGAACGCCACATGGCAAACGACTTGAAAGCAAGAATAATCTCCACTCCCGCCCTGTCGGCTACGTTTTTTATCAAACACAGGTTCTTTCTTAAAAGCTCTTCTTCCATGATATAACAAGGAGAAGGAAACTGATTAAAATCTATCATATATAAAATTATTATCTGAACTGACGTCTTACGAACGTGGATGCAAAAATACAAATTCAAAAGCAAAGAGGGATTGTTTTATTTTTAATTAAGATATTGGTTTTCGCGAACTTTTTCTTATTTTTACACCTTATATATTATAGTAAGTATTGTATCATCCTAAATACCCGATTAAAATGAATAAAGATTTAAGAAAAGTAGTGATTCTACTGGCACATCCTAACATCAAAGAATCACAAGCAAACAAAGCATTAGTTGATGCTGTCAGTGACATGGAAGGAGTGGCGGTTTTCAATCTTTACGAGCTGTCACAGGAAATCGCTTTCAATATAGATGAATGGAGTAAAATCATTTCCGATGCCTCGGCTGTCATCTATCAATTTCCTTTCTATTGGATGTCTGCACCGTCATTACTAAAGAAATGGCAGGATGAAATCTTTACTTTTCTATCCAAGACTCCGGCTGTCGCCGGCAAACCGCTGACAGTAGTAACGACCACGGGTTCCGAATACGAGGCTTATCGCAGTGGAGGCAGAAACCGTTTCACTACGGACGAATTATTACGTCCTTATCAGGTAAGTGCCATTCATTCGGGAATGTCATGGCAAACCCCTATTGTTGTTTATGGGATGGGAACGGCAGACGCCGGCAAGAATATCGCTGAAGGAGCAAATCTGTATAAACAACGTGTGGAGATGCTTATCGGTAACAGTAATGCAGGGAACAATTGGTAAGACTGTAAAAAGCGTAGCTTTATCCTATCTAAAGCTACGCTTTACAGATGCTAAAGCATAGCTTTAGGTTTCACCAAACACTTGTATGCCCCGCCCTGAAATAGAGGTTACTTCTAATCATGACTTCAAACATTGGCTGTGCAAACAAAATGATTATATAAGATAGGGATATTCCTAAAATAATAAAATTTAAGGCAACTAATTCATTGCGAGTTAGTTGCCTTTTTTGTATCTTTAAGCATTCCCCCCAAAAAACGGTTTGACGGCCAAAACGGGGGTAATTAAAAATAAAAACACATGGTAAAGATACAAAAAATCTCAGAAATCGAACCTTGTTTAGGTTTTACCGAGTTCGATATGCTTAAAAAATATCGTCAAAGTTTTGCAACGAGTGAATTAGGTCGCCTCCATTCTCTGTTCCCTTTCTCGGAACTGGCCCGACAAATGCATTTGAAGTCCTCTCCTTTTGGGCGTAAAAGTTATTTTTCTCCCGAAGGTAAAATAGCCTTGATGGTCTTGAAGTCCTATACCAACTTTTCCGATGCACAACTGATTGAGCATTTAAACGGTAATATTCATTACCAGTTATTTTGTGGTGTTCAGATTGATCCGCTTCATCCACTAACCAATCCTAAAATCGTTAGTGCAATTCGTCAGGAACTAGCGGATCGCCTTGACGTTGAGTCCCTCCAGCTCATTCTTGCCGAGCATTGGACACCTTATCTTGAGAACCTTCATGTCTGTATGACCGATGCCACCTGTTATGAAAGTCATCTGCGTTTCCCTACTGATACCAAACTCTTATGGGAAGGTATTGTATGGCTTCATCGTCATCTGTGCAAACATTGCCAGACCTTGCACATACAACGTCCCCGTAACAAGTATCTTGATGTACGCCGTGCCTATCTTGCTTATAGCAAACTGCGTAAACGCAAGAAATCACAGACTCGTATGATTACACGAAGGTTACTTCAGTTATTGGAAAAGTTACTTGACCAGCTGGAGCTGCTTCATTCATCCTACAGGAACAGGCTTACACTATCCTCTGATTACCAAAGACGTTTCTCGGTCATACAGACAGTCCTTGAGCAAGGGAAGAATTTATTTGCAGGCAAAAAAGTGTCCAACCGTATCGTGAGTATCGACCGGCATTACCTTCGCCCCATTATCAGAGGCAAGGAAACCAAATCCGTTGAATTCGGAGCCAAAGTCAACAATATACAGATAGACGGAATCTCCTTTATAGAACATATCTCCTTTAAGGCTTTTAACGAAGGAGTACGTTTGAAAGACTGTATTCATCTGCAACAACAACTGACCGGGGTTAGGGTTAAGGCGCTTGCGGCGGATTCAATCTATGCCAATAATGCCAACCGGAAATTTTGTACAAAATATCATATAAGTACTTCCTTTAAGCGTAAGGGCAGAGCTGCCAAAGATGAGCCGCTTCGGAAAATCTTACGGTCGGAACTCAGCCGTGAAAGAGCTACCCGCCTGGAAGGAAGTTTTGGAACGCAGAAACAACATTACTCACTGGCCAGGATAAAAGCTAGAAACAGGAAAACGGAAGTACTTTGGATTTTCTTTGGGATACATACAGCCAATGCGGTATGTATGATAGAAAAGGTCGAAAAGAAAAAAAGAAAGGCAGCATAATCTAACTAAAATAACAGGAAAAACAGGAGAGGTTTTAACTTCCCCTAAAAAAGACATGTACATAATGCATGGGTGGGAAGGAAAAAATAAGAATATGTAAACAATATTCTACAAAAAAGATAGAAGACTGGGAGAGTTGAACGAAAAAATCAAGAGAAAAGCTCACGTAAAGCAAAGCTTTTCTCTTGATTTTTTAGAAAGAGGAACATTTACTGAATATCCCAAGATAGTGACGCTATCCCACCAACATAGTGACGGTATATGCACAGGATAGCGTCACTATCCAAGGCATATACCGTCACTATATTTAAACCGGATATTTCAGGCTTTTAACTCTAGTTTCCGCGCTGTGTAGGCAAGGTAAATTCCTGCGAATCACAAATCACCCCATTCTCGTCCGCCACTGCGACACGGAATGTCACTTCACCGTCTTTCAACCTTTCACCTGCATGGATCGAAGCCGTATAACGGATACCCTCACCCGGAAGAATTTCCTCAATCATCACCGAAGGAGAGATGCCGAGATGCTTCACCTTTCCTACCGTTTCTACCACAGGAACCACATTATAGACAGGCTTTCTCCCTTCATTCATAATCTCAAAAATAATCTTGCTATTTTCTCCCGCATCAATCACATGACTACGATTATCATCAATGAAACGGATTTTGCGCAACTTCAGTTGAGAAATGGGCGGCTGCACTTGCGGCTGCTTCTTATACTTTTGCACACGTACTTCCCGCACTTCAGGAATATACGCATCCTCCTCTATCTGCTCTTGTCTCGGTGCCGTCAATGCGTTTCCAATAGCCGCACCGGCAATGGTTCCTACAATATTTCCAATAGCAGAGCCACGGTAACCGCCCCTCCAGCCATGATTATTATCTCCGATAAGTCCGCCTATCGAACTTCCCAGACTACCTCCAATAGAAGCACCTGCCATGATAGCTCCCGGATTTCCCATACGCCCCGACGCACATCCACTCAAAAGCAAAGCGGAAAGCAAAATTACTGTTAGTTGTTTCTTCATGAGCCTCTCTATTTAGTGTTATTATTTATTCTACCACTTTAAAACGAGCGAAACGCAACAATAGTTGTTTGTCACCCGCATTTTTAAAATGAATAGTGGCTTTCGCATTGTCTCCCGTTCCTTCCACTTTCAGCACTTCGCCCAATCCGAAACGTTCGTGCTCTATCATCTGTCCGACTTGTACTCCTGCTACCGATGCTGAACCGGAAGACGCCATCTGCGCACTGCTACTTCCACCAACAGCACTTACCTTCTTCAAATTTCTCGGTACACTGGGAGCAATAATCTGTGCTTTCGGACGTTCACGCTGCTCGGATGAATTACTACCGAAAGGCGCACGCGACGGAGAAGTAGAACGGGCAAATCCCCCTTCAATCTCCCTGCGGAAACGTCCCGCACCTTCATCCACAGCACGGCTCACTCCTGCTTCATGCGGCAACCGCAAATAATCAACATCAATATCACGCAGGAAACGACTGGGACTTCCAAACTCCATCTTTCCGTAACGGAAACGGGTTTTGGCAAAAGATAGATAGCAATGTTCTTCCGCACGGGTAATAGCTACATAGAACAAGCGACGTTCTTCTTCCAGCGCCCGGGGAGAATCTCCGACCATCCCACTGGGAAACAGATTTTCTTCCAGACCAACCACAAATACATTCTTAAACTCCAATCCTTTAGCCGAATGGACGGTCATCAACGTTACCTTTTCCCCATCATCCGCCTTGTCGGAGTCCTGATCGGTGAGCAATGCAATCTCCGAAAGGAAATCAGTAAGAGACACATTCGGATTGCCTTCCTCCTGCCGCAAAGCGCAGAAGTCATTCATACCATTCACCAACTCTTCTATATTTTCCTTACGACTTAGATTCTCGGGGGATGTGTCCTGACAAACATCATTGATAATACCGGACTGACGGATAATGTCCGTTCCTATTTCATAAGCGTTCTTATCCGCCTGATCGGCAATAAAACCTTCAATCAGTTCACGAAAGCCCTGCAGTTTTGCATGAGTTCCCTTATTTATATCCAGTCCGTAACTTAAGGGTTCGCAGACTGCCGCCCAAAGACTTACGCCATGATTGGTAGCCGCTGATATAATCTTCCCGACCGTGGTATCTCCAATGCCACGAGCCGGATAATTGATGATTCGTTTAAACGCTTCTTCATCATTCGGATTCACCACCAAACGGAAATAAGCAATCACATCTTTTATCTCTTTCCGCTGATAGAACGAGAGTCCCCCGTAAATTTTATAAGGTATACTCCGTTTCCGAAAAGCCTCTTCGAAAATACGGCTTTGCGCATTCGTACGATATAGGATGGCAAATTCAGCATATCCGTAGTGATATTCCCGACGTAACTCCGCAATCTTATTAGCCACAATATCACCCTCTTCCACATCACTATACGCCTGAAACACACCGATGGGTTCCCCTTTTTCTTTCTCCGAGAACACGGCTTTCCGGATCTGACGTTCGTTCTTTTCGATCAGACTATTGGCAGCACAAACAATGGTTTGCGTAGAACGGTAATTCTGTTCCAGTTTAAAGACTTTCGTGTTGGGATAGATTTTCGTAAAATAGAGAATATTATCAATATCCGCCCCACGGAAAGAATAGATACTTTGCGCATCATCTCCCACCACACAGACACGTTGATTCTCCTTTGTCAGTTGCAGAACAATGCTATGCTGCGCATAATTCGTATCCTGATACTCATCCACCAACACATAACGGAACTGTTCCCGATAGCGTGCCAGCACTTCCGGAAAGTCACGAAACAGAATATAGGTATATACCAATAAATCATCAAAATCCATCGCTCCCGCCTGACGGCATCTGTCCCAATAACGGGTATAGATGTCACGGATAGCAGGCATCTTGGCAGCCATATCTCCTTCGTAAGCCTCTTTATTGGCAGCGTACCCCGTAGGAGTGACCAAATGGTTTTTTGCATTGGAGATGCGTGCCTGCACTACTCCCGGCTTATAAGTTTTCTCGTCCAACCCCATCTCTTTAATGATGGAACGAAGCAGGCTCTTACTATCAGCCGTATCATAGATGGTGAACTGGGAAGTGAATCCGATATATTGTGCTTCGGCACGAAGAATACGTGAGAAAATGGAATGGAAAGTACCCATCCACAAATAACGTGCCCGTTCCATACCTACCTGCCGGGCAATACGCTCTTTCATCTCGCGCGCAGCCTTATTAGTAAAGGTCAGCGCAAGGATATTCCACGGATTATACCCGTTCTCCTGCTCCAGCAAGTAAGCGATTTTATAAGTCAACACACGCGTCTTCCCCGAACCCGCACCGGCTATCACCAGCGAAGGACCGTCATTATAAGTCACTGCTGCACACTGACTCTCGTTCAATTCATCTATATAATTGGTATTCATAACAGCATTATAAAAACAATGTGGATTTTTAACAAACCCTTGGCACTCAAATTTGTTCTCAATACAAAAGTATAATATTCATTCGAGAATGAAGGTATTTTTATGAATTTTCATCACTAACTATTTTAACCTAACCCCAAAAAGCAATGAAAAGGAGTATATTTTTATCAATTATTTTAAGTTTGTTTCTGGTTGCCTGCATTCCACAGGCAATGGCACAAAAACAGAGCCGCTTGGAAAAGCTGCTAAGGTATCTGAACGATAATGACGCCGACAAATGGCAGAAAAACCGTGATAAGATAGATGACGAGACGCAAACCTATTATGCCGAAGAACTGGCATTGTTGGACGTTCTCAACGAATTGTGGAACAAACAAAGTGAGCAAGCCGCCACCAACTATTTCGGCTGTTACGAACAAGCTACGAAAGCTTATTTTCCGAATATCTGCGAAGAAGAGAAAATACAGCTTTCCAACGTACAAGACAAAGCGGAACAGGCTGTTATCTCCATCCTGGAAGCATCGAAAGAGCAGATTCCCTTTAGCAAGACATTGATGGACAGCATCCAGTCAAGCGGCTATCCGGCAGACTCCGCCCTCTTGCAAAAGGTGCGGGACATCCGCGAACTGGCCCTACTGGAAGGGATGCTGAAAACACCTGCGCTGAACATCTATCAAACGTATATCTCGGAATATCCGAACGGCAAGTTTATCTCTCAAATCAGCACTGCGGAGAACAAACGGCTTTATCAGATTGTAAAGAGTAATCCGACCTCTGCGAATTTCAAAGCATTCTTTGATAATGCCGCCATGCAGAAATTCTTCACTGATAAAGATACACGTCCCTTCCTTTCGGAAGTCCGCACATTATACGACGATTTTCTGTTTCAAGGAATTGACAGCCTCCGGGAGAAAGGAAATGCAACAGCTATCCGACAGATCATTGACGACTATAAGCAATCACCTTACCTGACTTCCACAGCACGTACGCACCTGGATGACCTTGAATATCTTAGTGAAAAAGCTGATTTTGAGCTTTTAAAACCTGCCATTGTCAGTTCCGAATCGTTAAGTATGTTGCAGGATTTTCTTTGCACACACAGATACAAGGAATTTCGCGACCAAGCCAACGCACTGCGGGCACCTTTTATTCTGCAAACAATCATATCCACCCCTACTTCCGTGAAATACTATAATGGAGGGCGATTGATAAAGTCTGCGGAAAACGACAGTACAGGGACCACCTCGACCACTTATTCGTATGACGATAAAGGACAGCTCGTCTCCACCCTGGCACTTACCATGAAGAACGGGCAGCCAGGCAATGAAATACAGACGAATAGATTATACGACCCGCAAGGTCACTGCATCTTTGAGGTACAAACGAATCCGAAAACCAAAACGGATCTCTACCGGCGGACACGCCGCATCGGTACCGATGGAAGTATTGAGAGTGATTCGCTCAAGTATGCAGACGGAAGAGTCGTCATAAGCTCCTACAATAAACGGGGATTATTGACCGAAACCAAAGAATATAATAAGAACGGAGAACTTCAGGCATACACCGCCAACAAATATGATGATAAAGGAAGATTGGTTTCATCCCAACATCAAAACTTGCTTTTTGCCAATTCTCCGGATCAGGTTATTTCACAAAAAGATGCTTATGAATACGATAAATACGGTTATCTATCGCAGATTGTCTACCAACGGATTTTGGGTAATAACCAAAAAACGTCCGGATGCCTGACTTGCCTGTATGATAAATACGGGAACCGGATTGACGGCAATTCTTATTATGAATATGACAATACGGGCCAATGGATCTGCCGGACCAACCGCGATCACCCGAAAGAGGTGGAACGTATACAGTACATTTACAAATAAAGTAAGATGCTGTGAACATTTTGCAGAAGGCTTCTGTTATTATAGTATAACAAGCCAATTAAAACTTGTAACATTATGAATACTATATTAATGTCTTTAATTATGATGACCATGACTTACGAAATGCCTAAACTTCCTTACGCAAACAATGCGTTGGAACCTGTAATCAGTCAGCAAACAATAGATTTCCATTACGGAAAACATCTACAAACGTATGTAAATAATCTGAATAGCCTCGTACCCGGAACAGAATATGAAGGTAAAACGGTAGAAGAAATCGTTGCAACCGCACCGGACGGAGCTATATTCAATAACGCCGGACAAGTATTGAATCACAATCTGTACTTCCTGCAATTTGCCCCGAAACCCTCAAAGAAGGAACCAGCAGGCAAACTGGGAGAAGCCATCAAACGTGACTTCGGTAGCTTTGAAAACTTCAAGAAAGAATTCAACGCAGCAGCAGTCGGATTGTTCGGTTCAGGATGGGCCTGGCTATCCGTTGGGAAAGATGGTAAACTGAAAATCACGAAAGAAGCCAACGGCAGCAATCCGGTACGTGCCGGTTTGAAACCGCTTCTCGGATTTGACGTTTGGGAACACTCCTATTATCTGGATTATCAGAACCGCCGCGCCGACCACGTAAATGCCCTGTGGGACATCATCGACTGGGATGTGGTTGAAAAAAGAATGTAACCGGATTTACTAGCAAAACTATACTTATGAAAAAGGTCGTTGTGTTTTCACAGCGACCTTTTTTACAGACTAAAAAAACAAACTTTTATTGTATATCAAACGCATTAGTTGTATTTTTGCAACCCATAAACTAGCATAACAAACAATTATGGTACTATATAAAAGAAAAGAGATACGATATATTGTCTCCATTGCCGTTCTTCTTTTCTTCCCCCTTTTCTGTAACGCTGCCGCCACAGAAGAACCAGAGGAAGAGATCCTGTTCATTACCTCATACAATTCTGACACTAAATATACCTACGATAACATCAGCACATTTATAGAAACCTACACCCAATTGGGAGGAAGATACTCGACCATTGTAGAAAACATGAATGCGACGGATTTAACGCAGGCGCACCAATGGAAAAAAACATTAACCGATATTTTAGACAAACATCCGAAAGCTAAATTAGTGATTCTTTTGGGTGGTGAAGCATGGAGCAGTTTCCTTCATCTTGAAGATGAGAAATATAAGCAGCTTCCTGTTTTCTGCGCAATGGCATCACGCAACGGCATCCGTATTCCGGAGGATTCAATCGATATGCGGAACTATAATCCTGTAAGTATCAACTTAACGGAACGAATGAAGGAGTACAACGTAAAATACTGTGATACATACGAATATAATATCAGCAAAGATATCGAAATGATACAAGATTTCTATCCGAACACAGAGCACCTGGTATTTGTATCGGATAATACCTATAACGGACTTGCCGAACTGGCATGGTTCAAGAAAAACCTGCAACATTTCCCGCAGTTATCCATCACCTATATTGACGGCCGCATCCACACACTCGATATGGCTGCCAATCAATTGCGCAATCTTCCCAGAAACACAGCAACGCTTCTTGGTATCTGGAGAATTGACAGCCGGGGGATCACTTACATGAACAACTCCGTTTATGCTTTTTCCAAAGCCAATCCACTCCTGCCTGTGTTCAGTATGACTTCCACCGCAATAGGCTATTGGGCCATCGGAGGATATGTCCCGCAATATGAAGGAGTGGGAAAAAATATGGGAGAATATGCTTACCGCTTTTTAGACCAGAAGGAAACGGGTATCAGCAGCATCAATATCTTACCCAACCGATATAAATTTGACGCGAAGAAACTAAAGGAATGGGGATTTGAAAACAAGAAGTTGCCTGTCAACTCAATGGTTATCAATCAGCCTATCCCCTTCTTTGTAGCCTACAAGACAGAAGTGCAATTTATCCTGATTATCTTCCTCGTATTAGTAGGAAGTCTGATGATTTCCCTGTATTACTATTACCGGACGAAAATCCTGAAAAATCACCTTGAAAGAACCACGCAACAATTGCGGGAAGATAAAAAGAAACTGGAAGAGTCTGAAATCGAATTACGTGACGCCAAAGAGCGCGCCGAAGAAGCTAATCAATTAAAAAGTGCTTTTGTCTCGAATATGAGCCATGAGATACGGACACCTTTAAACGCAATTGTCGGTTTCTCCAGCCTGATTATCGGTTCGGTAGAGCAGAATGATGAATTGAAAGAATATGCGGATATCGTCCAGACTAATTCCAATTTATTGCTCCAACTGATTAGCGATGTACTGGATATATCACGCCTGGAATCAGGAAAACTGCAATTCAACTATGAATGGTGCGAGCTGGTGAACCATTGCCAGAATATGATTACTCTCACCAACCGGAACAAGACAGTGGATGTAGACATCAAACTCCAAATGCCTAAGGAGCCTTACATGCTCTACACGGACCCGTTGCGTCTGCAACAGATTATTATCAACCTGCTGAATAATGCCTTGAAATTCACTCCTGCCGGAGGAAGTATCACGCTGGATTATGAAGTGGACGAAGAAAAGCAATGTATGCTGTTCTCGGTGACAGATACCGGCACGGGAATCCCCGAAGATAAACAGGAACTCGTATTCCAACGTTTCGAAAAGCTGAATGAATTCGTGCAGGGTACAGGGTTGGGACTGGCTATCTGCAAACTGACCATCCAATATATGGGAGGTGATATATGGATTGACAAGAGTTACAAAAATGGTGCCCGATTTATCTTTTCTCATCCCATCAAAAAACAGGAATCAACAGAAAAATGAAAAAAAATCGACTGATTTAGTGTTTTTCTGTTTCTTTTTCGCTTACTTTGCTCCCGTAAAGACAAAGGGGTGCCCCATGAGGGGCTGAGATTATACCCTAGGAACCTGAGGCAGTTAATACTGACGTAGGGATTGTGTTTCTTCTTATCGCCTTTCCATTTAAGCACGCTCTTTGTATTTACTTTCAACTTATTTATTCTGATAGGACAATGAAAGTACAAGTGAACAACAAAGAGGTGGAAACGTCTCCTGACTCTACCCTTACGCAACTGACAGCACAGCTCGAACTTCCGGTTCAAGGCATTGCTATCGCCGTAAACAACAAAATGATTCCCCGTACCGAATGGGAGTGTTTCATTCTACACGAGAACGACAACCTGGTGATTATCAAAGCTGCTTGTGGAGGATAAGGAGATGATTAGTCTACAATTTATCACGCATCAGACCGAACAGTATTCGTACCTCGAATCGGCACGTATGGCACTCGAAGGCGGATGCAAATGGATCCAGCTACGTATGAAAGACGCTCCTCTCGAAGAAGTGGAAGCAGTAGCCCTGCAACTGAAGCCGCTTTGCAAAGAGCACGAAGCAATCCTGATTCTGGATGACCACGTCGAACTGACCAAAAAGCTGGAAGTGGACGGTGTACATCTAGGCAAAAAGGATATGCCTATCGACCAGGCCCGCCAAATACTTGGTGAAGCCTTTATTATCGGCGGCACTGCAAACACTTTCGAAGATGTGGTACAGCACTATCGTGCCGGAGCCGATTATCTCGGCATTGGTCCTTTCCGGTTTACTACCACTAAAAAGAATCTAAGCCCTGTACTGGGTTTGGAGGGCTATTCTTCTATTCTTTCACAGATGAAGGAAGCGAATATCGAAATCCCCGTTGTAGCTATCGGGGGAATCACTTTTGAGGATATTCCTGCCATACTTCATACAGGAGTAAATGGAATAGCCCTGTCAGGAACTATTCTCGGAGCAGATAATCCGGTAGAAGAAACACGTAGAATCATTGAAAGTGATCTATAATTTGTCAAATGATAAATGGAATTTTAATTCAGACAGAAGAACAAAAGAACATAAAAGCTGCACTTAGATAATTATTTCTACTGTTTTATTTTTGTTCTTATGTTCTTCTGTCTCAAAAAATCAGCATTTAAATAATCAACTAAAATATATAGAATGGAAAAGTTAGTAATTGCGGGACGCGAATTTAGCTCCCGTCTTTTTCTGGGAACAGGAAAATTCAATTCCAATGAAGTAATGGAACAAGCTATTCTGGCTTCGGGTACGGAAATGGTAACTGTTGCCATGAAACGAATCGACATGGATAACAAAGAGGACGACATGCTGAAACATATTATTCATCCGAATATTCAGTTATTGCCCAACACCTCCGGTGTACGTAACGCGGAAGAAGCTGTTTTCGCCGCACAACTGGCTCGCGAAGCTTTTGGAACAAACTGGCTGAAACTGGAAATTCATCCGGACCCGCGCTATCTGCTCCCCGACTCTATCGAAACACTGAAAGCTACGGAAGAACTGGTGAAACTGGGCTTTATCGTGTTACCTTATTGCCAGGCTGACCCTGTACTCTGCAAACGGCTGGAAGAAGCAGGCGCAGCTACCGTTATGCCGCTCGGTGCACCCATCGGTACGAACAAAGGATTGCAGACAAAAGAATTCCTGCAAATCATTATCGAACAGGCAGGTATCCCGGTGGTAGTGGATGCCGGTATCGGCGCGCCAAGCCATGCTGCCGAAGCAATGGAACTGGGAGCTTCCGCTGTATTAGTGAATACTGCAATAGCCGTTGCCGGAAATCCGGTAGAAATGGCTAAAGCATTCAAAGCAGCTACAGAAGCCGGAAGACAGGCTTACGAAGCAGGATTAGGATTACAAGCCATCGACTTCGTAGCAGAAGCAAGTTCACCTCTAACGGCTTTTCTTGATTAAAACAAATAAACTATGGAACAAAAAATAAAATTCCCCCGCTCGCAGAAAGTCTATTTACCCGGTAAACTTTATCCGAATATCCGCGTTGCCATGCGGAAAGTGGAGCAAGTGCCCAGTGTCAGCTTTGAAGGCGAAGAAAAGATAGCAACACCAAATCCGGAAATATATGTATATGATACCAGCGGACCGTTCAGTGATGCAGAAATGAACATTGACCTCAAAAAAGGACTGCCCCGCATGCGTGAAGAATGGATCGTGAGTCGTGGTGACGTGGAACAGTTGCCTGAAATTACTTCGGAATACGGACAAATGAGAAGAGATGATAAAAGTCTCGATCACTTACGTTTCGAACACATCGCCCTGCCCTACCGTGCTAAAAAAGGAGAAACAATCACCCAAATGGCGTATGCCAAAAGAGGAATTATCACTCCTGAAATGGAATACGTAGCGATCCGCGAAAATATGAATTGTGAGGAACTGGGAATTAAAACTCACATTACCCCCGAATTTGTTCGTCAGGAGATTGCGGAGGGACGTGCTGTACTACCGGCCAACATCAACCACCCGGAAGCTGAACCGATGATTATCGGACGTAACTTCCTTGTAAAAATCAATACGAACATCGGAAATTCGGCTACTACCTCCAGCATTGATGAAGAAGTGGAGAAAGCACTGTGGAGCTGCAAATGGGGTGGAGACACGTTGATGGATCTTTCCACAGGAGAAAACATCCATGAAACACGTGAATGGATTATCCGTAATTGTCCCGTACCAGTAGGCACTGTTCCTATTTATCAGGCACTTGAAAAAGTGAATGGCATAGTGGAAGACCTCACCTGGGAAATCTACCGGGACACATTGATTGAACAATGTGAACAAGGGGTCGATTACTTTACCATCCATGCAGGGATTCGCCGTCATAATGTTCATCTTGCCGATAATCGCTTGTGCGGCATTGTCAGCCGTGGAGGAAGTATTATGAGTAAATGGTGCCTCGTACACGATCAGGAAAGTTTCTTATACGATCATTTTGACGATATCTGTGATATTCTGGCACAATATGACGTAGCCGTGTCATTAGGTGACGGACTTCGTCCGGGTTCTATCTACGACGCAAACGATGAAGCGCAGTTTGCCGAACTCGATACCATGGGAGAGCTGGTGCTCCGTGCCTGGGATAAAAATGTTCAGGCATTTATTGAAGGCCCCGGACACGTTCCGATGCATAAAATTAAAGAGAACATGGAACGTCAGATTGAAAAATGCCATGACGCCCCTTTCTACACGCTCGGCCCGTTGGTGACGGATATTGCTCCCGGATACGACCATATCACTTCTGCTATCGGTGCCGCACAAATCGGATGGTTGGGGACGGCTATGCTTTGTTATGTCACCCCGAAAGAACACCTTGCCTTACCTGATAAAGAAGACGTACGCGTAGGAGTTATTACCTACAAGATAGCCGCTCATGCCGCTGACCTGGCAAAAGGACACCCGGGTGCACAGGTACGCGACAACGCATTGAGTAAAGCTCGCTATGAGTTCCGCTGGAAAGACCAGTTCGACCTGTCTCTCGATCCGGAACGGGCGCAGACCTATTTCCGTGCAGGACACCATATCGATGGAGAATATTGTACGATGTGCGGACCTAATTTCTGTGCAATGAGATTGTCACGCGATTTAAAGAAAAGTGCCAAAGGCAATAAATAATGAGTGGGGAGAAACAAAACGTCGGGCCACTGACCTACCTCTCTCCCCTCATTTTAATTTTCAATTTTTAATTTATAATTGAATAAAATGTTCTCAGACGAATTAGAAAAAATATCCTGGGAAGAGACGACAAAAGCCATCTATTCCAAAACAGATGCTGACGTACGCCGTGCGTTGGGTAAAAAAGAGCATCTGGATGTCAACGACTTTATGGCGCTGATTTCACCTGCCGCCACTCCTTATCTGGAAGTGATGGCACGCCTTAGTCAGAAATATACAATGGAACGGTTCGGTAAGACAATCTCTATGTTTGTACCGCTCTACCTGACTAATTCATGTACCAATTCCTGTGTCTATTGCGGTTTTCACATCAGCAATCCGATGAAGAGAACGATATTGACAGAGGAAGAGATTGTCAATGAATACAAAGCCATCAAAAGGTTGGCTCCTTTTGAGAATCTACTGCTTGTAACCGGTGAAAACCCGGCCGCAGCAGGTGTCCCATACATTGCCCGGGCGTTGGATTTGGCAAAGCCTTATTTCAGCAACCTACAAATTGAAGTAATGCCTCTTAAAGCGGAAGAATACAAGGAGCTAACCAATCATGGCCTGAACGGAGTGATCTGTTTTCAAGAGACTTACCATAAAGCAAATTACAAAACGTATCATCCAAGAGGCATGAAGTCAAAATTCGAATGGCGTGTAAACGGCTTCGACCGCATGGGACAGGCAGGTGTACACAAGATTGGTATGGGTGTCCTGATCGGCCTGGAGGAATGGAGAACCGACGTAACGATGATGGCTTATCATCTGCGTTATTTACAGAAACATTACTGGAAAACGAAATACAGCGTAAACTTCCCGCGTATGCGCCCGTCTGAAAACGGCGGATTCCAGCCGAATGTAGTCATGAATGACCGGGAACTCGCCCAACTTACATTCGCCATGCGAATCTTCGACCATGATGTAGATATCTCTTATTCTACCCGTGAGAGCGCAGAAATCCGAAACCACATGGCAACACTTGGCGTAACCACCATGAGTGCGGAAAGTAAAACTGAACCGGGAGGATATTTCAGTTATCCTCAAACCCTGGAACAATTTCACGTAAGTGATGAGCGAAAGGCGGTTGAAGTGGAACGTGATTTGAAAAAACTGGGTCGTGAACCCGTCTGGAAAGATTGGGATCAGTCTTTTGATTTTAAAAGATAAACAGATGCGATACGACAGACAAATTATACTTCCCGAAGTCGGAGAAGAAGGTCAGAAGAAACTGCAGGAAGCCAAAGTGCTTATTGTAGGCATGGGAGGGCTGGGCTCTCCCATCGCCCTCTACCTGACAGGTGCAGGTGTGGGATGCCTGGGACTGGTAGATGATGACTTGGTAAGCATCACCAACCTACAACGACAAGTGCTCTATTCCGAAAAGGAATTAGGTAAACCAAAAGCTATCTGTGCTGCGGAACGGCTCTCCGCTCTCAACAGTGAAATCGAAATACACCCCTACGCTGCCCGGCTGACGAAAGACAATGCGTATGATATCATTCAGGAATATGATATAGTGGTGGATGGCTGCGACAACTTTGCCACCCGCTACCTGATTAACGACATTTGCATTGAACAGAAAAAGCCCTACGTATATGGTGCTATCTGCGGTTTTGAAGGACAGGTTTCTGTATTCAACTACGGAAATCAAAAGAAAAACTACCGGGATCTTTATCCCGATGAAGAAGAAATGCAACGGATGCCTCCTCCGCCCAAAGGAGTGATGGGGGTTACTCCTGCCATTGTAGGGAGCATTGAAGCTACGGAAGTATTGAAAATAATCTGTGGCTTTGGTGATGTTTTAGCCGGCGAACTATGGACAATTGACCTGCGGACACTGCAATCTAACAAATTTTCACTATAAAGGTTGGTTTCTGACATAGTTAATTAGTAACTTTGCTAAACAATCCAATTTTAACAAAAGAAATGAAACTAATTGTAGTTACCACCCCTACTTTCTTCGTCGAAGAAGATAAGATTATTACCGCTCTTTTCGAAGAGGGGCTGGATGTCCTACATCTTAGAAAGCCGGAGACTCCGGCTATGTATTCGGAACGGCTATTGACACTTATTCCGGATAAATATCACCGTCGCATCGTTACACATGAGCATTTTTATCTAAAAGAAGAATTCAACCTGATGGGAATTCACCTGAATGCGCGTAACCCCAAAGAACCGCATGATTATTATGGTCATATCAGTTGTTCCTGCCATTCAGTGGAGGAGGTAAAAAACAGAAAGCACTTTTACGACTATGTTTTTATGAGCCCTATCTATGACAGTATCTCTAAAGTGAATTACTATTCAACATACACTGCCGAAGAGTTACGCGAAGCACAAAGAGCCAAGATTATCGACTCGAAAGTGATGGCATTGGGAGGTATCAATGAAGACAATTTATTGGAGATTAAGGATTTCGGTTTCGGAGGGGCTGTCGTCTTAGGAGATCTCTGGAATAGATTCGACGCTTGTCAGGACCAAAATTATTTAGCCGTAATCGAGCATTTCAAAAAGCTGAAGAAACTATCAGATTAATAAATATAGCCGATCATAAAACTAACTGGTTATGCTTCCTCATTTTATCCAATAAGAGAAGTGTTTTTCCCAATTATGAAATATTAAAAAGGGATATTCCTAAAATAATAAAATTTAAGGCAACTAATTCATTGCGAGTTAGTTGCCTTTTTTGTATCTTTAAGCATTCCCCCCAAAAAACGGTTTGACGGCCAAAACGGGGGTAATTAAAAATAAAAACACATGGTAAAGATACAAAAAATCTCAGAAATCGAACCTTGTTTAGGTTTTACCGAGTTCGATATGCTTAAAAAATATCGTCAAAGTTTTGCAACGAGTGAATTAGGTCGCCTCCATTCTCTGTTCCCTTTCTCGGAACTGGCCCGACAAATGCATTTGAAGTCCTCTCCTTTTGGGCGTAAAAGTTATTTTTCTCCCGAAGGTAAAATAGCCTTGATGGTCTTGAAGTCCTATACCAACTTTTCCGATGCACAACTGATTGAGCATTTAAACGGTAATATTCATTACCAGTTATTTTGTGGTGTTCAGATTGATCCGCTTCATCCACTAACCAATCCTAAAATCGTTAGTGCAATTCGTCAGGAACTAGCGGATCGCCTTGACGTTGAGTCCCTCCAGCTCATTCTTGCCGAGCATTGGACACCTTATCTTGAGAACCTTCATGTCTGTATGACCGATGCCACCTGTTATGAAAGTCATCTGCGTTTCCCTACTGATACCAAACTCTTATGGGAAGGTATTGTATGGCTTCATCGTCATCTGTGCAAACATTGCCAGACCTTGCACATACAACGTCCCCGTAACAAGTATCTTGATGTACGCCGTGCCTATCTTGCTTATAGCAAACTGCGTAAACGCAGGAAATCACAGACTCGTATGCTTACACGAAGGTTACTTCAGTTATTGGAAAAGTTACTTGACCAGCTGGAGCTGCTTCATTCATCCTACAGGAACAGGCTTACACTATCCTCTGATTACCAAAGACGTTTCTCGGTCATACAGACAGTCCTTGAGCAAGGGAAGAATTTATTTGCAGGCAAAAAAGTGTCCAACCGTATCGTGAGTATCGACCGGCATTACCTTCGCCCCATTATCAGAGGCAAGGAAACCAAATCCGTTGAATTCGGAGCCAAAGTCAACAATATACAGATAGACGGAATCTCCTTTATAGAACATATCTCCTTTAAGGCTTTTAACGAAGGAGTACGTTTGAAAGACTGTATTCATCTGCAACAACAACTGACCGGGGTTAGGGTTAAGGCGCTTGCGGCGGATTCAATCTATGCCAATAATGCCAACCGGAAATTTTGTACAAAATATCATATAAGTACTTCCTTTAAGCGTAAGGGCAGAGCTGCCAAAGATGAGCCGCTTCGGAAAATCTTACGGTCGGAACTCAGCCGTGAAAGAGCTACCCGCCTGGAAGGAAGTTTTGGAACGCAGAAACAACATTACTCACTGGCCAGGATAAAAGCTAGAAACAGGAAAACGGAAGTACTTTGGATTTTCTTTGGGATACATACAGCCAATGCGGTATGTATGATAGAAAAGGTCGAAAAGAAAAAAAGAAAGGCAGCATAATCTAACTAAAATAACAGGAAAAACAGGAGAGGTTTTAACTTCCCCTAAAAAAGACATGTACATAATGCATGGGTGGGAAGGAAAAAATAAGAATATGTAAACAATATTCTACAAAAAAGATAGAAGACTGGGAGAGTTGAACGAAAAAATCAAGAGAAAAGCTCACGTAAAGCAAAGCTTTTCTCTTGATTTTTTAGAAAGAGGAACATTTACTGAATATCCCTAAAAAAGCCGTTGCGAATTACCTTCTGCAACGGCTCTCTATTTTTTCAGTGTTTTCTTATCAGAACTTATATCCTACAACAATAGAAAAGTTCATGTTTTTAGGATTACCAAATTTCTGCACATCAACCAAACCGAATTGACCATCCAAACCTGCAATGATTCTACCAAATTCCAATGCAACTCCTACGCCAAGACCTGCATCAAAACGCTTCAAAGCATCATCACCAAAAGTATCAACTTTACGTTCTGTATCGTTTCCTAAATCAAATTTTGTTTTACCAGCAATACCACAAGCAAAATAAGGACCTGCATTAACTACAAGATTCGTATTATCTGCAACATTAAAACGTGCAGCAGCCATTACCGGTAATTCCAAATACATTGCATTAATGCTATTTCCATCTTTCTTTGCACCTTTACTAGTCAAGAATAATGAAGGCTGCAATGACCATGTATCATTAAAAGCATATTCAAAACCTCCTCCAAGCTTAAAGCCAACTTTTGCATTCAGATCAAGATCACCTGTATAATTACTAAAGTTCATCCCTACCTTGGCATTCCAACCTGTAATTTGAGAAAAACCTGCTACTGAAATCAGCGCAAATAAAACAAACAAAACACTCTTCTTCATAATTTTAAAGTTTTAAATTAATACTAAAGGTTTTTATTGACCTTATTGTTTAACAATGCAAATGTATAATTGTAATTTGTATTAAACAACTTTTTCGTTAACAAGTGCGTAATTTATAGAGATTATACATAAAAAAAGGGAATTCCCTATTTTTGAGAACTCCCTTTCCTATTTTGTTGAATTACTTTTCTTCTTATCAGAATGCGTAGTGGAAACCAATTGAAAGGTCTTCGCTAGTAAGATTAAGTCCGAATGAATGCTTAATAGGAGCATAATCCTCATCATAATCCATATTTCTCCGATAACCCAAGAAACCATACTTAGCTATAAAAGAGAAATTGTCATTCAACTTAACTGCGATTCCCGGTCTCAAACCGACTTGACCTCTTTTAAAAGTATCTCCATCTTTCACTTTATCAAAACCGATTGAAGCGGTTCCATCTAAGAATAAACGCACAATACCACTTTCATAATAAGAGAAACGGATATACGGAGCAAAGTCAAATGAATTCATAGAAACTTTGTTTGCATACTCATGTCCATACGCTAATTCAGCACCCAGCGCCCATGTTTCATTAAAGTTGTATCCGATTTCCGGAGCAATTTTAAAAGAAGTAGTGTTGCCTGTGCTGTTACGCCAAACGTTCAAAGATCCGCCTACGTAAATGTCTTGTGCTTTTACAGCGATAGTTGCTAACATCACAACTACCAATAATAAACCCTTTTTCATTTTCTTTGTTTTTTAAATTAAACGTTAGACCCCAATTCGGTCGATTGATTTCTGGGTGCAAATGTAAAGCAGTTTTTATGAACAAACAAACATTTAGTTAGTTTTTTATAATAAACACCAAATAAATGTTTAACGGAGACTCTGTACATCATATTATATAGCAACACAAAATTCTTGCTATCGATTCTTATTCAAATATATTGCATGTAGTGAGTGTTGTCATACCATAATAAGCCAAAGGATTTAAGAAGTAATGAGGACTGTTTCTTTAAGATTTAGTATCTTTGACGGGTGGTAAGCCTTTCAGCCATCAGACACAGACGCGTTTGACTGACATTGTATAGTGTAAAATGCTTCGTTATTATGAAAGTAAAGGCAATAAAACAGTTAGTTTAAACGATTGGGTATGTCAATAGAAATAAAGTATTTCGAGAACAGAAAAGATTGGCGAAAGTGGTTGAATGACAACTTTGAGACTGCCAATGAAGTTTGGTTTGTATTTCCCAGCAAGTCTTCAGGCGAAAAAAGTATCACATACAACGACGCTGTTGAAGAAGCTCTTTGTTTCGAGTGGATTGACAGTACGATAAAATCGCTCGACAAAGAACATAAAATTCAGCATTTCACACCCAGAAACCCTAAAAGTACCTATTCGCAAGCTAACAAAGAAAGACTTAAGTGGCTATTGGAAAATAAAATGATACACCCCAAATTTGAGGATAAAATACGAAATGTATTATCTGATCCTTTCATTTTCCCCAATGATATAATTGAAAGATTGAAGGAAGATAAGACAATATGGGAAAATTATCTCCATTTTTCCGACGCATATAAACGTATCCGAATTGCATACATTGAAGCAGCCAGAAAACGACCTGAAGAATTTGAAAAGCGATTAAACAACTTTATCAATAAAACGAAAGAAAATAAAAAGATCACAGGATTTGGCGGAATAGAGAAATACTATTAATCCCAACTAAAAATCAATGATAATCTAAAATAAAATAGACTGCAAATACTTTCACAAGTATTTACAGCCTATTTATCAGATAGTTAAGTACCTAACCAGCGTATTTGACTATCCTTCTATCGCTGCCTGCGCCCCTTTGATATGCAACTCATTATCAATACTAACCAAATTTGGTGTATGTGATGTGTATGCGTTTTTCGTAAACTGGGGCAGACTAACAGGAAAAATAGCCTTTTATTCCTCTATCGCGGCTTGCGCCCCTCCAATTCGTATCTGACAATCAACACACTGCAAATTTGGTGTATGTAATATGTATGCGAACTGAGAGGAGTTTTTGAAGCCTTTTTCTAAAAATAACCGCCATTTTCGTCATTAGCCAGTGTGTACAAATGCACGGACTCGATTTCTGAAGACCGGTTACAATAGAGAATTAGTTAAAGAATTACCTGTATATGAAACATCGTGCGCGAAATATCTATAAGGTATATATCTTGTGGTCTTATTACCTCCTTTCTCTCAAAAGTTCTATGATGGCATCTTTATCCTTTAGATTGGAATCAAGACGAATTATCTGTGCGTTCAAAGTCTCAATCTGTTCTTTGAGGAGCTTGATGGTCTCGTTTTGTGATTCGACTGTGGATTGCTCCTTCGTCAATTGAGCAGCAAGAGCAGAATCACCTATATTATTGTGAGCATCCCCGTCCAATGTTACGGCAGCAAGATAAGCGGAGATTTGATTCTGCATAGGACTGAACAATGCAAAGAAATTGAAGTCTAAAGCCTCACAAACTTTAACCAGGCGAACCGTTTCCATAGTCTCCCTTTCAAGAATACGGTTGACGTGCTGCTGGGGAACACCAATCTTGCGTCCAAACTCAGACTTGCTAAGTCCAAGCTCTATCCGGCGCCTGTCTATCGCCTGACCTATATGAACCTGTTGAATACCTAATTTCATAGATAAATATCAATAATTGAAGATTAAACAAAAATTCATCAAACTTTGTTTGGCTATGTAAACCATTTAGTGTTACTTTGCATATAGTAATAATTGAATTATATATGCAAAGTTAAACATTAATCATTAAACATCCAACAATTATGGCAGAAATCTTGGAAAAAATCCGTCCCATGCTCATGGCTCTTGGAGTTGGCGATTCAGTCACCTTTCACATTTCACGCTTGAAGAGTGTCCGTACACAAGCATCTGAGTTAGGTGCAATCTACTGCCGTCAGTATAAGACAAAGACTGACAGGGCGGAGCAGACAATCACAGTTACACGTGTTTCATAAATACCCAATTATGTATGAAAGTAATACAGTTCATAGACAAGCTGATTTCTTATGAATCATTTATAAATGATCTGTCAGCCAGAATTGTCAGACGTTTGAAGGATGAGCGTAACGACCCGGATTTTGTCAGCCAAAGGAAGGCTTTTGAGCTATTCGGGCGCAGGAATGTTGAACGGTGGAAACGTGAAGGAAATGTCATTTGCTATAAAAGACCGGGGAAAGTTGAGTATAGGACAGCTGACCTACGTCTTTTGCAAAGGACAGATAACGGTTATATAGCTAAGAGGCCCGACAAAGAAAAGAAACGGAAGACGAAGGACGACAACTCTATAAACAAATAACGGGTATTACATAAACAACATATATGTTTATATAGATATGAAAGAGCTAAGTCCAACTTGCGCACCAAACGGAGTCTATTCAGTCAAGCAAACTTGCTCTGAATTAGGTATAAGCCATAAGACCCTCCGTAAATATAGGGATTGCGGTTACATAAAACCACTCAACCCTAATAACGTGTATCGCCCTAAATTTTCCGGGCAATCCATCATAGATTGCTGGAATCTTATGAAGACACTATGATTAGCGAATCCACCATCAATCAAGTCAGGAATCTTTCAATAGAGGATGTCCTTCGCCCATACGTCAAACTTTCAAGGAAAGGTTCGACATTGATGGGGCTTTGTCCTTTTCACGAAGAAAGGACAGGTTCGTTTGCCGTGTCACCGATCAAGAATCTGTTTCATTGTTTCAGTTGCAACCGAGGTGGTGATGCTATCGCTTTCATTATGGAGAAGGAAAACCTCTCCTTCATAGAAGCCGTGGAGTTCATTGCCAAGAACAACAACATCGTCATTGAATACGTCAGAGAAGAAAAGAATGACGAACAGGTTGCAGAAGCAAGGCGCAAGGAAGCCCTCCTTGCAGTTCTTGACCATATCCAACGATTCTTTTCTGATAATCTGAGAGTTGTAGATAATGCCGAGTGCAGACAAGCACGTGAATATGCTTACGGCAGATGGGCAGAAGAGTTTTGTTCGGTGTCGGGTATTGGCTACGCACCACAAAGTAGCAGCGATTTTATTGAGTATTGTCGGAAAAATTCACTTAACGAAGAGTTGTTATTTGAACTGGGAATGCTCAAACGAGGAGAAGACGGCAGCGTCTATGCCATGTTCCGCCAGCGTATAATGATACCCATCCGTAACAGGTGGGGACGAATTATCGCTTACACCGCCAGATACATCGGCAATAATCCCAAAGCACCCAAGTATATCAACTCCTCCACAAGTATCATATACACTAAAGGGGAAACTATCTTCGGTATAGATAGAGCAAGCCGTCAAAGGAATGCCGACTATTATATTGTAGTAGAAGGAGCACCGGATGTATTAAGGATGCAATCTGTTGGACTTGAGAATACGGTGGCAGCATTGGGCACCGCATGGACGGACAACCAATTTGAGCAATTGAAGAAGTTCACCAACTCGTTATGCTTCATTCCCGATTCTGACATAGCCGAGGGCAAACCATTTGGTCCCGGCTTTGAAGCCGTGATGGAGAATGGAGCTGCCGCCATCAAGAAAGGATTTCACGTAACGGTCAGAGAACTTCCATTTGCGATGGCACCCATAGAAGATGATGAAGACATTGAAGATGAAAATCCAAGTTCTGGTTCTGTTGCAAATTCAAAAGCTACAAAAGCCATCAAGAATGATGCGGACAGTTTCATCCATTGCAAGGAAGATTACACCTCACTTGCAGAAAAGCATTTCATCATTTGGCTGGCTCAAAAGCGATTCTATATTGCTTCATCATTAGTAGAAGAACGCAAGTGCGTTTCGGAGATAGCAGACTTGCTACGTTATATCAGAGACCAGTTGGTATTTGACCAATGTATTGAGCAACTGGGTAAGATACACGGCAAAGTAAAGCTGTGGCGCGATGCCGTAACCCAGGCACGTGGCGAAGCAAGGAGAAAGAGCGACAAGCTCTCCTCCATGAACGATATGCAGCGTGAAGCAGAGTTGTTGCGCCAATTTGGTCTGTATATCCGTGAGAACTGCTATTATTCTGTTGGAGAAGAAGATGAAGACCCTTCCCGAATATCCAACTTCATTATGGAGCCCCTATTTCATATCGAGGACGAAAACAACGGAACACGTATCTTCAGGATGCGTAATACCTATAATATATGCCGTGTCATAGAACTCCGAGAATCAGAAATGTGTTCGTTGAGCAACTTCCAGCAGAAAGTTGGCTCATTAGGCAATTATGTATGGCTTGCCAAGATAGACAAGCTAAACCGGGTCAAGGAATACCTGTACTCCAAAACAGACACAGCCGAGCGCATCCGCAAGCTGGGCTGGAACGGAAATGAGAATTTCTATGCCTTTGGCAATGGGATTCTGGCCGATGGAGTTTTCAAGGAAGTAAATGAATTAGGCATCGTAAAAAGTCCGAGCGGAAAAGCTTTCTACATACCAGCTACCTCAAAAATATACATCCACAATCAGGAGATCTTCCAGTTTGAGCGATTGATGGTGCATGAGAATAGAAATGGAGTGAAGCTGCACGGCTTTGCATCCAAACTGATGGAAGTGTTCGGAGAGAATGCTTCCATAGCCTTATGCTATCTCTTCTCCACTCTATTCCGGGACATCATCTTCGGACGCACCCGGCATTTCCCCATACTCAACCTGTTCGGAGAAAAAGGAACGGGTAAGACCACTTTAGCCACTTCCCTCCAGTCCTTCTTCCTGCACGGAGTGGATCCGCCAAACCTTGGTGTGACCTCCGTGCCGGCTATGAACGACCGAGTATCGCAAGCCGTAAATACGCTTGTGGTATTGGACGAGTATAAGAACGACCTTGATATTAGAAAGATAGCCTACCTCAAAGGACTTTGGGGTGGCGGTGGTCAGACCAAGAAGAACACCAGTACGGATGGAATGGCTACCCAAACCATTGTGACCACAGGTGTAGCACTCTGCGGACAAGACAAACCCACACAGGATATGGCACTCTATACCCGTGTCATATTCTTGGCGTTCTCCAAGACATCGTTCAACCAACAGGAAAAAAGAAATTATGAAGATTTGGTCGCGCTCTGCAACATGGGGCTGACCCACTTGACGATAGAGATACTAAACCATCGGGAACTGTTCGAGAAGAATTTTTCGGAAATATACTCCATTACCAAGCGAGAACTGGCTACGAAGTTAGAAAACGAAACAATCCATGACCGCATCTTCGGGAACTGGGTCATACCACTGGCCACGTTCCGAACTTTGGAAACGGTGATAGATGTGCCATTCGGTTATACCGAACTCTTTGAGACCGCCATTAAGGGAATACGCAATCAGAACGAACTGGCACAGGAAAGTTCGGAGATTGCAGACTTTTGGAATATGCTCCAAGGCTTCCAGACATCAGGGAAATGTATTGACCGGGCGCATTACCGCATCCGCTATATGAAGTCATTTCGACCTATATCAGCCAAAGAGGATATTGAGTTTCAAGAAGCCCGACCTATCCTTTATCTAAATATGGCAGCCATATCCTCCTTGTTCAACAGCCGGAACATGAATGCGACCGCCAACCGTTCCAACTGGTCAACAATTATGTCATACCTGAAATCCCATTCGTCATTTCTCGGATTGAAACAGGACAGGTTCACGATTCTATCACCGAGTGGCTTGCCCGACTATTCGATTGAAATTGTCAATAATGAGCAGGTTCGGAAAGTAAAAGTAAACCGTCCGAAGGCATTATGTTTCGACTATCTACAGTTGAAAGATTCTTTCGGATTAGAACTTGAAACAGAAATCATTTCCGACAGACAAGAGATAATGGAAGATAACCAGATGGGACAAAAAACATCAGATGCACAGGCACCAGACAATCTACCACAACAGGACTTACCCTTTTATATTTAACAAGAAAACATTTGAAAGCGATGAAAAGTGAAAATTTAGGCAAGCTAAAAGCGGAGGCTGTGGAAACAGTCATTTATTGAGGAAAAACCAGAATTGGACTATGCCCATGCGTAATGCTGTAAACACTTACATGGAAGCGTGTGGAGCTAACCAGTCCATCTGTGGTGAAGAAGGAGTCAAAGAGCGGAGGAGAATAGTAGCTAATGGTATTGCCATTTCATGTGTTGCTTCTTTGACAAAGGAGCAACTATATAAAGTGGAAACGGAACTGAAAAGGATAGCCAATAATTCCAATGGTCATCCTTTTCAAAATCTGAGTTTAAGAAGATAGAACCTTATAAAACAGAGGAAAAACTCAACATATATGCTTGGTTTAGCCTTTTCTTTTGTAAATTTGCACATATAATAACATGGAATTAATGAAAGAAGAACAATTTATAAGCCTTTCCCAAAAGGGCGAATGTGCCCAAATCGAATATAAGACTTGTACAGAAGAGGTATCTGAATCTCTGTATGAGACTGTATGTTCATTCTTGAATCATAGCGGTGGACAAATTCTTGTTGGAGTAAAGGACGATGGAGAAATTGTCGGAGTCAATCCAGCAAAGGCGGCAAAACTAAAAACGAATATTATCACTTCCATCAAGAATAAAGAGTTGTTCGTACCTAGTCCGTACTTCACACCGGAAATAATGGAAGTCAATAATAAGACTGTCCTTTTTCTTGACATTCCTTGTGGACAATATGTATATCGATACAATGACAGATTTTGGGATAGGAACGGAGATGCGGACATAGACGTGACAGATCATCCAGAATTATTGTTGTCCTTATTTGAACGGAAAAATCCTCATTTGTTTGAAGAGAGGATTGTGAAGGATTTAACAATGAATGACCTTGACCATGACACATTCCAATTTTGTCGCAATATACTTGCAGTGATTAAGCCAGGACATCCATGGTTGCAACTGACGGATGAAGAAATATTGGTTCACACTCACATTGCCAAGAAGGATTTGATTTCAGGTGAACTTGGATTGAAATATGCTGCGCTTATCCTATTTGGTAAAGAAGAAGCGATAGAAGACTTCATGCCTCGCTATCGTTTTGAAGCCCTATTTCACATGTGTACCTATGAACAGTACAATGATATGAGGCAATTTCCCAATCGGTACGACGACCGAAGGACTATGCGCTGTAATCTTATTAAAGTGTATGACGAACTGACCAAATTTACAGAACGTTATCTTCCTGATAAATTTTATCTACCCTCCGGCTCTACCAGACGTGAAGATATTCGCTGGGATTTATTCCGCGAAATAATTGCTAATCTATGCGTACATGCTGATTTCAGTTCAGGGTACGCTTGCTTTTTCCATGTTTTCAAAGACCGGGTAGTTACCAAGAATCCAACCCGATTGTCACCTGAAAATCCTGAAGGTGAGCTTACATTACAACAGTTGAATAACTATACGAAAAATCCTCTGTTGGTACGTGTATTCCATGAACTTTCATGGGTAGAAGATATGGGGTCTGGCACTCGTAATATCCTACGTTATGCTCCTTTATATTATCCGAACTATAAAGTGGAAATCAACAATGGCTCACAATTCATCTTCTCCATCACATATATGGATGTGACATCAAAGGTTGAAGAAAATGGCACTCAAAACAAGAAAATGGCATCCAAAATTGGAGAAAATGGCACTCAAAACGAGAAAATGGCACCCAAAATTGGGGAAAATGGCACTCAAAGCGAGGGAATGGCACTCAAAAAGTTCGATGAGCTTAATGATGATGAATTGCAAATTTCTTTGAACGACACTTATGAAAACAAGAAGGCTGTCATTAAAAAACATAAACGCCAACAGGGAGTCATCAGTTTGATAAAACAAAACAAATTTATCACAGCAGAAGAAATAGCGGAAAGACTTGATGCCGGTTTAAGAACCATTCGACGCGACATTGAAGATTTAAGAGGCTTGATAGAACATGTTGGGCCTGCAAAAGGAGGATATTGGAAATTTTTGAAATAACATCCTATATACAAAGATTCTCATAGTCAAATCAAATACTTGATTACCAAAGGGGCGATTAGCCCCTTTGGTCGCAAATATTGACTACATCCATTTCCATCCTCCCGGCTTTCCTGACCGTATAATACGTGCCTCCTTTGAGCTTGCCATCATAATATGCAATCACACCGCAAGAATGTGAAAGCATATAATCATTACGTCTGAGCAAACATCCACGAAAGTAGTTTTCACTCAACACAACAACCTTGTTCGCCCCGGCAAGTATTTGGCAATAACGCTCCTGTTCAAAAGATCCCCATCGGCTGCTCTGTCCTAAAAACGGGACAATGGCAATCAACTGAATATCGGGGAACTTGTCTTTGAGTGACAGCACGACCTCTGCAGCCATCATATCAAATCCCAATGCCATACCACAATAGAACCGGGTCATGTCCGATTTGCAAGCCAAAGCCACGGCTTCTTCCAGCCGTTCCCTAACCTCCTTTTGTCGGACTAATGGAATAATCCGATGACCCGTAAAGGTTATGGATTTCTTCCTGTCTAAATACAACACATCTTCCATCAGCCTCTTACTTTGTAATGGGTTCTTGCCAAGAATATGCCACCAAGCACATTCGCTCCGAAACTTTCAAGCTGGCTGGCATAGACCGCATAACTCATTCCACGGGTGATTACATCGTCATACACCAAGACACTCTTTCCGTCAAACCACTTCTCATCAAACTCCAAGACGCTGACCTTTCGGATTTCCTTTTCGGACTTTCGGTGTTCGTGGATAGATAGCCGTTCTCCACATACCTTCACATGGTCATAGCCGTTTATCGCTCCGGTCAGTTCACATACCCTCTTGCAAAAAGCCTTGTAGCGGATTTCATTCTTCTTGTCTGTTGATGCCGGAACCGGAGAGAATACAATGTTCGTACACGTTTCGCCATATTGCTCTTTCATGCTCGATGCGGTCATCCGGGCTACTTCCTCGTATGCCTTTCCATCCTTGAAGGCATAAACAAGGTTTCTATCAGCGATTTCTTTCTCGCCCACATTCTGAATACGTTTAGGGAAGTATTTGCAGAACCAAGTCCGAGGCTTGTCCAACTGCTTTTTAATGTTTTCGTCAATCTGTACCATACACTTTGATTTATTTTCCCTTTTGTTTCAAGCTTTCCGGCTTGCCCAAGGGATATTTTTTTGCTTTTCTAAAGTGTTGGCAGGCAATAAGGCAAATGAGGGAATAGTAAATACGCTCAACTTGTTTGAGGAAGATTTGCCGTTCCCGGTTTGACGTTTGGTAATGCCGACAGAACCTTTGCAAAAGAATATCCGCAGAGGTAAGCCGGATTCAATCATACAAAAAAGTGGAAGTCCCCACTCCATAGTGTAATAGTTGCAGAGGGATTTGACCGAACTTCATAACGATATGGCCGTAAACGAAGATATGCAAGTGTCGTAGCGAAGTCTCGATCAACCTGCATATCTTCACTTACGGTCTTGTCGTGTTCGGCCCAAGTCAGATTGTCGTTCTTGGCAAATAGCAACTTGTTGCCATGCGGCAAGAATGTCTGTATGTCTGTATTTACCAGACAATTTCATAGACATTCCTCCCATCATATTGTTCCAACGAATAAATACCTATATCATCGGCTTGTTCCTTGTGCATTTTCAAAAAATAATATGTACACATTTCACGGTTGACAGCGTTGACAAAGCATAGGTTGCATTATATCAACGACTTTATATAAAATTAATGCGTTGACAAACGTTGACAAACGTAGTCACTTTTTCCATCTGCCTTAAAATTCGGTGCCAATCGTTGACAAATCACGAACTACTATATATTATTCTATTTTTAAAGAAAAAAGATAAAGTATTGTATTATAGAGTGTTCTCGTGCATTTAGTTAGCTGCTTTTGGCGGTGGCTCCGTTGTCAACGCTGTCAACCTCCAAATATATGCCTTTCTTATTCCTAAAAATACCATTCTCTTATTTGCTTGACCATTACGCACAACAGAAAATTCGTGACGAATCCGACGAATTCCGACATAATCCAATGAATTACAGGGTATTCCCATATTTAACGTCTTGTTTCATCGCCATTATCAGCCTACCTTTACAGAAAAACAGCTATGATGATACACAAAGATTTCATGGAAATAATCCCGGAACAAACCTACTCGGTGAGTGAGGCAGCACGATACTTCGGTGTTCACCGCTGTACCATCTATGCCTATATCAATCATTCCGCAAAGCCCTTGCCATTCGTAAGGTCGCCCGATAAAATCAAGACAGCCTTCCGTGGAGCCGATTTGATTGCCTACAAAGCAGCCGGTCTTCCGAAGAAAGGGCGCAAGCGACAAGGGGACGCCCATTGATAGGCATCCCCGTAGCCTTCTATTCAGTTAAGCCCATTCTTAGTAAATACAGACCAAATAGGCTTTTCACCCGACAATTCAGACAAGTCGCAAGCCAACAGCCACGCCTTGCTTCTTATGTCCTCCATATCCGCCACAGCTTGCAGATACCGGGACGAGTCCATCGCCCCGGACTTTATCATCCATTCCCAAGCACAAGTTACGGGATTGATTGCATCCACAAAAGAAACAATCTCACTTTCAAGACTGCTAACCTCATCATCTTTGACCTCAGCGGTGAAGCTAAAAGCCACACCGCTGAGGGTTCTCCGCTGAAAGTCATAACAGTGGACTCCGTTTTCCACACTCACAGATACACGCCAGCCATTCTTGGCTGCGATGCCATAGATTTCACTTTCTACCATTAGCCTTTTCATCAGAAGTTCATACTTCATCAATCTCTCTAATGGCATCAAGCAGGTTTTCAATGTTTTTCTCCGCTGCCTCCATATCAGCCAATACATCCCTCATTCTGTATGGCGCACCATTCTTTCCGTGTCCGGTATCATCAAGCCACAGGTAGGCTTCCGAATCCACATCGAAATTTTCATAGTATTCCTCCATATCAGTCGCCAAAGTATCAAGGCTGTTATCTTTCATTGTAGCCGAAAAGGAAAAGTCCTGCCCTGCAGGAGTATATTTAGAGAACTCAAAAATGGTAATATTTTTCTCTTGTTCGGTGTTAAAACTTACAGCCCAACCGTTGCTCTCTGCGCACTCGGTTATCTTATCAATGATATTATTCTTGTTCATACTCATATATAATGGTTATGTCAGCCGTAACTGGATAGGCTACGGCTGACTGGTTAATTACTATTCAAACCTTGCAAGGAATCGTTGCAATCTATCATCTTTCAGTTGGCTCAACTTGGTCGGTTGGAAGTTCTCCTGTTGCCGGACTTGTAGCTTGCCGAAACCTTGCTTCGTATAGTCAAGCTCCACTTCCGAAAGTTCGTTCAGTGAAATGTAGCCGTATTCATCTTCCATCATTCCGATTACGATACCAAAGAGAATAGTGTCCTTATCATCTGTTTCTCCTTCAAGAATGTACCATCGGATTGAACCAAGGGCGAATATCGCACGGCAAACAGCTTCTTTTCCCTTGCCGTCCTGGGAATAAAGCGGAAAATCTTTCAAGGCTTCCGCTAATTGGGGTGTGTTCAATCTGCACATATCAATCAAATTCTATTTCGTCCTCATATACATCTATCTCTGCGCCACTACTGAACTGTACAGTAAAACCTCTTGCAGTCTTGGCTACTATCGTACCACGATGATACCCTCTCCACGGGGTTATCAGTTCACATTGCCGTCCGTATTCCGGAAAATCTTTCTCGTCCATATCATTCTGCTTTTGGGTTAGTAAATTCGGGGTCATAGATAAGCTCACACTTGACTAAATGTCCGTATGCCTCGGATGCAAGTTTGGATGCCCATTCGTTACGTTGGTCATAATGTCCTTTCTGATAGTTGCATGCCAACTGGCGCATAAAACTAATGCACACCTTAAACATCTGCTGTTGTAGGTAGCGGTGTGCTCTGGTTAGCTCTCTGCCTGTCTGGTCAGCGGATGACATACCACCATTTACAAAGTTGGCAAACTCTAAGGCAAAAGTCTTGTCTCTCTCGGAGGTCTTTGCTCCTGATAATTCCTGATAGTCCATATTGTTCAATTTTAGAAAGTTGCTTGATAATAGATTTGCGGTTGGGCAGTTACATTATAGATGTAGTTGCCACAACGCACTAAAAGGCAATCATAGCCATAATACAGCCGTTTCATACCTCTGACGCTTCCTGTTATGTAGAAGTTGGGGAAGCGGTTAATTCTTACTCGCTTGCCTTGTTCTATGGTCATTCTCTTTACTCGCATAATCCTTTATATTTTTAATTTTCAATTCTTTTCCCTTTTGTTTGAAGCCTTTTGGCTTCTTGGTCGGGAGAACCGTTTTACGTGCGGTAATCCCTGCGGACAATAGGGAGGATTAGGCGAGTGTGAGGTCAGAGAGCGCGGACGGAATGCCCAAATTTTGGAAGAATGAGAAAATTTGCGGAAAGCTGCCGGCAAGCCCTCCGACCGTAAGTGAAGCGTCACTTGACGTTCCTCCTGTCCGCAGTACCTTTGCACGGGAAAATGAGTTCTAACAAAGAAGAGCCCTAGCAAGCAATCAATAATGACTAAAGATTTCTGTTTGGAATTCTACTCATATTGTTTTCCAAAACACGTTTTGTATTCTTATAAATCATTCCCACAAAATCCCACAAAAGTCCAACACTTCCCATATTTAAATTGCTTATTGTCAGTATATTTAGCTGTATATTTACATAATAAATCCAATCCGCTGGAGTAAAAACAAGAGAACTTATTTAAATATATGGCAACAGTTAAAGTAAAATTTCGTTCCTCAACTGTCACTGGTCGAGAGGGAACTATCTACTATCAGATTATTCATGAAAGAAAGGTGCGACAGCTCCTGACAGATTACAAAGTATTATCCTCAGAATGGGACGAAAATCGTTCAATGGTAACTACCCATCAGAAAAGTGAGCGTAATTCTACAATTCTCTCAATTCGTGAGAGGATTCGTTGGGATGTAGAACGACTGACGAAAATTGACCGAAAACTTGATGCTAACGGATTGATATATACCGCTGATGATGTAATAGACGAGTTTAACCGTTATTCCCAGGAATACTCTTTGTTTAATTACATGGAAAGCATAATTGTCAAGCTCAAGCAGAATGGTAAGATACGAACTTCAGAAACTTATAGGGCGACCCTTAATAGTTTCAAAAAGTTCCGTAAAGATGAGGATATTATGCTTGACTGCATCACTTCCGAAGTAATGGAAAACTTTGAGGCATGGCATAAGAGCCGAGGCGTTGCTCCAAATAGTATATCGTTCTATACCCGTATTCTTAGGGCTGTCTATAATCGGGCGGTTGAAGATGACATTATCGAGAATCGCAACCCGTTTCGACATGTATATACGGGTGTTGATAAAACTGTAAAACGAGCCTTGCCGTTGCCCGTCATCAAGAAAATCAAAGCTTTGGATTTGTCTTTAAGTCCTGCATTGGACTTTGCCCGCGATATGTTTATAATGAGCTTTTATCTTCGTGGAATGAGCTTCATAGATATGGCTTTTCTAAAAAAGACTGACCTTAAAAACGGATACATAACGTACCGCCGCCGTAAGACCGGACAACAGTTGATTATCGAATGGACAAAGGAAATGCAGTTGATTCTTGACAAGTACACCGAAAACAAAAGTGACTATCTGTTACCCGTAATTCGCAATCCTGCTACCAATGAACGATGCACCTATCGCAACATCGGCTACAACATCAATCATAATCTAAAGAAGATAGCTAAAATGATTGGTGTAACAATTCCCTTGACGCTTTACGTCGCTCGGCATAGTTGGGCATCTGCTGCCAAAGCAAAAGGTATTCCGATAAGTGTGATTAGTGAAGGAATGGGACATGATTCGGAAATTACAACCCAAATTTATCTTGCCAGTCTTGATACCTCTGTCGTTGATAAAGCCAACTCCCTTATTCTCAAAAGCCTGTAGTATAAGCCTCAGTTTCCTTCTCGGAGATTGAGGCTTTAATTGTTTTAAAATCATCCAAGTCTCTAAATAAGAGAGACTTATTTCTTTTGCAAAGGTAGCTATTTTTCTGCAAATGAGATACGTAAACCGATGGCTTTTGTAACTGAATGTCTATTTTATAATGAGATTTGCCATTTTGTTTAGGAAATTAAAAATCAATTATCTAGTTATGGTCTGAATATAGGATGATTAGAATGTTATCAAATCTCTTATTTAGAGATGCCTACAAAATATAAATTTAGAATGAATAAAAAAAAGCGAAATATCGAATTAGCACAGTCCTTTCACGACAAAGAGAGTTGATGTTTGACAAGTATCCCAATCTCTTAAATAGAGATGCTTAATTAAACACAAAAGTAACAAAAACAATTGAGAACCATATCAATTTATGCTTTTAAACATTGTCTTTTTGTTACTTATGCTTTCTCTGTTTAGGAAATCTGTTCACTAATCACGCTAAAGGGCTATATTTAAGTAGCTAACAATATGTCATAATCTCTATTTAAGAGATATTGATAGCACTTCAAATAAGACAATGAAACAAATAGAAAGAGCAAGTATTGTAAGGATTGTCTCTGACTTAATAAAGGCAGATGGTATAATAGACACAAGAGAGATAGAATTTCTTGATGTCTTGAGAGAAAAGTATGCCATCACAAAAGAAGACGAAGCTTTTGCAGAATCATGTACTTTTGCCAAAGCCTTGGAAACAATTTCATACTTCAATGAGGAGACCAGACACTTATTGATGAATGATTTTAATCAAGTTGCTATGTCCGATAATTATTGTGCCAAAGAAGAGGCTTTGTTGCTTACTTCTTTACGCCTTTTATTGACACTCAAAGCATCCAATGAAATATCAGTATTTTCTGTTGACTCTTCTATCATTACATTTGAGAGTTCGCAGATACTCTATTTGGAAAGCGAATACAATAACACTGTTAATGAGCAAATGAGATTGTCATATAGAGAAATTTGCTCCGAAGTTAGGCTGGCAGGTTTTGAACTTGTTTATTTGCCAAAGGTTTCCGAGCACTATTGTAGCATTATAGAAGCCGATTTGTTAAGAATAGCGGAATTTCTCTATCCGAAAGTTAGTACAGAGCGACTTCATGTCATAATTAAACAGATGCAGAATCTTTCTACCGAATCTTTCTGCAACAACCAATTAGCGACAAAACTATCCATTAAAGAACTAAGAACCATCAACCCTTCTTTTCTGATAAAAATTGGAGAGTCAACTGTTAGCGACAAAAGGATGTCTAATTTTCTGTTGGTGGAAATTGAAGATAATCCATTGTATTCAATTCGCAAGATAATGGATTTATTTTCCGAGAGCTATCACAATTTGGGATTGAATTATATCCAAGAGTCTAATGGCAGATTTATTTTCACTGGCTACTACAAGCAGATTTTCGATATTCTTATGTTGCGCAAAGGGGTACGTAGTGCTGTTGTTTTAGACCCACTCCGTGAACGAATATATTTTCCCGAAGCAGATGTGAAGATCGAAAAAATCCACAGACGTGAGAAAGCCCTCTATGCTCTGTTCGTATTGGAATCTGCCAGTGGAGGTATAAACTTCAACAAACCTCAAACACCAAAACAGATGGATAGATATGAAAAGCGAATGAAGGCGGTTATGCGTAAGTATCAGCTTATATATAGTATGTTTGGTGGAGAAAAAGGCAAGGCTCCCAACATAGAGATTCCAGAAATTAGGCTTCCAATGATAAGTTTGCTAAAAAAACAAATATCGAAATTGAGCGATGTTCTTTATCATGCTGAAGACTATATGATACAACGAAATATGTACGGAAATTATGCTGTGAACATACCGACCTCACTATGTTGCTGTTGTGGCTTTGAAAAAATTGATATACAGCCAATATCAGACTCTGAAGAGTGGATGAAAATATCAGCATTATAATCATACTCGAAATGTGGGTCAAAGGTTGCAACTTTCGCCCCCCTCTTTTCGAGACATTGGGTTGTAACATTACTAAAATCAGGAAAAAGAGAAATGACAGTGCTAATTTTGCATCAAAATAGTTCAATATCAAAACTTAAAAAATTATGATTAATCTCGAAAAAGGTCAAAGAATCAGCATGGACAAGGGTCTTACGCTGGTAGGAGTAGGTCTCGGCTGGGATCCTAATGAAGGAACCGGTTATGATTTCGATTTGGATGCTTCTGCATTTATGCTTGGAAGTAACGGCAAGATTCCAGCAGATGAATACTTTGTTTTCTATAACAATCAGAAGTCTCCTGACGGTTCTGTTGAATCTACGGGAGATGACTTGACTGGTGGAAACAGCGATGGTGGTGATGATGAGACAATAAATGTGGATTTAACCAAAGTTGACCCAAAGATACAAGAAATCATCTTCACAGCGACTATTTATAAGGCCGAAGAACGTAAACAGAACTTTGGTCAAGTGCGTAATTCCTACATACGCATTTATGATGCCAAGACAGATACCGAGATTGCACGTTACGATTTGGATGAAGATTTCTCTATTGAAACAGCAGTGGAATTTGGACGCTTGTATCGCCGTGGAGGTGAATGGAAATTTGAAGCTATAGGAAACGGCAATAAAGGCGGATTGCAATCGCTTGTCAATAAGTACGCCTAACCCTTATATCTACAAAACCTATGGCTATTAATCTGATAAAAGGACAACGGGTAGAGATTGATAATAGTTTGACCCGTTTGAAAGTGGAAATGGGGTGGAAGGTTAATCCCAACGCCAATCCACCTTACGATTTGGATGCCTCTACATTCCTGTTGGGCAATAGCGGACAAATAGAGCATGAATATAATTTTGTTTTCTATGGCTCCCCTAATCAAACTCCGGCATTAGACGAAAGAGGTAATCAAATTTATGATGAAAAGGGAAAAACTGTTATGCGACCTGTATCATTGGACAAAAGTGTCTTAGGTTCTATTGATGACCTTGGAGACGATGATGACGACACGGGGGAAGGCAATGAGGAAATTGATGTGGATTTGACAAAGACATCACCATCAGTCAAGGAAATTCTTTTCACTGTCAGCATTTATTGGAATCCGAACGATTTGAACGATCCACGATGCAAATATAATTTCGGACAAGTACGTGATGCTTATATCCAAATCAAGAATGCAATAACAGGGGACGTAATCTGTCGCTACGACCTAGATGAGGACTTCTCGACGGATAAGGGAGTTGAATTTGGCAGATTGTACCGTCGTGGTTCTGAATGGAAATTTCAGGCAGTCGGCGATGCCCATACAGACGGTCTTGAACCGATATGTCGTAAATATGCATCTAAATTTATGTAGCTTATGGCTATAATTCTTGAAAAAGGTGGCGATAGTCATCGTATCAATCTTGAAAAAGGAACTGGTAAGCCTTTGACCGGAGAGATTGTCATCAATCTTGACTGGAATAAAGGTGGTTTCTTGAAAAGTTTGTTTGGCAATGCGGTAGATCTTGACTTGGGATGTTTCTACGAACTTCGTGATGGGAAAAAGATGCTGATTGATGGTCTTCAGTTTTCTCATGGAAGGGGTGGAAACCGTCACCAAAACACACGTCAGGGCTGTTATGACCAATCTCCATATATTTGGCATCAGGGTGATGACCGTGGAGGTGGCTCTTCTTCTGGAGAAACCATCTTGGTAAACCCTATAGGTGTGAATGACATCAAACGAATTATTGTATATACCTTTATATATGAAGGTGTAGCAAAATGGTCGGAAACTAATGCTGTGGTTAAGGTAAAAGTACCAGGTAGTGATGATGTCATTGTGGAAATGGGGCAACAATATAGTGCCAAGAAATTCTGCGCCATTGCTCAATTAGACTTTGGTGGAGATAATTCGATTACCGTCAAAAAACTACTGACATTCCATGATGGCCATAGAGATTGTGACAAACAATACGGATGGGGCTTTAATTATTCACCAGGTAGTAAAGACTAAAAATATTAATTATGGCAATACGATTAGAAAAAGGACAGCGCATCAATCTTGAAAAAGAAACGGGTGCGAAACTCACCAATTTCTGTGTGGGTTGCAACTGGGGGGCTATTGTCAAAAAGTCCTTCTTTGGACTTATGTCTTCCAATGTAGATGTCGACTTGGATTTAAGTTGTTTGATGTTTGACATTGATGGAAAGCCTATTGACCATATTTGGTCTCCTTTATATCACTTTGGTGATAGGAAAATAGGTCTGCCCAATGGAAAACTTGACTCTATTGACCGTGCATTACACCATACAGGCGATGACTTGACTGGTGATCAAGACGGTGATGATGGTCTTGACAATGAAATTATTACAGTCGACTTGAATAGAGTGAACGACAATGTAAATTCCATTGTATTCTTCTTAAATATATACAATAACAACGAATACAGCGGAGATTTTTCGGGTATCCCATACGCATCTATTCGTATGTTTGAAGGAACGCCTGATAAAGCTCCCAAACAAGTATTTGCTCAATATGACGTTGCAACCAAAACTGATTGCGTCGGCATGAGGGCTCTTGTTATGGGAAAGCTGTATCGCAGAAATGGAGATTGGAAATTTGCGGCAATTGGCGATGCTTTTCCTGACCCATCAATTGTGAATACTATCGCCAGAGTTATGAAAGATTATTCAAAATAAGATAATATGAGAAGATTACCCGTTTATCTACTCCTCGACACCAGCGGCTCTATGTACGGAGAGCCTATTGAGGCCGTGAAGAATGGCGTTCAGACGCTAATCTCCACACTGCGTAGTGATCCCTATGCACTTGAAACTGCATACATAAGTATCATTACTTTCAATTCTTCTGCACAACAGGTAACTCCATTGACGGAGTTAGCTGCATTCCAGCAACCCAATATTGATGCAAGTGGATGCACTGCACTTGGTGGTGCACTTGAACTTCTTTCTCAAAAAATTGACAGTGAGATAACAAAAACCACAGCAGAAGTAAAGGGTGACTGGAGACCACTGATATTTATTATGACCGATGGAGTGCCAACTGATGACATTTCAAGAGGACTTGTAGAATTCAAAAAACGTAAATGTGGCATGGTAGTAGCGTGTGCTGCCGGACAGGGAGCAAGCACAGACACCTTGAAACAAATTACAGAAAACGTAGTGCAGCTTGATACGGCGGATAGTGCGACTATCAAGGCGTTCTTCAAATGGGTGTCTGCAAGTATCAGCACCAGTAGCAAGTCTGTGGAGGAAACTGCAGCTGAGGCTACGACTATGAGTGAACTTCCTCCTCCACCTCCTGAAGTGAACATTGTTGTATAAACATAGACCATGCCCGAAAGGTATTCTGTTTCAAATACCTTTCGGGTTATTTCCACATAATCATGAGTAGAAGATTACCTGTGTATATTCTGATTGACACCAGCGGTTCTATGAAAGGAGAGCCGATAGAAAGTGTCAAAGTGGGGCTTTCTGATATGATTGCCTCATTGCGTCTTGACCCGTATGCTTTGGAAACTGCATGTATAAGCATTATCACCTACGACCGTGATGTAAGACAAATCTTGCCATTAACGGAATTGGAGGATTTGCAGTTGCCTGAAATCGAGTGTCCAGATTCTGGGCCTACGCATACAGGGGCTGCACTTAACATGTTGTGCGATTGCTATGATAGTGAAGTAAATATGGGAAGCAAGGAGCAGAAAGGTGATTGGATGCCATTGCTTTTTATCTTAACGGATGGCAAACCGTCCGACCTTCAAGTTTACGATGAAGCCATACAAAAGGTAAAGCGGCATCAGTTTACCAACATAGTAGCATGTGCAGCTGGACCCAAGGCTAAAACAGAACCGTTGAAAAAGCTTACAGACAATGTGTTTACACTTGATACTATGGATAGCGGCACATTCAAGAAGTTTTTCCAATGGGTGACTATTAACGTACAGCAAGGTGGACGCACTATGGGAGTAACGGATAGCATAGAGTTACCACCTCCACCTGCGGAAGTAAATGTAGTTATATAAGAATGAATTGCAAAATTATCGGATATGAGTTTAAGACTCTTGAAGTCACACTGGCTTCAGGTGAATCTTTTTATGCAGAACGAGGGAGCGTCGTTTATACAGATGAAGCATTACAGCGTGATGTGGAATTTAATAATGACAGTGGTTCTGGCTTGGGTTCAATATTAGGCGGTGTCGTGAAATCTGCATTATCTGGAGAGTCTATATTGATTATCAGATTCAGTAATCCGACTAATGCAGACAAGAAATTAGTTCTCTCAGGTAGTTGCTGTGCATTAGTGCCAATCAAATTACAAGGTGAGAATCTGATCTGCCGAAGAGGGCATTATGTGGCATCGTCAGACAAGGTGCATCTTAATCTCAATCTGAACTTGCAAGGATTGTTTGGCGGTGTGGGATTGTTCCAAAAAGTTGAAGGTAATGCAACCATATTTCTTGACTCACTGGGATCTCCCATTGAAAAGATATTAAATCATGGAGAGTCCATAGAAGTGGATGAGAATCACATCGTAGCACTACATGGCTTTTCGTCTTCACAAATTCAGGCTGGATGGTCTGTCGGAAATGTGTTAAGAGGAGAAGGTTTGAGCCTAATGAAAATAACTGGTCCGGGGAAACTATACCTAAGCCCCCTTCCTATAATCATTAACAGAAACTAAAAATAAACAACATATGAGAAGATTACCGGTATATTTCCTTGTTGACGTATCAGAATCGATGGTCGGCGCACCCATTCAACAAGTACAGGATGGAATGAGAATGATTGTGCAAGAGTTACGAACAGATCCTTACGCCCTCGAAACAGCTTACATTTCTGTTATTGCTTTTGCAGGTAAGGCAAAATGTGTTTCTCCACTTACAGAATTATATAAGTTCTATCCTCCTACATTTCCTATTGGAGGAGGAACGTCACTTGGCAACGCATTAGAGTTCTTGATGGATGAAATGGATAAAACGTTGGTCAAGACTACTACAGAACAAAAAGGCGATTGGAAGCCTATCATTTTCTTGTTCACAGACGGGAATCCGACAGATAATCCTTCGACTGCTTTTATGCGTTGGAATAATAAGTATCGTGGAAAGGCTAATATAGTAGCAATCTCAATTGGTGACAATGTGAACACGCAGTTGCTGGGGCAGATTTCCGATAATGTATTACGCTTAAACAAAACGGATGAAATCTCCTTCAAGGCATTCTTCAAATGGGTTACTGCGTCCATAAAAGCTACAAGTGTATCTGTGTCAGACATAGGTGATGATGACGTAAAACTCGCACCTACAACTGGTATAAATTTGGAAAAAGTTGACACCACCAAAGAGTGTGTTGTGGACGAAAATTTCGTTGTACTATTAGGCAGATGTTCTAATACGAAGAAACTGTATCTTGTAAAATATGCAAAACATCTTTCAGATATAGAAGGGTTGGAATCCTTAAACATAAAGGCAACAGACTTCAAACTTGTCGGGGCTTACCCAATTGACGAGGAAACATACAACGAATTATGCGAAGGGGAATCCAACCGCAACATTAACACCATGTCTCTTCGTGGTGTCCCTACATGTCCCTGTTGTGGAAATCAACTTGGTGTAGTAGTGTGTGAATGTGGCAATATCATGTGCTCCGATGGTCATACCACAGCTTGTCCTTGGTGTGGTATGGAAGGCTCTTTGGGAGAAATTGCAGAAGGAGGCATGGACATCACAAGAGGAAGGGGGTAAGACTATGAATATAGATAAAGTCCTTCAGATTCTTCTCGAAGATTGCAATGATGACAAGGCTGAGAATTTTCTTCGCTTCTTGTCTGGAAAATTATGGAATTTATACGATGAATATCTTATGGATAAAATAAAAATGGCAGAAAGTGAGATTGTTTGGAATCTCAACATTCCTAATGCAAAAGAAAATCAAACATACTCCCAAACAGTAGAGATGCCAAGATTGGCATCAGAGAAACTTGCTGGTGTTGATATTGTTCTTGAAAGTATTACAGGTCTTGACGAGGAAACACATGGACTGCTTCTCAATGTTGCACCTGACGGGAAATCATTTTCTATTACAGGAACACCCTCATTAGAATCATTTCGCAAGGACGGTGCAACTGCACAATCTACATTCGAGTTGACATTGCATTACAGCTTCACGGGAATTGAAATACCATCAAATCGTCCTGTATTGGAAAAGAAAATACCATTTGTTATCAATCAAGACCCAAGAAAACTTTGGAAGAATCTTCCTGTGGATTGGGACAATATGCCTGAGCCAAAATACACAAAGGATGATACTCAGATAGAGTATATTAAGGTTGAAGCACTTGTTGACGGAACACCACAAAAGGACATTGTGGCAGCAAGTAAGCGTGGACGTAGCCATGCACAAGAAGCCAAGCCTCGTGACGACCATTTCAAGATGCAGCACATGGACAATGGATGGTATATTATGGCTGTGGCAGATGGTGCCGGTTCTGCAAAATTCTCACGCGAAGGTTCTCGAATTGCCTGTGAGGAATCTGTAAACTATTGCATCGTGCAGCTCAATAACAATAAAGAGTTTGAAAATGCCATTGCTACATATAACGAGCAGAAAGGCGATGGTGAGAATGATGTGCGCAAGATTGTTGGAGATTATATTTACAAGATAGTGGGCACTGCTGCATTTAAAGCTCACAAAGCCATCAATGCAGAGGCTGCAATTAGGAAGAACCAGCCGAAGTTATATGCCACAACTCTCTTGCTAACTATTTGCAAGAAGTTCTCATTCGGATGGTTCTTAGCTTCATTTTGGGTTGGCGATGGTGCTATATGCTTATATGATAGAAAGGCACATACAGCAAAAATCCTCGGTATCCCTGATGAAGGTGAATATGCAGGTCAGACACGTTTTTTGACCATGCCGGAGATTTTTAAGGATGCGGCCTCTCTCTACCAACGTTTGCGTTTTAACATAGTAGATGATTTCACGGCATTATTCCTGATGAGTGACGGTATAAGTGACCCGAAATTTGAGACCGATGCCAATTTGAACAATCCCGACAAATGGGATGCTTTGTGGGATGACCTCAAAGAAAATGGAGTGGAGCTTACCGATGATAACGAAGCATCAAAAGAACAACTCTTGAACTGGCTCGACTTCTGGTCACCAGGCAATCACGACGACCGTACCATTGCTATATTGTATGAAGGCGAAGATATGCAATCCGAATCTTTCGATGTCAATGTAGTGACAGATGGCGAAACGATTGCGAAAGAAGACCCCCTTGTAGAGGAAACCAATTGTAATATGCACCAAGAGGAATCTTGTCCTGATAACTCAGAGTTTGATAAGGAAGAAGAATGTGTCCAACCTCAAAAAGAATAGGCTATGGCAAACAAAGTAACACTGACGGCAACCGATGGCAGCACCGTAGAGTTTTATGATGAAATCAAAGCTCAGGGTGGTGTCAAGGATGTGTATTTCTCCACAGATAGGACTTATGTGGTTGCATTCTATCGTAAGCCTATCAATGCCAATGACAAAGCGCGTATCAATGATATTGTGAATATTCACAGAAATAGAATTTTTACAACGGATGCAATTGGGCAATACTGGAATGCCTTTTTTGCTTGGCCTACAAAAATTGTGGAGTGGAAAGGGTTGACAGGTATTGTTATTCCTTTCTACGACAATAAATTCTTTTTCAGTGGTATTGATAACTCATGGCCTTTTATCAAAAACGGGCAAGAGAAAAATGGCAAGTGGTTTTCATCTGCTAAACTTATTAACAAATTTGTTCCTGTCGAGCAGAAAGGAACATTTCTTACTCGTCTGCACATGTGCCTGAAAATAGCCCGTGCTATGCGACGGCTTCATGCCGCAGGACTGGCACATTCAGACTTATCTTACAATAATGTACTTGTTGACCCGTTGAGCGGGAATGCTTGTATTATAGATTGTGATGGTCTTGTAGTTCCACATAAGTTTCCGCCAGAGGTTGTGGGTACTCCAGGGTTTATTGCCCCCGAAGTGCTTGCGACTAAAGCTTTGAAAGTAGATGACCCGAAAAAGAATCTCCCGCAGATTACCACAGACAGGCATGCGCTGGCTGTGCTGATATACACATTCCTTTTGAATCGTCATCCCCTTGATGGTGGAAAAGTATGGGACATAGATGACCCGCAGAAAGATGATGATATGCGTTATGGTTCAAAGGCTTTATTTATAGAACATCCTACAGACAAGACCAATAGGGTGAAGCCTGACCAGTTGGCTAAGTCTCAATTACCCCAAGGAGACCCAACAAAAATGCCTTATACTATTTGTGGCCCATATTTGAAAAAATTATTTGACAAGGCTTTTATTGATGGACTTCACAATCCATCTGTACGTCCAAGTGCAGCGGAATGGGAAGATGCATTGGTAAAGACTTGTGATCTTGTGCAGCCATGCCAAAACTCAAAGTGCGAGGCACATTGGTATGTTTTCGACAACACTACCAAGCCTTGCTGTCCATTCTGTGGAAAGGAGTATAAAGGGCAGTTACCCATTCTCAACTTCTACTATGCCCCGTCGCATGGTAAATACATATCTGAGAACTATCGTTTGATGGTGTATGACAAACAAACACTTTATAAGTGGCATTCCAATAATCTTGTTTCAGCCAACGAAAAAACAAGTGCGGAAGATAAGAAACCTGTAGGAGACTTTCATTTCCATAACGGTCAGTGGATTCTCATCAACCGCCGTTTGCCGGATATGAAAGACATAACTGAAGGAAAAGATGTTCCTATTGGTGGTTATGTACCACTTACTGATGGACGGCAGATTTTGCTGGATAAAAGTCAGGGAGGAAGGCTTATTGTTGTTCAGCTTGTAAAAAATTAAACTTATGGCGATAAAAGATCAATGCTCTCAATGTAAATCTTTCAATGAAGGTGTGTGCAAATTTCTATCTTCCTTCCCGATATATGACCAAACCTCTTGTCCTCAATACATGAAGAAAGGCATCATATTAGAGAAAGATGAAGAACAAGTAAATCATAACGTTACTCTTAATGAGGGTGACACGAACCATTCTAACCTAATAAACACTCCCCAAAAGCAACGAATGTTTCAACATCCATTTTCTTTTAAGGGAAGGATAAGACGCTTAGAGTATGGACTGTCATACCTGTTAGTGTATGTTTTGTTTCTTCCTATCAATATAACGCCAGAGAATCAAGTGTCTGAAAATATGGCATTATTTTATTTGCTTTTGTTTTTCCCTGCGTTATGGTTTATTTGGGCACAAGGAGCAAAGCGTTGTCACGACAGAGGTAATTCTGGATGGTATCAGTTAATTCCCTTCTATGCCTTATGGATGTTCTTCGGGGATGGAGAGGAATGCGACAACGAGTATGGAAGTGACCCTAAAGGAAGAGATATTTTCTCATAAGACAAGACATGAATATATACATCATCCGCAACAACCAAAAATTCGGTCCTTATACAGAAAGTGTTTTGCTTTCGTATGTCAATCAAGGTCAAGTGCTCGTGCAAGATAAAGCTATAAAAGATGGCGACTTGCAGGAGCATACCGTTGGCTACTATCTGAAACAATGCGGATTGAAACCGAAAGTAACGAATAAGGGAAATATCTTATCTCAATTAAATATGATTGGCTCTGAGTTGATATTCCCTAAGACAACCATGCTTTCCAAATCATTCCTTACAGACCAGAGATTTTTGATTTTGGCAGTCGTCGGTTTGTTACCAATGGTTATCATGAACATTCCTTTGGGTGGCGTTTTGTTGTTTTATGAAGTGTCATTGTACTTTTCTGTCATTTGGGGGTTGTTTTTCTATACTTGCTTCAAGACGCAACAAGTAAGTTTGAAAACTACTTTATCCGTGTTTTTCCCAACGCAAATTCTTGTGTTTACATTATGGGACTTTACAGGAATTCCCAACCTAAATCCTTTTTATGCATTTACAGAAACACAGTTTCCTGTAAATCTTTTAGGCTTTATATTTGGGGTTGGGTTAACCGAGGAATTAGTAAAGCTCTTGCCTCTTTTATTCATTTTGAGAAAAGCCAAAGAACCTTTGATCCCTCAAACATTGGTCTTTTATGGCCTTATGTCAGGAATCGCATTTGGCGTATATGAAGGTGTAGGCTATCAGATAACAGTAAACGCAGAGCAAACATACGATGTGTCTTTCTTTTTGAATATAGCCAGATTGACTAGCCTTCCTTTTTTACATGCTTGTTGGTGTGGTATTGCAGGATATTTCCTTGCTTTTGCCCACTTATATCCTAAATATAGACGAGGACTATACACTTTGGCTATTTCGGTTCCGGCTATTATCCATGGTTTATATGATTCTCTCTCAAACTTTTGGGGAGTTTCACTCATCATGGTTTTCGTAGGTTTAATGCTTCTCATGGTCTATCTAAAACAAGGAGTTAATTATCAGTCAAAATTGAGACAATAAAAGATACATAGAACCTTGCACCCTATTTTTGAAAGCAATTTGATGTAATGGCTGTAACATTATGGAAATCTGATATGCCAGCAAATATGGAGGTAACTTTGCATCATCAAAAGTAAAACAATTAAACTGAATAGAAAATGAAAAAGATTATTTTGACAGCAGTTATCGCCATTAGTAGCGTATTCGGAGCAAATGCTCAGAATTATTTTGGTACTACTACCACCAAGACGAATTCTTCGTATAGAATAGGTGGCACAAACACATCTGTCCGTTACCAACAAGGTTACACAAGAAAAGATGGAACTTATGTGCAAGGTCATTATAAGACATCAAACAACGGCACTAACCATGACAACTATTCGACAAGTGGCAACGTGAACAGTTACACTGGTTCGTATGGTAGTCGAGCAAGAGACTATTCTTCTAGTGCTTACAATTATGGTTCAGGTAGAGCTATTCATACAGGCAGTCGTGGCGGGCAGTACTACATAAATAGTAAAGGGAATAAAACATATGTTCCTAAAAGAAAATAAATTCCAATTTAATAACGGATAGAGTATATTAGAAATGAAAGCGAATTTTTTAATTACAATGTTAATGGCTATAATGTTGATGAATTCATCAACATTAGTAGCTCAATCTGCATATTCCAATTATGGATATAGTGTTCAAAAGAACACGGCTTCTATTACATTTAAGAATAGTTCTGATTATACAATGACTTTGAGAATCGTATATTCTCTTGGAGGATTGTACACAATTGTCTCACTACCAGCACATTCATCAAGAACGGTCTCTTTTAGTAAAAGCGGTACATTCAAATTAAAAATCAAAGCAACAAGATATGAACAAAGTTCATATCATGATGGTGGCAAATTCTCTGTAACTTGTAATGATACAGAATGGACAGAAGGTGAAATGACTTTTCAAATGTCTTCCTATGGAAGTGGCTTAGGTCCATCCATATCAGCCAAAGAATTTGAGAATGATAGATAATAATGACCATATTTTAATATATAAATTCATTTAAGATGGAACAAAAACAACATTACACAGGCTTAACCGATAAAGAGGTTAACGACAGCCGCGAAATGCATGGTGCGAATATTCTCACACCACCCGAGAAAGATCCTCTATGGAAACAGTTTCTTGAAAAATTTGAAGACCCGCTCATCATCATCCTTATGATTGCTGGAGCATTGTCTGTCGGTATTTCATTTTATGAATACTTTGGTTTGGGACAAGGAGGAGAAGTTTTCTTTGAACCTGCAGGAATCTTTGTTGCCATATTGCTGGCTACAGGTTTGGCGTTCTACTTCGAACTTCAAGCCGACAAGGAATTTACCATCCTCAATCAGGTGAACGATGATGAGCCGGTAGAAGTTATCCGCAATGGTAATGTCACTCAGATTCCACGTAAGGACGTGGTTGTGGGCGACATAGTTATCCTCAATACTGGCGAGGAAGTTGCTGCCGACGGCGAACTTCTGGAAGCGGTGCAGCTGCATCTTGACGAGTCGACATTGACTGGTGAGCCTGTATGCGGTAAGAGCGTCAATGAAGAGAATTTCGACAAGAATGCCACTTACCCAACCAACCACGTGATGAAAGGTACTAAGGTTATGGAAGGACATGGGGCGTTTCGTGTACTTGCCGTAGGCGACAGAACTGAGCAGGGCAAGGTATTTGAGGCCGCTCAGATTGACGACAGTGTGAAAACTCCGCTCAACGAGCAGTTGGATGGTCTGAGCGACTGGATTACAAAGATAAGTTACGGATTTGCTGCTTTGATTATTGTGGGCCGCATCGCTGTCTATCTGTTCAGCAACGGTACGGATTGTTTCGGCTCATGGGAGCTGGTAACTCCGTTTATCGCTTATGTATTGCAGACATTGATGATTGCCGTTACGCTGGTGGTTGTGGCTGTGCCCGAAGGATTACCGATGGCAGTAACACTCTCGCTGGCTTACTCCATGCGCCGTATGTTGCGCACCAACAATCTTGTACGCAAGATGCACGCTTGCGAGACAATGGGTGCCACAACTGTGATATGTACCGACAAGACGGGCACTTTGACTCAAAACCAAATGAGTGTTGATGAGATTAAGGTATATGATAATGCGATTTCTGAAAATGTGATTTATGAGGGAATGGCGGTCAACTCTACCGCTTCAATTGATTTCTCGGATGCAAGGAAACTACAGGTGTTGGGTAATCCTACAGAAGGTGCATTGCTGCTTTGGATGAACGGCAAGAATGTGGATTATCGCACTATACGTGAAAACATAAGTGTAGTGGAAGAGCTTCCTTTCACCACTGAGCGCAAGTATATGGCCACTGTAGTGGAGTCGGCTGCAGTTCCGGGCAAGAAGGTGCTTTATGTGAAAGGTGCACCGGAAATAGTGTTCGGCTTGTGCAGCAATACGGATGTGGACAAAACCACAGTTGACAAGCAGCTTCTTGCATATCAGGAGCGCGCGATGCGCACATTGGGCTTCGCTTATCAAGTGTTGGAAGGCGATGATGCTGTGATAAGCAACGGTAAGGTTGAAGCCTCCGCTCTTAAGTTTATTGGTGTGGCAGCCATAGCCGATCCGGTTCGTGCGGATGTGCCCGCTGCCGTGAAGGAGTGTCTGGATGCAGGAATCACCGTGAAGATTGTGACGGGCGACACTCCGGGCACTGCCAAGGAAATCGGTCGTCAGATAGGACTTTGGACTTCCGCCGATACCGACCGCAACATCATTACCGGTCCGGAATTTGCTGCCCTCACCGACGAGCAGCTGCTCGACCGTGTTTTGGACTTGAAGATTATAGCACGTGCCCGTCCAATGGACAAGAAACGCTTGGTGGAGGCTCTGCAAAAGAAGAATCAGGTGGTAGCCGTTACGGGTGACGGTACAAACGATGCTCCCGCATTGCATTCGGCACACGTAGGCTTGTCGATGGGTGACGGTACTTCGGTAGCCAAAGAAGCGTCGGACATCACCATCATCGACAATTCATTCTCAAGCATAGGCAAGGCAGTCATGTGGGGACGTTCCCTTTATCAGAACATACAGCGCTTCCTGCTCTTCCAGCTTACAGTGAACGTGACAGCCTGCTTCCTTGTGCTTTTCGGTGCGTTTATGGGAACAGAAAGCCCGCTGACGGTGACTCAAATGCTGTGGATTAACTTGATTATGGATACGTTTGCGGCAATGGCCTTGGCTTCGCTTCCTCCTTCAGAAAGCGTGATGCGCGACAAGCCACGCGACCGTAATGCCTTCATTCTCAACAAGCAGATGATTTACAACATTGTGGGTGTGGGCGGCTTCTTCTTCTTCATGCTGCTTGGATTGCTATATATATTCCAGCATGCAGATGTACACCAGCTCACCGACCTCTTGTCGCTTCAGTTGGGCGAGAAGGGACATGTGACGACATATGAGCTTACATTGCTCTTCACTATCTTTGTGATGACCCACTTCTTCTACCTGTTTAATGCACGGGCATTTGAGACTGGCCGAAGTGCATTGCATTTCAAGAGTTGCAAGGGTTTGCTTACTATTGTTGCCATTATTTTGGTTGGTCAGATTGCGATGGTGGAACTTCCCGGCTTGCAGCAGTTCTTTAATGTATGCGGATTGAGCCTGCAAGACTGGATAATCATTATTTTGGGATCTTCTCTTGTACTTTGGGCTCGTGAAGGTTGGCATCTAATAACAAGAAAATAAAATAATGTATGGGTATGCCTGATTCTGATTGAGGGCATGCCCGTACTTTTCAAAATAGCATAGAATGGCAAGAAAGAAAATACATCTTGGTATTCCTGGGCTATCTTTTTCATGGAAAAGAGCATTGGGCATTACAAAAGTGAAACGCAACATTGCACGTGAGACAGGAATCCCGACTTCAAAGTCTGGGTTGGAACGTAAGATTGGAAAGACCATTCTGAAAATTATATTTGAGAAATAGTATGAGCAACAATAACAATCATTCCTTGGGAAAAGCACCTTGGTTACATGTAATTATTTCTACGGGGTTTGGAAGCGGATTCTTCCCCGGGGCACCTGGTACTTTTGCAGGTTTTATAGCTTTAGTGATATGGTATGCCCTTTATCTTGTCCTATTACCAGCAACTCTCTTTTGGGTTACACTTGCTCTAATCGTAGTTATAACTTTTGTTGGAGTATGGACTTCAAATGTTATGGAGAAGCATTGGGGGACAGATCCACGTGCGGTTGTTATTGATGAATATGTTGGCACATGGATTCCGCTTTTAGCTGCTCCGTGCGGTGAATATACATGGGGACTTGCATTCATTGGATTTGCCCTCTTTCGTATAATTGACATCTTTAAGCCTTTAGGGTGTAGAAAAGTAGAACAGATAATGCCCGGAGGATGGGGCGTGATGTTGGATGACATATTAGCAGGTAGCTATGCTCTTGTTATTATAATTATTATAAAATATATTTGTCTATGAAAATCCCAGGATTATCATTCTCATTAAAGAGACCATTAGGTATTACGCAAGCAAAACAGAAAATTGCTCGTAAAACAGGGATTTCTACTTCAAAAGCAGGAATTGAAAGAAAAAATAGGTAAGACTATCCTTAAATCTCTATTTGGGAAATAGTAATTGATAGGATGTATGAAACATGACAAATCACTAGTGTCCCGTAAAACTTCTCAATAGCCGTTATATATAACTGGTGCTTAATTATTTACTTCAAAAACAAAAGTAAACGGACTTGAAACGAAAAAATCCAAAATCATGTATTTTCGAAAGAATACTCTATATTCAATATCAGTTAGTTATGAATTTATTATTCTCAAAATTGATACATGCAAGATTTTAACGGGACACTAGTGATGACAAATATAATCTTCAACCCTTCGTAGATATGAAATATCTATTTTTATTACTTGTCACATTTACAATGTTTTGTAGTTGCTCGTCCGAATACAAAACAAATTTTTCTCACTCTGAGAAAAATAGCGTTTATTATTGGAAGACGGTATTTGCACCGGATTCTTCCGATTTTGCATATATACGTCAGCACAACATAGGTCGTATTTATTTGCGTATGTTTGACGTGTCAGTGGATAATCTCGCTTATGGAGATAAGACTGTACCTAACGCTTCGGTAAGGATTCCTGAAGAGACCTATTGCATATTAAAAGATTCATTAAATAGCGTAGAATTTGTTCCCACTGTATATATTACATTGAACGCATTAAAAGAAGCGAAAGGACACGAAGGAAGACTTGCTAAAAATATCGTAACACGTGTCAAGAATATGTGTTCGTATAATGCACTGCCCAATGTGTCTGGCTTACAACTGGATTGTGACTGGACAACCTCTACCGAACGGTCGTTCTTTTCATTATGCGACTCGGTGAGGTATGAAATTAAACAACAGAATTTGAAATGGAATCTTAGTTCCACCATCAGACTACATCAGCTCTCTCGGGAAACTCCCCCGGTTGACTATGGTGTTCTTATGGTCTATAATACAGGAAATTTCAGTGACCCCGATGCTGATAATTCCATTTTGAATGAAAAGGATATTATGCCCTATCTGAAACATCTAGACGACTATCCGTTACACCTTGATGTAGCATACCCTACCTACTCTTGGCAATTGTTATTTCACAAACGCCAGTTTGTCGGTTTGTTAAATGGAGTAGAAGTATTTGATACCACAAAGTTCAAGCCTTCTTCAAGGCATCATACCTACAAATGCCTTGAAGATTATCCTTATAAGGAAATGATTATACGGAAAGGGGATGAAATAAGAGTGGAAACATCCGAATACCAAGACATCATACGTGTAAAGACTATGATAGAACAACGAATTTCAAACCATAGCAACATTCTATATCATTTCGATTTGCGCAATTTTTCAAAATATACAGATAATGAAATCAATAATATCTTTTCCAACCTTGAAAATCAGTAGCATTGCCATTTTGTTACTTGCTACATCTTTTAATGCTGTTGCTTGTGGCCCATATCCACCAATTATACCCACTCCCAAATTTTTCACTTCCAATTGGGACGGTTTGTTGAGTCGTGATTTTTATAAACAAGAAAATCTGCGATTGTGGCAACAGCTTACATCCAACAGAATACCGCTAAAAGATATAGAACAAGTCGTATATGAGGATGATGGTGAATTGCTTAATCAAATCGTTTATGGTTATACTCCAATCCGTACAGACAATCTCTTTTATGTCTATCTGCAAAATACCACAGACTATGAATTAGCAGATTTTCTGTGTACCGCAAAGAATTTAGAAAAACGACGAAATGAAATAAACTCTCCATGGTACTACCCATCATCCAGAGATACATACGATGAGGTTGGTGACTTCCAGACAATTATCAATATATGCAATAGTTACAAGGGTACTCGCATTAAGGACCGCTATGCTTTACAAGGAGTACGTGCCCTTTTTGCATCGCGTTGTTACGATGAATGCATCGCGTATTTCGACAAAGCCTTTCAAGGATTTGCCGACTGCAATCTGTTCAAACGTATGGCTATGGGGTATGTGGCAGGGTGTTGGTCTCAACTTGGAAACATAGATATGTCAAACGAATACTTTGCCCGTTCAGGTGACTTTTATTCCATAAAATCAGATGACCCTATCACCTTTATGGCTGAACATAATCCTGATAACCCCGAAATGTTATCCTATATTCAAACCCTTGCTAACGACTCAGCAAAGTTCTGTGCGATAAAATCTGTAGCAGAACATCTGCTTAAGCAAAAGGTCTTAGAAAATCGTGGAGACTGGGAGTTTGCTTTAGCATATATGTATGGTGAGTATTATTCTAACTATCATATGGCTTCACAACATATTCACAGGGCTTTACAAAATAAGTTTTCATCGGATGATTTGCACGACCATGCCCGTGCCTATCGTATAAAGATGGATGCAGAAAATGGGAATTTGTCATCGCTTTTGGCAGATATGAAATGGCTTGAATCGAAAACGGATATGCTTTCTCCAGACGCAAAAGAATGGAGCAGAATGATGCAAAACATTGTTTATTCCAGTCTTGTACCAAAGTTGTGGAATAAAGGAGATTACACTACAGCCATATTGCTATGTAGTTATGCAGACAATATGCTTTCTTCAAAGCAACACCATTTGGAAGTTGGTGCAAATGGATGGTTTGTCTTTGGGCCGGATGCGATTAAAACCCAGACAATTGCCGAGATGCGAAAGGATGAACAACAATGGAATCCTATAGATTATCGTTCACTCTCATTCCAGCTTATGGGTTCGCTTTCATCTGACCAACTAATCTCAGTAAAGCAAGGCATAAAGACCGATACTAAGCTGTATGCTTTTCTTAAGCGATACGCGCGAACAGATGCTGACTATCTCAATGAAATTATAGGGACTCTTGCCCTCCGTGAGGAAAATTACCAAAGAGCTATCCGGTATTTTGCGAATGTGTCTGAAGAGTATATCCGAACTATGAATATTTATAGTTATCTTAATCGAGACCCATTTTATGCCTATCCCAACAGATGGGTCAAATACGATTATTCAGATTGGGAATATGAATATGAAAGTCAAACTATAAAGAAGCCTTTACAAGAGTCACAGCGAGTTAAGTATCAGTTTGCTAAAAAGATGCTGGATTTAAAAAATCAGATAAAATATGGAAAGAATAATGATATACGCGGTATGGCACGACTGAAATACGCAATAGGCCGCAGAAATTCTTTCGAAGAGTGCTGGGCTTTGACTCAATACTGGCGAGGGGAATATGTTGGTCTATTTGAACCTTGGCTGGATTATTGGTCGAAAGATAATTATGTAGAAGCGTATGGCTTTTTATATGATTATAAAACTACCATCGGACATAAAAAAACGGAAGAAATATATCAAACAGAAATCAAAGAGGCATTAGCTATGCTTCAGACAGACGAAGCTAAAGCCGAAGCGGAATATATATTGGGAAATCTTCGAACAATTATAAAACATTACGGTAATACAACTACGGCAAAAAACATCAAAATCTCTTGTGACAATTGGCATACTTGGCTATGATATAGTGTAGAATACTCCGACCCACGCCTCACGGCGGAAGTCGGAGTTTCAACATATATAAAGAAACTTATGCGGATGCCCTCTTTGCCTCCAAGAAGCGGTGGGCATTGTCATTCACTAAACGGATAATCCTATCGTGATACTTGGTATTGCTGTTGCATACCCCACGGCTCTGAACCACTTTACCTTGGCTCAAACTGAACTCAACGGTTTCAATGCGATTACCCAAATGGTCGTGAGCCGACAGAATAACGGAGTCCGTCTTGGCATAGTATTCACATTGGAACACACAATGCTTCATCTTGTTGCCCTCTTCCTTGTAAGCCTCTAACGAATCCAACACGGAAATCTCTATATCTTCATCACTGATGACAATGCCAAAGAAGCAGGACTTGTTCTTGTAAAACTCGGCTTCGTATGTCTTGGCTTTAGCCATCCGCTCCATATCCCTGCGTCTTTGTCCTATGACAATGGATTTCTTCAACCAATGGTCGTGCTCGGCTTTCAAGTTTATCGGACAGATGTACTTGGCATTGCGGATGTCTTTTCCGCACTTGTCAAGCAAGCGGATGGTATCGCACCAAGTACCAAAGTCCTCAATCCGGTAATGATGCCTTGAAGCCACCTTGTACGACTGCCAACAGCTATTAAGGTCTAAAGCGTGATAAGTAAAATACTCAACCGCCTTGTAGTCCTTCGCTTTCATCATTGTTTCCATCCGATGGTCGGACAATAGGGACTTCATCAGCTTGAACGGATGGCAGTCCGGCAATTTGCCTTTCATTCCGTTCCGTCTCAATTCGGGAAGAGCTGAATAATAAGGATAGATATAGGCATCGGATATGACCATATGAACATCAGACATACCTCTCAACTCTATCGGAGTGGCAAAATTAAAGCAGTCCCGATAATAGCTTTGAAGTCTCTGTCTTGAAGTAACCGCCATCTGTCCTTTGGCATTGAGCCACAGACGGCATATTTCATCATAGTAGAAATCCATCTGCTTCCCTTTGCAGTATATGACAGTCAGCAAGAATGTCCTTTGCACTTGTAAGTTCCCGATAGCTTCAAGGGTAGAAAAGTAGCTTTTCTCTTGATGCTTGCGTTTTAACGTATCAGCCACTTGCAAGCGGTGTCCGCAATGGGGGCAACGGACAGACTTGCCTTTTCCCTTATAGTCAAACTTCTCTCCGCAATCGCCACACGTGCAATTATGCTCGGATGTACGGAACGCAATATGCTTCACTGCGTTTCTTACTGCCCACTCCACGGCTTTAGAGCCGATGACGGTCAGCTCCTTGTTGGAAGATGCCACCAATTTCTCGAACTTATTTCTCGGCTTCATACACTTACAAATCAAATAGTGATAACTCGGCTTGTTGGGGAACTTTGGGCTTGCTTGGCTTGGGTCGGGAGTTCCTGGCTTGTATCTTGCGAAGCTCCTCCTCTTGGTAGCGTTTCAATGCCAAATCACGCTGTGCTACCTTTTCCTCCTCAGTCAAGTCTATATGATGGTTCACTACAACATTACAAGATGTTGGTTTGCCGATTTCCAAAGTAGGCTCATCCACTACGTGAACCGCCATTGAGTATATTTCTTCGTCAGCAAAGCCACAACAACCAGACTTTTGTACCTCTGAAAATATATAGTTCACAATATCGTCAATGGTGCGTGTGGTGGTTTTATACTTGGCACGGAAGAGTTCATCCTCTTTTGCCCTATTGTCAAGATAGTTCTTGATAATCTCCTTGAATTGCTCTGTTCCTTTCATATATGTCTGTATTTAATAGTGTTCTACAATATCATCACGTGGCAGTCAATCACTTCGGTAGCCAATCCGAAAGCCGGACAATGTGAAAAGTATGGATAACATTCTCCCTCTTGTTCGGATGCGGTGCAAACATTCATCACGTTGTTGGCGGTGTGCCACTTGTCAATCATTTCAATTTCCTCATCTGTCAGTCCGGTCGGGTCGGAGTTGATAAGGTAGCAAAGTGCCCAAGTTGGGATGCATTCTATTGTAAAGTTCATAGCTGATGTATTTATAAGTTCCTATATTCTGATTGTTACCATATCGGCAACCTCTCCAAAAGTTCCTCCAATGGAATGGTATTGATGTCCTCACTACGGAACAACACTTTCCACTCCGGCTTAACCAACAAGCGATGGAAACACTCCACCGAAAAGCCTGTATCATTGGAGTAGCAAGTAATGCAGGCGAAGTTCTTGCCGTCCTTACGGATATGGGCATAATCGGGAGCCATACCGAAAGCACATCTGCGGATGGCCTCTCTGTTCCACAATAGGGTCAGTTCGTAAACATTCCCTCTGAGGTTTACCGCTTCTTTTCTGTCTTTAAGTGTGATAGCCATACGTTTTAATTTTTCCCCTTTTGTTTGAAGCCTTTTGGCTTCTCGCTCCCGGGTGATTTTTACGATGCCAACAATACGGAGGGAACAAGGGACGTAAGGCAAATGTGGCAAGCGGAAAGAGACGGAATACCCAATTGGGCACAAATTGCGGAAGGCTGCCGTCCGCTTTCCGTGCAGCCAAGTGCAACGGCATTTGCTGTCGGCACCGCCCTCCGTTACTTTGTATCGGAAAATAGAACCGGGAGCGCGGATGACCGAATGAAGATAACAGGCACAAAAATCCCCGACACCCTTGACCACATTGGTCCCGGATGCCGGGGATAAAGAAAAAGTATTTGCTGTATGGATTTACATCAGAGGAATCTCAAATGATTTGATGACACATTGAGCCTTCTTATCAAGAATGAACCAATACTCAGAGTGATAGGACTTGCCGCCAGAATCTATACCCTCATATTCAATCTTGACCTTCCAACCCGTAAATGATTTTGTAACACCATCATTTACTTGCGGAGTCAGGGAACGAAGCACAGACATCGCCTCCATCTGACGCTCCATCAGCACGGAAATCTCCTTATCGTCAGGATTGAAATTCTCCAACCCGTCAGTAAGATTCATCACTTTCTCATTGATTTTCATCATCGCCATAGAGATAGACATCTTCTCGTCCATCGTGATATACTCCCTGCCAAACACGGAATCCGGCTGGCTGATACCGATAATCTTGACAGACTTCGGATTATCCACCGAAGCCTTCAATGCAAGTTCCGCAACCTCTACAGCACGCTTCTTAGGATTATCGCCACGGAATACCAAATACCCAACGACACTCCAAAACAGAATAATTGAAGCCAATATAATGGCTAATCTTGTACCCGGTCTCATATCTTCACGATTTGGAGTTTGTCAGGAGAGACCACCCCCAGACGCTTGCGATAAATCGCACCGTCCTCACGATACATCTCCAGTTCTGTAGAAGTGATACCTTTCTCGCAAAGCTCCTTGGCTTCAGCCAAAGTCACCTGATGCCCACCGATATTGCGCCAAATGGCAAACGAACAGGGAGCTTCCTTATTGCCATAGTTCGAGCAGTTGAAGGCACGGCTGCCCACACAGATTTCACCGCCACAATGAGGACATTTGCCGATAACCGCTCGCATATTGATGTTCCCGTCATCAGCCAGTTCAAGCACGGTAGGAAAGATTTTACCTTCCTTGGTGGCGAAGCCGTCCAACAATACACTACGCTTCTCCAACAACTCCGCTATCTCGTTATCCGCCATCTTGCGGTTGCCAAGAATGGCATTGATGTTCAGCACACACGAGGGATTCTCTCCCATATTATTCTCACAGCGATACCCCTTGCAGGTCTTCACCACGTTACCGCCACAGAGGGGGCAGCTACCTATAATTTTCTTTTCTGTTGCCATTGTCATACTATTTGAATGTTATTCATACGATGTTCGATTATTATTCTAATTGCATTTTAATTACCATTTAAGCAGATACCCTTGATTCCATTCCGATACGATGCCGTTGATGATATTCTTGCCGGACATCACACTTGCCCAACCCTCCGGGTCAAGAGAGAACCAAAGGTCATTCCAAGATAAGGTACGAACCTGCCATGCCAGGATAAACAAATCCGTATTGATGGCTTCCAGACGGGTCACCACCTCGTTGGCGATGTAGTACCGCTCGGAAGAGTTCAACAAGTTCACCTTGTGCTTCTCATTCTTCCCGTCCCCACCTGGCACGTTATAGCTACCCGAAGTCACCAACTGCTTCATAAAGGGATAGAGTGCAGCCATCTGCGTAGCCGCATCCGTCAGTTCATCCGACACGATGGCGGCAATAGCCGTGCCTTTCAGATTACGACCCACCGATTTCGTCAACAAGCTACAGTTTTTGGGTATTTCAACCGTAACCAATTCCCCTGCACGTTTAATCTGATAGAGGTTCTGCATCGCACCCTGTGCATTGGATAGGTATTCCAGCATCTTGTTCTCTACAGAGTGAACACGGTCGAGAGCCAGGGTCACGGCTGTCTCAGCGGCGATAATCTGTTCCTGTCTTTTCTTACGTTGCTTGTGGATATTCTTCAACTCCACCGTCTGGGCAATCACCGCACTCGTCAAAGCCGGATCCGTCTGTTGGGCGAATGTAGGCAAACCGTTCATCAGGAAAGCTGATAGAATGGCCAATGCCGCTACTTTTGATTTTATTCTTTGCATATACTTCACATTTTAAGGCCCGTATTTCTGCGTTCAGTCAAGTTTTGTTCACGTTCCTCCTTATGCGGAGAGAGTATCGGAGCCATTGGCTTGTTCATCAAGCAATCGTTCCAATCCTTGAAAGCCTTGGGCGGTAGCCATTGCCCCATCTTGTAACGGATGGATAGCTTTTCACTGACCTGTGCCGTTAAAGAGCGTTCCGTGTTCAATTCAAAGGATTTTCCTTTGGCTTCCACTTGCAGTTTATTGTCTGTGCGAGTGATTTTCATCGGAATGTCCTCTAAAATTGCCATCATACGCAATCCGTAGATACGTCCGGCTAAATCATTGTCGAAACAATCAAATGCCCTCGCATTTGGGAAACGAGCCATCGTTCCGGTTATCTGCTTGTCAGAGAACGTACCACCCAATGATACCAAAGCCATATCCGTACCTAATTGAACTTTGTTCATCTGATAGAAAGCCATCGCATCAAGAGCCGACTCACAGAAGAACACGCTTCGGACAGCCTCATGATTGCCACCTGTCAAATCTGCCACCCAAGCCGAAGAGGAAGAATCCGTACCGGCCGCCTTGGACTTGTAACCGCCATATCCACGAATCTCGTAGCCGTTGGCTTCATCACTATGCTCATTCGTATAAGGGAAACCGATATTGTAACCTTCAAACTTTCCATTCTGCTTATCCCTGACAAGAGAAATAAAAGAAGATAGTTCTTTCACTGTATCATCGGATATGCCTCTTTGAGAAAATAATCTCGGAATCTTGTTGGTATCAATCGACTTGACCTCATAACGCGACTCATCGAATACGGCATCATGCTTGATGGACTTGATATATTCTCTATCTTCCCGATATTCGGGTTCGGGCATATTGGCAAAGCGTGCCATCACCTTGGCAATCTTTTGCCAATCGTCCTTACCCGATACCAGGAATGAATTCAGATTCTCACGGATGAGAGTGACCACATCGCCTTTGGAGCCATCCCTGCGGAAGAAAGTCTGGGCCACCTTGTTATGCGGATGGCTGACGATAATGGTGTCACGTCTGTCATTGCCTTCACCAAGCACCAGTTCAATGTACCGACCCACACCCGCTTTCCGGTCCAGACGATACCCCAACGCATAGGCGATGTCATCCACACCCACACGGGATTTCATCTCCTTGAAGTTTACTTTGTAATCACTCATCATCTGTCTGTATTAGTGATAACCCCCAATCAAAGAGAAATACCCGTGCTTACTTTCTGATTTCTCCGTATCACAGTCAACTCCGGCTCGTAAGTCTTTCGTGCCGTCATATTCAGGAACGCTGTCTTATCTTTCTGGTCAGTAAGCTGGAAGAAGGTCTTTGCCGTGTCTTTGGTGACTTTCTTCAATCCCAACTCCACACCATCGTATGAGACACGGATAGCATAATCGCCGGAACGGGTCTTGATAATGGCGGCATTCTTGAAAGGGACTTCCTCACTTGGATCCATTGGAGTAAACGGGTCGTTCTTGGCAAGGTAAGGTTGTTCGCCCAATGCCAACCGTTGCTTGTCCACGTGGTCAAGTATGAGGTCGGATGCCTTGTTTACGTCTGCCATAATGGAAACAATGAACTTAGGTTCCTTCTTCAGGACACCAATCCACGAGTCCAAATAGGCGGCGGAGTTGTCCGTTATCTTGGAATCGAATCCCATCGAGTGGCTGATCATGGCAGCCGTCAGTTCCGCCACCAGTTCCTCCTTCGCATATTTCGGATCTCCAAACTTGCCACCTATCTCACGATTGAGTCGGTCTGCCGTCATGGTCGAGTGGGTCATTTCGTGTAGCATGGTCGAATAATACTCCATACCGCCACGATAGACTTCCTCCGGAGTTTTGCCGATATTGAACTGCTCCTTCATGGGAACAACAATCCTGTCTGCCAAGGGAGAATAATAAGCACCGTCCACTCGTTTGTCCGCCTGTATCGGACAGAGCCATCCCTGGGTCTGCACCATACGGTCAAGGGCGGCATGGGCATACATACCTTCAGTGTCTCTAAGCTCCGGCACTTTGAACTTCTCCAACAGCTTTTGCATACGCTCCGGCTGTATCTCTGCCAGATTGGTCTGTGCGACATTGTAAACCGGAAAAGCCTTGATAAAAGGAATCGCTTCCAAATCTTTCCGCTCCTCCCGACTCATGGCACGGTATTATCCGAACTGATTTTCTGCCCGTTCTTGTCCTTTACCAGCATATCCCAATAGACCACGGGAAACGCCTTTTCTCCTTTCAGGACGTGGGCTTTGAGGTTATGCGCCTGCTTGAAAGTCAGATAGACAGGTAGGTCATACCCATTCGCCGCCGTATGTAGTTGCAAGAATAGCGAGTTGGAACCGGAATAGTTCCTGCCGCCCACGTTCTGCGGCAAGCCGGCATAACCCGAAGCACCACCAATCCAGCCTTTCTTCCAGTCGGAGGCTTTCATCTGCTCCATGCGGTCAATCATCATCGCCGCGAACTTATCCAGAGCGACCTGACCGGCATTGCCCGAAGCTGACGGATTGTAACTAGTTCCAGATGCCATAGTCCTCGTCATCCATTACCTGACGGTCCATCTGCTCGATGTCCGTCTGCTCGATATAAAACTCTGCGGATTCGTCCGAGGGGTCTGTACCGTGGGTACGGCACCACTCTAAATAACCCTGTTCGTTCTCACTCTCCAGGACAAAACGGAGATAACCGATTTTGCCCTCCTGAAGGAGTTCCACCAACTCCTCATGCTTCATCTTTTTGTTCATATATAGTTTTTCTTTTATCGTTAAACTGTTGTTTGATTAGTTACCTTTTCATGGATGCGGATTTCTCCACCTTGACACTCTTTGCAGCAAGCATACCGCTGATTTCCGTATTGAGATACTTCGCTGCAATCTGTTCCCGTGTGGCGGTCTTTGCCTTGAAAAGGGAATAGCCGTCATCAAAGGAGATTTCATGCTTGGTGGTGCGCCCCTTGTCGCCCATATCCACGGACACCTTCCACTTGTTGTCACCACGGTCTTTCGCCACACGCACACCTTTCGGGTCTATGCCTTCGGGAAGCTGGTACTTCTCGTAGGCTGATTTCAAGTGCAGGCGTTCCCCGAAGTTCTTTTCTACAAGTTGAGTAGGAGTCATCACCCGATCGAAGTAGGCGTTCAAGTCCTGACGGGAAGCGACAGCCGACATCTTGGAGTCACCGATTTGCGCATAGAACTTGTACTTGCCATAATCGGCACGCTGCTCGTCCTTCTCCTTATAGACATTGAACTTCTCCACGGAGATATTGCCTTCCGGTCCGGCAATGGACTTGGGCATCTTGAAGGATTCCTCCGACACCTTTGGCATCAGTTTGGTCGGATAATAGCGTTCCATCAACTGGGGCACCGTCATTTCCTTCTTCTGGTAGGCGGCTAAGTCGGTAGCGTCCATCCGTTGTGGCTTCAACTGTTTACCGTCCATCTTGGCGGTGAAATACCACTCTTCGGGGTTGGCTTTGCTTTGGTAAGCGTGACCGTGGGTCACTTTCTCGCCGGCAGCAGTTACCATCTGAGGCTCGCGTGGTTTCTTCTCCTGCTTCGCCTCGGCTTTCTGTTCACTCTTGGCTTCCGCTTGCGCTTCCACCTTTTTCTCCTTGGCAGGTTTCTCCCCGGCTGTGTTCTTCACAGTCTTGGCAGGCTCTTCCTGCACAGCCTTCTCTTTCTTCTCTTTACTCTTCTTTGCCATATTGGTATTGTTTGATAGGGTTGGTTCTTCGTTCTTCCTTACTTTCTCTACGACTTCAAGCTTGTCACAGATGGCGACCCGTTCTCCGGCACGGATGAGTTTGGGCAAATAAGTGTCCAATGCAACCGTAGGGAACTCAGCGGTCTTTATCTTCTTCTCAATGCCCGAAGTCAGCTTGTCTGCCGTGGCTATGCCGAGAATCAAGGCGGCTTTAACAGCATCCTCCTTGTAGAGCCGGTAGAAATCGCCCTCCCGAAAAAGGAGCATCGCATCGGGATGCTTTTGTTTCAGAGAGTCAAATTGTCTCAGGAGTCCGGCATCCGGCTCTTTGTCTGTTTTCTTAGCCATGACCGTCAGCGTTTAAGGATATTGTTTGCTTTTTCCTCACGGGAGGGTTTAAGGTGGATGGCACGTTCCTTGGATTGGGCATCCACGACCTTCTGGTATTCCCAACGGTTCTTGTCTGTCATTACCAGACCCAAGTATTCAGGATGCTGCTCGTCATAACGGAGCTTCTGCTGCCGTTCCCACTCTTTCATATCGCCTTGGATGACCTTGAAGCCTTGCGGTTCTTTCAAGTCCACACCCACGGAAACCTTCTCACCGCCTACATTGAGTTCGATGGGCTTGCCCTCACGAACCTGTTGCTTCTGCAGGGTGCCCAACTCGATGTCATTGACTTTTTCCATGTCTTTGAGTTTCTGCTCCAGTTGGATGTCCGTCACTTTACGATGGATGACCGATTTGGTTTCAGGGTCTAATTGGAGGTACTGCTTTGTCTTCTCGCCGTTTACCTCCACGGCTTTTTGAAGCACCTCGCCATTCCGTAGCCGGATGGCTTCCTGCTCGGTTAAGCGTAGAACCTTGTTACGCTCCACTTCAAGCGCCGCTCTGACCGGATAGGCGATAAGGGCAGGATTACCGTTTTTGTCGGCAGTAAGCTGTAACTTAACCGGCAAGGTGATGATGTCGCCATTACGGGCGTTGATAGAGACTTGCATCAGCGGAGTGACCTCGCCGGAAGCCAGTTTTTCCTTTACCTCCTGAGGCAACAAATCCGCTTTCTTACGGTCGATGCCCAATACCGCCAACTTCTCGTAGGGCAGCATTTCGGATAAATTTCTGTTGTGTAATTCCATTTGAATGATGTTGAACTGTTAATTTTGCGGTGTCGTTACCGCTTGGATGTCACAAAATTACCCACATCAAATTCCGGAAAAGAAATGCGCAACACTATTCTGACAGCGATGTTCTTGATGCTGATGCCGGGCATGGCATCGGCACAGTTCTATACGATAACGAAAGAGGCAAGAATTGAGTCGATTCGGGCAAACGACAAAGAAAAGGCTATTGATAATAAGAAGGATACAACACAAATAGGCTCAAATAATGAACCGAAAGATACATTGAAAGTTCAATCGTATATTAGAACAAACAAACGTCTATGTACCCAAAAAGTGGACGGTAAGACGTCCCAAAAATTCAAACGGGTTAAATCAAACGGGCATCTTCCTGAATTGACGATTCCCAACCTCTATACGGAAATCAAGAAGAACGGCATCCTATATCCGAAAGTGGTATTGGCACAAGCCATTTTGGAAACAGGATGGTTTACCTCACCACTGTGTAGGGATAGGCACAACCTCTTTGGGCTGACCAATCCACGTACCGGAAAGTATTATGAGTTTGCCCATTGGTCGGAAAGTGTCCGCGCCTACTATACCAAGGTGCAGTACAAGTACAAACGAGAAGATGGGAACTATCTGCTTTGGTTAAAAAAGATTGGGTATGCGGAAGCACCTGATTATATTCCGGCAGTTATCAGTGTGCTAAAAATGTTATAGCGCACCATATTAGTAGCAAGTGCATCGGATAGAAAGCATAAAATCCATACTTGGCTGCATTGCCCTTGATAAATCCCCTTGTGCCATCGTATAAGAAGATGACCATGCAAGCCAGCAAAGCACCGATGCTACCATAGTGCATCATCAATGGGAAAGCGCAAAGTATCTGCATTATCCGACCATAGGGAAAAGGAAGAATCTTGTTTTGATTCCGTAACAGATTGAAAACGACAATTATCAATATTCCTCGCCACTCATAATCCGTTCCAGACCAAGTGGCGAAGCAAGCAATAGAGAGAATAGCCACCCCACAAAGGATGCTATTCTCTTTCAATTTCTCCAATACCGCCAAAGCTATCACGCCTAAAGCCAACGTGAACATTACGTTGTGCGTACCGTCCGCTCCATTCAGCAGATACCAAGGAACTTCACTGATAACGGCAAATACCAATAGCTGTGCAAAGTACCTCTTTCGGTTATGTGTATAACCGAAACCTTCCACAATCAAGAAAGCAAACACAGGAAAGGCGATTCGACCTACACAGCGCATGGCATTGTAAAGTAGTGTGCCGTTCTCCATCAGAAAATAGGCACAATGGTCTATCACCATAGATATAATGGCGATAATCTTCAACGTGCTACCGCTAAAGGTGGGTATCTTCGCAAGTCCTTCCATAATCAACTCATTCCAAGCAGTTCCTTAACCATATCCTCCACCTCCTGATTGACACGCTTGAAGTTGCGGTTCAGCATAATCTCCTTCTCCCGGTCATTCTTGAACTCATAGATTTTGGGCAGAGCCACATAGTGGTCTTCCTCCGCCTTAATCTTCTTCATATCAAAGTGCGTCTTGCAGAAATACTTCGTGGTCTTGAACTCCTCCGACTGCTCTATGTCGAAGTTGTCAAGCATCTTGTCATTGGTGGCGGTAAAGTCACGTGCCGCCTGACCAGCCAGCCATCCCGTAGCCATATCCGCTATCTTGGCTGCCGGAACAAGGTAGTCCATCTTCTCGGAGATGGTAGTAGATACCTTTTGGTCATTGATGGAGATGGAGCGTGAGGTCTGCTTCGCCTTGCCGAACACATCATTCTGCGCCCACTCCAAGGTTTCCTTGTTACGTGCCGCTCCCATAAAGATGTTACCGCAGGTAGTGATAATCTTCTGCATACCAACCTTGCCATAGTCCGCTTCCAACTGAGGCAACTCCTGAAAGCCAAGGGTCACGGCAACCTTATTGGAACGTGCCGTACCAATCAAACGGTCTATCTTATGGAAGTACAGAGTGGGCAGCTCATCCACGATGATGCTTACCGGGATGTTCCCCTTGGAGTTTACACGTGTAATCAGTCGGTTCAGCACCAAAGCGTTCAGCGAACCGATGACCTGTTCCTTTTCCGGGTCATTTGCGATGACCAAATAACTCGGATGCTCCTTGTCTGAAATCTTCAAGTCAAAATCATCACCTGTAAAGACCCAATAGGCTTCGGGAGATACCAATCTTGCGGCATTGACACGAAGCGTACCCACCATACCTTCCAACTGGTCATTCGCCTTGTTCTCGAAAGCACTCTTGAACGGAGCCATCAAGGATGCAATCTTATCATCCTGCATCAGGATGTTGAACACTTGGTCGTATGACCTGCCTAAGAATGATAGTACGTGCGGCATATCTGAGAACTCACCTGTGATGGTGTCCGGCTCAACCTCGTTTCCGTGCTCATCCTCATACCAACAGCGGTCTATTTTTCTAAGTGTTCTTGTCCGGTCTTTATAAGAAAACCCGTTCAAGTCCACAAACATCCTATCTTCATCGGTAGATACATCATTGCCGTTCTCATCCACGAAGTCCAGCACCACATTTCCCTTCTCGTCTATGGCATTGAAGTCATCCCAATTCCGAATGACAATCTCCAATTTCTTTCCCTCCAGCAAAATATAGCGTTTCAGTTTCTTTCCATTTCTGAACCCGACAGGGTGGAAGTTTACGAAGAAATAAATGATAGCCGCCAAGAAGTTCTCTGCCGAATTGGTGAAGAACGCTTCCGAACCGCCTTTCTTTTCTCCACCTCCCTTGTTTAAGGAAGCAAGTAAGGTAGCTGCCGTTTCCGAAGCTGCCGCCAAGTCAGGGATATACTTCCGTTGTATCGGATTGATGCGGTCAGAGTATTCCACATCCGTGAAGTTGATGGTACGGAACCCACAGTTAGCAGGAAGCCTTCCGGCTTTCCGATTCTTACAGAACTGATAGAATAGCGTTTTCGCCAATGTGGGGTACTTGAAATCGTACACCATCATGGCAAAACCTTTGGCGGCATGTTGCCGTATGAACGGGTCAATGATACCGAAGGACTTACCCGAACCCGGTGTTCCGAGAACAATCGTGCCACGGAACGGGTTGATGATATTGATCCATCCCTTGTGCATCTTCCGTTTCCAATAATAAATCATCGGTATGTTTACCGAATAGTCGTTATTGGCAAGTACCTCAGACTGTTGGAAGGACTCGTTCTCGAAATTGAAACGGTCATCACCAACCTTATAGTTGTAATACTTGGCAATGCCGTCCAATCCTTGATGCACCAACATGGTGCCAACTACTGAGCATACGGCATAAAGAATACGGTTGGCAGGGAATCCCATCCAACTCATTCCGAAGTCCATCTTGTGAAAGAGGAAGCAGAGTCCGACAAGGGTCAGACCGGCTAATACAGGATAAATGACCATTGTCTTGACATTGAACTTCAATGCTTTCTTCGCCTTTGTACCGATGCAGACCACACAGATGCAGACCAGTTCCACCATCTTACAACCCGAAACGGACGTGAACACGGGGAATCTGCCTAACAGGTCAAGAATGAACTGCGTAACACGGTTGTCTGCCGTAATGGGCAGGTTCATAATAATCTCAATGATGAGAAAGATGTAGATGCAGCTACGGAAGTAGTTATACATCTGCTGCTGTTCCCTTGTTTCTTCAAATGCCATAGCTCAAAATCAGTTAGTGGTTCAAAAAGGTATCTTCATACCAAGCAACAATCCATTTCTAAAAGTGTCCCCATGAACAAAATTCACGTTATTCTTTTGGGTAATCACAAACTCACAACCGTTTCTGAAAACGTAGCTGTATTCAAAGCTCGCTTCCAATCCGAGAAAGAATTTTCTTTCCACCGCACCGAATTGAGGGCCGAAACGGAAGCGAAGCATACCGTTCTTGTATCTTGCCAGCCGTTGCTTATAGACAATGCCGCCATCCCAGAAGTAACCTTTCCAAAAGTCATGCTTCCTCCAATGGTTGCCCACCTCGCCATACAACTCCACGGCATTACCGTAGGATAGCGGATGTTCATAGCCGACCGTAGTGTTCAACGTAGAGGGGAACTGAAAGCCTGCATTTATTGATAGCTTGGCATCTTGCGCGGATGCACCAATGGTCATAACCGCACATACAAAAAGGAATAATAGCTTTTTCATTGTTCGACAGAGTATTTGATGTAATAGTAAGGATAATAATCGCTGTTTTTCAAGATGTCCGAGTCAAAACCGTCGGCATTGAGGATGTCCTCATATTCGATGGTCAGCACGATGACACGTCCGCTGATTTGGTTCTCTGAAATCTCCAGTCTCAACACTTTCTCGTCCGGGAAAGTCAGTTTGGGAAGCACCAACACATTGCGGTAATTCTTCTGGAACTTCTTGGCATAGTTGAGTGAGAATACCGGAGTCAGTTCGATAGTCTGTGAGTTGGTAGCCTTGCTCTGCTTCTTGTCGGTCAGCTTCACACGCAGTTCCTCAATGTCGTAAGGTATCTTCGTCTTGTTCTGCAGCGAGTAGTCAATGAAGAAGTAATCCCCAATGGCATAGATATTATTGACCACCGCTTTCATGCCGTGCGCCTTTGACACCACCTGATTGAACTTGCGGTCACTGCCATAAACTGCCCACGCATAGCGGGCCATTTCCGACATGGGCATAGACACCTCCGGGTTGATGTAGGATTGCGTATCGCTGTATGGAACTTGGAAGATGGATGCCGCCAATGTGGGGGATTGTGTATAAACAATGTCATATTGGGCGATATGCCGTTCTCCAATCAAGGTAAGCGTACCCAACAGTTCATCTTCCTTATAACTGCATACCGTAGTGGAATCGCTCTCTTGAAAAGGCTTGATACGAACAATGTTATCGGCACATTGGTTGCCGATAATCTTGGGAGTGGATATATCCACCAATTTGATGTTCTCCGGCATAACGATGTGGGTGGTCACTCCGCTATTGACATAGATTTTTTCGTTGGCAGATGCGTTGCCTACGACAAATAGAACACTGAGAATAAAAAGAACAATCTTGGAATTCATACTGAAAATTATTGATGTTTGACTATAAAATATCTGAATACGTTTGAGAAAATCTACCTTGCTTCATCCGAATTTATCAAATAGACAATGGTGTTGTATTTGATTTTCGCCTTGTTCTTTCGGATATTGGAGGATATGGCCGACGATGCCGAGTTATACATATTCTGCAAGGTCTGCAGGGCAATGGCTTCAGCCGATATGCCGGCTTCATATCCGCTTCCCGAATCAAAATTGATATTCTGCTGTACCGCATTGGAGCCAGCATCTTTCACAAAGTCACGGAACTGGGATTCGGGAACATAGAAGCCTTCCATGCCGTCATTGTCAAAGACGGACAGATTGACCTTTACGAACTTATCCCCAATCAGGATGCTGGTGATGGCCGCACGTACACGCTGCTGCCCGAAACCTGTCACCGTTCCATAGAGATAAGTGCTTTTCTTCAAATTGATGCCGCCAACCGTCACATCATCCAATAGCTTGAAGCGAAGACGGGTGCCTTCACGTGCCTTGGTGGTCTGGTCTATCATGGCGCGAATCAGTTTGGCATCCACCGCATCGTCCGAAGAAGAGACCGTGTGGAACTTGTCTGCATTGGTATCGGAGGATTTGATAACCAGCTTGGGACGGTTGCGTTCTTTCTCTTCCTGTCGTACTTTGGCTAAGGAATCGGCACGTTGCCTTTGCAGGGCTTCTTCCTGCTCCGGGGTGGTTATACCCAGTCCGCTTTCAATGGCTTTCTGCCGTTCATAGCTCCTGCGTTGGATTTCCTCCAAATCTTGGGCAAATTCATCCTTTGAGGTATAACCATTGGTCGGATTATCGCCATAGGCATATTCATTGATATGCTTTCGGGATTCCGCAAGGGAACGCTCCAACTCCTCCAGTTCCTTCTGCTGACGGATGCGTTCTGCTTCGGCTGCATCGAGCATATTCAGTTCTTCCTCAGTGTAACCATGTTCCAGTTCCTCGGCCTCATTCTTCTCCTCGCCAATGGCACCGACAGCGGTAAAGGCATCCTCGTCACCGAAGCGTCTTGACATCTCATACATTTTGTCTCCGGCTTCCTCTGCCTGGGCTTCGGGAAGCTCCATGTTGATGCGGTCGGTGGCTACCGACTGTCCGGTATCGCCCGAACCCTTGAAGGTCTGCATCACGAAGTATATCAATGCGCACAGTGGCACGAACACCACCAATGGGAAGATATACTTGGGTTGTTTGAAATTGATTTTAATCATTTGCTCTCATTATTGTTAAGGGATTTGACAATGTTTTCAAGCTGTCGGTATCGTTGGATGATACGGGCGGAATCTATCCTTGACTTATTGGGGACGGCAATCATCGAATCCAATTCCTCACGGAGTTCCTGACCTTGGGCTACCAAATCCATCAGCGTGTTGCGCTGAATGTCCTTGTTTGCCTGTATGGTATGGAAGCCGCTGAAAAGCGGTTCCATGTTGGAAACCATACTGATATTGGACTCGCTTAATCCATTTGACGGGCCGGTTTTTGTTCCACTTATCCAAAGATTATCCACTAACAAGAATAGTAGAGAACTGACTACATAGGCAAAAGTTTTCTTGGGATGCTTTATCGCCCATGCGTTAGCCAAACGGATTCTTGCTTCCAACCGATATTTCGTACCGATTGCCCCCATCTTGGGTTGCAGCCATGACCGAACCTGTTGGTGGGTTTTCAGGCGGCTTTCATGCAATATCTTTCTGAGTGATTTCATTGTTGCTGTTTTTAATAATCCAAATCCTTGTTCTCTATGGTGCGCCAGTTGGTAATCATCAACCCGTGGGGATTGTTCCTCGTCCTCGGTACATTCTCCACATACCCGGTCGTTACCATTGTCCGTTTCAAGTCACGGGTGCGCCGCTTGATAAGCTGTGTGCCGTAGTAGGTGAACTTCCGTTCATGCTCGTCAAACCGGATGGAGTCGCACATAATCGTGCAGACTGCCGATGACGATATGATGTCGGAATAAAACCCGTTCTCGTCCATCGCCTGTTTCTGCTTCAAGGCTGTGCCGTCCGCCATATACATCGCCTTGCCTACCGTCCACTTGATATAGTCGTTATCGGGTGGCAGGTTGAAGAAGTATTGATGAAAGAGCTGGATGTGGGCTTTCGCCTCCATGGTGAAGTTCGCTTCCAGCTTGGTCCGTTCCGCCAAGAAAGGAATATCACCGTCCAATACATATATCTGCTGCCGCTCCTTGGTAACCAAAGAGATGCAGCACCAGACCGTGAAGCCGCAGATGACGGCGCAACCTCCGATAGTTGCGAGTACCGTCATCATGGCTAATTTGGTTTTCTGTGCTAATGATTCTATAAGCATATTCATTCGTTTTTAGATTATACTCACTTGGATTTGAAAACGGAACCTGCCGCACCTGCCGTTGCGCCGACCGCACCTCCGGCTACGGAGCCTGCCGTCGCTGCCATGCCTGTCACGGTAGAACCGGCCGCAGAAGCCGCACCTGAGCTTACACCGCCCGGTATCAGCCAAGAAGCCACTTCGGGAACGAAGCGAATAATGTAGGCACCCACCAGCATACCCATCGCATACATACAGTTAGAGCCAATACCTTGCAATCCCAATGCTCCAATCTGTTCCCACGAATTGACAGAGCCATGCAGGAGGTGGTTGTAGGCTACCATGTCCTGCTGAAGGTTGTAGAGCAGGATGAAGTCAATGTAGTAAAGGCACATATAGGTGACGAAGCCCCATAACGAGAGGGAAAGGAACTTTGACATCCACTGGCTCCATGCCGAACTCCAAGGCGGGGCGAGTGACAGGGCGAACATGATTGGGCAGAATATCATCATGATGGCGATGAATATCCGTTGCGCTACCAGTATTCCATAGTAGGACATCTGGAATATCAGTTCACCGATAAAGCGTATGACATCGTTGATCCACTCGCTGACTTTTGTTTCGGCTGCCACGGCCGCACGTTGGGCGTAGTTGTTGATGGTACTGCCCAAATTCTCCACATTATAAATGAGTTTGTCCCACCAGGCGGCATCCTCACCGATAGCAGCCACCTGTTTGGCGGTCGCAATGGAATCCTGAACGGCTCTCAGACGGTCCAAGTATTCACTCTGCTTTTGTGCTACCTTCAGCTCGAAAGCGGCCACCTCCTTGTTTTTGGAGTTTGCCATCGCTTTGGTAGCTGACTCCAATCCCTTGCCCGGTACTTGCAATGCGGAGCAGATCCATGACGAGGAGGATATACAGATGGAAATGCCCACGATACGGAGCAGTTTCATCACATCCATGCCGCGCCGTCCAAGTATCATCATCCAACATTCGTAAGAGCCGACACAGAGGGCAAGCAACAGTCCGATGATACGTGCCAGCCCGACCGCATCGCCCAATACCGCCACATTCGGGAAGGTTTCCATAGCGACCAACAGCTTGTCCAGACTCTCGTCAATGGCGGGCAAGCCGATGGTCAGAAAAATTGATAATACATTCATGCTTGATTATTTTTTATTGTTATCATTTCATTATCTCTGATTAGAACTACATTCCAAAACTTTAATAATGCGTTGCAGCCACCGCACACAGATGGGCGGTCTGATTGACCAGTTCCTGCATTTTCGTCTTGGCTTCCTCGTAGGCTTGCTGCCGTTTGGCATTCTCCAGTCCGTAACCGACACCCGTCTTATGGATGTAGGCGATGCCGGAGCAAAGAATCTCGTTCTGCCGGCTTAACTCGTCCACCTGGTATTTGAGCTTGCCGTCACTCTTCTTCATGCAGTAGAGCAGCCCGTCTGTAATGCAGTCTTGCATACGGTCAAACTCGTCCTTGTAGGAGGCGTATGTCAAATCAACCGACCTGTCAGCCTCGCGAACCAGCTCTTCCTTGTATAGTTCCTCGATGTACTTGCGTTCCGTTTCCACCTTCTTCACTTTCTGCCGTTGGGTCTCTTCTGCCGTCACACGGGTAGGCATGATACGCTTGACATTGGAGTCCTTTTCCTTGAATCGGACACGGAAGCCCGAATTGAATCCTGCCCACTTCCAATACATTTCCGCACCGGAATACTTGTTGTGCAAAAAGTAATAGTACCAGTCGGGGGCGAAGTTCCAAGGCCCGTTCTCCATTGACTTCCATTGCTTCTCTTTCTCCTTGTCACGGGAAGGACGTTGGGCGGAAGAGCTGAATGGCATTGTCAGCATCATCATACAAAGCAATGCCCTTGTTATATTTCTAACCTGCATATCCTTGATTCCATTTATTGATTACTTTATTCGCTATCTCGTCCTTGACATTGGAGTTCAAGATTTCCCAGATATAATCCGGCTTCCAACCGCAATCCGTTATCAGGAAACAGTACAGATTGGCATTGTCTATGATGTACCGTGCCCTGTCGATGGAGGTTTTGAGGGTCATCACCAGATTCAGTTTCTCATCCATACTCGCCTTCATCAGGTTGATGCCCGAAGCTGCCACGGAAGCATAGAGTTTGTAGCAATGGCTTATCTCCCTTGATATGGCGACATTGGCATCCGCATAGTACCAACCGACAAATGGTTTCTTCGATACATGCTTGAAGGTATTGCCGGTAAAGTCCTTATACTCTTTGACCAACTGATAGAGTGAGTTGGCGGTGCTTGATATGGCACCTGCCAGTACAAGGTACGAATGGGCATTGCCCAACTTGGTATCGAGCGTAGTCCGCACATCGTTGAACTTGATGGCTCCCTTGGCTACAAGCGACTGTTCCCCGAAGCTGGTAGCCACCCGTTTTAATGCCTGGTCTTCATCCTTCTTCACTGCTTTGTGAAGGGCAATCAGGGCTTCAATGGTCGGCAGGTCTTTCGGGATGACAAAGGCGAAAGACTTTGCCGGATAGAGCATCACAAGCATCATTCCTATGATAAAATATCGTTTCATATTCGCTCAGATTGATGTTAGTAATTGGAAGCTACCAGTCTGTTCCAGTCATTGATAAGACCACCAACATTATTCTTCATCGTTACCACATTTGCCCAACCCTCCGGGTCAATGGCAAAGAAAAGGTCGTTGGCGGTTGCATATTGAGCCATCAGTATCATACCCTCCACCTTATAGCGGATTTCCAAGAGGCCGGAATAGATAGAATTGGCAAGCGATAATCGCTCATAGCGGTCAAGCATATTGTAGCCGTCACTTTTCTTTTCAGCCGTGCCTTGTCCTTTGAGGGGATTCTGTATCGTGGCATTGTTCACGATATTTACAAAGTTGCCCACCAACTGTTGGGTTTCCGTGACAAGGTTGCCAAGTTCATTCAGGCAAAGCAACTTGTTAGAGAACTTAGCCTTGCTTACCGTCTGGATAAGTTCCGGCACATCTTTGAGGATGTCGTATGCGCACAATCCAATCTCCTTGTAATATTTGCTTTCCGTGCCGAATCCTGACACATTCTGCATTGTTAACTTATAGAGTTCCTTGATGGTAGCCATGCTCACGGTATAGAGTTCCACCTTCTTCTTTTTCTCGGCAATGGAGTCCAGACGCTGGTTGTGTTGTCCTTCTATCAGCTTTTGAGAGGCAAGGTTACTTGATACCACCTTGATGCAGTTCTTGTCTATGACGACCTTCCAAGCGGCGAATAAATTTGGAGTGGCCACCATTATTATGAGTGCCACAAGCATCATTCTAAATCTTACCATAACGACATCACTTTTTGTTGTTGATTGACTTTTCTTGCGAATACCAAATACTTGTCATCCCCGGCTTGCTTCCTGTCTGCCTCGATTCTCGTGATTGCCTCCTGCATATTACCATAGTAGGAGAGGTAAATTTTCAAGGCTTCTTTTTCAGTCCGCTCGGTGGTGTATGCCCAATAACATTCGGGCGGTTCCTCCACACCATAGACATCCGAGTTCTGTCCTCTACATATCCATACCTCCTTGAAGTAGTTGCGGCCCTCACGGTTGTTCAGGGAATTGACGGTAAAAATCTGTTGCCGCTGGATTTGGGTCAATCCCAATATGGCAGCTATCTCATCGTACCTGTCCTTGAACTTGGTCTGGTCTAATAAAACCTTGACATCTGAGTTGTTGATGATGGCTTCCTTTACAATGGGTGAATCTATCACGTCATTCAACTCCTGAGTGACCACTCCGGCTATGCCGTGAAATTTCCTGACCGTTTTATAGAGGTACTTGATATATTCTGCCATCGTAGGCGAAGCGATTGCCTTCCATGCTTCCTCGATTATCAATGCCTTGCGCCCCTTCTTGATACGCATCTTCTGAAGGAACACGTCCATGATTATTAGCACCACGATAGGGAAAAGCACGGGATCATCCTTTATCTTATCAATTTCAAAGACGATGAACCTTTCATCAAAGAGGTTTACATTCAAATCGGAATTCAGCGTGGTTTCCAACTCGCCACCCCGGTAGAACTGCTTCAAGATGGCGGCGAAGTCCCGGATGCCGAAACTGATTTTCTCCTGCGAGGTGATTTGCGGGATGCGCTCCAAGGCAAACTCATAGTAGGAGTTGAAGGACAGTTCCTTTACCCTGAGCCTGCGTTTCTGTACTTCCAAGTAATCAATCTGTTTCTCAATCTTTATCAAGAAAGAGTTTTCATAGAGTTCCTTCTTGAATTTCTCCATAATGCACAAGGCACGCTCCCTTTCTGCCTGAGTAGCCCCTTGGTCATGGGCAAGCGCATTTAGGGAACGGTATTGACGAATCAGCTTTTGTCTGTGAGCCTCGGTAGGCAACATCAACATACGGTTCTCCTCAATCTTGGAAGGAGGCTCTTCCGTATTTATCAGTTCGTCTATGTCCTCCATTCTGGTGGAATAATTATCATAGTCTTCTTCCATCTTTGCGTCCACCAGCAACTTCTGACGTAAGCCTTCACGTTCCTTCTCTGTGAATTTCTCAAAGGGATGGAAATAGGCATCGTAATACTCCACGATGGTTTGGTTTACTAACATATCCTCTATCTTCGTGGGCAATTCGTTCCCTTTGAATATCAGAAATATGAGTGATTTCAGGAAGTTTTTCTTCTCGCCAAAGTTCAGTTCGTATTCTTCCTTAGTCACCTTAAAGGGATTCATGGAGATAGGCTTCTCCTTGGTATAGGAGATATACGTGCCACCGAAGTAACCGCAGATTCCTTCGTATGAATCGCCCGTATCTACCATCACCACATCCGTATTCTGTTCCAACAACTGACGGACAACCGAGTTTGTATGAAAAGATTTTCCGCTTCCGCTCGGACCAATGCAGAAGAAATTGGCATTGTCGGTCATTTTGACTTTGCCTTCCTTTCCCGTGAAGTCTATGCAGACCGGCAGTCCTTGTCGGTCTGTATAGTAGGTGGTCAAAGGTGTCTGTTCAGACTCCTTTAAGTGTTCTTTAAAGAAAAAGCACAATGCTGCATCCGAGAGTGTAAGGAAGAGGTCATAGTCAGGATTAAAAGCGTATGCGTTTCCGGGAAAGCTGTCTGTGAATAGCTCCAACTGGTTATAGGCTGTCCGTGACGGCATAATGCCGCACTCATATAACTTGGTCTCTATATACGAAGTAACCGGGGTTACTTTATCCACGGGACAACTGACCAGAATATTGAAGTTCGTATATACCAACATGGAACTGTCCACGGCAAGTCGGTTCAACACTTCCTCGATGTCAGCCTTGGCAATCTTGTTGCTTGGGTCAGGCATGGAGCCGTGACGCTTTGCTTTGCCTTGCAGCTTACGGAGTAACTTGCGTTGGTTCGGTATCTGTACTACCTGGTTAAACACCACACAATCCGAGAAAGGTATGTTGGTCAGGAACGAGAACAGGTCGGTAGCAATGCTGTAGCCGTTGATGTTGGTCTCAGTATATGGTTTGATAATCGACGGCAGGTTTATCTCGTCTATATCCACCAAAGGGTAGGAACGGATAATGCGTTCCCCTGTTCTCAGGTATTCGTCCGAAGCCTTGAAGTTGGTCATGGAGAATGCCCCGTGCCGGAACCGGAATGCCATGAAACGGTGGCAATACTCGTCAGTTTCGGCTTTGGAGAGCTTGCGGTGCCGGATGCCCCGTTCCGTCAGGATGTCATCCACCTTAGAGACTTTTGTATGAAAGTCCAGCCATATCTTCGGGTCGTACTGCACGAACTGGCTGCGCTGCGCCTCCTGTGTTACTATCAGGTACGTGCATATCTCCGTGAACTCCCTTCCCTCGAAATAATTGAAATAGCTCCGGGTTAGGAACTCCGCATCTTCCGGCACGTCATGGTGGTAGGCTTGCTTGCAGAGGATGTCCTGCTTTTGCAAGGCATAGCCCTCACCGAGGGTCTGCACCACATTGGATAGCACATCCTGAAAGCGTATGTACTGTCCGGCATCGGTGCAGAGCTGCTGCACCGGGTTGGTCATCTCGAAGATGACGGACGGCTCGCCCTTGGCTGAAAAAAGGACGACATTGCCGTCCGTTTCCTCCAGCCCCGTATAGAGGCCGTCAAAGACTTTTTTCTTGTTTTGTGCCATAATTAGGAGCTTTTTCTCAGTTTGTTATAAATATAAATGCCCTTGTCTCTCCGCTTGTTGTGCAGTCCTCCGCGCTGTTTGATGAAGATGGTCACCAGCCCGATGACTGCCATGACAAGCATGGCGATGAATCCGGCGAGCTTTCCCAATACAATGGAGAACAGTATGAATCCGACAAACGACACACCGATGGCCAATGCTGCCAACGTGAGGAAGCGTCCACGGATGCCCATGAATTCCAGCGGTTTTTGCAGTCCCTTGAATACGGGAAATCCCTCCTGATTCATCGTCATTCTATTGTTACGTCATTGTTATTTGAAGAACAACGGAAGAGCCTCGGAAAGCGCGATGAAGGCGATACAGCCGCCGATGGTGAGCATGATGGTCTTCTTCACGTCCTGGTCGCCGTTTGACATCTTGAAATACACGTTGAAAGCTCCCACCAAGGCGATTACGGCTGCGATTGCCTTCATCAGGTTGGAAACCGGGGTCTGGTAGGAACTGATTTCCGTAGTGGCTTTTGTGAAGCCGGCAGCTCCTTTGCTTGCTGCCATCATGTCACCCACGGAGATGGTAAGCGCGGCTACCGCCAACACGCTTTTCTGTGCGAAAGAAGAACCCATGAAGCGGTTGTACATACGTTTTAGTCTTTTCTTGAATTGCATTTTTTTGAACTTGTTAATTTGATTTCATCACCAAAGGAACAGAGGTCGCTAAAGGAACGGGGGGCTTCTTTGGGGAAGCTATATATGGTTTGTCGGGTAAGTTTGCCTTGCTATTTGGCATTCTCACAGTCGGCTATAAGTGAGCCTAAATCGCAAATGCCGTTTTCCACCATCTTGTTGACTTCCACAACGAGGTCTTCCACAAGGATGCCATCCGTCATAATGGCTTCACGGAAACCGGGGCGGTGGAATGGCTGTTCGGAGTTGGATTCAGGTTGCTCCCGATCTGATTTTGTCTCAGAGTCAGAATTTTCCTGTTCCTCTGGTTCATTTTCTTTCTGCTTCGGTTCATCCCGGCTGATTCTGAATGGCTTGAAGGTCTTTGCTTCATCCGATATGTCTATGTCTTCTTCTGATTGCGATTCCAGTTCTACCGCCTGTGCAGCCTTGGCTTTCAGGATGTCAAGGACTATCAACGCGGCATAGTAGAACAGGAGGGCGATGAAGAGCAGGAATACTATTTGTCCGTATTGCATGGTGCTATGTTGTTATAAAGTGAATACTACGTGTCAATTATTTCCTGTGATTGGCAGGAAACTCAGTCCCAACTTGACGGCTTTGCTCTCCAATTTGGTTTTGCGCTCGAAGTTGTCCGTGGCATATAGCAGGACACGCTCGTCGCATACGACATACCCCAGGCTTTTGAGCCGTGAGCGGATTCTTACCCTTGCACGGTTGGAAACCACTTTGAGCTGCGTCAGCGGTTCAAGCCCGAATATCACGTGCCGCCTTTCCCGTTTGACCAGTTCAATACGGGTTTGGGATATGATGCAGGAAGTTTCCGTCCGGCTACGTTTCAGTCCCAGCTTGACGGCGATGTTACATACATTCGACCGGCTTATCCCCAAATCGCGGGCCATTTGCGTGAATGACTTGTAATGGAAATGCCTGCGGATATAGTCGGCACGCTCCATCCATTTCGTCTTGGCGACTTTTACCAGCCCAAGTTTACGCGCTTTCTGCTTGACAAGGGTTTCGCTTATTCCCAATGCCATGGCGGTATGGAAAGTAGTTTCCACCGGGTAGAGTTCTATCAAGAGCGTTGTCATCCGGTCAGTCCATTGGATTGTTCTCATGCTTTTGCCTCCTTATAGTTGGTGAAAAGCGACTTGTTGTCACGGCGGTACTGTGCAAGCTGTGGCAGGTAGGTCTTGAAGAAGGTGCGGACAATGGCGTTCACCATGTCGGAACGGCTACGATTATGGATGTTGCACTCGTCCAATGAGTCGGCAAGGTCACGGTCTAACTTGCAGATCATTCTTTCTCCTTTATCTTCCTGGGTATCGCTTTCAAGATAGGACAGGAAATCCTGCCAATAGTCGGAGTTATCCGATACCGGGGTAAAACATTCTTCTGTACTTTCCTCTTGGGATAGAGCAACAGCCGATTGATTCTCGATAGTCGTTTCCGTATGCCCATCCGTCAATGTCATTTCAGGGTCATTGATGCCTTTGAGAAGGTCATCTATTTCGGGGATGTCTTTTGTCATTACTGTATATGTTGATGGTTATTGATTCTCGTTTTCTTCCGGTTGATTCTCTTTCGCTTTGCCTTTTAATTCCGCCTCCAGATTCCCCGTCAGTTGTATTCCCGTCAATTTGGGTTCACGGATGGGGGCTGTCGTATCGAATATATAAGAATAGATACGCTCAAAGACAGGGGTAACGATGCCTACTTGCTTATCCAGAGCCGCCATCGTACTGAAACGCTCCATGTCGGCACGTTTGGGAATCCTGCCCGTTACAATTCCGTAGTTGCAGAAGGTCTCTCTGGTGTTCTCCCAAATGACCAGTTCAGACCGTTTTCCGACTCTACCGTCATGAAGGTTGGGGACAATGAAAAGCTGTGCCTTCATGTTTCCGCCAACAGCCTTGCGCAGGCGGTCTATAAACATCAGGAAGCTGGCGGTAGAGGGAACGGTCATCAGGTCGTAATGGAATGGCACAACGATAATGTCTGAGTTCACGAACATCGGCACCAGTCCGTCCGCCTGCAGGCTGCCGGGGGAATCCATCAGCACGACATCCAGGCTCGAATCGTTGTGCATCTTTTCTATAAGTGCAATAATCGCTTTCTTGTCGTTGGCTTCGTATGAAAGTACATCGTAGGGCACATACTGCACATCGTATTTCTTGATGTCAGCCTTGCGACACTTGATGATAGAGTGCTGGAAGTCGCAATCGACTATGGCGACATTCACTCCCTTCGTCACCAGATAGTTGGCGAAGGTCACGCAGAGGGTGGTTTTGCCCACGCCTCCTTTTTGGTTGGCGAATGTGATTATGACCGGTGTCTGTATCATTTTTCCGTGCGATGAATTATTTTTAGACAAAATTATCGCACATGTAACCCGGAAAACGAAATGCGCAACACTTATATGCCCTCGGTTAAAGTAACCGGGGTGCAGGGGTTCGTGTTATCTGGGTATCACGGTGTGATGTGCCCGAAAAGTGGACGGCAGCACGTCCCTTTTTTATCTTTTCAGGGAACGTCCATCGTCTATGTCATCATAGTTGACTTTCTGTCCGACTTCCCACTCACGTTTTTCATAGTGGCTACCTTCTCCGTGGTCACGCATCTTGTTATGACGGGAGAGTGGATTATTGGCAGAGTGCTTCGGCTGTTGTTGCTGCTTAATCGGTTTCCTTTTCAGTCGCTCCAGATTGAAGCCTTCTTCTGACAGGTTGATGATGGTATGGTTCTTGAAGTTGATGGCGTATGTGGCATCTTCTTGACGGATGATGAAACCTTCCTCACGAAGGGAACTTCTGACAGATGTAATGGTTTCATCTGCGAAGATTTCTTTCAAGCGGTTTATAGCGTCTGTATGAATTTGTGGTTTTTCTGACGAAAGGGAAACAAGGTCGGGGCGGTTCACCTTAAAGATTTTACAAAGCAAGTCACGTTCTGCCTCTGTGGTGGATTGGAACTTCTCCACCAGCTCGATGCGGTTGTTACGGTCTATGGCTTCAGCCATAAACGGTTTCAAAGGTCTGGACTCTCCGTTGAAGTAGATGGTACCTTTCTTGATATAGGCATGATGTTTCTTCAACTTTTGGAATATCTCGCCTTGGGTTATCTTGGGATTGAGGGTAAGCAACCGGTCTATAAAATCCTCTATGCGGTCAAAGCGTTGTTCGGGAGTGGCGAAGTCCAACAGTTCTCCAACAGCCAACACTCTTGCCCCGTGGATGACGGTCTTGTTGGCGTGGTCAACGAGTAAGTAGCCGTATGCCGCATCCTTCTTACCGAAAAATACGATGTCAATGCCGAACTTGGTTTTCAGTTCCTTTTGGAGTTCTTCCTTGTTGGAACTTATATCCCGATACTTTTTGAGGATGCTCCGAAGCTGGCGGTTACGTGCTTTGTTGTAGTAGCCTTTCTTATACAATGCCTCAATATCGGTAAGAGAAAGTTTCTCCTGAACTTTGCCACCATGTTTGATGAAGACTGTTCCATCTTTCTGATAGACTTCGTAGCCCATAGAAGTCATCACGGCTTTGAACTGGGCAAAAGAGGAGAAGGTATATTGTTTGGCTGCATCCAAATCTTTATTGACTTTTTCCTTTCGGTCATTCCCAAGTATGCGGTCTATCACTTCTTGTGAGCGTCTGCGCTCATGGTCATGCTGTATCTTCCTACCATCCGGGGCGATGCGTGAAGTGACGATATGCAGATGGGTATTGTCAGTATCATAGTGGGAATAGACCAGCAAGGGTTGTCCTTCCTCACCATATCCCATTTCTGTAAGATAGCGGTGGGCGAAGTCCAGTAGTTCCGCTTCTGACATTTCATGCCCTTTACAGGAAAAGGCAACGTGGAACTGTGCCTTCTCAATACGGGTGTTTTGGGAGGTGTATTCCTGAAGATATTTGACCAGTTCATCCGGGGTGGGCTTGCCGAATGTGCCAAGTGTTCCGAAGTTTTGCATTTCAAGCATACGGGCTACACCTTTCGCAACTTTACGTTCATTGTAACCGACTGCATGGAAGTTTGAGCTTCCGGGTAATATGGTGGCTATCATACGTGGGAATGTTTATCTGTGGATAATGTAACCGTAGTTACTCGGTATATTGGTTATTCGGTTTCTGTTATCAGGATTACTATATAATAAGGTATAAGGAAACTATAGTTTGACAGCCCTGCGTGTCACGGTTTCAAGGTCTCTCTTTATCTCGTTCAGTGTTTTCTGGGTTTCAAGGATAACCGGCATCAAGACCTCTCGGATATAGCTGGGTGGAAGTAATCCGGCTACCGCAAGTTCATTGGCTCTCTTGACCGACTGGTTCAGGTTACTGCCTGCCCAGGATAGTTCATCCCGGAACTTCCGGTAAAAAGAACCAAGGTTATTGATTAGTTCTAACCGTTGTTTGGCATCGGTGTCTGAAAATTCTGTCAACGCTGCACGTATGTAGTCAGCGACAGGTTTTCCTTTTGCTTTCTCTTTAAGCGTGGACTGTTCCTCCGGTGTCAGTCGTAACTGATAAACTTTGGTTCTTCGTTTCATCTTACTATGATACTTTGGTATATGAAGTTGTCTGAACCTTCTTTCGCAGGGCGAAACAGCGAGAAATCGCTCCGATGCGGCAGCAGTCGGCAAGTCACCTTTTCAGGACGAAACGGAGTTTTGTAATGACAAAGGTACAACTTGCTTGACAAATCCTGCAACGCAGTTCGATGTCCTCCAAGGTTCTTTTTTACGACAAAATTACCGCTGAAACTCCGTCCGGAAAGAAATGCGCAACAGAATTTTTTGAAAGTGGTATTCTCTAACCAAGGTTACTTTGACCCGATAGCCAAGGATATAGGATAAATTGTTTTCCGTAGTACGAAATGCCTTGATGCGGTGTACCCAAGATACCGTGGTTACTGTAACCCAAAGGATGACCTATGCCGATAGTTCGGAATATTGAATAGGAGGTTATCTATAACTATGGTATCGTGTAACCTCAGTTACTTGAAATCAGCATAACCGAGTAACATAATCCAAAGGTTGGATTACTATTGAACCAAGAGGTCTGTGTATAACGACATCTGTTGATGTAATGCTCAATGCACTTGTTTCCAAATATCAGTGGATAGTTGATATGATTAACCCAATGCTCAACATTCAGGGATAACGTGGTAAGAAAGCATCGCTTACCAAGACAAAAGGGAGAAAGAGTATTCCTACCTATGGATTCAGAGTAACTGATACCTTGGACGGAGAGGTGCTTTATCATAAATATCAAAGTATAGGAAATCCATAGTATAACATAGTCTAAGTGTCTGAAACCGAAGATAAAAAGTATCTTGAAACGCCATAAAAAGCAATGATATTCCTTTGTTATGTCACTGATTTTCACTATATTTACATATAGAAACAGCCTCTTATAGGCAGTATTATTTACCCTAAAAGTTGAAAGTTATGTTGTTTGAATTACTATTCCTGATATACTTGCTTCCGGTAGTGGTCTTGTTCATCCTACTGCTTAGGTTTGCGCGTTTTATCATTGTCAATGTGTTCAGAGCGGCTATCTGGATTATCAAGAAAACGGTTGTCCTTTTGTGGAAGGGACTGGTCTTGTTTACTGCACTGATAGCTGGCAACATTGTAGCCAACCGCAATCAAACAGATAGGGGTAGGTACTGAAAAAGCCGCACCAATCAAAAAATGACTGATACGGCTATGGGGGGAAGTAGCTAAATTTCCCTTTGGTTAGGGTTAGATTCTGCTACACATCAACTAGAAACCTTTTCCCTTGCTTCTTTCATAAACAACCTCCTTGTTATTGTCACAATTTTCCAGACGGAACTGAACATTACAACCAGTGGGAATGTCCTTTGGCAGTTGCTTTACAAGCTCAGCTATGACTTCATCCACATTACTGAAACCTATATCCGTTAGTTCGCCTACAACTTTGCCTTTGAAATAGGCACGACCATATATCATCATCTTTTTTGTGATACGGAATAGTTTATCTGCCGTAGCTTCTAAATTGCGAGCTTTGCCTTGCTTGCTCTTCTCATCGCTGAAGAATATGAAATCTATAACTTTTGCATTCAGATTCCAAGCCGGAGTGAAGTCCAATTTGACGTAACCTCGCGTTACAGTCATTCCGTGAGTATGATTCATTCCGAAAGCAACTTCATATAGATTAGCATCACAATCGTTTTGGGCAATGGTAGCCCAAGTATGCCGGAAAGTGTAGTAACAATAATAATCCTCTTTCTTCATTCCCATATCCATGCAAATCTTTCGGATGCCGATGTTCACATTAGCATTAAAGCTGTCGGAGTTGCTATAACGCTGATGGAAATTGAAAAGGTATTCATCCCTGCCATCTGAAAGGTACTTGTCAAATGTAGATTGGATGAATGGCTCAACCCGCATTTCAATATAGGCTTCATCACGACGGCTATGTTTCGTTTTAGCTCTCTTGTAGCCAATGATTCCATTCTTATAATCATCCTTTTTAAGTTCATAGATGTCAACGGTATTGATGCCACCCAAACAGAGGGAGAGGAGTGCAACGTCTCTACCAAGTTCAGGCAAAGAAGAGATCATCTTGCTTTGAGGAAGTGGACGATTGAAGAACTCACGACACGCCTCGGCACTGATGGCACGTTGAACAGTTCCATCTGATTTCGGAATTGTGATTTTGAGCCACGGATTAAACTTGATGCGTACAACACCTCTTTCTTCATCGTTATATTCGAGAATAGCTTTTTTGAATATTTGACGAATACAAGTAGGATACATTTCCTTCGCTCTATTTGTCAGTCCCAAACTATCAATCCATCTTTTCAAGACGGCAGATGTGAGGTGATTGAACATTACATTGGTAGTTCCCAAATAACGCTCCAAATGATTTACTGCCAAACGATAGTTCTTTGCATTTCGTTCATGACCTTCTTTAATCATACGATTGATATGCAAAGTGGCATATTCACTGAAACACACGTTATCTTCGACACGAGTAAGGTATTCTATTAGTTCAGAGACAGAATAGTCAGAAATATCCTTCCGATTCACCATGTCGGTATATCTTAGGATTTCTCTGGAACAAAAATCATTCACTACCGCATCTTTGATTTCTCCAGACTTCTGGATTTGCTTATCCGACACGAGCTTGTCAGTCTTAATATAGCCCATTCTGGAACGGTGAACGATGCGAATGTACACCGGGTAAAAGCCATCGGCTCTTTTCTTTCTTACAACTGCTTTAAATGTAGTCATTTATCTTTATTTTTTAGGTGTATGCTTTGGTGTATGCGTCAATGTTCACAAGTGTATACCCAGGTGTATGCGAATACCGTTTATTTGGCTCGATTTCTGTTGCCAAGTGTACGAACCGCTTAAAAACAACTTAGGCTGTAATGCCTGTTTAACAATGCATTACAGCCTAATTCAATAACTAAGTCAGAATAGTGCTTATTCCTCTATTGCAGCCTGAGCGGCCGCCAGTCTGGCAATCGGCACTCTAAATGGAGAACAACTAACGTAGTTCAGACCTACCCGATGACAGAACTTCACAGAAGAAGGCTCACCACCATGTTCACCACAGATACCACATTTCAAATCCGGACGGATAGCACGGCCTTTTTCTGTCGCCATACGTACCAGCTGTCCCACACCATTCTGGTCGAGAACCTGGAACGGGTCTACTTTCAAAATCTTCTTTTCCAGATAAACAGGAAGGAAAGAAGCTATATCATCACGAGAATAACCGAAGGTCATCTGCGTCAAGTCATTTGTACCGAATGAGAAGAACTCGGCAGAAGAAGCAATACGGTCGGCAGTCAAAGCAGCACGCGGGATCTCGATCATTGTACCTACTTTGAAGTCAATACTATCTCCTACTTCCTCAAACAATTTCTTAGCTTCCGAGCGAATCACATTTTCCTGCTCCTTGAATTCATACAAGATACCGGTTAACGGAACCATGATTTCCGGATGAGTTTCCACTCCTTCTTTCTTCAGTTCCAATGCAGCACCCAAAATTGCACGTGTCTGCATTTGAGTAATTTCAGGATAAGTATTACCTAAACGGCAACCACGGTGACCCAACATCGGGTTATGTTCACACAGTGATTCTACACGTTGCTGGATATATTGCAGGCTTACACCCATCGTATCCGCCATTTCCTGCTGTCCCTTCAAATCGTGAGGAACGAACTCATGCAAAGGAGGATCGAGCAAACGAACGGTCACCGGGCAACCAGCCATTGCTTTAAAGATACCTTTAAAGTCTTCTTGTTGATATGGAAGAATCTTAGCCAATGCTTTCCGACGTCCTTCTGCATTTTCCGCCAGGATCATTTCACGCATTGCTTTGATCTTTTCGCCTTCGAAGAACATGTGTTCTGTACGGCAAAGGCCGATACCTACTGCACCGAAGTTACGTGCAACTTCCGCATCATGAGGAGTATCCGCATTGGTACGTACCTGCAAACGAGTATATTTATCAGCCAGTGTCATCAATTCGGCAAAGTCGCCGGAAAGCTCTGCAGCCTTCGTTTCTACCTTACCATTATATACTACACCTGTACTTCCGTTCAAAGAGATATAGTCACCTTCTTTCAGCAATACCCCATCAATCTCTACCGTACGGTTTTTATAATCAATATTCAATGCACCTGCACCCGATACGCAGCATTTACCCATACCACGAGCCACAACAGCCGCGTGAGAAGTCATACCGCCACGAGCCGTAAGAATACCTTCGGCCACTGCCATACCGGCCAAGTCTTCTGGAGAAGTTTCGATACGCACCATCACCACACGTTTACCGGCAGCATGCCATTCGGCAGCGTCATCAGCAAAGAATACGATCTGACCGGTTGCAGCACCCGGAGAAGCCGGAAGACCACGGGTCAACACTTTGGCTTTTTTCAAAGCATCCTTATCGAATACAGGGTGGAGCAATTCATCAAGTTTATTCGGTTCCACGCGCATCAAAGCAGTCTTTTCGTCAATCATACCCTGACGGAGCAAGTCCATAGCAATCTTTACCATGGCAGCACCTGTACGCTTACCGTTACGTGTCTGGAGGAACCAGAGTTTACCTTCCTGTACGGTGAACTCCATGTCCTGCATATCTTTATAATGATTTTCCAGTTTAGTCTGAAGAGCATCCAGTTCTTTATAGATTTCCGGCATTGCTTCTTCCATTGAAGGGAATTTAGCAGCACGAACATCTTCGGTAATGCCAGCCAATACAGCCCAACGTTGAGAACCAATCTTAGTGATCTGCTGTGGAGTACGGATACCTGCCACTACATCTTCACCTTGTGCGTTAATCAGGTATTCACCATTGAAAAGATCTTCGCCTGTACCGGCATCTCGTGAGAAACAAACACCTGTAGCCGATGTATCACCCATATTACCGAACACCATAGCCTGTACATTGACAGCTGTACCCCATTCATCAGGTATACCTTCCATCTTACGATAAAGAATAGCGCGTTCATTCATCCATGAATCAAATACAGCACAGATAGCTCCCCAAAGTTGTTCGTATGCACAAGTCGGGAAATCTTTTCCGGTCTGTTCTTTTACAGCGGCCTTGAATTTCTTTACGAGTTCCTGCAAGTCTTCCACTTTCAACTCGTTATCCAGTTCTACCCCTTTCGCTTTCTTCACCTCTTCGATGATAGCTTCGAACGGGTCAATATCATCTTTATTGGTAGGCTTCATGCCCAACACAACGTCACCGTACATCTGTACAAAACGACGGTAAGAGTCCCATGCAAAACGTGCATTACCCGTTTTACGGATAATACCTTCCACCACTTCATCATTCAATCCGAGGTTCAGGATCGTATCCATCATACCCGGCATAGATGCGCGTGCACCGGAACGTACAGATACCAACAAAGGATTTTCAACATCACCGAATTTAGATTTCATCAACGCTTCCACATGAGCGATCGCTTTTACAACTTCATCTTTCAGCAACTCAACCACTTTATCACGTCCTAACGTATTGTATTCCGTACAAACATCTGTAGTTATTGTGAATCCGGGAGGGACAGGAATTCCGATTAAATTCATTTCAGCAAGGTTGGCTCCCTTACCACCGAGCAAATTCTTCATGTCAGCCTTTCCTTCTGCCTGACCATTACCAAAGGTATAAACTCTTTTTTTATCCATAATATTGTGTTTAAAGTTACATTATGACTTTTTTCTGTTCGCAAATCTAAGGATATTTCGCAAACTTGAAAACTTTTTGCGAAAAAACTTTCTATCAAAATGCAATTTCGACATTACAATCCGGAATATTTCTGTATACCCGAATTTTTTCCAAAAAAAATACCTACTTTTGCAAAGTAATTATTAGACTGGTGTAAAAGTGGCAAGAAAGAAAAAAGAGCTTCCCTTATTGGAGAAGGTAACAATCATGGATGTGGCTGCCGAAGGAAAAGCCATCGCAAAAGTAAACGACCTGGTGATTTTTGTTCCCTATGTAGTGCCGGGTGATGTTGTAGACCTGCAAATCAAGCGTAAAAAGAATAAATATGCCGAAGCTGAAGCGGTGAAGTTTCACGAGCTGTCGCCCAATCGCGCTGTTCCTTTCTGCCAACATTATGGCGTATGCGGTGGCTGCAAGTGGCAAGTGCTCCCCTATTCAGAGCAGATCAGATATAAGCAAAAGCAAGTGGAAGATAATTTGAGACGTATCGGAAAGATCGAACTTCCCGAGATTTCTCCGATTCTCGGTTCTGACAAAACGGAGTTTTACAGAAACAAACTGGAATTCACCTTTTCAAATAAGCGCTGGTTGACAAACGAGGAAGTTCGTCAGGACGTGAAATACGATCAGATGAATGCGGTAGGTTTCCACATTCCGGGAGCATTCGACAAAGTACTGGCTATTGAGAAATGCTGGTTGCAGGATGATATATCCAACCGCATCCGGAACGCAGTACGTGACTACGCTTACGAACACGATTATTCTTTCATCAATCTGCGCACACAGGAAGGTATGCTGCGGAATATGATTATACGCACATCTTCCACAGGGGAACTGATGGTAATCGTCATTTGCAAGATTACAGAAGATCACGAAATGGAACTGTTCAAGCAATTACTCCAATTCGTAGCGGACTCTTTCCCCGAAATCACTTCGCTTCTATACATTATTAATAATAAGTGCAACGATACCATCAACGATTTGGACGTTCACGTATTTAAAGGGAAAGACCACATCTTTGAAGAAATGGAAGGCTTGCGTTTCAAGGTCGGCCCGAAATCATTCTATCAGACTAACTCGGAACAGGCTTATAATTTATATAAGATAGCCCGTAACTTTGCCGGATTAACAGGAAACGAACTGGTATATGACCTTTATACAGGAACAGGAACAATTGCCAATTTCGTTTCACGCCAAGCCCGCCAGGTGATCGGTATTGAATACGTGCCGGAAGCTATTGAAGACGCAAAGGTGAATGCAGAAATCAATGATATCAAGAACGCAATTTTTTATGCCGGTGATATGAAAGATATGCTGACGCAGGATTTCATCAATCAGCATGGGCGCCCCGACGTAATCATCACAGACCCTCCCCGTGCCGGTATGCACCAGGATGTGATTGATGTCATTTTGTTTGCGGAACCGAAACGAATTGTATATGTTAGTTGTAATCCTGCTACTCAAGCGCGGGATCTGCAATTACTGAATGAAAAGTATAAGGTGAAGGCTGTTCAGCCCGTAGATATGTTCCCTCACACTCATCACGTAGAAAATGTGGTGTTGCTGAAACTTCGATAAAGAGTTCACCACAGATTACACAGATTAGCACAGATTATAATAATCAGTAATAAAAATCTGTGTTAATCTGTGTAATCTGTGGTGAAAAATAAATTCTCAAAAGAAAAAAGAAATGAAAAAAAGACCTAGAAGAACTCCTGCTGAAAAAGCACGTGCTCAATATACCAATTATGCAGTCAAAGAGCCCATGGAATTAATGGAGTTCCTGGCTGCCAAGATGCCGGATGCAAGTCGCACGAAATTAAAATCGTTGTTAAGCAAGCGGGTCGTGTTTGTTGATAATGTGATAACCACGCAATTCAACTTTCCCCTTGAAGCAGGCATGAAAGTGAAAATTAGCAAGCAAAAGGGAAAGAAAGAATTTAATAACAGATTGCTGAAGATTGTATATGAAGACGCCTATATCATTGTCGTCGAAAAGATGCAGGGACTTCTATCCGTCAATACGGAGCGTCAGAAAGAGCGCACTGCCTACACGATACTGAATGAATATGTGCAACGCTCCGGACGTCAATTCCGTGTGTTTATCGTTCACCGCTTAGATAGAGATACTTCCGGTCTGATGATGTTTGCCAAAGATGAAAAAACGCAGCGGACACTACGCGACAACTGGCATGAGATAGTGACCGACCGCCGATATGTAGCCGTAGTGGAAGGTAGTATGGAAAAAGACTATGATACGGTCGTTTCCTGGCTGACTGATAAAACGCTTTACGTAAGTTCCAGTGAATATGATGACGGTGGATCAAAATCTATTACCCACTATAAGACAATCAAACGCGCTAACGGATATTCTCTGTTGGAACTCGATTTGGAAACTGGCCGAAAGAATCAGATTCGTGTACACATGCAGGATTTAGGCCATCCTATTATCGGCGACGGAAGATATGGAAGAGAAGATTCTCCCAACCCTATCGGACGATTGGCACTCCATGCCTTCAAACTTTGTTTCTATCATCCGGTAACGGGAGATTTAATGGAGTTCGAGACGCCTTATCCGGCGGAATTTAAGAAGTTGTTTTTGAAAAAATAAATTCCTATATTCAAAAAACAAAGCCAGAATCATGATTGACTCTGGCTTTATTTTTAATCTTTATCACTGTTTTATTGACGACGCATATAGAATGGCTGTCCATCTATTCTATCCCTAAAATCCCGCCAATTATTATACCATGTTCCACTAAAGGTTCTATCGGTAGCTTCCGCACCCCAAATATAGGCATAAGTGCCATCACCATAAAAATATAATTCCATTGAATTATATCCTCCATCAATCCATCTCCACTCAAAAACCAAATAATTCGGATCACCGGCAGAACCAATTGTTCCTTGATTTCTCGCGTTAAAAGTCATAAGCGTACCTCTTCCCCAGGTATATGCCCCGAAATCAATCTCTTCATTCGTATACCACTCACCAGGCAGATTAAATTCTGTCTCGTCTTCACTTTCACACGAAGTAAAGCCAACCAATAAAGTCAGCATCATCAAGATACCCGCATATTTCTTTATCATTTCCATAATTCTCTAGTTTATTGCGTTTATTAATACAAAATTAGCGTTTTTTATTTACTATACATTACAAGCCACAAGTTTTTTGTACCTTTGCAAAGATAATATTAAAATTTCCACATGAAACTTCTTTGGCTTGATTTAAATAGTTCGTACGCTCATTCTTCGTTGGCATTACCTGCCTTACATGCCCAAATAGCAAATAATACAGACATTGAATGGTGTACGGTTTCCGCCACGATCAATGAAAACACCGGCAGTGTCGTCAATCAAATCTACCGCCATCAACCGGATATCATTGCAGCTACCAATTGGCTATTCAATCATGAGCAACTCCTGCACATCGTTTCACGCGCAAAAGCATTACTACCTCACTGCTGTGTTATACTCGGAGGTCCCGAGTTTTTAGGAGATAATGAAGCTTTCTTATATAAGAACAAATTTGTAAGCGGAGTGTTTCGCGGAGAAGGCGAAGAAGTATTTCCATTATGGTTAAAAGTGTGGAATCAGCCAAGAAAGGAATGGAAATCAATCACAGGACTTTGTTACCTGAATGAATCAGGAGAATATCAGGACAACGGACTTGCCCGTGTCATGAACTTTTCTGAATTGGTTCCTCCCGAAAAAAGCCGTTTCTTCAATTGGAGCAAACCATTTGTGCAGTTAGAAACTACCCGGGGATGTTTTAACACCTGTGCTTTTTGTGTCAGTGGAGGTGAAAAGCCAGTTCGTACCTTATCTCTCGAAGCAATCAAAGAACGTCTCGACGTGATACACGAACACGGAATCAAAAACGTGCGAGTACTGGATCGTACTTTCAATTACAATAATAAACGGGCAAAAGAGCTATTAAACTTATTCCGCGAATACCCGGACATCTGTTTCCATCTGGAAATTCATCCGGCACTACTTTCCGATGAACTCAAACAGGAATTAGCCACTCTGCCTAAAGGTCTGCTGCACCTGGAAGCCGGTATCCAAAGCCTTCGGGAAAACGTGCTTGAACAAAGTCGAAGAATAGGAAAACTCTCCAATGCTTTGGCCGGACTCCATTATCTATGTTCACTTGAAAACATGGAAACTCATGCCGACTTGATAGCCGGACTCCCACTCTACCATCTATCAGAGATTTTCGACGACGTCCGTACCTTAACCGAGTATGGCGCAGGAGAAATCCAACTGGAATCCCTGAAATTACTTCCGGGCACCGAAATGCGAAGAAGAGCGGACGAGTTAGGTATACAGTACTCTCCACTTCCTCCATACGAAGTACTCCAAACCCGTGAAATCACGGTAGATGAATTACAAACAGCCCATTATATGTCCCGCCTGTTAGACGGTTTCTATAACACTCCTACCTGGCGAAATATCACCCGTATACTAATTTTGGAGAACCCCCATTTTATACATGACCTACTCGACCATCTGGTCCGGACAGATGTCATCGACACTCCTCTTAGTCTGGAAAGAAGAGGATTAATCCTTTATGATTTCTGCAAGAATCATTATCCCGACTACCTGACACAAGTCAGTATTGCATGGATAGAAGCAGGTATGTCATTAAAAAAAGCTCCGGCAGAAAAAGTAAGAACCAAAAGACAGTTACCTCCTGAAAGTTGGGAAGTAGTATACGGTGCATACCGTGAAAATCTACGACTATGTTTCCTCCCTGTCGATGAAGAAGGACATGGCTACTGGTTTGGCTTTGAATCGGAAATTCAGAAGATACAACCCGTTTTCAAAGCTAGAACACTATCATAAACAAAAGAAAAGTATTCCCATATTATGTGAAATAATTACTATTCACTAATCGTTCAAAGCAGCATATCCTGTTTTTCACCGTCCATACAATAAACTTTACTAGCACAGTGTATGGACATTCGGAAATATCAATTGAATATTCTTTGTTTATTATTGTTCCCCTTATCCGCAGCAGGGCAAGAATGGAGCAAACAGGACTCATTGAGACTTCAGCAAATGTTGGAATCCGATCAGGAAATCAAGATAAACAGAAAGCTGATCGAAAAAGTAGAGCAAAAAATGTACTCTCGAAAACCATTTGTAGATTTTGATCCCACACTACCCACTTTAAAATCTTCCACAATCTTTTCGAAACCTTCTATTCACACATACAAGATGTTCCAAAAGCCAGGTTCCACCTTTTTACCCACTTATTCCTGGCTAAGAATAAACAAGAATCTTATTCTGCATAGTAAAAGCGACTTTGCAGAAAATTCCAATCATTTCCATATCCAAAGCCAAATGGAATATAAATTATCCTCCAGATGGTCTCTCGACATATATGGTTCACAAAACCTCGATACCCGAAGATACCGAGGGCTTCCCTCCGAAGTGGAACCAACCAAATTGGGAAGTAATGTCGTTTTCAAAATAAATAAAAACTGGAAAATCAAAACAGGGATGCAATACCAATATAATGCTATACGAAAAAGATGGGAATGGATACCTCAAGTTAGTGTTTCATACGAATGGTAAATCCTATTGATAATTGAGGATCGAAAAGTTTTAGAAAACAAGAAAGCATATTTTCCATTTATTCTCGTACCTTTGTCATACGATTAAATATGCTATCATAATGAAGAACTTTATCAAGGGATTCCGGTTTACTCCCTCCAATTATCCGGCCGAAGTAGAAGCAAAAATACAGAAATACAGGAAACAAGGTTACAAACTTCCTCCCCGTAAAGTACTCCGTACTCCCGAACAACTAGAAGGTATTCGGGAAAGTGCCAAAATCAATACTGCACTGTTGGACTATATTTCAGAAAATATTCGCGAAGGAATGTCTACTGAAGAGATTGATGTATTAGTATATGATTTCACCACCAGCCACGGCGCTATCCCTGCCCCACTCAACTACGAAGGATTTCCCAAAAGCGTCTGCACAAGTATCAACGAAGTTGTGTGCCACGGAATACCTAATAAAAATGAGATTCTGAAAAGCGGAGACATTATCAATGTGGACGTTTCTACCATTTACAAAGGATATTTCTCCGATGCATCCCGTATGTTTATGATTGGCGATGTCAATCCTGACATGCAAAGATTAGTACAAGTCACCAAAGAGTGCATGGAAATAGGTATTGCCGCCGCACAACCCTGGAAACAACTGGGTGATGTAGGCGCCGCCATCCAAGAACATGCAGAAAAGAACGGTTTCAGCGTGGTTCGTGATCTCTGCGGACATGGCGTAGGGATGCAATTCCATGAGGAACCGGACGTAGAGCATTTCGGCCGACGGGGTACGGGCATGATGATCGTACCGGGAATGACCTTTACCATCGAACCCATGATTAACATGGGAACCTACGAAGTCTTTATAGATGATGCCGACGGATGGACTGTCTGCACCGACGACGGACTACCTTCCGCCCAATGGGAAAACATGATTCTGATTACTGAAAACGGAAACGAAATTCTTACTTATTAATGGAATTAATTTTACTTATCGTTATTGCCGCATTAGTGATAGTCTTACTAATACTGTCACTTACAAAAGGTAATAATCAAACGCAAGCGGAACAACTGCAAACAGCTTTGCGCCAACAAATGCAGGAGAATCGCGAAGAACTGAATCGCAGCATCCGGGAACTCCGCCTGGAGATGACTCAAACGCTGAATCAGAATATGCAGCAATTGCAAGACGTATTGCACAAAAATATGTTGACTAACGGAGAGCTGCAGCGTCAGAAATTCGATATGATGGCCCGTCAACAGGAATCATTGATTAAATTGACCGAAAAGAGGTTGGATGACATGAGGACAATGGTGGAAGAAAAATTGCAAAAGACATTGAACGAACGCATTGGCCAATCATTTGAAATTGTCCGCTCACAACTTGAGAATGTGCAGAAAGGACTAGGCGAAATGAAATCTCTGGCTCAAGACGTAGGCGGATTAAAGAAGGTGTTGAGCAATGTAAAAATGCGTGGCACATTCGGCGAAGTTCAGTTAGGAGCATTATTAGAGCAGATGATGAGTCCGGAACAATACGACGCTAATGTAAAAACCAAGAAAAGCGGAACCGAATTCGTTGAGTTTGCAATCAAACTTCCGGGAAAGGATGATGCGAACAGCACCGTCTATCTGCCTATCGACGCTAAATTTCCCAAAGATGTGTACGAACAATATTATGATGCTTTTGAAGCAGGAGATACTGCATTGATAGAATCGTCCGGCAAGCAATTGGAAACAACCATCAAAAAAATGGCAAAAGACATTCACGACAAATATGTAGATCCTCCTTTTACCACAGACTTCGCCATTATGTTTCTGCCTTTTGAAAGCATTTATGCCGAAGTAATCCGAAGAACAAGTCTGGTAGAAACTCTACAAAAAGATTACAAAATAGTTGTCACAGGACCTACTACACTAGGGGCTATCCTAAATAGCCTGCAAATGGGATTCCGCACGTTAGCTATTCAAAAGCGAACGGGAGAGGTTTGGACGGTATTAGGAGCTGTAAAAACAGAATTCAGCAAATTCGGAGGACTACTCGAAAAAGTACAGAAAAACCTTCAAAATGCCGGCGACCAACTAGAAGAAGTAATGGGTAAGCGGACTCGCGCTATCGAACGAAAACTCCGCCAAGTTGAACAATTGCCACATGAAGAAAGCATGAAAATTCTTCCGATAGATGATGGAGACGATGAATCGACAGATTAAAGCGAAATCCGAAGTACGACATATCCCAGTAAGCCGGAAAGTACGGTTCCGGTCAATACACCAAATTTGGCCTGATTCAATAATACAGGATAGTCTACCCCAAAAGAAAGATTAGCGATAAAGAGTGATACAGTAAAGCCAATACCTCCCAACAATGCAACTCCGGAAAGATTCTTCCAGGTCATCCCTAAAGGCATGGGAGTCAATCTTATTTTTATAGCCAGCCAGGTAAAGAAATATATTCCAATAAATTTTCCCAGTAACAGACCGGCAGCAACAGCAATACTGACAGCTCCCACTAATTCGCCTCCCCCACTAAACACAACGCCGGCATTGACAAATGCAAAAAGAGGAAGAATCAAATAATTGACTGTTCCATGCAAATTATCTTCTAATGACTGCAACGGACTAATTACACGGTCGGAAGCCGATTCGACCTCTTTCAACTTGGCTATTTGCTCATTAGTCAGCACAATGCTTTCAGATTGCATTGCCGGAAAATCGGCAATGGTATGACGAATTTTTTCGATGTACTTCCCTACATTCAGACGAGGTTTAGCGGGAATAACAAAAGCAAGAATAACTCCCGAAATAGTGCTATGAATACCGGATTGCAAAAATAAATACCAGATAATCACCCCAATCACCAAGAAGAATACCTTATTTGTCGTTCCATACTTTCCTATAAAATAAAGTAAAATATAAAAGAGTATAGCTACCAAAAGATAGCCATAGGCAACATGTGAACTATAAAAAAGAGCGATCACCAAAATTCCCCCAATATCATCGACTACCGCAAAAGCAGTCAAAAAAATCTTCAAACTCAACGGCACACGGCTGCCTAATAAGCTCAACACCCCCAATGAAAAAGCAATATCCGTAGCCATAGGAATGGCGAGTCCATGTCCGCCTTCACTACCCGGAACACAAATAAGCGAATAGATCATCACAGGCAACAACATCCCACCACAAGCGGCAATGAAAGGCAACGCCGCCTTACGGAAAGAGGAAAGCTCACCTACCAATAGCTCACGTTTGATTTCCAGTCCAACCAATAAAAAGAAAATCGTCATCAAACCATCATTGATAAACTCAATCATTCGCAGATTTTCCCCACCATGCGAAAGCAAATTAAAATTTCCTATCTGTAAATGAAGTTCATGCGACAAAAATTCCTGATATACCGGAGCCACAGAAGAGTTCGCAATAATGGCTGCCGAGATAGCAGCCAGGAATAAAAGAATACTCGCCGTGATATTCATAGACGAGAAGTTCCGCATAGTCCGCAAAATAGTCATAACGAAATGTTTTTATAATATTAGTTTTGCAATATACAGAATTTTCTAATTAGTATAACTCCTTAAAGCAAGATTTTTGACCCAAAGTACAAAAATTCCTGTCAAAATCAGATTCAGTACCAAGGTAAGCACAGAAATTACCAATGCCGGCCCACCCAAGTTATACCCTAACGCTATGAAAATAATTCCGGCTCCTACCTCACCACGGGTAAACATACCGATAGAAAGAGCCAGTCGCTCGCTTAATTTCCGGTCACGGTAAAAGAACATCGGGCAAAGCTTTCCTATATTCGACAATAAAGAGACAATCACTACATGAAACATAATCATCCCCCACGACATCATCTCCTGCGAACCGGTGACGGAATAAGCACCTGCATGAGTCTCCGCAAAGTTCACACCAATAAAATGCGGCATACTCATCCCCACCAGGAACATGAAGAAAAATGAGATTCCGGTAGACACCTTTCGTTCCACGGGCGTGTCATGTTCCTTATGTTTCATAATCATACCCAGCACAAATGCAGGCAGCAGGACTTCAATATGAATACTTCCCTCCTCCCCATACAATTCCTTACTACCGAGATAAAGAATTTGAGTAGCCAAAAATATGATTATTGAATAAAAGAGGATAGCCTTCCAATCCTGACGCCAATCGTACTTATTCAGCCTTTGCCAGCCGATCGATAATAACAGGAACACAATCACTACCACAATAATCAACTGCCAGCGTAGCCCGATCATCATAATCTGAAGAGGAATCATCAAAAGAATCGTATCCAAATCGTCAAAAATAGCCAACACCTGTATCTTCTTATAAATCCAACTGGACTTTAACCCGATAGCCGCCAACATTGTAAACAAAATACCGGCTGATGTCGGTGCGGCAAAACGGCTCAATAGTAAGTTCTCCTTCCAGGCTTCCCAACTATTCCAAAAATCGGGTGGAAGCAATACAAACACATAATAAATGGCAATCATAAACCACGGCAAAGCAGCCGTAGCCATGGCAATAAAATAATCCTGGGCGTAACTTTTCCATCGTGTCTTATCAAGAACGAATTCACGGCCTACATTAATCATTATAAAACTAAGGCATACATAGAGCAATACATTCGATATGTATTTAACAGCTCCATAGCCATCCCCTGCCATCATCGGCAAGAATTGCGAAACGACGAGCCCCAACATCAGGAAGCCCGAAAAAGACAGAACTTTTCTCATATTTATAGTTGTTTGTTCCTAAAAAGTGATTGCCAAGGAAAGCTCTGCAGACAGAAGGCAATCACCTGGTGTATTAAAAACTAACCGCAAGTCAATTTGTTCAGAACATATCTCTGAAAAATTGCTTGCGGCAGTGTTTTTTTAATCCAGCTTCAGTACGGCGAGGAAGGCTTTCTGCGGCACTTCCACGTTACCGATTTGTTTCATTCGTTTTTTACCTCTTTTCTGTTTTTCAAGCAGTTTACGTTTACGGCTCACGTCGCCACCATAACACTTCGCGGTCACATCCTTACGAACCGCCTTAATGGTTTCACGAGAAATAATCTTCGCTCCGATAGCTGCCTGAATGGCAATATCAAACTGTTGACGCGGAATAAGTTCCTTCAACTTCTCACACATCCGGCGTCCCATATCGTAAGCATTGTCAATATGCGTCAAAGTGGAAAGCGCATCCACAGGCTCACCGTTCAAGAGGATATCCAACTTCACCAGTTTGGAAGTACGGAAACCATTCGGATGATAATCAAACGAAGCATACCCTTTAGAAATACTCTTCAACTTATCATAAAAGTCAATCACAATTTCTCCCAAAGGCATATTATAATAGATTTCCACCCGGTTACCGGAGATATATTCCTGTTTGATCAATTCACCACGTTTACCCAGACAAAGCGTCATGATAGGGCCGATATAATCGGTAGTAGTAATAATAGATGCTTTGATATACGGCTCTTCGATATGGTCAATCATCGTCGGGTCGGGCATACCACCAGGGTTATGCACTTCCTTCATATTACCTTGTTTATCATATATATGGTAAGAAACGTTCGGCACCGTAGTAATCACATTCATATCAAACTCACGGTCCAAGCGCTCCTGCACAATCTCCATGTGGAGCAATCCGAGGAAACCACAACGGAAGCCAAAACCCAAAGCCAACGAAGATTCCGGCTGGAAAGTCAAAGACGCGTCATTCAACTGCAACTTCTCCAAAGACGCACGGAGATCTTCAAAATCCTCCGCTTCAATCGGATAAACTCCGGCAAACACCATCGGCTTCACTTCCTCAAAACCGGCAATAGCCTTTTCACACGGACGGGCAATATGCGTAATGGTATCTCCCACTTTCACCTCTTTGGAAGTTTTGATACCGGAAATAATATATCCTACATCTCCCGTACGAAGTTCGTTACGAGGCACCATATCCATTTTCAACACCCCTACTTCATCGGCGTCATACTCTTTTCCCGTATTGAAGAACTTCACCTTGTCTCCCTTGCGAATCATACCGTTTTCGATCTTGAAATAGGCTATAATTCCGCGGAAAGAATTAAATACAGAGTCGAAAATCAAAGCCTGCAACGGAGCCTCTTCATCTCCTTCCGGATGAGGAATCCGCTCAATCACAGCCGCCAGTATCTCTTCCACTCCCATCCCCGTTTTGCCGGACGCACGGATTACTTCCTCCCGTTTGCAGCCCAACAATTCAACGATCTCATCTTCCACTTCTTCGGGATTGGCGCTCGCCATGTCACATTTATTAATCACCGGAATAATCTCAAGGTCATGCTCAATAGCCATATACAGATTTGAAATCGTCTGCGCCTGCACTCCCTGGGAAGCATCGACAATCAGCAACGCACCTTCACACGCAGCAATAGAACGCGATACCTCATACGAAAAGTCCACATGTCCCGGGGTGTCAATCAAGTTAAGGATATACTTTTCACCCTGATAAGTATATTCCATCTGGATAGCATGGCTCTTGATAGTGATCCCTCTTTCCTTCTCCAGATCCATATTATCAAGCATCTGCCCGGAAGTAACCTGAATGGTATGTGTAAACTCCAACAAACGGTCAGCCAAAGTCGACTTACCGTGGTCAATATGAGCAATAATGCAAAAGTTGCGTATATTCTTCATTCTGAATTCTTATTATTTTATCTTTTTGGTGTGCAAAGATACGTAAATGGCGGAATAAAAAAAAATGCGTTGATAACATTATGATTATGTACCAACGCATTTTTTTATTGCTTAAGTGAGTTACTCGCTTAGATCAATTTGATGAAGAGTTCACCTTCAACTTCTTCCACAGAGACTTTGTCTTCTCTCAATAACCAGCCAAGGCCGAGAAACAGATCTTTGTCAACCAATTTAGTTGCTTTTTTAAGCTGCTTGGCAGTCATTCCTTCTGTTTCGTTCAGTGCATTCCAGATAGTACCTGCAATTACACCAGCTTTTTCTTTCAACATTTGCTTTGCAATTTTAGTTAGACATGCTTAAAATCTTTCCAGCCATAAAGACTTTCAGATTTTATTTCGGAGGCAAAGATAGTTATTTTTATGTTATATAACACTTTATTGAGCACTTTTTTACCGTTTTTGTAATAAAAAAGCATTTTAGGAGCTCATTTTGGATGCTTTTCGAGATATTCAGACCAAATTCTTGCCGCTTCCTCAACCATTTTTGCACAGGGACGCTTGCTATAATATTGAGCAGTACGCTCTTCCGGAATAGTGGAGACGGGCTCTTTTTTCTTTAATCCCAACAATTCGCCACAAATCAGCGAGCCGTTACGCTTCTTAAATTCAGCCGCCAGTTCTTGCACTACCGCATAATTGGCAGCTTTTCCTTCCCGGTCAGTTGCTTCCGTAGCACCGGTTTCCAAGCCTGCCACCAGAAACATGCCGCAGGCAGCTCCACACGTTTCACGCATCCGTCCGATGCCCCCGCCAAAAGAAGCACTCATACGCAATGCCTGTTCCTGTGTAAATCCATACATGTCCGCAAAAGCCGCTACCACCGACTGTGAGCAGTTATATCCACTCTTAAAAAGCTCCACTGCTTTCTGTATTCTATCTTCCATAAACTATTTTGCATTTTTATTTTGTGCAAAAGTATAAAAAAGTATCTTTGTACCGGATAGGGCGTAAAGATTAAAATCAAAAAAAAGAAAATATGAACAAAACTATTTCATATAAAGAATCAACAGCCATTGCCATCCAAGCTATGATGAGCGCAGCCAGAAAGGATGAATATGCCGATAGGAAAAGAAAAAGTAATTTCCCTCAAAACAGAAAGAAACGTGATGTCACTCTCAAGGACATACGTGAATGGAACAAAAGAAGGAATTATAAAGAAGACACAGGAATTACAATCAACGCGATGATGGAATCAGCCGTCAAAGATCCGTATGTAGATCTGAATCCACCATCCAAATTTTAAAAAGCTAAAATATATATGGCTACAACATTTGACATCCAACTACCTCATTATTCGCGCGGATTTCACCTAATCACGCGCGATATTGTCTCACAGCTACCCGCACTTCCTGAAAGCGGCCTGCTGGTAGTCTTTATCAAACACACTTCTGCCGGACTGACCATCAACGAAAATGCAGACCCGGACGTACGGCATGACTTTCAGACGTTTTTTAATAAACTCGTTCCCGACGGTGCTCCCTACTTCATCCATACCCTTGAAGGCCCTGACGATATGAGTGCCCATATAAAAGCCTCCCTGATAGGAAGCTCGGTCACCATCCCCATCAAAAACCACCGTTTGAACTTAGGTACATGGCAAGGCGTCTACCTCGGCGAGTTTCGCGACGGAGGAGACACCCGTAAATTGAGTATTACCATTCTATAATATTTCCAGAGCCATCGGACAATGGTCGGAATGTACGGCCTCATTCAAAATATACGCCCGTTTCAACAGCGGGCGTACCGGTTCGCTGACCATACAATAATCAATTCTCCAGCCTTTATTCTTGGCACGCGAATTAAAACGATAGCTCCACCAGGTATATTCCTGTTTCTCCGGACAAAGCGTACGAAAAGAGTCCACATATCCCGCAGACAGGAAACGCGTCATCCATTCCCGTTCTTCAGGAAGAAAACCGCTGTTGGTCGCGTTCCGGACAGGGTCATGAATATCAATCGGCTCGTGACAGATATTATAATCGCCGCAAAGAATCAAGTTGGGACGAGACTTCTGCAACTCCATCACATATTTCTGGAAATCTTCCAACCAGACCATTTTAAAGGCCTGGCGTTCATCTCCGCTCGTTCCCGAAGGATGGTAAACGCTGACTACCGACAAGTCTCCGAAGTCCGCACGGATGAAACGTCCTTCATTATCGTATGCTTCCATTCCCATCCCATATTCCACATGGTCCGGTTCCCGCTTGGTAAGTATGGCCACTCCACTGTATCCCTTCTTCTGCGCCGAGTACAAATAAGACTTGTAGCCCAATGCTTCAAACACTTCTCCCGGATATTGGTCCGGTTGCAGTTTCGTCTCTTGCAGACAAAGAATATCAGGATTCTCCTGTGCCAGCCATTCCGGTAACCCTTTAGATACGGCTGCACGTAGTCCGTTCACATTATAAGTAATAATTTTCATCATTCTATATTTATAAGTTCATGTTCATTTTATGAAAACAAAAGCATAATGTTCAGTACCGAAACGATAATAGCAATCGAGTACAACACGAACGTACTCCAACGACTATTGACATAATCGCCCATCACCTTTCGGGAAGACGTCAGTCCCACCTGTAAGAACACGGTGAAAGGCAATTGAATACTAAGTACCATCTGCGAAATAATCAATCCTTTAAAAGGATCTCCAATAAAGAAAATCAGCAATAAGGCAATTCCCAAAGACAAGAGAACTCCCACCTGCGAGTGACTGTCCTTGATATGATAAGACTCGCCGAAAATACCTGCAAAAATAGAACCTGCCGCCATTCCGCTCGTAATAGTTGACGAAATGCCCGCCATCAGCAATGCCAATGCAAATACAATTGCCGCATTACTTCCCAATAAAGGTTCGAGCAAAGACTTAGCCTGTTGCAGTTCCTCTACCTGAATACCGCTTTTAAAGAAAGTGGCGGCCGCCAGCAGAATCATGGCACTGTTAATCGCCCAACCGACAATCATTGAGAAAAGAGTGTCAAACAACTCATATTTCAATACCTTCTTAATAGAAGCATCATCTTTCTTATTGTACTCGTGACTCTGTATCACCTCCGAATGAAGGAACAGATTATGAGGCATCACTACCGCTCCCAACACACTCATGATAATCAGCATACTACCTTTCGGGAAAGAAGGAGTCACCCACCCCGCCGTTGCAGCCGGCCAGTCTATTTCCACCAGAAACAACTCATAAATAAATGAAAGCCCGATAACAGAAACGAACGCAATGATGGAACGTTCTATCTTTTTATACGAATTAGTGAAAAGCATGATGGAGACAAAAAGCGTAGTCAATACAGCTCCCCATATAATAGGAATATCCAATAACATTTCCAACGCGATGGCACCTCCCAGAATTTCCGCCAGGGAAGTAGAGATCGACGCCAGTACTGCTGTGCCAAGAATAGGTCGTGACACCCATTTAGGAGTGTACTTAGTGGCCGCCTCCGAAAGGCAAAGTCCGGTAACGATTCCCAAGTGAGCAACGTTGTGCTGAAGGACAATCAGCATGATAGTAGACAAGGTAACCACCCAAAGCAAGGAATAGCCGAATTCGGAACCGGCGGCGAAATTAGAAGCCCAGTTTCCCGGATCAATAAATCCTACAGTAACCAGTAGCCCCGGACCAATATATTTAAAAACATCCAGTCCACCCAGATAGCGTTTATGATCTTTGCGTCTTAAGTCTTGAAAAATATTCTTCATTTTTGCATAATAGTTTATCCAGTACAAATATACTTATAAATAACGAGTGAGAATCAATTTTAGTTCAAAATACCGACCAATAAGTAGATGACCTATGGACACAGATGATACACTAATTATGAGAACATTATTATAAAAGGGTTGAGTAAGGACTACTCGAGAAAAGGAAATAAGGACTTTCTGCAAAAAAAATGACCTCCGACAAACCAATTGCCAGAGGCCACAAATCAATATATAATTTACATAAATGAAGATCAATCAATATCCCATCTCATGCAATGCATGACATAATTGATCGGGACAAGATGTCGGCCTGCCACCACAACGCACTCCTTCAAGTTTTGCGATCACCTCCTCCACCTTCATTCCTCTCACAAGGCGGGAAATACCTTGAAGGTTACCATTACATCCTCCCCAGAAAGCAACTTCCTTCACCACTCCATCTTCCACATTCAGTTCGATATTCGTGCTGCAAGTTCCCTGGGTCTTATAAACATATTCCATAACCTTACTTTACTCTTCACCCTCTTCCGGTTGCATGTTGGTATAGACAGTCTGCACATCATCAAATTCTTCCAGACGTTCGATCATCTTATCCAATGTTTCGCGTTGTTCCGGAGTAACCTCTTTCAAGTCGTTCGGGATATAAGTGAAGTCTCCACCGACATCTTCAAACCCACATTCTTCCAAATGCTTCTGAATAGCGGCGTAGCTCTTAGGATTACCATAGATAGTAATTGTTCCCTCTTCATCATCTTCTTCATATTCATCTTCCACGTCATAGTCGATCAGATCGAGAATCAGTTCTTCCATATCCAATCCGTCTTTCTTCTTGAAAGTGAACACACATTTGTGGTCGAAAAGGAACGCAAGAGAACCCATTGTACCCAGATTGCCACCGAACTTATTGAATACCGAACGAACATCAGCCACCGTACGAGTTGTGTTGTCTGTCAATGTGTCTACAAACACAGCAATACCGTGAGGGCCGTATCCTTCATAAGTCATGCTCTTGTAGTCGCTCTGGTCTTTACCCATTGCGTTTTTGATAGCACGTTCAATGTTATCCTTCGGCATGTTTTCACGCTTACAAGTAGCGATCACCGAACGCAGCGTCGGGTTGTTTTCTGGTTCCGGACCGCCTGCCTTTACAGCGATAGCGATTTGTTTACCCAGTCTTGTAAAAGTTTTAGCCATGTGGCCCCATCTTTTCAGTTTAGCGGCCTTTCTATATTCAAATGCTCTTCCCATTGGTTTATATTTTTAATAATGACAATTTTAAGTTTATCTAAGTTTGGCACCCAGTTTATCTTCCAGGTTCTTCACCAGTTTCGACATGATCTTATCAATCATCTTATCATTCAAAGTCTGGTTTTCATCCTGAAGCAGGAAGCTCACCGCATACGACTTCTTACCCGCTTCGAGGTTCTTACCTTCATATACATCGAAGAGTTCCACTTCTTTCAACAGCTTCTTCTCTGTTTCGTATGCAATCTTTTCGATTTCGGCAAATTGTATATTCTTATCAAGCAACAATGCCAAGTCGCGTTTCACAGCAGGGAATTTGGATATTTCCTTGTAGCTGATCTTCACAGAACGGATGGCTTTCATCAATTCCTTCCAGTTCAAGTCGGCGTAATATACTTCATTGTCGATATCAAATGCTTTCAACAGCTTCTTAGTTACAATACCGAAAGAAGCAAGACGTTTTCCGCCCTTTGTGTTGACAGAGAGTGCGGCAGCAAAAACATCGTCTGTCAGATTACCTACAACCAGATTGTGCAAATCCAGTCCCAGACGCTTTAATATATTTTCTACGTACGCTTTCAATTCATACACCGAACTATTTTCATCCGCATGCGCCCATGAATTGGAAACCTTCTTACCGGTTACCCACAAGCCCAGGTGATAATCTTCCGAATAAGGAGCCAGTACCTTCTCTTCGTTCTTCTTGTCAGCATTGAAATAATAACAGTTACCGAATTCGAAGAATTTCAAATCAGCGTTCTTACGATTGGCGTTATGAGCAATGCTTTCCAGTCCGCCGAACAGCAAAGTCTGACGCATAGCGTTCAAATCAGCACTCAACGGATTGAGCAACATCACCAGGTGATTGGACGGATAAGCCTCCAACCCATCATAATAAGCAGCACGAGTCAGTGAGTTGTTCAGAATTTCATTGAATCCGCAACCCACCAATTGCTCTGCAATCAGATTCTGTAATTTATTTGACTTGTCGTGCTCACCCTTTGTAGTCAGACTGGAGTTCAGCGTAGTCGGAATTTCCACATTATTATATCCATAGATACGAAGAATATCTTCAATCACATCGCAATCACGCTGCACGTCTACACGATAAGGAGGAACAGCCAGTGTCAGTCCTTCTGCCGTTTCATTGGTAATCTTCATTTCCAGGCTGGTCACAATGCTCTTGATTGTCTCTACCGGAATCACTTTACCTACCAAAGAATGTACTTTTTCGTAAGCAAGATCGACGATAAAATCCTGTGCAGGAGTAGTGAATACATCTTTTATTTCAGAAGAAATCGTACCGCCAGCCAGTTCTTTCACCATCAAAGCAGCCAGTTTCAAGCAATAAATCACACCGTTCGGATCGATACCACGTTCGAAACGGAAAGAAGCATCCGTATTCAAGCCATGACGACGAGCCGTCTTACGCACCCATGTAGGATGGAAATAAGCACTTTCGATGAATACGTCTGTCGTAGCTTCCGTAGAACCGGAGTCCAGTCCACCGAATACGCCGGCAATACACATGGCCTCTTCCTTGTTGCAAATCATCAGGTCGCGTTCGTTCAACTTACGTTCCACTTCATCCAGCGTAACGAACGGAGTACCTTCGGGCATTGTTTTCACAATCACTTCGTTGCCTTTAATCTTTCCGGCATCGAAGCAATGCAACGGCTGACCGAAAGCATGAACGATATAGTTCGTAATATCCACTACATTATTAATAGGACGCACACCGATCAGGCGCAATTTGTTTTGCAGCCATTCCGGACTCTCCTTCACTGTTACACCTTTCACGGTAACACCGGCATAATGCGGACAAGCTTCGCTGTTTTCAACCTTCACTTCGATATTCAAGTCATGGTTTTCCACTTTAAAGCCATCCACTGACGGGCGTTGTAAAGTTGCCTGACGACCGTTCTGAATCAGATAAGCATACAGGTCACGAGCTACCCCATAGTGAGAGCAGGCATCCGCACGGTTAGGCGTGATATCCACTTCCAGTACATAATCGCTCTTGATATTATAATAATCCTTGGCAAGCGTACCCGGAACAGCAGTTTCCGGCAATACGATGATACCTGCATGATCCGTACCGATCCCAATTTCGTCTTCAGCACAAATCATACCTGTAGATTCTACCCCACGGATTTTTGATTTCTTGATGGTAAAACATTCGTCACCGTCATAAAGTTTCGTACCTAAAGTAGCTACCACCACTTTCTGTCCGGCAGCCACATTCGGGGCACCACAAACAATCTGTACCGGTTCACCGTCTCCCAGATTAACAGTAGTAATATGCAAATGGTCAGAGTTAGGATGTTCCGTGCAGGTCAGCACTTCACCGATCACAAGTCCTTCCAAACCACCTTTAATGGTTTGCACTTCTTCTACACCACCTGTTTCCAAGCCGATAGAAGTCAACGCAGCAGCCGTTTCATCGGGCGTCAGGTCGAAGTTGACATACTCTTTCAGCCAGTTATAAGAGATATTCATATACTTAATTTTTTATTGTTTCTCAAAAAGATTCGCAAAGTTAATAAGATTTTTCGGTTGACCGAGAAGGTTTGATAAAAAATTGCGCGTTATTTCACCACAAAGGACGCAACTAGAACGGCAAAGGTCCATCCCCCGGTGCTCCGAACGGATTCGCTGTCTGCGGTGCAAAATCAGGCGCGGGAGGAGGAGGCATCGAGCCGGCATCACCTGTATTCATCTTCGATCCTAACATAGCCCCGGCAGGCTCACCCGGCATCGGGATAACCATATCGTCCTCCGGATTGGAGAAACGGGTAAATTCTCCCTTAAACCGGAGCAGCACCTCGCCTACCGCACCATTACGATGCTTGGCGATGACAATCTCCGCCATACCACGCAGGTCATTACCACGATCATCCTGATAAATCTTATAGTATTCCGGACGGTGGATAAAGCACACCATATCGGCATCCTGCTCGATGGCTCCCGATTCACGAAGGTCACTCAACTGCGGACGTTTACCATCAATACCTTCACGACTTTCCACACCACGATTCAACTGCGACAGTGCGATAATCGGAATATTCAACTCTTTCGCCAGTCCTTTCAACGAACGGGAAATGGTACTAACCTCTTCCTGGCGGCTACCAAACGCCATACCGCTCGCATTCATCAACTGAAGGTAGTCAATAATAATGATTCTCACCCCATGTTCACGTACCAGACGACGCGCTTTTGTTCGAAGTTCAAATACAGACAGAGACGGAGTATCATCCACGTAAAGCGGTGCATCCATCAGATTCTTCAGTTTATAGTCCAATTGCTGCCATTCATAATTTGCCAACTGTCCACTTTTGATCTTCTCACTCGGAATCTCACAGACATTCGCAATCAAACGGTTCACCAACTGAACGTTACTCATTTCAAGCGAGAACAACGCCACCGGGTTCCGATAATCGACAGCAATATTCTTAGCCATAGAAAGGACAAAGGCGGTCTTACCCATCGCAGGACGTGCAGCGATAATGATAAGGTCGGAATTCTGCCAACCGGAAGTCATCTTGTCGAGCTTTGTAAAACCACTCTCAAGACCACTCAAACCGTCGGTTCGCGCCGCAGCCTTCTGAATCAGCTTATAGGCTTCGTCAATCACCGGATTGATCTGCGTATAATCCTTTTTCATGTTCTGCTGCGAAATCTCAAAAAGTTTACCTTCCGCTTCCTGCATCAAGTCGTCCACATCCAGCGTTTCATCAAACGCCTTACTCTGGATATTGCTTGTAAACGTAATCAACTCACGCGCCAAAGATTTTTGCGCAATAATACGGGCGTGATACTCAATATGCGCTGATGAAGCCACCTTACTACTCAATTGAGTAATATAGAACGGGCCTCCCACCTCTTCCAATTCTCCGCGTTTGCTAAGTTGTTCCTTTACAGTCAGAATATCCACCGGTTTCTGATTCACCGCAAGATCGGTGATAGCAGAATAAATCAACTGATGCCGGTGTTCGTAAAAAGATTCGGGACGAAGAATCTCACTCACCAATGAGTAAGCATCCTTTTCAATCATCAAAGCTCCCAGAACTGCTTCTTCCAATTCAGGTGCCTGTGGCTGAATACGTCCATAATCATTTACCGGTTGTACCTTAGTAGACTTTGTATTGCGGGTATTTCTTTTCTGTTCGGCCATCGAGGTATTTACTATTTTACAATTTACTATTTACTATTTTACGACTAGACAGACTCCTTTATAACAGAGTTTTTCCAGTCGGGACGACAAAGATAGAATATAATCATGAAGAATGGATAAGGAAAAATGAAGATTTTACTAACTTTGCTCCCGAATTACATTCAACACATGATTAATTGTCATGTGCGGCACTGCAAATAGTAAATCGTAAATTGTAAAATAGTAAATAACCTTATGCTCGCTTTTCCTAATATCAAAATAAACCTGGGACTTTCCATCACGGAAAAACGCCCGGACGGATATCACAATCTGGAAACCGTTTTCTATCCGGTAGCCCTCGAAGACGCTCTCGAAATCCGTACTTCTTCTGAAACAGAAAAGAAGATTATCCTCCACCAGTATGGCATGGAGATAGCCGGCAATCCGGAAGACAACCTGGTGGCAAAGGCCTATTCATTGCTGGATAAGGAGTTTCATCTTCCCCCTGTCGAAATTCATTTATATAAGCATATTCCCTCGGGAGCCGGACTGGGGGGCGGTTCATCCGATGCCGCTTTTATGCTGAAGTTGCTCAATGATCATTTTCAGCTGGAATTATCTGAAGAACAGCTGGAGGTATATGCCGCCACTTTGGGAGCGGACTGTGCTTTCTTTATTAAAAACAAGCCGACCTATGCCGAAGGGATCGGAAACCTGTTCTCACCAATCGAGCTTTCATTAAGCGGTTACCAAATCATGATCGTCAAGCCGAACGTTTTCGTTTCTACCCGGGAAGCCTTTTCAAATATCCACCCGCACCGTCCGGAATATCCGGTCAAAGAGGCAATCCTGCGTCCAGTTGCAGAATGGAAGGATATCCTAATCAATGATTTTGAAGCAAGTGTATTCCCGCAACATCCCGTTATCGAAGAAATCAAAGAAGAGCTCTATCATCAAGGAGCAATCTACGCATCCATGAGCGGCTCCGGCTCTTCAGTGTTCGGACTGTTCGCCCCCGGAACTTCTTTACCGGAAACAATGGGAGAAAGCGACGTTTTCTGTTTCAAAGGAAAGCTATAAACATAGTTTTGTTCGCCCATACTGGGCGAACAAAAAACGGTACCACGACTCACGTCGTAGTACCGTCACAACACAAACACAAAATAAAACACGACAAAACTACTATGCAATCTTTCCTGTCTATGCCGGGGAGGCATAAGTACTATTTACGTATATTCGCATACTCATAAACAGCTTCAGGTCGATTAGCATCAGATAAACAAATCGCATGCACGATTTGTTTAATCTTTTATGTTTATTTTAAAACAAATCTCTTTTATTGAATCCCTCTTTCACGGAGTTTCAGCTGCCAGTTCCATGCAGAACGTAAAGTATCTTCCAAAGTTTCTACAGCCTTCCAACCCAGTTCCTGGTTTGCAAAATCCGGATTCGCCCAAACTTTTTCAATGTCGCCTGCACGACGTCCGACAATCTGATAATTCAATTTTACGCCGGTGGCTTTTTCAAAGCCATTTATTAATTCCAATACAGAAACGCCACGTCCTGTACCGATATTGAACACTTCCACTTTTTCTTTTTGTGTCTTTTCCAAGATACGACGAATAGCAATCACGTGGGCTTTAGCCAAGTCAACAACATTGATAAAGTCACGGATACAAGAACCGTCCGGTGTATCATAATCGTCACCAAACACGCTAAGTTTCTCACGGATACCGATGGCTGTCTGGGTCAGATATGGAATCAGGTTTTGAGGAACCCCGTTAGGCAGTTCACCCAGCAATGCAGTAGGATGCGCGCCAATCGGGTTGAAATAGCGCAACATGATCGCATTGATCGGAGCACCTGAAGCTACCGTATCACGAATAATCTCTTCATTGATCTGTTTCGTATTTCCGTATGGCGATTCCGCTTTCTTGATCGGAGCTTTTTCCGTTACCGGTAGTTCATCCGGCTGGCCGTATACTGTACAGGAAGAAGAGAACACAATACCTTCTACTCCATGTTTTGGCATCAGTTCGAGAAGGTTAATCAAAGAAACCAGGTTATTACGGTAGTAAAGCAACGGTTTCTGTACCGATTCTCCTACTGCTTTGCTCGCTGCAAAGTGAATGATCGCCTTAATTCCTTTATATTTTGTAAATACTGCATCAAGACCAGCAAAGTCCAGACAATCCAGCTTTTCAAAAACTGGGCGAATACCGGAAACTTTCTCTATATTGTCAACAACATCAGCACTTGAATTTGATAAATTATCGATGATGATTACTTCATATCCACTGTTTTGTAGTTCTACAACAGTATGAGACCCTATGTATCCTGTCCCGCCTGTTACTAAAATTCTTTCTTTCATATACTTTATAAAAATGGTTAGTTTCTCGGCTTATCATTGTTTGAGTTACAAATGTATGGAAATAAAATGGAATAGCAATAATTTGCCACAATTTTATTTGCTGAAAAGTAATTTAGGTACGATTGGGTGGCAATCAGGTATAAAAAAGAATTGGAAACTCAAAGCTGTATGACCCATACAGCAGAGCTTCCAATCCCCTATTTAATTATCAACTGTAAATCCTTACACCACGCCGGAGAATCCCATGAATGCCATAGCAAGCAAACCGGCGGTAATCAAGGCAATCGGAGTGCCTTGCATTCCTTTAGGTACTTTCACGAGGCTCATCTGTTCGCGCAATCCGGCAAAAAGCACCAGTGCCAGACCGAAACCGATGGCCGTAGAAAACGCGTACACAACACCTGTCAGCAGGTCGTAGTCTTTCTGAATCACCAGGATAGCCACACCAAGAATACAACAGTTGGTTGTAATCAGCGGCAAGAACACACCCAACGCCTGATACAGAGCAGGCGATACTTTTTTCAGAATGATTTCCACCATCTGCACCAATCCGGCAATGACCAGAATGAACGTAATCGTCTGCAAATATCCCAGCCCGAAAACATCCAACACAAATTTCTGAATCAGGAAGGTAACGATGGTAGCGATGGTCAACACGAAAGCAACCGCAGCGCTCATACCCATCGCAGTTTCTACTTTCTTAGATACGCCCAGGAACGGACAGATACCCAGGAACTGCGACAACACGATGTTGTTTACAAAGATTGCCGAAATAAATATCAATATATATTCCATATTCTTTTCTTATTTAATTGAATTAGGCTTTCTTGAAACTGTTAATCAGCGCAATGAGGTATCCCAAAGCGATGAAAGCGCCCGGAGCCAATACAAACACCAACATTCCATATTCTTCCGGCATGATGGTCAAATCGAAGATTTTACCGGTTCCCAAAAACTCGCGGACAGCACCCAGCAAGGTTAGGGCGATGGTAAAGCCAAGCCCCATACCGATACCGTCGAACATAGAAGCAACTGCGTTATTCTTGGCAGCGAAGGCTTCGGCACGTCCCAGTACAATACAGTTCACTACAATCAACGGAATGAAAAGACCGAGTGTAGCATACAGTCCCGGCACGTAAGCCTGCATCACCATTTGAAGCAAGGTCACGAAGGATGCGATCACCACAATAAACGATGGGATACGCACCATGTCCGGAATCAGGTTCTTTATTAAAGAAATCACCACATTCGAGCAGATCAATACGAACATGGTAGCCAGTCCCATACCCATACCATTGATAGCCGACGACGTAGTACCCAATGTAGGACACATACCGAGCAGGAGTACAAACGTAGGATTCTCTTTAATAATCCCGTTCATCATTACTTTAAAGTTATTCATATCTGTCTCCTTTCTTATTTAGCACTGACTGAATCAGTTAGTTCAACTTTAATCGTAGCTCCCGTAGCAGCGTCAGCAGCATCTGCGTCCGCGCCTTTCGCTTTTTGAGAAGCACCGGTTACCCCGTTCACTTCCCCGCCTTCGGCCTTATAGGCTTGATAAGCAGCATTCACGGCATTCAAGAAAGCGCGTGAAGTAATGGTAGAAGCTGTGATGGCATCCACTGCTCCCCCATCTTTACTGACGGTCAACGGAGCTTCACCCGGATTCATACCCAAAATAGATTTCGTACTCTCTTCGTGAGATACTGCCTTTTCTCCTTTCGCAGGATCATACGCTCCGAACCATTTGTCGGCTTTAGAGCCCAATCCCGGAGTTTCCGTGTGAGCCAACAGAGAGTAGTTATAGATTTTCCCTTCGGCATTAAAGCCTACCAGCACTTTCAGTTCACCGCCAAATCCCATTGATTTAGCTTCGACAGCGGTTCCTACAAGTTCTTCACCGTTCTTAGCCGGATAAACGATAAAGTCAACATTCTTCTTTCCGTCTTTCTCACTGAAGATCGTATCGCTTTCCGCTACCGGATTATTGGTAAATTCGGGAAGAACCTTTTTCAAGGCCTCGTTCAGTGTCTTCGCGTTCGCTTCGGCAATGGGGCCTTTTGTCAGTTCATTTACATAAGCCAGCAACGCAACGGAAATAGCAGTCACTCCCGTAAGTACCAGCAACATATTCTTTAAAGATGATTCTAACTTTTTCATTTCTTCTTCGCTACCTCCCCAAAGCGTTTTGGTTTACAATAGGTGTTAATCAGCGGAGTGAACGCATTCATAATCAGGATGGCGAACGACATACCTTCGGGATAGGCGCCGAACAGACGGATAACTACCGTCAGCAGACCGATACATACACCATAGATCAGCATCCCTTTCTTACTCATCGGAGAAGTCACATAGTCGGTTGCCATAAAGACAGCACCCAGCATCAGACCACCGGAAAGCAACTGCAATACCGGAGAAACGTATTTTTCCGGATCTGCCAGGTGCATGATGCCTGCAAAGACAAACACAGTAGCCAGGATAGACACAGGAATATGCCAGGTGATGATTTTCTTCCAGAGCATATAAACGAGTCCGATCAGCAGAGCCAGCGCACTCACTTCACCCAAGCATCCGCCATTCTGTCCGATCAGCAAGGTCAATGCGTCCGGAATCTGGCTTAAAGCGGCAGTGTCACCGTAAATGGCTTGCTTCATCAAGGCCAGCGGAGTGGCACCGGTGGTAGCATCCGTATAAGCGGTTAACTGTCCGACTACCGGCCAGCTGGTCATCTGCACCGGGAAAGAAAGCAGCAGGAATACGCGGCCTGCCAATGCCGGGTTGAAAGGATTGCAGCCTAATCCGCCGAAAGACATTTTGCCTACACCGATAGCAAACAGTGCACCGAGGATGATAATCCAGATAGGCAAGTTAGACGGTAAATTAAATGCCAACAACACACCTGTGATGATGGCAGAGCCGTCGCAGATGGTGGTGGTCGGTTTCTTCATTAAATATTTTCCGATCGCCCATTCGAAGAACAAACAAGCCGCAACGGAAGTAGCCGTGACAATCAGGGCACCCAGTCCGAAGAAATAGAGAGACACCAGAAAAGCCGGAATCAGTGCAATCAGCACGCCATACATATTTTTCTGTACGCTGTCTCCGCCATGAACGTGGGGCGATAGTGATACGATTAATTTATTTTCCATATTCGTTATTTTTTAGCTTGACGTGCACGAATCATAGCTCCCACTTTGCCTTTACCCAGACGACAATAGTCGAGCAGCGGACGGTTGGCAGGACAAGTGAACTGGCAAGAGCCGCACTCGATACAATCCATGATTCTTTCTTTTTCCATTGTTTCAAAATCTCCGTTTTCAGACAAGGCTCCGAGCAAGTACGGTTCCAGTCCCATCGGACAGGCACTCACGCACTTCGCGCAACGGATGCAGGTTTGAGCTTCACCACGTTTGGCTTCCTTCCGGTTCATAATCAGGATGCCGGAACTGCCCTTCGCAGTAGGAACCTCGATATTTACCAACGCCTTACCCATCATCGGACCGCCACCGATCACCTTACCCGTATCTTCGGGCAGACCACCGCAAGCGTCAATCAACTGTTTCATCGGTGTACCGATACGGGCCAGGAAATTAGACGGCTTCGCAACCGACTTTCCCGTCACGGTAATCACCCGTTCAAACAACGGTTTATTCTTCTGCACAGCTTCATAAACGGCAAACGCCGTTCCCACGTTCTGCACGACTGCTCCCGTAGAGATAGGCAACGCACCGCTCGCCACCTGACGTTTGGTGATCGCATCGATCAGCTGCTTTTCACCTCCTTGCGGATATTTCACCTTCAAGGGAACGACTTCGATGCCTGCATAGCTGGAAGCTACTTTAGTCATCAGTTCGATAGCATCGGGCTTATTATTTTCGATTCCGATAAATGCCTTATTCACTTTCACCGCTTTCATCAGGATGGAAACACCTACCATGATTTCTTCCGCGTGTTCCAGCATCAGCTGATGGTCGGCAGTCAAATAAGGTTCACATTCTACGGCATTGATAATCACACATTCAGCTTTAAAAGAAGGAGGAGGACAAAGTTTCACCTGTGTAGGGAAACAAGCACCACCCAGACCAACGATTCCGGCATCGGCAATTTTCTTCACGATCTCTTCTGCCGGAAGTTCACATTCCTTCACCAGTGTGGCGCTACGGTCGATTGTTTCTTCCCATTCGTCGCCTTCCACATCGATAAAGATAGCAGGTTTCGCATAACCGCTGGCATCGACAATAGTATCAATCTTCGCCACTTTACCACTGACCGAAGAGTGAATTGCTGCCGAAACAAAGCCGGCAGGTTCAGCAATCTTAGTGCCTACCTTTACCACATCCCCTTTCGCTACAACCGGTTTTGCAGGCGCACCAATGTGCTGCCCCAGCAAAATAACAGCCTTTGCAGGAACTTCCGCTGTGATAATAGGTTGATGTGCCGACAATTTATTTTCGTGTGGATGAACTCCACCAATTGAAAATGTCTTTAACATACAGTTCTGTATTTTATTCTGTTATTATTCTGTTACTTTCGGAGCTTCTGTAGCCTTTTCAGCAGGAGTTTCCACTTTTGCCGCCGGTGCAGGAGTTTCCACCGCTTCTTTAGAAACAGCAGCCGGTTTTGGAGCAGCCGGAGCTTCTTCTTTCGGTTTCCTCGGCGGGAAATTCAATTCGATAATGGTATTCTGCGGACAGACTTCCACACATTTCCGGCAAGATTTACACTTGTGCGGATCGATGTAAGCCAAGTTGTTCTCCAACGTGATAGCTTCGAACGGACAAGTCTTCACGCATTTGCCACAGCCGATACAACTCACCGTACAAGCCTTGCGTGCCACAGCTCCCTTGTCTTTATTCACACAAGAGATATACACACGGCGTGATTTCTTTCCTTGCGGACGGATTTCGATGATCGCCTTCGGACAAGCCTTCACACAGGCACCGCAAGCGGTACATTTCGCTTCATCCACTTCCGGAAGTCCTGTTTCAGGATTCATGTGGATGGCATCGAACTGGCAGGCAGCCACACAGTCACCACACCCCAGACATCCGTAACTACAACCCGTTTCCCCACCATAGAGCGAAGCGGCAATAGCGCAACTCTTCGCACCGTCGTACTGATTAATACGCGGACGATTCATACACGTTCCGTTACATCTTACCACTGCTACCATCGGTTCAGCTTCTCCGGCTGCAAGCCCTAGGATATCAGCAATTTGTGCCATGACAGGCTGTCCGCCTACGGGGCAGAATTTACCATCCAGCGAACCGGCTTTGACGCAAGCGTCGGCAAAGCCGCTACAACCGGGATAGCCACATCCACCACAATTAGCCTGGGGAAGCACTTCTCCCACCTGGGCAATCCGCGGGTCTTCATACACGGCAAATTTCTTGGAAGCCACATAAAGAATAGCGGCCAGCACGAGCGCTATAGCTCCCAATGAAATCACTGCAATCAGAATCAAATTCATAATGTTTTTAGTTATTTATTGGTTTTATAGTAAATGAAAATTGTTGTTTGAGTCGCGTTTTATTGAGCCACAAAACGAAATAATAAGGTATAAGGACAGCCAGAGAAAGAAGTGCTGCATACAACTCATTCTCTATCCACGCCATCAAAAGAAACAATGAAAATATAAGAAGTACGAAAGGAAGTACGAAAGCCAATACCACTGCCATCATGCCCATCGACGTTTCGCCGACCACCATCACCTTCTCTCCCACCTGATAGGAAGAAGCCGCGGTATCTATAATATCTATGATTTTGTCCTTACTATCCGCCGAGGAACAATGCCCCTTTGCGCTACAAGCCGCGCAAGCCGATGTCTGGACAATCCTCACCGACAGATGAGAACCTTGGATGTTTTCCACAATACCTAGATGCTTTATAGTATTATTCGTCATTTTGCAAACTCCGCATTACAAATCGCGGCAAATTTAATCATTATTTGTGAACTACGAAGCATTCCCCCAACTTTTTCTACATAATAAATTGTTATTTTTTGCGTTTTCGTTATCGCACACGGAAAAGATATAGCTACCATTTGATATTTTTCAAGAATGGCAAATAGACATCCTAAACAAAAAATCCCAGCCGTTTTATTTCTTCAGCCGGGATTTTCCATCAATTATTTCACAGATTACTCCACTATCCATTTCTCAATATTACGCATTTTCGCGTTAAAGTTCTATATTTCAAACTCCGACTCTACCGCATTGGTGTTCGCATAAAAGGGAAGCAAAAATTTAATAAATCCTTCCTCTACTTCGCGATTAGGGAAGCCTAAACTATAAATTCCAAATTCTTCGTCATACCCTTTGATAGTGAGATAACCGCTCTGATAAATCACCGGGATAGGATTGTCCGATGCAGAATCAATGCTATTCAGTACAGAGATACTTGTTTCCTCATGCGCCATACGTCTCAAATCATAATGATGTTTTTTCAGCAATTCCACCAAATAAGTAGGAGTCCCCGTCTCGAACCAATAACTTCCAAACTCTTTATATTTAAAAGTATTCAGCAGACTGAACGGATTATATATTCCGATAGAATTGTGTGTAAAGTGGTAACCATCATAATACTCCCGCAGTTTGTCGCAGATTTCATGATAACTCACCCCTTTTATATCTGCCAGTTCGTGCAGTTCAATTTCCAGATCGTCATGCAGTTCTTTTTCAGAAACTCCGCAAATATCTATGTATTGATTCCGCATGGAGATGTCATCGAGATTATTTAAATCGCTAAATACGCTTACCTTACCGAATTTCGTCACTCCCGTCAAAAATGCAAATTGAATACAACCATCCATGGTCTTCAGCACACTATAAAAAGCTTTCATGGTATTACGGAATTCCTTCTGAAGCTCCTCATTACCTATTGCTTGTAACATGGGCTTATCATATTCATCAATCAGAATGACAACCCGTTGCCCGGTTTGCTTGTAAGCCCGTTCAATAAGGCCGCGAAAACGCAATGCAAAAGTTGTTTCTGACGGAGCGGTGCCATATTGCTGTTCCCATTTCTCCAATGTGAAATTCAATATACTATCCAGGCTCTCCCGCGTATCATACTTCTCCGTATTCAAGTCCATATGAAAAATAGGATATGTAATCCAATCCTTTTCCAGCTTTTCCATGGCCAAGCCCTCAAAAAGCTCTTTCTTGCCCAAGAAATACGCTTCAAGCGTAGATATCAACAGACTTTTTCCAAAACGACGGGGACGGCTCAAGAAATAATAACTGCCTGTCTTCACCATCTGATAAATCAAAGCAGTCTTATCAATATAGAAATAACCGTCTGTCCGGATTTTTTCAAAGTTCTGTATGCCAATGGGGTATATCTTGCTACTCATACTCTTCTAAAATTATTTAAATTACAATGCAACTATGCGTACGTCTCTCTTGAAATCACCCAATCAGCAATTGTCCGAGTCTCCGCACTAAAATTAATCGCGACCTTTACCACCGGAAGCCCGCAAAGAGCAAAGCGATCTGCATATTGCTGCAAATCAATTTGCTTCATGGCAGTCTTCGCATTTTGATTCAATTTCAGCTCTACCAGATAAAGAGTAGTCTTGGTGCGAAGTACCATATCCACTCGTCCTTTCAGCGTGTGCACCTCCACATCGGTATAAATGCCCAGCAATGAGAATATCACATATAGCATCTGCTGGTAATGTCCCTCATAATCCGTGTTGTCGCAATAAGGCACAGTGGAAAGAAAAGCCTGAAGCAGCTTCAAAGCCTCGTCCATATCTCCCCGCACAATGTTACGCGCCAAATTACGCACCACACTGTTCACCTCATGACTGTCACTCGTCACATAAGAGGGAATCAGGCTTTTCATCAGACCGACACGCACCTCTTTGTTTGGAATATCAAGCATATATGCGTCAAATTCCAAATCCGCACCCTTTATCGTAAGGTAACCGGCCTGATAAAGCAACGGCATATAATTAGTCGCCAACTCCAAAGGCACGTTAAAATCACTGGGAGACGCTTCCTCGCCACCAATTTCTGATGGCAACACAGCATATTTACGCAGCATCTCTATGATATAAGTGGGCGTGCCACTCTCAAACCAATAAGAGCCGATCTCTCCCAAAGCCATCGCCTTCAGCAAACTGAAAGGATTGAAAACGTCGGGCGACGGCCACGAAAAATGATAACCGTCATAATTTTCCTTCAGTTTGTCCAACATCTCCTCTGCAGTAATTCCCAACCGGGTAGCCAGATGCTTTACATCGGGAGCCATTTGAGTACGGAGTTCTTCAGCAGTGATACCGCAAATGGCAGCATAATCAGGCAGCATACTCACATTGGTGATATTATTAAGTTCACTGAACACGCTAAGTTGCGAAAACTTGGTTATACCCGTAAGAAAAACAAAGCGCAGATAAGGATCACACGCCTTTAACGGACTGTAAAAATTACGCATCACATTACGTAACTGTGGCAAATTCTTTTCTTCATGAACCACATCGAGCAGAGGAGCGTCATATTCGTCTATCAAGACAACCACTTTTTTACCTGTCTGCTTATAAGCGCGTTTTATAAGTCCCTCCAGACGCTGATTCACATACAGTTCCTCTTCTACACGCCCATAAATCTCCTCATAAGCCATGAGTTTCAATTCCAGTTCCGCGTTCAGTTGTTCCTTGTCCACATGTTTAGCGGTACTCATGTCGAAGTGCAACACCGGATGTTGTATCCATTCCTTCTCCAATGTCTCCATGGCCAGTCCCTCAAACAACTCTTTCCGCCCCTCGAAATAGCAGTGAAGGGTACTGGTAAGCAAAGATTTCCCGAAACGTCGGGGACGGCTTAGAAACAGATAGCTGGAAGCCGAATGCGTCATCCGGTACACATATTCCGTCTTGTCAATATAGAGAAAATTCCCCTCACGTATCTTAAAGAAAGTCTGTATCCCGATAGGATATAATCTTTGCAAATCTTCCATATTAATCTTATTTTTCACAAAGCTACAAAAAAATCCATTCATAAAGACTGCAGGCGGGAAACTTTTTCCCGCCTGCCACTTTTACTTTATCTGTTTTTCACCGTTCTCCTCTCTCCTCCTCTTTTCTTCTCCTGTATCGAAAATACATTCTCCTCCATTCATCCCAGATAACCCCGGCTTCCTCTTCATTGAAGGCATCCAGACAGCACTCCACCACTTTTACGTAATCACTCAATGGGCGTTTTGCCCCTTTTTTAAATCATTAAAAGTAGAGTGGCCGATGTGTACGCTCTTGCATATTTCGTCATTTTTCAAATCCGCACGCTTTTGCAACTCTCCTATGTAAACTCCTAAAGCTACATAAAAACCTTTTTCATTTTCCATTCTTTTTTATTGTTAAAATTACACCGTAACGGTTAATTATTTTCACTTTCATCCCAACATGTCGGGACGATGTCTATTTTGCATTTACTAATTTTACGCCGTGTTTTGAAACACACTCATATTTTTTGCAAAAATAAATATTTTAACTTGAAACAAAAAGAAAATGATGCCAAACAACTACAGAATGTCCTATTTTATGCCACCTATCGCTCCCATCAAAGACAAACAAGGCCGACTGATGACTCCTCCCACGCTTATCCCCTTCTGCGAAGTCTCCATCGAACAAGTTTTCCAAATGATTACTTGCAATGAGAATCTCAAAACCCTGACCGCACAAGTACGGAATGCCACAGATATACGAGCCGCCAAAGCATCATTGCTTCCGTATGTGACCCCTTGCGGCACATTCACCCGCCGTAGCTGTAAGGATTTCGTCTCCCCGTCTCATCTGGTGATAGTAGATGTGGACGGTCTCCACTCTTATCAGGAAGCAGTAGAAATGCGACGTATGCTCTATGACGATCCTCTCCTACAACCTGTACTCACCTTTATCAGCCCCAGCGGACTGGGTGTAAAGGCATTTGTTCCTTGCCATTATTCCTCCACGACAAATGATACAAAAAATATCACAGAAAACATGAGTTGGGCGATGCGGTACGTAGAGACGGCATACAATACGGTAACAGCGGTTTCTTCCGAAACGAAATCCAAAGTAGATTTCTCCGGCAAAGACCTCGTGAGATCCTGTTTCCTTAGTTACGACCCGGAAGCATTGTTCAGAACCAAGTAAACGAGAATAATTAAACATTATTTTATAAAAATCAAAACATGACCGATATTGAATCTTTATGCCGTCTCACCGAAGCAGTCGAAGCGGCAGGAGCGGACATTGCTCCCACTTATCTTGAATACGTACAATTGTCATTCGCCATCGCAACGGATTGCGGTGAAGCAGGACGTGAGTTTTTTCACCGCCTGTGCCGGGTATCTCCCAAGTATCAGCGCGAACATGCCGAACGGGTATTCTCCAACGCACTCCACACCCAACGTGGAGAAGTGCACCTGGGCACCGCTTTCCACCTTGCCGAAGCGACGGGAGTAAGCATCTGCATAGAAGAAATGCCCAAACATCCCACAGGTACAAAAGGTACAGCAGGTACAGCACGCAAATTTCCCCCACACACGGGCGCGTATAATAAGGTGGGAAATGACAATATCTCCGAAGAAAGAGAAGGGGAAGAAGAACTATTGCCGGGCAGTGAACCGCAACATCAATTGCCCACTTTTCCGAAAAACAACTGGCCGGAATTCTTGCAACGTATCATAAAAGCCGGGAGCAGCCCAATACAACACGACATCATGTTATTGGGAGCGCTCACTGCCCTGGGTGCTTGTATGTCGCGCCACGTGCGATGCCTATATGGCGGCAAATACCATCACCCCAGCCTCCAATGTTTCGTAGTGGCTCCTTCGGCTTCCGGCAAAGGTATCCTTTCCTACATCCGCTTACTCGTGGAACCTATCCACGACGAGATCCGCAAAGAAGTGACCATACAGATGAAAGCATACAAAAAAGAGAAAGCCGAGTACGATGCAATGGGAAAAGAACGAACCAAAAAGGAGGCTCCACAAATGCCCCCTAACAGGATGTTCCTCATTTCGGGCAACAACACCGGTACGGGTATCCTACAAAACATCATGGACTCCGACGGAACCGGACTTATCTGCGAAGCGGAAGCGGACACCCTTTCCACCGCCATCGGATCGGATCACGGTCATTGGAGCGATACCCTGCGCAAAGCGTTCGACCACGACCGCTTGTCCTACAACCGCCGCACCGACCAGGAATACCGGGAAGTGAAGAAAAGCTATCTTTCCGTCCTGATTTCGGGTACGCCGTCGCAGGTGCAAACTTTCATTCCGACGGCAGAAGACGGATCATACTCCCGCCAATTATATTATTACATGTGCGGAATCAGTAAATGGATCAGCCAATTTATGGACAACGAGATAGATTGGGAGGAGATATTCACCGCTATGGGACTGGAATGGAAAGAAAAGTTGAGCGTGATAAAATCGCACGGCATTCATACCCTGCAACTCACGGATGAACAAAAAGAAGAAATCGACACCGTCTTTTCCGACTTGTTTGAACGCTCCAGTGTAGCTAATGGAAGGGAAATGTATAGTTTTGTGGCACGTCTGGCTGTCAATCTATGCAGAATCATGTCGGAAGTAGCCGTATTGCGTGCCCTCGAAAGCCCGCAACCCTACGACTTCAAGACCTCTCCCACCTCTCCTTTCACACCGGACAAGGAGATTCCTGCGGACAACCGCAAAGATGACATCATTACCCGTTGGGATGTATCCATTTCACAGGAAGACTTTCATGCTGTGCTTAGTCTTGCGGAACCTCTCTACTGCCATGCCACACATATTCTATCGTTCCTCCCCAGTACAGAAGTCAGCCATCGTCCTAATGCCGATCGTGATTATCTTTTCCAGAAACTGGGTGATGAATTTACTCGTACCCAGTTACTGGAAGAAGCAGTTGCCATGGGAATCAAGGAAAATACAGCCCTCACTTGGCTGAAACGACTCACCAAACACGGAAAATTAATCAGTATGGACGGTAAAGGGTTGTATGCGCGTGCGTGTGTGTATGAGTGAACCGGAAAAAGTGTACCTACTGTACCCGTTTTACTTACGGATACGGTAGTCATTTCAATTACCGCATCCGTTTTGACTGATACAATCGTTTGTCCTGCATAAAGCATCGCTTTAGGAGGTGTAAAGCTAAGCTTTAGACATCGTAAAGCGGTGCTTTAGACACCATAAAGCGACGCTTTATTTAAGGCTCTCCTAAAGCATCCACAATGACTCTCACCTCCAATGGTGTGAATGAACGTCGCTTTGATTCGTAGCCTAAATCGTACAGGCGTTGCAGAAGTCCGGGACACAAAGAGATCCATTTCTTCATTTTTCGATAGGCAGCAATGTCAGTTAGTTGCGGAGAATAAAGTTGCGCCAGTTCCATGCGCCCGTAAGCACGTATTTTAAATTCGCTCATGATGGTTATGTTTCCGATTTTCTGTTACAAAAATACGAAAAAACGACTATATAACCAACGTTTTTCCATTGAATAACCGACTATAATGACAAATAACCGACCACTACCATACACAACCGTGCACAGCTGATTTCCGGGAGATCCGGAGTAGTATTTTTGTATCGTCGAAAGGGAGAAGAATCCCCCGGACAATATGTTTAACCCTTTAATTTATTGTTTTATGATTCGTTACAAAATTTATCAGAACCAGCAGAAGAAAGGCTTGAATGCGGGTAAGTGGTTCGCCCGTGCAGTAAGCGACGAAACGTTTGATTTGGCAAAGCTTGCCGAACACATGTCAAAGCACAATTCACCGTATTCCGGTGGTGTCATCAAAGGTGTGCTTTCGGATATGGTAGATTGCATCAAGGAATTGTTGCTGGATGGCAAATGTGTGAAAATCGATGATCTTGCCATTTTTGGTGTGGGTATTCGCAGTAAGGCAGCCGATACGCTGGAAGAATTCTCGTTGGAGAAGAATATTAGCGGCATGCGTCTGAAAGCTCGTGCCACCGGTAATCTGTCTACCACGAACCTGAAGCTCGACAGCCAGTTGAAGCAGCAGGCGGAGTATCAGAAACCGACAACTGCCGGAGGAGGTTCTGACTCGGGTGACAACCCTGATCCGAAACCGGATGGAGGTGGCGAGGCGCCTGACCCGGCTGCCTAAAAGATTCACCACAGACTACACAGATTTTCACAGATTATATTGAATTGGTAGTTGCTAAAGTAGTCGATTATTTATCTGTGTGAGTCTGTGTAGATCTGTGGTAAACCTATGGCAAACCTACAGTAAATCTGTGGTAAAAGAAAACTATTATTAATTTATTTAAAACCTGTTATTGTATGAGTAAATCATCATCTTCCCGCTCTGTATGGAGCTTAGTCCTCAAAATCGTTATCACTGTAGCCACCGCCATCGGAGGTGTGTTCGGAATACAAAGTTGCATGTAACCCCATGCGGACTATTACATTAATTATCATTCATTGCAGTGCCACACCGGAAGGAAAATCCCTTTCGGCGGAGGCTTGCCGACAGGATCATATCTTGCACCGTGGTTTCCGTGATATTGGCTATCATTTTTACATTACTCGTGATGGGGAGATTCACCGGGGACGTGCTTTAGAAAAGATTGGAGCACACTGTCGTAATCATAATGCCCATTCGATAGGTGTTTGTTATGAGGGAGGACTGGATGCGAACGGGAAACCGAAAGATACACGTACATTGGAGCAAAAAGGAGCTTTGCTTGCTTTGTTGAGGGAGTTGAAAAGACAGTTTCCGAAAGCACTGGTCGTGGGACACCGGGACTTGAATCCAATGAAAGGATGTCCGTGTTTTGATGCGGTGAAAGAGTATTCCCAAATAATTTCTTATCAAAAATAGCTCCTTTTAGATTTCCACCACAGCTTATTGTATAAAAAAATATCAACGATCTTCACAGACAGTTGGTATTTTTGGAAATCATATTAGTGTTAACACTAATATGAAGAGCGAGATTAGGACAATACCACTATATTGCTCCTAATCTACTAAATGTAGGGATTCATGTTTGTCACATGAATCTAGGGACCTACATTTTTCCATCTCATTGTAAATATTCAATTATAACATAACGTATTAAAAAGCACTTTCAGTACTTCCTATTCATTCCATCTGTTTTTCATCGTTTAACGAGCATAAGCTCCATCTTTAGCCTCAAAGATGACAGATGGTTCAATCACTTCCACAGTATGCCATGCACCCTTAGGTATCTGACAACCATACTTGGTTTCTGTAGGATTGAGATGGATACGCTGTACTTCTCGATACTCAACCTTACGAGCTACATCTTGTACATTTACCCCCTTCTGAAAATCATCCGTATCCTTCTCATACGAAACTACTTCCTCATAAATTACTTCGTCCAACTTACCACACAGGCAGATTACTGTTTCGGTAGTATCTTCATGTCGATGGATAGGCACCTTAGTTTCTGGCAACAATGCGTTTAGCATACGTTGACTGGTATCGGCAGATGAAGTGCGTAGGTCGAAGTTCTGACGTAAACGTGGATTCTCTTTAGCTTCTGCAAAGAGAGCTTCAAGTAATTGTTTATTTATTTCCATACTATACATTCAATTATTGAGCATCTTCTTTACCCTTCCAGGAACAAAGAGGTAAGAACAAAACGCCCATAGACCTCTCATAAACTCCATAAACCACACATTAATATCTTCTCAGTACAACTTGAAATGCTTCAGCATACTTACATCCCCACTGACTGCCTCGCATTGCCGCTAATCCCTCAATATATTCATTGCTACGAGGATGAGGGTAAGGCCGCATAACACCACGGTACATTGCCAATGCCTTGCACTTGGCTTCCACACCTTCCATACCCACCTCAACATAACAGTTAGGACGAAACAAGTTCATGGCATCATTAATAGCCCATTCACTACATGAAGGCACTTCCATATACCAAAATTCTTTCACTGGCTTCACACTTGGCTGACGTTGGAACAAACGGATAGCTTCCTGGCAAGCCATTGAAGTCTGCAAATGATCATTGTTGGTATCAGCTGGATGATGAGTAATAATAATATCTGGTTCACTTTCACGAATAGCACTCTCAATGAACTGTACCAACTTCAAATGAGGCACTGTGTTCATCTCAATATTCGGGAACGTTGCTTCATACTTTTTACTTACACCGATAAAGTTTGTAGCTGCATCCGTATCGTCTTCCAATTCAGCATCAGAAGGACGGAACGCACGAGCCTTTGCCTCTGTACACATTATTGCCACATTGACTTCATCACCTCCATGTGACCATTTCCACATAGATGCACCTGCCCCCAGGACTTCGTCATCGGGATGTGCTACTACTAATAAATATTTCATTGCATTTGTTTTTATTTTATTTTCTTCTGCTTACACTAAACTCTAACACCATTGATCATCATTCATCTGATCGGTACTGTATTCGTTCATTTATCCATTGTCATCTTTGCATCCTCAACAAACTCATTCAACATCCAAGTGCATTCTTTACCACACACTGCATAGAGTATGCAAACGACAGTATATACTATCATCTTTAAATCGTAGAATATGCCAGCCTTTTGGACATACGTATATTCTAATTCACGACGTGTAGGATATACCTTTTCCATATACTCTTTCTCATCTGTGATCTGATCACCATAGATAAAGTCATAAAGTGCTGCCGGTCCGCTCAATCCTACCGGCACTTTTGCCGCCTCATTCCATTTTCCATAACGAAACATACCAAATTGGTCTTGTGCTACCGGACGTGGCCCAATTATTGACATAGTGCCATTTAAAATATTCAACAACTGCGGTAATTCGTCAACCTTCACTTTGCGAATAAAATGACCGAACGGAAATATACGATCCTCGTCGGGTCTTAAAGAAGCCTCTGTAGCAGCTTTTGCCACTCGCATAGAACGAAATTTATACATTTTGAATGGTTTGTTATTCTTACCTATACGACGAGCTGTATAGAATACTGGTCCCCAGTCGGAAATCAAGATTCCGATAATGCCGACTATCCATAAAGGTGATGTACCAATGATGCCTATCAAGGCACAGATAAAATCAAATATCCGCTTGATTACTTTGTAAAACATTATACCATTTATATATCTTTGTTATATTCAATAAGTTAAAGTACCAGCTATATGTGCAACCAAATTATAATTATCGTTTTCCTTTGTCGTATAAAAAATACTTATTTTCTTTTGCCATTACTTCATGTTTTTCCTTGCCTCTACGTCTTTTAAGCTCTCCTCAAATTTTACTACTTGATACTCAAAATCATAGGTACTAATTTTCTGATCATAGCACGAGTCTGCAAACATCTTACAAATAGATTTGAGAAAGAAACTTCCCAACCAAACTAATGGATTGATTCCCACTGTAATCCATACTTTCTTGTTATATTTTTTAGCAAAATAACGAACTATCTCTACGGTATCTGCATATTCCTTGTTCTGAGGATGGAATATACCACTCAATTCACGAAGAATTACCTGACGAACTAACTCTGCCAAATTGTATACATGAATCATACTTCGCTTATTATGCCAAGCAGGGAAAATTGGAGTCTTTGTTGCCAACCAGGCCAACCGAGGTAAGTTGCCCTTATTACCTAAGCCATAGATCATACAAGGACGAAGTAATGCTACCTTAAAACTGGATGACTCAAGTTTCCTCAAACCATTCTCTGCTTGAAGTTTACTATCTCCATAGAAATCATTAGGATGTGGTTTTGTGTTTTCTGTTATCACATCCCCCTTCAGGCTCTTGCTCGCATGATATACAATCTTTGAACTCATAAAGATGAACTGCTTCACCCCATGTTTCTTTGCCCACTTCGCAATCTCTATAGTCAAATCCCGATTTACCTTATAGTACAACGGAGCCATTTTAGGCTTAGGATCCACATGTGCAATACCGGCTACATGGAACACTACATCATATTTCGCAAAGTCAGCCTTCTTCCAAGCCTCATTCATGGTATCCACAGTCTCTACAATAAACTCATCCGGAGTCTGCAATAGCCATTTCTCCACATTCACACCAACAAAACTGTTGGCACCTGTAATCAATACCCTTTTCATTTTTTATGTAGCTGTTTTTTGCAGAATACCTAAATCTGCTGAAACTTATTGAGATTTTTTTGAAACATACTTAGGATCATCCTTAGGAAATTCTTTTACCACTTTAGCAGGACATCCCAACGCTAATGTCCAAGCTGGAATGTCCTTAGTCACCATAGCACCGGCACCAACAACAGCACCTTCACCTACAGTCACACCTGGCATCACAATACAACCAGTCCCTATAGCGCAATTCTTGCACAAATGAATTTTGCCATATTTATAAGGCATCATGCCATAAGTCATTCCCTGTTTATATTCTGCAAGTTCCTTCTTATGACAAAGTAAACGACAATCACCTGCAATGTGCACACCATCCTCTATCTCAATCAAATCAGAATGGTTCAAGTCTACACGAACATAGTCACCAATGAACACATCTTTTCCCACCTTTGCTCCCAGTTTACGAAGAATCGCAGGTCTAAGTTTTCTAGGATTAAATGGTTCTAAAATTGCCCAATTCATTGCATTAATTATTAGACGATGATACCAATTTATAAAAAACTGTTTTAATACCTTCCATAGACTTACATCTCCATAATCCTCTATTGGATATTTAAAGCCCAATAGACAAAGAATTTTATATGTCAAAGTTGTTTTCATATATGATTAGATTTCATAATACTTCTATCTTGCCAACTTTCTTCACTTAAAAATCCAGCATAATTATAACATTTACTTTTTTATCAATTCACTCAAAAAGTCAATATAGTCCTTTGCTATTTTGGGCCAAGAAAACAACCTTTCGCATCGTTCACGATTAACTTTTTTTTGCCATTCGTAATTTTCAAAATTAGTATATAAACGGTCTAGGGCATAAGTTATATCTTCTGCATTTTCTTTTTTCACCCAAATCCCAGAATCACCTAAAGCTTCTTTGTTAGCAGTAATATCTGAAGCTATACAAACTTTACCATAACTCATTCCTTCTAATAAAGAAATTGGTAGACCTTCCATTGAAGAAGGTAAACAAAATACCCATGCGTTACGGAGTATCGTATCTTTGTCTGCACCAAATATCGCTCCTGTAAAAATAATATTTGGATCGTCCTTTGCCAACATATGTAAATAATCGCCATATGATGATCTAGGGGCAGCACATCCACAAATAACCAACTGTTTATCACCATGTTGACTATTCATAAAACCTTTTATCAAATAATCAGGATTCTTATCTTGAACAAGTCGTCCCATAAAAACAATATAATTATTAGGAATAATGCCAAAACGTTCCAACACATCGCTTTTAGACGTTTCCTGTGGAATATTTACAGCACATGAAATAGTACGGCAATCTTTATGAAAATGTTCGCGTATAAAATCTGTTTGTTCTTGCGAAACCGCTGTTAAATACTTATTGATTTTACAATCAAAATAGAATTTTTTTCTCAAAATATTACGTTTACGCAATGAATATTTTGTCCTATTAAACTCCAATCCGTGATTCTGCATAAGAGAAACCCTACCAAGCAATCTTGGCCATATAGAACTAATCAGTGCTGGAGCACCGCAATTATAATGGAATACCTGTATATCTTTCTCTTTGAAAAGTCCCATTATTGTAGATTTGAATCCCAATAATATTTTTGTAAGAGCTGCATTCCTAAATGACTTTTGATGAACTACCTTAAAACCATTCACCCATTCTTCTCCATTATGATCACTCTCTTGATATACGATAGGTTCGTGCCCCATCTTAACTAATTCTGTAGCAAGATTATACATATATGTTGCGATACCATCTGGATGGTAAAAAGTACGTCCTCCTATAAATGCTATTTTCATTTTTCTAAAACTTTTGAATAGTTTTCTACAAAACGTTCTACAGAATAATTATGCAGACGTTCATTTCCCCGTATACCCATTTCAATGCGAAGCTTATCGTCATGTAACAGTTTTAGAAGATGTTCTGACAATCTTTTATAGTCTCCTATTGAAATCAGATAACCATTCCAAGAATCTTTTATCAATTGATTATTATCTCCTACATTTGTTGCCACTACAGGAATACTCCAATTCATTGCTTCCATGATACTATTACTCGTTCCCTCAAAAAGACTCGTCGAGAGATAAATATCAGCCGATTTAAGAATTTCTTGTACATTGTCTGGGGCTATAAGAATCTGAGTGTAATTCGTCAAACCATATTCCTCTACCCAATCTCTGACTTGAGTCTCTATATGACCATGTCCAATAATGGTGAACACAAAGTCCTGTCTTGTCTTCCTCAAATCAGCTATGGTTTTGATGGCTGTCAGATAGTCCTTCTGTGGCTCAAAACGACCAACCGTAATAATAGTCTTTATATCCTTGTCAGTACGCTCTATCGGCTTGCTGATATTAGGGAAGCAGTTGGGAATCACAATGGTCTTCTTCTTACAGAAACCCAGATTCTCAAAGTGTTTTGCTCCCGACTGACAATTATATATAGTATAATCTGCAAAGAAGTTGTGTGCAAACCATTCCAATACGGTCTTCGCCGGAGCCAGTCGCGAGTTTCGAATGCCATTGAATACAGTCTTCACGCCTGCAAGTTTCTCCACCATTGCACCTGTCACATCACATGTTGTCAGATAGTTGAATGCAATTTCTATCTTTTGTTGCTTCAACAGTTGATAATACTCCTTCCACTTGCCGAAGTTCTTTCCAGAAAGATAATGAATTTGTACATGTGCATCCTCCAGAAACTTTTGCACTATCACCGAGAGGTTCTTCTTCCCCCATAATGAAACAAAGTGTACCTCATTCTCCTCACTGAGTGTTGCTGCCAGTAATGCAGCCTGTTTCTCTGCACCTCCTGGTTTGATAGTAGGTATCAGAATTGCTATTTTCATTTTGCTCTGTCTTTAATATAACGGGCAGGATTTCCAGCCCAAACCTGGTAGGGTGGAATGTCTTTAGTAACCACACTTCCTGCTCCTATAATGGCTCCCTTGCCAATAGTAACCGAACTACAGATACACACATTCAGTCCTATAAAAACATCATCTTCGATATGCACCTCACCTCTGCGAAAATGAACACCAGGTTGGGATGGATCAAGATAATGAGTCAGAATCTTTGTGCCAGCGGTGATACGCACACCTTTTCCGATATAGATACTGTCAGGATAGACCGTATCAACACCTACTCCACCATAAATCATAGCACGACCTTTAATATTTACTCCCGCCATTTTCAAGCACTTAGCTCTATGTTGAGGCATCATTGGTAGGTCAGCAAGACCTATCCACATCTTCCTCCACATACGCTTGGGAGGATATACTTCGAAAAAATGTTTTAATGTCATATTCATTTTTATTTGTTATCGTTCCGCCCGTTGATATAGCGTCATATACTTCGATAGACACTGAAAAAATCATAAACTTTACCTGTGTGGACGTTAATTATTATTTTGACACCTTCAACCATTCACCTATCTTCTCATCCCATTCTTCAGGCATAAATGCGCCCATACCTGCAGCAGGATAGAAGGTCTGTTCACCAAAATATATTTTACCTTTTACATTATATAAATCCACTCGCAAGAACTTGAAACCACTTGACAGTTTTTCAGCAACATCTATCATTTCTGAAAGATTGTCGGGCATGTTCTCCACATGATTCGAATCGGGTTCATAAGCCTTCTCCCCAAATGGTAGAAACTCACCGTCAGGAGAATAGTAGTTTGCATGATGCTCTACGAAACGACCAAAGTCTATCTTGAAACACTTCACCTTGCCCCCAAAGCAAAAAAACTTGTAGTCCTTCAGTTCCTCGAATGAATTCTCGTAATGTGTTTTTCGCTCTGCAATAAACTTCTCTGCAATGATTTTTCGTGGAACATTCAAATAAGGTTTCTCCCGATAAATCTGCCCAGCATTTGTATGCATAGACACTCTTAATTTCTTTATCGCTGTTTCTTTATCCAATTTTGACTTGTCAGTACAAACCACAACACCGCACCCTCCTCCACCATGAGTAGTCTTCAGAACGAACTGGCTAGGTAGAGAATCCCAGTCAATCTCCTCCACACTGTTCCAAACAGCTAACGTAGGAATGACATACTCTTTACCTATACGCGAAGCCACATAATCCTTGACTGCCAATTTGTCCACCAATTGAGTGTATTCTGGCTTATAATCGTAGATTTTCAGCCATTGCAGTTTCTCTGTAAATGTCCTCGGATTCTCCAAATGAAGTATTTTTCCTTTCATTTCCAAGAAATACAAAATTCGCAAATAGAATTTATCATTCTTTATAAAAGGAGATAATCTACGGAAGACCACAGCAAGCAACCATTCTGGGTGCTTGATCGCTTTTATCAATCTGTTACGTTTACTCATTTATCTTGACGATTATGAAATAATTACTTGCGTTTAAGCTCCCGTATTGTCAAATCATAGTGTGACTCACATGAAATACGGTTTTTGATATTGAGTATACGCTTTGCTGAAAGAAAAGATGGCAGAAGACCTCTAACGAATGCAGCCAAAAGCAAACGGTTAGTCCAAGGAGTGAATGATGAGAGTACAAACTTTCTCATTCTCTTAGAATATGCATCCAAGGCCTTATTGATTTCTACCGGTGATGCTATAGTGCGGTTTAGTTCTTCAATACTTCTCTCAAACTGATTCTTTTGGTTCTCTGTCATGAGGCGTATTGTAGGTTCCTCATTACATTGTGTATAAGGGTGCAGCTTGAACTCTATTTCTTCTGCCTCGAAATTAAGTTCCACCATATAGCCATCGTTCCAAATGTCATTTCTGCAGTTAGGGTTATCAAAGAGCAGATTTCCAAGACCATATATGATGGGCTTACTTTTGTATCTCTCATAACCACTATAGCAATGCTGATGATGATTGACTACCGCATCTGCTCCTGCATCAATAAAGAAACGGTAGGTCTCTATCATTCTTGATGTAGGTAACTGATAATGTTCTATACCTCCATGAACTATAACCAATACATAGTCAGCATTCTCTTTTGCTTCTTGAATTTTATAGAATTGCTGAATTGGCAGCAGAGGATTGCCGCCAGCAGTGGATTCTGTAGCCACACTAAACTCATTCTCGCAGCAGTTGATGATTGCCAACTTTCTTCCTTTAGATTCGATATAAAGAATTCGGGCCGCATCATTAAGATCTATTCCTACACCAACAGTGAATATACCACCTTTTTCAAGCAAATCCTTGGTTTCAAGACAACATGCTTCGCCCTGATCCAAAATATGATTGTTGGCAAGGGTACAAACATTAAATCCAGCATACTTTACTGCCTCTACCGCAAACTCAGATCCTTTAAGTGTAGGGCCAATCTTCTTGATGGTTTTTCCCGTCTCTGTTACAATGGGAAACTCAAAATTAACCACCTTAATATCACATGCGCTAATGATAGGTTTTATAGTATCAAACATGCTACCGAACTCCTTCTGTTCTATCTTCTCATTCACTCGAAACCTTTGGCAGAAATCTCCTGCAACTAGTACCTTCATGTTATTGTATAGCTTTAATAATCTTTTTTGTTTCGTTCAAATAATTAAATTCTCGCATTGCAACCTGCGCACCAGCCTTTCCTATTTCAATTGCCTCCGCAGGATGCTCCAATGCCCATAACAGTTTAGAAGAGAATTCATGCGGGTTACGTTCTTCTGCAAGAAGTGCAGTCTCGCCATCCTTCAAGAAAAGAGGAATGTCACCCACCTTAGTCACTACAACAGGATTCTCTGTTAGGAGATACTCTCCAAGTTTAGTTGGGAATCCGCATTGCGCCTGTAACGAGTCTGGACGATCAAGAGCCAAAACAGTGGCATTCTTCAATATCTGGGGGATTTCGGCAGCTGAAACAATGCCCGTAAAAATAACAGAGTTCTTCACACCAAGATTTTCTATCAGCTCCAAATTGCCAGACACATCATCCTTATCTGGAGTCTTACCGATAATGTAAAGTTTTACATCTGGATATGACTTATGCACAATAGCGAAAGACTTAATCAGCTCATCAACTCCATCCTTATTATTAGAAGCGGTTCCGCAATATGCGATGTACTTCTTTGATGTTTGCTTCTTAAGTCCGATAAAACGATTGTTATCCACAGTCATGTTCACAATTTTAATTTTCTCTTTCAATAACCCCAGAGAGGCGAAATAATCCTTGAGAGCCGTTGAAATAACAAACATGCCTTCCAAGTCCTTGATATGCTTCTTATACTTCTCAACATCAAATCCCTTAATTTTATAGATGTCAGGATGTTCAGTTCGCTCATGATACAATTTGATATCTTTCCGATTTATCAAATTGAAAAACACTCTTCCAATCGTCAGTAGAATAACCTTATCTCCAGCCTTAAGGCCTCTGGAAAACTTCCATCCATTGTAGAAACTGGCAAGTTTTGCAAATACTCGACCTTTTAGCCTCATACCATCCCACATATAGCGAAAATGAACATGAGACAATTGTTCCGTGACCTTACTATATTTGGAATCAGGTTCCAAAAAAACTACTTCTACTTCAGTTCCAAGTTCAGAGAAACCTCTGAGAAAACTAAGCAATCTGTTTGTTGGAGCAGTATTTGGGTGATACGAGTTAAAAACAATGTAAGTAGTACTCATATTATTCAAATTGCAATTTTGTTCTCAATTTTTCGACTTCATCTACTCTTCTTTTTATCTCTCCTTTCAACGATGAATACCAATCAGACAATTCGGCCTTCTTTACTGCAGGCATCCCCATTAACAAAACATTGCCTTCAGGAAAGGATTTGGTGACAACGGAATTGGCCGCCACGACTATGTGATCGCCCAACATCTCACCACCTGTAATCTTTGCTCCTGTTGAAAGGCTCAGAGCCTTGCCTATCTTCCTGCCTGTATCTGTGATGCAAGTAGATGCATGCAATACTGCGTATGGCCCTATCCTGTTGGTATTTCCCACTACTATAGTTCCATAGTGAGGGATAACAAGACCATAATCACAGGCATCATATCCGATACTGAACCCAAGCTTACGAGACAATCTAAAGAAACGCAGTTTATTGACTATAAACAACAGTTTACCCCCGCGTTTACACTGAGAGAGTAATACTGCACCTTTCTCATTGCCTTAAGGAACTCCATGATGTAATTTGGAGCCACCAAATGCAACAACTTCTTCTTGAGAGGTTCTTTGAAGTACCCTCTATTCATCATCATGTCTGCATAAAGATAGAAGTGGAGGTGGTTGCGAGATGTGATAGTGCTCATATTTATCTATAATGTATTGTTAAGAAAATCAATAAGTTTTTTAGTCACTTCTTTTGAACCGAAGTTGGCTATAGCATAGTCATACGCTCTTCCTGCCACTTCTTTTGCCTCTTGAGGATGTGATAGGATATATCTCATCTTTTCTGCGTATGCGACATCATCGCAAGGATCTACCAAGTAAACAGTATTGTTATCTTGCACATAGCAATGAATCTCTCCTACATTCGTCACTATTGCCGGTGTATGACTCATCATGTATTCTGCCAATTTCGTTGGGAAACCACCTGCAGCTCTCTTTGTAACAGGTTGAGACGTCACAAGAATCTCTGCATTTGCAAGAGTCTGTGGAACTAAGTTATAATCTATTCTTCCTTTAATAAAAACTCTATTTCCTAATCCAAGTTCTGCTATTACTCCTTCGACAACACTTTTATCTTTGTCATTAGGTGTACCATAAAGATATAAGTCAACATCAGAAAAATCATCGCATACTCTCTTAAAAGCTCTGATGATGTTATCAACATTATCTTTTGCCAACATCATATTTCCCATATAGCACATATACTTACGGGAAACTTTTTGCTTTACTATACCATCAAAACGAGCCGTATTTAAAATTGAGCATAGAATATACGTAGGCTTCTCACACACTAGCTCATCATAGAACTTTTGAAGAGCCTCTGTCATGAGAACTCTAAACGAAATGAACTGATAAACAAATTTGTATGCAAGCTTATAGGAAAAAGGAATCGTTGATTTCAGCCTCCTAATAGGCTCAGGAAACTCATCACCAATAAATCCAATCTTGATTCCCATGATTCGCAACACTGGAACAAAAAAGAGGAGATATGTAGGATGGTCAAAGCTTAAGAGTATACAATCAAACTTTTCCTCTTTATGGGAATTCCTTATTTTCTTTATGGCATTTAAGAGAGACTTGGGCCTATCAACAAAAAGTTTATATAACTTGGACTTATTCGTGTCCCTCTTATGGGCATAGGCGTACTTAACACCTCCAACATAACCTGAAAGAGAATATGCATTATCGCCGACCTTTGGCTGAAATACCACAACTTCAACCTTACATCCATTATCCACTAACCCCTGTCCATAGGATAGTATTCTTATGGTAGGAGCCATCCCTTCGGGGAATGAATATGTGCAAAGAATTCCGATTTTATTTATCATACGTGCATGTATTAAATGCAAAAAAATATAGAACCATAAAGAAAGGTGAATATGTAATCTGATTATCCGTTTATGCACCTGTTATATTCGCAATTACTAGTCTGTCAAAGAGTTTGTCTCCAAAATACCGTCTGTTTAATTTGTAAATAAACTCGTTGAGATACAACTGTAAGTATTTCCTTTTGATTTTATGGTAGTTGCCCAGCAATGTCCGTTTTGCATTACTGATTGCGATATGCACCCATTTGAGTGTTTCCTTGGTGGTTTTGGCGTCTGATTTCTCGGTGACGTGCAATTCCACCAGATCGGAGATGTCAACGTAAGAAGTGCTTTTGTCCGAAAATACGATGGCATCATCCTCCATGCAGTCCCTGACCACGCCGTTGATTCCTTCACTTTGATGGCTATCCAGTACCCTGGCCTTGAAATAACGCACATGCTTCTCCTTTTTGCCCGTTTCGATATCTTCCAACGGGGTGCTTTCGGCCATCACCGCAACGTTCTGCTTTCCCTCGGCTCCCCGGCCACGTGTACCCTTGCCTCGCTCGATTTCCTTACTGGCCACCGAAAAGTAACCCTCATCCAGTTCTATCATCCCTTCCAGTGTATACCTTGCATCCCGGTTGCCCATCGCCCTGCGGAGTTTGTGTACCATCGCCCATACCGGTTCGTAACGCTTCAATCCTAATTGCTTCTGGAGTTCGTTGGTGGAGAATCCCTTTTTTGTGCAACTCATCAGGAACATCGTTTTGTACCACACCAGAAACGGCAGCTTGGAGCTCTCCATGATCGTACCGCTGCGCAACGAGGTGCGGAAACGGCAACCTTTGCATTCATAACTCCATTTACCCTGTAACCAATAATGGGAAGTGCCCCCGCATCGCTTGCAGACAACCCCTTCCTTATCACGCTGCTCCTTGAAATGCAAACGACAATCTTCCTCCGAACCGAAATGAGCCGTAAAACTGAATATGTTCATAATCCCTGCTTTTTGAGCGCTAATATACTAAAAATATTAGGTGTGTTTGCGGAGAATCAGAATATGTAATTGTTTGTGAGAAACATAAAAGCAACAATGATACAAAAACGCACACATTCGCTCCCTTGTGACTATTACCTACATATACTTTTGTTCCTCTATATAACAAGTAGTAAAACACTATGGATAATGGAATACCATAATACCTCATCAAATCAGTCAATCCATTTGGACTACTTAAAAGTTCATCTCCAAAAATATTTGAAAGAAATGGACCAAAGCCAATAAACGGAGATTGCGTTATCTGATTCCAATGGTATGCAATGGCGCCAAATCTTGACCAAGTGGAATCATCAGCTGATTGCTCAGCAATTTTTTCGGTCATAAAATCCAATTGCCCCACATAATATACAACAGCAAACAGTATTATAGAAAAGATGATTTTATTACTTCTCTTGATGTTTGAAAAGAATATATATCCCACATACAATGTAGCTGTAGCTACATATCCAGTCGTAGAAAATGTTGTTAGATTTGTAAGTAGCAATACAAGACTATTCTTCGATGTAATCTTTTCTTTGAAATAGAAAAGATTAATAGCCAATGCTAGTGTTATATATATAGTGAAACGGCCTGGCTCCCAAAAGGGACCTGAATTTCGCATAAGACCTTTAAAATCTTGAGGGATACTAAATATGTATAATGTATCTACAATATTTGTATTGCTCTCAATATTATCCCAACCTAAAAGAGGAAATTGTGATGCAATTGACCGAAGAAAGGATAGTCCCAATGGAAACAGGCAAATTACCCACAATACCAAGCAAACCTGTGAAATGAAATAAACTAAATCTAAATATACTTTTACAAACTTACAGGAAATTATCTTAGCAAACATAGCACAAACTAAGAGTAAGCATGTTGGCTTAATGAGATTGACAATGGCTCCACCAAAATTCACCATTTGTAAGAAATGAACAGATAAAACAACACCAATTAGCAGAATTGTCGAATTTGAAAGTTTATAACCTCGATGAAAAAAAATGAATCCAACGACTGGCATCATATACAACATCCATTCAAGGAAAAGCCCATAGGTGAAACCTCCTCCCGACCATAGAATTATGAACAGAAGAATGGCATACTCATACCACTTTGTCTTGTTTGTCTTGTCGTTATATATGGTTATTTGTTCCATATCCCTGTTGCAGTTTGGCTGATGAGTTTATTGCATTGCACTTTAGACCATAAGTAATTCAGCGCAAATACAATAGCATTTGCTATTAACACTCCAGACAAGCCAAATAATTTGCCCAAAAGTATTGCAAGCGGTATATAAATGATTGCAATTACTCCTGTCAGTATTATCTGCGCAAATACTTTTCCTGTTCCATTAATGATAGTTCCATAGACTTTGTACAACATTTCAAATGAAATATACAATAATATAAGACTAGTGGTTGAATAATTTATGTCTATTGTGCCCTTGCCCAGCCATATGCCATATACAAACTTAGAAGCCAATACCATCAATACACCAATAAAAATAGACGCAATACAGACTTTTCGTGATAAAGAGATTGTCTTGTTTATCCATGCAAAGTCTTTACGAACATAAGCATCCGTTGTTGCAGACCACACAGGAGTGATGACAATAGTGAAAATCATAGTCAAAAGACTGACATATTTAAATGCTAAATTATACTCTACCACTGCTTCTGGACTTACGACTCTTGCTATGATAATGCTATTGGCCTGAAAAAGTACAATTGTAATCATTTGGAGGACAAAAAACTTCAATCCAAGGCTTAAGATACTACCAACTGATTTGAATTCAAATAATTTGAAGGATGGTGCAATTTCTTTCAGTTTCGTTCTAAAAAGTCCGATAGACCCCAGGAACAGAACTAAAGGAGGAATCATACTGTTGACAGCACCTATCTGTAAGACGGAAGTAACATCAAACACATATACCTGTATTACCAACGCAATGAGAGCAATAAATTGTCCCACGAAAGTAAACAATGATTGGAACGCAGGCATTTGATAAGCAAATAGAATTGAATTTATTAATCCAAACAAGAACTGAATACAGAAAGCTATAAACACTACATTTGTAAGTCCTCGAATTTCACCAGCATCACTTGTGGGGGAATTCAGAACTCCTAACCAATCAACAAAAGGACTAACCATCAAAAAGATTACTATAATTAATGCTACATATATAGCAAGAGTTACATAACAGCTGCTTACAATCTTCTTAGCAGAATGAAAGTCTCCCTTTGCCAAAAATTCTGGTAATTTATTTCTGAGTCCATTTCCTAAACCAACATCCATATACCCAACCCAACCTACAATTGAGGTGAGGGTTAGTAATACTCCATAATCTGCCCTATCTACATGATGAAGCATAATAGGAGCTGATATCAGGGTAAGAATCATTGAAACTCCCCTAATACCGATCATTGCCACAGTATTTTTATACATTTTTTTACTGCGACTATCAGTTCCTATGAACTTTTTCCTTATTTGAGTCTTTATACTAAACATTTATTATTTTCTATTGAATAGATAATAGACACATGCAACTGAAATGTACAAACACATTAAAAACTTGTCGGAAAATGAGTTTATATCCTTACTTTATCCCCCCCTCACACCCATATACGCATAAAGGGGTTCGAAGATAAGCTTTCAGAATAAACCTTGCTGAATAGTATCCTTTGGCATGATTGATAACATAAATTGAACCATAATAGCTTGTCATTGCATTTGCTAAAATTATTTTCTTCATGGTTCCTATATAGGAATCAGGATTTAATTCAGTACATACTGAAATTGAGATTTTTAACCCTACAGTGCCAACACCCAGACTGGACTTGTCGGTTGGAATACTATCCAAAGCCTTGTCATAGTTCTTGATTCCACTCCTACAAGATGACCCTCTATAATCTGATACTGATTTTCAATTTTATTCCATCTTGCTACTTCATAAGCGTCATAAAGTTTATCACTTGCTTGCGATACGTATTTTGCAGCATTTTTCTAATTTATCATTCATTAAAGCGTGCGAAATATGACAGGCTTTCGCCCTCGTTCTCACGAATCAACTCACACACGAAATTGAGAATACGTGTCTTCCCATTGCCATGATGACCATAGATTACTGCTATTCTATTCATAGGGATCTCTTGTTTTATAGAGTTGCTGCATTAGGAGTTGGATAGATTAATATTCATCGTAATAAAGTTCATTTGACATACTTAGAATAAACTGTAATCTATTTGGAACATCCATTCAGCCTATTTCAGTTCAGATGATTGATATTTTTCAGAACTTTTTCCACACCATTTTATTGACGATACCGACATAGCTCTGCACAATCTTCACAACTTTGGTTGAGACATTCTCGTCTACATAGTCGGGCACAGGAATACCATGCTGACCATCACGGCAAAGTTCAACGGCTGTGTCTACGGCTTGAAGTAATGATTTCTCGTCAATACCGGCAATGATAAAGTCGCCCTTGTCAATAGCCTCTGGACGCTCAGTAGAGGTTCGAATGCAAATAGCTGGAAAGGGATGTCCCACACTGGTGAAAAAACTTGATTCTTCAGGTAATGTACCACTATCACTAACAACAGCAAAAGCATTCATCTGAAGGCAATTGTAATCATGGAAACCAAGAGGCTCATGTTGGATAACCCGTTCATCAAGTTTGAAACTACTCTCTGCAAGACGGTTACGACTACGAGGATGACAACTATAGAGAATCGGCATATTGTACTTTTCAGCCATCTTATTGATAGCCGTAAAAAGCGAAAGGAAGTTTTTCTCGGTATCGATATTTTCCTCACGATGAGCAGAGAGCAAAATATATTTTCCTTTCTCCAGGCCCAGACGCCGATGTACATCGCTAGCTTCTATTTCTGCAAAATTGTTATGGAGCACTTCCGCCATAGGTGATCCCGTGACATAGGTACGTTCCTTAGGTAGACCACAATCGGCAAGATATCTTCGCGCATGTTCCGAGTATGCCATATTCACATCACTGATGATATCAACAATACGACGGTTGGTCTCTTCCGGAAGACACTCGTCTTTGCAACGGTTACCTGCTTCCATATGGAAAATTGGAATATGCAGCCGCTTCGCACCAATTACACTCAAACATGAGTTGGTATCACCAAGTACAAGAACTCCGTCCGGCTTTGTCTGAGCAAAGAGTTTATATGAACAATTGATGATATTACCACAAGTAGCTCCCAAATCATCACCTACGGCATCCATATATACTTCCGGCTCTGCCAACTTCAAATCTTTAAAGAATATGCCGTTGAGGTTGTAATCATAATTCTGACCGGTATGAGCAAGAATCACATCGAAATACTGACGACATTTGGTGATGACAGCCGCCAAACGGATAATCTCGGGACGAGTGCCGACAACGATTATCAGCTTCAATTTACCATTATCCTTGAATTTTATATCTGAATAATCGAATTTAGGTTGTTTTTCCATATTATTTTTCTACTTTATCAAAGTATGTATCCGGTTTATCCGAGTTGAATATCTCATTGCAGTACATCACTGTCACCAGATCTTCCGTATCAGAAAGATTGATGATGTTATGAGTATAACCGGGAAGCATGATGACAGATTGTATTTTCTCTCCGCTCACCTCATAGTTAAGCACTTCGTCTGTTCCTTCCTTACGAAGCTGAATAAGCCCATGCCCACTGACTACAATAAACTGTTCCCATTTGGTATTGTGCCAGTGTTCACCCTTGGTTACACCTGGTTTGGAGATATTAATGCTTACCTGGCCACAATTCAAGGTATGTACAAGTTCTGTGAAACTGCCACGTTGATCTACATTCATTTTCAAGTCGAAGATCGCTTTTTCTTTTGGTAAGTAGCTCAAAAAGGTACTGTACAGACGTTTGGCAAATGAATCAGTCGGGATTTCCGGAATCATCAGTGTCTTAGGCATTTCCGCGAATTGATGTAATAAGTCAACGATTTCACCAAGCGTTACCTTATGGGTGACAGGGCAATAGCAATATCTGCCGTCAGCCTTCGGTTGTACGTCAAGCCCTTCGAATTCGCAATGATATTCCTCCCCTTTCAAGGCATGAATCATTTCGTCCACAAGGTCATCAATGTAAAGTAGCTCAAGTTCTACACTCGGATCGTTGACCTGTATAGGCAAGTCATTGGCAATATTATTGCAGAAAGTGGCTACGGCACTGTTATAGTTTGGACGACACCACTTACCGTAAAGGTTCGGAAAGCGATAGACCAAAACCTTGGCTCCTGTCTCTTTGCCGTATTGTAGAAAAAGATCTTCACCCGCCTTTTTGCTACGACCATATTCACTGTCACCAAAGCGACCGGTCAATGAGGCTTGCGCACTAGAGGAAAGCATGACGGGACAAGTGTTATGATATTTCTTCAAGGTGTCAAGCAATGTATTTGCAAAACCGAAGTTACCTTTCATGAATTCATCATTGTCTTTAGGGCGGTTCACCCCGGCAAGATTGAATACGAAATCGGCCTCTTTGCACCAATTATCCAGTTGTTCCGAAGTAGAGTCAAGATCGTACTCGAATACGTCACTAATCTTCAGTTCACCATAACAACGAGCCTTACCGTCCTTGATGTTATTAAGTTGGGCACAAAGATTCTTCCCTACAAAACCTTTGGCACCGGTTACTAATATCTTCATAATTTTATTACTGTACGAAGTTGCCCTCACCACTCAACTCCTTCTTTATATAGTCCAAAGCTGCAATCTTGGCTTTGGTTTCTTCCACGTTAAGGATTCGTGTATTGTTTGAATTGAACTCTGTAAGCGTGTTACGCTCTGTCTCACCCTCTTTGAAATATTTGTCGTAATTCAATCCACGGTTATCTGCCGGTACACGATAGAAATTGCCCATATCCTCTGCCTTGGCACATTCTTCATTGGTAAGCAATGTCTCATACATCTTCTCACCATGACGAATACCGATAACTTTAATGTCTTCTTTCTTGCCACCAAAGAGTTCACAAACAGCCTCTGCCTGAGTCTGGATGGTGCAAGCCGGAGCTTTTTGAACGAGGATGTCACCATTCTGACCATGCTCAAAAGCGAAGAGTACGAGGTCAACAGCTTCTTCAAGAGACATTATAAAACGTGTCATTTTAGGCTCAGTCAGAGTAACAGGATTACCATTGCGGATCTGCTCTATCCACAGAGGGATTACAGAACCGCGAGAACACATTACATTCCCATAACGCGTACAGCAAATTTTGGTCTTACCGGAGTAACGGCTCTTTGCCACTGCTATCTTTTCCTCAACAGCTTTGGTGATACCCATAGCATTGATTGGATAGGCAGCCTTATCCGTGGAAAGGCAGATTACGGCACCAACACCCGCTTCAATTGCAGCCGTCAATACATTGTCAGTACCAATTACATTTGTCTTTACAGCTTCCATTGGGAAAAATTCGCAACTCGGAACCTGCTTCAAGGCAGCAGCATGGAAGATATAGTCTACTCCCGGCATGGCGTTCCTACAAGACTGGAGGTTGCGTACATCACCGATAAAGAATTTTATTTTGTTTGCCACATCAGGATACTTAGCCTGATATTCGTGGCGCATATCGTCCTGCTTCTTCTCGTCACGTGAAAATATACGAATTTCACCGATATCGGTACGAAGGAAACGATTCAAGACTGCATTACCGAAAGAACCTGTTCCACCGGTAATCATTAGGGTTTTACCCGCAAAAATGCTCATAGTTTTATTGTTTTATTGTTTTATTTCTCCGTATTATAAAACTTTACATACCACTCTGCAAAGTTTCTTAGCCCATCTCTCAAACTTGTACCCGGTTTAAAAGCAAAATCCTGTTCCAATGAAGTAGTATCAGCATAAGTTACAGGCACATCACCCGGTTGCATAGGCACAAGTTCTTTATGGGACTCAAAATCATAGTCTTTCGGAAGCACACCGGCACGGACTAATTCTTCCTGAAGAATAGTTACAAATTCAAGCAGGTTCTCTGGATGACTGTTACCGATATTATATACTTTGTATGGTGGAATCGGAAGTCCGTCTTCCCCATTCTCTTTTTCTGGAGCGTGTTGCATAACACGTACTACTCCCTCCACAATATCATCCACATAGGTAAAATCACGCTTACAATTACCATAATTGAAAATCTTGATAGTTTCGCCTTTTACAAGCTTGTCGGTAAACCCAAAATACGCCATATCCGGACGACCTGCAGGACCATAAACCGTAAAGAAACGTAAGCCTGTTGATGGAATATTATAGAGTTTTGAGTATGCGTGAGCCATCAACTCGTTACTCTTTTTTGTTGCTGCATAAAGGCTGACCGGGTTGTCAACCTTGTCATCAGTTGAATACGGAACTGTCTTGTTACTGCCGTATACGGATGATGAAGAAGCATAAACCAAGTGCTCCACCTCATAATGACGGCAGGCTTCAAGGATATTATAGAAACCGATAAGATTACTTTGGACATAGGCATCAGGATTGGTGATACTGTAACGGACGCCCGCCTGGGCCGCAAGATTTACGACAACGGAAATTCTGTCTTCAGAGAAAATTCTTTCTACCGCATCCTTATCGGCAATCGAGGCATGGACAAAAGTCCAGTCACGGTTTAACAACTCTATTTCCTTGAGACGCTCATACTTGATATTGACATCGTAATAATCGGTGATGGAATCAACACCGATTACCCTGATATTTCGGAAATCATGGAAAAGGCGCATGACAAGGTTGCTACCAATAAAACCGGCAGCACCCGTTACAAGCACAGTCTTTCCGTCCAGCTCTACATTATATGACAACATGGTCAGTCCCTTCTAAAAATGTCACGTGTATAAACCTTAGCTTCCACATCTTCCAGACTGTTGTCAAAACGGTTGGCTATGATAGCCTTGCTCTGCACCTTGAATCCAGCAAGATCGTTAACAACCCTGCTGCCGAAAAATGTAGTCCCGTCCTCAAGCGTGGGTTCATAGATGATCACTTCCGCACCCTTCGCCTTGATACGTTTCATTATACCTTGAATGGCGGACTGGCGGAAATTGTCAGAGTTCGATTTCATGGTCAGGCGGTATACACCGATGACGCAAGTATGTTCCTTGGATGCGTCCCATTGTCCATTTCCCGTATAATAACCTGCCTTGCGGAGCACTGCATCAGCTATATAATCCTTACGGGTTTTGTTTGATTCCACGATTGCGGACATCATGTTCTGAGGAACATCCTGATAGTTGGCAAGGAGTTGTTTTGTATCTTTCGGCAGGCAGTAACCGCCATAACCGAATGAAGGATTATTATAATGTGTCCCAATACGGGGGTCAAGGCCTACGCCCTCAATGATCGCTTTGCTGTCCAATCCCTTTATTTCAGCGTATGTGTCAAGTTCGTTAAAGTAGCTGACACGGAGAGCCAGATAGGTGTTGGCGAAAAGCTTGACTGCTTCCGCCTCTTTTATGCCCATAAAGAGCGTGTCGATGTTTTCTTTGACAGCCCCTTCCTGCAAAAGGGCAGCAAATGTCCTAGCTGCTTCCTGTAACATAGTGACATCCGTGACGGAACGGATCGCCTCATTTTCTTCCGCAAACTCCGGACGGTCGATGATCTTCGGATAACCTACGATGATACGGCTCGGATAGAGATTGTCATAAAGGGCCTTGCTTTCACGAAGGAACTCCGGTGAGAACAGCAGGTTGAACTTCTTTACTCCCTTCTGGGCATATTTTACATAAAGGTTACGGGTATAGCCCACCGGAATTGTCGATTTGATGACCATTACGGCATCGGGATTCACTTCAAGCACAAGATCGATAACTTCCTCCACACGACTCGTATCGAAGTAATTCTTCACAGGGTCGTAGTTTGTAGGAGCGGCTATTACCACAAAGTCGGCGTCAGCATAGGCTAACCTCCCGTCCAAAGTGGCAACAAGATCAAGCGGCTTTTCAGCCAGATACTTCTCGATATAATCATCCTGGATAGGGGAAACCTTGTTGTTCAGTTTCTCCACCTTTTCCGGGATTACATCCACGGCAGTTACATGATGATGTTGTGATAGCAGTGTCGCTATGCTCAGTCCCACATAGCCAGTTCCGGCTACTGCGACCCGAATCTCTTTGAAATCACGCATATTATGTTTGATTTGGTTTTATCAATAGCAGTTTATTTACCCTCCCGACTTGTATGCTTCTCTCCATAACCATAGCCATAACCATAACGCTTGCCATAGCCATAATACTTGCCGTATTTACCATAACCATAATAATAGCCGTACTTCTTTTTCTGAAGATCCAAGCCGTTAATGGCGATACAGAGGTTAGGCAGTTTGTTGTTTTCCATAAGCTCATTGATCAAAGTAAACTCTGCCTTACGGGTATAATCAGCACGGCATACGTATACCGACAAATCAGCTGTGCGACCTATCAGCAAGGTATCAGTTACCATACCCACGGGGGCCGTATCCAGAATCACATAGTCAAAATTAGCCTTCAACGTTTCGATGGCTTTTTCCAAGCCGTCACGAGCCAATAATTCCGTTGGATTGGGAGGAACTGATCCGCCCGGAAGAATAAACAGATTCTTGTTTATATCGGAAGGCTGTACTAAATCCATCAGATTCTTTGTCGGATTGGTCAGAAACTGGGTAATACCATGTTCCTTTTGGGAAATATTAAAAACCTTATTCAATCCCGGTTTACGAATGTCAAGACCTACTATCACAACCTTTTTCCCTAACAAAGAAAGACTAATAGCCAAATTAGATGATACAAAAGACTTACCTTCACCACTGATGGTAGAAGTCACCAGAATCACATTCTTGCCATTTTCAAGCATAAACTGAAGATTGGTACGTACATTACGGAATGTCTCGCTCATCAAATTATTATGATTCTCAAATACAGCTATAGAACCGGACTTTTCATCCGCCAACGGGATATCGCCAATAACAGGAAGAGAAGTTAGTTTTTCAACATCAGCACGGCCCTCAATCTTGAATTTGGTCAAGCCAATCAGATAAATAATACCTACCGGAAATCCTACTCCTAATACCAAGGCGGCAAGATAGACCATCATCCTCTTAGGAGAAACCGGATTGTCGTCCGCTAACGCTTCATCAATAATCTTGGCATTATTTGCTGTAGCTGCCAAAGTGATGGCATTCTCTTCACGTTTTTGAAGTAACATCAAATAAAGACCGGCCTTAATTTCCTGCTGCCGGGCGATACTTACGAACTGGCGTTCCTGGGTCGGAGCGTCATTAATACGACGAGAATAGCGGTTCGCCTCACGGGCAAGGTCTTCTTTGGTTATCTGCAATCCTTTCAATGTAGCATCCAGCGTAGCCTGTACATTGCTCCGCATCGCACGGATACTAGTATCCAAATTTATGATCGTCGGATTATTCTCGGTTGATGTACGGAGCAAGCGCTTTCTTTCAACCAACATTTCATTATATCTGTCTATTGCACCAGCTGATGCTGCATCCTGTAATCCAATATTACTTGGCAAGACCTCATATTCATTACCTTGCATATAGCGTTGCAAATCCATCACCAAATTGATTTGAGTCTGGTTTTCCACACGTTTCTTTTCATATTCAGCATTACCGGTTAAGGCTATTTGCGCCTCACTGCTCAAATCTGTAATTCCGGCGCTACGCTTGAAGTTCTCCAAGTCTTGTTCTGTACTTCCAAGTTCCTTGGAAATAATGCCGATACGTTCGTCGATGAATTCTGCGGTTTTTTGGGCTACCTCATTCTTGTCATTATTGGCATTGATATTGTACATCTCAAGGAGTTTGTTGATGAAGTCCTTGCCACGCCGGGTATTTGAGTTCTTTAACGAAAGAACAGCTACAGAAGTAGTTTTTGATGTAGGGGCTATCGACAAAGATTTGATATATCCTTTGGCCACAGACATCGGCCGGTTTATAAAAGCTTTTATATGACGCTCTTTACTTTCCTCCTTAGCCTGATTGGTCGTCAATGTATCCTTGCTTTCAAAAAAGGCGATCGTCCCCTCATCGGTCGGAAAAACAGCAGGTAATTTATCGAATTGTTTCCGGTACTCTTTGTCTTTCACTGTTATCAACGCATCCATCCCACCATTAGGAAATAAAGTCATCTCCACTTCCATTGGTGCAGACAGTTTTTCCGCCTCCTGTGGAGTCAAGCTCACCACTACGGGCGAGGTACGGTAAAGTTCCCTATTAGGAAACTCATCTTCATCCTTATAAGTCACAAACAGTCCCAGATTATTGACCACTTCACGGGCAAGAGACTTTGATTTCAGCACCTCGATTTCATTGTCTACATTGTTCGACGAGGAAACGAAGCCGTCCAGTCCCATCTTTTCCAGTTCGGAGGACATGCTCGCACCACCGCCCTTCTTATCATCCTTGATTAAGACTGTGGCAGTTATATCATAGACAGGAGTGGCCAAACGCAGGTAGCCCCATGCGCAGGCGATACAGATTATTACAGAAACCACAAACCAAGGCCAATGGATCAGGTAACGGAAAAGGATTTCCTGAATATCCACCTGCTCTTCCGGTTGCTCACCCCGGTTCTCTCTTTTTTCCCCAATCATATCTATATTACTATTTGAAAATTGTTACTAATAAACTTGCCAATGATACCAGAATAGAAGTAGCGGAGAACCACAAGCTGGTACTGTTACCTATATCGGAGTTACGAGCTTTTGCTTTATTAGGAGTCACATAGACTATATCATTCTGCTGTAACCAATAATAAGGAGAAAGAATTGTCTCCGCCTTGTTTAAATCCAATGTCACAATTTCCTGTTTGCCATCAGCACCTTCACGAATCAGTTTTACATTGTCACGAACTCCCCAGACCGTCATGTCACCGGCCATGGCAAGAGCTTCCAACAAGTTGACTTTCTCATTGTTGATAGTAAATGTACCTGGACGGGCAACCTCACCTAATACAGAAATTTTATAGTTTACCATACGGACAGTAACTATCGGAGTCTCCTTTATGTAAGGTTTCAGTTTGTCTATTATCAGTTGTTCAGCTTCTCTTTTCGTCAGTCCACCTATTTTTAATTCACCCAGAACAGGAAAATTGATCTTGCCTTCATTATCTACCAGATAAGGTTGTAAAACAGGCTGGGTAGTCAATTGGGTGCTGGCAGTAGCCACATTGGCAGGAGTTGCCACCGTCAAGTTAAACGGAACTGCAAGTTCCGGACTAGTACATGACACTATGATAGTAAGTAAATCTTTAGGCATTATCTTGGCATCATATAAATTTTCCTGTTGATTGGTGTCCTTTACAACTCCCGCATCCTGCAAATAAGGTACTTTCTTATAAGACTGACAGGAAGCAAGCAGAAATGCCGCTATCAGGCAAGAAAACAGACTTTCATACAAGCTTCGTACATTCAAATGCGTGCGCAATGATTTATTCATATTAAATGATAATTTATTTATAGAATCTTTTGTTGATTATTTCCTATTTATTCTTTATCCAGTACTTCAAATCGCGGAGAATTTTTTGATTTGAACTCCGGAACTATTTTCTTCATCAACCGCACGGTATCCATGATCTTTACCGCACGCGACAACCTTTCAAACTCTGCATAAGTATCAAGAATATCAGTATATTCATACCGACGAACTTTGGCGATCATGATTTTCTTATTCTCTGTTGGGATCGTATTTTCTTTATCGCTCAAGACCTCTTCATAAAGCTTCTCACCCGGACGTAATCCCGTGAATTCTATTTTGATGTCTTCACCCGGACGATAGCCAGCCAATTCGATCATACGAGTCGCTAGATCAACGATCTTGACTGCTTTTCCCATCTCAAAAACAAAGATCTCATTGCCCTCACCCATTGTGGCGGCCTCCATTACCAAACGGCAAGCTTCGGGAATGGTCATGAAGAAACGAATAATATCGGGGTGAGTAACAGTCACCGGCCCACCATTCTCTATCTGTTCTTTAAAACGAGGAATGACAGAACCGTTACTACCCAATACATTACCAAAGCGGGTGGTGATAAATTTGGTATTACCTTTCACTTTTCCTTCACGGATAGCACATCCCAGACTTTGAACATAGATTTCAGCTAAACGCTTGGAACAGCCCATTACATTAGTAGGATTTACAGCTTTATCCGTAGACACCATAATCATCTTTTCAGCACCATATTCCACAGCCATATCAGCCACCTGACGGGAACCGGTCACATTGACAAGTACAGCCTCACAAGGATTTTCTTCCATCAATGGTACATGTTTATAAGCGGCGGCATGAAAGACGATTTGAGGATGATACAATTCGAATACCATACGAACGCGTTCCTTCACACGCACATCACCAATCACCGGAACAAAATCTATATTTGGATATTTTTTCTCAAACTCAAGACGGACATTATGCAAAGGTGTTTCTGCAGAGTCGAACATGATAAGTTTCTGAATTCCCATCTGCACTAATTGACGGCAAAGTTCACTACCAATACTGCCTGCCGCACCAGTCACCAACACCACTTTTCCCCTGAATTCTTCTGCAACCTGACGAAGGTTGATATTAATTTCGGCACGACCCAACAAATCCTCAATCTTAATAGGACGTACCCACTGATGAAAGTTTCCATCAGAATCCGCTTCACTGATAGTAGGAGCTATCAATGTTTTAAGTTCATTGTTTTTACAATATTCCAGAAGGCGTTTTTCTTCCAGACGGGTATCTTCATAACGGGCAAACAGAATCCCCTTAATTCCGCGCTTCCGCATGATATAATCAACATCCGATTCATTTTCAAAGTAATAAACGGGAAGATCTGCCAATCGGCGTCGGCTGTTATTTTTACCATATACATAAAAACCGGCTACTTTATAATGTGCACTATCCCTAAGACGTAACTTCAAGGCTACACTCTCTTCATTAGTACCATAAATAAGAATACGTGTGTTCTTTTTATTCACCCAATCCAATAAAAAATCATAGACGATTATCAATGATACACGAAAGGTCGTCAAGATCACTAAAGTCAATAAACCATCAAATAGAAGATAGGATATTTTATAATTATATGGCAATTGGGTCTCATATATAACTCCAAAAGAAATAATGACCAAACAGGCTATTTTAAATAAAACGGCACACATGATACGCCAAAGTTCACGTGCCTGTGAGAAACGAATTGTATTACGATAAGTATGGAATAATAAAGAGCCCGCAACACTTGCCACCAAAGAAACGCAAGCAAATTTACAGAGCATCCAGTCGGTCAGTGGAACACGCGCCATATAATGAATTACCACATAGGCGACCAACGAACATAATACAGAAATTGCCGTGTCAATACCTAAAATAACCCAATAACTGAAATAATTTTTGCGGACATATTGCACTATGTCCTTCAATGTTTTTTCCATTATAGTATAAATGAATAAAATAATATTTCGAAATTTGATTTATCTGATTGATTATGATCAGTACAAGGACTATGACTACGATTTCCATGTTGGTGTAGCCCAACAAAGAATCCCTTCATCTTTCGATACGTACATACATTTCTACACTATATCTTTTGTAAAGATATAATTCATAATACTTTATGGATTTTTATTTTTAAGAGAGGTCATCGATAAATATATCCACTGTTTGGTTACCGATGTCAGATAGACTGCCTGCTATTTTACAGACTTTCATTACATTTTTGCAGTAAAATCCCCATACCCCTATAAAATAGATTGATTACTCAATCACGTAAATCCCCATTTTCAGATACCGGCTCTACACACCCAGCCGGTATATCTACACATGCACACCCTAACATTGTCAATCGAACAGCAACTTTCGATTTCCCATTCACATGTACTAATTCCCCTTCCAATCCTGCCAATGGTCCCTTGATTACCCGTATTTTCTCTCCCGGAGCCAATGGCGATGTACTCATGCTAATCGTCTCATCCGAGTAATCGAGCATAAACTTAAATCGCAACATTTGTTGATCAGGAATAACAGCCGGAGTACTCTCCCCACGTAATACCATGTAACGGCTGATAGAAGATAAAGTCAGGACTTCTTTTTGTTCTTGCAGATCAACGTGAACGAAAATCATCATCGGAAGCAGTACCCGGTCGACAATTTTACGGCGGTCGCTCCATTGATGAACTTCTTGTTGAATTGGAAGGAAATTTTCGATCCCCATTTTCGTAAGCCGCTCACCCGTTTTTTTCTCGTGACAAATACGTACGATTGCCACCAACCAACGTTTTGAGCGCGCTACGCTGCTGCCAATCACATCTGTTGGCAGAAGATTTCGATCGTCATTTTTCTTAATGATCATGTATTTTTACCCCTCATTTTTCCATACCCCTTAGGCAATGGATTGAATTCGGTGACAAAGATAGATAAAATTATAAATAGTAAACAAGAAAAAACGCATTCTTTTTTTACATACAAATAGAAATATACAGTTAAGACTATCTTGGACGTGAAAAATCCGCTATCACATTGGTTCTATTCTACCACCCATATTTTATACAACATCCCTAAACAAATCAGGCGCGGAATTTCCGCGCCTGATTTCTATTCTTTCGATTTACTTACCACTTATAATTGATACCGAAGCTAAGCAATTCTTTCAACTGGAAGAAGCTGTCTCCTTCAGTCGGTTTCGAGCTATCGTCAAAACGGGTATGTATATAGAGCTTGGTAGAAAGATAACGGTTCAAAACGAAGTTGAATGTATTTTCCCATTCTACACGTGCCCAATGATAGTTGGTCAGATAATTGAGACGAGACTCTAAAGTTACTGCAGAGATGATGGTCCAGTTCAATGTGGATTGCAACTGGGAACCAAAGTCGTTTTTAGAGCATTTTCCTTTGTCTAAGCCAAACTTTGTTTCGTCTACTTCAGAATTACCGATATAACGCAAGTTATAAGTCAACGGCGCCATAAACACAGAAAGATTAAATTTCTTCTTACTCAATTTATAATCCATACCGACACTGACCGCCAAATCTGCCGGAGACATGAAAGATGAAACCAATTCTTCGCTGTTAGCTTTATATCCATTGAAAAACTGTGTCTTAAACTCGGACGAAATGGTATAATACCAATTCTTGAAAGCTCTCAAACCTAATTTATTATACAAACGAAATTGGTCTGTATTGAACAGATATTTATGGTATTCATCTGACGGAGTGGAAGTCATACCTACTTTAGCTTCCAGCTGGTTCTCAAACAGCACCTTTTCATTGTCATTATAGTTGGCAAAAATCTGAAAAGTGGCTAATCCGGAGAAGTTACTTTCACCTCCCTTATACCAGTTATCCGAAAGGTGGTTCTGGCTAATCTGCAACGATCCGTTACCTCCGGTCACCCACCAGTTCGGCCGACTAATCTTCATATTGGCTTTTCCTACATTATCATCCATATTTTCCGGTTGGAACAGATGGATAACTGTTGCTTTCGGAGATATCTTTGGCTTCACATCATGACGGAATACATCACGACTCATAATACGGTCTTCTGTAGTGACAACTAAGTTCGGATGTTCCAAATAAAGATCCATCAATGCACTATTCACTATTTTTTCGACACGCTGGGTCTTAGTAAATGCCAGGGTATCATAAGGCAGAAGTTCCGCTGTCAGTTGAGGAGTGGTGTCCCATTGCATAGGCTTCCATTCCAATTTCGAATATTGTGCCATCGGAGCATAATAATATGCCAATGGTGTGAACAGACGAAAATAATCGGGATCAGACGGAATATAACGTGGCGGCACAGCCAGATCGTTCAAATAATCTAATTGCGCGACATACTTATTATATAAATAAGAAACGGTATCCAGTTTCGGAGTCGGCCCCGACATATTCAGTTTGAGCATCAAATATTTCTGAAGCTCCGCCGAAAGCGTATCTGTTTTCACGACTCTGGCTTTTGCCACAACTGTTGAAGATTTAACCGTTTTGGCAGGTTTAATCGCTTCAGGAGCAGGCTGCAGAGAGTCAGTCGGAAGTGGAGAGGGATCGACAGATTCCTGTGCAAAAAGCGATAACGATAAGATTGACAGAATAAACGCTGAACATAAAGTAGTAATTCTCATCATATTTGTCTATGGTTTAGGGTGCAAAGCTACATTATTTTGTTCAGAAATCATAGGATTCTTTTAAAATTGCATTTTTTAATAAAATTGTGGAGACGAAAGACTGTAATCTTCCTCTTTTTTTTATAATTTTGCGGTTTTTAAGTTCGTAAGAATACTACTAAGTAAACAATTATTAAAACAGTTATAGCTGTGGGAGAAACAAAGTATATTTTCGTCACCGGTGGTGTTGCCTCTTCTTTAGGAAAAGGGATCATCTCATCATCCATCGGTAAGTTGCTGCAAGCAAGAGGTTATAATGTAACCATCCAGAAGTTTGACCCGTATATCAACATCGACCCGGGAACATTGAATCCTTATGAGCACGGAGAGTGCTATGTAACCGTAGACGGACACGAAGCCGACCTCGACTTGGGACACTATGAGCGATTCCTGGGTATACAAACGACAAAGGCGAACAACATTACTACGGGACGTATCTACAAGAGCGTCATTGACAAGGAACGTCGTGGAGATTATCTGGGTAAAACGATCCAGGTGATTCCTCACATCACAGACGAGATCAAACGGAATGTAAAACTGCTTGGTAATAAATACAAGTTTGATTTTGTGATTACTGAAATCGGTGGTACGGTAGGTGACATCGAATCACTCCCCTACCTCGAAAGTATCCGTCAGTTGAAATGGGAACTCGGTAAGAACGCTCTTTGCGTACACTTGACCTATGTTCCTTATCTTGCTGCTGCCGGAGAATTGAAAACAAAACCGACGCAACATTCTGTAAAGGAACTCCAAAGTGTGGGTATTCAGCCGGATGTACTGGTACTGCGTGCCGAGCATCCGCTAAGTGACGGACTGCGTAAGAAAGTGGCACAATTCTGTAATGTAGACGATAAAGCCGTCGTGCAGTCTATCGACGCGGAAACAATCTACGAAGTACCTATCCTGATGCAAGCGCAAGGGCTGGACAGCACTATCCTCGAAAAGATGGGACTGCCGGTAGGCGAAACTCCGGGACTCGGCCCATGGCGTAAATTCCTGGAACGTCGTCACGCTGCAGAGACTAAAGAACCGATCAATATTGCACTGGTTGGAAAATACGATTTGCAGGATGCTTACAAATCTATCCGTGAAGCTTTATCGCAAGCGGGTACTTACAATGACCGCAAAGTGGAAGTTCATTTCGTAAACAGCGAGAAACTGACAGATGAGAATGTAGCTGAAGCTTTGAAAGGTATGGCGGGCGTAATGATTGGTCCGGGATTCGGTCAACGGGGTATCGACGGCAAGTTTGTCGCTATCAAATATACACGTACACATGACATTCCGACTTTCGGTATTTGTCTGGGTATGCAATGTATTGCTATTGAGTTTGCACGCAACGTACTAGGATACGCAGATGCCAACTCACGTGAAATGGATGAAAAGACTCCGCACAACGTGATTGATATCATGGAAGAGCAGAAAGCAATCACCAATATGGGTGGTACGATGCGTCTGGGTGCTTACGAATGTGTATTGCAGAAAGGTTCGAAAGCATATCAGGCTTACGGACAGGAACATATTCAGGAACGTCACCGCCATCGCTATGAGTTCAACAATGATTATAAAGACCGATATGAAGCTGCCGGCATGAAATGTGTAGGTATCAACCCGGAATCGGATCTGGTAGAAATCGTTGAAATCCCGACTTTGAAATGGTTTGTCGGTACACAGTTCCATCCGGAATATGGTAGTACGGTACTGAACCCTCATCCGTTGTTTGTTGCATTTGTGAAAGCTGCCATCGAAAACGAAAAAGCAACGGTGAACGGCTAACGCGATACGTGGTAAACAACCGGTAGTTTGTAATTTATATAATTTGTAATTAAAATAAGAATGGATAAAAACACCATCACAGGTCTCGTTCTGATAGGTATATTATTGGTAGGATTCAGTTTTTTGAGCCGTCCAAGCGAGGAACAGATAGCTGCGCAAAAAAAATACTACGATTCTATTGCCGTGGTACAGCAGCAGGAGGAAGCGTTGAAGGCTAAAACGGAAGCTGCACTGGCTAACAGTCAAAAAGAGGTGGCATCGGCTGCCGATTCTTCTGCTTTGTTTTTCAATGCCTTGCATGGAACCGACTCTAAAATCAGCATCCAGAATAATGTAGCGGAAATCACTTTCACAACCAAAGGCGGACGTGTCTATTCAGCCATGCTGAAAGATTATATGGCACAAGACAAAAAGACGCCGGTCATGCTGTTCGACGGTGACGATGCTTCGATGAACTTCAACTTTTACAACAAGGCAGGAGCCATCCAGACCAAAGATTATTTCTTTGAAGCTGTGAACAAGACGGACAGTAGTGTTACAATGCGTCTGGCTGCGGATAGCGCAAGCTATATCGATTTCATCTATACGCTGAAACCGGATAGCTACCTGATGAACTTTGAAATCAAAGCGACAGGCATGGAAGACAAGTTGGCTAGTACTAAGTATGTGGACATCGACTGGTCACAACGTGCCCGCCAACTGGAAAAAGGATTCACTTATGAGAATCGTCTGTCGGAACTGACTTATAAAGTAACAGGTGACAATGTAGACAACTTGTCTGCTGCCAAAGATGACAGTCAGGATTTGCCGGGACGCATTGATTGGGTAGCTTTCAAGAATCAGTTCTTCTCGTCTGTATTTATCGCTGAACAGGATTTCGACAAGGTTTCCGTTAAGTCAAAAATGGAACAACAGGGAAGCGGATATATCAAAGATTATTCTGCTGAAATGAATACTTTCTTTGATCCGTCAGGCAAAGAACCGACAGAGATGTACTTCTACTTCGGTCCGAACCACTTCAAGACGCTGAAAGCGCTGGATAAAGGACGTGACGAGAAATGGGAGCTTCACCGACTGGTTTACCTGGGTTGGCCGCTGATTCGCTGGATTAACCAGTTTATCACGATCAACGTATTCGACTGGTTGTCCGGCTGGGGATTGAGCATGGGTATCGTTCTGTTGATTCTGACTATTATGGTGAAAGTGCTGGTTTATCCGGCTACCTGGAAAACGTACATGTCTTCTGCCAAGATGCGTGTATTGAAACCGAAAATTGATGAAATCAACAAGAAATATCCCAAGCAGGAAGATGCAATGAAGAAACAGCAGGAGGTGATGAGCCTTTACAGCCAATACGGGGTAAGCCCGATGGGTGGCTGTCTGCCGATGTTATTGCAGTTCCCTATCCTGATGGCTTTGTTTATGTTCGTGCCGAGTGCTATCGAACTGCGTCAACAGAGTTTCTTGTGGGCGGACGACCTTTCTACTTATGACGCTATCATCACATTCCCGTTCCATATCCCGTTCCTTGGCAATCACCTTAGCTTGTTCTGCTTGCTGATGACGTTGACAAACATCTTGAACACAAAGTACACAATGTCTATGCAGGATACCGGAGCGCAGCCACAAATGGCGGCTATGAAATGGATGATGTATCTGATGCCGATTATGTTCTTGTTCGTCTTGAACGATTATCCGTCAGGTTTGAACTATTACTACTTCGTGTCAACGCTGATTAGTGTGGGTACTATGATTCTGCTTCGTAGAACGACTGACGAAACTAAATTGTTGGCTATTCTTGAAGCGAAAAAGAAAGACCCGAAACAAATGAAAAAGACCGGATTTGCTGCTCGCCTGGAGGCGATGCAAAAGCAACAAGAGCAATTGCAGCAGCAAAGACAGAATAAAAAATAAGGAGTAATTCCTGAATCATATTCTAAGAAAGCCGGACATCCTATTTTGGTTGCCCGGCTTTCTTTCTCTAAAAAATAAAATAAGATGAAAACTAAATATTCTTATAAACAAATCTGGACAATCTCCTACCCTATCCTAATCAGTCTGATTATGGAACAGATGATTGGTATGACGGACACGGCCTTTCTGGGACGTGTAGGAGAAATCGAGCTGGGTGCTTCTGCTATCGCAGGGGTATATTATCTCGCCATCTTTATGATGGCATTCGGTTTCAGCATCGGCGCACAGATCTTAATCGCCCGCCGCAACGGAGAAGGAAACTACAAGGAAATCGGACCGATTTTCTATCAGGGCATTTATTTCCTGCTTGCCATGGCAGTGATTTTATTCACATTCTCCATCGTATTTTCACCATATATCTTAAAGAATATCATTTCGTCTCCTCACATTTACGATGCAGCCGAAAGTTATATTCATTGGCGTGTGTATGGGTTCTTCTTCTCTTTTGTCATGGTCATGTTCCGCGCCTTCTTTGTAGGTACGACACAAACCAAAACACTGACGCTGAACTCTATCGTAATGGTGCTTTCGAATGTGGTATTCAACTATATCCTGATCTTCGGTAAATTCGGTTTCCCGCAACTGGGAATTGCCGGTGCTGCCATCGGTTCGTCACTGGCCGAAATGGTATCGGTAATTTTCTTTATCATCTACACCTGGAAACGAATTGACTGCAAGAAATATGCGTTGAACATATTGCCCAAATTCCATGGAAAAACACTGAAACGCATACTGAACGTTTCTGTGTGGACAATGATTCAGAATTTCGTTTCTTTGTCTACCTGGTTCATGTTCTTCTTGTTTGTGGAACATTTGGGAGAGCGGTCATTGGCGATTGCCAACATCATCCGCAACGTGTCGGGGATACCGTTTATGATTGCAATGGCATTTGCTTCCACCTGCGGTTCGTTGGTAAGTAACCTGATCGGTGCAGGCGAACAGGATTGTGTACGGGGAACTATCAAACAGCATATCCGTATCGGATATATCTTTGTATTGCCGATCCTGGTATTCTTCTGTTTATTCCCGGATTTGATTCTGCGCATTTATACAGACATCCCGGATTTAAGAGCGGCATCTGTACCTTCACTGTGGGTACTATGCTCTGCCTATCTGGTACTGGTGCCTGCCAATGTGTATTTCCAATCGGTATCAGGAACAGGAAATACGCGGACTGCATTGGCTATGGAACTTTGTGTACTGGCTATCTATGTCACATACTCTGCATATTTCATCATGTATCTGCGAATGGATGTCGCATTTGCCTGGACGACAGAATGTGTGTACGGTACTTTTATACTGTTGTTCTGCTACTGGTATATGAAGAAAGGAAACTGGCAGAAAAAGAAGATTTAAATCCTTTTTTCACTATCTTCGCAAGAAAATAAACATTTTATAAAATATATGAGACAAGCTAATTTATTTATGATGTCGGCAGCAATGTTGTTAGCTGCCTGCGGAGGAACGAAAGACGCAGGCAAAACAGATCAGGTGCTTATCGAGAAATCGGATATTAAGATCGAAGGGAAGCGCATGACTCCCGAAGCACTTTGGGCTATGGGACGTATCGGCGAATTCGCCGTATCGCCCGACGGAAAGAAAATTGCGTATACGGTAGCGTATTACAGTGTACCGGAAAACAAGAGTAACCGCGAAGTTTTCGTGATGAACGCAGACGGAAGCGAAAACCAGCAAATCACTCATACCCCGTATCAGGAAAATGAAGTGACATGGATTAAAGGAGGCACCAAACTTGCATTCTTAAGTAATGACAACGGAAGCAGCCAGCTCTATGAAATGAACCCGGACGGTAGCGGACGCAAGCAATTGACCAACTACGACGGAGACATCGAAGGTTATTCCATTTCGCCGGATGGTAAAAAGCTGCTGTTTATTTCACAAGTAAAGACGAAAGAAAGCACTGCTGATAAATATCCGGACCTGCCGAAAGCCACAGGTATCATCGTGACCGACCTGATGTACAAACATTGGGATGAATGGGTGACGACAGCTCCACATCCTTTTGTTGCCGACTTCGACGGTAACGGTATTTCCAATATCGTGGATATCCTGAACGGAGAACCGTATGAAAGTCCGATGAAACCCTGGGGTGGCATTGAGCAACTTGCCTGGAATACAACTTCGGACAAAGTGGCTTACACTTGCCGTAAAAAGACAGGATTGGAATATGCGATTTCCACCAACTCCGATATTTACGTTTATGACCTGAACACCCAAAAAACGGAAAATATTACTGAAGAGAACAAAGGATATGATACCAATCCGCAATACTCTCCGGACGGCAAGTATATCGCCTGGCAGAGTATGGAACGTGACGGTTACGAAGCCGACTTAAACCGTCTGTTCATCATGAACCTGGAAACCGGAGAGAAACGTTTTGTGAGCAAAGCATTCGAATCGAATGTAGACGCTTTTGTCTGGGGAGCAGATGCAAAGATGATTTATTTCACCGGTGTATGGCACGGAGAATCGCAGATTTATGCGCTGGATTTGGCCAATGATTCGGTAAAGGCAATCACTTCAGGAATGTACGATTATGAAAGTGTATCTCTTTTCGGGGATAAACTGATCGCCAAACGTCATTCTATGAGCATGGGTGATGAGATTTATACAGTGGCACTGGATGGCTCTACTACTCAACTGACGCAGGAAAACAAGCAGATCTACGACCAGTTGGAAATGGGTAAAGTGGAAGGTCGCTGGATGAAAACAACAGATGGCAAACAGATGTTGACATGGGTAATCTATCCCCCGCAGTTTGATCCGAACAAGAAATATCCGACTTTGCTGTTCTGTGAAGGAGGTCCGCAAAGTCCGGTAAGCCAGTTCTGGTCTTATCGCTGGAATTTCCAGATTATGGCAGCCAATGATTATATCATTGTTGCTCCGAATCGTCGCGGCTTGCCGGGATTTGGCGTGGAATGGAACGAACAGATCAGTGGTGACTACGGTGGCCAGTGTATGAAAGATTATTTCACTGCTATCGATGAAATGGCAAAAGAGCCGTATGTAGACAAGGATCGCTTGGGATGTGTAGGTGCCAGCTTCGGAGGATTCTCCGTATACTGGTTGGCAGGACATCATGACAAACGATTCAAAGCATTCATTGCCCACGATGGTATCTTCAATATGGAAATGCAATATCTGGAAACTGAAGAGAAATGGTTTGCCAACTGGGATATGGGAGGCGCATACTGGGAAAAACAAAACCCGGTGGCACAACGTACGTTTGCCAACTCTCCTCACCTATTCGTGGAGAAATGGGATACGCCTATCCTCTGTATTCATGGAGAAAAAGACTACCGTATTCTGGCTAATCAGGCAATGGCTGCTTTCGATGCTGCCGTGATGCGTGGTGTTCCTGCAGAGTTGCTGATTTATCCGGATGAAAACCACTGGGTATTGAAACCGCAGAATGGGGTTCTATGGCAACGCACATTCTTCGAATGGCTGGACAAATGGGTGAAGAAAGCTCCATCTAAGTAAAATTTTAAAGCACGGATTATACGAATCTCACAGTCATTTGATTCACTAAAACTGCATATTTCATATAATCTGTGCTTAACGACTTTCCAATAAAGTAAAATAAAAGAAGGCTCTGTTCTCAATCTACTTGAGTTCAGAGCCTTCTCCATTGCATCCATCATAAATCGGCTAAATCTTACTCCGAATAAATATTTTCAATTTCTACAATATACATCCTGTGGAAACCGCCATGAGCACCACCGTACCACTTTTCCAATGATTCCTTATCCAGAAAACATTCCGGTTTGATACCGTCAGCATAAAGCTTCTTACACTCTAGGCTCAATCGTGCCTGCTCAAACAACACATTGCCATTTTCTGTAAACACTGGTTTCAATCCGGTCTCTTTTACTTTATCTATATTACGTCCCGACTTAGAACCACAAATAGCGTGAATCTTCTTATTTTCTTCCCCTAAGAAAGAAAGTGTCAGGTAATCGTTCTTCTCTACAAATTCATACGTATACCGTTCGGGACGGATAAAAACGAAAGCAACCGGTTTATTCCACAACCAGCCGATGCCACCCCAACTTGCTGTCATCGTGTTAAACTTTTCTTTTGTTCCGGCCGTAACCAGCATCCACTCTTTTCCAATCGCTTCGAAAAAGTTTTCTTTCAAATCTTTTACTTCTAATTTCTTCATCTCTTTATTCGTTTTTAATTATTTCTGTTTTTTCAATTTTACAATCTCTCCCAAATAGGGAATCTCCACAGGAATCTTCCGTTTCTTTGCCTCTGCTGCAAAAACCTTTGGAGGATCGTGCAAAGGCTCGTCAGACAAGTCGAATGTGCCATAATGCATGGGAATGGTAAGACCTGCATTCATTTCTTCGGCGGCAGTCAATGATTCGTAAGGCGATATATGATTGGGACGCATAAACCAGCGGGGTTTGTATGCTCCGATGCCCAACAAAGCATAATCCGGTGCTCCGAACATGTCGGGAATCTCACGAAAGTGACTGGAATAGCCCGTATCACCACTATAATAAAGGGAGATTCCATCTCCTTGCAGCATAAAAGCTCCCCACAGTCGCTGACCGCCATCGCGTACGGAACGTTTGCTCCAGTGTTGTGCCGGCAGAAACGTGATCTTTAATCCTTCATCTTCCATTTGTTGATACCATCCGGCTTCAATCACTTTCATTTCAGGGAACCATCCCTGAATCAGTTCACCGGTTCCCAAGCCGCAGAAAAGTTTCATTTGCGGGTTGTTCTTCAGTAAGCGTGCTATACTCTGTTTATCCAAATGATCAAAATGATCATGACTGACAAGTAGATAATCAATCTCCGTAAATATATCAGGATTAGCAGGAAATTCGCTCTGTCTTTTCACAAAAGGAATACTGCCGAACACCGGATCGAACATGATTCGCTTACCTGCTAATTGAAGAAAGAAAGAATTATGTCCGAGCCATATCAGGGAATCTCCTACCACCGCATCCAATGAGCGAAGATAACAAACTTTCGGGTCCCATTTCACCGTCTTCTTCTCTTTGCGTTGGGGATTGGGCGAAAGACGCCATTTCAACACGCTGCCCATCCCCGGACGGAAGCGATGCTGCCTGTTAAAAAAACGTCCGCGCACCATCGGATTTCCTCTCCAATAAGGATTGACTGTCGCTAAACGTTCGTTTCTCCTAAAACATATATGTTCACCCATTTTATTTCCTGAATACGTATTTACAAACTTACTAAAAAATTCTCGATTTACGATGAATAAGGGAAAACAAAAAATGTACCCCGGACACACTATCGGGGTACATTTACTTATAAAAGAATAAATATTATCCTTTTTTAATAGAATGAGGCTTAGTTAACAGCAGTGCAGCCCATACAGAGGCAGTTGCCAGCCAAGAGCAGAAAGATTGATAACCATAATGACCGCACCCAATATCCATAAAATCAATAGCGACCATTTCAAACCTGTTCCCATTGGTGACCAATGGAATAGCTGGCGCAAGATGGTATACAAAAAAGCTCCTAATGGAATACCGATGAGGGCAACTCCGGCAATCGTACCCAATAATGTCATCATAGGAGAGACGGAAGCAACCGGCATCCAGTCGATGGCAGGCAACAACTCATAAAGTAAAGCTCCTCCACTGACTGCCACAGCAATTGCCGCAAATACCAACGCTACCAATACGACAGCCAATACGAACAAGACAGGGCAACAAAGAATGACAAGAGCTACCAGAAATATCTTAAAGAGAACGGCAGCAATGGAAACAAATACATCGCCTATCTTTTGAAGAAAGGTACGAGGTTTACCGGAGTTCACATAATTATTAACCCCATCTGCTACCCGTTCGAAGCCGTCTGTCACTGTTTTGCCAATATTCTCAATGGTTACCGCTTCTCCACGCATACTTAACTTTTCTGCGGCGGTACGGGCTTCCGGAATAACGAGCCATCCGATAACATAAAGGATAATCATCGGACAATAAGGCACAAACACCAGAATAATCATCAGGATACGCACCAATGTGATGTCCCAACCGAAGTAAGCTGCCAGTCCTGCTGCCACACCACCCAACAATTTATTATCCGGATCACGGAACCAGCGACGTTGGGCAGAGGTTTGCGTATTACTTTGATTAGCGGACGATGCTTGTTCCGTTCTTTTCTGTGAATCTGTATCCTCGTCAGCAATGCCAAAATCTTCCGGTTTGCCTACGCGGGCGATAATTTCTTCTACATCCGAAACTGTGATGACCTGTTTTCCTTCAGTTACTTTCTCGGCAAACAGTTCGGCAATACGCATCTCAATATCGTCTACGATCTCTTCCGCACCCTCCTGTTTACGAAAGTAATGTTTCAAATTAGACAGATAATTGTCTAACAGTCGGTAGGCATCGTCATCTATATGATAAACTATTCCTCCTAAATTTATGGTCAATGTCTTTTTCATTTTTATTTCTTCTTTTTCGGATTATCTATTGGCTATATGATTCACTGTGTCGTTAAGTTCTTTCCAGGAAATTTCCAGTTCTCCCAAAAAGGTTTCTCCTTGTTCAGTGAGTTTATAGTACTTGCGGGGAGGTCCCTGGGTAGATTCCACCCACTCATAACTTAACAGGTCGTCATTTTTCAGACGGGTCAGCAACGGATACAAGGTGCCTTCCACTACAATCAGCTGGGCTTCTTTCAATTTCTGAATAATATCAGAAGCATAGGCAGGCTCTTTGTGCAGCAAAAGCATGATGCAATATTCAAGCATGCCTTTCCTCATCTGTGATTTTACATTGTCTACTTTCATTATTCACTTCTTTTAGATGGCACAAATATATGCATTACTTAAGTACCTTGCATTACAAAGTACTATAAATTAATAATAATTAAAACATTAGAGAGTGCTTACCTTATTATAAAAAGAAATAATGGCTATATTTGTGCCCGTTAAACCATAAAATAGAAAGTACGTATGTTTACAATTCGAAAAGCAACGGTAGCCGATTGCGAGCTTATTCATATGATGGCAAAGGAGGTATTCCCCGCCACCTACAAGGATATTTTATCTCCTGAACAACTGGATTATATGATGGACTGGATGTATGCTCCTTCCAATGTGCGCAAGCAAATGGAGGAAGAAGGGCATGTGTATTCCATCGCCTATAAAGAGAATGAGCCATGCGGATACGTCTCTGTGCAGCAACAGGAAAAAGATGTATTCCATCTTCAGAAAATCTATGTTCTCCCCCGCTTTCAGGGTACGCATTGCGGCAGTTTCTTATTTAAGGAAGCAATCAAATGTATCAAAGAGATGCATCCGGAACCTTGTCTGATGGAACTCAACGTGAATCGTAACAATAAAGCCTTGCAGTTTTACGAATACATGGGAATGAGAAAGTTACGGGAAGGTGATTTCCCGATTGGCAATGGGTATTATATGAATGATTATATTATGGGATTGGATATTTAATAAACAAAAATGCCCCGGAACAAAGTATCGTGAATGTTCCGGGGCATTTTGTTATTTAGTCAATGACCGGATTCTATTTCGCTACGCGTTCCAGCCATTTTACCATTGAAAGCATTACAATCATAGAAGCACCTGTTGCGCCTACAAATACTAACCAGCAAGCCCAGATAGGAACAGTTGTATAAAGAATACCACCGATAAACAGCAGTGAATTACCCACAGCTGTTGCAGCTAACCAGCAACCTTGCATTAATCCCTGCAAATGAGGAGGAGCAACCTTAGATACAAACGATAATCCCAGAGGAGAAATGAACAATTCGGCAACTGTAAGGATGAAATACAGACCGATCATAATCCACGGAGTCACACGAATAGCATTTATTTCAGCAGCACTCATAGTCCCCAACACCTCTTTCGAAGGCAATGTAAAGGAGAATACCATCAAGAATACATACGCTAATGCGGCAATACCCATACCGATGGCAATCTTCATCGGGGTAGAAGGTTCTTTACCATTCTTTTTCATTGAGCCGAACATCCACATGATAAATGGAGTCAGGAATACAACGAAGAACGGATTAACGCTCTGGAATATTTCAGCTCCCTTGATCTGCGTAAAACCTAAGTCGATATTAATAACACTCAAATCCACATAGTCACGGGCAAAATAAGTCAAAGAATAACCATTCTGGTGGAAAGATAACCAGAAGAAAATAACAACACCGAATACTGCAAACAAAGCATAGATACGTTGTTTGATTTCAGTAGCGCTCATTTGGATTTCTTCCTTATTCACAGTCGCAGTACCTTTACTGGTTTCCAATTTAGTCGCAGGATCCGGGAAGCGTTTCTTATTTGCCATATAAATAATCAGCGAAACAAGCATAGCACCAATAGCAGCCATAAAAGCATACTGAAAACCACGGTTAAATACATCAAGGTAGTTATTAACAAACATACCCATATCTGTTACAGGAGTCCCGTCAAGAACAACACTCTTAGCCAAAGTTGTCAGATTCTCCATTGCTTGTGGAGCCATATCATTTCCTTTTTCTAAATATTGATGGCACAATTCAGGTAAAGTGGCATCATAATCAAAATTGTTCACCTTCAGCCACCAGTTGCGCACACCAATAGCAATAAACGGTGCAAAAACAGCCCCAATATTGATAAACATATAAAATATCTGGAAACCGGCATCACGTAGGTTTGAATATTTAGGGTCATCGTACATCTGGCCTACCAAAGCCTGCAGATTTCCTTTAAATAAACCATTACCAAAAGCAATCACCAAAAGTCCGAAACAGGTTAATCCCAAGTAAAGAGCCATACTAGGAACAGGGGTCGGAGTAGGAATGGCAATAATCAAATAACCGATAGCCATTAATATCAGCCCTACTAAAATAGTGCCTTTAAAATTTTTCGTCTTATCAGCAATAACACCTCCCGCCAAAGCTAAAATATAAATGGAAGCATAGAACGCGGAATAAATGTATCCGGTAGTTGTCTCGGACAATCCAAATTTCGCTGAAATAAACAATGTCAAAATCGCCATCATAATATAGAAGCCAAAACGCTCTCCCATATTAGCTAAAGCTGCAGCAATCAGACCTTTAGGGTGTTTACTGAACATAGATATAAGTTTTTAGAATTAATAAATGATTGATTTAAATAAATATTTCTTGCAAATATATACTTTTTCTTGAGTTTTTGCACAATGATTTGTTAAACTACTCCTCAAATAAACGACAAATTTCTGCTCTGGATTCACGAATCAAATCTTCCGGAGCTATTTTTATCTGAAGTCCCCGTACCCCGGCACTTACATAAATATACGGAAATTCCCGGCTGGTTTCATGGATATAAGTAGGAAAATGTTTCTTCATGCCGATAGGCGAACAACCTCCCCGGATATATCCGGTAAGTGGCAGAAGTTCTTTTACGGGAATCAAATCACACTTCTTATTACCCGATGCTTTAGCTGCCAGTTTCAAGTCAACTTCATGTTCTCCCGGAATGACACAGACAAAATATCCGCTTTTATCGCCATGCAGGACAAGAGTCTTAAACACTTGCTCAATGTTTTCTCCTAAATCTGCTGCTACATGAACAGCACTTAAGTCGTTTTCATCCACTTCGTAGGGAATCAGTTCATAGGCTATCTTAGCCTTATCTAACAGCCGTGCGGCATTTGTTTTATTGATTTTCATTTTCGTTGTATTTATACTTTCTATATCTGATAAATAAAGAATTAGCGGGAGACAAAGTCCTCCATGACTTTTATTAAGACACGGATTACACGGCTCTAATTAAATAAAAACCATGTAATCCGCGCCTTAATTAATATGATTAGAGATAGTTGACTTTATTGGGGGAACGCCCTCACTCTATGCTTCAAATTAGAGCCCCAGCTCTTCGCGAAGAAACTTAGGTGTATATCCCTTAGGGCTCTTCGCAACCTCTTCCGGTGTTCCGTAACTAAGGAGTTCTCCCCCGCCCTTACCCCCTTCAGGGCCCATATCGATAATATAATCCGCCATTTTAATCACATCCAGATTGTGTTCGATGACAATAACCGTATTCCCTTTATCTACAAGCTTATTCAGTACTCCCATCAGTACACGGATATCTTCAAAATGAAGTCCGGTAGTCGGTTCATCAAGGATGTAAAGGGTCTTGCCTGTATCCCTTTTCGACAGTTCCGTTGCCAGTTTCACACGCTGGCTTTCTCCACCGGAAAGAGTGGTAGAAGATTGTCCCAACTTTATATATCCGAGTCCGACATCCTGCAATACTTTTATCTTACTCAAGATTTGCGGAACGTTTTCAAAGAATTCTACGGCACGGTTGATTGTCATGTCCAATACATCGGCAATCGATTTTCCCTTGAAACGTACTTCCAGTGTTTCCCGGTTATAACGTTTGCCGTGACATACTTCACAAGGCACATATACGTCAGGAAGGAAATTCATTTCAATTGTTTTATAACCATTTCCCGTACAGGCTTCACAACGTCCGCCTGAAACATTAAAGGAAAAACGTCCCGGCTTGTAACCGCGAATCTTAGCTTCCGGAAGACCTACAAACAGATTACGAATATCAGAAAACACACCGGTATAGGTAGCTGGATTGGAACGTGGCGTACGTCCCAAAGGTGATTGATCGACATTCACTACCTTATCGATATTTTCCAATCCTTCAATCGAATCGTATTCCAAAGGATCCTGCAAAGAACGGTAGAACTTCTGCGATAGAATCGGCTGCAGAGTTTCATTAATCAAAGTAGATTTCCCGCTTCCCGATACACCTGTCACGCAAATTAGTTTTCCTAACGGAAACTCTACATCGACATTCTTCAGGTTATTCCCTTTCGCTCCTTTCAGCCAGATAGATTTCCCGTTTCCTTTTCTACGCTTGGCGGGGATTTCTATCTTCATCTTTCCATTCAGGTATTGCGAAGTCATCGTATCGGTCTTCAGCATCTCCTGGGGAGTTCCTGCAAAAACAACCTCTCCACCGAGACGTCCGGCTTTTGGTCCCATATCGATAACATAGTCGGCAGCCAACATCATATCCTTATCATGTTCCACCACAATCACGGAGTTTCCCATGTCACGGAGTTCTTTCAAGGAGTTGATAAGACGTAAATTATCACGCTGATGCAGACCGATACTCGGCTCGTCGAGAATATAAAGCACATTCACCAATTGAGAACCAATTTGTGTAGCCAAACGAATACGCTGGCTCTCACCACCGGAAAGGCTGACAGAACTACGGTTCAACGCCAGATAATCCAAACCAACATCCAGCAGGAACTTCAAACGTGTACGAATCTCTTTCAGAATCTCTACTGATATTTTCTTCTGCTTATCGGAAAGGAACTCATCTACCTTCATCAACCAGTCATACAGCTCGTTGATGTCCATGTTTGCCAATTCATTAATATTCTTATCGTGGATGCGGAAATGCAGAGCTTCCTTATTCAGGCGATCCCCTTTACATTCAGGACAAACCGTTGTTTTGGCAAATTGTTCCGCCCATTTCTGCGCTGTCGCAGAAGCATCTTTCTCCTGCAACATCTGAATATACTTCACCACTCCTTCATAGGTAACAAAGTAATCGGATGAAGTGCCGATCAGCGAACTCTTGATTTTAATCCGTTCGTCAGAGCCATACAACACTTCATCAATCGCATCGTCCGGCAACTCCTTAACCGGTGTTTTCAACGTTACATCGTACTTCTCAAGCAAAGCACCGATTTGCCAGAAAATCATCGCATTCTTATATTTTCCCAAAGGAGCTATCGCACCTTCGTAAATGGAAAGTTCACGATCGGGAATCACTTTGTCCACGTCAATCTGATTGACTACTCCCAACCCTTTACACTTCGGACACGCTCCTTGCGGTGAATTGAATGAGAAGTTATGCGGAGCAGGTTCACGATAAGACAACCCGGTGACAGGACACATGAGTCGCTTACTATAATGCCGGATACTTTCGGACTGGGCATCCAAAATCATCATCAGCCCGTCTCCCTGACGCATGGCAGTTGCCACACTCTGTTTCAGACGCCGGTCGTCTTTCTCTGCAACCACTAATTTATCGATAACCACTTCTACATCATGGTTCTTATAACGGTCGAGCTTCATACCATGCGTGATTTCACGCACTTCTCCGTCTACTCGTACATATAAATATCCTTTTTTACGTATCTGTTCAAAAAGTTCTCTATAATGTCCTTTACGTGAACGTACCAATGGCGCCAGCAGATATATTTTCTTTCCTTTATAATCTTTCAGAATCAAATCCAGAATCTGCTCTTCGGTGTATTTCACCATTTCTTCCCCCGACAGATACGAATAGGCGATTCCCGCACGGGCATACAACAAACGGAGATAATCGTAGATCTCGGTAGTTGTTCCTACGGTAGAACGGGGATTTTTATTCGTTGTTTTCTGTTCAATGGAGATAACCGGGCTCAAGCCTGTTATTTTATCGACATCCGGACGTTCCAGATTGCCCAGGAAATTGCGGGCATAGGCTGAAAAAGTTTCGATATAGCGGCGCTGTCCTTCGGCAAAAATCGTATCGAAGGCTAAAGAAGATTTTCCACTACCGCTCAATCCGGTGATAACGGTCAAGCTGTTACGGGGAATCTCGGCATCAATGTCCTTCAAATTGTGCACGCGCGCACCGTACACATTAATATATTCTGTTTCCTGCATATTCATATCCTTCCATAAATGTTGCAAAATTAATGTTTCCGCCCGAAATATGCTCCTAAAAAAGCACAATATTATTTTCTTAACTCAAATCTTATGAAGATATAGGGCATTATTTGTACCTTTGTTCCTTGATTTCAAGAACCAATAGTTATAATTTGATGAAACCGATAAACCGAATATTCTTATTTCTGCTTTTTATAAGCGTTTCATACGCTATCAGTTATGCACAGGAAAACCAATCTTATTTCTTGCATACCATCGAAAAAGGACAAAGTTTATACTCCATTTCCAAGATGTATAATGTCACTACGTCAGACATCATACGTCTGAATCCTGGTTGTGACGAAAAAATCTATGCCGGACAGACCATCAAAATCCCTACCGGAAAAGAGAGTCAGAAAGGAGAAACATTCCATACGATCCAAGCCGGAGAAACATTGTACAAACTGACAACGATGTATAATGTGTCCGCCAAAGATATTTGTGAAGCAAACCCAGGTTTGAGTGCCGAGAATTTCCGTATCGGACAAGTTATTCTGATTCCGCAGAAAAAAGAAGAACAAACTGACGCCGTAGTTCAAACGCCTACTGAACAATCGACTATTCAAGGCCCTGTTGTTCCGAGATGCAAAGATATGCATAAGGTAAAGCGCAAAGAGACTATATTCAGCGTGAGCCGTGAATACGGAATCAGCGAGCAGGAGTTGATTGACGCTAACCCGGAACTGAAAAAGGGCATGAAAAAGGGACAATTTCTTTGCATCCCCTACCCGGCAGCAACCACCGTACAACCTACACAGAAGGAAGATCCATACGCTGTTCCTCCCAGCAATAGCGAGCTTTTCCGCAAAAATAAGGAGACTCCCCAAAAGCTGTCTACTATTAAGGCTGCCTTGTTGTTACCTTTCCAGGAGGACAAACGCATGGTGGAATATTACGAAGGTTTCCTGATGGCAGTAGACAGTCTGAAACGTACGGGCGTTTCTCTTGATTTATATGTATATGACAGTGGAAAAGACATTTCTACATTAAATACGATTCTTGCCAAAAACGAGATGAAGAGTATGAATATCATCATCGGTCCGATGCATCAGAATCAAATAAAACCATTGTCAGACTTCGCGGAGAAGAACGATATACGCCTGGTGATCCCTTTCTCTCAAAAAGGAGAAGAGGTATTCAAAAATCCTGCTATTTATCAGATTAATACGCCTCAATCTTATTTATATTCAGAGGTTTATGAGCATTTCACCCGCCAATTCCCTAATGCGAACGTTATTTTCATCGAACCGTCGAGTGCTGACAAGGAGAAAGCGGAATTTATCAGCGGCTTGAAACAAGAGTTGAAGAGCAAAGGAATTCCTATGAGAACCGTCAGCGAAAGCGCAACTAAAGAAACATTGAAAGCAACACTTCGCAGTGATAAAGAAAACATTTTTATCCCGACATCGGGCAGTAATGTTTTACTGATTAAGGTACTCCCTCAACTGACGTTGTTAGTCAGAGAGAATCCTGCAGAAAAAATTCACCTGTTCGGCTACCCGGAATGGCAGACTTACACTAGAGATCATCTGGAAAATTTCTTTGAGTTGGATGTATATTTCTACTCTTCATTCTATACGAATACATTGTTCCCGGCAGCCGTGCAATTCACCAACGCTTATCATAAATGGTATAGTAAAGATTTGGCAAGCAAATACCCCAATTACGCAATGCTTGGCTTCGACACCGGTTTCTTCTTCTTGAAGGGATTATCGCTCTATAGCTCGGAATTGGAAAACAATCTGCCTAAGATGAACCTGACGCCAATCCAGACAGGATTCAAATTCCAGCGCGTGAACAACTGGGGAGGATTTATTAATAAAAAAGTGTTCTTCATACGTTTCACTAAGAATTTTGAATTAGTAAAACTTGACTTCGAATAATACGAAAATGATAAAGATAAAACCATTTTTGATTGCAACACTCCTACTTACGGGATTTGCTCTTCCTGCCACTGCCCAAATTGGAGAAGCACGCAGCAATTTATCAGTAGGTGTTAATGGAGGTGTCAACTTAAACAGTGTTTCTTTCACTCCCAGCATCAAGCAAAATAGCTTGATGGGAATTACCGGAGGCTTGACGGCACGTTATATATCCGAGAAGTATTTCGCCATGATTTGCGGTGCACAAGTCGAATTGAATGTATCACAAAGGGGTTGGGACCAATTGTTTGAAACGGTATCATTGGACGATAACGGATATGAAGTCACCTCGAAGGATCCGAGCAAAACTTATACCCGCAAAATGACCTATATTGATATTCCTTTTCTAGCCCATCTTGCTTTCGGACGAGACAGAGGATTACAATTCTTTGTTCATGCAGGTCCTCAAATCAGCTTTCTGATAAGCGAATCGGAAACAATAAAAGGTATTGATATGAACACCTTATCCAATACACAGAAAGCGGTGTATGGAGTTAAGATTCAGAATAAATTCGACTACGGTATTGCCGGTGGCGGCGGTGTAGAACTCCGAACAAAGAAAGCCGGTAGCTTCATCGTTGAAGGCCGTTACTACTTTGCGCTGTCCGACTTTTACAGCACCACAAAGAAAGACTATTTCGCCCGTGCAGCGCATGGAACAATTACCATAAAGCTCACGTACCTATTTGACTTGAAGAAATAAAATCCTCTCCCTCCTCCCTTTCGAGAGAAGGAGCTTGAATATCTACAAAGCATCGCTTTAGGGATACTCTTTAAATAAATAGTCGTCCCTTAAAAAGTACTCATCTGCGGGATATTGCAAGAAAACAGTGTCCCGCAGATTTTTTCAACAAGTAGCCAAAGAACCCTCATGGCTCTTTTGAAGTTGTACGCTGCTGCGGCTAAGAGCAGATTGACAACATCCCCGAACACACCTTTATAAAAGTTGCGTCCTAAACGAAAGTCTGATTTCAAATGCCCGATAGTCGGCTCTATTCCTGCACGCTTGCAGAATAGCTTATGTTTCTTCTTGCGTGTGTAATAACTGTCTTTCCTGTTTGGAACATCGGGTATCAGTATCCCGGTGCCGCCCACCTCTTTCTTTCCTCTGTACCCCCTGTCCCCGGCCAACTTCCTGATCTTCTTTCCGGTAATGCGTTCCACCTGCCTGAGGGATTCTTCAATGGTATGCCCGTCATATTCATTCCGGAAAGACTTGGCACCCAGTATGACACCGGTAATTGAGCGGACGATTGAAACCTTGTTGCCGAACTCGTATTTCTTATGTTCTTTCCCCTTGCTGATACACTGCACCTCCGGTTCATGCAGGGAATAGATTTTCCCGGGAGAATTGCGCTTCTGTGAAAGCACCCGCTCAAAGAGGTCGAGCAGGGAGTCGTAGCCGTGGTTTTCTTTCAGGTTGCGCCTCAGTTCCCTGACAAGCCTTCCCGCAATGGTGCGCAGCCGCTTGTCCGCTTTCAGGGCCTTGCCACGGTTCTTGGGGTGGTTACGGAAACGCTGGTCACGGTAGATCTTCTTGAGGACAAAGGTATAGCTCTGGCGCAAAGGAAGCCCTAAGGATTTTACGACAGACAACACTTTGCGGACTATCTTTTTATGCAACTTCGCATCCGTGGGATAAGTCACGTTCTTTTCCTGTACCGTGGAATCGATGAAGGCCGTGCAGTGATGGTCCGGGCCGTCGTCCTCCTGATTGACGCGGATACTTTCTGACAGAATCAGTTCCATGCCATTTTCTCCGACACGCTTACGGAAGTGTACCAGTTCGCTTGCATTGCAGGGATAGGAAGGCGTGAATTCCAACATACCGCAAAAGTACTGGTAATAAGCATTCTCGCTCCATTGTTCAACAACCGATTCATCGGACAGGTTACGCACGTGCTTAAGAATCAGAAGTCCGCACATCAGGCGGATGGGTTTGGCCGGACGACCGTTGACGGCACAGTATAGCGGGGAGAAAGCTTCTTCAAAACGGCGCCAGTCTATCTTATTGGCAAGCAGGTATAAGGGATGCCTGGGATTCAGCTGGTCTGTCAAAGAGCTGAACAAGGAGGGCTGAGGGGTGGTCTTGTTTATCATAATAATCTGCAAGTTTTCAACCATAAAGATACAAAAACTTGCAGATATATCAAAGCAATTTATATATTAATATGTTGATTATTAGGCGTAAAAGCACATTCTAAGGGGCGACTAAATAAGGCAACTAACTCGCAATGAATTAGTTGCCTTATTTGTATCTTTAAAACAGAGATATTCAGTAAATGCACCGTTTTAGGGATGCTAAAGCATAGCTTTAGAGAGCAAAAAGCACCGCTTTAACTCTTATAAAGCGATGCTTTTCATTAATCATATTAACGAATTACCCAGATATAGGGAAAAGTCTTATCTCAATCTATCCGCAGCCTTTACCATCACCTCATCGCGTCCAATAGCACGAACAGCCAATATATTCAGAATGATGGAAATAAGTGGTAAACACAATGCCCAGCCTACCCGGAACATATTTGCATCATTCTTCAACGCAAAATAAAAAGCAAGGGCAGCAATGTAATAACCGACCAACAACAAGCTATTGAAAATCGTCATGCGAATCTGCAACATACGGTTCTTATATAAAAAAATGGTAGCCACGGCAACGATAGTACTAAGCATCAGAATCCCGAATAACCCCCATGTAGACTGAAAAGCGTCGTTTATTTCCAATCCTAATGCCTTAAAAGGATGTTCGCCCATTGTATCAATGAAGTAACCTATCGGCATACACATAGCTGTAATCAGTAATCCTGCAACAATCAATAAATAAACAGTTTGAATTCGTTGAATCATAAGTATTCTAAATAGTAGTTGAGTTAAACAATAATAGCCAAGCAATAAGGAGTAGGGATAATCATCCCACTTACTACTTGACTATCAAATTCTTCGTCAGAAAATAAATTACTGAAGTTTTTCTTTCTCCTTAGCCGGATTTCTATAATATATTTTCCCTTCGATGTATTCTTGCGTAGCAATCAAGTCCGGTTTCGGCAATTTCTCATAATAACGAGAAATTTCGATTTGCTCTCTATTTTCAAACACTTCTTCCAAGTTGTCATTGTAAGAGGCAAACTCTGCCAATTTCTTTGAAAGATCGTTTTTGATTTCTACACTGATCTGATTAGCACGCTTGCCAATAATGGCAACAGTTTCGTAAACATTACCTGTATCAGCACAGAGTTCCATCATGTCACGGGTTACTGTTGTAGCAGGAGCATTCGTTTTTTTGTAGTCCATAAATCTATTTAAATTTAGTCTTTAATTACTTTCTGTGATTCATTGAATATTTTCTCGGCTTCTTTCAAATATTTACTTTCAGGAAATTCATTCTTGAAAGCATAATATTCGTCCACTGTTTCGCGGTAACGATCCATCTTCTTGTCTTCTACACTATAGATAGCCATTTCGTGTCTTGCACGCAGAATCAAGATAGAAAGTTCTTCACGATAGTCAGTATAAGGATAATCTTTCAGTGCATTTTGAGCTGTGATTACACAAGACTCATAGTTATTGCCTAAATAATTACCCAGATTATAATATAATCTTGCAGAATAAAGTTCTTTCAAAACCAGCTTATCCTGCAAAGCAAAAATCATATCCTGTGCTTCCTGCTTCTTTGTGCTGTTCGGGAAATATTCCATGAACATCTGCAACTGCTGGATAGCCTGATAAGTGCTTGATTGATCCAAACGTGGTTCCGGGGTATCCAGGAATAAAGCTTTACCTGCATGAAAACGTGCCAGTTCGGTAAAAGTGCCACGGGGATACGTATTGAAATAGGTGATAAATGTCTGGGCAGCTGTCTGATAATCTTTCTGATTATAATAACTCATTCCCAACATATACAAAGACTCTTCCGCTTTATCGGTTCCTTTCAGAATGGTTATCAACTCATTCAGCAACGTAGCTGAACGATTATACTGTCCCTTCGCAAAATAGTTTTTGGCGGCTTCGTACTTGTATTCGTAATCGGTGCTTTTCAGCAATTTATTGTACTCTCCACATGATGTCAGAGTAGCCGCCGCAAGCAAAGTTATAATGATATTTTTCTTCATCCTATTTAAAAATAATGCGCAAAGTTACTTATTCGCTGGGAATTTAGCAATTAATCTGTGTTTTTTAATACATAAAAGGCGTTAAACATCGACAAAAGGAGAGAAAATGACGTCGAATTGCAAACGCCAAACTGTAAACGGCAGGTAATAAACGAATCACACAGAAATCATGATTGACATAAACCTGACGAACAAACGTCAGATTCCTTGTTATAAGACAGAAAAAAACTTGTTATAAGGCAGAAAAAAAATAGTGACGGTATATGCCCGGGATAGTGACGGTATCGGTGAAGTATACCGTCACTATCCACATCGGATAGCGTCACTATTTTTTATAGCAAAAAACGGCAAACAAATGTGTTATCCCATTCAAAGACAACGCAGCTATTTACCGTTCCCTGTTTATCGTTTACTGCTATATCTACAGCTTATACAAATCACTTGCAGCCAGCAGATCGACTTTCTTTTCTTTCAATACCTCGATACATTTATCCAGATTGCTGGGGCGAATTACCACATTTGCAATATTGTTATTGGCAAACGAATACATATATTCAATAAATACACCCTCGTCTGATAAATATCCCAGCACTTTAGCCAAAGCACCCGGTATATTGGGACAGCTTATACCTACTACATCAGTCACATTCACTGCAAAATGATTATCTTTTAAAGCTTTGTATGCTTTATCCGGATCAGATACTATTCCACGCAAAATACCAAAATCAGCATTTTCGGCAATGCACAAGGCAGAAAGATTGATATTTTCTTTCGCCAGCACTTCAGTCACTTCCGTCAAACGGCCTGACTTATTTTCCAAAAAGATAGAAAGTTGTTTTGCTACCATATTTATTAAAGTATTAAGTAATAAGTATTAAGTAACAAGCATTAGGTATTAGGCAACAAGTATTACCGTAGTTCCAAGATCACCCGCATGGTTAATACTTAATACTTAATACCTAATACTTATTTATATTTTTCTATTATCAATCACACGTTTTGCTTTACCTACGCTACGCTCAATGCTGCGAGGCTCTACCAATTTCACGTTGACTCCCAATCCAAGTACGCTTTGCAAACGTCCTCCCAGCTTTTTCTTCAAAGCCAGCATTTTGTTGATCTCATCAGAATAGAATTCCGGACGTACTTCAACCTGGAGCTCCATCGTATCGGTATTATTTTCACGACCCACTATCAACAAATAATGCGGTTCAAATTCTGCCATTTCAAGGATAACGGATTCAATCTGTGTCGGGAATACGTTTACACCACGGATAATCAACATATCATCACTGCGTCCCAAAATACGATCCATACGTACTAATGTACGACCGCAAGAACATTTATCATGATGCAAGGCAGTCAAATCACGCGTACGGTAACGGAGCAATGGCATACCCTCTTTGGTGAGGTGGGTAAACACCAGTTCGCCCGTTTGTCCCGGTTCAACCGGTTGCAAAGTATTCGGATCGATAATTTCTGGGAAATAATGGTCTTCATTCAAGTGAGTGCCGTTCTGACATTCGCACTCGTAACCGACACCCGGTCCGGCAATTTCACTCAACCCATAAATATCGTATGCTTTGATTCCCAGTTTCTCTTCAATTTCATGACGCATATTTTCCGTCCAGGGTTCCGCACCGAACGCACCGACTTTCAGTTGAAATTCTTCACGTGGCAAACCGGAATCTTTGATTGCATCTGCCAGGTAGAGCGCATAAGAAGGGGTGCAACAAAGCACTGTCGATCCGAAATCATGCATCAAGGTAATCTGTTTTTCAGTGTTGCCACTGGACATCGGAATAACAGAAGCACCGATATTCTCGGCTCCGGCATGTGCTCCCAGTCCGCCCGTAAACAGTCCGTATCCGTATGATACCTGAAAAATATCAGAACGGCCCGCTCCGTAAGCGGTAAAAGCACGTGATATACATTCCGCCCAAGAGGCCAAGTCCTTACGGGTATATCCGACAACCGTCGGCTTTCCGGTCGTTCCGGAAGAGGCATGAATACGTACAATCTGGCTCATCGGCACGGCACAAAGTCCGAACGGATAATTATCTCTTAAATCATGTTTCGTGGTAAACGGCAGTTTTACAATATCATCGATACTATTGATATCATCGGGGGTTATTCCCATTTCCTGCATCTTCTTTCGATAGAAAGGAGTGTTGTGATAGACGTAATCTACAATTTTCTTGAGTCGTATGCTTTGAATCTTGCGAAGACTTTCGCGGTCCATACACTCAATGCTCTCATTCCAAATCATGTGTTTCTGGTATTACTAGTTGTATGAATCTGTTTTTTGATATTAATATGTTGCAAAGTAAAGGATTTATTTGGAAAAATGATTTGTTATCTCGATTATTTTACCGAATATTGCTCCACTTTTTAGGATTTAACTATGAATTATGAACTAACATCAGCTTACAAACCTACCGGGGATCAGCCGGAAGCGATAGCACAACTGACTGAAGGGGTACTTCAGGGAGTTCCCGCACAGACTTTACTGGGAGTGACCGGATCGGGAAAAACATTTACCATTGCCAATGTGATCGCCAATATCAACAAACCTACGTTGATTTTGAGCCATAACAAGACATTGGCTGCCCAGCTCTATAGTGAGTTTAAAGGTTTCTTCCCCAATAATGCGGTAGAATATTACGTTTCTTACTATGACTATTATCAGCCGGAGGCCTATCTCCCGAGCAGTGATACTTATATAGAGAAAGATCTTGCCATCAATGACGAAATCGACAAGCTTCGACTCGCGGCCACTTCTGCCCTACTCTCCGGACGAAAAGACGTGGTAGTGGTTTCTTCCGTATCTTGTATCTACGGTATGGGAAATCCTTCGGACTTCTACAAAAATGTCATTGAAATAGAACGGGGACGGATGATGGACCGCAATGTCTTTTTACGTCGTCTGGTAGACAGCTTGTATGTCCGCAATGATATTGACTTGAACCGTGGAAATTTCCGCGTTAAAGGTGATACTGTGGATATCTATCTGGCTTATACCGACAATCTGCTCCGTGTCACCTTTTGGGGGGATGAGATTGATGGTATAGAAGAAGTAGATCCTATCACAGGAGTCACTATCGCACCATTTGACGCCTATAAGATTTATCCGGCCAATTTGTTTATGACGACCAAAGAGGCAACTCTCCGTGCTATCCACGAAATAGAAGATGATCTGACCAAACAAGTGGCATTCTTCGAGTCTATCGGTAAAGAATATGAAGCCAAACGACTATATGAACGGGTGACTTACGATATGGAAATGATACGGGAGTTAGGGCATTGCTCCGGAATTGAGAATTATTCCCGTTATTTCGACGGTCGTGCTGCCGGTACCCGTCCTTATTGTCTGCTCGATTTCTTCCCGGATGATTTTCTGATTGTCATTGACGAAAGCCACGTAAGTGTACCCCAAATCCGTGCGATGTACGGAGGAGACCGTGCACGTAAAATCAATCTGGTGGAATATGGTTTCCGATTACCTGCGGCTATGGACAACCGTCCGTTGAAATTCGAAGAGTTTCAGGAAATGGCGAAACAGGTAATTTATGTCAGTGCCACACCGGCAGATTATGAATTGATTCAGTCTGAAGGTATCGTCGTAGAGCAGGTGATTCGTCCTACAGGACTGCTTGATCCTGTCATCGAAGTGCGCCCGAGCCTTAATCAGATTGACGACTTAATGGAAGAAATCCAGCTCCGCATTGAAAAGGAAGAACGCGTACTCGTCACCACACTAACCAAACGAATGGCAGAAGAACTGGCAGAGTATCTTCTTAATAATAATGTAAGATGTAACTATATCCATAGTGATGTAGATACATTGGAACGTGTGAAGATTATGGATGATCTCCGGCAAGGAATCTATGATGTGCTTATCGGAGTCAACCTGCTCCGTGAAGGACTCGATCTTCCGGAAGTGTCGCTCGTTGCTATTCTTGATGCTGACAAAGAAGGATTCCTCCGCTCCCACCGTTCACTGACGCAAACCGCAGGACGTGCTGCCCGTAATGTAAACGGCAAGGTAATCATGTATGCGGACAGAATGACGGATAGCATGAAACTGACGATTGACGAAACCAATCGCCGCCGGGAAAAACAGTTGGCATACAATGAAGCAAACGGAATTACTCCGCAGCAGATTAAAAAGGCCAGAAACTTGTCGGTATTCGGTAATGCCAAAGAGGCGGATGAACTGCTAAAAGAAAGACATGCTTATGTAGAACCTTCTACTCCGAACATTGCAGCAGACCCGGTAGTGCAGTATATGAGTAAAGCGCAAATGGAAAAGAGTATCGAACGTACTCGCAAACTGATGCAGGAAGCAGCCAAGAAACTCGAATTTATTGAAGCTGCACAATACCGTGACGAGTTGTTGAAACTGGAAGATTTGATGAAAGAGAAATGGGGGTAAAAACTCCCCCTCTTCATATATTACATGAGAATTGCCAAGGGAGAAAACTCTTAACAAACCTGTAACACAGGATTTAATCTATTAATTAGTGTTATAAAAACACCAATTAGCAGCTTATAATTTGCAAAGTTGCCAAAACTCCGTATCTTTGCACTGTGTTTTTCATAGTATTAGATTTAAGGTTAACAAAGGTTGGAGCAAGGCGTTGCTCCTTTTTTTATGTCTATACGTCGGGATATTCAGTAAATGTTCCTCTTTCTAAAAAATCAAGAGAAAAGCTTTGCTTTACGTGAGCTTTTCTCTTGATTTTTTCGTTCAACTCTCCCAGTCTTCTATCTTTTTTGTAGAATATTGTTTACATATTCTTATTTTTTCCTTCCCACCCATGCATTATGTACATGTCTTTTTTAGGGGAAGTTAAAACCTCTCCTGTTTTTCCTGTTATTTTAGTTAGATTATGCTGCCTTTCTTTTTTTCTTTTCGACCTTTTCTATCATACATACCGCATTGGCTGTATGTATCCCAAAGAAAATCCAAAGTACTTCCGTTTTCCTGTTTCTAGCTTTTATCCTGGCCAGTGAGTAATGTTGTTTCTGCGTTCCAAAACTTCCTTCCAGGCGGGTAGCTCTTTCACGGCTGAGTTCCGACCGTAAGATTTTCCGAAGCGGCTCATCTTTGGCAGCTCTGCCCTTACGCTTAAAGGAAGTACTTATATGATATTTTGTACAAAATTTCCGGTTGGCATTATTGGCATAGATTGAATCCGCCGCAAGCGCCTTAACCCTAACCCCGGTCAGTTGTTGTTGCAGATGAATACAGTCTTTCAAACGTACTCCTTCGTTAAAAGCCTTAAAGGAGATATGTTCTATAAAGGAGATTCCGTCTATCTGTATATTGTTGACTTTGGCTCCGAATTCAACGGATTTGGTTTCCTTGCCTCTGATAATGGGGCGAAGGTAATGCCGGTCGATACTCACGATACGGTTGGACACTTTTTTGCCTGCAAATAAATTCTTCCCTTGCTCAAGGACTGTCTGTATGACCGAGAAACGTCTTTGGTAATCAGAGGATAGTGTAAGCCTGTTCCTGTAGGATGAATGAAGCAGCTCCAGCTGGTCAAGTAACTTTTCCAATAACTGAAGTAACCTTCGTGTAAGCATACGAGTCTGTGATTTCCTGCGTTTACGCAGTTTGCTATAAGCAAGATAGGCACGGCGTACATCAAGATACTTGTTACGGGGACGTTGTATGTGCAAGGTCTGGCAATGTTTGCACAGATGACGATGAAGCCATACAATACCTTCCCATAAGAGTTTGGTATCAGTAGGGAAACGCAGATGACTTTCATAACAGGTGGCATCGGTCATACAGACATGAAGGTTCTCAAGATAAGGTGTCCAATGCTCGGCAAGAATGAGCTGGAGGGACTCAACGTCAAGGCGATCCGCTAGTTCCTGACGAATTGCACTAACGATTTTAGGATTGGTTAGTGGATGAAGCGGATCAATCTGAACACCACAAAATAACTGGTAATGAATATTACCGTTTAAATGCTCAATCAGTTGTGCATCGGAAAAGTTGGTATAGGACTTCAAGACCATCAAGGCTATTTTACCTTCGGGAGAAAAATAACTTTTACGCCCAAAAGGAGAGGACTTCAAATGCATTTGTCGGGCCAGTTCCGAGAAAGGGAACAGAGAATGGAGGCGACCTAATTCACTCGTTGCAAAACTTTGACGATATTTTTTAAGCATATCGAACTCGGTAAAACCTAAACAAGGTTCGATTTCTGAGATTTTTTGTATCTTTACCATGTGTTTTTATTTTTAATTACCCCCGTTTTGGCCGTCAAACCGTTTTTTGGGGGGAATGCTTAAAGATACAAAAAAGGCAACTAACTCGCAATGAATTAGTTGCCTTAAATTTTATTATTTTAGGAATATCCCTACGTCATCTAAAACCTTTTCAACAACTATATCCATAGAAGTGCACATTCACAATAAATGCTGCCCAACTTGATTATCAGACAGCATTTATATTTCAAAATTTACATCAATAAACCTTAGAGTGCTTTCTCTATCGCACTCTTAATCAACGGCTCCATAATATCATACCCCTCGCCTGTCGGATGCACTCCATCTTTAGTATATTGGGGATTCAAGGCCTGATTTTCATCCACCATTGCCTTATAATAATTAACAAACGGAATTTTATTAGCTTTTGCATAAGCCTCTATCCGATCATTTAAAGATTTAATTTTCTGTGGAACATCTTTTATTTCCATTCTCCATTTAAATGCAGCGGCAGGCAATACGGAAGTCAGAATCACTTTTATCTTATTTGCTTTTGCCAATTCTGTCATAGAAACAATGTTTCCGAATGTATAATCTTCATTATAAGTTTGTGTATTTTCGGCGACATCATTTGTTCCGGCATTAATCACCACTAAAGCAGGAGAAAGATTAATCACATCTTCCCGAAAACGCAACAAGAATTGATAGGAAGTCTGCCCACTGATTCCACGGCCGATATAACCGTTTGATTTGAAAAAGTCCGGATGAGTACGTACCCAGCCCTCCGTAATGGAATTTCCCATAAAAATAACTCGTTTGTCTTTCTTCGTCGCCTTTGGAAGTGCAGCATTTTGTTTTGAATAACGAGCTAAATTTCTAAAATCATTTTTCTGTGCATAGCTTTCTCCTATTGAGAAACTCAAGCAAACAACAGCCAATAACATCCATTGGCTTAATCTTCTTTTATCCATGTTTATATTAAGTATTAGTAATATGATATTTTGCACAAAGATAAAAAAAACTCCATACATAGACGCCCAAAATATCGAATAACCGTTAAGACGAAAGAAGTTTTTCTTAATCTATGTTATATAACATGCCATTTTTCTTGGATTATTTGCTAATTTCCCAATAGTCCGTATCTTTGCAATGTGTTTTTCATAGTATTAGATTTAAGGTTAACAAAGGTTGGAGCAAGGCGTTGCTCCTTTTTTTATGCCTATATATTAGAAGTGAGTTTAACATACCTTGAATAAAAAGTGATATACGTTTCTTTATTCCCAAATATAACTTTACCTTTACTGAAAAATCAGAATATGGCAAAGATTACAGTTCAGACCACAGACGTTACTATCTTAAAGATCAACGATACAGATTATATTTCTTTAACCGACATAGCTAAATACAAGACAACAGATGCTAATACTGTTATTGCCAACTGGCTACGTAATAGAATGACTATTGAATATCTAGGACTATGGGAAATATTATATAACCCCCATTTTAAACCCCTCGAATTCGAGGGGTTTAGAAAAGAAGCAGGTTTAAATGCATTCACTCTTTCTCCTCAAAAATGGATAGAAACGACCTGTGCTATTGGACTCATATCCAAATCCGGAAGATATGGCGGCACTTTTGCCCACAAAGATATTGCATTCAAATTTGCAAGTTGGATTTCTGTTGAATTTGAGTTATATATAGTAAAAGAATTCCAACGTCTCAAAGAGCAAGAGCAAGCTCAAATTGGTTGGTCAGCAAAGCGAGAACTATCTAAAATTAATTATCATATTCATACTGATGCAATCAAGCAGCATCTTATCCCTCAAGAAATCACCCCACAGCAAGCATCCATGATTTATGCCAGCGAAGCTGATATCCTTAATGTAGCCATGTTTGGAATGACAGCCTTAGAATGGCGTGATACACACCCTAATTTAAAAGGTAATATTCGTGATTATGCCTCAATCAATGAACTTATCTGCTTATCAAACATGGAAAATTTAAATGCCGTTTTCATAAATGAAGGTTTGACACCCAAAGACAGACTTATCAAATTAAATCAAATAGCAATTCAACAAATGAGCATACTAGAAGATATCAAAAATAAAAAGTTATTGAAATAATTTATGGAACAACAAATTCAACTCAACGACCACAACAAGCAGGAGTATCCTCCTATGCATACAGCAGAGCATTTACTCAATGCAACCATGGTAAAAACCTTTGGCTGCCCGCGTTCTCGCAATGCCCACATCGAAAGAAAAAAGAGCAAATGCGACTATATACTTTCTTCATGTCCGACAGCGGAACAAATCCAGTCCATTGAAGAGACAGTAAATGAAGCAATCAGTCAAAACCTACCTGTGACTGTTGAGTATATGACACATGAACAGGCCAAAGACATCGTAGATTTAAGCAAGCTACCTGCTGACGCAAGTCCTACCCTTCGCATTGTCCGCATTGGAGATTATGACGCCTGTGCCTGTATCGGATTGCATGTATCAAATACTTCTGAAATGGGAACTTTCAAAATCATTAGCTATGACTATGACGAAGAAAGGCAAACATTAAGAATGAGATTCAAACTAATCGAGAAGAAATAGACATATTATCAAATTAATATCTATCTTATATAAAATAAATAAAAACAAAATACATTTTGTCATCATTATTGCAAAATTGGCATTATTATAATGACAAATAGACAATTTTAGTCTCAAAAATCACTTGGCATAAGGTTTGCACTTATGGAAGCGAACAACGGTTCGAGAGCAGACGATGGAAACCGGGACAATCGGTATCATCAGAAGTGAAAAAACCGAAGTTCAAGAATAATTAACTGAATGTTTAACTTAAAGATAGGAGACTAAAATTATGATGCCTGTTAGAAGAACTCAAAGTTGGTTACCAAGTATCTTTAATGATTTCTTTGATAACGATTGGATGGTAAAAGCAAATGCTACTGCACCTGCAATTAATGTTTTGGAAACAGAAAAAGAATACAAAGTGGAATTGGCTGCTCCGGGTATGACGAAGGATGATTTCAATGTTCGCATTGATGAAGATAATAACCTCGTTATCAGTATGGAGAAGAAGACAGAAAACAAGGAGGAAAAGAAAGACGGTCGCTATCTGCGTCGCGAATTCTCATACTCTAAGTTCCAGCAAACAATGATTCTACCGGATAATGTAGACAAAGAAAAAATTGCTGCATCTGTAGAACATGGCGTTCTAAATATCGAACTTCCGAAACTCTCTGAAGAAGAAGTAAAGAAGCCAAATAGACAAATCGAAATAAAGTAATACAGTAACCACTTACTATTCACCGGAGACGGTGATGAAAAGGATCAAAAACAGCTCTCTCCCTTAAAGGGAAACGAGCTGTTTTTTTATTGTCTTTGCAGGCAATGCCGCCTTATTAACATAACATACCCACAGGGTTTTCGGACTGCCCCCTTATTATCTTCAGTTGTTCTTCCGATAGCTAATTACCGCCCAACTATTAAACACGACTGCAAAAAGCAACAATATTCCGAACTGCGGCAGCAAATCAAAGAAACCACTCCCCTTCAGATATATCATTCGCATCACCTCCATAAAATACTTCAAAGGATTGAATATCGTTATTATTTGTGCCCATTCCGGCATGCTGCTAATGGGGGTAAACAAACCGCTCATCAAAATCACCACCAACAAACAGAACCACATAACAAACATTGATTGCTGCATCGTTGCTGAATAGTTGGAAATGACTAGTCCGAAGCCGGACATCACCAGAACAAAAAGAACCGCGAAAAAGTAAATCAACAGAAAATGCCCGACAGGTACTATGCCATAAATTAACCAGGCTAATATGAAACACACCGTCAGCACCAGAAAACCAATCAGCCAATAAGGCAGGAGCTTTGCCAAAATAAAAACAAACTTCGGAACCGGAGTCACATTGATTTGTTCTATTGTCCCCACTTCCTTCTCGCTAACCACATTCAACGCAGGCAAGAAACCACAAATCAAAGTCAACAACATGACCATCAATGCCGGAATCATATAGAGCTTATAGTTCAGATTCGGATTAAACAATCCCTGCGTATCAACCTGTATGGAAGGGAAAGTGCCGGAAACGGTAGCTGCTTCGGGATGTTCCGAACGTAGTTCGGCTGCATAATCATTAATGATAGAAGACAAATAAGAACTACCCAGACCGCCTTTCGTTCCATTCACGGCATTGGCTGCTATCAATACATGAGCATCCTCTCCATTCATCCAATCCCGTTCCAAATGCCTTGGAATTTCCATCACAATATCAGCCGTTCCAATTTCAATGTTTCGAAGACCTTCTTCATACGAGGCCGGTACTTCTACCAAGCGAAAGTAAGTGGAGGCAGCAATCTTATTCACTAAACGTTGTGAAATAGCCGAATGGTCATTATCCACAATATTCAGCTGTATATTCTTGATTTCCAGATTTACCGCCCAAGGCATCAATAGCATAATCATGCATGGAAATACAAGAATCAATTTTGGAAGAAACGAATTGCGAAGCAATTGTTTAAACTCTTTTTCTATCAGGAACTTTATCATAAATAATTCTTCAATTTGCTGATATGTTTATATGTCAATGCCATGTAGTATAACACAGCCAATTGGCACATTAACATATTATTCTTATCTACTCCAATCTATACTTGAATTTCTTGATACTGATCGTAATAAGTACCGTCGCCATTAATAATAAGATACCAATCTCCTTATATACCAATACAACAGGTACTCCTTCAATCATCAACTTTCGCACAGCCTGAATATACCAACGTGCCGGAAGTATATCCGAAATCCACTGAAGTATCAACGGCATACTCTCAATAGGGAAAATCATCCCCGATAAAAGCATCGTGGGCATCATCAACATCAAACCGGAAACCAGCATGGCTGCAACCTGTGTACGCGTGACTGATGAAATCAATAAGCCCAACGCCAAGGATACGAAGATAAACAACAAAGAGACGGTTATCAACCAGAACAAACTTCCTACTACCGGAACATCCAGCACAAAGACCGAAAGTAAAAGAATTGTTATCAGATTGACAAACGACAACACAAAATAAGGCACAGCCTTTGCCAAAATAATAAATAGTGGCTTCACAGGCGAAACCAGTAATACCTCCATGGTCCCCGTCTCTTTTTCACGAACAATGGAAATCGAGGTCATCATAGCGCAAATCAGCATCAGGATCAACCCCATTACCCCCGGAACAAAGTTATAAGCACTCTTCATTTGCGGGTTATACAACAGTTTTATATCCGACGTTAAACGGGCAGCCGACATATTGGGCGGCATCATTTCCTGACCTACCATAGAAACAATTCCCGTCGCATAATTAACCTGCGAAGTCGACATATTCGGATCTGTTGCATCTACTACCAGCTGCACATGAGCATCACCCGTATAGAGATCATCAACAAAACGTTCGCTAAAAACAATCGCCATATCAACCTTATTCTTCAGAAAAGCAGCTTCCATTTCCTGGGGCGAATGAAAACGCGCGGTAACAGTGAAATATTCACTGGCGTCCAAACGATCAATTATTTTTCGTGTCACCACATCATTAGAAGGATCGAGTACCGCCAACCGGACATTTTTCACCTCTGTACTGATGGCAAAACCGAATAGTATAATTTGTACAACCGGCATCCCCAACAAAATCAGCATGGTTCGCCGGTCACGGAAAATATGATAAAATTCCTTCTTTACAAAAGCTATAAACTGTCTCATAATCAATCTGCTTTGCGCACCGCACCGCGGGCTAATTGCTGAAAAACATCATCCATCGTTTCTGCACCGAATTGTTGCTTCAGACGGGCAGGTGTATCAAGAGCTTTAATCTGACCGTCCACCATGATAGATATCCGGTTACAATATTCCGCTTCATCCATATAATGGGTAGTGACAAATATGGTGATTCCCTGGTCGGCTGCCTGATAAATCAATTCCCAGAACTGCCTTCTCGTAGCGGGATCTACTCCACCCGTCGGCTCATCCAGAAAAACAATTCTCGGCTCGTGGAAGATTGAAACTGAAAAAGCTAATTTCTGCTTCCACCCCACCGGAAGGCTCTTCACCAGAGTATCCCGCTCGTCAGCAAGCCCCAGGCGATCCAACAATTCTTCTGTCTTCCGCTCTATTTCTTGCTCTTTCATCCCATAAATCCCGGCAAACAGACGAATATTCTCCCACACTTTCAGGTCTTCATATAACGAAAACTTTTGGCTCATATAGCCGATATGCTTCTTTACTTGTTCAGCTTCCCGGAAAATATCATATCCTGCCACCTTTCCTATGCCTGATGTCGGTTTGCTCAATCCACAAAGCATGCGCATGGCTGTAGTTTTTCCGGCACCGTTAGCACCCAGGAAGCCAAATATCTCTCCCCGGTTCACCTGAAAGGAGATATGATCTACCGCTGTAAAATTACCAAAACACTTTGTCAACTGCTCCACTTCAATGACCGGAGCGGTTTCATGCCTCACCTCCTCCCGTTCCAAAGAAGGAGGACAAAGGATGGATGCAAATTGCTGAAGAATACGCCCGGGGGTATCAATGCCATGAATCTTTCCATGATTGATAAAAGCAATCCGGTCACATTGCCGAGCTTCATCCATGATGGGAGTAGAAACAACAATGGTAATACCCTGTTCCCGCAAGTTACGAAGCATTTGCCAAAATTCCTTGCGCGACACAGGATCCACTCCGGTAGTGGGTTCATCCAGAAATAAAATATCAGGCTTATGGATCAAAGCGCAACTCAATGCCAGTTTCTGCTTCATTCCACCCGACAAAGCTCCTGCCCTTCTTTTCCTGAACGGTTCTATCTGCTGATAGATATCTTTAATTAAATCATAGTTCTCCTGAACAGTCGTATGGAATACGGTAGCGAAAAACTCCAGATTCTCCTCTACTGAAAGATCCTGGTAAAGTGAAAAACGGCCGGGCATATATCCCACCTTTGTACGAATCTGTTTATATTCTGTTGCCACATCCAGTCCGCCGATCGTGGCCGTTCCCTTATCTGCCAGCAGCAAAGTAGTCAGAATACGGAATAAGGTACTCTTACCGGCACCGTCAGGACCTATCAGCCCAAAGATCTCTCCCCGTTCTACCACAAAAGAAACCTCTTTCAGCGCTTCCACCGTTCCATAGCTCTTGCCGACTTCTTTCACAACCACTATGGGTACATCCTTCTCCATCTCCCTGACTTTAATTTTTAATCTTCATTCTTTAATTTTACTCCGCCATACATACCAATCTTCAACGCTCCGTCATTCTTCACCGCAATCTTCACTGCATATACCAGATTAGCACGTTCATTCTTCGTCAAAATTGTTTTTGGAGTGAATTCCGAACGATCGGAAATCCAGGTCACTTCCCCCGGATAAGCTTTCTGCTCCGAGTTGCCATAGTCAGCATACACAGTCACTTGATCTCCCAGTTTCACTTGCGACAACTGTTCGGAAGTTATGTAAGCCCTCAAATACATACGATCCACTTCGCCCACCTTAAATAAAGGCTTGCCTATCGCCGCCAATTCACCGGTTTCCGCATATTTAGCCAATACTGTACCTGCGATAGGTGACTGAACATGACATTTAGCTAACTGATCCTCCACTTGCGCTACCTGTATAGCAACCGAATTGCCTTGTTCTGTAAGGCTATTCGTACTATTACGCAACGATGATTCCTGTGCAACGAGCTGTCGTTCGAGTAATTTGACTTGCGCGTCCCAATCATCCAGTTGTTTTTGATTGGCCGCACCTGCAGCAAGCAAGTTTTCCACCCGTTTCCTCTCACGCTCTGCCGTGACAATTTGCTGCTTGGTAGCGGCAATCTGTTTGGCAAGATCAGGACGCTGGTTTTCTACCGATTTCATACTGGCTTCCAATTGCAGTTTCTTTAAATACAATTGTACCGTATCTACCAACCCGATCTCCTCACCCGCTTCCAGCTTTGTTCCCTCTTCTACTTCCAGTCGTAGCAATTTTCCGGCAGCCTCGGCGGACACTATTACTTCCGTAGCTTCAAATGTACCGGTTGCGTCATAATCAGGTGTTCCATTTCCGCAGGCAGATAACATCATCAGCGTTATCCCCCACATTCCTATTTTTGTTATTCTTTTCATATCCGGAGAAGTTATATTAATCATTCGTTGTATATTTCAATTGATAAATTCCCATTAACCGTTGAATCTCATGCATGGCTTTCGACTGACGCGCCAAGCTCTCATTAGTCAGTTCACGTAACATTTCAGTCACGGTCAATGTTCCATTTGCCACCTTTGCTTCAGCAGCTTTACGGATATTTGTACGCAACCGGATTATTTCATCATCATCCCGCATTTGCTTCTCCAAAGAATGGATAGCCTGATCCTGCTGCGTCATTTCCAGTCTTGTATTGAAAAGGAATACATCCCGGTTATTATCCAGTTGCTGTCTTTTCTTCTCGATCACCCGACGGTCATTTTTCAAAGTATACAGACTACCGAAATTCCATGAAAGCCGGACACCTGCCATATAATAAGGAGAAAATTCATTCTTCAGCATATCCAATCCGGGATTTCCGTATGCCCCCTGCACAAACAGTCCGAACTGTGGAAGATGACGCACACTCAAAGCCTTCTCCTGCACTTGCAGTCCGGCTCCCTGTGCATCAAACAAAGCCAACTCCGGGCGACGAATCTCACTGACAGCCGAAACCATACTTTGAGGTACAGGTTTCTCCAGCACCGTCTCCGGAGACAGCGCTTCTCCTATCAACAGTGAAAGCATTTTCAAATAAGCTGCACGTGATGATACTAAATCCACTCTTTTCTGTTTGGTATTCAACTGCTCCACTTTCACTGCATCCAAATCAGCTTGATTGGCTATTCCATTTTCCACATAAGCAGTAATCTGACGATAATTTCTCTCTAGCTCATCTTGTAACAATGTATTCTGTTTGATTTGCTCGTCCAGCAGGAGAATTCCAAAATAAAGATCATTCACGCGGTCATTCAGCGCATACATATCTACATTCAGTTTTTCTTTCTCCACTTCAGCCTCTGCAATCGTCTGCTTCTTCTGCATACGGATTCCTCCCCCGTCCCATATCTTCTGTTGCAACTCCAACATGACCTGATATTGGTCTTTGGGCAATCCTTTTAAATCTACTCCGGGAAGTTTTACCGGAATTTCTGTGACATCACTTTGATAAGAGGCCTTAGCCAAAAGAGCAAATTGAGGTAAATATCCCTTGGCTGCATTTTCCAGATTATATTCCTTTGTCTTCTCCACTAAACCATACTGATGTACCAGCGGATAATTGTCCTGCGTCTTCCGCTGACATTCTTCCAATGTAATCTGCGCATACGCTCCTGCTACATACAGTAAAAAGGAGAAACTGAAAATCATTCTTTTCATATCCATTATTTCTTTGGTTTCTTCGAAAGACAAAGATAGGGATTTCAAAGACACTGGTCATTTCCAAGAGTTGGCAAATATGTCCCATTAGTTCGATAAAACAGAAAAAAGAAAATAAATATGCCGCATTTTATTACCTTTGCCGGAAAAGAGAGAAAGATATGGAACAAAAAGGACCGATAGAGTTAGCACTTAAATTATTAGACAATCTCAAAATTGTCCGGCATAACGAGCATCGTTATATATCTTCTGATTTCGGATTCGTCAATAGCTTTGTAAAGATGGAAACGACTCTTTTCTCACTCGGTCAACCGTATCGTATTAAAGAAGGGCGTATTGCATTCGTCAAACAAGGTTCTGCCCGAGTTCTCATTAATCTGATCGAATATACCATCCAACCGGGATACATCGCAGTGATCGCTCCTAACTCCATTATTCAAATCACAGAAGTGTCTCCTGATTTTGATATGCAAATAATAGCAGCCGACCACAATTTCCTTCCTATATCCGGAAAAGACGATTTTTTCTCTTACCTTCTCCATCATCAGAAAAACATCATATTGTTACTATCTCCACAAGAACAGCAACAAGTGGAACATTATTTCACCTTGATATGGGGAGTATTGCAGGAACTGCCATTCCGCAAAGAAGCTATACAACATCTTTTGGCCAGCCTCCTCTATTATTTAGAATATATCGCTCAAAACAGTATTGAACTGAATTCTGCCCAGTTGACAAGACAGGAAGAGATTTTCCAACGCTTCATCTCTCTTGTCAACACACACAGCAAGAAAGAGCGTAACGTGAACTTCTATGCGGATAAGCTATGTCTCACTCCGCGTTATCTGAATACAGTTATCCGGCAGGCCAGTCAACAAACAGTAATGGACTGGATAAACCAGTCCATTATACTAGAAGCAAAAGTATTGCTAAAACATAGCAATCTGCTCGTTTATCAAGTTTCTGATGAATTAAATTTCCCTAATCCTTCTTTTTTCTCGAAGTTCTTTAAACGAATGACAGGAATGACACCACACGAATATCAACAAACGAAATAATCTTTATTTCGAGAACTCTTTAATCCGTTGTTCCTCTTCCAGTTTACAAATCAGTAATGTATTATCTTTCTCTGCGATGATATATCCATCCAGTCCTTGAACAACAACTCGTTTTTCTTCGCTGGCATGCACAATACAGTTCTTACTGTCATACAAACGTATATCGGTTCCTACCGTAGCATTTCCCGATTTATCCTGTGGTAAAAGACCGCGAAGTGCTCCCCATGTACCTAAGTCCGACCAGCCGAAAGAAGCCGGTAACACGTAAATTGCCTCCGCTTTTTCCATCACCGCATAGTCGATAGAAATACTTTCGCAAGTCGGGAACAACTTTTTGATTGTTTCATTTTCTTTTTCCGTATAGAAATCCGGGAAAATACGGTCAAAAATCTGTGCGATACCCGGAGCATATACACGCATCACGGAAGTGATAGTACGCACGTTCCACACAAAGATTCCCGCATTCCAGAAGAAATTACCTTCCGCCAAATACTTTTCAGCTGTCTCTTTATCGGGTTTTTCCTTGAATGCGTCTACTGTATAAATTTCTTTATCTGTTTGAAGCTGGTTGGCAGCAGCAATATATCCGTAGCCTGTCTCCGGACGAGTCGGTCGAATACCTATTGTGACAATAGCACTGCTATCATCCGTAAAACGAAGTGCTTTCTCCATCACTCTACGGAACTCGCCCGTATTGATGACTAATGCATCCGAAGGAGTTACTACAATGTTAGCACGGGGATGCTTCTTTTTGATTTTCCAGCAAGCAAACGCGATACAAGGCGCAGTATTTCGTGCACAGGGTTCCGCTAAAATATTACTTTCCGGAATTTCCGGCAACTGCTCCCGAACAATATCAATGTATTTTTCAGAAGTTACCACCCACATATTTTCCCTGGGGCAAACACCATCAAAACGGTCTGCCGTCAATTGAATCAGTGACCGGCCACATCCCATTACATCAATAAATTGTTTAGGACATTCCGGAGTGCTCATCGGCCAGAAACGGCTCCCTATGCCACCAGCCATTATTACAACATGATTATCCATACCTATCATCCTCCTGTAAAAAAAATATTATTTAAATAAGCGCGCAAGTTACATTAAAATGTCCAAAACAGCAAATAAAGACCAAGAGTATTTAATTTTCCAACTGAATAATCGAATAATTGTATTTCTACAATAATAGACAAAGGCCGCTCTCGAATAATAAGAACGACCTTTGTCTTTTCATTTCAATAGAATATAATCATCTTATTTATATTCTGCCCAGCTCTTGATAGCTATATCATCCACACTCATCGTACAGAAGGCATTGATAAACGCACTAGCCAGACGAGCGTTCGTAATCAACGGAATATTTAAATCGATGGCGGCACGACGGATTTTATACCCATTACTTAATTCTCCGGCAGTCAAGTTCTTTGGTATATTGACTACCATATCTATTTCCTTACTATGAAGCATCTCCAACGCCTGCGGATGTCCCTCTTCACTCGGCCAATAAACATGAGTACTCTCAATACCGCTCTCGGCAAGCGCTTTATGTGTACCGCCCGTCGCAAAGAGTTTATATCCCTTATTCACCAACATACGGGCTGCATCCATCATATCCGCTTTTTGCTTCATCGTACCCGTAGAAAGCAAGATATTCTTCTTCGGAATACGATAACCTACAGAAAGCATTGCTTTCAATACGGCACAAGAAGTATCCATACCAATACAACCTACTTCACCGGTGGAAGCCATATCTACTCCCAACACCGGATCGGCTTTCTGCAAACGGTTGAAGGAGAATTGGGAAGCCTTGATTCCCACATAGTCCAGTTCGAAAAGATTCTTTTCCGGTTTTTCGACAGGCAAGCCAAGCATAACTTTGGTTGCCAGTTCAATAAAGTTAATCTTCAGTACCTTGCTGACAAATGGGAAAGAACGACTGGCACGCAAGTTACATTCAATCACCTTGATATCATTGTCTTTTGCCAAATACTGAATATTAAACGGACCGGAGATATTCAAAGCCTTGGCAATCTCACGGCTGATACGCTTAATACGACGAACAGTTTCTACATATAGCTTCTGTGGCGGGAACTGAATAGTCGCGTCACCGGAGTGTACTCCCGCAAATTCGATATGCTCACTAATAGCGTATGCCACAATTTCGCCATTCTGCGCCACGGCATCCATTTCTACTTCCTTGGCATGTTCAATAAACTGACTTACTACTACCGGATGTTTTTTCGAGACATTGGCTGCCAGTTTCAGGAAACGTTCCAGTTCTTCCTGATTGGAACAAACATTCATTGCAGCTCCCGAAAGCACGTATGACGGACGGACAAGTACAGGAAAACCTACTTCTTCAACAAACTCCTGAATGTCATCCATAGATGTTAATTCACGCCAACGGGGCTGATCCACACCGATACGGTCGAGCATAGCAGAGAATTTCTCACGGTCTTCAGCGTTGTCAATGCTCTTGGCACTTGTGCCAAGGATATTGATATGCTGTGCATCCAAACGCAAAGCCAAGTTATTCGGAATCTGACCACCGGTAGATACAATTACCCCATGCGGATTCTCCAGTTCCAGAATATCCATCACACGTTCAAAAGTCAATTCGTCAAAGTACAAGCGATCGCACATATCGTAGTCCGTAGATACAGTTTCAGGATTATAGTTAATCATCACGCTGCGCCATCCTTCTTTACGAATAGTATTTAAAGCCTGCACACCGCACCAGTCAAATTCTACGGAAGAACCGATACGATAAGCACCAGACCCTAATACGACAATGGATTTATGGTCGCCCAAGTAATGAACATCATTTGCCACACCGCTATAAGTAAGATACAGATAATTGGTTTGTGCCGGATATTCGGCTGCCAAAGTATCGATCTGCTTCACTACCGGAAGAATACCCGCCTCTTTACGATGTTTGCGGACATAAAGAATACCATCCTCCATATCACCTTCGTAGCCGATGGCACGTGCAACCTGGAAATCAGAGAAACCTTGAACCTTGGCTTTACGAAGCAGTTCGTTTGGCAGATCGGCAATCTGTTTGTGATTATTTCCCCAGCTATGCAGTTCTTCGGAAGTCTGCATGATATTCATCAATCTCTGAAGGAACCATTTATCAATCTTAGTCAGTTCGTGTACCTGATCGATGGTGTAGCCGGCACGAAAAGCCTTCGAGATAACAAAAATACGTTTATCAGTCGGTTCGCGCAAAGCCTTGTCGATGTCGGAAATAACTAGCTCCTTATTTTCTACAAATCCGTGCATTCCCTGCCCGATCATGCGGAGCCCTTTCTGGATAGCTTCTTCAAAAGTACGACCGATAGCCATCACCTCACCGACAGATTTCATAGAAGATCCCAATTCTTTATCTACACCGTGGAACTTACCCAAATCCCAACGTGGAATCTTACATACAACATAGTCCAGTGCCGGTTCGAAAAAAGCAGAAGTAGTCTTTGTTACAGAGTTCTTCAGGTCGAAGAGTCCGTAACCCAGTCCCAATTTGGCCGCAACGAAAGCCAGCGGATAACCCGTTGCCTTAGATGCCAAAGCCGATGAACGGGAAAGACGGGCATTTACTTCAATCACCCGATAATCTTCGGATTCGGGGTCGAAAGCATATTGCACATTACATTCGCCCACAATACCGATGTGGCGGATGATACGTATTGCCAGTTCCCGGAGTTTATGATATTCTTTGTTCGTAAGCGTTTGTGACGGAGCAATAACGATAGATTCACCGGTATGAATACCCAGCGGGTCGAAGTTTTCCATATTACAAACAGTGATACAGTTGTCGAAACGGTCACGTACCACTTCATATTCCACTTCTTTCCAACCACGAAGTGATTTTTCCACTAATACCTGCGGAGAGAAAGAGAACGCTTTTTCTACAAGAATATCCAGTTGCTCTTCGTTATCACAGAAACCGGAGCCCAAGCCACCCAATGCATACGCAGCACGAACAATTACGGGATACCCCAGTTCTTTTGCTGCGCGACGAGCATCTTCCACATTTTCTACGGCTTCACTCTTAATGGTCTTTACATTGATTTCATTCAATTTCTGAACGAAAAGTTCACGATCCTCGGTATCCATAATGGCTTGTACCGGAGTACCGAGTACTTTTACATTATATTTTTCAAGAATACCTTCTTTGTACAATGCCACTCCACAGTTCAAGGCTGTCTGACCACCGAACGCCAGCATAATACCTTCCGGTTTTTCTTTCTGAATCACTTTCTCTACGAAATACGGAGTCACCGGAAGGAAGTAGATTTGATCCGCCACTCCTTCGGACGTCTGTACCGTAGCAATATTAGGATTGATAAGAATCGTTTCAATGCCTTCTTCTTTCAAGGCTTTGAGTGCCTGCGAACCGGAATAGTCAAACTCACCGGCCTCACCGATCTTCAGGGCACCGGAACCCAACAACAATACTTTCTTTATATTTTCTTTCATTGATTCTACTTTCTAGTTCACCACAGATTACACAGATTTTTTATAATCCGTGATGAATATGGGTTATAATAGTTTTACAAATTCGTCGAACAGGAATTCCGTATCCGTAGGTCCACTCGCTGCTTCCGGATGGAATTGTGCAGAAAACCAAGGGTTTCTTTTATGCTTGATTCCTTCGTTAGAGCCATCATTCATATTAATAAATAACGGTTCCCAATCTGCACTCAACGTATTATTGTCTACGGCATAACCGTGATTTTGCGAGGTGATGAAGCAACGTTCAGTGCCTACCATACGCACCGGTTGGTTGTGGCTACGGTGACCGTATTTCAATTTATAAATCTTGGCTCCTCCCGCTTTCGAAAGCAGTTGATTACCCATGCAGATTCCGAAAATAGGTAGTTTCTCGTTTGACATTGCCTTGCGGATATTCTGCACCGCAGCATCACAGGTATCCGGATCCCCCGGTCCGTTAGAAATAAACAGTCCGTCAAATTTGAGTCCGTTATAATCATAATCCCAAGGAACACGAATCACCTCAACATTACGTTTCAGCAGACAACGAATGATATTAGTCTTCACACCGCAATCCACCAGGACAACTTTTTTTAATGAAGAATGAGGAATGAAGAATGAAGAATTAGCTGCGCTGTGGCTGCTTGTTCCACTAGGGAAATAATGAATAATTTCTTTACAGGAAACCTGGTCTACATAGTTTATATCGCTATAAGACGGAAATTCTTCATTCTTCATTCTTAATTCTTCATTTTCAAATACTATTTTCCCCATCATTACTCCATGTTCACGAAGAACTTTCGTCAACTCGCGTGTGTCAATGCCTGTAATACCAGGAACCTTTTCGCGTTTCAACCAGTCACCGAGGCTCTCCACAGCGTTCCAATGGCTGTATTCATAAGAATAGTCACTTACGATAATCGCTTCCGCGTGGATCTTTTCACTTTCCATGAAAGTGGCAAGTCCATTCGGCTCGATAGTAAAAGGAGGAACACCGTAGTTACCTACCAAAGGATAGGTAAGCGTCATCAACTGTCCGGCGTATGAAGGGTCAGTGAGGCTCTCCGGGTATCCGGTCATGGCAGTATTAAACACTACTTCGCCCGCCACCGGCTTCTCGTAGCCAAACGACTTACCGGAAAACCGGCTCCCGTCGTCAAGGATTAATGTCACATTTCTCATTCTTATTATTGAATCGTTGTATGGTTGTTAGAATTGATACATTTGTTCTATATAGTCAATGAACGCCCGGTTCACCATTTTCACACCACCCGGTGTAGGGTAGTTACCGCTAAAATACCAGTCGCCTTTATGATGCGGACAAGCCTCGTGCAATCCCTCCAACGGTTGATAGACGATTTCCACTTTCGCCTTGGTTCCCTTGGGTGTCAGCAGTTCTACCATTTTGGCAGAGATTTCCTCATCAGTGAACGGAGCATAAATGTCTTTCACATAGTTTACCATCTGCTCTTTCGGCAGTCCTACCTGCTCTTTCGATTTACGGTAGGCGGCCGCAATCACATCTTTCATATCCCGTTCCTTTAAAAGTTCGACAGCAGCCCTGAAGGCGATAAACTCGCTCATCTTTGCCATATCAATACCGTAATAGTCAGGATAACGCACCTGCGGAGAAGAAGATACGATGACAATCTTCTTCGGACCGAGACGGTCGAGAATACCGATAATACTTTGTTTCAGCGTAGTGCCACGCACAATGCTGTCATCGATAATCACCAGATTATCAACACCGGGTACAAGACTTCCGTATGTAATATCATACACATGGGCAGCCAAATCATTACGACTGTTTCCTTCGGCGATGAACGTACGGAGCTTAATATCCTTGATTGCCACCTTTTCGCTACGAATACGACGGGAAAGAATAACTTCCAACTCCTCCATATTCGGGTTATGCCCCAATGCAGCGATCTGCTGCACTTTCTCCTCATTCAAGTAATCATCCAGTCCCTGCAACATTCCGTAGAAAGCAACCTCCGCAGTGTTTGGAATAAAAGAGAAGACCGTATGATCGATGTCATTATTGATTGCTTTCAGTATTTTCGGAACCAACTTTTCGCCCAGCCGTTTCCTTTCTTTATAAATATCGACGTCACTGCCACGGGAGAAATAGATACGTTCGAAGGAACAAGCCTGATTTTCGCGCGGCTTATTGATTTGCGAAGTACGTATCTTTCCCTCTTTGCTAATCAGCAATGCCTGCCCCGGTTGCAGTTCCTTGATTTCCTCAAACGGAACATTCAAAGCTGTCTGGATAACCGGACGTTCGGAAGCAAGAACAGCTATCTCGTCATCCTGATACCAAAATGCAGGCCGGATGCCCCACGGGTCACGGATAGCGAAAGATTCACCGCTTCCGGTCAATCCGCAAATAACATACCCCCCATCCCATTCGCGACTGGAAGTACGCAGTACGTTTGCCAAATCAATATGTTCTTCTATATAATGCGTGATGCCCATGCCCGTAAGCCCTTCGGCTTCGGCAAGATTGAATACACGCTCCACTTCACGGTCAAGACGGTGTCCCACCTGTTCCAACATGATATATGTATCGGCATATTTACGCGGATGCTGACCAATGGCAGTGATACGGGCAAATATTTCGTCCACATTCGTCATATTGAAGTTTCCGCAAAGAGCGAGATTCTTGGCACGCCAGTTATTTCTTCTTAAAAATGGATGCACGTATGAGATTCCGGATTTTCCCGTAGTGGAATAACGAAGATGCCCCATATATACTTCCCCGGCAAAAGGCAGGACTCGTTTGGCATACGCAGCATCATGCAACTGTTCGGGAGTGAGCTCCTTAAAATTGTTTTGAACATTTTCAAAAATCTCCGTAATAGCTCCGGAGCCTAAAGCACGTTCACGAAACATATATTCTTCACCCGGATTTGCTTCCAGTTTCACACATGCCAGTCCCGCACCTTCCTGTCCACGGTTATGTTGTTTCTCCATCAACAGGTAGAGCTTATTAAGACCGTACATCCATGTTCCGTACTTTTTCTCGTAATACTCCAACGGTTTAAGCAAGCGTATCATGGCAACGCCACATTCATGTTTCAATTGTTCCATCTATACTATTTACGATTTAAATTACCACCTGCCAATCAAACAACTTACTATCTATCATTGATTCTTCAATCGTAAATAGTAAATTGTCTAATTGTAAATCACATTACTCCACCGTTACCGACTTCGCCAGATTTCTCGGCTGGTCTACATCCATCCCCTTACATACCGCAATGTGATAAGCAAGAAGTTGGAGAGGTACCGTAGTAATTAACGGATCGAGACACTCTATTGTTTCAGGAAGTTCGATACTACAATCGGCAATCTTGCTGATAACCGTATCTCCCTTCGTAACGAACGCAATCACTTTTCCCTTCCTCGCCTTGATCTCCTGAATATTACTTAGCACTTTTTCGTACAGTCCATTCTGCGTAGCAATCACCACTACCGGCATTTCCGCGTCAATCAAGGCAATCGGTCCGTGCTTCATCTCGGCAGCCGGATAACCTTCGGCGTGAATATACGATATTTCTTTCAATTTCAATGCACCTTCCAATGCAACAGGATAACTATATCCGCGTCCCAGGTAAATAAAGTTATGCGCATACGTGAAAGTTTTCGATAACTCCGCCAGGGTATCATTCAGTTTCAGCACTTCTTTCATCTTCTCTGGAATATGATTTAATTCCTGTACTATTGAAAGATAATGCCGTTCGTCAATTGTTCCTTTCGCTTTGGCAAGCGTCAATGCCAGCATTGCCAACACAGTGACCTGTCCGGTAAACGCTTTGGTGGAAGCGACTCCGATTTCCGGACCTACATGGATATACGAACCGGTGTGAGTGGCACGGGGAATAGAAGACCCGATAGCATTGCAAATACCATATATAAATGCTCCGCGGCTTTTTGCCAATTCTACAGCAGCCAATGTATCCGCAGTCTCACCGCTTTGGGAGATTGCTATCACTACATCCTGTCCGTCAATCACCGGATCACGGTAACGGAATTCGGAAGCATACTCCACTTCCACCGGTATACGACAGAAACTTTCAATCAGATGCTTACCAATCAGTCCGGCATGCCAGGAAGTTCCGCAGGCAACGATAATAAACCGTTTGGCATTCAGTAGCTTTTCCCGATGATCGATCACAGCGGAAAGTACCACATTGTCTGCTTCCACATTGATACGTCCGCGCATACAATCATGAATACAATCGGGCTGTTCGAAAATCTCTTTCAACATAAAATGCGGATATCCCCCTTTTTCCAGCTGGCCGAGATTAAGCTCCACTTTTTTAATTTCAGGTGTCATTTCAACATTACTCAAGTTGACCACCTTCAATTCTTTTCCCAGATGGAGAACAGCAATTTCTCCGTCTTCCAGATAAACCACCTTATCTGTATATTCTACAATCGGAGTGGCATCCGAAGCAAGGAAGAACTCGTCCGCTCCAATCCCCACTACCAGCGGGCTGCTCTTACGGGCAGCAATAATCTCATCGGGATGCTCTTTATCAAGAATCGCAATCGCATAGGCACCAATCACTTCTCCCAACGCCAATTGAACGGCTGTCAGCAAACTGACTTGATTAGTGACTTTCATGTATTCTATTAATTGAACAAGGACTTCGGTATCTGTACTACTTTTAAAAATATAGCCTTTGGCTTGAAGTTTTTCTTTGAGAACGGCGTAGTTTTCAATAATACCGTTATGAATGAGAGCGAGCTTTTCGGAAGAAGAGTAATGAGGGTGGGCGTTAGCGGAACAAGGTTCCCCGTGAGTAGCCCAACGAGTATGGGCAATTCCGATTGTACCGGAAATATCTTTTTGTGTGACGAAATTTTCAAGATCGGAGACTTTTCCTTTCGTCTTATACACATTTAACTGTCGGTCATCACTGATGATTGCTACCCCCGCGCTATCATATCCACGATACTCCAGTCGCTTCAGCCCTTTTATAAGGATAGGGTAGGCTTTTCGTTTACCAATATAGCCTACTATTCCACACATATTATGATATTTTTATTTCGACTGCAAATATACACATTACAAATAACATAAAGACAACAAAAAGCATATTTATTTGACAGAAATGCATAAAAAAGTTGCAAACACATCAAAAAGTTAAATAATATATTATTTTTAGCTCAAAAAGAAACAAATTACAATTAACTCACCATTCACCCAAAAGAGCTAACAAATTAAAAGTAAATATCCTTCTTTTAATTACAAATTAGAAGAAGACAGGCTCTTCTTTTAATTTCGCGTTACAGAAAACTTGTATTTTACTGTCATTTTGAAATTAAACCACTAACTTTGCCGAACAAATTGACACTTCAATTAGGTATTATCATACAATAAAGCTAGTAAGAATGAAGAAACAAGAACTTTTTAACAACGTAACAGAAGGATCCCCTTACCAACGACAGCCCAAACAGATGGGCTTGTACAATGCGGCATACGAACACGATGCCTGCGGTGTTGGTATGCTGGTAAACATTCATGGAGAAAAGTCACACGACATTGTTGAGTCGGCTTTAAAGGTATTAGAGAACATGCGCCACCGCGGCGCCGAAGGTGCGGATAACAAAACCGGCGACGGTGCAGGTATCATGCTGCAAATTCCGCATGAATTTATTTTATTGCAAGGTATTCCTGTACCCGAAAAAGGACGGTACGGCACAGGATTGCTATTTTTGCCGAAAAATGAGAAAGACCAGGCAGCCATTTTAAGTATCATTATTGAAGAAATTGAAAAAGAAGGACTCACATTGATGCATCTGCGCAATGTACCCACCTGCCCTGAAATTCTAGGAGAATCTGCTTTGGCAAACGAACCTGACATCAAGCAGGTGTTTATCACCGGATTTACAGAAACGGAAACGGCCGACCGGAAGTTATATCTGATCCGGAAAAGAATCGAGAATAAGGTCAGACTGTCATCCATTCCGACAAAGGACGATTTTTATGTTGTTTCGCTTTCTACAAAAAACATTATATATAAAGGTATGCTTTCGTCGTTGCAACTGCGCAACTACTATCCGGACCTGACGAATAGCTATTTTACCAGCGGACTGGCATTGGTGCACTCTCGTTTCAGTACCAATACATTCCCTACATGGGGATTGGCACAACCATTCCGCCTTCTGGCACACAACGGTGAAATCAACACGATCCGTGGTAACCGCGGATGGATGGAAGCCCGCGAAAGCGTACTCTCCACTCCTACCTTGGGTGACATAAAAGAACTTCGCCCGATTATACAACCGGGCATGAGCGACAGTGCTTCCCTGGACAATGTACTGGAGTTCCTGGTGATGTCGGGGTTGAGCCTGCCACACGCTATGGCTATGCTCGTGCCGGAATCTTTCAACGAAAAGAATCCCATCAGCGAGGATCTGAAATCATTCTACGAATACCATTCTATCCTGATGGAACCGTGGGACGGACCGGCTGCACTTCTCTTCAGTGACGGACGATTTGCCGGAGGTATGCTCGACCGCAACGGTCTGCGCCCTGCCCGTTATCTGATTACTAAAAACGATATGATGGTAGTGGCTTCGGAAGTCGGTGTGATGGATTTCGAACCGGGAGACATCAAAGAAAAAGGCCGCTTACAGCCCGGTAAGATTTTGCTGGTAGATACAGAAAAAGGTGAAATTTATTATGATGGCGAACTGAAAAAACAGTTGGCTGAAGCCAAACCTTACCGCACCTGGTTGTCTACGAACCGAATCGAACTGGATGAACTGAAGAGCGGACGCAAAGTACCTCATCATGTCGAAAACTACGACTGTATGCTTCGCACTTTCGGCTACTCCAAAGAGGATATCGAAAAACTGATTATGCCAATGGCAAGCAGCGGAGCAGAACCGATCCATTCAATGGGTAATGATACTCCGTTAGCTGTACTTTCGGATAAGCCGCAATTGCTTTACAACTATTTCCGGCAGCAATTTGCACAAGTGACCAATCCTCCCATCGACCCGCTCCGCGAAGAACTGGTAATGTCATTGACAGAATACATCGGGGCAGTCGGCATGAATATCCTGACACCCAGCGAGAGTCATTGCAAAATGGTCCGCCTGAATCATCCGATTTTGAGCAACACACAACTGGATATTCTCTGTAATATCCGCTATAAAGGCTTCAAAACGGTCAAACTGCCCATGTTATTTGAAGCAGCGAAAGGGAAAGCCGGATTGCAGGAGGCACTGAACAGCCTCTGTAAAATGGCGGAAGAATCTGTGACGGAAGGCGTAAACTACATTGTCCTGACCGACCGTGACGTGGATATTACCCATGCCGCTATTCCTTCATTGCTGGCGGTAAGCGCCGTTCATCACCACCTGATTTCAGTCGGCAAACGTGTACAAACAGCATTGATTGTAGAAAGCGGTGAAATACGTGAGGTGATGCACGCTGCGTTATTACTGGGTTTCGGAGCAAGTGCCCTGAATCCTTACATGGCATTCGCCGTTCTCGACCGCTTGGTTAAAGACAGGGATATTCAGTTGGATTATGCCACTGCTGAAAAAAATTATATCAAATCCATCTGCAAAGGCTTGTTTAAAATCATGAGTAAAATGGGGATCTCTACCATCCGCTCTTATCGTGGCGCAAAAATCTTCGAAGCTGTCGGTTTGAGCGAAGAATTGAGTAAGGCCTATTTCGGTGGACTCGGTTCGCCCATCGGAGGTATTCGCTTGGAAGAAATAGCCAGAGATGCCATTGCTTTCCATGAGGAAGGATTTTCAGAAATCAAAAATAGAAATGAAGGAACACAAAGTAATTCCCAATCTTCTACTTTCAACTTTCCATTATTAAAAAACAACGGTTTGTATGCCTTCCGCAAAGACGGAGAAAAGCACGCATGGAATCCGGAAACAATCAGTACGCTGCAATTGGCTACACGGATGGGGAGTTATAAGAAGTTTAAAGAATATACTCATCTGGTAGACGAAAAAGAGAAGCCTATTTTCCTTCGTGACTTTCTGGGATTCCGCCGTAACCCGATTTCGATCGATCAGGTAGAACCGGTGGAAAACATTCTGCATCGTTTCGTCACGGGGGCCATGTCTTTTGGTTCTATCAGCAAAGAGGCTCATGAGGCAATGGCTATTGCCATGAATAAAATTCACGGACGCAGTAATACCGGTGAAGGTGGCGAGGACGCTGCCCGTTTCCAACCGCTGCCCGATGGCAGTTCCTTACGAAGTGCAATCAAGCAGGTAGCTTCCGGACGTTTCGGTGTAACAGCAGAATATCTGGTTAATGCGGACGAAATTCAGATTAAGATAGCACAGGGGGCAAAGCCGGGTGAAGGCGGACAACTTCCGGGATTTAAAGTGAATGATGTGATTGCAAAAACACGACATTCCATTCCGGGAATTTCACTGATTTCTCCCCCACCTCATCATGATATTTATTCAATTGAGGATTTGGCACAATTAATCTTCGATCTGAAAAATGTAAATCCACAGGCCAAAATCAGTGTGAAACTGGTAGCAGAAAGCGGCGTCGGTACAATTGCCGCCGGGGTGGCAAAAGCAAAGGCGGACCTGATTGTCATCTCCGGTGCTGAAGGGGGAACAGGTGCTTCTCCGGCTTCTTCTATCCGTTATGCGGGCATCTCACCGGAATTGGGATTGAGCGAGACACAACAAACATTGGTTTTGAACGGACTTCGTGGGCAAGTAGTTCTGCAAGCCGACGGACAACTGAAAACCGGACGTGACATCATCTTAATGGCACTAATGGGTGCCGAAGAATATGGCTTCGCCACCTCGGCATTGATTGTATTAGGGTGTGTAATGATGCGCAAATGCCATCAGAATACTTGTCCGGTGGGAGTTGCCACACAGAATGAGGAATTACGTAAACGCTTTCATGGGCGTAGTGAATATTTGGTAAATTTCTTCACATTCCTGGCACAGGAGGTCCGCGAGCATTTGGCCGAAATGGGATTCACCAGAATGGATGATATTATCGGGCGCACAGACTTGATCGAACGCAAATCCGTTGTCAACGACCCGAATCCGAAACATGCGTTAATCGACTTCACCAAATTGCTGGCACGCATTGATAACAACGCGGCTATCCGCCATGTCATCGATCAGGATCACGGTGTTTCTACTGTAAAGGATGTAACCCTCATTGATGCGGCACAGGAAGCTATTGAACATGAGAAAGAGATTTCTTTAGAATATACGATTGCCAATACAGACCGTGCAATAGGTGCGATGCTCTCCGGAGTGATTGCCAAGAAATACGGTGGCAAAGGATTGCCGGAACACACGCTGAATGTGAAGTTCAAAGGCTCGGCAGGTCAGTCTTTCGGGGCTTTCCTTGTACCGGGAGTTAACTTTAAACTGGAAGGTGAAGCAAACGATTATCTAGGTAAAGGATTGAGCGGCGGACGCATCTCCGTATTGCCTCCTATACGCAGCAACTTCGAAGCCGAAAAGAATACAATTGCCGGTAATACCTTGCTTTATGGAGCAACAAGCGGTGAAGTATATATCAACGGTCGTGTAGGAGAACGTTTCGCAGTTCGTAACTCCGGTGCAGTTGCAGTAGTGGAAGGTGTGGGCGACCATTGTTGCGAATACATGACGGGAGGTCGTGTGGTAGTCCTCGGACAAACCGGACGTAACTTTGCAGCCGGTATGAGCGGCGGTGTGGCTTACGTATGGAACAAGGATGGCAACTTCGATTATTTCTGCAACATGGAAATGGTGGAACTGTCACTCATCGAAGAAGCCAGCTACCGGAAGGAGCTACACGAACTAATCCGCCAACATTATCTGTACACAGGCTCAAAACTAGCCCGTACCATGCTTGACAACTGGAATCATTATGCAGAACAGTTCATCCAAGTAGTACCCATCGAATACAAAAAAGTATTGCAGGAGGAACAGATGAGAAAATTACAACAAAAAATTGCAGACATGCAAAGAGACTATTAGATTTACAAATTGACTATTTACAATTTACTATTTGAATGTATAGTCTGTAAATAGTCAAATAGCAAATGACAAGATAGTCTAAAAATAGTAAATAGTAAATCGTCAAATAGTAAATAACAAGATGGGAGATCCTAAAGCATTTCTAAATATACCTCGACAAGAGGCGGGATACCGCCCTGTAAACGAGCGAATCGCTGACTATAGTCAGGTAGAACAGACTTTGAATACAAACAGCCGTAAATTGCAGGCGTCACGCTGCATGGATTGCGGTGTACCTTTCTGTCATTGGGCATGCCCGATAGGAAATAAACAACCGGAATGGCAGGACGCATTATACAGGGGAAAATGGAAGGAGGCATACGAAGTATTGTCGTCTACTTGCGATTTTCCGGAATTTACGGGACGTATTTGTCCTGCCCTTTGCGAGAAATCGTGTGTGTTGAAACTTTCCTGCGATCAGCCGGTGACTATTCGCGAGAATGAAGCAGCTATCGTGGAAGCGGCTTTTCGTGAAGGATATATACAGGTAAAGACGCCGAGAAGAAACGGAAAGAAAGTGGCGGTGATTGGTGCGGGTCCTGCCGGATTGGTAGTGGCTAATCAGCTGAATTTAAAAGGATATAGCGTTACTTTATTCGATAAGGATGAAGCGCCCGGAGGGTTATTACGGTTCGGTATTCCTAATTTCAAACTGGATAAGAATGTAATTGACCGACGGATGAAGATATTGGCTGCAGAAGGAATACTGTTTGAAATGGGAGTAGAAATAGACGTCAATCATTTGCCGGAAGGATTCGACGCTTACTGCATCTGTACCGGAACACCGACTGCACGTGATTTGAGTATTCCGGGACGTGAACTGAAAGGCATCCATTTCGCACTTGAAATGCTGGCACAGCAGAACAGGATTCTGGCAGGACAGACTTTCCCGAAAGATAAATTGGTGAATGCCAAAGGCAAAAAAGTACTTGTGATAGGTGGCGGAGATACCGGTTCCGACTGCATCGGAACCAGTGTGAGACAGGGAGCTGTCAGTGTCACTCAAATCGAAATCATGCCGAAACCTCCTGTCGGCTACAATCCGGCTACTCCTTGGCCGCAATGGCCGGCAGTCTTCAAAACGACTTCCAGCCATGAAGAAGGTTGTACACGCCGCTGGTGCCTGGCTTCCAATCAGTTCCTCGGAAAGAATGGAAAAGTGACAGGTGTAGAAGTGGAAGAAGTGGAATGGATTCCGGCAGCAGATGGCGGACGTCCCACGATGAAACCAACAGGGAAGAAGGAAGTCATCGAAGCTGATATGGTATTATTGGCAATGGGATTCCTGAAACCGGAGCAACCGAAATTTGCAAAGAATGTATTCCTAGCCGGTGATGCCGAGACTGGTGCCAGCCTGGTGGTACGCGCCATGGCGGGAGGACGAAAGGCTGCTGCGGAAATAGATGCTTATCTAATACAATAAGTTTTGCAACAGTGTACAACAAGAAGCTCGATTGCTATTATCGGTTCGTTCCATATCTGTGGAACTAAAGGATAACAGATATGGAACTAAAGGGAAACAGTTGTGGAACTAAACGATAACAATTATGGAACGAATTAAGAATAGCTAATCAGCTTCTTAGAAATAGCGAATAAACAATCAACAGATTACATTACCCCCTCTAAAAATTAAAGTTATGTGTGGAATAGCAGGTATACTCAACATCAAAGTTCAAACGAAAGAACTAAGAGATAAAGCACTGAAAATGGCCCAGAAGATCCGTCATCGCGGACCGGACTGGAGCGGAATCTATGTAGGCGGAAGTGCCATCCTGGCACACGAACGCCTTTCTATTGTCGACCCGCAGAGTGGCGGACAACCGTTATACTCTCCCGATCGTAAACAGGTGCTCGCCGTCAACGGTGAGATTTACAATCACCGTGATATTCGCGCTAAATATGCGGGAAAATATAACTTTCAAACCGGAAGTGACTGTGAGGTAATTCTTGCCCTTTACAAAGATAAAGGCATCCATTTTTTGGAAGATATCAGCGGTATCTTCGCTTTCGTGCTTTATGATGAGGAAAAGGATGAATTTCTGATTGCCCGCGATCCGATAGGGGTTATTCCTTTATATATAGGAAAAGATAAAGAGGGAAAAATCTACTTCGCCAGCGAGTTGAAAGCTCTCGAAGGATTTTGTGACGAATATGAAGTATTCCTTCCCGGACATTATTTCTATAGTAAAGAGAGAAAAATGAAACGTTGGTATTCGCGCGACTGGACAGAATATGAAACCGTCAAAGAGAATGATGCACAAACCGAGGATGTGAAAGTGGCATTGGAAGAGGCTGTGCACCGCCAGTTAATGAGTGACGTACCGTATGGAGTGTTGCTTTCGGGCGGGTTGGATAGTTCCGTTATCTCTGCCATTGCCAAAAAATATGCGGCAAAACGTATAGAAACAGATGGTGCAAGCGATGCATGGTGGCCTCAACTCCACTCTTTCGCCATCGGTCTAAAGGGCGCGCCCGATTTGATTAAAGCGCGTGAGGTAGCCGAATATATCGGTACCGTCCATCATGAGATCAACTACACCGTTCAGGAAGGTCTGGATGCTGTTCGCGACGTAATTTATTTCATCGAGACGTATGATGTAACTACCGTACGCGCTTCCACTCCCATGTATTTATTGGCGCGTGTCATTAAATCAATGGGGATCAAAATGGTGTTGAGCGGTGAAGGTGCTGATGAAGTTTTCGGGGGGTATCTGTATTTCCACAAGGCCCCTACTCCACAGGCATTTCACGAAGAAACAGTACGTAAACTTTCAAAGTTGCACATGTACGATTGCCTCCGTGCCAATAAAAGTTTGTCAGCATGGGGAGTAGAAGGACGCGTCCCTTTCCTTGATAAAGAATTTCTCGACGTGGCAATGAACCTGAACCCGAAAGCTAAAATGTGCCCCGGAAAAAACATCGAGAAACGAATTGTTCGCGAAGCCTTTGCCGATATGTTACCGGAAAGTGTGGCTTGGAGACAGAAAGAGCAGTTCAGTGACGGTGTAGGATATTCATGGATTGACACATTGAGAGAGATCACAGCAGCTGCCGTGAGCGATGAGCAAATGGAACATGCTGCCGAACGTTTCCCGATCAATACGCCACAAAACAAAGAAGAGTACTACTATCGTAGCATTTTCGAAGAGCATTTCCCCAGTGAAAGTGCAGCACGCACCGTCCCCAGTGTTCCAAGTGTAGCCTGCTCCACAGCAGAAGCACTAGCCTGGGATATTGCTTTCAGGAATCTGAATGAACCTAGTGGACGTGCAGTGAAAGGAATACATGAAGAGGCCTATACCTGATTAATAAAAGAGTGACAAACTCCTTTTGTGCAAACTATCAGACGTGTCCGGAGAATGTTTTTATGACAGACAGTCTTATTTTTGACACTCTTTTGTAGCATTTCTATTCTAAAATCCCAAGGATTAACGCAGATTAGCATATTATCGGCTGATTTGCGTTATCTTTTTTATAATTTTGAGGCCAAACCCAATTAAATCTATCAAACTTTTAAAAGATCAAACAAATGAATTTAAAAAAAATGATGATGGCTTCTGCCTTTCTAATGGCTGCTTGCTGCATGCAGGCACAGACAAAAGTGATAGCTCACCGCGGTTTCTGGAAAACTCCGGGATCATCGCAGAACAGTATTTCATCACTTCTAAAAGCAGACTCCATCGGTTGTTACGGTTCAGAATTTGACGTATGGATCGCGAAGGATAACAAGCTGGTGGTTAACCATGATCCTGTATATAAGATGAGGCCGATGGAATATTCCAAAGGTGATGCGCTGACCGGACTTAAATTATCCAACGGAGAAAACTTACCCAGCCTGGAACAGTATCTGGAAACCGGAAAAAACTGTAAAACCCAATTGATTCTCGAACTGAAAGCACATAGCAACAAGAAACGTGAGACTAAAGCGGTGCAAGGAATCATTGCCATGGTGAAGAAAATGGGACTGGAAAACCGTATGGAATATATCACGTTCTCTCTACATGCCATGAAAGAGTTTATCCGTCTGGCTCCTGTCGGTACTCCGGTATATTACCTTAACGGAGAATTGTCTCCCAAAGAGCTGAAAGAACTTGGTGCTGCCGGTCTGGACTATCACATGGGAGTGATCAAGAAACACCCCGAATGGATCAAAGAAGCTCACGACCTCGGCTTGAAAGTCAACGTATGGACAGTAGACGAAGTAGAAGATATGAAATGGCTGATCGAACAAAAGGTAGATTTCATCACCACTAACGAACCGGTCATCTTACAAGAAGAACTTAAAAAGCCTCAATAAGAAAAAATATTCACATATTAAAGAATTTAATATCTGGCTTTAAGGAAACGGAATCTTCCTTTAAAAGAAACAGATTGTTTCTCGGTGTCAAACGGGTGTTTCCTTTAAAAGGAAACACCCGTTTCTTTAAATGAAAAAATGCTCTTCTATAATACTCTTAATACCAACACTTTAGAAATATCAATCTTTTAACGAAAAAAGAAAAGAGTCCTTTTTATGAATACCAATAAAAGATTACAGACAATTCATTGAAAATCATCCAATACCTCTTTTAATTCTTCTACCGTAAGCTCTCCTACCTGCCTCCAAAGTTCATGACTCTTATGCAATAGAAGGAAAGCCGGTACTGTTTCTACATTATGAGCATCAGCAATTGCTCTATTCTCTTCTGCATTCACTCTAATCAATTCCACAGTTCTCTTTTCGTAAGTTCGAAGCACAGGCCCTATCCACTCATAATGAGGAGACCAATCGGCATAGAATACCACCAACACCAGATGGTTGGTTTTAACTGCTGTTTCTAATTGTTTCTCTATATTCATATCGCTACGTTTTTATATTAATGATAGTGCTAAAACAATGAATACAGAAAAAGGTTCTTCAAAACACTCCGCGAACAATATGATAGAGAAATAAGGATTTTCACTTTCATATCGTCAAAAGAAAAAAGATATATTTCTTGTTTTTATAACTAATTTAATGGATTATCAGGGCTAAATATTCTTCATATATAATGGAAGGATATGCAAAACAATTCGCTCAAATAACAGTTTATTAATATATAGATATATATAATTTCAAATTATAACTAAACATAGTCATATCAAAGGCGATTATAAGTTCTAAGAAAATAAATAGATATTAGACATGCTTTTTAATAAAATATAAAGCAAAAAGTCATACCTTTGCACTGTAATAAAACAAAAGGATACAACAACCAATAAATACCAATCAAAATGACAACAAGAATTAAGTTCACTAAAATGCATGGAACAGGAAATGACTACATATATGTAGACACGACCAGATATCCAATAGCAGACCCTGAAAAGAAAGCGATCGAATGGAGCAAGTTTCATACAGGAATCGGAAGCGATGGACTAATATTGATTGGTGTCTCTGATAAAGCGGATTTCAGTATGCGTATTTTCAATGCCGACGGTTCGGAAGCAATGATGTGTGGCAATGGTAGCCGCTGCGTAGGCAAATATGTATATGAATACGGATTGACTGATAAAACAGAAATAACTTTGGATACACTATCGGGAATTAAAATTTTGAAATTGCAGGTAGAAGGAAAAACAGTCAGTACAGTCACCGTAGATATGGGCAGTCCGCAAGAAACAGGAGAGATTGATTGGGGAAAGAAATATCCTTTCCAATCTACTAAAGTATCAATGGGCAATCCTCATCTTGTCACATTTATTGATGACATTACCCGAATTAATCTGCCGGAAATCGGTCCTGAACTGGAGAATCATCCTCTCTTTCCCGACAGAACGAATGTAGAGTTTGCACAGATCGTCGGTAAAGACACCATACGGATGAGAGTGTGGGAAAGAGGATCGGGAATTACTCAAGCTTGCGGAACAGGTGCCTGCGCCACAGCAGTAGCCGCCTTCATCAACGGACTTGCAGGAAGAAAAAGCGATGTGATAATGGATGGAGGGACAGTTACCATCGAATGGGATGAAACCTCCGGACATATATTAATGACCGGACCGGCAACCAAGGTTTTCGATGGGGAAATTGTTGAAGAAGTTGAGAGTTGAGAATGGAGAGTTGAGAATGAATAGTAATAGAAACTTAAAACAATAACAAGATGGCATTAGTAAACGAGCATTTTTTAAAATTACCGGGAAGTTATTTATTCTCGGATATAGCGAAAAAGGTAAATACTTTCAGGATAACGCATCCCAAACAGGACATCATCCGGCTAGGTATCGGCGACGTTACGCAGCCACTTCCTCCAGCCTGTATAGAAGCAATGCATAAAGCGGTAGAAGAACTGGCCGGCAAAGATACATTCCGCGGATATGGTCCTGAACAGGGATATGATTTTCTGATTGAAGCAATCATAAAGAACGATTTCGCTCCACGCGGGATTCATTTCTCGGCATCCGAGATTTTTGTCAGTGACGGTGCTAAAAGCGATACCGGAAATATAGGTGATATTCTTCGCCACGACAATAGCGTAGGTGTTACAGATCCCATTTATCCGGTTTACATAGACAGTAACGTTATGTGCGGACGCGCCGGAATATTGGAAGAAGAAACGGGTAAATGGAGCAACGTTACTTATATGCCTTGCACAAGTGAGAACAACTTTATCCCGGAAATTCCGGACAAACGGATAGACATCGTTTATCTCTGTTATCCGAACAACCCGACAGGAACCACCTTAACCAAACCGGAACTGAAAAAGTGGGTGGATTATGCCTTGGCAAACGATACACTGATTCTGTTCGATGCCGCTTACGAGGCATATATCCAAGACGAGAATGTCCCCCACTCTATCTATGAGATTAAGGGAGCTAAAAAGTGCGCGATTGAATTCCGTAGTTTTTCAAAAACGGCAGGATTTACAGGAGTACGCTGCGGATATACCGTAGTACCAAAAGAGCTCACTGCCGCCACCCTGGAAGGTGATCGCATACCACTCAACAGATTGTGGAACCGTCGCCAGTGTACTAAGTTTAACGGCACTTCTTATATTACCCAACGGGCAGCAGAAGCCGTTTACAGTGCAGAAGGCAAGGCACAGATTAAGAAAACAATCGACTATTATATGACCAACGCAAAAATCATGAAGGAAGGACTGGAAGCCACGGGACTGAAAGTATACGGCGGCATCAACGCTCCCTACTTGTGGGTGAAAACTCCGAACGGACTTTCTTCATGGCGATTCTTCGAACAGATGTTGTATGAAGCCAATGTGGTCGGTACTCCCGGTGTAGGTTTCGGGCCAAGCGGTGAAGGGTATATCCGTTTAACTGCATTCGGCGAACGCAACGACTGTATCGAAGCGATGAGAAGAATAAAGAACTGGCTCTGATTGAATGAATAATGGATAGCGGGAAATAGAAAGTTCAACATGCCCCCATTAAACGGACATCATCATTCCTGCAGGATCAGTTATCCATAATCAGTTATCTATAAAAAACGATAGTATTTTGCGCGCTACTATATAACAAATGGACCGTACATCCACATTTTTCTAACTTTTAAAGGTAAAAAGACGATGAAAACGACGATTAACAACAAATTGGGGGTAATAACAGTAGCATTATTACTGTCAGGACTTGTCCCGTCTACAATGATGGCACAAGATAAGGTAGAAGCTTCCGTTGGGGCAGATTTGGTAAGTGGTTACATCTGGCGCGGTCAGAATTTAGGCGGAGTTAGCGTCCAGCCTTCACTAGGAATCTCTTACAAAGGTTTATCACTCGGAGCATGGGGATCAGTAGGAATTGAATCCAAAGATGCAAAAGAGTTTGACTTAACTCTCGGTTATTCAATTGGTGGATTTAGTGTTTCAATAACGGATTATTGGTTTGATAAAACACATACAGGGGATGTAGATGAATACGGAAAGGAGATTTATACAACCAATAAGTATTTCCAATATGGAGCCTATTCTACAGCACATGTATTTGAAGCACAAGTGGGATATGATTTCGGTCCGCTAGCCGTCAACTGGTACACAAACTTTGCAGGTGCCGACGGTGTGAAAGAAAACGGCAAAAGAGCTTATTCTTCTTACCTCGCACTTAGCGCACCTTTCAAATTGGGAGGTCTCGACTGGACAGTAGATTTAGGTATGGTTCCCTGGGAAACGACTTTTTATAATGGCTATACCAGTGGATTCTGCGTAACAGACATCAGTCTCGAAGCATCCAAGGAGATTAAAATCACAGATTCCTTCTCTGTACCGACATTTGCCAAAGTAACAGTGAACCCACGCACTGAAGGAGCCTACTTTGCTTTCGGACTAAGTTTTTAAGAGAGAGAATTTACAATACAAAGAGCGTATAGGGATTAGAAAAGGTAGTTAGAGTTTAGATTTTATCGGTTTGTTGTATGGTAACCTGCTATGGCTGCCGCTGCCCTATACCTCTTTCTTTTACAGGACACACTAATATTTAAGGTATATGAAAAAGATTGAAGCTATCATCCGTAAGACCAAATTCGAGGACGTAAAAGACGCCCTACTCGAAGCGGACATCGAATGGTTCTCTTATTACGATGTAAGAGGCATTGGAAAAGCACGGCAAGGACGTATCTACCGTGGCGTAGTTTATGACACCAGCACCATTGAACGAATTTTGATCTCTATTGTCGTGCGCGACAAGAATACCGAGAAAACAGTGCAGGCTATCATCAAAGCTGCACAGACCGGAGAAATCGGTGACGGACGTATTTTCGTCATTCCTATCGAAGACGCTATCCGCATACGCACTGCCGAACGTGGTGACATAGCCCTCTACAATGCAGAACAAGAACGTTAAATAAGATTATACTATTATGGATACAAAATATAAAAGCCATAGCTTCGTAAAGCTGTGGATAGCCACTACTATATTCATTTTGTGCTGTTTTACTACTGATATGTCGGCACAAAACACGGCCGCTGCCGATACAGTTGCAGCAGTTACAGAAACAATTACCGAAGTCGTTACCGCTCCTGCCGAAGAAGCATCAGCAGCTCCCGATACGCTTGGTGAATTAGCTCTTGGATTGAATACTGTATGGATGTTGCTTGCAGCAATGCTCGTATTCTTCATGCAGCCGGGATTTGCATTAGTAGAAGCAGGTTTTACCAGAGTGAAAAATACTGCCAACATTCTGATGAAGAACTTTGTAGACTTCATGTTCGGCTCTTTACTATACTGGTTTATCGGTTTCGGATTGATGTTCGGTGCAGGCGGATTCATCGGAATGCCCCACTTCTTCGACCTTTCTTTCATTGATAATGGCCTGCCAACCGAAGGATTCCTCATATTCCAAACCGTATTTTGTGCGACAGCAGCTACAATTGTATCAGGAGCCATGGCAGAACGTACAAAATTCTCCATGTATATCGTCTACACCATCTTTATCAGTGTACTGATTTATCCGATATCCGGTCATTGGACATGGGGCGGGGGCTGGTTGATGAACGGTGAAGAAGGTTCTTTCATGATGAGTCTCTTCGGAACCACCTTCCATGACTTTGCCGGTTCTACGGTCGTTCACTCTGTAGGTGGATGGATTGCTTTGGTAGGTGCTGCCATTCTTGGTCCCCGTATCGGTAAATATGGTAAAGACGGCAAATCAAAAGCTATCCCAGGCCATAGCCTGACTATTGCCGCACTAGGCGTATTCATTCTTTGGTTCGGATGGTTCGGATTCAACCCCGGTTCTCAATTGGCAGCAGCAACCGAAGCCGATGCTATCGCCATCTCCCACGTATTCCTGACAACGAATCTGGCTGCTTGTGCCGGTGGTTTCTTCGCTCTGTTGGTGAGCTGGATGAAATATGGAAAACCTTCCCTGTCATTGACGCTGAATGGTATCTTGGCAGGGCTGGTAGGCATCACAGCAGGATGTGACGCAGTATCTCCCGCAGGAGCAGCCTTAATAGGTGCAATATGTGGTGTCGTAATGATATTCTCCGTTGACTTCATTGACAAAGTGTTAAAGATAGACGATCCGGTAGGTGCATCTTCTGTACATGGTGTTTGTGGCTTTTTAGGAACTATTCTTACAGGTTTGTTCTCCACCAGTGAAGGTTTATTCTATGGCTACGGTTTCGGATTCCTCGGTGCACAAATATTCGGAGCATTGGTAGTAGGTGCATGGGCAGCAGGCATGGGATTCATCATTTTCAAAACGCTTGATAAGATTCACGGACTTCGCGTTCCGGCACGTATCGAAGAAGAAGGTCTTGATATTTACGAACACGGAGAATCTGCTTACAACTAATTTAGTGATGAACGGTTGAGTGATTAGTGAAAGACAGCTACGCACAACTTACTACTAATCACTACCCCGCTAATCACAGAAAAAACTTCCGGACAGGTTTGATCGCCTTTCCGGGAACCACATAACAAAGTAATTATTTACTCTAACATATTTAACAACAAATCAAATCAGGTATTATGTCAAAACTTAGATTCAGAGTAGTAGAGACAGCTTTCAAAAAGAAAGCTGTTGAGGTAGCAACACCTGCCGAACGTCCTTCGGAGTATTTCGCCAAGTATGTATTCAACAAGGAGAAGATGTTCAAATACCTTCCCAGCAAGGTATACAATGCACTGATTGACGCCATTGACAACGGTGCTCCGCTAGATCGCAGTATTGCCGACGAAGTAGCTGCCGGCATGAAGAAATGGGCCATCGAAATGGGTGTTACTCATTATACGCACTGGTTCGCACCGCTGACCGAGGGTACAGCTGAAAAGCATGATGCTTTCGTTGAACATGATGGCAAAGGCGGTATGATGGAAGAATTTACTGGTAAACTGCTTGTACAGCAGGAACCGGATGCTTCTTCTTTTCCGAATGGCGGTATCCGTAATACATTCGAAGCCCGTGGTTACAGCGCATGGGACCCCTCATCACCTGCTTTCATTGTAGATGATACGCTTTGCATCCCAACTGTGTTTATCGCATATACCGGCGAAGCTCTCGACTATAAAGCTCCCTTGCTGAAAGCATTGCGGGCTGTAGATAAAGCTGCTGTAGACGTATGCCGTTACTTCAACCCGGAAGTGAAAAAAGTAGTTGCTTACTTGGGCTGGGAACAGGAATACTTCCTCGTAGACGAAGGATTGTATGCCGCACGCCCAGACTTGCTAATGACCGGTCGTACTTTGATGGGACATGACAGTGCCAAAAACCAACAGTTGGAGGACCACTACTTCGGTGCTATCCCCACCCGCGTAGCCGCTTTCATGAAGGACCTCGAAATTGAAGCGTTAAAGCTGGGTATTCCTGTTAAGACCCGTCACAACGAGGTTGCCCCGAACCAGTTCGAGTTAGCCCCTATCTTTGAAGAGTGTAACCTTGCTAATGACCATAACTTACTGATTATGTCATTGATGCGTAAGGTAAGTCGCCGTCATGGTTTCCGCGTACTGCTTCATGAAAAACCTTTTAAGGGCGTCAACGGATCGGGTAAACACAACAACTGGTCTTTGGGAACTGACACGGGCATTTTATTAATGGGACCGGGTAAGACTCCGGAAGATAACCTGCGTTTTGTTACCTTCGTCGTAAACACATTGATGGCAGTTTATCATCATAACGGATTGTTGAAAGCTTCTATCTCCAGCGCTACCAACGCCCACCGTCTGGGAGCTAATGAAGCACCTCCTGCCATCATCTCCTCTTTCCTCGGGAAGCAATTGTCGCAGGTATTGGATCACATTGAAAACAGTACGAAAGATGATTTGATTAGTCTTAGCGGCAAACAGGGAATGAAGTTGGATATTCCGCAGATTCCCGAATTGCTGATTGATAATACTGACCGTAACCGTACCTCTCCTTTTGCTTTCACCGGAAACCGTTTTGAGTTCCGTGCCGTAGGTTCCGAAGCAAACTGTGCGTCTGCCATGATTGCATTGAACTCTGCCGTAGCAGACCAATTGGTGAAGTTTAAAAAAGATGTGGATGCTTTGATTGAAAAAGGAGAACCTAAAGTGTCCGCCATTCTTGAAATTATCCGTGGATATATCAAGGAATGTAAAGCGATTCATTTTGACGGCAATGGTTACAGCGACGAATGGAAGAAAGAAGCAGCCCGCCGTGGACTGGATTGCGAAACCAGTGTTCCTGTTATCTTCGATAACTACCTGAAACCGGAAACCATTGCCATGTTCGAAGCTACCGGCGTAATGACAAAGAAAGAACTGGAAGCCCGCAACGAAGTGAAATGGGAAACGTATACGAAGAAGATTCAGATCGAGGCGCGTGTATTGGGTGATTTGGCTATGAACCATATCATTCCGGTGGCCACTCAATATCAAACGGATTTAATTAATAATGTCTATAAGATGCAATCTCTTTTCCCGGCAGAAAAGGCAGCGAAATTGTCTGCTAAAAACCTGGAACTTATTGAAGAGATTGCCGACCGCACAGCCTTCATCAAGGAACATGTAGATGCAATGATTGAAGCTCGTAAGGTTGCGAACAAGATAGAAAGCGAACGGGAAAAAGCCATTGCCTACCACGACACGATCGTTCCGGCACTGGAAGAAATCCGCTACCACATCGATAAGTTGGAACTCATTGTTGACAACCAGATGTGGACGCTTCCGAAATACAGGGAACTGTTATTTGTGAGATAGAAAAAAAGAACGGTGAACGATAAACGGTGAACGGCGAACAAGTTGTATTGCAACGCATTTACACTCACAGTTCATCGTTATGAAATTATCTATTTCTTTTGTTGGTTGTTTTAAGTTTGCGGGGAGGGGTGCTGTGAAGCAGTCCTCTTCTTTTTTATTCGATTATCTTTGCATCCTCAATATCATCATCGTCATGTACCACCGGAGTCTTCGGACGACGACGGGTAAACTTGAACCAGTTGATTAATTCGGTAAGCGAATAAACCAAACTACTCACACCAATAATTATAAATGCAGTATTACGTGCTCCCGTCGGATTAAACAAAGCGATGATACCTGCAATAAGAATCAATGAAGGAACCAGGTAAAACGCTCCCGGAACAGGCATCCACCGACGTGCCATCGATAAAGAAGCAATCTGTTGCACTCCTCCCATTATCAGGATAAATCCCAATAGAAACATCAGAACATCTGCAAAGAATTCAGGCATCACAATCAGCCAAAGTCCAAATAATAAACTGCCGATTCCTTCTATCGGGAAACGGGGAGCCGCTTCACCTTCCTGTCTTTTCCGGCCGAAATAACCAAAAAGGCTGATAACACCGGGAATTAAAAAGGCAACACCAACTGTAATGACAATATAGCTGGCAGCCGCATTTGGCCAAATAACGAGCACCAATCCTATCACAAGTGCAAAGAGAATACGAATAAGGGAATAATTCATTGTTTTCATAAATTCTATATTTTTTAACCGAGTCTGTTCCAATACTTTTGCGAATATAAGTGTTTCTACTGATATATAAAAATAACAAATAAACATTGTAATAAGTTCGTAATAATATCGTTATGACGATTACATCTCGCATTGATATTTTTGCAGAAAATTTAGACAGTTCCCTTTCAGTATGAAACAAAGTGAAATAAAAAAAATCACTGCAAGATATATATGAAACATTGAAAGCTCTCTACCGAATAGTGTATCAAGCAATATAAGTTGAAACCGGACCGGGCCGATGTTATTGTACCTGCTGCTGAAATATTTCTCGAGATAGCTACTCATATAAAAGCCACCGGAATTATTGTACCTACCATCGGACTGTTCGACGGTATCATCAATAGTCTGTACACGCAAAATATGAACAAAGTTTAATTCTCTACAATCTTGATGTATCAATACACAAAGCTCCTGATACTAGTGTATATTCAAACTTTGTATCGGGAGTTTTTGTCTCATCTTGCTATAATGTACAGATTCGTCCTTAAAGAGGTAAATATTCAAATTTTGTTCTCTATATTTGTGTAACTATATATTTGATAAGATGGATATAAAACTTAGAATTGAACAACCTTCGGATTATAATGAAACCGAAAATGTCACACGGGAAGCCTTTTGGAATCATTTTTCTCCGGGATGTGACGAACATTATCTCCTTCATATCATGCGTAACCATCCAAAGTTTGTACCGGAACTCGATATTGTTGCAGAACTTAATGGCAAGATTGTCGGCAATGTGGTCTGCCTTAAATCATTTATCATGGCGGATAACGGTAACCAATATGAAGTATTGAGTCTGGGGCCCATTTCTGTTCTTCCCGAATATCAACAGAAAGGTATTGGAGGAAAAATGATTGCGCTGACCAAAGAACGAGCTTTCGATATGGGATTTCGTGCCATTTTACTTTGCGGTGACCCGGATTATTACCTCCGGCAAGGATTCATTCCTGCTGAAACATTAGGGATTCGCACCGAAGATAATATGTATGCCACAGCTCTTCATGTTTATGAATTATATGATAATGCTTTAGCCAACGCTAAAGGACGTTACATAGAAGATGAAATATATCAGGTCGATAAATCAGCTGCTAATGAGTTCGATAAGCGATTCCCTCCAAAGGAAATTATAGTTGGCACTCCGTCACAAAAGCGGTTCGATCAGATAGTAGTGATGCGGAGAAAAGCGATTTAAGTTTATTCAACCTTAAATCGCTTGATTTATACATTACGGAAGTTCTATCGTGCTATGCCATCAAGCAACTATTATTTAACATAGCTACTATTCTTTGTCTCTTCATAGTTACAAAGCATTAAAATATATAATTGGGACAGAGAGAAAAAATGCCTTAACAATTGATGAAACCTATCTTATAGAAACTATAGTTTACAAAAAGTCACCATTGACACTTTGTAATTCTTAATCTACCAGGAATCGTTTCTTTCCTCCCTTTTATTGGAATAAAGAGTTTCTGCCACTGTAGAGGAATTTGCTTAAATCGTTATTCTATAATCAGGCACGATATATACACTTTTTGATACGTCATCAAGTTTTTTACCACCAAAGAGATATTATCTATACCAATAAAGTTCCCTTTTATTCTTTTCTATTTATCATTATCAAAGACCGAAATAGAAAAGCCAATGGAAGGAAAGTAGAAAATACTAACAATATTTACGACATAGCGACACTATCCCAATGGTTTGCTTACTCTATCCATAGCTTTTGGTGACATTATCCGCATCTTTTGCTTACTTTATCCTTATGTTTTTCACAAATATAACGATGCTTTTCAATGAGAAACACGGTGCTTTTGTACAAAACAAGCAAAATTTTCAGCATTTTAAAGGTTTTTGCTTGCTAACAGAGAGAAATAACAAAACATGTGAGATAGCAAAATCCCTGATTACACAAACAATCGTCAGTATAATCAGGGATTCTAAAACTTTATGTAAAAAGTGTAGAGATGACGAAAAGTTTAGTACTGAATCACCTTGTCACTACTAACAGTCTTATACCAATCTGTGGTTGAGCTCTGATCGTGTGCCCAATCTGCAAATTTAGAATATGCATTCGTTATCACTGTTGTTTCTGTTGGATAAGCAAATTTATCAGGAACACAAAGAGCCCAAGTATTATTAACTGCCTTGATTACTTCGAGCACTTCATTATCTGCCAATTGCCCATTCGCCGTAGCCGAATTAAAATGAGTCAAATGGACTTCCGTTCTCTTTTGACCTATCCCCTGATAAGCAATGAAGAAGTCTAAACCATCTGTCACACTAGGGACAGATATTACATTCTTAAGTTTGACGTTCACTTCAAGAGTGTATATATCGGTCAGAGGGGTACTAGCATTCCCTGTATTCAACATGGGACGTTGTGTTCCTGTATATCCATATATATAATGTGCGTCTCCAAATAAAGGAATCACAAGTTCATTACCATTCGTTTCATAAGATGCATTTTCAAATATCCCGGAATTTAATGAGCCAGTACGTTGAGCGGCACCTGCACCAAAATTTACCTCTTCTACATTATTTTTGTCTATTCCTCGTATTCTCAAACCAGCACCTAATTGTTTCACGGCACCAACCGCCCGAAGGTCGATTTTATATTTCAGTTCTTTCACGTCATTACCGGCTGCAGGCAAAGTTACATTCAACACAATATCATTGAAATCGTAATCGCCTGCTTTCGGATAGTTATCTTCGAAAGCATAAGAATAAATCTCATATCGGATCTCTACATCATCCGGTTCTTCATCAGAGTTATATCCTTCTTTAATACAGTCACCGTCAGCAGGAAGTATAAATTCTGCTTTGCCCGGGTTACAATAGGTAGCACCTTGCTGCAATCCTTTATTTACTAACCATGCAAAAGGAGACCAGTCATAATGTGCTTCGCCTTTATATGTTTGATCTGTTATCTCACAAATGATATTATTAGTTACTTTAGAAGTAGATTGAGCCAAACCGGCAGTATTGTCTATTGTGTGAATTCTTAATAAGGCAGTTCCTTGTGTCGGACCGGTAACTGTTCTGAATAAATTAGCTTTGCCCGTACAAGTCAACATGGATTGCGCTTCCATCACGATATTATTATTGTTTCCATTACCCGTCAATTCTTTGCAAATAGCTTCGGAAGTATTTCCCATAACAAGTGTACCAAACTGTAATTTTCCTGCCTTCAGATAACAACCGTTTTTAATATTAGTATTGTTGTTACCATCTATATTTTCAACTTCAATCGTTCCATGATTTATCAATGTGGTACCATTGGTAGAAGCATTATAAGAATTCAGTTTAAGTGTTCCATAATTCACAAAATCAACTCCACTTCCCCCTCCATCAATTTTCAAAAAGTCACAATCAATCGTACCGGCATTATAGTTCGTACGCCCGGCCGAACTATTTGTTATCTGAATACCTCTGTCGCCTACAATACTTCCTCCCTGCATCACAGTTATATAAGAAGCTTGAGTTAATACCAGGCTCCCATTTTTAGCGACCTCTATCTTTCCACCATTCTCAACTATAATTTCTGTGATATTAGAAAATTGATTACTATTTTCTATAACCCATGTGCTTCCTTGAGGAACAATTACTTTCACAGCTTGGGCTCCGCCACTGACACCAGAGGTGGTAAATCCACCATTAAAAGTACCATCCGGAATCTTAAACCAACGTTCACTTTCTGTAAAAACAGGATATTCTTTATAATTACCGGCCCATCCGGAACTTGCCCCTAAATCCCAGCCAGCCTGAACGACAGTAGCAGTTACCTTTTTAGCACTAATAAAATCAGCAGTATAAGGAGCCTCCATAACAGGTATACTAGTCGCCACAGCTCGTGACATAGAACGTGTTGGTGTACCTTTGTCTCCAAAATGCGCTGTCACTGTGCCGTTTTCAATCGCTGCCGGTTGAACCAGATAGCGTTTGTGCTCATCTATGCGTGCAACAAACACCTTATCAAGCGCTGTTGCACAATCCATCACCACATTCAAAGTCGTACTTTGATTGACAGTTCCTTCCGCTAAGAGTTTTGCTGTACTTCCCGGACTTAATGGATCGGCATCAAATATTTGTATCTTATAATCTACTCCCTGATCTCCATTAACTGACACACACGCTATCACACTTCGTGACACTGTCCAATCACCATCAAGATCGATGTTTTTTACAGGAAAAGTTTCTTCGTAAATTTGCTTCAGTTGATCTGCATCAAACAGGTTTTTCTCATTATCAACACAACTGATAAAACTGATGGAAGACGCCAACAACGAGAAAGTGAATACTTTTGCAATGTTCTGTTTCATAATCTTTTAATGCTTTAGTTTGTTTTATTTGCGAAAAACATAAATCACTACTAATCAATAACCAGCAATGACGCACAAAGATAATTGTATTTATAAACATTATACAGATTACATTGCATTTTCCGATTTGCAGTTAACATCTTTTAAAGCGCCTCACTCTAATTATTTATATTAGAAGACAGTTAGTTATATCGTTGAATATTAAAATTTTAATACTATTTATTCAATAGTATACAGCAAAAAAAGAGTTGCATGGAAATATGCAACTCTTCATAAAAAGACAAAGATTCAGCGCTACAAATCTCTATTTCTTTCATCTCCCCCACTGACAAGATAAAAATCAAAGACTAAAAGGGGAAAATCAATGGCAATACAAAAATCATCACGATTCCCATAATAATCTGCAATGGCAATCCTACTTTTACATAATCCATAAAGGTATATTGTCCGGCAGGCATCACCAAGGCATTAGGCGGCGTAGAGAACGGAGAAGCAAAACACATACTTGCACCTACCGTCACGGCAAACAGGAAAGGAACCGGACTGACTCCAATCTGTATGGCACTTTGCAAAGCAATCGGAGCAAGCAAAACAGCGGTAGCCGTATTACTAATAAACATCGTCATCAACGAAGTCGTAAAATAAATACCTGCCATCAATGCAATCGGTCCATATGATCCCAAACCGTTCACCAATGTATTGGAAATATATTCCGAAGCTCCCGTTTTCTCCAATGCCAGAGACATAGGGAGCATGGCAGCAATCAATACAATACTTTCCCAGTTGATCGTTTTATAAGCCGCTTCCACATTGCGGAAACATCCCGTAAGCACCATCAATATACCCGCTATCATAACGGCTGTAACCGGAGCTACCGGAATGAAATCAAAAACCATCATTGCCACCATTAACACCATAATAGCAGCTGCTACCGGAGCTTTATAATCTAACGTAACTTTAGCCGCTTCCGCCAAAGGTTGTCCCAAAACAACCCAATCAGCATCTTCCTTGCTAAGACGGGCTATATTATTCCATGTTCCTTGCACCAAAAGCACGTCACCACTATGAATACGCTCATTCCCCAAATCTTGCAATAAATATTCCTTTTTACGACGAACCCCCAATACGTTCACATTAAACTTATCACGGAAACCAGCTGCTTTAATTGTCTGGTTTATCAAATTAGAAGATGGCATCAATACTATTTCAGCAATACCGATATCATAAAAATCAAGCGAATTAGTCGTACTTTTTGTTTCTTCCGTTGCATGGTCGCCCAAGATCTCCAACAGGTAATCTTCCGCAAAGAGTTGCACCTTATCAAAGTCTCCAGTCACATACAAAATATCCTCTACTTCTAACATCGTGTCCGGTGCAGCAAACTTTTGAGTAATCGTTTTTAGAAAACGATGTTGCGATGCATCACCACGACGAACTTCCATAATATTCAAACCATATTTACGGCGAATATCCAGATCAATAATTGTCTTCCCCAAAAGCCTTGAATCTTTTATCACCTGTAAACGAAACAAATTACTGGAAAGTCCATATTCATTAACCAACTGTTTCAATGACTTGCCCGAACGTTTATTATCATCTTTCTGGCCTTTTTTAGAAAGAAACCATTTACTAAGCGGCATCAGAACCAGTGTACCGACAATTACACAGACAATGCCGACAGGCAGGAAAGAGAAGAAAGAAAGCGGCTCAAGTCCGGCGGAAGTCAACGTATTCTGTATCACAAGGTTCGGCGGAGTACCAATCAGAGTCATCATACCTCCCATACTACTTGCAAAAGCCAACGGCATCAACAGCCTGCTGGGATTCATGCCGGCACTCATCGCCAGACTAACAACAATAGGAAGCATCAATGCCACCGTACCTGTGTTACTGACAAACGCGCCAATGACAGAAGTCACCAACATCACCAATAGAAACAACCGGATCTCACTGGTTCCCGCAAGTTTAAGAATTCGGGAACTAATCATTTTTGCCAGTCCCGTCTGGAAAATAGCCCCTCCTACAACAAACAATCCGATCATCATAATGACTACCGAATTGGAAAAACCGGAGAGTGCCTCGTCAGGAGTTAATATCTGAAAAACAAGTAAGGCTATCAGCGCACATAGCGCCACAATATCCGAACGAACCTTGCCGTTCACGAAAAAGACAGCCGAAAGAACGAGAATAATAATGGTTATCAGCATACGTAATTAAATGATTGTTTTATTTTGACTCTATCAAAACTAATTTAGGTGAACAAAAATAGAAAATACTCCAGCGTTATTAAAACAAATTAGAAATGATTTTAGTTCATGAGACATCATTTAATATTTTAATACATTTTACCTCTAAAAAAAGAATCAAAATTAAGCAAAATATCATACCATACAGGAAATAAAAGACACCATACGTCCCCATTTATCCATCACATTTTATTACACTGTCACAATATAAGGTTGAAAATCAATATATTTATGTATTATCTTTTGATAATTCAGAGAACAATTCATATCTTTACAACCTTATTTATATCAAACATTTTATGGCAAACAATATTTTGTTAATTTCTTGGATTAGTGAAGCATATTGGAGTTATAATTATTTACTGGTAATTATTTTACTCCTTATCATCAGCATCTTATTATATAGAATCCGTAAATTACAAAAAACGATTAAAAAGACCAATCATTCCTATCGTTTTTCTTTTGATATTCTCGACAACCTTCCTTTTCCGATCTTCGTAAAAGACATTGCAAATGATTTCCGATACTATTACTGGAATAAAGAATCAGCCGTTCAATCCGGTATCAGTAGTGAAGAAGCCATCGGACATACTGACTACGAAATATACGGAGAAGAAAGAGGAGAAAAATACCGGAATATCGACAAAGAACTCGTACAAGAAGGCAAAGTATACCGCAAAGAAGAAAAATATATCACTCCCGATGGAATCACCCATGATACGATTGCTGTAAAATCAATTATTTCATGGGAAGGGGAAAAAAGATGGCTACTGGCAACCCGATGGGAGATCACTCAACTCAAGAATTATGAAAGAGAATTGGTTGCAGCCAAAGAAGAACTGGAAAAAGCATTGAAGAAGCAGAAACTAGCTCTAAAAAGTATTGACTTCGGGCTTATCTATATTGATAAAAATTACCGGGTGCAATGGGAAGAAACAAGACAAATCGCCAGCCTGGTAAAAGGAAGACGATACATACCGGGAAAAATTTGCTATCAGACCAGTGCACTTCGTAATGAACCATGTGGACAATGTGCTTTCAAGAAAGCAATCGAACAAGGCAAAATAATCCGACATACAATCAGAGTAGACAATGTAGATTTTGAAGTGACCGCAACTCCCGTTTTTGGCGACGAAAAAGAAACTGAAATTATTGGCGGATTACTTCGTTTTGAAAACATCACAGAAAAACTAAAAATGAACAGAATGTTGCAAGAGGCAAAGGAAAAAGCCGAAGAATCCAATCGACTGAAATCTGCCTTTCTAGCTAATATGAGCCATGAAATACGAACCCCACTAAACGCAATTGTAGGATTTTCCGAAATGGTTTGCCAGACAGAAGAGGAAGAAGAGAAACAGGAGTTCGTGAAAATAATCTCCAGCAACAACATCTTATTATTGCAACTGATAGACGATATTCTGGATCTTTCCAAAATCGAAGCCGGTACTATGGAATTCACATTTGCGCAAACTGACATTAATGAACTGATGGAAGGTATTTGCAGACAAATGCAAGAAAAAAACTCTTCACCGGACGTACAAATCGTATTCACAGAGAGAGCAAATCAATGTATTATTAATACAGACCGCATACGCTTATCACAGGTTATCATCAACTTTACAAACAATGCCTTAAAGTTCACTTCCAAAGGTTCTATCGAAATGGGATACCGGATTGAAGAAGCAAGTGATGAAATATACTTTTATGTAAAAGATACAGGTATCGGAATTCCTGCTGACAAAATAGACAAGGTGTTCGAACGTTTCGTCAAACTGAATTCGTTTATTAAAGGAACAGGTCTCGGACTAGCCATCTGTCGTGTCATAGTAGAGCGGCTGGGAGGAGTTATCGGAGCGGAATCTAAAGAAGGAGAAGGTTCTTGTTTCTGGTTCAAAATTCCAAGAACAGAGAAAATTGAGAAATAGTAAGCAGAATACCGAAAAGCCTTGGATTTATAAAATCATTCTTTCTACTGCTACTGATTATGAAGTATACCCTGTAAGATGATAATACTGCCCCGCTACTTTACATTATTACCACTACTAATGAAATGTACCCCAAAAGTTTTATATCCAACTTTTAGGGTACACATTTTATTTAGCAAGAAGGATTTTTCGGAAACCTTCTTATTCTATAAACTTCATGTAAGAGTGTGCCTAAAGTGCAGTCTCTAATATTCTACGAGCAACAGCACCTGTTACATTTCCATTCTCACCATATTTAGCACCACGTTCATTGAAGCGGCGTTCGATTTCCAGAATAGTTTCCTGTCCGATGTTCTCTTCATGCAAACGTGTAGTCAGTCCCAGTGAACGGAAAAATTCTTCGGTACGGCAAATTGCTTCATCAATCCGCTCTTCTCTTGTACCGGAAGTAATTCCCCAAACTCTTTCACCATACTGCAAAAGCTTATCCCCTTTTTCTTCATGAAGCACTTGCAACGTGGCAGGAAGAACAATGGCTAACGTATGGCCATGTGTCAATCCGTGCAAAGCAGTAATTTCATGCCCGATCATGTGAGTAGCCCAGTCTTGAGACACTCCCATAGCAATAAATCCATTCAATGCCATTGTAGCCGAAAGCATAAAATCAGCCATCAGTTGATAATCATGCTGGTTTTCACGAATTTTCGGAGCAATCTCCACCAAAGTTTGTAGAATACCTTCTGCCCAACGGTCCATAACGCGACTCTGTCCGGAAGTAGTCATATATTGCTCCATCACATGAACATAGGTATCAGCCAATCCACAAGCTACCTGATGAGGTGGCAAGGTAAAAGTTACTTCCGGATCAAGAATAGAGAAGATTGGATAGTTGGCATAAAAAGGATATTTCTCTTTCGTTTCGCGACGGGAAATAACTGCTCCGTTATTCATTTCCGAACCGGTAGCAGGCAAAGTCAATACAGTGGAAAGAGGTACAGTATGAGTTACCGGGCGTCCGGCAAGTACTAAATCCCAGGCATCACCATCATACAGGATTCCTGCGGAAATCAATTTCGTACCGTCAATAACAGAACCGCCGCCAACAGCCAGCAAATAATCCACTTTCTCTTCTTTTCCCAAAGCAATCGCTTTACGGAGAGTTTCGATGGCAGGATTGGGTTCGATTCCCCAAAATTCTACCGTAAAATGGTCCTTCAATGCTTCCTTTACCTGATCGTACACTCCGTTTTTCTTCACGCTTCCGCCGCCAAAAGTAATCATAATACGTTTGTCGGACGGTATTTCTTTAGCCAGCCGGGCAATCATCCCTTTTCCCATGATTAGTTTCACAGGATTTTGAAAAATAAAATTTTCCATATCTTAGTCTATTGTTATTATTTTGGTTATTAGTCACTATCCTTGCAAAGATACATGATTTATCCGAAGCCTGTCAGAATCAAGCAAAGAATTGTTGTGCCACGGAAGGAACCATAGCCGACAACCAGGGTTTCATATCCTCTGCTACCAATAACCAATACAATAATAATATAATGAAAATGGCAATAGCGATACCTACTAAAACTTTTCTCTGTTTCATAATTGTTTTTGTTTAAATATTCAATATTTATAAGAACAGTTCAGGTTGAAAATTGTTCTATATCAGAAAAATGAAGGCAAAAGAGAAAAAAAGTCATATTTTGTTTGCTGTTTCAAACAAAGTGTCTATATTTGCCCCCATAAAATTACAAAAGACAATGAGAACAATGTTAGTAAATACATATTGGTGGTGGCGCCCGTTACAACTCCGACAGTCGTAAGGGAGCAGTGCTCGTATGTATATACCTCATTAAAGATATAACAAATTTGAAAGAGCCCTGTCGCAACCTGCGACAGGGCTCTTTTTATTTACCCGTTTCAAAACAGATTCAATAATAACATAAAAATACAGATAGGATTATGAAAAGTTTTTTAGTTGACCAGGATGGCTATTACGGAGAATTCGGCGGTGCTTACGTACCGGAAATCCTCCACAAATGTGTTGAGGAACTAACGAATAAGTACCTCGAAGTGATTGAAAGCGAAGATTTTAAAAAGGAGTTCGACCAGTTGCTACGTGACTACGTAGGACGTCCCTCCCCACTCTATCTGGCCAAACGCCTTTCTGAAAAGTACGGTTGCAAGTTGTATCTAAAGCGGGAAGACCTGAATCATACAGGTGCTCACAAAATCAACAACACCATCGGACAAATCTTACTGGCACGCCGCATGGGAAAGAAGCGTATCATCGCCGAAACCGGAGCCGGACAACATGGAGTAGCAACAGCTACCGTCTGTGCATTGATGGATATGGAATGTATCGTTTATATGGGAAAGACGGACGTAGAACGCCAGCACATCAATGTAGAGAAAATGAAAATGTTGGGAGCCACCGTTATCCCCGTTACTTCCGGCAACATGACTCTGAAAGATGCAACCAACGAAGCGATCCGCGACTGGTGCTGTCATCCTGCCGACACTTATTATATCATCGGATCTACCGTAGGTCCTCATCCCTACCCTGACATGGTAGCACGTCTGCAATCTGTTATCAGCGAAGAAATCAAAAAGCAACTGCAAGAAAAAGAAGGACGCGATTATCCGGATTATCTGATAGCCTGCGTGGGAGGAGGAAGTAATGCTGCCGGAACGATTTATTATTATATCAACGACGAACGGGTAGGCATTATCCTGGCGGAAGCGGGAGGTAAAGGAATAGAAACCGGAATGACCGCCGCTACCATCCAACTCGGCAAAATGGGAATTATCCACGGAGCACGTACCTATGTCATCCAAAACGAGGACGGACAGATAGAGGAACCATACTCCATTTCCGCCGGACTGGATTATCCGGGCATTGGTCCGATACACGCTAACCTTGCCGCCCAAAGCCGTGCCAACGTATTGGCAATCAACGACGACGAAGCGATAGAAGCTGCCTACGAACTAACCAAACTCGAAGGTATTATCCCTGCATTGGAATCCGCCCATGCATTAGGAGCTTTGAAAAAATTGAAGTTCAAGCCGGAAGATATCGTTGTATTGACTGTTTCGGGACGAGGAGACAAAGATATTGAAACCTATTTGTCGTTTAACGAACAGCTATAAATAATTAGTCAACCATCATTCGCAATCAATAATCAAGCAATTATAGAAATGAAAACATTTAATTATACTACCCATAGCAAACAAGTGCTCGGAGATATGCATACTCCCGTCAGCATTTATCTGAAAGTGCGCGACATGTATCCTCAATCCGCATTAATGGAAAGTTCCGATTATCATGCCGGAGAAAATTCCCTGTCATTTATAGCCCTTTGTCCCTTGGCAAGCATCGGTGTAAACGGTGGCATTGCCACTGCCAATTATCCCGATAATAGCCGTACGGAAGAACCGCTGACAAAAACATTCAATGTAGAAAAGGCCATGAACCGGTTTATCAATCAGTTCCAGGTGACCGGAGATAATAAGAATGTATGCGGACTTTACGGATATACGACGTTTAATGCCGTGAAGTACTTCGAGCATATCCCGGTGAAAGAAAGTCATGATGAGCAAAACGATGCTCCGGATTTACTATACATATTATATAAGTATGTCATTGTTTTCAATCATTTCAAAAATGAACTGACATTAGTTGAAATGTTGTCCGAAGGAGAAGAAAGCGGTTTGCCGGAACTGGAAGCAGCCATCGAAAACCGGAATTATGCTTCCTACAATTTCTCTGTAACAGGCCCCGTAACCAGCCCCATCACCGACGAAGAGCACAAAGCAAATGTGCGCAAAGGAATCGCACACTGTATGCGCGGAGATGTTTTCCAAATCGTGCTTTCCAGAAGATTTATCCAACCATACGCCGGAGATGATTTCAAAGTTTATCGCGCACTCCGCAGCATCAATCCTTCTCCTTATCTTTTCTACTTCGACTTCGGAGGATATCGTATCTTTGGTTCTTCGCCGGAAACACATTGCAAAATCGAAAACGGCCGTGCCTACATTGATCCGATTGCCGGAACCACCCGTCGCACGGGAGACACAGTAAAAGACCGCGAATTGACAGAGGCTTTACTGGCCGACCCTAAAGAAAATGCAGAGCATGTCATGCTGGTTGATCTTGCAAGAAACGATCTTTCACGTAATTGCCATGACGTACGTGTGGTATTCTATAAGGAACCGCAATATTATAGTCATGTTATTCATTTGGTAAGCCGTGTCAGCGGTATGCTGAATGAAGGCGCCAACAAAATAAAAACGTTTATTGACACATTCCCGGCCGGTACGTTAAGCGGTGCCCCCAAAGTACGCGCTATGCAGTTAATCAGTGAAATCGAGCCACATAATCGTGGAGCCTACGGTGGTTGTATCGGTTTTATCGGATTGAATGGCGAATTAAACCAAGCAATCACCATCCGTACTTTTGTAAGCCGCAACAACGAACTCTGGTTCCAGGCCGGAGGAGGTATCGTAGCACGCAGCCAAGATGAATACGAACTGCAAGAGGTGAACAATAAACTGGGAGCACTGAAAAAAGCAATTGATTTAGCTGTCAAATTAAAAAATTAACCGTCCCAAATAGTCAGCCTAAAAAATAATTGCTGTTCCCTGAAAAAAGATTCCCGTTGCCTAAACGCTTCTATTTCTTTAGGCAGAAAAGCAGAAATAGTATTTGAACAACCATTTTACAATGACAATAAAAATGAAAATATTACTTTTAGATAACTACGACTCTTTCACTTATAACCTGCTGCATGTAGTGAAAGAATTAGGGGCTACAGATGTAGAAGTAGTCCGCAACGACCAGATAGAGCTTGATGAAGTAGATCGTTTTGATAAAATCATCCTGTCTCCCGGACCGGGCATACCCGAAGAAGCCGGCTTGTTACTACCTATTATTAAGAGATATGCTCCGACCAAAAGCATTCTGGGGGTCTGCCTGGGTCATCAGGCTATCGGCGAAGCCTTCGGAGCACGTCTGGAAAACCTCAAAGAAGTATATCATGGCGTACAAACTCCGGTAAGTATCATTCGTCAGGACCTGCTTTTTGAAGGATTAGGAAAAGAAATCCCTGTCGGAAGATATCATTCCTGGGTAGTCAGCCGGGAAGGTTTTCCGGACTGTCTGGAAATAACAGCAGAAAGCCAGGAGGGACAAATCATGGCAATCCGCCATAAAACATATAATGTACATGGTATTCAGTTCCATCCCGAATCAGTATTAACTCCGCAAGGAAAAGAAATTATCAAAAACTTCTTAAACGATTAAACTTATGAAACAGATTCTATACAAACTTTTCGAACATCAATATTTGGGACGCGATGAAGCGCGCACCATTCTACAGAACATCGCGCAAGGGAAATATAACGATGTGCAAGTGGCCTCACTCATCACCGTCTTTCTGATGCGTAATATTTCCGTAGAGGAATTATGCGGTTTCCGTGACGCACTGTTGGAAATGCGTATTCCGGTCGATTTGAGTGATTTCGCTCCGATTGATATCGTAGGAACCGGAGGTGACGGAAAAAACACATTCAATATTTCTACAGCTTCCTGCTTTACAGTTGCCGGAGCCGGCTTCCCGGTTGTGAAACATGGTAACTATGGAGCAACGTCGGTCAGTGGTGCCAGTAATGTAATGGAGCAACACGGTGTAAAATTCACCAGTGATGTAGACCAACTGCGTCGCAGCATGGAAAAATGCAATCTTGCTTATCTACATGCCCCTTTATTCAATCCGGCATTAAAAGCAGTAGCTCCGGTTCGTAAAGGATTGGCAGTGCGCACTTTCTTCAATATGCTAGGTCCATTGGTAAATCCGGTATTACCTGCTTACCAATTGTTAGGAGTTTACAATCTACCGTTACTTCGCCTTTACACCTATACTTATCAGGAAAGCAAGACGAAATTTGCCGTTGTTCATAGCCTTGACGGATATGATGAGATTTCTCTGACCAATGAGTTTAAAGTGGCAACCAGCGATCATGAAAAGATTTACACTCCCGAAAGCCTCGGCTTCTCCCGTTATAAGGATATTGATCTGGATGGCGGACAAACACCGGAAGATGCAGCTAAGATTTTCGATCATATCATGAATAATACAGCTACGGAAGCTCAAAAAAATGTAGTGATAGTCAACTCCGCTTTCGCTATCCATGTGATTCGTCCGGAAAAGACAATTGAAGAATGTATTGCTCTTGCCAAAGAATCATTGGAAAGCGGACGTGCATTAGCAACACTAAAAAAATTCATCGAATTGAATAGTTAATTTGATTTACGATTAGCAAGTCTGATTATAAATATAAAAACAAACGAACTGATGAAAGATATATTATCCGAGATTATAGCAAACAAACGATTTGAAGTTGACCTGCAAAAGCAGGCTATTTCTATCGAACAATTACAGGAAGGTATCAGCGAATCTCCGACTCCCCGCTCTATGAAGCAGGCATTAGCCTCTTCCGCATCAGGTATTATCGCCGAGTTCAAGCGGCGCTCTCCTTCCAAAGGATGGATACAAGAAGAAGCGCGTCCGGAAGAGATCGTTCCCTCCTATGCAGCGGCAGGTGCCTCCGCCCTTTCCATCCTTACTGATGAGAAGTTTTTCGGAGGAAGCCTGAAAGATATCCGCGCCGCACGCCCTTTGGTGGAAATTCCCATTCTTAGAAAGGACTTCATCATTGACGAATACCAGCTTTACCAAGCTAAAATTGTTGGTGCAGATGCCGTACTTCTTATCGCAGCCGCACTGGAACCGGAAAAGTGCAATGAACTGGCAGAGAAAGCTCATGAATTAGGTATGGAGGTCCTACTAGAGATTCATAGTTCCGAAGAACTGGCGTACATCAACAAAGGAATAGATATGGTAGGTATCAACAACCGTAATCTGGGTACTTTCTTCACCGATGTAGAAAACTCTTTCCGCCTGGCCGGACAACTTCCTCAAGATTCGGTACTGGTATCTGAAAGCGGCATCTCCGATCCGGAAATAGTTAAACGCCTCCGGGCAGCCGGATTCCGGGGATTCCTGATCGGCGAAACATTTATGAAAACACAGCGACCGGGAGAAACTTTACAGAATTTCCTACAAGCCATTCAATAAACTAATTATTCAAAACGGACAGCCCTATGATTAACGGAAAAATTATCAAAGTATGCGGTATGCGAAAAGCTGAAAACATACAGGACGTAGAGTCTATCGAAGGCATAGATATGCTGGGATTCATCTTTTATCCTAAATCTCCCCGATGTGTCTACGAGCTTCCGGCTTACCTGCCCACTCATGCCCGGCGTGTCGGCGTCTTCGTCAATGAAGACAAGCAAGTGGTCAGCATGTATGCAGATCGTTTCGGACTGAATGATGTGCAACTCCACGGAAATGAATCACCGGAATACTGCCGGTCTTTACATTCTACCGGATTGAAAATCATCAAGGCCTTTTCTGTAGACCGCCCCAAAGACTTGAAAAAGGTGTATGACTACGAAAAAGTCTGTGATCTTTTTCTGTTCGATACCAAATGCGAGCAATATGGTGGTTCGGGAAATCAATTTGATTGGAGCATATTACACACATATAACGGAGATGTACCTTTCCTTTTGAGCGGAGGTATCAACTCATACAGTGCCAATGCCCTGAAAGAATTCAAGCATCCCCGGCTTGCCGGATATGATCTCAACAGCCGTTTCGAAACCAAACCGGGAGAAAAAGATCCGGAGCGTATCCGGACATTTTTAAACGAATTAAAATCATCACTTTAAAATTCCAACGTCATGAATAGAATTAATCAACTTTTCAATAGCAACAAGAAAGACATACTTTCTATTTATTTTTGTGCCGGCACCCCCACTTTAGATGGTACTGCCAATGTAATCCGCACACTCGAAAAACATGGAGTAAGCATGATTGAAATCGGTATTCCTTTCAGTGATCCGATGGCAGACGGCATTGTTATCCAGAATGCCGCTACCCAAGCATTGCGCAACGGCATGTCTTTAAAACTTCTTTTTGAACAATTGCGGGATATTCGCAAGGACGTAAAAATACCACTTGTATTCATGGGGTACTTAAATCCAATCATGCAATTCGGATTTGAAAACTTCTGCCGTAAATGCGTAGAATGTGGTATTGATGGTGTTATCATCCCCGATCTCCCTTTCCGTGATTATCAAGAACATTATCGTATCATTGCCGAGCGCTACAACATCAAAGTGATTATGCTCATCACACCGGAGACCAGCGAAGAACGGGTACGCGAAATAGATACACATACCGACGGATTCATTTACATGGTTTCATCAGCAGCAACTACCGGAGCACAACAGAATTTCAACGAACAAAAACAGGCATACTTCAAGAAAATAAAAGATATGCATCTGAACAATCCGTTGATGATAGGATTTGGCATCTCCAATAAAGCGACGTTCCAGGCAGCTTGCGAACACGCTTCCGGAGCTATCATCGGCAGTAAGTTCGTTACTCTGCTCGAAGAAGAAAAAGACCCGGAAAAAGCCATCCTTAAATTAAAAGAAGCGGTGAAATGATTTATGATTTATAATTTATGAATTATGATTTATGCGAATCAGCAGTTGAATCCAGGGCATTGGTAATTCTAATAAATTAATCAAGTGTGAGGGATGTGAGGGAGGTTCACATGAATGATAAATCTACAAAATCATTCGAAAACTCATAAATCATAATTCATAAATCATAAATCACTATTTTTTCCTATCTTTGCCAGCGTTTTAACAGTAATTCAACAATTATGAGAGCAGAAACCCCTTCCGTTTTGTTAATTTACACGGGTGGAACTATCGGAATGATAGAGAATCCGGAAACAGGTGCTTTAGAAAACTTCAACTTCGATCATTTGCTTAAGCATGTACCCGAACTAAAAAGATTCAACTACCGCATCTCTTCCTACCAATTTGATCCCCCTCTCGACTCTTCGGATATGGAACCTGCTTACTGGGCAAAGCTAGTAAAGATTATCAATTACAATTATGATTATTTTGATGGTTTTGTCATCCTTCACGGAACAGATACGATGGCTTACACAGCCTCTGCATTAAGCTTTATGCTCGAAAACTTAAGCAAGCCCGTCATTCTCACCGGTTCCCAGTTACCAATCGGAACTTTGCGCACAGACGGAAAAGAAAATCTCATCACAGCCATTGAAATCGCAGCAGCCAAAAACCCGGATGGTACGGCCATTGTTCCTGAAGTTTGTATTTTCTTTGAAAATCATTTGATGCGTGGCAACCGTACTACCAAAATTAATGCGGAGAATTTTAACGCTTTTCGCTCTTTCAATTATCCACCCTTGGCACGGGTAGGCATCCACATCAAATATGAACCTAATCTCATCCGGAAACCGGACCCGACAAAACCATTAAAGCCGCATTATCTATTTGACACTAATGTAGTTATTTTGACCCTCTTCCCTGGTATCCAAGAGAGTATCGTAACTTCTCTGCTTCATGTTCCCGGATTGAAGGCAGTTGTCATGAAAACCTTCGGTTCAGGAAATGCCCCGCAAAAGAAATGGTTCATCCGCCAACTAAAGGAAGCTACCGATCGCGGAATTATCATTGTCAACATCACACAGTGTGCCTCCGGAGCAGTAGAGATGGGACGTTATGAAACAGGAATGCACCTTTTGGAAGCAGGTGTAATCAGCGGATATGACAGCACTCCCGAATGTGCCATAACAAAGCTCATGTTTTTATTGGGACATGGATTACCCAACAAGGATATCCGATATAAAATGAACTCCTGCTTAATAGGAGAAATTACTAAGTCTTAAATTAAATACACTTAATATAATCCTTTGATTTTCATTTTAAGCAGTCTTATAAAAGTGAAAATCAAGGGATTTCTCTTCATCATCACCGAGACTTCATCAAACCTAAACGAGCCAAAGAAGAACCAAAACGGAAGTATAGTTGTTTTCACCCTATAAAATAACAGAAAAAACATTTCCAATAAAAGATATGCAGTTATTTTTGTGATGGATTTGGTTACAAACAATCAAGCAATAATACATTATGATGAAGAAAACAGTTCAATTTGTGCCCATTATTGCAATAGCAATAGCAGGTACTATGTTTAGTTGTGTGGACTCCGGAAAGGATCTCTATGATCCGTCTTATGAAACACCTAACCCGATGGGAGACGGCTTTGCTGCTCCCGATGATATCGATTGGAACATGATAACCACAAAAAATGTTTCAGTCGAAGTGAAAGATGAAGAAGGAGGGCAATTTGCTTATTTAATTGAAATATATGCAGAAGATCCTTTGACTAACGAAAATGCTTCCGTACTCGCTACAAGGACAGCTAACAAAGAAAACAACTTTAAATTTACAGCTGCTGTCAGCCTGCTCCCCACTCAAAAGGGTATTTACGTGAAACAAACCGACCCAAGAGGACGTGAACAGGTATATCAGTTCGATGTGCCGGAAAACAGCGATAATATTACCTGTAAGCTCTATTATGCAGAATCTGCAGCACAGAATAGAGCATTAATGAGTCGTGGTGTCGCTACAAGAAGTCTCGCATTTGAAAAGCCGGATTATTCTTCCATACCATCTGACGCTAAAGAAGTTACAGAAATGACAGGAACGACTTTACTGCGTAATGCTAATTAGTCGCCCCTTAGAATGTGCTTTTACGCCTAATAATCAACATATTAATATATAAATTGCTTTGATATATCTGCAAGTTTTTGTATCTTTATGGTTGAAAACTTGCAGATTATTATGATAAACAAGACCACCCCTCAGCCCTCCTTGTTCAGCTCTTTGACAGACCAGCTGAATCCCAGGCATCCCTTATACCTGCTTGCCAATAAGATAGACTGGCGCCGTTTTGAAGAAGCTTTCTCCCCGCTATACTGTGCCGTCAACGGTCGTCCGGCCAAACCCATCCGCCTGATGTGCGGACTTCTGATTCTTAAGCACGTGCGTAACCTGTCCGATGAATCGGTTGTTGAACAATGGAGCGAGAATGCTTATTACCAGTACTTTTGCGGTATGTTGGAATTCACGCCTTCCTATCCCTGCAATGCAAGCGAACTGGTACACTTCCGTAAGCGTGTCGGAGAAAATGGCATGGAACTGATTCTGTCAGAAAGTATCCGCGTCAATCAGGAGGACGACGGCCCGGACCATCACTGCACGGCCTTCATCGATTCCACGGTACAGGAAAAGAACGTGACTTATCCCACGGATGCGAAGTTGCATAAAAAGATAGTCCGCAAAGTGTTGTCTGTCGTAAAATCCTTAGGGCTTCCTTTGCGCCAGAGCTATACCTTTGTCCTCAAGAAGATCTACCGTGACCAGCGTTTCCGTAACCACCCCAAGAACCGTGGCAAGGCCCTGAAAGCGGACAAGCGGCTGCGCACCATTGCGGGAAGGCTTGTCAGGGAACTGAGGCGCAACCTGAAAGAAAACCACGGCTACGACTCCCTGCTCGACCTCTTTGAGCGGGTGCTTTCACAGAAGCGCAATTCTCCCGGGAAAATCTATTCCCTGCATGAACCGGAGGTGCAGTGTATCAGCAAGGGGAAAGAACATAAGAAATACGAGTTCGGCAACAAGGTTTCAATCGTCCGCTCAATTACCGGTGTCATACTGGGTGCCAAGTCTTTCCGGAATGAATATGACGGGCATACCATTGAAGAATCCCTCAGGCAGGTGGAACGCATTACCGGAAAGAAGATCAGGAAGTTGGCCGGGGACAGGGGGTACAGAGGAAAGAAAGAGGTGGGCGGCACCGGGATACTGATACCCGATGTTCCAAACAGGAAAGACAGTTATTACACACGCAAGAAGAAACATAAGCTATTCTGCAAGCGTGCAGGAATAGAGCCGACTATCGGGCATTTGAAATCAGACTTTCGTTTAGGACGCAACTTTTATAAAGGTGTGTTCGGGGATGTTGTCAATCTGCTCTTAGCCGCAGCAGCGTACAACTTCAAAAGAGCCATGAGGGTTCTTTGGCTACTTGTTGAAAAAATCTGCGGGACACTGTTTTCTTGCAATATCCCGCAGATGAGTACTTTTTAAGGGACGACTAATTACAAAATCACCTCTGACTATAATGGTATATTCAAATTTGACGGATATGACGGTGATATTGCAACCAGAGTTTATGTAGATGCCCAATGGACTATTCCTGCAACTTTCCAATTCCAGAACGGAATTGAAATCATTGTGATGAACAATGCAAAAATTAATGCATCAGGAACCATGACGTTCATCAGAAACTCCATGCTGACTATCATGGAAAAAGGAGAAGTAAACGCAGACGATGTATCATTCACCAATGGAGCGCCTGCTGCATTAAGAAACTGGGGGACACTGGCTGTGACAAACACCATGACTCTACATTCCGGTGCAACGCTCTACAACAAAGGAACCATATCAAGCAAAAATATCTCGATCAACTCTAACACAAAAATTGTGAATGACAATAAGATCGAGCTGGAAGATGAATTAAATCTGCCAGCTAATTTCTCATTGGAAAATAACGGAGAGATTTATGGAGAGAAATTAATTGCAAATTCTAATGCTGTTGCTACCAATAACAACATCATGAGATTTACAACCATCAGCCTCATCAATACAACATTCAACAATGCTTGCAGCCTGGAAGCCACAACTTCTTTCTATGCAAACGGAGCAACATTCAACTTTACCCAAGGATATTTAAAAGCTCCTACGATGGAGTTTGTTAATGGGACAGTCAACTTGAGCAATGGTTCTATGCTGGATGCAACTACAAGTATTTACATGAATACGGCTCATGCTAAATTTTACGGAAAAGGCGAAAATACTTCTATGATAAAATCTCCGGTTATAACCGGACAAGGTTTTACGTATGACGGAAATTTAGTTATTGAATGTGATAATCATGTTGAAAAAAGCCCACATTGGAACAACTTCCATGTACAAAATGGCGCATACTTCACTAAAATGGGAGAATCCAAAGTCGTGATAGATGTCTGCACGGGTACTAAGAATAATGGAAATGAAGGAGAAGAACCAGAAGATCCTAAATTCCCGATCATCATGGATGATACTCGTAATTACGCTTATCTATTTGAAGACCAGTGGCCTTTATATGGAGATTACGATATGAACGACCTTGTTTTGATTATCAAAGAAAGAAAGATTTCCATCAACAAGGATAATAAGGCAGAAGAGTTCACGCTAAGTCTTGATTTATCGGCTGCCGGAGCTACGAAGAGCATCGGAGCTGCTATCATGCTGGACGGTGTTCCTGCCAGTGCTATCACACAACCGGTGGTGTTCAGTGATAACTCTCTTGCTAAAAACTTTAATGTGAATAGTAATAAGATTGAGAACGGCCAGGACTATGCTGTTATCCCATTATTTGACGATGCTCACAACGCATTGGGAAGAGACCGTTACGAACAGATTAATACCATTAAAGATCATTCTGCCAATACGAATCCTAAAAATATCAGTTTCACAATCAAGTTCAGCAACCCTATTTCTGTGGATGAGCTTAATATCAACAAACTGAATGTGTTCATCTTCGTAGAAGGAAACAGAAACCAACGTAAAGAGATCCATATCGTCGGTTACCAACCCACTAAGTTAGCAAATACCGACTTGTTCGGAGGCAACAACGACGATAGCTCTACTTCCCGCAAAAGATATTACATCAGTAAAGACAACCTGGCATGGGGAATCATGGTTCCGACAGACTTCAAATGGCCTTTGGAATATGTGAATATCAAATCTGCTTACTCGCTGTTCGAAAGTTGGGTAACAAGTGGCGGTACTAAGAATGAAGAATGGTGGAAAACTTTTGATTCATCAAGAGTCTATAAATAAGCCAAACAGTCAATCATCAACACGGATTTCATGAAAGTTGAAATCCGTGTTTTTTCATCAAGATACTGTTAGTCGCAATTAATAGAAAAAAAACATATATCACGAATTTTACTCTCCAGAATGGAGATTATTCTAAAATAATATCTATATTTGCAGTGTATCACAAATATAATGTGACAACAATCTCAATCAATAAATCAAATAACAAAGCAAGCGATAGAAAGGTCTATTCGTATGAAGAAAAAAATATTACTAGTCGACGATAAATCGACAATCGGAAAAGTGGCCGGTGTGTATCTAGGAAAAGAGTATGATTTTACCTATTTGGAAGATCCCATCAAAGCAATAGAATGGCTTAATGAAGGCAATGTACCTGACCTCATTATTTCAGACATTCGTATGCCTCTTATGATGGGTGATGAATTTTTAAGATACATGAAGAACAATGAATTATTCAAATCAATTCCTATCGTTATGTTATCCAGCGAAGAAAGTACAACGGAAAGAATCAGACTACTGGAAGAGGGAGCAGAAGACTATATCCTGAAACCATTCAACCCATTGGAACTCAAAATCCGAATCAAAAAGATTATTGACTAATACCGGGTCTTCTACACATGCAATATTTTGTTTATATAGGCAGAGATAGCAAAACAATAGAACTACTCTCCCGACTAAGTATTGGGGTATTCTATGCTGCGTCCAATTGTAGCAAAGCTGTCAAAGTATTGGAGAAAATACGCGAAAAATATGACGCAGCCCTATTTTTCGAACAGGTGAACTTATCCCAAGATATTGCAGATATCCAATACATGCGCAAAAAATATCCGGGACTTTATATGATACTCGTCATCGATTCCTTGTCTAAGGAAGAAGCATCCGAATATCTTAAAGCCGGCATTAACAATACAATCAAATATGAAACGAGCCAAGAGGCTTTAAAGGACTTATCGACTTTCCTTAAACGAAGAAAAGATCAGAAAATAAAGGCACTTCAGCTTAAAACACAAAATATTAATGCTTTCCGGTTGCCTTTATGGAAACGAACTTTTGATATATTCTTTTCGGGAATGGCGATATTATGCCTTTCTCCTCTCCTAATATTTACTGCATTAGCTATCCGGTTAGAAAGCAAGGGCCCCATTATCTACAAATCCAAGCGAGTAGGAAGTAACTATCAGATATTCGACTTCCTTAAATTCCGTTCGATGTACACTGATGCCGACAAGCATTTAAAGGATTTCAATGCTCTTAACCAGTATCAACAGGAAGATGAGGATATCTGGGGGGAAGAACTGGAACCGGATATTAATGAAGAAGCCGACGAAGAAGAAATCCTCCTGATATCGGACGATTTCGTAATCTCCGAAGAAGACTACATCAACAAGAAGTCCAAAGAAAAAAGCAATGCTTTCGTTAAGTTGGAAAATGACCCGCGAATAACAAAGATAGGACGCATTATCCGTAAATATAGTATTGACGAATTACCTCAGCTTATTAATATTTTAAAGGGGGATATGTCAATAGTAGGCAACCGTCCTCTCCCACTCTATGAAGCCGAATTGCTGACAAGCGATGAGCACATCGACCGTTTCATGGGTCCGGCCGGATTGACCGGTTTATGGCAGGTAGAGAAAAGAGGTGAAGCCGGTAAACTTTCTGCCGAAGAACGTAAGCAGTTGGATATTACCTATGCAAAGACATTCTCTTTCTGGTTGGATATAAAGATTATTCTGAAAACAGTTACTGCATTCATTCAAAAAGAGAACGTATAATCTCCTTCCAGATGATAGACTCTTATATCTACATAATAGATGACCTGATATTCTTCTGTACAGGGCTTTTGCTGCTATACCTCTTTGTGATGGCCGTAGCTTCACATTGCAAACATATCACTTACCCTAAAGCTCAAAAAGCATATCGTTGCGCCATTCTCGTTCCAGAAGGAAGCCTTCTTCCATATATATATAAAGAAGAATCATATGAGTTTATCACATACAGCGATCTGCATCAGACAATCCACAGTTTAGACCCAGAGCACTACGATCTGGTTCTCTTTCTATCCCATACAGCATCTGCTTTATCTCCGCAATTTCTGGACAAAATATACAATGCATACGATGCTGGTATACAAGCCGTCCAGCTACATACGGTGATAGAAAACCACAAAGGTTTCCGTAATCACTTCTGTGCCATACGTGAAGAAATAAAAAACAGCCTTTGCAGAGCCGGTAATACACAATTCGGACTATCATCCTATTTGCTTGGAACCAACATGGTAATCGATCTGAAATGGCTGCAAAAGAACATGAAAAGTTCCAAAACCAATATTGAGCGAAAGTTATTCCGACAGAATATATACATTGACTACCTACCGGACGTAATTGTTTACTGCCAATCCGCTCCGGTCTGCCCTTATCGGAAACGTATCCGGAAAACGACTTCTTACTTACTCTCTTCCATATTTGAGGGAAACTGGAGTTTCTGCAACCGGATCGTACAACAATTGACACCTTCTCCACTTAAATTATGTATCTTCGTAAGCGTTTGGGCTTCGTTGATAACCGTATACAATTGGACCTTATCATTCGGATGGTGGATCGCACTCTTCGGTCTATTAATCACTTACAGCCTGGCAATCCCTGATTATCTGGTAGAAGACAAAAAGAAGAAAAAACATTCAATATGGAGAAAAAAACACTTAAACAACGAATTAAAGAAAACCCCGGCTTGAAACAGGCTGTGCATCGTTTCATCATGCATCCCGTTAAAACTCGCCCCAACTGGTGGATACGGCTCTTCGATTTCATATACCTGAAACGTGGAAAGGGTTCTGTCATCTACCGGAGTGTCCGCAAAGACCTCCCTCCTTTCAACCGGTTCTTCTTGGGAAAATATTCTGTTGTCGAAGATTTCTCCTGTCTGAACAATGCAGTTGGCGACTTAACAATCGGAGATTATACACGCATCGGATTAAGAAATACAATCATAGGTCCGGTTCATATCGGCAACCACGTCAATCTGGCACAGAATGTAACAGTCACAGGACTCAACCACAATTATCAGGATGCGGAAAAGATGATTGATGAACAAGGAGTCAGCACACTGCCTGTTATCATTGAAGATGATGTATGGGTAGGCGCCAACTCAGTCATTCTACCAGGAGTAACCTTAGGGAAACATTGCGTAGTCGCTGCCGGGAGCGTAGTCAGTCATTCTGTTCCACCTTATTCTATATGCGCCGGATGCCCTGCAAGAATCATAAAAGCATATGATTTCGAGACTAAAGAATGGAAAAAAGTAGAGAAAACACCTGCTACTAACTATAAATAGTGAGAACCACTACATAATATACCTCATAAAGGTGATTGTGACACATACTGAAACGCACTATCTTTGCAGTATCAGAATTGAATTAATTAGTCATAATTTTATTACGTAGCCACATTTAAGTAAAAAATGAAATAGAATCCTGCCGAAGCGATTTCGTCGGGATTTTGTTTTTATTCTCCCCCCTAACTACAAGACCCAATGAAAATATTCGTCGATAGCCCTTATTATGGCTCAGTTGTAATTCTTGGGGGATTAAGTTTAGTCAATTCCCTTCATGCATATACCTTTGCTAGCCTAAAAAGGAAGAAGCTCATATCCACTACTCCTCTAAATGATGCCCTAAATGCTTTGATTTTAGCATTAAATGCTTCCGCTGCTGCATTTGTACTCCTGTTCACAAAGAAGTTCAAAATCCTTTCATAATGGTTCTCAATAGAGTTTGCTACTGTTGTGAATGTATCGTATCCATATTCTTCAATCTTATTATACCATAGTGCCAGCTTTGCTCTTGCTACATCCTTGTCATAGTTTGTGGAAAAGATCTTTCCCAACTCCAATGAGTAGTAATATACATGCTTAATATCTTCAAACTGCTTGAAAAGTAATTCTGCCCTGATTTTCTGGCTCTTGGTCCATTTATCAGGTGATTTAAATAATAAATATCTGCTTCTGGCTAATAATTGCCTGAGTGTATCTCCGTTTTCGAGTTCTTCTGCTTTATGTACTTCCCCCTTCTCTTTTGCCGCTTTCATGGCTTTATTCTCCTCTTTTATCACTTGCCATCTATATGTAATACGCAATTCTTGTACAGCTTCGTATACAAGTTTTTGTACATGAAACCTATCAATCACCTGCATGGCACGTGGAAAGCACGTTTTCGCAATCTTTTGCATGCTCCCTGCCATATCCAGTGTAATTTCTTTGACTTGATTACGCAGCTCCTGTGGCATCTTTGTAAGTACCGCAATGATATCATCGGCTTTAGTGCCCTGAATTACAGCTATAATAGAACCTTTCCTACCTCGCTTATCTCTATTTATTAAGATGGTATAAAGATCTCCCTTGCTCAAAGCCGTTTCGTCAATACATAGGCGATAACCCATATTCTTTGGATAAAGGATATACTCTTGGGCATGTGCTCTCTGATCCCAATTCTGGAAGTCACTCAGGTGATCTTTATATTGGCTTTGAAGCTGTTTGCCATCCATACAGTAATGCTCTGCTACACTTTGGCAGCTAACGGCGTGATTATCTAAGTAATTCTTTTAAAAAAGCACCGAACTCAGCGGTTATGCGAGTACCGGTGGCTACCAAACTCCAGTCACGACTATATGTCTGCCCAGTGGATGGATCTTCCCAGCGACGACGCTTGATACGTAAATAAACGGCTTTACCACGGATAGGGAAGTCCTGAACTTCAATCTCAGGGAGGAAACCTTTTGAGTGAAGATGGAGATCAGAGTACTCAGCAGGAATAGTGGCTTTCTCCTCTAAATAAAGAATAAAGCAAGTATCCTGAGAAACATGATTGACTAGGGTAAAGTAATCAAGGATTCCTGAAGGCAAGAACAAGCTTAAAGAAGCAACAGGATCAATCGTTTGGGAAGAGGATGTTTTCATGATGCAAAAATAAGAATTTTAACGCAATCCCCCAAGGTTTCAGACTGAGCCCTTATTATATAGCTAAATAATACTTTCCATTCAACCCACTATGTTGCAACATACTTAAAGCTGTATACATAAAAAAAACGAGCTAATTCTTTTTATAGAATCACTCGCCACTACATCAGAAAAGCCAAAAGGCTTTTCCATAGTACCTCAAATTTCCTGAAAACTAATCTTCTTTTTACCTAAAAACCTCTTACCTATTGTTATCCTTTTACCTTCTATTAAAAACTTATCCTATTGAATAAACTAAAAAACTTTTAATACCTTAAAATGTCTAATCTAATACCTTTTTAATATTTTCTTTTACCTTTATAAACTAACAGCAATTTCTCAACTGCTTTGCAAAGGTACGAACATTTTTCGTGTGCGCAAACGGTTTTGTATTTTATAACACTTTCGCAGGCTATAAATCTTTCACATCATTCAACGTAACCAGCTTATTTACAATAGCATAAATAGTCAAACCGGCAGCACTATGTATTTGCAATTTTTTGCTAATATTCCTCCGGTGCGTGATAACGGTATGAATCGACAAGAACAGCTTTTCCGCTATTTCCTTATTCGTCATCCCCTTCACCACACAGATGACAATTTCTTTTTCCCGCTGACTGAGTGTATCCTGATTATCCATCTCTTCTTCTTCAGAAACAACATTCAATAAACCGGCTATTTTCTTGGAAAGAGTTTCCAAATCATCGAATATTGAAATAGACTCATCATACTTACCCAACAATGAAGCATCTACAAAAGAAGTAACCAGGGCTATTAAACGTATCCTTTTACCGGATATTTCCTCCCGGAATTTAGCGACATCAAAATAATCACCAAAAGCAGGATTGACAATCAACATCTCAGGACATTGCGTCCGGACACAATCGTGTAAAGCTTCAACAGACAGCAATTCTATCGGTTGCACTTTTACGTTGGAAAGACGCTTCAATGCAGCAGTCAATCCACCACGAATAATCACAGAAGTTTCTGCAATAGCAATTCGAACGACTTCGTTATTTTTCATTTTCCCTCATCCTCCTTTCCAAGTTCAGAATAGCAGGAACAAAAATATAATCCTCCACCTTGCAATGAGATTCCAGTCCGGCTTCGCAAGCATATATATCAAAAAGAGCCGCATTCAGAAGATTCTCATTTGCCTTGGCAGGACAATATTTTATAATGATATTTTTTAGTTCTGTCAACTTCTCCCCTACCTGATCGTGATGCTTGGAAAAGGTACTGATCTGGTAGTTTTTGGGAGCATTTCCCTTAATCAATGAATCGACATACTTAAAGACGGTTTTCTCTTCATAATCCATGTGCTTACGCACTTCCCGCGTATATTCATCAAAAAACTTGAGAATAAGAAAAGCGACATCGTCCTGCGAACAGTCGATTGCCTCGATCAGTTTACGACGAATAGCCGGAAGAGAAAAATCAAGAAAATAAATATGCGCCTGCCGCAGATAATCAATCAATGCAGGTATGGAAATATCATCTTTATCCCCATCAAGCCGGGAAAAGCCTTCGGCCATAAAGTTGACAACAATCAGAAAGGTCCGACAGTCCACTCCATTTAGTTCACAAACTTCTTTGACTGTTTTGTCACCAAATCCCAACGAAAGTCCAAAACGACTCATCACTTGCAACAAAGAATAATTATCGCTGATGAGATCGATCATCTTATCAGTTGGCTTGTATTTCTGTAAATTATCCATCATACCTATTATATATTAGAGATTGCAAAGAAACGGAATATTTTGCTGAAATACAATCATCATTTATAGGTATTTTATGCCCTCATTCGTTAGCAAATACTAATTATATGCTACTATTTTGTGGCACAACTTTAGGCAAGCTAGTCTTTTTTTAGTAATTTTGTCGCTATCTATTTGTAATTAGTAACTCGTAATTTTATATTTAATAAAATGGCAAACGAACTCGAACTGAAATACGGCTGCAACCCTAATCAAAAGCCTGCCCGTATCTTCATGAAAGAAGGAGAACTCCCCATCGAAGTATTGAATGGACGTCCCGGTTATATCAATCTGCTGGATGCGTTCAACAGTTGGCAATTAGTGAAAGAACTAAAAGAAGCTACCGGACTGCCGGCTGCCGCGTCTTTTAAACATGTCAGCCCTGCGGGTGCTGCCGTTGCGGTAGAAATGAGCGACACGCTGAAAAAGATTTATTTCGTAGATGACATGAAGCTGTCCCCATTGGCCACAGCATACGCACGTGCACGTGGCGCAGACCGTATGTCATCTTACGGAGATTTCATCGCATTGTCCGACACTTGCGACGAAGAAACAGCACGTATTATCAACCGTGAAGTGTCCGACGGCGTAATTGCCCCCGACTACACAACCGAAGCGCTGGAAATTCTGAAGAATAAAAGAAAAGGGACTTACAATGTAATAAAGATAGATCCCGCATACCGTCCGGCCCCTATCGAACACAAAGATGTATTCGGAGTAACTTTCGAACAAGGAAGAAATGAATTAAAAATTGATGAGAGTCTTTTGAAAGAGATGCCTACGCAAAACAAAGAAATCCCTGCTGATGCAAAACGTGACTTAATCATTGCCTTAATCACTTTAAAATATACGCAATCCAATTCGGTATGTTATGCCAAAGACGGACAGGCGATCGGTATTGGTGCAGGTCAACAGTCACGTATCCACTGCACGCGTCTGGCAGGAAACAAAGCGGATATCTGGTATTTACGCCAACATCCGAAAGTGATGAACTTGCCATGGATTGAGAAAATCCGTCGTGCAGATCGTGACAACACAATTGACGTTTACATCTCGGAGGATTATGACGATGTATTGGCAGACGGTGTTTGGCAACAGTTCTTCACAGAAAAGCCGGAAGTGCTGACACGTGAAGAAAAACGGGCATGGCTGGATACAATGACAGGCGTAGCTTTAGGATCAGACGCATTCTTCCCATTCGGAGATAATATAGAACGCGCACATAAGAGTGGCGTCAGCTACATTGCACAACCGGGTGGCTCCGTACGTGATGACCATGTGATTGAAACTTGCGACAAATACAATATGGCAATGGCATTTACAGGCATCCGCTTGTTCCACCATTAAAAAATATCGACTTTTTTTATTCCATACATCCCCATTTATAATGAGAAGGAAACAAATCTTCCATTATAAATGGGGATTTCCTATTTCTTCAAGACCCTCTATCTTTGCAGCGTTACATTAAAAACGAATCAAAGATGAATAAAATTGGTGTATTTTATGGTTCCACAACCGGAACAACAGAAGACCTTGCCCACCGAATTGCAGAAAAATTAGATGTACCCTCGGCACATGTATTTGATGTTTCCAAACTAACAGAGGCATTAGTCAATGAATATGACGTATTGGTGCTCGGCTCTTCTACCTGGGGAGCAGGCGAACTTCAGGACGACTGGTATGATGGAGTAAAAGTTTTAAAAAAATGCGATTTATCTCATAAGTCTGTAGCCCTGTTCGGTTGCGGCGACTCTGACTCGTATAGCGACACTTTCTGTGACGCAATAGGTATTCTTTATGAAGACTTGAAAGATACCCATTGTAAATTCTGTGGAGCAACAGACACTGCAGGCTACACATTCGACTCTTCTATCGCTGTTGTAGACGGCAAGTTTGTAGGGCTTCCGCTTGACGAAGTCAATGAAGACAATAAGACAGACGAACGTATCAGCGCATGGGTTGAACAAGTGAAACAAGAAATCAGCTAATTTTACCTTAACATAAAAAGAATACTTTGCATCATGGCAACTGAAAGAATCATCCCCGGCGAAATCCGGATTTTTCTTAATCACATTTATGAGTTTAAGAAAGGCGTACGCAACATGGTACTTTATACAATGAGTAAAGAGCACGAAGAATTTGCCATCCGCCGATTGAAAAATCAAAAGATCAGTTATATGATACAGGAAGTAGGCACCAATAAAATCAACCTGTTCTTTGGAAAGCCTGAATGTATGGAAGCCATGCGGCATATCATCATTCGCCCCTTAAATCAACTGACAGCCGAAGAAGACTTTATTTTGGGGGCCATGCTGGGATATGACCTCTGCCAGCAGTGCAAACGGTATTGCAGCAAAAAAGAAGGTATAAAGATGGCAGTTTAAGCAATAACCTTAGCATAAGTTTAGCTTTGTTTGTATGTAGTTTGTCTTGAGTCGGATCGTTTCTGAAAAGAGCAATTTCCTGATGGTAGATATATCCAAAAAGACTGGTTGTGAAGGAAACGATTCACTCAAATACAAACAAAAGCGATGATGAAATAAACAAGAAGGACAACTCTACACATTAACAACAGGCAAAGGTATATATCAGTAAAAATTACCACACTAATATATACCTTTGTCTTTTTTATTCTCTCAATACTTATCTTTCTTTTACTCTTTAGTCTCAAATTACCTACATATACTGAATTTAAGAAATAACTATGCCTAGTATTAGGTATTGCCACATTTTTTAACCTCATCTAACTTTGCAACCGATAAAATTATTAAAAAGATGAGAAAAATAACCGCAATCGTTATTCTATGTCTCCTGCCTTCTCTTTCAAATTCAGCACAGGAGACAAAAGAAATTTCCAAAAATAGTAATTCTTCTTCTACAGAAGATTATACTAAATTCCGTTTTGGTGGATATGGTGAAATGGTCGCTAATTTTAAAGATTATGGCATCAACCGTTTCTATGGAGGAAACGATGGTAATCCAAAGAAAAACAGGAATACCATTTCAATCCCCCGTTTCGTTTTAGCTTTTGATTATAAGTTTAATTCCAAATGGATACTCGGTGCAGAGATTGAGTTTGAATCCGGTGGAACAGGTACAGCTTTCGAATTAGAAAACACCGAAAACGGTGAATACGAAACCGAAGTTGAAAAAGGAGGAGAAGTGGCTATTGAGCAATTTCACATCACACGTTTGATTCATCGCTCCCTCAACGTGCGTGCCGGACATATTATTGTTCCGGTAGGACTGACCAACGCACACCATGAACCGATCAATTTCTTCGGAACTTCACGTCCGGAGGGTGAAACCACCCTTCTGCCCTCTACCTGGCATGAAAATGGTTTGGAAATCTTTGGTTCCTTTGGAAAAGGTTATGCCAGTTTTGACTACCAAGCTATGGTTGTAGCAGGTCTGAACCCTAACGGATTCGATCGCAATACATGGGTAGGCAGTGGTAAACAGGGAATTTTTGAAGAAGATAATTTCACTTCTCCCGCATATGTATTCCGCTTGGACTATAAAGGAGTTCCCGGCTTACGTGTAGGTGCCTCATTCTATTATTGCGCAGATGCAGGAGCCAATTCCGACAAGGAACAGACTTATTCAAGCTATGGAAAAATTCCGGTAAGAATCTTCACCGCAGATGCACAATATCGCAATAAATATGTAACGGCACGTGGTAATATTTTATATGGAAATTTAGGAAACTCTTTGGGAGTGAGCCAAGCAAATGTCAAGTTATCCAATAAATCACCGTACAGTCGTCTGGCACCGGTAGCTAAGAATGCTGTAAGCTATGCAGCAGAAGCCGGTATCAATATCCGCTCAGTCTTCGGAGGCAATAAAAAGATTCCGGTTATCTATCCATTTGCCCGCTATGAATACTACAATCCACAAGAAAAAGGAGAAAAAGGGCAAACGATGGAAAAACGCTGCCAAGTAAGTATGTGGACAGCGGGATTAAATTGGTATGCGTTGCCAAACTTAGTGATAAAAGCTGACTATGCCACCCGTCAGATTGGTACCAACAAAGTTTTTGGCGTTTCAAAAGCATATAACAGTGAAAACGAATTTTCCATTGGAATAGCCTATATAGGATGGTTTATCAAGAAATAACAAATAATCAATTATTTAATTTTTATATGATGAAAACAAAATTCTTTTATGTTGCAGCCCTCATATGGGGATTAGCATTTACAACTACTTCTTGTAGCAGTGACGATGACAACCCGACAGTAGATCCTGCTAACATCGATTACACTTCTGAAAACGCATCAAGCTGGCATAACTACATGAGAAATGTAGCAGCACTTTTAAAAACAGATGCAACCAATCTTTATAACGCATGGAACTCAAGTTATAAAGGAGGCGACAGTTATGCTTCTCTCTTTAAGGCTCATAACGGTTCTCCTTATGCAAGTGCATTGAGCTGTGTAGAAGAAATCGTAGATAAATGCGCGGAAATTGCCAACGAAGTCGGTACCGCCAAGATTGGTGATCCGTACAACTTATACAAAGCGGGAAATACAGAAGAAGCATTGTACGCTGTGGAATCCTGGTACAGCTGGCATTCACGTGATGATTATACAAACAACATTTACTCCATCCGGAATGCGTATTACGGTTCTTTAGACGGCAGTATAAATGCTAACTCTTTATCAACTGTAGTCGCCGGTGTTAATCCATCCTTAGATACTAATGTAAAGAATGCCATTCAAAAAGCGGCAAAAGCCATTCAGGATATTCCGCAACCTTTCCGTAATCATATACCCAGTAATGAAACAGTAGCAGCAATGGATGCTTGTGCCGAACTGGAAAGTATATTGAAGAATGACTTAAAATCTTATATTGCCAATAATGCCAACAACATCAATACCGACGCCGTACTGAATCCTGTGGTAATGCAATATGTAGATGCAGTAGTAGTACCTACCTATAAAAGCTTGAAAGAAAAGAACGATGCTCTCTACAATGCAGTAATAGCTCTTGCAGACAACCCGTCAAATAGCGCTTTCGATAAAGCCTGTGAAGCTTGGATCACCGCACGTGAGCCATGGGAAAAGAGCGAAGCCTTCTTGTTCGGTCCGGTAGACGAGATGGGACTTGATCCTAACATGGACAGCTGGCCTTTAGACCAGAATGCCATCGTGCAAATTCTGAATTCTCAAAGCTGGAGTGATCTTGAATGGAATGAAAATGATGATGAAGCCGCTGTTGAGTCGGCACAGAATGTACGCGGTTTCCACACATTAGAATTCCTTCTCTACAAAAACGGTGAACCACGTAAAGTACAATAAAGACTTATCTTAGCTAAGATATTATTGAGAAGTAAAGGTTGGAAGTCAATCATCCACCTTTACTTCTTTGGTATGTTTAAAACATATTATTGAAATAAAGTCAATAAACAATGAATCACTTTCTAAAATATTCATTCTCTATTTTTTGCCTGTTGGCATGCTCAGCCTGTGATGACGACGGAATTGGCGTATTGGATATCGAAATCCCGGAAGGCTATGCCCTGTCAGCCGGGACATCAACCATTTTCTTGAGTTCATCCGTTGCTTATGATACGCCTGCAGATTGGATAACAGGAGCATATGACGTACGCTTCACCCGAGGCGACAGGCTATATGACGATGTACGTACAAGCAACAACGGGCATGGTGGCGGTCTCGGACCTGTTTATGCCGGTTACTCGTGCGGCAGCTGCCACCGGAATGCAGGGCGCACTAAACCCTCTTTATGGACAGAGGGCGGATCGGGCAGCTATGGTTTCTCCTCCATGCTGGTTTACATATCCCGTAAGAACGGAGCTTTCTTTCAGGATTATGGCCGTGTGCTTCATGACCAGGCAATCTACGGAGTACAACCGGAAGGCAAACTATCCGTAGAATACACTTACGAAACATTTTCTTTCCCTGATGGAGAAGCCTACACGCTTTGCAAACCGCAGTATAGCATATCCGAATGGTATGCCGAAGAGATCAAACCGGAAGATTTGTTTTGCACCGTACGTATTCCATTACGTCACGTAGGTATGGGACAGATGATGGCATTAGATCCCATTGAAATTGAAGCACTCGCAGCAAAAAGCAATTATCCCGAATATGGAATCAGCGGACGATGTAATTACATCACCGAACGGGGAGTAAGATGTCTGGGATTGTCCGGCAACAAAGCCCAACATGCCGATTTAACGGTAGAGTTAGGATTCTCCAGTGATATGGGTGTTACCAACAGCCGCTATCCGGAAGAAATCTGCGAAGGACAAACGCAAGTCAACCAAGGCAGCATGATGGGACTTTCTTATGACCAGTTGGATGTCAGCACAGAAGAGATGGAAAATGTAGATCTCTATATGCAGAGTCTCGGCGTACCCGCCCGGCGTAATATAAACGATCCGCAAGTAATCAAAGGGGAACAAAACTTTTATAAAGCCAAATGTCATCTTTGTCATGTGACGACCCTGCATACCAAACCACGCGGTACTGTGTTATTAAACAATACCCAACTCCCGTGGCTGGGCGGTCAGACCATTCACCCTTATTCCGATTATCTGTTACACGACATGGGTTCGGAAATTATGGGAGTCGGCCTGAATGACAACTACGTAAGCGGCCTGGCACGTGGAAACGAATGGCGCACTACCCCTCTTTGGGGAATTGGCCTGCAAGAAAAGGTCAACGGGCATACTTATTTCCTACATGACGGCCGTGCCCGCAATCTGACAGAAGCTATCATGTGGCATGGCGGAGAAGGAGAAGCATCGAAGAACTTATTTAAAAACATGAGTAAAGAAGACCGCGATGCGCTGATCGCATTTTTAAATTCACTTTAAACTAAAAGTAGTATATACAAAGCAATTATGAAGAAATTTATAATCATTGCCATGCTGACTGCCATCATGCCTTTGGCTGCAATGGCGCAACATGAAGAAGATACAGAAAATGGTGTAGTATCATTGGCTGGAAGAGAAGGATTCACGATCGAAACCAAGAAGGGAGATTTCGTATTCAAACCCTATCTGCTCGTACAAACCAGTGCAAACTTCAATTGGTACGACGATGAAGGACTAGATAAGGCATATAATCAGGATAACATAGCCAACTCCGGTTTTTCCGTTCCTTACGCTGTACTCGGGTTCACCGGAAAGGCTTTCGATAAAATATCTTTCAACCTTTCCATCAATGCGGCAGCCAGCGGAGGCGCATTACTTCAACAGGCATGGTTTGATGTTCAGCTGAAAAAGCAATTTGCCATCCGGGTCGGTAAATTCAAGACTCCGTTCTCACATGCCTATCTGACAACACTGGGAGAAACATTGTTACCCAATTTACCAGTATCACTCACTGCTCCCGTTATCCTCCCCTACTCCTTGAATGCGGTAACACCTAACATTGGCACCGGATTCGATTTAGGGGTAGAGATTCACGGTTTAGTGGCTGACAAATTCGGGTATGAAATCGGTCTATTCAATGGTACGGGCGCTTCTGTCAACACCGCGACAAAGACATTCAGCGATGACTGGCACATTCCGTCTTTACTGTATGCCGGACGTTTCACTTATATGCCGAAGGGAGTGATGCCTGCCACACAGGGAAATCCGAACAGGCTGAATGAAGACAAAATTATGTTTGGTATTTCTACTTCTATTAATGTAGAAAGTGAAAATGAAAGTACCAATGATTATCGTGCGGGATTAGAGTTTGCAATGCTAAAAAACAAACTTTATCTGGGTGCTGAAGTTTATTATATGAATGTAGGTTTTACAAAAAGACAAAAGATTTCCGAGTCATATAATTACCTGGGCGGTTATGTACAAGGTGGTTATTTTATAGCTCCCCGCCTGCAGGCAGCCGCACGTTATGATTTCTTCAATCGTAACGGAATGGACACCAATGGTTTCCTGAATATGCCAGCCGTAGGCATGAACTATTTCTTCAAAAACTGCAACTTGAAGTTACAAGCTATGTACCAGTATATTGCCCGCAAAGGTCATGACACCCAACTCGATCGGGATAACGATGATTTAGGTTTGGCAGTACATTCGGCCAGTATTCTACTTCAATATACATTCTAAATAGCACAAGAAAGGATTTGTTTATGAAAAAATACATTCTTTTCGGTGGCTGTCTACTGTTATTGGCATATATCACGTCATGTGATGACGGACGTATTTATGAAAAAACAGAGACCCTGTCAGAAGAAGGACGCACATTGAGAATGAGCGGAAGAATCAGTGGTATCAATAAATGGCCCGATGGTTATAGTGTTGTAGTGGCAGGCTTCAGTGATGAGAGCGAGTATGCCGTTGTCACAAAAACAATTCCGGCGGTCGAAAATGATGAGATTCAGGTAACCATGACAGGAGTCAGTGACAAAGTAACCACTATTGAGTTATGCGTTATTAATAGATTAAGAAAACGAGTAATCAGCTTTCGGTCAATGGACGATCTTACGGCAGTTGACGACACTATTCTTATGGATGTGGGAACTGTGGATGCAGGTATGTATCATGGCATTCAGGAAAAAGTATTTAATACTACATGTGCCCACTGTCATGGTGGAGGTAGTTCGGCAGCAGGCAACCTGTATCTGACAGAGGGCAAAAGCTATGAGGCACTCGTCAACCATCCGTCAAAGAAAGTAGACGGTATGTTACTTGTCAAGCCAGGCAGTGCACAAGAAAGTGTATTGCATACATTATTGAATACCACTATTAGTTCAACTTGGGGATACGATCACTCTAAAGAAATACTGTCATCCCCTATTTTGACCCTTATTGACGATTGGATCAATAACGGCGCACAAGAATAAATAGTTATTATACAATTGATATGAACAACAAAAAACAACAGAATATTCAGTCTGAAAAGACACTAACAGAGATTTTTAAATACAATGCAGGAGGAGAAGCTTCAGAGTATCACATCATCATTCATTCTACTAAACCGGAAGATACATACGAAGAACAACTGAATGCAGTATTAAACACTTACGACTATTTACTTACCCAAGAACTGAAAGGAGCAGTCGCCATCCTCAAACGCTATTTCTTAAGTGACGCCGCCAATCAGGCAGATACACTATTGGCATTGACAACTGAAGGTTCGGGCTGCACACTTTCCATTGTGGAACAGCCCCCGCTGGACGGAACCAAGATTGCCTTATGGGTCTATCTGTTGACTGACGTACAGACGCAAGTCCTGCATAACGGGCTTTTCGAGGTGAAGCACAGTGCCTACCGCCACTTTTGGGGTGGTAGCGCATTCAATCGTGCCGCCAATTCGGAATACCAGACCCGCCTGTTATTGAACGACTATGTGATGCAACTCATGGAGCAAGGTTGCAGACTGGCGGACAATTGTATCCGCACATGGTTCTTTGTACAAAATGTAGACGTGAATTATGCCGGAGTAGTGAAAGCGCGTAATGAAGTTTTCGTTACCCAAAACCTGACAGAAAAAACACATTACATTTCCAGCACCGGTATCGGCGGTCGCCATGCCGATCCGAAAGTACTGGTACAAATGGATACTTATGCCGTAGCAGGATTACAACCGGAACAGATTCATTTTCTCTATGCACCTACCCACCTGAATCCGACTTATGAATATGGAGTAAGTTTTGAACGTGGCACGTATGTAGATTATGGCGACCGCCGCCAGATATTTATTTCGGGTACGGCAAGCATCAACAACAAAGGCGAAGTGGTATATCCCGGCAACATTCGCAAACAGACAGAACGGATGTGGGAAAATGTGGAAACCCTGCTAAAAGAAGCAGAATGCACTTTTGAAAATTTGGGACAAATGATTGTATATTTGCGTGATATAGCCGACTATGCAGTCGTTAAAGCAATGTATGACCAACGTTTCCCGCACACTCCCAAAGTATTTGTTCATGCTCCGGTATGTCGCCCCGGATGGTTGATTGAGATGGAATGTATGGGAGTGAAAGAATGTAAGAACAAGGGGTACGCTCCATTTTAAATCATAAAAGATTATACCGTTGAAAAGGTTACTTATTATCTTATATATCTGTCTGGTGGGACTACTCGCTGCAGCTACTTTTGTAGAGCAAGCGTATGGGACAGATTTTGTAGAGAGAAATATATATCATACATGCTGGTTTTGTTGTTTGTGGGGAGTTATTGCCGCAATTGCACTTGTTGCTCTCATCCGACGTGCTTTATGGCGACGGTTCCCCATATTGTTGTTTCATGGCTCCCTCCTCGTTATCCTGGTGGGGGCCATGATTACGTTTACCGGCAGTAAAAAAGGATACGTACATTTACTGCCGGGAGTGACGGCAGGTAGTTTTCAGGAGTCGGAAAGCGGAAGAGAAGCAGACCTGCCATTCACAATACAGCTGGATAGTTTTCGTATAGCATACTATCCCGGAACTGAAGCTCCGGCAGACTACATCAGTTATATCACCTACTCTCTTCCCGGACAAAAAGATGTTCTGTCACACGAACAGATTTCAATGAACCGTATATTTACATTACAAGGTTTCCGTTTCTATCAGTCATCTTTCGATGATGATGGAAAAGGGAGTTGGCTGACTGTCAATTATGACCCGTGGGGTACGGGAGTTACGTATGCAGGATATGTTCTGCTCGGTATCTCCATGATCTGGTTATTATTTTCCCGCTATGGCGATTTCCGACGCCTGCTAAGTCACCCGCTACTGAAAAAAGGAGGTGTATTTCTATTGTTCCTCTTCTGTCTTGCAGGTAGTATGCAAGCACAAAAAAAACTTCTCCCGGCACTGAAACGGGTACAAGCAGACAGTTTGGCACAAGAACAGGTCATTTATCACGACCGAGTAGTACCATTCAATACATTGGCGCGCGATTTCATTCAGAAATTGACAGGCAAAGCTTCATATAAAGGTTTGACGCCTGAACAGGTAATTGGTGGCTGGCTACTCTATCCGGAAGTATGGAGAAATGAACCATTGATATACATCAAAAATACAGAGTTGCAGCATTTGCTAAACTTACAGACACCTTACGCCCGATTAACCGATTTATTTGACGGTCCGGTCTACCGTCTTCAGAAAACCTGGCAACAAGAACAGGGAAAAGGTAGCAAACTCGCCAAAGCCATCCAAGAAACGGACGAAAAAGTGGGATTGATCCTGATGCTGGAAAAAGGAACATTCATTCAGCCATTACCCACTGATGGCAGCGTGCAACCACTCTCCGAACTGGAAATAAAAGCCGAACTACTCTACAACCGGATTCCGTTCAGCAAGATTCTTTTTATGATTAATCTATCATTGGGAGTATTGTCTTTCCTGCTTCTGCTTCAGTACAGCCTGCGAAGAAGGGTACTCTCACCGAAAGCCAAAGCGATTACCCGCACAGCAGGAGCGTTCTTTTCTGTTGCGCTCTATCTTGCTTTCATATTCCATTTAGCAGGATATTGCCTACGTTGGTATATTGGCGGACGCATTCCACTTAGCAACGGTTACGAAACCATGCAGTTTATGGCACTCTGCATCCTCTTGGTAGCCTGCCTGCTCCATCGAAGATTCTCATTCGTACTTCCATTCGGATTCTTGCTCTCCGGCTTTGCGTTGTTAGTCTCTTATCTGGGACAAATGAATCCGCAGATAACGCCATTAATGCCGGTGCTCGTCTCTCCGTGGTTAAGCATTCATGTTTCATTGATTATGATGTCTTATGCCCTATTGGCATTTATCATGCTAAACGGAATACTGGCATTATGTCTCCGAAAAAAAGAGCCGGAAAACAATGTCTCTGAAAATGACGACAGACAAGATAACCGGATAGAACAGTTGACGCTAGTCAGCCGTTTGCTACTCTATCCTGCGACGTTCTTTTTAGGGGCAGGCATCTTTTTGGGAGCAGTCTGGGCAAACGTTTCCTGGGGAAGATACTGGGCGTGGGACCCGAAAGAAGTATGGGCGCTGATTACCTTCCTTGTATATGGAGCAGCCTTCCATTCACAAAGCCTGCGCATTTTCCGCAAGCCTTTATTTTTCCATATTTATATGATTCTTGCTTTCCTTACAGTCTTAATGACTTATTTCGGAGTGAATTATGTTCTTGGCGGGATGCATAGTTATGCAAACTCCTGAACCACCATACATAAGAATCGGCCGAAGTGATTCACCCGCATTTCTTTTATTTGGTTGTTAAGTTGAAAAAACATTAATGTATTCATTTTGGAATATGAATAGATGATGTATTCTAAAAGAGGTAAAGAGGGTGCACTTCACAAAAGGATACCCTCTTTTACCCATCCAGTTTCACACACGTGCGTGCACCTCATGTTTCAACCACGCACCCGGCAGCATTTCTTTTTCACCTTTTTCATTCACCAGTTCCATCTGCAATACACCTCCGTTACAATCGAAGTAACGAACCTCTATCGGATGCAATCCGGCTTTCAAGGCCTTCTGCACAATAATCTCTACCGATGAGTGTGCACCGTCATTATCTCCCAGCAATTCACCGTCAAGCGTCAATGTACTACCGTCATCCGATAGAAGGGCAAAGGTGTAAATACCATCAGCGGGAACTTCCAGATAACCGGTCATCACCAAGCCGATATTTCCTTTCACCTCTTCGGGGATAGATACCGATTCTACCACATATTCCCCTTTTACCGGAGCCGCGTCAATATCTGCACAAAGATTACCGCGGAAGTCATGCCATACAGCTTTCAAGCCGGGCTGCAAGGCAGCCGGAGCAGTCACCGCCTCCGCATAAGGAGCCTTTACATATTTAGTATGTGCCACATCCGAAGGAGAACCGTCCGGACGGAACGTGCGGAAAGCGAAATCGGTAGTCTCCGTCACGTCCAGAGCACCATTATAAAGAGTAGACTCTTTGGTAGGCATACTGCCGTCTGTCGTATAGCGTATTTCAGTACCGGGCAACGGGCAAGTCAAGTCAATCGTTGTTTCATCAATAAATGCATTCACTTTATAGAATCCCTGTAAATCAGGCACACGATAATTTACCCTCATCACATCCATCCGTTTAAACTGCGGAACAAGCTGACGATAAAACTCTTCGAGGCTTGGTTTAACAGCCGGTTCTACCCAGGCTATTTCGCTCAATGCAATCATGCGGGGAACGATCAGGTATTCAATGCGCTTCATTGTCGGAATCCATTCAGACCAGAGATTAGCCTGTACACCCCAAATATATTTCTTCTGTTCGGGTGATAATCTATCATCCGAACACGGATCGTATGCCAGTATTTTCTTCACTGAATTCTGATCCTGCGCATAATCGAAATAGAAATATTCATTCGGACAAGCAATCACTTTCTGCTTTTGCGCGGTCGCCGTAGGCAACGCGTCTTTCGCCCAACTTCTCCACCATGTAATAGCAGCATCGGAAGATAATCCGTCGGCTACCACTTCATCCCAGCCGATGAGTCTCTTTCCGTTGGCGAGGAAGAATTTCTCCATGTCACGTACAAACCATGCCTGAAGTTCTTCTACCGAACCCAGCTTCTCCGTACGGATACGTTTCTGACAGAGAGGGCATTTCTTCCAGTTGGCTTTTTCCACTTCATCACCACCCATGTGCACATATTCATAAGGGAAAAGCTCGAAAACTTCTTTGAACACATTCCGACAGAATTCCAGCGTCGCGTCTTTACCCGGACAGATAGGAGAAGAGAAGATTTCTCCCCATCCGATTAGTCCGTCGCATGCCAACTCCGGATATTGACTGATAGCCGCGAGGAAATGTCCCGGCATATCAATCTCGGGAATGACATCAATTCCTCTTTGCGTAGCATAGGCTACTATTTCTTTGATATCATCATGAGTGTAATAACCTCCATACAGCGTATCTCCTTCCACAATGCGTATCTTATCTTCCGGAATCAGGAAATCGGTATTATCTTCCTCTTTCGCACGTGCCATGCAGGTACGGTCGTGCTTATTAAACTTACGCCAAGCTCCTTTTTCGGTAAGCAGCGGGTATTTCTCAATCTCTATACGCCAGCCCTGATCGTCAGACAAATGCCAGTGGAATTTATTGAGTTTATACAAAGACATCAGATCCAATACATGCTTTACCTCATCTTTATTCCAGAAATGACGGGAAGCATCCAGCATAAATCCACGCCATTCAAAACGAGGTGCGTCTTCTATTTGCACGACAGGGATTGAATAAGTTTGTTTCTCTCCCTGCACTTCTATCGCTGCAGGAAGCAGCTGGCGAATAGTAGTAATCGCAGAAATGATACCCGAATAGTCATTAGCCTCTACCCGGATATATTCCGGCGTAGACTGAAGTTTATAAGAACCGGGCTTGCCACCGGTATCTTTCAACTGAAAATACATATCTACCTGATTCTTATCTGTAGTAACCTCCACAGAAGACGATATGACATTGCGGAGAATCTCCTGCAAATACCCGACTGCCGGAAACAACGACTGATCGGAAACTCCAATCTTCATTCCGTCTTTTAAAACAAACGAGCCCGACTGCTCGGTCAGACTAACGGGGGTAGGTAGGATTGCAATCTCTTGCTTGACGGTGGGCGTACAAGAAGAAAAAACACAAGCTGATACAATGAGTAAAGAACTACTTAGTTTTTTGAACATGCGGTTAACTATTTAATAAATGATTTGTCCTGTCTTTAATTGACCATCTATATATAATACAACTAAAACATAGAAACTACTAAAAACCCGGAAAAAGTTTTTTTGCGACTTGACGTCACAGACTCCTATAAATGTTTATCTTTGCTAGCCAATCGCAATCAAACAATTAATTATAAAGAGTCACTTCAATGTCAAGAGAGAACATCTTAATCAAAACCTCATGGATTAGCACCATTGGCAATGCAATCCTGTCCGCATCAAAAATCATCATCGGTTTATGGGCCGGTAGTTTGGCGGTAGTGGGCGACGGTATCGACTCGGCAACCGACGTCGTTATCTCTATCGTTATGATTTTTACGGCACGCCTCATCAACCGTCCTCCTTCAAAGAAATATGTATTTGGTTATGAGAAAGCGGAAGGCATCGCGACAAAGATTCTGTCACTGGTGATATTTTATGCCGGTATGCAAATGCTGATATCTTCCATTCAAAGCATCTTTTCAGATGAAGTGAAAGAGATACCATCGGCTATCGCTATCTATGTGACTATATTCTCTATTGTCGGCAAACTGATGCTGGCTTCGTACCAGTACAAACAGGGAAAGAAAATAGACAGTTCCATGCTGACGGCGAATGCGATAAATATGCGTAATGATGTTGTCATCTCGGCCGGAGTTTTATTAGGGTTGATTTTTACTTTTATATTCAAATTGCCGATACTCGATTCGATAACGGGATTGATAATCAGCCTCTTTATCATCAAGTCGTCCATTGGTATTTTTCTCGACTCGAATGTGGAGCTTATGGATGGCGTGAAGGATGTCAATGTGTATAATAAGATATTCGAAGCTGTCGAGAAAGTGCCGGGAGCAAGTAATCCGCACCGGGTCAGGTCGAGAATGATAGGAAACCGGTATATAATTACGCTCGATATAGAGGTGAATCCGCAGATAACGATTACACAAGCGCATGAGATTGCCGGGGCGGTGGAGAAAAGTATTGAAAGCTCGATAGATAATGTCTATGATATTCTGGTGCATGTGGAACCTGCCGGGGAGTGTCAGACGGATGAGAAATTCGGGGTAGACAAGGATATGGTGTGACACGTGAAAATCTTCGGCAACAAAGAAAGCTATTCCGCTTCTTTTTCTTAACTTTGCATTCATCGTTCACATTTTAATAAAAATTTGATATGGAAGAAGGAACATTCAGGCGCTATCCTATCGGGATACAGGATTTTGAAGATTTGCGCAATAATGATTACATATATGTTGATAAGACTGCACTGATTTATCAACTCGTCAATACAAATAAGATTTATTTCCTGAGTCGTCCCCGTCGTTTCGGGAAAAGTCTGCTTGTCTCTACGCTCGAAGCCTATTTTCTGGGAAAGAAAGAACTTTTCAACGGACTGGACATGGAGCAGTTAGAGAAAGACTGGACAGTGTATCCGGTGCTACATATCGACTTTAGCGGCAGTAAATATATGGAAGCAGAGTCACTTCGCGCATCTATCAATGTTCAGCTGTTACTTTGGGAAAACGTCTACGGACGTCAGGAAGGCGAAGACACATTTAGTTTACGTCTGGAAGGTATCATCCGCCGCGCTTATGAGCAAACCGGGCAGCAGGTTGTCGTATTAGTGGACGAATATGACGCCCCGATGCTGGACAGTAACAATAACCATGAGTTGCAGCATGAGATTCGTGGTATCATGCGCGACTTCTTCAGCCCCTTAAAAAAGTCAGGTAAATATCTTCGCTTCCTCTTCCTGACGGGCATCAGCAAATTCAGCCAGATGAGCATATTCAGCGAACTTAACAATCTTCAGAACGTCAGCATGAGCGATAATTACAGCACTATCTGCGGTATCACCGAACAGGAACTGCTGACACAGATGAAAATTGATGTCGAACAGATGGCACAAGCCAACGATGAAACGTATGAAGAGGCGTGTGCCCACTTGAAGAAGCAATATGACGGATATCATTTCAGTAAATCCTGTGTGGATGTGTACAATCCTTTCAGCCTGATTAATGCTTTTGCCCAAAAGAGTTATGAGAACTACTGGTTTTCTACCGGTACCCCTACCTTTCTGATAGAACTCCTGCAACAAATGAACTTTGATATCCGTCTGCTCGACCGTATGGACGCCAAGCCGGAAGACTTCGACAAGGCTACGGATTGTCTCACCGACCCAATTCCGGTGCTCTACCAAAGCGGTTATCTCACAATCAAGTCGTACGATGCTTTCTTTCGTACCTATACATTAGGCTACCCGAACGAGGAAGTAAGAATCGGCTTTATCGAGTCGCTCATCCCTTCTTATCTTTACCAACCTACGCGCGAAAGCAACTTTTATGTAGTGTCCTTTGTGCGTGATTTAATGAAAGGAAACCTTGAATCTTGCCTTGAACGCACCCGGTCTTTCTTCGCCTCTATTCCGAACGACCTAAACAACAAAGAGGAAAAACATTATCAAACTATATTCTATCTTCTGTTCCGCTTGATGGGACAATATGTGGATACCGAAGTCAAAAGCGCTGTCGGACGGGCGGACGTGGTTATCAAAATGCAGGATGCTATTTATATACTTGAATTTAAAATGAACGGCACCGCAGAAGAGGCTTTAGCGCAGATTAACAGCAAAGGGTATGCGATTCCTTATGAGGCAGACCACCGGAAAGTGGTGAAGGTCGGCATCAACTTCGACAGTACCACGAGAACGATTGGAGACTGGAAAATCGAAACGGATTAACAGCGTACGCCACTTGCTTGAAGTAGACAAGGATATGATGTGACACATGAAAAAGGCAGCAGTTGCTCTCGTCTGTGAGTAACTGCTGCCTTTTTGCGTGTTCTGTGCTGTCGTAGCCGGGAAATTAGGGTGTATTGCCACAGCTTGCTGTGGTGCGTTTCCCTAACTTGTTGTGGCATGCTCCCCTTGCCTGCTGTGGCATGCTTCCCTAGCCTGCTGCGGCACGTCTCCCCAGCCTACTGCGGCACACATCCCTTTCCGCCGTTCCGGTTTTACGTATTCAATAGGCTGTTGCTTTGATACGCAGCTTGATGGCATTTTCGGCTGTATCCAGTACCAGTTCGCAGTTTTCAGAGGTTACAGAACTACCGGTGACGTCCATTTCCAATGAGGTGATTTTCTCAAGATCGAGTTGGGTTAAGGTGTATCCGTCTCCTTTCACCACCGTGAATCCACCTTCGGGAAAATGGGATGGCCGCATCTTCCATTGAGCCACAAACGTCAGTTTGTCCTTGTCAAGGGTGATTTTCTCTACCGGTGTAGAGTTGTCTTTGTCGTCGCCGCCGCAGGCGGTTACCAACGTTGCTGCCACAAGGCAGAGGAAAAAGATTCTTAGTTGTTTCATGCGTCTTTCTGTTTTCTTTAAAAGGGTAAATTATGAAAGGCTGCCGCCTTTTTTGTTTGCCATGAGGGCGGATGCGCTGTCTGCAGCCGGACTGTCCGTCCTCATTCGTGACCTGCTTCTTTATGCAGCCGGGTCGGGGGCTTCACCTCCTCCGGGGATTTCAGGGTCGGGCGCTTCGCCGCCGCCACCGCCGCCACCCGCGTTTTCGTCACCCAGCAGAATCGGGAAACGGTAAGAGCGTGGCGTTTTCAATGCCTTGTTGCTTCCGCTATATTGTGTCGTGATGCTTAGCGCATAGAGCTTTCCGGCTTCTATGGCAGGTAGCATGATGGTGAGTTGTGACGGTGCGTTGTGAACGATGACGGACACTTTCAACGGGACGGCTCCCTCTTCGTCTTTGGTGAGATAGATGCCGACCGAAGGGTCGTCACCGAGGATTTTAATGTTGCTTCCGCTGATAACGGCAGGACCGCCGGAAGTGATGACCTGGCTGATACTCTTCGTCACGGAGTCGGTGATGGAGTTGATGACCGGCCCCGTCTGTGCCAGCCCGTTGCAGATTACTTTTACGGCTTTGAGCTGGTCGCGCAGCAGTTGTCCCGGTGTGTAGGACACACCGAGCGAGTGCTTCGTGGCGTCAAACTGGGCGTTCTCCCCGAGGAACGAACCGCGTACGGTGACAATGTACTGTCCCACACCGTCTACCACGCTCTTCCCTTCGGCGATGGCTTCCACCTTCTTCTGGTCGGCAAGGTCGAGGATGTTCTCGATGGTTTCCTGCCGGTACTCGGTACGCTCCTTGATGATGCGTGCTGCGATTTCTTTGTTGTGCAGACTGCCTGTGATGCGTGCGCGTCCGGTGTAGTCGCCTTTTTGTTCGGTCATGATGTTGTCGTAAAGGTCAACATTGAGCGTGATTTTTTCGTTTGTTGCCATGATAATGATTGTTTTAAGGAAAGTGAATATCTATTTATTAGTTACGTTCTGTGCTGCTTGTCATTTCGCACGTATCTTGATAGCATTACCGTCCAGATAAAGTTCGAAATAACTGTCATAATATGTCATGCCCCCAGTAGTATTAGTCATCAGATGGAACTTCATAAGATCACTGTCAGTCAAGGTGTAGCTGTCGGTTCCCTTAACAACGGTTTCGGCTCCTGGCCGGACAGTGGAACTACTCAACACGTAATCATATAGATCTAATTTAAAATCAGAATCCGCCGGAAGTTCGTTTTCAACCGTAACGGTGGGGATGGTCACTTGATTGCCATTAATCGCAGCTTGCAGACAGAGGCTCCGTTCACTCTCATACGTTCCCTCCTCCCTTGCTTTTATTTTTCCGCCTTTCAGTTGCAGTATTCCTGTAGGGGCAACAAGCACTTCCTGCCCCTTTATGCTTTTGGAGATTTCAGCATCGCCTTCCATAATGAGCGTGGCATTATCACCGACAGAGATACCAATTAGCTGGTCATCAACAAACCCATCGCCGGAATATAGTTCGAAGCCGTTACCCAGCGTTAGTTTGCAAGACGCCCTAACAAATATGCAGGCGACATCAGCTGAATGGGCAGCAGCATTTCCATAAATGTTGAGGTTGGTCAGCTTCAATGACGCGCCGTTTGTAAGCTCAAAAAGGCTTTTGTCGCTAGCGGTACGGGAAATATTATAATTATCGCCGCTGATAGGATTATTTCCGCCGTCGATAGCAATGTGTTTGCCGTCTATTGAAAAGGCAAAATGCTCTGCATCCGCAGCAACCTCAAAGCCTTTACCGAGGATGATTTGTGTTGGTGCATCCGCAGTGCCGTCTGCCGTTTCAATAGCGGTTTTCAGTTCGGCTGCGGTAGTGACAAGCGTCTTGTTGCTGACCGTCACAAGGCAGGTGGCGGACTTTTCGCGTGCGGTGGCGGTGATGGTAGCTGTTCCTTCAGCTACGGCGGTCACCAGTCCGTCTTTACTTACGGTGGCTACGGAAGTTTTGTCACTGCTCCATACTACGGATTCGGCAGTCACCCGGTCGGGGACAATGGTGGGAACCAGCGTTTCGGTCGCTCCCGATTTCAGGGTCAGAGTCTCATGATTGAGGGTGATGCTCTCTACGGGCACAGAGTTGTCGTCATTGTTGTCGTCGCCACAGGCGGTTGCCAACGTTGCTGCCATAAGGCAGAGGAAAAAGATTCTTAGTTGTTTCATACTTCTTTTGTCTTTCTAAAAGGGTGAATAAATCGTGTTCTCTTTTCGGACAAAAGTAATATGCAACAACGAAAAGGTATAGCCAAAATCCTGCATTGTATAGCCAAAATCCTGCAAATCTTGCAGGATTGCCGGAAATTCCATTGTTCGGAGAAACTTCTACCTATGCATTGATGGAAACAACAGCATTTGATGATAAAAGAGTATCGCCTTCTCCTTTAAGGTACAGACTTTTGTCGGCGGAACTCGGTAGGAGTCATTTTTACCAATTCGCGGAAATTGCGGTTGAAGGTGCGCATTGCCTTGAAGCCCGACGCTCCGGCAATGTCTTCAATTGTGTGGTTCGCGTAGTCCGGAAGCAGGAGCAAGTCCATGGCATGACGGATGCGCAGGCGGAGAAGATAATTTTGCAAGGTCAGTCCTGTGGCACGCCCCACAGCGGCGGAGAGATTACGCTCGTTTGTGCCAAGAGCTTTAATCAGGTCGTCACGCTTGAAGTTGTAGTCGAGGTACGGTTGTTCTTTCTGCAGATAGGCTTCGAGCTCTTCAAACAAGTGGTTGCTATCGCCGGATTGCAGGTAACAGATGAGGTCGCCCATATCGGCTTCGAGCGGTGGTTGGGACAGTTTTCCATCCTGTTCGACGATAAAACGGCGTAGCATCTCGTAAGTGTAATGATAGTTAGTGTACAGCCATGCAAAAGCAGGATAGAAAACCACGATAAGGAAACTGAAACTAAACTCGGGTATCGGTCCCGGACAGACAAGTAAAACCCATGCGCCAATGCCGATACTCAACGCATAAAGGAAAGCGCGCATCGTCCACCGGAGTTCCAGTTTTGAGATACACTCTCCGGTCAATTCTTTTAAATGCGTGATGTAGCGGTGTTTTTTACGGAAAAAGAGGCGGACGTAAACGAACAGTTGTACGGTATAGGTGACACCGAACAAGGTCCGCACTGCCAACGGGAGATTGTGAACGACACACGCACGCCATTCTGCTAAAGAATATACACAGACGTCCGCTTCAATGCAGCAACTCACCACATACAGCAGAATGAAAACGAGCGAAGGCGCCGCATGCTTCATCACATTGGCAAAAGTGACGTATCTGCTGTCGAACAGCAATATCAACATAAACGTGAACATCAACGCCTGCGAAGAAGCAAGCACCAACACCAATATTGAGAATAAGTCCAACGACCGGTATACGCCGAACCCGTCAACCAGCAACTCCGCCAAATGACCGGCAGCGATAATGAGAGAAGCAGCGATGAAGAAATGGCATGCACGCCTGTATTTGGGATTAATGGCGTGCGCCATCTGCTTGAAGCAGACAAGACCGAAAGATATAGACAGACATATTCCGATAATAATGCCGTTTGTTAGTGTGTGTAAAGCCGGTATATCCATTGCTTAGCATTTATTTTCCCGACAAAGTTAATGAATCTTGACGAGAAACCGACTAGTTACACCCTGTAAAACTCGACAAGTCTGCAAAATCGTATAGAAACAACCTAATAGCTAATCTTCACTCCGGCAAAGAAACTTCTCGGCAGAGAAGGCCCGTAAATATAGCCGGAATCCCGATTAGCTCCTCTATCAAAGTCCTTCTGATAAGACTCAAAGAGGTTCTGAACTCCGCCGTTTAGTTGCAAATCGACTGTTTTGTATAGCTTGAAGTCATAAGCCAGTTTCACTCCCAAATCGAAGAAACGGGGTGTACGGATGGCTTCCGCCTTTCGTTCGGGCATTGCGCCCAGTTCGGCGTTCTCGGCGGTGATATCCATGCGTTGCACTAACATTCTCCCGGTATAAGTTCCTGACAGGGCAATGGATAAAGGTTTGATGGGAGTATAAGTAGCTGTGAAGTAACCATATGTATCGGGAGTACGGAAAATTTTCTTTTCTGCCGGTGCGTCGTCATGCCATTTATGAGGTTCATCGTATCGGCTGCGTTGCAAAGTGAGTCCCGCTTGTATTTGCAGGATGGAAAGATAAGCCACTTTGCCCTCCAGCGTTAGCCCCATCACTTTCGCGCCGGGACCGTTACTGCGTGGTTTTACCAATATCCCATCGCCACGGTCATAAGGTTCGCCCAACACGAAGACATCTGTCAGTCTTGTATAAAAGCCCTCGATCAAGAAATTCGTCTGGAATACTCCGAAACGGTGATACATATCTGCGGACGCACTGAAACTTTGGGATTTCTCTTCTTTCAAGTTCTTCGCACGCTCAATCATTGCCACTGTTCCGCCCACATTTTCAATATGCATATCTTCATCAAAAGCCTGCGGAGCACGGAATCCGGATGAATAGCTCAAACGCAGGTTTATATTCTGTGTCGGGTTGAAACGCAAGTTGGCACGGGGGCTAAAGATGACATTATCTACCATGTTATGCTTATCCAGACGACCACCGATCAGAATGCCCCAACGGTCGTTCTTCCACTCGTTCTGCAGAAAAGCACTGTAAATATTTACCGTCTGATCCGTGTGGCGGTCATATCCCCACATATTATCTTTCAGACGATCACGGTTATATTCAAGTCCTGCCGTGAGGTCAGAAGGCATAAAAAAACACTTATCAAACGTATGTACATACTGCGCGCCGCCCATAGCGGTTAAATCCGTTGTTTTTCCATAGGCTTTCAGAGGATCGTTACCCGGTCCGTAATAACTGTCCCGATCTGTATTGGCGGCTGACGCAAAGATACTTAGACGGTTCTTTTCATCTGGCGAGAAATAATCGAACTTCAAACTTCCACCATCAATCGAATGTTGCAACTGCTCTGCAATATGGGCTTCGTGAGGAGGACGGTCCAACATATCCCCTCCCCGACGGAATTCCTGCATGTGGTGATATTCGAAGGTTAGTTTGGAGTAAGTGCTTGTTTTCAGATAAGAGCGGAAGCCCACTGTCTGATTCTTCAATTTAGGTAGTTCGGTGAATCCGTCTCCGTCATAATCATATCCGGACCGGTGACGGTTCTGACCAAAGATATACAGTCCGGCACGATGATCGTCCGTCACTAATGAAGCATTCAGGGAGGTATTGTTATCGAATGAGGAGCCGCCCCCTAAAGCAGTAAGGGTGTGCGACAGCTGGCCGGAATTGCGCAAAGGCTCTTTGGTGATTATATTGATGGTTCCTGCAATGGCCGAAGAGCCGAACAAGGCGGAACCTCCCCCACGCATCACTTCTACGCGTTCAATCATGCTGGCGGGAATCTGTTCCAGGCCATACACTCCGGAAAGGGCACTGAATACGGGACGGGAATCTATCAAAATCTGCGTATACGGTCCGTCCAGTCCATTGATGCGGACTTGCTGGAAACCACAATTCTGGCAGTTTGTCTCTACACGTACACCGGGCTGAAAGTTCAGCCCTTGCGATAAAGTGGAAGAGTTAGTCGTTTCAAATAGCTTCAGATCGACGACATTTACCAAAGTAGGAGCCAAACGGCGCGTCGTTTCACTGCGGTTGGCGGAAACCACTACCCCATCCAAAGCAATCGCGTCCTCTTCTATTTCAAAATCCTCTTCCAGTGTCTTTCCTTTTTTCAGAGTCACGTTGCGGGTCACGGTCTTGTAGCCGACCGAGCTAACCTCCAGTATAAAGTTACCTTCCGGCAAATTCTTCAAAAAATAATGTCCGGTAGCGTCGGTCACGGTTCCTATCGTTGTTCCTTTCAGTGCAATGGTGATGTAAGGAAGGTGCTCTTTCGTTTTCTTATCCAGTACATGGCCTATGATGTTCGCATCGGATTTTTTCAGTTCAGGGTAGTCCGGATGTTCAGCCAATGCGTATGACAGGACACAATACAGGCCGGCCAGGACTAAAAGATATTTCTTCATTGTCGTTAGTCTTTTAATGTTTAAAATCAAAAATAATAATAAGGGAAAGGGAAGCAGCGATCATTAATCGTTGTTCCTAACTGATGAATACTGTTCCCGAAAAGATAGACTAAGCGACAGGAGGTGCTCTAAGAGATATGACGCCCGGACAAGAACGGTGATATGGCTCAACTTGCGGGCGGATAAACAGGATACATAATAGAGATAAAGCAGCGACCGCGAATGTAGGTATTAATCCGCTGTCTGTCACCAATACATGATTCAACAGGTGAATGAGTTGGAATTCAACCGTCGTATGGCTATGTTCACTGCCTTTTTTAAATGGATGCGAATGGACAATCGTTACCCCGTTTACTACATGGGAGTGAGTAAATAAAGTGATTCCTGCCATGTACGAGATAAACAGTACAGGCAAAAACCACTTCATTATATGTAGGTACAATTGTTTCATCCGGTAATCTTGCACATCTATTCTGTGCAGTAAAGTCAGGGTTTAGTTTGTTTTTTTGCAAAGATAAGGATTGTCTCCATGCAAAACAATCCCTATTTATAACGATTTTAAATCTTAACCGAATCTTAATAACTGATCTTCACCCCGGCAAAGAAGCTTCTCGGAAGTGACGGACCATAGATATAGCCGGAGTCACGGTCAGCTCCTTTATCGAAGTCGTCCTGATAGGCATTGAAAATATTCTGTATGCCGGCATTCAACTGGAGGTTCATCGACTTGTAAAGTTTGAAGTCATAAGCAGCTTTCAAACCGATATCGAAAAAGTCTTTGGTATTCACCGTTATCGGATTTTCAAGGAATCCCGGAACCGGCTCGTGGGGAACCAGCATCGAACCGGTATAGGTACCGGAAAGAGCGATAGATAACGGTTTTATCGGGGTGTAGGTTGCTGTAAAATAGCCGTAAGTATTTGGCGTACGCATCATTTTCTTCACCGCCGGAGCTTCTTTGTTCCAGATGTGCGGTTTGCTGTAATGGCTCTGTTGCAGAGTGACTCCCGCCTGAACTTGGATTTTATTCAGGTAAGCCATCTTTCCTTCCAGTGTCAATCCCAGAACTTGCGCTCCTGATGCATTGTGACGGGTACGTGTCAGAATTCCATCCACTACCTCTCCGTCGGTAAGGGCAAAAACATCCGACAACTTTGTATAGAATCCTTCTACCAGGAAGTTAACCTGAAACGCACCAAAGCGATGATAAATATCTGCCGAAGCACTCAAGCTCTGTGATCTTTCTTCTTTCAGATTATCCGCCAGTTCAACCATCGCTACATTACCGCCTACATTTTCCACATGCAAATCTTCGTCGAAAGCCTGCGGAGCACGGAAGCCGGATGAGTAACTAAAACGAAGATTGATGTTTTCTGTCGGATTATAACGCAAGTTGGCACGCGGACTGAATATCACATGGTCAATCAGATTATGCTTATCCAAACGGCCGCCAATCAGGAATCCCCAATGATCATTTTTCCATTCGTTCTGAAGGAAAGCACTACCGATATTCACTTTCTGGTCTACCGTGCGGTTGTATCCCCACATGTTATCTTCCAGTTTGTCCTGATTGAACTCTATTCCGGCAGTCAGGTCGGAAGGCATGAAGATGCATTTGCCGAAGCTGTAGACATACTGTGAGCCTGCCATCCAGTTCAAGTCAGTGGTGTTTCCGTAAGCATCCAAAGGGTCTCTGTCACCTGGACCATAATAGCTGTCGCGATTGATATGCTGTGCAGATGCAAACACATTGAAACGATGGTTCTCGTTAGGGGAGAAATAATCGAACTTCAGTCCTCCGCCATTGATTGAGTGTTCGGTCTGCTCCGCCACATTCGCTTCATGAGGCGGGCGGTTCAATAAGTCTCCTCCCCTGCGGAATTCTTCCATGTGGTGATATTCAAAAGTAAGTTTCGAATAAGTCGTTGTTTTCAGGAACGAACGGAAACCAATTGTCTGACCGTGCAATTTGGGTATTTCGGAATATCCGTCGCCGTCATGGTCATACGCAGAACGGTGGCGGTTCTGACCGAAGATATACAGACCTGCACGCTGGTCGTCCGTCACGAGAGACGCATTCAATGCCGTACTGTTGTCGAAAACGTCGCCATCGCCAATTCCCGTAATCGTATGAGATAACATACCAGAGTTGCGCATCGGTTCTTTGGTGATGATATTGATTGTACCGGCAATGGCAGATGAGCCGAACAGTGCCGAGCCGCCTCCACGCATCACTTCCACATGTTCTATCATGCTGGCAGGAATCTGTTCGATACCATACACACCGGAAAGCGCACTAAAAATGGGACGGGAATCGAGCAGGATTTGCGTATAAGGGCCATCCAGTCCATTGATACGCACTTGCTGGAAACCGCAATTCTGACAATTGGACTCTACACGAACACCCGGCTGAAAGCTCAAGCCTTGCGCCAAAGTCGTAGAATTGGTATTCTCAAAGATTTTCAAATCTACTACATTCACCAGTGTCGGAGCCAGACGGCGGGTGGTTTCATTACGATTGGCAGATACGACTACGCCATCCAAAGCAACCGCATCTTCTTCTATCTCGAAATCTTCTTCCAATGTACGCCCTTTCTTCAGCGTCACATTCCGTCTGACGGTTTTATATCCCACCGAACTGACCTCCAGCACAAAATTACCTTCGGGAAGATTCTTCAAAAAATAATGCCCGGTAGCATCGGTCACAGTTCCGATGGTCGTACCTTTCAAGGCGACTGTAATATAGGGTAAATGCTCTTTTGTATTTTTATCAAGAATATGGCCAACGATATTGGCATCTGACTTACGTAATTCGGGATGATTAGGATATTCATGAGCTTGTCCTTCGAGGGCAGGCAACAATGTGCAGCACAAGCAGACAAGCGAAAAGATGTAATTCTTCATTTTTCGTTTGTTATTCGTTTTCGATAAGTATTTACATGGATAGACAGATAATGCCCGTACCTCATGCAAGGTACGGTATCATCATTTAAAGAATAGAGAAACGAATAACCGGGGGTGCCCTAAGTCCCACTACCCCATGATACGGACAGTGATAGTGAGTGTGTTGCGAACGTCCGGGCAACAAGCATAATAAGAAAGGAATAAAAAGGGAAAGAGCAAAAACAACAGCCGCACCGTCTGCCGTTAAGTGAGACAGACAATGAATCAGCTGTAGTTCGACTGTAGAATGTTCATGTGCCGCCCCTTTCTTAAACGGGTGTGAATGGACGATTGTCACGCCATTGACCACATGCACGTGGGCAAAGAATGTAAAGCTTACCAGATACGATACAAACAGTATCGGCAAGAAGTAGCGTGTAATATTCAATAACAATCGTTTCACCTCATTTTTTTCTTTGAGGCGGCAAAGATACGAACTATTTATTTAACAATCAATTATTATATGAAATTCTGTTAATATACAGCCGAGGCTATTACTTGAATAAACAGAATTAAGAATACCATGGCAATCGGATAAACAGTTGCGTAAGCTACGCTCGGAATATTGCTATCCACCATCGAGTCGGCAGCAGCGAGTCCCGGAGTACTTGTCATCCCTCCTGTAATAGTTCCCAGCAAATCGAGCAGACTGATTTTAAATACGAAATGTCCGACAATGGCTGCAACAAGCATTGGCACCAATGTGATGGCGGCTCCTACTCCGAACATCAATAATCCGCTTTCCTGGAAGGTAGCTACCAGATTCTTACCGGCAGAAGTTCCCACTTCGGCAAGGAAAAGAAGCAGACCTAACTGGCGCAACAACTGATTGGCAGGTCCGGACATAGACCAGATAATGGGTCCTGTCTTACCTATCGCACTCAACACAAGAGCTACCATCAAAACTCCCCCGGTCAGTCCCGGTGAGAATGACAGGCTATCAGAGAAAGAGATATTTATTTTGCCGAATAACACGCCCAATACAATACCCATTGCAATGGGGAAAAAGTCCGTATCAGATAGTTTCTTCGCATTATTTCCCAACAGGCGGGCTACTCCTTTAAGTCCCTCTTTCTCACCGACTACCATCAGTTTATCACCAAACTTCAAGGCTAGATCGGGAGACGGAGATAAATCAATACCGCTTCGACGAACACGAGTCACTGTACAACCAAAGTTTTTCTGTAAGTTCAAATCACCCAGTTGTTTGTTTATCATGTCTTTTTTAGTCAACAACAAAGACTCTATTTCCTGTGTTTTATCCAAAGGCAGTTCACCTTCTTCTCTATTGCCTACCAACACAGCCAGTTGATCCAGTGACTCTTCGCTGCCTACGGCTTGTATGTAGTCTCCTTCATGCAACACCGTATGGGCGGTAGGAATGGATATTTCATCATTGTGTTTCAGACGTGAAATGACAGCACCTGTCATACCACGCGCATTAATTTGCACCAAGCTGCGATCGAACACATTCGCATTAGTGACGCGATAAATACAAGTAGTCAATTCCGGGAATTGTCCGCGACGTTCTATCTCCAGGCGACGGGCTTCTTTATCTAAATCCACCCGCATGATTTTAGGCAACAGCTTGACAAACAGAATCACGCCGATCACTCCAAACGGATATGCGATACCGTAAGCAATGGATGCCAGAGGAGAATTGGTACTGTCGATGGCAACAGCCAAACCCGGCGTACTAGTCAGCGCTCCGGCAATCAGACCGACAACACTCGGTGTATCGATATCAAATGCATATTTCAGTCCGACTGCAGTAAGACAGGCGGAACAAATAATAAGCATAGTGATGAGAATAAGCGTCTTTCCTTTGCTACGGAAAGAATCGAAGAATCCGGGCCCTGCCTGAATACCGATGGTAAAAATGAAGAGCACCAAGCCGAAATTTCCTAATTCTTTAGGAATGATAACACCAAAATGCCCGAAAAGAAGGGCAATGAAAATAACTGCCGACACATCGAGAGATAACCCCTTAATTTTAATTCTTCCCAGCATAAATCCCAATGCGACAATCAGGAAAAGGGAAAAATAAGAGGAATGCAATAAGTCAGTAAACATAAAAAATAAAGGTTAGTTAGTTTAAGGGCGCGAAGGTACGGATTTTATTTAATCCTCACAACATTCCTTGCAGCAAGTAGTCCTTTCGTCTTCAAACTCCAAAGTGGCATGATGAATACCTGCCTCTTCAAGTGCTTCCTTTATATGCTGTTTCACTTCTTCCAACTGTGTGATATTGTCAATAACAATATGGGCAGTCAAAGCGGTTTCCGTTGTGCTTAACGCCCAGATATGCAGGTGATGGCAATTCTCCACGCCGGGTTGTTCCATGATAAGTTGCTGTATCTTTTGAGCGTCTATCTCCACCGGTACTCCATCCAACGACAACCGAAGGCTATCGTGAAGCAATCCCCAAGTAGAGACAATAATGATAACAGCAATGCCAAGTCCGATAATCGGGTCAATAATACTCCATCCTGTATAGGTGATAATAATGCCGGAAACAACTACACCGACAGACACCAATGCATCTGCTGCCATGTGCAGATAAGCTCCTTTCACATTCAGATCCTTATCTTTATCTTTCATAAAGAGCCAGGCAGTCAGTGCGTTGATGACCACTCCCACCCCGGCTGTCCATGCGATGGCAGAACCATCTACGGAAACCGGGTGGAAGAATTTATCTACACTCTCGGCAATAATAATGCCCACGGCAACCAATAATATAACTGCATTTAATAAAGAGACAAGAATCGTACTCTTCTTATATCCATACGTGTAACGGCTATTGGGATGAACTTTCTGCAACCGGAAAGCCAACATAGCAAGCACCAGACTGGCTACATCACCCAAGTTATGCCCGGCATCAGAAAGCAATCCCAGAGAATTATAATAAAACCCTACTCCGAATTCTACGATAACAAAAGCAATATTCAGAGTGATGCCTATAATAAAAGCCTTATTGAGCGATGTCAACTGATGATTATGTTCGTGATGATGAGATTCCATATTATATATTGTTATTACATCTACTACCTAAAAAACATCTTATTGGGAGATTGGTTCATCCCCATTCCACTTTCGGCAATAGTAACGGCTCCCCTCCAGAAAAAACAAGCCACCGAAATGAATGAATCATCCCGATGGCTTATCCCCTTTAAACACCTTTAAACAAAATGAAAATATGCCTCATATACTAACTAAACTAACTAACCCTCGAGGCATATTTTAAAGAGGCTGTCGCATCAACCTCTTTTTATTATAGACAGCTTTCGCTCTCTAATCTTATTTACGAGCTTCGGCAATATAACCGAGAGCTTCTTCACATTTTGCAGTTACATAAGCCCAGTCTTCTGCTGCCACTTTATCTTTCGGGAACAATTTAGAGCCCATACCTACGCAGAATACACCAGCTTTGATCCATGCAGTCAGGTTTTCTTTAGTAGGTTCTACCCCACCTGTCACCATCAGCTTAGACCATGGCATCGGAGCCATCAAGCCTTTCACGAAGTTAGTTCCGTAAACATCACCCGGGAATACTTTGCAAAGATCGCAACCTACTTCCTGCGCAAAACCTACTTCTGATACAGAACCGCATCCCGGAGTATAAGCTACCGAACGACGGTTACATACCTTAGCAATTTCAGGATTAAACAACGGACCTACTACGAAGTTAGCACCCAGCTGCAAGTACATAGCAGCAGTAGCCGGATCAACGATAGAACCGATACCGATTGCCATTTCAGGACATTCTTTTGCTGCGAACTTAACGATTTCAGCAAATACTTCCTGTGCGAAGTCACCACGGTTTGTGAATTCAAAAGCACGAACACCACCGTCATAACAAGCCTTTACTACTTTCTTTGCAACTTCTGCATCTTTGTGATAGAATACAGGAACCATTCCTGTAGAGCCGATCTTATTCAATACGGCTATTTTATCGAATTTTGCCATCTTAATTTCTTATTTTAAATGAATTGTTTTTTTCAAACTCTCAACTCTCCATTCTCAACTCTCAACTTATTTACCTCTGTACGCGACCGCTTGCGTCACCACCAGCCAATGCTTCTACTTCTTCTATAGAAACAAGGTTGAAGTCACCATTGATAGTATGTTTCAATGCAGATGCAGCAACAGCGAATTCAAGAGCAGCACCCTGATTAGGTTTAGTCATCAAACCATGGATGATACCGCCAGAGAAAGAGTCACCACCACCTACACGGTCGATAATCGGATCGATATCATAACGTTTTGAAGTATAGAATTCTTCTCCGTTGTAGATCATAGCTTTCCAACCGTTGTGAGTAGCAGAGAAAGATTCACGCAAAGTAGAAACTACATATTTGAATCCGAATTCTTTCATCATTTGCTGGAAGATACCCTTATAGCCTTCAGCATCTGTGTGGCCAGCCTCAACGTCAGCATCCGGTTTGAAGCCCAAGCAAAGTTCTGCATCTTCTTCGTTACCGATACATACGTCTACAAACTGCATCAACGGTTTCATGATAGACTGTGCTTTTTCTTTCGTCCACAGTTTCTTACGGAAGTTCAAGTCAACAGAAACAGTTACGCCGTGACGTTTTGCAGCTTCACAAGCCAGACGAGTCAACTCGGCAGCCTTGTCAGAAATAGCCGGAGTGATACCAGACCAGTGGAACCAGTCAGCACCTTCCATGATAGCATCAAAGTCGAAATCAGTAGCGTCAGCTTCAGCAATTGCAGAATGAGCACGGTCATAAATAACTTTGCTAGGACGCATAGAAGCACCTGTTTCCAAGTAGTAGATACCTACACGGTCGCCACCACGGGCAATAAAGTCTGTCTTTACGCCATATTTACGCAATGCGTTAACAGCAGACTGTCCAATTTCGTGTTTCGGTAATTTAGTTACGAAATAGGCGTCATGTCCGTAGTTGGCACAGCTCACTGCAACGTTAGCTTCTCCACCACCATATACTACATCAAAAGAGTCAGATTGAACAAAACGAGTATTACCCGGAGTTGATAATCTAAGCATGATTTCGCCTAATGTAACGACTTTCTTTCCCATAATCTTATGTTTTAAATTCTAAGTTATTAATATTATGAACTTTCAATTTATCATTCCAGCCCTATTTTAGGGGTTAATACACTGATAACATGACTATTAATCTATAAAAAGACTAACACCACATACCTTTCGTGTGCGGGCACAAAGATACAACAATTTTCGTAATTACAAAAATTGTTATATATTTGTATCGAAAATATTAAGATTATTATTGTGTGCGAGCACAAAAACCTATATAAATAAAGGTTATCGTATGAATAAATTGCCCGAAAGGATCAGAATCAAAGACATCGCCCGTCTGGCAGATGTATCAGTGGGAACAGTAGACCGCGTTATTCATGGACGTAGCGGAGTGTCGGAAGCCAGCAAGAAACGCGTAGAAGAAATTCTGAAGCAGCTTGACTACCAGCCCAACATGTACGCCAGCGCTTTGGCTTCTAATAAGAAGTATACGTTTATCTGTCTGCTGCCGGAGCATCTGGAAGGCGAATACTGGACAGCGGTAGAAACCGGTATCCACGAAGCCATTGCCACTTATTCGGATTTCAATACTTCGGTGAAAATCAACTATTACGATCCGTACGACTACCATTCATTCGAGAATGCCAGCGAAGCCATTCTGGCTTTACAGCCGGACGGAGTGATGGTAGCTCCTACCGCTCCGCAATATACGAAAGGTTTCACCGATCAGTTGCAGGCATTGGATATACCTTATATATATATAGACTCCAATATCAAAGACGTTCCTCCTCTTGCCTTCTTCGGTCAGAACTCACGCCAAAGCGGATATTTTGCTGCCAGAATGATGATGTTACTGGCACGGGATGAAAAGGAAATCGTTATTTTCCGCAAAATACATGAAGGAATTGTGGGTTCTAACCAGCAAGAGAACAGAGAAATCGGTTTCAGGCAGTACATGAAAGAACATCATCCGTCTTGTACTATACTGGAGCTCGACTTGCATGCCGAACGCAACGACGAAGACAATGAGATGCTGGATGAATTCTTCCGTACCTACCCGACAGTGAAGAACGGAATCACATTCAACTCTAAAGCCTATATCGTCGGCGAATACCTGCAAAGTCGCGGAAAGAAAGATTTCAATCTGATAGGTTATGACCTTCTGGAACGGAATGTCACCTGCCTGAAAGAAGGAAGCATCTCTTTCCTCATTGCCCAGCAACCGGAACTGCAAGGCGCCAATGGCATCAAAGCTCTTTGCGATCACCTTATTTTCAAGAAAGAAGTGACCTGCATCAACTATATGCCCATCGACTTGTTAACGGTAGAAACAATAGACTATTACCATAGCAAATAACAACAAAGTACAACTTTACAAGTACATTACATGGAAACAAAGTATTTAAGAATTAATCCTGCCGACAACGTTGCCGTTGCCATTGTTAACCTCCCGGCAGGAGAGCATCTTTCTGTAGATGGCATTGAAATTACATTGAACGAAGACATTCCTGCCGGACATAAATTCGCATTGAAGAATTTTGCTGAAGGCGAAAATGTAATCAAGTACGGTTATCCTATCGGACATGCACGAATGGCAAAGAAACAGGGTGACTGGATGAACGAAACGAACATCAAAACCAACCTCGCCGGATTGTTGGATTACACTTACAACCCGATTCAGGTTTCTTTGGATATTCCTCATAAAGATCTTACATTCAAAGGTTATCGTCGCAAAAACGGTGATGTAGGGGTAAGAAACGAAATATGGATTATCCCGACAGTAGGTTGCGTAAACGGTATCATCGGTCAACTGGCTGAAGGACTGCGTCGCGAAACCGAAGGTAAGGGAGTGGATGCCATTGTCGCTTTCCCACACAACTACGGTTGCTCACAACTTGGTGACGACCACGAAAATACGAAAAAGATTCTTCGTGACATGGTGCTTCACCCCAATGCAGGCGCTGTATTGGTAGTAGGCTTGGGATGCGAAAATAACCAGCCGGACGTGTTCCGTGAGTTTCTGGGCGAGTTTGATGAAGACCGCGTGAAGTTCATGGTTACTCAAAAGGTAGGTGACGAGTATGAAGAAGGAATGGAAATCCTGCGTGATTTATATGCAAAGGCTTCTAAAGACGAACGCACCGATGTTCCTTTGTCCGAACTGCGTGTGGGATTGAAATGCGGTGGTTCCGATGGTTTCTCCGGCATTACAGCAAACCCGCTATTGGGTATGTTCTCCGATTTCCTGATTGCACAGGGAGGTACAAGCGTATTGACCGAAGTACCGGAAATGTTCGGTGCAGAAACCATCCTAATGAACCGTTGCAAAAACGAGGAACTGTTTGAACAGACCGTCCATCTGATTAATGACTTCAAAGAATACTTCCTGTCACACGGAGAGCCTGTCGGTGAAAATCCTTCTCCGGGAAACAAAGCCGGCGGTATCTCCACCCTGGAAGAAAAAGCACTGGGATGTACCCAGAAGTGCGGAAAGAGCTATGTATCCGGCGTGATGCCTTACGGCGAACGTTTACAGAAAAAAGGTCTTAATCTGCTTTCTGCTCCGGGCAATGATCTGGTTGCAGCCACCACCCTTGCTGCAAGCGGATGTCACATGGTACTTTTCACCACCGGACGTGGTACTCCTTTCGGTACTTTTGTTCCAACCATGAAGATTTCCACCAACTCGACGCTGGCTAAAAACAAACCGGGATGGATTGACTTCAACGCTGGTGTGATTGTAGAAAACGAACCGATGGAAAAGACTTGCGAACGTTTCATTGATTATATTATCAAAGTAGCAAGCGGTGAATTCGTAAACAACGAAAAGAAAGGCTATCGCGAAATTGCTATCTTTAAAACAGGCGTAACCTTGTAAATTATTTTTTTGATACAGTAACTTATACGAAGTTAAAAGACATATCGTTAACACCATAGAATTGCTATCCCCTACTCAACAAGAAGTTGAACGGGACAGCAATTCTTTTTTGTATAATACCATATCAAAGCCTCATCATACCATTGAACTCTTTATTATCAAAATATTCAAGCAAAAAGTTTGTTCATCTGAAATCTTTTATTTTACTTTGCAGCACAAAGTACTTTTTATATGAATAAAGATAAAGCATTAGAATCGGTAAATGAGATAAAAGAGTTGATGGAAAAGTCCTCAAAGTTTATCTCTCTAAGTGGTCTCGCTGCAATCATGGCGGGCATTTACGCATTAGTTGGCGCATATATCGCCACACAAGTTATTACACCGGGCACTCATTTAATTGTTGCCCTTGAATTGATGGCTATAATAGCCTCGCTCGTATTGGTAGCTGCTGCGGTCACTGCTTGCATCCTGTCCTATTACAAATCCAAGAAGACAGGGCAAAAATTTTTCAGCCGCCTCACTTACCGGGCATTGTGGAATTTCTCTCTTCCGATGCTGACCGGAGGTGTTTTATGTATTTCCATCCTTATGCACGAGTATTATGACATCCTGGCTTCGGTCATGCTTCTATTTTATGGGCTGGCACTGGTCAACGTTTCCAAGTTTACTTATTCCAGCATCATATGGTTAGGTTATGCTTTCATCTGTTTGGGCGTCGTAGACTGTTTTTGGGAAGGTCATTCATTATTGTTTTGGACCATCGGTTTCGGCGGTTTCCATATCCTCTATGGTATATTGTTCTATTTACACTACGAAAGAAAGAGATCATAAATGATAGAAGCATTCCAATATATTAATAAAGCATTCGAAAGCAAGGTCCGACTGGGCATCATGGCTATTCTGATGGTAAATGAGGAAGCTGATTTCAATTTTCTGAAAGAGCAGCTCTCTCTGACCGACGGCAATCTTGCCAGCCATACCCGTGCCCTGGAAGAACTGGGATATATCGTATGCAACAAAAGTTTTGTCGGACGAAAACCACGGACTGTTTTTCAGGCAACCCCGCAAGGCAGAGAAGCTTTCAAATCGCATATTGAAGCCTTAGAGAAATTTCTAAAATCAAAATAAATAATTCATCAAAACACTACTGGCTTATGGACGCTTTCAATGAAAATTTAAATGAGCAACAGGCGCAGCAACCTATGGGATGCCTCCACCGTTTCTCCAAAACAATCAAGGTTGTCATCATCGGATTATTAATCCTTCTCCTGATGATACCCATGTTTATGATTGAGAATCTTATTTCCGAACGGGGACGAACCCAAGAAGAAGCTATCGACGAGGTAAGCGAAAAATGGAGTCTTGCACAGACCATCACTGGCCCTTATCTGAATCTCCAGTATCCGGTTGTCACTGAAAACAACGGTGAGAAGAAGGTTTCCATCAAAGACCTGATACTTTTTCCTGACGAGCTTATGGTCAACGGACAACTGAAGACCGAAATCCTGAAAAGAAGTATCTATGAGGTCAATGTATATCAATCGGAACTGACATTGAAAGGGTCATTCAGTTCGGAAGAATTGAAAAAGAGCAGAATAGACATGGACCAGTTGCAGTTTGACAGGGCGGCTATTTGCTTGAACCTAACCGATATGCGGGGTATCAGCGAACAAATCAGCATCACCTTGGGAGATTCTGTTTATATATTCGAGCCGGGTATGGACAACAGAGGAATAGCTAACACCGGAGTTCATGCGATCGCTAATTTGTCGGAGTTGAAGCAGAACAAAAAACTGCCATACGAAATAAAAATCAAACTGAAAGGTTCACAGTCACTCAACTTTATCCCGTTGGGTAAAACAACCCGTGTAGACCTGAAAGCCAACTGGAATACACCGAGCTTCACCGGGAACTATCTGCCTAACAACCGGAATATTACGGAGAAGGAATTTTCCGCACAATGGCAAGTCTTAAACTTGAACCGAAATTACTCGCAGGTGATGGCTGACTACAACACCTCGAACATCAAGGATATTGAAAACTCCAGTTTTGGTGTAAACTTCAAAATTCCGGTGGAACAGTACCAGCAGTCCATGCGCTCCGCAAAGTATGCCATTCTGATTATCCTACTGACTTTCGGAGTTATCTTCTTCACTGAAATCATGAACAAGACCCGCATTCATGCCTTGCAGTATTTATTGGTAGGACTGGCACTCTGCCTATTCTACAGCCTGCTCCTCTCCTTCTCTGAACACATCGGTTTCACCCCTGCCTATTTGTTATCTTCTGCACTGACTATTATACTGGTAGGCGGATACATGTTCGGAATCACCAAGAAAAAGAAACCGTCATTAATCATGTCCGGACTATTAGGTATACTTTATCTTTATATATTTGTTCTTATTCAGCTAGAAACTTTTGCGTTACTGGCAGGCAGCTTGGGATTATTTATTATCCTTGCAATGGTAATGTATTTTTCAAAGAAGATAGATTGGTTTAATGAATAAACCATTGGGGGAAATTCACATCCTGATCCAAAAGGAGAATCAGACGATGATGATCGCTTCCTTTCTATCCATATTACTACAAGGGGAAACGAAAGCTAAGATTAATTACGGTGCCTGATAATAACCATAATGGAACTGAAATACTTAACAAATGGCTTTTTTCTTGTATTTTTTAATAAGCAATTCACCCTTCACCTTGCTCCGATACTTTTTATTCATCGGAGATACAGGGTGAAGGGCTAACTCTTCACCTACCCTTCCACCAGGATCAATATTTCATTAGCTATAAGCATAATTCTTTTTGCTATAATGATATTTGATTTTGCTATAAGCTAATGAAAAGATGCTAATAGATTATTTTTTTCTTCTCAATGTTTATTTCAAATCATTACAGTGATTATTTCAATTTCATCATCTTTTTATAATGCTCTGAATAACCCATTTCTAGAAAAACCATTTTTAGCCCATCCATAAATATATTGTAATCAAAATCTTTAAAGTCATTAATATTTTGACCAAGAGAATGAGACTCTCTATTAATATAACGTTGGAAAGCTTGATATTTGGGTTGCTTGAATTTATCTTGAATAAAGACATTATTCAAATCCCTCTTTTCTACAAAATTGAAGAAATATTCTATAATATTCCTCATGCAATTGGCAATCAAGGCAGGATGCGTATCAGGATCTTTGATAGTCATCCAATATGTATGATAATCACTTTGAATATGTTCATAATGCATAGTCTCAATTTTACTACCTGCCACAGATTTAGAAACCCTGAATAAAGATTGGTACGCATGACGTTGTGGTTCACGCATATCCGTCATCTCATAGAAAAAATAAAGACTATGAGTTAGAATAAAAACCTGTTCAAACTTACGCTTCATTAAGAAGCCAGTTTCCTGCGTGCTATCCTTAATAAGTTCAGGATAAAAAACGTTTTTCAACAATCTACCGATGTTGAACACATACATAGTGGACAAGCTTGAAACAGGATCATCAATAACAATAATACGCTTCTTCTGCGTCTTACTCCTATCCAGTATTCCCTGACATGTTTCCACAAAATACAAAACACTGATAATAGTTCTTTCCCCTTCACTTAACGTCTTGAATACAGAACTTCCATCTTCTCCTCTCACAATACGATACAAGCCCTCTTCTCTGCATTTTGTGATTTTAAAGTCTATTATTCCCATGTCAACCAACATAGTATTTATATGGTTAATGGACTCCTCTATATTTACAATGCTTTGCTGTTCTGCTTCTATAATCGCCTTTTGTTCATCTATCAAACTTTGAACATGTTGTTTTGCAGTTTCGCATGCTCGTATTTTATTTTCAGTAGAAGCCTTTTGATTATTATAGTCAGTAACAGATTGATCATAATCATAACGCAGTCTATTCCAGAATTTTTTCTTTATAATAGCAAGTTCACCATCAATACCTACCACTTTTTTATTGAATTCTACAATAATAGCATTAGCTTGCTGTACAATACTATTAACAACACCTAATTTGGTTGAAGTATTTTCTAATTCAACTATTTGACTTGGGGTTTGATACTTCTTACGTATTTCAATCAGATTAGAGTTTACCGCTTCTTTATATGCTCTAAAGGCCAATGCAAAGGTCTGCTCTAACTCATGGATAATTGGAATATTAGTAAAAGCATCAATATCTGGAATTAAATCAATAGAGTCTTTGTATGTCTTTCCCTTACTCTCTATATCTGCTACTGCTTTTTCATAATCTTCATTAAAATATGACCTTAGTTCCGCTATTATATCATCGTCAAGATATGGCCTCTGACAAAATGGACAAATATCTTTTGTATCAAAACTTAAGCCAACCTTTACCCAATCCGAATTATGAAGACTATCTATCAATTTAGCAACACGACTATTAGCATTTCCAGTTATAACCTCTTTAAATAAAGAATCTATTTCAATGTCTCCTGCAGAAAATGTGATTTCCTGAATAAGTGGGATTTGAGTCCCTTTAGCTTCATTCAGTCGTTGTATTTCTTCTTTCAATTGATCAATAGAATCAACAAGCTTATTAGATGGTTTTGCCAACCCAACAATATGATTCAGCAATAATTCTTTACTGCTTTTCAAACCTGTAAAACAATACTCCAGAACTCTATCGCCACCAGTGTATTGTGTTTTAATTTGCCAGAAACGATTAGCAAATATTGATTTTGTTGAAGTCCAAGCTTCTAATTCTTTTTCTTGTAGTAATTCTTGTTTTTGAAAATCTCTGTTTGCAACTTGCAATGCAGCATTAGCAGCATCAATTCTTTTTCTAGCTCCTGCATTCTCCTTTGATAAAGAGAAAATACCTTTTTGAGTATCGGAACTATAGAACACATCATTCACGTAGTTCTCATTATAAACGAGAATTTCTTCTGTATCTTCATCTAACAATGGCGAAATAGAACATTCTGCATATTCATTATCAGTTCTCTTTCTAAGGAATTCTGACAATGTACTTTTGCCGGAGCCATTAAGTCCATAGATCAAGTTTATATTCTTGTCAGTTTCAAAAACAGCCATATTCTTATAACTGGCGGGACCTTTTATCGAAATTTTATTAATCATACCTTTGAAATTTTGTCGTTATCAGTACTACATCCATTAATTACCTTCATAAATTCATAACCATCCATCATGTCAAGTTCTTTATCAACTATTCTCATTCCACCAATACCTATTGCAATCCTCAATGCGTCATTTGGGTGTTTCATTACATATTCAATAACTAATCTGCCCCAAGAACCATCACAATCAGCAGCTGTCTTTTCTAAAAAAACATTTTACTCCTATAGACAACTCGACAAGAGCCTCTTTCGATAATGAAGTCGAAACAACTATATAAGCCGAAATTGCAGCATATATACTCATATCTCAAACTATTTACTTTTAAAAGTAAGCTTATATACTTACTTCTACCAATAGTAAGTTTAAAAATACGAATAGTATTTCGTCCACACAAATTTCACATAAAGAAACTTACTATTTTAATATAACTCGCCATTGTCAAAACAAAACTGAAGTACAAGAAATCCGAATAAAAGGCGGGCGAAATACAAACCCTTCACCCGCTATCACCGATGAATAAGAGTTTTTAAAGAAAAAGTGAAGCCTTGGAAAATAAGTCAAACTTCCTATGTATAATGCACTTTAAAGCTATGCTTTAGCATCCTTAAAGCATAGCTTTGGCAGTCATAAAGCATAGCTTTTTAGCTCATAAAGATTAGATAATATAACCGAATATTTATCCCTCCATCCAAACGATTGGATACCCCAACTCTCTTTTGATTGCTTCCATTTCTGCACTGTGCCACATTTCATGTTTAAAGCTCCACGACAATGCTTCATATTTAGTTTCTGCAACAGGATGTTTAAACGGGAGAGGCTGCAAGCACTCTGCCAAAACATCATCATTCAGAGTTTCCAGATTCTCAATACAGATTTGATGAATTATTTCCGTTTGTTCTCTCAATTCAGCAACTGGAATCAAGCCCTCTTCTATGGAACGATGCAATGTTCCCATACCATTGAATATTATATTCTATTATATTTTTGGATAGGCACTAACCGCCCCACCTTTTCGTTTACCCCGGTAACAGCTGTCAGTGTATGAAAATTCTGTGAAACAAGCAAATGTCCCACTTGCCAAATAAAGTTAGAATCTGTTCCTTCAGGAATAACATACCACAAATCTTCCGGCAATTCAGACATCAAACAATTCACAAATGTGCGAGCTTCTATAATCTGCTCCTTTAAAAAGTCAATTTTACTCATAACTATATGTTTTTTAATTATACATATAGTTAGTGGAAAAGCAAATGAGCTTTGTGACAACTTACTGCAAGAATTTCTCCCAATAATTTTTCCTCGGTAGTTCTTTTTCAAACTTCCTATATAAATCGGCAAGCCTCATCATTCGTTGCACCATTGTATATTCTTTATCCATATCAATAGAATATACCGGTTTGCAAATGCGACATTTACAAGCACCATCGGGATTATATAACGGGCAAGTATCATTCATAAAAGCTGTGATTTTCTGAATGGAACGATTATAGATTTGCCGCACATTACTTTCTTTCAGTTCCATGATTTCGCCAATCTGTCGATAAGGCAACCCGATATTTTCTCTAAAGATAAAAATCAGACGAGCATCATTATTCAGACAATGATTTAAAGCGGTGATACACCAATCGCACCTTTCTTTTATCCATTCCCGCTTCGCTTCTTCCCCACCGGAATATTCAATTTCCGGCAACGAACGGAAATATTCGATTTCCGACATTTTCACATGCTTTTCACATGCTGCATATCTACCAATAGTGCGACGAGCGATAGTGTATATCCATGTAGAAATCTCCGAATCGCCTTTAAAGCTACTGATACTTTTGCAAAGTTCATACCACACTTCCTGTGCTGCTTCGCGGGCGATTTCTTTATTCAGAATCATCCGGTGAGCAATCATGGAAATCATATTTCCATATTCTTTCACCAAACGATTGATATCTATTTCCATCGTTACACACTAAAATGTTTTCTTCAAATATATCATATCCACCAACTGCACACCCTCCTCATACATCGGATGATCGTAGTTGTCAGTAAAGAAATTCTTTATCCGGTGAGAAATCGCAAAACCACAATGTTCATAGAATGATCTGGAAGAAGGTACATCTCCTGTGCCCACCAACATTTCAGAGCACTTCCCCTGATAATATTCAAATAAAAACTCTATTAAACGTTTTCCGTACCCCTGTCGTTGGAAGAAAGGAACAGTAGCAATATTCTTGATTTCATAAACACCTTCTCCCTCACGTGTCACCACACAAAGAGCTTTCAACCCGTCATCATAAAGAACAAACATATCACCGCGTTCCAAATATCGGTCAATCATACTTTCTTGTTCATCAGCCAAGAGTAATAAATCAAGGAATTCTTTTTTATCTGAAGTTACTAGTTTTATCTCCATATTTTCTATTTTGTCATAAAATAAAAATGTTACCGACTCATTTTCCTATGGTCCAAAATAATATTCATATTCTCCAAAGCCCATCCCACCAGTCCTTCAATATGAGGAATCAAGGTACCACCTGTATCTGTCAGGCAATACTCCACACGAGGAGGTACTTCAGCATATACTTTCCGTTCAACCAATCCATCTGATTCCAAAGTACGCAATGTAACAGTCAACATTCTTTGAGAGACGTCTTCTATCGTTTTATGGATATCACTAAAACGCATAGTTCCATTTGCGTTCAGCGTAATAAGCACCAACATTGACCACTTATCTCCCAAGCGGCTAAGCACATCTCTTATCGGACAATTCCCCGTCGGATGAAAGTTTTTCATTCTTTAACGTTTTGTATTTTATTGAGTTTCAGCAATAGTTATCTCTATGTAACTTCCTTATTTTCAAGTACGTTATTGCATTTCTCAAACAAGAAAGATACATTTGCATCACAAAAGTAATAAACTTACTAATAATAACTATTGTTTCATTTAAATAATTATGATTATGGCAAAGAAAGTTGCAGTTTTAGCAGTGAATCCGGTAAATGGTTGTGGATTATTCCAATATTTGGAAGCATTTTTCGAGAATGGCATTTCATATAAAGTATTTGCCGTATCGGATACGAAGGAGATTAAAACAAATTCAGGGATCAGCCTGACAGTAGATGATGTGATTGCTAATTTGAAGGGACACGAAGATGAGTTTGACGCACTCGTTTTCTCTTGTGGCGATGCAGTGCCTGTATTTCAGCAGAATGCCGATAAGCCTTATAATGTAGATTTGATGCAAGTCATTAAAACGTTCGGGGATAAAGGGAAAATTATGATCGGACATTGTGCCGGTGCAATGATGTTTGACTTTACCGGTATAACCAAAGGGAAAAAAGTAGCAGTTCACCCATTAGCCAAGCCAGCTATTCAAAACGGAACAGCTACCGATGAGAAATCAGAGATAGATGGTAACTTCTTCACCGCTCAAGATGAAAATACCATTTGGACAATGCTACCACATATAATTGAAGCATTAAAATAATGCCTACAATGTAGATGCAAAACAATAAATATAAACACTGTAACATAAATCTACACATCTCAAGATGGAAAGGTATGTTCCTTTAAAAGAAACGATGCGTTTCTCGGTGTGCAACAAGTCGTTTCTTTTAAAGGAACGACTTGTTGGTTTAAAAGGAAAAACGACAAATATACCACCCTAGAAATCAAGCATTTACAGATCATCAAAAAAACGACACAAGTACACTCCCAATTTTAATAATTTTCAACAAACATACAACATCCATACACCCATAAAAAATATATCCTCTCTATCCTATTCTCTTTCCGTACTAAAATAAAGAAAAACGGAACATTACGAAAAAACAAAAACAGTATTCTTCATTCTTAAAAAGTCCGTATATTAGCAGCTTGAAGATTTGAAAGAGATGAACAGCATACTCATTTTGAGTTTATCTAACTAAAGATGCCTAAAACAATATGACCAGAGAGAAAGAAAATTACAATGCATTTTTACTTCATTTTTTAGAAAGGTTGAATGGCTGTGAATCTATTGAAAACAAAATCACAGAATCACTGACAGATATTTGCGAATACTACGGTTTTAAAAGAGGATTCATTTACCAAACTGATGGATTTCGCTACTTTTACCTAAAGGAAACTGTCGGAAATAGCGACAACATCCTGCGACAACGTTTTGAAATCAGCGAAATGACCAATCAACATGCTGCACGTATAAATGGAAAAAACAAACCTTTTTATGCTTGCAGAAACCAAAATACTTCTTGGAATGATGTAGACATCGTGGATTTTTATAAAGTCGACTCATTACTAATCCGGCAAATCCAAGACTCCGAAGGGAAAATTATCGGATTCATCGGATTTGGAGACAGAGAACATGCAATATCCTTCACCGATGAAGAACTTCAAGTGATTCATCTCATTTTAGGCTCCCTCTCCAAGGAAATAGCAGTGCGGGAATATAAAGAAAGAGAAGTGCGGGCAAGCAAGACATTAAGCAGCATCATGAATAATATGGGAGTTGACATTTATGTGAACTCTTTTGATTCTCATGATATGCTATATGCCAATGAATCTATGGCCGCTCCTTACGGAGGCATCGAACATTTTGAAGGAAAAAAATGCTGGCAGGCTCTTTATAAAGATAAAACCGGAGAATGTGAGTTTTGCCCTAAAAAACATTTGATTGATGAAAACGGACAACCTACCAAAGTCTACTCCTGGGACTACCAACGCCCGTTTGACAAATGTTGGTCCCGGGTATTCAGCGCAGCATTTGCCTGGATTGACGGACAGATAGCGCATGTTATAACCAGTGTCGATATCAACCATCAAAAAACGATTGAAGAAGAACTAAGAGTAGCCAAAGAAAAAGCAGAAAATCTGGACCGCTTAAAATCAGCCTTTCTCGCTAATATGAGTCACGAAATCCGTACTCCGTTAAATGCGATTGTTGGCTTTGCAAGTCTATTGATTGAATCGGATGACAAAAAAGAACGTCAGGATTATGTTGACATTATGCAGGAAAACACGGAACTTCTTTTGCAGTTGATTTCCGATATTCTCGATTTATCGAAAATAGAAGCCGGAACACTCGACTTCACCATGGATCATCTGGATATCAAGAGCTTCTGCGAAGATATAATGCGCAATTATGATATAAAAGAAGATAAACCCGTACCCGTTTTGCTGGCTCCGGATTTACCTGAATATTATATTTACACAGACAAAAAGCGTTTAATGCAGGTTATTACCAATTTCATAAATAATGCTCTCAAATTTACAAATGAAGGGCAGATTATGTTGGAATATCGCCATAAAGCAGAAAGTAATGAGATAGAATTCGCTGTCACAGACACAGGTATGGGGATTGCACCCGATAAAGTAGATCAGGTGTTCGACCGATTTGTAAAACTCAACTCTTTTTCAAAAGGCACGGGCTTAGGTCTATCTATTTGCAGAAGTATCATCAAACATCTTGGCGGCACTATCGGTGCCGAATCCGAAATAGGAGTCGGCAGCCGTTTCTGGTTCACACATCCCTTGCGCTTAAGTAGGAACAGGTTATACTTTTTTTCTATGGAGTGTCTCCCTCATCTATAGAAAGATCAATGAAATAATGCCTTCTTTCGACTTCCTTTTTGCCACTTCCTGTGAAAAACACTACTTTTGCATCGCTATTTTGATTTTAGAATAAAACAAATACCCAACGTTCATTTATGACTGAAGAAAAAATACATAAAGACCGTCCCGGAAACTGGTGGGCATTAAGCCCGTTACTCGTATTCCTTTGCCTCTATCTGGTAACTTCTATCCTCGTCAACGACTTTTATAAAGTACCTATCACAGTGGCCTTCCTCGTCTCTTCCTGTTATGCCATCGCCATTACACGCGGCTTAAAACTAGACCAGCGTATCTATCAATTCTCGGTAGGAGCTGCCAATAAGAATATCCTCCTGATGATATGGATATTCATCCTTGCCGGAGCTTTTGCCCAAAGCGCAAAGCAAATGGGTGCAATCGATGCCACCGTCAATCTGACGCTGCATATTCTTCCTGACAATTTATTGCTGGCAGGTATCTTTATTGCCGCCTGTTTCATCTCTTTATCCATCGGAACCAGTGTGGGAACTATTGTCGCCCTTACTCCCGTTGCCGTAGGACTGGCAGAAAAAACTGAAATAGCTCTCCCCTTTATGGTAGCCGTCGTAGTAGGCGGTTCTTTTTTCGGAGACAACTTATCTTTTATCTCCGACACCACCATCGCTTCGACAAAAACCCAGGAATGTGTAATGCGTGATAAATTCCGTGTAAATTCTATGATTGTCGTCCCGGCAGCCATCATTGTGTTGGGAATTTACATATTTCAGGGACTATCCATTACAGCTCCCACCCAAACACAGACCATTGAATGGATCAAAGTTATACCTTATATAATAGTATTAGGAACAGCCATTGCCGGAATGAACGTGATGCTCGTACTCATAATAGGTATATTGACAAGTGGCATCATTGGCATCGCGACCGGCAGCTTCGGAATCTTCGACTGGTTTGGTGCCATGGGAACAGGAATTACAGGAATGGGAGAACTGATTATTATCACCCTGTTGGCCGGAGGGATGCTCGAAACAATCCGTTATAACGGTGGTATCGATTTCATTATCCAGAAACTCACCCGCCACGTCAATGGTAAAAGAGGAGCCGAATTAAGCATCGCAGCCCTGGTAAGTATCGCCAACTTATGTACTGCCAACAACACGATTGCCATTATCACAACAGGACCGATTGCCAAAGATATTGCCGTGAAATTCCATCTTGACCGAAGAAAAACAGCCAGTATCCTCGATACTTTCTCCTGCCTGATACAAGGTATTATTCCATACGGAGCGCAGATGCTGATTGCAGCGGGACTTGCCAGCATCTCCCCCATCAGTATCATCGGCAATCTCTATTATCCGTTTACAATGGGAGCATGCGCCCTGCTCGCGATTTTGTTCCGCTATCCAAAACGGTATTCGTAAAAAAGATACGAAATGTTTGTCAATCAAAAGAAAAGCCGTATCTTTGTGCCCGCTATTACGAGATAATAGCATAATTCAAATCAATCATTAAAAACAATTATTTAAAATGGCAACTAGAATCAGATTGCAGAGACACGGACGTAAAAGTTACGCGTTCTATTCAATTGTAATTGCAGACAGCAGAGCACCACGTGATGGTAAATTTATTGAGAAGATTGGTACTTACAACCCTAACACCAATCCTGCTACAGTAGATTTGAATTTCGACGCTGCATTGGCATGGGTACTGAAAGGTGCACAACCAAGTGACACTGTACGTAACATCCTTTCTCGTGAAGGAGTTTACATGAAGAAACATCTTCTGGGCGGTGTAGCAAAAGGCGCATTCGGAGAAGCAGAAGCAGAAGCTAAATTCGAAGCTTGGAAAAACAACAAACAGTCAGGTTTGGCTACTTTGAAAGCTAAACAAGACGAAGCTAAGAAAGCTGAAGCTAAAGCACGTCTAGAAGCAGAAAAGAAAATCAACGAAGTGAAAGCAAAAGCACTCGCTGAAAAGAAAGCTGCTGAAGCTGCTGAAAAAGCGGCTGCTGAAGCACCTGCAGAAGAAGCTGCCGCAGCTCCGGCTGAAGAAGCTCCTGCAACAGAAGCTGCTGCTGAATAATTTTCAGCAGATTCCGAACAAGAAATTAGGAAAAAGCAATAAATCCTCTCCGGTCCGCCGGAGGGGATTTTTTTATTACTTTCTGCTATAAAACATATCAAATTATTTATTCCGTTCAGAATAAAATGCCTTTCTTTGCATCAGCATAGTTCAGCATAGTATTACTTATTTTTCGAATATGAAACGAACTGATAAAAAAGCAACATTCGGACAACAGGCAAGCAAGGTTACGCAACTAGCGGACACACTTAGCCAAGCGATTTCCAGGAAAGAATTTCTTGAAGGAGATTCTTTACCTTCCATCAATCAGTTAAGCGCTCAATACGGAGTATCACGTGATACGGTTTTCAAGGCTTTCCTTGATTTACGTGAACGAGGACTGATCGACTCCACTCCCGGCAAGGGCTATTATGTGACGAGCCAGGTGACCAATGTCTTATTGCTGCTCGACCAATATACTCCTTTCAAAGAAGCCTTATATAACAGTTTCGTCAGACATCTGCCTATCAACTATAAGGTAGACTTATTGTTTCATCAATACAACGAACGGTTGTTCAATACGATCCTCCGGGAATCCATCGGAAAATACAACAAATACATCGTGATGAATTTCGATAACGAGAAATTCAGCACTGTTCTCAATAAAATTAATCCTTCAAGATTATTACTTCTCGATTTCGGCAAATTTGAAAAAGAAAAGTATTCATATATCTGCCAGGATTTTGATGATTCTTTCTATCAGGCATTGAATCTGCTCAAGGAAAGGTTGAAGAACTATCGCCAGCTCGTTTTTCTGTTTCCAAAAAGCCTGAAACACCCCCAAAGCAGTAAGGTGTATTTTACCCGTTTCTGCCAGGAACAGGGATTTCTCTGTGAAATACAGGAGGATATTGAGAACCTGATTGTACGTAAGGGAGTTGCCTATATCGCTATCAAACAACAAGACGTAGTAAAGGTGGTGAAACAAGGAAGATTGGAAGGGCTGAAATGCGGAAAAGATTTTGGCCTGTTGGCTTACAATGATATTCCTTCCTATGAAGTGATTGACGAAGGAATAACCTCATTGAGTATTGATTGGGAAATGATGGGAAATGAAGCGGCCAATTTTGTTCTCAATAATGTACCGGTGCAGAAGTTCTTGCCGACGGAAGTAAGACTTCGAAAGTCGCTTTAATTTTTTTTGCGAAGACATCAGCACAGTTCAGCACAGATATTAATTAATCCTTTAATAGATAGAAACCATGAAAAAGTATCCGAAAATCGGGATTCGTCCCACAATCGATGGTCGCCAGGGTGGCGTTCGCGAAAGCCTTGAAGAGAAAACAATGAATTTGGCAAAAGCAGTAGCCGAGTTAATCAGCAGCAACCTGAAAAACGGTGATGGCAGTCCGGTGGAATGTGTTATAGCCGATAGCACGATCGGACGCGTAGCCGAAAGTGCCGCTTGTGCGGAAAAGTTTGAAAGAGAAGGGGTCGGCTCTACCATTACCGTCACTTCTTGCTGGTGCTACGGTGCTGAAACGATGGATATGAACCCGCATTATCCGAAAGCTGTCTGGGGATTCAACGGCACAGAACGTCCGGGAGCTGTATACCTTGCTGCTGTACTTGCCGGACACGCACAAAAAGGCCTTCCCGCATTCGGTATCTACGGACGCGACGTTCAAGATTTGAACGACAACACAATCCCTGAAGATGTATCGGAAAAGATTCTTCGCTTTGCACGTGCCGCACAGGCAGTAGCTACGATGAGAGGCAAATCTTACCTGTCAATGGGTAGTGTATCTATGGGTATCGCCGGTTCCATCGTTAATCCTGATTTCTTCCAAGAGTATCTGGGAATGCGTAATGAGTCAATAGACCTCACAGAAATCATCCGTCGAATGGACGAAGGCATCTATGACCACGAAGAATACGCCAAAGCCATGGCCTGGACTGAAAAAAATTGCAAGACAAACGAAGGTGAAGACTTCAAGAACCGTCCTGAAAAACGTAAAACCCGTGAACAGAAAGATGCTGATTGGGAATTCATTGTAAAGATGACGATTATCATGCGCGACTTGATGACCGGAAATCCCAAATTGAAAGAAATGGGATTCAAGGAAGAAGCCTTGGGACACAATGCCATTGCAGCCGGTTTCCAAGGACAACGCCAATGGACAGACTTCTATCCTAACGGTGACTATCCGGAAGCTCTGCTCAACACTTCTTTTGACTGGAACGGTATTCGTGAAGCATTTGTCGTAGCTACCGAGAACGATGCCTGCAACGGCGTAGCTATGCTGTTCGGACATTTATTGACCAACCGCGCCCAAATATTCTCCGACGTACGTACTTACTGGAGTCCTGAAGCCGTGAAACGTGTAACTGGCAAAGAATTGACAGGTTTGGCAGTAAATGGTATCATTCATCTTATCAATTCCGGCGCAACGACTCTTGACGGTTCCGGCCAATCATTAGACGCGGCAGGCAATCCGGTTATGAAAGAACCATGGAACCTGACGGACACTGATGTAGAAAACTGCCTGAAAGCAACTACCTGGTATCCGGCAGACCGTGACTACTTCCGTGGCGGTGGTTTCTCTTCCAACTTCCTGTCAAAAGGTGGTATGCCCGTAACCATGATGCGCCTCAACCTGATTAAAGGCTTAGGCCCTGTCCTGCAAATCGCAGAAGGATGGACAGTAGAAATAGACCCGGAAATCCACCAGAAACTCAATATGCGTACAGATCCTACATGGCCTACCACCTGGTTTGTACCGCGTCTGTGTGAAAAACCTGCTTTCAAAGATGTATATTCAGTAATGAATAACTGGGGAGCCAATCATGGAGCCATCAGCTATGGACACATCGGTCAGGACTTAATCACTCTTGCTTCCATGCTCCGCATCCCGGTATGCATGCACAATGTAGAAGACAACGAAATATTCCGTCCGGCAGCTTGGAACGCCTTCGGCATGGATAAGGAAGGAGCGGATTACAGAGCTTGCGCAACTTACGGTCCTATCTACAAATAATATTAATTCAGACAAAAGAACATAAGGACAAAAGATAAAACAACTTCAATAAACAGCTATAAATAATTCTATTAGCGCAGACCTTATGTTCTTTTGTTCTTATGTCTAAATAAAAGCAATTTCGACTCACTTAATTCTAATTTTTTTATCTTTGCAATTATGATTACCAACGAACATATCGAACAGTTCATCGAACAAGCACACCGTTACGGAGATGCAAAGTTAATGCTTTGCAGCAGCGGTAACCTTTCCTGGAGAATCGGCGAAGAAGCATTGATTTCCGGTACGGGTTCCTGGGTTCCCACACTTGGCAAAGAAAAAGTCTCTATCTGCCATATTGCCAGCGGCGCTCCTACCAATGGTGTAAAACCTTCTATGGAAAGTACATTCCATTTAGGGATTCTCCGTGAACGTCCGGACGTCAATGTCGTTCTCCACTTTCAATCGGAATATGCCACGGCTGTCTCCTGCATGAAGAACAAACCGACAAATTTCAATGTAACAGCAGAAATTCCCTGTCATGTAGGTTCGGAAATACCTGTGATTCCGTATTATCGTCCCGGCTCACCGGAACTGGCAAAAGCTGTGGTAGAAGCCATGTTAAAGCATAACTCGGTTTTACTGACCAACCACGGGCAAGTGGTATGCGGAAAAGACTTCGACCAAGTATACGAACGGGCCACCTTCTTTGAAATGGCTTGCCGCATCATCGTTCAATCCGGCGGTGATTATTCAGTACTCACACCGGCAGAAATTGAAGACCTGGAAATCTACGTATTAGGAAAGAAAACCAACTAATATCCGGGCAATATACCATGAAAGATACCATCAAACACACTTATTTAGCAGCAGACTTCGGAGGCGGAAGTGGACGGATTATCGCCGGCTTCCTTCACCATGGCAAACTGGAGTTGGAAGAGGTATACCGCTTTTGCAATCGACAGGTCAAACTAGGAAATCATATCTACTGGGATTTCCCAGCACTGTTCGAAGATATGAAAACCGGACTGAAACTGGCTGCACAAAAAGGATATGCCGTAAAAAGTATTGGTATTGACACCTGGGGAGTGGATTTCGGACTGATTGACAAACATGGAAACCTGTTAGGAAATCCAGTCTGTTATCGGGACGCAAGAACAGAAGGAATACCGGAAGAAGTATTCAAGCTATTGGATGAACGCCAACACTATGCCGACACCGGTATTCAGGTGATGGCTATCAATACGCTGTTTCAACTTTACAGCATGAAACAGCATCAAGATGCGCAGTTGGAAGTTGCCCGGCAACTTTTATTCATGCCCGACCTCTTCAGCTATTTCCTGACAGGAGTAGCCAATAATGAATATTGCATTGCCTCCACCTCCGAACTACTCGATGCCCAATCGCGGAACTGGTCAGTGGATACCATACGCGCCTTAGGTCTTCCCGAACATCTGTTCGGCGAGATTATTCTCCCCGGAACAATCAGGGGGACTCTGAAAGAGGATATTGCCCGCGAAACGGGACTGGGTATCGTAGACGTTATTGCCGTCGGTTCACACGACACAGCCAGTGCCGTCGCTGCTGTTCCTGCTGTAGAAAATCCTATCGCTTTCCTTAGTTCCGGCACTTGGTCGCTACTGGGAGTGGAAGTGGATGAACCCATATTGACGGAAGAAGCAAGAAAAGCTCAATTCACCAATGAAGGAGGCGTAGACGGCAAAATCCGTTTCCTACAGAATATAACAGGATTATGGATTTTGCAACGCTTGATGAGTGAATGGAAAGCATGTGGCGAAGAACAAAATTATGATATAATCATCCCGCAAGCTGCCGAAGCACAGATTGCAACCATTATCCCTGTGGATGACGCAACATTCATGAATCCGGAAAATATGGAAAACGCTCTTATTCATTATTGTCGGCATCATGCTTTGCAAGTGCCGAAAAACAAAGCAGAAACCGTGCGATGTGTACTCCAGTCATTAGCTTTCAAATATCGGCAGGCGGTGGAACAGCTCAACCGTTGTCTCCCCTCTCCGATCCGTCAGCTAAACATCATCGGCGGAGGATCACAAAACCAATTACTCAACCAACTGACAGCTGACGAACTCGGTATTCCCGTTTATGCAGGTCCGGTAGAAGCTACTGCAATGGGAAACATTCTGACACAGGCTATGGCAAAAGGAGAAATAGCCGATCTCCGTGAATTGAGAGAGATTGTAACTCGTAGCGTTACCCCACAAGTATATTACCCTAAAAAATAAAAGTATATGGAAACACCCAAAACCGGTTATCAGGTTCAATCTTATGACGTTCCCGTCAAACGATATTGCCAAACCCTCGATTTACGCGATTCTCCGGAACTGATCGCTGAATATCGGAAAAGACATAGCCAGGCGGAGGCATGGCCCGAAATCCTAGCCGGGATCCGGGAAGTCGGTATTCTGGAAATGGAAATTTATATCTTGGGAACACGACTGTTTATGATTGTCGAAACTCCCCTTGATTTTGACTGGGACACAGCAATGGAACGCCTGAACACGCTTCCCCGCCAACAGGAGTGGGAAGAATATATGGCCATCTTCCAACAAGCCGCTCCCGGAATGAGTTCCGCAGAGAAATGGAAACCGATGGAGAGAATGTTCCATTTGTATAACACTTAAAAAATACCAGAAACAACCATGAAACACCCCAAACAGTCCATCCTCTCGAAAGATGGCATCAGTTATCTTATACCTTTTGTTCTCATTACCTCATGTTTTGCATTATGGGGATTTGCCAATGATATTACCAATCCGATGGTAAAGGCATTCTCCAAGATTTTCCGGATGAGTGCTACCGACGGAGCATTGGTACAGGTTGCCTTCTATGGAGGGTACTTTGCAATGGCTTTCCCGGCTGCCATATTCATCCGCAAATATTCCTACAAAGCCGGTGTTTTGTTAGGACTGGGAATGTATGCTTTCGGAGCATTTTTATTCTTCCCCGCCAAAATGACGGGAGAATATTATCCGTTTTTGATTGCCTATTTCATCCTGACCTGCGGATTGTCCTTCCTTGAGACAAGCTGTAACCCGTATATTCTTTCTATGGGCACGGAAGAAACAGCTACCCGGCGTTTGAACCTTGCACAGTCTTTCAATCCGATGGGGTCACTTCTCGGAATGTATGTAGCCATGCAGTTCATTCAAGCGAAGTTACATCCGATGTGTACCGAAGACCGTGCATTGCTTAACGACAGTGAATTTCAAGCAATTAAAGAAAGTGATCTTAGCGTTCTGATTGCTCCTTATCTCATTATCGGACTTATCATTGTGGCTATGTTACTTCTGATACGATTCGTCAAGATGCCGAAAAATGGAGATCAGAATCATAGAATAGATTTCTTTCCTACACTGAAACGCATTTTCACCCAAACGCGTTATCGTGAAGGGGTAATTGCTCAATTCTTCTATGTAGGCGCGCAAATTATGTGCTGGACTTTCATCATTCAGTATGGAACACGCTTGTTCATGTCACAAGGTATGGACGAGAAAAGTGCGGAAGTGCTATCACAACAATATAATATCATAGCAATGGTGATATTTTGTATCAGCCGTTTCATCTGTACATTCATTCTGCGCTATCTCAATGCTGGTAAATTGCTGATGATCCTCGCTATCTTCGGAGGTATTTTCACTTTAGGCGTAATCTTCCTTCAAAATATCTTCGGAATGTATTGCCTTGTAGCAGTATCGGCTTGCATGTCATTGATGTTCCCTACCATCTATGGTATTGCCTTGAAAGGCATGGGAGATGATGCTAAGTTTGGAGCTGCAGGCCTTATCATGGCTATCCTGGGAGGTTCTGTTCTTCCACCGCTACAGGCAAGTATCATTGACCTGAAACAAATAGCCTGGTTACCGGCTGTCAATGTTTCATTCATTCTACCCTTCATCTGCTTCCTTGTAATCATTGGTTATGGTTACCGTACAGTGAAAAGAAATTGGTAAAAAACAAACTTAAAAATAGTGACGCTATCCCATCATGATACCGTCACTATCCCACCCATATAGTGACGCCATCCGCAGTGGATAGCGTCACTATTTCATTCATCTTTTTTTCATAAAAAATTCCCTTTTGACAATGCCATATATAGATGCGACAAAGTGAAGAATGTAGCTAATTTCACATTTAATAATCTCAAACAAACAGGGTAGCAATAGCTTTCTGCTGTGTTGGCATATCCTGCCGAACAATATATTGATGTTAATTTTCAGGTAGATCCTTCGTTGATTAGGTTATTACAACGCGCGTCTCAGCACCAATTATGCAATACTGGACACTAAATATTATAAGTTTTATATAATTCCCCAAGGCAAACGAAGGAAAATTGTTGCAACCAAGCGAATGGTATCATGTAGCCGTGACTTATGACACCGAAGAAAAGACTTTATGTTTAAAATAGGACACTCCTATGGTGAGCCAGAGAATATGACTCGTCAATTAAATGGTGAAATCTGCGAAGTACGCATATGGAACGTAATACGTTCACAAGAAGAAATTTACAAGAATATGTATGATGTCGATCCTCAAACTACAGGTTTAAAAGCCTATTGGAAGTTTAATGAAGGCAAAGGGGATATAGCGAAAGACTATACAGAAAACGGCAATGATGCAAAAGCATATACTAAAGCTATTTGGCCGGAAGACATTGAAGTGACACAAAAAAACAAAGAATAATAACTACCTAAAATTTTCAACCTAAAACGCTGCCACATTTTTACTCCTACTTTAAGTTACATAAAAGGGAATACTAAAATATGACAGCGTTAATAATTAACTCTCTACTATGGAATAATTTAAATTGCCTTCTGATGAATTTGCCAAATATGCACAGATTCATTCACAAAAAATATAAACTCAAAGAGTAGCCATTATCTAAAAAAAAGTCGTAGCTTTGCAATAACCTAAAAATTAAATTGATATGGAACAACAAGACAAATATATACGCTTTGACTGGGCTGTGAAAAGACTTCTCCGCCAAAAAGCAAATTTCGGCGTATTAGAAGGTTTCTTGACTGTCCTTCTCGGTGAAAACGTGAAAATCATAGAGATATTGGAAAGTGAAAGCAACCAACAAACAATCGATGATAAATTCAACCGGGTAGATATTAAAGCCAGAAACAGTAAAGACGAAATCATTATTGTAGAGATCCAAAATACACGGGAGCTCTATTATCTGGAACGTATCTTATACGGAGTGGCAAAAGCAATCACTGAACATATTTCTTTAGGAGAACGCTACTATGCGGTGAAAAAAATATACTCTATCAGTATTCTATACTTCGATATCGGCAAGGGAGAAGATTATTTGTATCATGGACAAAACCACTTTATCGGAGTACATACAGGAGACAGACTGGAAGTAACTACTAAAGAAAAAGACGCCATCGTCCATAAGATTCCGGCAGAAATCTTTCCGGAGTATTTCTTGATTCGTGTGAATGAATTCGATAAAGTGGCCGTCACTCCATTGGAAGAGTGGATTGAATACTTGAAAACCGGTTGCATTCGCCCCGATACAACAGCCCCCGGTCTGGAAGAAGCACGCCAGAAACTTATCTATTACAATATGTCCAAGGAAGAAAGACATGCCTACGACGAGCACCTTAGTGCCATCATGATACAAAATGATGTATTAGATGGAGCAAAACTAGAAGGGCGTATGGAGGGACGCATGGAAGGACGCATGGAAGGAAAAATGGAAGAAAGATTAGAAATTGCTAATAATTTAAAGTCATTAGGAGTAGACATAACAGCCATCCATAAAGCTACCGGGCTATCACCGGAGGAGATTGAAAAGTTATAAACAATCAAAGGCTATATATTAAATTACAAACAAGAGTCGTGTGAGAAAATCATACGACTCTTGTTTGTAATTTAATATATAGCCAATAGTAACAGACTGGAAGTAACTACCAAAGAAAAAAGATACCATCAATATATTACCAATATTTCACACTCCATTTTAACAATTAGAATTCATCCACAAATCACACACTCTAAATCATCAGCACCCATATACAGCAGAATATATAACAATAAAATATTTTATACAACTTTTATTTGTGATTAGTCATAGAAAACATGTATATTAGCAGTAAGCCTAACATTTACACAAATAAATCAATTGATTTATTATTACTTTTTAGTACCTTTACTTCATAAATACAATTTCCTATCCATAAGAAGGAAAGACATTTATATTAGTTGATTATTTGTATATGATAAAACACAAGCAAACAGCTATTGAGATATGTTCCGATAGCACTCTATTTAAACCCAGACCGCCCCCTCTTCAAATATTCACATATTAGACTGATTCATCATGCCTGAAAACAAAAAGAATAAATCAAATTAATCATCGTTACTTGGAGGGAAAGCCTTCCTTATCATAAAATTTAAAACATTAATCAAGATTAAAAACCTCCTGTGACACTTCTATTATCCCGATTATCCTATATGGCTCTCCTATTGATATGAACCAAGACTATAAAAGAAATGCTTCTTTAGCCGATACATTCTTGTATATGCCATTCAATATCGAAAACTTAAAAATCGAGATATCTGTTCTTATCAAAAACTACCGCTTTCTTAGAAAGTCATTCTTACAGAAAATATTCGGAGAAAAGTTTCTGGAAACAGATATCGAAGAAATGCCGGAAGAGGATAACTACCAACTCATCAACAAGGTAAAGAAATTCATATTGGACAACTTGGATAACGAATCACTAAAGATAAGCCATATTGCCAGTGAAACGGGCATGAGCCGGACTAAGTTTTTCATTAAATGGAAATTCCTGACAGGGGAAGCTCCCATAGAATTCATGACCAGGATTCGTATGGAAAAAGCACGCGAACTATTGGAAAGCGGAAAATATCGCATACAGGAGATACCTGAAATGGTCGGACTAAAAGATGTAAAGAACTTCCGCAATAAATACAAGAAACACTTCGGCATAGCGCCAAGTGAAACATTAAGAAATATTTAAAAGCGGGAAAATTCAATATTACTATTGTCTTAATAAAAAAGAGATGTATTTAATGGAAAAATGGTATATCTCTTTTGCAAGTATACCGACGAGCAAAACATAATTGCCAACAAATCACAACTCAATCATACCATTCATCGCATCATTAATACCAAATAGAAACATCCCAACATTCAAAACTGACAACAGTATCTACTTATTAAAACTTATCATTATTTTTACTTCGTAGAAATATACCAATCATTCCTTCTTATAAAAAAACCTAACCTCCATTATCTTTCCAGTTTATATATTATGAGGAAATACAGAATGGTATTAAATGAGACATTCCTCAATAATACCCAATATACAATACGCTCCCCTACACATCTACAGGAGACAAAATAATATTCAACCAATAAAACTAATTAATTATTGTTACTTAGAGGATATTCACCGTTTCTTCCCCCCCCAAAAAAAATGATGTTAAATATTAGGATAGTGAATTTCCTCTTTTTTCTGAAATGAAAGAAATGGGTCTATTTCATCTGAGTGACGTCACTAAAAAATATAATATGAAATACTTATTACAAACGTCACCCCTCGTTTACAGTGCCATAGCAATACTCATTCTTTATCAATTAAACTTTACCTCAATACTCCTAGCAGGAGGTATTTCTATTTATTGGATTATAACACATATCATTACGATACAGAAAGAAAGAAATCTTCTAAAAGAAGGGAGTCAATATTTTATAGACTCTTTCGAGAGCATTCGTGCTCCGCTTACATTAGTTCATACTCCATTGAAAATAGCATATAATGACGTTTCCCCCGAAAATATCAGAAAAGAGCTATCACTAGCTATCCAAAACATAGATTGCCTCAACATACATTTAACCAGATTGATGGATTTAAAGCAATTGTTTGCAAACACTGAAAAGCTGAATTCCTCGGAATATGAACTGGGAGCATTTATCAAAAACAGAATTACTTCTTTAAAAACACATGCTGCCAACAATTTGGTAGGGCTGAACATTAAAACAGACTTTAATTATGCCAGCGTCTGGTTCGACCAAAGCAAAATATCTCCGGTGATCGACAAATTTATAAAATATGCCATAGACCATACCGAACAAAAAAAAACTATTACCCTGCTAATCACCTCTAATCCTGAATACTGGCAAATAAAAATAACTGATTTCGAAAATAAGAAAATACTTCAATGTTATAAATGTAAAAATTGGCAACTATTCAAACGAAAAGAAGAACTCGAATACAATTTTGCAAAAAATATATTCTGCAAAAGGTTGATAAAGATGTGCAATGGAAAGATTCTGATTAACCATTCCAGCCACACTATTGCTCTAAAATTCCCTTCAAAAGATTCGCCGGAAAATGTTCACCAACATACCGCCATACAAATCGAGTCAAATCCGGCAGAAGAAAGAACAGATACTTTATTCGGCAAGGATTCGGTTCTTCGTCAAATTTGGTGGTACTTCTTCTATTGTGAATAAATAATCTTCGCTCTCAGTAGTTTAATTCCTGCCCTATTGTACATCTGTCTTTTTACCGCTTTAATTTTATTCACTGTCCCCTCCAGTAATCCGTTACTGAAGGGGATATCAATAGCTGCCTGTACTGCCTCCCAGTCTTTTTCAATACCATATGCAAAGTTCGTCAGTGCCATATTCCGTGTTGCCTTCGCTTTTTCAATCCACTTTCTAATATCCTTATCATAAGTGTTCCCATTAATCATATCTCTGAAATTCTGACACACGCTTAAAAGTTCTTTAATCTGCGGTGAGGACTTATACAGTTCCGCTAGTTTAGGATTATCCGATTCTCCCTTTAGAATGTATTTGCGTATCTGATTCTGTGAAACTCTCTGTGTTTTACTTCCGTTTTCAATGCTCTCATTATGCTCCTTGACTTCTTTCCTCTTTTGTTGATACATTTTTCGCAAGCTGGATGTTATCCTTCCAATAAGTGCGCCACTGATTTTACTTCCCATTTTTTGTGCCAATATATTTCGGGTAATACAGCCCGCACTAATGATTGTAGCCAGTTCGGATACATATTTAAGAGCTGTCTTCTGTTGCTCATTCAAGTATGCCCCTATTCTCCTGTTGTGAATGAGCTTATAAATGTAGCGACTTTTCTTGCCTAAATGTGCGGCTGTCTGCTCAATGGTCATCCCCTGCATTTTTAAGTTCAGGCTTTCCCTGTATATCTTCAATTTTTCTCTGTGTCGGACATCTCCCATGTTAAATATGTCCTGAAGAATTAACGAAGAAGCCGTGTCTCTGTCAGGATATTCGTATTTGAGCTTTTGCTTAGTCTGACGAATCATTTTCTCTATTTCCGGTATCATTGTGTCCGTCATATTCTTGGTTAGATGGAACCGGTCGCAGATTTGTGTAACACCAGGGATTATTCTGTTTATAGCCTCTGTGAAACATCTTCCACGGTCTCTCGTTATATATTGTATTTGAGGATTCCGGGCGAGCCAGTTATCAAGCGCTTCTCCGCTTCTATCCTCTAACAAAGCAATAGGCATGTGTGTCATCTGGTCTACGACCACACTCATATAATCCTTACCTTTTTTATAGGCAAAATCATCAATACCTACATAAATACTTTTATTATGCATAGGATTATGTTGCCCGCACTGTTGTAGGATGCGTAAGCAGGAAGAGCTACTGGCCGTTATATGGAACAGCTGCAAAAGAGAAGAGGCCTTTCGGGAAGTAAGTTCCAAGCTTATCGATCTGATGCGTTCCTCAACAAGATAGCTCCGTCTACCATACCGACGAGCCAGAAAAGACAACGGTTCGCAGAATATTTTTTGCGGACAAGAAACATTGTCACAATAATATTTACCAACCTTTATGACTAACTCCAAAGTATGACCGTAAACTTCAAGATCCTGAATATGACGGGAGTAGTAACTGTGCAATCGGTGACTGAAATGTCCGCAATAAGGACAGGAAGCCCCCTTGCCAGCCGTATGTAAAAAGACCGTCAATGAGCCAACAGCTTCAGAGATACCATCTTGTTGCAGATTATCGTAGCCAAGACTGAATCTGAAATCATGGAATAATCCCCTATTTGTAGGAGTATTTTCTTTTTTTGATGTATATTTGTACGTTGTAGATATGACTTGTTGCATTGTAACTCTTAATGATGTGGTGTCTTTAAAGTTACTAAAAAGCAAACATATCTACAACTTTTAATAGGATTAAGAAAGAAGAAGACAGTTGAAATAAAAAAGAGATTACCACCAAATTTGACGAAGAACCAAGGATTCACAAAAGAGAAATTCCACTAAACCGTTGGTCGTCCTCGCTGACAGCAATAAAGAATTCAGGTTGTACCTGGAAGAACGTTTATCAAAGGATTTTATCGTAAAAAGTTTCGAGAATGGTTTGGACGCTTTAGAATGTATAAAAGAGGAATATCCGGATTTAGTGATTTGCGACATTATGCTCCATGGAATGTACGGCAATGAACTATCATCGAGACTAAAAACATCAGGAGAAACATCCGTTATCCCTATTATCCTCTATGGCTTACATATAGATACAGGACAACGCAGCAAAAGGGAAAGCTCCCTGGCTGACATATTCTTATATATACCTTTTCACGTCGAAGATTTAAAAACAGAAATGAATGTCCTTATCAGAAACAACCGTTTCCTCAGAAAATCATTCTTAGAAAGAATATTTGGAAAGAAGTTTCTGGAAGTTGAGGAAGACAAAATTTCAGATGAGGAAAATTACGGCCTTATCAATCAGGTAAAGGAGTTTATTCTAAAAAATATAGATAAGGAAAATCTGACAATAGATGAAATCGCCTCAGAACTATATATGAGTAGAACCGCTTTCTTTACGAAATGGAAAGCACTGACAGGAGAAGCGCCCAAGTACTTGATTTACCGGATTCGTATGGAAAAAGCACGTGAGCTATTGGAAAGCGGGAAATACTCCGTCAATGTTCTTCCCGAAATGATCGGATTGAAGAGCCTCAAAAACTTCCGTCATAAATACAAAGAGTATTTTGGAATAACGCCAAGCGAGTCTATCATGAAAAAACAATAAAACAAATACGAAGCTATATATCCGAAGATCCCACCAACAGGGATCTTCACTATAACACTTGCATAAAGAAGCCTTTCTTTTTTTACTTCTTCATGCAGTATTGTATTAATCGTAGCATTTACACTATGTACGTACACCTTAATTTTGAAATTAATAATCTAATTATTTAAACAGTATGAAAACTTTAACTAAAATGAAAAAAGTTTGTTGTTTTAATCGCTTTGTCTTATTGGCAATGACACTGAGCATGGTCACTTCTTTTACTGCATGTAGCAGTGACGACGATTCGGACATTCCCGTATATTCCCTTAAAGATGTTGATGGCAATTATTCCGGCACAATGCTGACGGAATCCACCCCCGTCAGTCCCCAGGCAAATGCAGAAGAGGGGGAAGAACCGGCAGGAGCCGAAGTTACTGCCGAAGTAAAAGACAATCAGATTATGATTAAGAAACTTCCGGTTGACGACCTGATTAAAAGCATCGTCGGTGAAGAAAATGCAGGAGCTATCATCGAAAATTTGGGTGATATTAACTACAACATTCCTTATACACCGACCTTTGATGAAGGTAAATCTAACATCTTACTTCAACTAAAACCTGAACCACTGGAAATTAAATACACCGAACCGATTCAAGTACAAGAAGAAGGACAAGAACCGGCTGAAAATCTTATAACAGTAACTATTGAAGCTGAAAAGAATGGCGTTTATGCTTATGACGGCAAAAAACTGGCATTCGTTATCAAAGCAACTGGAGTAAAAGTCGGAGATGTAAATTTCCCCAATTTCCCCGTTACAACATTCACTTTCAGCATGGTCAAGAAGTAATACAAACCTTTCGCTGAAAAAAAGAAAATGGAGCATGCCTGCGCGCAAGACATGCTCTTTTTTTATACCTTTGTGAAGAAACCAACTATACAAAATGACTACAACAGAAAACATTCGAAAAGAATTGCAGGATTTGGTAGATTCCAAGTATCAGGAATTTCATTCTGCCCTGGTTCCCGGAATCGGGAATATTCTTGGTGTACGTATTCCGCAACTACGAATATTGGCTAAAGAAATCGCAAAGAGAGATAACTGGCGTATGTTTGTGGAAGCAACCGATACTAAGTTTTATGAAGAGACAATGCTTCAGGGAATGGTTATCGGATTAGCTAAAATGGAACTGGACGAACGAATGAAACACATAAGCATGTTCGTTCCACGTATCGACAACTGGGCTGTATGTGATATCTTTTGTGGCGAACTGAAGACTGCCGTGAAGAAAGGAAAAGAAACTGTATGGCAGTTTATCCAGCCTTACCTCATATCTCCCAAAGAGTTCGAAATCCGCTTCGGGATTGTGATGCTTTTCCATTATGTAGACGAAGAACATATCGACGCATTACTGGCATACGCAGACACTTTCAGCCACGATGCTTATTATGCACGTATGGCTATGGCCTGGATGATATCCATCTGTTTCATCAAATTCCCCGAAAAGACAATGGAGTACCTTAAACAGAGCAAGCTGGATAACTGGACTTATAATAAATCATTGCAGAAAACTATCGAATCTCTCCGTGTAGACAAGGAAACTAAAGATATACTTCGCGGTATAAAACGGAGGTAATGACACAATAAAAAATAAAGCTCGGTAACTGTTCTGCTTACCGAGCTTTATTTTTTATGATGTATCAAATGATTTATGATATAGCAAATGAATTAATTCCTCTTTACCTTTTTTCTTCTGCTTCTGCGCCTTTGTTGTTTCCGGCGGCTGTAACGTTGCCATCTTTTATATATCATCCAGCCGCTCATCAAAGCAACGACGACAAAGATAAGAATAGTGATACCCACTCCTAAATTATCCCCCTTAATACGCGACCAGATATCAAGAACTTCTTTTGTCTTATCGCCGAAGTCACGAATCATAGCGCATCGTTCCACTACTTTGCGGTCGGGATATTGTATCTTGTCAATCTGTATGCTATCGGTACCCGGTCCGAAGAAATAACTTAAATCGGAAAAATAGGTAAGTGTCGTGTCTATCTTCTCTTCCAGAATCTCCGGAGTAGCGATAGAACTTACATATCCGCAGAAATCCATATTTCTCAGAGCAATGTCCGGACGACACATGAAATTGATAAAATAGCTAGCTGCTTCCGGATTCCTTGCATATTTCGGAATCACCCAACCGTCATACCATATATTACTTCCTTCCTTCGGAACTTCATAATCCAAGTCCACACCTACTGCATCGGCTTCTTCAATCGCCCATATTGCGTCACCACTCCAAGTCATATTCAGCCAAGCCTTGTTCTTCGTCATCATCTCCTTGCCGAAATCGGCTTCCCAGCCTGCTATATTCGGTTTCAGGGCTTTCAGATATTTTTCCGCAAGCTCCATAGCCTGTGGAGAATAGTCGTTCATCAGTTCTTCCACTGTCACACTCCCCGCTTCCAGTTCCTTGGCGTGCGCATAAATGATAGCCGTACCGTAAGCGTCGCGGTAACTATCCTTCATAAGGATTTTGCCGGCATACCTCTTATTCCAAAGACAATCCCAGGATGCTGCAACCGAATCGGGAACATAAGCCCGGTTATAAAGAAGTCCCGCAGTTCCCCACATATAGCATACCGCATAACGGCTGGCTTCTTCACCCGGCTGGCTCAATTTATTAATCTGCTCCCGTATGAACGGAGCCACATTTTTCATATAGTTGGGAGAATGGGCAAAATTCGTATCAATAGGCAGAAGCAGGCGCTTCTTCAACATACGCTCAATAATGTATTCCGAAGGGCAGACCACGTCGAAATCCTCATGTCCCTTCTCTATCTTGGTCAACATTATCTCATTAATGTCAAATGTCTGATAAACGATGCGGATATTTTCGCCTGTCTGTTCTTTATAATATGCTTGAAAATCCTTGAGCACACCATCCCCGATATAATCCGCCCAGTTATAGATTTTAAGAACCCGTTCGCGAGGCTCGCCGGAATTATAACATCCCGTCAAACTCAGCAACAACAGGATAGCAGGAATTATTCTTTTCATAATTAATAATTTTACAATGTACAAATATACCAATACAGAAAACGTGCCGCCATGCAATCAGCATATCAGTGTATTGGCATATTGAATAATTATTTCTTCTTCGCTTTCCCTGCCCGGTGATTGATCACAATAAGCAACGCCAACACCACAACAAAAATAATAGCGGAAAGCGGACGAAGCTCCGGGGTTAGACCACCTTTGCGGGCATCAGCATAAATATAAGTAGAGAGCGTCTCCAGACCTTGATTACCAATGGTAAAGACAGTTACGGCAAAATCATCAATGGATAGAGTCAATGCAAGCATAAAACCACTAATCATTCCCGGACGAATCTCCGGAACAATAACTTTCCACAAAGCTTGCATGGGAGTCGCTCCCAAGTCAAGAGCGGCCTCATAAATATTCGGATTCATCTGCTTCAAACGAGGCAGAACGCTCAAAACAACGTATGGCGTACAAAAAGTAATATGAGCAAGCACTACGGTTGTGTATCCTTGTGTGATTCCTAAAGAAACAAACAAAAGGAAAAGCGAAATACCCGTGATGATATCTCCGTTCAGAATAGGAATACTATTCACAAAACTAATCGCTTTACGCGAACGGGATTTCAGATTAAAGATGCCGATAGCAGCCACACTACCCAGCAAAGTAGATGCCGTTGCAGCCAGCAGAGCAATAGTAATCGTGTTAATCAATGCATTCATCAAAGAATGATGCGTGCCTGTAGTGAAAAGCGAAGTATAAAGTTTTGTGGAGAAACCAGTCCAGTTGCCCAGCACTTTCGCTTCGGTGAAAGAATAGATGACGATAATCACGATAGGAGAATAAAGCAACAATAGCAATATCCACAAGTAAGCCTGCGCAAATATTTTCTTTACCATAGCCCGCCTCCTTCGTTCGAATTGTCCTTATCGTCTGTGCTAAACAAAGAAGTAGCAGCAATCAGCAGCAACATAATAAGCGAAAGTGCCGCTCCATAGTTCCACATGCTGTTATTGATATTTTCCTGAATCGTTGTACCAAAGAGTTTGATGTTATTCATCGTCAGCAACTCGGCAATGGCAAATGTCGATATAGTCGGCATGAACACCATCATAATTCCACTCATCACACCCGGCATGGAAAGCGGAAGGACTGCTTTCAGAAAGACTTGCAGCGGATTGGCTCCCAAATCTTGTGCAGCTTCAATATAACTATGATCCATCTTCTGCAACGTGTTGTAAATAGGATAAATCATAAAGGGGATAAAGTTGTATACCATACCGAATATCAATGCTCCCTCGCCCAACGGTACACTAAAAAAGTCGAACAAGGCAACCGTAGCAAGGGTACGCACAAGAATATTTACCCACATCGGCAGGATAAACAGTACGACCATCGTCTTGGAACGGTTCAGCTTACTGTTACTCAATATCCATGCTGCAGGATAACCCAGCAAAATACAAACAAGGGTGGTAATGATAGCAATACCGATAGAATATACAAAGGTATTGATTGCTTCAGGATGTTCGAAGAACTTCTGAAAATTGGCGAGTGTCAAATGACCGCTATCATCGGTAAAGGCATATACGACAATTAAAAACAGCGGTATAATCACAAAGATCGCCGAAAAAATAATGTAAGGGAGAGTCCAACTCTTACGTGATGACAAAAAGACTATAAACTTCTTATTCACTTCCTTTCCTGTTAATCGGTTATTTTAATTATACGAATGGCATCTGGAGGGATGGTAATACCTACACGGTCTCCGTCGTCCCATACATCGTTCGTATCTACAAATACATTCTCGTCCCAGTCTGACAATACGGTCAGATGATAATGGTCGCCCTTGTAAAGGATGAATTTCACCTCACCTGTGAGCGTTCCGTCTTCTTCATTATCCTGAAGAATCACTTTTTCAAAGTCTATCTCCACTTTGACATTCGTATCGGCAGCTATATCTTCCACCGGAGTACATTCAAAGTTACAGCCCAGGAATTCCACATGAGTGGCATCCAGCAATTTTCCTTCAAACGTATTGCAGATACGCTCTTTCTTCATGATGTGAATATCAAACGGCTTCACCACCAGTCCGACTTCCGCTCCTACTTCAAAATGATGGTAATCCTGCACCAGGAATTCATATCCGCCGCACATCACCGTCATTTCATAATGCACACCTTTGAAAATAGAAGTCTCTACCACGCCTACCAACTGCGCCATATCCGAAACGGGGAAAATATAAAGATCTTCCGGACGGATGACTACGTCTACCGGAACATTTTCACCAAATCCTTCATCCACACATTCAAACTCCGTGCCGCAGAAGCGTACCAGCTTATCATGAATCATGGTACCATTGAGGATATTGCTTTCTCCGATAAAGTCGGCAACAAAAGCGTTGATGGGTTCATTATAAATATCAATCGGTGTACCGATCTGCTGAATCTTTCCTTCACTCATCACAACAATCGTATCGCTCAACGTCAATGCCTCTTCCTGATCGTGAGTGACGTAAACAAACGTTATACCCAAAGATTTATGCATTTCTTTGAGCTCCATTTGCATATCCTTACGCATTTTCAGGTCGAGCGCTGCCAGCGGCTCATCCAATAGCAACACTTCCGGCTCATTCACAATGGCACGGGCAATGGCTACACGTTGTTGCTGACCACCGGAAAGAGAATCCACATCGCGGTATTCATAATCTGTCATACCTACCATCTTTAAAGCAGCTTTCACTTTCTTCTCAATGGTTTGTTTCGGTGTCTTTTTCAGTTTCAGGCCGAAAGCAATGTTATCATATACATTCAAGTGCGGGAATAAGGCATATTTCTGAAATACCGTATTCACGGGACGCTTGTGGGGAGGGGTTTGTGTTATTTCCATCCCCGAAATTCGGATCTCGCCTTCCGAAGCCGTCTGAAAACCGGCAATGAGACGCAACAACGTGGTTTTACCGCAACCGGAAGGACCAAGTATAGTGACAAACTCGCCCTTTTTCACGTTTAGAGTCACATCATCCAATGCTGTTTTATCGCCAAAATACTTCGATACATGGCTCACCTCAATGATGGATTTATCTTCTTGCATATTCATACTAAAGTTTGGGCTGCAAAGGTACACATTTCTGCGGTTTTCACCTAGGTGTTAATCTAATATAACAGTGTTTTTCGATGCCCGACAGAAAAAAAATCTATCTTTGCATAAATATTTATTCACTAATTTTACAAAAGCATGAAAAAGTTAACTTATTTAGTTATTGCAACGGCAGCGTTAGGCATGGTAGCTTGTACGGGCGGAAACAAAGCCGGATACGTTGTCACAGGTACGGTAGAAGGTGCAAGCGATGGTGACACCGTTTATCTTCAGGAAGCTACTGGCAGAAATTTGACCAAACTAGATACAGCCGTTATCACCAAAGGTACTTTTACCTTTGAAGGTACACAAGATTCTGTGGTTAGCCGCTATGTCACTTGCGAAGTGAACGGAGAGCCATTGATGATTGATTTCTTCCTCGAAAACGGAAAAATCAACGTTGCCCTGACCAAGGACAACGACGCTGTAACCGGTACTCCTAACAATGATGCATACCAGGAAATCAGAGCTCAAATCAATGACATCAGCAAGAAAATGAATACCATTTATGAAGCAATGGGCGACACTTCTTTAAGTGATGAGCAGAAAGAAGCCAAACAAAAAGAGGGTGCCCAGCTGGAAGAACAGTATGACAAAGTAATCAAAGAAGGTGTTAAAAAGAACATCACCAATCCGGTTGGGGTATTCTTGTTTAAACAAACGTTCTACAATAACTCTACTGACGAAAATGAAGCTTTGTTGCAACAAATTCCTGCGAATTTCCAGAATGACGAAACAATCGTAAGAATCAAAGAGATGACCGACAAGCAGAAAAAGACTGCCGTAGGTACTCAATTTGTTGATTTCGAAATGCAGACTCCGGAAGGAAAGGCTGTGAAGTTGTCTGACTACGTTGGTAAAGGTAAAGTGGTATTGGTTGACTTCTGGGCTAGCTGGTGCGGTCCTTGCCGTCGCGAAATGCCTAATCTGGTAGAAACTTACGCTAAGTATAAAGGTAAGAACTTCGAAATTGTAGGCGTATCTCTCGACCAGGATGGAGCTGCATGGAAAGAAGCAATCAAGAAGATGAATATGACTTGGCCACAAATGTCCGACCTGAAATTCTGGCAAAGTGAAGGTGCACAGCTTTATGCAGTAAACAGTATTCCTCACACTGTATTGATCGATGGCAGTGGTAAAATTATCGCTCGCGGTTTGCATGGAGAAGAACTTCAGGCTAAAATTGCAGAAGCTGTAAAATAACAGATCGAAAGAGAAGGTTTTTCAAAGGCTTTAAAGTTCAAACAAGGGGCTGTTCGAAAAGCCTTGATCCTATAAAATCACGCTTACTACGACATGTTGCAGTAAGCGTGATTTTTCTTTTTAGAGACTTTTCAGATGGTTTCTTGCTTATTAAAAACTTCACAAGTCAGCAACCAAACAGATAAAATTCAGCCCCTGTAATTCTCGAAAGAACACAGGGGCTGAATCTATATATGAAAGTAAGGGAGAAGGACTCCCCTACTTTTATTTCAAACAAATTAGATAAACCAACGTACGTAGCAGAAGTCTTGACGGTGTGGAAGCTCCGGATTCTTCGGGAACATACGGTAAGACACCTTGAAGCTACCTGCATTTGACAAGCTGTGTTTAACTTGGAATGTATACAAGTTACCTTCTTTCTTGATGACACTAAACGGTTCTACAGAGTAAACATGTTGTTTGCCGTCTGCAGTTGTGTAAGTAGTAACCAATTCAAGTCCCACTGCATCATTCAAGCCTTTTTCATCGATCACGTAAGTAATAGTATATTCTTTTCCGCTTTCGATGTCACCGTTCTTCAGGTCTTCTACCTTGTCGCAAGATACGATTTCAATAGCATCCCATTTAGCAACCACATCTTCTTTCCAAGCTGCGATTTCTTTTGCTTTCGCATTATCATTAGCAGCCAAAGTCTGGAAGCGTTTCGCCAGTTTGCAATAGAATTTGCTATAGTAATCATCCAACTGACGCTTCATTGTATAATGAGGAGCGATCTGTGCGATAGAATTCTTCACCACTTTGATCCAGCCTTCAGAATATCCTTTCTTATTACGTGCATAATACAACGGCAAGATTTCAGTTTCAAGAATACTGTAAATAGTAGCAGCATCCAACTGATCCTGATGTTCCTGGTTCTGATAAGTACGTTTTTCTGTCAACGCCCAACCTGCACCTTCACGGTAACCTTCCAGCCACCATCCGTCTAATACAGAGAAGTTAACAACACCGTTCATCAAAGCCTTTTCGCCCGATGTACCAGATGCTTCCAACGGACGAGTCGGAGTATTCAACCAGATATCAACGCCTGAAACCAGACGACGAGCCAATTGCATATCATAATTTTCAAGGAAGATAATCTTACCCAGGAATTCCGGACGGCGAGAGATCTCGATAATACGCTTAATCAAACCCTGACCTGCACCATCGTGCGGGTGAGCTTTACCTGTAAACAGGAATTGTACCGGGTAATCAGGATTATTCACAATCTTAGAAAGACGATCCAAGTCGGTGAACAACAAGTGTGCACGTTTGTAAGTAGCAAAACGACGGCCGAAACCAATCAGCAATGCATTCGGATTAATCTTATCCATCAGTGAAACGATACGGGAAGGATCTCCCTGGTTCTTCAACCATGTATCGCGGAATGACTTACGGATATAGTCAACCAACTTATTCTTCATAGTCATACGAGTCTTCCAAATCTCCTCATCGGGCACATTGTAGATAGCTTCCCAAATCTTAGGATTAGATTGATCGAACCAGAAGTTTTCGTTGAAATATTTAAAGTACAGTTCTTTCCATTCAGTTGCACTCCAAGTCGGGAAGTGAACACCATTCGTTACATATCCTACATGGCTTTCTTCCGGGAAATAACCTTTCCAGATAGAAGAGAACATTTCTTGAGAAACCTTTCCGTGCAGCCAGCTCACACCGTTCACTTCCTGTGAAGTGTTACAAGCAAAAACAGACATACAGAAACGTTCGCCCTTGTCACCCGGATTGTTACGTCCGAGATCCATCAAGTCATCCCAAGTGATACCCATTCTGGAAGGATAACCACCCATATATTTGCCAAACAAGCCTTCATCAAAATAGTCGTGACCTGCAGGAACCGGAGTATGAACAGTGTAAAGAGAAGAAGCACGAACCAACTCGATAGCTTGATCGAAAGTCAATCCTGTAGCTACATAGTCACAGATACGCTGAACATTGATTAATGCAGCATGTCCTTCATTACAGTGATAAACATCTTTCTTGATGCCCAGTGCTTTCAAAGTCAGGATACCACCGATACCCAACAAGATTTCTTGTTTCAAACGGTTTTCCCAGTCGCCGCCATAAAGCTGGTGAGTGATAGGACGGTCGAATTCGCTGTTCATTTCATTATCCGTATCAAGCAGATACAAAGAAATACGTCCAACGTTTACACGCCATACGTTTGCATGAACAAAATAATCAAGATAAGGAACGTCAACTATCAACGGCTGACCATTGGCATCCATTACACGTTCAATAGGAAGTTGACCGAAGTTTTGTGCTTCGTAGTTGGCAATCTGCTGTCCATCCATAGACAACGTTTGAGTAAAGTAGCCGTAACGATACAAAAAGCCTACCGCACACAAATCAACATTGCTGTCGGAAGCCTCTTTCAGATAGTCACCAGCCAATACACCCAGACCACCGGAATATATTTTCAGGACGCTGCTCAAGCCATATTCCATACTGAAATAAGCGATAGATGGGCGTTGCTCATCCGGCTTCACATCCATGTAATCTCTGAATTTCGTATAAACTTCATTCATTCTTCTTAGAATCACCTTGTCTTTTGCCAGCGCTTCCAGCTTTTCATAGCTCATACGTTCCAACAACAGTACTGGATTCTGTCCACATTCTTTCCAAAGTTCCGGATCTAGATCTCTAAACAGTTCAGTCGCTTCAAAATTCCATGCCCACCAAATGTTGCGTGCGATTTCAGACAACTTCTCCAACTCTTCCGGTATACGTGATTTCACAGTAACCTCTTTCCAGTTGGGAGTATTCACATTACTAACTTTGATTTTCATAATGTTTTCGTTTACTTATTGATAAATAATTTCTTTCTTAACTCAACTGACGTATCCTTGCCTTACGCAAAGCGATATCATAAGCTTCATAATAATATTGTATAAAGTGCTTCCATAAAGCCTGCTCTGCAACTTCAGCAGCACGCTTACGGATTTCCTTCACTTCTTTCTCCGTCTTATCCGCAAATAACGTAATCGTATCTTTGATACCATCCGCTACTTCCGAATAATTATAGTCCGAACGATGCAGCACTTCTACTCCATCATTAATGCCATGCTGGTTCTTCAGGCTGTTTACCCAAAGTCCGAATCCAGCCAGATCAGTAGTGATTGTCGGTACATGGAATGCTACACTTTCCAACGGAGTATATCCCCACGGTTCGTAATAAGAAGCATAGACACTCAAATCCTGTCCCAACAATATATCATAATATTCTTTATTCATGATGCCATCACGACCATTCAGATAACAAGGTACAAAAATCACTTTTACCTTATCTTCCGGACGATTGCCCATTCCCAGATATTTCAACATATCCAACACCTGGTCATGAGTCATATTATGCAGCCAATGAGTGATAAATGGTACTTCGAGCGGAGTGTCGAACTTCTCCTTGCTCTTCAAACGTCCCTGCAAATCCTCACGGGGGTCTCCTACCCAACCGGGTACATTGATGAATGCCAAAACATTCTTATGCAAATTCTTATCCCTGTTCAAGCGGTTTAATGATTCCAAAAATACATCAATACCTTTATTCTTAAACTCATATCGTCCACTGGTTCCGACAATTAACGTATCGTCACCCAGATTTGTTCCCAATAATTTATTCGCTACATTGAGCATCAAGGCACGCGCACGTTTACGTTTTCCGGTAAATGTGCTTCCTTTCGGTACAAAATCATCTTCAAAACCGTTCATCAGAACAACATCTGCCGGTTTATCCAGTAATTCCTTACACTCATTATTGGTTATTTCGCTCACCGTCGTAAAACAGTCTACGTAATGTGCAGTCTGTTTTTCAATCGAGTGTTTCGATTGCATGTTCAGTTCTTGCGCCATCTGGTCACCATTATAAGCAAACAGATAGTCGTACAACGGTTTATGATTACCGGCAATAGAACGACCGATAGAAGTAGCATGGGTCGTAAAAATAGTAGCCACCTCCGGCACAGCTTCCTGTACATAAAGTGCTCCCATTCCAGTCATCCATTCATGCGCCTGATATACCACCTTATCCGTTTCTGTCAGGTTGTAGCGATAGAAACTCTCTACCACTCTTCCCGCAGCGTATGAAAACATAGAAGCTTCGTCGTAATCGCCATAAGCGTGCAACGAATCTACTTGATAACGATTCCACATTTCTGTGTATATATCGTCTTTCTTTTCAAAAAAAGGTTGGAAATCAACAAGAATGACTATGGGTTCACCGGGGATATTCCATCGTCCTATACGGACAGAAAGTTCGTCTTTCTCAAGTGCATGCTTTTTCCAGGCAGCACATAGGTTATCCGACTCGATGAATAGAGGGTTTTCTTTTCCTTGCCATACATCAGGACCTATGAAGAAAATTCTGTCGCGGAACTTTTCCTGCAATGTATTTGCCCGTGTCGACAAGACGGTGTATATTCCTCCCACTTTATTACATACTTCCCAGCTGGACTCGAAGATATAATCGGGGGTTAATAAATCTTTTACCATATAATATATTAAAACTCTTTTTAGTATGCGAGTGCAAAAGTACACATTATTCTTTGAAAAATAATACTTTATGCGAAAAATATGAGTTAAGAAGAGGAAAGAAACGTTGCCCTATAATGAAAAAAGAATATCCCCTTGCACATGCAAAGCTGCATGTACAAGGGGATTGAAACTCCTTTATAGGAAATATTCTTGCTAAAAATTATGCAACGAGTGCACTACCGATCAAGAAGGTTGCAGCCAAAGCAACGATTGCATAAAGCTCGGGGAATACGGCAAGAATCAACGTATTACTAAATACATTGTGTCCCTGTCCGATAGCTGCAATACCGTTTGCACAAACTTGTCCCTGACGGATAGCGGAGAATAAGGCAACCAATCCTAAAGCAATACCTGCACCAAGAACTGCTGATGCCTGGATAGCTGTAATTTCAGGAGTCAAAATGCTGAAGATAGTCTGAAACATGAAATAACCGGCAAAACCATAAAGCCCCTGTGTACCCGGAAGGGCTGTCAATACCAGGAAGTTACCGAATGCACTATCATTCTTCTTCAATGCTCCGATGGCAGCATTACCTGCAATAGTTACTCCGTAAGCACTACCGATGCCAGACAAACCAACCATAATCGCGATGCCAATGTAGGCGATAAACAAATTCATTTCCATAATCTTATTCTATTTTTTATTGTTTAATTCTTAAAATATTAATTCTCTATTTCTAATTTTTAATCTTCAGTTTTTTCAATTTCTGAACGGTTTGTACTCTTTACCGCCTCCTTCATATCCGGAGTTCTTGAAGAACTCAACGAACGTCAGACGCATTGGGTGAACCATTGCACCCAGCACATTCATGAAAATATTGATTGCATGACCGATCACGAAAATCAGCACCATTACAATCGGGCCTGCTATTACATTATCCGGACTCATACCTACTGCCAGACTGTTGAACACTCCCGCCAGAATACCTCCGGAAAGTCCGAGGGCAAACAGACGAACGTAGGACAAAACATCTCCAAGCAAACCAGTAACCATGTTGTATGAATCCCACAATCCCAATCCGATATTCAGGAATATGTTCTTTCCCGGACTGTTATAAAGGAAAATCATAGCAGCTGAAACACCCAGGATTATCAAGTGCACCGTGCTTCCCATCGGCATTACGTCCGGTAACAAAGCTGAAACTGCCATTGAAACCAGCAGGATGATCCATCCGATAGTTGCCACTGCATATTTGAAACCAAACTGAATCGTCTGATTCACAGCTTTCAGCACCATACCGAATAAAATCTGGATAGCTCCCAATATCAACGATAATTGGAACATATCATTATTATCCATCATGACAGCATGTTTCAAACGTTGAACAATCGGCCAATCCAAATTGTAAATATTCGCTCCGAAGAACGTACCAGTCAGCAAACCGCAGAAGAACGTTGATACCGCCAATACCTGTATCAATGAGATGATTGACTTCATTGACGGGGTTACTTTCTTCGCCATCAACCGATAGGCCGTAGCTCCCAGAAACAGGAACAAACCATATCCGGAATCTCCCAGACAAAGTCCGAAAAATACCATAAAGAATGGGGCAAAGAACGGTGTCAAGTCCAATTCATTATATTTCGGAAGCATATACAGCTTACAGATCGGTTCGAACCAAGCAAAGAATCCCTTATTATTCAATCGAATAGGAACATTATCGCCCGGCATCGGATCGGTAATCTCATAATATACATGTGCGTCATTCAGATAAGCCTCTATCTCCACTTGACTGAATGCAGGCGCCCATCCTTCAATCAACATCAGTTTGTCACCGGCAGTCTGCTCGGAACTTAACACAACTTTAGAGAATTCAATCTGACTTTGCAACTCTTTCAGAGCAACCTTCAATGAAGGAATATCTGTTTCGGAAAGTGCAACCAGTCTTTTTTCATTCTCTTCAACGGCCTGTTCTGTTGTATTGTAAAGCGTTTCAAGATGTGCCAAAGAGTATGCAGGTAATTTAGCCTGCTCTACATCCAAGTCCACTTCCTCTCCGCCTTTCGTTACAGTCACGAAGAATACTTTAGAAGAAATGCGGTTCACAATCATTGCATTGTATTCCGTTTCCCACTCTTCTTTGTAATTTCCTTCCGAACAGCTATAGAAACCGATTACATAACCGGCATCTTTCAGCTTCTGAACATTTGCCGGTTCAAAGTTGCCCCAGGCTTCCAGAGCTTCTTTTTCTTTGGCATAGCTTTGCAACTGCTGCGACAACTTTCCATGCTCTGTCTGTAAAGCATCCACTTCGTCCAGCACTTGCATTCCACGGGCAGCCGTTCCTCCTTCCGTAGCAATCACGGCATTCTTTTCATGCTTCTGGTTCTGAAGTAACTTCAAGGTAGCCGCCAAACGGTTGGAAAGACGAATATTATCCTGCAACTCCGTGTTATCGGCAGCCCCCTGTTGTTTCTCCACAATGTGGACTACCCCAAGTTCCCGCAGACTGTTCAGGAATTCTTCATATTCTTTGTGATACACCAGAAAGGTGAGTTTCTTCATTTTTGTAATCATGCCTCTACCTCCTTCCTTTTTTCTTGATGGGACTTCATGATCTTTTGCGAAGATTTCGACAGGTTTTCTTCATCTTCCATAAATCGCTTGATCTTTCGCAATGCATCCTGATAGCCCGGTATCTGCACCTTCTCAAAAAGGTTCACCTTTTGAGTGGTCTTTTTCCTTGCATGTTCTAACAAGTTCAGCTTGGCGAGCATAAATTCACGTTCAATTGCCGTATGAGCCAGCTCTTCCAACAGGTGGATACCGTCGGCATACCACTTGGGAGCATTAAACATACTGTACGGACGTATCTCGAATTCTACATTCTCGAGCAACGGTACGCGCACACCCGCAATCTTTTTCACGCCAAGATGAACATCATTCACCTTTATTAATGAAGCGTCAAACTCATTCCAAAGGGCGAACATGGCTTCATAGGCTTGAATTTGTTGTTCGAGCCTATCCTCCAAATCGGCAGCTTCCGTTTTACAACGTTTCACTTCCATGCGGAGGGCGCTTTCCTTATTCTTAATGATAGGAAGCGTACGCACCCGCACTTTCAGTTGCTTTTCGAGCTGCTGAAGAGAGGTTTTGTTATATTGAAACTTTATAGCCACGATGTTCTATTTACTATTTAACTATTTACGATTTACGATTGAAATAACTTTTATGACCATTTACAATTAACAAACTTCAATCGTAAATGGTAAATCGTCTAATCGTCTAATTATTTTGTTTTGGCCAGTATTGATCCACCAAGTCTTTCTTGATATTCACCTCTTCCGGACGGAAGTATTTACCGAACAAGCCCCAGGCAACGTCCAGCATTTCAGTTGTATCAAGGTTAACATCAATTGCCAATAACTGATTGGAATAGTCCTTCGCAAAAGCCAACGTACGTTCGTCGTAGTTTGTCAGGTCGAAACCATTTTCCATCTTCGTCTTAGCGTTAGCTGCATCGGCATAAAGACGTACGGCAGCATTCATCACCTGCGGATGGTCTTTACGCGTCTTCTTACCGGTAACCAGCTGTTTCAAACGAGACAACGAACGGAACGGGTCAACAATAACCTTACCAATATCACTATCACGACGCAGGAACAACTGACCTTCTGTGATGTAACCCGTGTTATCAGGCACAGCGTGAGTAATATCTCCACCGGACAAAGTAGTCACCGCAATAATTGTGATTGAACCACCGGAAGGGAACTGCACCGCCTTTTCGTAAATCTTCGCCAAGTCCGAGTAAAGTGATCCCGGCATAGAGTCTTTAGACGGAATCTGGTCCATACGGTTGGATACGATTGCCAACGCATCGGCATAGCTCGTCATATCGGTCAACAGTACCAGCACTTTCTCATTATTATTTACTGCAAAATATTCAGCAGCAGTCAGTGCCATATCCGGAATCAGCAAACGTTCTACCGGCGGGTTTTCGGTCGTATTCATGAAACTCACGATACGGTCGAGCGCACCGGCATTAGAGAACACATTCTTAAAATACAGGTAGTCATCATTCGTCATACCCATACCGCCGAGGATAATCTTATCCGTTTCAGCACGTAAGGCCACGTTTGCCATTACCTGGTTGAACGGTTGGTCCGGGTCGGCAAAGAACGGAATCTTCTGACCGGATACCAATGTATTGTTCAAGTCGATACCGGCAATACCCGTTGCAATCAGTTCCGACGGTTGTTTACGCCGAACCGGATTCACAGACGGACCACCAATTTCCACTTCCTGTCCTTCAATGTCCGGACCTCCATCAATCGGGTCACCGAAAGCATTGAAGAAACGTCCGGCCAGCTGCTCACTCACTTTCAATGTAGGCGATTTGCCGAGAAATACTACTTCGGCATTGGTCGGAATACCTTCCGTACCTTCAAATACCTGCAAAGTGACATCGTCACCGGCAATCTTTACCACCTGTGCCAGTTTACCGTCCACGGTGGCAAGCTCATCATACCCTACTCCTGTCGCTTTCAACGAACAAGTAGCCTTGGTAATCTGAGTAATCTTGGTATATATCTTTTGAAAAGCTTTTGTTGCCATCTTACTTATTTACGATTTAACAATTTACGATTTACGATTGAAGTTTCCTCTCTTCAATCAATTCCTTCAGTTGTTTCTGGAATCCTTCATACTGTTCTGATTTGAACTTCGAGTAGTTCATCTGCTTACAGATATTAATCATCTTCTTGAAGTAGTCCATTACTTCGTTGAAGTTATCAAATTCAAATTCCGTATGACAGATGTCGATTATCATATTCAGAATGTCTTCCTGACGTTCCATCGGAGTTACCGCGTCAATTTCGTCAAAAGCATCCTGTTGCAGGATTACAAAGTCAATCAATTCAGATTTCCAGAAGATCACGTGATATTCTACCGGCACACCATCGTCACCGAGGATATTGATCTGTTCGGCAATTTCCTTACCACGCTGTAAACGGGTCTTAAGTTCATTTACCTTTCCGATCCATTCATCATTGATATGACCTTTGATATACTCTTCAAATTCCGGATATTCGATATATTTTGAATAAGAATCAATCGGATTCACTGCCGGATAACGTTTTTTATCGGCACGGTCCTGTTCCAATGCATAGAAACAACGGGCTACCTTCTTCGTATTTTCAGTTACCGGCTCCTTCAAGTTACCACCGGCAGGAGATACCGTACCGATAAATGTAATAGAACCCGTTTCGTCATTGCTCAGTTTTACATATCCCGCACGACCGTAGAAGTTAGAGATAATAGCCGAAATATCCATCGGGAAAGCATCTGGTCCAGGCAACTCTTCCATACGGTTGGACATCTCACGCAGAGCCTGTGCCCAGCGGGAAGTAGAGTCGGCCATCAACAAGACTTTCAATCCCATTGAACGGTAATATTCCGCCAGTGTCATCGCTGTATATACAGATGCTTCACGCGCAGCTACCGGCATGTTAGAAGTATTGGCAATAATAATAGTACGCTCCATCAACTTACGTCCTGTGTGCGGGTCTACCAGTTCGGGGAACTCGGTAAAGATTTCCACCACCTCATTCGCACGTTCACCGCAAGCTGCAATGATAACGATATCCGCTTCCGCCTGCTTAGAAATAGCATGCTGAAGCACCGTTTTACCTGTACCGAACGGACCGGGAATAAATCCCGTACCACCTTCCACAATCGGATTCAGCGTATCAATCACACGTACACCAGTCTCCAACAATTTGAAAGGACGCGGTTTTTCCTTATAATTCGTCATCGCACGTTTTACGGGCCATCTCTGAATCATAGTTACAGGAATATCATTACCTTCTTCGTCTGTCAGGATTGCGATAGTATCTTCTATCTTATAATCACCTTCCGGCATGATTGTTTTTACGGTAGCCGTTCCCTTCATAGTGAACGGGGCCATTATTTTTAACGGCTGAAAGTTTTCATCCACCTGTCCCAACCATGCAGAAGCCTGCACTTTGTCACCTACATTCACCAATGGTACGAAATGCCATATACGCTCTTTATCCAACGGATACGTATATTGTCCTCTCTTCAGGAAAACTCCGTCCATCTTGTCGAGGTCATTTTGCAGACCATCATAGTTTTTCGATAACATACCCGGGCCTAATGTCACCTCAAGCATGTGTCCTGTAAATTCGGCTTCGGCGCCCACTTTCAGTCCACGGGTACTTTCAAACACCTGGACATATACATGTGAACCTACAACCTTAATCACCTCCGCCATCAACTTATCGCCACCGGTCGAGATATAACAAATCTCATTTTGAGCTACCGGTCCGTCAACGACGAGGGTCACCATGTTGGCAATAACGCCACTAACAGTTCCTTTTGTTGCCATATATTTTTTTTTTTTATTATCTGAATTCTGCAGGAATCTGCACTTCGTTCTTCAGCGATTCAATAATGCTTCTGAACAACTGATTACCTCTTTCCTTATCCAGTGAAATCCACCTTTCAATCATTTCCAGCTTCAGCAGGAAAGCAAAAATACGCTCAATAGTGAAATAGTCGAAGAAAATAGCATCCTCCATCCAGTTCCACCGCAGGGCATCCAACTTCTTCTCACGCTCCACCAGTTCTGTAATCTCACTGATTTTCACTAACGATTCAAAAACATCCACTTCACCGGACAGTCCGAAATCGCGGGCACTTGATGTACGCAATGCTTCGCATACTTCCGTATTTCCCACAACATTGGAAGCAATATCCCACTTGAATTTACGGCTGGTAAATGCAACAAGAATATTATTGATGTTCAGATTGAATTCAAACCAGGCAGAAACAAACTTATTTCCACACTTCATGGCATACTCATAATACAAAGCAGCCAGATGATCTTCGTGCAAAGTCGTACTTTCAGCCGGAGTATTCAAATAATCAGTTATAAAAGTGGAGAGATAAACCGGAAATTCTTTAGGACTGATTTCTCCGCCTTCTCTCAGAATAGAAATATATTCTGTGAGCTCTTCAGCAGAGTAGTTTCCCCGTTTGTCGATTTCCGCTTCTTTATCTTTGAGAAGTTTCAGCACATTTGCATTATCAAACTTCAGATAAAACAAGTCGATCAACTTCCGGTCTGAAGCAGACAATCCATTGTAGATTTCAGTTTTAAAATCGGCTACTGTATAGCTCAGCTTACTGTCTTCCAGTGAAAGTTCCGGCAAACCTGCTACCAAGTAATAGTACTTACTACTCATAGTCGCTTCTTTTAAAATAGCATTTCTACTAATTGAGGACGCAAGAACGCTTTGAAGTAATTCATGAATTCTTCTTCTCCGAAGTTCACCTTATACGAACCGTCCGCCGGAGAAACGGTAAACAGAGTCTTGATACCATTTACTTGCTGGATAGTCACTCCCTTGTCTAATAAAGCTTTTGCATGAGCTGCAAAATACTTTTTCAGTGATTCCGCATCGGCTGTTGAGATGACGATAGGTTCGTCTATGCTCCATTTGGATGCCAATGCTACGATAAACGCGTTCAGATAATCTTTATCCTGAGCGAAATCTTTCACGGAAGCGGTTATCAACTTGTCAGTTACCATTGTAGCGACTTCAGATTTGAGCGCATTCACAGCCTGACCGGCAAATAGTTTTAACTCTGATTTAGTATTTTCTGCTAACTCATCAGCAGATTTACGAGAGGAGTTTACAATTGATTCTGCCTCTTTACGGGCATCCTCAATGATTTTCTTAGCTTCTTCCTGAGCATTCGCGATAAGTCTTTGCGCTTCCTCGTTTCCTTTTTCCACGCCTTCACGATAAATCTTATCGGTCAACTCTTGAATTTTGTTTTCCATATTAACAGGAGTATTTAGTATTATTACTATATTAACTATGTGTCCTTTCTCAGATTCTCGCCAAATTTACAAAAATCAATTTGATAAAAAAGAGAAAGAAGAAAAGAAAAAAGATTCGTTTGCAAAAAAATCACAGACCTACACCTATTTTGTTCCACTTTTGCCCTTTTCCTATTACTAAATGACACATTTCCGGATTTTTCAAACCGGAAAACAAATATAAGGAATCCAAAAGATATTTGAAAACAAATATATATTGAAAGCGACAAACAGGATATTAATACAAGATTAAATAACAAAAGCTATTGGTATCACATTTGGCATTAGTGAATACTGCTATCCTATTTGCGGAAGAAGAGAAGAGGTTATCTTTTATCCGTCCTTAAAAACAGCCCCTCTTGATTCATTGATGAATCTTTTTACAAAGTACCAAACAACAGAAAGCCCCTTGATTCGTTGCTGAATCAAGGGGCTTCTCTAAAAACGGCGGCTACCTACTCTCCCACTGTTACGCAGTACCATCGGCGTGACGAGGCTTAACTTCTCTGTTCGGAATGGGAAGAGGTGGAACCCTCGTGCTATAACCACCTGAATAAGGTTATGACATGATGAAAAGTAAAATCTCAAGTTCATTACTAGTATGTTTCTGTTCTCTGTTTCCAGTTTCTGTATCAGTAATCCGCTAAACGTATATACCCAACCGGTACATATTTGAAAGAAAGTGAACGGGCAATTAGTAATGCTCGGCTTTGATGTTACCACCTTTACACCTGCATCCTATCAACGTCATCGTCTTTAACGACCCTAAGAAATCTAATCTTGTGGCTGGCTTCGTACTTAGATGCTTTCAGCACTTATCCAATCCCGACTTAGATACCCAGCGATGCACCTGGCGGCACAACTGGTAAACCAGCGGTCAGTCCAACACGGTCCTCTCGTACTAGTGTCAGAGCCACGCAAATTTCATACGCCCACGATAGATAGAGACCGAACTGTCTCACGACGTTCTGAACCCAGCTCGCGTGCCACTTTAATGGGCGAACAGCCCAACCCTTGGGACCTTCTCCAGCCCCAGGATGTGACGAGCCGACATCGAGGTGCCAAACCCCTCCGTCGATATGAGCTCTTGGGAGGGATCAGCCTGTTATCCCCGGAGTACCTTTTATCCTTTGAGCGATGTCCCTTCCATGCGGAAACACCGGATCACTATGCTCTAGTTTCCTACCTGATCGACTTGTCTGTCTCCCAGTCAAGCGCCCTTATGCCATTACACTCTACGAACGGTTACCAATCGTCCTGAGGGCACCTTTAGAAGCCTCCGTTACACTTTTGGAGGCGACCACCCCAGTCAAACTACCCACCAAACAGTGTCCTCGCAACTACGAGTTAGAACTCAAATAATCAAAGGGCCGTATTTCAACAGCGACTCCACAAATACTGGCGTACCTGCTTCGAAGTCTCCGGCCTATCCTACACATCAATTACCCAAATTCAATGTTAAGCTATAGTAAAGGTTCACGGGGTCTTTTCGTCCCATCGCGGGTAATCGGCATCTTCACCGATACTACAATTTCACTGAGCTCACGGTTGAGACAGTGTCCAGATCATTACACCATTCGTGCAGGTCGGAACTTACCCGACAAGGAATTTCGCTACCTTAGGACCGTTATAGTTACGGCCGCCGTTTACTGGGGCTTCAATTCAATGCTTCTCTTGCGATGACATCTCCTCTTAACCTTCCAGCACCGGGCAGGTGTCAGGCTGTATACGTAATCTTTCAATTTAGCACAGCCCTGTGTTTTTGTTAAACAGTTGCCTGGACCTATTCTCTGCGCCCAACTCTCGTTGGGACCCTTTATCCCGAAGTTACAGGGTCAATTTGCCTAGTTCCTTAACCGTGAATCACTCAAGCGCCTTAGTATATTCAACCCGACTACGTGTGTCCGTTTGCGGTACGGGTACCTTAAAGATTAAGTTTAGCGGATTTTCTTGGGAGTATGTTTACACGCACTATTACCTTATTCCGAAGAATTTGGTATACTATCAGGTTCGACTCTCTTTGTGGATTTGCCTGCAAAGATCAACATCTACACCCTTCAACGGACTATTCCGTCAGTCCGCGGCGCTATCACTGCTCCGTCTCCACGTCACTCTTTAAGGTAGTACAGGAATATTAACCTGTTCTGCCATCGGCCTCACCGTTCGGCTGAGCCTTAGGACCCGACTAACCCTGATCCGATTAGCGTTGATCAGGAAACCTTAGTCTTTCGGCGAGGGGGTTTCTCACCCCCTTTATCGTTACTTATACCTACATTTGCTTTTCCACACGCTCCAGCAAAGCTCACGCTTCACCTTCGACGCAGAGTGGAATGCTCCCCTACCGATCATTACTGATCCCATAGCTTCGGTAAATTGCTTGATGCCCGATTATTATCCACGCCAAACTCCTCGACTAGTGAGCTGTTACGCACTCTTTAAATGAATGGCTGCTTCCAAGCCAACATCCTAGCTGTCTTAGCAATCTGACTTCGTTAGTTCAACTTAGCAATTATTTCGGGACCTTAGCTGATGGTCCGGATTCTTCTCCTTTAGGACATGGACCTTAGCACCCATGCCCTCACTCCTGGGATCGAACTACTGCGCATTCGGAGTTTATCAAGACTTGATAGGCGGTGAAGCCCTCGCATCTTATCAGTCGCTCTACCTCACAGTAGTAATTCCCAAGGCTGCACCTAAATGCATTTCGGGGAGTACGAGCTATCTCCAAGTTTGATTAGCCTTTCACCCCCACCCTCAGTTCATCCGGAAGCTTTTCAACGCTTATCGGTTCGGTCCTCCAGTTAGTGTTACCTAACCTTCAACCTGACCAAGGGTAGATCACTTGGTTTCGCGTCTACTCCTTCCGACTAATCGCCCTGTTCAGACTCGCTTTCGCTTCGGCTACACATTTTGAAATGCTTAACCTTGCCGGAAAAAGTAACTCGTAGGTTCATTATGCAAAAGGCACGCCGTCACAGCTTACGCTGCTCCGACCGCTTGTAGGCGCACGGTTTCAGGGACTATTTCACTCTTCTATTCGAAGTGCTTTTCACCTTTCCTTCACAGTACTGGTTCGCTATCGGTCTCTCGGGAGTATTTAGCCTTACCGGATGGTCCCGGCAGATTCACGCAAGATTCCTCGTGTCCCGCGCTACTCAGGATACCACTACGCTTCGTTTAGCTTCGAATACCGGACTATCACCGTCTATGGTTTCATTTTCCAAAGAATTCTTCTCACTAAAGTTCTTGCGACATCGTGGTCCTACAACCCCAATATTGCCGTAACAACATTGGTTTGGGCTAATCCCCGTTCGCTCGCCACTACTTGGGGAATCATTATTATTTTCTTTTCCTACAGGTACTAAGATGTTTCAGTTCCCTGCGTTAGCTTCCATCCAGGATGGATGACATTCCTTCAGAATGCCGGGTTGTCCCATTCGGAAATCTTCGGATCAAAGGTTATTTGCACCTACCCGAAGCTTATCGCAGCTTATCACGTCCTTCATCGCCTCCGAGAGCCAAGGCATCCGCCATGCGCCCTTGCTTACTTTCTTTCAAACGTTTTATTCTCATACTGGTATTGACTTGGGAATTGCTTCCGGCTGTCAATATTGCATATTCGAACACGTACGGTTTGATATATACTTTTAGCTCTTACTTTTAATTTTACTTTTTGTACATCATGTCAAAGATCGTTTCTCTTTTCAGAGATGGTGGAGAATAACGGATTCGAACCGTTGACCCTCTGCGTGCAAGGCAGATGCTCTAGCCAGCTGAGCTAATCCCCCAAGAGGTTGTTCAAGAATATCGTTTTTTAGCTTTTAACTTTCAGCTTTCGCTGTTCCTCGTTCTTGAGCTTGGTAGTCCCAGGCAGAGTTGAACTGCCGACCTCTACATTATCAGTGTAGCGCTCTAACCAACTGAGCTATAGGACTAGTTCAACCTTGTCTACCTTTCGTCTAGACTCGGCTTCTTTTTTCTCTTGTTTATCTCTATCTATACTTCTATAGATGGTTGATCTATATATTATAAATAAACAAGTACCAGTAGTACAAAAAACAGAACCTTTAAAGTCACTATTTTTAACGATGGGCGTTTTACATTATTCATGTACAATTGCATCGTCTTACGACATCGCTCCAGAAAGGAGGTGTTCCAGCCGCACCTTCCGGTACGGCTACCTTGTTACGACTTAGCCCCAATTACCAGTTTTACCCTAGGACGCTCCTTGCGGTTACGTACTTCAGGTACCCCCGGCTTTCATGGCTTGACGGGCGGTGTGTACAAGGCCCGGGAACGTATTCACCGCGCCATGGCTGATGCGCGATTACTAGCGAATCCAGCTTCACGAAGTCGGGTTGCAGACTTCGATCCGAACTGAGAGAGGTTTTTGGGATTAGCATCCTGTCGCCAGGTAGCTGCCTTCTGTACCCCCCATTGTAACACGTGTGTAGCCCCGGACGTAAGGGCCGTGCTGATTTGACGTCATCCCCACCTTCCTCACATCTTACGACGGCAGTCTCTCTAGAGTCCTCAGCATGACCTGTTAGTAACTAAAGATAAGGGTTGCGCTCGTTATGGCACTTAAGCCGACACCTCACGGCACGAGCTGACGACAACCATGCAGCACCTTCACATTTGCCTTGCGGCTAACCTGTTTCCAGATTATTCAAATGCAATTTAAGCCCGGGTAAGGTTCCTCGCGTATCATCGAATTAAACCACATGTTCCTCCGCTTGTGCGGGCCCCCGTCAATTCCTTTGAGTTTCACCGTTGCCGGCGTACTCCCCAGGTGGAATACTTAATGCTTTCGCTTGGCCGCTTACTGTATATCGCAAACAGCGAGTATTCATCGTTTACTGTGTGGACTACCAGGGTATCTAATCCTGTTTGATACCCACACTTTCGAGCATCAGTGTCAGTTGCAGTCTAGTGAGCTGCCTTCGCAATCGGAGTTCTTCGTGATATCTAAGCATTTCACCGCTACACCACGAATTCCGCCCACCTCTACTGTACTCAAGACTGCCAGTTTCAACTGCAATTTTACGGTTGAGCCGCAAACTTTCACAACTGACTTAACAATCCACCTACGCTCCCTTTAAACCCAATAAATCCGGATAACGCTCGGATCCTCCGTATTACCGCGGCTGCTGGCACGGAGTTAGCCGATCCTTATTCATATGGTACATACAAAATCCCACACGTGGAATACTTTATTCCCATATAAAAGAAGTTTACAACCCATAGGGCAGTCATCCTTCACGCTACTTGGCTGGTTCAGACTCTCGTCCATTGACCAATATTCCTCACTGCTGCCTCCCGTAGGAGTTTGGACCGTGTCTCAGTTCCAATGTGGGGGACCTTCCTCTCAGAACCCCTATCCATCGTAGTCTTGGTGGGCCGTTACCCCGCCAACAAACTAATGGAACGCATCCCCATCGATAACCGAAATTCTTTAATAGTAAAACCATGCGGTTTTAATATACTATCGGATATTAATCTTTCTTTCGAAAGGCTATCCCCGAGTTATCGGCAGGTTGGATACGTGTTACTCACCCGTGCGCCGGTCGCCATCTTTAGTTTGCAAGCAAACTAAAATGCTGCCCCTCGACTTGCATGTGTTAAGCCTGTAGCTAGCGTTCATCCTGAGCCAGGATCAAACTCTTCATTGTAAAAGTATCTTTTCATCTGTTAAGATGATTTTTTGCTCTGTTCAGGATGCCGTAAATTTATTGACCTTATTCAAATACCTATCATCCTCAATCGTATCGCTACTCTCTCGGACAAGTATTGACGGTTCTATTTTTTTACTTGTACTACTTGTATTGTTTATCAATATTTCAAAGAACTTGCTGCTTTCGTTTTAAAAGCGGGTGCAAAGGTAAATGCTTTATTTTTAACTACCAAACTTTTTCGGAAGTTTTTTTTATTTTTTCTTCTTACTCATTTCTCAGGCTCTCTATGCGAAAGGGAAAGAATGTATAAAAGAAAAACAAAGGCCGTTTTCTTTGCGAATCGGACTGCAAAGATAAGAACTTTATTTATTATACTCCAAAACTTTTTGGAAGTTTTTTTGTTCTTTTCTTTAAGTGCAATCTCGCTTTTTCACTATGTCAATTCTGCAAGGCTTTCTTCTCTTGGAAAGCGGGTGCAAAAGTACACCCTTTTAGTATACAATCCAAATATATTAAACTATTTTTTCGAAGTTTTTTTGAAAGAATCTGCTAAAACACTGAAGGATAATGATGTTGTAGAACATATTTTTTCAACAGTAGAGAAAGGGGCATGAGAATGAGCAAAGAAACAAAAGTAATACCAGACGCTTTGAAAGAACTTAAAAAAAGCATAGCTTTAGAGAGCGTAAAGCGTAGCTTTAGCACTCGTAAAGCACTGCTTTAGCATTAACAAAGCACTACCCTGTTAATAACAAACGGGTACAGCAGGTACACTTTTTCGAGGCTCTATCACACACGCACACGCGCGCTATATAATGCCCTTATCACCTGCATTGACAAACACGCTGTATGCAATCAAGCGTTTCAATCAAATGAGTGCAGTATTATTCCTAATTTATGAAGGAAGAAAGAGCAACAGGATATAAACAACAAGAACAGCAGAGAGCTCGCAAGATGAGGTAAGGTCTTATAAAATTAGCAAGAGGAACCGCACCAAAATTTGTTTCATTTTAACGGGTAAGGAACAAAATCTAGTGTGGATGAACTTGTTCAAACCTGTGTGGAAATGAATGAAAATTTGTTTTCAATTACTGATTCGCATAAGTAGAACATGAACTTTTGAGTCATAAGTTCCACCAGTTTCACCTTATCTCTGAAACATCGATGGATAAGGAGATAGCGGGTGAAAGCGTAGAAAAAATCAAGGTGAAATCTCCCGTTATTGCTTTCACCTTTCAAATTTATTTACACCGATTGCTGGACATATAGAGCCACCGTATTGAATGTATAGATTCAACGCGGTAAGTATATAGATACAATGTGTTGAATATATAGATCTGCCAACTCAAGTGTTAGTAGATAATAATCAAGGTGTTAATACTTGACATCCATACTATTAACTCCTGATGGATTATCTGTTAATACCTGACAGTGGATTTGCTATAAGCATATTTTCATTAGCTATAATGATATCCGGATTAGCTATAATGAAATTAGTTTTAGCTCAAGGAATATTTTGAAAAGACAAGGTGAAACCGATAATGTTCAGTTTTGCCTGAATTTGCCACTTGCCTTCACCCGCTATCTCCTTATTCATCGGCATTTCGACAATCAGGTGAAATCGATGAACGGCAATGATCTTATAGTGGCATTTATTATACTTTATTCATTAAGAAAGAGGTCAGTTACACGGTGTTCCGTTATCAAATGATTCAGAACCGTGCGGAAATAAAACAAACTTTTGGTGCGGTTGCCCTGTTTGTCAATAGAAACCACTTAGTCTCAAGCGGTACTTTCTATACCTATTATACGCACGCACGTGTGTGTGAGAAAAATATGCAGTGTACCTACTGTACCTTTTGTACCCGCCGGGCTGTTCATTACTTTTTTTGTGGAGGGTAGCTCTCACCTGGTTGACATCTGAAAAATATCCTCCTGCATTTACCAGCCAGTCTCATCCCATCCGGTAGCCGAATACCATTGCAAAGTCCTAAAATAAGTATTCCATTTTAAATACCTAGTATCCGGTATATAACACCCGATACCCGAATATATATCCGAATCTATATTCACCAATTTATAATCGTCAACATAGTTCTTATATATATAACTACCCTTTCCAATTGCTCTTCAAAATCAGAAGGAATATTATTATCAGTCAATTCACGCATAAAAGCTCGAAAATCATATGCCGAATGATCCAAAGGAGACCTCCCATAACCATAATGGGCTTGAAAATAATCTATTTTTCTATTATCAAACTTAACCAGATTGTCCCGATACTGTTTCATAATTGAACAAGTAATATTCGCCAATGCCGATATTTCATTCGTTTTTATCACCGCAATAGTACCCCACGAATAACTATATTCATTTTTATAGTAATCAATAAAGTCCTTTGCGACATTTATAGCATTCTGCTCTGAGTTATCCGCAGACAATAAATATTTCGTTATCTTGAAATAAGGAAAACCCGCACTCATAACCTCTGCAGGAGAAAGAATTAAATAATCAGCAGTATTTCTTAATTCATAAGCAACCTCAACTTGAGACATTAAACAAGCGTCAAATAATATATAATCAAAATGAATACCTGATTGTTCTAAAGCTTTCGATAAATCAGGAATATGAATTTTAGCTCCATTGTCGTCACCAAAAGAACGGCTCTTACTATAGTCCGCAGGCAACCATCCGGTAGCATGAGAACCCAAAATCAGACTATACTTTTCAGCTGGACAGTAAGCCTCCACATCTTTCAATACATTAATTATCACCTCATTTGATACTGAATTCTGGCTACTATAAGTTTTTATCACTTCTCTTTTACTGACAGAACCTTTGCCATCCACTTCATACTTAAACAGAGTCGGGACAGGAAACTCACCTTTTCTACTGCCACCATCCCAATAAATTACAAATGTACCAGGAGACGTAACTTCGCTCAATCCTCGTTCAACTGATGCTATATTGTTATATATATCATTACTGATATCATTGTCTCCAACAAGATACATCAAGACTGTTTTTACCGTTACTGGAACAGGAGTATCATCATCACCACAAGCTGATAAGAAAATCGACAAACATACGAACAAAAGCGATAATATTTTAATCTTTTTCATAATATTCCTCATTTATAACAGGGACAAAGATAAACAAATAAGAGATGCAAACCTGCATCTCTTATTATATTAACAATTAAGTTATTGCTTATTACTCTTCCGGTTTCGTAAAGCGGAATTTATCTGAATCAATCCGCGATACCGTCATTCTATTATTCTTCTTATATTTATTCAGAATCTTCGTTGCTTCTTTTTCCAACTTCTTTCTGTTTTCCGAGAAGTAAATCATACATGTACTATTCTGCTGCAGTTGGTTATCCTCCAGATAATTTTTCAACTGATAACTATATAATTCACGATGAGCCAAGAACCCTTCTTTGCTAACCTTCGCACTATCTAATATCTGAATATCCGTGAAATAGACTACCGTATCCGTAAATGAAGCAGAAATTCCAAAAGCATAAACCGGTTTAGAATGGTCTTTTTTCAGAGAAAAAGCGGAGCACATGGTAAACACAAGTGCAATTGCAAATAGTATTTTTACGTATTTCATATCATATAATTTTTAACTTCGCAAAGGTAACAAAAAAGAGGAGACTACCTCGATTTATCTCAAATAAATAGCATTTCTTAATCATAAATCCATAACAATACAGGTTTCTTTTCTGCCTTGAGCAGCCTGTCAACCTTCCTCATCACCTCATCAGATATCACAGGACACCCTTGACTGATTCCTAATGGAAGATGCAAAGGATACACCTCCGTTTCCGGCATCGGAGTATAAGAATGTAACACGATATACCGTTTGAAAGCATTGTTATTCGTTGCTTCCAATCCATGCAATTTATAATGAACATTAATCCCCCACTTGCTATACGACCGTATCCCTACTTTATATTTTCCTAAAGAAGAGCAATAACTACCTTCCACATTACTGAATACAGGCTTGGACAGCGTACTGTTTTTCCCGTATCCATGCGCACAAAGACTTGCATACTTCACAGAATCTCCCTTGAAATCCCATACAAAGAAACGCCTTTTACCGGAATGAATACTGAAATCTACCAGAAAGCAATAACTTGTATTATACCCGTTCTTATCACAATAAGCCTTTCCAGCCTGCGCTTTTTCACGCAAACGTTGCTCTATTTTAACTGGCACCGTGTCAGAAGATAATGTCGCATATCTTGCGTATGCCATCACCCCTACCCCCAAAGCAACCAGAACAAATGATATTAAAACAGATTTCTTCATAAAACTCACATAGCACAAGATTAAATTATAGAATGGGACTTATATAAAAAGTCGCATAAGTACATTCTTCTACATGAAAAGTGCGACTTATGCGACTCAAATTCTTTTTTTCAGAAACTGATATTCCTTACTTATCCCAAGTAAGATTTGAGCAATTTACTACGATTACTTTGTCTAAGTCTTCTAATTGCTTTTTCTTTAATCTGACGAACGCGCTCACGTGTGAGGCCAAATTTATCGCCGATTTCTTCTAATGTCATTTCTTGTTGTCCGATACCGAAAAACATCTGAATGATTTCTTTTTCTCTATCGGTTAACGTAGAAAGAGCTCTATCAATTTCCCTCGCAAGAGACTCATTAACCAGAGAGCGGTCCGCCATAGGCGAATCATCGTTAACCAACACATCCAACAGGCTGTTATCCTCTCCTTCCACAAAAGGCGCATCCACCGAAATATGACGGCCGGACACCTTCAGCGTATCAGAGATTTTATCAACCGGAATTTCCAGTTCGTCTGCCAACTCCTCGGGAGACGGACGCCGCTCGTTTTCCTGTTCAAACTTCGAGAAGGCTTTGCTGATCTTATTCAACGAACCTACCTGGTTCAACGGGAGACGAACAATACGCGACTGCTCTGCCAATGCTTGCAGAATAGACTGGCGAATCCACCATACAGCGTAGCTAATGAACTTAAATCCACGTGTCTCATCAAATTTCTCGGCAGCCTTAATCAGTCCTAAATTGCCTTCATTAATCAAGTCAGGCAAACTCAAACCCTGGTTCTGGTACTGTTTAGCCACAGATACGACGAAACGAAGATTGGCACGTGTCAATTTTTCCAATGCTACACGGTCACCCTTACGAATGCGTTGAGCGAGTTCCACTTCTTCCTCGACAGTAATCAGGTCTTCACGGCCGATTTCCTGCAAATACTTATCAAGAGAAGCGCTCTCTCTGTTAGTGATACTTTTGGTAATCTTTAGTTGTCTCATTCTTTAAAAACAGATTTGGAGTGCAAAGTTACGACAAATAATTTGTTAACATACAAAATTAAGTAACTTTTACACTATATTTTTCAACTAATAAAACAAAAAGAGATGCCGACAAGTTGATTGGCGGCATCCTTTTTCTATTTCATTAGCTTATCCTATAATCTTCTTACCTTATTTTATATATTACTCTTGAGTAAGATCGACAGCGAAGTATCCGCGTTTACCGGATGGGAACACACCGGTCAGGAACAATACCTGATTCGGAGACTTAACAGCAGCTTTCATCACCTCTTCCAGATCGCTGACTTTGCGCATCGGCTGGTCATTAGCTTTTAGGATAATGAAACCTTTACGAACTCCTGCATCTGACATCTTACCGGAAGAAACCCCTGTCACTTGCAAACCGTAACCCAGATTCAATTGTTTCTTCAAATCATCCGGCAATTCTTTGAAAGCAGCTCCCAAGATTTCCATGCCTGCATCTTTCACGATTTTGGTAGTACCTTGTTCGTTCTTCAACGTTACTTCAACGGTCTTTTCCTTCTTATCGCGCATCAGTTTCACTTTCACCTTATCACCCGGACGATGTTTCGCAAGAGCTTCCTGCAAGTCGGCCATATTGGATACTTTCTTATTATCCACACCGATAATTACGTCGTCCACTTTGATGTCAGCTCCTGCAGCAGAACCATTCTCTACGATTTCAGAAACCCACACTCCTTCTACAACACCCAGTTCTTTAGCTTTATCTGCCAGTGTCTTACCGGATTTATCAATCGGTTGACGGTCGTCCATCAAACTGCTACCGATAGAACCACCACGAATACCGAGCAATGCACGTTGTACTGTTCCGTATTGTTTCAGGTCGGCAATTACCTTCGTCATAATGCTGGTCGGGATAGCGAAACCATATCCTGCATAAGCACCTGTCGGAGAAGAAAGCACCGAATTGATACCTACCAGTTCACCTTTGGCATTTACCAGCGCACCGCCACTATTCCCCTGATTGATAGCAGCATCCGTTTGGATGAATGATTCTATACCACCATTATATACACCCAGAGAACGGGCTTTCGCACTTACGATACCGGCAGTTACAGTAGAGTTCAGATTGAACGGGTTACCTACCGCCAATACCCACTCTCCTACTTTCAACGCTTCGGAGTCTCCTACCGGAATAGTCGGGAAATCATCACCTTCTATTTTTACCAATGCAAGGTCGGTGCTGGGGTCAGTACCAATCACGCGTCCTTTAAACTCACGGTTATCATTCAGTTTCACACTGATTTCATCCGCACCTTCAATCACGTGATTATTCGTTACGATATATCCATCTTTCGAGATGATTACTCCCGAACCAAAACCTACACGAGGTTGAGACTGTACCTGACGCTGCTGTCCGCGTCCATCACCAAAAAAGAAATCGAAGATGTCCGGCGCTTGCTGAACAGTTCTTGTTTTAGCTTCTTGAGTAGACCTTATATGTACGACAGCATGAAGCGAATTCTCCGCAGCCTGAGTCAGGTCAACAGGTTGAGCGTTCACAGCGTCAAAAGCAGCCAATTTGACATTGGGATTCTGCTTGAACATCTCATTAAAAGATGTCTCTTTAGCAGCTTCGTTAGATTGCAACAATTTGTAAGTTGTCAATCCTGCAACTCCTGAGCTAAGAAGAATGATTGCTCCTACTCCCAGAATGTTCTTTGTTGTCTGTTTCATGATTTATAATTCTTTAAATTGTTAATATTCGATATTGTTTTAACTTTTACGACGTTAAAATAATAACAAATATCGTTCACTTATTCTACTTGTCACTCTTTTTTGTCCACTTTTAACAGAGAATATTTGGAGCTTAACAGCGGTTAACGACAACACCTGACAAATTTACATTCGTTGTATGTCAGATGGCTTTAACACTCTGACATTCATTCAGTAAAGTCAGATTTTCATGACACCGATTCCGGGCAAATCATTTAAGGTGATCTTTCCATTCACCACTTCTACCCCTTTAAATCGATCATTAGAAATAAGCAAGTTACCATCCAGGTCGGCAAAATCGACTAATGGCGAGAACTGTGAAGCTGCTGAAATAGCACACGAGGTCTCTGTCATACAACCCACCATCACACGCATACCAAGCGCATGAGCCAGTGTTACCATCTTCCATGCTTCACGCATACCGGTACATTTCATCAGCTTAATATTAATTCCCGTGAAAGCGTCTTTCAAGGCAGCTACATCTCCCAAACGCTGCAACGATTCATCTGCAAATATCGGCAATGGACTTTGTTGCGTTATCCAGGCAATGTCGTCTAGCTTCTCCTTCGGCATAGGCTGTTCTATCATCACAATGCCTTTTTCTTTCAGCCAATGAATCATATCAAGCGCGTATTGACGGTCTTTCCAGCCTTGGTTGGCATCTATCGCTATCGGTAGATTCGTTACCGAGCGGATGGTTTCAATCATCTCCTTATCATTGTCCCGTCCCAGCTTTACCTTTAATATATTAAACTGATCGGCGCACTCTTTTGTTTTCTCCCGTACTACATCCGGTGTATCAATACCTATCGTGAAGGTGGTAGAAGGCGTCTTTTCTTTGTTCAATCCCCATATTTTATACCAGGGAGCACCCAGCAGTTTTCCCACCAAATCATGAAGGGCGATATCTACCGCAGCTTTCGCCGCCGTGTCTTTTGGCGAGAGGCTGTCAACGTATGACAAAATGTCATCTAGCTGAAAAGGATCACTAAACTGTTCCAGATTCACTTTCCCCAGAAAACTCATTACCGATTCTACCGTCTCTCCCAAATAAGGAGGCATAGAGGCCTCTCCGTACCCCGTTATCCCTTCATATTCTATTTCCACCTGTACATCAGGAGTCGTTGTGCGTGAATATGTGGCAACCGTAAACACATGCTTCAACTTCAATTCATAAGGGAAAAAGCTCATTTTCATCTTTCCTCCCAAACCGAGCTTATTTATATAGACGTTAGAAAGCGATGATTCTCCGGCTAATGTCTGACGGACAACCAACCCTGAACCCAAAGCAGCCAAAGTCGCTGTTTTCAAAAAATCTCTTCTGTTCTGCATGCTTTAATAGATGATAAATTACAAATGATAAGTGATAAATGACAGGTGGCAGATAATAGATGATAGATATTTATGCCAAATACTCACAGTAACTATCAACCATCATTTATCAACTATTTATAATAAGGATTATTATCCGTAGTATTCATTCCCTTCTCCTTATTAATATAAGGTAGGAAGCGAACGGCAAAAAGCAGACGTTTCGTGTTGAACTCGTCATAGTTCTTATCCGCAGGGTTCATACTACTGATGTGTACATCGCCCAAAGCGTGGATAAACTGTTTATTACCAAGGTAAATACCAACATGAGAGATTCCTTCTTTACGCTCCGCAGTCGCTTTACGACCGAAAAACACTAAATCCCCCCGTTGTACATTGGCAAAATCAGGAGCAATCTCAATATGTTCGCCCACATAAGCCTGTTGAGACGCATCTCTCGGAATAATAATATCATGCATAAAAAGCACGGTACGTACCAAGCCGCTACAATCCACTCCTTTGGAAGAGGTTCCTGCCCACAGATAAGGAACTCCCATCATCGAATAAGCAGTCGCAACGATACTTTCAACATCTTGTTTCAATGAAGCCCTCCATTTTGTTTCCGGTTGAGAAATAGATTTAGAAATGTATGCTTTCCGACCGTCGGGATAAGATACTTTGTAGAAATGACCTTTGCTTCCCTCCCACTTCAAACGATTGCCTGCAACCACGTCGGACACAGGTTGAGAACTTTCATCCGGTTCTTCATACGCAAATCCATAGTGCGAAGTAACCACTATCTTTTCCGCCCGGTTCCACTCATCATAACGTTCCTTCGACATGGGGGTAATCACCATCCGGTGTACCCATCCGGTATAATCATCCGGCGTTTGTATCTCGTACCAACCGGTATATTGAAGTACTTTGACCGGCATCCCCAACAATGCCTGTGTACTCATGCCGGAAGTAAATTTGCCTTCTTCGCGCAAATTGCAAACAGAGATATGCACTACCCCATAAGCTGAATCGGCAGGCATGGGACGTATTTCCTGTGCTTTCAGGCTGACTGCCGCAATCACCAGAAAACAAGAGAAAAGGAGGATATTCTTCTTCATTGAAATTCATTTTAATAATAGCAAAGGTAGAAATTATTTCTATTTGTGGTACTTTCTTTGGCTAAAACAAAATAAATGACGTATTTTTGCAGTCTAAAGCAGTTGGCCGGTCTGTCGCGTGCACGTTTCGTGCAGGAGGAAAGTCCGGGCAACATAGAGCATCCTACTTCCTAACAGAAAGCTGTCCGTGAGGGTAGAGTAACGTAGAAGAAAATAACCGCCGCTCCTTTCGGGGAGAGGTAAGGGTGAGAAGGTGGGGTAAGAGCCCACCAGCCGCATGGTGACATGTCGGGCTGTACGTCTTAGGAGTTGTAAGGTCATGTAAACCGGCGTTATGAGAGTTGCTCGCTCCATGTCGGAGGGTAGACCGCTAAAGTGTCGTGGTGACACGCCACTCAGATAAATGACAGGCACCTTGTTTTATATAAGGTACAGAACTCGGCTTATAGGCTGACTGCTTTTTCTTTTAATTATCCGTTGAACTATGAAGAAGAAAATCACCGATATATGGAAGTTTCTTACGTATGACATCTGGCGCATTACGGAAGATGAAGTGACCCGAACCAAGTTCTCACTCTACAATATTATAAAGACCATCTATCTTTGTATCAACCGGTTTACCAAAGACCGGATGGCTAATAAAGCTTCCGCACTGACATATAGCACATTGCTCGCCATTGTACCGATACTTGCCATCCTGTTTGCCGTGGCACGCGGTTTTGGATTCGACAACCTGATGGAACATCAGTTCCGCAATGGTTTCGGAGGAAATATAGAAACAACAGAGGCCATTCTCTCATTTGTCAACTCCTATCTTTCACAAACCAAAGGAGGTATTTTCATTGGAGTTGGTTTGGTCATGTTGTTATGGACGGTTATCAATCTGGTCAGCAATATTGAAATCACCTTCAACCGTATTTGGGAAGTGAAAAAAGCACGGTCCATGTATCGCAAGATTACGGATTACTTTTCTATGTTCCTGTTAATGCCGATTCTGATTGTAGTATCCGGAGGACTTTCTCTGTTTATGAGCACCATTCTCAAACAGATGGATGATTTCGTCCTGCTTGCTCCTATTATGAAATTCATGATACGGCTTATCCCTTTCGTCCTGACATGGCTGATGTTCACAGGGCTGTATATCTTCATGCCGAATACAAAAGTAAAATTCAAACACGCGCTCATTGCAGGCATTCTGGCGGGGTCTGCTTATCAGGCTTTTCAGTTCCTGTATATCAACAGCCAGTTGTGGGTGTCAAAGTACAACGCCATTTACGGTAGTTTTGCTGCACTTCCTTTATTTCTGCTTTGGTTGCAAATATCTTGGACAATCTGTTTATTCGGAGCCGAATTGACGTATGCCGGGCAGAACATCCGCAGTTTTAGTTTTGACCAGGACACCCGGAATATCAGCAGACGATACCGAGACTTTATATCCATCCTGATTATGTCACTCATAGCCAAACGGTTTGAGAAGAACGAACCTCCCTATACGGCTGCAGAAATCTCGGAAGAGCATCAGATTCCCATCCGGCTAACCAACCAGGTACTTTATCAGTTGCAAGAAATAGAATTGATTCACGAGGTAGTCACCGACGAAAAAAGCGAAGAAATCGGCTATCAGCCATCAATGGATATCAATCAATTGAATGTAGCCATCTTATTGGATCGTTTGGATACATACGGTTCCGAGAATTTCAAAATTGATAAAGACGAAGAATTCAACGACGAATGGAAAGTGCTGACCGAGTCCAGAGAAGAATACTATAAAAAAGCAAGTCAAGTATTACTGAAAGATTTATAAGGAAAAGGACGCAAGCAGTGCAACGATCTCGAAAATCAGACTTTACAACCTGATACTCTTATCTATAATAAGCCCAAAGCCAGCCTGAAAGGAGAAGCCGCCCAACTGAAAGTGGCAGTAGACTATTTGCTGAAGGATTTGTCAAAAAAGAAATAAATACTACATTATTAATGCCGCTTATTCAGCGGCATTAATAATAAGTTATATATCAACACTTTAGAGGAAACACTTTTGGTTTTAAATAAACAGTCCGTTCCTTTAAAAGGAAAGCATCGTTGGTTTAAAAGGAACGGACTCTTCCTTTAAAACCAACGATGCTTTCTGTTATATGCTTATCCTAAAGAACTAAGAATATAATTATTTTTCAATCAATAACGGTTGTATGAAATCACCTTTTCTTTCGGCTTCCTCATTTTCTTGCGTTTTTCCTTTGCCGGATAACCAATGACAATATCCAGCAATAAACGTTTGGAAGCAGGGATACCGGCAAGCTGTTTCATTTCTTTTTCATCAAACCAACCCAGAATACAAGAGCCCAGTCCTTCGGCTTCAGCCGCCAAAGCAATATGAGCAGCAACTATTCCAATGTCGATCAATGGAAAATGCTTGCCTTTCACCTTTCCACCAAGCAGAGAGGTAATATTAGCAGATTCCTCTACCACCAGAATATGCACGGGAGCATCTTTAGCAAACTTATTCATCCCCAAACCAGCAGCAGCTTTCCCCGCTTTTTGGGCCAGTTCCTTATCCGTGATGACTACAAACTTCCAAGGCTGCGCATTACAGGCCGAAGGCGCCAAACGAGCAGCTTCAAGTATCCGTTCCAACTTTTCCGGCTCTACCGGACGCTCCTTATCATACGAACGGTCGCTTTGACGAGCCTGTACCAATTGAAGAAAATCCATAAGATTGCGATTTTATGATTTACAATTTACGATTGAAATTCGCTTTTGCGACAGCCAACTATTTATACTGAATCATCCGGCTGATATACTTACCGATAATATCGAATTCAATATTTACCACACTGCCAATCTCAAACGTATGGAAGTTTGTATGCTCATACGTATAAGGAATGATAGCTACCTGGAAAGTAGCATCGGTCGGATTACATACCGTCAGGCTAACACCGTTCACAGTTACCGAACCTTTATCCACCGTGATATATCCACGTTTCGCCATTTCCTTATCAAACGCATATTGGAAGGTAAAATACCAACTACCTTCCGCATCCTTAATATCAATACAAGTAGCGGTCTGGTCTACATGTCCCTGAACGATATGTCCGTCCAACCGGCCATTCATCATCATGCTACGTTCAACATTCACCTTATCCCCCACTTTCAGCAGACCGAGATTAGAGCGTTCCAATGTTTCTTTCATGGCAGTCACCGTATACGTATCATCTGTCAGAGTCACCACTGTCAGACACACACCATTGTGAGAAATACTCTGGTCGATTTTCAACTCATTCACAAACGAACACTTAAATGTAAAGTGTATATTCTCCTGGTCTTTCACCAGTGCTACCAAAGTAGCATATTCTTCTACGATTCCAGAAAACATAATTTCATTTACTATTTTACGATTTACTACTTACTATTTTAAGATTGAGAATACTCTCTTAATGCAAGGGTCAAAGATACGAATTAGAAAGGAGCTTAAAAAATAAGAGCAAAAAAAAATGGGGCTTTTCACAAAGCTCCATTTTTCAGTTTTCAATAGGTATTAGTTTTTTTTTAAGGTAAAAAGATTGTTTTCAGGATAACGGTGCAAATATAGGCGGTTTTACCGATACTATCCAAATTATAAAACATGTCATATAACATCTTTTTGAAAATTCTTTGGATTTATTATCATTTGAAGCAAAATCTCCTGTAACTTGTCCGTTATAGGTGACAAATATAGGATAATTTTTTAAGGAGCCCTAATTTCTGTTTAAAAATCCGCAAAAAATTACTTTTCCGGGTAGTTTTCGTCCGTTTTTCCACGATGTTTTAACACTTTGGCGTCAATGAAGAAAACAATCTCCTCGGCAATATTGGTAATATGGTCTCCCGAACGTTCCAGTTTACGGAACACACTGACCAAATCTACGCAGGTATGTACAGCTTCCGGATGTTCGATGATATAGTCAGAAAGAATACCTGTCGCATCCGCATTGATTTCATCCAGCAAATTATCCTTGGCAAACACTCCCGCTGCCAAATCATTGCTTTCTTCATTCAAGGCACGCTTCGCCAGTTCCAGCATCGACAACACTTCTGCCTGCATCTCTGCCAGACGAAGACGGTTCAATAATTCCGCATCCAACACCGGCTCTTTGCAACGAAGTACAAAGCGGGCAATACCTTCCGCAAAGTCGCCCAAGCGTTCCAGATTCGTATTGATCTTCAGCATAGCCAATACAAAACGGAGGTCAATCGCCACCGGATTATATAATGCAATGATGTCTTCCACATCGCTATCTATCTTCAATTCAAAAGCATTCACCCGACGCTCGCGAACCATCACTTGTTGAGCCAACTCCTTGTCGAGGGTCAACACAGCCTCTCCGGCACGGTCAAGCTGGTTGTACACCAAGGTCCACATTTCATCAATTTCCTTCTTCAATAGGATAAGTTCCGATTCTATAAACTTTACCATAGTCTATTATATATAAATGATTAATATTTTGCTAATGACATTTCAGAAATAAATTTCAGGCACGGATTTCACGAATTACCCGAAGCGTCCCGTTATGTAATTCTGGGTAGCCTCTTTCTCCGGATTGGTGAATATCCTTTTCGTCTGATCGAATTCCACCATTTCGCCCATATAGAAAAACGCCGTCTTATCACTGACACGGGCTGCCTGCTGCATATTATGCGTAACGATTACAATCGTATAATCCTTCTTCAATTCATGGATCAGCTCCTCCACCTTAGCCGTAGAAATAGGGTCGAGTGCAGACGCAGGCTCATCCATCAGCAATACCGAAGGAGAGACAGCCATCGCACGGGCGATACAAAGCCGCTGTTGCTGTCCGCCGGACAACGCATAAGCCGACTCCTTCAACTTATCTTTCACCTCATCCCAAAGAGCCGCTCCTTTCAACGTTTCCTCCACACGATGGCGAATAAAAGCATTGTCTTTTATTCCATTAACACGAAGTCCGTAAGCTACATTCTCGAATATACTTTTCGGGAAAGGATTCGGACGCTGGAACACCATTCCTACATTCTTGCGGAGTTCGTCCACTTCCACCCCTTTCGCATATATATTATGTCCGTCGATACGGATTTCTCCCTCCAGACGGGTATCAGGAATCAAATCATTCATCCGGTTGAAAAGCCGGAGGAAAGTAGACTTACCGCAACCGGACGGTCCGATAAAAGCGACAACCGACTTTTCCTCAATCTGCATACTGATACCCTTCAATGCATGAAAATCTCCATACCAAAAGTTCACATCACGCGCATCTATTTTCACTGTATCCATATACTAATCTAGTTTGTTTTTACTCTTTTCTCAAAATACTTTCTCAATGCATTAGCCAGCAGATTCACGAACAGGATAATCATAATCAACACCAATGCCGTACCATAAGCCAGCGGCAATTGTGCCTCCATATCCGTTCCACTCGTGGAAATCACATACAAATGGTAAGGCAATGCCATACACTGATCGAAAATACCCGTTGGCAGTTGTGGCAGGAAGTATGCGGCACAAGTAAACAGAATCGGTGCCGTCTCTCCCGAAACACGTCCCAAGGCAAGAATCAACCCTGTGATAATGTTCGGCATCCCCATCGGCAGAATGACGTGCCAGATCGTCTGCAACTTCGTTGCACCCAAGGCCCGGCTGCCTTCACGCATACTGTCGGGAATGGCTTTCAGAGCTTCCTCCGTTGTCCGAATGACCAAAGGTACGCAAAGCAAACCTAATGTCAAAGAACCGGCCAAAATACTATCACCAAATCCCATATAATTGACAAACAGCGCCATACCGAACAATCCGAATACGATGGAAGGAATACCGCTCAAGTTATTGGTCATCACCCGGATAAAGCGTACCAACTTACCTTTCGGCGCATACTCATTCATATAAATTCCGCTCATCACCCCTATCGGAAAGGCGAACAGCGCACTCCCCACCATCAGATAGAAAGTACCGACAATAGCCGGCCATATACCGCCACCTGTCATCCCGTCCGTAGGAGCCGAAGTGATAAAATCCCAACTGATAGCGCCGATTCCTTTATAGACGATAAATCCCAGAATTGCAAACAATATCAGTACAATGCAAAGGCTCAACAGCCGGAAAATCCCGAAAGCAACTTTCTGCGAACGGTGTTTAGCTTTATTATTACTCCGTATTTCCATCTTATTTGCTACGTTTTAATCCTTTAGAGGAAATATATTCCACACTAAAGTTGATAATCAATGTGATGAAGAACAGTACGACACCCAACAGGAACAACGCCTGATAGTGAGGTCCTCCCGCAGGAGCTTCTCCCAGTTCGGCCGCAATCGTAGCCGGAATGGTACGCAGAGGCTCAAGGATTGTTGTCGGAATCACAGCCGCATTACCCGTCACCATCAATACTGCCATCGTCTCCCCGATAGCACGTCCGATACCGAGTACCACACCGGATGTAATCCCCGAAATAGAATAAGGAATCACTACCTTATATATCGTCTGCCATTGCGAAGCGCCCAATGCCAGACTCGCTTCCCGCATTGCACGCGGACAGTTGCGCATCGCGTCTTCCGTCACCGTTATAATAGTAGGCAATGCCATAATGGCCAGTACGATACTTCCCGCCAAGCCACTCTCTCCTACCGGAAGATCAAACAATTTCTGAATCAACGGAACAATGACAATCAATCCGAAAAAGCCATAAACAACGGAAGGAATACCACTCAACAGTTCGATAATCGGTTTCAGCCAGTTCCGCACTTTCGGATTTGCCACTTCAGACATATAGATAGAAACCGACAGCCCGAACGGCAAAGCAAAAAGGATGGCAAACAGGCTCACCCACAACGTCCCGGTAATCAACGGCAAAAAGCCGAATTGAGCAGCCGGAGTGGCCGTAGGAAACCATTCGGCACCCGCAAATACATCCTTTACGGAAATAGTGTTATCCTCTATGAAATGTACCGCGTCCGGATGAACAATAAATTTCTGCGGAACAAAAGCTACGATGCCGGGTGTTTTCTCCACCAGCTCCGTAATCTTGTCGCCTGCATATTCATAAGCAGGTCCCAACTCCTCTTCCGTACAATATTGCGTTATATCCTCCAAACGAAAAACCCGGATAGGGAGATCTTCCCCACCGAGTTCCTTCCAGTTTGTAATCTCCTCATCAAAAACATCCTTTATCTGTGCAGGGCTCAACACACTAACTTTGTTACTCTTATTCAGCGCCAACACATATCCCTCTTCTATCACCTTACTCTTGAACAACCCGAAAGCTTCAGTGAAAAGGAAGAGTACAATCAGCAGAATAGTAATACTTGTCACAAAGCCGCTACAAGTCAACATTCCTTCTATAATCTTTTCAAATACCTTTTTCATATACCTGCTATGATTTCTGATGCAAAGAAAGCATCTCTTTATTAAGGAGGTGTGACTAACGTTTGAAGGAAATGTTTCAATCATGTTACGTTTGTGTTACAAGTATCATTTCCACTCCGGATGAAATGAAAATGTAATATCCGATTGCTTAATTTGCAACGTTAATAAAACGAAGAAATATGAAAGTGAGAAGAAACTTATTAATCGCCCTTTCCTTACTCTCGCTCGGTGCCAACGCACAACGTATTAAAGGTAGCGATACGGTACTGCCTGTCGCACAACAGACAGCAGAGCGGTTTATGAACCAGCATCCGGAGGCCCGTGTCACAGTGACCGGTGGCGGAACCGGTGTAGGTATCTCCGCTTTAATGGATCATACAACGGACATCGCAATGGCTTCACGCCCGATCAAGTTCAGCGAAAAGATGAAAATAAAAGGAGCCGGAGAAGAAGTAGACGAAGTGATTGTAGCCTACGATGCTCTTGCCGTGGTGGTGCATCCCTCCAATCCGGTAAAGCAGCTGACTCGCCAACAACTGGAAGACATTTTCCGGGGGAAGATAAACAACTGGAAACAGGTAGGCGGAGACGATCGCAAAATAGTGGTTTACTCGCGCGAAACATCGTCCGGTACTTACGAATTTTTCAAAGAGAGCGTACTGAAAAATAAAAACTACATGGCAAGCAGCCTTTCCATGCCGGCAACAGGTGCCATCATCCAGTCTGTCAGCCAGACCAAAGGAGCCATCGGATATGTCGGACTGGCATACGTATCTCCCCGTGTCAAAACGCTTTCCGTATCATACGACGGCACCCACTATGCCACGCCTACGGTAGAGAACGCCACCAATAAGACCTACCCCATCGTGCGCCCGCTTTATTACTACTACAATGTAAAAAATAAGGAACAAGTATCACCCCTGATTCAGTTTATTCTCTCGTCCGACGGACAGGACATTATAAAAAAGAGCGGTTATATTCCGGTTAAATAAAAAAAATGTCCTACTTTTGTAGCCTAAATACAGATAACATTAACCGTTATGACAGATATTAAAAACGAAGAAGCAGGCGAAAAGAAAAGCTTGAACTTTATTGAACAGGCAGTAGAGAAAGACTTGAAAGAAGGTAAAAATGGTGGAAAAGTGCAGACACGCTTCCCGCCCGAACCTAACGGTTACCTTCACATCGGCCATGCCAAAGCTATTTGCCTTGATTTCGGCATCGCAGAAAAACACGGCGGTGTATGTAACCTTCGTTTCGACGACACAAACCCGACCAAGGAAGATGTGGAATATGTAGAAGCTATCAAAGAAGATATTCAATGGTTGGGCTACCAGTGGGGAAACGAATACTACGCTTCCGACTACTTCCAACAATTATGGGACTTCGCTATCCGCCTGATCCAGGAGGGAAAAGCATATATTGACGAACAAAGCTCCGAACTGATCGCACAGCAAAAAGGTACTCCTACCCAACCGGGTGTGGAAAGCCCTTACCGCAATCGTCCTATCGAAGAAAGCCTCGAACTTTTTAAGAAAATGAATAGCGGCGAGATCGAAGAAGGTGCCATGGTGCTCCGTGCCAAGATTGACATGGCTAACCCGAATATGCACTTCCGCGATCCGATTATTTATCGTGTAGTGAAACACCCGCACCACCGTACAGGTACTACCTGGAAGGCTTATCCGATGTATGACTTCGCTCACGGACAGAGTGACTTCTTCGAAGGAGTAACTCACTCGCTGTGTACACTCGAATTTGTGGTACACCGTCCTCTTTATGACCTCTTCATCGACTGGCTGAAAGAAGGAAAAGACCTGAACGACAACCGTCCCCGTCAGACTGAATTCAACAAACTGAACCTAAGCTACACCCTGATGAGCAAACGTAACCTGCTCACACTGGTAAAAGAAGGATTGGTGAACGGATGGGACGACCCCCGTATGCCGACTATCTGCGGTTTCCGCCGTCGCGGTTATTCACCGGAGTCTATTCATAAATTTATTGATAAAATCGGATATACCACATACGATGCCCTAAACGACATCGCCCTGTTGGAAAGCTCCGTTCGGGACGATCTGAACAGCCGTGCCACCCGTGTATCGGCAGTGATCAACCCGGTTAAACTAATCATCACCAACTATCCGGAAGGACAGGTTGAAGAACTGGAAGCAATCAACAACCCGGAAGACCCGGAAGCAGGAAGCCACCTGATCGAATTCAGCCGTGAACTGTGGATGGAACGCGAAGACTTCATGGAAGACGCTCCCAAGAAATACTTCCGCATGACACCGGGACAGGAAGTACGCCTCAAAAATGCCTATATCGTAAAATGCACCGGTTGCAAGAAAGACGAAAACGGCGTAATAACAGAGGTATATTGCGAATATGACGCTAATACCCGTAGCGGTATGCCGGACGCAAACCGTAAGGTGAAAGGCACGCTCCATTGGGTAAGCTGCAATCACTGCCTGCAAGCAGAAGTACGTTTGTACGACCGCCTGTGGAAAGTGGAAAACCCGCGCGACGAACTGGCTGCCATCCGCGAAGCTAAAAATTGCGAAGCACTGGAAGCCATGAAAGAAATCATCAATCCGGACTCATTGAAAGTTCTGCCCAACTGCTACATAGAGAAGTTCGCAGCTACCCTGCCTACACTCTCCTACCTGCAGTTCCAACGGATCGGTTACTTTAATATCGACAAAGAATCAACCCCGGAAAAACTGATTTTCAACCGCACAGTAGGGTTGAAAGATACGTGGGGGAAGATTAATAAATAACCTTTCACCACAGATTACACGGATTAACACAGATTTTTATTCTTTATTTCTCTAATCTGTGTTAATCCGTGTAATCTGTGGTGAACAAAATTAATAAAAATGGGTAGAAAGAACTCACCATCAGCCAAAAAGCAACTAGCCACACTTATCACAAACTACGAAAAAGCAAAAGCAGAAAACCGACAACTTTATCTGGATGCTGACCAACTGGCCGACATCGCCGACTGGTATGCCTCCGAACGGAAATTTGAAGAAGCACAAGAAGTAATCACCTACGGACTTAAGATACATCCGGGAAATACAGCTTTACTCATCGAACAAGCCTATCTCTACCTGGACACCCAAAAACTGCAAAAAGCAAAGAAAGTAGCAGATTCCATCACCGAAGATTTTGACTCGGAAGTGAAACTGCTGAAAGCCGAACTATTGCTGAATGGAGGAAAACTGGAAGAAGCCCAATGGCTATTAAGTACGATAGCGGATGCCGACGAACTGGAAACAATCATTGATGTCGTATTTCTCTATCTGGACATGGGATACCCGGACGCAGCCAAAGAATGGCTCGACCGAGGTAAATCGCGTTATGCCGAAGATGAAGAATATATGGCCCTCACAGCCGATTATCTGGCATCGACCCACCAAGTAGAATCGGCTATCATCTATTACAACAAACTCATCGACAAATCCCCTTTCAACCCTTCCTATTGGATGGGACTGGTGAAATGTTACTTTGTTCAGGAACAAATAGACAAGGCCATCGAAGCCTGTGATTTTGCGTTGGCAGCCGACGATCAGTGTGGAGAAGCCTACGCTTATAAAGCGCATTGTTTTTTCTATCTGAACAATTCGGATGATGCCATCGAGAATTACCAAAAAGCGATCGAACTTAAATCCATCCCCCCTGAACTGGGTTATATGTTCATGGGAATATCTTACGGCAATAAAGAAGAATGGCAGAAAGCCGATGACTATTACGACAAAGTAATCGCACGTTTTGAAGAAGACGGAGACAGACAGTCTGTCCTATTAATAGACACATATACCAGCAAAGCCTTCGCCCTGTCTCATCTGGAAAGATATGAAGAAGCACATCAGCTCTGCGAGAAAGCCAAAGAGATAAACCCGAATGAAGGATTGATTTATCTGACAGAGGGAAAACTATATCTGGCAGAGGAGCTGGAAGACGAAGCAGCCTTGTCTTTCGAAAAAGCGATAGAGATTAACTCTAACATAGAAATGTGGTATATGATCGCCTCTGCTTATTCGGAAAGTGACTATCTGATAGAAGCCAAAGAATACTTTGAAAAAGCGTACCAGATGAATCCGAAATACGAAGATGTGACGGAGAAATTGAGTGTGCTTTGCCTCATGCACGGTGAAATCGACAACTTCTTTAAATACAACAAAGAATGTGAACATCCACTGGAAGAAGATATGATTCTGGATCTGTTAAATAGTCCCGAACATAGAGAGGAAGATGAAAGAACTCTCAAGGAAGTGTGGGAACGCATGAAAAAAGAGAATAAGAAAAAGAAGAAAGGGAAAAAATAAATCAGATTAATAAATTCTATCCTCAAAAAACATGGAATCAGTAGCAGAACTTCTTAAATGGGTATTAGAAAATTTGAACTATTGGGTAGTCACCATTTTTATGGCTATCGAAAGTTCTTTTATTCCCTTCCCCTCGGAAGCCGTAGTGCCACCTGCCGCATGGAAAGCTATGGCAGACGACAGTATGAATATCTTTCTCGTGGTCCTATTTGCCACCATAGGAGCAGATATCGGTGCATTAGTAAATTATTACCTGGCGCGTTGGCTGGGTCGTCCTATTGTCTATAAATTCGCTAACAGCCGTTTAGGGCACATGTGCCTTATTGACGAAGAAAAGGTACACCATGCAGAAGAATATTTCAGAAAGCACGGTGCAGCCTCCACTTTCTTTGGCCGTCTCATTCCGGCGGTACGCCAACTTATCAGTATTCCCGCAGGATTAGCCGGCATGAAATTAGGACCTTTCCTACTTTACACCACTCTCGGCGCTGCGATATGGAACAGTATATTGGCTCTACTCGGATACCTGATCTACCGGTTTACAGACCTCAAAACCACTAATGACGTCTATGTAATGGCAACCACATACAGCCACGAAATCGGCTATGTCATTATAGCAGTGGTGGTATTGGTCATCGGATTCCTGGCTTATAAGGGACTGAAGAAGAAGAAGAAAAAATGAGTATTAAGTATTAGGTATTAAGTATTACCATGACTAATACTTAATACCTAATACTTAAAAACCAATCCTTAGAAATTGAATTGGACTCCTACTCCCAAGATCTCTTTAAATTGTACACGAGATCCTTTGGTACCATCCTTTTGTACAATCTTCACATCATCGTCATACATCAAGTTAGTAGTGAGCGTGGTTGAAAACCATTTATTGATAATCATATTTATTTGCACTTCCCAGTTCACATCTATGTTCAATGGCTTGTGCAGATAATCGGAATATAAATCCAAACGCGAATATACTGTCATATTCTTCAAAAATTCATATTTGGCTTCCCCTTTCAAGTTAGCACCGAAGCTGGATAACAGGTGTTTGCCCGGATCCACTCCATAGGCTCCTTCGTCCGAGAGACGGTCATTGAGAACAAATGTTCCGCGCCACGCAGCAGGAGACAATACAACGGTAAATATCTTACCCGGATCATAGGTAAAGCCCAAACCGGTAGTCAAATAAGCGGGAGCCATAAATTCGGAGATAGCAACATCCTTATTGACAGAATAGTCATATCCGGGAGAGAACTGCGTCTGGAAAGTGGCGAATGCGCTGGCATACCAACTTTTGGCAATAGCATAGCCATAATTCGTATTCAAATAAATCTTATCATTAGCCTTCCTGGTTCCGTCGTCACCGGTCTTATTCAATCCATAAGCCAGTTCGATACGATTATTCCACAGATGTTTTCCTTTCTTATAATTAATCTGATAAGTGCCCTGCAAGTCAAAGGCAACAGAGTTATCACCTCCGGCAGCCCAGTTAGTCAGGCTCACCTGTGTCAGTTTCAGTCCGGCAAATCCTTCTTTTGTCCAGGGAGAAGTTTGTGTACTATCGGCAGTTTGAGCCGACAGGGTTCCAGCACCCATACATAGCAGGGTGATGAATAGAGTTTTCATCTTGTTCATGATAGTTGAGGTTTAGTGTAGAAAAAAACACAACCTAATAAGAACGGAGCCTTGGCAGTTTACCAAGCCTTTTTACCAGTTCCCATTAGGTCAAAATCTTTAAGATAAGTAGCAGTATTAAGTATTAGCCGTATTCGTTTATTAGCTGCAACTAATAGTTAATACCTAATACTTAATACTCCATATTCTATATTACTTTACAGCAGCTAAGGCTTTATCATAATCAGGCTCCTGGGTGATTTCAGGAACAAGTTCCGTATAAGCAATCTTGCCATCCTTGCCAATCACAACTACCGCACGGGCCAAAAGTCCTGCTAACGGACCATCTGCCATACGCACTCCGTAACTTTCGTCGAAATCAGAGAAGCGGAAATCAGACAGTGGAATTACATTTTCAATACCTTCCGTTGTACAGAAACGACCGTGCGCAAAAGGAAGGTCCTTAGAGATAGCCAATACTACCGTATCTTTCAGTCCGGCAGCCATCTTATTAAACTTACGTACAGAGGTTGCACATACGCTGGTATCCAGACTCGGGAAAATATTTAAAATCACATTTTTACCATTCAAATCTTTCAGAGAGAAAGAAGATAAATCTGTTTTTACCAGCTCGAAGTCAGGAGCTACCTTACCTACTTGTATAAATTCACCGATTAGTTTCACCGGTTGTCCTTTGAAATTTGTTGTTGCCATAATGCATCTATATTTAAAATTTACTTTATATAAGAAACAACGATTCCCCCAAATATGTTCACGGAAAACCTTTTCTAAATTGAATTTGTTATTCCACAACGAAATCACCCTAGTATTCAATTTAAAATATAAAATGTATGGAAACTGTATTCAATGAGATTCAACATTCAGTAAAAAATTGGTGGACTTCTCTTCTTTTGGGAATCGTGTATATCATTGTAGCCCTTTGGCTCATGTTCTCACCCGTGAGCACCTATGTAGCTTTAAGTATCATCTTCAGCGTATCGATGTTGATAAGCGGTATTTTGGAAATTATCTTCGCTTTTAGCAACCGGAAAGGTGTCCCGAGCTGGGGATGGTATATCGTAGGCGGACTGATCGACCTTGTTCTGGGTATCTACCTGATTGCCTACCCAATGGTCAGCATGGAAGTCATTCCTTTTATCATAGCCTTCTGGCTTATGTTCCGCGGCTTCTCCTCCACCGGCTATTCCATCGACTTGAAACGTTACGGAACCCGCGACTGGGGCTGGTACATGGCTTTCGGTATCCTTGCCATTCTGTGTTCCCTTTTAATATTATGGCAACCCGCCATAGGAGCACTCTACGCAGTCTACATGATTTCTTTTACTTTCCTCATCATCGGACTTTTCCGTGTCATGCTTTCATTTGAACTAAAAAATCTGCATAAAAGAAAATAAAAATCTTTCGGCACTTACTTTGGTATTTTGTTTATCTTTGTAGGCAATTTACATGAATCAATTAATTAAAAAGGAAGAAAATTATGGCAATGCATACATGGTTTGAGTGCAAGATCCGTTATGAGAAAGTAATGGAAAACGGAATGCAGAAGAAAGTAACTGAACCTTATCTTGTTGACGCACTCAGCTTTACAGAAGCAGAAGCACGGATTATCGAAGAAATGACTCCGTTTATCTCCGGAGAATTTACCGTTTCAGACATCAAACGTGCCAACTATAGCGAATTATTCCCCAGTGACGAAGAAAGTGCCGACCGCTGGTTCAAATGCAAACTTATTTTTATCACGCTCGATGAAAAAAGCGGTGCGGAAAAAAAGACTTCTACTCAAGTATTGGTACAAGCTGCCGACTTGCGTGATGCAGTGAAAAAGCTGGATGAAGGCATGAAAGGAACCATGGCAGATTATCAGATCGGTATGGTATCCGAAACTCCGCTCATGGATGTATATCCTTACAGCGCCGAACCGAATGACAAACCGGAATTTGATCCGTCAAAAGCATAAGTAACAATGAGTATTGCTGACAATTTAAAGCAAGTGCTGGCCGAACTCCCTCAAGGAGTCCGGCTGGTTGCTGTCTCAAAATTCCATCCCAATGAAGCGATAGAAGAAGCATATCAGGCGGGACAGCGTATTTTTGGAGAAAGCAAAGTGCAGGAAATGACAGCTAAATACGAAAGTTTGCCGAAAGATATCGAATGGCATTTTATCGGGCACCTGCAAACGAATAAAATCAAAAACATGATACCATACGTAGCGATGATTCATGGAATTGATAGTTATAAACTACTGGCCGAAGTCAACAAACAAGCTGTCAAGGCCGGACGTACTGTGAACTGCCTGTTGCAGATTCACGTTGCACAGGAAGAAACCAAATTTGGTTTCAGTCCCGAAGAATGTAAAGAGATGCTGAATGTCGGAGAATGGAAAGAGCTGACTCATGTGCACATCTGCGGATTAATGGGTATGGCCAGCAACACCGATTGTATTGAACAAATCAACCGGGAATTTTGTTCACTAAATAGACTCTTTAACGAGATAAAAACAACTTGGTTCACCCACTCTGATACTTTCTGCGAACTATCAATGGGAATGTCACATGACTATCACGAAGCCATTGCCGCAGGAAGTACGCTGGTACGAGTAGGAAGCAAGATTTTCGGAGAAAGAAATTATTGATTAAGTATTAAAAAACATATTGCTATGACCGATTTAAAAACTACTTTCGCAGGGCTTTCTCTTAGAAACCCTATCATCATCAGTAGCTCAGGGCTGACCAACAGTGTCGGCAAAAACAAAAAATTGGCCGAAGATGGTGCCGGTGCTATCGTTCTGAAATCACTGTTTGAGGAACAGATCATGCTGGAAGCAGATCAACTGAAAGACCCGGCATTCTATCCCGAAGCCAGTGACTATCTGGAAGAATATATCCGTGAGCACAAGTTATCTGAATACCTGACTTTAATAAAAGAAAGCAAAAAGGTATGCCCCATTCCTATCATTGCCAGCATCAACTGCTACACTGATTCCGAATGGATCGACTTTGCAAAGAAAATTGAAGAGGCTGGTGCCGACGCATTGGAAATCAATATCCTCGCCTTGCAATCAGAACTGCAATATACATACGGTTCATTCGAACAACGCCACATCGACATTCTCCGCCGCATCAAGCAGACGGTTAACATTCCCGTTATCATGAAGCTGGGTGATAACCTGACCAACCCTGTAGTATTAATCGATCAGTTGTATGCCAACGGTGCAGCCGCAGTTGTTCTCTTCAACCGCTTCTATCAACCGGACATCAACATCGAAAAGATGGAGCATATGTCAGGAGAAATATTCAGTAATGCTTCCGACCTCGCCAATCCGCTCCGCTGGATTGGAATTGCATCTGCAGTGGTAGATAAGATCGACTATGCGGCTTCCGGTGGTGTTGCCAATGCTGAATCAGTAGTGAAAGCGATCCTTGCCGGTGCTTCAGCCGTAGAAGTATGTAGCGCAGTCTATCTGAATACAAACGCATTTATTGGAGAAGCCAACCGCTTCCTCTCTGCATGGATGGAACGCAAAGGATTCGAAAATATAGCTCAATTCAAAGGCAAACTGAATATCAAAGATATTAAAGGCGTCAATACATTTGAACGTACACAGTTCCTTAAATATTTCGGAAAGAAAGAATAATGAAATGAAGAATGAAAAATGAAGAATGAAGAATAAGCTGCGCTATTATGCTGCATAGTAAATTCTTCATTTTTCATTTTTCATTCTTCATTTTCATTTCCTACAGCAGGTTGCTTGCCAGTTCACTCAATTCACTTCGTTCACCTTTCAGCAGATTAACGTGTGCAAAGATATTCTGATCTTTCATACGATCAATCATATATACCAGACCATTGGACTGACTGTCCAGATAAGGTTGGTCAATCTGTTGAATATCCCCGGTAAACACCATCTTCGTACCTTCGCCTGCACGGGTGATGATTGTCTTTATTTCATTTGGGGTCAGATTCTGCGCTTCGTCAATGATGCAATACATTTCGCTCAAACTACGACCACGGATAAAGGCCAGAGCTTCAATCACCAGCTGTTCGCTTTTCTGCATATCTTCTATGCGCTTCACTTCGGTAGAGTTTGCTGCAAACTGACGTTTTATCACGTTCAGATTGTCAAATAATGGTTGCATATAAGGAGCTACTTTCTCTTGTGCATCTCCCGGAAGGAAACCTATGTCTTTATTAGAAAGCGCTACAACAGGACGTGCCAGCAAAATCTGTTTGTAATCGGTCAGTTTACCCAACGCAGCAGCCAAAGCCAGCAAAGTCTTACCTGTTCCTGCTTTTCCTGTCAGAGCTACCAGTTTGATATTCGGATCATTCAGGATCTCAAAAGCAAAACTCTGTTCCGCATTCCGGGGTTCGATTCCATAATTCTTACCCTTCATCACGCGGATAATAGAATGGGTAAAAGGATTATAGCGTGCCAATACACTATTCCGGTCACTCTTCAACACAAAACATTCATTGGGATGAATCAAATCCTTAAAGTCGAATTCACTCAAGTCAATGCCTTCTTTGGAAGAATAAATGCGGTCGATCAATGCAGGATCTACATTTTCGAAAATCTCATTCGACTTCTCGAACACATCTACATTGACCACCTTATCCGTAATATAATCTTCGCAAAGCAGACCGATTGAACGAGCTTTCATACGCAGATTCACATCCTTGGTCACTAAGATAGATTTCACATTCGGATACTTATCGGTCAGGTATTCGGTTGCTGCCAAAATCAGATGGTCGGGTTTCTTTATTGGAAACGATTCCCAAACTTTGGTAGCCGGCACATTGCTTGTCACAACAAACAGACGTCCCAATCCTTCGCCGAGTTTCACCCCTTCGGAGAAAAGCTCGTCGCTAGTCAATACATCCAATTCGCGCACAAACTCACGAGCATTGAAGTTAATCTGCTCGTTTCCTTTTTTGAACTTATCCAGTTCTTCGAGTACAACAAGAGGGAGGTAAATATCATTTTCCTGAAAATTCTTCAAGCAATTGTAGTCGTGAAGAATAACATTTGTGTCTAACACAAAATTTTTCTTAGTTCCCATGATTTCTTAGATTTAAATGTTGATATTTGCAATCTCATTCGCCAATCCCCGCATTTACGGTTAGATTGACGGTTCTAAAGATAAACAAATTAGCGGGCAATAAAGATTGCCCGAAGTTAAATATTATAAAACATGGACTATCAGAACACTTTAAAGTACTTATATGAGAGTGCGCCAATGTTTCAACAAATAGGAAGCAAAGCATATAAGCCAGGTTTAGAGACTACTCATCGATTAGACGAACATTTCGGGCATCCCCATCAACAATTCAAAACGATACATATCGCCGGAACCAATGGAAAAGGTTCCTGCTCACATACTATCGCAGCCGTATTGCAGTGCGCCGGTTACCGGGTAGGACTATTCACCTCCCCTCATTTAATCGACTTCCGCGAACGTATCCGTATCAACGGTGAGATGATACCAGAAGAGTATGTAGTCAATTTCGTAGAAGAGCATCGCTCTTTCTTCGAGCCGCTGCATCCTTCATTCTTCGAACTGACCACCGCTATGGCATTCCGTTATTTTGCCGACCAGAAAGTAGATGTAGCAGTTATCGAAGTAGGCATGGGCGGAAGATTGGACTGTACGAATATCATCCATCCGGATTTGTGTGTTATCACCAACATAGGCCTCGACCACACCCAATATCTGGGTGACACGCTGACGAAGATTGCCAAAGAGAAAGCCGGAATTATCAAAGAAGGAGTTCCAGTCGTTATCGGCAGAGCCCAAGGGGCGGTGAAACGTGTATTTACCATGAAAGCTAAAGAAAAGAATGCGCCCATCGAATATGCCCGTGAAAATACCCGATACTGGGACATGGAAATAGTTCCTTATTCGAAATTGCAAGAAATAAGACCGATGATGGACAACACAATTCAGAGCATGCACGAAATGATCGAAGCAATGGACGAACAATCAGAAGAAGAGGCAAATCAGATGCGGCAAGCATTACTCATGTTAGATCTGCCAGACAGTCTACGTGCGCTAGACCGGATACTCGACAAAAGAAAAGATGCTATCAAAATCCACAATGAGATGTTTCCTTTCGGACTTTTCACAGAGTTGAGCGGAGCTTACCAATTCGAAAATATGTTCACCATCCTAAAAGCCCTTGCGACACTGACCCGTCTGAACTACAACATCAGATCCCAGGACTATCGCGCAGGTCTTGCAAACGTATGTCAGCTCACCGGTCTGATGGGGCGTTGGCAGAAAGTACACAGCTATCCGGATATTATCTGTGACACGGGACATAATGTTGATGGAATCGAATATATCCATGTACAGCTCAATGCCATTCACAAAACTTTCGATCAGGAGATCCATTTTGTATTCGGCATGGTCAATGACAAAGACATCCGGGGAGTTCTGCGAGCATTGCCGAAATATGCCACCTATTATTTTACCAAAGCAAGCGTGAAACGTGCACTTCCGGAAAATGAACTATTGGCATTGGCAGAAGAAGCCGGATTGAAAGGTACCACCTACCCCACTGTTGTAGAAGCTGTACAGGCGGCAAAAAAGAACTGCCCCCCAAAAGATCTGATCTTTGTAGGAGGCAGCAGTTTCATTGTCGCAGATTTGTTAGCGAACCGCGATACACTCAATCTCTACTAACGCATCCTTGGGCAGAGCTTTTACGGCAACCGCCGAACGTGCCGGAAAAGCTCCGTCAAAATACGTGGCATACACGCCATTCATCCCTGCAAACAGGGACATATCCTGAAGAAATACTGTGGTTTTGACAATGTTTCCCATTGTCAATCCTGCTTCTTCAAGAATGTGTTTGATATTCTCCAACGACTGGCGAGCCTGTCCTTCTATCCCTTCAGCCATCTGTCCCGTAGCGGCATCAATAGGCAACTGACCGGACACAAATACCATACCATTAGCTTCTATCGCCTGACTATAAGGGCCGATAGCCCCCGGAGCTTTCTCACTGCAAATTACTTTTTTCATATCTATTTCTTTTTCTGTTTATAATGGATTTCAAAGATAAAAATAAATTCTGAATAAGATTGTTGCCATCATTCATCATCTATTTTTCATCCTTCGAAATCTTAAACCCCAGTTTCATTATCAGTTTCAAGGTTTCCACTGAAGAATTTCTGTCATATACCTTTTCTTCTTCAGGCAATTCTTCATACGGAACCAGACACGGATGCTGTTTCAATACATCATCCCGCTTTTCGCCATACGTCCAACCTTGTTCTATTCTGGTTTTCGACCAGACCTCATGAACATTCTTAGCCATTTCTTCTACCAGGTATTCCAATTCCTTCGGGAGTTGGATGTGTCCTGTATCCACCGGATTGGGAATATACTCTTTCATCTTACAAATCATTATTTATTATGTTACACTTACAAATTTAGACAAAATATTGAATAACAAACAGGTTAATAACAAAAAAACCTCCTGCAAAACGAATTTCGCAGGAGGCTCTATTATTTCTTCTTTAATAAGATTATTCAGCCTTTTCTTTATCTTCCTCTACAGGAGCTTCCGCAGGTGCAGGAGCAGCTTCTACCGGCTTGTCAACTTTTACATCTTCTCTTGAAACGTTTACAGTCACGTTTACAGAAGCAGGTTGTGCCTGATACGGCATACGGTTTTTCGGATCTGCACCATAAGGATTAGGACCTACCGTGCCATCTGCAAACAGCATGTACAATGCAAAAATCCAACCAACAATAGGCACACAGCACAACAAAATCAGCCAACCGGATTTATTTAAGTCGTGCAGACGTTTCACCCCCTGTGCCAGAGAGAACCAAACAGATGCAATCATAGCAGCAAGACCGATCAATAAACCAAATACTGATCCCCCGGCCGATCCGCTGGCAGCACCCAAAACAAATGTACCTACGCCTAGTGCCCATGCAATACTAGAAACTATACCACCAATAATGCCTGACAAGAAGTATTCGATTCTACGAATACGACCGTCAAATGAAAAAGGAGCTTTGAACATAATTTATTAAGTTTATATGAATAAATAAGTGAGTTTTTATCCGTGTTTCTCAATATGAAAGCAAAGATATAAAAAAAATTAAATAAAGAAAGGATTCAGGCAAAAAGATTGAAAAAATGCCCTATTTTCTGTAGAAATCACAATTTCACCCCATCCCATTGCATCACTACCACCCACTCTTTCGGTTGGCAAGTTCCATGAAAACGGTGCGGAACCGTAGCAACCACCAAATCACAATTGGAAGCTAATACGGTTCTTAACTCCTTCAGCAACATATCCATCCGGATGATTAAATGAAGATACTCCGTCATACACCGGATCACGCGCACATACTGATAAATACACATATCCTCTCCCCGTCTTATCTCACTCAGTGTTTTGGGAGAGATATCAAGTTCGCTCGTAAAAAAACTGTTACTGAAAATACGATCTATATCCATTAAAGCCAATACCAAATTGCTCAAAAACTCGTATGGTTCCTGTTTTTCTTTTGCCATGTCATTCTATGATTAATAATTTATAATATTTCAGTTTTTATTTGCTTTATCAAGTACTATTCACATAGGGAAGCAACCCTATTTTTAATATCCCGACCTTTGTTCCCGTTATCTGATAGTCAGGTAACTCAATCTTACAAAAAACAATTTTATATGAAAGCCTTAGAAGAAATCAAAGTCTCGGTTTACGAGAACGTGTATTCAAAAAAGCCCAAAGTCATGTCTTTCCTTGAAGTCATCATTATGTGTATTCATCCGGTCTATGCCTCTATTATAAACGCTATCCGCCGATACTATGCAGAAGGAGACCATGCCGCGGCACAGAAGTTGAAGAGCCAGCTCCCCTGTTTCACTCCGGCAGGTACTTTTGACGGAGCACATGCCATCAAAAACTTCCTCCTCCCCAGCCATATTGTCGGGCTCGATTACGATCATGTAAAAGATCGTCTTCAAGTCATCCAACGTTGTGCGGCAGATCCTCACACGGTAGCGGTCATAGAAAGTCCTACCGACGGAGTGAAAGTTTTCGCCTATGTGGAAGGTATCGAAAACCGCCATCGTGAAGGGCAGCAATTAGTGAGCCGTTACTACAATCAATTGCTGGGATTGGAGAGTGATCCGGCCTGCAAGGACGAAAGTCGTCTGTGTTATTTCAGTTATTCGCCCAATGGATATGTTGCCGGTCTTTATCAGGCATTTGTGTTGGAACCACATCTAAAAGAGGAAACAAACGCTTCCTCTGAAAATAAAGTGCTTCCTCCCTTTCCTCTTCAGGATAATACCCCGGAAAACGTGTCTGAAGCAGAAATCGCCCAATTTATTTCGTCCTATATTTTCCTCCATCCCCTGACCGCCGGACAACGTCATTCCAATGTCTTCAAACTGGCCTGCGAAGCCTCCCGCCGACACTATCCGCAAGAAAGCATATTACGTGAGCTTACTGCATTTTTCGAGCATACAGATTTTCGTCCCGAAGAATTGACAAGTGTTTTATCATCTGGATACAAGCAAGTTAACGAGCACGCACCTGCTTCCTCTACAGCCACCTCTTCTTCCTTTCAAAAGGACATAAGGACAAAAATCCCCTATGGCACTTTAGAAAACTCCGATAGCACCGAAGAAGCCTATTGGCTGGGAGAAGAATTCAGGAAAGGAACACCTTTATTCCCGCGCGATTTGTACAATAATCTTCCCGATCTACTGAATGACTGTATCATTGAAGACGCAAGCGACCGCGAACAAGACATCTCCCTCCTTTCCGATCTTACCGCACTAAGTGCGGCACTTCCACAAACTTTCGGAATTTATAACCACAAAAAATATTCCCCCCATTTGTTCAGTGTCATATTTTCTTCTGCCGGCAGCGGTAAAAGCATTGCCCAAACCGGACGCTATCTATTGGAAGAAATACAGACTGAAATACTGTCTACCAGTGAATCCATGTTAAAAAACTACCATACAGCGCACAATACCTGGCAAGCAGAATGTCAGCGGAAAAGGAAAAAAGGAGAAACGTGTTCCGAAGAGCCTCAAAGACCTCCTTTTAAAATGTTATTCATTCCCGCCACTACCAGTTACACCCGTATGCAAATTCAGATGCAGGACAACGGTTCGCAAGGAAGTATCATTTTCGATACGGAAGCCCAAACGCTCTCCACGGCCAATCACCTGGATTGTGGTAACTTCGATGATATGCTCCGCAAAGCTTTTGAGCACGAAAACATTGATTCTTCCTATAAAGCCAACGGTATCATCCCAATCTATATCCGTTATCCCAAATTAGCTTTGCTTCTAACGGGCACTCCCGGACAGATAGACTGTTTGTTAAACAGTTATGGGAACGGACTTCCCAGCCGTATTCTGGCTTACACTTTCCGTGAAGCTCCCCACTGGAAAGAGATGGGTGATGATTGTATTTCATTGGAAGACTCTTTCAAGCCGATTGCCCATCGTGTCTACGAACTATATAATTTCTGCCTGGCGCATCCTGTTTTATTTCATTTCACCCGTCCGCAATGGAACCGTCTGAATGAGATTTTCTCACGTATGCTGTCCGAGGTAGCGATGGAGGGCAATGATGACCTCCAAGCCGTAGTGAAGCGCTATGCTTTTCTGGTGATGCGTATCAGCATGATTCAGACCCGCATCCGGCAATTTGAGGCAACCGATCTCTCCTCCGAAATTTATTGTATAGATGCCGATTTCGAACGATCTCTTCAAATCGTTCTATGTTGTTACGAGCACAGCCGTCTGTTACACTCATCCATGCCGGCTCCTGCGGTCCGTCCTCTGAAGAATCCGGACATTATTCGTAATTTCGTCAATGAGTTGCCTGATAACTTCACTACAGATGAAGCAATTCAGATTGGCGCAAAATACGATTTCAACCTTCGTAAGGTTACACGTCTTCTAAAATCACTTAACGGAATAAAAATCAGCAAGGTATCTCATGGTTCTTATACTAAGATGAATAAATAACAGTCATAGGTGTCTTTTTGTCCTTTTGTCCTTTTGGAGAATCGGAAAAACATCGGGAGATTTGAAAAAAACATCTCAATAATTGAAATCAAACATTGGGAAGTTTCGATACAAATCTCCCAATGTTTTTTCTTTTTATCTATGCGCCCGTGTACGTCACTATGCGTCATGTCACTTTTCCAATGTATTACTTTTGTCATGTAATCGATTACAAGAGAATTAAACAATTAAAAATTAGAAATTAAAAATTAAAAGTTTATGGCACAGAATTACACTCTCATGGCTCGCAAGAACCTGTTGAAACCTGATGAAACTCCGAAGTACTATGCAGTGGCACGTAGCGGTCGCAAAGTAACGGTCAAGGAAGTCTGCAAACGAATCACCGAACGTTCTTCTTACTCCAAAGGAGAATTGGAAGGTTGTATCGGTGAGTTCCTGCTCGAAATCGTCAATGTACTGGAGGAAGGAAACATCGTGCAGATGGGTGACCTGGGCAATTTCCGCATGAGTATCAAAACGGGTACTCCTACTGATACGGTAAAAGAATTCAAGGCATCGTGTATCGATAAGGGCAAAGTGCTTTTTTATCCGGGAAGTGATCTTCGCAAACTGTGTAAGACGCTGGATTATACATTGTATAAAAGTGATTCTTCCGCAGATTCGGATAAAGATCCACTGCCTGATGATGGTGACGACAATCAAGGAGGCTCCGGCAGCGGAGAAGCTCCGGATCCGGCGGCATAATCAACCGGTTGTTGATTGGTTCTTGAGTTTATAGTTTATAATGCATGAGTATCTATTCTTTAATTTAAATTCGTATGAAAAAGCAACTTTGGAAAAACATTCTCCAGTTTATCGTGACTATCGCGACTTCTATCATCTCGGCTATCGGTGTAACGTCCTGTGTGGGACATTAATCTCCTGCTGACCGATATGGAAAATTCAGAAGAAAGCTATCTCCCACGTGAGATTAAGTTGTTGGTGATTCATTGCAGCGCAACGCGCTGCAATGTTCCCTTCACCGTAGAGCAGCTTCGACAATGTCATCTGCAACGAGGTTTCAAGGATATAGGTTATCATTTTTACATCACCCGCAATGGGGAACTTCACCATTGCCGGCCGGTATCGGAACCGGGAGCGCATGTGAGAGGATTCAACCGACACAGTATTGGAATCTGCTATGAAGGTGGACTGGATGAAGAAGGCCGTCCGGCAGATACGAGAACACAGGCGCAGCGTTTTGCGTTGCTTGACTTGTTGACAATTCTCAAACATCAGTATCCGGAAGCGCAAATCATGGGGCATTATCAACTTAGTGCTTCGATTCATAAAGCTTGTCCCTGTTTTGACAGTCGCAAGGAGTATATGGATATATAAAAAGAACTACGGGAGCTGGCGAAAGTGCAGTCTCCCGTAGTTCTTTTTTATGTTTATATCATTTAGAGATTCAATTATTACAGCATTTATAGCTCTCCCGGCTTTCCTAAATAATAGGTAATAAGCCGTACCTCTCTCACAGAAAATGCCTTTGTCTTCGGATGAAAGTCGGTAGACAGTATCTCATTCATCAATGGCTTGCATCTCCTCATCCACCTTCGGAGTTTATTGACCGAAGCACGAATCGTCAAATCAGGAAAATACATCTGCGCCAACTCTTGTTTATTATAACATTTCACTACAAATTCTGAATGTTCCATCGTTTCTTTATTACTGTTTTATATGCTATAAAGTTACAAAAATTAGAACATATAAACAAAGAAAGAAGAGGCTATTATCCGGTATAATGGGAATAAAAAGAAATATCAACGATCTTCACAGACAGTTGATATAGTGGGAAATTCACATCGGCTTTAACCTCCGATGTCAGGGCGTAGATTAGAAATGCGCCGTCGCGCTATTTCTAATCCACAATGTAGGAGAATCATGCTTTTTACAGCATGAAGCTAGGGACCTACATTTTTTTCATCTCACATACGAAACACTCACGTGTTTATTACATCTCAACATTTTCAACATTTATTTTATACCACAATTATTTTCATGAATATTAATTATATAATCCAACGCTTCAACTCTTAGCAGTTTATTTATTTCCTCTATTATAGACGCCCCCCATAATAAGCGCACAAAAACTGCCAATATACAACTTGACGTTTATATCGACTCGGATGAGTAATGAAACGATAGAACCACTCCATCCCTATATTTTGAATCCATCTTGGAGCACGACTTACTTTGTTAGTAAAAACATCAAAACTACCTCCCAAATTCAAATAAGTAGCAGTATGAATTCTATATAATTCATACATCAACAATTCTTGTATTGGGAATCCCATTGCCACGAAAACAAAATCCGGCTTCTTTTCCTTCACATCGACCAATAAAGCCTCTTTTTCTGAAGTTTCCTTGATAAAGCCATTACGATATCCTACAATATTAATATCCGGATAAAGTTCTTTCAATTTCTTAACTGTGGCACAAATAGTATCCTCCGTACTTCCAATTAAATAAAATGTTTTCAAAGAGTGATACCTTTTTACTAGTTCCAACCATAACTCACACCCAGGAATACGTTTTAACTCCTTCTCACCTTTACGGTACATAGCTTTTACAGCTCCATAACCATCTGCATACCCAACATTGGAATTGATTATATCTGCCACTTCTCCTTCCGCCCTCATTATAATTTCAGCATTCAATGACAATAACAGCTTCTTTTTATCGACCGTATAATCTATCAATTCCTCCATATCCTGAAATGGATATACGTTTACATTTCTAATTTTTACTGGAACAACTTTCATTTCATTTGTTTTCTAAGAAAATCCACAATGCGCTCACAAGCTTTACCATCGCCATAAGGATTAACTGCCTTACTCATTTGCTCATAATGAGTTTTGTTATCAAGCAATTCAGAAACTTCTGCCACTATCTTATCATAATTAGTTCCTACTAATTTTACAGTTCCCGCCTCCAATGCTTCCGGACGTTCCGTTGTATCACGCATAACCAAAACAGGTTTTCCCAAACCAGGAGCTTCTTCTTGAATGCCCCCGCTATCGGTAAGAATAATAGTGGAATTCTCCATCAAATAGACAAATAAAAGATACTCCAAAGGTTCTATAAAGAACATATTTCCCAAGTCAGTCAGATTTTCACCAAAAACCTCATGAATTGGTTTACGAACATTAGGATTCAAGTGCATTGGGTAGACAAAATCTACATCAGGATACTTCATCGTTAATGCTTTTACAGCCTGGCACATTGAAAGAAATCCATCACCAAAATTTTCACGCCGATGTCCTGTTATAAGAACCAACTTCTTACCGTTGATTAAACGATCCATATTATAACCGTTCCTCCTTAAAGCATTTTTTAAAGCAGCCTCCAACTCATCATCATTTTTTATCTTATCCACCACTATATGAAGTGCATCGATTACAGTATTACCCGTAATTGCTATTTTTTCTTCCGACACACCTTCATTTAATAAATTCTGTTTGCTCAATGACGTCGGAGCAAAATGACAACTAGCAATACGTCCAGTAATCAACCGATTCATTTCTTCCGGCCATGGACTGTAAATATTATGAGTACGCAACCCAGCCTCTACATGTCCTACCGGGATCTGTTGATAAAAAGCAGCCAATGCAGCAGCTGTGGAAGTTGTGGTGTCACCGTGTACCAATACCAAATCTGGCTGAACGGCCTTAAGTACATCACGCATACCTGTCAAAACACGAGCTGTCACATCATATAAGTCCTGCCCTTGCTTCATAATATTCAAATCATAATCCGACTGGATATCAAATATTTGAAGAACCTGGTCCAACATTTCGCGATGTTGCCCCGTTACACATACTATAGTTTCAAATTCATCAGAAAGCAGTTGAAACTCCTTAACTAAAGGAGCCATTTTTATAGCTTCGGGACGCGTCCCGAAGACTAACATTACTTTTTTCATATATGACACAATTACATTATTAGACAAACAATTTATACCAACTATCAGAAACTACATCTAAAGAATACTGATTACTCATTTGCTTTGCCGCTTTAGCCATTAATTTTAACCGAACATTGTCACACATTAACAGACTCATTCTTTCCGCCATATTTTCTGCATCAAATTCATCTTTCTGCGGCTCGATTATTATTCCATTCACATCATCTTTTACAATATCATATACAGCTGAATAACTACCATAGACACAGGGAACTACCCCCCAAGCCATACCCTCTGGAATGACAAGTGGAAATCCCTCATATTCAGAAGTAAGAATCAATAACGAAGCGTACTTATAATACTCCAATGGATTTTTAAATCCTTCAAAAACAATACGTTTCAATCCTAATTGAAAACTTTGTTCTTCAAGTTTGCTTTTTTCCTCACCATCCCCTATAATAATTAATTTCCAATCAGGATATTTTTTTTCCAAAAGTTTCCATACTTCAATAACTCGATATACCCTTTTTTGATTATAATCAATACGACCGACATAAATAATCTCTTTCCTTTTATAGGATAGAATTTTCTCATATTCTTCAATATATGGGATCGTAATGGGATTTGTTATTACAACTAGTTTAGTAGCTTTCTTAACTCTAGTAAAAGAAAGAAATTCTCTTATATAACTATCTGAAAGCAATATGTATTTATCACTCTTTTGATAAACATACCACATACTATAGCTAGTGACATAATAAGTCAGAACCTTTTTCATACATAAGATCAAGGCACAGAACTTATTATTTGTTTCTGACATAGCAATTTCTATATCTTTCAAGCGCCCATTCGTTTTCGGAGAATTATGATGAACTGAAAATATTTTTAAAGATAAGCCTTTTGATGCCTTCTTCAATACATAGATCGGAACATATGGTAACCCCCATTGATTTATTACTATATCTATTTTTTCTTCAATAAGAATATTGCGCAATTGGTCAATATTCTTTTTTGACGTATTGAATCCAGATAATAAGTAATAAATTATCCTAGAGTCTTTTCTACACAAAATCTCATTAGAGGGTTCTATAAAGCTAACAATGGAAACCCTACAGCCATTATCCAAAAATCTAGAAGCCAAAACATTGGTGACCATCTCTACTCCACCAAGACTATAGTACTTCATCAAAAAAAGAATGTTCATAGTATTATTCTGATGTTAGACCAATCCAATCAACAGGAAAAATATTAGGATAATAATTTGCATTTATCCATTTCTTTGGATAAATCACAATAGGGTTATTTTTATTAAGATATGCACCCCAATAACTAAAAGTACTATTTGCTATTATATTGGCCTTCGCATGAGTCATTAAATACAAATCGATATAGCTATCCTTGCCTGTATTCCAATCAACATATACTGTATCGTTTGGAATAGATAAATGAGATTTACACCATTCTATATCATCTGAAAACACAAAAAAATGAGAGGCTGAAAATCGTCCCTTTATTAGTTCAATTGCTTTTTGATAATAACCAAGAGTAGCAATGTTAGCCAATATATCACAATATTTAGACGACAAAAAATCACCTCTTCTTACATGGATAACGATAGACTGGACCGAAAGCATTAGATTTATAAGATTTTGATTCTTTGCATTTAAATTTATTGGTCTAAAACTAATCCAATCATTACGATTCTCATAAAAAGATAAATCTGATTTAAACGCATTAAATACTATTGCATCCCAATTCACATTGGTACTATGCAAACTACACAGACGTGTTTTAGGGAACATTTTTTTATAAAAAAATACCAAGACAATAAAAAATTTCGCTTTTAAAGAGGTTGGTGGAAATTTCACATTGAATATTTCTTCTATCTCAAATCCACCAATATGTTCACGAAATTTAAAATTAGGATAAACACCATAAATTCGCTCCTTAGGAAATCTATCTTTTAAAGCTAAATAAAAAGTATATTCAAAAATTTGATTTCCTAAGCCCCCTCCGAAATATAAGACCTTCATTTAATTTACTATTTCGTTAAAAAAATCTTCATATTGATTACATATAAAATTCCAATCATATAAAAAGGATTCATCGGCTCCTAGCAATTGTGGAGAAAGATTGTCATAATACTGATTATCACACATTATCTTATTAATGGCAGCAGCTAATTCTTCCTTATTTGCAGATTCTATCAATATTCCATTCTTTCCAGTCCTAATCACTTCAGGAAAAGCACCTACATTTGAAGCAATAACAGGTTTGCTAAATATAGATGCAACTTGTGGTATACCGGACTGAGAAGCAGATAAATATGGACAGACGACAGACTTACAAGATGAAATTAAATCAACAAATTCTTGGTTTGTTATATATTTATTTTTTAATATAAAGTGTTTATTTGCTTTCAGTTTAGGTAATATTGGATCATACCCTTTACCAGCAACAACAATCTTAAAATTAAGTATTCTTTCCTTTTCCAGCAATTCACAAGCATCATATAAAATCGATAAACCTTTATATGGTAATATGTACCCTATAAACAAAAGAAAATTATCACTTATTTCCGGATTATAGCCCATTTGACGATATTCCTGAAATGTTTCAAACATCCCAAAACGAATAAGTTTTAGAAAAGAAGTATTACCCAGCTTTCTACTAAAAGTAGATATATCATTAAAAGATTTCAATGAATGCACAATAATAGGTATGCCATTTTTCAAAGCAAATGAAGCCGCGACATTAGCATCAGCTTTCGCCTCTGCATGGTTTTTCATTACTTCATGTAATGAATAAAACAACTTTTGGTCCAGCAGATATTTGCCTATAAGTTCCATTGGATGTGTATGTCCTACTAAATTTATTAAATCATATTTCTCCTTTTTAATCCTATCACACAAACCATATATAGTATTATGATCTATTTTTCCGATGATTTTATTCAGAATAGTATTTCCAAGATTCTGTCGTTTCCTCACTAATACAACAGTATATATCAGAATTTCATCATCAACAAAATATTGATTTACAAAAGAAGATTTAACTGTATGTATCCCTGGTCTTAAATAACTACAATCAAAATCAATACCTTCGAGAGAAGAAGTCCCCGGATCAACCAAATAAAAGCAAGTCACGATATGTCCACGTTTTCGTAAATGTTTTGCTAAAGGTAATGTACTTCCTGAAAATCCATAAGCTATTATTGCTATCTTCATAACTTCTATTAAAATATAGTTTTATATGGCAAATATTCAGTTGAAAATACCCCTGTTAGCATTTTAAAGAAATAGTAAAACATCAGTAAAATAAATACAAGATAGGACACATACTTATATTTACTATATTTTAGCTCCCCAAATGAAACAGCATATAAAATAGCCGTATATGGCCTAAAGAATAATTCTAAACGCATAAGATCTCGCATTGTCTGCATAAAAATATTCCTAATCATTTCCATTGCCAAAAAGCCATGAAATGAATAACTCAATAATTTCCCCCTATCATTATAATACTTTTTCACCATAAAATATAAAAGAAACATAAGGCTTAACATGATACTCATTGTTCCTCTGGATGAAAAATCTTCATCAATTGATGATACAGTCTGAGAATACGAATTCAATCTAATAGAAATAAGAGGTCCCAACAAATTTAAATTTAAAACAGACCCAATAATAGACGGAAGCCAATTCCCGAGACTAAAGGATAAAATATAAAGTCCTCCAATTAGCCATTTTCCTACTTTTGAAGGATTAATAAAATAGAATGGTAACAACAACAGAGCAGATATATGAATGGTAGCTCCTATCAAAATAGGAAAACAATATTTTATAAACCTTCGTTTAATGAGAAATGGTATGGCATAAGAAGATATCCCCATTGCTAAAGCCTGCCTGCTGGGAAAAATAACTCCCAAAGATATCACTAGATATATAAAACTAATCAAGGGATAACTTGTGAATTTAAAAGAAATACGTGCCAGACAATACAATATAAGAAAACTAAACACAAAAAGGAAACATGAATAATTGCCTCCTACAGATTTTACAAGCGCATTTAGTAGTACATAGCCTGGCTCTATAGGTTCAGCCATCCCTCTTGTAAAAGTGAATATATTACTTAAATCAGATCCTTGGAAAACATCATAAAAATTATCCCAATCAGTCCCACAATTCCATCGTATTCCCCAAAAGACAGTTAATATACAGACCCACAACCAAACTATTTTCCTTTTAGTATTCTCACTAGTCCGATCAAAGTCGAAAATTGATGATAAAATGAAAGGAATATAAATTATGCAATAAGGAATCATTTGAATATACAAATAAGGAGTAAATGAATTGATTCTATAAAAGTGAGCCTATATTTCTTATATTTCTTAAGTATAAAAAATAGATTGTGGATTTTATGTCCCTTTACCCCATTAGATAGTTCTTGTAAAAGCTTAGAATGCATCTGTGAAGGTAAATTTTGTTGTATTAGTTGACAGATAATACATTCTTGTTTATTAGCCTTATCTATCTTGCTGATTCTATTTTCAATCCATTTTTCCTTTTGCAACATAGCTTCTGCCTTCAACATCCAATTACCAGTTGTAGATATATTATAGGGATTGGTTCTATAATAAAATAGAATTTCATTGATATGTACTATACCATTGTTAGTTGCTGCTTCGAATGCAGTTACATCATCTGAATTCCAGGCAAGAGGAAATTTCACAAAACCATTCATATTTTTTAAGAAGCTTGTTCGATACACAAAGTCCGAAATAAATTGAATCCTTCTATCTTTCATGCGGTGATAAATATTATCAAGCATACTTTCCCATTCAGGCCATCCTTCTGATAAATCAATTATATTCGATTGTTGGTCAATAATTGCAGTTCTGCAATGAAACACATTAACCTGTGGATATTTCTCTATATATTTAGCAAATTGTTCTAAGTATAATGGTGATACTTTATCATCATCACCCATTAAAAGAAAGTACTCCCCTTTTGCATATTGCAGACAGCGATTCCAGTTATCGACAACATTTTCTGCCCCTATATTTGTTTCATTTTTGTAATACTGAATACGAATATCTTGATTGTTTTCTACTATTTGGAACAAGTTATCTGGCGAAGCGTCATCCACAATAATAATTTCAAAATCGGAATAAGTTTGTTGCAACAAACTATTTAAACACTCATTAAAGAAGACTCCTTTGTAAGCTGGAATAGCAATTGAAAATTTCACCATTAACCTTAAGTAAATTAAAAATTAAAACTTCGTTATCATACATTTATATTTTACCTGTATAACATTCACGATAGTCTGTAGCTACATTTCATTTTGATTATCTTTCTTCTTCAAAGTTGATTAACAAAATAACTGAAGCATTTATTTGAAATGGCTTTTGCTAATGCTTGCACTTTTGAATCAGATTTTATATTGTTCAGTTTCTCTTTAAAGAGAACTAAAAATTCATTTGTTTTTTTCTCACTATCCAATGCAAATGTAATGTCTAACATACATTCTGTCTTTCCTAAAGTTTCCAACAAACCGGATATTTTATGTTCGTAACTGAGTGCTACAAATGGGACATTATTATTTATGGCAAATACTACAGAGTGATAACGGGCACCCACCAAGCATGACGCCCCTTGAATGATAGTCTGTTGGATATCACTACTATACTGATCAGAGATAACCGTTATAGGATAGTCTTTTTTCATGGCTTTTATCTCATTGAACAAATGAATATCATCTCCCTCATAGTTTCCGTAATTGAAAGTTTGAGGAAGCATAATAATTTCATGATCTGGATAATGTGCTCCAATAACATCCGTCATCCGTGAATAAAAAGACAATACCATTTCTTTTGAAATTCTTCCTTTATAAGCATAATGCCAAATTAATAAGTTAGGAACGAATACTATATATTTTTTCCCTTCTAAAATTTGTTGAATTTCTTTTGGAAGAATAACTTTAGGAGCATCCAAGAAAGCAGAATCTACCGTAGAAACATAACCTAATCCCAACTCTTGAGCTAATTTTTCTGTTTTACTGTCACGAATAGACAGAAACGAAAAATAATGCAACATCTCCAAACTTAATTTTTTGAAATCACGATTAGATTTGGTAGTTATGGGGAAGGGACCAAACGATCTACCATAATAAGCCAAAGGTTTTCGAGCATATTTAGCCAACTGAAGATAAAAAAGGTGATTCCAATCCTGAAAGCCTCCCATACAAATGCCACCAGAAGCACATATTATTAAATCTGCTTTTTTGTAGACTTGCAAAATATGTACGATTGTTGGATGCAACTTCCATAACCACTTTACTTTATAAATCATTCCCCAACAACTGCATTTTCCAAACCCTTTGAAAGCCCTTAAGTTCAAATATTGTACATTAGACAGATTGACATTAAACTGTTTGATAGAATCTTTATTCGCTTGTACAAAAAGTACTTCTATTCTGCAATCTGGTATTGAGTTGCAAATAGAACGGACAAGAGCTTTGTGAGCAGATTCATCCCCTCTGTTATTCAATGGTTGATTAATTATTACAATTTTCATTTCAGGACTTACTTACATCATTTTGGATAATACTTTTTTGCTCAATATATTACTATAAGACAGTTCGTTAAATGACAATCTTTTGTCTGGATCAATATCTTGTTTCTCCTCAATTATATCAGTTAGTACTTTCGATAGATATAACGCATCTTCTTGAGGCAGTTTGCAGCCAAATTGCCAGTTGTTAGAAACAATAGATGCACCACCTACATCTGTGGATACAATATAGCACCCCAAAGCAGCTGCTTGACTTAATACATTAGCAAAACCTTCAGAACGTGAGGTTAATAAAAAGACTCTAGATTTCACATAATATTCAAACAATCTTTTGGGATCATATTCAGGACCGATAAAGATGACTTTCTCCTTTAAAGAGGGATTGTCCTTGAAATACTGTTTTACATATTCTGCATATTTTGAAGTTCCTTTTGTAATAAAGCTATCAGTCATAGGACCCACCAACACTATTTTCCAATCTTTTAAGTCTGTAATTTTAGCCGCATCTAATATCATATCTGTATTTTTTTCATAGTTCCCTATTCTCCCCACATAGAGTATAATATTTTCCTTTTTATTATATGGAATCTCTTTTAGACTAAGATTATGAAATAATTCATCATCTATTCCAGGATAACAATGTACCAAACATTTCCATCCATTCTTTTTAAATAAAGGGATACAAGTCTCATAAGCATATTGGTTCGCTACAGAAAACACATCACATTTTTTGAAGAACTGATTACGGAACAGAATATCAATCTTCTTTTTTAGCCAATGGTGAGAATAAATAAATTCATTTTCTTTGCTATTAATAGCATCTTGTGAATTCAAATCACTCATAACCACTACTTTTCCTTTAGGATTTAATAATTTATAAAGAATTGTAATCAGCATAACCTGGCGGCTTTTATGTATCAGAAATATACTGCCGATAGATCGTGCAGGCAAGACTATATGATGTATCATATCGAAAAATTGTTGGAATGCAGTAGGAACCTTTGAGTGTAATTGTATGAACTTCATACCACGATGTTCATTAGGAACAGGTAATTCTCCTATATTATAACCATAATAAAAAGTACCTGACATATCCAATAACTTAGCAAGATAAAGAGGAAGTAATACTCCATCTTTAGTAAACCCTATTATTTGCGTATGACTGAAATAAGCAACAAATCGTTTCTGTTTCATACTATTTATCAGAAAATTACTTAATAACTTCTTTTATTAGATTGACCACCTTGTCACCTAAGATTTTTTTTATGCTTTGCTTTATTATTGTTTTAGCACCGGGGACTTCAATATTCCAGATTTGCTTTAAAGCCTCATTTTCATTATCAACTTGAGTAAATATCTCAAATATCATAGGTTTTTCAGTCAATTCCGGAGTGATGAATCGCTCATAACATTGAATAAATTCCTGTTTAGAAGAGGCTGATAAGTATTCATATCCTAAATTTTCCGCATAGTGTTTCACCAAAACTGGTGATTGATTTCCGAAATGATTACCTGCTGATAAATACCAGTCTATATTATTAACATACACTGAATTAAGCTGTTTGAATAAATGAAATTCAGCACCAAGCGAATTATTAATCAGGAGAATACGGAAATTACATTGTATATGCCTGTTCCCTAACACGTTCATATCATAAAAGAATGACAGGTCGCCAACAACTCCAAAGAATAATTTGTCAGGGCATGCAAGAGAAGCACCCAACAAGGATGACATATTCCCATCAATTCCAAATCCTCCTTCGTTACAATAGACCTCAATAGACTTATCCAATGGGAAATAGCCCCATGAACGGAGCGGACTTAAGATACCTAGATGTAAGGTACATCCCTTCGGAAGTTTATCATACAGCTTTGATGCAACATAAAGGTGTGAAAAAGGCAACTGCGGTAGATTACTTAATATGCGTTTTTGAGCAGAAAGACAGGATTGCAAATAACTATCACTTTCTGGTCCGTTTTCTCTTAAAGCATTATAATGTTGAAAAAAGTAGGATTCCGGCATTTCAAATACATGCGAAAGAGCATGATACCGATCTTGAATCTTTCCATCAGGGCTTATACGCCAAACTTGTTTAGGATTTTCTATAATACTGCAAAAGTCACTCATTTCTCCAACATGAATAAGGAGATCTGGAGAACGGTTAGGGTCAGATGAAGATTGTGAAGCATTCAAAGCATAATCTAATCGGTAATGACCATGAAAATTAGAAGCTGGATCATTGAATACCACAGCATTATATAGAGCACAAAATTTATCAATGAGTTCTGTTTCCGCTTCAGTCCAACGCAAATGTGTACCAATATAGAGTGCAATCTTACCGTTTACCGATAATTCAGGGAAAGAATCAAACGGCATTACACGACTTATTTTATTAACTTCAGGTAGCGATTTTATCGCAAATTTTTTGCTATACCGAGTAGTCAAATTGATATGAACAGGACCATATCCTCGATGGCTTAGCTCAAGAATTGCCATGTTAGCCTTTAGCATCACATTCCATTGGTCATCATCATCTTTCACAGTCTGAAGATGTACGCTCATTTTTACCGTATCCGCAGGTTGGATAGAACGGTCAATTACCTGAGGAATGAGTTGACCTATCTTTGATTCTTCCTGTGTAGATGTTACAGCAAGAATAGGCAATTTTCTATAGTAAGCTTCAGTCAATGCAGGAAAATAATTACGTGATGCAGTGGCACCGGTACAACTCAACACAACAGGTTGCATAATTTCTGCCGCCAAACCGCAAGCCATATAAGCCGCCGATCGTTCATCTACACAAGAATATATTTCAAAGAAAGAATCCTGTTGAACACTCCCCACAAATGTAACATTAGTCGAACCTGGTGATGCTACAATATGCTTAATACCATGTTTTTTAAGCAGAGCAATCAAGATTTGAACGTTACGTTCATCAGTATAAAATTGTTCCATATTTTTATATTAGTACATATAACTTTTACTTTTTATATAAACGCAGTATTACCTTTTCCTTAATAAAATACCTCTCGTTGGAGGTTAATCCTAAACAATATACAGCTATACTTGTAGAAATAAATGAAATAAACACTACTACAACAAGCCGAATAATACTTTGCTCCATGTACACAAAAAAGAACAAAGGTAGAATGATAGATACTCCCACCACGCTCACAATCTTCGGACATATTTCACAAAGAAATTCTTTAATTGAAAACTTCACCAATGAACAAAGCATATACATACGAACTATTTGTGAGATTAATTCAAGAAAAAAATGAACTACGAATACACTATATGCAGGAAACCCCATTTTTAACACCCCCCAGGAACAAGGTAATACTGCCAAAAGAATACATCCGCAAACCATGCTATGTTTCTTAACTTTTCCTGTAGCTTGTATAGCTGCCGACATAGGATTGGAGAAAGTCCACAACAATGAAGTACACAACATGATACGCAAAAAAACGACCGTATCGTTGGGCACATTTTTCAGCCAAATGGATAAAACTTCTCCTGCTTCAAGAATTACCGGAAAGGTGAGCATAAACAGTAAAAAAAAAGAAAACCGTGTACTTCTGTATATAAGTCGGTTCATTGACTCAAGATCTCCCTGTGCATAAGTTTTTGTAATCTGTGGGTTTAAAGCCGTTTGAAAATTTCCGCAAAATTGAAATACCGCCATTTGCACCTGAACCGCTATGCCACGAGCCGCATTAACTATTGGCCCAAAGAACATATTCAACAAAACATTAACACCCTGAGTATGCATTACTGAAGCAAAGTGCCCAACAAAGCTCCAGCCCGCAAAACTAAATATTTCTTTCATTAAATTCCTCTCATACCGATGTTTGTACTTCGCCTCTTTAATATGTCGGTTACAATAAATACTATAACATAAACGTATCAGCAATTGAACTAACATAATTAGTAGAGAATACGTTATTAATCTATCACAATTTATCATCGGAAGAAGGATAACAATTATTAGTTTTAATGCAACTTCCAGCACCGAAATATAAGCGAAAGCAGACATTCTTTCATGAGCAATGACAGCCGCATTATAAGGTACAGACATGATAGAGATGACAGCAGTAATAATACTACACTGGTACACCCATATTGATGCTGTCAGCCGATTGACAGGAATCTGCATTTTGTTAAGCAGAAACCATAGCCCTATTGTTTCTGCCAAAAGAATAATACATAAAGACAATAGTACATGTATTTGTATTGTAGTGCTAAATACAGACTGAAACCTTGAAAAATTACCTTTCCCCAACTCAAAAGTCAAGTATCGCTGAGTCGCACTAGACATGGCCCCATTCAAAAAAGAGAGCATAATTACAATTCCTCCTACTACATTATAGATTCCATAATCTGAGATACCTAATGTGGCTAATACTATACGACTAGTATAAAGTGAAACCACCATTATAAAAAGCATCCGTATATAGAGCAAGAGAGTATTCTTCGCTATCCTTTTATTATTTTCCCGGTTTATTGACATCTGTTTCATATAACTATTACCGCCAAAAGTATATGAGTTTAAAATTCATAGTTTACATCATCTAACGTTATCAGTCCAGAACCACCTGTCATATAAATAATATCTCCTACGATACTGCGTCCCATATTGCTTACCAAAAAAACAGCCATATTAGCTATCTCTTCGGGCATGGCACATCGTCCTATTGGATTTTTGAATGCAATATCTGTATTACTTTCTTTAAAAATCATACGGGTTGCCGTTGGTCCAGGCGCAATACCGTTAACAATAATACCGTAGGGAGTTAAAATTTTCGCCAATCCTAATGTCAGGCCCCTTATCCCCCATTTTGTGATTGTATAAGCAGACGCCGCAGGACGTAGACTTGAAGAAGATGCAATATTTAGAATATTTCCTTCAATGTGTTGTTCCTTGTAATAGTGTCCTATCATTTGAGATAAAAAGAATACACCCTTAAGATTGGTATTGACAATATTGTCATATTCTGTTTCTGTGGTATCTCTAATATCTCCGCCCAGTACTCCTGCGTTATTTACCAATATATCTATTTGATTAATATCTTTCCAACGAAGCATTTCCTCTAATTTTTCTTTGAAAATAGGTACATCACAATTATTCATTTGAATACCGTGAACTATATAATTTTGATGTATGCTTTTCAACAGTGAGCAGGCATGTTGGATACGATCTTTATCACGCCCCGTTATGATTACTTTTGCTCCTGCTTCAAGATAAGACTTGGCTATTTCAAAGCCAATACCCGAAGTAGCTCCCGTGATCAATGCAGTACGCCCCTTCAGCATTTCATTTGGGGCAAGTTTTGTGATATTGGCTATTACATGGCGTTCAGGTATACCATGTAATAAAAAAACAAAAGCACGTTTTAAGTATTTTTTTATTGACATTTCAAATAATACAAGCAGTTACTTTAAATCCAGAAGAGTTCTATTATAGAAAAAACAACAATAACTCCCATCTTTATACTTCTTAATCATTATTTAACAGCACGTTTTTCACCTCATCCACATACCAATTATAATACGCTCTAGAGACATACCAAAAGGGCAATCAAATATTTCAAATCAATTGATACCATAAAGGATAATCTTGTGTTTATCATAACGCACGCTTTTTTAGACAGAAAAGCGAGCGTGCCACCCTCATAGAAAATTAAGATATTCTTTTTTTAATCAATTGAAATAAATGATACTTACCAAACACATATCTGTAACATAATCAATATACAAAAGTCTGATATCCTCATTAAATGCTAATATCCAACCTCTATCTTTTCGACAAGAAACTTCAGCACGGAAAAGCAAATATTCTGAAAATGAATAGTCTACACAAACTCAACCAGAATAATCGAAGCATTACAATATTTCTGGTAGTATACAAAATAAGCAATTGAATACTTACAGTACATCCAATGCAGTCCGACTGGTATAAAGTTGTACTGTCATGATGAACAGCATTCGTGTATAAAGTAAAAAATTGTTCTTAGCTATCCGTTTACCATAATCAAAGGGTAGTAGACATTAATTCACTCTGTATGGAGTTAAGAGTTATTTTTTATTTTTCAGTACGCATTTTTTTCTCCCGAGACTACATTCGCCACAGTCTTATAAATGATATAGATATCAAGCAGCATTGTCCAATGTTCCATATACCAAATATCAGCCTTTACACGTTCCTCCATCTGTGAAAGTTCCCTCGTTTCACCACGAAAGCCATGAGTTTGAGCCCAACCGGTTACTCCAGGTTTTATAAAGTGCCGCACCATATACTTATCAATCAAACGGGCATAAGTCTCCGTATGAGCCAACATGTGTGGACGGGGACCAACTATCGACATATCACCCTTAAAGACATTGATAAACTGGGGAAGTTCGTCTATATTAGAACGACGAAGAAAGTTCCCAAAACGAGTTTTTCGGGGATCATCAGCCGTAGCCTGTTTACTATCGGCTTCATCATTCACTTTCATAGAACGGAATTTGTAACACACAAAATCCACACCATTCAAACCCGTACGCATTTGTTTAAAGAACACAGGACCGGGAGAGGTCAACTTTATGATACTTCCAACTATGAGATAAACAAAAGGAAAAATAGTAACTAGAAAAAGGCCGGAGAAAACAATATCAAATATCCGCTTCAATATACGATTCTCCATCTTACCCAAAGGCTCATAACGCAGATTCAAAATAGGCATATTGCCAACCATACTGTGCCAGATACGACGAGGAAAACCTTTACAGACATTAGGAACACCATGAAAATAAAGCAAATGGTTTTCACAATGATTCATGATAGAAAAATTATAACGTCCCTCCTCCATCGACAGAGAACAAAAAACATGCTTGATTCCCGGGTGTGCGGACATAAAATCTGAAAAACCGTCAGGATTACCCAAATAAGAACATTGCGAAGAAAGGGCTTCGTTCGGTTTAATATCAAAATAACCCACGACCTCATATAGAGAAGACGCCAGAGAACTTTCCATCTCCTCATACAATACCTGCATATTATTGCCTCCACCTATAAAAACGGCATAACGTCTATGCTTGCCCTTAGCACAATAGACCATCAGGAAATGACGGATAATAATGCGATAAATACTTAAGATGACAAAGAGGAAAGAGAAATAAGCGACAAAGAAAAGAGGAGAATAGATAGAGATTCCACTAAAAGTCATGATACATGCCCAAAAGATGGAAAAAGCTATAATATTCTTCAACACGCGCAACACTAGCTGGTCGGGGCGTATTCCCCGACTATCCCAAACTCTCCCACGAGAACCGGAACAGGCCAGATAACAGAGACTTAACGAAGTCATCATCCAGGAAACTCTACAAGAGAAAGGTAAAGAAACAAAAGCTTCCTCCCAAAAGAAAAGGAGAAAGGACAATACCAGATTCAGAATGATCAGGTCTCCCAGAACTGCTATAAATTCTATAAATTTATTGATTTGACTGGTGGTTGATACCATATCACATTAAAGATTGATTTTAGGCACATACTTCTTTGAACTTATTCAGAAAATCTTTTCCGAATAAATTCCAGAATATAACAATACAAACTGATAGGAAAACAAAAACTAAAACATATACCTTCCTACTGGTTCCCGAAGGATATAATGGTACAACTGCAGGCTCTACCACAGCAAAAACAGGTTTTTCTTCCTGAACTTTAGCTCTGGCAACCTGAAGCTGACTGGCAACCTGACTGTATACCTGGTAAGCCAAACTCATGTCATTCTGCAAACGTTCCTGTTCGGTACGAACACTCTGCAAAATGATATTGTCATGGGAGTCCATATAGTCGGCGTATTTCTTCTGAGCGACATAATATTCTTGTTGACGTTCTTTAAACAATTTCTCCAGATAGAGACAATCCTCTTTAGATTTGGAAGTACGATAATCTATGATGTATTCCTGCAATTTCTTAACCACGGAATCGGCTACGACTGCAGCAACTTTAGAATCCTGAAAAGTTGCAGTAACGGAAGTCATTGAAGTTTTCTTATCCACAGAAGCGACAATCTTTTTCTTTAGTGATTCAATCTTCTGAGATTCCTTTTTGGATAATTCAATGGTACCTTGACTCGCTTTATCCAAAAAAATAGATTCATCCTCATCTTCGATAAACAAAGACTTTACTCCGCCAATTACCATACCAGGAAACCCGATTACATAACTCCACCAGGGAGAAGATTCTTCATCTAAATAAGAACTTAAAGAGATTTTCTCACTCCCTGATACAGGTACTTTCATATTAGAAAGTTCCAACAAGAAGGGAGTAGAAGAGACGATATCTGCAGATAAGGAAGCATTCAAGGCATCGGTTCCATCTCCCATAGAAACTCCACTTCCTAAAAAAGAAGCAGCCAAACCGGATAAACCACCACCTTTGTTATTACCCATTTCCGGAGAAAGAGTAACTTCAACCGTGTACTGCTTAGGGATACTTATCGCAACAATAATACCAATTATCAGTCCAATACCGGCAGCTTTATAGATCTTCTTACGAATACCTATTACCTTACGAAGAAGATCCATCAAATCAATTTCGATCTCCTCATCATTGTGATTATTATGCAACTGTTTTGTTTCCTTTTCAGACGTTTGTTCCATCAAAGTAGACATAAATAAAGGTATTCGTTATTTCTTGATTAAATTAGCAATAGAGGCAATCATCATACCCAACGAACTGAAAGAAGTAGCATAACCCAAAATGTTACCAATATTGGTATTCTTCTTAGCTTTACTAGGCACAATTATCTCACAACCCGGTTCAATCTGTTTCTTACCACTACCCTTCACTTTAGTTACCTGGCCATTCATGTATACGATAAATTTCTTACTCTTCTTTGCATTTTCAGAATAACCACCAGCCTGATTCAGGTAATAATCTATATTCTCACCCTTTATATAAGAAACTGTATTTGGAACCATCACAGCACCATTGATCGTGACCGTATTATTGTTCTTCGGAATGGAAATCACGTCACCCTCACGCAAGACAATATCCGCTGTACTGCCAGGATTGGCCAGTGCTTTTTCCAAATCAATGCCGACTGTAAAATGATCTTCTACACGAATACCTAAAGAGTCAATCATAGCTTCTCCCAACTGTCTACTCATTAGGCGGATTACATCAACCATACGTTTCTTTTCACTTGCATTAGCTACACGGGTTAACTTTGCACCACGTAAATAGGCATAATTCGTAGCACCTCCCGCTTTATTGATCAAATCTGAAAGACGTTCTTCACGACTGGTCATGGCGTAAGACCCTCCGAACAGGATTTCACCTTCAACGGCTACATTCTGCTGAGCCTGATAACCCGGACTACGACGAACATAAACCTCATCATAAGGTTGAAGTACGAAACCCGGTGTGCCGTCGACGACAAAACCTTCTTTCAGGGAGAATGTATACGTCCGACCAATCGTATCATTATCCACTGTACTATGGGGATTCCTGATTCTACGCGATACATCCACACGAACAACAGAAGCGGCCTCACGCAAGCCTCCGGCCTGAATGATCAAGTCTTCAAGAGTCATGTTGTCAGCATAAGGATAGGAATCAGGTTTGGCCACTTCGCCGTGGATTACAACATCTCCCCTATCTTCCAAATCATGGATACTGGGAATATAAAGAATGTCGTTTTTCGCCAGGATGATATTTTGAGAAGTACCATCCATGATGGCTTTAATGTCAACAGGGATAACTTCAGTAGTAAGATCCTCACGTTGACGATAAAGGACAGCACGATTCAAGAAAGCATCACCCGTCAGTCCTTGGGCTTCGTTCACCAATTCGCGGACGGTATTCAGTTTACCGTTTAGCTGGTAGATACCGGGACGGTAAACGGCACCACGGATTTCAAGCTTATTAGTGAAGCGGTTAAGGATAGCCTCGGCAGTCACAACATCACCATTCCGCATTTTATAGACACTATAATCAAGGTCCTTGACTGTGTTTACTTCATACTCCTGTCCGTTTTGGCGTACGATACGCAAGGAACGGGTGTAGGCGTCGGCCTCAAACCCACCGGCATAACTGATTAGAGTAGATAAATTTTCGTCCTTCTTCATTTCGAAACGCATCGGACGTTTCACTTTTCCGTCAATCTTAACCAATACGTCATAGGCGGGAACAATCACAACATCACCTTCTTGTAGACGAATGTCATCCTGAATGTTGCCTTTCATGATAAATTGGTAGACGTCAATCGTGGCGATGTTTTTGCCATTACGTACCAGCTGAACATTGCGAAGGCTTCCTATGTCACTCACACCTCCTGCACGGTAAAGTGCATGGAAGACAGTAGAAAAGGAAGAAAGAGAGTAAGTGCCCGGTTGGACAACTTCACCCATCACATTGATCTGAATAGTACGGATGCTGCCCAGAGTCAGACGGATATCAGAAGTGGGATCATTCGTATTATTAAGACCATTATATATCTTGTTTAATGTTTTTTTGAGGTAGTCATTGGCTTCAGCAATAGTCAGGCCGTTCAGGTTGACGGGACCTATTTTCTGAATGTTAATCGTGCCATCAGGAGAAATCTGTTGGCGGATAGTGTTCTGGCTGGCTCCCCAGATATCGATAATCACTTCATCACCGGGACCGAGACGGTAATTTAAAGGGGTGGCGATGTTGACACTGGGTTCAAAAGTCAGGTTACGGGTATTAAAAATGTTACGTCCGAAAACCTGATTACTACGTGCAAGATCTTGAGTACTCGGATGGTCTTCCAGCATATCGGAGGTGTTCTCCTTCATTTCTTCACGAAGACGGGATTCATTGACATCCGTACCGGTAGCGTTGGAAGCATTGACGTTGTTCTGCTGCTCATAAAGCTGCTTCACACGCATAGCCTGTTCTTTGGTCACGCCCTTACGGGCAAGTTCGGAGGCTAATTGTTTTTGTTCTTTCCCTTGTCTAATCCCCTCTTTGACATACTCCAACACTTGAGAATCGCTCATATTTTGAGCCATCAAAGGAGAAAAAACTCCTAACAGTAGAATGAATAGAAATATGTTAAAGTTTTTTTGTGTCGTCATTACTAATCTTTGTAGGTTCTACATAACCGATTGGCATATCTACACAAGCACAGCCAAGCATATTTAAACGAACGGCAATCTTACTCTTACCCCCGACAGTCACGAGTTCGCCAACAAGGCCGCTCAAAGGACCTTTTATGACACGAACTTTCTCACCACGCGCCAGTGGAGTATCATTCATACAGACTGCTTCATCGGAATAATCGAGCATGAAACGGAAACGCGCCATCTGCTCGTCAGGAATAACGGCAGGAGTGCTTTCACCACGCATCACCATATAACGGCTAACTGTGGAGAAGCTTAGGACTTCCATACGCTCTTTTGGATTGACATGAACAAAAACCATCATGGGAAGCAAGACTGTATCAACCATCTTTCGACGGTCGCTCCATTGATGGATCTGTTGCTGAACGGGAACAAAAGAATCAATTCCCATCTTAGACAAACGCTCGGATACCTTCTTCTCGTGATGCATTCGAACGAGTGCTACATACCAGCGTTTTGAGTGTGCTACGCCTTCCCCTGTCCCACTAATAGGCCCGGCATTTACTGATTTTGGTTTCGTTAAAATCATATTTTTTTACCCCATGTGATTCCGTTACTTCTTAGGTAACGGATAACACACATATAGGATACACATAGCAGTGAAAAAAGGAAAAAAATCGATTATGAGGGAATATAAAAGCGGGTACCTAACATTCAATATAAGACTTTTTTGAATTTAGGTAATAAAAATCCCTTGAGCATGAAGATGTTATCTTTCATGTTCAGATAGATTCATGTTGCATATTTGAGAGAAAAAGGAAAAAAAGAAGTTTTTTGCTTGTTTGCTATTAATATTTTTACCTATCTTTGTAGCGAATATATTTCCGTTACCTAAGAAGTAACACCAGCATTAAGTCCCTAATCCATAATGCTTTAATAATATTAATCAGAACATTTTAAAACTACATACGTAAGAATAATTCAATTTATTAACCTTTGTTCTTTCTTCCAATTCGAAACCCTTTAAATATATCTGTGTTGTTTTAATAGATTTGTGCCCTAATGATTCGCTAATCATCTCGATAGGAACACCTCTGTACTTGGCAGTCGTAGCCCAAGAATGACGAAGCGTGTAAGACGTGACGGATGAAGATATCCTTAATTTTCTGGACAGGCTTTTCAAATCATTATTGAAACGTCTCAAGGCTGACTGATATTCACGATAAGCTTCCTCTTCCTCTCTCTTATATGCTCCGCTTAATATCCGAAAAAGATAATCAGGATAATCGGGACTCCGCGCATCGGTTTTATTATATAATCCTCCGATTGCATTGTGCGCTGACTCCAACACTTCTATACTCATAGGAGTACCAGTCTTGAGACGGTTGTACTTTAAAAGACCTTGTTTCAAATTGGACTTTTCCAAATGGGCCAAATCAGAAAAAGGCATTCCACAAAACTGAAATAACAGATTGGCAATAGCCTGTGTCCGGCGAAGCTTTTCCGATTGAGGATCTTTGTTTAGTAATATGTGAAGTTCACCGATCGGGATGGCTTTCTTCTGACGTGTGTCCACCCCGGTAAATACATCCCGGAACAAGCCATGTACATAAGGAGCCTGATGCGTATCGACTCCGCGATTGTAGATACTACGAAGCATACGCATATACGTAGAAATCGTATTAGGCTTCAAACGGGAAGCCAACAGATAGTTGCTATACCTCTTTAGAGTTTCGCGGTTTATCCTACTGAACGTAATGGATTGGGTCCCACAAAACTGCGAAAAAGAACGAATAGCGTGTTTATACACGTGGGCCGTAGAATAACGACCCTCTTGTCGCAAACAATCGATGTAATTGTTTGCACAAATAGTAAATCGATTTTTTTCCATAAATTATAACTTATCTCATAAGTGTTATTAAAAAACGTGCGGAATATAGTAAGATTATAGATAAAATGAATCACATTTTTAAATTTAGTCACTGTTTTAGATGGAAAATCGAATAATTTCTAAAAAAAATAAGTGAAGCCATGCAGTATTTTCAATAAGCGTGCATTTAACTTATAAAAGAGGGGAAAAAGGGAAATCAAACCATATATCATTAAAACCTACAACCTGAGCTTAACAAGTGAAGTGGGGAAAAATAAAAAAAGAGAGAGAGTTTTTTATACAACGTCCCCCAAAACGAGGAATCCCTGCCAATTTTCGAGTTGGCAGGGATTCATTTTTACTTATGTTGTTTTCGAAGAGGCAATCTCTTACTTGCAGTATTTGGTAATCAGCTCATCTACATTTGGATCACCCAGTTCTTTCGCTTTCTTAAAGTTGCCACAAGCTTCATCTGTCTTCTTCAACTGTATCTGGCAAAGCCCCAGTAAGCGGTAAGCCTCGGCATATTTAGGATCAGCCTTCAGTATATTATCCAAAATCTGAATAGCTTCTTCATAACGTCCTACACGCAGGTTGACCACTGCATGTTCCGCCTGATAGGTCAGGTCTGTCGGATTCATTTCGATTGCTTTAACTATATCATCCAAGGCGCGTTGGAATTGGCGTGCTTTCAAAGCGGCCTGTTCGCGATAGTAATAGAATACGTCGTTCACTTCTCCTTTGACTGCTGTATGATAAGCATCATAATCGAGCATCGCATTCCGTGGCTGGCCGGCATTCATGTTCATCTGCGCACGTTCCAACAAATATGGAGCAAAATCTGCTGTGATCGGTTGCGGGCAACGGGCAATACAGCTATCCATTAAAGCTACGACTTCTTTCGGGTCACCTTTCGCCAGTTCCTTCGTCTTGGCAGCACTAAAGAAAGTGGCCGGAGAAGCAATGTTACTGGCATTTACCTTTTCATAAGCTGCCAAAGCACCGGCATAGTCTTGCTGGGCAAACAGTATATCGCCTTCCATTTGAATATAAATAGGCAGCGGATCAATGGCGATTGCCTGACGAACATTCTGCAAAGCAGTGTCATACGTCCAGTCTTTATACGTTTTTTCCGGCTTCGACAATTGATAAGCATACATCAGCTTACCTATATTATAATATACATCATCTTTTTTCTGGGCTACTTTCAAAGCCTGATTAAAGTCGGCAACTGCTTTATCATACCAAGTCTGGTCGTCCTTACCTTTAGCTGCATAATAATTGGCACGACGAAGATAACCATCCGCATTGGCAGGGAACTGACGGATGAAATCATCCAACAGCTTTTCGTAATCGTCGCCTGACAGGCTCGAAGATGCCATAAACAAGTACACTAATGCTTGGTCTTCCGTTTCGGGCAGGCCTTTCCGGATGCCAATCTTTTTCAAAGCAGCGTCTCCCAAAGAAAGAGCACTGATTTTCTGTGACATGGCAAAAGCTGCTCCTGCCGCGTAGCAAGTGGTCACCGTATCAATGCCGGATGATTTCTGCGCAATACCAAATACCTGACCTTCAGCGTTCATCACCGGACAGCTCACCATCTTATCTTTCATCTGCATACCCAATGTATAGTAATGATATTCTCCGGCTACTTTGGAAACTTCTTTCACTTTACCAGTAACGCAAGCGATACTTTTCTGTGTAGAATAAGGAAGCATCCACGCATCGGCTCCCACTGCCGGAGCTATTTTAGCCACAATGAGCGCAGGCACTTTCTTCTCGGTGATAGCCACACGGAACTTAATGACATCATACATATCATTCGCTCCAAGTATCAAGCTAACCGGCATCTGCTTGCCTTCGGAAGTGATAACCACTGCACGTTCGGCTCCTTTAAAAAGAGTATAATCTGATAAAGCCAATCCATCTTCGGATACAAAAAATCCGTTTCCGGTATTCAGCATTTTATCATTCTTGTCATAAGTCACCACAGAGAAGACTGCCCGTTTTGCCTTCTCTACCCATTTGGGAGTTTGCGCCATGCTTCCCTGTATCAGGAAGAAAAGCAGTAAAGGTAGAATTAAAATCTTCTTCATATCAGTCATTATTTCTTTGTTTCACAGCTTCGTAAACCAAGATACCGGCAGCCACGGAAACATTCAGAGATTCGATGGTGCCCAGCATCGGAATTTTCACCCATTCGTCGCAGAGCGCAAGGTTTTCATAAGAAACTCCCGTATCCTCCGCTCCCATAATGATGCACAGCGGTCCTGTATAATCGGCTTTTGTATAGTCGTAATCTCCCTTCTCGGTAGCAGCTACAATACGGAAACCACTGTCTTTCAGATATTGCAGCGTTGAACGGAGGTTCTGCTCACGACACACAGGCAGCGTGTGCAGCGCTCCTGCCGATGTTTTCACGGCATCAGCATTGACAGACGCACTCCCGCGGACAGGAATAATCACTGCATCGACAGCTGCACATTCGCAGGTACGGGCAATGGCTCCGAAATTACGTACATCGGTCACTCCGTCCAGCATAACAAAAAACGGATTCTTCCCTTGTTCGAACAAGAAAGGAACAAGATCTTCCGTTTTCTGATAAGTCACAGAAGAAATGAAAGCAATCACTCCCTGATGATTTTTCCGGGTAATGCGGTTAATACGTTCTACCGGAACACGCTGAACCGGTATCATCAGCCCTTTCAAAGCAGCAAACAATTCTTTGGAAAGATCACTCTGAATGTCTTTCTTTACCAGAATTTTATCAATCTCTTTACCTGCCTGAATGGCTTCTATCACGGCACGAACACCGAAAATCATTTCACTTTTATCCAACATCTATTTGATTTACTATTTTACTATTTACAATTTACTACTTATCAGTTACCGCTTAACAATTCACTACCTCAACTACTTTGAATGAATCAATTTAGCCATTAATTACTTAGCATCAAGCAGGGATTTGGCATTGCTAAGGGCGGCCTCGGTCAGAGTGGCGCCACTAAGCATGTGAGCTATTTCCTCTACTCGTTCTTCATCGGTGAGACGGCGGATATGACTGTTTGTTTCCGTATCGCTGTCTTTCTTATATACTTTATAATGTGCACGTCCGCGGGCAGCAATCTGCGGCAAGTGGGTGATGCTGATTACCTGACGGTTCCGGTCGCCCATTTCCTGCATCATGTCCGCCATGCGGTCGGCTATTTCACCGGAAACACCGGTATCTATTTCATCAAATACGATAGTCGGCAGTTTCACGGCTCCGGCAATCAATGCTTTGATAGAAAGCATGACACGGGCAATTTCACCTCCCGAAGCTACGGAAGAGATATTCTGCAAGGTACCATTCTTATTGGCAGAAAACAGGAAGTTGACTGTATCTTCTCCTTGCAATCCCGGCTCTTTCTTCAGTCCCATTTCGATCTGGAAACGAACATTCGGCATTCCCAACGGAATCAAGCGGGCGGCCAATTGCTTTTCCACTTCACGCGCAGCTTTCGTACGGGCTTTGGTGAGCAGTTCTGCTTGTTGTTTCACTTGCTTATATTGTTCCTCTTTACGAACGGTCAGCTCGGCAATACGTTCATCGTATGAAGTGATGTCTGACAATTTGCTACGATATTCATCCGTCAACGCTATCAACTCGTCAAGAGTCTGTGCCCGGTGTTTCTGTTGCAGGGAATAAATCAGATTCAGCCGTTCGTTCACTTCTTCCAGGCGGACCGGATTAAATTCAACGGAATCACTTTGCGAAGAGACTTCGTGCGAAATATCTTTCAATTCGATATAGGCGCTCTCCATACGTTCGGTAAGTTCCTTAGCGGGCTGATAGACTCTTTGCAGGCTATTCAGCGTATTCAGACTATCTTTCAGGTAAGAAAGCAATCCGCCTTCATCCGAGACAAATGACTGTTCTACCCGGTAAAGTCCGGCTTTAATCTCCTCCGCATGACTTAGTGTTTCGGCTTCCTGCTCCAATTCCTCTTGCTCTCCTTCTACAAGATGGGCCTCTTCGAGCTGTTCAAGTTGGAAACGGATATAATCTTCATCGGAACGGCTTTTCTCTGCCAGTGACATTAATTCAGCCAGTTCGCGTTCTGTCTGCTTCCATTCGCCATAACGCAGATGGTATTTCTCCAATGCTGCATCATTATGTGCCAGAATATCAAGCACGTTCAACTGGAATCCTTCTTTATTAAGTAACAGATTCTGATGTTGAGAATGTACATCTATCAATTGTTCGCCCAGCTCTTTCATTTGTGCCAGTGAAGCGGGAGTATCATTGATGAATGCCCTGCTTTTGCCGGAAGCCTGTACCTCACGACGCAAAATACACTCTTCATCATATTCCAATTCGTTTTCTTCAAAAAACGGACGCATACCGTAGGCAGCAATATCGAACCGTGCCTCTATAATACATTTGGAAGCTCCGCGACGAATCGCTTTCACATCGGCACGCTGCCCCAGCAGGAGCCCAATAGCTCCCAGAATAATTGATTTCCCGGCTCCCGTTTCACCTGTTATAACGGAAAAGCCTGTTTCAAAACTGATATCCAGTTTTTCTATCAATGCGTAATTCTGAATGTATAGTGAACGTAACAAACTAATTAAAAATTAAAATTTGAAAATTAAAAATTGGGAGACAGGGTGGCTACCAGACGATCAATGATGTCTTGAGCTACTTCTGTTTTCGACTTCAGAGGATAGTCTGTACGACCTTTCCTGTCGATTATACTTATCTTATTGGTATCATGGCGGAAACCGGCTCCTGCATCATTCAACGAGTTGAGCACGATAAAATCGAAGTTCTTGCGTTCGAGCTTTCCTTCGGCATTCTGCTGCTCATTATTGGTTTCGAGCGCAAAGCCAACCAGGCATTGTTGTTTTCTTTTTATGGCTCCTAAAGAGGCAGCAATATCTTGTGTTGCCTGAAGATGCAGGGTCAGTTCTTCTTCTTTTTCCCGCTTAATCTTCTTATCGGCTACCGTTGCCGGACGATAGTCGGCTACTGCCGCACAAAGAATACCGGCATCAGCATCCGGGAAATGAGCCTGCGCTGCTTTGTACATTTCTTCAGCAGATTCGACATCGACACGGATGATACCAGAATGTTGCGTTTTGAGTTGCACAGGACCTGTTATCAAGGTCACTTGTGCTCCGCGACGGGCACATTCTTCTGCCAACGCGAATCCCATCTTTCCGGACGAATAATTGCCGATGAAACGCACCGGGTCTATCTTTTCGTAAGTCGGTCCGGCAGTAATCATCACTTTCTTTCCGGACAGTTCGTCACTCGAAGCAAAGAATTCATCCAATACCCGGATGATATTCTCCGGCTCTTCCATTCGCCCCTTCCCTACCAGATGGCTGGCTAGTTCTCCTGTCCCCGGCTCGATAATATGATTACCATAGGAACGCAGAATATCCAGATTTTTCTGGGTGGCAGGATGGGCAAACATATCGAGGTCCATTGCCGGAGCAACAAACACGGGAGCTTTTGCCGAAAGATAAGTGGTTATCAGCATATTGTCGGCTATTCCGTTGGCCATTTTACCGATGGTAGAGGCAGTGGCCGGCGCAATCAATACGGCATCCGCCCATAAACCGAGATCGACGTGGCTGTTCCACGTTCCGTCACGTTGGGCAAAAAACTCACTGATGACCGGTTTGCTGGTCAAAGCCGAAAGAGTGATCGGAGTAATAAATTCTTTTCCCGCCGGAGTAATTACGACCTGCACTTCCGCTCCTTGTTTTATCAGTCCGCGAATGATATAGCACGCCTTATACGCGGCAATACTGCCGGTAATTCCAAGAATTATTTTCTTTCCTTTTAGCATTATTTTGTAATCAAATTACTCATTTCACGCAAGCGGATTTTTGTCAATGCCGCCTTGGTGTTCAGCGTGAAATCACTATTCAAAATCCAACTGTAATATCCGGGATCTTTCTTCAAAACCTCGGCTACAGACATTCCCTTATATTTTCCGAAGTTGAACACTTCTACTCCGTTATCATCGTACACCATGCGTCCGGCAAAATCGACATTCTTGCTGAAACTTGAATAATCTGCCAGGAACGCAATATCATTCTGAAGATCGGAGTAACGGTCGAGCTGCGCTTTCAACACTTCGTAAGTAGCCCGTGTATCTGCTTCGGCAGTGTGCGCATCTTCCAAATTCTTGTCGCAATAGAACTTGTAGGCAGCAGACAGGGTGCGTTGTTCCATTTTGTGGAAGATGACCTGTACGTCTACAAATTTACGTTTTGTCATATCAATATCTACTCCGGCACGAAGAAATTCTTCGGCAAGAACAGGAATATCAAAACGGTTGGAATTAAATCCTGCCAAATCGCAACCTTCAATGTCACGGGCTATGTTTTTCGCTACTTCTTTAAAAGTAGGACAATCTGCTACATCGGCATCATAAATACCATGTATAGCAGAGGATGCTTCCGGAATATGCATTTCAGGATTGATACGTAATGTCTTTGCTTCTTCATTTCCATTCGGATATACTTTCAGATAGCAAATTTCAACAATTCGGTCTGTGTTGATATTGGTTCCGGTTGTTTCTAAATCAAAAAAAACAATGGGATTTTTCAGGTTTAATTTCATTTCTGTTTATTTTATTGAGTCACCACAGATTAACACAGATTCACACAGATTTTACTTCTTCTAAAGAAAAAACATCTGTGTGAATCTGTGTTAATCTGTGGTGAAACGTATTAATCATTTAGCATCATCGGCATCAGCAGCATCAGCAAGTCTTCGTTTTCTTCCTGCTCTACCGGAATGATTACTCCGGCACGTGAAGGATCTGCAAGTTCGATGACTACTTCATCTGCCGAAATATTGTTCAGTATGTCGATAAGGAACGTCGATTTAAAACCGATACTCATTGCAGCACCTGCATACTGGCAAACTTGTGTTTCTTCGGCAGAAGTAGAGAAATCAATATCTTGTGCGGAAATCACAATCTGGTTTTCCTGCATACGAAGTTTAATCAAACTGCTGGCTTGTGACGAGAAGATAGACACACGGCGCAAAGCTCCTACCAACTGTTGGCGGTCTACGGTTACTTTGTGCGGGTTGTTTTGCGGAATTACCGAGTTGTAGTTCGGGTAACGTCCTTCAATCAGGCGGCAAACCATCCGGTAGCTTTCAAGCATGAATACAGCGTTGCGTTCGTCAAATTCGATGGTCACTGCGCCTTGTTCTTTCGGCAAAAGATTCTTTAGCAATGTAGCCGGTTTCTTTGGAAGGATGAAGGCTGCACGCTCGTTGCCTTTGGCTGCCAACGTTTTACAACGCACCAGTTTATGACCGTCCGAAGCAACCATTGTAATGTCTTCTGTTGTAATATCGAAATAAATACCGTTCATCACCGGACGAAGTTCATCATCGGCAGTAGCAAACACCGAACGGTTGATACCTCCCAGAAGTACGCTTGCTTCCATTTCCACGCGGACAGCATTATCCCCCAGTGTAGCCGATTGCGGGAATTCATCCGCATTCTGCCCCATCAGGCTGTATTTTCCGTTCTGGTACTGCACCGTTATTTCATAATTATCCGGATTGATATCGAATGTGAGTGGTTGTTCCGGAATTTCTTTCAGTGCGTCAAGCAATGTTTTCGCTACTACGGCAAAACGCCCGTTCGTATCGCTTTCATTCACTTCTACGGTAGTCACCATCGTTGTTTCACTGTCGGATACAGTCACAGATAATGTTCCGTCTTCCAATTCGAAGAGGAAACAATCGAGAATTGGCAGCGCATTTTTTGAATTAATAACACGGCTGATGGCCTGTAAATGGCTGGAAAGAGCAGTACTTGAAACGATAAATTTCATATATTTTCGTGTATTTAAGTTTTAAATGTTCTATCGCACAAAGTTACGAAAAAAGATTTGGGCTGCCCAATAAAAACAAAAGAAAAAAACAGGTATTGTGCGAGGGATATTACTAAAAAATTGTAACTTCGCCGCAGAATTTAAAATTATCGCAATGGAATTTACAGGAAAAATCATCGCTATCCTCCCCCCGAGAGGCGGAGTTTCAAAAACTAGCGGCAACGAGTGGAAATCACAAGAGTACGTTATCGAAAACCACGACCAATATCCGCGCAAAATGTGCTTCGACGTATTTGGCGCAGACAAAATCGAGCAGTTCAACATTCAAATGGGCGAAGAATTGACTGTATCATTCGACGTTGACGCCCGTCAGTGGAATGATCGCTGGTTCAATAGTATCCGCGCATGGAAAGTAGAGCGTGTTAGCACAGGTGCTCCAATGGCTTCCGGTTCTCCCGTTCCTCCTCCAGCTCCATCGGCTATGCCGGAATTTACTCCGGGCGATGCCAAAGACGATCTGCCATTCTAAACCGAAAGTCATTCGTTCGATGAATAAGCATAAAAAACTCCCGATAGGATTAAACTCCATCGGGAGTTTTTTTATCTCCTTTTCTCCCGAAAAAAAACAAATCTTTTTCTTCTTCTTTTTCATCTTCAGAAGAAGAAGTTTTTTTATTTATTTCTTTGTTTATAATGGGGGATGAATTTTTCTGTATATTTTACGTATTTTCTGTGAATTTTTCTGTATATTTTACAGATTCAAATGTTAAAATCACTCATAATAAGCTGACCATAGGACTATTATAAGCACACATATAAAAACGGCAAAAATGCAAAAAGAAAAAAACAAAAAGGCGTTTCTCCAAAAGCAGAACGCACACAAAAAAGTATGGGTCAATGGAGCAAAAAAAACGATAAACAGCATCTTGAAAATGTATGGAGGAAGCAGGCAAAGTTTATGGATAATCCAGCCAAAAGCTATGGAGGTTTTCAGAAAAATGATCGCAGACAAACGATGATTTTTTATTCTGATTTATATTTCAAAACAATATTAGGATATACCATTCCGTCTGCACAGGCAAACTGAACAAAGAGGGTGAAATGACGGAAGAAGTCGGCGTTGCGCAGAAAGAAATCCGGTACAAAACGAACGTGATTTTCTGATTGTTGGAATATGTGGTCGAAATCCGCCATCAGCATAAAATGGTAGGAATCGGACAAATGATCCATGCCTGTCTGATAGGCCATCGCTCCATTGAGCACCTCACCTTTATCCAGTTGGCGAATATAATGCGCGAGAGCATCCGCAGGAGCGAGCAACAAGCGCCCGCCATAGAAGGCTGCATATACATCCAAGGTTGGTTCCGCAAAACTGGTTAGTTGTTCAAACAATGTTGTTTGAGGTAACCGATAGATAGGATATGCTTTATTTACAGTATAACAAAAAGTTATACGCGGATTTCTTCTTCCTTCGTCCGCCGAAGCGGCATTAACAAGGGCACGAAGCATTCGCTCGGCTTCCGTTACATCTGCCACCGACAGGCTCAAGACTGCCGCTGCACCCTGCAAAGTATCTTCACGCTGAAAGAGACAGGCAACCAAATCCTGCCCGGCATTTTCCATCAGATAGCGTGAAAACTCTTTATCCCTATTTTGCACTTCACTCGTGCGGGCAGGCACGCTCTGTCCTTGGGCATTTCCATAAGAAAGTAGAGACACCCAGTCCGTAATCCCTTGCCTGCTAAAATAGAAAGCAGTAGACGGTAACACTTCTCCCGGAAATCCCTTGACGGATTGTTGCTGGCGAAGCTGGTTTATAAACGCAAAGCAAGTGTCTGCATCGTGAGTGATGCCGGAGAAATAGATGAAATCATCTTTCATTTTCATGTCAAATTCCGTCCATCCCATCATCCCTTGCATACGGGTATAGATGGTAGCGGCCGCCGCACTTTTTTTCGGAGCACGTATTCCTGTAAAGGTAGAATCATCAGCCAACGATTTTCCACTTTTATACGCATCAATAACGTTTTCAATCAGTTTTTTCTGAAAGCTCAATGCCATAAAATCGGATGTCAGATAGCAGGCAAGAAAATCACCGTCCGCCATGGGATAAATAATTATCTCTTCTCCTTTGTAAATAAACGTTTTCGGCGGATAAAGTGAGGATATATATTTGCGTACAAATCTGTTTACCAACTCCTTATCTCCATTTCCCAATCTGCAATAGAGCACTTGATTACGTTCGTTATCCGGCTCGTGGAAACTAATCAACATTTGATTCATTTGCCGGCTTAAACCGTGGGGAGTATCTTCTGAAAGGGCGTAAAGACTCTGTTTCAGATAAGAAAAGAGTTTGGATACATAAAGATATTGCTGATTTTTACTACAAGTCAGCTCATCGACTTCTGCTACAAATTCGAGCACGTCATCAGTAACGAATACTGCTAAAGTTGTGGATGGCACCAGTTCATAAAGATTAAAGTCTTTCTGCCCTTCAGCTGCTGACAGTCTAAAAAAAGAGTACAATGCGAAACCTGAGCACAAAAGTACAACAGAAGATGTGATCGCTATTTTCACTATCGTACGAAGTTTCATAATATTCGCTGTTTATCGGCTAGGTGCAAAAATAATAATTTCTACAAAGAAAACAAAACTTTTGCTAAAAATTTCACCGATATTCAAACATAGATATCCAATCCGTCGAACGCCAAGTGAATATTTTCCGGAAGGTTCTTTTCAACCTCCGCATGCAAGCCCATATCATGACTCATGTGTATAAAGTATGTCTTCTTTGCCTGAATACGCCGGGCCACCGCCAATGCTTCTTCCAAATTTTGGTGAGTAGGATGCGAGGCGATCCGAAGCGCATTCATTATCAAAACATCTATTCCTGCCAATTGTTCATAGGATTCTTCGGGCATGGTCAACATATCAGTGATATACCCCAACTGCCCGATACGATACCCCAGAATCGGCAGTCGGCCATGCATCACACGCAGAGGAAGCACTTCCGTGTGGTTTACAGCAAAGGATTGCCCCACCGAAATTTCCTGTAAAGGAATATCGGGAACACCCGGATAACGATGATCGACAAAGCAATAGGGCATACGCAAACGCAATCCCTGCGCTACATAATCTTCCGCATAAATAGGCACGGAACCGAACCGGCAAAACGGACGTAAATCGTCCAGTCCGCCTACATGGTCATAATGTTCGTGCGTAATGAGCACACCATCTATCCTCTCAAAAGGGAGATGTAATACCTGTGTCCGGAAATCGGGACCACAATCTATCAGAATCCGCGCGTCATCTGTCTCCACAATAGCAGAGGCACGCAATCGATTATCTTTCGGATCGGAAGAAGTACAAACCGGACATGTACAGCCGATTTGAGGTACTCCCGTCGATGTTCCACTTCCTATAATTCTTACTTTCACTTGTTTATTCTCAATTTATAAAGTTGACTTCCGGATGGATATCAATACCGAACTTCTCACGAACAGAAGCTCGGACCGCATCTGAAAGTGCAATAATATCACTACCTTTTGCTCCGCCACGATTCACCAGCACCAGTGCTTGTTTATCATGCACAGCAGCCGGTCCCAAGGCTTTTCCTTTCCAACCACATTGGTCAATCATCCACCCTGCCGGAATTTTTACGCGGCCGTCGGCCAGCTCATAGTAAGGTATGCGGGGATATTCCTGTTGCAAGGCTTCCAGTTTTTCTTTCGGCACAATGGGGTTCATAAAGAAACTGCCGGCATTACCCATCACTTTCGGATCGGGCAGCTTGCTCTCGCGAATAGCAATAATCACTTTCCGGACAACAGAAAGTGTCAACGACGGATATTTTTCAAGCTCCTGACGAATGGTGCCATAGTCTAATGTATAATGTTCTTCTTTACTTAGCCGGAAACGGACATAAGTAACAAAAGCCGATTTGTTTTCCGAACGCTTAAAAATACTGTTGCGATAGGTATATCCACATTCACCAACTGAATAAACGCGTTCTTCAGCTTGAATGTTCACTGTTTCCACAGCCGTTATCAGATCTTTTACCTCAACGCCATAGGCTCCGATATTCTGTACTGCACTTGCCCCCACCTCACCGGGAATCAGCGACAGGTTCTCCGCTCCATACCATCCATGCTCTACACAATAAGCTACAAAGTCATCCCATACCACCCCTGCTCCCACTCGCACTGATACAGAGTGAGCATCTTCTTCCGTCACTTCGATTCCTTCAATGCGGGAATGCAATATCAACCCGTCGTAATCTTTGGTAAACAACAGGTTACTGCCACCACCAATATGCAAAAAAGGTGTCGTAACGGCACCTTGCACAATCAGCTTCTTCAGTTCTTCAACCGAAGTGTACTCTAAAAAACGAGCGGCACTGACATCAATACCGAATGTATTGTAGGGTAAAAGAGAATACATATATTTTTAATTATAAGTTATATCATTATTCGTTATAAGCCGGCAAATACTGTTATATCATTAACAGCAAGGCTATTTCTTGTAGCGTATTACTACCTGCATCAAATGCTTGTATCTTCAAACTTATACAATTCCCATTCCCCGGCTTTGCGACGGAAATAGAGGATATTGGAAAAACCATTACCGATACCTTTCAACGCCAGAATTTTCGTTGGCGAATCATCGTCATTCCGCTGCCCGTAATTGATATTAGAAAGACGATCGGCAGGAAGTCCCGGTTTAAAAGCGAACCACTGATTAAGATCGAGGGTGGTCTCCAGAATAGAGAAATCATCGTCCGGATCGGTGGTTACAAAAGCCAGAGGCTCACACACACGCTTACTCTGAAAAAGACTATCTGCGGCAAAGTGTCCGAAAAACTCCACGAAATTTTCATTATCATTTTGCTTAATGGGACGCAGATTAATTGCCTCTAGCATCCATGCACCTTTGATACGCTCAAAATAGTATTTCTTTACCATTCGTGTTTTCACAAACACCCATTCTACCTGTACGGAAGTGAGGGAGGTATCTCCTACTAAATCCATATCTTCTTCTCTATCAAACAGAAGCGTATAATAATGCTGTTTGGTAAACAAGTCATCATGCTTCCAGTTATGCTCCTCGATATTCGTTTTTTTATCTCCATTGTAGTAAGGCAACGGAAATTTCACACGCTGACGCTGCAACACGTCATCGGAAGCAAAATTGTAGATAAAATCATCGAAAGATTCATCTGCCTGTATAGGTTGCGGATCTTCCGGCGATTCATCACAGTGAATAGAATCGGCTACCCGCCGGATAGAATCCACTTCTTTTGTGATAGATGCGAAGGGGTCAATGTTTGTTTTCTTGTTTCCACAAGCACCCAGTATACCGAGCAACATGACCCCTACAATTAGTTTTTTCATTATTTTAGTTTCTCTCTTAACTTTTCAAGCATATCTACCGTCATGCTTTCCAAATCGTAGGCCGGCTTCCAGCCCCACTCTTCACGAGCGCAGGTGTCATCCAGACTATCGGGCCAGCTATCGGCAATGCGCTGTTTCAAAGGATCTATATCATAGATCATCTCAAACTGCGGCACATGCTTCCTGATAGCCTGATAAATCGTCTCCGGGTCGAAACTCATTGAGGCGATATTGAAAGCATTTCGGTGTATCAATTTTGTCGGATCAGCTTCCATCAGCGTAATTGCTGCGTTCAGCGCATCCGGCATGTACATCATATCCATCAAAGTGCCTTGCTTAATGGGGCACACAAATTTTTCTCCTTTCACCGCCGAGTAATAAATATCGACAGCATAATCGGTCGTACCTCCTCCCGGAGGGGTCACATTCGAAATAATGCCCGGAAAACGGACAGCACGTGTATCGACACCATATTTATTAAAATAGTAGTCACTTAGCAGCTCGGTCGTTACCTTGGTGACTCCATACATGGTGCGCGGACGCTGAATAGTGTCCTGCGGTGTTTTCGTATGAGGCGTACTAGCGCCAAACGAACCGATAGAACTCGGAGTAAACACTGCACATCCTTGTTCGCGTGCCACTTCCAATACATTCCATAATCCATCGATACCTATTTTCCAGGCCAGCTTGGGCTTCGACTCGGCAACTACGGACAGCAGAGCAGCCAAATTATAAATTGTATCGATGTGATACTCTTTTACCACAGATGCAATCGCCTCTCCATCCGTTACATCAGCAATTGCTGACGGTCCGGACTCCTTTAATTCCCCTTTAGGCTCTGCACCCGGAATATAACCTGCTACTACATTTGCATTTCCGTAACGTTTACGTAGCTCCATCGTTAGCTCCGACCCTATCTGTCCGGTAGCTCCAATAATCAAAATGTGTTCCATTTTTTCTTCTGACTTAGAATATCAAGCTTAAATAGTGCGCAAAGTAAGCACTTTTTTTTCAGATTTTAATCAAAAAGACATTGTTATTCCAAGAAAAATTGTGTCCTTTGCAATATAACTTAATCACCCAAACACTATGTACGGTAAAATGCAAGAATATCTCCGCCAAACATTGGCTGAAATCAAGGAAGCCGGACTTTATAAAGAAGAACGACTGATTGAAAGTGCGCAGCAAGCTGCCATCACTGTAAAAGGTAAGGAAGTGCTGAACTTCTGTGCAAATAATTACTTAGGATTATCCAATCACCCGCGATTGATTAAGGCTTCGCAGGAAATGATGAATAACCGTGGTTACGGAATGTCGTCCGTCCGCTTCATTTGTGGAACGCAAGATATACACAAAGAACTGGAAGCTGCCATCTCGGAGTATTTCCAAACGGAAGACACGATCTTGTACGCCGCTTGCTTCGATGCTAACGGCGGTGTATTCGAACCGCTTTTCTCTGAAGAGGATGCCATCATCTCGGATTCTCTGAATCATGCTTCTATCATTGACGGAGTACGTCTTTGCAAGGCAAAGCGCTACCGTTATGCCAACGCTGACATGAAGGACTTGGAAAGATGTCTGCAAGAAGCGCAGGCACAACGTTTCCGTATTGTTGTGACGGACGGTGTGTTCTCTATGGACGGCAATGTAGCTCCAATGGATCAGATTTGCGATCTTGCCGAGAAATACGATGCACTGGTAATGGTGGACGAGTCACACTCTGCCGGTGTGGTAGGTGCCACAGGGCATGGAGTAAGCGAGTTGTATAAGACTCATGGACGGGTAGATATTTATACCGGAACATTAGGTAAGGCTTTTGGCGGTGCACTGGGAGGTTTCACCACCGGTCGTAAAGAGATTATCGATTTGCTTCGTCAACGCAGCCGCCCGTATCTGTTCTCGAATTCTTTGGCTCCGGGCATCATTGGTGCCAGCCTTGAAGTTTTCAAAATGCTGAAAGAGAGCAATGCATTACATGATAAACTTGTTGAGAATGTAAACTACTTCCGTGATAAGATGACAGCTGCCGGATTTGATATCAAACCGACACAAAGCGCTATCTGTGCCGTTATGTTGTATGACGCGAAGTTGTCCCAGATTTACGCTGCACGTATGCAGGAGGAAGGCATCTATGTGACAGGTTTCTATTATCCGGTAGTGCCGAAAGATCAGGCACGCATCCGTGTGCAAATCTCTGCAGGGCACGAGAAAGCACATCTTGACAAGTGCATCGCTGCCTTTATCAAGGTAGGCAAAGAGCTTAATGTGCTGAAAGCGGAATAACTCCGGGGCAAGGTTTACTTGCAGCATCCATTTTTAGGCACGGATTACACAGATTACGCTGCTGCTTTATGCAAGCATATTTCTAAAACCGTGAAATCCGTGTAACCCGTGCCAAAAAATTCTCTTTTATAAAATGAATTTTGAACCGCTACTTGACTATAAAAAAAAGATTATGGAAGAATTGACTCTCACTACTCCTGCCCTACTTTTCTCGGCAGTTTCATTGATATTGCTGGCTTATACTAACCGTTTCTTATCGTATGCCCAACTTGTGCGCCAACTGCGTGACCGCTACATGGAAAACCCTTCGGATATCACTGAAGCACAAATCGAGAATCTACGGAAACGGTTAAACCTGACCCGTAGAATGCAAGGACTAGGTATTGCAAGCCTTTTTTTCTGTGTAGTCAGCATGTTCCTTATTTATATCGGGCTTCAATTATTCTCTGCTTATGTATTCGGATTGGCATTGATTCTGCTGATAGCTTCTTTAGGCGTATCTTTCCGCGAAATACAGATTTCCACCCGTTCACTGGAGATTTACCTGGGAACGATGGAGAAAGGAAAAAACAAGAAATAAGATTGTTCGTATTCCCGTTAAAGTCTATCATTATCAAGATACCACCCGGCAAGGAAGAATAACCGTAAAACGGCTTCCCTTGCCTACTTCGGACTTGAGTTCGATCTTTCCACCCAGCTTCTCTATAATCACCTGACAAATAGAAAGTCCCAATCCTGCTCCCTGCGAAAATTCGTTTTGTTTGTAGAAACGGCTGAAAATCATCCGTTGTTCTTCTCGCGGAATCCCTCTTCCGGTATCTTCTACATAAATCTGCACTTTGCCTTCATCCGGCAGATAACTATATCCTAATTTGATATATCCGGTTTCCGTAAACTTGCAGGCGTTATTCAGAAAGTTTGTCAGAACTTGTATCAAGCGCTCTCTGTCCACATTGATTTCCAGAGGTGTATCATCCACTTCTTTCAGGAATTCCAAATGTGGAGCAATCAGAACCTGATGTGTCATATAGATATCGTCAATCAACTCTCTCACCTTGCATCTCTTGAATGAGAAAGACATATATCCTGATTCGATACGGGAAAGTTCCAAGATATCATTAATCAGTTTGAGTAATAACTCGCTGTTCTTGTTAATAGTACTGATATACTCTTCGCGTTCTACGGAACTCAATCCATCTTCCAATGCCAGTATATTGGCAAAGCCAACGATTGAATTAAGCGGAGTACGTATCTCATGGCTCATATTTGCGAGGAATGATTGTTTCAATTCCGCCTTTTCAGCCAATAAGCGTGCTGCTTCCAATTCTTCTTCACGATCTTTTATATCCTGTATATTAAGCAACAAACCTGCGGTTTTATATTCGCCTCCGGGTAGCTGTTTGGTAGTATAACGGAACTCCCACCACTGATAGCCTTTGCCGTCGAAGTTACAAAGCTCCTGCACAATCTTTTTATGAGCACTTTTCAGATTTCGCCAGTTGAACTTCACTCCTTCCCAATGGTCGGGATGGATAAAGCTCATGAATTCCTTAAACGAAAGTTGTCTGGAATTTAACCCTTGCGACGCCCAGAATGCATCTTCAAAAACAAAACAACCGTTATCCAATCTCCAGGCATACGTCATTCCACCCTCAATGGCTAATGACAATGTTTCTTTTTCATCAGCCAATGCTATAAGAGCCTGCTTTTTCCTCATCTGTTCCCGAAGGTATAGCCACCAAAGAGAAGCGAAAAGAATAATTAATATAAGAATGAACGATGCGACTGAAATTCCCCACAACAAAGGGTATTTATCACTAAACGGAATATTGATAATACGATATTTAGCAGGAATACTTTCCTTACTCAAACCTATTTGCGTCATTGTATTCCAATCAACAACATACTCTTTCCGGCTTTCAACAATAGGCATGTCCGCCGGACTCACACCGTGTAATATACGAACGGCTGCTTTCACCTCTTCTTCCACCTGAATAGGCAACGAGGTGATGTATCCACCCAACAACTTCTCACCAAACCCGAAGGCTTCATTGATAGCTGTCAAGCTGGGACTGCCACAAATGCTTCCAATATTAATGGTAGTATAATCCCGTTTCAGCTGAATATAGCATTGATCGCGATAGCTTCTGTTCAACACCCACATAAAGGTGGCGTCCGAATGATTTCTGGCATTACGTAAAGGAATAGCCATGAAACGAGTATAACCTTCCTCCTGCGTCAAACGTATCTGTTCTTCAAGAGAAAGTTCGGGGTTATCGACGAATCCGGTCACTTTATGACCTTTAAACTGTTCCTTTGCATCTCTTCTGATTTGTTTATCGATATAAGTGGTATCAAGCATGGTAAACAACCGGACGTGTTCACCGAAAAGTTCTTTTGCCACACTGACATTTTCATTAAAGGCAATCTTATCATGGAAACCCGTCACATTAGGATGGCGTTTCAGCAATCCCCAATTCGGGTAATTGACACCACCAAAAACCACAGGTACTTCTTTGCCCAACTGAACCCCACATTTCATCAATGAATAGGTAGCCTGATCTTCATTCACCAGAATCACTTCCGGCCGCCAGTCTTTCGAAACGGAATCAACCAGAAAACGCATTCGTTCCAACTCCGGTTCTTCCCTGTAGGACTCGCAATCTAAATAAACGGTACGGATATCAGCATCTATTTTCTCTTTCTCAAATTGCTCCGCTATCATCCGGTTAAATTCCGGATAAGCCGCGTAAGTCTCCTCATAAGAGTGGATAACTAAAATACGCCGTTCCTCTTTTTGAGAACAACTGCTCACCCCCAAAAAGAGCAATAAAAATATAGGGAGCAATCTAAAAATTCCTCTGTTCACACCATTCATTTATAATAATCGGGATTAATTTCTCTCTGACTCTTAATACAAAGGTAGTTTATTTCCAGATACGAGCCAAATAAGTGAAAAAAAAGAAGCTACTTGAAGAAATTTCGAGTAGCTTCTTTCTATATAAAAAACTATTTTTTCAGAGTAGCATCATTAACGCTGTCCCAATTGTGAATCTACAAAGAAAATTCCAGTATCACCGGCTTTCTTGATTTTATCAACAATGCCTTGCGCTGTAGCTTCTTCTTCTACCTGTTCACGAACAAATCCCCACAAGAAATCCTGTGTTGCTTTATCCTTTTCAGCAGCTGCTACGTCTACCAGCTTGTCTACCAATTGAGAAACATGACATTCATGTTTGTAAACGTGTTCGAATACTTCGAGAGGTGTACCCCATCCGTTAGGAACAACATCTATTTTATCCACTTTAGCAGTTCCTCCACGTTTGATGATATAATCTGCCATTGCATAAGCATGTCCCATTTCTTCCTGGGATTGCTTTTTCATCCAATGAGCAAAACCACTGAAACCTTCTTTCTCAAAATAGAAAGACATTGCTAAATACAGGTTAGCAGACCACATTTCAGCAGTAATCTGTTCGTTAATTGCATTCTGTAATTTTTCTGAAATCATAATCGTATTTTTTTATTAAGTTGTTAATGTAGTTTCTTTTTGAACTCATTACAAAAATAACACGCTTTCAGTTAAAATTGTTCCATGCACCCTATATTTTTAAACTACATTCACATTTTGATTGTAGCAGTTCATTTTTTACTTACACCAATTCGTCGGAAGTATATCCTTTCGGCAGTTCACGACAGTTGTATCCGGAAGCCATTATTTCACCGTACGCACCGGCAGAACGAAGGGCGATCAAGTCACCACGCTTCACTTTGTTCAAGTCAATCGCTTTTCCGAAAACGTCTGACGATTCACAGATCGGTCCTACTACATCGTAGGCTTCCAACGGTTCTTCAGAAGTTATATTTTCCATTTTATGGAATGCCTGATACAAAGCCGGACGAATCAGGTCGGTCATACCTGCATCAAGGATGGCAAATTTCTTCCGTGTTCCTTGTTTTACATAGAGGACTTTGGATATCAAAGAACCACACTGACCTACCACTGCACGTCCCAGTTCAAAATGCAGTGTCTGATAAGGACGCAATTTCAATTGTCCGGCATAGGTAGCAAAGTAATCCTTGAAATTCGGGACAGCCTGACGGTTGGGGTGTCCGTAATCAATACCCAAACCACCACCTACATTGATATGTTCTACCAAAATTCTTCGTGCTTCCAGTTTGTCCTGCAACTCATTGACACGATTGCAGAGGGCTACGAAATCACCCATATCCAGAATCTGCGAGCCAATGTGAAAGTGAAGACCGATAAACTTTACGTTTTTCATCTCTTGTGCTACGTCTATCACCTTGTCCATGTCCTGCATACTGATACCGAATTTGTTTTCTGCCAAACCGGTAGTTATATTGGCATGTGTATGTGCGCCGACATCAGGATTGATACGAAAAGCAACATTAGCAATCTTATTTTGAGCAGCAGCCAATTCATTGATTACTTCCAGTTCGGGAATAGACTCGACATTGAAACAGAAGATACCATACTCCAGTCCGAGATTGATTTCCCAATCTGCTTTGCCGACTCCTGCGAAAACAACTTTATTGGCAGGGAATCCGGCACGGATAGCGGCACGGATTTCTCCGCCGCTCACACAATCGGCTCCCATTCCGCTCTCACGGATAATGGTAAGTACTTTCGGGTTGGCATTGGCTTTAACAGCGTAATGCACTGAATAATTAGGATATTTGGCAACCTCCTGGTTAATAGCCGACAATGTATCACGCAGCACTTTGGTATCGTAATAATAGAAAGGTGTCTGCAAAGTGCGGAATTTATCGATTGGAAATATTCCCTTCATAATTCGAAAAACTTGTTTAGTTGGTTAAAAAAGAGCGCTTTTATCAGTTCGGTAAAAGCGCTCGTGTTATTTGTGGATTTATTTGTCGTTGAAAAGCATATCACTCAACGACTGTAAAGCTACTTTCTTATCGCACTCCCGAATGAGGAAGGAGATATTGTAGTTACTTCCTCCGAACGAGATCATTCGCACCGGTATATTCCGCATCGCATCAAGAGCTTTCGCTTCAAAACCGACATTTTCCCATTCAAGGTCACCTACAACGCAGATGATACACATCTCTTTATCAACGGTTACTGTTCCGTATTTCTTCAGGTCATCCAGAATTTCGTTCAGATGCTTCGTGTTATCGATTGTTACAGATACACCTACCTCTGAAGTACAGATCATGTCGATAGACGTCTGATAGCTTTCGAAGATTTCGAATACCTTACGCAGGAAACCGTGAGCCAATAACATACGGCTGGATTTGATCTTGATCGCAGTAATGTTTTCTTTTGCGGCCACTGCCTTGATTTTACCTTTTTCCGTGTCGTTGGAAATCAGTGTGCCCGGAGCTTCCGGATCCATTGTGTTCAACAGACGAACAGGGATATTGGCATATTTAGCAGGCTGGATGCAGGTAGGGTGCAGGATTTTTGCACCGAAGTAAGCCAACTCGGCTGCTTCTTCGAAGTGAAGCTGACGAACCGGAGCGGTCTTGTCAACAATACGCGGGTCGTTATTGTGCATACCGTCGATATCTGTCCAAATCTGGATTTCAGAAGCGTTTACTGCGGCTCCAATCAAAGAAGCAGTGTAGTCACTACCACCACGTTGCAGATTGTCTATCTCACCGTAAGCATTGCGGCAGATGAAACCTTGCGTAATGTAGATTTCTGTATCCGGATAGAGATCGAGCTGTGCGCGCAATTTATCCTTAATATATACAGGATCCGGCTCTGCGTTCTTGTCAGTACGCATGAATTCCAAAGCTGGAAGCAACACGGACTTCACGCCACATTCCTGCAGGTAGAAGTTTACCATCGCCGTAGAAATAAGCTCTCCCTGTGCCAAAACCACTTTCTCTTCGAACAAAGTGAAAAGGTCTTTAGTATAGGAGCGGATGTAGTCGAAGTGGGATTTGACAACTTCAAGACCTTTCTGTTTATATTCCTGGGTTGCAAAAAGTTCATCAATGTGCTGTTTATATTTTGCTTCCAGCTTATTGATAATCTCGTTGGCACCCTCCGGATTCTTCTTATACAGATAGTCCGAAATTTCCACCAATGTGTTTGTTGTTCCTGACATAGCAGAAAGAACAACAATCTTCTGTTCACCATCGGTAATCAATTTGGCTACTTCCTTCATGCGCTGAGCAGAACCTACGGAAGTTCCTCCAAACTTTAAAACTTTCATTTTCGTTACTGTTTTAGTTATCTATATTTAAATCTATTTCTATTGTTCTCTGTCTGAGCATGTATTCGGCTGTCACATCTACAATCTGATGGTCGGCGCAACGATATACCCTGCCCGGATACTCTTTCAGCAATTGCAAATTGTGCGTCGTCATCACTACGGATGAACCGGATTCACAGATATTGTGCAACAATTCTACAATGGCCTTACCGGTCTCTACGTCCAGATTTCCGGTCGGTTCATCCGCTAGAATAATAGCAGGAGAATTGAGTACGGCACGTGCAATCACAATGCGCTGTTGCTCGCCACCGGAAAGCTCGTTCGGGAGCTTATAACCTTTGTTGGACATTCCCACCAGCTGGAGCACTTCTTCAATGCGGTCTTGGATTTCCTGTTTGTTTTTCCAGCCTGTGGCACGAAGCACAAATTCCAGATTATTATATACAGTACGGTCTGTGAGCAACTGAAAATCCTGAAAGACAATGCCTAATTTCCGACGCAGTTGCGGGATATGCTTACGTTTGATAGAACGCATGTTATAACCCAACACTTCCGCTTCACCGTCAATTACGTCCACTTCGCCATACAGAGTCTTGAGCAAACTCGTTTTTCCCGAGCCTACTTTTCCGATCAAATAGACGAACTCTCCTTTGTGCAGTTCCAGATTTACATCGCTTAATACACAGAGTTCCTGTTGATGGATTTCTACGTTCTTATATTGAATCAACGCCTCGTCATCCATGCTGACTCCCGTTTTAATTTTTAATTATTAAATTTTAATTGTTTAATGCTTCTTCCATGTACTGCTGTGTCTTTCCTGCAATTCACGTGCAAGGTCTTCGAGACGATAGCCTTTTGAAGTAAGCAATACAATCATGTGATAAATAAGGTCGGCTCCTTCGTAGATCAAACGTTCGTCAGTACCGTTTGTTGCTTCGATTACTGTTTCTACAGCTTCTTCACCTACTTTTTGAGCTATTTTATTGATTCCCGACTCAAACAGACTGGTAGTATAAGAGCCTTCGGGCATTTCTTCATGACGTTTGTCAATGAAATCTTGCAATGCTTTCAGGAACATAACCGGTTCTTCGTTTTTCTCACCCCAACAAGTATCTGTACCAGTATGACACACGGGACCTACCGGGTTTACCTGAATCAGTAGTGTATCATTGTCGCAATCGGCCTTTATAGATACCACATGAAGGAAGTTACCGCTTTCTTCGCCTTTTGTCCACAAACGATTCTTGGTACGGCTAAAGAATGTAACTTTTCCGGTTTCTACTGTTTTATCATAAGCTTCTTTATTCATGAAGCCCAGCATCAAGACTTTACGTGTCTCGTTGTCCTGTATGATAGCCGGAACGAGTCCGTTCATTTTATCGAAATCCAATTCCATTTTTATATAAGTTCTAATTACTATTCCAAATTACAATTATGTTCTATTCGCCTATGGAGTTTTTTTGCAAATATCTTATTCTATTTATCTAAATAGATTATTCATCCGCATGGAAACCCGGCCGGGGTGCCTCACCCCCTGATGGTAATTCCTTCGCCGCAGCCTAAAGGCTAATTTTTGCTACGCAGCAATTACCTAGTGGTAATTCCTTCGCCGCAAAGATACGATTTTAATTCGGGAATTTTAATTTCTCCGAAGTGAAAAACGCTGGCAGCCAATGCAGCATCTGCCTTTCCTTGTAAAAAGACATCGCGGAAGTGCTCTTTACAGCCCGCACCTCCCGAAGCAATGATAGGAATGGAAAGCTGATCCGCCAAAGCGGCAAGTGCATCATTTGCATAACCGGCCTTTACCCCATCGTGATTCATGCTTGTGAAGAGAATCTCTCCTGCTCCGCGTTCCTGGGCCTCTTTTGTCCACTCGAACAGGTCTTTATCTGTTTCGATACGTCCTCCATTCAAGTAACATTTCCAACCATTTTCGGTTTGTTTGGCATCTACTGCCAACACACAAACTTGCGAACCGAAATTCTTTGCAATCTCGTCAATCAATTGAGGATTACGGATAGCGGAAGAATTGATAGAGATCTTATCCGCCCCTGCATTCAACAGGCGGTCTACATCACTTAATTCGTTGATTCCGCCACCTACGGTAAATGGGATATTGATATTAGCAGCAATCCGTTTTACCAATTCCGTAAAAGTCTTACGTCCTTCATGACTTGCAGTAATATCCAGGAAAACAAGTTCATCTGCTCCTTGTTCACTGTAAGCACGGCCTAACTCTACCGGATCACCGGCTTGGCGCAAATTGACAAAATTCGTTCCTTTCACGGTTTGTCCGTCTTTTATATCCAGACAAGGTACTATTCTTTTTGCTAACACAATCCTACTTTTATTTATTGTTCAACAATTTATAATCTATATCCCTGAAGTTTGATTCTTTGTTTTCTCTTATAATAAGGTAGCTATTTATAATATAAACAACCATTTCATTCTGGTACGCTAATTATAAAAAGATTCTCAAATCTTTTAAGGTGATATGTCCTTCGTATAATGCCTTACCGAAAATAACTCCGGGAACACCAGCTTCATCCAAAGCAACAATATCATCCACCTTACTCACCCCGCCACTAGCCATCAGATAGAGGTCAGGGAATTTTGCCAGCATCTCCTTATACAAATCAATAGAAGGCCCACTCAACATTCCGTCACAGCTAATATCCGTACAGATTACCTTGCGTATACCTTTATCCATATATTTTTCAAGAAATGGAAAAAGCTCACAGGAACTTTCGTCTTTCCAACCGTTAACGGCTATCTTATGATCTTTCACATCTGCTCCCAAAATGATTTTCTCACTGCCATATACTTCCAGCCAATGACAGAACAATTCCGGATCTTTCACCGCAATACTTCCGCCTGTAACCATCTGTGCTCCATTCTCAAAAGCAATTTTCAAATCTTCATCACTCTTTACTCCACCACCAAAATCGATAACGAGAGAAGTGTGCGCAGCAATCCGTTCCAACACCCGATAATTGACTACATGATGAGAAGCAGCACCGTCCAAGTCTACCACATGAAGCCTGCGAACACCGTTCGCTTCAAACTCCTTGGCAACTTCCACCGGATTTTCGTTATATACTTTCTTACTGTCGTAATCTCCCTGGGAAAGACGTACGCACTTTCCGTCAATAATATCAATGGCTGGAATAATTTCTATCATCTATTATTTATTTGCTAAAAGTTTATTATAAACGATGAACGAGTTTATTATAAATTATGATGGAGTTTATTATAAACGGCAACATAGTTTATTATAGATTCAAAAAGTTCGTCAGAATCTTCTCTCCTGTCTTGCCGCTTTTCTCCGGATGAAACTGGGTGGCATAAAAGTTATCTTTATGCAATGCAGCACTAAACGGGTGAATATAATCTGTTGTAGCAGCAGTAAAGTCACAGGTAGGCACATAAAAGCTATGTACAAAATAGACAAACTCTTCTTCAGTGAATCCTTCAAACAATTTGCTATTCGTTTTTCCAATGGTATTCCATCCCATGTGCGGCACTTTATCTTCATGTTTCTGCGGAACAAAACGCTTCACGTCCACATCAAAGATATTCAAACAATCGACCTCTCCTTCTTCGGAATACCGGCACATCAACTGCATACCGAGACAAATTCCAAATACAGGCTGACGGAGATTTTTTATCAGTTCGTCCAGTCCCGTTGCTTTCAAGTGGTTCATGGTAGTTTCCGCCTCTCCCACTCCGGGGAAAATAACTTTATCTGCCGATTGGAGTTCTTCTTTATCAGCAGTAATCACCGCTTCCACACCCAACCGCTTCAAAGCATAATCCACAGAACGAATATTGCCGGCATTGTATTTTACAACTGCTACTTTCATCAGCTAAATATTACTGTTTTATTTTTATAAGCCAAAACTTTACGTTCGATGTGCTTCTGTACTGCACGTGAAAGAACGATTTTTTCCAAATCCTTTCCTTTATTTACAAGATCTTCAATAGCGTCCTTATGAGTAATACGCACCACGTCCTGTTCAATAATCGGTCCGGCATCCAATTCAGTCGTTACATAGTGACTGGTTGCACCGATAATCTTCACACCTCTCTGGAATGCCGCATGATAAGGCTTCGCTCCTACAAACGCAGGAAGGAAAGAGTGATGTATATTAATAATCTTATTCGGATAAGCATTAATCATCTGCTCGGAAATTACCTGCATATAGCGCGCCAATACAATAAATGTAATATTATGCTTGGCAAGCAGTTCCATCTCCTTACGCTCCTGTTCTTCTTTCGTCTCCTTTGTGATAGGAAACAGATAGAAAGGAATTCCGAACCGCTCTGCTACATGCTGCAAATCCGGATGGTTACTTATAATAAGAGGTATTTCTACATTCCATTCTCCGGCTGTATATCGTGCCAATATATCGAAAAGACAATGTGACAGCTTGGAAACGAAAATAGCCATACGTGGTTTTACATCAGAGAAATAAAGGCGAAAATCCATTTCATATTTTTGCCCGTAGAGAGTTCTGAAATAATCTTCAATTTTCTCCTGCGGAACCAGAAAGTCTTTCAGTTCCCATTCAATACGCATAAAGAATATGTTCTCTACATGATCTACATATTGATCCAGATAGATAATATTTCCTTTGTTTACCGTAATAAAGTCTGTCACTTCCGCAAGGATTCCCGGTTTGTCGGGACAGTGCAATAACAGTTTGGCTGTTGTCATCATTCTTTTTACTAATTAACGATTCTAGGCGGATAATTTTCCACCTTTCTTATTTTAGTCCGCAAAAATAACGATTTATTGCAAAATTACGAATTATCCAAGCATAAAGTTGATATAAAAACGGTGATTTCTTACAGATAGAAAGATATCGGGAGTTATTTTCTATGAATAGAATGACAAACTTCAGGATAGTGACGCTATCCTATCGTGATGGCGTCACTATAACAACCGGATAGCGTCACTATCCGAAGAGAAAAAAAACAATATTTTTTTCATTACAAAAGTACTCAAAATGAGACACTAAGCATTTTTATCGTTTTTTCTTGAAAAAAACTTTTCTCAAAACGCTTGCAGATTTACAAAAAACAACTACCTTTGCACCCGCAATCGAGAGAGATGCAGATTAATAAATTGAAATTCTGGTGCGTTAGTTCAGTTGGTTAGAATACATGCCTGTCACGCATGGGGTCACGGGTTCGAGTCCCGTACGCACCGCTTCTTTCATTAAGAAGTAAAAGAGAATAGAAATGAGTTAATCCAATTAAAATTTGGTGCGTTAGTTCAGTTGGTTAGAATACATGCCTGTCACGCATGGGGTCACGGGTTCGAGTCCCGTACGCACCGCTTCTTAAGAAAGCGAAACAAAGAAAAAGCTCTGTAATTCAATGATTACAGAGTTTTTTTTATTTCACTTTTCTACTTTGTACACAGTTGGCTATCTAGCCGGAAATCATATTCTCGAAGCTAACTTCAAGGTTTTCAAATCATAGATTAAGATTTCATCCTTATCTGTTTTGTCATACTTGTTATTATTGTTTGTATCATAATAACCTGCGACGACAAGTTTACCTGTTTGTGTATTGACAGTCCCAGTACGGACAAAAATTTATCTTCCGTTAATTGAGTCATTTCTTTTCCGAGCGTATCGCACTCCTCCATAAGGTATTGTACCTTCCAATTCATTTTTCCTGAATGGAAAAGTTATAGTTTTTACTTCACGCCCTTCATCATTGCTCTTTGAATGATAAAAAGTTTCCTATTGTAAACTGAATAATCATATTTTAATTGTATTATTCGATATTTTACCACAATTACTACTACAAAAGTCAATTAAATATCACACCTTTGTACTCACTAAAAATTAGAATCATATATGAAAGAAGTAATATTTGTAATTTTAGAAGGGTTCGCCGACTGGGAAGGCGCATATATAGCTACCTGTTTGAATCAGGGAGTCAAGCCCGGAAATCCTATTAGTTATAAAGTGAAAACCCTATCAATAACTCAAGAACCCGTAAGTTCAATAGGCGGATTCAGAGTGCTGCCTGATTATGGGCTAAAAGATATGGCGGAAGATTATGCGGGGCTGGTGTTAATTGGCGGTATGAACTGGTTCTCACCTGAAGCTGAATTAATAGTTCCACTTGTAGAAAAAGCTATTAAAGAAAAGAAATTAGTTGCCGGAATATGTAATGCTTCTGTTTTTCTGGGTATGCACGGTTTCCTTAATGAGGTAAAGCATACCAGCAATACGCTCAATTATCTAAAACAGTATGCTGGGGATAAATATACAGGCGATTCGAACTATATCAATGAACAAGCTGTAAGAGACGAGAATATTGTAACTGCCAACGGAACCGGGCAATTGGAATTTTGCAAAGAAATATTATATGCATTAGAAGCTGATACTGCCGATGCGATAGAGGAAAGTTATCTGTTTTATAAAAACGGATTCTGTCCGGGAGCATAAAATGAATGAAAGAATGACCATTCTTAAAAAAGGAATATTTAAGCAATCAGAAAGAGAGACAATAGCATAACGATTTAAGAAAAATAGAAAAAAGCCCGGCATCTGTCGGGAGAAAGTTCTTTATTATTATCATTTGGGACATATATCATCCAAATAGCAGCTATTTTCCATTATTCATTCACCATTCAACATAAAATATTAAGATAACCGTTCTTTTTATTATTCCTATCCTTTCTAACAGTTATGCCAAACTAGAGAAAAACCACCCTCAAAAAGACCAGTTTCAGCTTCCTCACCGATGACAAACAAGTTCCTCGGTGAGGAAGCTAGCGACGCACACCGAGGAACACCCCGCTCCTCACCGAGGAACGAACGCTTTGCCAACAAGAAAAGATGCATTCCGTATGTAGTTTTATGCGAAATAGACCTGTATTTCCGCATATTATTGCCCTATTTTATGCCGTTTATTCACTGGTTCATTGTTTTTAAAGTTGCTATTCTTTTATACAATCTTAAAAATAGCACATTGAGACTATAAAAGCGCTGTCTCTTAGTATCTCTTATATACTATGAGTTTTATTCTACGATAAAGCTCTCCGATTTGAAATTACTATAAAACCTACCGGAAGTTGCCGTAAATTTCAATACACAATAGTCGGGATCTGTCACTCCTTCCGGGTAATACATGGTATCACCCTCCTGCCAAATCATTTCTTTGCTGGCACTGTCTGTCAATACTTCCATTGTACCCCGCAGCATCGCACCTCTAAAAAATCTTGTATCACAAAAGTAAATACACGCATGATTGTTTTCCCGGTATTGCGCCACACGCATGGATGAAGTATTCGTTGTCAGATAAATCGTTTTTATCCCTTCCCTTTTTCTTGGCTGCAACATTGCCTTGATATTAGGAAATCCCTCCCTGTCTATAGAACCGATAAAAGCTGTTTTCAACTTATCAATCATGTTCCCTACTGTTTTTTCTGCGTCTCTCATCATTTCATTTTTTATTGTTAGTTATTATCTGATGCGAAAGTAGAGAAATAGAAGAGGAACGGCGTAATAAAAAGAAAGGGGAAAATAGTACTTTTTACGGTTTATGTGTTTTCCGATAAAGTAATGGAGTTTCTCCCGTATGTTGCCGGAAGCTGCGAATAAAATAGGAGACCGTTGAAAAGCAGAGTTCAAAAGCAATATCCGATATGGGGACATTTGTATAAACGAGCAGTCTTTTAGCCTCATCCATCACTTTATTCTGAATATATTGTTTGGCACTAAACCCCATTGTCGAGGTTACCATCTCATTCAAATAGTTAGAAGTAATGCAGAGTTTATCCGCATAATACTGAACCGAGTGTTGCTCTTTCGAATGGATATTTACCAAATTCATGAATTTACTTACATGGTTATTAGACGCTTCTCTGCTCCTGCCCTCCTCTATCGAAGTCATTTTAAGATAAGCCCGGTCCAATAACATCAGGACTTCATAAAGCAACGCTCTCAATACATGCACATCGTTTTGCTGATACGAGTCGATCTCCATCTTTATATGATGCAAAATTTGGAGTATACGGGCATAAAGCTCATCTGGCAAATGCAGTCTTGATGAAAAGCTTTCCAGCTGAAAAAACGAAAGATGCTGTACAAACAAAGAATCTTTAAAGAGGGAAGACAAGAACTCTTCCTCGAAAATCAGCGCATAACCATTGATGATATGACGCGTATCCCAGTTCCGGATTTCTCCCGGTTTAGAGAATAGAACGTCACATGGGGTTACTTCATAGGTTTGGTTATCGACAGAAAACGTCCCTTTACCTTCTGTTATAAAAGTAACATCATAATAATTCAACGTGTGAATAGCACTTTCAGCCAAGAACTTCTTCACATATTTCAGTTCTACCACATCGACCAAAAGTTCGCTTCCATACTTATTCTTATAAAAAGTATATCGAGGTATTGAGTTTTTCATTTGGAATACAAAAATAATATTCCTTACCAAATAATCCAAAGACTTTTCAAACTCAATTTTGAATAGTCAATGAACCATCTGATAAGGAATACATAGAAAAATAGATGTCCAGGTTATATTTCCTATTTAGAACTTCCAGCCATATATCCCAAACTGGTTACATCGGCACCCAGATAATGAGTAATATACTTCAAAGGTACCCTGTACAGGATATCCGGGATTTCTGCCAATAAAGAAAGATACCTCTCTCTTACCGTCAGTTTCCGAACGTTCATATTCTCTTCTTCTTTAAAATAGAACTGATATTCCATCAGTTGACGAACCAAGTTGGCAAACGAAATAGATGTTGCGCACAACTCTTCAATCTCCTCTTCGCTGATGTAATAAGCAGCACATTTCGTCAGCGCCTTTACAGCATATTGACTGGAGTTATAGCACAATACAGCATCCCCTTCAGATAAAAACCGGATGGTTCTATCCTCTCCTTCATGAGTCGTGTATGTATGCAGAATGCCGGAAACAATAATATACAAGCTCTGCTCGGGCATTGTGGCAGATGCAATCGTTTCTCCTTTATCCAGATACACCATTTCCATACGAGCCAACAGCTCTTTCACTTCTTTTTCATCAACCTGATACTCAAAACAGAGTTTCTTCAAATAAGCTTCCATACAAAATAGATTTTAGTTAATTATATGTCACCTAAAAACACCTAATTCGACATAGCAGGCATCAATGTGCCTCTCAAGTATAATTTCCTTTGGGTATATCGCAAATACCAGATACAAATCAATAATGAAACCACCGTTGAAATGGGTGGAGCAAATCCCATGATAAACAGCGACGAGCTATCCATCTGGCTGAACCAGTATGACAATGGTATACGGAACAGGAAAGTGGCTATCAGACTGTGAATCATCGGGAATAACGAGTTCCCTTGTCCGCTGAAATAAGAATTGATGCAGAACACAAAACTGACTACGATACAGTCGATGCTATATCCCCGCAGGTACTCTGCTGCCATTGCCACCACAGCGGCATCTTTCGTAAAGAAAGCGGTAAGAGTCTCCGGCAGGAATTGCGAATACACGCAAACCGACACACCGAAAACAAGAGCAATCCCTATTCCGGAAGCAAGACATTTATTCATTCTCTTGATAAGTCCCGCCCCGTAATTTTGTGCAGTCATGGTTGCCACAGCCGATGATATAGCCATCGGAGGCAGCATGGCAAACACTATGATTTTCTCAACAACACCTAAAGAAGCAGACGCAATGACTCCCATCTGATTCACAATGACAGTGATTATCAGAAATGAAACATTGATTAAAGCATCTTGCAAAGCAATAGGCGCTCCCAATACCATGATCTTTTTAGACAGATTCCGGTTCAAACGGATATCCTTCCGTGAGAAATCAAAGTGGAATCCATGCCGGTATAAGAACCAAAGCGCTATTCCAAAGCTGACGCCTTGCGCGGTTACAGTAGCAATAGCCGCTCCTGTAGCTCCCCAATGGAAATAGCCGACCAGTATAAAATCGAGCATTATGTTGATTACACATGCCAAGCCTACAAAATAAAGCGGTGTCTTTGAATCACCCAATCCACGCAGGATACCACATACAACATTATACCCTATTATGAACAAAATACCAGCCGAACATACCAGAATATAGTTTTTAGTATCAGCCATCGCTTCCGCAGGCGTGTGCATCAGTTCGGTTATCTGCCCATGAAATGCCACCATGACTAAGGTCAGCAAGACTCCTACAATTGAAAATAGCCACACAGAAGAACCGATTGTAAAAGCTACTTTCCGATCATCTTTTGCTCCGATGGCGATAGCAATCAATACAGTTGTGCCTGTCGTAATGCCAAGGATAATACCTGTAATCGTCTGCATCACCTGACTGCCGATAGCCACAGCCGCCACACTTGCCGAATCATCATATTGCCCCACAACAAACAAGTCGGCTCCACCATAAAGCGCCTGAAGCACATTGGCAATAAGAAAAGGCACTGCAAATTGCAGCAATACCTTCGGAACACTTCCTTGTGTCAAATTTAACTCTTTCATAGTTTCTCCGCTACTTTACCTCTTATCTTAAATTGTTACAATAAAAAATAGTGCCGGACAAGCGAATGATTTACACCATTCATCTTATCCAGCACTATAATTATCTATTATAGCACCCTCCGATGAGGATTTTTATGCCTGTCCCTATTTTCGGGCTGCAAATATGCGCTTTGTTTTTATAACTACCAAATTATAACTGATTTTTATTTTTGAATGGTACAATCAGGTATCAATGTGAAGCTTTTATTGCAGCCGCTTTTCTACTCCCGGAAGCGGAAGAAAGCAGCCAATCGATCCGGATTCAGCGTGTAGCGGGCACGTTCTTTTAAAAGTGGTTCGGCGTTCATCACTGCACAAGAATGAAATACTACTGACATCATCTCCCAATCCTTCAGTGAATTTCCGACAACCAATACTTGGTCAAGGGGAAAAGCTAAAGCCTTGCATATATGAAGCACTCCTTTCCGTTTATCAACTTCCTTATGGATAACCGTAATAAGAGGTGGTTTATAAAACACCTGATAAGGTTTCTCTTTTAAGCGAGAAAGAATATTTATTCTCTCTTCCTTATCATAAACCAGCATGCTGTACTTATAAACTTGGCCTTCATAGCTATGCGCCGTTATCTTTGCGGATTCTTCGTTTATGTCCAGTAGTAATTCAACCGGCATACACCGGCTCTGCCCGCCATATACCAGTAATCCACCGTCGGCAAACACCCCTCCTTCAAACAGGCTGAAAAGAGTCTTGCCTAACTTTCTCCGTGCCTGTTGCATAGATAAAGAAGTAGCAAGATATAAGGGAACAAATTGCGCTATGTACCGCAAAGCATGGGCATAACTTTCCGAAACCCTTCCCTGTGCATCGGTAAGTGTTCCATCCACATCAAAAAACACGGAAGTAATGAAAGGCTTATCCGGGATCCGCCAAAATGCACCTGCTCCCATTATTCGATGCAAAGGATGATTAGTCAAATTACTGAAAGCAATGTAACAATCACAGACCTTCCGCCGACAAGGAAGCAAGGGGTCCAAGATCTGATTCTGATAAAGATTTCCTATCTTCACCTGACTTCGGGGACAAGCAAAGATATCTCCTTTCCAATCAATAAAACAACTACTTCTCCCTCCCGAACAGATAGTCCATTGAGCCGAAGCGTTTTTTAAATCATACTCAAAAAGGTTATCCAGTTGCGTAAAAAAACGAATATCTTCTACGCTCAACGGAGACTTCAAACCTTGCATAGCATTAATAAACAAATAAATATCCGGCAAAAGAGCATTTCGCAAATCGCTAAGTACACTTTTTGCCATCGGATTGCCTACCGCTCCGGCACAGACCTGTATTCCTGCATTATAAAGCGTATGAAGTCGCCGGACAAAACTTTCTACTGAAGTCATTTCCGGATGAAAGCTGGCCCAAATCTTTATCTTACTTATCAATGCCGGTGTAGCCGGAAATTCGTCCAGCCATTCATCGGCCGAAAAAGAAAGATTAGTCTGACAGGAAATTCCGGCCACTTGTGGCAACGCCGCTAAATGAATGATCCCTTTCCGATAATAACGATGTATCAATGCTTCACCGTAAGGAATAATAAATAACTGCAACGGTCCCCCTTTCCATTGTTCAATAGCCGTAATAAAACGGTTCCACGCCTGTTCATCCTGCGTAGTGGCTGTCAGATGTGACTTTTTGCCGAAAGGACAGTAAGAGCAGGTATAATTGCAGCTATTCAATTTACCGCGATAATAGATACGCTTGATGGAAAGTAAATCCCCCTCGTTTTTCATTTCCATTTCGTTCAATAAGAATAAGTTTCCATCAGCCCTCTTATTTCAGGGGTAATGAATAACTGACCAATATAATCAGAATATCCCATTCCTTCGGAAGTAAGACAAATGCGATCATCTGTATTTTCTATCCATTGCCGTTCTGCCAGTTGCCGGAATAATGGAATATCATCCGGTGATTCGCCAAAACGACGCTCATATTCGGCTTTATCAAGCCCCATATAATACATCAGATTTTTAATGATGAAACGTTGCCTCCGTTCTTTTTGAGAGAGAATAAATCCATTGCGAGCTACTGTAAAATCAGTAGTGTCCATATAGTCATCTATCTCTTGAGCAATGCAGTGTTGAGAAACAGTATACCGGGTGGCATAATGCAAATGACCCAAGTAACTACGTCCACCGGAACCACACGAAAGCATCACTTCATCTCCACAGGAAATTTCCGCATCAGTAGACGGATGATGAATAAAACGCCGCATCGAAGTTTGTAGAAAGCCTCTGTCTTTCAAGAGATCACGGGCGGCACAATACATCCGGAAACAGACATCATCAGATTCCCGCTCCGTGATAGCTGTTCCCTGTCGCACATATAACGGATAGATAAAGAGTTCGTTAGGCTGAAACAGAAGAGCCTGCTCTAAAGAATAGAGAAAACTATCCACTGTTTGTCCTTTGATTCCGTAAATCAAGTCGATATTAAAAAAAGGAAATTCCATCTTCCGGATAGTTTCCAACGCCTGATTGATCGTGTCTTGCCGGGGACGTCTTTTCAAAGCGGTTAACTCTTCGTTGAGAAAACTTTGTATACCGATACTTATACGAGCCACTCCGGCTTGTTTCAACCATGTCAAACGGGCAGGATCAGCATACTCCGGTGATGTTTCTATGGAAGTAAAAGCATGTGAGGGATGCACTCCGAACAGGGCAGCCGTCTCCAATAAGTATTCCAGTTGGGAAACGGTGAGAAGCAACGGTGTACCTCCTCCAATGGCGAAACTGTCAAAGATCAGTCCGGTGGTGAGAGGTGACAATTGTTGTGCCTGCTTATGAAGGGTTTCCAAATAAGTTGCGATATAATCCGCACGATTGGTTTGTAGAGAAAACAGGTTACAATATCCACATTTATGACTACAAAAAGGAATATGAAAATAGAGTGATGCCTTCTGCCCTTCCACCTGTTCCAGGTAAGGAAGCAGCGAAACCGGAGATGGAAAAGGACGATAGGCAGTTTTATGTGGATAGCTATACATATAGTCTACATATCGTGGTAGCGGTTGATTCATTGTTTCGTTAAAATAAAGTGTTTGTAAGGGACTGTATAAACCGTTTCGTGAGATATGCAATGGTATTCATACCCATCTTCACCATAACAAGTGCCATGATCGGAAAGAGCAATCACCAGCGTATTGCTCCGTTTCTGAAAAGCCTGAAACAAACGAGGTAACTGACTGTCAATATATTGCAGGGCAGCCGCATGTGATTCTTTATCATCTTTCATTTTACCCTCCACATAATGACAGTTCGGATAATGGATAGCAGAAAAATTGATATACATAAAGATCCGTTTGTCGTCCGGATAATTTTCTAGTTTTTTCAATGCAAAATCAATCTGTTTTTCAGTACTATCGGGTGCTGTGCATCCAAAGGTAGGCAGCCAATAACTTTTAGTAAAGTAACCGGGGAATACACGCCCCAGCTCATTACGCTTGCTAAAGAAGTTTACGCCACCTATACAAATCGTTTCATAGCCTGTATGGGCAAGACTCTGCACAAAAGTCGCTTCTGTAAATGGATAACTTCCTTTGGGCGGAATACGTCCTGTACCCGCTTGCACGGGGAAAAACAACCAGTTACGGCTACGCAACGAATGAGGTTCTGCCGGAGAAGGCAGAAATCCGGCAAAGATGGCAAAATGAGACGGGTAAGTGAAATTTCCCGGAGCATGTCTTTTCTCCCATTCTCCTCCATGGCTGTTCAGTACAGGCGTTCTTCCGGCCGCTTCTTCCTCTTTGCTGACATCATACCGCAAGGTGTCAAAGCAAAGCATCAATATATCATGAGTACCCACCACCTGATTCATATCCAGATCCGGATGACGGGTCTGTTCGCCAGCCGGCAGTTCATCTATTTGCATGGTTATATTTCTTTTTTATGTTTTTTATTTGTTGAGTATAAATAGAATTATGAGCAAACATATCCTGATAAACATGGTCTCCTTGTCCGTTGACTTCTATTATATAAGGAATATCCGTCCCTCTTTCTATCAATACATCTACTCCTGCATAACGCAAATCCAAGGATTGCACAGCTTCCTGACATTGAAAATAGATTTGTTGCCGTACCTCTTCGGATAGAGACAATTCATTCCACCAATGCGCCTTGTTGTTCAGGTGTAAATTCGTTATGCTTCCTTTGCTGCATCTCACAACGATATAATCTATTTCAGACTCCCGGCACACTACCCGAAGGTCATAATTTTCTCCTTGCAATTGTGCTTTAGGAATCCATTCCTCCAGGATAGCTTCTGTTTGTATCACAGCTTCTGCCAACGGGATTATCTCTTTTTCCACGCTCAAACGATTGATTCGTTTGGTATTATGAATCACTCCGTCCACTTGCCGCAGCGTAGTATAGACTACCCACTTGTTCCGGTTGGGCTGATAACGAATCGCCATAATGCCTCCCGCACCCGAACCATAACGGGGTTTCAAAAAGCATCCTCTACCGCAATCGGCAAGAAGCTGCCGTAACTCATCGAAGGATTGTGGAGACGGCAACATCGGAGTCACTTTCAGCCCTTTGTCCATCAGGACTTCTTTTGTTTCCTTTTTATCAAGAGCACGCAACAAAGCATCAGGAGTATTTAAAAAGCACACATCATCAGGCAGGCTCATCTCGCTCAAACGTTGCAATGTCTCCTTATATGCCTGATTCAACAGCGCATATTTCAGGAGATCAGTTTCATCACTTACACAGGGTTCCAGTTTGATAACTGCCTGCCGCAATAGCGGCAAGCAGTTAAAAAGTTCCTCATAAGTCATAAAACAAACTTCTGTCTGCAGGTGCTTACCTGCTTCAACAAAGTATTCTATACGTTTGGATAAAGAGTTGCTGACAACGATTATCTGCATCTCCTATTCTGTAACCATCGGGTAATACCACAATTCACCATCATATTCATCCGCCTCTTCGGTTTCGGCAATGTCTATTTTCATAGGAAGGTTCTGCAACTGTTTCTTCATGTCCTTACTCAAATAATTATAGCGCATATTGATAAACTTCAAGTGAACGATTTTATCCATATTATCCAGCAACAACTGTGCACCTTCATCTTTCAGAGTACCAGCCGAAATATCCATGGTTTCAAGTTGAGGAAGAATATCCGATTCCAGGAACATTTCTACAATACTATCCTGTTCTTCAGAGTTAACAAGCCCCAGATAAGTCAGCTTCGGGAAACGCTCTTTGGAGAAAAGCGGACGGAAGATCTCAATATCACCTTCAAATCCGTAATCTTCCACACCAACATATAGAACCAGTTTTTCCAGATTGGGAAAATCAGAAGCAAGAATGTCCTCTACCACTTCAGTAGGCAGACCACCACTGATTATTTCCAGCGACCGCAACTCCGGACGTGAAGTTCTTCCCAAGCGCAGATTGTTTGTTCCTTTTATTTTCAGATCCTTCAATTTAGGCATACTATCGAGCAGCGGACTAAGGTCGGCTTGTTCAATCCATGAGATCTCCTGTTCTTCCTGTTCAATATCCCCCCAGAACAGGCCTTCTATCTGCGCAAACTTGTCCTTATTTTCAATGAGACCTTGTAACAAAGCCGAACAGTCATCACCTTCATAATCCCAACAGCCAATCGTTATTTGCTTATATTCAGAGAGATGCTTGTCTTTCAATATCTTATCCAAAAGCTTCACATCGTTTTCATACTCATCATAACTCAATGTATATTTCTTAGCTTCCACTTTCATTTCACGTGCTGTTTCTTCGGCAGTTTCCACATAACCTTTCTTTGTCTTCTCTGCAATCAGTTTGTTGGCAGCCTTCTCAGCCTCTTCAGTAGTTGCGTAGTTTTTCACTTGTGTTTGTCCGGCAGTCCCCAGCTTACCATAATTTACAGTAACATCTGTCCCGACTACCTCTATACTCCAGAATTTCTGCGATTTAAAATCTTGAAAAACGAATACTCTCTTCATAATACAGTTTTTAATGGTTGATATTTGCACACTCAACACAGAACGCGCATGAACAATACTTGCAAAAATAGCTATTTTATGTAATGTACAAAGAAATCTGTTTACTAATCTTTCAGGATATTCAAAAATTAGCCGCTTATCTATAAAACCAGTACATACAACAAAGGCTGCCTTTTGGGCAGCCTTCATTATTCTATTTATGTAATCTATCTGTTTAATCTTCAATCGTACATATACTTACACGGTTCCAATCCGGTTCGGTAAACATGTCGCCTACGCCCTGACCTTCGGCAGTGATGCGGGATGCACTAATCTTGTATTTATTAACAAGGATAGTTTTTACAGCCTCTGCACGTGCAGCAGCGATTCTTGCGTTGACCTCCACACTACCTTCCGGAGAAGCGTATCCTTTAATAACTACTTTTGAGTCAGGATATTTCTTCATGTATGAAGCTACACGTTCCACGTTAGGAAGTTGGGAAGCGTCAACCGATGATTTACCTTGTCTGAAAGTAATGATAGATTCGGGCACACGGGCGGTTTTCACTACAGTCTCTACCGGAACAACCTTTGTACGGCAGGCTTCAAGTTCTTCTTGCAGTCCGTTGATGCGCTGGTTGGCGTTGCTGATCTGACCGTCTTTGTTGTTCACTTCCGAACGAAGCGCATTGATGGAAGAGTTCAATCCGTCAATTTCAGCTTGGTTGTACACTCTCACTTTTGCAAAATGATGTGTTCCGTTACTTGTCTTAAAGTGATATGTCAATCCGGCTGTCAATTCGAAACCTGCGTTATTGGCATTGAAACGGCTCTTTGTTTCGGGGTAAGTGCCTTGCATATCATATACAATGGCAGGTTTGATACCCAATGTCCATGCCTTACTTTCACCCAAGTTGAAGTTGAAATTCAATCCCAAACGGGTAGACCAAGTGTTCTGATCTCCATCACCATTCACATAATAATGTAACCAGCCCATTCCTGCAACGGCTTCCACTTCAAACAAACGGGGTTCGCCTTTGTAACCTGCAAACAGGTTCATCAGGTTGACTTTACCCAATACGCTGACGTCGGAAGCATCGAAAGATGTTTTACTCGGAGTAGTATTAATGTATCCCATTCCTTGGAATCCCAAACCGAAGATAGGAGTTAATTGCTTGGAAACTCCCACTCCAAAAGCAGGACGCATACTTTTAAAGAAAGCACTGTGAGTAAGGGGAGTGATTGCACCGGCATTGACTTCCACAGACCAATTGTCTGTTACTTTTGTACCTTCTACAACTGATTGGGCATTTGCTGTAACGCCACCCAATATCAAGGCTAATAAAATAATCGATTTTCTCATAATCATAAGTTTTAAAATGTAATGTTTTATCTGCTAAATCATTAGAAATGTTTTATTTGTCCATGTCTAACTTTCTAGTTCATTTTTTAATTCGTTATTCACTTTAAACAACATATCATATCAAAAATTAGTTCGCAAGCCTGGTAGCCAATTAACATCTATTGTGTTTTCGAGCAATCTAAAATATGAAAAATAGAACATCAACCGGGAGTTGTCAAAGGAAACATTAAAATCAACGTCTATATCGCATAGGGAACGGCGTAATGGAAGATATAAGCTATCGTTTCCTTCCTCATCCTTCCAAAAAGATTTCTAAAAAAAACGCTCAAACGGATGCTGTTTTTACCGTTTGGGCGTTACTTTTTGGGTTTGAAATTATATACTATACTTTTATTATCAATTCCCTACTATCCTTCTTCCTCTACTAACCATCGACTCAAATTGCGTTCTTCCTTACTGAACTCTGCACCTATTTTCACTATACGGCAACCATTAGTAGTATAAGGTATGAGATAGCCGCGATTATCAATCTGTGCCAATGCTTCTTCTGCGGTACCGTTTAGCTTAAATTCGAAGACATAAACAGCATTTGCTGTTTTCACCACAGCGTCAGCACGTCCCAGGGCACTTTGCACTTCGGCGTTAATAAACTGCCCCAGTAGTTTAAAAACAAGATAGAATACCACTTGATAGTGACGCTCTGTCTTATCATTCAGTTCGTAGGGGAAATCGGCAAAGAACGCACGAAGGCGGGTGAGGAAAGCCTCAACATCTCCTGCCCTTAGTTCCTTTACAAACTGTCCGATATAGAAGGGGGCTTTCGATTCATCCAACGAGGTATAAAACGGAGTGATAAAATTAAGAAAGCCATACTTCACTTCATCATTGGGGTAACCCAGCTTGTAGAGACGCAGTTCTGTATCATATCCTTTAATGGTCAGATAGCCGCTTTGATAAATCATCGGCACAGGGTTGTTTACGTCAGCACGGTCGTCGGTAAGAGAGGCAGCAGTTACTTCCAATCCGTCCAGTTCACGCAAATCATAATGGGTCTTCTTCAGCATTTCGGCTAGGAAAGTAGGTGTTCCGCTGGCAAACCAGTAATTCTCAAACATCCCGCTCCTAAGCACATTCAGTATACTGAACGGGTTGTACATACCTTCCTTACGGACATAGTTGAAATGATATCCGTCATACATACGAGTAAGGTATGCCATACAATCTTTTTTTGTCAAACCGTTCCTTTCTGCCAACCGTTCCAGTTCCGGGACGAAATTGGCTTCAATTTCCGGGCGGGTCATACCACAAAGAGCATTGTATTGCGGGTCGAAGCTGATATCGATCAGTTGGTTGAGAGTGCTGAATATACCCATTTGAGCAAATTTGGTCACTCCGGTGATAAAGACGAAGCGCAACCAGGGGTCTGCTGATTTCAGTACAGTATAAAAAGCGGTGAGCATTTCGCGGAACTTGTCTTGTAATTCCGGATTATGCATGGAGCGAAGCAGCGGTTTGTCGTACTCGTCAATAAGAACAACTACGCCACGACCTGTTTGTCGATAAGCTTCTTTAATGACTTGCATGAAACGACCGGAATAACTCAAACCTTCCTCACTGGTTCCATAGACTTTTTCCCAACTACGAAGCTGCAATTCAAGTCCGTTTCTCAATCCTTCTATTTCAGAGTAATCCTCGGCATTAAGGTCAAGATGCAGTACAGCGTGTTCGTTCCATTCTGTTTCGAGCTGCTCAATGGCAAGTCCTTCAAAAAGCTCTTTCTTTCCACAGAAATACGCTTCCAGTGTAGAAAGCAGCAGACTTTTGCCAAAACGACGCGGACGGCTAAGGAAATACGGATTGCCCGTTGAGGCAAGTTCGTAGACAAATGCTGTTTTGTCAACATACAAATAGCCGTCGCGACGAAGTCTCTCAAAACTTTGTATCCCGATAGGCAGATTGCGCCGAGGCCCTTTCAAACGGTCCATGATATCCATAACTTCTTCTCTTTATAAATGAAACCTTTGCAAAGATAACAAATCTTGCAGTGAATCGATCATCAAATATGAGGTTTTATTATCTCGTCCTGCAAAGTTTCCGACAGATAAAAACAGGTATTCAAAGTGCATTTCAAAACAAAGCTGATAGATAACATAGAGTAACAATAACAAGAATAGTGGAGAAACTATATTTTATAAAATTAAATTACCCAGTCAATATATCAATTATTATTATCACAACCACACAAGTTTCTATCCTTTAGAGAAAGGTTATACAAAAAAGATAACAACCTACCACATAAACATAAAGAGCGTTATTAATAAATACTGTGACCGTTTATTATAAACGTCCCCCCTGTTTATTATAAACTTTAAAACCTGAATTTGCAAAAATATATTCAATAATAGGTTACAAAAAAGGCTGCGAACTCTGTAAAGTTCGCAGCCTTTGGGCTATATCTGTTGCCTTATCCCCTAGTATAAGCTAAGGGAATGAGCTAAGTTCGTTGTAATATTATACTATTTTCCATCCATTTCATATCCATATTCCGTCTGTTTTTTCATTCAGTATTCATTCGTTTCATACTTTCCCGGACTACAAATATATAACATTAAAAAGCGTTTGTCAAGTCCCGGATAGATTTTAATCGTTATCTTTGGGGATGCATCAATGTCTTTATTACTTTTCCGGAATCACTTCGTTCAGACAGGCTATGGCATTGAGTGTGCGCGGATAACCAATAAATGGCAAGAGTTGCGTTACGACTGCCAGCAACGTATCTTTATTATTCCCTACGTTGGCATTTCCCTGTATGTGACTTTTTACCTGCGATTCACAGCCGCCTAAAGAAACAAGTATCGAGAATGTAATCAGTTCGCGGGTCTTTACATTCAGTCCGCTACGTGTCTGATAGTCGCCGAAACAGTTGGCGGAGAGGTAACGTTGGATGTGCTTCTGATTGTCGGGAGCGTTCTTATGCATCTGTTCTATCCGTTCACCAAATATGGATTTCTGCAATTCCAGTCCCTTATTGAAACGTGTTTCGGATGATACAACCGATTGTCCTTCCAAAGGAAGACGCACGCCACGGGCGAGCAATATATCATTGGTGATACCGATAAAATCTCTGACCTTAGCCATGCCCGCATAGGCTACTGACTGGTAAAGGATTTCTTTTATTTCTATCGGAGCAATGCCTTCATTAAGTGCGCTTTCGAGTGTGATGCGGTATTCGGCCTGCGCTTGTGAAGCAATATTGGATGCCAATGTTACCATAAGACGGGTTTTAATGTCCAGTGCACCGTATTCTTGCACTTCTTTTGTAAAATTACTAAATATATCGTCCAATTCAGGATCGGTAGCTTGCAGTCCGATTGCTACGTTACCTTTCGTTGCTTCGGCATACTGTTGGTCATCCACTCGTTCCAACCATGTATTCTGGTTGGTCTGCGGATTGCATCCGATAGCCAGATGTGAGAACCAACTATCGGGAGCGGCGCCATGCCAATGTTCGATGTTCGGAGCAATTTCAACCACATCACCGGGAAGTAAACGGCGCGCCGCTTTACCACGTTCCTGATAATATCCCACACCGCCGACGGCAATCAGGAGTTGTCCACCCGTATGGCTGTGCCAATTATTCCGGCAGCCAGGCTCAAAAGTAACGTTGGACATGGGTACATTCAAGTCTTTGTTACCAGTCAGCGGTGCCAGCCAAGATCTACCCGTGAAATATTGTTCGAATCCTGTATTCGCTTTTCCTACCGGAAATGCGCTGATGTTTTGAGGTACTTCTTCTTTTTTCATATTCTGTGCATTTATAGATTGCATCGGGATTTGCATCATTCCGATGGCTGTTACAATAATAAAAAACAATTTTCTCATATAACTACGTATGGTTTATTATTTATGAACTCTCTGATAATGCAAAGTTAGCTATTCTGTTCCAACTCTTTATGATACAAATTACGGATATAGAAACCAATATTACTGATTCAATTTACTTAATCTTCAGCCCGGGAATGAGTGGAGTGGTATCTACCAGTTCGAGCGACTGCACCATATCAAGCGTTTCTTTTTTATATTTCTGAAAATGAGGCGTAGCAATATGGCTTTTATAAGCTGCTTCATCAACATAAATTTCAAGAATTGTCACATGGTGGGGACGTTCTTTCTCCGCTACGGCATAGAGTACCAGCACACCTGGTTCTAATCGCATTGAGGCTTCGATTTCTTCCTTCAGATAAGCATTATATTCTTCCAGTCGTGCCGAATCGACTGTTATGCGAGACAACCGTACTTTATTATTTTCGGTGGCAAGCCGCTCAACCGGTTTAATGATGCTGGCCGAAATAGCGGCAGCAAACAATAGAAAAGCAATCAGTAACTTTTTCATCTTGATAACTTATGATAGTTCGAATTTCAGTATTAAATTACCGATAACAAAGTTACTGGGAATCATCCACCCCGAATGTAGACGATTTACGGATATTTATACCCCAATCATGGATTTTGAAGATGGAGAACTAATTTTATGGATAAAAGAATTATATTTGTAACCTACTAAAAGCAGACAACGCTATGGAAGAGAATTATAAAGACGAAATGATTGTAATAGATAACGTGAATCGTTATAACGAAATATTCGGACTTGAAACCAAACATCCGTTGGTCAGCATCATCGATCTCACCAAGTCCACCACATGGCCTACACGCGCATGGTTTCGCTATGAAGTGTATGCGCTATTCTTGAAGAATGTAAAATGCGGTGATATTAAATACGGTCGTCAATATTATGACTATCAAGACGGAACCATTGTCTGTTTTGGCCCCGGGCAAATTACTGATTTGGAATTAATCCAAAACATTCAGCCCAATGCGCACGGCCTCCTATTCCATCCCGACCTCATACGAGGCACTAGCCTCGGACAAGAAATAAAAAACTACTCATTCTTCTCTTACGAAACCAATGAAGCACTCCATCTTTCTGAAGAGGAGCGACAGATAGTAATGGATTGCCTGCAAAAAATAGCAATCGAGCTAAACCATGCTATCGACAGACACAGTCGCCGCCTGATCTGTACCAATATCAGATTGCTGCTTGATTATTGTATGCGCTTTTACGAACGGCAGTTTGAAACCCGAAACAAAGTTAACAATGATATTATCGTCCGCTTCGAACATCTGCTCAATGAATATTTTGAAGGAGATGCTCCGCAACATTTAGGATTGCCATCGGTCAAATACTTTGCCGACAAAGTATTTCTTTCTCCCAACTACTTTGGCGATATGATTCGTAAGCAAACTGGTAAAACCGTCTCCGAATATATTCAGGATAAAATGATTGAACTGGCAAAAGAACAACTCTTGTCTTCAGATAAAACAACGAGTCAGATTGCCTACGAAATCGGATTCCAGTATCCACAACATCTTAGCCGAATGTTTAAACGAATTGTCGGGATGACTCCTAATAAATTCCGCACGCAAACCTGACATCTTAAATACAGAGATATAGCGTCATTATTAGATCACCACATTCCTCCCTAATACTCCCCGTTCACGTATTTTTTACGTTATGAATGGGAAGTGCTTAACATAGCATTACAAGTGACTTTTTTACTGACGAGATAATACGAATATTAAAGAAGCGTCAATCCTCTATCTGTTTAAGGATTCTACACGGATTGCCAACCGCCAGCACATTGGCCGGAATAGACTTTGTGACAACGCTCCCTGCCCCAATAGTTGTATTATCGCCAATAGTTACTCCCGGAAGAATGATGCATCCTCCACCAATCCACACATTATTGCCAATAATCACCGGAGCTGTCTGTGACTTCCAAAAAGTACTGTTTTCAGAGGTTCTTTCCGATGCCTTTGTAGAATGAAAAACAGTATAAATATGTACTCCCGGCCCAATCCCCGAATTATCACCGATAACAATCTTGTTACAATCAAGAAAAACGCAATTCATATTAATCTCTACATTCTTCCCGATATAAATATTCTCACCATAGTCCACAAAGAAAGGAGCACTAATCCAGACATTATCCCCCCTTGAACCGATTAATTCATCTAATAAATCAGAAATTTTACCTGCATCAGTAGTGAGAGTATTATTATACTCCTGTTGAAGCTGCTTTGCTTTATGCCATCTGGTCAGTAACTCATTATCAGCACAATCATAAACTTCTCCCGCCAACATTTTTTCTTTTTCTGTTTTCATTTCTCAAATTATTGGTTTATTCATCCTGATACAAATATAAGGAATTATATTATCGAAATGATATAAGATGTACATCGTTTTCTATTTATTGCGCTTTACGCTTCCGACCTATCAACATCACTCCCAACAGAATAACCAGCAAACCGGAAACCTGAATAAAAGTAACCTGTTCGTTTCCTAAAAAGACTCCTAAAAGAACAGCAATAAAAGGATTGACATAAGCATGTGTCCCTACGGCTCAGTTGTAATTCTTGGGGGATTAAGTTTAGTCAATTCCCTTCATGCATATACCTTTGCTAGCCTAAAAAGGAAGAAGCTCATATCCACTACTCCTCTAAATGATGCCCTAAATGCTTTGATTTTAGCATTAAATGCTTCCGCTGCTGCATTTGTACTCCTGTTCACAAAGAAGTTCAGAATCCTTTCATAATGATTCTCAATAGAGTTTGCTACTGTTGTGAATGTATCGTATCCATATTCTTCAATCTTATTATACCATAGTGCCAGCTTTGCTCTTGCTACATCCTTGTCATAGTTTGTGGAAAAGATCTTTCCCAACTCCAATGAGTAGTAATATACGTGCTTAATATCTTCAAACTGCTTGAAAAGTAATTCTGCCCTGATTTTCTGACTCTTGGTCCATTTATCAGGTGATTTAAATAATAAATATCTGCTTCTGGCCAATAATTGCCTGAGTGTATCTCCGTTTTCGAGTTCTTCTGCTTTATATACTTCCCCCTTCTCTTTTGCCGCTTTCATAGCTTTATTCTCCTCTTTTATCACTTGCCATCTATATGTAATGCGCAACTCTTGTACAGCTTCGTATACAAGTTTTTGTACATGAAACCTATCAATCACCTGCATGGCACGTGGAAAGCACGTTTTGGCAATCTTTTGCATGCTCCCGGCCATATCCAGTGTAATTTCTTTGACCTGATTACGCAGCTCCTGTGGCATCTTTGTAAGTACCGCAATGATATCATCGGTTTTAGTGCCCTGAATTACAGCTATAATAGAACCTTTCCTACCTCGCTTATCTCTATTTATTAAGATGGTATAAAGATCTCCCTTACTTAAAGCCGTTTCGTCAATACATAGGTGATAACCCATATTCTTTGGATAAAGGATATACTCTTGGGCATGTGCTCTCTGATCCCAATTCTGGAAGTCACTCAGGTGGTCTTTATATTGGCTTTGAAGCTGTTTGCCATCCATACAGTAATGCTCAGCTACACTTTGGCAGCTAACGGCGTGATTATCTAAGTAATTCTTTTAAAAAAGCACCGAACTCAGCGGTTATGCGAGTACCGGTGGCTACCAAACTCCAGTCACGACTATATGTCTGCCCAGTGGATGGATCTTCCCAGCGACGACGCTTGATACGTAAATAAACGGCTTTACCACGGATAGGGAAGTCCTGAACTTCAATCTCAGGGAGGAAACCTTTTGAGTGAAGATGGAGATCAGAGTACTCAGCAGGAATAGTGGCTTTCTCCTCTAAATAAAGAATAAAGCAAGTATCCTGAGAAACATGATTGACTAGGGTAAAGTAATCAAGGATTCCTGAAGGCAAGAACAAGCTTAAAGAAGCAACAGGATCAATCGTTTGGGAAGAGGATGTTTTCATGATGCAAAAATAAGAATTTTAACGCAATCCCCCAAGGTTTCAGACTGAGCCGTCCCTACCTCCGCAGCCGGACGCACTTTCAACAGCCAAACGTATGCCGAATATGCCAGTAAAGAACCGAAAGAGACTAAATAAAGCAGGGAGAGCCAGCTTGTAACCGAGACTTCACGCAAATCGGCCTCCCGAACATCTCCATTGATAACAGCACAAAGCCAAAACATTCCACTGGCAAAAAGCATCTGCCAGGCAGAACCGGCAAAAGCATTCACTTTTTCTTCACGAGAAGAACGATATTTGGCATATAGCGTTCCCAAAGCCCAGGATATGCACCCGAAAATAAGGAGCAGAATACCACGCTCACTATACGAATGTAACCATCTGACATTGAGTTGCTCTGCATAAAGCATCACTACCCCTCCGAAACCAATCAAACCTCCCATTATAGTAAGTGGATTACGGAAATTAGTACGCCACATCGGGACATCCAACAGCAAAATCCAAAGGGCTGTGGAAGAAGCGATAATGGCTACAAGGCTACTGGTCAGATAACGTTGCGCCAACATAACGACAGCCATATCTACAAACAACAATACAATGCCACTAACGGCGGAACGTTTTACCAAGCTTTTCTTTATAATTTGTTCTCCCCGCAAATAACAGATTCCCAGAAGTATAATCCCGGCAGCCGTAAACCGGAGCGCTCCGAGAAGGAAAGGCGAAAAGTCTTTCAAGGCCACACCGATAAAAAAATAGGTGGAGCCCCAGACTACATAAATGAGAAAATAGGCAACAACAATACCTACCGTATTCCCTTTCGAACAATTCAGACTTTCCATATTACTTCTTTTCATTCGTATTTACGGGGAGTGAGAAGGGGGATTTCTCAATAAACTGACAATTATTTTATTATTTCAAAGCCCGCTTCAATCTGTTTAATCCATCTATCAACCGCTGTCGCGGACAGGCAATATTGATACGGATAAATCCTTCACCAGCCTCTCCATACAGGCTGCCTTCGTTCACCCAAAGTTTTTCTTTCTTCAACAAGTCTTTGACTATTTCCGCTGACGCCTGATGCAGAACCGAACAATCTACCCAAACTAAATACGTACCTTCCAACATCATTACAGGAAACTCCGGAAGATAGGTCTCGAAATAACCTTTTAAATAGATGTAATTCGCAAACAAATAGATTTTAAGTTCTTCCAGCCATTCTTCACCCTCATTATAAGCAGCTATCAACGCCTCCACTCCAAAAGGATTCACATCACAGACTTCATTTACCTCAAATCCGCAACTAAGCCCTTGAACGTCCTTATTGCGTTTACACGTCCTCTCATTACTGAATTTGCAGATAATTTGAACTTGAAGCACCCACTTCTGCCTACAATATCCCCTTACCCCACAATGTGACTTGAGGCAATACACAATATCATTCCCATAAGTTGTAGGCATTATCCAAAATCAGTCTGGAAAACATCTGCGTAAGCATTATTACAGGTATAGATGTTCAGCACATACCGCCTTGATGTCCTGATCCACTTGGCTGGTACAGAGATAAACCTGAAGACAAACGCTTTTATGCGACTTGTTGCATTGAGCCCGAACTTCTTTACGTCAAGTCTTTGAATAATGGCCTTGTAAAAGTTACGGATAAGTGCTGTAAGAAGAAGGAACACTGTGTTCTCTGCCATGAAGGATTTGGGCAATCTGTCCCACCCGAAACCATTGTTCATATCATCGAAGATACGTTCCTTTCCTCCACGAAGGTTATAGAACTCGACAATTTCTCTTACGGAAGAATCATAGTCGTTAGTCAGGATACAACGGTATGTGTATTCTCCTTCCCAAAAATCCTGCACACCATCCATCCGTTTCTGTCTTTGAATCACAAGTCGATATGCCTTACCTTTCCACTTCTCAACAAGGATAGAGTTCAATTCAAACTCAATGCCATTGATTTCCTCAGTTTTCCAGCCTTTGAGAGCAAAGGTGTCATTGTAGATCGAACTGCAGCGGTTAGCACGGATATAGAAGGACTTGCAGTGTTTTTCTATTTCCTCCACGATTTCCTCGGAACATGATCCACAATCAGCTCTGAAGCGATTGATAGTGAGCCCATTCTGTTCAAATCTCGCAAAGAACCTCTTCAGCGTGTCCTTCTGATGGAAACGAACATTTGTGTTACCATCGCTATTCTCTATACCGACTATCAAATCGCCAATAACCGCCACGCCAGGGCGATAACCAAGGAACTTCTTGTATGTAGGCTTTGCATCATACTTCTCTGTCTCTATGAACTGATGGTCGAAATCAACATCATACATCTCACCCTCTTTCAGTTGGCCAGATGCAAATATACAATTGAGCAATAAAGTATTGAGAGTGTCAGCCGTATTGAAATCGTAGGTCTTGCCCATATCTGATGTGTATGAAATGTTTTCTTGCGTCAACTCCTTTATCGCCCTGAGGATAGTATCAGAGCTACAAGTGCGAAGTGTCGGATGAAGCGAGAGGTGGTTCATCAAATGAGTAGTGACATCCTCAATACATGAACCGCTACAGAAGTAGATACTCATGAGAGAACGGATGATTTCGCTGTACTGATAACCGAACGATCTACACCTTAGACCGAGGGTTGAGTCGATTACAGATGATAATGTGGAGTCAAATTGCTCCATGATTGAAAATAATCCCCCAAAAGGAGTGAGTCTCTCAGATTTAATTTGTATCTTCGCCATGTCTATCGTCGGATTCTCTTGTTTTTTTTGCAACACTAAGATAAGTGAAAATTCTGACATGGCAAAATCCTGAGCAACTTTTTGTTGCTCAGGTACTTAAAAAGTTTAATTTATAATAGTGTTGCGGAATTAAGGATTTATATTAATCGCTTTATCTATCCGCCTCCGTACATCTGCATCTGCGGAAATGATATTGGCTATCTGAAGTCCTGCCAAATTAAAGGCTTTGCTAGGCGAAACAAAAGTGACCGAGTTCAGTAGGAATTCTTCTGATATAGAAGCAAAAGGAGTATATTCATGCCCCAGAAATACCAATTCACAATGAATTTCATCCGCAACCACAAACACATTATTTCGAAGACAAATCTCACCTATCCGCCTTAACTCTTGCTTGCTCCACACTCTTCCGGCAGGATTGTGCGGATTGCATAACAACAGAAGTTTTACCTTCGGGTCTGAAGCTTTCCGCTCCAAATCATCAAAGTCAATCTGATAGCCCCTGTTTCTATATACCAAAGGATTGGCAATCATCTCGCATCCGTTATTACGGATAGAGGAGAAAAAACAGTTATATACAGGTGTCTGCACCATTACTTTATCTCCGGGCAGCGTTAATGCTTTAATCACAGCAGATATTGCCGGCACAACACCGGTGGTGTAAATAATCCACTCTTTTTCCATCCGCCAGGCATGCCGTTGAGCAAACCAATTTAGAACTGCCTCGTAGTATGCATCAGGTACACGTACATAACCGAAAATCCCATGTTCCACCCGTTTCTTCAATGCCTCCACGACAGGGGGAGCCGTACGGAAATCCATATCAGCTACCCACATCGGCAATACATCCGCATCTTCAGCCGAATCCCATTTATAAGAATTCGTTCCTCTGCGTGGAATAATTTCATCGAAATTATATTTCATATTTCAATTAAAACAGGTTAGATCGTCCCAAAGTTTCAATTCACAATTTGCTGGTGATTTAATATTTTCGTCCAAAATGATTGCTCCGAAACTTTCGGCAACAATACTTCCCGTACGAGGATTTTTTACGCAATGAACGGGACTTTTAATCGTTGCCTTCACACTACTGTGTTCAAAAGCAAGGTCAGCATCTTCCGCCATCGTACAATTTTCCATCACCAGATCATGTGCGTAGCAAAGCGGTTGAGTCCCCGAAATCCTGCAATTTACCAGACGTAAGTTTTTAGAATGCCAGCCCAGATATTCTCCGTTCAGCTCGGAATCATAGACTGTTACATTTTCCGTATTCCAGAAAGCATCTTTGGAATTGATAACTGCATTATGGATTTCTACATTCTTGCAATATTGGAACGAATAGTTCCCGTTTTGGGCATAGTTTTGTATCTTAATATTCTCACTGTGTATAAAAAGGTAATCCGCTTTATCAATCTGTACGTTCTTCAGCTCTATATTACGACAATACCAAAACGTTTCCAAAGCATTAGGCAACTGCACGTTTTCGAGTTTTATTCCGTCCATTTCACGGAACATCTTCGGTGCTTCTACCAAGGTATCTGCCATTTGCAGACTTTGAGAGTACCATAGAGCAGCACGGGCTCCCTCTGTAAAGAGACAGTTTTTCACAATGAATCCGTTGGTATGCCAAAAAGGATATTTTCCTTCAAAGCGACAGTTGATTGCTATAATATTACTACATTCTTTCAACGCAGATTCACCGGCGTGAATTGTTACATCTTCCAGTTGAAGGTCGTGGGTCGCGAACAGAGGACGTTCGCCTCCATATTCTTTATTTCTTATTTGTTCCATTAGTTTATTCTTTAATCTGTTATTTCAAAAGTTACATTTACGCCTCCTGAACCAAGGGCGGAGGCCAGTCCTGAAGGATTTGTTATACGTCCTAAACGGGTATAAGTATATGAAGTGGAAAAGGTTTCATAAAATAGGACCACACAAGTGGAACCGTAAAGCATCAAGTCACCTGTCCGAATAGTCCCGGGATTGGACGACGCTGTCGGCAAACCCTTCGACAGATAATAATATTTTTCATTACCATGCAGTTCGGACATATCCACTGTCATAGGGAGTAGTCTCTTAAATGCTTTCGCTGTCTCATTATTGTCCAATGTGGCATTGAATGAAACAGGTCCGATTGTTATTTTAAGATTATTGCTCACTGGGGTATCATCGTTATTGTCGTCATTATCATCGGGATTATTGCCATTATTGTTACTGCCATTATCACCGGAACCAGAACCATTACCCGGAGTCACTTGTTGACCTGTTCCCTGTATAGGTTCATCTTCGCTACATGATGCGGAACCGACCGATAATGTCAGCATAGTAAGAATTGCTATTATATAGTATCTCATATTTATAGTATTAAAACTTATTTCTTTAGATATTCTTTAAAGAAAGATTCCAGTTTATTAAATGGAATAAGGCTTACACGATCGTAAAGATCTACGTGTCCGGCACCGGGTACTATATACAGTTCTTTAGGTTCGGCGGCCAATCGGTAGGCATCTTCACTAAATTCACGTGAGTGGGCATTTTCACCGGTGATGAAAAGCATAGGGCGGGGTGAAATAGTCTCAATATCTTCGAAAGGATAGAAATTCATAAATTTCACATTACTGGAAAGTGTAGGATGAGTGGTGGTCATAGGAGTTGCTCCGTCGGGGGTAAATTCTCCTCTTTGTGTACGGTAGAACTCATAGAACTCCCGCTCAATCGGACTGGACTTTTCTGTCAGTTGATGTACAGTGCCACCGGTATATTTAGTTTCTCCACCTAAAAATTCAGCATAACGCTGTTCTGCCGCTTCAGCCATTATTTGCTTTCTCTGTTCCAATGTCAATGAGTGTTTTAACCCGTTACGGCTAGCCGTACCCATATTGTACATACTGATTGTCGCAATGGCTTTAAGGCGAGGGTCTATTTTCGCTGCACTGATAGCAAAACTTCCACTACCGCAAATACCGATTACTCCAATTAGATTCCGGTCAACAAACGGACGGGTACCTAAAAAATCAACTGCGGCACTAAAGTCTTCCGCATAAACTTCCGGCAGAACAGCATTACGCGGCTCGCCTTCACTCCCACCCCAAAAAGACAGGTCTATGGAGAGTGTTACAAAACCCCGTTCGGCCATTTTCGTTGCGTAAAGATTCGCGCTCTGTTCCTTGACAGCTCCCATTGGATGTCCGACAATGATTGCAGGATATTTGTCCCCTTCTTTCATATTCTTAGGCAGAAACAAATTTCCGGCTACCTTCATTTTATACTGGTTGGAAAAAGAAACTTTCTCCACACTTACCAAATCACTTTTATAAAAATTATCTGCATCTGTCTGTGCAGAAGAAAAACTAGTTCCAAGCATCATCATAAATACAGTTGTTAATAATAAAATCCGTTTCATATCTCTTATTTTTAATTATTAAAGAATTGATTATCTATTTTCTACGTTGCAAAAATAGGGTGAAATAAAGAGACTGTATGTAGATGAATTACTGACATTATTACCCGAATTACAGATTCTATTTTTTATCAATCTGCTATAATATCTATTCTAACCTATTTAAGGAAATGAAGTAAGTATCAAAACCAAGGAAGCCAAAGTCAGACTTCCTACTTTAGCGAACGCCAAATTTATTACGAGAAGTAACTAAAGAATCATTAAACAAAATGAGAAAAGTCGAAACTGAAAAAGAATTCTGATGAGTACTTCCAGTTCAAAAGGATAAAGACAGCCCCAAAAGGCCTTTAGGCAACCACGCTACCATACTGATTGCCGACAAATTACATTTTCACTTATTTATTAATAAAATCTCAATACACTAAGTCACATTGACAAATAAATATCTGTTTTGCCGAATTATCGTCAAATGCCTCTTCTTCAAATCCGCCATACTTATGAATAATATGAAAACCATTCCATTCCAAATATGAATCTAACTCTTGAGGGAAGAACATTCTCATATCCAGATTTTGAATAGAGTTAAACTTGCCATTGATAAAATAATGCCATTCGATACGGTTAATCTGAGTTTTATTTTCATATCGCATTGTCTGCTTTATCAATACTTCTCTACCGTCATCGGTTGTATATGCAGCAATTTCTTTCTGCTCTTTTTCACCTTCAACTATATATTGGATATTCGGATTAAAACAATCAAACAGAAATAAGCCACCGTCTTTGAGGTGATTCTTAACGACATTAAATACCTTAAATAAATCTTCATTCTTATATAAATGATGAATTGAATTAAACGGAATAAAGATAAAGTCGTATTTTTCCGGCAAATTCAAAGTTCTGATATCTGCCTCGATAAAACTTATTTCTAATCCTGCTTCGGAAGCTTTAATTTTTGCCTGGGCAAGCATTGAAGGGGTATAATCAATCCCAGTAATATCATATCCTTCCTTTGCAATGGGCAGAGTGAGCCTGCCCGTACCACAACAAAGTTCAAGTATCCGGGCATCCTTGTTTTCCGGCAGCCATCGCTTATAAAAGTACCAATCATCTAGATTAGTATTCATCGCATCATAAATATTTGCATCATAAATTAAATCGCCCACTTTATAATCACTATTCATATATGTTGTCCTCCAATATATATTATCTACTATTTTTATGTTTATCGTCAGTCCTATTTTCCAAGGTCGGTAATATAGGTAAAATAATCCGTAATCTATATACAAACCGAATCTAAAATCAGCAGTATCTTTGCAGTGTGATAAAGATAATAGGTATAAACGTAAAAAACAAATTGATATGTATTTAGAAAATATTTACTCTCCTGCAGACGTAAAGAAGTTATCGTTTAAAGAACTCAATGATTTAAGTAATGAAATCCGTGCATCACTCCTGCAAAAGTTGAGTGAACACGGCGGGCATTTCGGCCCTAATTTCGGAATGGTGGAAGCGACTATCGCTTTACATTATGTATTCAACTCACCAGAAGACAAGATTGTTTTTGATGTATCGCATCAGAGTTATGTACATAAGATGCTGACCGGACGGAAAGATGCTTTTCTCTATCCGGCAGAGTATGACAACGTATCCGGTTATTCCGAACCACAAGAAAGTAAGCATGATTTTTTTGTTATCGGTCATACTTCCACTTCCGTCAGCCTGGCTAGCGGATTGGCAAAAGGACGCGACCTGATCGGTGGCAATGAGAATATCATAGCTGTGATAGGCGACGGTTCCTTAAGTGGCGGCGAAGCATTTGAAGGATTGGACTATATGGCGGAGCTTGGTACAAACATGATTATTATTGTCAATGACAATCAGATGTCTATTGCCGAAAATCACGGTGGACTATATAAGAACCTGAAAGAATTGCGTGACAGTAACGGTCAGTGCGAATGTAACTTCTTCAAGGCGATGGGACTGGACTATATATATGTAAATGACGGTAACGATGTACAGGCGTTGATTGAAGCATTCTCCAAAGTGAAAGATATTCAGCATCCGATAGTAGTACACATCAACACTTTGAAAGGTAAAGGTTATGAACGTGCCGAACAGGATAAAGAGACTTATCACTGGCGCACTCCATTCAATCCGGAAACCGGAGAAGCAAAAGTCAGTTATGAGGAAGAAGATTACAGCGAAGTAACCGCTCAATATCTGCTGAAAAAGATGAAAGAAGATTCTCGTGTGGTGACAATCACTTCGGGTACTCCTGCCGTTCTCGGATTCACTCCGGACCGCCGCAAGGAAGCTGGCAAACAGTTTGTAGATGTCGGTATTGCAGAAGAACACGCAGTAGCTCTTGCTTCGGGTATCGCAGCCAATGGCGGAAAACCTGTTTACGGAGTGTATAGTACATTTATCCAACGTTCATACGATCAACTTTCGCAAGACCTCTGTATCAATAATAACCCGGCTGTTTTGTTGGTATTCTGGGGAACACTGTCCGGAATGAATGATGTAACTCACCTCTGCTTCTTCGATATTCCGCTCATCAGCAATATTCCTAATATGGTTTATCTGGCACCGACTTGCAAAGAGGAATATCTTGCTATGCTAGAATGGAGTATCCGCCAAAATGAACACCCGGTTGCTATCCGTGTGCCGGCAACAGATGTAATTACTTGTGGGGAACCGGTGGAGACTGATTATAGTGTTCTCAATCGCTATAAAGTGACGCATCGTGGATCGAAAGTAGCCATTCTTGCTTTAGGTTCGTTCTATGGATTGGGACAGTCGGTTGCATCACTTCTGAAAGAAAAAGCCAATATTGATGCAACACTCATCAATCCACGTTACATCACCGGTGTAGACAACGAACTGATGGATGAACTGAAAGCAGATCACGAATTAGTGATTACGTTGGAAGACGGTGTATTGGATGGCGGTTTCGGTGAAAAGATTGCCCGTTATTATGGTGCTACAAACATGAAAGTTCTGAACTTTGGAGCTAAAAAAGAATTTGTTGACCGATATGATATACAGGAATTTCTCCGTGCCAATCATCTGACGGATGAACAGATTGTAGAAGATATCACAACACTGATCGGTTAAAATCAAACCCATTCACTATATATTCAGGTAGGTTGATGTATACAGTCTTTAAGGACAGTTGCATCAACCTACTTCCATTTTCATTCAAATCAGCCAACTTATTATTTAAATTCATTATATTCCCTATTCAGTTCAGTAATTCCCCATTCAGTTCAGCAATCCTTTCCGTTCAAATCAATAATCCTTTCCGATAATTCAACGGAGTCTGTCCCGCATTTCTTTTAAAGAACTTACAAAAACCGGCTGCATCACTAAACCCCAGTTTAGCAGCAATCTCGCCAACCGTAAATTTGGTAGAACTCAATAAAGTACGCGCTTCCATTACTAACAATTCATTAATAAGGCTATTGATAGTCTTACCTGTTCCAAGGCGTACAATGCGTGCCAGGTACTGTTCACTAATAGCCAGTTTATCCGCATAAAAGCTCACGAAATGTTCTTCCCTGAAATTACGGGTAACGAGTGCATGAAATTCTTGCAGAACGTGGTCTTTACGACTGATCTCTTTTTTGATAACGGTCTTTCGGGAAAGAAAATCTGCTATATCCAAAAACAGAGAATTGCACGCTGCCTGTATACGCCGGAAAAGGAAATGATGTTCAATATTCATCAGATGCATCAATACTTCCAGCTCCTTATGGATGATTTGAGCTTCATACTCTGTCAACTGAATCGTATATTGCTTATTCCGCCTCATAGTTGCCAGCAGGATTGCCGTGATTTGTGTCAGATATGAATCGTCTGTCCGCATAGATTCGGAAAGGGCGAGAGTGATAAATTTAATATCCCGACTTGAATAAAGATGTTCCGTGAGATAATTTGCTCCATGAATAAGTAACATATTCGGTTCTATCGCAATAAACTCTCCATTCAGTAGAATTTCCGAACGACCTTCAAGAACGAATATCATATAAAGCTCCCGATTGAAATAACATTCATTTGCCGGATAACTTCTATCTTTATATTCACTCCGGAAACAGACTACCTCCTCTTTATAATGAGGAAGTTCAGGATGCTCCTTCAACAACTGTGTATTATCAAATATACGAGATTTTACCATTTACACCTTTATTTTATGACGTAAAAATACGATTTGTTTCGGATATGACAAAAACTGTATGGAATTAGATAATCTATTTCAGAGTAAAAAACAGGACCTTTGCATATCCTTTTCAATACATGAGAAGGGAATCAATAGAAAGAGGTTAAAAAGACATGGAAATGAAAGAGATTTTTAAGAGGTATTTAGTGTTTGTTATCGGACTCTATTTTTTAGCGGCAGGTATCGTGTTGATTATACGCTCGGCATTGGGAACTACTCCCATATCGAGCATCAATTATGTATTAAGCCTGAATAGTCCTTTATCGTTGGGTACTTGCACATTTATCATCAACATGGTGCTTATCCTGGGACAGTTCTGGTTAATCCGAAAGAATAGAACCCGACAGGATCTTATTGAAATTCTTCTTCAACTACCGTTCTCTTTTATCTTTTCGGCATTCATTGATTTCAATATGATGCTGACAAGCGAACTGCATCCCGCTAATTATGGTATGTCGATTGCTTTATTACTTACAGGATGCATGGTACAGTCTATCGGAGTAGTGCTTGAACTGAAACCAAGAGTAGCCATGATGAGCGCAGAAGCATTTGTGAAATATGCATCCCGCCATTATAACAAGGAATTTGGAAAGTTCAAAGTTTATTTTGATATTACTTTGGTTACATTAGCCGTGATTCTCTCGCTCCTGCTAACTCAAGGTATTCAGGGAGTACGCGAAGGATCACTCATTGCCGCTTGTATAACGGGGTATATCGTCAGCTTCCTGAATCAGAAGATAATGACTAGAAAAAACCTCCATAGATTACTGCCGGTCTGGAAGTAAGCCCTATATCTATTTAAAATAAACGCCTTATAAAAGAAGTCATATAAAAAGGTCAATATAAGAAAATCACTATAAAAGAAAGTCGCTTCTTTGAAAGAATCAATCAGATTCTAACAAAGAAGCGACTCTTTATTTTAGATATAATTATACTCGTATTTACTTCTTCTGACTATCTATCTCTTTCAGAAGTTCATCCACAGCCATCTTTAGTTGGGTATCCTCTCCTTTGACTACTGTTTCCGGATTATTGGCAACCTTTACATCCGGTTCCAATTGGGTATTTTCCAAATAACTGCCGTCAGGCAAACGATAACCGACGATAGGAATACCAAAAACCAGTGAAGGATCTTGTAAAGTTTCCCAAGACACACTTGTCATAGTACCTGGAACAGGCATACCGACAAGTTTGCCAATCTTTTGATGTTTATATACCCACGGAGTTCCGTGTGCATTCGAGTAGTTAGCTTCACATTGCAGCATAATGGAAGGTTTGTTCCAACGACGACTCGGCATATCACAGGCTTCACGTCCGCGTACCACTTGTGTAAAATACTTCTGACCACTGAACAGTATTTCAATATCTTCATGCAGACGGCCACCACCGTTGAAACGGGTATCAATCACAATGCCTTCGCAGTTGTTATATTTTCCAAGAATGTCCGAGTATACAGTACGGAAGCTGTCATCTCCCATCGACTGAATATGAACATATCCCAAACGTCCTTTCGACCATTTTTCAACATCTGCCGCACGTTGTTTTACCCAACGTTTGTATAACAATCCATTCAGTTGCCCGTTGGTGACCGGCATCACCACTTCTTCCCAACGCTCTTTACTTTGTGGATTGTAGATTGAAATCAATGTTTTCTTCCCTGCTTTATTATTCAGCAAACAAGTTATGTCATTATCGAGAGTTATCTCTTCTCCATTAATCTTTTCAATGATGCAACCAGCCTTTACTTTGGTACGTGAATGATCGAACGGACCTTTTTCTATTACTTCGGCAATCTGCACTCCTTTTCCCTGATAATTCCAGTCGAACAAGAGTCCGAGATTAGAAGTGACATCTCCTTTTCCTTTGGGAGAATAACGTCCTCCGGTATGTGAAACATTCAGCTCACCCAACCACTCACTCAATAATTCTGCAAAGTCATAATTGTTATCAATATGAGGCAGGAACTTATGATAAGCATTAGTCATAGCATCCCAGTCAACCCCGTGCATATTGACATTGTAGAAGCGTTTTTGATGCTGTTTGTACACATGGTCAAACATCGTTTCACGTTCGGCAGCCAAGTCCATTTTCATTTCAGCCTGATAGCTGATGGACTTCAACGCATCCGACTTGGCATCCATCTTTTGCATAATCCGGCTTCCCAACAAAAAGATATCTCCTTTTTTGTCCAGCATCAACGATGCCCAACCGGTATTGAGTTTGTGCAGACGCTTCGTATCTTTTTCACGGAGATTCATTTTCCAAAGGTCATATCCACCTTCGAACGCAGAGAAATAGTAAAGATCTTCCCCGTCTTTTGAAAGTATGGCACTACCCAAGTCGGATGAATTGGGAGTCAGACGCACGATACGGTCTTCAATGCCGTTCAGCTCGACAAGTATCTCTTTTTGGTCTGCCTTATCCTTGTCGATCTTGTCTTTGTCAGCATTTCCTTTATCTGCTTTTTCCGCCTTAGACTTCTTTGCGTCTTTCGTCTTCTCATCGTCTTTCTCCTTTGCCTTCTTCTGTTCCTTTTCAAATTCTTTGAGTAATTCGAAATCTTCCTTACTCAAACGGTAACGATCATAAGCATCCTGATTGAGAAACACCAACATCACATCTTGCTGCGATCCCCAGGAAGCATGCGCACGCATACCATAGCGTTCGGTTTGGAAAAGAATAGCATTCCCATCGAGTACCCAACGCGGAGCACCACTGATATATCCACTATTTGTCAGATTAGTAGTTGCCCCTCCCTGTGCGCTGACAATGCCTACATCCGAATAAGGATCGTGGCGGTTGCCTATAAATTCGAGAGTGAACCATTTACCATCAGGCGACCATTCGTAATCGAATCCACCTCCGGTGTTATACCATGTAGAACCATCCGTTACCTGACGTACCTTTTTTGTTTTCAAATTGAGTACCATCAAACGATTACGGTCTTCGATAAAAGCCAATTCTTTACCGTCCGGTGAATATTGCGGATAAGCACGTTCTACCGTTTTGGACGGTAATAATACTTCCTCTTCAATAAGAGTAGCATTAGGGAAATTCGGGTCTTCCTTACGACTTATTTTAGCGGTATAAAGTTGCCAGTTACCGGTTCGCTCACTGGCATAAACCAGTGTCCGATTGTCCGGAGCAAAAGAAACGGCAGCTTCTTTTGCCGGAGTATTTGTGATTTGCTTGGTGGTAGCATAATCAGTTGAAGTCACAAACACATCACCACGTACAATAAAAGCAATTTGCTTACCGTCCGGAGATACAGAAGCGGAAGTTGCTCCCTGTGAGAATTTAAGTGTAGCAAGCTGCTGCCCATCATCACGGACCAGTTCTACTTTTACTTTTTCCGGACGTGCACCAGACTTCTGTGTGTATAACTCACCATCATAGGTATAACATAAGGTACCTTTATCGCTGACAGACAAAAAACGTACCGGGTGAGTTTTGAAAGTAGTCATAGCTTTCACTTCCTGTGGAGTATTCAAAGAGAAAGTATACACATTGAAGGAACCTCCATCACGCTCACTTAAAAAATAGATAGCATTACCATCAGGTGCATACACAGGATTACGGTCCTCTCCTCCCCGGTTTGTCAGGTTCGTATGTTTTCCCGTTTGGGTATTATATAACCAAATATCTCTCGTAATGGAAGAAGTATGATGCTTTCTCCATTCATCCTCAAAACCTTTACGATCCTGATAAAGAAAATTCTTCCCTGTTTTATCAAAACAGACCAGTTCGGCAGGAGTGCCCAGCACTTGCTCGGTACGTCCGCCGGCAACAGGAACTTTATATAATTCCGTCATTGCTCCTGTAGGAAACAGGGCACTGCTTGCCGGATCCTGTATAGAGGCAGAGAAAAAGACATACTTTCCATCCGGAGTAAAAGTTGACGGTATTTCTGATGCAGAATGGTAGGTCAACCGCCGGGCGGCACCTCCGTCAGCAGGCATAATGAATAAGTCAAAATTTCCATTCCGGTCACTGGCAAACGCAATTTGCTTGCCATCGGGCGACCAAACCGGATTGGCTTCATAAGAGGTTTGTGTGGTGAGTTGAACAGCTGTTCCTCCTTGTGCAGGGACTTTATAAATGTCACCCTTGTAACAAAAAACAATTTCTGATCCATCCGGTGAAATACGTGCATCACGCATCCACAAAGGAGTAATTGCATAGCTGGATAATGCTGATAGTACCAGCGCTAAAGAAGTTATTAGTTTCTTCATATCAAATTATTATAAATTTATTCCGATAAATCGGTTTGAATTAGTTTTCCCGTGTAATTATAAAATGTGCTGTCACCAAAGTCTTTGTAAAAGAAGGCATATTTATCCACTCCCGTACAATGACAAACGCCAATCTGTCGGGGAAGATATTCCTGTAAATAATCTGCAATGACCTGATATTTTTGTTTTTCCGCATTATGGATATGAAAACCTCCCAGAAGTAACTTACAAGGAGATTCGGGAAAGGCAGCCTGAACCGTACGCAAAATATTGGTTATTCCCCGATGAGAACAGGCACTTAATACAGAAAATCCTTCCGGTTCCACCAATACCACCGCCAATTCATCCTGAAAAGTATCCGGTATTTTGCATCCATCTTCTTGCTGAACCCAAAAACGTTCAAAATGGGTATCTTCCTGATTTATAATATCAATAGAGGGAAAAAGGAAAACTCCGGGAAGCAGCTCGGTCTGCTCTGTAATAAAGCGGAAACGGGAACGATCGAGGTTTTGTGTATGCATCATCCCGTTCTCACGTTCATCCTTGAATTTAGGAGAAAAAACCTCACGCTTACAGACAACGGTTGCCCGCGTATTCAATTCCAAAAAATAACGTAGTCCGCCCGTATGATCGCTATGACCATGAGATAATATCAAATAATCGACTTTTTGCAAGTCAATATGCAACAAGCGGGCATTACGGATAAACAAGTCAGATGCTCCCGTATCGAAAAGTAATCTATGTTCTTGAGTCTCGATATATAGAGAAAGACCATGTTCTGCCTGCAATTTACGTCCATAGACACAATTCTCCACAAGAGTCGTTATTTTATAGCCCATGATACTTAGTTAGTTATCAAACGAATTATACAAAATAAAAAGTTCTGCCACAAAATTATAATAATTCTGTGGCAGAACAAGCAATCCAGTCAATTAAGTAATCGTAAAAAGGGGAAAATCTGGAAAACATAACCGTCTTTTCCAGATTTCCCGTCAGGTTTTAAAAGTTAAGTTCGAAACTATATTTTAAATATTCGAACAATCCATTTTATCATATTCTTTATGAATATCTTTAATATGGAAAACAAACAGTTACACCATCTTTCCCATATTATATGCTTCCTGCATGTAGGGAGTATCTTTAATCTCTCCTACTTTCCATGCACCGATTCCATAGACCGTCCCTTTTTCCTGTGGTCCTTCCAAGCAATCGAGGAAGCCACGGAAGCCGTCGATAGTACGCTCCATCATTGCTTTATCGTTTTCTGCTGCCGCAATAATGAAATAAAATTCCTTATTAGTTATTTCCGTATAACGTGCGCAACAACGGTCAATCATAATCTTCATCTGCCCGGACATAGTATAGAAATAAACCGGGGTTGCCATTACAATCACATCGGCAGCAATCATCTTCTCCACGATTTCCGCTGCATCATCTTTCTGTGGACAGGGTTTACCGTACATACTGCAAACACTGCATCCCGTACAAGGATGAACCGTTTTGTCTTTCAGAAAAATCTTCTCTACTTCATTGCCCGCCTCGATAGCACCTTTCATAAATTCATCACAAAGCAAATCCGAATTACCACCTTTACGTGGACTAGACGAAATTATCAAAACTTTTTTAGCCATAACTTTCTTTTATTACTTTTTATTTTCAGAATTCTTTTTATCAATGATTCATGTTGCAAAAATAGACAAATAAAGGTATCCTGCATGTAGATAAATTACAGAGAAAGATACCATAATTACAGATTCTATATTTTACATTCGTTTTAACAACTTTCTTGTATATAGTTATTCTACAAATAGTTCTGAAAGTTTCTTTCACTAATATATAATTTATATCTTTGCCCGTGATACAGACAACATGATACAATGAAAAAAATACAACTGACCGACTCACATAAAGAAAAGCTGTTTCAAATCCCCTTATTCAGGGATTTACCTTTAAACATCAAAGAGTCCTTATTGGAAAAGCTGGATTTTGTAATCTATGCGGCTAATAAAAAAGAGATAGTCGTTACACAAGGAACACCCTGCAACAAGTTATTTGTACTTTTGGAAGGAAAACTACGTACAGATATTATTGACGGATTAGGTAATGAGGTGATGATTGAATACATTATCGCTCCACGTACCTTCGCCACTCCTCATCTTTTTAATTCGAACAATACTTTGCCGGCTACTTTCACTGCTCTTGAGGACAGTGTGATACTTATGGCAACCAAAGATTCAACCTTCAAAGTAATTAGTCAGGACCCACAAGTTCTTCATAATTTTCTTTGTATCGCAGGTAATTGTAACATCTGTACCGTATCCCGTCTGAAACCTCTTTCACGTAAAACCGTACGGGAAAGGTTCATTGTCTATCTATACGAACATAAGAAAAAAGATGCGTTAGTAGTAGATATCATGCACACCCAATCCCAGCTCGCCGAATATTTAAATGTGTCACGCCCTGCTCTATCTAAAGAAATCAATAAGATGATGAAAGAAGGACTCGTCATCATGGAAGGAAAACGAATCGAGATTTTAGATAAAACAACTTTGGAAAAGTATCTGTAACGACGTATTTAGAAAAATATCCGTAACAACAGACGTAACAATAAGAGTGTACTATCAAGAAGTGGTTAAAACAAAAAATCATCCTCACTTCAGATATACTGTAGTAAGGATGATTTTATAAATTCAAAAACTTTCAAAAACTCTCTCTTTATTTAAATTCTATCTATTCCCTTGGATTTACCACTTCACAAACAATATCTTCGGATTAATATTCAACGATAGCCAACCCCAATCCTGCCAGCTTTTATGATTGCCGGTTTTCACAGCGTCCATCGTCTTCGTGCCACGCATAAAAGAATATCCGGCAGAGAGTTTCACATCTTTCATGATCGACCAGTTTATCTGATAATCGACTTCCGAACCTAAATATTTCTTCAAGTCCTGAACCTTTACGGCTGTGCTAAAGTAGTGATAATTAAGTTCCATATCCACTTTGTCAGAAGCACGGAAACGGCCTCCGATACGGGCATCCATCAATCCAGGGGCATAACCGTTCGCAAAGGTAGAAGCATAAAAATAATCCATTGCTCCATAAAATTTATGATGAGTTCCATAAAGAGGATCGAAAGCTTTGTACTTACCGCCATTTCCCTTATCACCACTTAGATAATCAAAGCTAGCCACAGCTCCCCATGTATGGTCAAACGTATAAGCAGCCTGTATGCTTCCCATCAAAGCTGAAACTTTATCAGCTGCTTTATTCTTACCCATCTGATAGTAGAAAGCACCATCCAGATTCCAGTTACTGTTCTTATAAGTGAGGTAGGTTCCCATTGTTTGTAAGTAACGGGTGTGAGAATCATCCGTAGCTTTATCGCCCGTTTCCAATCCCAAGTTCATAAACAATAAAGAAGCCCCGAACGGAACATTGTCCGCCTTATAGTGATACCAAACGGTTTGCATATTCTTATAAGGCTGTCCCGTAGAAGAATCATAGTAAGTGCCTCCGCTTGTTCTACTGTCATTATTTTGATTAAAAGCAAGAATCAAATGCACTTCATTATTTTTGTTGGCATATCCTAGCTTCAACGCATCGTGGTAACGACCCGCTACATTCCAGTCCAATCCTCCCAAAATACGTTCATCATCATAAATCAACGACTGACGTCCCAGTTGGGCAAAGAATCCTTCGCCAAAGTTCATCTTTGCCCAAGCCTCATTCAGCATAAAACGCCCGTTCTTTTCAATCTGCGGATCCTGTCCCCAAACACCTACATGCTGTGCCGACATCTTCAGTTCCAGATCCGAACGTTTATAATCCATCGATAACCGCGCACGGTTATTGATGAAGGACGTAGGAGCCACCCCTTCATCCCGTGGAGTCAAGGCACCGTTCCGATACTCTGCACGAGGTCTGATTTGCATAGACATCGTAAATTCATTCTCTTTCTCCGTGTTTTGTGTGTATGCCATGCTTGGCAATAGCATAAGCAAGAATGACCAATAAAATGTTTTCATTGATAGTGCAGTTTAAATGATTTGATATTTCAATTTAAATTATACGTATGTACACTGACTCCTTGTGCGGACGGAAGATAATTGATTCCATACCAACACATTTGTAATAAGACAAAAGATACTAACAAAATAAGCAATGCCGGACGTGCCTTTAATGGCTTTCCCAATCTGAAATGAATATATGCCAGATAAGCAAACCAAGTCGCTGCCGCCCATGTTTCTTTCGGGTCCCAAGCCCAGTAGTGTCCCCAAGCTTCTTTCGCCCAGATAGCTCCTGTAAGCATACCTAATGTCATAAATGCCAGACCTACATAAGTGAGGTTATCGCACAAATCCATTTCTTTCCGTTCAATCTTTTTCTTCTTGAACCAAAGCAGATAAACAGCCATCACCGTCGCCGCTCCCAACATAGCGTAAGCAAACATATACACAATGACATGAGGAGCAAACCACGGACTTTGCAAAGCAGGCATCAACGTTTTATTGTGAATCTCCGGTTTGAAGATATTGATACAGATAAAGACGAACGAAAGGATGCAACTGAAACTAAGAATCCATTTATACTTCCAACGTACGTAGGTTATCAATCCCGCCAACGGAAGGAAGAAAGAATACCACAGCCGGGTCTCTCCCATAGTTCGCATCGGAGGACGTTCCAATGAAATCCACATTCCGATAATGAAGCTGAAAAAAATAGCCAACCCTAAGAAAGTAAATCCATAAGCCCATCCCGGTTTTGTCCCTTTCCAGGCAGCAAAAGCTCCTAAAGCCCAACAAACCAGTGCAGCTATTGCAAATAATATAAAGTACTCCCAATTCATGCTTTGTCCTCCTCTTTTCTCTTTTGTGCACTGACGAACAAGCAGACAGCTCCTGCCATCATCATTATAATTCCTGCGTAAACGAACGGTAGCCACGGATCGCGAACCAGTTCGAAGACACTGACATCGCTCCATCGTCCTTTTGTCTCGTCATAGCTAAGTTGATAGATTTTCCATCCTTCTATCTCCATCGGACGGTTCACTTCAATGGTACCTTCCGTTATCGTTCCTTCTTGTGTATAGATTTTCACTTCCGACGCAAACCGCTGCGGTTCCCGTTCCGGCATCACAAGACTGGTTAAAGAATCCAGTCGGATTGCCTTATAAGGAAAGAGAAAACTGCCACAGCTTACCCAACCTTCTTTTGTTGTTTGATTCTTCTGATTGACAGCTTTCAGGTAAACAGCATAAGTTGCTCCCATCGAATAGAATTTTGTAAACTTCACAGTATCTTCAGTAGCCACAGAAGCTGCCATCGGGATAGATTGTTCGATTGTCAATTGCCAGTCCTGTAATGTTCCCTTTGTCACTCCCTCTTCCAGCAATACATGTACAGGAGATTTTTCGGGAAGCGTACGCCCGGTTTCGTTGTCAATCAGCATCAGTTTTGGAGGATATTCGTCGATAGTAAAATCCTTGAGTTCGATAGCCAATGGAAGTTCAATCAGTTGACCTTTATCGTCAGTAGCCCGCCATTCGGCATTGCCCATGCGGGTTGTCATTTTCAACCGTTGCATATCGGCGTTTCCTAAAGTGGCCGCTATCAACGCGACGAATAATCCGATATGATTGAGAAGGAACGAAAGTCGTCTCCACTTAAAAGGAAAGCTGGCACGAAGTATCGTCAGTCCCAATGCAGTGACCATCCAAAAGTAAAGCAGAACGAAAGGCCAGGATGCAATCATCTGTGAGAATCCCAGCAAATCCGTTGAAGCATTTGGAGCATGACCGGAAGGAGCTTGCCGGATAAGTCCCATAACTACCGTCATGCCGACCACCCACAACAAAGCGGAGACGGCAGCGGAATAATGGCTTAACCAACTGAATAAATACACACGTTTACGAAGAAGGTGCATGGCTATCAAGGCAACGATATAAACCAGCAGCACAATCACGTTGACCGGACAGGCAAACAAATCCCAGTTAATAGCACCCACTGTCATTTGCAGCAATATGCCTATTATCAGTAATCCTGCGCCAATCGCCAACCCTTCTTTATAACTCCACGGTTTGCTCCACATATATATCTATGCTTATATTTGTTTTATATCTGCGCCAAACGTCCATTTTCTTTCGCTTTCTCCAACCAGGCGGGAACCGTTGTTTTCAAGAATTTCTCTTTCGCAGCTCTTTCAGCGTCCATATCCAAGCCGATATATTCCTGTGCCTTTGCCTTCGTCGAGATGTCCGGCATCGGAACATCACCAGTGTATCCGTTCTTCGCCAATACTTTGGATACGGCAAGACGGGCTTGCATAGCACGGTCGAGTCCGTGAGAAAGGATTCTCTGAATTTCCTGCGGTGCATGGAAAGAGCCGCCGTGTGAAGCCACTCCGAAATCCCAACGCCATTGTGCCTGACGAATCAATGCGAGAACATCTTTCATTTGAGCTTCTGTCGCTCCATTATCCCAGGCAAATTTAGCTTCGATATGCGCTTTCGCCAATTCCTGTTCCAAGCGGTTACGAATTTCGTTCGCTTTGCGTTGGCGTTCGTAAACGTTATTGCGCAAAGTCTCTTCGCTCTCACGATGGCAAACCTGGCAGGTACGATCAATCATAGCCAACGGACTCTGAATATGGTGATCGCTGAATTTCACACCGCCTTCACTCTTATACGGCATGTGACAATCGGCACAAGAGACACCTCTTTGCCCATGAATACCCATTTGAGCAATCTCATAATCAGGATGCTGTGCTTTCAGAATCGGAGTACGACTCAATTTATGGATATAATCATAGAACCCGGCCTCATCATAATAAGCCTCCATATCTTCTACCGTGAAACCTTTATCCCAAGGGAAAGTCAGGTATTTGCCATCACCTTTGAAGAAATATTCAACGTGACATTGCGCACAGACCAATGAACGCATTTCTTGCGGAGTAGCTTTGGTGATGTCTTTACCCTGGCGTTGGAAAGCTTCAATCAAAGCCGGACGGCTGATATGAAGATTCATTGTTTCCGGGTCGTGGCAATCAGAGCAGCCAATCGGATTTACGATTTCGGCCCCCAGAGCTCCCCATTTATTATTGTAGAAAGAATCGACACCCAATGCTTCCATCATCCGGGGAACATCCGGACTTTTACAAGTCCAGCAAGTAGACGGTTGAGGACCATCCGTCGGGTTCACAGGTGCACCGGTACGTAATGATGCCGTGATATCCTCAATAGCATGCATGTGCCCCCGTGGAGTAGAATAATCTTTAGAGAAAGCGTAACCTGCCCATAGAATCACCATTTCAGGACGTTTTTCCAAAGCATCTACAGCAATATTCCCATTAAATTCGCTTTCAAAGTCAGTCTTTGCAGTTTCCGTCCAAGTTTGATATTCACGGGGGAAATCATCCTTGAATAGTTCATTTCGTGCTTCAATCCCCTTGATGACGTTTTTACGGTTGTTGAAAATGCTGGCAACTTCCGCCCTCCGTTCCATCAACGCAGAAACGCATAATCCCAAAACAAATACAACGACCATTGAACCTCCGAACAACAGCCATCCTTGCCATGATTTTAATTTCTTTTCCATTGTATATCGGTTTTATTATTTTATTACGTATTTCATTTCCTATTTATCTTTCTGATTCACCATCTTCCGGAGCCATTCGGGAACGGGCGATTCCGGAAGAGGAACAATAGCCTCCGGAGTGCCGGACAAAGAGTTTTTTCCACCATGAGGAACATCACGATGGCAATCCCAGCAAGCCTTGCCCTCTCCTACTTGTGACATCATATAATCAATCTTCCCCGTCTTCACAAATTCCGTATTGAGTTGTGTATGACAGCGAATACAATTATTCATTATCACTTCGGAACTGGCTTCATGAGCCTGAATCACCTGCGGCTCGCTTTTGGTAAGAAATGCAGCCACGTGTTTCATACCGTCCACCCCTTTAAAGGTCCATTTTTTCACAGCATTTTCATGCGGCACATGACAATCATTGCAGGTGGCATTCCGGGCATGTGAGCTATGAAACCAAGTTGCATAGTAAGGAGTCATAATGTGACAATTCACACATGCAGCCGGGTCATCTCCAAGATAGGTATGCGCCCGGAGCATGTACATAAACAATGCCCCTCCACCCACAATAACACCGCCAATGATGACAGCCGCTACTTTCCATTTAAAAGAAGGAAAGAATCGATTTATTATTGGAAACTTCATCATACGAAATAGAATTTTTCACAAAAGTAAAGGATTGGAAACAAAAAAGGTGTAATATCTATTACACCTTTCGAAAGAAAAAATACTCTTTATACAAAAAACAGCCTATCTATCGTCCTGTAGCCAACAGATATTCCAGTTCCTTTATATAGTTGTCTATTCATTATGATGGTGGTCTTCATCTTCCACCTCATTGCTCAATTTAATATTGCGCGCGATATAAGATTCGTTGCCTGCGGCATCTGTGCAATAAACCATCAAATGATAATCCCCTGCAGTCGCATTGGCTGGTATTACAATATCGTGATGATGAATATGTGCTGTTTTCTGTCCTGACACATCATACGATCTGTTAAAACTAAAATCTACTGTTTCCTGCACAGCCCTACTATTACCGCCGTGTGAATGATGGTCGAAATTGCTATGAATTTCGATCTTATAGGATTTCAGCATAACATCATCCGACAAATCCATTTCAAAATGAACTCCATGTTCGTTTCCGATCTCCAATGCCTGACCTTCTTCCGGTTCATGAAGTTCAATCAAAGGTTTGATCGTATCGCTGGAGTCATCATTATCACAAGAGGAAAACATGAAAGTAACTGTTGCCAAAAGGCTAACCATTGGGAGATAAAATTTATTTTTCATTTCAGTAATTTTTTAAATGGAACTTTGATTAATATCTGGAAGTTACGTCCCGGTTCGGGAATCTCAACTTTCCTGTAAAAACTAAGATGATTGTAATATCGGGTATTGAATATATTCCGGGCGGTCAGGGTAATTTCAATTTCATTATTTCCACCTATCGGAATGTTTAAAGATCCGCCCAAATGGAAGAGATTTGCTCCGGCTGTACGGTCTTCGTTACGGTCCACTCTATTTTGCCGAGCAATGCTCTGCCATTCTGCATACAACATATACCGGTTCTTTTGCCAGGTTAATGTATTGCGCATAACAGGTGGCGGCGAGAAACTCAATGGAATATGTTCATCACAATTATAGGTGTAAACGTATTCAGCGGAAATCCGATAATTGAAGTTACGCAGAAAATCAACATCTACGGTAGCTTCAGTTCCTGCGAACAGTGCTTCCGCTCCGGTATAGCGATAGATTTGTCCGGCATGAGGCAATACAGACCACTCTCCGGTAGGACGCAGAAAGATGTAATTGCTGAACCAACTGACAAATGGAGAGACGGAGAAAGAAATTCTCCGGTACTTCAGATGATAAGAAGCGTCCAGTTGCCAGCCCTGTTCCGATTTTAAATTGGCATCTCCCTGTTCATGGCGGAAAGTGCCGTGATGTACTCCGTTGGCAGCCAACTCATTCGCACCGGGCAGGCGGAAACTACGCCCGATATTCACCTTTACCAGATGCTTGTCGGAGGGAGTCCATACCAATCCCAGAGAAAGAGAATAATCACCATAGTGTTTTTTCACCTGGTGACTGTTCCACTTATAAAGGTCTATCTGTTCCTGGGTATATCCCTGTTTTTGAAGATAATCGGCAAGGTAAACATCTTCATGCGAAGAAATATTTATGTATCCGTAGTCATACCGAGCTCCTCCGCTGACGGAGAGCACATTGTTAGGTCTGTACGTTGTAAGCCAGAGCATTCCGGTGGTGGAACGGTGATATTCGGGCAATAAAAACGAATAGCCGGCAATGTCATTCCGTTGATGCTGTCCATCCCACCCCAATGTATGTTCCCATGAAGAAGATCCGATAAAACGAGCTTTCACTGAAGCACTGAAGGTGTTCAGATTAAATGCGAGTTCTTTGTCGGGGTCTTTCTCTGGTGCGGGTTGCGAGCCATAGTGAGTATGGAAAGCACTCCATTCTTCACGGTGATTGTTCTGGAAACCCAAATCACCTGACAAGATCAGTTTCTCCCACGCATATTGCTGATGGATGGTCACCTTCAGGTGATTCACTTTGCTATAAGGCAATTCGATATTACGGCTGTCTCCATCATCTTCCACACGGGACGCATCGGGTATGCCATGCGCTCCGGGGAAGAAACCTGTCTTTTGATAGACATTACTCACGGAGAAATTCGCTCTATATGCCCTTCGCTGATATTGGGTAAAGAGTCCGATATTGCGTTCAATGCCTGCTGTATTCTTCAGTTTACGCCCATAGATGGGGATTCTCTGTGTCAGGTAGACAATAGAATCCGTAGGAATATGATAGTCGCCGAAGTGCTGTTCCGAATAACGAATGTGAGAGTACCATGCATTTTTCCTGATTCCCAGCATCAGTGATCCTCCGACGGTTCCATTGACTGATTTACCAAGCAGTGTGACATCTCCAAACACCCGATTATCCACAGGCACGGCCGGTGGAACGACATCTATCACTCCTCCCATCGCATCACTGCCATAAAGCAATGAGGAGGGGCCTTTCAAAACATTGACCGCTCCTATATTGAAGGCATCCAATTCTAAACCGTGATCGGCTCCCCATTGTTGTCCTTCCTGCTTGATTCCGTTTTCCAATACAGCAATCCGGTTGAATCCCATTCCGCGAATCATCGGTTTGGAAAATCCCGAACCGATATCCATTGCCTGCACTCCGGGAATGTTCTCCATCGCTTGCATGAAGTTTCCTGTAAAATGTTTGCGCAGAAAATCCTGATCTGCTATATCAACCGTAAGGGCAGACTTTTTCACTTGACGCTGCTGGTACGTTTCGGTCACCACAACATCAGGCAAAAGCATACTCTTGATTGAATCGGATTTCTGTGCATGGACGGATAAGGTTATAAATACCCCTATTACGCCCGAAATAATTCCGATACGCATCAATTACAATCTTTTATATAATGTGCAAAATGAATAGGAGGACAGATTGAAGGTCAATCTATCTCCTTTGAAAATATGATTATGTAATCAAGCAACGGGAGGTCCGCGTAAATGATGCGAATAAGTTCGTTTGCAAACAACCTTATCCTGATAAATAACCGGCTCGTATGGGACGAGCGTCAATGTACAATGAAATTCTACCGGTTGAGGTTCCGTAAAAAGAGAAAGGGAGTATTTACATATCGCACAATCATCAGAAGGATTATGGGAATGTTTTGCATGGGAACATGATGTCTCATCTTCACTTCCATGATAGTGAAAGGTTTTCACCACAAAGAAAGGAATGAATGTCATCAACAACACCCACGCTATATATACCTTTATGTTTCTCTTTTGATACATTCTCCCTCTATTGATAATATAGAATAGCGAGGACAAATATAGATGTATGAAAGAGAAGGTGCAAATTATCAGGCTTAATATGTGTTATCGTGAACGATCAAAAAGAATCAATAACACACCCTATTCGATTTTAATCTCTTTCAATGCCAAAATGGAGATATACACAACTATGCCAATAGAATATTACGCATTATTTTATCAGGAAAAGCCATATAATATTTATCTTTTAAAGTTATCACTCCATAAAAGAATAAAATAATAGGATAAAATCTTATATCAAAAACGTTCTGTTTATCAAGTTTCTTTGAAAGGTCGGCTACATTATAAGGCAACTCATCATCAATAATCAATGCATCCAACATCGCTTTCGCGTTATCCAGTGAAAGGGTAAGCCGACGAATCCAATTAATATCGGTACGTAGATTTTCATCCACCAGTTCGTCGGGAATACTACCAGCATTGGCCGCAAACTTCTTGAAGAAATAAGTCAGGATAGTAGCATTGAACAACCGATCACCATTGGGACGGAAACGATAACCATCGTAGTTGCTCACAATTAGCTGCCAGATTTCATCGAAACGTTCCTGTCCTGTGGAGTATTTGTCAAGTACATAACGCAAGTATGTCTCTGTCTCTTCGTATGTAAACCCGAGCATATTCAGAAAATTAGGTTCAAGAGTCAATATCTCTGCTATGTTATATCCACTGGTCAAATCATCCATCGTAGCAGGTAATACACCTGTACAGAAACAGGTACGGATACTCCCCTCACCTATTCCGGCTTTTATCACTTTAAAGAAAGTACGCAAAAAACTGTCATTCGTCGTCACTTCCTCATAAAGCGGATCGTTGTATGCTGTAAGCAACTGATTAGTGAAGTTATCATATTCATCAATCAATAGATAAACTTTTGGAAATTCATGAGAACGGGCATAATTAAGAACTTCTTCCAACATTTTGGAAGCGTCTCCCCGAGTAGTAAACTGAAAATCACCGAACAAATCTCTGTTATGCTCTACCATCACATCTACCGAGCCACAGTTCAAATCATTAAAGTTTTGAGCCAACCCTTCAATAGTATCCGCCATTACCATTTTCGAAAAATCGTAGCGAATAATCATATAACTGTTATGCTCTTTTGTCGGATGGTTACCTATCCAGGTTCCCCCAAACAGTTCTTCAAACCGATGCGCTTTTGTACGGTCATAATAGCAAGCTAATGTAGAAACCAACAAACTTTTTCCAAAACGACGGGGACGGAGAAATACAGGAGCATTATAATCCTCTAATTTAGGAATATAATCAGTCTTATCAACATAATAAAAACCACGTTCACGCAAATCTATGAAATCCGCTACTGCATAAGGAATAGTTATTCTTGCCATAATCTTACTATTTTCTCTATATACAAACAAAGGTACAAAATTGTTAGCAAAAAGAAGGACAATTACTTATTATAATATTATTCTTCCTGTTTCCATACATAAAACACATTCCTTCCCGCCCCTCTCTTACGCAGTTTTCCCTCCTGAATAAAAGTATTCAAATCATCAACAGCTTTCAGCCGGGCTACTCCTGTCAGTCTGCTGTATTCTATGCGGGTGATTCCTCCATTCTTCTTCAGAAACTCCTGTAACATTTGAAGACGTTGCTCGATAGGTATCTCCGTTTTACTGACAGTCCGTCCCGATTTGGGCACACGTTCAAGTCTCATTTCCCGTCTTACCTTCAATTTAAAATTTTTGGAGGTACGCAGGTGTACATTGTCAAAACAGATAGATTCGGAACGGATTTCTTTTTTAGTCATTACCTTCTGAGTGCATTTCAAAGAGACACTAAGATGTCCCAGCTCTCCAAGCTCCACAATATAGCCACGCGCCAAGAGACTACCAAGTTCATCTATTACAGCCCCCAACACCCCGTCAACCATATTCTGGGGAAAATGTTGATAACGTGACACACGTTCTATAAACTCTTTTTGGGAATAAGTCCCGCTCGGAACTATCCGCGCATGAAGGGGTTGCTTCTCGCCGGTATTCTGAACGTCCGGTGTCTCATACAAATCATAATACGCACTCATAAGCAGCTATATTTTATTGATTATCATTTATCATTTTCTTGCCTGATATTTAATCTCTCTTATACCAATCATTAGTTCTTGGCTAGCATATATTTATTCGTCTGACTATAGTGTAACTTGCATCTGACTATAGTTATTCTTTCGTCTGACTATAGTTAGACGAAAAAGTAACTATAGTCAGACGATTAGTTTATTGCATACAAAGATATACTTTATCGCAATACAACTTATAAATATTAGGAAGAAAAGATTCAGTTAACCGCTAGAAATTAATCACCCAACAGCAACTTAGTCACAGCAGCCGTATTCAATGCCCATTCACGGGTATATACTTCATCGGCTTCCGGTGTATCAGCCAACTTCAAACCCTGTGCTTGTGCTTTGATTGCCAACAGTTCGCCCACAGTGGTTTTGGCTTCCAGTTTATCCAGATACTTTTCAATAGTCTGTGTATCCAAAGAAAGAACCGTCTGTCCGCCGAAAGGAATTTCCAACCATACCACTTCCCGTTCCTTCACTTTCAGGACTCCGAAAACAAGTCCTTTCTGCACGCTTTGAGAAACTCGCACCTGATGCTGAACACAAGAAGGGTCATAAGCCACTCCGTTTCTCTCCGATATTTTCATCGGGTAAGCGGAGTTCATCCAACCTACCACCAGATTAGGAGAGATAGCCCCATTGCTATACGCATTGCAGGTGAAAGCAACATATTGCGCACCTACACGGCTCAACTCATTCAAATCCAATTCGATATACTCGGCAGTACCTTTCTTGTCGGGGATGCTTCGGATATCTCCGCTATGTTTAGCACCAATAACAGTCAGATTGAAGTAGGAACATACTTCTGTCGTTGAAGGCAAAGTGATATGACAACTCAAGTCCATATCCAAATGCTGTGCCGGAAGTCCTTTTCCCCATTGCATAAACAATCGAACTTTATCTCCTTCCACCGGGAAACGTGTACCCTGCAAGGCACAGGAAGTATCCTGAACCGTTTCGCTACGGTCGCCGATAGACAATGGAATATGAAACAACATAGGATCAATATACATACTTGCGCTTCCACTCCCGACACCCGCATTAGCAAAGCGGGCAGCAACAACCTCTTTACACAAATCCTGTACCTCTTTCACCATCTCTTTAAGCTGGTCTTCCATATAAAGACTCACCAAATAGTGAGGCTCTATCAAAAGCGCATTACCACCTAAAGGCTTCACCATTCTCTTATGTCCTTGCTCAAAGTAACTCTCCGCATACATACCCAAAGTGACCACCAAACGAGCCGGCAACAAATGAACGACTTCTTTAAATGCCGTCAACGTCTCTTCCGGACCGAACCAAAGCATATTGGCAAACAAGGAACGTGCAAACATACCCGGACGTTGCTTCAACAAAGCGAATGTCTGTGTCGCATCTGCTTTCAAACGGCTACGCTCCACTTCTCCCTGCCAAACTGTATATGCCTGACAGTAGAATACGTCCATCAACTCTTTCAAATTTTCGAATCCCGGTTTACGAGCATATTCCGCCAAACGCAATGCACGTATCATACGTACCCACATTTCCCTTTTCGGATGCATCATTTCACAAGACTTCTCCGGTGTCATCGCCAAATTGTTCAACCAAAGAGCCACCATTTTACACTCGCGACGGGTATATTTCAGTTTTAATTCTTCCCGCTTTGCCTGGGCAGCCGAACGGCTTTTATCCAAAGCATTGCACAGATGTGCATTGTTTCTACCCGCTTTACGAATGAGGGCCTTCGGCTCTATGATTTGCAAGAATCCGGTTTTCTTATACCACAAATAACGCAATATATCATTCGGAGCAGAGAAATAAATCTGCGCTTCCTGTGCCCTATCCTGCTCTACCAGTGTGTCGATCACCAGCATTAGAGTTTCTTTCATCTTGATTCCGACTGCCGGCAACGGAAGTTCAGCCAGCAAGATTTTCAAGCTGTCCGCTTGTGTTGCATCAAGGGCCGTACGTGATTCCAGCAAGTCACCAAAGAAAACATTCAGCTCTTTTTCCTGCCAAAGTTCCAACACTTTCAGTTTACTGGCTTGTCCGAAATATTCTGTAGATGCCGTTTCAAACGGAGTTCCGCAGAACGGACAACCGTTGTATCGTTCCAAGGGGAATGTATTATCAGGAATCACGTGTCCGCAAGATAGTTTCACACCTTTCTTACTATTGAACATATTAGCAAGCCATGTAATCCAATGATCCAAACGTGTTTCTCCGGTAGGTGTATCCCAGCCTTTCACCAATGGAGCCCAGTTGAGTGACACACCCAATACTTCTTTCATCACCTGAAGAATCTCCACCTGTTGTGCCGGATACAACTGATTGACAGCATGCAGCAACTCTTCGGATAAGCTATATCCCACTTTTCGAAGTTGAGCAACCAATGTTACAGTAGTCGAAGTCAATGCTTCGCGCTTTTCAGTTCCTTCTATCGCTGGCAAATAAATTGCATGTTGCCTGATAGATACTTTCAACAAATCTTTTTTCATACGTTGTGTTTTTTAAGTAAGGTAATCGGAAGACTGTGAATCAATGGTGCATTCCTGCGGTTTTGAAGTAAGTCTTCCTTGACCTTAGTTTATAAAAAAGAGGTAGAACAGGCCGGAGTCGAACCGACGACCGTAACTACCCACTGAGCTACTGCCCCTTTGCGAAACTGGAAAAACGGATAATCGTACTGGTATGTTCTACCTAAAAAAGTGTGTTGAAGTAACCTGTACTTGACCTGTTTTCTTGTTTCTTCGACAAAGATAGATGCAGTGATGCGCAGTCTTTTTGCGTAACTCAAACTTTTTTTTCGGAAAAGGGGCCACTCTCTATATGATTTAAAATATAAAGTATCTTGTTTTATATTTCTTGTTTAATAAACGCTGGCCGATTGAATAACAATCTTTTCCAGCAACTTCTGCATCTTTCCAATCACCGGTTCTTTATCAAGCCCATATTCTGTCGCCATCACATCTTGAGCATTCTTGCCGTGGTCGAATTTCGCAAATACTGGGATTCCCATATTTTTCAATGTTTGTTCGATACGCGCCATTGTCTCTACTACACCGAACTGGCTTTCATAAGTGTAAAGCAAGTTATTGGCTGCCAAAGGATGAAATTGTATAGGATAGAGGAAAAAACTAACAGATTCCTTTGTGAATAATTAGACAAAACCGTATCTTTAGAGGCATAATTATATACAGCAAAACAATATGAATATAATTTACTGATAAACAAAACATTAAAAGTCAGAATAAGAAATTATAGCATATAGTGTAAATTTATCAAATATTGTAATTGGATAGACAAGGAGACAACTTATAGGTAGTCATATAATATAGATAATATGACTGATGAAATAAAGAATATAAAAACAACAGCGATGTACGTCCATATAGCAAACACTTACAAAAGCAAAATTAAAAGCCTGTTGGACGATATTTTAGAAGAAGAGATTTAATTAAATACTTAGAAAAAACAACAGCGAAACATTAAATGACCGCTGTTAGCATAACGTTAGCATTGAAAATAAACTGAGAAAATGATCCAATTAAAAAGAAAAGAAGCTATTAGGTTAATAAAATACCACCATCTTCTCCATTTATCAAATGAAGAAAAGGCAGATATAATATCTGATTATAATTCCAAAATAAAAGTATATGACAAAAGCAACAGTTTGGATTTTAAAGAGATTCAAAAATATAGTAATAATAAGTATATACTTGATCGATTTTCATATAATGATTTAGTTACTAATGAATACATTGAAGAGATTTTCTTTGCTTTATATAATATTCATATTGAGTTAATTGATAAGCCGGTGTCATTATTAGGATATTGTTGTCCATGTTGTAACTATAAAGTATATAGAAAAATGGAAATATTTGATATTTGCCCTGTTTGTATGTGGGAAAATACAAATACTGGAGAAGATCAATATAGTGCCCCTAATCGTTCTACATTAAAAGAGTATCGACAAGCGTTTTTAAATAATCAAAAGTTAGAGCCTAATAATCTTAAATATATACAGTATGAATTAGGGAGTATTTAATTGGGAAACAATATATCAAAATCAACAATAAAAACATCATGATAAAGTAAAAATAAATGCTAACAAACGGCTTAACTTCCGAAAAGTTAGTTAGCCGATAGACATTAGCAATAAATCAATAATAAAATGGAAGATATAAACATAAAAGATTTAGAGGTGCGAAAAGAGATCGCATGCGGAGATATTATCATCAAGCTATACACGCCACCTGTTAAACAAAGGTACAACAGGAACATCACAGGCGAAAATATTGATGGAGAGATTCTTTGGCAGATAGAAGATGTGAGACCAAACGTCGACTCCCCCTTTATGAACATAATACTTTATGATGAGAAAAAGATAGAGGCATATAACTGGGAGGGCGTCTTCTACTATGTCCATATATATACTGGTAAAGTGGAGTCTATTCCAAATCAAAGACCGTGGTGAAACAAAAAACATTGCTAACAAGCACCTGTTCCGCCTAACGGCGGCAAGCTGCAAGCCATTATCGGTCAAACAATAAAAAGAAAAAGTTTATGAAACTACGAGAAGAAATAGAACCTAAAATTATTCAAATAGAAAAAATATGTCTGCAAATATCGAGGTTACTACGTGGGTATGATAGTGAAAAGGACAATAAATGTTTGAATATAATAAAGAAAATTTCTGAATTAACTCACAAAGTTATTACTAAAGATATTCTTTCTGAATATATGGAAGATGACTCTATTTGTATGGTTGCTCTTAGGCTTTCAATAGGGACTCCACCATTACTCCATATTCCATTATCGTGTGACGAACTTCTTGAAATCATACAAAGAATACATTCTAAGAATTATGTCGAATATAAAGTTAAGGCTTTTCCTGAAGATGAACTTTGGTGGATTCTGTCACACGATTATTATGTTCCGTTATTGGAAAAAAACATGGAATTATCAGAACCTTCGCTTATTCGTGAAATGCTATATCAAGAAACTGTATTTGACAGTTTGCGGTATAAGCCGGAAGAAGTACTTGAAAAAATTTTAGGTGTAATGAAATAGACCGATAACAAACAGCAAACCGACTGAATAAGCGGAACGCTGTCAAACATTAGCTGCCAATTAAAAAAATAATGAATATGGAACTGATACAAACTTTTAAGAAGTCATATTTTCTAAAGATGTCGAACGATAAACATTTGATTGCACAAGTTAACAGTAGTCAGATAAACATCTTTGAAAATGAAACATATAAGCATTTAGCACAATTCAAAGAAGTAGGCAATGCTTCTGTTTTCTTTTCAAATGACAGCAACTTGCTCTTGGCAAAAGATAATGATCGTAAACTTGTTGTGTATGATTTGGCAACTATGTCAATCCGTTGCAAACTCAAACCGAAAGTAGGCAGTTCAAATGGTGATGGTGACGCTTGTATTTCACATGATAATAAGTATATCATTAATTTGGGGTATGATTTTCCATACGGCTATATATCGGTTTATGATATTGAAAACGGAAAGGAAACAAGATTTCGTGAAGATATGAGAGAAGTGTATAACCAAATACGTTATATCCCTTCACGCCAATTATACTTCATTGATGGGTTTCGCAAACCGAACGAAGGGACAAGTGAAAAGAATAGGTACTTCTATCTTTGGTTTGATATGGACAACAGAACATTTGAACAAACATTCTGTGATTTGGACGATGCAAATTTTCTGTATAGTGAACATTTAGAGCAAGTGTTATACTTTACAGAAGAGGGCAATCTTGCTTTTCGCATTTTGCCCTTGAATATAGAACTGCCGATTAAACACCAACAAGGCTGTTTGGATATACAACTTTCGCATAACAACAAGATGATTGCCTTATATCAAGATAATAATCTAAAACTTTGTACGTTCCCTAATATGGAAATATTGGCTGAATTATCGAATATCGGCTATGGTAATATTTCCTTCTCTCCTGATGATAAAGAAATATTAATTGCAAGTACAATAAAAGGGCTTATTTATAAATTGGAAAAGTGCAGCTAACAAGCACCTGTGCCACCTAACGGCGGCAAGCCGCATAATATTACCAACAGAGTAAAAAAATGAAAGTATATAGAATAGCAATAAATATGATTAAGCAAACCAAGATTTTAAAATTTATAATCCCTATTGTAGTATTCATTCTATTGTATGCTGTCTCAACAATTAGAAATAACAATGTAAGAAAAGATGGCATATATTCTATCGTAACTCTTGTCAAATACGGTTCTGCTTATAGAGGGCAAAGTGCAAAATATGAATTTATATATAATAAGACTTTATATGAAGGAAGTTTTTTTATATCATTTGCCGAGAGTAAAAACACTCCAATCGGAACCCGTTACTTTGTAACATTCTTAGCCAAAGCCCCCGACCGACATCTTATATTAGACAGCGTACCATCTTGGTTTACTCTAAAAGCACCAGATAAAGGATGGAAAACATTACCTACACAAAAACAACTACGAATAATGATGAAAGATAGCTTGAATTAAAATGCTGCCACCGGACATTAACTTGATAATAAATAAACGAAAAATGAAACAGAAATACTATATAATCAAACTCTTATTGAAAATATGGTTTGGAATATTATGTATTAGTCTATTGTGTACCACGGGTATTCTTTGGCTAAAGACTCAAAATATAAAACCTGTACCAGATATGGATGTTTCTTATAGAGGTATGGCATTGGCTTGGTCAATTTTGGGAATTTTGGCATTATCTACCGGAGCAATCACTTTGTTCTTGAACTGCTTTGCAAGAGTTAGAAACAGCATACTGTATAGTTTCCTATCATTTTTTCTTATTCCTATTTTGATAATTTTATTTTCTGGAACAATGTGCTTGTATGATACTACAATACCATTTTTACTTTGTTTATTGGCGTCATACATATTGTTTAGAAATAAAATAATACAGAAAACAAGCGGATGAATCGCCCTGATGGTCGATTAGCCACCAGACGTTATCAGAATATATATGATAAAAATCAGAGTATAGGATTGAAGCACATAACGTATATTTGCAGTCTACTTCAATGAAATAGATGAAATCATAAAAGTAATTTGAATATGAAACACTTTAAAATAATAACGATGGGAATACTTGCCTCTATTCTGAGTTTACTGGGATGTGGATATGGAAACAAGCGAGCTACGCAGAGTGAGAGTATAAATCCTTATATTCCGGTAGCCGCACAGATTACAATGGATAAGTTGTCGGGCGTGCTGAAAAACGTACAGGCAGGACGAACGGAATATGATTTTACGGGTATCTGTGCTAATGGTGTGGATTGTATCTATTTCATGCAGGATAACGGAAAGTTCTACATTGATTTTGAAGCCATGAGCAAAGACCAACTTCCCTATCTGGATACATTGAAGCAGTTTGCCAAAGAGCATAATTACCCAATTATCGAAACGACCTATAACAACACGCCCATAGATTACGATCATGTGAAATTTGCTCCGGTTCTAAGCCTGAAAGTCAATGCAGATATTGACAGCATCGTTCATGTTGGAAAATTGATTGAACAAACCATTTTCAAGAATAACGATCAGACCATTTACGATATAGTGCCTTAGAGGGTATAAGGAGAATATAAAAGAATAATGATAAAATGAGAGATAAGGATTCCGGGAAAAAGATATTCTGGATTTACCCTACAAATAAGTTTGTTTGGGCAGGAGTTGTCATATGTAGTATATTCTGTGCATTTATGATCTACTTTTTATGTGTAGCCAATTTAAGTGAGAATAAAGTCCTCTTTATTTTCCTGTTGCCCATATCTTTGTCTATCCTGTTAATCTGTTGGGCACTACCCAGTAAGATTTTGCTTTGCGAAGATAGAATAGAAGCACGAAGCCTGTTCGGGAAAAGAAGCATCCAGGTGGATGAGATAAACTCGTGGGGAGTTGTGCAAATATATAAGCCCTACCGTTGTAAAGAGGGTATTTATTCTTACATACCTGCCAAGTCATTCAAACCTTCCCGTAAAATAGAGGAGAACATGATTTTCTCGTATAGCCTGTTTTTATCCAATATTCCGCACTATGACGGGAAAAAGAAAAATTCGTCCCAAACAGATAAAACTATTTTTGTCAGTTATCGGAAAGAAGTGTATATTGCATTGGAAAAGTATCTGAAAGAAAAAAAATAATGTATTAATATTAGTATATATGAAAGAATTTGGAACTATCGGAGATTTAATCAATGCTTATAAAGCAATACCATGTGACGCTTATATCTATTGCTCAAAAAGTGTTATTGAAACAGAGAACTTGGAGAATAGCAAATATTTAGTCATTGAATCGGAAGAAGAGGATGGATATGTAGAAACAGAAGATGGTGAAGTCCCCAAACAAGCATACGATTTGGGCATGAGTTCGTTGGTCGATGTTGAAACATTTAAGGATATATTGAGCTTTCAATATAAATTGAATCCCAAAACATTATACAAAGATTGTATAAAGGCTATTGAGTATTATCTAAGTAATGATGATTTTCTGGATGAATGAAATCAATCTTATGAAAAAGTTATTGTATTTGCTTGTCATGCCATTGATATTGGCGGCATGTAACCCAAAAGTTGAATTGACCAGTGCCGGAATGTACCCGAACTATCAAGTGGGTGAAATAGTAAACCTTATTCCGGTGGATTCTCTGACTTATGGGGACGTAATCGCATATCATTCATACATTCCCGGCTTTCAGGAAAGGGCATTTAAACGAATTGTCGGACTACCGGGCGATACTGTCCGCTTTCAGGATCAGCAATGTATCGTGAACGGCAAAAAGTGTGAATGGGTACTCATACGGAAACTTTTCTATGAAGAAGATGAATGTGAAGAGTATTGCGAAAGTCTGCCCAATGGCATGAAGGTGAACATCTGTAAAAGCGTTGTACCCATAGATTCGGCAACGGCTACCACGACTGCGGTTGTCGTCCCGGCGGGCAGCTACTTCGTTGCGGGGGATTACAGGGGCGGCTCGATTGACAGCCGTTCGCAAGGATGCGTAGCTGCGGATTCAATTATCGGGAAAGGTGTAAAAAGAAAGTAAGTACAGGGCTTTAGTTCCGATTTATTATGCTGAATACAATGAATAAAAGAATCATTTCATTTGTCTGTGCAGGGTTGGTCGCAACAAGTTGCGTGTCCTCACTCTGTTTCTATGATTATTTTGCCAACGATGGCACTACCAGCAATCCCATCTATTGGATTTTCGACTTTTTTCAGTTATCCATACTGCTGGGACAAGCCGGAATAGGCGTTTATACTATCAATGTGCTCCTACGGCAGAGGAAAGAAGCCATTTCTTCTCTAGGATATTTTGCGGCTCACGTATTTCTGCAAAATATAACTCCCTTGCTCCAAGCATGGTCTGCGGCTGTCATTACGGAATATCCGCAATGGTTGCTGATGAGTCAGGTCGGTTTTAGCATTGTTCTTTTTCTTACTTTGCTAATCATCCAGCCTGCATCTTTATTCAAAAAGTCGGAATATATCCCCTGGCTGTTGATGGCTGCATTTTATATCAACTGCGTATATACGGCACTTACCATCATCGGTTTAATTATTACCCTGTAATGATTGCATATAAACAGAATCCAGCACAGCACCTTCCCAATGAATAGCAGGCGGGTATTGTTTCCAACCTCTTTCCGGTGGGGACAGTACCCATGTGGGGACAAACTCGTCCCCCAAAGCCTTATTGTATTCAGGGTTGCTGACGGCATACCTCACTATGATGCGCAAAGGATTGCTGACACCCAAAAATTTGGGATATGTCGTTGTAGTATTATATTTCACCCCATCCACATAAAAACCGAACTGGCGTACCTTATGTCCCCCTTTAATGACACCCGACACTTTTTCATAAGTGGCTAAAGTGTATCGATTGCCTTCTGCCAACGCACGGGCTTTATGTATGCTATTGTACCATGTCCAGCCGGAACCTGACATTGCGAAAAGATATAAAAGGTAAATGGATAACGAAGTCTTTTTCCCATCCGTAGCCCACTGCTTTTTCAATAGCGAGCCTACTATCATAACAAAAGCCCCCACCCCTAACAGGGAGACACAAACCAAAACCGGAATATTCATGTACTCTATCATACTGTTTTAGAATATTCTTTTCTTCAAATAATATACCCATAAATCAATAGCTTTGCCGATAACGACACCAAAAACACTAAGTGCCAACGCTATGTAAGCTGCAACAATGAACGGTTGTTCGTCTATCCACTTATTGACAAGTACGGACATCCGGGAAAAGACACCACCCGCAACAGTCAGAACGATGGTCAGGGCAATATGTATCTCCACCAGCTTATCCTGTCTGTTTGAATCTATTTCGTCATCTTTTAAATACCTGACAAGCCACAGGCACGGAACAAACAGAAACAACATGAAAAATGCAATAATTACCATTTCTTCCCCGGAGATTTCATGCAATCCTCTGCCGAAAAAGCGAAAACCGAATATTATTGCTATACAGGAAGTTATCATTTATGCCACTATTTTTAGTTTGTATTCTTAATCGTACATTCTTTCTCAATAGCCTGACAATTCGTTTCCCGGCTATCCTAATTCTTACCACCGAAAGCGCATCTACGAAGAATAGAATTGTATCGGCTTTGTTACTAATAACTCCTGATTCATATAGGATTCTTTAGTTTACAAAGTTACGGATATGACAGGAAAAAGGCAAATTTAAATCAAGAAAAGATAATAAACACGCGGATATACGATATTGATAACAATAACAAACAGCACTTCAATCTACAAAGCAAGCATCCGGAGATACCTGTATCGTTTCAATAGAGATCAACAATTAGACTGATAGGTACTTTCAACTAATCTTTTTTCATACATTGTGTTTTAAGTAAGGTAATCGGAAGACTGTGAATCAATGGAGCATTCCTGCAGTGTTGAAGTAAGTCTTCCTTGACCTTAAGTTGATAAAAAGAGGTAGAACAGGCCGGATTCGAACCAGCAATATCCACCGTTAAGAAGTAAGCCCCGGTTGACCTCATTTCAGATAATCCCGAAGCTACTGTCCTACCTCTATATTTGTTTTTTTGTGGAGCAGGCTGGAGTCGAACCGACGACCGTCTCTACCCACTGAGCTACTGCCCCTTTACGAAACAGGAAAACAGATAATCGTACTGGTAATGTTCTACCTTAAAGAGTGTGTTGAAGTAACCCGTACTTGACCTGTTTTCTTATTTCTTCGACAAAGATAGGCGTAGTGGTGCGCAACCTTTTTGCGTAACTCAAACTTTTTTGCTGTTTTCTCGAAAAAATAGTAAAAAATGAATAAACAAGACTTATTTTGTAAAAATACAGAAGAAATACGAAGACATATAGGTGATAACTCAACAGTTTTCCTACTTTTGTGTATAGTAGAGACATTACTCTCTCCCAACAATAAACACACAATATTATGAAAAGAGCATTTATTTATAAAGACGAGAAATCTCATAAATTTTGGTGGATTGATTATAGTGGCTGTGATTTTGCTGTAAACTATGGTAAGTTCGACAGTATCGGTAAATTTGAAATCAAAGACTTCGATACAGAAGAAGAATGCCTGAAACAAGCAGAGAAACTTATTCACTCGAAAAAGAAAAAAGGATATGTAGAAGACGCCAACTTCGACTTCATGCACAGATTTTATATTGATTCCGAAGAATATGGTTTGCACCCCAAAACTTCTCATCCCCGATTTACCGAACACTTCACGGAAGAACTCTATTATGATTGCGTAGACGAAGAAGCACCTTTTGGTAGCGATGAGGGAAGTGATACGTTAGATTCTCTTGAAGAAACGATCAGAAAAAATCCCAAACTCAACTTTCTTGATTATCCCAAGTATCTGATAGAACACGACTGGGGCATGGAATATATTCCTGTTGAAAGTCTTGACCCCGAAGTGGTTAAAAAACTAGCTTCAAAGAAAGAAATGGATATGACACAAAGCGACATGGTGACTTACGCTACTGCCTTTGGACAAATAAAAATCACTGGGCGTCTCTCACCCAAATTACAAGAACAGGGAGTTAAAGCTATCAAAAGATTAGCTTTACTTTGGGGAAATGGGGTGACCGAGATTCAAAGCAGAATGATTGATGACTTACTTTCATTTCCTATTGATAAGGACTGATAATATGAAACTAATAGGTAGTAAATATATGAGAATAATAGAGATTAGGAACTACACTATGAGGTGTGGTTATTAACGCATTAGCAACAATCAAATCATTATCGTTATTATGGATATAGAAAGAATACTTAAAACAAGAGAAAATGCAATATACTACGGCATTGGTGAATACCAAAAAGACTGCTTTGGTTGGGTTGGTGGAAATGCTCCAGCTTGTTTTGATGATAAGTATTTATCGGACAAAGATAATCTCTATTTTTATCTAACATTTCAAAACCCTCTAAATCCGAACAAGCAAATATCTATTTTCACTCCGGATTTTGATATTGCATTGGAATATAACACATATCCCGATTGTAAATTGTTGTTGGTTGAACATGAATTAAGTAGCCAAAGTAAAAGTGATAGATATAAACACCCCGAAATAGATGAAATTTATTCAATATACGAAATGAGTACGGAAAAAGATATGCCTGAAAAAAATTGTGCAATCAAGTTTGGGGGTAACGTAATGCCTATTCAATGGGGATTAGATAATGATGGTAAAGTGGTTAAAGATGGAAATAGCTTCATTTTTCAAATCAACGAAATTTGCATGAAAGATATTTCCGTTTTCATGGCTGGCTGTATATATGTTTATGGAAAAATTGAAGGTAATAAAGTCACAAATCCATTTGTGGCATACTGGGAATATTCCTAATAACGATAAAATGATTAATTATTTCAAATAGGTTGCTAACAACGAAAGATAGCATCTGACGATGCTCCTTTCTAACCATTATAAGCAATAGAAAAACGGAAACAATATGATAAAATACATTTCGGGAGATATATTACAGAGTAAAGATGAGTACATAGCACAAGGTGTAGCTGTTGGCTCACAAGAAGGATTAGGAACTGGGCTTGCCTTTAAGCTGTCAAGTCAATTCCCTGAAATCCAAAAACTCTTTAAGAAGTACACACGAAACACTAAGTTCCAGGCTGGCAATGTGTTTATAGGAGAAATCAAAGGTTTCTCTCCGGGTATAATCTACATCGCTACACAACCCGATATGTATCATGCGGAACTCACATATCTGAATAAAGGTTTGAAACGCTTGAAAAAAGTGTGCGAAAGCAGAGGTATCAAAACCGTGTCGCTACCGAAAATAGGTGCAGGGCTGGGTAAGTTAGATTGGAATAGTGAGGTCAAACCTTTGCTTGAAAGTATTTTATCAGATTGTGAAACGGTATTCAATGTATATGAAGATTACAAGATTGAATACGAAATTTAGCTTACAACATACACCTGTCCTGCCTAACGGCGGCAAGCTGCAAACCATTATCAGCATAAAACATTAATACAAAAAAGAATGTTGATAATGAAATAGGAAATAAAAGAATTAATTGATTTTTGGCTGTAATTTATCTATATAGCTATGTCACCTATTATTAATAACAATTGCCACATGATATGGAACAAAAGAAATTAACTGAATTATCATTAGACGAGCTTTGGCAATTATTCCCCATAACCCTGACTGCACACCAAGACTATTGGACAGATTGGTATAAGGAAGAAGCGGAGTTGCTGAAAGAGAGACTTCCCTGTATTGAACGTATTAGCCATATAGGTAGCACAGCAATTAAAGAAATTTGGGCAAAGCCTACCATAGATATACTTGTGGAAATCCCAAGAGAAGAAAAAGTCGTCAATTTGAAAGGTACAATTGAAAGATGCGGCTATATCTGCATGGCAGAGAACGACAGTCGCATTGATTTCAATAAAGGTTATACATTACAAGGATTTGCTGAACGGGTATTTCATCTACACTTATGTTATGAGGGAGATAATGATGAATTGTATTTCAGAGATTATCTTCAAGCAAATACAGCTATTGCGAAAGAATATGAACGGCTTAAACTTGATTTATGGAAACAATATGAACATGACAGAAATATGTACACTTCCCACAAAGGTGATTTCGTAAAACAATATACACAGAAAGGGAAACTGCTTTTTACAGGCAGATACGACAATAAGTAATAAAAAAACTCTTCATAAATGTAAATCCCCAATAGATATAAGCTTAAGTTAGTATAACACGATGCAGGCATCCGGAGATACCTGCATCGTCTCAATAGAGATCAACGATTTGCCTTGCGGTTCTTCACTTCTTCCACGAGTTTGGTAAATGATTTTTCTTTTTTGCGTTTCTCATGTTCGGAAGCAGAAAAGTGCCACGCTTCCCGGCGAAGTTTCAGATAGCTCGCATAAACTTTATAATCTAATACACCACTGTTGACTGCTTCTAAAACAGCACAGCCCGGTTCGTTGATATGTTTGCAATCTTTAAAGCGACACAATTCAGCATAGTCAGAGATTTCCAACACTTCGGCAAGAGAATCGGGATTGTCAATGGCCAAGCCAAATTCACGGACGCCCGGAGTGTCGATTAAAACACCCGAACTGTCCATCAATACCATTTCACGACGGGTCGAAGTATGACGGCCTTTTCCTGTGGACAGGCTTATATCAGATGTGAGCAATACCGGCTTTTCACAAAGAGCATTCACCAAAGAGCTTTTCCCGACACCCGAAGAACCGACAAACACAACCGTTTCGCCTTCCGATATGGACTTCCGTAACCGGACAATTGTTTCGAGCTGATGAATACTCGTGAAAAATACGGGTATCTGACTGGAGATATGTTTTATTTGTTCCTCAACACTCTGTCTGTCAAAATCTAAATCGGCTTTATTAAGAACCAATACAGAGCTGATATTTTCCTCCATTATCTGAACCATAAAGCGTTCTACCCTGTGAACATTGAAATTATCATCAAGGCTCTGCACAATAAATGCCTTATCGACATAAGAAGCAATGGCCTGCTTATCAGCAACCGTGCCACTTTTCTTGCGATACAATGTCCGCTCACGAGGCAAACTATCAACTATAATCCCTTTATGTTCATCGAACGGTTGAAAAATGACCCAATCACCTGTACAAGGTAATTCATCATCCGATTTTCCATACATCATATTTCCCGTGAGTTCACACTGAAACAATCCGTTTCCGGAAATTACCTCGTAGCAAGTACGGTGTACAATGGAAACACGCCCATGAGCAAGGGCACTATATATTGATTCTTGTTTTAGCTGATTGAGTTTCTCATTCCAACCATAAATAGTTAGGTTATCGTCGGATTTGTGAATTGTTTGATTTTCGTTATTCATGATCTTAATATATAGAGCGCACACGTTGAAAAGCATAACAATGCTTTTCACACCATTGTACGCAAGTTAAAAATTGAATTTATAAAAACATAGAAAACACCCTCGAATGGAATCATCCGAGAGCAAACGAAAGGACAACCTGTGTCAGAAACACAGATTGTTTATCAAACCAAATCCGATTTATTATTTTTAGTCATGCCACAAAGATAGGCATTTTTTATTTGATGGCAAAACGGGCAGTCATTTCATATCTCAACTTGATGACACGGTACTGTTCGGTAGCAGCCGTCCCCATGCTGACATTGCTCTGTGCCTGAAAAGGAAGATAACGGCTTATATTATTATCAACAGGTTCTACAATACGGATCACTTCACCCAATTCCTGTCCCATCGCTTCCACCAAGTAAGATGCTTTTTCACGGGCAGCTTTCAATGCTTCAATCTTACCTTGCTTCCGATACATTGGCAAATCCTTATGCTTCAATTCTCCGATGCGCATGGACTCAATTCCCCATGTGTTAACAGAACGGATAATGGAATTAATCTGCTCAAAATCGGTCAACTGGATATCCAATTGCTTACCTATCAGAAATTCCTTTCCTCTCTGGCGCCAATAATCCCCTATTTCCTGTGTACGGATAGCATCATCCGCTATTCCGATTTTGCGCAAACTCCGACGCAAATCCTTTTCAATCATAGCCAATGGCACTTTTGTCCGAAAATCTTCTTCTTTATTAGATTTACCTGTGTACTCTTCCTGCCAATACTCCTTAATCTGAATCAGAAAATGTATTTCATCCGGAACGACTTCAATCTCCGAAGAACCTGTCACTTCAATATATTTCCCATCACTTTCTTGAGCATTGACAACCATACTCCATGCAAACAAAACAAAAGCTAATAAAAATACCTTTTTCATATCTTTAATTTTATAGTACAACCTCATTTACAGCATCCGAATGATTATATCACAAAGCTATTAAAAAAAACTGTAAAATCGACCTTATTCCAAAATATCAATCAAGCTTTTTCGATCTATCAAAATTATATCTCCATTCTTTACCTTACACTTTGGAGACGTCTTACCGGAAAGCAAAGAAATATTTCCTTCTTCAAACAAATGCTTCAACCGGGTAGTGGAAAGAGAAAAACATCTTTTTATCAATGATAATAATTTCAGGTTCAATTCAAAATCACATTCGATCAGAATACTTATTATCGCGTTGTTCATATTCATAATATCTTCGAAGGAGATATTACTTATCACCTCATATTCAGCGCTATCGTAGTCTATTTGAAGCTTGTTCTTACTTGCCATTCCGGCTGAAAAAGCATACTGCCAGGCCACTTCTCTATCATTCATAGAAAAGCTATGAAACAGTTTTTTATCAATCAAGTCCGGTTTGGTACGTGACAGCAAAGTTATATTACAAGTATTATCGCACTTCACGCATCTGTAAATCAGCCAGACATCAATGTTCTTTTTCTGTGCATTCATTCTGAACTTATCACTGCAATAAAAGCGATCACTCTCACAGTGGCTGCATTTCTTAATCAATAAAGGAGTATTCTTCACCTTTATCTCCCATGTAAATGTTGTTTCCATAATTATACAAAAGCTATTATCTTTCTTTGTGAATCAAATCTTTTTCTCCGCAAAGTTGGATATTAGCCATTTGTATAATTCACAAGATGTCACAAGACGACATGAAATTTATTTGTCCAGCTCATCCATCATCTTTATAATTTTATCTTTCAACTTATCAAGAAACTGCGTCCGACTCTTCTTCCGGTTTCTGATTTCCAAGAATATGCGATAAAAGTCTCCAATCTCAATATTGAAAAGAGTCTCGCAGCAGAAGGCTATGTCTTTTAAACTGGTATTTCCATTGTTGAAGCATTTGCCCGCATACAGGGCATAGATAAACTCAACCAAAGCGACCTTGCTGTCCGTCCACTGCAATAGCCGGTTTTCTACCATTGAAGTGAATTTCAAATGAAGTTCCTCTGATAATATCTCTATTTGAGCAGACAGGTATTCCGCTAAACGATTGTTGGCTATGATTTCAGCCACACTTGAATCATGCAGGGTAGTGAAAGAAGAATCCCTGTCCAGCAACCCGAAACGGGTGTCTGCCAGAATATCATAGTTTCTTCTGACAAAATATTGTTCGTCGAGTTCCGTCCTGCCGGTACGGTAATAATCATAGAAAGAATTATTCAGGAAGTATTTTTTCAAGTTCTCCAGTTCCGACTTCAGATATTTGCATTGGGAAGACGGAGATTCGCCGATACGCTTCTTTTCAATCTGATACAAGCGGACATAAAACATCAACAGCCCGGAAATCTGTGGTTTCCAGGTCTTAAAGAAAAGAATTTCTTCTTTCGGATTCGGGAATTGGTATTCGGCAACGGCGGATTTCAACAGAATAAGAGACATCTGTATGACATCAATAATCTGCTTAATCTTATCTAGTGGGGCAATCGGCTGTCGCTCAATTCTTTCAATCTCTTTTTCTATGTTCTGCTTACTATTTCTTACGAAATTTTCCATTCGTTTTCATATCGCATACGTTTCGAGAAACCATGCAGTAAATAATAAAAATAACAAAATGAAAAACCGGTTCGAGTGGAATTACTCAAACGAAAGAAATTAGCCTGTGGTTCGTGAGGCTAATATTAAGCCAGAACAAATTTAAGAGTTGCGCCCAAAATAGTTGCTTTTTGATTTCAAGGGCAAATATAATCGTTTTTTATGATTATATGACGTTTTGGTGAAATTTAAAGAACAAGGTATCCGAAAAAGCACAAAAATAGTATCTTTGCCTGCGATTTATTACCAAAGATGTGATAAAGCTATTTTTAATCATTTAATAATAAAGACTATGATTAGATTAAATGTTTTCGTCCGCGTAAGCGAGACAAACCGCGAAAAAGCGATTGAGGCAGCTAAAGAACTGACTGCTTGTTCTTTGAAGGAAGAAGGATGCATTGCTTATGATACTTTCGAAAGCAGTACCCGTCACGACGTTTTCATGATTTGTGAAACATGGCAGAATGCTGAAGTATTGGCAGCTCACGAGAAATCTTCTCATTTCAGCAAGTACGTAGGTATCATTCAGGAATTAGCTGAAATGAAACTGGAGAAGTTCGAATTCTAAATGAAACACGAAGAATAGATATACTATCTATCCAACTATCATCAAAAAGAGAGAGACATTCTTCTTCGAAAGGAAAGAATGTTTCTCTCTTCTTATTTCCAGATCTCACGGGAATAGAACTGTATGAAGTGATTAGTCCAGCTTCTTATGAATAAATGTCCCTTCAATCCAATAAGTTGCGTGATTCGATTCAAATTTCAGCAGCACATAGCCCGGATCGGTAGGACCTCCAGGAAAATGTTCGATAAACCAGTCCTGCCAAAGTTCTTGTTTCATCTTCTCGTCGGTTACCACTTCCACAGTTCCCGTTAAGGCTACGCTGTCTCCCTTATCCTGAAAACATAATCCGGCTTTCGGGTTTGCCAGAAAGTCAATAGTCTTTAATGAGTCCGCTCCGGTAGACATCCAAATAGTAGAAATTCCGTCTGTTGCAATCTTACTCATCGGCACAGGACGGGGATATCCCTCTTTATTTACAGAAGCAAGCACTACCACTTCACACCTCTGCAACAACTCGGTTGCTTTCTCTTTCATTGTTTTTGTTGACATAATCTTATTGGATTTATATTGTAGGCAAATATAGTGAAAATAAATTCTAATTCACAATACGCCCGTTTGCCTTTGCCTTTTGAAGCCATTCAGGGACAATTTCTTTGAGAAATTTATCTTTGTCCGCCTTTTCAACAGCCATATCCAAACCAATATATTGCTGTACTTTTTCTTTCGTTGTAATATCCGGAAGTGGTACATTATCTGTATACCCATGCGCTACAAGCACTTTGCTGATAAGCATACGAGCTTGGAATACTTTATTTAAGCCATGCCCCAAAATACGCATGGTTTCCTGCGGGGCATGAAAAGAACCGCCATGAGAAGATACGCCGAAATCCCATCTCCACTGTGCCTGACGAATTAACAGCAAGGCTTCTTGCATTTCATTTTCTGTAGCTCCTATATCCCAAGTAAACTTCGCTTCGATATGTGCTTTTGCCAACTCCTTTTCTAAAAGTGTACGCAACTCATTTGCCTTTTGCTGACGTTCGTATACATTTTTACAGAGCGTCTCTTTATTATCACGATGACAAGTCTGACAAGTGCGTTCAGTCACTACTAACGGATTCTGAATATGGTGATCGCTATATTTTATCCCTCCTTCATCATTGTAAGGCATGTGACAGTCAGCGCACGACACACCACGCTGGGCGTGTATGCCCATCTTGAAAATTTCATAATCAGGATGTTGAGCCTTTAATATAGGGGCACGGCTCAATTTATGAATATAATCAGTAAATCCGATTTCATCATAATACTTTTCTAAATCTTCAACAGTGAAGCCCTTATCCCAAGGAAAAGTAGGATATTTTATATTCCCCTTGAAATAATACTCCGAATGACACTGTGCACAGACCAATGAACGCATTTCCTGTGGAGTAGCATGAGTGATATCTCTACCTTGACGGCTAAAAGCTTCAGTGAGCGACGGACGGCTGATATGCAAATCCATGTTTTTAGGTTCATGACAATCGGCACATCCTATAGGGTTTACAATTTCGGCTCCCCATGCAGCCCACTTATTATTATAAAAGGAATCTACCCCAATAGCTTCTATCATACGGGGAACATCAGAACTTTTACACACCCAGCAACTTGCAAATTGAGGACCGTCAGCATCCCCCATAGGCGCACCAGTACGAAGTGAATGAACAATATCCTGTAAAGCGTACATATGCCCGCGCGGTGTTGAATAATCCTTAGAAAAAGCATATCCAGCCCATAATATGACCATTTCAGGACGTTGCGCTAAAACATCGATAGAAGTTCTTCCATTTAATCTACTGTGCAAATCGGTCGATGTCGTATCCACCCACATCTTATATTCACGTGGATAGTTTTCAGCAAAAATAATGCTGCGTGCTTCTATTCCGTTTATTTTTATCTTTTTCTTATAGTCTACATTTACAACCTCTGCGCTGTGTTCCATCAGGAATGAAATAATTACTCCCGATGCAAAAATAACAGCCATTGCAAGAGCGAATAGTACCCACCTCTGCCAGGGTTTGAACTTACCTTTCATTATTTGCTTTTTTCTTTTAAATACCTTCTGTTTATTGTACTAAATTATATTTGCCAAAGACAAAATAACGGAGAAACAACTTCCTTTTCCTACTTCTGAATGCACTTCTATACGTCCAGCCAGTCGTTCAATAATCACTTTACAAATGGAAAGTCCCAAACCACTCCCCTGCTCAAATTCATCAGTCTTGTAAAAGCGATCAAAAATCATCATTAGTTCTTTATCGTCAATCCCTTTGCCAGTATCTTTTACGTAAACGCAAACTTCCTGATGCTCTTTATATATTTTGCACCCCAAAGTAATAGTTCCTTCTTTGGTAAATTTATTTGCATTATTCAGAAAATTAGAGATGACTTGAGTAAAACGGAAGCAGTCGATGTTAACGGGTAAGGAAACTGTTTCATCAAGTTCAAGGATAAAGCATAATGAAGGCTGAATCAATGTTTGGTAAGTGACATAAATCTCCTTTATTATTTTCGTAATGTTATGTTCCTTTATATCAAAGGATAAGTTGCCTGAATCTAAACGAGATATTTCTAATACGTCATTCACCAGTTTCAAAAGTAACTCATTATTATTATTGACTATTTCAATCATAGCAGCTTTCTCTTCCGGTTCTATTTCATCAGCCCCCTCACCTATTAATAAATTTGTGAAACCTACAATAGCATTGAGCGGTGTACGGATTTCATGACTCATATTATTTAGAAACGACTGTTTCAGCTCTGCTTTTTCTGCTATCTGTTTCGCTAGAATCAACTGTTGTTCATGCTCTACCAAGTTTTGAATATTCTGCATAATGCCTGCCAACATAATCTCCCCCTGGGCATCTTTCAAGGTACTGCATCGAAGTTCATACCATTGATAATCTGCCTCTTTCCCTCCAAAACAAAAACGTATTCGTTGTATTTGCATACTGGGAGACTGATATAATGTTTCGTAGAATGAGCTAAGCAATTGTACATCATCAGGATGGGTATATCTCATAATATCCTCTTTTGTAAATCTCCGTTGTTCCATGCCAACCAATCGTACATAATTATCATCAAATTCAAGAACACCTTCCTGAATATTCCAAAGTGAAATTTTCCCGCCATTCATAGAAAGAGTCAATCGTTTATGCGCTTCTTCCAGCATTTGAAGATTCTTACGCTCCATCAACGAACGGCGATGTGTACGTAACAAACTAATGGTTACCAAAATAAAAGAGAAAACAAACAACCCACCCAACAAATAAAGTTCTTTTCGATAACAATCGTAAAACGGATAGTTGATTATACGGACATTTTGCGGAACATTACTAATATCACCCGCATATTCAGAAAAATATGTCCAGTCCAGTACATACTCTTTTTCTAAATCTCTTATTTTAGGCATTCCTATTTTTTCTTTCTTTAATAAGCGTGCAGCAAGGCTAGCGGAAGCCTTCGCCGTAATACCCTCTGTAGCCATATAACCGCCGACAATCTTAGCATTTTCACCGAAACCTTCACGAATACAACTAAAAGAAGGAATATTTAAAGCTGTTACTATCGGAATTGCCAGCATATCTAATTTATCCAGTAAAAACGCTTGATTTTGTTGTCTTCTCTTTGATTGTTTCAACATTACTAACAAAGAAGATCCTTTTATATAACGAAAGGGGCAAAGACTTATTGTCAGACCATTCTTGTTAACATTATCATTTATCAAACCGGGGGTCAGATTAAAATATTCAATCATCTCCGTCAAATGCTTATAATCACACTCTTGCACAAATGCTTTTTGATAGCCCAAAACTCTCACATTCTTCCTGTCAACCACTCGGGAAAGGCTATCGAAAGATTTATGTCCAAGAAAGGTCAGATCTATATTATAAATAATCTCCATATCATTATGGGGATACAATGTTTTTATAAAGTCGATATTACGTTTCAGATCGGGACTATCACGCAATACATAAACTTTCTGCGAATCGTATTCTTCAATCAGTTCTTCATTGGGAAAATGCACATTACAAGCTACCACAGGAATAGAAGATAATAACCGGTGACGGGTAGATAATAAAGAATTAGTTGCCTGGTCACCAACGGTCAGAATAAGGTCTGTCGATTTACTTTCTAGAAATTCAAGATATTCCCTTACATGTTCTATCCGCTCTTTCTCATCATATTTGCTACAATCAAAATAAAACTTATCAAACATTACCTCTATCCCTTGTTTCTGAAACTCCTGATACAACAACTTTTCTATATTTCTGTTGCCAATATCATCTTTAGATATGGAGTAAATCAGGGAAATACGCTTTACCATCAAATTGTCAGTAACATACCAGTGTTTGTAATTTAGTCCACCTATAAAAACAAGCAATGAAAGAATGAATATTAAAACGTATTTATATTTGAAGTAGGTTTTGTTCATGCTTTTTTGTTTATGTTTGGCAAAAATAGCATAATTTTCACAACAAGAAAGGTATTTCACTGAAAACATCCATTAAAAACATTCATTTTCATTAAAATCAATAAATTTCCTGGTTATCAATCCTATTTCTATATTTTGCATGACCCTTTTTTGTATTATCTTTGTTTCTCTAAAACAAGGAAATAAATGAGGAACTTTGCAGCCATCGACTTTGAAACAGCCAATGGTAAACGTACAAGTGTTTGTAGTGTAGGTGTTGTCATTGTAAAAGACGGTAAGATCGTGAATAAAATCTATCGTCTCATTCGTCCTGCTCCTAATTATTATACGCAATGGACAACGGCTATCCACGGATTAACTTATGACGATACGATGGAAGCCGAAGATTTTCCTGATGTATGGGCTGAAATCAAACCGTTGATAGATGGATTGCCACTTGTTGCACACAATAGTCCTTTTGATGAAGGTTGTCTTCGGGCAGTTCACGAATTGTATGACATGACTTATCCTAATTACAAATTTTATTGTACCTGCCGTACTTCCAGAAAAGTTTTCGGAAAAGATCTGCCCAATCATCAATTGCATACGGTAGCAGAACGGTGCGGATATAATTTAGAGAATCACCACCACGCACTTGCTGACGCAGAAGCTTGTGCACAAATAGCTTTGCTTATTATCCCCGATCCTCCCAAACCGAAGAAAGCAAAAAAAGCCGATAAAGATACGCATGTTGGAGACTTATTCGCCTCACTTATCCCTCAACAAGTGAAAAAGAATAAATAAAAAACACTACAACTATTATCACGATCAATAATAGTCATAGTGTTTTTATAATAAAGTGCTAATTAAAACTTCAACTAAAGGATAGACTTAGCGATACCCATTTCCAAGCCGCGAAGTTCTGCCAGTCCGCGAAGACGTCCCAGACAAGAATATCCCGGATTTGTCTTCTTTTTCAAGTCATCAATCATTTGATGTCCGTGGTCGGGACGCATAGCGATAGAGCATTTACGACGTTGTTGCAAAAGAATAAGAGCTTTCATTACGCCGTACATATCTACATTTCCTTCCAAGTGGTTAGCTTCATAGAAGTTGCCTTCTTCGTCACGCTGTGTACTACGCAGGTGAACAAAGTTTACACGATCACCGAAACGTTCCATCATGCCTGCAAGGTCATTGTCGGCACGCACTCCGAAAGAACCTGTACACAAGCAAAGGCCATTGGATTCGTTAGGCACGGCTTCAATCAGTTTTTTGAAATCTTCTTCCGTACTCAAAATGCGTGGCAAACCTAAAATAGTGTAAGGAGGATCATCCGGGTGAATAACCAGCTTCACGCCTACTTCATCGGCAACAGGCGCAATTTCTTTTAAGAAGAAAATCAAGTTGGAACGGAGCTTTTCAGCGTCAATATCATTATAACGGTCTAATGCCTGCTGGAATTGTTCTACAGTGAAACTTTCTTCCGAGCCTGGAAGTCCGGCAATCATATTGCGAACCAACAGTTTCTTATCATCTTCACTCATTTGTTCGAAACGAGCTTTTGCTTTAGCTATTTCTTCAGGAGTATAATCTTTTTCTGCGTTCGGACGTTTCAGGATGAAAAGATCAAAGGCTACAAAAGCCGCCTTTTCGAAACGAAGAGCTTTAGAGCCATCAGGCATTGTATAGGCAAGGTCAGTACGTGTCCAGTCCAGTACGGGCATAAAGTTATAAGTAACTACCATTACGCCACACTTCGCCAGATTACGGATACTTTCCTTATAGTTTTCAATGTATTTCATGAAGTCACCAGTCTGTGTCTTGATATGTTCGTGTACAGGTACACTTTCTACCACAGACCATGTCAGACCTACTTCTTCAATCATTTGTTTACGTTTCATGATCTCTTCTACTGTCCACACTTCACCATTCGGAATGTGATGAAGAGCATTTACTATACCGGTAGCGCCTGCCTGCTTAATATCCCACAAGCTAACGGGGTCGTTAGGACCATACCAGCGCCAAGTTTGTTCACATAAATACATATTGTTATTAAATTAAGAATTAAAAATTGAGAATTAAGAAATCAAAGTTGAAAATTAAAAGTTGAGAGTCGGCATACGGATGCTACGCAGCCAATTCTCAATTTTTAATTCTCAATTCTCCATTTATTAAATTGAGAATGCATCAAATCCACCATCGATTACAGCTACTGTACCTGTTACGAAGTTGGAAGCATCGCTAATCAAATAATGGATGGTTCCATAAAGATCTTCCGGTTCACCGAAACGGTTGAATGGAGTATGAGCGAGAATTGTTTTTGAACGATCAGTCAGAGAGCCATCCGGATTAGTCAATAACGCACGGTTCTGATCGGTCAGGAAGAATCCCGGAGCGATCGCATTTACACGCAGACCGTTACCGAATTTCAATGCCAGTTCACCAGCCATGTATTTAGTAAAGTTAGCAATAGCTGCTTTAGCTGCACCATAACCAACGACACGAGTCAATGGACGAAGAGCTGATTCAGAGCAGAAGTTTACAATAGAACCTTTCTTCTGTTCTACCATAATTTCAGCAAATACCATCGTAGGCAATACGGTACCGAAAAGGTTCAAATCCACCACTTTCTTAAATGCGTCAATCTGTAAATCGAAGAACGTTTTGTCCGGAGCGATAGTTGCACCTGCCATGTTACCTCCAGCAGCGTTCAACAAAACATCAATACGGCCATAAGCCTTCATTATTTCCACTTTGTTACCTTCCAGCACTTCCTTATCCATCACATCAGTGTAAAGGAACATTGCTTCATTTCCTTCTGCTTTGATACTGTCTACCAATGCTTTTCCAGCTTCTTCACTTCTGTCGAGCACAACCACTTTTGCGCCTTCCTTTGCGAGATACGCAGCAATACCTTTACCTAAAATACCAGCTCCGCCGGTGATAACAACTACTTTGCCTTTTACGTTAAATAATTCATTCATGGTTCTTATAAATTTATATGTTTATAATTTATTGTTCAGATAATATTTCAAATTCTCTTTAAGGAGAATATCGATAGGCATCAAATTCACTTTCTCACTATTCTGCTTGAACAGCAAATGATTACACAATGATTTAACGCCATCGTACCCCTGACGCTCGGGGCGCTGCGCAATCAATGCGGTTATCACACCTTCGGAAAGTAATTGCGTATTTCTGCCGATAAGATCATAACCAACCAGTTTGACAGCCTGCATTCCTCTTGCTTTCAGGTAATTTCCTAAAATATAGCAAGTTGAATTAAAGATAATAGCGCCTTTAATATTCGGATTAGCTTCAAAGATTTCATCCAGTTTCATGAAGTTATACACTGAATCATTTATTTTCAGTTCTACTTCATGCAGATTTCCGTTAAACCCTATTTCAGTGAGATAATGACAGAAACCTTCGCGCCTGTTCTTTCCCTGGTTAGAATCATTCTTCCCACTATGAATAATCCGTGCCATTAATATATCGGAAGAAGAAGGAAGCCTGTCCATCAATAATCTGGCAGCAATCACTCCGGCATCATAAGATTCCGTTCCAAAATAAGCCAGTTGATGCTGCCCTCCAATGTTGGAGTCAACATACACGTATGGTATTTCATTCCTGTCAAGCTCCTGCGAAAGCCGGATAACAGAATCTGTAAACAAAGTCGCAATCAATACCCCATCCACTTTCTCATTCAGCAGATTTCGGATGATATCATCAAAAGTCTTATTATTATATTGATCGAAAAAGAGTTTGGTAATGGTGATATTATATGATTCCATTTCCGCCGCAGCTTTATCTATCCCTTCCGAAATAGCTTCCCAATACTCCCCTTGCACAAAAGAAGGAGTTATTGCAAGGATATGATATTGTTTTTTGGAGGCAGCTAATGAACGTGCCATCAGATTTGGTTGGTAATGTACCATTTCCAGGATAGCCTGTACTTTTTTCCTGTTTTCTTCAGATACTCTTCCACGATTATGGATTACACGGTCTACCGTGCCAACAGAGACACCTGCCATCTTGGCAATGTCTACAATCCGAATATTTGAAAACTCTTTATCCATATATTGATAAGTATCTTGTTTTTCATCGGCAAAAGTAAAATGAATTATTGAATTAAGCAATAGTGTGTGCGCACACACATCATATCAAAACAAGTATATACAACTAATAATCAAATAATTAACTCCAACAAACAGAAAACATACATGTTGTTAAACATAAGAAAAAGTAAAGATGGTATAGAGAAAAAGACTCTTTTCAGATGAAAAGTTAGAGAGAAAGTAACTCCCAATTCTTGAAGGAAACGAGAATAATAAAGAAGATTAGCCTAAATGTGTTCGCACACACATTGATACGATGACTAAATAAAGCTAGGGATAAAAGATTAAATATACAAAAATAAAACAGGTAACCAATTATATTTAAATCGATTACCCGTTTTGGGATTCTTACTTTTCCCACTTATCTTTTGCTTTTCCGGCCACTTTGTCGGCTTCTGCCGCTACTTTATCAGCAATTTCCGCACCGGTTTCTACTGCTTTAAGTCCAAGATCCATTGCTTTTCTTTCAGCATGAGCAGCTGCTATTTCAGCATCGCGACCTATACGATGGATAGCATTATAAATTTCGCTTTCCAACTGTTTTGCTTTTGCTGTACGTGAAAGACGATAAGCTACTGCGCCGAGGATTGACCCAATTCCGAGTCCAATCCAGAAATTTCCATGTCTACATTCCATAATTAAGTTCTGTTTTTAGGATTAAAAATAAATTATATAAATATCTATTTAGATTTCGAGAATAAGGAAGCAATCCATAATACAAGGATAGCCCCTACAGTGGAAGTTATCAAACTTCCGATCAATCCTGAAGCTGACAGTCCGAAAAGGGCAAATACCCAACCGCCCAGTACACCTCCAAGAATACCAAGTAATAAATTTATAATAAGACCAAAGCCTCCGCCGCGCATTACTTTACCTGCGAGGAATCCAGCCACAATACCAATAATGATATACCAAATAAAGCCCATATAATCCTCCTTTTTTATTTAACAACAGCAGGTACGGAGAATAGTTCAGTTAGTCAAAATTGAATTAACGACAATTTAGAATCCTTAGTCTTAGAGAAACGGGAAAGTTTGCGTACCTTTGCAGCCAATTTTTCAGGAACACTTCTAAAGCAATAGGTATCATGGTACAAAATCAGGAACAACCCGTAGGAAAAATTACATTTTCCATCTTAATCGCATTAAGTCTTTCACACTGTCTCAATGATCTTTTACAGTCCGTTGTTTCAGCAGCTTATCCGCTATTCAAAGATGATTTAGGATTAAGTTTTGCGCAAATCGGCCTTATCACACTGGTTTATCAGCTTTCGGCTTCGGTCTTTCAACCGATTACCGGAATCATTTTTGATAAATATCCCGTTGCATGGTCGTTGCCTATCGGAATGAGCTTTACACTGATTGGTTTGATAAACTTAGCATTCTCTGATAATCTATACTGGATATTAGCCTCCGTATTCTTAATCGGAATTGGCTCTTCCGTACTACATCCGGAAGCCTCCCGTATCACATTCCTTGCCTCCGGCGGGAAACGTGGACTAGCACAATCGCTCTTTCAGGTAGGTGGTAACTTCGGAGGTTCATTAGGTCCTTTACTGGTTGCTCTGTTGGTGGCTCCTTATGGCAGACAACATCTCATCGTATTTGCATTTGTGGCTTTAGCTGCTATCGGAGTGATGTACCCAATTTGCAAATGGTATAAATCATATCTAAACCGGATGAAAGCACAGACCGTCAGTGTCAGAAAACCTGTTCATCTTCCTTTGCCTATGGATAAGACAGCCCTTTCAATCGCGATATTGCTGATTCTGATTTTCTCCAAATATATCTATATGGCAAGTCTCACGAGTTATTATACTTTCTACTTGATTCATAAATTTAATGTAAGCGTACAAGATTCGCAACTATATTTATTTATCTTTCTGGTAGCTACTGCTATCGGAACATTAATTGGTGGACCTGTCGGTGACCGAATTGGTCGGAAGTATGTGATTTGGGCTTCTATTTTAGGAGCTGCCCCATTTAGCTTACTAATGCCCCATGCCAATCTGCTGTGGACTATTATCCTTAGCTTCTGTGTGGGATTGATGCTTTCTTCCGCTTTTCCTGCCATATTGCTTTATGCCCAAGAGTTGCTTCCTACCAAACTTGGATTGATATCCGGCTTGTTCTTTGGATTTGCTTTCGGAGTGGCCGGTGTAGCATCTGCCGTACTCGGTAATTTAGCGGATAAAACGAGCATTGAATATGTATATAATATCTGTGCTTATATGCCGTTACTAGGATTGGTCACATTCTTTTTACCGAATTTGAAGAAGAAAAAAATAGAATAAGATTAGATTAAATAAAATGGGGTGTGTCACATTTTGCGCTCCCTCTTTTCCAAAGAAAACGACCGGTATGCATCGTCACGACGTATACCGGTCTACAAGTTAAGGTCAAAGTCAAAAAATTAAGAGAGCTATTTATATGTTAGGGTTAGCGTTAATTTCTTTCTGTGGAATAGCATATAAATAATAGGTGCTATTTACTGTAAACGGTTTACCGTTCGGGAAGTTGAGGAACCAATGTCCCAGAGGATTTCGTTTTTCAAAGCTACCACCCTCCTGCCAGCAATCGACTTCTGTCTTTTGCATCTCATCCGACAAAGCAACACGTTCTACTGCCTTTTGTGTACGAAGTATATCGGTAATACCAAATCCTTCTCCCCAAAGTTCACGACGACGTTCCATCAGTATCTCATTGATTACATCTTCCTGTGATTTTCCTGTCACCTCATAATCCCCTACTCCACGGGCATTACGCAATGTATTCAATGGAGCTACAGCCTGTGCCAACGCTACGCCGTCACGAACTTTCGCCTCCGCTTCTATCAAATACATTTCAGCAGCACGCATCAAGACCAGATCAGCCGTATCATCTGCACGCATGTGAAATTTCTTATATCCCAAATACCCTTCACGCATCCACTGAAACAAAGGTAAACGAATATCACCTTCGGTAAATGTATCTTTCAGATGGGGATCAGCCATAAAGCTGCTATATGCTCCTACGTATGTTGCATCCAAATAATAGAAATTATAGCTGGCATCCGATTGGGAAGGAATTTGAGGAAATCCCCATATCCATTCTTTATTGGAAATATTATTAAAACCTTCGTACTCGGCTGTAGTTGTCATCAACGTATATCCTGCACGTGCTGCTTCGGCAGCTTTTGCGGCTTCTTCCCATTGTCCGGTCAGCAAGTAAGCGCGAGCCAAAAGACCGTCAACCACTGCAACATTCGGTTTGAACTTTTGATTATCACCGCTGCGGACATAGTTTTTCAAATAGTCCTTCGCCAAAGTGAGATCGTCGAAAATAAGCTGATAAACCTGTGCCACTGTTGATTTTCCTTTCGGTACAGTGGAACTATTGCTAGGTTCGGTATATATAGGAACACACGGAGCATCTTTATCTTTCAAGTAGGTGAATTGATAATGCTGTACCAAGTGCAAATAACAAAAGGCGCGTAATGCCAATGCTTGTCCCTGTGCCTGACGGAGTTCTTCCGAATCCCCCTTGATAGAAATGGCAGTGTTACAATTATCTATCGTTTTATATATCAGATACCAGGCAAACTCTGTTCTACCATTTGAGGATTGCGCTATATCATTAAACTGATACGAAGAGTTAAAACCATATTTCGGACGGGAAACAATATCACTTGCCATCATATCATCCAGACACTGAAGTGCCCGATAACCGATATTGGCATAGGTACTTGAATAATCAAACAGATTATACCAGGCACCATTCACAAGTGCCTCCGCATTTTCGGGTACAGATACCTTATCCGAACTTACCGCATCTGTGGGGTCCGTATCCAAAAAACTGCTGCTACAACTCGTTGCCAGGAAAAGTCCGGCAACTGCCGCAAGAATGGATTGAATTTTTATTTTTCTCATAATTTAGTCTGAATTTAGAAAGAAACATTGATACCTCCGGAGATGGTTCGCATAGCCGGATAACGGTAATAAGTGATACCGGTAATTCCCTGTTCAGGGTCTAGTCCCTGATTCCGGTGAATGGTAAACAGATTATCTCCTTGTACATATACCTGCACACTGCTCAATGACAACTTACTAATCCATTGTTTGGGTAAGTTATAGGAAAGTGTCAGGTTTTTCAATCGCATATACGAATTATTCTGCAAGAAGCGAGTGGAAGCCGAGTTCCAGTTATTAGAAGTAGTACTCAAAGCAGGGACATCGGTATAGCGATTGTCGGGAGTCCATCTTCTTAGAATCTCCGTCGACCAGTCGCGACCCTCCAAACTTCCATTGTGCAGAATCATTGTAACATCACGATTGTAGATATATCCACCGATACTGTAAGCAAAGATAGCCGAAAGATCAAATCCTTTCCAAGAAAGAGACGTATTGAATCCGCCATATACTTTCGGAAGAGACGATTTGTTGACATAATAATAGTCAGCCGAACCATAATCATTTGTTGTGACACGTTTTCCGGTCGGATTCTTATTTGCATCCACCTCATCCTTATACCACAGCGGATCTCCATTTTCCGGATCTACTCCTGCCCACTCTATCATATAGAAATCATACACCGAACGACCTACCTGCAACTTGTTCACACCACTTCGCGGCATATCTTTCAATGGGAGGTCTGTCACCTTATTCTTATAATGCGTCAAGTTCATACCCAGTTTCCATACCCAACCATTCTGATTGATAATCGTTCCGTTAAGCACCATTTCTATACCTGTATTCTTCAAGGCTCCTACATTTTCGTCAATAGAACCATATCCCAGGGAAGGAGCTATCGGACGTGAATAAAGCAGGTCTTTCGAACGACGTGTAAAGAAATCAAATGAACCGGAAAAACGATTATTAAACAGGGAGAAGTCGATACCTACATTAAAGTTGAGGTTCGTTTCCCATTTCAGATTCGGAGTCGCCATACGGTCGGACACTAACGCATTTTCTCCCAAATTGGAAACAATGGTATAAAGTCCTTTACTCGCATAATAAGTACCTAGGTTATCATTTCCCTGCGCACCATAGCTCATTTTCAGAGTCAAGGCAGAAAGCCAGTCGGAAGTACTTGCCATAAACTCTTCCCGGTCGATACGCCAGGAAGTACCCAACGACCAGAAATTTCCCCAGCGGGTCTCCGGCGCAAAACGTGAAGAACCGTCGCGACGATAGGATGCCGAGAAGAAATATTTATTTTGATAGTCGTATAATGCTTGAGTCAGATAACCCACCAACGCATAGTCGATGCGATACCCCGAACCTCCGGTCAACTGTGAACCAACTACTAGTTCCGGCATATCAGGCTGCGCCATTTTGGAACGTGATGCCGTCAGTTCATCGTAGCGGTAGGAATAGGCCTCCACGCCGGCAAGAACATTAAAATGATGTTCACCAATTGTCTTGTCATACGTAGCAATATTATTCCATGTCCAAGAGAAAGTACGGGTATTCATTCGGCTGACACCGCCGCCGTTTTCTTTAGCCGGACCTAATTGGGGGTTCGTATAATCCAACGTATTATAATTAATCAAGTCAAAGTTGAAACTAGTCTTGAATTTCAATCCCTCAATAATCGTAGCTTCCAAGAAAGTACGACCGGAGACTTCATCTTTCATTCGTTCTGATTTATCCAAAGGCAAAGTAGCCGGCAGATTCCAGTTTGCCATCGAACCGGAAGGACGATAAGAGCCGAAGTCATAAATGCGGTCTCCATTCTCATCCAATTTGTAACTACCGTCGGTATTCATTTCATAAATCGGATAAAATCCCGGCATGGTACGTCCTGCAGTAATCACATTACTGGTTTTGGAGTCAGAAGAAACCGGATAGTTCTGCATAGAATGTGCAAAACTCAAATTGACTCCTCCCTTCAACCAGGAAGTCATTTCGCTGGTGATATTGGAACGAAGATTGAAACGCTGATAACCCGATTCAAGCGCAATACCTTTATCATTCAGGTAGCCGGCTGAAAAGAAATACTGATTTGCTTTTCCGCCTCCGGAAACACTTAGATTCAACTCTGTACGAAGTGCCTGTTGTTCCATGGCGTCACTCCAGTCTGAATTCCATAATGGACGGGCACCTGCCACCAATTTTCCATCTGTACCGACCGGTTGCGTATATTGGGGACCGTATGGATTGGGGCCACCTCCCATCAATTTCGTAACCAGGTCTTTGGATGCTTGTGCCGCAGCAGTTGCCGGAGTATAATCCGCGCTCTTGGCGTACTGATTGCGAAGTGCTTCCCAATACAATTCAAAGTATTGATCGGTACTGACGCGATCATAATCACGCACGGCACGATTGGAACCTCCTAAAGAGGCTTTTACCTTTACGGTCGCTTTGGTATTTTGATCTCCTTGCTTGGTTGTGATAATAATCACTCCATTTGCGCCACGTGAACCGTATAAAGCAGCAGAAGCCGCATCTTTCAATACTGTCATCGAAGATATATCATCAGGATTGATAGAGTTCACACTACCGTCGAACGGAACACCGTCCACCACATAAAGCGGAGCACTGGATGCATTGATAGATCCGATACCACGAATACGGATTTCCGCATCCGTACCCGGCTGCCCGCTTGCCGCACTAGCCTGCACTCCGGACACCGTCCCTTCTAATACGCGCGATACGCTCGAAGTCTGTAGCTTTTCAATCTCACCTGCTTTCATCGTCGAAGCTGCTCCGGTAAAACTATACTTCTTAGCGGTAGCATAAGCTACTACCATTACTTCTTCCAGTTCTTTACTTTTCGATTCCAACGTGACATTAATCACACTTCGGTTATTCACCGGTTGCTCTACCGATCTCATTCCTACAAAGCGGAACACTAAAGTGCCGGTAGCAGGAACTTCAATTGAATAATTTCCATCAATATCAGTGATGGTGCCGGAGGATGCTCCTTTCAATTGTACGGAGACACCAGGCAAGGGCTCCCCTTCAGAAGTCACCGTACCCGTCACGCGTTTCTCCTGCTGTGCTTCCGCATATACTATATTTCCTGCAAAAAGCAGAAGAGACACGACTAATAAACGTAAATAGATTCTCATAATTTTGTGGCTTAAGATTTATTTGCTTGTTGTAACTAACAGTATATTGAACTTTTTTGTTTAGGAAACGAAACATTTTTTAGAAGATTACTAGCATAAATCAACGAAAGGTAGTACATTCGTGAAACGAAAAACATCTAAAACAACAAAGAACCACATGGGGAAACGGGTTATTCTATATCTATTTCTGTTATTTTCACTGTCCTTACAGGCGCAAAGTGAAAAGAAAACCCTTTCTACAAATGATAGCACAAGAATAGATTCCACAACGGTCACCCAGCCCAGTCCTTTCAAAAGAGCAATCAAGAAATTTATGAATTTCAGTGATTTTGATACGCTCTATATCAGCCCGAACCGTTATAATTATGCGTTGATGGCTACTCATTTCAGCAACTTCGAATATTACTCTGTCACCAGCGAACAGCCTCAACCACAAAAACTTAGTTTCTCTCCTAACCCGCATAATAAAATAGGACTGTATTTCGGCTGGCGATGGATTTTCCTGGGATGGTCCGTAGATGTGGATGATATCTATCGGAAAACCAACCGGAAGAATAGAGGTACAGAATTTGACCTTAGCTTATATAGTTCCAAACTTGGTGTAGATATATTCTACCGCCGTACCGGAAACAATTACAAGATACATAAGATCAGAGGATTTTCTGAAGATATTCCCTCCAACTATTCCGAGGATTTCAGTGGAATAAAGGTGGATATAAAAGGGCTGAACTTATATTATATCTTCAATAACAGAAAATTCTCTTATCCGGCCGCCTTCAGCCAGTCCACCAACCAACGACGCAACGCGGGAACATTTATTGCCGGTTTTTCTATTTCAAAGCATCATCTCGACTTCGACTACACAGAACTTCCTGATTTTCTACAGCAGACAATGAATCCCGGTATGAAAGTCAAGGATATAAAATATACCAATGCCAATATCAGTTTCGGATATGCCTACAACTGGGTCTTTGCCCGCAACTGCCTGGCATGTTTGTCTCTCACCCCTGCCATTGCCTATAAAGCCTCTGATGTAGATGCGGAAACTCACGAAGGAAAAGCATGGTACGGCAAATTTAATCTGGATTTTCTACTCCGTGCAGGGGTTGTTTATAATAACGGAAAATACTTTGTAGGTACTTCTTTCGTTGGGAAAAACTATAATTACCACCGGAATAATTTCTCTGTAGACAATGGTTTCGGCACTCTTCAGATATATGCCGGATTCAATTTCAACTTACGCAAAGAATACAGGAAAAAGAAATAAAAGTACGGATATCAGAAATCGTAAACTTGCTTGCTTATCCAAAGAATCTTTGTACATTTGCCACGTTCTAACGAACAAAAGTAAAAAATCAATGAAGCAACAACGCCACATACAGACCACACGTACTCTTCTTTCCCGCTTCCGTTATTGGGGCAGAAAGAACTATGCCGCTTTTGCGAGTATGGGACGTGAATTCCAAATCGGTCATCTGCACATCAATGTTGTGGACGTTGCCCTTCGCAAGCAGAATGCTAAAATTACTATCCCTTATCATACATTTATGACACTTCAGGAAATAAAAGACCAAGTGTTGGCAGGCATTGATATTTCGCCCGACCAAGCCGCTTGGCTAGCCAACATGGCTGACAGCGAGGCGCTATATGCCGCCGCACATGAGATTACCGTCGCACGTGCTTCGCACGAATTCGACATGTGTTCCATCATCAACGCCAAGTCCGGCCGATGCCCGGAAAACTGTAAATGGTGTGCACAATCCTCTCACTACAAGACTAAAGCCGATATTTACGATCTCCTTCCCGCTGAAGAATGTCTCCGACAGGCGAAATACAATGAAGCCCAAGACGTCAACCGTTTCTCTCTCGTTACCAGCGGACGAAAACCATCTCCCAAACAGATCACCCAACTTTGCGATACCGTTCGCCAAATGCGACGTCACTCGTCCATTCAGCTCTGTGCTTCTCTGGGGTTACTTAACGAAGAAGAGCTACGTTCCCTATACGAAGCCGGAATCACCCGTTATCACTGTAACCTGGAAACGGCTCCGTCTTATTTTTCCAAACTCTGTACTACGCATACACAAGAACAAAAACGAGCTACTCTTGATGCAGCCCGCCGTGTAGGCATGGATATCTGCTGCGGAGGTATCATCGGTATGGGAGAAACGATGGAGCAACGGATTGAATTTGCTTTCACTTTAAAAGAACTGAATGTTCAGTCCATACCTATCAACCTGCTTAGTCCGATTCCGGGAACTCCACTGGAAAACGAGCAGCCTTTAAGCGAAGAAGAAATACTTAAAACCATCGCTATCTTTCGTTTTATTAATCCGACAGCTTTTCTAAGATTTGCCGGAGGACGTTCACAACTTTCTTCCGAGGCGATGCACAAAGCATTATATATCGGTATTAACTCGGCTATCGTAGGCGACCTGCTGACAACTCTCGGTTCCAAAGTATCGGAAGACAAAAAGATGATTCAGGAAGAAGGTTATCATTTCGCCGCTTCCCAATTTGACCGCGAACATATCTGGCATCCGTACACTTCTACCACCGATCCGCTTCCTGTCTACAAAGTGAAACGGGCAGACGGTGTTACCATTACCCTCGAAGACGGACAAACGCTCATTGACGGAATGTCTTCCTGGTGGTGTGCAGTGCATGGATATAATCATCCGGTATTGAATCAGGCGGCAAAAGAACAATTAGATAAAATGTCTCATGTCATGTTCGGAGGACTGACGCATGATCCGGCCATTGAATTGGGGAAACTATTATTGCCTTTGGTTCCTTCCTCCATGCAGAAAATATTCTATGCAGACTCCGGTTCGGTAGCCGTAGAAGTGGCACTGAAAATGGCTGTACAATATTGGTATGCAGCAGGAAAACCGGAAAAGAACAATTTCGTGACTATCCGTTCCGGCTATCACGGTGATACGTGGAATGCCATGTCTGTATGTGATCCGGTGACGGGTATGCACAGTCTTTTCGGTTCAGCATTGCCTGTACGTTATTTTGTCCCGTCCCCCACTTCCCGGTTCGACGGAGAATGGAATCCGGAAGATATACTGCCTCTGCAAGAGATAATTGAAAAACATTCAAAAGAGTTAGCGGCGCTTATCCTGGAACCGGTGGTACAAGGAGCAGGTGGAATGTGGTTTTATCATCCGCAGTATCTGCATGAAGCAGAAAAGCTTTGCCGGAAGCACGATATTCTTCTAATCTTCGATGAAATAGCAACGGGATTCGGACGTACCGGCAAACTTTTTGCTTGGGAACACGCCGGAGTAGAACCGGATATCATGTGCATCGGCAAAGCACTGACCGGAGGATATATGACACTTTCTGCTGTATTAGCCAGTAACCGGATAGCAGATACCATCTCCAACCATGCACCGGGAGCTTTTATGCACGGGCCTACATTTATGGGTAATCCACTTGCGTGTGCAGTAGCTTGCGCTTCCGTTCGCCTATTACTCGAATCCGATTGGCAAGAGAATGTGAAGCGAATCGAAACTCAACTGAAAGAAGAACTGGCACCTGCACGGGAATTTCCGGAAGTAGCTGATGTACGAATACTCGGAGCTATCGGAGTCATTGAGATGAAGCGTCCGGTAAATATGGCCTATATGCAACGACGATTTGTGGAAGAAAGAATCTGGGTACGTCCCTTTGGCAAACTGGTATATCTGATGCCGCCTTTCATCATTACTTCGGAACAATTAGGCAAACTGACTTCCGGGCTACTTAAAGTCATTCAAAAAAGATGACAGATAAGAAGAATATTACCGGATTTTCACCCAAGGATCTGTTCCTCGGTGAGCAAAAGGGTGTTCCTCGGTGAGCAAAAGGGTGTTCCTCGGTGAGCAAAAGGGTGTTCCTCGGTGAGCAAAAGGGTGTTCCTCGGTGAGCAAAAGGGTGTTCCTCGGTGAGCAAAAGGGTGTTCCTCGGTGAGCAAAAGGGTGTTCCTCGGTGAGCAAAAGGGTGTTCCTCGGTGAGCAAAAGGGTGTTCCTCGGTGAGGAACGGACCTTTCCTCACCGAGGAAGGATGCCTTGGTCGGTGAGAAACTTCCGGGATAGTCCTTCTGACGATAAACATCTTATAAACAACAGATTACACTTTCAATCATTCATCTATCGAATACTGATTACTTAAAATAACAATTCATGACATTAGAGTATATAAACCAAGAACTCCAGACCTTGAAAGAGAAAAAGAACTACCGTTCTCTCCCACCGCTAATCCACGAGGGGCGAGATGTTCTGCTGAACAGACAACGAATGTTGAACCTATCTTCTAATGATTATCTCGGACTGGCCAATGACATTTCATTGAGGGAGGAATTCTTAAGGACGCTCACTCCCGAAACTTTCCTGCCTACCTCCTCTTCTTCCCGGTTATTGACCGGTAATTTTAGTGACTATCAGAAGTTGGAGCAACAGCTAGCCACCATGTTCGGAACCGAAAGTGCACTCATATTCAATAGTGGTTATCATGCCAATACAGGAATACTTCCTGCCATTTGCAACACTCACACCCTGATTCTTGCTGACAAGCTGGTGCATGCAAGCCTGATAGACGGAATTAAATTATCATCAGCTAAATGTATCCGGTATCGTCACAATGATATTTCCCAGTTGCAGCGACTGATTGCTGAAAATCATAACGCTTATGAGCAGATTATTATTGTTACCGAAAGCATCTTCAGCATGGATGGCGATGAAGCTGATCTTCCCGCTCTCATTCAACTCAAGAAGAGCTATTCCAATATTCTTCTTTATATAGATGAGGCTCATGCTTTTGGTGTACGAGGGAAAAAAGGATTAGGATGTGCTGAAGAACAAGAATGTATCAACGATATAGACTTTCTAATAGGTACATTCGGGAAAGCCATTGCCTCGGCAGGAGCGTATATTGTCTGCCGGCAACTCATTCGGGAATATCTAATCAATAAAATGCGCACGTTTATATTCACAACCGCTCTTCCACCTATCAATATTCAGTGGACTTCATGGGTGTTAGAACGTCTTCCAGCTTTACAACAGAAGAGAACTCACCTGCTACAAATCAGTGAAAAGCTGAAGGAAGCCCTTACAACCAAAGGATACAATTGCCCCTCGGTAAGCCATATTGTCCCTATGATTGTCGGAGCAAGTGAAAATACCATATTGAAAGCAGAAGAACTCCAACGCAAAGGATTTTACGCATTGCCGGTACGTCCGCCTACCGTACCCGAAGGGACTTCACGCATCCGCTTCTCACTGACAGCGGACATCACCGAACATGAAATCGACCAACTCATTAAACTGATAAACGGATGAAACAGTATTTTATCATAAAGAATAATCAAAAGCATCTATTGCTTTTCTTCGCAGGCTGGGGAATGGATGAAACTCCATTCCTGCAAATTCACCCGACCGATAAGGACTGGATGATTTGCTATGATTATCGTTCATTAGAGTTCGATGCCGACATTTTGCAAGAATATTCCGAAATCACCCTCATTGCCTGGTCAATGGGAGTATGGGCAGCCTCACAGATAATGAAACAATATCCATCCCTGCCCCTTTCCCAAAGTATCGCTATCAATGGGACTCTTTATCCCATACATGAGACGAAAGGGATTACTCCTACCATTTTTGAAGGAACCCTGCAAGGACTGAATGAACAATCCCTGCAAAAGTTTCAAAGAAGAATGTGCGGTTCAGCAGCCGATTACAAGGCTTTTCAGACAGTAGCTCCCCAACGTCCCGTTGAAGAGCTCAAAGAAGAGCTTGCTGCCATACAAAAGCAATACTTATCATTGCCACCGTCGGATTTTGCATGGCAAAGAGCCATCATAGGAAAGAGCGACCGTATCTTCCTGCCAGATAGCCAATGGTTGGCATGGAGAAACCAAGTGGATTCCCTTGAATATATAGAAGCCGCTCATTATCAACAAGACCTTTTTGATAGTGTAATCATGCAAATCAACTAATGATCGATTTATGGATAAACAACTAATCGCCGAACGTTTCTCTAAAGCCATTGCTACTTATCCCCAGGAAGCAAACGTACAGCGGCAGATAGCAGATAAAATGATTCACCTGCTTACAAAACACATCTCTTTTCCCTGTTCAAAAGTGATTGAGTTCGGATGCGGCACAGGTATTTATTCCCGTATGCTACTTCAGGCCCTTCGGCCGAAAGAATTATTGCTAAACGACCTTTGCCCGGAAATGAAGTACTGTTGCGAGGATATATTAAGAAAAGAACAGGTTTCCTTTCTTCCGGGAGATGCAGAAACAGTTCCTTTCCCCGCTGAAAGTACATTAATTACTTCCTGCTCGGCTCTGCAATGGTTCGAATCTCCTGAAAACTTTTTCAAAAGGTGCAACGCCCTGCTTAATAGCCAAGGCTATTTCGCTTTCAGCACTTTCGGTAAAGAGAATATGAAAGAGATACGAGAGTTAACAGGAAACGGACTCCCTTATCGTTCACGTGAAGAGCTTGTGACAGTCTTGTCATCCCACTTTGACATACTCCATTCGGAAGAAGAACTTATTTCTCTTTCGTTTGATAACCCCATAAAAGTACTTTATCATTTGAAGCAGACAGGAGTAACCGGAATATCCGGCACCTCTTCCCAACAACTGCGGACACGTCGTGACTTGCAGTTATTCAGTGAACGTTACACACAAGAATTTACCCAAGGCACTTCAGTGTCCCTGACCTATCACCCTATTTATATCATCGCAAAAAAGAAAAAAGTATGAAACAGAATGTATATTTCGTAAGCGGTATCGACACCGATGCCGGCAAGAGCTATGCCACCGGATTTCTAGCTCGTGAATGGAACAAGAACGGACAGCGTACCATCACTCAAAAGTTTATCCAAACAGGAAACATCGGTCACTCCGAGGATATTGATTTGCATCGTCGTATCATGGGAATCCCCTTTACAGAAGAAGACAAAGAAGGACTGACTATGCCGGAAATTTTCTCTTACCCCGCCTCTCCTCATCTAGCTTCCCAACTGGATAACCGCCCCATTGACTTCGACAAAATCAAACGTGCTACGGAAGAGTTAAGTGAACGCTATGATTCTGTTCTGCTCGAAGGTGCAGGCGGCTTAATGGTTCCGCTAACAACAGAACTTCTGACAATAGACTACATTGCCCAAGAGAATTATCCGCTTATCTTTGTTACTTCCGGTAAATTGGGAAGCATCAATCATACTTTGCTTAGCCTTGAAGCCATACAAAAACGAGGTATTGTACTGGATACAGTACTTTATAATATGTATCCTACCGTAAAAGATAAAACGATTCAGAATGATACGATGAACTTCATTCAAAACTGGCTGAAGAAGTATTTCCCGGATACGAAATTTATATTAGTTCCGGAAATAAAAGAATAAAAAGACTTATGACTTCAAAAGACTAGCCTCACTATTTGCCGGGCTAGTTTTTTGTTTCTACAATCCACTTTTCAATATTACGGGTTTCCGCACTGAAATTTACTCCTATTTTAAAGAGTTTACGTCCGTCCATTTCGAAAGGAAGAGCATAATTCTTGTCGTTAATCTGCTGTAAAGCATCTTCTGCCGTACCGTTCAACTTAAATTCCATGATATAAATAAATTTATCGGTCTGCAAGACAAGATCAATGCGCCCTTCACTCGTATGATACTCTACCTTGGTGTAGAAACCTAGCAGTTTAAAAACGATAAAAAGAACATTTTCGTAATGTAGCTCCTGGTCCCGAATCACTTCGTAAGTAGTGTCTGCAAAGAAACTTTGCAGACGGCGGAAGAAAGAGTTATAATCACCGGAACGCACTTCACGAACAAACTTCTGAATCTCAAAAGGCGACTCGACCTTATTTACGTTCGCATAAAAAGGAAGCAGGAAGCGGATAAAACCTTCTTCCACTTCGCGATTGGGGAAACCCAAGCGATACATTCCAAATTCTTCATCATACCCCTTAATGGTTAGGTATCCACTCTGATAAATTACCGGGATGGGATTGGTGGATTCAGAATCTATACTGTTCAACACTTGGACATCGGTCTCTTCATGTGCCATCCGCTCCAGGTCATAATGATGTTTTTTTAGCAATTTCACCAAATAGGTAGGCGTACCCGTTTCAAACCAATAACTACCAAACTCCTTACGCTTGAAAGCGTTCAGCAGACTGAACGGGTTGTACATGCCGATTGAATTGTGCGTAAAATGATAACCGTCATAACACTCTCTCAAATCTTCACAGAGTTTGTCATACGTTATTCCACGTGCTGCTGCAAATTCATGTAGTTCCGCTTCCAGATTTTCATGGATTTCACGCTCGCTGACACCACAAATTTCGACATACTCATTCCACATTGAAATATCATCCAGATTATTCAAATCACTGAATACACTGACTTTGCCAAACTTTGTCACGCCGGTGAGCAGAGCGAACTTTATATACCCGTCCTTCGTTTTCAAAGCGCCATAAAATGGCTTCAGAGTATTTCGGAATTGCTTTTGCAGTTCCTCATTACCGATAGCTTGCAGCATAGGTTTGTCATACTCATCTACCAGAATAACTACACGTTGTCCGGTCTTCTCACAAGCACGCTGAATGATACCTGCAAAACGCAGGGAAAAAGATGTCTCGGATGGACGGGTGCCGTATTGGCTTTCCCAATATTCCAGATTATCATTCAATATCTTATCCAGACTTTCCGGAGTGTCATACTTCTCGATATTCAGGTCGAGATGCAATATAGGATATTTAATCCAATCCTTTTCCAACTTTTCTACTGCCAAGCCGGTAAACAGTTCTTTTTTTCCTTGAAAGTAAGCCTCTAAAGTAGAAATGAGCAGACTCTTTCCGAAACGGCGCGGACGACTCAAAAAGTAATAACGCCCGGTCTTTACCATTTGATACATCAATGCCGTTTTATCAATATAAAAATAACCATCCTGACGAAGGCTTTCAAAATTCTGAATACCGATAGGATAAATTTTATTGCTCATAATCTCTTCTTTTAAAAATCAACAACACATAAGTGAAGCAAGCGGATTCAAAATCCACTGGGACGGTTCACCTTCCTTATATAGATTCCCACTCTTTATCTCTTATTAATTCTTGAATACTATTTATGAAAGTCTCTGCTTGTGGATATAAGTTGTTTACCATTTCTTCGTCACAATATACAAAGTCATCATAATCTCCACTATGCCTTTTCTCAAATAATGTAGAAAAAGTTTTTCCTACTTTTACAGGAAGTTTTCCTGTCGAAATAAAGTGCAGACCAAGCATCGTCTTCACCCCATTATGAGTCTGCGTTTGAATATCATATTTTAAAAGAAGAGCTACAGTTGCATAATAGCATGCATAATACAGCCTGTTAATAGCAGCATTATAGAATGACTCACGTATCATAACCTCAGCCTCTCTCAATGTTTCATAAGCACGTTGTATCCGATAAGCGACCAGTGCTTTCTTACTTTCCTTATCTAGAATTTCTTTCATAAGACAATACCTTCGTTTATCACATTTACATAAAAAGGTGTTTTAAAAGGCCGGTTCTCCCAAAATTTCTTCAAAACAACTATCGGGCTAATACTAACACCTGTTTTCAATTCCAATTCATATAAAGGTAATGTGATAGCTTCTTCTTTAGCCAATGTCATTTTATCACCTTCCACTAAAATGAGTAAATCAACATCACTATCATGCCTGGCATCCCCACGCGCCTCAGAGCCATATAAAATAACCTGCGCATTGGGAGCAACACGTTTTAATGTTTCACGAATAGCTTCTATAATCTCCGGTCTCTTCATTTCTTACTCTTTCTAAATGCATGAATGAATCAAACTTACTACATTACAAAGATACATTTTTCTATCTAAACAACATCACATCTTACATGAAAGTTCGCCATAAAATCATTTAAAGTAGGTTTCCGTTCTCTGTTCAATCTGCTCCATTCAATCGGATTTGCAATCCGATTGCTTGAGTATCAGGATTTGTAATCCGCTCCTTAACCTCTTGCCTTCCTAAACTACAATCACCTCTAGCAGTCCTTTATCACCCGCATAACTCACCGCCGAACTATATAAATAATCTTCCTGCCGTGCAACAATCTCCTGCTTCACCGGATTATTATGAATATAATTCAATTTTTGCAGAAAGAAGTCATGCAAATAAATTAATTCGGGATGATTACCTTCTTGCCAAAAACGATACTTAGATATTTTTTTGTCATTAGCTCCGGCAAAGCGAAAACGATCCAACATCCATTCGCGACGACTTTCTTGAGGATCTGTTTCGAGTTCTGCCATAATACGTTTACTAGTGAACTTTTTAAAATCTCGAAGGATATCCGAAACTGTTGCTTCTGTTCCGGAACTGACAATCATGTGCAAATGGTTACTCATTAATACCCAGGCATAAATTCTTAAGCCTTTTTTCTCCTGACAATAGGCTAGTGACTCCAGAATTATATGCTTGTATTTAGGACGGGTAAAGATATCTATCCAATCGACAACGGTAGAAGTAACAAAATATAATTCATCTAAAACTCGATTCGCAGTATCCATTGATATACTAATTTGATTAGAGAGGATAAATGTACGATTAAAATCGAAAGAGACAAAGGTTTTTAAACGATCGGACACGACAAGCGGACTAAAAATCCTGATACAAAAGACCAGCGGATTATAAATCCGCTGGAACCTTCTTATATATCTGCTGCGTAAGCGCGTAATGGTAGAACATTCTACAATTATTCACTGATTTTGCGGGCTTTTCTCTTCTGTCGCATCTATTCATTAAACAATAGTCGAATATTTATCCAAAGCCTTTCTCAAAGTTCTTTCCGAAACCGGTTTAGTCACAAAATCATTGCATCCCATCTCCAAAGCCAATTCTTTATCCGTTTCAAAAGCATAAGCCGTCAAAGCAATAATAGGAATATCTTTGGAATAAGAACGAATGATATGCGTTGCTTCCAATCCATCCATGCGTGGCATTTTTATATCCATCAGAATTAAGTCCGGTTGATACTGCTTATACATTTCAATGGCTTCCACCCCATCCTTAGCCCAAAGCAATGTATATTCCCTGCCGATCAGATTCTTCAGCAGGATGAAATTACTTTCTACATCTTCCGCTACCAAAATCTTTTTGATCTGTTGCACACGATTTACAGTATCTCCTTTAGATTCCGTCTTTGACATTTTAAAGATTTCGCCGAGTTCTCCGGCTTCTTCATAAGGAATCGTGAAATAGAACGTAGAGCCTTTACCCAATTCAGAAGTCACTCCTATTTCTCCACCGATCTTTTCGATAATCATCTGACAGATAGATAGCCCTAATCCTGTGCCTTGAGCAAAAGAGTTCAGTTTGACAAAACGCTCGAAGATATGATCTACCTTTTCCGGTTCTATTCCTATTCCTGTATCCTTCACATATACACGAATATTTTTATCCGTCCGCTCAAAACCCAAACGAATCTCTCCTGCATACGTAAATTTACTCGCATTAGTCAGGAAATTCGTTATCACCTGCATGATACGATTCTGATCTCCCTCAATGAATAAATTCTCATCCTCATTATCAAAAACAAGAGTTACCCCTTCTTTCACACGTTCTTTATGAACAGCATAAATTGTCCGGCAAACTTCTCCCAGATTCATTGGACGCTTGATATATTCCAGTGTCCCGGCTTCTATCTTCGATAAATCCAGAATATCATTAATCAGTTGCAACAAAATATCCGAATTCTGATTGATAATACCCGAATAGAGCTTTTTCTCTTCAGCAGTTTCGGCAGCAGGCAATAATTGAGAGAATCCTACAATTGCATTCAGGGGTGTCCGGATCTCATGACTCATATTAGCAAGGAAAGCACTTTTCAATCGGTCGGATTGCTCCGCCTTAATCCTTGCCTTTATCAGTTCCTGCTCAATATTCTGAAGATTAGTAATATCCCAAGAGATACCAATCTGCAACGGTTTGCGTCCTTCCATCGGCACAAGCGCCTTTAACGTCTGTACAATACGCGCTTTCCCGGTGACGGAAAGATACGTTTCCTGCATATCAATACGCTTATGGGTCTGAAGTAATTCCAAATCATCCTTACGGAATTTCTCTGCGTCTCCATGACTCGGAAATACTTCATAGTCCGTATGTCCAATCGCTTTAGACGCCGGGATACCTGAATGGTCGGCAAATGCTTTGTTCCAATACAAATACCTAAAATCATTTTCCGGGTCTTTCACAAACAGATAGACTGGGATATTATTCAAAATACCATCCAGCAATAGATTTAGTTCGCGAAGTTCATCCTGTTTCTTTATAACATCAGTAATATCCTGTGTAAAGAACCAAGTCAGTTCTTCATTATTCTCACGAATCAGAAATGTAGACACCTGATGCATCCGCTCTTTATCTTCACCTTTCCGCATATAGGCAGCACGATAAGCAAAAGTGCCATCATTGTCACGTATTTCCTGAAGACGTCTTTCCCACGCCTCCTTTGTTGTCATAGAGACGGGCAAATCATATATCTTTTGGATACCCATCTGTTGGGTAACTCCGTATTCTTCTATAAATTGCTTATTTGCATAAACCAATGTCCCGTCTTCCGATACGGCAAGAATGCTGTCACTCACTTTATCGAGTACACTCTTGAAAACCTCCAGTTGCCTTTGCGTGGTCACCCGCTCCGTTATATCACGGCACATAATCAATACATACTCCTCATCCAACGGAAAGATACGATTTTCGTAATGATGATGTTCGCCATTAAAATCCAATTCATGATGGGCGGTTGAAACAGCTCCCGTGCTGACAGCCTGACGCATATTGGAGTGAATATTCTGATATGCTTCCGGTGGAACCATTTCCCGCATATACATTCCCTTAAAATCTTTATTTGATATCCCGACATGATTGGTTTCTTCATTGGAAACAACTTCAATGCCTACTTCGTTCTGATTGAAGACAGTCAGCATATCCGGCAAAGAGTCCAGAATCCTGACAGCATATTTTTCTTTGAAACTCAGGGGACGATTACTTATATTCTCATTCCTAAGAATAGAAAGCTCCTTTTTGAGCTGCTCATTTTCTTTCTTTAGCGCTTCCAGCTGTTCTAATAGTACTTTTTGGTTTTGTTCGGTGTTCATGATATATCAGAATTAATGCGTACTTATCTGCCAAAAGTAAATCTTTTTTTGAAGATAAGTACGCAAAAACCAGTTTTTTTTTGAGAATCATTCAATTACCATGATCCGGTCGTTCAATCCCACCTTCATGCCATCTTCCACAAATACCTCTTTAACTACTCCATCCGTCACCGAACGTATCTCATTCTCCATCTTCATTGCCACCAATACGCAAAGCGGATCGCCACGTTTCACACTATCTCCTTTCTTTACATACGTCTTCAGTATTACTCCCGGCATCGGTGCCTGTACTACCTGACGTCCTACAGACTCAGCAGCAGTGCGGGCATTATGTATCTTCTCCATTTCTCCCTGCAATTCAATCTGATAAAGCTCCCCTTTATTCATGATTGTATATGAATTATTGGAAGAGGGAGAAATCTGCACTCCATGCGAGTGGTGATCGATGATAATTGAATGGATAGAGTCGCCACCCATGTTATAATCGACCTCATATATCTTACCATTGACTGCAATCTTCTTGATTGGTCCGTCCTCCAGTATTTCCACCTTATATTCACTATCCGGCATGTCCTGGAGCTTGGCGTAATATGTAGCTAATGTTGTACCCATAATCTGTTCTGTTATTTTTTAGTCTTACATCAATAATTATTAGCAGTCATCTGCAACTTACCATAATACTTCCAGAGCGATTCGCCTACCACCGGAAGCGTTGTGGCACGGGAAGCCGCTTCTTTCTCCCGTTCGTAGTGTCTCACTGCGGCAGCAATGACAGCCACTGTCGGATCGGTATTCTGACGGCGTTTCAGATCTTCCTTATCAAAGCGCGTATCAATAAACGTTGTATCATATTCGCCTTTCAGGAAAGCTGCATTCTTCAATACACGTTGATGGAAAGGAATTGTTGTTTTAATTCCCAAAATCTTATACTCGCGCAAAGCACGTGCCATATTGGAAATGGCAGAAGCACGGGTACGTCCCCAACAACATAGCTTGGCAATCATCGGGTCATAATGCAGAGAGACTTCAAATCCGGCATAAGCGGCACTGTCAAGACGCAGGTTACGCCCTTCGGGAGCTTCACGAACAGTAATCACCCCGGGAGAAGGTATGAAGTTATTCTCCGGATCTTCCGCATAAATACGACATTCGATAGCTGCTCCGCTAAACTGAATATCATCCTGTTTATAAGGCAACGGATTTCCGGCGGCAACTGTTATCATATCCCGAACCAGGTCAACTCCCGTACATTCCTCCGTCACAGGATGTTCTACCTGCAAACGGGTATTCATCTCGAGGAAGTAGAAGTTTTGGTCTTTATCCATCATAAACTCCAATGTCCCGGCACTGTAATAACCTATTTTCTTACAGGCTTCCACAGCAACCTTCAACATTTTCTTTCTCGTCTCTTCTTTCACAAAAGGAGAAGGACTTTCCTCTATCACTTTTTGATTACGGCGCTGAATAGAACATTCACGTTCGTAAAGGTGGACCACATTGCCATATTTATCTCCCATGATCTGAACTTCGATATGATGCGGGTTCTCGATGTATTTCTCAATATATACCGCATCATTGCCAAAAGAGGTCCCTGCTTCGGATTGTGACAAACGAAGAGCCGTTTCCACTTCTTCTTCCGTACGTACCAAACGCATTCCTTTTCCTCCACCTCCGGCAAGTGCTTTCAGCATAATGGGATAGCCGACTTCATTAGCCACCTTCTTCACTTCATCAATCCCCTGCACAGGTGTTTCGGTTCCGGGAACAATGGGTAATCCTGCTTCACGCATAATCTTGCGGGCTTCTGTCTTGATTCCCATTTTGGAAATAATGTCCGCACTCGGTCCGATAAAAATCACTCCTTCTTCTTCACAACGGCGGGCAAAATCCGCATTCTCCGACAAGAAACCATATCCCGGATGAATAGCAGCACCGGTCTTTTTAGCAATGGACAAGATCAATTCCGGCTTCAGGTAGGAAGTATCTTCGGGCGATTCGGAGATGCAATAGGCTTCTTCTGCATAACGTACATGCAAAGCTCCGCGGTCTACATGGGTATAAACAGCCACCGTTGCGATATTCATCACCCGACAGGTACGGAAGATTCGCATCGCTATTTCACCGCGGTTGGCTACTAATATTTTCTTTATCATAATCTTTTTATTCTTTTAATGAACACTCTCCATTCTCAACTCTCCACTCTCAACTTATTAAAGCGGAAGATTCGAATGTTTCTTAGGAGGATTAGACTGCCGTTTGTTGGCAAGCATCTCGAAACTTCGAATCAACCGCAAACGGGTTACCGCCGGATCAATCACTTCATCCACATATCCCAATTCCGCCGCCCGGTAAGGATTGGCAAACTTCCCGCGATAATCATCCTGAAGTTCTTTCCGTTTTTCTTCGGGGTTTCCGGCCTTATCTATATCCTTACGGAAAAGAATATTCACAGCTCCATCCGGTCCCATCACAGCTATTTCGGCAGTAGGAAAAGCAAGATTGACATCTCCGCGGATATGCTTGGAGCTCATCACATCATAAGCGCCACCGTATGCTTTGCGGGTGATAACCGTAACTTTCGGCACTGTAGCCTCACAATAAGCATAAAGCAATTTTGCCCCGTTACGAATAATTCCGCCATATTCCTGATCGATTCCCGGAAGGAATCCCGGCACATCTACCAGTGTCAGTAAAGGGATATTGAAAGCATCGCAGAAGCGGACAAAACGGGCAGCTTTGACAGATGCGTTAATATCCAGCGTGCCTGCAAGTACCAATGGCTGATTAGCCACCACTCCCACTGTTTTTCCATTCAGCCGGATATAGCCGGTCACAATATTCGCAGCATACTCTGCCTGAAGTTCGAAGAAACTATTATCATCAGCCACTGCTTCAATCATTTCTTTTATATTATACGGCTGATTCGGATTGGTTGGAATCAAATTAGCCAGTTCCGGAGTCAGACGGGTCGGCGAATCGTTTGTAGCTACAAACGGAGGCTCTTCCATATTATTTCCCGGCAGATAGGAAATCAATTCACGAATATAATTAATACACTCAATATCATTCTCCGCAGAAAGATGAGCTACACCGGACTTTGTCATGTGTACGCCTACTCCGCCGAGTTCCTCTTTAGTGACTTCTTCCTGTGTCACACTTCTCACCACATCCGGTCCTGTAATAAACATATAACCGGAATTTTTCACCATCAGGATAAAATCTGTCAATGCAGGAGAATAAACCGCACCTCCGGCACATGGGCCCATGATCGCACTAATCTGCGGAATCACTCCGGATGCCATAGAGTTGCGCAGGAATATCTCGGCATATCCGGCCAAAGAACGTACCCCTTCCTGAATTCGTGCACCGCCAGAGTCGTTCAGTCCGATGATGGGTGCTCCCATTTGCATAGCCATGTCCATCACTTTACAAATTTTCTTAGCGTGCGTTTCCGAAAGAGCTCCACCAAATACGGTGAAATCCTGTGCAAAGACATAAACCAGGCGCTTGCCAATCATACCGTATCCCGTCACTACCCCGTCTCCGGCAAATTTCTGCTTTTCCATACCGAAATCGGTACACCGATGGGTTACCAACTTATCCAGTTCGATAAACGAACCTTTCTCCAATAATAAATCGATGCGTTCACGGGCGGTCAGTTTTCCCACAGAATGTTGTTTTTCAATGCGAGCGTCTCCGCCGCCTTTTTCTGCTTTCCTGTTCAGTTCTTCCAGGTTGTTAATAAGCTCTTTCATAGGCTGTAGTTATTAAAGTTGTATGTGTGTGTAAAAATAAACAGTAATATATGAAATCATTGTCATATTGATTACACAAAGTACTTTTATATAATGAACGCCTCATGTGTGGAAAATGTTAGCATTTATGCCTTAAAACATCTTTATCCATTTATTTAGGGAGCTTTTTTTGCAGGTTGCGACAACAAACTTCCCCGCTTTTCTGTTTATCGCTTATCATTTTTAATAAAACCTATACCGTTGTCAACTTCGATGTTGAACAAGGCCGCATCATTATCAGGGAAAATCCGAAATACCTTAGTCTGAACGAAATGTATCAGGTAGCCAACAGCTATCCGAAAGGCAGCAAAGCTAGGTAACGAAGCTGCGCTGGCCAACTTAAAACAATTACAACAAATTCTTAGCGTGAAAATGAAATAAACAGAAAAATCTTTTTATTCACCCGACCAAAGTGGGACGTTTGTTTGTTATATCAATAATAAACGACGTTCCACTTTTTAAATCTGATAATTATGACCTTGATCCTTGCTATTATTCCGGTGTTACTGTTGATTATATTAATGGCATTCTTTAAAATGCCGGGTGACAAAAGTAGTATCATTTCTCTGATCGTGACGATGCTGATTGCTATTTTCGGCTTCGCTTTTTCAGTAGACAATCTGTTTTACTCCTTTTTATATGGGGTGTTAAAAGCCGTCTCTCCTATCTTAATCATTATCCTGATGGCTATTTTCAGTTATAACGTATTGTTGAAAACAAAAAAGATGGAGATTATCAAACAGCAATTCGCTTCTATTTCTACCGATAAAAGTATTCAGGTGTTATTACTGACTTGGGGATTCGGGGGACTACTGGAAGCGATGGCCGGCTTCGGGACAGCAGTTGCCATTCCGGCAGCCATTCTTATCAGTCTGGGATTTAAGCCTATCTTTTCGGCAACCGTAAGTTTGATTGCCAACAGTGTAGCCACAGCTTTCGGAGCGATCGGAACTCCGGTATTGGTACTAGCCAAAGAAACGAATTTGGATGTATTGCATCTTAGCACGAATGTCGTATTGCAGTTATCCGTTTTGATGTTCCTGATTCCGCTAGTTTTGCTTTTCCTTACTGACTCCAAACTTAAATCGCTTCCCAAAAATATATTTCTTGCCTTATTAGTAGGCGGAGTTTCTTTAGTCAGCCAATATCTGGCTGCCAAGTACATGGGTGCTGAATCTCCGGCCATTATCGGCAGTATTCTTTCGATTATCGTGATTGTTCTTTATGGAAAACTGACTGCCTCTAAAGAAGAGAAAGCACGGAAAAGCCATCTGAGAACAAAAGATATACTGAATGCATGGAGCATCTATTTGCTGATTCTATTTTTAATCATCCTGACCAGTCCCCTCTTCCCGGAATTGCGTCATACATTAGAGAATAACTGGATAACCCGAATCAGTTTGCCCATCAATGCTTCCACCGTCAATTATACCATTTCCTGGCTAACTCATGCCGGGGTATTGCTTTTCATCGGAACTTTTATCGGTGGATTAATTCAAGGAGCTAAAGTAAAAGACCTGTTCATCGTTCTTTGGAATACAGTGAAGCAATTAAAGAAAACATTCATCACCGTGATCTGCCTTGTGGGATTATCCACAATTATGGATAGTGCCGGAATGATTGCTGTGATTGCCACGGCACTGGCTACGGCTACGGGAAGTTTGTATCCACTGTTTGCTCCGGTCATCGGTTGTCTGGGAACGTTTATCACCGGAAGCGACACCTCTTCCAATATCCTTTTCGGAAAGTTGCAAGCAAGTGTTGCAGGGCAAATTCATGTCAGCCCGGATTGGCTGTCCGCTGCAAATACAGTAGGTGCTACAGGTGGTAAGATTATCTCTCCGCAAAGTATTGCCATTGCTACTTCTGCGGGAAACCAACAGGGAAAAGAAGGTGAAATACTGAAAGCGGCTATTCCTTATGCGTTGGTGTATGTGGCGATTACCGGAATTATTGTTTATATTTTCAGTTGATTACCCCAAAGATATCTCTAATAAGTTTACGATGTCTTTACCCTCACACCCTCTCCCTATTAGCTCAAACCGCTTATTCATCATGGTTACAGGTGGGAGGGTAAACGGTTACTTTCAACCTGCCTCGTAATTACTCATTGGAAAATTTCCGGTTAACAGTAGTTCCACTTTGTTTCATTACTTGGGACAAAGTGTTTCACACCGGGAAACAAAGCGTTTCAAGCATTGAAACAAAGTGTTTCACACCGAGAAACGAACTGTTTCAAGGCTTGAAACATATTTTGAAACTATTCGGTCATTATTTGTATAAGTTCTATAAGTTACTTATACCACATGATATACCACTTCATGCGCTTCCGTCAGTTGAGGAACCTCCAGTTTATCCAACATCTTATCCAATACAGATTCAGGAAGTGCATATTCCCTGCTTTTATTTTGTTGACGCCAAGTGTGATATGGCTGTTCCAGATAGACTATCTTCACTTTTGCACCATAATCAACAAACAGATCAATCAGTTGGGCACGCATCTGACGAGTTATGTTAGTAGCATTCCAAACAAAATCCTGTCCTTTGCGAAGATACGTTCTGGCTTCTTCCTTCGCCATTTGCACTACCCGTCCATTCGCCGACTTATCCGTGGGACTCAATTTGTACTTGCGACGAATGGCATCCAAGCTCACCACCGGCATATCCATGCCAGCAGACTGAATATAATAGTCTTTCCCCATTCCCGGAAGTCCTGACAACATCGTCACTTCACATTTAAACTGTTCGTGAGGGATATAATCAATATAACTGCCTTCTGCATGGAAGTAATGAAAGCGTGCATAATCTGTGGCAAACTCTCTCGGTTTACTCCAACAATCTTGTTCACGGCAGAAAATCTCAAACAGTTCCACAGCTTCCAACAACCCATTCTTATCTTCACAAATACGTCCTCTGACGTCAGCTTCAGCCAACATTTTCAGTAATGAAGTATCTACCCGTAAAGAAGCTTCACAGAGTTTCTTTACAGAATCCGACTTCTCCATCAGCCAAACAGGCAATCCGTGATACCGGACTAAAGACGCAATCTGCTCCCGAATATGGAACGGAGCAGGACAATCCCGGTATAAAATAGTACGGGCAGTGTACTCTCCTTTTCTGGCGTGCCCTTTAGCAGATACCCGCCCCTCTCCTTCATCCACGGAAGTCGAACGTTTTTCAACATCATGTAACAATGCAGATGTCCAAATAATTTCTTTCTCCAAGGTGCAGAGAGTCTGATAAGCAGAAGACTGCTGCAATGCTTCCAACACCATACGGGTATGCTCGGCCACACTTCCCTCCGCATGATAACGAGTATCCTGCGGGACGACATTCATTTCTCGTACCCACTCGAACTGCTGTTCGAGTGAGCACCACGATTTATCTTCTATCAATTTCCAATTCATCATTATTCTCCTTTTCATTACTCAATTCCCAGACAAGCGGGGCACGTTTCCAATTACGCGTCCAATGCTCATCTGTTTTGACGTGTCCTTTTCGCACATACTTAAACACATGATGCGCAAATTCGCTTACCGGATATTCCTCGATATTGCGGCTGACTACTCCTTCACGAGTACAAGCCACTTTCGTCCACGGATCACATGAACCGAAAACAGACGGGTCTTGTGACATATCGATGATTTCCTGTTTTAAAAGCTCCGGCGTTAAACCGGAAACAGGTTCTATCTTCAACTCCGGAACCGTAGGCAAGTCAAATAAAGCTGCATAAAACTTCACTTCTTCCCATGACAACCATTGATCCATGCAACGAACCGCAAAGATATAAAAATGCGTTTCTAACCGTTGATATTCAATAGAATGTATGGCGTATAGATTTTCTCCAAAGATTTCTATATCGCCCAAATCATTCTTTATCAATTCCCAACGTTCCCGCAGTTGCCTCGTCCAGGGTGAAGTGGTGGGAGCCGCATGCGAACGGGCAAAGACACCCCACTGACTCAAACAATTATTCTCTCCATCCAACTTCTCGGTATGCACCAATGTCTTAATCCGTTGGATATCTTCCCAATACGTATGATTAATTCGGTCATCACTAGTCGTTCCGGGAGAGAACGGATAGTGATAGGTACGACCATATTTCTCTGATATCATCTTCTTCTTTTTTTTTAATTAAATACTTATTCTTTTTTGCACAGCTAAACAGCACTAAAGCCACTACCCGGCAACATTCCGCAGGTCCTCTGCCGGAAGTAATTTGTAAATAGACTTTTTCTTTCATCGCATCATTCCTTATTCATTCGTACAATGCGAGGCATAAATTTGCCTTGCACTTCCACTAGTGTCTCCTGCGTATACATCACTCTGTCAATGTCCTTGTATGCCAGCGGCATTTCTTCCACGCTCCCACCAATCAAAGTTACTCCTGCTTGCGACAGTAACTTCTTCAAAGCCGATTGCGTAAAACTATCTTTTGCCTTTTGGCGGGACATTGCCCTGCCGGCTCCATGAGAAGCCGAATTCAACGCATCTTCCACCCCTTTGCCACACACCAGATAACCCGGGGTGGCCATACTTCCGGGAATCAATCCCGCTTGTCCCTTTTGCGCCGGAGTAGCCCCTTTACGATGGACGATCGCCATACGTCCCGGTGTTATTTCCTCTTTCCAAGCGAAGTTATGATGATTATTGACATTAGCGAGAGGCTTCAACCCCAAGGCTTTCGCCAAATTCAAATGAATCCGTTCATGACAGGCACGGGCATAATCACCTGCCAGATTCATACTCATCCAATACTCCTGTCCCTCTTCCGTGTTCAAATCCAACCAAGCAAAATGTTGTGCTTCACGAGGAAGCCTGCACACTTCACGTGCCAGCAGACTGTAATGTTTTGCAATAGCAGCCCCCAATCCTCGTGAACCGGAATGTGACAGCAATGCCAGGTAACTTCCTTCCGGAAGATTCAGTACGTTTTTTTCTTGCAAAGTGATCTCGCCGAACTCTACAAAATGATTGCCACCACCGGAACTCCCCAGTTGACGGACGGCCTTTCCATGCAAATCCCTCAATAAAGGCGTCAGACGGAATTCCTCCCTATCCAACACTTCATGTTCCTGCTCAAAACCCAATCCGCCATCCATACCGAAATGGGTGAAATCTTTCAAGGCTTCTTTCATCTGATAGGCATACCGTTTCAGAAAATCTGCTCCGGCATCGAATACTGTCAGACTCATCCGGCAGCCGATATCAACTCCTACGGCATACGGAATCACCGCATTATCCGTAGCAAGCACTCCACCGATAGGTAATCCGTATCCGGCATGAGCGTCAGGCATCAATGCTCCGCCCACTGTTACGGGCAAGCGCATAGCCAGGTTCATCTGTTGTTTGGCAAGCGTCTCGATAAATTTACCTCCATAGGTTTTATACATCAACGGCCCATCCAGTAAATCATAAGCTATAAACTCTTTCGCTACTATAGTCGGCGAAAGGCGTTCGGCCAGCTTATTCCATATTTCATTGTTTTTGTAAGATTCGGGATGCTCGAGTATATCGCTCAATGTCATTTCAATCTGTTCCTTCGTGTTATATTTGCAATGTTTGCTCACAATGTCCACTACCAGACTGCGGGCAACATTATCCCGGTATCCCAGTTTACTTAAATCTTTTAATCGTATTCCCATACTCTTTTTTCATTCGCATACAACATTCCCTGTCAGCCTCACCGGCAAACGACGATGCAATACACGTGATACCAATGCTTAGGATACGGATATAAAATACCCTCCCACCGCATTGAAGTGATTAATTTTAAAAATAATAAATGTGATTGCAGGACTAATCAACCATTGCCGCCTGTTAGTAGAATTGCGGTCAATGTAAGAACCATCAGTTCAATATAAAAAATAATAAGTTGCAAAGCCTCATCCTCCCGACGAGACAACTTAGTCCTAATTTGAAAATATTATAACTCCAACATAATTAATACCCTTTCCATCAATTTTAAAGGGTGAATACTCATTTTATCGCAGCAAAAGTAGTGCTTATTTTTATATCTTCCAAAGATTAATAGACAAATTTTAGTGTTCAATAACTATCCGAGGGAAGTTTTGCCAAGAGTTTCTGTCAAATTGCTATTTTATGGTCCCTTTATATCGCCTATCTTTGCATCAGATAAAAACAAAAAGAAAGATAATATATGAAACGGATAAAAAGCTTATTAAGTGTCTTCGTCTTGACACTGGCAGCCACGGCTTGCGCGGGAAACAGCGGAGAAAATAAAAAAAGCAATGAACCAACAAAGGAGGACAATAAAATGGAAGTAGTAGCATTAAATAAAGCAGATTTTTTAAAGAAGGTATATAACTATGAAGCCAATCCGAACGATTGGAAATTTGAAGGCAGCCGTCCTGCCATCGTAGATTTCTATGCTACCTGGTGCGGTCCCTGCAAAGTGATGCACCCGATTCTGGAAGAACTTAGCAAAGAATATAGCGGCAAAGTAGATATCTACCAGATTGATGTGGACAAAGAACAAGATCTGGCAGCAGCATTCGGTATCCGCAGCATCCCTACCCTATTGATGATTCCGATGAAAGAGGAACCGAGAATCATGCAGGGAGCTATGCCTAAAGACCAGCTTAAAAAAGCAATTGATGAATTTCTTCTGAAACAAAATAACGAAGCAAAGCAATAGACTTCGACTTTTTTCTCGTCATGGCAACTGCCCTCTATTCGTCTTTAGAAGATGGATAGAGGGCTGTTTATATATGCCAAATGATAAGAATAAACATATTTGCATATATTCGCACTTCACTTTATCTTCTTATTTATATTTCAAATTGAAAAAATGCAGAAACATTGAATAATACTACATCACGATCTCACACTCTTTGTTTCATCACAAACCCCTCAAAGAAATCGTCGCGGTAACTATTACCGATAGCTATTTCATACGATTTTATGAATATATCATTATTGTCAAATGATTCGATGTGACCGGTATTGACAATATATGACTTATTCACCCGCAGAAAAGTTGATTTGGGTAACAAATCGAATATGGCTTTCAAACTCATACGGGTGATAATACGTTGATCGCTAAGTTGGATTATAACGTAATCTTTCAATCCTTCAATGAAGAGAATATCGGAGAAGTTGACTTTGAAATACCGGCGTTCTGCTTTCACAAAAAAATAGTCGGCAGTAACCACCGTTTCGATGGCTTCTTTCTCTTCTTTCAGTAACAAAGAATGGTAAGACAAAGCCTTATCCACAGCTTTTTGAAAACGCTCCGCTTCAACAGGCTTAATCAAATAATCTATCGCATCCACTTCGTAACTGTCCAGTGCATACTCTGTGTAGGCTGTGGTAAAAATGACCAGTGTTTTCTTTGAAATCGTACGTGCAAACTCAATTCCTGTAATCCCTGGCATCTGAATGTCAAGAAAAACCAAATCAGCCACATGTTGCTCCATGAAATCGGAAGCAGTGGACGCACTATTAAAACTCCCGATTAATTGAAGGTTATTCGATTCTTCTATCAATAGCTTCATGGCTTCACGTGCCAATGGTTCATCGTCTACAATAATACAATTCATAATGTTATACTTAAAATTACAGTATATTTATTTTCATTCTCTATCTGCTTCAGTTCATACCGACCGGGATACAACAGCCCCAATCTGCGTTGAATATTCACAAGTCCTATCCCTCCGACTTTCCCTTTACTAACGGCAACTTCCGGTGTGGAATTCTCGCATCGAAACTCTAATCTATCATTATCAACTTTAAAAGAAACGTGCACATACGAAGGATGCTCGCTGTCAAAACTATGCTTTACCGCATTCTCCACAAAAGGAATAAACAATAACGGCTGAATCCAAATGGAATCTGTCTCTCCATGTTCCTCCATCGTAAACTGAAAATTATCACGACGGATCTTTTCCAGATTCAGATAATCATTTAAGAAATGAATATCCGATGCTAACGAAACTCTTTCTCGCGAGCTGTCATTTATCTGATAGCGCAGTAAATCTTCTAATTTGAAAAGTACTTTGGATGCTTCTTCCGGATTTCTCTTTATCAGGACATTGGCATTATTCAGCATATTAAAAAGAAAATGCGGATTAATCTGATTTTTAAGAAACTTCAGTTCCGATTGTAAAGTCGTGGATTCCAGTTCATCAATACGCAGGTTATAGCGTAGCCAATGCATGAACAATGAGATAGCTGCAGAGCCTGCCATGACAAAGCCAATGGTCAGTATGCCCGAAAAAGCATTGATAAAAGTGGCAAAACCATTGGGATCTTTTCCGGGCAGAATCACTTCAAAAAGCAAACCTTGGGTAACTGAAAGAAAAGTAATGACTGCTATATTTGTAATGACTGCCATCAACACATAACTACCCCAACGATTCTTCAACAGGAAATAAGGAACCAATACATACAGGTTTATATATATCACCATATTCATAGAAGCAAAATATGCCAGACATCCGCCCAGTCGCCTCCCAAAAGAGACTGTTTGTAAAGGCTCATACCAAAGGACATTGATTGTTATCAAAACAACAACCAATTGCAGCAGCAAATGCCTGTATATCCGATAACGGGGACTCAATAGAAATGCAGTGACACTTTTATCATTCATATTTCTGTCAGTGGTATTTTTATTGAAGTCATTACCATGATTGGTATCCCTACTCATGACTCACCTCCTTTCAGTTCCAGCCATATACTGCCGACAGCCAATGACAATCTGTAACGGCTTCCATACAAAATATCCAATCTTTGTCTGATTCTTTCCAGCCCTTTATCGGACGACAAGAGATTTACTTCAGGACAAGCGCAAGCGAAAATAATCGTACCCTTTTCCGCTTTCAAATGAGTTTTCAATGAAACAGGAGGCTGTATCTGTTGCTCGTCTATTGCTTTGACTATATATTGTACAAAAGGGATGAAAAGCAAAGGTGGTACCAACATTCTATTCACTTCGCCTTCGGAAGTAAATTCATAGTAAAATTGTGGTCGGGAGGTCTGTTCCAATGTCAGGTAATTAGTAAGAAATGTAATTTCGCTACTAAGCAAGACTTTGGCCCTATTGCAGTCATACAACTGATAGCGGAGAAGTTGGCTTAACTTCATCAACATCTTTGAGGCTGTTTCCGACTCACTCAACGTTAATTCTCCCGATTGGTGCAATGTTTTAAAAAGAAGTTCAGGGCTAATCTGTTCTTTTAACCGTTCCACTTCAGAAACGACATGGGCTTTCTCCATTTGTGAAACACGCCGGTTATTAATCATCCACTCCTTCAGGAGAACTGTCATCGTACCTCCTATCATACACAGCGTAGATAACATAAAAGAAGAAATATAGTCCACTACCATGTGCATCGAAAAATAAGAACCTCGCGCATGGAGTTCCGGCCAATAGGAATATGCCATGTATTCTATTGACATCTGTATCAACAGAGCTACGATCATCGCAGCAGAAAGTAATGACAAATAGGTCAGATAATGTCTCTTCAACAAATATTTCGGAAAGAGTTGGAAAAGATTCAAGTAGATAACCGCTACATAAGTGAGCAGGTAAAGAAAGGTAAATGTGTAAATCCATCCGCCCAATATATCCTTATAATCCAAAAAGATAATAAAGACCTGATTGAAAGAGATCGTCCCCAGCACCAGGATAAGTACCAAATACCGCATCCATCGTAAGTCCGGACTAACGAGAAATCGATATAAAAAGGTAGATTCACTACCTGTTGCAAGTGTTTCAGTTGTCATACGCTTTATTGGGGACGAAGATAAAACATTTTTCCGGTTAGACTCTATACCGTATCTCTAAAATTCAAGCTTATAACTCACATTCGTCAATATCGTAGAATTGTCGCTGACATCTATTCTTCCAGTTTTCACATTATATTCATGCCCGTAATGTTCTTTAGCACCCGTAAAGTTAAGTCCTTTCACTGCAAATTCATGTGATACTTTTCTCTTGTTGATACGATAACTGACAGTATAATTACCAATCAACATAGGAGAATATTGTTTTGAGAAAGCTTTCGTTTCGTCATATTGCACTTCTTTATCCGGATGATTCATCGTTGCCTCCAAGTCAATCGGAGAATATCGATCACCACCTTGCAAGGTTAGTTTCAGGTTGACACTAAGTATATTCTGTTTATTTCTTCCCAGCATCCATTCTTTACCGATGAGTCCGTTTATCACATAATTACGGTTAAACTTCGTGTTATACCACACACCGTCCCCACCCCGGTAACGGGAATCAAACCAAGAACCCGAAATCATATAATAAAGTCCTTTCTCCAAAAAACGTTCGAAGGTAATGTCTATTCCCACATTGCGTCCTCTTCCTTTATTAACCAACGCATCTTCCACATAAAAATCAGAACGGTTAAGTACGGAGTAAGAACTATCCGCCATTACTGGGACATCATGCAAAAACTGGATATATGGTTCTATCTTCAGATTCATGCGATCAGAAATCTTGTAACCGAATGATAACATAATGTGCTGTGCTTTTGTAAAATCAAGATCTTTATTGACGGATTGATTGCCTGTACTTTTCGTTTTAACAAAATATACATCCATCTTTTCCATACGACTGTACATTCCATAAGCCAACGCAAAGGTTGTTTTTGGAGTAGCTTGCCACTTCAAGCCAACCCGTGGTTCTACAGACCATTTATTGTTCAGAGTCAGAAGCTGTCCATAGATTCCTGCATTAAGGGTCCAACGCTCTGTTAATCCCACCGATGAACTATTGTAGGCTGAAATCAGACTTGTATTACCTTTTCCTTGAGATACAATTTCCAGTGGTTCGGCTTCATAAGGAGCAATGGAAAGATCCATTTTGTAGAACATATTGGTATAGGTGAATCCTGTCTTGTTCGTAAAACGGTTACTGAATTTACGATTAAAGGTAGTGGTAAATATCAGGTTGGTATATTTTGAATCAAGATCCATATAAGGAGTAGACTCCATCGAATGGTTGAACAAGGTTGCTCCTCCGTCGAGTTGCGAATAGGTAGCGGCTATCGTGGTCTTCAACGATGCGTCATTATTAAAGAAATAACGATGGCTGACACCTCCGGCTGCCATATATTGCTTGTCTCTTGATTCACTGCGGTCGCCCCAATAATCCCATTTCTCTGTGTTCTTCTCAAAATCACTGGTGAACTTATCAATCAGGCTCGTTCCCCAAACAGAGAACGTTCCGGCTTTCTGTGTTGGAAAGTTGAGTTTGAGGTTCAGGTCCTGATAATCCATCGTTCCTCCTTCAAGATTCAGAAGTCCGGTTGTAGAATAACGGTAATTGAAAATATACGATGCTTTATGTTTCTTGCTCAAAGGGCCTTCGGAAGCGACGTCGATTCCCATAATTCCCACCTGAATGGTATTTTCGTTCTTTTGGTTGTTGCCGTTACGCAATTTCATGTCAAAGACTCCGGATACAGCATTTCCATATTCGGCAGGAAATGCTCCGGTGAAAAAATCAGAGTTTCCAAGCACTTGTGAACTTAGAGAGGAAAGGATTCCTCCACCCAACGTAGCGATGTCCGCAAAATGATTCGGATTAGGAATTTCGACATCCTCCAGTCTCCATTGCAACAGATGTGGGGCATTGCCATGAATAGAAATTCCATTGGAAGAAACGCTGGGAGCTACTCCGGCAAAAGCAGAAACCAAACGTGCGGGATCATCAAATCCACCTGCATAACGGCTCGCTTCTTCTACACTCAACATACGTGCTCCGGTAGTAGCCATCTTATTCATTGCTTCTTCCTTGTTCGTCCGCGCACGAATTATTACTTCGTTTAATTCGTTCACGCTTTCTTTCAAAGGTATTTCCAAATATATTTCCTTGGCGGAGGTCACCAGTATTTCTCTGAAAATGCCCGGTTCATATCCCATAAACGCAGCTTCTACGGTATGTCGCCCGACAGGAACCTGCGGTATACTGAAACGACCAAGACTGTCTGTTATCGTACCCGCCCCCTCTTTTTCAGATAGCTTTACTGTTGCATACGGTATCGGAAACTTCGAGTCTCCATCTATAACAATCCCACGGATGGTCTGCACCGGACGTCCTTTCCGTCCTGTTGTCTGGCTGAATACTGTTACAGACACAAATAAAGCGGTCAATAATAGGATCCATCCGCCATAACGATATATTTTCCGGGAAAGTTCTTCACTTAGAACTTTTTCAAAAGTTTTGAGCACTGTCCCACACTCATCTAAAGAGACACCCGACTGAATAGATATTTTCTCTAATAATCTAGTTTTATTCATCTTCATGATTTTATTCCGTTTTTATTTCGTCACGAAGATAAGGCAGAGATCAGCACTAATTTTTCAAATGAGACGAACGTGTCCCATTTGTAGACTAAATGCAAAATTAGCAAGATGAAAAATAAAAGAAAAGAAGAATATCGCTTTTAAAGGATATATAACCCATTCTAAAGGTGGTGTGACTTTCATTAAAGTCCTTTGGTAATTACAGGCAACCCAAATAAGCCCTTTTGCAAAGTCAGAATCTTCGGCCGACCTGTCTTTGTTTTATTATAAGTAGAAGGAGATACATGCAATGTTTCTACATTCCCATTTTCAAAAGCTACCTGCAAATAATATTCTTTACGAACGCCATCCGACACATAACGATGTCTGCCGACTCTACGGGTTTTCTTATGTGTTTCTATATATTTTTTCTGTACCATGACTTTCTCTTCATGCGTGGAAGCAGAATCGGCGAACCAATAATTCCCCCCAAGAAACAATACACAACTGATAGCACCGACACAAACCAAATGGCAACAACAATTAATAACTTTATCATCCATTGTTGTCAGCCAAATCCATCCTTTATAGAAAGGAATTGTTGCTATCACTATTATAAGTGCCACTCTAACAGGTATCCACCAGGCAGCCAATGTATCTTCGTATACTACATAGGCAACTCCACATGAAATAATAATCACGAGAATCATCAGGACACGAAGTGTATTAATAAATATAATTTTCATGATATTGTAGTATATGTCTGCAAATATACAGAATTGGCCAAATAAATAAGACAACTCCACCATTAAATAATAAATGAATGAATGAGATATTATCAAAAAAACTACAATCTAAATAATTATCAGACTGTAGTTTTATTAACTTATGCTTAAAGGCAAATTCTATCATCGACATCCACAAAGCAGCCCTAAAAGTATTCCTATTCTTTTATAAAAGAAAGAGTTTGATTAATATGCCTGGAAGATGTTCCTAGAAAAATTGTATATTGTCCAGTATTTGTCTTCCAACTATGTGTCTGATCATCCCAAAAAGCTAAATCCTTGGAAGTTATTATAAATTCCAAAATTCGATTTTCCCCAGGTTTCAAGGATACTTTCTCAAATCGTTTTAGTTCTTTTTCTGGACGTAATACACTTGGCTGGTTCTCTTTGATATATAATTGTACCACCTCAGCTCCTTCACACTTACCTGTATTCGTAAGAGTAACAGAACATTTTATAGTCTGTTTATCATTCATCTTGTTAGATGATAATCGCGGTTTTGTCAAAGCAAATGTTGTATAGGATAGTCCATATCCAAAAGGATAAAGCGGTTCTATCTTCTTTGTATCATACCACCTATATCCAACTAATACATCTTCCTTATAATTGACATCATACACATTAATAAGATGCTCATTTTTAAGTTCATTATAGAGTGATGCCCCTTGTGGCAAATATCCCCATGCCGGTGAATCTTTAAATGACCTTTCTATAGTCATCGGTAATTTTCCTGATGGATTTACTTTTCCGATAATAATATCAGTAAGTGCTTCAAATCCAGATTGTCCTCCATACCAACCATAAATCAAAGCTGCTAATTGTTCGTTCCATGCTGACATATCAATCGCAGACCCAGTATTGATAATAGCAATAGTGTTAGGATTATTTTTAGTGATATAGCGCATAAATGATTCGTCTTCCCTAGGTAAAGCAAACGGACGTTCTACGGCTTCTTTATCCCGTGTACCCATGCTCAATAAAACAACATCAGCCTCTTTTATCTCTGCCACAGTAGGCTTTTCAATATAATATACAGTTCGCCCAAAGACTTTCTGCAAAGCATCAATCAGACTTACATTATTATACCCTATCACTTCTGCCGCACCATAGCCACGAGGTATTTCATATACAAATTTACCGGTTAATAATATTTTTCTATTTTTCGTAGGATCAAGCGGTAAAATTTCATTCCTGTTTTTAAGTAATATCACACCTTCTTCTGCAACTCGCCTCGCAGTTTGCTCATGTTCAGGATATTTACTTAACAAAGTCGTGTCATACTTAGGCCTGCTATAAAATCCCATGGCAACACAAGTAGCCAAAGTGGGCCGTATCATATCGTCTAAATCCTTCTCTGTTATTTTCTTTTCATGATATAAATCCAATACTGATACTCCAAAATTATATGAACCCGGCATTTCCAGATTTTGACCTGATTTAATAACCTTTTCCAAATCCCACACAGAATTCCAGTCACTCATAACCAACCATTTAAATCCCAGCTTTTCTCTAAGAATCTTCTTTATTACATACGAACTTTGTCCTGCCCATTCGCCATCGATCTGATTATAAGAAGTCATTACAGACATAGCTCCTGCATCTATCCCAGCTTTAAAACCCGGCAAATAGATTTCATTCATAGCACGTTCTCCGATAATGGAATTACTCCGTTTACGATAAAATTCAGTATTATTCCCGTAGAAATGCTTTAAACATGCCGCTGTACCCGTACTTTGAAGTCCGGTCACATATTGACTGACCATTTGAGATACCAAATAGGGATCTTCTCCAAAATATTCAAAATTTCTGGCACATTGAGACTGTCGATAGATATTTAATCCGGGACCTAACAAAACCTCAATTCCTCCAGCTCTACATTCTTCTCCAATAGCTTTAGCATATTGGTAAGATAACTCCGGTGAAAATGTTGAGGCTAGCAAAATGGGAGAAGGAAAAGCTGTTGAACGTTCCAGTTGCTTTACAACGTTAGGATCAGGCAAATTATTCCGGATATTAACCCCTTGTGTCGCATCCGACAAATAAACAGGAAGTATTCCTTTTTCTTCAAAACCTTTGATAAAAAACTTATTATAGCCCCTGACCATGAGCGCTTTTTCCTCAATTGTCAGCTTCTTTAATAATTCATCCGCCTTCTTGTATGCTTCACTTGTCTCCATTACCTGTTGTGCATATAAACCAATGCAATTTACAAGCATGAAAATCAATAGAAAAAGTTTTTTCATATTCTGATATTAATTGAATGTGGAACTTCTCTTTTACTGATTAAAAGAGAAGTTCCACAATTAGTTTTTAGTTATTGTATAAATCTTGTATTTCTTCTTCTGACAATATTCTGTTATACAAAATAAAATCATCCAGATAACCATTCAAGAAGTTCTCAGGTGCAAATTCTCCATTAGTAAATCGATAGTTACAACCAATATAGTATGGCCAATTATCTACCACCTTGTCAACAACCCCTTTCTTTTCAATAACTTTCTGCCCATCTATATACAAATAACTATCTCTTTTTCCATCCACTTTCTTATAAATACATACATAGTGATGCCACTCACCGTCATCCATTCGTTTACCTTCATATTCAGCCCAGTTTCCTGCTTTTCCCTTGTATTCTACACAGAAAACAACAGTTTTACCACTGGTATCAAGTCTAAACCAACTTTGTCTGGGCACAGGATCGGTATAAGTAGCACCAGGTCCCACACCTTGATGAAAGACTGCATTCTTAGCTGTCATATTTGAAACCTTCACCCAAAATGCAACTGTAAATTCACTATCCGTATAATGATTCTTCAATCCTTCTTCAGGAATAGACAAAATTGAATAATTTTGCTTGTCGCCTTGGAAGTGTGCTGCAAATCGACATTCAGCACTTTCTCCGGAAAAGCGCGCCTGAGAATTATATACACTGGAACCAGCTCCTGCCGTAAGTTCCTCAGGATTCAATTGATTTGGACCTGCATCTTTATTATCACCATCGAATGGCAAATACAATACTAACTTTTCTGCAGAAACAACATATACATAACCTTCTTTCTCTTTCGTAGAGCTATTTACTGAGTTTTTAGCTTTCAACGTCACTTTGTATTTTCCTGGATTATTATATTGCACTACAGGATTTTGTTCTACAGAACTGGCTGGAGTACCTCCTTCAAATGTCCATTCCCATTCTTCAACCGTTCCTAATGTCTTATCCAAGAAGTTAATATATCCCCCGGCATAAGTATTCCGGCATTGTGCACCAAAATCAGCGGCAATCGCATTTTTATCAATAACAGTAATATAATCCTCTCTTACTTTGTCCGAAGACGCTTTGGGATTCTTAGCTGTCAATTTAATAGTATAGATTCCCGGAGAAAGTGTCATTTGTGGATTTTGTTCTGTTGAAGTGATAACTGCTCCACCTTCTTTAGGTGTGAAACTCCATAACCACTCATTCGGATAGCCTTTGGACAAATCTTTAAAAGAAATAACATCTTCATTTGTAGCAGTAGTTTTATCTGCAGAGAAGTCAACAGTTATCTGCGACGGATAGTTAACAGTAATATATTGTTCCTTCACCATTTCGTTTGCTTCTTCTCCGCGTCCGACAGACAAGGTAACCGAATAAACTCCAGGCTTATTATATACAACATTGGGACTAAATAAGATTGAGGTTTCTGGTTCTCCACCTTCGAACCGCCAATTCCATTTAGAAGGTTCACCAGTAGATATGTCTTTGAAAGTAATACTTTCTCCGATTGTGACTTCCTGAAGATCTGATTCAAAAGCAGCTTGCAAGGACTGCAAATCATCTTCAGAACAAGCCAATAACAATATCACAACAATACACTGTAATAAATATATAGTTTTTCTTTTCATATCAGTAATGTATTAAATTCATTGTATTGATTTTATGCTAACAACTTTAAATGCCAGTCCATCCGTATATCGTTTTTCTCCTCCCTCATAGATAATAGCAATCTGTGAATCAGAGAGCTCAACTATATCAGAGTAACCAGAGTTACCTTCATAAACTGTATATTGTCCCTTCCAGTTCTTCCCATTATCCGTACTTTTTTTGATAGTCATATTAATACGTTCCGTAGCGGAAGCAGCATTCGAAAGAAAAACAGCTCCTCCTATTGATAATATACTACCCTGACACTTACAGTCTATTTGATCAATGCTAATTTGAGGTGAAGACCAAGTAAGTCCTCCATCTATGCTAGTACAACTTTTCCGATAAAAGCCTTCATCTGCTCTCATATTCAACATTAACGTTCCCTCTCCTATCTCGGCTACAGAACATTCTCCAACACCACCGACAGGAGTAGGTTCTCCTGGTTTCCATGTTTTTCCGTAATCATCAGAATAAATGATATGAGAATAACTCGTGACCTTTCCACTCTCCCGAGTTGTAAAATAGTTTGGAGCAACTAATCTTCCTTTATGTATTCCCTTTTGAATCTGAATACCATGGCACGGACCGGTAGCATACCAATCCCATTTTTCTTTTTTTACAGAAGAAGTTATTTCAACTGGTTGCGCCCAAGTAATGCCGTCATCATCAGAATATGTATAGTACGGACGTCGGCTGTCTTCTCCGGTACCATTGGTTATTGCCCCCCATTTATCAGTCTGGAAATTCCAAGTCATAAGCAGATGTATTCTACCTCTGTCGTCAACAATAGGTACGGGATTTCCACAAGTGTTTTGTCCATCATTCCATATCGTAATCTGTTTACTCCATGTTTTTCCATTATCCGACGAACGTTTGACTACAAGATCTATATCTCCGCTATCTCCATTACTTCGAGCTTTTCTAGCTTCAGCAAAAGCTAATAAAGTATTGCTTTTACTTTTAACAATAGCAGGTATTCGATAGACTTCAAAACCATCCGTCCCTTGATTATAAATATAGTTGAATTCGGACGAAGGCACTTCTTCTTCCGGTGGAACAGGAGTTGGATTTCCTTGTGTCTCATCATCTTTTTGACAAGCCTGTGTAAACATACTTGTAAAAAGAAATACGCATGTAATAATCTTATAGGTTTTCATATCCTTGAGTTTGTTTTAAATTAGGATTGATATTTATATCGCTCAATGGGATTGCAAGATATAATGGAATGATAATATTATCATCGACTTTTTTCTTTAAGTTCGGGACCTCCTGATAAACATCAATCGTTCCACCATAATGAAATCTAAGAAGATCGGGCCATCTTTTTCTCTCAAGATATAACTCTCTTGCACGCTCGTTCAGAATTTCTTTCTCCACTGCTATTTTATTGGTACTTCCACTATAAGTTCCAATCTTGGCACGGTCTCTGACTCTATTCAGTTCAATAATAGCCTGTGGCGTTTGATTTAACGCCGCATAGGCTTCTGCTTTAAATAAATACATCTCTGCAAGCCGATATATAACTATATCTGAGTCATAGGTGCGATCTCCTTCTGTTTTTGTTCCCTTCATCTTATTATCAAAAGTCCCTATTTCATTTCCGTCCGCATCCTTTGCAGTGATATAAGAGTCTTTGGTTCTGATATCTGCCGGATTAGCATTAAAAAGACCTATCAAAAACGGACTTGGTGCATAAGTGCTGCGAGCTCCTCCTTTAGCATAAGGAATTTCATCCTTATTGACCGCCTTTTCTACAAAAACATCTCTTGGCTTCAGACTCTGACTATACTGAGCTTCCTTTTCATAAATTTCGAAATGGATAGTCCATATCACTTCTTTCCCATATTTAGTTCCATAAATATCTGCAAAGTTATCTTCCAGTGAAAGTCCTTTACTTGCCAAATCCGCATAAGTTATGACATCTTTCAAATCTTGTTCCGATCCATTCATCACTTTTGCTTTCCATAGCAAAATATCGGCTTTCAATGCATAGCATGCCGGCTTCGATGCCCTTCCTTTTCCATTTGCATAACTTTCTTCCGGAAAAAGATCAATTGCCGTATTTACATCACTTAGAGCACGTGCCAAAACTTCCTCCGCGGGTTCTCTTGCTAACTTAGGCTTATTTGAACTTTCTGTCGGTTCCAGTTCCAAAGGGGCATCCCCCCATATCCGGGCAATACAGAAATACATATACCCTCTGATACAATACGCCTCTGCCAATAATCTGTTTTTATCAGCCTCTACACCAAAATCTATTCCGGGAGTATACTTCAGTAACATATTACAATGTTGTATTACAGAGTAATAGCTCGACCAGCTATAACCATTTTGCGATGTGAGGTTTTGCGCCCATAAATTAGAAGGGCCACCTTCCAGCCCTGTTGTAAAGGCATCTCCTCTGTCTTCAAAATGAAGAGTAGAATTCGATGTATCGCGCAATTTGGTATAAATACCGATCATATAACTTTCTACATCGCCTTTTGTATTCCAGTATCCATCTCCGGTAATGCTTGAAACAGTATCTACATCCAGTAAGTTACACGAATGTAACAAGAATAAAGAAATGCCTAATAGTATTGATTTAAATTGTTTCATAATTATGAGTCTTATTTAATTAGAAATTAATTTTTACTCCCATGTTATATTGTCTGGGTCTCGGATAAATACCATAGTCAACACCAGTATATATTTCAGGGAACATGCCATCATATTTTTTTATATAACCAATATTATACGCTCCTGCAAAAACTTCCACAGCACTGAGTTTCATCTTTCTAATCCAAGATAATGGCAACATATAACTTAAAGACACTTCCCTGAATGCCAGGTAATCTCCCTTGCTAAAATACAAGCTATTATTAGTACTACCACTTGCAGAGCTCCCGATCTGATTATCCCATCTCATATGATTTCTATATTGATAATCATAGTCGCTCTGAACAGTATATTTAGGATATTTGCTCCCATCATTCGCACTCTGCCAAGAATTGGTCATTGCCTCTTTGATGGCATTATTATTATTACGTGAGCTACCCATTATCTGTCCTTTGAAGCCATTGTCTATTACATGCCCCATAGCCCAGTCCATAACGATTCGTACAGTTAGTCCTTTGTATTTCAATGTATTAATAATTCCTCCGACTTTATCGGGACGAACATATCCCATGAAAATCATGTCTTTAGAGTCCAATTGTCCATCATTATTTACATCTTCAAATATTGCATCTCCCGCATGTTTCTTTCTTCCTTGTGCGTTCGGGTCATTAGGTGCCTTGGCCGCTTCTTCTTCAGTCTGATATGTTCCCAAGTAATGAAAAGCCCATCTTCCGCCAAATCTCTCACCTTCGGCAATACCACCCACTTTTTTTGTCCCTCCAGTTGCAGGATCATAAACAAAGTTTCCTCCTACACGATGCTTTTCTTCTCCATTATCCGGTAAGTCTACTACCACTCCTTTGTTATAAGCAAATGTCAACCCTAAATCCCATGAGAAATCTTTAGTTTGAATAGGAGTAGCATTCAACTCAATCTCTACTCCGGAATTTCTTACAGATCCATAGTTACTCTTAATGGAACTAAATCCGGTAGAACTCCATAAAGGTTCATCATACAATCTGTCAAATGTCAGTTTGTTGTAATAGTCGATTAACAGTCCTAATCTATTATTGAAAAAGCCCAAATCAACCCCGATGTCATAGGATTCTGTTGTTTCCCAACGCAACTGCGAATTTTTCAATGTTGTATTTAATATACCGACAGAGCCCTGATAGTTGGTATCTGTAATCTTATATTCTCCTCTCGAATTAGCCACACTCAAATTGTTGTTACCTGTGCGCCCCCAACTAGCACGCCATTTCCAACGACTAACGATAGCTTCCAATGGTTTATAGAAGTTTTCCCGATGCATATTCCACCCAGCAGATACTCCCGGGAAAAATCCCCATTTATTATCTTCCGCAAATCGCGAAGAACCATCGGCACGCATACTGATAGAGAAAAGATATTTGCCATTATAATCATAATTTACACGTCCGAAATAACTCAAAGTGGCTTCCATTGTTTTAGTCGAACTTGCCCGCTGAGTACTATCTGCCGTTGCATTTAATGTCGGAATTAAATCTATGGAAGAACCACTGCCACTTGCAGAAAGCCTATAACTATAATCATGAGTATAGCTGGCACCTGCTACGACTCCAATATTATGATCTTTCACTTTCTTATCATACGAGAGCACTAAATCTCCCTGCAAATGCCTGTCAAAATTATGTTTGGCAGAAGCCGGACGAATTGTATTTCCGGTTGTTTCATTATCTGCCTGAAAATAATTTTCTATACCTTCCGTACCGAAATAATAGGCTGTAGGCTTTAATATCAAGCCAGGCAGAATATTCCAAATTGCACCTAATTGGAAAGTTGTCCTATATACATTGGTATCATCATAGTTAGTCTTATAATAAATTTCATGCAATCTGCTTCTGAAAGAAGAAATTCCTTCACCCGGAGCCGGAGTTCCATCTTCATAATACAAGCGGTAAGTTGGTGGAGTCAATATGCTTCGTGATATGGTATTAACTGTATTTCCACCTCCTACAGCATCTCTCACCTGCAAACTAGCTTTAGTAGACAGACTCCATGCTTCACTCAATTTATAGTTTCCATTAAACAAAACGCTGTAATTCTTATAATTCGTACCTCGAAGAATACCATCCTGATTCAAATATCTTAATCCTACATAATAGTTAATAGCTTCCGTCCCTCCACTAATGCTCAAATCTATTTCATGCTTCTGCCCAGTTGTAAAGGTGGCTTTCTGAAAGTCATTATCCTGAAAAATAAGTTGTTTACCTGTAACAGGATCTGCCATTGTCTGCCATCCTTCGTTTTCCAACAAGTTACTGACGTAACCTTGACCATACTTTTGAAGATAAACATCCAAAAACTCAAGCGTATTCTTTGAATTTCTAGGATTTCCGGTTGACATACCAAATGAACCGCTCAAAAATTTAGCCTGATCTTCTTTTCCATTATAAGTCAAGTCTGCCTGATTAAATTTGGCTATATTCGAACGAGATAATGTTATATAATCCCGTGCATTCAATAATGGGATTCGCTGAGGTTGTTGTTCCACTCCGTATGTGTATCGCAGACTTACAACAGGCTTCCCTTTCTGACCGGATTTAGTCTTGACAAGAATAATACCATTGGCCGCTCTGGAACCATAGATAGCAGTAGAAGCAGCATCTTTCAAGACCTCTATAGATTCTATATCTGCCGGATTCATATCTGATATATTTCTAAAACCTTGTGATATTATACCATCAATAATTATTAAAGGCGTATCACTTTCCGGCGAAGTTGAACTTCCTCCACGAATAAATAATTGAGGATCAGCTCCAGGCTGCCCACTAGAAATCTGTAAAGACAGACCAGGCACTTTTCCTTGTAACTGTAATAATGGATTCTGTCCGGGTGCCTTCTGGAATTCTTCCTTATTTATCTTAGAAATAGAATTGGTTATTAATACCCTTGATTGTTTTCCATAGCCTATAGCTACAACTTCATCAAGCAATACAGAACTCTCTTTCAAAACAATGACAATATTTCTACGCCCTTTGACTGCAATTTCTTTTGTTTCCATTCCTACAAAAGAAACAATAAGAGTAGCGTCAGGAGAAACCATTATTGAGAATTCACCGGACGCATTGGTAATGGTACCTTTATCTACTCCTTTTACAGAAATTGAAACTCCGGGCAATTCTACCCCAGTTTGATCCTGTACTATACCAGAAACTTTAATTTCTTTAGAACTGATATCATCTGCTTGAATATTTAGGGAAATAAATAAAAAAGCAAATAACACCGATAATATTTTATTCGTATGCTTTATTGAGTTTTTCATAAAATATAAAATTAAAATTTGAAAATTAATCTTTCATATCAATTGTTTTAGGTCGCAGACAAGTGACCAGAATAACCAGCATAGCCAGTACCAATATAGCAAGCAGTGCAAAATCACGTCCCAGGTGTCCGGCATCCATTGATTCGCCTAAAAGGCTAGTAATAGCAGCTCCGGCAAATACACCACACATATTCATAATACCATAAGCGGTTGCCCTGTAACGTGCAGATACAAACTGACAAAGAATAGGCATATTATTTGCATCAAACATACCAAAACCTATTCCGAATAACACCGCTCCCATGACCAATGCAAAAATAGAATGACCATATCCGATAAACAGCAGGGAAGGTATGATAAGCCCCAAACCCAACGCACCAGTATAAACTCTTCCACGTACATTTTTTAATACCCATTGATCCGAGATGTATCCACCTGCCAATACTCCGAAGAGTGAAGATAAGGCTATAGAAATGGTAGACATAGGACCTGCTACTGAAATATCAATAGACAAGCTATCAGAAAAAAGAGTTGGTAACCAATTCTTTGCCGCCCATCCCGGAGTACCCGGCACACAGAAATAAAATAAGATAACCCAGAAGAAGACATTAGAGAATAACATTCCCAAGCTCTTCAATACCGGAATCTTTTTCATCTTCTGATTCTCCGAGACATTTCCTCTCTCTTTATCACGTAGGAAAAATGCCAGAATAATACCATAACCTATACCTATAATGCCAAACCAATGAAACGTGGTATGCCAGGAATAGATTGCTGCAAAAGTAGCTCCGAACCCACCGATAGCCTGTCCTACATATAATCCCGTCATATGTATTCCCACAGCCAGCGAACGAGTTTTATCTTTGTGAAAATCAGCAATCAGAGACAAAGCAGCAGGTAAATACAGTGCTTCACTAACTCCCATAATCCCACGCAACCAATAGAGTTGATTGAAAGTGGTGGCATAGCCCATCAGATAAGTAACTCCCGACCATACACACAGACTACCTACAATCAACCATTTACGGTTCACACGGTCACCGATAATACCCGACAAAGGACTCATCAGTCCGTATACCCACAGAAAGACAGCCATCAGACGACCAAAATTGGCAGCCGATTCCAATTCCCGGACATCCTCCATCATCGGAATTCGCATAGTGGAAAGCATTTGCCTGTCCATATAATTCAGCAAAGCAACACCCCACAATAGTCCGACTACTACCCAGGGATATATATTTGAAGTTTTATTATTCATGCCTGTTTACTTTAAAATCTCCGTTAAATCGATTTTTATAAAAGCTAAATCCGACTGACTGCTCTCATATAATATGCCTATTGAATTTTCATCTATGGACGTAATGCAGGAATATCCGGCACTGCGATATTGGTCGAAAAGAATCCAATGTTCCTCCGGCCAGGTCATTCCATCATCAAAACTCACTTTCAAAGTCAGTTTATCCCTTTTCCCATAATCATTCGGATTTACAAAGAGAAGCATGCTTTTCTTTTTTCCTTCTTCTATATATTCATGTCGGTGCAGGCTTGCCATACAGGTAGGTTCCACCAGTGCCTTTCTTGAAGTAGGATGTTCCTTCCAACTCGCTCCCAAATCGGTAGTCGTACAAATTCTCCGACCGTTCACCTCTTTATGTCCTCTGTTCCGGTTGTCACGCATGTTCAACATCAGGACGCCATCATTCAATTGTACGACACTACATTCCGTTACATCCTGATATGCAGAGTTGCTGGTCACCCACGTCTTTCCGTGATCTTTACTATACGTAATATTTGAGAAAGGAAGTCCTTTTTCATCACGTCCCTGTGTGGGAAATACCAACGTGCCATCCTTCAACGTAATCCCTTGTCCCGGTGCCGGTGCAAACAGCCACCATTCAGGGTGTTTCGTCTTTGCGGTTATATTATCCGGAAAACTCCAGCTAAGACCGTCATCCGTACTTTTCGCTATCATAAACTGGCAGGTTTCTTTTAGTCCTGTTCCGGGTTGGGAGCCTTTTCCTTTCCATTGGTGTGTCCAGACCGTGCTACTTTCATTCAATCCTTCTATCCACTTGCCATCTTTATCCAGCAGGCCATGCATCCACAATCCGGCTACATAAATGTCACCTGTATTTTTATCGACTAGAATACAAGCATCGCTCACTCCATTGTATTTCTGCGGCAAGCCGCCCCATTCTCCCATATCTAATACAGTCTGAACAGGTTGCCAGGTCAATCCCTGATCCGTACTCCGATGAAGAGCAATGTCTATATTTCCTTGCAAATCACGAGAGTAATCATAACGGGCATCAAAAATGGCTAACAAAGTTCCTTGATTGCTGGTAGCCAATCCAGGAATACGTGACGAAACACACCCATCCTGTCCTTTCTGCCGTACCGCTACTCCTACCCGCAAAGGTTTACTTCCTTTTTCCGAGATTTTCAGATTGCCTTTAGTCGTTTTAATCCGGTTACAGTTAAGTTGAATACGGTGATCCAATGAAACCGTATCTTTCAACGTCACGGCTACCCAAAAAGACAAAGAATCCTGATTTACCTGCACTTTATCAGTAAATGATATTTTACGTGCAGCGGGAAGTGATTTATATAGCAAACGGGATGTATCTATCAGTCCATTTTCTTGTGTACCATATATAGCAACAGAAACAACATCTGCCACATCTGTACTCCCTAATAAATCTAAATCTATTTGCTGAATGGCGTAAGGTTGATTGTCTGCCCTGATTAGAGTAACCTTTAATACAGGACTTGCCGATTTCTTCACCAACACAGGAATTACCGGTCGTTCCAGCACCCATTTTATTTCTTTACCCAAAGACGTGGCTGGCAATACCAATAATAAAATCATTGAAAATATGATTAATATTTCCCTTCTTACTTTCATAGTATTTTTATTTTAGGTAATTTTGAACGCATTTAACTAGATTTGAGGGGAATGACAGAAAGTAAAATAGCTAAACCCCAGCAATATACTTTTACTGTCATCTCCTCTTTTTATATCTAAAAATCGAAGAAATTTATTGCATCCAAATCACCTTTTAATTTGTCATACTCCTCAACTGAAAAAGGTTTTATCGGTAAACGACAACTGCCACAATCAATACCTATTAATTTCATGATAGCTTTACCTCCACGTACGCCTCCACCATATTTAATGATAACTTCCACTGTACGTATAGATTTCATTTGCCAGACACGTGCTGTTTCCACATCATTTTGCTTCATTGATTCAAAAATGGCATGGTAAACATTGGGAATATAATTATATGTACTTCCTACGCCTGCCACAGCTCCCATTGATAAACCTGCAATCAGAATCTCGTCAAAGCCATGCAGAACTTCAAACTTATGCTGCTCCAAATCGATGCAAGCCCCCATCTCCATCAGGTTATTATGAGTAAATTTAGTACCTACCAAGTTTGGTATTTTCTTCTTACCCTCTACCAAAAATCTATCTACCGGCAAATTAACCCCTGTGATCGACGGCATATTATAGTAATAGAAAGGCAGTCCACTGGCAGACCTGCAAACCGGAGCAAAAAAATCGATCAACTCATCTACCGTTCCCGGCTTGAAAAAAGACGGAGCTATTGAAGCAATGGCATCGGCTCCTGCTTTTTCCGCATGACATGCCAGTTCCATAGCACTCCGCTGACAGTTTGAACCTACATGGGCAATCACTTTGAACCGCTTACCAGCCGAAGCAACCCATTTTTCAAGAATTAATTTACGTTCATCAATCGTCAGCGAAGAGAATTCACCGGTCGTACCACACACAAACACCCCTTTAATAGGAGTTGATGCGATCCAATCAGCATATTTTTCAATAACAGATAAATTTACATCCCCATTTTCATCCATTGGGGTGAAGGTGGCCGCAACCATCCCTTCCAGTCTTTCATAATTGTTCATAATGCATTTAATTAGATTTGATATTTCATTTTATTTCTAGAAACTTCCCTTTAGAATAAATGGCGTCCGTATTCCCGGCTGTACCTCACCACTTACGATAAATACCTGATTTCCGACAGAAACAACATTTGTAGTAACCGGAATGCGATAAGGACATTCGAGCGAATCTACCAGAGAATTCGTACTTGTACTAACTACTCGTAACTTACGGCTGAATCCCGGATGCTCGGAAGATGTAGGAAGAATCTCTTCCACTCCCCCAAATAGCAGAATCTTATCCTCCCCGTATGGTATACCAGTCCCCGCCATTACAGGAAAAGAACCGATCATTTTACTCCATTTTCCAATGCCTGGCTCAAATACGTACCCCTCCGTATGTTCTACCATCGCCTCATCCGGAGCATAACTTCTTCCGCTGAAAAGATAAAATCGTTCCCCTTGAGCCACACCTACTGCATAGGAAAGAGAAGGACCATTCCAATCCGGCATTTCTTGCCATCCTCTTTCTTTATGCATCAAATCAAGCATGTAAAAATGATGAGTCGACTGTTCATTTACCATAGTCTCTTGCCCCCCAGCAATATAAATACAGTTATCATCCATTGCTCCCGTTGCATTCGCCAACGGAACCGGCAAAGATGGATAACTGACAGAGTCTATCACAAATGAATCTTCTTCTTTCTTTATCAGGAAAACGTTATCACTACACTGCGTACGATCACACCCTCCAATACACAACAATCCTTCCGGCAGACTTATTGAAACTCCATAAGCAAGCGGGCGATCGAGAAAATCATCATAAACAGTCCATTTTCCCGTTTGTAAATCATAGCTATATAAAGTAGACCACCAAGTTTTCGTTCCTCCTTCCCAAGGATACTTGTCAGGAAAGTTAGCTCCGCCCAGCACAAGCAACTTTCCTTCCACTATCCCGGAATATGCACCTGCTAATCCGACGTTCTCCGGCATGCCGGCGCATCCTGGAAGCAGCAATGAGTTTTCCCATTGCACCTCTATCCTCTTTTCCTTTTTTCTCAAACAAGATGTATTCATAAACAATATTATTAAGGATAAACATAAAATGATGAAATATAGTCTTTTCATATCCCTTCTACCTTTTCACTACTTTCTTTTTCTGCCATCAACTCCTGACTCCGATTGACCTTGAAAATCTTATAAACCTCAAAATGTCTTTCGATGGCATCCCGGTATCCTTTTTCATCCCCTTTTTTTATAAAATCCAGCAAATCAGCATGAGTAGCTATTTTACCACTTTTACTCATTTCTATATTTATAGGTTTCAAATAATCTTTGAATTTTTCTTTCACATAGACAAGTATAGGGTGAATGATTTCCTGAAATTCGGATATTATTTTATTTCCAGTGATTTTATATAGTTTCGTATGAAAAGCCGATTCACTGATTAATGCGTATTCATTATTCTCAAAAACAATTCCCATTTTCACTATCTCGCTTAATTCTTCGATGTCTTTAGGAGTTATCTTACGGAAAATATCGCTTGATATTCCTATTTCAAGTGCAATTCTGAAATCTAACAGATCTAAAATAGTTTCTTCACTCAAAACACGAGGATCTATCACTCTTTTCATCCCTCCTAAAATAGAAGGTTCGGTCAGAACCATTCCTTTGCGAGGACGTGCATGAATCAGCCCCATCATTTTCAAACGACTCAATGCTTCTCTGACAACACTCCTTGCAACTCCTAATTCTGCAGCCAGATTATTCTCATTGGGAATTGAATCTCCACGCCTTAAGTCATTCTTTTTAAAGTAAGTAAGCAGACTGTCTTCCACCTGATCGATTAATGTTGTTTGATTAATTTCTATCTTCATATTATTAGAATTTTATGATTTGTATTATTTGTCTGACAAATAATACAAATGCAATATTAAGGGATTTTTTTTAGAATACAATAATATTAGTATAGAAAAACACTCACTTATGCTGAAAAACATAATTTTCGGCACAGGACAAGAAACGTTCACTTGTTCAACACATTAGAAGATTATTCCCAAACATTGCATCAATTACTTGTCCGCCTCACATAAAACAAATACCTTTACTGCATAATTTTCATTATCCCCTTACAACAAAACAATTATTTTCTTATAGGAAAACAAATAGTTTTTTATAACAGGACAATAGACACCCTATAACAGGACGAGCAAAATTATACTAAGCAGTTTCATAAAAGCTACAGTAAAAAACAATAAAGAATACAGAGAATATATTTAATTATCAGAATAATGGCATATTACGACTTTAAGAAGAAACCGGCTCTCACTACAAAAGAGGGAGAAAAGGATGTGTTGTACCCCAGCATTGTATTTAACGGCACTATCAACACCAAACAACTATTGAAACAACTCGTTGCCCGCACCGGATACAAGCCGGGAGTGGTAGAAGGTACACTGATGGAACTTGTAGACCTCGTGGGAGAATACATAGGACAAGGCTACCGGGTAGAAGTAGGTGAGTTCGGTTATTTTTCCGGAAAGATAAAATCCCGACTGGTGAAAGATAAAAAAGACCTGCGTTCACCTTCCATTCAATTCAACGGAGTGAATTTCCTTGCTTCCAAAACATTCAAGAAGAAAGCAACGGGTAAACTGGAACGGGCTCAAAAACTATTTTTCCAAGCTTCAAGCCAACTGGATGACGAAGAACTGAAAAGAAGACTACTTGAACACGTCAACCGATATGGATTCATCACACGCACCACATATACCGAACTGACCGGACGACTGAAAAATAAAGCATTAGAGGATTTAAAGCGGTTTGCCAAAGAAGGCATAATCTGTAAAGTGGGACGTGGGAATCAAATGCTTTTTGTGAAAAACCAAGAGGATAGTCAAACAGAGCAGAATATATAACATAAAAAAAGGCTATCTATCCCAGACAGCCAATCTTTGTTAACCTTAAATCTAATACTATGAAAAACACACTACAAAGATACGAGCTTTTCGGTTATCTCCAAATTTTCAGGTCAAAGCAGTGTATCTTATAACATGGTTTAATAGAAACAACCAATCCGTTAACATTTAACATAAATCAATTGGATATTAACGAATATCCGCTCAATGAAACCAAACTGTTTTCATTTCGTTATCTCACCATAAAACAAACCTTTCCTATACCTTAATTGTTCATTATATAAACGAATTTCACATGATATGAGCACCAAAGAACAATACTGGAAATATTCCCTCATCGTCATCATCCTATTTATGGGGATCATCATCTTCCGACAAATCACTCCATTCCTGGGAGGATTATTGGGAGCACTCACTATTTATATTCTTGTACGCGGACAGATGAGATATCTGGTAGAAAAACGAAAGCTAAAACGTAGCCTAAGTGCTTTACTGATTACCGCAGAAACTATTTTTGTCTTCCTTATTCCTTTGGGACTGACCGTCTGGATGGTAGTAAATAAACTACAAGATATCAATCTGGACCCACAAACGTATATCGCACCGATCCAACAAGTAGCCGAATTTATCAAAGAGAAAACAGGATATGATGTATTAGGAAAAGATACATTGACATTCATTGTCTCCATACTTCCCCGTATCGGACAAATCATAATGGAGAGTATCAGCAGTCTCGCCATCAACCTGTTCGTCATGATCTTTGTACTTTATTTCATGTTGATCGGAGGAAAAAAAATGGAAGCATACGTCAACGATATTCTGCCATTTAACGAGACCAATACTCAAGAAGTAATCCACGAAATCAATATGATTGTTCGTTCCAATGCCATCGGTATTCCCTTGCTGGCTATCATTCAGGGAGGAGTAGCCACGATAGGTTATCTTCTTTTCGGAGCACCCAACATCTTATTATTAGGATTCCTGACCTGCTTTGCAACCATTATTCCGATGGTGGGCACTGCATTGGTATGGTTTCCCGTAGCCGCTTATCTGGCTATAAGCGGAGACTGGTTCAACGCCATCGGGATTGCCGCATACGGAGCCATCGTCGTATCACAGTCAGATAACCTGATTCGGTTTATTCTTCAAAAGAAAATGGCAGATACTCATCCACTTATCACTATTTTCGGGGTAGTCATCGGTCTGCCGTTATTTGGGTTTATGGGAGTGATCTTCGGTCCGTTGTTGCTTGCGTTATTCTTCCTTTTTGTAGATATGTTTAAAAAAGAATATCTGGACTTACGAAATAACCTCCCGTCGAGATGACGGAACTACCGAAAAATTGTGTACTTTTGCCGTTGTAAAAACGACACTAAAATTTGATGGAAACATTTACATTCAATACTGTCGAACTGATTCTTTTATCAGCGGCAGGTATTCTTTTTATCATTCAGCTCATCTATTATTTTGGTCTGTACAATCGGATACATGCCCATAATAAGGCTGTACGCAAAGAAGAGGTACATTTTTCACGAGAACTGCCTCCACTTTCCGTAATTCTCTGCGCACGCAATGAGGCTGAAAACCTGCGTAAAATCCTGCCAGCCATTCTGGAACAGGATTATCCGCAATTCGAGGTGATTGTCATCAACGATGCTTCCACAGATGAAACCGAGGATATACTGGGAATGATGGAAGAAAAATATCCTCATCTTTACCATAGTTTTACCCCTGAAAGCGCACGTTATATCAGTCATAAAAAACTGGCCCTGACATTAGGCATTAAAGCCAGTAAACATGATTGGCTGGTATTTACAGAAACAAACTGTATGCCGGCAAGTAACCAGTGGTTAAAGTTAATGGCACGCAACTTTACTCCGCAGACTCAAATCGTATTGGGATATAGCGGCTATGACCGTACAAAAGGATGGTTGCACAAACGTACCGCATTTGATACCCTCTTCCAATCCTTGCGTTATCTGGGATTCGCTTTAGCCGGAAAACCATATATGGGTATCGGACGTAACTTAGCTTACCGGAAAGAGTTGTTTTTCCAACAGAAAGGATTCTCCAAATACCTGAACCTGCAACGTGGAGAGGATGACCTATTCATCAACCAGTTGGCAACTCCTTCAAATACCCGCGTCGAAACAGACATCAACGCCACCACACGGATAAATCCTGTGTACCGATACAAAGAATGGAAAGAGGAAAAAATAAGCTATATGGCGACCGCAAGATATTATCAGGGAATACAACGATACCTTTTGGGATTTGAGACTTTCTCCCGTCTGTTATTCTATGTTTCCTGTATAGCAGGCATCGCATCCGGCGTCCTCAATTCTCATTGGTTAGTCGCAGGCATCGCACTGTTAATCTGGTTACTACGCTTCATCATGCAAATTGTCGTTATTAACCAAACAGCCAAAGAAATGGGAGGAAACCGGAAATACTATTTCTCATTACCGCTATTCGACCTTCTCCAACCTATACAGTCGCTGAATTTCAAGATTTGCCGATTCTTTCGAGGAAAAGGAGATTTCATGAGAAGATGAATTCATGGAATCAACCGTTGCATATAAATAGCATTCGAACCATCATGATAATAGCATGGCTTTATTCCTGCCGGAATAAAGCCATTTTTCATATATAGCGCAATAGCGGCAGCGTTCGTCACCTTCACTTCCAAAGTAATTTTAGCAGCCTTACATTCGTTAGCTGTCCGAATCGTTTGGTCCATCAATGCTTGTCCCAATCCTTTCCCTCTGAAATCCGGATGGACAGCTATCGAATAGATCCTTAAATAATGAGTTCCACCATGGAATAATAAGGAGACATAAGCGATTACCCTATCCCCTTCCATCATTACATAGAAAGTTCCTTTCGAGCGGCTTATCAGATAAGCAAACTGTTCTTTCGAAAAGCTATCTTCCCGAAAACATTCCCATTCTATTTCCAAAATAGCAGGAATATCACTTTGCTGTGCTTTACGAACAAATAAACCCGTCTCCATCATCAATAATGTTTCGCCTCCAAGGCCTGTTCAAAATGATTCAGTAACCGGTAATACATTTCATCACCGATAATGGCATCTTCCAGCCCATGGTCGATACTCGGATTATCATTGTTCTCAATAACATAGGCTTTATCATCTACCATTTTCAGGTCGACTCCATACAATCCCTTTCCGATCAGATTCGCAGCTTTAACGGCTGTATCCAACACTACCCGAGGTACCTGATAAATAGGAATCGTATCTACCAGTCCGCAACGACTTCTGCCCGAATCATAGTGGCAGTAAATTTGCCAATGTCCTTTTGCCATATAATATTTGCAGGCATACAGCGGTACCCCATTCAACAGGCCGACACGCCAGTCAAACTCCGTAGGAGTAAATGCCTGCGCCAGTAAGATAGCCGACTTCTCAAAAAGCATCTTCAGACTTGCTTGCAGTTCTTCCTCATTCGAAACCTTTTTCATGCCAATGGAATAAGACCCATCCGGTATCTTCAGAATAAAAGGAGCCCCCACCTGTTCGCTGATCTGCTCAAACGAATGATCGTTTGACTGAAAAATCAGCGTTGACTTAGGAGCAGAAATTTTTTCCTTTTCAAAAAGTTCTTTCAGGTATACTTTGTTCGTACACCGGATGATGGAAAGCGGATCGTCAATAACGGCCATTCCGTTTTGTGCAGCCAATTGCGACAAATGGAATGTATAATGATTCAATGATGTTGTAGTACGAATGAACAAGGCATCAAATTCGAGCAAACGGATGGCGTCATCTTCCGTAATCATTTCCACATGAATATTCATCTTCTTGGCAACTTCTGCCAATTTATGCAAGGCACCTTTGTTGCTGGGCGGAAATTTTTCCTGTGGATCAACCAATACAGCTAAACTATAACGGGAAGCTTTCGCCGACTTAGGCGCACGCCATATTTTCTTATTAAAGTTATCCAATGTGTTGGCAAAGAAATCCTGCTCTTCATCATTGAGCCGATTCAGAGGAAGAAATTGAATACTTTCGATCTGATTTCTGGGATGAGTATTCAAAGCCACCCTCAATAATGGGCAAGGGTAATTCTCAAAAATAAATCGTGCAATCCGCTCCAGACCTTTCTCTCTACATTTGCCAAAGTAAATGTTCAGATACCAAATGTCGTCTTTGACATTGTTCTTCTGTATCCACTGGTAACAGAGGGCTTGCAGACTACGATCCATCCGAACACCCGTCCCGGTCTCCAACTTGTTGATTATATCAACATCCGGAATGACTTTCTGTCCTCTCGTTTGGGCTAACAATGAACAGTAATACCCTTCAGAGTTATAACTGTAATCATCGCTAAGATTAATAACTAACTTCCGGTCTTTTTCTACCGGCTTGTTTTTCAGATAGTCGGAAACAGTCAGGACACTACTTGTCTCGTAATACGGTTTCCAGTCATCCAGATTATCCAACAGGATTAACACATTATTCATAATGGTTAAAAATTAAACCTACAAGAGGATATTAAGTAAATTGGGCGCAAATATAGACATATTATTCACTCCACATCACGCAACAGACTAAATTATTTATGCAGTAGAAAACGGGTAGATAAAAAGAGGATTATTCGTATCTCATGGAGCTTGCCGGATTGATCTTGGTAATCAAAAATGAAGGACCAATCAACATCAATACAGAAGCAAACAAAGTACCCAAATTAATCAAGATAAAAAGTAAAACATTAAAAGATACCGGGACAGTATCTACATAATAAGTCTCCGGATCAAGTTTGAAAAGTCCGAATTGAGATTGAAGAATACAGAATGCCAAACCAATGGCATTGCCCCAGAGCATGCCTTTGCCAATCAGAAAGACTGCAAACCAAAGAAAGGTTCTGCGAATCGTGAAATTATTGGCTCCTAATGCTTTTAAAATCCCAATCATATTGGTGCGTTCGATGATAATAATCAGTAAACCGGAAATCATGGTGAAGCCGGCAACTCCTATCATCAAAATCAGAATCACCCATACGTTCAAATCCAATAAATCAAGCCAGGCAAAGATTTGAGGATTCAGTTGTTCGATGTTACGCACATAATACACACCTCCCAGTTCATCTTGCCTGTTGTCAATATCAGTTGCGATCTCATAGGTTATATCTTCCAGTTTATCATAATCTTTCACCTGTAATTCCACACCGGTCACCTGTTCCGGTTGCCAACCGTTCAAGCGATTCACCAGATTGAGATCCGTCAGTAAAAAGAGGTTGTCGTATTCGGAGAAGTTCGTCTGATAAATTCCGGCAATCGTCAGGCGACGAGCACGAATATCATCCTGTATATAATAGGTATATATCTTATCTCCCAGTTTCAACTTCATTTTAGTTGCCAACGCTTTCGAGATAAGCACTTGATTGGTAGATACTGAATCACTGAAAACAGGAATCTCCCCTTCTACCAAATACTCTTTTATAAAATGGGGGTCGAACTCCGGACCTACCCCTTTTAACACCATTCCTTGAAAAGCGTCATCGGTCTTAATCATACCCGGTTTGGTAGAGAAACGCTGCACATGGCTTATCTCCGGATAATCAGCAAGAGCAGTCATCATACTGTCTCCTACCACAATCGGATGAGTTTCGTAAGAACTGACGGCATCCAGATTAGTTATCTGAATATGTGACCCGAATCCTATGACTTTATTTCTCACCTCACTTTTAAACCCGATAACTACCGCCACCGCAATAATCATCACAGCCAAACCAATAGCAATACCCGCCATGGCAATGAGGACCGCAGGACGTGACACCTGCTTTCTGCCATCGCTTTCACGATAGATACGCCGAGCTATGAAAAGTGATAGAGACATTGGGTTAAGTATTAAGTATAAAGTATTAAGTATTAGACATAAAGTATTAGACAATTATACACACGAGCAAACACACAAGAAGCTACGGTTAATACTTAATACCTAATACTTAATACTTAAATTTCATTCTGTTCTTCCCGGATATGCTTCCAAGGCCTTCTGCAAGACAAAAAGCGCACGGGTTAAATCTTCTTTCTTCAATACGTAAGCAATACGAACTTCATTAATGCCGGAACCCGGAGTGGTATAGAAACCGGAAGCCGGAGCCATGAATACCGTCTGACCTTCATATTCAAAATCAGAGAGGCACCATGCACAGAACTTGTCGGAATCATCTACCGGGAGTTTCGCTACTGTATAAAAAGCGCCCATCGGGATGGGTGAATAAACACCGGGAATACGGTTCAAACCGTCAATCAGGCATTTACGACGTTCTACATATTCATCATACGTTTCACGAGAATACTCTTCCGGAGCATCCAAAGAGGCCTCTGCAGCAATCTGTCCGATCAATGGAGGACTCAAACGAGCCTGGCAGAACTTCATGACAGCATCGCGTATCTCCTTGTTTTTGGTTATCAACGCACCAATACGAATACCACATTCTGAATAACGTTTGGATACGGAGTCAATTAATACCACATTATTCTCAATACCTTCCAAATGGCAGGCAGAGATATAAGGAGAACCGGTATATATAAATTCACGATATACTTCATCGGAGAAAAGGAACAAATCGTACTTCTTTACCAGGTCACGAATCTGATTCATTTCACGACGGGTATACAAATAACCGGTAGGATTGTTGGGATTACAAATAAGAATCGCTTTGGTACGCTCATTAATCAGTTCTTCAAACTTCTCTACTTTCGGAAGGGAAAAGCCCTCTTCAATGGTCGTAGCAATGGTGCGGATCTTTGCTCCGGCAGAGATTGCAAATGCCATATAGTTAGCATAAGCCGGTTCCGGAACGATTATTTCATCTCCCGGATTCAGGCAGGAAAGGAAGGAAAAAAGTACGGCTTCCGAACCTCCTGATGTAATGATTATATCGTCTGCTGTAAGGTTGATATTGAATTTCGCATAATATCCTACTAATTTCTCGCGATAGCTACGATAACCGGCACTTGGACTATACTCCAATACCTTCCGGTCAATATTGCGTATCGCGTCAATCGCGGCCTGAGGAGTGGGCAGATCAGGCTGTCCGATGTTCAGGTGAAACACATGGACTCCACGTTGCTTGGCAGCGTCTGCCAAAGGAGCCAGCTTTCTGATAGGAGATGCAGGCATCTCGTTTCCGCGAATGGATATGGTTGGCATAATTTTAACTACAAATTACTTAATTACTATTTACTTTTTCTACTTGGAGCTGCAAATGTACGCAATAATTTGAATACAGAGACATAAAAACTTTAAAAACCTTAGCAAGGTTAAAATCGTTATGGTAATTTGAAAAGAAAGCTATACATTTGTCATACGGAAAACTTAAAACAATATCATAATGACCATACACCTTATCTCATTTGCTTCAATCCTTCACAAACAAGTCTCGCTACGTAGCTCACACGAAGCTATTTTAAGCGAAATTGAAAAATATTATACCGTAAAGCTCGTCGATTATCAAGATATGGACAAGCTTAGTAGTGATGATTTCAAAATCATTTTTATCGCTACCGGTGGGGTGGAAAGACTGGTCATACAGCAATTCGAAAACCTCCCCCGCCCTACCATTTTACTGGCAGACGGCATGCAGAACTCTCTTGCTGCCGCATTGGAAATCTCCACATGGTTACGGGGACGTGGAATGAAGAGCGAAATACTACATGGCGAATTACCTGCTATCATCCTGCGTATTCATACACTTTATAATAATTTCCGTGCACAACGTTCCTTATTCGGCAAACGTATCGGAGTCATCGGAACTCCTTCTTCCTGGTTAGTTGCCAGTAACGTAGACTACCTGTTGGCAAAACGTCGTTGGGGAATTGAATATGTAGATATTCCATTGGAACGGATTTACGAACAATTTCAACAAATAACGGATGAGCAAGTCGGAGCGTCATGTGCGGCTGTAGCATCGCAAGCTCTTGCCTGTCGCGAAGGAACTCCCGAAGATTTAATCAAATCCATGCGGCTGTACCGGGCGATAAAAAAGGTATGTCAGGAAGAAAATCTGGAAGCACTGACATTGAGCTGCTTTAAATTGATTGAACAAATCGACACTACCGGATGCGTGGCATTATCTTTATTGAATGATGACGGGATAATAGCAGGTTGTGAAGGCGATCTTCAATCTATTTTTACTCTTTTAGCAGTGAAAGCGCTTACGGGCAAGGACGGATTTATGGCAAATCCTTCCATGATTAATTCCCGTACGAACGAGCTGATACTGGCACACTGCACCGTAGGACTCAAACAAACGGAGAGATACATTATCCGCAATCATTTTGAAACAGAAAAAGGAATTGCCATACAAGGGTTACTTCCAACAGGAGACGTAACGATTATAAAATGCGGCGGTGAATGTCTGGACGAATATTACTTATCTACTGGAACATTGACTGAAAATACCAATTATATTAATATGTGCCGCACGCAAGTACGCATCCGCATGAATACTCCAGCCGAGTATTTTCTGAAGAATCCTTTGGGAAATCATCATATTATGCTTCATGGTAACTATGAAGATACATTGAACGAGTTTTTCCAGGCAAATGCTTGCAAAAGAACTGAATAACATCTCAAAACATCCTTAAAGAAAGCGCCTCCTTAATAAACAAAATAAATTATCAGTTTATTAAGGAGGCACTTTGGAGATTGACTAAATTCTATTTCTTTATTCTATTTCTCTTTCTTCCCATTTTCCGTTATGCCACTCTGCAACTGAAGTAAAGCCTGTCTTCTTCAAAGCAGCTAATGCTTCGGAGCGTCCATTATTAATCCGTTCCGGATAATGCGCATCACTGTTTACCTGTACTCTGATACCCAGTTCTTTCAGGAATGAAAAATATCGTTTATTGGGATAGAATGTTCCTAAATCGTGATAAGATTTAGTATTTATTTCAACGATATAACCATATTCGGCAATGGCGGTGAAATATTTGCGAACCAACGCATCATACCACGGTTCATCCAATAATCCCGGACGATAACAGGAAGCATTATAATGCATCTTGTCAGCATGACCGACAATATCAAATCCTCCCAATTCTACCATACGAAGCAGGTTCTTATAGTAAAGACGGACCACAGAATCCAAATCACCATCAAAGTGCTTGTCTACCAATTGACGGAAAAGATCTGCCGGAGTATCAATATCTACGATTTTTCCTTCCGGAGAGTACAACATATGTACAGAACCTATCCGGTAGTCAAGTGGTAGTTTTTGAAAACAGGGTAAAGAAGGGTTGCTTTCTTCGTTCAGGTAATCTATTTCAAGACCAATGGCAAGCTCTATTTTATCTGCATATTTCTTCTTCAGACGGGAAAATTCGGAAAGGTAATCATCCATTCTATCCCACTCCATCGTCCATGCAGTAGAAAACGGCAGTGGAGCATGGGAAGAAATGCCATAGGAAGTAAATCCTTCACTGATAGCAAAACGAATAAAATCTTCCATATTGGCGCGTCCGTCACAATACAAACAGTGGCTATGATAATTGGTTAGGTTTGTCATACAAGGTTATATGTTGTCCGGGATATATTATCAAAGTTATTATCATTATCAGGCTATTCTAGTGATACAATGACACAAATCAGCCTTCTATTTCACTAAGTTCCAGCCATCGCATTGTTTTCTCATCAATCAGGTCATTGACTTCAGGCAAACGTTTCGATTTCTCTGTCAATTCGTCAACAGAAAGGGTACCGCTACATAAGAGTTCTTCAATCTGCACTTTTTCTGTTTCTAATTCTGCTATCTCCTTTTCCAATTGCTCGAACTCTCGCTTTTCCTTGAAACTCATCTTCCGTTTGTCGTTCAGACGAACACGGGCGGTCTTTTCTTCCTGCGGCTTTTCAGCTTCTTTCTCCTTTTGAGCTTTCGCGTCTTTCCAGTCACGATAGTCACTGTAGTTTCCGGGAAAGTCGCGAATATCTCCCTGTCCATTGAATACCATCAAATGGTCTACTACCTTATCCATAAAGTAGCGGTCGTGAGAAACAACAATCACACAACCTTTGAAATTTTGAAGATATTCTTCAAGCACGTTCAGAGTGATAATATCGAGGTCGTTGGTAGGTTCGTCAAGCACCAGGAAGTTAGGGTTACGCATCAGGATGGTACACAGATAAAGACGACGACGCTCGCCCCCACTCAACTTATAGACATAGCTATGTTGCGTTTCGGGAGTAAACAGAAAATGCTGTAAGAATTGCGAAGCAGTCAGTTTCTTTCCATTACCCAGTTCAATCACTTCGGCAATATCCTGCACTACATCAATCACCTTCATTTGTTCATCGAACTGAAGGCCATCCTGCGAGTAATAGCCGAAACGAACAGTTTCACCAACATCCACCGTTCCACTGTCGGGCGCAACCTGCCCCATTAATATCTTGATAAAAGTAGATTTACCTGTTCCGTTATTTCCCACAATGCCCATCTTTTCATAGCGGGCAAAGATATAAGAAAAATCATCCAGTATCTTCAAGTCACCGAAGCTCTTAAACAAGTGATCGGCCTCGAATATCTTACTACCGATATAGGATGCTTTCACCTCCAGCTTCACATTATCATTGTTGAAACGTTGCTTTGCCACCTTTTCCAATTCATAAAAAGCATCTTCCCGGTAACGGGCTTTATGCCCGCGTGCCTGCGGCATCCGGCGCATCCAATCGAGTTCCGTACGGTAAAGGTTGTTGGCACGTTCTATTTCTACACTCTTAGCTTCGATACGTTCCTGACGTTTCTCGAGATAATAACTGTAGTTACCTTTATATTGGTAGATTTGTTGATTGTCTATTTCGATAATCTCCGAACAAACACGATCAAGGAAATAACGGTCGTGCGTCACCATCAGCAAACTAAGATTGGTACGACGCAGGTAATCTTCCAGCCATTCGGTCATATCCAAGTCCAGGTGATTGGTTGGCTCATCAAGGATAAGCAGATCCGGCTCGGTAATCAACGCATTGGCTAAAGCAACGCGCTTCAACTGTCCACCGGACAGTTGCTTCACTTTTTGGTCGAAGTTGCGGATTTTGAGTTGCGAAAGAATTTGCTTGGCTTTCTGTTCATATTCCCAGGCTTTCTCCTGATCCATACGCGCCAGAAGATTTTCCAATCCCGGATGACCTTCAGTCTCCATGCAACGTTCATACTCTTTTATCAGTTCCACGGTACTGTTACCGTGATGGAAACAGGCTTCAAGCACGGTCAACTCTTCGGGATACTGTGGATCTTGTTCCAGATAATCCACCCGAAGGTCACGACGGAAAACAATGTTACCGCTATCATAACCTTCTTTTCCAGCGATTATATTCAATAAAGTAGTTTTTCCGCTGCCGTTCTTCGCTATCAATCCTACACGCTGGCCTTCAGCAATGCCAAAAGATATATTTTCAAAAAGAACCAAGTCACCGAAAGACTTGGTCAGGTTATCTATCTGTAAATAAGGTACAGCCACGTAATTTAGTAATTAGTTGGTTAGTGATTAGTGATTAATAATCACGGATTTATACTCTTCAATAATGTCGCAAGGTTCTCCAGCCTTTACTTTACTCCATGCCAGTTTCAACGGATCGATGATACGGTCTTTATATTGTAATACAGGAGCTTCCCGGTTACCGTCAATCAACGTTTTCCATTCCATACCTTCCACTTCATTCGTCAGAATTATACAGACTGTGATGCCGATTGCCAACCATTCCTCTTTCTTTTTCGAGCCAATCTTACCGCTATTAATCACCTGCTGAAGTTTCTCCAGGTCTTCTTCTATTCCCTGAAAATCTTTTTTCAATTCCTGCTTCACGGTAGATACCACCCATTCGTACGCTTCATTAATCAAATAGATTTCAGAAAGACGGGCCGGGATCAGTTCAGCAGGATACTTCTGCCCTTCTTTGCGTACCTCCAAAGTAGCGATTACATCTTCCGCCTCCTTCACAACTCCGCCTTTAGGTACAGTAAAAGAACATTCGAAAGCAATATCGTCAACTCCTGTAATCCACAAATGGGAAGTATAATAAGTCCCCTCCTCCTGAAACATTTCTTTGCTATACGCACATTCCCACGTTCCGACTTTCACCAACGAAGCCGAATCATTCTCTTTCAGTTCCTGCCGGATGACATCTTTACCATAACCGGCTTTTCCTTTAAATGCGGATATACGAAAATTTCCCGTCCATACTTCGGGATTATAGAAAAGAAAAGAGCCTTCGCCATCTTCAAACTCATTCCAGTCTGATGGATAGTTCATAGAAAACCATGCTCCGGGAGAGATAAATTTCTTGCCTTGCATCCTTTTATATTAAAAATGATTACTTGGGCAAAAGTACGAATTAATAATGAAGAATGAAGAACGAAGAATGAAGAATTTTGCTGCGCTATGCAAGTATACCGCAAGGATATTCTTCATTCTTCATTTTTAATTCTTCATTTTCCTATCGGCTGTATTTTCCTCCGCACTTCTTTAGAAATCTCCAAAAACATATAATTCAACTTTCCGGAATGGATTCCTTCTTCGTTTTCCTTATACTTCTTATTAGCATACTGCTTCGATTTCTCGAAAGTCAGTAACGACATCTCATTCTGCGATTTGCCTACCATTGTAGAATCCAGTTGTTCATCCGGGAAAAAATCATCCAGATCGACATCACCAATCATCGTTGTCTCCAGAAAGTTTTTATTCGTGTGCGAATTATCCGTATAGTATCCTACAAACATGTGCCCCGGTGTACGTACCAAGATAGGATCAATATTAATGGCGCGAAGCAACGACGCAAACAACACACTCCCATCCACACAATTAATCTGTGAAGATTCCAGTGCATCATCAAACGTACGGACACGCTGCGAGAAAACAACATTGCTCGAAAGGCTGGTATTGGAAACAGAACTATAACGGAATTTACGTTTCTGCAATATATTCCAAAGGGCATATACCTGCTTGTCTACCGCCCCTTTAGCCTTACTTTGATAACCGAGAAAGCGATTAACAATCCGAGTATTCAATGCCTCGCGAAGCAACTGATCGATCATCGGATTCTCTTCATTGACATAAGCCGCAAAGAAAATACTGGTATCATGGAATTTAGTTCCGTTAGCCACATACCCCAACAGACACTCATTGATGCTACGCACTGAAAAAGTACGTACCCGTTGTCCCAAATCTTTTCCATTCATCTCCACTGTGATGGCTACGCTTACCGGTTCTGCCTGCACCTCATTTTTCAGTGCCTCATAATTCCAGATGATATCAGGATAAATCGTATATTCCGTTCTGGGCTTGTTTAATACAAATTCCGACACCGAGCGGGAGAAAAAAGGCGTTTCGGCTACTTCAATCCGCACACGACTATAAGCTGTCTTCGATTTCAACCGAACGGCAATACACGACTTCGGATTTCCCAAAGACGTCGAATCCGACGGAACAATCACTTGTGCATCAGTGGTGGCAACAGACAGAATCGCCGAAGGAAATATATTTCCTCCCAGATCGTCTACAATCTCAAAACCGGAATTGAATGAAGTATATTTAAACACAGACATACCGCCAAGGAGAATTAACAGTACCACAACAGATCCTATTATTTCCTTCCGATGTCGTTTTAAGTCAATTTTTATCATTATTTGTAGTTTCTATAGTCAAACATTTCTATTGTATCTCGCTAACAAAGATAACAAATAGCGAGCGTTTTTTCCTCTTACAATCAACAAAAACTTCCATATTCCGTATCAATTCCCGGAATTCACAGAATGTAACACGATTGTAACGTCTGTTTCATCTGCCCGTAACAAAGTCTCCTCATCTTTGCAAAGGATAAAATAAAAACGTAACTTTGTCATATCACATTAATACATATATCTTATGAACGATTACCGTATTCTAGTTGTCGACGATGAAGAAGACCTCTGTGAGATTCTGAAATTCAATCTTGAAAACGAAGGTTATGAGGTTGATACAGCAAATTCTGCCGAAGAGGCAATGAAGATGGACATCAGCAGTTATCACTTAATTCTCCTCGATGTGATGATGGGAGAAATCTCCGGTTTCAAAATGGCCAACATCTTGAAGAAAGACAAAAAAACAGCAAAAGTGCCTATCATCTTTATCACGGCAAAAGATACTGAAAACGATACTGTGACCGGATTCAATCTGGGAGCAGACGATTATATTTCGAAACCTTTCTCCCTGCGTGAAGTCATTGCCCGTGTGAAAGCAGTATTAAGACGTACGGTAACAACGGAAACGGAAAGAGCACCCGAACGTCTTACTTATCAGTCGCTCGTTATTGACATCACAAAGAAGAAAGTAAGTATCGACGACGAAGAAGTGCCATTGACTAAAAAAGAATTTGAAATATTGCTTCTACTGGTACAGAATAAGGGACGCGTATTCTCACGCGAAGACATTCTAGCCCGTATCTGGAGTGACGAAGTGTATGTGCTCGACCGTACCATCGACGTAAACATCACCCGTTTACGTAAAAAGATAGGTATATACGGCAAACGTATTGTCACCCGTCTCGGATACGGATACTGTTTTGAAGCTGAATAAGTAATAATACCGAATTAAGTAATTATTATGAACCTGCCTGTAACTCAAAAACATTTTCTTTCTTTCAGCCGGAAGCTGTTCCTTTCGGTTATTTCACTCTTTCTGGTATTTGCCATTTGTTTTATTGCGTACCAGTATCAACGTGAACGGGAATATAAAATAGAACTGCTGAATACAAAACTGCAAGATTACAACAGCAGACTCTACGAACAATTGGAAGAGCAACCCCTTGATAGCGAAATAATCAGCGGTTATATCAACAAACATATTCTGGAAGACTTGCGTGTGACCCTTATTGATGCAGAAGGAAATGTTGTTTACGACAGTTATCCAAATCATAATAACCAAATAGAAAACCATCTGAATCGTCCGGAAGTACAGAAAGCAATAAAGCATGGTAACGGATATGACGTACGTCGTACTTCGGAAACAACCGGAGTTCCCTATTTTTATTCGGCCACTCGTTATAAAGATTATATTGTCCGTTCGGCTTTGCCTTATAACGTCAGCCTCATCAACAACCTGCAAGCAGACCCGCACTATCTATGGTTTACCATCATCGTGACCTTATTATTAATGATTATCTTCTATAAATTCACCAACAAACTGGGCACTTCCATCAGCCAGCTCCGTGAATTTGCCATGCGTGCCGACCGAAACGAGCCTATCGAAATGGCTATGCAATCCGCTTTTCCACATAATGAACTAGGAGAAATCTCACAACACATCATCCAAATCTACAAACGATTGCACGAAACCAAAGAAGCTCTCTACATCGAACGTGAAAAGCTAATCACTCATCTCCAAATCTCGCACGAAGGATTAGGAGTATTCACAAAAGACAAGAAAGAAATTCTAGTCAATAATCTTTTCACCCAATACAGTAACCTGATTTCGGACTCCAACCTGGAAACAACGGAAGAAGTCTTTGCTATCAGCGAACTAAAAGAGATTATTCATTTTATCAATAAGAACCAGCAAGAACGCTCGAGAGGAAAAGGTGAAAAGCGAATGTCAGTTACCATCAACAAGAACGGGCGGACATTTATCGTAGAATGTATCATCTTCCAGGATGCTAGCTTTGAGATTTCCATCAACGACGTCACCCAGGAAGAAGAACAAGTAAGACTCAAACGCCAACTGACTCAAAATATTGCCCATGAGTTGAAGACTCCTGTCAGCAGTATTCAAGGATATCTGGAAACCATTGTCAGCAACGAAAATATTCCACGTGAAAAGATAAACGTATTCCTCGAACGTTGTTATGCACAAAGCAATCGTTTGAGCCGGCTGCTACGCGACATCTCCGTACTCACCCGCATGGACGAAGCCGCCAGCATGATTGATATGGAACGAGTGGATATTAGTGTACTGGTCGGAAATATTATCAATGAAGTATCTCTGGAACTCGACGAAAAGCATATCACAGTAATCAACTCTCTGAAAAAGAGCATACAAGTCAAAGGTAATTATTCATTACTATATTCCATCTTCCGCAACCTGATGGACAATGCCATCGCATACGCCGGAAGCAATATTCAGATAAATATCAACTGTTTCCGTGAAGATGAGAATTTCTACTATTTCAGCTTCGCCGACACTGGTATAGGTGTATCACCCGAACATCTGAACCGTCTCTTCGAACGCTTCTACCGGGTAGATAAAGGCCGCTCACGCAAACTAGGCGGAACAGGATTGGGACTGGCTATTGTGAAGAACGCCGTTATTATCCACGGCGGCAACATCTCCGCCAAGAACAATCAGGGAGGTGGACTTGAGTTTGTATTTACACTGGCAAAGGAGAAATAGAGGGGTAGCTACATTTTAAAACATTTCCCGAATCATTACTTCGGCTTCCTTCATCCAAGATTTCTCTCATAACACGACACCTTCATTGGTGACGTTAATATAAAAAGGGGGGGGGTAAATGGGCGGTTCTCCCAAAGTTTTTTGAGCGTGACTATCGGGCTGATAGAGACTCCGGTTTTCAGTTCCAGTTCGTAAAGTGGCAGTGTGATAGATTCTTCGTCCTTCAATGTCATTTTCTCGCCGTCGAGCAGGATAAGCAGGTCAATATCACTGTCGCTACGCGCTTCGTTCCTTGCTTGCGAACCATATAAAATAGTTTTTGCCGTAGGAGCCACGCGACGTATAATCTCTCTTATTTGTTTCGTTTCATAAATTTTCCATTTATTATAATCAATGCTACGGGCAAAGATAACAATTCCGGTGCAGATTGTTCTGTCAAGAACCGATTATTTCCCCCGGCACACAAAGAAAGATTCGTTTCTCTCATCCGGCAGCAGGCTACAGCAGCGGCGAGTGAAAACGAATCTTTCATCTTAAAGGGTCGTGCGGCAATGCCGGAAGGAGCCTTTGGCAATACAGAAAAGTCCTTTTGCGGTGCAGGAACCCGTCCTTTTTATAGCACCGGAAAAGCATCCGGCTTTATGCTGCCGGATCGGGAGCCTCTCCTCCCCCTTCACCGCCACCGCCACCTTCGCTGGGAGTAGTGGATTTTCCGCCCCATTCTTCCCAGAAGATATTGGAATCGACGAGGGAACGGGTGGTAACCTGGTTGTTGGATGAACGGCTCGTTTCAGGGATGAAGCGGACACGGACGCCGGTGATTTGCTTGGCAGTCACTTTGTCGGGGGAGTCCACTCCATTGCCCGAAGCAACGGCTGTGTAGTAGAATGTGCCCACGCCGTCGAGTTTGACGGTGCGGCCGTCTGCCATGTAGCTACCTAATACGCTGCCAAGGGACTTGAGCACGGCAAAGGTGTCGGCAGGGCTTACGGTGGATTCAATGGCAAGACGTTTTGCCACTTCGTCCGTCGTGACAGGTTTGCCAACGGTGATGGATTGCGGATACCACATTCCATTGATTTTCTGTTTTACTTTCTTGAAGAATCCCATAAGTTGATGTTTTTTACCTCTTCCCTGCCGCATCCCGATAGGACTAATACTCGGTGACGGACTTTGCTTATCTCGGTGACGACCTTTGCCTACCTCGGTGTCGGACTTAGCCTACCTCAGTGACGACCTTTGTCTGTCCGTGTCTGCAAGCATTTCCTGATGGGGTGCTGCAAGAAGGAAGCGTGATTAATAAATGTTGCGAATTATCTCAATTATCATATTTGCCGTTCCCCTCCGTATTCCGCCAGCGCGCAAAGCAGTTCGCCCAGTGCAAGGCCGCCGTTGAAGGCTGACACGTAGTTCTGCGTGTCGGTCACGTCCTCGTTGAAATGGTTGAGACGGTCGGTGATGGGGGAAAGAAAGAGGATAGGTTCGCCTGAGGTGCTGATTTTTACCACGCCGTGGGTGGTTTCGATGGAGTTTGCCGTATACCCTTCGGGGGCTGCAGCGGCAAATTCTTTAAGGGCTTGGGCGTCTATCGTGTCGTATGAACCGTAGTCGGTGACGTTGACGGAGCCTACTGCCGTGAAGGTGGACGCTCCTTCACACACGAGTTGCGGTGCGGGGAAGTTGGGCGGCGGGACAAGTTTGCATGCGCCGCCGGGGTAACAGTGCAGGCGGGCGTTGACGGTTTCGGCCAGACTGAACACGGCAGGGGCTACGTTGGAAGCGATGAAGGTGCCTACGCGGTCGTCGATAAGGTTGTGTTCCGGATCGGCATGGCTGTCGGGGTTTCCGTCGTGGATAAAGAAGTTGCCGCCGAGGACAACGGTTCCGTTATGGGTCACTGCCGGGTCGGGATAGTTGGCGGTGCTGACGCTGATGATGAGGTCGGCGGCATCGGCAGCAATGGCTTGCGGGAGCACTTTGTATTTTTCGAGGGAACTCGAAGTGTTGACTCCCGTTGCCATAAGGTCTTCGATGCAGCGGACTACGACTTGCAACGGTTCTTCTCCTTCTCGGGGAAGGGAGAAGACAGCACGGGGTTGGCTCATGCGGTTGTCTCCGTCGCACGGAGTGTTTATCACTTCAGGGAATGGTAAGGCGGCGGGACGCAGTTTGGGGTTGGTCAGGGCGTTGAGCACGGGTTCCGTTTCCCAGTTTTTGTTGATGATGACGAGTATCTTTTTCATAAGTGTGATGTTTTTTATGGTTGTTACCTTGATCAGTTGCGTCGCTTCCGGCAATTGCTCCTATCGAGGAAGGTATCCTATAAAGAGAAGTGATGTTCGCTTCTCAAGTCGGCGACAAGGGAAAAAGGACAAGGTTCATGATATTGCCGCCGACTGCATCCCCCAGCGGCTTGGGACGTATATGATGTAGGGGGACGGGATGGAGTGACCTGGATACCCCGTCCCCGTGTGTCATTCTTAAAAAGCGAGGATGGGGCGCACGGCGGAATCGGAGTTGTACCTGACATTATGCCAGCATTGCACAACGTTCGCCTGCTTACCCACAAACCACGTCCATATACCCGAATCGGAGTACGTCGAGGAAGAGAAGAATTTCTGATAGCTCCCATTCGGGATTGCGTCATAGTTCCCAGTGCCCAACGGTTCGAAATAGGCATTTATCTTACTTACGAGTTCTGTCTGATTACTCCATCTATACAGGTTGGGGGTTAGGTCGTTGCCTTCGTTTATGGCGTCATCCCAGCTTGGGAGACCGCCCAGATTGGCGGTAAAGTCATACCATTGACCTATGGAGGGCAAGTACCACCCCGTCGTCTTTTCGGGAGCCTGTACAACATAATCCTTCACGGCCTTGAAAGCGGGATAAAAATTTTCGAGTTCTTTGTTGTTTGCGGCCGCATAGTCGATTACCGTGGTGTAATTAAGTAGTCCGTTGATGTCTGCGTTGCAGGCAACTTTATCCGTGCATTTCGTCAGCTCGGAGAAATCGTGATCTTCCCCCCAACTCATAAGGCTTTTGGTTACGGTCTTCAATGACATGACCAGACCATGCGGCGTGGCAACGCCTTTTGCTGCCAACACCTGTTTTTCTTTGTCGCCGATGCGCGAGGGGTCGGTCTGGAAAACGATGCCGATGCAGGTCTTGTTCGCATCGAGGGCGGTAGACCATGTGCCGTCTGCATAATAGAAGTCACCCACCTTAACGATATCCGAAATATCCGTTGCATCCTGACTTACCCAGTCAGTGGTCATATCTACAGACAAAGTTACCGCCGGATCGTTTCCGACTGTAATCAGGTTTCCGGCAGCCCGTACCCAGTTGTTGCGTTTCAGGGGGATGTTGGCAGGAATGTCTCTATCGTTCATCGTTATGCTACCTGTCCCGGTAAACGTAAGTTTTATTCCGCCCAACGTGGCGTCGGCAGTGGTAAAGACATAATCGGAGAAGAGGATTTTGCAGTTGTTTCCATTGATAGTAATATCCGTGCCGTCCATTGAGGTTGTGATGTAGGTGGCATCGTAGGTAGCTGTCGGGCTTACCTCCTCGCTAAAAGCATTGAATTCTGACGGAACGGTGTATGTTGCCGTCATGTCTTTACATTTGCCTATCATCTCGGTGTTCTTTTCCGCAATCGTCACTTTCGTAAGCGGACGGACAAGCGTGGCGGTAAGGTCGTTCTTAGCCGTAGCGCCTTTGGTGAACGGTACTACTGCCGCAAATGCCTCACGTAGTTGGTCGGCGTATGTATAAGCAGCGGTGATGATAGTCACTTTCTTCAAGCCATCGGCATTATCAGTCTTGTAATACTTATCGGGATAGTGGTCGCCTGACACCGTTGCACCCGAAACGATGTAATCCGCCCAAAGCACGGCTTTGTAGTCACCTTGGTCTGCCAATTCAAAACTAAATGTAATGTTAGCGGCACCAGCCGTTACCAACTGCTCCTGGCGTACTCTTCGTGTAGAGCCATCTTTCGTCCACACTTCGAGGATGCAGCGCAGCGTATGGCCGGCGGGAAACGTAGCGGGGGCGGAAGCCCGTGTTTTTACAAAATCGGCAGGCATTCCGATGCTCATGCTTACTTGGTTGCTGTCCGCAGTCGGGGAAGCGTCGGTGTCGTCCTGACTGCACGAGGTGAATAGCCCTGCCAGAGCCATTAACCCGAAGAAAAGGTTCTTTTTCATACTTCTGTTCATCGTTTACTGTGATTAAATTTGTTTTATTATATTGACCTGTCATTTCAGAAAGAATCGAGGTCGATGTCTATCTCGTCGTCATATCCGGTGTCGATGTTGATGCCTCCCTGCATTTCGTTGGTGAGGAAGTTGCCTCGCAGGGTGGTGAGGTGTCCCCGCCGGTAGGGCACTTCCAGTCCCCGGGTACGCGACACTACCTTTCCGTTGGCGTCCGCCAATTCAATATTCAGGGGCACAAAGGATTCCGTGCCGTTCACGAAGATAAAGTCCGAACCTAGCGGACATTTCTCCGTGCCGTCGTCGGGGATGGTGAGAGGGGTGGAGAACGTCACGCCCTGCACGGAGTTCATCGGCTTGCCCGTGGCGGTGTTGAATCCTAACGGGAAATAGAACCCGTAGGAAAAGGTGACGGTGTAGGTGTTGTTGCCGCCTTCGGCATCGCGTTGCCGCTGTGTTTTTGCCAGAAACTCCTGCACGTCGGTGGCGATAATACGGTATTTTGCCAACGGGCGCACCATGTCGACTTTGGCTTGTACGCGGACGTTCCATTCGTCCCGGTAGGGGCGCAGGTCAAGGGTGGTGCTGCCGTAGAGGCAATCGCGGTAGCCAGTGCTTCCGGTGTAGGGCGTGGTGCAAGTTACTTGCTGCAAGTTCTCCGTATTATAATAGAGGTCGGTGGTCGTGCCTGCCACAACGTAGTCCGTCCATACGGCGAGGGTGTATTCTACGGCGTACAGCTTCAAATGGACAGGGAGCGTGATTTTCCCGTTGCCGGCTTCGTCGGCATTGTCCATGACGGTCACTTGCCGGGCTGCCGGTTTGCCGTCGCGCCATGCTTCGATGATGAAGCGGCGGCGGTAATCCGTTTGTTCTCCGGCACGGGCTTTTGTGATTCCGCGGTGTGCCTTGTTGGTGATGATTTCCAGTGGTAGGAGTTCGAGGTCGAGGGTCACTTCGGTACTGACCTCTACAAGCGTGGGGTCGATGCCTTCCTCACCGTCCGGTGTCATCGCGGGATAGTCGTGTACACAAGCGGCAAGGACGGTTGCCAACATGAAGGTGATAAATCCTATAGCATATTTCTGTTTCATAAGCCGTTACTTTTTAAGGTTGAAGCGATAGACGATAGAAAACCCCATGCGGGTGATGCCCCAGTAGTTCTTCGTCCGTGTGTCTATCCGTGCGCCGTTGTCTATATTATAATAGGTGTCGTACTTCATGTTGGCATAGCCTGCACCGAGGGTAAATTCTCCCGCCCAATGTCCGCCGAGCGGCAACAGATAACCATAGCTGACGCCCGCGCCCAGCAACGGACGGTCGGCGTCTTGATAACGGTCGCGATTCCACTTCACATTGAACCAGCCTACGTGGGCATGAAGACCGAAGAAATGTCCCGAGCCGGGCTTCGAGAGCCAGTAACGGGCTTCGGGTTGCAGGGTGAAGGTCTTCACGGCATGTTTGCCGCTGATGTGCCACGGACACCACAATATCGGCAACTCTACGGAAAGATGCTTGCCGACCTGCACTTCCGCCGCCACGTTCATAATCGTGCCCGCCCAAGCGGCAAGGTTGGTTTTCACGCCAAGGTAACGACCGTTGGCGGGAAGTGAAGGCGAGGTAGCTGTAGAGGTGGAAGCGGTGGAAGAAGAAGGAGTAACTGAAGCAGAAGAAGCAACCGAAGTAGAAAGAGCAGTAGCTGCATCGGGTGCAACAGGTGCAGTAGCTGCATCCGGCACAACAGCCGTGGCAGCCACGGCGGAAGAGTCAACAGGCTCTTTGTCTCCCTGCAAGGCAACCGGAAGGGCTTCCTGTTGTTCCTGTCGCCTCGCCGCACTTGCAGGCTCTTGCCGGTTTTGCGGAATCTCGCTTTGGCAATCTTGGAAACCTCGGCAACCTACCACGACGACTTCTCCCCACAAGGGATGAGCCAACGGGTGGTTGAGTGTCCGGAAATGCCGCTCGCGCAGTCCATAGTGGTCGATAAGATAGCCTTTCAGATTGTTGGCACGCCAGTAGGCGGCGCGCAGATTCGACTTTTCATCGTCCCAACTGCCGGAATAGCTCTGCACGTAGAGGGTGTCCTGACGTTTACGAAAGGTGCGCAGCCGTTTCTTCAACTTCCGCAACGACAGTCGGTTGTCCGCATATTCCGTCTTGAACATCCGGATACGTGAAGGATAGCTGAAAATAATCAGGCTGTCTGCCGAAGGTGAGGAAAGGACGGCAGCATCCGGCTGACCGCGCAAGGGAACAACCGATAGACATAGCAAAAATGCCAGTACGAAGTAACGGAATGTACTCCACGCTACGTTTTGTTTGTTTTTCATTCTCATACCTGTAACATAAGATTACAAAAATTTATATACAAGAAAGGCGTAAGTGTCCGTATGCTTATCCGTCAATCGGGGCCTTCGCACTGCCCATACCGTAGATAAGCAACAGAACACTCACGCCATTGGCGTATATAAAGCTTGTGTATCGTCCCCCTCCCCTCTCCGGACGGAGGGGGAAGCGGGGGCGCAAACAGGCATCCATATAAACAATGGAACGTGAGCATTTGTTGCATTCATCTTCACGGTGACAAGTCAAAGGTGCGAAGTTTGATTGACGAAGATGATATTCTTCAAACGCTTTCCGTTATCTAAAAATCACGCCCTCTCTCACAAGGGCAGTGACAAAGATAAAGAAAAGCCGAAAAACAGCAAACAATATAGGCTAAACTTTTATTCGCCGGGGCAAAAATAATTATTTCAGCCCGACGAAGGACAAAATGGGAATGGACAGATTCATGGACAAAATAGAGAAGAGGCTGTCAGGAAAAGGCTTGGCGCATACAAACAGTAAGGGCGACCCGTTTTTTAACGAGCCGCCCTTACTGTTTGTTATCTATCTTTTCACAATGCCTCAATTTCTTCAGCAGTGAGTCCCGTACATTCTGAAATTAAATCGATAGCCAAACCTTTGGATTTCATCATACGGGCGGACGATTCTTTTCCTCTCAACATACCTTTCTGTTCGGCAAAGTCCAACGTATTGAAATAATCGTTATAAACTTTCCATTCCTTCTCATATTGAGCTCTTTCCTCCGGAGTCATATTCGCTTTGGAGGCCATCTTCTCAAGTCGTTCAAAAACGGCTTTACGTGCCTTGAAAGGCATTCTATCAAGTGTATCCATATGCTTTAATACATAAATCCACCGTTCAAAATCGTTACTACACTCATCCTCTTCTTTGTCAAAGTTAGGCAGTTCGATAAAAATCTGCCGAAACTTGTTATTGAAAAGCTGTCCTGTATCCCGGTCGGAAAGGATTACATCAGTCCTTATCTTCGCAGGCATGTCCTTGTCAATCACAAAGTTCATAAAAAACACTCCGTATACAGCATCCAACCGGAAGTCCCAAGGACCGCTTTTAGCTTGTTGCGTAATCGCACGAGAGAGGTAGAAGAGAGCACGATCTTTAAAGTAAGGTTGCTCACGATTCTGCATTTCTACGATTATCCGTTCACCTGTGTCAGTCATACAGTAGATATCGTAGATAATCCCCCGTTCTGTTTTTACTTCCGGCTGCTGTTCGTTGTTAAGGAACTGGATGTCGGTAATCACGTGCTCTCCAGAGAGCAAATCGTTCAAGAAGTCGATTAATAACTCCTTTTCTACCTCTCTGCCGAATAAAAACTTAAAGCCATAGTCGGTAAAGGGATTAATAAATCTTCCCATTATTAATGTATTGGTTGTGTATATTGACAACAAAGATAGACATTTTTTGTTTAATGATGAAAGTTCCGGGTTAATATTGCTGAATGACTGGAAGAACCGATTCTATAAATCTTCCCCTGCCATAATGTGACGGATTTCCGCATCAGTGTCCGAACCTTCGGGCAGACCAAGCTTCACACGGATGCGGTATCGGGTTTTGGACACACTTGCCACGCTGATACCGAGCGTCCGCGCCAGTTCTTCGTTGGATTGTTTGAGCAGAACCAACATACAAAACAGTTCCTCGCTACGTGTCACCGCCGGACAGGCTTCACGAAGATGTAGCAGCGCCGACGGATAGACGGACAAAAAGGCGTTACGGAAATCCTCTTCTTCCTTACGGGTGAGCAAGTGGGATTGAAGGCTTTCCATCACGCTGTCAAGTTCGCACGTGTTGCGGTGGCGCGCCTGGATATCAGAAAGCTGGCGGATAAGGGAGCGGTTGTGTTCGTACAAGTCCTGACGGGCGGCTATCAGTTCGTGAAGCCTGCTTTCCTGATCACGCAACCGTTCGTCAGCCCGCTCATGTTCCTGCGCCTCGAGCTGCCACCGGAGCCGCAGATTGCGGTGGCGCATCACCATCCAGCCGGCTATAAAAAAGACGAGTAGCAATGCACACACTCCGGCTATGGAATATACATGCAACAGGGTATCCTGAAGACGGACTTCGGCAGTCAGCAGACGATTCTCCTGTTCTTTCTTCTGTGTTTCGAAACGGATATTTGCCGATGCCAACTGGTGTATCTTGTCTTCGCGGGTCACCGAATCTCTCATCATCCGATATTCGGGAAAGACAGTAAGCATATCCACCGCCCGCCTCGTGTGGCGATAGCCTTCCATTAACAATTCCGCCGCTTCCGAAGCAGGGTGAAGCTCGGATATATCTTTCAACTCGCCAATAGATTTCCGAAGCAGGGGGATTGCCTCCAACCATTTACCGACGCGGGCAAGAGTGGCACCGTAATAATAGTCATAATATGGCAGGCGGTGACGGGGAACTTTACCTTCAAGTGCGGCAAAGCCTCTCAAAGCCACATTCACAGAGTCGGGAAAGGCGGCAAGATAATACATCCGGTCTATCTGCACCATCAAATGATAGTAGTCGTTCTTCGTCCGGTCAAAGCAACTGTCGGCCTGCGCAAGAACCAGGAGTGCGGAATCGGGGCGATTCAGATTGTTGTGTATCTCCGCCTTCGCAATGAAGAAACGACCTATCAAGTTATTGTCAACTTCGGCACGTGCCGGCTCGCCCGTTCCTACGGCACAATAGCGAAACGCTTCATCATAGAGCCCGAGCAGGCGGTAGGCTTCCGTCAGAATCTCCGCCACCACTAGCTTGCCGTGATAGCTGCCCGACTTCTCACATAGACGGATAGCTTCACGACAGAGGGAGATACTTTCTTCATACTTCCCCTGCTGAAGGTATATATCGGCAAGCCGCCCGATAGCTTGTGGATAAAGCCAATAGTTGCTTAGGCCCGAGCGTTCTGCCACTCGGCAGGCTCTACGGAAAGCGGACTCGGCACGAGTGCTGATAGTGTCGACACCCATATAGGTGATGCCTGCCGTAGCTGTACAAAATATCTCGCTCAACGGGTCGTTGTTCTCATCTTTCAGTGCCATCGCCCGGTTGAGATAGTCCACCGCCTCCGCATGGCGGTCGAGCGCCATAAGCATCTGCGCCTTTACCACCCACAGTTCCCTGCGGCAATAACGGGAGACAACGGGGTGTTTCGCCCGCTCCAACGAATCAAAATACTGATAGCCGGACTCAAAGTTCATCATCAGATTGAAGTATATCATTAACCGGCGGAGAGATTCGGAAGATAAACGGCGCAATTCTTCGGTAGTGAGCACATCGTCCACCGGAAGCCGGAACACGGAATCAAGCGGCGGGAAAGCCAGACTTTCCTTCTCCTCCTTAATCAAGCGGATACCACGCCCCAATGTACGAAGACTGTCGGCATAGAATGTGGGAGAAACGGCAGGATGTTCCCGCTGCATGTCAGAAGGTCGGTTGCAACTCCACACAGCCGTCAGCATAAAAAAAACGAAGAATATGTAGGTGGATTTAATCATAGATATGCATTGTATGTTTGTTTGCCGACACAAATATAGCATTTTCATTAAAACAGTGCATTTTCACACATAGTTTTTTTATCTTTGCTCACCAATAGTAAATTGAAAACAATTCAGCAAGTTATGAGAACAAATATAAATCTTATCCCAGTCTTCTGTATTCTACTGCTTTGCGCCTGCAAAAGCGGGAATGCATCCAGCCAAAACTCCAAAGAAGCTCCCAAAGATACCATCACCTCCTTTACGCTACCTACCATCCCGCCAATGCTGACAGCACCCGAGCTACGGGCAGATTTCCTAGTAAAGCACTATTGGGATAACGTAAACTTTGCCGATACCAATTATGTCCATCATCCCGAAGTGACCGAACAAGCTTGGGCAGACTATTGTGATATACTGAACCATGTTCCATTAGAAACTGCACAGCAAGCTATGCAGAAAACAATCGAACGGACAAACGTGGATAAGAAAGTATTCACTTACATCACTGATTTGGCAGACAAATATCTATACGACCCTAACTCCCCGATGCGTAACGAAGAGTTTTATATCCCTGTACTGGATGCCATGTTGGCTTCTCCCGTACTGGAAGAAATAGAAAAGGTACGTCCCAAAGCCCGTCGCGAACTGGCTCAGAAAAACCGTATCGGAACCAAAGCACTGAATTTTAACTATACATTAGCTTCCGGCACACAGGGTTCTCTTTATCAACAAAAATCGGACTATACCTTATTATTTATCAATAACCCGGGATGCCATGCCTGCACGGAGACAATCGAAGCATTAAAAAACGCCCCTATCATCAATCAACTTCTGGAACAAAAGAGACTAACAGTCCTCTCCATTTATCCCGACGAAGAGTTGGACGAATGGCGAAAACACCTAAATGAATTCCCCAAAGAATGGGTTAACGGATATGATAAGACCTTCGCTATCAAGGAACAACAACTGTATGACCTGAAAGCCATCCCTACCCTCTACCTTCTAAACAAGGATAAGACAGTACTTCTGAAAGATGCTCCCGCGCAAACCATCGAAGAATACCTGCTAATGAAAGGCGAACAATAAGCCCCCACGCCGCCCACACACGTGCCCATGCCACACCGCTCACGCCGCATGGTTTCCCGGCCTCGTTTTTTCAGCGTCAAGCGCAGGTGTTTTCTTCGGCGTCAAAAAGGGCAGACTGTTTGAGCGTAGCGAGTTTCTGCCCTTTAGCCGAAGGAAGCACCGGAGTAGCTGAAAAAACGCAGCCTTGATTCTTTCTTTTTGGTTCTTTCTCTTTCGTATCAAGACGAAAGAAAAAGAACATCCCTTTGGAAAAAACAAATAAACTCCCTATCTTTGTCGCGCATTGGTTTGCGACTCCCATGCGGGGGAAGCAATTAAAAGGGAATCAGGTGCAAGTCCTGAACAGTCCCGCTGCTGTAAGTTCCATATAAGTTACAAGCAATTCACTCATTGCCACTGGAGACCAATCCGGGAAGGCGTTTGTAACAGGAATAAGTCAGAAGACCTACCATGCAAATAAGTTTCACTGCTTTCGAGGAAAAAGCGTTGAGTCTAATGAACCGGACAAGTCGTCTATCATTTCATTCATCACTCTGATTCAGAGAAAGTGTGTTAAAACGGATAAACTCTGCCAAGTTTATTTATGCGTGTCCGGTCGAAGGGATTTCGCCCGGACACTTTTAAACAGTAACAGACTGAAAAAGGAATAAATGAAGAAAAGAACATTTAATAAAGTGATCTTTGCAGCATTCAGCTGCCAATTCTTATCCATACCACTTTTTGCACAACAGCAAAAGGTAGATACGACACATACATATTCTATTCCCGAAATAACAGTATCAGATATCTATCAGACCCGCGAAGTACGCTCAACCGCTCCCCTGCAAGTCTTCTCCAAAGACGCCCTGAAAAACCTGCACGCCCTGCAAGTCTCCGACGCGGTGAAACACTTTGCCGGAGTGACCGTAAAAGATTACGGAGGTATCGGCGGACTGAAAACAGTATCCATACGAAGCCTGGGAGCCCAACATACCGCTGTCGGTTATGACGGAATCACCCTGACCGACTGCCAAACCGGACAAATAGATATCGGGCGTTTCTCTCTCGACAACGTAGACCGCCTTTCTCTAAACAACGGACAAAGCGATAACATCTTCCAACCTGCCCGCTTCTTCGCGTCAGCAGGCATATTGAATATACAGACACTCACGCCGCTATTCACCAAAGGCAAAAAGACCAATATAGCTGGAGCTTTCAAAACCGGCTCCTGGGGATTAATCAATCCCTCCCTGCTACTGGAACAACAATTCAATAAGACATGGAGCATGTCAGCCAATGGCGAATGGATGTCCTCCGACGGACATTATCCGTACACACTACATTATGGAAATGCGGCAGAAGACTTGTCCTCACGTGAAAAACGAAAGAATACAGACGTACAGACATTCCGTGCCGAAGCCGGACTTTACGGCAACTTCTCCGATAAAGAACAATGGCGGTTGAAAGCCTACTACTTTCAGTCCTCCCGGGGACTACCCAAAGCTACAACCTTCTATAACGACCATTCCACACAACACTTGTGGGATAAAAACACATTCATCCAAAGTCAATACAAGAAAGAATTCAGCCGGCAATGGGTGTTCCAAACCTCTGCCAAGTGGAATTGGAGCTATCAACGTTATCTGGACCCCGATACCAAGAACTCTTTAAAGAAAACAGAAAACAGCTATTACCAGCAGGAATATTACCTTTCCGCTTCTGTACTATACAGACTGTTGAGCAACCTCTCTTTCTCACTTTCCACAGATGGAAGCATCAACACCATGAACGCCGATCTAGCCAACTTTGTACACCCCACACGTTACTCATGGCTAACAGCATTCGCCGGAAAATACGTAAATGACTGGTTAACAATCTCCGCATCCGCATTGGCAACCGTTATCAATGAAGATGTGAAGAAAGGCGGTAGTGCCGGCAATCACCGTAAGCTAACCCCTTATGTAAGTGCCGCTTTCAAACCTTTCCGGCATGAAGAATTCCGTGTCCGCTTCTTCTATAAAGACATTTTCCGTCTGGCAAGTTTCAACGACTTATATTACGAAGAAGTAGGCAACACCCAACTAAAGCCGGAAAAGGCCAAACAATACAACATCGGACTGACATACAATAAAAATGTATGCCCGTTCCTACCCTATCTGTCAGTAACCGTTGACGCCTATTATAACAAAGTGACAGATAAAATTATCGCCTACCCTACCAAAAACCTTGCCGTATGGAGCATGAAGAATCTGGGTGAAGTTGACATCAAAGGCATTGATGCCACAGGAAGCCTGTCCCTCCAACCTTGGGATAAAATACGCATCAACCTCTCGGGTAACTACACATACCAACGAGCATTAGATGTCACCCCGCCCGATCCGAACACGTATGAATCGACATACAAACATCAAATAGCCTACACTCCCCGCGTCTCCGCTTCGGGACAGGCAGGCGTCGAAACACCGTGGATCAATCTGTCTTATTCATTCCTTTTTTCCGGAAAACGCTATGCATTAGGACAAAACATTGCCGAAAACCGATTGGATAGTTATAGCGACCACAGCATTTCTGCAAACCGTGACTTTCAGATCAGAAAAATCACTACCTCTTTCAGCGTGGAAGTATTGAACCTGATGGATAAGAATTACGAGATTGTGAAATATTTCCCAATGCCCGGACGATCCGTAAGGGCGACAATAAAAATAAGATATTAACTATTATAAAGTAAGATATTGACGTGAAAAGGAAACTAATATATATATTCTCGTGCTGGCTGTCATCCATAATCTTATTCGTAGCATGTGATGATATGGAGGACAAACCCTTCACATCAGGCATTATAGGCGATCCGACAGAAACGGGTACCGCCGAATTATATGTATTATGCGAAGGACTGTTCAATCAGAACAATAGCTCGCTGGCACGTTTTTCTTTCGGCAACCAGCAAATGGTTCGTGACTATTTCAAAGCAGTCAACCGCCGGGGATTAGGAGACACTGCCAATGACATGGCCATCTACGGAAGCAAGATATATGTGATAGTCAATATCTCCAGTACGGTAGAAGTGATAGACTTTCGTACGGGAAGCTCATTGAAACAGATTCAAATGCTGGCAGAAAACGGAAGTTCCCGTCAACCACGCTACATCGCTTTTCACAAAGAAAAGGCATACGTATGTTCATACGATGGAACCGTTGCACGTATAGACACAACCTCCCTATCCATAGAAGCTATCACATCAGTGGGACGCAATCCCGACGGTATTTGTGTACAAAACGAAAAGTTATATATTTCCAATTCCGGCGGGTTGGACTATTCATCAGGACTGGTGGGGGTAGACAACACGGTATCTGTTGTCGATATTGCCACATTTAAAGAAAGTAGCAAACTAACAGTAGGCCCGAATCCCGGTAAAATAGTAGCAGGGCCGGACGAAACCGTTTATGTAGCCACCCGTGGCGAAGATGTAGAAGCCGGCGATTATAACTTCGTCAAGATAGACTGCCGGACAAACAAAGTCACTCAATCTAACGAGAAAGTACAAAACTTTGCCATCGATGGAGAGATTGCCTATCTATACAATTACAATTATAACACGCAGACCTCTTCTATCAAGATGTTCAATCTGAAAACAGAAGAGACAATCCGTGAGAATTTCATAACTGACGGAACAGTGATAAAAACGCCATACGGCATCAACATCAATCCTTACAGCAACAATGTATATATCACCGAAGCCCGTGATTACACCACCTATGGAGACTTACTTTGTTTCAACCAACAAGGACAACTCATGTTCCGTCTGAACAACATCGGACTTAACCCGAATACAATTGCATTCAGTGACAAAGCCTCACAAAGCGATATTGATGACAACGATGATGATAAGGAAAATCCTCTGGCCTTCGCCAATAAAGTATGGGAATATCGCCCTGCTCCCGGACAGTTTATCAACACTACCACTTCAGCATATAAGAAAGGCTTTACTTATGATGATATACTAGAAGAAGCAACCCGCAGAATCCAGCAGAAATCACTCCTTACATTGGGAGGATTCGGCGGTTACATTGTTTTAGGATTCCCACAATCCATTCCGAATGTAACAGGAGAATATGACTTCAAGATAAAAGGCAATGCTTACTATAACTCCAAAACCGGAACAGGAGCATTGGGCGGAAGTGCAGAACCGGGAATCGTATTTGTATCTAAAGATGTAAATGGCAATGGAAAGCCTGACGACGAGTGGTATGAATTGAAAGGAAGCGAATACGGGAAAGACACTGAAACACGCGGATACGAGATAACCTATCACCGTCCGAATCCAGCCAACCTAAAAGTTTTTTGGAAAGACAATCAAGGCAACGAAGGATATATCTTCCGCAACAGCTTCCATAACCAGGAATCATATTATCCACTTTGGATAGAAAGTGATGAAATCACATTCCAGGGAACACGTCTAAAAGATAATGCCGTTTTAGAGAACGGATTATGGGTAGGATATTGCTATCCGTGGGGATATGCAGACAACCATCCTAACAGCAAGGAAGGAAGTAATTTCAAGATAGATTGGGCTGTGGATAGTAATGGCAGTCCGGTAGACTTGGATCAAATCGACTTCGTGAAGATTATGACCGCAGTCAATCAGGATGCAGGACAAATGGGTGAAATATCAACCGAAGTTACCACCATTGAGAACTTACATTTCAAGAAATAATCAATAATTAATTAATAACTAAAATCAGAAAAGAACATGAAGAAATTATCTTTATTATTACTGTTATCAGTATTTGTATTTTGTGGCTGTAGCGATGATGACGATACAAAAACATACGTGCTTAGCCTGCCCAATTACGAAACTCATACACTTGATATGGGCGATCAAGAAAATCCGGATGATTCATGGTCTGTTAGTAGCGACTGGGGGACAACTAACTACAAATATAATCTATTAACTGACGCTAGTGGTATCTTTGAATTTGACTGTGTATCTTCAACATACGGTTTCTATTCAGATAGTTTTGCATTTACAAATTGTACAGAAAAAGATTGCCCAGACTTCGCAACTTATGATTATCGCGCTATCACTAAAAAAGGAGTAATCAATAATACATACGTTATCGTGGGAGCTGCCGGATATAAAATTGGAAAGAATTCTGATAAAGAAGCTGCAATCCGTTTCAGAGACCACGACAATTCAAACAAATTGGAATCCTATAGAGTAAAAGGACTATATTTAACAAACTGTGTCTATGCTTACAATAGTATGAAGGAAGGTAGTTCTATATTCGAAGGAAAAGATAAATTTGGAAATACAGATTCTTTCAAAATCATCATCTATAATATGGATAAAACTCAAAGTGTAGAGTGCACTTTAGGTGAAGGAACCCAATTTGTAACTACATGGAAATGGGTAGACCTAACTTCATTAGGCGAAACAGAGGGATTGAAATTCAATATCAAGACCACCAAAGAAGACCAATGGGGTGCAATGACCCCAACCTATTTCTGTCTTGACGGTATCACTATTGAAGACTAAATAACCAACTTGTTTGATTGGTTGAGATTAAACATCAATCGACCGCATAATTTTAAAGGGCCGGATATTCTTTTAAGAAATCCGGCTCTCTTTCTATCTACTCACTACATTTTGATATATTACCAGCCCATAGAGAAGTAAACCCAATAACTCTCACTAACAAAAAGACACTATATATTTGTTAATCACACAAATTTTAGCTACATTCGTCGTTCAAAACTATTAAATCTACGACAATGGAATTACCTTTTGCTGAATCATGGAAAATAAAGATGGTAGAACCCATCCGGAAAAGCACACGTGAAGAACGCGAGCAATGGATTAAAGAAGCACATTATAATGTCTTTCAACTCAAATCAGAACAAGTTTATATCGATCTCATCACCGATTCCGGAACCGGAGCGATGAGCGACCGTCAATGGGCGGGAATGATGCTAGGCGATGAAAGCTACGCCGGAGCAACCTCTTTCTTTAAGTTGAAAGAGATGATTACGAAACTGACAGGATTTGAATATATCATACCTACCCATCAAGGACGTGCCGCAGAAAATGTGCTTTTCTCTTATCTCGTGCATGAAGGAGACATTGTACCCGGCAACTCACATTTTGACACCACCAAAGGACACATCGAAGGACGCCATGCCACCGCATTAGACTGCACTATCGATGCAGCAAAACATACCCAACTGGAAATCCCGTTCAAAGGAAATGTAGACCCTGATAAATTGCAGAAAGCCCTGACAGAATATGCAGAACGAATTCCTTTTATCATCGTAACCATCACCAACAATACAGCCGGAGGACAACCCGTATCCATGCAAAACCTGCATGAAGTACGTGCCATTGCTGACAAATACGGCAAACCCGTACTTTTCGACTCTGCACGCTTTGCCGAAAACGCCTATTTCATCAAGATGCGCGAAGAAGGTTATCAAGACAAAACCATCAAAGAAATCACACGGGAAATGTTCTCTCTAGCCGATGGCATGACAATGAGTGCCAAGAAAGACGGAATCGTCAATATGGGTGGATTTATCGCCACACGACGTTCAGACTGGTATGAAGGCGCAAAAGGTTTCTGCGTACAATACGAAGGCTATCTCACCTATGGAGGAATGAACGGACGGGACATGAACGCTCTTACCATCGGCTTGGATGAAAACACCGAATTCGACAATCTCGAAACACGTATCAAGCAAGTGGAATACCTGGCAAAGAAACTGGATGAATACGGAATTCCTTACCAACGACCGGCCGGAGGCCACGCCATCTTCATTGATGCACCTAAAGTACTGACGCACGTTCCCAAAGAAGAATTCCCGGCACAGACGCTGACCATAGAACTTTATTTGGAAGCCGGTATCCGTGGATGCGAGATCGGTTATATCCTCGCCGACCGTGATCCGATAACTCATGAAAATCGTTTTAACGGTCTTGATTTACTCCGCCTCGCCATTCCCCGCAGAGTATATACAGACAATCATATGAATGTAATAGCCGCTGCTCTCAAAAATGTATATGAACGTAGAGAAAGCATCACTCACGGAGTGCGTATCGCCTGGGAAGCGCCTTTAATGAGACATTTCACAGTTCAATTGGAAAGATTATAAACTTAGAAAAAATAACAAATATCAGTTGAAGAAGTAATAGAAAGGGATTGAAAAGACCAGTGCCAGTATGAACGGGCAATACTTTCTCCATTAACAAGAATAATTGTTTGCATAAAACAAAAGTGTTTCCCAAGTGTTTATATTATAATCGAACTTAATACGTAAAATTATGGCAGAAGATTATAAATTAATAGACAACGAAGAAAAACATCGATATGAATTTCAGATCGATGGCAAAATAGCCGAAATAGACTATATCAAATCAAACAATGGAGAAATATACCTTGTACATACAGAAGTACCCGCCTCATTAGGCGGCAAGGGAGTAGGATCACAACTTGCAGAAAAAGCACTGACAGACATTGAACGACAAGGTTTACGCCTGGTACCGCTTTGCCCGTTTGTAGCCGGATATATTCACAAACATCCGGAATGGAAGCGAATTGTAATGCGTGGTATTCATATTAAATAAATACAGATATGGAAAAGAAAATAGAATACACCAATGGTGAACTGACCATTGTATGGAAACCGGAATTATGCCAGCATGCCGGAATATGTGTAAAGATGCTACCCAATGTCTATCATCCTAAAGAAAGACCCTGGGTGCAAATAGAAAATGCGACTACGGAAGAATTAATTGCACAAATCAGCAAATGTCCGTCAGGAGCATTGAGCTACCGACTTAACAAAAAAGAGAAGTAAACCAACCATAAAAGAACCCGTCTGAAAAGCCGTGAGTTCATAAAATCATGAGGGCGTCCGAATATAAAGTGAACCCCGAAAGTCATACAAAAACTTTCGGGGTTTATTTTATTATGTCAAGACATCACACATTACAAAGAAAAGAAAAACAGGTAGAAGCACTCCATCTCTTCTCCTATTCAACTCAATGTCCACGTCAATACAAAGTCCAGACAAATACGATAACCGACAGAGTAAAGTTCCTGCTGCTCCGTCGCCAACTCCTGAACCTGAAACGTTCCTTGCTCTTGAGGAATAAAATGCGTCAAACGGAGTTTACGAAGATCAGCGTCCGCGTTTTCCATCCGCTTAAAAACAGCTTCCTTTGCCGACCAATGCAATAACAGTCCCCAAGTCATATCGTCCTGATAAGGTTCCGTTTGTTCGTCAGAACGGATATACCGATCAGATACCTTGTGAACGCGTTGAGCATATTGCTCAATATCAATACCTGCCGGAGTGAAAGAAGCAAGCATCACAGCTACATAACCTTTCGTATGAGAAATACTGATGAAAAAAGAATGATCCGTCAGATAAGGTTTTCCCTCGGGAGAATAACCGATTTCCTTATCCTCCTGCAACATGGCATACAACAAAACACGAACGGACAACCATTCCATCTTACGCCGTTCGGAGACAAAACGATTCAATTCCTGTTCACAGAACACTCTTCGCGCATCCGGCAAAAGAGCCAACAGAGCATCCAAAGACTCTTCCATCTTCCAGACAGCCCACTGTATATCATCCGTCTTATGTTGCAGAAATAACGCCATCTTACGTTTGCTTGATTATGCTTTCAAAATTATGATTCCAAGATTATTCCTTCTCTACCGAGCCTTCCATATCCTTCGGCAGAATTGTAAACTTCACTTTCAGGATACGACGACTATCCATTTCGAGCACTTCAAACTCATAATGGTGATAAGTCACTTTCTCATGCAATGCCGGGAATTCACCTTTAATTTCGAGCAGCATACCCGCCAATGTATCCGCATCTCCCACCACCTTTTCAAACTCGTCTTCGTCTACTTTCGCAATCTTATAGAAATCCGTCAACTGCGTCTTCGCTTCAAATATCCAAGTATGGTCATTCAAGACAACGTATGTACGTTCTTCATCATCATATTCATCATGAATCTCACCTACAATCTCTTCGATAATATCCTCCATCGTCACCAGTCCGGAAGTTCCTCCAAACTCATCCACAACAATGGCAATATGAATTTTATTCGCCTGAAAGTCACGTAACAGATCATCAATCATCTTTGTTTCCGGCACAAAATAAGCCGGACGGATCAATGACTGCCAACGGAAATTATCCCCCTTGTTGACATGAGGCAGCAAGTCTTTAATATACAATACCCCCTTGATATTATCCCGCGAACCGGAATAGATAGGAATACGCGAATAAGCATTTTCAATGATACATTGCATCACCTCCTTGAAAGAGGTACGGATATCCAGATCGACCATATCCAGACGTGATGTCATCACCTCCTTCACAGTTTCACCGCCGAAACGGATAATACCCTCCAAGATATTATTCTCTTCAGAGAGTTCCGCTTTATCTGTCAGCTCCAATGCGTGCGACAATTCATCGACAGAAATATTGTGGCTCTTCTTTACAAAATGTTTATTCAGAAAAGTGGTTGAACGTACAAGCACAGTAGCTATCGGACGGAACAGTTTTTCCAGGAAGTAAATCCCCGGTGCCGAAAAACGGCAAAAAGCCAAAGTCTTCTGTGCTGAATAGATTTTCGGCATGATTTCACCGAACAACAACAATAGGAAAGTCAGGATGACGGTCAGTATCAAGAACTCTGCCAATGGAGAATGAAAAACAAATACATTCATAAAGAAGAAGTTGCAGAGCATGATAATGGTTACATTCACAAAGTTGTTCGTAATCAATATCGTTGCCAGGAGGCGTTCTGAATCCCCCAACAGGGCACTTATTTTTTCGTCGGAAGGATGATTCTGTTCATCAATATCATTCCGGTCGGAAGGAGTAAGTGAGAAAAAAGCTATTTCGGAAGCCGAAGCAAAGCCGGAAGCAAGCAGGAGTACACCTGCCAATACTATGGCAATAATAGCAGAGATAGAAGGAGTGTTTACGGTAATACCGTTGAAAATGTCAGCCAATTGGCTTAAATAACCATCTGAGTCCAAAGAGTCTATATTTTAATTAAACAAAAGATAATGTGCCAAGAAGCTCGCGAAAACCTATTGGCACACTATCACATTATCTAGAACGGCAAATCATCTGTCGGATTATCTTGTGCGGGTTGTGCCTGCGACTGCTGCGCTTGTTGCGACTGGCCGGCAACCGGTTGTTGCTGTTGCCCCGTAGCCGGTTGTCCAGTAGCAGAAGCTCCCGCACCCGGATTGGCTCCTTTCGGAGACAGCATTTCCATATTATCCACATAAATTTCGGTGATATAGCGCATAGCACCCGACTGGTCGCTATAAGAACGTGTTCTTATCTTTCCTTCCAGATACAGTTTGTCACCTTTGTGCACATACTTATCCACAATCTCCGCCAAACGGTTGGATGCAACGATATTATGCCACTCTGTTCTTTCGGGAATCTGGGTTCCATTAGCCAACGTATATCCACGATCCGTTGTAGCCAACGGGAAAGTTGCTACTGCCGAACCTGTATCGAAGTATTTTACCCGAGGATCTTGTCCTACGTTTCCTATCAATATCACTCTATTTACTGACATATCTGTATCAAGTTTATGATTCTTAAAATTAAATCTGCTGCCAAAATTAAACAGAATAACAATAGGATGCAAGATTTTAAGTATAAAATCAAGTATTAAGTTTTAAGTATTAAGTATTAGGCTGCGCCATAAACTGCATGGGTAATACTCAATACTTATTACTTAATACTTATTCTAATGCTTATTCTAATGCTTGTAGCAAGTCTTGTACTAATTTAGAAACAGCGTATTGCTCCAGTTCGTCCACCCTTATTTTCAGGAAATCACTGAAAGAAGTCAAATTTTCAGACAAGGTCACTTCATATAGATTAGCATAGATAACCCGGTGAGACAATACATGCTTCACCTCCCTGCAAACCGAACGTACCACCGGTACTTCCCCCGGCGCAAAGAGTGCACGAAATTCCGGTAAAGTCAAAAAATCTTCTTCCGAAAGAGCCGTCGGAGTTTCTATCAAGGGCAGTTCGAACAGATTTTTCCAAATATCATTGCCCGTCCGTTTATTTATAAAGGTATACGCGCCCGCACGTACATAAATATAATTAAAGTAACGGTTCGTTGTCTTTGTTTTGTGTTGCTTCACCGGAAGTTTTGCCACCAAGCCTTTCGAAAGTGCCGAGCAACTGCCCACCAACGGACAGAACAAACAATCAGGCGACTGCGGAGTGCACTGAATCGCCCCGAAATCCATTATTCCCTGATTGTAAACAGCCGGATGCTTCTTATCCAGCATCTCATCCGCCAATGCTGCAAAGAGCTTTTTTCCTTCTGTCGAATCAATCGGAGTATCGATGCCGAAATAACGGGAAAGCACCCGGTACACATTACCGTCCACTACCGCATAAGGCATACCGTAAGCAAACGAACAGATCGCTGCCGCTGTATACTCCCCCACTCCTTTCAGAGCCAGCACTTCCGGATACGTTTCCGGGAAAACCCCATTCATGCTTTTGGCGGCGGCATGAAGATTGCGGGCACGTGAGTAATACCCCAGTCCTTGCCAGTATTTCATCACTTCATCCTCCTCCGCAGCGGCTAAAGTCCGCACATCGGGAAAACGTTTGATAAAACGAAGAAAATAATCATACCCCTGCGCCACCCGCGTCTGTTGAAGAATGATCTCCGAAATCCAGATCAGATACGGATCGGCAGACTCCCTCCAGGGCAGTTCACGTTTATTCTCTTTATACCACTCTACAATCGTTTTAGTAAACTCGTTCATATCCTCGTTCCTAGTGTATTATCTAACATTTATCTTGCCTATCCTATCCAAAAGGCACACAAAAGTAACTCTTTTGGTTCTAAGAAAACCCTATGCCACTATTTTTTTAGAAAAATGTGCAGAATATATTTTTTTAGGAGCTTAAAAAGCTATATATTTGCAGTCCAAAAAATTAGCAATAACATAGTAATAATATTTTTTTTAAGGAAAAATGACTAAAGCAGATATTGTAAACGAGATTACAAAGAAAACTGGAATTGATAAGCAGACAGTTCTTACAACAGTTGAGGCATTTATGGATGCAGTAAAGGATTCATTGTCTAACGATGAGAACGTATACTTGCGTGGGTTTGGTAGTTTCGTAGTAAAGAAAAGAGCACAAAAGACTGCTCGTAACATTTCTAAAAATACTACGATCATTATTCCGGAGCACAACATTCCGGCTTTCAAACCGGCTAAGACATTTACAATTTCAGTAAAGAAATAATAAACAAGAGTATTAACCCATAAAATGTGAAGCTATGCCAAGCGGAAAAAAGAAAAAAAGACATAAAATGTCTACGCACAAGCGTAAAAAAAGACTAAGAAAGAACAGACATAAAAGCAAAAAATAATTTTTAAGTCTGGATCACACAGAAATAAAGAACAAACTTGCGAAGCTAATGTCTTTCAAGTTTGTTCTTTGTTTAAGTAGCTAACCCAAAATGAACAATTTGTCAAAAAAGTTGTTCATATAAATGAGATTCAATCAATAATAAGGAAACAAAACAGTGACAAGTGAACTAGTAGTTGACGTACAGCCCAAAGAGGTCTCCATCGCCCTTCTCGAAGATAAGAGCCTGGTGGAACTTCAAAGCGAAGGAAGAAATATTTCTTTCTCTGTGGGCAATATGTATTTGGGACGTATCAAGAAATTGATGCCCGGACTGAATGCATGCTTTGTAGACGTTGGTTACGAGAAAGACGCTTTCCTTCATTATCTGGACTTGGGTCCTCAATTTAACTCACTCGAAAAGTTTGTAAAGCAGACTTTAAGCGACAAAAAGAAGCTGACCTCCATCAGCAAAGCAACCCTGCTTCCCGATCTTGACAAGGATGGAACAGTATCCAACACCCTCAAGGTAGGACAAGAAGTAGTGGTGCAAATCGTTAAGGAACCGATCTCCACTAAGGGACCGCGACTGACGTCCGAAATTTCGTTTGCCGGACGCTATCTCGTACTGATCCCTTTTAATGACAAGGTTTCTGTTTCACAAAAAATTAAATCGAGCGAAGAACGCGCCCGCCTGAAACAATTGCTGATGAGCATCAAGCCGAAAAACTTCGGTGTCATCGTCCGCACGGTAGCCGAAGGCAAACGCGTAGCCGAACTCGACGGAGAGCTTAAAGTCCTGGTTAAGCATTGGGAAGATGCGATGGTAAAAGTACAAAAAGCCACCAAGTATCCGACGTTGATTTATGAAGAAACCAGCCGCGCCGTAGGTTTGTTGCGCGACCTCTTCAACCCTTCTTTTGAGAATATTCACGTCAACGACGAGGCTGTGTACAATGAAATTAAAGACTATGTATCACTGATTGCGCCCGACCGGGCTAATATCGTGAAACTGTACAAAGGTCAACTTCCCATTTACGACAATTTCGGTATCACCAAGCAGATTAAATCATCGTTTGGTAAAACAATCTCTTACAAGAGTGGTGCCTATCTGATTATTGAGCACACTGAGGCGCTTCACGTAGTAGACGTGAACAGCGGTAACCGCACCAAGAATGCCAACGGGCAGGAAGGTAACGCACTCGAAGTAAACCTGGGAGCCGCCGACGAGCTGGCCCGCCAATTGCGATTAAGAGATATGGGTGGTATCATTGTCGTGGACTTCATCGATATGAATGAAGCCGAAAACCGTCAGAAGCTTTATGAACGAATGTGTGCCAATATGCAGAAAGACAGGGCACGGCATAATATTCTGCCGCTTAGCAAATTCGGGCTAATGCAGATTACACGCCAACGTGTGCGTCCGGCAATGGACGTCAACACGACCGAAACCTGCCCCACTTGCTTCGGCAAAGGCACTATCAAGTCGTCCATTCTTTTTACGGACACTTTGGAGAGTAAAATTGATTACCTGGTCAATAAACTGAAGGTTAAGAAATTCTCGTTACACGTCCATCCGTATGTTGCCGCTTATATCAATCAGGGACTCGTTTCCCTGAAACGGAAGTGGCAAATGAAATACGGATTCGGTATCAAGATTATTCCAAGTCAAAAACTCGCATTTCTGCAATATGTGTTCTATGATACACATGGAGAGGAAATCGATATGAAGGAAGAAATCGAAATCAAATAAACAGAAAAGGCGGCCCGGTCAAAACGAGCCGCCTTTTTGTTTTATCTATTTTTCTTCAACTATCCATTTTTCAATATTACGGGTTTCCGCACTGAAATTTACTCCTATTTTAAAGAGTTTCCGTTCATCCATCTCGAAAGGAAGAGCGTAATGCTTGTCATTTATCTGCTGCAATGCTTCTTCTGCCGTACCGTTCAGTTTAAATTCCATGATATAGATGAATTTGTCTGTCTGCAAGACAAGGTCGATGCGTCCTTCGCTTGTATGATATTCCACTTTGGCATAGAAGCCGACCAGTTTAAAAACGATGAAAAGCACGTTCTCGTAATGCAATTCCTGATCGCGAATCACTTCGTAGGTGGTATCTGCAAAGAAGCTTTGCAAGCGACGGAAGAAAGAACTGTAATCGCCGGAACGTACTTCACGAACAAATTTCTGAATTTCAAACGGAGATTCTACCTTATTTACATTCGCATAATAAGGAAGCAGGAAACGGACAAATCCTTCTTCTACTTCACGATTCGGGAAACCTAACCGATACATTCCAAATTCTTCATCATACCCTTTAATGGTGAGGTAGCCACTCTGATAAATCACCGGAATGGGATTAGTAGATTCAGAGTCTATGCTATTCAATACTTGGGCGTCGGTTTCTTCATGCGTCATCCGCTCCAAGTCATAATGATGTTTTTGCAGCAATTTCACCAGATAGGTCGGTGTGCCCGTTTCAAACCAATAGCTGCCGAAATCCTTACGTTTGAAAGCATTAAGCAAACTGAACGGATTGTACATACCAATAGAATTGTGCGTAAAATGGTAACCGTCATAGCACTCTCTCAACTCTTCACAAAGTTTATCATACGTTATTCCGCGCGCAGCAGCAAATTCATGAAGCTCTGTTTCCAAATTGTTGTGGATTTCACGCTCGCTAATGCCACAGATTTCGACATACTCATTCCACATGGATATATCATCCAAGTTGTTCAAGTCACTAAACACACTGACTTTGCCAAACTTTGTCACACCGGTAAGGAATGCAAACTTGATGCAACCGTCCATTGTTTTAAGCGCTCCATAAAAAGGCTTTAATGTATTCCGAAATTGCTTTTGCAATTCTTCATTACCGATGGCTTGCAACATGGGTTTGTCATATTCATCGACAAGAATAACCACACGTTGCCCCGCCAACTTACAAGCGCGCTCTATGATACCGGCAAAACGCAAGGAAAACGAACGTTCGGACGGCTCGGCACCATATAGTTTTTCCCATGCTGTCAGCGATTTATCAAGTATATTATCCAGACTTTCGGATGTATCATATTTCTCGATATTAAGATCCAGATGCAGTATAGGATATTTGATCCAGTCCTTTTCCAGTTTTTCCACAGCCAGCCCTTCAAACAGTTCTTTCTTTCCTTGAAAATAGGCCTCTAAGGTGGAGAGGAGCAGACTCTTTCCGAAACGGCGCGGACGACTCAAGAAGTAATAACTTCCGGTCTTTACCATTTGATACATCAGTGCTGTCTTATCAATATAGAAATAACCGTCATTACGAATTTTTTCGAAATTCTGAATACCGATCGGATAAATTTTATGGCTCATATTCTCTTCTTTTATTAATCAATGCCTTTCTTGCAAAGATATATATTTTTAATAGAAATCTTTGTCATGGCAGGTTAAAAGATTCTTTTCAATCATTCATTCTGCACATTTCCCCGGAAACTTAGGGACGATAAAATAAGGGGATAATGACTGCACAAAATTACGAAAAGCCCGGACTTTCGCAAGCTCGGGCTTTCTGTATCTTGAGGACGTCTCCTTTACCTATAGGGAAATGGGCGACTAGCAATTGATTCTAGTACAACAAAAAAAGACGTCCCAAGAGTAAAGATAAAAGGGATGCCAGTAGGAAATGTGGGGAGGCATCCCTTTTCTAATAGAAGAACAAAGATGGAAGGATGGACTTTCACAAGCTGTGTCTCTTCGCTTTGTCACTTCTCAACATATAATCTTCACACTTCGGTGAAGAAGGGTTTCATATTTATGGAGAGAACGCACTTCAACAAGCACGGGCTCTCCTATTATGTTATATCATTCTAGAGATAGCTCCCACCTCTGCCAGAGGCAAATATAGAGGAGCTATCTAATAGAACATTAAAGGATTTCAAATTAATCCGCAAAGAGAGCAGTAGGGAATGTTACTGTCTTCACCACAGGTGCAGGAGATGTTGCGCTCCAGCTGATTGAAGGAGTAATAGTAACTGTCACTACCAAATCTTTCACAAGACCCTTCAAGGCCTTACCAGCATCTGTTAATATCAATTTCTGTCCAGTAGAAAACCTGAAGTTAGTTTTGTCACTTAGTTCTACCTTAATAGAATATCCATAAAGAGCAAGAACAGCGTCAGCGGTAGTCAAAGTACCAGTGTCATAAGTGTTATTATCTGCAGTCGGCCACATTGCCTTGCCTTTTCTGTCTTTCCATACAATGTCACCTAATACATCAATCTCTGAATCTATGGTTTTAGCTGTATACGCTGTTGTGATACCTTTTTTAGCGTCCGTTGCACCAAATTCCGATTTAAGCAATTCTGATAATGAGATGAATTGAATCTTTTGGTTAGCAATTGAAGCAGGTTCAGTAGCATCGTTAGGCTGACAATTTACATCTACAGAGAATGCCATATTGTCTTTAGCGTGAGCCATGTCTACTGTGAACTTATCGTTAGCTACACTTCCTACATGATCGTCACCATTCTTGTCAACATCATACGTAATGCTGTTGTATATACCTGAAGTAACTCCGCCAGTAATAGCGTTCCATGTAGTAAAGATTGAGCCCATTTCTCTTTCGAGACTGATGCTCTGAATCTTATCAGCATTCTTAGTTTCATTAATCAGAAGAGACACCTTGCCATCTTCAGTCCACATACCTGAAGTTTTTGTAAATACAGGCGTCTTATAATCAACAGTTACCGGTAATTTGAATACAATTTGCTTCGTTGCGTCAACGTCAACTGTCAATACGGCTTCCATAGTACCCTTGTATGCAGCGGTTACTGTCAGTTTCAGGTTATCATATTTAGTATCACCAGAAGCAATACCACTAAACTTCACTTTATCTCCATCGTTAGCCGTGGCAGTTGAGCTAGCAAGTTTAGCAGTAGTAATAGCGTCTTTGATTGCCTTAATATTAGCTGCTGACACAGCAATGTCGGATTTTTCTGATTTATTCCAAACTACCGTCTGTGCTGCCAAAGATTTTGTTTCTATTTGCTTGAAGGTGACAGTCAGTTTAGCCGGAGCAGAGGAGCCACCGACGCTAGAATAATCAATGCCCTCATGAGTTTCTCCATCAAAAGGAATACCATTTGTAGTTATATAGCAGACTTCAACCTTTGCTTCTTGCCCTTTGGTAGAAGTGATGGTTTGTTTGCCGGCTTCGTTCGTCCCCAATGTTACACCTTCAGGAGCATCGGCTGCCAACTTATAATAATATGCATAGACTGTACTCAAATCCATAGGAGTGGTGGTAGCTGCAGCTGCCAAGTCATCCAAAACCTGTACCTCACCAACTTTTGCGGACACTGCTGCATCTACCAGTTTAGTAGCACTTGTAACTGCTTCCGGTTTGATTTTAACATCATAAGCAGAGATTATTTCATTGTTCCATGCGTCTTTTGTACAGAATGCGTATGCTTCATCTGCAGGAAGGGCAGTTTCCAAATTCAAGCCATCTTTTAGTGTAACAGTAAGGTCGTAAACACCACGATTCACTTTGGCTTCGGTAGCACGTGTCAATGGTTTTGCAGTTTTATTTTGTTCAATCTTAGAGATAACAAAATTAGCTTCATTTTGAGAATTCATCAAATAGATTTGATATTTGCTATCAGTAAAGTCAGGACCTACTGGATTAATCAACGCATTCAACACGCCGGAATTAGTTATTAACAGGTCATTTTTCTTAAATTCTTTTTTCTCATCCTCCATACCAAAAGTGAAATCAGCTTTGCATTGAGCATAACTTAATTTAAGTTCCTTTGTTCCGCCTGCAGTGATTTTACCATTCTCAATAGTCACTCCTTCAAGGCTACTAATCAAAGCTGCAGTAGGCAGAATAGTTGTTAATTCTGTTCCAGTAGTTTTATCTTTTACATGTAGAGTAAAGCTAGGTAATCCCTCATTCTGTACAGCATAAACAGTGGCTGACGAATAATCACCTTTCACCCATTTATCTGTAGCGTCATCATAGAAATACCAATAATCTTTTTCAAATTCACCTGTTCCATCACCAATAAAAGGAGATTTTCCGGCAGGACCAGCAGGACCTTCGGGACCAACAGGACCGATAGGACCTTCGGGGCCAACAGGACCGACAGGACCTTCGGGACCAACAGGACCAACAGAACCTTCGGGGCCAACAGGACCAACAGGACCTTCGGGGCCAACAGGACCGACAGGACCAGTAGCACCGGTCTCACCCTTTTCACCTCGTGCCGGTTTCCCAGTATCAACACCGTCTATAAACCAGTTTCCATTTTCTCCAATTTCAACGACAGATCCATCTTTACCATTCACAATAGAATATTTATTTCCATTGTTGAAAGTAATTTCAAATCCACCAGTGATACTTTTAATGTCTGTTACCCAATTACCTGCATTCACTTTTGCTTGCAGTTCAGCAAGACCTGCCGCATTGGCATCAATCTGCGTTTGCAGATTGTCGATGTCATCATCATAGTCTTTACAGCCTACATAAGTGACAGTAGCAAGCGTCAATGCCCCGAAAAGCATTACCCTAACAAAATTTTTCTTCATAACTACTTAAAAATTACATTAATAATATATTATTAAACACTAAGTTTCAATAATAGACCGCCCGTTACTTTGTAGGTAACGGAGAAACCTTTGTTCCTGCTCTTTTGGAGTAGTCAATACGGAAAAATGAAACAATATGCGATTACATTTTTACCCCTGCTTCTTAGAAGCGGCAGAGGGGCGGGAGACCTTTTGCAAAATTTAGAAGTTAACAAAGCCCTAATACAAAGAATCCGCGTGTTTTATTTGTTTAATTCCTGTTTTGAGTAGTTTATTAGAAAAAATGTATGATTTCGTTTGGTTGTTTTAAGAAATATGCTCATATTTGCACCGATATTTCAACCCGTTACCTACAAAGTAACAGAATAAAAATCAAGCACTTACGCCGACCACAGATCGTTTTATAAAATCAAGTACCTGCATATTTGCTTCATCAATTTTCTTATTTCGGAAAGGCTTCAAATAAGTTTCTGTCACGGTGATGGACGAATGTCCCATCGCTTCGGAAATAATACCCGGATGAATTTCGCAATAATACGCAGTCGTAGCCCAGGTATGGCGGGCGGTGTACGAGCTCAACCGGTCTTTGAGTCCCAATGCCTTTCCTAATAATTCCAACTGATAATTAAAATTGCGCAATGCCAGTTGATATTCCCTATACGCCTTTGGCGAACCTTCGTCACTATGAAGAATCGGGAACAAATAAGGCGACTGTTCCTCCCGATTCATATACTTTTGCAAAAGAAACATCGCTTCCGTCGTCAACGTCACAGACAACGGACGTCCCGTTTTACGACGACGATAACTAATCACATTTCCCCGGAGATCACTCTTGCGCAAATAAGCCAAGTCGACAAAAGGCAGTCCCCGAAGCAAGAACATAAGAATGAACAACTCCTGCGCCCCCTTCATGGCAGGAGTGATGGCGTCCGACTGCAACAGACGGGCAAATACCTTCTTCATATCCTCCATATCCAATGCCCGACGGCGGTCTGCCCGCGTACCTGTATATACGGAGCGAAAAAGATGCGGCACGTATGATGCCTTCCGAAGATCGACAGCGCGATTGTAAACCGCACGCAACGTGCGAAGATACGTAGACACCGTATTCCAACTACACCCACGTGCACGAAGACTACCCTCAAAATGCTTCAGCCACTCCGGAGTGATTTCCCGAAACGACAAACGATCGGAACCCTGAAAAGTAAGAATCGCATTCAACGTACTTCTGTATACATGAGCAGTCCCTAAATTTCCACTCTGCTGCAAATCAACAGCCACTTGTTTCATAAACAAAGTAAAACTTTCCTTTTTCATTAAAAATAAATTAATAATTAATATTTACTTTTCCCACATTTTACTTTAGTAAAATACAAAAATATATCTTCAAAAATTTACATACATAAAATCTAAAAAATAAAAACTAAAACATTTACATTAATCATCAAAGTAAATTTCATACATTTGCGCAATTTTTCAAACAACATATTATTTTAACCATTTAAAGTATAAAAAAATTATGAACAACAATGAACCAGCTGCCGAACGCTACAGCATTAATGGATTCAAGTATTTCTCCGAATTGGCGAAGGAGTATTTTCCCGATCTGGCAAACGCTTCTTCCGCCAGCAAAAAAATGCGCAAACGCATTAAAGCAAACAAGACATTGAACGAACAACTGGTTGCTGCGTATTACACCAGCCAAACAATCGATGTCAGTCCTGAAATGCAGCTAATCATCTACCGACACTGGGGACCTCCCCACATTGACTTGCCGACAAACGTTTAGCGCGTAACAGAAAACGAAAACACGGACAAGAAATAAAAGGAAAATCGAACTATATATTTTTAAATATATCATTTATCTTTTATTGTTTATTATGTATTCCACTTTGCGTTCATCACTTTTTTCAAAACGAAGATAACTACCAATCATACAGCTATTTACAGAAAGAAAAAAGCGTTCCACAAAGCGTTAGGCAAAAATGACCGTTTTTTCACTACAAACAAGACCTTCGAATCCCCCCAAACGAAGGCTTTGTTTTTTCTCCAACAGAAGCTCCACCAGTCACAAACAGAAGCTCCACCAACCACCAACAGAAGCTCCGCCAACCACCAACAGAGCATTCGTTCCATCCCCACTCCTTCCCCGGCTTCATGAAAGAAGAAAAAAACAGCCATTTGCGCATCGCGGCACCCTTTATTCATCCACACCCGTCCGCACGGAACCACACCCCTTGCGCATCGCACAAGAACGGCGTACCTTTACAGAAATTTAAAACGATAACCCAATGAACAATTTCAATTTTGAAGCCATGATGGAACATGGTTTTCTCATTATCCCCAAAGCCCTGCTACAACAACAGATAGAAGACCCGAACATAGAAGCCGGAGAAATAGAAGCGCTCCTGAAAATCCTGATGAAAGTAAACTATTCGGACACGTTATACAGCGACCGGCAGCACAAAGACTACCTGTGCAAAAGAGGCGAAAGCATGTTCAGCTACCGCGACTGGAGCCGCATTTTCCGCTGGTCTGTCGGAAAAACCTTCCGATTCATACACGCCCTTGCCATCCTGGGGATCATCGAAATCGTCCCCCATCCCAACAACTCGTCCCTGCATATCCGTGTCGTCGAATACGACAAATGGGTAGGAGCCCCCGACAGCGGCAAGCAGAAAAAGAAAGCCGTCAACGAGAAGTTCCGCCTGTTTTGGAATGAGTTTCACAGCATCACGCAGCTTCCCAAAGAAAACATCGCCAAAGCGCAACGCGAATGGAAAAAATTAAGCGACAAGGAACAGCAACTCGCCATCGACAAGGTAGAAGATTATTATTTCCACCAAACAAACATCAACTACCTGCTCCACGCCGCCAGCTATTTATCCAACAAAGCTTTCCTAAACGAATACTGATAAAACGAATCCCAATTAAACGAAGACTGATTAAACAAACACTGATTATGAATACCGAAAACAGAGTTTCACCACAGGCTCCCGAAATAGAAGAAGCCATCATCGGCGCCTGCCTGATAGAGCAGAGGGCTATACCACTGATAGCCGACAAGCTGCGCCCCGAAATGTTCTACGTCCTGCGCCACCAACTGATCTACGCCGCCATACTGGCTATGTACCACGCCGGAATGAAAATAGACATCCTCACCGTAAAAGAAGAGCTTTCCCACCGCGGAAAGCTCGAAGAGGCGGGCGGAGCGTTCGGCATCACCCAGTTGAGCAGCAAAGTGGCGACTTCCGCCCACCTCGAATATCACGCGCAGATCGTACACGAGAAATATCTACGACGCGAAATGACCTTGGGATTCAACAAACTACTCGCCTGCTCGCTAGACGAAACGATGGACATCGACGACTCGTTGATGGACGCGCACAACCTGCTCGACCGTCTGGAAGGCGAATTCGGCCACAACAACCACATGCGGGACATGGATGAACTGATGACCGCCACCATGACCGAAGCCGAAGGACGTATTGCCAACAACATAAACGGAGTGACCGGCATCCCTACCGGACTGGCAGACCTGGACCGCATGACGTCCGGACTCCAAAACGGCGAACTAGTGGTAATCGCCGCCCGTCCCGGCGTAGGAAAAACGGCATTCGCACTACATCTGGCACGAAACGCAGCCATGGCAGGACATGCCGTAGCCGTCTACAGCCTCGAAATGCAAGGAGAAAGACTGGCCGACCGATGGCTGACAGCAGCCAGCGAAGTCAGTGCCCGCCATTGGCGGTCGGGAACCGTCAGCCCGCAAGAGCTTGCAGAGGCACGCACGGCAGCCGCCGACCTCAAACGTCTGCCGATACACGTAGACGACAGCACCTCGGTCAACATGGAACACGTACGATCCAGCGCGCGACTGCTGCAAAGCCAACATGCGTGCGACGCGATCATTATAGACTACCTGCAACTCTGCGACATGACAACCGGCCAAAACAACCGCAACCGCGAACAGGAAGTGGCACAAGCCACCCGCAAAGCGAAGTTGCTGGCCAAAGAGCTAAACGTACCGGTGGTACTGCTTAGCCAGCTAAACCGCGAATCGGAAAACCGCCCCGCAGGCCGCCCCGAACTGGCACATCTCCGCGAAAGTGGCGCAATCGAGCAGGATGCGGACGTCGTGATATTACTCTACCGCCCCGCCCTCGCACGAATAACAACCGACCGCGAAAGCGGTTACCCTACCGAAGAACTAGGCATAGCAATCATAGCCAAACAACGCAACGGAGAGACGGGAAACGTATACTTCAGGCATAATTCGGCAATGACAAAAATCACCGAATACGTCCCACCGCTGGAATACATGCTGAAACATGCTAAATAGATACAGATTCACCCCGATTCCATACAATTTTATATTACAATATATAGCTGTATGGAATTTCTTTTTTTATTTCATTATTGATATAAAATAAATAGCAAAATACTTGACTTTCCCTTTCAAATTTCGTATATTTGTAATGTCAACAAGGACAGAAAATATTATTACTTAAACCTTAACTTTTTTAATTGTATGAATGTATTAGTGGAGCGCTATCAGCGCAGAAAGTATGTGAATCAGCCGGATTCACAGATGTTGTATTATGTACGCCAGAAATCGGGTACAGTGAGAGTGATGGACATCAACAAGCTGGCCGATGCCATCGAAGCGAACTCATCGCTTACAGCAGGAGATGTGAAGCATTCCATCGAGGCTTTTGTTGATCAGTTGCGCCTGTCGCTTACCCAGGGCGACAAGGTGAAGATCGACGGATTGGGCACGTTCCATATCACGTTGAGCAGCGAAGGGGCGGAAAAGGAGAAGGATTGCACGGTGCGCAATATCCGCAGAGTAAATGTTCGTTTTGTGGCAGACAAGGCACTTCAGCTGGTGAATACGAGTCATGCCACTACCCGAGGCGAGAATAATGTCGATTTCATCCTGGCCGGAAAGGGTGACGGAGAAGACGCGGATGGTGGAAACAGCGGTAGCGGTGGAAGCGGAGAAGCTCCGGACCCGGCAGCTTAATCATTAAAAACAGTGCCGCATGGGTATTACAGAGTGATTTCTACAGTTACTCTCCATGCGGTTTCTGTTTTCTTCTACATTTATTTTTTAATTCTCAATTTTCAATCCTCAATTTATTAAAATGCTCGATAAAATCATAGAGATCATTATGACGATCCTGCCCTTTCTGGGCAGTAATCGCAAAAAGCGCAAAGTAATGGCGCAAGAAGTAAAAGAGTTCAGCGAACTGGTGAAAGACCAATATACTTTTCTGATGCAGCAATTGGAAAAAGTGTTGAAGGATTATTTCGACCTTAGCTCGAAAGTGAAAGAGATGCATACGGAGATATTCTCATTAAGAGATCAGCTGGCACAGGCTGCTGCCTTACAATGTATTAATAAGGAATGTGCACAACGTAGTGCAGCAGAGGCATGATAATGATTCAATTAATGCAAATTATGGAACCTGTGCAATTTACAGAACCTATTCAATCTATTTAATCCATTCATGAGAACTATAAACCTGATAGTAATCCATTGCTCCACTACGCGCGAAGACAAGAGTTTCACAGAATATGACCTGGACGTCTGTCATCGCAGACGAGGATTCAACGGAACGGGTTATCATTTCTATATCCGCAAGAACGGGGATATAAAATCTACCCGTCCGATAGAACGAATTGGTGCGCACAGCCGCGGTTTCAACAAAGAAAGTATAGGTATCTGCTATGAGGGCGGACTCGATTGCAAAGGACAACCGAAAGATACCCGTACCGAATGGCAGAAACATTCGCTCCGGGTATTGATTCTCGCTTTATTGAAAGATTATCCGAATTGCCGGATCTGCGGACATCGGGATCTAAGTCCCGACCTGAACGGAAACGGCGAAATAGAACCGGAAGAATGGATCAAGGCCTGTCCCTGTTTTAATGCTGAAACGGATTGGGATAAAGTCTAAAAAAAAAATAGCTTTATTATAATTTAGGCACGGATAACACGGATTTCACGGTTGCTTTGTACAAGCATAGCACTAACCGTGAAATCTATGTAATCCGTGCCTAATCTTTAACTTATGATTTTGCTAGACTACGCGTTATCAAAGGTTGTTTCAAACCGACGCAATATGCTGTCTAATTTTCCAACGAGGTAAAAAGGTAGATTTATCAATTTGAATTCTTTTCCGTCTGCCGTCTTTACCTCATCCACAGCATAAGGCTGCGACCATATTCTGACTGCAACAGTCTGATTAGAGTGATTCATAAAAGAATGTAAGGAACGCAAGTGGGCGTTATGCCCTGATTTGACTTCAATGGGATAAACCATAGAATCCTGCACCCACACATAATCGACTTCTGCATTAGAACCACTTTTATTACGCACCCAGAAACAACGTTTCTGACTGACTTTATCTGTCAGTGTCAACAGTTCTTGCGCTACAATCTGCTCCGCTATCATACCACGCCAAGCATCCATTATATCTTTTGCTCCCAAAACCTCTTTCTGTACTTGTGCCGCATAATTCACCAATCCTGTATCTAACCAGACCAGTTTGGGCATACGCTTTATTTCAGGAGTGGCCGGAACTTCCGTTGCCGTAGTCGGATAAACTAATTCCAGCAACATCGCCTTTTCCAATAAACGAAAAGCCTCTCCCACTTCCCGAGCATTATAAGACGAACCAGCAAATCCTCCTAAAGTTATAATTTGTCCAGCTTTATGCCATCCTTCTTTTAATATAAAGCGAATCACTTCCGGAAGTTGTTTTCCCAAAGCATATTTTTCCACATCATCCCGGTAGCCTTGCAAAAGAGTTTCATAAGTGGACTCCAAGGATAAAATATCCCTGCGCTCCGCATAGAGTTGCACAACTTCCGGCATACCTCCAATCAACGTATAGATATTAAACAATAACATCAAACGATCATGGAAAGCGAGAGTGATTTCAGGCTTATCTAAAACGGATAATAAAGGTTCTTCTCCAACAGCACCCAGAAACTCGCGAAATGAACAAGGACGCAATGCCATATATTGCACCCTTCCCACCGGAAATGAAACACGTACATCTATCAGGTTTTCTAATAATGAACCGGCAGCAATTACATAAATATCAGGTAATTCTTCATAGAAATAGCGTAATAACGCTACTGCCTTTGCTGAATTTTGAATTTCATCAATAAAAAGTAATATAGTTCCTTCATTCCTTATCTTTCCACAATGTGCAAAAAATAAAGGCATCAAATCTTTTAGAGATACATTCAACTCAAACAAGGATGCTGCCTCCCGTTTCTCCAAATTCAAATACAGGTAATTGTCAAACTGCTTTCCAAATTCGTTGACTACCGTTGTTTTACCGACTTGCCTTGCTCCACGCAATATCAAAGGCTTTCTATGCGTATCGTCTTTCCATCTTTCCAGATGAAATAAGATATCTCTTTTAAACATAAACCACAAATTTATTGATTTTCAGCAACAAAGTTATAAAGAATTTCCAAAGATGGGGCAAAATACCATTGATTTTGTTTCAAAGATGGGGAAAAAGTCTATCGTTCATGTTTCAAAAATGGGGCAAAGCCACCTAATACTGTCGTAAATATGGGGCAAAAAGAACGTATTTACAATCAGCTAATCTACAAATTAGACGACTTACCATGTACTAACTCCAATCGTACATCGTAAATCGTCTAATCGTAAATGAACTTAATCGTAAATTATTTTTCTACTTCACGTCGAATGCAGCATCAATCAACGCTTTCAAGTTCAGATAATGACTTCTGTATATTCCACTGGAAGCATTTGCCGCATTGGTCAGGTCTCTTCTAAGATCAGTCAACTGTCCGCGTGCAATAGTCGGTGCTTCAGAAGGGAAATCGAAAGCTACGAGCGAATAACCACCCAGACTTCCGAGCGAACCGGAACTGTTCTTCGGTTTATCAAGCATTCCAATCAACGCATTGACATAAGTCTTTTGCAAACTACGTTGGGAAGCATCCGGTTTCTTTCCTCCTTGCATATCGCTCCAGATACTCTTCTTCAAATCACGGAACAAATCGTTGGCTGTGTATGCCTTCGCTCCGTTGACCAGTTCGTTGTCCGTCATCTTATCAAGTGTGCGGCTGCTAAGCAGTTGTTTCAATGTACTGCTCTGTACACGGTAGATCGAATTGAAAGTATTGATACCAGTTCTTTCGGACAGTTTATCATCCATCAGCCAGGTCGGTGTGGTAAACAGTTCCTTGTTCAGGAAGTCGACCGCTTTCTTCTGAATATCCTTCGGAACATATTCCACCGCTTTCATGTCTGTCTGTTCCACAGAAATCGGATTGTGGTAGATACCGGCCACATTGGTAGCCACATGGCCCATGTACAAGTCGAATTGTCCCACCACATTCTGATACAAACGGACAGCTTTCATATAACCCTCATTCGGTTCATAAGTCCAGTTCATGATTTCAGGCATCACACGTTTCAGGTTTTTGATTCCATACGAGCTTGCCAGCATGGCATCATCTCCCAAATCTTCACTCTGGTTGCGGGGATCGTTTCTGTCGAGTTCCGTTCCGAACGTATAGCGTTTGTCCTCCCGCAGCTTCTCAATGATCCACTTATTCAAGTGAGGTATTTCGGCTTCCGCCGTTTCATATTCAGGCATCCAACGATAGCCCCATTCAATCGCCCATTTATCATACATACCGATACGGGGGAATATTCCCGAACGTGAAACGTTGTCTTCCGGCTGTGCCACATAGTTGAAGCGTGCATAGTCCATGATAGACGGTGTATGACCGTTGGCTTCCACCCATATTTTGTCTCTAAGTTTCTCTACCGGGACGGTATTGGAAGAACCGAAGTTATGACGCAGTCCTAATGTATGTCCCACCTCGTGGGAAGATACAAAACGTACCAGTTCGCCCATCAGTTCATCGTCGAACATCGGTTTGCGTGCTCCCGGATCAATGGCTCCTGCCTGCACGATGTACCAGTTGTAAAGCAGGCTCATCACATTGTGATACCAGTTGATATGCGTTTCAAGAATTTCACCGCTGCGAGGGTCGTGCACGTGAGGTCCGCTTGCATTCGGAATATCGGAAGGCTTGTACACGATAGCCGAATGGCGGGCGTCTTCCAAGCTCCAGGTAGGATCGTCCGTCGGTGCTTCTTTGCCGAAGATTGCATTTTTGAATCCTGCTTTCTCAAAAGCGGCTTGCCAGTCGTTCACTCCCTGAATAAGGTACGGAACCCATTTCTTCGGAGTGGCAGGGTCGATATAAATGATAATCGGTTTCTTTGGTTCCACCAATTCGCCACGCAGGTATTTCTCGCGGTCTTCGTCTTTGGGTTCGAGACGCCAGCGGGTGATATTCGCTTTATACTTCACTCCTTGCGGATTCTCGTCAAAATCCTTATAGCTCACAGCAAAGTAACCTACCCGGTCGTCGTGCAATCTCGGTTTCATCGGTTCCTTGGGAAGTAATAGCATAGAGCTGTTCAGTTCGTAAGTCAACGGAGTGGTAGAGGTGGCAAAGAAAGCTGCCAGCAGTTTCTCAAGTCCACTGCCTCCTCCTTTCTTCCGCTGGAAGGTACGCACGGTACGTATTTCGATGTTTTGCGGAAAGGCTTTCAGTGTGTCGATATAACTGGCGTCGTCTACCATGCTGCTCGCTCCGATGTTGTCTTTCACCCGGCTGGTGAATGAAAACATTTCGTTGTCCTTACGGATATAGTCGGTCATGTCGATCACATAGTTGGTAGTTTCTCCTTCTTTACGGACAGTTTTCAGCGGGAAGGTGGCCACAATGGGTTGAACATTGGAGTTCAATACGGCCTGATACATACCCAGTGTATCAGCAGAATGTTCGAGATAAGAGATTTCACGCACGAACAGTTTGTCGCCGCGTCCTTTCTCGAAACGGATCACTTCGTCGCTGATGTAATCTCCCGGATAGCCTACTTTACGTTTCTGCGCGTCTACCGGTGCTTTCACAACTCTGTTCACAATCAAAATATCACGTCCGAAAAGAGAGTCGGCTATTTCGAAGAAATATTTACCATCTACGTAATGCACTTTAAAAAAGCCGTCCATTGTTTTGGCTTTGCCGGTGATTACTTTTGCGTAAGGTTGCAGAGCATCTTTCTTACTCTTGGCAATGGAGTCAGCCTTGGCTTTATCCACCGCTTCCGTCTTGCTCTTCTTTTTCTTCTTTTTCTTGAAGATGTCCGTCGATTGTGCTCCGGCCAATGGAACGATCATTGCCAGAATCATCAGAATTGAAACTAATTTCTTCATGCTTTCTTTTTTAATATTTATATACAGATACAAAGATAATAATTATTCGATACCGGCAATGCCATACATATTTAAGTTGTTGATACTAGACATCTTTTCATTCGGTTTGCCTGAAATAGTATATTCCTGTCCATCAATTGTCAAAGTAAAATTATAGGTATAAGTTAGCCCTGTTTCAAAAGGTACGGCAATCATCATATAACAGGTCTCCAAACTGGCACCAAAATACCCGGCAGTTATCTCGAAGCCGCCATTAGGAAGATTATAAGTAATACTGTTTATCGGAGTACCGGAAATTTTACCTGTCGACAAATCTACAGTTGCTCCATCTTCGTAGGCAATCGGATGGTCACAGCTCACCACCACTTTAGTAAATTTCTTACCGACAAAAGAATCCGGGCATCCCGCACCCGGTAAAGTGATTTGAGAAAACAATGGTTTGAATTCTCCCAAAGAAACAGTTGCAGCAGAATAGCTAGATGTAGTAGCCGAAGCATAAGCAAAGCTATAATTACGATGCGGCATAAACTCTGATTCATAATACTCCTGCACAGCTAAGTTGGGCAAAGCGACAGCCTTATAATCTTGTGAAGCTGCGTTATAGGGCGTATAGGCATAAATAGTGTGATCGCCACCCTTAAATCCTGCAGCAAGTTCGGAAGAAGGATTCAGCGTAATATCTTCAGTCACACGACTATCACGATCATATACTATATACGTTTTACCATCCAATTCTGTAGTAGTAGCCACCGCTACTTCCGACGGAGCATACGGCAAGTTATCCTGCGGTTTGCCATCGGACAACACATATATTCCTATCTTGTCCGCTTCAATCCATCCCTGGCTTCCATGGGAATACACATTATAAGCACCGGAAACAGCAATTTTCCCCACTACGGGAATATCTGCATCTTCTTCTTCACCATCGTCACTGCTGCAACTTACTGAAGACAATACTAAAGCTACACAAGCAGCAAAATAAAACAGTCTATTTTTCATACTTTTCTCGTTTAAATGATTAATTATTTACTGATAGGTTATTTTCTTTTTCCAATTAATATTCTCCTTCATAGTTCGTGCACCATACCATGCCTTTCACATCGCCAAACCCGCTAAAAGTCTTCAATTCCAAATCGGGAGCAAAACCTTCGAAGAGACGTACCATCTGGCTCGTGTTTACATCGATGATGGCGATATCCCCATTTTCCTGCGAAAGTGCCAGCCGGAAATTCGGATCAGTGCTATTTCCCCCATAGCCATAAAACTCACAAACAACAGGACTTCCACTGATGCCGGTGATACGGCTGCCTGCTGTGTAAGCCAGCATATGGCTGCGCATCTGCATACTGTATATATAGAGATTCTTATCTCCATCGGTAAAGTAGAAATAAGGGGTCTTTTCAAAATTGGAGGACATCTTAATGACACTTTGCGGAGTCAATAAGGAGCTGCCGCTGAATCCGTATTGATCCGTACCGGTTATCAGGTGAGAGTTATTATCCATGTCTTTTACGGCAAACTCGTGCAAATCATAATTTCCGGTTCCCTGCACGTCAATCAGCGACACGTAGTTTGACCAAAATGTCAGCCCGCCGTTGGAGGCTACATCTTTCTTTTCGTAAGCCCCTATTGCCAGGCAGCGGGTTCCCGCTCCCATATTGTTCACCCGCAACACACCGGAGGGAACTTCCAAATCCTGATCGTATGTTTTGAAGTAGACGATGGCAGGAGTATAAACTGCTCCCCACTGCGGATAATGTGTAATGCCGATAAAACGGGCATTTTGCTCATCATACAAGATACAACGTTCTTCGTCGGCACACCAATAAGTGACGTTGTGGAACGGTGCGAAACAGGTGATACGGCTACCTCCCTCAAACTCATACGGCATGGCGCCGTACTTCCCGTAATAAGGAATCGCTTTATTGTCAGTGCCTACGGCACGGATATACACTTCCCCCTGTTCGGAGCAAATCACGTAATATTCTTCCTTGAATGCGAAGTCCATTATCTTCAAGCCTTCCGGCTCTTTACGGTTTTCAAATTCGTGGGCAAGCCACATGTCTTTTTGCAACGAATTGCCATCTAGCGTGACACTTCCACTACCCTGATTTATCAGGATTTTCGGCAAACCTGACACGTAGGAACCGGAGATAGAGCCTAATACATAATAGTAATAGATCCCGAGCGGGTCTGTACCCAGACCATCTTCGATGATGTTTTCTACATCGTGCGTAGCCCGGAGGCCGGGATTGATGAAAGATAAAGAAGATTTTCCGTCTCCTTTGTTGGAGAGAATCATCCAGCCCCAGTCGAAACTGTTCTTTCCCGTCAAGGTATATTTATTGCTGATGTATGTTTCATTCGTTTCCTTATTGATGACTTTCAGTATCAGTTCGTACGTTCCGCCTTTTTCGAACTGATACTTCAGATGATAACCTGTGTAGATCAGTTCACGGTTCAGATACCATTGAACGGTGAAAAGTTCATCAACATTCCCGATGTCCGTTGAGAAGTTGATGGGCGCATCCATCTCGAAAAGGTCGCCTACCATAAACGTGTAGTCCGATGAAGCGGAGTTCACAAAAGAAACTTTGGTAGAGTTTGTATAGTCATAGTTTCCCAAATCGTCATAACAGCCGGTTATCATGAGAAGCTGCAGGATTGAAATGAATAGTATTGTTTTTCGCTTCATAATTTATTATCAGTTATCGAGAATGGTTTCATACAGCGGTGTCACTCCGTCTGTATCATAATATTGGTAATTGCCTTGCTGCCACTGGTCTTTCCACCAGGCCTTGAAGTCGGCTATCAGGTTGACAAACTCAATACCGGTGTATTTATCCAATGATTCGAGTATCTCACCATCCATGAAAATGATAAAAACACGGTATTTCATATCCGAATAAGTACCCAGATTGGCTGCCGAACTCTGGTTCCACCAAACAGGTTGGGAAATCCGGTCGGTCACTTGAATCGTGACGTGTTTGTATTCTGCCGGACCCACCAGACAGTTTTCCACTGCATCCAGTGAAAGGGTAAGGGTGTAGTCTGTGTTGAGCAGGTCTTCATTGCGATAGACGGTGACTTCGTAGGTGTCTTCCGCCAGTCCGCTATGGAAGATGCCGGAGGTCAAAGGGGCATAGTCGATGCCGGAACGGGCGGTGCTTTTCTCTCCCACTGCGGAAATATCACAGGTGGCATTTTCTTCGAGCAGGTAGCCAAGAAGTGTCATTTTCACTTTCACGGTTCCTTCTCGAAGCAAGGGTGCATCTGTAGCAAAGTTGAATGTTATTTTCTGTGGAGACTTATCGCTCATGTAAGTAAAATAGACGTAATTGTCTCCATTATAAACGTCCAGCTGCTCTTCACTGCAAGAGGTGAGAACGAACAGCAGGCAGAAGATGGTATATGTCAATATTCGTTTCATCTTATCCGGGCATTAGTTGGTTGTTTCACTGGTAGGCAATGGAAGTACATAAGAACCTGTCATGTTGATTTCTCCTTCCTCGTCGGAATCGGGCACGGTGGAGAGGTTCATCCGTTTGTAGGTGTAGAAGGTTCCACCTTCGCCTATCATTTCTTTCCGTATATCGAGCAGTATTTCGGCATCCAGTTGTTCACGGGTGCTGACTGTCAGACTAAGGGTACGTTCAGCTCCACGGGCTTTTCGAACTGTTTCGAGGTAGTTGATTCCTTCGGTTATCTTGCCATTATAGCTACTGATCTCCGCCAGGATATGACAGATTTCACTGAACCGGATCACTGGTATCATCGGATTCTCCATTGCTTCTACTACTGATTCTACGGAAGGGTTATACTTCAGTGTGTAATACTTCGACTGGGTTTCATTGGTAGTCCCGATCAGGTAGGTGAGCCGATAGTCGGTATATACGCCCGTATTGTCCGAAGCAAACAGGGAAGGGATATTTGCCAACGGCAAACGGGTGGTTGACGAAGAAGAGGAAGAGCCCCATACGGCCTGTTCATAATCCGTAGCCAGCTGTTTCTTGTACAAGCCGAACAATATGTCGTGGGAGACTTTTGTATATCGGGAATTGAGATTGCAGGTAATGTTCTCTCCTTCTGTAAAGCCTATCCACCGTTTCTGCTGGTAATAGGTGTTGTAAAGTTCTTTGGCGGCTGTCTCGGCATTCTTGTAGTAGGCAGGACCGGCATAGATGCAGACACGGGCTTTCAACCCCAGCAATGCCAGATAGTTGAAGCGGATGCCACGATACCAGAAGAATGCTCCCATATCGTCTATATAGGAACCGGAGTTGAAGCGGTAGCGGGCATTCCATTCGGGAGTAGGTTCGTACATTTGTGAAGCGTACATCGCTTCGGGATGGTATTCGGTGTCAAACTTACGCAGAATGTCTTCCGCTTCGAGCAGGTCTTTCAGGACTTTCTCGATAAAATCGGTAACGGTACATTTTTCTACCACTGCGGCTTCGTATTTATCGCGGTAAGGAAGATAGGCGCCCGAAGGATTGGTTGCCGTTGCAGGAGCAAACAAGCGAAGTAGGTCAAAATGCATCATGGCTCTTAATGACAAGGCTTCGGCGTAAATGAGGTTTTTCTCTTCTTCTCCGTATTCGAACAAAGAGATGTCCGTGGGCCGGATGTTCTCGATGAGCTTGTTCAGGTTGGCTATCACTTTATAGCCTTTTTCCCAGATAGCTGTCACGACGGGTTCGGTGTCGACCGTGTTATAGATAAGTTCGGAAGCGTCGGCATACATCGGAGAGATGGTTCCCGCCTTTTGATTGTATTGCTGGGAGATGGCACTAAGGAATCCCCAGCTTAGTTGCTTACCGTAAAGTTCGTCGGACGCCAGATTGGTGTAGATACCATTCAGGGCATTCCGGTAGCCGAAACCGGTGGAAAACAGATCGTCGTCGGCTATCGCATTTTCTGGTGTTACGTCCAGCCAGGCATTGCAGGAAACGGCTAACATTCCTGTCAGGGCTATTAGTATATGGCTGATTAGTTTCTTCATTTGTATGGTTAGAATATGATGTTAGTAGTCAGATTGAATGAACGCGAATAAGGATAATCCAGTCCCCGTTCCTGACGGATGGTAGACCAATAGAACAGGTCGTTCATCGTGAACGAAAGACGCAGGCCGGACAGATGGAGTTTCTTTAATTGTTCGGGACGGAAATTGTAGCTCATTGTCAATGAACTCCATTGCAGGGTATTGTTTTTCTGTACAAAACGCGAAGATGCGCCGGTGGTGACATTACGGTCACGAATATCTTTCATGGTGGTTATGTCTCCCGGTTTCTGCCAACGGTCGAGCAATACCCGCTTATCTACATTGTCATTTTTAATGTCGGCATTCTCTACATAGGAGACGAGGGTATTGTTGTAAGCATCTCCACCAAAAGTATAGAGGAAAGAAGCAAACATGGATAACTGTTTATAGGACAGGGTATAACCGAATGAGCCTTGTCCCTTGGGAGCTGTATCGCCAATAATGGTCCATTCGTCGGCAGACCATACATCGGTAACGTCACCATTCCGGCGAAGGTAGATTTCTTTGCCGTTTGTGGGGCTGATTCCCAATGACTTCATCCCGTAAATAGAGGTCAGAGAGGCTCCTTCGTAATATTTCAGGTATGTTTTAGCATATTTTGAATCGGAGCTGCTTTCGGGGTTATATCCGCTGAACAGTTCTTCCACTCTTTTATTATAGTCGCGCATTGCCTGGGAGATTTCAATAATCGTGTTTTTGTTTCTTGCAAAGCTGCCGTAGAGCTGGAAGAGCCAGTTTCTGTCACTGTAAAGTCGTGCCCGCAGTTCCAGTTCGACGCCGGTGTTTTTCACCTTTCCCATGTTTTCTTTGTAGGAGGTGAATCCGGTAGAGGAAGGGATGGTATAATCGGTTATCAGGTCGATGGTACGCTCGTCGTAGGCAGAGGCTTTCAGATAGATTTTATCGTGCCACAGTCCGATTTCAACTCCATAGTCGAGGGTGTATTTACGTTCCCATTTCAGGTTCGGATTTCCCATCTGATAGAGGAATACACCGTAGCCTGTGGGATACCAGCTGTCTGTTTGCAGCTGATACATATCTTTGGCCGAATAGAGGGAGAAGTTGGTCTTTCCGGTCAGTCCGTAGGAGACACGGAACTTCAACATGGAAAAGAGTTCATTCGACTTCATAAAATCATAATTATGAATGTTGATTCCTGCTCCTGTTGACCAGAACATGGACCATCTTTTATCGGAACCGAATTCGGAAGAACCGTCGATACGTCCTGTAAGGTCGGCGAGATAGATATTGTTATAGGTGTAGTTGGAAGTAAGCAAGGCTCCTACCAAGCGGGTGGTATTGTCGGAGCTGCTGGGCTTTCCGTATACTTCTGCCGCATAGTTTGAAGAGACAAGGTCGCCACCAGGGAATCCCCGGTAACGTGTTTCGGAAGCAGTGCTCTGCGTTTGTCTCATGTTGGAGGACAAGCAGATATTGAGATTGTGTCCCTTGAAGGTATTGTTGTACATGAGTGACAGGCTTCCGTCTATCACTGTTCTCTTTTGTGTGGATTCTGTTTTTTCACCATTGATGTTGCCTGTACTGGCTGAATAACTGGCCGATGCGGGATCTTTGTACAGATCACCGGTAGAATTTCTCATCAGGACGGAAAACTGACCGCGCAGACGCAGACCGTCGGTGATACGCCAATTCAGACTAAGATCATCGGTTACTTCATCATAACCGGAATGGTCGAAGCTGTTGTAGAAGTTGATTTCGTACAGTGGATTTACTTGTGTGCCGCTAGCCCCGTCGAACTTTTCGAGACGGCGCACATAATCGCCATTTTCATCATACAGACGCATATAAGGAAGTAAATGGGAGTAATCGCTGAATGAATTGAAGGGGACATCTGTGCTTTTGTTATAAGTGTAGGTCACTTTGTTCTTTATTTGTAGTCCGCCAATGCGGTAGTCTACATAAAAAGCGGCATTGGCATTCTTACGGGAAGAGTGTTTCATCACTCCTTCCGTTCCTCTGAATCCCAGTTCCACTCCCCAGCGCACGTCGTTTTCTCCACCGTCTATGAAAACGGAGTGTTTATGGTTCAGAGCCGTGCGCAGTCCTTGAGAAAGCCAATAGGTATCGACACCTGTCAGTACATTATTGAGTCGTTGGTAGTAACCGTTGGTATAGGGGTCTATTTCCGGGGTGTTGCTGTCATATAGTCCTGCCAGGCGTTCGGTTTCCAGCTTCTCACGGGCGTTCATCAGATTGTAGGAGGATAAATCCGGCAGTTCGGCAGAAAGTACTCCGGAATACTGTACACGGAACTTTCCGGCTTCGGGCGCACGCCGTTCAATGACAATTACTCCGTTGGCCGCACGTGAACCGTACATGGCAGTGGCGGCAGCATCTTTCAGGATATTGATGCTGTGGATGCTATTCATATCGAGGTCGTATATCTTTTCTACATCGACTTCAAAGCCGTCCAGTATGAAGATAGGCAGGTTGGAATTACCGCTTAGCACTTCCCGCGAAATGGAGGAGGTGGAGGTCTGCCCAAGTGTCGTTTCTCCGATACCGGTCTGACCACGCAAGACGAATTGAGGCAGGCTGTTGGGATCGGAACCAGCAGCCAGATTCTCCTGTATTCTGAAAGAGGGATCGAAAGTCTGAATGGCCGAAATCAGGTTGTTCGGGTTGACTTTTAACAGGTCTTCTTTCTCTATCTTTGTGGTATTTCCAGTGAAACTTTCTTTCTGTATGGAGTTATAGCCGGTTACAATCACTTCCTGAATACTTTCGGTAGCTTCTACCATCTGCACATCGACTTTCTGCCGGGAAGTGACTTTGATTTTACGGGTTTCAAAACCGATGTAGGAATAGATAACCAGACCGCCTTTTTCGGGCAGGGTCAATACATAGCAACCGTTTATATCGGTAATTACACCAGTAGAATGACCATCCAAACGAATCGTCACTCCTACCATCGGTTCTTTAGAGAGTTTCTCAATCACCCGGCCATAAACACAATTTCCGTGTGGAGGAAGAAGATATGTCTCTTTTGAATTATTTTTGTTTTGGGCTATTGCATTAGTAGATAGTGATAAAATGTATACAAACAATAAGATTCTATTCAAAGCCCCGGAATTTAGCTTTTGCATAACGGATATATATAGTTATTACACCCGCAAAAGTATTCTTATATGATAGACGGAGCAATCACGAATTTTAGGTATTTTACACAACTATTATACCAAAATATAATTAAAGCAAAATCTTTTTGCTTCTGTTTAGGTATTAATCAATAGCAAAAAGAATAACTGCATCATTTATCCTCTATCAAAAGGCAAATGATGCAGCTGTCGGTTATATCTGTTTTTTTATAATGCCAGACGGTATATCTCTTTGCTGTCCTGTTTCGCTAATTTGACATAGTTGCCTACCAATTCACCTTTATTCCGGTGCAGACTATCTGCAAGGCGGTCGATGTCGGGATTCTCAATGCCAAGTTCTTTGAAGGTCACAGGCAGGCCGATGGAAGTAAAGAAGGATTTCAGACGGGAAATTCCTTCAAGGGCTACCGCCTTTTTATCGTCTGATTCTGCCACTCCCCACACTCGGATGGCGTATTGGGCTATCTTATCCACATTGTGTTCTGTCATCCATGTCATCCAGGCAGGGAAGATTACGGAGAGTCCGGCACCATGAGTCACGTTATAGATGGCGCTGATTTCATGTTCGAGGAAGTGGGAAGCCCAGTCCTCTTCACAACCTACACCACAGGTTCCATTGTGGGCGATCGTTCCGCACCACATCAGATTGGCACGGGCTCCGTAGTTTTCGGGGTCTTTCATGACGGTAGTTGCCTCTTTGATGATGGCAAGCAGGGTACCTTCGCACAGGCGATCGCCTATTTCTACATCTTTCGTGTTGGTGAAATAGCGTTCCATGATGTGTGCCATCATATCGGCAATGCCGCAGGCGGTTTGGAAAGGAGGAAGTGTGTAGGTCAGCTCGGGGTTCATCACGGCAAAAACAGGACGTAGTACACCGGGAGCACGGAGGCTTAATTTCTGTAAGCCATCGACTTTCGTGATGACGGTGTTACCGGAACCTTCGCTTCCGGCAGCAGGAATCGTTAACACAACGGCTACTTTCAATGCTTTCGTCACAATGGCTTTTCCGATGTAGAAATCCCAGAAATCTCCGTTGTAAGGAACTCCGGCTGCAATGGCTTTCGCCGTATCAATCACAGAGCCACCACCAACGGCGAGCATCATGTCTACGTTTTCTTTCCGGCAGAGATCGATTCCTTCATACACTTTCGTGTCTATCGGGTTAGGCTGTACACCACCCAGCATGCAATAGGGAATACCTACTTCCTGCAATGATTTCTCAACACGGGCCAACAAGCCGCTACGTATCACGGAACCGCCACCATAAACAATCATTATTTTGCGTGCACCGTATTTCTGTACTAACACTCCGGTCTGCGCTTCCGTATCCCGACCGAACACGAATTCAGTAGGGCTGTAAAAGATAAAATTATTCATTGTCGTTTTCTTTATAGGTCTTTTCGTCAGTCTTTTCTATAGATCCAAATAGAACTCCTTTGACAAGTTTTTCTATAAGTTCTTTTATAGAGCCCTTCATAAGAGTCTTTATAGATCAGACAAAGTTATAAATTTAAGCAGAATATCTTTCTTTTGATTGTTTAAAATTTCCTACTTTCATTAGTACAAGTCCGATTACAATCCAGACCATTTCGCGTATACGGGTAATCAAAGCGGCATAGACTCCGTAAGCTCCGGAAAGGGAAAGGCCGCCTACGGCGAGGGCAAAGCCACCTTCACGACCTCCCAATTGCATAGGCAGGAAAAACAGCAGATTAGCAAGTAAAGAAGAGAAAGCCGCAATCAGGCAGCAGTCGGCAAAGCTGACATGGGTGGTCAGCACGTTCAGTATCAGCCATATTTCAAGACAACTGACTACACGGGCGGTATATTCCAGTAAGAGGGCGCTATAAAAGGTTTGTTTCTTTTGTTGGTGGAGAAGGGCAATTTGTTTGTCTATATTCTCCAACTTCTCTTTATGCGCGTTTGCAAAATGAAATACTTTCTTTTTCAGAAAAGGAATACGACCACCCATACGGACAAAAGCCACAGCCATCCCCTGCCGATAGCCTTTCATAAAAAGAATAACAATCAGCAAGCAAAAGACAGTAATAGCTCCTAAGATTATCCCCATCATCCACCCCACCGGATAGAGACAAACGTAAAGCAACACTGAACTTAACCAAAAGCAAAAGTGGGAAAAGATATGCATCATCACATAAAGAATCACGGAAGAGGTGGCGCGTTCTATTCCTATATAGGGTTTCAGCTCCATAATGCGATATGGTTCGCCTCCCATCAGCCCAACAGGAGTCACGTAATTAAGCGCAAAACCTGTTACTGTGAATTTGTAGAGCCGGACAAATGAAAACCCCGTCTTACCACCACTACGGATGATGATGTACCACGATACTGTATTAATAAGGTAGACAAACAGCCATAGCAACAAAACCAAAGGTAAATATACCCCTGCACGCTTCAAATTCAGCCAAAGCTCCTGATAATCCATATCAAAAGTGAATATCATTATCAGAACGGCAATGATACCAAAAGCGAGAAATATATTACGGTACTTGTTCTTCACTATTTGTGAGACTTATATCTATTTTTTATATGGGTATATATCTGCTTTTATATGAGTATATACTTGCTTTTTGTATGGGTATATATCTCACTTTATTCACATATAATCTTACTTTATATACGTATAATATCTTTCGAAGAATCTTTTGAACGCCGGGATTCTCATCAATATGTATTCGAATACCAGCCAACCGATTAACGCGCAAGAGATGCCAAGTAATACATCAATGATATAATGATGGCATGAATAAATAGCTGTTCCCCAAATGCCGACCATGATAATAGAGAAAAGAGTAACCACATACCACCTGCATTTACCAATAATGGCATACACCAATGCAACTACCATATAGGCCGCATGCAGTGAAGGCACTGCCGCAAAAACATTAGCATTACGCCCGTAGATAGAATCAAAGATGGTTACTCCGAAGAATGCATCAAAGCGTCCCAATCCTGCAACATTACCCGGTGTGTTTAATATCGGTTCGAAACCGTAGTTGATGGCATACCAAGGCGGAGCGGCCGGATGAATATAATAACCGGCAAAACCAATCAAATTGACAAACAAGAATACTAACGCAAAGCGAAGGTAGGTTTTTCTTTCTTTCTTGAAATACAGGCAAAGACCGAACAGGATGGGAACGGGAACCCAACAAAGGTAGAAGATTCCGGCAAAAACGTCCGCTATCGGCCAGTTGTGTGCAGCGAAGTATTCGCAAGGAGTAACCAGAAGACCATTATCCATTACTCCGAAAAGAGACTTTTCGAGATTATACAGTCCGGCCACATCAATCGGGTTCACTTCGTAGTTGGGGCAAATACGCATCCAGTCATACGAGATTCCAAAAATGGCGAAAGGTAACAGGGCCACAGCCAACTTACGAGTAGGTAATCCGGCAAAAAATAAAACTAAATAGAGTACCGCCATTAACAGGTGCTCGGAACGAAGCCCGATGAAGATACTTGTCAGCAAAAGGAAAAGAGCCATAATGACTGTCACAGTCAGGGCTTCTCTCTTCGACGGCATTTGAATATTCTTTATCATTATAATGTTTTGATTAGACAACTAGACTATTTACTATTAGACTATTTACTATTGGACTATTTACTATTGGACTATTTACGATGTACTATTTAGGATGTACGATGTAAATAGTAAATCGTCCAACAGTAAATTAATTCATTCTTTCATCACTTTGTAGCAATGTCTCACACGAGCAAATGCCGTGATATTGGCAAACAGGGCAACAAAAGCCAGAGGAACAATCATAATCAGGATTGGTTCGAAAACGGTGATATCTTTGAAAACGCCACAGAACAAAGCTCCGAGACTGGTCAGCACTACGCGTTCCGGACGTTGCATGAATCCGACTTTACATTCAATTCCTAAGCCTTCGGCACGGGCACGCACATAGCTTACCATCAGTGAGCCGATTAGTGCCACAAATGCAATGAGTGCATAAAGGAAATAATCTTTCATTGATAAATAGTAACAGATACCAAAGAAAGTCATCAATTCACTATAACGGTCGAGTACTGAATCGTAAAGCGCACCGAACTTGGAACTCATGTTGCCTAGGCGAGCTACACGTCCGTCCATCATATCGAACAGTCCGGCAAACAAAATCACACCTCCTGCCCAGCCGATAATGGCCAAATCGTTCTGTCCGCCATATATGCCGGCATATACAAACATACCTGCCGCTACTACATTCAGGATAAATCCGGTAGTGGTGATAAAGTTAGGAGTGATTCCTATTTTAATCATTCCGCGTATCAGGGGATTGATAATCTTATAAATCAACTGTTGTAAATAATCTCTGTAATTCATCTGTTTAAATCTGTTTATAGCTATTTTTATCTAAATCTTCTGTTTTCTCAATCTGTATATATCTAATTCTTTCGTTTTCTCATCAGTCTTTTCAATCCGTTTTTCAGTTTCTTTTTCCGAACAAACTTCTTATATCTATATTCCGGTAAACAAAAAAGCGTTGCATATTATAGTTCCAGAACAGTGCCACGATGACTGCCACTACCACTTTAGGAATAATGAAAAAATCTCCGAAATACAGGCTAAGTGTGTTGCGTACCCAGGGAATCTTCGCTAATGATTCCGTCAGTGCATACGTTCCCCACGTATTGAGCCAAACACTGCAAACCCATACAAGGATAAATTTTACAGCAACGTGTGTTTTCTTTCCTTTCGATTTAAAAGTCCATTTATAGTTGATAACGCAATTAACGATTCCTCCATAGATAGCTCCCGCCAGGGTGGCATATACATAGTAGACATCAAACAGCCTGACCAGAAGAATCGTAACGAGAAAGTCTGCAATAGTTGCCATTTGAGCAGAAAGCTGCGCCCTCAAAAACATGAAGATGCCGCCTTTCTGGGAAATCATCCGTGCAACTTTTTTCAGCCAATCACCCATCTCGCTCCCACTAACAATATAAAACTATACACTCCCGCCAAAACATCGTCCATCATGACCCCTACCCCACCTTTCAGGCTTTCCATACGACGTATGCCCAACGGTTTGGCTATATCAAAGATGCGGAACAAGGCAAAAGCCGCAATCACGTACCAAAACCATTTGTCATCATTGGGAACAGCCAACAACGGTATCCACACTCCCACCATCTCATCCACTACCACACGCGAAGGATCTTCTCCCCAATAAGTCTCCAGCTTATCGGCAGCCCAAATGCCGGCGAATGTAAATACAATCACCAAAGCGGCAGTCAGCCATAATACCCAAGAGAAAGGAAAGAGAAAATAAAGTGCAATCCAAATGATAGAAGCCAGTAACGCCCCAGCCGTGCCGGGAGCAAAAGGAGAAAAACCGGAGCCAAAGCCCGTGCCTATAAAAACAGGTAGAAAGGGAGGACGCTTCATTTATTACTAATTACTAATTACAAACTACGAGTCGGTTGTGTCACGAGTCCCCCAAACGAATGGGGAATTTGTACAATAAAAAAGTAAAAGTTGAGGTTGAGTATCCACCAGTCTTTATAGGATGGTAAATCTCAATCTCAACTTATTATTTGGGGTTACTGATTAAGCTAAGTAATCAGGTTCTTTTTCACCAATCATGTTACGCAATGTCTGTTTTACCATTCTCCATTGTGTAAACAAGTCGTGTTCGGGCTGATGTTCGAAATCGTGCATCGGGCTCTTGCAGAAGAATGACAACCAAGTCTGGATGCCACACATGCCCGCACGCATTGCCAAGTCGCTGAACAACACAAGGTCAAGAGCGATAGGAGCTGCAAGGATAGAGTCGCGGCAAAGGAAGTTCACCTTGATTTCCATCGGGTAGCCCATCCATCCGAAGATGTCGATGTTGTCCCATGCTTCTTTGTTGTCTTTGCGGGGAGGATAATAGTTGATACGTACTTTATGATAAACATCTCCGTAGAGATCCGGATATTTTTCAGGTTCGAAGATAGTATCGATTACAGACAGCTTGCTGACTTCTTTTGTCTTGAAGTTGTCCGGATCATCGAGCACTTCACCGTCGCGGTTACCGAGGATATTGGTAGAGAACCAACCGTTCACACCCAGCATACGGGTTTTGAACATCGGAGCCAATACGGTTTTCATCAGTGTCTGACCACTCTTGAAGTCTTTACCGGAGATAGGTACATTCTTTTGTTTAGAGAATTCCCACATAGCAGGAGTATCCACACACAAGTTAGGAGCCCCCATTACGAACGGAGCACCTTCTGCAATAGCAGCATACGCGTAACACATACTCGGAGAAATCACGTCTGTATTGTTTTCCTTCATTGCTTTCTCTAAAGCAGCGAGTGACATGTGTTCGTCAGACAGCGGAATGTAAATTTCAGTACTTGCAGCCCAAAGCACCACTACGCGTTCGCAGTTGTTAGCAGCTTTGAAGTCGCGGATATCCTGACGAAGTTGTTCTACCATTTCCCAACGGGTAGCAGCCTTCTTCACGTGTGTACCGTTCAGACGTTTTGCCCAGTTGTGATCGAAAGCAGCCGGCATCGGTTTGATAGCTTCCAACTCTTCTTTTACTCCATTCAGGTCTTTTTCTTTCAAAACCTCGGCGTACATAGCAGCTTCGTATGCGTTGTCCGGGAAAATATCCCATCCTCCGAAAACAATGTCTTCCAAATTCGTCAAGGGCACAACGTCCTTGATGAGTTTTTCTTCGTTGTTCTCCATGCGCATTGTGGCTAACTGTGTAATAGATCCTATCGGTTTTGCCAGTCCCTTGCGAGAGGCTAGTGTACCTACAATCATCGTGGTAGCTACCGCACCACCCACTCCGACTACCAAGACGCCAAGACGCCCGGTAGCGGGTTTAATTTCTTGTTTCATTTCTATTCTATTAAAATTAAACTAAAATTGATGCAAAAATAAGATTAATTAATTACTAATACAGTCTTTATTTGTCATATAAACATTGCAATTAGCAGGATTTAACTTTTAAAAGGTCATGTGGAGACTTATTCTCAAGCCTGATCTGTCAATCCCGGGCGAATCACGATAAGTGATCCTCCAGATATAGTCCAAACGTAACACCTTGAAAATGTTTTCAATACCGACACCCGCCTCCACATAAGGTGTTTTTCCCATTGTTTGTGTGTTTTCTATCGGAAAAGCGAACAAACCGTCACTCAAAGCCGGGTTGTTTTTATCGCTCAAATGTCCATATAATCCACGACAGGAAACTATTTCCCTCCATTTTAGTTTTTTCAACAACGGTACCCGGTTGAACAGCCATCCGTTGAGGAAATAAGTAACATCCCACGAGAAATATTCATCGTTCATAAACTCCATCGCATTCATCAACGAGTAAGATTCCGGTTGGATGGTATAAGAAAGGTTGGCATTAGGCATGATAAGCAACGGAAAAGGTACTTTATCCCACACTTTACCTGCTTTTAGTATAACGTCCGTATAGCCGAACGCGGAAAACCAGAAACGTTTCTGAATACCGGCTTCGGTATGATTGTAAGTGTAATCGCTGCCCAACACTCCTTTTCCGGCAATGGTATGAGACAAGGTAAACACCGGTGCATCCAACGATACGGGAAAACGGTTCCATTGGGTCTGGAAGAATTTCTCGTTCGGAGCATAACGCAGTTTCAACTCTGCCGCACTGACAGAGAAATCTTTTACCGGGGTGTAGGTATCTCCTTCTTTCTTTAAAAAAGGAATCAGGTAGGAGGACTCATCTTTCCGTGTACGCGCTGTCAACTGGAAAGAAAAGCCGGAATAAAACTCATTGGTATAGGTCATCTCCGCCTGCCGGAAATAGCCGATACGGTCGTCCTTCTCACGTTTCAAGGCCAGGAACACATTGTCTTTGCTTGTATACAGGTAATTTTGTCCATACTGGTTCACATCTGATTCGTAACGCAATTTCAATGAATGGATAGGAAATTCATTGGCGTATTCTTTCTTCTTCTTGAAAGAATATTCCAGTTCCGCCAATCCTTTCACTCTTTCATCTTTAAACCCGTAAGCCACATATCCTTTGCCAAACAGGTGCGGATTGAGCCAGGCGGTAGTCATACCTCCGGCACGGATACGGGGGCCTTCCAATGTGTTACCGCTGATAGTGGCATTCATCGGGCCGATATAGAAAAGTGGTGCTTCTTTGGAGGTGGGAATATATCCCGTAAAGAGAATGGAAAGCACTTTCTCCGTCCAGTAATACACCGGATAACTGCGTAATTGTGTCATCAGGCGGTCTACCGAGTTTTCCTGCTGGGAGATGGCGGCTTGCGGACGATTCTCCGCCCAGAATGATTCGGGACGCGACAGGGCTTCCGTCTCTTCAATAATACGTTCGGGTTTGGTGAAGGCTTTGTCGGCTTCAGCAGTCGGCGTAAAGGTGTAGTTGCTGTAATCCGCTACCCGGCGGGCAAAAATACCGTCCTGTCCTTCGGTCAGTTTAAACTCAACAGTGATACTTTCATGATCGAGCAGGCGTGTGCCGTCTTCAGCGCGCTTAAATTCCTGTTCGAGCAACATGTAGTCTACAAAGTTCAGGTTTATCTTTTTGGGAAAGTTGAATACGGCACGTTTAACAAAGTAGGTAGAGTCGAGCGTCACATACAGGTGTCCGTTGAAACCGAAAGACTCGGAATTAAAAGGCGTGAAAGCGAGGTCTGCACAAAGCTCTCCGGCAATCTGCAACGTGTCCATCAGGTAATATTTATAAAAGCCTGTGCCGATACGGGACAAGGGACTGACAAACTTATTCGTAAACAGGGAAATGTTGTTTTCGTAGATATCGACGTCTTTGAAGACTTCATTGATGGCTGCCTGCATCCCTTGTTTAGAGAGAAACTCATCGACACCGGCCTGTTTGCGTCCTTTCACCCATTGCTTCTCGGAACGGGGAGATTTCCGGTAATAGTCTGTGGCAAGCAGTTCACGGGCTGATACCGTCAGAATCGGTTTACCGGTAACGGCAGAAGTATCTACATATTCTGTCAGGAAATCAAATTTACGATATAGCCATTTTTTCTGTTTCTCTTCATCGAAGTTATTCAACGCAAAGGTGGTCTTTTCATAACGTTCGCGTTGCCAGAAGTCTTTCTCGTAGGGAGAGTAGTTGTCACGGCTTTCAATCATGCGGCGGACAAATTCTACGGCGGGATTATCTTTCTTCCGGTAGTGCTCACGTTTGGGTTTGACTACCACTTCACCAAGCGCGTATTCGGTAGGCGCAAGTGCTACTTTATAGGATGCATTACGGGCAGGGCGAATGGTGCGGACATAGTCATTATATCCGATTACAGAGATTACAAGCACTGCTTCGGAGCGGTGGGTTTTGAAGTAAAAGCGTCCGTCGCTTCCGGTAGTAGTTCCTTCGGTCGTGTCTTTTAAGCGTACAGATGCATAAGGCAAAGGTTCTTTGGTCAGAGAATCAGTCACCACCCCTTGTACCACATACTGCGCACTGAGCGGAATACTGATAGCCAATAAAAGAAAGAGCGTCAATGTGCCTTTTTTCATTAATCTCATACCTTAAATCCTATTGAATTGAGCGGGGCAAAGGTAGGAGTGATTTCAAGACAAAAAAAGGTCTATTTGACGGAAGAAATGTTCTTATTTGACACAATTAGGGGAAAGTAATACGGAATCGGGTCAGTCCGTCGGCATAGGTTCGCAAAGAGAATGTGCACCCATGACGCATCAGTACTTCGCGAATAAAGATGAGTCCGATTCCCTGACCGTTCGGTTTGGTAGAGAAGAAAGGACTGAACAGTTTAGCTTCTGTTTCTTTGCTGATTCCCTGACCGTTATCTATCACTTCAACAGTAGCCGGAGCGAGGGTGCGGACTATTATTTCCCCATCGGCTTCAATGCTTTCCGCTGCATTTTTGATGATATTTACGAGTACTTGCTCAAACAAAGCGGCATCCAGCATCACATCTTTCACACTTTCGTCTATTTCCATGCGGAGTGTAATGCGACGGTCATTACACATTCCTTCCATAAACCGCTTGCAGGTGAAAACCAAATCATTCAGATTAACAGAAGAAAGTGTCGGTTCGGGGATTTTCACCACATCGGCAAAACGGGTGATGAAACGACTCATCGAGAAACAACGGTCGGTACATACACGCATCACGTCGCAGATGTCTTCCATTCCTTCTTCGCTGGAAAGGGCTTGTTCTACCGTATCCAGTGTGGAAGTAATGCCGGCAGTCGTGTTGTTCACTTCGTGGGCAATCATGCGAATCACTTTCTCGTATGCTTTCTTTTCCGCTTTCATCACTTCGTCGGTGAGGGTTTCTACCAAGTAGAAGGGATGCTGAAATCCACGATCAATGAAAGAAGAATGAGTACACCGGTAGATATTCGAGTCGTTCAGACGGACGGTTACCTTCTCTCCTTTCGGGAGGTTAGCCAATTCCACCGCTAACGGAGAATCAATCTCTTTCATCTTCTTGCCTTGTGCGTCTTCCAAACGAACACCCAGCATTTTCAAAGCCATCGGATTCAATTCCGAAAGGTCTTCATCAAGGGAAGTTATAATCACTCCCATCGGAGAAGCTTTAATCAGCAAATCAAGAAAATTATTCTGTTCACGCAGGCGGAGACGTTCATTCTTGAGCTGTTCCATCATGCGGTTGAAGATATTCACCACACGATCGGCCTCATATTGACCTACAGGGCTAAGACGGCTACTGAAATCCTGCTCACGCAACAGTTCCATGCCGCTTCCGATTGTATTCAACGGCTTCACGATCTTACGATAGAAAAAGGTCAGATAAATGAGGATGAAAAGTATCAGCCCCTCCCCTATGTAGAAAAAGATTGTATTCAGTTGACTGGAAAGGAACAGCAATACACTACCTAATGCCAGCAGCAGAAAGACTAGTATGTAAAAGAATCCTTTTATACGCACGTTATCTGTGGTTAACGGTTAATCTTAATATTATTAGGCACGTACCTAAATCTATCACATTGTTATATTATATTTTTCGAGACGGCGGTAGAGTGCTGCACGACTGATACCCAATGCCGTAGCTACCTGACTCAAATTTCCTTTGTAACGGTCCAACGCCTGGAGAATGGTCTGGCGTTCTATTTCATCCAAAGTCATACCAGCCAGAGCTGCGCCTTCGGTCACTCTTGCGTCATCGTGGCGAATATACTGCGCATCAAAATCGGAAGCATCAAGCAGCGGTTTACCACTTACCAAAATGGTACGTTCCACCAAGTTCTTCAATTCACGAATATTCCCCGGATAGGGCAAACGGCTCAAGAATTGCAGGGCATCGGCAGAGAACTCCGTACGAGGCAATCCGTTGGTTACCGCCTGACGGTCGGCAAAATGACGTGCCAGCAAGGGAATATCTTCGCGACGTTCGCGCAAGGCCGGCAGCTTCACAGTTATCAGATTGATACGATAGAAGAGGTCTTCACGAAAAGTACGTTCGCCTACCATTTTGCGCAAATCGGCATTGGTGGCTGATACCACCCGGATATCCGTCTTACGCGGACGGCTGTCGCCGAGCACTTCAAATGTCTGATCCTGCAATACACGCAGTAACTTCACCTGGCACGAAGGATCGAGATCACCTATTTCATCCAGAAAAATCGTCCCTTTGTTTGCCATTTCGAAACGTCCGATACGGTCTGCGGAAGCATCGGTAAAAGCTCCTTTCTTGTGCCCGAACATTTCACTTTCGAACAGGCTTTGAGAGATACCTCCAAGATTCACTTTCACAAAGGGGTGTTTGGCTCGCTGACTATTAATATGAATGGCCTCGGCTATCAATTCCTTACCTGTTCCGCTTTCCCCTGTAATGAGAACAGAGGCATTGGTCTTTGCTATGCGGGCAATCGTATTCAACACATCCATCAATCCCTGGCTACGCCCGATGATGTGGCTGCGGTCGAAAGAATCGCTCTGTTCCTGCGTTGGTTCCTGTGGAGTGCCCGAAAGTTGGAGTGCCGTTTCGATGCGTTGCAACAAGGCGGCATTATTCCAGGGCTTCGTTATGAAATCAAAAGCTCCTGCCTGCATTCCTTGCACGGCAAGTTGGATACTTCCCCAAGCAGTCATCAATATCACCGGTGTTTCGGGACGGAATATTTTTACTTGTTTGAGTAGGGTCAAACCCTCCTCACCCGTTGTAGAAAGAGTGAAGTTCATATCCATCAGGATTAAATCCGGAGCTACGGAACGTACTACTTCCATAGCTTCCCGCGGACCGGGAACGGTCTGTGCTTCATATCCTGCCCGCTTCAACATGAAGCTAAGCGAAGAACGCACTGCGCTGTCGTCATCAATTATCAGAATCATAGTTAAAATTGCAAGATTCCTCTACCAAGAAAACTTCTTCTGTTTTTTCAATCTTCCAAGAAGAAGTATTTCTTTTTTTATTTCTTTCTTTATTTATAATGGGGGATGAATTTTTCTGTATTATTTACGTATTTTTCATTTCCCGAGTGTTAAAATCGAGTTTCAAAGGTACTATAAATAGTTCGTAATACCAAATGAATCAGGCATAAATACGCAATAGTCTGTTTGCAGACTTGAAAAACTTTTCCCATAATCTCCGGCAAGTTCCTCCATAAGATTCAAAAGCTTTTTCCTCCCCTTTCTATTGCCGGATGATTTCATCAAAATCAGCTTCAAGTTCGGTATTGGTACGAAAATCCCATAGTGTCAGACTGCGAATCTGATAATAATAATACCAATAATAATAAAGTTCGGAAATATGTTTCTGTCTCGCATCATCTTTAGAGTTCTGCGCATCATTCAAATCCAAGGTATTGATTTTACCTATCAGGAAAGTTTCAATACTTGTTTTATATCGTTGCTGGGCTATCGCATCGGCTTCTTTGGCTATGTCCAATTGCTGTGCCTGATTATTGAAATGCTCCACCAACAGAAAAATATCCTGGTTGAAGTTTATCTGTTCCTGACGAATTTTTGAAAGCACTACATCCCGATTACTCTTGGCTACCCGGACTTTCCCACGGCGTTTTCCCCAATCGAGAATCGGAATCTTAACGCCTACCTGAACAATCTGATTGTCCTGCAAGTTCCTGTAAACGGCCGGAAAATTCCGGTTCTCACCCGTATACCCTACGCTTGCAAACAAATCGACACTACGCAAATTTCCGCGTGCAGTAGCTACTTCATAATCGGCTTCCAACTGGCGGCGACGGATATTCTGTGCAAAAGAATTACGTTCCAATGCTTTATTTAACACCTGATTGTACTCCATCCTCGGGCCATCCACAGCTTCGGGAAGAACCGGGTTTAGTACTTCATCCTCTCCTACTCCCAAAAAGGCACGGAGCTGGAACATCTTGGCATTGAGATCACTCTCTGCTTCCGTCAATGCAGCCTTCGCATTCAAAGCGGAGAGCTTCAACTGCAAGAGTTCATTCTCGGAAATCTGCCCCATTTTGCGTTTGGCAAGGGCTACTTCATAAAGGTGGTCGGCGTTTGTCTGGTTCTGTTTCGCCGTGCCAAGATTTTCTTTTGCCAACAAAAGATTAAAGTAATAAGTGATGGCACGCATCGTCACTTCTTCGGTAGCAGTGATAAAAGCTGCTTTCGCTTCGGCATAACGAACCGGTTCGATGCGTCTGTTCCACTTTATATTATTGACTCCAAAGATGGGTTGTGTAAGTTGTAATGTGACAGGAACCGACATAAAATGCCGGTCTCCTCCGGTTCCCAATTGCTTGATATAGTCGAGAGAGGAAGTCAGCGAGAGTTTACCACCGGTAAGCCAGATATTTTGATCGATAGAAAGATCACCGGTAAGCCCCAATGTGTTATTACGGACGAAACCGTAAGAACCGTCCGAATTTTGATAAGAACTATACGATTTGTTATAATTAGGCAGGGTTCCGGTCAGGTTGACTTCCGGCAGAAGATCGGCACGAAAGGTACGAAATTCCCAATAGGCCGTTTTCAATTCATTCAAGGCAACAGCAGCGTCAACAGATTGAATACGCGCCATAGCAATAGCTTCATTCAAGGTTATTTCCCTTTCCTTCTGTGCCGACAATGCCAACGGCAGGCAAACGGCAGCAAGAGCAAACAATATACTTTTCTTTTTCATTATACACAGTATTTTCCACTATGAGAGAATCAAACGATGTGCCAAAAAAGTAAAGTTTTTATTATCAACAGATTAGAAAATAAGAAAAGTGTCCATTTTCGGACACTATGCCCAAAAGTGAACGTTCGATTATTCGCAGTAGTTAGGAAGGCGCACAGTGAAACGAGTGCCTTTACCTACTTCGGAGGTGACGGAGATGGTACCATTCAGACGTTCGATGATGGTCTGACAAATACTTAATCCCAAACCTGCTCCTTGGGTGAAATTATCGACTTTATAGAATCGTTCGAATATATGACGGATACCTTCTTCAGAAATACCGACTCCGGTATCCTCCACAAAGATGCGGGTGTAGCCGGGAACCTCATCATCTTCATAGCCAAAAGTAATGAAACCGCTGCTCGTAAATTTAGCAGCGTTATTTATCAGATTATTCACGACTTGCTGCAAGCGTACATTATCTGTCGTAAGATATTTCTTATCACTTTCGGGCATACGCAACACCAGTTCTACTCCCGGTGGCATATTCAAGCGTTGAGAATCATGGACGGTCTTTAATAACAGCGGCAGGTTATGCTCGGCGAACATAAATTCCATGGTTCCCGATTCGATACGTGACAAATCAAGAATATCATTAATCAAAGCCAGTAACAGGCCGCAATTCTTATTAATGGTTCCGATAAACTGGGCAATCTCTTCGCTTGTAAAACCACTCGTATCGCTTAGCAAATCGGAGAAACCTACAATCGCATTCAACGGAGTCCGAATCTCGTGACTCATGTTGGCAAGGAACGCCGATTTCAGTTTGTCAGCCTGGAGGGCTTTATCACGAGCCTCTCTCATCTCCTGCTCGGCAGTCTTATATCGCTGGATACTCTGGCAAACACCTAATATATTGTACAATGAATCTTGTGTCAATCCCGTGATTACGGAAGAACGATATTCCCACCATTCATACTCTCCGTTGACATTCCGCTGACGGAAATTCAGATGGGTATTGGAATCTTCTCCTGTCAATGCTCTATTAAATAACGGACTTATTTCCTTCAAATCATCAGGATGGATAGTGCGATCCATTTCATCACGGGAGATGGTAGTAACCGATTCATCGTATCCAAGACGTTTCAAGAAACCTTGCGGGAAAATGAAACAGTTGGTTTCCATATCAAACTGCCACGGATAGATGGAGCTTTCGTCTACTGCCATATCAAAGAAACGCTTCTGCATTTCTTCATTCGAAATATTCCGTGCGGAAAGTGCCATATCGGTAATCGTATCCTTTGAACGGATCGGGACTATTTCCCCCGACACCGGGAAGTATTTATCACTATGCACTTCTTTCATGAAAGCTCCCTGGGGTATCTTCACACTTTCTCCTTTAGCAGCTACCTGCTTCAGCATAGAATGAAGAATATCCTGACCGTTATAATATATCTTGAAGATGCTGCCTGCCATCATTCCTTCATAAAAACGGCCCCCTGACTCATACGGCAAATGCAGCATTTGTAATAAGGAGCGGTTTGTGAAATGAATGTGCAAATCGGTATCATACGTTATCACACCATCACGGATGGAATGAAATACATTATCAAACTCATTACGCTGTTCCACAAGTTTATTCTGCACGAGCAGACGGGTCTGTGCCTGAATCCGTCGTTTGGACTCACGCCGGTTGGCACGCATCAACCACACGATAGAAGCTATCAGCAACGCCAGGATAGACGGATAGAGCAGTATAAAAAGGTATTTATATTTTTCCCAATACGGTTCGTTGACGATGGTTCCGCTAGAGGATACTTTATCAGGGTCAATATGAAAATAATCCAACTGTTTATAGTCATAGATGAATCCCTGCGTGATTTCTGTCACTCCTATTTCTTGGGGAGATGTATCTTTTAAGACTAAAGCAGCCCTTTGAGCTGCCGATAATGCTGAAGCATAACTATCGGAATCGTATGCACAGAATACGCCATTAGTTAACCCCACATTCTGACTCGAAAATACGGGAGCTTTTGAGTTTTTGCCAACGAATGAAAGGAAAGGCGACCATTTAGGAGCAACCACCAGACGTTCGTAGCTGTTACGAGGGTAACAAATAGCAGCAATGATGTGACTCGTTGTATGATTTTGGGTATTATAGACTTTCATTCTATAATCCGGATTGTCTTTTTGAAAGATTTTCCACTCTTCTTCAAAATCTTCAAGGCCTTTGTTACTCAAAAAGCTGTTATCTATCACACATACCACTTCTTTCCGCTGGGGAAATATCTTTTGCGCCTGACGCAATATGACATCAAAATCCGGATTGGCAGTGAACCCGCAAACATTGGGATGAGTAGCAATCAGCTCCATATCAGGATACTTAATGCCGAAAAACACGACCGGTATCTGCAAAGGCAACGAATCTCCACAGGCAAAAAGAGTATAGAAAGCTTCATCACTTGCTGTTATAATCAAATCGGTCTGCCTGTCACGAGCACGCTGACAAAAACGACGCATAATTACTTTCTCGGAGTTGAATGCCCAAAAATCGGCATCAAGATACTCCGTTGTTATATTCACCTTCAGGCCACTTTCTTTAAATCCTTTGACCAACCCCTGATTAAGGTCGCTATGCCAAGGAGTCTGTGAGGTGTATGACTGTATAAACAGGATATTGTATGTACGTTCCGCTGCTGCCGCCTGAATAAGAACAGCAAAAAACAGAACGATAAGCAAACAATAGTAGCGTCGATTCATATAATTAAAGCCTGCGGTGTTTTCAATATTATGCCGACAAAGATACGTTAATTATATTGAAAACAAACAGATAGCCCAAGTTTTTTATTCTTCGCGCAACGCCTCGGCAGGGTGTATGCGAATTACCTGACGAGCAGGAAACCAAATGCCAACGAGAATCATTAAAGACATCAGGAAATAGGTTATGACAAATGTAATAAGAAAACGCACTACTCCCCACTCCATATACCCTTCAGTCAACTCCAGATGGCCGATATTATAACAGATGACGGCGGCAGGCAAAGCAGCCAGAGTCAACAATAGCAATCCTTCTTTATTTAAACGTTGCCAAAGCTGCATCCGGCTGGACCCGACTGCTATACGAAGCGCAGACTCGGCACGACGGTGCTGCGTACGGAACCAGAAGGTGCCGACAATGCCCAACAGGATATTAAGCAATAAGAATCCCATCATCCAGAAACGTACCTGTACCTGATTATAGCTCTCTTGCTGGAAATCATTCCGTATATCTTCATAATCATGCACTTTCAAGATGAATAAGTTGCCGACACTCAACTGGTTGACAGACAATTTCATCAAATGTTCCGCAAAGTCTTTAGAAGTCCCCGGCTTCACACGCAGACAAACTTCTACACTTGAAGGATAAAGTTCATCGTCAAGTTCGACCATTATCTTTTCAGGAAGTTCAATGGCTACATACCGATCACTGTAGTTAGGCCAAAAGTCATTGTAACGCACCTTCTTCGAAACTCCCCCTATCTTGTACACTTTCGTAGAATCATCCACATCGACCATTTCTTTACCCAACAGCGTACGATCGCCTTTATAATCTTTGGGCAAGAAATTTTCACCAACAACGACATTGCCATTCCTTAAAGCTTGCACCAACGGCTGATAACCACTCCCATCAGCACTTTGATAACGAAAGACCTGAAAAAAGTCAGGGGTTACCGAACGCCGTAGCGGATTACTAACTAATGTATCGATACGTAACATACTACCGGAGTTACTCCCGATATAGGGACGCGCATTATTGGATATTGAAACGGCCTCCACTTCCGGCAATCTCCGGAGACGATTAGTCAACTCGATAATATCTTGTCCTAAAGATGTACTCTTTTGCTCTTTCGAAAGATAGGAATTACTCTTGTCGTTTTTCAGGCTTAGCTCCAAATAATACGTATCGGTAATATCAAATCCTACCGGTTCGTAATAAGTACGCGCTGTCACATACGTCCAGTCGACCACATACCACAGGACCACAAAAACAATTAATAGTTCTGACCACAACCACCCGTTTGACCGGCGCTCGTTCCATATTTGTTTTAATAGTTGCATTTTCTTTAGAATTTAGATGAGTTGAAGAATTATCTTTCGTTGATGGCATCCACAATATTGGTGCGAGTTACTCTCCATGCCGGAATGGCGGCACTTAATAAATTGAGTAGGAAGCAAGCCAGAAATGCCAGCAGGAATACGGTAGGATCGAACAGTAAGTCGACACACATGGTCCGCAAATCCTCCACACCATTGGATACAAAGTCTACGGAGAAAAGCATTCCTCCCAAAAGGAAAGCGGCGACATAACTTAATACCAGTCCGAGAATTCCTCCGAACAGGGAATAAAGCATATTTTCGGATAGTACCTGCATCATAAGCTCCCGTCTGGGGGCACCAAAGGCTTTTCGCACTCCTATTTCGGAGATACGCTTACGCATGCGTGACAAAGTAAGTCCGGACAAGTTGACGGCAGGAACAATCAATAAGACAAGTAATGTCAGTATGTATTGCCGTACTGCTTCTTTCACAGCAGGAGGATTGTTGGCGGAATAGCGTTGCGCGGCTACGAAATAAGTATCAGGCTGTCCGCGATAGAGTAAATCGAAATTGGGATGCCCTGCCATAAAGATAGCCCGCAAGCGGTCTGCCTCCTGACGAATAGCCGGAAAATCGTCTTTCGATTTAGCCAGTATATAGACGGCAGTCATACCCATGATATTGTCATCGCCCCAAGTGGCTGTGAAGGCACTTGTTGAACTCAAAGGAATCCAAACTTGCGCATAGGCGTATTTCGCCAGTTTAGAGACCGGACGTACCACTCCGCAAACAATATAAGCCGAATGATTCAGAAGGAATGTTTTTCCAACCACTTCTGACGTTCCGAACAAGCGGCGAGCCATATCTTCGGAAATCACAGCTTTTGCTGCTCCGGCATCAAAATCGGCATTATCATACGGTTTACCGGATAGAAACTCAAATTCAAATATTTTCCAGAAAGCCTCGTCTGTTTGCAACACACTACAACTTTCCATCTCACCTGCCGGTTTAGCAGCCAGCATTGTTTCCTGCCAGATATTGGTTATGGAAACTGCTTCGGGAATTGTCATTGCTTTGAAACAAGCCTTTGCCGTATTGTATCCGATAGGGCCATTGCTTTGCCAATTCACGTTGGACTTACTTTGAAGTCCGGCAAACCGGAAAATAAGCATCCGGTCACGATGGGTTTCCGGTGCAAAGGGAGCAATAGTCGCACGTAAAGTAATCACAATTACCATTATCATAGCAATAGCCAAAGCTGTACCAATAATAGAAATAGAAGAAAGCAGTTTATTTTCTCCCAACAGATGGAATGCTTGTTTAAAATAGAGTTTTATCATGATCGTTACCAGTATAGAGTTCAGTATATTTCTTACCCGTCTTTTTTATTCTTCTTCGATTAGGTTCCACAGAAGTTCGTCAAAGAACGTTCCATATTAGAAATTCCATCCCTTCTTTGTTATATCCTTACATTTCAGGTTTTTGTGATTGATTTTACCAACACCATCCTTTTTAAAGAAAGCAGTATCAGCCTTACCCGATAAAGTGATATTACCTACTCCATCCACTTTAGCCTTGATAAGGCCACAGTCAACATTCATTTTCATATTGCCTACTCCGTCGACATCGAGTTTCAGTTCATCGCAATGAAGATTTTTCACGTTGCAATTTCCCACTCCGTCAAGTTCGAAAGCTATATTTTTAAGATTCAATTTTTCCTTTGCATCAAAGTTCCCTACCCCGTCGATTTTCACTTTACTCAAATCGGGAGCAGTGATGTAAAAAGTCAGATTCTTGACATTCTTTGCATTCTTCTCTTTATAATCGATAACCAGTGTACCGTTCTTCACCGTTACCCGGGTTTTCTCTACAAATTCAGAAGGCCCTTCCAAACGGCAGGTACATTCTGCCGATTGAGCGAAAATAATATTTCCGACAGATTGCAGATTGATGGCAGAAAAGTCGCCTACATTATAATCTTTACTCACATTTTGTGCCGATAGCGAACAAAAAGCAACACTTAACAGGACAGCTATCGCAACGATAAAAATATTCTTTGTCATGGTGGTTTTTAATTTAGAGAAATATTAATCTGTTTTTCTATTTAGTTTTATGTATAAAACGCAGGTTCTACTGCACCTGTCGTCCGTCAAAGAAACGAATGGTACGCGAAGTCTGCTTTGCCTGTTCTTCATTATGGGTGACCATAACAATGGTTCGTCCGTCTTCTTTATTCAGTCGGTGAAGCAGTTCCATTACTTCGGCTCCCATCCTTGAATCCAAGTTACCTGTCGGCTCATCGGCAAGGATTATTTCAGGATTACCGATAATAGCACGGGCAATAGCTACACGTTGGCACTGACCACCGGAAAGTTGTGTAGGAAAATGTCTCATACGATGGCTTAACCCTACTTTTTCCAATACCTCTTGCGCCAACCGCTTTCGCTCACTACTGCCAACACGGCGATAAAGTAAAGGCAACTCCACATTATCCGTCACATTTAACGAATTAATCAAATGGAAAGACTGAAACACAAAACCAAGCGTTTTATTACGAAAAACGGCCAATTCTTTGTCTTTCATTCCTTCGGTACGTATTCCATTGATTTCCACTATTCCCATGGTAGGTGCGTCAAGTAATCCCATTATATTCAACAATGTAGATTTTCCGCACCCGGAAGGTCCCATTATACTTAGGAATTCTCCACGTTCTACCGTCAGATTCACATTTTCCAACGCTACCGTTTCAATCTCATCAGTACGGTAAATTTTGGAAAGAGAGTTCAATGTTATCATAACTTCTAGTGTTTAATTTATTTAATCTTCAGCTTATTCTTGTTCTTATATGCACTCATATCACTTACCACTACCCTGTCACCCGGTTGCAATCCACTCAAAACTTCTACATATTCAAAGTTTGAATCACCCAACTGTATCTTACGTTTGACCAGTTCATTGTCAGAGTTGCAGACAAACAATTCGTATTCACCACGCCCCACATAGAAAGAGCCATTGGCAACACGCATCACATCTTCCTTTACAGCATTCATCACATAAACATCCGTCTTCAATCCGGAGCGCAGACGACGATGATTATCTTCCTTCAACTGAACCGTGAATGATATGACGCCATTCTTGGATAACGGTGTTACACTGCTGACCGTTCCTTCCAGTTTATCGCTTCCTATCTTAACAATTGCTTTTCCTCCAGCTGCCACACGGTCGCCATACGTATCAGCAATCTCACCTTCTACCTTAAAATGACTTAAATCGGAAATGATAGCGACTTGTTCGCCTTCGGAAATCTGCGCACCAATCTGGTTATTAATATAGGTAAGAATAGCTCTGCGCGGAGAACGGATTTGCGCATCATCCAAAGTACGTTTCTTTTCGGAGAGGCTCTTACGGAAGATATTAAAATCGAGTTCCTGCACCTTCAGTTCGGCGGCAGCTACTTCCTTCTCATTTTTATATTGCTGTTGGAGTTGTTCGTATTCTAACTGGGCTACATTATAGCTCAATTCAGCCTGGCGCACTTTATCCGTTGTTCCCGCACCGAGACTGTCCAAATAGTGTTCATTTCTCAACTCCACCTTCATCCGGCTTAATTTCATAGCCGAAACTTTGATCTGCATCGCCATATCGGAAAGCTTCGTCTGATTATTGACACGAAGCTGATCGAGCTTATACCGACGCATCTGCTCTTCGTCCAGCAACTTTTTATATTCGGTTTCCGTACTCTGAAGATCGAGTTTCAGAATCGGAGTACCTACATCTACGCTATCTCCTCCTTTTTTATAAACTTCAAGAATACGACTGTTGATTGGAGAATTGATTATTTCTTCAAATGCAGGAACCACCTTGCCGGAAGCACTGACACTTACCTCAATAACTCCTGTATCGACTGTGGAAAAGACAAGATCTTTTGCCTCCACTCCTGCCCTTAGTACAGATATAAGTACACCAATGACAACAATACTTGCCACCCCGATGGATGAATAACGAATGATCTTCTTATTACGTTCTTTCTGACGTATTTCTTTAGGAATTTCTCTGTCCATATCTGATCGTTTACGATTTTATCATGTATCAATTTAGCATTTCATATACCAAATCTATGCCAAAAACGTAAGTAATTGATAAATAGAATGTAACAAAAAACAAAGGGTGTCCGATATCGGACACCCTGTACGAATTTACTGTTCAGAATATGAATCTATCCACCTGTCGGCGGAAGGCCAGTACACCTGGATAATGACGGATTGTCAACTACGGTATAATGACTTCTCATTGACTATTTTTTCTCTAGTTCGGAAGCTTGCTGAATCTCCTGCGGAGAGTGTTGCTTCGGTTCCTGTATCAGTTCTTTTCCCCAATGATTAGTCTCCTCCAGTTTTTCACGATCACGAATTTCTTTTGCTTTACGGGCATAGACAATCATACGCATGGATTGATCGTAAGTGAAATAATTCCAGATCCAATTTAAGAGCACAATCACTTTATTACGCACTCCAAGGATAGAACGTAGATGAACAACGAGCCACATCACCCAGGCAAACCATCCCTGCATCTTTACTTTACTAAACTCTGCCACGGCACGATTGCGCCCGACAGTCGCCATCGAACCTAAATTGCGGTAATGGAAAGGTTTCATTTCCTGTCCTTTCTCCATACGAATCAGATTCTTTGCCAATAGTTCTCCTTGCTGGATCGCCACTTGTGCCAGTTGAGGATGCCCGTTCGGGTAATTTTCATCAGCCAACTGAATACATTGGTCGCCAATAGCAAACACATTATTCATCCCTTCTACACGGTTGAATGAATCGACTTTAATACGTCCTCCACGCCCAATCAGAGAGGCATCCAGATTGCCGATAGTCACACCGGTGACACCACTCACCCAGATAAAAGTACGCGTGGCAATCTCTGTACCATCTTCGAGTACTACTTTATGGTCACGATAATCCACAACACGTTTATTCAACAGGATATTTACTCCCATTTCACGGAGAAACTGTTCAGCATGTGCAGAAGATTCTTCTGACATTCCGGCAAGCAATCGCGGCCCGGCTTCAATCAAATAGATATGCATCAGACTGCTGGGCATATCAGGATAATCATTCGGCAAGACGAATTTCTTCATCTCGGAAAGTATTCCGGCTACTTCTATCCCGGTAGCTCCACCTCCTACAATTACAATATTCAATAGCTCTTGTTGTTCCTGCTTTGTTGAACAGGTCAGCGCTCGTTCCAGATTAGCCAGAAGAGCGTTTCGCAATCCCATCGCTTCTGACACATTTTTCATCGGCATGGCTTCCTCTTCGATATGTTTATTACCGAAATAGTTGGTTGTAGTACCTGCTGCTAACACCAGATAGTCATATTCTGCTTTTCCGATGGAAGTCTGTATCATATTCTTTTCCGGGAAAATGGCACGTACTTCCGCCATACGGAAATAGAAATCTTTCCGATGCTGGAATATTTTACGGAAGGGGAAGGATATGGAAGTTGGCTCCATACCGGCCGAAGCCACCTGATAAATCAAAGGAGGAAACTGATGATAGTTGTTTTTATCTATCAATACGACTTGAAAGCCTGACTTTTTCAGCTTGTTAGCCAGTTTCAAGCCACCGAAACCACCGCCTACTATGACGACACGTTTCTTATTACTTTTTGCAATGTTTAGACTCATATTCTAATCATGTTTTATCAAGATAATAACACATGAATGAGTCATTAAGTTTCCGAAATTCGAAACTTTTGAGAGAAGTCTCTACCGCAGACGCAATCTATCTCCGATTTCCGGAACATACTCACCATCCTTACGATTCATCTTATACAGATTTTTGAGGCGGATACCATATTTTTGAGAGATGCCATGCATGGAATCTCCATCTTTCACAACATATACAGTATAAGGTTTGGAAGCCTTTTTCTTCTTGCTCTTCAGGTAGATGATATCTCCTTCCATCAAGGTATAATCACGCTGCAAGTCGTTGTACTTCACAAGTTTCCTCCAACTAATATCGAATTCCTTGCCTAAATCTTTAAAGGTATCACCGTTGCGGGCTACCACATAAGCAATATCATTAGCGATATACACCTGATGCGGGCTCATCAACCAAGGATTCTTTTTCAGTTTCCGTTCCGAATATACCCCCTTACGGTCGTATTTATACAAGTCATAATCTTCGATAATTGTAATCAGACGATTAGCATAAGAAGGATCGGTAGCATAGCCTGCTTTTTTCAGTCCACGCGCCCAGCCTTTATAATCGGTGATGTCCAGTTTAAAAAGAAAAGCGTAACGGGCACCTCTTCTAAGGAAGTCGGAATGATCTTCGTAAGAGTCACGCGGATGCTTATAAGCACGGAAACATTCGTTACGGGCATCATCATCATGACGAACCGTACGTCCCCGCCAACTGCCACCACACTTAATACCAAAGTGGTTATTACTCTTTCGTGCCAACTGGCTGTATCCGGCACCGCTTTCCAGCAATCCTTGTGCCAATGTAATACTCGCCGGAATCTTATGAAGCTTCATCTGTTCAACAGCCAAATCACTATACTTATTTATATACTCGACGTAACGGGCATTCCGTTTCTGTGCCTGCACTCCTACGGCAAAGAAAAAAACAACGGTTAAAAAGATAAGTCTATGCAGTTTATTCTCCATTTTTATTCAGATGTGAATTAGATGGCACAAAAATCTGAAAAATAATTGGGATTATCAATCTCTTTCCTAACTTTGTAACATTAATTGTAGAAACCAATACCCTGACGTATATGAAAGACCTCACAATTACCGCTATTATTAAAGTATATCAATATGATGAGTTGAATGAGGGCGATCGGTCACTTATAAAGACTGCCATGGAGGCAACAGCTCGTAGTTATTCTCCGTACTCCCATTTCTCCGTAGGTGCCGCTGCGCTATTGGGCAACGGGACAGTAGTGACAGGAACCAATCAGGAAAATGCGGCCTATCCGTCGGGGCTTTGTGCAGAACGTACTACCCTATTCTATGCCAACTCCCAATATCCCGACCAACCGGTTGTCACTCTTGCCATTGCGGCACGAACGGAAAAGGACTTCATCGACCATCCGATTCCTCCCTGCGGTGCTTGCCGGCAAGTGATTCTGGAAACGGAAAAGCGTTACAAACAACCCATCCGCATCCTATTATATGGCAAAGAATGTATCTACGAAGTAAAAAGTATAGGCGATCTACTGCCGTTATCATTTGACGCATCAGCAATGGAGGATTAATTATGTTACAACAATATCACACGAAACTAAAAGGAACACTCGCACTTACAGACTCTTATCTGACAGAAAAAGCACTGCAAAAAGAAAAAGGGCTTTATAAATTTATATGGGTACGCAACGGAAGCATCACAGTAGAAATCGACCATCAGGAAATGATACTTACCCAAGATGAAGTGATTTCACTCACTCATCTGCAACACCTCGAATTTAAATCGATTGATGGTGAATACCTGACTTTGTTGTTCAACAGCAATTTCTATTGTATCTATGGCAACGACCATGAAGTGTCATGCAGCGGTTTCCTGTTCAACGGTTCTTCTCACCTGATCCGTTTTACCCTGAATGAAAAAGAACGTAAAGAACTCGACACCATTACCGAAGCACTGGAAAACGAGTTTACCGTTTCCGACAGCCTGCAGGAGGAGATGCTACGCATCCTGCTAAAACGTTTCATTATCCAATGTACCCGAATTGCACGTCACCGCATGAATATCACCCGTGAAAAAGAATCCGGTTTTGAGATTGTCCGCCAATACTATAACTTGGTCGACGAGCATTACCGGACGAAGAAACAGGTGCAGGACTATGCCGATATGTTGCATAAATCTCCCAAGACACTATCGAACATCTTTTCTACCTGCAAACTGCCTTCGCCGCTTCGGGTTATCCACGAACGGGTGGAAGCGGAAGCTAAACGTCTCCTGCTTTACAGCAACAAAAGCGCCAAAGAGATTGCCGATATTCTGGGATTTGAAGACCAGGCTTCTTTCAGCCGTTTCTTCAAAAATATGACTGGACAGAGCGCCGTGCAATTCAGAAACACACAGGAAGGGAAAAATTGACAAGGCATACGGAAGTATTGCTATTTTGGGGGTAGTGGAAATGGACGACCTTTGCAACATAAGATAAACCCATTAAAACCCCAACAAAATGAAAGAGAAATTGATCGCTTTACTGACCTTCACTTCAAGTCTGAAAAGTTTTGGTATGAAATTTATCCGCGTTGCCATCCTGGTAGTATTTGTATGGATAGGCGGATTGAAGTATTTCCATTATGAAGCCGACGGGATTGTTCCGTTTGTTGCCAACAGTCCTTTTATGAGTTTCTTCTATGCTAAAGGTGCACCCGAATACAAAGAACATAAAAATGCGGAAGGTGCTTTTGTCCCGGAAAATCGTGCATGGCACGAAGCAAACCGCACTTATACTTTCTCTTACGGACTGGGAGCTCTTATTATGGGGATCGGCATACTGGTATTCTTGGGAATCTTTTTCCCAAAAGTGGGATTGGCAGGCGACACCCTCGCCATTATCATGACGCTCGGCACACTTTCTTTTCTTGTCACCACCCCGGAAGTCTGGGTTCCCGACTTGGGAAGCGGAGAATTCGGTTTCCCATTACTATCCGGTGCAGGGCGGTTGGTGATTAAAGACATTGTGATCCTGGCCAGTGCCGTAGTGTTATTATCCGACTCGTCACAACGCGTACTCAAAACACTTAAAAAAGACTAAGACAACCACTAAAGAGGATTCTGACTTCTTGCCATTGCGGAACAAATCGTATTTTCAGACTGTTATATAGTCTCATACAAATCATTAATACAAGAAGTTATGAAACAATATGATGCAATTATTATAGGATTCGGCAAGGCAGGGAAAACCCTGGCTGCCGAACTTTCCAACCGCGGATGGCAAGTGCCCATCGTAGAACGTTCCAACATGATGTATGGAGGAAGCTGTCCGAATGTAGCCTGTATCCCAACAAAGACGCTGGTGCATGAAGCCGAGGTTTCCGCTTTGCTTTACCACGATGATTTTCCGAAGCAGGCGAATATGTACAAACAGGCCATCGGCCGAAAGAACCGCCTCACTTCCTTTCTTAGGAATGATAATTACGAAAGACTAAGCAAACGTCCTAATGTGACTATCTATACTGGAACGGGGTCTTTCATATCCGCCGATACCATAAAAGTGGAACTTCCCGAAGGAGAAATCGAACTGAAAGGAAAAGAGATATTTATCAACACGGGGTCTACTCCCATTATCCCTGCAATAGATGGTATTCAGCAAAGTCAGCACGTATATACCAGTAGTGCGCTTTTGGACTTAAGTGTACTTCCTCATCACCTGATTATCATAGGTGGAGGATATATCGGACTGGAGTTCGCTTCTATGTATGCCGGTTTCGGCAGTAAAGTGACGATACTCGAAGGAGGAAACAAATTTATGCCTCGCGAAGATCGGGATATTGCAAACAGCGTCAAAGAAGTGATGGAGAAGAAAGGTATTGAAATCCATCTGAACGCTCGTGCACAGTCTATCCATGACACGAATGACGGAGTGACACTGACTTACTCGGACATATCCGACGGTACTCCTTATTATGTAGATGGAGATGCCATTCTTATCGCAACGGGACGTAAACCGATGATTGAGGGATTGAATCTGCAAGCAGCGGGTGTAGGAGTTGATGCTCACGGAGCTATCATCGTAAACGATCAGTTACGCACTACTGTTCCTCATATATGGGCAATGGGAGATGTGAAAGGCGGATCGCAATTTACATATCTCTCGCTGGATGATTTCCGGATTATCCGCGATCAGCTCTTCGGCGACAAGAAACGTGATATCGGAGACCGTGATCCTGTGCAATATGCAGTGTTTATTGATCCGCCATTGGCACATATCGGAATCAGTGAAGAAGAAGCTCTGAAAAGAGGATATTCATTTAAGGTTTCCCGGTTGCCGGCTTCCTCCATCGTCCGTACCCGTACATTGAGGCAGACAGATGGTATGCTAAAAGCTATCATCAATAATCATAACGGGAAGATTATGGGCTGTACTCTATTCTGCGCCGATGCTTCAGAAATCATCAATATCGTAGCTATGGCGATAAAAACAGGGCAAACCTCTACATTCTTGCGCGATTTTATCTTCACGCATCCCAGTATGAGTGAGGGATTAAATCAACTGTTTGATGTATAAGAATAAGAAAGAGTATAACTCACTTCTAAAACAGAGCCTCTGAATAGGGTAAACAGAGGCTCTATTTGGAGTAATCGGAGGCTCTGAATGAGGTAAACGGAGCCTCTAAATAAATGAAATTCATTCTTTTTCAGTCTTAATAGAGTGAAATCTAATAGAAAGTGTTATCTTTGCCGCCAAGTTAAACTATATACCTACCGCAATGAGAATTACTAAGTAAGACAACACTTCTAAGTAAACATCACTTTTCTTATATGCTTTTTCTATTTTGTTAAGCATCACGAAATCCGTGTTGTTTAGCCAGTATTGTGTTTGTCGTTCCCCCTATCCTGTGTTTTTTTCACTCTATTTTCAACCTCAAACCCAATAGATCGTCATGTCTATCAGTATCCAACAAATCAGCTATATCCATCCGGATAAAGAAGTATTATTCAGTGACCTCAATTTCGCCATCAGTAAAGGGCAGAAATTGGGATTAGTCGGTAACAATGGTTGTGGCAAATCTACTTTGCTACAAATTATTGCCGGACAGTTATCACCCTCTTCCGGTGTCATTGTCCGCCCGGACGACCTATATTATATCCCGCAACATTTCGGGCAATATGATTCACTGACCATTGCACAAGCTCTTCAAATAGAGCGTAAACAGCAAGCTCTGCACGCCATCCTGGCAGGAGATGTCTCAAACGAGAATTTCACCATTCTAAATGATGACTGGAATATCGAAGAACGTTCCATCGCCGCTCTCGATTTATGGGGATTAGGACAGTTTACGCTATCCTACCCGATGAATCTGCTTAGTGGCGGCGAAAAGACCCGCGTATTCCTGGCAGGTATGGACATTCATCATCCATCTGTCATACTTATGGATGAACCGACCAATCATCTCGATTCTTCCGGCAGACAACGTTTATATGACTGGGTAGAAAAATATCGTTCCACCCTGTTGGTGGTAAGTCATGACCGCACCCTGCTCAATCTTCTCCCCGAGATTTGCGAACTAAAGAAGCATCAAATCAATTATTATGGCGGAAATTACGAATTCTACAAAGAACAAAAAACGCTGATGCAGGAAGCATTACAACAACGTATTGAAGAAAAAGAAAAGGCACTACGTATTGCCCGTAAAGTGGCTCGCGAAACGGCCGAACGCAGGGACAAACAGAATGTACGCGGCGAAAAGAGTAATATAAAAAAAGGAGTTCCACGCATTGTATTGAACGCACTCCAAGGGAAATCCGAGAAGAGCACCAGTAAACTGACTGGCGTTCATCAGGAGAAAGCCGAGAAGTTAACAAATGAACGCAACCAGCTTCGAGGTTCGCTCTCTCCGACTGCTGCATTAAAAACCGACTTCAATAGTTCCTCGCTTCATACCGGGAAGATATTAGTGACAGCAAAAGAGATTAACTTCAGTTATCATTCCAATTCGGTTAACAATGATATTCTGACGAATGATGAAATAAATTCGTCTGACACAGGTTATCATCCCAATCCGAATAGCAATGATATTCAGGAAAATAGTATCTCAAAACAACAGCTTTGGCAAGCTCCTGTCAGTTTTCAGCTAAAGAGCGGAGACCGCCTCCGTATAGAAGGAGCCAACGGTAGCGGGAAGACAACTCTATTGAAATTAATCACCGGCCAACTTCAACCACAGGAAGGAACCCTGACACGGACGGACTTTAGCTATGTCTATTTGAATCAAGAGTATTCGATCATTGACGACCGGAACAGTATTCTTGAACAGGCTTACGCTTTCAACAGCCGGAATCTGCCGGAGCATGAAATAAAGATTATTCTAAACCGTTACTTGTTTCCTGCATCCGAATGGGACAAATCCTGCCGGAAACTTAGTGGTGGTGAGAAAATGCGTCTCGCTTTCTGCTGTCTGATGATTAGTAACAATACCCCTGATATGTTTATCCTGGATGAACCTACCAACAATTTGGACATACAAAGTATTGAAATTATCACTGCTACTATCAAAAATTATGCAGGTACTGTGATAGCAATCTCACACGACAATTATTTTATTCAGGAAATTGGTGTCGAACAATGCATTTTATTGAGTTAGTCTATTGATATTTTATCCAGGGCAACCGCACCAAAATTTAATTCATATCCGCACAGTTTTGAATAAAATAATGAAGTATTCTGGAAACGTTGTGGTAAATCTGAAAAAGATGATTGAGTTTTTAAGATTCCCCGTTATCTTTTTATTATAAGATATGGGTCAAAGGTGAGGGTTGGTGAGGGTAGATTTATAACCTTTTATTTTATTATTTTCTATACTATCTCCTTTTTTATCTATAAAAAAAATACGAAAGTTATAAATCTACCCTCACCAACCCTCACCTTTGACCCATCATTAGCGCACCGTTTAACTTGTTTCAGTACAGTTCTTAATTAAATGGGAATCTATCGGTTAAATGAGAATTTATCGGTTAGGCTGAAAGCCTTACAATTATATATTTATTGGGGTGCCCTGAAAGGGCTTAATTATATAGCGTAGGGCAACGCCCTACGAAAAAAACACACCAGCCACAAGCCCTGAAAGGGCGGAACTGTATACAATTATGCCCTTTCAGGGCGCAAATTCAGATTGTCGTTTTTACGTAGGGCGTTGCCCTACGCTATATAATTAAGCCCTTTCAGGGCACTCCGCAAAATTATCATTTATCCGACGGTTCAAGTCTATTTTATTATCAAGAGATGAAAGAAGAGATGATATGCGCTTTTGTTCATTTATGCTTGGTGCTACAAATGAATAATTCCTCATTGTTTCCAATGACACATTTTTAATCGTTGTACCTGTAGCTAAATGCATTATGCTATTCTTGAACTGTTGGGAGGCAACAACGTAATATATAAAATTCAAGTCGAAATCTTCTGCAACATTGAAGTAACAAGCGCTTTTACCCAAGATGCACGCTTCTCCTTGATATTTTGCGACATTACCGATTGTACCATTGATAGAAACTAATATAGTTCGATGGTTTAGATTTTTCCTATACTTATTAGCTTCATCTTCTGACACACGCTTTGTTGAATCTTTTATTTCGATTTTTCCATCAACAAGATTATTCCCATTGATAAAAAAAACAGTTCCATTTTTGTCATATTTTGGGGTACCATGTAAACCATCCCCTAAAAGGGTGGTCACATCCTTTAATTGATATTTTTTCCACTGTTCCATAAATGAGAATTTATCGGTTAAATGGGAATTTTGCAGTTAGGCTGAAAGCCTTACAATTATATATTTATTGGGGTGCCCTGAAAGGGCTTAATTATATAGCGTAGGGCAACGCCCTACGAAAAAGACACACCAGCCACAAGCCCTGAAAGGGCGGAACTGTATACAATTATGCCCTTTCAGGGCGCAAATTCAGATTACCGTTTTTTCGTAGGGCGTTGCCCTACGCTATATAATTAAGCCCTTTCAGGGCACTCCGCAAAATTATCATTTAGCTCATTTCTGCACGGTTATGAATCAAATTTTGGTGCAGTTGCCCTGTATTTTATCTGATAAGTCTAAATATCAATCTAGTTTTTTTATAACTTCGCAGCGCGAAGATCAAGAATTAGAATTAAAATGAATCAGACAGCACAATCATGGTGGTTTATCTTTTACAAAGACCAACTGCTTCTTGAGAAAAAAGAGGATGGTATATATGCCATCCCGTGTGGAGAAAGCTCTCCTATTGTTATTAAAGAAAAAACAACCGTACACAATATCACTACACTGGAAGAGAGAAACTGCAAGGCTTTCTCCCTCTCCTCTCCCATTGAAGAATCGGAGCAATGGATCATGATAGGGCTTCGTGCCTGCTATGAATATCTTCCTTTGTCTCATTATCAGACAGCAGGAAAAGCACATGAGATTCTGCATTGGGATAGAAACAGCCGCTTTTGTTCCGCCTGCGGCACGCCTATGGAACAGAAAGAATCTATCATGAAGCGTTGTCCGAAATGTGGCCGGGAAGTATATCCTTCCATTTCCACAGCGATACTTGTATTAGTGAGAAAAAAAGATTCACTACTCTTAGTGCATGCCCGCAATTTTAAAGGAACATTCAACAGTCTCGTTGCCGGATTTCTGGAAACCGGAGAAACGCTAGAAGAATGTGTAGCACGTGAAGTGAAAGAAGAAACCGGACTGGATGTAAAGAATATCACTTATTTCGGTAATCAGCCCTGGCCTTATCCCAGCGGACTAATGGTCGGCTTTATTGCTGATTATGCCGGAGGGGAAATCAACCTCCAAGATGAAGAATTGAGTTCGGGAGACTTTTATACAAGAGACAATTTACCCGAACTTCCCAGAAAACTTAGTCTTGCCCGAAAGATGATTGATTGGTGGATAGAGCATCCAAATGAATAAATCAAACATGAAAAATATCATCAAAGGAATCCGTCAGTATTATCCGGTATCCGACAGTTCTTTGGAAGTACTCTTCAGCTATATGAAGAAAATGGAGCTTCCTAAAAAACATTTACTGATACACGGTGGAGTACTAGACCGCCACGTCTACTTTATTGAAAAAGGATTTTGTAGGTCCTATTGTTTACGTGACGGAGAAGAAATCACGATCTGGTTTTCACGCGAAGGTGATATTACCTTTGCCATGAAAGATTTATATCATAATCAACCGGGATACGAATATGTAGAATTACTGGAAGATTGTGAATTATATGCCATACGCATTGAAGATTTAAATCAGATTTATGAAACTAATATAGAAATTGCCAACTGGGGACGTGTTATTCATCAGGAATGTTTGTTGTACATGGATATTCACCATATCAACCGATTGTATCTTCCGGCTAAAGAACGTTATGAACAACTTTTACGTGAGCAACCAGATGTCATTCACCGTGCCCAATTGGGATATATAGCCTCCTTTCTAGGCATGACTCCCCAACATCTTAGCCGTCTACGGTCCGAATCTTGATTCTTTTTAATCTATGTGAATTTTTATATCACAAGAAAGCAGTACTTTTGTCAGCGAATACAAAAAAACTGATAAGTATCGTGATTAACACATTAACTTCTTTACGAATATTATTTGCCTTGATGGTATTCGGGGCACATTGTTATGTTCTGGATCCGAGCTTCGACACACACTTCTTTAAAGAAGGATTTGTTGGAGTCAGCTTTTTCTTCATCCTTAGTGGCTTCATTATTGCCTATAATTATGAAGAAAAGTTATTGGAAAAGATCACCACCAAACGTACTTTTGGGTAGCACGCATTGCCCGCATTTACCCCCTCCATCTACTTACTCTATTAATTGCCGCATGTATAGGAGGGTATGTTCAATACAACGATACGACAGACTGGATAAAACACTTCGCCGCTTCCACTTTTTTATTGCAACCGTTCTTCCCTTCTGCAGATTATTTTTTCTCATTCAATAGTCCTTCGTGGAGTCTGGGCTGCGAACAGTTATTTTATTTCTGTTTCCCCCTCATCATTCCTTTCTTAAATAGTAAACGGAATCTATGCATCACTCTTTTCATCTGCCTGCTGGTTATGCTGACAGGTATGCATCTGACTGCTGAAGAACAAATTAAAGCATACTGGTATGTAAATCCAATCACCCGCCTGCCGGACTTTTTTGTAGGTGTTTTACTTTATCAGTTTTATCGGTCGATATTCAACAAAAAGATTTCTTATTCCACCGGAACACTATTAGAAATAGGAGTAGTCATTTTATTTTTTGTTTTCTATTTTTGTACCGCAGACATTCCCAAAGTATACCGCTATTCTTGTTACTACTGGCTACCCGTTTCTTTGGTGATACTTATCTTTGCCTTACAAAGAGGGTATATATCCCGGTTACTATCCAATCGGGTCTTAGTGATAGGAGGAGAAATCAGTTACAGTTTCTACCTGATACATTTATTTATTATACTCACATACACCCAAATGGCTACTCTGTATCAATGGCACATGCATTGGATGATAAGTGTCCCCGTCATTTTTTGCATCACTATTGCGCTTAGCTTACTTTCTTATTATTATTTTGAAAAGCCTGCCAATAGATGGGTAAAACGAATACTAACTAAAAAATAATCATAAATTAGCCCCATGGAATTATCAACAAAAACACCCCGAATTGAAGTAGTAGATGCTCTTAGAGGATTTGCTGTAATGGCCATCCTTCTGGTTCATAACCTGGAGCATTTCATTTTCCCCGTATATCCGGAAAGTTCTCCTGAATGGCTCACCATTTTGGATGCCGGAGTATTTAATGCGACATTTTCACTGCTTGCCGGAAAGTCTTATGCCATATTCGCTCTGCTTTTCGGATTCACTTTCTATATCCAGTCGCACAACCAGCAGTTGAAAGGAAAAGATTTTGGTTACCGCTTTTTATGGAGAATGATATTACTGGCAGGATTCGCCACTTTGAATGCCGCTTTCTTCCCGGCAGGAGATGTCCTGCTTCTGTTTGTTGTAGTCAGTCTTGTGCTGTTTATCGTACGTAAATGGAGTGACAAAGCGATTCTAATCACCGCCATCTTGTTTTCACTGCAACCGATTGAATGGTTTCATTATATAATGAGCCTTTTCAATCCTGCCTATACCCTACCCGATTTGAATGTCGGAGCCATGTATGCTGAAGTAGCAGAATACACCAAAGCCGGAAACTTTTGGGATTTTCTGATAGGCAATGTTACTTTAGGACAGAAAGCAAGCTTGTTTTGGGCTATCGGTGCCGGACGTTTCTTGCAGACTGCCGGACTTTTCCTGTTTGGCTTATATATCGGACGCAAAGAATTGTTCGTAACTACCGAATCTCATTTGAAGTTCTGGATGAAAGCACTTATTATTGCAGCTATCAGTTTCGCGCCACTGTATTCTCTGAAAGAACAGATCATGCAAAGTGACAGCAGTTTAATTCAGCAAACGGTAGGTACTGCCTTTGATATGTGGCAGAAATTTGCATTTACGATTGTACTTGTTGCTTCTTTCGTGTTGCTTTATCAGAAGGAGCAGTTCAAGAAAACTGTATCTAATCTGCGATTCTACGGAAAAATGAGTTTGACCAATTATATTTCTCAATCTATTTTGGGAGCCATTATCTATTTCCCATTCGGATTCTATCTTGCTCCTTACTGTGGATATACTCTTAGCCTGATTATCGGTATTATTCTTTTCCTGGCGCAGGTTCGGTTCTGCAAATGGTGGCTGTCTAAACATAAACAAGGACCATTGGAAACAATATGGCATAAATGGACTTGGATAGGCACGAAGAAATAACAGAAAAAAAGAAATAGCACTGACTGAAAAATAGACTAAAAAAGCAGGCCACGAAATACACATAACTACAAACGAACAACTTACGAATATGAAACTGAACGTATCACTCTAAAGCATCAACAAAACATGTGTATCCGCAGCCTGCGGGTTGAAATTGAGATGATGTCAATACAACAAGATTCGGGCAAGAAGGATTAGCAAGTGGACTTAAAGAATGCAAAGGAAATGAAAGAACTGTGCCAAGTTGGGGAAAAAGCCCGAAAATAGGCAGAATCAGAGCTATGTATAGAGAAAAAGAAGCGCCTCCATAATCTTCGAAAAGACCATGGAGGCGCTATTTATTTATCTTTCGTTATCTATATCTGAAATTTCAGAAGAAACAAAATCAGATACCCAATGATTTCTTCACTGCTTCAATCTTTTCCATTGCAGCAGATTCGGCAGAAGCATAACAATTGCGGCAACCCATTTCACCCTGAACTTCCATATAGAACTTAATCTTCGGTTCTGTACCTGAAGGACGAACAGAAACTTTGCTACCGTCTTCAGTGAAATATTGAAGTACGTTAGATGGTTCCGGCATATCGATTGCAGTTACGTTACCTTTATCATCTGTCTGTTTCAGTGTCTTATAATCTTTGCTCAAGATCACTTTAGAGCCACCCAATTCTTTCGGAGGATTGGCACGGAAGTTCTCCATCATAGCTTTGATTTCTTCTGCACCACTCTTACCCGGTTTCACTACGTTTACAGTAAACTCTTTAGAGAATCCGTATTCTACGTAGATATCCAGCAACAACTGATACAAGGATTTTCCATTATCTTTTGCCCATGCAGCAACTTCAGCAATCAAACAGCAAGCTGATACGGCATCTTTATCGCGAACGAAATCTTCGGCAAGGAATCCGTAGCTTTCTTCACCGCCACCGATATATTTCTGTTTGCCTTCACGCAGACGGATTTCACGGGCAATCCATTTAAATCCGGTGTAGCAGTCAAGCATTTCGATATTGTTCTTATCTGCGATTTTCTTGATTAGTTCAGTTGTAACGATTGTCTTCACGCAGAACTCGCCACCTTTAATCTTACCCAGTTGTTTGTACTGTGTCAGAATATAATAAAGGTACATCATACAAGTCTGATTACCGTTAATCAGTACCCATTCGCCTTTATCATCCTTGCAAGCAATACCCACACGGTCAGCATCCGGGTCGGAAGCCATAACGAGGTCAGCATCAATTTCTTTGGCAAGGTTTACAGCCATAGAAAGAGCTTCCGCGTTTTCCGGGTTCGGAGATACGACAGTCGGGAAGTTACCGTCCTTAATCATCTGTTCGGGCACAGTAAATACGTTTTCGAATCCCCACATTTTCAATGCACGAGGAATCAACATCATACCTGTACCGTGGATCGGAGTATAGACAATCTTCATGTCTTTGTGACGGGCGATAGCTGCCGGATCAATAGAAACAGTTTTCACCATATCCAAATAAATCTTATCGATGTCTTCACCGATAATCTGAATCAAATCCGGATTTCCCTGGAATTTAATATCGGCAGCAGAAGCAATTGCATTCACTTCGTCGATGATACCTTTATCGTGTGGAGCCAATACCTGTGCACCATCGTCCCAATATGCCTTGTAACCGTTGTATTCTTTCGGATTGTGAGAAGCAGTCAGAATGATACCGCTCTGGCAACCGAGGTGACGGATGGCGAAAGACATTTCCGGTGTCGGACGCATGTCGTCAAACAGATATACTTTGATACCATTGGCAGAGAAAATATTAGCAGAAGTCTCCGCAAACAAACGGCTGTTGTTGCGGCAATCGTGACCTACTACTACAGAAATCTGCGGCAGGTCTTTGAAGTTCTTTTTCAGATAGTTGGAAAGTCCTTGAGTGGCAGCACCTACCGTATAGATATTCATACGATTGCTACCTACACCCATAATACCACGCAGACCACCAGTACCAAATTCAAGATCTTTGTAGAAAGCTTCAATTAGTTCGGTTTTATCATCGTTTTCCAACATACGCTTCACTTCAGCCTGGGTTTCAGCATCATAAGCCGGGGTTAGCCATTTTTCGGCTTTTTCAGTGACCTGTTTAATAAGTTCCTGATTTTCCATTTCGATTGTTATTTATTGGTTAATGAATTATTTATTATCAATTTCTTGAGCACACAAATGTAAAATAATAAGTTTATAATTCCTATTCTTTTAATTGAAATTTGAGAATTAAGAATTAAAAAGCGATATACTTAATACCTAATATCTCATACTTAATATCTATTCTTGTGGCACTTTATATCTGTCACCAGTCTGCTTGACATATTCCTGCAAGAATTCTTTCGGATATCCGGGACGCATCACTCCGGCAGGTTGTCCAATAGAATTACGCTCAAACTGACCGTCTTTAACACGTTTCACCACTCCATCATTGTACTTCACAATCAAGAATGTACCCAATTGTTTCCAAGTATCGAAAGTGCTCTGTGCGGTCATATTTGTATAGTTTGTCAGAAAGTCAACCGCTGCGTTCTTATCTTTTGCCAGCAGTTTGGCAGCCATTTCTTCAATGCCTTCCTGTGCATTGTTGAAAGTAGTTTCCATTTCTTTCTGCGCTTCCCGTACATCACCGATCATCAAATCATAACGCGGATAGACCATATTAGATACCCAGTTGAAAATCCAGAAAGCAGAATTCCAGGAGAAAGTAATATAATCGGCCCCATCTACACGGGTATAACATACCGGCACTTTAGTAGCACAACAATAAACCGGGGTAAATACAGCCATGTTCGCATCATCCACACCAAACCAAAGTACACCGCCTATCGGGTCCGGCTTATGAGCCCGCATTTGTGCAACAAATACAAACCCGCTTTGTTGAGTGGAAATCGGACGTTCGTTGAAATATTCCTGGCCATCTACCTTGAAGTTCAGAGGAGAAAGACGGTAAGGTGTCTTATAAGGTCCGGCTCCAAAATCATTGGAGATGTCAAGGGGCGTTCCTTCATAATGGTCGCGCATCATATCTTTCACATCTTGCACGGATAACTTATGTTTCGGTTTCACAAAAAGAGGCATCGGCGTATTGGTCTTTCCCTCAATGTAAGGAAGATAATCTTTTCCGTTATCCGTAAACTTATTAAAATAGCTCCACACACGAGCCTCACAGAAACGACGGGCACCAAAATCAAGAGGCGCATAGGCTAATGAGAAACTAAAGTCTTTGTTTACTCCATTAAAATATCCCTTCTCACGGGCAAAAGAAACGACATCCGGAGAGTACATACAGTTTTCCTTGTCGTTCATATCAAACTGGTGGATACGTGACTGGTTGGCATGGGCCGAAATACAATCATCGGGCACACGTACAGCTACCCAAACTGCTCCACGGATGCCGGGACCTTTACCAATCATTTCCATAATCCATATTTCGTTCGGATCGGCAATAGTAAAGGATTCTCCTTCGCTATAGTAGCCGTATTGCTGCACTAAGTCGGTCATGATCTTAATAGCTTCACGGGCAGTGCGCGAACGTTGCAAACCGATATAAATCAGACTTCCGTAATCGATAATCCCTGTAGAATCGGCCAATTCCGGACGTCCGCCGAAAGTTGTCTCACCAATGGTAACCTGATATTCATTCATATTACCGACTACATTGTAAGTCTGGCGTGCCTGCTCTATTTCTCCCAGATACTTGCCGGTATCCCATTCATAAACTTTCAGCATCGTACCTTTTGGATAGGTAGCAGCCGGATAATGATAAAGTTCTCCGAATAAGCCGTACGAGTCGGCAGAATAGGAAACAATCGTCGAGCCATCGGCAGACGCATTTTTTCCGACAATCAGGTTGGTGCAGGCGAAGGTGTTCGCCACAGCCGCCATCAATACGGCGGCACAAAGAATAATTCTTCTCTTCATAATAAATATATGATTCACTTTTAATAATTTACCAAATAAAGCTTTCACGGGCCACTGTTTCATTCCCACAATAGTCGGTCACTGTAAATTCAACAGTATGCTTGCCTCCCTTCTTTACGCGTTTGGGGTCCAACGTACATTCCCAGTATGATTTCACAATATTGGGACGTCCGAAAAGCGCATACTTTCCGTCAATCGTTCCACGATAGGAAGCAATTCCCGCGCCCTGATCTTTCAAACGATAGACAATTTTTCCGTTTCTTCCCCACTGATTCTTGTTGACAGGGATAATCTCCGGCGGGATGGTATCGATGGCAACAGTGTAAGTTCCCAACTCCCGGATAGATGCTTTCATGTATCCGTCTTCATACTTTCCGCCTACGCTGTACTTTCCTCCTTTGGGAGTTATGCGGGCCACATAATATTTCGTCGTATCGGCAATTGGTTTTCTACGCAACCCGATACACAGTTCACAAGCTGCATGCAGCGGAACCGCCTTATCATTCAGCTGATAAGTAAAAGCAACGGCACCACTATCCGCCTTCACCTGATAATTGAGGGGAACATCATCATACAACATTCCTTTCGGAACAACCAGGTTCAATCCCGGTTCTTGCAGATAATTAGTCTTATTCCAGGTAAAATAATATTTCTCCCGATGATTCAACGGTTCAATCGGCTGTTTCCGACCCCGTACGGTGAAACTATATTTGGAAGTGTTTCCGAAAGCATCTTTTAATGTATATAAGAACTGATAGTCCCGTTCCTCATCAATTGTCACCAAGCCACGGTTATCATTCGATGCTTTTAGCAGACGCAAAGTGTTGCCCGGATCAATGAAAGATTTCATATATTGCCCGTAAGTCCAGGAATTAATCATCCGGTTCTCTTCCTGCGAGAAACGATCTACGGTGCTACGAAATATTTCATTTCCATCTACCGTAAGCACAACTGAATAAACTCCATAATGGTTATTCACTCCATCCATGTAATCGTATGCTTTGATCCCCACACCTATCACTCCCCATGCTTCCACCGGACGCTCACTATTGGGAAGGATGGTTTTATTCTCTTGCTTTCCATCCACTACTCCTTTACCCAGTTGCGGAAAAAATAGAATGCCATCCGCTTTCGGAGCACGCGTATCTTTTATTTTCGATTGAAAGAAAGGCATAGGGTCAATATAATCTCCCGATTCCGTTTCAAATACATCCAGGTGAAGATGCGGACCGAACGAATATCCGGTATTTCCGCTCCATGCGATCTGCTGACCTCCTTTCACCGGATATTCTCCCGGTTCGGGAACAATCTCTACTTCCCAGCTTTCTTCTTCATATTGAAGTTTCTCCACCCTTTCGGCAATGGGAGAAACAAAACCACTCAAATGGCGGTTGATCGTTGAATAGCCATTGTGATAACAGACATCAAGTACATATCCCGAACCATTCGTGACGCGAATACGCGAAATATAGCCATCAGCGAGAGCACGAACGGGTTTACCGATAACTCCGCCTGTCTTAAAATCCAGTCCGCCGTGGAAGTGATTGGAGCGGATTTCTCCAAAGTTCCCACTCAATGTAAGAGGAAAGTCAAAAGGAGGTACAAAGGTTACTTGCTTCTTCTCTTGTCCATACCCTCCGATGCAGCAAGCCAGCATCAAAGCAGTGATATATCGTCTCATCATTCCGTTCACTTTTTTACTCCCGCAAATGTACACTATTCCCACTAAACTATGAAATATCCGAGGAGAATGATGACCGTAGATACTAGTTAATATTTCTTTTTAATGTTATATTCATTGCAAATTAGTAGTCATTATGTTATTTATATTAGTACTTTTGTAGCCGTTTTTTAATTATAATTAAAAGTTAGAAACTCAATGAGAATGTATGTAAAAGTAATGGCAGCGGTCATTGCATGTATATTGCTGAGTGGAGAAGCGCTCTCGGCATTTGCAACTACCCCCGCTACAGAAAATCTGAGTTGGTTTAAAAAGAAAAAGAAAAAACCAGAAGAGAAAGAAGAGAAGAGTAAAAGCGACTACGAGAAATTAGTGGAAGACAGTAAAACGACCAAAGGGATGTTTGCTGTACATCAAAAGAAGAATGATTATTATTTTGAAATTCCCACCTCACTTTTGGGACGTGACTTATTAGTTGTCAATAAGCTGCAACGAGTTCCTACCGAACTTAATGATGCGGGTGTAAACCGCGGAGTAAACTATGAAAACCAGATGGTTTGCATGGAATGGGACAAAGCGACGGGCAAACTAATGTTACGCCAACAACGTCCATTACCTCTGGCCCCCCAAACGGATGCTATCTTCCGTTCGGTAAAGGATAATTTTATCTCTCCGCTGATTGCCGCATTCAAGATCGAAGCAGTCAATGCAGATTCTACGGCATTAGTAATCAAGGTGAATGATATTTATGATGGTACGGAAACCAGTATCAATAACGTATTTACCAATATTAATCTGGGTACTTCGGCTATCAAGAATTTATCACGTATTCTATCCATCAAATCCTTTTCAAACAATGTCGTGGCAACTTCCGAGTTGACTACCCGGGTAACGGAAGGTACTACTACTGTTTATGTAACGGTGGAAGTTAGTTCTTCTATTCTCTTATTGCCCGAGAAGCCGATGATGGGACGATTCGACAATCAGAAGGTCGGTTATTTCACGAATCCGTTATTAAGTTTTAGTGATGCGCAGCAGCGTACGGATAAGACACAGTATATCACCCGCTGGCGTATGGAACCCAAACCGGAAGATCGGGAGGCTTATCTGAAAGGTCAGATGGTGGAACCTGCCAAACCGATTGTCTTCTACATTGATAATTCAACTCCTTACCAATGGCGTTCGTACATTAAGAAAGGTATCGAGGACTGGCAGATTGCCTTTGAAAAGGCTGGTTTCAAGAATGCGATTATCGCCAAAGAAATCACGGACAGTATGCATGTAGACATGGATGATGTCAATTACTCCGTACTGACTTATGCTGCTTCAGAAAAGAAAAATGCAATGGGACCTTCTCTGTTAGATCCCCGTTCCGGAGAAATCCTGGAAGCTGATATTATGTGGTGGCACAATGTGCTTTCTATGGTACGTGAATGGATTACTGTCCAGACCGGAACAGTGTGTCCGGAAGCACGTAATGTACAATTGCCTGATGCTTTGATGGGAGATGCCATTCGATTCGTCGCCTGTCATGAGGTAGGCCACTCTCTGGGACTCCGCCACAATATGATGGGTTCATGGGCTTTCCCGACAGATTCATTACGTTCCGAAGCATTCACTTCCAGAATGAACTCTACCGCTTCATCTATCATGGATTATGCACGATTCAATTATATCGCACAGCCTGGAGATGGCGTGAAAGTTCTTTCTCCGCATATCGGTCCATACGATATGTTCGCTATCGAATATGGATATCGTTGGTACGGAAAGAGTACTCCGGAAGAAGAAAAAGATATTTTATTCGATTTCTTGAGCAAACATACTGATCGGCTTTATAAATATAGTGAGGCACAGGACGTCCGCGATGCGGTAGATCCACGTGCACAGAACGAAGATTTAGGTGATGATCCGGTTCGCTCTTCTTTACTTGGCATTGAGAATCTTAAACGTATCGTTCCACAAATTCTTCAATGGACTACTACCGGTGAGAAGGGACAAACTTATGAAGAAGCATCTCGCCTCTACTACGCTGTAATCAACCAATGGAACAACTATTTATATCATGTCCTTGCCAATATTGGCGGTATCTACATTGAAAATACAATTGTAGGAGACGGCGTTAAAACTTACACATTCGTAGAGAAAGAGAAACAACAAGCTTCACTGAAATTTCTGATGGATGAAGTTTTGACATACCCTAAATGGCTGTTTGACACGGAAGTGGGGCAATATACTTATCTACTTCGCAATACTCCCATCGGAAAACAGGAGAATGCTCCTACACAAATCTTAAAGAACGCCCAAGCCTATATCCTTTGGGATTTACTTGGCAATACTCGTTTGATGCGTATGATAGAGAATGAATCTGTCAACGGAAAGAAGGCCTTTACAGTAGTGGAGCTTATGGACGGACTTCATAAGAATATTTTCGGTGTTACCGAACGCGGTGGCATCCCTAACGTTATGGAACGTTCTTTGCAGAAAAACTTCCTCGATGCATTACTTACAGCCGCTGCAGAACCGGAAGCTGTTAAAATCAACAAGAAGATCGCCAACGAACATTTCTTGCTTGACCACGCTACTCCTTTCTGTAGCTGTTACGCTGCCGAACAACGTGCACTTCGTCAGGAAGAGCGGATGGGGGCTCCACGTGTGCTCAATTTCTATGGCAGCCAGCTCAACCGTATTTCAGATGCTATTTCTGTGAAACGCGGTGAATTATTACGTATCAAGAAGTTGTTGCAGAACCGTCTCGGAACTTCCGATACTGCTGCACGCTATCATTATGAGGACATGATTCTGCGTATTAATACTGCTTTAGGAATCAAATAAAACCACTTATTACTTTAACTATCTACATTAATGAGAAAAAAATACTTGTGCATTCTTATATGCCTCTTTGCAAATGCGCTGGCCTTTGCCAGCGCTGCTAATCGTACAATCACCGGAGTCGTTATATCCGGTGAAGATAATGAACCTCTGATCGGTGCTTCCGTATATGTTAACGCAGATGACTTAAAAAAGGCCGGAGCATCACAGACTTCTCTAGGTACTATCACTGATATGGATGGTAAATTCTCCATTTCCATTCCGGAAAAGGTGACTAGGTTACATTGTAGTTATATAGGATTTGAAGAACAAGACATCGTTTTGCAAGCAGGAAAAGATACTTATCGTATTGTACTTCAAGCTTCTGCACACACATTGGGAGACGTCGTAGTAACCGGTTATCAAGAACTGGAACGTCGTAAACTGACTGCTGCCATTGCCAAAGTAGATGTAACAGATGGAATGGTAGGTGCTGCAAAAAGTATCGACCAGGCATTAGCGGGACAAATCGCCGGTGTGGCTGTAACGACAACTTCCGGTGCACCGGGAGCTCCAGCACGTATTCGTATTCGTGGCACGGCTTCACTGAATGGAACACAAGACCCGTTGTGGGTATTGGATGGGATACCTTTGGAAGGGACTGATATTCCAGAAATCAACAAAGATAACGATAATGACATCGTAAATATGTCACAATCTTCTATCGCAGGTTTAAGTCCAAACGACATTGAAAGCATTACGATATTAAAAGATGCAGCTGCTACTGCTATCTATGGTGCACGTGCTGCAAATGGCGTAATTGTGGTAACAACCAAAAGAGGAAAAACCGGAAAACCTGTTATTAACTTCAATACTAAATTGACTTATACTCCAAATCTCAATACTTCACGACTCAACTTACTAAACTCGGAAGAGAAAGTCGATTTGGAACTTCAATTGTTAAAAGAAGCACGGTTTGACATATTATGGGGATTAACAGATCCGATACCGGTATTTCCTGAAAAAGGAAAAGTTGCTGCTATCATGAAACAATATAACTTAATAGACATCTATAAAGAACAGGGGTGGAACGGACTGACACCTGAAGCCCAAAATGCTATAAACAAACTGAAAACAATCAATACAGACTGGAATGATATATTATTCAGAGATGCTTTCACGCAAGAATATAACTTTAGCATTTCCGGTGGTAGCGAAAAGGTTACTTATTACAACTCACTTGGTTATGTCAAAGAAAACGGAAATGTACCAGGTGTAAGCATGAGTCGTTTTAATCTGACCAGTAAAACGTCTTACCAAATCAACAAAATATTAAAAATTGGAATGTCTATTTTTGCCAACAGACGCAAGAATAACACATTTATGACTGATACTTACGGACTTATTAACCCTATATATTATTCACGTATCGCCAACCCTTACTTTGCTCCGTTTGACGAACAAGGAAACTACCTTTACGATTACGACGTAGTCAGAAGTAGTGAAACAGATGAAAAGCAAGGCTTTAATATATTCGAAGAACGAGCAAACACCAATAAAGAATCTGTCACCACAGCCATCAATTCTATCTTTGATGTTCAGCTACGTTTTAACGATCAGTGGAAAGTTTATTCACAGATTGGTGTGCAATGGGATCAATTGTCGCAAGAAGAATATGCCGGGATAAATTCATATAATATTAGGAATATACGTGAAACCAATAAATATTGGAAAAATGGTGTACAAACCTATCTTATACCAGAAGGAGGCATGCTTAAAACAACTAATAGTACAACCTCACAACTCACATGGAAAATACAAGGAGAATACAAAAACACATTTGGGGATATACATGACATACAAATAATGGCTGGTTCGGAAATTCGCAAAAACTGGGTAGACAACCAAGCCTCAACCGGATACGGATATGATCCCAAGAAACTAACATTCCAGAATCTCATATTTAAAGATGAAGCACAAGCCAATGATTGGAATATAAAAACTAAATCGTACAAGGAAAACGCTTTTGCTTCTTTCTTTGCCAATGGTTCATATACTTTAATGAATCGTTATACATTGGGAGGAAGTGTGCGCATGGATGGTTCTGATTTATTCGGAGTAGATAAGAAATACCGTTTCTTACCAATCTATTCGGTAAGCGGTTTGTGGCGTTTATCTAATGAATCGTTCATTAGACAATACAAATGGATTGATAATTTAGCTCTTCGCCTTTCTTATGGTTTACAAGGAAATATTGATAAGGGAACCTCTCCATTCCTAGTCGGGAAATATGATAATGTGAATATTTTACCTGGCTACAGTGAAGAAAATATTATTATCAATAGTGCTCCCAACAGTAAATTACGCTGGGAAAAAACAGCATCTTACAATTTAGGAATGGATTTTTCCGTACTCAATCAAGCCATTAATCTTAGTGTAGATTACTACTATAGAAAAGGAACAGACTTAATTGGTTCTAAAGCATTAGCTTTGGAAAATGGATTCACTAATATGTCTATAAACTGGGCTAGTATGGAAAATAAAGGTGTAGAAGTAAATCTGCAGACACGTAATATCACCACTAAAAACTTCTCTTGGTACACTACTTTCAACTTCGCATATAATCAAAATAAAGTACTAAAAGTACTTACAGATAAAAGCCAAGTGACTCCTAGTCTGGAAGGATATCCTGTAGGTGCAATCTTTGCCCTAAAAACAAAAGGTATAAATCCTGATACAGGGCAAATCTATCTTGAGAATAAAGAGGGCAAAGCTGTCACTGTGGAAGAATTATTTAGAATGACATCAAATGAAGACGGGCTTGGCACTTACCAAATAGGACCGAATAGCGAAGAACAAAGAGATTTCTACAGCTATGTCGGAACGTCAGACGCTCCCTATACGGGCGGTTTTCTAAATACGTTCAATTACCGCAATTGGGAACTGAACCTGAATTTTTCTTATAATTTTGGAGCACACGTAAAAACTACTCCAAGTTATAATGTGTCTGACTTAGATCCAGGACGCAATATGAATAGAGACATACTGGATAGATGGACACCAGAAAATAAAACAGGAAAATTCCCTGCATTAGCAACGTATAACTACAATCCGGCTGACTACTACTTGTTCAGTACTCGAAATGACATTTACAGATCACTGGACATCTGGGTAAAAAAACTAAGCTTTGTACGCTTACAAAATATTCGTCTTGCTTATCGGGTGCCATCCGAATGGCTGCATAAACTAAGTATCGGCGGAGCAACTGTAGGATTAGAGGCTCGTAACCTATTCGTTATCAGCTCTAATTATGATAATTATATGGATCCGGAGTCAATGGGCAACCTATACTCTACCCCAGTTCCCAAATCCATTACCTTCAATCTAAGTCTTAACTTTTAAAAAATATATTATGACAAAGAAAATATATTATATATTCACATTAATAGGAAGCCTGTTATTATCTTCTTGTGATAGTTATTTGGACATACAGCCAGTAGGCCAAGTAATTCCCAATACGCTAGCTGAATACAGAGCTTTATTCACAACAGCTTACAATACAGCACTCAATGACAGAGGAATATGCGAAATCAGAACAGATATCGCAACCATATTACAGTCTGATGCCACTTCCAAAAATTCTTTAGGAGATGTTGAAAAATGGAATGATGTTAATCCGAATGCAAGTACGAGACAATTTGGATGGGCGGCCTATTATACCAATATCTATTATGCCAACGCAATCATCGATAAAAAGGATGAAATATCAGAAGGAAGCCAAGAAGATATTAATCAATTAGTTGGAGAAGCTTACCTCATGAGAGCATATATGCACTTTATATTGGTCAACCTTTATGGACAACCTTATACAGCTGCCGGAGCATTAGAAACCAAAGCAGTTCCTCTCAAACTCAATACTGATTTAGAAGAAATACCATCACGAAACACTGTAAAAGAAATATATACCTCCATATTGTCTGATATAGAAACAGCAAGGAAACTGATTAATAAAAAAGAATGGGAAGTTCAATATTCATACCGTTTCTCAACATTGTCAGTAGATGCTATGGAATCACGGGTATATTTATACATGGGTGAATGGGGCAAATCTTATGAATCTTCGGAACGTGTACTAGCCGGAAAATCAACATTAGTGAACCTAAACGATGAAGGAGACAAACTTCCTAATGAATTTACATCTGTAGAAATGATCACTGCCTATGAAATTTTCCCGAATAGCGATTATGCCGGATCACTCTTACTATACCCTGCATTTTTACAAGAATATGAGGAAGGAAAAGATCTACGCCCAAACAAGTACTATCAAGCAAATAAAAATGGAGATTATACTTCTATCAAAAGTGGTGAATCTAGATTCAAATGTACTTTCCGCACTGGAGAGTTTTATTTAAATTCAGCAGAAGCTGCTGCACATTTAAACAAATTGCCTGAAGCACGTTCACGACTTCTAAAGTTAGTAGAGAATCGTTATACACCAGAAGGTTATGAACAAAAGAAGAATGAAATAAATGCGATGAGCCAAGAAAAGCTAATCACAGAAATTCTGAAAGAACGCGCTCGTGAGCTTGCTTTTGAAGGACATCGCTGGTTTGATTTACGCCGAACTACTCGACCAGAAATCAAAAAAGAAATAGAAGATGTGACCTACACACTTGTACAAGATGATTCCCGCTATACATTGCGTATTCCACAAGATGCAATTGATGCCAATCCTGGATTATTAAACTAATAACATATTACCATCTATACTCTCATAGATATCACTAAATAACAAACTATAAAAACTCTCTTTACCAAAAGCGTAAGGGGAGTTTTTTTATTCTGTCCACTAACTACTTTATATTTTATCTACACATCTCGTCCATCGCTAAATCTTTATCCCCAAAAGAATTGCCGATTAACAGAAAATCCATATCTTTGTAGCGACTTATTACGATTAATAACGTAGAAGCGTTTAGAATATTATCTCTATTCAGAATCTGGTAAATTCTTTAATTGGGGAGATAATGGCAACTAAGCGTTCACGTCTTTGTTATATGCAAGGGCGTGGACTCTGTTGTTCATTTCCCAATAGGTTTACCAGAGCCTTGAATAGAATGAACTAACGACGTCCACGCTTCTCTTGTATATATATGGTATCCGGACGCTTACCACACAAACAATAAAGAAAATGAGCAGCACTATTACAAAGTTCTTCGCTTCTTTTTTAGCTTATGGGGTAGCTAATAAGAAAAAGCGCTTCTCGGCCATTGGCCGTTTCTCTGAAGGATTGGCACCGGTTAAAGGAAAAATCCAATGGGGATACATTAATAAAGAATATGACATTGTCATTCCTCTAATGTATGAACGGGCTTTCTCGTTTAAAGAAGGATTAGGGATGGTAGTACTCAATTCTCAATACGGATTCATCGACCATACCGGACAAATACGGATTCCGTTTAAATACGCAGCCGCTCACTCGTTTGAGCAAGAATGTGCACGAGTATGTCAGGATGGATTATGGGGACTGATTGACAGACAAGGAAACTACATTCTTCCACCGACTTACAATCAAATAGAGCAATTCGCGGAAGGATTAGCCCTCGTCTCACTACACAACAAAGTTGGATTCATTAATAAGAAAGGAGAAGTTGTCATTCCGCTGGAATATGATAATGGATGCTCTTTTTCTGAAGGATTAGCTGCCGTTTGCATTGAAAGCCAGTCGTCCAAGTGGGGATACATAAACAAAGATAATGAAGAAGTACTTCCTTTTAAGTACGATATTGCAGAACCCTTTTATAACAACATAGCTCGAGTGGGTCTCTATGGAAAAAGCATGAAAATCAACAAGCAGGGCAGTGAATGTCTATAAAACAACCACTCTACGCATTTATTCATCTCAACACGCGAAGACATTCTGTTCTAAAACATCCCCTTACGAACAACAACGTAAGGGGATTTTTCGTACTTTCGAACATGTTAAATCTTTAATACGCAACATTATGATTATCGGAGTACCAAAGGAAATCAAAAACAATGAGAACCGTGTAGGCATGACACCTTCGGGAGTGGCTGAAGTGGTAAAACAAGGGCATCGGGTATTTATCCAACATACAGCGGGAATAAATAGCGGTTTTCCGGATGAAGCATATCAAGCTGTCGGCGCACATATCCTGCCAACAATAGAAGATATTTACGCTACTGCCGAGATGATCGTAAAGGTGAAAGAGCCGATAATCACTGAATATAACTTAATAAGAAAAGGACAGTTACTATTCACTTATTTCCATTTTGCTTCCGACAGGGAGTTAACCCTTGCCATGCTCTCCAACAAATCAATATGCCTGGCTTACGAAACTGTAGAAGAAGCAGACCATACACTACCTTTATTAATTCCGATGAGCGAAGTTGCCGGACGTATGTCTATTCAGGAAGGTGCCCGTTTCTTGGAAAAGCCGCAAGGTGGAAAAGGTATTCTTTTGGGAGGTGTACCAGGTGTTAAACCGGCTAAAGTATTAATTTTAGGTGGCGGAATCGTAGGTAGCAATGCTGCGCAAATGGCTGCGGGAATGGGGGCAGACGTCACTATCACAGATATAAATCTGGCACGTTTGCGCTATTTGAGTGAAACACTTCCTAAGAATGTAAAGACATTGTATGCATCCGAACTAAGAATCAGAAAAGAATTGCCGGATGTTGATTTAGTTGTCGGTTCCGTATTGATTCCCGGCGATAAAGCACCACATCTGATTACTAAAGAGATGCTTTCGATGATGCAACCCGGCACAGTATTAGTAGATGTAGCAATTGACCAGGGAGGATGCTTCGAGACTTCTCACCCAACCACCCACAGTGCACCGACCTATATTGTAGACGGAATCGTTCATTATGCAGTAGCTAATATCCCGGGAGCCGTACCTTATACTTCCACTCTTGCACTGACTAATGCTACCCTCCCCTACGTGATCGCTTTAGCAAATAAGGGATGGAAAAAAGCCTGCAAAGATAATCCGGCATTGGCTCTCGGACTGAATATTGTAGAAGGAAAAATCGTTTATAAAGCTGTAGCCGATGTATTTGGTTTGAAGCACGAACCTGTCAGCCTATAATAAATGGAAATTTAGCGGTTAAATGGGAATTTATCGGTTAAATGAGAATTTTGCAGTTAGGCTGAAAGCCTTACAATTATATATTTATTGGGGTGCCCTGAAAGGGCTTAATTAGTCGTCCCTTAAAAAGTACTCATCTGCGGGATATTGCAAGAAAACAGTGTCCCGCAGATTTTTTCAACAAGTAGCCAAAGAACCCTCATGGCTCTTTTGAAGTTGTACGCTGCTGCGGCTAAGAGCAGATTGACAACATCCCCGAACACACCTTTATAAAAGTTGCGTCCTAAACGAAAGTCTGATTTCAAATGCCCGATAGTCGGCTCTATTCCTGCACGCTTGCAGAATAGCTTATGTTTCTTCTTGCGTGTGTAATAACTGTCTTTCCTGTTTGGAACATCGGGTATCAGTATCCCGGTGCCGCCCACCTCTTTCTTTCCTCTGTACCCCCTGTCCCCGGCCAACTTCCTGATCTTCTTTCCGGTAATGCGTTCCACCTGCCTGAGGGATTCTTCAATGGTATGCCCGTCATATTCATTCCGGAAAGACTTGGCACCCAGTATGACACCGGTAATTGAGCGGACGATTGAAACCTTGTTGCCGAACTCGTATTTCTTATGTTCTTTCCCCTTGCTGATACACTGCACCTCCGGTTCATGCAGGGAATAGATTTTCCCGGGAGAATTGCGCTTCTGTGAAAGCACCCGCTCAAAGAGGTCGAGCAGGGAGTCGTAGCCGTGGTTTTCTTTCAGGTTGCGCCTCAGTTCCCTGACAAGCCTTCCCGCAATGGTGCGCAGCCGCTTGTCCGCTTTCAGGGCCTTGCCACGGTTCTTGGGGTGGTTACGGAAACGCTGGTCACGGTAGATCTTCTTGAGGACAAAGGTATAGCTCTGGCGCAAAGGAAGCCCTAAGGATTTTACGACAGACAACACTTTGCGGACTATCTTTTTATGCAACTTCGCATCCGTGGGATAAGTCACGTTCTTTTCCTGTACCGTGGAATCGATGAAGGCCGTGCAGTGATGGTCCGGGCCGTCGTCCTCCTGATTGACGCGGATACTTTCTGACAGAATCAGTTCCATGCCATTTTCTCCGACACGCTTACGGAAGTGTACCAGTTCGCTTGCATTGCAGGGATAGGAAGGCGTGAATTCCAACATACCGCAAAAGTACTGGTAATAAGCATTCTCGCTCCATTGTTCAACAACCGATTCATCGGACAGGTTACGCACGTGCTTAAGAATCAGAAGTCCGCACATCAGGCGGATGGGTTTGGCCGGACGACCGTTGACGGCACAGTATAGCGGGGAGAAAGCTTCTTCAAAACGGCGCCAGTCTATCTTATTGGCAAGCAGGTATAAGGGATGCCTGGGATTCAGCTGGTCTGTCAAAGAGCTGAACAAGGAGGGCTGAGGGGGGGCTTGTTTATCATAATAATCTGCAAGTTTTCAACCATAAAGATACAAAAACTTGCAGATATATCAAAGCAATTTATATATTAATATGTTGATTATTAGGCGTAAAAGCACATTCTAAGGGGCGACTAATTAGGGATATTCCTAAAATAATAAAATTTAAGGCAACTAATTCATTGCGAGTTAGTTGCCTTTTTTGTATCTTTAAGCATTCCCCCCAAAAAACGGTTTGACGGCCAAAACGGGGGTAATTAAAAATAAAAACACATGGTAAAGATACAAAAAATCTCAGAAATCGAACCTTGTTTAGGTTTTACCGAGTTCGATATGCTTAAAAAATATCGTCAAAGTTTTGCAACGAGTGAATTAGGTCGCCTCCATTCTCTGTTCCCTTTCTCGGAACTGGCCCGACAAATGCATTTGAAGTCCTCTCCTTTTGGGCGTAAAAGTTATTTTTCTCCCGAAGGTAAAATAGCCTTGATGGTCTTGAAGTCCTATACCAACTTTTCCGATGCACAACTGATTGAGCATTTAAACGGTAATATTCATTACCAGTTATTTTGTGGTGTTCAGATTGATCCGCTTCATCCACTAACCAATCCTAAAATCGTTAGTGCAATTCGTCAGGAACTAGCGGATCGCCTTGACGTTGAGTCCCTCCAGCTCATTCTTGCCGAGCATTGGACACCTTATCTTGAGAACCTTCATGTCTGTATGACCGATGCCACCTGTTATGAAAGTCATCTGCGTTTCCCTACTGATACCAAACTCTTATGGGAAGGTATTGTATGGCTTCATCGTCATCTGTGCAAACATTGCCAGACCTTGCACATACAACGTCCCCGTAACAAGTATCTTGATGTACGCCGTGCCTATCTTGCTTATAGCAAACTGCGTAAACGCAGGAAATCACAGACTCGTATGCTTACACGAAGGTTACTTCAGTTATTGGAAAAGTTACTTGACCAGCTGGAGCTGCTTCATTCATCCTACAGGAACAGGCTTACACTATCCTCTGATTACCAAAGACGTTTCTCGGTCATACAGACAGTCCTTGAGCAAGGGAAGAATTTATTTGCAGGCAAAAAAGTGTCCAACCGTATCGTGAGTATCGACCGGCATTACCTTCGCCCCATTATCAGAGGCAAGGAAACCAAATCCGTTGAATTCGGAGCCAAAGTCAACAATATACAGATAGACGGAATCTCCTTTATAGAACATATCTCCTTTAAGGCTTTTAACGAAGGAGTACGTTTGAAAGACTGTATTCATCTGCAACAACAACTGACCGGGGTTAGGGTTAAGGCGCTTGCGGCGGATTCAATCTATGCCAATAATGCCAACCGGAAATTTTGTACAAAATATCATATAAGTACTTCCTTTAAGCGTAAGGGCAGAGCTGCCAAAGATGAGCCGCTTCGGAAAATCTTACGGTCGGAACTCAGCCGTGAAAGAGCTACCCGCCTGGAAGGAAGTTTTGGAACGCAGAAACAACATTACTCACTGGCCAGGATAAAAGCTAGAAACAGGAAAACGGAAGTACTTTGGATTTTCTTTGGGATACATACAGCCAATGCGGTATGTATGATAGAAAAGGTCGAAAAGAAAAAAAGAAAGGCAGCATAATCTAACTAAAATAACAGGAAAAACAGGAGAGGTTTTAACTTCCCCTAAAAAAGACATGTACATAATGCATGGGTGGGAAGGAAAAAATAAGAATATGTAAACAATATTCTACAAAAAAGATAGAAGACTGGGAGAGTTGAACGAAAAAATCAAGAGAAAAGCTCACGTAAAGCAAAGCTTTTCTCTTGATTTTTTAGAAAGAGGAACATTTACTGAATATCCCTAATTATATAGCGTAGGGCAACGCCCTACGAAAAAAACACATCAGCCACAAGCCCTGAAAGGGCGGAACCGTATACAATTATGCCCTTTCAGGGCACCCCGCAAAATTATCATTTATCGTTCAAACAAATATTTTTTCTCCACAGCTTGCCGATAAGATTCAACCAATTCATTCATCACCTCTGCCACCGACTGTCGACGGGATATTATTGCCGAGACCTGACCTATTTCCAGTTCACCTCCTTCCAAGTCACCTTCGAAGATACCTTTCTTAGCACGTCCGCGTCCGAGCAAAGTTCTTAATTCCTCGGAAGTTGCACCACTATCTTCAGCCTTCTCCACCGCTTCACGAAAAGCATTTTTTACCAATCGTGTCGGAGCCAGCTTTTTCAACAACAACTTAGTATCCCCTTCACCGAGACTCAAACAATAATCTTTAAATACCGGACTCGCTGAACTTTCTTCAGTCAGCGCAAAACGTGTTCCTATTTGCACACCTTCCGCCCCCAACACCATAGCAGCCAGTATTCCTTCTCCTGTACCAATACCTCCCGCGGCTATCAAAGGCAATGTGGTAGCCTCATGCACAGCAGGAATCAAACAGAAAGTCGTTGTTTCCTCCCGTCCATTATGCCCTCCGGCTTCGAAACCTTCAGCTACTACTGCATCCACCCCGGCTTCTTCACATTTCATAGCAAAACGAGAAGATGAAACGACATGAACAACTGTTATTCCACGCTCCTTCAACCATCCGGTCCACGTTTTCGGATTTCCGGCAGAGGTAAAAACACTCTTCACTCCCTCTTCCACTACAATATTCATAATCTCTTCTATTTGGGGATACATCAAAGGGATATTCACTCCAAAGGGAAATTTTGTGGCCGCATTACATTTACGGATATGTTCACGTAAAGTGTCCGGATGCATAGAACCGGCGCCGATCAATCCCAATCCGCCGGCATTGCTCACGGCAGAAGCAAGACGCCAACCGCTACACCACACCATACCACCTTGAATAATAGGATATTGAATACCCAGAAGGGAAGTAATTCTATTCATAATTAATTATTTATCTATGTTTTAATATGCCAAAATACCAATGAAAACGACAGAGTTATATAACAATGCGCCAACATAACAATACACAAATATACTAATTATTCAATTACAAACACTCTCAAGTCAGTACATTACACATTGTTACATCAACACATCATTATAACGTCTTCAGCGTGCAATCTGTTCGATCGGTTTATTTATCAACACAGTTGTAGAATCTCCATAAGTTCTCAAAACCTCCAATGTGCGGGCGCGGTTATCTCTGCCTTTCTTATTCCAGAACTCTTTGGTAAAGACAGCCATCAGGTCAAGTCCGCCGACCGTTCCGCCATTGATATATACCCCACTTCCACCAAACAAGGGAATAGGTGCGTCCATCACTACCGTGTTCACCATCATTCCATTGGCACGTTCGCTCAACTGTCGGAAACGTACTCCACTCGCCTGTATCTCATCCAAAGATTTACGCACCCCTTTCGCCATCGGATTACGTGCCCAGTTCGAGTAGGATCTTTGATGGCGTATCTCATAGAAAGGATCTCCCCGCCAAGTGTTTTTATCAATCTTTATCTTCTTCTGATAGATAGGGTCCCAGTTATAACGGGTATTCGCTTTATATGGCATCAAACTCAACACCACTTTCGGTTTAGGCAATGCTTCAGGAAGCGATTCATCAGGCATCATCCAGCTTTTCTCCTCCGACATTCGGGGAGTACCAACCGCAGTTCCGAAATCAATCGACTTTACAGCATCCATATTCAAATGCAACTCCTGGTCACTCTCCAGCAATTTCTTCAAATGCAAAGAGTCTTGCGCCGTCCATACTTGCGAATATGCAAATAAAGCCGTCAGGCACAGTACCATCGTTGCAATAAACCGTTTCAATCTATCCATCCTCTATCCTCTTTCATTACCTGTTATTTTGGAGCACTTCATATACACTAATGCACATACTTTTCTCCCTTACGTTACCACCTATATTCTCCTACGAGAAGCGGTCTTTTGAGCGTAGTAATCCCCTGTCAGCAGCATAAGACTACTGATACAAACAAACGTTCCCACATGAATGTTTCCTATTTTTTACTTTCCGAAGGCTCCTCCTTTGTTACCACCAACGATAACCCGATCCACAAAGCGGCTCATCGTAGCACGGATCAATCGTCCATCTTGTTTTCGGATATTGGCGCTCTTCCCACCAACTACGATAACAAGCGGCTGCATCGAGCACCTCCTCATCAGTCAGGAAATAAATTGCTTCATAATTTTCAGCATTCGCCAATACCATTTTGCAACCTAATGACGGCGGTGTGCCCTGACGGATAGACTCAATCACCCAAAGCATACACTCGCCCAACCGAATTTTACCGTTGTTCATATTATAAACCGACGGAAAAGAAGGAATAATGGTCAGATCTTCTGCATATTTTAAAAGTTCGGGGATGTCCTCTTCCGTAAAATGAGGGACCTCCACCACCCCTTTATCATTCTTCATCTTGTACGTACCCGACTTCAATTGTTTCACAAAAAGGGCAACATCCGGATTGTTATAATCCATTTCTTCGCTGGTGCATCCTGTAAAAGATACGATCAGGCAAACAGCCATCCACAGCATTAGTAGTGTTTTTTTCATTTTCATAAGGATTAATACGTCATGCGAAGTCCGCAAAGTAAATTAAAATTAGTCGGCCGTTTCGTTCGTACCGTAGCCAGTTTCGAATCTGTTTTGAAATGATGCGAAACTCCGGGTTCGGCAAAAACAGCAAGTCGGTCATTAATCTTATAATTGATTCCAATGCCGGCAGTCACTGCCAGTTGGATAGGTTCTTCTTTAAAACTGTTGTCCGGCGCGCCGGCGATACATTTATCGGCTATTCCGCCTACGGTAGCGTAAAGGTCAAATTTCTTCGTATCTACCAGTGTTACATTTACTTTAACGGGGATACCCAGATAGTGCAAATGCTGCCCCGCCGAACGAAGGTTTGAATAAAGCAGTCCGGTTTCTATTCCGAGAGATTCGTTTAGTTTACGCTCTACCGTTACCCCTGCGGAAACCGGCATTTTATAAGTGCCATTATCAGCCGGAAGCGCCGTGCCTACCTGAACTTTCATCGCCCAGCGATGCTTTTTCACCGCTTTGGGTTGAGCCACATTCACATTCGATTGTTCTTCCGGAGCTACAGATGATTCCGTATCACCGTTTGTTGCCTGCCAAAAGCCGTTATTCCCTTGATTACCATATCGGTTGCCATTTCCTGTGGAAGTGGTGGCGGAAAAAGAAAACGACATGGAGAAAGTGATAGAAAGCGAATCTTCTTCCTCCGTGTATTGTGACAGCATACCGTAAGACTTTGGAGCCGGTTTCGGCAACACCGGTTCTACCGGCAACGGTAACTGATTGACGCGTATTCCATCTCCATCCATCTGCCCTCCATTTGTCACGGCTATCTTTGTAAATGCTTCTTCCATTTCTTCTTTGGGAGAGAAATACAAGAAAGTAGCCGACGAGGCCGCCAAAACGAGCAATACAGATGCCGCAGCCGCCACACGGAAGAGCAGAATCCGACGACGATGCTGGCAAGCCACAGGTATTTCCTGCGAGAGCTCTTCCCAAAAGCCATCCCGTACACTCATCCCTGCATCAGCGAGACGCGTGCGAAACAGATCGGTTATTTCATCATTTTCTTTCTTCATGATTCCTATACTCTTTAATTCTTTTTGCTAACAAATACTTGGCCCGGTGCAACTGCGAAGTAGACGAATGTTCTTTAATGTGAAGCATCTTGGCTATCTCCTTGTGCGATTTCTCTTCAAACACATAAAGGTTGAAAACGGTTCGGCAACCATCCGGCAATTCGGCAATAAAAGCCATCAATTGCTCTTCGGAGATTCCAGCCCCTCCTCCCGAGTCCGATATATCCGGTATATCGGGAAGCTGCTCTTCATGCACTACCAACTGGCTGACTCGTTTCTCCCGCCGCAGGAAATCGAGTGATTGAGTAACCATCACCCGGGTTATCCATGTACAGAGCGAAGACTCGCCCCGGAACGAGAAGTTGGTAAAAATCTTGATGAAACCGTCATGCAGTACATCGTGCGCCGCATCCATATCGCCCGTATAGCGGAAACATACCGCCAGCATCTGTTTGGAATAGAGGGTGTAAAGTTCCTTTCGGGCTGAATCCTTTCCTGCCCGACAGCCCTTTATCAGTTCTATCTCGTTTTCCAAAGTCAATTACTTTTTTTTTAAAATCGAACGTATGTCTGCGTCGTTTTACTCATTAGACGCAAGAGTTTGAAGAATGCTGCAAGGAATATTGCTAAAAGAAGTTAAAGAATAGAAGAGAGTTCACCACAGAGGACGCAGAGTACACAGAGGTTTTAAACTTACTTTATAGGAAGAATTTCCTATCATTGTTCCTCTGTGTACTCTGCGTCCTCTGTGGTGAAAAAAATCAGCACGCTTTGAAACTCATATCCAGTCCTTTCACTGAATGAGTCAAAGCCCCTACCGAGATGAAGTCTACGCCACATTCGGCATAGTCACGGAGGGTATCAAAAGTAATGCCGCCCGAAGATTCGGTTTCGTATTTGCCTGCTACCATCTCCACTGCTTTCTTAGTCATTTCGGGAGTGAAGTTATCAAACATGATACGATCCACTCCGCCGAGGTCAAGAACTTGTTGCAGTTCGTCGAAGCTGCGGACTTCTATTTCTATTTTTAGGTCTTTGCCTTTTTCCTTGCAATATTCTTTAGCGCGAGTGATAGCTTTGTCGATACCTCCGGCAAAGTCTACGTGGTTGTCTTTCAGAAGAATCATATCGAACAAACCAATACGATGGTTTACTCCACCACCGATTTTCACTGCCATTTTTTCGAGGATACGCATACCGGGAGTTGTCTTACGGGTGTCGAGCACACGGGTATTTGTTCCTTCCAATACCTTTGCGTATTTGCGGGTCATGGTTGCGATGCCGCTCATACGCTGCATCACGTTCAACATCAGGCGTTCGGTCTGAAGCAAAGATTGCACTTTTCCTTCCACTACCATTGCTACGTCGCCCGGTTTCACTTCTGTTCCATCGTTGATAAACACTTCCACTTTCATAGTGGAGTCGAAGCGGTTGAAAATTTCTTTGGCAACTTCGATACCTGCCAGCACACCGGCTTCTTTGATAAGCAATTTTGATTTTCCCATTGCCGTAGCGGGAATACATGAAAGGGTGGTATGATCGCCATCACCTATATCTTCTGCAAAAGCAAGATCGATCAACTTGTCGATCAGTTCTTTTTCCTTATTCATTGATCTTGTCAATTCTTATTTGATGTATTAAATATTGATTCTGCACTTTCTTCAGGAAGCAGTTCACACGAAAGTTCCCATTAGTAGTAGCCAACGTGCCGATAACGAAACTTGATTCGTCCCGTTTTCCCTGATGGTTCACATTAAATCCGCTGACTTTATTCTCCGTAAAGAATTCCTGCATCGCAGCTGTTGCTTTCTGTTTGTCAACGTTTGTCGAGCGACCTTGGAGCACCAGGTTTACCTTGTCCCCCATATACTTACTTAGCTCTTGCGAGCTTCCTCTTTTAAATGCCGTAATCACTCCTGCCGGTATCTCTTGCGCCATTAGCAACGAGAGGGAAAGAAGCAATGCGGTCATTCCTACGAGCACTCGTTTTTTCATAATTACAAGCTTTTAAGTTGAAGTTTAAAGGCTTAAACTTTCAACTAATGATAGGCAAAGGTAAGCATTAATTGCAGAATAACATAAAAAATGCCTATTTTTGTGCAATAATCAGAATTGTAGACGTATGAAAACAACCCTGCTCGTCGTAGGACGAACCGTAGAACAACACTATATCACTGCCATCAACGACTATATCCAGCGTACCAAACGCTATATCACTTTTGATATGGAAGTAATTCCCGAACTGAAAAACACCAAGAGTCTTTCAATGGAAGTACAGAAAGAAAAGGAAGGAGAACTGATACTGAAAGCTCTTCAACCGGGTGACGTCGTGGTGCTGCTCGATGAACACGGAAAAGAAATGCGCTCTCTTGAGTTTGCCGAATATATGAAACGGAAAATGAATACGGTGAATAAACGGCTCGTTTTTATTATCGGAGGCCCTTATGGCTTTTCAGAAAAAGTGTATCAGGCAGCACACGAAAAGATTTCAATGTCGAAGATGACTTTTTCTCATCAAATGATTCGGTTAATATTCGTGGAGCAGATTTATCGGGCAATGACGATATTGAATGGAGGGCCGTATCATCATGAATAAAGTATTCCAATATAATGTTAAAAGGAGTAGCCTATTTTGGCTACTCTGAAATAAATAGTTTCTTTGTAAACTACAACCCGATAAATATAAAAGTAAAAAAATATCAGGATAGTCTATCCTAATTCATCTGAATACAACTTATCAAATACCTTAATCAGTTCGTCCTCATTAGCAATCAAATTTCGAAGTTCCGCCAACCGACCTGCATTATCCGATTGGGGTATCCATAGTTTCAGATACCCTCCTTCTGCATATTTATCAGTAAGATGTCTCCGAAAGCGGGCATATTGCCCCTCTTTATCCATTTCCGGATAATGGGATAATCCATATTGAACGGTACGACGCAAAGTTATTTCGGGATCTATAATTCGGTCAGCCTCGGCAACAATCATTCCATAGATTGTTCTAGGAGCCTGTTTGTTGGAAGCCCGATGATCTTCTATCGCTTCTTTCATTTGTAACAGTTGTTCTTCGGTAAACCAACGACGTAAAGTTTCATCAGCTAACAAAACTTTACCGGAGGCTATATGATGAAATTCACGTCCTTCATACAACCCCAAGTCATGATAAGCAGCAATGATGTAAACCATCGAATAATCGACTTCATAATGCATCGCTAATTTCAGACTTTCCTCAATCACCTTTTCTACATGATCGATTTGATGCGCTTTATCAAAGTTGGCATATTGAGGGATAATACTTTGGCAAACATAGCTTTGCAAATCAGCGGGCACATGATGAGTCATATTCGATATTTTTAGCTAATGAGTTTTTATATCTTTACTATTATTCCCGATTCATTTACTCCCGATTCATCAAACGATGTTCCGCCATCTGCTCGAATTTTGTTCCCGGACGACCGTAATTGGCGTATGGATAGATAGAAATACCGCCACGAGGAGTAAAGATACCTGTTACTTCAATATATTTGGGATTCATTAATTTTATAAGATCCTTCATAATGATATTTACGCAGTCCTCATGAAAAGCACCATGACTGCGGAAACTGAAAAGATAGAGTTTCAAACTCTTACTTTCTACCATTTTTATATCAGGAATGTAGCTGATACGTATTTCAGCAAAATCCGGTTGCCCTGTGATAGGACACAGACTTGTAAATTCCGGGCAGTTAAAACGTACCCAATAGTCATTTTCAGGATGCTTATTATCAAAAGCTTCCAATACTTCAGGAGCATAATCTTGCTTATACTCGGTCTTTCTTCCTAATAAAGAAAGTTGGTCTTTTAATTCTGTCATTGTACTCGTTAACTACAACCCCTATTCTAGATAAAAAAACACATTTCCTCTTTCACCTATCACCGGCCAGTCTTAAACACTCTATTCATCGATGTTTCAGTGGTGAAAGATTCGTTTTACAACCTATCACCGCATCTATCACCTATCACCATCAACTCTTAACCCACGGTTGCTTTATCCGCAGCTTACTTGTTACAGTTTGTTTCATTACCTGAAACAAAGAGTTTCATTAAAGGAAACAAAGTGTTTCACACCGAGGAACCAAGTGTTTCACGCCTTGGAACTAATAGTTTCAAGTAACAAAAACTTTAGTTTCCCACCGTTGAAACTCTAGTTTCCTACCGTTGGAACTTTAGTTTCAAGCTGCTGAAACTAAACTAAGCCAATACATTCCAGGCAGAAGCTACTATCTTCTATTAGTTGAAACTTACCGGTGACAATAGATGTGACGGCAAAATATCAAGTTTTGTTGCTGTCACCACTTGCTGTCACAAACTATTTATTTTATAATCAACTGTTTAACAACAACAATGTGACAGATGACAGCAAGAAAATGCATTTTAATCTCTATGTAGAGATATTATTGATTCTTACTTTTTAAATACTTCTCCAATCCTTCCCGTCGTAACGTACAAGCCGGGCAATGTCCGCAGCCATCTCCTTGAACACCATTATAGCATGTCAAAGTCTCGGTGCGAATCAGTTCCAGTACTCCCAGTTTGTCGGCCAACGCCCATGTCTCTGCTTTATCAATCCACATCAAAGGAGTATGAATCACAAACTGTTCATCCATAGCCAGATTGAGAGTCACATTGAGAGACTTGATAAACGCATCCCTACAATCGGGATAACCGCTGAAATCCGTTTGGGAAACTCCCGTTACCAAATGATTAATACCACGTTCACGGGCATACACAGCCGCAATACTCAAAAAGAACAGGTTACGTCCCGGAACAAATGTATTGGGAACACTATCTGCCGGCTTTTCCTGATCCATCACCATGGTGGTATCGGTCAATGAATTATGGCCTAGCTGTCCGATGAAGGAAACATCCATCACATCAAATTCCACTTCCGCTTTCCGGGCTATCTCCCGCGCAAATTCCACTTCTTTCTGATGCTTCTGACCATACAGAAAACTCAAGGCATATACTTTCTTAAAATTGCGTTTTGCCCAAAACAAGCAAGTGGTAGAATCCTGCCCACCACTAAACACAACCAATGCTGCTTCTCTATTCATATTCTACATTAAATATCTTTGACTTTCAATACATTATAAGAGATATTGGTGTCGTAGACATCGCTACCGTCTATTTTCTTGATTGCTTTCACCACACGGATCGTTACCGGGAGGATCATCACCTCATACAAGGATTTCAATACAATCTGAATCCCCATCATGATAAGCAGTTCTTTCCAAGCAATGACACCTCCAAAAGCTACTGGGAAGAAAATCAATGAATCGGCAGTCTCACCCACCACAGTCGACCAAATGGCACGGGCTGAAAAGTTACGTCCCTGACTGGCTACTTTCATTTTACTCATCACATATGCATTAAGAAACGAGCCTACCAAAAAGGCCATCAGACTGGCAGCCACAATACGAGGAGCCATACCGAACACAAAATCAAAGTGCTCTTCACCTTCCCAAAAAGGAGCAGCAGGAATGGCAACAGCTATCAACCCAAGAGCAACCACAAAGAAGTTCATAGCAAAACCACTCCAAATGATAAGGCGCGCTTTCTTGAATCCCCAAACCTCGGCGATACAGTCATTTATAATATAAGAAATAGGAAAAACCAATAATCCGGCTGTCACGGTCAAACTACCGATCTGGATTACTTTCGTTTCAAGAAGATTGGCTGCAATAAGGCAAACGTTAAAAAGGATACCCAGCAGCATAAAGGGTACAGATACTTTTTCTTTCATAATTCCTGTTTTTTACGTGGTGTTCTAGAATACACGACCGCTATTCACGGCATCAAATGTCTTTTTATTCTTTTGCGCTGCAAAGGTATAGGAAAAACTATGAAAAAGCAAAAGAAATCCGATGATTGACATACATTTCACTGAAAAGACATAACTTTGCCAAATACAGAGCTTAATGTTTGTATCAAAGATTAAACTTATAAACTATATTTTAAAAAACGATATCTCTAAATCATGGCAAAAGAAAATAAAAGCAATATCATCATCTACCAAAGCGAAGACGGGCAGACACACATAGAAGTGCAGATGGACGAAGATACCGTATGGCTATCCCAACAGCAAATGGCCGACCTTTACCAGACATCTCGAACAAATGTGGTAGAACATATTAAGCACATTTATGAAGATGGTGAACTTGTTGAAGAATCAACCTGTCGGAAAATCCGACAGGTTCGACAAGAAGGAGCGCGCATGGTTGAAAGAGAAATTCCTCACTACAATCTTGATATGATAATATCTTTAGGCTACCGAATAAATTCAATTCAAGCCACACACTTCCGTCAATGGGCAACGGCACGCCTTAAAGAATATATCATCAAAGGCTTTACCATGGATGATGAACGATTGAAGCAGATGGGAGGAGGCTATTATTGGAAAGAGTTACTCGACCGCATCCGTGACATCCGATCGTCTGAAAAGGTGATGTATAGACAAGTGCTTGATATCTATGCTACTGCCGTAGATTACGATCCCCACGCCAAACAATCTATTGAATTCTTCAAGATTGTTCAGAATAAGCTACACTTTGCAGCCCACGGACATACAGCTGCAGAAGTTATTTATGAACGAGCCGATACCGACCAACACATGATGGGACTAACTTCCTTTAAAGGCGACCATCCGACCTTGCGCGATGCAAAGATAGCCAAGAACTACTTGAGCGCAGAAGAACTCAAAGTGCTGAACAACCTTGTCTCCGGATATTTTGATTTTGCCGAAGTACAAGCTATCAAGCATCGTCCAATGTACATGAACGATTACATCAAACATCTGGATGCCATACTGTCTTCCACGGGAGAAGTTCTATTGATGGATGCCGGTATGATAAGTCATGAACAAGCTATGGATAAAGCTGAAACAGAATATCGCAAGTGGGAAGTACGCACGCTTTCACCTGTAGAACAAGCCTACCTCAACAGTATCAAAACACTGCATCATAAAACTAAAAAGAAAGGATGACTAAAAAAAAATGAAAACTCTCTATGAACAATCCTTTTCAGACGACTACAGTGAAAGAAAAAGCTATAGAAGCAACCCATACCGCACAAGCAACTGTCCAAAAGGCTAAACACAGAGTACAGGAAATACTGGATTGACAATAAAAAAGAGCCTTCCCATCAGCGTCGTATTCTGACAGGAAGGCTCATCACTTTGACCTTAAAACACATCACTCAATTAAAAAGGCGCATCAGGAGGAGAAATCTTTCAATTCCTCTTTCAACCGTTTACGGATGAAAAACAAACGGCTCTTCACCGTTCCCATCGGCAATCCTAATTTCTCGGCAATTTCTCTATATTTAAATCCAGCTACAAACATCTGAAAAGGCACTTTCATCTCTTCCGGTATGGAATGTATCACCTTATACAACTGTTTCATATCGTATGTAAATTCGAATCTGTCAGCATCCTCATCTTCTATCAGATGTTGTTGATTGATGGAGTAACTATCATCAATCAAGTTCATTTCGCGAACTGTACGACGATAGTTATTCACGAAAATATTACGCATTAGCGTATACATCCATCCTTTCAGATTTTTGCTATACGTAAACTTCTCCTGATTATCTAATGCCTGCAACAAACAATCCTGAACCAAATCATTGGCAGATTCGCGATCTGCCGTCAATTTATATGCGAAGCGATGCAAATCCGGTTGTATCGCTAATATTCCTTTCGTAAAATCTACTTTTTCCATCGTCGTATTTCTTTTATCTAAATTAGTACGATACAAAGATCCGCTTTTTTAGAATCATTATAAATAGCAATTCTTCCGATTAGTTTGGCAATTTTTCCTTTGCCCCTCTCAACCATTTCTTTTTTTAGTTGTTGATTGGGCATTCACCTAAAACTTAACTCATAATGAAAACAAGCTTTAAAATGGTAGCTATGCTACTGGGGATAGGAATTTTCCCCCTCTGTGCCCATGCGCAAAAGAAGGTAATCATCGAAGATGAAGAGCCCAACTCGATCATGTTTGTCTCAAAGAACAAAGCAGGAGATGAAATCATCCGAATCATGAACGACCGTTCACAGATGCGTTTTCACGACCCCAATGCTCCCCGCTTCCTGCTCACTGATCAGAAAGGGAAATTCGCCCTCGGTATCGGAGGATACGTTCGTGCAACGGCAGAGTATGATTTTAACGGTATCGTTAATGATGTAGATTTCTATCCGGCATTGATACCACAACGCGGAAGCGGCAATTTTGCAAAGAACCAATTCCAGATGGACATCACCACTTCCACCCTGTTCCTCAAATTGGTAGGACGTACCAAACATTTGGGAGACTTCGTAGTTTACACTGCCGGAAACTTCCGTGGCGATGGAAAGACCTTCGAATTACAAAACGCTTACGCACAATTCCTCGGTTTCACTATCGGGTACAGCTATGGTTCGTTCATGGACCTCTCCGCACTGCCTCCAACTATCGACTTTGCAGGACCTAACGGTTCAGCCTTTTACCGCACTACGCAATTAAGCTATATGTGTGATAAGTTGAAAAACTGGAAATTCGGTGTTTCAATGGAAATGCCTTCAGTAGACGGTACAGCCAACAATGACTTGTCTATCAACACCCAACGAATGCCGGACTTTGCCACTTCCGTACAGTATAACTGGAATAGTAGCAGTCACGTTAAATTAGGTGCCATTGTCCGTAGTATGACCTACTCAAGTAATGTACATGAGAAAGCCTATTCCGCCACCGGCTTCGGTCTGCAAGCATCTACAACCTTCAATATTACGAAGAAATTACAGGCATTCGGACAGTTTAATTATGGAAAAGGTATCGGATCTTACCTGAACGATTTAAGTAATCTGAACGTAGATATCGTTCCCGATCCTGATAATGAGGGAAAAATGCAGGTTCTCCCAATGCTGGGATGGTATGCAGGGCTGCAATACAACCTTTGTCCGAGCATCTTTATATCCGGTACATATAGTTTATCCAGACTTTATTCTGAAAATGGATATCCAAGTGAAAATCCGGAATCCTATCGTAAAGGACAGTATTTAGTGACTAATGCTTTCTGGAATGTAAGCAGTAATTTGCAAGTGGGCGTAGAATATTTAAGAGGATGGCGTACTGATTTCAGTTCTTCAACCCGCCACGCCAACCGGTTGAATATGCTGGTACAATATTCTTTCTAAACTAACATAGAACAGTAAAACAAAAAAGCCGTCTCAACATCATGTCCGAGACGGCTTTTCTATACATATAAAGGATTAGAAATTTAGAACTTGTAGTTCACGCTCACGCCAAATACTTTATTGGTACGGCTATAAACGTCTTTATCAATAGATGCCTCCCAACCTTCCCTTTTGTATAATCACTATATGTAATCCCCCGATAAGCAACACCCAGACTCAATGCCCAAATGAGTTGACACGACACCAAGACCTATGGAGTAAAATTATAAGAGAAACCTGTATCTGTGGAAATCATCATTCAATCTGTAACCAGTTTTCTGATAATCACCACTGATAATGAATAGTTTGTAATAACCCATTCCACACCCGCAAGTTATTTATGTGTGCAATATTTCAATATATTCTGCTTACCAACTACCATACTAGTTTTCTTATCACCAAAGAAGTAATATTCCAAAGAATAAAATCACTGAAAGTTTATTTTTACAGGAATTTTTACTATACGGTTATTCTTATTATCTCTAACTGTTATTTCATCTTCGTATTCTGAAACAAAATATGAATAACCGTCAGGTTTACCTGTTCTACCATAATCACGATCAAAATGTACACCTATTAACGTCTTATTTTTTGGCATTTCAACATAAAAAGATGAACCATTTATTGTTAAAGAGTCCAAACGTATAATTCCCCCCAACCAGTTATAGCGACATGCCATCTCGTGTGTATGATTTATAAAATAATTATAAGTTCCACTAATTTTCGAGAATTTAATAGTATAAGTTCCATCTTGACTAAGATTCACAATATTATTTCTATTTATAATATTTCTAGTATCCCATGAACCACGTTGAGTGGCATCAGTAGTTGTTAACGTAAAAGAAGGATATGAAGTATAGTCAAATAAAGGCATCTCTTGCTGGCTATTTCTTGCATTGATCTCCGATATAACTTCTTCCTTCAATTTAGGGTCATCAATAAATTCCCAAATAGGAATTAAATGGTCTACACCACTCCGTATTAAAGTAGAGTGATCTACATCAACACTATTAGCCCATTCATCCCAATTAATAACATTAGTTGAGATCATACCATTTTCACTCCTTATTATCTTATTTTGAATATATTTATTACCACCTGATTGAATTACAGACAGCGAAGTATTCACAAGGTTTTGCGAAACTTTCAAATCTACAGTATTACTCGTAATAATCCTAGATGCAAAATCTGTTGTTAATTTAATAAGATCATCCTTAGTTTTATCAGTTTCTAATGCAGATGCTAAAATAGAAAGCTTCCCACCAACATAAACATCTGTTAAGACATGTGTTCCATAATCGTCTACGATTTCTTTAGCAGTATAATATTTCAGTGCAAATAAAAAATCATCACTCAAAAAGTACTTTAGTCTTTTAACATTAAAAGTATTAAAAAATAGTCTTTTCGTGTTTATACATAAATCAACTTTATAAAAAGAATATTTATCTTTCTGAGTGATTGTATTATCAAAATCCAGTTTAAATTCCAAAGAACCCCATTTAATCCACGAGCCTGTATTCAGAGTATATTTAGAACTCACTTTTCTATAAAAATCATCCAACGAAGAACCATAAACCTCTTTCTGGGAGAAATCACCATGAGATAAAGATTCCTCTATTTTTCCTTTAGGCATGCCAGTTACCTTTTCTCCAGTAAGAGGGTCTCTTGCATCTCCAGAAACATAACGTTCTATATCAATTACTGCGTTTAATCCGCCTTTATAACTATCACCAATTGAATATAAACAGTTATATCCATAGCCAAGTAAATCCATTTTACCATCACCTGCAGAACGAGTAGTAACAGTAATTTCATTAGACTTTGTTGAACCTAAAACTTCATTTTCTACATCTTCCATATTATTACAAGATGTCAAAACTATTACCAATAAAAAGATAATATATTTCATATTTTATTCATTTATATCAATAAGAAAAATTAAAATCTATAATCTACTCCAAGACCAAACACCTTATTTGTACGACTGTAAGTAGTTGATACCGCTCCAAGCGCACTTTCAGCCACTTTGTTATAGTCTTTATAATTTGTCCAAAAGTAAGCGACATTCATTGTCAGATGTTTTGTCATCTTGATTGCAGCACCGAAGCCTAGTGAATAGGAGTCACATGAGAAACTAATATCATTTTGGAAATCGTCAGCCAATCCATAATCTGTGTTTTGATAACCACCACTGATAGTCAGTTGCTTAGTTACGTCCCACTCTGCGCCAACTAAAACTTCGTGCGTGCCATGTTTCAAAGCTTTCTGTTTATCATTTGCCATTCCGGCAGCCTTATCGAAGAAATGATGATATTCTAAAGTTGCACGAAGTGTAGGAAGGATTTCATAACCAACAGCAGCAGTCAATAAAGCAGGAATATCATTCGGAGTATTTACTCCATCTTTATAATCAACTAATGGATTCAAATTATCTGGTACTACAACTCCATTTTGGCGCACTTCAGCTTTCTTTGTCTTATTTTCAAGATTCAAACTCGTCATGAACTCATACTTCAAACCAATATTCCATTTACCCAATTTCACATCAACTCCAAGAATAGGTGTTATACCCCAACCTGTTTGGTCACAATCTAGTTCAATACCAGCCAATTCTGTACCTATCGGCATACCCGGCAAATCAGTATTCACTTTTGCTGTCAAAAATCCTTCGTATCCGCCACTGAAATAGTTCATACGTCCACCACCAAAAACAGCCAACCAATCGTTTATTTTGTATGACAAACCTAATTGAACACCATAAATAAACTGGCTTCCATCCATTGCACTATTAATAGAGTACATAGCAGGACTAATAGTTCCTGGCGTAGGAGTAGCCTGAAAAATTTGTCCTATTACCATTGAATCGAACATGCCCAAGCCATCATCAAAGGAAGCTTTTCCACCACCTCCTACAACAGCAAAGCTACCGGAAATAGTCCAATCACCTTTTTTATAAGCACCCTGAAAACTAGGAACAAAAGGTGCAGAAGCTTTACCTTTATAATAACGCCTGTGTCCGTCTTCCGGAAACAGCGGAAATGTCATATCTATGTTACGAGTTTGATAAGCACTTTGTCCGTTCAAAGAAAGATAAAGACCATCACCCGGCAAGAAAGCCAAACCGGCAGGATTAGAATAAACACCGTCAATATCAATGGAAGCACCACGTGCTAACATTCTCAAAAAAGCCACATGTTGATTAGTATTTGTCAGAAGGCCTCCGGCAAAAGTTGGAATTGAAACGATTAGCATTACAAATCCAATCAAGGAAATTTTTCTCATCTAAATCTTTTTTTAATTATTTCGGGCGCAAAGATACGATATTATTGCACACGAGAGATACGTCTGTGCATTTATTTTCATTTACCTGCCCATTTTAATTGAAAAAACAAACTGTTTCTAATGAAACAATCTATATTTATCACTATACAGAGAGCAAACAAATCCACCTGTTTTTACGTTTTAATAGAATAATAATTTATAGAATACTATTATGGCCTATACAATTGCATTTTTCGGCACAAAGCCTTATGACGAGTCCTCTTTCAATGACAAAAACAAAGAGTTTGGATTTGAAATACGCTATTACAAAGGACATCTGAATAAAAACAACGTACTACTGACACAAGGAGTGGATGCAGTCTGTATCTTTGTGAACGACGTTACCGACGCAGAAGTAATCCGTGTGATGGCGGCAAACGGAGTGAAACTACTGGCATTACGCTGTGCCGGATTTAATAATGTAGATTTAAATGCTGCCGCCGCTGCCGGAATCACCGTAGTGCGGGTTCCCGCTTATTCTCCCTATGCTGTTGCAGAATACACGGTAGCACTTATGCTATCGCTAAACCGAAAAATCCCCCGCGCCTCCTGGCGTACCAAAGACGGTAATTTCTCCCTGCACGGTCTGATGGGATTCGATATGCACGGGAAAACAGCAGGTATCATCGGCACAGGAAAAATAGCGAAAATACTGATTCACATCTTAAAAGGGTTCGGAATGAACGTACTGGCTTATGACCTTTATCCGGACTACAACTTCGCTCGTCAAGAACAAATAGTTTATACTTCACTGGACGAACTATACCACAATTCGGATATTATCTCCTTACACTGTCCGCTCACTGAAGAGACCAAATACCTGATAAACGACTACTCCATCAGCAAAATGAAAGACGGAGTAATGATTATCAATACCGGTCGCGGGCAACTGATCCATACCAATGCGCTGATTGAAGGACTGAAGAACAAGAAAATAGGTTCCGCAGGACTGGACGTATACGAGGAAGAAAGCGAATACTTTTATGAAGATCAATCCGACCGCATCATCGACGATGATGTACTCGCCCGTTTGCTCTCGTTCAACAATGTAATCGTCACCTCTCATCAAGCTTTTTTCACACATGAAGCAATGGAGAATATTGCCGTAACCACCCTGCAAAACATAAAAGATTTTATCAATCACAAGCCTTTATTAAATGAAGTGAAGAAATAAAACTTTTAAGCCGCTTTCTTTGTTTACCAAACATATAAACAAATAAGAGAAAGGACAGTTTTTATGAAAAAAGTAATACATAAAGCAGATACAAGAGGACATTCCCAGTATGATTGGCTGGATAGTTATCACACTTTCAGTTTTGACGAGTACTTCGACTCCGACCGTATCAATTTTGGTGCTCTTCGCGTATTGAATGATGATAAGGTTGCGCCCGGACAAGGTTTTCAGACTCACCCGCATAAGAATATGGAAATCATTTCCATTCCTCTGAAAGGACATCTGCAACATGGAGACAGCAAGAAGAACAGCCGCATTATTACTGTCGGAGAAATTCAGACAATGAGTGCGGGAACAGGAATCTTCCATAGTGAAGTAAATGCAAGTCCGGTAGAACCGGTGGAATTCCTGCAAATTTGGATTATGCCGAGAGAACGGAATACCCGTCCCGTTTATCAGGATTTTAGCATTGCAGAACTGGAGCGTCCGAACGAACTGGCAGTCATCGTATCTCCCGACGGTAGCACACCTGCTTCCCTTTTGCAAGATACCTGGTTCTCCATCGGCAAAGTAGAAGCCGGAAAGAAATTAGGTTATCACATGCATCAAAGTCATGCAGGCGTCTATATCTTCCTCATTGAAGGAGAAATAGTAGTAGACGGTGAAGTGTTGAAACGCCGTGACGGCATGGGTGTTTACGATACGAACAGCGTTGAACTGGAGACATTGAAAGACTCACATATTCTATTAATAGAAGTACCTATGTGATATCATCATTAAAAATAATAAACTAAAGCTGCCAGATAATCTTATGGCGAAATTAAACATAGCAGATATCCGACAGGAATATACGAAAGGCGGGTTGCGGGAAAGTGAACTTCCCGGCGACCCGCTTTCGCTTTTCAGTCGTTGGCTGCAAGAAGCGATTGACGCAGAAGTGGACGAACCGACTGCGGTCATTGTAGGAACTGTATCCCCCGAAGGGAGACCGTCCACACGTACAGTATTGTTAAAAGGACTCCATGATGGAAAATTTATCTTTTATACCAATTACGAAAGCCGCAAAGGCAAACAATTGGCACAAAACCCATCTATCTCCCTCTCTTTTGTCTGGCACGCTCTCGAAAGACAAATACATATAGAAGGAATAGCGACGAAAGTTTCACCGGAAGAATCGGATGAATACTTCCGGAAGCGTCCTTATAAAAGCCGGATTGGCGCACGAATTTCTCCGCAAAGTCAACCGATAGCAAGCAGAATGCAATTGATACGATCCTTCGTCAGAGAAGCCGCCCGATGGATTGGAAAAGAAGTGGAAAGACCTGATAATTGGGGCGGATATGCCGTCACACCTACAAGGATTGAATTCTGGCAAGGACGCCCCAACCGACTGCACGACCGCTTTCTATACACCCTACAACCGGACGGTGAATGGAAAATCAGTCGTCTTGCTCCTTGATTTCGTCGATTTTTCTTGGCAACTCCAACGAGAATACGTAATATTGCAACCATAAAATAGTCAGCTATGACACTGGATTATATTTATCACAGCGGTTTCGCCATCGAAATGGAAGGTGTAACCATTATCATCGATTACTACAAAGATTCTTCCGAAACGGAACACAACCGGGGAATCGTGCATGATTATCTCCTGCAAAGGCCGGGTAAACTGTACGTATTGGCCACTCATTTCCATCCCGATCACTTTAACCGTGAAATATTGACTTGGAAAGAGCAACGCCCCGACATTCAATACATCTTCTCCAAAGATATTCTGAAGTCCCATCGTGCCAAAGCCGAAGATGCTTTCTATATTAAAAAAGGAGAAACCTACGAAGACGACACGATCCGCATCGACGCCTTCGGATCAACAGATGTCGGCAGTTCGCTCCTTCTTCACTTACAAGATTGGAGTATCTTCCATGCCGGCGACTTGAACAACTGGCATTGGAGTGAAGAATCGACCGAAGAAGAGATACGAAAAGCCAATGGTGATTTCCTTGCAGAAGTTAAATATTTAAAAGAAAAAGTGCCTAACATCGATCTAGTGCTATTCCCGATGGATCGGAGAATGGGAAAAGATTATATGAAAGGGGCAAAACAGTTCATCGAACAAATAAAAACTACTATATTTGTGCCCATGCACTTCAGTGAAGATTATGAAGGAGGAAATGCGCTTCGTAGTTTTGCAGAAAATGCAGGATGCCGTTTTATCAGCATCACCCGTCGGGGCGAAAGTTTTGAGATTACCAAATAAACACATTATAATTATGAATAAATTTACGATTCTGTTTCTTACTATGTTTCTCGCATTGCCGATGGCAATGAAGGCAGATTCTGCAAAAGAGAAGAAAGATGACACCAGGTACCTTGTAGGAGCCGTTCCTGAAGTAGAAGGTAAAGTAGTATTTTCCAAAGAGTTCCAGATTCCCGGAATGAGTCAGGCACAAATCTACGACACAATGACAAAGTGGATGGATGAACGTCTGAAAGAGAATAAAAACATCGATAGCCGCATTGTTTTCTCCGACGAAGCAAAAGGAACAATTGCCGGTATTGGAGAAGAATGGATTGTTTTCAGCTCCAGTGCCCTGTCATTAGACCGTACATTAGTTAACTATCAGATTACCGTTACCTGCAACCCCGGAAACTGCCTGGTAGAGCTTGAAAAAATCCGTTTTACTTATCGTGAAACAGAAAAATATAAAGCCGAAGAATGGATTACTGATAAATATGCGCTCAATAAAGCTAAGACTAAATTAGTACGTGGCTTGGCTAAATGGCGTAGAAAAACCGTAGACTTCGCCGATGATATATTTATGGATGTAGCGGTAGCTTTCGGAGCACCTGATACCCGTCCGAAAACAGAGAAAAAGAAGAAAGAAGAAGAGCAAAAAACTCCATCAATCGTTGCAGCCGCAGGTCCGATTGTCATTGGTGGCGCAGATAAAAAGACTGATATAAAAGTGACAACTGGCGAACCTGCTCAAACCACTGTTCCTGCTGCAACTCTCACTCCTGCTACTCCTGCAGGCAAGGCTTCCGCTGATATGCCGGGTTATATAGAAATTGATTTGAAACAAATCCCGGGTGAAGTATATGCTTTGATGGGAAGCGGAAAATTAGTAATCAGCATCGGAAAAGATGAGTTCAACATGACCAATATGACTGCAAATGCTGGTGGCGCACTTGGTTATCAATCAGGAAAAGCAGTTGCCTATTGCACGCTTTCACCCGATCAAGCTTACGATGCAATAGAAAAGGCAGATAGCTATACATTAAAATTGTACGCTCCAAACCAAACAACACCTTCGGCTGTTATCGAATGTAAGAAAATGCCTTCACAGACAACTCCGCAAGCCGGACAACCGCGCACGTATGTTGGAGAAATCGTGAAGCTCTTAATGAAAAAATAAAGAAAATCGCAACAATGGAAATAAAAAGTAAATTTGACCATTTTAATATCAACGTCACTAATCTGGAGCGGAGTATCGCTTTTTATGAAAAAGCACTCGGCTTAAAAGAACATCATCGGAAGGAAGCATCCGACGGCTCGTTCACGTTAGTCTACCTGACTGATAACGAAACAGGTTTCTTGCTGGAATTGACGTGGTTGAAAGATCATACTGCTCCATACGAACTGGGGGAAAACGAAAGCCATCTCTGCTTTCGTGTAGCCGGCGATTACGATGCAATCAGAGCTTATCACAAAGAAATGAATTGTGTATGTTTTGAGAACACGGCCATGGGGCTTTATTTCATCAATGACCCGGACGATTACTGGATTGAGATTCTTCCGCAGAAGTAAGAGAGGTCGTCCCAAAAGTCCCTAAAAAGGAAAATCACCCTTACTACAATTTGGAGTGGCCCTAAAAAGCTAAACAGATTAAAAAGGGACATTCAATAAATAAAAAAGATAAGGCAACTAATTCACTGCGAGTTAGTTGCCTTTTTTTGTATTTCTAAGCAGAGATATTCAATAAATGTCTCTAAAAATTAACAAGATTGATAAAGAGTCCGGTTTTGCATCGGGCTCTTCCCTTTTAACCTTGACTTGACTCTACTATTATTGTACTACTCTATAATATTCCTCTAAGGCTTTTCGGACAGCCTATGCTGTTTCTAAAAAACAAAGCATAATCCTAAAATTGCCGACAGTATGAAAAAACAACCAGGAACAAATTGGTTAACAAGCAGCCTCATTAGTTGCATTCTGGGCAACACAAACATATCATTCGCCTTACCTTTATCATACAATATGGTAACCTTATCATCTATATGATACTGTTTTGGATAAAGATAAATGTTATTTTCCTCTCCACTCTTTAGATTAGAAGGAAGAAATTGGCAACACTTTTCGTCTTCTCCCTCCAATTTATATTTTATTTTTGGTATACATACATCAGTAATATTCATACCATCAGACTTTACCTGTGTCTCTATATCCACTACCTTTCCATGTGTTTTCCTGTCATACGATTTTATTATCCTGCAATGAAGCATCCACAAGAGTCCCATTTTCAGAATTAGAAAAGCACCCCGCAACATAAGTACAACAGATACTACACAAATTATTATATTTATAACCATACTTTTATTTCTTATGACGGCTAGCTCTCTTCTTCCGGATATCTGCTTTCATCTTCGCTGCACCCGAACCATGCTGTCCACGAATATACGTCGCTTTTTTCGCTTTCGTCTTCACTTTTTCCTCTTCTTTGGGCTTATCTTTCTTACCTTTAAAAACGATTCCACCCATGATTGCTTCTTCTATACTCATATAATCATTTATTAGTATTCAACATTTCCGACGGCAAAGATAACCCTTTTCTGCGGATTTATTTATCTTTGCAGAGTTAACAATCGTAACCACCAATGGCAACAACAACTCTTTCTGCAGAAAAGGACCCGATGGGAGCCGCTATTTCTGATTATTTCAACCATCACAGAGCTGATCGTTTGCGGGTATTCTCTTCCCAATTCGAAGAAGATGAAATTCCCGTCAAAGAATTATTCCGTAGTATACAGTCTATGCCTATATTAGAGCGTACCGCCCTACAAATGGCTACAGGACGAATATTGGATGTAGGTGCCGGAAGCGGATGCCATGCACTGGCACTTCAGGAAATGGGAAAAGAAGTGTGTGCCATTGATATTTCTCCGTTATCCGTCGAAGTGATGCAACAACGCGGAGTGAACGATCCGCGCCTCATCAACCTTTTTGACGAAACATTTACCGAAACATTCAATACGATCCTGATGCTTATGAATGGTTCCGGAATTATCGGAAGACTGAATAATATGCCCGGATTCTTCCAACGAATGAAACGTATTCTCCGTCCCGGCGGATGCATACTCATGGATTCCAGCGATTTGCGCTATCTTTTTGAAGAAGAAGACGGCAGCATAGTCATCGATCTGGCCGGAGATTATTATGGAGAGATTGACTTCCAAATGCAATATAAAGATGTAAAAGGAGACACATTCGACTGGTTATATATAGATTTCCAGACTCTTAGCTTATACGCTTCCGAATGTGGTTTTAAGGCAGAACTGGTGAAAGAAGGAAAACATTACGATTACCTTGTCAAACTTAGTATTGCTTGAAAAGCTCATTATTATATAGTGACGGTATGTGTTCCGGATAGCGTCACTATATAGGGATATTCAGTAAATGTTCCTCTTTCTAAAAAATCAAGAGAAAAGCTTTGCTTTACGTGAGCTTTTCTCTTGATTTTTTCGTTCAACTCTCCCAGTCTTCTATCTTTTTTGTAGAATATTGTTTACATATTCTTATTTTTTCCTTCCCACCCATGCATTATGTACATGTCTTTTTTAGGGGAAGTTAAAACCTCTCCTGTTTTTCCTGTTATTTTAGTTAGATTATGCTGCCTTTCTTTTTTTCTTTTCGACCTTTTCTATCATACATACCGCATTGGCTGTATGTATCCCAAAGAAAATCCAAAGTACTTCCGTTTTCCTGTTTCTAGCTTTTATCCTGGCCAGTGAGTAATGTTGTTTCTGCGTTCCAAAACTTCCTTCCAGGCGGGTAGCTCTTTCACGGCTGAGTTCCGACCGTAAGATTTTCCGAAGCGGCTCATCTTTGGCAGCTCTGCCCTTACGCTTAAAGGAAGTACTTATATGATATTTTGTACAAAATTTCCGGTTGGCATTATTGGCATAGATTGAATCCGCCGCAAGCGCCTTAACCCTAACCCCGGTCAGTTGTTGTTGCAGATGAATACAGTCTTTCAAACGTACTCCTTCGTTAAAAGCCTTAAAGGAGATATGTTCTATAAAGGAGATTCCGTCTATCTGTATATTGTTGACTTTGGCTCCGAATTCAACGGATTTGGTTTCCTTGCCTCTGATAATGGGGCGAAGGTAATGCCGGTCGATACTCACGATACGGTTGGACACTTTTTTGCCTGCAAATAAATTCTTCCCTTGCTCAAGGACTGTCTGTATGACCGAGAAACGTCTTTGGTAATCAGAGGATAGTGTAAGCCTGTTCCTGTAGGATGAATGAAGCAGCTCCAGCTGGTCAAGTAACCTTTCCAATAACTGAAGTAACCTTCGTGTAAGCATACGAGTCTGTGATTTCCTGCGTTTACGCAGTTTGCTATAAGCAAGATAGGCACGGCGTACATCAAGATACTTGTTACGGGGACGTTGTATGTGCAAGGTCTGGCAATGTTTGCACAGATGACGATGAAGCCATACAATACCTTCCCATAAGAGTTTGGTATCAGTAGGGAAACGCAGATGACTTTCATAACAGGTGGCATCGGTCATACAGACATGAAGGTTCTCAAGATAAGGTGTCCAATGCTCGGCAAGAATGAGCTGGAGGGACTCAACGTCAAGGCGATCCGCTAGTTCCTGACGAATTGCACTAACGATTTTAGGATTGGTTAGTGGATGAAGCGGATCAATCTGAACACCACAAAATAACTGGTAATGAATATTACCGTTTAAATGCTCAATCAGTTGTGCATCGGAAAAGTTGGTATAGGACTTCAAGACCATCAAGGCTATTTTACCTTCGGGAGAAAAATAACTTTTACGCCCAAAAGGAGAGGACTTCAAATGCATTTGTCGGGCCAGTTCCGAGAAAGGGAACAGAGAATGGAGGCGACCTAATTCACTCGTTGCAAAACTTTGACGATATTTTTTAAGCATATCGAACTCGGTAAAACCTAAACAAGGTTCGATTTCTGAGATTTTTTGTATCTTTACCATGTGTTTTTATTTTTAATTACCCCCGTTTTGGCCGTCAAACCGTTTTTTGGGGGGAATGCTTAAAGATACAAAAAAGGCAACTAACTCGCAATGAATTAGTTGCCTTAAATTTTATTATTTTAGGAATATCCCTATATAACCCAAATAGTGACGCCATCACATCAGGATAGCGTCACTATTTTTATATGCTCATAAATGCTCCGTCAAAAACGCCTAATGAAGGCTTTCTTTCATTTCAGCATCTCATTAATCTTCTGTACAAGAGAAGCAAACTCTTCTTCATTATACAAACGAGTCAGTTTTACAATTCTTCCTTCCTTATCAACTAACACATTTCTTGTTATTCCGGATTCACGCAATGCATATTTCGCAAAAATATCAGCTCCCGGATCCAGTCCTAACGGATAAGTCACTCCGGTAGATTTAGCAAAAGCCAATACTTTATCAAGTGGTTCGTCACGGTCAATGCCAATTAAAGCAAAGTCTGCATTATTTTTATGCTTTAACCAAATATCCTTCTCAATAAACGGCATTTCTTTACGACAAACTCCGCACCAACTTGCAGTAAACTGCAACATGACAACCTTACCACGAAGGGAAGATAAACTCACTTGTTTACCATCTGTCAGGGTAATCGTAAAGTCCGGAGCCATCTCTCCTACCCGAACAATATATCCTGTACTATCTGTCTGAACAGATATAGCATCTGCAGCTACTTCTACACTATCTGTTGCAACTTCTACATTTGCCGTCCCCTTTTTCTGTCCGGAACAAGCCCATATACTTATGGCTAAAATCGCCATACCACATACATTCATAATTTTCATTTTCATCTAATCATTGGTAACTTTGCAAATATAAAAAAAGTATGCGATGTATTTGCATTTTTAAAAGAAATTCATACCTTTGCACCCGCAAAAGAAAAACGCCTCTTTAGCTCAGTTGGCCAGAGCACGTGATTTGTAATCTCGGGGTCGTTGGTTCGAATCCGACAAGAGGCTCTCCTATAAAAATGTTGTTTATCCGATCAGGTAAAACAGCATTTTTTTATACTCTTTCATTTTTTTGTTTACGAAATATTACCACACTCACAGCCAACAGAATTAAAATAATCCCAATAGCGCTATTCAGAGTAAATAATTCTTTAAACACAAAAACTCCGATCACCACAGCTGTCAATGGTTCCATCGCACCTAAAATAGATGTCAACGTAGGCCCTGCATATTTAATAGCCCGTACCAATGTTATATTAGAAATGGCTGTAGCCGGTAATGCAAGTCCCAAAATAATCAACCAGGTATAACCGTCAGCTACCAGCCGAAGCCCGGAAGTAGTCAGAGCACCTATAAAATAAAGAACGGTTCCTAACCCCATAACATAACAAGTCAGTACAGTGGAATTGATTCGAACAGCGCGTGTCATTCGTACACCAACAATATACCCCGCATAGGAAAACACAGAAACACAAGCTGCTACCAGTCCGACTATCGTATCACCATTTTTCGCCTCTAGTTCCCCCGATGAAAGCAAGGCCGCTCCTAATAAGGACATGAAGACCGCAAACATCACCCAAAGGGATTTCTTTTCCTGAAAGAAGTACATCATGACTAGAGATACCGCCAACGGATACATAAAATGAATGGTTGACGCCACCCCGGTAGCTATATTCTGATATGCTATAAGCAAACTGAATGAAGTAACTGCCCTCAACAAACTTAATAAAAGAACAACTAAAAAATCCTTCTTTTCCAATCGAAAACTACATCCCGAACACCATCCGAACAGAGTCAACGCAATTGTCGCCACTCCCCAACGATAGGAAAGCACTTCGAAAGCTGAAAAACCTGCCAACAATAAAGTGAGGGAAAAGAACGGAGCCAGTCCAAAAGTAGAGGAAGACACCGCTGCATAAAGTATACCTTTTATACGATTCATCAATCTATTCAACTAATTTCCGATATTCATGGGTACAAAGATCATAAATATTTCTTTAATATCACCATTAATTTCACATTATCAGTTAATCGATCTAACCCCTAAATCAGTACAAGAAGATAAGTCTGATACATTTCCTCCTTATAAATATAACCTTTTAATAATCCTCAATAACTGTATTTCCAAAAATATCCTTTTTGATAATTTTTCTATGACCATCACTACTTTCAATTATTTCGTTCCCAAAAATATCTTTTTTAATGGTTGTTCTATTGCCTTTGTCATCTTCGATAATGGTATTTCCAAAAATATCCTTTTTGATAATTTTTCTATGACCATCACTACTTTCAATTATTTCGTTCCCAAAAATATCTTTTTTAATGGTTGTTCTATTGCCTTTGTCATCTTCGATAATGGTATTTCCAAAGATATCTTTTTTAATCGTCTTTCTATTACCTTTATTGTCTCGAATGATAGTATTTCCAAAAATATCCTCTTCGATAGTCTTTCTATTACCTTTATCATCGCGAATGATGGTATTTCCAAAAATATCCTCTTCGATAGTCTTTCTATTACCTTTATCATCGCGAATGGTGATATTCCCAAAAATATCTTTTTCAATAGTCTTTCTATTGCCCTTATCATCACGAATGGTAATATTTCCAAAAATATCCTCTTCAATGGTCTTTCTATTGCCTTTATCATCACGAATAGTGATATTCCCAAAAATATCCTTTTCAATGGTCTTCCTATTGCCTTTATCATCACGAATGATGATATTTCCAAAGATATCCTTTTCGACAGTCTTTCTCCCTTGATTAACTCCCGAATACTCATAATTGTCTTCAATAAGATTTGCACCATAGCTCTTTATTATATAAGGAGCCAAAATAAATTGGGTAGCAAATAGGATAAATAAAATCTTTTTCATGGGTTTTTCTTTTGGTTTATAACAAAAGTAACGCAGGAAAATCATAAAAAACTAGTGAATACTATAATTGTCGATAGGGAAAAGCCTAAAATAAAGAATTAAACACAGTACCTATTGTACCATACCATAATGCGGGAATTGACGAGAGCACCCAGCAGGAACAATAGATTTCTCTTCTAAATAAAGAATAAAGCAGGTATTCAGACTGAGCCGAATATTCTCAAATTTTCAAGTGGTCCCCCGAAACGGTCTCCGTAAAAAATAAGCCCTTGAAAGTGCTTGACTCTCAAGGGCTTTAAAGTGATAGTTGAGGTTCCTGGCGAACCTCTTTTTCTTTATTTTCCTTATTTATTAGATAAAACATTATCTTCATAAACTACTGAAAAACAACAAATTATTTATCACACAAAGAAAATAGAATAAAATAAGATAAAAGTTTGTAGTACCAATGTAGTACCAAATCAAAAAGAATCTCTATCTTTGTAGTACCAACTTATAAAAGTAAAAATATGGGTGCAACATTCATTTTGAGAACTGACAAAAGCGAAGGATATGCAACCTTATACGCTCGCATACAAAACAGGGTTCCAAAGATTAACATTCGAGTATCTACCGGATTAGAGGTTGATATAAAAGAGTGGAACAAATCTTTAACAGGAGCCAAAGCTCTAACAGCTTTCAGGACAGGCAAAGGAAAAGAACTTTACCTTAAACTAGACGCTATTTCATCAACGATTGACGCACTAATAAAAAATGGTGTAGCCATAACTTCCAACATGGCTAAAGAGCGTATACATGAAATAGTATATGCTGAACAGATAGCAGCCGAAAAAGAACGAGCAGAAGCCGAAGCTAAAGCCCTAGAAGAAGAACAGGCTACCAACTTCAACGACTTCATAGCACAATTCATTCACGAATGCGAAACAGGAAAACGGAAAAAGAAGGGAGGAACTACAAATATATCTCCTGGAACAATCAAAAGCTACAAAGGCTTTCAATCCCAGTTTAAAGCGTATCAGGAAACAAGGCTAAAGGTTATTGATTTTGAGGATCTGACAATAGAGTTTTATAATGACTTTCGATCATTCCTCACAGATAAGGAATATTCCCCTAATACTATTGCCCGGATGGTGAAGATATGCAAAACAATCTGTTATGCAGCCGAACAGCTTAAACTAATGGATGCGGCAAACGTCCGGTTTGGTTTTGATGTGATCTATAAAGATGTTGATAATGTCTACTTGACTGAAGAACGAATACAGGAACTTTATGAGTACGATTTATCCAATCGTCCGGCATGGGAAAAGATAAAAGATGTGTTTGTAGTCGGCTGTCTGACCGGGCAACGAGTAAGTGATTATAAGCGCATCAATTCAAAAATGATAGTTACCCTTACCGATGGCAATAAGTACATCAAACTTAAACAGGAAAAGACCGGAAATATCGTTTATATTCCTCTTGATTATCGGGTTGCAGCTATCCTTGACAAATATAACGGTACACTTCCCAAAGTCTACGACCAAAAGATAAACGACCATATCAAAGAGATTGGAGAGGCTTTAGGATGGACGGAAATAGTAGAGTTGGACGAACAACGGGGAGCAATGGAGTATACAGCAAAGAAACGTTTCTGCGACCTTCTTAAAACTCATACCTGCCGAAGAAGCTTAGCAACCAATATGTATAAAGCCGGGGCTTCATTAAGTTCTATTATGGCTATCACTGGACACAACAGCGAGCAGCAACTAAAGACGTACCTTAAACTGGATGAATCGGAAAAGAGCATGCTAGCAGCTAAAGAGAATTATTTCACGAAATTACGAATAGCAAAATAATCAATCATGGAAAATTGGAAAGAACAATACAATCAGCTAGAATGTGAGTGGAAGAAATATTATAAGGATGATTTTGCAGAAGTTTATAAATACTTATTAGAAGATAATATATCAATTGACGAAGCAATAATCAAGATAGGAGCTAATTATAATGCAGAAGATATATCAAACCTCAAGAGATGCGATGAGATATTGGCTCAAGGCACCAAATTAGTAATGGATAATTCAGAAGAGCTAATTAATGAAGGAAACGCAATTATGTACGATCTGATCTTAGCATTATCTAATGAAAAAATTAAAAAGACATTATTTTTTGAAAATCTAAAAAAAGAAGATGAAAGTTTTGATGATCTGTTTATGTCGAATAACTATAAATGCGAATATGGACTTTACACATATTACAGAAAGCTAAAAGAGCATAAGCTAGACGTTTTTTTAGGAACAGAAGATTTTAAGAACATAATAGAGACATTAAATAAAGTCTGTATATTTATAAAAGAGAATAATCAACATCCTATTAAAATTCAAAACCAACTCATTGAACTAATAACATTATATATTGGAATGAGGCTTGAATATCATTTAATTATAGTATTACAAGGTTTAATAGAATGGACAGAAAAAATATATGAAAATAATAATGAGCCCGAAAAAGAAAACGCATTTGAGTTACATACCTGGATTTTAAAACAAGCAACCCGGTTGTACTATAGTTATTATCTTTCCTGCAGTAATCAAATTGAGAATGATTTTGATGTTTTCTTCTTTTCTACAATGATCGGGAGATATATTAAAGAACATAGTGATGAATATTCAATAGAAGCAATAGAAAACATCATTGATGATAACAACATTCCTAAAATCGACAAAACATTAATAAGAAAAATCTATAACAAATGCAACAATAATCAATGGAATAGTATCCCTATAGATGATTTTATCAGATTACTTAATTGTGACAATTCAAGAACTCTATCTATTAAAAAAGATGAGTTTAATAGGACAAAAGTTGTATTTAAGAATATAGCCAACAGCATAAAAGATAAAGGAAGTCGCAAAAAATGGATCGAATTTATTAAAAAAGAAGTCTTCAATAATGTAGATTTTATGAAAGCTACATTGAGAACCGATACAAGCTGCGAAGGATATAGCCAAATCGATATAAATTTTAGCAGTTTTATAGCCGATTTAGGAGTTTCCCCCAATAAATAAAAAACGCCCCAATAAACTCCCCAATAAATATTTCAGAAGCGCATTGATAATCAACATTTTATCAATGCGTTTTTTTTTATATTCCCCAATAAATCCCAATTTCTCCCCAATGTATCTTCGCAGTTGAAGATTAGGACGTGCACACCCTGCCTTCATAACAATTAAAAAGTATAAGTTATGAAAGAATTAAATGCAACCCAGCAAGCTATAATTATGAGTTTCTTTGATCCATTTGTAGATGTGATTGTAGATAGTCGCCCCTTAGAATGTGCTTTTACGCCTAATAATCAACATATTAATATATAAATTGCTTTGATATATCTGCAAGTTTTTGTATCTTTATGGTTGAAAACTTGCAGATTATTATGATAAACAAGACCACCCCTCAGCCCTCCTTGTTCAGCTCTTTGACAGACCAGCTGAATCCCAGGCATCCCTTATACCTGCTTGCCAATAAGATAGACTGGCGCCGTTTTGAAGAAGCTTTCTCCCCGCTATACTGTGCCGTCAACGGTCGTCCGGCCAAACCCATCCGCCTGATGTGCGGACTTCTGATTCTTAAGCACGTGCGTAACCTGTCCGATGAATCGGTTGTTGAACAATGGAGCGAGAATGCTTATTACCAGTACTTTTGCGGTATGTTGGAATTCACGCCTTCCTATCCCTGCAATGCAAGCGAACTGGTACACTTCCGTAAGCGTGTCGGAGAAAATGGCATGGAACTGATTCTGTCAGAAAGTATCCGCGTCAATCAGGAGGACGACGGCCCGGACCATCACTGCACGGCCTTCATCGATTCCACGGTACAGGAAAAGAACGTGACTTATCCCACGGATGCGAAGTTGCATAAAAAGATAGTCCGCAAAGTGTTGTCTGTCGTAAAATCCTTAGGGCTTCCTTTGCGCCAGAGCTATACCTTTGTCCTCAAGAAGATCTACCGTGACCAGCGTTTCCGTAACCACCCCAAGAACCGTGGCAAGGCCCTGAAAGCGGACAAGCGGCTGCGCACCATTGCGGGAAGGCTTGTCAGGGAACTGAGGCGCAACCTGAAAGAAAACCACGGCTACGACTCCCTGCTCGACCTCTTTGAGCGGGTGCTTTCACAGAAGCGCAATTCTCCCGGGAAAATCTATTCCCTGCATGAACCGGAGGTGCAGTGTATCAGCAAGGGGAAAGAACATAAGAAATACGAGTTCGGCAACAAGGTTTCAATCGTCCGCTCAATTACCGGTGTCATACTGGGTGCCAAGTCTTTCCGGAATGAATATGACGGGCATACCATTGAAGAATCCCTCAGGCAGGTGGAACGCATTACCGGAAAGAAGATCAGGAAGTTGGCCGGGGACAGGGGGTACAGAGGAAAGAAAGAGGTGGGCGGCACCGGGATACTGATACCCGATGTTCCAAACAGGAAAGACAGTTATTACACACGCAAGAAGAAACATAAGCTATTCTGCAAGCGTGCAGGAATAGAGCCGACTATCGGGCATTTGAAATCAGACTTTCGTTTAGGACGCAACTTTTATAAAGGTGTGTTCGGGGATGTTGTCAATCTGCTCTTAGCCGCAGCAGCGTACAACTTCAAAAGAGCCATGAGGGTTCTTTGGCTACTTGTTGAAAAAATCTGCGGGACACTGTTTTCTTGCAATATCCCGCAGATGAGTACTTTTTAAGGGACGACTAGATAGAGTTTCAGAAAGAATATTGTCTGTAACTGCTAAGAAAGAACCAAAGTTCTACACTCGAAAAGAAGCCGCTGAAATCCTTCATGTCACCTTACCAACATTGGCGAGAATAACAAAAGACGGACTTCTTATCTCCAAGCGTGTAGGTAGTAGAATCCTGTATGAAGCGGATGCTATTGATGAGGCAGTAAAAAAGCAGGTCGTATTCAAATATCGGAGGGCGTGACTATGAAAGAAAAGAAAAAGGCAGCCTCCACGACCGCCAATCTCCAACATAGATCCGGAAACAAAGATAGCAAATCATCTCGAATAATTCAACAGGTACGATCTATTTTCTTATCTGGTCGGAAAGTAACAGCAAAAGAAATCAACGCTGAAACAAATTCGAATGATGCTAGACGTGTAATCTCCACCCTCCGTAATGATGAAGGTTGGGACATTAAAGACGTTCGTCTGGACGATAGAAGAAAACTATACTGGTTAGAGCCAGATAAACGGCAAATGTCTATTGATTGGGAGGTTAATGGCAATGAGTGAAGCAATAAAACAGATTGTTAGCGAATTTGAAAAGCCTGTGATTGAGATTCCATCCGATATAATGGATGCTATTCAATGTAGCCGCCTGGACTTATCACAAAATATACCCGATCCGCAAATGCTCGTATCAAAAGGAAACCTACCTGTATGTACCCGGGGAAATTTTTCTTTCGTTATTGGTTTACCCGGTGCAAGAAAGAGTTTTCTATGTTCTGGTATTGCCGGGGCGTTCCTGAATGAAAACGGGTGTATGGGATTAGACAACCCGAACGGATCTGGAAAGTTACTTTGGATTGATACGGAGCAAGCACCGGGGCACGTGGCGAAGATCGGCCGGAGACTACACCGCATTGCAGGGCTTCCAACTAACATCAATTCAGATAATATCATTATTCACATGTTGAGAGAGTATCAGCCGCCAATAAGACATAAAATTTTTTATGCGTGCATGAATCTATATCATCCTGATTTTGTCGTTCTTGATGGAGTTAGTGATCTAATAGCCGATCCCAACAGTTCGGAGCAATCAACGTCTGTAATTAATGATTTGATGGCTTTTACAAAAGAATATGATTGCCACGTTCTGACAGTCATTCACGCCAATGTAGGAAGTGAAAAAGCCCGGGGACATCTTGGATCGGAAGCTTTGCGGAAGTGCGAAACAGCAATTTTTGCGGAGGCTAAAGGAGATGTAACGTTATGCAAATGGGCTAAAACTAGAGATATGCGACCGATGGACTTTGCATTTATGGTTTTGGAAGGGCTTCCCGTTGAGGCTGAATACATACCCATTGAAGCAAAAACGGATAAACTACAACAGACACTATCAAGTATCATGCCTCAATATCCGGCAACTATAACCTATTCGGATTTAAGACAGAAACTAATGTTACATCTTGGGGTGAAAGAAAGCGCTTCCGAAAAGAATATAAAGAAAGCGGTAGAGAATGGATATATTATCAAAAATCAGGTAGGCTGTTATTACCTGCCAAAGATTGAAAAAGCTAATGATACACTACCATTTTAATAACCGTTACCGTACCGTACTTTTCTACCGTACTCATCACCCCTTCTATAGAAGGGGGTGAATACGGTTAATACGGTGTACGGCAAAAATACGGTAAAAATACGGTTATTAATACGGTGCTATAAAATTTAAAGATTTTGATTTATGAGTGAACATACATATCACCTACAAAAATACGCAGGAACGAGTACCCGCCACACCTGCCCGCAATGCGGACATAAAGGAGAATTTACTTATTATGTTGATGAAAGGAATGTTCCTATTGATGAATCGTGCGGACGTTGCAACCGGGAACGTTGCGGCTATCATCTGACACCTTCGGAATATTTCAAGGCACACCCGGCCGATAAACGAAATGAGTTTACCACATGGAAACAGCCGGAACCACCTAAAGCAATTCCCATATCTTATCTACCTTCTTCGTTGTTGGCAACAGATACACACCGAGACAGAAACAATCTATTCCAGTTTATGTCTAAAGAGTTCGGAGATGTTGAGGCAAACCGGGTGTTTGATCTCTACCATGTCGGGACATCTCGCCACTGGAGAAACAATGACGGATTATCTACCACCTTTCCACAGATTAACGAAAAAGGCAAATTATGCCAACTAAAGGTTATGGCTTATAATCCCAATACGGGAAAACGGATGAAAAAACAAGACCGGGCGGAGATGTGGAGCGATAAGGCGCAAAAGTATATTCCAGATACTCGACCGATGGATAAGATTTGGTTTGCCGGGAAAACGCTTCTCAAAAACTATGAGGCTAATCTTCAGCAAACATTCTTCGGTTGCCATTTAATAAAAACCTCATCCCGGATAGGAATTGTTGAAAGTGAGAAATCAGCCCTTATATGCTCTATTTTGATGCCCGAAATCACTTGGATAGCATCAGGAGGCTGTAACGGATGCAAATGGACGGAAACAGCCGTTTTCAAGCCGTTATCAGGCAAAAGAGTAGTTTTATATCCTGATAGTGGAATGTTGGCAAAATGGGAAGAAAAAGCCGAAATATTGCACAGCGCCGGAATAGATGTAACAGTTAGCCGGATATGTGAAGGACTACCGAATAACTGGGACGTGGCGGACGTTCTTCTTCGGGAACGACATACACAGAAAGGTATGAATATTGGTGAAATAATGGCTTATGCCAAAGAAATAGGAGTTTCCCGGCAAATAACATATAACGTTTGAGTATGGAAATAGAAATAATATACGGGCAAGTGATAGCGAAAGCAAATAACTATCAAGCCGTACCGGGCAAAGACGGTCAGAAACGGATCATCAAAAACGACCGGATCAGGGAGTATGAGAAATCCTTCTGCCTACAATGCAAGAAGTATCGAGGAAAGCGCATTTCCGGTCGTTTCAAGCTATTTATTCGTGTATGGCATGGGAATATTCGCTTCGATCTGGATAATGCCTTAAAAACGATCCTTGATTGCTTGCAAATGGTGGAGGCTATTACAAATGACAGCCTTTGTTTTGAGATTCATGCGGAGAAACGGATAGACCGACGGAATCCGAGAGTAGAGTTTGGTATGGAAGAGATAAACGAGCAAAAAAATATATTCAGCCAAAATAAAGCGAGCGAAAATCACTTTCATCTGTCAGATGAGCAAGAGTACCCAAAAGAGTAAATTATCATTTTCGCTCACCTTAAAATGAGCGAGAGCAACATTTAAAAGTTATGGAAGCAATTAAAGAATTAAAGAAAGAGTTTATTAAGAACAAAGAGCGATTTATCCAAATCGGATATAATCCCCAAACTGAAGTTTACTTATACAAGCGTATATTTCCAGGAGGAGCAATCGTTTATGAAGTGTTCAAACGCAAGATAAATAAACGGTTTAACTGTGTTAGCTATCCCGGTAACAACGCCTTTGGTTATTGGGCTTTGACATTCCCCAAATATGAGCAAGCGAGATATTATTTAGATAATGGGTTTATAAAACCCTCGTAAGTTTATTTTTAAAAGAATCATTTAAACAAATGCCCATTAAACGAGGAAAAGTATTATCAGATAGGTGTTTGTCTAATCGTTGCAAAAGAATTAGAGAACAAATATTTTATTAACCAATTTAATTTTTTAGGTCATGAAACAAGAAACATTTTTCGGAGTAAGAAAAGATAGTGAAAAACATCTTTATGTGAGAAGATGTGACAACAACGAAGTCCTTATCACTAAAACAGTAAACGGGGAATCCATAACAGAAGAGAACACCGTACACCTAAATGCGGAAGAAGCCCGTAAACTGGGGATTCAGTTGCTAAAATTAGGTAGTGAAGAACTGCCTAAATCTGGAATAGATCTTAAAACGGAATCTTTCGTGGACAAAATCACGGTATACAGAGGAATAAACCCGGACGAAACACCGGCCAACCTCGCAGTTATCACCATTGATGAAAGTGATGAAGCCAGACAAGTAAGGGAAGATAGCGGAGAGGAGCCCGGCTTTTCCATTGAAGGCGAAGAACTGGAAAAACTCATTTCCGCACTGGCAAAGATTGTATAACCGATACCGGGTAGGTCTGCTTCGGATGGTCTACCCGGTATAAATAAAAAATATGCTATGACAAGAGATGAATTATATATCAATAACACAAAAGCCGATCTTAACAAGACGGATATTACTTTGAGCTACAAGAGTAACCTGCTAACCGATATTAGTAAAATTATAAGTAATAGGAGTTATACGATCAGGTTGCCGAAAACGGCAAAGAATCTGGCTTTGATTGAGTGCGCACATCTTCCCAGTTCAACAAGCCGTTATCCGTACCTAAAGCATAAAGGAACATTATTGCGAAATGGTGTTAAAATGATTAAAAATGCCAATGTAGTACTACTAGAAACTGGCGAGACAATAGAGGTTGCTCTTACATGGGGAAACGTCACAAACTTTGCCAGTATAGTAAACGATGGCAAGAAGCTAACGGATATTACACACGGGACAGTGGAAGGTGTGGACTGGGTAATATGGAGTAATAAGGGAAGCAATTCAGCACAATTTCCACTTATTGACTACGGTTTTAACTCCGGTGATCCGAACGTGTGGTATCATCCTGTAGTTACTGTGAAATGGATTTTAGACAAGATTCAAGAAGAAAGCGGAGTAACGTTTAATTTCCCTTCTGATAAAAAGACTTTTATAGATAAAATGATTGTTCCTCTTCTAACGAGGAATGATTCACAAAAGATATATGATGCCTACCCAATGACTTTAAAAGTAACAGGGTATGATTCATCAATAATCAAATTTGAAGCTGTAGGAGATAGTACCCAACAGTATGTTAGCACTAATGGGAGCCGGGATATTTACCCGAAATTTGATTCAACATTGAAACTGAAAGGAACAATAGAAGTTTCATACACTTACTCACAGGGGATTGATTATTTAAATACGCCTTTTCAAATCACAGTTTATAGCACACCGACCAAGCAGGAGGAAATAATAAACATATATAAACCGGCTGCATATATAGAACCGCCATATATTCGGCTAGTTTATAGCTTTGACACTTCTGCTACAGTCTATAAAGATGGATATTTTATAATATCAAGTGGAAACGGAAAACAACCGATAAATAGTGTATCAGGGAGTTTATCAGTAACGATAACAGAAAGAGAAGAGGATGTTTTACTAGGTGAGAAATTTCCCCTAGTTCCCAATCTTCCGGACATCAAGCAAATAGACTTCATCAAAGCCGTTGCCTCAATGGTCGGTTTGTTTGCCTTACCGGATGGCGAAAACGGGATCAAGTTTATTCCCTTCGATAATCTGTCTGCAAACAAATCTAAAGCTGTAGACTGGACGAATCGTGTGATAATGGCTTATAATAGCGTAACGCCAAGAAACTTACAGTACACCCTTGATAATATTGCTCAAAACAACTGGTTCCGGTATAAAGAAGATGATAATGTCATGGGAAACTATGACGGAAATATCCAGGTTGATGATGCCACGATTGAGTACGAACGTGATGCCATCACTTTGCCTTTCTCCGCCTGCAGTACAAAAGGAGGCGTTGCTTATATTCCTCTTTATTCTTATAACGAGGAAGGAGAGTTGGAGTATAACAAAACAAATCCCCGGATATTATTGCTTGATGGCACGAAGGGAATATTCAAGGGGCTAGAATGGACTACCTTAATTGCAAATAACTATCAGACGTACAAAGGACTAATCAATAATGCAAAGGTAGTGACCGAGTATATCCGTCTTAACAGTATCGAGTTGCGAGACTTAGAGATGGATATACCGGTTTATTTGGCTCAATATGGTTGTTATCTGGCTATCATAGAGATAACGACCAAAGAGAATGATATATGCGAGTGTAAACTTTTAAAATTGTAATGACATGGAAGAAAATGTAGAAGAAAAGATTCGGAGTATTACCGAACAGGCCAATCAAACTAGAAAAATGCTTTTAGAAGAGTATTTGGGACATTCTATCTCTATGGAGGAGGCTATAAATATGGAAATACCGGACGAAGCTTTGGATCATCTGGGAGATTTGTAATTTAATGATTAAATATAAAATGATTATGACAGAAAAAGATTTATTAAACAACAGAGAAGCCATGAAATTAGCTTTGGCTTTTGATAAGATGGCCAAAGAGTATAAAACTACTATTCAGAAAATAGTAGCAGAAGGCAAACGAGTTACAGAATTAATCCAAAACAACCGGATGGAGGCTGTATCAACATTATCAATGATCGAGAATTTGATAAATGAACATGAGCCGGATTCCGAAAAACGTAAAAAAATGCTTTCACTCCTGGATAATCTGAATATCAAAGGAGATAGCAAAACTTTCCCAGCCCTTGTTATGGCTTTATTTTTTGCAAGTAACGGAGTATTAACCGAAAAATAGAAAAGAGTTATGAAAAATGAAAATACAGTAGAAAAAGTACTAGAGATAAAAGTTCGATATGATGATGCGATCCGGAACATTGCAAAATACCGGGCGGTTATTGATGACTTGAAGAAAGAAGAGGCAGAGTATAAAAAAGCCCTGAAGGACAAGAAAATATCACAAGAGGAGTATAATGCCAAGCTCGTAGAAACAGAAAAAAAGATGATGCACGCTAAAGACGTGGTTCAGACGCTTACTAAAGATGTTAGAAATAATATAAAGATTGAAAAGGAACAGGCAGGTAGTTTAAAGCAGCTCCGGGCGCAATTATCCAATCTTACATCAGAGTATGACAGCCTTTCGGAAGTAGAAAGAAAAACAAGCAGAGGGCAGGAGCTTAAAATCAAGATCAACGGTATAACAGATTCACTCAAAGAAGCGGAAGGAGAAACTCAACGTTTCTACCGAAGTGTCGGAAGCTACGAAGAAGCCATAAAAAACGCTCTGGGAATGAATAACTCTTTTGCTGATTCCTTGTTACGTATGGCAGACAATGCCAAAAGCGGTTCCGGTCTTTTCTCCAATCTAAAAACGGAAGCTTCCGCCTTCGGAAATACCCTAACTTCCCTTTTAAAGAATAAAGTATTTTTAGGCATCGCAGGGATAGCGGGTGCTGGCGTTGTCTTTAAATGGTGGTATGATTACAATAAAGGTTTGGTTGAGGCTACAAAGTTAACAAGGCAATTCACTGATAAATCAGGGGATGATTTGAAGGCTTATCGAAGTGAAGTGCAAGCTCTGGCAGACTATTACGGGAAAGACTTTAAAGAAGTACTTATTTCCGCTAATACGGTATCAAAACAATTTGGTATCACTTCCGAGAAGGCTTTGCAAATAATAAAAGACGGATTTATAGCCGGAGCAGATGCGAATGGCGAATTTCTGGATAGCCTGAAAGAATACCCGGCATATTTCAAAGAGGCTGGAATATCTGCCGATCAGTTTGTAGCCATCATCGCAGAGACCAACAAGCAGGGTATATTCTCCGATAAGGGTATAGATACGATTAAAGAAGCAAATATACGGCTCCGAGAAATGACAGATTCCACTGCCGCAGCATTAGAGGGGATCGGGCTAAATTCGAAGAAAATACAAAAGGAGTTACAAAGCGGGTCTATTACTACTTTTGAGGTTATGCAACTTGTTTCTGATAAATTGAATGAGCTTCCGGAAAGTTCCGCTGCTGTTGGTACTGCCATTGCTGATATATTTGGCGGACCGGGAGAAGATGCAGGTTTGAAGTATATCCGGACACTGAAAGATATTTCTACCAATTTGGATGAAGTGAAAGCTAAGGCCGGAGAGTTAGGACGTGTCGAAGAAGATTTAATTAATTCTCAAACCGAATTAACAAAAGAGATTGCTTTGCTGTTTGATGCTACCGGAGGATCATTTGAGAAAATGACAACTAAGATTAAGCTATTTGTGAACTCCGTTCTTTCAGAACTAATTAAAGAGGTTAGAGGGCTGTTTGATACCGTAGAGACTATATCCAATAGAGAAGAAGCCATTGCAAAACGATTAGGAGAGACTATTGGGACAGACATGGCAAAAAAGAAGTATATTGATATAGAAAAAGCCCGGAAAGAATATATTAAACAGGGAATATCCGACAATGAAGCTTTAGAGAAAGCAAAACAAGATCAACTAAAGATTCTCGAATTATCATTGGCACAAGAGGAAGAATATTTCCAAAAGACTATAGATATAAACGAGAAATACAATAAAGAACTAAAAGATGCTTCAATTATTAGACAAGGACTAGGGTTAGATCGTACTAATAAAGAAATAAATCAGGATATTAGCAAATCTTGGAAAGAGCGAATGAATCAATTATCAGTTGTTGAATCTCTAAGAAAACAAATAAATGATATAACGAATTATGAGCCTACAGGCAAAGCAACGGGGGGTATCACCAGTGCTACCAATATTGAAGCAAAAAAGAAAGAAATTGCCGAATTGAGGAAAGCAGAAGATGAAGCCTTAAAACTGATAAAAGATAGCCGGAAACGTCAAACGGAAGAGATCGAACTACAGTATTCCCGCCAGATAGAGGATCTTAAAAAGCGTATTAAAACGGAGGAGGATTTGACACCTAAAGCAAAAGAGGCCATCAATAAGCAAATCACTTCATTAGAAGCACAAAAACAGCAGGCACTAAAGAAGCTATCCGATGAAGAATTGCAGAAGGAAATTGCCAACCGCCAGAAGCTTATAGAAATACAGCTTGAATATATCAAGAAAGGAAGCGAACAGGAATATCAACTGAAGATGCAGCAATTAATTGCGCAACGGGATTTAGACCTTTCTAATACCGAGCTTACCGAACAGATGAAATTTGCCATCCGTGAAAAATATAATAAGAAAATTGATGATCTTGTAAAACAACATGATGCGGATTTACTAAAAAAGCAACAGGATGCAATGAAACTTCGCTATGAAACCGAGATTGCAAAAGTGTACAATGATGAAACGGAAGTTTATCGTATCAGATTAAAGCAAAGAAAGGAGGAATTAGACGCCATCCAACAAATGGAAGGAGAAAGTATAGAAGCTTTCAATCTTCGTAAGCTGGAGCTTAAAAATGCCTATCTTGATGCAGAAAAAGAACTAGCTGATAAAGAAGTAGAAATCGAAACACAGAAATCAGAAGCTATTGGAAATCTTATTGGTGGAATCTCTTCCTTGTTGGAGTTGGCAGGAGAAACTAATGAAGAAATGGCACGTGCCGCAAAACTATTAGCGATTGCAGAAGTTGCCATAGCGCAGGGAGTAGCTATTGCAAATGCTGTTAAAACGGCTACCAGTTCAAGTGCAACATGGATAGATATGCTTGCAGCCATTGGAACTGTTGTTGGTGCTGTTACTGCTATGATGGGAACTGCTATGAAGTCTATTAAATCCGCCAAGTTTGCAACCGGTGGATTAGTTACCGGGCCGGGAACCGGAACGAGTGATAGCATACCGGCACAACTAAGTAACGGAGAATCGGTAATGACAGCAAGAACCACGGAGTTATTCGCTCCGATCCTTTCCTCATTTAACCAAATGGGAGGCGGTGTTCCGATAAACATCACCGCATCAAGTAATCAGACCATGGGAGAGGATATGTTAGCAAGAGCTGTAGCAAAAGGAGTCCAGATGATGCCTAATCCGGTGGTATCTGTAACTGAAATAAACACAGTTGGAAAACGAGTTGAAGTACTTGAAAACTTAGGTAATTTATAATATATTAATTAAAAACTATTGAAAATATGGCAAAGTTTAATGAACAAATAATAAGAGAATGTGAGTTGTGGGTAAGCGAAAACGGACTCATGGAGTACGGAGGGGCAAAGCTTATTGATTTCTGTAATGTAATGGGAATCGGAAAGAGTACCTATTACCGGTGGATGGAAAATGAAACTTTCGGGACTGCTATAAAACAGGCGAAAGAAGATTTCAAAAACGGGTTAGAACGCAATGTAGTTTCTTCCCTTGCAAGGTCTGCCATCGGGTATGAATACGAACAGGTTTCTTCTGAATACTACATGGAAGGCAAGAAAAAGAAGTTGAAAAAGGAAGTAAGAAAAAATGTCCGTGTTGAACCTAATGTGGGAGCCGGAATATTCCTTCTCACAAACCTTGCTCCTGACAGATGGAAGAACAAACAGAACACCGAGCATTCCGGAGAAGTTTCTACAGGATTGACCGTTGTAGTCAAGAATCAGGAAGAAGCGGATTTAATCAAACAATTAAAAGAACATTAGTTATGTCTGCACCTAAAGGAAACCAATTTTGGAAGTTGAGAAACAAGCATGGGAGAAGCAAGCGTTTTGCTTCTCCTGAACAGTTGTGGGAAGCAGCCTGTGAGTATTTTGCCTATTGTGACAGGACTCCATGGAAAGCAATCAAGAATAAAACGAAAGGAGAAATAAAGGAAAAAGAAGAAAGCCCTACACAACGTCCTTACTCTCTGACCGGGTTAATGGCTTATTTAGATGTTAGTAAGTCCTTTTGGAACGATTTTAAAAAAGGTAGTCATGAAGATTTTTCCGTAGTCATTACACGCATAGAGAATGTCATCAGGACACAACAATTAGAAGGTGCTATTGTTGGTGCGTTTAACCCCAATATAGTTTCCCGAATTATAGGTCTTTCTGATAAACAAAAGGTAACTCATACCATCAACAGTAAAGAGTTTAAAGGCTTTGATTTCTTACCTTATATTCCCAAAGCAGATGAAAGTATATGAGGTTTTAGCATCAAGCCGCTTTCTACTCGCTACAATGAACAGAAACGGAGTGAGCGCAGATGATATAATGTATCTTGATATGTTCTATGAGTATAGAGATATGCTTGCAGAAGGACGAAAAGAAGCCGAAATTCGGGACTTTCTTTCAAACAAGCATAAGCTATCAGCCTCAACAATAAAAAGGATCATAAAACGTCTGAATGATGAATATAAATTATAGTTTTAATGGCTAAGTATAAACAAAAGTCCCGAACCAATCAAGGAACGGGGCTTATTATTTCTCTCATTTCAGCCTTTGCCAAAGGAGAAAGTTCTTTCATATAATTACATTTAAAAGCGGCTGATTCCAGGTCAAGCACATCATAACGGACGCCGGAACGTAACTTTCCATCAACATCTTTATATTTCTTCACTATGCCAGCTTTTACCCATTTAGTAACATTTCCTTTGCCATACCGGATATGTGCCTGATTTTGAGATATAAATTGAGATTCTTTGAATAAGCTAATTCGTTCTTTTTTACGACCCAAATTTTCTGCAAATTCTACTAGCTTAAACAGCAATTCTTCGGATATGGCTACAATCATATTAACATTTATTTTTACCACATCACTCATAAGACTTAGGAATGTTCAAATATTGATATTTAATTCTATCTAACAGATGAAATACAGGAAATGTAAGTGCATAATAATCTGTAACACCATTTACAGCAACTAATTTCCAATATGAGTAATATGCAGTTTTTTGAATATTGAATGTATATTTATTATCATAAATTAATAATTCATGTTGTTGTTTCTCCGTTATTGATGGATATAAAAGACATAATACTTCATTTATAGCTGTAAAATTCTTCCTATACGGAGATAATGGTTCTTGTATAGAACAGGCTGATATCGCATTAGAAACTTCATAATCATCTACAAACATTTTTTTCAAAACAAGAAATAATAATCCTGCATAATCACACGTTTTATGAAAATCGTCAAGAGTCTTTGTTGGTATTATCTCAATATGTGCCTCTTGAATTTTTGTTATTGTTCTAACATTTATTTCCCCACAATTAATCATTACCTGAATAATGTCAAGATAACGTTCAAAAAATTCACTTCTTACATCAGGCGGCATATTTATTTGACTGAATAGAATATTTATGACTTTCACAAGATCATTCCTTATATCAAAACGAAAGATTTCCGTTGAATAGAATTTATCAATATATCCATTGAAAGCTTTATTGGTTCCATTGATATGTACAAAGCAATCACGCAAATTATTTATATCACATACTATAATAATTTTATCAAACCCAAATTTATTCTCTCCTGTACCCGTTTCATTGTCATTTGTAGACAAAATATTTAACAAACGAAAAGACTGTAATGGTTCAAGACGATCAAAATCATCTATCAACAAAATAGTTTCTTTTTGCTTATTCTCTAATTTGCTAGCTTTAATAAGCATTTCTCTTATCAAATTAGATATGTCGTTCATTTCATAACTAGTACCTATCTCATTCTCTAAATCGTTTAAAAATTGTTCTATTTTAGTCTTTGGAGAATCATCCTTGTAGTCTTTGTATATATTCGCAATCACTTCTATTGCTTTACCCAACTTTACTGTATTCTCATCAATAAGTGATGCTACTTCCAATATACTTTGCAATAACTTAAGCGCATTACTTTTCACCGACCTACATATTGTAGAAACTTTTTCAAAATCAGTTCTTTCAATCGTAATCCCAGTCCCCAACAATTGAATTAATATGTCGAATTTTATTAACTCGTAAATGTCTTTATTAGTTGAAGTCACATAATTTACTGGGAATAGTTTACATACGTAATATTTTTCCTGTTGTGCTGGATCATTAAAAAAATTATTTAAAAATGTAGTTTTGCCACTTCCAAAACAACCTGAAAAAATAATTCGTTGGTTATTTGTATTATTTAGATGAGCCTGAAATTGCTCCATCATACCCTTTGTTTCTATTTGACGCATAAATATTTCTGTATTATTCCTCACTTTCTATTCCAATCTCCATAATAAGAACAAAACGAATTTATTCTCTAGATTACTCAGGTTCGTAACCCTCATAATAATAAGATTGTGTAACACCTTTAAATATAACTTCTCGATCATCTACCTGGTTGGTTAATCCTTGATGTAACAAAGTCCGCAATTCTAGGTCGTTAATCGGGCTTCTTTCCATAGCTTGCCAATAGAGAACCTTATACATTCTGCCAATCGATCACCATGTCAAGACGTTTTTTAAGTATCATATCGAGCCAAATGCGCATAGTACGGCCGTTGCCTTCCATAAACGGGTGGGCAATATTCATTTCCACATATTTAGCAATGATTTCCTCAAATTTCGTTTCCGGCATCTTTTCTATTACTGGGAGCATCACATCAAGATACATACAATTAGCAAAACGAAAGTTTCCCTTTACTATATTCAACGTACGCACCTGTCCAGCAAACCTGTACAACCCATCGAACAAATAACGGTGTATGTCACACAATCCCTTTACGGTTCCCACCTCAATACGATCTATATCTCCAGTTTCAAACAAGGCATGAGCTTTTGCAAAGCTCAATTTATCTATTTCATTTGTATTCATACCCTATTGCATTATAGACAAATATCTTTGTAAAGAGGCTATTTCGGCCTCAACAACAAGTTTTTGAAAGGCTTCCGGCTTATTCTCTGTATGAGATTCTTCCAGTGCTTTATAATAACTTATTTTATCCTCATTGCTACCTTTTAAAGTAACCAATGTATACCCATTCCGTAAAAGATAAAGATTCATCAATAAACGTGACGTTCGCCCGTTTCCATCAATAAACGGATGAATACGTACAAGTTCGTCGTGAAGATATGCGGCTATAAGTACCGGATGTACTTTTTCTTCCTCCATCTGCCGGTACTTTATCATAAAATCCTCCATTTGCTTCTGTATTAAATAAGGTTGTGGCGGCATGTGGGTACTACCGGAAATCATAACGGGAACGGTACGATATTTCCCGGCATTTTCACGGTCTATTCCATGCAAAATAAGAGCGTGTATTTCTTTGATAGTGCGTTCGCTTATCTCTATATCCTTCTTCGCTATATCTTTGATATAATCAATAGCTTCGCTATGATTGATAGCTTCCAAATGTTCACGCATAGATTTACCGGATATGGTAACTCCTTCATTTACTACTAGGGCGGTTTCCTGCAAAGTTAAAGTATTGCCTTCTATGCGGTTACTTTCATAAGTATATTCAATATCTAAAGCATCTTGAACCTTTTTCAGTGCTTCTTCAGGAAGTGGGCGCAAGGTTGATAACTGAACCTTGAGCGTATCAACTTCATTCAATAATTGTTTCATTTCTTCATTCATAGTCATTCTGCTTTGATATTGATATTCTTTCCACAATGGGGACAGGTGAGAGAAGCGGTTCCAGACTTTGGTTGCTCAAAGAGTTCAGTAACTGGAACTTCCAAAGCACCTGCTATTTTGTTTAATGTTTCGACTGTTGGGTTACCATTAACCATATTAGACAGATTCACTCTATTTATTCCCATCTTATCGGCAAGCTCTGTTATGGTCATGCCTTTTTCTTTTATAACTTCCTTTATTCTTAAATCCATATCGTAATGTTTTAGTTTACGGTACAAATATAAGAATTATTATTAAATGTACCGTAATAACGTTACATTTTTCGGTTAAAGTAATGTTAAATATTTCTTTTAATTTGGTTCAATGTACCGTTTTATATTACATTTGCATCATAAACGAAATATAAAACATTACGGATATGAAACGCTACAATTTAAGCCAGATAATGAAGAGAGCACACAACTTGTATAACAATGCACGTGCAAAGTACCCGACATTCTCCGATGCACTCCGTAAATCTTGGAGCATGGCAAAGTTTGAGGTTAGAGTAGCCGAAGAACGCCAAGCAATCGAAGCAGAGACTAAAGCACGTGAAGCAAAGGTACGTGAAGAGAACGAGCAAGCCGCCATTAGTTCGGTTCTTCTTCGTGCACAAATCGAAGCCGACCGTATCAGAAGAGAAGCGGAAGCTAAAGCGGAACGCATGAAAGGCGAGATAGCAGCACGCAAAGAGGGTATCTCTTATAATGAGTATCAAAACCGTATTAATCGTGCAATGGGCTACGGGTGTGGCTCGTATTGCGGTGACTAGTTTTTTTATTCATAATATTTGATTTGTTTTCATGGAAGTACTGGTTTGTGAAAATAGGTGCTTCCCTTTCACTGAATTATTAACCATAGGGGGAATTCCCCCTATCATAAATTACACTATATGATAGAAACAAAGGTTTATAAGCTCCACGAGAGCAAGCAAGTAGAGGATATTACTACCATGCTAAAGATAGAAGGAATAAAGCATAATGTATTCGAATACGAAGAGTACACGGCAATAGAAGTGACTGGCACACCATTAGAGATAATGAGAGCCTCCACGATATACCAACAGGTTACAACCATTAAGCTATAACGAGATGGAGATATTGATAGTATTTGGATGCCTATACACTGGCTATAGGATATTCAGGAAAAAGGGAGAACACTTCTTTGATATTTAATCAATTATGAACGCTATACTAATTATTTGTATCATCCTTCTTGCTTTCTGCGTATGGGATGAAATGTTTAACGATAACAACAGGAATCAATCAATATAAAATATAACTATGAAAATGGTAATAGAGCCCGCTAGCAAAGAACGGATAGAAGAAGGAGAGCAGTTTATCGAAAGACTACTAAAGATTCTACAAAACAACGATAAAGTAACGGTTAACGTAATGTATTGCCAGACTTGCGTTATTGACAGGCTAGTAACTGTAGAATCCGGCACCAGTTTTAATGCAGGTCTAAGTAAGGACAATTGTACAGTACTAAATGAAATGGGTTACAACTCACATCAATAAATGATACATGAAAGTTGACGCCATCAACAAAGACGCCCGGTAACAATACGGTTGCCGGGTTTTCTTTTTATGATGGCTATTTATGAGGATGAATGAGATAAACCCACAAATAAAAAGATCAAAATGTCGTAATAACTCCAATTATTTTCGTTCATTTGTCACTTAACAAAAAGAAAAAAAACATGGAAATAGATCCGATTATTAAGCAAGCCATTGAGATTGGTATTAAATTAGGTATTGAAGCATATAAGAATGAAAGAAATGCAAATCTCAAAAATAAAAAAATTCTTATATGTAAATCCGATGCGGAAGACCGTTTCGGAAGCGGAGTTCTTAAAAATTTAGAGAAACGGAAACTAGTATTCCCTTATCAATTTGGTATTGAAACAATGGTAAACGAAGAAGGTGACGAAATTTCCGAACCTAGAGGACATATATACTATAAACTGCATGAAATTATGGAAGCTATTGAGAGTGGAAACATTCTAAAGTGTCTTCAAAAAATACAGATGTAGATAAAATAGCCAAAAGCAATTTAATATAAAATCAACAAATTATGAAATTACAAGATTTATTGGAAAGCGATTTAAATATTTCCATAACGATTACGATCAAGGAGCTAAAAGAATTTGCAGATTATCTTCTCCAACAGTCAAAAGATGATATAGAACGTTTGATTTTAGAAACAAAGCAACCCAAAGAATACCTTACTCCCAATGAAACCGCAAAACTATTGCATGTCAACCGTAGCACATTATATCAGTGGAATAAAAATGGATATTTACGTGTAATAGAAGTTGGAGGAAAAAGGCTTTATAGACAATCTGATATTGATGCCATTTTAAATAGGAAATAATCAGAAAAGAGCTGAAAAAGCAATTGTTGGAGATTAATTTATAACTTAATAAATAATACTATGATAGGAATAGAAAGAAGATTTTCAGACGACACTCGCCTAATTGACTTAACAGTAGGAGATTTAAAAGAACTAATAACCAGCCTTATCTCAAAAATCAAACAGATAGAAGAAAAAAGATATGTATATGGTTTACAGGGATTAGCCGATTTATTACACTGCACAAAGCGACATGCTTCAAAAATAAAATCATCGGGAATACTAGATGAGGCAATAAAACAAAGAGGGAGAACTATTGTAATAGATCATGATTTGGCTTTAGAATTATTCGGAAAGCAAAATTAATTGCAATAATGAAAGTTATTAGAACCAAACTTCCGAATACCGCTATTTGGAACTGATACACTACAAAGATTTTTCCGTAGTCATTACACATGTGAGAAGAAGAATCACACTTTTCCTACCCTAATTTTGTAGTACCAATGTAGTACCATTTTCAGTTAAGAGCAAAGAAAAACCCTTCCAGAAAACATCTGAAAGGGCTTCGTGAGGTTCCTGGCGGATTCGAACCGCCGTACACGGTTTTGCAGACCGCTGACTAAGCCACTCATCCAAGGAACCATTATTTCTCGTTTGCGGTTGCAAAGGTAGTACAAATTTTGAAACTACCAACTATCCGCAGCAATTTTTCTTTGTACTTTTTTTCTTTACATCACACTCTCTGCGTTTCTTCTCCATCATATCCTTTAGTTCACAGCCACTTACGCAGCTGTCACAAGGATTCTGATTTTCCCGCGTACGACGAAAAAAAAGAAATATTCCATATACGACACGGGCAATGCAGAGCACAACGAGTACTCCGACTACCCACTCTTGCCAATTATTCATACAAACAATCCTCCAATCTGATAAACAGTAAATGATACAAGCCAAGCTAATGCCGTTGTATAACAGGCAGCAAAAAGCGCCCATTTCCAACTACCCGATTCCTGTTTGATAGCCGCCAACGCCGCAATACACGGGAAGTAAATCAATACAAACAGCATATAACAGAAAGCGACCAATGGAGTAATCGGAATACGTTCTGCCAAACTCACCGAGTCAGCATCCGGATCATCTGCATACAAAACGCCTAACGTACTTACCACCAATTCTTTCGCCCCTACACCGGAAAGCAAGCCAATACCTAATTTCCAATCAAATCCCAATGGCTTTATTACCGGCTCTATTCCACGCCCCAACTGACCGATATAAGAATTCTCCTGCTGCTCGGCAACCGTTTCATAAGCATCATGATTCGGATAATATCCCAGAAACCAGATAATAATAGAAGCAATCATAATAATTCCACCCATCTTTTTCAGATACTGCGCTCCCTTTTCCCATGTATGCCGGAAGATAGACTTCGCTGTCGGCATTCGGTAAGGAGGAAGCTCCATCACAAACGGCGTATCATCACCCTTTATCAGAAACTTGCTAAACAAGCGAGCCATTACCACGGCCAGCACAATACCAATCACATAGATACTTAACAGCACCAAACTTGCATTGTTCGGGAAGAAAGCACCCACCAACAATAAATAAATCGGCAGACGCGCACTACAAGACATCAATGGATTCACCAACATGGTAATGAGACGACTCTTCCGGTTCTCAATAGTACGGGACGCTATAATCGCAGGCACATTACATCCGAATCCCATAATCAGAGGAATAAACGACTTTCCGTGCAACCCCATTTTATGCATGATCTTATCCATGATAAAAGCCGCACGAGCCATATAACCAGAATCCTCCATGATAGAAATACAGAAATACAGAATCAGGATATTCGGTAAGAAAACAATGACAGCTCCTACCCCACCGATAATTCCATCAATCAGCAGATCTTTAAATGGACCTTCCGACATATTATTGCGCAACAATTCACCAAGCTGCTCTACCATCCATTCAATCCCCATCATCGGATATTCGCCAATGACAAATGTACCTTCAAACATCAGATACATAAAAAGAAAGAAAATAGGAAATCCCCAGACACGATGAGTTACAATCGAATCCAATACCTTTGTTGTCTGCGCCTGTTCCAGATGATTATCCGTGAACGTTTCTTTCAACGCACCACTGATAAATCCATATTTAGCATCAGTAATAGCCGATTCACAATCCTCATTCATTGTCTCCTGAACACGCTTCGACATCTTGTCGCGGACATGAAAAATTTCATCCGCATTCGGCAATGTGCGTACAATACGCTCAATGTCAGGATCATTCTCCAACAATTTAATGGAGAGGAAACGGGTAGAATATTTATGCCGGATAAACTCGTTCTTGGACACTTCACTTTTTACAGCCTCAATCGCTTTTTCTATATCAGGACCGTGGTTTATATGAATATGCCGGAAGACGCGCCCCGTCTTTTTATGTTCACGCACATAATCTTCCAGATGCTCTTCCTCATGGTTCTTACGGTCTTCCAAAGAGTCATGCCATTCAGTCAAGTCTTTGAGAACTTCCGGATTCATGTTTCCCTGTTTATCGAAGAAGTCTACTCCTTCATACAGATTGATAACTACATGAAACAACGTATCCAATCCACGATTTTTCTTACTGGCAGTAGGCAACATCGGCACCCCGAACAACTTGCTCAACAAATGGTAATCCAATGTATTTCCACTGGCTTCCAGTTCATCATAGATATTCAGAGCCACTACCATGCGGACATTCATGTCTATCAATTGAGTAGTCAGATATAAGTTTCGCTCCAGATTAGAAGAATCGACGACATTAATAATCACGTCAGGAGTTTCATCGATAATATGACGGCGAACATAGATTTCTTCCGGCGTATAAGCAGATAAAGAATAAGTTCCCGGCAGATCGACAATACGGAAATGATAACCTTCGAAGTCAAAATAACCTTCTTTGGCATCCACGGTCACACCGCTATAATTACCTACATGCTCATGAGCACCGGACGCAAGATTAAACAAAGAAGTCTTGCCACTGTTCGGGTTTCCGACCAAGGCAACATTGATGGTGCGACGTTTACCTAACGCCAACCGTTTCATATCTTCTTCTTTTACTGAAAGGTCTTCGGGTAATCCTTCATGATAAACAGTCTTTTCAGCCAGTTCTTTTGCCTCCTCCTCGCTGATTACTTCGATCATTTCAGCTTCCTGACGACGAAGAGATATTTCATAACCTAAGACTTTATATTTTATGGGATCTTTTAGGGGAGCGTTCAACAGCACTTCAACCGTTTTACCTTTAATGAAGCCCATCTCCACAATACGTTTACGAAAACCACCGTGCCCCAATACCTTTACAATAACACCTTTTTCTCCTGTTTTTAATTCGGACAAACGCATAACTCTCAAAATTTTCGGCAAAGATAATTCATAACTTCGGAGCACGCAAATTATTTAGAATGTTTTTAAATAGCAGCCATTTTCTTCCTCCAAAAGATTTAGGAAAAATAAAAAAACTTATTGATAAACTCGTATCTTTGCAGATATGATACAACAACGCGTTACAAAATATATAGAAAAAGAACATTTGTTCTCACTGGATGCCAAAGTCCTGATTGCATTGAGTGGCGGTGCCGACTCGGTGGCACTGCTATGTATTCTGCACACAGCAGGTTATCATTGCGAAGCCGCACACTGTAATTTCCACCTGCGAGGCGAAGAATCAGACCGGGATGAACTGTTTGTCCGCCAACTTTGCAAAAGAACCGGAATCCATTTGCATACAATTGATTTTAACACGACACAATACGCAAAGGAAAAACAGATTTCGATTGAAATGGCTGCACGGGAATTACGCTATGACTGGTTCGAGAAAACGAGAAAAGAATGCCAGGCAGATGTGATCGCCGTAGCACATCATCAGGATGATAGCGTAGAAACCATACTACTCAATCTGATTCGAGGTACAGGAATTACCGGTTTATTAGGAATCCGCCCCCGCAACGGAGCAATCGTGCGGCCTCTGCTTTGCGTCAATCGAGAAGATATCATTCATTATCTGGAGAGCATTGGACAAGATTATGTAACAGACAGTACCAATCTGGAAGACGAATATACCCGTAACAAAATCCGGCTCAATCTCCTTCCTCTTATGCAGGAAATCAATCCGTCAGTCAAAAAGAATCTGATAGACACGAGCAATTATCTGAATGATGTAGCTACCATATATAATAAATGCATAGAGGAAACCAAAAATAATATTGTAACGATAGAAGGTATCCGAATCAGTGAGTTAGTAAAAGAACCGGCACCCGAAGCTATTCTATTCGAAATCTTGCATCCTCTAGGCTTCAATTCTGCACAAATCAAAGATATTGCCTTTTCGCTTCACAGCCAACCGGGCAAACAATTTTGCAGTAAAAAATGGAGAGTGATAAAAGACAGAGAATTCTTATTAATAGAAGCTATTGAATCGGGAAATGAAATTCTTCTTCCTTTTCAAATCATCAAAGAAGAAAAAGAATACACCCCTGATTTCCTAATTCCACGCGACAAAGGAATAGCCTGTTTTGATGCCGACAAACTGAATGGAGATATTCATTACCGGAAATGGCAGACAGGAGACACTTTTATTCCTTTCGGAATGAAAGGAAAGAAAAAAATAAGCGATTATCTGACCGACCGCAAATTTTCTATCAGTCAAAAAGAACGCCAGTGGGTACTCTGCTGTGGAGAACACATTGCGTGGCTGATAGGCGAACGAACAGACAACCGCTTTCGTATTGATGAAACGACTAAGCGTGTCGTAATCTACAAAATAGTTTGAGGCAATTTCTGTTTCTTGAAGCAATCTGACAACAAAGCCGCAAAAGGAGTATCATACACCCGTGCTTTCTTAACGCAGGCTTTTACACAGGCACAACACTTGATACATTTAGCTTCATCTGTATGCAGCTCATCCCCTTTCGTTATAGCCCCTGCCGGACAACGGACCACACACAACCCACAATGGGTACACAAATTCTCATCCTCCACCCAAGGAGTGCGGGGAAGCGGTGTTCCACTTTTACGCAACTTGATAACTTTCCTCAAAAAGCGAAACAAAGGAAAAAATGGCTGGCTCGGACGTTTGATAGCACGTACGTCTACCGGATAAAGGGTATCCATGCTATCGGCAGCCTGTATTTTTTCCATGATTTTCTTCCCAAATTCCGTAGCAAAGGCCAAATCCGACTCATCGGGACGTCCCATCGCAATCGGGTGTTTATCAGTACTATATGAATGCTCTCCAATAAAAGTTGCCCCGGCAATCACTTTCAATCCATGAGGAATAGCAAAAGCATCCAGTTCCATTAAAGCTTTTTCATAAGCACGGTTTCCATACACCACCACCAAAACGGTCGGAGTATCCACTCCCCGGATGTACTGCAAACGCTCCATTGCCAGAGGAGCGACATGCCCTCCATACACAGGCACTACAATAATGGCCAAAGCAGATGCAGGAATCACGATTTCATCTGCAATCTGCTGCGTCACATTGATAGGAAGGATATTTTTTATGCCCGTACCGTGAACAATCGCTTCCGCAACTTGTTTAGATGTGTGTGTAGGCGAAAAATAAATTAAATGAGCTTCATTTACTGTCATACTATTTTCTTTTATGTAGCAAAGATACACTTTTACGTGGAAAAAAATGTTTGATTGTTCATGAAACCAAAAAAAATTATTATCTTTGCCCCGTTGAAACATTCTACGATTCAACATATACATCCCTAATTCAGAATAAAAAACAAAACGTATGCTTGCATATCTGTAGCCATAAGCTGTAGTAATGCTGTCCGTAATTCAGCAAAAAAAGAAATATTAATAACTTACCATACTATATGTATAACATTATCCAATTAAACGACAAAAATCTGTCGGAACTTCAAGTTATTGCCAAAGAGTTAGGCATAAAAAAAGCAGACTCATACAAAAAAGAAGACCTTGTTTATAAGATACTCGATGAACAGGCTATTGTAGGAGCTACTAAGAAAGTTGCCGCAGATAAGCTCAAAGAAGAACGCAAAAATGAAGAACAAAAGAAAAAGCGTTCACGGGTAGCTCCTACCAAAAAAGAAGACAAGGTAGTTTCCACACCAAAGAGTGGAGAGGTTAATAAAACAAAAGAAGCCACTCCTGTAAAAGCACCACAACCTTCCAAGAAAGAAGAAAGTACAAACAAAGAAAAAGAAGCTCCTGTTGTAGAAGCTAAAGCAGAAAACGCTACTACTGCTCCCAAGCGTAAAGTGGGACGTCCACGCAAGAGCGCTGACGCAGAAGAGAAAAAAGAAGTAGAAAATGTAACACCGGCTGCTCCCAAAGTGGTGGAAACTAAGCCTGTTGTTGCAGAGAAAACTACTGAAACAAAAGAAAAAGCTGCTCCAGCACAACAGCCGACTGCTGAAAAGAAAGCAAAAAGCAAACCGGCTGCAGAAACAAATAAACCAGCCGCAGAGCCAAACAAGCCTGTTGCAGAGAAAAAAGTTATAGATAAACCACAAAAGAAAGCCGCACCCGTTATCGACGAGGAAAGCAATATCTTATCCAGCGTTGACGATGATGATTTTATTCCAATCGAAGATCTGCCTTCTGAAAAAATAGAGCTTCCTACCGAACTCTTTGGCAAATTCGAGGCAACTAAAACAGAACCTGTGCAAACAGCACCTGAACAGCCATCTCATCCTCAACAGCAACAACAATCTCAACAGCAGCAAGCACAGCAGCAACGCCCGCGTATTGTCCGTCCACGCGACAATAACAACGGTAACAACAATGTGAACAATAATAGCAATAACGCTAATAACAACAATAATAATTTCCAGCGTAATAACAATAATCAAAATCAGGTTCAGAATCAGAACCAACAACGCTTACCGATGCCACGTGCCACTCAGCAAAACCATGCGAACGAGAATCTTCCGGCACAACAGCAACAACAGCAGGAGCGCAAGGTTATTGAACGCGAAAAGCCTTACGAATTCGATGATATTCTCAACGGAGTAGGCGTTCTGGAAATCATGCAGGATGGATACGGATTCCTCCGTTCTTCCGATTACAACTACCTTTCTTCTCCGGACGACATTTATGTATCACAATCTCAAATCAAACTCTTTGGTTTGAAAACCGGTGATGTAGTGGAAGGTGTTATCCGTCCACCCAAAGAAGGAGAAAAATATTTCCCGTTGGTAAAAGTGTCGAAAATTAACGGACGTGACGCAGCTTTCGTTCGCGACCGTGTTCCTTTCGAACATCTGACACCTCTTTTCCCGGATGAAAAGTTCAAACTTTGCAAAGGCGGTTATTCAGACTCCATGTCTGCACGCGTTGTTGACCTTTTCGCTCCTATCGGTAAAGGACAACGTGCCTTGATCGTTGCCCAGCCAAAGACAGGTAAGACTATCTTAATGAAAGATATCGCTAACGCTATTGCAGCCAATCACCCGGAAGTTTACATGATTATGCTGCTGATTGACGAACGTCCGGAAGAAGTAACCGATATGGCACGCAGCGTTAATGCAGAAGTTATCGCTTCTACTTTCGACGAACCGGCAGAACGTCACGTAAAAATTGCAGGTATTGTATTGGAAAAGGCAAAACGTTTGGTAGAATGTGGTCACGACGTAGTGATCTTCCTTGATTCTATCACCCGTCTGGCTCGTGCATACAATACAGTATCTCCTGCATCCGGTAAAGTTCTTTCCGGTGGTGTGGATGCAAATGCACTTCACAAACCTAAACGTTTCTTCGGTGCTGCCCGTAATATTGAAAACGGCGGCTCGTTGACCATCATCGCTACCGCATTGATCGATACCGGTTCTAAAATGGACGAAGTTATCTTCGAAGAATTTAAGGGTACCGGCAACATGGAGTTGCAGCTCGACCGCAACCTGTCCAACAAACGTATCTTCCCGGCAGTCAACATTACTGCATCCAGCACTCGTCGCGACGACCTGTTGCTTGATAAGACAACTCTTGACCGCATGTGGATATTACGTAAATATCTTGCAGACATGAATCCGATCGAAGCAATGGACTTCGTTAAAGACCGTTTGGAAAAGACCAGAGATAACGATGAATTCCTGATGAGCATGAACAGCTAATTAGCGGTAAACGATAAATGATGAACGGTGAACAAACTGCGTCCTAATAATTGCAGTTTGTTCACCGTTCTCTTTTTTAGCCACCCCGTTAATCAATAACCACTTGCCGTTCATCCTTCACAATCCAACGTTCATCAGCAATAGTTCCCCCTAATACTCCATCACACATTACATTTTTGTACAAAATACTTTCACTTGCGTCCAAAACTACTACTTCACCCTTTTTTGCATTTCCTTTTTTCCTACTTTTGTTTCAAAATCAACTATTACTTAATTCTAACCAGTAATGAAAACTATTTATCCATTCATGGGATTAGCCCTATGCGGCGTAGCAGCCCAAGCTCAAGAAAAGCCCAATTTCCTGATTATCCAGTGCGACCATTTGACACAACGCGTCGTCGGAGCTTACGGGCAAACACAAGGCTGCACCCTCCCTATTGACGAAGTCGCTTCACGAGGAGTTATCTTCTCCAATGCTTATGTAGGCTGCCCTCTCAGCCAACCTTCACGCGCAGCTTTATGGAGCGGCATGATGCCTCATCAAACGAATGTACGTTCGAACTCCAGCGAACCTATCAACCCACGTATTCCCGAAAATGTACCGACACTAGGAAGCCTTTTTTCCGAAAACGGTTACGAAGCCGTACACTTCGGAAAAACACACGACATGGGCTCCCTAAGAGGATTCAAACACAAAGAACCGGTAGCCAAACCATTCACTGATCCGGAGTTCCCGGTCAATAACGACAGCTTCCTGGACGTAGGAACCTGCGAAGACGCTGTTGCTTATTTAAGCAACCCTCCCAAAGAACCCTTCATCTGTATTGCCGATTTTCAGAACCCTCACAACATTTGCGGATTCGTAGGAGCAAATGAAGGAGTACATACCGACCGCCCCATCAGCGGAACTCTTCCTGAACTACCAGCCAACTTCGACGTGGAAGACTGGAACAATATCCCCAAACCGGTGCAATACATCTGTTGCAGCCATCGCCGCATGACCCAGGCCTCTCATTGGAATGAAGAGAATTACCGTCATTACATTGCCGCTTTCCAGCACTATACTAAAATGGTGTCCAAGCAAGTAGACAGTGTATTAAAAGCTCTTTACTCCACTCCTGCCGGAAGAAACACCATCGTTGTTATCATGGCCGATCATGGCGACGGAATGGCTTCACACCGTATGGTGACCAAGCATATTAGTTTCTATGATGAAATGACAAACGTTCCGTTTATCTTCGCAGGCCCCGGCATCAAACAACAGAAAAAACCAGTAAAGCAACTATTGACACAGCCTACGCTGGATCTTTTGCCTACCCTTTGTGATTTGGCAGGAATTTCCGTTCCAGTCGAAAAGCCGGGAATCAGTCTCGCACCTACATTAAAAGGAGAGAAACAGAAAAAGACTCACCCTTATGTAGTTTCCGAATGGCACAGCGAATATGAATATGTCGTTACCCCCGGACGTATGGTACGCGGACCGAGATACAAATACACGCACTATCTGGAAGGCAACGGAGAAGAACTATATGATATGAAAAAAGATCCGGGAGAACGTAAGAATCTCGCCAAAGATCCGAAATACAGTAAAGTTCTCGCAGAACACCGTGCCATGCTTGATGATTACATCACCCGCACAAAAGATGACTACCGAAGCTTGAAAGTAGATGCTGATCCACGATGCAGAAACCATACTCCCGGCTACCCTAACCACGAAGGTCCTGGAGTTCGGGAAATACTCAAAAGAAAATAAATAATAAAAAAGAGTGAAGACAACAAAGAAATCTTCACTCTTTTTAGTTCTTTCGCTGGCAAACTTACAAGCAAGCACCGCACTAGTATAGCCCAAGAACACCGGCAAACACAAATCATCCGGTTCATATTAAGCCGTAAGGGAGACATACTTCATTCCGAATCAACTAACGATAAAACTCCCGAAGGTCCGGAAATAGTTTTCATCTACCCCATCGCCTCCGAATCGAAATAAAGCACTATCTTTGCAAAGTGTAAACTTAAACGCTTAATTATGTATACCAACAAACAGATTTGGAGTGTCAGTTACCCGATACTACTAAGCTTGCTGGCACAAAATGTCATCAATGTCACCGACACAGCATTCCTCGGACACGTGAGCGAGGTAGCTCTTGGAGCATCGGCTATGGGCGGGTTATTTTATATATGTGTATTCACCATCGCATTCGGATTCAGTACCGGTTCGCAGATTGTCATAGCACGACGCAATGGCGAAGGCCGCTATTCAGATGTCGGCCCTGTCATGATTCAAGGAGTCATGTTCCTGTTCGTGATGGCACTGCTACTATTTGGATTCACCAAGGCATTCGGTGGAAACATCATGCGTTTGCTAGTTTCTTCAGAATCCATCTACGAAGGAACAATGGAGTTTCTGGACTGGCGTATTTACGGATTCTTTTTCTCTTTTATCAATGTCATGTTCCGGGCATTGTACATCGGCATTACACGCACTAAAGTGCTAACCATCAATGCCATTGTCATGGCATTAACCAATGTCGTACTGGACTATGCATTAATCTTCGGAAAGTTCGGTTTGCCGGAAATGGGTATCAAAGGGGCTGCTATTGCTTCCGTATTGGCAGAAGCCTCCTCCATTCTCTTTTTCGTCATCTATACGTATGCCACGGTCGATTTAAAGAAATACGGTATGAACCGCCTGCGCACATTCGACCCTGCATTGCTGATGCGGATCCTTAGTATCTCCTGCTTCACCATGCTGCAATATTTCCTGTCGATGGCTACCTGGTTTGTTTTCTTCGTAGCCGTAGAACGGTTAGGACAACGGGAACTGGCGATTGCCAATATCGTCCGGAGTATTTATGTCGTATTGCTGATTCCGGTCAACGCACTGGCTACGACTACCAACAGTCTTGTCAGCAATGCTATTGGTGCAGGAGGCATCCAGCACGTGATGCCGCTCATTAATAAAATTGCGCGTTTCTCCTTTTTCATCATGCTGGGGTTAGTAGCGGTATCGGCACTGTTTCCGCAGTTCCTGCTCTCTATCTACACCAGTGAAGCTGCGCTCATTACGGAGTCCGTACCTTCGGTATATGTAATTTGTTGCGCCATGCTTATCGCATCCGTAGCCAACGTGGTGTTCAACGGTATCTCCGGAACAGGAAATACACAGGCAGCCCTGTTGCTCGAAACGATTACAATTATCATCTACGGATCATACATCATTTTCATCGGAATGTGGCTGAAAGCACCGATCGAAATTTGCTTTACGATTGAGATTGTGTATTATAGCTTGCTGTTGATAACAAGTTATATTTATCTCAAAAAAGCAAAATGGCAGAATAAAAAGATATAAATACAAGAGATTTTTGTACATTTGCAAGCTCAAATAAAGAGTAGACGGAAAAGTCCCTCTTTCGCCCAAGTAAATTGTAATTAGTAATTCGTAATTAAATAACTATGTTCGATAATTTAAGTGAAAGACTAGAACGGTCATTCAAGATTCTGAAAGGTGAAGGCAAAATCACCGAAATCAACGTGGCGGAGACGCTGAAAGACGTACGTAAAGCACTTCTCGACGCCGACGTAAACTACAAGGTGGCAAAGAATTTCACGGATACAGTGAAAGAAAAAGCTCTTGGCCAGAACGTGCTTACGGCTGTGAAGCCAAGCCAGTTGATGGTGAAAATCGTACATGATGAACTTACGCAGTTGATGGGTGGAGAGACAGCCGAGATCAATATCGACGCCCGTCCGGCAGTCATCCTGATGTCAGGTTTGCAAGGTTCGGGTAAGACCACCTTCTCCGGTAAGTTGGCACGGATGCTGAAAACCAAGAAAAACCGTAAGCCATTACTGGTTGCTTGTGACGTTTACCGTCCGGCAGCTATCGAACAGTTGCGCGTATTGGCAGAACAAATCGAAGTACCGATGTACTGCGAACTGGACAGCAAGAATCCGGTAGAAATCGCACAACACGCTATTCAGGAAGCTAAAGCCAAAGGATATGACCTCGTTATCGTCGATACAGCCGGACGTCTGGCAGTAGACGAACAGATGATGAACGAGATCGCCGCTATCAAAGAAGCAATCAATCCGAACGAAATTCTGTTCGTGGTAGACTCCATGACCGGTCAGGATGCTGTAAACACGGCTAAAGAATTCAACGAACGTCTGGACTTCAACGGTGTGGTACTGACCAAACTTGATGGTGATACCCGCGGTGGTGCGGCTCTTTCTATCCGTTCGGTAGTGAACAAACCGATCAAATTTGTTGGTACAGGTGAAAAGCTGGAAGCAATCGACCAATTCCACCCTGCCCGTATGGCCGACCGTATTCTCGGTATGGGTGACATCGTTTCATTGGTAGAACGTGCACAGGAACAATATGATGAAGAAGAGGCTAAACGTTTACAGAAGAAAATAGCCAAGAACCAATTCGACTTCAATGACTTCCTTAGCCAGATTGCACAAATCAAGAAAATGGGTAATCTGAAAGACCTTGCCTCCATGATTCCGGGAGTAGGAAAGGCAATCAAAGATATTGATATTGACGACAATGCTTTCAAAAGCATCGAAGCTATCATCTATTCTATGACTCCGGCAGAACGTTCCAACCCGGAAATACTGAACGGATCACGTCGTACACGTATCGCAAAAGGTAGCGGAACGACTATTCAGGAAGTAAACCGCCTGCTGAAACAGTTCGACCAGACTCGCAAAATGATGAAGATGGTAACTAGCAGCAAGATGGGTAAGATGATGCCTAAAATGAAAAGATAATCATTCAATAGATCCAAACTGATTATAACAAAAAAGAGGAAGTTTCGACTTCCTCTTTTTTGTATCCGGAAGCCTACGGTAGAAAGTAGTTTCTCCACTAACAAACTGATAATATACTGCTCATCTCCTGACAAAAATTCCAATCCTTTTGGAGAGTTCAGTTATTTATTTTACTTTTGCCCATCACCAATAAATACCCTGAAAATATGACTCTGATAGACGGAAAAGCCATTTCCGAACAAGTGAAACAAGAGATTGCAGCCGAAGTAGCCGAAATTGTGGCTCGTGGCGGAAAACGCCCGCATCTGGCGGCTATCCTTGTTGGACACGATGGTGGTAGCGAAACGTATGTAGCTGCCAAAGTAAAAGCCTGTGAAGTATGTGGATTCAAGTCCTCCCTCATCCGTTATGAAAGTGACGTGACCGAAGAAGAACTGCTTGCCAAAGTACGCGAACTGAATGAAGACGACGATGTAGACGGCTTTATCGTACAACTTCCCTTACCTAAACATATCTCCGAACAGAAAGTAATCGAAACGATTGATTACCGTAAAGATGTAGACGGCTTCCACCCGATCAACGTAGGCCGTATGTCCATCGGACTTCCGTGCTATGTATCCGCTACTCCCAACGGTATCCTCGAATTGTTGAAACGTTACGAAATAGAGACTTCCGGCAAAAAATGTGTTGTACTCGGACGTAGCAATATCGTCGGCAAACCGATGGCTGCCCTGATGATGCAGAAAGCCTATCCGGGCGATGCCACAGTGACGGTATGCCACAGCCGCAGCAAAGACTTAATAAAAGAATGTCAGGAAGCTGATATTATCATCGCTGCCCTGGGACAACCCAACTTTGTAAAAGCCGAAATGGTGAAAGAAGGTGCGGTAGTTATCGATGTAGGTACTACGCGTGTGCCGGATGCAACCAAGAAATCAGGCTTCAAACTGACTGGTGACGTGAAGTTTGACGAAGTTGCCCCAAAATGTTCCTTTATCACTCCCGTACCGGGCGGTGTTGGACCGATGACGATTGTATCGTTAATGAAAAATACACTCTTAGCTGGCAAGAAAGCCATTTATCAATGAAACATAGCTTGTTTCTGATGATTTTACTTCTCTCTTTGTCCTGCACCTCCCGGTCGCAGGCAAAGAGAGATTCTATCATCGATACCCTGTCGGACAGCCTTTCCGCAACCGACAGTATTTCCCCCACTGATACCCTACGACTCCTTTTCGTAGGTGACCTCATGCAGCATCAAGGACAAATCAACGCTGCACGAACCTCAACCGGCTATGATTATTCCACCTGTTTTACGTACGTTAAAGAAGAAATAGGGAGAGCCGATCTCGCTATCGCCAATCTGGAAGTTACGTTAGGAGGCAAACCCTACAAAGGTTATCCTGCTTTCAGCGCACCGGACGAATTTCTGACCGCAATTCATGACGCAGGTTTCAATGTTTTAGTGACTGCCAACAATCATAGTCTCGACCGTGGCAAATCCGGACTGGAGCGTACCATTCAACTTATCGACTCGTTGAAAATTCCACATGCAGGCACATATATCAACACCGAAGAACGCGATAAGAAATATCCTCTTTTATTGGAAAAGAACGGGTTCCGCATCGCCCTGCTCAACTATACGTATGGCACAAACGGTATCCCCGTTACTCCTCCCAATATCGTGAACTATATTGATACAACAGTTATCGCCAAAGATATTGAAGAGAGCAAAGCAATGAAACCGGACGCAATCATAGCTTGTATGCATTGGGGAATCGAATACCAGTCGCTCCCGGACAAAGAGCAGAAATTCCTTGCTGACTGGCTGATTCAAAAAGGAGTAAATCATGTCATCGGCTCCCATCCTCACGTAGTTCAACCCATTGAAGTTCGCACAGACAGCGTGACGAACGACAAACATCTCGTAGTCTATTCACTGGGAAATTATATTTCCAATATGTCCGCCCGCCGCACCGATGGTGGACTGATGGTAAGAATGGAATTAGTAAAAGACAGCACAGTCCGTCTCAATAATTGCGAGTATAGTTTAGTCTGGACAGTCCGCCCCATTCAGTCCGGGAAAAAAAATCATCAATTACTCCCCGTCAATTTCCCAATTGATTCAATTCCTTTACAAGCACGTAACTCTCTGAAAATCTTCACGAATGACGCGCGAACCCTTTTCAACAAGCACAATCAGGGAATAAAAGAATATACTTTTTTCGAAAAAAAATAGCAGAATCTTTTGGAGATTAGAAGATAATATCTATCTTTGCACCGCGTTAGAGAAACGCAGACATGGTGGATGTAGTTCAGTTGGTTAGAGCGTCAGATTGTGGTTCTGAATGTCGCCGGTTCGAGTCCGGTCTTCCACCCAAAGAGAAGTCCTTGTAAGTTAGATACTTATAAGGACTTTTTCTTTGTTGGTAGAGCATCATTCAGGTGCAGAAATTAGGCTAAATTACCCCTTTAAAGTATAGTTGTTGGTCTATTGTTGTTCCCAATAAACCAATGTAACATGTTGACTATTAAAGCTGAAGTCTTAAAATCTAAGCAAAAAGTTGATAAAACTTATAACGTAAAGATTAGGCTAACCTACAACAGAGAGGTTAAGAGGTTGGCTACTCATATCTTTGTAAGAGCAGAAGACCTGACTAAGGACTTCAAGTTAAAGAATCCAAAGTACATCAAGGAAGCTGACAGATTGGTCAGATACTATGAAGAGTTATGTATGGGGCTTCCATTGGAGGCTTCCAATTTAACCTTAAGTGATGTACTTGATTATATCCAGAAAGAGAAGGAAAAGAATACTCCTATTGACTTTATCCAGTTCTGCAAAGACTGGTTGGCAGCTACAGAGGTCAAGGGTAAGAGAAATTATCAAACTGCCCTCAATGCCTTCATTGCCTTCTTAGGAAAGGACAAATTAAATACTAACCAAGTTACCAAGTTGTTAATGATGGAGTTCATGGAATACCTTCACAAGAAAAGGGCTAAACAAGTAGCAGAACTTCAGAAGAAAGGAAAGAGAATACCCTCTAACAGAATGGTATCACTGTACACTAGTAGCATCAGACATCTATTCAATGAAGCTAAGAAGAAGTACAATGATTATGACAGGAATCTCATTAGGATACCTAACTCACCTTTTGAGAACTTGGTGATACCAAAGCAGGAAGCAACTAGGAAGAGAGCATTATCAGCAGAGTTAATTAAGAAGATATGGGAATTACCCTATATCATTAATGCTAATGGTAGAGAAAGGTTATGTCCTTTCAACCTTGCTAAGGATTGCTTTATCCTTTCTTTCTGTCTTATAGGGATGAACTCTGCTGACTTGTATAACTGTAGTGAACTGGAAGATGGTTCAATTACCTATTACAGGACTAAGACTACAGACAGAAGACTTGATAAAGCTAAGATGAAAGTAGATGTTCTTCCTGTCTTACTACCTTTAATGAAGAAATATGAAGATTACACACAGAAGAAGGTGTTCTGCTTCTATCATCTCTATTCTACTTTCAAGAACTTCAACAGAGCCATCAATCTTGGGTTAAAGCAAATTGGCAAAATACTAAAAGTGGATGATTTGGAGTACTATGCTGCAAGGCACTCATGGGCTACATTAGCTGTTAACAAGGTAGGCATAGATAAGTATACAGTTCATGCTGCCTTAAATCATATTGATGAGGCTATGAAAGTCACTGACATCTATATTGAAAGAGACTTCAAGATAGAGAATGAAGCTAACAAGAAGGTGGTTGAGTATGTATTTGGTAGTTATAGTGAGCTGCCTAGTCCAGAAGTGAAGTAAGTTTAACACAAAAGAACCTCTGTAGTTGATTGGACTATGGAGGTTCTTTAGTATATTTGTTCACTTACTACTTATATATAACCTTAAACAAAGTGAGCACATGAAAGAGGCTACTCAACAGTATAGTGATATTACTTACAATACCTTTGCAGATGTAATAGATTGGGATGACTTGACAGAAAAAGACTACCAGACTATACAGGAACTAAAGGAGAATGGAATAACTATAACTCCTGATACAGTAATTGAAGACTTATCAGGTTTTCCCGTTGGTGAAGCTCCTAATAAAGTAACAGGGATTTTTGCCAATAAGAAGCACTTACTATCTAACTATTTAACCAAGATGCCTCATGGGTTAGTAGACAAGAAGATACCAGGTATTGGAGCTACTACTCTTGAGATAAACTCAAAGAGAAACTCAATCATAGTCTTTCCTACTAAGGCTCTGGCTTATAGTAAACACTCAAAGCATCCTAATACATTATATGTAGGTAGTGAGATTAAAGGTGAAAAGGAAAAGGTAACTAATCAGCAGATTGAGGAATACCTTGCAAAAGATGGATACAAGAAACTTCTAGTAGTTGCAGACAGTCTAGGTAGGCTGTTAGGTATCATAGGAAAAAACTATAAAGACTACTTTCTTATGATTGATGAGATTGATGTTCTCCAGACTGACAACAACTTCAGACCCCAATTGGAGAATGTGATTGACTACTACCTTATGTTCCCATTAAAGAACAGATGTATGGTAACAGCTACTATGAAGGAGTTCATCAATCCACTACTAAAGAAAGAATGTAAGTTCTCCATAACTTGGATATATAATGCCCGAAGAGATGTTAAGTTATTGCACACTAATAATACCACGCAAACTGTTATAGAAGAGATTATCTCTCACCCTAGAGATAAGATATTCATAGCCTATAACTCCATACTACAAATACAGAATATCTTATCAACCTTAGATGAAGAAACCAGAAAGGAATGTGCTATCCTATGTAGTGAGGCATCCATAAAGGAAGCAGGAGAATACTTTGCACCTAAACTAGGAGACAATGATACCTTACCTGCTAGGATTAACTTTGCCACCTGTTGCTACTTCACTGGTATAGATATAGAGGATAGTTACCATCTAATCACTGTATCAGATGTAAGAAGAAGTCACTCAATGTTGACCTTAGATAGAATGACACAAATACATGGTAGATGCAGAAAGGATAATGGAGTATTAAGTGAAACTATTATATATAACACCTTAGGATATGTATCAGTAATGGAAAGTATGGAAAAGTACACTGCCACTCTATTAAACAAAGCCCAAAAGGTACTCAAAGTACTTGAATCAGCAGATACTATCTCACAGGGGGATTATACCTTGACTGATCTATTTGCAATAATCAAAGAAGCCATAAGAGAGAAAGCACAGGAGAGAATTGCAGGGAATGAGTTAATTAACTTGACTAGAAAGGATATATATGGAAAGAATGTACCTGCCTACCTCAATATAGATTACATCATTGAAAGAACCGACTTATATGCCTCATATTTTATGCCTGAAACCTTGAAAGAAGTACTAGGTAAACAGGTTAACATCATTAGTTATAAATCCCTACCTCATGGTGTTTCTCCAGAGCAAAACAGCATAGAGAAAACCAATAAGGATGCACAGAATAAGTTGACAGATAGTTACATTCAAGAAGCCATAGATAACATCAAAGTATTATCAACCACAGGGCAGTTGAATGACAATACTTTGCACTTATACATTAGGCAAAGTAGAAGCAGGACAAAGATATTCTTAGAGAGATTCATTAAGCTCTACAAATATGTTGACCTTGATAGTTTGCTACATCAGCTATGGGAGATTAGAACAAGTAACAGTATAGCTTACAAGAATCTCAATAATGCAGTTATGTATTGGGCACTAGATGAAGAGCATCCTTTCAAGGTTGCAATAAGAAGAAGTTTCACCTTAAATAAGAGCTATTCAGCAAGTGAGATACAAGAGATATTAGCTCCTATAGTCCAGTATCATCTACATAAGGTACTGAAACCTAGAAAGTATGTAGCCTTATTGAAAAGCATATATGCCACTGACAGGACATCTGGGAATAAGTACACCATCAGAGGAGAGAATCCAAGAGGTTTTAAAGAACATACCGGCAGGATAGCTACCAAAGAGAATAACTTGTTAAAGTTATTTATGTTATAGAAGGTTAATATACAATCAGATAAATGATAAGAATATTGGTATTATAGACTTTATTTACTATATTTACATTTGATAGTCAGATGGTTATAGGAGTGATATATCTCTAATATGACATTAGCTATCAACAGAAGCAACCTTAGGGTCAAATATCACCCTATACTAATTACCTTTAATCCTTTATTACTGTAGGTAATTAGTATGGGGTGGATTTTGACCCCTATAAAATCAGAATTAATGACAATAGTTAAACAATTCACTATCATCCCCATTGAAGCTTGCAGGTACTTCAATCCAAAGCAGCTCTACCTATTAGCAGGTCTCTATATTAATGCCTATCCTCAAAGGGAAAGCAATTACATGACAACAGATACTACTATCAGTCAGTTGTCAGAGCTTACAGGAGTAAGTACAGATTATATCAAAGATTCCTTTATCCCCAGACTAAAGGAGCTAGAAGATAAAGGATATAGAGTAGAGACTATACAGCAGCAAAGAGAGATTAGAAGGAATATCTATTATCTACCCAATCCTCCTAAGAATTTCAGAATTATATGGGCAGAGTTATTCAGTGACAGCTCTTTAAGTCCAGAAGAGAAAGGAGTTATGATAGGGTTATACTGCCTTTGTGTTAACAAAGAGTTCAGGGTAGACCTATCAGACAAAGCCATTTATAGCCACTTGGATATGGCAAAGAATACATATAAAAAGTATAGAGACTTATTGATTGAGAAGAAAGTAATCTGGTCTTCTTATGATGTTCCAATGGCACTAGCATGGACTGAGCACATGGAATCTAAAGTCCTTCTGTACCCTCATTTGGGTCACGATACTTGGATAGACAAAGTTATATCACATGTACCAGATGATGATGAAATCAAGCATTACCTTGATACTATTAATGATGAATGAATGATACATACCCCAATATCCCCTGTTTTTACACCTGAAGGCAGGGGATTGTTTTATATGTACATAACTAATATATAGCACTTCTTACTGTCACCTGATATATTATACTTCTAAATTTTTTATTTTTTTCTTCAATTTGATACTTACAAGTGCACTCTAAGTCACAAAGTCTCCCTCCCCTTACCTTAGGAGTGGGATAGTCCCCCTATGCATATTGGGGAATATTGGATTTACATTATAAGCTCATTACAGTTAGCTCATTACCCCACCATAGTAACTGAATCAACAGCAGCAGAATAGTCTGTCTGCACAACAATAAAATACAAGATTATGGAAAAGTTAAAGTTCTTAGAGACAGTGACAGTGAATGAGTTCAAGGCTCAAAAGGGAGTAAGTAAGATTGAGGTAAAGCAAAATCCTCATACAGGGAAGTGCTTCTTTGTTTATGGCTGTGAAATAGGTGCAGCAAGTGACAAATTTCTTAATGGAGAAGTAACCAATCCTGTTATCTCTCAAGTATGTTCACCAGATACAGGTGATATGTTCTATATGCTGCATCAAAGAGGTGAAGGTGGAGCTATGACATTAGCAACTTTATGACAGGTCTCAATGTAGACCTCAAGGAGGCAAGTTTATTAGGACTTGCTTCCTTTTTTCTTTATAGACTGTGTATAACAATTAATCCTATTCAGATATGTTGAATTTAAGAGTTTCATCCAAGAAGCAGGCTAAAATTAAGCTTGCTTTACAAGGCTGTGCAGGTTCAGGTAAGACCTATTCTGCATTGCTTTTAGCTTATGGTTTATGTAATGACTGGACTAAGATAGCCATTATTGACAGTGAGAATGGAAGTGCTGACCTTTATGCTCACTTAGGTGCTTATAATGTATTAAGTCTAAGTGATAACTTTACACCTGAAACTTATATACAAGCTATTGAAATATGTGAAGGTGCAGGTATGGAAGTTATCATAATTGATAGCATTTCTCAATGCTGGGATACTTTACTTGAATACCATGCAGGATTACAAGGTAACAGCTTCACCAACTGGCAGAAAGTGACACCTAGAATCAATGCTTTTATGCAGAAAGTATTGCAGTCTGGAAGCCATGTTATATGCACTATGAGATGCAAACAGGACTATGTTCTAAGTGAGAAGAATGGCAAGATGATACCAGAGAAAGTAGGACTAAAAGCAGTCATGAGAGATGGTATAGATTATGAATTTACCATAGTATTTGACATCAACATGAAGCACCAGACTATTGCATCTAAAGACAGGACAAACCTGTTCATAGGTAAGCCTGATTTTACCATTACATCTGCTACAGGTCAGATAATACTTGATTGGTGTAATGATGGTGTCAATCTGGAGATGATAAGGAGCAAGATTAACAGCAGTAAAACCATTGAAGAACTGACTGCCATCTATCATGCTTATCCTGAATGGTATCAGCAGTTAACATCAGAATTCATGCAGAAGAAAGCAGCACTTCAGGTACAAAAGAATCAACCAACTATTAACTATACCCCTAATTACATTAGATATGGAAATAATGCAGTTGCAGCCAGTCAGAGCTAATCTGATATACCCTAATAGAATCAACAAAGAAGACTCTCATGTTCAAATAGTTGAGCCAATGGAAATCATCAACACAGGTATTATGTCAACAAATCCTGTAGAAGCTGATTCCATAAGCACCAGAGAAGGTAATAAGTTACCTTTTATTGAGGCTAATACAAAGGAAGTAACCATGCAATACCTCAAGGAGGAATGTATTACACCTGTGTTCTCTAAAGATAATGAGGTTACTATATCACACTCCAGTTTCATTGAAACTGTATGGGAAGCAGCTAATAAGGTGTTCTCCAATGAGAGAATAGAAGAACCTGCCATTAGGGTAAGCCATGTTATCAAAGGTAGGATACCGGAAGCTATTCATAAGCCAGTGAATCAATTACTGGAATCTGATAAAACCATCTACTTTGAGAGAATGATGTTCTGTTTTGAGATACCTACCATATATGAGGATATTGCAGGTAACAGACTGAATTTAACCATAGGTGGAGTTAGAGCTTATAACCATGAAAACCTTTACAGCAAAAAGGGTGCAGAGAAGTTCAAGGTGTTCATTGGCTTTAAAAATCTTGTATGTTGTAACATGTGTGTCTCAACAGATGGTTACAGGTCAGAATTAAAGGTTATGAGTACAACTGAACTATTCAATGCAGTGGTGAGGCTGTTCCAAGAGTACAATATAGCCCAACACATGTATTATATGTCAGCTTATAAGGATACTTATATGAGAGAGTCCCAATTTGCCCAGTTCTTAGGTAGATGCAGATTATATCAGTTCTTACCTGTAGACCAAAAGAAGAAGTTACCACAGATGCTAATGACTGATACCCAGATAGGATTAGTTGCCAAAGCATATTATAATGATGATAACTTTAGTACCCTTTTGGACAGCAGGGAAATCAGCATGTGGAATGTGTACAACTTACTAACTGGAGCTAATAAAAGTAGCTACATTGATAACTTCTTGGACAGGTCACTTAATGCCACTCAACTGGCAGAAGGACTTAATAAGGCTTTATATGGTGAGAATGAATATAGTTGGTTCATTAATTAGTGTATCTTATGGACAGTATAATGAATGTAGCAGAGGTTCAATTGAGCTATAAAAGCAATGTCAAATCATCAACTAGATACAAGATAAATAGCTCACAGGATGCCTATGAACTATTGATAAAGTGCTTCCCTGATGACACAATAGAATACAAGGAAAGCTTTAAAGTAGTACTACTTAATCAGTCTAATAGAGTATTGGGTATAGTACCTATTTCAGAAGGTGGAATATCTGCAACTTATGTAGATGTAAGGTTGATATTACAAGCTGCCTTATTGGCTAATGCAACACAGGTAATATTGGCACATAATCACCCTTCTGGAAGCATGAAACCCAGTACTTTGGATGATGCTTTGACTGAAAAAGTAAGGAAGGCAGCAGAACTCATGGAGATTCATGTAGCAGACCATGTAATCTTAAGCCCAGAGAAGGAATACTACTCCTATTATGATGAAGGAAAACTATAAATACTTAACCTTCTAAGGTCTACAATATCCTACCTTCTATTAAATCAATTCCCTCTGCTGTTATTATACCATTATGATGGGAAATTTCCCCAGCCTCACTTTCTTGCATATTATATATACAAAGTAAGTGATGTAGAATGGCAAATCAGAGGACAGTTTAATAGAAGTTGACTGCCTCTTCTAATATAGGTTAACGGTATTTGATTACAGGATAGAGAGAAGTGCTGCTATAATAACTTAACCACTTGAGGTTCGGTGAAGTATGTAAACATGAATTATAGCAATAGTTAGTAAGTTAGACTAAATTAAATGTTGATTGAATTATGTGTGAGATTATCTTGATTCTGGTAGGCTTTGTTCTCACCAGTATGATACTTAAGGATTAAGAGGTTATATGCTTCTTACTATGTGTTTTATTGTTGTTGATAGCCCTAGTTCATCATGGACTGGGGCTTTAACTTGTGTATATATGACAGCATTAGATATGATATTACAGTGGCTTATATTGATAGTTACTGGTGCTCTATTTATCAGTTTAGCATATAGAAAATGAATAATTAAGCTTACCTTTGTGCAATAAGGATATAGCCTGCACCTATGGTACTAATATGACTTGAAACCTATTAAATTATGGCAGTCAAATGATGAAGTATTACTGGAAAGTTCTATCTTTGCAACAGTATTAATTAAATGACAACTAATGAAATAGAAGTTTAACAAGACATATTAGAAAAGAAGTGTTTGCTTCTTGCTTGATGTTATCAGAGAAATCGCCAATTTCAATCAGATATAACCATCAAAAGCAGGTTAGTGAATGCTCATACCTATATAGGTGTGGGCTTTCCTTGTTTGCATGGTTATAGGTGTTTGGCGATACCTTCTGATAAGCAATCAAGGTTAGGCTCACACCTTCTTTTTGTAGTATGCTACAAAAGGAAATTATTATGGAAAATGCAGACTTTATAATTTACCAAGAGAATAGTCTTTTTGGATTGAAAGATAAAAGTGGGAATATTATTATTCCACCACAATATACTAACTTCAATCCTTTCAGTTGTGGATTAGCTATGGTCAGAAATGCAAGTCTACAGTATGCTTACATTAACATAGATAATACTCAAATTATCCCTTTTGGATTATATTCATGGTGTGATTCTTCTTTCTGTTGGGGATTAGCAAGAGCTGTCAAAGATGGAAAATGGGGAATAATTAACACACAAGGCAATATAATATTACCCTTCCAATTTGATAAAATATATCCCTTAAAAGATGAGTATATATTTAGAATTAAGACTTTTATTAATGAGAATGAATACATTTTAGATATAAATAAAATCCTATACAACTATACATTACTAGATGGACTAATCTATATTAAGACTTTTCCGATAGATAGTTTTAAGAAATTATACAACATAGAATTACTGAGAGTTTTTAAAGAAAAAGAAACCAACTTAGCTTATTTTAGCATAGGTTGCGGCAAGGGATATGTGGCTTTTGATGTGAACAACCTTCCAAAATCAGAAATTTGCATTTCTATCGTCTCCAATATTAATGGTAAATTATTTTTTCTAGCTCATACAAAAGAAGATACAGGAAAAGAGTGTTTGAAGCTATCTTACTATAAACGTGAAGAACCCAAGCTACCATATAATTATACCCCCCATCATGTATATTACTCAAATGATGAAGACTCAAGTTATGATGATTGCCGAGATTATTATGATGGATGGAGTAGAGAAGATGTAGAAAGTGGACTAGCTGATGCTTTTGAAGGAGACTTGGATGCCTATTGGAATATAGATTGATTACTAACTTTAATATATATAATATGGAATTTCCTTTATACTGGGGACTGCAAAAGACAGGGCTACCCCTTATTGTTGTCACTTGTACTGATGACACAGGAACAAATAGAGATTTGTGTCTATTAATTGATACCGGTTCTACCAACAACATATTATTCAGCTTTGTATATGAGCACTTTCAGAAGAACTTCAAATCATTAGATAAGCAAGGTTCTATTATGGGGTTTGAAGGTCAGCAACATGAGACACCACAGATAGAAGCTACATTTGATTTTGAGGGAAAGAATTATACTTCAATCTTCTCTGTATTAGATGTATCTGATGGCATGAAGCATGTACAAGAAGAATCTGGAGTACAGATACATGGGGTCTTAGGCATCCATTTTTTGGTGGATTATGAATGGATTGTAGACTTCAAAGAGCTTCAATTGACAATATCCAATAAACAATAATTCATTCTATTAGAATAATCAATTATATATTAATAACTTATAAAACCAAAAGATTATGAACACAATTATGAAAACCAGTATGATAATATGGTTCATATTATCAGCTACTATTAAGATGAATGCACAATATTCAGATGTACATTGCAAACAACATCCTCAGAGTATGCAGATTACACAAATTGACTATAGAGAATATAGTACAATAATTCATTTTAAATATATCAATTACTTTGAAGGAGGAGGTTGGATGAATATTGGTGAAAATTCATATTTAAAGGATAAGAATACCAATAAAAGATATAAGCTCCTTAATAGTATTAATATCCCCATTAATAGTGAAGGAGAAAATAGATACATGATATTTGATTCAAAAGACCAAATTCATTACTTTAGTCTAGAATTTGAGAAACTACCAGATTCAACTATTGAATTTGATATGGTTGAAGATGAAAATAATAAAGATGCATTTAACTTCTATGGTATAACATTAAATCCAGAAGTAAAGAAGGATTTCATCAATATTGATGACTATATAGCCTCTACCCCTGTAAAAGAGTATGGCATATATATGAAAGATGGTCAAAGTATTTACTATTTCAAACATCAAGGATTGCTCATCTCTCTTTACCTAACTCTGAATAACAGTTATGGAAAGTATTATACACCATACATTGACATACAGAACTTCACAGGAAGAAGTCTACTATTTAATCCATTATCAATAACAGCTAAAACTTATGACAAAAACAAAGAAGTTGTTCAGGATTTAGAGGTCTTATCATATGAACAATACATGAAAAAGGTAAAGAATAAACAAGCGTGGAGTGCGGCTCTGTATGGAATGGCTCAAGGACTTGCTGCTTCTGGAGCAGGATACTCTAGTTCAACTACTAACTTCTCAGGAAATGGTTACACTAGTTCATATACTTCAGCCTCTGGTTTCATTGGAAACACATATGGATATATGAATGCTACTGCTTCATCATATTCCACTGTTTATGGCAAAAGTCACACACAATCTTATAATGGAGCAGCAGCATATGCAGCACAACAAAATGCATCTAATAATACCAATGCCTATTTACAGCAACAGTATCAAATAAAGGCACAAATAAATGAAGGTTATGCTAAAGTCAACACATTGCAAAATCAGACTCAATACGCTGGTTATTTTAACATTAAATATAAGAAGAGTGATAATATGAACATTAATATTCCAATCAATAATACTATTTATACTTTTCAGCTTAGTTGGAACAATGATTAAGTACTGACTTCTTACTGGAGAACAAGTGGATTATTGATTTCAAAGAACTTAAAATTCGAGATTGACATGATACAGATTATAGTTTTACTCTTACCCATACTAGGGCTTATTGGCTACTTTGCTGATTTACAATGGCTCTTTTTGACAGGCTCTATAGGAAGTTTATTCTTTACTTTGGTAGCTCTATTTACTAAACAACTTACTCCTACAAGTATCAAATGGCTTATAATAGCCAGTATTGCAGGTTGGATTATATCCTCATCTTTCATTAATGGAGTGCTGTTAGGAATCTGTTCAGTCACAGCTTTTTCTACTATATTCAGCATATTTGTAATATTAAATAGCAGAAGATAATTATGAAATATGAGCCTTATGGACAAGTAGACTTGAAAGATCAGTGGATTAATCCTTGGTTCAACCTGATAGGTTGGCTGATTGCCATCCTATGCATCTGGTACAACCATAGTCATCTAATTAAAGAGATGACTTATAGGCAACCTGAATACTCTTGGGAGAAGCCTGTTAAGGTGAAGATGACCCTAGTTAAGAAGTGTATCATCATTTTCAAGTGCCTAGTTATTGATATTATACATAACCCTTATACTAGTCTTGGATGCTCTGCCTTCTTGCTCTATCTATTAATAAGATGCTTCTTATCCTACTAATACTTACATCATAGCCAGTTCTCACATGTAAGAAGAGAAGGTAACCTAGCACAAAGTGAAGAATAATATTGGATGAACCAAATGGATTTACTACATTTGCATCAACCACTTTAAATGATTAAAGCATGGAAAGAACCTATATTAATGAATTCCACAAGCAATGGATAGAGAGCACTCTCAAGTCAATAGCCTCTTGGCAGAAGCAGCCAATCTCATTAGAAGAGAAAAAAAAGCAGCAGGAAATGTTGAACCAGCAGAAGGCTATAAGAGAAGGCAAATTGAAGAGCTAAAACTATTTGCTACTCAACATAACTTATGGATTAACATAAACTCTCTCCCCTTATCTTACCTTAGTAAAGGGGGAGAAAATGAAGTATTCACAGGTCATGAAGATATTGTATTCAAGTTAAACAACTTTGAGTATGCAGGTGAAGACCTTGAGAACTTCTTCATTAGGATAGAAGCTCATAACGTATTCTTTAGCAATGTCACTTATCAGATGATTGGCTTTGCTTATAACAGTCAACATGAGTTTTGTGCTGTGTTAGTTCAACCTTATGTCAGAGCTAAAAGAGAAGCTACAGAGGAAGAAATAGCAGAACACATGCAAGCATTAGGCTTTGAAATGGTCTATGAGGATGAATATCACAATGCAGAATATGAGGTTTTTGATGCAGTACCTAATAATGTGCTGTATGGTATTGATGACAAGCTTTACTTCATTGATACCCAAATCAGATTTAGACCTATTGAGATAACACTTTAAATAAATTTAGTTATGAAACAGAAGCAGGAAACTTAGCACAGTCCAAGTGCTATTAGTAGTATGATACTAGCATAGCAGTAATACTACTATTGTTGGTCTATAGTTGTTCTATAGGCTGTTAAGAGAAAGTATAAACAAACTAACAACTATTAAAGATAAAGGTGTTACTATGCCTGATTGTGGTTCTGAATGTCGCCGGTTCGAGTCCGGTCTTCCACCCAACAAAAACCCTTGTAAGTTAAGTACTTATGAGGGTTTTCTTTTTGTGGGTAGAATATCATTCAAGTGCTAAATTTTTTCCTACTATAAAGTTGAAAAAGGTTCTTCGTCAAATTTGGTGGTACTTCTTCTATTGTGAATAAATAATCTTCGCTCTCAGTAGTTTAATTCCTGCCCTATTGTACATCTGTCTTTTTACCGCTTTAATTTTATTCACTGTCCCCTCCAGTAATCCGTTACTGAAGGGGATATCAATAGCTGCCTGTACTGCCTCCCAGTCTTTTTCAATACCATATGCAAAGTTCGTCAGTGCCATATTCCGTGTTGCCTTCGCTTTTTCAATCCACTTTCTAATATCCTTATCATAAGTGTTCCCATTAATCATATCTCTGAAATTCTGACACACGCTTAAAAGTTCTTTAATCTGCGGTGAGGACTTATACAGTTCCGCTAGTTTAGGATTATCCGATTCTCCCTTTAGAATGTATTTGCGTATCTGATTCTGTGAAACTCTCTGTGTTTTACTTCCGTTTTCAATGCTCTCATTATGCTCCTTGACTTCTTTCCTCTTTTGTTGATACATTTTTCGCAAGCTGGATGTTATCCTTCCAATAAGTGCGCCACTGATTTTACTTCCCATTTTTTGTGCCAATATATTTCGGGTAATACAGCCCGCACTAATGATTGTAGCCAGTTCGGATACATATTTAAGAGCTGTCTTCTGTTGCTCATTCAAGTATGCCCCTATTCTCCTGTTGTGAATGAGCTTATAAATGTAGCGACTTTTCTTGCCTAAATGTGCGGCTGTCTGCTCAATGGTCATCCCCTGCATTTTTAAGTTCAGGCTTTCCCTGTATATCTTCAATTTTTCTCTGTGTCGGACATCTCCCATGTTAAATATGTCCTGAAGAATTAACGAAGAAGCCGTGTCTCTGTCAGGATATTCGTATTTGAGCTTTTGCTTAGTCTGACGAATCATTTTCTCTATTTCCGGTATCATTGTGTCCGTCATATTCTTGGTTAGATGGAACCGGTCGCAGATTTGTGTAACACCAGGGATTATTCTGTTTATAGCCTCTGTGAAACATCTTCCACGGTCTCTCGTTATATATTGTATTTGAGGATTCCGGGCGAGCCAGTTATCAAGCGCTTCTCCGCTTCTATCCTCTAACAAAGCAATAGGCATGTGTGTCATCTGGTCTACGACCACACTCATATAATCCTTACCTTTTTTATAGGCAAAATCATCAATACCTACATAAATACTTTTATTATGCATAGGATTATGTTGCCCGCACTGTTGTAGGATGCGTAAGCAGGAAGAGCTACTGGCCGTTATATGGAACAGCTGCAAAAGAGAAGAGGCCTTTCGGGAAGTAAGTTCCAAGCTTATCGATCTGATGCGTTCCTCAACAAGATAGCTCCGTCTACCATACCGACGAGCCAGAAAAGACAACGGTTCGCAGAATATTTTTTGCGGACAAGAAACATTGTCACAATAATATTTACCAACCTTTATGACTAACTCCAAAGTATGACCGTAAACTTCAAGATCCTGAATATGACGGGAGTAGTAACTGTGCAATCGGTGACTGAAATGTCCGCAATAAGGACAGGAAGCCCCCTTGCCAGCCGTATGTAAAAAGACCGTCAATGAGCCAACAGCTTCAGAGATACCATCTTGTTGCAGATTATCGTAGCCAAGACTGAATCTGAAATCATGGAATAATCCCCTATTTGTAGGAGTATTTTCTTTTTTTGATGTATATTTGTACGTTGTAGATATGACTTGTTGCATTGTAACTCTTAATGATGTGGTGTCTTTAAAGTTACTAAAAAGCAAACATATCTACAACTTTTAATAGGATTAAGAAAGAAGAAGACAGTTGAAATAAAAAAGAGATTACCACCAAATTTGACGAAGAACCTTGAAAAACATAAAAACATCTGCCACCTGCAACGAAAAGCGTGTAATACACTAGTTAATAAATAGTTGGAACGTTGCAGATACCTGTGGCAGATAGGTTGCAGATAAAGTATCTGCAACACGTTATATAATCAAAGAAAAAGCGGCTCAGTCTGAAACCTTGGGGGATTGCGTTAAAATTCTTATTTTTGCATCATGAAAACATCCTCTTCCCAAACGATTGATCCTGTTGCTTCTTTAAGCTTGTTCTTGCCTTCAGGAATCCTTGATTACTTTACCCTAGTCAATCATGTTTCTCAGGATACTTGCTTTATTCTTTATCTAGAGGAGAAAGCCACTATTCCTGCTGAGTACTCTGATCTCCATCTTCACTCAAAAGGTTTCCTCCCTGAGATTGAAGTTCAGGACTTCCCTATCCGTGGTAAAGCCGTTTATTTACGTATCAAGCGTCGTCGCTGGGAAGATCCATCCACTGGGCAGACATATAGTCGTGACTGGAGTTTGGTAGCCACCGGTACTCGCATAACCGCTGAGTTCGGTGCTTTTTTAAAAGAATTACTTAGATAATCACGCCGTTAGCTGCCAAAGTGTAGCTGAGCATTACTGTATGGATGGCAAACAGCTTCAAAGCCAATATAAAGACCACCTGAGTGACTTCCAGAATTGGGATCAGAGAGCACATGCCCAAGAGTATATCCTTTATCCAAAGAATATGGGTTATCACCTATGTATTGACGAAACGGCTTTAAGTAAGGGAGATCTTTATACCATCTTAATAAATAGAGATAAGCGAGGTAGGAAAGGTTCTATTATAGCTGTAATTCAGGGCACTAAAACCGATGATATCATTGCGGTACTTACAAAGATGCCACAGGAGCTGCGTAATCAGGTCAAAGAAATTACACTGGATATGGCCGGGAGCATGCAAAAGATTGCCAAAACGTGCTTTCCACGTGCCATGCAGGTGATTGATAGGTTTCATGTACAAAAACTTGTATACGAAGCTGTACAAGAGTTGCGCATTACATATAGATGGCAAGTGATAAAAGAGGAGAATAAAGCTATGAAAGCGGCAAAAGAGAAGGGGGAAGTATATAAAGCAGAAGAACTCGAAAACGGAGATACACTCAGGCAATTATTGGCCAGAAGCAGATATTTATTATTTAAATCACCTGATAAATGGACCAAGAGTCAGAAAATCAGGGCAGAATTACTTTTCAAGCAGTTTGAAGATATTAAGCACGTATATTACTACTCATTGGAGTTGGGAAAGATCTTTTCCACAAACTATGACAAGGATGTAGCAAGAGCAAAGCTGGCACTATGGTATAATAAGATTGAAGAATATGGATACGATACATTCACAACAGTAGCAAACTCTATTGAGAATCATTATGAAAGGATTCTGAACTTCTTTGTGAACAGGAGTACAAATGCAGCAGCGGAAGCATTTAATGCTAAAATCAAAGCATTTAGGGCATCATTTAGAGGAGTAGTGGATATGAGCTTCTTCCTTTTTAGGCTAGCAAAGGTATATGCATGAAGGGAATTGACTAAACTTAATCCCCCAAGAATTACAACTGAGCCGAAAAAGCCTTGATTCCTTTGTGCAAAGCTATGGGATAATTGGTAAGCACTCATTGTATGGCTCTTGTTTATCCTATCAGTCAGTTTTACCTTTGCACAGAACTTAAAATTTTATTCTTATGGACTCTACTGATTGTTTTTTAGAGATTCTTTCTGCTTATCAGTCATCCGACAGTGGTTGCCAAGTCTCTCTTTTGGAGTATTGCCATCGTTTTGGCGTTGATTATTATAAATTCCTTGGCTGGTATCGTCATTACAAGTGTCAATTAACTAACCCCACTTCCCCTTCCGGTATGCAGCTGACTCCTATTCATGTGAACGGTTCCCCCTCCGGTCATTCACGTTGTACATTATCTCCCAAATCTGTCAAATCGGACAACTTTGAGATTGTTTCGTTTCGTCTAAAACTGGGCAACGGAGTTGAGATCCGAAAATGTAACACTAATCTTGAGAGCATAACAGCTCTGCTTCAAAACCTGGGAACATTATGTTAGGGCTGAATCCCAGCATGCGCTTCTACCTGTGCGAAGGTCCGGTAGATATGCGAAAAGGTATTTTCACCCTTGCCGAACTGGTACGCAAGATTATGGGCAAAGAGCCCTCCACAGGGGACATTTTCATCTTTTTGAGTAAGGACCGGCGGAACATCAAAATCCTTCATCATGATACAGGGGGATACGTGCTTTATTGGAAGAAGCTGGACAAAGACCGTTTCCTCCTGCCTGTTTTCTGCAAGGCCAGTCATCGTTATGAAATCGGTTGGGAGAAACTCGTGGTTCTGCTCCAGGGTACTGTCCGCAAAGAATTACTCGTAGGGTAGTACGAGGTTACAGAAGAATCGATTGTATGCGGTTATATATCTGACTATCAATATATTAATATATTAAAAGTCTTGCATAAGTCAGTTTTTTTTTGTATATTTGCGACATGGAAGACAAGGAAACGATCAACGTATTAATCGCCCAGCTACTGTCAAAGGATGATGAGATCCTGCGGCTTCGAAACCTGCTTGACGACTTGCAGCGTGAACAGCAGTCGGGTAATATGCAGATCCTGTCTAAACTTGACAGGGCACTTGAGGAACTGAAAAGCATGAGACATGACAACAAGGCGCTTTCCAACCGTCTTTCCCGGGCCCTTGAGGCCAAGTCAGCCGCAGAAGAGAAAATACAGGAGCTTTCCAGTGCCCTTGAAGCGCTCGAGAATACGCGTGCTGATGAGCTTTATGAGATTGCCAGACAGAAACGGCAGTTATACGGGCGTAAATCCGAGAAGAAATCTTCCTTGTCCGCAACGAAGCAAAAAGACCTCAAAGAGGATAAGGATGATTTTGACGGCTCCGCTCCTTCGGCTCCGGTTGAAGACTTGGAGCAGAAAGCTGCGGAATCAGCCTCTTCTGAGGCCGCTCCCCGGCCTGAATCCCCTTCCTGCCGTAAGGATTATGGCAAGCAGTCCACCGGTGCGGAGAATGTGGTGGTACATTACTGTGATGAATCGGATATCCCTTCGGGTGCACGCAAGATAGGCATACGTGAATGGATTCAATACTCGATTCAACATCAAGTGGTCAAACATGTATTCAAACTTGTACGGCTGGTGGATACACAGGGAAACATCTCGAACTATTATCAGCCTACAGACAAAAATGATACCCGCAGACCGTTTGAGAACGTCCTTGAAGGATATCCTGTGGATTTTGAACTGATGGCCCGCATTTTGGTTGACAAATACCAGTACGGTTTGTCTCTTGAACGGGTCGTAGACCGTCTCAAGGATGCCGGTGCACGTTTCAACACCTCTACCGTTTTGGCTTGGATAAAGAGGCACATGAAGGAGTTGTGCAAGCTTGAGGAACCTTTCCGGCAGTTGCTTCTCACACCCGGAAGCATGCTGTTCAGTGATGAGACTACCGAACAGGTCAGAGTGTACAACCAGCAGAAGGGTAAGTATGAATACCGTAAACAATACATTTGGGGAATAAAGAATCCCGACCGGAAAATAGCTTATTATCTGTATGACAACGGCAGCCGTAGCATGAAGGTCGCCCAAAAGTTCTTCGCAGGCTTCCGGGGAAGTGTCACCACCGACGGCTACAATGTCTATAAAATGTTTGAACGGGAAGATTCCTCAATAACACGGTACGGATGTATGGCACACGTCAGGCGAAAGTTTGTCGATGCATTACAGACCGACCATCGGTCTGCAGACATAATCAACCTGATATCAAACCTATACTGGGTGGAGGCGGATTGCAGAATTAATCTTCTCTCCGAAGATGAACGCAGGATGGAACGTCAGAAGAGGGCAATTCCTATATTGGCAGAAATATGGCAGATGATAAAACCCGTTTTTGATCAAACACGCGGGGATACAGCCAACCTTTTTCTAAAAGCGGTCAGATATGCTGTCAATGAATGGGAAGCAGTATCGCGTTATGTACAAAATGGAAAGGCGGAAATTGATAATAATACGGCCGAGAGGATGATGAAGCCCATTTGTATGGGAAGAAAGAATTATCTGTTTTGCGGATCGGAACTAGGGGCAAAGAATGCTTCTATGTTATACTCAATTATTGAAACATGTAAGATGAATGGATTAAGGCCGGTGAAATATATAGCGGAAATTTTAACTAAATTAACGGCAGGAGAAACAAATTACATGTCACTATTACCTATCAACAATAATAAAGAATACTAATTATTGGATAAAGAGATGCTATATACTCCACTACAGAGTATAGAAAAAGGGACAGCCATACAATGAGTGCTTACGGATAATTGGGGTGACTCTATGGATAATTTGTGGTGTCTCTACGGGGAAACGACAGTATCTGTAGTGTACTAAATAAGTTGACACTTCTTAAATGCGAAATTCCCATGAAAGAATTAAAAAAGAAGTACACTCCTTACACAGAATCCGAACGAATGTCTTATATTCGTGAGTATTTATCTACTTCGGAAACGAAGTATCAGTTTGCCAAACGTACCGGTATTTGCCGTCGTCTGCTGATTCTTTGGCTTGATAAGTATCATATAAATGATAAAGTTATGAGTACAGACCACCCCTCTTTCAACAAATACTCTGCTGAGTCTCTCAATGAACTGGAGAAAGAACTCGCTGCATTGCGTGCCGAAAATCGCAAACTTCAGCGTGCTCTTCAGGAGGAAAGTCTTCGTCATGAAGCTTGTGAGGAATTAATAAATCTTGCTGAGTCAACCTATCACATCAAGGTTCGAAAAAACTCCGATGCCAAGTAATCGATACCTTGTCACAGGGGAACTCTGCCCGTCATATGCGCGGTAGGCTACAGTTCCTCTGTGATTACTTCGGCATAACCAGACAAGGTTATTATAAGCATGTCAACAGAAAAAAGGAAATAGACATCCTCACATCAAGCATTGTGTTGTATTGTAATGAGTTACGTAAACTTATGCCTAAGGCTGGTATACGTGAACTCTATGCATGCTGTCTCCGCAAGTTTGGTGTCAGGATGGTCATTGGGCGTGATCAATGCTATAATATTTTTCGTGCTAATGGCCTGTGTCAACGTGTCAGACATGTGAGACCAAAGACAACAAATTCTAATCATAATTATTACATTTATCCGGACTTGCTAAATGTTACTCCTAAATTTGTAGCTGACACATTCGGTTCAATGGTTGTAGCGGACATAACCTATGTTGCCACGTACCAGGGATGGGCTTACCTGTCTCTTCTTACCGATGCGGGCAGTCGGGCGATAGTTGGATATGCCCTGTGCAAAACACTTGAAGCGGAAGGTCCCTTAAAGGCACTGAGGATGGCTATAGACTTTTACAACAGATACAATGTTGATTTGAGTAGTCTCATACACCATTCTGACCGGGGAGTGCAATACTGCTCAAACCTGTATGTGGATATGCTCAAGAAACATCATATCAATATTAGTATGACGCAGTGTGGAGATCCGCTACATAATGCCCTGGCTGAACGGATGAATAACACGATCAAGAATGGGTGGTTGTTTGACTGCGAAGATGACAGCTTTGAACAGTTGGATAAACGTATAAGCGACGCCATATATGCATACAATTATGTTCGACCCCATCAAGGTATACAAATGAAAACACCGATGGAACATATTCGTAAGTACGCGGAAAAAGGTAGTTGAAGTCCCGCTCGTCGGGACGGGTGCTCCCGCCCCTTGCCGCGAGGGCGATCCCCGAGCGAAGAGTTTTTGTTGTTTAATGAAGTTTACAGCCCGAAGTCTTGCATTTATAAGAAAAGATACATATGTTTGCAACATCTTTAATATGACAACTTATTAAGGAATTACAAAGGGACAAGTAAACTTATTTAGGTTTTAAAATATATTGAGTTAACTAACTTAGGTATAACAAACGAAGTTGTCAACTAAATCCAGTACAGTACAATCCTTACGTAGAAACTGTAGTGTCCCGCCTTAGAAACTCTCGTTTCCTGCCGTGGAAACTGTAATTTCTAATACAGGAAACTACAGTTCCCCGCCTGGAAACGGGAAGTCAATGTATACAATAAACTTTTGCCCTCCTGGAGAATTGTAAGCACTCATTGTATGGCTCTTGTTTATCCTATCAGTCAGCTTTACCTTTGCACAGAACTTAAAATTTTATTCTTATGGACTCTACTGATTGTTTTTTAGAGATTCTTTCTGCTTATCAGTCATCCGACAGTGGTTGCCAAGTCTCTCTTTTGGAGTATTGCCATCGTTTTGGCGTTGATTATTATAAATTCCTTGGCTGGTATCGTCATTACAAGTGTCAATTAACTAACCCCACTTCCCCTTCCGGTATGCAGCTGACTCCTATTCATGTGAACGGTTCCCCCTCCGGTCATTCACGTTGTACATTATCTCCCAAATCTGTCAAATCGGACAACTTTGAGATTGTTTCGTTTCGTCTAAAACTGGGCAACGGAGTTGAGATCCGAAAATGTAACACTAATCTTGAGAGCATAACAGCTCTGCTTCAAAACCTGGGAACATTATGTTAGGGCTGAATCCCAGCATGCGCTTCTACCTGTGCGAAGGTCCGGTAGATATGCGAAAAGGTATTTTCACCCTTGCCGAACTGGTACGCAAGATTATGGGCAAAGAGCCCTCCACAGGGGACATTTTCATCTTTTTGAGTAAGGACCGGCGGAACATCAAAATCCTTCATCATGATACAGGGGGATACGTGCTTTATTGGAAGAAGCTGGACAAAGACCGTTTCCTCCTGCCTGTTTTCTGCAAGGCCAGTCATCGTTATGAAATCGGTTGGGAGAAACTCGTGGTTCTGCTCCAGGGTACTGTCCGCAAAGAATTACTCGTAGGGTAGTACGAGGTTACAGAAGAATCGATTGTATGCGGTTATATATCTGACTATCAATATATTAATATATTAAAAGTCTTGCATAAGTCAGTTTTTTTTTGTATATTTGCGACATGGAAGACAAGGAAACGATCAACATATTAATCGCCCAGCTACTGTCAAAGGATGATGAGATCCTGCGGCTTCGAAACCTGCTTGACGACTTGCAGCGTGAACAGCAGTCGGGTAATATGCAGATCCTGTCTAAACTTGACAGGGCACTTGAGGAACTGAAAAGCATGAGACATGACAACAAGGCGCTTTCCAACCGTCTTTCTCGGACCCTTGAGGCCAAGTCAGCCGCAGAAGAGAAAATACAGGAGCTTTCCAGTGCCCTTGAAGCGCTCGAGAATACGCGTGCTGATGAGCTTTATGAGATTGCCAGACAGAAACGGCAGTTATACGGGCGTAAATCCGAGAAGAAATCTTCCTTGTCCGCAACGAAGCAAAAAGACCTCAAAGAGGATAAGGATGATTTTGACGGCTCCGCTCCTTCGGCTCCGGTTGAAGACTTGGAGCAGAAAGCTGCGGAATCAACCTCTTCTGAGGCCGCTCCCCGGCCTGAATCCCCTTCCTGCCGTAAGGATTATGGCAAGCAGTCCACCGGTGCGGAGAATGTGGTGGTACATTACTGTGATGAATCGGATATCCCTTCGGGTGCACGCAAGATAGGCATACGTGAATGGATTCAATACTCGATTCAACATCAAGTGGTCAAACATGTATTCAAACTTGTACGGCTGGTGGATACACAGGGAAACATCTCAAACTATTATCAGCCTACAGACAAAAATGATACCCGCAGACCGTTTGAGAACGTCCTTGAAGGATATCCTGTGGATTTTGAACTGATGGCCCGCATTTTGGTTGACAAATACCAGTACGGTTTGTCTCTTGAACGGGTCGTAGACCGTCTCAAGGATGCCGGTGCACGTTTCAACACCTCTACCGTTTTGGCCTGGATAAAGAGGCACATGAAGGAGTTGTGCAAGCTTGAGGAACCTTTCCGGCAGTTGCTTCTCACACCCGGAAGCATGCTGTTCAGTGATGAGACTACCGAACAGGTCAGAGTGTACAACCAGCAGAAGGGTAAGTATGAATACCGTAAACAATACATTTGGGGAATAAAGAATCCCGACCGGAAAATAGCCTATTATCTGTATGACAACGGCAGCCGTAGCATGAAGGTCGCCCAAAAGTTCTTTGCAGGCTTCCGGGGAAGTGTCACCACCGACGGATACAATGTCTATAAAATGTTTGAACGGGAAGATTCCTCAATAACACGGTACGGATGTATGGCACACGTCAGGCGAAAGTTTGTCGATGCATTACAGACCGACCATCGGTCTGCAGATATAATTAACCTGATATCAAACCTATACTGGGTGGAGGCGGATTGCAGAATTAATCTTCTCTCCGAAGATGAACGCAGGATGGAACGTCAGAAGAGGGCAATTCCTATATTGGCAGAAATATGGCAGATGATACAACCTGTTTTTGAGCAAACCCGCGGAGATACAGCCAACCTTTTTCTAAAAGCGGTCAGATATGCTGTCAATGAATGGGAAGCAGTATCGCGTTATGTGCAAAATGGAAAGGCGGAAATAGATAATAATCCGGCCGAGAGGATGATGAAACCCATTTGCATGGGACGGAAGAATTATCTGTTTTGCGGTTCTGAACTAGGAGCAAAGAATGCTTCTATGCTATACTCGATTATTGAAACATGTAAGATGAATGGATTACGGCCGGTTAAATATATAGCGGAGATTTTAACTAAATTAACGGCAGGAGAAACAAATTACATGTCACTATTACCTATCAACAATAATAAAGAATACTAATTATTAGATAAAGAGATGCTATATACTCCACTACAGAGTATAGAAAAAGGGACAGCCATACAATGAGTGCTTACTGGAGAATTAGCTTATGTAAGGTTTATACTGTGTTGCAGATACTTTATCTGCAACCTATCTGCCGCAGGTATCTGCAACGCTCCAACTATTTATCAACTAGTACATTACACGCTTTTCGTTGCAGGTGGCAGATGTTTTCATGTTTTTTCAACTTTATGGTAGGAGGATTACGCATCAAAATTAGGGTCACAACCGTAAGTCATAAAACAAATTCACCTCTGTGTTCTCCGTGTCCTCTGTGGTGAAAAGAATCAAAACCGTGTAAGAATGAATCTATTTTAGATTTTCATCGATCAGACTTAACCGATTGAGAAATAAACTTTTAGCGAATTATTTGAGAAGTGGCGGTAACGAGTTAGCAACCGTGCGATTTTCAGAGATTTACGTTACTATGCTGGCAAATAACTCTTTCATTTGCATATATAATAGCTTTTCCCGAAAATACAAACTATCGGCGACAATTTTATAAAAGCAGCTGGCAAAAAAAGAGAAAGATATATAGCCAATGCTAACCAATTATTCTGTTTGATATTAATCAAAAAATGGTAAAACAGACAAACATTATCTGTTTGAAATAGAGATGCAATAACCTGTAAATAATGTAAATATAAATAAGTTTGTATTCAACTAGTAATTTTATTATCTGACGCCCATCGGAGTTTTATTGTTTTCTTTATTATATTTCCTTGCTCATCATATTCTGAAATTTCAACTGTTATGGTGCCATTGTAGTCAGAATTATAAATATGCTTAACTTTTTTGTTTCCTTCATAATAGATACTGTCGGTTGAGTAACCTGTACTTCTTAAAGTATGATTAACATTTACCTTCAGTCCTCTTTCTTCATACTCTGTTTCTTTATTGATTAAAGTCATGTCATTGTCAAACTCTTCCTTAATTTTCTTTTTTCCATCAATGTATTCCTTCATCACTCTATTAATTACACCGTTTAAGGTAATCCGAGTGATTAAGGTATCATTAACAGTTTGTTTCAATGAACACTCGATGTTTTGTTTGTAATCGGAAGAAGGGACAAGATTAACAGCTTCCTTATAATCTGTATCATTAAATTTATAGGTTTCTTCTCTTTCCCCGGTGTTCAAGTCATGATAGATTTTTTTCGTATTATTTCCATTATTATCATAGTAGTAGTATTCCTCATATCTTGAGTCAGAAAAGGGTTCATCTCCTAATATTATAATATCTTTTTTATACTTAGGTTTATTCTTATCATGATAGAGAGAAAAAGAATAACTAAATGTGTCCTTATTATTTTCCAATACAAGTTCTTCTATGGTATTTTCAGTGTATCTCATTGTTTTTAGCAATGATTCCGACAAGGGTTCCTTTACAGTATAGCAGGAAGAATCATTATCATAACTATATATCGTTGTAAAATTATTTACATCAGCCAAGATCTCTTTATCTTTATTGTCTCCAAAATAGAGATAGTCATATTCAGTACCCTGTGCGGTTAGAATCCTGTTGTTTTCATCATAAACATTAACATATTCAATAATATTAACAGAATTATAACCTTCCGGCTGTTTACTATTCTTGCAGCCGGACAAAAACAATGCACTTCCTAAAAAAAATAAAATGATTCTACCCATTATTATTTCAATTTAAACGTTTACTTCATTCCTGTATTTCTCAAATTCTGGTATGTCCGGCAACTCCTCTTTTTCCATGTATAGTTGTATGAAGCGTGCAAAACGCCTGGCTTCATCTATATCGCCTGGCATTAAGGAAACTCCACTTAACAGGCTGGGTGAATTGGAATTGGAAATTATTATACTTGTCACAACCCCCAACGAACCACGCCCCATGTAATAACGAATCGTGAGTTCAGCCTGACTATAAGGTATGGTTTCTTTTTTATGCAGCAGAAGTCGTCCTGGTATAGTTACAGTTCTGGAAACACGATCAAAAACAATCCGCTGCCAAGGTTGTAGAATGGCACTTATTCCTAGTGCCAGGATAAGCAAGTACAACTCAAGAAGCAGTAATGTACTTCCATAATCTTCAGTTGCAAGTTTTGAAGGAGTTAAACCGAGATAAACCATAGCTAAAAATATAACAAGCCAGATCAGAAAAAACAATACTCTCACCGATATGCCGTCATTATCAATAACAATCTGTTTGTCATCACACCGGCTTAAATATTCAGGCTCTACCAAAGTTTCCGAAGAATCCAGCAACCATTGCGTATTTCCCGTACTTTCGCCATTTTTCAGAGGTATCCGGATGGTCAGATTCCGGGCTGCTTTAAACAGGATGTACATAAATAGATAAATCCCACCGTTAATGGCTATCAATCCAAGTATGATGTTGGAGAAGGTATTACGTATATCTGACAGCATGACGAATATAAGTAATAAGAAGAAAGATATAAATGTTCCCCACAACATGATATGGGATTTGCATATACGCCACCTTTCCTTTCTCCTTTCCTTTCTCCACTCAACCTCTCTACGCTTGACATCGGCAATGATTTCACGCCTCGATTGCTTGTTGCTCTTTTTTTTTCGTTTCTTCATGTCACCTGTTTTCCTGTCATAGTTTGTTTATATTGATAATTCGGATAACTGTAAATACTTAGTCTATCCAACATTCCCATTCATCATATCATTCCAGTTCCGCACCGCTTCTATGGCACATTGGTAGTAGCAGATACCCCACACGATTAACCAATATACCAACACGGCAGTTATCTTGAACAACCGTCTTTTCCGTATATTATTCACTTGTTTTCCGATGACGTAGAAAAAGAATAACATAATCCCCCATAATACAAATGTCTGCACTTTACATTCTATCGTTATGAATATATCGTTAGCCGCTATGTCGAAATCGGGTAAAGCAGATGTATAATAAGAAGTGATACGCCATCCCACGAGTAGAGGGATAATAGCAAACAGAGTGTTTTCAATTCTTTTATATGGTATTGTTGCTTTCATGTTTTATATATGTGGTTGTAATTCTGTATTCACGTGTATTTTTCCGAAAGTCTTTTGTTCGTCACGTATGCGGCACAGCTCCCGATGTACTTTTTTATTTGCAAATATAGAAAAATGTTATTCACAAAGGATTATGAATAGCACTTTTTTATTGTTTTCCAGCGAGATAACACGGTTATAGCTTCATCCCACCTTGCCTTTCCGTTGCTGTATGGGCTGCCGTATGTTCCGCCTTAGCTTGTCGAACTGCTGCGTGGACTTGTGGCGTTCTTCGGTATGATGAAACGCTCGATATGGGCCGCTATGTGTTTATTTTAAGAATGTGATTGCCCCAAATCACTCCCCCTTAATTTTCGGACTGCCCCCTTTTTTCTTTTATCCGTTTTTCATTTATGTAGCAAAACTAAACTATCCCATTATCCATTTCGCAGCCTTAGGCAGCACTTTGTAGAATAATGCAACTATACACCACGATACGATAAACACAAATAAAGCTGTCGCTGGAATACGCATGAATATAGGTAAATCAATTCTGTCAATTGCTAAATAACCTATTCCTACAGCAAAATAATGTATCATATAGATACCCAGTCCACATTTTGTTATATTCTTTAAGGCTGATATAATTAAGGGAGACGTTACCTTTACTTTTTGAATTAATAAATACCAGGCAACCGTCATTAAAAAGACATTGGGCGAACAGTATAAAAAGAATAATTCCATTTGGCGCTCTGTAATATCAGGTTGTGAAGTCATATTCCTGAATCCATAATACGTTATGGCATAACCGACACTAAAAAGAATGAGAGATAAAATAACAGTCTTTTTCACCGACAACTTGTTTCTGTCTTTCAAATAATAGCCTAAAAGCAGATAACCGCTAAAACCTGAAAAATAATATAAAGTGCCATAGTCATTCCAAGCACAAGTACCTCCTATATAGCTGGATATATATTCTTGGCAATAAGGCAGAAATAAGGTGATAAACCAAACGGATAAGAATATTTTCATTTGTTTCTCTGTTGCTTGTTTCAGCCATGCAGAAAAAAAAGGCATATACAAATATAATCCTATCAACATATATATGTACCATAAAGGAACTGTATATGTATTGAAGTTAAAAGGAATCATAAGAATATTATGCAAGCAACTATCCCAAGTTTGACTTGGAGACTCTCCTGCATACGCAAACATTTCAGACAAAACAGAATTATCCAGCCCTAAAATACCCGTAAACCACGGAAACAAATTATATAATAAAGACCATACAATAAAAGGGACTATTACACGAAGCATCTTTTTTTTATAAAATTGTCCGATTTCCTGTTCTACCGGTAATAATAACATTCCTGTCAGCATCACAAACAACGGTACGCACGGACGCAAGAAAGCTCCATAAATACTCCCCCATAAGTTATACTCCGGATTTAAACGAGCTTCAGGAGAAACATTGAAAGGGTCTGAACAATGGATACAGATGACCATTAAAATGGCTATCACACGAATTAAATCAGCCCATACTATATGATTCACATTTTTCATTTGGTATTCAATTTTTTCAATTGCAAAGTTAGGACAATGGTATGACATTTTTTTTAAACTACTTAAAAAAGCAGAATAAAGCAATGCGAAGGAAACGAAACAACCCTATTATTTAATCTTGTTCCTCAAATGGCACAACGTAACTTGAGAGATGCCTAAAAAAGATGCAATATAACCCAAATTTACTCTTTGGAAGAGATCCGGACGTGTTTGCAACAATTCTATATATCGTTCTTCCGCTGACTTATACAGTCTTGAAATTAAACGTTTTTCATTCATTATAAAAGCCTCTTGATGCAAAATCCTTGACCAGTTCGCTATTTCTATATTAGTCTGATACAGCTTTTCTAAATCTTTTATCGGCACGGCATATAATACCGTATTTTCCAATAACTGAACAACTTCATATTCGTACCCTTGTTGGTTCCCATAAAAATTGTTCGTCGAAAAAACGATATCTCCTTCTGTACTAAACCATGAGGTGAGTTCTTTGTCGTTAATTACACAATATGAGCGTGCTATACCTTTTTCAATGAAATAAAAGTTTTTATCATTCTGGAAAGAGGACGTTAGGATATGTTTTTTGGGCAGTTCCAATAAAGAGCTATGAGCAAACAGCTCATTGATGGAACTATTGCTCATGTTTGACTTGGCTTTAAGTGAGTTTATCGTATTATGCATCATTTGACTTTCACAACGCTTATTTACTCTTTCCTGTTTTTTTATTAAGCAGCTACAAAAATACAAAAATGCTCCTATAATAAATAAACAAGCTGCATTTTTATATATCGCCCAGATTAACATTTATGGATTGCTCCCCTTGCCTTTCCGTTGTTGTTTCATGACCGGGTATCCATACTTTTCTGCCATAATCTGCCGATTTTATTCGATTATCCCAATGATATTCTTTATATTTGTATAGTATTCGCACTAAAACAAAGTACATCATGGAAAATGAAAAGAAATTAACCCGTTCTTCCAACCGAATGATCGCAGGTGTATGCGCCGGAATAGCCGAATATTTCGGATGGGACCCTACCTTACTAAGAATAGTGTATATATTAGCTACATTCTTCACTGCTTTCGCCGGAGTAATCATATATATAATCCTGTGGATTGTCATGCCGGGAAAAAGATCTTCAGACGGATACGAAGACCGTATGAATCAACGTTTACATTAAGATAAAAAATCAAAAGTATAGACCATATTTTCATACCGGTATCCGATATAGATAAAAGCCTTCGTTCCTGGAAGATGGTAATCCGATAGAAGTAAGTACATTAGTATAACTCCAGTCCGAACTCATCTTTCAGCTGCATCAACGCCTGATTCTTTTGAGCCATCATCTGGAATTTCTCGACACGTCCCACAGGACGTATTGTTTCCGTAGCCTCACTTACCCGCACTGTCATCACCACTTTGCTGTTTTTCAGCCTACCACGAAGATAACTCTGCAATTCAGGAATCAAAGCTGTAAAATCCTTTGCAGCAAACTCATTATCAACTACCACTTCAAAAGTCGTTGAGTTATTAAGCAATACCGGACGGAGCATCTGCATACGTTTAGTAAGAGCATCCTGTTCTTTCGGCAACTGACCGGCATATTCCTGCCAGTAATAATTCAAATCCCGATCATTGAAAATAAAATCTTCTTCCGGTTGCTGTACTCTGGGAACATGAGTGGTAACTGTATTCTGCGTTGTCTGATCGCGCTGCGGATTCTTGATAGACACGCCCAAACTAGACATCTTCATCACCGGAATTTTCCGTTCTTCCTTGACAGTCGGGGCAACTCCCGCTCCTTGCGACGGAGCAGACGAAGCCGCACCAGAAGAAGCTGATGCTCCCGGTTGCACTGCTGCAGATGCTTGCGGATGCCGGGCAGTAGTGCCATTAACAGCCTGTGTTGTTACTGAAGACGGAGACGTATGAAGGGAAGCCTGCTGAACCTGAGTTGCAGAAGCGACCTGCGGCTGCTGAGCTGCGGCAGGCTGTGTGAATATGGGTTTTATGGTCTTCGTAGGGCCACGCCCACCACTCACGTCATCCCCCTCGGTGGTAAGCTGTGCAACCTGTATCAAGGTCAGTTCTACCAGCAAACGCTTATTTTTGCTGATGCGGTAATTCAAATCACACTCATTACAAAGCTTCATGGCCCGGTACAGGAAAGGTAACGGACATTTCTGCGCCTGTTCCTGATAGCGTTGACGTATGCTCGCTCCCACTTCCAGTAGAGGCAATGTCACCGGGTCTTTCCCCACCAACAGGTCACGGAAATGAGACGATAATCCGGTAATAAAATGACTTCCGTCAAAGCCTTTATTCAATATATCATTGAAAAGCAACAAAGCATCACTTACCTTATTTTCGAGGAAACAATCCGTCAGGCGGAAATAATATTCATAATCAAGAACGTTCAGATTATCAATCACACTCTTATAGGTGATATTTCCTCCGGTGAAACTTACAACCTGATCGAAGATAGACAAAGCATCACGCATACCACCGTCTGCCTTCATAGCTATCACGTTCAGTGCTTCCGGCTCCGCCGTGATTCCTTCTTTCGAAGCAACATACGACAAATGATTCACCGTATCTTCCACGCTTATCCGGTTAAAGTCATAAATCTGACAACGGGAAAGAATGGTAGGGAGAATCTTATGCTTCTCCGTCGTAGCCAGGATAAAGATAGCATGACGGGGAGGTTCTTCCAGCGTTTTCAGGAACGCATTGAAAGCAGATGCCGAAAGCATGTGCACCTCGTCGATGATATATACCTTATACTTACCAATCTGCGGCGGGATGCGTACTTGCTCCACCAACTGGCGAATGTCATCTACCGAGTTGTTGGAAGCAGCATCGAGTTCGTGAATATTGTATGATCGCTGTTCGTTGAAAGCTACACATGACTCACACTGATTACAAGCCTCTCCGTCGGCAGTAGGCGTCATACAATTGATGGTTTTGGCAAAGATACGCGCACAAGTGGTCTTCCCTACCCCACGTGGTCCGCAAAACAAATAAGCATGAGCCAGTTTTTGGGTAGCAATTGCATTTTTCAGCGTAGTAGTCAACGCCCGCTGTCCTACCACCGATTCGAACGTGGACGGACGGTACTTACGGGCTGAAACAATATAGTTTTCCATATCCGGGATTCTCTCTGTTTTTTTGAATTTTCGCTTACTCTGCAAAAACAGTGCAAATGAGAGCAGAGTCAAGCTAGCTTGAACTATGCCGAGTGAAGCCTGTTTTCGCTTACTCTGCAAATGTACACAAAAAAAGTGAGATGTAATAAGGGATAAAGAGAGAAGTTTTGAAGCTAAAGCGATAAGTTTTTAAGTTATTAGTTTTATCTTTGCAGATATTAAAAGGAGAAATTATGGGTAAACTAATCAGTATCTGGAGTTTCATACGCAGACGAAAGTATCTCATTACGGTCGTTGCGTTTGCTGTTATCATTGGCTTTCTGGACGAGAACAGCCTAGTTCGTCGTTTCGGATATGAACGGGAGATCAGCCAGTTGAAAGAAGAGATAGAAAAATATCGGGCAGATTACGAAGAGAACACCAAGCGTCTCAACGAAATAACGACCAATCCGGACGCCATCGAGCAGATCGCCCGTGAAAAGTATCTGATGAAGAAACCCAACGAAGATATTTACGTTTTTGAAGATTAAAGAATGAAACAATTAGTACCCGCCCTTTTCGTTGTAGGCGCTATCATGGCTCTCACCGGAGCAGCTGTATTTATCACCGGATGGATCTATGCTCCTTACATATATACTATCGGAGCCGGATTTTTCGCATTGGCACAAGTGAACACGCCCGTCAAAGGAAAAGGCAAAACACTAAAACGCCTACGCGTTCAGCAGATATTCGGAGCATTGGCGCTGATCCTGACCGGAGCCTTTATGTTTACCACCCGAGGCAATGAATGGATTGCCTGCCTCACGGTTGCTGCTATCCTCGAACTTTACACCGCTTTCCGTATTCCGCAGGAAGAAGAAAAAGAAAGGGCATAAAAAAAGCCTGTTCATAGCTTTACAGTCTTGAACAGGCAGAAATCGAAAAAAATATTGAATAACGTTCCGTCCTTTTTATCAGGAAACGGAACGTTTATTTTTTATCCTTCACTATTATTTCTTCACAGGTGAATATCTTGCATTCAACCCATCAACAATTTCTTTTGTGATATTAAAAGTGCTGTCAGCATAAAGCAGGTTATCAAAACCTGTGTTGCTGAAAATCAGGCTATATCCGTGAGTCTTATTATATTCTTTCAGGAAAGCGTTGATAGAATCGCGGAACTGCAAGCTGTTCTTGTTGTTCTCTTCCATCAAACCATTCTGAAGTTTGTTACTCAACTCTTGCAAATCTTGTTCCAACTTCACCAGACGGTTGTATTCTTGCTGCGCTCTATCTTGTGACAGGAAAGCATTGTTTTCTACTTTCTTCTGGAAATCTTGTTTTTCCTTGTTCAAAGAGGTAGCCTTCTGATTCAATGTCATGCGAACGTTCTCGCTCTTCTTTACCATCGCCTCATTCAAGTCAATACAGAAATTGTATTTGGCAAGCAGCGTATCTATTTCAACATAGGCAATTTTCATTCCTGACAGTTCGGCATTAGCCTGTGCCGGAGTACTTGTAGTTTGATTGTCAGTTTTGCCAGCACATTGTGAAAATAAAACGATAAACGCAAGAGCAGCCAAACCGTTCATGAGGTAGTTCATTCTATTCATAATTAATAAGTATTGTTTTTAATAAATTTAATTCATACTATCGTTCAAGGCTTTTTCCAACTCATCAATAGAAAAACGCGGTTTCTTTTGTGCTTCGCGATCCTGCGACTGTGCGCATCCGATTCCTTTCTGACGCAACGTTTTATTCCCGCTCACATGACCATTCGGGAATTTTCCACCCTTCGTAAAGAATACTTTCACCCCTAATAATACCAGGGAAATAGCAACTATTAACAAAGTTATCAGTATAGTCTCAACCATTTCTATTAATTTTGTGAGTGCAAAGATAGGCTTTAATGAGATATGAGTTCAGATAAGTCAATCAAATTAACCATATTTAGCAATAGAAGAAGCGAAAACAGCCCTTCTATTCCTATTATAAAATAAAAACAGCATGGAAAAAAAAGACTTAAAGCCGGCTGGCGTATTCAAGTATTTCGAAGAAATCTGCCAAGTGCCACGCCCTTCGAAGAAGGAAGAGAAAATGATTGCCTACCTGAAGGCATTCGGAGCAAAACATAACCTGGAAACCAAGGTGGACGAAGCCGGCAACGTATTGATTAAAAAACCCGCTACTCCGGGAAAGGAAAATCTTCAAACCGTCGTATTGCAATCACATATCGACATGGTGTGCGAAAAGAACAATGACGTTCAACATGACTTCCTCACCGACCCCATCGAAACGGAAATTGACGGTGAATGGCTGAAAGCCAAAGGCACTACCCTCGGAGCCGACAACGGTATCGGTGTAGCTACCGAACTGGCTATTCTGGCTGACGACAGCATTGAACATGGTCCGTTGGAATGTCTGTTTACCGTAGACGAAGAAACGGGGCTTACCGGAGCTTTCGCCCTGCAGGAAGGCTTTATGAGCGGTGATATTCTTCTGAACCTCGATTCGGAAGATGAAGGGGAAATCTTTATCGGCTGTGCCGGAGGCATTGACTCCGTTGCAGAATTTACATATAAAGAGGTGGAAATTCCTGCCGGATATTTCTTCTTCAAAGTGGAAGTGAAAGGTTTGAAAGGTGGTCACTCCGGTGGTGATATTCATTTGGGACGGGGAAATGCCAACAAAATACTGAACCGTTTCCTTTCCCGCATGGCTGCCAGACACGATCTGTACCTCTGTGAAATCAACGGTGGTAATCTGCGCAACGCTATTCCCCGCGAGGCATACACTATCTGTGCTGTTCCCGAAGATGCCAAACATGATGTCCGCACCGAACTGAATATCTTCACCAGCGAAATGGAAGACGAATTATCCGTTGTAGAGCCCGACTTAAAGTTGGTTCTCGAATCGGAAACTCCCCGCAAGACGGCTATCGACCAGGATACCACTACCCGTTTATTAAAAGCTCTGTATGCAGCTCCTCACGGTGTATACGCCATGAGCCAGGATATTCCCGGACTGGTGGAAACTTCTACCAACCTGGCATCTGTCAAGATGAAGCCGAATCATGTCATCCGCATTGAAACTAGTCAGCGGAGCTCGATACTATCCGCACGCAACGATATGGCGAACACGGTTCGTGCTGTATTCCAACTGGCGGGAGCCAATGTTACGTTTGGCGAGGGTTATCCGGGATGGAAACCGAATCCCCACTCGGCTATCCTCGAAGTGGCTGTTGAATCTTACAAGCGTCTGTTTGGTGTAGACGCGAAAGTTAAAGCCATCCATGCAGGATTGGAATGTGGTCTGTTCCTTGATAAATATCCAACGCTGGATATGATTTCTTTCGGACCGACACTGACAGGTGTTCACTCTCCTGACGAACGAATGCTTATTCCTACCGTTGAGAAATTCTGGAAACATCTATTGGATATCTTGGCACATGTTCCTGCCAAGAAATAACAGACAGATAAGTCAACATAAAGAAGAGTATGGTAACAGTGAAAAGAGAGTAGCTGTTGCCATGCTCTTTTTTGCAATGAATTTAATAGCTGTAAGTTTCTTTGCTCCTTCTTATGCTATCGCACAAGATTCTCACGAAGGACAAGGCTATCACGACACACAAGTCCCCTCTCAACAAGAAAGAATCCCTTTCCGCGTTGTAAGTTGGAACATAGAAAACCAGTTTGATACACACCACGACAGTTTGAAGAACGATCATGAATTTCTTCCCGACGCGATGCGTCATTGGAATTATAGCAGATATAAAAAAAAGCTGGTTGACGTTGCCCGTGTAATTACTGCTATTGGCGAATGGAGTCCGCCTGCATTAGTCGGATTATGTGAAGTAGAAAATGATACAGTGCTTCGTGACCTGACCCGCCGTTCTCCTTTAAAAGAGCTTAGTTATCGTTATGTAATGACCAACTCCCCTGATTTAAGAGGAATTGACGTAGCCTTGCTTTATCAACGGGATTTATTCAAACTATTATCTTCCCGTTCCATTTCCATCCCTCCGTTGAAGCAATACCGCCCGACAAGAGATTTGCTACACGTCAGCGGACTTCTACTGACGGGAGATACCCTCGACGTATTTGTCTGCCACCTCCCCAGCCGTTCGGGTGGAGCCAAAGAATCGGAATCCTATCGCTTATATGCAGCTCATATTCTGCGTATGGAAGTTGATAGCATTATGAGCATTCGTTCTCTTCCGCAAGTCATTATTATGGGGGATTTCAACGATTACCCGACGAATCAATCTATTCAGAAAATACTGGAAGCCGAAGCACCTCCTGTTACTACCAATAACCTAGCCTCAACAACCGGCTCCACCAACTTCTCAACAGTTGCCCCCTCCTCATTAAAACTATATCACCTACTCGCCCGGAAAGCTAAATCAAAAGACTTCGGTTCTTACAAATATCGTGGTGAATGGGGATTACTCGATCACTTGATTGTATCAGGCACTCTATTAAATCAATCAAATCACTTTTTCACCAGCGAAGAAAAAGCAAATGTATGCCTTCTCCCCTTTTTACTGAAAGATGACGAAAAATATGGTGATAAAGAACCTTTCCGCACTTATAAGGGGATGAAGTATCAAGGCGGTGTCAGCGACCATTTACCTATTTATGCAGACTTCGAGCTGATTTTATATTAATAAAGTACCGTCTCGTTAGTTCTTTCTATAATAATGAATGAACAACAAATATATCTTGGAAAATAATTATGATATTTCTCATACGATAGAAACTTCTTCCCAGTCTTCTACTGTCCGTGTGACAGATGAGAAGTTCACTCCGATGCAAATCACTTTTCGTTTGTCTGCCAAATAAGGCTTGGCGTAGCCAGTCTTCTCTATTTGTTCCAGAGCTTCCTGTGCTGTTCCATCCATTTTGAATTCAAAGATATAGACGTAATCCTCCATCTCCAGCGTACAATCCACCCGTCCGTAGCTTTGGCGGTCCTCGCAATGGATGGCGGTGCAATATACGCCTATCAGTCGAAGCAATAGATAAAAAGTGTATTGAAAATGCTTTTCTGTTATATCTATATCTTTCAACGAGCCGTGGGAGTCATAGGGAATACTTGCCAAAAAAGAGGTGAGGGAACGGCGGAACGCATCTGTATCACCGCGTTCAAGGTCCATCACGGCATCTGTTATCCAACTCGTCACTTCTTTACTCTTCGGCTTCATATAATTGGCTGCTAATACAGACAAGAATCCCTTCCGTACTTCGTTGTTTGGGAAATCGAGCAGATAGGTTCCCATTTTTTTATTATATTCCTTGATTGTGAGGTATCCGCTTTGAAAAATCATTGGTAGGGGCTGTTCCACATCCGCTTTGTAGTCTATAAACATAGTTGGGTCGTAGAATTTTCCTGTTAGTTCATTCATCTGTTCGCGACTGTGTTGTAGCAGACGTATCAAATAAGTCGGGGTACCGGTGGCGAACCAGTAGTCACGGATTTCATTCATATCAAAGGCATTAAGTATGCTAAACGGATTATAGATGGCGGCCATGTTCGTACTAAAATGATAGCCATCGTACTGCCGTTTCAACCAGTCCTTCATTTCCTCCACCGTACATTCGTATTTAGTTGCCAATCGCGAGATGGGTTCTGCGAAGTATTTCTCCAATTCTTCCTGAGTGATTCCGCATAGTGATTCGTAGCGTTCATCCATACTAATGTCTTTTGGTTGGTTGAAGCCACTGAACACACTTACTTGCGAAAATTTCGTAACTCCCGTCAACAGTACGAATTTCAAGTATTCGTCAGCTCCTTTGAAGGTGGAATAAAAAGATTTCAGAATTTCCCTGTGATGGTCTTCAAGCAAAAGTTTCTCTCCTACATGGTTGCAGGTGTAAGTTCCGGTATCCAACACATCGAGAATTGGTTTGTCATATTCATCAATCAGTACTACCGCACGCTGCCCTGTCCGTTCATAAGCACGGCGGAGCAGTTCCTTGAAGCGGTCACCTGTGGTAGTATAGTTCAGATTTTTGCCATAGATGTCTTCCCAATTGCCTAAATACCCTTCGATAGTTGCTTCGAGCACTCCCGGTTGGGTGTATGGCCCACCGTTAAAGTCAATGCGGAAAATAGGATATTGCAACCAGTCTTTTTCAAGGTCAGCAATTGCCAGTCCGTCGAAAAGTTCTTTCCGCCCCTGAAAATAACAGGCAAGTGTACTCACCAACAGACTCTTCCCAAAACGACGGGGACGACTCAAGAAATAGATTGAACCCGTTTGCACAAGGTTGTAAACTAAGGCAGTCTTGTCTACATAAACAAAACCGTCTTCACGAAGGCGGTCAAAGCTCTGTATTCCAATAGGATATTTCATCTTTTTATCGGCTTTTTATGAATCACTAGACGAAGATACGTGAAAACAGGCATAAATACAAACGATTCCGGACATTATAAAACGAATTTTGTTATATTAATCCGAATACTGATAAACCTTCAAGTCAAACTTGGGAACCATTGCCAGCAAATGGTCGAAGATGTCCGACTGGATACGTTCGTATTCTTTCCAAACTTTGTTTCGGGAGAAGAAGTAAACTTGAATAGGTACTCCATACATCGTGGCTTCTTTCTGGCTGATAATCAAGTCCAAATCTTGATTCACCACAGGCAAGCTGCACAAATAACGCTCGATATATACACGATAAACCTGGGAATTGGTAGGTACTACACCTTCTTCAGGCTGATAATCCGCCATCAAAGGGATTTCCTTCCGATAACGGTCGAGCATTTCGGGCGTACAGAATTGGAGCGTAGTCAAATCCAGGGTTATATTCTTCATTACCCTTCGTCCTCCTGATTGCACCATTCCCCGCCAGTTCTGGAAAGGGCTGCTGACCAAGGTATAAGGGGGAACGGTAGAAATCGTATTATCGAAATTCTGAATCTTGACTGTATTCAGAGTAATCTCCTGCACTGTGCCATTGGCAGCACCGGAAGGAAGCGTTATCCAGTCGCCCGGACGAACCATATCATTGGCGGAAAGCTGGATCCCCGCCACAAATCCTAGTATGGAATCCTTGAATACCAGCATCAGTATGGCGGCCGAAGCCCCTAATCCCGCAAACAAACTGGCTGGGGACTTATTCACAATAATGGCAATGATAATGATTCCACCGACAAAGAACAGAAGCACCTGCAACACCTGAATGAATCCTTTCATCGGACGGTTCTTCATTGACTCCTTCCCGTCGTAGATATCCATTATCATCAATAGAATCCCATTAATGGCCAACAGCAAAGAAAAGATTATGTAAACGGCACAAGCTTTCTGGGAAATAAGCAATAAGTCCTTGCCACGAATAAAAGCCATTGGCAGTAAAGAATAAACCAGAAAAGCCGGAACCGTATGAATCAGGTTGTGAAACACTTTGCGCTTCATCAGCAACGTATTCCAAAGGTGCGGTTTCCGACGGGTGTACCGCTTCATTCCTCCTATAAGAATCGCCTGGCAGAGATAATTCAGACCGATAGCAATTGCTATCATCAGCACAGCAATAATAGTCTCATCAAAACGGTCGGCAACTGTCGGGTCTATTCCCCAATCTATCAGGATTTTGTTCATCCATTTTCCTAAATCTAGTACAAGCATAACTTCTGTCCTTTTTTATTAATAACAGCAAAAGATTCATTTGGTTTAGAAAAAAAGACTGGCGTCCGATTCACAAGAAATCGGGACTGCCAGTCTTCACTGCTATTCTCTAAGCATATCTTTCAGCGATAACAATCCCATCAGGGAGTTGTTATCACTCCTATTTCATCCATTCCTACTTTCGCGGTTGTTGCGGTAGGTGTAGTAGCCTCCAACTTAATATAACGCGCCTGTACTTTCTGCCCGAAAGTGACCGTTTGCGGCAGCGGGTTGTGCATGATATTACTGAACTCACCATTGGCAGGAACTTCCTTCCAGTGCTTTCCGTCCATGCTCACAAAGAATTTATAACGGAAAGCCATCGTCGGTTTCGCTTCCGCTTTCGAAGGGGCATAAGTAAAGCTGGCTAATGTCACCGATTTGCCCAAGTCAATCGTCAACGGAGAATCAGCGACTTGTTTCCAGCTGGCACGAGGCAGATTATTCCAATCTTCACCCTGAACCACTTCCTGCAAAGGAGCTGCATAATAAGCGGCCACTTGGTTAATATGAGCAGTCAGACGACATTCGTCAATCTTCACCCGTAACTGACTGGCTTTCACGACCGGGAAACGCAGCATACGTTTATATCCGATTGTCGTACCCTTGCCTACTTCTTTCCAACCGTTATCAGTCAAAGCCTCTACGACGAAAGACTCCACTCTCTGTCCTTTTGTGATATCTTCCTGAAGCATCACTAAGTTAATTTCCGAACCCGGTTCCAAAGAATAAACGGCTTCACTGCCCGAAATGGCATTCCAGTAGTTTCTCCCTTTCTTCACCCGGTTATCGGCAAATATCTGTTCACGGTAAGCTGCAAATTCCTCCAGACGATTCACGTCCGCTTCATTAATCAAGCCTTTGCGGTCGGGCGGTATATTCAATAAAAGCACGGAGTTATATCCTACCGACTGGAAATAAATATCCGACAGATGTTTCAAGGATTTCACTTTCGCGTCTTCTTCCGCATGATAGAACCATCCCGGACGGATGGACACATCCACTTCCGAAGGATACCAGAATAATTCCGTAGCTTTCTCCAGCATTTTGCGGCTTCCTAAATCTTCCGCTTTGCTAAAGACACCCAGACGTTTGTTGTTTTCTGTCGAGCGGGCATAAATTCCCGGAGTCAGTACGGTGGCATTCCATTCCGTTTCACGGCCTATCCCTTTCTCGTTTCCTACCCAGCGGACATCGTCGCCCATAATCGCCATTACTGCTTTCGGTTGAAGGCGTTGAATGGTTTTATAGAAAGCGTCCCAGTCATACACTTGTTTCTTTCCGTTCGGGCCTTCGCCATTCGCCCCGTCGAACCAGACTTCATGCACCTCACCATAATTGGTGAGCAATTCCGTCAATTGACGGACAAAAAATTCATTGTAACGGGGAGAGTCTCCATAACATTCCGCATTGCGGTCCCACGGAGAAAGATAGACGCCGAACTTCATATCATATTTATCGCAGGCTTTCCGAAGTTCTTTTACGACATCCCCCTGTCCGTTCTTCCAAGGAGAAGAGGCTACGGAATGTTTCGTTGTAGCTGTAGGCCACAGGCAGAAACCGTCGTGATGCTTTGCGGTCAGAATAACCATTTTGAAACCTGCATTTTTCAAACTCTTCACCCATTGTTCAGCATCGAGTTCTGAAGGATTAAAGAGTGCGGGATCTTCTTTTCCGTCTCCCCATTCACGTCCGGTAAAAGTGTTGATGCCAAAATGAAGGAAAGCGGTCAGTTCCATTTGTTGCCAGGCATATTGTTGCGGAGTGGGTACCAGCCGCGCTGCCATATCGACTTTCTGTTCGAGCGTTGCATCTTGAGGAAATTCAACATGCTTCACGTAGTAGTTTTCTTTTTTCTGTGCCTGCACTCCACCGATGAGGGTAGAAGACAATAAGAGAGAGATTAGTAGTTTATTCATAGCCTATAAATTATTGCAGTTTTACAAAAATAAAATAAAGGTACGGATTTCACGATTCTCATGGAATACTTTCTTACGATATCCCATTCAATCAGTGTAACCCCCACCTTTATATATAATCTAAATAACCTATTGATTTAGTATCTATTTCACCGGATAAAGGGTAAATTCAAAACTCTGTTTCTTTAATGGAACCAAGTATTGCGGTAACACTCCGGGACCACAAGTAGCCGTTCCCACGCCTGCCTGTTCGGCATCCAGATGCACTGTCAACAAGCCATCACGTTCCAGTTCATTGATATGGCGGGCCTTCTCTAATAATACATCCGAGAAAGGAATCATACTAAACTGGAAAACACGATTTGATTCTACAAAGAGGCCTTCGCCGGAAGTATTTGCCAACTTCGCCCAACGTACATCGGTGCGGTTGCCCGTAGATTGCGGAGCAACATAATAATGAAACATCCGTTCCGGTGTGGTCTGATATACACCGATTTTGCCGGACTGATTGCGGTCAATGTATGTTTCATTCCCTCCACGTCCGAGGTAAGAAACCTGATCGTAGGTGTTCGCCACACGGAATGTCAGTCCCAGACGTGCCATTGATTTCACGATGGTCGTGTCGGACTGGAAAGTAGTAAGTACTTTCAACGCACCGTTTTTATCCAATGAATAAACAAAGTCGGCAGTTCCTATCTTTTGCGCTTTCGCATTTAGAATTTCCACCCGGGCAGTGGTCGAAGTCTTGCCCTCTTTCAGTGAAACGACCTTTTGGGTCAGATTATCCAATCCTGCATTACGCCACAGACGTGCACCGTTCTTATCCCGGTTGTCATTATCCGTTGCCGGGCGGAAAAGGCTCAATGTCAGCGGAGCAGCTAATAATTCTTTGCCATTCAGGTTCAATGAAGTCAGCGCCCCTGTTTGCTTGTCAACGGTGAAAGCCGTTTCACCTGCTTTTTGCGGACGGTAGCCTGTGTAATTCTTATTACCGGCAAGCACGAACTGATCGTATGCCACTTCCCAGTCCTTATCGATCATTGAAGATGCTTCACGACGCATCCAGCTGATATTCAGATAAGCCTCACGAATTGTATTCGGAAGTTTGACAGCGCCTAAAGCTACATCTACGGTAGCGTGCGGTGCACAATCAATCGTTTTCGTACCTTCTGCCAAAATCTTGCCATTGTCTGCCGTCACATTCCAGTTCAGTACATACTCATTCAGATTAGAGAAGTCATACCAGTTCTTGACACGGATAGTCAGATTCTTTTGATCTGCCAAAGTCGCTTTTATATTCTGGTATACTTTCTTTACCTCAAGCAAATGCGGATGCGGTTCACGATTGGCGCCTACCAAACCGTTACAGCAGAAGTTACCGAAACTCGGGATTCCTTCCGGCCCGTAATCACCGCCATACGTCCAATACCATTTACCGTTTTTGTCTATTTCGCGGAATGACTGGTCCACCCAGTCCCAAACGCAGCCACCTTGTGCCATCGGATTGTTTTCAAATACATCCCAGTATTCTTTCAGTCCGCCGCAACTGTTGCCCATCGCGTGCAGGTATTCACAAAGAATAAAAGGACGGTAGATGTCTTTCTTCGCAAGATATGCTTTGATGTCGTCCACACTGCGGTACATACGGCAGTAAATATCCGTATTATAGTTCAATTCGGCACGTTCGTATTGCACGGGGCGAGTGTTTTCTACCGATTTCAGCCAGTCGTAGGTACGCTCGAAGTTGATTCCGTTGCCGGCTTCATTTCCCAACGACCAGATGACGATAGCGGGATGATTCTTGGAACGTTCGTACATCCGGTGGGTGCGGTCCATGTGTGCGGTCAGCCAGGTAGTGTCTTTGGCAAGAGAAGCAGCCCCATATCCCATGCCGTGGGATTCGATATTTGCCTCATCAATCATGTACAATCCGTAGCGGTCGCAAAGCTGATACCAGTAAGGGTGAGTCGGATAATGCGAGTTACGCACCATGTTGATATTGTGCAGCTTCATCAGTTTGATGTCCAGTTCCATCAGTTCTTTGCTCACGGTACGTCCCAGCTGGGAGTGTTCGTGGCGATTGGTTCCTTTCACCAATACCGGAACACCGTTGATGCAGAAACGTCCGTCCTTAATTTCCGAAGTACGGAAGCCGACTTCGCAACCCGTCAGTTCGGTGACCTTGCCTTGTTCATCCTTCAGTTCGAGTATTAATGTGTAAAGATGAGGATACTCTGCGCTCCAAGCCTTTACATCAGGTAGATTCTTTCTATCAAACGTGATAAGATTGCTCAATCCACGGGATTTTATCCGGATGGCATCCTGCAGGACAGTTTTGCCTTCGGCGTCTTTCAGGGTATAAGCAATAGAAGTGGCTCCAGGTGTAATAGAAGGTCCCTCTACGGTCACTTCAAGTCCGAAAATTCCATCTTTGTATTTCTCTTTGTCCAAAGATGCATTCAGTTTGTAGTCGGCAATGTACTGTTTGGGAGTGCTGTAAAGATACACATCGCGTTCGATACCACTCAAACGCCACATATCCTGACATTCCAAGTAAGCACCCGCACTCCATCGGTACACTTCCAAAGCAACCACATTTTCGCCTTCATTGAGGACGTCAGTAATATCCCATTCGGCAGCTGTCTTTGACCCCTGATTGTATCCAAGCAATTTTCCATTCACCCATACATAATAGAAAGAGATGACCCCTTCACAACAAAGTACTACCCGGCGTCCTTTCCAGTCGGCAGGCACTTTGAAGGTACGGCGGTATGAGCCGACTTCATTCTCCGCATGCGGTACCAGCGGCGGATTCTTCTTGAAGTTGAACATTTTATCGTCAAATTCATACGTTTCGTTGACATAGATAGCTGTGCCATAACCCTGACGTTCCCAGTTGCCAGGCACATTGATGTCCGCCCATCCTCCTGTGTAATAAGAAGGTTGGTAAAAGTCCTTCGGACGGTTATCGGGATTCTTCACCCAATGGAATTTCCACTTTCCGTTCAGGCTCATATAAAAAGGAGACTGTTCATACCCTCCCGGCTTTTCAATGTCGGAAGCGTTGGCATAAGGCCATACGTATGTGTGAGGAGCGAGTTTGTTCAGTCCCACCGCATACTGGCTCTGCCATTCGGGTAACGGTTGTTGCTGCGCTAACGTGAAAGTAGTGGCAGCCAGTACTGCTGATAAGATTAAAGAAGTTCGTTTCTTAAAGCTAATGTTCATAAGCATGTCATCATAATTAGTTTATACAAGATTGTTTTACAAAGCACCTAATTGCTATTTTTAACTACTTGATTACTATTCTATAATCACTTCATCAAAATAGACTCTCGCTTCCTGACCGGGGCGGACATGCTCGTCGGGACATATCCCCGCACCTTCTGCCGTCACCCGGACATAACGAGCAGATACTCCGCCCATGTCTATCGAATAGTCATTTCTGAAAGTTCCTTCCTGATAGATTTCTTCCGGAGAAAAGTTCAATTCTCCTATGGCATGGTAGGTACGATTATCATCAGAAACTTCTACGCGAATCATTTTCGGTTTGTGCGCTCCCATTCCATAATTCGTAATGCAACCAATGGTTAATTTATTCAGTTTTTCCTGACTCTGCAAATCTATTGTGAAAGAGATAGAATCATTCCGGCTCCAGTTACACCATTCAAAATCAGTATATTTCAAGCTTCCCCGCAATCCATTGACTAATAACATTTCGTTCTTCTTATTGTCAAGCAAAGGTTTTGCCGTAGCTTTGTTCCATGTGAGTGGTAACTCTAAGGTTTCTCCCATTTGCTTGCCGTTCATAAAGGTAGCGGCTTTCACCATTTGCGTTTTCGTCACACAGATAGGTCCGTCGTAACGATGAGAAGACATTGCCGGATTACTCCCATTCAGTGTATAATAAATTTCCACATCCGGACGGATACATTCCAAACTCACTTCCAGATGTCCGTCCACTGGTGTCACCGTCTGTTGTATGTTATACATTGAGCGGGCATAAACAATTCCTTTTTCTGCAATATGCGAATTGTATACATCCATTCGTTTCAAAAATCCAGTCCAGTCCTTCGTTCCTGCAGCTGTCCAAGCCACTTCTGCCAAGGCAGCCAGACGAGGGAACAAAAGATAATCCACGTCTTCCGGTTTATTACAGAATTCCGTCCACATACAGGCCTGTATACCCATTAGCAATGATTCGTATTCCGGTTTCCAGTCTTTTTGTACAGGTTCGTAATCAAAAACATCTTTTAGGGTATTGTTACCGAAATACGTTACCGGTTCAAACCATTGCGGTCCCTGATAGCGAATCAGGTACATGATACGCGCCGGAGTCATGATAAAACGATGTCCTTTTTCAGCAGCTTTCAGGGCAGCCGTTCCCATTCCCTGCCAACCGAGAATAATGGATTCTTCGGGAAGAAAAGAACTGTTTGTCAACTCATCCCAGCCAATCACCTCGCGTCCTTTCTTACGCAGGTAATCACTGATACGCTTCATGAAATAACCTTGCAAGTCTTCCTCATTGGCTAAATGCTGCTTTCTCATCCGTTTCTGACAAAGCGGACATTTTTCCCAGTTCGTCTTTCGCGCTTCATCTCCTCCGACATGAATATAGCGGGAAGGGAAAAGTGCCAGAATTTCGTCAAAGACATCCTGCAAGAATGTAAATACGCTATCATTTCCCGCACAGTAGATAATCTCGGAATTTCGTCCTCCCAAGCCGGGAAGTACACCGATAAAGTCTTTCACAACCGGACAAGCAAACTGGGGATAAGCAGCCAAAGCAGCGTTACTGTGTGCCGGTACATCTATTTCCGGAATGACTTCTATTTGTCTGTCGGCAGCATAAGCTACAATTTCCCGAATCTCCTCCTGTGTATAGAAACCACCTATTGGAGTAAGCTCTCCACGCTCCGGGTTACGGCGTGAGTGAAAAGGTACATCCGTACGGTCTACTCTCCACGCTCCTACTTCCGTCAAACGAGGATATTTCTTTATTTCAATCCGCCAGCCGTTATCGTCCGTCAGATGAAAATGAAGTTTGTTTATTTTCAACATCGCCATACAGTCGATGATTCGCAGTACGTTCTCTTTGGGAATAAAGCAACGTACCGGGTCCAAAAGTAATCCTCTGAAACCAAAACGGGGCTCATCCTGAACTGTCATTGCGGGAACGCTCCAAGCGATATTCTGTACCGGTTGCTCTGATTCTATGGCAGCAGGCAGGAGTTGGCGAATAGATTGCAGGGCATAAAAGAAACCCTTTGTATCCGAAGCTTTAATAAGTATCTGTTGCGGTGTAATCTCCAACAGATATGCTTCGGGTTTAAAAGAAGAATCCGTCACAAAACGAATTTGTCCTTCTTTGCTGCCGACATTCAAAGCCGGAGTTATTCCGGCAGCACGGGTAAACAAGTCGATAAAATTGCGGGCAATCACGGCTTGTTCCTGATTTTCTACCGCAAAGGCCGTTTTTGCAGAAAAGGTGAAATTACCACTACCCGGCACAATCTGTGTCGGGCGTGGTACTATTGAAATTAAAGGGGATGTTAAGTTATCAGCCTGCAAGAACACTGTCAGTGGCGAAAGCAGTATGAGAATGATTAAGATGTATCTTTTCATGGTGTATATACGTTGGTGTTATTCCTTGTCTCTTTCCGGTGAGAAGCGGACAGGGTCATTGTATTGCTCCTGAAGTTTCAGCATTTCTTCTTTCAGTTCTTTCACTACCGATTCGTATTCAGGTTGCCCGTAGAGGTTGTGCATTTCCGACGGGTCTGCCTGCAAGTCGTAGAGTTCCCACCAGTTGATATCATTATAGAAATGAATCAATTTATAGCGGTCTGTACGTACCCCGTAATGACGTTTCACCATGTGTTCAGCGGGATATTCATAGAAATGATAGTAGAGAGCTTTCCGCCAGTCTTTCGGATGTTCGCCTTTCAGTAAAGGAACGAGGGATATCCCTTGGATATCAGAAGGGATTTCTGCTCCTGCCAATTCGAGGAAGGTGGGTGCATAGTCGATGTTCTGTACCATTTCTGTGATATCACCCCTGCGGTCGAATCCTTTCGGCAAACGCATGATAAGCGGTGTACGCATGGATTCTTCGTACATGAAGCGTTTATCAAACCAACCGTGTTCACCCATGTAGAATCCTTGGTCGGAAGTATAGACGACAAGTGTGTTATCCAGCAAGCCTTTCTCTTTCAGATAGTCGAGTACACGACCAACATTGTCGTCCAGTGATTTTACGGTCTTCATATAGTCACGCATGTAACGCTGGAATTTCCAATTGGCAAGTTCCTTGCCTTGCAGGTTCTGCCTGTAGAAATCATCTATAACCGGCGTGTAGAATTTGTCCCATGCAGCACGTTGACCTTCGTCCATACGTCCGACATACTTCTCATATAAGGATTTCAGACGGGTGTTTTTATCAGGACGAAGCATTTTGAGGTCATAAATCATGTCCATGTCCTTCACAATATTCATCTCTTGCGCGGCAGCGGCGGGACGTCCTTCATAATCGTCAAAGAAATTATCCGGTAGCGGGAAGGTTTTATCTTCGTACAAAGCCAGGTTGCAAGTATCCGCCAACCAGTTACGGTGAATTGCCTTGTGGTGAATCAAAAGGCAGAAAGGTTTTTCCGGATTGCGTTTGTTTTCTATCCAGTCAATGGCGTCATCGGTAATAAGATTCGTGATGTATCCATGTTTTTGAATAGTGTCATTGTTTTGTGTGATGAAATCCGGGTTGTAGTAGTCTCCTTGTCCGGGAACAATCTGCCAGTAATCAAAGCCGGAAGGCAAGCTTTCAAGATGCCATTTACCCACCAATGCTGTCTGATAACCGATTTTCTGCAACAGTTTCGGAAAAGTTTGTTGCGAACTGTCGAATACGCAAGTGGTATTATCATAGAATTTATTGGCACAACTATGTTTGCCCGTTATCATGCAGGCACGGCTGGGGCCGCTTAAAGAATTGGCAACAAAGCTTTGAGTAAAACGTACACCGTCAGCAGCAATGCGGTCGAGGTTGGGGGTTTCCATGTAGCGTGTGTCGTAACAGCTCATCATTTGAGCTGTGTGGTCGTCTGTCATAATGTAGACGATATTCAAAGGGAGTTGCTCCGCAGGCCTTTGCTTGTTTGAGCAGGAAGCAAGGGAAGCTACGGCAGCTATTCCTGCTAAAGGAAAGAATAAGTTTGATTGCAGTTTTTCCATAAAACAACTTTATATTAGATTGTAGTGACAAAGGTAGAGACCTGTCAACAAAATCCATGTTCACAAATAACCAATTAATTTCCAATATTCTCCATTTTTGTCTGTTTCAGAAGGAAAAATGGCAAAAACACTATTTACAACTCATTTCCAATCCAGCAAATCCAAGAAAATATATACAATGATTTCTATTTATATAAAGAAAACCCGAATGAAAAGCAGAAACACTCCTCCTCTGCATTCGGGAAAAAACAACTTGTTATAACTACTATTTTTAATAGCCGAAGTTATTTTTTGTAATAGCTATATTAGTATTCATTTCATCACGCGGAATAGGGAACAACAAATTCTTTTTCAAGAAAGTCTCATCATTCAAATTTCCATTATTGTAAATACGTTCACCCCAGACTCCCGTTGCATTGGGATTATTCTCCTGCCACTTTTTAGTTATTGAGTGATTATTATTCACAGTAAGTGCTTTTTTCAAATATTCAGTTCCACGCAAGCGCATCATTTGATACATTTCAGTTTCACCGGCACCTTCAAAAAGTCTTTCAAAGAATATCTTTTCACGTACTTGATCTTTTGTTAATGTTGACTCCCATTTGGCTGGTTGTGTCGAAACCTTAGCTCCCGACTTACGTGCACGCGCCAACACGAGATCTACTGTATTAATTGCATCGTCTTTTCTATCCAATTCATTATAGACATCAGCCAACATCAATAATAAATCTGCATAACGATATAAAATTAGATTTTTATGACTGGCAATACCTGCCATATTCATATCAAAAGCTTTTGCAAAATGAGGCCATGCCGCTCTTTCTCCTGTCCTACCCGCCGCAGTACATACATTCAAAAAATCTTTCAATCCTTTACGATATTTCTCATCAAATTTGGTTTCATCATTCGTGATAGCCAAAATTTCATCCGCGCTCGGATTCTCTTTATTAGTCAATAACTCATAAGGAATTCTACCAACTAACAACTTGTTATTTTTCCAACCGGCAGGTTTTATACCGCTATCATAAGTGAAATAAGGATATTCATAGGTAGAGTCACGGGCAGACGGCACAGGCTCTACTTGAGCTACAGGTCCGATATTGTTTGTACATTTTCTCCATTTTGCCATAAATGTAGTCTCAATACGAGGATCTCCCCAATAGGTTCCCGCAAAGAAATCATAAAAAGCTTTCGTACACTTCACTCTATGGAAACTCTTACCATACGATGATGCAGCAGGATTAAAAACCCAAGATCCCCTATTAAAAGAAGACAACTCACCATTCACCTGAAATCCCAGTTGAAATATAGATTCTTTAGAACCTTTAATCTTATCAACAAATAAATTAGAAAATTTCGATTCCAAATCATATTTACCTTTCACTCCTTCAAAATAGGTCTTTGCTTTTTCCCAAGCTGTAGCATCACCCAAACAACCTAAAGTATGATACAACTTACCTAAATATGCTTCTGCAGTCCATTTCGTTGGAAATCCATCAGAATTCGTTTCCGGCAAATATTTTGAAGCAAATTCCAAGTCACTTCGTACAACATCCAACACCTCTAAACGCGAGGAACGAGGTACAGCTACGCCGTCATGAGAAGAAGGAGTTGTCTTCAAGGGTACATCTCCCCAACATATTGCAAGGTTATAATAAGACAAGGCACGCAAGAAATGAGCCTCTGCAGCCATTTCGTCTTTATCCTCCAAAGAAGTACTTTCTACGTTGGCTATAAATGCATTCGTTTCATTAATTACTTTATACATTACATACCATGCATTTGTCAACAGATCATCTGTATAGTCACATTGCAGCCATCCACACATATCATTTGTACCCCCATTAGTCTGTGCCCATCCGAAACCACTATATCGTACCGGAATTTCTTGCCAATGCTGACCATATCCTCCACTAGTCAATGCAAAATAACCATAGCATCCATATAATGCTGCACGTGCCTTTTCAGAAGTAGAAAACTGAATTTGTGTATTCAAAGTATATTGCGGGTCTTCATCTAACCACGATTCACAAGAAGCCAATAATAAGCAGCTTGCTAATAAAAATATATAGGTAAATTTCTTCATTTTCATAATCATTTATTGTAAATTAAAAGGTTACATTCAAGCCAAACACAAAAGAACGCATATTTGGAAAAGCATTCATATCAATACCCCGACGCAGGCCATCAAATGCAAAGCTATTTACCTCCGGATCATATCCACTATAATTGGTTATAACAAATGCATTCTTTACTGAAGCAAAAATACTGGTATTCTGGAACCCAATCTTAGTCATCCACGCTTTAGGCAAAATATAATTCAGCGTAATATCTGAACAACGCAAATAACTTCCATCTTCTACATAACGATCATAAACAACACCTTTTACATTTGAAGTAGACGACGGATATAAATTAGAACGATTCTCCGGAGTCCAGGCATTATAATAAGCATCTTTTCTCAAGTTTCCAGCCTGTCTGGAAGGAGTCTGTTCGTAACGGATATTTGTATTCAGAATATCATTACCATAAACACCTGTAAAAGAAGCAGAGAGAGAGAGATTCTTCCATTCCAAACGTGTCTGGAAACCATAGGTGAAATCAGGATTCGGATCACCTATCACAACCATGTCATTAGGATCTACTATACCATCTTCATTCACATCCACACATTTAATATTACCAGCTGCCATATCATTTCCAACAGATGAAGTGTAATATTTGGTAGAACCATCTGATGAGATATATCCTACTTTGCCATCAACAACATCTTCTTCCTGAATAATTCCCTGTGTCTTATAACCGAAAAATAGTCCCGGAGCCTCACCCTCAATAAAAACATTTGCAGGTCCAAAATGATCGCCAATCGTCTTACCTAAATAACCACGTACTCCTTTCAAGGAACCTATATCAGAAACTTCCAAACCTAAATTCTCAATCGTAGTCTTGTTGAAACCAATATTTCCGCCTACATTCCACTTCCACCCGTTACTGCGAATAATATCAGCATTTAAACTAAACTCAAAACCTTTATTCAACAACGAGCCTTCATTTATCATCACTGTTGCAAATCCACTGGAATATGGCAGAGCACGCTCAACCAACAAATCTTTTGTGTTTTTACGGTAATAATCAAATGCACCATTCAGGCGACCATTAAAGAAACCAAAGTCAAGACCAACATTCCACGAAGAAGTACGTTCCCACTTCAAACCCTCATTTTGCAGACTTTTGATTTGCATAGACGTCAGTTTATTCCCATCTCCATCAGCATAGTCCACCTTATTTTCATAAATAGATAGAGACTGATATGGATCAATACCCTGATTACCTGTCTCACCATAACCAACACGTACCTTCAACTGACTTAGCCAATCAATGCTCTTCATATAAGCTTCCTGTTCCATACGCCATGCTAATGAGAAAGACGGGAAATATGCCCAACGATTACCCTTTTTAAATTTACTGGATCCGTCAGCACGCAATGAAGCCGTCAACAAGTACTTATCATAAGCAGATAAATTAACACGTCCTAAATATGAAAGTAATTGATAATCTTTTTGTATAGGCTGTTTTACATCCACTTTTCCTGCATTAGACAATCCTTTAGTACGTAAGTCATAGATAGAAAAAGTATTGCCTGAAACATTCTCTGTCAGAAAATGATATTCATCATAAGTGATACCCGCTGTTGCCGACAGACGAAAATCCTTAGTCAAGTCCATATTAAAGTTTAACAGGTTTTCCACTGTATAATTAGACTTATTGACATTACTGATTGCCAGTAAACCCTTCACATTTTCTCCCGGAGGTAACTGAATCCCATACCAACGTTTACGGTCATTGACAATTATATTCCCCCCTGCACGCAGACTATACGAGAAATATTTATTAATGTTCCAATTCAGATTCAAGCTTCCATTAAATGTCTTATTATTAGTAATATCATCATAATCATTTACCCAACTAAATACATTCATTTTTGATTCCAAAGCACCCGGATCATCATCAGGAACAATATAAGGAGCTGTATCAAGAACCGTACGAGCCAAAGATCCGGCAACGCCTCCGGTTGTATTACCGCCCGTCATCATATCATTCTGCTTTAATGAACCGCTCAATATCAAATTTAAAGTTACTTTTTTAGATAATTCAGCAGTTAAATTAGCACGCAAGTCACCCTGTTTTATTCCTGTATTTTCTACGATACCATTAATATCCTTAAAGTTACCGGAGATATAATATTTCATACCGGCAGTTCCTCCACTGACAGAAGCCGAGTAGACCTGTGAGAAAGCTGATGTATATGCTTCTTTTTGCCAGTTGCGATAGGTAATAACCTTATATAATTCCGGATTATTCGGATCTGCCTGATAAGCGGATTCATTACCACTAAATACGTAACGCATTTCACCATTAGGTTGCAGATAATATCGCGGTTGGTCTAATTTAGAATTAGTGTAATCGGCATACTCTTCCAAATTTAACATATCGTGCAAGTTACGTGCATTAGCTATCGTAAAGTTCGCTGTGACATTTACTTTTGCCTTTCCGGCCTTTCCCTTTTTAGTTGTAATAAGAATTACGCCATTGGCACCACGAGAACCATAAATCGCAGTAGCAGAAGCATCTTTCAAGACGGTAATATCCTCAATATCATTAGGATTTATTGCACTCAACGGATCTTGAGCTATTTGGAAGTCACCACCTCCCACAGCAGACTCGGCAAACTCACCAGTAGATGCTTGCGGCACATTATCAATCACATATAACGGCTGATTATCTCCACGTAATGAGTTAGCACCACGAATAGTGACAGAAGAAGCAGCACCCGGAGTAGACATTGAAGCTGTTACATTTAAACCTGCAATCTTACCTTGCAATAGCCCGTCAATAGATACAGCTTTTGAAGCATCATTCGCATCAGGACGAAGACTGGCTGTAGCGCCTGTTAAATCGCTCTTTTTAGCCGTTCCATAACCAACAACAACTACTTCATCCAAATTTTGTGCATCCTCTTTTAATTGAACGTTAATTTTAGTCTGATTTCCAACCACTATTTCTTGTTTGGAATAACCGATAAAAGTAAAGACCAACACTGATTTTGAGTTTGGAACGGAAATGGAGAATTTTCCATCAATGTTGGTAATTGTCCCATTAGTAGTACCTTTTACTTGTACATTGACACCAGGCATACTTTCATTTAGAGCATCCACTACCTGACCGGTAATGTTTTTTCCTTGTCCCATAGATTGCGCTACAAACGCAAACAATGTGATGAAACATAGCAGAAAAACTTTTGATAGGTTCTTCATAGAAGTCATTTTTATAAATTATTAAATTTAAAGATTAAAAAGCTTATTCCAGATTTTTTGCTGAAATCCATACGCAAATATAGACGTGGTTACTGAATATGCATGTTCTATTTTAGCTACTATTTTTCCAATTTTGTCTAAAATCATCCATTTCATCGATATATCTAACCATCATAGACATTGTTGGACATCTTACGAATCAAAAAAAGAAAGCGGAAGTATCCATTCTTGAATATTCCCGCCTCCTTTATATTTTATCCTAATATAACTACAACAATTTTCCTATGAAGATATATTATAGGTTTTCTATATCAGAAGATTGAAGACCCGTATATTTGATAATTATATCAATGGATATTCCGTCCTCTCTCATCTTCCGAGCAATTTCAATTTGCTTCTTTTGCTCTCCTTTCTCCAACCCTTTCTCCAACCCTTCCTTCATCCCTTCTTTCATCCCTTCTTTCATCCCTTCTTTTATTCCCTCTAGCCTTCCTTTTTTCACTCCTTTTTCCAACCCGGCCTTCATCCCTTCCTTTAACCCTTCTTCAGCCGCTTTTCTCCGCATCTCTTCGTTTTTACGCCGTTCATCCTCCTCTACAATTTGGTTGACCCTATACCGATCTAATGCCTTATCATAAGCGATACGGTTTTCTTCCGAAAGATCGGCAACTGCTGCCAATCTCGCCAGATGTTCAAACACTTGTTCTTTCAAAGCATCCGGCATTCTATTCCAATTGCTCATATTCTTCAGTGCATAAATTAATTTATCATATAATGTATGGCAGTCCGACAAATCCTTTGTAAAATAAGGAAATTGCAAATAAATCTGCCGGAGATGCGGATTAACAATCTTCCCTGTATCACGGTCGGAAAGAACCGTATCCGTACGGAATTTAGCCTCTAAATTTTCCTCTTTGAAATTCATCAGGAAAATTCCATATATAGTAGGTAGTCTATACTGCTTTCCATAAGAGACAAGTGGTTCTCTTGCAGTCATCGGATCTTCAGGGACAGGGACTTCTTTTGAAGAAGGAGATTCTATCTGCCGACTCACAGCACGACAAACATAATAAAGTGTACGATCTAAAAAATTACTGTGCCAACGATTCTGCATCTCCACGATAATATACTCACCACTTGCTGTACGGCAATAAAGATCATAAATGATACCTTTATCACTCACATTGTCTGCATGATCTTCCTTATCCAGAAAAGTAAGTTCTGTAATATGATGTTCACCTGCAAGTAATTCGTTCAACAAAGTGATGAGCAAATTCTTACTGGCCGGTTGACCAAAAATAATTTTAAATCCTATATCAGTAAAAGGATTGACGTATTTGGACATGATATTCTATTTTTAGCAAAGGTAACTATTTAAATCCATAAACATAAAAAACAATCCCAAACTTTACGGATTTATAGCCTTTTATAGTAAGCTGTCTCCCTTTCAATTCCTCCAAACAAACAAGAGAAATGTTCTATTTTTCAGATTAAGAAAGAAAACAAAACTATTGAAGATGGTAATCCGGAATTAAAAGCATCCATATTACCACATATATATGCATATTACCACCACAATACAGCATATATTTTCAGATGATATGCGTTTTCTTTAAAGAAATAAATGATTTTCCTCGGTGAGCAATAAGCCATTCCTCGGTGAGGAACACATCCTTCCTCACCGAGAAAGCCTTCCATACTCACCGACCAAGTTATAAAAGCCCTCGAAAAAGCCCGTTTATAGGCTAGTTCATCATCACAAGCGCACAAAAGAAAAATGATAAAGCAAACTACATACGGGCAAACAGTAAGCATATAGATAGCAATACAGAGGAATTATTTATTTTTAGACAGGAATTATCCAGGACAACAAACAACCCTACATTCTTTCATCCAAAATGCAGAGCGTTTTTTCCTTCACCACAAACAAGTGACCGATATATTAAAAACAGAAAGAATAGAATATACCCTTTTTCAGATCAGCATATTTTTAATCCCATCCTTTCAACAACCATACTCTTTCAGAGTCTGCATCAACTTCGCACCATTGATCGGCTTCACCAGATAATCATCACAACCGGCTTTCAACGCAGCTACCCGGTCAGCATCAAAGGCATGAGCAGTCAAGGCGATAATCGGAATTTCAGCATTAAACTTCCGGATCTCCGAGGTTGCAGTACGCCCGTCCATAACAGGCATCTTCATATCCATCAGTACCAAATCCACCGGTTGGGTACGGACAATCTCAACTGCCTCCAGTCCATTCGGTGCGTGTAACAACTGACATTTGTTTTTCAAGATAGAAGATACCAAAAAGAAGTTACTTTGAATATCTTCAACGACCAGCACTCTTTTAGGTACTTTCTTTGTTTCTTCGGAGTCAAGAACGTTTTCATTATCTGCATCCTTCTCATTATTCCGACGTGAAGAAGTCGGCTCGCTGTCAACCGAATCGAACTGGCATGGCAAAACCGCCCAAAATAAAGACCCTTTATCAAATTCCGACTCAAAGCCTATCTCTCCCCTGCAAGCCTCAACGATGGCTTTACAAATAGACAGTCCCAGTCCGGTTCCCTGTGCAAATTCATCCAGTTTCTCAAAACGATGGAATACCTTGTCTTTTTTATCTTCCGGTATACCAATACCTGTATCGCGAACGTAAAGACGAATATCTCCGTCTATCTTTTCATACCCCATTTCAATAGTTCCTTTGGAGGTATATTTGATAGCATTAGTTACAAAGTTAGTGAGAATCTGCGCTAACCGGTTTTTATCCAAACGAACGGTACAGGTTTCATAAGGATTCACGGGAACTAACCGAACCTGCGGATTTACTACACGACGATGCATCGAAGCAGCTAATTCGTTGAAATAAACAGCCAAATCAAAATCTTCGTATTTCAGTTCTACCGAGCCGGCTTCTATTTTCGAAAGATCCAGTATGTCGTTAATCAGTTTCAAAAGCAACTCATTGTTGGCATTGATAATCTGAATAAATTCTTCTTTTTCTTCTTGATCTTCCGTCACCATCAATAAATCGGAAAAACCAACGATAGCATTTAACGGTGTACGGATTTCGTGGCTCATATTTGCCAGAAAGGCGGATTTCAACTTATCGGATTGTTCAGCACGACTCCTTGCCTTTTCAAGTTCACCTATCATGTGCTGCCGCTCGGTAACATCATCTACGCGAATCACGACACCGTCAACATCTCCCTGTTCATTAAATATGGGAGTAGCAAAGACTTCTATGACATGCTTGTTATCCAGATTAAACAAGATAGACTCTACCTGACCGGATTTCCGGGCACGTTGCATCACACAATTCTCACAAGGAGTGGTGCGATTATGGGCTGTCAGATAGCAAGGTTCTCCTTTTTTGTAAGCCTCATAAGAAAGGCTTTTACTACAAAGCGAGATATTCTCCCATTGTACGATATAGTCGTTCGCAATATATGCCAATCCCGAATTAATATTGTTCAATACCAATTCATTCTGACGAATCAAATGGATCATTCTTTGTTCGCTCTCAAGAAGTTCTTTTTTCGAACGCACAACCTCTTCGTAAAGATTGTCATATTTGTTTTGCCACAAAACACGTTCGGTGATATCTTGAGTTATCACCATATAATTGGTAATTTCAGACTTATCATTATGTACAAAAGAAACGGTAATCTCGAAGAATTTTATACCGGACAGATTAGTAGGAAAAAGACGGCACAAGTCATCAAAATCATATTTTGCCATGAAACGCACTGTTTCTCCTTTTCTGATCTGTTCCTTGATTTCATCAGAGAAACTGGTGTAGTTGAATAGATTATAGCCCAAAATATCCTTTTTGTCTTTTATCCCCATTGATCTCAACCGTGAATAATTGACATCTATCATGAGACCGTCCTTATCATACAATTCCAAGCCTACAGACAAGTCATTAAAGATATTATGCAATAAGTTATCAGCTATCCCATTTACCAAAGTCTGTTCCATGCAGCAAAATTTGTATAGTATTACAATATTGATTGTTTATCCAAGCAAAGTTACTTTAATATTTTGTTACATAGAAAGAAAGAGGCCTTTTAGCCTCTTTCAGTATCTTTATTTCGCATTTTGGTATAAGAAGCCTTCTGCTTTCGCTAATGTTTCCGGTTTGCCTATATCAATCAGATGCAACTTTTCTGTCAAGTAACCACCATAGTTTACTTGCCGGCAAGTGGCAAGATAGAAATCCATGATAGAGAATTTTCCATCCCATGAGGGAGAGGTCATCCATTGAAAAATGGCGGGCGAAAGTACATGGATGCCACTGAATGCATATTCTTGATAAAGGGAAGAATCATACTGAAAACCTTCCGGTTTCACTTGTTCCGTATCCTTGTTTATCCATCCGCAAAGTCTCTTATCTGTATCAAAAAGAAGATAGCGGGAGGTTTTACGTTGGCTGGCCAGTAAAGTGGCAACAGCACCGCTTCGTAAATGGTAGTCATATAATTCTTTCAGATTCACGTCTGAAAGAATATCGACATTGTGTATCAGGAAAGGCTCATCGGAGTTTTCAAAGAAAGAACGGGCTTTCTTAATTCCCCCACCGGTGTCGAGCAACAGATCGCGTTCATCGGAAATATGTATGATAAGCCCAAAATTCTCATTGGCTTCTAAGAAATCAAGTATTTGTTCGCCAAAATGATGGATATTAATCACTATTTCTGTGAATCCGGCAGCTTTCAGTTTTAAGATCACATGTTCCAACATCGGATGTCCGGCTATGGGAACCAAAGCCTTCGGCATGGTATCGGTGAGCGGCTTCAGCCGGCTACCCAAACCGGCTGCAAATATCATTGCTTTCATTCTTTCGGTTACTTTCTTCTTTAATATTTACTCTTCTTAGATTGTTGCCTCAAACGTATGTTCGATATTCTGTTCCCGATGCACCAGTTCGACTTTCACACCAAATTTCTGATTCAGGTGCTCTGCCAGATGCTGGGCAGAATAAACAGAACGATGCTGTCCGCCGGTGCAACCGAAGCAGACGGACAAATTGCTGAATCCGCGTTCCATATAACGTTTCACGGAGGCATCTACCAAAGCATAGACATGATCGAGGAAACGGAGTATTTCGCCATCTTCTTCCAAGAAAGTGATTACAGGTTCATCCAGTCCGGTGAAAGGTTTGTAACGCTCATACTTGCCGGGATTATTCACGGCACGGCAGTCGAACACATATCCTCCTCCATTGCCGGTAGAGTCATCAGGAATTCCTTTTTTATAGGCAAAGCTCATTACTTTGACAGTTAGCTGCCGCTTTTTCAGGTCGTCCGTAAATTGTTTCAGTCCGGTAAGCTCCCGCAAAACGTTACAGAGATACGGATATTCCGGATATTCTTCTTTTAACAATTCACGCAGGTTTTCGATGGCATAAGGAACGCTTTGGATAAAATGCGGTTTTTTTTCAAAGTAACCACGGAAACCGTAGGCCCCCAGCACTTGCAGCGTACGGAAAAGGACAAAGTGGCGAAGCTGGCTATAAAAATAGGATTCGTCAATCGGTTGGTATTTGCGAAGAGCTTCCATATATTCTTGCAGCAGTTCTTTACGGAGGCTATCGGGATATTTCGCTTTCGCCTGCCACAGGAAAGAGGCTATGTCATAATAGAACGGGCCTTTGCGTCCGCCCTGAAAGTCGATAAACCACGGTTCCCCGTCTTTTATCATCACATTACGGCTTTGAAAATCACGATACATGAAAGTAGCGGAAGAACTGCGGAGCAAGACATCGCTCATTTTTTGGAAATCATCTTCCAGTTTGTCTTCCTGAAACTCCATGCCGGTAGCTTTCAGGAAGCAATATTTGAAGTAATTCAAATCCCACAGAATAGAGCGTTGGTTGAACTCCGGTTGAGGATAACAGCGGGAAAAATCAAATCCATCCGCCCCGGCAAATTGAATAGCAGGAAGCAGACGAATCGTTTTGCGAAGCAACTCTTTTTCCTCTTCGGAAAAGACACTGGTAGCACGTCCTTTCTCTATGGCATGGAACAACAGAGTATCGCCCAAATCTTCCTGCAAATAATAGGTTTTATCTTCCGAGGCAATGCGCACTTCGGGAACAGGCAGTCCACATTTGCGGAAGTGTCCTGCCATATAAAGAAATGCCTCATTCTCATCAATAGAAGCCCCGTAGACTCCAATCAATGTTTCTATACCCGTCAGCCGAAAATAACGGCGGTTGGAACCAGAAGACGGTAATTCTGTTATGTTTTCAGCGGGAACGCCCGTATATGACTGATAAAGTTTCTGTAGTTCTTCGGTAATCATAGTCGTATATTTTCGAGCAAAGATAAGCATAAAAACTAAAAAATAAGAGAGGGGATTTAACTAATATTCATCCGAATACACTATCTTTGTTTCAGTTTAACTGACCTGATCTCATGAGAACAAAAACCTTTTTACTACTATGCATTGCATTTATCACACTGTTTATCGGCGTTTCCACTCTTCAAGCCGGTCATTATTACTATAAGCAAATCTCCCTAAAAGATGGTCTTCCCTCTACCGTGAGATGTATTTTAACGGACAAACAAGGATTTGTATGGATTGGAACCCGTTCCGGACTTGGGCGATATGACGGACATGAACTCAAAAAATATATTCATCAGGCAAATAACCCTCATTCCATTCCTCACAATTTAATCTACCAGATGATAGAAGACGTACAAAACAATATATGGATTCTGACAGACAAAGGAGTGGCACGTTATCAGAGGCAAAGCGATGACTTTTTTATACCGACTGATGAGACAGGAAATAATATCATCGCCTACTCCGCCTGCCTGACTGATGACGGAGTGTTATTCGGTTCGAAAAATAAAATCTTTTTCTATAATTATCAGGATACCTCTTTACGCCTCCTACAAACATTTGACTTAGAACCCAATTATAATGTGACTCTACTAAATCTATGGGATAAACACACATTACTCTGTTGCAGCCGGTGGCAAGGACTACTCCTGCTCGACCTGAATACCGGAAAATGCCGACGTCCTCCTTTCGATTGTGGAAAAGAAATCATGAATGTACTCATAGACTCACAAAAAAGAATCTGGGTAGCTCCCTACAATGGAGGGCTGAACTGTCTGACACGCGACGGTAAACTACTGGCTACATATACTACCCACAACTCCTCTTTAAGCAACAATGTCATACTAAGTCTCGCCGAACGGGAAGGAGAAATCTGGATTGGAACAGACGGAGGAGGCATTAATATTCTCGACCCGGAAACAAGACGTATTTCGCTGTTGGAGCATATGCCCGGAAGTGACAACTACTCACTCCCCGCTAACTCTATTTTATGTCTGTACAACGACTGCAACAATAATATGTGGGCAGGTAGCATCCGTAACGGACTAATCAGCATCCGGGAAGTTTCCATGAAAACGTATACAGATGTACCTCCCGGCAACGACCGCGGACTAAGCAACAATACCGTTCTAAGTCTTTTCCAAGAATCCCAAGACCAAATTTGGGTCGGTACAGACGGAGGAGGCATCAACAGCTTTAACCCACTCACAGAGAAATTTATCCATTACCCTTCCACCTGGGAAGACAAAGTAGCCTCTATCTGCCAGTTTACTCCCGGCAAATTATTAATTTCTCTTTTCTCACAGGGAGTATTTATTTTCAACCCGGCAACAGGAGAAAAACAGCCTTTCACCATTGTTGACGCTAAAACGACAGCACTCTTGTGCAATCGAGGCAAGGCTGTAAATCTACTTCGGAACACTCATCACAATATTCTGTTCCTTGGAGAACATATCTATATATATGATTTGAATACACGTACTTTCAGTACCGTTATAGAACAAAAAGAGCAGGAAATTATCGGTGCTCTTTTACCGATCGACAATTATAAGAATATCACTTATCTAAATGATACGAAGCACATATATGAACTGGACAACCATACCAACCGACTGAAAGCCCTGTACAGATGTTGGAAAGATACAACGATCAACTCTGTTGCACGAGACGAAGAGGGAAATTTCTGGATTGGAAACAACTACGGATTGGTACACTACAATCCTGCCACCAAAATACAGACACCAATCCCGACCTCTCTATTTAGTGAAATCACATTGATCGCATGCGACCAGCAAGGAAAAGTATGGATAGGAGCCGACAGTATGCTTTTCGCTTGGCTCATCAAAGAGAAAAAATTCGTTCTATTCGGTGAATCAGACGGTGTAATCCAAAACGAATATCTTTCCAAACCTCGTCTATTAAGTATGCGGGGAGACGTCTACATGGGTGGAGTGAAAGGGTTACTGCATATTAACAGCAAAATACCATTAACCACTTCCGAACTTCCCCAACTCCAATTATCAGATGTCATCATTAATGGAGAGTCAGTAAATAACGAATTAACGAATCATCCAACAGGGATTTCTGCTCCCTGGAATAGTAATATCACTATTCGAATCATGTCGAAAGAGAAAGATATTTTTCGACAGAAAGTGTACAGATACCAAATAGAGGGGCTGAATGACCAGCAAATCGAATCATACAATCCCGAACTGGCCATACGTTCACTTCCTCCGGGAAGTTATAAAATCATGGCATCCTGTACCGCCAAGGATGGTAATTGGATTCCCAGTCAGGAAGTACTGGAATTGACCATCCTTCCTCCCTGGTATCGGACATGGTGGTTTATTCTTTGTTGTGCCGTTTTTATTGCTGCCGCTATTATCGAAGCTTTCCGAAGAGCATGGAAACGTAAAGAAGAGAAGTTAAAGTGGGCAATGAAAGAACATGAGCAACAGGTATATGAAGAAAAAGTACGTTTTCTTATTAATATCAGTCATGAGTTGCGTACACCTTTAACGTTAATATACGCACCACTTAACCGGATGTTGAAATCCCTTTCTACCGAAGATACACAGTATTTGCCAATAAAAGCGATCTACCGTCAAGCGCAGCGAATGAAAAACCTTATTAATATGGTACTCGATGTACGCAAGATGGAGGTTGGAGAAAGCAAATTGCAGATACAACCGTATGTTCTCAATCAATGGATTGAACATGTATCCCAAGATTTCATCAGTGAAGGAGAAGCAAAGAACGTCCATATCCGTTATCAGCTTGATCCACATATCGATACTGTAAGTTTTGATAAAGATAAGTGTGAGATTATTCTAAGTAATCTGCTTATCAATGCCTTGAAACACAGTCCGCAGGATGCAGAAATAACAATTATGTCGGAGTTGCTTTCCGAAAGGAATAGCGTACGTATCTCCATCATTGACCGGGGAAACGGATTGAAACAAGTAAATACACAGAAACTCTTCACCCGTTTCTATCAGGGTACAGGAGAGCAGAGCGGCACAGGGATCGGACTGTCTTATTCCAAGATTCTGGTAGAACTACACGGAGGTTCCATTGGTGCACAAGATAATCAGGATGCCGGTGCGACATTCTTCTTTGAACTGCCCTTAAGACAACAATCGGAAGAGATTATCTGCCAACCGAAAGCATATTTGAACGAATTAATGAGTGACGATAGTAAAGAACAACAACCGGAGGAAGATAATTTCGACACGAGTCCTTACAGTGTTTTAGTAGTGGATGATAATCCGGACTTGACGGACTTCCTGAAAAAGTCACTGGGAGAATATTTCAAACGGGTAGTGATTGCTTCGGATGGTGTGGAAGCCCTTCAACTGACCAAAAGCCATGCCCCGGATATTATCATCAGCGACGTGATGATGCCGAGAATGAATGGATATGAACTATGCAAAAATATAAAGGAAGATATTACGATCAGTCACATTCCTATCGTTCTGCTGACAGCAAGAGATGATAAACAAAGCCAGTTGAGTGGTTACAAGAACGGGGCGGATGCTTATCTGACTAAACCTTTTGAGATAGAAATGCTGATGGAAATCATTCGCAACCGGTTGAAGAACCGCGAATCTATCAAGAAGAGATATTTGAATACAGGACTAGTCCCTGCGCCGGAAGAAAGCACCTTTAGCCAGGCAGATGAAACATTCCTGTTGAAACTGAATAAAATTATCCTGGAGCATTTGGATAGCAGTCATCTGGATGTCACTTTTATTTGTAAAGAGATAGGTATGAGCAGAGCCTCCCTTTACAATAAGCTGAAAGCTCTGACCGATATGGGAGCCAATGATTACATTAATAAATTCCGGATGGAGAAAGCGATCACCTTAATCACCAGTACTGACCTGTCGTTCACGGAAATTGCCGAGAAGGTCGGTTTTACTACTTCACGCTATTTCAGTACGGCTTTCAAACAATATACGGGAGAAACGCCGACTCAATACAAAGAAAAGCAGAAACAGGAAAGGAAAAAAGAGCAATAAGAAGCTACCCGGAAAATAAATATTTTTTAGGCACGGATTACACAGGTTTCACGCTTTTTTATAGTTGTTTTATGATAACTACCATTTTTAAAACCGTGAAATCCGTGTAATTCGTGCCTAACATTTTAATATATTGCAAGTTTCATTGCTTACTCAACCATTGACTTTTTTATAGTCTTCCAGGAACTTCTTCAATCCCGAGTCAGTCAGCGGATGATTGAGCAATCCTTTAATAGCGCTCAACGGGCAAGTAGCAACGTCGGCTCCTACTTCTACACATTCGATAATATGTTTCGTATTACGGATGGAAGCAGCCAACACCTGTGTTTTATAGTCATACGTACGATACATACGTACGATATCTCCCACAAGCCTTACTCCATCTTCACAAATGTCGTCCAGACGGCCGACAAAAGGTGAAACATACGTAGCTCCGGCTTTAGCTGCCAGCAATGCCTGCCCTACTGAAAAGACTAATGTACAGTTCGTGCGGATTCCCTTTTCCGTGAAATGTTTGATAGCTTTAATGCCATCGGCAATACAGGGAACTTTTACTACGATATGCGGATTGAGCGCGGCAAGTTCTTCGCCTTCACGAATCATTCCTTCATAATCGGTTGCTATCACTTCGGCACTTACATCTCCGTTGACGATCTCGCATATTTTAATATAATGCTCACGCTGATTCTGCGTTCCTTTGATACCTTCTTTCGCCATCAGCGAAGGGTTGGTAGTCACTCCGTCAAGTACTCCGAGGTCATAAGCCTCCTGGATTTGCTCCAGATTAGCTGTGTCAATAAAAAACTTCATACTCTTAATTTTTAATGGTTAACGATCTAATAGTCAAAGATAAGAATTTATTTTTATTCATCCCTGATTAAGCAATCGTAATTGACGAATCAAGATATACATCCTGAATGGTATTCAATAATTCCACCCCTTCGTTCATTGGTTTCTGGAACGCTTTACGTCCGCTAATCAATCCCATACCACCGGCACGTTTGTTGACAACGGCTGTAATGACAGCATCACGCAAATCTGATTCTCCGTGAGATTCTCCACCGGAGTTAATCAAACCAACGCGTCCCATATAGCCATTGGCAACCTGATAACGGCAAAGGTCAATCGGGTGTTCGGAAGCCAGTTCGGTATACATACGTTCGTCTACCTTGCCGAAGCCGATGGCTTTGAAACCACCATTATTAGTAGGAAGTTTCTGTTTTATGATATCAGCTTTAATAGTCACTCCCAGACGGTCGGCCTGTCCTGTTAAATCGGCAGCCGCATGATAATCGACAGCACCTTTCTTGAAATCATTATTACGCAGGTAACACCAAAGAATGGTTGCCATCCCCAGTTCGTGAGCATATTCAAAAGCATTGGCAATCTCCACGAGCTGACGGCGGCTCTGTTCCGAACCAAAATAGATGGTGGCTCCTACCGCTACTGCTCCCATATTCCAGGCCTCTTTGACTGTACCAAACAGTACTTGGTCGAAAGTGTTGGGATAAGAAAGTAGTTCATTGTGATTTAACTTGACGATGAAAGGTATTTTATGGGCATATTTACGTGCTACGGAACCAAGGATACCAAAGGTAGAAGCGACTCCATTACAACCTCCTTCAATAGCCAGTTTCACGATATTCTCCGGATCGAAATAGATCGGATTGGGAGCAAATGATGCTCCGGCAGTATGTTCGATGTCCTGATCGACAGGAAGTATGGATACATAACCGGTATTTGCCAGGCGACCATGTCCCAACAACGTTTGCAGACTGTTCAATACTCTGATATTCCGGTCCGAATCAATCCATACTTTATCAATTGTATCGGGAGACGGAACGTGAATCAGTGATTTATCAATGGTTTCGCAAGTGTGGTCCAGGTAATAACAGGCCTTATCTCTTAATAATTCTACTACTTTACTCATAACTTCATTTTTTAATGTGTAACTTTTCTATTTTTTCTTTCCCTGATTGGCTACTGCTTCCATCAGTTTTTTGATCTCTTCCGGGTTTCCCAGGAAATAGTCGTTGGCCACGTTCAGGTTTTCATCAAACTCAAAAACGTAAGGCACAGCAGTAGGCAGATTCAGTTTTATGATATCTTCATCGGAGATATTTTTCAAATGTTTTATGATACCCCGCAGGCTATTACCATGAGCCACAACCAATAAAGTATGGGCCGTTTTCAGACTGGGGAATATATCACTTTCCCAGTAAGGCATGATACGTTCAATGGTATCTTTCAATGATTCGGTACGAGGTAACTCGGCGTCGGGCACTTCATGATAACGGTAATCAAAACGCGGGTTTCTCAAATCACTCTCCGAAAGCGGATTGGGAGCTATATCATAGCTACGACGCCACACAAGCACTTGTTCTTCTCCATACTTCTCGGCAGTCTCGGCTTTATTCAATCCCTGCAATTCACCATAATGCTTTTCATTCAGGCGCCAGTTTTTCTCTACAGGTATCCAGTCCAGATTCATCTTATCGAGAACACAGTTCAAGGTTTTCACCGCACGCTTCAAATAGGAAGTATAAGCCTTATCGAAATTGAAACCATATTCTTTCAATGTCTCTCCGGCTTTTTCAGCTTCGGCAACTCCCTTTTCGGTCAGATCGACATCTGTCCAGCCCGTGAAGCGGTTTTCTTTATTCCATGCACTCTCTCCGTGACGAAGTAATACTATCTTTTTCATTTCTAAAATTCTCCTTTCTTCTTTTTATATATACAACAGATTGTTTCTTCACAAAGTTCACTAGAAAACAAATAGTTGTCAATACCCAGAAATAATGATTCTTTCTGCAAAGAAGCGGGATGCAGTAATCAGGGACATAAAAAAATACCCTCCTCTAATTCTAAGCTTGCATTATGGATGATGATTCATCAAAGCAAGGTTATCGTTAGAGAAGAGTAAGTCTGTTAAAGTAAAAAAGAGAGAGTTTATATATACAAGAAAATCTGTTCTACTTTTCTGTTCTTTTTAAAAAGTTCCACTGTTGAAGTCTACACATCAGCATCTTTTCCATAATAGGTTTCTTTCGTCTTTTTGATGTTTCGCAGCAAAGATGAATAGTGGCGATAGTTCATATCTCCTTCCTTACAAGCTGCCAACTGTTCCTTTACATGCTCTTCAATCTTGTCCAGATGTTTCTCCATAAAGAGTTGAATATCAGAACGGGTGACTGTCATATTCAAACTTGTATTATCTTTCTCATTAGGTTTAATCACACGCTCTACAAACGACAGATAAGTCCGGTGTGTTTGACGACGGAAATTGTTCTCCAACTCATTAGGATCGTTCAACGGTTTCCATACAGCGACAAATACGTCATTCAAATACTCGTCCAGTGAATACGGTTCGGGTACGCTGAAGGAAGTTGAATAGATATTGTGAAGCATTCCCGGCGCAAGCAACAAAGCTAACGCAGAACTCTGACGGTCGCTAATTTCATCTACCGCTTTCAGGCCTACACGACTTACCACTTCGTTCGGATAGAGCCAGAGGGGAGCTACGAACAAGTTACGTCCCAACCATTCAACAACCTCTTTTTGTATACTACGCGGCACATAATCACGCCCTTTGCTATCCGGCACATTTTTGGTATAACGGCCTCCCAGATTTTTCTGTACTTGCAGCGTATACTTCAGATATTGGACGCGAACTGAATTATAGATAGTATTCAAATCGTCATACTGACCGTCAGGTTGCGCCGTCCAAGTCAGAATGTTCTCCATCACTCTTTTCAGATTCTTGATACCATATTCATTAGCCTTCATATTATTGTCGCCCAAATCTTCGCTTTGGCTGCGCGGATCAGAGCCTTTTCCTTCATCACCGATAAACAATAAACGATGGTCTCCTTTCAGTTTCTTGGTAACTTCGGCACGTAATGCCGCTTTCTCTTTAAAGGGGTCTTTAAATTCCGGACGATATTGATATCCCCATTTTATAGCCCATTTATCATAATCGCCAATGCGAGGGAAAAGTCCTTTTTCTGAAATCCGATCTTCAGGCTGTGCCACATAATTGAATCGTGCATAGTCCATGATTGATACCGTGTGACCGTTGGCTTCCACCCAGGCTTTATCACGTAACTTCTCTACCGGAGTAGCTGAACTGGCAGCCATATTGTGACGCAAACCGAGTGTGTGTCCTATTTCATGCGAGGAGACAAACTGAATCAGAGTTCCCATTAATTTGTCATCAAAGGTCATTGATTGCGCACGTTTATCCAAAGGTCCGCACTGCACCATATACCATTTCTTAAGTAGGTTCATCACGTTATGATACCAACAGATATGACTTTCCATTATTTCTCCGCTACGCGGATCTACAATACGCGGTCCGTAGGCATTCTCTGTTTCCGAAGGCAAATAACGCAATACACTATAACGTGCATCATCCAAGCTCATTGTGGGATCGTCCGGCCACTCTTTGGCAATAATGGCATTTTTAAATCCGGCTGCTTCAAAAGCAACATTCCAATCGTTCACACCGGCTTTAAGATAAGGGATCCATTTCTTGGGTGTCGCCGGGTCTATATAGTATACAATAGGGCGTTTCGGTTCAGTGAGTTGCCCTCGACGATAACGTTCCGGGTCTTTCGGTTCCAACCGATAACGCTGAATGATAGCTCCACGCGATGTGACTTGCTGTTCATCAGAGAATTCTGTCACCGGATTCTGAAAAAAGCCGACCCGTTCATCTGCCAGTCTCGGCTGCATCGGCTCTTTAGGCAACATTACCATACTGGTATTCAATTTCACAGTCACTGATCCTGTTGCCGCAGCCGGCAGTTTGCCGGAAGTTATGTTGTAAGTACGCAAAGTTACTACTTCCACATTAATAGGATAGGTCTTTATAGTATCCATAAATGTACGATCCTGAACTAAAGAACCAATACCAAGAATAGAACGGTCACTTGATGTAAAGCCACAGGTCTTGTTATCACTTAAAAGAAACTTGGAGACGTTGACAAGCTGTGCCCGAGTCTCCGGATTTCTACCAATAACATCAAACTTACCGATAACCGGATCTACAGTAGACTGCTTCAACGCCTCTGCTATCTTATCACCCGGGCGGGCAAACTGCGACTGCACATATTCACGTAAGAAGAGAGTTTTATCATTATGTTGTTCCCAATAAACCACACTTCGGTTCACCTCTTCTCCACTAAGCATTTTAAATCCTTGCGGAACAGCTTTAAAGCGGGTAACAACCAATAACAATCGTCCCAATAAAGAATCCGGTACTTCAAAATACCAGTCATCTTTGATGTGACGGATCGTGAACATACCCTCACATTCACTTCCTCCATCTTTCAACAGTTTCTCGTAAGCGGTAGCCTTCTTGACAGTGTCTTTTTTGACCGTATCTTCATGAACTACCAGATTTTTGTTTCCATACTCCAGCGGAAGTTTACCACCGGCATACACTCCAACACATTGTAGTGTAAAGAGTATGTATGTCGCCATCATTAAAATTTTTCGCATCGCTTTTCTATCTATTTTATTCGTTAGTATTTAGTGTCAAATTGGGATTCTTCTCACGGGCAGCTACCGGGAACGGGATAATGTACAAACGTGAATCCGGTTTCAATGTATATATTTTCTGTTCTACGGTCGTAGTTACCAGCGGAAAAGTACGGGTAATCGTCTTTGCATAGTCGGCTTCCGTATTGAACCGTTTCAAATCCCAGAAACGGCTGAATCCGAAGAGCAACTCTTTACGACGCTCGTTAATGATTTCCTGCATCATCTCACGCTGTGTAGCCGGTTCCGGAAGCACAGCTTCACTTCCTTTGATTCGTTTTTCACGTAACTGATTCAACACTTCAACGGATCCGGACAAATCGTTCAAACGTGCCATCGCCTCTGCCAAAATCAAATAAACTTCGGCTGTACGCATACCTACAGCCATGTATTGAAACTTAGAATAGGTAAGGGCAGTGTTCCATAAAGCAGCTCCGGAACCTTCATCAAAGTAGTACTCAAGATTACCGGTCGTTTTGAAGAACAGGTTCAAACGCTCGTCATTATCTCCGAAAAGCTGTACCAATTCCGGACTAATCATGCCATAGGTATAAGCAGGATTGTCCGAAGTGCTACCCATATAAGCATAATTCAACACTTCCGGATTGCCACCTTTGGCATAAGTTGAAACCTTAGTCGGCCCCCCTACAGCATCCAAAGCTATATAATCTATCAAGGCATTGTTCCGTTTCAAAGATTCCTCCGCCGCATCCTTAGCCTTTTTCCAGTCACGGTGGAACAAGTAAACGCGTGCCGCCAATGCATAGCCGAATGCTTTCGACGGATGATATACATTCACCGGTTCTTCCTGCAGATAAGGTAACGCATCCTCGATATCCTTGATGATAAAGTCATAGACTTGGGCAACAGTAGCTTTGGTAGGAGTCGCTTCCAAGTCATATTCGCTGACAATAGCAATACCACCGTCAGTGGCTGCTGTCTCCGGATTGTAGGCTTTAGCGAATGTATTCACCAGAATAAAATGATCCCACGCACGCATGATTTTTGCTTCCGCTTTAGCCAGCTCCTTCACATCCTTGTCACCTGTACTATGATCTACCAATGAAATCACGATGTTAGAGCGTAAGATGTATTGATAACAGTTTGCATACAGATTATTATCACTTAATTCTTTACGATCGGCATCCTCATTAAAAGTCATATTGATTCCATCAGAGGAAAGATATTCCTTGCCGATAATATTCGATTCTTTTGACCAGACATTATCACTCAACAAAGCAAAAGACGACGGATAATAACTCCGGTTCGGCAAAGCCACCAATTCATAATAAGTCTCGGTAGAGTCCACAGTCTTCTTTCCTGTAGGGGTAATATCCACGTAATTCTCGCAAGCCGCAAATCCCAAGATAAGCAGAACCGGCAATATATAAAGTAATTTACGCATATCCTATATTCTTTTTAATAATTAGAAACTTGTTGATAATCCGATAGAATAAGTCTTGGGTGAAGCCATGCCGCGTGTGCCGCTGTTCAATCCGTAGCTTTCCGGGTCAATGTCGCTTCCTGCCTTACACCAGGTAAACAGGTTGTTCACTTGCAACTTCAAATTCAATGAATTAAGCCGGATTTGACGGCAGATACCAGACGGCAAACTATACCCCAAACTCAAGCTACGCAATTTCACATAACCAGCATCTTTCACATTGATATCACCATATTGCCACCAATCCTGGAAAGTACTTGCGTAAGTTTTAACCTTTGTGGGCATGTCAATATACATACGTACATTTGCATCCGGCGCATCCGCACTCCAACGGTTGGTTATGTCTTTCAACGTCTGGCTTCCCACCTGGTCACTCATACTTACCACACTATTACGCAGTTTGTTACCGCCTGCATACACAAAGAAAGCATTCAAGGCAATTCCCTTGTAGCTAAGTCTCAAGGACACTGCTCCATTAAATTTCGGAGTCAGCGAGCCAAGATTTACAAGATTCTCAGTACCTTTCAGTGACGATCCGGTAGTAATATTGGCAACCGTACCATCCTCGTTGAACGTCACCAGGTCATTCCCATCTTTGTCCACCGCTACCGGATATCCATTTTCAATGCGGTCGATACGGTAAGCCCAAAGCGTATTATAACTGGTTCCTTCCATAAAGTAGTTCTGCGGGCTCATAATGAAACTTGTCGAAGTGTCCGAATCACTATGATCCACCTTTAACATCTTGTTCTTGTTATGGGCAAAGTTGAAATCAACGGCAAAGTTCCAGTCCTTCTTCCTGATGAGATTGGCAGTAAGAGAAAATTCGATACCCCGGTTACGCATCTCACCGTTGTTCACTACACGTGATTTAGCTCCCAATGTAGGATCCATGTAGCGGCGTACAAGCAAATCAGATGAGTGGCGGTTGTAATACTCCAAGCTACCATTGACTAAATTATTGAAAAGACGGAAATCCAGTCCCACATTATAAGTGGCTGTTTTCTCCCAACGGAGTTTCGGGTTCGGAAGATCATCATCATCATAAGTCAGGTATGTCGTCTTGATCGGATTGCTCTGGGTCTTCTGCTTTACTACAAAATAGGTAGTCGAACTCTGATCCACATTACCGTTGATACCATAGGTCATACGTGCTTTCAGGAAGTCGAGCCAAACAATATCTTTCATAAATGGCTCTTCCGACATAATCCAGGACGCACCGACAGACCACAAGGGATGACGCTGGTTACGGATATCAAGTCCGAACAAGTCCGCCTGATCCCAGCGGATACTTCCGGATACATTATAACGGGACAGATAAGAATAGCTTGCATTGGCATAAAAAGATGCATAACGATGGCGTGATTCTTGCAACGTAGGCGACAGGCCACTCAAAGTAATCGTATTGCCGGAAAGTGCACTGGTTCCTACACCGTCACGGTATGCCTGCCAATCTATAATGTCAGAAGTCAGTGTCTGAGGATCGTATCCATACATTAATTGCCGGGTAGGTTTCGGAATCTTATTTTCCCTGAATTCAAGTCCGGCAATGACAGTCACTGTATGATTCTTCCAACTTTTGTCAAAGTCTATCTGGTTACGTACAGTATAACGGTTACTGCTCAACTCATTTTGAAAGAACCGTCCGCCTCTCGGCATTGCCGAATTTCCATTCGTATCAATCATAGAGTTGTACGTCATACGCATCAAATAGGAGTCCTCCGCATCAAACACTTCACTCTTGCTATGATTCCATTCATACTGATACATGAAGTTATATTTAAACATCTTCAGGAATCGTGCCTGCAAGCTGACAAACGGGCGGATGCTGACATTGCGTGATTTGGTACCGCCTTCACCCAATGCGTCAAGCACATTGAAACCAAATGTTTTATAAGGTGAAACACCTTCCGCCTTGCTCACGACACTGCCATTGTAAGCCCCACCCGAATATCCGCTTACATTCACATAAGGAGAATTATAACGGTTACCATCGGCATCCATTATTCTTTCATAACGTTGTTGCATAGTGTAACTGGTAAACAGGGTATTCGGTGTATCGCTACTTCCCAGACGGGCGTCCACCCCGGCATTCACATTCAGCCAACTAGTTATGGCATAGTTCGACTTATAATACAAGGAGAATTTATTCCTTTTATCATTTATCGTACGCCCCTTGTCATTTTCATAATTGAACGAAAGGAAGTGATTGTTTTTTCCGACTTTCTGCGATACGGACACATCATAACGCTGAGTTACAGCCGTGCGCCAGGCATTGTCACGATATTCTTTATAATAGTCATTATTACGCCACTGATTTAATGTGGCTTCGACTTCACTATTACTTAGTGTACCATTCTCCCGAGCCAGATAAAGTTGGAACAACGGATTATAGTAGCCTGCCTTATAGCTGGACAAAAAACCGGATGCACTGCCTGATTCGGCTACATTCGCATCAAACACAGCTGTTTGATAATCAATAATGTCGCTTGTAGAAGCCAGGTTCAAACTGTTGAAATTCGGTTTGCTGGTGATGAACCAATCAGCATTGATATTCACATGCGCACCCTCTTCTTTGGCCTGTTTGGTAACTACCACAATAATGCCGTTTGCAGCCAAAGCACCATAAATACTGGCTGCTGCGGCATCTTTCAAGACAGTAATACTCTCTACATTATAAGGATTTATCTCACTCAAGGTCAGGTCGGTCGGCATATCATCCACAACAATCAACGGCATTGTTCCAACATTAGGCGAGAACGTACCTACACCACGAAGGATAGGGCTCATATCACCGTTATTCGGATTAATATTCATACGCAAACCGGCTATTTGCCCTTCCAAGGATGACGCCAGGTCACTGTGCATCTGTCTTGTCAGTTGTTCAGAATCTATAAAGCCGAAAGAGGCAGTAGAGCGTTCACGGCTGATACGCTGATAACCCGTCACTACAACATCTCCCAATTGCTGTTTATCTTCATGCATAACCACATTGACATGAGTACGCCCTTTAATAGATACCTTTTCAGTTTGCATACCGACAAAAGAGACTTCCAATGTGTGGGTTTCCTCCATCACTTTACAAGTGAAATTTCCTTTGATATCGGAAATAGCTCCAAACGGGCTGTCGATTCCCCGGATATTCGCACCCGGCAGCGGATCCCCTTTTTCATCCACTACCCGCCCTTCGATGTTCCTGACTTTACGAGTAGTCAATGCAGGCTTCACTTTACGGACAGTGATAAAATGTTGTTTCACCTCATATTCAAAAGGTTTCCCTTCCAGTATTTTCTGGAGTGCCGCCAAAGGTGCCAACTGATGTATGCTTACGCTTACCCGGTACGCTCCGACATCTTCACTAGGAAAATTCACCTTATAACCGGACACATTGCTAAACTGCTTCAAAGCCTCTCCCAATGGCGCTTCCTTTAGTTCCAAAGAAATCAATTTGTTGTCCGTATTTTGTGCCCGTCCATGCAGGGCAATTACAAACATCAGCAATAAGAAGGCGGCTTTCATCCATACGACCTTTCTCATTGCCTTTTTGCGAGACAATGTAATTTGTTGCTTTTTCATAAGAGTTGTATTTGTAAAGTTATATATGTTTAATCGTAATAGTCCCGTCCTGATATTCTACACGTACTTTTTCCAGTTTATTCAGCAGTTCTACTGCCTCGTCCAAATGAGCGTTGCGGTTCGCCCAAAAGTTCAGGCGGATATTGTATAGTTCCACCCGTTCAAAGTCGACGTTCACGTTGTACCATCTGCCCAGAGAACTCATAATTTCTTCCAGTGACGAATCTTCAAAATAGAACATTCCTTCTGTCCATGCCGTATAGGTAGCTATGTTGACACGCGATATTTTCTCTTCTCCGGTTTCCGTATAAGTCAAGTCCTGTCCGGGTTGAAGCACTACGGATGAAAGGCTGTTCGTGTTGGTCACTTGCACTTTTCCCTGCACCAATGTCACGTGGCGGTCTTCTGTTGTGTATGAACGTACATTGAATTTAGTACCCAGCACATGGGTATCCATGCCGTCCGCACTTACGATAAAGGGACATTCTTCATCCTTTGTCACTTCAAAGCAGGCTGTAAGCGTCTCCGCGATTCTATATTGCTGTCCGTTTTTAGCTCTCATATCTTTGCGAGGTATAAAAATGAAGCATTATGGATTTAGAAAATAGATTTAGAAGAACTTGGAAACGTTTCCAAGAAGTCTTAAAAACAGACTACAATTGTTCTTTAGCGGATGTTTGCCGCGAGCAGCATACCACTTTTGGAGGTATGAGTTCCTGGATGTCCCGACGGGGCTATAGCGTTAAACAAGCTAAGGCAGATGTGGTTCGTGATTATTATGGCGGCGTTGAGCCGTCCCCACTGAGCACTACCTCTCCTGCGTTCACTCAAATAGCACCCGCCATGTCGTCGGAAGAAGAGTTTAGTCTTGCCGGGATCACAATCACGTTTAACAGTGGAACCACCATTTCGGTCAAACGGGCCACACCCGGTGGTGTTATTAAAATGTTGCTCGATTACGAAAGAAAGGAGGGAGATCCATGTATTCTCTAACATCAGCCAATCGATACTATCTGTACCAGGGCTTTGTTCGTATGAACCTTGGCATCGACGGTTTATTCAAAATTATACGCTTGGAAATGAAGGACTTGTCTCCCGTTTCCGGAGATATATTTTTATTCTTTGGCAAAAACCGACAAAGTGTAAAAATACTGCGTTGGGATGGCGATGGCTTTCTTCTGTACTACAAGCGCCTCGAGGGTGGAAGTTTTGAGTTACCAACATTTAACCCCCATACAGGCAATTACGAGATTTCTTATCAGGTTTTGTCTTTTATCTTAAATGGAGTGTCATTGAAGTCTGTACGGTTGCGAAAACGTTTCAGGATTTAATATAATATGTTGATTGTTAATTATTTGTACTAAGTATATCATCCGATTTATTTGGTCAACTCGTTGATTTTTTATATCTTTATACCATGAAAAAGGATGAGATCATAGAGTTATTGAAGGAACAGATCAAGGGATTACGAGATGACAACAACAGACTCTTGGGGCAAGTAGATGCTTTGATAAAAGAGGTTTCTTCCCTTAAAGAAGCACTCCTTCAAAAAGGCGAATCTCTTAGCAAACAACAGCGCCTTGCTAAGGGGCTCGCCAAACTTGTATCCAACACATCCGAACAGCAACAAGCTCCCCAACCTGCCATGTCCGAAGAAGAGCGGCAGAAGAGAGAAGCTGAAAAAGCAGATAAGCGTAAAGCCAGAAAGAACAATGGTGCCAAACGTGACATGCATTATGAGATGGAGGAAGAAGAACATGTCGTTTATCCTGATGATCCCGATTTTGACATCAATAAAGCCCGGTTGTTTACTACCGCTCCCAGAATATGCGTCCGCTATGAATGTGTACCCATGCGCTTCATCAAGCACGTCTACAAGATACACACCTATACGCAAGACGGTCGCCTGTTTGAGGGAAAAACCCCGGTCGCGGCTTTCTTGAATTCCAGCTATGACGGTTCATTTATTGCCGGATTGATGGAATTACGTTATATACAATCGCTACCTGTTGAAAGAATCATCAACTACTTCGAGAGTCATGGCTTTACGCTGAAGAAACCTACGGCTCATAAGTTGATAGAAAAAGCCTCAGGCCTCTTCGAAAATCTTTATAAGTGTATCCGGCAGACAGCTTTGAGTGATCCTTATAAGGCAGCCGACGAAACCTATTACAAAATACTCGTCCCGGAAAAGAACAGTAAGGGAAAAGGAGTTAGAAAGGGATACCTTTGGGTGGTTGTCGGCATAAACACCAGGATGATATACCTGCTCTATGATGACGGCTCCCGGTCTGAAAGAGTTATTCTTAACGAATTAGGCAGTTGCAAAGGTATCATACAAAGCGATGGCTACTCACCTTACCGGAAGCTCGAAAGCGATGCTTATCCCAATATCACACGCATCCCGTGCTTGCAACATATAAAACGGAAATTTATAGATTGCGGTGAGAATGACCCGGATGCAAAAAGAATCGTGGAGCTGATAAACACTCTTTATCAAAACGAGCATAAGCATAAAGTTGGGGTTGATGGATGGACAGTAGAACAGAATCTTATGCATCGAAAAAAGTATGCGCCGGACATACTCGGAGAAATAAAAGATGTGTTTGATGAAATAGAAGAGCGGGGGGATTTATTACCAAAGAGCGAACTACAAGAAGCTATCACCTATCTTCGCAATGAGTGGAATACAGTGGTGGACATCTTTAATTATGGTGACACTTACCTGGACAACAATATAGTTGAACGGATGAACCGGTACATATCCTTATCAAGAAAAAACTCATTGTTCTTCGGCAGCCATAAGGGAGCCGAACGAGGCGCCATACTCTACACGATAGCACTCACCTGTAGGATGCATAAAGTGAATCTATTTGAGTATCTCACGGATGTGATAAACAGAACAGCTGAATGGCAACCAAACACACCACTTGAAAAATACAGGGAACTGCTTCCTGACAGATGGGAAAAGGCTAATGGATAAAAAGGGAGCATTAGCCTTTTTATTTTAGCAAACTATATAGAATCGCGGAGACGCTTACAGTGCGTGAAGGGTGTGAAGGGTTATTTACTTTGTTTTTCCTACTTCCATTCACCATAGACATCTGATTTATAGCCATTCAGCTAAAGTGTAAAACAAGTGAAGAGCAGGATTCAACATTAAACTGTAATAAGTAAAAAGACACTCAATCGTTTACGGAGTATTTTTAAAGCCCGGGCAATATGGGTTCTGACTGTATTATCACTGATATTTAATATTTCACTAATTTCCGCACATTTCTTTTCATTCAGAAAAAACTCTTCCACTACTATGCGCATTTGCGGCGCCATCTGGCGGATACTCTCCTGCATCCGGTCTATTTTATCTTCGTAGTCCCGATACTCTTTGGCAGTCCAACCGCTATAAAGTTCTTCCAAGTATCTTTCCGCATTCCGGTTCACTACATTCTGATGACGTATGTGGTCAATGCAACGGTTTTTCACCATGACATAAAATAAAGGCAGCAAATCAGTCTTCCCTTCAAACTGCTCGCTGTTTTCAAGTACTGAGCAAAACACATCACTCAATACATCCTTTGCGCTTTCTCCGTCATTCAGCAGATTATATGCATGAATATAGAGCTTTTGCCAATATTTCCTATACAATACAGCTATGGCATTTTGGCTACTATTCATATCTTTGTGGTTACTTTTTGCATTTAATTAAGCACAAAGATAGCCAAATAACACAAAAAGCAATCAATTCATTAAAAAATATTAGAAATCATATTCTAATATATTAACGTATCATTTCTTTTCAAGAAGATGCGGTTTGTAATCGTATCCGGAAGTTCTGATTCATAATGTGTTACCATAATCATCGTCTTATCTTTACGTTTACAGAAGGCTTCGATCACCTTTTTGACCCGACGACGATTGTAAGTATCCAATCCATGAAGCGGTTCGTCCAAAATCAGTAATTCAGGATCTTTGACGAAAGCACGTGCCAACAGAGCCAGACGTTGCTCCCCACTGGAAAGCTGCAAGAAAGGTTTGTCTTTCAAGTCGGCAATGCCGAATATATCCATCCACCACTCACATACAGCCATTTGCTCCGGTTGGGGGCGTTTGTACAGTCCGATACTGTCGTGCAGTCCGCTGGCTACGATTTCAATAACCGGCAAGTTTTTGAGATAAGCACGATGCATCTCGGGACTTACATATCCGATGTGTTTCTTGATTTCCCAAATACTTTCTCCAGTTCCCCGTTTGCGTCCGAAAAGGCTGATGTCGCAAGCGTATGATTGTGGATTATCCGCACAAACCAAACTCAATAATGTAGACTTTCCTGCACCGTTCTCCCCGCTCAACGCCCATTTCTCCCCACGATGCACTGTCCAGTCCAGTTCGTTCAGAATAGTGCGGTCGCCATAGCGGATACTTACCTTATTCAGTTTCACCACTTCGTCCGAGTCATAGTTGTTGCCGTCATAAGGCAAATCAATAATCCGTTTCTGCAATTCATCGAAAGAAGTAGTTGTGTCTCTGTTGCGGAAAGCAGTCAGGTAGGCTTCGCGTTCCATCTTGGAAAACACTTCCATTTTATCAACAGGGATAACGTGAGTGATAAAGGAAGGTATATCATCCATCATGGAAAGTACCAGAATAATCTGGACGGAAGACATTTTTGTCAGACGTTCAAGCAAAGAGAATAACAATTCGCGGGTAGGCGCATCCAGTCCGATAAACGGATTATCCATTATCAGAACGCGGGGGGCTGTCAACAGTGTCTTTGTGAGCTGGAATTTACGCAGTTCACCACTTGAAAGAAGGATTATCTTTTTATCAAGAAGAGGTTCGATGCGGAAGAGCTCGAACAGTTCATTTTTCAGTTGTTCGTCTTTAATCTCTCCCAACATTTCGCGGACGTCCGGCGTTTCATCCTGGTCGTGCGCATTCCAACGCTGTTGGTAGTAATAATTGGCATCTGTCGCTCCATAAGTATCACGGAACGCGATATATTTCACATTATCATAAACAGTTTGAGTAGCGGAAGGGGAAAAGTCATACTGGAGTGTTCCTTCACGTAGCGGATATTTTCCGATTAATGTATCTACAAAAAGGCTCTTGCCACCCCCATTGGGACCTACAATGGCTATATGTTCGTTCGCTCCGATAGTTGCCGTGATAGGTTTGGCTAAACGCACAAGCGGGTTGCGTGCTACGCCCCCCGCCATGCAGAATGTATTTTGGCTCATATTCTTATATTCTGTTTTATTTTTGACCGCAAAGGTAACAATTTTATCACAGAACAAGCACTTTTCTTGTCTATTTAGTAAATCCGTAAGGCGGACATTCAAAATTAGTGATATTCAGTTTGTATTCCATCATATCTTTCAATTCATGCACCGGACGTTCCAGTTCATAAGGTATCGGCTGCTTGCTGAATTGCTGGAAATAGAGCAAGCAGGCATCTTTCCACCACACTGCGTCACGTGCCTGAATCTTCAACCGGTGCTGTACGTCACGGAATCGTTCTGGGTCGATGTATTTCTCCATAGGCGCCCATAACTTCTGGAAGTTTCTGGTTTCTTGCACCCCACGGTCATAAGCATAGCACAACTCCGCCCAAAGTGTACGCCCGCTCTTCATCCGATGATTCCAGGGAACATGGTGGAACCAAAGAAGCTGATTTTCGGGACAGGTATCTACATTATCCAGTTGTTCGCATAAAGGAGAGTGATATTGTGCGGTCGCATTGCTCCCTTTGCTGCTGCGGTCGAATCCGATACCGCCGTCATCTGCCCTATGGTAATAAGAAGGCATCCAGTCGGGACGGGCACCGGGAATATCACACCAAGGCTCGGGCCCGTAATGATGTCCCCATGCAAAGATGTGATGCAGTCCTAACGGCATCATATAATCTACTACTGCTTCCCTCGACTCTTGGAGAAGTTGAGAGTTGAGAAGGGAGAGTTGAGAGTGAAGTTGTTGTCTCTCTTTGGGAGATATTTCATTGACGGAATCGTTGTACGGCTGTAAGGCAACCGGAAGAAAAGTTTGCCTCAACCATTCTTCACCGATCTGCTCGGAAGAAAGTGAATGTTTCCATGCCAAACGACCGAAAGCATACCAGTTGGCTTGGGCAAAAGGATGTCCGCACCAATTGATGTCATCACCGATATTGGTGACACCGGCAATAGCCGTCAATGAATGGGGGAACAAGGAGCCGTCCGTCACACGGGCGATGGTAGAGCCTGCGCCTTGTACGTAAGTGTCGCTGTCCAGACATTCTTTCCACATGGGAGCGAGAAAAACGAGGTGGTTGGAGAATCCCAGATATTCCTGTGTTATCTGAAATTCCGGCATCACGGGTGTTTTCTTCATGGCTCCGAATAACGGGCTGAACGGTTCGCGGGGCTGGAAATCAATCGGGCCGTTCTTTATCTGCACAATGACATTGTCGCGGAATTTTCCGTCCAAAGGTTCAAATTCAAGATAGGCTTGCTTGGCCCGGTCGCTGTCCGTGGGCGAGTAAACGAAAGCACGCCACATGACGATGCCGCGATAAGGTTTCAATACATCGGCAAGCATGTTCGCCCCTTCGGCATGAGTACGCCCGTAGTCACACGGTCCGGGTTGTCCTTCGGAGTTTGCTTTCACCAAAAAGCCTCCGAAATCGGGTATCAGCGAATAGATATCTTTGGCTTTTTTCTTCCACCAGGCAATCACCTCTTTATCCAACGGATCGGAGGTGGATAAACCACCTAAAGCTGCCGGGGAAGAAAAGTTAATTGAAAGATATATTTTCAAACCATAAGGACGGAAGATGTCTGCCAGAACTTTGACTTTCTGCAAATAATCATCAGATAGTATCTTAGGACTTGCATTGACGTTGTTTATCACAGTAGCATTAATACCGATGGAAGCATTGGCACGTGCATAGGCTTCATAGCGGGGAGAAACAACAGAAGGAAGTTCGTCCCATTTCCAAAGCGAATGTCCGGCATAACCACGTTCGATTGTACCGTCCAGATTGTCCCAATGATTCAAGACGCGAATCCAGTAATCCGGTTTTTCGGAGACATTTAAAGACTTCAATGTTGATTCGGATAATTGTCCGGTGGCTTGCAGACGAAGCAGATGATAAGTTCCGTAAAGTATTCCTTGCTCACCGGAAGAAGTGATTGTCAGATGGTTACCGTCTTTAGAAGCGCGGATGATGTACCCGTCATTTCCTAATGCACGCAGTTCCTTATTTTTCTGTATTTCCAGCGTTATGGGGATTCCTCCCTGCCAGAAGTTCCGCAATTCGGAAACGGCGATATTTAATGTAGGAGATTGTTTCTTATTCATTATTATTGCTTTTGCTCCCGTTGAATAACGAAGCCACAAAGCACTCCCATCTTCTGCATAAACAGAGAAAAGACTGAAAAACAGGACAAATGTCAATATAGATATAATCCTCATAAGTAATAGTTCAAAATTCGTTTCATAAATGGGAATTTAGCAGTTAGGCTGAAAGCCTTACAATTATATATTTATTGGGGTGCCCTGAAAGGGTTTAATTACATAGCGTAGGGCAACGCCCTACGAAAAAGACACACCAGCCACAAGCCCTGAAAGGGCGGAACCGTATACAAAATTATGCCCTTTCAGGGCGCAAATTCAGATTGTCGTTTTTACGTAGGGCGTTGCCCTACGCTATATAATTAAGCCCTTTCAGGGCACTCCGCAAAATTATCATTTGTCGACTATTCATCCAGTCCTTCAATCGTGATGATTTTTCCATCAGCATCGTATTGCAGTTCACAGACTTTTAAGCTACGAAGCCAGGTTTTCCCTTCGGAAGGTACGCAATCGTGATGGAACAGATACCATTTTCCTTTGAACTCAACAATAGCATGATGAGTAGTCCATCCCACTACCGGAGTCAGGATAACTCCCTGATAAGTAAATGGTCCGTATGGGTTGTCACCTATCGCGTAACAAAGTAGATGGGTATCGCCTGTAGAGTAAGAGAAATAATATTTCCCATTATACTTATGTACCCAGGAAGCTTCGAAGAAACGACGTTCTGTATCTCCTGCTGTCAGAGGTTTACCGTTTTCATCCAGAATGACTAACGGACGCGGTTCTTCCGCAAACTCCATCATATCATCACTCAAACGAACAACACGGGATGGCAAAGCCTCCTCCTCTCCTTCGGGTAAAATGGCTGATTCCAATGCTTTATTATTCCGGTAACGTTGAAGCTGTCCACCCCATAGTCCTCCAAAATACATATAATAATTACCATCTCCATCATTCCAGACAGCCGGATCAATGCTGTAACTTCCTTTCATCGGGTTTGCTTCCGGAACAAAAGGTCCGTATGGTTTATCGCTCACAGCTACTCCGATACGGAATATGTCATTTTGGTCTTTCAATGGAAAATACATATAGTATTTGCCGTCTTTAAAAGCAACATCACAGTCCCAAAGCTGACGGCCCGCCCAAGGAATATTTTCCGTAGAAAGTACAACCCCGTGGTCAGTAATCTCTCCATTCATTACATCATCCATAGAATACACATGGTAATCTTTCATATTGAAGTGATCTCCATTATCATTTTCGGCAATACCACTCTCCCAATCATGCGAGGGATAAATGTAAAGTTTGCCATCAAACACGTGTACGGCAGGATCAGCCATATAATCACCGGGAACTAAATATCTTTTTTCTGTTTTCATGGTTTTATTCTTATTACAACAGTTCTAAATTAACTTTATAAATGGGAATTTAGCGGTTAAATGGGAATTTTGCAGTTAGGCTGAAAGCCTTACAATTATATATTTATTGGGGTGCCCTGAAAGGGCTTAATTATATAGCGTAGGGCAACGCCCTACGAAAAAAACACACCAGCCACAAGCCCTGAAAGGGCGGAACCGTATACAATTATGCCCTTTCAGGGCGCAAATTCAGATTGTCGCTTTTACGTAGGGCGTTGCCCTACGCTATATAATTAAGCCCTTTCAGGGCACTCCGCAAAATGATCATTTCTGCATAGCCTCTTTTATAATCAAATCAACTACCGGTTTCGGCTGATGATTGCGGTCGAAAAGCAATGGATAATCCGTACGTCCTCTCATCGGCCAGTCGTTACGCCACGAATCCTGATCGGCTACTCCCCAAACTGTAACTCTTGTTATGATATCCTGATGTTTCAGGAACAGACGGAAGAAATCATTCATTCTCTCTGTCCATGCTTTTGATACTTCTTCCGGTAATCCGTCCGAATAAGGATTCATCTCTTTTTTATATTCAAAAGATGCCGAGACTTCCGCACCAACCTTGGGGTCGGGTGATGGCAATACAGTCAGATCCAATTCTGTTATCATTACCTTCACTCCCGCTTTGGCAAAGGCAAGCATACTTTCTTCAAACTCGCTGATTTTCGGATAGTCCATGCCGATGTGTCCTTGCATCCCCACCGCATCAATACGGATACCACGTTTCTTCAAGTCTTTCACCATCTTCACAACTGCAGCTCTTCTGCCCGGTTGAGCCATTGAATAATCGTTATAATAAAGCTCTGCATCCGGATCGGCCTCGTGTGCATATTGAAAAGCCAATGGGATATATTCTTCACCTAGAATTTCATAAAACTTAGTCTTACGATATGCTCCATTATCTTCAATCGCTTCATTCACCACATCCCAACCTTTAATACGGCCTTTGTAACGCTTCACAATAGTGGTGATATGATCTTTCATCCGTTTCTTCAATACTTCCGGAGACACATTTTTGCCATTCTCATCCACGCAGAACCAGGGAGAAAGCTGCGAATGCCAAATCAACGTATGTCCTGTGATTGCCAAATGATTTTTCTCTCCAAAAGCAACAAATTCATCTGCCTGTGTGAAATTATAACGGTTCTCCTTCGGATGCATTTCCTGACTCTTCATACAATTCTCTGCTACAATAGCATTAAATTGTTCCTGAATTACGCGCACTCCTGCCTTATCCCGACCGGATGCTTGTCGTGTATTCACTGCTGTTCCTATCAGGAATTTATCCTTCAAAGCTTCTTTCAAAGTCTTTGTTTCTTGTGCAAAAGCTACCGAAGTACTAGTTATCAGGGCTACAGCAGCCAACAAAGAAACTACGGTTGTTCTTATCGAAGTCTTCATATAGTCTATCTATTAGTTATAGTTATTAATCAATTGTTTTCCAGGCGGCGTTTTGCCAAATCGTCCTGAATATGCTCATTCAACTTCTTAGAAATAGGATAAAAGAACAAAGCAATTACTCCTACAAAGAAAGTGATGGCAGGAATCACGCTGGATGTCAAACGGATACCGAAAATAGCGTTTTCTGTCTGTACTGTATTAGATACAAAACCGAACGAATCGACAATCGCACCGCAAATAGCTCCCCCTATACCTAGTCCGGCTTTCAAGGCAAAGACTACACCTGCAAATACAAATCCTGTCGCACGACGATGGTTCACCCATTCTGAATGATCGGCAACATCTCCCATCATTGCCCAAAGCAATGGAATAGTAGGTGCGTATGCCAAACTCTTCAAACAGTTAATAATAAAGATCATACTTATGTTTGTCGAATCTACCACAAAAAACAGGGCTGTAAAAAAGGCTGTCAGTGCCAGGCAGATCAAAAATACATTCCGCTTGCCAAAGATATTGGAAAGAAATCCGGAAAGCAATATTACACCCGCCAAAGTGATAACCTGCCCAATCATATTGAACAAACTGAAACCTACAGCAAACACATTACTATGATCGGGCTGCGCAATCAGTCCGAAAGCATCAAGAAAGGTGTGCCACATTCCATAAGTTTCTCCTTCTATCCGTACTAATCCAAAATTTTGCAGGAAGTCAAAAAGGGCTGTTTTATCTACGAAATAATTAAAGTAGTAAGACATACTGCTGCCCCACATAGCCAATGTCGTAAACAAAAAGAGGGTTAGGATAAACATCGCTTTCCATGGACGGCTGCTTACGATATCTTTAAAATCCTGTTTCACGGAAGTTTTCTGACCTACGGGAGGCGTAATACGCTCTTTGGCAGAGAAGAATGTGATTACTAAAAGAACAACTCCGATGATGGCAAACAGGGTAATTGTCAGGAACCATCCACGTTGATCGTCTCCTTGCCCGAACTTGGAGACTAATGGCAAAGTAAGCCCCTGCACAACAAAAGTGGCGATTGTAGCTGTCACAAAACGGACGGACGAGATACTGGTACGTTCTTTGATGTCACTTGTCATCACACCGCCCAAAGAGGCATACGGGGTATTATTGAAGGAGTAAATAGACATTAATAAGGTATAAGTGATACCTGCATAAATAATCTTCCCACGCTCACTCAAATCGGGTGTCGTAAATGCCAAAATGAAGAATACGGCAAAAGGAATAGCTGTCCACAACAACCAGGGACGGTATTTACCCCAGCGGGTGTTGGTTCTGTCGGACAGGATACCTACCACCGGATCGACAAACGCATCGAAAATGCGTGCGACCAGCAATATCATACCTGCTGCTGTTGCTTTGATTCCAAACACATCTGTATAGAAGAAGAGTTGGAACATCATCATCATCTGGAAAATCAGGTTCGCCGAACCGTCACCTAAGCTATAACCGATTTTCTCGGCCATCGACACTTTTTGAGTCTGTGTTTTCATGGTACTAATCTCTTTTTTAATTTATTTGACTCTTTGTTGAAAGACCGCCTGGGAAACACGTTGTCCCAACGTCTTTTTATCCAATGGATGGATATCATTCCATTCTCCTAAATCACCGTTTTTAATTAGAGTGACATTTTTATTTGTATTGGCTACTTCTGCCTGCACTTTCCGGAATTCTGCCCAGGCAGCACGCCCTCCTTTATCTTCGGGTGAGAGGAAATCCGCCAGTTCAATCACATAGAAAGGCATATCAGGTCGGTTCCAATGCTGTCTCCAATCCGCAATCATCGCCGTCAACAAGTCTTTATACTCATTTCTGCGAGACACATTCGATTCACCCTGATACCAGATAACACCAGATACCGTATAATTCAGCAATGGGGCAATCATAGCATTATAAAGTCCTACAGGTTTATAATGAAAGGCTGTCTGCCCCGGAGCAGCAGGCATGGGAGCACCGAGGCGATATTTCCAATTACCTTCGAGACTAATCTCCGATTCTCCTTTTTCCGGCTGGCCTTTTCCGAAAAGTATCTTATAGGGTTTCTTTTTTACAAAATGAGGGAAACCGCCATAACTGAAAAGACGTATGGTTATTGTGTTTTTTCCAGCTTTCAACAATCCGGCGGGAATGGTATAGATACGTGGTGGATATTGATAAGAAACAGTTCCCACAAACGTACCGTTTACATAGACGGAGTCTGCATCTACGATGCATCCCAGGCGAAGAGTTGCCTTCTCTCCCGCTTGTTGCCCGGACACTTGAAAATCTCTACGGAACCAATGGGAACCATTGATTGTATTCAATCCGTTAGTAGCCCAACCGGAAGCAAACAAATCGGTCGGTGTCCAATCACTGTCATCATAGCCGGCAGCATACCAAGGGATGGCTTCATGCATTCCTTTATCTCCCTGATACAGTGCTACATTCCAGGCACGGCTTTTCTTGCTCTCTTCTTTTTTCATTGATTCTACCAAGTCATCTGATTCGTAGATACGTTTTTCGTTCAAATAATAAGGAAAAGGTTTCAAACCTTCCTCACTGATCCACGCTTCTACCGGTGAACCTCCGACACTGGAGTTTATGATTCCTACCGGAACCTTTGTTTTCTGAAAGTAATCTTTAGTAAAGAAATAAACCAAAGCAGAGAAAGACATCACATTTTCAGGAGTCATAGCCTTCCAGAAGATTCCCGGAATATCTGTCTGCGGGGCATGAAAGTTATACAATAGAGGAGTTTTTATATAGCGTACAATCGGATAATCACTGTCCGCAGATATCTCATCCCGAAAACGGTCTGTAACCCGTGAAACGGGTAATTCCATATTCGACTGACCGGAACATACCCAAACGTCACCCACAAGAATATCCTTCAACTCTATATCATTAATAATCATTGTGTAAGGACCACCAGCTTTTAAGGCAGGCAAGATCACTTTCCAGTTGCCTTGCGCATCGGCAACGGTCTTATATTTCTTTTTTTGAAAAGTTATACTAACAGTTTCATCAGGATCAGCCGTCCCCCAAATATTGACAGGCTCCCCGCGTTGAAGCACCATTCCGTCGGAAACAAGAGTGGGAAGTTTAACCTTTGCTTCACCCAACAGAGCGAAGCAAAGGAACACAACTACTAACCCAACCTTATAAAACCAATACTTATTCATTATCTATCTTTTCTTTTATGTCTTTATTTCATAGTAATCCGGAAAGAGAAACAATCCGTTCTGAATTCCACTTTGCAAACTTAGGAAGTTTCTCTCCGCTGACCCAGAATTTTTGATTCAAATCATTACTCGCTTGTTACATCATCGTTTACGTATGTTACAAATACCTGTTGTAATGTTACATCCAAATTGAGATTGCCGATGAATAGGAGGAAAATGAAGGATTTAGAAAGAACGGATTACAGTAGTTATTGTTATTCATTCTATCTATTTAAAGATGATAGAAATGCCGGCAACCAACGTTGAGTTGTTATATATGCCATAAATAAAAAGTGCCGACTAACCAGCCGGCACATGATTTCATTTGTTCCATCAGACTGAAACAGGCAGCCAGTCTACTGCATGAAAAAACTTGAGTATCTCGGAATTGTAGTAAACAGAAAAAAACTACTTGTACATAATCAACGCAGACTGACCGGGAACAATCACCTCCGGTCCGGTTTGCGTACCCAATCCACGCACATCTATCACTCCATCTTTACATACTACCGTATATTTACCAACAGGAATTTCCAGTCGTGCAGGAGTCGTACGGGAATTAAAGGCTACGATAATATCTTCCCAGCTATCTCCATTCGCACGCTCTTTGAGGCGAAACGCAATCAGGTTTTGCCCTTCAACCGGAAGGAACTCCAGATGCTTCCGGACCATTTCTGCATTTCCCATACGGAAAGCCGGATGAGACTTACGAAGATCAATGAGTCGTTTATAGTACGTGAAAATATCTCCGTTTGTCGTTTTGCGTCTCCAGTCAATGGCATTGATGGCATCCGGACTCTTATAACTATTGTCTATCCCTTGTTTATCACGCATCACTTCTTCACCTGCATAGATAAAAGGAATTCCCTGTGAAGTTAAGACTACCGTTTGTGCCAGCTTATCAAGTCGAACCAACTGTTCGGGAGTAGCTCCCGGCATGCTTGCCTTCAATCGGTCTACAAGACACAAACCATCATGACAGGAAACATAGCTAACCATCTGGGTAGGCTGTTCCGCCCACGGCTTCTGACTATAATTTACGGAATCACAGCGTACTTGCGGATGCTTAATAGCTCCAACAATTCCGAATTTTACGCTCATTTCTCCCCCCGGAACTCCGGCAAGAAAAGCTCCTTTCTCCTTTTTCCATACTGGTCCGCAAAGCCCGTCACGTAATTCGTCCGAGAATACCGCAATTCCGGGCATCTGGGAAATATTCCCTTTCATCGCCAATGAATCTGCCGGATATTGAGGAGCTTCAGCCGCCCAACCTTCTCCATAGATACAAATAGTAGGATCGACTTTGTTGACAGCCTTTCGAATCTCGTTCATTGTTTCAATATCATGCACCCCCATCAAGTCAAAGCGGAAGCCGTCAATATGATATTCTTTTATCCAATAAAGAACGGACTCTATCATGAACTTACGCATCATAGGCCGTTCACTTGCTGTTTCATTGCCACACCCTGAACCATTTGCCAATGTGCCATCCTCTTTCTGACGGTAAAAATAGCCGGGAACGGTACGTTCAAAATTACTTTCAAGTGTATTAAAAGTGTGATTGTAAACCACGTCCATTATCACGCGTATTCCAGCTCTATGCAACGCTTGTACCATCTGTTTGAACTCTTTCACGCGAACGGCAGGCTGATAAGGATCGGTTGAATAAGAACCATCCGGCACATTATAATTTACCGGATCATATCCCCAGTTATAGTGATTTTCATCTAATTTTGTTTCGTCGATAGAAGCATAATCAGAAGAAGGAAGAAGATGCACATGTGTCACTCCCAGTTCTACCAAATGATCGATACCTGTTGGTTGATTGCCGGAATTCACCGTCCCATGTTCAGTCAGTGCAAGGTATTTGCCTTTATTCTTTATTCCCGAAGTAGAGTCGACAGAGAAGTCACGATGATGCATTTCATAGATAATCATATCAGCAGGAGATTTCAGAGAAGGACGTCGGTCACTCTCCCACCCCTCCGGATTGGTAGTCTTCCAGTCGATGATAGCTGCACGCTTTCCGTTCACTCCTACAGCGTGAGCATTAATCCCCGGCGTGTCGCCCTGCCATTTATCGTTGATTTTCACATTGAAAGCATAGTATTTGCCGAGCAGGTCTTTATCTACAGATGTCGTCCAGGTTCCATTCTCACCGAGTTCCATCTTTACTGTTTCGTAAGCATGTCCGCCTTCTCCGGCATCATAGAGCATCAGGCGCACCTCTTCTGCTGTTGGTGACCAAAGGAAAAATTTGGTTGCCAACGGCGTATATTCCATCTCTGTAAGGCTTCCCATACGAACCGGATATAATTCAAAAGAAGTATACCTCAAATCCGCAACTAAGCCCTTGAACGTCCTTATTGCGTTTACACGTCCTCTCATTACTGAATTTGCAGATAATTTGAACTTGAAGCACCCACTTCTGCCTACAATATCCCCTTACCCCACAATGTGACTTGAGGCAATACACAATATCATTCCCATAAGTTGTAGGCATTATCCAAAATCAGTCTGGAAAACATCTGCGTAAGCATTATTACAGGTATAGATGTTCAGCACATACCGCCTTGATGTCCTGATCCACTTGGCTGGTACAGAGATAAACCTGAAGACAAACGCTTTTATGCGACTTGTTGCATTGAGCCCGAACTTCTTTACGTCAAGTCTTTGAATAATGGCCTTGTAAAAGTTACGGATAAGTGCTGTAAGAAGAAGGAACACTGTGTTCTCTGCCATGAAGGATTTGGGCAATCTGTCCCACCCGAAACCATTGTTCATATCATCGAAGATACGTTCCTTTCCTCCACGAAGGTTATAGAACTCGACAATTTCTCTTACGGAAGAATCATAGTCGTTAGTCAGGATACAACGGTATGTGTATTCTCCTTCCCAAAAATCCTGCACACCATCCATCCGTTTCTGTCTTTGAATCACAAGTCGATATGCCTTACCTTTCCACTTCTCAACAAGGATAGAGTTCAATTCAAACTCAATGCCATTGATTTCCTCAGTTTTCCAGCCTTTGAGAGCAAAGGTGTCATTGTAGATCGAACTGCAGCGGTTAGCACGGATATAGAAGGACTTGCAGTGTTTTTCTATTTCCTCCACGATTTCCTCGGAACATGATCCACAATCAGCTCTGAAGCGATTGATAGTGAGCCCATTCTGTTCAAATCTCGCAAAGAACCTCTTCAGCGTGTCCTTCTGATGGAAACGAACATTTGTGTTACCATCGCTATTCTCTATACCGACTATCAAATCGCCAATAACCGCCACGCCAGGGCGATAACCAAGGAACTTCTTGTATGTAGGCTTTGCATCATACTTCTCTGTCTCTATGAACTGATGGTCGAAATCAACATCATACATCTCACCCTCTTTCAGTTGGCCAGATGCAAATATACAATTGAGCAATAAAGTATTGAGAGTGTCAGCCGTATTGAAATCGTAGGTCTTGCCCATATCTGATGTGTATGAAATGTTTTCTTGCGTCAACTCCTTTATCGCCCTGAGGATAGTATCAGAGCTACAAGTGCGAAGTGTCGGATGAAGCGAGAGGTGGTTCATCAAATGAGTAGTGACATCCTCAATACATGAACCGCTACAGAAGTAGATACTCATGAGAGAACGGATGATTTCGCTGTACTGATAACCGAACGATCTACACCTTAGACCGAGGGTTGAGTCGATTACAGATGATAATGTGGAGTCAAATTGCTCCATGATTGAAAATAATCCCCCAAAAGGAGTGAGTCTCTCAGATTTAATTTGTATCTTCGCCATGTCTATCGTCGGATTCTCTTGTTTTTTTTGCAACACTAAGATAAGTGAAAATTCTGACATGGCAAAATCCTGAGCAACTTTTTGTTGCTCAGGTACTTAAAAAGTTTAATTTATAATAGTGTTGCGGAATTAAGGGTATATTCCTTCTTCGTTGGGGAACAACTCATCACTGTTGTCACTGTAGTCACACCCAATATCGCTAAATAATTATTTCCTATCTTCATTCTAAACCTCCCCCTATGCTACACACCATATCTATCCCCCCATAAAATTAAATGCTTTATTTCACCTTATCCGGATTCTTCGCTATAAAATCCTTCCAACTACTATACCCTTTTTCCATTGCCGGTCGCCCCATTTGCAGGAAATGACAATAAGCCGCTGCCAAACCATCTGTTGCATCCATAAAAGTAGGCATATCATCTTTTGAAAACCGTAGCATCCTTTGCAGCATATCCGCCACTTGTTCTTTTGATGCCTGCCCGTTTCCGGTGATAGCCATTTTTATCTTCAAAGGGGCATATTCGGTGATTGGAATATCCCGGCTCAACGCTACTGCCATTGCTACCCCTTGTGCACGACCTAACTTCAACATCGATTGCACATTTTTTCCGAAGAAAGGTGCTTCAATAGCCAACTCATCCGGTAGATAACTTTCAATAATACTCAATACCCGTTCATGGATATGACGAAGTTTCAGATAGTGATTGGCAAATTTACGTAAGTCGATAATCCCCATCGCAATCATTTCGGGCTTGGTTCCCCTCACCCTTAGAACCCCGTATCCCATGATTGTCGTACCGGGGTCAATCCCCAGGATTATCTTTTCTTTTACCGGTTGAATCACTCTATCACCTCCATCAAGGTCGGAAATCCGATCACTTTATCTTTAAATATTTTTACCAGTTCGTCATTCAGTCGCACCCCCTGTTCCAAATGCCAGCGATGTAATAACCCACTGCTTTCTACCTCCCATTGCAAAGAATACGCACTTCCTTCTTCCCGATGACTCAATATCCGGCAAATACGCGGTGCCTTCAACGCACCGTGTTTCTGTACTTCAGGGATATAACTCTCTTTTATCCAAATCATGAAATTGTCGTGAACGTCATCGTCCACTTGAAAAGTTGTATTATAAATCAGCATATCTTAATTTCATACTATTATTTACCGCAAACATAGCAATTATTTCAGAATAATGCATTATATTTGCGGCAACAAAAAAGGATTCGTTTACAAACGTTATCATATAAGACAAAAAAGGGGCGTTAGCTCATCTGGCTAGAGCGTAACACTGGCAGTGTTAAGGTGATCGGTTCGAGTCCGATACGCTCCACTTTTTTCTCTCCCCAACTTTGAACTTTAATAGTGTACTGGACATGAAAATCACAAAATTTGTCACTATTCTTCTAATCATCCCATGCTTAATTTCCTGCTACGGGAACAAGTCTTCAAAAACAACACAATCAAACAATGCAGACTATGATATACGCCTCAATGATAGCATAGCAGCAGTAAACGCAATGCTAGAAGAAGGGAACGCTGATGGAGAAAAAATAAATGCTTTTTTAGACGCATATATGTCTAAACATCCTAATTGTTTCAACAATGACATCCAAAGAAAAAAAGCAGGAAAAGAATTGCGTTCTTTGTTAGAAAAGGAACTTGAGAATAGCCCTGATTTCCTTTCTGATATAGCAGTCAAATTCGCTTCTATGGATAAAGTTAAAAGTACCGATAATAAAGGATATAAATATCTTATATCCTTTACCTGTAGCAGCCTTCAAAAAACCGGAAAGTATAATATTTCTTTCAGAATTATAACGGCTTTAGATGAGGAAGAAGCCTCCAATCTTATTGATAATCAGAAGTATTATATTCAAGGAAAATTCATAAGTCTTTCCGAAAAGGAATCGATAAATATTAGACTAGATGTATTTGATGACAAAACAATTGAGATAGGGAGTATTTTTATCAAAGAACCTATCGTTACTCCGGCAAACTAAAGAAAAAAAGAAAAGGACCTTTACTCAAGGTCCTTTTTTATCACTTCGTCCATTTCTTTTATACGTTTCTCGCGGTCTTTAATAGGACCGTCTTTCTTGTCATTCTTGAATACATCATCGGCACGGTCGGCAACCTCACCGCTCCATTCTTCAAACTGGTCCTTGGCCGGACGGCCATTCGGTTCGATATTTTCTTCGGCTATCGAATCATGCCTGTTAATCATATCATCCATAAGTTCTCGTTTTAAAAGTTTATGGCTATAAGACAATACAAACGAAGAAAAGTTTTCTGTTTTAATGATTTTTGAAGAAATCAATCATGTTATTATACTATCAAATGTACTGTAAGCACTCATTGTATGGCTCTTGTTTATCCTATCAGTCAGCTTTACCTTTGCACAGAACTTAAAATTTTATTCTTATGGACTCTACTGATTGTTTTTTAGAGATTCTTTCTGCTTATCAGTCATCCGACAGTGGTTGCCAAGTCTCTCTTTTGGAGTATTGCCATCGTTTTGGCGTTGATTATTATAAATTCCTTGGCTGGTATCGTCATTACAAGTGTCAATTAACTAACCCCACTTCCCCTTCCGGTATGCAGCTGACTCCTATTCATGTGAACGGTTCCCCCTCCGGTCATTCACGTTGTACATTATCTCCCAAATCTGTCAAATCGGACAACTTTGAGATTGTTTCGTTTCGTCTAAAACTGGGCAATGGAGTTGAGATCCGAAAATGTAACACTAATCTTGAGAGCATAACAGCTCTGCTTCAAAACCTGGGAACATTATGTTAGGGCTGAATCCCAGCATGCGCTTCTACCTGTGCGAAGGTCCGGTAGATATGCGAAAAGGTATTTTCACCCTTGCCGAACTGGTACGCAAGATTATGGGCAAAGAGCCCTCCACAGGGGACATTTTCATCTTTTTGAGTAAGGACCGGCGGAACATCAAAATCCTTCATCATGATACAGGGGGATACGTGCTTTATTGGAAGAAGCTGGACAAAGACCGTTTCCTCCTGCCTGTTTTCTGCAAGGCCAGTCATCGTTATGAAATCGGTTGGGAGAAACTCGTGGTTCTGCTCCAGGGTACTGTCCGCAAAGAATTACTCGTAGGGTAGTACGAGGTTACAGAAGAATCGATTGTATGCGGTTATATATCTGACTATCAATACATTAATATATTAAAAGTCTTACATAAGTCAGTTTTTTTTTGTATATTTGCGACATGGAAGACAAGGAAACGATCAACATATTAATCGCCCAGCTACTGTCAAAGGATGATGAGATCCTGCGGCTTCGAAACCTGCTTGACGACTTGCAGCGTGAACAGCAGTCGGGTAATATGCAGATCCTGTCTAAACTTGACAGGGCACTTGAGGAACTGAAAAGCATGAGACATGACAACAAGGCGCTTTCCAACCGTCTTTCCCGGGCCCTTGAGGCCAAGTCAGCCGCAGAAGAGAAAATACAGGAGCTTTCCAGTGCCCTTGAAGCGCTCGAGAATACGCGTGCTGATGAGCTTTATGAGATTGCCAGACAGAAACGGCAGTTATACGGGCGTAAATCCGAGAAGAAATCTTCCTTGTCCGCAACGAAGCAAAAAGACCTCAAAGAGGATAAGGATGATTTTGACGGCTCCGCTCCTTCGGCTCCGGTTGAAGACTTGGAACAGAAAGCTGCGGAATCAGCCTCTTCTGAGGCCGCTCCCCGGCCTGAATCCCCTTCCTGCCGTAAGGATTATGGCAAGCAGTCCACCGGTGCGGAGAATGTGGTGGTACATTACTGTGATGAATCGGATATCCCTTCGGGTGCACGCAAGATAGGCATACGTGAATGGATTCAATACTCGATTCAACATCAAGTGGTCAAACATGTATTCAAACTTGTACGGCTGGTGGATACACAGGGAAACATCTCAAACTATTATCAGCCTACAGACAAAAATGATACCCGCAGACCGTTTGAGAACGTCCTTGAAGGATATCCTGTGGATTTTGAACTGATGGCCCGCATTTTGGTTGACAAATACCAGTACGGTTTGTCTCTTGAACGGGTCGTAGACCGTCTCAAGGATGCCGGTGCACGTTTCAACACCTCTACCGTTTTGGCCTGGATAAAGAGGCACATGAAGGAGTTGTGCAAGCTTGAGGAACCTTTCCGGCAGTTGCTTCTCACACCCGGAAGCATGCTGTTCAGTGATGAGACTACCGAACAAGTCAGAGTGTACAATCAGCAGAAGGGTAAGTATGAATACCGTAAACAATACATTTGGGGAATAAAGAATCCCGACCGGAAAATAGCTTATTATCTGTATGACAACGGCAGCCGTAGCATGAAGGTCGCCCAAAAGTTCTTCGCAGGCTTCCGGGGAAGTGTCACCACCGACGGCTACAATGTCTATAAAATGTTTGAACGGGAAGATTCCTCAATAACACGGTACGGATGTATGGCACACGTCAGGCGAAAGTTTGTCGATGCATTACAGACCGACCATCGGTCTGCAGACATAATCAACCTGATATCAAACCTATACTGGGTGGAGGCGGATTGCAGAATTAATCTTCTCTCCGAAGATGAACGCAGGATGGAACGTCAAAAGAGGGCAATTCCTATATTGGCAGAAATATGGCAGATGATAAAACCCGTTTTTGATCAAACACGCGGGGATACAGCCAACCTTTTTCTAAAAGCGGTCAGATATGCTGTCAATGAATGGGAAGCAGTATCACGCTATGTGCAAAATGGAAAGGCGGAAATTGATAATAATACGGCCGAGAGGATGATGAAGCCCATTTGTATGGGAAGAAAGAATTATCTGTTTTGCGGATCGGAACTAGGGGCAAAGAATGCTTCTATGTTATACTCAATTATTGAAACATGTAAGATGAATGGATTAAGGCCGGTGAAATATATAGCGGAAATTTTAACTAAATTAACGGCAGGAGAAACAAATTACATGTCACTATTACCTATCAACAATAATAAAGAATACTAATTATTGGATAAAGAGATGCTATATACTCCACTACAGAGTATAGAAAAAGGGACAGCCATACAATGAGTGCTTACAAATGTACTCCAACATAATCAGGCTATTATAGAGTAAAGGTTGTTTCATCGGCGAGAAACTACAGTTCCATCGGTGAGAAACTATAGTTTCATCAGTAAGAAACTAATAGTTCCAAGCAAGAGAAACAAAAGTTTCAAGCCTACGAAATGTACTGTACTGGATTTAGTTGACAACTTCGTTTGTTATACCTAAGTTAGTTAACTCAATATATTTTAAAACCTAAATAAGTTTACTTGTCCCTTTGTAATTCCTTAATAAGTTGTCATATTAAAGATGTTGCAAACATATGTATCTTTTCTTATAAATGCAAGACTTCGGGCTGTAAACTTCATTAAACAACAAAAACTCTTCGCTCGGGGATCGCCCTCGCGGCAAGGGGCGGGAGCACCCGTCCCGACGAGCGGGACTTCAACTACCTTTTTCCGCGTACTTACGAATATGTTCCATCGGTGTTTTCATTTGTATACCTTGATGGGGTCGAACATAATTGTATGCATATATGGCGTCGCTTATACGTTTATCCAACTGTTCAAAGCTGTCATCTTCGCAGTCAAACAACCACCCATTCTTGATCGTGTTATTCATCCGTTCAGCCAGGGCATTATGTAGCGGATCTCCACACTGCGTCATACTAATATTGATATGATGTTTCTTGAGCATATCCACATACAGGTTTGAGCAGTATTGCACTCCCCGGTCAGAATGGTGTATGAGACTACTCAAATCAACATTGTATCTGTTGTAAAAGTCTATAGCCATCCTCAGTGCCTTTAAGGGACCTTCCGCTTCAAGTGTTTTGCACAGGGCATATCCAACTATCGCCCGACTGCCCGCATCGGTAAGAAGAGACAGGTAAGCCCATCCCTGGTACGTGGCAACATAGGTTATGTCCGCTACAACCATTGAACCGAATGTGTCAGCTACAAATTTAGGAGTAACATTTAGCAAGTCCGGATAAATGTAATAATTATGATTAGAATTTGTTGTCTTTGGTCTCACATGTCTGACACGTTGACACAGGCCATTAGCACGAAAAATATTATAGCATTGATCACGCCCAATGACCATCCTGACACCAAACTTGCGGAGACAGCATGCATAGAGTTCACGTATACCAGCCTTAGGCATAAGTTTACGTAACTCATTACAATACAACACAATGCTTGATGTGAGGATGTCTATTTCCTTTTTTCTGTTGACATGCTTATAATAACCTTGTCTGGTTATGCCGAAGTAATCACAGAGGAACTGTAGCCTACCGCGCATATGACGGGCAGAGTTCCCCTGTGACAAGGTATCGATTACTTGGCATCGGAGTTTTTTCGAACCTTGATGTGATAGGTTGACTCAGCAAGATTTATTAATTCCTCACAAGCTTCATGACGAAGACTTTCCTCCTGAAGAGCACGCTGAAGTTTGCGATTTTCGGCACGCAATGCAGCGAGTTCTTTCTCCAGTTCATTGAGAGACTCAGCAGAGTATTTGTTGAAAGAGGGGTGGTCTGTACTCATAACTTTATCATTTATATGATACTTATCAAGCCAAAGAATCAGCAGACGACGGCAAATACCGGTACGTTTGGCAAACTGATACTTCGTTTCCGAAGTAGATAAATACTCACGAATATAAGACATTCGTTCGGATTCTGTGTAAGGAGTGTACTTCTTTTTTAATTCTTTCATGGGAATTTCGCATTTAAGAAGTGTCAACTTATTTAGTACACTACAAAACTATAGTTTCAAGCCGCAGAACAAATAGTTTCAAGGCTTGAAACTATCAGTCACAAGGCAGATCCCGCCCCGTAAGTAGAAGGGTAATAAATAGAATAGCCTATCTGCCTGTAGTTAATACTATTTAGGCAATGAAACTTCATCTGTGATTTTTACTTGATTCGGGTATGCACCTCTATCACACCTTTGTAGTGCGTTTATTTCTCCTTGGCTTTGCAGTGACAGCACTATTGCCGTCACAGTGCTGTCACCACGTTGCTGTCACGCCATTTACTTTTCATAATCAAACAGTTAAGTTGCAATCTGTGACAGATGACAGCAAATTTATTTTTTTTATTTATTAGAGAGAGGCTGCTGAATTCAAGTTATAAATGCAATATTTCTTTTTTATTAATCGGACTTTGAATACAAAGTTACTTATTTTTCCGATAAAGTTGCGGACGGAAAGGAATATAAAGAGTATAATTACTATCCGCCGGCTTTCCTCCCGCCAATGCAGGGGACCATTTCGGCATCCCTTTAACAATGCGGAGAGCCTCCTCTGCAAATTCCGGATGAGTGGAACGTAGAATATGAGGACGAAGGATAACCCCTTCCTTATCAATAGTAAACTCACACAAAGCATAACCCGAAACATTCTTCTCTAAAAGTCCTGCCGGATAAACCATTTCATTGGCAATATATTCTTCCGGACTCTTCGCAGAGAAATGAGCAGGTTCTTCCACCTGCTTTCCGGAAAGCGTCTTTGCGCGGGGACCTACCGGATAAATTCCAACATACATCGGTTGTTTATAAGCATCCGGTTCTTCCCTACTACGCTGTTGCAATGCTTTCAATAAAGAAGCAGCCTCTTCCGCCAATGTCTGTTCCGAAATATTCTCTCCCCGGGATAACATATATACCGACTGACAAACCAATACAAGACGTTCCATCAACGTTCCTTTTTCCGGCGACCATTTTCGTCCCATCCGCTCTTTGCCTTTTGCGTCCGTAGAAGAAAAGTAATAGACAATTCCATCCAGACCGGCCGTAGAACCATCCAGATCCTGCACCTGCTCTGTCACCAAACGAAAGATAGCCCCTAAAGACTGATACAGGGAAGCGCTGATGACAACCGATTTAGTATCCACGGTTACTGTCCCCTTCTCCGCCTGCCAATAGGTACGGGATAGTGTATTCGAAATCAGCGTATAACGCCCGTTTTTCTTTTCTACCGACATTGCATACTCCGGCGAAAAGGAAGGGATAGCTGCGAAACGCGCGTATGGCTGTTTCTGAAAGCCAGTATTAAGTAAAGAAAACACACTACGGTAATATTCGCCTAACTCGCCTGTATAAGAAGAAAAAGGTTTCACCGGCTCCAAATAGTCAATCTGGGCCGCCAGGCGAAAAGAAAAGGTTAAAAGCAGAAGACAGAAAACAATCTTTTTCATAAGTTGCCGGATTTTCGGTACATATCGGCAACAAAGATACAAATTATTTCGATGGTTCGTGATAAAATTATATCTTTGCACGGTTTTTACTAAGAAACTGAATAACAATACATCGAAAATATGATAGCTAAGATTGAACAACTTCTGAAAGAGGTGGAAGCCTTACACGCCTCCAATGCCGAAGAACTCGAAGCTCTCCGCATCAAATACCTAAGTAAGAAGGGAGCCATTAACGACTTAATGGCAGATTTCCGTAATGTAGCTGCCGATCAGAAAAAAGAAGTCGGCATGAGACTGAATGAACTGAAAACAAAAGCGCAGGACAAAATCAACGCGCTGAAAGAATTGTTTGAAAGTCAGGACAATGATTGTGACGGATTGGATTTGACGCGTTCGGCTTATCCCGTGGAACTTGGTACACGCCACCCGCTCACCATTGTAAAGAACGAAATCATCGATATCTTTGCCCGCCTGGGATTCAGCATCGCCGAAGGTCCGGAAATTGAAGATGACTGGCATGTATTCTCGGCACTGAACTTTGCCGAAGATCATCCGGCACGCGATATGCAGGACACTTTCTTTATCGAAGCTCACCCGGACGTAGTATTGCGCACGCATACTTCTTCCGTACAGACCCGTGTAATGGAAACTTCACAACCTCCTATCCGCATCATCTGTCCGGGACGTGTGTATCGTAACGAAGCAATCAGCTATCGCGCACACTGTTTCTTCCATCAGGTAGAAGCGTTGTATGTAGACAAAAACGTATCGTTCACCGACTTGAAACAAGTATTGTTGCTTTTCGCTAAAGAAATGTTCGGTGCTGATACAAAGATTCGTCTGCGTCCGTCTTACTTCCCGTTCACTGAACCTAGTGCGGAAATGGACATCAGCTGTAATATCTGCGGCGGTAAAGGTTGTCCGTTCTGTAAACACACCGGCTGGGTAGAAATCCTCGGTTGCGGTATGGTAGACCCGAACGTACTTGAATCTAACGGTATAGACAGCAAAATATACAGCGGTTATGCTCTCGGTATGGGTATCGAGCGTATCACAAACCTGAAATATCAGGTGAAAGACCTCCGTATGTTCTCTGAAAATGATACTCGCTTCCTGAAAGAATTCGAGAGCGCTTACTAAATTTAGATTTCACCACAGAGGACGCAGAGGACACAGAGTTTTTATTTCAGCCGTATCAACTACGACTCGTTTTTCATAGAAAGTCATTAGAAAGAAAAAACTCCGTGAGACTCTGCGTCCTCTGCGTCCTCTGTGGTGAAACAAATACATTCATTATGGCAAAGGATAGACTCATTACTCCCAGTTATTGTTTCATCTTGGCAGCCAACTTCCTGCTCTACTTCGGCTTTTGGTTGTTGATTCCTGTTTTGCCGTTCTATTTATCAGAATTCTTCCAAACTGGAAATTCCACTATTGGTATTGTACTTTCCTGCTATACGGTAGCCGCTCTCTGCATCCGTCCATTTTCCGGTTATCTGCTCGACACGTTTGCCCGCAAACCTCTTTATCTGTTTGCTTACTTCATCTTTATGATGATGTTCGGTGGATATTTAATAGCCGGCTCCCTTACCTTATTTATTATATTCCGAATCATTCATGGCATCTCTTTCGGAATGGTTACAGTAGGAGGAAACACGGTAGTGATAGACATTATGCCATCTTCCCGCCGTGGAGAAGGTTTAGGCTATTACGGGCTTACCAACAATACAGCTATGTCCATCGGGCCGATGTTCGGACTGTTTCTGCACGATGCAGGAGTCTCTTTTGCTACGATCTTCTGTTACGCATTCGGTTCCTGCATTTTGGGTTTTCTATGTGCCAGTCTGGTAAAAACGCCCTATAAACCTCCTGTGAAACGTGAACCGATTTCACTCGACCGTTTTATTTTGATGAAAGGATTGCCAGCCGGATTTAGCCTATTGTTACTTTCCATCCCTTACGGAATGACAACCAACTATGTCGCCATGTATGCCCGCCAAATAGGATTGAACACGCAAACCGGATTCTTCTTTACCTTTATGGCTGTCGGCATGGCAATCTCCCGCATCTTTTCGGGAAAACTGGTGGATCGCGGAAAGATAACACAAGTAATAATAGCCGGATTATACCTGGTTGTTTGCAGTTTCTTCCTGCTTTCAGCCTGTGTATATCTGATTCAATGGAATGATACCGTTTGCAACATCCTGTTTTTTGGTATCGCATTGTTGATGGGGGTCGGATTTGGAATCATGTTTCCGGCATTTAATACGTTGTTTGTCAACCTTGCCCCCAATAGCCAGCGGGGAACAGCCACTTCCACCTATCTTACCTCTTGGGACGTAGGAATCGGTATCGGTATGCTGACCGGTGGATATATCGCAGAAATTAGTACATTTGATAAGGCTTATCTTTTCGGAGCCTGCCTGACAGTAGTTTCCGCCCTCTATTTCAAACTAAAAGTGACGCCTCATTACCATAAAAATAAGCTACGATGAGAAAGAAAGAACGTTATGAGAAAGTAATCGCCTGGTTTCAGGACAATGTACCTGTAGCCGAGACCGAACTGCATTACAACAATCCGTATGAGTTGCTGATCGCTGTTATTCTTTCTGCACAATGTACGGACAAACGGGTGAATATGATCACTCCCCCTTTGTATAAAGATTTTCCGACTCCGGAAGCACTGGCAGCCACTACGCCGGAAGTTATTTTCGAATATATACGAAGCGTGTCCTATCCGAACAACAAAGCCAAACATCTGGTTGGTATGGCAAAGATGCTGGTGAATGACTTCAATAGTCAGGTGCCCGACAATCTGGAAGACTTAGTAAAGCTACCCGGTGTAGGAAGAAAAACAGCCAATGTCATCCAGTCGGTTGTGTTCAATAAAGCTGCAATGGCGGTAGATACACACGTATTCCGTGTCAGCCACCGCATCGGACTGGTGCCGGACAGTTGCACCACTCCGTTCAGTGTGGAAAAAGAATTGGTGAAGAATATTCCGGAAAAACTCATACCGATTGCCCACCATTGGCTCATTCTGCACGGTCGTTATGTTTGTCAGGCACGCACTCCCAAATGTGACACCTGTGGTTTGCAAATGATGTGCAAATATTTCTGTAACACCTATAAAGTTACAAAAGAGGAACCAAAAGCCAAGAATAAATAACGATTTAATAGCAAGGAACCGAAATAAATAGTAACTTTGCGGTCGTTCTAAAAGAAGAATTTTAAAAACACTTTTAAATAAAAATAGAGTATTATGCAGACAATTGACAAATTCAATTTTGCCGGTAAAAAGGCATTTGTTCGCGTGGACTTCAATGTACCCCTGGACGAAAACTTCAACATTACAGATGACACTCGTATGCGTGCAGCTCTTCCTACTTTGAAGAAGATCCTGGCAGACGGCGGAAGCATCATCATTGGCTCTCACCTGGGCCGTCCGAAAGGCGTTGCCGATAAATTCTCTTTGAAACATATCATCAAGCATCTGTCTGAATTGCTGGGCGTTGAAGTTCAGTTCGCTAACGACTGCATGGGCGAAGAAGCTGCTGTAAAAGCTGCTGCTCTGCAACCGGGAGAAGTGCTGTTGCTCGAAAATCTTCGCTTCTATGCTGAAGAAGAAGGCAAACCAAGAGGTTTGGCAGAAGATGCAACTGACGAAGAAAAAGCTGCTGCCAAGAAAGCAGTAAAAGAAAGCCAGAAAGAATTTACCAAGAAATTGGCTTCTTACGCTGACTGCTACGTAAACGACGCATTTGGTACTGCTCACCGTGCACACGCTTCTACAGCATTGATCGCTAAATATTTCGATGTAAACAACAAGATGTTCGGTTACCTGATGGAAAAAGAAGTGAAAGCCGTTGATAAAGTATTGAACGACATCAAACGTCCGTTCACTGCTATCATGGGTGGTTCTAAAGTTTCTTCTAAAATCGAAATCATCGAAAACCTGTTGAGCAAGGTAGACAACTTAATCATCGCCGGTGGTATGACTTATACATTTACTAAGGCTATGGGTGGTAAAATCGGTATCTCTATCTGTGAGGACGACAAACTTGACCTGGCTTTGGATTTGATGAAGAAAGCAAAAGAAAAAGGTGTAAACCTGGTATTGGCTGTTGACGCTAAGATTGCTGACGCATTCTCTAACGACGCAAATACTAAATTCTGTGCTGTTGACGAAATTCCTGACGGATGGGAAGGTCTTGACATCGGTCCTAAGACTGAAGAAATCTTCGCTAACGTTATCAAAGAATCTAAGACTATTCTTTGGAACGGTCCTACAGGCGTATTCGAATTTGACAACTTCACTCACGGCTCACGTGCAGTAGGTGAAGCAATCGTTGAAGCCACTAAGAACGGCGCATTCTCACTTGTGGGTGGTGGCGACTCTGTAGCTTGTGTTAACAAGTTCGGTTTGGCTAGCGGTGTATCTTACGTTTCAACCGGTGGTGGCGCATTGCTCGAAGCAATCGAAGGAAAAGTTCTTCCGGGTATCGCTGCTATCCAAGAATAATAGAACTAGATAATTAGTTAATTTTTTAAATAGTTAATGATAAGAGGGCAGTTCTTTGTGAAAAGAGTTGCCCTTATTTATAAAAAACGGAGTTCCTCTTATTTACAAAAACGAGGTATGAAAAGACTGATACTACTCTTTTGGTTCATCCTTCTCTTCCTTTACTCCTGCCAGAGTAAAAAAGGAGACGGCTCTTTTTTACCTCTAACCGAACTGCAACCACTCACCCTGGGCATGATGCCTACACTGGATGGACTCCCTTTCCATATAGCTAAAACACAAGGTATCTACGATTCATTAGGGCTGAACCTGACTATTCTTTCATTCAACTCTGCCAACGACCGGGACGCTGCTTTCCAGGCCAGGAAAATGGACGGCATGATTACCGACTATCCCAGCGCAGTAATGCTGCAAGCTATCCATCATGCTGATTTAGGGCTCGTCCTGAAAAATGATGGTTATTTCTGTTTCATTGTCTCTAAAGAAAGTAATATCAATCAACTGGAACAGCTCAAGGAAAAGAATATTGCTGTGTCACGCAACACAGTTATCGAATATGCTACCGACCAGTTATTAAGCAAAGCCGGAATCAGTCTTTCAGAAATGAATATGCCGGAAATCGGCCAGCTTCCTCTCCGGCTGCAAATGTTGCAGTACAATCAGATTGACGCTTCTTTCCTGCCCGACCCTGCCGCATCCATCGCCATGAACAGCCAGCATCGTTCATTGGTGAGTACACAGGAATTGGGCATTGATTTTACGGCTACCGCTTTTTCACGAAAAGCGCTCAACGAAAAAAGAAAAGAAATCGAACTACTCATCACAGGTTATAATCTGGGAGTAGATTATATAAAAATGCATCCACAGAAGGAATGGGAGCAAGTGCTGATAGAAATAGGTGTACCGGAAAATCTGACAGGACTCGTCGCCCTCCCCAATTATCAAAAAGCAAAACGCCCTTCGGCTGAAGGGATAGATAAAGCTATACAGTGGTTGAAAGAAAACCACCGAATCCCCGAAACCTACTCTGAAAAGAATCTGATTGACACAACGTATATCCCCACAGTATCAACCATAATACAGTATCAACCATAATCAAAATCAAATAACAACTAACTCATGCGAAAAACACTACTCCAATTCTTAACCTTTGTATTATGCATTACAGGTATGCAAAATCCTCTCCTGGCACAGGAGCAGACACCACTAAATCAAGTTGTCAACACACTGAAAGAACGGATTAGTCTCTCCGGATATGCCCAATTGGGATATACTTATGACGATGCAGCGAACCCGGACAATACATTCGACATCAAACGAATCATTTTCATGGCACACGGAAAGATCACCAAACGGTGGACTTGTGATTTTATGTATGACTTCTACAATGGGGGCATGTTACTCGAAGTGTATACCGATTATCAGTTTCTCCCCGGACTTACGGCACGTATCGGTGAATTCAAGGTTCCCTATACCATAGAAAATGAATTATCTCCTACCACAGTAGAACTCATCAATTGTTATTCACAGTCTGTTTGTTATCTGGCGGGAGTAAGTGGCAGCGATAAGTGTTACGGAATGACGTCCGGACGGGATATCGGTATGATGCTTCACGGAAAATTATTTCGCGACTTCCTGCAATACAAAGTGGCTGTAATGAACGGACAGGGATTGAACACCAAAGACAAAAACAGTCAAAAAGATGTGGTCGGTAACCTGATGGTTAATCCGCTGAAATGGTTATCCGTAGGTGGTTCGTTTATCCGCGGAACAGGACATGCCATAGCAGATTCGGAATATACCGGAATTAAAGCCGGAGAAAATTACGCCAAGAAACGCTGGAGTGCAGGAGGGGTTGTCACCACTTCCACCTTTAATCTGCGCACGGAATATCTTGCCGGAAAAGACCGGAGTGTGAAAAGCGAAGGTTTCTATGCAACAGGCAGTGTACGCTTCGCCCGGAATTTCGATTTCATCGCTTCGTTCGATTATTTCAACCCGAACAAAGCTGCTGATTTCAAACAGAATAACTATATTGCAGGCGTACAATACTGGTTCTACCCCAGATGCCGGTTACAAGCACAATATACCTTTTGCGACAAGAAAGGAGACGGACAAAAAGACTCCAATCTGATACAGGCACAGGTGCAGGTAAGGTTTTAAATTAAGTATCAATTAAGTATTAAGTATCAAGTATTAAGTATTAGCATCCGGTATTAGGGCTGAAGTAGCAGTATTGAAACAGCGGAATCAAATAATTATAGAATATCAACCTTATAAATAACAGAAACGAAGAAATCATGGAACACAAAATCGCGGAAACCAACGCCCGAATAGACGTGGCCGACGTATTAAGAGGATTAGCAGTAATGGGAATTATTCTCTTACACAGTATTGAACATTTTAATTTCTACTCTTTCCCGGAAGAAGTACCTTTTGAATGGATGAAATTTACCGATCAGGCTATTTGGAGAGGGTTATTCTTCACATTCAGTAACAAAGCATACGCTGTGTTTGCCCTGCTCTTCGGTTTTAGTTTCTACATTCAAGACAACAACCAACAACGGAGAGGGAAAGATTTCCGCTTGCGTTTTTTATGGAGATTATTCATTCTCTTCATGATAGGACAGTTCAATGCCGCCTTCTTTACCGGTGAAATATTGACCATGTATGCGATTTTAGGAATTATCCTTCCGATATTCTGCCGGATGAGTGACCGCACGGTTGTCATCTTCGCTACTTTATTAATTCTACAACCTATCGACTGGGTGAAATTGATTTATGCTTTGTATAATCCTGACTATGTGGCAGGAAAAAGTTTGGCAGGTTATTATTTCAGCATTGCTTTCGACGTACAAAAGAACGGAACTTTCCTCGAAACAGTCCGCATGAATATGTGGGAAGGACAACTGGCCAATATGACCTGGGCACTGGAACATGGACGTATCTTACAGACACCGGGGTTATTCTTATTCGGAATGCTTGTCGGTCGTCGCAAATATTTCCTGTACAGCGAACAGAACGAACGCCTGTGGTTAAAGGCATTGGCCGTTTCGCTTCTCTGCTTCTTCCCCATCTACGGATTGAACAATATGCTGCCGGAATTCATCGAACGAAGTGCCATCCTTGTTCCCTTGCAATTGATATTAAGTTCATTCAGCAGCCTTAGCTTCATGGTATTGCTGGTAACAGGATTACTGCTGACTTTCTACCGTGTGAAAGACCGCAGTTTCTTTATGCGTTTCACATCTTATGGTAAAATGAGTTTAACGAACTACCTCGGGCAATCTATTTTCGGTTCTCTTTTGTTCTATCATTGGGGATTTGAACTTGGACGATATTTAGGAATCACTTGCAGTTTCCTTTTTGGCATCCTTTTTGTTCTATTACAAATGGTATTTTGTTCGTGGTGGCTCCGACACCATAAACACGGTCCTTTTGAAGGTCTCTGGAAACGTTTGACCTGGATTGGAAAAAATAAATAATTAAAGAATGATGAACGAAAAAACGATTAATGAACAATACGCATATATACGTACTTTACTTGAAGAGAAAAGACTCAAAGAAGCCTTAATGCAGTTGGAATCTTTGCTGTGGCAATGTCCTGACTGGGATTTGCGCACTCGCCTGGAACAATTGCAGACCTCTTACAAATATATGCTGGAATACATGAAACAGGGAGCAAACGACCCTGACCGGTGGAATCTGTATCAAAAAATGGTAGCAGACACCTGGGGAATTGCCGACCAATCACGTTTGCTCATGTTGGACAACGCTTCATCAAGATATTATCATGAGGTCCGCCGCACTCCCAGATCGGCGGACTTGTCAAACTATGGTATTAAAACAATATTACACATATTGGAGTCATTTAATGACGACTTGGCAGTCAGCGGATTACTGTCTGACGAAAAGATGGATGAAGTATTAAGACGACATGAAGATACGCTCAAGTTTATGTTTATAAGAACATGGACAAACAGTGCATGGACTCCCGAGGACGAGGAAGACGCAAAAGCTATGCTTGCCTCGGAATTACTTCCGGGAGATGACTTATGCTTATTTGTCAGCGCCCTCACATTGAGCTTGATGGAATGTTTCGACTTACGAAAAATAATGTGGCTGCTCAATGCTTACGAACACCCTAACGTCAACGTCAGCCAACGGGCATTGGTAGGTACAATGATTATCTTCCACATCTACAGAAGCCGTCTTTCTTTTTATCCGGAACTTATCAAAAGGGTAGATCTCATGGAGGAAATACCTTCATTCAGAGAAGACGTCGCACGTATTTACCGCCAAATGCTATTGTGTCAGGAAACGGAAAAGATTGATAAAAAGATGAGGGAAGAGATTATTCCTGAAATGCTGAAGAATGTTTCCTCCATGAAAAATATGCGGTTCGGTTTTGAAGAAAACGATGAAGAAAACAATGATATGAACCCGGATTGGGAAGATGCGTTCGAGAAGTCCGGCCTGGGAGATAAATTGCGTGAAATGAACGAATTGCAATTAGAGGGCGCAGATGTGTATATGAGCACTTTTGCCGCATTGAAAAATTATCCGTTCTTCCGCGAGGTGCATAACTGGTTTTATCCATTCAGCAAACAACAGTCCAATGTACTCAAAGCAATGAAACAAGCGGGAAATCAGGGAGGCAGTCTGCTGGATTTAATTCTTCAATCGGGCTTTTTCAGCAACAGCGATAAGTACTCGCTCTTTTTCACGATTCATCAATTGCCACAGTCGCAACAAGATATGATGTTGAGTCAGTTGAACGAACAGCAGGTGGCAGAATTGGCAGAGAAATCGAATGTTGAAACAATGAAGAGGTTCAATGAACGTCCGGGAACGGTCAGTAACCAATACCTGCACGACTTGTACCGTTTCTTCAAACTTAGTGTACGCAAGAGTGAGTTCAGAGATATTTTTAAAGAGAAACTCGACCTTCATCACGTTCCTGCACTCGACAATATCTTGTATTGGGAAGATGTATTATTCCCCATTGCCGATTTTTATCTGGCAAAGGAACGTTGGGACGAGGCTATTGAAATTTATGAAGAACTGGAGTCTATTGGAGGATTCGAAGGAGAAAGTGCAGAATATTATCAGAAGTTTGGCTATGCATTACAGAAAAGAAAGAAATATGCAGAAGCTATTCAGGCTTATCTGAAAGCAGACACGCTGAAGCCGGATAATATTTGGAACAATCGCCACCTGGCTATTTGTTACCGGCTAAATAGAAACTATCAGGCTGCACTCACTTATTATAAAAAGGTGGAAGAAGCTGCTCCGGAAGATACCAATGTGACTTTCTATATCGGTAGTTGCCTGGCTGAATTGGGACAATATGAGGAAGCTCTGAATTATTTCTTCAAGTTGGATTTCATCGAGAACAATTGTATAAAGGCATGGCGCGGCATCGGTTGGTGCTCGTTCATCAACCAGAAGCATGAACAGGCGATGAAATATTATGAAAAGATTATTGAGCAAAAGCCGCTGGCTATTGATTATATGAACGCAGGACATGTGGCTTGGGTAATGGGAGATATTCAGAAAGCTGCCGTTTTCTACGGAAAAGCCATTACAGCTAGTGGGAACCGGGAAAGATTCTTGGAGATGTTCCACAAAGATGAAGAATCTCTTCTCACACAAGGGATTCGAGAAGAGGACATTCCTCTGATGTTGGATTTATTATAGTCTCCTGCATCTTTCAATTCGGGATATTCAGTAAATGTCCCTGCTTAAGAATACAGAAAAAGGCTGCCTCATTTTCTATTTTGAGGCAGCCTTCTCATATTATTGGGGTAAGTAGAAATATTCAGATAGATTCAGGATCCTTACTATAACTTTTTCAACTCTCCATACAACTTCTGTATGGGAAGTCCCATAATATTATAGAAGCTACCTGAAATTGATTTCACACCGATATACCCGATCCATTCCTGGACACCATAGGCTCCTGCCTTATCCATCGGCTGATAGAGGTCGACATAATACTGGATTTCATCTTCTGACAAGACATCAAACAATACTTCGGAAGAAGCGGTAAAGCTTTTTTGCCATTCGGTAGTAGTCAAGCAAACACCTGTGAAAACCTGATGAGACTTCCCCGAAAGAGCACGAAGCATTTCAATGGCCCCTTCCCTACCTTCCGGTTTTCCAAGTACTTTTCCATCCATCCAGACAATGGTATCTGCTGTAATCAATAATTCTCCCGGCTGCATCATGGTACGGTAGGCACCCGCCTTTTCACGAGCAATATATTCGGGTATTTCAGCACCAACCAATATATCCGGATATGACTCGTCTACATCCGGCAATGTTCTGACTACATAGTCCACTCCCAAGCCTGACATCAATTCTTTCCGACGGGGAGAATTGGAGGCTAGTATAATCTGATATTTCTTTAAATTATCAAGCATGATTCGATTTATGATTTATAATTTATGGTTTATGGTTGAAAATACTTTTTATTGATGTCACCAGTTGATTTCACCAGCCGAAAGCATCTTCTGCCATCCACAAGCCATGAGCTTTCAGTACTTGCTCCACTACATCACGTCCGCAACCACGTCCGCCGTCTGCATAAGAGATATACTTTGCTACGGATTTCACTTCCGGCACGGCATCTTTCGGACAACATGGAAGTCCACATTCACGCATCACTTCAATATCCGGAACATCATCGCCCATATAGAGAATTTCATCATCGGTCAGTCCGTATTTATCACGAAAATCACGATAGTCGTGTATCTTGACGGCGGATCCCATATACAGATCCTTCACTCCCAGTCCTTCAAAACGGATACGCACTGCTTCTGTACGGCCACCGGTGATGATGGCTATGTGAAGTCCTTTTTTCACAGCCAACTGGATGGCGTACCCGTCTTTGATATTCACAGTACGCATCGGCTCTCCGGAAGGATGCAAAGGTACGGTTGTCGAACTCAATACTCCGTCTACATCAAAAGCTAAAGCCTTGATACGGGATAAATCATAGTTGATGGTGCTCATGGATACTTTTGCTCATTAGTTTATATATTTCCTGCAATGCCGGAGAATCTACCAACATGGCAAGATGATTGTTCATCACATTCTCATCGTAACGGACAGCGGGTCCGGTCTGTGCATCACGCGGTGCCAGCTCGTGTACTTTACGTGCCGTTTCGTCTATCAGCGGAAGCATGACATCGAAAGGTAAGTTGTATTTTTCAAGCAAATCAGCAGCTAATGCATACATGTGATTTGTGAAGTTGCAGATAAAAACAGCTGCCAAATGAAGGCTTTTACGCTGCTCGGAAGAAGCTTCGTAAACTTTCTCCGAAAGAGTGGCGGCAACAGCTTTCAAGAGCTCTACATCTTCCGGTCGTTTCGCTTCAACAAAGAAAGGCACTTCCTGAAAATTGACCTCACGTTGTTTGCTGAATGTCTGCATCGGATAAAATACCCCATAGCGTTCTGCATGCCCTTCCCAAATACTCATCGGAATACTTCCTGCTGTATGCACCAACAAAGAATTCTGTTTCCCTTCTGTTATCTGCGGCAACAAATCTACTAAAGCGGCATCTTTCAAAGATACAATATACAATTTGGCATCTTTGGAGACTTCCTGTAAATCTGTAGTATATTCAGCTTCAACTTTCTCGGCTAAAGTACGGGCAGATTCCATGGTCCGGCTATATACCTGCACAATACGGAAGCCTTTATGATAGAGAGCCTTCGCCAGATTAGTAGCCAGGTTACCTGCGCCAATAAACACAATCGGTGTATCTTCTATACTTCTCTTCATTATTTCCTTACCGTTTTGCAAACCAGAATAAAATGATGCCGACAATGAGCAAAGTCAATGGCAGCAGATACCCGGATAACGAACCCAGCAATGATATTACCAGACTGATATTCATCACCAGCCAAAGACCAAGTAACACAAAACCAATTGATTTATCGCGTTTGAAAATAAGAAAACAGATCGAAGCATACAATAACATATTGTCTTTATTCATCACCCAAGGTAGTCCAATAGTAGAGAAATGAATCAGTTTATCAATCAGATAAAGTGCTCCGATAACGATAAAGGTAACAGCAGTAGCCAAATAAGTATCTTTGCTGTTACTCGCTTTAGCAGCTCCCATATTTATTTTCCTCCGAATTTATTTATGTGAATTTTCTCCCATTGAAGATGTTCTTCGTTGAAAGGTTTACGTTCCATCCCTTTATGTCCGATAGCAATAACGGAAAGAATTTGAAGTTGCAGAGGAATACCCAGGATTCCATGAACAAATTCATCGGAAGGCATTCCGGTAGCAGTGAAACGTTCGCGGACCTGCACCCAGCAGCTTCCCAAGCCGAGATCTTCGGCCTGCAACTGTATCATGATAGAAGCAATAGAAGCATCTTCAATCCAAACATCACTGGCCAACGGATCGGCCATTACCACAATTGCCAAAGCAGCGTCGGCAATGAATGAAGAAGCCTGTTCCTTGCAATGAGACAATTCTTTCAATACCTCTTTATCATCAATCACTACAAACTGCCAACTATTACTACGTTTGGAAGAAGGAGACATCAAAGCTGCTTTCATCAACGTAACTACCTGATCTTGTGTCAACTCTTCATCGGTGAACTTCCGCATACTACGACGGTTCTTTATTAATTCACTGAAATTTTCCATATTATTTCCGGTTTCATTTGATTAATGTATGCAAAGATAATGCAAACCGAGCGTAATAGGAAATAAAAGTATCTTTTTCATTTCTTTTGTCAGAAGGGAATCTATGACATGAAAAGAGTGCCAAATACTCCACTAAATGAAGAATATATTGTATCTTTGCACAGATAAATAATTTCATTATGAAAAAGCGAATTACACAAGACGATTACATTAAAGCGAATCGTAAAGCTAGCCGTGAGGCAGAAATTGAGATGTACGGACACCCTATTTGTCACAAACGAGTGCACCAGTCAAAGAAAGTATATAACCGCAGAAAGATAAAGGCAGCCGATAAAAAGCTGCCTTATTTTTTTGTCTTCAAAATAGCGTCACTATCCTCCAGACATAGCGACACTATACAATAGGAATGGCGTCACTATCATGATAGGATAGCGTCACTATATTTAGGGGATTAAAAAAGAAGTTTATCTATTTACCTAATCTATCTAATTATCTATACAATCCGAGTTAATTCCCCGGTCGTAGAATCAATAATAAACCCGTAGACTGTCACATCTGAAGGGATCAAAGGATGGCGTACAATAAAATCAACTGTTCCTCTCACCGACTTTTCCGTATCTTCGAAGCCATCCAGCCACGAATGAAAGTCAACTCCGCAGAAACGCATCATGTCAATATAATCCGGATTGATCCCGCGTGCTTTCATTTTTTCGAGCATTACTTCACTGTGCATGTGGCAAGCTCCACAGTCAGAATGAGCAATCACCATTATTTCCTCTACCCCCAACTCAAAAATAGCAACGAGCAAACTACGTATCACGCTACCGAAAGGATGGGAAATAACGCCACCTGCATTTTTTATCATTTTTACATCGCCATTCTTAATTCCTAATGCGGCTGGAAGCAAAGCAGTCAGTCGGGTGTCCATACAGGAAAGAATAGCTATTTTCTTATCGGGATATTTATTAGTAATATACGATTCGTATCCCTTGTTCTCAACAAATTGCTTGTTGTAAGCTAAAATTTCTTCTAACATAGTTCCGCTTTTTAAAAGTTCTGTTCGATTACGCAAAGATATATAAAAAAGGGACATATCACCACGACATATCCCCTCTTTAATCTAAATTTAATCTGTAAGAGTACTAATACCCATTGTTTCCATATTCTTCTGCATTATCAATCTGACTCAAGAAGTTAAAAGAAATCGGACGCAAATAATGCTTGTTTTCATCAAAATTTTCAGCTGCACGAGGATTACCAACCGCAAGACGTTGTTTGAAAGAATCTTTGTGACGCTTCATCAATACCCAACGTTGATATTCTCCACATAATTCACGAGCATATTCGTCCATAACATCATCCTGTGTAGCATTACTCAATTTCATAGCATTGTAAGATGCATCATTGCGAGCGGCACGCTTTTTCAGTACATTTAAATATTCAGCAGCTTTTCCGCCATTTCCTAATTGTTGGTTAGCTTCAGCTGCAATCAGATATACTTCAGCCATACGCATAATGAACACATCACCTGTCTTACGTTGCAAATTGCTACTATATGAATCTTCCGACAACCAATTGTATTTGTTGAAACCAGGGTACATATTTTTGTCATTAGTGACTTTTATATCTGTTTTACGATATTGTCCGTTATCAAACAAATCATCAATATTGATTACATAATATCTACGTTTCGCTTTCTCCGCATCCGAAAGTCTTTCCTTTGACAAGTAGAAACAGATTCTATCATCATCTTCAGCTACAGGGTAAGGTATCACATAGGGGTTCTTCACTTCCTGCAATTTGGAAGGATCACCGCTATTTTCACCTTTCGGCCAAACCTTGGCTATCATTTTGGGCGCCCAAGTTCCATCATAATATGTATAATTCAAATCACCATAAGGATAAATATACTCATTATGGAATTTTGCATCCAATCCATAAGTATCGATTATATTTTGAGTAAGAATTGTAAATGAACTAATATTATCATTTACACCATGTTTTGTTCCAATTTTCGGCGTTGTACCATCATCTAATGTCTGCTTCTTAGTAAACAAATAACTACCTCCTGACTGTACGGCAGAAAACTGTACAAAAGCCGTAGTAAAGGTTACTTCCCACCGCTTATCATAATCAGCATCAAAACAATCCAGCAAATATTTGGAAGGTGCCAACGTATTATTATTAGTACGTCCATACCAATAATTTTGATTATCCGGAGTAGGATAAATAGTGAGAGTATTTGGCTTTGGATACATATAAGTAAAGTTATTATTACATTGTGTTCCAGCATTCCAGTTCTCCAAATTCGTAGCATCCGGACCGGCAGCAATAAATAAAGCTTCTTTATTATTTCGATTATTTGCCGGAGCCCAAACATCTTCCACATCATCATACAGACAGTCACCATACGCTAAAATCATGTCCTCTGCCACTTCTTTAGCACGTTGCCAATAAGATACTCCATCTTCTGTCAGCCCATATTCGCCACCACCTTGAGCATAAACGCGAGCCAAAAGTCCTAACGCGGTTTTCTTAGTCACACGCGCACGATTATTATCATAAGGAGTATCTTCAAGATTATTGGCCGCAAATTTCAAATCATCAATTATCTGCGTATATAGTTCTTCAATAGAGTTCCGCTGCGGAGTCAAAATAGGATCTTGAGATGATTCTTCCAAGGTTAACGTTACATTCCCATACGTATTCACCAATATGGAATAATAAAACGCACGGAGACAGCGGGCTTCAGCCACTAAAGTCGTTATATCTTTTTCATTGCCATCCGTTAGTAATTCAGCCCTGTTTACTACTGCATTACAATTACCGATCATAGAATAAGCCTGACCGAATAATTTATTTGTAGCATTCGTATTCGTAGCTAAACCATCATAATAAATCACCTGCTTGGCATAATCCGGATTACCGGCAGGAGTTACCCAGCAGTCCGTACCACCTTCAGCCACAGACAAGAAATCATAGACACTGAATAACTGCCCGTAAAGTGATGAATAACAATAAGACTGTAACCCTTTAAGCCCATCGAACGTTGCAAGAATTTCATCTCCTGTTTTTTGGCTTGGATTATACTCATCAAGCGAGCAGGCAGACATTGAAGCCACAGCGAATGTAAGCGCTGCTATTTTATAGATTGTACTTTTCATTTCAATACTTTTTTTAGTGAAAAACTAGAATGTAACATTTACACCAAATACAAATTGTTTGGTCAATGGGTACTTCAGAGAACCATTCATTTCCGGATCATAGTCTTTCAGCAAATGGCTTTTCGCAAATACAAACGGATTTGTAATGGTAGCATAGAAACGACACTTCTCTATACCGGCTGATTTTAAGATAGATTTCGGCAGACTATATCCCAATGTAATGTTCTTAATCTTTATAAACGAACCGTCTACATAGCGTAATGCGTAATATCCCGTATATTGTTCGAGACCTTTATTAGCATTGGCGGCAGGAAAATCATTTGAAGGGTTGTTTTCAGTCCAATAATTAAAATAGGTCGGGAAGTTACGTATACCCTTCGGGTCATAAGACGTCAACATATCATAAGCAAACATCTGTCCGTAACGTGCATAAACAAACACACTTAAATCAAAATCCTTCCAGGTAAAATTATTCTGGAATCCTAAAGACCAATCCGGAGAGTTGTGACCCAGAATTTGATAATCTGCATCACTTGGAGTATATTTATTATCAGAAGTGTAATAAATAACATTACCATTTTCATCCACAGCAGCACTACCCGTTTCTTCATCTATTTTATAGAATCTACCATCAGATTCTTTTACTAAATTAGGTATATTGATTTTCAAATCACCAGGTGCAGCACCAAATACCGCCGCATCAGTTTCCTCACCTTTTTGCCATACACCATCCAACTTATAATGATAATAAGAGTTAATAGCTTCTCCCAATGCCAATGCATAACCGGTGTCACCATTATTAAGCACATCTGAATCTCCACCGGACAATTTGGTTATTTTCTCTTTATTATGATTGAAAGTTACACTTGAACTCCAGGTAAAGTTCTTTGTTATAATATTACGTGTATTAAGAGCCAACTCAAAACCTTTATTGCTAGTCTCACACATATTTAAATTAGTAGTATAATTCGCTTTAGGTCCGCCATCCGGGGAGAATGCTCCATTAATAACAGGAAGTGCCTTGTTCCATATAACATCTTTTGTTTTTGTATTATAATATTCCATACTGACATCAATGCGATTATTTAAGAATGCAGCGTCAATACCAATATTCGTGTTATACGACTTTTCCCATGTAAGCAAATAGTTCGGAATATTCTGTGAGAATTTATAAATCGGTGTCAGAACACCTCCTAATATCATATTTACAGCAGTAGCATCCAATGATGCAGCAGACGAATACGGATCAATCCCCGCTGTACTACCCGTAACACCATATCCGAAGCGAATTTTCAGATTACTCAACCAGTTAGTCGTACTCTCCATAAATTTTTCATCAGAAATTCTCCATCCCAAAGAAAAAGCCGGGAAAGTATCCCATTTATTACCTTCTGCCAGTCTGGAAGAGCCGTCATGGCGGACAGATGCAGCAAATAAATACCTACCCATATATGAATAGTTCAAACGGCCGACATATCCCATCCCCTTAGACATACTATAAGAAGTACTTCCCGAAGTTGCAGAATTACCATCAAGAATATTATGCCATAAGAATTTATTATCAGAAACACCTTTTTGATACAAAGTAGTGACATCACTACGATTGTGGTTCCAAGATGTAACTGCAGTAAGAGTTATATCATGCACTTTCTTAATCTGGAAATTGTAAGTAAGTATATTTTCCCACTTATAATTATACGAACGGTTGTCCTTAACTTGTGCCTTAATGCCGTCTGCCGTTTGATTTGCCTTATACCATTGAACAGACCCCTCTCCTGTGAAAGTGTTACTACGTGAATATCCCAAATTAGCACCAGCACGAGTAATAAAAGTCAGCCCTTTAAGAGGAGTGATTTCCAAGTAAGGATTAAAATAGACCTTAAGGTTTTGAGCCTGATTGCGGTACAAACTTTTATCCTCATTTAAAAGATAATTATATACTGTAGATGAAGGATCGGCAACAGGTTGCGGATTGATGCTTCCATCTTCATTATACAACGATCCAAGAGGATTTGACGCCATCAAAGTCTGCAAATCAGAATCAGCTTTATTTTGATGTACATAAGACAGTTGAGCATCAATGCCCACCTTCATCCACTTTTTAATCTTATGATCTACCCGGATTTTAGATGAATAAAGTTTATAGCTATCTTGTGCAAACTGTCCATCCTCATTAGAGAAGTTCAGAGAAAAATATGCCTTTGTCTTTTCCGTTCCACCAGCCACAGAAACAGAATAATTCTGTGTTACACTGGTTTTCAACAAAGCATCCACCCAATCTATATATTGGCCATTTTGATGTGCATTCCATTCAGCATCAGTAGTAAACAGATTTTTATCATCAGCAACCGAGCTCCAACGTCCATCGCCAGCACCAACAGATGCATCTCTCAAGGTTTGTATATAACTTTCTCCACTACGCATCTCCGGAGTCCTTGACCAGCCGTTTACACCTACGTATGCATTAAAATTAACAATTGCTTTGCCTTCCTTACCACCTTTAGTAGTAATTAAAATAACACCGTTCGCACCACTTGAACCATAAATAGCTGTCGAAGAAGCATCTTTTAAAACTTCAATGCTTTCAATATCATTCGGATTCAATGTAGAATAATCCCCCGGCATACCATCAATTATAAATAAAGGATTTCCGGAATCCTTCTGGAATGACCGGTTACCACGCAACTGCATCTTTACTCCCGAACCGGCCTGTCCCGATTCACGCGTAATATCCAATCCTGCCACCTTACCTTGTAAAGCCTGCATCGGATTTGAACTTGGATTCATCACTACATCTTCACTTTTTACAGAAGTGATAGCCCCTGTCAAATCGCGTTTTTTCATCGTACCGTAACCCACAACAACCACTTCATCCAATGCCTGCGTATCCGAAACCATTTTCACATTGACCGGTCCGTTGCCTGTCACAGTCACCGTTTGTTCTTTGTAACCGATATAAGAAATGACCAGTTCTTTTCTTCCCGCCGGAAGATCGATAAAGAAGTTACCGTTAAAATCGGTAATCGTACCTGTACTTGTTCCTTTCACAACGATAGAAACTCCAATCAGCGGCTCCCCGCTTTCATCGATGATAGTTCCTTTCACAGTTTTCGTTTGTGTGACAACTTGCACCATAGTATTAGAAACTCCATCTTCTGCATAAACAGCGTATGACAGAGGGGCAGCTAATAAAGACAACCCTAAAATCATGGAAGCGCGTCTATGATAATTCTTCCATGCTTCAACAAATGCATTACATCTCATTCGTTCTAATTTAAAGTTAATATTAATTCTCGTTGTTTTGCAAAAACTATTCGATTATAATCTTAATTTAAGACGAACCTAATTTTAATACGTACTCACTTTTCATACCATATTTCTCCTATAAAATACATTTTTTCCATTAAATATGCAAAGATATATTGTACTTTACTTCAGGCAGTTCCAACAAAATCTTTGTTTTGTTGTTGAATAAAGAATAAAAAGTGTAAATTTGTACCTAGATGCCACTTAAACTAACCACATATTATCATGGGAAGGACATTCCTGAATTGCCGGGAAAAAACGCCTTCCATTCCAAAGAGTTATTTCAGATTTATGAAGCGACTCCGGGGTATACTCCTTTATTAATAGTAGCAACAGAAGACGGCAGACCTGTGGCACGCCTGCTTGCTGCCATCCGCAAAGCGAAAAAGTGGCTTCCCTCCTCTTTAGTGAAACATTGCGTAGTATATAGCGAAGGTGAATTTCTGGATGAGTCGCTTTCGACCAACAAAGAAAAGGCAGAAGAAATCTTTGGCGATATGCTCGAACATCTCACACAAGAAGCATCGCGCAGCTGTGTCCTGATCGAATTCCGGAACCTAAACAATTCAATGTTCGGCTATCGGGTTTTCCGTGCCAATGATTATTTCCCTGTCAATTGGCTGCGGGTACGCAATTCGCTGCACAGTATGAAAAAGACGGAAGACCGGTTCAGCCCGTCACGCATCCGTCAGATAAAAAAAGGACTCAAGAATGGAGCCAAAGTAGAGGAGGCACATACCGTGGAAGAAATACACGATTTCTCACGGATGCTGCACAAGGTTTATTCCTCCCGCATACGCAGATATTTCCCTGCCAACGACTTTTTCCGTCACATGAACGATATGTTAATCAAAGGACAACAGGCAAAAATATTCGTAGTAAAATACAAAGAGAAAATCATTGGCGGTTCCGTCTGTATCTACTCGGGAGATGACGCGTACCTTTGGTTTTCCGGAGGAATGAGAAAGACATACGCACTTCAGTATCCGGGAGTGTTGGCCGTCTGGAAGGCATTGGAAGACGCCCGCCAACGGGGATTCCGTCACATGGAATTTATGGATGTAGGACTTCCGTTCCGCAAACACGGTTATCGTGATTTCGTTCTCCGATTCGGAGGAAAGCAAAGCAGTACCCGCCGCTGGTTCCGTGTCAATTGGAATTGGCTGAACAAACTCTTAGTCAAATTTTATGTCTAAATGTAATCTCAAGATTGCAAAACGACTCTTCATGCTCCTTCCCTACCATTTTTTCTGTTTAATAATCCAATAATTAAATGCAGAAATATTTCTTTATTAGGTAAGAAATGTCTTTCTTTGTGCTGTTTTATGCCATATAAGCACATGATTAAAACCAAATAAAAAAAGTATAGTTATGAAGATTTCACACATTGAACATCTGGGCATTGCTGTAAAAAGCATCGAAGAAGCCCTTCCTTACTACGAAAATGTATTAGGTCTGAAGTGTTACAACATTGAAACAGTGGAAGATCAGAAAGTAAGAACTGCTTTTTTAAAAGTAGGCGAAACCAAAATTGAACTGTTGGAGCCGACTTGCCCGGAGAGTACTATTGCCAAATTCATTGAAAACAAAGGTGCAGGTGTTCACCATGTAGCCTTTGCTGTAGAAGATGGCGTAGCCAATGCTTTGGCAGAAGCAGAAAGCAAAGAAATCCGCCTTATCGACAAAGCTCCCCGCAAGGGTGCCGAAGGTTTGAATATTGCTTTCCTTCACCCGAAATCAACTTTGGGCGTGTTGACAGAACTCTGCGAACATTAATCATAAACTCTAAAACCAACAAGAACTCATGAGTAATCAACTTGAAAAAATTAAAGAGCTTATTGAACGCCGTGCCGTAGCACGTATCGGAGGCGGTGAAAAAGCAATTGCGAAGCAACATGAAAAAGGGAAATACACAGCACGCGAGCGTCTGGCTATGCTGCTTGACGAGGGTAGCTTCGAAGAAATGGACATGTTCGTTGAGCACAGATGCACGAACTTCGGAATGGAGAAAAAACATTATCCGGGAGACGGTGTAGTAACCGGCTGCGGTACAATCGAAGGACGTCTGGTATATGTGTTCGCACAGGACTTCACTGTTTCTGCCGGTTCACTGTCAGAAACAATGTCATTGAAGATTTGTAAAATTATGGATCAGGCCATGAAGATGGGTGCTCCTTGTATCGGTATCAACGACTCGGGTGGTGCACGTATCCAAGAAGGTATCAACGCTTTGGCAGGTTATGCAGAAATCTTCCAACGCAACATCCTTGCTTCAGGTGTTATTCCGCAGATTTCCGGTATCTTCGGTCCTTGTGCCGGTGGTGCTGTTTATTCTCCGGCTCTGACCGACTTTACACTGATGATGGAAGGCACTTCTTATATGTTCCTCACCGGACCGAAAGTGGTGAAGACCGTTACAGGTGAAGACGTTAGCCAGGAAAACCTCGGTGGCGCAAGCGTTCACTCCACTAAATCGGGTGTAACTCATTTCACCGCCCAAACAGAAGAAGAAGGTTTCGAACTGATTCGCAAACTGTTGAGCTATATTCCTCAAAACAACCTTGAAGAAGCTCCTTATGTAGATTGCACAGACCCAATCGACCGTCTGGAAGATTCTTTGAACGATATTATCCCCGACAGCCCTACTAAACCGTATGACATGTACGAAGTGATCGGCGCTATTGTGGACAACGGTGAATACCTTGAAATCCAGAAAGATTATGCAAAGAATATCATCATCGGTTTCGCCCGCTTCAACGGACAATCGGTAGGTATCGTTGCTAATCAGCCTAAGTATCTGGCTGGTGTGCTCGATAGTAACGCATCTCGTAAGGGTGCACGTTTCGTTCGTTTCTGCGATGCATTCAATATTCCTATCGTATCGTTGGTAGACGTACCGGGATTCCTTCCGGGAACAGGTCAGGAATACAATGGCGTTATCCTTCATGGTGCTAAACTGTTGTATGCTTACGGTGAAGCTACTGTGCCTAAGGTTACTATTACATTACGTAAATCTTACGGTGGTTCTCACATCGTGATGAGCTGTAAGCAACTTCGCGGTGACATGAACTACGCATGGCCTACTGCCGAAATCGCAGTAATGGGTGGTGCAGGAGCAGTAGAAGTATTGTACGCACGCGAAGCCAAAGATCAGGAAAACCCTGCTCAATTCCTTGCAGAGAAAGAAGCAGAATACACGAAACTGTTCGCCAATCCTTACAATGCAGCTAAATATGGCTACATCGACGATGTGATTGAACCGCGCAACACACGTTTCCGTGTTATCCGTGCTTTGCAGCAGTTGCAGACTAAGAAATTGAGCAATCCGGCTAAGAAGCATGGTAATATTCCGTTGTAATCCTACTTTTCACATTAAAACAAGAACGATTATGAACAAAACCAAAATCGGAATATTCCTTTCTTTGCTGTTGCTGATTGGTCTGACTTCTTGTGGAGAGCAAAAGTCGAACAATAAGCTGGTGCTAAACGAAATCCTGATAGACAATCAGAGTAATTTTCAGGACGATTACGGATTGCACAGCGCATGGATTGAAATATTCAATAAATCATTCGGTAGCGCCGACCTGGCAGCTTGCTTGCTGAAAGTAAGCAGCCAACCGGGCGATACAGTTACTTATTTTATCCCGAAAGGTGATATACTTACCTTAGTGAAACCACGCCAACATGCACTATTCTGGGCAGATGGCGAACCTAACCGTGGTACTTTCCATACCAGCTTCAAGCTGAATCCGGAAACAGCTAATTGGGTTGGTCTGTTCGACTCCGGCAAAAAGTTGCTCGACCAGATTGTAGTGCCCGCAGGCACTCTCGGTCCCAACCAATCATACGCTCGTGTAAGCGACGGGGCAGCTGAATGGGAAGTAAAAAGTGGAAGCGGTGACAAATACGTGACTCCGAGCACCAACAACAAGACTCTTGACAGCAATTCCAAGATGGAAAAATTTGAAGAACACGATGCTAATGGCGTTGGAATGTCCATTTCTGCCATGAGCGTAGTATTCTGCGGATTGATTCTTCTCTTTATTGCTTTTAAGATTGTAGGAAAAGTAGCTGTTAATTTGAGCAAGCGCAACGCTATGAAATCTAAAGGCATTGACAAGCATGAAGCTAAGGAACTGTCACAGGCTCCGGGCGAAGTATACGCTGCTATTTCTATGGCATTACACGAAATGCAGGATGAGGTGCACGACGTAGAAGAAACGGTGCTGACCATCACCCGCGTAAAACGCAGCTACTCACCATGGAGTTCGAAGATTTACACTTTGCGTGAAACTCCTCCCAGAAAGTAAGTCACCTTTTAAAAAGTAAAAACGATGAAAGAATATAAATATAAAATCAACGGTAACTCATATAAAGTAACCATCGGAGATATTGAAGACAACATCGCTCATGTAGAAGTGAACGGTACACACTATAAAGTAGAAATGGAGAAACAGCCGAAGCCTGTTGCGAAACCCGTGACAGTACGCCCGATGCCTAATGCTCCTGCTGCTCCTACTCAAGTAGTGAAACCGACCGCTCCGTCTACCGGAAAATCAGGAGTAAAATCTCCGCTGCCGGGTGTGATCCTCGACATCAAAGTGAATGTAGGCGATACTGTAAAGAAAGGACAGACCATTATCATATTGGAAGCCATGAAGATGGAAAACAATATCAATGCGGATAAGGACGGTAAGATTACTGCCATCAACGTCAACAAGGGAGACTCTGTTCTTGAAGGTAATGACCTCGTAATTATTGAATAATATGGGAGACTTTATAAACTTTTTAGGAAATAACCTGGCCGACTTCTGGACATACACAGGCTTTGCCAATGCTACGGTAGGGCATGTAGTCATGATTCTCGTTGGCTTGGTATTCATCTATTTGGCAATAGCCAAAGAGTTCGAACCGATGCTGCTGATTCCTATCGGTTTCGGTATATTGATCGGTAACATACCTTTTAATATGGATGCCGGGCTGAAAGTCGGTATTTATGAAGAAGGTTCTGTATTGAATATATTGTATCAGGGAGTGACCTCCGGCTGGTATCCGCCGCTCATCTTTTTGGGCATCGGCGCCATGACGGACTTCTCGGCACTTATCTCTAATCCAAAATTGATGCTGATCGGTGCAGCTGCACAATTCGGTATCTTCGGTGCTTATATGATCGCGTTAGAAATGGGCTTCGACCCGATGCAAGCCGGTGCTATCGGTATCATTGGTGGAGCAGACGGCCCGACGGCCATCTTCCTTTCTTCCAAGCTAGCACCTAACCTGATGGGAGCCATTGCGGTGTCCGCCTACTCCTATATGGCGTTGGTTCCGGTGATACAGCCGCCTATCATGCGTCTGCTCACCACCAAGAACGAACGTGTCATCCGCATGAAACCGCCACGTGCCGTTTCTCACACGGAGAAGGTGATTTTCCCGATCATCGGTTTGTTGCTGACTTGTTTCCTGGTTCCTTCCGGTCTGCCTTTGCTGGGTATGCTGTTCTTCGGTAACCTGTTGAAAGAAAGTGGTGTAACCCGCCGTTTGGCTAATACAGCCAGTGGTCCGTTGATTGATACAATCACTATCCTGTTGGGTCTGACAGTAGGTGCTTCTACACAAGCATCCGAATTCCTGACGCTTGACTCTATCAAGATCTTTGCCCTCGGTGCATTGTCATTTGTTATTGCAACTGCCTCCGGTGTCATCTTCGTTAAGATCTTCAATATCTTCCTGAAGAAGGGTAATAAGATCAATCCGTTGATCGGTAATGCAGGTGTTTCTGCTGTTCCCGACTCTGCACGTATCTCGCAAGTGATTGGTTTGGAATATGATTCGACCAACTATTTGCTGATGCACGCTATGGGTCCGAACGTTGCCGGAGTGATCGGTTCAGCTGTTGCTGCCGGTATCCTGCTTGGATTCTTGATGTAAGAAACATTATATAATAGATAAGAACACCCGTGTTACATTCAGTTGTGACACGGGTGTTCTTTATTACAGCCATAGTGTTATCTTCTCTCCGTTCTGAAACAATTAAACGTCATAAAAAAGGCTGCCACCGGTGTTCAAACCGGAGCAGCCTCTTTCTTTTATTTATGGAATAATCCGGAGATTATTACTGTGCCAATTTGTTGTCAGAACCGAGCACGTTGATGATTTTGTGCTTGTACAGTTTTTCCATGTTGTCACGAGCCGGGCCAAGATACTTACGTGGGTCGAATTCAGCTGGTTTTTCAGCGAAAGTCTTACGGATAGCAGCAGTCATAGCCAGACGTGAGTCAGAGTCGATGTTGATTTTGCAAACAGCAGACTTAGCAGCCTTACGCAACCATTCTTCGGGAATACCGATAGCAGCTTTCAATGCACCACCGTATTGGTTGATAGTTGCCACTTCTTCCTGTGGAACTGAAGATGAACCGTGAAGAACGATAGGGAATCCCGGAAGTTTTTCCATTACAGCGTCCAATACTTCGAATGCCAATGGAGGAGGAACCATTACGCCTGTAACCGGGTCGATGTGGCATTGTTCCGGAGTAAACTTGTAAGCACCGTGAGAAGTACCGATTGAGATAGCCAAAGAGTCGCAACCAGTGCGAGTAGCGAAGTCGATTACTTCTTCTGGGTCAGTATATGTGTGGTGGTCAGCAGAAACTTCATCTTCTACACCAGCCAATACGCCAAGTTCACCTTCTACAGTTACGTCGAACTGGTGAGCGTATTCAACAACTTTCTTAGTCAATGCTACGTTTTCTTCGTAAGGAAGGTGAGAACCATCGATCATTACTGAAGAGAAACCTGAATCGATACAAGATTTGCAAGTTTCGAATGTATCTCCGTGGTCAAGGTGAAGAACGATTTCCGGATGTGCGCAGCCTAATTCTTTAGCATATTCTACAGCACCCTGTGCCATGTAACGCAACAAAGTAGCGTTAGCATACTGACGAGCACCTTTAGAAACCTGAAGAATCACAGGAGATTTAGTTTCAACAGCAGCCTTGATGATAGCCTGCATTTGTTCCATATTGTTGAAGTTGAATGCTGGGATAGCATATCCACCTTTGATAGCCTTAGCAAACATTTCTCTTGTGTTTACCAATCCTAAATCTTTGTAATTTACCATTTTGTTTAAAGTTTATTGTTAGTGAATAAAAATTCTACGCAAAAGTAAGCATTATCCATCGAATAACGAACATCGGAAAGAAAAATATAGTAGAAAAAGGTTTAAATCAGACTGCAAAATTTAGCAGGAATACGAGTGTGACATTAGATTGTAATGTCCACCTTGCAAACTTTGGGATTTATGATTTCTGAATTCTGATTTATGCCTTCGGATTTATATCTCCTTATTTATACCTTATTTATACCTCATTTTTCAATTCATTTAATCACCAAAATCTGCATAGCAAATCAGAAATCATAAATTAGAAATCAGAAATTTTAGAAAACCTTTTTCTATTTCACAGAAAAGCATTATCTTTGCGCTCTGAAAATGACCATTACACTATTTCTTACCAAAATAGTAACAGAATATAAATTAAAAAAACAGATACTGAAATGAAAAAAGGCCTTCATCCAGAATCATACCGTCCGGTAGTATTTAAAGATATGTCAAATGGTGACATGTTTTTGTCTAGATCAACTGTAGCAACTAAAGAAACCATCGAATTCGAAGGTGAAACTTATCCGTTGCTGAAGATTGAAATCTCAAACACTTCTCACCCGTTCTATACAGGTAAATCTACATTGGTAGATACTGCAGGTCGTGTTGATAAGTTCATGAGCCGTTACGGTGACCGTAAGAAGAAATAATTCGATCTTTCGTGAAAGATGAAAAAAGAGGAGATTCTCGCAGAGAATTTCCTCTTTTTCGTTTTCTATATTCCTTAACGTCAAGCATCATCCAACAAGAAATCGGCTATATGACGATGCCTGACACCCTCCACATTATCCTGCCACAAGCTGTCCATGCTAACTACATATTTAGGATAATGGTCGTTAATGGCGAGCAAAGGAGCAAACTCCCTCTCAACAGTGGCCTGTGAAGCTAACTGATACGTTACTTGCACATAAATCTTTTCTTCCCGACGGATGGCTACAAAATCCACTTCTTTATCATCCTGTTTGCCTACATACACTTCATAACCCCTTCTTTTCAACTCCAGACAGACCAGATTCTCCAACATACCTGCAATCAACCGGTCACGATAGCCCATCACGGAATAAATCAAAGAAAGGTCACTTACAAAATACTTTTCATTCGTCTGCAGAATTTCCTTTCCTTTAATATCATACCGGGGAATACGTTGAATGATAAAAGCACTTTCCAATGCATTCAGATAATTATAGATGGTATTCATATCCACCTTCCGTTGCTGACTTTTGAAGTAATCAGCTATATTTTTAGCGTTCAGCTTATTGCCTATATTATCGAAAACAAACTTCACTACCCGTTCGAGCAGTTCCACATTCCGGATATTGTGACGCTGCACCGTGTCACGAAGAATGACAGAAGAATAGATGTCGTAGACAATTTTATAGATAGCCTCATATCCATAATCGGCAGTATGTATGGCTGGGAATCCTCCCATACGGAGATATTTCTGAAATTCCTCCTTCCGGTTGAGCGTCAGATCATTGGCCTGCAAGTCATGGAAAGTCAGATATTCTCTAAAAGACAAGGTCATGACATGAAAAGCGACATACCGTCCCGTTAAATAAGTTGCCAGTTCGGACGATAACATACGTGAGTTGGAGCCGGTCACATAAATATCCGTATCCAAATCTACCAGAAGTGAGTTGACCACTTTTTCCCAACCGTCCACTTCCTGAATTTCATCCAAGAGAATATAATATTTACCCGCATCGCCTGCCTGCCCCCGAATATAAGCATACAAAGCCTTCGCCTCTTTCAGATCTATCCACTGAAAACTTTCAAAATTCAGATAGATGATACGTTCTTCACGAACTCCTCTCCTCAACAGTTCGTCACGAATCAGACGCAGCACTACCGATTTTCCACTGCGACGAATACCCGTTATCACTTTTACAAACGGCTTATCTATAAAAGGAACGATTTGTTCCATATACTGTTCACGATTAATCATATTCAAAAGTTTTTAGGGTTATAAGCACAAAGATATACTATTTTCGGAAAGTTTTTAGGGTTATAACCCTAAATAATTCCATAAATTCAGATTCTTTTAGGGTTATAAGCCGAAAAATAAATAAAAGAAATATGACTAAATCCGATTTATTACCAAATAAAGAAAGTACCTTTACCCGACTAATTAATAAAAAATGGAAATAACCGATTTAAAACAAATGACAAAGGAAGAAGTTTTTAATTTCATCAGACAACGCCTTTCTTTCAGTAAAGAACTGCAAGAACAATTCAGACATGTGAATAAAGACGATCTCGCCAAAGAACATCGCAGATTCGAAATGTCCGGAAATGAATCAAAGACAGGCCAATGCACGATTTTCAACACAGCGATTCTGAACGAGTTTGCCGATCTTGGCATCTATGATTATACTTCTTATCTTTTTCTCGACTTCCACAATGGCACTCCAACCGTTTATCTCAAATACTTCTCCGAAAATGAAAATTTGGAATATACATTTACCGGATATACCACAACGGAAATCATCTTTGCAATTCTTGAACTGACTATCTTCTCCGGAAAGCCCAAAAGAAATCGCAGCTAAAAAAAGAATTGCACGGAAAGACAATGCGAGGTCAAAAGACTTTTATGGCTTTCATTTAGGCACGGATTACACGGATTTCACGGTTCCATTAGACTAAAAGCCGCGAAATCCGTGTAATCCGTACCTAAATAATATCAATCTAATAGATGGTTTCACTTTTGGCTCCCTCCTTTTTATCATCACATTATATTTGCCACCCGTATAGCATATTTACCATCTTTATACCATACTCTCTATTCTCATACCATATTTCCTGCATTTATTTCCTCTTTTCCATCCTATTCCGAAAAAAACATATATCTTTGTCACACGCTTTCTGCCCATCAGCGTGATGAAACAGGCAAAAGCGGTTTTTATTCCTTAATGGAGTAAATAACGTATTGTCTATCAAACTTAAAAATTAGCAGTTTTTTCACACCGAGAGATGATACAACAGATACTCCACGTAGATAGTCGTATATCAACATATCGATTAGAGATTTGTTATATATAAACGTTTGGCGTGGGTGTCTGTTGTTTATCATTATCTGGTGAAGGGTATTGCTAAGCCTTAAGTTTAGATAATGGTACAACAGCACTCACGCTTTTATTGTATCCGGTCGGTTTCAACAATCCTTATACCCCAACCAATTCCCCACCCGACCGAAATCATAAAAACCGTGGGTGTTCGTTGCACCTCTCCGGACAATACGTTATTTACTCCTTTTTTTATAACACATTAAAACAAAAGCAATATGCCAAAATGGATTAGTGTAGAAAAAGCAGTGATTAAGTATCACATCGAAAAAGAAGCGATCCTGCTTTGGGTGGAAATGGGACAATTCCCTATGTTATACATAGACAATGTTCCGAACGTTGACGAAGAATGTATTCTGGAACTCTTTCGCCGAAGTAAAGCCGGCATTACAGCAGAATATATTGATACGCTGGAACAACTGTGTATAGACAAAACAATGGTCTGCGAAAAATACGCCCACATTATTCAATTGAAAGAAGAGGAAATTCAGCTGCAGAAGGAAATAAATACGTTGATAAACGAAATACAGGCAGCAATGAAGAGACAAAATGAACGGATCCGGGATTTGAAAAAAGCGATTGGAGAGAATAATAATGTTATACGTAGCGACAGTTGGATAAAAAGGCTGCGCAAAAGGTTTCAATGGTGAATAATTATCAGTGTACCAATTACCATGTGGGACATTATTGCACGGTTTTCACCACAGAGGATAAGGAGGGCCGTCCTTTGCCCTTTGCAGCCTATTCCCATTCCCTCCACAGCTTTCTTTAAACTCCTCCATAAGCTCTTTAAAGCCTATATTCAGACAATGAAAAATACAAAATATTTTATTCCATTTATTTAACTAATCATCCATTATATAAGTAATTTTATCCTTTGTAAAGTCAAGTAAATTCACTACATTTACACCACTAACAAGAACTGAAATGTGAGCATTTCAGCACAAAGAAATCTGTATGAAAAAAACGATGAAGAATGACAGTTGCCTGACGGTTTCCCGTCGGGCAGCTATTATCCGCCAAGATGCGGAAGAGAATTACGGTACACTGTTGACACTGGGAGAATCTATGCGCCGTGCATACCAAGTAGAAGAACTGATAGACCGGATGAGATGGGACAACGCCGATTTCTGCCTGCAACGAACAGACGGAACCTGCCTTTCCATTACAGGGACACTGACAGAATATGAACACTATTTCGGCCGCCCCTACTACGAAAACCCCTCCAACAGGTTTCTCCCATACTATGACGTGCATTGTAGAAAATGGCTTACGTGTCGAGTAGCAGGGATTGTATTCGGCTCTTCTGTGAAAAAAAATTAATTTCATGGATTAAATAAGGAAAGTTGTAGGACATATACGAAATAAAGTAGTTACTTTGCAACCGCAAGTAAGAGAAAAAATCATGTCAATGCTGCTTCCTTGTTTTTTGACAGAAGCAGTTATCTGTTTTTCCAGCATTGCTTTTTCAGAACTTCGGAATTAAATCTCCCCTGCTCCGAAAATTCCCTATATTACAGATTACATACACGAAGAGAATACTCCGATTCCATCATGAAGAATGAGTACGATATTTGCTGCTTTCCAAAGAAGTGGCCGGATTCTTCGTATCTGTATTTTCAGAAAAATAGAATTTAAAACAGAAACTAATATATTTTATTATGACAACATCTAATTCAGCAAATACCAAACAATCGAACAACGCATCACAAAAGAGAAAACCGATTCATAACGGTTACTTCAATCATCCCACTTCTTCTTCCAGCAATATACCCATGAGTATTTTGATACGGGAACAAGGACTGGAAATATACGGACTATACTGGGTGATGCTCGAAGAAGCTCATGCACAGCTTAAATGCTGCGTCAATATCCAGACAATGGGAATCATCGCCAATATATTCCATGCCCAACCCGAACATCTCGAGCTCCTCTACCACCATTATTTCCGGCGTCCCGGCAAAGGATACAACTCGCATATACTCTATGCCGACTTTTGCGAAGAATCTGCCATCAGAAGTTATTTTCCGCACCCCCTACTGGCATACACCGACAACGAACTGCTGCGGATGATTATGCAAGACGGACTGAAAGCCTACGGACTATATTGGCTTGTGATGGAAAAGCTCTATCAACAGCCACAACATTTTCTGGCACCGCAAACTGCTTCCTTCATCCAGAACCTTTATGATGTGAGCGACGAACTGATGGAAAGTGTATTATACAATTACGGACTCTTTTATCTGGATGAGAAAATGAACCTCCATTCTAAAGCAATAGACGATTATAGGGAAGCACTTGACAACATGGAAGATGAAAAAAAGCGCAACACGAAACCGCACGTCAATAACTCTCTGAAAGCCAACGGAAATGCAGAGAATTTTAACACTCGGGAAATGAAAAATACGTCAAATATACAGAAAAATCCATCCCCCATTATAAATAAAGAAATAAACAAAAAAAATTCTTCTTCTGAAGAAAGCGGAAAAGAAAAAGAAGAAGAAAATGGTTTGAAGGTGACGGACTTGAACGCTGTGACACCCGATATGCGCCCCAACGCATGGGAAGAAAATCTACAGGAGGCAATGAACGACACATCCTGGTATGAAGTCGTAGCCATTCAGTCGGGCATCCCCCGGCTGATGATGGAAGAAAAAGAATGGTTCTTCAACTATTTACGGGAGCAAATCATCTTACGGGGGAATGAAAGCTCGATGAACAGCCTGCACGAAATAAAAAACTATTTCGCCAATCTCACCCGGCAGGGAAGCCATGTGTCATCCACAACGCAGGTGGCATTGAAGAAGTTTCTCAAAAACCGGCAAGAGCAACAGCAATGTTCGCCCTACGAAACCATCACCAACGGAATACGTACCTACGACGGGCATCCCATCCCCGCTTATGCCAAGCCGCGACCTTCGGCGGCACATATCTGGAATCCGGTGACGAACGAATGGACACGATAGCATATTATCTCTCAATCATTTACTAAATATGGATAGATTCAAAGAACTGGGTATTGATACCCACGGTCGCACAAGCGGCAAAATGAAAACAAAATGTCCCTGGTGTCATGCCCAACGGACGGATAAGCGTGATAAATCACTAAGTGTCAACCTCGATACCAAACTGTATTTGTGCCACTACTGCGGCGCACACGGTTCGGCAGCCATATATGCCGGAAAAGGCAGAAAGCTGGGTGATCCGTTGGTCAAATTTCCAACGGCAACAGGTAGCAACTCCAGTTGTCCGCCCTCTGAAAAGCCGCACGGCGACCCAGAGCAAGGGGCACTCACACAGAAGCAAATTGAATGGTGTCGTGACGTCCGCCACATTCCGCCGGAAGTATTGGTGGAAGCTGGCGTGGCTTTCGCCTCCATCTCGATGCCTATATCCGGAAAGGAGAAAGGCTGGGAAAAGAGGGACTGTCTCTGCTTCAACTTTTTCGAAAACGGGGAATTGGTGAACACGAAGTTCCGCGACTCACAAAAGCACTTCAAATTACTGCAAGGAGCGCGCACCATCCCTTACAACATCGACGCCATCCGCGACACGCCGGAGTGCATCCTCGTGGAAGGGGAATTTGATGCCCTCTCCTACATGGCTGTCGGCCGGACGGATGTCATTTCCGTGCCGAACGGTGCCAACAGTCAACTGGACTGGCTGGACGAATTGTCGGAATCTCATTTCGAGCAGAAACAAGTGATTTATCTGTCGGTGGACACCGACCGCAAGGGACGGGAACTGTGCCGGGAACTCTCCCGACGGCTGGGGGTAGACCGCTGCCGTATCGTCACCTACGGCGAAGCATACAAGGACGCCAACGAACTGCTCGTGGCGGAAGGCCCGGACGCACTACTGAAGGCACTGGAGGACGCGCCCATCCCCCGCCTGGAAGGTACGTTTACGGCAGAAGACTTACGGGAGGGGTTGCACCAACTGTTTGAAGAGGGGTATACTTCGGGCGTGGAATTGGGAATACCGAATCTGGACGAAATCATGAGGCTGGAAACGGGGCGGGTGCTCACCGTCACCGGTATTCCCGGACATGGCAAATCGGACTTTGTAGATGAGATAGTGCTCCGGCTCTGCACCCGCCAAGATTGGCGAGCGGGATATTTCAGTCCGGAGAACACGCCAATCGAGTATCATCATGCCAAACTGGCGGAGAAACTGCTGGGACACCGTTTCCGCAAAGATTTCTCTACGGAGGAGGAATTCGCCCGCGTAGTGGATTATCTTTCGCAACGCGTCTGGCACATTCTCCCGGACGGGGATTTCACACTGGGCAACGTCTTGTCGAAGGCACGCGAACTGGTACACCGTCACGGCATCCGTGTGTTTGTCATCGACCCGTACAATTACATCAACCATCAGATCCCGGCAGGCATGACGGAGACAGGGTATATCGGTTCATTCATGAATAGTCTGGCACGTTTTGCCCGGCTCAACTCCTGCCTCGTCATTCTGGTGGCGCATCCGAGAAAGATGAACAAGCAATACGGCACGCAGAAAACGGAAGTTCCCACCATGTATGACATCAACGGCTCGGCCAACTTTTTCAACATGACGGACTACGGAATTGTGGTAGACCGTCAGGATGAAATGGGGATCGTGTATATACACGTCGAGAAAACCCGTTTCCGTAATTTCGGAACAAAGGGAAACGCAGCGTTCTGCTACGATGTGACCAACGGAAGATATTCCCCTTGTACGCCGCCACCCGAACCGGGCATGCAGGTGCAACCGTGGAAGGGAGCCAAAGACTTATTCTCGTCAGAGGGATGGATTTAGGGATTAAGGCTCTCCCAAATACTTCTCAATCAGCTCCACCTGCAACGGTGTGAGCCAATGTATCCAAAACGCCCAGCCGGTAGCTTCGAGAGCCTCCAGCAGCTCCCGGTTTCGGCGGATGCATTTATTTAAATGTCTTCTTGCCACATCGGCACTTGCATACGGCATATAGAGTAATGCCAATTCCGTTTTCTTCATAGATTTTCTTCTTTTAATTTATTATTTACGTCATGTAAAGATACTGTTTTTTGCGTAGAAATGCAAGCAAATACACAGATATTCAAGCGTTTGCCTTCACTTACCGGCAGATACCGTTTCATGTTTCCTCCCCTGCCGGTTGGGGTATCTTTGCTACTGTAAAAGAGACAGAAAACGTTCGTTTACTGACTCAATAAAATCTTATTTATTCACTTAAAAAGGAGGAAATCAGTATGTTGATTTACAAAGCGGTTCAGTCCAATATCGCATCGAAGGACAAAAAGAAGAAATGGCATCCCTGCCTGATTAAAATGGGAAACGTAGTGGATACGCAAATGATTGGCGAAACGATTGCCGAACGGTCATCACTGACGGCCGGTGACGTGCACAACGTGATCCGAAACCTGATGGCAGTGATGCGCGAGCAGTTGCTCAACAGCAGGACAGTGAAACTCGAAGGATTGGGCACATTTACCATGGTGTGCCAGTCACGCTGCAAGGGGGTGGATGCGGAAGCCGATGTTAGTCCGGCACAAATCACGGGATTGCGTTGCCAGTTTACCCCGGAATATACGCGGGATGCCGGTGGAAATATCACCCGTGCGCTGATTCAGGGAGCGTCATATATCCACGTCAACCAGTTGACGAAAGCACTGGGAGCGGGAGGCAGTGGCAACACCGGAGGTTCGGGTGATGACAAACCGGGTGGCGGTGGTCAGGAAGCGCCCGATCCGGCAGCGTAATAGAATAGGTGATAGAGGATAGTGTGGTATGGAAAGGAGGTGTTGAATTATGAAGAAATCCATTTGGAATACGATTTTAAAAGTCGTCATTGCGGTTGCTACTGCTATTGCAGGCGTCATTGGAGGTCAGAACCTGATGATGTAAAATGACACAAAAGAGTTGGACGGGAATTTTACCTTAGAAACGGTAAAGTTCCCGTTTTTTTGTGTTCCATATAAAGGTTAAGAGGCAGGATATGAAAAGACAGGAATGTTGAACATAAATAAACAGGAGTTGTTTTAGTATATTATTCGCTATTTATCAACGCAAAACCTCTAAACATCAACGTGGTATATGAAAAAGAAATTTGGATTCGTCCTGGCGGCTGCAATCTTGCTGGCTGGCTGCGGACAGAAAAAAGAAACGACAACGACAACTGCACGTCCCGTAAAGACTACGATTGTCGAGTCAAGATCGATTATCAGAAAAGATTTCTCGGGAATCGTGGAAGCGGTGGAATATGTGAAGCTGGCTTTCCGGGTCAACGGACAAATCATTCAGCTTCCTGTCATCGAAGGACAGAAAGTGAAAAAAGGACAGCTCATCGCAGCTATCGACCCCAGAGACATCGCGTTGCAATATGCCGCTACGAAATCGGCATACGAAACGGCTTCGGCACAAGTGGAACGTAACAAACGGCTCCTCTCCCGGCAAGCGATCTCCGTGCAGGAATATGAAATCAGCCTCGCCAACTTCCAGAAGGCGAAGTCTGAATACGAACTGTCTGCCAACAATATGCGCGACACCAAGCTGACAGCTCCTTTCGACGGTTCTATCGAAAAACGACTGGTGGAAAACTATCAGCGTGTCAACTCCGGTGAGGGTATCGTGCAGCTTGTCAATACACACAATCTACGTATCAAATTCACCATTCCGGATGCGTATCTTTATTTGTTGCGCGCCAAAGACCCGCGTTTCCTTGTAGAGTTCGACACATTTAAAGGACACGTGTTTCAAGCGAAACTGGAAGAATATCTTGATATTTCTACGGATGGCACAGGAATTCCGGTCAGCATCACGATTGACGATCCGTCATTCGACCGCGATCTGTATGCAGTGAAACCCGGTTTTACGTGCAGCATCCGTTTCACGGCAGATGTAGGTCCGTTGGTGCAGGATAGCTGGACGATTGTACCGCTTAGTGCCGTATTCGGCGAAAGCGAAGGGAATAAAATGTATGTCTGGGTGGTAGAAGACAATAAAGTCCACAAACGGGAAGTGACCGTCAACGCCCCGACCGGAGAAGCACAGGCGCTCATCTCGGAAGGTTTGAAACCCGGTGAAAAAATCGTCATAGCAGGCGTATACCAACTAGTAGAAGGAGAATCTATCACAACTGTTGACAGGTGATAGTTGGTAAATGATTATGTAATCATTTATCCGCTGTCATTCATCAATTATCAACGATCATTTATTATGAGTTTAGCCAAATATTCATTAGATAATACGAAAATCATCTATTTCTTTCTTGCTGTATTGCTGATTGGGGGAATCACTTCCTTCGGCAAGCTGGGTAAGAAAGAGGATGCTCCTTTCGTCATAAAGTCGGCGGTTATTATGACCCGCTATCCGGGTGCCGAACCGGCAGAAGTGGAGCGGTTGATTACCGAGCCTATCTCTCGTGAAATTCAAAGTATGAGCGGTGTGTACAAGATAAAATCAGAATCGATGTACGGGCTCTCAAAAATCACATTCGAGTTGCAACCTTCCTTGTCGGCAAGCTCCATTCCGCAGAAGTGGGATGAGTTGCGACGGAAGGTGCTAAATATACAGCCACAATTGCCGAGCGGTGCTTCCGCACCGACGGTTTCCGATGATTTCGGCGACGTGTTCGGTATCTATTACGGTCTGACGGCGGACGACGGTTACACATACGAAGAGATGCGCAACTGGGCGGAACGGATCAAGACGCAGGTAGTGACGGCGGACGGGGTGATGAAAGTCGCCCTGTTCGGGACGCAGACGGAGGTGGTCAATATTTTTATTTCCACCAATAAGCTCGTAGGTATGGGCATCGACCCGAAACAGCTTGCCAGTCTGTTGCAATCGCAGAACCAGATTATCAATACCGGAGAAATCCGTGCCGGCGAGCAACAGCTCCGGGTGACTGCCAACGGTATGTATACCACCGTAGACGATATCCGCAACCAGGTGATTACCACCAAAGCCGGACAGGTGAAACTGGGCGATATCGCCGTCATCGAAAAAGGATACATGGACCCTCCATCCAACATCATGCACGTGAACGGCAAACGTGCCATCGGCATCGGCGTCTCCACCGACCCGCAACGGGACGTGGTGCAGACGGGCAAGAACGTGAAAGCCAAACTGGACGAATTGTTGCCACTGATGCCTGTGGGACTGGAACTGCAAAGCCTGTATCTGGAGAACGAAATTGCCAACGAAGCCAACAACGGATTTATCATCAATCTGATCGAATCGATTCTGATTGTAATTGTGATTATCATGTTGGTGATGGGTTTGCGCGCAGGTGTGCTGATCGGCTCATCACTGATTTTCTCTATTGGCGGCACATTGCTTATCATGTCTTTCTTCGGTGTCGGACTGAACCGTACTTCATTGGCGGGATTTATCATCGCCATGGGGATGCTGGTGGATAACGCCATCGTGGTAACAGACAACGCACAGATTGCCATCGCCCGCGGAGTAGACCGACGGAAAGCGCTGATAGACGGAGCAACCGGTCCGCAATGGGGATTGCTTGGGGCTACGTTCATCGCTATCTGTTCGTTCCTCCCGCTCTACCTTGCTCCTTCTGCCGTGGCGGAAATCGTGAAACCGCTTTTTGTGGTGCTTGCCATCTCACTGGGATTGAGCTGGGTGCTCGCGCTGACGCAGACCACTGTTTTCGGTAACTTCATCCTGAAAGCGAAAGCAAAGGACGGCACGAAAGACCCGTATGACAAACCGTTCTATCACAAATTCGCCTCCATCCTCCGCACGCTGATTCGCAGGAAAACATTGACCCTGGGTTCGATGGTAGTGCTCTTTGTTGCTTCGCTGGTTATCATGGGAATGATGCCGCAAAACTTCTTCCCTTCTCTCGATAAGCCTTATTTCCGGGCGGACGTGTTTTATCCCGACGGGTATAGCATCAATGATGTAGTGAAAGAGATGAAATCCGTGGAAGAGCATCTGGCAAAGCAGCCGGAAGTGAAGAAAGTGTCGATCACCTTCGGCAGCACGCCGTTAAGGTATTATCTGGCTTCTACTTCGGTAGGTCCGAAACCGAATTTTGCCAATGTATTGGTTGAATTGACGGACAGTAAATATACAAAAGAGTATGAGGAAGATTTCGACGCGTACATGAAGGCGAATTATCCGAATGCGATTACCCGTACCAGTCTGTTCAAACTGTCGCCTGCGGTGGATGCCGCTATCGAAATCGGATTTATCGGTCCGAATGTGGACACGCTTGTGGCGCTCACCAACCAGGCTTTGGAGATTATGCACCGGAATCCGGATTTAATCAATGTGCGCAATTCGTGGGGAAATAAAGTTCCTGTATGGAAGCCTGTATATAGTCCCGAACGGGCGCAACCGTTAGGGGTATCGCGTCAGGGAATGGCACAAAGTATCCAGATCGGAACCACAGGTATGACGCTTGGAGAGTACCGGCAGGGCGATCAGGTGCTTCCTATCTTATTGAAGGATAACACAGTGGATTCGTTCCGCATCAATGACCTGCGCACGTTGCCCGTGTTCGGCACGGGGAATGAGACGACCAGTCTGGAACAGGTGGTATCGGAATTTGATTTCCAATATCGTTTCTCGAATGTGAAAGATTACAACCGGCAAATGGTGATGATGGCGCAATGCGATCCGCGTCGCGGAGTGAATGCGATTGCTGCTTTCAATGAGGTTTGGCCGCTGGTGCAGAAAGAGATTAAAGTGCCGGAGGGGTATACGATGAAGTATTTCGGGGAACAGGAAAGTCAGGTGGAGTCTAACGAGGCGTTGGCCAAGAATTTACCGTTGACGTTCTTCCTGATGTTCGTCACGCTGTTGTTCCTGTTCAGAACGTATCGTAAGCCGACAGTGATCTTGTTGATGTTACCGCTTATTTTTATCGGTATCGTTTTGGGATTGGTGTTGCTAGGCAAGTCGTTCGACTTCTTCTCCATCCTTGGTTTGCTCGGACTGATTGGGATGAATATCAAAAATGCGATTGTACTGGTGGAACAGATTGATCTGGAAGCAAAAACGGGCAAAAAACCGTTGGATGCTGTTGTCAGTGCTACAACGAGTCGTATTGTCCCCGTAGCAATGGCGTCCGGCACTACCATTCTGGGTATGTTGCCATTGTTGTTCGACGCGATGTTCGGCGGTATGGCGGCTACGATTATGGGAGGCCTGTTGGTGGCTTCGGCTCTGACGCTGTTTGTTCTTCCGGTAGCTTATTGTGCCATTCAGAGAATCAAAGGCTAATTGCCTTCTCTTATATGAAACTTGAATTTATTGTATAGATTGAATAAAATGAAAACTCAACTTATAACTCTGTCTCTGCTGTTCCTCGGTCTCACTGCCAGGGCACAGCAGCCCTATCTTAGCCGGGAAGCTTACCGGGATAAAGTGGAAGCTTACAGTCAAATTCTGAAGCAACAGAAACTAAAGACAATGGCAAGTACGGAAGCACGGAAGATTGCTCACACGGGATTCTTGCCAAAAATAGATGTCAATGCGGACGGGACCCTCAACATGAGCGACCTTAATGCTTGGAACGAACCGGTAGGCGAATACCGCAACCATACCTATCAAGGTGTATTTATCGTCTCGCAACCGTTGTACACGGGCGGGGCACTCAACGCCCAGCACAAGATTGCCAAAGCGGACGAAAAGCTGAATCAACTAAATGAGGAGCTTACCATCGACCAGATTCATTATCAGAGCGATGCAGTTTATTGGAATGCTTCCGCTTCACAGGCTATGTTGCAGGCGGCGGACAAGTATCAAAGTATTGTGAAGCAACAGTATGACATCATTCAGGATCGTTTCAACGACGGGATGATTAGTCGCACGGACTTATTAATGATTTCCACCCGGTTGAAAGAAGCGGAATTGCAATATATCAAGGCGCGTCAGAACTATACGCTGGCGCTGCAAAAGCTGAATATCCTGATGGGAGAAGAGCCGAACAATCCCGTAGACAGTCTGTACACGATTGACACGGCTTCCGCTCCGGTGCAGATCCTTTCTCTGGAGAATGTACTGCAACGTCGCGCGGATTACGAAAGTACGGAGGTGAATATCATGAAAAGTCAGGCGCAACGCAAAGCGGCTCTTAGCCAGTTCAACCCGCAATTGAATATGTATTTCAGCGGTGGATGGGCTACAGCTACACCTAACCTCGGTTATGATGTTTCTTTCAATCCCATCGTCGGCATTAACCTGAATATACCGATCTTCCGTTGGGGAGCCCGGTTCAAAACAAACCGTCAGCAGAAAGCGTATATCAGCATACAGAAACTGCAACAAAGTTATGTGACGGATAATATCAACGAGGAACTTTCTGCCGCCCTAACCAAACTGACGGAAACGGAATATCAAGTGAAAACCGCCAAAGAGACTATGAATCTGGCTAATGAAAATCTTGATTTGGTTTCTTTCTCGTATAATGAAGGAAAGGCAAATATGGTGGATGTACTCTCCGCACAATTGTCATGGACGCAGGCGCACACCAATCTGATTAATGCGTATCTGTCGGAAAAGATGGCGGTAGCGGAATACAGAAAGGTTATCAGTGAATAAATTTAGAAACAAAAGAAACTTGTTCACAAAGTCTTAGTCTTATAAAAGAAATCGTCCTGTTATCACGTAACCGTGAAACAGGACGATTTCTTTTTATATCATAAGGACTACAAAATACCGTTTTGCTTCAGGATATCTTCTATTTCCTTATCTGTGATATTTGCACGTTCTGACTTATCATAAATAGTGAGCAATTTTATCTCTGTATCTATTTCTGTCCAGATTATCGTATAGGTTATCACCCGTGCACCTCCACTTTTACCTTTATTTTTCGAAGTTATCGCTATACGTATTTTACGAAGATTGTTGCCCAAACTGACTCCTTGTTCAGGATTTAATAACAAATCATTTCCAAAATTCCTAAGATCTTCTTTCAACGATTTATACCGTTTTGACAAATGCTTCATTTCCCTTAAAAATTCGAGGGTAACGCTTATTCTATATTTCATTAAGGGCATCATCTAATGACTTAAACTCCAACTTACCCTCCAGATTCAGTTTCAGTTCCTTACACGCCTGATCTAAGCTTGCCAGAATCTCCGCCTTTGTCTGGTAGGGAGCTGCTTCCTCTGCGACAACATTCGTTTGCTCTTCTTCACAACTCAACATCGATTTCACTCTCCGCAGAATAGCGACATCATCCACATCCAGAATCCGCCGAATCAGTTCGTTCTTTTCGGCTTCCAATGACATTGCACTCATACGCTTGCTATTTTTACTGTTATACATTCACACAAAGATAACGCTATCAAACGAATCTTCCAAGTGTGAATGTATAAAAAGTCTTTTTCAGGCAGGAATTATCTTATGCAAGGAAGGAGATCAACACACCCGCAGCTACGGCAGAACCGATTACTCCGGAGATGTTGCTTGCCATGCAATACTGCAATACGTGATTCTTCGGATCGTATTTCAAAGCAATCTCATTGGCTACACGGCTCGCCATCGGAACGGCACTCAAACCAGTAGCACCGATAAGCGGATTGATTTTCTTCTTCGAGAAGAGATTTACCAGTTTCACAAAGAAAATACCACCGGTTATAGAAAGTGCAAATGCAAGGAATCCACCGATCACAATACCGATTGTTGTCCAGTTGAGGAATGCTTCGGCTGTCATCGTTGCTCCTACAGACAGTCCGAGGAAGATGGTGGCAGCATTCATGATGCTATTGGAAGCGGCATCGAACAAGCGGAATGTGTTAGTTCCGATTTCTTTCACCAGATTACCAAACATCAACATCCCCACCAAAGGCACTGCACTTGGCACGAAGAGGGCAACAATAGTAGTTACCACAATCGGGAAGATAATCTTCAATACACGCAGGTTCTTGATTTCAGTCTTCGAAGGGTACTTCTTTTCCTGTTCTTTCATGTTGATGCTCAACTCTTTCTTCGTACAGAACAGCTTCACTACCAGCGGAATAATCACCGGAACGAGCGCCATGTACGAATAAGCGGCAATGGCAATCGGGCCCAGCAAATGCGGCGCCAGTTTGATGGTGGTAAAGATGGCTGTCGGACCATCCGCGCCACCGATAATGCCCAGAGAAGCGGCTTCCTGTGGAGTGAATCCCATCAGGATGGCTACCAGCAATACGGTAAAGATACCCAACTGTGCGGCTGCACCGAATATAGAAAGATGCAGGTTACGCAACATCGGCCCGAAGTCCGTCAACGCACCGACACCCATAAAGATGATCGGAGGCAGGAAACCTGTTTTAATCAACATATAGTAGATGAAGTTCATGATTCCCAGTTCGTGGGCAATGTCATGCAAAGGCATTTCCCAGATGTTCTTCAACACTCCGTTTACCATCACCATACCATTTTCGTCGGCCTGAATCACGCCCATATCTCCTCCGGGGAAGTTGGCTAGCAACACACCGAAAGCGATGGGGACAAGCAGCAACGGCTCGTACTGTTTCTTAATACCCAAATAGAGCAGAACGAACGCGATGGCATACATTATCAGGAACTGCGGTTCGGCAATGATATTGCTGAACGCAGTCATGTCATATAAGTTCTCAAATATTTCGTTCATTATCCTATCTTCATTAATACGTCATCTTCTGAAACAGCATCTCCCGGGTTGACACAGATAGCAGTCACTGTACCGCCAAACTCTGCACGGATGGCATTGTAGGTCTTCATCGCTTCTACATAGCAGATTACATCACCTTCTTTCACAGTGTCACCTACTTGCAAAGGAGTTTCCTGCGCACCTTTCACTAAGAAGAACTTGCCTTCCAACGGAGAAAGTACTTCTTTACCCTCTCCTGCCGGAGCAGCGGCAGCACCCGCAGGAGCAGCAGGTAGTTCGGTATCACCGTATGCTACCGTCACACGATAGGCCTGTCCGTCCACTTGTACGGTCAGTGTCTTCGGTTTGGCATCTTCTTCCGGAGATTTATCTTTTTCGGCACGACGTTTGACTACGTCTTCCAGGAAGTCTTCTTTTGCTTTGCCACTCTTGTAAGCCTCATATTGAGCCGGGTGCATAGCATATTCGAAGAGTTCTTCGTCGTCCTGTCCTACTTCCCATTTGTTCTCTTTCATCAGTTTGCGATATTTGTCGAGGGCATCGGGATAGTTATTCTGCGGATCACCTTCAAAGAACTTACGGCCTTCACGTTCTGCCTTTTCAATGATTTCGGGAGCAAGTTTGCCCGGCAGACGTCCGGCTTTACCCAGAATCATATCCCAGATATCATCGGCAATCATTCCCCAACGTTCTTTTCCTTTTTCCATAGCCATCACATTCATCATGGCGAGGTTCTTCACGTATTGGCTGAACGGAGTCACCAATGGAGGATAACCGACACGAGGCCATACGTATGCCACTTCATCAAACAGCTTGATAAGAAGCTGGTCTTGCGTCATAAACGGCAGATTGTGTTTTGCCTTATATTTATTGATTGATTCCAGATTGGATTCGAGATCGGCCATCAAACTACCCATCATACCGCCGGGAAGTCCGGGAGCAATCAGCAAAGAGTTCATCAGACGGTTTTTCGGGCTGATATACAAGCCGAGGAAGTCGTCCATAAATTCCTGAATCATGCCGCGCACTTTCATGTAGGCTTCCATATTGATTTCGGGCACTTGATATCCGGCGTCTTTCAGCATCGCCTGCACACTAAGCAAGTCAGCATGGCCTGTTCCCCATGATAGTGGTTCCATGCCTACGTCGATGTAGTCGCAACCGGCTTCGCATACTTCGAGGATGCTTGCCATATTGAATCCGGGACCTGCATGACTGTGATACTGAACGGGGATTTCGGGATGTGCCGCCTTGATATTTGCTACGATCTTACCTAACGATACAGGACGGCCGATACCTGCCATGTCTTTGATACAGATTTCGTCTGCTCCCAGTTTGATAAGTTCCAGCGCCATATTGGTGTAGTACTCTACGGTATGGATAGGCGAATGAGTGATGCAAAGCGAGCATTGCGAAATCATGCCTGCTTCCTTTGCGTATGTGATGGAAGGAGCAATGTTACGCACGTCGTTCAATCCGCAGAACGTACGGGTAATGTCTGTTCCTTGTGCTTTCTTTACTTTGTAGAATAATTTGCGGACGTCTGCCGGAACGGGGCTCATACGGAGTCCGTTCAGTGCGCGGTCGAGCATGTGGGTTTGAATACCGGCTTCATGGAACGGTTTTGTCCATTCGCGTACCGCTTTATTCGGGTTTTCACCAAACAATAAATTTACCTGTTCAAAACCTCCGCCGTTTGTTTCTACGCGGGCAAAACAGCCCATTTCAATGATGGCAGGAGCTACCTTTACGAGTTGGTCTACACGAGGTACGTATTTTCCGGCAGATTGCCACATATCTCGGAAAACCAAACTAAACTTTACTTCTCTTTTCATGTCTTTCAGTGATATTCTTTATAGATTTATAATTTTTCTACTTTAGTGATTTTTCCTTTACCTTGTGTCACCACATTTACAGCAGCTGTAATGGCGGCTAAGATGTTTCCCGGAACAGGGGCAGGACCTTGCGATGCTTCCCGCTTCACAGGAACCACTTCTTCAGGAGCATACTTGTTGACTAATGTAATCAACAACTTACCTAAATAAATCACAATCAGCAGAATAACAAACACGGTAGCCATTCCGACCACCATCAGCAGGATCGCTGTTTCGATATTTTCCATATAATAAACTATTAGTATTTTAAGTTGTTCGTCTAAAAAGCGTCCGAAAATACCAAATTTTTATTATAAAATAAATTAAGAAAGGAATATAATGTATAAAAACGTCATTTCTCTGATTGGAAAACTGGGGAAGTTTAATGATTTATGATTTATGATTTATGATTTAGCGTGCCATCCACATCTAAACTAAATTCCCATTTATCTTATTTACTATCTGCTTCTATTGCATAACCCAAATAGTAAATGGTAAATAGTCCAATAGTAAATCGTCCTATCTATTGTTCCTACAAAAAATGTGAGAGAAAGCCCCTCAACTTTCTCTCACACTCTGATAAAACAATTATTAAATAAAAATACTCAATGATAGACCGGTTCAGCCCTTTTCTGGTTTCATACCCTCTTAACCTACTATTAAACTACCAGATAAAAAACCGGTCTTGTTAAACCTCTCATGGGCCATCACGGCTTTCATTCTTTTAATTAGCGTAGCAGTCTAGTTGAAAAACCCTTTTTTTTAAGCCAACTAAGTCTGTTTAATCGGAAAAAACAAGCCTCTAAAGCTCATATCACGTCCGATGAGGGAATCTTTCCGGCTTACGTTTGTGGCAGGAATAATTCATCTGCCGCTGTCTATTGTTTGCTTTGAGCCCTAGTTTGCATTTCTTTTAAAACATTGTTTGTTTTGGGTTAAATTTAAATTTTATAAAAAGCATCTATTGTTTGTTTTGAGTTTAGCTTGTAATTCTCTATAAAACATCTATTGTTTGTTCTGAATCCCGGCCTTATTTCTGCCGGATAATTTCTAATTTCTTCTACAACATTTAATCTTCTAATCAATTCTACCGTTTTCTTCAAATATCATTAAATAGCTCATCTATTAGAAAGAGAAGCATCCGTTGTTTTTTTACCAAGAAAAAATGAAGAAAATTTGAAGAAAAACAAAAAAGCCTCTTCTGGATAGTCAGAAGAGGCTTTTTTTTATTTTAAAATAATTTCTTTCCCTCGAATTTGATAACTGATTCCACACGATCCAAAGACTTTTTCCAGTGTGGCGTTCAGGTCTTTTGTTAAGACCGTCCCGTTGTAGGTCAGCCCCTCGCATTTCTCATGTCCGACGACTGTTACTTCAAATATATGCTCAATATCTGCCACTACATTTATTAGCGGATCGTCTTCATACCCCAACACCTCGGGGAACTCCGATTCTTCTGCCTTTTTCTCTACCGGCACAATCTTGTTCTCATCGCAATGAACGCTTTCCCCGGCAAGCAATGTACGCTTACCTACAGCAGTCTCGACTTGCACACTTCCTTCCTCACAGTTGACGGTCATCTTCTTTCCTTGCTGATCGATGAGGAATTTCGTTCCCAGTACGGTTACGTCGCCGGCTTCTGTACGGACCGTGAATGTCTTGCCTTTGGTTACGTTAAAAGAGGCTTTACCCAATAGTTGCAATTTGCGCTCCCAAAGCCATGTGATATGATTGTAAGTCAGGCGGGAATTTTCCATCACCTGCACAGTACTGCCATCCGGCAATTCATAGTTCATAGCAGTGTTATCAGTCACCACCTTTTCTTCTGCCAGGAAGTAACCGCCTATCCCCAAAAGAAGGACAACTGCCGCTGCCACTCCCCATGAGAAAGAGAAACTTCTCCCCGCACCTTGCTTTCTTCCCCGGCTTAAGGCGATCTTATGGCTCTCCTCACGTTGCAACTTCAGCTTATCACCTATTTCTTTTTTACGAGAAAAGATTTCGCCAACCAGAGGAAGTTTTCCTTCTTCTAAGTATTTATCTAAAGATTCTGTCCACTTTTCCATATCTCACACCTCAATTAAAAATCCACAAATTAGCTGCTACCAACAACAAGAAAGATTTGCTCATACGCTCCCGCAAACTGGAGATAGCCATATGAGTAGTATTGTAAACCGTACGTGAAGTGAGTCCCATCACCTGGGCTATTTCTTCCGGACTCATCTTCTTATAATACTTAAGATACAATACCTCCCGCTGTTGCTTTGTCAAATTGTTCAGCTCTTTCTGCAAAACTTCTAGCTGTTCTTTTTCTAACTCTGAACGGATAATAGCAGTTTCAATATCAATCTCCAGATCAAACTGATATTCATTTGTGCCTACTTCATCCAGTGATTTTAATGAGCCACTATTCTCCTTTTTCAGTTCGTTCACTATCATGTGTCTCAACGAAACACATAAGTAAGCGGGTATGGATTGAGGAGCCGTGCAAGTTTCTCTTTTCTCAAAGATGTAAACAAACAACGACTGTATCGCCTCGGTTACCAGAGTCTCATCACCGGCTATCTTCATGCCATATCCATACAGTAAATCTGCATATTGCTCATAAAGCTGCCGGAATGCCTCTTCATCCCCTTGCTGAATTTTATCCCAGGATAGTGTCTTCATTTCTATTCACTCATTTATATGAGATATGTTTTTCCTTTTTTTACCTGATTTTTTAGTTAAAATCAACGGAATATGTTTTAAAACTCACTTGTAAAGTGGAATTTGATGTGTTTAAAGTCCATCTGCGCCATCTGAAGTACATAACCGGAGTCTGCCAGGAACACATCGCGCCCTTCTCTATCCTTTGCCATATACTGGTATTTACGTTTCTTGAAGGCTTCCAGTTCTGCGGGATCATCGCTTTCTACCCAACAGGCTTTATAAAGACTTACCGGTTCCCAGCGACAGGACGCATTGTATTCATTCAACAAACGGTACTGAATGACCTCAAACTGCAACTGTCCCACCGTACCGATAATCTTACGGCCATTGAACTGATTGACAAACAACTGTGCCACACCTTCATCCATCAACTGATCGATACCTTTCGCCAACTGTTTCTGCTTCATCGGATCGGCATTTTCAATATACTTGAACATCTCCGGCGAGAAGCTCGGCAATCCGCGGAAATGAAGCATTTCACCTTCTGTCAGCGTATCGCCAATCTTAAAGGTACCATTATCCGGTAAACCAATAATATCTCCTGCATAAGCTTCATCAATCGTTGTTTTACGCTGTGCCATAAACTGGGTAGGCGACGAAAAACGCATGGTCTTTCCATGACGAACGTGCACATAGGGAGCATTGCGGACAAACTTGCCGGAGCAAATCTTACAGAATGCCACACAAGAACGGTGATTGGGATCAATATTGGCTGTGATCTTAAAGATGAATCCGGTGAATTTCGGTTCGTCGGGATTCACTTCACGCTCTTCTGCCTGTACGGGACGAGGACTGGGAGCTATCTCCACGAAACAGTTCAGCAGCTCTTGCACACCGAAGTTGTTCAACGCTGATCCGAAGAATACAGGTGCACAGTCTCCTGCGAGATAGGATTCCGAATCAAATTCGGGATAAACACCTTCGATCAGTTCCAGATCACCACGCAGCTTGTCTGCCAATGGCTTGCCAATCTGCTGATCCAGTTCTTCCGTATGAATATCGACTGCCACTTTTTCCGTTACCATCTGTTTGGATGGCTGGTACAAGTCCAGTTTCTGTTCGTAGATGTTGTATACTCCTTTGAAACGTGCTCCCTGCTCTATCGGCCAGGACAAGGGACGAACCTGAATCATCAGTTCTTCTTCGAGTTCATCGAGCAAGTCGAACGGTTCTTTTCCTTCACGGTCCATTTTGTTGACGAAGATTATTACCGGAGTCTTTCTCATGCGGCATACCTCCATCAGTTTACGCGTCTGCGTTTCCACCCCCTTCGCACCGTCTACAACGATGATAACACTGTCTACAGCAGTCAGTGTGCGGTATGTATCTTCAGCAAAGTCCTGGTGACCCGGAGTATCGAGAATGTTGATTTTATAATCCCGATAGTCGAACTCCATCACGGAAGTCGTTACCGAAATACCACGTTGTTTCTCGATTTCCATCCAGTCGGACGTAGCCGTCTTTTTTATCTTATTACTCTTTACAGCACCTGCTACCTGTATCTGACCACCGAAAAGCAATAGCTTTTCCGTCAATGATGTCTTACCGGCATCCGGATGCGCAATAATGGCGAACGTTCGCCGTCTCAAAATTTCTGTATTATCTGCCATATATTAATATGAATGAAGAATGAAGAATGATGAATGATGAATGATGAAAGAAGAATTGTTACGCTATCTATAAAGCCGCATCGAAATTCTTCATTCTTCATTTTTCATTCCTAATTTTATCAAGCATTGTTTGAGGCTCTCCTCCCAATGAGGAATCTCTATATCGAACGTTGTTTTTATTTTTGTTTTATCAAGCACGGAATATGCCGGGCGGTTTGCTTTCGCGGGATATTCGGCTGTATGCAAAGGTTTCACTTTGCAGGTGGTTATTCCTGCCAGACGATGAATAGCTACCGTGAAATCATACCAGGAACAAACTCCCTCATTGCTGAAATGGTAGATGCCGCGGACTATACCTTTATTTATAATGGTATAGATGGCACGTGCCAGGTCATTAGCATAAGTCGGGGTTCCGATCTGGTCGAAAACAACTCCCAGACTGTCACGCTCTTTTCCAAGACGGATCATTGTCTTCACAAAATTATTGCCGAAAGTGGAATAAAGCCATGCAGTACGGATTACGACTGCTTTCTCGCAATAATTCATCACGTCATATTCTCCTTCCAGTTTGGTGGTGCCGTATACGGAGTCCGGACAAGGGTCGCAATCCTCCGTATACGGAGTGTGTGCAGTACCGTCAAAGACATAATCGGTAGATACCTGTATCATGGCGGCTCCGTTGAATTGTGCCGCACTTGCCAATTGTTTCGGTGCTTCGCAATTCAATTGATAGGCTAGTTCCGAATTATCTTCCGCTTTATCTACGGCCGTATATGCGGCACAGTTCACGACAAGCTCAATCCGCTTCTCTGCGATATAAGCCCAAACGGCTTGCTTGTCACAGATGTTAAGCTCCTCTACATCCGTGAAATAATACGTATGTTGCGGGTTCTCTTTTGCAAGCACCTGCATCTCATTGCCAAGCTGACCGTTGGCACCCGTTACCAAAATTCTCATTTATTCATCCAGTTTTAATTCACCTTTACGGTCTTTATCATAATAGTTTGCCAACATAGAAAGGAAACTAGTGATAGCTTCCACTGCCTTAGCAGTACCTTCACTGATAGGCTTTTTTTGAAGACGAAGCAGGAGCACTCCATACAACGCCTCAAAACAGGTCTCCAATTCGGGCTCGTCTTTCTTGCCGTTTTTATTCCGTAATTCTACTATAAACGGCAATGCCTTGAAATAGGCGGCACTGTAAAAAGGAAATTTAGGAGAAGAAGCCAATGCGTTATGCAATTCTGTCAGATTGATAATCACATTCTTATTAATCTGCAAATGACCTTTTTCCCGTACTCCTTCCTCACTCATCATCGTAATCAGGTTGGTATACCATTCTCTCATGGCAGGCTGCTGTTCTTCCGGATAGCGGGCAATTACATTTGCCTCCATCTCTTCCGGTTCACAATGATTGGCACGGATCAAGTCTTCCTCTTGCCACATATATATAAGGTATTCGGCAATATTCTTCTCTTTCAGTTGTTGTGCTATCTGATTCATTATGTTATCTCTTAATAAAGTGACTCTCCCAACAAAGTATAAATCAATCCGGCAACAGATACCAGCATTACGATACTTCCTACAACACGATTCAGTATCCAGATACCACGTAAATTGAATTTAGTGCGCACCTTATTCACAAAATAAGTGATACCCAACCACCAGGTCAATGCTCCTATAGCAATTGCAAGATATCCCGTGATCTCTTCAAAGACCAGCACCCCCGGCTGCACAAAGGCAAAACGGGCGAAAAGTCCGATAAACAGAAAGATTATCAAGGGATTGGAGAGAGTGACGAAAAATGCGGTAATAAAGTTATGGAAATAAGAACCTTTGCTGGAGGAAGCCGGACGAATGGACTGCACCGGGTTGCTACGAAAGGTATATATACCAAAAAGGAGTAGCATGATGCTCCCCAATAATTGCAGATAGAAAATATTCTTATTAATATAATCGAACACAAAGCTCATCCCGTAGCCGGTGAGCAAAGCGTATGCTATATCGCTCAAAGAGGCTCCCAGACCTGTTACAAATCCATACCAACGCCCCTTATTCAAAGTCCTCTGGATGCATAATACGCCCACCGGACCGAGGGGTGCGGACACAACAACGCCAATAATAAAGCCTTTCACTAATATATCGAATATTGTCTCTATCTGAATCATGTCGCAAATATCGCACTTTTTTGTGATATGGGGATAGTATATTAACGTTTTTTCCACACAAGAATCACTATATATAGCGATAATAAGTAAAACGTACATCGAAAATAAACATATTAAATAAGGTATAGGAATTTATTCTCTATTTTTTTCCTACCACCAACGAAATTGATTATCTTTGCGCCACAGAAAAAGAGAAGAGTTTCTCCTGCAGGAACTTCAATCGTAAAATCGTAAATCGTAAAATCGTAAATATACAACATGATTCTTTTTTTCAGAACCCCTTCCAAGAGCGTGATTGCCGTAGAGAGCAACCATCAGCTCACCCCTGACGAAAGTAATAAACTCTGCTGGCTTTTTGGCGAAGCCGTGATGGAAAGTGAAGAAAACCTGAAAGGCTGTTTCGTTGGCCCACGCCGCGAAATGATCACTCCCTGGAGTACAAACGCAGTAGAAATCACCCAAAACATGGGGCTCGAAGGCATAAGCCGCATCGAGGAGTACTTCCCTGTTAAGGACGAAAATGCCGATTACGACCCGATGCTCCAACGCATGTACAAAGGACTCGACCAAAACGTATTCACGACAAACCGTCAGCCGGAACCAATCATCTACATTGAAGATCTCGAAGTGTACAACGAAAAAGAAGGTTTGGCTCTTTCCAAAGAAGAAATGGACTACCTGAAGAAAGTAGAAAAGGACCTCGGACGGAAGCTGACCGACTCTGAAGTATTCGGTTTCGCACAAATCAACTCCGAACACTGCCGCCACAAAATTTTCGGCGGAACGTTTATCATCGACGGCGTAGAGCAGGAATCTTCCCTGTTCCAGATGATTAAAAAGACTACACAGGAAAATCCGAATAAAATAATCTCTGCTTATAAAGATAACGTAGCCTTCGCTGAAGGTCCGGTTGTGGAACAATTTGCTCCGGCAGATCATTCAAAACCTGATTTCTTCCAAGTAAAGGACATCAAGAGTGTTATCTCACTGAAAGCGGAAACTCATAACTTCCCTACTACTGTTGAGCCATTCAATGGTGCTTCTACCGGTACCGGCGGTGAAATCCGCGACCGTATGGGTGGTGGTAAAGGTTCATGGCCGATTGCAGGTACTGCAGTCTACATGACTTCTTATCCACGCACAGAAGAAGGACGCGAATGGGAAGAGATTCTTCCGGTACGCAAATGGCTATACCAGACTCCGGAACAGATTCTAATCAAAGCATCCAATGGTGCTTCCGACTTCGGTAACAAGTTCGGCCAACCGCTGATCTGCGGTTCGGTACTGACTTTCGAACATACAGAAAACAAAGAAGTTTATGGTTACGACAAAGTAATCATGCTTGCCGGTGGTGTTGGTTACGGTACACAACGCGACTGCCTGAAAGGCACACCGGAAGCTGGAAACAAAGTAGTGGTTATCGGTGGTGACAACTACCGTATCGGACTGGGTGGCGGTTCCGTATCTTCTGTTGATACCGGTCGTTACAGCAGTGGCATCGAGTTGAATGCCGTGCAACGTGCCAACGCAGAAATGCAAAAACGTGCCAATAACGTAGTACGCGCTCTTTGTGAAGAAGAGGTGAATCCGGTGGTTTCTATCCATGACCACGGATCTGCCGGACACGTAAACTGTCTGTCCGAACTCGTGGAAGAATGTGGTGGTTTGATCGATATGAGCAAGTTGCCTATCGGTGACAAGACTTTGTCTGCCAAAGAAATCATCGCTAACGAAAGTCAGGAACGTATGGGTCTGCTGATTAAAGAAGAGGCTATTGAACATGTACGTAAGATTGCCGAACGCGAACGCGCTCCAATGTACGTAGTCGGTGAAACAACCGGTGATCATCGTTTCGCTTTCCAACAGGCTGACGGTGTACGTCCGTTCGACCTTGCCGTAGAACAGATGTTCGGTTCTTCTCCCAAAACCTATATGGTAGACAAGACCGTAGAACGTCATTATGAAATGCCGAAATACGAATTGTCTAAACTACATGAATATCTGACGAATGTATTGCAGCTTGAAGCTGTAGCCTGCAAAGACTGGTTGACAAACAAGGTAGACCGTTCGGTAACAGGCAAAGTGGCTCGTCAGCAATGTCAGGGTGAACTTCAGTTGCCGTTGAGCGACTGCGGTGTCGTAGCACTCGACTACCGTGGCGAGAAAGGTATCGCTACCTCTATCGGACATGCTCCGCAAGCAGCATTGGCTGATCCGGCTGCCGGCTCTATTCTTTCTGTATCTGAAGCGCTGACCAATCTTGTTTGGGCTCCAATGGCGGAAGGTATGGATAGCATTTCACTGTCTGCCAACTGGATGTGGCCTTGCCGCTCTCAAGAAGGTGAAGATGCCCGTCTTTACACAGCTGTAAAAGCTTTAAGCGATTTCTGTTGCGCGCTGCAGATCAATGTTCCTACCGGAAAAGACTCTCTATCTATGACACAGAAGTATCCGAACGGCGAGAAAGTGATTTCTCCGGGAACTGTGATTGTTTCTGCCGGTGGTGAAGTTTCCGACGTGAAGAAAGTGGTATCTCCGGTATTGGTTAACAATGAAAAGACTACGCTTTATCATATTGACTTCAGCTTCGATGAACTGAAACTGGGTGGTTCGGCTTTTGCACAATCTCTGGGTAAAGTTGGTGACGAAGTACCTTGCGTACAAGATGCCGAATATTTCCGTGATGCTTTCCTTGCCGTACAGGAACTTGTCAACAAAGGATTGATTCTTGCAGGACACGATATCTCTGCCGGTGGTTTGATCACTACATTGCTCGAAATGTGCTTCTCTAATGTAGAAGGCGGTATGGAAATCAGCCTCGACAAGATGAAAGAACAGGATATCGTTAAGATTCTGTTTGCTGAAAATCCGGGTATCGTTATCCAGATCAGCGACAAGCATAAGGATGAAGTGAAGAAGATTCTGGAAGATGCAGGCGTAGGCTATATAAAGCTGGGTAAACCGACTGACGAACGCCACATTTTGGTATCTAAAGACGGTGCTACTTACCAGTTTGGTATCGATTATATGCGTGACGTATGGTATTCTTCTTCTTACCTGCTCGACCGCAAACAATCTATGAACGGTTGCGCAAAAGCACGTTTTGAAAACTATAAGATGCAACCTGTTGAATTCGCTTTCATGCCGGAATTCAAAGGTAAGCTTTCTCAATACGGTATCACTCCGGATCGTCGTACCCCAAGCGGTATCCGTGCGGCTATCATCCGTGAGAAGGGTACAAACGGTGAGCGCGAAATGGCTTACTCACTCTATTTGGCAGGTTTCGACGTAAAAGACGTTACAATGACCGACCTCATCAGCGGACGCGAAACACTGGAAGACGTAAACATGATCGTTTACTGCGGTGGTTTCTCTAACTCCGATGTACTGGGTTCTGCTAAAGGATGGGCAGGCGCATTCCTGTTCAACCCGAAAGCTAAAGAAGCATTGGATAAATTTTATGCACGCGAAGATACATTGTCATTGGGTGTCTGCAACGGTTGCCAGCTGATGATGGAACTCAATCTTATCAACCCGGAACTGAAGAAGAAAGGAAAAATGCTACATAACAATTCACACAAATTCGAATCACGCTTCCTTGGTCTTACTATCCCGACTAACCGCAGTGTGATGTTCGGCTCTTTAAGTGGAAGCAAACTGGGTATCTGGGTAGCTCACGGAGAAGGAAAATTCTCTTTGCCATATGACGAAGATAAATATAATGTAGTAGCGAAGTATAGCTATGATGAATATCCGGGCAATCCGAACGGTTCCGATTATTCTATCGCAGCACTGGCCAGCGCAGACGGACGCCACTTGGCTATCATGCCTCACTTGGAACGTTCCATCTTCCCATGGCAGAACGGTTGCTATCCGGCCGACCGCAAGAACAGCGATCAGGTTACTCCATGGATAGAAGCGTTTGTCAATGCCCGCAAGTGGGTGGAAGCGAAAATGAAATAAATCATTTCCATATTTTACAGAGGCTGGTACTTTAAATAGTGCCAGCCTCTTATTTTACGGAACTTTCCATTCTACCGGAAGACTTCTGATAGATACCAAAATACCGAAAACAAACAGTATATACAAATAGTTATAAAATAGTCTATTTTCTTCATTTTTGGAGCGCTGTTATCTTTCATCAAAATTTTGTAATATCAAAAAATCTTCTTAATTTTGTCAAACTTTCCCCCTCATAAAAGATTCAATAACCCTTAAAAGTCCTATTTGTATGAAAAAATGGCTTTTTCTAATCTTATTGTTTCCTCTAATTTGTGTCGCGCAGACGTATCGATATCTCGGAGTGGAGGATGGGTTAAGTAACCGGCGGGTTTACTGCATTCAAAAAGATAAAACCGGATACATGTGGTTCCTCACGCACGAAGGTATTGATCGATACAATGGAAAAGAGTTTAAACGATATAAGTTAATGGATGGTGACGCAGAAGTGAACTCTCTGTTAAATCTAAACTGGCTTTATATTGATCAGGAAGGAGTCTTATGGGAAATCGGGAAAAAAGGAAAAGTATTCCGGTATGACCAGATTCACGACTGCTTCAGTCTTGTATATAAATTACCGATGGAAAGTTTCAGCGAACAGCCGGACCCGGTCACTTATGCCTGGCTCGACCAGAACAAACACATCTGGCTATGCAATAAAGATACTATCTTTCTCTATAATACGGACACCAAACAAGTCACCCATATAAAGAATGATATAAGTGAAGAAATCACTGATATTGAACAAATAGACGAATCGCATTTCTTCATCGGTACGGAAATGGGGATTCATTATGCCCAATTAGAAAACAACGCATTGAAACTTATCAATTGCGATAAGTTGGAGAGCGTGAAAGCCCAAGTAAGCGATTTACACTTCGACAAAAAGATTCGGAAACTATTCATCGGCACTTTCTTGCGGGGAATTATGGTTTATGATATGAATACCAAATCCGTCATACGACCGGATTATAACCTGAAAGATATCAGTATCACACGGTTCAAGCCGCTAAATGACAAAGAGTTATTAATAGCTACCGATGGCGGAGGAGTACACAAAATAAATATGGATACTTATCAAATAGTACCCGAAATTGTGGCTGATTATAACAGTAATTGTGGCATGAACGGTAACAGTATCAATGACATTTTTGTGGATGATGAAGAACGGATATGGCTGGCTAATTATCCCATCGGAATCACGATACAAAACAACCGTTATACGAGCTACAAATGGATTAAGCACTCCATCGGTAACAAACAGTCTTTAATCAACGATCAAGTAAATGCCATTATTGAAGACAGAGAGGGAGATTTATGGTTTGCAACGAACAATGGCATCAGTTTTTTTAATTCAAAGACCGGACAATGGCGATCGGTGCTTAGTGCTTTTGAAGAGTCGCAAGGTAATAAAAGCCATATCTTTCTTACTATATGCGAAGTGGCTCCCGGAATTATCTGGGCAGGCGGGTACTCTTCCGGTGCTTACCAGATAGATAAGAAAACGTTCAGTGTCAGCTATTTCATGCCGCCTTTGTACACTCATACAAACAAGCGACCGGATAAATATATACGTGATATTCGTACAGATATGCAGGGTTATATCTGGTCGGGAGGATTCTACAACCTCAAGCGTATTAATCTGAAGACGCAGGAAGTACGGTTTTATGATGGATTAAATTCCATTACCGCCATCGTTGAGAAAGATGAAAAAAGTATGTGGATCGGTAGTGCCACCGGCCTATGTCTTTTAGATAAAGAATCCGGAAAATTCGAGCGCATAAAACTTCCGGTAGAGTCGAACTATATCTATTCCCTGTACCAAGCAAAAAACGGTTCATTGTATATAGGTACCAGCGGGTCGGGACTATTGATTTACGATATTAATAAAAAACTGTTCACTCATTACCACACGGAAAACTGTGCTTTGATATCCAATAATATCTATACCATATTATCGGATGCGGACAAAGATATAATCATGAGTACAGAAAGCGGATTGACAAGTTTTTATCCCAATGAGAAAAAATTCTATAACTGGACCAAAGATATGGGATTGATGACCACCCATTTCAATGCGCTATCAGGTACGTTACGGAAAAACAATAAATTCATTTTAGGCAGTTCTGACGGAGCAGTGGAATTTGACAAGGATATGAAATTGCCCAGAAGTTATTCTTCTAAAATGATTTTCAGCGATTTCAAGCTTTTTTATCAAACAATCTATCCGGGTGATGAGGATTCTCCGTTGAAAGCAAGCATCAATGATACAAAGGTACTAAAGTTAAAATACAATCAAAACAGATTCTCTTTGCAGGTTTCTTCCATCAACTATGACTATCCTTCCAATATTCTTTACTCTTGGAGGCTAGAAGGTTTCTATGATAAATGGAGCAAACCCGGAACAGAGAACACGATTCGTTACACCAATCTTGCCCCGGGCAAATATACGCTAAGGGTACGTGCCATCTCCAATGAAGACAAACGCATCATGCTTGAAGAAAGAAGTATGGATATTATCATAGCCCAACCTTTCTGGCTGACATTCTGGGCCATGCTGGTTTATACAGCTATCCTTTGTCTCATTGCCATCGTCCTATTGCGTATACTGATTTTGAGGAAGCAACGCAAAGTCTCCGATGAGAAAATACACTTCTTTATCAATACGGCACATGATATCCGTACCCCATTGACGCTTATCAAAGCACCTTTGGAAGAACTACGCGAGAAAGAGGAGTTGAGTAAAGAAGGTATTTCGAACATGAATACGGCATTACGAAACGTAAATGCCCTATTACGTCTTACCACCAATCTTATCAACTTTGAAAGAGCGGACGTATATTCTTCCGAATTATATATTTCAGAGCATGAGCTAAACACGTTTATGAATGAAATATTCAACGCGTTCCAGCAGTACGCCAACATCAAACATATCAACTTCACTTATGAAAGTAATTTCAGGTATATGAACGTATGGTTTGATAAAGAAAAGATGGAATCTATCTTTAAGAACATCATTTCGAACGCACTGAAATATACTCCGGAAAATGGAAATGTACAGGTTTTCGTTTCAGAAACATCTGACTCATGGAGCGTGGAAGTCAGAGACACAGGAATCGGCATCCCGGCCAATGAACAAAAGAAATTGTTCAAACTTCATTTCCGTGGCAGCAATGCTATTAATTCCAAAGTAACAGGAAGTGGTATCGGACTGATGCTTGTATGGAAGCTAGTCCGCCTGCATAAAGGAAAGATTAATCTGTCAAGCATCGAAAACCAGGGATCGGTTATCAAAATAACATTCCCTAAAGACAGCAAGCGCTTCCGGAAAGCACATCTGGCAACTCCGAGCAAACAGCGTATAGAAAATACGATTGATAACGTTCCGCCTCCATCACCTGAAATTTACGAAAATGCACAAAAGAAAGAGAACATTAATCATCGTCGCATCTTGATTGTGGAAGATAATGATGAGTTGCGCAACTATCTGTCGCAAACGTTATCCGAGGAGTATTTCGTACAGGTTTGCTCCAATGGAAAAGAAGCATTGACGATTATTCCCGAGTACAAACCAGAGCTGGTTATTTCAGACATTATGATGCCTGAAATGCGGGGGGATGAATTATGCCAAGCTATCAAGAATAATATCGAAACCTCCCACATTCCTGTTATCCTGCTGACTGCTTTGAATAATGAGAAAGATATTCTCTCGGGACTTCAGATTGGTGCGGATGAATACGTTGTGAAGCCATTCAATATTGGTATATTGAAAGCTAATGTTGCCAATCTGCTGGCTAACCGTGCACTATTGCGCAGCAAATTCGCAAATTTAGATCTGAATGATGAGGAAAATGATGAAGACTGCATCAACTGTTCGCAAGACATTGACTGGAAATTCATAGCAAACGTCAAAAAGAACGTGGAAGATAACATTGACAATCCTGCTCTCACGGTAGATGTATTATGCAGCCTGATGGGAATGAGTCGCACAAGTTTTTACAATAAATTAAGGGCATTAACCGATCAGGCACCGGGAGATTATATCCGGCTGATTCGTCTGAAACGTGCCGTACAATTACTAAAAGAAGACACACATAGCATAACAGAAATTGCAGAAATGACGGGATTCAGTGACGCCAAGTACTTCCGCGAAGTATTTAAGAAGCATTATAATGTAAGTCCCAGTCAATATGGCAAAGAGAAAAAAGCAGTTAGTAAGGAAGGAGGAGAAAAGAAAGAATGAACATTTATCTCGAAGCATTTGGAATCTTTTTTAAAATAGGCGCCTTTACTATTGGAGGAGGATATGCAATGGTGCCACTGATTGAAAATGAAATTGTCACCAAACGGAAATGGATTGCGCAGGAAGATTTTATCGATCTGCTGGCTATCTCCCAATCCGCACCGGGAATTTTGGCAGTCAATATTTCTATCTTTATAGGATATAAGCTGCGTGGAATCCGGGGAAGTATTATCACAGCATTGGGAACAATTTTGCCGTCTTTCATTATTATATTGGCTATCGCCCTGTTCTTTCATAGTTTCAAAGACAATCCGATAGTGGAACGTATTTTTAAAGGAATTCGCCCGGCAGTGGTGGCACTCATCGCGGCGCCGACCTTTACCATGGGACGATCCGCAAAAATCAACCGCTACAATCTGTGGATTCCTGTTGTCTCGGCAATATTAATCTGGCTGTTGGGCTTCTCCCCTATCTGGATTATTATTGCGGCCGGTGTAGGAGGTTTCCTGTGGGGGAAATTTAGAAAAGTTGAGAGTTGAGAATGGAGAGTTGAGAAGGCGCGGATTAACGCTGTTGTTTTACAGATTCATAATTCTAAAAGCCGGGAAATCCGTGTAATCCATGCCTAAAATTATTATATAATAAATTATTAATCACATGATTTACCTACAGTTATTCTATACATTTTTCAAGATCGGGCTCTTTGGCTTCGGTGGCGGTTATGCCATGCTTTCCATGATTCAAGGCGAAGTGGTAACCCGCTATGGATGGGTGAGTTCGCAGGAGTTCACGGATATTGTCGCAATCAGCCAAATGACTCCAGGACCTATTGGTATCAACGCAGCTACTTATGTAGGGTTTACTTCTACGGGTAGCGTATGGGGTTCCATCATTGCTACCTTTGCCGTAGTCCTTCCCTCTTTCATCTTGATGTTGACCATCAGTAAATTCTTCCTAAAATACCAGAAACATCCGATAGTAGAATCTATTTTTAATGGATTACGCCCGGCAGTAGTCGGATTACTCGCCTCCGCCGCGTTGGTATTAATGAACGCAGAAAACTTCGGTTCGCCTACGGAAGATACTTATTCATTCGTTATCAGTATCATTATCTTTCTGATTGCATTCATCGGAACAAGAAAATATAAAGCCAATCCGATATTAATGATTATCGCCTGTGGTATTGCAGGTTTGCTGCTCTATTAATAACGAGCGGCTGAACAGTAAACAAAAAAACAGTAAACAAAAAAACGGTGAATAAACTGCGTTATCATTCAGCAGAGTGTTCACCGTTTTATCGTTGTTTATTCTATACCTTTACAGTTTTAACTTCTTACTTACGGATTTCGATTCATTATGTAAACGATCTAAAGCTGTCACTACATAACGGCATTTTGTTTTTCCTGTTTCATAAGGAAGTCTATAGAATGGATTGCGCGTGATAGCTACAATATGAGAAGGATCGTCCAAATTCACCTTTTCTTTACTGTCAAAACGATAGACTACATATTGAACTGCCTTATCCATCTCTGTATCAGCTTTCGGAGCTGTCCAAAAAAGGATATAGCCATCTTCCGTCCATACCTTTTTCATTTTACGTACCTTGCCCGGAGCTTTATCATCCATAAAATCAAAGACTGGAATCAAAGCAGGATATTTATGATATTCACTGATTAAAGCATCGCGATATCTACCCTGGTTCTCAACAACAGCTGCTGCATACCATTGACAGCTACCTCCGATTGTTTGGTAAGCACGTTGCAAAGCCATCTTGCGGGGAAGCTGATTGATAGAAGAATTCTGCGGATCGGCAAACTGAACTGTCTTTGGCACCGACTGACCAATGAACAACGGCCGGTTTTCCGAATGAGTAGCCCACCATTTCACCAGTGTCTCATAGTCGGCAGCTTTGTGGCCAATCTCCCAGTAAATTTGCGGAATATTATAATCAATCCATCCTTCACGTGCCCAAAGGAGTACATCGGCATAAAGATCATCATAGTTCTGCAAACCATTGGTGTTGCTTCCCAATGGATCGCTCTTCTGATTACGATAAATACCGAACGGACTGATACCAAACTTCACCCAAGGCTTGATGCCACGAATCGTTTCGTGAAGCTTCTTTATCAACACATTCACATTACTACGACGCCAATCTGCCTTATTGGTGAAACCTCCACCATAACGGGCGAAACTTGCATCATCCGGAAAATCCAATCCATTAACCGGATAAGGATAGAAATAATCATCCATGTGAATAGCATCTACATCATAACGAGACACAATATCGGTCACAATTTTACAGATATGCTCCCGGCTTTCGGGAAGTGCCGGATCGAAATATAGCTGATCGCCATAAGTAACAAACCATTCCGGATGCTGGTGATAAATATGCTCCGGCGCCAACTTATTTTTTAATGAGGTCTTCACACGGTAAGGATTGATCCAGGCATGAAACTCCATATTCCGTTTCTGACATTCTTCAATCATAAACTGCATCGGATCCCACATAGGAGAAGGCATCTGACCTTGCGTTCCTGTCAGAAAACGACTCCACGGTTCATGCTGGGAAGCATATAATGCATCCGCTTCAGGGCGTACCTGAAAGATGATTGCGTTAATACCAGCTTCCTGAAGAGAGTTCAACTGACTAATCAATATTTGTTTCAGCCTCTCTGTGGGAATGCCACGAAACTGACCGTTAACAGCTTGTATCCACGCTCCACGGAATTCACGTTTAGGATATTTATTGCCTGATGGCACCTGTGCCCTCACTCCTACCACCAGAAGAAGAGCTAAAAGTAAAAGATAGTTTTTCAGCTTCATAATATTCTTAAATCGTAATAATGTGACGCAAAGATAATACAAACTCCCGATAAATTCGCTAACTTTGCCGACTACCATAAAAAAGGAGTATTTTATGTCAGAAAACAACTATATTTCGATCAAAGGCGCACGCGTCAACAACCTAAAAAACATCGATGTAGATATTCCCCGCAACAAGCTTGTTGTCATCACCGGATTATCGGGTTCGGGAAAATCATCTCTTGCTTTTGATACGCTCTACGCAGAAGGACAACGCCGCTACGTGGAAAGTTTAAGCAGCTATGCGCGCCAGTTCCTGGGGCGAATGAGCAAACCGGAATGTGACTTTATCAAAGGGATTCCTCCCGCCATTGCTATCGAACAAAAAGTGAACAGCCGCAATCCCCGTTCTACTGTGGGCACCTCGACTGAAATTTACGAATATCTACGCCTGTTATATTCACGGGTAGGGAAAACGTATAGCCCCATCAGCGGACAAGAAGTAAAGAAGCACTCTACAGAAGACATTGTCAACTGCATGCTCTCATACCCGGAAGGTACAAGATATACGGTACTGACACCCATCCGCCTGCGTGAAGACCGCACCTTGCAACAGCAACTGGAGATAGACCTGAAACAAGGGTTCAACCGTATCGAAGTGAACGGTGAGATGAAGCGTATTGATGAATATACGCCTGTGGCAGGTGATGAAGTATATCTACTGGTGGACCGTATGGCTGTTGCCAACAGCAAAGACGCCATCAGCCGGCTGACTGATTCTGCCGAAACAGCCATGTATGAAGGCGACGGAACCTGTATGCTGCGTTTTTTTCTATCGGATGGAACTACGAAACTTCATACTTTCAGCACTAAATTCGAAGCGGACGGCATCATCTTTGAAGAACCGAACGACCAGATGTTTTCATTCAACTCGCCTATCGGCGCTTGTCCGGCGTGCGAAGGATTCGGCAAAGTAATCGGCATCGACGAGCACTTAGTCGTTCCGGATCGTTCATTATCGGTGCATGAAGGAGCTATCGTATGCTGGCGTGGCGAAAAGATGGGTGAATGGAAAGAAGAATTAATTCATAATGCGGAGAAATTCGACTTCCCCATTTTCACTCCTTATTATGAGTTGACAGACGCGCAACGCAGGTTACTTTGGGAGGGCAACCAATATTTCCACGGCATCAATGATTTTTTCAAGATGCTGGAAGAGAATCAATATAAGATACAATACCGGGTGATGCTGGCGCGTTACCGGGGAAAGACGCTTTGCCCGAAATGCCACGGCACCCGCCTGAAACCGGAAGCCGGATATGTACGAGTGGGTGGAAAAAACATTTCCGAACTGGTAGATTTGCCTATCACAGAGCTGAAGGAATTCTTCGATCATTTGGAACTGGACGAACACGACAACAACGTATCCCGACGTATCCTGGTTGAAATAAATAGCCGGATTCGTTTTCTAATTGATGTAGGTTTGGGCTATCTGACTTTGAACCGGCTTAGTAATTCCTTATCGGGTGGAGAGAGCCAGCGTATCAATCTGGCAACCTCGCTGGGAAGTAGCCTTGTAGGTAGTCTTTATATTCTCGATGAACCAAGTATCGGACTGCATAGCCGTGACACAGACCGTCTGCTCCATGTGTTGCGTCAACTGCAACAATTAGGAAATACGGTAGTGGTGGTAGAGCACGATGAAGAAATTATCCGTGCAGCCGATTACATTATCGACATAGGTCCCAATGCCGGACGCCTAGGTGGAGAAGTTGTCTACCAGGGAGATATGAAGGATTTAAAGAAGGGAAGCAACAGTTATACGGTACGTTATCTTTTAGGAGAAGATGAAATACCCGTTCCGAAGCATCGCCGGCCATGGAATAACTATATAGAATTGAAAGGCGCACGTGAGAATAATCTGAAAGGAGTAAACGTACGTATCCCTCTCAATGTAATGACAGTTGTTACGGGTGTTTCCGGTTCCGGGAAGAGTACATTGGTAAGAGATATTTTCTTCCGGGCATTGAAACGTGAATTAGACGAATGTAGTGACCGACCGGGAGAATTCACTTCAATCGGAGGAAGTTTGCGTGACCTGCGGAATGTAGAATTTGTAGACCAGAACCCGATTGGCAAATCATCGCGCTCAAATCCGGTGACTTACATCAAGGCTTACGACGAAATCCGCAAACTATGGTCCGAACAGCCTTTGGCGAAACAAATGGGATATACCCCCGGATTCTTCAGTTTCAATAGCGAAGGCGGACGTTGCGAAGAGTGTAAAGGAGAAGGAACCATTACTGTAGAAATGCAATTTATGGCAGACTTGGTGTTGGAGTGTGAATCTTGTCACGGAAAACGTTTCAAATCCGACACGCTGGAAGTGAAATTCAACGATAAAAGCATCTACGATGTATTGGAGATGACCGTCAACCAAGCGATTGAGTTCTTCAACGAACATGGACAGAAGAAAATTGTGAAGAAGTTACTTCCTTTGCAGGACGTAGGACTGGGATATATCAAATTAGGACAGGCTTCTTCTACCCTTTCCGGTGGTGAAAACCAACGTGTCAAACTCGCATTTTATTTAAGTCAGGAGAAAGCTGACCCAACGATGTTTATCTTTGACGAACCGACTACAGGATTACACTTTCATGATATCCGCAAACTGCTGGATGCTTTCGACGCATTGATTCGCCGGGGACACAGCATCGTTATCATCGAGCATAACATGGACGTCATCAAATGTGCCGATTATGTAATCGATCTCGGACCGGAAGGTGGAGATAAGGGTGGAAATATCGTAGCAGTGGGTACCCCGGAAGAAGTTGCTGCCTGCGGAGCAAGCTATACAGGGCAGTTTCTGAAAGAAAAACTAGGATAAGCAATCGTCAAAACTATAATAATACATCTATGTAATTAAGCCCTTGCAGAAGTTCTATATCTGCAGGGCTTAATATATGAAAAAAATCAATCTCTCTTACAAGTAGAAACCGAATCCAATCTTCACACCGAAACGCGACATATCTCCATCATTGAAACGCCATTTATAATAAACGGCAGGTTCAATGGTCACCGTACGCGAAAGGAAGTAAGCGTATCCGGCTTCGATGCCCAGTCCCCAGTCTGTCTGATGTTTTCCACCACTCCAACGGAAGCGGTTCCAGTCGAGTCCGCCACCCAGATAGATACCAGTTTTATTGAAGTAGAAACGTACTCCTGTACCCAGTGTATACTCATCTACTGGTTTCGACCAGTCGGCTCCAGCATTTACCATCAAGGCAATACCCTCGGCAAAAAATGTACCGACCTGTGCACCAACTCCAAACTTTGCTTTATCGTTTTTACTATACGAAAAGTCCAACCCCGACAATGAAGGATTAATAATCGTAGTTCCTTTCTCAAATTGCGCTTGTGCAGTAAAAGAGACTGCCAATAAGCAAAGAGCCAAAGCTAATTTCTTCATAAACTTACTTTTTTAAGTGAATATATTGTTCGTCTTTTTTGCGGCGTTCACGCATTTGTTCCTTTTTCCGAAGCACCAGCCAAAGAAGGAGGACGATGACATAAGAAACTGCCACCGTAATTATTTTCTCTGTCAGGCTGACTTCCGTATTACGAGGCAACAAATAAGCCGCTGTTACAGATACATAAATAAGGAATGCAAGCGCCACTCCTGTTGATTTTCTTATTTTCTTCATTCTGATAATTTTCTTGTTTTTTGCTTATTTATCCAGATATAGAACCAAACAGTCGCAACCATTACACACGCTATACCAACGCCATAGGAGACTGTATGCGAGAGTCCTAATCCTTCAGGAGCAATACATATATAAGTAGAACATACACATGTCATAAACAGTGCCGGTACCAAAGTAATGATATAAGGTTTCTTGGATACCGCCAGAAAAACTGTTATAGCCCACAAGGTAAACACAGCCAATGTCTGATTTGCCCAGGCAAAATAACGCCATATCATATTAAATCCGTTTGCATCACGCAAACTATACAAAAGCAAACCAATAGCTAGTACAAACATCGGAATACAAATGTACAAACGACGGCGCATACTTTTTTGTTCCATCCCCAGGAAGTCTGCCACAATCAGACGTGCCGAACGGAAAGCCGTATCACCCGAAGTTATCGGAGCGGCAATCACCCCCAAAATAGCGAGTACTCCGCCGATTGCCCCTAACCATTCTTTTGTGATGGCATCAACGATAACAGAAGCATTGCTTTCTTCCATTCCGTTTTCATGGAAAAAATAAGTAGCGGCAGCAGCCCAAATAAGAGCAACAATGCCCTCGGTAATCATTGCACCGTAAAATACCGGACGTCCATGCCGTTCCGAAGTCATACAACGGGCCATCAATGGGCTTTGCGTAGCATGGAAACCTGAAATGGCACCACAAGCAATACTCACAAACATAATCGGGAAGATAGGAAGTTCGCTCGCTTCCGGGTTCGTATTTTGCAATCCGTCCCATAACTCCGGCAAAGCCGGATGGTTAACATAGAGCATCACCAAAATGCCTACTGCCATAAACAACAAGGCAACCGCAAACAATGGGTAGATTTTACCTATTATTTTATCAACAGGCAGCAAAGTAGCCAGAATATAATATGCAAATACAACGATAATCCAAAACGTAGCATCCAAACTTTCCGGAGTGAGTTTTGCCAACAATCCGGCAGGACCTGCAACGAAAACTGACCCCACCAGAATCATTAAAATGACAGTAAATCCTCTCATCACCTGCTTGGTAGTCAGTCCCAAATAACGACCTATAATTTCCGGCAGGCTTTCACCTCCATTACGCAAAGAAAGCATTCCGGCAAAATAATCATGCACTGCCCCCGCAAAAATACTTCCCAGCACAATCCACAAGTATGAAGAGCTACCAAATTTCGCTCCCATGATTGCTCCGAAAATAGGACCTAATCCGGCAATATTGAGAAATTGAATCATGAAAATCTTCCAGGTGGGCAATGGAATATAGTCCACTCCATCCGCCTTGGTAAGAGCCGGTGTTTTACGGTCGTCAGGACCAAAGACGCGTTCCATCAGGCGTCCATACGTAAAATAGCCTACTATCAACGCCAGCAGGCATAGAGTAAATGTAATCATAGCGTGTCGTTTTTTTAACTTGGCAAATGTAACATAATCTCACGAAACAGCCCAACAATACCGACACTTTTACTAACTTTGCAGGGATTTAAAACAAAAAATAAAGAATATGCACTATACTATTTTCATTCTTTCACTTTTGTATCCTTTCCTCTCAATTGTTGCGCAACCCAAGCACGAAGTTCGTGCCGCATGGGTGACAGCGGTGTACGGACTGGATTGGCCTCGCACACGTGCGACAAACCCTCAAACAATCCGCAAGCAGAAAGAAGAGTTAATAGATATTCTTGATAAGTTAAAGGCTGCCAACTTCAACACTGTCCTATTTCAAACCCGTACTCGTGGAGATGTATTATATCCTTCGGCAATCGAACCTTTCAATTCGATCCTGACCGGAAAGCCAGGAGGAAATCCGGGATATGATCCACTGGCTTTTGCCGTTGAAGAATGTCATAAGCGAGGGATGGAATGTCATGCCTGGATGGTAACTATCCCACTAGGGAATAAGAAGCATGTTGCTTCGCTCGGCAGTCAGTCTGTCACCAAGCGGATGAAAGAAATATGCGTTCCTTACAAGTGCGAATATTTCCTCAATCCGGGACATCCGGCAACGAAGGAGTATTTGATGAAACTGGTGCGGGAAGTCGTTAGCGGTTATGATGTGGACGGAGTGCATTTCGACTATCTGCGTTATCCGGAGAATGCTCCTCTTTTTCCTGATAAATATGATTTCCGACGATACAATAAAGGACGCACACTGAATCAGTGGCGCCGGGATAATATCTCCGAAATTGTACGTTATATATATAAAGGTATAAAAGCTATGAAACCTTGGGTGAAAGTTAGTACCTGCCCGGTAGGTAAATACCGTGATACTTCTCGTTACCCCTCCCGGGGATGGAATGCTTTCTTTACCGTTTATCAGGACCCGCAAGGTTGGATGGGAGAAGGTATTATGGATCAAATTTATCCGATGATGTATTTCCAGGGAAACAATTTCTACCCTTTCGCCCTCGACTGGCAGGAACAGAGCAACGGACGGCAGGTGATTCCGGGACTCGGCATTTATTTTCTCCATCCCGATGAAGGTAAATGGACACGCGACGAAATAGATCGTCAGATGAACTTTATCCGCAAGCAGAAAATGGCGGGTGAAGGGCATTACCGGGTGAAATACCTGATGGAGAACACGCAGGGGATTTATGATGAATTATCCGAGAATTTTTATGCATACCCTGCTTTACAGCCTCCGATGCCATGGTTAGATAATGTTGCGCCAACTGCTCCTTCTGTACTGAAAGTTACTCACATTGATAATGGATATACGGAATTAACCTGGCAGGCTGCTACTGATAACGATCAGCGCAACAAGCCCATGTATGTTATTTATGCTTCTAATGATTATCCGGTAGATATCAACCGACCAGAAAATATCGTTGCACAAAATATTCGAGAGACGAGTTACGTATATGCCCCTATCCTGCCTTGGAATGCAAAAAAGCACTTCGCAGTGACGGCTATTGACCGCTATGGAAATGAAAGTACAGCGACACAGGAGCAAACGGTCCAGCAGTAAACCAAGTATTTAGAATCGACTTATTTGTTTCAAAACAGTATAAAAAAGAATGAAACGGTGCAGAAATGAACGAAAGTTTTTCCTACTATAAAGTTGAAAAAGGTTCTTCGTCAAATTTGGTGGTACTTCTTCTATTGTGAATAAAGAATCTTGGCTCTCAGTAGTTTGCTTCCTGCCCTATTGTACATCTGCCTTTTTACCGCTTTAATTTTATTCACTGTCCCCTCCAGTAATCCGTTACTGAAGGGGATATCAATAGCTGCCTGTACTGCCTCCCAGTCTTTTTCAATACCATATGCAAAGTTCGTCAGTGCCATATTCCGTGTTGCCTTCGCTTTTTCAATCCACTTTCTAATATCCTTATCATAAGTGTTCCCATTAATCATATCTCTGAAATTCTGACACACGCTTAAGAGTTCTTTAATCTGTGGTGAGGACTTATATAGTTCCGCTAGTTTAGGATTATCCGATTCTCCCTTTAGAATGTATTTGCGTATCTGATTCTGTGAAACTCTCTGTGTTTTACTTCCGTTTTCAATGCTCTCATTATGCTCCTTGACTTCCTTCCTCTTTTGTTGATACATTTTTCGCAAGCTGGATGTTATCCTTCCAATAAGTGCGCCACTGATTTTACTCCCCATTTTTTGTGCCAATATTTTTCGGGTAATACAGCCCGCACTAATGATTGTAGCCAGTTCGGATACATATTTAAGAGCTGTCTTCTGTTGCTCATTCAAGTATGCCCCTATTCTCCTGTTGTGAATGAGCTTATAAATGTAGCGACTTTTCTTGCCCAAATGCGCGGCTGTCTGCTCAATGGTCATCCCCTGCATTTTTAAGTTCAGGCTTTCCCTGTATATCTTCAATTTTTCTCTGTGTCGGACATCTCCCATGTTAAATATGTCCTGAAGAATTAACGAAGAAGCCGTGTCTCTGTCAGGATATTCGTATTTGAGCTTTTGCTTGGTCTGACGAATCATTTTCTCTATTTCCGGTATCATCGTGTCCGTCATATTCTTGGTTAGATGGAACCGGTCGCAGATTTGTGTAACACCAGGGGTTATTCTGTTTATAGCCTCTGTGAAACATCTTCCACGGTCTCTCGTTATATATTGTATTTGAGGATTCCGGGTGAGCCAGTTATCAAGCGCTTCTCCGTTTCTATCCTCTAACAAAGCAATAGGCATGTGTGTCATCTGGTCTACGACCACACTCATATAATCCTTACCTTTTTTATAGGCAAAATCATCAATACCTACATAAATACTTTTATTATGCATAGGATTATGTTGCCCGCACTGTTGTAGGATGCGTAAGCAGGAAGAGCTACTGGCCGTTATATGGAACAGCTGCAAAAGAGAAGAGGCCTTTCGGGAAGTAAGTTCCAAGCTTATCGATCTGATGCGTTCCTCAACAAGATAGCTCCGTCTACCATACCGACGAGCCAGAAAAGACAACGGTTCGCAGAATATTTTTCGCGGACAAGAAACATTTTCGCAATAATATTTGCCAACCTTTATGACTAACTCCAAAGTATGACCGTAAACTTCAAGATCCTGAATATGACGGGAGTAATAACTGTGTAATCGGTGACTGAAATGTCCGCAATAAGGACAGGAAGCCCCCTTGCCAGCCGTATGTAAAAAGACCGTCAATGAACCAACAGCTTCAGAGATACCATCTTGTTGCAGATTATCGTAGCCAGGACTGAATCTGAAATCATGGAATAATCCCCTATTTGTAGGAGGATTTTCTTTTTTTGATGTATATTTGTACGTTGTAGATATGGCTTGTTGCATTGTAACTCTTAATGATGTGGTGTCTTTAAAGTTACTAAAAAGCAAACATATCTACAACTTTTTATAGGATTAAGAAAGAAGAAGAGGAAAACCATCGAAATAAAAAAGAGATTACCACCAAATTTGACGAAGAACCTTGAAAAACATAAAAACATCTGCCACCTGCAACCAAACGCATGTAATACAGTAGTTAATAAGTAGTTAGAACGTGGCAGATACCTGTGGCAGATAGGTTGCAGATAAAGTATCTGCAACACGTTATATAATCAAAGAAAAAGCCTTGATTCCTTTATGCAAAGCTATGGGATAATTGGGATCACTCTATGGAGAAATGACAGTGTCTCTACGGGGAAACGACAGTATCCTTACCTAGAAACTGTAGTGTCCCGCCTTAGAAACTCTCGTTTCCTGCCGTGGAAACTGTAATTTCTAATGCCGGAAACGACAGTTCCCCGCCTGGAAACGGGAAGTTAATGTATACAATAAACTTTTGCACTGTAAGCACTCATTGTATGGCTCTTGTTTATCCTATCAGTCAGTTTTACCTTTGCACAGAACTTAAAATTTTATTCTTATGGACTCTACTGATTGTTTTTTAGAGATTCTTTCTGCTTATCAGTCATCCGACAGTGGTTGCCAAGTCTCTCTTTTGGAGTATTGCCATCGTTTTGGCGTTGATTATTATAAATTCCTTGGCTGGTATCGTCATTACAAGTGTCAATTAACTAACCCCACTTCCCCTTCCGGTATGCAGCTGACTCCTATTCATGTGAACGGTTCCCCCTCCGGTCATTCACGTTGTACATTATCTCCCAAATCTGTCAAATCGGACAACTTTGAGATTGTTTCGTTTCGTCTAAAACTGGGCAACGGAGTTGAGATCCGAAAATGTAACACTAATCTTGAGAGCATAACAGCTCTGCTTCAAAACCTGGGAACATTATGTTAGGGCTGAATCCCAGCATGCGCTTCTACCTGTGCGAAGGTCCGGTAGATATGCGAAAAGGTATTTTCACCCTTGCCGAACTGGTACGCAAGATTATGGGCAAAGAGCCCTCCACAGGGGACATTTTCATCTTTTTGAGTAAGGACCGGCGGAACATCAAAATCCTTCATCATGATACAGGGGGATACGTGCTTTATTGGAAGAAGCTGGACAAAGACCGTTTCCTCCTGCCTGTTTTCTGCAAGGCCAGTCATCGTTATGAAATCGGTTGGGAGAAACTCGTGGTTCTGCTCCAGGGTACTGTCCGCAAAGAATTACTCGTAGGGTAGTACGAGGTTACAGAAGAATCGATTGTATGCGGTTATATATCTGACTATCAATATATTAATATATTAAAAGTCTTGCATAAGTCAGTTTTTTTTTGTATATTTGCGACATGGAAGACAAGGAAACGATCAACGTATTAATCGCCCAGCTACTGTCAAAGGATGATGAGATCCTGCGGCTTCGAAACCTGCTTGACGACTTGCAGCGTGAACAGCAGTCGGGTAATATGCAGATCCTGTCTAAACTTGACAGGGCACTTGAGGAACTGAAAAGCATGAGACATGACAACAAGGCGCTTTCCAACCGTCTTTCCCGGGCCCTTGAGGCCAAGTCAGCCGCAGAAGAGAAAATACAGGAGCTTTCCAGTGCCCTTGAAGCGCTCGAGAATACGCGTGCTGATGAGCTTTATGAGATTGCCAGACAGAAACGGCAGTTATACGGGCGTAAATCCGAGAAGAAATCTTCCTTGTCCGCAACGAAGCAAAAAGACCTCAAAGAGGATAAGGATGATTTTGACGGCTCCGCTCCTTCGGCTCCGGTTGAAGACTTGGAGCAGAAAGCTGCGGAATCAGCCTCTTCTGAGGCCGCTCCCCGGCCTGAATCCCCTTCCTGCCGTAAGGATTATGGCAAGCAGTCCACCGGTGCGGAGAATGTGGTGGTACATTACTGTGATGAATCGGATATCCCTTCGGGTGCACGCAAGATAGGCATACGTGAATGGATTCAATACTCGATTCAACATCAAGTGGTCAAACATGTATTCAAACTTGTACGGCTGGTGGATACACAGGGAAACATCTCGAACTATTATCAGCCTACAGACAAAAATGATACCCGCAGACCGTTTGAGAACGTCCTTGAAGGATATCCTGTGGATTTTGAACTGATGGCCCGCATTTTGGTTGACAAATACCAGTACGGTTTGTCTCTTGAACGGGTCGTAGACCGTCTCAAGGATGCCGGTGCACGTTTCAACACCTCTACCGTTTTGGCTTGGATAAAGAGGCACATGAAGGAGTTGTGCAAGCTTGAGGAACCTTTCCGGCAGTTGCTTCTCACACCCGGAAGCATGCTGTTCAGTGATGAGACTACCGAACAGGTCAGAGTGTACAACCAGCAGAAGGGTAAGTATGAATACCGTAAACAATACATTTGGGGAATAAAGAATCCCGACCGGAAAATAGCTTATTATCTGTATGACAACGGCAGCCGTAGCATGAAGGTCGCCCAAAAGTTCTTCGCAGGCTTCCGGGGAAGTGTCACCACCGACGGCTACAATGTCTATAAAATGTTTGAACGGGAAGATTCCTCAATAACACGGTACGGATGTATGGCACACGTCAGGCGAAAGTTTGTCGATGCATTACAGACCGACCATCGGTCTGCAGACATAATCAACCTGATATCAAACCTATACTGGGTGGAGGCGGATTGCAGAATTAATCTTCTCTCCGAAGATGAACGCAGGATGGAACGTCAGAAGAGGGCAATTCCTATATTGGCAGAAATATGGCAGATGATAAAACCCGTTTTTGATCAAACACGCGGGGATACAGCCAACCTTTTTCTAAAAGCGGTCAGATATGCTGTCAATGAATGGGAAGCAGTATCGCGTTATGTACAAAATGGAAAGGCGGAAATTGATAATAATACGGCCGAGAGGATGATGAAGCCCATTTGTATGGGAAGAAAGAATTATCTGTTTTGCGGATCGGAACTAGGGGCAAAGAATGCTTCTATGTTATACTCAATTATTGAAACATGTAAGATGAATGGATTAAGGCCGGTGAAATATATAGCGGAAATTTTAACTAAATTAACGGCAGGAGAAACAAATTACATGTCACTATTACCTATCAACAATAATAAAGAATACTAATTATTGGATAAAGAGATGCTATATACTCCACTACAGAGTATAGAAAAAGGGACAGCCATACAATGAGTGCTTACTTTTGCACTCATGGAGAATTAGTTTATGTAAGGTTTATACTGTGTTGCAGATACTTTATCTGCAACCTATCTGTCGCAGGTATCTGCCACGTTCTAACTACTTATTAACTACTGTATTACATGCGTTTGGTTGCAGGTGGCAGATGTTTTCATGTTTTTTCAACTTTATAGAGGAGGATTACGCATTAAAATTAGGGTCACAACCGTAAGTCATAAAACAAATTCACCTCTGTGTCCTCCGTGTCCTCTGTGGTGAAAACCGTGCAAGAATGAGCTAAATGATAATTTTCCAGTTAAACAAAATTATAACGCCCGTTCTTTGAGATATTGAAAACGAAATATTACGAAAATAATGATTATCTTTGAACCACTAAAAGGAAAATAACAATGAATGACCTGCTTCGTAAACTCCCTATCGGGATACAGACCTTTGAGAAACTTCGTAAGGGCGATTATCTATATGTAGATAAAACAGAGCTTGTATGGAAAATAGCTTATACATCTACTCCATACTTCCTGAGTCGTCCACGCCGTTTTGGTAAAAGTCTTCTTCTCTCTACCTTTGAAGCCTACTTTGAAGGAAAGAAAGAACTCTTCGAAGGGCTTGCCATTGAAAAACTGGAAACGAAATGGGAAAAGCATCCTGTGCTGCATCTGGATTTAAATGCCGAGAAGTACGATTCCCCAGAAAGACTTTATGATATCCTCAGCCGTCAACTCACCTTATGGGAAATCCAATATGGCAAAGGAATAGACGAGAACACTCTTTCCGGTCGTTTCTCCGGCGTCATCCGTCGTGCCTACGAACAAACCGGTAGCAGCGTCGTAGTTCTGGTAGACGAATACGACAAACCTCTATTGCAAGCTTTAGGCAATGATGTCTTACTGGATGAATACCGTAAAACTCTGAAAGCCTTTTACGGAGTATTGAAAAGTGCCGACCGCTACCTACGTTTCGTCTTCCTCACAGGAGTAACGAAATTCTCACAAGTAAGTGTATTCAGTGACCTCAACCAATTGCAGGACATCACTTTATGGCCCGATTACGGAACCCTTTGCGGCATCACTCTTCAAGAATTATTGGATACCTTCCAGCCGGAAATCAAGATACTGGCAGCCAATAATTCCATTTCTTATGATGACGCGGTACAACGAATGACACGTCTCTACGATGGCTATCATTTTTGCATTAATTCAGTAGGTATCTTCAACCCGTTCAGTGTACTGAATGTCCTGAAATCAAAAGTGTTCGACAATTACTGGTTCCAGACCGGCACACCGACTTTCCTCGTCGAGATGCTGCAAGAAACCGAATACGACCTGCGTACTTTGCTTGACGGGATCGAAGCACCGTCTTCCATGTTCTCCGAATATCGTGTAGATTCCAATAATCCGATTCCGTTAATTTACCAAAGTGGCTATCTGACGATAAAAGATTTCGATAGGGAATTTGGTAACTATCTATTGCAATTTCCTAATGATGAAGTCCGCTACGGCTTCATTAATTTCCTGGTTCCATTTTACACCGGAGTGAGAAACAGTGACCAAGGATTTTACATCGGCAAGTTTGTACAAGAACTTCGTTCGGGAGACTACGATGCCTTTCTTACCCGCCTGCAAGCCTTCTTTGCCGATTTCACCTACGAATTGAACGAGCAGACAGAGCGTCACTACCAAGTAGTTTTCTATATTGTCTTCAAACTTATGGGACAGTTCACCGATGCCGAAGTACGCAGCGCCCGCGGTCGTGCAGATGCCGTAGTGAAAACACCTAAATATATCTATGTCTTCGAATTCAAGCTGCATGACACAGCAGAAGCGGCATTGAAGCAGATCGACGATAAAGGCTATCTGATACCGTATCAGGCAGACGGACGTGAAGTGATAAAGATCGGGGTAGAGTTCAGTGCGGAAAAACGCAATATCAGTCGCTGGCTGGTGTGAACAGATAAAGTTAAATATTATCAGGAGTTACCCATATCCATGCGCGATAGCAACTTCTCCTATGAACAGGAACCAAAGGTAAATAACCGGAGTACACTCTACCTTCCCTGATTTCCAACGGATAAGTTGCGGACATTCGTTCATGTTCCTGCAAGGCTTCACCTTCCGAAGGATGATAATCAATCACAAAACGCCCTGTTGAACCAGAACGTACATAACGGTCATATAAAAAACGCGCAACAACTCCCATATTCATGCGCAGATTAATTTCCACACAGGGATGAATCCGAAAAACCGGCTTTTCATTTTCCGGAAACCGACAAATCATCATATCAACCCCAAGATAACCTTTATAAACGGTTCCTACCAACGCAGAAAGTCTATATTTCAAACAGTTCTCCAAATCCGTCAGAACCTTTGAAGGGACATATTGCGAAAGTTGTTTCCAGATTGCCTCATTAGAAAGCAAACGATTCCCTTCATACATTCCACTCTTTCCGGTATGGAAGAGGGAATATCCCATAAATGTCACTTCACCTGTACCATCGGAATAAAACTCCATGGCAAAGTCTTCTACCTTATTATATATAGGTTCCGCAATGATTCCACCCTGCGAAGCAGCCACACGCGTACACCAACCGGATATAAAAGGAGTAAATATGCCTTTACACCAGTTCAAGCCTTTACCGCTTCCCGAAAGCGGAGCTTTCAACAGGCAGCATTCCCGCTCTTCCACAAAGGTTTTCCATTCTTCTTGTGTCTTCAAATAATAAGATTCTCCGCAGAAATATTCATTCAGTTGTAATTCCGGAAGCAATGAGACGGCTTTAGAACGATGGGAGTATTCCCGCAGACCGTTTAATTGCTCCATAGAAGGCAACAGGGCTTCATCCACGCCCAGCCCTGAAAGCCGTTTCCGCAAAGCTACATCCCACCCCCAAGGACGAATATCCAAATCCGGTCCGACAGCAAGTTCCGGTTCAGTCATCAAATGAATCGAAACTCCCAGCAATTCCTGCATTTGCTTCAAATAATCCAGATTATAAGCGGAAGAAGCTAATACAGCACTCCCCTCCTCTGCATACCACATCGGAAGCAAAGCCAACTCGGAAGCCATACGTCTGGCCGAAGCTGGAGCCATATAATTAGTTTCACCGCTGGCCAACGCCAAGTCATGTTCCGGATTGAATATATAAAGAGCCTTTTTTGTCATTTCAAATGAATTCAAAACTTTATTCTGCAAATATATACAGGAAATAGTCAGGAATGACTACAATAAACAGAAAGTTGGAATTAAACACACAATTTTGCCATCTCTACTTTGCAAATCCTAAAAAAAGCAGTATATTTGCCACCCGAAAAACAAAGAACTGAAATGGAATCATTCTACCGCACACACGCCTACCTCGTTGAGCACACCAATGCCCCCGTTCGCCGCGATCTTATGGACGAGATCGATTGGAGCGACCGCCTGATTGGTATCAAAGGGACACGTGGCGTAGGAAAAACCACTTTCCTTCTCCAATACGCCAAAGAGAAATTCGGGAACGACCGTTCCTGTCTGTTCATCAACATGAACAACTTCTATTTCTCGGGCCACAGCATTGTAGACTTCGCCAACGAATTTCAGAAACGTGGCGGAAAAGTATTGTTGATCGACCAGGTGTTCAAACATCCGGAATGGAGCAAAGAGTTACGCATGTGTTACGACCGTTTTCCTAACCTGAAAATTGTCTTCACCGGCTCGTCCGTGATGCGACTGAAAGAAGAAAATCTTGAATTACGTGATATCGCCAAGAGCTATAACCTGCGTGGATTCTCTTTCCGTGAATTCCTAAACTTGCAAACAGGCATGAAATTCAGGGCATACAGTCTCGAAGAAATTCTTAGCACTCACGAACAGATTGCCAAAGGAGTACTCTCCAAAGTCCGTCCGTTGGATTATTTCCAGGATTATCTGCACCACGGCTTCTATCCGTTCTTCCTCGAAAAGCGTAACTTTTCGGAGAATCTGCTGAAAACGATGAACATGATGGTGGAAGTAGATATACTTCTCATCAAACAAATTGAACTGAAATATCTTTCAAAGATAAAAAAATTACTATATTTGCTCGCTGTCGACGGGCCGAAAGCTCCAAATGTGAGCCAACTAGCAAGCGACATACAGACATCTCGCGCCACGGTGATGAACTATATCAAGTATCTGGCAGATGCGCGACTCATTAATCTGGTTTATCCGAAAGGGGAAGAATTCCCTAAAAAACCTTCAAAGATAATGATGCACAACTCCAACCTGATGTATTCCATCTATCCGGTGAAAGTGGAAGAGCAGGATGTGCTCGACACATTCTTTGCAAATTCTTTATGGAAAGACCATAAGGTACATAAAGGAGATAAAAACGTCTCTTTTATGGTGGACGAAGTAATGCCGTTCAAAATTTGCCAGGAAGGCGCAAAGATCAAGAACAATCCGAATGTAACGTACGCGTTGCATAAGGCTGAAATAGGTCGGGGCAACCAGATACCTCTCTGGATGTTCGGCTTTTTATATTAAAAGATTTATTTACTTAAATATTTAATTTAGTTATGACTAAACAGAAGAAATTCATCACTTGTGATGGTAACCAGGCTGCAGCGCATATCTCGTATATGTTCTCTGAAGTAGCAGCTATCTACCCCATCACTCCTTCTTCGACTATGGCTGAGTACGTAGACGAATGGGCTGCCGCAGGACGTAAGAACATCTTCGGCGAAACAGTATTAGTACAGGAAATGCAATCTGAAGGTGGTGCTGCCGGTGCAGTTCACGGTTCTCTTCAGGCTGGTGCGTTGACTACTACTTACACTGCTTCCCAGGGTCTTCTCCTGATGATCCCTAACATGTACAAAATTGCCGGTGAGTTCTTGCCTTGCGTATTCCATGTATCTGCTCGTACATTGGCTTCTCACGCATTGTGTATCTTCGGTGACCACCAAGACGTAATGTCAGCTCGTCAGACTGGCTTTGCTATGTTGGCTGAAGGCTCTGTACAGGAAGTTATGGATTTGGCTGGTGTTGCTCACTTGGCTACCATCAAATCTCGCGTTCCGTTCATGAACTTCTTCGATGGTTTCCGTACATCTCACGAAATCCAAAAGATTGAAATGTTGGAAAATGATGATCTTGCTCCGCTGATCGACCAAGAAGCTTTGGCTGAATTCCGTGCCCGCGCACTGAACCCGATGAAACCGGTAGCTCGTGGTATGGCTGAAAATCCTGACCATTTCTTCCAACATCGTGAATCATGCAACAACTACTATGAAGCAGTTCCTGCTATCGTAGAAGAATACATGAATGAAATTTCTAAGATCACAGGTCGTAAATACGGTTTGTTCGATTACTATGGTGCAGAAGATGCAGAACGCGTAATTATCGCTATGGGTTCTGTAACAGAAGCTGCCCGCGAAGCTATCGACTACCTGGTAGCAAACGGCGAAAAAGTGGGTATGGTTGCCGTACACCTGTATCGTCCGTTCTCTGCTAAACACTTCTTGGCTGCTGTACCTAAGACTGCTAAGACTATCGCAGTTCTTGACCGTACTAAAGAACCGGGTGCTAACGGTGAACCTCTTTACCTTGACGTTAAAGACTGCTTCTACGGTGCAGAAAATGCTCCGGTTATCGTTGGCGGTCGCTACGGTTTGGGTTCAAAAGATACTACTCCTGCTCAAATCCTTTCAGTATTCGAAAACTTGGCTATGCCAATGCCGAAGAACCACTTCACTATCGGTATCGTAGACGACGTTACTTTCACTTCTCTTCCTCAAAAAGAAGAAATCGCTTTAGGCGGCGAAGGTATGTTCGAAGCTAAATTCTACGGTTTGGGTGCTGACGGTACAGTAGGTGCTAACAAGAACTCTGTAAAGATTATCGGTGACAACACTGACAAACACTGCCAGGCTTACTTCTCTTATGACTCTAAGAAGTCGGGCGGTTTCACTTGTTCTCACTTGCGTTTCGGTGACAATCCAATCCGTTCTACTTATCTGGTAAATACTCCGAACTTCGTTGCTTGTCACGTTCAGGCTTACCTGCACATGTACGATGTAACTCGTGGTTTGCGTAAGAACGGTTCTTTCTTGCTGAACACAATCTGGGAAGGTGAAGAACTGGCTAAGAACCTGCCTAACAAGGTTAAGAAATATTTTGCACAGAACAACATTTCTGTATACTATATCAACGCAACACAAATTGCACTGGAAATTGGTTTGGGTAACCGTACCAACACAATCCTTCAATCTGCATTCTTCCGTATCACAGGCGTTATTCCTGTAGACCAAGCTGTTGAGCAGATGAAGAAATTCATCGTTAAGTCTTACGGCAAGAAGGGTGAAGACGTTGTTAACAAGAACTATGCTGCCGTTGACCGTGGTGGTGAATACAAGACTTTGGCTGTTGATCCTGCTTGGGCTAACCTTCCGGATGACGCAAAAGCTGAAAACAACGATCCTGCATTCATCAACGAAGTAGTTCGTCCGATCAATGCACAAGACGGTGACTTGTTGCCGGTATCTGCATTCAAGGGTATCGAAGACGGTACTTGGTATCAAGGTACTGCTAAATACGAAAAACGTGGTGTAGCTGCATTCGTTCCTGAATGGAATCCGGAAAACTGTATCCAGTGTAACAAGTGTGCATACGTTTGCCCTCACGCTTCTATCCGTCCGTTCGTACTCGACGCTGAAGAGCAGAAGGGTGCTAAGTTCGAACAACTGAAAGCTGTAGGTAAAGCATTCGACGGTATGACATTCCGTATCCAGGTGGACGTTCTCGACTGTCTGGGTTGCGGTAACTGTGCTGACATCTGTCCGGGTAATCCGAAGAAGGGTGGCAAAGCATTGACAATGAAACACCTCGAAAGCCAATTGGCTCAAGCTGAAAACTGGACTTACTGTGCTGAAAACGTGAAGACTAAACAACATCTTGTTGATATCAAGGCTAACGTGAAGAACTCACAGTTCGCTACTCCGTTGTTTGAGTTCTCCGGCGCTTGCTCTGGTTGTGGTGAAACTCCGTACGTGAAATTGATTTCTCAATTGTTCGGTGACCGTGAAATGGTTGCTAACGCTACCGGATGTTCTTCTATCTACTCTGGTTCTGTTCCTTCTACTCCGTATACTACAAACGAAAACGGACACGGTCCTGCTTGGGCTAACTCACTGTTCGAAGACTTCTGTGAATTCGGTTTGGGTATGGAACTGGCTAACGAAAAGATGCGTGCTCGTCTCGTGAAAGTGATGAACGAGGCTATTGCTGCTGATTGCACTCCTGCTGAAGTAAAAGAACTGTTCGCTGAATGGATCAACAATATGCTGGATGCGGACAAGACTAAGGAATTGGCTGCTAAGATCATTCCGGTTGTTGAAGCTAACAAGGATAAATGTAACCACTGCAAACAAATCGCTGAACTGCAACAATATCTTGTAAAACGCAGCCAGTGGATCATTGGTGGTGACGGTGCTTCTTACGATATCGGTTACGGTGGTCTTGACCATGTAATCGCTTCCGGTAAGGACGTTAACATCCTCGTTCTGGATACTGAAGTTTACTCTAACACAGGTGGTCAGTCTTCTAAAGCTACTCCGGTAGGTGCTATCGCTAAGTTCGCTGCTGCTGGTAAGCGCGTACGTAAGAAAGACCTCGGTCTGATGGCTACTACTTACGGTTATGTATATGTTGCACAGATCGCTATGGGTGCTGACCAAGCTCAAACTCTGAAAGCTATCCGTGAAGCTGAAGCATATCCGGGACCATCTTTGATTATCGCTTATGCTCCATGTATCAACCACGGTCTGAAAGCAGGTATGGGTAAGAGCCAAGAAGAAGAAGAAAAAGCTGTTAAGTGCGGTTACTGGCACTTGTGGCGTTACAACCCGGCTTTGGAAGAAGAAGGCAAGAACCCATTCCAATTGGATAGCAAAGAACCGAACTGGGAAGATTTCCAAGGTTTCTTGAAGGGTGAAGTTCGTTACGCTTCTGTAATGAAACAATATCCTGCTGAAGCTGAAGAACTGTTCAAAGCTGCTGAAGAAAACGCTAAATGGCGTTACAACAGCTACAAACGTTTGGCTAGAGAAAACTGGGGTGCTGAATAATAGTAATACCCTATAAATATAAAACGGTAATCTTGTAGAAGATTACCGTTTTTTTATTGTATGAACTCTGTCTAACATAAACAATACTCCCTTTTTCCCACTAGAGTTCATGTCTATTTTATATTTAAAATTAAAAATAACAATGCTCCAATCTATTTATTCTCTGACTTCGGAATCCAACTATCCACCAACTGCCGATGTTCATCCCTCCATTTACGGGCTATTTCTTCTTCATCCATCCGGGCATCCTTCATAGCTGTCATAAAAGAGCTAAGTTCTTCTGTCGTTAGTTTGATGTTGCCAAAGAATTCGGCAGCAAACGGATCTTTCTCACTGAATCCTTTCCATGCAATAGCATGTATTTCTTCCAAGTCTCCATATACTTTCTTCGGATCATCCAAGAATTTCAAGTCAAACTGGTCGAACATCCAATGCGGTGTCCACCCCGTGATGACAATCCATTCTCCTTTGTCCATCGCTTTTTTCAAAGAAGCCAGCATGGTGGAACTACTTGAAGTCATGAGGGTATACCCATCAAGTCCGTAAGCAGCAATGGTCTTATCGGTCGTCTTCATAATTCCTGCTCCGGCATCAATTCCCACTATTTCAGAAGAGAAACGGTCTTTATTAGCTTCCAGCTCACTAATAGACTGGATCGTAACATATTGAGGAACAACCAGTCCTACACGGGCTTCTCCATATACCTCACCCAAAAATTCGATGCTGTCTCCATACTGATCCATATAATCTTTCATCGTTATTGGTAACCAGGCATCCAGAAAGACATCAGATTTCTTTCCTGACATAGATACAAAGATGGGGGCAAGGTCAGCATTTTGCAGTTCAACCTCATATCCATGTTCTTCCAATACCACCTTAGCCAAATGACTCATGGCAATACCTTCCAGCCAATTGGCATAGGCTATCTTTACTTTCTTTTTCTCTAAATCTGAATTAGTACAGGAAGCCAGCAAAAGTATAGCTGACAATACTATTCCTACTATTTTATATATTCTCATACGTATTTTATCCTTTCCGTTTAGTTCTTATTTTTTCGTCCTGCCATTCCTTGTGTGATACGGTCTAAGATGATAGCTAAAATAACAACTGCGATACCACCTTCAAACCCAAGTCCGATTTTCATTTGGGTAATACCTTTCAATACAATTTCTCCCAGACCACCGGCAGCAATCATGGCAGCAATGACAACCATAGAAAGCGACATCATTATTGTCTGATTGACACCTGTCAGGATGGTTGGCAACGCCAAAGGAAGCTGCACTTTATACAATAACTGCCAACGGGTAGCCCCGAACGAACGGGAAGCTTCCACTACATTTTTAGGAACTTGCCGAATTCCCAATCCAGTAAGGCGGACCACAGGAGGCATAGCAAAGATAATGGTGGCAAACACTCCCGGCACTGCTCCCAATCCGAAAAACAAAACGGCAGGAATCAGATAAACAAAAGCAGGCATCGTCTGCATCAAGTCGAGAACAGGACGAAGTATTTTCTCTGCACGCGGACTGTTTGCCGTCCACACTCCTAAAGGTACACCAACAATCAGAGCCAGACAGGTAGATGAAAAAACGAGAGCCAGGGTTTGCATAGTAGCCTCCCAAAATCCCATTCCATAAATCAGTAATAATCCTAATGCGGTGAAAATTGCCGTACCACGTCCTGCCTTCATCCATGCGAGTGCAGCAAGCACTAGAATGGTTATATAAAAAGGTATTCCAAAAAGTACGTGTTGGAATCCTATAATAAAACTACCGATGCCTGCATTCACGGCATCAAAGAAAGTGGAAAAATGTACCATCATCCAATTGATGGCCATCTCTATATATTGTCCTATATTTATCATAAATCTATTGCGTTTTGAATTATTTCGTTTATTTCTTCTTTATCTTTCCCCGTCACTTCGATGATTAAGGAGGAAAGCGGGATTGTTCCTAAAAACTCATGCGTCTCATCAATCACCCATACCGGCGAATTGCTCTTTGTCATTAAAGGAAGTATATCCTCCAACACTGTATCCTCCAATACAGAATGTACTTCTGTACGCACAATCGTTTCAATGGATTTTTCCTGTCTGCTACGTAACTTAAGCAGGTCGTTCAGACGTACTTCTCCGACCAGTTTATCATCGGCGTCTATGACAGGTAATACGGTGATATTCTTCGCACGCATCTTACGAATCAATACTTCAGGTCCCTCTTTCTTCAGACGGGCCACCAGTGGTTTGTCAATCATTAAAGAAGAAGCGGTGATAATTTTACTCCTGTCCACGTTTTCAACAAAACGGGCTACATAATCGTTAGCCGGTTCGGTCAGTATTTCTTCTGAAGTACCTACCTGCACCACCTCTCCGTCTTTCATAATGGCAATACGGTCGCCCAGTTTAATCGCTTCACTCAAGTCATGGGTAATAAAGACAATTGTTTTTTTCATCTTCGACTGCAAAGCCAGCAGTTCATCCTGCATTTGCACACGAATCAGAGGATCGAGCGCAGAGAAAGCCTCATCCATTAAAAGCACTTCGGGATTATTAGCCAGAGCACGGGCCAGTCCGACACGCTGTTGCATTCCACCGGAAAGCTCGCCCACCATCTGATTTTCATATCCTTTCAATCCGACAAGCTTCATACTTTCCATCGCTTTCTTCTCACGTTCCTCTTTCTTCACTCCCTGAAGTTCGAGACCGAACGCGATATTGCTCAATACGGAACGGTGAGGTAACAGACCGAAATTCTGGAAAACCATCGCCAACTCTTTCCGGCGAACTTGCAATAACTCTTTTTCGGATATTTTAGATATATCTACTCCGTTTACAAGCACTTGTCCGGCAGTAGGACGTATCAGACGATTGATACAACGCAGTAATGTCGATTTTCCACTTCCCGAGAGTCCCATTATCACAAAAAACTCTCCTTCATTAATTGAAAGATTGGCATCTTTCACTCCTACCGTACAACCGGTATCTTTCAGAATTTCCTCTTTACTCTTATCTTTTTTCAACATCTTGAGTGCTTTCTGCTTCTCGTGACCAAAGATAAGGTACAAATCCTTTATTTCTATTTTACTCATATAATATATTGGTTTAGATTATAATAGTTGTTTTGTTTTCAACTGCTGCGTTCCTCATTCTCACTTACGATAAACAAGTTGAATGTTCGCATGGTTCAGTCATGTCACATGACAACATGATGATCCGACGTTTTTTAAAATGGTTTTAAAAGACAGACTGAGTAGTTTAAAAGGAATAGAATTTGATAAGATTATCCTCTCAATGAACAGTAGAAAACAGTATTTTCATAAATAAATAACAGTCTGTTCTTGCATATTGTTGGCACAAAGGTAAGGGAAATAGATTAAATATGCAAATTTCATTCAGATACGGAGTAATTCCAAAGATGCTTTTTCAAGTCTACGCATCCATTTTGCTTGAAAGAGATCCCTTCTTCCAACAAGAGTTGTTTCTGCTCTGTCCACCCCGGAACAAGGCGTCCCGATGCATTGACAACCCGGTGACAAGGCGTAGATAAATCATCCGGAACCTGTTTCAAGGCACGCCCCACCATACGGGAACATTGAGGCATTCCCAATAATGCGGCAATTCCCCCATAGGTAGAAACTTTACCTACCGGAATTTCCCGAACAACCTGATACACCTCCTGACAAAAGGATGTGGAAAGGCTTGCCTTATCTACTTTATAATCTTTCATCGCCTGGACTTTATTTATTTCATTCCCAAAGCTAGATAAAAAGAAGAGAATTTGCAAATAACAAAAGCATTTCAAATAAAATATGCAACTTTATTTGCTTTATTTACAAATAATCCCGACCTTTGTACCCATTAAAAGCAACCCTATTATTAACAAAACAAGCACTGCTGTTATGAAAAAGAAGACAATTCTATTCGCTTCTTGTTTATTGGGAGTATTCGCTTTCAGCTCCTGTGAGAAGAACCTTTATGATGAAAGCAAGCAACCTGAAAAAGAAATTCAAGTAAAAGACCTGGATATACCCGCAGGCTTTCAATGGAAATTAACTCAAGTAGCCGCAGGAACAGTAGCTGCTACTACCCCCACTATGGTTTCCTTCTTTTTGGATGAAGCATGTAGTAAAGAAGAGAAAATAGCCGACATTCCTGTAGATACAGAAATTTCAAGTCTCCCTTTGAGCATCCCAACCTACGTAAATACATTGTATGCCCAGTACAAAACCAGCACCAATGAAACCAAAAAAGTAGCCATACCTGTAAATGCAGATAGAAGTTTCTCACTGAACATTGCTAATGATGCCAAATCCAAATCTAACACCACCCGGTCAATCACTCGTGGGCATGATATAGAAGATGACATCCAATTGTCAAAAGGAGTCATTTTTCATCCCAAAGATGGTTGGGGAACAATCATGTTTGAAGACCAATTTCCATCATTAGGAGATTATGACTTTAATGATTTTGTAGTCAATTATAAGGTGCAGTTCCAAGGTATTAGAAAGGTTGACAAAAAATACACTGCGCAGTATATACAAATAGGGTTACGTCTAAAAGCTATCGGAGGAATATTCCCTTATTCCCCTTATTTAAGACTGAAAGAAATAGATTCTGACGAAGTGGAAAGTATAGAAGTTTATGAAACTAAAAACGTGATTCCTGCGATCGACGGAGTAGAACTTGTCCCCAATAAACATCTTATCATTGATTACAGCCCTTTAATTAAGAATCTGGCTAAACCTGCAGGCAGCCAATATTATAATACAGAAAAGAATGCTTTGGTAGCAACAAGTGATTTACCGGAGATCAATATTCTGATCACCCTAAAGAAGAGAAAAGAAGTAAAGGAAATATTAGAAGGCGATGAATTCGACTTGTATTTAAAACGTAATGATAGCGGAACAGAAATCCATATGAATGGTATTGAACCGATCACTTACCAATATCCATTCAATGATAAAAATCTGCTACCGATATATACAAACGGGGACGAAGAAGATGATAATTATTATTTTAGTGCAGGACGCCTGATTTGGGGATTAAGAGTACCAGGCAACGCAGCGCATGCTATTGAAAAAGCTAATTTCTTGGAAGCCTATAAAGGATTTGCAAAATGGGCGCAAAGTAGTGGCAAAAACGAACAAAACTGGTATAATCAAGGAAACGCAGATAAAAGTTTATTGATTCATAACTAACACATATCAATAAATCCCGGCAAACATTGAAAATTCAAGTTACCGGGATTTATTGTATTCTAACGTGAATAGTTTTGATTCTATCCTTTCCTCTTCAGCAAATCTGTCGGACTTTCTCCAAACTGCTCTCTATAACATTTGGTAAAATAAGAAGGAGAGCTGAAACCGACTTCATAACCAATCTCTGCCACTGTCATATCCGACGAAGCAAGCAGGGAAGCAGCTTTCTTTAAACGAGCGATACGAAGCAATTCATTCGGAGAATAATTAGTCAAGGATTTTATTTTGCGATAGAGCTGCACACGACTTAATCCCATATCCTTACCCAAATCTTCTACATTCAAATTTGAGTCTCCCATCTTTGCTTCAATCAAAGCCTTGAATTTTTCCACAAAATCTTTATCCATATCACAGACATCCTCTTTCGCCAACGTTTGTCCGTCACCAAAGAACTGTTTCAGGCGGCGATGTGAATCTATCAGATTACGAACGCGTGCCAACAGCAATTGCGAACTGAAGGGCTTGGAGATATAAGAATCCGCACCTCCGTCATATCCCTGAATCCGTTGTTCATCCAAAGAACAGGCTGTCAATAAGATGACAGGGATATGGCAGGTTTGCAGTTCGCTTTTCAGCCGACGACAGCACTCTATTCCATCAATACCAGGCATCATCACATCAGAGATTATCAAGTCCGGAACATATTTCATTGCTTTGCGGATGCCCTCCGAACCGTCTGCTGCTTCAATTACAGTATAATCGGTATGGAGTAATCCGCGTACATACGAACGGATATCTGCATTATCATCAATTACCAAAACGGAAGGTTTGGAAGAATCATAGCCTTTTTCCAGTTCCTCTTCTTCGGCAGCTAAAGTTCCATTCAGGTCGGAAGAGGCGGGAGATCCGGGAGAAGCAGGATTTAAAGGAACTGCAGAGATTGATGACTTTAGAGAATCTTCGGCCAGAATAGTTTCACAAGTCTGTACCGGTAAATCAACGGTAAAAACAGTGCCCTGCTTTTCATCACTTTCCACAGAAATTGTACCTTTATGCAATTCAACGAAAGCTTTGACCAATGCAAGCCCGATTCCCGAACCGGCATGGTGCATGTCTATTTTATAAAAACGATCGAAAATGCTCCGAATATGTTCGGCGGAAATCATTGAACCGGTATTGGCAACAGTAAAACGAATCCAGCGAGTATCCTCTTTCGTTAAGGAAGATAAACGAACCGTTATCTTTCCATTTTCCGGTGTGAACTTGAACGCGTTGGAAAGCAGATTAAAATAAATACGTTCCAACTTTTCCATATCCGCCAATGTATGGTAATCCGTATCCGGCATATTATCAAAAGAGAAATGAATGTGTTTCTTCCGGGCCGCTGCAAGGAATGATTCGTTCCAGCCCTCAAAAGAGGAAAGAACATCTATCTGAACAGGTGTATATTCCATCTTACCGTTCTCGTATTTACGGAAATCCAGAATCTGATTGACAAGACGTAAGAGGATATTCACGTTTCGTTGAATCAGCATCAACATTCGATGCTGATCTCCACTTAGTGTATGATCGGCCAATAAATGTTCTACCGGATCGGCAACCAATGTAAGCGGAGTACGGAAATCGTGAGATATATTTGTGAAGAACACCAGTTTGGCATGCGTTGCCTCTTCCAGTTGATGAGAAAGCTGGATGAGCTGATCCCGTTGCTCTTCCAGTTTGTCCCGCTGTTCTTCTAATTGGTCACGTTGTTCCTCTAACTTGTCCCGTTGCTCTTCCAGCTGTTTCTTCTGCTCGGAAAGTTCCTTATTCAGACGATTTTTAGCACGGAGAGATTTATAGACTACCAATAATAAGCCTGCCACCAATAGAAGAATAACCAAACCGCCATACATCACCACCTGCTGTGTAGCAACCCGAGACAGATATCCGCCGATACGTCCGTTCAATGTTTCAATCTTCTGATCCAGTTCCGAGATGTGAGTTGTCTGAAGTTGCATGACATGCGCATTCGTACGGTCGACCACCGCAGTGTTCATGACCGTTTCCCGGGGATAAGGCTTTTTCTCAAGGATATTCATTGCCAGTTGCATCACTTTGTCGCCATTGGTCGGATAAATAAAAGTAGCATTCAACACACTGTCGAGCACCATTTCCAATCCGTTGCCTTTGCCGGGGAGAGCATCGATACCGACAAAAATCATTTCCTTCTCCCGTCCCACTTTCTTTGCAGCCTGATAAGCTCCCGGAGCGATACGGTCATTATGCGCATACACGGCGTCTATCTTCGGATGCCGACGGAGCATACTATCCATTTCCACTTCCGCCGGTTCACGCTCCCACGCAGCATCCGCTTTATCAATCAGTTTGATATCCGGAAAGTTACTGATAGCAGCCATAAATCCTTGATGGCGTTCCATGGCAGGAGTTGAGCCACCCAGTCCAGTAAGTTCCACCACATTCCCTTTTCCTTTCAGGCTTGACGCAATATAATTGCCTACCGCACGTCCTATTTCATAATTGTCGGCACCGATATAGGCAGTATATTTATCAGAAAGAATCTTCCGGTCTACCAGGATGACAGGTATTCCCTTTTGATAGGCTTCCTCTACAATCGGAGTCATGGGGGCCGCTTCGTTGGCAGAAATAATCAATAAGTCAACCCCTTCATCTATAAAATAATGAACGTCCTCCGCCTGTTTGCGATTATCATCCGCAGCCGACCGGATTTCAACCGATACCCCATCGTAGAACATTGCTTCGCGAAGAATTTCATCATTCATCTTATGCCGCCAGGAGTCATCACTACATTGCGCCACCCCGATACGGAAGCGGTGTGTGTCCTGCCGACAAGCCGTCATGCCAAGAAGACAGAGCAAGACTGCTATCCACTTTGTATATCCCATCATTCTCATTTTTTTCGTATTTCTTTCTATGACCCAAATGGACGATTGAGAACAAAAATAAGAAATAAAACTGTGAGTATGCTATCTATCACCCAATTATTCTCATCATTACCCTCCAAAGAAATGCAAAACAGTTCCCAATATTCAACCGGAAACTATTAACAAAAGTATAAAGCGTAAGACAAACACTCAATAAATGTTATAAAACATCTCTTTTTATTTGGATTATTTGCAGATTTAACAGAAGTCCGTATCTTTGCAATGTGTTTTTCATAGTATTAGATTTAAGGTTAACAAAGGTTGGAGCAAGGCGTTGCTCCTTTTTTTATGTCTGTACGGCTACGCCTTGCACTCTGTATAACACCTACAACCTATATGACAGTTGATAAGACCTAGTTTTCATCCCATTCCCTTTCCAGTTTGCCATCAATGGTATAAAGTTTCCAACGTCCTACCCGGTGACCGTTCTTATATTCTCCACATTCGCGGAGCTTGTTATTCTTCACATAACGAGATTCAAAAGGACCGTTTTGCCGTCCGTTGACGTATGTAGAAGTTTCCCAATAATCAAAGCGATTGTCCACCACTAACTGGCGTGCTTTTCCGTGCAGTCTGCCAAACTGATAGGTTGCCTCGTACTTCAATTCGCCATTTTTCAAGTCATATTCACGATAGATTCCGTCCTTGCGGTCATTTTTCAGATAATATTCTTTGGTACGCATCCCTGTCTCACCACTGTATGAAACGTGCAGGCCTTCTTCTTTTCCATTCAGATAAGTTTCAATTACAATGGTATCGCCACTCTCTGCAATCTCTGTCCAACGACCGTTCTTCTGCCCATTCTTGTAACTACCCAATACATGAGGAGCTCAAAAAGTAAAGATGGACGAATATTCTCCATCCTTCAACCCTTCGTTATTATAATAAACCGTTTCGTATAGTTCATAAGTACCCTTCATGAAAGTATATTGTTTCCCTACTTGTTTACCATCCTTATAATTATGGTCCATCCGCAGAGTTCCGTCATAATCATACGACAAATGTTTTCCATCCTCCTTGCCCATCCGGTAGTTTTTCTCACTTTCTATTTTTCCGTCAGTAAAGAACGTTTTGCTCGTACCGTTCAACTTTCCTTCCTTATAAGACTTTTCTTCTTTCAGTTTACCGTCAAACTTAGAATAGATTTTAAATAAGCCATTCTTCCGTCCATCTTTGTAGACGCCTTCATTTATCAGAATGTTATCCAAATGCTCTTCATATTTGCCATCATAAAAACCATCTTTAAAAGAGGCCAGTATATACGCAGAGTGATAACCGTCAATGATACGATGTTCGCCGTTGAGCGGTTTTTCCGTCATCAAGTCTCGGTACAAGAATCTTCCGTCGCCTACATTAACGACAGATACCTGATCGATTTTAAACTCTTTTTGTGCTAATGAGGGAAGGGCTATGCATAGAAGCAAAAATACATTCCAGCATTTCGAGCGGAATAAAATAGAAACGTGTTTCATAATGTGACATTCTCTTGGTTCTTCGTCAAATTTGGTGGTAATCTCTTTTTTATTTCGACGGTTTCCCTCTTCTTCTTTCTTAATCCTATAAAAAGTTGTAGATATGTTTGCTTTTTAGTAACTTTAAAGACACCACATCATTAAGAGTTACAATGCAACAAGCCATATCTACAACGTACAAATATACATCAAAAAAAGAAAATACTCCTACAAATAGGGGATTATTCCATGATTTCAGATTCAGTCTTGGCTACGATAATCTGCAACAAGATGGTATCTCTGAAGCTGTTGGCTCATTGACGGTCTTTTTACATACGGCTGGCAAGGGGGCTTCCTGTCCTTATTGCGGACATTTCAGTCACCGATTGCACAGTTACTACTCCCGTCATATTCAGGATCTTGAAGTTTACGGTCATACTTTGGAGTTAGTCATAAAGGTTGGTAAATATTATTGTGACAATGTTTCTTGTCCGCAAAAAATATTCTGCGAACCGTTGTCTTTTCTGGCTCGTCGGTATGGTAGACGGAGCTATCTTGTTGAGGAACGCATCAGATCGATAAGCTTGGAACTTACTTCCCGAAAGGCCTCTTCTCTTTTGCAGCTGTTCCATATAACGGCCAGTAGCTCTTCCTGCTTACGCATCCTACAACAGTGCGGGCAACATAATCCTATGCATAATAAAAGTATTTATGTAGGTATTGATGATTTTGCCTATAAAAAAGGTAAGGATTATATGAGTGTGGTCGTAGACCAGATGACACACATGCCTATTACTTTGTTAGAGGATAGAAGCGGAGAAGCGCTTGATAACTGGCTCGCCCGGAATCCTCAAATACAATATATAACGAGAGACCGTGGAAGATGTTTCACAGAGGCTATAAACAGAATAATCCCTGGTGTTACACAAATCTGCGACCGGTTCCATCTAACCAAGAATATGACGGACACAATGATACCGGAAATAGAGAAAATGATTCGTCAGACTAAGCAAAAGCTCAAATACGAATATCCTGACAGAGACACGGCTTCTTCGTTAATTCTTCAGGACATATTTAACATGGGAGATGTCCGACACAGAGAAAAATTGAAGATATACAGGGAAAGCCTGAACTTAAAAATGCAGGGGATGACCATTGAGCAGACAGCCGCACATTTAGGCAAGAAAAGTCGCTACATTTATAAGCTCATTCACAACAGGAGAATAGGGGCATACTTGAATGAGCAACAGAAGACAGCTCTTAAATATGTATCCGAACTGGCTACAATCATTAGTGCGGGCTGTATTACCCGAAATATATTGGCACAAAAAATGGGAAGTAAAATCAGTGGCGCACTTATTGGAAGGATAACATCCAGCTTGCGAAAAATGTATCAACAAAAGAGGAAAGAAGTCAAGGAGCATAATGAGAGCATTGAAAACGGAAGTAAAACACAGAGAGTTTCACAGAATCAGATACGCAAATACATTCTAAAGGGAGAATCGGATAATCCTAAACTAGCGGAACTGTATAAGTCCTCACCACAGATAAAAGAACTCTTAAGCGTGTGTCAGAATTTCAGAGATATGATTAATGGGAACACTTATGATAAGGATATTAGAAAGTGGATTGAAAAAGCGAAGGCAACACGGAATATGGCACTGACGAACTTTGCATATGGTATTGAAAAAGACTGGGAGGCAGTACAGGCAGCTATTGATATCCCCTTTAATAACGGATTACTGGAGGGGACAGTGAATAAAATTAAAGCGGTAAAAAGGCAGATGTACAATAGGGCAGGAAGTAAACTACTGAGAGCCAAGATTCTTTATTCACAATAGAAGAAGTACCACCAAATTTGACGAAGAACCATTCTCTTTTTAGTTATTATCTTGTGAATCGTGCAAAGATATACAATTAGCTAAAAATCCAACAATAAAAAGAGAAGAAAAGAGGTGATATCCGAAAAGATTTGAATTAAAAAAATCCTCCTTACTACAACATACCGTAGTAAGAAGGATTTTCACTTTTGGATTCTTTTCGTCCCTACATTTACATCAATAGAGAAATTACATCAGCCTGTCTTTCAAAACCTGCGGAAGTTCGGGCATTGCACCGCTTTGCGTGCAGACATAAGCAGAAACTTCAACGGCAAGTTTGTGAGCTTCTGGTACCGGTTTTCCATTGAGAATGGAAGCACAGAAAGCAGCCGTAAAGGAATCACCTGCCCCCACCGTATCGGCAACCGGAACTCTCGGCGTCTCCTGGAAAGAGACAACACCCGGGGTAAACACATAACTGCCATTAATTCCGCAAGTCAGAATCAACATCTTCAGGTTGTATTTTGCCAACAGAATCCAACATTTATCCTGTAAGTCGATGCCGGGATAGCCAAACATACGGCTGATGGTCACCAGTTCTTCGTCGTTTATCTTCAGAATGTTGCAACGGCGGAAAGATTCGCGCAATACCTCTTTGGTGTAGAAGTCCTGGCGGAGATTAATATCAAAGATTTTCAGTTGTCCGTCTATGTCGGGCATCGTATCCAGAAAACGGTTGATAGTGGCACGGCTCACTTCATTACGTTGAGCCAGGGAACCGAAGCAAACGGCACGCGTACTCAATGCCAAACGTTTCAGTTCATCCGTGAAAGGTATGTTATCCCATGCCACGCCTTCTTTGATTTCGTAACAAGGCACTCCCTCGTTATCCAGTGTTACCTGTACCGTACCGGTAGGATAATCCACTTGTTCAATCTGCGTTTTCAGTTTCTTCTCGTTGAATACGTATAGAATCTCGTCTCCCAACTCATCCTTGCCCACGGCACTCACCACGCGACTATCAAAACCAAACTGTGATACATGATAGGCAAAGTTTGCCGGAGCACCACCTATTTTCTTTCCTTCGGGCAACACATCCCAAAGTGCTTCGCCCATTCCTACGATTATATTATTCATGATCTACGGATTTTATTGTTTCCAAAGTTATAAAATTATTTTTTAATACGGAATGTATAGAACAAGAGATAAAGCACGCCCACTGTCATTACGGCTACTGCCCCACTCTGTCCCATGGCATCGGATGCTACTCCCATAGCCAACGGAAATACCGTGCCGCCGAACAGTCCCATAATCATCAGACCGGAAACTTCATTTTTCTTACCCGGTAGGTAAAGCAATGCCTGAGAGAAGACTACGGAGAACACATTGGAATTGCCGAAACCAATCAGGCCGATGCATACATAAATCATTGTCTTGTCATGGAACATAAACAAACCTGCCATCGCTATCAGCATCATCACAACACTAATGCCGAAGAAAGACTTCGGTGACATCTTACGTAAAATGAAAGAACCGAGGAAGCAGCCTGCCGTACGGAAGATGAAATAAAGGCTTGTTGCAAAAGCCGCATCATCAAGGCCCATGCCGAGACGTTCCATCAAAATCTTGGGGGCAGTGGTGTTTGTTCCCACATCAATTCCAACGTGACACATGATACCGATAAAAGAAAGCAGGATAAACGGTTTGCCAAGCAAAGCGAGACATTGTCCGAAAGTAGACGGTTTGCCTTCTTCTTTTTCTTCTTTAATCTGTGTGACATTGAGCAACAGGATAGCAATAACGGCTACAATCATGTAAATCGGGAACAGGATGCGCCAGCCTAAATCGAAAGTCGGAATGGCTTGTGTCGCTCCCCACATGGCAATATAAGGAGCAAGGAAAGAGGCAATGGCTTTCACAAACTGGCCGAAAGTCAGGCTACTTGCCAAACGGTCGCCACGTACGATGTTAGAAAGCAACGGATTCAGGGAAGTCTGCATCAACGCGTTTCCGATGCCCAGAAGGGAGAAAGAAATCAGCATCAGCATATAGCTGTCTCCGAAAACCGGCAATAACAAAGAAGCAGAAGTCACAAGCAAACTAAGCAATACGGTTTTCTTCTGACCGATGCGGCTCATCAACATGCCTGTGGGTACGGAGAAAATCAGAAACCAGAAGAATACCAGTGAAGGGAAGATATTCGCCTGCGAGTCCGACAGACCGAGGTCTGCCTTTACATAATTGGAGGCAATGCCTACCAGGTCAACAAATCCCATGGCAAAGAAGCAAAGCATCACCGGGATTAGTTTGGAAAGGGAAGAGTTTTTACTGTTTTCCATTGTTTTTTTTATCTAAATATGTTATCATCATTTGTTTATATCATAAATTTAGGCACGGATTAGGCGGATTACACGGCTTCTTGAATGATGGCTATCAGATAGCAACCGTCTAATCCGCGTAATCCGTGCCTAATAATATAAAATTATATTTTGCATGAGTACTTATTCTATTTATATCATGCAGTTATATGATTCAATTTACAATCTGATGTTAGTCGTGTGGGTACTTACCGTTAGTTATCTGTTCGTCGCCTATATGAATCACGCTCTCCTTATTGCATCAATACCTCAAGCCTACGGTATCTTTATCTTAAACCTACGGCATAGTAACCTTGAAGCTACGGTATTACTAACTTACCACGGCCGTGGTAGGAATTCGTCACGGCCGTGACGAATCAGTAATACCGTAGGTTTAACACAAGTATATCCCTACTATCCACCTACTATCCCTTAAGGAAAGATGTATTCATCCATAGGGAAACAAATAAAGAGCGCATAGGGCGAACAAGAGATATTTATGGCTTCAACTTATGAACCACAAACGAATCTACTTTATAAGCTCCTCCTTTACTGTAAAAGTTGATATGATTGTAAGGTTCCGAAGGGAATACCTGATTGGTCATCACAAAACGTCCACCATTTCCAAAGGCTTCCACACTGGATTTATCCACAAACAGACGGAGTTTCAATGCCTCTTTGCCGCCTTGTTCCTCGTTTCCACCTTGTTCAATTGCTGTCCAGGTCAACATCGGGAAATTCTCATTGAAGCTGACCTCTCCGCTCTTGCGACGATCCATTGAGAATTTCTTTTCTTTCATGTCATACTGCATATCCACTTCTTCGCCTTTGTCATTGTAGAGACGGAAGCCGATTACGTCTGCACGTTGATTTTCGATTGTCAATTCTATTTCGTATGCACCGTCATTGCCGGGAATCATTTCTTTGATTGTGCGTGTTCCGTTTACTTTGAACGAGCGTTTCTTGGAAGCATCACGCAAAGCCAGCAGTTCGGGAGAGGGAGCTGATTGGAGGTAAGTCTCACCATCTACGGTAAACAGGCTCAAGTCACGGGGAACGGAATTCGGGCTACGGTATTGGGAGGTAGGAACATCGTTTGCGTATTGCCAGTTGCTCATCCATGCGATAGCGATACGGCGGTTGTCGGGAGCATCGCTCCAAGTTACGGTGGCGTAATGGTCTTTTCCCCAGTCCATCCATTTGGTTTTGGAAGGGAATTCGTTTACAAACTCTTTTCCGTTGAAGGAGCCTACAAAATATTGAGTAGCACTTCCTCCGAAAGGACCTCCGGGATTCAAATTACAAAGCAGCACCCATTTCTTATCATTGGTACCTTCTACTGGAAGTTCAAACAAATCGGGACATTCCCAAACACCACCATGTGCACCTTGCCCTTCACCGAAACGACTTTCAAAGGTCCAATCTTTCAGATTAGGAGAAGAGAATATCTGCATCTCCTGCCCTACTGCTAATACCATGATCCAGCGTTTGGTGTTTTCATACCAAAATACTTTCGGGTCGCGGAAGTCACGCGCTTCGGACGTCAGTACCGGATTATTCTCATATTTGGTGAAAGTACGTCCGTTGTCAGTACTGTAAGCAATGCTTTGTACTTGTCGGTCACTGTTTTGTGTATAGATGGCGATAATGGCACCTGCACCAAAACCGGCTGTATTATCAAAATCGACAACTGCCGAGCCACTGAAAATTGTCCCCAATGCATCGGGAGCAATAGCTACAGGAAGATGTTTCCAGTTTACAAGATCTTGGCTGATAGCATGTCCCCAACTCATATTTCCCCATTTGGAACCATAAGGATTGTATTGATAGAAAAGGTGGTATTCACCGTCTTTATATACCATTCCATTAGGATCATTCATCCACCCATAAAGAGGTGAGAAATGATAAGTAGGACGGAACTTTTCACGGTTGCCCGTATCGAACGTGTCGGACAATTTCATTTCCTTGCAACAAACAGCAGAAAGTTTCCCCCGTATAGGATCATTCGAGCCTAATTTAAATTTCAACAGTATGTTTTTACCAGCATAAGCCGAAAGATCCAGCGGAACAAAATAGTCCACTCTGTTCACTGCCAGACGAACATCCGCAACATTCACCTCTTTATTATTAACGATCATGCTGACACGTACATCAGGCATTACCTCCTCTACAGGTAAAAGCAAATAACGTTGATTTGTATTTATCTGTACCAGGCAATGTCCTTCACCCAAATCTTTTATTAATAAGGAAGAAGTATCGGCCGAAGCATCCAAAAATGAGAAAATCATCATAACCAGAATAGTCAAAAAGGTCTGTACTTGTTTAAACGAGAATAATACATTCATGTCAGATGGTATTAGAGTTAATTATTAATATTCAATGTCTTCTATTTGTCACCATGCAAAGATAGGTGCAACGGATAGTTACACCTATCACTTTTGTTTCAAAAGATAAAAAAAATGTTACCGATCTATTTCTTAGCGCTTAGATAATGTAATATATTCTTCGTCATGAGCACAATATTATCTTGATAAACGTTTATATTACTATTCTGATTCCATTCGTAAGCAGCCAGACCGAGAGCTATACATGTACCTTGATATTCCGCTGTCGGAGCAAACTCTACCATTCCGGCACAACAATAATCCGTTACGTGTCCCCAAGTCGCCAAAACGGTAGCTTTATTTTCTTCTTCAAACGCTTTCACCACATTTCCTGCATTGGGATAAAGAGCGGGGAAGCCATAAGAATTCAAGTCCCACATACAGTTATGGTCTTCACGCCGTCCAGGCCCGATCAACGGGAATGTTTCATGGGGGAATTGGGAAGAAGTAACCATACCAGCAAAAACCGGATGAGCCCGATGATCATACTCCATTCCGATATTGGCATTAATTGTCCAAATGTCTGCCCCATCTCCTCCTTCACCATCTGCAAATATTCCTGGTAGCCGTTCGGTACGTCCAAATGGTACAACCAATTGAGTCGCATGATTGCTTAAGAACAGATTTCCGCCATTCTTATAATAAGTAGCCAACGCGGCAATTGCATCAGCAGACAAAGGTAATTTATCCCATCCTGCTCCAATGCCGACACGGTCTATATGTACCCAAATAACATCATAAGCAGAAAGGTCCTCATCAGTCAATGTAGCGGAAGTAATGACTTTACCATTTACAAATTGCTTCTTGAACCACGCATAGGAAGCTTTTTCATCATCATCTTCTATCTCTTCGGGAGTATCATACGTTATCACGTAAGCTGCATTTGTCAAATCCTGCGCTTCGGAAGGTTTCACCTTTATATTTTCTTCCGTCACTCCACAATCTATCACTTCGGACGACTCGCTGATATAAAATACCTGATTGCTGCTCGTATTCTCTATCGTGAAACTTGCGAAACGATTATTTTCACCTTCCGCAGCATTTACAGTCACAGGGTTTTCTATATTGTCACTCCAAGACACCTGAATGGTGTTCGATGTGAAATGATTATATTCGCCTTTCACATGAATCACGCCATAGTCTGCTTCTTTGCCATTGAGTTGATTTTCGCTTCTGTTTACAGTGAACAAGTTATCGCTTATCAGATTGTTTTGTCCGCTTATATCAAAGAAAGTCATTTTGTTTCCTGTAAATTCATTATCCGAGATATTCACCCGGTTACAACCTATAAAATTAGCACAGCGATCATCATTTGCCGTTAGTTTGTTGTGAGAAAATATCAGATTACTTTCTCCGGAAATACGTGCCGTTACACCGCCCTGTGTTGAGCCGAATACAGAATTGGTTACCATATTCTGTATGCCACCATTCATATCAATGCCATTCACTACATCGGTTGCATCTATCCGAGCTAATGTTATGGCGTCACACCCTTGGAGTTTAATGCCCTGGTACATATTTTCCATTTTAATATTGAAGAAGTGCAGGCGGTCATTATCATGTTCTACATAAATTCCGGTTCCCTGATGGTCCCCCTTCCCCACAAGCGTAAGTCCGTTTACCTCCACACCGCTAATGCGGTTTTTGCGTCCGTCTATATCGGCAACAGGGGCAACGTGTAACGCATATTCGGCATTTCCAAGCACCAGACGACTTTCCCGCGTATCGGCAGCAGCAGTAACCGCTTCATCGTTCACACCTTTCAATGTTACGAAATTACGCGTAAGTTGAATGGGACTATCCAAACGAAAAGTACCTTCGGGAATAAGTATCGTTCCTCCCTCGGGCGGAAGATCGGCTATAATAGCATTTATAAGATCAGCACAATCAGTGGACCCATCGGTTGGAAGTCCGAATTGGGTTATGTCTATAATCTTCTGACCGTTACATTCATCACAGAGAGTATAGGTATCGTCATTGCTGCAAGATGTGCCCAACATCAGGAGCATTCCGCTTATTAAGAATTTATTTATCTTCATGGTGTTACTATATTAATAATGGTGTATGTTGAGGAGGTTATTCTACTATGCTCACCTTATCAGATGATACACAATTAGAAACTTCAGTTCCTGAGTTCACCAGGAATACCCGATAACTCTCCAAATTATCTATAAAGCAGTTTTTGAACACATTTCCTGTTCCTTGAGTAGCATTTACGGCCACAGCATCAGTATAAGCCCATTCACATGACAAACTGTTGGATACAAACATATTGTTGTTACCCTTTACATTGATTATGCCAAAGTCATCACCATGGTCAAGCATCTGATTTTGAAGAGCTCCGGTAAGCCAAAAAATATTCTTATTTACCCGATTATCATTACCACTCAACACGAGAATACCATTGTAGTAGCTTTTAAAATTATTACCTTCAACAATACAGTTATTACAACCATCAAGCACTAAATTTTCACGCCCGTCAGGATAGACCTGATTATTAACAAACGAAAGTTTGTTCACTCCCTGCGCCTTACAGGTTATGCCAGTGGGCTGAGCACCCAGTTGGCAATTCTTGATATTAATATTCTCGCCACCAATCAGCACCATACTATTGGGAAGCTCACATACCCAGCAATTGATTATCTGCATGTTTTTCGCTTGTTCTATCTTGACGCCTGTATGCAAATTTATACCAATAATATTAGAAAGCATTCCATCATCACTCGTACCGGCAAAGTGTATGCCGATGTTCTTAGCTTCCGTACCACCGGACACCATCAGGTTCATAATCTTTACACCCTTCACGCCTGTCTCTACTTTTATAGCAGCTTCGGCATTACGCGCCACCAATTTACTTCCGCCACCAGGGCCCAACAACTCATTTATTCCATTCACATCAATATTGCTACGCATACCGGGATTCAACCCTTTGAATGTCACATTGTGCTTATTAATCACAATGGGAGCGTCGAGCACAAAATCACCTTCAGGAATAACCACTACTCCCCCTTCGGAAGGCAAGGAAGCAATAGCACTATTAATGGCTTTCGAACAATCCGTCTTTCCATCGCCAACAGCTCCGAATGTGGTAACATCGCCTTCGATTTCAGTATGAGTGCCATAACACAACAGATTATCATCACTATCGCAAGCCGTGAACAAACACAGACAGAAAGTGCTAAGCAAATATCTTTTTATTTTCATCATATTTATATTTAAGGAATTTATACTAGTTAAACTTACCATATCCGGGATTCTGCACATAATTGCCTTCAGAGAAGTTATATTGTGCATTGGGAATAGGCAAATATTCATCTCTACCACGAACAAAGCGAGCACCACGATAATAAACGCGCTTATTCTGCTCCACACTAATGTAACTGTTCATGGTTTCCGCAGCAATCCCCCAACGTACCAAGTCGAAGAAACGGTCACCTTCCATAGCAAACTCCATACGGCGTTCCCAACGTAATGCCTTGCGGGCAAAGTCCTGACTCCAGCCCTCAGCAGGATATTCGCCTATCAGATAATTAGCTGCATCCTGTTCGGAATGTTTAAAGTCTTTTACATAAGGACTATTTTTGGCACGCAGACGAATACGGTTAATAATTTTGCGAGCCTCTTCCAGTCCGGTAGCTTCGCCAATCTCTATCAAGGCTTCAGCCTTCCATAACAATACATCAGCATAGCGGATTATCTGCCAGTTGAGATGAGAAGCTCCCCAAGGCCAACCTTGGAACATATCTTCACTTTCAGGCGAGATGTAGAAGCGCTTTGTACAATTAAAGCCATATTCACCGCTGTTACGTATCCAGTTTGCTTTACAAGGCTCAACGGTATATGTTTTCCAAGTGATACCAGGACGACCGGTAACGAAATCCAAACGAGGATCCACAGTTGCATCAATGTTGGTGAGCTCACTTCCTTCGTATATTCCATAGTCATCGGCGTTGAAAGTATCAAACAAAGGCAATCCATAGTTATCTGTCTTATAGGCATTGATCAAGTTCTGACTGGGTAAGAAAAATCCGTCACCACCATAAGGACCTTTAGGAGCATTCAACAGATTACTCCAGTTTATATTCCCGGCACCATCGGTTTCATCATCCATCGAATATTGTACGGCAAACACAGACTCTACCCCATTTTCATATTCCAATTGATCAAGTTTCTGAAAATCGTTCAAAAGAGTATATGCCTTTCCTTGCGCACCTACTTTGTCGCAAAGAGTCACCACTTCAGCTAACAATTGTTTATCAATAGCAACCACTTGGTTATTATCATCTTGTCGGTAAGCCTGATAAAGTCTAGCTTTGGCAGCATAAGCATAAGCAATGTTCTTAGTGACACGCCCTACTTGAGATTGAGTATCAGGCAAATCGTTAGCAGCATCAAGAAATTCTTGTGCTATTTTACCCAGAAGTTCTTCACGGGTAAACTGATTGTTGGGGATGTACTTATAGTCATCATTTTCCACATTCTCATCAAAATAAGGTACTTGCTTGAAAAGGCGAACCAGTTCAAAGAAGAAGTGTGCACGAATCACTTTCATTTCGGCTTTACGACTTTTAATCATCGGCAAAGCATTCTCATCAAGCGTATTCATTACCCGCAATGCGCTGTTACAACGTTGCAAGCAACAATAAAGTTGAAACCATTTTTCGTCGGCATTGCTCCATGTAGCATCTATTTTAAAGGTTTCAAGCAGCGTACAAAAGTCTCCATCATTTACACCGCCACCACCTTTGTAGGCATTATCCGAACGTACTTCACCATACGTCCAATTGGTCATCGGCACCCAGTGCATATCACGATTAGGACCTTTCAATCCGGCATAAGCTGAAGTAACCAAAAGCTCTACACCATCGGCCGATGATAACAAATCGTCATTGAGTGTACCCTGAGGTTTAATATCTAGAAAACGACTCTCATCGCAACTTGCCAATAGTGCCATCACACCTACTGCAAAGATATATTTCAATTTCATAATGTTCTGTATTTAGAATAAAAATTAAAAACCAAGTGATAGACCAAATGTATAGGTACGAGGTTGGGGATATGAATAGCCCAATCCTTCCGGGTCGGCCCCCGTATAATTAGTCAGCGTAAAAACGTTCTGTGCTTGCAGATACAAACGCAAATTGGAAAGATGCGCTTTCTTAATCCACTTATCCGGGAAAGTATAACCCACAGTTAAAGTTTTCAACTTCACATAAGAACCATCTTCAATAAAGAAAGTGGAACTGCGTGTTTCTACATTATTATCAACCACAGTCAATGCAGGGATATCACAATTATAAACTCCGGTTTGCTCATAAGCATTCCAAGCATGCATTGCATCCATCAAACGTACAGAGTGATTACCTGTCCAACCTTGAAAAAGGTCGGTATAAAACTTGGAATTGTTCCATGCATCGCGAATCATACCATTGAAGAATACAGAAAGGTCAAATCCTTTGTAAGATGCACCGATGTTCAAACCACCAATAAATCTAGGTTGGTCACTCCCTTGCCAATCCATATCAGCAGTATTGATAATGTTATCACCGTTAAGGTCTTTGTAGCGAATACGTCCTACGCCGGGAGCACCAATCTGTACATCATATTTACTTAGGTATTCATATACCTCCTGTTTTGTTTTGAATACACCATCAGCTTTATAGGACATCCATGATCCGTAAGGTTGACCTACAATAGTTTTGTCCACACCATTACCACCTCCCCAAGTATATTTGATTACATCCGGAAGTTCGGTAATTTCATTTTTATAATAGGAAAGGTTGAACGAAATATCATACTTGAAATCCTTTATTTCATCTCGCCAAGTAAAGGTTGCTTCCACACCGCTATTATCCATACTGGCAGCATTGTACCATTTATATCCACCTTCACCGATCACTCCTATATAAGGTTTCTGGATTAACATACCAGTAGTCTTTTTTTGAAAATAATCCAGTGTCAGTCCCAAACGGTTGTCAAAGAAAGCAGCATCAATACCAAAGTTCAGTTGTTTGGTCTCTTCCCATTTCAGGTCGTTGTTACCCGAACGGTCTTTCTGTACTCCGGGCAATACCGTTGTACCATCCCCATTGAAATTGTATGAGCCATTGGACATGTTAGTGTAATAGAGGTTGTAAGTAGCATTGTTATCAATCTGATCATTACCATTTATCCCCCACGATGCACGCAATTTAAGATCTGAAAGCCAGTTTTGCGTACATTCCATAAATTTTTCACGCGATACTCTCCAACCGGCTGATACTGAAGGAAAGATAGCAGAATTATTCCCTTTACCGAAACGTGAAGAGGCATCACGACGCACTGTTCCTGATATAAGGTATTTATCATCGAACGCATAGTTCACCTTACCAAAGTAAGAGACCATAGCATAGGTAGACGCATTGTTACTCACACTTTTTCCTTCAGTTACAGTGTCTAAGTAACGATAATCGAGATCTTCTATCACCAATCCGCGACCATATCCCTGTAAATGTTCACCATTCTCTTTCTTAGCTTCAGTTCCTATCACTGCACTGATATTGTTCTTCCCAAGGTCTATGCTATAATTGGCAGTGTTCGACCATACCCATTGCACGCTATTATCTTGTCGTACGGTCAGTTCATTTACATCTACCTTACGATCGGCTTCACTCCATTTGGGGACGAAAGTTGAGTTGAAACCGGTAGTATAGTTCAAACCAAATTGACTCTTCAACACTAGATTTTTAATGGGTTCCACTTCCAAATAAACATTGCCAAAGATACGCCAACTTTTGTGACGATTATTGGCTTCATTGTCTGTCAAGCGAATGGCATTCGGCTTATCCCCCAATATATCCACATAGCCACCGGCATACCCTCCATTTTCATCATACACAGGAATGGCCGGATGCTGGGCAATAACCAATTCTTCTATACCGGCAGGATTAAGATGCTCCAACCAGTGATTCACCGAAATACTTTCACCCACACGCACTTTACCATCTACAAAGCGAAAATTAGAGGCTAAACGCGAATTAAAACGTTCGTAGTCTGTATTACGGCAAAGACCATCCTGATTCATATAATTTAAGGTAAGAGCCACATTCCCATCCTTAAACCCTTTAGAAAGAGAAAGATTATAATTTTGCATTAAAGCCGTACCAAATATTTCCTTTGCCCAATCAGTGTTGCCCGACTTTATTTTCACTCCATTCTGGTCAAAATAATATTCTTGCAGTTGGGCCTTTTCTCCATTTCCATATACTACACTATTGGGATTGGTTCCAAAAGTATTTTTATAAGCCTGCCAATACACATCACCCCATTGGTAAGCGTCAAGCATATCAATACCACCAGTAAAAGTCTGGGCAGTGAGCGACATATCAAAACTTACTTTTACATCGCCTTCCTTAGCACGTTTTGTGGTGATAATAATGACACCATTGGCAGCTTGCGCACCATAAATGGCAGCCGAAGCTGCATCTTTCAACACCTGAATGGATTCAACATCATTGGATGAGATAATAGAAGCCACATTATCATGTGTCTGAACACCGTCTATTACATAAAGAGGAGAAGAATTGTTGATGGTAGTAATACCACGTAACTTAGTATCTGTGTTACCACCTCCGGGTTTACCATCAGTTGTTACGTTCATACCGGCTACACGTCCCTGCAAACCTGACATCACATTACCAGTAGGTATGTCAGCCACCTCTTTCATCTTCACTACAGCTACCGAACCTGTCAGACTGGCTTTCTTTTCAGCCATATAACCTGTCACAACCACTTCGTCAATCATCTTAGCATCCTCTTCCATCACTATCTTCAATGAAGGTTTAGCGGCAATAATTACTTCTTTATATCCTATATAAGAAATTGCCAATAATGCATTCGTTGGTACACTAAGAGTAAAGTTACCATCCAAATCTGTGATAGTTCCAGTTGATTTAGAATCATTTTGCACTACGGAAGCACCAATAATTGGTTGACCATCAGTCTTTGAAGTAACGTTTCCTTTCACTGTTATGTTTTGCCCCCAAAGGACTGACATGAAAGTAAACAGGAAACAAACGCTACAAAGAAGTTTTTTGTTCTTCATAATACTAAGCATTAGTTTGATGTTATTAAATTAAAAGTACGAATTTTACTAAATCGATGATGCAAATTACGGTTGATTTATATCAAACGACTGAAAAAAATGTTTCAAAGGCTATAACATTTGTTGCATAGAACGCTATTTTATAGGGTTTTATACATTATTCTTCGAAATAGAAGAATTATAGAATATCTATTCTCCAGTAAGTATGGAAAATATTACCTTTGCAGGTGATAAGAACTTAAAAAATGGAGTTAACTACTGGTTGTAGTCAACTGAAAAAATCAACGATATGAAAACAATCTCCAACAAACAACTCACGATTCAAGTATCTCCTCACGGAGCTGAACTCTGCAGCATCGTCGCCAATGGAAAAGAATATCTGTGGCAAGCCGATCCTGCTTTTTGGAAGCGACACTCTCCTGTCCTATTCCCGATTGTAGGGAGCGTATGGGAAAATGAGTATCGGAATGAAGGGATTCCTTATACGCTTACTCAACATGGTTTTGCCCGTGACATGGAATTTACTCTTATTTCTGAAAAAGAGGATGAAGTACGTTACCGCCTTGTCAGCAATGAAGAAACTTTGCATAAATACCCTTTTTCATTCTGTCTGGAAATAGGCTATCGCATCCAGGGAAAGAAAATTGAGGTTATGTGGGAAGTAAAGAATAGCGGTGAAAAGGATATGTATTTTCAGATTGGGGCACATCCAGCTTTCTATTGGCCGGAGTTCGATGCAAGCAATTCTGAAAGAGGGTTCTTCGGATTTGACAAGGAAAACGGTTTGAAATATATTCTCATTTCAGAAAAGGGATGCGCTGATCCTTCCACAGAATATTCTTTAGAGTTGACAGACGGATTATTACCACTGGACACGCATACTTTTGATAAAGATGCTTTGATACTGGAAAATGAACAGGTCCGTAAAGTTACCTTATATAATAAAGAGAAACAGGCTTATCTTAGTTTACATTTTAACGCTCCGGTAGTCGGTCTTTGGTCTCCACCTGCAAAGAATGCTCCTTTCGTCTGCATCGAACCTTGGTACGGACGTTGCGACCGCGCACATTATACTGGTGAATATAAAGATAAAGACTGGATACAGCACTTACAACCGGAAGAGATATTCCAAGGAGGATATACAATTGAAATTGATGAATAATTGATGAATAAAAAGTAGCTGCCGGATTTCACATCTGACAGCTACCAAACACCTAATTCTAATCTACAAAACCTAACTTATAAATCTAACCTATGAATCCTTAAAAAGCAATCAATACTTGTTGCTTTCACTGAATCTATGCAAACATCTATTGTGTAACTTCTACTTCTATTATAAACCCAACCGATACGCATTGAATGAATCTACTTGAAATGAACCTCCTTTGCTATAAAAACACATACGGTTGTATGGTTCCGATGGAAAGATAAGATTAGTCATTGCTACCTTTCCTCCATTCAGGAATATTTCTACAGAACATTTATCAACAAAGACATCCAACGTATATTTATTCTCTTTCTTTATCGGTGCCCAGGTAGCTAATGCGAAATCATCTATATAATTGATGGAAGTCGTCTTTCTACGGTCGTGAACCTCTATTTCATGAGGTACACTCTTCTTTCCGAAATCCACGATACCACTTTTCGTCCGGTCCATAACCAATCTCTTTTCCGGAAGATTGAAGTAGATATCCACCTTTTCCCCTTTATCATTAAAGAGGCTGAATCCCATAATCTCCGCTTCCCCGACGGTAATTTCCAATGCCAGTTCATAAGCACCATCATTATCAGCCAATAAAGAATCAATATGATAATCATTGGCAACCGTAAATGCCGGAATTTCTTTCTTTTCTTTTCGCAGAGTCTTTATCTCCGGTACCGGAGCTGCTGAAAGATAAATTTCACCGTCTTGTGTATAAAGACTTAACTCACGCGGCAAAGCGTTAGCACTACGGAATTGCTTTGTCGGAACAATATTACAATATTGCCAGTTACTCATCCAAGGAACAGCAATCGTTCGTTCTCCAGTGTTTGAGAAACAAACGGTAGCATAGTGATCTTTGCCCCAATCCAACCATTTCGTGACATTCGGCTGACTGTCACAACTGAATTTCTTTCCATCAAAGTCTCCTGTAAAGTATTGAGTGGCACTTCCTCCGAAATAACATCCTGGATTGACGTTCACTATCAATGCCCATTTCTTACGGTTCAGATCTCCATCCACCGGAAGTTCCACCATGTCCGGACATTCAAATTGACAAGGTTGTACCCCGTATCCTTCTCCGAAATTACTCATATAGTTCCAGTCCTTCAGATTCTTAGAGTCATAGAAACGCATTTCTTTATCGGCGGAGACAATCATCACCCATTTATCTTCCGGTTCATACCGGAACACTTTTGGGTCACGGAAATCTCTCAAACCATCAGCAGGGCACAAGATGGGGTTCTTCTCATATTTAATAAATGTCCGTCCATTATCCTTGCTAAAAGCAAGACATTGGACCTGCCCGTTTTTGTCACTGGCAGAAGTATAAAAAACCAGGATGCTCTCTACTCCATACCCCGCTACATTCTCCTGATCGACAATAGAGCTGCCGGAAAAGATATGTCCCAATGTATCACGGGCAATAGCTGGGGCCAAATGTTCCCAATGTACAAGGTCCTTACTGACAGAATGTCCCCAATGCATATTTCCCCATTTAGAACCGTAAGGGTTATATTGAAAATACAAATGATATTCTCCATCTTTATACACCAATCCGTTGGCATCATTCATCCAGCCATAGAGAGGAGTATGATGGTAAACAGGGCGGAACTTTTCCGTATTGGCTGTATCAAAAGTATCAGATAGCTTGATTTCTTTCCAGCAAAGTGCATCCTTTGATTTATTACGAACACGGACGGTGGCAGCCTTCGCTCCGGCAGGCAAAGCAAAGGGAACAAAATAGTCCACTTGAGTCTGTGCCAGACGAATATCCATATCGGTATCCGCAGCCTCTCCGGTATCAAGCAGAACCTGACTTTCCGCAGCTTCCTCTTCTATAGGAAGCAATATATAATTAGTCGGATTGGTAATGTGGATGACAGTCAGGCTATCCCCTTTCTGTTCCAAGGTCAACTTGCTTTTAGTGGTGTGGCAATAAGTCAGTCCGTAAGAGACTGCCAATGCAAGTATTGCACCTTTACATAGTTTCATCCAAGGGTTTGTTTTCATGGCAACAAAGTATTCCTAGTTTATACAAGCTTTTAATCCAAAATAGACGAAGGCAAAGATAGGGGGTATCTTCGCCTTCGCCTATAAACTTTGTTTCAAAGGGTATCAAATTTGATACAAATCCTAAGAATTTTCTTTTATCATCCAAGAATAAAGACCTGTAACCTCTTTGTTTTCCTGAATTTATTTTTCTACTTTTGAAGCCAATCTTTATTCTTCTACTTATGCCAGCAAATAGAAATGCCTTAATCCGTTATAAAACAATTGATAACTGTCTGCGTAATCCTTATCGACGCTGGACGTTGGAAGATTTGGTAGATGCTTGCTCGGATGCCCTTTATGAATACGAAGGCATCGATAAAGGCATAAGCAAACGTACGGTACAAATGGATATACAGATGATGCGCAGCGAGAAGCTGGGTTATAACGCTCCGATTGTGGTGTACGAAAATAAATACTATAAATACGAAGATCCGGAATACAGCATTACACAAACTCCGCTGAACGAACAAGACCTGAAAACGATGTCGGAAGCAGTGGAAGTGTTGAGGCAGTTTAAAGGCTTCTCCTATTTTACGGAAATGAGCGATATTATCAACCGCCTGGAAGATCACGTTGCTTCTGCCCGGATGAAAACCACTCCTGTCATTGACTTTGAAAAGAATGAATCATTGAAAGGACTGGATTATCTGGATACGATCTATCACGCGATTGTAAACGAGCATCCGATACAGCTCAAATATCGTTCGTTCAAGGCACGTTCGGCCAACAGCTTTATTTTTTATCCTTATCTATTAAAAGAGTATCGCAACCGATGGTTCGTTTATGGTGTCAGAGGAAACGGACGGATCTTGCAAAATTTAGCTTTGGACAGAATACAATCATTGGAGGTTCTGCCACAAGAACATTACATAAAAAATACGTTCTTCGATCCGAACACGTTCTTCGATGATCTGGTAGGAGTCACTAAAAACACTGGAAGTGTAGCGGAGAAAGTCGGTTTCAAGGTAGCGGCTGCCGAAGCACCTTACATCATAACCAAGCCTATACACCGCAGCCAGCAAGTGGTGGAAAGATTAGCTGACGGAAGTGTCATACTGGAAATTGAAGTCGTCATCAACCATGAGTTAGAACGAGTATTCTTCGGATATGCCGAGGGAATACAAGTTCTTTATCCGAAGACTCTGGTAGAATTGATGGGTAGGAAACTAAAAAAGGCTGCTGAACAATATACCCATTCGAAATGAAAAGGGAACACGCCCAATTATCCTATCTGACATTCAAGAAAAACAAAAAAGCATGGAGAGCCTGTCTATTGTTCAACTATGGAAACTTTATTCTTCAAGTAAGGCTCTCGCACATTCGTACCCTTCCTGATAAAACTCTGTCAGCTTTTGCACATCTTTCTCGATGCGGTCTACGGCTACAGGTTTTAACGGGCGAATAACAATAATCTGTCCTTCATCCTCCATGCGCTCTACCATTTCCAACTGCTCATTATAAACAGCACACCGCCGACTTAACGCTTCGCGCAACTTCGGATATTTCCGATATACAAATGAAGGGATACGAATGTCTTTCGAATCTTTCCGATACCCTCGGTTACGGGTGAGTACCACAACATTTCTCGTGCAGCCATCCGTAATGGCTCTTTGCAAAGGAATGGAATCTACAATTCCTCCGTCGAGCATGGGAACCCCGTCTACATAAGTAATAGGACATACAAAAGGGAGACTGCTGGATGCGCGGACAATATCAATCACCCTGCGACTGTCTTTTTTCTCTTCGAAATAGTTGGCTTCTCCCGTGATGCAATTCGTAGTCACCATCACAAAACGTTCCGGTGAAGCAAAATATGTTTCATAATCGTAAGGAAGAATATGTTCGGGGAATTCATTGAATAACAGATCAAAGTCCAGTATATTACGCTTTTTGAGCAAATGTTTCAGACCGATATAATCATACTTCTCCAACAAGTCAATGTTGCTGTACTTGGCACGTCCCCGTTGCCGTGATGCATACGACAACCCGTTGCACGCACCGGCAGACACTCCTATCGCATAGGGAAACCGGATATCGTGATCCATAAAATAATCAAGCACACCGCAGGTGAATACTCCACGCATTCCCCCGCCTTCCAACACTAATCCCGTAGATTCATCAATTTTCAAGTCCTTCATTTTTATCTCCCGTATTCTTATTCCGGCGGATTACCAGCAAAGATGACAATTCACGCATCACAGCCTCATCCTCGGATAATTTCGTATAAGAAAGATGGCTCATTATCAATAACCCGTCTTTCTCTTCAGTCACTAAATCTTCTACTCCCGCAAACCACACTATCATCGTTTGTTCCGGATAACGCACCTGCAAATCGTCAATGCGTCCACGGAACTCTTCATCGTCCGTATCAAAAAGGAAAAGACGTACCGAGTGTCCGTTCTGCAACATCTTATCCAAATAGGAAAAAAGAAACAGATCAATCATTCCGCCGAATACGAAACTGACCGTCGTGCCTTCCCGATACTGACGATTGACAAATACGGCCACCGGACACTTCACCTGCTCCATAATCTCATCAATCTTATCCCGGAAGAGCGTTAACCATAAAATTGCTCCCGGAGTTCCCGGCATATCCGAACGATAATGACTCCCGGCTCCCAAAAGCAGCATATCAGGATGTTCGTTACGGACAAAGTGGATGATTTCCTGTACAAGTTTGTCTGTCACCCGATAATGGTTATCTACCTGGATATTCAATTTCGCTGCCTGTTGATTGAGCAAAGCAAAACTCTCGCTGGCATAATGTTCGGCATTCAACGGATTCAGATCCGTGCCCACCGTATAGTGTGCTGCAATCAAATGATTTTTCTTCAACTGCTTCCCAAATAACAAATCATAAATGGAAAGCAACACACGCCCGGATTCCGGACGCCCGAAACAAAATATCAATTTGTGCTTCAAAGATAATTTTTCTTCCCGACGTACGAAAATATGTTCCACCAAATGAAGCAAAGGAGTAGTCATAAAGGTCGTAACTAGCGCCATAATGACCAAAATTACAAATATAGAAGGAGGAAGAACTCCCATTTCATAACCGATATTCAAAGCGACAAGCTCCATTAATCCCCGTGTATTCATCAATGTCCCTATCGTCAGACTATCCTTCCACGACTCACCCACCAAACGGGCGGCAATGGCACATCCACCCAGTTTGCCGACAACAGCAACCGTCACCAACAGTAAACATACCATCCACAACTCCGGACTGTTTATCAAACCGATTTCCGTGCGCAATCCGGTGAAGGCAAAGAACAGAGGTAAAAAGAAGACTAATGAAATATCTTCCACCTTCTCCATCATCACCTTCCGGAAACCCAGATTGGACGGCATCACTAGCCCTGCCATAAAGGCTCCGAATAGTGCATGAATACCAATAATTTCGGTCAGACAAGAAGAAATAATAAGAATGAGCAGAATAAATGCCACGAATGTTTTATTGATTGCTTCCCGGTTGGCATATACTTCTCCCACTTTCTTCAGAAATGGGCGAACGACCAAAAACATGACCGCAATATAGACAACTGCCAGCCCCACTGAATAAAGTGCACTGGCAAAACTTCCTGCTTTGGAGATAGCAATCACCACTGCCAACAGACACCAGGCTGTCACATCATCATTGGCAGCGGAAGCAATGGTCAGCGTCCCTAAAGGAGTCTTCGTCATATTCCGCTCCTGAATGATGCGCGCCAATACCGGAAAAGCGGTGATACTCATAGAAATACCTATAAACAAAGCAAATGGAAGAAACGGAGTTTGGGCAGCTGCATATTCTTCGTACACCCAGTAAGAAGACAAGATGCCCAGAAAGAAGGGTACTAGGATTCCGGCATGGCTAATCACCAGCGTTTCATTGATTTTATTTTTCAGTACACTGAAATCCAGCTCCATACCGATGACAAACATAAAAAGGATCAGTCCCACCTGACTCAACAGTTCAAGATTGGTAAGCGAGTGTGCCGGAAAAAGGAAATGAAAAGCATCCGGAAAGAAAAAGCCGAGTACGGAAGGTCCTAACACAATACCGGCAACAATCTCTCCAATCACTCCCGGTTGCCCGATCAGACTGAACAAATAGCCAAAAAGACGCACCATCAGCAGTACGGCTATAATCTGAATCAACAAGGTAGTGAGCGGATGATGAAGATTATCCTGTATAAACTGGAGAAACATAGTGAATGGATTCCCCTGTACCATGTTCTGCGCATTTACCGCATAGTGCGAAAACCGGTCACCCTCTTCAATAGCAACATAAATCAACCCTCCAAACAGGAGTAACATCAGTACATAAATGACATAATTCTTCCGGGCCCTGTTCCGCATAAACTTTATTTTTACGATTTGTGCATATTTATGGTAAAAACAAACGAAAAAGGCAGATAGTTTGGCGAAAATAACAAATTCTCAAACAAAATCTTGTTTTTTTGCTTCAATCTATGTAACTTTAGGCTAGCTTAATTGTTTAAGGAGGAAAAAATCAAAAAAGTCCTGCCCGCAGGCAAGCACCATGAGAATACAGTTTGAGATTAAAGAAAATTTGCCGGAAATTATCGAAGAAATCTTACACTCTGATAAGTGGCAAACTTCCGTGAAGGAAGAACTGAGCGGTCGGACGACCGTTGTGATCCGTGACCAAGCGTATGGTTCAGAAGCTACCATTGAAATTTATGCTACATCTATTGAAATCAAAACCGCATGGTCAAAGTACTCCTATCGTATATTTGTAACCAACGATATCGTATGGTGCGAATATAACGGTGCCTATCGTGGTCTGTTGGAACAAGTGCTCCTACCTACTATTACTCCTAAAGAAAACCTGCTCAATTCTGACGTGACTGAAAGTTCGCTCTACGGAAATGAGCATAAGAAATTGAGAGAGTATGCAGAAGATAACCTGAAACTGAAACAATTCCGCAGGGAAAACTTCAATGAACAGAAGAATGGAACCGCTCCATTCGATCATCCCAAGCGTGTGTATGATGAGTTTATTAAAGAAGATTATGTAGTAGCACCCAAAGAAGAAGAGAACAAATAATCTGTACTTAATGCTTTACCTTGTGCCATCGTATTGGCACTCCAGTGCCACCATATTGACACAGTCGTGCCAGTAAGGTGGCATGATTGTGCCAATAAAAAAGGTTGAACAATTATCAAACGCTCTCTCTCATAAATTTTATAGCCGTACCCACTACCTCCAACCCGGGTCACTTCCAAACGGTATCTATTTACCGGATGCACATACACATACATGATTCCCACTAAAAGCAGTAAGACAAAGCAACTAACACCTATTACTTTTTTATTTCTCTTCATATTCGTATGGTTTCAACTCCCAGGTATCATCGTAATAATAAGTGGAAGATCCTCCTGTAGCTATAATTCCCCGTTTTCCGGTAGAAAAACATACAGCTTTCGAGCGTGTGCTTCCTTCGAAATCGGTCAAATCCTCCCCATCTCACAGGTCTGTCAAAGGGTCGTAAATCCAGTAGTTAGAGCGGTAACTGCTTCCTGCAGTCTGTCCTGATCTCAATTTTCCTTTATCTTCCTCTGTGTCCTCTGCGTCCTCTGTGGTGAAATAATCTGTGTAAATCTGTGTAATCTGTGGTGAAACTTTCCTATATTTGTAGCCAAAACAATTTAATATTAATTTCATAGGAATGAAAAAGACAATCCTTATTGCTGCTTTAGGCTTGTTCAGCCTAAACATCATGGCACAAGATGCAAAACCTGAAGAAGGTTTTGTTTTCACGACAGTGAAAGAAAACCCGATTACTTCTATCAAGAATCAAAATCGTTCGAGCACTTGCTGGAGTTTCTCAACTCTCGGATTCATTGAATCAGAATTGCTTCGCTTAGGTAAAGGCGAGTATGACCTGTCTGAAATGTTTGTCGTACACAAAACGATGCAGGATCGCGGAGTAAACTATGTACGCTATCATGGTGACAGTTCTTTCTCCCCGGGCGGAAGTTTTTATGATGTAATGTACTGCATCAAGAATTATGGTATTGTTCCTCAAGAGGTGATGCCGGGTATCATGTACGGTGACACGTTGCCGGTGCATAACGAACTGGATGCTGTTGCTTCCGGTTACATCAATGCTATTGCGAAAGGTAAGTTGAGCAAACTGACTCCGGTATGGAAAAACGGACTAAGCGCTATTTATGATACTTATCTGGGAGCATGCCCGGAGAAGTTCACATACAAAGGCAAAGAATATACTCCGAAGACTTTTTCTGAATCACTGGGATTGAACTGTGACGACTATGTATCACTGACTTCTTATACACATCATCCATTCTATTCTCAATTCGCAATCGAGATTCAGGATAATTGGCGCAATGGTTTATCCTACAACCTGCCTATCGAAGAGCTGATGGCTGTAATGGACAATGCTGTAAAGAAAGGTTATACTTTTGCATGGGGTAGTGACGTCAGCGAACAGGGATTCACACGTGACGGTATCGCCGTTATGCCAGATGTAAACAAAGAATCTGAACTTTCCGGTTCGGATATGGCTCGCTGGACCGGCCTGACTGCTGCTAACAAACGTCAAATGATGACAACCAAACCATACCCGGAAATCGACGTCACTCAAGAAATGCGCCAAGTTGCTTTCGACAATTGGGAAACTACGGACGACCACGGAATGGTAATCTACGGTATCGCTAAAGACCAAAACGGAAAAGAATACTTCATGGTGAAGAATTCTTGGGGTAAATCAGGCAAATACAATGGTATCTGGTATGCTTCCAAAGCATTCGTTGCTTACAAGACTATGAATATTCTTGTACACAAAGACGCACTGCCTAAAGAGATTGCTAAAAAACTGGGAATCAAATAAACGAGTACCCATCCTTTATAAATAAAAAGCCTCATTAGCTACGAATAGCTTCTGAGGCTTTTTTAAGCAGTTATTTTCCGGGATTACTCCATGTTATCGAAACAAAAGTAAGACTGCAGCTTTTTTCCTCCAAATAGAATCGACCAAAGAACGGATTTCAACGGTAAACAGTTTTGTTCTATTTTTAAGATTCTACCGTTTGACAGTGGCTATGAATCAAATCAAGCAGAGAATAAAATGCATAAATTAATGCAAGATTATACACATACAGCCCCTTATTATGCATAAATACAAGAAAAAACAGACGGTCTTTATGGTATAAATGCACCCTTGCTTTTAATGAAACGCAGGCTTGGTCGGTGAGAAACGCATCCTTGCTCACCGACCAAGCCAGCGTTCATCGGTGAGAAAGGATTTTTGGGCTGAAAGAAGAGCCATTTCCAAGTTATTTCACTTCAGAATCCATTGATTCTTTATATAGCAAATAGCTATATAATAGGAAAAGAATCATTCATTTACTCCGACTCTGAAAGCAAATAAGTACCAAAAAGATCTTCCATCAGCAAAGCGCTGTCTTTTCGCATTTCCCTGATACATATTTAAGCGATTTTTTATCAACCTCTTGCATACCGGCTCTGATTGACAGCAGGGAGAAGGTATAAAACATCCCATTTTTATGTATAGTCCAATTTTAAGCAGACGCAGATTTATTTCTCGCGATATTCCAGCGGAGTCATCTTCACCTTTTTACGAAAGTATTTATTGAAAAAAGAATGATTGTTAAAGCCTAACGAGAAAGCTATTTCTTTCACCGGCAACCGGGTGGTTTTCAATTGGGCCTTCGCATTCATAATAATAATTTCTGTAATGATTGCCAACGGACTGTATCCGCTTGCCCGACGGATGGCACTTGAGAAATGTGCCGCAGTAACCCCACACTTCTCCGCATAAAACGCCACTTCATGCTCTTTAGTATAATGAGCCATCAACAACTGTATAAACTGCCTGTACAACTCCTGTTCTCTTCTCAAAGGTTCATCGAGTTTCTTGCCATAGCGTTTATACAATTCTTTCGTTCCCTGCAAAAAAATAGCCAGTACGGAACGTATGATCTCTTTATTTTCTAATGAATGTGGGAGTGTATAAGCACGAATCAGTAAAAGATATACATTCCGGTATAAGCCGGCAACATCCTCTTGCAGAGAAATGACCGGACTGTTCAATATCATAGGCATAAAGTCCAGCAGGATTTCCACATAATTGCCCGAAAGCATAAAATCGGACGAGAAACCGGCAAAAGAAATACGGGTATCGGACGAAACTTCGTGTATCTGAATGAATGAATTAGGAAGAACAACGATGAAATCATTCTTACGAATGACAATCTCCAACAAATTAATGGTAGCTCTGACCATCCCTTCCGTACAAAGCACAAAGACACCGGCTTTTATTTTACAGGGGAAATTACCATAGTAGTTTAAGATATCTCCGGTGATACTGTCATCTGCTATAAAATCAACCGGAAGGTCAAATTTAGGAAAGGATTCGTTAGTTGTCATCGTCAGTTCTTTTTTAATTTACCAAAAATATCCATTTCATCCGGATTCCGGGCAACAAGTTCAAAAATGGTATATTATATCCTACAAATAGAACATTATTTTCTTCTTTATTAGGATTGTATTTAAGAAAATAGCAAATATAGAATATTGAATCCCAAGAATGGAGCTTGACGGCAGTCACCTATTAGCCGTACTTTGCATCGTTTTAATAAATATGTTGAAATAAAACCTAGAAGAGAATGAGAACTTTAAAAAGACTTTTTTATGTAGCTTGTACGGCTTTCCTCCTTACATCTTGCGAGGAAACCTATAATGACAAGCTATTCTGGCCGGGTGAACTCTGCCAGGAGTATGGCTCATACATCAAACCGGCTACCTTAAACCTGACCTACAGCGGGGAGAAACTCGTTGGAAAAACTGTCGACTTTAAAACAGAAGACAGTGAAAAAGGAACCTTGACACTGAATGACATTATCCCGGGAGAGAAACAAACTCCTCTTCCAATCAGTCTGTGCGAACAGGAAGACTCTTATACATTTAGCGGCAAAAACGTCACGATGGGAGGAGCAACCGTGACATACAGCGGTGCCATCACTCCAAAAACAATGAAACTGGATTTGGACGTAGTAATACCGCAAAGTAAATGGAAGAAAAGTTATGGCATATCCAATTTCACTAAAGGAAAGAAAATGACTGTCACTTACAGCGGAGGGCAATATGTATGGAAAGAAACGAATGAAATCTTAACCGGAGGATTTTATGTCCATCTGGATGACGTGGAACTGACCAAAGCGGGCAGTACACTGTTTTTAAGGATGAAACTGATTCAAAATGCACTTTGCTATTTCATACCGCAACTTCTTCAGACAATCACCCTACAACCCGACGGTAACCTTGTAGCCAATTATACGACGAGTCCCGTTTACATCGGCAGCGTACCGATCAATAACATAGATCCGGATAAAGACGTCGGTACCATCGCAACATTTGTCACCAAGTTTATGATTGGTTTACTGACGGAAAAAGATATCAATAATGCATTGACAGACCGTACGTGGACCGCTTCACCAATTAATCTAATCACCTGGACAGAGGAGAGCGATAGACTTAAAATAAACCTGAACTTACCGGCAATTATCAGTCTGGCAACCAAGGACGGTGAAACTCCTATCGATTCAGGACTGGTTTCCGGAATTATGGAAGCTCTTGCCCAATCCAATCCTGTACAACTGAAACTGTTGCTCGGAATCGTAAACTCCATGATCGACAATCCATTGCTCGGTATCATAACCAGCATGGATACGGCGAGCTTCCAGCAGGTATTCTACTTACTGACTGAAGGAATTATCTTTCATATAGAAGAGGAAGACGGACATACCCATCTTTACTTAACCAAAGAGTCGACAACTGCTTTCATTCAATTATTGCCCGGACTGCAACCAATAGTGGAAGGAATGTTGCCGGAAAGCATGGCCAACAATACTGTATTTAAAAACCTGCTCGGACTTCTCATGGGAAATGACGAAAACGGTCTGCCGGTTTTATGGAATGCAGCCAATACTATTGACTTAGGATTGGATCTTCTGCCACAAGAATAAACATCAACTATGAATATCAAAAAAGAAAACAATGAAGAAAATATATATTCTAACTTTGCTACTATGCTTCACCAGCCTTGGGAGTAGTTTTGCCCAAACGCTGAAAGGACATATATATGATGCAAATACCAATGAGCCATTGGTGGGAGCAGCCGTTACGTATAAGTTACAGGGTAACCAGGGAGTAGTGTCCGACATCCATGGGGCTTATGAAATCAAACTGCCCGAAGGGGGTGTCGATCTCGTATTCAGTTATGTGGGCTACGAAGATGTACTGATGCCGATCGTAATCGACAGACGTGAGGTAATCACCAAAAACGTCTACATGAAAGAAAGCACCAAACTGTTGGAGGAAGTCGTGGTCAGCGCCGGACGTTTTGAACAGAAATTGAGTAATGTCACAGTTTCCATGGATGTAGTGAAAGCCGGTGACATTGCCCGCCAGGCACCAACAGATATATCGTCTACCCTCCGCACTCTTCCGGGAGTGGATATTGTAGACAAACAACCTTCCATACGTGGTGGTAGCGGATGGACATACGGAGTAGGTGCACGTAGTCAGATTCTGGTGGATGGTATGAGTACCCTGAATCCCAAGACAGGCGAAATCAACTGGAACACCGTACCTTTGGAGAATATCGAGCAGATTGAAGTAATCAAAGGAGCCTCTTCCGTTTTATATGGTTCATCGGCTTTGAATGGTATCATCAATATCCGCACCGCACGTCCGGGGTTAGCTCCGAAAACACGTTTCAGCGCATATCTCGGTATCTATGGCGACGCGGAGAATGACGAATACCAATGGAGTGACAAGAGTTTCTGGAAAGAAGATAAATATTCGGTCAAACCGATTCTGCGCGGAAATCTTCTTAGTGGTGTGCGTAATCCGATTTACGAAGGATTCGATCTCTCCCACGCCCGTCGTATCGGTAATTTCGACGTCAGTGGCAGCCTTAATCTTTTCACCGATGAAGGATACCGCCAGCAAGGATATAACAAACGTTTCCGCATGGGAGGTAACCTAACCTATCACCAACCGGACATGGGAATGAAACTGTTGAACTATGGTTTTAATATCGATTTCCTGTCTAATCAATATGGTGACTTTTTTATCTGGCGTTCACCGACAGAGGTGTACAAGCCCTCTCCTTTCACCAACATGGGCAGGGAAGATAATAATTTCCATATCGACCCGTTTGTCAACTATGTGAATCCGGAAAACGGTACGTCACATAAGATCAAGGGACGTTTCTATTATAGTGCCGACAATATCGTACGTCCTAACCAGGGAGCATCCATCATGGATATTCTGGGCAATATGGGGACAGATGCCCAAACGATACAGAATATTGCAGGCGGTGATTACAGCTCGCTCTATCCGGCATTGGTGGGAATCGGTTCAGGACTAATCAATGGTAATCTGGAAGACGCCATGAATGGAGTATTCACTTCATTAGGCAATATCTTCCCTAACGCGACGACTGCCGATTATTGTGATCTGATTTCCTGGGTGATGGACAGCGGGCTACCCAGTGATTTGGGAGGACTGACAAACGGACAATTGCCTGGTGATCTGATTCCCTGGGTGTCCGACGTACTCAATCCTTCACGAAATACTCCTAAGACGCAGACTGATAAAAGCACTAACTATTATCTCGATTATCAGTTCAACAAGAAATGGGACAGTGGCGCACAAATCACTACCGGAGCCACTTATGAGCATGTACGGTATAATTCGGCCATCATGGACGAAGTCTACAAAAGCGATAACATAGCTGCTTTCTTCCAGTACGACCAACGTTTCTGGGACCGTCTAAGCGTATCTGCCGGTGTGCGTGCCGAATACTATCGTGTAAACAATCACCATCGTGAAGCAGAAACAAAGATATTCGGAACTAAAGTTCCATTCCGCCCCGTGTTCCGTGCCGGATTGAACTATCAGTTGGCAGATTACAGTTTTATCCGTGCCAGCTTCGGACAAGGCTACCGTAACCCGTCCATCAATGAGAAATACCTGCGCAAGGATATCGGAGGAGTCGGCGTTTACCCGAATCTGGATATCAAACCGGAAAAAGGGTTTAATGCGGAATTGGGATTCAAGCAAGGGTATAAGATTGGCAATTTCCAGGGATTTGTAGATGTTGCAGGATTCTATACGCAATATAAGGATATGGTCGAATTCCAGTTCGGACTATTCAATAATGCGGACTATACGATGATTAACAGCATCAGTGATGCCATCCGGATGATAACCGATGGTCAAGGTTTCGGAATCGGAGCACAGTTTCATAACGTATCGAAAGCACAAATCTATGGAGTGGAAATATCGACAAACGGTGTTTATAACTTCAATAAGAACACAAAGTTGTTCTATAATTTAGGGTATGTATACACCGAACCCCGTGATGCGGATTATAAGGAACGCAATGATGCGGAGGATCTTTATACTGATCCTCTTCAAATGAAAGAAAAATCTAACACCGGAAAGTACCTGAAGTATCGTCCGAAACACAGTTTTAAAGCGACAGTAGATTTCCAGTGGAAACGTATCAATCTGGGTGCGAACGTTGCCTGGAAGAGTAAAATCCTCGCAGTGGATTACCTGATGATGGATGAACGTCCGAAAGCACAACTCGACTTGATGGATTACGTTCGCGGCATCGCTTTCGGTTATTCTAAAGGAGAAACACTTGCTACTTACTGGAACAAACATAACACGCCCTATGCTACCGTTGATTTGCGCTTCGGAGTAAAAGTAACGAAAGAAGTAGCTTTCCAATTCATGGTAAATAACCTGTTTAACAAAGAATACAGCTACCGCCCGATGGCAGTTGCCGCTCCACGTACTTTCGTACTGAAAATGGACGTCACTTTCTAAATAAAAAGAAAAAGTAATAATTGTCCTACTAATTATGACAATTATTACTTTTTTTGTTTATTTTTGGGGAGAAATAATAAACACTCACGCAACAAAACATCCCCAAAATGAAAAAGGCTGTTTACATATCATTTATCATCAACCTATTTGTATGCATTTCATTACATTCAAAGGACAGGACTTCCAAACATTTGTACGCCTTACAGCATCTTATCAATGCCAACCTTGCTTATGATTCGATAGCCTCTATAGACAGTATCATAATATGGGAACAGCAACTAAGTCCGATACTTGAACAAGAGAACCAAATAGAACTTTTCTTCCGAATCAAACAACTATTAGTACATGCACACTCTTTATCCGGCAACATCGGGCAAGCTATCGACGAAGCACGGCTTATGTATGAAAAAGCCGAAACTCTGAAATATGATTTAGGAATAGCACTCTCCAATACAGCTATCGGAGATGCCTATTATTGCTCAAATATGACTGAAGAGGCAGCCAACGCTTACAAAGAAGCAATCCTTCATCCTGTATCTTCTTCGGAAGGCAACTATTACAAAGAAATGGCAATGTTACATCTGAAAGAGATTTTCATCAGAGAACACAACTCGGAAGAAGCGGAATCATACAGGGAAATGCTGCTAAAATCAGACGCCATGCATACCAACCAAACCATTTTGTTCTTCCATTATTGTTCCGATGTGGCATATTATATAATGACAGGAGAGTCGCAGAAAGCGCAGGATAGTTTCCTCGAAGTAGAAAAAATCTACCACTCCTGCAAAGAGCCGTATTACTACTCCCCTTTTCTCTGCTCACAAGGATTATATAACGAAACAATCGGAAAAAACGAACTCGCCTTGTTATGTTATGATAACGTACTGCAAAGTATCAAACAAAAAATGCAATCGATAACCTACTTACAAGTATCTCACTTAAAAGCAAACTTGCTGATAAAAAAGGGGGATCCTCAAGAAGCCGCCCGACTATACGAAAAGATCAGTCGCATCACAGATTCTATTGCTTCTCCCAGTTATACCCACCGCATCAACAATCTACGCGCTTCTTATCAGGAAAACCGGATGAAAGTGGAGAACAAGGTCGAACATAACCGCATTTTCATGAGCGGTATCCTTATCGGCACCATCATTCTGGTTGTCATTATTTACCTGGCGCTACATATATTAAAACAAAACAAAAAGATTGCCGAATCAAAGAAATGTCTTGAACAGTCACGACTAAATGCGGAAAGTGCCATGCATGCCAAAAGCCTTTTTCTCTCCAACATGAGTCATGAAATCCGCACTCCGCTCAGTGCCCTTTCCGGTTTCTCCAATCTACTGACTGACCAGGGACTGGATGCGGAAACTCGCCGGCAATGCAGCGATGTCATACAGCAAAATTCAGACTTGTTACTCAAACTGATTAATGACATAATCGACCTGAGCAATCTTGAAGTAGGCAAAATGAAATTCAGTTTCGGCTCCCACGATGCTATTGCCATCTGTAACAATGTAATCGATACCGTTAACAAAGTAAAACAAACCCGGGCAGCACTCCGTTTTAAAACACCACTCACCTCATTGCAACTGTATACAGATGATTCACGTTTACAACAATTGCTCATCAACCTGCTCATCAACGCCACTAAATTCACTGTCGAAGGAAGCATTACCCTTGAAGTAGAATTACAATCAGATGAATATGCACTTTTCTCCGTAACAGATACGGGCTGCGGGATTCCCCCGGAAAAACAGGCGAACATCTTCAGCCGCTTCGAAAAACTAAACGAAACAGCGCAGGGATCGGGGCTCGGGTTGTCTATCTGCCAACTGATTATTGAACGCATCGGTGGAAAGATATGGATAGATCCGGCATACACCGACGGATGCAGATTCTGTTTCACACACCCCGTCCGACCAATGGAAGAAAGAAAGGAGGAACAAGCATGAAACGAATCGGCATATTCTGCATCATATTATTGGGACTAATAACAATCCAGACCGCCCAAGCAATGACTGTCAAAGACAGCCTGGTGCAGGTACTGGATACTATACCTGCCAACAAAACAAGACTAAACGTCCTGTATTTATTAGCTTACCAAGACCCTATGTCACCGTCCTGCCTCAATTACCTGGACCGACTGCTAAAAGAAGCAGCCGTACAAGAGGACATAGAGTACCAGTGTCTTGCCATGTATGCGTATGTTGTCTATTATTTCAACCACCAAGACGGGAAAAATACAAAATTGTGGATGGACAAACTGACAGAAATATCCCTGAAGCATAAATACTATAATACTTATTTTTCAGCCAAACGGGCGGAAATTTTGATGCATATCATAGAGCACAAAATAGAATACAGCATCACACAGGCCGAAGAAATGTATCGTCTCGCCTCCCAAACAAACAATACACAAGGTATGCGCTATGCAAAATTATGTCTGATGAACGCTTATCTGATGTCCGCTCGATACAAAGAAGGAGAAAACGCAGGATTCGAAGCCTACCGCCTGCTACCTGCCACCGCTTCCCTAGAAGAAAGAAAGGATATCTTACAGGAGATATCCCTAGCATGTGCATCTATAGAGAGCGAAGAATCGCTGAAATATCTAAAAGAATTTGAAATCGTACTGGACAAAATGTCCCGCCAAGAAGCAAAATTCAAATTAAGGATTCATCACACCAGTTATCTCTTATTGGAAACATTATACGCCAACTATTATCTGCAAAATGGTCATATAGACGAAGCCCGTATTCACCTCAAGAAGATGAACGAATATTTCTCTCCAACGGACTATATCCCCTGCCGGGGACTCTATTACGATGTATATGCCCAATATTACCGGATTACGCAAATGTATGACAAAGCACTGATTTATGCAGACTCCGCCATCAATCTGCTTTCAGGAGTATCGGACAACAACGGTCTCGACTACCGGATAAAACGGGCAGGGATACTTGCTGACGCAGGACGGACAGATGAGGCTATTCCCTTATTGCGTAATCTGTTGGCAAAGAAAGACACCTTCTACCAGCACTTATCCACGAGCCAAATGGAAGAGATCTACGAAATGAAAAAAATAGATGAATTACTCCTGGAAAAGGAAAAGCATCGGTCAATCATTCAAACAATCGAACTGGCATTAATCACTATTGCATTAATCATTCTAATACCTGCCACTATCCGCATCTTTTACGTAAAAAAAAGACTAAAAAAAGAGGAGGAAGAAATCAAAAAAATGACTCAAATAGCAGAAGAAGCAAATGAAGTGAAAAGCCATTTTCTTTCCAATATGAGTTATGACATCCGCAGTACACTTAATAACGTGCTGGGCTTCTCACAATTGATGACCCAGGACCCTAACAGCATAGAAACCGCTCAATGGAAAGAGTACTCTGAAATTGTCCAAACCAATTCGACCGAATTGATACAACTGGTGAATGACATACTTGACTTATCGAGACTGGAAGCCGGAAAAACAAAATGGCAAGTACAGGAGTATGATATTATTCCTCTATGTTCGGATATTGTCAGCATAGCACAAATGAGAAATAAGGGAAAGATACAAATTGACTTCAAAACCACCATCAAAGAGCAGGCTTTCCAACTGGATATCACCCGCTTCACACAGGTCATTGTAAGCACGCTCATTTATCCGGTTCCCTGTGACTTGCAAAGACACGTCACGTTCTCCTTATATTGTAATGAACAGGAAAAGTTACTTGTATTCCGTATCATCAATACTCCACTTGCTGATGCGGAGTTTCAGATCCGAAAAACGGATGTCCGCCATCGGATTAATCGTCTGACAATCGAATATTTCGGAGGGACATACACGGTTATTTCCAATCTGAAAGAAGAACCGACTATTATTATCACATATCCTTACTCTAAATCAGCGGCAGAAGATGCCGTACGAGATAATTTTCATAGACAGATACGCTTATGAACAACCTAAAAGCACAAATCAGCCTCATCTCCGGAATTTTACTTATGATTCCATGCATTCTGTTTGCTACGGCCATATCTACCCCAGCAGATAGTTTACAAAACTTATTAAAAGATTGCCCGGATGCCGGGAAGAAGGCTATCATATACGTACATCTGGCTGATATTTATGTCGACAGCATAAATATCGCCACTACGTATTGGAATGAAGCACTCACCGAAGCAGTCAAGGCTGAAGACGAATATATTACGAAACTTGCTTTGGACGCACTCGTCCAAAGATATGCTTCGAAGGACGAAAAGATAGTAAAAAAATATATAAATATCGCCCAACAGGTGCTTCCGGAAAGCCACAACGCGCTATTCATCGACTATCTGTATTGTTACAATATCTGGATGGAAATGAGAAAAAACAATTCATTGGAGCTTATTGAACAAGAACTAAATGAACTGAAAAATGAGAACTTGCAAGATATGACACTCGAAGAACAAATTAGATGGGAATACCTCACAGGAGTATCATTGGATTATTTTTCTCTGCTGACTCATGCATACAGCGAAATAGGCAAAGCCATACCTTATATAGAGAGAGCACTGGACAAAGTCTCAGAATTTCCTATGAAAGACAGAATCCATTTTGAAATATTATGTCGTTATGAATTATCGGACTTATACACGGCAGTGAACGACAAAAAGGCAGCGGATGAAATCAACAAAATGATTGAACTTCATAAAAAGTGGAACAGCCAAAATACCTCTTTCGAGCGAAAGTTTCTTGATGAATCAGACTATTATATGAAGCAATATTCATTAATCATTTTTCTCGGAGACCTTATTGACAGAAAGGAAGCCCAAAAGTATTATGAAAAATACATGGGAATAGCCCGAAAGAAAAACAAGATGAAAAGTACATACGAAACCAGAGCAAGATACTATAAAACGATTGGAGACTACCAAGCCTCCATCACCTACATCGACTCTACTATCCTTACGGAACATTATGAACCGGAAGTCCTTATCCCGCTCTACGCAGTAAAAGCAGGACTTTACTACAAAATAAAAGATTATAAAAACGCATATCTGGCCTTAAAAGAGGGCAATAAACTACAAACAAAGAACAAAATAACAAAGAGAGAACAACAAATGGCGGAAATGCAGACACGCTTTGATGTCAGTAAACTGGAACTGGATAAAATGAGCCTTGCCTATAAAAACAAACAAATAGCGCTCATCGCTTCCTGTATTTTATTACTAGGACTAATTGCGTGGAGTATCTACCAACGCTATATGGTGAAACGACTGAAAAAGATGCATAGGAAATTGATGATTGCCAATGAAGAGGTCAAAAAACAAAGTGAAAAAGCCACCGAAAGCGAAAAAATGAAAACCGCTTTTCTTAATTCTATCTGCCATGAGATACGGACTCCATTGAATTCTATAGCCGGATTCTCCGAACTAATCACAGATGAATCCCTAGATGCTGTGACTCGTGAAGAATTCAAAGACTTAATACTAAACAATTCCACGACATTGCTTTCTATAGTAAACAATATACTGGAACTATCCGAACTTGTCAGTTCTTATGAACCACTACCGGTTGAACCTACCGACATATACGGACTTTGTATAGAAGAAATGGAAATACTAAAAGAAAAAATCTTAAATTCTGACATATTATGCATTACCGAAGCTGATAAGAAAGAAATAATCATACCGACTAACGCTTTTTACCTCTCACGAGTGATCGGTAACTTATTGAGTAATGCAGCAAAATTCACAGAAAAGGGAACAATCACATTAACCTGTCAGATTGACGAAGATCAAGAAGTAGTGGTTATTTCCGTAACCGACACGGGAATAGGCATACCGACCGACAAACAAGAGTGGGTATTCGAGCGATTTACCAAAGTAGATGATTTCAAACCTGGTACAGGACTTGGACTTTACATTTGCCGTATCATTATCCAACGGCTCGGCGGTAATATAAGTATTGACACCTGTTACACCAAAGGCTGTAAAGTATTGGTATGTATGCCGATAAAATAGCAATCTTTTCATTTCTGCCATTTTAACAGAATATAATTAGTCAGTTACGATTCATACATTTTTTGTATCTTTGGCATCTGTAAATGAAAAAAACAACCAATAATAATGAAAAAACAAATCGTACTTATTGCTATTTTATGTTACGCAGCCTTTGCACAGGCACAAGAAGTTTTTATAACCGCAGATTTTGTAAGTAGCTACATCTGGCGTGGTATGGACAGCGGCAATGCAAGTGTGCAACCCTCACTCGGCCTCAACTGGAAAGGCCTGACCGTCTATGCATGGGGTTCCACCGAATTTCGCGAAAAGAATAATGAGATAGACTTGTCACTGGAGTACGAATACAAAAACCTGACTCTCTACGCCAACAACTATTTTACCCAAACAGAAGAAGAACCTTTCAAATACTTCAATTACAGTTCACATTCCACCGGACATACTTTTGAAGTAGGAGCCGGATATATGCTTAGCGAGAAATTTCCATTATCAGTCAGCTGGTACACCACCTTTGCCGGAAACGACTACCGTGAAAACGGAAAACGTGCCTGGTCCAGCTATTGCGAATTGAGTTATCCGTTCAGCGTGAAGGATGTTAACATGAGCGTCGAAGCTGGTTTTACCCCTTGGGAAAGTATGTACTCCGACAAATTCAATGTAGTCAATATCGGATTATCCGCAACGAAAGAAATCAAAATAACATCCAACTTCTCTCTGCCCATATTCGGAAAACTAATAGCCAACCCCTATGAAGAGCAACTTTATTTTGTATTCGGAATTACGTTGTAGATGATTCTTACACTCAATTATTAACTAATAAATTACCCCCATGAAAAAACACTTTCTTATTTTCGGAGCAGGCCTCCTTCTATTAAGTGCCTGTAATTCGGTCAAAGCACCGGAAGCTATCCTGCCCATTCCCGAAGCCAAGCAGGTAGAATGGCAAAAAATGGAAACATACGCTTTCGTACACTTCGGACTTAACACATTCAACGACCGCGAATGGGGATACGGTGATTCCGATCCTAAAACATTCAATCCCACCCGACTGGATTGCGAGCAATGGGTACAGACGTTTGTGAAATCCGGCATGAAAGGAGTGATCCTGACAGCCAAACATCACGACGGATTCTGCCTGTGGCCTACTCAACTGACAGAATATTGCATCCGTAACACCCCGTATAAAGACGGAAAAGGCGACATCATTCGCGAACTATCGGATGCCTGCAAGAAGTACGGCATTAAATTCGCTGTTTATCTGTCTCCCTGGGACAGGCATCAAGCCAACTATGGTTCTCCCGAATACGTAGAATACTTCTATAAACAGCTCAACGAGCTATTAACCAACTATGGTGATGTTTTTGAAATCTGGTTTGACGGTGCCAATGGCGGAGACGGCTGGTATGGCGGAGCAAAAGACAGTCGTACTATCGACCGCAAAACTTATTACGATTATCCGCGAGCCTATAAGTTGATCGACGAGTTGCAGCCACAGGCTGTTATCTTCTCGGATGGAGGTCCGGGCTGCCGTTGGGTAGGTAACGAAAACGGATTTGCAGGAGCTACCAACTGGTCTTTTCTCCGTGCCGGAGAAGTTTATCCGGGTTACCCCAAATATCGTGAATTGCAATATGGCCATGCCGACGGCAACCAATGGGTAGCCGCAGAATGTGATGTATCCATCCGTCCGGGATGGTTCTATCATCTGGAAGAAGACGACCGTGTGAAAACAGCAGATGCATTGACCGATCTGTATTACCGTAGCGTAGGTCATAACGCAACATTGTTACTCAACTTCCCGGTCGATCGTGACGGACTGATTCATCCGACAGACTCTGCCAACGCCGTAAACTTCCACCAGAACGTACAAAAGCAACTGGCACACAACCTATTGGCGGGACTTTCTCCCAAAGCATCGGACGAACGGGGGAAAACATTCTCTGCAAAAGCGGTGACCGATGGTGAGTATGATACTTATTGGGCTACCAATGACGGCGTCAACTCTGCCACCATCGAGTTTGACCTGCCTCAAACGGAAAAGATTAACCGCATGATGTTACAGGAATATATACCTCTGGGGCAACGTGTCAAATCATTCGTTGTAGAATACAACCAGGAAGGCGAATGGCTTCCGGTAAAATTGAATGAAGAAACGACCACTATCGGATATAAACGTCTTCTTCGTTTCGAGACAGTCACCACAGATAAGATCCGTGTCCGTTTTACAGATTCGCGAGCTTGCCTCTGTATCAATAACATAGAAGCCTACTATGCAGGAGAGACTTCCGATACATATACTGCAAAAGCAGAAGAGTTGAAGAGTTATCCGTTCACGCTCATTGGAGTAGATGCGGAGGAAGCACAGAAATGTATGGATAAAAACAATCAGACCACCTGCTTCATCAACAGAAATACATTATTAATTGATTTGGGAGAGGAACGCACAATCACCTCATTCCACTATCTTCCCGACCAGAGTGAATATAATATAAGGAATAATCAGCTCTTATGAAATCTCTGTCGGAACGGATAGTAATGCTGTCAATCAGGTAGTAGCCAAAGATGAATTTTCCAATATAAAGAATAATCCGATTCTGCAATCGGTTTACTTTACTCCGGTTAACGCCCGCTATGTACAACTGAAAGCAACACGGATGATACATGATGGTGAACCAATGGGACTGGCCGAAATCGGTATACAATAAAATAAGTAACTGTCATTTTAACACTTAAAGAGAATAAATAGCTGTATCTCTTGACTTCTCGAATAATTTATATAACTTTGTTCGTAAATAAAAAGCAATAAATATGAAACGTCCACAAATTGTAGAACGAATACGGAAGGCTTTAACACAGGTGGCACCGGAAGCTCAAGCCATTTTATATGGTAGTGAGGCACGTGGGGATGCCCGTCCTGATAGCGATATTGATTTACTGATATTGGTTGACGGTAATAAATTGACCGTCAAAGAAGAAGACCGTATCATCACTCCGCTCTACGATATAGAAATAGAAACGGGAGTGCAAATAAATGCACGTGTCTTGCTGAAAAAGATTTGGGAAAACCGTCCTTTTCAGACACCTTTTGGTATGAATGTAATGAAAGAGGGGATCGTACTATGAAAGAACAATTAAACAGGGAAAATATTGAGGCACTGTCAGCTTACCGTTTTCTACGTGCTAAAGAAACGCTGAAAGAAATACCCTATCTAAAACAACAAGGCTATTATAATACAGCTGTAAACCGTCTTTATTATGCCTGTTATTATGCAGCAGTCGCTCTGCTTATTAAACACGAGATAAATCCTGGTACCCATGCAGGTGTCAAACAGATGATAGGATTGCATTTCGTCGCTACCGGTCGTATGTCACGTGAATTGGGACGTTGTTTTTCCTTACTTTTCGAACGTCGGCATAGTAGTGATTATGATGATTTTGCCTATTCAAGTGAGGAAGAAATAGACGAATTGCTGCCTAAAGCAACTGACTTTATTGAAGCCATCGAAGTTCTGCTGAAGGAATAAAAGGATGTTATATTTGTAACTTCCATTTCTATTCCGCCATTTTAAGAACCCTATAAAAACCCTCCTATTTTGCTCAAAATTCTTAAACCTGTGCATTTTTTACTCGGATTTCTTGTCAGAACCAAGTGTTTGAGTAAATTTGCACGCTGATAGTTAACCGGATAGTTTGGATAGCAAGAGATTACTACTTTACTACTGGCTGCTAACTTGTAGAAATACTAATACTAAAATTTATAGCATGAGTTTGAAAATTGTTGTATTGGCAAAACAAGTTCCCGACACACGTAACGTTGGGAAAGATGCCATGAAAGCCGACGGAACGATTAACCGTGCGGCACTCCCCGCCATCTTCAACCCCGAAGACCTGAATGCTCTCGAGCAAGCTCTCCGATTGAAAGATGCTCATCCAGGCTCTACCGTAACCGTTCTGACAATGGGACCGGGACGGGCAGCCGACATTATTCGTGAAGGACTTTTCCGTGGTGCAGATAACGGTTACTTATTAACCGACCGTGCTTTCGCTGGTGCAGACACACTGGCTACGTCTTACGCACTTGCCACTGCCATCCGCAAAATCGGTGAGTATGACATTATTATCGGTGGCCGTCAGGCAATCGACGGTGACACGGCACAGGTAGGTCCGCAGGTAGCAGAAAAGCTGGGATTGACGCAAATCACATACGCAGAAGAAATTCTGGAAGTAGGCGATGGTAAGATTAAGGTGAAACGTCACATCGACGGTGGTGTTGAAACTGTAGAAGGCCCGCTGCCTATCGTGATTACTGTCAACGGTTCTGCAGCTCCTTGCCGTCCGCGTAACGCTAAATTGGTTCAGAAATACAAGCATGCCAAAACTGTGACTGAAAAACAGCAAGGCAATCTTGATTATACCGACCTGTACGACAAGCGCGATTATCTGAATCTGGCAGAATGGAGCGTAGCCGACGTAAACGGTGACCTCGCACAATGCGGTCTGTCCGGTTCGCCGACAAAAGTGAAAGCCATCCAGAACATCGTGTTCCAGGCTAAAGAGAGCAAAACCATCAGCGGCAGCGACCGTGACGTGGAAGACCTGATTGTTGAACTATTAGCTAACCACACCATCGGATAATCATGAATAACTTATTTGTATATTGCGAAATAGAAGAAGGTAACGTTTTAGACGTCAGCCTCGAACTTCTGACCAAAGGTCGTTCGTTAGCCAACCAGTTGAACTGTCAACTCGAAGCAGTGGTTGCCGGAACCGGCCTCAAAGATATTGAAAAACAAATCCTTCCTTACGGAGTAGACAAACTTCACGTTTTCGACGGCGAAGGACTTTACCCTTATACTTCACTTCCTCACACAGCTATCCTGGTGAACCTTTTCAAAGAAGAGCAGCCACAAATCTGTCTGATGGGTGCTACTGTGATCGGCCGTGACCTCGGTCCGCGCGTTTCTTCTGCTTTGACCAGCGGATTGACTGCCGACTGTACTTCACTTGAAATCGGTGACCACGAAGACAAGAAAGAAGGCAAGACTTACAAGAACCTGTTGTATCAGATCCGTCCGGCTTTCGGCGGTAACATCGTTGCTACGATTGTGAACCCGGAACACCGCCCGCAGATGGCAACCGTTCGCGAAGGTGTGATGAAGAAAGAAATCCTCTCTCCGAACTATCAGGGAGAAGTGATCTGTCACGATGTAAAAAAATACGTAGCCGATACGGACTATGTAGTGAAAGTAATCGAACGCCACGTAGAAAAGGCAAAGAACAACCTGAAAGGTTCTCCGATCATCGTAGCCGGCGGATACGGTGTAGGGTCGAAAGAGAACTTCGACCTGTTGTTCGACCTCGCTAAAGAACTTCACGCAGAAGTAGGTGCCAGCCGTGCTGCTGTTGACGCAGGTTTTGCAGATCACGACCGCCAAATCGGTCAGACAGGTGTAACGGTTCGTCCGAAACTCTACATCGCTTGCGGTATCTCCGGACAGATTCAGCATATTGCCGGTATGCAGGAAAGTGGTATCATCATCTCCATCAACAACGACCCGGATGCTCCGATCAACACGATTGCCGATTACGTAATCAACGGAACTATCGAAGAAGTTGTGCCGAAGATGATTAAGTATTATAAACAAAATAGCAAGTAAGGAAAGATGGCTAATTATTATACAGACATACCGGAACTCAAGTTTCACTTGAACAATCCGATGATGAAACGTATTTGCGAACTCAAAGAACGCAATTACAGAGATAAAGATGAATTCGATTATGCTCCGCTGGACTTCGAAGATGCTGTAGACTCTTATGACAAAGTGTTGGAGATTACCGGAGAAATCACAGGAGAAATCATTGCCCCTAACGCAGAAGGTGTAGACGAAGAAGGTCCTCACTGTGCCAATGGTCGCGTAGAATATGCATCAGGAACCAAACAGAACCTGGACGCAATGGTAAAAGCCGGCTTGAACGGTATGACCATGCCACGTAAGTTCGGCGGTCTGAACTTCCCGATCACCCCGTACACCATGTGTGCAGAAATCGTGGCTGCTGCCGATGCAGGTTTCGGAAACATCTGGTCATTGCAGGACTGTATCGAAACTCTTTATGAGTTTGGCAATCCCGACCAACACAGCCGCTTTATCCCACGCATCTGCCAAGGTGAAACGATGTCAATGGACTTGACAGAACCGGATGCTGGTTCCGACCTTCAATCTGTTATGCTGAAAGCTACTTACAGCGAAAAAGACGGATGCTGGTTACTGAACGGTGTGAAACGTTTCATCACAAATGGTGACGCGGATATTCACCTCGTACTGGCACGTTCGGAAGAAGGAACGAGAGACGGCCGTGGTTTGTCTATGTTCATCTATGACAAGCGTCAGGGTGGCGTGAACGTACGTCGTATCGAAAACAAACTCGGTATCCACGGTTCTCCTACCTGCGAATTGGTATATAAGAATGCAAAAGCTGAACTTTGCGGTGACCGCAAACTCGGTTTGATTAAATACGTAATGGCTCTGATGAACGGTGCCCGTCTGGGTATTGCCGCACAATCTGTAGGATTGAGCCAGGCAGCTTACAATGAAGGTTTGGCATACGCCAAAGACCGTAAGCAGTTCGGAAAAGCAATTATCGAATTCCCGGCTGTATATGACATGCTGGCTATCATGAAAGGTAAACTGGATGCCGGACGTGCTTTACTGTATCAAACATCTCGCTACGTAGACATCTACAAAGCATTGGACGACATCGCCCGCGAACGTAAACTGACTCCGGAAGAACGCCAGGAACAAAAGAAATATGCTAAATTAGCAGACAGCTTTACTCCGCTGGCTAAAGGTATGAACTCTGAATATGCCAACCAAAACGCTTACGACTGTATTCAGATTCACGGCGGTTCAGGTTTCATGATGGAATATGCTTGCCAACGCATCTATCGCGACGCACGCATCACCAGCATCTACGAAGGAACTACCCAGTTGCAGACAGTAGCCGCTATCCGTTACGTAACCAATGGTTCGTACATCGCTACTATTCGCGAGTTTGAAACCATTCCTTGCTCACCGGAAATGGAACCGCTGATGTCTCGTCTGAAAAAGATGGCTGACAAATTCGAAGCAAGCACCAATGCAGTGAAAGAAGTACAAGACCAGGAATTGCTTGACTTCACCGCTCGCAAACTGGTGGAAATGGCTGCTGACATTATCATGTGTCACCTGTTGATTCAAGATGCCAGCAAGTCTTCCGAACTGTTCTCCAAATCCGCACATGTATATTTGAACTATGCAGAAGCGGAAGTAGAAAAGCACTCAAACTTCATCGAAAACTTCGATAAAGAAGACTTGGCATTCTACAAAAAGTAATAAATACTCTATCAAATCTCATAAAAGCATCCCTTCTTAGGAAGTGGATGCTTTTTTATTTGTCACATTCTATTATTTTTCATTATTATTCTATACATTTGTCAGTGAGATAAGTAATTTTTAATCGACGACTCTATATAAGACCTCAAATCCGCAACTAAGCCCTTGAACGTCCTTATTGCGTTTACACGTCCTCTCATTACTGAATTTGCAGATAATTTGAACTTGAAGCACCCACTTCTGCCTACAATATCCCCTTACCCCACAATGTGACTTGAGGCAATACACAATATCATTCCCATAAGTTGTAGGCATTATCCAAAATCAGTCTGGAAAACATCTGCGTAAGCATTATTACAGGTATAGATGTTCAGCACATACCGCCTTGATGTCCTGATCCACTTGGCTGGTACAGAGATAAACCTGAAGACAAACGCTTTTATGCGACTTGTTGCATTGAGCCCGAACTTCTTTACGTCAAGTCTTTGAATAATGGCCTTGTAAAAGTTACGGATAAGTGCTGTAAGAAGAAGGAACACTGTGTTCTCTGCCATGAAGGATTTGGGCAATCTGTCCCACCCGAAACCATTGTTCATATCATCGAAGATACGTTCCTTTCCTCCACGAAGGTTATAGAACTCGACAATTTCTCTTACGGAAGAATCATAGTCGTTAGTCAGGATACAACGGTATGTGTATTCTCCTTCCCAAAAATCCTGCACACCATCCATCCGTTTCTGTCTTTGAATCACAAGTCGATATGCCTTACCTTTCCACTTCTCAACAAGGATAGAGTTCAATTCAAACTCAATGCCATTGATTTCCTCAGTTTTCCAGCCTTTGAGAGCAAAGGTGTCATTGTAGATCGAACTGCAGCGGTTAGCACGGATATAGAAGGACTTGCAGTGTTTTTCTATTTCCTCCACGATTTCCTCGGAACATGATCCACAATCAGCTCTGAAGCGATTGATAGTGAGCCCATTCTGTTCAAATCTCGCAAAGAACCTCTTCAGCGTGTCCTTCTGATGGAAACGAACATTTGTGTTACCATCGCTATTCTCTATACCGACTATCAAATCGCCAATAACCGCCACGCCAGGGCGATAACCAAGGAACTTCTTGTATGTAGGCTTTGCATCATACTTCTCTGTCTCTATGAACTGATGGTCGAAATCAACATCATACATCTCACCCTCTTTCAGTTGGCCAGATGCAAATATACAATTGAGCAATAAAGTATTGAGAGTGTCAGCCGTATTGAAATCGTAGGTCTTGCCCATATCTGATGTGTATGAAATGTTTTCTTGCGTCAACTCCTTTATCGCCCTGAGGATAGTATCAGAGCTACAAGTGCGAAGTGTCGGATGAAGCGAGAGGTGGTTCATCAAATGAGTAGTGACATCCTCAATACATGAACCGCTACAGAAGTAGATACTCATGAGAGAACGGATGATTTCGCTGTACTGATAACCGAACGATCTACACCTTAGACCGAGGGTTGAGTCGATTACAGATGATAATGTGGAGTCAAATTGCTCCATGATTGAAAATAATCCCCCAAAAGGAGTGAGTCTCTCAGATTTAATTTGTATCTTCGCCATGTCTATCGTCGGATTCTCTTGTTTTTTTTGCAACACTAAGATAAGTGAAAATTCTGACATGGCAAAATCCTGAGCAACTTTTTGTTGCTCAGGTACTTAAAAAGTTTAATTTATAATAGTGTTGCGGAATTAAGGTAAGAATAGAAATATGGCACTCAAACCTTCATATAACGACAAACTGCATTTACCGGGTTTATCAAAAACAGAAATCCTTATACTGGCTCTTGAAGCTTCGCAAAAGCTGGAGTGGAATATCGAGGAAGTGACTCCGGAAGGAGCACGATTCGAAGTCCCGTTCAATATGTATTCTCATGGAGAGGAAATAACCTTTACCATAGAACCGGGAAGCGACGGAGAAGTAGCTGTGCGCAGCCAATCTTCTTCCGTACAATTTGTAGACTATGGAAAGAACAGAAAAAATATACAAAAGCTACGCGAGACGATGGAAGAAATAAAAACATCCCTTACCCCGGAAGAGCTAACCCAAAAGGCAAAAGATTTCGAGGAAGAGTGTAACCGTCCGCTCACAGAAGAAGAGAAAGCCTATCTGGAAGAAGAAAAGAAGAGGAACTCTTTCTGGTCGTTCTTTATTCCCCGCAAAGGTTTTATAGCAACGCCTATCCTGATAGACCTCAACATCCTTGTATTTATTGTGATGATTGCATCCGGAGTGGGAATCATGTCTCCTTCCACCTTATCACTGCTGAAATGGGGAGCCGACTTCGGACCGCTGACCCTTACAGGCGACTGGTGGCGTGCAGTGACCTGCAACTTCATACACATCGGTGCTTTTCATCTCCTGATGAATATGTATGCCTTCATGTATGTAGGTCTTCTACTGGAAGATCTGATAGGAAGCCGTCGGATGTTCATGTCCTATTTACTGACCGGACTATGTTCGGCAGTATTCAGTCTTTATATGCACGGCGAGACAATCAGTGCCGGAGCCTCCGGAGCTATCTTCGGACTTTACGGTATATTCCTCGCCTTCCTGTTCTTCCATCGCATCGCAAAGGAACAACGAAAAGCATTATTGACCAGTATCCTTATTTTTGTCGGTTACAATCTGGTTTATGGCATGAAAGCCGGGATTGATAACGCCGCACATATTGGCGGATTATTAAGCGGTTTCCTACTGGGAATCATCTATGTATGCAGCTATAAATTTGAAAAGGCAGATGCGCAACGTACCGTTTCAATCCTTGGGGAGCTTGGTATCTTTTGCATTTTCCTGTTCAGCTTCTTGATGCTTTGCAAGAACGTTCCCCCTCTTTATCAGGACATACGCGGCGAATGGGAAAGCGGTATTGTAGAAGCCTATCTGAATGGTGAACTGGAAGAAGAAAACGAGAACGGCAACCAAGCTGGCAGGAAGACTGCCAACAGTTCTTCTACCAGCCAATATCCTCCATACGTTCCGGTAGGTAATAACGATACATGGCTTTCTTATTACGATGCAGAAACAAATTTCAGTTGCCAGTATCCTACCAACTGGAGGAAAATAACAGGAGCGAAAGGATTGACTCCCAGCGCAGAACCTCCGTTGCTTAGGCTCGTCAACGGCGCCAACCAACTGACGGTTACCGCTCTGACCTACGATACACAAAAAGAGTTTGAACATATCAAGAAGTTATCGCTCACTCTCCCGCGAAATGCACAAGGAGAACCAGCGGAAGACTATAAGCAGAGCAATGTCAACATCAACGGGCTATCCATGACAAGAACTACAAACCCTCTGCACATCGGAGCTCCTGATGAACCGGGAGAAGACATACAACAAATTGTATTACACTATTTCCAAGAAAGCAAGAAGCGAACTTTTACCATTGTTATGCTTGTCTATGACGAAGAAGCCGAAACCGATCTGAATGCTATTACATCAAGCATTCAGATCACCCAATAAAGAGAATATGAGAGTATATGTCCAAGTCAAACAATTAGGAAAGCGAAAGTGCAATATCGAAAAGATTCCTGTCGATTTTCCTGTTCCGCCTGTCGATGTACAGGGGTTGATTGAAGCCATCGTCAGTTGGCAAGTCTGTGAATATAATGAACGCTTGCAACAAAGCGAAGTACTGAAATACCTCACACAGGAAGAAGTGGAAAATAAAACAGCTTCCGGCAAGGTTGGTTTTGCAGTAAACTATAACGGCAAACCTGCCGCAGAAGTAGAAGCAATCACCAACGCCCTGCAATCTTACGAGGACGGAATTTTCCGTATCTTCATTGACGATACGGAAACTGAAGACTTATCCTCTCCCACCGGACTCAAAGAAGAATCTACCATCACCTTCATCCGATTGGCTATGCTGTCGGGAAGACTTTGGTAATCATTTTCTTATAAACACACTTAAAACGAAAATAATCATGAGACTCATTTATAATGACGCATTAAACAAACGGATTGCTCCGTACCTGGAAAGGTTAACGAAAAAGAGAACCAGTTTAGACAAAGAGACAATGACACTGTTGGATGTATTTATGCAATACTTCAACATGGATACCCGGTATGGCACATACAGCGATAAACTAGAGCCTTGCATCATACATATTATTCAGGAAGAGAAGATAAAGAGTGTTGCCAATCTTTTCGACGGAAAGTTGAACAAAGTGCTCCGTTATCTATTGGGAGACGAATATGCCAACCTGTTCCACACCTATCTGAAGCTCAAAGCACGGTGTCCGTACACTCATGGATATTCGCGCCGGTCACAGCGGTCGGCGAATCCCCTTCTGCATTTCAGTCACATCATAGATGCGCTGACGGAATTTCTAAAACTACGTGCCACCGGATTCAGCGAACAAGCCATACTGAACGGAGGAAACACTCCGGAAGAAATAGAGACATACAAGGATGCGATGAACTGCCAAAACTGGATGGCCGCCCAAATAGCAGAAGGCAACCAGACTGTCATTGAATACCTCAACAACGTATTGACCAGCGAGAATAATGCCAACCGCCTCAACCAGGGACATCTCCAGGCTATCGCCGTGAGCGGTTACCGCCCGTTGCTGGAACTGGAAGGGAAGTTACTGCTGGCAGCCAAACTGCAGGAAGGTCTCCGTCAAGCTATCGTGGAAACGATGGACGAAGGATGCCCCGAAAGTTATCTCCATCTGTTCTCGGTGATCTGCGACAACGGCCTGCAACGATTTGCCTCCGTGAAACGCGGCATTGCAGTCTGTACGGGTATTGGAGAACAAGACAGCAGCGAGCGTATCACCAACAAATATGTGGAACTGATCCGCCGTTTTCTGAACGACCGGGAAGAAGCACGCAAAGCCCTCCAAAGCAAAGATACGGTCGAACTTTATCTGGCTCTATGGAGTATCGGATTCTACAATACGGAAGAAATCCAGGCACTTGTTCCGGGAATAATTAAAGACGGTGCCAAATATCAGGTGCAGACCTTACTTTACTTTTTACGCTGTACGCAATACTCCGGCATGAACCACCGCATCAGTAAAGATGCTTTTGAAAAATGGTATAACGAACCGTCGGTAGTGGCGGCTATCCTGCCACTGTATCTGTCCGGACTCTATCTTAGCCGGTACGGAGGACATAAGGACGCCCCGTCGCTCCATGATTATTTTGATAGCAAAGAAGAAGCGATCCGTCATTATGACTATCTGAAGAACGTCTATCAGTCCATCTCTGCCAAAGAGATTTATTCTCCATACGTATTCCCATGGGAAAGTACAGAGCTCACCCGTTCGGAAATCGTTCTCAAGATGGCGTATATCACCTGGATGACCAACGATTCTGCATTAAAAGACGATCTTTGCACCTGTCTGCCTTCTTTGGATACCTATATGCGGGCAGGCTATATCGGCGTCGTATTAAATCCCCCGACCAGCCATTTACAGGAAGAATATGTGCTGCAATCACTGGGCGACCGTTCGCAGGACGTTCGTGACGAAGCCTACAAAGTATTGTCCGAGATGACTTTGTCGCCCGAACAGAATCAGAAAGTAGAAGAGTTGCTGCGCTTCAAATATAGTGAGATGCGTATCAACGCCATCAATCTATTGATGAAACAGCCGAAAGAACAATTGTCCGGCAGTATCCGCCGCTTACTAACAGACAAGGTGGCCGAACGCCGCCTAGCCGGATTGGATATGATGAAGACTATCCACAACATAGAATTTCTGCAAGATACCTATCAGGAACTGATCCCCACCGTCAAAGAAATTCAGAAACCGAACGCGAAAGAAAAAGTGTTGATAGAATCTCTGATTGGAGACGGAACGGAAGAAAACACCGCACAGCACTATACCAAAGATAACGGCTTCGGTCTGTACGACCCGGCTCTTGAAGTCAATCTGCCGGAAATTACCCAGGACAAAGGATTCAACGTTAAAAAAGCATTCGAATTCATCTGCTTTGGAAGGGCCAAACTCGTTTTCAAAAAACTAAGCAAATACATCGAAACCTACAAGAATGAAGAATTCAAAAATGGTTACGGAGAAGCACGTCTGGTAGGTAACAGTGTCCTGATAAACTGGAGCAACTACGGAGGATTGAGCGGACTCGGATTCCCGGAATTGTGGAAAGCCTTCTACGAAGAAGAAATAGGAAGCTACGACAAATTGCTGATGATGAGTTTCATGCTTGCATCGACAGGTACCGCTAAAGACGAAGACGACTCCGACGAGGAAGATGAAGAAGACATCAGGGCAGACCAGAAATCAAGTAATACTTTTGAGCCGCTTGTCAACCGGATGTATGCCGGCATCACTTACCGCGGATTGCAAAAAGACCTCCGCAAGATGCCGTACTATGAACAGATGAGTGACATCATCGAAGCACTGGCATACGAATACAAAGATGAAGCCGTCTATCAACGACTGGCCGTCAATATGCTGCTCCAACTATTGCCTTTGCTAAATACCAAAAACATCTTCCGCCAGTACACCAGTAAGCATGCATGGCTTCGGGACAAACTGGAATACGGAGAAAAACAGGTCGTTTATCCGATACATAACAACAAATTCGTGAACTTCTGGCTCGAAATGCCTCAAAAGCCCATGAATGATGATCTATTTATCCGTTACTTCACAGTGCGCTATCAGCTTTATAAGCTCACCAACTACATGGAGCACACCCCCGAACTAGAGGAAACAGACTCTTATCTTCATGCCACAGACTTCGCCCGTGCCTGGATGCTGGGAATCATCCCGACAGAGGAAGTATACCGTGAAATGATGGGACGCATCAGCTCTCCCAGCCAGATCAAAGCAATCACCATGGTATTGAACGACAACGTTCGTTTCAACAAGGAAAAAGAAAGATACGCCGATATCAAAAACATCGACTTCTCCCTCTTCCGTTCCCTCGCCCAAAAGGTGGTAGACCGGATTCTTGAAATTGAATTAAAACGTGGAGACTCCGAGACACAAGTCACCTCCCTTGCAGAAGAACTAAGCTACGTCTATGGAGCCGAAACATTTATCCGTATTCTGCAAGCATTTGGCAAAGATACTTTCATACGTGACAGTTACAACTGGGGCAGCACCAAACGGGGTGTATTGAGCAGTCTGCTCCATGCTTGCCATCCCCTGCCTACGGACACCAGCGAGAATCTGAAGAAACTGGCGAAACAAGCCGAAATCAGCGACGAGCGACTGGTAGAAGCCGCCATGTTCGCCCCACAATGGATTGAACTGACTGAAAAGGCAATAGGCTGGAAAGGACTGACAAGTGCAGCCTATTATTTCCACGCCCACACCAATGAAACGTGTGACGACAAGAAGAAAGCGATTATCGCCCGCTACACCCCCATCGACGTAGATGACCTGCGGGAAGGTGCTTTTGACATCGACTGGTTCAAAGATGCATTTAAGACAATTGGCAAGCAACGCTTCGAAGTGGTCTACAATGCCGCCAAATATATTTCATGCAGCAACAGCCATACCCGTGCCCGTAAGTTTGCCGATGCTACCAACGGTGCAGTGAAGGCGGCAGATATAAAGAAAGAAATAATAGCCAAGCGCAACAAAGACTTATTGATGAGCTACGGCCTCATCCCATTGGGACGGAAGCCGGATAAAGAACTGCTGGATCGTTATCAATACCTGCAAAAGTTCCTGAAAGAGAGCAAGGAATTCGGTGCTCAAAGACAGGAAAGCGAAAAGAAAGCGGTAAACATCGCTCTGCAAAACCTGGCACGCAACTCCGGTTACGGAGACGTTACCCGCCTGACCTGGAGCATGGAAACCGAACTGATTAAAGAACTTCTTCCCTACCTGTCCCCCAAAGAGATAGACGGCGTAGAAGTGTATGTACAAATCAACGAGGAAGGTAAATCGGAGATTAAGCAAATCAAAGACGGCAAAGAGCTCAACAGCATGCCTGCCAAGCTGAAAAAGCATCCGTATATAGAAGAACTGAAAGCAGTACACAAAAAGCTGAAAGACCAGTACACCCGTTCGCGCATCATGCTGGAACAGGCGATGGAAGACTGCACTCATTTTGAAGAAAACGAATTGCGCAAGCTGATGCAGAATCCTGTTATCTGGCCATTACTGAAACATCTCGTCTTCATCTGCAACGGACAGACGGGCTTCTACACCGATGGATTGCTGATTACAGTGAATGCCGTTTGCCTCCCGTTAAAACCGAAAGACGAGTTACGCATCGCGCACCCCACAGACCTGTATACAAGCGGAGACTGGCATGCTTATCAAAAATTCCTGTTCGATAAATCAATCCGCCAACCTTTCAAACAGGTATTCCGCGAACTTTACGTTCCGACTCCGGAAGAAATAGAAGCCACTCAATCCCGCCGCTATGCCGGCAACCAGATCCAACCGCAGAAAACGGTTGCCGTACTGAAAGGCCGTCGCTGGGTAGCCGACTATGAAGACGGTCTCCAAAAGATCTATTACAAAGAGAACATCATCGCCACCATCTATGCGATGGCAGACTGGTTCTCTCCTGCCGACATCGAAGCTCCGACATTAGAATATGTCTGCTTCCACAACCGCAAGGACTACAAGCTGATGAAAATCTCGGAGATTCCTCCTGTCATCTTCTCGGAAGTGATGAGGGACGTAGACTTGGCAGTAAGTGTAGCTCATGCCGGAAGCGTCGATCCGGAAACCAGCCACTCTACCATCGAGATACGCAGCGTGCTGGTGGAACTGACAATGCCGTTGTTCCATTTCAAGAACGTGACGATAAAAGGAAGTTTCGCTCACATCGAAGGTAAACTGGGTAAGTACAATATTCATCTGGGCAGCGGTGTGATCCATCAGGAAGGTGGTGCACAGATAGCCGTTCTTCCGGTACATTCGCAAAATCGCGGACGCCTGTTCCTGCCTTTCGTAGATGAAGATCCGAAGACTGCCGAGATACTGACTAAGATTATCTTCTTTGCAGAAGACGATAAGATAAAAGATCCGAGCATCCTGAACCAAATCAAATAGTAAAGAGATGGCAGAAAATTTAATCATCCACACAGGAAGCAAGGAAGAAAAGTATCGGGAGTTACTTCCGCAACTGCATGCTTTGGTAAGTACGGAAGCAGATCTCATTGCCAATCTTGCCAACATGGTAGCAGCCTTAAAGCAGACTTTCGGTTTCTTCTGGGTAGGCTTTTACCTTGTGAAAGAGGAAGAACTCGTACTGGGTCCGTTTCAAGGCCCCATTGCCTGCACTCGCATCCGCTTTGGCAGAGGAGTTTGCGGAACCGCTTGGAAAGAAGCCCGTACACTGATTGTTCCTGATGTAGAGCAGTTTCCCGGACACATAGCCTGTAGTTCGGACTCGAAATCGGAAATAGTAGTACCAATCCTCAAGCAGGGGAAAGTTGTCGGGGTGCTGGATATCGACAGTGATACATTGGATAGCTTCGACACTATCGACGCACGCTATCTGGAAGAGATTTGCACGTATATTGTATTATAAAATAACGGCATAAACATCCTGAAAAAACGGAGGCTCTGATTGAATGAATCAGAGCCTCCGTTTACTATAAATAGAGCCTCTGTTCGAATCAAACAGAGGCTCTATTTTTTTACCAGTCCATATCTTCTATTTCCCGTTCCCGGTACAGCAAAAGTTGTTTGCGAAGCGAACGCATTTCGTGCCTCATATCTTCCATCCTTTCCAGCAAATGATGAATGGCATCGATACCTTCCATGTTGATGGATAAGTCATAGTACATTCTGCTATAACGTTCCACGTTCGGGAGTTCCGACAAAAGCAGATAATGTTCACCGCCTTCGGTATGCACGTTAATCAAACCGCCCTCTTCCAACATTTCGATGAATGAAGGCTCAATATGACATTTGTGACAGTATTCACTGACAATTATTAATTCGGTCTGCATAGTACTCATTCATTTTAGTTCATACTCTGTAATTGACGGAACAACTCTTTCTGTTTGTCGGTCAAGTTCGTAGGAATCTTGACAGAATAGGTCACAATCAAGTCACCGAATTGTCCTTCCTTCTTATAAACCGGGAATCCTTTACCTTTCAGACGGACTTTCGTACCGTTCTGCGTTTCCGGTTTTATCTTCAGTTTCACTTTACCGTCCAGCGTGTCGACTACTTTCTCGCCTCCCAATACGGCAGAGTAAAGATCTACCTCCACATCTACGTACAGATCGTCGCCCAGGCGTTTGAACACCGGGTCTTCGGCTATAACGAACGTAATGTATAAGTCGCCCGCAGGTCCTCCGTTGACACCTTCGGCTCCGTAGCCTTTCAGTTTAATAACCTGTCCGTCGGCTACACCGGCAGGGATAGTGATACGTACCTGTTTACCATTTACAGTCAATATCTGCTTATGCGTTTGAGCAGCATCACGAAGGGAAAGATGAAGTTCGGCATTAAAGTCCTGTCCGCGGAATCCCGCAGAACCTTGTCCTCTTCCTCCCCGATGTCCGAACATTGATTCGAAGAAATCGGAAAATCCACTAGCGTTGCCACCGGAAAATCCTTCTCCATCGGAACTATACCAATAGGTTCCGTTACCGTCGGAGAAACCCTGACCCGCACCGCCGAATCCGCCGAAACCTCCTGCACCGCCAAAGCCTCCGGCTTGTTGCTGTGCACGTTTCTGCGCTTCGAATTCATCGGCATGCTTCCAATGTTCTCCGTACTCATCATACTTTTTACGTTTCTCGGGGTCACTCAGTACTTCATTGGCTTCGTTGATTTCCTGAAATTTATCCTTTGCACTAGGGTCATTAGGATTCAAATCAGGGTGATATTTCCGGGCCAACTTACGAAAAGCCTTTTTGATATCATCCTGAGAAGCACTTTTGTCTACTCCAAGAATCTTGTAATAATCTATATAGGCCATGTTTTATGAATTTAATCGTTCATACATCATACGGCAAATAACACGCCAATCCCATTTTTGGATGCAAAAATTAACAAGGATTAATACCTAATACTTAATACTTGATATTCCTCTTTTCCAGCATCTGGAAGTCTTGCTTCTTCATGCCCAAATCATCCAACGGACGGGGATCATTGTGATCGTTCAGATAAACCCTCGGTTTCAGGACGTAGTGCGAAGCCGTCACAGCCTGCGAATCATCCCGGTAAGGAGTTTCTATTCCGCCTAAAGACAGCATGGTCGGGAAGAAAGAGCTGCTGGAAGAAACATTCTTATCCTTATTTTCAATAGCAGTATTCCAACGTTCGGGATACGTTTCGCGGTAGTCATCGGACATCCAAATCAGGAATGGCACATGAAGCTGATAATAAGAAGGTACGGGAGAAGCGTGGAGGAACAGATGACGGGAATCGTCGAAAATGTCCTCTCCATGATCGGAAGTGTAGAGCATGGCGGCATCTACCTGCTGTTTTTCCAACATACGGATAAGTCGTGACAGAAAATCATCCGTGTAACGAATAGAGTTGTCATAGGCATTCACCAGGTTATCCCGGTATTTTCTCTCTGCTTCCATCGGATAATCGGGCGTAAAGAAAGCATCTTCCGACGGGTAACGTTCGCGATAGTTAAAGTGGGAACCGTAGGTGTGAAGTACGATGAATTGTTTCGTTGCACCTTTCGCCAGTTCCTCCTCCACCAATTTCAGAAGTTCGTCGTCAGAAGGATTATAGGTAGAACTGACCGAATCTTCTTTTATAAAATCATACGTATCGGCTTCCATTCCGAAGAAGTCGATAAATGAATGGTTGTAACGTTGGTTGGAGAAAAAAGCCGTCCGGAATCCTGCCTCTTTGAAAGCGGTGATGATTCCTTTTTGATGGTAGATAGAGTCGTAGTTGCAGGCAGTAGCATCCGACATCAGCATGGGGACACTTTTATGTGTCGTATTCGACTCTGTCAACACTTTTGGGAAAGCAATCAGACCCGTTTGCCGGGATAAGAGCGGGTTCGTTTCACGTTCGTAACCATACAATTGCCAGTTTAGGGCACGAGAGGTTTCTCCTATGACCATTACATATACTTCCCGTTTTCCCTCCGGATGAGTAGGCCGGGCATGGAAAGTAAAGTCTTTGGATGTACGGTGGTAATCCCGTGTCAGAGCTGTTCTTTGAAAGGCAAGACCTACGTTGTAGCATACGTTTAGCGGGTATAAATCAGATTTCAACTCATATCCCGAATCCTGCACATAGGCTCCGACAAGACTAAGGAGGGAGATTCCAAAGACCAGGAAGGCTCTCTTCCGTTCCCTGCGAATGAACTCTACCGTAAGTTTCCGTTTACGTATAATTGAAATCATCCCTAATATCAGGGCAGGTACATAGAGTATGATTACAGCAATAATGGCAGGTGTGAGATTATCGAGCAGTTCCAATGCCTCACTCGAATTGGTGGTGACCAGATTCAAAAACATATCGACAGCGATAATGGACTGGCCGAATAAATAAAGCAACACGATCTGAAAGGCTCCGAAGAACAGGAACAGGAATAAAATCCACAGCATCTTGCCGCAATTCCTCGACAAAGTCATCAACAGGTAATAGCAACCGAAAGGTAACAACACATTGGCGACTTTTGCCATAAATGGTAAAGGTTCTGTAAAACAGAGTACCATATTAGGTACTATCAAGATAAACAGGAACAGATAAAACAGATGTTCCTGATTTTCCAACCAATTCTTTATATTTTTAAAAAGCTTCATTGATGTTAAAAATAAATCCGGTCTGGTGTTTGCCAAACCCTAAATCCAAACGTACATTTACTCTCTTCTTAAATTCCCAACGATACCCGAAGCCATAATTAGGCAGAATGTGTTTCGGGGTGAACTCGGAAAGTCGTGGAAAAATCGTTCCCGCTCCTGCCCATACAGCCACTCCATTTCGCTTCCAGACGTGTTGCCGGAGTTCTATTTGCGCATCCATTGCTCCCTTGTCCCGATAGCGTCCTTCGTAATATCCGCGCATGGAGTAAGAGCTTCCCAGCGTTGCCATCAATCCCCACGGGGTATCGCCATAGGTAAGCAATGTATGGAATTGTCCTGCCAACACTCCGCCTTTCCATACGGGCTGATAATAGCTGGTAATCAGTTCGGTGCTGCTAAACGCATATTTATTGCCGAGAAAAGCCGGGCTGAATCGCTGGTCTATCCGCAAGTAATAGCCGTGAAATGCATTTGTCAGGAAATCACGTGAATCGTAAAGGAGGGAAAGCCCCAGGCTGGTATTGGTGGTCCGGGCCGCCATTCCTTCCCATAGTTCCGGTTTATCAAAGTCCCGTCCGTTGATATAATCGAATATGGTCATCGGGCCGATGTAGAAGTTCTTTGCCAGCCGGAACATAAAATCGACTTTCACCTGTGCTTGAAAACGTTTATAGTCGCTTTCATTATCAGAGTTGGCTCCATTGTCATATCCCCGTCCCCAATACAGGCTGGGGAAAGAATAGAAATAGAGATTGTAATTCAAGCGGTATTTGTCTTGTGGAAACAGATGGTTCCCACGGACTCCCAACAGGTAGAAGCCGACCGTCGACACATCTCCGTAAAGAGAGACATTGGAGGGAGGAAGAAGCGAATCGTTCCGATCGGTGCGATATAGTCCGGCTGCCACCAGTCCGAGTCCGAACTTTGTGTCACTGGAATAGTGGGGACCGCCTATCACACTGAAATCAAACTTTTTATTCTTTTTTTCCTTATTGGCGTCATTGAAGTAATCAAGAAACTTTTTAAAGAAGCTGCGCTTTGCCGGAACAGAATCTTTCATGGTTACAGATATAGAATCCTCCGGCAGTTCAATTTTAGTAGAATGCAGCTGTGCGCCCAACGGGGTTTGTGTCAACAACAAAAGCGCGAATATGATTAGCCTGTTCTGTCTAGTATTCATAATCATAAGAAGTAGAAAACTTTGCGGACAAAGTTAGTTTCAAACTTCTTATTACAACAGAGTTTCAGAGGCTTTTGTTGTCCTGAATTTCCTTTTTAACGTTTCAAAAGTCCTATAAACTCGTCCACATCTTCTTCTGTTGTATCAAAAGAAGTTACCAAGCGGATTTCATCCTTCTCTTCGTTCCAGAAATAAAAGAAATAAGACTCCAGCATCCGGTCGATAACCGGGCGGGGCAGGATGAGGAATAGTTGGTTGCTCTCGGCTTTTTGAGTAAAAGTGACTTCGGGCAGTTTCTCTAATTCCACACGAAGTTTGGCAGCCATCGCATTGGCGTGGCTGGCATTCTTCAGCCAAAGGTCGTCAGTGAGGTATGCCGTAAACTGGCAAGAGAGGTAACGCATCTTCGAAGCGAGCTGGGCGGATTGCTTACGGATGAAACGGGCTTCCGGTTGCAGGTCTTTATTAAATACAATCACGCACTCTCCCATCATCAGTCCGTTCTTCGTTCCGCCGAAACTAAGAATATCGACTCCGCAATCCACCGTCAGTTCTTTAAGGGAAAGATTCAGGGCGGCACAGGCATTGGCTATTCTGGCTCCGTCCATGTGTACATACATACCATTCAGATGGGCAAAGTCAGTCAGGCGTTTCAACTCTTCGGGAGTGTAGATGGTGCCAAGTTCCGTACATTGGGAGATGTAGAGAGCTCTAGGTTGCGAATGGTGTTGGTCGCCGAAACCGTGCAGGTAAGGTTGCATCAATTCCGGGGTAAGTTTACCGTCAGGAGTAGCAATCGGGCGAATCTGACAACCTGTCATTTTCACAGGAGAGCCACACTCATCGACATAGATATGAGCAGTTTCCGCACAAAAGATAGAATGATACGGGCGGGTCATCAGTTGCAATGCTACCACATTGCTGCCTGTTCCGTTGAATACAAACAAAGGGACACAGTTCGGGGTGAAGGTTTCTTTAATCTTCGCTACGGCTTCTTCTGTCCATTTGTCATCGCCATATCCTAAAGAATGGTCTATATTGGCCCGGTTCAAGGCTTCCATTACCAACGGATGCACACCGGAATTATTGTCAGAGGCAAAACTTCTCATTGTTTCTTGCATTTTAATTCGTGGTGCAAAGTAACAGAATTATTTCCGGAAATCAATTGAAAGGAAGATACATTAAAAGGAAAAAGGATAAAAAACGAGAATCTCCGAAGGACTGATCGGGCTGTCATCCCTCCGGAGATTCTGCTGTTTTCGTTAAAGTGCCAAATTCTTTTAGCCAATATAAACATTCACACAGAGATATACATAGAGTTCTTCATCACACTGATCGAACTCAATCTTGTTCTCTCTTGACAACCACCCTAAAGCGGCACCCAGCTCTTTATCTTTCAACCCGGATTTTCTCTTCAGAAGTCCGTAGCTCCACTTTTCGTTATTGCTAAGCAGTTGCCAAACCTTACCGGCATTTACACCGATTTCATTTCTATTCATTTTTCTAGAGTAATTAAGAGGTTTAATACATTAGGTTAAGATTTCGCCTATAAAGATAACAAAAGGATATTGCATTTGTTTATACGTCTTTACTAAAAAGTTGTTACAGAATTATTTTTAACATAAAAGCGGTGATGTGTCCCGACACAAAGGCGTTATTAGCATATGTTAAATTAGAACTTTTCCTTGCAGACAGCTGTTATTACATAAAAATCAATCCTAAACCAATTACAGCTATGGCAAAAAAAATAGCAGAACAACTGATAGATACTTTGGTTAAATCCGGAGTTGAACGCATTTACGCCGTAACAGGCGACAGTCTGAATGAGGTAAACGAAGCAGTCAGAAAAAACGATCAAATAAAATGGATACATGTGCGCCATGAAGAAACAGGAGCGTATGCCGCTGCTGCAGAAGCACAACTGACCGGCCGTCCGGGATGCTGCGCAGGAAGTAGCGGACCGGGACACGTTCATCTTATCAACGGTTTGTATGACGCGCACCGTTCCGGGGCACCGGTAATCGCCATCGCTTCTACGATTCCTACCGGAGAATTCGGTACGGAATATTTTCAGGAGACGAATACAATCAAACTTTTTAACGATTGCAGTTATTATAATGAAGTAGCCACTACTACCAGGCAATTTCCACGTATGCTCCAATCGGCCATACAAACGGCTGTCACCCGTAAAGGGGTGTCCGTCATCGGGCTACCGGGAGACTTGGCAAAGGCTTCTGCCGTTGCTGTCGACTCGTCAGTCCGGAACTATCCTGCCCCACCGGAAGTTTGCCCGTCGGAAGAAGATTTGGCTCAATTGGCCGACTTGCTAAACAAACATACGCGTATCACTCTTTTCTGCGGCATCGGTTGCCGGGGAGCTCACGAGGAAGTAATCGCGCTTTCCGAGAAGCTGAATGCTCCGGTGGTATATACTTTCAAAGGAAAGATGGAGGTGCAATATGAGAATCCGTATGAAGTGGGTATGACGGGATTGTTGGGAATGCCTTCGGGATATTACAGTATGCATGAAGCTGAAGTACTTCTCATGCTCGGCACTGACTTTCCGTATTCTGCTTTCCTGCCGGATGACATCAAGATAGCCCAGATTGACATAAAGCCCGAACGTCTGGGACGTCGTGCAAAGGTGGATATCGGACTTTGCGGAGACGTCAAACTTAGCATCCAGTCTTTATTGCGTATGCTGAATCCGAAAACGGATGATTCTTTCTTACTGAAACAACTCAAAAGATACGAGGGAGTAAAGAAGGATTTGGCCGCTTACACAGAAGATAAAGGGGGCGTAAATAAGATTCATCCCGAATATGTGATGTCTGAAATAGACAAACTAAGTTCGGACGATGCTGTGTTTACGGTAGATACGGGAATGACTTGTGTATGGGGAGCACGTTATCTGCAAGCAACGGGCAAACGCCACATGCTGGGTTCCTTCAATCATGGTTCGATGGCAAATGCGTTGCCGCAAGCTATCGGTGCCGCGTTGGCTTATCCGGATCGTCAGGTGGTTGCGCTTTGCGGAGATGGCGGATTATCGATGACTTTAGGAGACTTGGAAACCGTTGTACAATATAAGTTGCCGATTAAAATCATCGTATTCAACAACCGTTCATTGGGAATGGTGAAGTTGGAAATGGAAGTAGACGGACTGCCGGACTGGCAAACGAATATGTTGAATCCTGACTTCGCCCAAGTGGCCGAAGCAATGGGAATGACCGGATTTAATGTCAGCGATCCGGAAGAAGTGTTGACTACTTTATTGAATGCATTCGAGTTGGATGGTCCGGTACTTGTTAATATCATGACCGATCCGAACGCACTAGCCATGCCTCCTAAAATTGAATTCGGGCAAATGGTGGGCTTTGCGCAGTCAATGTATAAGTTGTTAATCAACGGCCGTTCACAAGAAGTGATTGATACGATCAATTCTAACTTTAAACATATACGGGAGGTATTTTAAGTTATTCTATTTTTAATATTTTCATTACCTCTCTCAAAGTATGACTTGCTATTATTGTCTATTGCAATAAGGTAAGTCATACCTTTTTATAGTCTATCTTGAGGTGATAATCATTTTATTTTCTTATGTTTGTAATCATCAAAAAGTAAAAACACATGGAAAAGACCGACTCTTCGCCTTTATCCCGACAAGCACTGTACGCTGATAAAAAACAATGGAATCAATTTCTTTCTGTTTTTTTATTGGCAGTGGGCGTTGGTTTTACAGTGGCAGGCATTATCTTCTTTTTTGCCTACAACTGGGATGAATTACCTAAATTTGCAAAGTTAGGAATAGTAGAGGTGTTATTAATAGCTTCTGTCCTGCTCGCTACATTCACCCGTTGGAATAAGCTCGTCAAACAGATTCTCCTGACTGGAGCTACGTTCCTGATAGGTACGCTTTTCGCCGTCTTCGGACAAATCTACCAAACGGGAGCCGATGCTTACGATCTTTTCCTGGGATGGACTCTTTTCACCATTCTCTGGGCGGTTGCTATCCGTTTCGCTCCGTTATGGCTGACGTTCATCGGATTACTTTGCACTACGATATGGTTGTACAATATACAGATAGCCAGTACCAACTCTTGGGAAATGACTTTGTTGGCTAATGCAGTAACCTGGATATGTGCCTTGACAACGCTCATCACGGAATGGATGAGCGCAAAAGGTCATTTGGACAGAAACAATCGTTGGTTCGTCAGTCTTCTTTCACTGGCTACCATTATACACACCAGTTTTCTGTTAATGATGGCAATCTGCGAAGAGAACGCCATATTGTCTGTTCCCCTCATAAGCACCGTCCTTCTATTCTCTGCGGGACTTTGGTATGGGTGGAAAGTAAAAAGCCTGTTCTATCTGGCTATCATTCCGTTTGCCGCATTAATGATTCTATTGACTACATTCATATCACAAAGCAATCTTAGGGATGTTCAGATATTCTTCTACGGAGGAGTTATTGTCATCACCGGAACAACTTTGCTCATTTACATCATTCTTCATCTAAAAAAGCAATGGTATGGCACAGAAGCATAACCTCACTATTCAAGTCGTATCCATTATCGGAGGAATCCTGACGGCTATTTTCTTTTTGGGATTTCTGGCACTTGCCAGAATCCTCCGCTCCGATATTTCTTGCCTGATTGCCGGAAGTATATTAATTCTCACTACGCTAACAATCAGCCGCATGGTGATCCGGTCTTTTCTGGATGCAATGAACATCACTTTATACATAGCCGGATGTGTATTGATTGGCTTCGGTATAAATACCAGCATTAATCTCCTCTTCATTACACTTATGGGAATCAGTATTCTCACATTCTTATTATCAAGAGGATTTATTCTCCCCTTTCTTTCAGTCATTCTGTTTAATATATCTTTCTTCGGAGAAGCCGCCCATGTCTTTTCTTCGTTTTATCCCTTGCAAATAGCCGTAGTCCCTATCCTTGGAGTGTTTCTATTTACCAACATCTTTGAAAACAAGTTGTTTGAGTGTATAGGAACAGAGAATTACCTTTCCAAATACAAATCATTTCATTTCGGATTATTCGTATCCGGTATCGTCTCACTGGGAGGATTATCAATCAATTACATGATATCAGAAACAAATAGTTGGCTTGTGTCCTGCATACTGTCTGTTTGTATATGGATCGGAATTCTTATCATGGTTCAACGAATCATGCAGGTCATGAAAGTGGATCATCCGGTGAATCAGGTTGGTATCTACATTCTTTGTATTGTTATCTGTCTGCCTACCGTGTTTGCTCCTTATTTATCCGGTAGTTTGTTACTGATTTTAATATGTTTCCATTATGGTTACAAAGCGGAGTGTGCTGCCTCGCTCCTTCTCTTTATCTATGCTGTTTCCAAATATTATTATGATTTGAATTTGAGCCTGCTTACCAAATCCATAACGCTTTTCTTCATCGGAATTGCATGTATTACAGCCTGGTATTTCTTCACTCAAAAAAGAACAAGACATGAAAAAGTATAGCCGAATATTGATTATCGTAAACCTGATACTGCTATTGGGGTATTTCAACTGGTCGGTTTATCAGAAAGAGCAAACCTTGAAAGACGGACAGTTGGTTTTGTTGCAGCTAGCCCCCGTCGATCCCCGCTCTCTTATGCAAGGAGACTATATGAGACTTAACTACAAGGAAGCCTCATCAAATCTGCCAGATGAGCAAACCGACACACGCGGTTATGCCATACTCCGAACGGACAGTAATCAGGTAGGAGAAATTGTACGATTACAAAACACGTTGGAACCTGTAAACGACAATGAGCTAGTCATCAGATATAAAATAATAAATAGACGCCTCTTCCTCGGCGCCGAATCTTTCTTCTTTGAAGAAGGACAGGATACTCTTTATCAAAAAGCCGTATATGGCGGACTGAAAGTAGATGATAAAGGGCAAAGCTTACTCGTGGGATTGTATGATGAGGACTTTCATCTTATTCAATCCGATAAATAAAGACTAATAAGAAAACCCGGACTTTCGCAAGCCCGGGTTTTCTATATTCTCAAAACGTCTCCTTAATCTATAGGGAAATAAGGGACTAGCAAATTGGTTTCTAGTGCAAATAAGGAGACATTATGAAATAAAGAAAAGGGATACCTGTGGGAAATAAGGGAGGTATCCCTTTCTATAAGAAGAACAGAATTGGAAGGATTGACTTTCACAAGCCAAATCCTTCACTCTGTTTCTTCTCGGCGTATTCTTCACACAAGGTGAAGAAGGGTTTTCTTTTTATAGTTACTTAGTTAGCTCCATCAGCTTTCATTACTATCGGACATTTAACTTCTGTAACAGCTCCCCATGTATCTGTAATCTTCACTAAGGCATAACCTTCAACTTTAGATGCAATGGATAGGGTAGTAGCTTTCAATTGTACAGTTAATTCACCTTCAAACGCAACGGGAGTAGAAGTTGCCCCGGCTATTTCAGCATATTTGGCAATCTCTGAACTTAGTTCTATAGTAACATCTGTAACTCTACTATCTCTACTTGTCTTAGCAATTGTTACGGCAACGTCTTTTACATCTTTAACAGTAAAATCAGCAGGTTTAATCTTGAATAATTTTTCAGATTCCTTTATTGACAATACTTTAGCTTTACTAGCAGCAATATCAGGATGTGAACCTTCTTTGATTGCAGATCTTACAGTTAAGTTAAACTCTTTAGAAATTGTAGCCAAACGTTTATTTCCAAACGGCTGGTATGCAATGGTCATACGACGCGTTGAATATACACCATCATTCTTAGTTGATTTGTACAACGGAACTGCAATTACAAAGTTTGTTTTGTTAACTAACCAATTTGCACCCATTTCCGGATTATCATCAGTACCAAAGTTAGGAGCTTTCTCATCAAAAGATATATGTCCCTTATCTTCAGCGCTCATTTCATCAAAGAGTGCATACAAGTCTTGATTTACAACTGCATTAGATTTATCAGGGGTACCATAAGCAATAGCAGTTTCAGAACTTGTGAAATAAGCACTTAACGGTGTAAATGCAAATATACCTGCATTCTTAACTTCCACTTTCACATTTACCTTCTTAATTACTTCATCTCCCAATGTTGGTTGATAGTCCGGATTAATAATTTCCAAAACAGCATTATGCATTACAGCTGCAACCATAGTCGGATTAAATTGGAAGGCAATCTTATATCCTGTAACTTTACCTTTATTATCTGTTATAGTAACAGGTTGCGCACCAACAAGATCAATAGAACCACTTTCATAAGCATACTCATTGCCATTAACAGAAATCTTATCTCCAGCAGCAAATCCAATGCTCTTCAATCTTACAGTAGGTTTCTTCTTGCCAGTAAACTCTTTGTTCAGAATAGCGAATAAATCATCGGTTGAGTTAACAACAAGATCAGAGGTATTATTTGAAGGATCTGTGGCATCTGCACCCTTAGTCAGATTCCAAACAACAGCATCAGCGATAGTAATATCAGCACCCGTGTCATAAGTAAAGTTCACTGTAAAGGTTTTAGCATTACCTCCTTCAACTTTTGTACCGTCTGTTTTCAAGTAATTAACTTTCACTTCAATAGTACCTTGTTTTGTAGGTGAGGAAATAGTATTTGTAGCTTCGTCAAATACAGCACCAATAGCTTCCAAATCAGCTTTTTCAATAGAATAATAATGAGCTGCAACTTTGGACAATTCAGCAGCAAACAATTCATCAAGTTTTGCAGATGATGTATAAACCACATCTACTTCTTTATTAGTAATATCCAAAGCCTCATTTTTAGCAATAACCTTCACATCATAATTTGATATGATGTTATTTCCCCAAGCATCTTTAGCACGTAAAGCATAAGCTATCGCTTTATTATTCAAGTTATTATCGGCTGCTTTATCAGCAATCAAAGAAACTGTAAGATCATAAATTCCCTGATTCCATTTCTTTTCGCCATCCGCACGGGTGGTTAAAGGATTTTCAGAAAGATTCTTTTCTTTTGATAGAACTGTATAACAAACCTCCCCATGAGAATTAATCAATTCAACAGGATATTCAGAGAAGTCAACACTAACCGGATTGATTAATGCATGCATTACAGAGCTATTTGCACCAACTAAAGTAGTAGCTTTTTCTGTAGAACCATAAGTTACATTATGGAACTTAACAGTAGTACCTTTAGCCAATATACCATAATACATTGTTACCTCACTCATACCTTCACTAATTTTTCCATCAGCAATTGACACAACAGTCATGCTTGACAATTTATCAGCTGTTGGCAATATAATAGTTTTATCAGTATAAGTTCCATCTTCATTGAGTGCACCGACATGAAGTTCCCATGCTGGTCTGTCCGCTGCTTCAACAACATATACACTTGTTTGGGCATAATCTCCACGTACTAATTTGCCCTTAGTTCCATCTTCATTTACAGCATTGATATCCCAATAACACCAATAACCATCTTCGTCAATGAAAGGAGATACTCCGTCTGTACCTGCAGCCTGAGAACCTTTTACAAATTTGCCGGCGGCATCATCATAATAATACCAGTATCCATCTTCAATATAAGGAGACTTGCCATTTGTTCCTTCCGTGACTTCGCCGCGGTCGCCTTGTGCTTTATCTCCTTTTACGAAACCGCCCTTTCCATCATTAGCCTTATCATCCCAAAAATACCAATAGCCTTTATCACCATTAGTTCCATCCGCGATGTAAGGTGAATGTCCGTCTGTGGCTTTTGCATACCATCCGGTACCTTTTTTATCAATCAACCATTCTCCGGTCTCCGGATCAATAGTCACTTTCGATCCCGGAGTTCCCTGTCCACCAGCTACTCCCGGAGCACCTGTATCACCCTTGTCACCCTTATCACCTTTAGCACCATTTATGATACTATAAGATTTTCCATCGTTAAATGTTACCTTGAATCCACCAGTAACAGGTTCTACACTCTTCACCCAATTACCAGCATCTACAAATTTCTGCAGATCAGCGATGCTAGCCTTATTAGCATCAATCTGTGTTTGCAGATTGTCAATGTCATCATCGTAGTCTTTACAGCCTACATAGGTGACAGTAGAAAGTGCCAGCGCCCCGAAGAACATCACTTTTACAAATTTTCTTTTCATAACTACTTAAAAATTACATTAATAATATATGATTAAACACTAAGTTTCAATAATAGCATGCCCGTTACTTTGTAGGTAACGGAAGAACCTTTGTCCTGCTCTTCGGGAGTAGTCAATACTGAAAAACGATACGATATGCTACGAAACTTTTTTACCCCTGCTTTTGAAAGCAAGTAGCGGGGAGGGGAAATCTTGTGCAAAATTTAGAAGTTAACAAAGCCCTAATACAAAGAATCCGCGTGTTTTATCTGTCCTATTCCTTTTTTGAGTGGTTTATTAGAAAAAATGTATGATTTCGTTTGGTTGTTTTAAGAAATATGCTCATATTTGCACCGGTATTTATTCCCGTTACCTACAAAGTAACAGACTATTTATCAAGCGATTAATCCACTAATAGTACGCTTCACAAACTCAACGACCTGTCTATTAGCTTCATCTATTTTCTTATTCCTGAAAGGCTTCAGATACGTTTCAGTCACAGTGATGGAAGAGTGTCCCATTGCTTCGGAAATAATACCCGGATGAATCTCACAATAATAGGCTGTCGTAGCCCAAGTGTGACGTGCAGTATAAGAGCTCAATCTATCACCCAATCCCAGTAATTCGCCCAGCAACATCAACTGACGATTGAATGTGCGCAATGCCAACTGATATTCACGATAAGCCTCCGGAGTCCCTTCACGACTCTTTAACAAAGAAAACAGATAAGGAGAAGAACTGTCACGGTTCATATATCTCTTTACCAGAATCATCGCTTCTGCAGTTAGAGTCACCGACAAGGTGCGGCCTGTCTTACGTCTGCGATATGTAATCACATTGTCACGTAAATCACTTTTACGCAAATAGGCGAGATCGACAAAAGGCAAACCGCGCAATAAAAACATAAGGATAAATAATTCCTGTGCCTTGCGTAATGACGGAGAACCGACAAAAGCCTGTGATAACCTGGCAAATACTTTCTTTATATCCTCCTCACCTAACGCACGTTTATGATCGGCACGAGTACCTGTATAAACAGAACGGAACAAGTGAGGAACATAAGGTGCCTTACGAAGATCGACAGCACGATTATAAACTGCACGAAACGTGCGCAAATAAGTGGAGACGGTATTCCAACTACATCCACGACTACGAAGATGCACTTCGAACCCTTTTAACCACTCCGGACTCACCTCATAGAAGGTGAAATCCTCTTTCCCACAATAAGCAATGATGGCATTGAGACTGCTACGGTATACATGGGCAGTACCAAAGTTTCCCTCCATCTGTAGCCCACGGGCTACTTGCTTCATAAATGTTACTACTTTCAACATCTCTCGATTTATTAATAAATTAGACAATAAATATAAGGGTATTCCAACAATCGAACAAATTGAAGGCAGAGATGTTGCAGGAATGCAAAAAAAGAACCACCTTCCCTTATTAGGGAAAGTGGTTCTTATCTTCTTTATATATTCTTAAGCGAAAGCTGGAATTACATCATTCCGCCCATGCCTCCCATTCCGGGAGCGCCCATCGGCATTTCGGGCTTATCTTCCTTCTTTTCTACAATTACACATTCAGTAGTCAGGAACATACCAGCGATAGAAGCTGCATTTTCCAAAGCTACACGAGCAACCTTAGCAGGGTCTACTACACCGGCAGCATGCAAGTTTTCGTAAATGTCCAGACGAGCGTTGTAACCAAAGTCACCCTTGCCTTCACGTACTTTCTGAACAACTACCGCACCTTCTTTACCAGCGTTAGCAACGATCTGACGAAGTGGTTCTTCGATAGCACGTTTGATGATTTCAACACCGGTTGTTTCGTCAGCATTGTCACCCTTCATGCCGTCAATAACATCAATTGCACGGATATAAGCTACGCCACCACCCGGGATGATACCTTCTTCAATTGCAGCACGAGTTGCACGCAAAGCATCATCTACACGGTCTTTCTTTTCTTTCATTTCCACTTCTGAAGCAGCACCTACATAGAGAACAGCTACACCACCTGACAATTTAGCCAGACGTTCCTGCAATTTCTCGCGGTCATAGTCAGACTTAGTTGCCACGATTTGTGCTTTGATCTGTTCGCAACGTTCTTTGATGCTATCTTTGTTACCTGCACCGTTTACAACAGTTGTATAGTCTTTAGTAACTGTAACTTTGTCAGCAGTACCCAACATTTCGATAGTAGCTTGTTCCAGTTTCAAACCTTTTTCTTCGCTGATAACAACACCACCTGTCAGGATAGCGATATCTTCCAACATTTCTTTACGACGATCGCCGAAGCCCGGAGCCTTCACAGCACAGATCTTCAATTGAGAACGCAGACGGTTTACTACCAATGTAGTCAACGCTTCGCTATCTACATCTTCTGCAATTACTAACAGAGGACGACCTGTTTGTACAGCCGGTTCGAGGATAGGCAAGAAATCTTTCAGGTTAGAAATCTTCTTGTCATAGATCAGGATGTAAGGTTTCTCCATCTCACATTCCATTTTTTCTGTATTTGTCACGAAGTAAGCTGACAAATAACCACGATCGAACTGCATACCTTCTACTACACCGATAGTAGTGTCTGTACCTTTTGCTTCTTCGATAGTGATTACACCGTCTTTAGAAACTTTACGCATAGCGTCAGCAATCAATTTACCGATTACCGGGTCGTTGTTTGCAGATACGGTAGCAACTTGTTCGATCTTGTCATAGTTGTCACCTACAGTTTCAGCCTGATCCTTGATTGATTCTACCACTTTGGCAACAGCCTTGTCGATACCACGTTTGATATCCATCGGGCTAGCACCGGCAGTTACGTTCTTCAAACCTTCAGCTACGATAGCTTGTGCAAGAACGGTTGCAGTAGTTGTACCGTCACCGGCATCGTCACCTGTCTTAGAAGCAACTTCTTTTACCAGCTGTGCACCAGTATTCTGGTAAGCATCTGCCAATTCGATTTCTTTTGCTACTGTCACACCGTCTTTTGTGATGTGCGGAGCACCGAATTTCTTCTCAATGATAACGTTACGTCCTTTCGGGCCCAGAGTTACTTTTACTGCATTTGCCAAAGCATCGACACCTTTTTTCAATTGGTCACGGGCATCGATATTGAATAATATTTCTTTTGCCATCTCTTTATTTACTATTTAAAGATTTACTATTTACTATTATTAATTAACCCAAAACAGCGAGAACATCGCTCTGACGCATGATAAGATATTTAGTACCTTCAACGTCAAGTTCTGTTCCGGCATATTTACCATAAAGAACTGTATCGCCTACTTTCAATACCATCTCTTCATCTTTCGTACCGTGACCTACTGCCACAACTTCACCCTTCAAAGGTTTTTCTTTTGCTGTATCAGGAATAATGATACCACCAATTGTTTTTTCTTCTGCAGGTGCAGGGAGGATAAGCACTCTGTCTGCTAATGGTTTAATGTTCATAGTTACTTGTTATATTTTAGTTATACATTTAATTGTAGATGTTATCCACCGTCTTTCAGGCGGAACGCTAAAGTTATTGCGAAAAGCGTGCCAAAGTAAATAAATGATTCTTTGTCAGAAATAGACTGACAAAATGACTGACAACTTGCACTGTATGGCAAAAAAGTATATTTGTCACCTACTTTTTAAACAAAACAAAAGGATTATTCCTTATAATGATGTATATTCGTAAACGAACCATCAAATGCACTGTATAAATAATATGAATAGAATAGCATCCGGCCTCATCATTGCCTCTTGCGTTTTCTACTCCTGCACTTCGCGTACAGGGGGGATTTCTCCTGTACATGAACAACAACAGACAGATTCGCTGTCGCAAGATACAATAACTCAACCCGAGATTAAACCTGTTGAAAAGAAACTCACAGCAGAACAGATACAAATCACCAAAGATTTATTGTATGACCAATATACATTGGAAGACACCTATCCTTATAAAGACACTACCCGGCAATTTCAATGGGACAAAATCAAAGAACGGCTGGCTTTGCTTGAAAATATACAGTTGCAGCCTTCCACTTGGGCAATTCTCCAGAATTACAAAAATAGAAATGGAGAAGCACCGCTTGTGAAGAATTTCAAAAGAAACGCTTACGGACGGGTGGCGGATACTCTCGGCATAGAACGTTACCAATCCGTTCCGCTTTACTTGTTGACCGACACATTAGTGCCCGAACGTTACGGCCAGGATGGAGAACTAACCCGTTTTATCGAAGACGGGGAAAAATTCATAAAAGCAGAGCCAATGTTTACCGGAGATGAATGGATGATTCCTAAAAAGTATGTCAAAGTAATTGGAGATACGATTGTTTTTAACAAAGCTGTTTTCGTAGACCGCCACAATCAGAATATCGCTGCTCTCGAACGTAGCGGAGAAGGGCAATGGATGGTTCGCAGCATGAATCCTTCCACTACGGGACGCCACCTGCCGCCGTATGCACAGGAAACTCCTTTAGGAATGTTTGTATTACAGGAAAAGAAAGCGAAGATGGTATTTCTAAAAGACGGTTCGAAAGAGACAGGAGGTTATGCTCCTTATGCGAGTCGTTTCACGGATGGAGCCTATATTCACGGAGTACCGGTCAATGCTCCCCGCAAGACACAGATAGAATATAGTCCGTCGTTAGGAACGACACCGCGTTCGCACATGTGCGTACGAAATGCAACTTCCCATGCCAAATTCATTTATGATTGGGCGCCTGTAAATGAAACTATTATTTTTGTATTGGAATAAACGTTGAACAAACATACACCACTATTCCCGAATCGCTACTACCTATCGTCCAAAGTATAACTAGAAAAGTTCTTTTCTATAAGGTGAGAACTTGCTTTTCTCTTGGGGAAAAGTTACTTTCCCCTTACCTCAAACTATAACCGCAAGTTCCGGTTATAAAACTGAAAGCTTCAGTTATGTAATCAAAACTTCCAGTTATATAATCAGAACCTTCGGTTATAGTTTACCTTATGCCCTAAACTAGTTTTCTCCCTATGCAAAAGAAGTTTGCATAGGAGGGGAAAGAACTTTTCTATACGTACTTGAGGGGAAAGATAAAGAGGTCTGAACTTTTCAGTCCAGACCTCCCAGTATAGAAAAGGATTTCTCCATCCCGTATTACCTTAATCAATTATGTGTGAAACTCTCTTTTATTTATCTTCAGTCTTACCCAACCCATACCTTGCTCTTGTTATATTCTGAACAAGTTCTCTCTGCACACTTTCCAATGCGTTTATTTCTTTCTGCAACAACTCCAAAGCAGAACCTTTCTGCAATAAATAAGACCGTTCAGCATATTTTATATAAGAAGTCGGAACCTCCTGCTTCTTTTCTTTATAATGGGCAATCACATACCGCAAAGCTTCCGCCCGATATTTGCTGATCGCTTTCCGTTCGGCATAATACAAATCTTTATAAGGATTTTCTTCACTTCTCAATTTCTTCCAGAATGCAGAAAAAGCAGTCGATACAGCATCCTTCTCTTCTTTGGTTACTGCTTCTTTCTGCTTCTTTGTCAGATCCTTATATTCCTTATATGTATTTAGAAACTTATCCAATTCATCTTTGCTGGCTTTGTGCGCCAGTCGGTAAGTTTCCAAAGAAGCAGGCCGTTCATATTCGACAACTGTTTGTAGATAAGGCAAGTCGTTCCAGCTTATATATTTATTATTTGCTTCACAATAATCTGCATAAGCCGCCGCAAGCTGCCAACTATATTCTTTTGTCTTTTGATTCAAATCCTCATTGATAGCGGACAAGTTCTTTTCCATCTCTTGCAAATCCTGCGCTGACACTGTTTGCATACTTCCCCATCCGGAGAGAAACAAACAAAGAATACTCCATAATATAGTTTTCATAATTAGATAATTTAAATTTTCTCCAAAGTTATTATTTCTCTACAGAATTCCAAACGATATTACAGATTTGCTATATATTTCCACAATGGAGCAGCATTCAGCGCTTGCATAATTTCGTTCTTATCAAGCAGGCTTCTCACCTCTTCCAATGTAAGCAGATGTACGCTGATATCTTCAGTAGCTTCCAGATGCTGATGGTCTATCAGTTCTACGTCTGTAGCAAGAAAGCAATAAGTCAGATTGGTATGAGTGCTCGGATTAGCGGAAATCACCATATATTCCTGCCAGTTTCCTTTTCCGTAGCCTGTTTCCTCCCACAATTCACGTTGGGCGGACACTAACGGTGAAGCGTCTTCCTTCTCACAGACACCGGCACAAAGTTCATAACAAGTTCGTTCAATTCCCGGACGGTACTGGCGGACAAAAACAAATTTACCATCTTTTGTAATGGCAATCGTATTTACCCAGTCGGGATACTCAAGAATATAATATTCGGGGATATGGTTACCGTTGGGAAGCAACATATCTTCGCAACGCACAGTCAGCCACGGACGGCGAAATAGATATTTACTACTCACCGTTTTCCAGGCTCTATTCTTTTCTTCCATAAGGTCTGTTTTTTCTTCCGGCAAAAATACAAATTTCCCCCGGGTTATCCTACCTTTCGGTTGCTTGTTTTTATTCGTCTGTGTCGATACAAGTGATCTCTATCCCTTGTATCTGCTCCAGATATTTTTTGGTAGAGCTTACCAAAGAACTTCCCATGTAGAATAAAAACAGCAGGCTGATAATAACCATCAATGCGCCAATCATGGCAAAACGACTACGTTGCTCGAAAATACTGCTATTCATAACTCTGCCTCCTCTAAGTTTTTTTGTCCACCCCAAAGATAACACGCGAGGGCTACAAAAAAGTTACAAGAATGTTTCAAAAAACTTAAATATTGAAATTCTGTTCGTATCTTTGCACCAACTAACTAACAACCTTTTTATTGCAATATGGCATTTACGAATAATATTATGATTGTCCGGCATAAATTGCTGGCAGACCTCGTTAAACTCTGGAAAAACGACGAATTAGTGGAAAAGATAGACCGGCTCCCGATTGAATTGAGTCCACGAAAATCAAAACCCCTAGGACGGTGTTGCGTACATAAAGAACGCGCAGTGTGGAGGTACAAGACTTTTCCTCTGATGGGATTGGATATGACAGACGAACACGACGAAGTTACCCCGCTTTCCGAATATGCGCGATTGGCATTGAGCCGCCCCGAACCGGACAAGGAAAATATCATGTGCGTCATCGACGAGGCCTGTTCTTCCTGTGTACAGATCAATTATGAAATAACCAACCTTTGTCGCGGATGCGTGGCACGTAGCTGTTACATGAATTGCCCCAAAGATGCGATACGTTTCAAGAAAAACGGTCAGGCAATGATTGACCATGACACATGTGTCAGTTGCGGTATTTGTCACAAGAGTTGTCCTTATCACGCTATCGTATATATTCCCGTGCCTTGTGAAGAGGCTTGCCCGGTAAAAGCTATCAGCAAAGATGAACACGGCATAGAACATATTGATGAAAGCAAGTGTATCTACTGCGGAAAATGCATGAATGCTTGTCCGTTCGGTGCTATCTTCGAAATCTCGCAAACATTCGATGTATTGCAACGCATCCGTAAAGGAGAAAAGATGGTTGCCATCGTTGCTCCGTCTATTCTGGGACAGTTTAAGACTTCTATCGGACAAGTGTACGGTGCTTTCAAAGAAATAGGATTTACGGATGTGATCGAAGTGGCCGAAGGTGCTATGGCAACCACCAGCAATGAAGCACACGAATTACTGGAGAAATTGGAAGAGGGACAGAAATTTATGACTACTTCCTGTTGCCCTTCTTATATCGAACTGGTTGAGAAACATATTCCGGATATGAAACCATACGTTTCTACCACCGGATCACCGATGTACTACGCCGCACGGATTGCCAAAGAGAAGCATCCGGATGCTAAGGTTGTGTTTGTCGGCCCTTGTGTGGCTAAACGCAAAGAAGTACGTCGTGACAAAGCAGTGGATTATATTCTGACGTTTGAAGAAATCGGTTCGATTCTCGACGGACTGGGTATTGAACTGGAACAGGTACAGGAGTTCTCTGTATTACATACGTCTGTTCGCGAAGCACATGGATTTGCACAGGCAGGTGGTGTGATGGGAGCTGTCAAAGCTTATCTGAAAGAAGAAGCGGATAAAATCAATGCAATACAAGTGTCGGACATCAATAAAAAGAATATCGCTCTGTTGCGTGCCTGCGCCAAGACAGGAAAGGCTGCGGGACAGTTTATTGAAGTGATGGCGTGTGAGGGTGGATGCATCACCGGGCCAAGTACGCATAATGATATTGTTTCGGGACGTCGCCAATTGGCACAAGAGCTGCTCAAACGAAAAGAGAGCTATGAAACAATGGATCGATAAACTACGGCAGGAAAGAACACTTAGCCCGGAAGAGCTCCGGCAACTGTTGACCGGATGTGACGCAGAAACCCTGCGTTACATCAATAAACAGGCGCAGGAAGTCGCTCTCCGCCACTTCGGAAATAAGATTTATATCCGTGGACTAATTGAAGTCAGCAATTGCTGCCGGAACAACTGTTATTACTGTGGCATCCGAAAAGGAAATCCCAATATCGAACGTTACCGATTGAACCTGGAAAGTATACTGGATTGTTGCCGGCAAGGATATAAATTAGGTTTCCGCACTTTCGTGCTGCAAGGAGGAGAAGATCCCGCACTGACAGACGATCGGATAGAAATGACTGTTGCCCGTATCAGGCAGGATTATCCGGATTGTGCCATTACACTGTCGCTCGGAGAAAAGTCGCGTGATGCATACGAGCGTTTCTTCCGTGCCGGAGCCAACCGTTATCTGTTACGTCACGAAACATATAATGAGTCGCATTACTGGCAACTGCATCCGGCAGAAATGTCCGGCAAACAGCGCCTACAATGTTTAGCGGATTTAAAAGACATCGGCTATCAGACAGGAACCGGAATTATGGTCGGCAGCCCAGGGCAAACAGTAGAACATATCATCGAGGATATCTTGTTCATTGAAAAGCTACAGCCGGAAATGATCGGCATCGGTCCTTTCCTACCCCATCATGATACGCCTTTTGCCCAATATCCCAGCGGAACGGTGGAACGGACGATTCTTCTATTATCGATCTTCCGTTTGATGCATCCATCCGCATTGATTCCGGCAACAACGGCTCTCGCCACTCTTGTTCCTGATGGTAGAGAGCGGGGTATATTGGCAGGTGCAAATGTGGTTATGCCCAACCTGTCTCCCCGGGAGGAACGGAGAAAATATGAATTATACAATGACAAAGCTTCACTCGGAGCGGAATCCGCCGAAGGACTGACTACCTTACAAAAGCAGTTGAATACCATCGGTTATGAGATATCTACCGAAAGAGGCGACTTTAAGTGCACCACAGATTACACGGATTCACACAGATTTATTTCGAATTAAATTTTAATCTGTGTGAATCCGTGTAATCTGTGGTGAAAAAACAAAGAATATTATGATATACCAAAAAGATTCATCCAAAGCAGAAGAGTTTATCCATCACGAAGAAATTTTGGATACGCTGGAATATGCACAGAACAATAAGGATAATCGTGTCCTGATTGAACAACTAATTGAAAAGGCAGCGTTGTGCAAGGGACTGACACACCGGGAAGCGGCCATTCTGCTGGAGTGTAACCAACCTGACCTGATAGAACGTATCTTTCATCTCGCTAAAGAAATCAAACAGAAGTTTTACGGCAACCGTATCGTCATGTTCGCACCGCTTTATTTATCTAATCATTGCGTAAACGGTTGCGTATATTGTCCGTATCATGCCAAAAACAAGACTATTGCACGCAAGAAACTGACACAGGAAGAAATCCGCCGGGAGGTAATTGCTTTGCAGGATATGGGACATAAGCGACTGGCTCTTGAAGCCGGTGAGCATCCGTCACTGAACCCGATAGAATATATTCTGGAATCTATTCAGACGATTTATAGTATCAAGCATAAAAATGGAGCTATCCGCCGGGTAAACGTAAATATCGCAGCCACTACGATAGAAAATTATCGCCGATTGAAAGAAGCGGGTATCGGCACGTATATCTTATTCCAAGAGACTTATCACAAAGATAACTACGAAGCTCTCCATCCCACCGGACCTAAAAGCAATTACGCTTATCACACCGAAGCGATGGACCGCGCGATGGAAGGAGGAATCGATGATGTAGGCATTGGCGTCCTTTTCGGTTTGAATACTTATCGGTATGATTTTATCGGATTATTAATGCATGCCGAACATTTGGAAGCCAAATTCGGTGTAGGGCCGCATACAATCAGTGTGCCGCGCATCTGTTCGGCAGATGACATCGATGCGGAAGATTTCCCGAACGCTATTTCGGATGAGATATTCAGCAAGATTGTAGCTGTTATCCGAATTGCCGTTCCTTATACGGGAATGATTATTTCTACACGTGAATCGCAAGAATCACGCAAGAAAGTGCTCGAATTGGGTATTTCACAAATCAGTGGCGGTTCGCGTACCAGTGTAGGCGGATATGCTGAAACGGAATTACCCGATCATAATTCTGCCCAATTTGATGTGAGCGACACCCGGACATTGGACGAGGTGGTCAACTGGTTGCTCGAACTCGGATATATCCCCAGCTTCTGTACAGCCTGTTACCGGGAAGGAAGGACGGGAGACCGTTTCATGTCATTAGTGAAATCCGGTCAGATAGCAAACTGTTGCGGACCGAATGCCCTGATGACTCTGAAAGAGTATCTGGAAGATTATGCTTCAGAAGATACGCGACAGAAAGGATTGGAACTGGTTCTAAAAGAAACGGAACGAATCCCCAATCCCAAAATCAGGGAAATAGCTATCCGGAATCTCAAAGCAATAGCTGCAGGACAAAGAGACTTTAGATTTTAAATAATACATTGATGTGCTAACATATCAATCTGCCAATTAGCTACGCACGAATTAACAAGTTGAAAAATTATCAATTATGAGCTTAACAGATACTCCAAATGCTAACAGACTTCATATCACCCTTTTCGGTAGACGGAACAGTGGTAAGTCTTCTCTTATCAATGCGTTGACAGGACAGGACATCGCGCTCGTTTCAAATACTCCCGGAACGACTACCGACCTTGTGTCTAAAGCAATGGAGATTCAAGGTATTGGTCCTTGTCTTTTTATAGATACTCCGGGATTCGATGACGAAGGAGAGCTTGGAGAACTGCGTATCAGCCGGACTTTAAAGGCTATTGAGAAAACGGATATTGCATTGTTATTATGTGAAGACACTACCTTTTTTCATGAAAAAGAGATACTGGCACTATTGAAAGAGAAGAATATCCCTGTCATTCCGGTATTGAATAAAATAGATATACGAGAGAATAGCGATCATTTAGCTACATATATCGAGGAACAATGTAAAATACACCCCTTGCTTATCAGTGCCAAAGAAAAGATAGGAATCGAACTGATCCGGCAAGCTATTCTTGAAAAATTACCTTCGGACTTCGGTCAACAAAATATTACCGGGAAACTTGTTACAGAAAATGACCTTGTACTTTTAGTAATGCCACAGGATATCCAAGCTCCCAAAGGTAGACTGATCTTACCGCAAGTGCAGACTATCCGTGAATTGCTGGATAAAAAATGCCTCGTAATGACTTGCACCACTGATAAGTTTTCTGCAACCCTACAAGCCCTTGCCCGTCCTCCGAAGTTAATCATCACCGATTCACAAGTTTTCAAAGCGATTTATGAACAGAAACCGGCGGAAAGTGAGCTGACTTCTTTCTCGGTGCTTTTCGCAGGATATAAAGGTGATATTCACTATTATGTAGAAAGTGCAGCTGTCATTGAAAGACTGACGGAATCGTCACGTGTACTGATAGCGGAAGCTTGTACGCACGCTCCCCTTTCAGAAGATATAGGAAGAGTGAAACTTCCTCGTTTGTTACGGAAACGGATTGGAGAGAATCTGCAAATTGATATGGTAGCAGGAACCGACCTTCCACAAGATCTGACTCCTTACTCTTTAGTTATCCATTGCGGAGCATGTATGTTTAACCGTAAATACGTACTTAGTCGCATCGAACGTGCGCGGGAGCAGCACATTCCTATGACGAACTATGGAGTAGCAATTGCTTTCCTCAATGGAATACTAGATCAAATAAAATACTAAAAAGAAATCTTCTCTTTTTTATTTTGAAGCGCCCCCCAAAAAGTCCTTTATCTAACTTTTGGGGGGCACTTCATTTTTATGTTAAGACGAACTCTTTATATTAACTAATTATGATGACATACTTAGTTCTAATATCTCCGCTTATTTCTTCACAATAGCAATCAGTTCGTCTGCTGAAACAAGGTTCTGTTCTCCAGTCTCCATATTCTTCAACATCACTTTGCCTTCGTTCATTTCATTCTCACCGACAATAGCTACAAACGGAATATTCTTCGCATTGGCATAACTCATTTGTTTCTTCATCTTGGCTGCATCCGGGAAGATCTCGGCACGAATATTGGCAGCACGTACCTTAGCCAGAATTCCCATTGAGTATGCAGCTTCCTTTTCACCGAAGTTGATAAACAGAAGTTCTGTTCCGTTTACAGCTTCTTTCGGGTAAAGTTCGAGCTGGTTCAGGACATCAAAGATACGGTCTGCACCAAAAGAGATACCCACTCCGGACACTCCTGCCATACCGAATACTCCGGTCAGATTATCATAACGGCCACCACCAGTGATACTGCCAATCTGTACATCCAGTGCTTTCACTTCAAAGATAGCTCCTGTATAATAGTTCAGTCCACGAGCTAAAGTAAGATCAAGCTCTATTTCATTCTTCAAGCCCATTGTTTCCAATGTATTCAGAATAAATTCACTCTCTTCCACTCCCTTCAGCCCTACTTCACTGGCTGATAACACATTCTTCAGTGTTGCCAATTTCTCTGCATTCGTACCACTAAGAAGAATGATCGGTTGCAACTTGGCAATAGCCTCATCACTGATTCCCTTCTCTTTCAGTTCGGCATTTACATTATCCAGACCAATTTTATCCAGTTTGTCAATTGCCACGGTAATATCTACAATCTTATCCGATTCGCCTATAATTTCAGCAATACCGGAAAGAATCTTGCGGTTGTTAATCTTAATACATACACGAATATTGAAACGACTAAAAACGGTATCGACAATCTGCATCAATTCCACTTCGTTCAATAACGAATCGCTTCCTACAACATCGGCATCACATTGATAAAATTCGCGATAACGTCCTTTCTGCGGGCGGTCGGCACGCCATACCGGTTGAATCTGATAGCGTTTGAACGGGAAAGTGATCTCATCACGATGCATCACTACATAACGGGCAAAAGGCACTGTCAAGTCGTAACGCAAACCTTTCTCACAGAATTTGCTTGCCAGTTTGGCAGCATTACGGCTTAACAATTCTTCGTCAGTAATCCCGGAGAAGTAATCTCCAGAGTTCTGAATCTTAAAGAGTAGTTTATCTCCCTCATCGCCGTACTTTCCCATCAATGTAGAAAGCATCTCCATCGAAGGAGTCTCTATCTGCTGGAATCCATACAAATGATATACGTCACGAATCGTATTGAATATATAATTACGCTTCGCCATTTCTACCGGCGAAAAGTCACGAGTTCCTTTAGGAATACTTGGTTTTGCTGCCATAATATTACTGTTTATAATTTTAATTGCGCAAATTTACTGCAAATTTCCGAGCAATACTTACATATATTTGAAAAAATCACCCGTATTGTGTCCATCCCCTATCAATATCGTAAAGAAACACTCAAGTAAGACCCTAAACAATACAAAAAATCCTCCATAGTCTTCGGAAAGACTGCGGAGAATCTTTTTATATTCTATGGAGAGAAGTTAATAAACGTACTTTTCTCCCTTTTTCATTTCTTAGTCTCTTCTACCCATGAAGATCATGATGTAGTATACCAATGTAGCCAGTGAGCCTAATGCAGCAACTACATACGTATAAGCAGCAGAACGAAGAGCATCTTCAGCCTGTGCATGATTGTACGAATTAGTAATGCCGGATGAACTCAACCAGACCAACGCACGTTTACTTGCATTGATTTCCACCGGCAGCGTGATAAAGCTGAACAATGTAGTCATAGCAAACAGGATAATACCTGCCAGCAATAACTGCGGGAAAGAGTTTATCAACAAGATACCACCCAACAATACCCACGTCATAATGGAAGAGGCAAAGTTTACCACCGGAACCAGCGCACTACGCATTTTCAACGGAGCATACATGCGTGCATGTTGTACAGCGTGTCCACATTCATGGGCTGCTACGGCAGCTGCCATTATACTGTTACTTTCATACACCCCTTCACTCAAATTCACCGTTTTGTTAGTAGGATTGTAGTGGTCGGTCAACCGTCCCGGCGTATGTGTAACCTGTACGTCATAAATTCCATTGTCATGCAACATTTTTAAAGCAACGTCGCGTCCTGTCATTCCATTTCCTGTAGGAATCTTAGAGTACTTCTTGAATTTGTTTTGCAAATTCATCTGTACCAACCAACTTACAACAGCGATTCCTATAAATAATACCCAATAAGACATCATATACTTTTCAATTTTAATTATTACTCTATATCTTTATAAACAAATTGTTTGCCAAAAATAAGGGGAAACGTTCAATGTCAGAATAGTTTCCCCTTGCTTTTATGAAGAATTAGCTAAAAATTAGTCAATTGTCAGTTCTACCACATAGTCAATATCTTTCGGAACCTCGGCGAATTCGAGCAAAACACCGGCTTTCGTCTTTATGAAACGAACCGGAGACTGATCTTTAAACAAGACTGCTTTCTTAACCTTCTTGCCTGTCAATGGCAGGAACAAAGCTGCATCTTTCAGGTCGAGGATATGTACATAGAGTTTATTTCCTTTTTGTGTGGTCACTCCCCAATCATGCGGAGCAACTATGCCGCTTCGTGTTCCATAGATCGTTTCGCCATATTGTTTCATCCACTCTCCCATCTCTGCCAAGCGTTGCACAGCTACCGCAGGAAGTTCCCCATCAGGTTGAGGGCCGATATTCATCAAAAGATTGGCATTCTTACCGGCTGCCTTCACCAGATAGTGAATCAATGTCTTTGTAGATTTATAATTCTGGTCGGTAATCTTATATCCCCACATACCATTCATTGTTTCGCAAGTTTCCAACGGCAGGCGACTCACCTCCTGTCCAGAAAGTCCCGAAGCATTCTCACCCGGCAGATCGCGTTCGAAAATCTGAATATCTTCTCCATCAAAAGGCGTCTGATGATGATTGTTACCCACCAGGCAGTCCGGTTGGAGTTTGTGAATCAAAGCATACTGCTCCGGTAATTCCCAGTTAAAAGTTTTGGGCTGATCCCACCATCCGTCAAACCAAATAGCCCCTATCGGACCGTAATTCGTCAGCAATTCTGTCAACTGGTTATTCATGAATTGATAATAACTTTTCCAATCTCCTTTCGAGTTCAAGCGACCTGTGCCCTGTCCTGTACGTCCCCAAGGATAGTCCTCACGCGCCCAGTCAAGATGTGAATAATAAAAATGGAGCTTGATGCCCTGCTTGGCACAGGCTGCTGCCAATTCTTTCACAATATCTCTTTTAAAAGGAGTAGCTTTGACTACGTTATAATCCGAATACTTAGTGTCAAACATAGAAAAACCTTCGTGATGACGGGTAGTGAAACAGATATATTTCGCTCCTGAAGCTTTAATAGCTGCCACCCATTTGTCCGCATCAAACTTGGAAGGATAAAATCCGCCTGCCAGTTTGGCATACTCTTTATAATTCAGATTATTGTTTGTCATAGTCCACTCACCGGTAGCGAGCATAGCGTATAGCCCCCAATGAAGAAAAATACCAAACTTATTGTCCTGAAATTCCTGCCGTGCTTTCAAATTCTCTTCGGTAGGCTGATAGGAAGATTGCGCAAATACTCCCAAGTTCATTACGAACAACAAAAGGAAAGCTATAAAACGTGTTTTCATAAGGCATACATTATTTTTGTGTGTTTAGGATAGACTATACAAAGGATTGAACAAGAAAGGCGGAGTTTTTCTTCAATCTCCGCCTTTCCTCCATATAATAAATCAATTGTTATTCTTCAGTATAACGTTCGATGGTCTGTGCTCTGTCCGGTCCTACAGATACAATCTTGATTTCTACACCAAGCTGTTCTTCCAGGAAAGTCAGGTAAGCATTGAATTCTTCCGGGAATTCATCTTCGCTCTGCATCTTGGTCATATCTGTCTGCCAGCCCGGAAGCTCTGCATATACAGGTTCTACGCCTTCTGTGATGTCATACGGGAAGTAGTCGATCTCTTCACCGTTCACTTTGTAAGCAACGCACGCTTTGATTGTTTCGAAAGTATCGAGTACATCGCTCTTCATCATAATCAATTTGGTAACTCCGTTTATCATAACGGAATACTTCAACGCTACCAGGTCAATCCATCCGCAACGACGTTTACGACCGGTTACAGAACCGAATTCATGTCCCAACGTACACATCTTGTCGCCTGTTTCGTCAAACAGTTCTGATGGGAACGGACCTGCTCCTACACGAGTACAGTATGCCTTGAAGATACCATATACTTCACCGATACGGTTAGGTGCCACTCCAAGTCCGGTGCAGGCTCCCGCACATACGGTATTGGAAGAAGTCACAAACGGATATGAACCGAAATCAATATCAAGCATAGTACCCTGCGCTCCTTCACAAAGCACGCTCTTACCATCCTTCAACAGGTTATTCACTTCATGTTCGCTATCTACGAAATGGAATTGTTTCAGGTATTCGATACCTTCCAACCATGCTTTTTCCAGTTCAGTAAGATCGTATTCATAATTCAAGCTCTTCAGAATTTGTTCGTGACGAGCTTTTGCGGCAGCATACTTCTGATCGAAATTATGAAGAATATCACCTACACGAACACCGTTACGGCTCACTTTATCCGTGTAAGTAGGGCCGATACCCTTACCGGTAGTTCCTACTTTAGCATCACCTTTGGCTGCTTCGTATGCAGCATCCAGAATACGGTGTGTCGGAAGAATAAGATGAGCTTTCTTTGAAATGTGCAAACGTTCTTTCAGCGGATGACCCGATGCTTCAAGTGCTTCTGCCTCTGCTTTAAACAATGCCGGATCAAGTACCACACCGTTACCGATGATGTTTACCTTGTTTCCTTGAAAAATACCGGAAGGAATAGAGCGAAGCACATATTTCTGTCCTTCAAACTCAAGCGTGTGACCGGCATTCGGGCCGCCCTGAAAACGAGCAACCACATCATACTTAGGTGTTAAAACGTCGACTACTTTTCCTTTACCTTCGTCGCCCCATTGTAATCCTAATAGAACATCTACTTTCATTTTTCTTTTTTATTGTTGTTATTTACTTTTTTCCGTTTGTTAGCTCTGTCGCACTTACTACATACTCCATATATATATAAGGAGTAATGCGAAAGCTGGAAGCGGCTCAATTTCGTATTTTCAATGGCTTGCTGCAGTTCCTCGTTCTGAAACTCGGTCACTTTACCACATTGAGTACATATCTGATGATGATGTGTCTCGCGATTATATGATTTTTCGTATTGGGAGGAAGTACCGAACTGATGCTTAATGACCAGCCGTGCATTGATAAGAAGAATAATGGTGTTGTAGAGAGTCGCCCGGCTCACCCGGAAATTCTCCTGGTCCATCATCCGTGAATAAAGCATGTCAATATCGAAATGACCGTCGATAGAATAAATAGTATCGAGTATGGCGTAGCGTTCAGGAGTCTTTCGATGCCCGTTCGCCGTGAGATATTCCGTGAATATCTGCCTTACTGTATCTTTCACGTTTTGAGTTTCCATCATCAGCCAAAATTAGCGCGAACAAAGTTAAGCCTTTTTTGCGGAAAGCAAATGATAAAGAGAAGTTTTTTTAGTTCATCACAGAGTTAGACAGTTTTTTTATAAATTAAATGGAGACTATCATTCGTTTTGTAGATTGGCTTATATAATAAACGAATAACAAGACGGTTTATTTTTTAGACGCGTCATCCGTGTTATCCGCGTCTAAAAAATTAAACCGTTATTTAATAAAAGGACTTACTCCATGAAAATAAGATTAGTCTACAGCAAGCTCCTCTTTCACCATATTGTAGAGCATTTGCTCTCCTTCCAAGGTAGAATCTGCCATACCTTCCACCAGGCGGCATACTTGAAAAGCATGTTCCTCGCTATGCTGCATATATTTGCGGATAACCAGCAAAGCTGCGTTACGAATATGATAGCTGTCGGAATGTACCGCACAAATCGCCTGGTCGAGCAATTCGCCGGAGGCACGTTCGGTCATATCCCCTTTCTTCATCAGAAGACGGGCGGCAGTCAGGAAACCACAAGTCTGCACGTACTCCTGTTCGTCGGCAATCCAGTGAAAAGATTTGGCCGGAGCATACGGTAAATGCTGGAAGAGATTCATACAAGTCAGTTCTGCTATTTCGATATTCCGGATGTTTTCCACCCAAATATCGGCTATCTCGGGATAAAACGTTTCGATCGGCTGAAGCATTCCCGCCAGAATCTTACACTCACGAATTTCCTCTTTCCATAAAGCCTGCGCCAGGTCATGATTCTTTTCGTAACCTTCGGCAATCATCTTGATACGAGGCAGTTCCACTCCGAAATTGAGTTTATAAACCAGCCCTTTCTCGCGCATACTTTGGGACACAGCCCCGTTCATAGAGAGACGGAGCTGTGTCTTGATATCTTTCAATTGTTCTTTAATATCCATTTCAGATCAGTTGTTTATGGAAGGCAGCGGAGAATAATCAGTGCTGTAACGCAACATTTGTTCTACATAACCTTCATCATAAGAAACTGTGACATCCGTAACGTTTCCGTTTTCATCTGTCACCAGTTCGTATTTCGGATTCACAAAACCTTTATAAGGAGCCAGATTCAACTTCTTATAACGTTCCAGAACTTCTGCATGTAAAGCCGGATCTACTTTTACGGCATAGTTTTCTACCAATGAACGGGCACCTTCAAAGTCGCCTGTCGATTTGATTCGCTGGATTTCAGCCAACAATTCGCCGAAAAGCTCGCGTACTTTCTGATAGTCATTGATAACCACATAAGTCTTTCCGTCTTTCTTCACCAATTCCACCACTTTATCGGCAGCCCCCTTCTCAAATACCCAACGGGCTATCAACTGGCGGTTACGCATGTGAGCTTCTTCCACAGTATTTCCCGGTTCGATACGTACCAATTGCGTCATCAGACCGTTCATCAGATAAGTATAATATTGAGCTTTATAAGCATCGGGAGAAGAGAGAAGTCCCAGTTCCACCAGCTTAGGGTCAGCCACATAATACAATCCGAACAAATCGGCACGCGCCTCTTCGATGGTAGAGCCGTATGCTTTCAAAGCATCAGGATCTACCCCCGGAAGTAACTTACCGGAACCGTGTCCTAAACATTCGTGCAAGTCCGTATGCAGCTCATCCGTTAAATCAGAATACGCATCGATCAGTTGTATTTCCGCATCGCTATAAACAAATTCTTCGTTGAATCCGTTTCCGTGAGCGGCTTTATTATAAGCATCTGTTATATTTCCGATTGTCACCGATTTAGAGCCGTGGTGAGCACGAATCCAGTTTGCATTCGGCAGATTGATACCGATAGCCGTTGCCGGGTAAAGATCACCTGCAAGGATAGCGGCAGTAATCACTTTAGCCGATACCCCTTTTACCTTTTCTTTCTTGAAAGATTTATCTACCGGAGAATGATCTTCAAACCACTGCGCATTGCTACTGATTATCTCTGTGCGGTGCGTTGATTCCAAATCTTTGAAATTCACCAAAGACTCCCAGCTCGCTTTCATACCCAACGGGTCACCGTAACTTTCAGTAAATCCATTCACAAAGTCGATTCGTGAATCAAGGTCTTTCACCCAAAGAATGGCATATTCATCGAAATCTTTCAGATTGCCTGTTTCATAGAATTGAATCAGTTTGGTGATGACGGCCTTTTGTGCCTCATTCTCTGCTACACCTTCCGCTTTCTTCAGCCAATAAACAATCTTCTCTATTGCCTGTGTATAGAGTCCGCCTACTTTCCAAACTTTCTCCTCCAACTTTCCGTTTTCTTTGACCAGCCGACTGTTCAGCCCGTAAGAAACCGGTGTTTCGTCTTTCGGGTCTTTCAGGGCGCTATAAAAACTCTCTGCCTCTTTCTGCGTCACTCCGTCATAATAGTTACAAGCAGAAGTCAACACAAGATCTTCGCCATCTGCCTGGTTTACCCGTTTCGGCATAACAGTCGGATCGAAAATCACCGGAAACAGTTCGGCACAAAGTTGTTCGGCAGTCTGTCCTTTCGCCAACGGCAGCAACTTGGCATCTATACCGAGTACAGCCTGTTTCAAGAACTCCTGCGAGAAGTTGGGCACGAATTTCTCCGTACCATAGTGGTGATGAATACCATTGGAGAACCATACCCTTTTCAGATACACCTCCATATTTTTAAAATCAGGCGTTGTTTTATCTCCCTGATAGTTTGTATATACTGCTTCGAGCATCCGACGGATTCTCAAATTATATTTTCCATTCTGGTCAAACAGAATATCCCTTCCTTCCAGAGCAGCCTCTGTCAGGTAATAAATCAGTTCCTTCTGTTTCAGCGTCAGTTCCTCAAATCCGGGAACTTTATAACGCAATATCTGTAAATCAGCAAATTGTTCCACTGTATAATCAAATTTGTCTGCTTCAGCAGTTGTTGTTTTACTTCCTCCGCACGATGTTAAAAGCGTAGCGGCCACTGTCATTAAAATCAGATGTTTTTTCATAATGCTAGCATTGATTAATTAAAATGAGAAAAGGAATTATCTCCAAAATCTTTCATTTAGAGGTAATTCCTTTTGACTAATTTCGGAACGCGCAATTATTTCTTATTTTCGAGATGTTTTTTGCGATATCCATTAGGAGTCTCACCTACGTTTTTGTAAAATGCAGCGTAAAAAGATTGACGATTTGCAAAGCCAACCATGGCACTAATTTCTTCCACATTTTTGTCGGCATAACGTTTGTCAGTCAATAAATGCAAAGCATCTTTTACTCTGTATTCATTCAACAGGCAAGAATAGTTCATGCCAAAGCGTGAGTTTACTACTGCAGAAAGGTAACGAGTATTCGTCTTCAATTCTTTCGCCAAGTCCTTAGCTGAATAGTCAGGATCCTTGTACTTCTTCTGTACAACGATGATATTCAGGATCTTGTCATACAACTCGTCTGCCAATTCCGGTCTAATCAAAGACCTGTATGCAGCCTTCTTTTCTTTCTTTTCCCTCAAATTGTAGGGACGTTTTTTCGGAGTTTCTTCCGTTTTTTTGTTCTCTAAATCGCTCATTGAATTAACTGGTTAGGGTTTGTTCATTTGTTAATAATTGCTCATTTGCAACGTAACATGTTACAAATGTCTTACTTTTTTTTTAAACACACAATTATTTTGTGCATTTTTTTTCTAAATAAACAATCAAAAACCTTGAAAAAGAAGGAATGAGTCCGAATAATAAGAAACTTTAACTTATTTATAATTCATATCAGAAACAGAAATCTACACATGATGAAAAATTGCCAAAGAAAAATGTACCTTTGCAGCATGGATAAATCAGCATCAATGAGAGAGACTTTAAAGACATATTTCGGGTACGATAATTTCCGTCCTCTGCAAGAAGAAATCATCCGACACATCCTGAACAAACAGGATGCATTGGTATTAATGCCCACTGGTGGGGGGAAATCAATCTGTTACCAACTTCCCGCACTGCTTTGCGAAGGTACTGCCGTTGTCGTTTCTCCCCTCATCTCATTGATGAAAGATCAGGTAGAAGCATTGCTGGCAAACGGCATCGCTGCCGGAGCGCTGAACAGCAGTAATGACGAAACAGAAAACGCTAATCTGCGCCGCGCATGCATTGAAGGTCGCCTGAAGCTGCTTTACATTTCACCGGAAAAACTTTTAGCTGAAAAGGACTATTTGTTGCGGGATATGAACATCTCTCTGTTTGCTATTGATGAAGCTCATTGTATTTCGCAATGGGGACATGATTTCCGTCCGGAATACACACAAATGGGAGTGCTCCACCAACAATTTCCGCAAATACCAATTGTCGCACTAACTGCCACCGCGGATAAAATCACGCGTGAAGACATCGTACGGCAATTGCATCTGAACCATCCGCGTACCTTCATTTCCTCGTTCGACCGTCCCAACATCAGCCTGACTGTGAAACGTGGATTTCAAGCGAAGGAAAAGAACAAGGCTATCTTAGAATTTATCCACCGCCACGGGGAAGAAAGCGGGATTATTTACTGCATGAGTCGAAGTAAGACGGAAACCGTCGCACAGATGTTACAAAAGCAGGGTATCCGTTGCGGGGTTTATCACGCGGGGTTATCCACTCAACACCGGGACGAAACACAGAATGATTTTATTAACGACCGCATACAGGTGGTATGTGCCACCATTGCTTTTGGAATGGGGATTGATAAATCAAATGTCCGCTGGGTGATACATTATAACCTGCCTAAAAGTATAGAAAGCTTTTATCAGGAAATAGGACGTGCCGGACGTGATGGGTTACCCAGCAATACTGTCCTGTTTTATTCATTAGGCGACTTAATATTACTAACTAAATTCGCTTCGGAAAGTAATCAGCAAAATATCAATCTGGAAAAGCTCCAACGTATGCAGCAATACGCAGAGGCCGACATTTGCCGACGAAGAATCTTATTAAGCTACTTCGGAGAAACAACAACAGAGGATTGCGGCAACTGCGATGTTTGTAAAAATCCCCCTCAACGATTCGACGGTACAGTCATCGTGCAAAAAGCATTAAGTGCCATCGCACGTACGGAACAGCAAATCAGCACAGGAGTGTTGATTGATATTCTTCGTGGAAACTATTCTGCGGAAGTAACCGGAAAAGGGTATCAGGAACTTAAAACGTTCGGTGCCGGACGCGACATTCCTCCTCGTGACTGGCAAGACTATCTGCTTCAAATGCTGCAACTCGGCTACTTTGAAATAGCTTATAATGAGAATAATCATCTCAAAATAACGTCAAGCGGAAGTGATGTTCTCTTCGGAAGGACACAAGCGGCATTGGTAGTTATCCAGCATGAGGAAGCAGTTACCCGAAAAGGAAAAAAGAAAAAAGTGGTTATCGCCAAAGAACTCCCCTTCGGCGCGGCAGGCGGCGAAAGCCAAGATTTGTTCGAAGCATTGCGAGGATTAAGAAAACAACTTGCCGATCAGGAAGCTTTGCCCGCCTATATCGTCTTGTCAGACAAAGTGTTGCATCTGCTTTGCATCTCACGTCCCACCACCATCGAAGAGTTTGGAGAAATCAGTGGTATCGGCGAACACAAGAAAAAGAAATATGGAAAGGATTTCGTAAATCTGATTAGACAGTTCGTAGAATAAAAGAAATTCTTGAATAGTATATATTAACGAGTCACCTGACTAATGATTATTCGTTCCACTAAGGTTATCTTTCCGTTCCACAGTTGTTTCCCTTTAGTTCCACATAGGTAGAACTAAAGGGAAACAACTGTGGAACGAACTAATGCCTATAGCAAAAGGCGCTCACTTATGTAAACCGGAAAGATATAGTTGGCTTATTAATAACTTCACTTGCATTGCCGCAATTGCTCGTGCAAATCAGCCGGAGGCACTCCCAATGAAATAGCTTTTTCAAAGTCAGCTTTTGCCAGTCCTTTCTTCTTCTGTGCCAGGTAGATATTTCCACGCAACAGATAAGCATCAGCCGAGGCAGCATCCAACCGGATGGCTTCCTCCAAATCGACCAATGCCAAATCTTCATGTTTCATCTCACGTTCCACATCGGCACGGGCAATATAGAGCGTCGCATCTTCAGGAGTGGCCGCAAGCATCTTATTCAATATCTCAAGAGCTTCCCGGAATTTTCCTTCTTTCTGCTCCAAAGTAGCCAGTCCCAGCCGTCCGCTATAGCTCTGCGGATCGAGTTCCAATAAACGATTATAATCTATTCTCGCAGCCGGATAATCGCGGCGGAGCACATAAATATAAGCACGCATCAACAGAGCTTCTTTGTTCTGTTTGTCCTCGTCCAACACCTGGCAATAATCCGTATAAGCACGGTCTGTTTTTCCCATTTCCATATAAATGGCGGCACGGTCGAGCAAAATAGGGACTGCCAAAGGAGCAAAGTTCAGTGCAAAAGAATAAGATTCCAATGCCTTATCAAACTCGCCCAAACGGCGCTGAACCAATCCCAAGTTAGAAAAGAGCAGTGCATTCTTTGCGTTTTTCGGTTCCAACTTCAAAGCCTGAAGCAAAAGTTCCTCTGCCTGGGGAAGACTGTCTTTTTCGATACACTCAATGGCTCTCTCGGACAATTGCTGATAGGTTTGCGCAAAGGTAACAGCCGGAAAACAAAAAAGCAAAACTATAATTATTCTTACCATGGTTCAGGTCTTTTTATAGTGAATGAATTAATCCAATGGATATGCGTCAAAAGCAAACAGTTCGGTCGACAAATAACGCTCTCCCGTATCAGGTAACAACGCTACTATTTTTTTGTTCTTAAATTCCGGGCGTTGTGACAGTTGACGGGCGGCATACACAGCTGCTCCCGAAGAAATACCCGCCAACAGACCTTCTGTTGCCGCTAACTCACGTCCTGCACGAATCGCGTCATCATCTGGCACGCCTATTACTTCATCCACCACCGAAGCATCATAAAGCTTCGGGATAAAATTCGCTCCAATACCTTGAATACGATGCGAAGCCGCCTCTCCGCCTGCCAACACAGGAGATGATGCCGGTTCCACAGCAACAATATAAATATTCGGATTATGTTTCTTCAAAGCACGGGCTACCCCGCAGACTGTTCCTCCGGTACCAACTCCGGCTACAAAAACGGCCACTTCACCATCTGTATCCCTCCAAATTTCTTCACCCGTTGCCCGTTCATGAACAGCAGCATTGGCCGGATTCTCAAATTGTTGCAAAATCACCGAACCGGGGATACTATCACGCAACTCCTGCGCTTTGGCAATGGAAGCTGCCATCCCTCCCAGCCCATCTGTCAATACAATCTGCGCACCCAACGCTTTCAACAGATTCCGCCGTTCCAGACTCATCGTTTCGGGCATGGTCAATATTAGGTGATACCCTTTAATAGTAGCCACCATTGCCAACCCTACACCTGTATTTCCGCTTGTCGGCTCAATAATCGTTGCACCGGGTTTCAATGCTCCACGAGCTTCCGCATCTTCAATCATCGAAAGAGCGACTCTGTCTTTTACACTTCCCGCCGGATTAAAAGCCTCCAGTTTGGCAATAATATTTTGTTCCAGACCATACTTTCCACTATAACCGGAAAGTTCCATCAAAGGGGTATTCCCCACTAAATCTGTTAGTTTCTTTGCAATCTTTGCCATCTTATTACTTCATTTTTGTCACAGACACGACAAAGATATGGAAAAAAAGGTATGTTTTACATCACATCATGAGAAAGATAAGGAAAAGTATAGTAACTTTGTATCCGTTCAATCTTTTTAAGTTTACATATATGAAAAAGAGAATTATACAATTTCTCACGACCTATTTTTTATTTGTTCTTTTATTCGTTCTTCAGAAACCAATCTTCATGGTTTACTACCATGACTTATATACTAATGCATCTTTGGGTGACTATTTCCGCGTCATGTGGCACGGATTACCACTGGATTTATCTCTTGCAGGCTATCTGACCGCTATCCCCGGCATCCTGCTCATTGCTTCCGCCTGGACAAATTCATCCATACTCCGCCGCATCCGGCAAGGATATTTCGGAGTAATAGCCTTTGTCATGGCCTGCATTTTTATCATCGACTTGGGATTGTACGGATTTTGGGGATTCCGTCTGGACGCCACTCCTATTTTCTATTTCTTCTCTTCTCCCAAAGATGCCATGGCAAGTGTCAGTTTTTGGTTTGTTCTACTTGGAATTCTGGCTATATTGATCTATGCAGCAATTCTATACTGTATTTTCTATTGTGTCCTTATCCGGGAGAAAAAGCCTCTGAAAATACCTTATCGACGCCAGAATGTCTCGCTTGCACTGCTTTTGCTGACAGCGGCACTCTTCATCCCTATCCGGGGCGGATTCAGCGTATCCACCATGAATTTAAGCAAGGTGTATTTCAGTCAGGACCAACGCATGAATCATGCAGCCATTAATCCGGCATTCAGCTTCATGTATTCTGCCACCCATCAGAATAATTTCGATAAGCAGTATCGTTTCATGGATCCGAAAATAGCCGACGAATTATTTGCAGAAATGGTAGACAAACCCGTCGCAGCAACGGACAGCATCCCCCAATTATTGAATACACAACGCCCGAACATTATTTTCATTATCCTTGAGAGTTTCTCCACACACTTGATGGAAACTTTCGGAGGACAACCCAATGTGGCTGTCAACATGGATAAATTCGCAAAAGAAGGTGTATTATTCAGCAACTTCTACGGCAGCAGTTTCCGCACAGACCGCGGACTGGCATCTATCATCAGCGGATATCCCGGACAGCCGAGTACCAGCATCATGAAATATCCCGAAAAGACAGACAAACTTCCTTCCATCCCCCGCAGCTTGAAAAATGCAGGATACAGCCTCGAATATTACTATGGAGGAGATGCCGATTTCACCAATATGCGCTCTTACCTGGTATCTTCCGGTATCGAGAAGATTATTTCCGATAAAGATTTCCCTCTGTCCGAACGTACCGGAAAATGGGGAGCACAAGATCACGTTTTGTTCCAACGCCTGATGAAAGACCTGAAAGAAGAAAAACAAGAAGAGCCATTCCTGAAACTGGTTCAGACATCAAGCAGCCACGAACCATTCGAAGTTCCGTTCCACAGGCTGGATGATAAAGTCCTCAACTCCTTTGCGTATGCCGACAGTTGTGTGGGAGATTTCGTGAAACAGTATCAGGAAACACCGTTATGGAAAAACACACTGTTTGTACTCGTTCCCGATCATCAGGGTGCATACCCATACCCGATAGAAAATCCGCTGGACGGACAAACCATTCCGCTGATTTTAATCGGAGGTGCAATTAAACAACCTCTCGTAATAGATACCTATGCTTCGCAAATTGACATTGCCGCCACTTTGCTCGCTCAATTAGGATTGCCGCACGATGAATTTACTTTCAGCAAGAATATCCTGAATCCGGGTTCTCCTCATTTCGCATACTTTACCCGGCCGGATTATTTCGGAATGATTACTGCCGACAACCAATTGGTGTATAATCTTGACGCCAATACCGTACAACTGGACGAAGGCACCGCCAAAGGAGCTAATCTGGAAAAAGGAAAAGCGTTCTTACAGAAGCTCTACGATGATCTTGCCAAACGCTAATTATTAAGAAATATGGAATATTTATAAGGTAATATAGGACATTTACTATTCTTTATTGTATATTTGCGACGTTAAAAATAGATCAATAAAGCCGGATGATACATAGCGAAATCGTGCAATTCCTTTCGGAGATAGATACAAATATCTTCTTATCTTTCAATGGTATACACTCCCCTTTCTGGGATTATTTCATGAGTTCCTTCACGGGTAAAATAATCTGGGTTCCCATGTATGCCACCATATTATACATATTATTAAGAAATTTCCACTGGAAAGTAGTCGTATGTTATGTGGCAGCTATCGCGCTCACGATAACCTTTGCCGACCAAATGTGCAGCAGTATCATCCGCCCGGTAGTGGCACGCCTGCGTCCCGCCAATCCGGACAACCCTATTGTGGATATGGTATATATCGTAAACGGGTATCGTGGAGGAAGTTATGGTTTCCCATCGTGCCATGCGGCCAATTCATTGGGTCTTGCCATGTTTGTAGTATTTCTGTTCCGTAAACGTTGGCTAAGTATTTTCATCGTAACTTGGGCAATTCTTAACTGCTATACACGTATATACTTGGGTGTACATTATCCCGGTGATTTACTCGTAGGAGGTATTATCGGAGGATTCGGCGGTTGGCTATTCTGTACTATCGCTCACAAAATAGCCATTTATTTGGAACCTTCCACCCGTACGAAGAGAAAAGATATAAAACAATGGCCAGTCACTATTTATGTAGGATTGCTGACAATGCTCGGTATCATTATATATTCCATAATTAAAAGCTGGTAAGGTTCACCACAGATTACACAGATTCACACAGATTTCAAATGATAAAAAAGATATTCCATAAAAAGAATGAAGAGTAAGTGGAGTTATCAAACAAAATCTGAATATTAAAAATCACCCACGTTATAGATAGCTATAACGTGGGTGAAATTATTTATAAAGGGCTGTTATACAGCTCCATCAGCAATCTGTGTGAATCGGTGTAATCTGTGGTGTAGAATATCAAGCTTTCTTGATATAATCAACAATCCACTGTCCTACTTCTTTCGTTCCGTATTTAGCACCGTCAGCCACCTGAATTTCCGGTGTACGTACATTCTCATCCAAAGAAGCGTCTACTGCTTTACGAATCAGCGCACCCTCTTCTTTGCAATCGAAATACTCAAACAACATAGCTACGGAAAGAATTTGTGCCAACGGATTAGCAATATTCAATCCTTTAGCCTGCGGCCATGAACCGTGAATCGGTTCAAACACCGGAGTACTCTCGCCTGTGGAAGCAGAAGGAAGCAAGCCCATAGAACCACTGATTACAGAACCTTCGTCAGTCAGAATATCACCGAAGGTGTTTTCCGTTACCATCACATCGAAGAAAGCAGGTTCCTGAATCATTTTCATTGCAGCATTGTCCACAAACATATAATCTGTTGTCACTTCCGGATAGTTCGGAGCCATTTCCTGTGCAATCTGACGCCATAGACGGGAAGAAGCCAACACGTTTGCCTTATCTACCACCGTCAGATGTTTTCTGCGCTTCATCGCATATTCAAAAGCCACTTTCAAGATACGTTCGATTTCCGGGCGAGTATAATAGTTGGTATCATACGCTTTGTCATTATCCTGATACTTTTCACCGAAATACATACCTCCGGTCAACTCACGGATACAGATAAAATCTGCGTTCTCTACCAGTTCCGCACGCAACGGAGATTTGTGAATCAGGCATTTGAATGTCTGCACCGGACGGATATTAGCGAAAAGTCCCAATTTCTTACGCATCGCCAACAAACCTTGTTCCGGACGTACTTTAGCAGTAGGGTCGTTATCAAATTTCGGATCGCCTACGGCAGAGAATAAAACAGCATCCGCATCTTTACAAACCTGATAGGTTGCTTCCGGAAACGGATCGCCTACTTTATCAATCGCATCAGCTCCACAGATTGCATATTCGTAACTTACTTTGTGGCCAAACTTCTCGCAAACGGCACTCATCACATCTACACCTTGCACAGAGATCTCCGGTCCGATGCCGTCGCCTGCTAATACAGCAATTTTAAAATCCATAATCGTTTATTCTTCTATTTATATATTCTTATAAAAAACATTCTTTGGGCAAGTTATCTCTCACTTGCTCTTCTCGTATTCATCTTCGATGAGGTTCAACATCTTCATAGTAGCTTTGATGGCAGCTTCCGTCTGATCGGCATCAAGTCCACGGGTACGGAACACCTGCTCGTCATAACTCCATGTGATTACTGTCTGCACAAATGCATCCGTACGCCCACCGGGAGGGATTGTCACCGCATAATTGGTCAGCATCGGGAATTTGCGTCCCAATGTCACCTTATATATCTTACGCAATGCACGAACAAAAGCATCATATTGACCATCTCCACTTGAACTCTCTTCATACTCTTTCCCGTTGATTTCTATCTTCAACGTAGCCATCGGTTTCAAGCCATGAGCCAGATTCACAAAATAGCTCTTCAGTTTGACCTTCTCACCTATTGATCCATGCTTCAACACATCAGAAACAATGTACGGCAAATCTTCCTGTGTCACCAATTCTTTCTTGTCGCCCAGTTCGATGATACGTTCCGTCACTTTGCGCATAGCATCTTCATCCAACTCCAGTCCGAGGTCTTCGAGATTTTTGCGGATATTGGCTTTGCCGCTTGTCTTGCCCAACGCATATTCACGTTTGCGGCCAAAACGTTCGGGAAGCAAATCATTACAGTAAAGATTATTTTTGTTATCGCCGTCGGCATGCACACCTGCCACTTGTGTAAAGACATTCTCACCTACAATCGGTTTATTGGCAGGTATCATAATACCCGAATAAGACTCCACTACCCGGCTGACATCATTCAAACGGCTCTCGTCGATATTGGTCGCCGCATTGAAATGATCTTTCAGGATGGCTTGCACACTTGCAAGAGGAGCATTTCCTGCCCGCTCGCCCAGTCCGTTGATGGTAGTATGCAGTCCTTTGACACCGCTTAATACAGCTGCAAGAACGTTGCTCACTGCCAAATCATAGTCATTGTGCGCATGGAAATCGAGATGAGTATTCGGATAACGTTTCTTCATCTTCCGCATATACTCTATCACTTGCAAGGGATTTAAGATACCCAGCGTGTCAGGCAACATATAACGCTTGACACTCGTCTCTTGCAATCCATCCATCAACTGAAATACATATTCGGGAGAATCCTTGATACCGTTACTCCAATCTTCCAGATAAACATTGACGGTTATATCCTGTTCGTCGGCATAATGCACCACATTAATGATATCTGCCAGATGTTCTTCCGGTGTCTTTTTCAGTTGTTGCGTACAATGCTTCAGTGAACCTTTGCAAAGGAGGTTAATCACACGGCAACCGGTACGCTGAATCCAATCGACAGAAGTATGCCCGTCAACAAAGCCGAGCACTTCCACTTTATGGAGCAGATTGCGACGGGCCGCCCAGTCGCAAATCATCTTCACAGCTTCAAACTCACCGTCCGACACACGCGCCGAAGCAACCTCCACCCGGTCTACCTTTAAATCTTCTAACAGCAAACGGGCGATCATTAGTTTCTCATGAGGCACGAAAGATACTCCGCTGGTTTGTTCACCATCACGGAGCGTTGTGTCCATGATTTCTATTTTCACGCCTTCTTTTCCCATTCTTCTATTTTATCTTTATTGCTTAACAAGAAATCGATATCGTCCAATCCGTTCATCAAACAAAGTTTCTTGTAAGCATTGATTTCAAAATGTTCACTTTTACCTGTCGCCTTGTTGGTGATGGTCTGTTCGGGAAGATTCACTTCCACTTCCATCTTCGGGTCTGCTTCTATCGAATCGAATAATTCTTGCAGAAACTCTTCGGTTACAACCACCGGAAGCACAAAGTTGTTCAACTCATTATTCTTATGAATATCGGCAAAAAAACTGGATACCACCACACGGAAACCATAGCCGGCAATTGCCCAGGCTGCGTGTTCACGGCTGGAACCCGAACCGAAGTTCTTACCTGCCACCAATATCTGTCCGCTGTAAGTAGGGTTGTTCAACACAAAATCCTTGTTCAGGGAACCATCTGCATTGTAACGCCAGTCACGGAAAAGGTTATCACCGAAGAATTTCTCTTCACGAGTGGTTGCTTTCAAGAAACGTGCCGGAATAATCTGGTCGGTATCTACGTTTTCTAAAGGAAGAGGTACACAAGTACTTGTGATTATATTAAATTTTGTCTTAGCCATCGCCTTATTTATGAATTATAAATTATGATTTATGATTGAAATTACATCAGTTCTCTCGGATCGGTAATCACACCTGTCACCGCAGCAGCAGCAGCCACCAGAGGACTAGCTAACAAGGTGCGTGCACCAGGTCCCTGACGTCCTTCGAAGTTACGGTTGCTGGTAGATACCGAATATTTTCCGGCAGGAATCTTATCATCGTTCATCGCCAGACAAGCAGAACATCCCGGCTGACGAATAGCAAATCCGGCTTCCGTCAAAATCTTGTCGATTCCTTCCTTACGGATCTGTGCGTCTACCATCCATGAACCCGGAACCAGCCATGCAATTACATTTTCCGCTTTCTTGCGACCTTTCACGATGGAAGCAAATGCACGGAAATCTTCGATACGACCGTTTGTACAAGCTCCAAGGAATACATAATCAATCTTTTTGCCCAACAAAGATTCTCCCGGTTGGAATCCCATGTAGTCCATTGATTTCTTGAATGAAACCTGTGCAGCTTCGCTCATTCCTTCCATCGTAGGAATGTGCTGTGTGATGCCCATACCCATACCCGGATTCGTTCCGTAAGTAATCATCGGCTCAATATCAGCAGCTTCAAAACGGACTTCCTTGTCGAATACGGCATCGTCATCACTCTTCAATGTCTTCCAATATGCCAAAGCCTTGTCCCATGCTTCGCCTTGCGGAGCACTTTCACGTCCCTTGATATATTCAAAAGTCACTTCATCTGGAGCAACCATGCCACCACGTGCACCCATTTCGATAGAAAGGTTACAAAGGGTAAGACGTCCCTCCATTGTCAGATTGCGGATGGCCGAACCTGCATATTCTACGAAGTAACCGGTAGCACCGCTGGTAGTCATCTTAGACATCATATACAGAGCTACATCTTTTGCAGTCACCCCTTTACCCAGTTCACCGTCTACCGTGATACGCATTGTTTTCGGTCTTGATTGAAGAATACATTGCGAAGCCAACACCATTTCCACTTCGCTTGTTCCGATACCGAAAGCGATTGCTCCCATCGCACCATGAGTAGAAGTGTGAGAGTCACCGCAGACAATCGTCATTCCCGGCAAAGTCAAACCACGTTCGGGACCTACCACATGGATAATTCCATTCTTCGGATGCATCATACCGTAGTGTGTCAAACCAAAATCCTTCGCATTCTTAGTCAATGTGTCGACCTGCGTTTTAGAAATCGGATCTTCAATCTCCTTATCCTGATCGTGTGTCGGTGTGTTATGGTCGGGCATACAAAATACCTTTTCCGGACGCAACACTCCGATTCCACGTTCACGCAATCCGGCAAAAGCTTGCGGACTAGTCACTTCGTGACAATATAAGCGATCAATATAAAGCTGTGTAGGACCATCTTCCACAGTAGTCACCACGTGGGCATCCCATATCTTATCAAATAATGTATTCATCTGTTTATTTACTATTTTACTAATTACTATTTACTATTTTAAATGCCGATACGACTGTCAGTCTCTTTTTTATGATTTGAATTTGTTAATACAGTCAATATAAGCTTCTACGGAAGCGGCAATAATATCTGTATTAGCTCCAAAACCATAATAAATCTGGTTATCGTATTCTACCTGCATGTGTACTTTACCTACATCATCACTTCCCTTGCTGATAGCCTGAATAGTAAACTCTTTCAAAGTCATGTGGCGTTCTACAATCTTCTTCAATGCTTTGATAGCTGCATCTACCGGACCGTTACCGCTGGCACAAGCCTCAAACTTCTCACCGGCAATGTTCAATCCCAAACTAGCTACCGAACGAACACCGACACCACTCGTCACCTGCAAATAATCCAGTTTGATGCGATGATTCTGGCTACGGTCTGCGCCTGCCAATACTAAAATATCGTCATCATTAATATCTTTTTTCTTATCAGCCAACTTCAAGAACTCATCATATACCTTATCCAGCTTTTCCTGCTCCAGGTCAACTCCCAAAATAGAAAGACGATTTTTCAATGCGGCACGTCCGCTACGGGCTGTCAATACGATAGAGTTATCATCAATACCCACATCATGTGGATCAATAATCTCATACGTCTGTACATTCTTCAACACACCGTCCTGATGGATACCTGAAGAATGTGCGAAAGCATTACGTCCAACGATCGCTTTATTCGGCTGTACCGGCATATTCATCAGGCTGGATACCATGCGGCTGGTCGGATAAATCTTCTGTGTATTGATATTGGTCTGAATATCTATTTCGTGGTGACTCTTGATAATCATGGCGATTTCTTCGAGGGCAGTATTTCCTGCACGTTCGCCGATACCGTTGATGGTAACTTCCACCTGACGTGCGCCGTTCAAAACACCGGCTATCGTATTGGCAGTAGCCATACCCAAGTCGTTGTGACAGTGAGTAGAAAGTATGGCATTATCGATGCCGTCTACATGGTCGATCAGGTATTTTATTTTAGCACCATATTCTGAAGGCAAGCAATAACCCGTTGTATCAGGAATATTCACTACGGTAGCTCCCGCTTTGATAACGGCTTCCACCACACGTGCCAGATATTCGTTATCCGTACGGCCTGCGTCTTCTGCATAAAACTCTACATCGTCCACAAAACGGCGGGCGTATTTCACGGCAGCTACCGCACGTTCGATAATCTCCTCACGATTCGAATTGAATTTATATTTAATGTGCGAATCAGAAGTACCGATACCGGTATGAATACGTTTATGTTTAGCAAATTTCAGTGCATCTACAGCAACATCAATATCTTTTTGAACTGCACGTGTCAAAGCACAGATAGTAGGCCAAGTCACCGCTTTTGAAATCTCAATCACTGAATTAAAATCTCCCGGGCTCGAAATGGGGAATCCGGCTTCAATCACGTCTACTCCCAACGCTTCCAATGCCTTTGCTACCTGAATCTTCTCTACTGTATTCAACTGGCATCCCGGAACCTGTTCACCATCTCTAAGAGTGGTATCAAAAATAAATAACCTATTGTCCATATTCAATGTATATTATATAATTATTAGCATTAAAAAAAGCCTTTCACACTTGGAAGTGAGAAAGGCTTTCGTATATTTTCATTTATACACATTTACGCGCAGCACTCACTTCCACTAACCTTTGATAGTAGAATAATAATACCGCATAGTAGAATATGTATAAACATCTGGTTCATTTCTTGTCTCTTTTATAGTTTGACGGTGCAAAGGTATGGATTATTTCTTTACCACCAAATAATACGTTACTTTTTTATAGAAAAAAATATCATTTCATAAGTTAAAGCCGATTTTTACCAAAAATGTATCACAAATAAAGGTCTATATTTCATTAAAAGAAAAGAGGGAGCAGAATGTTTTTCAGCATTCTCTCCCTCTTCTTCTTTATTGTTCTAAATCAATAGATTACTTCTTATCGCAACATTCTTTCTTTTCTGCGCAATCTGCTTTTTTGTCGCAAGCAGTAGCACAAGAATCTTTAGCCTGGCAGCAAGAATCAGATTCAACAACAGCTTCTACAGTTTCTACGGTTGTTTCTTCACCTTCAGAAGCAGCGTTAGTAGTTTTGTTACCAGCACAAGACATCATTGCAAAAGAAAATGTTACTGCTACAGCAGCCAAAAATAATTTAGTTTTCATACCTTTCAAATTTGCTTTAAACGTTTAATAAAATAATTGTCGGTCGCAAATATAACACTTTTTTTGCAAAGTACCAAACAACAGAAAGCCCCTTGATTCGTTGCTGAATCAAGGGGCTTCTCTAAAAACGGCGGCTACCTACTCTCCCACTGTTACGCAGTACCATCGGCGTGACGAGGCTTAACTTCTCTGTTCGGAATGGGAAGAGGTGGAACCCTCGTGCTATAACCACCTGAATAAGGTTATGACATGATGAAAAGTAAAATCTCAAGTTATTACTAGTATGTTTCTGTTTCCTGTTTCCAGTTTCTGTATCAGTAATCCGCTAAACGTATATACCCAACCGATACATATTTGAAAGAAAGTGAACGGGCAATTAGTAATGCTCGGCTTTGATGTTACCACCTTTACACCTGCATCCTATCAACGTCATCGTCTTTAACGACCCTAAGAAATCTAATCTTGTGGCTGGCTTCGTACTTAGATGCTTTCAGCACTTATCCAATCCCGACTTAGATACCCAGCGATGCACCTGGCGGCACAACTGGTAAACCAGCGGTCAGTCCAACACGGTCCTCTCGTACTAGTGTCAGAGCCACGCAAATTTCATACGCCCACGATAGATAGAGACCGAACTGTCTCACGACGTTCTGAACCCAGCTCGCGTGCCACTTTAATGGGCGAACAGCCCAACCCTTGGGACCTTCTCCAGCCCCAGGATGTGACGAGCCGACATCGAGGTGCCAAACCCCTCCGTCGATATGAGCTCTTGGGAGGGATCAGCCTGTTATCCCCGGAGTACCTTTTATCCTTTGAGCGATGTCCCTTCCATGCGGAAACACCGGATCACTATGCTCTAGTTTCCTACCTGATCGACTTGTCTGTCTCCCAGTCAAGCGCCCTTATGCCATTACACTCTACGGACGGTTACCAATCGTCCTGAGGGCACCTTTAGAAGCCTCCGTTACACTTTTGGAGGCGACCACCCCAGTCAAACTACCCACCAAACAGTGTCCTCGCATCTACGAGTTAGAACTCAAATAATCAAAGGGCCGTATTTCAACAGCGACTCCACAAATACTGGCGTACCTGCTTCGAAGTCTCCGGCCTATCCTACACATCAATTACCCAAATTCAATGTTAAGCTATAGTAAAGGTTCACGGGGTCTTTTCGTCCCATCGCGGGTAATCGGCATCTTCACCGATACTACAATTTCACTGAGCTCACGGTTGAGACAGTGTCCAGATCATTACACCATTCGTGCAGGTCGGAACTTACCCGACAAGGAATTTCGCTACCTTAGGACCGTTATAGTTACGGCCGCCGTTTACTGGGGCTTCAATTCAATGCTTCTCTTGCGATGACATCTCCTCTTAACCTTCCAGCACCGGGCAGGTGTCAGGCTGTATACGTAATCTTTCAATTTAGCACAGCCCTGTGTTTTTGTTAAACAGTTGCCTGGACCTATTCTCTGCGCCCAACTCTCGTTGGGACCCTTTATCCCGAAGTTACAGGGTCAATTTGCCTAGTTCCTTAACCGTGAATCACTCAAGCGCCTTAGTATATTCAACCCGACTACGTGTGTCCGTTTGCGGTACGGGTACCTTAAAGATTAAGTTTAGCGGATTTTCTTGGGAGTATGTTTACACGCACTATTACCTTATTCCGAAGAATTTGGTATACTATCAGGTTCGACTCTCTTTGTGGATTTGCCTGCAAAGATCAACATCTACACCCTTCAACGGACTATTCCGTCAGTCCGCGGCGCTATCACGCCTCCGTCTCCACGTCACTCCTTAAGGTAGTACAGGAATATTAACCTGTTCTGCCATCGGCCTCACCGTTCGGCTGAGCCTTAGGACCCGACTAACCCTGATCCGATTAGCGTTGATCAGGAAACCTTAGTCTTTCGGCGAGGGGGTTTCTCACCCCCTTTATCGTTACTTATACCTACATTTGCTTTTCCACACGCTCCAGCAAAGCTCACGCTTCACCTTCGACGCAGAGTGGAATGCTCCCCTACCGATCATTACTGATCCCATAGCTTCGGTAAATTGCTTAATGCCCGATTATTATCCACGCCAAACTCCTCGACTAGTGAGCTGTTACGCACTCTTTAAATGAATGGCTGCTTCCAAGCCAACATCCTAGCTGTCTTAGCAATCTGACTTCGTTAGTTCAACTTAGCAATTATTTCGGGACCTTAGCTGATGGTCCGGATTCTTCTCCTTTAGGACATGGACCTTAGCACCCATGCCCTCACTCCTGGGATCGAACTACTGCGCATTCGGAGTTTATCAAGACTTGATAGGCGGTGAAGCCCTCGCATCTTATCAGTCGCTCTACCTCACAGTAGTAATTCCCAAGGCTGCACCTAAATGCATTTCGGGGAGTACGAGCTATCTCCAAGTTTGATTAGCCTTTCACCCCCACCCTCAGTTCATCCGGAAGCTTTTCAACGCTTATCGGTTCGGTCCTCCAGTTAGTGTTACCTAACCTTCAACCTGACCAAGGGTAGATCACTTGGTTTCGCGTCTACTCCTTCCGACTAATCGCCCTGTTCAGACTCGCTTTCGCTTCGGCTACACATTTTGAAATGCTTAACCTTGCCGGAAAAAGTAACTCGTAGGTTCATTATGCAAAAGGCACGCCGTCACAACTTACGCTGCTCCGACCGCTTGTAGGCGCACGGTTTCAGGGACTATTTCACTCTTCTATTCGAAGTGCTTTTCACCTTTCCTTCACAGTACTGGTTCGCTATCGGTCTCTCGGGAGTATTTAGCCTTACCGGATGGTCCCGGCAGATTCACGCAAGATTCCTCGTGTCCCGCGCTACTCAGGATACCACTACGCTTCGTTTAGCTTCGAATACCGGACTATCACCGTCTATGGTTTCATTTTCCAAAGAATTCTTCTCACTAAAGGTCTTGCGACATCGTGGTCCTACAACCCCAATATTGCCGTAACAACATTGGTTTGGGCTAATCCCCGTTCGCTCGCCACTACTTGGGGAATCATTATTATTTTCTTTTCCTGCAGGTACTAAGATGTTTCAGTTCCCTGCGTTAGCCTCTTGCTATGCAAGATGTCATTCCTTCAGAATGACGGGTTGTCCCATTCGGAAATCTTCGGATCAAAGGTTATTTGCACCTACCCGAAGCTTATCGCAGCTTATCACGTCCTTCATCGCCTCCGAGAGCCAAGGCATCCGCCATGCGCCCTTGCTTACTTTCTTTCAAACGTTTTATTCTCATAATGGTATTGACCATGGAATTGCTTCCGGCTGTCAATATTGCATATTCGAACACGTACGGTTTGATATATACTTTTAGCTCTTACTTTTAATTTTACTTTTTGTACATCATGTCAAAGATCGTTTCTCTTTTCAGAGAGAGTGGAGAATAACGGATTCGAACCGTTGACCCTCTGCGTGCAAGGCAGATGCTCTAGCCAGCTGAGCTAATCCCCCAAGAGGTTGTTCAAGAATATCGTTTTTTAGCTTTTAGCTTTTAGCTTTCAGCTTTCGCTGTTCCTCGTTCTTGAGCTTGGTAGTCCCAGGCAGAGTTGAACTGCCGACCTCTACATTATCAGTGTAGCGCTCTAACCAACTGAGCTATAGGACTAGTTCAACCTTGTCTACCTGATGTTAGACTCGGCTTCTTTTTTCTCTTGTTTATCTCTATCTATACTTCTATAGATGGTTGATCTATATATTATAAATAAACAAATACCAGTAGTACAAAAAACAGAACCTTTAAAGTCACTATTTTTAACGATGGGCGTTTTACATTATTCATGTACAATTGCATCGTCTTACGACATCGCTCCAGAAAGGAGGTGTTCCAGCCGCACCTTCCGGTACGGCTACCTTGTTACGACTTAGCCCCAATTACCAGTTTTACCCTAGGACGCTCCTTGCGGTTACGTACTTCAGGTACCCCCGGCTTTCATGGCTTGACGGGCGGTGTGTACAAGGCCCGGGAACGTATTCACCGCGCCATGGCTGATGCGCGATTACTAGCGAATCCAGCTTCACGAAGTCGGGTTGCAGACTTCGATCCGAACTGAGAGAGGTTTTTGGGATTAGCATCCTGTCGCCAGGTAGCTGCCTTCTGTACCCCCCATTGTAACACGTGTGTAGCCCCGGACGTAAGGGCCGTGCTGATTTGACGTCATCCCCACCTTCCTCACATCTTACGACGGCAGTCTCTCTAGAGTCCTCAGCATGACCTGTTAGTAACTAAAGATAAGGGTTGCGCTCGTTATGGCACTTAAGCCGACACCTCACGGCACGAGCTGACGACAACCATGCAGCACCTTCACATTTGCCTTGCGGCTAACCTGTTTCCAGATTATTCAAATGCAATTTAAGCCCGGGTAAGGTTCCTCGCGTATCATCGAATTAAACCACATGTTCCTCCGCTTGTGCGGGCCCCCGTCAATTCCTTTGAGTTTCACCGTTGCCGGCGTACTCCCCAGGTGGAATACTTAATGCTTTCGCTTGGCCGCTTACTGTATATCGCAAACAGCGAGTATTCATCGTTTACTGTGTGGACTACCAGGGTATCTAATCCTGTTTGATACCCACACTTTCGAGCATCAGTGTCAGTTGCAGTCTAGTGAGCTGCCTTCGCAATCGGAGTTCTTCGTGATATCTAAGCATTTCACCGCTACACCACGAATTCCGCCCACCTCTACTGTACTCAAGACTGCCAGTTTCAACTGCAATTTTACGGTTGAGCCGCAAACTTTCACAACTGACTTAACAATCCACCTACGCTCCCTTTAAACCCAATAAATCCGGATAACGCTCGGATCCTCCGTATTACCGCGGCTGCTGGCACGGAGTTAGCCGATCCTTATTCATATGGTACATACAAAATCCCACACGTGGAATACTTTATTCCCATATAAAAGAAGTTTACAACCCATAGGGCAGTCATCCTTCACGCTACTTGGCTGGTTCAGACTCTCGTCCATTGACCAATATTCCTCACTGCTGCCTCCCGTAGGAGTTTGGACCGTGTCTCAGTTCCAATGTGGGGGACCTTCCTCTCAGAACCCCTATCCATCGTAGTCTTGGTGGGCCGTTACCCCGCCAACAAACTAATGGAACGCATCCCCATCGATAACCGAAATTCTTTAATAGTAAAACCATGCGGTTTTAATATACTATCGGATATTAATCTTTCTTTCGAAAGGCTATCCCCGAGTTATCGGCAGGTTGGATACGTGTTACTCACCCGTGCGCCGGTCGCCATCTTTAGTTTGCAAGCAAACTAAAATGCTGCCCCTCGACTTGCATGTGTTAAGCCTGTAGCTAGCGTTCATCCTGAGCCAGGATCAAACTCTTCATTGTAAAAGTATCTTTTCATCTGTTAAGATGATTTTTTTGCTCTGTTCAGGATGCCGTAAATTTATTGACCTTATTCAAATACCTATTATCTTCAATCGTATCACTACTCTCTCGGACAAGTATTGACGGTTCTATTTTTTTACTTGTACTACTTGTATTGTTTATCAATATTTCAAAGAACTTGCTGCTTTCGTTTTAAAAGCGGGTGCAAAGGTAAAGGCTTTATTTTTAACTACCAAACTTTTTCGGAAGTTTTTTTGTTCTTTTCTTTAAGCGCAATCTCGCTTTTTCACTATGTCAATTCTGCAAGGCTTTCTTCTCTTGGAAAGCGGGTGCAAAAGTACGCCCTTTTGGTATACAATCCAAATATATTAAAATCTTTTTTCGAAGTTTTTTTGAAAGAATCTGCTAAAGTGCTGAAGGATAATGATGTTGTAGAACATATTTTTTATCATGAGTGGATTGCGGGCGGAAACGGTACACATGGGATACATTATTATATCACACGCGGGCGCGTAGGCGCACGCAAGAGAGAAAAAGATGCAGAAGAAAGAAATAACAAAATTACAGTCGAATTACAGCTAAGAAAAAGAAAGCTACAAGAAAAAAGATATTAGAAAAAAGCAAGAGGATTTATTGTCAACCGCTAGAATACTTGTTCTAAGTAGTCTAACGGTTGACTATTCCATATGGATATGCCGGATAAATACTGAGTGGATACAGATCAGATTCTATATACAAAATCAGAATATCATTCTTTTTTAGGATTCTCGATCCGCAGGCTGACAAGTTCAACCCACTTCTTTATGCCCAAATCAAAGCCGCCTTTTTCTAATAGATGAAGGGCGCCCGCATAATGAAGGGCAGTTTCCTCCCTACTACAGTTGATCTTACAAGACAACTCACCCAGATAATACTCCAGACGAGCCATTTGGATATAGTCCAATAAAGTATAATCACCTTCAGTCGACAAATCAATCAATTCTCTTATCAAAGCATAGGCCAGTTCACATTCCGTATAGGTTAAATCCGAGAGAGGTTTGTGCATGACAGGATGCTGAACCAGCTGGACAACAATGCGATTAAAGTCTCCGTACATAGGTTGCGTTATTTACCGCATCAGTTCCCGATGGTGCGAGGGTTTATAAAAAAGAAAGAGCTCTAAGTTTGCAGTTAATAGATAAGAGGTCGGAAATTTATTTTAAAAAAGTCAAGCGAGACGAATAATTACCTCCGCATCTTATCAGGAAAATATCAGTCTTATTATCTTTGTTGTATTAAGATAAAGACTGATAGGCGGGAAGAGGACACCATAAAAGAGAAAGCACTTGAGGCTAGCCCACGTAACGGCCTCTCTCCGCCAAGCTGCAAAGCTCCGATAGAATATCAAGGTTGCGAGCCTATTTAGAGTTTAGAGTTCAAACAGCTTTTACCAGTCTTAGAAAAGTACAGCAAAAATATGAAAAAATTATTTATTGGAATTGATTTTTCAAAGGAGAAACTTGACGCGACGATAATTCTCGCATGTGGAATGAACGAAATAGGCTCCCGTGAGTATGGGTGTTTCCCAAATAACACTACGGGCTACCGCAAGTTATGTAATTGGGTTAAAACAAACGCTTGGAATACAATTGCTGAGGAATGGCTATTCTGTGGAGAAGACACAGGTTCATGTAGTATAGGACTGAGCAAATGGCTTTACGGAAAAGGCTATGACATATGGATTGAGAACGCTTACGCCATAAAACATAGCAGTGGTATCCAGCGTGTGAAAAACGATAAGGCGGACTCAGCAATCATTGCTGAATACGCATGGAGGCAACAGGACAAGGTTGTACCCTTTGAACCATTGAATGAATCCCTTGCGCAACTAAGGGAGATTTTCCTCTATAGGCATAAGCTAGTTGGGCAAAGAGTGGCAATGGAATTACGAAAAGAGGACAAATCACAATCAAACAAGTCAAAAGCAATATCCTTCATCAACCGCAAGAGCAAACACCTTATTGCGGAGATAAACAAAACAATTGCCGAATGCGATAAGGCCATTGATAGCATAATAGAGGCGGATGAGGAACTGAAAGAAAATTATGCTATTATAACCTCAATAAAAGGCGTAGCCAGGCAAAACGCAACCTGTATGTTGGTCTACACAAACAACTTCAAAAAATTCGGATATGACCCAAGAAAGATTGCATGCTATTATGGAGTTGCCCCCTTTGGTAAACAATCCGGAACGAGTGTAAATACACCTGCTCATACAAGCCATTTCGCCAATAAACTTATTAAATCATTATTAGGACAAGCAGCTCATATAGCCAAAATATATAATCCCGAAATTAGAGATTACTATCAAAGACTGATTAGTAAGGGAAAGAAGCCTCAAGTGGCTTTAAATAATGTCAAGAACAAACTCATAAGAATCATAGTGGCATTAGTCAGGAAGAAAGTACCATATGATCAAAATACATACAAATATTATGAAGAACGAGAAGTTATAGAAAGGAAAAAGAACGAGAAGTTAATTTATTGTTAAACGGAATAAGAGATTAGGATATTAGCATAGAATACGTGGAAACTATCTACCTACGCTCTCCAAATGGTATCCGCTAAGACCCGTCCCAGATGCACAAGTGATAGCCCCACGCTCAATTGAATATATAACAAGGTTATATTTACAAAAGATGCGTGAGACATGTCACTTACTACAATCTCCGGGAAAAATTTAGCGGATTCTTTTGGAGAGATATATAATAAATAACCGTTCTCAATAAAAATATTAAAAAGCTACTTCCTTCGCTCGAAAGTAAGCTATGACAAAAGTAGAAATAAATATCTATTAAACAAACAATTTTGACAGAAAAAAACATGCTTTGTCTATTAATCCAGTTTATATCATATAAAAAAACATTAACCCGACGTTTCCTGAAAATGATTTTTCACTTTCATTTCTCATATTCTCATAGTAAATACAATAACTATATATAAATCAAATGCATAACACTATGAGAAATACTATTCAAAACGGCATTTCTCATAGTATTACCAGCGTTTCATCCATAAAACAACGTATTTCTCATACCTTTTCAAGGTATTTCTCATAGTATTTTGACTATTTATCCTATAAATTCTCAAGCTAGATCCTAAACTAAAGACCAAATTGAATACCAGACTAGACACTGCTTTACAATACATTATCAGTGCTTATTGAAAGTATATAGAGCAGACATTCGCATATTTTCCTACCTGCATCTGCATCGTTGCACTCCAGTGAACAGGCCTGTGCACTAGAGTAGAAAGAATCGTCTACTCGAGTGCAACGATCTGTTCACTGGAGTGCAACGATACAGATAGTAGTAGGAAACAGGGTCGACGCATTATATTTTTTACTATCTTACAACTTGTATTTTATTTTTATATTATTGACTATTAGTGTATTATCTATTGTATATGTCGATTATTTTCCTTATCTTTATAAGATATTATAAAACATAAACTAACATGAAAATTGGCATAATTGACCTTTGTAAACAAATAGAAGATCCTAGGATGAACCGCAAAAAAGTACATAAAATGGAAACTATTATCTATATATCCATTGCTGCTGTAATCTGTGGCGCCCAGTCTTGGAATGAGATTGAGGAATTTGGCAATGCGAAAATTGCTTTTTTCAAAAGTCGCATACCTGACCTGGAGTTCATCCCTAGTCATGATACTTTTAATAGATTCTTCAGTATAATAAAGCCCGAGTATTTTGAGTTGATCTTTCGTAATTGGGTAAAACAAGTTTGTCAGGAGGTGAAAGGCGTTGTAGCTATAGATGGCAAGCTCATGCGTGGTCCAAGCCAATGTGATGGAGAGCATACTACGGGAAAAGAAGGATTCAAATTATGGATGGTTTCCGCCTGGTCTGCCGTTAATGGAATTTCTTTAGGTCAGGTAAAAGTAGATGATAAAAGCAATGAAATCACAGCTATTCCATTGTTGATTAACTCTTTGGAACTAAGTGGTTGTATTGTTACAATTGACGCGATGGGATGCCAGAAAGATATAACCCAGACCATTATTGAGCGTGATGCAAATTATATTATAGCTATAAAGGAGAATAAGAAAAAAAATTATCAACTAGCTAAACAAATTATTGACGATTATCAGGATAGAGATGAAATAATCAATAGAGTCACCAGGCATGTGTCGGAAAATACCGGACATGGAAGAGTTGAGAAAAGAACCTGTACTGTAGTCAGTTATGGTTCTATAATGGAGAAAATGTTTAAGAAGAAACTTGTGGGGTTGAAGTCTATTGTAGGGATAAAGTCGGAGAGAACAATAGTAGCAACAGGAGAATATACTCAAGAGGTCAGATACTATGTAACTTCACTTGATAATACCAAACCGGAGGAGATTGCATCTGCCATCAGACAGCATTGGTCTATTGAGAATAATCTTCATTGGCAATTGGATGTTACCTTTCGAGAAGACTACAGTAAAAAGGTGAAAAATGCAGCCAGAAACTTTTCGGTGGCAACAAAGATGGCACTTACCATACTAAAGAAGGATAAAACAACAAAAGGAAGTATGAATCTGAAAAGACTAAAAGCCGGATGGGATGAAAAATATTTGTCACAACTTTTACAGAACAATAATTTTTAATGCGTCTGCCCTGTAGTAGGAAAAAATGGCAATGATTAAGGAAAAGCATAAGGATATAAGGTGCATGATACACAGGAAAGCAGTAAACAACGGGAAGTTGCTTAATAAACAACATAAGAAGAAGGAATAATCATAAAGTCCGACGAGAGTCTGGGAAAAGATACAGCCATAATGCATGAGAAAGGAGTAAAATAGATAAAAGGAGTATGAGAATAAGATGAGAAACGATTTAAAACCTATGAGAAATGCATCATTTTTAAGGCTAAATGATAGAAATAGTATGAGAAATACCATTTTATATTTTATTTCTCATACTATTATATTATTGATTTACATATAATTACCGTATTATTTATGAGAATATGAGAAATGAAAATGAAAAATCGTTGGTTCTTAATCAAATTCCGTGCTACTTATTTATGTTCAATAACCTTATTCATGGCTATTCCGGGGTACTTTAAGATGCATATAGCTTGGATAATTTATTTGCTATTTCTAATATGCCGATATCCCTTTATCCATCAACCTTTCAATGAGCTTTACTAGCACGGAATTTGAAGAAGAACCAAATCGTTTGCAGGGGGCGCGCTGATATAAATGCAGGAAACTATCATACCAATGTTTTTCAAGAAAATGAGAAATCGGATAAGTCCATATCATAGATTTATTTAGTACCTTTGCCGTCCTATTTATATAAAAAGAAAAAATGAGTAAAGAATACACACTCGCAGATTTCACAGATATTTTCGATTACTCCACAGGCTGGTTCAGCGACAGTAGCATTTGTAGTCTATTCTATCAGATATTCAAACGATTCCCTTCTATGAAAATGGTGAAATATAAAGTAAACCAGGATTTCCTGAAAGAAATCAAAGAACTTTATCAGCAAGACGATGCGTTCGATATATTCGAGCATATATATTGCAATCATTTTGAGAATGAAAAAGAGGAAGAGGAGGAAGAAGAAGATACATCTACAAAAGAGTTATATGATTGCATCGTTATCTGCAAGAAGAATTTAATGATTGGCTATTTTGATAATTGCACAAAAATAGCCTATTCCAATATTGATAAGGAAGAAATCGATCGTATCAATCAGATTTGCGAAAACCACAAAAAGGAGAATGAGAAACTGAACAACCTATTTATAGTAACATACGCTCATAACTACTTCAGCCTGAAACAATCGCAAATCAATAAGCCGGGCATTCAGATTGACCGCCACTATAACAATGATTTTGCTCCCGTAGCCGCTGAAATCGAAAACTTCCTATTAGAGGAGAATAAAAGCGGTTTAATCATTCTGCACGGGAAACAAGGTACGGGGAAAACAACTTATATCCGTCATCTTATCAATCTCGGAAAAAAGAGAATGATTTATATGAGCGGCGACCTGGTAGACAAACTTTCGGACCCTAGCTTTATCACTTTTATCCGTCAACAAAAAAATTCTATCTTTATCGTAGAAGATTGCGAAGAGTTATTGTCAAGCCGCAACGGAAGCAACCGCATGAATGCCGGACTAGTCAACATACTGAATATCAGCGACGGACTATTAAGCGATGAATTATGTATCAAATTTATCTGCACATTCAACGCTCCACTAAAAGATATCGACGAAGCCTTGCTTAGAAAAGGACGTCTGGCTGCCCGGTACGAATTTAAAGACCTGACAACCGACAAAGTAAACCAACTAATAAAGGAAGAAGGACTGGATATCCCCCAACAGACACAACCTATGACACTGGCTGAAATCTATAATTACGAAGGCATGGATTTCTCTTTAGGAAGGAAGCGGGTAGGATTCTGAACAAATCCTCCAAAGTAGAACTTTTAAAGAAAAATCGACTATTATTATTGCGAAATATAAGTATCTATATTTTACCTATCAACAAGAACGATTTGATATTTTTATACGTTTATTATACGTTAAAAGAGTTGCCCTATTACGGAGCAACTCTTTTAAATATTAAACTTCTTAAGTTCAAACTTTGCATGTGATACCTTATATCGACATTTTCTTACTTACAAGTTAACGGAAATCCAAAGATACTCACTCGCAAAATCTGTAATTATCCAAAGCTAAAAGGGAAAGTGCTTTCATCAGATAAAGCAATTAATCCGTTCTTTCGCTGGATACAAATTTTGTTTTCTCTTGCCAGCCAACCGGCCGCCAATGCTGTACTTTCTACGCTTAGGTTTAATCTTCTTGCCAATTCAGGTATTGAAATTTCACCAATTTCTTTCAGGGCACACCAAACTTTTCCGGCATTGTTCCCTACAATTGTTTTATCCATGGCTATTTTTATTAATAATTTGGTTACAATATAGTCATTTTAATAATTGTTTATAACAAAACCAAGTTTTTTGTTTTAGTTTTTGACATTATTTAAAACAAAGAAATCAATTTCGCGTCTAGTGATTAAAAACTTGGTAATAATTCGTACCATAACACCACTAAAAGGAACATTATATATCAAAATAAATTCTCAAAACAGGAATCGGGCAATCACAGAAAGAAAATAGGAAATTGACATTTCCGCAATATCGGACAAGTCATTTCGCTTTTTTACCAATACCTTTGCGGAGTGAAATACCAGAATAAGTTATGCAACAGAAAAAAACAACGAAAGAAGAATATCAAAAGTGCGTAAATGTTGTAGTGGAATACATCAACCAACATTTGGGAGAAGACATTGATTTAAAATCTCTGGCCAGAATTTCAAACTTTTCTCCTTTTTACTTTCACCGGATCATGAAAGCTTTTCTCGGTGAACCGATTGGTACGTTTATTGTCCGGACGCGGACAGAAGCTGCCGCACGTCTACTCCGCTACTCGGATGTTCCGATTGCCGACATAGCCTATCGGATTGGTTACTCTTCTCCTTCTTCGTTGTCGAAAGTGTTCAAGCAATTTTATAGCATTTCACCTTTAGAGTATAGAAACAATAAAAACTTTGTAATTATGAAACCAGCGATTATCAGGCCAGACCTGGAACTAAAAAGAGAGATCAGAAACGTTTCCGAACGGAATGTGATTTATATCCGCCTCACCGGCGATTACAAACTGAATGATTACGGTGGCACCTGGGGCCGTTTATTCCAATTCATCAAAGAACAACAGTTGCCGATGGGAGATTTCAGCCCGCTTTGCATCTATCACGATGATCCGAAAGTGACACCGGCAGAAAAACTGCGTACAGACGTATGTATGGTAATGCCTGTAAAGGTAGCCCCCAAAAGTGATGTCGGATTTAAGGTGATCCCGGCCGGACGTTATGCTATCTTCTTGTATAAAGGTCCGTATGACAATTTGCAAGCTGTGTATGATACGATTTACGGAAAGTGTCTGCCTGAAATGGAATGTACGCTGCGTGATGAAGCCAGCGCGGAACGTTATCTGAACAATCCATGCGACACTGCTCCCGAAGAGTTGTTGACGGAAATTTATATTCCGGTAGAATAATGCGGACAGACAAATGGCGGAATAAAGAGAATGAATAAAGATGTGATTTAACGTCTGACTTTTTTGGGGGGACAGTGCAAAACCCTGATAAGTCTATCTTTTAGACGCGGATGACACGGATTTAGCAGATTTATAATCTTCTTATCCGTGTCATTTTGCGTTATCCGCATCTAAAAGCATATTATGCTATAACAGGCTACCTTCCTCTCTCCTACCTGTTATTTTTCAGCATAAATGCCAATCCGATTTCCTTCACTATCAGTGAATACGGCAAACCATCCTTTGCCGTCCGCCTCAATCTTTGTTCTGGGAATGACTACTTTCCCTCCTTTCAGAAGTACTTTTTCCAAGGTCTGTTCTATATCCTCACAGTTGAAATGGATAAGCACTCCATGCGTGGAAGGAAGAAAGTCGAAATTTGAAGCATAAGAGATAGCACCGACGGTTTCACCTTCTTCTGTGAAACAAGCCATTTTTTCTGTTTCACATTCAAAAGTCGGAAGTTGCATACCCAATACTGTTTCGTAAAAATCGACAGCCCGATGGAAATCGGAAGCAGGAATCTCAAAAAATGCAATTAGTTTTTTCATTTCGTTTCTTTTTTATCGTTACTACTAAGCCTTTGCAAAGACACTGCAAAAGTAGGGCAACACGAGGAAGCCTGATAGGAAAAAAGGGACATCTTTAAAGTTCGGAAAAATAATCGGAATAAGGAGCGCAGACAGAAAGATACTCTGCAGGGGTGTAACCGGAAAAGAGTTTGAATTCCTTTATCATGTGAGACTGATCGGAGAAGCCACATTCGTAAGCTACTTGTACAAAAGGGATAGTGGCATCCTGCTGCAACATTGACAATGCCCGCTGCATACGGACAATGCGAATAAATTCTTTGGGAGTAGTGCCGACATAATCGGCAAAGATACGTCCAAACTGCTTACTGCTCAAACAGGCTGTTTCCGACAGATGAGCAATGTTGATTTGTGGCTGGAGGTTTATTTCATGAAACACAGCAGACATCCGCTTGAGGTTATACTCCGGAAGGGTGTATAAACGACGAAGGAAAAACTGCTCTATCAAACGAATAGAAACGGCATTATCAGAAGTGTCAGTGACCTGTTTCACCAAATCCGACAGTTCTACATCTTCCATCGCATCGGTATCTACATTTTGTCCGTGAAACAGATGGCTGGGAATATGAAACAATGCTTTAACTGCATAAGGCTGGAAAACAACAGTAATCATTTCTATCCTACCCGTCGACTGTACATCCGAAAAGCCGACCGATTGTCCGGAAATAAAGGATTGAGGTTGTAGTTCCGACTCGCCCGACAAAAGGAGTTGTTTCCCTTTATGAAATACCAGTTGCATACAGCCAATGGGCAGAGTCCGTTCGGAAACCGGAGTCACTGAATCGTCTTGCAATATCCAGTAATGCCGTATATAAGGAGCAAGCGCCAAACAGGGTTTTATGAGTTGAAATGATTGCATAGAGCAAAGATATTATTTCTTAATTCAAATGCAAAAGTAAAGCTCCTGTTTAAAGAGGTATAGTAAAAAAAAGACTTTTTATAAATTAGGGAGTCGTCCTATTAAGAACAGATATGCCGGAATGATAAACAGATAAGGATTTAAGGCAGGATCCTTATTTGAGAATAAGGTACAATTGAAAAGACGGCAAACCTTTTCTTAATAAAAAAACATCCTCTGTTTGAAAGAGCATGATTGTAGCTCACATTCAAACAGAGGAAGATTCTTTAGATAACGGAAAGTCCGTATTCGTAGGCCTCCGACATCGCATTATAGTCCTCGTCGGAATAGCTACCTTTATCTCTGGCTTTCTGCATATCTTTCATAAATGATTCTACGGAAGTCAGGAAGCTATAATAATTCTTCTGTTCTTCATCATAACCTGTGACAGCAGGAAGTTTCTTTGCAGCTTCGAGTTCTTTCTTCAGTTCGGCCATCTTCATATCAATACGCATACCGTCCAGCGCATGTTTGCGTGAATAGAGATTCATGATGCTTTGCACGGTGCCGGACATCTTACGCATGGCCATGATTTGATCTTTCAACGGTTCATCGGCAAGCAGTTCTTTTTCAGCTTGTTCTGTCAGAGGGCTTAGAATATCAAAGATCACTTGTTTATATTCCGACATTTCTACACTAAGCCGATAGTTCTCGTCGAGGAGCTTGCCGATCTTTGCAGTCTCTTTTGCCTGCTTGTAAGAGAGGAATTTATTAAAATTATCATAGAATTGCGTCCTTGCACTGAAAAGTCCTCGATAACTCTGCTTCAGATTCTGACGGACTTCTATATTAAAATAATCTCCCGGATCCATCAATTCCGCTGTATCTCTGGCAGATACTTCAGGTGGTGCAATCGGAGATACTTCAGGAACTTTTCCTGTCTGTTCCATATATCCCAAAACTGCATTTATGTCTTTCGCATTGGCTACATGCCTCAACACGATAAGCGATGTATGATAATAGTTTATCACCTTACTGGCATTGTCCAATTCCTCCGAAGCGACAGAGGACGCAGCCTGTTTCTTGTTTCCTCCCGAACAAGAAACCAACAAGAGAGCACCTACAAGTGCTCCGAAAAATAAAATATTCTTCTTCATAATGGTTCGTTTATTAAGTCTTTCGTACTATAACAATAAAAATCGTTTTTTGTTATAGACAAACAATGCATATTCGAGAAGTGTAGTGGAGAAATTTAAAATGCTGCTAACGATGATTAAGGAATAAGCAACCAACGTGTATAAAAACAAAAAATGGCTACTCATCACGAGCAACCAATCTTTTGTTAACCTTAAATCTAATACTTATGAAAAAAACACAGTACAAAGGTACCATATTTCAGATAAATAGCAAATTTCAGCGCCTAAACAGACGATATTGTAACAGGGTTTAATACTCCGAGAATCGCATTAACATTTCAGACTTCATCCGTTAACATTTAACATATTCATTCACATAAGTTGCTCCCCGGATAAGTAAGAATAGAAAAAAAGGCTAATCATGGAAACGACATTGTTTTTTTTCGTAACTTTGAACTATGATAATCAGTGCCAGCCGCCGGACAGATATTCCGGCATTCTATTCTCAATGGTTTTTCAACCGGATAAAAGAAGGATATGTATTAGTGCCCAATCCTTATCATCCGAAAATGATTAGCAGGATTTCCTTATCTCCTGCTGTGGTTGATTGTTTCGTATTCTGGACCAAGAACCCGGCCCCGATGCTTAACCAGCTGGATAAATTACAGGATTACAACTATTACTTCCAATTTACACTCAACCCTTACGGAGAAAAATTGGAGAATCGTTTGCCATCTATCGATAAACGAATTGATACCTTTAAAAAGCTGGCAGACAAAATTGGCAGAGAAAAAATGATTTGGAGATATGATCCGATACTGACGAATGAGGAATACAACGTTTCTTTCCACCAGGAAGCATTCGCCCGGATTGCCCATGAACTCAAAGACCATACCTCGAAATGTATGTTGGGATTTATAGATCATTACCCCCATATCCGAAACTCGATACAACCATTCAACATCAATCCGCTGACCAAAGAGGAAATAGAAGAAATGGCCGTCTCCTTTAAAAAGACAATAGATATTTATCCCGGTATACAGCTGGACACTTGTACCGTCAAGGTAGATTTAAGACATTTGGGTATTCCCAGCGGCTTGTGCATTGATAAAGGGCTGATTGAAAAGATCACCGGTTATCCTATCCTTGCTCAAAAGGATAAAAATGGCTCAGTTGTAATTCTTGGGGGATTAAGTTTAGTCAATTCCCTTCATGCATATACCTTTGCTAGCCTAAAAAGGAAGAAGCTCATATCCACTACTCCTCTAAATGATGCCCTAAATGCTTTGATTTTAGCATTAAATGCTTCCGCTGCTGCATTTGTACTCCTGTTCACAAAGAAGTTCAGAATCCTTTCATAATGATTCTCAATAGAGTTTGCTACTGTTGTGAATGTATCGTATCCATATTCTTCAATCTTATTATACCATAGTGCCAGCTTTGCTCTTGCTACATCCTTGTCATAGTTTGTGGAAAAGATCTTTCCCAACTCCAATGAGTAGTAATATACGTGCTTAATATCTTCAAACTGCTTGAAAAGTAATTCTGCCCTGATTTTCTGACTCTTGGTCCATTTATCAGGTGATTTAAATAATAAATATCTGCTTCTGGCCAATAATTGCCTGAGTGTATCTCCGTTTTCGAGTTCTTCTGCTTTATATACTTCCCCCTTCTCTTTTGCCGCTTTCATAGCTTTATTCTCCTCTTTTATCACTTGCCATCTATATGTAATGCGCAACTCTTGTACAGCTTCGTATACAAGTTTTTGTACATGAAACCTATCAATCACCTGCATGGCACGTGGAAAGCACGTTTTGGCAATCTTTTGCATGCTCCCGGCCATATCCAGTGTAATTTCTTTGACCTGATTACGCAGCTCCTGTGGCATCTTTGTAAGTACCGCAATGATATCATCGGTTTTAGTGCCCTGAATTACAGCTATAATAGAACCTTTCCTACCTCGCTTATCTCTATTTATTAAGATGGTATAAAGATCTCCCTTACTTAAAGCCGTTTCGTCAATACATAGGTGATAACCCATATTCTTTGGATAAAGGATATACTCTTGGGCATGTGCTCTCTGATCCCAATTCTGGAAGTCACTCAGGTGGTCTTTATATTGGCTTTGAAGCTGTTTGCCATCCATACAGTAATGCTCAGCTACACTTTGGCAGCTAACGGCGTGATTATCTAAGTAATTCTTTTAAAAAAGCACCGAACTCAGCGGTTATGCGAGTACCGGTGGCTACCAAACTCCAGTCACGACTATATGTCTGCCCAGTGGATGGATCTTCCCAGCGACGACGCTTGATACGTAAATAAACGGCTTTACCACGGATAGGGAAGTCCTGAACTTCAATCTCAGGGAGGAAACCTTTTGAGTGAAGATGGAGATCAGAGTACTCAGCAGGAATAGTGGCTTTCTCCTCTAAATAAAGAATAAAGCAAGTATCCTGAGAAACATGATTGACTAGGGTAAAGTAATCAAGGATTCCTGAAGGCAAGAACAAGCTTAAAGAAGCAACAGGATCAATCGTTTGGGAAGAGGATGTTTTCATGATGCAAAAATAAGAATTTTAACGCAATCCCCCAAGGTTTCAGACTGAGGCATAAAAACCAGCGTAATATCTGCAACTGTATCGAAAGTATTGATATCGGGACTTATGAAAGTTGTCTGAACGGATGTGTTTATTGCTATGCCATCAAAGGTAATTATAATACAGCAGCATATAATATGAAGAAACATGATAAAAACTCGCCGTTGCTCATCGGTCATTTATCCGAAGATGATATAGTAAAGGAACGGGAGATGAAGAGTCTGCGGGATAACCAATATTCGTTGTTTTAGTCTTCCTGATCCGTATCTGACTTACAGGCATAAAAAAAGGCTATCTATCCCAGACAGCCAATCTTTTGTTAACCTTAAATCTAATACTATGAAAAACACAGTACAAAGATACGGACTTTTCGGTTATCTCCAAATTTTCGGCCCAATGCAGCGTATCTTATAACATGGTTTAATAGAATCTGAACCGTATTAACAAATAAGCGGTTAAGCATTAACATTTAACAGTTTTCTTAAATAATCAGGGCATAAAACTGGAGGAGATGCAAATGTTTTCCAATCGGACACCTTATCTTATTAAAGAGCGTTTATGAGGTCTAACAAATTCCTCTGCCAGCTGTTTCTAATAAAAGGTAACCATCAAATTCACAATATATGAACAGATTCGAAAATAAAGTAGTTGTCATCACCGGTGCTGCCGGTGGTATCGGCGAAGCAACCACACGCCGCATTGTCTCCGAAGGGGGCAAAGTAGTCATCGCTGACCATTCTGAAAAAAAGGCGGAACAGCTTGCCAACGAACTTACTCATGCAGGGGCCGACGTGCGCCATGTCTATTTCTCCGCCACCGAACTCCAGAGTTGCAAAGAGCTGATTGATTTTTCTATGAATGAATATCAACGAATAGATGTACTGATTAATAATGTAGGAGGAACCGATCCCAAACGTGACCTTAACATCGAGAAGCTGGATATCAATTACTTTGACGAGGCATTCCACCTGAATCTCTGCTGCACTATGTACCTTTCTCAACAGGTCATCCCTATCATGACTACCAATGGCGGCGGAAACATTGTCAACGTAGCTTCCATAAGCGGACTTACTGCTGATGCTAACGGTACATTATATGGTGCCAGCAAAGCGGGCGTCATCAACCTGACGAAATACATCGCTACCCAAATGGGAAAGAAAAATATCCGCTGCAATGCCGTAGCCCCGGGATTGGTACTTACCCCCGCGGCATTGGATAACCTGAATGAAGATGTACGCAACATCTTTCTCGGCCAATGTGCCACTCCTTATTTAGGAGAACCGGAAGACGTCGCAGCTGCCATCGCTTTTCTGGCTTCGAACGATGCAAGGTACATCACCGGACAAACAATCGTCGTAGATGGTGGCCTGACTGCTCATAACCCGACAGTAGCGTTATCATAGAACATAACTTTAATACAATGAATAAAATGACAATAATGAGAATATGGCTTCTTTCGCTATTTATCAATAGCGGATGCAACCGGGAATTAGTAGAATAGACAGTAATGATCTTAAAATATCTATCAAAAAGGGGGAAGAGTGGATGCATGATTTTCCATTGTTTCTGGGTTTCACAATGACTTTACCCATGCATTCATTTCGTTAATAGCTTCTAGTGAAGACGGAAGCTCCTGCTTAGTCTGCAAAGCATCAGGACGAAGATCGACGCGCACATACCCCCAGCCGTCTTCGTCGATTTGCAGATAGCCACACTTCCTGTACTCTTCCAGGCAACTGTCAGAGCATCCTCCATAAAAGTCACATTGAAGTTCATCTTCCGACGTTTTTTTATTGGCAATGAATGAACTTTCACCCACCCAGACAAAATCGTCCAAATCAACCTCAAAATAATCCCCTCCTCCCCGATTGAGTGCGGCAACTTCCGCCAAACGTCCTTCGGGAAGCATCTTGTAAACGCGGACATAACATTCTTCCTTATACGGATTTTCATCTACGACAAGGAAAAGACCGGATTTTCCACAGAATAAAGGGGTATCTATACTACGATATTCGTAAACTTCTCCTGTAACATCACTCATCACAAAATAGCCCCAGCTCTCAAACCCTGAATAGTGAAAAAAATGCAGACCGTAATCAGACTGATACCCATCATAGTACCATTTTATAAATCCATCTTCATCTTCTTTCGCCGGAGAATTCAGCAGTGCGAGTTCCCCCTTTTTCCAGCGCACGGACAGTTTATTCTGATTGTCTGTATAACGCCCTTTACCAGAATCAAGCTGTTTATTACAACTATCCGCCTTCATATTCGTATATTCAGCAAATTCAAGTTTTTTCACGTCTGCCCCTGTATTGCTATACATACGCAAGGAGATCATTCTTCCACTATGATAGTCATACATACTCTTTTCAATCCGGTTGCCTTCTTCAGAATAAATTTCAGTCATGACACCCGGCACGCCTTTCTCCGAGTACGGATAACTCTCGAAACGACGTAGCCGCCCGCCAGAATAATTCCTTATATCCAGCCGCTTTTGAGTTCCGACCGTCACAATGCTTCGTTTTACAGAATCACACTTATCATCCATGAAGTATATCGGCTCATCGGAATCCTTTTCAAAATATTTTCGTTTCAGAAGATACTTTTTGCCGTTCTCCAATGCATAAATTTCTTGAATGTAATAAAAGGGAGTCCCTTCTGATGCCTGATATTTATACTCATACCAGTCGGGAGCCTCCGCTACCCCGTCAGGGTCATTATAAGCGTATTCCGAATGGCTATAATACCAACATTCGGTCGGTAACACTTCCTGATCGTCAATATAATGATTAACCTGCCATAGATGTCCGTTGGCATGCCATCTCATTTCCTCTCCGTTTAGCTTCCCATCTTTATAGTGTTCAAACCAGTCCGGCTTTCCATCATAATACCATCTCTGACGTACTCCATTAAGTTTACCTCGTGTAGCCTGGTAAAAGATATGGGGATATCCGTTGGAATAATAAGATTGATAAAGTTCACAAATACTGTCAAGAGTGATTATACGACTTGTCATACAATGGGAAGAGATACTGTAATGACGCACCGTATCGTTCTTTATTCCGTCTTTATAAACAACTACCGAATAATAGGGTTCCGACACAAAAGAATCAGTCGAGCGAAAATAAAAGTGCTTATAAGCACCGTTCATCAATGAGTCCTTGTAAAAACAACGTTCCACGCCATCTACTTGTTTCCGGCAAATACTGTCGGAGTCATAGACCTTCAAAGAAGATACTTCCGGTTCTTTTAGCAATGATTCGGAAAGCGTATCAGGAATAATCCAATCACTTCCTTTATAAAAATCCATAGAGAAAGCTTCGGAAATAGCAGTAGTTTTTTCGCTTAAAGCGTTTTCCTGTGTTTCCTGATTCGTGGAAGAAGATTGCGAAGTTCCTCCGGTTTTTCCGCCACATGATAACAACAGTAATACGCAGCTATATACCAAAGCGTTTTTCATACCAAATATCTTTTATTTAATACATAATTACGGCAAAATTAATGATAATATCAGATAATCAGGTATAAATCGATCCCAAAAATGGAATAATTATCTGTCAGCAGGCTATTATTTCGTTCAACAAATACTAACTTTACAACGTTATTAATAGAAAAGAACGAACGTCATGATTGTTAAAACACTACTAGATACAGACCTCTATAAGTTTACCACCTCGTACGCTTATATCAAACTGTTCCCCTATGCAATGGGTACTTTTAGTTTCAATGACCGGAACGAAACAAAGTATACCGAAGCTTTTCTGGAAACACTCAAGGCAGAGATCAAGAATCTTAGTCAGTTGAGATTCACGGAAGAGGAGTTGGAATACATGACGAAGAATTGCAGATTTCTCCCGAGAGTCTACTGGGAGTGGTTGTCTTCTTTTCGTTTCGACCCGAATAAGATTGATATTCATCTGGATGAAGCCTGTCATCTCCACATCGAAGTGACTGACTTGCTTTATAAAGTGACTTTATATGAAGTGCCTTTGCTCGCTATTGTTTCTGAAATCAAAAACCGGTTCTTCGGCCATGTAGCAGACATGAACGGGATTCTTTGCAAACTGTCGGAGAAAATAGAGTTATCGAACCAACATCAGCTCCGCTTTTCAGAATTTGGTACACGGAGAAGATTCTCTATTGATGTGCAGGAAACTGTTATCAAAAGACTGAACGAGACAGCGCAATATTGCACCGGGACTTCCAACTGCAACTTCGCAATGAAATATGGAATGAAAATGATGGGGACTCACCCTCACGAATGGTTTATGTTTCATGGAGCACAGTTCGGATATAAACATGCCAATTATATGGCACTCGAAAACTGGGTGAATGTTTATGACGGTGATTTGGGTATCGCACTTTCCGATACCTATACTTCCGGCATCTTCCTTAGTAACCTTAGCCGTAAACAAGCTAAACTTTTCGACGGTGTGCGCTGCGATTCCGGTAATGAATTTGAGTTTATCGACCGACTGGTTGCCCGCTACAAAGAGTTGGGAATCGACGCGACAACCAAAACCATCGTATTCAGCAATGCCCTCGACTTTACAAAAGCATTAGACATTCAAGAATACTGCAAAAACAAAATCCGCTGCTCTTTCGGAATCGGCACCAATCTCACCAACGATACCGGGTTCGAACCTTCGAACATCGTGATGAAACTGACGCAATGCAAGATGAATGTCAATCAGGAGTGGAGGGAATGTATCAAACTGTCGGATGATGAAGGAAAACATACCGGCAGTCTTGAAGAAGTGCAGGCATGCCTGCATGAGTTGAGGTTGAACTAAATTATAACAATGTGGCACATATTTTCCGTAAGTTCTCCAAATGCGCTATAACATTCTTATCTTTTCGGGCAATCTGCATATTATATCTTGTCTGCATATTCATCAGCATTTCCGCATTTATATTGGTAGCAGCTTCAATCAATAAGGCAAAATCCGTAGATACAGGACGACGCCCATTCAATATATCATTCAACATCGTATAAGACACGCCTACCACTTCCGCAAATCGTTTCTGCGATATACCACGAGATTGTAATTCTTCTTTTATAATCTCTCCCGGATGCACCGGAATAAAAGAATACCCTAAGTTAGACATACTATTCTTATTTATAATGATTTGTTATGTCAATAATAGAACAAATAGTTATGATTGGTTCAGAGTCCGTAGTCGATATTTTAAATTCCAGTCGATATTGTTTATCAATCCGAATAGAGGAAATATCTTTTTTACTCCCTGTCAATACTTCATAATTCAACGAATTTAAAGGATAAAGCGCTTCTACATTCAATGCTTCAGCCAAAGTGACAATTCGCTTCACATAATTCCTTATTACTTGAGGTTGAAAACGATGCTTCTTATCGTTACATTTACCTTCATAATAAAGTTCTGAAAGATACTCCTTTTCAAACTCAATAACCATTTCTCTAATTATTACGACAGTACAAAGATAGTAGTTTTTCCAAGAATACACTAAAAAAGTGGATATAATGATAGCAGTTCTATCAAACTTAGTTAAAACCAAGAAGTATTAGATAAAAACTGCTATCACCTTATTAAAATAACTGTATCCAAGCAGCACAGTATACATGTGCTTTCTTTATACTATCTGTGACAAAAGTGACAAAATCCATATCCGTGGAGTTAGATTAAAATCTTTTTCAGAATTTGAATCCTTTCACTGCTTTTTCCAATCTTTCCAAAGGTAATTCGCCGGATTGCCGCCAAAGCTGTTGCCCTTTTCTAAAAAGAATAAAGGTAGGAGTCGACTCCACCGTATAAAAATCAGTAAGGGCAGGCTCCTGGTCGATGTCCACTTCCACCACTTCCAATGTTCCTACCATCAGTTTCTTGAACTCTTCAACAACCGGTTTCATGCGCTGGCAGTGAGGACACCACGTTGCGTAAAACTCTGCCATTAGCCAATCACCGTTAGCTAGCTTCTCCTGGTTTCTTTCTTCACGAGCTATTTTCTTTTCTTTCATAATGAATATCTCCTTTTAATTAATAACTATCAACCTAACAATATCAGGAGAAAGATGGTTTAGAAAAGAAGCAAGGTTACACACAAATTAAAGAATCAAACCCGTTTGCATTTACCCGACCAGCTATTAATATCCAAGCAAATCATCTCCGTACGATGAAAAGACTTCTCCGCATCATACTTTGCTCCTATCACTTTATCTTCCGGACTAAGGACAAGCATTGCACAAAATTGAAACTTTCGTGCAAAAAAGGAACATCCTATTCAATATTTATTTATCTTTGCCCCCCAAAATGGTTCAGAATCCGTATCCAACGGACGATGATTAATAGGGAACCGGGTGTAAATCCCGGACAGTCCCGCTGCTGTGAAACTCTGTTCAATGTCTTATAATTGAACTAATTTAACGCCACTGATGTTATTCGGGAAGGCAAATAAGACAAGAGTCAGTCAGAAGACCTGCCATTTTGTGTAAGACGCCCCTCTCCTCGTGGATTAGGAGAAAGAGTATCACTTGTTAAGCCCCAAATCAAAAAAATACTGTTTTTCGTCGGGTGGAGTATGTCCATTAGACGGGAAGACATTAATAAGTATGTACTTAATTGAAAAAAGTATGATAAAAAAAATCTTAGTAGCCAATCGCGGTGAAATTGCCGTAAGGGTGATGCGTTCCTGCCGGGAAATGGAGATAACGAGTATCGCTATCTTCTCCGAAGCAGACCGGACCGCGAAGCACGTGCTTTATGCAGACGAAGCTTATTGCGTAGGGCCGGCAGCATCCAAAGAGAGTTATCTGAATATAGAAAAAATCATCGAAGTGGCAAAAGCAGCTCATGCAGACGCCATTCATCCGGGTTACGGCTTCTTGTCCGAGAATGCCACCTTCGCCCGTCGATGTCAGGAAGAAGGAATCATCTTTATCGGACCCAATCCGGAAACAATGGAAGCTATGGGAGATAAAATTGCTGCCCGTATCAAAATGATTGAAGCGGGAGTACCCGTAGTTCCCGGCACACAAGACAACCTGAAAAGCGTGGAAGAAGCCATAGAGCTTTGCAATAAAATCGGCTATCCGGTGATGCTGAAGGCCTCTATGGGCGGTGGTGGAAAAGGTATGCGCCTCATCCACAGTGCCGAAGAAGTGGAAGAAGCTTATACCACTGCCAAGAGCGAATCATTGTCTTCCTTTGGCGACGACACGGTTTACCTGGAGAAGTTCGTTGAAGAGCCTCATCACATCGAGTTCCAGATTCTTGGTGACAAGCATGGAAATGTCATTCATCTGTGCGAACGCGAATGTTCCGTGCAACGCCGTAACCAGAAAATCGTGGAAGAGACTCCTTCGGTTTTCGTCACTCCCGAACTGCGAAAAGACATGGGTGAAAAAGCGGTAGCGGCGGCTAAAGCTGTGAACTACATCGGTGCGGGTACTATCGAATTCCTTGTTGATAAACACCGCAACTATTATTTCCTTGAGATGAACACCCGCTTGCAGGTGGAACATCCAATTACGGAAGAAGTGATCGGAGTAGATTTGGTGAAAGAGCAAATTAAAGTTGCCGACGGACAAGTGCTTCAACTGAAACAAGAGAATATCCAGCAACGCGGGCACGCTATCGAATGTCGTATCTGTGCCGAAGACACTGAAATGAATTTCATGCCAAGTCCGGGTATCATCAAACAGATTACAGAGCCGAACAGTATCGGTGTGCGTATTGACAGTTATGTATACGAAGGATATGAAATTCCGATCTACTATGACCCGATGATCGGTAAACTGATTGTGTGGGCTACCAATCGCGAATATGCGATTGAGCGGATGCGTCGTGTTCTCCACGAATATAAATTGACCGGAGTGAAAAACAACATCAGTTATCTGCGTGCCATCATGGATACTCCTGATTTTGTAGAAGGTCATTATGACACAGGATTCATCGCCAAGAACAGCGAGTTTCTGCAACAACGGATTACGCGCACCAGCGAATATTCCGAAAATATTGCCCTGATCGCTGCTTATATAGACTATTTGATGAATCTCGAAGAGAACAACAGCGGTATGGCTGCCGACAACCGCCCTATCAGCAAGTGGAAAGAGTTCGGATTGCATAAGGGTGTGTTGAGAATCTAAATTTTAACAAAGAGAATTCAATTATGGAAATTCATATAGGAAACCGCGTGGCCGAAGTAGAACTGGTCAGCAAGGAAGATAACAAGGTAGTGCTCACCATTGATGGAAAAACGTTTGAAGCAGACGTAGTGATGGCAGAAAACGGTACTTGCAACATCTTGATGGACGGACGCAGTTCGAACGCACAGCTGATTCGCCGTGATAACGGAAAAAGCTATAAAGTGAATACGCATTATAGCAGTTTCAATGTAGAAATAGTGGACAGCCAGGCAAAATATCTGCGTATGCGCAAGAAAGGGGAAGAAGAACAGAATGACTGTATCATTTCTCCGATGCCGGGCAAAGTAGTGAAAATACCTGTTGCAGTCGGCCAGGAAATGAAGGCGGGAGACACCGCTATCGTTATCGAAGCCATGAAGATGCAGAGTAACTACAAAGTGACTTCAGACTGCCGCATTAAAGAAATTCTGGTTCAGGAAGGTGATAACATAACCGGCGACCAGACATTAATAACATTAGAACCGATTGCATAATATAAGAACGGATTGCATTATGGAAGAAATGAATAAAGCATACGCCACGTTCGAAGAACGTGACCGCATCGCTTCTCTTGGTGGAGGCGTTGATAAAATAGAGAAGCAACACGAAAGCGGCAAAATGACTGCTCGCGAGCGTATTGAGATGTTGCTCGATAAAGGTACTTTCGTTGAACTGGATAAGTTGATGGTTCACCGTTGTACGAACTATGGCATGGATAAAAACAAAATTCCGGGAGACGGCATTGTTTCAGGTTACGGAAAGGTAGACGGTCGCCAGGTATTTGTTTACGCTTATGACTTTACCGTATATGGCGGCTCACTGTCTGCTTCCAATGCCAAAAAGATTGTGAAAGTACAACAACTTGCGTTGAAGAACGGTGCCCCGATTATCGCTCTGAATGATTCGGGTGGCGCACGTATTCAGGAAGGCATCGAAAGCCTTTCCGGTTATGCGGATATTTTCTATCAGAACACAATGGCCAGCGGTGTGATTCCACAGATTTCGGCCATCCTGGGTCCTTGTGCCGGAGGCGCTTGCTACTCTCCTGCCCTTACCGATTTCATCTTTATGGTGAAAGAAAAAAGTCACATGTTCGTGACTGGTCCGGATGTAGTAAAAACCGTGATTCATGAAGAAGTAAGCAAAGAAGAGCTGGGTGGCGCAATGACACATAGCAGCAAGAGCGGTGTGACGCATTTTATGTGCAACTCCGAAGAAGAACTGTTGATGAGTATCCGCGAACTGTTGTCTTTCTTACCGCAGAATAATATGGATGAAGCCAGGAAACAACCTTGCGCCGACGAAACCAACCGCGAAGACGCTTCTCTGGATACAATCGTTCCGGCAGATCCGAACGTACCGTATGATATGAAAGACATTATCGAACGCGTGATAGACAACGGTTATTTCCTCGAAGTCATGCCGAACTTTGCAAAGAATATCATCATCGGCTTTGCCCGCATGGCAGGTCGTTCGGTAGGTATCGTAGCCAATCAGCCGGCTTATCTTGCCGGCGTTCTTGATATCGACGCCAGCGACAAAGCAAGTCGTTTTATCCGTTTTTGCGACTGTTTCAATATTCCGTTGATTACATTCGAAGATGTTCCGGGATTCCTTCCGGGATATACGCAGGAAAACAACGGTATCATCCGTCACGGCGCAAAAATAGTTTATGCGTTCGCAGAAGCTACTGTTCCCAAACTGACTGTTATTACCCGCAAAGCTTACGGCGGCGCTTATATCGTAATGAACTCCAAGCAGACAGGAGCTGATGTGAACTTCGCATATCCCAGCGCAGAAATTGCAGTGATGGGTGCAGACGGTGCAATCAATATCCTGTTCCGCAAAGCTGACGAAGCAACAAAGGCTAAGGAACTGGAAGCCTACAAAGAAAAGTTTGCTACTCCGTATCAAGCTGCCGAACTGGGATATATTGACGAAATCATTTATCCGAGACAGACTCGCAAACGTCTGATTCAGGCACTAGAAATGACGGAAAACAAGATGCAGACAAATCCGCCCAAGAAGCACGGTAATATGCCTTTATAACAACTAGATAAGGTGTGCATAAAGCACCCTCCCATAAAGACGGGCTTACATAGATTCTACGATATACTTTAGAATCTTTGTAAGCCCTCTTTTTATGAGTAAGTCTTTTTATATACACAAAAAAAACGGCACCTCGATTCACATCGCAGCACCGTCACAACACAAACACAAAATAAAACACGACAAAACTACTATGCAATCTTCCTGTCATGCCGGGGAGGCATACCTTGCTTGACTTATCTATATTCGCATACACACAAGAAGCTTTATCAGGCGATTTGCACAATAAATAACATACACTTCCGGATTTTGTTCACAGGATTGATAAGATTTTATTCAATAATATGATAAGAAAATGAAATAATGTGCTCTTTAACGAATTCAAGAGAAACGAAAAAAAAACGGCACCCCGATTCACATCGCAGCACCGTCACAACACAAACACAAAATAAAACACGACAAAACTACTATGCAATCTTCCTGTTATGCCGGGGAGGCATATTCACTAGCCTATATATATTCGCATACCTACAAGTAGCCATCAGGCGATTTGCATATATAAAACATTCAGATTTTTATTTTGTTCACGAAAGGAGAAGTAAAAATGTTATTTCTTCTCCTTGTAATCTTTCAGGAAGCCTTCCATCAGCCATTTTGCGAGTGCCTGACGATTGGAATTTATCACCAACCGACGCTGATCGAACGTATTCTGGATATTGCCCAACTCCACAAAAACGGAAGCGGGAGTGGTATGGGAAAGCACATATAAGTTGCGCCCGCTCACTGTGCCGGAAAAACCCCGATTAGGCTGATGCTTATCATATTTTGACTCAAACGTATCTTTCATATTATTCGCCAATCGTTTGCTGTCTCCTTTTTTATTCGAATAATAGAAAAATACATCCGTTTGTTTTCCCTTACTACGACTATCGATATGAATAAAAATCGCCCTGCAATAAGAGTGATTCTTACGGTCTTTCCGGTAAAGGGCATTTATTTTATCACAACGTTGCTGAAGGCGTTGCACTTGATTTAAAGGAATTGCATCCCCCATACAAGTCTCACGTTTACTGTTCGACAGATACGAATCATCACGAATACCATCTTTGGCATCTTGAATGATGATATGCACTTCGGCTCCTTCCTGCATCAGGTTACGTGCCAGACGGAGTGCAATATCATAAGCGTATTCATCTTCATGCAGTTCGTATCTACCCACTTTTCCAATAGCTCCCGGATCGGGACCTCCGTGTCCGCTGACCACATAGAAACAAGCACCGGCAAGACGGTTGGAAGTGACTTTCACATTAGCCAGTTGCTTTCCAAACAGAGGCTCATTGATGGTGGTTCCTATTTTTGTCGATTTAGCTTTTGAAGATGTTTGCTTTGTCCCGGCACCTTCGGAAGTTGTGTTCTTGGCACCCGTATTTTTGGCAGGAGTAGTCTTAGCAGAAGTAGTTGTCGATTTCTTTACCGGAGGAATAACATAAGTCACGCCTACTTTAAGCACATTATTCTTTCCCAGCTTCTGCTTATTCAACTCTATAAAATCGTCGTAATACTTCTTCGGAGAACGGTTGTGCCTCAACAGAAAAGAAGAGATGCCCTCACCCGCCTTCGGAGTTGCCTTCTGCTGCGCCCAAAGAGTTGTGCCCGAAAAAAGAAAAGCTAAGAATAAAAGAATATAGAGTTTATTTTTCATAACTACATTAACTATCTCCTTCGCAAGAGTTATCATTTCACTCATAAACAGGGCAAAAATACAATTATTTTCCCTACTTTTGCAGCATTAAAACATTTTTTGAAATAAAACATTAAAACCCGATAACATTATGGCAAAACAATTCAAACCGGAAACCCTGTGTGTACAGGCTGGATGGACGCCTAAAAAAGGCGAACCACGCGTATTGCCCATCTATCAAAGTACAACTTTCAAATACGATACCAGCGAGCAAATGGCCCGCCTGTTCGATTTGGAAGACAGTGGTTACTTTTATACCCGCCTGCAAAATCCAACGAATGACGCCGTTGCCGCCAAAATCGCCGCTCTTGAAGGTGGTGTAGCCGCTATGCTGACTTCCAGCGGTCAGGCTGCCAACTTCTATGCCATTTTTAATATCTGCCAGGCAGGAGATCACTTCGTTTGTTCTTCCGCTATTTATGGAGGCACGTTCAACCTGTTCGGAGTGACGATGAAGAAACTAGGCATCGATGTGACTTTCGTAAATCCGGATGCCAGTGAAGAAGAAATTTCTGCAGCTTTCAAACCGAACACAAAGGCTTTGTTTGGCGAAACAATTTCCAATCCTTCTTTGGAAGTGCTGGATATTGAAAAATTCGCACGTATCGCACACAGTCACGGGGTCCCCTTGATTGTTGACAACACCTTCCCTACTCCTATCAACTGTCGCCCGTTTGAATGGGGAGCTGACATCGTAGTTCATTCTACTACCAAATATATGGACGGACACGCTACAAGCGTAGGTGGCTGTATCGTAGATAGCGGTAATTTTGACTGGGATGCTCACGCAGAAAAATTCCCGGGACTTTGTACTCCGGACGAGTCTTACCACGGGCTGACTTACACGAAAGCATTTGGCAAAGGCGCCTATATCACCAAAGCAACCGCGCAACTGATGCGTGACCTCGGCAGTATCCAAAGTCCGCAAAACTCTTTCTTATTGAATCTGGGACTTGAGACACTGCACTTACGTATGCCTCAACACTGCCGTAACGCACAGAAAGTGGCCGAATATCTTTCTAAAAATGAGAAAGTAGCTTGGGTAAACTACTGTGGTCTGCCGGACAACAAATATTACAGCCTGGCACAGAAATATATGCCGAACGGTTCTTGCGGAGTCATCTCCTTTGGTCTGAAAGGCGGACGTGACGTGTCTATCAAGTTTATGGACTCACTGGAATTCATCGCTATCGTTACTCACGTAGCCGATGCACGCAGTTGCGTGCTCCATCCGGCAAGCCATACTCACCGCCAGTTGACGGATGAGCAACTGATGGAAGCCGGTGTACGTCCGGACCTGATCCGCCTATCGGTAGGTATCGAAAATGCGGATGATATCATTGCTGATATCGAACAGGCTTTGAACGCATAACAATACCGTAAAGGTATCAAATACAAAGAGAAGGCACGGGAATGAAAGATTTTCCGTGCCTTTTTATTTACCACAAAAAGAAAGTTAATTTCGAAGAGAATCATTTCAAATGTGAACCGATAAATCCTCCCGGATGTTTATCTTTGCAGGGAACCAAATTCTGCAGAGATATGAAAAAGAATCTATTAGTAGCATTCGTATTATGCCTTTCTTACGGATTTTCTTATTCCCATTCGTTTGATAAACCAATTAATCAGACAGCAAAGATGTCAAACTTTGAAATGGATTCGTTTACCACCAAGAATGGTAAAAGCTTGAAGATCACTTTCTTCAAACATGCCAGCTTATTACTGGATTATGCAGGACAAAAAATATTCATTGATCCTGTTTCCGATTATGCCGACTATACACAACAGCCGAAGGCGGATTTCATTCTGATTACGCATGAACATGGCGACCATTTCGATACCAAAGCAATAGCAGCTATCGAAACAAACCAGACCAAAATTATAGCTAATCCTAATTGCCGGAAAATGCTGAATAGAGGACAAGAGATGAAGAACGGTGATGTGCTTCAACTCGCCAAAGATATCAAACTGGAAGCCGTACCCGCCTATAATACGACTCCCGGCAGGGATAAATTTCATCCCAAAGGACGTGACAACGGATATATTCTGACTTTAGGAGGAACTCGTATTTATATTGCCGGAGATACGGAGGATATTCCGGAACTAAACCAGGTGAAAGATATTGATATCGCTTTTCTGCCGGTTAACCAACCATATACCATGACACCGGAACAAGCGATACGGGCAGCCAAAATCATCAAGCCACGTGTTTTGTACCCTTATCATTACGGAGAAACAGATATCCATAAAATAAAAGACGGATTGAAAAATGAGACAGGCACAGAAGTACGTATCCGGGCTTTGCAATAAGATATACGTAAATAATCAGAAAGTGGCTGAAAATATACTCACCTGAATATCCGAAAGGACCTTGAATAAAGTGCACCCCAAAAGTTAGATCTAAAACTTCTGGGGTGCACTTTAATATCTCAATAAGAATGATTTTCGCTTCAAGGGCTTTCCAAACATTCAGTCCCTTATAAAGAGCTTTTCCTTTTTTAATCAGTTACTTCCAATCACACAGCCTCGGCAGACAAACTGGAAATCACTGTATCCACCCAATATACAACTGTTCTATCCGCCGGCAAAACTCCTTCCAGATAAGGTGAATCGGATACCTCCTCCAACCATGCCGTAGTAATCGGTCCTCTTTCTCTTGTAGAACTTTGAGTTCCTAAATACGGACTAAAATTAAAAAACGTGTGTTGTTGCTCTACATTATTTTTATCTATATATGTAAAGACAAAAGCCTTTTTCTGTTTTCCACCCAATGAAGCCCACTCTATCCGGTATGTTCCTTCAACAAGAATTTGCTCATCCTCTGTCTTATAAATGAATTTCCCTCCTGTTCCTTCTTCAGATAAATGATATACATCATCCGGCCGCAAAATACAGATATCTCCTTTATTTATAAAAGAATAAGGAGCCATTGCCACATTTACTTTTTCCTGCAACTCGCTTTCCGAATCCAATGACAACATATCTTCACTGGGTCTGGAAACCTGAAATTCAGGTTGGTCGACGCACATAAATGTCAATACGCCATAAGAAACAGTCACAGGCAGGGTGACATAATTACCATCCTTATCAGTAACGGTAACCGTTACTTTCCCTTTTTTACCATGCGAACTAAGCCATAATCGGTTGTCGATGACTGTTGCTGTCACAATTGTTTCATCGGAGCTTTGTGCAGAGTAGCCACCTTTTCCATTGGCTATCCCGATATTCTCCGCTTCCCATCCGTTAAGATACAAGACTGTAGAAGAAACAGTGTTTGTACAAGTTCCTGTTTCGTCAACCAGTTCGGAACCACTAAATAAGATAATCTCTGCATCATCTTGACAGGCTGATACACAAAAAGCCATAACAGAAAGAAGAAAGAAGCCTAATAAAGTTTTTGTTTTCATATTTTCAGTGGTATGGTTAAATCCCGGCATATGCCATTGTTTTGCAAAGATATAAAGTATTTGTAAAAAACACTATCTTTGTATGAAAAGTTACCAATAGTACAGATCCACTAGATTCTTCCATACAGTGTAAGTTATATGAGATATACAACAAAAGGTCATTGAAAAGGACGTTCCCGGGGGAAAAAGGGAATGGGAAATACGGGAACGTCCTCAAAACATAACAATACAGAAATATGGACTTTCACAAGGGCGCATTTCTGTCTCTCTTATGCAACATTCCCTTCTATAAAAATATGGAGGAAATATCTGGAGAGGATATCATTATGTGGGAAATTTAGTTTATAGTCTTAAAAGCAATCTGATTGCATCAAAGTGATGAACGATAGGCAGTCCGAATATATTCTCCTACTGCATTGTCATCATTGATTTCTATGTATTTTTTCAATAAATCCGCAAATCCGAATTTTATTTGTTCCGTTTGCTTGTTCTCGCAGGCTGTAGAATATTCATCAACAGCCATGAGAAAATCCTGCATTCGTTCATTCAGCATTGTTCCTCCTGTACAAACCACATCGGAAATATAGGCTTGGATACTACCATTTTCTATGACAACAGGGAGGCGGTATTCCAGTCCCGATTTGTTGGCACGAATAGAAAGCACTTTTACTACGGGCGACACAATAGTCACCGTATCGGAAAAATCAAACTTTCCGTGGATTATTTCTGCACTATCTACCGGCTGCCCGTTCGAAACATCTTTCATATAAACCATTTTTCCTTCGAATTCGGGCAAAGGTGCACTGCCGTTAATCTCGTAACCTTTTATCTGATGCCCGGTGCAAGCCACTATCAGACATATTCCCGGAAGAAAAGATAAAAGTTTCACATATCTGTTCATTAAGCTCTTCATTCTTCTTTAAAAAAGAAAAGCCGTCCGCACTATCAGCTGAACGGCTTTCTCTTTTCATTCATACATTTGTATAATCATTCATCCTTAGAATCTGAATCCCAGTTTCACCACAGGCATTTCAAATATTTTGATATTGTGGTGACTGGCGTTATATTTATCAAATCCTTTCGGGCAAATCTGTATCAAGTCATAGCGATAAGCCAGAGGGTGCATTTCGAAACCGAAAACAAAACCTTTGGCAATGCTATACTCAATACCTGCTACGGCAGCTACTTTGAAACCGTACATCTGACCGGCTTTACTTCCGGAAACATAGACCTGTGACGGAAGTTCTTCCGAGTCGTCACTATCCTTGTAGGTGTCTCCGGTGTATGGTTCGGTCGTTTCAATGCGTGCCATCTGGAAGCCGAGTGCGCCTCCGAGATATGGATGAATACGTTCGTTGCGAGTCTTGAAATAGTAGTTGGAACCGACAGATACATACCAGTTGTTGGTCATCTGCGCATTGATATAACTTTGCGCAGGGATAATCATGTCAGGTACACTGTTGTCTCCTTCTACATAGTCTTTCTTAGGAGTGAGGCTAACGTTCATGCTGAACTGGAAATTTACATTCCAATTGTCAGACACGAAATACTTACCTTCAATTCCGGCTATATTGACCAGACTATTATTATTCAGACTCCCGATGTTCAGATAGCGGTTCAGATCGCCGGAGTTATCCTTCCCTCCATTGGGAAGTCCGACTACTCCTCCGTCATTGGAGAACTTAGGAAGCAGATAAGAGGTGTTCTCGTTAAAGAACTTTCCGCTACCAAGCAGGACTGAAACCTGCCACTGTCCTTTCTTCGGGGCAAACGACGCATCATCACTGCTGCTGTAACGCTGCGCCATTGAAGGCGCAGCTGTCATACAGGTCAGCAAAAGTAATGTGCATAGTTTTTTTATCATCTTGTTACTTTTACGTAGTTAGGGAATTATTTCAAGAAGATAGCAAGAAGTGCTTTCAATTGAGCGCTTGCAGCATCATAGTCTGCCTTGGCAGCATCATATTCAGCCTGTTTTACTTTGATCTTTTCCTGGATATTTGCAAATGTATCCTTGATATAATCATTATCAGTATAAGTACCTTCGGCCAACTTTTCTAAATTTCTTTCAGCAGTAGCCAAAGCTGCTTTTTTATCAAGAAGGCCAGTAACAGCTTTTAAATATTCAGCATTAATAGCTTCTTTGATTTCCTCCAAAGTCATATCTTTATAATCATCGCCCAACTCATCAAGGCTAGCAATATATTCAGAAATTGTAGACTCAATCTTATCTTTTATAGCATCTTTATAGTCATAATCCTCACTAACTTTCTTAATATTTGCCTCTACTTCCTTAAATACTTTATCATAAGCAGTTTTAGCATCAGCCAAAGCAGTCTCTGCTTTCGTTACATTTGCAGCCAATTCTGTTTTTTTCTTATCCAGCGTAGTTTGTTCTTTAGCTTTTTGAGCAGTAAACTCTGCTTTCAAAGCTTTATAGGTATCAGCCTGATTTATCACAGCTGTCAGACGTGCAGCTTCTGCCGTAGCATAAATAGAGATACCAAGAGTTCCATAGTCACCATTTTGCAATTCTGTTGCCAGTCTATTGCCATCAACTTCCTTAAGAACCATATCAGCTGACACAGCAACCCTTCTAGGTTCATTATCACGATTAAAGTTATCACCAAACACTTTTGTTGAAGCTTTTTTCCATGAGTCATATGGAACATCACCAGCAGATGCTCCAAGTTCAAGAAGCTTGTTTGCATTAGCTTGTTCTATTTTATTAGCTTTTGTCACAGCACCGGCTGTCCATTCTATTAAATTTAATTCTAGCCCTACAATTGACTTGAAGTTTGCCAAAGGATTAGCTATTATCCAAGCAGAAATTGCTTTTTTAGTATTGGTAGAAGCCTCTGTTGCTTCTGCTTTTGTACTTTTAAGCTCTTTATCCAAAGCATCCTGATAGTATTCAGCCAAGGCAGTAGCTAATTTACTGATATTAGCATCCTGTGTTCTAGCAGCATCGCCCAGTTTATTATAAGCAGCTATTGCAGTTTCGGCAGCTTTTTTTGAAGCATTTATATCAATAGCTTCAACTTCAATATATTTATCGCGAGCTTTCTCCCATGCCTTATAGTCAGCATCGTAAGTTTCATTCGCTTTTGTTGCTTCAGCATCTGCTTTCACGACTTCAAGTTTAGACCATGCAAGATCTTCTAAATCAATCCCTTGAGTAGCTGCATCAATAAGCTTATTCCAGCCATCAATCTGTTCTTGCGCCTTAGTAACTAGTACAGTTCTTGCATAGCTGAATTCACCTGTTGATTTATTATAGCCAGCTACTCCACCAGAAATACCATCAAAAGCATCATTCAGGCCTTTAAGAATGCTCTGATCTGCTTTCTTAGAATAAGCAGAAGCTACATTAGTAGTAGTATTAACTTTAGCAAGAGCATCCTTAGCATCGGCTAATTTTTTCTCTGCAGTAGTTTTGTTCTTTTCTAAGTTAGGATTAGCAACTTTTAATTCTTCTTTTTTAAGTTCATATTGTCGTTTCTGAACATCCAATGTTGCCATTTCATCCTTCAGCTTTTTAACCTCTGTTTCCCAATCAGCTAATGTAGTATATTCATTATCCAAAATAGCCTTATATCCATCAGCTGTTTTTTGTGCTATATTCAAATTGGATTCAGCGATTTCCACAGCATTCTTCAATTTAGCCTCGATGTTTCCATCAGCTACCCAATTAGGATAGTCCGCCAACTGTTCCTGAAGTTTCTTCAAGCTGCCTTCTGTATATCCGTTATTTGCATTATCCGGATTTTGTGTAATTACATAATATGTAATATACTTTTCATCAGTACCAGTAGTAGTTGTTGTTCCAGCTCCTTCGCCAACACTTGTCTGTGAACTTGTTGATTTAGATACAAGTCTTTGTTCAGTCTCAACTTCTGTCGTTGAATATCCATACATAGCCTTATCCATAGCTATCTTAGCATAAGCAACTTTTGCCTCTACAACATTTAAACGTAATTGTTCTTCATCTGTCAGCAACAACTTGGAAGCTTCAATCTGTTCCATAGCTTGTTTGTAAGCTTCCTGTGCTTTAGCAGTGGCAGTTTCGGCAAGAAGCATTTTTTCCTTATACTGCTCAACAATCAATGCCTTTTCATTTTCCCACTTAGTTTTGTCAGCTTCCGCTTTTGCAATGGCAGCTTCCGCTTCTGCTTTTGCTTGTGCAGTAGCAGCTTCTTCCTTTTCAATCAGGAGTTGCTTCAACTGAATATCCAGTTCATGCAACTGCAAATCAATTTCTGCAGATTTATTCTGAAGTGCCAAACCTGCATTAACTAACTCTTGCTCTGCAACCTGTGCTTTTCTCAATTCAGCCTCTACAAGCTCAACTGCAGCTTGAGCTTTGATAAAATCAGACTTTGCTCCCCTAAGTTCTGCAATGCCTTCCGGTTCATCGGTATCAATACATCCCGTGAATGTCGCTGTCGTACCTGCCATGAGCAAGGTTGCGACTAAATACGTCCATTTTCTCATAAAAGTAAATTAAATGTTATACAATTAATAAATAAAAAATTTGTTTGTACTAATTCATGATTTATTTCGCTTCACTCCCCCTCTTCCCGTTACTTTGTAGGTAACGGGAAAACCCTTGTGCCTGCTCTTTTAGAGTAGTCTATACTAGAAAATAATACGATATATGACGAATCTTCTTACCCCTGCTTATGAGAAAAAGTAGAGGGGCGGGAAATCTATTGCAAAATTTAGACGTTAACAAAGCTCTAAGACAAAGAATCCACGTGTTCTTCTGTGTTTATTCCTATTTTGAGTAGTTTATTAGAAAAAATGTACGATTTTGTTTGGATGTTTTAAGAAATATGCTCATATTTGCAGCGTCTTTTCTTCCCGTTACCTACAAAGTAACAGCACTATCAATCAACTACTTGCCACAAACATAGCTCCTCTTCAGCGAAGATAGAATCGTCACATTCGCTTCATCTATTTTCTTATTCTTAAAAGGTTTTAGATAAGTCTCTGTGACGATAATGGATGAATGTCCCATCGCCTCTGAAATAATGCCTGGATGTATCTCGCAATAATATGCCATTGTAGCCCAAGTATGCCGAGCCGTATAAGTAATATTTAGAAATGCAATAAAAAACAGAATGACGATAATTAAACGTAAAACGTTTATAATTAAGCATTTTGCGAGAATTGCAGAACAGACAGACCTGCAAAAGAAAACAAAATATTGCGACGTTTCAGTTACCAGACTGTTAGCCGCCTGTTTCGGAAACGACGGCAGGTAACCGAATTTTTACCGATAAGAACAAAGCGGATTTGTATTCACTGTTTCTCAATGTTTTGCATGCCAAAGGACGCTTTTCAAAGGAGTATTTTTACAACCTAAAAAAGAGCGTTATGAAAGTGGAAAAATTCAAGGTGCTGCTCTACCTGAAAAAGAGCGAGCCGGACAAGACCGGCAAAGCCCCGATCATGGGACGGATCACCCTCAACCGCACGATGGCGCAGTTCAGCTGCAAGCTCTCCTGCACCCCCGGGCTGTGGAACGCGCGTGAGAGCCGGCTGAACGGCAAGAGCCGGGAAGCGGTGGAGACCAATGAAAAAATAGAAAGACTGCTGCTTGCCGTACACTCGGCCTTCAATTCCCTCATGGAAAGAAAAAGGGATTTCGATGCCGCCGCGGTCAGGGACATGTTCCAGGGCAATGCGGGCATGCAGATGACCCTGCTCAAACTTCTCGACCGGCATAACGGGGAAATGAAGGCCCGTGTCGGTGTGGACCGTGCGCCCACCACACTCTCGACCTACCTCTTCACCTACCGCACGCTTTCCGAATTCATCAAGGCGAAATTCAAGGTTCCGGACCTTGTCTTCGGGCAGCTCAACGAGCAGTTCATCCGCGACTATCAGGATTTCATCCTTCTGGAAAAAGGGATATGCCGTGGACACGCTTCGCGGCTACCTGGCCATCTTGAAAAAGATCTGCCGCATCGCCTACAAGGAGGGCCACTCGGAGAAATACCATTTCTGCCACTTCAAGCTGCCCAAGCAGAAGGAGACAACACCGAAAGCACTCAGCCGTGAGAATTTCGAGAAGCTGCGTGATCTGGAGATACCGGAAAAACGCAGGTCACATGTCATCACCCGGGACCTCTTCCTCTTCGCCTGTTACACCGGCACCGCCTATGCCGATGCGGTAAGCATCACCCGGAAGAACCTCTTCCGGGATGACGAGGGCAGCCTCTGGCTGAAATACCAGCGAAAGAAAACCGACTACCTCGGACGTGTCAAGCTGCTTCCGGAAGCCGTCGCGTTGATTGAGAAATACCGGGACGATACCCGCGAGACTCTTTTCCCGCCGCAGGACTACCACACGCTCAGGGCCAATATGAAATCCCTGCGCCTGATGGCAGGGCTGAGCCAGGACCTTGTCTACCACATGGGACGGCATTCTTTCGCCTCGCTGGTCACGCTCGAGGAGGGAGTGCCGATAGAGACCATCTGCAAAATGCTGGGACACTCCAACATAAAGACCACCCAGATATACGCGCGCGTAACCCCGAAGAAGCTGTTCGAGGACATGGACAGGTTCGTCGAGGCAACCCGCGATTTGAAACTTATCCTTTAATCCCTAAACAATCATTATCATGCGCAGTACATTCAAGCTCTTATTCTACATCAACCGTAACAAGGTGAAATCGGACGGCACGACCGCCGTCCTCTGCCGGATCAGCATCGACGGAAAGAAATCGGCAGTCACGACAGGCGTCTATTGCAAACCCGGGGACTGGGACAGCAAGAAGTGTGAAATCAAAACAGCCAGGGAGAACAACCGCCTTGCCGCCCTCCGCAGCCGGTTGGAAGAGGCGTACGGGAACCTGCTGAGGAACCAGGGAGTGGTCACGGCCGAACTGCTCAAGACCACCGTGTCAGGCGCCAATTCCGTACCGGAATACCTCCTGCAGGCCGGAGAGGTGGAACGCGAACGGCTCAGGGTCCGCTCCAAGGAGATCAACTCCACTTCCACCTACCGCCAGTCGAAGACCACCCAGCTCAACCTCAGGCAGTTCATCGAATCCCGCGGGATGAAGGACATCGCCTTTTCGGACATCACCGAGGAGTTCGCCGAATCGTTCAAGGTCTTTCTCAAGAAGGAGCTGGGACACAGGAACGGACACGTGAACCACTGCCTGTGCTGGCTCAACCGGCTCATCTACATCGCCGTGGACCGGGAAATACTAAGAGCCAATCCGATAGAGGACGTGGCATACGAGAGGAAAGAAACACCTAAACTAAGGCATATCAGCCGCAGTGAACTGAAGCGGATGATGGAAACCCCGCTGCCCGACCCGATGATGGAGCTGGCACGCAGGACGTTCATCTTCTCCTCGCTGACCGGTCTGGCCTACGCGGATACGAGGGCTCTCCATCCCCGTCACATCGGAACGACTTCGGAAGGAAGAAGGTATATCCGCATCCGCCGCGCCAAAACGGATGTGGAGGCGTTCATCCCGCTGCATCCCATAGCCGGACAGATACTGGAGCTTTACAACACCACGGATGACGACAGGCCGGTATTCCCGCTGCCGGTCCGCGACGTCCTCTGGTATGAGGTACATGGAATGGGCGTGGCATTAGGCATGAAAGAGAACCTGTCCTACCACATGGCCCGGCATTCGTTCGGGACCCTGACACTGACCGCAGGTATTCCGATAGAGAGCATCGCCAGGATGATGGGCCACACGAACATCGACAGCACGCAGGTCTACGCCCAGGTCACCGACCGGAAGATATCCTCGGACATGAACCGGCTGATGGAAAGAAGAAAGCCCGCGGCCGGCAAGGAAGCCGCAGGCTAAATAAAAACTGCCGCCGGAATCGTAAATGCAATTCCGGCGACAATCCTTAAACTTAAATACGATATTATACCAATGCAGGGTGATAGTTCTCCTCCAGCAGCCTCTCGATGTCCGACTGCCTGTACAGGATCTTCCCGCCAAGCTGGATATAGGGAATCCGTCCTTGGTCCCTGTAATCCTGCAGGCACCTGCGGCTGATCTTCAACATCCCGGAAAGCTCCCTGTCGGTCAGGAACCGTTCCCCGTTGAAGGGAGGACGGTTGTCACGGGCAAGACGTTCCACTTTTTTCTCCATGTCGTCCAGCAGGGCAAAGAACCTGCGGACACGTTCGTTCTCCTTGTCGATAATGCCTTCCATCTCTTCCGCTCTTTAAAGGTTTCCGTTCTTCCTTCTTTCTCTCACCTCCTTCTCCTTGCGTCTGATGCCGACGTAGACCATCAACTTCTCCACATCCCCGGGCTTGTAATAGAACTTGCGCTGGAGGCGGGTGAACGCCAGCCGTCCGGTATCGCGGAGAGTCTGCAGGGTACGCGGCGAGATGTCAAGGCGCAGGCAGACATCCTGGCCGTCCAGTCACTCTCCGGGTTCCTTACAGCGGTTTCTCTCATACAATCTGTCCACACGTGCGGACAGGTTCTCGGCGCGCGCCAGCATCCTCTCAAGGACACCGGCCTCGATGTAGCATATTTCCATATTTTCAACTCGTTTAAATATCAGTGCGAATATAAGGGAAGAAACCATGAGAGGCAAGCACGACCGGCACACTGGCAGGAATAGTCATGGATAGTCGGTTTTTGTCATATGGGAAGGAAAAAGAAAGCCGAAGCAGGTCTGGATCCACTACCCCCTTTGGGTATGTGAAAGGAACGTTGTGGTGAAAGAAAAAACTCCTTTTCACACATGGATGAGGCAATGCCGGAAGTCCGGCAATAAAAAATGTGGCTTCTCTATCCGGGTAAATGCCATGATTACAGACTTCTTCCTGTTCCTATACCATCAGGTCGGTTACCTTCAGGTTAACAACTTATCCAACCTGTGATAGATCCGGATGTGAAAAGATTACTTTGGCTGGCTATTACAATATAATAAGTAGAATCATGTCAAATCTACTGCTGCTATTGTTTGTTGATAATGGCTGGCAGTAGAACAAACTTTCGTTAAACCAATACGTTCATTCTTTATTATCAAGTTTTTAGACTACCTTTGTATTTTATTAACTCATTTACCAAACATTATGGGACTACTCAAACCGAATCAAGTTTTGAACAAAGCATATAGACAGGTTGCGATTGAAACAACAGATTTTGACTTATTCAAAAATGCCCTTCGCACATTGAGAGACAATATTGTGGATGGGCAAAGAGAACACACGCAAAAAGAACATTTACGTAATTTTCTGAGTGAAACGTTCTACAAGCCATACTACATGGCTCCCGAAGAAGATATTGATTTGGCTATCCGATTGGATAAAACTATCAAGTCCAATATAGGGTTATTGATTGAAGTAAAGAGTACCACCAACAAAGGTGAGATGATTTCTAATGACAATCTTAATCGTAAGGCTTTGCAGGAATTATTGCTATACTATCTTAAAGAACGTGTCAATAAGAAGAACAATGATATTAAATATCTCATCGCTACTAATATTCATGAATTCTTTATTTTTGATGCCCATGAGTTTGAACGCAAATTCTATCAGAACAAACAATTACGTCGTGAGTTTCAAGACTTTGTGGATGGACGCAAAACCAGTAACAAAACCGATTTCTTCTATACTGAAATTGCAACAACCTATATTGAGGAGGTGAAAGATAGCCTTGAATACACTTACTTCAACTTACAAGACTATCAACACCTGCTTGATAGAACAGACAGTAGCGCTTCACGCAAACTTATCGAACTTTATAAGATATTCAGCGATACACATCTTTTGAAGCTATCGTTCCAAAATGACAGCAATTCGCTCAACCGTGGATTCTACACTGAGCTGCTACACATTATTGGTATTGAGGAACGCAAAGAGAATAATAAAACCGTGATTGTACGCAAAGCTGTGGAACGGCGTGACGAGGCTTCATTACTAGAGAATACTATTAACCAACTGGATGCAGAAGATTGTTTGCGTCACATAAATGGTCGTTTGTATGGGAATGATTATGAGGAACGGTTATTCAATGTTGCAATGGAATTGTGTATTACTTGGATGAATCGTATCCTTTTCTTGAAACTGTTGGAGGCTCAGATGTTGAAATACCACAATGGAGATGCAATCTATAAATTTCTTTCAATAACTAAGATTCATGACTATGATGATCTCAACACACTCTTTTTCCAAGTGCTTGCACGTGACATGGGCAGCCGCACACACTCCATTATGCGTGATTTTGCTTACGTTCCCTATCTTAACAGTTCTCTTTTCGAGGTGACAGATTTGGAAAGTAAAACAATTAAGATAAACAGCCTTTCACAACGTACGGTACTTCCTGTCTTGGCGAGTAGCGTATTACGAAATAAAAAACGCAATCTACAAGTCAACGCATTACCCACCCTGCAATATTTGTTTGCTTTTCTCGACGCTTATAACTTTGCGAGCGAAGGCAGTGAAGAAGTGCAAGAAGAGGCTAAAACACTCATCAATGCTTCTGTTTTAGGGCTTATATTCGAGAAAATAAATGGTCACAAGGATGGTTCAGTATTCACTCCAGGCTTTATCACTATGTTCATGTGCCGTGAAGCAATCACCAAGACCGTGTTGCAAAAGTTTAATGGTTATTATGGCTGGAATTGTACCACCCGTATAGAACTATACAACCATATTGACAATATAGTCGAAGCTAATGAACTAATTAACAGTTTGCGACTGTGTGATCCAGCTGTTGGTTCGGGTCACTTTCTTGTGTCTGCTCTCAATGAACTGATACTCTTGAAATACGAATTAGGTATTTTGGTAGATGCTACCGGTAAGCGTATCCGCAAAGCGGACTATCAACTTGCCATTGAAAATGACGAGCTGATTGTTACCGATACCGAAGGTAATTTATTTGCTTACAACCCACTCAATGCGGAAAGTCGCCGCATGCAGGAAACTCTTTTCAAGGAGAAGCGTCAAATCATTGAGAACTGTTTATTTGGCGTTGATATTAACCCCAACTCTGTGAAGATTTGCCGCCTACGACTGTGGATTGAATTGTTGAAGAATGCTTACTATACGGCTGAAAGTAATTACACTTATTTAGAAACCTTACCAAATATCGACATTAACATCAAATGTGGAAATTCTTTGCTTCACCGATTCGCTTTGACAGACAGTATTCAGACCGTACTGCGAGAGTCTAGTATCAGCATCAGCCAATATAAGGAGGCTGTAGCTAAATATAAAAATGCCCAAAGTAAAAGCGAAAAGCAGGATTTGGAAACGTTTATAACAGAAATCAAGTCGAAACTGAAAACAGAGATCAACCGCCGGGATGCACGATTGGTTAGATTGAACAAACGCCGCTCTGAGTTGGCAAACTTACAAGCGCCTCAACTGTTTGAACCGACAAAAAAGGAAAAGAAAGCGTCGGACAAGCGCATTGCCGATTTAAAGAAAGAAATTGCGACTTTAGAAAATATATTTGAGGAAATACGCTCCAACAAAATTTATCTTGGTGCATTCGAATGGCGTATAGAGTTTCCAGAAGTACTCGATGCCGAAGGCAACTTCTTGGGATTTGACTGTATCATTGGCAATCCACCTTACATTCAGTTACAATCTATGGGTAAGAGTGCCGATGTATTAGAATGCATGGGTTACATAACTTATGCACGCACTGGTGATATTTACTGCCTCTTCTATGAGTTGGGTATGAACCTGCTTACTCCCAATGGTTTTCTTTGCTATATCACGTCTAATAAATGGATGCGTGCAGGGTATGGTGAAGCCTTGCGAGGTTATTTCGCAAGCAAGACCAATCCTATTATGTTGGTAGATTTTGCAGGTATAAAAATATTCGATGCAATAACGGTAGAAGCAAATATTCTTTTATCTCAAAAAGCAGCAAATATTTTTAACACACAAGCTTGTTTGGTACAAGATTCGAATGGCTTGAATAATTTGAGCGATTTCGTGCAGCAACAAGGCGTGAAGTGTAACTTTGCAGATTCTATCCCATGGGTGATATTGTCTCCCATTGAACAGAGCATCAAGCAGAAGATTGAGTCTGTGGGAATACCCTTGAAGGATTGGAACATCCAAATCAACTATGGGATAAAAACTGGTTTCAATGATGCTTTTATCATTTCTACCGAAAAGCGTGATGAGATACTAGCGAATTGTCAAACAGAAGATGAACGTGTTCGGACGGCTGAACTTATACGACCGATTCTTCGTGGCAGGGATATCAAGAGATATGAATATGAATGGGCGGACTTGTGGATTATAGCCACATTTCCTTCGCGGCATTATGATATAGAAAGTTATCCTGCGGTGAAAAATTATCTTCTGTCAATTGGCATAGAGCGTTTAGAACAAACAGGAGAAACTCATATTGTTAATGGCAAAAAAATAAAAGCCCGAAAGAAAACTAGTAACGAGTGGTTTGAAACACAAGATAGCATCAGTTATTGGGAGGATTTTTCTAAGCCAAAAATTGTATGGAAAATAATCGGAAACCAAATGGCTTTTGCATATGATGCCAACAATTATGTAATGAACAATGCCTGTTATATTATGACAGGCGATCATTTGGATTATCTGTTGGCAGTATTGAATTTTCCAATAACTGAAGTAACCTTCGTGTAATCATACGAGTCTGTGATTTCCTGCGTTTACGCAGTTTGCTATAAGCAAGATAGGCACGGCGTACATCAAGATACTTGTTACGGGGACGTTGTATGTGCAAGGTCTGGCAATGTTTGCACAGATGACGATGAAGCCATACAATACCTTCCCATAAGAGTTTGGTATCAGTAGGAAAACGCAGATGACTTTCATAACAGGTGGCATCGGTCATACAGACATGAAGGTTCTCAAGATAAGGTTTCCAATGCTCGGCAAGAATGAGCTGGAGGGGCTCAACGTCAAGGCGATGCGCTAGTTCCTGACGAATTGCACTAACGATTTTAGGATTGGTTAGTGGATGAAGCGGATCAATCTGAACACCACAAAACAACTGGTAATGAATATTACCGTTTAAATGCTCAATCAGTTGTGCATCGGAAAAGTTGGTATAGGACTTCAAGACCATCAAGGCTATTTTACCTTCGGGAGAAAAATAACTTTTACGACCCAAAGCAGAGGACTTCAAATGCATTTGTCGGGCCAGTTCCGAGAAAGGAAACAGAGCATGGAGGCGACCTAATTCACTCGTTGCAAAACTTTGACGATATTTTTTTAGCATATCGAACTCGGTAAAACCTAAACGAGGTTCGATTTCTGAGATTTTTTGTATCTTTACCATGTGTTTTTATTTTAGATTACCCCCGTTTTGGCCGTCAAACCGTTTTTTGGGGGGAATGCTTAAAGATACAAAAAAGGCAACTAACTCGCAATGAATTAGTTGCCTTAAATTTTATTATTTTAGGAATATCCCTGTTTTAATGATTGGTGTCTGGAACTGGTTGAGGAGTTATACTATAGACATTTACTGAATGTCCCTGTATAGTGTCGATAATATTAAAGAAAAACTTGTTATCTCCCTATATGCCAAAGGAATGAGCGTGTCAGACATAGAAGAGGAGATGCGTGAAATCTATGAGATAGAACTGTCCACATCAGCTATTTCCATCATCACGAACAAAGTCAACCAGGCTGCTCAGGAATGGCAGAACCGCCCTTTGGATCCGGTCTATCTCATCGTTTGGATGATTCTACCTATTTTGACTTTTCAGCCTATTAATTGTTTTGGTAACTTCGTTCATTAGCTTTTGATTGGAAGTTCTAAATGTGTTAAGTTCTTTGATTATATCTGCTTTATTATAGTATAAATTATACCAGCCTAATGTTTCAGCAGCCAATATGCGAAGTTCTTCTTCTTGGCTTTCATTTTTTATAATGTTCAGTAATGGCTCAATAGCTTTAGCAATAGGTTTATTTCGGAACCTACTTATTTCGCTTTGTATCTGTTTGGTAGTACTTTCCGGACTGTCAATAAGTGCAAAATCTCTTTCAAGTCCTTTCTTTTGGCGAGGAAGGTATTCTAACAATTCATTCACATAGGAAGAATCGTAGAAAGACCAATCGGCAGCCTGTTTCTTCAATTCATTCAAAGCCATATCATGGTCGAACGTGTTGATAGCACTAAAAATTCTGAAACGATGGCGGTTTTCATGTCCGCGTAATAAATAGCTTTCTATCCATGCCGGCAACAATTCCGGATTGCAATTCTTTTCAACGTATTCCACCGCATAACGACGGATCAGTTCATAACTGTCGTTCATGGCTGTCTGCAATACATCGGCAACCTCTGTCGGATAGTTCAAAGCTAATAGGCGTAATGCTTCCAACCGCACAACGAAATAGTTCGATTCGTGGTAACTTTTCTTCAGCAACTCAACGAGACCACTATAATTTGCCATTGACAATTGACGGAGCGCCATTGCCTGCATGTCAGCCATAGGGGAATTCAGCTGTTTTTTCCAGAATGTAACATTTCCTTCCTGCGCAACTAAAGCTTGGTTGATGTCCATATCCAGCCCGGCATTATTGGTGAAGTGAAAAGTCGGGTCACCGATCAGATGATTTTCCAAGAAGCAGGTAAAACGAGTGAACTGCCCGATGCGCATACCGGCAGCTAACAAGCCGAGAAATTCATCCGGCCATTTATCTTGAATGGTGTTAACCGTACATCCCATAGTAGCAATGGTCTTACCCTTATTGAATATATAAGAGCCTACAATGTTGTCATCCAAATGGAAAGAACCGTTGAAACAAGCATCGAACAATATAAAACGCGCATTAGGAGTCAAAAGACGAATATCTTCAGTATAGATATCCATATTACGGTTTACAATGGAATCCGATTTTATTTTCTCCTCATCGAAAGCTTCCGCACACCAACTTTCAGGCACCCCATACTGCTTGGCATATTCTTTGATAGCAGCTTCACGCCCATGTTTCTTGGCGTATGAAGGCACTTTGCTTCGCAAGAATATTTTGGCATTCTCAATACTCAAATTAATACCGGAACCATTTTCATAGCCATTGATATACTGCATGGTGGGGCCACCGTGGTGATGGAATAGCATGACATCTAATCCTTCGCGCTGAATCTCGTTCAAGTATAATGGTTTCATCGGATAGCGCATGTTAAAATCATAGAACTTCACTGTATTACCCGATTTGAATATTTGCGGCAATTGCTCACGTAAGGCTATTTGCTCACCGCTCCATGCCAAAGGATCTTCAGAATTGTAACCATGGCCACGGGCCATAGTCAGTTGGTCAAATGCATTTTGCTTTGCTTTTTCGGCAACTGCCTTTTTTAAGTAATCGCGTAGCATCTGATAACGGTTCTCACCTTCTAAATGTAATGGACGGATACGGGCCGAATAAATATCCGGTGAAATATACTGTTTAGAATCAGCACGCAATGTCATATAATGATAGTCAGGTATCAAACTGTCTTGTTTAATATAATCAAATTTTAATCCGAAGTCATCATAATAACGGTCGGAAGGAACGCTTGATTTCTGCCAATTGGCTTTGGGAGACCTTTTGAAAGCCGAAGATAGATGATGTGCATCACGAATCATTGGAATAGGGATGTCACCTATAAATACGCAACCCTCCAAAGGCGTTTTCTCATTCTCATGCAATTTGACAAGTTGCTCACGAATAGGTTCGGGCCTTTTCCAATCATCAATTAGCAAGTAAGTACCTAAACCTTCTTTTTCTATACTGGTACGATAAGCATCAATTTCACTTTTCGCTTCATCATAACTTTTCTGATCGACTACAATTGCAAAAGTAGTCTTTGTTTTTATACTAGGATGTACAACTGTTTGCGCCTGCATATCCTGTAAGCACAAAGCGGTAATTGCCAAAAGGATGTATTTATTCATATTTATAAACTTAATCTTTTGATTGTCTGTTCAAGCTCTGCTTTTAAATCTTCCGGAAGATTGGCTGTTTGTTGCATCTTCTTTATTTCTTCAAGAATGTGTGGCCGTTGTACAGAATTAGTAAACCAACCTAATGCTTCGGCCATTACTACACGTACTTCCTGTGGATTACCGGCATCACGAATTACATTCAAATAATCATCCACGTGGAAATGGAATGTATAGTTACGCACATTGCGGATTGCACTGATACGTTTTGCTTCCGGTGCAGCTACATCCATCAAGGTCTGATGGACTTTTGCCTCTTGTACAAACATTCTTTCCAGGCTTCTTAGTAATCGTTTTTTCTCTTCGTTTTCATTCAAACGGTCAACTTTTGCATAAAAGTCTTCTATTGTCTTTTCTACTTTCTCTTTCGGATAAAGGCTTAAAGCCTTGTTGGCACTCATTTGTACGCGTAAGCGTTCATTATGTTCGACCAATGCTTCCACAATAGCGGGCAATAAGGAATCGTCACCTACAAATCCAGCATAAATGGCACTTTGGCGAGCTACCATTTCATAAGTATCGTTCAAACCTTCGCGTAATGCTTCGATGAAGTTGTCGTCCTGATAACGGCTCAACAACTTGATAGCTTCCATACGAACCGTATTGAAGCCACTTTCCCGGTACTTCTTCAGGAGCAACGGAGATAATTCCTTTTGGGTATCGGCGTCAGCCAGCATACGCATGGCCAAACTTTGTACATCAGCGTATGGGCTGTTTAACAAATTCTTCCAATAGGCTTTGTCATCTTTGTGTATTGTTATATCGGTACTTAAAGTATTGGCTTCGATAGGAGCAAAACGGAAAGTGGGATCACCAAACAAATGACCTTCAAGTGATACGATTAGCTTATTGTATTGCCCGGCTCGTACACCATGGGACAACAAACCAATCATTTCAATAGTCCAGCGGTCTTGCAATACGTTACGGGTATTTCCTTGTGCTACTAATGTCTGACCGTCATTAAAGATATATTGTCCTGCTATATAGTCGTTTTCGTGAAAAGAACCGTTGTAGCACGCATCAAACATTATCATCTTCGGATTAGTGGAAAGATTTCTCTTCATTAAATCTTCCGTTACGATACGTTCATCAGCGTAGTGAAGAGAGTCTGCTTCCCAGAACTTAGGATTGTCCAGGTCTTTAAAAAACACCTCATTCACTTGTCGTTTTTCCTGCATCTGAATACGTAAGGTGTCTTTGTCACGTTTTCCAACATGGGACATGACTGCATTATAAAGTGTACTCTTCAACATTTTATAACGATTATTGAAATCAGTGCATGCCAATTCATCATTAATAAGCTGCCCTGTTGGCATTCCATGTTCATGAAACATAAATAAGTCAAGGTCCTTTCGTTGCAATTCGCTGAATAACTTATATTTCATAGGGTGTTTCATTCGGAAGTTCCAATGTTTGAATCCCATTTGACGACCAAAAGCTAATGGAAAGTTCTCCATATAAGCTTTTTCGTCATCCATCCATACAATCAGGCAATCGGAATTGTAAGAAGCACCATTGAATGAGAATACCCGATCTAATTGATTATGCTTATCTGCCTTGGCAGCAGCAGCTTTCTTCAGATATGAGGCAATGGCCGCATATTTATCCCCTTCCTTTTTTTCCGGATACTTGATACGAGCTGAATAGAAAGTAGGATTTAGCCGCTGGGGACTGTCTTCTGTCAATTTGTAGTAGAAATGCTGATGATTTACTGAGTCTTGCCTGATGAACTCAAACTTTAAGTTCAGATCATCATAAAAGCGGTCGGTAGGTACGGAAGACTGATCCCAAGGAAAGGCTTTCTCATTCATTTTGAATGCAGTAGTCATGTGTTGCGCATTACGTACCAATGCGACAGGCACATCGCCGATTAAAACCAGACCTTCCAATGAAGGGCATTCTTGATATGTTTTGATGATTATCTGTTTGACTTGATCTGGATTTTGCCAGTCACCGCTGATCAGATAAGTTGCCAAACCATCATCTTCAACCGCAGTTTTGTACTGATGCATGGCATCTTTGGTATTTGCATAAGTTTGGTTATCTGTTATGATAGCAAAAGCGGTAGGTTGTTTGACCAATGGCTTTATGACTGTTGTTTGTGCATTTCCTGCCAATGGCAAAAGAAATGCCAGATATATTATTTTTTTAATCATGGCCAATTAATTTTTAAGTCTGTAATATGTACGGTCGGCTTCTTCACGAAGGTTCTCGGATAAGCTCTTATCTTTTCTCAGTTGATCGCATACCCGAAGGATGTCAGGCTTCCGATAAGAATGAGTGAACCAAGCAAAAGCCTCCAATAAACAGGTTTTTAGCTTTTCACTTTCACTGGAGTCGGTAAGTAAAGCCAAGAGGCCGTCTACACAGGCATGTGCCATATGATTTTTCAGAGAATTGCAATAAAGGATGCGCCAACGTTCGGAAGTTTCTTTGCTTAATAACTCTTTTTGCATGCTACGACTATTATTGGCATTCTCCAAAACCTTACGCATCTCCTCCTTGTCTTGCAACACATAGGTCTCAGCCATTACTTTATCAATTGCCGCCTGTACGGCTGCCTGATCAAAGACTTGAAGCCCCAAACTCACATTAAATGCCACACGCTCGGATAGGTTGTCTTCTACATAGGCTTTGATTTGCGGATAAACATACTCGTTCAGTCCCACATGTTGCATCATACGAACAGAGGTGCGACGAATAAATTCATAGGAATCCGTAATGGCCAAGTGTAAGACTTCCCGGAAGTTTTTGTCACTAATCTTCTCAAGCAATGCCAAGCAGGTGAAACGTACCATCATGAACGAGGAAGTTTCAAAAGTTTTTCTTAATAAATCAGAAATACCCGGATAGTCATTGCGATAAAGGTTGTGCAAAGCAAAATTCTGTATGTCGGCATAGGGCGACTGTAATAACTCCAACATGCGGGACTCGCTATATGGTTCTTTGAACAAAGCATTGGCATCTACCTCATTGATAGATTGAAAACGTAGAGTAGGGTCACCGGTAATGTGCGATTCGAGAATATTCGTCAATTTAGCCCATTGCCCCACTCGTGCTCCCATACCTAACAGGCCGAGCATCTCGTTTGCCATTTTATCTTGCAGTACATTGACTGAATTGGCAAAAGTAGTTACGCATTTTCCTTCCGACATGATATAACGTCCGGCAATGTAATCTTTTTCCCGGAAATCACCATTATAGCATGCATCGAAAATTACCATACGGCTATTAGGCTTAAACTCTGTAACTTCCGACAGGATAATACCGGTGCGCAGGTCTAGTAAAGAATCTTCTGCAATTACTTTGGGATCATCATAGCCTGCAATCCAAGTAGTGTCCAAACCGTATGTGTTTTTCATCATATCCAGCATTTCGTCGAAAGACTTTTTGTTGTTTTGCTTTCTACGCGCTAAACCACGATAATAGTACTTCATTGCATCTACATGAGCATTCCACCTATTAGTAGCGGGACTACCGGAAAGATATTGACGTTCGGGCATACCATGCTCATGAAAAATAGACAAGTCCAGATCTGTGCGTTTCAGCATATTAATGACATCGTCCTTGGGATAATCGCTGAAATTATAACGGATGAAACGGGCCCGTCCCTCTTTATCGAATACGCCCGGCATTTGTTCGCGAATAGTAAAGGTTTCCGGTGTCCATGCAGTCAATGAGTTAGAGTAAGAGCCATCACCTGTATAGGAGAAGAATTGGTCTAATTTATTGTTTATCTGGTGCTCAGCCACCACTTTTTTAAAATAGCGGCTGATTTGCGCATGCGGTTCTTCGCCGTTATCAACAGCTTTGACACGTGCAGAATATATGTCACACCGAATTTGCTGTGGAGATTTTATAGCCAAATTATAATAGAAGAAATTATTTTCGACACTGTCCTGTTTCAAAAAATCGAATTGTAGGTCGAAATCATCGTAGAAACGGTCGCTGGGCACTGAAGAATCTCTCCAGTCATTGTTTTTCTCATCCATTTTAAAAGCGGAAGTCATATGCTGGGCTTTGCGGAGCATTGGAATAGGGATATCACCGACAAATACCACTCCTTCCAATTTATCCTTTTTGTAGAGCTTAACAATAACTTTCTTTACATCTTCCGGTTTATTCCATTCATTGTATACGATGAACGTAGGCAACCCTTCCATTCCTAGAATCTCCTGATAGGCTTTAAGCTCGGCTTCACAAGCCTGAAATGTCCCTTTATCTGTAATTACAGCAAAAGAGGTGTCCTTTACTTTCACAGCCGGTTTAACAAATGTCTGTGCCCGCAGAGATAATATGCTGCAGAGCATCAAACTTCCAGTTATTAATTTACGCATGTTTTGTAATATAGATTTCGTTATGTAGCATTAAAAATTACATCCTAAACTTATCGATAAATGAGTACGCCCATCATAATCATAGTCAGAGGTATTTACACGATCGAATACAACTTTTGCAAATAAGTTCATACGTCTGTTTTCTCTGACTTGTTGCGAATACGTTATCGACCCGCCAATACGATAGTAATCACAGGTATAATAATTAGTCAGCCCTTGTTGTAATTCGGTTACAGTTGGATAGTCTGCATGGCTGCCACCATATACATATTCACCTCCCAGATTATTGTTATACGCAACATGAACATCTATTAAAAGCCTGCGATTCAAACTATTGCCTAAAACAAAATTTTTTTTGCCACCTAAGCCTAAAGATAAATTTTCTGCATTCTGTACAGAATTAGGCATTAAATATTCATCGTCTTGCTTGGTATAATTCACATTTAATTCTGCTTTCCAACTATATTCATTCCCGCGGTTTCTGCTTAATGCATAATTAAGAGAAGCGGTTTGTGCCTTGTACGTAGAACGGATGTTATTATATAATTCCACCCAGCCACTTTGTGATTCAGAGTTATCGCGTTGAGAAATATACTGAATACCATCGATGTTACGATTTGTATATGTGGTTCTCATATAATTGGTATAGTCCTTTCCTTCCTGAATCATCGTTAAAGAAACATGAGCAGTTTTATCTTTTACACCGGCTATTTTTTTAGGAGTCGTATAGCTCTGCTGAACAGTTTCCGCTTTTACATCGTAACTGCCCTCAAGCAGTAAATTGAAAGAGGGCATACTGAAGTTGTACTGGAGAGCTCCACCGAAACGGTCTCCAATATAATTGCTGGTTACACCGCTGCCTATTCCTTTTATGGCTGTTCCCAAACCGTATAATATATAATAGTCCTGATCCACATAAGAGTTGACATTACTCATTCTTGAGTCTTCCTTGATAGAACTATACTTGAAACTTGCACCAAACTTGTGTGAATTATTCAACTTGTAAGTAATCCCCGGCGTCAGTCCCAGCGTATAAAAACGGGTATCCACACGCGGGTCGCGCTGTTTGGCAGCTAATGTAGCTACATAATTACCTTCCAACCCCAATGCCCAATGATTACCAAGTAAAGGAGTAGCTGCACGAAACTTCAGATCGTAATATTGATTTCTCCATTTGCTTAAGTGCTGGTCTGCGACATAGTAAGGCATTCCCCTGAATGGATCGGCAATGGAGGCGTTATATCCGGCATCTGTCAGATTTTTTTGTGCAAAATTAAATGCTCCCCACACATATGCATTTTTCAGATTGATAAAGCCTTCACTGGATACACCTACGATAGCCTCTTTCTGCCCCTCTTGCGGACGGCAATAGTTTCCGTCCTGTAAGTCATATCCCAATATAACATTCGAATAATTCTGAATATCATCGAATGGCATACCGGCAGCATTCTGTGAATGAGACCATAGTCGTCTTGTTTTCAATTGTTCCATAGCGGCGGGAGAGAAGCCCTGTGCCGCTCCCACCATACTTACAAGGCAGGCTATCATTACCAGCAGGCAGCTTTTCATATAGTTCATATATTGTTTTTTCATTGTTCTGTCTTTTTAGTTAATTATTACAATGTGTGATTCCATGAAGGCATTTTTGCTCCATTACGACGCATTACAGGAACAACGCCACGTTCAAAGTCATCCGTACTGTTGTTTGTATCCTGATATATATATGTACCTGTTTCTTCGCGAATAATAGGATTACCTTCTTCGTCTGTGGACAATTTGCGAGCAATACCTAAACCGCAATAAGTAGCTCCTACCCAAGTAATACCTGCATCAAGTACACCGGGGACACGTTTTGCATTCATCTTTGACTCATTGTTTACTGCTTCAACAGCATCCAATACATATTTAATAGGTATTTTTGCATAATAAACATTGCTGTTCGGTTTGCTAAGATCTGTTGTCTTCATATTTTCATCGTTGACCGGATCCCAAGCTTCTCCTTCAGGAACACGAAAAATCACATAAGCACCTCCGAATACGGATGTCAAATATTGTGGTATACTTCCCATCTCTGCTTTTCCTTGGTAGAAAACATGTTGCATATCATAAGCTGCCTGGTCAGGGAAGTTTGGATTATTCATGGTTCTTCGTCAAATTTGGTGGTAATCTCTTTTTTATTTCGATGGTTTTCCTCTTCTTCTTTCTTAATCCTATAAAAAGTTGTAGATATGTTTGCTTTTTAGTAACTTTAAAGACACCACATCATTAAGAGTTACAATGCAACAAGCCATATCTACAACGTACAAATATACATCAAAAAAAGAAAATCCTCCTACAAATAGGGGATTATTCCATGATTTCAGATTCAGTCCTGGCTACGATAATCTGCAACAAGATGGTATCTCTGAAGCTGTTGGTTCATTGACGGTCTTTTTACATACGGCTGGCAAGGGGGCTTCCTGTCCTTATTGCGGACATTTCAGTCACCGATTACACAGTTATTACTCCCGTCATATTCAGGATCTTGAAGTTTACGGTCATACTTTGGAGTTAGTCATAAAGGTTGGCAAATATTATTGCGAAAATGTTTCTTGTCCGCGAAAAATATTCTGCGAACCGTTGTCTTTTCTGGCTCGTCGGTATGGTAGACGGAGCTATCTTGTTGAGGAACGCATCAGATCGATAAGCTTGGAACTTACTTCCCGAAAGGCCTCTTCTCTTTTGCAGCTGTTCCATATAACGGCCAGTAGCTCTTCCTGCTTACGCATCCTACAACAGTGCGGGCAACATAATCCTATGCATAATAAAAGTATTTATGTAGGTATTGATGATTTTGCCTATAAAAAAGGTAAGGATTATATGAGTGTGGTCGTAGACCAGATGACACACATGCCTATTGCTTTGTTAGAGGATAGAAACGGAGAAGCGCTTGATAACTGGCTCACCCGGAATCCTCAAATACAATATATAACGAGAGACCGTGGAAGATGTTTCACAGAGGCTATAAACAGAATAACCCCTGGTGTTACACAAATCTGCGACCGGTTCCATCTAACCAAGAATATGACGGACACGATGATACCGGAAATAGAGAAAATGATTCGTCAGACCAAGCAAAAGCTCAAATACGAATATCCTGACAGAGACACGGCTTCTTCGTTAATTCTTCAGGACATATTTAACATGGGAGATGTCCGACACAGAGAAAAATTGAAGATATACAGGGAAAGCCTGAACTTAAAAATGCAGGGGATGACCATTGAGCAGACAGCCGCGCATTTGGGCAAGAAAAGTCGCTACATTTATAAGCTCATTCACAACAGGAGAATAGGGGCATACTTGAATGAGCAACAGAAGACAGCTCTTAAATATGTATCCGAACTGGCTACAATCATTAGTGCGGGCTGTATTACCCGAAAAATATTGGCACAAAAAATGGGGAGTAAAATCAGTGGCGCACTTATTGGAAGGATAACATCCAGCTTGCGAAAAATGTATCAACAAAAGAGGAAGGAAGTCAAGGAGCATAATGAGAGCATTGAAAACGGAAGTAAAACACAGAGAGTTTCACAGAATCAGATACGCAAATACATTCTAAAGGGAGAATCGGATAATCCTAAACTAGCGGAACTATATAAGTCCTCACCACAGATTAAAGAACTCTTAAGCGTGTGTCAGAATTTCAGAGATATGATTAATGGGAACACTTATGATAAGGATATTAGAAAGTGGATTGAAAAAGCGAAGGCAACACGGAATATGGCACTGACGAACTTTGCATATGGTATTGAAAAAGACTGGGAGGCAGTACAGGCAGCTATTGATATCCCCTTCAGTAACGGATTACTGGAGGGGACAGTGAATAAAATTAAAGCGGTAAAAAGGCAGATGTACAATAGGGCAGGAAGCAAACTACTGAGAGCCAAGATTCTTTATTCACAATAGAAGAAGTACCACCAAATTTGACGAAGAACCTTATTCATATTAAACTCAAACTCAGAACTACTGCCGTCTATAGGACTTTGAGGGTTATAGATGTCCAACTGATGGTTAGCGGCAAATTGAGAAATGATGCAAGATTCACCTGGCGCTAACGGATATTCGGTTCCATTTCCTGGAAATTTCCACACACGTTCTCCATATGCATAATTATTACCGTCCGCTTCCGGCCAAATAGGTAATTTAGTGGTAGCTGTACCCGGAGTTAAATTTGCGAAATAAATACCGTCCAAATACAAAATGTCAGCAGAGTTATTGTATATCTCATAGAACTGGTCTCGGAAATAGACTCCTCCTTTTTCCGGACGGCTACCGCAATAATAAATCTCCTTGAATATTAATGGGCTCACTTTAAGCCCTTGTACTTCAATATTCAATGCGCTACCATGCTTAAATAATGCCGCATTTACAGAATTGCCATTGATGTAGTATTCATTGTTTTCTGTATCGATCGCTGTACCGGATACTGTTACCGAATAAATTCCGGGGATAATTCCGTCAACTTTCACACTATTATCAGTTACTTCTTTTACATAATGTAAATCTTCATCGTAATTGTCGAACTTTACAGTCAGATCTTTCAGTGTGGATATATTTTCAACGGTAATATCCAAATATACATCCACTGTGATAGGATTCACTTCTGCTGTGCCAGACATGTCCCTGAACGAATCGCATCCTATCAAAAGGGTACTTGCCAATGTAAACAAATATATTAAATATTTTTTCATAACTTCCTAAACATTATAAAGTGAGTGATAATTCCAGCCCAAAGAAAAATCGGTTATTCAATTGAATATATGAACCCGGATTACGTTTGGATTCTCTGCGCGGATAACTTCTGAACATATTGTTGGCAAAGAAAGAAACACGTAGCATATTGCTAATTTCTTTAGTTACATTCAAGTTAAAACAAAAATAAGGACTGTATGATTCTTTTATAGCATTATTATGACTTACATTATTCAACATATATCCATATCCTGCATCCTTTACTTGCTGGGTAGTGGTATATTTCCCCTTGGGAAACATATTTACAGACGCATCTTCCAATGCTAAATAGCCCACAGGTATAGAATCGTTTCCAAATGTATTCCAATTAGACTGCTGCCAAATAGCTTGTGCTGTCATCGTAACAACAAAACCGATACGCGGGATATTGTGAGTGGCACGTAAAGTCGTTACAAATTGTTGTTTGTAACTTGCATTGCCTTCTTGAGAATAAATGGCCACCGGTTTACGGGCTGAAGCAGCATCTTCGCTATTGTCATAGAAGCTATAACCCTGACGCCAACTCTTAGTACGCATCCATGAGCCATTTATTTGGAAGGCCGTACGGATAGCATCAATACGTCCGATATTCAAATCAAATTCTAAACCTTTAGTTTCTATATTTAAATTATTAGTTGGTTTTGCATAAGTAGACAATACCGGTAGGCTACTACTAAGCTCTATCCCGTTTTCTGTGCGCTGGTATTCATTGTAGATAAATGTATTGAAGGTGTTGAAGGTTTGGCTCATTACATAACCATCCTTCAGACGCTCCTTATAAGCTATTACATTCAGATTGGTTTTACCCACTCGTAAATTAAAACCGACTTCTGCTTTATGATTTTGGGCAATCTTCAAATCTGAGTTATCTACTTGCCGAACTTCTGTGGTAGTCATAAACAAGCGCTGGCTTTCCGGAATATTTTCATTGGTAAGCTCATTTATATTGATATATTCAAAATATGCATTTTCTGGATATAAATAGAGAAGAGAAGGCATCTTTGCAGCAATACCGTAACCTCCCTGAAGACTTAATAGATTCGGAATCAAATCAATGGATGCATTTACACGTGGCGAGAAAATGCCTCCTACTACTGAGGTATGATCATAACGCACACCAGCCTGAATGTTCAAATCATGCGTACCGCTTATGGACCATTTGAAATTATCTTCCACATATGCACCAAATTGGTTAATGAAAGGAATATCCTTATAGTTACGTGGACGGAAAGATGAATTATGACCGTATTGACTACGATAAGGAGGAGTACTTGGGTCATAAGTTTTTCCTTTACCAACGTTACCGTCACTCCGGAAATCCGCACCAATCAAGATGCGGTTGTTTACATGACCGCTCGCCTTGAATAGAGAACTCGTCACTTTAGCAAACAAATTAACTTCACGACTATCGATCTCATAGTGTCCCAAATAGCTGCTTGGTAGATAAACAGCATAATGATTTATGTCTTCCGGTCCAAAATTAGTAATTTGATTACCATTGGCATCATAGATATGCTGACCTGCAAAGTTACTAAGTACCGCACCGTTTGTAGTGGTCATGGAATAAGGAGATGTAGCAGAACTGTATACGGTTTCATAATAACTGTCTTTATCCATATACGTACCTGACAATACATAGCGTAGTGTTTTTAACCAGCCCTTATTTATATTCCATGTACCATTGGTATTCAAAGTAAAACCTATATCGCGGCCTTCCGAAGCTGTTTTAGTTTGTTCATCATCAGGATTACGTTCACGTTGATCCTTACCATAAATAAAATCAAAGCTGGAATTGGTACGTAACTTATTATTAAAGAAAGTATTTGAATAGAGCAACTTTGTTGTGGCACGCTGATAGTGCTGGTAACTGGATATTGGATTATTCGTATTATAAGCATAATCTGCACTTACATTTAAAGCGCCTTTCTTTTTTCCAAGTTCAAAACCGGTTCCCATAGACACCTGATAGATATTGGGATTGGCTTTTGCTTTGACACGTAGCGGCTCACGACCAGCTTTTGTATTAATAATTACTGCTCCTGAGGTCAGATCACCATATTCAACAGAAGGGATACCACGAACGATTTGTATAGACTCTATATTTTCAGTAGAAATACTACGAACATCGGTTCCACCAGCCGGCGAGGCACCTCCGGCCAATGAAGCGGGTGTTTCCGTACCACTTAATACCGTAGGGCTCATCGCAGATAGATTAGCATTATTTGAGATGGGGGCACCATCACGAATTATTGCGGTGCCCATAGCATTCATCGGAGCTTCCGGACCACTGGAACTGGAAACTTGACGGATGTTAATCTGTTGTGCCGAACTCATATCTTGATTCTGTGAAATTCCACCTGGCATCAATGACATTACATCATATAAACTGGTCGCTTGCATATGGTCCATAGCAGAGCGGGAAATGTGAGAAGATGTGGATTTGCCTGAACGGCTGTTGGTTGCAGTTACTGTAACTTCTTTCAACTTAAAATCCTCATTCCTCATTGTAAAATTAAGAACCAAATCCTTATTTACATTTATTAAGGTGTCAATGGAGACTTTGCCCAAATATTGAATTTGCATACGAATTTTACCAGTAGGTACGTTTTCCAGTATGTATCTACCATTTTCATCAGAGGTTGTCCCTAGTGCAATTTCAGGAATAGACACAGCTGCAAATTCTAAAGGCAAACGCTTGTTGTTGTGGTCGTACTCATAAACAGTGCCTGTAAGTTTTACTTTGTAATTGTTTTGCGATTTGATAGGGAGGGCAATTCCTATGCAAATAAGTATAAACAAGTATATAATATTACACCCCAAAATACCTTTTTTCATAAGTAACATCATATTTATTAATAATGCAAAATTATATGTAAATTTTAAATTAAAACAAACCATTGTGTGTAACAAAACTAAAATTATTAAAAATACATGTTGTTTTTGTTGGTGCCGTTGCATAATCTCACAGACCTCAACCGTCTGTTGTCTAACAATATAGCAACTGCATTATATTTAGGAAAATCCAATATATATTAGTACTTTATTTAAGTTCCATACATAGTAATACGGATCTTGAGTGATTAAAAGCAAACTGCAAATCTAAATAAAAAACGGGATGGTTGTAGTTCTGATATGCTATATCTTAATACAACGCAGATAAATACTTATATTTTCATTGATAGATCTAACTAAGTTAAAAAACGGATTTTCTCCAAAATTCTTCTGATAGCTCCGTTCCAGCCTCATATTTATCGCACTTTACAGAAGCCCCAGTTCAAATATAAGGAAACTGTATCTCTCTTCGATAAAAGATCTATTTTAGGACGCAAAATTAGATATTACAAAAGATTATAAAAATACCATTTTTTGGGTATAAAAACGCATCTAATACCTATATATAGGTATTAAATATCATTGGCAATGTATGTTCCATTTCATTAAGCAAACAATTTTTTGTATAAAATACAAATAGTACTTTTTTACCCACTTAAAAAGTGCAAGAATGTATAAAAGTCCATGTGTCAGCTATAATAGGGGCATGAATAGGCATCCGTTCCATACCTGTCCCTATTTGAATCGGTCACCCCACAGTGACCGGACATTACTCACCCAATTCGGATTCTCATTACAGTAGGCAACGAAAATCTGTATCAAGTTCCAAAGCCCGAGAATCATTCCATTAAACCTGGCAGGAATTGTGACAACATGTCTGCTTGAAACAGCTACTATTATGGTATCATGCTGTATTGTTATGCTATATACCATGTTCTAAGTCAAAACTCTTTTTTTTTAGAATTGAAGGTTTAAGGCTCCATCCGAAAGTCAATATCACTTTCTCAAAATTCTTTTCTACAGCACCCTTTGTATAAGTTAGGATGTCTTTCTCTAGAAAATTTTTGAAATCAGATGAACTCATGTCTCTAAAAATGTTTATATATTCTTTTTTAAGAAATTCATTTATGGCATGTGCCGATATCTTTTTTTGCGTGCACTTTTCTATAACATATAAGTTGCTTGGTACCGGTACCATCGTGTCCAGCCCCATGAAGATATTACAGTCTACCATAAGAGTATAAGCGCCGCTCTCGGCAAGAGGTGCGGAAATGCAGTAATTGGCTTGCTCAAGCAGAGAATCCACCAGTTCTTTTGTGGAAGAACTGATACTATTGGCCAATTGTTCATATCCTCTTAGATTCAGTTGGGATATGGTCTTTTCGATAGCCGGGATGAATTTCATTCCTGGACCCAGGTTCAAATCAAATCTTTTGTAATAGACAAGAAGCTCATTCCAATCTTTGTACCGTGAAGGTTTGATGATATTTACATTGTCTATACCATGTTGTTTAAGATACTCGCCGGAGGAAAATGCATCTTCTTTGAAGGTCTGTGTGTTTCCATCCGGGAAACTTAAATAGATGGTCTTATATGTGTCTCCAGTGTTGGTCCTTGCAAAAGCTTTACATTCCTCACCTTTGAGATAATATGCTGTGGTGATGTCAAAACCATTACCGCTGGCATCATTGTCATAGCAACAATTCCACTTTACCTTATCAGATGGGAATATACGGCTTATATTCTCTATTTGGGATTTGGTGACATATCCCCCCGTGCTTATGAATGCGCATGTGGTTTCTTTAGTATAATGGTTTATTTCGTAGAAACTCATTGCGTCAATAGCGGATTCAAAGAGATATATGTCTGTAACCTTGTCAAAAGGAACAAAATTGGCCATCCAACAGCTTTGTGCCTTGTCACCACCCGTGGCAAAGGCTTTATAATTGGTATTGGTCTCTGCAAAATAGTTCCTCATTTCAAAGTTAAGGATTTCCATCTGGGAGGGTTTGCGGAATGGAAAGCCGATATGATTGTTTTTTCCTACCTGGTAGATGAACAGTCTATTGGCGAAATCCTCCACAGTCTGTGGAGAGAGCTTCCTTTGGACGGTCAAATATGGATTATCCTTTTTGATAGGACGAGGATTCCAATAATTCAAATTGGATTCAATATCATTTGGATTCAGTCCCAGCAGAGGATTGTTTACCGTTTCGGTATCTTCATTGGTGATCTGTTGAGTAGGCATTGGTACACCATCAATGACGAAGAGAGGCTGGGTTCCTCCTGTGACGGAGTTGACACCTCTGATTCTGAAAGTCATTCCGCTTGACAATGAACCGTCTGTGGGGATAATCTGTACTCCGCTGATTTTGCCTTGTAGTGCTTGCAACGTCTGCGTAGAACTACTGTTTACAATATCTTTTATATTCACAGAAGCAACGGCGGTTGCAATATCACTTTTTCGCTGGCTACCATAGCCTACAACAACCACCTCATCCATCTCTGTGACTGAAGGGTCTAGAATGATATCAAATCTTCGGTTCTTTCCGATAGTGATAGTTTTGGGCTTATATCCCAGATAACTGATGACCAGTTTTTCAGAAGGAAGTACTTTTATCGTGAACTTTCCTTCTAAATCGGTGATTACTGCATTGGTGGTACCTTCGATATTTATCGTGGCACCGATAAGAGGTTCACTCTTCTCATCCAACACTTGCCCTGAAATAGTTACTTGCTGTGCTAATGCTACAGTGAAATGTAGTATTAGAAACAATGTGCTTAATAGTACTTTTCTCTTCATAGTGCAGATATTAAAGTTTATAATAAGGATTAATACAATTAGATTTAAAATGGTAGTGCAAATAAAGCGAATTATAATATCCATGTTTTGACCTATTGTACTTTTCTCTTGACCAAATTACAGACTTTTTCTTCAAAGGTAATCGCTTTCTATTAATTTCATTTATCACCGCGTAAAATTATTCGATTGGACTTTTTATAGTGAGTATTATCATGGGGAGTATTAAAAAAGATTGGATATGAAAAATAGTATGTTAAATCATTCTGTTTTCTCAAATATGCAGTGGGGTGTGAGCGCAAGGAAAAATATCTGTAGAAATTGATAATAATGTATTTTATTCAAACTTTCCATTTATCCAAACTCTATCAGTTATCTGCACTTAAATCAGGCTTTGATATTTCAAGAGTTTGGATAAATGATTAAGGATTCAGTCTGCATTAATACCGAACATAGCAGTCAGTGAACGATTGATACCTTACGTTCGCATCGTGCGAAGTCTATTCCTTTCCACACGGTTTTGCGTCCGGCTGAAGATGCACACTCGGCTTGCGCCTTGTTCCTTTGCTGTTTCTTTATACTTGAAGTTCTACAATTCGTTTCACAAAGAATTACCCTGTGGAAGTCTGCCCGCTTTCGCGTAGGGTGACGTTGAAACCTTTATCCAGGGCATTACACCATGGCATTCGCTTTCTCCACAATCCTTTACCCGCACCTCATTCGGCCGCTCTTACAATTGGCCACCCATCGGTTATTGGCTGACGGGAGAGATACGGGCTTACCAAGTTTCGCACAAATAACTGACGACCGACTTAGACTCCGCCTATCCACCAGCAGTGCGACATCCGTGTAGCACGATGTAACAGCGTACTATCCTGACTGCTTGCCTTTTGGAATGGCCCATAAATATCCGTGAGCTAATTCATAGTCACGATGGTACGGCGATTCACTTAGGTTACTCATATCAGTCAGCTTTGACATTCTTCGCCTATGATGCTTAGGTTGGAACGTCGTTGTCAAGAGGGCTTCGCACCCGACCGTTGCCAGTCACGTACGCCTCTTCAGGCTACTATTGATGGAACAATAGGTTCAGACACGATGCTGAACAATTACTTGTGTGACCTCTTGGCGCACATTACACTACTAAGGTAATGCTTTTATAGGAGAAGTCACATCTGTAAAAAACTTATTATCATGCAATTATCTTACTTTATCTTAGGCTAAAAGCCCTTATTCAAGGTGTCTGTATCCTATCATCCGCTACCGCTCGGTATCGGATTCCTCCAGACCGATGGCATGGCATATCTCCTCCACCAGTTCAGGAAGGCCGGAGTCTTTCTCCTGACGGGGATCGGGTGGAAACAGCGTGGAACGAAAGACACCCTTACAGACAGGGTCCGCCTCCTTGTTGTAGCGGAGGGTGTTCGGAATGTGTGAGGACAGCAGCCGCAGCCCCATCCTGTGGATGACCCGGTTCCAGGCATCATACAAATTCTTCCGTCCCCTTCTATCCACCATGTTCCAGAACAGCCGGATTCCTTTCAAGTTGCAGTTCCCCTTGGCGATCAGCTCCTCTTCCAGCACCTTGGTAAACTGCAGGGAACTCTGCATGACGATATTGTCCGCCTTGAGCGGGACAAAGATATAGTCCATCGCGGCAACGGTATGAACCACCCCCTCGCTGCGGAGCGTTCCGGGAAGGTCGAAGAGCACGATATCGAAAGTCTCCCCTTTTTCGTCCATATAACGCCGCAGGTCTTCCACCCCCTTTTCCGGGTCGCTTTTGATGACCGGATAGGCAGGCTTACGGATTCTTTCGTACTGCCGGTACAGGTTCACCTTCAGGTCGTCATTTTTCATGACATTCTCCATGTCCCTCTCACGCATCAGGGCGATGCTGTGCTGCGGGGAGTCACAGTCCACAACCGCCACACGCACGTCTTTGCGGTAATGCAGGACACTGGCCAGCAGTACCGTAAAGACGGATTTTCCCACGCCACCCTTCTGGCTGGCGATGGCAACCAACAACTCTTTTTCTTTTTTCATCATACTTCTTTTTCATTAAAAGTTAAACACTATTGTTTCAGAAACAAAAATAATGCTCCCATCGGGGGAGATCCCCTGTCATGGGGGACGAGCCTTTATGACCGGGCCGGGCAGGGACTCCTCCAGAATCATGTCCGTCGTTTCCCTGTATTCTTCCAGATGCCGCGAGACAAGGTGGTTGATGAACCCCTCCAGAGTGACCTTTCCGTTTCTCGAGGCTCCCGCCAGGATGGACAGTTTCCGGTGCAGGGCGGCGGGAATATGCAGCGACCGACGCTGCACGCCCGCAATGCCATGCAGGTATTCCTCCCCGTAGACGGACGGTTGCATGGGGCCATTTTTCCTTGCGGGACGTATAATGTCGTTACCGGACGTTCCACGTCTCTTCCGGGGACAGGCAGGCGCTTCCCCCATGATCTCACGGATGCGGTCCGCGTCCATCCCGCCAAGACCAATCCGCTCTTTTACGTTCTTTCCTGTCATGATATGCCTTCTTGGACAATGACAACGTTTTATCGGCGAGGTGTTCCTCCCGGCTGTCCGTCCTCATCCCAGGGACGGTAGACCTCACCGAGCAGGGAGGCGATGTCCTCCCTGTGTTCCTCCATATGGAGTTCCAACAACCGGATGATAAAACCGGAGATGCTGCCGCAGCCGGCGGCCCTGACCAGCATGGCGATCCGGCGGTGCAGTCTCCCATCAATGTAGGCGGTCTTCCACTCAGCGGCTCTGGGAGCGGGAACCAGAAACCTCCTCTTGTATTCCTCCGGACCTGTCACTTTCCCTGCCCGGACCTGACTTCCATGACTTGGTATCTCCACCACTGGTTCCAGGGATGGGGAAACGGGAGCTGACAGAAGGTTCCCCGTGAGTCCGACCCTCTCGAGAACGATATCGGAAAGCCGGTTCTTTTCCTTTTCTGAATCCATATTTTAAAATCTTAAATTATTAAATTACACAACTGGTATTGTCTCGGAATACAAAATAAAGGAAGAAGAGAACAGGATGAAACCACCTGTCACTTATAGTCATCCAAAGTCAGTTATTGTCATGATACACATGACGGGGGGGACGGAGATGCCGTTCCGTTCGGACGGTTCTTCCTATGCGGAGGCGACATCAGAGGCCCGTAGTGGTGTGGAAAAGCGAGCGGGATTCCGTTTCCTTGTCCACCGTTCCTTTTTAATCCTTATGGGCAGGCGTGAGAGCGCGCATCCGTCCGGATACGGATTCTTAAATTATCGGTCTATGGGAGTGTAAAAGTATTAATCCGTTAATGGAGAATTATGAAGGAAGACCATAAGGTGTACACGGCTACATTCTCCATTTGCAGAAGTGTAGAAGTAGTAATCCATTAATGAAGATAATGCAGAAAAACCATAAACCATATACGGCTCACTGCCGCTCTCCATTTGTAGATGTGTAGAAGTAACAATCCATTAATGGACAATAGGGCATGTAAAGGGCAGATTTCCCGTATATTCGCCTCCTTATTCCCGAATTATGGACGTAAGTCATATGATTATGGAGAGATATCCACCCTTTTATGGGGAGAGCAGCCGGCAAACACCTGATGGAAATGCCTCGTAAATCACAGGAGAATAGCCATACAATGGGCTAATACACAATAATTATTGGATAAATGTGGTCCGCTCCTGCGGACAGCAAGTTGTGTTTTCGTTTAACGAAAACAGGACGGTTTAACGGAGAATACACCGATAAACCGTTACTTATTTCAAGCTCCAGCGTCGCTTTTTACATATCTAACTATAATTCATTTGAAATCACAAAACAGATTGAACCGAATGTGGTTAGTTTGTCTGTTTATTTCATGTCCGAATCATTAGTATGCTATGTTGCAAAGTTCGTATTCATTATGAAAAAATCCGCTTACGAGAACAAGATATTCAGGTAATTTGCCATCCTTTCCCCAAAGAAGTTCGATGTTAAAAAGTTCAGAAAGCGTTTTGGCTATGTCAAATCCGAAGGCTTCGAGTGACGGACGCACTTTTTCCGGGTGTCGGCATGGTGTGCCGCAGTTACGCGTACACTCGTTATCTGAGCAGTGAAGACATTTACCTATATAGGCAAATGAACGCCCTCCATATTTCCGTTCCATATCCAATAATTCGCTCTCGATTCGTATCCGTTCCGGTAAAATGAGTTTTTGTGTATATTCAATCGGAATATCTTTGTCTTCAGGGATTATCTTCGTTGCCATAAGATGTGCATACTTGTATTGTCGGAGAAACGATTCCGTATCAAAATCAAATGGAGGACACCCCCAACTTTTACCGTAATTGGTACATTGTTTGCAAAGTTCAAGAAAATGTGGTTCGTCACGGAATTCGGCGATGTATCCTTCAACAGTGATGTCTGAAGTAAAATTTTCTACAGTGTATATACTCATTGTTTCAAAATCATTGTACCGCATAAGGAGTCGAAACGGATGTTTTCATTTTGGAAAAGTCTGTCAATGTATCCGCTTTTCTGCATTTCAGACGCGGTCAAGCAACTTAAATTCGGGGTATCTAACAATGCTATCGAATCGCACATGGACAACGCGATGTCAAGTTCATGTGTCGAGAACATGATACATTTTTTCTCGTCGTGGACAAGCCTACGAAGCAACGCCACAAGTTCGTAGCGATTAGGCATGTCAAGAAAGGAAGTCGGTTCATCAAGGAGAATGATAGGAGTATCCTGTGCCAATGCACGAGCAATCATCACACGCTGGCATTCGCCATCCGACATTTTATCCATCGTGCGGTTTGCATAAGCCTCCATTCCCACCGAAATGAGCGATTGCATGACTATCTCCTTATCTGTTTCTTGCATCCTACCTATCCAGTTGGTATAAGGAGCACGGCCTATGGCTACGACATCCTTGCACCGCAGGTTGGCGATGCGCGTGCGCTCGGTCGTGACGACAGCCAGCGTTTTTGCCATATCTTCGGTTTTCATGCAGGCGATGTCGTGCCCGTCGAGAATGATTTTTCCGGAATAACACCGGTTCAGACCGGCTATGGCGCGGAGCAACGTCGATTTTCCTGTCCCGTTTCTTCCGATAAGGGCTGTCAGTTGACCTTTTTTTATCGTGGCATTTACCTCGTGGAGCAACGAGTTTTCTTTGTAACCTATGGAAAAATGCTGTAATTCTATCATGCGGTGATGGATTTGTTGCGTAAAACCACCCATACGACGATTGGGATTCCCAATAGAGCTGTAATGGCGTTGATCGGCAAGGTGAATATTTTAGAAATGATGTCGCAAAGAAGCAATATCGATGCTCCCGAAAGAATTGTTCCGGGCAGAAGGACATGATGATCGCTATTTTGGAAAAGCATTCTTGTGACATGAGGCATAGCGAGACCTATGAAACCTATCGGACCGCAAAAAGCGGTTATCGTTCCGGCGAGCAGCGTTGTCGAGAGAAACAACAGGCTGCGTGAACGCCGAATATTCAGTCCCATTGTTACGGCATATTCCTCTCCGAACAGCAGGAGGTTAAGCGGTTTGATGGTCAGTACAGCCAACAGCAGTCCGGCAAACACCGATGGAACAAGAATCAGAAGTTGTCCGGAGGTGACGTCACCCAAAGCCCCCATCGTCCAAATGACAAAGGCTTTCAGCGATTCCTCTTTGCTGAGGTACTGCAATATCTGCACGACAGCACCTACGCCCGATGAGAACATCATGCCCAGAATCAGGATTACCATGATGTCTTTTATTCGCTGTCCGACGGCAGTTATCACGAGCAACACGACAGCCGCACCCACCCACGCTGCTCCGGCAATGCCTATTGATGAACCGATCCCGGCAAGTACCACAAGTGCCACACCGAGACTTGCACCGGAACTGATGCCAAGGACATAGGGACCGGCAAGAGGATTACGGAAGAGGGTCTGCATCTGAAGACCGCTGACCGATAAGGCAGCCCCGGCCAACAGTGCCACTATAGCTTTTATGAGGCGTATGTTGAGTACGATTTTTTCCGTGGCACGGGAACAATTTCCCCCGGTCAGTGCTGCCCATACATCGCGGATCGGAATGTTGACAACTCCCACGGCCAAGTCCAGTAAAAAAAGACCGACCGTGAGCGTAATCAATATGGAGAATAATATAGTCGAACGGGAACGCATCTATTTCAGTTGCTTGTAATACACACACTCTTCCTGCACCAGTTCAGGATGGAATATCTTCACGAGGTCGCGGAGCACGATGTCAGGATTCACGACGGCAGACTCGTAATAGTCGTTACCCCCGGCTGTGTTGGTACGGGCGTTGTTGTTATACACCTCTCCATTTTTGAAACATCGGGTATCGGTGAATTTCGGACATGATGCCTTCAAGTCGTCAAGGGAGTTCGCCATTCCCACGTTCAACCACATGTCCGCATCCGACGCGAGCAGATATGCTTCTTCTAAGTCAATGGGGATAGAAGCGTTTCCCGTGTTCTTCTGGTAGATATAGCGGCCTCCCGCATCAGTAATCAAGCGGGCTACATAACTTTGGGTTGAAGGCATGAACCACGAGTCGCCATAGGGAACATTAAGCATAACCGAAGGAGTGCCGAGGGTACTGTCGGCCACTTTCTTTTTCAAGGCGTTGTATCTGACCGGGATTGTGGCAAAGGCTTTTTCACCCTTCTCACGTTTTCCTGTGACTTCTGAAAGCACTACCATCCATTCGGCCTTGCCGAGAGGCGACTCTTCAAGATAATCGCCGACATACATGAACGGTATGTCGAGTTCTTCGAGTTTGCTTTCCATTGCGCTTGCGCCGTTCACCCCATAGAGCAGAACGAGGTCGGGATCGAGCGAGAGCAGCAACTCGTAGTTGATGTTCCCTTCATAGCCGACATCGCCAATACTGTCGCGGCGGGCTTGGATGTCTGGGTTGGAAATGTAGTCGATTCCCGAAACGCCGGTTATACACCGGACTTCACCGATTGCGTCAAGCATGGCGATATGAGTGGAAGACATCGCCACGATACGTTTGGCGTCTCCTTTGAGTACCTGTCCTGCAAACCCTTCGGGAACCTCTTCACCGTTGCGGACGATAAACAGCCATGTGGTTACACTGTCCGCTCCCTGCCAGGGATTCCTGACGGTTATCAGTACGCTTTCCTTCCCGCCCGCCCCTTTGATGTCGAAGCCGGAGGCATATTCGGGAGCATAAAGCAGCAGGTTGAAATCATTGATTTTTGAGCTTTTGTTGTGGCAGCCTGTAAATGCCAGAGAAAGCAACAAAATCAGGCTTAAATTCTTTAATGCGTTCATATTGATGCAGATTATCGTTTACTATTTTTGTTTTTTCCGAACTTGGGTGTTATGCCGATGAATATCTCGAAATTGATGCCCGGCATGGGACGGGACAATACGGAAAGGTATTCTTCATCGAACAGGTTGTTGATGCTGCCCTTTAGCGACAGATCGGCCCATCGGAAAGAGAGCTGTTTTTCCAGTGTCACGTTATTCATGAAGTAAGGGGGCAGATAGCCCGTCAGGGTATAGTCATTACTCGACATGGTATAACGCTGGCTGTAATAACACCATTTGTAAAGCAGGCTCCATGTCCGCCATGACAGACGTCCGGTCACCGTTGCGGAAAACTCCGGCACGTATGGCAACTGTTTGCCGACGGATTGGTCTGCCGGACTCATCGGTTCGCTCTCGTTGATCGAGGGAGTCCACGAGAAAGTTCCGTTCATATCCAGTTTCCAGTCCTTTCCGAGCATTATATCAAGGTGGGCGTTGGTCTCTGCCCCGTAAGCATGTACCTTTTTGAGGTTTCTGGGGGAGAAGAATCCCTTGGTTGTGGGTAGCCAGATGATCCAGTCGTCGATGTGCGAATCGAACCAGTTGATACCACCGCTCAAAGCATATACATTTTCTTTCCCCACCGAGAACGACAACCCCACGTCGTATGTGAAGCCGTGCTCGCTTTTCAGGTCGGGATTACCGCCCGGCAGAAAATAGAGGTCGTTCAGCGTGGGAAAACGGTAGTTCCGGGAGATGGATGCTTTCGCCACGATATTGCCTTTTTTCGACAGTACCCCGTCGATGAAGAAAGCCGGGATAACCGGGGCCCATTCCGTACCGAACATATCCTCGCGAAGGACAAGCGAGGCGGCAAAATGATCGACAGGCCGCCATTTCGCAGAAACGGAACCGGAAAACTCGACACGTCCCTTGTCATACCCGACAACAGCCTTGTTACCTTCCTGCGAGATGATATTTTTGTCCGCGCTTTCCACCAAATGCTGGTGTACGGAAACACCGGCCGTGAACAGCCATTTCTCTGAAGGAGCATAATCCCCGTCCGCACTTCCGTAGAACGTGTTAATCTTACTGCGTGAGCGGGTCATCGAAGCCATTTCGCCGTTTCCCTTGTCCCGCTTGTAATCATAGGCCATCCATGTGTGTATATAGCCGCCTTTTACACCGACCTTCCATTTCTCCCGCACGCGATCCCACGAGAGGACGCCGCGAAACGTCTGCTCCCTTTGGCGGTTCTCGAAGTCCATGTCGTTCCCGTAATCCGTGCTGAGCATCGCCAGTTCCCGGTTGGAATTGATATACCAGGCGTTTAGCCCGAACTTGTCGCCTTCGCCCGTGTTATAATAAATTTCCTGCAAGACGTGCAGATCCTTATAAGCCCCGCTGCGGTTGCGTTCCGTCGGGTAATAGGAACCGATGATGTTCTTGTCCTCGTCATAGATGTTTTCCTTCTTGTCCCGGTTTCGGTATTTGTAGTCGTTGGGGGAAGAGGAATACACCACACGGGTGGAGGACTGCCAGTGTTTGTCACCGTAGGTCAGGCGGAGAAACTCGTCGAACGTGCTGAACGACCCCACTCCCTGCACGTACTGCAACCCGAACCCTTCATGGTTGGCCGGAGAAGTGGAGAGCCTGACCAGACCACCCAAGCCGCCGCCCGTTTCGTTTACCGATGACGTTCCGTGCAGCAGCGAGGCATCATCGATAAAGTAAGAAGGGATGGTGGAAAAATCCGTCATGCCCAGCATCGGGTTGTTAATGCGCATACCATTCCACGTCACTTGGGTATGCGAGGGAGAGGTACCCCGGAAAGCCACGGTGGATAACGTGGCGCGTCCGTAGTTCTTGACAAAAACGGATGAGTTGAATGTCAGCACATCGGCCATAGACAAGGCGATGTTCTCTTTCATGGCGATGGAATCGAAACGGGTTCGTTGCACGCCTATATCCTTCATAGGTCGTTTGCCCACCACCGTAACCTCCGGAATACGTAGTACCCTTTTGGTAATGCTGACGGAATTTTTCTGCTGGGCGGCAAGCAGAAAGGGCAGGCTTACCCCCACGAACAATAGAATAAGATGTCTTTTCATTTTTGTCCTCCTTCCTCGTTATTTCCAGCAGAAAGCTCCCGGAATGATTCCCACGTAAAATTCATCGATCAGCTTGCCTTGCGGCGAATAGCGATACACGATACCTTGTTGCTGGTAATCAATAGCGTCGGCCACATATACCTCCCCGTTGTTGGGATTGACCGTAAGGCCGTAGTATTTGGTGTCCCGAAACTCCAGAAAAGGCCGGACGGGAACACGGTCGGCTTCCACCGGCATTCGCCAAATATCGTTGTTGATCCAGTAAAGTGTATCCCGTGTACCGTTGAGCTGGACTTCCGAAGGCCAGTCGCCCAGCTTAAACTTGAACTGTTTCTCTACGGTGAAAGTCTCGGCGTCTATACGATAGAGAGACGGTGCCTCGTAACCGTATGGGCTGCCCTCGTAACCGCCATCCGTGATGGTCCACATCTTGTTGTATTTGTCCATGACCAGCGAAGTAGGTTGTATGCCGATGGTCAGTTCGTCCACGACCTTGTCCGTCTCCGTGTCGATTTTCAGGATGCGGTTCTGGTACGACCAGCAGTTCACATAGACGTACTTGCCGTATTGTACCATTTGTTCGGTGGAACCCGATTCCATGTCCATGTCTGGACATTCGATATAGCCGGTAATCTCGTATGTCTTGGGGTTGATGATGAAGATACGGTAGTCCCATATCTGCGTCACATAGGCTTTCTCATCCGACAGAAAATGGATATACCGGGGTGAGGTGAAACCTGTGATACGGCCCACTTCCTTGAAAGTATTGATGTCGATGGCGAAAATCACATGCGAGTTGTTCACCACGATCCAGCCTATACCGTCCCGGATAACCATAGACTGGGCCACATCGCCCAACTTGAACCCGTTGGCACGGTAAAACACTTCATTCTCCACTTCGCACGTGGCGGGATCGTAGTAGGAAAGCGTGGCATTGCTGTACTGGAAATTCCCCTCGTTGGTAATGAAAAGACCAGAGGCCGATACAGAGAAATCTTCCATCTCTCCGTAATCCCATTTCATGCAACTGCCGAAAACTGGCAGGCAGAAAAGAAAAAGGCAAATCCGTTGTATTGTTCTGCTCATTGTCATTCGGATAAAAAAGAGTACCCGAATCATTACGGGTACTCTGGTTAAGGTATAAGGTTTAATCCTGCTGCGTATATTGTTTGTCCTTCATATTTTGGAAGGTTGGGTTATACCCACATTTCGTCACGCTCCAACTTTCCCCCGTAATCATTCCGTTTTCTATAAACTTGCCGAAGAAAGTGTAGTCGGTAAATTTCGTCAAACCGTCAAAAACAACCCCATGCAAGGTCTCCAACTTCTCCATGGAAAGTGTTTCCTGAGAAAGAGAAGTCGCACTTTTTATCTGTAGCGTACCATCTATAGTCTGTAATTTATCACAAGTAATGCCTGTTGCTTTATTAACGAACAACCCTTCACCTCCTACGTGAAGCAATTCCGGAATATCCAGCGATTTACTTTGTAAAGATATTGCTAACGAACCCTCTCCCTCTTTATAATATACAGGAGAAGCTGAACAACAAACTTTGGATAGTAAGGGCAAGTTACAACTGGTAAAATTTCCAGATAAATAGAACTGTCCTCCCACTTCTTTCAAGACTGGCATTGTGATTGAAGCAAACATGGGTATTTGGATATATCCATATCCATCTATGATTTCCAAGTCGGGAAATTTGGCATTGCTTCGCATTTGGCCTGTCACATTTAGATTTCCATATACATGTTGAATTGTCGATATGGTATAATCGGTATTGTTGGTGGTTGGCTTACAAGTGAAGTCTTTGATATTCTTGAACGTGATTTCAGGGAACTTATTATTCGTGAGACTGGTGATGACAAAATTTACATTTGACAAATCTTCGGCTGTTTCAATTTTGGAGAGCTGCACCTTGTTTATAATTTCAATCTGGGGCGCTGTTTCTCCGAAGGTTTCAAATCGGGCGTTCGGCAACAGCAGTGTTCCGCTCACATCTTCAAGATAATCCAGCGTGATGCTTCCAAGTGTGGTGATCTTGCTCCAGTCGGGAAGTTGTTTGAGTGCCGTGAAATTCTTTATCTTTATCTGTCCCTTTATCGTTGTCAGTTTGTCCATTCCACCGAAAGCCTGAAGCACGTCATTTCGTTGGGGAACAAAACTACCGGTAGGAGGAGCTTCCATATTGGCTTCCATAATAATACTTCCGTTTACTGTTTCGATTTCCGGAAGGTTGATGGTTTCCAACATCACGGGGACGGTATGGAAATCAAGGCCACCGGTCTCTTTCAGCTTAAGGAAGCTCATGGAAGTCAGCTTGGCAAGATTGTTTACGGACAAGACCCCTCCGACACTTGTCAGTTCCGGTATTTCCAAAGACGCAATCGAACCGGCTGCTGTGTTCTCTTCATTGAGTCCTTGAAGATTCAGATCCTGACCTACAGTAGTCAGAACCGGAAACTCAAAACTCTGTAACGACGACGCATTGAACATCACGCTTCCTTCAATAGTTGCCAGTTTCTCGAATAGGACATACGTCACTTGGTCGTTATATACCGATATGTCTCCGGAGAGCGTTTCCAATGCTTTCATGGAAATCATGTGAAGTTCCGTAGCTTTCGAGGCGACATCGGTCGAACCTACCTGTAAACCTCCGGCAGAAACGATATTATCCAACCCTGTCAAGTCTGCACCGTTGTAACTGTTACGAATGACAATGTTGCCAGTAACCTCTTTCAAAGATGCCAATGCAGATATGTCAGTGATTTTTTCTGCCTCTTCCGCATCAGAGCCGATAATCAGGTTCCCTTTGACAACGGTTGTTTTGGTTGCGGCAAAAGAAGCTACCTCCTCGGTGGTCTTCAACTCCACATCTCCGTCAGATTCTATCTCGCTTTTCACGACCTTATAGGTATATTCGCGGGCATCTCCGTTATAGGATGTCACCCGGAAGGTTCGTTCGTTATCCCAGTCCGTTACCGTTTCAGGATCAGGTATGATTGTTGCAGAAGTTGTGTACTTGAATTCCACTTCGGCGTTGTTCAGCGATACCGTATAGGGAACGGTTATTGTTACTGTATTGTCCGTAATGTCGGCCGTGTACGATTTCCCGTCCACGGTCATCACGACCGATGTGATGAAATTTTCATCTGCATCTTCAGGTATAATTTCATCGTTTTTGTCACACGCTCCCAAAAAGAACAAGGATAGGAGCATGGGAAGAAAATAAATTTTCATACTTGTAATTTTTATTATTTGGTTAGATCCTCAAAAGAAAATACCTCCGTAGAAACTTCGCCCAGCCAGCCGCTTTTGGCCAGAACACCGCATTGTATTTTGATAAAGTCAATATATTGCAGATTGGCTTCCGTTCCATCGGCATGGATGGCATTGGAAATTTTGAAACCGTTCCTTTGTCCGCTTCCATCCACCGTACTGCCGCCTTCTATCTGGTCGTTTCCGAAATTATCCACGTACCCCCAGTCATAACTCTGATTATCCCAATAACCGGTTTGAGAATCTTGGGTGTTGCGGGCTGCCAGACAAGTGCCTGTCAGGGTATAACTGTTTTCCGAAATCCAAGCCGGATAATAATAGTCTTGTGTATGATAAGCGGACAGATAGTCTACCCAGCCGTTTCTACCGTCGGAACTGATCCATTGGACATCCATTTTTTTGCCTTCCGGACGGTAATAGGTCACTTCAAAATTCTGTATTGTTTCTTCCTTGCCTGCTTCAGATCCTTTCAGTTCGTACCACTCGTCATCCGGCAATCCGTTTCCGTTTATATCTTGCATGACCCATACGATACCCGGTTCGGAACTGCCGTCAAAGGCGTTCCCCTGAACACAGAAATCATATTGGTTACCCGAATTGGGAATACTGTGGTCGAAGCCGACGATGATATAACCCCCGAAAGAACCTAAAGAGACGTGCAGTTTGTCTTTCAAACGCTGTGTTGCCCATGCGACAGCCGCTTCAGGGGATGTTTCGTTGCCGGTCATACCGCCTATCGTGCTCGTCTCGTTGATAAATTGGCCGGGAGCTGGGGTATATTCATAGACTTTATTCCAGAGCTTGGAACTTCCCGAAGCCCGGAAGCCGTCTTGTTCCTTTTTGTCCACACAAACGACTTTTACGGTGGCAGTGACAGCCGTTTTCCCTTTGTCGATATTCCTGCTTATTTTTTCCGTCGGTGTGTCTTCCGACACAGTACAGGAGACGGTGTATTCTCCGGGTGCGGACGGCGTGAACTTGAACATGCGTTCCACTTCTCCTTCCATGACCTGACCGTCCACACTCCACTCAAAACGGGGATTGTCGAAATACTCCAACAACGGACGCAGGAAAACAGGACGGTCGGCAAAAGTGTACCTGTCCGTGGATGTTTGCAGGTAAGACGGGGTCGGGAATTTGACAACGTAGGGCATCGTTTCCACGACCTCTACGCTTACGTCTTTCGTTGTTGTCCCATCTATATTGGAAGCGTTGATTGTCACCGTATAAACACCGAGTTCTTTTTCATTGAAAGTATAAGTATTCTCGGTGGAAACGATTTTTCCTTCCCGTACCCATTCGATTTTGAACCCTTCGACATCCGAATGCTGAATATCGGGAGTAAATGTGTAATCGGTATTCCGGACGACTTTTAGCCCCTGCGAAGGTAGTGCCAGTGAGATGACCGGAGGGGTGAGTTCTTTCACTTCTACTTTCAGTTCCTCTTCGGCATAGCCTTCCGCATTGTCTACTCTTAGTTTGACATAAAAATCCCCGCATTCATTCCATGTACGTTGAAGAGACGGACCCGAAGAAACCAGCGTACCGTCTATCGTCCAAGCAAAAAGAGCATCTTCAACATTCTGGTATGTCGGGGCGATAGTCAATTCGTGATCGACCTTGACCGTGTAAATACCGGTCTCGCTGTCAAGTTCTATTATAGGTTGTCCTCCTACTTCTTCGGTAATGACTTCATCCTTGTTGCAGGAGGTGAACAGCATACAGGCAGAAATAATAAAATAGTGAAAACGATGCATGATGTGTGGATTTTAGAAAAATAACAGGGATACCCCCGACAGAAGGGATATCCTTGTATTCTTTTTATTGTATGGTGATATCATCAATACAGATATAAGCCGGAGTATTCAAACCGTATGCTCCCGAATCCGAACCCTCGAAGTTGAATTTCACACTTTGCACCCCTTCGGCATTGATTTCCCAATAATCCCATGTCGTGATAGGATCAACCTGTTGTTGGCCGTTACGATAATCGGCTAAAAGACGTTTGTAAGTGCGGATCAGACCGCCATTCGCATCATAACATTCCAGATTCACTTGGAAATACCCTTTCATCTCTTTCAGAGGAGTCGCTACCCCCGTAGAACCGAACTGATTACCATAAGTAATGACACCATAAGTGTATGAGGTGTTGCAGATCCACAGGCCGACCAATTTCCGGGGAACATTGAAATAAAATTCTGGTTTAGCCATCCATGCCTGATTGTAAGCATCCACATATCCGTAAACGACACCGAAATTGGAACCGCTGTGCCCGGCTTCCTTATTCTGTCCTTCCGCTTCCACCGCAGTGTTATAGACAGAACATTGGTTTAGATAAGAATACCACCAGTCTCCGGTATTTCCCGACTGATTGGAGCGGATGTTCCAGTTGGAAAGTGCGATGCCGCCGCTGGAATACTCTGTGCTTCCACCTACAGTATTAAACATTGAAAGGAAGAGATATTCTTCCGGAGTATTGTCGTAAATGGTGGTTACTTGAGGATACCCTTGGTACGAATAAAGATTTTCTCCGGCCGAGGTAGGTCCTGCTAACATGCCGGGATCGAAATCATCGAAAGTGATAGTTAAAGTACCGTCCGAATTTGTCACAGCACGGGTTTGCGAAGTTCCGGAATCAACCGGGTCCATCAAAAAGTCATCGTCCGAGCTACAGCCAGAGAACAAGGCGGTTGCGGTAAATAGACAGGCACCTGCCAGAAAGCGTAATTTTCTTTTCATAGGTCACTCATTTTAATGTAAAACATATTATTAACAAACACAAAAAATTCCCGTTCGTGCGGACTTACACGAACGGGAATATGTCTGTCTTCAAATATTGAATGGCCGATGAGCTATTCCTTATTTGATTACGACCCGTATATCCCGCAGGTGTAAATCTCATTCCGGTCATGGCAGGTCTTCTGACTCGTCCCGGTCATCGTGCCTTCCCGGTATTACACCAGTGGCAAAAGTTCGATGTCCGTTTTTGTGGACTCACAGCAGCGGGTACTGTCCCGGATTTTCACCGGGTTCCCTTTTCATTCGGAAGGCGTAAACCTCCCGAAACCATTTCCCGACTGCAAAATTATCTATATTACATATCAATTCCAAATAATTCATAATATTTATAATAAAACACACAAAGCATGACAACCGTACTGTTTTAATTAGAGCATTCAAGTTTACGACAAACGAAGACGGTAATTATCATACACAATATCCATAAACCAACAAAACAGCTTGCCATTTTCCATAACAATGCGTTCTGGAATAGATAACTGTTAGCTGCAATTATGCAAGCAAAAAAAGCAGACAGAATAATGACTATTAATATCATGCACCAGAAATTAATCCTATAAATTTATGGAAAACAAGTAAGGGAATGGAAGTTCCGTTGCCGCATGGATGCAGGTGAAGGACCTTCTCTTTTAACGTTGGATACGCCAATGCACGCCAACGGAAGACTCTGATATTATCTGTTTGGAAAGGATATAGGATGTGCGTTACTTTGTCGCATATTCAGAATCTTAAAAAGAATTTTAGTATGGAACTGACAATTATTGAAACAAGCGCGTATTAGGAGTTGAGAAAGCTGGTCAGCACGCTGGTCGTACAGATGGGCGACTTCCAGAAAAAGATTGCCCCGCCTGCGCCGGACAAGTGAATGGATGCGCAGGACGTATGTGATGGACTTATGCCCAAACACTTTCTGAAGAGTTTCCAGCAGCATCCCCTTGAGTATGGCCAGAACGGCAAATGCGTGGCGTCCGATGTGCGGGGTGACCTCGCCCCGGAGTTGCATTTCCTGCCTATGATTCCAAGACTGAGCCGCATGGCATTGTATTCACCTACCGGAAAGACACATTCGGGGAGTCTTTCTTTTCATCCGTACCCCTATATTTTTCAATCAGTTCGATAGCAATGGGCAATAATTTTACGACATACGCCACTCCCGTTTTTATACGGTTGCCCATCAGCCATGTACCGCCGTCGGAGTCGGTATGGATATTATCGTATGTTATGGCTTTCAAGTCCACATAGGAAAGACCGGTGAAGCACATGAACAGGAACATGTCGCGCATGGCACGCTGGCGTTTGTATCTCGGTTCTATATGGATTATCCTTTGCAGTTCCTCTTCGGAAAGGAAAGAACGCCTCTTGTATTCGGGCATACACTCGAATGATGCGAACGGATGAACCCGTATCCAGCCTTTTTCCTGCGCGATATACATCAGCCACTTCAAGGTATTGACACGCCCGAAGACAGTGGAGTTTGCCAAAGCGCATGTACCGAGCATCCAGTTGTAGTAATCCTCGATGAATGATTTCTCAAGTTCTTCGATGACAATATCCTCTGCATTCTTCTTGCTTTTCATGAAAAGCAGGAGACTCTTGTAATCGGCAACCAGACCGCAGTAGGTGCTTTCGGCTTTCTCTATGCCGATTTTCTTTTTATACGGTTCCAGCTGTTCCCTGAAAAGGTTCATAAGGGTGTGGCATTCCTCTGAGAAGCCGACATAGCGGTTATAGACTTTCTTGGCTGTAACAAAACTGTCGTGGTCGCAGATGTACTGGTAGTGCCTGGTGATTTGCGCCTTGATATTGTCAAGCTCCTGATTGAGTGTACGGGCCTCCTCGGACTTGCCTTTGGCCCGGTTGGTTTTGACGTCCCACAAAGCGAGGGACACTTCTTTCTTACAACTGAAACCGGCTTGGGTTCCATTGATGGTGATACGGCCCATAATCGGTGTCTTTCCGTTTTTTACAGACTGTTTATTCTCAAAACACTTAGCTATACATGGTCTGCGATAAGCTAAGAGAGATTCCCCTTACACAAAAGCATGGCATCTCCTTGTCGTATCTCGCCTTTATACTTTTATGTATAGTAGTCTACCGGATCGAATGAACAAGACCTATCCCATACATAAACCAATTTAGACTGCTATGTTATTTTTGAGGAAGAAGATGGAATGAGACCAGATACCCTCTTTAAGGCTGACTGTAAGTCGATTAAATGTAGAAAAAGATTGCTTTTGTCACAAGTAAAGTGTATATTTGCATTGAAAGAATCGTTCTTTGACAGAGGCAAAAGAAAACAGAATATTGTAATTCGCTCGTTTCTAAATCGTTACCTGATATTAATTAAACAGAAATAACTGTTTAATTTTCAATTAGATAGAGATTGTATGATGTTTCGCCGCATACGAGCTTAAATCAGAAGTCAATGCAAGTACTTGTTTCAGCAACAGAAGCTGATAGTTAAAATTACGCAAAGCTATCTGATATTCCCTGTAGGTAGCTTCGGTACTCTCTCCGCCAGTCAGTATGGGAAAAAGATAAGGAGAAGCAGAATCGGTGTTCATATACTTTTTTATTAGTTTCATAGTTTCCGGCAGAAGCGTCACAGTTAGAAGCCGCCCGGTTTTTCTACGACGATAAGTAAGCACATTCCCCACCATATCCTGCTTTTTAAGATAGGCAAGATCTACAAACGGCATACCACGAAGCATGAACATTAAGAAAAAATACGCGCGCGTACGTTGTAATTCTTCCCTTCCCTGATGAATTTGTTTGGGAAGCTCTTTCATCAATCGTTCCATATCCTCCTTTTCCAGTGCACGCTTTCTGTCAGCACGCGTTCCTGTATAAACATACCGGAAATGATGCGGTATATAAGATGCCATACGACGGTCAACCGCGCGGTTGTACACCGCCCTCAATGTACGCATATAGGTTGAAACCGTGTTCCAACTACAATCCTTTTCCCGCAAATACGTTTCAAAACTTTTAAGAAACTCCTGATTCACTTTCTTGAATGACAGATTCCTGCTCCCGTTAAATGCAATGATAGCATTCATGCTACTCCTGTAAACATGAGCAGTTCCATAATTCCCACTTTTTCGAAGCCCTTCAGCTACTTCCTTCATAAATGAAATCAAATTCCCCATTTTTATTAATTTTAGTTATCACTCAAGCACGTCCCTGAAGAAAAGCGCCCTCACCGCAATTCCCCCCAATGCTCTTAATTCAAAATCTCAAAGTATCATCATACAAATATGATGAATTATGTTTTCTTTATATACACCCGATGTGTTCCTCTGCCATCAATCCCGATACCGGAACCGGGCGTATACGCCCATTGGCGCAATTCATTGGTAGCCGCTGTGCGCAGCAGACCTGTCAGCTTCCGGTATTCGTAGACTGTCAAAAAAGGATGTTCCTCCAAATATCTGACAGCCAATGCAAGCCGTTGCGCCGGAGTATACTTCTGTGAAGAACGTTGCGACTTCCACGGAGCTCTTTCCAGCAGACATCTTCCATTGATACGCCTTATCATCTTCCTGTCTACACGAAAGTTCACGTTTCCCACCACAATGCTTCGTGCGTTACGATGGGTTTCGCCTTCTCCGGCCTTTTCACGCTCTTTATCTTTGCATAACGCCAACGAAGGAGAGAATGTTCCAATGCCATCCAGCTTCACAGACTTGCCTTCTGCCATCTGATGTGCCATCTCAATACCTATTTGTGTAATTACGCCTTCCACATCTCCGACATTAAAACCACTGCTGGATGCTATCTGACGTATCAGCTCCTCGGTAGAAACCTGATCCATCATTGCAAACCGAGGATAAAGTACTTGTTCGCCCGTTCCATGAATATCGGGCATTTCTTCCATTACATACATTGCCATAGTACTAAAGTTTATTTGAAATATTGATTACTAATAGAAAACATCCTTGCTATAGGTAGAAAACTTGTTCTCCCCTAGAAGAAAAGTTCTTTTTCCCTTAGGGCAAACTAAAACCGCAAGTTCTGGTTTTATAACTGAAACTTCTGATTACATAATCAAAAGTTCCGGTTTTATAATCAGAACTTGCGGTTATAGTTTTCTTACCAACAAAGATACGTTTTCCTGCCGGGATAAGCAAGTTTAATCCCTATGAAAAGAAAGTTTGATTACAATTCAGTTACTATCACCGTTTCTTTACTTTATATCCTTTCAAGGTAAAACCTACTTCAAACAAATTCAAAAGGGCTATCCGGATGTTATCTTCAATATAGGTTCCCATAGTATCATATTTCGCAAAGTTGACGGGAAGCAACCTGTTATTTCTCCTATAGTTTTCATCCGGTATTTTACCAGTAAACCGTTCTTTCTTCTTCACTCCCCAACGAACGGTTTTACTGCAAGGGAGAGGTATACCGATCGTCAACACTTTTTCTTTTGTTGCCGTATCGGTGATTCCATGTTTCCGGATACTGATATGATTGGCTCCCAAATAAGTACCGATATACAGGACAATTGTCAGCTTCCAATCGTCCAAAGCCTCATCGGTTTGAATGCCATTTACCAAATCAGAGAAATAGTCCTCAACCATTTCTTTGTCAAAACTGTTTAGTTCGGGCCATTCACATTTCTCAAACAACTGATGCACATTGACAGGAACCAGTAAAGTGGTTATTTCTAATTGATATTTCATTCATTTCATTTTTATACCATTGCATTTTAAATCGTCTCAAATATCTTACCGACTATAAATATACAATTTTATCAAATCAAATGCTAAAGAACAGAGCTTTTTTATCCAACCACCTACTAAAAAGAAAAGACTGTTTGACATACCCTCACTTATATAAATAGGGTTTATCAAACAGTCCTTTCCTTTCGAGTTATCATTCGTTTTTTCCAGTGAAGAACGTTATCGTTTCCAGCCTTTACGGCATTTCAGTCTCCACTTGGAATTTACGGCTTACTTTCATTAAGTTGATGGTGTAAGTGACTACGTTCTGTGCTTCCTGAACCATCGTGAGATATACCATGCTAACCCGGATACTTCCTGATTGGCTTTGGATGCGTTGCAGTTCCTTACGTTTCAATAGCGAAAGCTGTCCGTTGAGGTCGTTGGCACGACGGATTTCTTCTTCCAGATTGTTGTACTCGTTGTTTTCCATTTTCTTACGGCATTGCTGAATCAGATATGTAATATCTTCGGCAACATCGCTGAATTCACCTTTCTGAATGGCATCCAATGGGTTGAAGTTATTGTCGGTATGTTCCAGGCAAGGTTCGCAGAGACGAGAAATACTGTAAACGAGTTCGCTGGCAAAGTCGTTGCCTTGATAGTAATAAAGTCCCTTTTCGAGTACGGTGTTGTTGTCGAGGCGGCACATGGCTACGGTGCCGGAACGTTTCATCTGTTTGATGAGCTGTTTTTCAAATTTTGTGGAACCCATAGCACGACGCAGTCCTCGAAGATTTTCGTGGAGGAAAGAAGTGACGGTCAGTTCGAAGTTAGTTTCTGCATATTCCAGCACTTTGGAAAGTTCTTCACGGGTGTGCTTACGCATCAGTTGCAGGGCTTCTGTGCTGTCTGTGGCTTGCATAAGTTGCTTCAGAGTTTCGTTACCTTGTTCTTTCGCTTTGCGTTTTTTGTACATCACTTGGCTACGGATCAGAATGAATACAGCTATACCGATGAGTGCGATGATAGAGATATTTCCTCCATAATGAAGTACGAGGGCTACGAAGAAACAGATGGTGAAGGCAGCTCCGGCAGTGATGAACCAGCCACCGATGACGCTTAATACGCCAGTAATACGATAAACGGCAGAATCACGTCCCCAGGCACGGTCGGCCAAGGAGGTACCCATAGCTACCATGAAGGTTACGTAGGTGGTAGAAAGAGGAAGTTTCAGGGAAGTTCCCAAGGCGATGAGCAGACCCGCTAATACTAGGTTGACAGAAGCGCGGACAAGGTCGAAAGCTGCTCCGTCGGCAATGATGGCTTCGTCTTTGCGGAAGCGGGAGTCAAACCATTCTTTGCTGCCACTTGGCATAATGCGGGAGATTCCGTTGGCAAGTGTCATACTGATGCGGACTACTGTACGGGCAATCGGGGTACTTCCGAATGTTTCTTCTCCTTCATCTTGACGGGAAAGGTCGACGGATGTTTTAATTACGGCATGTGCCTTTTTAGAAGTACAAAGGGCGTAGACCATAACGGCTCCGGCTCCGATAAGGAAATACCACGGGGTTTTGGCGGGTCCCAGCAGGGAGGTCATCAGGAAGCCGTTCGGATTTCCTCCTCCGTTGGCGGTATAGTCCATAAAAGAGGAGAAGCCTGCGAGGGGAACACCGATGAAGTTGACAAGGTCGTTGCCGGCAAAAGCGAGAGCGAGGGCGAAGGTGCCCATCAATACAATTACTTTGAAAACGTTGATTTTCATCCAGTGAAGGATTTGCATCAGTACGGTGAAGAACACGAAGAAGACGGCGATTAACATCAATGTGTTGTCTTGTATCCAGTGTTTGTTTTCGGGGGTCATGAAGGAGCTGTCTTTCAGTCCTTTGATAAGCATGAAATAGATGATGGCGGTAGCGGCTACACCTCCGAAGAGTGCAATGCTGTATTTCATCTTTTTCGTATAGTTGAAGGTGAATACCACACGGGCCAGCCATTGTACGATCATTCCGAAGAAGAAGGCGATGGCGACGGATACGAAAATGGCCATGATGACGGAAAGGGCTTTGTCGGTGTTTATGAGGTCGCCCAAACCGAGGGTGTCGCTATTATGTACTTTGATAAGTGAGAGGGCGAAGGTTCCTCCGAGTAGTTCAAAGACTAATGAAACGGTGGTGGAGGTGGGCATACCCATGGAGTTAAATACGTCCAGCAGTACTACGTCGGTCAGCATGACGGCTAACAGGATGCACATGATTTCGGCAAAGTAGAAGTGCTCGGGCTGGTAGATGCCGTGCCGGGCTATGTCCATCATGCCATTGGATAGGGAGGCGCCAATAAATATGCCGACGCCGGCTATGAAAAGGATGGTTTTAAACGAAGCGGCTTTGGCACCTACCGCGGAGTTTAAGAAGTTGACTGCGTCATTGCTGACTCCGACTATCAGATCGAAGACGGCAAGGACGAAGAGGAAAATGATAATGCATAAATAAATAGTCTCCATAAATAATATGTGTATGTTGTTTCCAGTTGCAAAGGACGGGATTTGACGTTGCAGGGAGGTGTCATACATGTTACAATTGTATTACAATCATCTTTCTTTTGTCTTGAAACAAAAGAAAGAAGCAAAGAAAAATTCAAGGCTGACTTTTTTCTCCTACTCGCTTCCTTCACTTCGCTAAAGGGCAGAAACTCGCTACGCTCAAACAGTCTGCCCTTCTTGACGCTACGTTACGGGCGCTCGCTTGACGGAGAAAAAAGTAGGCCGGGAAACCATGCGGGGTGCAGGTCATTGTGATCGTATGTACGATGGGGGGCTGGGGTATGGTTGTAATGATGTGTTTTGCAATGATGTGTTTTGCAATGATGTGTTTTGCAATGATGTGTTTTGCAATGATGTGTTTTGCAATGATGTGTTTTGCAATGATGTGTTTTCCGCAGCATAGTTGCTGCGGAAAGGATTTGATGTTAGCTGTTAGTTTTGTTTAGCCAGTCGTAGAAGGTGTATTGGGCTCGGACGGCAGGGGTGCCGGGTGTTCTTTTTTTGAATATGTTTTGCAGCTTATCATCTACCCAGCAGGCTTTTTGGTTGTCGGCGAGTTGGATGTCGAGCATTTCGATCAGGTTGTCACGCAGGTCGGGGGCAAGAACGGGGGTGATGGCTTCGATGCGGCGGTAGAGGTTACGGCGCATCCAGTCGGGAGAGCCCATGAATACTTTGGGGGTGCCGTCGTTGCCGAAGTACCAGATGCGGGCGTGTTCGAGGAAGCTATCCACAATACGGGTGACACGGATATTACGACTGTATGACTGTCCGGGGATAAGACAACAGATACCACGGACGATAAGGTCGATTTGTACACCGTGTTCGGAGGCTTCGTAGAGGCGGTCTATCATGGTAGGGTCTTGGAGGGCGTTCATTTTTAGGATGATGCGTCCTTGCTTGCCTTCGTCTGCGAGGGATATTTCGCGGTCGATCAGGCGGTTCAATTCGGGAATGAGGTTGAAACGGGCTACCAAAAGGGTGGTGAACTTCGGGTCTTCTTTTCCTTGCAGGGTACGGAAGAGGTTATAGAGGTCGGCCACTATTTCTTTGCGACAGGTGAAAAGGCCGCAATCGGCGTAAAGGGTGGCGGTTTTTTCGTTAAAGTTGCCGGTGCTGATGTAGGCGTAGCTGGGGATTTTCTCACCGTTTAATCCGCGACGACGGATCAGGGCTACTTTGGCGTGCACTTTCAAACCAGGGATGCTGTAGATTATCTTGATACCGGCGGCTTGCATCATTTCGGCGGTGGCAAGGTTGTTTTCTTCATCAAAGCGGGCTTTCAGTTCCACAAATACGGTGACTTTCTTGCCGTTTTGGGCGGCGGCTATCAGGGTGTTGATGACGGCGGAGTTTTCCGCTACGCGGTATTGAGTTACCATGATTTCACGGGTTTCCGGGTTGTGCACGGCTTCATATAGGAAGTGGATAAAGTGCTCGAAAGAGTGATAAGGATAATATAATAACAGGTCCTTTTTGGCGACGTAATTGAAAATGGATTCTTTCTCATCGAGGACGGTCAGCTTCATCGGCTTCGGTTTTTCGAGGCTATGAAGGGATTTGTTCGGGTTGGGAAGATGACGCAGGTCTTCGAGGTTCAAATGCTTATCACCGGGGACAAGTTCGTCACGCTGAATACGGAAGGCATCCACAAGGAAGTCCAGGAATTCAGAAGGCATAGCACGGTCGTAGACGAAACGGCAGACGTCACCGATCTTGCGTTTCTTCACTTTCTTCTTGAGTTGAGCGACGAGGTCGGCACTGCTGGCGGTGTCGTCAATCAATATATCAGCATCACGGGAAATTTTGATACAGTAGCTGGAGTCGACATCGTAGCCGGGGAAGATCAGGTTGAGGTTTGCCTTGATGATGTCTTCGGTAAACATCAAATAATGATTTTTCTCGCGAGACGGAAGTTCGATGAAGCGGGGCACTTTGGCGTAGGGTTGTTTCATCACAAAGTAAAGGGGTTGTCGGAGGTCTGTTACATTTGGCCTTGCTGCTTCCATACCTACTTTTATACCTTCTCCGTCATTTCTTTCATTTATGCACTCTCCGGTATATTTTTCTATATTTTCTTTAGTTTCTTCTCCTTTGTTTTTTTCTTCTTTCTTCGGACAGACTCGTATTGCCAGGTAAAGGCGGTTATCCCGCAGGAAGGAGACAATTTTATCTTTGGATACAGGCACAGGTTGCAGGTAGGGAAAGATTTCCTCCCGGAAAAAGTCTTTGATAAACTGTTGGTGGAACGGTTCTACATGGTTGTCTTGATAAAAGATGATATGATTTTTGCGCAGGGCAGGCAGTATTTTTTGTTCATAGATGCGTACACGGTCATCCAGCTGGCGGGTGACTTCTTTATTTATTTCCTCTACCAGTTCGCGGGCTGACTGTACGGTTTCTTCATCGCTTTCCGTAGCGCCGGAAGCAACAGCTTTATGGTCGGCTACACGGATTTTGTAAAACTCTTCGAGGTTGGAAGAGTAGATAGAGATGAAGTTGATACGTTCGTAAAGCGGCAGACGCTCGTCCAGAGCCTCCAACAATACGCGGTAATTGAATGAGAGCCAACTTATATCTCGCTTGAAATAATTATATTTGCTTTCCATGTGCTTTAAGATTTTTCCAAATATAGTATCTTTGTGGGATTAAACAAAGAATTTTATGACAAGAATTGGATTATTATCTGATACTCACGCTTACTGGGACGAGAAATACCTGGAATATTTCGAATCGTGCGACGAAATCTGGCACGCCGGAGACATCGGTTCACTGGAAGTAGCGGAAAAGTTAGCCGCATTCCGTCCATTCCGGGCGGTGTACGGAAACATTGACGGACAGGAAATCAGAAAACTGTATCCTCAAATAAATCGTTTCACGGTGGATGGTGCGGAAGTACTGATAAAACATATCGGCGGTTATCCGGGAAAGTACGATCCTTCCATCATTGGTAGCCTGATGACGCGACCGCCCAAGCTTTTTATCAGCGGACATTCGCATATATTAAAGGTGAAGTATGATAAAACGCTGGATATGTTACATATCAATCCGGGAGCTGCAGGTATGTCTGGTTTCCATAAGGTGCGGACTTTGGTGCGTTTTGTTATCAATCAAGGGGCGTTTCAAGACTTGGAAGTTATCGAACTGGCGGACAAATAAAATAAATGTCCCCGCCTGACTGAAAAATTATTTTAAAATTTTGCCACGTCGGAATTCTTTCCGACCTTTGCACACTGTTAATGAATAACTCAGACGAACATGAAAGGAATTATTCTGGCCGGTGGTAGTGCCACCCGACTTTATCCGCTTTCCAAAGCGATTTCCAAACAAATCATGCCTGTGTATGACAAGCCGATGATTTACTATCCATTGTCGACACTGATGTTGGCAGGAATACGCGAAGTGTTGATTATTTCGACTCCACGTGACTTGCCTATGTTCCGGGATTTGCTGGGAACGGGTGAGGAATTGGGTATGTCTTTCTCCTATAAAATACAGGAACAACCTAACGGACTGGCACAGGCTTTCGTATTGGGAGCCGATTTCCTGAACGGCGAACCGGGCTGTCTGATTCTTGGGGATAATATGTTTTACGGACAAGGCTTTTCTGCCATGCTCCGCCGGGCTGCCAATATAGAAAAAGGCGCCTGCATCTTCGGCTACTATGTAAAAGACCCGCGCGCATACGGTGTAGTGGAATTTAACGAACAAGGGAAAGTTATTTCACTGGAAGAAAAACCGGAAGTGCCGAAAAGTAATTATGCCGTTCCCGGACTCTATTTCTATGATGCCAGTGTGACGGAAAAAGCAGCAGCTCTTCGTCCTTCAGCACGTGGAGAATATGAGATTACAGACCTGAATCGCCTGTATCTGGAAGAAGGCACATTGAAAGTGGAACTCTTCGGCCGCGGATTCGCATGGCTGGATACGGGTAACTGCGACAGTCTGCTGGAAGCATCCAACTTCGTGGCTACTATTCAGAACCGGCAAGGTTTCTACGTTAGCTGTATTGAAGAAATCGCCTGGCGTCAGGGATGGATTCCGACGGAACAATTGCTTCTGTTAGGTCAACAACTCGAAAAGACCGAGTACGGAAAGTATCTTATCGAATTGGCAAAACAATCCTAAAATCAACATAATAGAATAAAATATGAAAACTTATCTAGTGACCGGTGCCGCAGGATTTATCGGGGCAAATTACATCAAATACATCTTGGCCAAACATAACGACATCAAAGTCGTGATATTGGATGCTTTGACGTATGCAGGTAACTTAGGAACGATTGCCAAAGACATCGACAACGAACGCTGTGTCTTTATCAAAGGAGACATTTGCAGCCGTGATGTGGTAGACGGTCTTTTTGCTGAGTATCGTTTTGATTATGTGGTGAATTTCGCTGCCGAAAGTCACGTTGACCGCAGCATTGAAAATCCGCAACTGTTTCTGATTACCAACATTCTCGGAACACAGAACTTATTGGATTGTGCACGCCGCGCATGGGTAATGGGAAAAGATGAACAAGGATACCCTACCTGGAGAAAAGGTGTACGCTATCATCAGGTATCCACCGACGAAGTGTATGGTTCACTGGGAGCCGAAGGGTATTTCACAGAAACAACCCCGCTTTGTCCTCATAGCCCGTACAGTGCCTCTAAGACTAGCGCAGACATGGTAGTGATGGCTTACCATGATACTTATAAAATGCCGGTAACAATTACCCGCTGCTCAAACAACTATGGTCCGTACCATTTCCCGGAGAAATTGATTCCGTTGATTATCAAGAATATCCTCGAAGGAAAACATCTCCCCGTCTACGGTGACGGCAGTAATGTACGCGACTGGCTTTATGTAGAAGATCACTGCAAAGCGATTGATCTCGTTGTACGTGAAGGTAAAGACGGAGAAGTGTACAACGTTGGCGGACATAACGAGAAAACAAACCTCGAAATCGTAAAACTGACTATTTCAACTATCCACCGTCTGATGGCAGAGAAGCCCGAATATCGCCAGGTTCTCAAAAAGAAGGTGAAAGACGAAAACGGAAATATTTCGATCGACTGGATCAATGAAGATCTGATTACGTTCGTTAAAGACCGTCTGGGACATGACCAACGTTACGCCATCGATCCTACAAAGATTACAAATGCTTTAGGATGGTATCCCGAAACAAAATTCGAAGTCGGTATCGTAAAGACAATCGAATGGTACTTGGCCAACCAAGCTTGGGTGGAAGAAGTTACCAGCGGAGATTATCAGGGTTACTACGAAAAGATGTATGGGAAATGATTCTCAACTTACCAACATTCCTATTGCAATAAGAACACCCATAAACAGCATATTACGCGAAGTCTCGCCTAATATGCTGTTTAATTTTTTACCACTATATATTTTCACCATCCGTTTCCAGGTGAGGAAATGAGGAATCAAATAGAGTTGCGGAAGAAGAGCGGCTAAAAAATGACCTTCACGAAGGAAACACAGACAGAGAAGAGAAGCTGTAACACCCAGCATCAAATAAAAATAGCGGCCGAACTTCTCACCGAAACGAACGATCACTGTTCTTTTTCCACTGCGCGCATCCGCTTCCCGGTCACGGTAGTTATTGACTACCAGTAGCGTATCAATCAATAGTCCACAAATCAGAGAGGCGATAGTGACATCCGGCGTCCATGTTAGCGCTTGCACGTAATATGTTCCGCCAACAGGCACAAATCCAAAGAAGACAATCACCAGTACATCTCCCCAGCCGTTGTAAGAAAGAGGATAAGGGCCGGTGGTATAAAGAAAAGCGAATAATACACAAAGCACTCCTACGACAATCAGTTCCCATCCGGCAAAGAAAAGTAATGTGCAACCGATAAGACAGGCAAGAGCAACCGTAATAATAATCCCGGTTTTCATCGCTTGCGGAGAAATCCATCCCTGTGCACAAGCACGTTCGGGTCCCAGGCGATCTTCCCGATCTGTCCCTTTGAGGAAGTCGAAAAGGTCATTGATGAAATTAGCGGCAATTTGCATCAGACTTGCGAACAGACAGCAGATCAGTGCCGGCAACCAGTGAAAATGCCCGTCCATCGCAGCGAGAGCTGTACCTATCAGAACAGGGGTAACGGCTCCTGTAAGAGTTTTGGGACGTGCAGCTAATATCCATGCTTGTAGCGAGTTACGCTTTACTTCTTCCATACTTTAATATATTATAAAGAGTTTTGACGGACAAAGATACATGATTTTTCGTATATTTGTTGTAATCTGAAGTATCTTATTTGATTATCAACGCTTTGTAGAAAACTCGCATGAGAACGGGCAACGGATAAGAAAATTCCAAGCTGTTTAGAATCACTATATTCCTCATGCTTTCAAATAACTCTTTTTTCTTGATGCAAAGGTAGCATTTTTTCGTGATTGCCGGTAATTTTCGGGCATAAAATATCACGGTCATTTCAAGAAACATATACAGCGGACATGACAGCCATACCGTAGCCGAATCCCCGTAACTCACAGGCAAAGGTAACCCGTGTCCTGCTCGTACAAGCAAGGTCAAGCCCTCCGGGTGTCGTGGAAAAATCATCCTCGCCCGGAGGGCTTGCGGTATTTTTCCCGCCAACCTTGCATGTACGGGACACGACCTTTTATGGCCTGTAGTTACGGGAACTCCGGCCCCGAAAAGCCGGATCACTAAAAATAAATTGTTATGTCACAGCAGGTAACAAAAGAAAAGTACAGTATCGAAACACTCAGAGAGCGGAATGTTTCATACGACCACCAGCATTGGCTGACACAGAAAGATGTGGATATGGCCAACAATTATGTTGAACTCATTGAGCGGACACGCTCCGAAATTACACCTCAAATCGGCGACAGGCTGGTATATGTAACCGAACACGGGGATTATTACGGAAACGCCCTTATTGACAGCAGGAGTGCAAAAGAAGGATATCTTTCCGTATGCGAACAGCCGTATGTGCCTTTCGTGTGGGAAGAGGACGGCAATATCCGTCTGAGTGTCAGCGGAGGCGCATTCCATTCCGTGAATCCGGAGGAACTGAAATTCCTGAAATGGACGGAAGGGGTGTTCAAGGACTGGGGGCATTGCGGTGCTTGCGCCAACGGTTCGGTGTCATTTCTGGCTAAGGTACCGTTATGGTTTTATGCCGAACCCAATCCCAGGTATGGAGATTTCACGACCGAGACCTACCGGAAGTTCTACCTACACAAAAGGGAGGAATCGGAAAACGGCAATCTCTATCAAGGCTTTGACATCGCTTTTCGGGACGAAGCCGAGTTCCGGCAGTTCCTGAAGGACTACGAAGGAACGGTGTTCAAGGGAAATTGGGATAATCAAATCGTGTTATGGTGTTTCCGTCGGGAATATGTGTTCTTACCTTCCGCCGAATGGGAAACGTTTAATGCCCCGATCGAAACGAGGAGGCTCAACTTCCATCCCGAGCAGGTCAAGATAGTCAAGGACATGGAAAAGCACATCACTTATTTCTACCGGATTAAACCGGATAATTTTTAACATTTAACCCTAACAGATATGCAAACGACAACAGCACCCAAGGCCGGCAACGCTCCCGACCTGCTTCAAGGCATTCTGAGCGTACAAGTGAGAAACGAGGACAAGATTACGGAACAGGACCGTGTCTATTGCCAGACGCAGCAAAACCTGCTTTACAAGACACTCGACCAGATTGACCGCTGGTACGCCGTCTTCAAGGAAGAAGCCGAACAATACCAAGCCGAACGTAAGTTCCATTACGAAGAAAACGGCAAGGTTTCCATGCGTGATTTCTACACTTACCATAACGACAGGGAAGACTATTCACACAACGAGTTCAAACCGTTTGATCTGATTAACGATCTGGTGGATAAGAACCGAAACGCCAACGCGAATTTTGCGAACCGCATCATTTCTTATTTCAACAGGACTTACAAAGTGTCGGTTCCTGAGTATAAAATAGACGAAAAAAAACTTCCGATGGGCTTCCGTCCTGTTTATGACACATATGTAGATGTAGTCATCGAACACTTGGGCGGCAAGAGTTTCCGGGAAACGGCCGTGGAAGAACTGCTCGCACGCCTGAGCAAAGTTGTCAGACCGGCATACTGGAGCAAAGTCAAGACGGAGTTGAAGAAGGACAAGATAATCTTTCCCGAAATCATCCGTTTCGACGATTTTTCCATGCAATACAACCAAAGGAACAGAATCTCCTACAACTACGGCGGAGAACTGGAAACCCTGTGTGCCGGCATTGCCTACGGTGCGGATGACATACTGAATGGAAATTCAAAGATGATTATCCGTTTTGATGACAACGACATTTCTGTCACAGACTGGTACGACCTTACGACCACCAATGCCGAGCAAATCCGATTCTACAAGAACGGACGTATCGATGTCCGGTTCAAGGACAGTGCGGCAGCCGAAAGTTGTTTCAAGCGTCTGCATCTGGATGAAATCACCCTAAGAGAAAACTGACCATGATAAGATTTACACAGCACCCCGTAAGGCAATCCTTGCGGGGTGTTTTCATTTTTAACGATAAACAGATAAAGTCATGTATGCCATCATCCCCCAACAGATACCGCAAGGTATGCGTGCCGAAGTCAACGAGAAGATACTTTTCGCCATAGACTCCGGCAAGGACCTCATTCCGGCGGAGAGCATCTACAACTGCTATACCGGTATCGGAGGGCTGCACAACCTCAAACAGTCCGACTTTGCCAGCTACCACGAGTATGCCGAAGCGAAGAAGGAGTTCGAGATGGGACAGTTCTTCACCCCGCATGAAATATGCCGGGACATGGTGGATATGCTGTGTCCTGTCTCATCCGAAATGGTTCTTGACATGTGTTGCGGTATGGGCAATTTCTTCAACCATCTGCCCAACCCGCATAATGCCTACGGCTTCGACATAGACGGCAAGGCCGTGTCTGTCGCACGATACCTCTACCCGGAAGCCCATATCGAGAAATGCGATATCCGGCAATACTATCCGGAACAACGTTTCGATGTTATCATCGGCAATCCTCCTTTTAACTTGAAGTTCGACTACAAACTGTCGCAGGAATACTATATGGACAAGGCTTACGATGTGCTCAATCCGGCAGGAATCCTGATGGTCATCGTGCCCTGTTCCTTCATGCAGAGCGGGTTCTGGGAGAAGACACGGATAGCCGGTATAAACGGCAGATTCTCATTTGTCGGTCAGACGAAGTTGGGCCCGTCAGCCTTTGCCGCAGTCGGAGTCCATGACTTCAATACGAAAATCATGGTATTTCTCCGTAAATCGGGCCACATCAAGATGCAGGCTTACAACGCGGAAGAATTCATAACGGCGGACGAGCTGAAAAAGCGCATCGGCGAGGCCAGGGCGATGAAACACCGGTTGCGTTTCGACCTGATGCGCGAAACCAACCGGATCGACAAGGAAGAACTTGAGCTGTTCGAGTACAAACTTGCCAAGTACATGTACGAGCTGAAGGCGCACGCCAAGTTGAACAAACATATAGACAAGGCGGAAGCGTTGGTCACGAAGTTCCGTAACCAGAAACCGCCTGAGAACGCCACGCGGGAGCAGGTGGAGCAATGGGAGAAGAACAAACTGACCCCGAAGAAAGTGCTTGCCGTCATCCGCAGGTACATCACCTCGCAAAATACCGTACCTCGCAAGGAAGTGGCATTGGTGAAGACCTCATACGGCTTCAAACTGAAACAATATGCTCCGCGACTCCTTGACAAAGTTCCGCACAAGGCGGCAAGTATCAACGACCTCGTGCTGGAACGTACTGAACTGCCCATACCGGAAGTGCCGACAGAAAAGAACATGCGTCAAATCCGTGCGGCGGAGAAACTGATCCGACGCAAGCGGAGAGAGTACGAAATGCAGAACCGGCTGTTCCCGGAAATGGAAGAAGATGACAGGCTGAAAGAATACCTGGACCGGTGTGCATTCATCAACAAGGACGGCGAGACCTGCGAGTTTACCACGCTCCAGAAACACGACCTGAACCTTGTCTTGCAGAAACGCCACGCGCTGCTGAACTGGCAGCAAGGCTCTGGCAAGACTGCCGCCGTGTACCATCGTGCCAAATACCTGCTCAAATTCCGCAAAGTACGGAATGTCATCATACTGGCTCCTGCCATCGCCACCAATATGACATGGATACCCTTCCTCTCGATAAACAGGGAACAGTTCCGGGTGGCAAGGAACAATGCCGACCTGGAAACTGTGCCGGAAGGCGTGTTCATCGTCCTATCCACCTCCATGCTCGGCAAGCTGAAACGGGGCATGGCAAGGTTCGTCAAACGCAGTTCAAGAAAACTGTGCCTTGTTTTCGACGAGTCGGACGAGATAACCAACCCGTCGTCACAACGTACAAGGCATATCCTCGGTCTCTTCCGCCGCCTCAAATACAAGATACTCGACACCGGTACGACCACACGCAACAACATCGCCGAACTGTACAGCCAGTTTGAGCTGTTGTATAACAATTCCATAAACATGGTCTGTTGGAGCAGTCGGGTGTACCACGAGAACAGGGACAAGGAGATAGAGGAAGATAACAATCCGCACTATGGTGAGCCGTTCCCCGCTTTCAGGGGGCATGTGCTTTTCCGTGCCTGCCACTGTCCGGGGAAATCCACCGTGTTCGGCATTGAGAAGCAGAACCAGGATGTCTATAACAAGGAGGAGCTGGCCGGCCTTATCGGGAAGACCGTCATTACACGCAAGTTCAGGGACTTTGCAGGAGAAAAATACAAGATACGGACACATACCGTCAGCCCGTCCGACGGCGAGCGTGAGGTTTACCGTGTCATCATCGAGGAGTTCTGCCGCATCTGCGAACTGTATTACAACAGCACGGGGGATGCAAAGAAGGATGCCGGACTCCGGCTTATGCGCCAGATCAAGCTGCTCATCAAGGCCTGCTCCGTCCCACACCTGATAGAGGGCTATTCCGGAGACGGGATTCCGAACAAGACAAGGTACATCGAAAGGCTGGTACGGAAGATACCCGGCAAAGTGGCTGTCGGCTGCACGTCCATAGCCGCATTCGACCTTTACGAGAGCCGTCTCCGCGAATGTTTTCCTGACCGTCCCGTATTTGTGGTCAAGGGCGACGTGGCGTTCAAGAAACGGCAAAGCATCGTGACGGAGTTCGATTCCACCATCAACGGCATACTGGTATGCACGCAGCAGAGCCTGAGCAGTTCGGTGAACATACCCACCTGCAACGACGTGATACTTGAATCCCTGCAATGGAACATCCCGAAGATGGAGCAGTTCTACTTCCGTTTCATCCGTCTCGACTCCAAAGAGCTGAAGGACGTGCATTATGTCACCTACAAGGACTCCGTGGAGCAGAACCTGATGGCGCTGGTGCTTACCAAAGAGCGGCTGAACGAGTTCATCAAGACGGGCGAAGTAAAGGAACAGTCGGAAATCTTCGAGGAGTTCGACGTCACCATGTCCGTCATCGAGAGCCTGCTGGTCAGGGAGCGTGACAGCGAAGGGAAAATACATATCAGCTGGGGAAGCCAGCGCATCATGAACTGAAAAATGGAAAAACAAATGAGAAACCGCAGATTCCATTCCACAGGCAAAGGTAGCCCGCCCCCTTACCGGCAGGGCAAGGTCATGCCGCAAGCGGTTTTCGGGAAAATCATCCTCGCCGGAGGCTCCGGTATTTTCCCGAAAAACCCTGCACTGCCGGGGTGCGGACCTTTTGGAGCCTGTGGAATGAAATCCCCGGTTCCGAATCATAAACTATAATGAAGAATATCATGGACTTGAATCAGGCAGAAGTGGCAGTGACCACGCAGCATCTCATAGACATGGGGCAGGAAAAAGACAACCTGCTGCAAATGTCCGACTTCGGCGACATGGGGGAATTCCTGTGCACCTGCTCCGAACTGTTCCCCGAAGAGGAAACTCCGGAATACAGGTACACGAAATGGGAGGAAATCCCGGACCTGCTCATCAACCGGGAATGGCTGTGTCCCAACTTCTTCGAGATAAGGGAGGCGATGGAACAGCTGGAGGAACCCGACAAGGATTGCTTCTTCGACTGGTGTGACCGTTACGGGCATGACATCAGTACGGAAGACCCGCACCTGCTGGTGGCGCACTATATCGAACTTTATGGAAATGCGGCCTATATCGACGATGAGCCTTGCCCGGACAGCGGGGATGACAGCCTGCTGTACTGTCCGGGCATATCAAGCAACTATTTCGACACGGGTATTCCCCGTTTCGAGGTATTCGATGACAATTACGATTAAAGCATATAAACATATACAAGATGGAAATCAACTTCAAAGGACCGGTAATGCCGGTTGACCCCTATTCGCAAATGGCGTTTGTGGAGATACTGAACATTCTCCTGACGGCAGGGCACATCGTGGATGTGAACAGGTTCCTGATAAACAGGAATGCCAATCCGCTATTCGGCTCGTTGTCAGGATATTTCAGATGGTCATTCTCCGACAACCACTTTACCCTGTGGCAACGGGTGGAATACAACTCGCCGCTCTGCTTCAGCCGGCGCATATTCAGCATCCATTTCGGGATGCTGGCAAGCCGTGACAGGAAAAGAGACAATACGGTAATGAACTAAAAACATATCAATATGAGTCACCAGGTAATTACAAGAATGGCATACAATGCCAAAACCAAGCAGATAGAAACTTGGCAGCATTCCAACAACGTGTGGCCGACAACAGACCATTTTTATGCATTGGATGTGAAAACAGACGAACAGATGTTTGAATTCATAACATTGATAGCAAACGGATTGTGGCAAGGGCGCAAATGGCGTAAAGCATTCAAGACACTTTTTGAAGAATATCCGGAATTGGTCAGGTCCTCATACGAGCACGAGCTTAGAGGCCAACCTTGGAAGGCATACTGTGCCATTTGCAAAAAATATGAGGAACTTGCCCAAAGCAAATGCAATGAAATAGTTGCGCGATTCAGGCAACTTACCGGGATTGTCTGACCCAAACAGATGCAAAATATATGGAAGAGATAAAGATTTCAAACAGACAAATCGCGCTGATGGCTTTCGACCGGTTGCGCAAGGAAGACAAGACAGATTCCGCATTGAAACTCGCACGGTGTATGCTGCATGGCACAAGCATATCTCTTGGCATAGGTGATATCGACTGGGAGATAGACAGGGCAATACAGCAGTGCGGAGGAGTGCCAAGAACAGGATACAGATACACGGCTTATTTCCACTTCAACCGGAATACGGAAATGGCAAAGGAAATATATGACAAGATCGTGAAGGAACTGTATGGTTAGGAAACAACACGGAGGCGGCTTGAAGGCCGCTTCCGTCATTTATAACGGTATGTACGGGAAAAGGAATCCTGCCGTACACAGGTAACAGAAATGGATGAACAGAAAACATTGACATTGGATTTCATCAAATCCCTGATGGAACCGGCCTATACACTAATATGGACGGACTACAATGACAACCTTGACAATCATTGCGGACTGATTCAAAAATGCCTTGACAGCAAGAGCCGCGAACATTTGTGGGAAAAGGCAGACGAGTGGTACAGCGATGCCGAATGGGAAGCTGTCCGTGAGATTATTGCGAAACTGAAAGAGGAATGTGCCGTATTCCATGACTTTGACGGGGAAGCGGTCGATGACTTCTTCGATGAATACGAAGATGAAATCCGTGACGAGATTTACAGCCGCAACGATTCGGACGTGGTGAAGGAATTGGTAAGGCATACGGATGACATCCCCATCCGTGTGGAAATGCTTTCCAACTATGACTGCATCAATTCCAACCGGTTTGAATCGCAAGGCGGTTACAGGTACGAGGAATCCTACTTCGGGGACATGGTGGACAGCCTTAACCTCAATCCGGCGAGGGTAAAGAAAATTCTGACAGAACACGGCTACAGGGCTTACGGGCGTTTCCCGAACCGTAAGAACCGGAACGGCAAGGAGCAGGTTTCCTACGAACAATTCTACGAGGAACTTATCAATTCCTGCTGCGGGGCGAACCTGCTGACTTACATCGGCAGGGTAAGCCTGAAAGAGCTGTATGAAGCCGACTTTTCATTGAAAGAGGTCATTATCCCCAAAGGCAACTGTTGCGGACTTTTCAGTTCGACGTATGGTGGTGGAAGCCTGCTTGAAATGGAACTGAAACGGGACGTAAAGCTGAAATTGGAAGTCAAGGACTATCATGGTTTCCGCTTCCGGCTGGATGACGAACGTTCCAAATATGACTGTTCGGTCCGGCATGTATATGGGGTGGACGACTCCTTTTTCGGGGATGCGGTTCGCATTGTATCCTGATAAAATCAACTGATCAACAATCAAATCATAGAAGATTATGGGAAAATATGATGTAAAAGTAAGGTACATCTTCGAGGGTACTTACACAGTGGTGGCGGAAGACCGTGAAGAAGCGGAAAGCATGGTGGCGGAAGACTGCGGTCTGGTATTGGGCGGCAACATCCACACAACGCGGGATGACGATGAAGTGACGGACTGGAAGTTCGGTTGTCATCCGGACTTGCAGGTTCTCTCCGTAAGGCAGCGAGGCGGGAAATCCCCCATGTCGGTGTTCGGAGACAGGATCGAAGAACTGCGAAAAGACATCATCGAAGCGATACGGCAGTTGCTCCATGACCATGCCATGAACGCGATACGGTTTCCGGAAGAGGATTATGACCCGGTCTGGGTGATATGGTTTGGCAAGAACGGAGACCCCTACGAATGCAGGGTGACAGGACTCCGGGTAACGGACAGCAGCCTGACCGTCCTTGCCGAAGAGAAAGAAAGCGGTGATGAAGTGGAATGTTACAGCCCGTTCGAACTCGGAGCCAGCAACATCGACTGGCTTTCCGGAATGTATGAGGCTGTATGGCAGCAACTGGAAGAGAGCAAAAAAGTAGAACCACAAGCTGAAGAACAATGAAATATCAAGCGGAAAATGCTGTCTCCAGCTTCTTCTACTATATGTGGAACGCCTGGAGCAAGGAAGAATGCAAGGTCGTATTTGGAGATATGTACCGGCACTTCTGGGATAAATGGTCCGCATTGGCGGACAAGTCCATATTCGGCGCGGCGGAACGGTTCTTTGCCGAGTTATCGGAAAACAACCAGAAACTACTCGTGGAACGTGCCGTTACACTCTATGACGGCAGGGCTTTCAGAAAAGAGCCGGACGATTCCGACATCCTTGTCTGTAAAGAATGCGGTTCACGGCAGTTGGAAATCCAAGCATGGATAAACGCCAATACGGATGAACGTATCAGCTATGTGCATGATGACAATAACGGGCTGTGGTGCGATGGGAAATGGTGCGAAGAATGTGGCGTTCAGGTCTTTTTCTGTACTAAGGCGGAGTTCACACAAAAGATGCAGGGCTGGTGGGAGTCGTGCGGTTTTGAAACAAAGGAACAAATCACAGGGTTGAAAGTCTGTGACTCTCCGCCTTCCGAAAACACGCAGACATTCATTGATGCGGCAGACCAATGGTGGAACAGCCGGGACTACGAACATAAACGGGAAATTTACAACAGGTATAATTCTAAAAACGAATAATATGCAGATTAACATCATTGAACAGATTAGCAACTCATGCAGTTGCAGCCATATGGAAGCGCAGGAATACTTGGATTCTGAAATCCGGTACCTGCGCGAGTTGCAGGAGGCGGACGACCTGAGGGAAGATGACATCGAAATGGCGTGCAGCAACCTCGGACTTGACCTTGACAACCAGGAATATTTTATCAACCGCCTCGCAGGGGCATAAATACCTATAGCTATGGCTTATTTTCATAACATACATTCATTGGCGGACCTGAAGAAGGAATACCGCCGTCTGGCATTGCAGCACCACCCGGACAAGGGTGGTGACACTGCCATCATGCAACAGGTGAACACCGAGTTTGAAAGGCTCTTTGAAGTCTGGAAAGACAAACCGGATGTCTCTGCCGCATCAACCGGGTATGAACATGACTATCCGGGTGCCACGGCAAAGGAATATACCGAGTACGTGTATAATGAATACCGTTGGAAAGGTCGCAACTACAAAGGGCAACATGCCCCTGAAATCGTAGAACTTGTGAGAATCTGGCTAAAGGAAACCTATCCGAGATATAAGTTCTCCGTCAGACGGGAGAACTACAATTCCATTTACATCAAACTGATGAGTGCGGACTTTGAGGCGTTCACCAGGGAATCCGGCAAAGTACAGGATCATATCAACCACTACAACATAGAGCGGAACCCCGATCTTACAGACCGTGCCAAGGAGGTGATGCTGAATGTCTGTGACTTTGTCATGTCATACAACTTCGATGACAGCGATGCGATGACGGATTATTTTCATACCAATTTCTACCTGACATTGGCTATAGGGAGTTACCGGAAGCCTTACAAGGTGGAACTGCCGAAACTTGACTGCAAGGGGAAGGACAAGCCGGAAGTGTTCAAGCATCCCGAAGGTCCGGCACATAAGGCCATCAGGCAGGCGTTGGGCACAGCCCGCTTTGATTTCATCGAACACAGGAGGCATTCCGGCGAAATGATACTCGGAGAAGACCATTACGGCTCACACGGAGAGCATTATTTCTGGCCGAAGGATTATTCAAGCGCGAAACTGGCTCAGAAACGGATCGACAAATTGGAGAAAGCCGGTATTCGGTGCAAGCTTACCGGATATAACGGCGGTTACATTCGTTTTATCGGCTACACTCCCGAAGCAGAAGCGTTACTGGAGAAGGAACGCCAGGAATACATCACCGCCCATCGGCAATGGCAAACCAAACAGACAGTAATCAATTAAACTTATCAATATGGAACCGAACAATTTGAACGAATGGTGGGGCGGACAGCCCGACGGACTGAAACAGGCATTCTCTCTTTTTCCCGATGGACGGTGGAAAGAGGCGGACCTGTATTTGCGAATCAATATCCGTAACTACTGCCTCCTGAAAAAAGGAGGGCTGCTTCCCGAAGACAAGGACCGCTCGATGCTCAGCGAGATTGTCTGTGAGCTGGCCGATACGGAGCTGTGCCGTGCAAATGGAAAGACACTCGAAGACATGTGCGATACGGACGGGGCTTTTCTGGAAGAGTACCAGGAACTGTTCAACCGGATATACGATGAACTGGAAATGAGAATTACGGATTATATGAACGGACAATCAAAAAAAATGTAACAATGAAAGCAAAAGTGTTCAAGTACAAGTCTGACGGGAATACCGTCGTGGCTTCTTATATGGAACTGGAGCCGTATGCGAAGAATGTATATCTCTCCCTGTCAAGAAAGAACGAAGACGGGAATGAAGACGATGACTGTTTCCATGTGGTCTGCCGGATTGAAAACGTTTATTTTTCCAGCGGGCAGTATTCACGCCGGTTTCTCAAGGGAGAAGGTTGCAGAGAGGAAGCCGCCACCTATTGCAGGAACTGGATTGCGGATACGCTTCAAAGTGCGGAAAGAGGAGCCTTCGTCAATTTGATCTCCGTCCGCGTGTTCGAGGCTCTCGGACTTGACACCACTTCCCTGGTGCAAGCCCGTGAGGAGTATAAAAGAATACAGGAGCAGAAACGCAGGGAGCAGAAGGAGAAAGAGGCGGAAGAGCGCAGAGTGCAGGAAGAGCAACATCAGTGGCTACTCAATGAACAGAAACGGAAATTCCTGGACGGGGAACGGATTACGGGAGAAATGTTCCTTGAAATCACCGGAAGGGACGGTTTTGACATCCATATCAGAACCAAAGGGACATTCAACAGGCATGTGAGGGGCATTGACAGGAACGGCACCGTCAGTTTCCGGAAAATCAAGGGCTGCCGGACTCCGGACTTTACCGGATGCCATAAGGCCGTGTCCGCCTATCTGGCGTTCATTACAGAAAAAGAGGGCAAATAATTAAATCCGGGGCGGTAAAGGTCTGCTCCATGCAGCTGTTACCGCTACCGGCTTCCGGCCTCACAATTCACGGTTCAGCGCCATTGCCAGCGGAAACATCAACCGGTTATAGGCTTTAAGCTTTTGCAAATTCAGCACATATCCGGCATAGGGATTGGTCAGATCGGTATAGAAGAATACATCGGTAAATCCTGCGTGTTCCTCCACGACTTCACCCTCCAACGGAATCTCCTCCACATTGAACCGCTCCAGAGGCAGTTCTTCCAGACGGGTCTGTTCCGCATTTCCCAACACATTGAGGTTACGGTTAAACAGCACGAATCCTTTCTTCCTGTAATCCACACGCATACCGTACGGACGCTCCACAAGGAAAGCATCCGCCGCTTTCTTTATATAGTTTTCCATAAAACTGAAATTAGAATTGCAAAAATACATCTTTTGTCCGGCAATGGCGAACAAATCAGGAAGAGAATCGCCACAGACCATGCAAAGCACACTACCGTGTATTTTATTTCCCACCCTGCAAAGGTAGTCCCGTGTCCGGTGTACCCTGTCAAGGTCAGGCCCCTTGCGGGGTTGGCTGAAAGAAAATCATCCTCGCCTGACGGCTGCGGTATTTTCTTTCGCCAAACCTTGCGGGTACTGCCACGGGACAGTCAGGCAGGTGAGAAATAAAAATACCGGCTCCCGGAGCCGGACGTGTTTAACAGATAAAATACAATGAATCATGAAAATCCTGAATGAAGAACATTTCGAGAATGTTAAGCGTTATGCCGAATCCATCGGTGACACCTCACTCCGGAAATGCCTGGAACGGTTGAAGAGCTGGGAGGAAAATCCTGACTGTCCCAGCGAAATTTCACTCTACTATGACCATGCCCCATACTCGTTCGGCTTCACCCAACACTATCCCGACGGAAGGACAGGCATCGTGGGCGGTCTGCTCTATCACGGAATACCGGACCGTTCTTTCGCCGTGACACTACAGCCGTTCCATGGATGGCAGATACACACCTGATGAGAGGCAAACGACAGTATTAACTTTATAAAATTCAATTCAATATGGAAACGACATTGACAGTAATGGAAAGACAACAGCAGTTTGACTTCCAGAAAAACGGAATTGAAGTGATGAACTTCGAGACACTTCAACGCACCTATAAAGAAAATGACATCTACAACAATCCGGTGCAGGGCATCTACCATTACCAGGTCATCCGGCGCATGATGGACATCTGCGAGAAATACAATCTCGATTATGAGGTGGAAGAAATCTTCGCTGCCCAGAACAGAAACAAGACACAGCCGGGAGTGAGCATCCTCCCGCAGGTGGAACAGACACATGGCGAAAAAGCCGTGGAAGCCCATATCCTGCGCCGTATTTTCGCTACTATCCGGATCAGGGATTGGGAGACGGACGAGCTGACAACCACACTGGTCGTCGCCTACCACCAGGACGGCATACAGGCAGCCATAGGCCCCTGCGTGAAGATATGCCATAACCAGTGCATCCTCTCACCGCAGCGGAGCATCAGCAATTACGGGAAAAAGAAGGTGACAACCGATGAGCTCTTCGAAACCGTGGACGGCTGGCTGGCCAATTTCGAGGTGAACATGAACGAGGACATTGCAAGGATTCAGCGGTTGAAACGCCGGATTATCCCGATGGAGGAAATCTACCTGTACATCGGCTTGCTGACAGCCTTGCGCGTTTCCCATGACAGTTCGGACAGAAACCTGTCATCCACTGTAGAAACCTACCCGTTGAACCAGAGCCAGATTTCCATCTTCACGGAAGAGGTGCTGAAACTGGCCATGAGCAAGGGACAGATTACCGCATGGGATTTGTACAACGTGGCCACTGAAATATATAAGCCTGGAAAGACAGACTTCCCGGCCCTTATTCCACAGAACGGAGCCATGGCGGAACTCCTGCTTTCCCGTCTCTCTGAAGAGGTGGAAGTACAGGATGCCGTTCCGATAAACTGACATGCAAGCTTCTCAAGCCAAAGAAATAAGGGAGAACCTGACAGTGATAACAACTGAAAGATTCTCCCTTTTTCATTTACTCTTCAAAAAGCAGCATGAATTCCACCTTCCTTCTCCGTTCGATGCTCGGAACCACTTTTCCTTTATAGCACCTGAAAGAGACATATTCCTTGTAAATATTGCGGTCTCCCGACTCCAGCTTCTTTAACAGACGGCTTTTCGGTCTTTTTCCATATCCTTTTAATCTGTAGGGTCCCACATTATATGAAAGGACTGCTGCCAATAAAGAATCACGCCCCAGATAACTGAACATGCGGCACAGCTTACGGAGGTCTTCCCTCAGAATGGAGTCTCCCTGCGCTTTGGAGATGCTGTTGGTAAACCTCTCCCCGGGAAGAACCTTGTGACCCCACCCGACATAAGGCCAATGCTTTTTCTCTCCATGCCAGCCCTCGAATCGCTTGACACACTCGACCGCAAGACTGAACCTGTCCGGACTTGCCTTTACCGGATTCTCCGCCCTTGAAGGCATACCCGGAAAAAAGACCGTGGCGGAAAGTACCGCAAACCATATTGCTTTTAACTTCATCATAGGCAGGACCGGCTTAGTGTCCGACAATTGTGACCGGCAATTCCTTACTATCCGCAGTCACGACGGAATCCTCGTCCTCCGTCTCGTTGTTGAAGTCAAAAGTCAATTGGTAAAGCTGTGCCGGTTCGCTGTTGTCCTCAAAATAGATGTCAATTGTCTGCTGATCTTCGCATTCAGAAGTGTAGTATAACCTGAACACCTCCCTGTCAAGGGGATAGCGGTCATTGGGCAGCAGCACCATCCCGTCATCCATGCGGAGCGTACCCTTGCCGTCCGGCTGGAAATAGCGGATGGTGTAGCGGGCATCGGAAAAATGTCCTTCACGTTTGAGTTCACAGCGTATTTCCACCGTCTCGCCTTTTATTATACGTGTGGGAACAGGCATGTTCTCCACCTTGAACGGATAAGACTGCTGTACTTCCATTTCATCAGAACAGGCGGACAACAGCAAAACCGCCAGACCCAGGAACAGGACTGCCACCATTCCGGCCAATCCTCTTTTTTTATTCATTGCATTCATATTCTATCAGATTTTAATACGTTATACTTTATTCGACACTTACAGGAACTTATGTTGCAGGTATTCATTCAGGTCCTTGTAGCCTTTATACAAAGAGGAACAATCCACCAGTTTATCCGCATAGCGTTTGCGGAGTGCCTCCAGCGTGCGCCGTCCGGCTTCATCCCGATCCAGATAACAGTTGACCCTCTCGTACCTGTCAAGAATAGGGAACGAGCGTTCCAGCAATGACACCGAGTTCAACACAAGATAGTCGTCTCCATATCCCAGACCGAGTTCCAGCCACGAAAGGCAGTCGATAAACCCCTCGAAGAGGTTGCATGTGTCCGAACCGTTATCCATCAGTGAAATGTCCTTAGGTGACAGGCTGGCCTTGAAAAACCGGTTGCGCAACTCGTATCCATCGCTGACATTCCTGAATCCGATGGCGAAATACCGTTTCCCGTGCAAGGTATATCTGACTTCCCGACAGTTCGGTACAGCCACATCGCTGCTAATGCCGCGTTCCGCCAGATATCGGAGCAGGACTCTGTTGTATAGAGGCCCGAAGCGTACATCCGTGAAACTCTCCTTCTTGAGGAGATCCTCCCTGTTATTCCCATCAGTGCGGGAAACGGTCTTGTGCTCGGGGGCGAGGCCGCCCCATGTCTCTGTGATGAACCTGGCCTGCGCCTTGAAATCCCCGCTGCCGATAAACTCCCCGGCAAGATTGAATATGTCACCTCCCTGCCCGGTGCCGAAGTCATGCCAGATTTCCTTTCGTACATTCACCTGGAACGAGGCGGTGCGTTCCTCCCGGTACGGGGCCAGATACCAGTATTCGTCACCCCGTCTTCTTGCCGGTTCATATCCCATCCTTGCCAGAAAAGCGGCGATAGGGATAGCTTTTATCTCTTCTATAGTCATAGATGTACAGTTTTAATGGATAATGAATTTGATTCCCAATCCGAATTGGGTTGTAAACAGATCCAGGGAACTTCCCCACAAGGCACGTTCCCGGATATTGGCAAGCAGGACAATGCGGTCTGTCAGGTAAGTCTCAAGTTCCAGGGTTATCGCACCGCCATAGACAAACGCATCCTTGGCGAGCAGCGTTGAGCCGTCATACAGCATCCTGTCTCCCCAATTCACGGTTTCATAGCCGGCCAGTGCGGAACCGCCGATGGAGAGAAAGACCGTCCTGGTCGGGTCCGACAGGAATTTCAGGTAATAGCCGCCTTCTGCCGTGAACTGTGCGCAGGGCACATTCACGTTCCGGTACCCGTAATTCTTCATCAGATACTCGGTACCTATGACCCAACGGTCGGCTCTTTTGGTATATCCTGAAACGGCAAATCCGGCATAATGATTCAAGGGGGATTTCGAGCCGTTCGCAAATCCTCCGCGCAGTTCCACGCCCTTCATCCCGGGCAGGTACCGCTGGGCATGTGCCCGCCCCGGGAACAGGGCAAGCGACACGGCTGTAACGAATAGGAACAGATACTTCTTCATGACTACTTTACTTTAAGTCCGTTTATAACTCTGGCTCTCACGATATCTTCACTTTCCACGGTGAAGGTCTGGTGCCTTCCACCGCTTTTCTCATGCATTTCCACCACCAGCACCTTGTCCGAGGGAATGGTGAATTTGTCCAGGACGAAGACGGTGCGCCCGTCCTTTTTCCCTGCGACAGTTGTTACATAGTCGTAAGCACGCAAAGGAAATATCACCTGTTCCTGGATGGCGGTACGTTTCATCACCTTCTTGTCCACAATCTTGAATGTCACGAAATCCACTTCATAAGGTACGTTGGACCGGTTCCTGATTTGTGTATGAAAGTACAGCAGCCCGTTATGGGTGTAAAGACCGCGCAGCAGGTACTGGATGCCGAACGCCTTGCTCCCGATATGCTTGATGTGCCTTTTGTTGTTCTTGTGGACGGACTTCGAGATGAGATATACCAGTTTCGGAGACTCGCTGCCGAGTTCCTTCAGGTAAATGTCAAGGGCGTTGTTGGGACGGTTCACTTCGCTTCCGTCATGGATGAAATCCTTCATCTCGATGTTCAGCAACAACGGTTCTTCCGCATACTTTACATTGAATGTATAGAAACTTCCGCTTTCGGTTATCACGGACATGTTGGTCTCCTCACGGAAATTCTTTACGGTAGCCTTTACACGAATGACATTTTCCGCACCGTCCGCCTTGCCTGCAATGAGGTTCAGCGATCCGAGGTCCACATAACGCACCGAAGACGGGAAGATGATATGCGTGGTCTTGTCGTAAGTCACTTCCAGACCGTACGGCGGTATCATCCGGTCGAAAGTGAGTTTTCGGGTCAGCCCGTGATAGAGGTCCCCGTCTTCCTCTTTTTGGGGATACACTTCCTTGACCGGTGTGATTCCTTTGTTTACTACCGCTGCGCTGTCGGTTTCAGTCTGGGCAAAGGCGCCCATGGTGCCCCATGCAAGGGCAAGCATTACAAATAACTTTTTCATGTTGATTGAATTTTAATGGGTTGTCATTGATTGTCATTCTGATAAAGCATCAGGGTGTAACCGGATTTGAGATGCACCTTCTCTTCACGCATCTTCCGGGAGATGTACTGTGAAACACCCTGTATGGCACCCTTCCCGAGTTCGGAAAGTAGCTGGTCGCCTGCCGACTGGTTGGTGATGGAGATGCTCGTGCCGAGATTCTGCCCCAGATTGGCGGCAACCTCCTTGACAGCGTTTGCTTCCATGGATCCCGGAATGAAGATGCCTTCCTGTCCGTCATTGTCATACACGGCAAGTTTCACGGGGATGATGGTACCGCCATATTCCACCTGAAGGATGTTGACGTGAAGCCTTTCTCCCTGTATGCGCCCTTCTCCGATGAGCAAGGAGTTTTTGGGAAGGACATGCTTTCCTACACGCATCGCTTCCAGCAGTCTCATCCTCACACCCTGACCGCTGATTACAGTCTGGTTCCCGTGGATGCAGGCACATATGGTATTCCTCACGTCTTTTTCATTCCTGTGACCAATCGGGGTATGGAATCTTTCCGCCAATGTCCTTCCCGTTAATGACACGGAATCCCGGACCGGTTGCGGCAACGATGAAACCACGGGAGTGGAGACCAGCCCGACGGGAACGGCCTTCATGTTTCCATCCCGTCCGGCTTCTTCATCCTCCGGGCGGCTGTCCATCCTTTTGCCGCCATTACCCGGCATGTATTTGGCTGCGAGCTCGTAGGACTTTTCCAAAAGTGCCACCTGTTCCTCATAACCCGGCTGTGCATTCTGTGCGGCAACCGTCTGCTTCAGTTGTTCCACCTCGGCTTTCAAGGCCTCCTTTTCCGGGTCTTCCTGCGGTGACTCGTAAAAGTTGCCGAGAGTCCTGTTGATGTCATTGTAGGTGGAGACGGATGAAGAGCGGGCTTCATTCCTACTGTCACTTGCACGTGGACTGCCATCCTTGGTATCCGCATCCGATGACAATGCCACGACAGCTCCGGAGTTTTCATCCGCAACACCTGAGAAGTCTCCCAGTGTACGCATTTTTTCCGCCTGTTTGCGCTTTATGTCAGCCTGCTCGTAGGCGGCAATCTTGTCTTCCTCTATGTCGGCTCCTCTCGGGTCAGGCAGTTCGGTGTTGAAGCCCGCATTTTTCTCCTCCTTTTGTTTGTCCTCTTCGGACGGTGCGAAAATGAACCACATCGCACCGAGGAAGAGAAGGAACATCCCGGCAAAAACCAGGTATTTCCTGATTTCCAGCCTCTGTTTTAATTTATTAATATCATTACTCATTTTCTTTCTGATTGAATCGGTTAAAAAACTCTTCCATCTCCTGCACCCTTTTATCCGGGAGTGTATCGGCAGGAACGATATCCGGAATGTCCAACGGGGCTATCTCAATGATGTCCCGCTGTACATCTTCCCGCCCGATGTCATAGATGGCGCGGAAAATCAGATAGAAATTTCCGAGAGCAAACAGGACAGCCAGCACGATGACTGTCAACATTCTCTTTTCCGGAGAAAGCCCGGCACACAAACCCCGAAGCTTTTCTGCAACGGTTTCCTTGATTCTTACAAACATTTGTTTCATACATTCAAAATTTTAACGGTCATACACTTTGATATCCCTGTTCTCCACCACACGGAAGGCTTCAAGGATGAAACCGTGCGGATTATTGTCGCTGCGGGTGGAGTTCAGCAGCCTGCCACGTGTGACAAGGCTGCGTTCGGTCACACTCTTCTCCCTGATAATGGAGAGTTTCGCATAGGTCACGACCTCATACGGATAGGTATTGAAATCGCACCTGACACTGTCAATCCCAATCCGCTGGCTCATGTTTCCCGAAATGATCCGGTTGTAATATCCCTGCTCTGCCAAATCCACATAATGGGCATAGGCAGAACGGTCACTGAGGAACATGGCCCGTTGGATATTACCCTCAATCGCACTCTTGTCAGGGGATAACGTAAAGAACAGTTCATGGAACCTCCTGACATGCTCCCTTGCCTCCACCGGACGGTTCTGCTCCAAGTCCTGTGAAAGGGCCAGCATCAACGACTTTCCTTCATCCAGAACATAGATCTTCTCCCGTTGCGCTTCCGCAAAAGTGTAAGCCTTCCATACGGAAAAAAACACAAGTAGCGTGCATACACACAGATAGACAATCCCGAACAGACGCAGCTGTCGGAAGCTGGTCTCGATATTCTTCAATGATTTGAATTCCATTCTGTAAATGTTTTATACTGTTATTATTTGATAAGCCTTCCGGCAATGTTTCCCACCGCTGCTCCTGCCGTACCAGCCACCAGGGAACCGGCCTGGGATGCCCTTTGGTTCACATTCTTGAGGTAGTTGCCTGCACCGCCTCCGGCCTGCACAATCCAGTTTGATACGGTCGGTATGGTGAAATACCCGATGATGCCGATAATGAGGAAAGTGATGTAAACCGCGTTTGAACTGTCGGGGATGAAATCCGGATCGGAAAGCCGCTCGATATCCCTCTGTAGCATCAGCACCTGGATTCTCGCCAGCACACTGCTGAACAGGTCGCTGACAGGAAGCCAAAGGTAGATGCTGATATAGCGGACGAACCACTGGCTGAGAGAAGCTTGGAAACCGTCCCAGCAGGAGATGGCGAAAGAAACCGGACCGAGTATCGAAAGGACTATCAGGAAGAATGTCCTCAGCGTGTCGATGACCAGCGCCGCCGCATTGAACAGAAGTTCCAGCAGTTCCCGGAAGAAATTCTGTACGGCCCTTTTCATGTTGTACATCGCGCGGTCCACATACATCCCGCAGGCTTCTATAGCGTCAAACGCACCCAGCTCGTCCAGCCTGTTGTCAAAAGTCTCCTTGTCGACCAGATAGGCTGTCTCGGGATTCCGTTTCATCGCCTCAATCTCCAGCTTGTCCTTCTGTGCCCGGTACTCGTTCATGTCAAAGGTCTGCGACTCCAATATGGTATGGGTCCCTTTCACGACGGGCGAGAGGATGCTGTTCAGCGTACCCAGAACGAGTGTCGGAAAGAACATGATACAAAGCCCCAAAGCGAACGGACGCAAAAGCGGAAAGACATCCACAGGCTCGGCACGTGCCAGAGCCTGCCATACACGATACGCCACATAGAAAAGCGCTCCCAGACCGGCAAGGCCTCTTGCCACACCGGTCATCTTTGAGCAGAGCGGCATCATTTCCACATACAGATTCTGTAAAATCTGATGCAGGTTGTCAAAATCTATAGCCAACAATAACATAATGAAAGCGGATTAGGAATTACCAATAACGTTCGTTCGGTGAGCCGTAGAGTGCCATCACGCGGTCTAGGTCGTTCTGTTTCTTGGCGCGCAGGTAGGACACCCCGATGTTCTTGTTGGTGTAATACTGTACCAGACTGCGGTTTTGCAACATGTCGTTGTAGCAGCGGTCGATGATATCCATCCTTTCCTTGTCGTTCATGGAAAGCCCGTTCTCGTTGACCACCGTCTTCAAATCGTTCAGCAAATGGGCACTTTCTTCCAGCAGTTTGGTGTATCCCAAAGCAATCGCGCTCAGTTCTTCCGGCGTAAAATACGGGTCGCTGAGCATACGCTCGAAGCTGGTGACATAGATGTCCGTGATATCGCCCACCATCAGGATGGTCTGCTGGACTTTGCGGGCATCACGGACAAGGTTCTTGACCTTGCGAAGCCCGTCGTAATACTCCTTGCCCTGCTGGTAGATTTTCACGGTTTCCTGAAAACTATTCGCCATATTGGTGGCAGTGGAGGATGTGTGAACGATGTTCTTGGCAGCATTGATGATTCCCTGCGCCAGATTGCCCGGGTCGCTCACTACCCATTGGGCTTTCGCTGTGAGGCTGACAAGGAAGCAGCCCATGCACAGCATAAGAATTTTCTTTTTCATGATGTTTCTATTTTTAATTGTGAATAATTCTGTTAAAAGTCAGATTCCCATTTTCCGCCCTTTGGACGGCGGGTTCCGGAGGATGGTCCGTTGCGCCTGTCTCGGTCGGTTCTCTATTCCGGAATTCTCCCTCTTGCGTCTGATGGAGGCGAAGAGTTCGTCTGCATACGGCCTGCGTCCGGTCATTCTGACGAAACGGGCATCCAGCTCCCGGTAGGCTTTCTCTGCCTGACACGAGCGTTCCGTCGCGGAAACGTTCTTGTCTATGCCGTACTTGGCGAGAAAATCAGGACTGATTTGCAGGATGTCGTGAACCACATCCGGTGAGGCCGCAATCCGTCCCAAAATCTCCAGTTCTCCATCCAGTCTTTCCAAATAGAAATCCGGCAGACGGACATCCTTGATGCTTTCCGCAGCCTTTTCCGCATTCCTGCACAGACGGCTTTCCAATATCACCCCCTCATCATATGCTGGTTCCGGCCCGGAACGGTTCAGCCTGTCAAGCCTGTCATAATCATCCGCAAGCCCGTACCTGAGTGCCACATACCGTGAAGGTGGCATAAGATGCACGGCCAGGTTGCAGAGTTCCCACATGTCGCTCTCTTTCCGATGGAAGTCCAGAATCCGGACAGATGACCGCACTTCTTGCGGTGACGGACGTTCCTGCTTGCTTTCCGGATTTTCCTTCGAGTAAACATCCTGCATGAATGTGTACATGGCAAGCATTCGGTGGACAGGGACGGCTTCTTCAGGTCTGATATCCATAAGCCGGGAACCGTTCTTCTCCATGAAATAAGTATCTTTCAATGCCTCCATCAGTTCCGACCTGTCCGTTTCCGCCGTTTTTTCCGGTGTCGGGAACAGGTACGAGGCTGACAACAGGCAGGAGACTTGGGTAATCACATCCTCCGACTTCCTGTACCGCCTGACCAGTTCCGACAGCTTCCGGTACTCCTTTTTCCGGACAAGTACCCTTGTCTGTTTCATCACTTCCGTCAACTCCTTGAGGCGCGGCTCGTCCAGATAGCGGCGCTGCTGTTCTTTTATCCATTCTTTCATTTCCATGATTCGTGATTGTTTTTCGGTTTTCATGTGATTCCAATCCCTTTCACCTGGCTTCGCTTGCTATCGGCCAACTGCCTGATGGCAAGCTCTATATTGCCTCCGAGTTTCTCCGTAAGCCGCATCAGCTCAAGTTTTTCGGTCTCTTCTGTGGTGTAGCAGACGTACTCCTCAAGTGAAACCTCCGTAGCATAGACTGCTGACTGTGAGCCTCCGAGACCAATCCACACTTCCTTGTACTTTCGGGAAGGATTGTTTGCCATGTTGATGGAAAGTATCTGCGCCCGCTCCTTGTCGGTCAGACCGAGCAAGGTCTGGATCTCATCGAACTTGTTCATATACTTGCGCTGGTCAAGGAGAATCTTACAGTCACTATTATTAATGATGGTGCCCTTGACAATCGGAGAAGAAATGATGTCCTCTACTTCCTGGGTCACGACCACGGCCTCGCCGAAAAACTTTCGGACGGTCTTGAAAAGGTAGCGGATATAGTTGCTCATATTGGCGGATGCCAATGCCTTGCCGGGTAGGTCAGGGGCATTACTGCCCCTTTCCCCCCTCAGAACCGTACGTGAAAGTTTCCAATCATACGGCTCAAGCGGTGTTAAATTTCTATTCAATAGAAACCAGCTCATAGTTACATCTTTTTAGTTTGAATGACTTTTCTTCTACAACTGTCATGCAGCAGGAAATTTACTTTCTTGCCGTTGACTATTTGTTGGGAAGTTCCCCAAGGATGTTTCTTGTCTATGGGTTTACCACATACGGGACATAAATGGTTCTGTCTTTCCCACATGTACAGCAACGATTTTCTACCGTTGAGTGACTGTAGCATCTTGTAAGTCTTGCGCTTTTCAAAATACTCTGTCCATTCGGGGTCAAAGGGATTTGCTTCACCTTTTACCTTGACATATCGGGTAATCTTTGTGTCATACAGCCTTTTCAATGCAATCCTGTCATCAGTCTTGCCTTTCTTGAAGTTTGCCACGAAGCACCAGTTACGGTTTTTTACCCGTGTGAAGTATCGGTCGGCAATCCAATATTTGCCTTTCTTGGGGTGTCGTCTCTTGGCCCATTGCCATAACTTTTCAAATATCAGGTAGTCAGCTTTTCTGAATGTGTCAGAAGCCACACAATTCTTATAGTAGTTTACCCAGCCTGTTATCACAGGATTCAAGAGCCTTATAAGTGATTCCTGCTTGCTTCCTTTATTGGAATCAATGATTCCCCGGATTTTCTGCATGAATTTCTTCAGGCTCTTTTTGGATGGTTTAATTAGAAGTACTCCTTTGTATTTTCGGATATTGTACCCAAGAAAGTCAAATCCGTCATCAATGTGTGTAATCTTTGTTTTCTCTTCCGACAGGGTTAATCCCCTTTCTTTGAGAAAGTCCACTACTAACGGTTTGATTTCTTCCAAAGCTTCCTTGCTTCTACCCGTGATGATAAAATCATCCGCATAGCGTACAAGATGTACTTTGGGATAGTAGATCGTTTTCCTGTTTACAAATTTCTTGTGATACTTCTCTGCAAGCATAGTTTGCAGTCCGTCCAGTGTTATATTCGCAAGAGTTGGTGAAATGATACCGCCCTGTGGAGTACCCTCTTCCGTGGGGAATAGCTCCTTGTTGAAGACGAAACCGCATTTGAGCCATTTCCGCAGCATCACTTTATCCATAGGGATATTGTTCAGTAGCCATTCATGGCTGATGTGGTCGAAACAACCTTTGATGTCACCCTCCATAATCCATTCGGGAGAAGCTTTCTTTGCAAGGACACAAAAACATTGTTCCCTTGCATCTCCAGTACTTCTCTCTTTACGGAAACCGTAGGAATTACTGTCCGCAGTTGTTTCCGATACTGGTTCCAGCGCAAGCAGATACAAAGCCTGCATTGCCCTGTCTTTCATCGTTGGAATACCTAAAGGGCGTAACTTACCATTGCTCTTTTTGATATTGACCCTCTTTAATGGCTGGGGTTTGTAGCCTCCTCTTTTCAGTTCGCCGATTGCCTTGAATCTGGCTTTGGGAGTTGACCATTTTACCTTGTCAACGCCTGCGGTGTCACTGCCTCTGTTTGATGTAACACGTTTTACGGCTAAAGCCTTAGCGTAAAACGAGTGCGTTAGCACCCACTGCAAAGCTTTTACTCTGCCGTGTTTGCCAGCCTTTTGAGCTTTTACAATACGCGCTTGTAGCTTATTAACCGCCATTTCACACTTGTTCCAGTCTATGCTTTCCCAAGTGTTCCATTTCCGGTCAGTAGATGCACACGATGTTTGAATTTCGTTCATTTGCTTTTCTCCTTTCATAAGTTCCATAAGTTTCTTGTAAAACAACCACCATGCGGAAGTCTGCCCACTTTCGTGTGAGGTGATGTTTCAACCTCTATCCGTCCCGTTACAGGATGGCGTTCGCTTTTTCCACATTCCTCTGCCCGCACTCCATTCGGCTTCACTTACGGTCTGCTTACCTGCTGTTACACAGGAGAAGTACGGGTTTACCATGTTTCTTGTATATGACAAATGAATGGGTTAGAATCCGTCTATCCGCCGACAGTCTTTATATCCGTGTAATTCCATGCTGGAGGGAATTATCTGACTGCGTCCCTTTTGGGTTAGAGCCCAGTATCATTGGCGGCTCATTCGAAGTTACGACGTTTATCAACGGTTCACATTACATTATTCATACCATTCAGCCTAGCTCCCATGCCATTCGATACTAACGGCAGTTGTCATCCCCTCGCGGTTCAGACTTCTCCTTTAGGAAGGGCTACGTTGTTGGTTCTGTTGACGCACGAGTTCATTACTTAATGTCGCACGTTCCCATAGGCTACTGTTGACGGAACAACAGGTTTAATCATTCTATTTCCAACTCGTGGAATTGAACGTCAAACAATCATATACAAAACTTACATGTCACAGCCAGCACTCTTCGATAAGGATTATTTTCCGGATACCTTTCAACTTGCGCATCTTGCTGATAAAAGTCTCCATGATGATGATGGTGACAATCGGAAGTAGCACCTTGTTGTCACGGATATTGTCCAGCTCGAAGACAATAAACCGTTTGCCAAGCAAATCAAGCTGTCTGTCGGAATTCAACAGGAAGTCATACTCGCCACCCTTGTAATAAGGTTCCAGCACATTCAGGAATCCCCACACGTCAAAATCCTTCTCACGGGTTCGCTTCTCTTTCAGGATATCCTGATACTCGTCACGGATAAACTCATAGAAGGTATCGAAGGAGGGTTTTATGCTGCTGTCCCTGCGGATTTTCTCCAGAAAAAGATTGACCGCATTAGATAGTGCCACCTCCTCGGCACGTGTCGGCGGCTCGTCGTCACGCTTCCACAGGGTAAGGATAAGCGTCTTGATGGACTCTTTCTTCTCGATGTCGAAAATTCCGTCTTCCACATAGAAAGGATTGAAGGCGATGGGATTATCCTCCTCGTAGGTGAAATAAATCCCGTCCTCGCCGTGTGTCCTCGCGTGGATCAGGTTGCACAGCCCCTGGTAGGAGTTGCCCGTATCCACCAATAGCACGTGTGTCCCTTGCTCGTAATATTGCCTCACCATATGGTTGGTAAAGAAGGACTTGCCCGAGCCGGACGGGCCGAGGATAAATTTGTTCCTGTTCGTGATGGTGCCGTTCTTCATCGGCAGGTCGGAAATGTCCAGATGGACCGGCTTTCCGGTCAGGCGGTCCACCATACGGATGCCGAACGGAGAGAGCGAATCCTTATAGGAGGTTTCCCCGATGAACAGGCATAGGGCCTGCTCAATAAAGGTGTGGAAACTCTCCTCGGACGGGAAATCTCCGGCATTGCCGGGTATTGCCGCCCAGAACAGAGTCGGCACATCCACCGTGTTGTGACGCGGTTTCGCTTCCATCAACGCCAGCTGGCTACCTACATCGTTCTTGATGCGCTTCAACTTTTCCCGGTCATCGCTCCAGGCCATGACATTGCAGTGTGCGCGGATGGAGGTCAGCCCCTTGCTGTGCGCCTCGTTCAGGTACTCTTCAATCCATTCGCGGTTGATCTGGTTGGAACGGCTGTAACGGGAAAGCGAATGCATGTTCCGTGCAGTCTGCTCGAATTTCCTGAGAATTTCCGCCGAATCATCAATGAAGAGGTACTGGTTCACCACATGGTTGCAGGTAAGCAGAATGCCTATCGGTGCGGCAAAGGACAGCCGACAGTCGCTCCGGTCTGTCGAGAGCCTTTCATACCGGCAGTCGGTTGACACGTTCGACGGCAGGTCTTCCGGATCGGAAAGCGTATGAAGGCACAGGTAGTTGTCGCCCACCTTCATTTCCCCGGCACCGAGTGACAGATCCTGCAAGCAGGTAGCATCTTCCTGCGACATGGAAAAATACTTCTCGATGATGCCGGCGGAATTTTTGCTCCCGATGATTTCCTCATCCGTCAGGCGGATGATACGTAGCAGGCCGCTGTCGTTCACGATGCGTTCGAATTGTCCGCAACACTCCATGAACCGGGTGACGGTTTCCTTGTCCTGCATTTCCTTGGGGATAATGAATCCCCTTGTAAGTGCATTGAAACTGCTGGTTGTCCGGCTGTGCTCCTTCGTGGTTTTCGTAAGGAACAGGTAACAGGTATGCTGCAAATACGGCCGCTCGTTGAAATGGCGTTCGAAACTGCGGCTCAGAAAGCTCAGGTCTTCCTTGCAAATATCCGGTTTATATCCCTCTTCGATGAAGAAGTCCTGCTTGTGTACGATGCTGTAGTTCGGCAAGACCTTTACCGCTTTTGCCCAGGTGGAGTGCATGGACTCGTACTCGGCACGTGTCAGCGTGAACAGTTCCGGCAGTTCCACCCGGTATGCTACGGTGATGTCCGCATCCTTGCTGATGATGCAGCCGTTCTCCACGGCCAACAGTGGGAACTTGCTTTCCAGCGTGGCTGTTTTCATTACGTTTTTCATGCTTTTCTGTTTTTAATGGTTGGAGAAAACAACCGGAGGAACTTTCTCCGGCTGATGATGTAGCGGGGATGGCTGCGCAGCGCATGGAGTTTCATAAGGCCCCATTCACCGTATTTCGAATTCATCCTGAAAGTGACCCAGACCAGCACCGATGCGGAAACGACCCCGAAACCGATGCAGACCCACTGGTCGATACCTGCCATGTACATGACGACGAAGATTACGAACAACGCGAGCAATCCTCCCGCAAAGATGAACAGGTACTGGCTCTTGAGTCCCTTGAACTCCGGGCTGCGCCCAATCCCCTTGTTGACATTGAATTCCGCCATATTACAGGAAGAATGAGCGTAAGATGGTGGCGGCGACAATCAGGAAGATACACGCACCGAACCAGCTGGCGGCAGTCTTTGAGGTATCCGGGTCGCCTGACGAGTCGAGTAGGTCAGCCCCATTGCTGGGGCTTTCCCCTCTAAGAACCGTACGTGATACTTTCGCATCATACGGCTCAAGCAACACACGTAAATGATGTTGATATTCATTCAAGTGTCTCATTTCCTACCAATTTTTAGTTTAGACATTTTTGTTTTGCAAGATGTATGGACAAGTTTGTAATCCTTTTTGCCCCCGATGATACTTTCGGTTATGCTCCAAGGTCTCTCCCTGTCTATACGTTCACCACAGAAAGGGCATGTTCTGTTCTGCCTTGTCCAAATCCTCACGAGGCTTTCTCTGCCCTTGAGCGTTTGCTTCATACGATAGGTCTCACGCCATTCGTAGTAGGATTTATCGGCAGGGTCATAGGGATTTGCGTAGTGTCTGACCTTGGCGAACTTTTCATGATGAATGTCAGGAAGATATGCTAATGTGATTTGACGCATCTTCGAGCGTTCCTCCATATCTGCCATAAAACGCCATTTCCGTCCGTTTACGGTCTTGAAATACTTATCCTTAATCCAACCCTTACTCTTGTTTGAATGTCTGCGTCTTGCCCATTGCCATAGTTTTCGATGAATTTCCCAATCCACCCGATGAAATGTCTCTGCGGACGTACCATATTTATAGTAGTTGCCCCAGCCCGTTATAATCGGGTTCAACATTTTGATGAGTGAATGCTGTTTGGCAGTCTTGTTGCTTTCTATCACCTTGCGGATTTTGTCGCAGAAGCGTTTCTTGGCATCGCTTGACGGCTGTGTGAGCAGTGTGTTGTTGGGGAACTTGCGGATATTGAAACCGAGGAAGTCAAAACCCTCACTGATATGTGTGATTTTCGTCTTTTCTTCCGACAGTGTCAATCCACGCTCCGCCATGAAATTGCGCACAAGTGGCAGGATGACCGTTTCAATGGTCTCTCTGTCCTTTGCCGTTACGATGAAGTCGTCTGCATAGCGTATCAGATGTATTTTGGGAACGATTTTCTTGTAGTTCACCTGATATTTTCTGACACAATTTTCCAAAAGCGATTGTAAGCCGTCAAGAACCATGTTTGCGAGGGTCGGTGAAATGATGCCTCCTTGTGGCGTACCCTCTTCCGTGGGGAAAAGTTCACCATTGAATACGAACCCGCATTTGAGCCATTTTCGCAGTATCTCCTTGTCCGTTGGGACATTATTGAGAAGCCACTCGTGGCTGATGTGGTCGAAGCAGCCTTTGATGTCTCCCTCGAGTATCCATTCGGGCGCACACGTCCGAGAGAGCAGGATGAAGCATTGCTCTATGGCATCATGAGTGCATCTGTGCTTGCGGAAACCGTATGAGTGGGTGTCACCCGTGGTCTCTGCAATCGGGTCGAGTGCCATGAGATAGAGAGCCTGCATAGCCCTGTCTTTCATTGTCGGTATGCCCAAGGGGCGTAGTTTGCCGTTTTTCTTCTCGATGTTCACCCTGCGTAGTGGTTGCGGTTGGTAACCACGGCGTTTGAGTGAACCGATGGCTTTGGCTTTCGCAAGCGGTGATGACCATACAGCCTTGTCAACGCCTGCGGTGTCTTTACCTTTGTTGGTAGTAACTCGCTTTACAGCCAATGCCTTGGCGTAGAACGAGTGGGTAAGCGTCCATTGCAAGGCTTTCACCTTGTTATGTCTGCCTTCCCTCTGAGCCTTTACAATACGTGCTTGCAGCTTTTGAACATACATCTCCGCCCGTGTCCAGTCGATTTCCGACCAGAGTGTGTGGAGGTTTCTGTTTTCAGGCGCACACAATTCTTTCGTCTTGTTCATTTGCATTCCTTGCTTTAAAAGTTCTGTAAACTATTTTGTAAAGTGTTACCATACAGAAGTCTGCCCACTTTCGTGTCGGATGATGTCGCCCTTGCCACACGTGACCGAGGCTCAATCCGTATCCGTTCCATTACAGAACGGCATTCGCTTTTTCCGCTTTCCTATACCCGCACCCCATGTAGGCTCACCTTACGGTTTGCTTACCCATTAAGATGGGAGAGATACGGGCTTACCGTTGTTTTACATAAGTGACAAATAAGCGGGTTAGGTCCTGTCTATTCCACCGGCAGTGCTTCATGTCCGTGTGTCCCCAAAATTCAAGGGAACAGCCGACTGCTTACCTTTTTGGTTCGAGCCTGTCAATACCTTTGGCTCGTTGTACTTTACGATGTTTATCGGACAGTTCACTTTCGTTGACCATACCGCTAAGCCAAGCTCCTCGTGCTGAATGGTATTATCAGCCGTTGACCTCCCCTCGCGGTTCAGTCTCCTCCTTTCGGAAAGGCTACCTTGTCGGGACAGCTTCGTACAAAGGAATTACTCCCTATGCACGTGTCCGTAGGCTACTCCAGACGGAACTGGAGGTGTAATCAGAATGTTACACAATCACTTACGCAACTTCACGTCGCACGAACTTGGAATAGACCTTCACGCCTCCGATAAGGCCGATAACGGCACCGATGGCGTAAATCAGCTTGGTGCCGGGATCGAAATACGAAGTGACCATATTGGTAGCTTCCGTAATTCCACCGATACCGTTGCCCTGGGCAAATGCCCCCATTGAAACCAGCAGCGTCATGGCTGCCAAAAAGAATCTTTTTTTCATGTGTCGAAACTTTTAATTAGTGAGACAAAAAATGATTTCGACTGCGAATATATAGTGCTTAATTTATTGATTTACAAACTGTACGATATGTGACACCGTATGACATCACGTTACATCGGCAGGGAATTTTCAACCATTCAAAAAGGGTTTTCCCGGCAATATGAAACAGTAAAAACAGGATAAGGAGAAAGCGGCATTTCATTTCTTCCGGCAAAGGTAGCCCCGTGTCCTGAGAAGCCCGGCAAGGCGGCCCTGCGGGCTGGTTGCCGTGAAATAATCATCCTCGCTGCGCTTGCGGTATTTTTTCACGGCAAGCCTTGCGGGATTCCGGACCGGGGCGGAAAAGCCTTCAGGAAATAAAATACCGTTCGGTTTGAATGGATATATGTAAAACAAAAAACAGAAGATAACATGGAAACAAGAAACAATCAGACAGTGGCTTTCACGGGACACCGTAAGGAACGTATTCTGCAAGGGTTCGGAAACGATCCCCGGATACTTGCACAAATCAGGGAAGCTGTGGCTGGAATGGTAACAGAACTGTACGGGCAGGGATACAAGGAATACTACACCGGGATGGCCAGCGGATTTGATATGACTGCTGCGGAGGCGGTCTTGCAGGTCAGGGAGAGATACGAAGGTATCAAGCTCATAGCGGCAGTACCTTTTCGGAAACAGCCCTTGTGGTTTGAAGCGGAAGACCGGCTGTTGTATGCCCGTCTGTTGGAAAGGATGGACCGGGTGGTCATGGTTTCCGAGAATTACCACAAGGGCTGTTACCTGCGCAGGGATGAATACATGGTACGTAAGGCGGATGTTATCGTTGCCTATTGGGACCTCGTACCGAAAGGGGGAACATTCTACACGGTAAGCAAGGCGTTGGAATGCGGCAAGCCGGTCATCAACATCCACGAAAGGCTGAGATAGTGGGAACCGGGTTGTGACATTTACATAACTTATGCAAATCCACATGAACCGGGAACAAGCCGGAATGGACAAACAGGATATATTAAGAAACTATAACTTGAATGTCCGGACAAAACCGGTATCTTTGTCTTTATGAATCAATCCGGTAGCCCGGCTTTATGTATCGCGAGGCAGTATCCGATATCCGGAAGCGGCTCCTGATGATGTGTACAGCCCGTATCTTGAATAATAATATTGAAAAAAACTATGAACCATGAATGAAAACTGGCCTGAAATTGTGGAGGATTTGTCACCTTGTCTTAGACCGGGAGCGATAAAAGGAGATTATCTGCGGGATGTAGGGTATTGCCTGAGATATCTCGGATGGAAAAAGACCAACGGGACAATGGTGTTCCGGGACATGTGGCATTCAGGTGGGGATGACTCCGGACATCCCGATATACTGCTCTGTAAAAAAGAGAAGGACGGCACTTGTCTGCCGGTTCTTCCTGTTGTAGTAGAGTTGCCTGACAGTGAACCGTCCGGACGGCTGGCGTTGTCAATGCGGCAGTTAAAGCTTGATATCGGATTATATATAGGAAAAAATATCCGGTTGTATTATCAGACTCCCGGTTGTAAGGATGAACCGGTCTGCGCATTTGTGGCGGACTTTCAGAAAGATGACATGAACGGAAGTGCGATTTGCGACCTGCTTCTTTATGAGAACTTCAGTCCGGAAAAGATGAACGGTTTTGTAATGGATGCCATACATGGGTAATAAGAAAAACTTTATACCGGCACTTGTGCATTAATGCTCCCGCTTCATTCCCCATACCAAAAGCCATTTTTATTCAATGGAAGATAATAAAAATGGCTTTTGATATAAACAGAATTTTAAATTATATCAGAACCCGTTTCCTGCTGCATCTTACGCTCCTTCTTTTTCTCTTTTTGCAGCTTTTTCTTAGCCTCCATTTCCGCCATGATCTGTTTCAGAGGCTTGACCGTTTCCGGTTCCTCACGTTTGAACCGCTTGAAATAGATACTTTCGATAAACTGTGGAAGCGGAGCTTTCCAGACCTCTTGCCTGTGGTTGTCTATCTTGCCGAGCTTGTCGGGATTCAGACCCAATTCACGGGCCATCTGCACCTGCCTGTCTGAAAGGCGGTGACGCTTCTGCGCCACCAGCCATTTTTCTAATATCGCTTTTGTCACTGCCATCGTTCATTTTTTTGCAAAGATAGAATTTTGCATTGATTTCTCTTAAATACTTGTTTGTCAGCATTACCTTATAGTCCATAATATATAAGTGCCAATATTGGCAGAAATTTAATATGACGATGGAAATAAAAAGAGACAGTTGGGATATATATAAATTTCCAAAAACAGGAAAAGGCACACCGATATCACATCGACATGCCTTCTGAAAAATATGACAACAAAGAAGCAATTAAACAAATTCATTTATATCGAATGCCCCTGTCTCATTTTTTGTATTATCCATTTCTGAAATTTGTGAGTCATCACAAAGCATACTATCAATAAGATTTCCTATCTTCTTTTTAATAGCGGTTTCTTTCCGCATAATTCTGATGATTTCTTCTTCAGATAGATAGATGTGGGGCACGAATTGCAGGATTTCTTTTTATGCCAAAAGATTCTGCTTCTGACTTCGGCATTGCTTGTTGTTTTTTGTTTTTCACATTCGATTCCATATTTACATGTATTTATTCCAATCAATTCTAATCTGTTCCAAAGATTGTTTTGGCGCCTCTTTTCCATTTGGCATATTTTCCTTAAGCAGTTTTTCCAATTGGCTTTGAGTACTCAATTCGGTTGCAAAGAACCTGAACAGGTCTGTATCCTGAAGTTGGTACAGGGTTTCGGCTGCATTTCGGATTTTCTTTCTGTCATCCGTCCCCAAAATAAGTACATCAGCGACATTGTTCAATTCTTCAAAAGTCAGTGCCCTTGAAAAATCCGGGTCAGGAACACACCCGTCATTTGACATAAGTTCCCGTTTTTCCGATTCTGTCAGTCCCTTTTGTGAAGAGAAACCATCTATCACATCATCCGGATCTATATCCTCATCTTCCTCTATAGGCTCTTTCTTCATAGGTTCAGAACGTGTGGGAGTTTTTCTCGCCATGTCCGGGTCTTCAAGATAGACTATTTTTGTCTTTCCGATTACTTCATTGTACTCGTCCAGTGGATTCGGCTGCGTTTCGGTTTTCTCTTCATGCCCGACTTTAAGGATATCCTTCTCCGCTTGTGCAATCCACGCTTCAGCCTTGTCCAGTCTTGCCCTATACCGGGCTTTCCTTGCTTTTTCCGCCATCCGCTTTTTGCGTGATTTCCATAACCGGATACGTGCAATACGCATATGACGAAGCTGACTATCCCAAAAATTATAAACTCTCGGACTGAAAATGAACATCCATACCTTATATAATATGTAGGTTGCCGACATGGCTTTTACTGAAAAATAAATTAATGTTGTTTCCATGACTATTGAATTTTAGGGGGTGAAAAACGGTCTTTATACATTCGGGTGATTTCCTCGATGTTGAGTTCTATATGCTCAGCGATGATGTTACTGATATAGCTCGCAATACTTACTTCGGGAGCTATCACATGGAGATAATTCTTTATCTCGTCGTACAGCTTGCGGTTCAGGTACACCTGGATGCGTCCTGGCATGGGGGTATTCACCAGATACTTCTGACGAAAGTTACTGTCACATTCGGGCATATTGCAAGGTTTGGGATTTTTCCGGGCAGTTCCTTTTTCCGTATCCTGCCTTTCATTGTTTTCCTCTTCCGGAACCTCAACCACTATGATATCCTCGTTCTCGATGGCATCAGGAATGTCACCGACCATATACCCCCTGATTTTTTCTTCATTCACTTTTACAATTTTCTTTGCCATATCTCAATTACAGGTTAAATTTTACAATCAGTTCGTTTGCCAATTCCTGCAATCCGCTGCCTTTAAGCTGTCCTGCCGGCGGTGGAAGGAGCGAGCAGCGGAAATAGGTACGTGTCCGCGATGAGAGTTCCTTGTCATAGCGACAGAGATCGGGAATCATTGAATCCAGAATTTTCAACCCCTGTTTCTTCATCAGTGCCATATAATTGTCAAGCACTTCGGTATTGCTTCTTTTCTTTACCTTGGTCCAGAACAGGAACACGTCTTTCAAGGGAATGTTCTTCCGGTTTTCCGCACATTTCATAACACTTTTGGCAAAGACAAAACTGCTGTCCATAACGAAATTGTCAGCGGCAATGGGGGTCAATACATAATCCACATTGAAAATGGTCTGCAAAACGCCGGATATGTCCATAGACCCCGGCAAATCTATGAAAACGATATCAAAATCTGCTTTTGCCGCCAACTCTCCGGCCACCTGGCGTGCATTCTCCGGCTTTGCCTGCCTGATAGGATAAATCCTGCATCCCCTGAGCCTCTGTTCCTCCAGCAACACCATGTACTTCTTGTTTATCTCCACCATCTCCATGTCCCGTTCCCTCAGATTGAACAGGCTGCGCTGGGTGGCGTCACAATCAACGATAGCCACATTCTTGCCCATCGAATAATTCAGGAGACTGGCAAGTGTTACCAACATTGTACTTTTGCCGACCCCACCTTTCTGGTTGCTGACCGCAACGAATAACGGATTCTTCTTCATAACTGAACTTTTTTAATGGTTTATTACACTATTGTTTTACTTGTCTGTTGTTTGCTTTGTGACAAGGTTTGTTAGTGATATGGTTACTTTGTGCTCACCAACCGGCAAACCGACCAACCGATAGTTATCTGCCCCAACAAAGCAAGTAAACAATCACTGCCCACCTGTTGCAACAAGTGTTTTCGCTAACCGACAATACAACGGACAGCCACTTGATTATTGGTTTGTTTTACCGTTCACGCTGCAAATAAAAGGGTATTTTTTCATACCTGCACTATGTTTTAAGGGAGGTGACGACCTGTGTCATCATTTGTCATCACGTTACATATAACCCGCTATTTTACAATAGGATAAACCGCCATAACTTTGCACCGGCAACGGAACGGATACCGCTGCGGAGGTTTCCCGAAGCCGAAGAATGAGGCTGAAGGTCAAAACTTAATTTGACGAAGGAAAATTCATGTTCAAGCGAACATAGCAAGTTGTGTTTTGAGGCACCCGAAATAAATTCGGGCACTCAAAACAACTTGCCGCTCGCCCGACGGCTCGGGAGGGATTCACTCCAAAGTCGTGAATCCGGGACGGAAAATCAGAAACAGGAAACATCAATGCGTATGGAAGAAAACAGAAAGAAAAAATCGACAAAAGGTGTGGGGCGGAAGCCAAAATCCGACCCTGCCGTGCACCGTTATGTCGTACGGTTGAACTCGGAAGAGAACGGGCGTTTCAACATCCAGTTCCAGAAATCCGGATTGAAAGAGCATTCAAAATTTATCAAGGCGATGCTTTTCGGACACGAAATCAAGGTGGTTAAAATCGACAAGGCAACGATGGACTACTACATCCGCCTGACCAATTTCTACCACCAGTTCCAGGGTATCGGCAACAATTACAACCAGACGGTCAAGGCGGTCAAGACCAATTTCGGGGAAAAACGGGCATATGCCCTGCTCCGAAATCTAGAAAAGGCGACCATAGACCTGGTAGTGCTGAGCAAGCGGATTATTATGCTTACCCACGAGTTTGAAGAAGCCTACCTTATCAAAAGGAAAAGGGAGGAAGGATGATATGGTGGCGAAAATCAACAGAGGCGTTTCCCTTTACGGGGCAATCGTCTATAACCAGCAGAAAGTGGATGATGCCACGGCACGTATCATTTACGGGAACCGCATGATTACCGATGTCACGGGCAATCCTGAACAGGTCATGCGGCAGACGATATGGGCGTTCGAGAATTACCTGCTTGCCAACAAGAACACGGAGAAGCCCGTACTGCACATCTCGTTAAACCCCTCATTGGATGACCGGCTGACAGACAGCCAATTTGCCGACCTCGCCAAAGAGTATATGCAGAAGATGGGATATGGCGACCAGCCCTACATCGTATATGTACACGAGGACATCGGCCGCCGGCACATCCATATCGTATCCACCTGCGTGAACGAGAAAGGGGAAAAGATTGACGATGCCTACGAGTGGAACCGCTCGATGAAAGCCTGCCGGGAACTGGAACGGAAGTTCGGCCTGAAACAGGTGGAAGACAAGCGGAAGGAACTGCTGGAACCGTATCTCAAAAAAGCGGACTACCAAAGCGGTGACGTGAAGAAACAAGTATCCAATATCGTCAAGAGCGTATTCGGTACCTACCGTTACCAGTCTTTCGGAGAATACAGCGCGTTGCTTTCCTGTTTCAATATCGAGGCGAAGCAAGTGAAAGGCGAATTTGGTGAAGTACCCTATAACGGTATCGTCTATACCATGACAGATGATACGGGAAAACCGGTATGCACACCCATCAAGTCTTCCCTTATCGGTAAACGCTACGGTTACGAAGGGTTGGAAAAACGTATCGGTTACAACGCCCGCGAGTATAAAGCAAAAAAATGGCAACCGAAGATACGGAACGAGATTGCCCTTGCCATGCACGGCTGCCGTGGCAACAGAGAGGAATTTGTCCGTCTGCTTGCCAACAAAGGCATAGACGCGGTGTTCCGTGAAAACGATGAAGGACGCATCTATGGAGCGACCTTCATCGACCACAAGAACCGCGAGGTCTATAACGGCTCCCGACTTGGCAAGGAGTTCTCGGCGAATGCCTTTGAACGGCTCTTCAATAATCCTGACAACATCCCCAATGTGGATGCCCACATGCCGGACATCGGTCTGCAAAGCGGATTCTCCTCCGATATGGAAAGCGCCATCGAACAGGCTTTCGGTATATTCGCCATGGAGCAGAACGGTCCCGACCCACAGGAAGAGGCTCTTGCCCGAAGACTGCAACGTAAAAAGAAGAAGAAACGCCGCTCACGCGGAATTTCCTAATTACCGATTTTTCTAATATTAAAATTAGTTCATTATGCAACAGGAAGATGATTTGAGAGGACTGGCCAAAGTCATGGAATTCATGAGAGCTATCTCCATTGTGTTTATTGTCATTCACGTGTACTGGTTCTGCTACCGGTCATTTGTGGATATGGGTATAAATATAGGTGTGGTCGACAGGATACTGCTCAATTTCCAACGGACGGCAGGACTGTTCAGCAACTTGCTTATAACGAAAGTATTTGCCGTCATATTCCTTGCCCTCTCATGCCTGGGTACCCAAGGAGTGAAAAATCAGGAGATGACATGGGGCAGGATATACGCCGCTTTCCTTTCGGGATTGGTGCTGTTTTTCATGAACTGGTGGATGCTTGACCTGCCATTCTGCCCGACGGCCAACGCTGTCATATATACGGTAACACTTACCGCAGGATATATCCTTCTCTTGATGTCGGGTATGTGGATCAGTCGTATGCTGAAACACAACCTTATGGAAGATGTCTTCAATACTGCCAACGAGAGTTTCATGCAGGAAACAAGGCTTATGGAGAACGAGTATTCCGTCAACTTGCCCACGAAGTTTGTCTATCAGGGCAAGGAATGGGACGGATGGATCAACGTTGTAAACGTTTTTCGTGCGTCCATCGTACTGGGAACGCCCGGTTCGGGGAAAAGCTATGCAGTGGTAAACAATTACATAAAACAGCAGATTGAGAAATCCTTTGCCATGTATATTTATGATTACAAATTTCCGGATTTGTCCGAGATTGCATACAACCATTTGCTTAAGCACAAGGAGCATTACAAGGTAAGACCGGAGTTCTATGTCATTAATTTTGACGATCCGAGGCGCAGCCACCGCTGTAATCCTATCAATCCCAAGTTCATGGCGGATATTTCCGATGCTTATGAAAGTGCCTACACGATAATGCTCAATTTGAACAAGACCTGGATACAGAAGCAGGGTGATTTTTTCGTGGAATCACCGATTATCCTGCTCGCGGCAATCATCTGGTATCTGCGAATTTACAAGGACGGCAAGTATTGCACCTTCCCTCACACGATAGAATTCCTTAACAAGCCGTATGCTGATATTTTCACGATTCTCACCTCTTACCCGTCCCTCGAAAACTATCTTTCCCCCTTTATGGATGCCTGGCAGGGCGGAGCACAAGATCAGTTGCAGGGCCAGATAGCGAGTGCTAAAATCCCGCTTTCGAGGATGATTTCACCGCAGCTTTATTGGGTCATGACAGGCGATGACTTCACGTTGGATTTGAATAATCCTGAACATCCGAAAATCCTATGTGTGGGAAATAATCCGGACAGGCAGAATATCTACTCGGCGGCTCTCGGTCTGTATAATTCCCGTATAGTGAAACTGGTAAACAAGAAAGGACAGTTGAAATCCTCCATCATCATAGATGAGCTACCCACGATATATTTTCGGGGTATTGACAATCTGATAGCCACCGCCCGAAGCAACAAGGTGACAGTCTGTCTCGGCTTCCAGGATTTCTCCCAGCTGACCCGTGACTACGGTGAAAAAGAGGCGAAGGTAATCCAAAATACGGTCGGCAATATATTCAGCGGCCAGGTGGTAGGTGAAACCGCAAAGAGCCTTTCCGAGCGGTTCGGTAAAATCCTGCAACAAAGGCAATCCATCTCCATCAACCGGCAGGATACATCCACCTCCATCAACACGCAGTTGGATTCTCTGATACCGGCATCCAAAATAGCCAATCTTTCGCAGGGAACATTCGTGGGCAGCGTGGCGGACAATTTCGGAGAAGAGATAGAACAGAAGATTTTCCATGCGCGGATTATTGTCGACAGTGAAAAAGTGGCGGCGGAAACAAAAGCCTACAAGAAGATACCCGTCATCAACGAGTTCAAGGACGAGGACGGCAACGACATCATGCAGCAACAGATAGACCGCAACTATTCACGCATCAAGGCTGACGTACTGCAGATCATTGAGGAAGAGATGGCAAGGATAGCCAATGATCCGGATCTGAAACACCTGATTCCGCAGAAGAAAGATGATAAAAAAAACGAATAGAACAAGTCCGCTTTTTTATTTCAGCCTGCAAAGGTAGTCCCGTGCCCGCCTGGATTGAGCAAGGCCAAGCCCTTACGGGTTTCCGGAAAAATCTTCCGCGCTCCGCTTGCGGTATTTTTCCGGAAAGCCTTGCACAATCCGGCACGGGACAGTGATGCAGGCAAGAAATAAAATATCGGCTCACGAGCCGGTGAATGTTTAACTGAATAAAAGAAATATGGCTATGGGCAGAACAAGAGTGGTCAATATCCGCAAGGAAACCTGTGACGTGTACATTGGCAGGGCTGGATATGGCAAGGACGGTTATTTCGGGAATCCGTTCAGACTGGAAGCAACGATGGCAAAAGGCAGTACGCTTGGCCGATACAGGAAATACTTTTATCATCGCCTGAGTACGGATAAAGAGTTCCGCAAGCGGATCGGGAATTTGCAGGGCAAGACATTGGGATGTTTCTGCAAACCGGATCCTTGTCATGGGGACATCATTAAAGAATACCTGGACTGGATGGCTGAAAATGCGAATGAAGCAATCGTCATCGGGCAAATCCATTGGAAAGGATGTGTCTATCCCGTCAGGGAAATAGATGCCGGCAACCATATATTCAGGGTGTCAGTGGAGAGCCTGCGGAATGAACTGGCAAACGATATGCGTAACAGTATATATGAGGCAATGGAAGCCAGCGAAGAGATTGACGGTTACTGTACGGATGAAGAGTTGTGTACGCTGTCAGATACCGATTTGTATAAAATGTATTGTTGAACGAATTATAATGACAAATGAATTATGAGGAAAAGAAGCAATTTCACACCGATGAATAGATTCCATGAGATTATCGACCATTACGGTCTGAAACTGATGGAAGTAGGTGTCAATCACCTGAGAATATTCTCCGAAGGACGGAAACTTTTTGATTATTATCCGCTCCGGATGAAACTCTTCGACTACCGGCAATGGCAACAATTGACTTACCCGTCTTTCCTTAACGGTACGGACAAATGGGAAACGGAACTTGACGGCATCATCCAAAGACTGCTGGTATCACCGCAATAAACTTGAAAGTATGAAGGAAAACAATAATATGCCGCTCGTTTGGAACAACATTCCCGAATGGGCGATTTTTGCATTGGAGTACGGCATTGAAGAAGAATTGTTCCTTACCGATGAAGACAAGAATCTGATAACCCGATTCATCGGTGAAAATTTTCCGAACGGATATACCATGTCGGTGGATTGGGAAGCATACAGAGAGTTTGATGCTTACCCGGCCTTTGGGAAACCATGTAAAACGTATGAAGTGACTTTTATAACAGCATAAACCGATTTGAAATGAAAAAGATAATATTGAGTGAATACAATGCCATCCCGGAAAATTACCGTGGAATCTGGACTGTAGAACGTTGGGACTTGCCGGATTGGGCGGAAATACGAGAAAAATATATCGGCAAGCGCACCATGATGGTCAATGACAATGGCACGTGTCTGTTGGTTGAAGGAATAGGCTTTGAAATTGTGGATGACAGTACATGGAAAAAGCCCGATGAAGTCAGACAGGAAATAGGAGGTCTTTATCTGAAGTTCTACAGTGAGCAAGGATGTGAACCTCATTATGCGGACTGTGTCATCAGATGGTGTGACACACTGGAAACAGTAGAAGTAAGGATCGCTTTGGCTATGGATTCCGACACGGAAAAGGATGACGAGATATTCTTCTACTGCAATAGTCTGGAAGACTTGAAATCATTGACGGACAAAGATGGGGAGGATTTTACTGTTGCCGGATGCCTCGATTTCGGAATATACGAAGAATTGCTACAAACAACTTAAAATTACCGGATATGAAAATCAAATGTCAGGAACACTACGACAAGGTGGCGGAATACGCCAAAAGTATTGGTGACACAACCTTTCAGAATTGCATTGAACGCCTCAAACAATGGGAGAAGAACTCTGGCGGCAGGTATGAAATTGAACTATATTACGATTTCGCTCCGTATTCATTCGGATTTGCGGAAAGGACACCGGATGGAAGAAACGGCATTGTGGGTGGATTGCTCTACCACGGCAGACCGGATGAGTCTTTTGCCGTAATGATGGAACCATTTCACGGCTGGAGCATACATACATAAAATTTTTATACCACAAGTTAATCTGCAATTGCGTGAAAAACGGTGCAGGTAAAGTCAAAACTCCCTTTCTGATAAAACCACCCCTGTTACAGCTATTTGTAGCAGGGGTAGATTTATATTTTGGGTGCATTATGCACATTGTCCTTACTATTTTTACACACTATTATGCTACATATTATGGTGGATTCATAATAGATTTCCTTCTGTATCTTTAAGGAAATCTATTATATTAATGATTGATATGCCATCTGTATTCACATGAGAAGGGGTCAAACCTCCCACAATGACTATTTTAGGGAATCCATCTTTGATATGACGAAGGGAATTGGTTTCCTGGTCAATTTTTTCTTGAGTGGGCATATCAAGTGCTGATTGTATGTACACACGTTTATCCCCACTATTGCAAATGAAATCAACTTCCAGTAGTTTTCGCATTTTCTTTCCATCATCATTTGTTATTCTCACTTCCACTTGCCCTACATCAATCGAATACCCTCTGATACGCAGTTCGTTATATATGATATTTTCCATAAGATGACCCCCATCAATTTGACGGTAATTCAGACGGGCATTACGTAGTCCGACATCTTCAAAATAATATTTTGAAGGCGTGTTGATGTAATGCTTTCCTTTGATGTCATATCGAATGGCTTTTTCCAACATAAAGGCATCTTGTAACATTCCAAGATAACTCTGTATGGTTGTATCTGAAATACTATGACCTTTTACGGACTTGAATGTATTTTCAAGGTTTGTCGGATTGGTCAGGCAGCCTATATTGGAAGCAATAATATCTATAAGTTCACTCAAATCATCATCGTTTCTAATATTGTAACGCTCTTTTATATCGCGTATATAAGTTCCTTGAAACAAGGATTTTAGATAATTTTCTTTTTCTGTTTTCTTTGAAAAAGATACGACTTGTGGCATTCCTCCATAAATCATATAATCCTGTAGGGCAGAAAGTTCATTTGTGTACTGTCCTGCCTTGAGAAATTCCGAAAAACTCAGTGGATGGACTCTGATTTCATACCCTCGACCACGAAATTCTGTTTTTACATCACTGGACAACATTCGGCTATTGCTTCCTGTCACATATACGTCTGTATTTTTAATTTTCAGATAGCTGTTGAGTACATCTTCAAACTCAGGAACAAGTTGTATTTCATCCAATAGTATGTAATACATATCGTTATCTGTGATATGTCCATCGATGTGATCCAATAATCTGTCCGGCTCTCTGAGGTGTTTATTACGTCGGTCTTCCAAATCAACTTGAATAATGTGCTCTTCATTCACACCGTTTTCAAGTAATGATTGTTTGAATAATTCAAATAGAAGATAAGATTTTCCACAACGGCGTACACCGGTAATAATCTTAATCATTCCGTTGTGCATTACACTTCTTAGCTCTTGCAAATATTTATCCCTTGGTATAATCATGTTGCAAAAGTAGTGAAAATTATCAGTATTACGGTTATTCTATTGGAGAAAAATGGGTAAAAGACCAATTTTCTCCAATAGAAGGCGGATATAAGCGAATCCATGTTCATTATTTGCTCGCATTCATTAAAAATGAACATCCATAGATGAGTGAACAAAAACATTTTTTCATGTATTATCGTTCTGCAAGAGTAATCATTTTCTGATTACTTCTGCGAAATGATTGCAATTTTCTTGGGCTAAAGGTACATTTTTCCATATTCCTCTATAAAAATCCATCATAAGCCACGCTTCACTTGTCAAGTCCCTTTAAGAAGATAACTCGGAGGGACGATACCTTCTACGTTCAGGCCTGCGGTTTTCGGGCAAAAAATTCCCTTCGGTAATTTTTCACCCGAAAAAACGTTCCGGTATCGCCGTCCGAGTTGGAGAAACGTTCCGGGACTTAGCAAGCGAAGCGACCTACGACGCATAGGACAAAACCAAGATACAATCCGGCGGCGGTATTTTGCCGACACCTGATGTCCTAATGGATTATGCTGTCAACATCAACCGCACGTAAATTCTCATCCAGTCCTATGGAGTAACAGAAGGAAGCGGGGACTAAAGACAGCTCGCTCTCCACTCTGCATAATACAGTTTCTCTTTATCGGCTTCGTGTCGTTTGCGGCTTTTCCACCCTTTCCCATTTTCCCGTTCCGCCTTTTTTGTTTTTGGCTTTCCCTTCGCGTATTTCTCTCTCTTCTTTTATCGGACCCGGTACGTTTCTCACACTTTTATCCTTGATTCTTCCGTTTTTCCGCCTTGCGTTTTCTCCCTCTGCGGTGAAACGTGATGACATCCGATGAAACAGATAGTACAACGCATTGAGACATAGTGATTTATCAAATTTATGACTATATATTTGCGGTGACAACAACAGTTATAAACCCTAAAAATTACAGTTATGGCAAAGAAAAATGTAAGGGACGAACCCCCAAAAACGCAAGTCACCGAGAACGCCCAGCTGAGCGACATCGTGTTTATCCTCGACAAGATGGAACTGCTTCTACAGGCAATATCCGACATCGACAAGAACGGCAGGTACAAGACGGTTCCGGCAGACAAAAAACACCGGAACTCTTTCCTGAAAATTGACCGATATGCCAGCATGTTCGAGAATTTTCTGAAGAACTTTTGGAGCCAGTTGAAAGACCCGACTCGTTTCGGCATCCTTTCCGTCAAGGAGAATGCGCTGGACAACCCGGAAGTCAGACAGGCAATTGAGGATCTTGCCGCAGGCAGAAAATCAGACGCGGTGGAGGAATTTCTAAAGAAATACGAGATTGTTCCCCGCTCCAAAGAAAACCAAAGTATAAACCATCAAAATCAAGAAGAAATGGCAAAAAAAACTGAGACACAGCAACAGGCCGCTCCGGAAACCGCGCAGCAGCCGAAATACCGCTACAATGAATCCATGATCAACTGGGAGGAACTGAAGAAATACGGGCTGTCCCGCGAGTATCTTCAGGAACGCGGACTCCTTGACCAGATGCTCAGGGGCTACAAGACCAACCAGGTCGTGCCCATCAGCATGAATTTCGGTTCTGCCGTATTGCGTACCGACGCACGGCTGTCACTCCAGCAGTCCGTGGGAGGTCCCATCGTGCTGGGCATCCACGGTATCCGGCAGAAACCCGAACTCGACCGCCCGTACTTCGGGCATATCTTCTCCGAGGAGGACAAGAAGAACCTGCTTGAAACAGGCAATATGGGACGTGTCGTGGAACTGAAAGGACGGGGCGGTGAATACATCCCCTCTTTTGTCAGCATTGACAAGCTCACCAATGAGGTGGTCGCCATGCGTGCGGAAAATGTCTTCATCCCGAAGGAGATTAAAGGCGTAAAGCTTACCGAGCAGGAGCAGAACGACCTGCGCGAAGGCAAGAAGGTGTTCATCGAGGGTATGATTTCCAACAACGGAAAGGAGTTCGACGCCCACATCCAGATCAACGCCGAGCGCAGGGGCATCGAATATATCTTCGATAACGACAAGCTCTTCAACCGCCAGTCATTGGGTGGCGTGGAACTGACCAAACAGCAGGTTGAAGACCTGAATGCCGGAAAGGCCATTTTCGTGGAGGGAATGGAGCGTAAGGACGGGGAGAGATTCTCCTCCTATGTCAAGCTGGACGAGGTGACGGGCAGGCCCGCCTATACCCGCTACAATCCCGACTCCCCGGAGGGCGCACGGGAAATTTATATCCCGAACGAGATCAATGGCGTGAAAATCACCGCCGAGGAGCAGCAACAACTACGGGAGGGCAGGACCATCTTCCTCAATGACATGGTGAACCGCAAGGGCGAGGAGTTCTCCTCGTTCATCAAGGCGGACCTGGAAACCGGACGGCTCAGTTATTCACGCACTCCGGACGGTTTCGAGCAGCGTGCGGAATTCAAGATTCCGGATAAGGTGTGGGATGTGGAGCTTACCCGCAAGCAGCGTTCCGACCTGCAGAGTGGCAAGGCTGTTTTGGTGGAGGGTATCAAGGGATATGACGGCAAGACCATCTCCCAGTATGTCAAGGCGAACTTCAACCAGGGCAGGCTGGACTTCTACAACGAGAACCCCGACCGCAAGCGTGACGCCTCGCAACGAAATGTCGTGGCTGAAACACAGAGACAGGAACAGGGCAGCCGGAAATCCAAAGGCGCAAGTATAGCATGATGCATGAATCAAATGAATGTGGAATCCTAAAAGAAAAGAAATATGGAAATGAACAAGGAAAACAACACGCCTTTCAAGGTAGAGGACGTAAACTGGGAGGAACTGGCAGGTATCGGCATATTGAAAGACGAGCTGGAAATGTCGGGAGAACTCGACACGTTGCTCAAGGGGGAGAAAACGAATGTGATACGGCTCAGCCTGGTGCTGCTTGGTGTGGACGTGGTGATGGACGCCACGCTACAGCTGGTGCGCAAGGACGGCGGACCGCTGCTCGAAATCCTCGGCATCAAACCCATCGGACAACAGTAGCCCCTCCTTATATATAATATGTAAACTGAATGTATAACCGCCGTTTTCCGTTCCACCACACACCGGCAAGCGGGAAACGGCTTGACTTTATCCGAATCATGATAGCAATCATAGCAGAAAAACCGAGTGTCGGTCAGGACATAGCCCGTGTGGTCGGGGCTACAGAAAAAAAGGACGGCTACATAGTGGGAAACGGTTACATGGTGACATGGGCACTGGGACATCTGGTGTCACTGGCCTTACCGGATGCATACGGCTACACGAGAACCGCCGCCGAAGACCTTCCGATGATTCCCGATCCGTTCCGTCTTGTCGTGCGGCAGGTACGCACTGACAGGGGGATGGTGACGGACATCGCAACCGGCAGGCAGCTCAAGGTCATCAGCGAAGTGCTCACCGGATGCGAGAGCATCATCGTGGCGACCGATGCCGGACGTGAGGGGGAACTCATCTTCCGGTGGATATATTCTTATTTGGGCTGTACCAAGCCGTTCAAACGGTTGTGGATCTCCTCGCTTACCGACGAGGCCATCCGTGAGGGAATGGCAAGCCTCAAGGAAGGAACTGGATATGACAGCCTGTATGCAGCCGCGGACAGCAGGGCGAAGGCGGATTGGCTGGTGGGCATGAATGCCAGCCGCGCATTGGCGGCAGCCTCCGGTTCGGTGAACAACTCCATCGGACGGGTACAGACACCGACCCTTGCCATGATATGCGCACGCTTCAAGGAGAACCGTAACTTCGTCTCCACACCATACTGGCAGTTGCATATAGTGCTGAAAAGGGACAACGGGCACCGGCAGTTCATCCACACGAAGGAGTTCAAGGACAAGAATATGGCGGAAGCGGCATACAAGAGTATTACCCCCAGATCGGTGGTAACAATCACTAAAGTGAAGCGAGGGAAGGTATTCCAGCAGGCTCCGCTCCTGTACGATTTGACAGCCCTCCAGAAGGACTGTAATATTCATTACGATCTTCCGGTGGACAAGACCCTTGCCATCACACAGTCCCTGTACGAGAAAAAACTGGTTTCATATCCGAGGACAGGCAGCAGGTATATTCCGCAGGATGTCATGGCGCACATTCCGGTATTGTTGGAAAAGATAACAGCCATGCCGGAGTTCCGTGAGTACAGAAGGAGCTTAGACCTTTCCGCCCTGAATACACGAAGCGTGGATGCCGCAAAAGTGACCGACCACCATGCGCTGATTATCACCGGTATCGTCCCTGAGGGATTGTCCGAGGCGGAATCCACGGTTTATACTCTGATAGCCGGCAGAATGCTGGAAGCCTTCTCTCCCCCTTGCGAGAAAGAACTGCTGCTCATGGAGTGCGTATGCGGGGGACTGGACTTCCGCTCCCGTTCCACTGTCATCGCCAATCCGGGCTGGCGGGCGGTGTTCTCCCGAAAGGAGGACCGGGAAAAGGACGAGCCGGAAAGAGACGAAGGCACAGCATCTTTTACAGAGGGTGAGGAAATACCGGTCATGGGACATGGACTGTCACAGAAAAAAACATTGCCCAAACCTCTCTATACGGAAGCCACCCTGCTCACGGCCATGGAGAACTGCGGCAAGGAAATCACTAACGGACAGGCACGCGAAGCGGTGAAGGATACGGGTATCGGTACGCCTGCCACCCGTGCCGCCATCATCACGACCCTGCTCAAACGTGACTACATCGAGCGTTCCGGCAAGAACATCCGTCCGACGGAAAAGGGGCTTTACCTCTATGAATCGGTAAAGGACATGATGGTGGCTGACGCGGAGCTGACCGGCATATGGGAAAAGGCGCTGGAACAGATAGAGTGGCGTACCCTCGATCCGGAAAGCTTCATGCTCTCCATCAGGGAATACACGGGAAAAGTTACCGGCGAGATACTGCGTCTCAAATTTCCGGAGCCGTCATCATGCGTCCTTGCCTGCCCCAAGTGCAAGACCGGCAACGTGGTGGTGAAGTCCAAAGTCGCAAAATGCGACCGTGAAGGATGCGGACTGCTGGTGTTCCGCCGTTTTCTGAACAAGGAACTGACGGACCAGCATCTCGAACAGCTTTTCTCTTCCGGCTCCACCCGGCTGATCAAGGGCTTCAAGGGCAAGAAAGGGGTGCCTTTCGACGCGACGGTCATCTTTGACGAAAGTTTTAACCTGAAACTTTCTTTCCCAAAATCCAAGGGCGGGAAAGGTAAATGATACCGTCATCCCAATTCCGGGGCAAAGGTAGCGGAACCGCCCGTTGCCACCTGCAAGGTCGGGCCTTGCAGGTTTCGGGGAAAATCATCCTCGCCATGCTCCGGTATTTTCCCCGAAAACCTTGCCTGTGGAGGCGGTCCGCATACTGGCCCCTGAAATTGGAAATGGCATGTTTCACCTTTTAATAGCAAATGATCATGAAAGCAAAGGAATGTATCGAAAAACCGAGAACCGGCAAATGGATAAAAAGAATGGCACTGGCCGCCGCAGCCTTCATAGTGTTCAGTTATCTCTATTCAAGAGGAATTTCGCCGGTATGGACGGCAGTCGCCATCGTCTGTTTCAGGGGATTCTTCAGGTTCCTCTATAAAATCGCCTGCCTTCTGGTAGCGGCGGCGATACTTTTCTGCATCCTCAGTTGCCTGGTATTCTGATTCCACCGGCAACAATATCGGGAAATGAAACAAATGCTGCATATAAACCACTGTAATACCTTGCAGAACAGGGCTGTCCCCACGAACGGCCCTGTTTTGTATTCCACACTTTATGAGGACAAGGGTAACGGGAACAGGGACGGAAAGGAAAGAGGGCATATACAGCCATTGGCAGACCGGGAACTACAGGGCAAAGTTGGCAAACGCTTCTTTTCGGACGGCAAGGCCGGGACCCTTCGGGTTTCGCGGAAAAATCATCCTCGCCCGGAGGGCTTGCGGTATTTTTCCCGAAAGCCTTGCCTTTCCGGAAGCGTCTGCCGTAAAGCCCTTGTAGTTCAACGGGCTGCCAAAGCCCGAGTATCCACAATTAAAATGATAAAGCTATGAATCAAGCAATCATCTCAAGACCGCCGACGGCACCGGTACAGATACCAATGCCGATACCGGCAAGAAGAAAGTACCATACCCCGGAACCGACCGTCAAATTCCCTCCACGGGAAAAGGGCGGACCCGTACACATCTCCACACTGCTGGACCCGATACTGGAGATAAGCAGTCATCCTGACCGGAACAGGCTGCTGGTGGAGTTCTTCAACAGATAGAAAGAATACGGTTATTCACACTTTAATCCATATAATTATGTTTTTTACAGCAATCAACCAGATGATGACAGAAGGAGTCGACCTGACACTCGTCATCCGTAAAGCGAACGGACAAATGGCGGTATCCGTACTGCCGAAGTCAAACGGGCTGAAAGACGAAGCCCAGAACCACATTATCCCGTTGACCCTCAAGGGAGTTCCGCAGGAACTGGATACCGGATTCCTGCAAGCCGTCGCCCGGCCGGTGCAGAAAGCCACGGGACTGATCACCAACATGGCGCAGTTCGAGGCACAGACGGAAAAGGCCGCTTCCGAGAGCAAGGTGGCGAAGGATGCAAAGGCCAAGGAGACGAAAGAGGAGAAAGAGAAACGGGAGAAGTACGAGAAGCATCTCAAGAAAGCTGAGGAACTGATTGCCGCGGGAAACCATAAGGATGCAGTGACGGCTCTCGGACAGGCCCGACTTTATGCCAAGCCGCAGGACCAGAAGAAGATTGACGAGATGCTGGAGCAGCAGAAAAAGGCCATGAACCGGGGAAGCCTGTTCGAGCTGATGGAAGAACTGCCTGCACCGCAACAGCTCCGGTCACAACCACCGGCAGCAACGGCACAACAGCCGCAGCCTGCACCGCACTGTCCGCCGCAATCCCAGGCATCAGGACCAGCGGGCGGACAAATTCCTAACAAGCAGCAGACAATGTGGCCGCCACAGCAGCCTGCGCAAAGGCCTGCACCGCATCAGGCTCCCCCACAGCCGCAATATGCCGGGCAACGGCCGATGAGCCACCAGCTCCCTCCACAGCATGCATACGCGGAACAACAGATTTCATACCGGCAGGAACGGGAGCAAAATCCCGAAGACCTCTATCCGTACTATCAGAGGGGACAGGAAGTCCCTACCTACCGCCCGGAAGATTATGAGGAATATCCCGATTTCCCGCAATCTATGTTAGAACCCAATGTCTCACATTATCAAAGCATTTAATATTATGGCATTAGAAATCAAGGGAATGACACGTTCATTCACATTCAAGAAAGGCAACGGGATGGTCACACTCGATGACCCGAACACGTCGGACAGCCCCGAAATGGTCATGAACTACTACTCGAACTTCTATCCGGAACTGACCACGGCGACGGTGCACGGGTCGGTCATCAAGGAAGACAAGGCGGTGTATGAATTCAAAACTACCATCGGGACAAAAGGATAAAAGCAATGGGAAAGGACAATAAAAAACAGAAGAAATCATGTGTACCATTGGACGAACAGCAGGTGGAACGGCTTGCAAGGCTCATCATCGGACAGACCGTACGCAATATCCGTTACGGTACGGACAGGAAAGAAAGGATTACGGCACCGAGGGGTGCCGTTCCTCTTTTCTGAACACCACGTTTCAGCCAAAACCTTTGCCGAGTCTTGTCGTGGAAGATTCCGACGGGAAAAGGCACAATCTCATCACGCGGGACAACTACGGGTTCCTGCGTGACTCCTTCTTCAGATATGCCTATCTGATGGAGAAGGAGGCGGTACATACCCCGGGCCGGACGTTCGGGGAAGGGATCGCAAGGCTGCACGAGGAGATGGATGCCCTTGTCGGTGAGGGGCTGAACGTCAATATCGAAGAGCAAGACGGACGGTTGCTGTTCAAGCTCTGGAAAGCCCATCATTGGGGAAAACTGACACTGTATTATTTCCCGATGAAGTTCGTGGAGGCTCTCGGATCGGAATTGAGACGTATCTCCATCACGTTCATCCATGAATTGATGAAGGCAAACGGAATACAGACCGTTCTGGATGAGGACGACACGGAATATGTCCTGACCTGGATTTCAGAGGAAGTACCGGAAGAGACTCCGGAGGAAAGGAAAAAACGACTGAGACTCCTGCGCTCCTACGAGAACGGCAGAATAAAGAGGCTGCTCCAAAGGGTGGAATGCAAGTGTTACTACAAGAACCTGCCGAAGGCACTTGACAGGTATAAAGCCCGGAACGACTACGAACGGTCACTGGTCTCCGCCATGAAGGAGGGGCTGCAATTCCTGTCACCGGAACGTGGCATCATGGAATACAGCTACGATCCCTTTTATGAGAAAGAACCGGAGTTCCACCCCATGTACCTCTACCAACAGATACGTGTGATCTATGACAGTTACGATATGGTGACGGATTACCTCGTGGATTGTTACAATTCCCACAGTAGGGAGACTTACGACATCATACCGGTTACGACACTCGACCTGTCTCCCGAAACGGAAAAGCTGTTCCGCATGGATGACTATCCGGAACGCTTCTTCAAATGGGCGGACAAATTCATCAACATAATAATTTGAACACTATGATGGAAACAAACGAACTTACAAGGACTTTGAAGAACCTGCTTATCCCCAAGGCGGCACTGATTGCCTACGCCTCGGAGGATAACAAGAACTTTTTTTTGGAGATACGGGACATAGATGATCGGGGGAATATGGCGGAAGGCAGGCCTGTGACCCTGGAATTCATGAACGGGCTTGTAAAGGGATATTCGGAAAGGCATAGCAGCACGCCTTACGGAAAAGTACCGTCCAGCCTGATCTATTGCGATTCACGCAAGGGCCGCGAGCGGTATGTATGGTACAATCCCCCGCATAAGCGGATGATGTTCTTCAGCTCCGACCTCAAAATAGAAAATGCGGAATACAACCTGCCGGGAGTGATTTACGAGGCGGGGGAACATGGGATGAGGATATATGCTTACAAGGATGACATGCCCGGCAAGGATACGATGCTATATGTCGCGCCGTTCTTCAACGTGACCGGCTCCAGCGTATGCCTGGGCTCTGCCAATATAGACTTGCCAAAGGACCTGACATACGAAAGCCTGCTGCAATACTGGGAAAAGAAATTCTGGCTGACGGAGTTTTCGCACTTGGGAGGCAACGGAAATCCGACCCGGTCGAACCTTGTGCTAGTAACGAAAGCGGCCAGGAACAAACCATTCGACCTCAAAGAGTTGAAACCGTTGAACAATATGAAACTTAAAGACATACTGACATGAAAAGAGTACATTATACCGACAGTTACCTGATGAGTCCGCAGCATCCGGTAACGGTAAACCTGATCGGAGCGGGAGGAACCGGGTCGCAGGTACTCACCTGCCTGGCACGTCTTGACACAGCTCTGAGGGGACTCGGACACCCGGGACTGTTCGTTACACTGTATGACCCCGACACCGTGACGGAAGCCAACATCGGTCGCCAGCTTTTCGGACCGTCCGACCTGGGACAGAACAAGGCACAATGCCTCGTCACCCGGATAAACAACTTTTTCGGGAATGACTGGAAGGCGCAAGCGGACATCTATCCGGCAGTATTGAAGGATACCAGACGGGACAACCTGGCCAATATCACGATTACCTGTACCGATAACATCAAGTCACGGATCGACTTGTGGAATCTGTTGAGGGCTTTGCCGCAACCGACATACTGCACTTACGAGACCCCCTTGTACTGGATGGATTTCGGAAACACGCAGACCACGGGGCAAGTCGTGCTGGGTACCGTACCGAAGAAAATCAAACAGCCGACGTCCAAACTTTATGAAACCGTCAATTCGCTAAAAGTCATCACCCGCATGGTGAAATACGCGAGAGTGAAGGAAACCGATTCCGGCCCGAGTTGTTCGCTGGCTGAAGCGTTGGAAAGACAGGACCTGTTTATTAACTCCACACTGGCACAACTCGGATGCGGCATCCTATGGAAGATGTTCCGAAACGGAGTGATCGAGCATAACGGATTGTACCTGAACCTGGACACGATGAAAGTGAACCCGATAATCATATAGACAGGTCAGCAGTTATAAATTCTTTCGCTTGAATGGAAAGAGTTCAGGAAACAGCCTCTCCATTTTGAGTTTTCCATTTTCTATATGGCAAGATATTCTTTGCATTGGCTCTGACACTCCGTTTCAAGTCTTCACGCAATATACAGAACGCGGTCTTTTACTTTATCATATTATGTCATATTACTCAATACAATGCTTTAGATAAAAATAATTAAAGCGTCTTTTATCAATCAAGAATAGTTTAGCTGGAGATATACATAACAGCTTGAAGTTTTTTGAATTACTTCCTGTTTTTATTCCATATGTTAAACTAATAATTGATTGTTTATGACTAGTGTAAAAGTAAAATTCAGTCCTTCATCCGTTATCCTTAAAGAGGGAACGGTTCATTATCAAATAATTCATCATTGTAAAGTACGGCATATCCGCACCGGTTACAAACTGTTTCCAAGTGAGTGGATTTCTGCTTCCGGTGAAATCAATGTCTCGGCAGGAAGTGGAGAAGGCCGAAAAAGCTATCTTGCCGCATTAAAAAATCAAATTGATAAAGACCTTTTCCGAATAAAGAAATGCATCAACCGATTGAATCAGGAAGACACTCCTTTCACTGTGGACCGTATAATAGAACTTTACACTGCTCCTGAAGGGAATTGCACTTTCCTTTTATATGGAAAAGAACTGCTGGTAGAATTGAGGCAGATAGGTAAGGTACGCACAGCCGGCACCTATCAGAATGCCTTGAACAGTTTTGAGCGGTTTCGGGGACACCGGGGCGATATCCCATTGGATGAACTGGATTCCAATCAGATGATAACCTATGAAAGCTGGCTCAAAGGAACCGGTGTCTGTCCGAATACCAGTTCGTATTATATGCGTAACCTCAGGGCCATTTATAACCGGGCCGTGAGTGAAGGGCTTGTTGTTCAACGAAATCCCTTCAAGCATGTCTATACCGGCATAGACAAAACAAAGAAACGGGCGGTTTCCCTCAGCGTGATTCGAAGAATACGGGATTTAGATCTTAATAAAAAGTCTCTCATTTTTGCCAGGGACATCTTTATGTTCAGTTTTTATACACGTGGAATGTCCTTTGTGGATATGGCATTCCTGAAAAAGAAAGACCTCCAGAATGGAATCCTGACCTATCGGAGAAAAAAAACCGATCAGCAATTGTTTATCAAATGGGAAAAGCCAATACAGGAACTTATTGATAAATACAATACCTCTGAAACTTCCTACCTGCTACCAATTATTCAGAACAATGGTGTGGACGAATGGCATCAATACCAAAATGAAGCGCACCGTATCAACAGAAATTTGAAACACATTGGCAAACAAATAGGTTTAGGTATTCCACTTACCACCTATGTTGCGCGCCATGCTTGGGCCAGCATCGCTCAAAGTAAAAATGTTTCTTTGCCTGTTATCAGTGAGGCACTGGGACATGATTCGGAGCAAACCACCCGAATTTATCTTGCCTCTTTAGACACATCTATTGTAGACAAGGCGAATAGTCTCATTTTGATGTCTATATAAATACCGAAAAAGGTACATATCTTCTTAAGAGAAGTATATTTCGTTTGCAAAAGTACGAAAAAATCTAAAAATCAAGGCATAAAGTGAACTTTTTTTTACTACTTATTTTTAAGAATCTTCAACATAATGCGTAAAATGAAAAACAATCATCCCCATATATCCTCTAACATGACTTTGTTTATCAAGTTATTATCGCTTTATAACTAAAAGATGTACTTCTCTTAAGAAGATAAAGTGACTATCGCTACTCTTTCAAGTTCATTATATAGATGTACTTCTCTTAAGAAGAGTAGTATGTTTTAGTATAAGTGAATACTTGCCTTCTAGAATAGCGATGCAAGGGATGATTAAAGGAACAAAAGATTCCTACTTTTGGAAAGTATTATATAACTGCTTGATTATTAGTAAATAGATCGATCAAGCAGGATTGGTAATATTTGCCTAAACTAAAGCATTTCGATGGAAAATACTGAATACGCACAATGGTATGTCATGCGTGATTTGAAACGGTGCAATGCTAAAAAGCCGGCATACAAACAATTGCAAGAAGCGGGTGTAAAGGTATTTGTCCCCTTGAAGTGGCAAATCATTTTGCAAAAGGATAAAAAGGTACGTGAGAAAGTTCCGGTCATTCAAGATTTGCTCTTTGTTTATGATTCCCGTCGGCATTTGGACTCCATTGTGGAAAGAACCAAAACGCTTCAATACCGTTGGTTGCGGAATACGTTCCGGGAACCTATGACTGTGTCTGATTTGGAAATGGACAGATTCATACAAGCCGTCAGCAGTTCCGATTCACCCAAATATTATTTGCCGGAAGAGATAACCCCTCAGATGTGCGGACGTAAAATTCGGATTATCGGAGGCTCTCTCAATGGATATGAGGGCTGTTTGCTTAAAATACGAGGCAGCAAGATAAAACGCTTGCTTGTCGAATTAAAGGGTTATCTCGCTGTTGCGGTGGAGGTTCTTCCTGAATATATTCAATTTGTCTGATACGATATTTATGACTGTTGTTTCGAATGTAATGGACAATCCCAGTGCCTTTTGGGTTGTCAATTCCTTATTTGTATTCGCCTTGAGCGTATTTTGTGCCGGCGTCTTGATTCCACAAATCTTGTTGATATCATTTCGTAAGCGTCTGTTTGATGTGCCTGATGAACGGAAGATCCATCAGGGGGTAGTACCCCGTTTAGGAGGGATAGCCTTCAAACCGGTTGTCTTTTTCTCGGTGGCACTTGCTTTGGGACTCAATATGTTGTTGGGGTACGGTCAGCTTCTTGGTAATATCGGCAGTGAAAGCCGCCCGTTGGCATTCGGCTTCTGTACCATTATAATGCTTTATCTGGTTGGGATGGCTGATGACCTGATTGGTATCCGTTACCGTGCCAAGTTCGCCATACAGATTATTTGCGGATTACTGGTCATTGCAGGCGGGCTGTGGATCAATAACCTGCACGGTTTGCTGTTTATTCACGCTCTTCCTGAATGGATTGGATACCCCATTACCTTATTCGCCGTGGTATTTATTATCAATGCCATCAATCTGATAGATGGGATAGACGGATTGGCTTCCGGATTGTGTGGAGTAGCTATGCTTTTTTATGGTTTGGTGTTTTTTATAATAGGTGAATACATTTATGCCCTGCTCGCTTTTGCGACACTTGGAGTGCTCGTCCCCTTTTTCTATTATAACGTATTTGGAGATCCTGCCAAAAAGAACAAAATATTCATGGGTGATACCGGCAGCTTGACGATTGGTATGATGACTTGCATTTTAAGTCTGAAACTGCTTGACGGGTTTCCGGTAAATCACTCTATGCAACAGCCTAATGCTTTCTTTTTAGCCTATTCACCGCTTATCATTCCCTGTTTTGATGTGGTACGGGTTTATTTGCACCGTGTGCGAAACGGAAAGAATCCCTTTTTGCCAGATAAGAACCATATCCATCACAAAATGCTTGCTGTTGGCATGAGACAGCGTACAGTTATGATTGCCATTGTACTGGTATCTGTCTGTTTTACACTGTGCAATATTCTGCTTTCACGTTATATAAATGTAACCTTGCTTTTAATACTGGACATCTTTATATGGATCTTGGGTAATCTATGGTTAACCCGTAGAATCCATATAGCTCATTCGAAACTATAGTTTTATATCAATATGAATTTTTGCAAAAATTTAATTGGGGCAATATTACTCCTGTTTTTAGGAGCTTGCTCAACTTCAAAAGAAGTCACTTATTTTCAAGATTTACGTCCGGGCGAAAGCGAATTGGCGCTTACCGCTCCGGTAGAGATTAAGATTCAACCGAAAGACAAATTGTCTATTTTAGTCAACAGCCAGGATTTGCGCCTGACCAACCTGTTTAACTTGCCGATTGTTTCTCAACAGATCGGCATGGAGGGCTCTTCCGGTTCTAATCGTGGTGTGTCCGGTTATACGGTAGATTCCAAAGGGAACATTGACTTTCCCGTATTGGGAGAAATTCACATAGCCGGTATGACCCGTGAAGAGGTGGCTGCCTATATTAAGAAAGAGCTACAGTCGCATGATTTGATTAAAGACCCTGTCGTTACGGTGGAATATATGAATCTCAGCGTAGCCGTAATGGGTGAAGTGAACAATCCCGGCCGTTTTAGTATCGACAAGGATAACCTTACAATCCTGGATGCCTTAAGCCAAGCGGGAGACCTCACTATTTACGGAAAGAGAGAAAAGGTATTAGTATTACGTAAAGAAGAAGGAAAACAGCGGGTTTATGGTGTCAATCTCTGTTCGGCTGAGCATCTTTATACTTCACCTGCCTATTATCTGCAACAGAATGATGTGGTATATGTGGAGCCTAATGCCACCAAAGCCCGTCAGTCTACCGTAAACGGGAACAATGTGCGCAGCACCTCTTTCTGGATTTCCCTGGCTTCTTTATTGACCTCCATCGCTGTACTTATCGCTAAATAAAAAAGAGAAATGGCTACTATTCAGAATAAATCAACAGTACAAAATACGCAGGATTTCATTACCATACAGGATTTGTTTTACCTCTGTCTCGACAAATGGCACTGGTTTGCCATTTCATTGGCCTTATGTTTGGGGGTTGCGACCTTTTATCTGTTGAGAACCCCATCGGTATATGTCAGAACTGCCTCTATTTTGATTAAGGACGATTCCAAAGGGAAATCTTCTTCTACGGATATGGAGTCTTTTTCCGATCTGGGACTGTTTACGACCAACACCAATGTCTATAACGAGATGGGAACTTTGAAGTCTCCCGACATCATGCGTGAAGTGGTGTCTCGATTGCATTTGGAAATGAATTATCAGACAGACGGACGTTTTCATAAACAGACTGTGTATGGAAACCAACTTCCTGTCCAGGTGGTGATTCCTAATCTTTCCGAGAATGAATCCGCAACTTTCGAACTGCATCTGGCAAAGGATGGTGCAGTGGAATTATCCTCTTTTACACGGAATGGAACAGAAATAGAAAATGATGGTTTTGTGAAAGGCAATTTGAATGACAGTATTCAAAGCCCCCTAGGCCCTATTGTCGTTATTCCATCGGCTGCTTATTCAGATAAAACGGTAAGCACAATTTATGTAACCCGCCAGTCTTTGTCTGCGGCATCAGCTGGCTGTTCAGCTCGCTTGAATATATCCCAGAACGATGAGAAGTCCAATATCATCACGTTGTCTTTTCAGGATGTGTCCACCCAACGGGCGGAAGATGTGCTCAATACCCTTATATCCGTTTACAATGAGAACTGGGTAAGGGACAAGAATCAGATAGCGGTCAGTACCTCCATGTTCATCAATGAGCGTTTGGGTGTGATAGAGGGTGAGCTTGGCAATGTGGATGATGATATATCTTCTTTCAAAAGTGAGCATTTGCTGCCGGATGTACAGGCGGCGGCAAATATGTATATGACTCAAGCCAATGAAGCCAATGCCGCAATTCGTGAATTGAACAACCAGGCATATATGGCCCGATACATAAAGAACTATTTGACCAATGAAAACAATAAACATCAGTTACTCCCTGCCAATTCCGGCATTGAAAATGCAAGCCTTGCCACACAACTGAATGAATATAATACCAAGTTATTGGAGCGCAATAGCTTGGTGTCTCACAGTAGTGCCAAGAACCCCTTAGTCAGGGAAATGGACAAGTCGTTGGATGATATGCGAAGCGCTTTGATCACTTCCATTGACAACCAAATGGTAGCTTTGCGTGCACAAATCAGAAGTTTGGAGGCCATTGGGGGACAGGCAACTTCGCAGATTGCCTCCAACCCGAAGCAGTCCAAATACCTGCTTAGCGTGGAACGCCAACAAAAGGTGAAGGAGTCACTTTACCTATATCTGTTACAAAAACGTGAGGAGAACGAGCTTTCTCAGGCATTTACGGCCTACAATACCCGTATTATAACAAAACCTGGAGGAAGCATGATTCCTACCGCTCCCGTAAAGAAGAACATTTTCCTGGTGGCTTTTGCCTTGGGTATATTGATACCGGTAGTCATCATCTTCATTCGTGAGAACATGAATACCCGTGTTCGTGGAAGAAAGGACTTGGATGGCCTAAGTGTTCCCTTTATCGGAGAGATTCCTTTGTCTATACGTGGTAAGAAAAGAGTAAAATCATATGAGGCACATACCATTGTGGTTAAAGAAGGAAGCCGTGATATTATGAATGAGGCTTTTCGTGTCTTGCGTACCAATCTGGAATTCATGATTGGCAAAGATCAATCCTCCAATGTGATTGTAGTTACCTCGTTCAATCCGGGCAGTGGAAAATCGTTCTTGACCATGAACATAGCCATAAGTCTTGCCATCAAAAATAAAAAAGTATTGGTTATTGACGGCGACCTTCGCCATGCCTCTGCTTCAGCTTATATCCATTCGCCCAAAATTGGTTTGAGTAATTATTTAGGAGGACAGATCGACAAACTTTCGGATATTATTGTTACGAACGAGCAGCACCCTTCATTCAGTTTCATCCCCGTCGGCACTATCCCCCCCAACCCGACCGAACTGTTGTTCGATGACCGTCTACAGAAAGCAATCCATACCTTAAAGCAGCAATATGATGTTGTATTGATAGACTGCCCGCCAGTTGAATTGGTGGCCGATACGCAAATCATAGAGAAACTGGCCGACCGTACCGTTTTTGTGGTACGTGCAGGCTTGCTGGAACGCAGCATGCTTCCGGAGTTGGAAAACATCTATCGAGAAAAGAAATACAAGAATATGTCTGTAATCCTCAATGGGACGGAAGGCTCTGGCGGACGTTATGGTTATCGTTACGGCTATCAGTATGGTTATGGAAGCGGTTCTTATTATGGAAACAATGACAGGTCCAAGTAATCATGTGGTTGTTTCATAAAACAACAGTCCTTTCTCGAAGTGGCTTACTCAAAGGTATGGTGGATTGCCATAGTCACCTGCTTCCCGGAGTAGACGACGGTGTACAATCTATGGAAGAGTCTCTGCAAATTTTGCGGGAAATGGAGCAACAAGGGATTCGTAGAGTATGGCTCACACCCCACATCATGGAAGACATCCCCAACGAGACCCTTGCGCTGCAGCGTAAGTTCCGGGAACTGTTGCAGCAGTACCGTGGCGCGGTGGAGCTGAAGCTTGCTGCGGAATATATGCTTGATAATCTTTTTGAAGAGCGATTGGAGAAAGAGGATTTGCTTCTTTTGGAAGAAGGAAAACGTTTTTTGTTGGTGGAGACCTCCTACTTCAACCCTCCGATGGATCTTTTGTCCGTTCTGCAACGCATTCAAAAGAAAGGTTATTATCCTTTGCTGGCACATCCGGAACGGTATGAATATATGCAGAAGGAAGACTATAATACTTTGAAAGAGGAACATATTTCGTTTCAGTTGAATCTGCCGTCACTGGCAGGTATGTATGGAAAGCATGTACAGAAAAAGGCGGAAGATTTGTTAAAAGCCGGAATGTATGATAGGATGGGGGGAGATACACATTCTTGTCATCGTTATCAGCAAATGCTTTTCTCTTCAATAAAACATAACCAGACAAAGCTCTTGGACGGGGTGAATGCTAATACATTATAATTCATGAAAAGAATTCCTAATTATATCGATTCCCATGATTTACCCAGTTTCAAGAAGATTCTCGGCGATGGTTCGGACTATGGCACTGTGGGAAGATAATTTTTTATGTAGAAGATTATGATAAATCAAGAAACTAAAACACGCATACAAAAATACTTTGACGAAGCGTGTAAGGAACTTCATATTGACAGTTCTTTGTACACCTTACGTTTTTGCATAGATGACGGCAGATTCCCTTCTGCATTTAACTCTGCAGAATGGGGTGGAAACACCTTGTATATTAATGAAGAATGGGTAGAACTATGCTTGCGAAGTGATTGCGAGTTTGATTTGAGATACATCCTCAGCCATGAAGCTCGTCATCTTTACCAACATCAAGTGATAGCAGATTTCAAGCAAAGAGGAAAATCAAGCGAACTTCCTGCTGTCATCAATCAATGGGAATATGAATTTCTGCACTATATCAGAAACGAGGGCGATGAAGATAGTATGGACAAGAATACAAACCAACAGGTTGAAATAGACGCTAATGCCTTTGCCAATTGTATGCTTATCAAAAATGGTTTGGGGGCAAGAATCAAATCTGGTCAAGAAAAAATCATGGAAAAGGCTATCAAGGCATTGGCGAAAAAGATGTGGAATATTAAAATTGCTTGATGCATACGTATGCTTCAAAATTAGTAGATAATATCACTAGTGTCTCTTAAAAAAATGCAAAACATCTCAATATGGCTCATTATGATGTAAAATCCAATTCCAACTGACCGTCATTTTTATAAAGAATGTCGTATTCAGCATAGCTAAATAAATCCTTGATATTGTCTTTCACAAGTATAGAACTACCAAGGTCCTCATTACTTCATAAATGTCCCTATTGAGTTTTAATACACTCTCAATAATGGCTACCAAACAATAAATAATGATAGCCACATATATTTGTATTCTGACTGTATTCTCAGAGTTTCCCCAAAAGGATTTTACTCGAAGATGCTGCTATCCAACTGGGTATGGACTTTGATACCAGACTTTGTGCTCCTGAATCGGGTTCAATCATACAATGACAGGCACAAGTCTATTGCTGTTGAATCAAAAGCATAAAAAGTTCCGTTCAAATCGAACTCCTTGTCAATTCGCTTTTGTTGAGCCATGTTTACCATGTGATAGGCAAAAGCTTCAAAAAGAAGATAATCTCTTAGCATATCGCTCAAAATAGCGTTTTAGAAGGAATGAAGTCATTTGATTGAAAACATATTTCTTAATATTCATAGCTATTGCAATTTGGCTCAGTCCCTAAGATAGCTGATTCAAATGTGCGACAAGCATTTTTTGAAAATAAATATTGTAATTCAAATAATTAACGTATCTCTTTACAATTATTAAGAGACACTAGTGATTCTCATGAATATTTTTGAAATAGAAAGAAGTAAAAGAGACGCCGACTTTATAAAGCAGAATGGGGAACTGGAGTTGGAAGTTGCAGCCGACATTATCGAGACATACAAAGATGTCCCGTATGTTGGTTCTCTCCTTAAATTTGGGAAGGTTTTTATCAACGTCAAAGACTGGTGTTTTACGAAGAAACTGGCCAAATTTCTCATAGTGTCAGAAGACATTGACGATAAAATCAAGAATCAGTTCTATTCTAGCCTGAGTCAAGAAAATTATAAACACATCTCTGCATATTTGATTCACCTGCTTAGCACAGAAGAAAACAAGGCGATGATTATGGGCAGCATCTACAAGGCAAGATTAATGAATAGAATCAATAATAACGAGATGCTCAGGCTCTGTTCTGTCGTAGCCAGAGCATTCTTGCCTGACCTCAAAAGTCTTCCTGACTACTTGGAGGAGAATACAAACATTTCTATAGAAGCCCAATCAATCATTAATCTTGGGCTTATAGATAATTTTCTCGGCGGTGAATGGACTAATCATAAAAGTTGCTGCTTGAATGGTACTGGAAAACTTTTCCATGACATATTGAGCGAGTCTGGTTGGCTGTAAAATAACTAATGTAAAAAAATAAGTAGATTAATTTTAACTTCCATATTGGTTATGATTGAAAAAATTCTGTCAATTCTTTTAGATGAAGACAAGGCTAAAGGAATCCATTATCTTTTTAGATACAGAAAGCATGTTGATTTCCTGAAAACAATATATACTAATTTTAAGTATTTCCCTATTTCTGATGCTTTAAAATTTCCTATTGTGATTGGCAAGAACACGGATATTAAACTGGGGTCAATAAAGTTTAACTGCCCTATAAAACCTTCTCTTGTCCGATTGGGAACACAGCCTATCCCTGTAATTGAGGATGGATTTTCAAGATTAGTTGTCAAAAATAGCGGAACAATCGAAATAGGTGGTCTTTTTATATGCCAAACGGGGGTAAAAATATTAATTAGAGAAGGTGCTGTTTTTTCGGTAGCTGATAAAGTGAAATTTGGCCATCTAAGTAAAGTCGTATGTCACAAGAAAATATCCATAGGAAATGATTTTAGAATGTCTTGGGAGTGCCAGATATTTGACACCGATTTTCATTTTGTCTATAATACAGAAAAAAACAAGTATTATCCCCGGTTAAAACCTGTTATTATCGGAAACGATGTATTTGTGGGTAATCGTTCTACAATCGGTAAAGGAACGATCTTACCAAATGGTTCGATTGTGTCATGTAACTCAAATGTTTCAGGTGACTTTTCTATAAATGGTGATAACATTCTCATTAAAGGGAATCCTGCTGTGTTCGTGAAAAACAATTTAATAATGGGTAGTAATAGCTTTTATCCGGAAAAGGAAGAAATAGTCGCTCAAATGTTAAACGAATAATGATTCAAATAATCCATTCACAATGAGCAGCATCAAGAAAGATCTAGCCAAAAATACTATTTGGAATAGTGTAGAGCGCTTCTCTAATATGGGTATTCAACTATTGTGTACCTTTATTTTGGCAAGATATCTCACACCTTCTGACTATGGTATAATTGGTATGCTTGCAGTATTTAATGCCGTTGCAAATAGCTTTATAGATTCAGGCTTTGGTCTTTCTCTAATCAGAGAAAAAATGGTATCTCGAGAGGATTATTCTACAATACTTTATTTTAATGTTGTATTGTCTATGTTTTTTTACATAGCACTATACTTATGTTCGGGGTTAATCGCGGATTTTTATAATCAACCAATCCTTGTTGATCTGAGTAAGGTAGTGTTCCTAATGTTACCGTTTCAGGCTGTAGGACTTGTTCAGAATACTATATTGCAAAAAGAGCTAAAATTCAAAAAACTATGTATTATCTCTATATCATCATCTATAATTTCTGCAATTGTTGCTATTATTTTTGCATATATTTATGAGAATGTGTGGGCTTTAGCAATCCAAATGGTATTGAGTCAGTTCCTGCGATCGTTGTTTCTGTGGATATCAACAGATTTTGTACCTATATTAAAATTCTCAAAGGTCAGTTTTGCTAAATATTTTGCTTTTTCTAAGGATATTCTTATCTCTGGACTTATAGGAAATATTATTGGTAATATACAGTCCATTTTAATAGGGAAATATTATTCTGCTTCAGATTTAGGGTTTTACTCTCAAGCTGACAGAATAAAAACCATAGCCTCTACATCAACTACAGGGGTTATACAAAATGTAACATATCCAACATTAGCAAAAGTCTACAATGATGGAGGAGATTTAAAAGGAGCATATAAAAAAGTAATAATGATAACAATCCTTTTTGTCGGTTCTGTAATGTCGCTATTAATGGGTATATCCTCAGATTTGTTTGGAATATTGATGGGTTCTCAATGGCGTGAGGCCGGCGTGTATTTTTTGTTGTTAGGTATAAGTGGATTGCTCTTTCCACTGCATAGTGTTAATCAAAATATTTTACTTGTAAAAGGAGAGTCAAAAAAAATACTTTATCTGGAAATCAGCAGGAGATGCATTATGTTGATTATCGTATTCATTACAATACATTTCAACGTCTATCTATTTGCCGCAGGTTTATCTATATATTCTTTTCTACTTCTTTTCCTCAACCTTTCGGTATGTGGAAAGCCCATCGGTTATGGTATATGGAGTCAGTTAAGGGATGTTTCTCCTACTTTATTGAAACAGATTTTTGTAACTCTGCTTTGCCTTGTCGTTTCAAATTTTATGGAGGATATAAATATCTATTTTAGAGTAGTCGTTACATTGCTTTTGGGCTGTTCACTTCTATTATTACTTTTTGTGAGAGACCCTTATTTTAAAATGGGTATAAAGCTGCTTCCAATAAAACGTAAGTAATTATGCTGGGATTGGTTGTATTATTAATTGCGCTCCTTCTGCATTTTACCGGTTATAGAAGATATAGCCTATTGCTGTTTGTATTCATGGCTTTGCGTTACATGAAAATTGTACCAATGGCAGTTATGGCCGTAAATGGTATTGATTTAGCTATTGTCTATATGATAATAGTAACTGTAAGTCAACGTATCCAAACGCTTGCTTTTACAGAAGATTCTAAATTGTTATTCTGTATCAGCCGACTCTCCCTTTTCCTAATTATATCTTTTGCAGTGGGAATGATATATTATGGTCTTACTCCTTTTCAATCCTTTATGGGATGCCGCCAATTGTGGCTGTTTCCGGCATATTTTTTTCTAAGAGACGTACCAAAAGATGATATCATTTGGCTTTTTAAGGCATTATATTATATTACTCTTATTCATGCATTGTTATACATAATACAGTGTTCAACAGGTTTGCCTGTATTAGGAGTGGCAACACCGGAGTATGATCGAATCACTCATACGCTTAGATATAACAATCATCCTGTTTACATGACCTTGTTTTTCTATCTGTCTTTATTATTTCCCAACTACATAGGAAAACAAATCTCCAAGTTTTCAGCAATAGTATTTGCTGCCGCAGTCTTTATTACAATGACAAGAACCATTATGGTGTTTGTTGTCTTATTTACATTTCTTGGAATATTTTTAAGTGGTAAAAAATCTACAATACTAAAGTTTTCAATAATTGGTGCTATTCTTTTTATCCCATTGTCAGATGCATTGCTATCAAGATTTGGTGAAAAAGCTGGTACAAAAGGTGATATTTTTGCATTTATTCATGGGCGGTTTATAGATTATGCACACACGGGTAAAGCGCATGATGATGTTGGGACATTAACATATCGTTTTGCTTGGGTTTATGAGAGGGCAGAATATATGTTGACAAACGGTATTGTTGAATCGGTTTTTGGATTGGGTTTCCTGCCTCCATCAGAACCGGAAGTCGCAAAACGGCTATATAATTTCAAAATAGGTCTTGTTGACCAGAACAAGATTATTAGTCCAACATTTACACCGGACATAGGATATGGTAATATCATTGCGCAATATGGTTTTCTGGGTGCATTCTTTTTTATCTCTCTTTGGGTTAGGCTCGTAAAAATTCATTTTGAAAATAGAGAATATCACCCAATCACATTTTGCATGTATTTATATCTATTGACTCTATTCGCATTGAGTATCTCTGGACCAGGAATATCATATCAAGATATGCTTATACTACCATTTTTATCCTCTAATTTGGCACTAATGCCATCGACAAATGAAAAATCTATCAAAAATTATTAGTAGCAGCTATGATAATAATCCACATAGAATCTGGTCTGGGCAACCAGATGCTTTCCTATTGTGAATATCTTTCACTGAAATATGCCAATCCGAATCAGGAGTTTTTTGCAGAAACGATAGTTTTTGAAATTCCTGAGTGTAACGAGGTCATTTGCCAATGGAACGGTTATGAACTTGAGAAGATTTTTGGTATCAAAGAACCAAAGAACATCAAGTCTCTCTTTTCGGACGACGAGTGGACTCAGATAATATCAGAAATTCGTGCAACAAAATTCTGGATTCACAACTGGAATTATCCCGTTGTATTCACGGAGGTTCTGAATCGTCATGGTCTTCAACTTGAAAATGTTCGTGGCGACTTTGATCCTAACCATAATATTATTACAGGTACGGAAGACCAGCATAAAACGTGGAAGGACAGACTCAGAGAGTCATATATTGGAAATACAGTAAAGCGCGTACTTCAGTCTCTCAACGAAGAGAAATACGCTTATGCAAACGATTCTCGTGACAAACTGTTCTGTCATACAGATAGCGATATTTTCACTGGCCAGTGGTTAAAATTTAGCAATCGTGGAAATGATATCCATTTGATTGAGGCTCAGATACGAGAGTCATTCAGGTTTCCCGAGATAGTAGATGAACAGAACCTACAGATGGTTGAATACCTCAAAACCGTCAATTCTGTAGCTATTCATGCTCGTAGAGGTGATGCACTTGGCGGGCTTGCATGGTGTTATAAGTATGGTTATTTCAAGCGTGCTGTAAAATACATCCGAAAGCATGTAGATAATCCGGAATTTGTATTCTTCACCAATCCAGGTAGCGTGGAATGGTGCAGAGATAACGCTAAGTTATTCGGCCTTGACATACGTAAGGACACCATCAAGTTTGTTGACTGGAATAAGGGCGAAGACAGTTTCCGTGATATGCAGCTTATGGCCATGTGCAAGCATAATATTATAGTTCCAAGTTCTTTTGGGTGGTGGGGTACTTTCTTCAACACCAATCCAAATAAGATCACTATTTCTCCTTCTATTACAATTAACACCACAAATCATTGTTAAGATATGGCTGATTCTCGCTTCGTGAAATTGTTATCCATCCCTAAATCAATTTACGTTTCTGTCAAACTATTGGGCTGGGGGGGGGTAAAATATGCTCTCAAACTTCCTATATTCGTAAGATATAACTGTGTACTTAATTGTCTTGATGGAAAGGTGATAGTTAAGAAAACTCCAATCACACCCAAAATGTTGAGCATAGGCTTTTCATCAACTGGTATATTTGACAAGAAGTATTCTCGAACAATATTAGAGATAGCTGGTTTAATAGAACTCGAAGGACCTGTATGTTTTGGACAAGGCACAAGACTTAGTGTAGGCAAAACAGGAACATTATCGCTTGGAGCAGGTTTTTCAAGTACTGCGGAAAGCACATTTGTATGTGTCAACAAAATGCACATGGGTGTTGGTACGGCTATTGGCTGGAGTGCAATGGTAATGGATACAGACTGGCATTCCGTTATGAATACAGAAACAGGAGAATTATATCAAGCCGCTGGCGAGGTCTATATTGGTGACTATTGTTGGATAGGAACTCGTAGTTTAGTTCTCAAGAATACATTGATACCAAATGGTTGTATTCTTGCTGCTAATTCAACTGCAAATAAAAAGTATAACACCCCCAATACGTTGTTAGCAGGTACTCCTGCTATTGAAAAGAAACATAATGTAATAAAGTCAACTAATGGAGACATCCAATTTATTGAAAAATGAAACGTTACGAGCATATTGACATTTCTAAGGGTATAGGTATCCTACTAGTCGTATTCTTTCACCTACCAGGTGTTAACAGATTAATATATTTTAACAATTGGGGGGTGGATTACAACCTTTTATATGCCACTATTCTTTACCCTGAGTGGATTGTTCTTTAAAGCCGATAAACCACTGAAGCGTATAAAGAGGTTAATGGTTCCATACATCTCATTCTACATAATCGGGTATGCTTTTGAGGCAGCCAAGACCATTACCAAACACGGACAGCTTGATTTAATGGATTTCTTTGACCCCCTTTTAGGAGCAACACATGGGTATGCAAATACACCTGTATGGTTCTTGCTTTCATTAGCAGAAATCTCATTAATAGGCTATGTGCTGTTGCGGTATCTTCCTAACCTATTTGCATTTGTCGTAAGTATGGTATTAGGAATAGTAGGATACTATTGTGGAAAGTATAATGTGTTACAGCCATATTACGTGAATGTATCATTAATGTGTATACCCTTTTTCCTTGGAGGATCCTTTTTTAAGGACTTTCTCTTGAAAAAGCAAAAATATCCTTTTGTGGGTATTGGGTTACTGCTGATATCGTGGTTTCTTTATTTACCCAATACACCGTCATGTAATGTCAGTCAATGCTATATTTCATGCTCAATGTTTCAGTTTGCTTTGGTTTCCTCTTTAGCCACTATCGGTATTGTGCTTCTTTCCGGTGACATTGCCAAATATACGAAGTTTACATCTAATGCATTCTGCCATTATGGAGCAAACTCATTAATCGTTCTCTGTACTCACATGTTGTTTGTTAATATACCTGTGTTTGTTAATAAGGTCTTGCATATAAATTCATTATCCATCATCATTGGATTTTTCATTTTACTTTTTGTTGAGATACCTGTAATCAAAGTTATCAATCAAAGATTCAAAATACTCATTTCAAAATAATGTCTGAAAAAGTAAGATACGATAACATTGACGTTGCTCGTGGATTAGCAATGCTTGTCATCATTCAGTGGCATGTTGTGGGCATGCATACAACATGGACAGATGGTTGGGTAATGCCCATCTTCTTTATCATTATGGGCGTATTCTACAAGCAGGAGTCTTCTTTCAAGGTGATGGCTATAAAGAAACTCAACACCATTGTGATCCCAATGGCTTTTTTCTCAGTTCCGATGTTTATCATAAGCATATTTGAGAAAGGCTTTATGACCACATTGTTGAAAGTTGCAAATCCATATAGTATGATTCATGGCGTTTCGTGGTTCTTTATATGCACATTGTGGTGTTATGTCATCAACTATATTCTACATAAATACATACATAATAGCAAACTGTTGTTCCTTGCAATGATAGTTTTGTCCGCTGTGAGCTATTATATCACCAGTACGTATTCTTTTCATGGCCACAAACTTGTACTTCCTCTATTTTGTAGTACAGCATTAACAGCCATGGGTTATCTAGCAATAGGTGAGTTTGTTAGGAAGTATTTCCTATATAGGGGGGGATTCTATCTTGCTGATAATTACCGGTTTATGTATTGTCGTAATAATTCCGTCTGGTATTCAAGATAACTACTGGAATCATTATGAAGATAATTGGTTGAAACTGTTATTAGTTGGTGCAATAGAAAGTTTGGCTTTGATCCAGTTTTGTTCTTATCTTCCTAAACAGTTGGCAATCATCGGAAAATTTTCGCTTTTGATATTACTAATACACCCTTATATTGTTTTGGCAATTTCGCCATTGCATTTAAATATATGGTTATCATACGGAATCGTCACACTAACAACCATCCTTGTTTCGTTTCTTTTATTTAAATATTTGCCACAGATATGTGGCTTCAAACCATTGATAAAACTATCATAGTATGATTCATATTATTATTTTCTCGTTCAATCGCGCTTTGCAGCTTGAGGCATTACTATCAAGTATCCAATGCCATTGGCAGAAGACGAACTATAAGCTCTCCGTGCTTTACAATACCAGTGGTGATGATTTCCAGAAGGGTTATGATATCCTTCAAAAGGAATATCCAGCATATGAGTTTATTAAGGAAACACGTAAGACTTCTGGCTATCACGTCTCGGATTACATGACCCCATACAATCTGAAAAAACTATTGAAGTATCACCACATACGTAAGCAAAAATCCAACTTTCGCGATTTGCTTAATAACATGTTGGCTACTTCCAGTTGTGAATACACCATGTACCTGACCGATGATTCTGCATTCATCCGTGACGTTGAACTGTCAAAGAATGACCTTGCATTCATTGAACAGAATCCGGATATAAATCAGATTTCACTTCGTTTAGGCAAGAACATTACAGAACGTCCAGCAAGTATCCCTGTTAATAACGGTAAGCTTGAATGGGATTTTCATAATCACCGCGATGCTCGCAGTTGGGGTTATAACTTCTCTGTTGACGCACATATCTATAGCACCAAGCTGTGCTTGAAGTTGCAGTCAAAAATCATCTATGCCAACCCCACTACACTTGAAGCAAATATAGTTCATTATGTCATGCCTCGAAACCTGATGGATCATGGCTTGACATACGAGTATCCTTTCATTCTAAGTTTCCCAATCAATATGGTACAGGAGATTGCCGACAATGAATCCATGGGCATATCTATAGAGGACTTAAACAATTATTATCTCGAAGGCAAACGATTGGAATATATCGTGCCTGATGAGATCCTCGAATTCCAACAATATCCCGAGACTGTTTATCTATGCAAGAATGGTCAGAAGGAACTGCTAAAATTGAAATAGTATGAAATATTCAATAATAACCCCTGTCTATAATCGAGCTGATTGTGTCGCGAGATGCTTAGATAGCGTGATTCGCAACCTCCAATGGGGTGTGGAACTGGAGCATATTGTTGTGGATGATGGTTCTCATGATGAGACTCCGAAGATTGTGCAAAACTATGCTGATAAACACCCACATATTAAGTTCATCCCATTTTCACAGAATCGAGGTACCAATGCGGCCCGTAATGCAGCTATTGCAGCGGCTACTGGTGAGTATTGTATCATCTTGGATAGTGATGACTATTTTGTGGATGAGGCAATCAATTTTATAAATTCTATTGCTAGCAATCAAAAGTATATGCACTATTGCTTTGCCGCAGATGATATGGTTGAATACTACCAGAGTTGTTCGTTGCTGATGGGTAAGCAAAAGGCTGAGCTAACTTTCGAGAACTTTCTATTTGAGGAGGTTACTGGAGACTTTGTTCATTGCATCAAGACGGAAACTTTACAGAAATACCCTTTTGATGAAGATTTGAGAATATACGAAGGAGTGTTCTTCAAGCGTTTCTATCGTGAGGCTCAGAAGATTCTTTATACAAATAGAATTGTTACAATTCGCGAAAGAAATCGTACTGATAGCGTAACCAGAAACGTTCTTCGAAATGATAGAAAACAGATTGCAAAGGGGCTTCTTTCTAAACAACTGCTTGTTGAGTGGTATGGTGAGGAACTCTCGCAAAAGCCCAAAGGAGTATCGATTCTTAGAAATGCTTATAAAGTTATGCTGGATTGCAATCTTCTGATTGGTAATTATAAAGATGCAATGGTATGTAAACAAAAACTAGTATCTATTGGAGGTAAGGTTCCTACACATTTGAGATTCGTATATACATTCAATTTGGGTGGTTTGTATTTTTATGCCGGTTGTATTTATGTGTATGTCAGATATTATTTATTAAGATCAAATATAAAATAATGAAAATCGTACATGTTACTTGGATGTTTACATTCGGAGGTATTGAGACCATGTTGGTAAACATCTGTAATGAACAGATAAAGTTGGGGCATGATGTGCATCTGATTGTTATGGAGGACTCTACGGTTGAGAGCACGCTCTATGACAGTCTTGACAAGCGAATAAAGCTCCATTATGGCCATCGCAAGAATGGTGCTAACCTTTTATTGCCGATGTTGCGACTGAATTATCTCCTGTACGAGTTGCATCCCAATGTAATTCATATTCATAGTTCGTCTATGTATAAGTTAATACTTGCACCCTGGCATAAGAAGATTACTAATGCTACATTACATGCACTCCCCAAACCGAAGAATACCCAAAGTATAGATCTTGTACCTCGTGTGTTTGCTATCTCTGATTCCGTTCGACGAGCCCTTCTTGCATATAATGGAACGGAGAGTATCTGTAATCCCAATGGTATTCGTCCGGAACTTATCAAACAACGGCAATCGGGTGATTGGAAAGATATGTTGCAGATAGTACAGGTTGGACGTCTTGACCATGATGACAAAGGACAACATATCTTGATACAGGCTGGTGCAGAACTTTTGAAACGTGGTTACCATAACTTTATGATCAATTTTATAGGCGATGGATCTTCACGCCCATATCTTGAAGGTATGGTGCAAAAGTCTGGCTTAGGACAGAATGTAACCTTCCATGGCATGAAATCCCAATCGTATATCTTTGAGCATGTATGTGATTATGATGTATTCGTTCAGCCAAGCATACGTGAGGGGTTCGGAAATACTGTAGCCGAAGCAATGGCTGCAAAAGTGGCTGTGGTGGTATCTTCCGGCCAAGGCCCTGAAGAGGTTATTGATTATGGTAAGTACGGCTATGTGTTCAAGAATGGCAATCCTATTGATTGTGCAGATAAACTGGAGGTATTTCTGAAACATGAAAACGATCAGCAGCAGGTAGAAGCTGCTTACAAGCGAGTGCTGGACCTGTATGATATCAAAGTTACCGTAAAAACTTATCTTGATAAATACAAGAGAAGATAAGCCATGGAGTATATGACTTTTGAGCATGCCATTCAAACAGGCATTCTTTCCCCTGTTTTGGTTACCCCCCATCACAGTCAAGCTAAGGGTAAAGACTTGTCACTTGAACTGTTAAAGTTCGTGGCTATGATATTGATTATAAATGTGCATAGTTACATGATGTATCCACCCAAATACGAAATGTTTGCTACTGGCGGTACGATTGGTGATGCACTATTCATGTTTTGTTCTGGATACACATTGTTTCTTGGCAGAATAGACCGATTCGACAATTGGTATAAGAGGCGTATTAATAGAATATACCCCAGTGTATTTGCTTGGGCGATATTCTCGTTCTATTGTTTTGCAGATGACATGAACATTGGACAAATTGTTGGAGGTGCCAGTAGATGGTTTATCCCTTGCATTATGATGTATTATGTACTGCTGTACTTTGTTCGTAAATATCTGATGCGTTTTAAGTGGTGGGTATTTGTTGTGGCTTGCATAATACCGATAGTGAGGTTTGTAATGTATGAAGACATAGGCAGTTATCACATGTATAGAAACCATACCTTTAGATTCTTTTATTGGTTTCCATTTATGCTGATGGGAGCATACATAGGTTCGAAGAATGTAATTCTGAAACAGAAGGTTTGGCGCGATGCTATTATGACTTTAGTGTGTACCGGGTTACACTTGGGCCTTGTTGGCGTGTACTAAAAAAGAAAATCTCTGCCCTTACCAGATGTTATCGTTAGTGCCCTTAATGGGCACATGTATCTATTTGTACAATCTGTTTCAGGCGGATATATTTAAACTACTGATGAAGTCTAATGTTGGGTATGGTATTCAGGCTATTGCTGCATTGTGTTTGGAATCATACATTGTTCAGTATGTATTGTTTACAGATAAAATAAATTACCTGTTCCCGTTGAATATTATCATCTTGGTTGTTGAGGTTATTCTATTGGCATACGCCGTGAGGACATTAGGTAGAACATTTAAGCAACTATTTGAAAAAGAAGATTTCAGATGGAAGGAAATCTTTAGACTGGTTTAATGAAATAATTCAAGATATGCGTAGTTATTCAATTAATTGGGGCAAATTTCTGTTTTTCAGATGGTTCCCCGTTAGCTGGACATTGCAGGCGGTACATGTCCTGGACAGGAAAGAAAGAGCTTTTCGTATAGGATTGGAGCTGATACCCGTTGCAGTAATAGTGACATTGGCTTCAGTTTGTATTTATTCGTGGTGGGTGGCCTTGGCTCTATTTGTAGTGCTACATACGTTATTCTGGCTGTTTGATTCTACATGGCTGGTAGGGTTCCGTGAAGTCTATACCGGTTTCAAAGGTAAGGGCATACAGTCAGTAATAGATTATGTAGATTGGGCTGTTGAGGAACTGAAAGATTGTGATAACATCGGTGCTGTTACTATATACGGAAGTATCTGCCGACACATGTACCATGACCGTAGTGATTTTGACCTGCGCATTGTACAGGATTATTCAAGCTTGAAAACGTATTTAATAGGTATCAAATTGAGGGCTGTCGGTATCTGGAAGTACAAAATTCCAATGGATTTGAAGATTGTTGACAGCCAGGATTATCTGCGTAAGGAGATGCGCGAGGATGAGCATCCAATAATAGCATATAATAAGTATGACAGTTTTTATGATATGAAAGGTGATTCATACGAAGCCTTGAAAGCAAATCCTTTAACATATAGAAAAGATTATAAAGGATGAAAGTTTTAAACGTCATTTGGGCATTTGGTACGGGTGGTATAGGCAAGTTGTTTCTGACCTATGCTGCACTGGGAGAATATGACCTCGAATTGCAGATTTCTTCTGTGTGCATTGACCTACAGAATTGTGAGTATGACCGAAAACCTCTGACTGAGGCCGGAATACGGGTAATCGCCATAAAAAACAGAAAAGATATGAGTTGGGTGAAACGTTTGGGCGGCATTGCCCGCGAAGTAAAGCCTGATGTTGTGTTCTGTCATGGTTTTAACGGGCCTGTGATCATCAAGCTGGTAGCATGTTTGGAGCGGTCTCTTCGGGTGCCGATGGTATGTACTTACCATGGTCTGTACAATCCTCCGACTGAGGGCAGGCGGTATATTGCAGACGCCATTAATAAATTGCAAGCCTGGATGTATAAAAGATTTGCACGAACGGTGGTTCTGGTGGCGGAATATAGCGGACTGTACCTGTTGGAGCGCAAAGTGCCCAAAAGCAAACTGGAAGTGGTGTATAATGGTATTGTGGAAAACGAGCCTGCCCTAGAACCTGTTGTGCTAAAATCCGATGGGGTCAGCATCGGAATGGCCGGACGACTGGACGCTATCAAGGGATTGAATTTCTTAATAAAAGCTATTCCGGAAGTCAGGAAGCGTGTGGATGAAAAATTCCACATCTATATCATTGGTGACGGTCCAGAGGAGGAGGCTTTGCGCAATTTGGCAAGAGAACTTGGAGTTGAGGAGTTAATCTGTTTCGAGGGGTATCAGGATAATGTACCTGCTTGGTTAAAAGCATGGGACATATTCTGTCTGCCTTCTCTTCAAGAAAATCATTCCATTGCATTACTGGAAGCAATGCGGGCAGGAAAGGCTATTGTATGTACCTCTGTAGGTGGCAACCCTGAAACGGTCGAGGATGGGAAGGAAGCTCTTGTTGTGCCGGCGAGGAATTCGGAAGCTATTGCTGATGCTCTTGTGAAACTTATCGAATCGGAATCCCTACGAAAGAAGATGGGACATGATGCACGTGAAAGATTCCTCAGAAACTTTACGGAGGATATAATGAAAAAGAAGTTGTGTGAGGTATTAAAGAATGCAACAATAAATCAAAACAAAATATGATGAGAAAGTTTTGGCTGGTCTTGTTTTATGGTTTCGCAAACCATTTGCCAGATTCGTACACTCCTGTATTGGGGGGGGGTAAGTAATCGAATCCGTATTTTCCTGTGCAAGCGCATATTTAAGGAGTGCGGGAAAGTATCAACAATAAACAGAAATATTTATTTTGGGAACGGAAAGGATATCGTGATAGGTGATTATAGTGGTATTGGTGCCAATTGTAGCATTCCCAATGACATCCATATAGGTAAATATGTAATGATGGGGCCGTTCCTGTATTGCATTACTTTTGGACATGAGGTGTCTGATACATCAACCCCGATGTGCTTCCAAGGTCACGTGGAAAAAACCAAGGACTCGAACATCGTCATAGGAGACGATGTGTGGATTGGAGCAAATGTCATCATTTCGAAACGTAGGCACATTGGTACTGGATCTATTTTGGCTGCCGGTGCCGTTGTAACGCATGATGTTCCCGATTACGCCATTGTAGGAGGTAATCCTGCAAATGTAATCAGAATGAGAAAATGAAAATTATATTCTTTACGATTGACTGTTTTAAGGGAAGGGAACATCTCATGCCTTGGCGAACAATATTGGAGGTTGCCAAGGTGATGGTGGAATACGGCTATGAGGCAAGCATTTTGAATGCTTGCAGCAACAGTGAGGATGTCATTGATTATGATTGGGCAGGAAGCGATTCGTCGAAACCTGTCCATGTGTGTTCCGTGATAAAGAATAATGAGGCAATCTTTGTCCAATGCACGGAACTAAAACCGGAGATACTTTTCATCCCTTTTACTTTTCGTGATGGGCTGACACCAGCCAAGTGGATTGCTCAAATCAACTGCAAGAAGATTGGTTACATGACAGGAGGGGTGTATGACCTGAAGAGTGGAATGCTGCTGAAGAAGAACGGTGGTTTAGCCGCTGCAAAGCCTTACCTGATGGAGGCTATAACGTCCAAGTGCATTTTTGCTCATACATTGAAAAATATTGGTGTGAGCCATGTGATTGGTTTGACCGATGTGAGTGCCAAAGCAGTGAAGAGAGGCGGCTTTAAAAATGTGACAACCATATACCCTGGCAAGGATTCGTTTGATGAAATTGTACCAGACAACAGTGTCTTGGATAAATATGATTTGAAGGGAAGAAAATGGCTACTATTTAGTGGCGCTCCTGCACCTACTCGTGGGGCAGAGGTGTTGCTGGAGGCTTTAGACAGCGTGAAGGATGATGGTGTCCGGCTTGTCATGTTGATGCGTACGGATGTGGGTTCCCAATATAAGCGGTTTGAAAAGACATTGTCCGGACTGAAACATCCGGAACGAGTAAAGATTATCAAGGATAGACTGACGAGAGAACAGCTTAGGGCTTTTTTTGGCTCTGCTTGGTATGCAATTCTGCCTTTCATCGTGATTCCAAGTGAGGTGCCTTTGACATATTTTGAGTTGCTGAGTTGCGGTACACCTGTAATCACCTTTGTCAATGGAGGTACTACGGAATATCTTAAGTATGGACTGCTGACTGCTGATAAGTCAATCAAAGGATTGGCCATTACAATCGAAAAGGCTTGGAGCGATGTTGCTTTGAGAAATTCAAGGTCTGATAAGGGTAAAATAATAATGAATGCGCATCCTACATGGAGTCAAGTGGGGATGGAATGGATTAACTTATTGAAACAAAATGACTAAATACATCATCATATCAGGCGTGGATGGCAGTGGAAAAACTACAGTCATCGAAGGTGTGCGTGCCCAATTGGAAGCAGAAGGTAAGACTGTTGGATATATTTGGATGCGTTATCATCATAAATTGATAAAAATAATGCATGCCATAGCTAAACTTACAGGATTAAGTAAAAAGGAGAATACCGCAATGGGAGAAATGTGGTTGCACTATTTCTATAAAAGCCCTTTGTTTTGCTGGTTCTACTTATATAGTTCTTATATAGATAGTTGGTTAGCTCGCAAAAAACCAACTAAGTTAAGAACTGATTATGTAATCTGTGACAGATGGGTAAATGACATAATCATTGATATGGGAAGTGAAACTCATAACCTCGACATACTTGACGGCAAATGGTATAAATTATACCAACGGCTTTTGCCTAATGATAGCTTTCAGTTTGTGATAAGCCGTAATCGAGAAGATGTTTTGAATTGCAGAATTGAAAACACCTTTAATGAGGCTTTTGATTATCGGTTTAGGTTATATCAAAAGATAGCTCAAAAGCCAGAAGTCATAAAAATAGATAATACAGGAAGTATCGAAAAAAGCGTTTCCCTGGTTATAGAATCCATAAGAACAAAAGAAAAATTGTAACATGTAAATGTAGTTATGTTGAATAAGACATTGGATATTACGGTAATTATCCTCACCTATAATGAGGAAATACATATCCGTAGGTGCTTGGAGAATGTAACACCTTTTGCCAAGAAGGTATTTGTGGTTGACTCGCCTTCAACTGACAGGACAGTAGAGATTTGCCGGGAGTTTGAGAATGTGGAGGTAGTGGTACATAAGTATCCGGGTAATCAAGCCGAACAGTTCAACTGGGCGTTGGATACATTGCAGATAGAGACCGAATGGATTCTTCGTCTGGATGCGGATGAGTATTTGTTACCCGAATTGGTTGAAGAATTAAAAGAGAGATTACCTGTAATGCCGGAGGGCGTTTCAGCCCTCTCTCTCTCTCGCGCGCGCGCTTATTGTGGTAAGATCTTACATCATGGCATTGTAAATAATGTCAAGATCGTGCGTGTTTTCCGGAAAGGAATGGCTCGTTATGAGCAGCGGTTGATGGATGAGCATTTGGAGATATTGGACGGCGAGACGGCAGAATTGAAACATCAATTTGTGGATGACAACCGAATGACTTTCGGGCAGTTTACAGATAAGCATAATAATTATGCTTCGCGGGAAGCGGCTTTGTTGCTGGATGCAGAGTTTCATTTGACGGGTTCTCAAATCGTATCACAAGATCATGGGAAAGAGGTTGAACGAAAGCGGGCACAGAAAAACCGATATGCGAAGATGCCTTTATTTTGGAGGGCTTTCGGCTACTTTGTTTATCGTTATATCATAAAGTTGGGGTTCTTAGATGGCAAGGAAGGATTCCTCTGGGACTTCTTGCAAGGTTGGTGGTACCGTACTTTGGTGGATGCTAAGATCTTTGAAATAAAAAGAGCTTGTGGAAATGACAAGAAAAAGATATGCCAATATTTGAAAGATCATTATGGCATATCTTTGGAGTAATATAGATTTATAACTCCTGCCGTTGCAGGAAATCGAGCAAATGAATGTGGTGGATTCCTTCGTAATTGCTGCCTATCGTCCATTCATCAAGGCTGACGACATATTTGGGGCAGTTTCATGTATTCTATTATTAAGTATGATTTATAAATTATGGCAAATATACCGACATTGTTAGTTATACTTAACAATATAGAAGAGAGAACGCATAGAAGCCCAAAACATAACATTACATTATAACTTACATGAAAGTATCAGTTATTACCGCTACATGGAACAGCGGTAAAACACTTTGCACGACCTTGGATAGTGTACTCAGCCAAAGTTATCCCGACATAGAGCATATCATTGTGGACGGGGGAAGTACAGACAATACGATGGAAATAGTCCGGGAGTATGAACCTCGTTATAATGGACGATTGCGGTTTATAAGTGAACCGGACAAAGGTCTTTATGATGCTATGAACAAGGGGATTCGGATGTCCACGGGGGAGGTGGTTGGTATCTTGAATTCGGATGATTTTTATACTTCTTCGGATGTAGTGGAAAAATTAGAGAAAGAGCTTGCTACCAACCGAGTGGATGCAGTATATGGAGATATTCATTTCGTGGATGGCAATGACTTGGGTAAATGTGTCCGTTATTATTCGTCAAGACTTTTCCACCGTAGCTGGATGCGACTTGGCTTTATGCCTGCACACCCAAGTTTCTACTGCCGCAAAATTATATATGATAAGTATGGTGGCTTTGATTTGTCTTATAAGATTGCTTCCGACTTTGAATGTCTTTTACGGTTTATTTTCGTACATAAAATACAGACAACATATATCCCAATGGATTTTGTAACCATGCGCACAGGAGGGACTTCCACCAGTGGCTTTGCCAGCCATAAACAAATTATATCCGATCATCAAAAAGCATTCAAACGTAATGGCATATACAGTAATGCCTTTTTGGAATCATTGAGGTATATTTATAAAATTCATGAAGTATTACTAACAAAAATAACAAGATGAAAACAGCTTTAATCACCGGAATTACCGGGCAAGACGGTTCGTTTCTTGCAGAATTTCTATTGGACAAAGGATATGATGTTCATGGTATCATCCGTCGTTCATCAGTTGATTATCGGGAGCGTATTGCTCATTTAGAGGGGAAACCTCATTTTCACTTGCACTATGCGGATATGGGGGACTCTATGTCTTTAGTGAAATTAGTAGGTAAAGTACAGCCTACTGAGATTTACAATTTGGCTGCTCAAAGCCATGTACAGGTGTCGTTTGATGCACCTGAATTTACAGCTGATGTGGACGCTGTAGGAGTACTCCGCATATTGGAGGCGGTTCGTACCAATCATCTGGAGAAAACCTGTAAGATTTATCAGGCTTCAACTTCCGAACTTTATGGCAAGGTAGAAGAAGTTCCTCAAAATGAAAATACACCGTTTCATCCTTACAGCCCTTATGCCGTAGCCAAACTCTACGGCTATTGGATTGTGAAAGAGTACCGCGAGGCTTATAATATGTTCTGTTGTTCGGGTATCCTGTTCAACCACGAATCGGAACGCAGAGGCGAAACCTTTGTAACGCGCAAGATTACATTGGCTGCTGCCCGTATTGCTCAAGGGAAGCAGGATTGTCTGTATCTGGGTAATTTGGATTCCTTACGTGATTGGGGATATGCTAAAGATTATGTGGAATGTATGTGGTTGATTCTTCAACAGGACAAACCGCAGGATTTCGTCATTGCAACAGGTGTACAGCACACTGTTCGCGAATTTGCTACATTGGCATTCCACTATGCCGGCATTGAACTGCGTTGGGAAGGTGAAGGTATAGATGAGAAAGGTATTGATGCAAAGACCGGAAAGGTACTGGTAGCTGTCAGTGAGGATTTCTATCGTCCTACGGATGTTGTCAACCTATGGGGTGATCCTACGAAAGCTAAGAATGAATTGGGATGGAATCCGCAATCCACCTCCTTTGAAGAGTTGGTGAAAATTATGGTGTCTCATGATATGCAAAAAGTGGCTGCGGAACATGTGGCCAACGTAATGCGTACCAACTTGGCCGAATATCTGGAGAAAGGAATTGTAAAATGATGGATAAGAACGCAAAAATATATGTAGCAGGACACCGTGGGATGGTGGGTTCTGCCATTGTCCGTGAGTTACATCGGCAAGGGTATATGAATATTACCACTCGTACTCATGCAGAATTGGATTTGACACGGCAAGAAGCTGTGGAAAAGTTTTTTGCGGAAGAAAAACCGGAATATGTCTTTTTGGCTGCTGCCAAAGTAGGTGGTATCATTGCCAACCAATCTGCATTGGCTGATTTCATGTATGACAACATGATACTGGAGATGAACGTGATTCACGCAGCTTGGAAGAACGGCTGTAAAAAATTGGAGTTCTTAGGTTCTTCATGTATTTACCCACGTTTGGCCCCTCAGCCTATGCCTGAATCTTGTTTGCTAACATCAGAATTGGAGAAAACGAATGAAGCGTATGCCTTGGCCAAAATATCGGGTTTGAAATATTGCGAATTTTTGAATCGGCAGTATGGTACGGATTTCATTAGTGTGATGCCAACAAATCTGTATGGACCCAATGATAATTATCATCTTGAACATAGTCATGTACTTCCTGCTTTGATCCGCCGTTTCCATGAGGCGAAAGAGGCGGGTCTGGATGAAGTGACTTGCTGGGGTGACGGCAGCCCGCTCCGGGAGTTTCTATATGTAGATGATTTGGCTAATCTGTGCGTGTTCTTGATGAACAACTATTCGGGGAATGAAACTGTGAATGCAGGAACCGGTAAAGAATTGACCATTAAAGATCTTACAGAATTGGTGGCTAAGGTTGTAGGATTTACAGGCGAAATCAAATGGGATACCTCACGTCCGAATGGCACACCCCGAAAGCTTTTGGATGTATCGAAAGCAACGGCTTTGGGGTGGTCTTACCAAACTGAATTGGAAGATGGTATCCGATTGGCTTATGATGATTTCCTGCATAATCCCATGCGTGCAGAAAGGTAACGATTTAAAACATTATTTATGCAAATTCTTTTATTATCCGGAGGCTCTGGGAAACGTCTTTGGCCTCTGTCAAATAACAGTCGTTCCAAACAGTTTATAAAATTACTCAATTCTCCCGATGGTCAAAAAGAGTCGATGGTACAACGGGTTATTCGTCAATTGGGAGAATCCGATTTAAAAGGTCATGTAACCGTGGCTACCAGCTTGTCTCAGGCTGATGTTATTTACAATCAGCTGGGTGAATACATCGATGTAGTGGTGGAGCCAGAAAGACGTGATACATTTCCAGCCATTGCTTTGGCAGCTTCATATCTGAAATATGAGAAATCATGTGCCGATGAAGAAGTAGTTGTTGTTATGCCTTGTGACCCTTTTACGGAAGCAGGATATTTCAAAGTTATTGAGCAGATGGTGCATGCGGTGGATGACAATGTAGCTGAGCTGGTTCTTATGGGGATTACTCCAACCTATCCATCTGTTAAATATGGATATGTAGTGCCTGATGAATCGAAACTGAAAGGTGGAATCTTTTCGGTCAAACGGTTTACGGAAAAACCAAATGTAGCTACAGCGGAATATCTTATAAAAGAAAATGCATTTTGGAACGGTGGCGTATTTGCTTTTAAGTTGGGATATATGATGAATATTGTGGAGCAATATATCCGGACTGTTTCTTTTTCGGAAATCCGTAACAGATATAGTGAATTCCCCAAAATCAGTTTCGATTATGAGGTGGCAGAAAAGGCCAAATTGGTAGCAGTAGTTCCTTTCTCTGGCAAATGGAAAGATTTAGGGACTTGGAATACACTTACAGATGAGTTGGAAGACCATGTAATAGGTAATGTTATCACAGATGGAGAGGCGGAAAATACACATATCATTAATGAATTGGATCTTCCGATTATGTGTATAGGAACCAAAGATTTGGTGATTGCAGCATCGAATGACGGTATTTTAATTTCCGAAAAGAACAAGAGCGAGAACATAAAAAAATATGCAGACCGGCTACAGTGTTGTCCAATGTATGAGGAAAGACATTGGGGAGAATACAAGATTATTCATAATGTTCAATATTCAGATGGCTTTCAGTCGTTGACGAAGCAATTGATTATAAAGGCAGGAAAAAGTCTCACATATCAAGCTCATCATCTACGGAAAGAGGTATGGACGGTTGTTGATGGAGAGGGACTGTTGGCTATAGAAGGAAAAATTACCCCAGTTAAACGGGGAGATACTGTTTGTATCCTTGAAGATATGCGCCACGGTCTAAAAGCCATAAATGACTTGACCCTGATAGAAACGCAAACCGGAAGCGATCTTCTTGAAGATGATGTGGAATTGTTTGATTGGAATTGGCAAAAGTAGATACAAAGTTTGGCGAGAACTTCCAGATAATCAAATCCGATTAAATATCTTACACAAAATTCAGAATTATAAAAGGTAAGGGCTTTTGTGATTCTTCCATTGATTATGAAAATCGAGTTTATGGGAGAATCAAAATTTATATTGCATTCCAAAAATGCAAATGTTCAGTGGATAGTATCAAAATATTCCGGTGTTAATCCATTAAGAATTTATCTTATGCTATTTCGTATGGGAATGAAGAAAGAACAAGAAGTGTTGGAACAAACTGCGTCTTGTACATCACTTTTTGTTCTTTTGATATCTTGAAAACATTGATTGTATAACATGGTTTCTTCGTTATCGGTTTATTATCGAAAACTTGCTTATCACGTAATAGAATCGGACGGCTTCCTATGGGTCGGATTCAAGCCGGGAATGGTACATTTTATTGCTAAAGAGGTTTGGAATATTCGCCCCTTGACCCGAACGGACGTTGAGAGATATTATGAGGAGTTTACAGTATTAACCCAAGGTAAAGGGAGTCTTTATTTTCGGATTGTAGCTCATGGTGGATTTCTGAAAGAGGCGTTGGCTTATGAGTTGCATGGTTTGACTGTTTCTGACGACAACTACCTCAGAAGCCTTAATTCCGGCAGACATGTAGAACTTTACCCACATAACGAGAAAGCTTATCGTGCTATTATAAAAGGCTTTGAACAGCATCGTATCGGTACCGTTGTGCAAGCGACCGGGACGGGAAAGTCATATCTGCTGGCTCGTTATATATCAGACCATGCCACAGAACGAATTTGCGTATTTGCTCCAAATGTCACAATCCTGGAGGAGATCAAAAAAGCGGTAGGCTTTACCTCTCCTTATATCTGCTATCGAACGTTTCAGTCATTGATATATTATCGAAAAAATGATAAACAACTCAAAGCAGATCATATTTTGATTGATGAGTTTCATCATTTCGGTGCAGAAATATGGGGGGCTGCTTTGCAGGAGGTAATTGAATCCAATCCGCAGGCCTATATATTAGGAACATCGGCGACTCCTATTCGCCCGGAGGGAATGATTGATACGGTGGATCTTTATTTCGAGGGAAATCTGTTTTATGAACTTACCTTACCTCAGGCTTGGTATTACCGTATTTTACCAGTCCCAATCCTGGTACAAAGTGCCTATGGATTAGACGGTGAACTGAATCGTTTACAAAAGCGATTGGATCGAAGCGGATGTTCAATTCGACGAAAAGAACAAGTCCAAAAGAAACTGGATGTGGCTCGCGTTGATTTTAAAGGGGCGTTAGGAGCTCCTGAGGTAATCCGAAAGTTCTTGCCCAAAGATGTATGTAAACTGCTGGTTTTTTGCCGTGATCTTACCGATCTGAAACAGATGGTTCCTGAGGTGTGTGGCTGGCTGACACAAGCCGGACGGGTAATCATACCATTTGAGATCCATCACACTCAAAGCGAACGGACTAATAATCAAATACTAAAGGCTTTCCAAAAAGAATCTGGGAAATTGCATGTATTGTTCTCTGTCAATATGCTGATAGAAGGACTGCATGTGGAGGGCATAGATGCCGTCTTGTTTCTACGGCGGACAGAATCCTATATTGTTACCCTGCAACAGCTGGGCCGTTGCTTGGATGCCGGAAGCGGGAAACAGCCTGTCGTATTGGATTTTGTGAACAACCTATCGGGCAAATCTGTATATGACATGATGGCCTTGCACATGGAACGCCTTGCCTGTCAGCCTTCACCCAAGGGATTTGAAGGGGTGACCTCTTTTCTGACCACAGGTTTCCTATCAGACATACGGCTTCGTATTGAGGAGATATTGACAGAGTTGGAACCTTGGCAGATCATGTATGAGAGGCTTATTGAGTTCCGTAAGAAAGAAAATGACTGGCCTTCGGTTACAGAGGGGAAGCTGGGCTTGTGGTGCAATACGCAGCGCATGGCTTACAAACGGGGAAGACTCTCGGAGGAGCGTTACAAACTGCTGGAGTCTGTCGGCTTTGAATGGAACTTGCTGGATTCAAACTGGATGAAGGAATTCCAATCATTGAAAGTCTTCTTTGCGACTCAAGGCCGCTGGCCCAAACGGGAGGATGGAGCTTTGGCTACCTGGTGTTATACTCAACGGGAAAGACGCAAGAAAGGACGTTTGAGCAAAGAACGTATTCGTGTGTTGGATGAGATCGGATTTGTGTGGAGTCAGGACTTGAACGGTGAATGGATGAAAAATTATGAAGCGTTGAAAATCTTTCTTGACAAACAGCAGCGCTTTCCCAAATCAGCCGAAGGTTATTTGGGCGAGTGGTGCAGTAGACAGCGGAAAATGCGCAAGCAAGGGAAACTTTCCCCTAATCGTCAAACACTATTAGATCGAATAGGATTTGTCTGGTCGGTGGAGCAGGTCTGGCGAAGCTACTTGGAACAGTTGCACCAGTTTCATGTCCAAAATGGACGGTGGCCTGGATGTCGTGAAGGGGCGTTGGGGCGTTGGTGTACGGTTCAAAGACGGAATTATCGAAGAGGAAGCTTGTCGGATCAAAAAATCGCCCAATTGGAACAAATAGGATTTATACCCTTGAAAGGAGACAAGTAATACAGAAGAAATGGAAATACTCTCATTTCATACGAAACAATAGAGTTTCCGCAGCCTTATTATCGCAGTTCAAAGTACACTATGATTTTAGAATACAATATACCCAATCGCTTTTCGTACTAATAGGCATATTACCGTTTATACAAGCCACCCTTAAATTTCGGATAGAAGGACTGGTTGCTTTCCACATACATATAGTGTCTAAATAAACAGCAAATATTGATAAATGAGTATTCAATATAAAATCATCTTTGGATATATGGTGTTGATTGTGGCTATAATCGGTATGATTATAATCATGGTACGTGAGCGGAATAGGGTTTTGGTGATTGAAACTGAGGCACAAACAATTCATCGGGTTCAACACAATGGAAATATAGTCCAGCATCACATCACGATTCTCTCAACTTATGGTGAAACAGCCCTTTCTTGGGAAGAGGAGGATTTTGCGAACTATCATTCTCTTCGTCTGCATATCGATTCCATGTTGCAGGCCATGCACAAGGGGTATGAGGAATTTGTCAGCCAAAGTCAAATAGACTCGCTGCGCTATCTATTATCCAGTAAAGAAGAGCATTTATACCAAATTATGCAACTTTTCCATAGTCAGAACAGTCAGGAAGGTATGCAATTCTCTCATTTACCAGCGGAAGCTCAACCGCGTACTGTTATTCGTAAAAAGAAAGGTTTTACAGGATTTTTAGGGGCAAAAGAAACTCTGGAGATAGTTCCTTCCGCATCTACAATTCTCAAGACATTGAACAAGGAATTGCTATCCATGCAGGAAGAACGGCAGAAAAGTATCAATGCTTATACCGATAGCCTCCGCAACCACAACAAGGAACTCAACCGAAAGCTTCGCCATCTGATAACCACGATGAACAACCAGACAGAACGTGTACTTGAAGCGAAGGAATGTCATCTTAGAGAATCTTACAACCGTTCCATATGTGTCATCTCCTGGCTGATTATCTCCGCCATTATTCTGCTTGTCATATCCTATCTGATTATTCAAAAAGATTTACGGGAAAAGGCAAGAACAAGGAAGCGTTTGGAAGATACGATACAACAAAACACTGCGCTGTTGGAAATGCGCAAGAATATTATCCTGACCATATCGCATGACATACGTGCCCCTTTGAATGTCATTGACGGCAGTGCCGATCTGGCAATGGATACACGTGAAAAGAAACGGAGGAATATCCATCTGAATAACATAAGGAGGGTGTGCAAGCATGTGGTACATCTGCTTAACAACCTGTTGGATGTGTACCGGTTAAACGAGGCGAAAGAAATACGGAACGATGTCCCATTCGACCTGCATGAATTATTGGAACGTACCGCTGCCGGTTTTTCTCATATAATCAATAATAAGGGTATCCTGTTCAATTGTGATTTTAAGGATACGGAAGTCAAGTTATATGGTGATGCAGACCGCATAGAACAGATTATAGACAATCTGCTTACCAATGCAGTTAAGTTCACGGAGACCGGCACAATCAATTTCAATGTGCACTATCTCAATGGACTGCTGGTCATGGAAATAGTGGATACCGGTGTTGGTATGAGTGAGGAGACACTTTCCCGTATCTTTCGTCCTTTTGAACGCCATACCTCTGCAACCAATGCGGACGGATTCGGATTGGGGCTTCCGATCACGCAAGGACTTGTCAATCTTCTTGATGGGACAATAGAAGTAACAAGTTTGATTAATTGTGGAAGCACATTTCGTGTGACCCTTCCCATGCCGGAAACGGATGAACCGTTGGAAAGCGAAAAACATGTCCCGACGCATTCCACACACCTGCATCACAATGTACTTGTTATTGATGACGACAGTATGTTGCAAGCTGTCATTAAAGAAATGTTAGAGCGTAATGGCATGGCCTGTACAACTTGTACCACAGTCAAAGAGGTAGTAAAAGCCATGCGGGAAAAAGATTATAACCTGTTGCTTACAGATATCCTGATGCCTTACACCAACGGGTTTGAATTGTTGACTTTGTTACGTAACTCAAGTATTGGCAATTCAAAGACTATACCCATTGTCGCTATGACTGCACGTGGAGAGAAGGAGAAAGATGCTTTTTTGAATGCCGGATTTACAGCCTGTATTTATAAGCCGTTCTCATCTACAGAGTTGATCGGTCTGTTGTCAACTATAGAAAGGGGTTGCCCTGACAAAAAGCATGATGTAGATTTCAGCATGATGTTGTGTGAGGTGAGCGATAAGATAAAATTATTATGTTCCTTTATTGACCAGTCGAAAAAAGATGTTGAAGAACTCAATTCGGCCATAGAAAATTGTAATAGGAAGAAATTGCGTGAAACGGTTCACCGTATGCTGCCGATGTGGGAATTATTACATAATGAAGAAATGTTGTTCGCTTATCGTTCCCTTTTAAAAGATGAAAGGGCCAGTGACACTGCTTTAAAAGAATATACTCAACGGATAATAAATCATACCGATATGTTGATGGCAGCAGCAAAAAATGAAATAAAAAGACAGACAAATGAAACGGAAAATACTGATAGTTGAAGACAATATCAGTCTGTCTCAGATGCAGAAGGACTGGTTTGCACAAGCTGGTTATGATGTCGTGACAGCTATGAACGAACCGATAGCCCGTTCACTGATACGCAAAATACAATTTGATCTGATTCTATCGGACGTACGTCTACCCGAAGGGGACGGAATATCTCTACTGGAATGGCTGCGCAAGGAAAGAAAGGATATTCCTTTCATCATCACGACCGAGTATGTGTCGGTTCCCGATGTGGTGCGCACTATTAAGTTGGGAGCGATAGACTACCTTCCCAAGCCGGTACGCAAGGAACATCTGCTGGAACTGGCAGAAGATGTGTTCCGCCCCATGGTTACGGTACGGAAACAGGAAAAGGTACTGTTTCACCGTACAAGTCCGAAGATCCTACAAGTGGAGAAACTTGCCAGACTGGTAGCTCCATCGGAAATGTCGGTGATGGTACTTGGTGCCAACGGTACAGGGAAGGAGTCGGTGGCACAGAGCATCCATCTGGGCAGCGAACGCCGGGAGATGCCTTTCGTGGCGGTGAACTGCGGGGCACTGCCACGTGAACTGGCCGCCTCGTTGTTCTTCGGTCACGAGAAAGGGGCATTTACCGGTGCCGACACCGCCAAGACCGGATATTTCGACATGGCGAAAGGCGGAACTCTGTTTCTGGACGAGATAGGTACAATGTCCTATGAGATTCAGTCCATGCTGCTGCGCGTGTTACAGGAGAATACCTATACTCCGATAGGCAGTGACAAGGAACGGGTAGCGGACGTGCGTATCGTTACCGCCACAAATGAGAATTTGCAACTGGCCATCAAGGAAGGGCGGTTCAGGGAAGACCTTTACCACCGCCTTTGCGAATTCGAGATACGTCAGCCTTCATTGGCGGAATGTCCGGAAGACATCATCCCTTTGGCTGAGTTTTTCCGTGAACGCCATTCGAAAGAACTGAAAAGGGAAACACAAGGCTTTACGGAAGATGCCAAGCGCAGGATGCTTACCTATTCATGGCCGGGCAATGTCCGGGACTTACAGAACCGGATCAAACGTGCTGTATTGATTGCGGAGACTCCGATGCTGGATATGGAAGGATTGGATATTGAGATCCGCCAAAGTGGAGATACGCACTCCCCGGCAATTCAGCCGTTGAAGGATGAGTCATTGGAGAAAATAAATATTATCAATGCTCTTAAAACTTGCAACGGACACCGGGAACAGGCTGCCGCACTGCTGAACATCAACCCAGCAACACTGTACCGGAAGATGAAGAAATACGGGGTGAAATAAAAATGAGCCTGCCGTTAGTGCAAATCTCACTGAATATGTGTACATTTGCAAACAAATAGAGAAAAATCGACATATTGTCTCTAAGACAATTGCTGACTGTATATGACATAAGACCGCAAGGTGTTTCTAATGGGAATCTGGAAAATTAACATTGAAAGGAACTATTGCGTGATTGCTTATGCTATGCCTACGCATAGCGTGCATTCACCTATTCCTTTCAAAGGCATTCCAGAGCCTCCATTAGAAGTAGCGTGTTTGCACGCTTCTTTTTTTGACGGCTTACGGTCCGGTATCAAAACAGAATTTATGCCAAAAGTCCAAGCTGTAACGGCGATGACACTGGACGGCTTCCTGCCGGAAACCGACAACGTGCTGATGCGATGGGTAATGAACCACAGGAAAGGTTTTGCCCGTTGGCGGGAGCGTTGTGATGCCCGGATTTTACCCTATTACATACTAGACCTTCTTTGTGAAAAAGACACTAAAGGCGATTCCTTTATCTACCTAGCAGAAGTTTCTGATGCAGAAACATTGGATCTCCTGCGTGGCCTCTTCCATTACAATCTTGTGGAAGAACTTATTATCTACCTTTTTCCTTATTCCGCCGGCAAAGGGAATTCCATACAGGCCATCTTTCCCGTCCGGCAATGGCAGTTACACAAGGCCGTTGTCCTGCCTGGTGGCATCTGCCGTCTGATTTATCGTAATCCTTGCAGGATGTAACTTGCAGATTGCGAGAATCCTTGCATCCTGCAAGGTTAATTTCCCATCAAATATTTCTCCTTTATTTTTTATTATACTGTATTTCAACGGAATAGCTATGTCATTTCGTGAAATACAGAGCCATTGGCACGCCGTTAGCCCTATATCATAATATAACCTGTTGCGCGACAAGGTGTAACCAGTCAATTATTTACACTTTAAAGACAGACCGTATTATGATACAGACAGACCGTGAGACCTTCCAGATGATGCTTCATCAGATTATGGAAAGGTTCGACAGGATTGAAGACAGGCTGAGCCGTATGAACCGCCAGACCTCCGCGCTTGACGGAGACAAGCTGCTGGACAACCAGGACATGTGCGAGCTGCTCGGCATTACCAAACGCACTCTCGCGCGGTACCGCCAGAAGAAACTCGTGACCTATTACATGATAGACGGGCGTACCTATTACAAGTCCTCCGAGGTCGAGGCGTTCCTCAACCAAAAGGGCAGGCGTTTGCCGGCGAGACTGAAAAAACAGATGGAAAATTAATATAAATGAAAGAATATGGAACTTGTATGTATTGACAAACAGACTTTTGAAGAACTGCGTGTCCGTTTTTGCGAATTTGAGGACCGGGTGACACGCCTGTGCCGTCCGGTCGAGGATCTCGGCCTGAAAAACTGGCTGGACAACCAGGAGGTGTGCGACGTACTCCGCATCAACAAAAAGACCCTTCAGGCGTATCGTGCCAAAGGTCTCCTTCCTTTCAGTCGCATCAAGAACAAGCTTTTCTACAAACCGGAAGATATACGGAGATTATTGGAATTGAGTTACCACCCTTTAATAAAGAGCAAATTATGAGCTATCATTTTATAGACAAGAAAGACCCACGCATTGACGTGATGTTCCAGGGACTGGAGAAAATGGAGAGGATGCTTTCAGTAATGGAGGATGTACCGAGATCACTCTTCAACGGTGAACGTTTCCTTACGGACGAGGAACTTTCCAAAGTCCTGCGGGTAAGCAGGCGTACATTGCAGGAATACCGTACATTCGGTGTAATCCCTTACTATCTGGTGCAAGGGAAGGCACTCTATAAAGAGTCCGATATCATGAAAATACTGGACGATGCCTACAAACGGTGCCGGGAGGAACAGCGCTGGGTATAGTACTGCTTCTTTAATCAAGCACGGAGAAACTGCCTGCTGTCAGCCGGGCAGTTTCTCCGTTTTCCATTTCATACAGCCGGTGATTTTATTTTCCGCTTTTTCCTGACGGTGAAATCCTCCTCGCAAAGGTCTATCCTGTTTCCGAAACCTGTGGACCTCAACCGTTTCATGTCCTCGTCCACTTTCGTGTCCGTAACCTGCGCGTAAATCTGCGTGGTGGAAATAGAGGTATGTCCCATCATCCGGCTTACCGTCTCTATCGGAACGCCGAGCGAAAGGGTGATGTGGGTACCGAAATTATGCCGGGCCTGGTGAAAGGTCAAATCAAAACCATATACCTGCCCCAATTCCCTAGTCAACAGGATAAAATACCCGCGGGCATAAATATTGAACACCTTGTCTCCGCTTCTTTGGCCGCGGTATTTCTCTATGATTTGAAGAGGAATATCCAGCAGACGGACAGAAGAGAGCGTATCGCTCTTTTTCCGGTGGATATGAATCCACCATGTGCCGTCGCCGGCCTGCGTGATGTCCTTGTCCGAAAGCCGTTTCAGATCCGCATACGCCAGTCCGGTAAAGGTTGAAAAGATGAACATATCCCGCACGAATTGCAGTTGCGGTTTCTCCACCGGAGTGGTCATGAGTGTTTTAAGGTCTTCCAGTTTCATGTGGCGGCTCTTCCTTTTGGGCAGTTCGGGATGCAGGCGGCAATAAGGGTCGCGTCGCAACGTGCCCTGGCTCACAGCCCGCATCGTGAGCTTTTTCAAACGGTACAGGTGTTCATGCACGCTTTTGGGTTTCAGGTTGCGGTCAGTCCGCAGGAATACCTCGAAATCGTCATAAAACGTCCGGTCAAGGCTTCGCAGCGTCACATCTTCCACGCCTTTCTTTTCCCGGACAAAAGCGGAAAGATGCTTGTAGGAACGCTGATAGGAGTCGTATGTTTCCTGTATGCGGTCTATCCCGACCCGTTTCCTGAACTCCTCGTTATGCTCCCTGAAAAGAGCCAGCAGGGTAAGCGGTTTCTGTCCGATACCCTTGACTGCGTTTTTGACCAGTTCAGCCGTGATGAACCCCAGGCTGTTTCTTATCCGCTCATAATGTCCGGCAATCTCACGTGTCAGGTCATCTATGGCACGGTTCACGGTAACGGCATTCTCGCTCCTTCCGTTGGCACGGCCTTTCTCCGGATTCCAGATACCCGGATTGACAGAGACTTTGGTTCCTATCTGTGCCCATTCGGCATCAATGCTCACCTTGCACAATAGCTGGCACATTCCGTCCTTTCGCACTTTCGTGCGGTTAATATAAAACAGCACGGCAAAAGTGCTGCGTCGTTTGACATTCTGTTTTTCAGTATTCTTTTCCATATTCTTTCCATTTAAAAGGTTATTAAATGACGACAGAAAAACGCTCCGAGATTTTTCGGTTCAATGCCTTGGTGTCGGCGTCTATCTTCTCATCGGTCACTTTCGCGTAGATTTGTGTGGTCTCTATCTGACTATGGCCGAGCATCCTGCTGACCGTTTCAAGGGGGACCCCATGAGAGAGTGTGATTTCCGTTGCGTATGTATGCCGTCCTGCATGGAAGACCAACGGACGGTCAATGTGGCAGATTCGGGCAATCTCTTTCAAGTAGAGGTTCAGCGTGGAATTGCAATACATCGGCAGCAGCTTGTCACCGGGAGCTGTACCGCTATATTTCTTCAGAATCTGCAACGGTAAATCCAAAAGAGGAATCTCAAATTCTATCTTGGTTTTCTGCCTGGCACTCTTGATCCACCATATTCCATCTTCCGCAAGGCATAGGTTGTCCTTTGTCAGCAGGCGCATATCTCCGTATGGAATGCCGGTAAAACAGGAAAAAAGGAACATGTCACGGACATGATAGAGGGTCTGCCTGTGAAGCGGGGTGGTCATAATCCTGTGCAACTCTTCTGCCGTGAGATATTTCTGCACGTGCTTCGGGCGCACCGGCTCGTAGCCCATGAACGGGCTGGCGGTAATAATACCGTCAGCAATGGCCTCTCCGACAATGGTTTTCAGTTGGACGGTCAGGTTGATGATTGTTCCGGGAGCGAGGTTACGTTCCGTCCGGAGATACAAATCATACTTGTCAATGAAAGAACGGTCCAACGCAGAAAACGGAATATCGGAGAGCTTGTATTGCGCCTGCAAGAATCTTTCGATATGGCTATAGGCATTGCTATAGGCTCTCAGGCTTCCTACCGTACGGTTTATCCCCACACGCTTTTCAAAGTTGCGGATGAACCGCCTGAAATATCCCAGAAGCGTTTCCTGCCCGCTTGCCATTCCAAGCAGTATGCCTTTCACCTCTTCGGCCGTCACACCGTCACGGACAGCCGACTGTTCCATATAGATATTCAATGCCATCGCACGTATCTCATCCAGCCGGTTGTTGATTTCCTTTGCCGCCACGCTTTTTCCGGAAGCGCGTCCCGAAGACCAGCGGGATTGCGGGACTTTTATCTTCACACTGAATGCCGCTTCGGAATATTTTCCGACATTCAACTTTGCCATTACGGGGCAATTCCCGTCGGCATCCACCTCGCTCTTTTTCAGGTAGAACGACACCTTTACATTTGCCTGGTTCATAACCAATTCCTTTGTTTGCAAAATTATTATATGCAGAGTAAATGAACGGCATGAAAAATGTAGCGGAACGTAGAATAAGACCCCTCGGCCTGCAAACAAAGCCTGTATTTTTTTCTGATACGGAAAAATATGACTAAGTTTGCGTCAGCAGACATGGAAAAAACAGCGTTCTTTGCGGTGGTAAACGGGGTTATCAATGAAAGACGAAAGCTTGTTTTTCAAGCCTCTTTTTTTATCCCGAAAAGGCAACGGATAAGTAGTGATTTGTCCTCCTAACTCCACCTAAAACTTGCTAAAAGCCTCCTGCGGAAGAATGTGGTACAAAACGACATATCCCTTTTGCTATCAAACACTTTACATTATTTTCTCCAAAGTTATCCGTATGTGAGCGAGTTTTCGTATCTTTGCACCCCAGAAAACTTCAAACTAAGAGAAGATGAAGAAAATAAATGCTCCTGTGATGGAGAAAATAAATACCCTATTGATGAAAAGAATAAATACCCTATTGATGAAAAGAATAAATACCCCATTGATGAAGAAAATAAATATCCCATTGATGAAGAAAACGATTTATCCACTGACGAAGAAAACAATCTACCCTGTTATCCTGTTGGCATTGCTTTTGCTTGTTTCCTGCAAGTCGAAAAAGAATATGGTGGCTAGCTTGCCACGCCCTGTCTTACATACTGATTCCATTTATCCGGATACGACTAACGCCATTGCCGGACTGTTCGCTCCCGACCACTCGATACTCAAAGCACTGGCTGTTTCTAAAAACAAAAAGCAACATACAAAGAAAAAGGAGACTGATACCGACGCGTACGAATCCGACCGGATGCTCCGTGGAACCCAAATAACCTCTTCCAGCGTAGATGTGTCATCTGTTTATACAGGAGTGGATCGTGTAGTAAAATACGACTTCACCCACCGCGATGTCCCTGAAGCTTTTGAAGGTTTCCGCATCGCTTTTATTTCCGATTTACATTACAAAAGCCTGCTGAAAGAGAAAGGATTGAACGATCTTGTCCGTCTATTGATTGCCCAAAAAGCAGATGTTCTTTTGATGGGTGGTGATTATCAGGAAGGTTGCGAATATGTAGAACCTTTGTTTTCCGCACTGGCACGTGTAAAGACACCAATGGGAACCTATGGAGTGATGGGTAATAATGATTACGAACGTTGCCACGACGATATTGTGAACACAATGAAACATTACGGAATGCATCCGTTAGAACACGAAGTGGACACGCTGCGTAAAGACGGCCAGCAGATTATTATCGCCGGAGTGCGCAATCCTTTCGATCTGGGGCGCAACGGAGTATCACCCACTTTGGCACTCTCTCCCAAGGATTTTGTCATCTTACTGGTTCATACGCCGGATTACATAGAAGACGTTTCAGTAGTCAATACAGACCTCGCTCTCGCAGGACATACACACGGCGGACAAGTCCGTGTATTCGGAGTCGCCCCGGCACTGAACTCACACTACGGCAATCGTTTTATCACCGGACTGGCATATAATACAGCAAAAATACCTTTGATTATAACAAACGGAATAGGAACTTCAAAGTTACCAATCCGTGTCGGTGCTCCGGCAGAAATCATCGTCATTACTCTTCATCGATTGACGGAGTAAGGTATCGTAACTTGGTACAATAACAAACAGAAATAGCAGCATCATACACTTTTCTGATACGACTTTCTGTAACATACCACACTTTTAGGGTATAACTTTTTGTTAAATACCACACTTTTAGGATACGACTTTTTGTTATTATCCTTTTTAGTGCTTACATTTGTACCTATAAGTAGCTGACAATAAAAGAAAGAAGTATGAGAAGAAATGCAATGCAACAATTGTACGATTGGAAAGAAAAGTCTACACGAAAGCCTTTGATTATTCGCGGAGCCCGTCAGGTAGGAAAGACATGGCTTATGAAAGAGTTTGCGGCTACTGCTTACAAACAGTTTGCCTACATCAACTTCGAAGACAATGAAGTGATGAAAGAGGTTTTTCAAAAAGATTTTGATATCGAACGTATTTTGATGGCTATCCAGTTAGTAACCGGAAAAGTAGTAGATACAGATACCTTAATTCTTTTTGACGAACTTCAGGAAGCCCCACGCGGCTTGACAGCCATGAAATATTTCCTGGAGAAAGCGCCACAGTATCATGTTATTGCAGCTGGTTCTTTACTGGGCATCGCTATGCATCAAAATGACTCTTTCCCGGTGGGAAAAGTCGATTTTATAGACCTATATCCACTTTCTTTTTCCGAGTTTTTAGAAGCTATCGGACAAGAGTCTTTTGTCAGCTTGCTTGCAAAGCAAGATTGGAACCTCATTTCTACCTTCCGTTCTAAATTCACCGACTTCCTTAAACAGTATTATTTCGTAGGAGGAATGCCCGAAGTAGTCAATGCATTTATTGAGCATAAAGACTATACCGAAGTCCGCCAGTTGCAACAAAACATACTGGATTCTTATGACCGTGATTTTTCCAAACACGCTCCTATTGCCGAAGTCCCTAGGATTCGTATGGTGTGGCGTTCGGTTCCTGCACAACTGGCTAAAGAAAATCGCAAATTCATTTATGGAGTTATAAAAGAAGGAGCAAGAGCCAAGGATTTTGAACTGGCCATAGAATGGCTGATAGATGCCGGTCTTATTTATAAAGTAAACCGGGTAAAGAAAGGTGGAATACCTTTATCGGCCTACGAAGATTTTTCCGCATTCAAACTGTTTATGCTAGACACCGGATTAATGGGAGCAATGAGCGGACTCCCCCCACAAGCATTATTGGAAGGCAATGTTTTATTTACCGATTATAAAGGAGCAATTACCGAACAATATGTGTTACAACAACTGAAATCAGTGAAAGGCTTGAATATCTATTACTGGTCTTCAGATACTTCCAAAGGAGAATTGGATTTCCTTTTGCAAAAAGAAATCTGTATTATTCCGGTCGAAGTGAAAGCTGAAGAAAATTTACAGTCGAAAAGTCTGCGCTCTTTTGTTGAAAAGAATCCAGAACTACATGGCATCCGTTTTTCCATGTCAGATTATCGGGAACAAGAGTGGCTGACAAATTATCCGTTATATTCTGCCGGACACATATTATAATATATTCAAAGGCGTATATTATCTTTCTTGATAGCCTCCCAAACTCTTGGATGTAGAAAGTAGCGAATATCTTTCCCTTCACTCAAGGCTTCCCGAATAAAAGTGGAACTGATTTCAAAAACAGGGGAATGAACAAGACGCACGGTTTCCGGCAATTCCTCTTCTTTTACAGGAAAGCCGGGACGAGGATAAATGAGGAGTTGATTCTCTTTAATGATGCGTTCGGACTGATACCAGCGTCCAAAACGTTCCCAATTATCGGAACCGATAATGAAATAAAATTCCCGGTCGGGATACGCTTCACGAAGTTTCTCCAGTGTATATACGCTATACGAAGGACGGGGCAAATGAAATTCAAAGTCTGAAGCTCGAAAACGAGGATAATCACTGATGGATAACTCCACTAATTGAAGACGAAGCTCGTCACTCCATAATTCAGCCTTCGTTTTCAAAGGATTCTGCGGACTTACCATAAACCATATTTCATCCAACCCTTCATACTCACAAAGGTAATTAGCTAAAGCGAGATGCCCGATATGAATCGGATTGAATGACCCGCTGAAGATTCCGGTTTTTCTTGTTTTAACTTGATTCATTTTCCGCTATTCTTTCTTGCTTTATTTTCTTTCTCCACTTCGGTAAAACAATAGCTTGTCTGATTGTGAGAAGTAGCGCAATGCCGCTTATGAACCATTGTTGAAAATAAAGGCATACAATAAAAGCAAGAAGATTCATCACACCGGTGACGGCACACAGATACATCCATTTTCGGGTGTTACAATTCTTCTTGTACATTCTCAAGTCTTATTCTTCGGCTAAAAACTCTTTGATTACTTTCAACGCTTCTGCCTTCGCAGCTTCCAAATCGTCATTGACAATCACACAATCGAATTGCGGAGCAAATCCCAACTCATATTCCGCCTTAGCAATCCGGCTTTCAATAATTTCCGGGGCATCCGTTCCGCGCCCTTCCAACCGGCAACGTAATTCTTCCACCGAAGGCGGTTGAATGAACACTGACAACGCACGGTCACCATAAAACTTCTTGATATTACATCCACCTACCACATCAACGTCAAACACAACATTCTGACCTGCTTCCAGTTGCTTTTCCACTTGTGCCTTCAACGTTCCGTAATAACGGTCCTTATATACTTCCTCATACTCCAAAAATTCGTTGTTCTCAATGCGACAACGGAATTCCTCCGGCGTAAGAAAGAAATATTCCACTCCGTGCTGCTCCGTCCCACGCGGAGGACGGCTGGTAGCAGAAATAGAAAATGCAAGATTCAAATTCTGCGTCAGCAGATAATTGATAATAGTAGATTTGCCCGAACCTGACGGGGCAGAGAAAATAATTAGTTTACCGGTCATTATTAAAGTTTATTTGACATTAAGTTATTTACGATTAGACGATTTACGATGCACGATTGATATTATTTTTTGAATTTATAAATATCCAAATGTGTACACTATTATTTCGCAATACTAACTTCAATCGTACATCGTAAATCGTCTAATCGTAAATGAATTTATTGTGAGTAAATTACATCACGTTCAACACCTGCTCCTTAATCTGCTCCAACTCATCTTTCATCTGAACAACGATTTTCTGCATTTCGGCATGATTGGACTTGCTACCTAACGTATTGATTTCCCGACCCATTTCCTGGGCGATAAAACCAAGTTTCTTACCTTGTCCGTTACCGCTTTCCATTGTACTGATGAAATATTTCAGATGGTTGCTAAGGCGTTGTTTTTCTTCATTAACATCCAGTTTCTCAATGTAATAGATCAATTCCTGCTCCAAGCGGTTCTTGTCGTAATCCACACTTAATGTCTTTTCGAGAGCATCCGTGATGCGTTCTTTCACTTTTTCCACACGTTCTTTTTCGTAAGGAGCGATCTTTTCGAGCAGGCTTGAGATATTGGCGATCTTTTCACGGAACTTCTTTTCCAGTGCAGCACCTTCCTGTTTGCGGAAATCTACTAGATGACTGATAGCATCGAGCACAGTGGCATGCACCATTTTCCATTCCTCTTCGGTCAGTTCCTGGATTTCCGTTTTAGTCATCACATCCGGCATACGGAGCAATGTCTGAAACCAGTCAGCAGGAACAGGAATACCAAGATTCTGCGAGATTGCCAAAATCTGTTTGTAGTAACCTTCCACCAATACTTGATTGATAGGAGTCGCATTTTCTGCCGCTTCTTTCTTCTCGATCCACAGGCTGAAATCGACCTTTCCACGTTCCAGCACTTTAGAAATCTCATTACGGATTTCAATCTCTTTTTCACGATACGCCGGAGCGATGCGAGTGGATAAATCCATTGCCTTGCTGTTGAGCGACTTGATTTCTACATTTATTTTTTTATCAGGAAGTTCGGCCGTAGCTTTGCCGTATCCTGTCATAGACTGTATCATAACCTTAAAGTTTTGTGCAAAAGTACACGAATATTTTAAGAATTGGAAATAATCATGTAAATTTGCGACAATTTAATAAGCTGATTTTTATGTCGTGTATACTGAATATTGAAACCTCTACCTCTGTTTGCTCGGTAGCGGCCAGTCAAGACGGACAGACGATTTTTGTGAAAGAAGATTTGAAAGGCCCTTCACACGCCGTGTCTTTAGGAGTTTTTGTAGATGAAGCGTTGTCTTTCATAGACAGTCATGCCATCCCTTTGGATGCAGTCGCAGTGAGCTGTGGGCCGGGTTCTTATACCGGACTTCGAATCGGGGTTTCTATGGCGAAAGGAGTTTGTTACGGACGTAACGTCCCATTGATCGGTATTCCGACGCTGGAAGTATTGACTGTTCCGGTGTTGTTGTATCACGACTTGCCCGAGGACGCTTTGCTTTGTCCGATGATCGACGCCCGCCGCATGGAAGTATACGCAGCCGTTTATGACCGCAGACTTCAGGTGAAACGTGCAGTAGCTGCCGATATTGTAGACGAAAACTCTTACTTGGAGTTTCTGAACGAGCAGCCGGTTTATTTCTTTGGAAACGGGGCCGACAAATGCCGCGAACAGATCACGCATCCGAACGCACATTTTATCGACAATATTCACCCGTTGGCTAAAATGATGTTCCCGCTGGCAGAAAAAGCAATAGCCGACGAAGATTATAAAGACGTGGCTTACTTCGAACCTTTCTACCTGAAAGAATTCGTTGCTTCCATGCCAAAAAAACTTCTTTAATTTTTAATTTTAAACTTTCAATTAAATAAATGCAATACAATACTCAACAGAAAAGAATGCCGCTTCCCGAATACGGGCGTAGCATCCAGAACATGGTAGATTATGCGTTGACCATTCAGGATCGTGCAGAACGTCAGCGTTGTGCCAACACCATCATCAACATTATGGGAAATATGTTCCCCCATTTGCGTGATGTGCCCGACTTCAAGCACAAGCTCTGGGATCATCTGGCTATCATGTCCGGTTTTGAGCTGGATATTGACTACCCGTATGAAATCATCCGTAAGGACAACCTGGTGACCCGTCCGGATCCGATCCCCTACTCCACTGCCCGTATGCGTTATCGCCACTACGGACGCACACTGGAAGTGCTGATAAAGAAAGCAATCGAATTCCCCGAAGGAAACGAAAAGAGAAACCTGATTGCCCTCATCTGCAACCACATGAAGAAGGACTACCTGGCATGGAACAAAGATACAGTGGACGACAAAAAGATCGCCGAAGACCTGTACGAACTCTCCAACGGGGAACTCCAAATGACTGACGATATCGTCCGGCTAATGGCAGAACGCCTGAACCAGAACTATCGTCCGAAGACGAACTATACCAACAATCGTCAGAACAACAAGAGAAGATACTAAGAAAATAGGAAATAAGTATTAAGTATAAAGTATTAATCGCAGCCATTTGTTGGCACTGGTCGGATTTCTTTTACTTATTTACTTAGCGTGCGATACCGTACGGTTAATACTTAATACCTGATACTTAATACTTTAATCACACTTAATACTTAAAAAATTAATGGCTTCATTTGTAATCGAAGGAGGACATCGGCTTTGCGGAGAGATTCACCCGCAAGGAGCTAAAAACGAAGTTTTGCAGATAATCTGTGCCACATTGCTAACCGCAGAGGAAGTAACGGTGAACAATATACCTGACATTCTTGATGTCAACAACTTGATTCAGCTCTTGCGCGAGATGGGAGTGACGGTTGCAAAGAAAGGCATTGATTCTTATAGTTTTAAAGCAGAGAATGTAGACTTGGCTTATTTGGAAAGCGATGAGTTTTTAAAGAAATGCTCCAGTCTGCGAGGCTCTGTCATGCTGATTGGCCCTATGGTGGCACGTTTCGGCAAAGCGTTGATATCCAAGCCGGGAGGAGATAAAATCGGTCGCCGCCGTTTGGATACTCACTTTGTAGGTATTCAGAATTTAGGAGCGGACTTCCGTTATGATGAAGGACGGGGCATTTATGAAATAACAGCCGACAGACTTCAAGGAAGCTATATGCTGCTGGACGAAGCATCCGTCACCGGAACAGCCAATATCGTAATGGCTGCCGTGCTTGCCAAAGGCACTACTACCATCTACAACGCTGCCTGCGAACCTTACGTGCAACAACTCTGCCGGTTGCTCAACCGGATGGGAGCGAAAATCAGCGGAATTGCCTCCAACCTGCTTACTATTGAAGGCGTGGAAGAATTGCATGGCGCGCACCACACCGTACTGCCCGATATGATTGAAGTCGGCAGTTTTATCGGTATGGCAGCCATGACAAAAAGCGAAATTACCATCAAGAACGTTTCTTACGAGAACCTTGGAATCATCCCCGAGAGCTTCCGCCGCCTGGGCATCAAGCTCGAACAGAGAGGAGATGACATTTATGTTCCCGCACAGGAAACCTACCAGATAGAATCATTCATCGACGGCTCCATCATGACGATAGCCGACGCCACCTGGCCGGGACTGACTCCCGACTTGCTTAGTGTGATGCTCGTTGTAGCCACACAAGCCAAAGGCAGCGTACTGATCCATCAGAAGATGTTCGAAAGCCGCCTGTTCTTTGTGGACAAGCTAATCGATATGGGTGCACAGATCATCCTCTGCGACCCTCACCGTGCCGTAGTCATCGGACACAATCATGGCTTCAAGTTGCGTGGTGCCCGCCTGACTTCACCGGATATACGTGCCGGTATCGCCCTTCTGATTGCCGCCATGAGTGCCGAAGGAACCAGTACCATTAGTAACATCGAACAGATAGACCGTGGTTATCAGAACATCGAAGGACGTCTGAACGCTATCGGAGCCAGAATCACCCGAATATGATAAAGAAAGAAGAAGTATATAAGATAGGATTATTCAATAAGCCGCATGGCATTCACGGCGAATTGCAGTTTACGTTTACCGACGACATTTTCGACCGTGTGGACTGCGATTATCTGATATGCCTGCTCGACGGTATTTTCGTGCCCTTCTTCATTGAAGAATACCGTTTCCGTTCCGACTCCACCGCTTTGGTAAAACTGGAAGGAATAGACACCGCCGAACGTGCCCGAATGTTCACCAACATTGAAGTTTACTTCCCCGTAAAGCATGCGGAAGAAGCGGAAGACGGCGAATTGTCCTGGAACTTCTTTATCGGTTTCCAAATGGAAGACATTCATCACGGACCTCTAGGAGAAGTGATAGATGTAGATAACACTACGGTAAACACCCTTTTTGTGGTTGAAAGAGAAGAAGAGGAACTACTCGTTCCCGCCCAAGAGGAATTTATCGTAGGAATAGATCAGAAACAGAAACTCATCACCGTGGAACTTCCCGAAGGGTTACTCAATCTGGAAGAGTTGGAAGATGACCGATGAGAACAAATAAAACGATGAGTCACTCATCAACTAAAAATAGTAAATAGTAAATCGTAAAATAGTAAATATCCGAGATGCCAAAGAGAAGACGAAGTAAAGCTTTCTGGAAAAATTTCAAGTTCAAGTATAAACTAACGATCGTTAATGAAAATACACTTGAAGAAATTGTCGGACTTCGTGTATCCAAGCTCAATGGACTATCCGTTTTACTTTGCGTGCTGGCAGTGCTTTTCCTGATTGCTTCCTGCATCATTACTTTCACCCCGTTACGCAATTATCTTCCGGGATATATGAACAGTGAAGTCCGTACACAGATTGTAGACAATGCGCTGCGTGTAGACTCTTTGCAACAAGTGCTCAACAAGCAGAACCTCTACATCATGAATATTCAGGACATTTTCAGCGGGAAAGTGCCTATCGACAGCGTGCAAACGCTTGATTCGCTGACTGCTGCCCGTGAAGACACGTTGATGGAACGAACCAAGCGGGAAGAAGAATTCCGCCGCCAATATGAGGAGAATGAAAAATATAATCTGACCTCCATCACTTCCCAACCGGACGTGACCGGATTGATATTATACCGTCCGACACGAGGCATGGTGTCCGACCACTTCAATGCCGAAAAGAAACATTACGGCACTGACATTGCCGCCAATCCCAACGAAAGCGTACTGGCAACCATGGACGGAACCGTCATCCTTAGTACATACACGGCTGAAACCGGTTATCTGATTGGCGTGCAACACAACCAGGATTTAATTTCGATCTACAAACACTGCGGCTCTCTCCTGAAAAAGGAAGGTGAACGGGTGAAAGGAGGCGAAGCCATCGCCCTGGTAGGAAATAGCGGAACACTTAGTACAGGACCGCACCTGCACTTCGAACTTTGGTATAAAGGTCACCCGGTGAATCCGGAAAAATACATTGTTTTTTAGGTTATCAATGATGAATGATAAGATATGGCGAGTGATGAGATATAAGTGATAATCAGCGATGATATGTTTGTCAACAAAATAGGAAGAAATAGATAAAATGAATATAGAGACTAATAAAAAGAAAAAACAAATAGCTATTCTAGGCTCCACAGGTTCTATCGGGACGCAGGCTTTGCAAGTCATCGAAGAGCATCCCGACCTGTACGAAGCATACGCACTGACAGCCAACAATCGTGTGGAACTACTGATTGCCCAGGCACGGAAGTTCCAGCCGGAAGTGGTAGTGATAGCCAACGAAGAAAAGTATTCCGAACTGAAAGAAGCATTGAGCGACCTGCCTATCAAGGTGTATGCAGGGACCGACGCTATCTGTCAGATTGTGGAAGCGGGTCCTATTGATATGGTATTGACAGCCATGGTCGGTTATGCCGGACTGAAGCCGACAATCAACGCGATCCGCGCCAAGAAAGCGATTGCATTGGCAAATAAAGAAACATTGGTAGTAGCAGGTGAACTGATTAACCAGCTGGCACAACAATATCGCACTCCGATTCTGCCGGTAGACTCTGAACACTCCGCCGTTTTTCAGTGTTTAGCGGGAGAAGTGGGCAATCCGATTGAGAAAGTGATATTGACTGCCTCTGGAGGTCCGTTCCGCACTTACACTTTGGAACAATTGAAGTCTGTGACTAAGACACAGGCCTTGAAACATCCCAATTGGGAAATGGGAGCAAAAATCACGATTGATTCTGCTTCTATGATGAATAAAGGTTTTGAAGTGATCGAAGCCAAATGGTTGTTCGGTGTTCAACCCAGTCAGATTGAGGTGGTTGTGCATCCGCAATCAGTCATTCACTCGATGGTGCAGTTTGAAGACGGAGCTGTAAAAGCACAGTTGGGCATGCCCGATATGCGCCTGCCCATCCAGTATGCATTCTCCTATCCCGACCGTATCAGTTCTTCTTTCGACAGGCTCGATTTCTCCAAATGCACGAACCTGACGTTTGAGCAACCCGACACGAAACGTTTCCGCAATCTGGCACTCGCTTACGAAGCGATGTATCGCGGAGGGAACATGCCTTGCATCGTTAATGCCGCCAATGAAGTAGTGGTAGCCTCTTTCCTGAAAGACGGCATCAGCTTCCTCGGCATGAGCGACGTGATAGAAAAAACAATGGAACGGGCCACCTTCATTGCCAACCCGACCTACGATGATTATGTGGCTACCGATGCGGAAGCAAGAAAGATAGCAGCAAGTCTGATATAATTCATTTCGTAGAGGAATAAAGAAAATAGAGAAATTGATTAGTATTAATATAAATTGAAAATAGCCTTTATATCTTCTCTTTGGCAGAGAATCCAGTGAAGGCTTTAAATTGTAAATAGACTATATGGAAACATTTTTGATTCGTGCCCTGCAATTGATTATGAGCTTATCTTTGCTCGTTATCATTCATGAAGGCGGGCATTTTCTTTTTGCCCGTTTGTTTAAGGTGCGTGTAGAAAAATTCTGCTTATTTTTTGACCCCTGGTTCACCCTGTTTAAATTCAAGCCCAAGAAAAGTGACACAGAATATGCAGTAGGTTGGCTGCCATTGGGCGGTTATGTCAAGATAGCCGGTATGATTGACGAGTCGATGGATACCGAGCAGATGAAACAACCCGAACAACCGTGGGAGTTCCGTTCCAAACCGGCGTGGCAACGTCTGCTAATCATGGTGGGTGGCGTACTGTTCAACTTCCTGTTGGCCCTGTTCATCTACTCGATGATTCTATTTGCGTGGGGCGACCAATATATAAAGGTGCAGGAAGCTCCTCTCGGTATGGATTTCAACGAAACAGCCAAATCCGTAGGTTTTCAGGACGGCGACATCCTTCTTTCTGCTGACGGCGTTCCTTTTGAACGTTATGACGGCGATATGTTGAGCCAGATTGCCGACGCCCGCGAAGTAAGCGTTATCCGCAACGGCGCGAAAGCCTCCGTTTATATCCCTGAAGACTTGATGCAACGTCTTCTGGCAGACAGCATCCGTTTTGCCTCCTACCGTTTCCCGTATGTGATAGACAGTGTGATGGTGAATTCTCCTGCCGCACAAGCAGGCATCCAACCGGGTGACAGCATTATCGCCCTGAACGGAACACCGATTTCTTTCTCCGACTTCAAAGAAGCGATGGCAGAACGTAAGAAAAACGCGGAAACCCTGCTCAAAGACAGCATAGATCCGCGCCTGATTACACTGACCTATGTGCGTGGCGGCGTAACCGACACATTGAATATGCGTGTAGACTCCGCCTACCTGATGGGTGTAACCACCTGTCTCGTCACAGACCGCCTGCTCCCTATGGTGAAAAAAGAATATACTTTCTTCGAATCCTTCCCGGCAGGTGTCTCCCTCGGCGTAAAGACCCTGAAAGGATATGTAGGAAACATGAAATACCTCTTCTCGAAAGAAGGAGCCAAACAGCTAGGTGGCTTCGGAACGATCGGCAGCATCTTCCCTGCTACATGGGATTGGCACCAGTTCTGGTATATGACAGCCTTCCTTTCCATCATTCTAGCTTTCATGAATATCCTCCCTATCCCCGCATTGGACGGCGGCCACGTGCTCTTCCTCTTCTACGAGATGATAGCTCGCCGCAAACCGAGCGACAAATTTATGGAATACGCTCAAATGACCGGTATGATTCTACTCTTCGGTCTGTTGATATGGGCTAACTTCAACGATATTCTAAGGTTTTTCTTCTAACAGACCAAACGACAGAAGAAAGACATAAAAAACAATCCCGGATGAGAACAGGTATTCACTCCTCTCTCATCCGGGATTGTTTTTTATAGTTGCTTGCCTTTAAATCTTCTAAATCTTCAACATCTTTTTTTCTCTTTCCAAATCCGTTTCATCCAACTTGGGTGAAGGCACTGTGCACGTTTTGATATAATCGCCCTCCTGACAGGTATAATTGTAGTACACCTCCAGTTCCGGAGTGAGCTCCGCTTTCGGCACCAACCTCAGTTTATTTATTTTCAATTAGCCTGACTTTATCAGTTCTTATTTTCTTTTCAGAGTGGAAGGCTGCGATAGTCTCAAGCTGCTGACGATAGCCGCCACAACAGCAAATCCACTTCCTACCATAAGGCAGACAGCTGTACTCCGGTCATGAGCGACAAAGCTGAAAAGCAATGCGACCAATGTTGTCCCGGTGGTCTGTCCCAACAGGCGGGCCATTCCCAACATACCACTGGCTCCGCCCGAACGTTGCGTAGGAGCGGAAGAGATAATCGTACTGTTGTTCGGTGTCTGGAACAATCCGAATCCTGCCCCACACAGCATCAAACGCAGAATGATACTAATATCGGACGACTCCGCAGTCAGACTGGAAAGCGAGAAAAGTCCGACGGCAAACAGAGCCATCCCGACACTTCCCAAGATACCGGGGTGGATGCGCTCGACAAGATATCCTGCCAACGGAGCCGTGACAAGCGTAGCCAACGGCCACGGTGTGAGTAGAAGTCCGGTCATGACTTCGCTGTGTCCCAAAGTGTTCTGGAGGAAAAAAGGCAAAGAAACCATCGCTGTCATTTGTGCTATGAAAGAACAGATGGAAGTCAGGATGGACAGCCGGAAAATCGGAATCCGCAGCAGATCAAGAGGGAGCAGCGGAGTGGTCTGCGTCAGTTGCCGGCGCACATAGTAGGTACCGACCACTGCCAACACAATCAGTTGAATGAAAAGGAAGTCCATTTTCTCATGGTGGGCAAATCCGTCCAGCGTGTAAATGAGCAGACCGAAAGTGACCGCATTCGCGATGGCACTGATATAATCGAATTTACGTTTCGTACGCTCCTCCTGTCGTGGCAGGTGTTTGATGCCGAGAAGCAATGCAGTGAGTCCCAACGGCACATTGATGGCAAACAACCAGTGCCAACTGGCAATGGAAAGAATACCACTCGCCACAGATGGTCCGGCGGCAGCCGATATGGCAACTACCATTGCATTGATCCCCATCCCCCGCCCGATCTGGCTCTTCGGATAGATGTAACGCAGCTGTGCCGTATTCACACTAGTGATGGCGGAAGCGCTGAACCCTTGAAAGATACGGGCAACCGTCAAAGTCCAAAACGAATCGGACAAGGCACAGATCAATGAAGTGATGCAAAACAGTCCGATGCCCGAAAGAAAGACTTTCCGGTAACCGATGATTTCACCCAAAGCGGAAAAAGACAGTAGCGATATAACGATGGCCAGCTGATAGCCGTTGATAATCCAGGTGGTTACAGCGGGAGAAGTCCCAAAATCATGTGAAAGTGTAGGTAGTACGATATTGACGATGTTAATATCCAGTACTGACATACAAAGAGCAAAGCCGACAGACACCACCGCCCAAATACGTTTAGGCATTGGCAAGCCATCGGTCTCATCGTTTTTTTGAGTTGGATTTATTGATTGTACCATAAAAACTTATTCTTGTAAGTAGTCGTTTATTTCTTCACCATCAAGCAGACACAAACACAGACGCAAGCCCCACCGGCTACAAAAAAGCGCCGCGTTACTCTGTGATGAAAAATGATTCACTTGGTTTCGTAAAGGTAAACAAAACAACGGTACAGGTGTTTTTGTTTCCTTTGAAAAATAAGTTTTTTTAGTGCTCAACTACTGGATTCAACTTACTCCAAATGTCGAATTACATTTACTTCAGCTTCAAAATCCGCTGATTACTGCTTCCCCTGAACTCCAGATATGGAGAGAAAAGAGCCTGTTCGAAGCGTCCGTCCACCAATACATCAATATAATCAAGAGCGGCACTCAAACGAGACTGCGCCTTAATTTCTTCGTATGTGTATCCGGTGTAGCACCACACGTTCATCCCTGTTTCCTCTTTCACCCGTTTCAGCAAAAGCAGGAACGCTTCCGGATGAAAAAACGGATCACCGCCGGAAAAAGTAACGCCGTCCAACAAAGGATTCGCTTTGATTTCACGGATGATGGACTGTATTTTCTCCTCCGTCAGTTCTTCTCCTGCTCCCGGATTCCAACTCTCCGGGTTGTGGCAACCGGGACAATGATGGGAGCAGCCGGCAAGATAAATAGAAAACCTGATACCTTCACCGTCAACGATCGTTTCAGAATAAGTTCCTAGTAAATTCACTTCTTTAATAGCTAATGAAAAATGAAGATTTGAGAATGGATGATAACCATATAAATGTGGAATAAATACTCGTTACAGAACAGTACAAGATGAGAGTAACGTGCTGCAAGCAATAACCGAATAATGGATAATGAACCGTAACGCTTTCATCAAGCACCGTTCATTATCCATTCATCAATTATCAAACATTTATTCTACAAATGTTTTACACGGTCCTTCTCTTCTGCCCGCTTGGCAGAGTTCCAAGAGCTTAAATCGCCCGTCAGATAACCGGTGATACGGCGCATACGGAGAATACTTTCACTCTGGCATACAGGGCATTTATCGAAGATAACTCCCTTGTAACCACAGTTATGGCAAGTGTCTACCGGGTGATTGATAGAGCCGTATCCAATTCCTTCGTCGTGCATCACTTTCACAATCTTGGCGATGGCACGCACATTCTTCTGCGCTTCACCGTCCAGCTCCACATACGTGATGTGTCCGCCGCGCGTAATAGCGTGGAACGGAGCTTCACGCTTGATTTTCTCAACGATGCTGATCGGTTCTTTCACGTCTACGTGGAAAGAGTTGACATAATAGTCGCGATCTGTCACTCCGGGGATTTTTCCATATTTCCGGCGGTCCATTTTCGTGAAACGTCCCGAAAGTCCTTCGGCAGGAGTAGCCAGAACGGAGTAGTTCAGGTTATATTTCTCTTTATATTCGTCTACCACTTTATTCATTTCCATCACCGCTTCATACAGCGTGTCCCATGCTTTCTGGCTGTGTCCGTGACCTTGTCCGTAGAGAGCCACCATCGCGTTATGCCCGCCGATAAATCCGATCCCCAGTGTACCGCTGCGCAAGGCGTCTCCTACCTGTTCATTCGGATTCAGTTCGCCACCGCCTTTCCACACATTATTTCCCATCATGAACGGGAACTGGCGTGCCAGGGCCGTACGCTGATACTGATAACGTTCGTAAAGCTGGTCGGCCACGAGCGCAGACATTTGGTGTACAGATTCGATGAAAATTTCTTTTGCTTTTTGTTCGATGGCGTCCTTGTTGCGTTCATCTTCTACCAGATTTTCCGCTTTGATACGGGCTTCGATAGCCAGTCTTGGCATATTCAGTGTGGTGAACGAAAGATTGCCACGTCCTAAAGAAGATTTTTCTCCGGCCACATTTTCAAAAACACGGGTACGGCAGCCCATCGTTGCCAGTTCGTAAATGTAACGCTGCGGATCGTCGGCTTTCCATTTCTCGTTCTTGTTGAAAGGTGTGTCGAGGAACATGAAGTTCGGGAACAACGCTTTCGCAGTAGTCTGGCAAGCCTTTAATAACAAGTCGAAGTTGGGAGCCTCGTAACTGTCGGTCATTGCCTCTTCGATGTTCTCCGCTTTCATTGCTTTCTCAAAGTCTTTCTCCGAGTAAGAAACGCCGTCTTTCACCTTGAATATCTGGATGGGGAATACGGGCACTTCTCCTCTGGTGCCGAGGCCTTCAATGGTAGCTTTCAGCAGTTCTTCGATCACCATGCGGCCTTCGGCAGAAGTGTCCGTTCCGTAGTTGATGGAACTGAATACCACTTGGTTACCGCCACGAGAATGCATCGTATTCAGGTTGTGGATGAATCCTTCCATTGCCTGATGTGTATCTTTACGGGTCTGCTGGTAGGCTTTTTCGACGATGCGGGCAAGGTGTTCCTTATCTATAATGATCTGTAAAGCGACCAGAGCGATGCGCAATGTTTCGCGTTCGGCCTCGGTGGACTTGATAGACGGAAGGTATTCTTTAATCAACGTGCGGATGGATTTCTCATCGGCCTGATTTCCGTTTTCCATAGCCACATAGAAGTTAATGAACGATGCCAGATGCTTGCGGAAAGATTTGGCCACTCCTTTTGCCATGAAGAAATCGAAAGCCGGAATCGCCTGTCCGCCATGCTGCTCATTTTGGTTGGTCTGAAAGATGATGGTAGCCAGCGTAGCATAGCTTTGGATGCTTTGCGGGGTGCGGATACTACCGTTCTTTGTGCGGAAACCGCGTTCAAAGAGGTCATCCATATCATATTGGATGCAGGTTGTCGTCTTTGTCGGATAATAATCCAGGTCGTGGATGTGAATGTCTCCCAACTGGTGCGCTTCGGCAAAACGTTTCGGCAACAAGTATTTATAGGTATAATCTTTAGTTACTTCGGAAGCGAACGTCATCATCTGCCCGGCAGGCGTGTGACTGCTCATGTTGGCGTTGCTCAAATTGACATCGTTCTTGTCGATAGCCACAATGCCGTCCATCACCTGTTTCATCTGGGTTTTCTTATCACGCTCCGTATTCCGCCATTCGCGATAGATGATGTATTTCTTCGCTACTTCCGGCCGCACTTTCATCAACGACTTTTCTACCAAGTCCTGAATCTCTTCTACGGTGATCGTGGGGGTAGCAAACTGACTGATAACATTCATGGTGATGTCAGCAACCAACTGCTGCTCATCCTGAATTCCACTTGCACTGAATGCTTTACTGATTGCATTCTTAATCTTACTGATAGAGAAATCTTCTCTTTTACCATCACGTTTGATGATACAAATTTCCGCGTAGTTCATAACTTTAACTCCCGAAAGCATTAATAAATTAAAAATAGAAAATCTCTTCGGCAGGTCTTCTGACTTATCCCTCCCCCGCAACACCTTCCCACACCGGCATCGATGCAGTGGCCTATTGTGCGGATTCTTAGAGAATTACAGCAGCGGGTACTGTCGCCGATTTGCACAGCGTTCCCTCATTGACTAAACCTCTTTTTAGTTCCGAAACCGGATACAAAGATAGGAGATTATATCATAGCTTGGTTAGCTTTTAACATTAAATTTCGGGAAACTATTCTTTCTCGCTGATACAGAAAGTTTTCCAAAACGGAAAACTTTTTTCTGATTTTAACGTGGATAATATTCCAAATTCGTTTATTTCACCCCAAAGACATATATAGTTTTTAGATACTTTACCCTTAGCGAAAAAAGGATATGTTAAGCGAAAAAAGGATGTGTTAAAAGTCTCCACAACTATCGTTTGCTTCATAAGTTATAGACTATTTTTTCACTTTCGACAAAACCTTTCTTTCCAATAGAATGAAAGAAATTATAATTTTTCTATTTCTTCTTTCGAAAGCCCGGTAGATTTCATAATAATATCGTCAGCCACACCTAATTCTTTCAAATTACGAGCTGTTTCTTCTTTACCTTTTTGCAAGCCTTTCTGTAATCCTTTTTGTAAGCCTTTCTGTAAGCCTTTCTGTTCAGCAAAGTCCAACGTATTAAAATAATCGTTATAAACTTTCCATTCTTCTTCATACTGGGCTCTTTCCTCCTGGGTCATATTTGCTTTGGAAGCCAACTTTTCAAGTCGCTCGAAGACGGCCTTGCGAGCCTTGAAAGGCATCCGGTCAAGTGTATCCATATGCTTTAGTATATAAATCCAGCGTTCAAAATCATTTTCACATTCATCCTCTTCTTTGTTGAAGTTCGGCAGTTCGATAAAAATCTGCCGGAACTTGTTGTTGAAGAGCTTCCCCGTATCCCTGTCAGAAAGAACGATGTCCGTTCTGATTTTAGAGGGCATATCCTTATCCATCACGAAATTCATGAAGAACACTCCGTACACGGCATCCAACTGGAAGTTCCAAACTCCCCTTTTCGCTTGCTGCGTAATGGCCCTAGAAAGATAGAAGAGGGCACGATCTTTAAAATAAGGCTGTTCCCGGTTCTGCATTTCTACGATAATACGTTCACCGGTATCGGTTACGCAATAGATGTCGTAGATAAGACCTCGTTCTGTTTTTACTTCCGGCGGCTGTTCGTTGTTAAGGAACCTGATGTCGGTGATTACGTGCTCACCTACGAGCAAATCGTTCAAGAAGTCGATTAACAACTCCTTTTCTACCTCTCTGCCGAATAAAAACTTAAAGCCAAAATCGGTAAAGGGATTGATAAATCTTCCCATTATATGCTGTGTCTCAATTATAAAACAAAGATAGAGTTTTTTTGTTGAATACGGTCAAGAATAGAAGAAAATAAATGGATACAAAAAAGCTGCCTCATTCAGAAATATTTCTGTCTTAAAAAAATTATCATCAAAATTCTCATTTCCGCCATGTTTCCGAAAAAGTATTTTCGGAATACGAAAAAAGAAAAGCTGCCTCGTCCATTCGAGACAGCTTCTTTACTTGCTCCTTACTTATGTTTACTCTATGAGTTGCTACACGTTTATTTTTACTTGTTCCGCGAGCTACGTGCAGACGGCACGTTCTATGTTTTTACGTCATTCCGTTTCATACCTTTTTTTTCAGGTATGCCAAGCCTTTTCCAGCTAGCTAATCCTTTTCTGCCTTGCCGTTTCTCCGGTGGCGGAAACGCAGAACTGCTTCAAGAATATCCAGCAACTTCTCCAATAATAGTCTCATCCGTTTTCTTTTTAAAAGTTAATAATCCGTTTTATGTCCGTTGGGATCCGTTTATATATCCGTTGGGATTTGACTGTCAACCGTCGGTCGTGTCCGGCTGACAGTCAAGTTACCGGTTAAGCTGCCGGGTCCGGCGCTTCTCCGCTTCCACCACCAGGTTTATTATCGTCATCCGGGTCTTTGTCAATGGCATCGTCGGCCACAAACGAACCCGCTACATCCTTGATGTGCACAAACTCCACTCCGGTGGTCAACGCACGGGTAGCACTTCCGTTGGCGGCACGAGTGTATTCGGGCGTAAACTGGCAACGCAATGAAGTGATCTGCGAACTGCTGACCTTATTTTCCAACTCTACCCCTTTCCCGTTTGCCTTGGCAATCATAGTAAACGTCCCCAAGCCTTCGAGGCGCACCGTGCGGCTATTGAGCAACTGTTCACGCATCACCGACATCAGGTTACGAATGACGTTATGAACATCACCCGCCGTCAGCGAGGCTTTTTCTGCAATCAATTCCGCCATTTTCTGCGTATTGACCATTTTCCCGAATTTCACCAGACGGGGATAATAAAGTTTCTGTCCTTCCTTGTTGGCAAGCGTTGCCTGATACGGTTTGTAAATTAATGGCATACTTTTTTTCCTTTCTTCTTTTTAATGATTAATGAATAAATTCTATCTGTAACCGATTACGAAGGCAAAAGTATAGGAAAGGAAAAAAGCAGAGGAACACAATGTGACAACTCGTCACAAGAGACAACTCAAAGGCACAATTTCTACACAAGCTATGCCAACAGAGGCTTCTGTACAAAGCAGAACCACTTGGCATAAAAAAGCGTATCTTCGCATTCACACAGGATAAACTTAAAAGAAACAGATAAGTTCCTGTCACTGATTAATGGCTATTTTTTTTAGGAGTAATCCGTGCCTAAATTATGATATAAACTAATTATGAACACCTACTAATAATAGAAAGTACCGACAATGAAAACAGAAACAACAGTAACCTCCGTCAGCCCAAAAGAAATGCCGGAGACGGCAAACTCTACCCGCATACAGACTTACAGCAAAAGTCAGCTGGCCACACTTTATCTACCTCACATACAGCCTGCCTCGGCACGCCGCACCCTCCGCAGTTGGATTACCCAAAATACAGCATTACAAGCCGCACTCGCCCAAACCGGCTACAGTGAAAAGGCAATCTTACTTACTCCGGCTCAAGTTGGACTATTCTTCAAGTTTTTGGGAGAACCCTAAAAAACAAATACGGCACGGAAAGGAATGAAAATAGAGTGATTTAAATGGATATTTGCCATCGTAGTGTCCGAGCAGGATTTCCCTTCAGCCTACAAGTAATTTTTTAGACACGGATGACGCGGATTTTTAAAGCTGCACAGCTATTTAAAAATCCGCGTCCGTTATCCGCGTCTAAAAGATAAATTCATAACCGGGCAAGAATATCACCCGAAGCCGCCTTATTCCGAGGGTTCTTCTCCCGACGGTTTCATTAAATCGGCAGTGACCTCCGCTTTAAAACGGACACCGTCATGAAGCCGCAGATTCAGTTTGACAGTTACATTCGTTTCGCTGTTACGCTGCACATAAAACGTCCCTGTGACCTTTTTATACTGCGAGTAATAATAAATTGGATCTTCGTAGATAAAAACATACTGGTCGTTGTGATAGAGCGAAGAAGCATCCACCACCTGCCCTTCCCAATACAAATGAAGAGAAAAAACAAAATAAGTATCAGCCTTTCCTTCCTCCATCTTTTCCGGCGAAAGAACACAAGTTAAATAGTCCCCATCCACAGAAGCCACACCGGACACAATATTATTCGCCACTCCCCGAAAAGAATAAGTACCGATGGAAGGCACTTCCTCCACGCCCGGTCCGGGAGTTACCGAATCATTATCGTCGCTGCATCCGACGAAAGCCAACAGTAGCCCCGACAAAGCAAACAGGTTCAAATATTTCAGTAAAATTTTCTTCATGAATATACTTCATTTAATCATTATTCTATTACGGTCGTCGCCCCCTTATAGTAACCGGACAAGCTGCTATTATCGTACTGCACAATAGAGAAAATATTGAATGTCATTTCAATTTCACTCCCTTGAAGAGCCACAGAAGCATTGCCGCCTGCAGCCAAATGACCGTTCGTCGTATTAGCCTGATTATAAGTGACTCCTTCGTAGGCGATCGATATCTTCGCATTTTCCGCGCTACCGGAAAATCCGTGAACAGCTCCCTCCATCATGCTCTTCGGCACACGTACCACCGCATCCGCTGCCGACATTCCGGCTACGGTAGTGATACCTGCCTGCCGGGAAATATAAATAACGCAAATATCCACATCCGTCTTATCTACCACTACCGACTGGATAGTCACCGGAGTGCCGCCCGCCCCCAACTGATATTGATTCGGGATCGTCGTATCATATACTTTGAAAGTACCGTTGTAGTTGCCCGATATTTTAAGACTATTATCTCCCAAATATTTGAGGTCGAGCGTCAACGAGTATTCATTATCTGCCGATTTCGACACGCTGAATGTACCTGCCGCGTCTTCCAGATGTCCTTTAGAAACTTCGATTCTTTCTTCATCATACGGATTATAATAAGTAAACTCAAAAGCCAGATTCGTAGTTGTTATATCTACTTCCTGTCCGTCCAGCCCTGTATTCGGAACAAAAAGACGTACGTAATATGTATTTACATTATTCAGATCTGCAGCAGATGAAATCCCTGACGGAGTGAGATACAAGGCAACTCCTTCATTGGTCTTTTCATAAAAGGTAGCCTTGATGTCACGCGTACTTTCTCCATTCAAAGTCAAAATATTGGTAGTACTTTGCTTTATATCAGTGTAACTACCTTCATAAGAGCCTTTGAACTTGTCACCCGAAAGCAACGTAAAGCTGAAGGTTATTTTCACGCTTTCATCTGTCTTTTCTACTTTGAGCTTACCAGCCGAACATAGTTCAGACCATCCGTAAGGATCTACTGCATCAATATCATCGGCTCCCAAGTTTGTCATATTATAGAAAGCATACTCCGCGTCTCCACTAGAGGTTATATCAATTTCTTGTCCGATCATTTCGGGAGTAATGGCCAGCATCAGATATTCGGCATCAGATATATCCTCTACCGTAGTCAACCCGGTCTCCGGGCTTAAATAAACATACTGGAAACCTCCCAGCGTGGTAGCGACAACCGACTTCAACGGGCGCACCTCGTCCCCAAAAGAATATTCACTCGGAAGCTTTTCCGGAGCTTTGTAAACGCAATCCGCCTCACCCGTAAATTTGCCGCCACTTTTCAGTGTAAAGTCGAAAACAGCTTTCACGGCCGATGTTTCATTTTCTCCCGGTACCATTGTCACGGTGATCTTTCCCTGCGTCAACACGTCTTCCCATCCATCAGGGCTAACGGCGACAATCGCCTCTCCGTCGGCATCCATGTAGTAAAACGCATAATTGTCGTTATCAGAATTACCTACCGTGACCGGAGTGCCTACCAGTTTTTTATCCACTCCCAACATTATATATTCCTTACCGCTGTTCATAAAGTCTTCCATCGTTTCCAAACTTTGCAACGGACTCATACATACGTATACAATACCTTCCTGTTCAAAGCAAGATACCGATTTCGCTTGTACCGTCTTATCTTTGTACGTATACGTATTAACCGTTTCCACCGGTTCCGGTTCAGGCTCCGGTTCAGGATCGGGTGCCGGATCATCGCTACTACATGCCATAAAACAACTCATGGCCAACATGAATAAGAAAAAGGAAATAAATCTAATTTTCATATCTTTCGTTTTTGGGGTTAATTATAAAATCGTATAATTGAAAAAACAATGCTATCGGACAGATAACGCCATCACCCAAATGAGGCGCTCCGTTCTGATTTACGGATGATAGCCGAACACATTGATGGGAGTATCCTGCGAAAAGGTGCTACGCACATGATGCGGGTGTGCTTTATCACAATCGATAAAGTCTATGGTCAGCGTATGTTTGTCACCGTCACGCACCACGGTCATCGTTCCGGCGTCTATACGTGCATATTCCTTCATGGTTCCGTTGGATATTTTCTCGTACCAGGTTCCTGCCGGATACGTAAATACATTGGGATAACCCGAAGCAATGCCTCCCGGTTTCAGGAATTCTCGCGGAATCCCCTTCGATTCTTCGTCACGTGCCACTACTTTATACGTACCAGCCGGAATACCTTGTGTCACATCCGTAGCCCATTCTACAAAAAATTCCACCTTCAGCACTCTTCCGTTGCCCGTCGGCCATGTTTCGGCAAGTCCTACCCCCTCTTCTGCCAAGTAGAGTTCGAGTACCCGGCACGATTCGTCTTGCAAATAATAAAAATCGGCCTTATCTTGCAGACGGGCCTGCGCCCATTCGTTCAGAGTGAGATCGGCGTTCAGCGTAGAGTTCGGAATTTCTTCCGTACTTCCATGACGGTCGATAGTAGTCAATTTTCCCGTATAAGTGAAATAACGTTTGAGCGACAAGTCACCTACCAAAACGCCACTGATTGTATATTCGCCGTCGGCACTCCGTTTCACGGTCATTTTACCTCCGGAAAGCAAGTCGGCATCGACACTGGTGGAGTGTGCTTTCACATCACCGTAGAAAGAACCGGCAGGCACCTCCACTTTCCCGGTTGGCAGATCCATTTGGTTCATGTAGCCAAGGTTGAATGTCCATTCATTAAACGTGTATCCGTTCGGTGCCGCATCAAAGGTTCTTTCGGGAAGCGGAAACTCCGTGGTTCCGGAAGCAAACGGAGGAACGTTCAGGCTGAACGCCATTATCTTGCCCGGCCCTATCGGATTACCGGCAGCATCCACTTCCATATCCGTATAAAGAGTGAGTACAAAGTGATCCGTCCCCACTCCGTCTTCATCTCCCCAGTACACCAGGTTGGAGTTGATAAACTCTACGGTTTCAGGAGTCGGTTTTCCATTTTCTCCGCCGGTTTTTTCGCCCTCCGGATTTTCTGTGTCATTGTCGCTGCAAGCGGTCAACGCACATACAGACGCAACAGCGAACAGCCAGACACCTAATAAATTCATTAATTTTTTATCCATATAAGAGTTATTTTATATCGTTACAACATTAAAAAGAACTTCCGTAGTCCCCCTGGAGGCAATAAAAAAGGCGGGGTAATCCCGGGAAAAAAACTCCCGTTTTCCACACGGGTAGTCCTCCCCGCCTGTCATATATGTAAAGTTAAAATTAAGAGAGAGTTATTAACCTCTCATTCCGTTTCACAACGGTAGTTCTTTTCTTCATACATCTATTCCGGAAACGTTATATCCGGTTGATTCATAAGTTGCAAGTTTCCAACTATTTAAAGAGCGCAATGTCAGGGAAAAGAATATAGTCTTTCAATGCTGCCGTAGAAAACTGCTGTCCGTCGAACAATGCTATCGCAAGATAACACCCGCTCTCCGGCGCACCGGCTACATCCTGATAACTCATCCCGATAGAACCATCCTGATAAAGCACAGGAGCAAATCCGAAATTACCTTTCGCATAAATGTTGGAGGAAGCTGCTACGGAAAAGCCGTATAATGTTTGTAAAACGACATCCTCTTCCAGTGCTGTGTCATCAGCTGTCCGGTTCATTGCATTATTGGCCGTTCCATCCACCTCCTGCGTCAGGACAAAATCTTTCTGCGCTGCGCCGATAGGAACCACAAAAGCTCCATCCTCGTAGGTTGCCTGCAATGAAATCGTGGCCTTCGAGGGATCTTTCAGATACGGTGCCACCGGAGTACCGACTAACGACATATTGATCGTATAACCATCACCTTCCGCATCTTTCGTCACCTCCGTAGCCGAGAGACGATATGCCTTATCTATCTTTTTCGTATCCCATTTCACATAAATCTGGCTGTCCCTCCATGCTCCGAGCAAGTCACTCGCTTCATACTGGTAGACATAATAGAAAAACTTCCGTCCCTCATTCGTACTGACCATCAGTTGGCAGGCACGCGGATTTCCGGTTTTGTTCTCTTTCAGTACGAGCAGGAAGCCTTCCTCTTTCGAGGCTGTAGGGACTTCCACCCAATCGACTCCTTTCTGTATACTCACCTTGAAATCAAACGAACTGTTGACCCGCACCACAGTCTGTGAAGGAGCATTTCCGAGCCGCAACACCTGTTGGTCGGTATCGGGCGCAAAAATATTACCAGCCTGTGTCACCACAATCTTCTGTTCGTTGCTACCATCGCTTACGGTCACTTGCGTGGCACGTGACACATATTCATAATTAGCCCTGGCGAGTAATGTGATTTTCTCGTTTGTCACTTCGATCACCCTGCACCAGTCCGCACCGGAAACAGCCGTCAGTTCTCCGGCAGCCTGCAAAACCACTTCCACCGTTCCACCGCCGGCAACCAGATCGACATCCGTGTCCACAATGCGGAAGCCCTGCGGCGTTTCATCGTTTTCCGTGCCGCACGCTGTCATCAGCAGGCAGCATACGGATACTACTATCATAAATAACTTGTTCATCATACTATTCTTCTATTGTTTTTTTTACCAATCTGATTGACGCAACTGCATCCGTGTATCCGATGAAAGCTGCGTCCTCCTCCTGCGAGTTGTACACTCCGAAGATGAATCCGGAAACTTCCCCCATCCAGACTCCATTGTCCACCAGGTAAATGCCGTTAGTGGTAGCATAGCTAATCAGTCCGATAGACTTATTGCGGAGCACATAATCGTTCATTACGTCCCACATAGCCAGATAAACATATCCGCCCTGTACCTTTTCGAGAAGTTGCGGAGAGACGGAAAGTCCGCCACGCGGCTTGTCATACATCACCAGAATATCATATTCCAACCCTTTGAGCCAGTAACTCTTCCCGTCTTCGTTCTTCAATAGCCGGACTTCCTGCGAGGCCACTTCCAGTTGTCCCGTTTCATCGTTCAGGCGGTAAAAATCCATCTGATAAGTGCCCGGATAATAATCATAGCTTTGATACCCGGCAGTGTAGACACCCGCCAGTTTGACTCCCGTAGCCCCTTCGTCGGTACAGACAAAGCTGATAAGCTCGTTCTTCCAGACAAAATTCTGCATCGTCTGCCCGTCTATCGTTACCGGTTCATGGAAACGTAGTCCGTCGGCGGTAAACATAAAAGGCACGGTTTTCTGATGCACTTTTCCTATTTCGTCGTAATAAGTCACGATAAACGTATAGTTGCTGCGCAGCATTTGCCCCGTGTAGAGTCCGTCCATCAGTAAATCATATTCATAAAAGAAAGCATCGTCCTCCACCTTCTTAATTTTGGTGAGATATTGCTTCCACGTCTGGTCTTCGGTAAGTGCCTTCATCACAATCCGGTTGCCGTATTTTTTGCCTTTCAGTTCGATACGCTCGGCAGAAGCACTCGAAATAATAAATTCGTAGTCGCCTCCGAGCGTCCCGTTCGGGTCGTCAGACATACTTCCCTGCGGCTGCCCGAAATAATGCACCAGATAATTATAGGTATCGAATGACAACATCGTCGCCTGTTCCGACTTAACGCTATAGAGCGAACTGACCGTCTCATCTGCTTCCGACATCTGCGAAGCCATTGTCACCCGCTGACCATCAAACCTGCAAAGCAGGGTGATGCCTCCAAGCGAATAATCCTTGCCGATGTAATATTCCATCACCCAGCCATTCGGAGCCGCTTTCAAAAGTTCGCTGCACCGGTTCACATCGGCTGTGGCACGGTTGGCAGACGAATCGTCAAAGTAGTTCTCCTCCTGAAAGAGACATGACTGCAAGCCCAGGCAGGCAAGAGCTAACAAGAGGTATATTGTTATATTCTTCTTCATAGTGATAATGTATAATTAAAATTCATACTCATTGAATCGTACTCAAGTCAATTTCGGTAATTTCCTGCTGACGACGCAGTACGATTTTGCGCAGTTCGTTGAGGTCGATTCCCCAAGTATCCCGCATATAGTTGTAAACAATAGCAAACTTTTTATTGATAGTGGCTGCACCCGTTTCTCCGGCAGCCCTCAACATATTATCCCAGTAGGTCTGCGTGTGGGTGACGTACATGGCTATGTTTTCCACGAAATCCTCGTTCGCCTGATTCATGGCATAGGCGGTCACGAAGCCGTCGGGCCACGCTATATCGTTTGTACGGGGCATGGCTCCCTCTGCAGTCATGTAGTAGTACCAGTCGGCTCCCACATATTTCCCCTCCGAGATCCGGTTGAAAGAAGGGTCGAAGTTCCGTTTCTGGTGAAGGATATGAGCGAACTCATGGTGCATCGTTTCAAAGTAATAGTTGTTCAGTTTTTCGATATTGATTTTCTTCACGTTGAGGTCGTTCACGTTGTAAAGCGTGATTTTCTTTCCGCCTTCTGCCGTACCGAGTACCATATTCCCGCTACTTTCGTAAGCAGGCGATCCGATGAGATGAAAGGTTTTAGGCACATATACGCGGAGAAAATCGATTCCAGCCAGTTCTACATAAGCGTCCATCCAGACGTGCTTGATGATTTTGGACAGTGCCACCGCTTTATCATAATCGGCAGGTACAAGATTGTATTTATGGTCGCTTTCGATGTCCTTCATGCGATACATGAAATCGATGTTGTAGGGATATGTGTAGTTGTCGAGCAACCAATCGTCGAAAGCGTTCCTCTCCACCGGCTCGGTGGAGAAAATGCTGTGCGCAGTATCTATTTCGTCGTCATTGTTGCAAGCTCCCAGGCAGACTGCGGTAAGGGCAAGCAAAAAATAAATGAGCTGTTTTTTCATAACTTCCACTTTTTTCTTTGTTAATTTCTTCTCGGGTTGGGTTGTATACCCGCCACGATCACACTCCTCGGAATTTGGATTGCATAACGCAAGTCGTTCGGAGGCATTTCGTCGGTGACACGCTGGTTGGCCATGTCACGGCGATAAATCAGGATGCCATATCGCTTGATGTCGGGCCAGCGCATCCCTTCGTGCAGGGTGGTGATACGACGGATATGCAGAATACAATGGATGAAGTTTTCCTGCATTCCCTCTTCAATCGTAAAGTCGGGGGCCAGTTTCTTTTTCGGTGTTTGTTGCGTGAAGGGAGTATAAAAACTCATCCTATCATAATAGGTGTTGATCTGTTCGGGTGTCAGCACCGATTTGTTGCGGGTATAGGCACGTTGCCAACTCGTGATGTCGGCTGCCGACTGGGCATACATTTTCTTCAGCGCGTATGCTTCGGCACGACAAAGCAAGGTTTCGTCCGTAGAAAACAAAACCGGCATATAATAAAGGTATGTGCCCTCATAAAGCCCGCTCTTGCGCAGGATACTGGCAACAAACCCGTTGGTGGAGAAAGGTTTCAGATAGAAATAATCCGAACTGCCCCACAATCCTGAAGACAGACAGGTTTCGCTGGTAGCGAGCGTCTGGTTGTGGAAGTAACGCGGACCTATCAGATAGTCACTCCCGATTGCTCCCCAGTTGGAAACGGTGCTGCTTATCAACAGGTTGGCTTCATTGGAAGAGGCGATATAGGCATCTGCCTGCACGTTTCCGTTCACGGAAAGATTACCCAACGCTTCCCAGTTGCGCAGCAGATCGGCAGGATTAGTCCCCAATACACGGGTGGCAAAATCAATCACACGGTCGCAATTGGAAAAATCGGGCTTCATATAATAAAGGTAGAAACGGGCGGCAAAGGCATAAGCGGCTTTACGGGTAAAGTGATATTTGGGTACAGAGTAGCTGTCGTCCGAAATCAAGTCGATCCCTTCGAGGAGGTCACGCTCCACTTTTCGGTACACTTCTTCCAACGTACCTCGTTCGTAACGGGGAGATACGGTGGTTTCTACCTCTTCCATATAAGGCACTCCTAAAGATTGGGAGGCATGAGTGTCGTAGGCGTTGCAGAAGATATTCGCCAACATGAAATGACAGTAGGCACGGCACACGAGCGCTTCACCTCTCTGTGGGTCGAGTGACGCCGGATTTCCTTTTTCTTCGATGGCATCGAGCGCCATATTGGCGGCGGCTATTGCGCTGTAGTAACCTCCCCAAAGAGAATTGGGCGTGTCCTGATATTCTTCCTTGGTGTCTTGCCAGTGGTAGCACTCTTGTTCGGAAAGCTTGTAGTAACCGTAGGTAGGGCCACTATCATCAGAGTTATCGCTGTAAAGCTCGAACAGTTCGTTGGGCGACACGTCGGCATACGCCGATACAAGCAGTTTGGCTATTTTCTGGTCGGTGTTCAACTCCGTACGGTTGTCCGGCATTTCGTCCAGAAAGCCGTTGCAGGAGACGGTGGTCAGACCTAAACTTGCGGTCAGTACCAGTGCAGGGAGTATATGGTTTATCTTTTTCTTCATCTCTCGTATGTTTTTTAGGTTGATTCTCTATTCTTTACTTACAGTCCCAGGCGCAGGGTGAGGGTGAACTGGCGGGGTACGGGCGATGCTACACCGCCGGTATTCACAAATTCCGGATCCTGCCCGTTCAGTTTCTTGCCGGCATAAATCAGGAAGAGGTTAGTGGCCTGCAACTTAAGCGACAAGTTGGAAATTTTGGCAGGGGCAATCCAGCTTTTCGGGAACTCATACATCAGTGATATTTCCTTCATACGGATAAAATCGCCTTTGGCAATACGCTCCGTGGAGTAGTTGTAAGCATTGTAAGCAAGATAGAGCGAGGTATTCGCCTGATATTGCGGGTCGCTTATTATCACTGGTATATTGGTTTTCGCCTCATCGCCGGAGACCGTCCAACGATTCTTAAACTCACGCGGCATGGCGGTGAGGTCGGAGTATTTATAGTTGAACACAGGGTCCAGTCGAACTACGTTGCCGAAAGAATAGGTCATAAAGACATTCAGTTTGAAGCCTTTGTAAGTGAATACGTTACCGAAACTTCCTGTGACAGTAGGGTCGGTAGGACCTTCATATTTCAGATAATCAAGTTTCTCCCGTTCCTGAAAGTTGACACCGGTAGTGGTCAGTTTTCCGTCAATCAGATACTGTGGAATACCGTCCGCGTCGAGCCCTGCAAAAGGGATGGAAAACAGTCCGCGCACGGGATAGCCTTCACGGGCGAAACCGTTGCCGGATACCAGTTCCATCATGCTGGTGAGTCCTTTCAGTTGGGTCACTTCATTTTTGGCGTAGGAGAAGATAAAGTCCGTATTCCACGAAAAATCTTTCGTGCGAATGTTGCGGGTGGAAAGGGTGAACTCCACACCGTGGGATTTCATCGTGGCTACGTTGGCATATTTGTTGATGAAACCGCCCACTCCCTGCGTGGGAACTACACCGATCAGGTCATAGTTGTTGCGCTGATACCAGTCGGCAGAGAAATTGATCCGGTTTTCGAGCAAACTGAGGTCGATGCCGATGTTCAGTTCATGCTTTTTCTCGTAGGTGAGTTCGCTGTTCTCGATGTCCTCGATGTAAAGTCCCGTTTCCTGAATATCGGTAAAAGGACGATAGGGAGAGAAACTGCGGATGATGGCTTGCGAATTGGTTACTTCCGCCGGACCGCGATCGGCAGTAAGAGAGTAAGAAGCTTTCAGAGTCAGGTTGGAAAGAGTGGGTTGGAGCGCTTTAAAAAAAGCTTCCTCGTGCACGTTCCACGCACCGGACAAGTTCCACGTGGGCAGCCAGCGTGACGAACGGCTGCGGCCCATGCGGTTGGTTCCTTCGTAACGAAACGTTCCGTTGAGCGTGTAACGGCCGTCATAAGAATAGGTGGCGTTGAGAAAGCTCGCAATGCTACGGGTTTCGGAGTGCCCCAGACTGTAATAACGCGAACCGGACTCTATTCCGTTCTTGAAAAACTGATAGACGTAGGAAGGAATTTCCCCCATCGAATATTGCATTCCCCAGCCCTGAAAGGAAGAATATGCCTTTTTAAGGCTGTTCACTTCCATACCGGCAAAGAAGTTAGTGATGTGTTTTTCGGCAAAAAGGTGATTCCATGAGAGGGTTCCGCGGAAATCGAGCCCCAACATACGGCGGTCCTGACGCTGGTAGATTCCCCCCTCGGGCAGCAGGGTGATAGGCAGGGCGTATGGATTGTCGGGGTCTTTATAAAGCAATCCGTTTTGTTCGCGGATGGTGGCGTCGTCCATACCGGTACGGTAGGCAACGGCTTGGTTGGCATCGTCGAGCACGTTGTGTTCCTGCGACGAGGTCTGGTATCTCACAGCTCCGAGGGCACTCAATTCAAGTCCTTGAATCACTTTCCATTTCAGCTCGCCTTGAAATTTCACATCTACCATGTTGATTTCGATGTAGTTATTATCCAGTTCGTGAAGAATGTTGAATGGAGCGTAGTTGCTGATATAATCCGCAGACGGGTCGAGCGTACGGCTCGTATTGAGCGCGTAAGAATAAGGGTTGATATCGAATCCGCGTGACATCTTTCCGGAAGCGATGTCGAGGCTAGAGCTCATCGTTCCCGGTGCGTTTTGTTGACGGTAGGAAGCGTTAGAAATCAGGTTGATCGACAGGTTTTTATAAAGATTATAGGTGGTGTTTACGTTGGCTGTGTAACGCTTCACTTTGCTCTGCTTGTACCAGCCCGGATCGAGCATAGCGCTCAACGAGGCATAGAAGGATGATTTTTCCGTTCCGGCGGTGACGCTGACGGAATGATTCTGCGAAATGGCATTGGTGAAAAGCACGTCGAACCAGTCGGTGTTACGCATTTCCGCTTCACGGAGATAAGCATTGCGGGATTCGGGGGTGTTGAGAAGTCCGCGCTGGCCGTTGCTGTTATTATACTCGTCGATGAGACGATACATACGACCGTACACTCCCGTGTCTTTGGCACGGAAAAGGTCGGCACTGTTCAGCCAGCCTTTCTGCTCCATCTCTTTATAGATACCCATCTGTTCCTGCGAATTCATGATATTGAATTCTTTGTAACTGGGTATGGCACGGGTGGTAAACTCACCGGTATAACTGATTTTGCTGACTCCGGCACGGCCTTTTTTGGTGGTGACCACAATCACGCCTGCCATCGCACGTGCACCGTAAATGGAAGTCGCCGATCCGTCTTTCAATATCTGAAAGCTCTCGATGTCGTCGGAATTCAACCCGGCTATGGCGGAACTGATTAATGTCTCCGCATCACCGGAGGAAAGATCGTCGGGACCTACGTCGATGGCATCTTCAAGAATCACTCCGTCTACTACCCAAAGGGGCTTGGAACTTCCGTAAATGGAAGTAGCACCGCGCACACGAATCTTAGGAGCGGTACCGAAAGTACCCGAAACGTTCTGAACGGAAACTCCTGCCGCACGACCTTCCAAGCCGCGACTGATGTCGGGCAGACCGTCCAGTTTCACATTATCGGCATCCAATTGTTTGGTGGCTCCCGTAAACAGGCGTTTGTCCATCTTTTGCATACCGGTCACCACCACTTCCTGCAATACTTCGGAGTCGGATTTCATCATCACCTTGATTGTCCCCGGCTTAATAGGAACATCCTGCGGCTTCATGCCGACATAGGTGATTCGCAAAGTTCTTGATGAACTTATACGTTTCATAGCCCATTCCTCCGCAAATATCTAAATATAAAGTCTTTAATAAACATAAAAAAGAAGATACCTAAAGAGAATACAAGCAAACAAATGCGGAACTATAAGATAAAAATAATCTTCCTTTTTTGCCTTTAATCTACTTTTTTCGTCTTTTACCGGTTTACTGAAGAGGTAGAAAATATCTTTTATATAATGACCTTTCCAGTTCCCAAATAGCTTTTATCCTGAACTCCAAGTGACAATATAAAAGATAACGGTCACGAAATTCATAATCTTCCCGAAAACTATCCTTTTTCTACCGATAGATGCTAATTAATGATTTTTCATGTGTTATTAAACATCTTATCAGGCTATTTTATCACATTTAAATATCAAAAAGGAACTTCTTTTGAATTATCAACCATCACAAAGGCATAGAAATTCACTTTTACACACTCGTTTCATCTGCATTTCTTTTTCATCAATAGTATTTTGTCTATACAGTTCAATTTCGCATTTTTTTTCATATTTTTCTTTGTTTTTCTAAAAATGTGCTTACTTTTGCAAATAATTAAATAACAAAACAGACTATTCTACTATATAAAAACTATATGAAAAGAAAACTAACGCTGTTATTAACTTGCTTATTAGCAAGCATTAGCCTGACAATTGCCCAAACCTCTAAAAAGGTAACAGGCATTGTCTTCTCCGAGGAAGACAATCAACCTGTCATAGGGGCATCTGTTGTAATTAAAGGTACATCTATCGGAACTACCACTGACCTTGATGGAAAGTTCGTGATTAGTAATGTACCAAGTTCATCAAGAACTTGGTAATCATTAGTCCATTCCTTCTATTTTCGTCTTTAATTCTACTTTTTATTGTTCCTCTTTCTCCCTATCTCCTTCCTTTTCCATAGGATCCTTAACCAGTTTTTTGGAGGTATGAAATCGAATTTCAATATCTATATGGCAGTCATTATCCACCGTGCAGTCTATATCTGCTGAATCGTCAACAATTAGATTTAAAACATGACACAACACTTCGGGAAATCCGGGAATAAATTCAGACTTTCCAATGATACAAGCAGAATAATTATGAATAGTTGTCCAATCGGGGATAGGACTCTGACCGTCAAATTTACATTTACACATACGTCCTATTGAAGAGCGCGAACAATTCGAATGGTTCGCCACATATCTTTCCGGAATATTATTCAACTGTTCTATCTTAAAAATACGATCCACCACCGCTTTCTTCACATCGTCGTCACTATGACGGACACCGGTTGTTTTACTCTGTTTATCTCTACTTTTTACTTTAAATTTCTTGCTTTCCTTTTTCATAATTTATTTTTATATTATTCCACAAAAGTCCGATATTTCTTTTAACATTTGTGTTCAAGCATGACACATTCGTTCTTATTCCATGAATAAATTTAAATATGGATAGATTTGGAGGTACCCATTTTCTACCCAACTGACATAATCAAAAAAAACAGGTCGAATCTTTTAATGCATCGACTCATTCAAGCATGACACATTCGTATCCATTCTTTTTTTATGCGTCAAGCTTGGACAACCTTTACGCAACTCATCTTCTACCTTTGCCACCGTAATCAAAAATAAACCGAATAAAAAAATGACTGAAATCAAAAAGAATCATTCACTTCAACGGATACGGCTTATGAAGCAGGCCGCTGTCATCCGGCAAAGTAATGGCATGAGCCGACACGATGCACTCGTCACGGCTCACCGGATAGGAAAGCTTATCCGACAAATGCATCACGGAAACGTCTGTTTCCGATATACCAAGCAGGATGGAACCATCCGTCGTGCCACCGGCACACTCATCGGCTACGAACATAGTTTCCGCCGCCCGTACACACCGAAACCGGAGAACACATTTGTCGTCTATTACGACATCGATGCCAAAGGCTGGCGCACCTTTCATGCTGAAAATTTTCTGGATATCGAAGTGGAATGAATCTACAGGAAAAAAGGATGAACCTGCAAGAACGAAAAGAGTGGGAAGCTCTTTGCAGACAGTATAATGTAGACTCCCTGCAAGAAGCGATTCAAGGTTGCCGAGAAGAATTAGAATTTCTCATTCACTGTGCCGAACGGCTCGAACCTCCTACAGAGCAAGATGAAGACAGCAAGAAACGCCGTTTAACACATACAAGAAACGCCGCTTTTCCACACTAGGAAGCGCCGTTTAACAGATGCAGGAAACGCCGTTTCTCCTTGCCAAATTCAGAGAAGCGACTATTTTTTAACAGAGTATAATTTTATTAACATTTATCAGTATCAAGTATGGAAAATTGGAGATTTATTGAAGAAAACCCCGACTATATGATTTCAGATCATGGGCGGGTATTGAGTTTCAAGGGCAAATCGAAGTTAATTCTTTGCACTAAAATCATCGGAACCGGTTATGAAACGGTATCACTCCTGAATAAAGGAATTTGTACCGATTACAACGTCCACCGCTTAATTGCCAAAGCATTTATTCCGAACCCGAAACATCTGCCGCAAATAAACCACCTTGACGGAAACACAATGAACAACCACGTGTCAAACCTTGAATGGTGCGATGCATACACCAACACGATGCACGCCATCCGCACAGGATTACGCCCCACCGGAACAGGTTCCCGTAAAGCTCCCTGCGCCGTAACGGATGCGAAAGGAATCATTTTACGTGCCTACCCGTCTATGAAAGAAATGGGCAGAGAGGAACGCCTGAAACCGTCACACCAACACTGGCTCATCCTGCAACTGAAACATCCGGATCGTGTATGGCTACATAACCTACGTGCAAGGCAACATCGGGGAAACGATTTCATGAAAGTTCCCTTTGCCAATTCATCGGCTTTATCACAACTGCCTGTCTTTTTAAACTCATTGGCAATAACGGATACGGCTGTACCACCGATTCACGCTCCCTTCACTCCGGTGCACCACTCGGTGACAAAGCAATATTACCGTCAACTGTCTGCAGAGGAGGCTGCCGCCTTCGGATTCACCTCCCCTACTATACGCAAACAAGAAAGGAGGATTTCACAATGAGAGACACCATCATCATCCATTGTTCCGCCACTCGTGCGGGACAGGATTTTACCGCTGCCGACATCGACCGCTGGCATCGTCAACGCGGCTTCCGTTCTATCGGTTATCACTTCGTCGTCCGTCTCGACGGCACGGTTGAACCGGGAAGGGATGTTGCCCTCGACGGAGCACATTGCACGGGATGGAATCATCGGTCTATCGGTATCTGCTACATTGGCGGACTGGACAGGAACGGTCGGCCTGCCGACACACGAACGGAAGCGCAGCGTGAAGCACTTGTCCGGCTGGTAGAAGATTTGCGCCTTGTCTTCCCTTCTCTGCAACAGGTGATAGGACATCGAGACACCAGTCCCGACCTTAATGGAGACGGTATTATCTCACCGAACGAGTATATAAAATCCTGCCCCTGCTTCGATGTAAAAGCGGAGTTTATTCAATAATTATCAGTTATTTATTATCAATTATTTACAATCAGTAATTTATCATCATGGCCCGCATTTCCAAACCCGGATTAGATTATTTTCCCCTCGATGTCAATTTTCTGCAGGACAGAAAAGTACGCCGCATCTCCTGTCGCCACCATGCGGCAGGGATTGCTGCGCTCACTTCACTGCTTTGCCTCATTTATAAAGAGAAAGGTTATTATATTTCGTGGAACAAAGACACGCTCTTCGACATCGCCCAGGAAGCGTGTTGCGAGGAGGAGGAAATGCAGGCCATCATTGATGATTGCCTGGCGGTGGGGCTGTTCGACAATCTTATATATAAGGAGTACGGTGTATTGACCTCACAGGCCATTCAGGAACAATATCATAAAATCATCACCGACAGCCGGAGAAAATACAAATTACCTCTGGAACATTTCTGGCTTATCGAGGAAGATTTTAAAGATGTAACAGAATCCCATGATTTTGCTACAACAATGCCACAAACAAAAGAGGAAACGGATACAGATATCAAAGGTAAACAGGAAATGGATATGGAAAATGAGAGCAAATCTGAAATCAAAAAAGACAAAGAGACAGAGAGACAAGGAAAATGCGAAAAAAAGAATGAGAGGATAATGCCGCCCGTTCCGTCAAACAGCGTTTTTCAGGCTTCGCCTGTCGTTGTAGAGGGTTTGTCTTTGGATAAATCGATTGGAAGAGAAAAAACGGAATCTACTGCGGAGACGGTTTCTGAAACAATTTCTGAAACAGCTCCGGGAACAGCTCCGGGAACAGTCTTAGAAACAGCTCCGAAAACGATTTCGGAAGGGATGCAAACGGGAGGGGGATCGGAAGCTATACTTCTACTAAATATGCAAACAATCGGTATCCGGAACGAACAGACAGTGAAAGCGATTGCCGCCCTTGCCCGACGTAAAGAACTGGGAGGTCCCGGCGGGATTTTATGGAAAATCCTTAGTTCCCAATACCGCCCTACCCTACTCAAAAAGAACGAACCGGGTGATTACATTCTTTGGGCGCTCAATCATCCGACGGAATTTGAAAACACATACAACGGGACACTGAAAAAGCTAATCAGGGGAAGATAAACCGGGAAAAAGTCTGAATATAAAAACGAAACATGCCATCATCATTCGTTTATATCATAAATTCAGGCAAAGAAAGATAGAAAACCAAGAACTATCGCTTCTTATCATACAAGGAAAAGGCCTCGACTTGTAGAGCCAGTATTTGTAACTCGAGAAACCAAAGAATAAAGTAAATCATAAAAAAGGAAGAAAAAGAACCTATCAATTTGTTATTCTAAAAAAGATTTGTACCTTTGTGGTACAAATTACCCCCCTTAGTTGAGAAATACTAAGGCTGACCCATCAATTAAAGATGGGTTTTTTTTATATATAACGCTATGGAAGACAAAAAGAAAGTAATAGTCTATGTAGACGGTTTTAATTTCTATTACGGGCTGAAGTCTAAAAAATGGAAAATGTGTTATTGGCTGGATTTAGTCAGCTTCTTTAATAGTTTTCTAAAGTCCTATCAAGAATTGGTAGAAGTCAATTATTTTTCAGCTCGTCCAACAGATGCAGGCAAACCCGATAGGCAAGATAAACTATTTCAAGCAAACAAATGTAACCCTAAATTTAACTTGATATTGGGTAAATACCTCAAAAAAGAGATTAAATGCCGTTATTGTGGTGGTATCATTCATTCTTTTGAAGAAAAAGAGACAGATGTACGAATAGCTACAAAGATTCTGTCGGACGCCTATAAAAAGCGCTGTGACATTGCTATCATTGTATCAGCAGACAGCGATTTAATACCACCTGTAGAGCTGATAAGAGAATTTAACCCGTTACAAAAGGTCTATGTATATTTTCCTCCTAACAGATATTCATCTAATTTATCGAACCTAAGTGATGGCACACGTAAACTTGATGGCGCTTTTAATATATTCAAGAAACATATATTGCCCCAAAAAGTGCAGCTACCAAACGGATATGTAATAGAACGCCCGGATGAGTGGAAATAAGATTTTAGTTCGACCTATCTTGCCGTTCAAGGCACGAAAAGCTGTCTTCGAGAAATTGGAAGATATCGCCGATGTAGCTTCTATGTCTCCGGAAGACAGGGAGCGATACGACAATAGCGTCAAGGTGTACCGCGATTATTTGGTGACAATGGATGCAGCTGAACAAAAAGGGATGAAAGAAGGCGCCCAAAAAGCCCAACTACAAATAGCCCGGAACATGAAAGCCAAAGGGATAGACAACCAATCTATTGCCGAATGTACTGATTTACCTTTAAGCATGATCGAAGAGTTATAGAGTAATTAGACAAAAGAAGTTAAAAGCACTCATCAATCCACAATCAGCCACCCTCTCTTGCAAATATATTTGTTATTTTTGCGGAGTAATAACATTATTACGTTCCAAAACAGATATTTGGGGCATAGCTCTAAAGGAGACATTAATTATGGGAAACAGTTTAAAAAAACAGAAAGAAGCTTCATTGGCTGCTAACAACACCAAAAAGAGCAAAGGTGAGAGACTTGGATGGAAATCAATAAGCGAATATAAAACTGTGTCTCTCAAAAAAATTGTCGGAAACGGGAATCGTGTAAACGAAACAAATATTCCTGTAAATACAAGTATAAGACTTGTACCGTAATGCTGGATAATATAAGGCCTTATAAGATGATATTTATTCAAAAAGCGTCACCAAATGTTGGTGACGCTTTTGATTTTGCATATATTTATAAATTCTACTCAAACAGAAAAGATATCTGTCAAAGACTAAAATACATTGTCAGGGTTGAAGTTACCAATGATATTTTTGCCATCAAGTTTTATGCTGCCAGAGACAAAAAGCTCGATAATAAATATAACCGAATTCTCAAAATGCACAACTATACAGAAACTCTACGTATATTTATGACTTGTGCCAGCATTGTCCCTCTCATTTTACAAGAATTCCCACTAGCTTCATTTGTGATAAATGGTGCTCAAAGTTTAGATTTAGAATCTAACAAAATAGAAGGAAGAGCCAACAATCAAAGGTTCAGATTATACAAAAACATGGCTACCCAATTATTTGGTAAAAAACGTTTTGAACATTACGAATTTATAGAAATCAGTTCTTACCTGATGGTAAACAAAAAAGAGTGTTCTGATATAGAGAGAAAAAAAGACAGAATTAAAGAAACCCTTCTTAACCTATATGACATAGACAGCTAAAACAAAAGAGGTGAGTTCCCCTTCACAGGGTAGCCCACCTCTTTCTCTTCATACACAAACATTCAAATGATCAGGTACCAGATGTTAGTCAATGTAACGGATGCCATCCATTTTAAACATACCTCCCTACATACGGCCGCCACCCAAAGCCTGATACAACGTAATCACACCCTGAATTTCGGTAAAGCGGTTCGCCACTTGTGACAGTTGCGCGTTGAGCAACGTCTGTTGTGCCGTCAGCACTTCCAGATAAGTGGTGTTGCCATGCTTCATCAACAGGCTTGTGCTCTTGGCGGCTGTTTGCAAAGAGGCTACCTGCTTGTCATAGTAGTCGGCTTTCTCGCGAGCAGTCTGATACTGTACCAGTGCCTCGTTCACTTCCACACCTGCATTCAGCAAGGTTTGCTCAAAGCTAAGGCGGGCTTCCTCCTGTTGGGCTTTCGCTATTTTCAGTTGGGCGATGTTGGCGCCTTTATTAAATAGAGGCTGCGTCAGAGAAGCTACGGCGGAAGCCAGAAACTTACCCGGATTGACAATCATGCTACCCGCACTGTTGGTCCAGCCTGCGCTGCCACTCAACGTGATGGAAGGATAGAAAGCGGCACGGGCGGCATTTGTGGTGTAGAAAGCCTGCGCCAACGAGAATTCTGCGCTACGCACATCGGGACGGTTGGAAAGCATCTGCAAGGGAACACCTACGGAGAAGTTTTCCGGCAACTGCTGGTTTCCCAGTTTGCCACGCTGTATCTCATGGGGAGTTTCAGCCAGCAACAACGCCAGTGAATTTTCCGCCTGATTGATTTGTTCTTTCAGGTCGAGCACGGTGGTACATATATTATAATAAGTAGCCTCCGTCTGCGCCAGTCCCGCCTCGTTCACCATACCGGCTTTTTTCATGGCACGGGTGGCGTTCACGCTTTCCTTCCACGCAGCTTCGGTGGCAACGGCTATCTCATATTGCGAATCGAGCATCAACAAAGTGTAATAGGTGTTGGCAACGGATGCCACCAATTGTGTCTTTACGGCTTGTTCATATTCCTTGCTCTGCTCGTAAGCAGCTTTCGCACGACGTTTTGCGGTGGTCACTTTTCCGAAAATATCCAGTTCCCACGAAGCGGTCACGGGCAGAGAGTAAGTCTGCGTCGCCTTTCCACGGTCGAAGCTGCTGGCAGCTCCTTCCGGCGCAAGGAATAAAGAAGGCAGATAAGACAGTTTGGACGTCAGCAAGGTAGCTTCCGCTTCTTTCACACGCAAGTGGGCAGTCTGCATATCCGTGTTGCGCACGAGTGCCGAATCAATCAGGTTTTGCAAAGACGGATCGGTAAAGACCTCCTGCCACGAGAGGTTGCCGAAGTTTGCCGTATCGGCGGCGGCAACTGATTCGCTACCGTAAAGTCCTTCGGGGACTTCCGATACCGGTTTGTATTTATTATAGATACCGCAACTGCTCAAAACGAGTGTTGCTGCGGACAGAATTATTATTTTTCTCATTCAACTATAAATTTATGATATAAACTAATGAGGAGGACAGATTCACTGTATCCTAATTAAATGCTTATTTTATCTTTCAGACAGAAGAACAAAAGAACAAATATTGAAGTCATTGTCAACGTTCTATTACAATGATTGTATTCATTATATCAACTAAGTATTTTTGCATACTCATCTTATATTATCAGGCACGGATTACGCGGATTACATGGTTCCTCGAATGATGGCTGTTATTAAGCAACTTTCTAATCTGTACCTGAATTTATGATATAAACTAATGATGGTGATATACTTATATTAATTACATCGATTATATGATTACATTAATTATATGACTACACCGACTTTATCTTTTGTACTTATGTTCTTCTGTCTAAAAATCAGAATTACTCTTTTCCAGCCCTGGACTTTTCTTCCTCGCTCACTTTGATTTCCTCTTCAATCTGCCAATCATGCGTAGGGGCACTCTGTACGGGACGGAGACGTTCCTGCAACCATTGGAAAGCAATGAACAAAGTCGGCACGATGAAAAGCAGTGCCAGCGTACCGATAGTCATACCGCCAACTACTCCCGTACCCAATGAACGGTTACCGTTAGCTCCTACTCCACTAGACATCATCAGCGGGAACAGACCGAAAATCATCGTCAAAGCCGTCATCAGAATCGGGCGCAGACGGGCTTTGGCTGCACTGACAGCAGAAGCAATCAGTCCCATACCGGCCTTACGGCGTTCGGCAGCATATTCCGTCAGCAAGATAGCCGTTTTTGCCAGCAAGCCGATCAACATAATCAGACCCGTTTGCAGGTAAATATTATTCTCCAGTCCGAACATCCGGGCGAAAAGGAAGCTACCCATCAATCCGCAAGGCACACTCAAAAGAACGGCGAACGGAATAATGAAGCTCTCGTAGAGCGCGCTTAGAATGAGGTAAATCATCAGAAAGCAGATACCGAAAATAATCATCGTCGTGCCGCTTTGCTGGTTTTCCTCACGGGTGATACCTCCGTAGTCATAGCCGTAACCTTTCGGAAGAGACTGTTCCGCCGTTTCCTGCACAGCCTTGATCGCATCTCCCGTACTGTATCCATCAGCCGGCATCGCGTTCACCGCAATGGAGTTATACATATTGAAACGGCTCAACGACTCGGCACCATAGCTGCGGGTCAGTGTAACGAACTGGCTCAACGGAGCCATCTCACCATTGGACATACGCACAAAAGCGTTGTCGAGCGAAGTCTCGTCCAGACGGAACATCGGATCGGCCTGAATCATAACGCGGTACACTTTAGAGAAACGGTTGAAGTTGGACACATACTGACCACCGTAGTAGCCGGACAGCGTACTCAACACAGCGTCGGGCGTGATACCTGCACGCTTGCATTTAGCCGCATCCACCTCTACCGTCCATTGCGGATAGCGCACGTCGAACGTCGAATAAGCCATTGCTATTTCAGGCCGTTGGTTCAACGCGCCCAAATATTGCTGGGTAGTGGTAAAGAACTCATTGATATCACCGCCCATCTTGTCCTGCATGTGGAGCTCGAGCGCATTACCCATACCGTAGCCCGGAATCATACCCGGTGAGATGGCGAACACACTGGCATCTTTAATATCGGCCGTAAGGGCATACACCTGTCCGATCACCGACTGCACATTATCCGCGTCATCCGGTCGTTCGTCCCACGGCTTCAACTTAAGAATCAACATTCCGAACGAACTTCCTTGTCCGGCCAGCAAACCGTAACCGGCCACTTTCTGCACGTGCTTCAGTTGGGGAATCGCCATCAGGCGTTTTTCGATGCGTTCCATCACCTCATCCGTCGTTGTGAGCGAACTGCCTGCCGCCGTACTTACATTGACGAAAATCACCCCCTGATCCTCGTCGGGCACCAGACTGGTCTTTGTCGTATTCATCAGGAACACAAGCAACACTACGGAACAAGCCAGCAGCGACCATGTGAGCCATCTGCGCTTGATAAAGAGCAATACAATCGTCTTATATTTATCCACCATCACATCGAAAGCCGAATTGAAAGACTTACGGAAACGTGCCGCAAAGTTGTTCTTCTGCGTTCCGTCTTCATTGATGTAAGGCTTGAGCAGCAATGCGCACAAAGCCGGACTCAAGGTCAACGCATTGATAGCCGAAATACCTACTGCCACCGCCATCGTCAACCCGAACTGTGTATAAAACGTACCGGAAGTGCCGCCCATAAAGGACACCGGAATAAATACCGCCATAAACACCAGTGAAGAAGTGATAACAGCATTACTGATACCTTTCATCGCGTCGATACTTGCCATATAGGACGACCTGTACCCCACATCGAACCGCGCCTGCACCGCCTCGACGACAATAATGGCATCATCCACCACCGTACCGATCACCAGCACGAGCGCAAACAGTGTCAGCAGGTTGATACTGAATCCAGCTATCGCCATGAAAGCGAACGTACCTACCAGAGACACAACGATTCCGACCAAAGGAATCAATGTGGAACGGAAGTCCTGCAAGAAAACGTACACCACAAGGATCACGAGGATAATTGCCTCGATCAACGTCTTCACCACCTCATGAATGGAAGCGAACAGGAAGTCGTTGGAGCTCATCATCTGTGTCAGCTCCACTCCTTTCGGAAGATCCTTGCGTGCCTCATCGAGAAATTTGTCGATGTTCTGGTTTACTTCCGTCGCATTGGAACCTGCCGTCTGGAACACCATACAAGACACACCCGGATGGCCGTCCATACCACCGTGGTAAGCGTAGCTGTCCTGTCCCAGTTGTACGTCGGCAATATCTTTCAGTTTCAACACCTCGCCAGTATCGCTAGAACGGATGACGATGTCGCCAAATTCTTCGGGAGTAATCAGACGTCCCTTGTACTTCATCGTATATTGGTACGTTTCATTCGAGTTCTCGCCAAACGAACCGGTTGCCGATTCGATATTCTGCTCGGCAAGCACGCCGGTGATGTCGGACGGAATCAGTTTGTACTGTGCCATCACATCCGGCTTCATCCATACACGCATACTATATTCACCACCCATAATCATCATATCGCCCACACCGGAGATGCGGAGAATCTGTGGTTTCAGGTTGATGCTGATATAGTTGGACAGGAAGTTCTCGTCATAACTCTCGTCCGGACTGGACAAGGAGAACATCTGCAAGATACTCGTCTGCCGCTTGGAAGTGGTCACACCGACTTGGGTTACTTCCGCCGGAAGCTGTCCCGTAGCACGCGACACACGGTTTTGCACGTTGACAGCCGCCATATCAGGATCGGTGCCCTGCTTAAAATAGACGGTGATGCTCACCGAACCGGCATTGGTGGCGGAAGATGTCATGTAGGTCATGTCCTCCACCCCATTGATCGCCTCTTCCAAAGGCGCGATTACACTCTTCTGCAACGTTTCCGCACTGGCACCATAATAGGTGGTACTCACCATAATGGTAGGCGGAGCAATATCGGGGTACTGCTCAACAGGCAGACTGAACAGCCCGATGATACCCACTACAACAATCGTAATAGAAATGACTGCCGATAATACGGGGCGTTCTATAAAGGTTCTTAAATTCATGAATGATTCCTCCTTGGTTTAATTTTCAGTAGTTGTGGCCGGAGACGCTGTGGCTGTCTCTGCCAACAGAGATTGAGCGGTCGTCTCCGCTAATGAGGATTGGTTGATTGCCTCTGCTAATGAGGATTGATTTATTGTCTCTGCTGATGAAGATTGATTAGCCTTTGTCACTCCTGCCACTGGAGTTTGAGCAGCCTTCGCCTTGACCGGAGTACCTTCACGAAGCAATCCTACGCCTTCGGCCACAATCACATCTCCCGGTACCAGCCCTTCATCTACAATAAATTCCCGACCGCCGTTGACGCGAGTCACCTGTACCGGGTTTGATTGAGCTTTACCGTCCACTACTTTATATACATATCTCTTATCCTGTATTTCGAAAGTGGCAGCCTGTGGAATGGTCAATGCTCCCGTTTTCTGCACAGGAACAATCACGTTGCCCGCACCACCGCTATGCAACAATCCTTCCTTATTCGGAAAAACAGCACGCAGACTGACCGTACCCGTCGAACGATCGATCACTCCACTAATCGACTCGATCTGTCCTTGTTCGGAATAAGCCGATTTATCGTTCAGTTGCAGATTGATGGCAGGCATATTTTTCAGCGCCTCTTCTTTGGAACCGTATTGGCGGATGAGTCCCAGCAACTGGTTTTCCGTCATGGAGAAGTAAACATACATATCCGAATTGTCGGAAACCGTTGTCAGCGGTTGGGCAAGAGCGGAACTCACCAAAGCGCCTACGCGGTAAGGCAATGTACCCACCACACCGTCTGCCGGACTTTTCACAACCGTATAAGAAAGATTGTTGCGGGCACTCACTTCCTGCGCTTTTGCCTGCGCCAACTGTGCCTTGGCAGCCAGTAGGGAGTTTTTCGCGGTACTCAAATCGAAAGAGGAAACTACGTTCGCTTTATACAGTTCCTCTTTACTGTCATACGTCAGTTGTGCCGTAGCCAGAGAGGCTTTTGCCGATTCAACGTTTGCCACTGCCGTTTGCAAAGCAGCTTCATACGGCACCTGATCGATGATGAACAACGTCTGTCCGTTCTTCACGCGTTGACCTTCCGTCACACAGACTTTAGTCAGCGTACCACTCACCTGGGGATAAATATCAATATCTTGGCGTCCGCGGATGGTTGCCGAGTAGGCGCTTGAAATCATCCGGTCGGCCGGAACAACGGTCATCACTTCGTATTCTGTTTCCATTTGTGCCGGGGAAGCCTGTTTACAGCCTGTCGCAGCAATCATACAGCAGAGCAACAATAATCCCTGCTTCATTTTACATACCTTTCTACTCATTTTCTGTTACCTATTAAATATTTTTAAACGCGGCAAAGGTAGACTGTTTTCTTCATTGAAAACTGGACTTAGTATCTTCAGTTTTGTTCATTTTAGGAACATCAAAACCGATATTTAGTGAAAAAGTGCTATTTTTGTACCCAAAATAAGAATAACAATGGAATCAAAAAACTCTAGCCTAGCCATATTTCGTGAACCGTTCGTAGCCGGAATGGACGAAAACCTGTCTCCAATTATGCAACGCCTATGGAAACTGGAAGGGGGTGCCATCTATTTTTGCCGTAGCGGATGGGCACACGTCACGATCGACTTGAAAGACTATGAAATTGTCGAAAATACTCAAATCGTGCTCTTGCCGGGAACGATTATCCGCGTCAACGGCAGCAGCAGTGATTTCACAGCTTCTTTCTTCGGATTCCCCAAAGAAATGTTTCGTGAAGCCTGCCTGCGTTTCGAGCCGATCTTCTTCCGGTTTATCAAAGAAAAGCCGTGTTACGTACTTCCGGAAGAAAATACCGGAGCTATCAATGGGTTAATACGTGCCACGACCGCTATATACAACGACCGCGAAAATCGTTTCCGCAACCAAATTGCTAAAAATCACCTCCAGTCGTTTATGTTGGATATCTATGACAAGTGTTACCGCTACTTCGACCGGCAGGAAATAGAAGGAGGAAGTCGGCAGGATGAAATCTTCAAGAAATTCATCGCACTGGTGCACGAAAACTGCATCGCTGAAAGGGAAGTAACCTTCTACGCCAACAAGCTCTGTATCTCCACCAAATACCTGACAGGTATCTGCAAAAGCGTGACGGGTGAAGCTGCCAAAAAGCTTATTGATGACTTCTCCATCCTGGAGATAAAAGTGCTGCTTCAATCCACCGAACTGACGATTCAGGAAATAGCCGACCGGCTCGGTTTTCCCGACCAGTCGTATCTAGGCAGGTATTTCAAACGGCATGAAGGGATGTCGCCGAAGGAGTATCAGAGCAAATATTCTATCTAATAACCAAAATAGCACAGACGGGCGAGCATGGTGTATTTTTTCCACCTATACACCACTCCGCCTAAATTATTCTGCACTTTCATTGTCCTGTAATCCCTGATAAAGTTTGCTTTCCAGTTCTTCGATGGAAGGCAGTCCGGATTTTATATCGTGAGGGATTGATTTACCTAACTCATAATCGGAAATACCTATTGGTTTGTGCACATCACGTAAAGCATATTCAGCCATGATGCGATCTTTGTTCTGACAAAGAAGCAAACCAATCGTCTGATTATCACCTTCCCGGCAAAGAATATCATCTACTGCAGAACAATAGAAATTCAGTTTACCGATATATTCGGGTTGGAAGTCACCCTTTTTCAACTCCACGACTAAATACCTGTGCATAAACACATTATACATCAAGATGTCAATATAGAAATCATTGCCGGACACTTCAATATGATACTGTCTGCCCATGAAGGCGAAGCCTGCTCCCATTTCGAGAAGGAACTTTTCAATATGCTTAACCAACCCTAACTCTACATCTCTTTCGTTATATTCGTCAGTGAAAGTCAGCATATCAAAAATATAGGGGTCTTTTAAGGTTTCTTTTACCTGCTTGGCTTGTATTTCCGGGAGAGTGGAATCGAAGTTGTTTGCCAATGCTCCGTAAGTATGGTAGTAGTCCTGATTGATAGCTTCAATTAAGAAATTACGACTCCATCCACTCTTCAAACATTGAATCATGTACCAATAGCGGGCTTTCAGGTCTTTTACCCGTTGTATTAAAGTGATGTTGTGTGACCAGCTTAACTGTTTTATCGGAAGAACACAATTTGACATTTCTAATTTGGCAACCACTGGTTGCCAAATTGTAAGCTCTTGATTATATTCTTTATGAAACTGAATCATACACCTGCAATTTCGTGGGGAAAAGCCCTTCACTTTCGGATAATCATTCTTCAGGTCATTGGCAAGCTGTTCAAGTGCATTGTTCCCCCATCCTATCTGTTTCTGGCTTTCACAAAGAAGTTTGCCGATGTCCCAATACATAGAAAGCATTTCTTCATTAGCGGAATAAATCGCTTTTTTCTGTGCGAGTGCCACCCGTGCTTTGACTTGTTTAAGCAAAGTAGCGTAGTTAAATATACTATTTTGAATTTCCATTTATTATTTTTCGTTTTAGATTAAAGACACTATAGGTTATTCCTATCCAAGCATCATTCAGCCGATTGCCCCAAAGCAAAGAGACCTTCCTTGATAATAGAGTGGCAAATATAATGATAATTGAAGCATTACGGATGCACTATCCGATAAATTTGCCTGCCTTTTCCGTCATACCACCACTTTGTCACGAATGCAAACTTATATTTATCCAGTTGGACGTTACTCCAGTAGTCACGAAAGATTTCCGCAGGAACACCATTCTCGCTTGGTCTAAGAATAAAAAACAAAAGTTTGTAATTATTACCACATAAAGATTAAATGAATACTTAACGAACTATTGTTTTAATGAGGATGTAATCCTATTGAAATAAAAAAAATCTTACTTTGTAGCATGATTAAAAGACAAAAAGAGCAATTGTTTTAATTTCATATTATCTAATAGAGGATAATACTATTTATGTATCATTAAAATATCAAAATTATGGACACGAAAAAATTATTTCGATTATTATTCTTAGTGTTAGGATATTGCCTGACGATGACTTCATGTTCTGATGACAGTAAAACTGACTGGAATCTGGCCCCTTCATTAATAACTCGTTCAGTGGTAACGCCTGACTTCGATTGGGAAAATGCCGATTGGATGCCAACTCCTGCAGGATATGCACGAATACCGGTTCCTTGGATTGGAGCAGGGAGTTTGTCTTCATTTTATGAAACAGATATACTTAATGATTACAAATCTTTTGATGGGTGGGAGATGCTTTACAACGCTTTCAGTTCAGAGGCTTCTAGTATAGTAAATAATCCTTTCTTTGTATTGTATAATAAGTATCGAGGTACAATGAGAATATATTTATATATAACAACACCTTTCGTAGCAACTTCTTCGTATATACAAAATGGTATTTCTGTTATTTCTGCCAAGGAAACATCTATTTTAAATTTTTTAGGACAGCCAGTCCTAGATGCAGTGGCAAAAGATCAGAAAAGCTACGTACAACTACAGCCCGCCCCTATTGATGGTTCAATGCCATTAGCTACTAACAGATGGTATATGATGGAATATGAATTGGCATATGATCAAAATCTTTCTTCTATTCCTTATAATGAAATACGATTTAATTGGTTTTTGAATTACTATAGTGTTTCTAAAATATACTTAGATGGAAAAATGGAAGGAAAGCTTGATGCCATTCTAGGTCAAGGAGCAGTAGATCATTCAAATAAAATGGGAAACATATTACAATCTGATGAATTAAAATCAATAGGGACTGGAATTTTGGCTGGAATTGGACTAAATTCTTTAGAGAGGAACAAAATATCCGATGCTAAAGATGGACAATCAAATAATAAGTTAGGGCTAAAAAATGGGATTTTTAATGCGTTATATAATGGAGTGAGTTCTGCATTAAAGGGATCTACGTCTGGTCTGCCAGGACTTATAGTTGGATTTGTTAGTGGAATTGTGGGTGGAAGCAGCAATAAAGGAATAAATCCTCCGGTAAATTATCAATTGATGACTACAATTTCCTTGTCAGGTACAAGCACAAATAGCGGAGCATTTCCTTCAATGCCAATTTCATTTTGGTTACCAGGAACAGAAAATGTTATAAATGCAACAGGTTATGTTCCATTATATAATAAAATACTGGGAGTCGTGAATTTTAAAGGAAAGCCAGAAATAAAATCTCACGAACAATACTATGAATATCAAGGAGTTGATCCAGAATATGGTGATTATATCAATGAAGTTCATCGCATTGTCTTTGATACAAGTAAAGATTATTCACCTTACTTAGAATTTAATCCAGAAGTAAAGGCCATTGCCGATATACATGTAACAAATCAAGAAATCGTTTTATATTATAACAAAGAGGTTTTATGTAGATCTTTAAAGACATCGTATAATAATGAAAAATATACTTATTGGGAAGAGGGAGTTTATACAGATCACTGGAATACAGATTGGGCTAATTTTAATAAATATGCCGGAGATGTTTGTGTACGTTTTTCCATCAAAATACAACCTAAAAATGGTGCGCCAGTTTCTCATATAATAAAAACATTCAAATTAAAGGAAAATCGCACTTCTGAAGAGTTGGAGTCAATGCCTAATTATTTAAAGCCTAATTACAACGATTATAATTTAGAAAAAGATTATCATCTAATTTTAAAACCTAAAAAATAAAAACATGAAATAAGTTCCGAGTTCTTTGCCCACTTGTTGAAAGGATGAAACACGTTTTGCTTCCTAGTGTATATGTTGCAAGTCACCCTACACAACAGGACGAAAATTACATCGGTCTACCCAGCGGTTATCAAAGAACACTTCAACGACTACATCAGCACTGAAAAAGGAAGAAGTGAGCCGGGAAGTTGCTACATCCAACATGGCACACATTCTGGATTGTGCCAATGTGATGTGTTTCGACGATAACAGCAAGTCTTTCGAAGAGGCTGTAAAGTCGGCAGACGAACCGGAAGAGATTATCGCATTATTCAATCAAGTCACTCTAAGAAAGTTATAAGCAATGAAAAAAGTATGTAATAGAAATATGCTGTTTGCGGCAATCTTATGTCTCCAGCTAAATGTTGTTGCCGCTTTTGGTCAGACTGTTGTGAAAGGCAGTGTGAAAGATAACACAGGTAAGCCTGTCAGCGGTGTAGTAGTAACTGACGGTGCGCATTTTAAAACAACCGACGCGCAAGGAAACTATGTTTTGAACACCGATCCGGCACGTTATCCGATGGTTTACATCTCTACTCCGGCAGACTATGAGCTTCCTTCCAAAGAGGGTGTAGCCGACGGCTTCTATCAATATTTGGATGCGAAGAAAAGCGAGAATCAGTGCAACTTCGTTCTGACCAAACGGCAGAAGCCGGCGGATGAATTTGTATATATCGCCATTTCCGATCCGCAAGTGAGGAACGAGAAACAACTGAACCGCTTCCGCACAGAAACAGTGCCCGACCTGAAACAGACTGCCGACTCGCTAAAGAACTTCGAAATCGTTGGTATGGGACTGGGCGACCTTGTGTGGGATGCCATGAACTTATATGCTCCTTACCGGCAAGCCGTCTCTAATTTAGGTATCACAATGTTCCAACTAATGGGAAACCATGATTTCAACCTGCTCTACAAATCCATGACACAGACGGATCATCCGGCAGACGGATATGGGGAACAGAATTATTACCAGTCGTTCGGTCCGGCCAACTATTCATTCAACATTGGAAAAATCCATGTAATCGCAATGAAAGACATCGACTACGATGGTAATAAGAAATACACGGAACGATTCACACCGGAAGATCTGGACTGGTTGAGAAAAGATTTAAGTTATGTGCCCGAAGGAAGCACCATATTCCTGAACGTACACGCTCCGGTAGCCAACAACACGGTATCGGCCGGTGGAAATGCACGCAACGCCAACGCGCTTTTCCAACTATTAAGACCGTATCAGGTTCATATTTTCTCGGGACACACACATTTCTATGAGAATCAGCAACCTGCGCCTACTATTTATGAACATAATATCGGAGCTGCCTGCGGTGCATGGTGGGCAGGACACGTGAACCGTTGCGGAGCGCCGAACGGTTATCTGGTGGTAGAAGTGAAAGGTGACGATGTGAAATGGCGTTACAAAGCGACAGGCTGTTCTCCCGATTATCAGTTCCGGCTCCACAAGCCGGGAGAATTTGAAAGCCAGAAAGACTATGTGGTAGCCAACATCTGGGATTGGGACAGAACGTATACAATAAACTGGTACGAAGACGGAGTATTGAAAGGTGCCATGCAGGCTTTTGATGATGAAGATCAGGATTATATCAACATGGTGAAAGGAAAGAAAACCGGCTATCATACACGGCATCTTTTCCGGGCACAGCCTGCGAAAGGTACGAAGTCTGTCAAAGTGGTGGTTAAGAATCGTTTCGGAGAAATATTCACGAAAGAGGTGAAATTGTAGGTTCTTCCAGTCTATTTATGGTTCCCCCGAATAATTTGTGAAAATTCAGTAGTATGAATAGAGTTTATACCGATTCATTACGAAAACCAACTTTCGAAAAGAATCGGTGTAAACTATCCTTTTTTCAGACCTGTCTTTTTATATCTTTATAAAGATCCGTTTTTTGTACAAGCCCCACACAATCAAATAATTGAATCCGATAAACAGAAGACCGTAAATCAGAGAGGCCAAATAAGCGTCGGGAAGAATAAGCAGGATGGAGGTATAAACCTTCCCTTGCAGACTAATTCCACTAACTGTGATAACCTCGAGTAGAGTAGCCAACACGCCGGCCACCACATAGATGAACAACGGATTCGTGCCAAAAACATGGAAAGGATACGCCCATTTCTGTTTTTTACGAATATCAATAAGCCAGGTGAGAAGCACAAGAAATAAAGAAGCAAAACCACAGGTTACCAAGACAAAAGTCGGACTCCATACTTTTTTATTCAACGGGCAACCGTAACTAAGCAACCATCCGGCAAATAAAAGAACAATACCAAGTATGGATATCTGTAACAACCGGTGATGAATTTCTGTCTTCTCCCGCAAGATATTTCCGCAGAAATAACCTATTATCACTTGCGCAATACACGGCAAGGTACTTAACAGCCCTTCCGGATCGAAAAAGATACGTCCGCCGTCCGGCAACCACTCCCGATACAGATGAGTTTCTCCGAACAATGTTCGGTCTGTAACGGCAATAATATTCTGCTCGGATAGTTCAAAGCCGTTCCCCAAAGCCAACAAGACAATATAGCCTATCAGAATAATCGCGGAGATCCATGCCAGATTTGCCGGACGCCGGACACTCATAATCAACAAGGAACCAAAGAAGTAAGCTAACGCCAGTCGTTGCAACACACCTAGAATACGTATCTGTGAGAAAGGCTGTTCCACCCCCGCACACACCAACGAAAACCAGGAAAGGAAAAGTCCCAACAAGAACAAAATCACTGTGCGCCGCACCAGTTTGGTGATAAAGCTACGGCTGAAGTGATGGTCGAACCTGGATAAGGCAAAGCTCATAGAAACACCCATGATAAACATAAAGAATGGGAAGACCAGGTCTGTCGGTGTCAGTCCGTTCCATTCTGCATGCCGCAAGGGCGCATAAACAGATTCCCACGTCCCGGGGTTGTTCACCAAAATCATTCCGACAATGGTGATTCCCCGAAGCACGTCTAATGAAAGTAAACGTTCTGATTTCATATCGTTCTGATGACACCGGGATTAAATAAATCCCGGTTTGGTGAAGTAAAATCCATTCTCATTCAACCATTTAACATGCCATTTCAGGCGATTGGTGAAATCAATCCAGTTGCGGTCACTTCCCCACGCCAATTCTGAAAAGGCCTGAAGAGAAGGGAAAACATGCTGACCGAACTTCCGCTCATTGGGAATCATTTCCGTCCAGACACAGGCTTGGAAGCCTAATACATTCTGCTTCACAATACTAGGAAACTGGGGTTCGAACTCGAAGTTATACAAAGAACTTAACCCTTCGTCCGAAGGCGTTGCGCTCAAATAGAAACGAGACCACTCCATAAATACAATCGGATAACCTTTCTGGGTAATCTTTCCCGGCTGGTCGGGCAGCCAGTCACGCCAATAGGTATAGATCAGGTCTTGTGGATCTTTCTCAAGAAAAGCATCGTCCCATCCCATCACTTTCTTACCTTTACCCTTCACATAGTTCGTCATTATCTTCACAAAGCGGTTTTGCAATTCATCCACTTTCTGATAACCTTCCTGTTGCATCAACTGCTGACAGACTTCACACTGCTCCCAATTATCCTTTTCCACCTCGTCAGCTCCTATATGAAAATACTCCGAAGGGAAGATTTCAACCATTTCATCAATGATAGATTGCACAAACTGATAGTTTTCCGGCCGGGAAGGGCAAATAGGATAAGAAAATTCTTCTCCCCAACCAGCTTCTCCCGTACACGACAGTTCGGGATACACTTTGATAGCCGCCGAGAAATGCCCTGGCATATCTATTTCGGGAACAATATCAATACCTCTTTCCAATGCGTAACTCACCAAGCCTTTCATCTCTTCTTGTGTATAATGACCACCATATTGCGAACCATTTCTCACAAAACGAGGATCTATCTCGTAGTTATAATCTTGTTGGGAAAGCTCTACGCATCTCTTGTCATACTCGTCGAAGTCACGCCAGCTTCCCTCCTGCGTCAGTAAAGGATATTTTTTCACTTCGATGCGCCAGCCCTGATCGTCGGTCAAATGCAAGTGGAGCTTGTTTATCTTGTAGAAAGACAAACAGTCTATCACCTTTTTCAGATAGTCAACTGTAAACATGTGCCGTACCACATCGATATGGAATCCGCGCCAGTCGTATTTGGGAGCATCCTTTATATCTACCATCGGAAGATATTTCGAGTTTCCCGAAGTGAAGAAATTAGCTTGTTCGAGTGCTTGCCTCAACGTCTGGATTCCCCAAAGAAGTCCGGTTTCCGTTGAATAATAGATGCAGGCTCCCTCTTTGGTTACGGTCAGACGATAGGCTTCTTTGGCCAGATCAGATTCTTGTTTCACCCGGATAAAGGCATGATCGTTGGAAGCGTCACTCGCGGAAAGAGACAGTTTCTCTTCCAGTGTGGATTTCAACAGTTGTGACGTAGAAGCCGGAATATTCTGGCTAACAGTCACATTCTGCGGAAGAGTGACCACCGATTCTTTATAATCAACTCTTTCCGGCAAAGGCATTACCGACAGGCGGGTCGGTACCCGTTCCGGATACCCTCCATTATCATTGTCATTGCACGACAACGATGTGATCGCACCTATTCCCAACAGGAATAATATACCGCTTCTTTTTATCTTATCATAGTTCATAACTTGTCTACTTTTTGTGGATTAATTTACTTTGAGAGTGCTTGTCACACTTTCTTTGTTTAAATAAAACAGTTTAGCTTTCACAACCGAAGCATCACAGGCTATGGGAGCTTCCCAAAGCGCTGAATCAAGAGTTGGTTCCGCTCCATCGGTCGTATAGCGTATCTCCCCTCCCCGGATGGGAGTGTTGGCATAGAGCTTGCCTTCTTTGAGGCAAAGTCCGGGGTGAGGCAAACGGAAGTTAATGTTTCGGGACGCCCAATGGGGCATTTCCTTCTCACTCGCTTTCGAATAGAACAAAGCCAGCGCTTTGTTGAAAGCCTGCTGTTCTTTCTCTCTTGCCAGCATACTCCAAGCGGGAAAAGCATTCCACCCGCGTTCTACCAGTCCGAGGATTTTAGGGAAGGTATAATATTCCACCCACTTGAAATCACGGATCGTTTCTGCAAACAATTGCGCTTGTACTCCTTGGATACGCTCCTTGCCGGATGCGGTCAAAACTGTTTTTCCTCTTTCCGCAATACCTAAATCGACCGGATTGCCAGCCATATCAGTACGCGAAGAGCGATAGATGTGATATGGAAGCATGGAAAAGCCTTTAGATTCATCCACATATCCGGCCCACGAGAGCCCTCTTTCATCGGGATGAGCATCATAGGCCAAATCCAGATAGAAGTTGTTCACGTTGCAGAGGATCACCGGATACCCTTTGTTGGCTACCTGATAAGGTATTTCGTCCGCTTCCCATTCGGGAACTGTATTCCAGCAATATACTCCTGCCGCAAGCCTGTTCAAATGGAGGTCGGTAGCCTCCGAATGTCCCAACGCTGCTTCCTGCCAGCCACTGAACTGCACATGATATTGTTGCAGATAGTCTGCCATCTTCGTGATGTAGTATTCGGACAGTTCATGCGCACTCGTCATTCCATGTTCATCCATAAACGCCCGGCAGACAGGCGAACCCATCCAAGCTCCATCAGGCACTTCATCGCCTCCCAAGTGAATGGTAGTCAAAGGTACCTCCGCTTCTTCATACATAACCATCAGCTCACGAATCACTTTTTCCATAAACCGATAGGTGGAGGGTAATGCCACATTCATCACGTTATCCGTATAAGACTGTGCGGAAACATAGCGGGAAGTATCTTGAGCGTCACTCAACAAATATTCGACAGCCTTTTCAGGATCGGTGTTTATATATTTATGATAACGTGCTTTCATGGACACAATTGCCGCCCGTGCATGCCCTGGAGACTCTATTTCCGGGATCACACGCACATGTCTTTGAGCTGCATAACGCAATAAATCTATAAACTCTTCACGAGTATAATATCCGTTACCGGAGGTAGGCGCAGACGGATCATAGTTGCCATCGTAGCCCGGATACAAACATTCCAGTTCATCCGTGGTGTGTCCCCGACGTGCACCGACCGAGGTTAGTTCTTCCAAACCGGGAATCTGAAGACGCCAACCTTCATCATCCGAAAAGTGGAAATGCAGCACGTTCAGTTTATAAGAAGAGATGGCGTCTATCAGCTTCTTTAATTGGTCTGCCGTCGTGAAGTTTCTGGCAATATCCAGCATTTGTCCGCGATACGGCAAGTCGGGATAGTCACGGATAGATACAGCTTCCAAACGGAACGGTTTCTCTTGTCCTTTCAAGAGAGAGAGCAAGGTTTGCGTGCCATTGAAAATGCCGTGTGACGTAGGAGCTGAAATATTTATCAGACTATTTCCTGTGTCCATCCGGTAGTATTCGTCATTCGTAGCCGTCTCCTGTTGCGGCAAATAATCCAGATGAACCGTTACCGGTGCTTCGGAAATGACTTCCAACCCATAAAGTGTTTCCAATTTTTCTTTCAACAATCCTGCTTCGTTGGCAAAATCGGGATGAAAAGTCAGTCTCACCTTATTTTCTATGATAACGTTTTCTTTACCGATAGCCGGAAACGCTTCCTTTACTGACGGGAAAATATCAGTTTGTTGCAACTTGGCAGTAGTTTCTAACGCCAAGTTTGAAGCATATATCTTATCAGGTGCGGGATACCAGTCTTCCGTCTCCATTCCTTGTAGCGGCTGTATGGTCAGTTCGACAGGCAAGGGAGTACCTTGCTTGCCGCCTGCCTGACTCACCCAGTAAGTACCTTCGGGAGCATATGACAGTTTTTTCAGTCCGTTGGTACAACAGAACGTCACAATCAGCGAATCTCCCGGTGCCAATGGCTGGAAGTTTTCCGCCGGATACATCCGGAAGAAGTTCGCATTTACGACCTCTACCTTGACCGATGCAGATTCGTCTTGAAGAATCTCACGAGGCAACTGCGAATAATAGATGATCCAGTCCTTTCCCAAAGGAACATCTGATATATTCTTCAGGATAAATGAGTTCTCATAGTAACCGGGCTGCACTTCGGCAGCTCCCATCTCCCAAGTCAATGACACGGGGGCTTTCGCCCCGTCAGCCGATTTACAGCCAGTCATGAACAGCAGGAGACACAGACTTCCCCCTATCATATATAGTATATTTCTCATAGGCTTTCCTATTTTTCTATATATCACTCTTTCAGACATTAATCACTCAATCGTTCGATGTGCAATGTTTCTTTGCCTACTCCCTGCGAAGTATCGAAAGTCAGACGGTAATAGCCAGGTACGAAGCCGTCGCCACTCGTTATTCCATTGGAAGCCGATATTTCAATTCCATCCGTATCACCGGACAACGAACCTGCTTGCAACTCCATACCTTTATCTTTATTCCATTGCAAATCGCTGTAAATTTCGATTTCGAAAGACTCCCATTCATGAGTGTTACTCAAATACACAGTAGTTTGATATTTTTGTTCACCAATCGGCACAATATATCCCAACTGTGATATATCTTCCAAATTCCAGCCTCCGCTATTGTAAGCCTCGTTCCAGACAGGAGCACAAGTGAATCCGTGTCCTACCAACCAGAAACAAGTAGGTGCGGTATCACTCATCCGTGCAACCCAAATATAATTGAATTTAGAAGAATAGTATATTTCCCAAGTTCCCGATTTGCGCAGGAAGGTAAACTTACCATTGTCCGGATTATAACTAAAGAAGTCGCGGTTGTAAGCATGTTCCACATCTTCAAATCCACTCATTTCAAATTCTTCACCTTGAGTAAAACTAATCTGGGCACGGAAAAATCCTTCACTGGCTATCAACTCGGTTTCTTTAATTTTCAGGTTCTTCTGGAAACCGACGACACCCAGTTTAAAAGTCATCACGTCGAAAGTGATCTGTTCAACAAACCAATCCCGGTAATCAAAGGCAAAGCTGGGTCCCGACGCTTCAATAAGGACAGCTGTATTACTCTTTTCAGCAGCTCCCCAAATCAATTCCGCATCGTCCAATGATTCCGTAGTGGAAATTTTTCCGGTTAGCTCCATCGGATAGCCCTCTTCCGAGCCGGAAACTTCCGTCAGATACAGATAAGGATTCTCTGCGCTCCGGGTCATTTCTACCACCTCACCGTTATAGTGAAGATAGAGCACTTCCGGAATCTGTGGACGGACGATATGGAAATCAAACGTTTGAGTGACTTCACTACCTTCCACATTGATGGCAGTCAATACTACTTTAGCCTCCTGATTCTCTTCCAAGTCAGCCTCAAACGGGATATAAATTCCTTTCTCAACAATCGACACATCAGTGCCTTTCGTACGAATCGACTGCGAACTTACCAAGGTTTCACCCACCATCAATTTCACTTCCAGCGTAGACAAAGGAGTCTCCGGATCGTGGATTTTTACAGAGAAATAAAGAGAATCGGCAGCAGGAGTCTGATCGGTAGTCGAGAATTGTAGTCCTGATAGTTCAGGACATGAATATGGATACTTCACCCGACCATCTTCTTCGCTACATGAAGCCAGCCAGCAAACGGTTAGCCCCAGCAACCATAAAAACAGATTATTGTGTTTCATCATTTTTTCTTTTAAAATTTTACGTTCCTCTTTTCATTAATAACCTTCATTTTGAGTCAGATTGGTGTTTTTATCTTTCTCTCCTTGAGGAATCGGCCACAACTGCCGGAAAGCCTGCAAACCTGCAAACAGCAATCTGCCATCTTTGTCTTTATGTTTCTGCATCACTTCCAGCAAACGGTTATTACGTACCAGGTCAAACCAACGCTGACCTTCCATATACAACTCCAATTGACGTTCATTCTCTACCGCCAAGCGGCCCCTAGCCTGTCCCATATTCTCATCCAGAGAAGAGGGAGCAAAGCCCGCACGTTCTCTAATGCCGTTCACGATTCGAATCGCTTCCGGAGTGCGGTCTAACTCTACCAGTGCTTCGGCTTTCAACAGGAGTATATCCGCCAATCGCATCAGAATAATGTTGGAAGTCTTCTCGCGAATTTTATAAGACAACGGATAACTGTCCGCCGGCCAATAGGTGTCATAAGGAACCGATTTCCAAAGGATACTGGATGCATAACGGGTATCTTTCTCCTTGTCGAATTTAGCAACCAAGTCATGAGTAGGCGTACAATAACGTCTCCAGGTCACCGAACCGTCGTCTTCTTTCAGCAACACCCAATAAGCCCAGTTGGGAGCATCAGAGGTGTAATAGACTTCAAAGATACTTTCGGAAGAGAATTTCTTGTCAGGTTGCCACAACTCATCAAAGTTGCCGACCAGCGTATAACCCTCTGCTATCACTTTGTCGCAAGCTTCAACCACTTTGGCATAGTCGCGTGTTGATTTCTCTCCTCTGGTTGCCAACACCTTGGCACGCAAAGCATAAGCGGCGCCTTTGGTGGCCTGGAAAACTCCTTTATTTTTGCTTACCAGGTAACGAATGGTATTTTCTTCGTTCAGATCATCCAGTATCTGGTCGTAGATTTTATCTGCGACAGAACGTTCAGGATACATCACCGGATACCATTTATCCAGATTCTCGGCTGTAATGGTCGGAATCAAATCCAACACCATCGGAGCGTCTCCCCATAAACGGACGATATCGAAATAGGCCCATGCCCGCAAGAATTTTGCTTCTGCGATGACCCGATTACGCTCTTCTGCTACGGTAGAGGCAGGATCCATCATTTTCGTATTTTCAATCACACTGGTTGCAGTGCCAGCCATTGAATAATACTGTGACCAGACCAATTCTACCTTATAATTGGTAGAAGTCAGCTTCAACAAATCAAATTCTTGTTCGGCCACGCCGTCTCCACCAATATAGCAATTATCGGATTGTACATCTCCAATGGTGTAATTTTCCGACTGGAATATATCTGCCTTAAAGCTTTCATACGCACCTTGCAACTCGGCTTGCGCATCTGCCAGACTTCCGTATTTAGACTCCTGATCTTCCGTTCCGGTACCCTCCTGCATAAAATCCGATTGCGGTTTCTCATCCAGAAAATTACTGCATGAAACGACTAAGACGCAGAGTACGACATAAGCTAACTTTATTATGTTTTTCATTTTCGCACCTATTAAAATTCAACATTCAAACCAAAAATTACCGCCCTCGATTGAGGATAAGTACCATAGTCCACTCCTTGGGCAACGGAGTCGCCGCCAAAAGCATTTACTTCAGGATCGTATCCCTTGTATTTTGTCAACGTGAAAAGATTCTGTCCGGTGACGTAAGCCTGCAATCTGGACAGATGTATTTTATTCAACCATTTCTTAGGGAAATTATAGGACAAAGTGACTGTTTTCAAGCGCAAATAAGATCCGTCTTCTACAAAACGGGAGGAGTTGTGATTGTTCTCTGTATTACCAACGCGGGGGACATTGGTAATCATACCCGGTCGTTTCCAACGATCCAATACACGAACCGACTGGTTTCTAAAGTCGGTCATACCTTCCATATCGATGCGTGACGCATTAAAAATTTTATTGCCCTGACTTCCCTGCAAGAAAACAGACAGGTCGAAGCCGGCATACGAGAATGTATTCGTCATACCATATATGAACTTAGGCTGGGCATTTCCCAAGGTAGTGCGATCTTCCGGATCGATAAAGCCGTTACCATTCAGGTCACGATAGATGATATTTCCAGTTTCCGGATCGACGCCTTCTGATATATATCCAAAGAATGTTCCCAATGGAAGACCTTCTTTCAGGATGACAGCTTTCTCCTTGGATTCATACATTTCAGCATAATAATAGACTTTATTCAAGCCGAGCTTCGTCAACTTATTCCGGTTGAAAGAGATATTGAAATCGGTATTCCACTGGAAGTTGCCTTTCAAATTCTGGGAAGAGACAGTGAACTCCATACCTTTATTCACCATTTCACCATCGTTTCTTGTCACACTGCTTGGCACTACATTCTCCGGCAGGCTGACTGTCAGTAGTAAGTCGGTTGTTTTTTTGTAGTAAGCGTCCACCGAGAAGGATAAACGGGAATCAAACATTGTCAGGTCGAGACCCAGATTCCACTGGCTTGTTTTTTCCCAAGTCAGTTCTTTATTGGCTGCCGAACCGGGTCTGATGGCAAGTCCTGGATATAAGTTACCTTCTGAAACCGGCAGTTTACTAGCACTCATGGAAGCCATGTAAGCGTAGTTTCCAAAACCGCCCTGGTTACCGTTCATACCCCATCCGGCACGTAGCTTCAAATCGGTTACGATGTTTTGCAAAGGTTGCATAAACTTTTCGCTTGAAATTCTCCAACCTGCCGAAACAGAAGGAAAAGTACCCCAACGGTGTCCCGGAGCAAAACGGGAAGAACCGTCGGCACGGAAGTTGACCGTCAGCAAATAACGGCTGTCATAATTGTACGCTATGCGACCTAAAAAAGAGGCCAGCGTCCATGCGGAGGCGGAAGAACCACAAGCGTCTTTATCCAACTGATTGGCGGCACTGATGGAATGAATATCAGGATAAGACTCCGCCAGATCGAAACCAGCCATCCAGGATGCGTTATATTGTGCACGCTGTTGGGTGGCTCCTCCCAAGATGGAAAGGTTATGTTTGTTGAAGGAACAATCATAGGTTAGCAAATTCTCAAACAGCCATTCGAAGTTTCGTGAGAAACTCTCTTCCACACGTCCTTTTGTACCGCGTCCGTCCGAAGTTGAAATCGGGTCCAGATAATAATCCCAGTGTTCATTAGTCAGTTCAATGCCAAAAGTTGTTTTGAATTTCAGACCTTTGTATATATCAACCGTAAAGCCGAGCGAACCATTAATATGATCTGTATTCGTGTTGCTGTCCGCAGCATTGGCAGCCAGCGGATTCAGAATACGTGCACCATAAGCCTGTTCGTCGTATTCGTTCGGATCATACGGGTTCCACTTCTGCATAAACGGAGGAGTATTCACTACGGACAAGATGGAACCGGCACGCAAAGAACTGCGGCTTTCGTTCACCCATTGTCCTCCTGTATGCGAATACGCAAAGTTGAGTGCCATCTTTAACCATTTTGTCTGCTCACTATCCAAATTCGCACGGAAATTATACCGGTTGAAATGTGCTTTCTCCACAATACCTTGTTCATCGGAATAACCTCCGGATACAAAATATTGTAATTTCTCGGTTCCATTTGCCACGGATAATTGATAGTTCTGATTAACACCCGTACCGAAGAATAAATCAGTCCAGTCCACATAGCGTGTTTCATTTTCAGGAATATTGGGAGCAACATCCGAAACTGCTTTCAAGTCTTTCATCAAGTCTTTATATTGCTCTGTATTCAAGGCGTCTATCTTCTTCCCTAATTTAGAAAAACCCACATAAGCACTCATTTTCACCTGCGGTGCACCGATCTTTCCCCTCTTGGTCGTAATCAACACCACTCCGTTTGCCGCACGTGCTCCATAAATAGCTGCTGATGAAGCATCTTTCAGGATTTGCATACTTTCAATATCGTTCGGACTGATATTCGAAATATCATCCGACGGCAAACCATCTACCACATACAACGGCTCATTGGATGCCTGCACGGAAGTAGCACCTCTCACCCGGATGGTCACCCCGGAACCCGGCATACCCGATGGCTGCACAACTTGAATACCGGCTGCTTTTCCCTGAATGGCTTGTGCGGCTGTCATGATCGGACGTTCTTCAATATCTGCCGTAGAAACCACAGATACTGCCGTCGTAATATCTTTCCGTTTCATAGAACCGTATCCCACCACGACAACTTCTTCCAGCACTTGCGAATCTTCGCTCAAAGACACATTATAGATGTTCTGTTTATTGACCGTATGAGACTGGGAAACGTAACCGATATAGGAGAAACTGATTTTTGCCCCTATGGGAGCTTCCAAAGAGAAACGTCCGTCGATGTCAGTAGCGGTCCCAATATTCTCTCCTTCCACTCTCACGGTAACACCAATCAAAGGTTCCCCCCTCCGATCGGCTACAACACCGGTTATTGTTTTCTTATCTCCTTTCTGGGAGGCGTTTTGTTCGGTTTTCAGGGTAAGCACTACTTGCTTGCCCGATTCTATCTTATAACTAATAGGTGACCCTTTGAAAACTTTTTCTAAAACCGAATCGATACTTTCATTGTCCACTTTCAATGAAATCTTTTGATCCAATCCGGGAAGCTTATCCGTATAAAAGAAGCTGTAATCAGCCTTCTTCTCAATTACTCGTATCGTCTGGCGTATTGTCTGATTCTTTACAGAGAAAGTGATCTGCGCACTTACCTCTTGAGACACAAACAACAAGATATAACAGAACATAACAAGCCTTAATATGATATGTAATTGTTTTCTCATTAGTAATTAGTCGTCCCTTAAAAAGTACTCATCTGCGGGATATTGCAAGAAAACAGTGTCCCGCAGATTTTTTCAACAAGTAGCCAAAGAACCCTCATGGCTCTTTTGAAGTTGTACGCTGCTGCGGCTAAGAGCAGATTGACAACATCCCCGAACACACCTTTATAAAAGTTGCGTCCTAAACGAAAGTCTGATTTCAAATGCCCGATAGTCGGCTCTATTCCTGCACGCTTGCAGAATAGCTTATGTTTCTTCTTGCGTGTGTAATAACTGTCTTTCCTGTTTGGAACATCGGGTATCAGTATCCCGGTGCCGCCCACCTCTTTCTTTCCTCTGTACCCCCTGTCCCCGGCCAACTTCCTGATCTTCTTTCCGGTAATGCGTTCCACCTGCCTGAGGGATTCTTCAATGGTATGCCCGTCATATTCATTCCGGAAAGACTTGGCACCCAGTATGACACCGGTAATTGAGCGGACGATTGAAACCTTGTTGCCGAACTCGTATTTCTTATGTTCTTTCCCCTTGCTGATACACTGCACCTCCGGTTCATGCAGGGAATAGATTTTCCCGGGAGAATTGCGCTTCTGTGAAAGCACCCGCTCAAAGAGGTCGAGCAGGGAGTCGTAGCCGTGGTTTTCTTTCAGGTTGCGCCTCAGTTCCCTGACAAGCCTTCCCGCAATGGTGCGCAGCCGCTTGTCCGCTTTCAGGGCCTTGCCACGGTTCTTGGGGTGGTTACGGAAACGCTGGTCACGGTAGATCTTCTTGAGGACAAAGGTATAGCTCTGGCGCAAAGGAAGCCCTAAGGATTTTACGACAGACAACACTTTGCGGACTATCTTTTTATGCAACTTCGCATCCGTGGGATAAGTCACGTTCTTTTCCTGTACCGTGGAATCGATGAAGGCCGTGCAGTGATGGTCCGGGCCGTCGTCCTCCTGATTGACGCGGATACTTTCTGACAGAATCAGTTCCATGCCATTTTCTCCGACACGCTTACGGAAGTGTACCAGTTCGCTTGCATTGCAGGGATAGGAAGGCGTGAATTCCAACATACCGCAAAAGTACTGGTAATAAGCATTCTCGCTCCATTGTTCAACAACCGATTCATCGGACAGGTTACGCACGTGCTTAAGAATCAGAAGTCCGCACATCAGGCGGATGGGTTTGGCCGGACGACCGTTGACGGCACAGTATAGCGGGGAGAAAGCTTCTTCAAAACGGCGCCAGTCTATCTTATTGGCAAGCAGGTATAAGGGATGCCTGGGATTCAGCTGGTCTGTCAAAGAGCTGAACAAGGAGGGCTGAGGGGGGGGCTTGTTTATCATAATAATCTGCAAGTTTTCAACCATAAAGATACAAAAACTTGCAGATATATCAAAGCAATTTATATATTAATATGTTGATTATTAGGCGTAAAAGCACATTCTAAGGGGCGACTAATTAGCTTTAAATTCTTTAAAATATAAGTCTGAAAATCAGACTTTTTATTATCTTTGTGAAATCGTGATGCAAAAAGGATTCCCTTTCCCTTATCCGCATAAGGAAAAATTTCTTTTTTACTATCATGTATAAACCGTATTTAATTTCAGGGTGGAATTATGCTGCTACATAATTCTACCCTCTTTGTTTTATTATGAGGTGTCTTCCATAAATCGTCCTTTTTTAGTTAATACTACTTCCTATTTTCACCGTATCTCCTTCTAACTTATAAGTCAAAGGATAAGTAAGGCTTATAATGTAAAATACATTATGCAAACTGCTGTTCCGGATGGTTCCGGAAAACGGCACATTCTTCAGCTTCTCCGAGTCAAACACGACTTTCACCCCGTACATCCGCTCCAACGTGGTCGCGATCTCTGCCAAAGACGCTGAATTAAAAATCAACATATTGTTCCGCCAAAAGTCGATTTCACGCAGATCCGAGATGGGCGATTTAGTAAATGTCTGCTTATTCTTATGATACTCTACCTTTTCTCCGGGTTTCAACAATGTGGTATTCGTTTTATTAGAAACCCTGACACTTCCTTCCGCCAGCAGTGTCGTGACGGAAAGATCGTCGCCATATCCCTTCACATCAAAGGTTGTTCCCAACGCTTCTATCTCCAAATCATTGCAACAGACGATAAAGCGCTTGTCTTTGTTCTTTGCCACCTCAAAATAGGCTTCTCCGTCTAAATAAATCTTTCGGTCGGATTTGTTATACTCCGCATCATAAGAAAGATGAGTAGCCGAATTCAACCAGACTTTCGTTCCATCAGGTAAAGTCAGGTTCGCTTTCTGCCCGTAATCTACTGCAACCATGAAAGGATCCTGCGATACCTTATTTATATGTCCTACTCCGAAATAAGTGGCCAGCCCCAAACAAACCGGTAATAATATAGTGGCCGCCACCTTATATATAATAGGTTGCCAACGCCGCTTCTTCGGATACAGAATTTTGGGTTCATCCAAATTCCGCTGCAGATGATTCCACATTTCTTCTTCCACTGTCTTATCTATTTCGACAGCTGCTTCTTTCCACATCTGCTCGCAAAGCGAATTAAACTCATCACGAATCCCCGGTTTGCGAATCCATTCAATGAGTATCCTTCTTTCTTCAGAAGAGGCCTCCTTCTTGAAGAATTTTTCCAATAGTACTATGTAATCGTGTTGCTCCATAATTTTCCTGTTCTATATATACTAGCCTTGAGAGACAGAAAAGGACTACAAGAAAATAAAGACAAGTTAGATATTAACTTTTATTAAACATTAAGCATTAAATATGGTGTAGGAAGAGAGAAACAGAAAAGGCAATCGTCCCCAGTTTGTCACGCAGGAAATCCAAAGAACGATGTACCTGTGTAGCAACAGTCTTTTCGGATATATCCAACTGTTCAGCTATCTCACGATAGTTCAGCCCGGATTTCCAGTAGAGCATAAAAACTTCCCGACGGGCAGGAGGCAGTTCTTCCAAAAGTTTCAGGATATATTCTTCTAAAAATAAATAATCCAACTCTTCATCTATCTCTACGGATTCGTCAGCCGATTCATTGGATAGTTTATCCACATAATTTTGAAGCAGGAGTTCGCGCCTTACGTAATGGTATACCATATTTTGGGATATCTTAAAAAGATAACCGTCAAAATTACCTTCCAAATCAATATTGAGCCGTTTCTCCCAGATTTGGAGAAAGATATCCTGTGTAATATCCTTTGCCACCCCGGCATCGCCTATCATAGAAAGGACAAAACTGTAAATGCGAGCATTGTATGCACGATACAACGCTTCAAAAGCATTTTTATTTCCTTCCTTCAATAATTGAAGTTGTTGGGTGGTAATCATCATCAAATAAGGTTAAATCATATATGGACTCAAAAATAACGAAATAACTAAAGCCGACAACCAAAGCGCTTGTTAAAATTTCAATAAATCAATATCTAAGCTTTTAAAAAAGAATAGGATATAAATGCATATCCTATGTATCTCATATCATAAATTCAGCCATTTTGCTATAAAATTAATAGAAATTACCAATCAACAGCAACAATTTCTAACTTTTATTCCTACATTTGCAGCCAATTGATAACTTATTAACAAATTACATATATACCATGGCTAAAATAACGAAAGAAGCCGCTTTGCTCTATCACTCCCAGGGCAAACCCGGCAAGATTGAGGTAGTGCCTACCAAACCTTATAGTACACAAACCGACTTATCACTCGCATATTCCCCCGGTGTAGCAGAACCTTGTCTCGAAATTGAGAAGAACCCGCAGGATGCATACAAGTATACAGCTAAAGGAAATCTTGTAGCTGTTATTTCTAACGGTACAGCCGTACTCGGACTGGGCGATATAGGCGCATTAAGCGGCAAACCTGTAATGGAAGGTAAAGGGCTGCTTTTCAAAATCTATGCCGGTATCGACGTTTTCGACATCGAAGTAGACGAGAAAGATCCGGAGAAATTCATTGCGGCAGTGAAAGCAATCGCTCCTACCTTTGGAGGTATCAATCTGGAAGACATCAAGGCGCCCGAATGTTTTGAAATCGAACGTCGCCTGAAAGAAGAATTAGACATTCCTGTAATGCACGACGACCAGCACGGTACTGCTATTATCTCCAGCGCCGGTTTGGTAAATGCCTTGCAGGTGGCAGGAAAGAAAATCGAGGATGTGAAAATCGTCGTGAACGGTGCCGGTGCATCCGCAGTATCTTGTACTAAATTATATGTATCTTTGGGCGCTCGCCTCGAAAATATTGTCATGCTGGATAGTAAAGGCGTTATCAGCAAGACACGTACCGATCTGAACGAACAGAAAAGATATTTTGCAACTGACCGCACAGATATCCACACACTGGAAGAAGCAATCAAGGGCGCGGATGTATTCCTCGGCCTGTCAAAAGGAAATGTGTTGAGTCAAGATATGGTACGCAGCATGGCTCCGATGCCCATCGTATTCGCATTGGCCAACCCGACACCGGAAATCTCTTACGAAGATGCCATGGCAGCACGTCCTGACGTACTGATGGCTACCGGACGTTCCGACTATCCGAACCAGATTAATAATGTAATCGGTTTCCCATATATCTTCCGTGGTGCTTTGGACACTCAAGCTAAAGCAATCAACGAAGAAATGAAGATTGCGGCCGTACACGCTATTGCCAACCTGGCAAAACAACCGGTACCTGATGTAGTCAACGCAGCCTACCACGTAAACAACCTTTCTTTCGGTGCGGAATACTTTATCCCGAAACCGGTAGATCCACGCCTCATCACCGAAGTTTCCTGCGCAGTGGCAAAAGCTGCTATGGAAAGCGGAGTGGCTCGCACAGAAATCAAAGACTGGGACGCTTACTGTGTTCACCTGCGCGAATTGATGGGTTACGAATCCAAACTGACCCGCCAACTGTATGATACTGCCCGCCGCTCACCGCAACGTGTCGTATTTGCCGAGGGTATCCACCCGAATATGCTGAAAGCTGCCGTTGAAGCAAAAGCCGAAGGTATCTGTCATCCTATCTTATTAGGAAACGACGAAGCTATCGGAAAACTGGCAGAAGAAATGGAGCTTAGCCTGGAAGGCATTGAAATCGTCAATCTTCGTCACCCGGACGAATCAGATCGTCGCGAGCGTTACTCCCGCATCCTTGCAGAAAAACGTGCACGCGAAGGATTTACCTACGAAGAAGCCAACGACAAGATGTTCGAACGCAACTACTTCGGTATGATGATGGTGGAAACAGGAGATGCAGACGCATTCATCACCGGACTTTATACAAGATATAGCAATACGATCAAAGTGGCAAAAGAAGTGATCGGCATCCAACCGGGCTTCAAACACTTCGGTACCATGCATATCCTGAACTCCAAAAAAGGTACTTACTTCCTGGCAGACACATTGATTAACCGCCACCCCGATACGGAAACATTGATTGATATCGCCAAACTGTCCGATAAAACAGTTCGTTTCTTCAATCACACACCGGTTATCTCTATGTTGTCATACTCTAACTTCGGCGCTGATACCGCAGGTAGCCCAGTGAAAGTGCACGAAGCAGTTGCTCATATGCAGGAAGAATATCCGGAATTGGCTATCGACGGCGAAATGCAGGTTAATTTTGCCATGAACCGCGAATTGCGTGATACCAAATATCCGTTTACCCGCCTGAAAGGTAAAGACGTAAATACATTGATTTTCCCGAATCTAAGTTCAGCAAACGCCGGTTACAAACTGTTGCAGGCAATGGACCCGGATACAGAATTCATCGGCCCTATCCAGATGGGATTGAACAAACCTATCCACTTCACCGATTTCGAAAGTTCTGTCCGTGACATTGTGAATATCACAGCCGTAGCCGTGATCGACGCCATTGTTGACAAAAAGAAAAGAGGAGTGAAATGAAACGCCCGTTATCCAAATCACAAATAGTTTGCATCAGCCTGCTTTGGTTGGCGCTTTGCTATTTAGTTCTAACAAAAGCCGAACGAATTGACGGGATGACGATAGTAATGCTTGTCATTTCGGCAGCATTAGTATTTATTCCTGTTTATAAGTCGATCAAAAAGAACAAATAAATATCTTTTTTCCTATTTTTAATGCGATAAAATATCAAATTTGATGTTTTATCGCATTTTTCTTTATAAAATGTTTGCCAGTTCAATTTTTATCTTTACTTTTGCAACCGGAAATAAAAATCCGATGTACCCATATACAAGTGTGCAAATTGCTATACGGCAGAAAAGCACATAGTCGAGCGGCACATGAGCAAATTGTCAAATTAGCACATTATTTTTATATCAACCAATTAAAGAAAAAAAGATTATGAATGCAGCAAAGGTATTAGACGATCTGAAAAGAAGATTTCCCAATGAACCGGAGTATCATCAAGCAGTAGAAGAAGTACTTTCTACTATTGAAGAAGAATACAACAAACACCCGGAGTTTGATAAAGTAAACTTGATCGAACGTTTGTGTATTCCTGATAGAGTATATCAGTTCCGCGTGACTTGGATGGATGATAAAGGTAATATTCAGACCAACATGGGTTACCGTGTTCAGCACAACAACGCGATCGGTCCTTACAAAGGCGGTATCCGTTTCCATGCATCTGTAAACCTTTCTATCTTGAAGTTCCTTGCCTTTGAACAAACATTCAAAAACTCACTGACTACGCTGCCGATGGGTGGTGGTAAAGGTGGTTCCGACTTCTCTCCTCGTGGAAAGTCAAATGCCGAAGTAATGCGCTTCGTACAAGCATTCATGCTGGAACTGTGGCGTCACATCGGTCCTGAAACTGACGTTCCTGCCGGTGACATCGGTGTTGGTGGCCGTGAAGTAGGTTTCATGTTCGGTATGTATAAAAAACTGGCTCATGAATTTACCGGAACATTTACAGGTAAAGGCCGCGAATTCGGTGGTTCACTGATTCGTCCGGAAGCTACCGGTTATGGTAACATCTACTTCCTGATGGAAATGTTGAAAACAAAAGGCACTGACCTGAAAGGTAAAGTTTGTCTGGTTTCCGGTTCTGGTAACGTTGCTCAATATACAATCGAAAAAGTAATCGAACTGGGTGGTAAAGTAGTTACTTGCTCTGACTCTGACGGTTATATCTACGATCCGGATGGTATCGACCGCGAAAAACTGGACTACATCATGGAACTGAAGAATCTGTACCGTGGTCGTATCCGTGAATACGCAGAAAAATATGGTTGCAAATATGTAGAAGGAGCTAAACCTTGGGGTGAAAAATGTGATATCGCTCTTCCTTCTGCTACTCAAAATGAATTGAATGGCGACCACGCTCGTCAACTGGTAGCAAACGGTTGTATCGCCGTATCTGAAGGAGCTAACATGCCTTCTACTCCGGAAGCTATCAAAGTGTTCCAGGATGCTAAGATCCTTTACGCTCCGGGTAAAGCTGCTAATGCCGGTGGTGTGTCAGTATCAGGTCTTGAAATGACTCAAAACTCTATCAAATTGAGCTGGAGCGCTGAAGAAGTAGACGAAAAACTGAAGAGCATCATGAAGAATATCCACGAAGCTTGCGTTCAGTACGGTACAGAAGCCGACGGATACGTAAACTATGTGAAGGGTGCTAACGTAGCCGGATTCATGAAGGTTGCTAAAGCAATGATGGCACAAGGTATCGTATAATCAGCGAAAGATATATAAGCTATAGTTTATTTAAAGGCTCCCGCCTTCCGAAAGGAAGTGCGGGAGTTTTTATACCCTAAAGGGTGTAAAACAGAAAAATTACATTATATTTAGTCGTCCCTTAAAAAGTACTCATCTGCGGGATATTGCAAGAAAACAGTGTCCCGCAGATTTTTTCAACAAGTAGCCAAAGAACCCTCATGGCTCTTTTGAAGTTGTACGCTGCTGCGGCTAAGAGCAGATTGACAACATCCCCGAACACACCTTTATAAAAGTTGCGTCCTAAACGAAAGTCTGATTTCAAATGCCCGATAGTCGGCTCTATTCCTGCACGCTTGCAGAATAGCTTATGTTTCTTCTTGCGTGTGTAATAACTGTCTTTCCTGTTTGGAACATCGGGTATCAGTATCCCGGTGCCGCCCACCTCTTTCTTTCCTCTGTACCCCCTGTCCCCGGCCAACTTCCTGATCTTCTTTCCGGTAATGCGTTCCACCTGCCTGAGGGATTCTTCAATGGTATGCCCGTCATATTCATTCCGGAAAGACTTGGCACCCAGTATGACACCGGTAATTGAGCGGACGATTGAAACCTTGTTGCCGAACTCGTATTTCTTATGTTCTTTCCCCTTGCTGATACACTGCACCTCCGGTTCATGCAGGGAATAGATTTTCCCGGGAGAATTGCGCTTCTGTGAAAGCACCCGCTCAAAGAGGTCGAGCAGGGAGTCGTAGCCGTGGTTTTCTTTCAGGTTGCGCCTCAGTTCCCTGACAAGCCTTCCCGCAATGGTGCGCAGCCGCTTGTCCGCTTTCAGGGCCTTGCCACGGTTCTTGGGGTGGTTACGGAAACGCTGGTCACGGTAGATCTTCTTGAGGACAAAGGTATAGCTCTGGCGCAAAGGAAGCCCTAAGGATTTTACGACAGACAACACTTTGCGGACTATCTTTTTATGCAACTTCGCATCCGTGGGATAAGTCACGTTCTTTTCCTGTACCGTGGAATCGATGAAGGCCGTGCAGTGATGGTCCGGGCCGTCGTCCTCCTGATTGACGCGGATACTTTCTGACAGAATCAGTTCCATGCCATTTTCTCCGACACGCTTACGGAAGTGTACCAGTTCGCTTGCATTGCAGGGATAGGAAGGCGTGAATTCCAACATACCGCAAAAGTACTGGTAATAAGCATTCTCGCTCCATTGTTCAACAACCGATTCATCGGACAGGTTACGCACGTGCTTAAGAATCAGAAGTCCGCACATCAGGCGGATGGGTTTGGCCGGACGACCGTTGACGGCACAGTATAGCGGGGAGAAAGCTTCTTCAAAACGGCGCCAGTCTATCTTATTGGCAAGCAGGTATAAGGGATGCCTGGGATTCAGCTGGTCTGTCAAAGAGCTGAACAAGGAGGGCTGAGGGGTGGTCTTGTTTATCATAATAATCTGCAAGTTTTCAACCATAAAGATACAAAAACTTGCAGATATATCAAAGCAATTTATATATTAATATGTTGATTATTAGGCGTAAAAGCACATTCTAAGGGGCGACTATTTATACCCAAAAGGGTATAATATGGGCTCAGTCATTATTCTTGGGGATTTAACACATATTTGGCTACTTAGTTGAAGTTGAGTCTTATTTCTTCATTGTGTTCTTCCGCGTTATGAGCAAAATTCGGAATGAATAAAAGAAAATATATTTATATTTTGTCCATAGGCAAAAACCGGGTCACCGTTCCTTTTAAAGGAACGCCCCGATGCACACCGAGAAACGCCCCGTTCCTTTAAATGAAACGGGGCATTTGTTTTAAAGGAAAAAACAGGTGGCACATCTTGTTGTATAACAGCGCTTTATCTTTTCACAGTTATATAGTAAAATAATTAAGAACTTTATTTACAATATCAGTTAAATTCGCTATTCTTACAAATGAATTATCTATGGTTTGAATGTCTTTGAAATAAACAATAAATATTTAGTGGAGCGTTTTAGTACTGAAAAAGCAGATTTTAAGTACTTCTTCCATCTGTTCCATGTACTTTATTACAGCAGTACAAGTACCTATTTTCTTCAACTCTTGTACTTCTCCCAGTTGATTCATCTACTTCAAAAAACCAAATACAAGCCAAATACTATGAAAAGATACGAAACTTGAGCCTATTAATTGAATATTTAATCATTCCTTTCCTCTCCTTCCGAAAGGAAGTGCGGGAGTTTTTTATCAAAAATCACCTGAAGTTCATTCAAAATCCGTATCTTTGCTCCTCATAATTTACTAATTCATAATATATAAGATGAAATTTACAAATGTATTAGCCACAACCCTGTTATCTTTGTTGAGTACTGCATGCATACAAAACGAAGAACCGAATACCGAAGCAGACATTTTAAAATGTATTCTACCCAAAGAAATATTCGAATATGACAATACAAACTATTACGAACCTTACGATGAATCCATAAATGCTTATCCCCTTTATATCAGTGTAAATAGCAAAGCTACCCTTACACAATTGGCTCCAGAATTTGTATTAACAGAAGGTGCCACTATCGAACCTGCAAGTGGAAGTATCCAAGACTTCACTCATCCCGTACGTTATACCGTTACCTCAGCCGATGGTAAATGGCATCGCACCTATTCCGTCAGTATTTCAGATGATTTGCAAATTATCCCCGAGCAGTTTCATTTTGATAAACTGAGTTCCAAAAGCAGCAAATACCACATTTTCTATGAAGAGAACAAAGCAAAAGGTGAATTTATGGAATGGGCAAGTGCCAATCAAGGATATATGCTAGTATCCGGAAATAGTCCTGCTACAGAATACCCCACATCACAAGCCGACGGAGGAATTGAGAACAGTAAATGTGCCAAACTGGTAACTAAATCAACCGGAGGATTAGGAAGCCTTGTTGGCGCTCCCTTGGCAGCAGGAAATCTTTTCATCGGAACATTCAATTTCAATTCTTCTGTCAGCGATCCTTTAAAATCAACCGCTTTCGGAAGAATATTCCACAAAAAACCGCTCCGTCTAAAAGGATATTACAAATACAAGGCAGGTAGCACATATATGGATGGTACAAACGAAATACCAGAACAAAAAGACAATTTCATTGTGTATGGCATCTTTTACAAAACTGATGAAACACTTCGTACCATGGACGGATATCTAGCCATCAATGAATTCAAAGATCCACGCATGATAGCATTGGCACTTCTTCCAGAAAAAGAAAGAAAAGAAACTGATCAATGGACCGAGTTCAACATACCATTCGATTACAACAAATATGGAAAAGAAGTAGACATGGAAGCTTTATCACGCGGAGAGTATAAGATAAGCATCGTACTTTCTGCCAGTAAAGACGGAGATCGTTTCAAAGGGGCAATAGGGAGCACTCTTTATGTAGATGACCTAGAATTAGTTTGTGAAGAATAACCTAAAAACAGAAAAATATGACACAAAGAAACCTATATATAGCTTTTATATTTACAATTATTAGCGTGTATTCTGTCTCTGCACAGACCAACCGGACCAAAACCTTAATTAATGCAGCACTTCACGGTTGGGAGTATGAAGTTAGAGCCGGATTCAGTATCGGCGGAACTTCTCCTATTCCTTTGCCAGCAGAAATACGATCTATCAACTCTTATAATCCTTCATTAGCCATCAGTTTGGAAGGAAATATGACTAAATGGATAGAGCCAACGAAGAAGTGGGGTATCGTTACCGGAATTCGCTTGGAAAGCCGCAAGATGAAGACAGATGCTACAGTAAAGAATTATAATATGGAAATCATTGCTAGCGATGGCGGACGTTTAAAAGGGAATTGGACAGGAAAAGTTAGTACGAATGTAAATAATTCATATCTCACATTGCCAGTATTAGCCGCTTACAAAATAAACGACCGTTGGCACATGAAAGCTGGTGTATATGCATCATACATATTGGAAAGAGAATTTTCAGGAAATGTGTACGACGGATATCTGCGTGAAGAAAATCCCACTGGTGACAAAGTATCAATTGAGGGCGATAAAAGCGCAAAGTATGATTTCTCGGAAGAGCTTCGCCACTTTCAATGGGGAGTTCAGGCAGGAGCGGATTGGTTGGCTTTCAAGCATCTAAAAGTGTATGCCGATCTCACGTGGGGATTGAATGACATTTTCAAAAAAGACTTCACAACGATAAGCTTCGCTATGTATCCTATTTATCTGAATATAGGATTTGCGTATGCATTCTAACGAAAAATATCATCCTGTTTTATAGCACCATGAGAAAGGGCAGTCCATTTTTGAGGACTGCCCTTTTTATGATGCTATTTTTGTACAAAAGAAATTATTATTATATCTTTATTTCAAGATATTTGTTTCTGCTGATGGTTGCAGAGCGGTAAACATTATTCCAAACTTAACTTCTGTTGTACCATCTATTACCTTCGGAAGACTTTTTAATACTGGCTTCAAAGCTTTAACTAAAGATGCCATATCACCAGCTTGAGCCTCTAGCATTTCCAATAGTCCGTTTACAAACTCTTCATCCTCAAACAACGGTTTTACAGCTTTCAATAGAGGCAATAACACGTCTTCTCCAACATAGACTTTCATACCTCCATTTCCATCTTGCTCATAATAAAGAGGAATTCCTTCACTCAACATCGGAATCAATTTCAGTAACTCTTTAATGTCTACAGAAGATATTCCCGATGCTCGACTTAAAGTTGTAACTGACATAGCCGTATCCATTATTTGCGACAGATTTAAAAAGAGTTTAATCTGATTCTCCTGTTCTCCCATTCTATACATAGCCAAATTCAAATCTGAATCATTCCATTCCGCATCAGCAATACCATTTTTATAAACTGCCTGTATATTTCCATCGGGCAGGAAACGTACTTCCTTCAATATAGCTGATAACAATTGGGGGATTGATTTATTATCAACCACTTTAGCGGTAAAAATAGCTCTAACCAAAATACTCCCCCATATCGGATTTGCTGAAGTCTTCCAAACATAATATACAGGTTCGACACTCTTCTGTGGCACCAGATTCCATGAAGTATCAGCAAAGCCATTTTCAGGCAATGCCACGTTCAAGTCCAATTTCAAAAAGCTCTTTGTCGCTGAACCGTTATACCGAATAATACCTCCGTTCTGCTCCTCTTCTCCGGAAAAAGTCACCATGTCACCATCTATATTCAGAGTAACATGAAGTTCAGTTGTCTTTTCTCCCGGGATAACTCCCGGACTCGCAAACTTCAACAGATCTGTTATACCGGCTCTGCTATTCATAGCCACTGAACCTAAAATATCAGATAAATCCACCAAGGCTCCTGACAATATCAATCGGGCTTTGGTTGCATCTGCTGCATCCGGAATAAATTCTACCTTCTTCCCTAACATAGGCTTCCCACTATAAGTCAAAGCCAAACCACTTACATCTGTAAATGTGAAATTCTTTATTGGACACACTATAGTTTCGTCTTTATCGCTACAAGATACAAAACATATTGCCACGCATAAAAGAAAAGTCAAATAGCAAAATAATTCTTTTTTCATTTATTTCTATCTTACTAAAGGATTAATAATAAACAATTTTCCTCACCAAACATTCATTTTACAAAGTAACTAATTTTAATTTACCTACACAAATCTTATTTTTATCAATAGTTGTCAATACATTCCATAATATACCTAAAAACGAAAAAGGTTGGAAGACTAATGGCGTTTCCAACCTTTTTAATTATCACATAAATCCTACTATTATTGTTTCACCAAATCCAAACCAATATCAAAGGTCTTTGTCTCACTCCAGTAACCTGAAATTATTTGTATCAGTATAACCGCTTGAGCAGCCTCTGCTGGAATCAAATTAGCACTAACCAACGCCTCCCATACATAAAGCAAATCATTTTTCATAATTGGGGCTCCATAATCATCTTTTTCTCCTGTGTCACGGAGTATCATAAAAGTATCAAAAGCCGATTTATCCAAATACAAATAAGTTTTTCCACTTTCTTCTTTCTTATTCATCGGAATACCATTTAATGCCCATCCCTGCAACTGACGAATAGAAGCATCAGTTACATTCGCCAAATCAATCTGAAACAAACTTTTCAATAATTCTTTCAACACAGCAGGTTCTCCTGTCAGTACCTGATTGATGATGGTTTCCAAACTGCTTGCATCCTGACCTCCAAGAGCAGCACCCAAAATATTAGTAATATTTAGTTTTACTACTACTTTACCATTACTTTCAGACCATGTAGCAAGTCCGGCAGGTGAATTCACAAATCCCGAAGTGGCAGCCAATGAAGTAATCTCAGATTTTTCTGGAAACATTCCACCCATTAGTCCCGCCATAGCCCAATTCATCAATTTATCTGTACCCTGCAAAGTCGGTTTATCCACATAGGAAGCAATAATATTTCCGTCCTCACTCATCTCAATCGTATTCAACACCTGAGGAAGCATAGTCGCCCCCATCATACGAAACATTCCACTTGCTGCTACTGTAAACGGATCTTCTTTCTTTGCATCCCATTTTGCATACAAAGGACCTGCCTTCGGAAAATTTTTAATAGGGTCATCTCCTTCTGCCACCACAAAATCTGCTGTTTCATAATCACTCAAGCTATACACACCTACCAAAGGATTTACAGGATTGGGAGTGTCCTCATCATCACTACAAGAAATAAACAAAGTTGCTGTACACAATACGGTAAATAAGTAATAAAATAAATTCTTTCTCATTTCTATTCTGCTTTTAATTAATAAACACATCTGTGTGATATTCCCATCACACAGATAATAATATTTAAACGGTTGCAAAATAACTATTATTTTCAGATATCCACAAGGTCTATATTTCATGTTTCTGTTCTATTTTTAAGGAAATACATCTAACATCAACCATGAAAAACAAAACTTTCCGCTGATTATATTCTGTTTTTAATAATCAGCGGAAAGTTACCATTCAAATTTCACATATAAATATATCAATAGAGTCTATTCGTAAGCAATAGTTAGTTTTTCTTAATAGGTAGGAACATGTAAGGATATCACTTTCATTCTAACACCATATATTATAAAATTGTTATCAAGGGAAATGCAGTTGCTACACCCCAAATCTCTCTCACGATTTACAACTGGCCCCTATTCCACCTTAAGCCTCCGGCATCAAAACCACACCCTGCTTCTTCTTTCCATCCATCTTGACCACCATCGGTTTCTCAAAGCGGACATGACGAAGATATTTCGTTTCTTCCACCGCAGGTTGCGCATTGAGGAAGTCCTGATTATACACACCATCATTCATAAAGGCATTGATAGTGAAATATCCAACCCCGAACGAAGTCAGATTCTGAAAGAAATGTGTTCCTTGACTGGGATCTACCCGATAGTTGGTCAGTCCGGCTTCCACAATCACACGGGCAGCCGAGATATGAGGCCACTTCACAGGAATACCGAGCCATGTATCACTGCTTCCCCAACGTCCCGGACCGACAAGCACATAATTCTTTCCTTCATTCAAGAACTGTTGGTTGATCTTTTCTATCTCCCAAGCAATTGCCTGATTGTTAGAGGCACTATAATTATCGGTTTTTACATAGACCACATCATAAATATCATTCATGATACCGTGTCCCAACGAATTATATGAGCGGAGAATCACATCTTCATCCGGTATCTCGTTCAAATCTTCGTCCAGCATTTCTTTACTGTCTACGATAGGACGTATCTGTAACAGATAGAAGGTTCCGGATTTATCATGTTCGCGACTTAACGTTGCTGCAAATTCAATTTCAACCGGACGGCGCATCTCCTGTTCACCATATTTCAAGACCAACTGCAGAATACGAGCCAACGGGAAAACATCATGTTGCAGGATATTGGCAAAAGTAATCACCTTGCGCCCCCCAGGATACAGACCATCTCGGATAATCTGATCGTACGGATCATACGTAGAGGCAATATAACGCAGGGCACCATCGTTTTCCGCCTCTTTGACATGGAGTTTCAGTAAATTGAAACCATCGTCAATAGAAAAATCATGTCCGGCATTTTTTAAATCCAAAGCATAGAAACGGGTCTGGGTCTCTTTCAGAGCGATTTCCATTTCACTGGTTTGCAACACCTGATTGGGATGATAGGGAGAAAAACGAAGGGTCATACCACCGTCTACAATATATTTCCCTAATCCCAAAGCCAGATTAACCGTTCCTTCTTCGGCTTTTTCATCTCCTAAAGGATAATAATTCAGTGAACGAGCCACACCCGACATAGACGGATAATAACGGTCGCCATATTGATTGCCAACTACCTCCTGCAAGATAACAGCCATCTTTTCCTGATCGATCACATTCGAAGTAGCCTGCATATACGCTTTGCTGTCACGGAAATAGACTGATGCATACACCCCTTTGATGGCATCCGAAAGCATGCGCAACATTTCATACCGATCATCCAGATAAGGAATCATGTATGTGTTATAGATTCCTGCAAACGGCTGATAATGAGAATCTTCAAGCAAAGATGAGGAACGGATGGCAATCGGAGATTTCACTACATCGAAGAAAGTAAAGAAGTCCTCCACCAAGCGGTCAGGCAACTTTGCCTTCAGAAAGTATTTCAGAATCGTAGCATCATCCGCATCTGACAGCGCAATCTGATACAGATTATTAGTGTCCATAAATTCATCAAACACATCCGTACAAAGCACCACCGTTTTAGGAATAGCAATACGTGCGTTCTCAAACTCTTCAAACTCCGGATGACGCTTCACCATATTATCAATAAACGCCAGTCCACGCCCTTTTCCGCCCAAAGAACCATCCCCGATACGGGCAAAGTTAGAATAACGGTCGAAACGGTCTCGCTTAAACACAGCCACGACTCCCTGGTTCTTCATCTTACGATACTTCACAATCGCCTCAAAGATGATTTTCCGGTGAGCATCCACATCTTGAAGACTATTCCAGGTAATCGGTTTTAAAAACTCGGCTACCGGGAACATGGCACGAGAATAGAACCAACGCGACACATGATTCCGGCTGATATGATATAAGAAAGACTCCGCAGGTACGGCAAAAAGAATGTTTTGCAGTTCTTTCAGATTCCGGACACGGGCAATCTCTTCCCCGGTAGCCGGGTTACGGAATATAAAATCACCAAAACCAAAATCATCGGAAACGATACGACGCAAATCGACATCCATCTTTTTTGAGTTCTTATCAATAAAGCTAGCGCCGTACTTAGCGGCATAAGACGAATTTTCCGATTCGGACGACTGGATAATCAACGGAACAAACGGATCGTTCTTGCGTATCTCGGCACACAGCTTGATACCTGCCAGACCGTCTTTCTCCCCCCGCTCCACTTTCGGGAAACGGACGTCGGTGATTACTCCTAATATATTATTTTGATACTTATGATAAATTTCCATTGCCTCCTGATACGTACGTGCCAGTACAATCTTAGGCCGCCCGCGCATACGAAGTGTACGCTGGTGCGCATTCAAGGCTTCAGTAGAGAACTCCTGACTCTGCTTCAACACGAACTTATACAGATTCGGCAAAATAGAAGAATAGAAACGAATGCCATCCTCCACCAAAAGAATCAACTGCACACCGACTTCCTGCACATCGTGTTCCAGATTCATCTTGTCTTCTATCAATTTGATAATAGACACCAGCAGGTCGGTATTGCCCAACCAACAGAACACATATTCAAACGCACTCAAATCTTCATTGATAATCCGTTTGGTAATACCATGGCTGAAAGGAGTCAGGATCACGATAGGAATATGCTCATATTTCTCTTTTATATGACGACCGATATCAAAACTGTCATTATCCCCCGTGCTCGGCATACAAATCACCAGGTCGAACGACATATTTTCCAACTGCGCCAATGCTTCCTCCTCTGTGGATACCTGCGAGAAACGAGGCGGATAACGCAAAGATAAAGAGGTGTATTCATTGAAAATCTTCTCATCAATACGCCCGTCATCTTCCAACATAAAAGCGTCATAAGGATTAGCGATTAACAACACGTTAAAAATTCGCCTTGTCATCAGGTTGGCGAATTGTGTATCTTTGAAGTAAAGCTGGTTTAATTTATATTTACTAAGCATAAAGTCATTCTCCTTTCTTATTCCAAATCGTCATATCTCCAAAATCATGTTTCAGCAAATCGTTACTATGAATAATGGCATATTTAAATCCCAAATATTCACTACGAATATCCAACTGTTCTTTTATAACCGGATAATAATATTCTTTCTCACCTGACATATATTCATCAACAACATAAGAAAAGAAATTCATTTTTTGAATAAATTCATCATAAAATCGTTGCTCACGACAATTCCTATAAGATAGTTTTCCATTAAATAATAAATTCAATAACTTTATCGTTGAAAGTACTTCAGAAGTTCTATTATCACTATCAAATATTGCTTTCTGATTAACAAAATCATTTGAATGTTCTATTATAGTTTCGATATCATATTGAGTCGGATCTAAGATATCATCATACTTATTCGACTTTTTATTGTTACAGTATCCACAAGCTACAAATAAGTTTTCCCATGTTTGTTTCAAGTCTCCATTATTGGCTTGCGATTTAAAATGCTCTACTTGATAATCAGTTGTCAAACGCCGTTCGCATAGATAACATTTATCATTCTGATCCATCAGTAATTGTTTGCAGACCTCGTCCGTATTATAACTCTTATCTAAAGTTTGTGGCTTATCTGCATTTTTACAAATTCTAATCATCTTAATTAATTCTTATTTTGCCACTCTCTTTTCAGATCATAATATTTAGCTTTTACAGCAGGAGCAACTGCTTCCGGAATCTTATCAAAATCCTGCAGATACATTTCCAACTCACTTTTATCCGAAATAGAAAGCCGATCGGAACGAATCAATTCTTCCATCCGTTGTAAACGCATTTGAATCTCACTGGAGTCTGTACGAACACCAAAGTAACCTTCTGCTAATGCTTCATAAGAATAATCCGTTAAGTCTTCAATTGGTTCACGATGCTCCAAATCAAAAGCAATAGCATTCTCTAAAGAATTAAGAATAAAAGGGGAATGAGTAGTGACAACAAACTGTATATTAGGAAAAATAGTAGTCAATATCGGCAAAATCACTCGTTGTAGTTCCAAATGAAGATGCGTTTCTATTTCATCAATCAACACAATTCCTTCTTTCTCGTATGCACGGACCACATTATTCTGTGATTGCATTTTTAAAATTAAATCGGCTACAATGTCTAATGCAGCCGAATATCCCGCTGATAGTTCGGTGAATTTAAACGACTTTCCGCGTGTTTGAATAAGGAAAGAGTAATCTTTATAATTGAAATCAAGTTCTAAGGTTGTATCATCAAATATCTGACGAAGAATATTTCGGAAGCCGACAAACCATTGACGAATATAATCAGCATCCTCTGTTTTTCCTTCATTACGAGCTAAGGCCTCTTGCACTTTACAGTCAACCATAAAATTCAAGAACTGATCTACTTTATTATGTTTCAGATCAGTCTTCATCTTCAAATCTGGCTTAACAGGATTCTTAGGTTCTACAAAAAGAGACTTACGTTCATCAGCATAGTAGGCTATAATAAAGTCCTGACTTAAAAAATCCTTAGGTATAGAGTATATATCATGGAATGAAAGTTCTACTTTTCCATAAAATTCTTCAATTCTATTTTTATAATATTCAACGTTATTCTGGCCGGAAGCAATACTTTTCGAATCACCAGTGGTCTCAGCTTGCTGCAACCATGCTTGATTAGACTCTAAATATTTCTTAAAATCTAAGAAACTCAACATCTTATCATTACAAACCTTACTTAAATGCTCCACAATTGCATTCAACAGAATAGTCTTACCACTTCCGTTCTTTCCCGTAATAATCAGATGTTTTTTTTCATTTTCAGAGATTGGTATACAAAAGTTCTCCAAATGAAAAATATGATTAACCTTGATACTCGTAATAAAATTACCCATAGTCCTTTATACTTGATGATTACTTTTGCAAAGTTAATTCTTTAAATCTCATTTTCCATCATCTTCTTTATAAAGTTTACTTGTTTATCTCTTATTATTTTGTAGATTTGTAACTTTAAGTTTATTCAAAAAGACTTTTTATTCACATGAAAAAGGTAACTTTATTAATGAGTGGAATCATGGTGATGTCATGCGCTCCCCAACAAAAAAAGCTGGTTTACCCCGAGACGACAAAGGTAGACACTGTAGATGTGTACTTCGGCACACAAGTTCCCGACCCTTACAGATGGTTGGAAAATGACACCAGCGCAGCCACTACTGCCTGGGTAGAAGCACAAAACAAAGTAACGAATGAGTATCTTAGCCAGATCCCGTTCCGCGAAAACCTGCTGAAACGATTGACAACACTGGCCGATTACGAGAAAATCAGTGCTCCGATCAAGAAACATGGAAAGTATTATTTCAGTAAAAATGACGGTCTGCAGAACCAGAGTGTATTCTATGTGCAGGACTCATTGGACGGCGAACCGCGTGTTTTCCTCGATCCCAACAAACTATCGGACGACGGAACAGTGGCACTGACCGGTCTTTATTTCTCAAACGACGGCAAGTACACCGCTTACAGTATTTCACGCAGCGGTTCGGACTGGTCTGAAATTTATGTAATGGATACCGAAAGCGGAAAACTACTGGAAGACCACATCGAATGGGCCAAGTTCACCGGTGCTGCCTGGCAGGGAGACGGTTTCTATTACAGTGCCTATGATGCACCGTCCAAAGGAAAAGAGTTCTCCAACGTGAACGAGAATCACAAAATCTATTATCACAAAATCGGTGAGCCACAGTCAAAAGATAAACTGATTTATCAGAATCCTGCTTATCCGAAACGTTTCTATACATCGAGCACCAGTGAAGACGAACGGATTCTCTTCCTAACGGAATCCGGCGCCGGAAGAGGTAACAACCTGTTTATACGGGATTTGAAAAAGCCGAATTCACCCTTCATCCAGCTGACTTCAGACCTCGACTACCAATATTACCCAATCGAAGTTATCGGCGACCAGATTTATATTTATACCAACTACGGTGCACCGAAAAACCGGATCATGGTAGCTGACATCAACCGTCCGAAGCTGGAAGACTGGAAAGAGCTCGTACCCGAATCGGAAGCTGTTCTTTCAAATGCGGAAGTGATCGGTGGCAAACTGTTCCTTACTTATGACAAAGATGCCTCGAACCACGCATACGTTTACGGTCTCGACGGTAAACAAATTCAGGAAATCCAACTGCCGTCACTCGGTTCCGTAGGCTTTAGCGGCAACAAAGACGACAAAGAATGTTTCTTCGGATTCACTTCATTCACCATACCGGGTGCTACCTACAAATACGACATGGATCAGAACACCTACGAACTATACCGTGCCCCGAAAGTACAATTCAACTCGGATGATTTTGTGACCGAACAAGTATTCTTCGCCAGCAAAGACGGCGTAAAAATTCCGATGTTCCTTACTTATAAGAAAGATTTGAAGAAAGACGGCAAGAACCCTGTATTCCTCTACGGATATGGCGGCTTCGGCATCAGCCTCAACCCGGGCTTCAGCGCCACGCGCATTCCATTCCTCGAAAATGGAGGTATCTACGCACAAGTAAACCTGCGCGGTGGTAGTGAATACGGTGAAGATTGGCACGTAGCCGGAACTAAAATGCAGAAACAGAACGTATTCGACGATTTCATCTCTGCTGCCGAATATCTGATCGACCAGAAATATACGAATAAAGATAAAATCGCCATTGTAGGAGGTTCCAACGGTGGTCTGTTGGTAGGTGCCTGCATGACACAGCGTCCTGACCTGTTCCGTGTAGCGATCCCGCAAGTAGGTGTAATGGATATGCTCCGCTACCATAAATTCACTATCGGCTGGAACTGGGCAAGCGATTACGGCACAAGCGAAGACAGCAAAGAGATGTTTGAATACCTCAAAGGCTACTCTCCACTGCACAACCTGAAACCGGGCACGAAATATCCGGCAACACTGGTCACTACCGCCGACCATGACGACCGTGTAGTCCCTGCCCACTCATTCAAGTTTGCCGCTACCCTGCAAGCCGACAACGACGGTACCAATCCGACACTGATCCGTATTGACAGCAAAGCCGGGCATGGCGCAGGCAAACCAATGGCTAAAGTACTGGAAGAACAAGCTGATATTTACGGATTCATCATGTATAATTTAGGAATGAAACCAAAATTCTAAAGCGACACTTCCTATTTATAAACACATAGAAGCCCCGTAACCTGTATTTTACATTACAGGCTGCGGGGCTTTGTGTTTTTCAGCAGAAGAAATTGACATTTTATCATTATTTAATCAAAATATCTGCATTAAAACAAGCAACTTTGAAAAAAATTCCTATATTTGCAGTGAATTAGTTGACATTTTATCAGAATTAACCTTTTAAAACATAGTATCATGAACATCCAGAAAATCATGTCCTCTTTGGAGGCTAAGCATCCCGGTGAATCTGAATATCTTCAAGCAGTGAAGGAAGTTCTTCTTTCTATCGAAGATATATACAATCAACATCCTGAATTTGAAAAAGCTAAAATCATAGAAAGATTGGTAGAACCCGACCGTATCTTCACTTTCCGTGTAACGTGGGTGGATGATAAAGGCGAGGTACAGACCAACCTCGGTTATCGTGTACAATTCAATAATGCAATCGGTCCTTATAAAGGCGGTATCCGTTTCCATGCTTCCGTCAATCTCTCCATTCTGAAGTTCCTCGGTTTCGAACAGACATTCAAAAATGCACTGACCACGCTGCCTATGGGTGGTGGAAAAGGTGGTTCCGATTTCTCTCCGCGCGGTAAGAGTGATGCTGAAATTATGCGTTTCTGTCAAGCCTTTATGTTGGAGTTATGGCGTCACCTCGGACCGGATATGGATGTACCAGCCGGTGATATCGGCGTAGGCGGACGTGAAGTAGGTTATATGTTCGGTATGTATAAGAAACTGACTCGCGAATTTACAGGCACATTCACCGGCAAGGGATTAGAATTCGGAGGCTCGTTGATTCGCCCGGAAGCTACCGGTTTCGGTGGTCTGTATTTTGTAAATCAGATGCTACAAGCAAAAGGTATTGACATAAAAGGTAAGACAGTCGCTATTTCCGGTTTTGGCAACGTCGCCTGGGGAGCAGCTACCAAAGCTACCGAACTGGGTGCCAAAGTGATTACAATTTCCGGTCCGGACGGATATATCTACGATCCGGATGGTATCAGCGGCGAAAAGATAGACTATATGCTCGAACTTCGTTCGTCGGGTAATGACATTGTTGCCCCTTATGCAGAACAGTATCCGAATGCTACCTTTGTAGAAGGCAAGCGCCCGTGGGAAGTGAAAGCAGACATCGCGCTTCCTTGTGCTACCCAGAATGAATTAAATGGAGAAGATGCTCAAAATCTCATAAAAAATGACGTACTTTGCGTCGGAGAAATTTCCAACATGGGATGTACTCCCGAAGCAATCGACCTCTTTATTGAACATAAGACAATGTATGCTCCGGGTAAAGCGGTCAACGCAGGCGGTGTTGCCACTTCCGGTCTGGAAATGTCTCAAAACGCAATGCACCTAAGCTGGAGTGCTGCCGAAGTGGACGAAAAGCTCCATGCAATCATGCACGGCATCCATGCACAATGCGTGAAGTACGGCACGGAACCCGACGGATACATTAATTATGTGAAGGGTGCCAACATTGCCGGGTTTATGAAAGTAGCTCACGCAATGATGGGACAAGGCGTTATTTAGAAGACTTTGTTTAGTTGTATTTGTATTTGTGGTTTGCGCTGCTCGCCTCCTGTGACAGGACGCGGGTAGCGCTATTTTTTTGAGATTAACAATATTTTCGCTGGAATTAATTATCTTTGTGGCATGATAGGTTAAATAATGGTTTGTGAATTTGTTATATCAGATAAATAACTCACAACTAATAATTTACCATTGATAGTTTTGTAATTAATAATCATGTAATAAATAAAAAATGCTACAACCCGAATTGAAATTTCGCCGTGACAAGATTCGCAGTCTGATGGTGTCACAGGGCATTGACGCCGCACTTATCACTTGTAATGCAAATTTAATTTACACGTATGGCTGTGTAGTCAGTGGCTATCTTTACCTCCCCCTTCATTCGCCTGCACTATTGTTTTTCAAACGCCCTAATAATATCACAGGAGAACATTCGTTCTCGATTCGCAAACCGGAACAAATCGTTGACCTGTTGAAAGAACAAGGATTGCCGATGCCAACCAAACTGATGTTAGAAGGTGACGAGCTCCCTTATACGGAATATTGCCGTCTGGCCAGCCTGTTTCCGGAAGCAGAAGTTGTAAATGGCACCCCGTTGATTCGTCAGGCACGCAGCGTAAAAACACCTGTAGAAATTGAGATGTTCCGCCGTTCGGGCATTGCCCACGCCAAGGCATACGAGCAGATTCCAAGCGTATATCGCCCCGGTATGACGGACATCGAGTTTTCCATTGAAATAGAACGCCTGATGCGCTTGCAAGGTTGCCTCGGAATTTTCCGGGTATTCGGACGCAGCATGGAAATATTCATGGGTAGCGTACTGACCGGAGACAATGCCGGATACCCCTCGCCCTATGATTTTGCTTTAGGTGGACAGGGACTTGATCCTGCTTTGCCGGGAGGAGCAAATAAAACTCCGCTAAAGGAAGGTCAGAGCGTTATGGTGGACTTGGGAGGTAACTTCAACGGCTACATGAACGATATGAGCCGTGTATTCTCAATAGGAAAGCTGCCCGAAGAGGCTTACACCGCCCATCAGGTTTGTTTGGATATTCAGGAAAAGATTGCTTCCATCGCCAAACCGGGCATTGCTTGTGAAGTGCTTTACGACACAGCTGCCGAAATAGCCAAAGAAGCCGGATTTGCCGACAAATTTATGGGAACAGGGCAACAAGCCAAGTTTATCGGCCACGGTATCGGACTCGAAATTAATGAAGCTCCGGTATTGGCTCCCCGCATGAAACAACAATTAGAACCGGGCATGGTCTTTGCCCTCGAACCGAAAATCGTTATTCCGGGTGTAGGCCCCGTAGGTATTGAAAACTCTTGGGTAGTAACCAATGAAGGAATAGAAAAGCTGACGAACTGCAATGAAGAAATCATTGAATTAAGTTAAACAGATGATGAAAAAGATGTGTCCGTTCTTTGCCGGACACATCTTTTTCTACTAATAATAACACACTTAACCCCCAAAAACAATGAAACAACCTTTCATTCTAACCCTTATGTCCACTGTTACCTGCGCTGCAACAGCCACTAACAAAGCACCGGAAAACACTACACCGCCCCAATCAAATACTCCACCCAATATTCTTTTCATTCTCTGCGATGACATGGGATATGGAGATTTAGGCTGTTACGGTCAACCATTTATCCGCACCCCTCATATAGACACGATGGCGAATGAAGGTATGCGTTTTACACAGGCATACGCCGGCAGTCCCGTCAGCGCGCCTTCCAGAGCTTCATTCATGACAGGGCAACATTCAGGCCACTGCGAGGTGCGAGGCAACAAAGAATACTGGAAAAATGTACCGATCGTGTTGTATGGGCAAAACCAAGAATATTCGATAGTAGGACAACACCCTTATGATTCCGACCATGTAATCTTACCGGAAATAATGAAAGACAATGGCTATACCACGGGTATGTTCGGCAAATGGGCGGGAGGATATGAAGGCTCGCGTTCTACTCCCGACAAACGGGAAATAGATGAATACTACGGTTACATCTGTCAATTTCAGGCTCATCTCTACTATCCCAATTTCCTGAACCGTTATAGTAAAGCGTTGGGCGACACCGGAGTGGTGCGGGTGGTGATGGATGAAAACATCAAATATCCGATGTATGGTCCCGACTACCAGAAACGTCCGCAATACTCGGCCGACATGATTCATCAGAAAGCATTGGAGTGGCTGGACCAACAAGACGACCAACAACCGTTTTTCGGCATATTGACTTACACCTTACCTCATGCGGAACTCGTTCAACCGGAAGATTCCATCCTGAATGAATACAAAGCCAAATTCAACCCGGACAAAGAGTTTAAAGGAAGCGAAGGCTCACGATACAATGCTATTACGCACACTCATGCTCAATTTGCAGGAATGATTACCCGGCTGGATTATTACGTGGGTGAAGTCCTGAAAAAGCTGAAAGAGAAAGGGCTGGACGAAAACACATTGGTTATTTTCTCCAGTGACAACGGCCCTCACGAAGAAGGCGGAGCCGATCCTACTTTCTTCGGCAGAGACGGAAAGCTGCGCGGATTAAAACGCCAGTGTCATGAAGGAGGAATACGTATTCCGTTTATCGCGCGTTGGCCGGGGCACATACCAGCAGGTAAAGTGAACGATCACATCTGTGCTTTTTATGATTTAATGCCTACATTCTGCGAAGTGATCGGCATCAAGGACTACGAAAAGAAATATGGCAATAAAGAAAAAGAAGTCGATTATTTCGATGGGATTTCTTTTGCTCCCACACTGCTGGGTAAGAAAAAGCAAAAGAAACATGATTTCCTGTATTGGGAATTTGATGAAACAGACCAGATTGCCGTACGCATGGACGATTGGAAGATGGTGGTAAAAAAAGGAACACCGTTCCTCTACAACTTAAAAACGGACATTCACGAAGATACTGATATAGCACTCCAACATCCGGACGTTGTAGAAAAGATGAAAGCTATCATCTTCGAACAACATACGCCCAATCCATATTTCTCGGTGACGCTACCCAAACAGTAAACGTACGGATAAAGAAATAATGAGTAATCAGCAGTTAGAAAGCAAGGTTTCATTCATTTCAGTACAGTTCTTAATTAAATGGGAATTTAGCAGTTAAATGAGAATTTTGCAGTTAGGCTGAAAGCCTTACAATTATATATTTATTGGGGTGCCCTGAAAGGGCTTAATTAGGGATATTCCTAAAATAATAAAATTTAAGGCAACTAATTCATTGCGAGTTAGTTGCCTTTTTTGTATCTTTAAGCATTCCCCCCAAAAAACGGTTTGACGGCCAAAACGGGGGTAATTAAAAATAAAAACACATGGTAAAGATACAAAAAATCTCAGAAATCGAACCTTGTTTAGGTTTTACCGAGTTCGATATGCTTAAAAAATATCGTCAAAGTTTTGCAACGAGTGAATTAGGTCGCCTCCATTCTCTGTTCCCTTTCTCGGAACTGGCCCGACAAATGCATTTGAAGTCCTCTCCTTTTGGGCGTAAAAGTTATTTTTCTCCCGAAGGTAAAATAGCCTTGATGGTCTTGAAGTCCTATACCAACTTTTCCGATGCACAACTGATTGAGCATTTAAACGGTAATATTCATTACCAGTTATTTTGTGGTGTTCAGATTGATCCGCTTCATCCACTAACCAATCCTAAAATCGTTAGTGCAATTCGTCAGGAACTAGCGGATCGCCTTGACGTTGAGTCCCTCCAGCTCATTCTTGCCGAGCATTGGACACCTTATCTTGAGAACCTTCATGTCTGTATGACCGATGCCACCTGTTATGAAAGTCATCTGCGTTTCCCTACTGATACCAAACTCTTATGGGAAGGTATTGTATGGCTTCATCGTCATCTGTGCAAACATTGCCAGACCTTGCACATACAACGTCCCCGTAACAAGTATCTTGATGTACGCCGTGCCTATCTTGCTTATAGCAAACTGCGTAAACGCAGGAAATCACAGACTCGTATGCTTACACGAAGGTTACTTCAGTTATTGGAAAAGTTACTTGACCAGCTGGAGCTGCTTCATTCATCCTACAGGAACAGGCTTACACTATCCTCTGATTACCAAAGACGTTTCTCGGTCATACAGACAGTCCTTGAGCAAGGGAAGAATTTATTTGCAGGCAAAAAAGTGTCCAACCGTATCGTGAGTATCGACCGGCATTACCTTCGCCCCATTATCAGAGGCAAGGAAACCAAATCCGTTGAATTCGGAGCCAAAGTCAACAATATACAGATAGACGGAATCTCCTTTATAGAACATATCTCCTTTAAGGCTTTTAACGAAGGAGTACGTTTGAAAGACTGTATTCATCTGCAACAACAACTGACCGGGGTTAGGGTTAAGGCGCTTGCGGCGGATTCAATCTATGCCAATAATGCCAACCGGAAATTTTGTACAAAATATCATATAAGTACTTCCTTTAAGCGTAAGGGCAGAGCTGCCAAAGATGAGCCGCTTCGGAAAATCTTACGGTCGGAACTCAGCCGTGAAAGAGCTACCCGCCTGGAAGGAAGTTTTGGAACGCAGAAACAACATTACTCACTGGCCAGGATAAAAGCTAGAAACAGGAAAACGGAAGTACTTTGGATTTTCTTTGGGATACATACAGCCAATGCGGTATGTATGATAGAAAAGGTCGAAAAGAAAAAAAGAAAGGCAGCATAATCTAACTAAAATAACAGGAAAAACAGGAGAGGTTTTAACTTCCCCTAAAAAAGACATGTACATAATGCATGGGTGGGAAGGAAAAAATAAGAATATGTAAACAATATTCTACAAAAAAGATAGAAGACTGGGAGAGTTGAACGAAAAAATCAAGAGAAAAGCTCACGTAAAGCGGTTCTTCGTCAAATTTGGTGGTACTTCTTCTATTGTGAATAAAGAATCTTGGCTCTCAGTAGTTTGCTTCCTGCCCTATTGTACATCTGCCTTTTTACCGCTTTAATTTTATTCACTGTCCCCTCCAGTAATCCGTTACTGAAGGGGATATCAATAGCTGCCTGTACTGCCTCCCAGTCTTTTTCAATACCATATGCAAAGTTCGTCAGTGCCATATTCCGTGTTGCCTTCGCTTTTTCAATCCACTTTCTAATATCCTTATCATAAGTGTTCCCATTAATCATATCTCTGAAATTCTGACACACGCTTAAGAGTTCTTTAATCTGTGGTGAGGACTTATATAGTTCCGCTAGTTTAGGATTATCCGATTCTCCCTTTAGAATGTATTTGCGTATCTGATTCTGTGAAACTCTCTGTGTTTTACTTCCGTTTTCAATGCTCTCATTATGCTCCTTGACTTCCTTCCTCTTTTGTTGATACATTTTTCGCAAGCTGGATGTTATCCTTCCAATAAGTGCGCCACTGATTTTACTCCCCATTTTTTGTGCCAATATTTTTCGGGTAATACAGCCCGCACTAATGATTGTAGCCAGTTCGGATACATATTTAAGAGCTGTCTTCTGTTGCTCATTCAAGTATGCCCCTATTCTCCTGTTGTGAATGAGCTTATAAATGTAGCGACTTTTCTTGCCCAAATGCGCGGCTGTCTGCTCAATGGTCATCCCCTGCATTTTTAAGTTCAGGCTTTCCCTGTATATCTTCAATTTTTCTCTGTGTCGGACATCTCCCATGTTAAATATGTCCTGAAGAATTAACGAAGAAGCCGTGTCTCTGTCAGGATATTCGTATTTGAGCTTTTGCTTGGTCTGACGAATCATTTTCTCTATTTCCGGTATCATCGTGTCCGTCATATTCTTGGTTAGATGGAACCGGTCGCAGATTTGTGTAACACCAGGGGTTATTCTGTTTATAGCCTCTGTGAAACATCTTCCACGGTCTCTCGTTATATATTGTATTTGAGGATTCCGGGTGAGCCAGTTATCAAGCGCTTCTCCGTTTCTATCCTCTAACAAAGCAATAGGCATGTGTGTCATCTGGTCTACGACCACACTCATATAATCCTTACCTTTTTTATAGGCAAAATCATCAATACCTACATAAATACTTTTATTATGCATAGGATTATGTTGCCCGCACTGTTGTAGGATGCGTAAGCAGGAAGAGCTACTGGCCGTTATATGGAACAGCTGCAAAAGAGAAGAGGCCTTTCGGGAAGTAAGTTCCAAGCTTATCGATCTGATGCGTTCCTCAACAAGATAGCTCCGTCTACCATACCGACGAGCCAGAAAAGACAACGGTTCGCAGAATATTTTTCGCGGACAAGAAACATTTTCGCAATAATATTTGCCAACCTTTATGACTAACTCCAAAGTATGACCGTAAACTTCAAGATCCTGAATATGACGGGAGTAATAACTGTGTAATCGGTGACTGAAATGTCCGCAATAAGGACAGGAAGCCCCCTTGCCAGCCGTATGTAAAAAGACCGTCAATGAACCAACAGCTTCAGAGATACCATCTTGTTGCAGATTATCGTAGCCAGGACTGAATCTGAAATCATGGAATAATCCCCTATTTGTAGGAGGATTTTCTTTTTTTGATGTATATTTGTACGTTGTAGATATGGCTTGTTGCATTGTAACTCTTAATGATGTGGTGTCTTTAAAGTTACTAAAAAGCAAACATATCTACAACTTTTTATAGGATTAAGAAAGAAGAAGAGGAAAACCATCGAAATAAAAAAGAGATTACCACCAAATTTGACGAAGAACCCGTAAAGCAAAGCTTTTCTCTTGATTTTTTAGAAAGAGGAACATTTACTGAATATCCCTAATTATATAGCGTAGGGCAACGCCCTACGAAAAAAACACATCAGCCACAAGCCCTGAAAGGGCGGAACCGTATACAATTATGCCCTTTCAGGGCGCAAATTCAGATTGCCGTTTTTACGTAGGGCGTTGCCCTACGCTATATAATTAAGCCCTTTCAGGGCACCCCGCAAAATTATCATTTAGTTCATTTCAGTACAGTTTTACTCCAATTCAACTACTGATTCGTATAAACCTGTGTTTGAATACTATAATATATCTGTTCCGTCCTTCTATCAGCGCACCGGCGTCAGCCCCATCTTCTTAGCCCGCTCGAGCATGAAAGCATGAGCAGCCTCATATTCGTTCGGAATCACTCCATCCAAGATAGCATCCTTTATAGCACTTTTCAGAACACCGACTTCACGACAAGGTTCCAAACCGAAAATCTCCATAATTTCTTCTCCACTCACGGGTGGCTGGAAGTTACGGACACGGTCTTTCTCCTCCAAATCCTTCAGTTTTTGTCGAACCAACTGGAAGTTATTCAGGAAACGCTGCTTACGTTCCATATTCTTGGAAGTAATATCCGCTTCACAGAGCATCATCAAGTCGTCAATGTCATCTCCCGCTTCAAAGAGCAGACGGCGTACAGCCGAGTCTGTCACCACATCATCCGCGATAACAATCGGACGCATGTGCAGGCTAACCAGCTTCTGCACGTACTTCATCTTCTCATTCATCGGCAACTTCATCTTGCGGAAGATATGCGGAATCATCTTTTCACCGATAAAATTATGATTATGGAACGTCCATCCCGCTTTCGGTTCCCAACGTTTCGTGACAGGCTTGGCAATGTCATGCAGCAAAGCAGCCCAGCGTAACCAAAGATTATCAGTCTTCTTGCTGATATTATCCAGCACTTCCAATGTATGATAAAAATTATCCTTATGCGAACGTCCGTTCCGTGTTTCCACTCCCTGCAAGGCAGCAAATTCCGGGAAAATCAACGGCAGCAAACCGCTACGTTCCAAATCAATAAAACCTTTTGAGGGAATCGGAGACAGAATAATCTTATTCAGTTCGTCCGCAATACGTTCACGGGAGATAATTTCAATCCGTTCCTTATTCCGACAAAGCGATTCGAAAGTATCATCGTCAATGTAAAAGCCCAGTTGCGTAGCAAAACGGATGCAACGCATCATGCGTAAAGGATCATCGCTGAAAGTGATATCCGGGTCGAGCGGAGTGCGAATTGTCTTTTCCTTCATATCCTCCATGCCTCCGAACGGGTCTACCAGTTCGCCGAAACGTGCCTTATTGAGACATACAGCAAGAGCATTGATCGTGAAATCACGACGGTTCTGATCGTCTTCCAGCGTACCGTCTTCAACAATCGGTTTGCGCGAATCCCGTTGATAAGACTCCTTACGCGCACCTACAAACTCTACTTCCGTACCTCTGTATTTTACTTGTGCTGTCCCGAAATTCTTGAAAACAGAGACATGAGCACCACGTCCCAACCGTTTTCCAAGAGCTTCTGCCATTGCAATTCCACTTCCTACAACTACTACATCTATATCTTTAGAGGGACGTTGCAGAAAAATATCACGAACGTAGCCACCTACCACATAACACTCCATGCCGAGCGCATCGGCCGTTTCGGCTATCTGTCCGAAGATGGGTTCGCTAAAATGCTGCTTCAATTCCTCTTGAGTCAACTCTATCATTCTTTTTAGTTATAAGTTTTGAGGGGACAAAATTACAAAAATAAGGGATATATTTGTATTTTTGCCGCTAATAAAGTGAATGAAGAACAGAACGATGAACAGTGAATGACAAACGGACACTGCTTATTCATGTAAATAATAAAACTAGTAAATAGAATTTGTGATGAAAAAACTGATTATCCTCTTTTGTGGTACGCTGGCATTAGCTGCCTGCGGAAATGGCCTTGAGAAAAAAGCCAATGAAAAACTGATGGTTGCCAAGGCTGCCTACGAACGTGGCGACTATGAAGAAGCTAAGTTGCAAATTGACAGTATCAAGATTTTGTATCCCAAAGCGTTCGAAGCACGTAAGGCGGGACAGGCACTGATGCTTGATGTTGAAACAAAGACACAGCAAAAAACGCTTGCTTATCTGGATAGCGCCTTTCAGGCAAAAACGAAAGAATTCAACGCCATCAAAGACAAATTCACACTAGAAAAAGATGCCGAATATCAACAAGTAGGCAACTACCTCTGGCCTACACAAACCATTGAGAAAAACATGCACCGTTCGTACCTCCGCTTCCAAGTGAACGAGCAAGGCATCATGAGTATGACCTCTATCTATTGCGGTGCCGGCAATATCCACCACAACAAAGTGAAAGTGATTGCTCCTGACGGCAGTTTTGCCGAGACTCCAAGCTCCAAAGACAGCTACGAAACGACCGATATGAACGAGAAAATAGAAAAAGCTGATTACAAACTGGGAGAAGACGGTAATGTAATCGAATTCCTACATCTCAATAAAGACAAAAATATCCGTGTGGAATATATGGGCGACCGTACCTATAAAACAACGATGAGTCCCACCGACCGACTAGCCGCAGCCAATGTTTATGAATTAGCGCAAATCCTCTCTGCAATGGAACAGATTAAAAAAGAACAAGAGGAAGCTAACCTGAAAATCGGATTTATCAATAAGAAAAAAGAACGGAAAGCACAGGAGGAAATTACCGATTAATAAAAAGGAAACTCCATTTGGCAAAAAGAAAACGATCTGTGCGGAAATGAGATAAATGATTTTTTTATTTTTAGACATAAGAACAAAAGAACATAAAGGCTGCGCTTTGAAAATTATTTTTGTTGCTTATTGAACTGCTATTTTATTTTTTGTTCTTTTGTTCTTCTGTCTGAATTATATTCCCATTTAACTAAAAACCGTCAAAAGAGAAGCTATTTAGCAGAAAAAAACATCGGTCAACAATAAAACTGACGGGAATAGTTGTTATTTTTCATAAACGACAACTATTCCCGTCAAATGTATAATAAGCCTCTTTATTCTCTGCGCGGAAGAAAAGGCGTTTCCTGGTATGGAGAAAAGGCGTAGTCTGCCATCATAAAACGGCGTAGCCTGGTAAGCAAAAACGGCGTATCCTCCACATCCTTATTTTACCCTTCTATTCAATTGATTATTAGCCTTTTCCCGTTTTGATTTTCCAACCCGTTTTCCGGTTGTCTTCTTTTTACCGGCTGCGGACTTTGTCTTTCCGACGAAAGGGATTGTTACTTTTTTTGATTGGCATAGACAACACTTATATAAACAGTACTTATATCTGATTCTTATTCTCCTTCGTAATATTCGCCCAAAAACCAGCGAGCCACAAAATCCCAGTTTTCCTGCAACAGTTCCTTTCCATTCTCAAACGGGAACTGTGCTTCCGATAACAGCTCATGTTCCATTCCATATTTCAACAAATCAAACGGGCACAAACCTTCTTCACAAAACAGTTCGTATGCTTCCTCTTCTGCCAGTTCAGCATTGTAGAGCGGGTTGCGTTTGTCCGCAAAATATGGGGCCACATCAGGACCGATCAACAGACCTTTCGGATTGGCGAAAACCACGAAGTTATCAAACTCTTTTAAATCAGGCAACAGAGAATCTTCTTCATCCTCCCACTTCAATGATTGCACAAAGAAAAATTTCAGCGCATCGTAAGAGTCGAAGTACAAAAGCGGTTCACCTTTACTTGCTTCAAGGAAACGCTCAACGTTGGCAGGCATTTTTTCTCCCGGCAAAGCTATCGGCAGAGGCATTCGCTTCTTTTGCATCAATTCCGTTTCCAGCAGCCAATCCGTCGCAAGGTAATCACTGATAGGAGCCAATTCGAACGCAGCATCCAAACGGTTGTATAATACATCTGCAAACTCCAGCAAATCTGCATCCATCGGGTTCTCCACTCCGTCAAAATCATCACCGACCGGTGAATTGATTGCCCACAAAAGGAAAACAACATCTTCACGGTTGATTTCGTCCGGCAGATATTCGTCCGTCAACGTGTAGAAAGGCAGGTAACGTCCGTAGTTTTCCTGATGCCAGTGGATAAATTGACGCCAATTTCCTCCGTTTGCCACGCAATCTTCCAAGTATAAGGCACACGTCAGAGCCACTTGCTTCTGGTCTTCTTCCATGTCTTTCCCACCATATATATAAGATTCAGCCACCAATGGCAATAGCTGATTAGCGAAATCCAGATACCATTTATCCGTATTCACCACCTTTACACGACCGTGAGCGTCCAGCCATGCCTGCATATAAATTTTCTGTTGCTTCATACTACAAACGTTTCAAAGCCAGTTTGATAACCTTTTCTACTGGAGCATCCGGTTCTTCCTTCAAGATAGCCAACACCACCTTTTGCGAAGGCGCGGCAGCAAAACCGAGCATTGTTAATGCAGACACCGCCTCTTCCTGCACTTCCGCATTGGCAGGTTGCAGCAACAGACCTGCGGAAGAACCTCCGCCGGCAGACCCACTCATCGTTTTTATCTTATCTTTCAGGTCGACAATCACCCGTTGTGCAGTCTTCAGCCCAATACCTTTCACCGTTTTCAGCATATTCGCGTTTTCGGTGCTGATTACGTTCACCAATTCGGCAGGTGAGAGCGCCGAGAGAATCATACGTGCCGTGTTTCCCCCGATTCCGGAGACGGAAATCAACAATAGGAAAATCTCCCGCTCCTGCTTCTCGGCAAATCCGTAAAGCACATACGCGTCTTCCCGAATCGCCTCGTGAATATATAGCTTACAGTTTTTCTTTCCCTGAATAGCCGAATAGGTATTCAAGGATATATTGGCGGCATATCCCACCCCGTTACAGTCAATCACTGCGGTTGCCGGACTTAGTTCGGCAAGTTCGCCTCTAATATATTCTATCATAACAGGGACAAAGATAAAACAATTTCACCACAGAGGACACAGAGGCCACAGAGTTTTTTCGATGCAGCACATCACACCCTGATTTGCTTTCATGCGGACCGGTATTGCCTGCTAGTGAAAAAAAATAAAATATTAAAGCGAATGAACCAAAGTTAGTAGTAAATTGTTTACTTTTGCAAGCAAAAGAAAGAAATTTGTTCATTAAAACCAAGAAAAGAATGAAAAAAGTAAGAGCTGCCATCGTTGGTTATGGTAACATCGGACATTATGTACTGGAAGCGCTTCAGGCGGCACCTGATTTCGAAATAGCCGGAGTCGTTCGTCGTGCAGGAGCAGAGAACAAACCGGAAGAGTTGGCAAACTATGCAGTAGTAAAGGACATAAAAGAGTTGGGGGATGTAGACGTAGCTATTCTTTGCACGCCAACCCGCAGCGTTGAGAAATATGCAAAAGAATATCTGGCAATGGGGATTAATACGGTAGACAGTTTCGATATCCACACCGGTATCGTAGACTTACGCCGCACACTGGATGCTGCGGCCAAAGAACATAAAGCCGTATCGATCATCTCTGCCGGATGGGATCCGGGAAGCGACTCCATCGTACGCACCATGCTCGAAGCGATTGCTCCGAAAGGAATCACTTACACCAACTTCGGTCCGGGTATGAGCATGGGACACACAGTAGCCGTAAAAGCTATCGACGGGGTGAAAGCCGCTCTTTCCATGACTATTCCTACCGGCACGGGAATCCACCGCCGCATGGTGTATATCGAACTGAAAGACGGATATAAATTTGAAGAAGTAGCTGCTGCCATCAAAGCAGACCCTTACTTCGTGAATGATGAAACACACGTGAAACTCGTTCCGAGCGTAGACGCTCTATTGGATATGGGTCACGGTGTAAATCTCACTCGCAAAGGTGTATCCGGCAAAACACAGAATCAGTTGTTCGAATTTAATATGCGCATCAATAACCCCGCACTGACAGCACAAGTGCTAGTATGTGTGGCACGTGCTTCGATGAAGCAACAGCCGGGATGCTACACAATGGTAGAAATTCCTGTTATCGACCTTCTCCCCGGCGACCGTGAAGAATGGATCGGACATTTGGTATAATATATTTTATACATAAAATAAAAATTAAATAGAGAAAGGCGATACACCTTTCTCTATTTTTTTCTTTGTGAAGATACTACAAAAAACACAATTATGAGGAAACTGTTCATTCCATCAACCACGACGGTTTCCAACTGGACACCGAGCATTGAGTACGCATCAAATTTTTAAAACCGCAGGGAGTATCATACGCCGATATTTCTTTAAAAAAAGAATAAGGCGAAGAAACGCTTTACGGAAAATAAAGTATCTTTGCGACTCAATATTTTTTGTGACTTAACAATTCAAAAAAAGGAACATTGAAGAACAAACGATACAATAATATAGAAGAATGGGCAAATACCCTTAGCCATGGAATAGGTATTCTGCTTGGAATCGTGGCCGGATATTTGTTATTGGAAAAGGCTTCCAAAAATATAGAGCCGCAGTGGGCAGTTGCTTGTGTATCTGTCTACTTGGCGGGGATGCTTTCTTCTTATGTCAGCTCTACGTGGTATCACGGCAGTCGTCCGGGAAAGCTGAAAGAGCTGCTCCGTAAATTCGATCATGGAGCTATCTATTTGCACATTGCCGGAACCTATACTCCTTTTACCCTGCTCGTTCTGCGGCATGCCGGCGGATGGGGATGGGGAATTTTCGCTTTCGTCTGGCTATCGGCTATCGCCGGTTTCATTCTTAGCTTCAAAAAACTGAAAGAACATAGCAATCTCGAAACGGCTTGTTACGTAGGGATGGGCGCCTGTATATTGGTAGCCATGAAACCTTTGTTAGACCATCTGGGAGAACTGGAAGCCACTACCGCTTTCTGGTGGCTGATTGGCGGAGGAGTTTCGTATATCGTGGGAGCTGTTTTTTATTCGTTGCGCAAACCATATATGCATGCCACTTTCCACTTGTTTTGTCTGGGAGGCAGCATCGGGCATATCATTGCCATCTGGCTGATTCTATAAGGAATAGTAGGGACAAAAAAAGGCTATCTATCCCAGACAGCCAATCTTTGTTAACCTTAAATCTAATACTATGAAAAACACAGTACAAAGATACGGACTTTTCGGTTATCTCCAAATTTTCAGGGCAAAGCAGCCTAACTTATAACACGGTTTAATAAAAAGCAGAGGTTTGTTAACGTTTAACGCAATAAAGTTAAAAATTAACGAATCGTTTATTAACTATTTAAATGATTGAATGATCGGACCAAGTAAAAATTGTTGTTGGCGAGTTCCCTGCTAAAAGATAGTGACGCTATCCGATACAAATAGCGACGCTATATGACAATGATACCGTCACTATCCCAAGCATATACCGTCACTATCTTTTCTACGTCAATCGGAGGGCTTACGTCCACTTATAGCATATACCAACAATGATTGTTGCCTGATCCGAATTATCTCTAAAGCCTCTCTCTAAAGTTGAAACAAACAAACAGATTCGCCAATTCGTTATATATAAAAGAGTAATTTAAAACAATTATAAAGCATAAATTTATGGACTGGGAAAATCATCTTATAAAGCACCTGCAATGGTCGGACTCCATTATCAACCGGGAAGCCAAAGAACACGTAGCCCGTGAAATTGCCGCCACGGCAAAAGACGGAGATGTGATAGGAGCCGGCTCCGGCTCTACAGTCTATCTAACTCTGTTCGAACTGGCGCGACGGATTCGTGAAGAGCACTTGCATATTGAAGTGATTCCCGCCTCTCAAGAAATCTCGATGACTTGCATACAGCTAGGCATCCCACAAACTACCCTTTGGAACAAGCGACCCGACTGGACATTTGACGGAGCGGACGAAGTAGACCCACAGCAAAACTTGATTAAAGGACGTGGCGGAGCTATGTTCAAAGAAAAACTGCTCATTAGAAGCAGCCGCAAAACATTCATCATCATCGACCCCAGCAAGCGCGTCAATCAGTTGGGAAATAAATTTCCCATTCCGGTAGAGATCTTTCCGGACTCACTAACTTATGTAGAGCATGAGCTGCAACGACTGGGTGCATCAGAAATCGTCCTGCGTCCAGCCCACGGCAAAGACGGGCCTGTCTTTACAGAAAATGGGAATTTCATCCTCGACACTCGTTTTAACTATATTGATTCTTCGCTCGAAGAACAACTCAAAACCATTACCGGTGTCATAGAGAGCGGCCTTTTCATAGGTTATGATGTCGAAGTTATCATGGCAGAGTAAAACAACGTAAACTGGAAAATCGCATTTTGTAAGGAAATGAATTTATTTACCACAGAGGCCCCAGAGGTGAATCTTGTTCATGCCTGTACGGTTTTGATTCTTTTCATTTATATACCGCTATGCACTGTTTCAGCCTATTCTAACAAGGGTATATTCTCACTGCAATGAGAAAAAGTTCTCATTACTATGAGCATTTCTTCTCATCCCTATGAGTATTTTTTCTCATAGGGATAAGTATAGTTGAGAAATGTATTTCCCACAAAACACAGATATTAAAACGTCATCAAACATATTTTTATTCAAAGCCGAAGATAGTTGAAATAATAGGGAAAATACTGGGAAATTCATTAAAAATTCGGGTAGAATATTACCCCCCCATCTCAAAATCAATGAGAAAAAGAGACTACTAAATAAACAAGAACTGATAAAGGAAATTTCAATAAAAGAAACCGGAAGAACCGGACAATTTGCGAAAATAGAAACAAAACATCTGAAAAACAATAAGATAGAAGAAGAAAACACGAAAAAACAGGAAGAAAAAAGATCAATAAGTCTTAGCAGAACTTGGTACATTTGCGATTGTAAACTTACCGTCAATATCAGTGATAGTACCAAGGGTAGTGCCATTCACCAATATTGAAGCACCTACGACAGGTTGTCCATCTTCTTCAGAAGTAACCAAACCGGTAACTCTAGATGTCTGCGCTGTCATCAGACCTATACCTATAAAAAGGAAGGTCATTAAGAACATCAATTTTCTTTTCATAAATTCTCTCTTAAATTTAACCTATAAACAGATTTTTTGTCTCTAACAGGTTGCAAAGATAACACTAATTATGACAAACCAAAAAAAGTGTTACGTATTTAACTAAAAAGTATTATTTTGCAAGTTCCCATCCAGTAAAAACCAACAAACTATAACTAGAAATATTCAATTTAATATATTTTAAAATAGAATTTCTATCATAAAGATAGCGTCTAAAAAGATATTTTCAAGATAAAAAGAGCATTATTTCCTCCCAAATGGTATCTTTTTATCATTTTACGTCTCCCAAAAGACTAAAGAACTATTAACAATGATGAAAACTGAAACGACCATGTACCAAGTTCTGCTAAAACTTTGCGCATTTCTTATGTAGGAATGATTTCGCAGGACGTTTCCATCAAACCGGGAGTAATAAAAGTCGTATTAAAAAGTGACGCGAAGGCTCTGGATGAGGTTGTAGTGACAGCCATGGGTATCTCGCGTGAAAAGAAAGCACTGGGTTACGCCGTTCAGGACGTAAAATCAGATCAGCTGACGCAAGCTGCCAACTCCAATCTGGCAGGAGCGCTGCAAGGTAAAGTATCCGGTTTGGACGTTAAGCCTTCAAGTGGTATGCCAGGAGCTTCTTCACAGATCACCATCCGTGGTGCACGTTCCTTCTCGGGTGACAACACTCCGCTTTACGTTATCGACGGAATGCCGGTAACCAGTACGCCGGACGTTAGTACAGACATACAGAACAATGGTAGTGTGAGCGGAGCCGACTTCGCCAACCGTGCGGTAGATATCGACCCTAATGATATTGAAAGTATCAACATTTTGAAAGGACAGGCTGCTTCTGCACTTTATGGCATCCGTGCTTCCAATGGTGTGATTATCATCACAACCAAAAGTGGTAAAGGGCTGGAAAAAGGCAAACCGCAGGTTAGCTTCTCTTCTAATGTCAGCTTCGATGTAGTCGGTCGTCTGCCGGAGTTCCAGAAAACATACGCACAAGGTTCGGGTGGAAAATTCAGTGCCACATCGGGAACCTCCTGGGGACCCAAGATTTCCGAACTTCCCAACGATGCAACATACGGTGGTAACACGGACAACAAATACACTCAACAGTATGGTAAGCAACAAGGAAAATATTATGTTCCCCAACGTGCGTCAGCCGGCCTTGATCCATGGGTCACTCCACAGGCGTATGATAATGCTAAAGAATTCTTCGACACAGGAATCACTTGGAGCAACTCACTGAATGTTGCACAGATGCTCGAAAAAAGCTCCTACTCTATCTCATTGGGAAATACACATCAGGACGGTATTATCTCAAGCACTGGTATGGACAGATATAATGTAAAGGTTAGTGCTGACACGAAACTGACCAACAACTGGAGTTCCGGATTTACAGCTAACTATATCACTACTTCTATCGACAAGGCAGTGACTTCCGGTAACGGTCTGTTGAGAACGGTTTACGCAGCTCCTCCCAGCTATGATCTTGCAGGGATTCCAAGTCACGTAGACGGTAACCAGTACACACAGAATTCTTTCCGTGGTAGCTTTGACAACGCTTATTGGGCAATGGACAACAACAAATTCACAGAAGATACCAACCGTTTCTTCGGAAATGTATACGCAAGCTATCAGACTGATTTCGGTACAACTAACCACAAGTTGAACGCAAAATACATGGTCGGCGTGGATGCTTACACCACTCACTATGTAGACAGCTACGGATACGGTAGTAACACGGGTGGCGGTCGCGGACAAATCGAAAACTACGGTTGGACGAACGCTACATACAACTCTTTGCTGACCATCAACTACGACTGGCACATCAATGAGGACTGGGGACTGAACGCCGTATTGGGTAATGAAATTATCCAAAGCAACAGAAAGAAGTATTATGAATATGGTACGAACTACAACTTCCCGGGATGGAACCACATCAACAACGCCACTACTCAACAGACAGAGGAAGAGACGTGGAAAAACCGCACAGTGGGATTCTTCGGTAACGTATCGGCTTCTTACAAAAATATGCTTTATCTGACCCTCACCGGACGTCAGGACTATGTATCTAACATGCCACGCAACAACCGCTCGTTCTTCTATCCTTCTATTTCAGCAGGTTTTATCCTGACGGAACTGGATGCATTGAAAAACAATGTTGTCAATCACGCTAAATTGAGAGTATCTTATGCGGAAGTAGGACAAGCAGGAGATTTCCTCGAAAACTACTACTCAACTCCGACATACGGAGGTGGTTTCTATATGCTGACTCCAATCATGTATCCGATGAAAGGTACTACCGCCTATACTCCGTACTACACGATTTTTGACCCGAAACTGAAACCACAGAACACACGTTCGTACGAAGTGGGTGCTGATGTGAACTTCCTCGATAACTTAATCACATTCAGTTATACGTACTCACGCCAGAATGTGAAAGACCAGATTTTTGAAGTGCCTTTGGCTTCTTCTACCGGTGCCAGCAAACTGCTCACCAACGGTGGTAAGATTCATACCAACACGCACGAATTCACTCTCGGATTCAACCCCATCCGGACGAAGAATATCAACTGGGATTTTGCATTCAACTGGACGAAAATCGACAACTACGTAGATGAACTGGCACCGGGTGTAGAAAATATCTCTCTGGGTGGTTATGTTACTCCACAGGTACGCGCTTCAGCAGGTGAAAAATTCCCTGTAATCTATGGTGTAGGTTACAAGAGAGATGAAAACGGCAATCGTCTGGTAGACGAAAACGGCCTTCCTATCGCTGGTGAAGCACAGGTAATCGGTAAAGTTTCTCCGGACTTCCTGATGGGATTCAACACCACATTACGCTTATGGAAGTGTACAATCAGCGCAGTACTCGACTGGAAACAGGGTGGTCAGATGTACAGTAGAACAACCGGACTCGCAGACTACTACGGTGTCAGCAAGAGAACGGAAAACCGCGAAGGTACCATCATCTTCGACGGATACAAAACCGATGGAACTAAAAATGATATCGCCATCACTGGCGCAAACGCACAACAGGTATATTACAGCCGTCTGAACGATATTGACGAATCTTCAGTATATGACAACTCTTTCATCAAACTGCGTGAAGTGGCTGTCAACTACAAAATTCTTCAAAAACGTTCAATGGAACTTTCTGTAAACGCATTTGCCAGAAATATCCTAATCTGGGCTCAATTGCCTGACCTCGATCCGGAAGCCAGTCAGGGTAACAACAACATGGCAGGAGCATTTGAAGATTATTCAATGCCGCAAACAGCTAGTTTCGGCTTTGGTTTCAACATTAAATTTTAATCTGCAAGACAATGAAAAAATATAAATCAATAGGAAAATTGCTGGCAGTTTCTTTCTTGACTGCTGCCATTGCTTCTGCTTGTACGGAAGATGCAATGGATAAAATCAATGAAAACCCTAACAATCCGCTGGATGCGCCCGCTAAGTTTTTGATTACAGACTTAGGTGTAAACACTGGATTCAGCACTGTGGGAGGGGATTTTTCACTCTATTCCTCTGTTTACATAGAACATGAAACGGGTATATCAAACCAGCTTTACCGTGCGGAAGTACGTAGCGGAGAGCCTACAACGGCTACTACTTACAATAACGCATGGATCAACGTCTACGCAAATATCAAGAACGCTAAAATCGTTATCAAGAAGTGCGAAGAAGATCCCTCGGAAAAAGGAAATGTAGTGACGGAAGCAATTGCTAAAATCTTGCTCGCCTACAACGGAGCTGTGGCAGCCGATGTGTTCGGGAATACACCGTACAGCCAGACTGGTATCCTTAATCCGGACGGCACACCAATGTATATGCAGCCTAAAATAGATACGCAGGAAAGCATTTACCAGGAAGTGATGCAGAATCTGGATGATGCTATCACTCTACTGAATAACGGTACTGCCAAAGATACAGGCTTGTCCGGTGCAGTCGGTTCTAAAGACTTGATCTATGGTTCAAACACCAATACACAAGCAAGTATGTGGCTCAAAACGGCCTATGCATTAAAAGCACGTTATACAATGCGTTTGCTCAATAAAAGTGCCAACAAAACAACAGACCTTCAGAATATTCTCACTTATGTGAGCAAATCATTTGCTAATGCAAGTGAAGAATGTAAACTGGCTATTTATGATGCTGACTCACAACTAAATCCGCTTTGGGCATTTAGCTACAGCCGTAACAGTTTGGCAGCTAGTGCAAGCCTGATTGAAAAATTTGTTGAACGCAATGACCCTAGAGCACCGCAAGCGTTTCTGGAACCCGACCCCAGCGGAGACTTCCCTGCTGGTTATGCAAGTGGTACGCAAGCTACAGACATCGCAGGTATCAAAGCGGCTCCTAACGGAACCCCGCAAGAGTTGCAGAACAATTATGGTATGTCAATGATATCATGGGCAATGTCGGCTCCGACTCTTTTAATCAGTTATCATGAAGTGAAATTCCTCGAAGCAGAAGCATTATGCCGCTTGGGAGGCAGACTGGATGAAGCTAAGAATGCTTTAAAAGCTGCAATCACTGCCGGATTCGAGAATCTGGAAAACTCAATTATAGATGCCGCTGACACTTGGGTAGCTGATGGCGATAGTGATTTGGGTGCAGATGTAGCAGAAACCTATTTCACGGATGAAGTAGAACCGTTATTCGATGCCAACCCTCTGCAAGAGACAATGATACAGAAGTATCTCGCCTTCTTCGGTGCATCCGGCGAATCACTGGAAGCCTATAACGACTACCGTCGTTTGAAAGGTGCAGGAGAAAACTTCATTGTACTGAAGAACCCGCTGAACAACAATAAGTTCCCATTGCGCTTCGGTTATGGAGCAGACGACGTATTGGCAAATCCTGAAGTGAAAGCTGCTTTCGGTGATGGCCAGTATGTATATAGCGAAGCTGTCTGGTGGGCCGGCGGAAACAAATAATGAACTTAAAATCTCTCAAAGGAGAGACTTTACATAGAGTCGTTTCTGTACTCTAACAAATTAACAGAGGCGAACAAAAATAGGCCAACCGTGAGGTTCGCCTATTTTATTTTATCCAATTTCATCAGATGAATGCTCAAATATAATAGAGAAAAAGGAATATTCAACGGCATCTTTTACATACCATTTTTCTACCCAATCATACTCTTTTTCTACGCTATTCCGTATTTAACGTTTAAGCATCTTTTAAATAAATTAAAAAAATTCCCGTACGAATCAATTTCACCACTGCAAATCGGGTAGATATTTGCTTAAAGTAGTGCGGAGAATACTCAAAGTAATAGGTTTCACCAACACTTCAGTTGCTCCTGCGTTCATTGCGTTTTCCTTATCCGAGCTGAAAGCATAAGCTGTCTGCATGATAATAGGAATTTCAGTATTAGACTCACGAATTATCTTCGTTGCCTCCAACCCGTTCATCACCGGCATCTTGATATCCATCAGCATTGCTTTGGTTCTTTCCTGATGCTGTTGAAACAACTCCACCATTTCCTGCCCATTTTTAGCCCACTCGATATCACACTTTTTGCCTATGATAGCCTTGATTAATTTAAAGTTGCTGTCATCGTCTTCAGCTACTAAAATTAAGGGTCTGAATTCATTCATTTGTTCGCTTTCCATATCGCTTATATATTGTTTTTTTATCTGTTTTTTGGGATTAATCTCCCTTTTCAGCCCGCAAGTTATAAAAAAGATTCATATATTTCGCTATCTTTGCGCCTCAATTTAAAAGAATAGTATGATTTCTGTTGACGGACTAGCCGTAGAGTTTGGCGGCACTACTTTATTTAGTGATATTTCTTTCGTAATTAATGAAAAAGACCGCATCGCACTGATGGGTAAAAATGGGGCGGGAAAAAGTACGCTGCTGAAAATTTTGGCAGGCGCACGACAACCGACACGTGGAAAAGTTTCCGCGCCCAAAGATTGCGTAGTAGCCTATCTGCCTCAACATCTGATGACGGAAGACGGAAGAACAGTGTTTGACGAAACGGCACAGGCTTTTTCACATCTGCATGAAATGGAAGCGCAGATTGAAAAACTGAACAAAGAGCTCGAGACACGGACGGACTACGAGAGCGACAGTTACATGGCGCTGATTGAAGAAGTGTCTGCCTTGAGCGAGAAGTTTTATTCGATTGACGCAACTAATTATGAAGAGGATGTGGAAAAGGCATTGCTCGGATTAGGGTTCACCCGGAGCGATTTTCAACGCCAGACGAGTGATTTCAGCGGTGGATGGCGGATGCGCATCGAGCTCGCTAAGTTGCTGTTGCAGAAACCGGACGTACTCTTGCTCGATGAGCCGACGAATCATCTGGATATTGAATCTATTCAATGGTTGGAAGATTTCCTTATTAATAACGGGAAAGCAGTTATCGTAATCAGCCACGACCGCAAATTCGTGGATAATATTACAACACGCACCATCGAAGTGACGATGGGACGTATTTATGATTATAAAGTGAACTATTCCCAATATCTGCAACTGCGTAAGGATCGCCGCGAACAGCAGCAGAAGGCATACGACGAGCAGCAGAAGTTTATTGCTGAAACGAAGGAGTTCATCGAACGATTCAAAGGAACATATTCAAAGACGTTACAGGTACAGAGCCGCGTCAAAATGCTGGAAAAGCTGGAATTGCTCGAAGTCGATGAGGAGGATACTTCTGCATTGCGACTGAAATTCCCGCCTTCACCCCGTTCGGGCAGTTATCCAGTTATCATGGAAGGTGTTGGAAAGGCATACGGAGAGAAAGTGGTGTTCCGCAACGCTAACCTGACGATTGAGCGTGGTGATAAAGTAGCTTTTGTCGGTAAAAACGGTGAAGGTAAATCTACACTCGTGAAATGTATCATGAAGGAAATCGAACATGACGGTACACTGACTCTAGGACATAATGTACAAATCGGATATTTCGCTCAAAATCAGGCTTCGTTGATGGATGAAAACCTGACGGTTTTCCAAACGATTGACGATGTAGCCAAAGGGGATATCCGGAACAAGATTCGTGATTTACTGGGTGCCTTCATGTTTGGTGGTCCCGAGGAATCGATGAAGAAGGTGAAAGTACTTTCGGGTGGGGAGCGTACCCGCCTTGCCATGATTAAATTGCTGTTGGAACCTGTCAACCTCCTGATCCTGGATGAGCCGACGAATCATCTGGACATGAAAACGAAAGATATCCTGAAACAGGCATTGCTGGATTTTGACGGCACACTGATTGTTGTTTCACACGACCGTGACTTCCTCGACGGACTGGTGAGCAAGGTGTATGAGTTCGGTAATCAAAAGGTGACGGAACATCTTTGCGGCATTTACGAGTTCCTCGAAAAGAAAAAAATGGATTCGTTGCAAGAACTGGAAAAGAAATAATAAATAATAAAAAGAGGGTATCGGCTGCAGGCAGAATAAAAGTATTTGTATATTTGCAACATCATTTATAACAGGCAGTTAGAAAAAAATGGATGAAACAAGGCAGTTATACATTATAAGCGGATGTAACGGAGCTGGTAAAACAACAGCTTCCTACACTGTACTGCCTGAAATTTTATTATGTAAAGAGTTCGTTAATGCGGATGAAATCGCCAAAGGTTTATCACCGTTCAATCCGGAAAGTATGGCTATAGAAGCCGGCCGTCTGATGTTGAAACGTATTAATGAACTATTAGCTGCTAAAGTAAGTTTCTCTATTGAAACAACATTGGCAACCCGTTCATACACCCGGCTCATTCAAAGAGCACAAAATGCCGGATATAAAGTCAGCTTGATTTATTTCTGGCTGAATTCTCCGGAACTTGCCGTCAATCGTGTGTTACAACGGGTCAATGAAGGGGGACATAATGTACCGATGGACGTTATCTACCGCCGATATCAGGCAGGCATTAACAATCTGTTTCAGATTTATATGCCGCGTGTAGACTATTGGCTGTTAGCCGATAACAGTATTTCTCCTCGAGTAATTGTAGCCGAAGGTTACCAACATGGCGAGGATCGAATATATGAACTTGAACTTTTTAAATGCATCAAGAATTATGTCAAATAATGAAATGCAAGAATTGAGCGATAAATTACGACGCGGTCTTCAGCTGGCAGAAAAGCGATTGCTGGAAAAAAATGCTCGCAATGGTAAACTCCTTAGTCAGGGAACACCAGATGGAAAAGTAATTTATGTATCAGCAACAGAATTGCTGGAACGTTTGCAAGAAAAAGAAAAGGAATCAATAAAAAAATAAATTCTCTAAAAGAAAGGATGAAAGGGAAGAAACGAATAATAGTAACTCTGCTGTTTTTAATCAACATCATAATGTTGGTGGCAGCCGTTATTCCCCATCACCATCACCCCAACGGAATGATTTGCATGAAGCAGGACTTGCCTGTAGAACAGCAATGTCCCACGCATCATCATCACCCGGGAAACGATTCATGTTGCAGCAGCGAATGTATGACTCGTTTCTACTCTCCCACTCCATCCGTACATACGGATAGCGGACCGGATTATGTATTCATCGCTACCCTGTTCACGGATGTAATCATCGAACATCTATTACGGCCACAAGAGAGACGGATTAAGAACTATTACGTCTACCGAGACTCTCTGCATGGCACGGATATACACCGTGCCACTCCTCTTCGTGCCCCTCCCTACTCTGTTTTTGCGTAAAAGCGTAAATGCAAATCAGTTGCATTTGCGTTACCTTATCTTTGTAGCGTAAAAAAACAGTAAAATTTAGTAGGAAAATATCATTATGAAAAAACTTATTTTCGTAGGAATCCTAGGCTTATTCGTGCTGGGTTCCTGTAATAATAGTACCGTCACACACACACACAATGAACACGATCATGCCACGGAAGGACATAATCACGAGGCAGAGGGTTCCGATCATTCTCATGAAGGCGAATGTAGCGGAGAACACAACCATGAAGCGACCGATGGACATAACGAGTCTGCCGAAGCGCACAGTGATGAAATCATCCTTCCGAAGGCAAAAGCTGAAGCAGCCGGTGTCAAGGTGAGCGTTATCGAACCTGCACCTTTCCAGCAAGTGATTAAAACCAGCGGACAGGTACTGGCTGCCCAAGGCGATGAATCGGTTGCCGTAGCTACAGTGGCCGGCGTTGTATCTTTCCGTGGAAAAGTAACGGAAGGAATGAGCGTCGGCAGCGGCACGCCGCTAGTCACGATTTCTTCAAAGAATATCGCCGACGGTGATCCGGTACAACGTGCCCGCATTGCCTACGAGGTATCTAAGAAGGAGTACGAACGTATGAAAGAGCTTGTTAAAAACAAGATTGTATCTGACAAGGATTTTGCACAGGCAGAGCAAAGTTATGAAAATGCCCGCCTTAGTTACGAAGCCCTTTCCAAGAATCATTCGGCTATCGGCCAAAGTATTACAGCTCCTATTGCAGGATATGTGAAAAGCATTCTTGTGAAAGAAGGCGACTACGTGACCATCGGACAACCGCTGGTGAGCGTGACGCAGAATCGTCGTCTTTTCCTCCGTGCCGAAGTGTCGGAAAAGTATTATCCATACCTCCGTACAATCAGTTCCGCCAATTTCCAGACTCCTTATAATAATCAGGTGTACGAGCTGAAAACATTGAACGGCAAACTTCTCTCTTTTGGAAAAGCTGCCGGAGACAACTCTTTTTATGTGCCTGTCACTTTTGAGTTCGACAATAAAGGGGAAGTGATTCCCGGATCATTCGTAGAGGTGTTCTTGCTTTCTTCAACGATGGAAAACGTACTGTCTCTTCCACGCACGGCACTGACAGAAGAACAAGGTATCTTCTTTATCTACCTGCAACTGGACGAAGAGGGTTATAAAAAACAGGAAGTAACGATAGGAGCCGACAACGGTAAAAGTGTTCAGATCCTGACCGGAGTGAAGGCTGGTGACCGTGTAGTGACCGAAGGTGCTTATCAGGTTAGACTGGCAAGCGCTAGCAATGCCATCCCGGCACATAGTCACGAACATTGATTAAATGAAGAATTAGAAATGAAGAATGAAGAATTTGGCTGCGCAATAATTGGTATATGTTTATTGCACGTGCTGCATAGTCATTCTTAATTCTTCATTTCTAATTCTTCATTCTTAATTCTTAATTCTTAATTCTTAAAGAAATGCTTAATAAAATTATACATTACTCCCTACACAACCGGTTGGTTGTAGTCTGCGCGGCCATCCTCCTGCTAATTGCGGGAACGTATACCGCCATGCATACGGAAGTAGACGTATTCCCCGACCTGAACGCACCTACGGTAGTCATCATGACCGAGGCCAACGGTATGGCTGCAGAAGAAGTTGAACAGCTCGTCACTTTTCCTGTTGAAACTGCCGTAAACGGAGCTACGGGTGTACGCCGTGTCCGCTCTTCTTCTACCAACGGATTTTCCGTTGTCTGGGTAGAATTTGATTGGGGAACCGATATTTATCTCGCTCGCCAGATTGTTAGCGAGAAGTTAGCAGTGGTCAGTGAATCACTGCCGGTCAACGTTGGTAAACCGACACTTGGCCCACAATCTTCCATCTTGGGCGAAATGCTCATCGTCGGTCTGACTGCCGACTCCACTTCGATGCTCGATCTTCGTACGATTGCGGACTGGACTATCCGTCCCCGTCTATTGTCTACCGGAGGAGTGGCACAGGTTGCCGTACTCGGAGGAGATATCAAAGAATATCAGATTCAGCTGGCTCCCGAACGGATGCGTCATTACGGCATTTCGATGGGAGAAGTGATGGCTGTGACACAGGATATGAACCTGAACGCAAATGGAGGTGTGCTCTACGAATTTGGAAATGAATATATTGTACGCGGTGTACTTTCAACTTCTAAAACAGAGCAACTTGGCAAAGCGGTAGTAAAGACAGTGAACAACTTCCCTGTCACGCTGGAAGATATTGCGGACGTAACCATCGGACCGAAAGCCCCGAAACTGGGAACTGCTTCAGAGCGTGGAAAATCTGCCGTACTGATGACTATTACCAAACAGCCGGCTACCAGTACGCTGGAACTGACGGATAAATTGGAAGCATCTTTGAAAGACCTGCAAAAGAACCTGCCACCGGACGTAAAAGTTTCAACGGACATATTCCGTCAAAGCCGCTTTATCGAAAGCTCCATCGGCAATGTGAAGAAATCACTCTTTGAAGGAGGTGTTTTTGTAGTAATCGTACTCTTCCTGTTCCTGGCAAATGTGCGCACTACATTGATTTCATTGGTAACACTGCCTCTTTCTCTGCTTGTTTCGATTCTGACGCTGCATTACATGGGACTGACAATCAACACCATGAGTCTCGGAGGTATGGCGATAGCCATCGGATCATTGGTAGACGACGCCATCGTCGATGTGGAAAACGTGTATAAACGACTGCGGGAGAACCGTCAGAAAGCAGAAACGGAAAGGTTAAGTACACTCGAGGTGGTATTCAATGCTTCGAAAGAGGTGCGGATGCCTATACTTAATTCTACGCTGATTATCGTTGTCAGCTTTGTTCCGTTGTTCTTCCTTAGCGGAATGGAAGGCAGAATGTTGGTTCCGCTGGGCGTTGCCTTTATCGTAGCATTGTTCGCGTCGACAGTAGTTGCTCTGACGCTGACTCCGGTGCTCTGTTCTTATCTATTAGGAAGCAATAAGACAAACAAGGAACTGAAAGAAGCTCCCCTTGCCCGTTGGATGAAAGGGGGTTATGAAAAGGCACTGACTTGGGTGCTGGCACACAAACGAGTGACACTTGGAAGTACAATCGCACTCTTTGTGGTTGCGCTCGGAGTGTTCTTTACACTCGGACGCAGTTTCCTTCCTTCCTTTAATGAAGGATCGTTCACCATCAATATTAGTTCTCTACCGGGTATTTCACTGGAAGAAAGCAATAAAATGGGACATCGGGCAGAAGAGTTATTGATGACGATTCCCGAAATACAAACCGTAGCCCGGAAAACGGGACGCGCCGAACTGGACGAGCACGCGTTAGGGGTAAACGTTTCTGAAATAGAAGCTCCGTTTGAACTGAAAGATCGTTCGCGCAGTGAACTGGTAGCTGATGTACGTGAAAAGTTGGGTACTATCACCGGGGCAAATATAGAAATCGGACAACCAATCAGCCACCGTATCGACGCTATGTTATCGGGTACGAAAGCGAATATCGCTATCAAGCTGTTCGGAGACGATCTGAATAAAATGTTCTCACTCGGTAATCAAATTAAAGGAGCTATCAGTGATATTCCCGGTGTTGCCGACCTGAACGTGGAGCAACAGATTGAGCGTCCGCAGCTGAAAATACAGCCTAAACGGGAAATGCTGGCTAAGTTCGGTATTACTCTGCCGGAGTTCTCGGAATATGTGAACGTAGCTTTGGCTGGAAAAGTAATCTCGCAGGTTTATGAGCAAGGCAAGAGTTTCGATCTGATCGTGAAAGTGAAGGATGATGCCCGGGATGAAATAGAAAAAATCCGGAACTTGATGGTAGATACGAATGACGGCCGCAAAGTTCCTTTGAGCTATGTAGCAGAAGTGGTATCAGCCATGGGACCGAATACGATCAACCGCGAGAATGTAAAACGTAAAATTGTGATTTCTGCCAATGTGGCCGACCGCGATTTGCGTAGTGTTGTCAATGATATTCAGAAGCGCATCGACACATCGGTGCAACTACCCGAAGGCTATCACATCGAGTATGGCGGACAGTTTGAAAGTGAGCAGGCTGCCAGCCGGACACTGGCGTTGACTTCATTTATCAGCATTGTAGTAATCTTCTTGTTATTGTATAATGAGTTCCGCAGCGTGAAAGAGTCGGGCGTCATCTTGCTGAATCTTCCGCTGGCACTGATCGGTGGTGTATTTGCTTTGGTGATTACAACAGGAGAAGTCAGTATTCCGGCTATCATCGGTTTCATTTCCTTGTTCGGTATTGCAACGCGTAACGGTATGTTGCTCATCAGCCACTACAATCATTTGCAAAAGGAAGAAGGTTTGAATGTATACGATAGTGTGATCCGAGGTTCTCTCGACCGGCTGAATCCGATTTTGATGACGGCATTGTCTTCTGCACTGGCACTGATTCCATTGGCACTCGGCGGCGACTTGCCCGGTAACGAAATTCAAAGTCCAATGGCAAAAGTGATTTTAGGAGGGTTATTAACGTCTACTTTTTTGAACGGTTTTATCGTTCCGATTGTTTATCTGATGATGCATCGGAAAAAGGCCCAGGAAAGCCTGTAGCAGGTGATGTTTTTCCTCGGTGAGGAAACCATCGTTCCCCGGTGAGGAACCAAGTGTTTCTCGGTGAGAAACGGGTCGTTCCTCGGTGCCAAACAAATAGATGTCTTATCATAAAGTATCTATCAACAATAGCTTGTAATAAATAAAGAAATTAGAAATGAAACAAATCATGACCATAAGCGCTGCACTTCTTTTCTTAACCATAGGCAAAGTGCAAGCCCAAAACGGAATTGAACAGGTATTGAAGAATATCGAAACGAACAATAAGGAGTTGCAGGCAAACGAGCAACTGATTACTTCGCAGAAGCTGGAAGCTAAAACGGATAATAACTTGCCTGATCCTACTCTTTCTTACGCACATCTATGGGGAGCGAAAGATAAAAGCGAAACAATCGGCGAACTGGTTGTTTCACAAAGCTTTGATTTCCCTAGTTTATATGCTACACGCAACAAGTTGAATCGTCTGAAAGCCGGAGCTTTTGACAGTCAGTCGGATGTTTTCCGTCAAGAGAAGCTGTTACAGGCGAAAGAACTTTGCCTGGATATTATCATGCTTCGTCAGCAAAAGCATATTCTGGAAGAACGCCTCCGCAATGCGGAAGAACTTGCAAAGATGTATGCCAAGCGTCTTCAAACGGGAGATGCAAATGCTCTCGAAACCAACAAAATCAATCTGGAACTGTTGAATGTCAGAACAGAAGCGTCTCTGAACGAAACAGCACTCCGCAACAAACAGCAGGAACTGAATACGCTGAATGGTAATATTCCGGTAGTTTTCGAGGAAAACCAATATCCGGCTATACCTTTCCCTACTGATTATCAAATATTGAAGTCGGAAGTCATGGCAACGGACCGTACTCTTATGGCACTCGGCAACGAAAGTCTTGTTGCCCGTAAACAGATTGCTGTCAATAAATCACAATGGCTACCCAAACTGGAACTCGGCTACCGCCGGAACACAGAAACAGGCGTACCTTTCAACGGTGTAGTGGTAGGTTTCTCTTTCCCACTTTTCGAAAACCGGAATAAGGTAAAAATCGCTAAAGCACAGGCTCTTAACATTGACTTGCAAAAGGATAATGCTACCCTGCAAGTGGAGTCCGAATTGGCACAGCTTTACCGGGAAGCGAAAACACTGCATGCTTCGATGGAAGAATACAGCAAGACTTTCCAGTCGCAACAAGATCTGTCACTGCTGAAACAGGCTCTGACAGGTGGACAGATTAGTATGATTGAATATTTCGTTGAAGTTTCTGTCATCTATCAAAGCCATCAAAATTATCTGCAACTGGAAAATCAGTACCAGAAAGCAATGGCACGGATTTACAAGAGTAAACTATAAATAGTACATAAAATCCTTTAGACATGGATTACGCTGAACATACTAATTTCTATTTTAAGTGATGTAAGTATGTTTATATAATAATTTCAGGCACGGATTACACAGATTTCACGGATTACGCTGTTACTTTATGACAATCATATTTCTAAAAGCCGTGAAATCCGTGTAACCCGTGCCTGAATATATCTCCCCTCTCCCTCTCATTTTCTTCAAGTTCCAACTAAATATTTCAAAATAATATGTTACATTTGCAACGAACATAAAATACAGATTATGAGACCTAAACAATTCTATCTATTCATGTTATGTTGCATCCTTACACTATTCAGTGGATGTAAAGAGGATGAAGAAAATCCACTTCGTTTTTACAACAGTGAATATGAAGTGCCCATGGGTGGCAGACGTTACCTTGGACTGGAAAGCGGAAATGGTGATTACTCACTTGAAGTTAAAGACACACGCATCGCAAGCGCAGGAACCGAAACCGGCTGGACCGGAGTACCTGCCGGACGTATGATTTATGTTACCGGTATTCTCACCGGGCAAACTTATCTGACAGTAACGGACAACGCCACACAAGAAACCTGCACCCTGCCAATCAAGGTTGTCGACAATTACGAGGATATAAAGTTGCTCCGCAGCTACTTGTCTAACTTACCCAACGGAGACGCAAATCTTCTGCCCGGCATTTCCGACATTTTTCTAATTAACAATCACGCACGGGATGCTTATTTTTTCAAACAGGGAGAACAAACAGCTTTTTCATCCGGACTAACCTTAATAACTCGAGGAAGTTACAAACTGGAAAAAGAAGAAGGAAATAATGAGAAAGCTATACTGACTCTCACCTTTTCGGAAGATGTGGCAACACCTATTTCCAATCATAAATTCATCTTGTGGGGAAATGCATACGTATTTCACCGCTTGGATAAAAGCTTGAATCTGAATTGGAATACTCCACCCATCGGAAAAACGCGGACATCACCTGCACCACCTCCTTCCTACACGCTGGAAGAAATCGCTGGAGGTGAACCAGGCACAGGCAAACAAATTAGTTTTACCCTTTCCGAACAGGAAATACCTGCCGGAATACTGCCTTAATCAGCAGGGTCTTCTTTAATCAACTGTACTTTCCGATAATATGCGTATATTTTCCGGCAAGTATCCGCTACGAATACGCCAGTCTTGCGGATAAAGATTATTGGCACGATTACCGATGTTCTTCACAAATCCGAGAGGAATATGCCGGTACGTAAGCAAAACATATCCACGAGGGGCTGTTACCGGCAAGGTAATGGCCTCTTTTCGTAAATAAGTGATAGCCTGTTTATAACTTATTTCTTCCGTAGCGAAAGCTTCCCGGCATAAAAGTGAACTACACATCGCCAATGCATGGTCAGGTATCAAATCCTTTCCTTTCACTTCTCCTATCTCCACTCCTGCCGATACGATTTTCAGGCATTGTTTCATTGCCATTAATTCATCAGCATAATGCTTTGAAAAAGCCCGAATACTTGTTCCTTCTGCCGACAATATATACTTGTCCGAATTTTCATCATTCAGCCAGCTTTTTGCAATATTCAGCTGTTCTTTCGAAACAGGAGAAGATGCTGCTCCTCCTTTCTTATCTTTCTTTTTAGAAGTCTTCTCCTTGGCGAAAGAAGATACCGGAATCTCGTCTCCTGTCTCCGGCTTCCGAAAAGCTACCAGGAAAAAGCCTTCGCCTTTCGTCTTATGAGGGAAAAAATGATAGACAGGAATAGAAGATTTAGAACCATCACAATTATCCGGTAAAAGATCTCCTGTTATATTCCAGTTTTCCTGTACTTGCACAGTTAACGGTTCGGCTCCATACTCTTGTTGAATCCAACGTGCATTCTCTTCGTCCTCTTTTGTATTAAATGTACACGTACTATATATAAGAACTCCCCCAGGCTTCAACGTGTCCCAAATATCTCCAATAATCCGCCGCTGCCGCTGCCAACAGATTTCTACATTCTCGGAACTCCACTCTTCTACAGCAACAGGGTCTTTACGGAACATACCTTCACCGGAGCAAGGGACATCTGTAAGAATCACGTCAAAGAAAGACGGCAAAGCCGCAAAATCTGCCGGATCATTATTGGTTACTACCACATCCGGATGTCCCCACTTCGTTAAATTCTCCGCAAGAATCTGCGAACGATTCCGGATGACTTCATTAGCCACCAGTAAACTCCCTTCAGGAAGCACACTACGGGCATGAGTAGACTTTCCACCGGGAGCTGCACAAAGATCCAGCATCTTTACCGGTCCGGTGACATACTGCCGGAGCACCTGCTCCACAAACATAGAAGAAGCCTCCTGAACATAATAACAACCTGCATGAAACAATGGATCAAACGTGAAAGTGAGACGCTCATCCAAGTAAAATCCTTCGGAAGACCAAGGGACTTGATTAAATTCAAAATTGAAAGCTGAAAGTTGAAAATCAGTAATACAGCCTGCTTGCGGTACAATTCTGCATTTTCCATTTTCAATTTTTAATTTCCCATCATTCAACCGGATGCTGACAGGTGGTTCTTGTTGGATAGCAACAGCTAATTTGTCGTATTCTTCATCGCCCAACAGGGCACGGGTATAATCTATGAAAGAAGCGGGTAATTCCATTTTTCGTTATTAATTTCCGCAAATATCAAAAATATTTCGTCTCTTTGCAACTTTCTATGATATTAACTACGTCTAACAAACAAAGAAATAAATAAAAAAACTATTGATATGAAAAATTTTCTATTAGCATTGATGGTTGTACTGACCACTTGCACACTGGCTATTGCCCAAAACCAAACTACTGTTGTCCGCGATTCCGTCGGAAAAGTAAAGGTAACTGTGACCAAAGACAATAAAGCAAAAACAAACAATACTGCTGTCACAGTCATCGGTGTAGATACAGCGGACACTGATTCCACAGAAGTAGATGCAAACTCAAGTAATGTCAGTACTGGTCATGGTAAGGCCAGTTTTACATTCGAATCGGATGACGACGATTTCCCATTCCACGGCTTTGGTATCAACGGAGGAATTCTCGTAGCAATCATATCAATCATTGCCGTTTTCGGATTTCCGGTATTCATTCTGTTTGTAATCTTCTTCTTCCGTTATAAAAATCGGAAAGCACGCTATCGTCTTGCCGAACAGGCACTCGCTGCAGGTCAGCCATTGCCAGCAGAATTTATTCGTGAAAACAAAACGGTTGACTCACGTTCACAAGGCATCAAAAACACCTTTACAGGTATCGGTCTTTTCATCTTCCTTTGGGCAATCACCGGTGAATTCGGAATTGGAGCGATCGGTTTACTCGTTACATTTATGGGTATCGGACAATGGATCATCGGTAGTAAACAACAGGCTCAAGGTACAGATGCTCCCCGGACGTATACTACCCATAAAGATGAAAAAAAGAATCAGGATAACGTCAAAAACGATAGCTTCGAAATCATCCCTTCCGAATCCGGAGAGAAAGATAATGGAGTAAACGAAGCAAAGAACGACGAGAATAAATGAGCCAACTCAATGATATATCGTTAGTCGCGCAGGTCGTGGTGTTCAAGAACACCAGGGCCTTCGACCAGTTGGTGGAGAAGTATCAGTCGCCCATCCGGCGATTCTTCCTGAACCTGACTTGCGGCGACAGCGAATTGAGTGACGACCTTGCACAAGATACATTTATCAAAGCATATACAAACATTGCCTCTTTCCGAAACTTGTCAAGTTTCTCTACGTGGCTGTACCGTATTGCTTATAATGTTTTTTATGATTATATTCGCAGCCGGAAAGAGACAGCCGACTTGGATACAAAAGAAATAGACGCCATCAACAGTACCGAACAAGAGAATGTAGGACAGAAAATGGATGTTTATCAGTCACTCAAGATGCTTAAGGAAGTGGAAAGAACCTGCATTATGTTGTTCTATATGGAGGACATTAGTATCGACAAAATAGCAGGTATTGTAGGAGTACCGTCAGGAACGGTGAAAAGCCACCTGTCACGTGGAAAAGAAAAATTAGCAACGTATTTAAAACAAAACGGTTATGACAGAAATAGACAATGATAAGCTCTTGCGCGATTTCTTCGCAGAAAACAAGCAGGAAATAGCAGACAACGGATTCAGTCGCCGTGTCATGCACCATTTACCCGGTCGTAGCAACCATCTGGCTCGTATCTGGAGTGCCTTCGTAATGACTGTGGCTGCCGTACTTTTCGTATGGTTAGGCGGATTGGAAGCAGCTTGGGGAACAATAAGAGAAGTATTTATCGGCATGATTAATCATGGCACTACCGGCCTTGATCCAAAGTCAATTATTATCGCGGCTGTCGTATTATTATTTATGGCTACACGAAAGGTTGCTTCTATGGCATAAACAAAATAAATACAGATTAAAAGTCCAAAGCATAAGTTTCCCGGATTTTTATCTTTATGAGTCAAAGAACTCTTTATCCCTCTCTTTTAGTGTTAAACAATAATAAATCTACCCTTTACTCCAAGTAAGCCCAAACATAGATGTTGTATATTTGTTGCTCTGTAAACTAAAATAGAGAGAAGAGTTTTGAAACTACGTATATTTATTTTATTTCTATTCCTGCCTTTATTACATGTTCAGGCAGATGTCATCGACAGTCTGATGACGCAGCCCAGAGACTCAATCGGACTAACAAGCGATTCCCTAGTACTGCATTTCTTGGAAGAGTCGGGAATCCCTATATCTGATAATAATAAAGTCAAACTGCTAAAAAGCGGACGGGAGAAGTTTATCGATTTATTTGAAGCCATCCGGGAAGCTAAACACCATGTTCATCTGGAATATTTCAACTTCCGAAATGACTCCATTGCTAATGCTTTGTTCACTTTATTAGCCGAAAAAGTGAAAGAAGGTGTTGAAGTACGAGCTATGTTTGACGCTTTCGGAAACTGGTCGAACAACAAGCCCCTTAAAAAGAAACACCTCAAGAAAATACGTGAACAAGGAATCGAAATCGTCAAGTTTGACCCGTTCACCTTCCCTTATATCAATCATGCCGCCCACCGCGACCATCGCAAAATTGCTGTTATCGACGGAAAAGTGGCATATACAGGCGGAATGAATATCGCCGATTATTATATCAACGGACTACCCAAAATCGGAACCTGGCGTGATATGCACATGCGTATCGAAGGGGATGCAGTCAACGATTTGCAGGAGATTTTCCTGACGATCTGGAACAAAGAGACTAAACAGAACGTAGGAGGAGAAGCTTATTTCCCCCAACATGAGGGACAGACAGACAGCACAAATATCGTTGTAGCAATTGTAGACCGTACCCCGAAAAAGAATAGCCGTATGTTGAGTCATGCCTATGCCATGAGCATTTATTCGGCACAAAAGAATGTTCATATCGTCAATCCTTATTTTGTACCGACTTCTTCCATCAAAAAGGCGTTGAACCGGACAATCGACCGGGGAGTAGATGTAACCATCATGGTTTCCTCTGCTTCCGATATCCCTTTTACTCCGGATGCCGCACTTTATAAGTTACATAAACTGATGAAAAGAGGAGCTACTGTCTACATGTACAACGGGGGATTCCATCACTCGAAAATTATGATGGTGGACGACTTGTTCTGCACAGTCGGTACCGCCAACCTGAACAGCCGCAGCCTACGATATGACTACGAAACAAATGCCTTTATTTTTGATAAAAGAATAACGGGTGAATTGAATAATATGTTCCGAAACGATATCGAGCATTGCACCCAGCTGACACCGGAGTTTTGGAAAAAGCGTTCTCCCTGGAAGAAGTTCGTCGGCTGGTTTGCTAATTTATTCACTCCATTTTTGTAATTTTGTACGGAGAATCATTTTCACTGCAAATTATTCATTATGAAACAATACCTGGATTTACTCAATCGTGTACTTACCGAAGGCACGGAAAAAGGTGATCGTACCGGAACCGGAACAATCAGTATCTTCGGTCATCAGATGCGTTTTAACCTTGATGACGGTTTCCCGTGTCTGACAACCAAAAAACTGCATCTGAAATCAATCATATACGAATTGCTTTGGTTTCTGCAAGGAGATACAAACGTGAAATACCTGCAGGAACATGGAGTACGTATTTGGAACGAATGGGCGGACGAGAACGGTGATTTGGGTCATGTCTACGGTTATCAATGGCGTTCATGGCCTGATTACAACGGTGGCTTCATCGACCAGATCAGCGAAGTAGTGGAGACACTCAAACACAATCCGGATTCACGCCGTATCATCGTTAGTGCGTGGAACGTAGCAGATTTGAACAATATGAATCTACCTCCCTGCCATGCATTCTTTCAGTTTTACGTAGCAGACGGGCGGTTGAGCCTGCAACTATATCAACGCAGTGCCGATATATTTCTCGGTGTTCCCTTCAACATTGCTTCATACGCATTATTGCTGCAAATGATGGCACAAGTGACAGGTTTGAAAGCCGGCGATTTCGTTCATACTTTCGGTGATGCTCATATCTACCTGAACCATCTGGAACAAGTGAAACTCCAATTATCACGGGAGCCTCGTCCATTGCCACAAATGAAAATCAATCCGGACGTGAAAAACATCTTCGATTTTAAATTTGAGGATTTCGAGTTAGTAAACTATGATCCGCATCCGCATATTGCAGGAGCAGTAGCCGTGTAAAAAATATGAGTAAAGTATCCATCATTGCTGCCGTAGACCGCCGCATGGCTATAGGCTTTGAGAATAAGCTTCTTTTCTGGTTACCGAATGATTTGAAACGTTTCAAAGCATTAACTACCGGAAACACCATACTTATGGGACGCAAAACTTTCGAGTCATTGCCGAAAGGCGCATTGCCCAATCGCAGAAATATCGTTTTATCTTCCAATCCGGATACAGTATGTTCCGGTGCGGAAGTGTTTCCTTCACTCGAAACGGCTTTGAAAAGTTGCCGGGAGGACGAACATATTTATATTATAGGAGGGGCAAGCATTTATCAGCAGGCTCTTTCCTTCGCTGACGAACTTTGCCTGACAGAGATAGACAGTACGGCCCCCGAAGCTGATGCCTATTTTCCGGAAGTATCTTCAAAGGTATGGCAGGAAAAAAGCAGAGAAGCCCATCCTGCGGATGAGAAACATCTCTGCTCTTATGCTTTCGTTGATTACGTAAGAAAGTAAAAAATTGTTTCTTACTGTGATCCAACCACGAATACTGACTAATGATTAATCTTCATCTTCTATGTCGACCATAATCGGCATCTGCCGCTTAATGGCTTCATGGAAGGAGATTAATGTTTCGGTACGCGCCAAGCCCAATGGTTGCAACTTATCGTGAATAATACTCAATAAGTGGTGGTTATTCTTTGCGTAAATTTTGATAAACATATCGTATTTTCCGGTAGTGAAATGGCATTCCACCACTTCGGGGATAGCTTCTAAAGCTTTTGTTACCGAGTCAAAGGATTCGGGGTCTTTTAGATATATACCAATATAAGCGCAAGTCTCATATCCGATTTTCTCGGGGTCGATAACATACTCCGAACCTTTTAATATTCCTAGATTAGTAAGCTTCTGAATACGCTGATGGATCGCAGCACCGGAAACATTACATGCTCTTGCCACTTCCAAAAAAGGAATACGCGCATTCCCTGCAATCAGTCTCAGAATTTGCTCATCTAAAGCATCTAATTGATGATGTCCCATTTTTGAATCAAATTGTTTTTATCAATGAATCTTTTATGCAAAGTTAGCGATTTTTCGACAACAAATACTATAATCTATTACTTTTATTTGCAGAAAGCGGATAAGTCAACAATAGTTCGTACCTTTGCGAAAAACATAAATATACCATTTATATGAAACATATTTGCTGTATTATTCTGTGTTTCTGCACTTCTATAGGAAGTTATGCCCAGAATTTTGCTGATTATTTTCAGAACAAAACATTGCGAGTGGATTATATCTTTACCGGGGATGCTACACAACAGGCTATTTATCTGGATGAACTATCACAGCTTCCCACCTGGGCAGGCCGTCAACACCATCTCTCCGAACTTCCCTTGGAAGGCAACGGACAAATTATTGTGAAAGACCTTGCCAGCAAACAGTGTATCTACAAAACATCTTTCTCTTCTTTATTTCAAGAATGGCTGTCAACAGACGAAGCTAAAGAAACAGCTAAAGGGTTTGAAAATACCTTTCTTCTTCCTTATCCCAAACAGCCTGTGGAAATAGAAGTCACTTTATATTCTCCGCGAAAGAAAACAATGGCTACTTACAAACATATCGTGCGTCCGAATGACATACTGATTCATAAACGGGGAGTATCACATGTTACTCCACACCGGTATATGTTGCAAAGTGGCAATGAAAAAGACTGCATAGATGTTGCTATCCTGGCAGAGGGATATACAGAAAAAGAAATGGATATATTCTATCAGGATGCACAACGTACCTGCGAAAGTTTGTTTTCGTACGAGCCGTTTCGTTCCATGAAGGGTAAATTTAATATTGTTGCCGTAGCCAGTCCTTCAACGGATAGTGGTGTCAGTGTTCCTCGCGAAAATCTGTGGAAAGAAACGGCGATTCATTCTCATTTCGATACCTTTTATTCAGATCGCTATCTGACTACCAGCCGGGTAAAGTCTATCCACAATGCATTGGCTGGTATCCCTTACGAGCATATCATTATCCTCGCTAACACAGATGTATACGGCGGAGGAGGAATATACAATTCTTATACGCTAACCACAGCTCATCACCCTATGTTCAAACCGGTGGTAGTGCACGAATTCGGGCACAGCTTTGGTGGATTGGCCGACGAGTATTTTTATGAGGATGATGTGATGACGGATACTTATCCACTGGATGTCGAACCGTGGGAACAGAATATTTCAACACAGGTGAACTTTGCTTCCAAATGGAAAGATATGCTTCCGTCAGACACTCCGATCCCTACTCCTATTGCTGAAAGAAAGAAATATCCGGTAGGAGTATATGAAGGAGGCGGCTATTCCGCCAAAGGTATTTACCGTCCTGCCTACGACTGTCGCATGAAAACAAACGGATACCCGGAGTTTTGCCCGGTTTGTCAACGTGCCATCCGCCGAATGATTGAGTTTTATGTTCCTTAATTGAATAACAATCATCGATGGTAACCAATGGTAAATACTCATCCAAAAACAAAATCAATATACAATCATATTATTGTCAAACTTAAAACCCAAACCTCATGATTAGACTTCAACCAATCAGTACGTCGGACCTGCAACATTACAAATTCATGGAAGAGCTCTTAATTGACGCATTTCCACCGGAAGAGTATCGACAGTTGGAACAACTGCGCGAGTACACTGACCGTACGGGCAACTTTCATAATAACATCATCTTCGACGATGACCTGCCAGTCGGCTTCATTACCTATTGGGATTTTGACAGTTTCTACTATGTAGAACACTTTGCAACCAATCCTGCCCTGCGAAATGGAGGTTATGGAAAACGTACACTGGAATACTTGTGCAATTATTTAAAACGCCCGATCGTATTGGAAGTAGAACGTCCGGTGGAAGAAATGGCCAAACGACGTATCAGCTTTTATCAACGCCAGGGCTTTACACTATGGGAAAAAGACTACTGTCAACCTCCTTACAAGCCCGGAGATGATTTTCTTCCCATGTATTTAATGGTACACGGAGAGCTGGATTGTGAAAAGGATTTTGAAACAATCAAAAAGAGAATACATAAAGAAGTATATGGAGTAAAAGACAATTAAAAAAGAATCCCGATAGAAAGAGTTGTACAAATGTGTAATATTAATATATAAAAAGGAAGGGTGTCCAAACCGATTTGGACACCCTTCCTTTTTATATATCAAATTAACTAATTACTTTTCACCACGTTTAGTAGCTGAATAGTTAATCTTCAAAGCATAAGATTTTCTAAGAGCATTTTTTACGTCAGTAATAATACCCATCTTTGTCTTTTGGTCTACTTTCAGAGATACAGTCATTTTAGCTGCATCACCTTCATTCATGCTTGCACGTTCCTGGAAAATGAAGTCCTGTACTTCACCAACTTCAGCATAGCTGTCGTTGAGCTGAATACGACTTTCAGTACCCATTTTTGCGCGATATTCCTGCGTAGGTTCTCCTACATAGATGAATGTTACCAGCGATTTCTTCTCCAGTTTTTCGAGTTCAGTACCTTGCGGAAGTGTAAACTGTACCTTTAACGTTACCTCACGCATTGTTGTTACAATCATAAAGAAGAACAACAAGGTAAAGATAAGGTCAGGCAACGAAGAAGTATTCAATGCCGGCATTTCACGTTTACCAGTCTTATTAAATTTTCCCATTACTTACTTCTTTTTTTCTCCGTATTTTTTAGGTTCTGCTTCAGAAATTCGTTGCGGATAAATTTCACGAATCGCTTTTTGCTGATCGTCATTCAATTCCGCATATGTAGTTCCAAATTTCTGTTCAGCCAACTCGTCTCTCAATTCATTGTATGCAGCCACCAATTCGTTCTGCACGCTGATATAAGCCTGATAAGAAGATCCACGGTCATTCTGCAAAGAAATTACGTGCTTGTCATTAACCAGATATGTGCCAAAGAATTCTACATTCTTTTGTGTTTTTTCAGGCATATGTTCTGCGTTAGCAACGTTAGCAATAAATTCTTTAGCTTTCTCTCTCAACTGATCAACACCGATATAATCATTACCGCACATCAAAGCATCATCTTTATTCAAGTATACCTGCAATACGTTACGTTCTTTGATTTTATCAGTATTATCCTGCTCTTGATCTTCGGGCGGTGGAGGCAAAAGTCTTGCCAAACCACGGTCCGTATCCATTGATGTTGTAATCAAGAAGAAGATCAGCAACAAGAAAGCGATATCCGCCGTAGAACTTGAGTTAATATCAGGAACTTTTCTTTTTCCTCTTGCCATTGTTATTACTTATTTAATTGAGAATTACTCAATTGATTAGGATAATTTCTTCTTTATGCCACTCACGATGATTGCAACAACTGTTACAAACAACAGGATGTAAATAGAATAAAGGAACATATCAGTTATTTTCAGCCAAAAAGGAACGTTGTCTGTACCGCTATAGCCCTGAATCTGCATTGGTGTTCCGTCACCCATAGACCAAGCAACAACTAAAACAACAACTAAAAGAACCAAACCAAGTAAAGATTTGATAGCATTTGCCGGATTATCTTTCAAGGCTGCTCCAAATTGGAATATTGCACCAAGTATAGTAGCTGCAATGGCAATGCCAAACAAAGCATACATCAAATAAAGTAAGGCGTCTGTTTGAGCCGGCTGCCACATCTCGGGATCTACTCCCGCAATCACTGCATCGCCTGTTGCATCTCCTCCCAAGAAGAAAAGGCACAATACGATCAGGATGATGGCAAACATCGCATAAAGTGCATAATACGATGCTCTATATGTTAACTTACTCATCTTCGATTATTTTTTGTATTTCAAGTTATATTTGATTACCATGTCTAACAAAGAGATAGAAGAATCTTCCATTTCGCTAGTCAGAGCTTCAATCTTAGCAAGTACATAGTTGTAGAATACCTGAAGGATCAATGCTACGATCAAACCGAAGATAGTTGTAATCAAGGCAACTTTCATACCACCTGCAACAACCGTCGGAGAGATATCACCTACCTGCTGGATTTTATCAAATGCCTGCACCATACCGATTACAGTACCCAAGAATCCGAGTGACGGAGCCATTGCGATAAACAGTGTGATCCAAGAACATCCTTTTTCAAGGTAACCAGCCTGTACACCACCGTAAGATACAACTGACTTCTCAACTACATCAATACCCTGATCAATTCTCATCAGACCTTGATAGTAAATAGAAGCAACCGGACCTCTGGTGTTACGAGCAATGTCTTTAGCAGCTTCAACATCACCTTTTTCCAAAGCAGCTTCGATAGATGCCATGAATTTTTTTGTGTTGATTTCAGCCAAGCTCAAATAAATGATACGTTCGATACAGAAAGCCAAACCGATCACCAAAGCGATAGCTACCAAACTCATGAAAGATGCAGTACCTTCGATGAATTTAACTTTGATTTCCTTGTGAATACCACCTTCTTCTGCAGCAGGAGCAGCAGCAGTAGTAGCTTCAGCGGCAGGAGCAGCTTGTTGTTCAGTTTGTTCTGCTGCAGGAGCATCTTGAGCCTGAGCAAGTTGAATTGAGCCAAAAGTGAAGGCCCCAATCACAGCAACAATTGCAAATAACTTTTTCATTGTGTGTCTAATTTTTAAGATTAATTAATTGATTATTATTATTGTATTTACTTCTCTTCTCTTTTTCATGTCTGCGGAGAGACGGGGATTCGAACCCCGGATACACTTTTGGCGTATACACGCTTTCCAGGCGTGCCTCTTCAACCACTCGAGCATCTCTCCCTGCATGTTTTCTGCATTTTCAGCTACAAATGTATTCTTTTTTTTCTTTTCTTGAAGCATTCTCCCTCTTTTATCTTGAATAAATACTGCAAATTAATATAATTTAAAACCTTTCGAACCTTATTTGCGGATTCCAAACACTTTTAGCGCATTAACAGAAGTGACCTCTGCTACGTGCTCTGGAGTTATCTGATAAATCTCCGCCACCTTCATAAGTGTGTCTTTTACATTGGCGCTCTCATTTCTCTTCCCCCGGTTCGGCACAGGAGCTAAATAAGGGGAGTCGGTTTCGAGCACAATGCGTTCTAAAGGAACTGTCGTCAGTGTTTCCGGTAAAGTCGATTTCTTAAAAGTAACGACTCCGTTAATACCTAACATAAATCCTTCGAATTCCAACAATTTCGCCGCTTCTTCCGATGTCCCGGTGAAACTATGAAAAATGCCGGTCAATGGCGTCTTTTTATAGGGCTCCATTACCTTATATATATATTCAAATGCTTCTCTTGAATGAATTACAATCGGAAGGTCATACTCTAATGCCCACTCTATTTGCTTTTCAAAAGCCAAAATTTGTTCTTTCAGAAAAGTCTTGTCCCAATAAAGGTCGAGGCCTATTTCTCCGATAGCCACAAATTCATTAGAAGTCGACAAGTACTTGCGTACAACTGCTAATTCCTGTTCATAGGATTCATTGACGGAAGTCGGGTGCAGCCCGATCATCGGATAGCAAAAACCCGGATAATCCCTACACACTGACAACATAGCATCAATGGTGGTACTGTCTATGTTGGGCATGAAAATATAGGAAACTCCCGCTTTCCGTGCACGTTCCATCACCTGCGGCAGGTCTTCGGTAAATTCTTCAACAAAAAGGTGAGAATGAGTATCTATCAGCATGATATTTCTTTTTCTTCTTTTACTTTCTCGCTGGAGCGATAATAATATATCAGTCCGTAGTCGCGACATTTTTCTAATCTGGTATCATTGGGAGTGACATCCTGATATTTAGCTTCTACCTGGTTCCAGATATCCAGAATCAATTCATCTGCACGCCCACGCATGGATGCCAGTTCATCAAGACTGCGACTGGTTAATGCCTGATAGTTTTTCTGCCGTTCGTAGCTTTCCAGAAAAATATCATAATGCACTTTTACACGTGCAATAGTCGGATTATAAATAGGTATGCCGCCTTGAGTTGTTCTTTGTTGTTCGCCTTCAATTATTTTCTTCCCCCACTCTACCAGTGCGGCTTCACTCAACAGGTCCGGCACTGTGTTTGAAGCAGGCAGGCCATATAATTCTTTATGCGCCACTTTGATTTCATCGCGAAGTACTGCCAAATTGAGTACTTGGATAAAATGAGAGATATACAACCGGGCGGTCTTCACGTTCATCTGATGCTTACGGCTGGCACGCGACTGGTTGTTGTAACACTGTGTATAATAAATTTGCGCAGCCTCGAACCGATGTAAGAAATTACGTGCCTCAAATAATGTCTTTAATGTAATAGCCAAGTCACGTACGTTATACATCTCCCCCTTTTCGACTGCCGCTTTCAACGCCCGAACTCTTGCTTGATCAGTATTTGGTAATCGTCTGTAAGGCATATCTCTGACACTTAGCTACATTTCACGATACATTAATAATTTCACAAGATTCTTCAATTCTTTTTTCCTGTCTTCTGCAACGGCGACTGCAGCCAGGCTTTCCATAGCAAGGGTGTAATATTCGCGCATTTTGTTTTCGCAGACATTACGGATATTCAACTGATTATAGATTTCAGTTACCGCTTTTATTTTTTCTGCTGGTTGAAAAGTTTCTGCATTCAACCAACGATTCAATTCTTCCTGCTGCTTTTCATCTGCGTGCTCCAGTGCTTTGATAAGCATATATGTTTTTTTATTGCAAAGAATGTCTCCGCCTATCTTCTTCCCGAACACTTCCGGATCACCGTATACATCCAACAAATCATCCTGCAATTGGAACGCAACTCCGATATGCATCCCAAAATGATAAAGATTCTCTGAATCTTCAGCAGTCGCTCCTGCCAAAATTGCACCGATTTTAAGACTAGCAGCAAGCAACACTGCCGTTTTCAAACGAATCATTTCAATGTATTCGTCTTCTGTCACATCACAGCGGGACTCAAATTCCATATCCAGTTGCTGCCCTTCACAGATCTCAAGTGTAGTCAAACTGAATAAATCCATCACTTCTTTCAGATGTTCCTGCGGACATCCCGTCATATAGCGAAATGCCAGAATCAACATAGCATCTCCCGAAAGAACAGCAGTGTTATCGTTCCATACTTTGTGTACAGTAGGTTTGCCTCTGCGCACATCCGAACGATCCATCAAATCATCATGCAACAAGGTGTGGTTGTGGTAAACTTCAATTGCAGTGGCAGGATCGTATATAGACGCTACATCCTCCCGATACAAGTTATATCCCATCAACATTAATACAGGACGTATCCGCTTCCCACCCAGAGAAAGGATATATTCAATCGGTTCATAAAGTCCTTTCGGCGTCCGGGTAAACTGAATTTCAGAAATATGATTATTTATCTTATCAAGTAATTGAGAAGCTGTAAACATGATGAATAAAAAAATTAATGAATAAAAAGAGGCTGCCGAAAGCAGCCTCCTAATTTATATTATTACAAATTACTGCAATCTAAACATCACAGGAACCGTAAATTTAACACGTACCGGTTTTCCGCGCTGCATACCTGGTTTCCACTTCGGCATGGTATTAATCACACGGAGGGCTTCTTTATCCAGATACGGGTCAACGCTACGTACAACCTTCGCATCTACGATACTACCGTCTTTGTTAACAACGAACTGTACGATAACACGTCCTTGAGTTCCGTTTTCCTGTGCGATAGTCGGATATTTAATATTCTTTGCCAGATACTGCATCAAAGCTGCTTGTCCGCCCGGGAAATCCGGCATGTTTTCTACAACTTCGAAAATAGTCTGTTCTTCCGGTTCTTCTTCAACAACTTGTACAGGCACATATTTTACTTCTACACGAGCTTGGTTATCTTCATTGATAATAGTTGTTGTTTCCTCAATATCAGCTTTATCATCCACAATCTCCAGCAATTCTGCTACTTTTGGAGCTTCAGGTGGTGGTGGAGCTGCTTGTTCAGGGGTTTCGGTAATAGGAATAATTTCCTCTTCAAACACGACATCAGCTACTGCCTGGCTTGTATCAATCTTCACGTCACGCTGGGTCCATTCGAACGCCACGAACATGAAAGCTAGAACTACCACGTAACCAACGAGCAACCATGTAGACTTCTTGCCTTCCAGGTCTGCTTTGGGTGATTTTTTAACTTCCATAAATTTATTAATATAATGATTAAAAAAAAGTGTCCTTTCATGTGTCTCCGGGCAAATATAGTACATTTTCATGTATTCGTTCCCCTCTTTGCCTCTTTTTATCCGGCTTTTTAACTTTTTTAATTCTTTCGTACTTGTCTTGCTCCTTTTAACGGCAAACTTATGGTTGATTTTCAAATTTACCGTATCTTTGGCGGACAAATCAGATGAACTGAATATGAAAAAGATAACAATTGCAATCGATGGTTTTTCCTCTTGCGGAAAAAGCACAATGGCTAAAGATCTGGCTCGTGAAGTGGGCTACATTTACATTGACAGCGGAGCCATGTATCGTGCGGTCACCTTATATAGTATAGAAAACGGAATTTTCGACGGAGACGTTATCGATACGGAGAGGCTGAAAAAAGAAATTAAGGACATTCATATATCGTTCCGGCTGAATAAGGAAACCGGACGTCCCGACACTTATCTCAACGGTGTGAATGTAGAGAATAAAATCCGTTCGATGGAGGTTTCTTCCAAAGTGAGTCCTATCAGTACGCTCGACTTCGTACGTGAAGCAATGGTAGCTCAACAACAAGCAATGGGAAATGAGAAGGGGATTGTCATGGATGGCCGGGACATAGGTACCACTGTTTTCCCAGATGCTGAACTAAAAATATTTGTAACCGCCACTCCCGAAATCCGTGCTCAACGCCGTTATGACGAGCTGAAAGCAAAGGGACAGGAAGCCAGCTTCGACGAGATTCTGGAAAATGTGAAACAACGGGATTATATCGATCAAAACCGTGCAGTAAGCCCGCTGCGCAAAGCAGAAGATGCGCTGCTCCTGGATAATACCGACTTATCGATTGAAGAGCAGAAAAAATGGCTTTTCGAACAATTTAATAAGGTAAGTAAATAGTTTGTTTTATGATCAAGGTAGAGATAGACGAAGGTTCCGGCTTCTGCTTTGGTGTGGTGACAGCCATTCATAAGGCAGAAGAAGAGTTGGCAAAGGGAGAAACACTCTATTGCCTCGGAGACATTGTGCACAATAGCCGGGAAGTGGACAGGCTGAAAACGATGGGATTAATCACCATCAATCGGGAAGAATTCAAGCAATTGAAAAATGCAAAAGTATTGCTCCGGGCGCATGGAGAGCCACCGGAAACTTATATAATTGCCCGTGAAAATAATATCGAGATTATCGATGCGACCTGTCCGGTTGTATTACGTTTGCAGAAACGCATCCGGCAAGGCTATCTGGCAGACAGTGACGAAGAAAAGCAAATTGTCATCTACGGCAAGAGCGGACACGCTGAAGTGCTGGGACTGGTAGGACAGACAGACGGAAAAGCAATTGTGATTGAAAAGGCAGAGGAAGCCAAAAAGCTGGATTTAAATAAAAGTATCCGCCTTTTCTCACAGACAACCAAGTCACTGGACGAATTTCAGGAAATCGTAGAATACTTCAAACAACATATTTCACCGGAGGCGACTTTCGAATATTATGATACGATCTGCCGTCAGGTTGCCAACCGTATGCCTAAGCTCCGGGAGTTTGCGGCTACACACGATTTGATCTTCTTCGTCAGCGGCAAAAAGAGTTCGAACGGAAAGATGTTGTTTGAAGAATGTTTGAAGGTGAACGCTAATTCGCATTTGATAGATAACGAGAAAGAAATCGATCCTTCTCTTCTTCAAAACGTAAAATCGATTGGCGTATGTGGGGCGACTTCTACTCCGAAATGGTTGATGGAGAAGATTTACAATCACATTCGGACGCTTATCAAAGAATAACTGCTTTATTCATAAAAGAATAATAGCAAAGCAACATAAGAAAAAACGGCAAAGTAACACGAATGAATAAAAAGAAAGCAAGAAAGGGCTATTTGAACATTTTTAATGTTTTCTTCATACGAAAAAAAACTTCATAACCGCTGCTTTCAACTTTTTATTGTACATTTGCCGCGTCAAACTAATTAATGAGAGATTGTTATATGGGAACAGTTAAGTGTATCGGAATTTTGACCTCCGGAGGTGATGCTCCGGGAATGAACGCTGCTATACGTGCAGTGACACGTGCAGCTATCTACAATGGATTGCAAGTCAAAGGTATATACAGAGGCTATAAAGGTCTGGTCACGGGTGAAATCAAAGAATTTAAGAGTCAGAATGTGAGTAATATCATCCAGTTGGGTGGTACTATCCTGAAAACAGCCCGTTGTAAAGAGTTCACGACTCCGGAAGGTCGCCAGTTGGCTTATGATAATATGAAAAAAGAAGGCATTGATGCCTTGGTTATCATTGGTGGAGACGGTTCACTGACAGGTGCACGTATCTTTGCACAGGAATTTGATGTTCCATGTATCGGACTGCCGGGAACTATTGATAATGACCTTTACGGTACAGATACTACCATCGGATATGACACTGCATTAAATACGATATTGGACGCTGTGGATAAGATCCGCGACACGGCCACTTCACACGAACGTTTGTTTTTTGTTGAAGTGATGGGACGTGATGCCGGTTTCCTTGCACTGAACGGAGCCATCGCTTCGGGAGCGGAAGCTGCTATTATTCCGGAATTCAGTACGGAAGTCGACCAACTGGAAGAGTTTATCAAGAACGGATTCCGTAAATCAAAAAACAGTAGTATTGTATTGGTAGCCGAAAGCGAACTGACCGGAGGAGCCATGCATTATGCCGAACGTGTGAAAAACGAATACCCGCAATACGATGTACGTGTGACGATCTTAGGTCACTTGCAACGTGGTGGTAGCCCGACTGCCCACGACCGTATCCTGGCAAGCCGCCTCGGTGCTGCTGCTATCGATGCTATTATGGAAGATCAACGTAACGTAATGATCGGAATCGAACATGATGAAATCGTTTACGTACCGTTCAGTAAGGCTATTAAGAATGACAAACCAATCAAGAGAGATCTTGTCACTGTATTGAAAGAGCTTTCAATCTAATCTTTTTATTTTTAGGAGTTCAGCTTATATCAGTATATAAGATAAGATAAAGAGCGGTGGATGAACGGGAGATTTCCTTATCATTCACCGCTCTTCTTTCATTTATTCAATGCTTCTTTTCACCACAGAGGACACGGACACAGAGGTGAATTTGTTTTATGACTTACGATTGCGACCCTAATTTTGATGCGTAATCCTCCTACTATAAAGTTGAAAAACATAAAAACATCTGCCACCTGCAACGAAACGCGTGTAATTCACTAGTTAGTCGTCCCTTAAAAAGTACTCATCTGCGGGATATTGCAAGAAAACAGTGTCCCGCAGATTTTTTCAACAAGTAGCCAAAGAACCCTCATGGCTCTTTTGAAGTTGTACGCTGCTGCGGCTAAGAGCAGATTGACAACATCCCCGAACACACCTTTATAAAAGTTGCGTCCTAAACGAAAGTCTGATTTCAAATGCCCGATAGTCGGCTCTATTCCTGCACGCTTGCAGAATAGCTTATGTTTCTTCTTGCGTGTGTAATAACTGTCTTTCCTGTTTGGAACATCGGGTATCAGTATCCCGGTGCCGCCCACCTCTTTCTTTCCTCTGTACCCCCTGTCCCCGGCCAACTTCCTGATCTTCTTTCCGGTAATGCGTTCCACCTGCCTGAGGGATTCTTCAATGGTATGCCCGTCATATTCATTCCGGAAAGACTTGGCACCCAGTATGACACCGGTAATTGAGCGGACGATTGAAACCTTGTTGCCGAACTCGTATTTCTTATGTTCTTTCCCCTTGCTGATACACTGCACCTCCGGTTCATGCAGGGAATAGATTTTCCCGGGAGAATTGCGCTTCTGTGAAAGCACCCGCTCAAAGAGGTCGAGCAGGGAGTCGTAGCCGTGGTTTTCTTTCAGGTTGCGCCTCAGTTCCCTGACAAGCCTTCCCGCAATGGTGCGCAGCCGCTTGTCCGCTTTCAGGGCCTTGCCACGGTTCTTGGGGTGGTTACGGAAACGCTGGTCACGGTAGATCTTCTTGAGGACAAAGGTATAGCTCTGGCGCAAAGGAAGCCCTAAGGATTTTACGACAGACAACACTTTGCGGACTATCTTTTTATGCAACTTCGCATCCGTGGGATAAGTCACGTTCTTTTCCTGTACCGTGGAATCGATGAAGGCCGTGCAGTGATGGTCCGGGCCGTCGTCCTCCTGATTGACGCGGATACTTTCTGACAGAATCAGTTCCATGCCATTTTCTCCGACACGCTTACGGAAGTGTACCAGTTCGCTTGCATTGCAGGGATAGGAAGGCGTGAATTCCAACATACCGCAAAAGTACTGGTAATAAGCATTCTCGCTCCATTGTTCAACAACCGATTCATCGGACAGGTTACGCACGTGCTTAAGAATCAGAAGTCCGCACATCAGGCGGATGGGTTTGGCCGGACGACCGTTGACGGCACAGTATAGCGGGGAGAAAGCTTCTTCAAAACGGCGCCAGTCTATCTTATTGGCAAGCAGGTATAAGGGATGCCTGGGATTCAGCTGGTCTGTCAAAGAGCTGAACAAGGAGGGCTGAGGGGTGGTCTTGTTTATCATAATAATCTGCAAGTTTTCAACCATAAAGATACAAAAACTTGCAGATATATCAAAGCAATTTATATATTAATATGTTGATTATTAGGCGTAAAAGCACATTCTAAGGGGCGACTAGTTAATAGATAGTTGTAACGTTGCAGATACTGTTGCAGATAGGTTGCAGATCAAAGTATCTGCCACACAGTATAAGCCTTACATAAGCTAATTCTCTATGGGTACAAAAGTTTATTGTATACATTAACTTCCCGTTTCCAGGCGGGGAACTGTCGTTTCCGGCATTAGAAATTACAATTTCCACGGCAGGAAACGAGAGTTTCTAAGGCGGGACACTACAGTTTCTACGTAAGGATTGTACTGTACTGGATTTAGTTGACAACTTCGTTTGTTATACCTAAGTTAGTTAACTCAATATATTTTAAAACCTAAATAAGTTTACTTGTCCCTTTGTAATTCCTTAATAAGTTGTCATATTAAAGATGTTGCAAACATATGTATCTTTTCTTATAAATGCAAGACTTCGGGCTGTAAACTTCATTAAACAACAAAAACTCTTCGCTCGGGGATCGCCCTCGCGGCAAGGGGCGGGAGCACCCGTCCCGACGAGCGGGACTTCAACTACCTTTTTCCGCGTACTTACGAATATGTTCCATCGGTGTTTTCATTTGTATACCTTGATGGGGTCGAACATAATTGTATGCATATATGGCGTCGCTTATACGTTTATCCAACTGTTCAAAGCTGTCATCTTCGCAGTCAAACAACCACCCATTCTTGATCGTGTTATTCATCCGTTCAGCCAGGGCATTATGTAGCGGATCTCCACACTGCGTCATACTAATATTGATATGATGTTTCTTGAGCATATCCACATACAGGTTTGAGCAGTATTGCACTCCCCGGTCAGAATGGTGTATGAGACTACTCAAATCAACATTGTATCTGTTGTAAAAGTCTATAGCCATCCTCAGTGCCTTTAAGGGACCTTCCGCTTCAAGTGTTTTGCACAGGGCATATCCAACTATCGCCCGACTGCCCGCATCGGTAAGAAGAGACAGGTAAGCCCATCCCTGGTACGTGGCAACATAGGTTATGTCCGCTACAACCATTGAACCGAATGTGTCAGCTACAAATTTAGGAGTAACATTTAGCAAGTCCGGATAAATGTAATAATTATGATTAGAATTTGTTGTCTTTGGTCTCACATGTCTGACACGTTGACACAGGCCATTAGCACGAAAAATATTATAGCATTGATCACGCCCAATGACCATCCTGACACCAAACTTGCGGAGACAGCATGCATAGAGTTCACGTATACCAGCCTTAGGCATAAGTTTACGTAACTCATTACAATACAACACAATGCTTGATGTGAGGATGTCTATTTCCTTTTTTCTGTTGACATGCTTATAATAACCTTGTCTGGTTATGCCGAAGTAATCACAGAGGAACTGTAGCCTACCGCGCATATGACGGGCAGAGTTCCCCTGTGACAAGGTATCGATTACTTGGCATCGGAGTTTTTTCGAACCTTGATGTGATAGGTTGACTCAGCAAGATTTATTAATTCCTCACAAGCTTCATGACGAAGACTTTCCTCCTGAAGAGCACGCTGAAGTTTGCGATTTTCGGCACGCAATGCAGCGAGTTCTTTCTCCAGTTCATTGAGAGACTCAGCAGAGTATTTGTTGAAAGAGGGGTGGTCTGTACTCATAACTTTATCATTTATATGATACTTATCAAGCCAAAGAATCAGCAGACGACGGCAAATACCGGTACGTTTGGCAAACTGATACTTCGTTTCCGAAGTAGATAAATACTCACGAATATAAGACATTCGTTCGGATTCTGTGTAAGGAGTGTACTTCTTTTTTAATTCTTTCATGGGAATTTCGCATTTAAGAAGTGTCAACTTATTTAGTACACTACAGATACTGTCGTTTCCCCGTAGAGACCACAATTTCTCCATAGAGTCACCCCAATTATCCCATAGCTTTGCACAAAGGAATCAAGGCTTTTTCTTTGATTATATAACGTGTTGCAGATACTTTATCTGCAACCTATCTGCCACAGGTATCTGCAACGTTACAACTATCTATTAACTAGTGCATTACACGCGTTTCGTTGCAGGTGGCAGATGTTTTTATGTTTTTCAAGGTTCTTCGTCAAATTTGGTGGTACTTCTTCTATTGTGAATAAATAATCTTCGCTCTCAGTAGTTTAATTCCTGCCCTATTGTACATCTGTCTTTTTACCGCTTTAATTTTATTCACTGTCCCCTCCAGTAATCCGTTACTGAAGGGGATATCAATAGCTGCCTGTACTGCCTCCCAGTCTTTTTCAATACCATATGCAAAGTTCGTCAGTGCCATATTCCGTGTTGCCTTCGCTTTTTCAATCCACTTTCTAATATCCTTATCATAAGTGTTCCCATTAATCATATCTCTGAAATTCTGACACACGCTTAAAAGTTCTTTAATCTGCGGTGAGGACTTATACAGTTCCGCTAGTTTAGGATTATCCGATTCTCCCTTTAGAATGTATTTGCGTATCTGATTCTGTGAAACTCTCTGTGTTTTACTTCCGTTTTCAATGCTCTCATTATGCTCCTTGACTTCTTTCCTCTTTTGTTGATACATTTTTCGCAAGCTGGATGTTATCCTTCCAATAAGTGCGCCACTGATTTTACTTCCCATTTTTTGTGCCAATATATTTCGGGTAATACAGCCCGCACTAATGATTGTAGCCAGTTCGGATACATATTTAAGAGCTGTCTTCTGTTGCTCATTCAAGTATGCCCCTATTCTCCTGTTGTGAATGAGCTTATAAATGTAGCGACTTTTCTTGCCTAAATGTGCGGCTGTCTGCTCAATGGTCATCCCCTGCATTTTTAAGTTCAGGCTTTCCCTGTATATCTTCAATTTTTCTCTGTGTCGGACATCTCCCATGTTAAATATGTCCTGAAGAATTAACGAAGAAGCCGTGTCTCTGTCAGGATATTCGTATTTGAGCTTTTGCTTAGTCTGACGAATCATTTTCTCTATTTCCGGTATCATTGTGTCCGTCATATTCTTGGTTAGATGGAACCGGTCGCAGATTTGTGTAACACCAGGGATTATTCTGTTTATAGCCTCTGTGAAACATCTTCCACGGTCTCTCGTTATATATTGTATTTGAGGATTCCGGGCGAGCCAGTTATCAAGCGCTTCTCCGCTTCTATCCTCTAACAAAGCAATAGGCATGTGTGTCATCTGGTCTACGACCACACTCATATAATCCTTACCTTTTTTATAGGCAAAATCATCAATACCTACATAAATACTTTTATTATGCATAGGATTATGTTGCCCGCACTGTTGTAGGATGCGTAAGCAGGAAGAGCTACTGGCCGTTATATGGAACAGCTGCAAAAGAGAAGAGGCCTTTCGGGAAGTAAGTTCCAAGCTTATCGATCTGATGCGTTCCTCAACAAGATAGCTCCGTCTACCATACCGACGAGCCAGAAAAGACAACGGTTCGCAGAATATTTTTTGCGGACAAGAAACATTGTCACAATAATATTTACCAACCTTTATGACTAACTCCAAAGTATGACCGTAAACTTCAAGATCCTGAATATGACGGGAGTAGTAACTGTGCAATCGGTGACTGAAATGTCCGCAATAAGGACAGGAAGCCCCCTTGCCAGCCGTATGTAAAAAGACCGTCAATGAGCCAACAGCTTCAGAGATACCATCTTGTTGCAGATTATCGTAGCCAAGACTGAATCTGAAATCATGGAATAATCCCCTATTTGTAGGAGTATTTTCTTTTTTTGATGTATATTTGTACGTTGTAGATATGACTTGTTGCATTGTAACTCTTAATGATGTGGTGTCTTTAAAGTTACTAAAAAGCAAACATATCTACAACTTTTAATAGGATTAAGAAAGAAGAAGACAGTTGAAATAAAAAAGAGATTACCACCAAATTTGACGAAGAACCGTTTTCAACTTTATAGTAGGAAAAAATTTCATTCATTTCCGTACCTTTATGAGTCTTTTTATCCATAAATAATATCCAGTCAGTGGTAGTGCAGCCCCCAATAAGGCAGCAATAAAGGTAAGTATGCGAGTAAACATTCCTCCCCAGTTACCAACATGCACAGAATAAATCCAACCACGAATCTTTCCCGACTTGTCTTGATGTTGATAAAGACTTGTTTCTGTAAATTCACCATTATCCGTATTGAAAGAATAACGGTCAGATGCCCGCTGATTACCGAAACGGTTGAAAGACACGCTTGCCGTACCAGAAGAAATACTGATTTGCTTATACTCCGGATTCTGACGTCTTAGTTTATCATAAATCTCCTGCCAATAAACGAATGGTGAAGTTACCGAGTACATATCACTGTGATTGTTTTCCGGACGTCTGCTTCTTTCACCCTTTCGAACCTCATTTCCTTCTCTTTTCTTTTCCCGATGGGCTGCCAGTTTGGTATCCCTCTTTTGAGCATCACTTTTCTGTTCATGTCCTTGGGCGGCACGTTGCTGTACTTCCACCCCGAAGACCTTATAGAAAGCTGTCCGATACCACGGAAAAGACCAGGTCAATCCCGTCAGTGCCATAGCCAATAGAAAGATCAGAGCATACATTCCACCTGCCACATGCAAGTCATACCAAAACCTTCTCCAACCTTTTGTTGCTGTTATTTTCAGGCTATTCTTCAATGCTTTACGTGTACGCGGCCACCAAATGACAATTCCCGAAATCAGTACAAAAACAAGTAAAAGCGTACTGACACCTACAATCATTTTGCCCCAAAAGATCCCTTCATTTCCCGGATTCATACTATCCAGCAGCCAGCGATGCATTCGAAACATAAACATAAAAAAGCCGCTACGCTCGCTTTTTCCTTTTACTTCTCCCGTATACTGGTCTACATACAAAGATGCACGACGTGGTTTGGAAAGACTAACCTGATACGCACGTCCGGGATCAGAAGATATGCTGACACCGGTCACCGATACACTGTCAGGCAATGTCGTTGCCACTTTTTCAAGCAGCTTATCCATAGGAAGAGGAGACTCCTTTACCGTTTCTACGTAGTAAAGATCGCGTCGAAACCACTCATTCACCTCATTTTCAAATACCAGTATGGCACCGGAGAAGCAGACAAGAGTTATTATCAGTCCGAAAGGGACGGAAAGCCACAAATGTATCTTTCTGAATATTTTTTTCATGTTTTCAATCCTATTTCTTGAAAAAGCCTGCAAAGCTTTCCGCTCGGCAGGCTTTTATCTACAAAAGATTCTCTATTTAACCGACTGTATTATTTTGAAAGATATTCCATCTTACCTACCGTAGTGATAGCGTCAGCTTCTACCGTCAAACCTTTGACTGCCTTGCCTGTTTTTGCGTCTATTTTATAGAAGGCCGGTTTCTCGCCCGTAGTCACAGTGACAGCCATATAAGCATAGCCTTTTTCTCCATAAGGCTCGCCACCAAACTTTCCGTCAGCCGGCAGACCTGTAACAGGCATAATCGTCTGATCTTCCGCCTTGAAAACAGCTAATTCGCTGACATCTGCACTTGTACCGCCATTAATCATATCTTCCGCTCCCTTTTTATACAATTGAAGCAGGAAGTAATCTTCAGAGATGTGCCAGCAACGGAAAATAGGATGTTTAGTGCCTATCTCTTCAAAGTTCACATAGTAATCCGGATCGAAATCTGTTGCACCTGCTTTGATACGCATTGCGCCCGAAGGCTTCTGTCCTGTTACCTTCTTCAAATCTGAAGATGAAACTGCCGTACGTCCATATCCGGGAGAGAACACATAGACGTCACCATTATCAGCGGCCCAAATGGTCTGATAATATTGTGAACGCATACGACCGCATGCATAGCCTATTTTATCAGTCTTGGCAATCACCGGAGTCTCATTAAAGTTCGTGCCATTATAAATTGCCACGTAAGCATTATCCGGGTATTGTGTAGAAGGAATAACACCGGCTGTATATGCACCGCTGCCGCTACCACCGTCAGTCTTAGTCACAAGTTCCTGATCTGTCACAGCTTCCGGCCATTTTTTAATACCGTACTTACTCATTCCCATTGGGATGACAGATGTATAAATCTTATTGTTAGCTTCAACCAGACCTGCCCATGAAACTTTTTCACCATTACCCAAGTAATTTTCGGCAAGCAAGGTACCCTCTTCCTGACTGCCGTCGGTTGCATCCAGATAGTTGAACAACAATGCTTGAGCCACATTCTGATCCTCATCCGTTATTTTCGAGTCCCCGGTGGAAACAGTCACCACTTTATCCCCCCAGGTCCCATAAGACGTGATACGATTATAAGTGTATGTGTACTTTTCTTTCATTTTACCATCTGCCCCCAAATAATAGGAAGCTCCTGTACCTGCGCCACCTTTATTATAAACTAAAGCAAACACATAATCCAGTCCTTTATATACCCAATAGGTACCGCCAATCACTTCGGTTCCATTCCCTTGAGTCGACACTGTTCCTTCATCCAAAGAATTGGCTACTACCAAATAACTTGCTTCACCAGTTGTGGCAGCCACCACATAAGCCGTTTCTCCATCAATCGGCGGGTTATCCACCGGATTATTATCATCGTCGCAAGATGCCACAAACACACCGCTACTCAAACAAAAAGCTACGGCAAAAGCCTGTAATAAAAACTTCTTCATATATTCTTTATTATTGATTGATACTAAAAACTTACTCTTATTATTTACCGAAAAACACTCTGAACTTTCCATAGAATGCGCGCCCCGCTTTTTGCAGGCTAAAATTGTCAAACAGTTGGGCATCGGTGAAATTCCTACATTCAAATGATACATTATAACGTCCATTCTTCATGGTGTAGGACAAAGACAGATTATGAGAAAACTGTTCCGGCACCATATTCTTTGAATCTTTATCTCCGAGATTTTCCCAATAAAGAGGAAAATCGTGCTGCCAGTAGCTATCATAGCCGATGCTCAACACATTTCCTTTGACAAACAGGTCATTCCAATAAAAATTTGCATTGATATTAGCATAACGATAGGGCAGATTCGGCATACGCACCTTATAGTGCATGCTTTCCTGCAAAGAAGAACCCGCCAGAAACTTTTCGTAATCACGAGTATCGATGCTATTGAATGTTCCTCCTATATCAAACCAATGCGAGAAGCTATAAAGCAATGACAAATTATACCCTTTGGTCCTTACGTGACCGTGGTTCTCATAATATCCGTAGCTTGTTCCTCCCAATACGTCCAGTCCTCTTTTTATGTAATCTTTCGTATCCCGATATATCAAACCGGCCTCGGCATACAATCCATGCTTGCCAAACTGATGATTATAGCTGAAACTCAAATTGACATTATCACTTTTCTCCGGTTTCAGATTCATTTTACCAGCTTCAAGGTCTTCATCTCCAAAGAGTTCGTCCGTGGTCGGCAGGCGGAAAGCCTTTTCGTACGAAAGTTTCACCTGAAGATCTTTCCATATAAAATAGGTACCTGCCGCTCCATATCCAAGAGCGCTTGCCGTATTGGACAGATTGATATAATTGCCTATTCCATCCGTATTCTGCGATACCGGTCCCTTGTTGTATTGCCGATAATATTTGGCAAATGCCGACACATTCCATCTGTCCGACGGCATCAGACGGTAAGAAAGCCCGCTGACGTTTTTACGTGTGATTTTAGGAATAGAAAAGTCCGTGAATTTGGAAGAAGCACCGATGGTAGAGCGGCTCGTACGTTCAAAATCACTGATTACATGACTGAAAGTAAACGTATGCGCCTGTCCGATATGATAATTCATCTTCAGCGTCCCATTCCAGTTTCTATTTTTAGATTCACTGTTCTGATAAGACTGTTCTCCCCGGCTACCTTTTTCATAAAAATCTCCACGCCAGTTGTAAGCCCGCGAAGCGGTATCGACATTATTGGTGATATTATGATTGTAATTGGCAGTCAACAGCAGATCCAGGTTTTTCACCAATAAGTTCTTTTTGTAATATTCTAAAGAAGGGACCAACGAATGTCCTTTGCGGAATTTTTCACCGAACACGACATCTTGATAAACGCCTGTTTGTATCTCTTTATAGAAATGGGAATAATTGAAACTCAACGCTAAACGGTCTGCCCATTTCTTTCCTACCAGGCCGATTTTTCCAATCACGGCTTCATTATGATACTGGTCATTAAAACGTTTCAGATGATAAATCTTATTTTTATCAAGTGGCGGAAAACGTACACTTCCATCTTCTTTAATCTCAAATTCGCGTACGTAAGTGTCTACATAATAATCATTATCCGAAAAGTTTTGAAAAGCATTAACCTCATACATGAAACCATTCTTGAACGTTTGTCCGAAGCGCACGTATGATTTATGAGTATTAAACGAACCGTAAGAATAGGAAGCATCCATAAACCACTTTCCGGGTTGTTTGTTGGTGACAATATTAACCACTCCCCCAATAGCATCGGTTCCGAATCCTACGGGAACTACTCCTTTATAGACTTCTATACGGTCAGCAAAATTAATAGGAACATTGTTCAAATCGAATGCAGCACCGGCTCCTTCCTGTGGTATGCCGTCAATGAAGATTTTCACATGTTTTCCGCTAAAGCCATCGATATACAATTGCATATCCGATCCCACTCCACCTGATTCGCGGAGTTTTACACCGGGCACTTTAGTCAGTGCACCCGCCAAAGTCTGCGTACTATTATGCAATTTCTTCGCATCAATGGCTACCGCATTAAAAGCAGATTGATTCACACGACCGACTCCGGATGTCGTGACCAGCACCTCTCCCAGTTCTTTTACCGCCGGTGCGATAGTGACGTTTACTTTTATTCTTTCTCCCTTGGCTAATTTAACTTTCTTTTCTACCGTTTGATAACCGATAGCCGAAACGACGAGTGTATATTCACCTGCTGTCGTTTTCAAATGATATATACCTTTTTCATCTGTATAGCATCCTTGGTTGGTTCCTTTCAGATAAACTGTCGCAAAATCCACCACTTCTTTCTCTGTAGACATCACTCTGCCCGAAATTAAACTACTACGGTGACGCCCCTGTTGTGAATATACGGATACGGAAAACAAGAATGCCAGAAAAACCAAAAAACATTTATTGCTCATCTCCTTTTTACCTTTTTACTTTATAGAAGGTGTGTCAAAATGCACACCTTCTGTTTTTTACGCACAAAGCCCCGACTTTCACAAGCTGGGGCTTTGTTATTACCTAAAGATTTTGTATCTTTAGGCATAAGAATTTCACTATGACAAAGATACATTTTCGTCCTTACAATCCCAACCAAACCGTTCTTTTTCCTCAAAGAATTGATGAGGATATTGCAGAAAACGATCCGGTGCGCATGGTTGACGCCCTGGTTGAGGGCTTGAATCTTGAAAGTTTCAGAAAGCTGTATAAGGAATGCGGGCGCAGCCCTTACCACCCCAGGATGATGCTCAAGGTCATTCTGTATGCCTATATGAACAACATCTACTCCTGCCGGAAAATTGAAAAGCTCCTTCACCGTGACATCCATTATATCTGGCTGGCCGGATATGAGAAACCGGATTTCATTACCATCAACCGTTTCCGCAACCGGGTGAAGAAGGAAATCAACGAGGTGTTTACGCAAACCGTAGTTCTTCTCTCTTCCAAAGGCTTCATCAGCCTGAATGTGGAATACATTGACGGGACAAAGATCGAATCCAAAGCCAACAAGTACACTTTCGTCTGGCGAAAAACGGTTGAGCGGAACCGTGAACGCCTGATGAAGAAGATACATGTCCTGTTAGGGCAGATAGACGATGTCATTGCCCGGGAGAAGTCATCAGAGAACAATGAGGAGGTTGGGTTCACTCCGGCCATGCTGACTGAAATGGCAGGAGAATTGCGTCATGCACTGGAACAGGTTTCCGAGCCATCCGCGAAAGAGGAAAAGACTGAACTGAAAAAGAAACGCAAACAGTTGAAGGAACTGGAAGAACACAGGGACAAACTGCAGGAATACGACTGCCATCTGGAAACGCTGCAAGAGAGGAATTCCTATTCCAAGACGGACAAGGACGCTACTTTTATGAGAATGAAGGAGGATGCCATGCGCAACGGACAGACGAAGCCCGGTTACAACCTTCAAATCGGCACCGAAAATCAGTTCATCACCGATTTTGCACTCTTCCCGAACCCTACGGATACACTGACCCTGATTCCTTTCCTGCAATCTTTTTCAAACAGGTATGACCGGATGGCCCATACGGTGGTTGCTGATTCCGGCTATGGCTCCGAAGAGAATTACCGCTTCATGTCCGAAAACGGCATGGAAGCCTACGTAAAGTACAACTATTTCCACATGGAGCAGCGGCCGAGATTCAAACCGGACCCGTTCAAGGCCGAAAACTTCTACTACAATGAAGAACATGACTTCTGCATCTGCCCTATGGGGCAAAGGATGCGGAGGATAGGCACCAGGAATGTGAAAACCGCATCCGGATATGTCAACGAAAATGCACGGTACAGAGCTGTCAGGTGTGAAGGCTGTCCCCTGCGATGCCGCTGTTTTAAAGCAAAAGGAAACAGGACGATAGAACTGAATCATAGGCTTAGACAATACAAGCGGAGAGCCAAAGAACTGCTCTGCTCTGAGAAAGGACTGAAACACAGAGGGCAGAGATGCATAGAACCGGAAGCCGTGTTCGGACAAATTAAAAACAATATGAACTACAAACGTTTCCGACATTTTGGAAAGGACAAGGTCTTCATGGACTTTGCCTTCCTAGCCATTGCCTTCAATATAAAAAAGATGTGTGCAAAACTGACAAAAAAGGGTATGAACTGGCTGATTAGACTGTTTTATGAGCTTACAACTGCTGTTTTTAGATGCTGGGAACACATAAATCAAAGAAATCTTCAAAAGATCGCAGCTTAAAGAAAGTGAACAGATTTGTATAGTGATGAACAAAAAAAGAGGTGCATCGTGCATTACGACACACCTCCAAGCAGAAAAAGAAGTGCCAAACAATCCCTATCTATTGGTAAAAATAAGACAACAAAAATGAGGTATATAGATATGTACAATACCTATATATAAGTAAATACTGGATAATTTAAATAAAAAAAGAAAAGAAACCCTACTTCAGCCAACTCGCCAACGCACGTTCCGTTATCTCCCACAACTGCTCTTTCTGCACATGATTCGTGTATTTATCAGACAAGTTTTTCCGGTGGTTATTGACATACAGTTGTCCTGTCACACCGGCTTCCTTTTCGTCCAACAGTAAACCGATTGCCGTAGAAGCCCCTTTCTTGGGTTTACGGATAAAAGGACGGAAAAAAATATCCGTCAACGGATCGAACCACTTGTGCATAGTGATGATATCAGTAGAAACAATTCCCGGATCCGCAGCATTGACGCTAATCCCTTTCTCTCGAAGTTGCTCGGAAAGTTCGAAAGTAAACAATAATAAAGCCAGCTTCGTGTTACTGTAAACAGGAATCCTCCAAAACGTTCCCGTTTTCCCTCTATGAAAGAAATCCGGGAAGTCGAGCTTGCCGATTGCGTATGTACAGGAAACCATATTTACGATACGCGCTCCACGCACCATCAGCGGAATTAATTTCCGGGTAAGCAGATAAGGTCCCATGTAGTTCACACTTACCGTTCGTTCGAATCCTTCGGAAGTAGTATGAAAACCTGTCTCCATCGTTCCGGCATTGTTCATTAACAAAGAGATGGGAAGATTCCTTTCTAAGATCTGACTGGCAAAAGCAACTACGGATTGCATAGAAGATAAATCGATAGCCATAACTTCCAAATCCGGGTTTCCGGTTTCCTTGCTCAAACGTTCACGAACAACCTCCGCTTTCTGCGGATGATAACAAGCCATAATGATTCGATAACCGGCTTTGGCTACGGCACGTGTTATTTCTGTTCCCATTCCTCCGTCCGCACCGGTGATGATTGCCCATTTCATTTCACTCATTTTTTCTCCAGTTTATCAATCTCCTTTTGTAAAGAGGAAGGTAATTGTTCTTTCAAATGTTGATGACAAGCCATTTCTATCGTATACATACGTCCTATGCAATAATTACTGTGTCCACAGTTGCAACGTGCTTGTTCCTCCTGTTTCATCCGGTTCACGAATCCCGGTTCGTTGAGTAACGCTCTCGCCATCTGCACGGCATCAAAACCGGAATCGAGCACTTCATCTATTTTCTGACGGGAAACAAGACCACCGACATAAATCAACGGCGCATCCGGAAGAGCCGCACGGAATTTCAATGCATCTTCAAGGAAATAGGCCTCTTTGAAGGGCACAGAGGGTATCATCCATTTGCCAAACATACGGACTCCGTATTTCAGCCACCAACAATTCATATAGTAAGACATCGAACGAATCGGCATGGCACCTCTCATTACATACATCGGCGCTTTGCTGACAAAACCACCACTCAACACCAATCCATGAGCACCAAGTTCCAACAGACGTTTGGCCACTTGTATGGATTCGTCTATCTCCATTCCTCCTTTGAAGCCGTCGCGCATATTCATTTTTACGAAAACTGCCATATCACTGCCTGCCGCTTTCATCACTTCTTCCATCACCATATCCATAAAACGCATCCGGTTTTCGAGCGAACCGCCATATTCATCTTTCCGATGATTGGTGTAGGGAGACAGGAATTGACTAATCAAATAGCCGTGCCCCGCATGTACTTCAACGGCGTCAAACCCGGCTTTCCTCGCCAGATTGACTGCATTTCCATACGCTTTCGCCATTTCCGGAAGCTCCTCTTTTTCCATTCCACGCACAAACGTAGGAGAATAGAGGTTGAAGCCTGAAGATGCGGATATAGGAGTGACACCACATATATTTTTATGGGACATATTTCCACAATGCCCGATTTGTATACCTACTGCGGCACCTTCATCGTGCACAGCTTTTGTCAATTCGTGTAAACGGGGAATAATGGACGGACGCAACCACAACTGACGGTCGAAAGAAAGTCCGCTTTGTGTCACGGCAGCATAAGCCACTGTTGTCATACCCACTCCCCCCGCAGCTACCGACCGATGGTAATCCAGCAACATCTGCGTGGGAGTATTCTCCGGACACATGCTCTCAAAAGCTGCCGAACGGATCGTTCGATTCCGCAGCGTCAAAGGGCCAAAGGTGACCGGGCTAAAAAGTTTAGATTCCATAGTAGTTGATATTTTATTTAAGTCATACGTAAATCATGATGAAAAACGCCCCTAATAAAGGAAAGGGAACACTCGTTTCCGTTCTCCCACTGCGTCTCCGAATTCTTCGCGGTAACGGCACCAAATAGCGTTGGCACGGGGAACAAGGTTAGCAATCGTCCACCAAAGGAAGACTAGGCCGGAAAGTGAACAAGTGAGTATCGCCCAACCTGCCCATTCTACTATTTCACCGAAATAGTTGGCGGAAGTGACATAACGGTACATTCCTTTTTGAGGCAGATAATGCCGGGTGTCTCCCGGTTTGCGCAAATGACGGATGATATAATCCGACTGCCAGTTCAACAGCATACCTGCGAAAAAGAGCAGTGTGCCGATAATAAACCACGGTGAAGTGAACCAGCCGGATTGATACATCGTTTCGGGAGCAAGATAGAAAATCCATTTCCCTTGCATATAACCATTCAGCAGATTAAAAAGAACTCCCATCGACATGATTGCCAGCGGCATCTTACTTTTTCCTTTCAATAGCAAAGGGAAGATGAAAGCACGCTGAAAATAGTGAATTTGAAAGAAGAGGAAGAAAGTGAAAATCACCGGCTCGAACCGACGTTCGGAGTAGATCCACATCACGCACATCACCATGAAAACCGGAGCTTCCATCAATATCCAGGCTAGTTTATTGGAGATAGCTACTCCCCACGATGCTGTGCGGAAAATACCATATCCGGCTTTCACAAAGTAAAGGGCGATAAAAACAAACAAAGCAATCAGGCTCATCACCCCCAGAAACAGATTAAAAGTATCTATACTCATACCGATCTATTTTGTAACACGCAAAAATAACAAAAATGAGATAAACGACGATACAAAAAATAGAAAGAATCTGAAGTACATTCTTTTACGAACATAAAAAAGGAGAAAATATAAAATTTCCCGGATGCGCGTCTGAAATGATCGGGCACACATCCGGGATTACTTATCTATTTAATAAAAGGATTTGTTCTTATCAGCGTTTCTTAATTGGGATATAAGCCAAATCATCAAGTACATTTTTATAAGCCGGGCGGATAATCCGTTTACCGTCGAAGGTTAATTCTTCATTGCGGTGTGCACACCAGCCTACGATACGTGCCATGGCAAACAGTGGAGTGAAGATTTCCTGCGGCAAACCGATCATTTCATACACGAAGCCCGAATAGAAATCGATATTGCTGGACACTGTCTTTCCGTTGTTTTTAACCCGTCCGAAAGTAGCTATGGCACGTTCTTCCAACAGTTCGAGGAAAGCAAATTCGCTTTCTCTGCCTTTTTCACGGGCAAGGTCGCGAGCCAGTTCTTTCAATAGAAGAGCACGAGGGTCGGAGATGGTATAAACGGCATGTCCGATACCATAGATCAATCCGGTTTTGTTATACACTTCTTTGTTCAACATTCGGGTGTAATAAGTGTCTATCTCATCTACACTTGTCCAGTCTTTGATATTTTCCTTCAGGTGCTGGAACATGTCGGCAACCTGAATATTGGCACCTCCGTGAAGCGGGCCTTTCAGCGAACCGATACCAGCGGCGATGGCCGAATAAGTATCTGTTCCGGTAGAAGAAGTTACGCGAACGGTGAAAGTGGAGTTATTACCACCACCGTGCTCTGCCTGAAGAATCAATAACAAATCGAGGGTGCGTGCATCCAGTTCGGTATAGTCTTTTTTCAGCATATACAGGAAATTTTCGGCAATAGATAGCTTTTCCTGCGGATGGCGGATATGCAGAGAACGTCCGAAAGTAGCATGACGAAGCATATTATAAGCATAAGCGATGATAGTAGGGAACTTTGAAATCAGTTCAATACTCTGACGCATCAGGTTATCCCGGGAGGTATCATCCGCATTTGCGTCAAAACGATACATTTCCAATACACTGCGTGAAAGAATATTCATGATGTTGTTTCCTTCCAACTCGATGATGTTCATTTTCGTTTTCTGTTCCAACGGCATATTGTCGTTAATCAACTCACGGAAAGAAAGCAATTCTTCTTTATCCGGCAGACGTCCGGAAAGCAATAGGTAAGCCACTTCTTCGAAGCCAAAGCGTTTCTCTTTGATTATAGCGTGAGAAATATCTTCTACATCATAACCGCGATAGAACAGTTTTCCCGGTATGGGTTTCAGTCCACCACCCGGAACACGTTCATATCCTACTACATTACCGATTCTGGTTAAACCTACCAATACACCTGTGCCATCTTCATTACGTAATCCGCGCTTCACATCAAACTTGGAGAACAATTCTGTATCAATCCGGGTAGCTTCCTTCATTTCCTCGGAAAGCTTGTAAATCAAGTACTCTTTTTTCATCTTTCTTCGTTTTTTATTCGTTACTTTTGTTTTTCAATTCTTTCCACGATCTCACGAGTGAAAGCGGAAGTAGAGAGGGAGGTTCCATTCGGCATAAAACGGGCTAAATCGTGTGTAGCGCGAGCGTCCAGGAAGCTTTGTTCCAAGGCTTTCTCTATCAGAGCAGCCGCTTCTTTCCAGTCAAAATATTCGAGCATCATTACTGCCGAAAGGATAATAGAACAAGGGTTCACCACATCTTTTCCCGCAATATTGGGGGCTGTTCCGTGAGTCGCTTCAAAGATGGCATGACCTGTCTGGTAGTTGATATTTGCTCCCGGAGCGATACCGATACCGCCTACCATAGCCGCCAGTTGGTCAGAAACATAGTCTCCGTTGAGGTTTAAGGTGGCTATCACGGAATATTCTTCGGGAATCAGGAGTGTATTTTGTAAGAAAGCATCCGCAATGCAATCTTTTATCACCAGTCTGCCATCTGCCAAAGCATCGCCAAATTCACGTTGCGCCAGTTCGTAGCCCCATTTTTTGAAACCACCTTCGGTAAACTTCATGATATTCCCTTTATGCACCAGTGTTACGGAAGGCAAATGATGGTCGAGCGCATACTGGCAGGCAGCACGCACAAGACGCTCCGTGCCCTCACATGATACAGGTTTCACACCGAAAGAAGAGGTTTCCGGGAAACGGACTTTTGTCACGCCCATTTCGTCTTTCAAGAATTGATAGAACTTTTCAGCCTCCGGAGTTCCGGCTTCCCATTCGATACCTGCATAAATATCTTCCGTATTTTCACGGAACACACACATGTTCACTTTCTCCGGTGATTTGACAGGCGACTGTACTCCCTGATACCAACGAACCGGACGAAGACAGACGTATAAATCAAGTGTCTGACGCAGTGCTACGTTCAACGAACGGATTCCACCTCCGACAGGAGTTGTCAACGGACCTTTGATTCCTACCAGGTATTCCTGAAAGGTTTCCATTGTTTCATCCGGCAACCAGGAACCAGTCGCGTTGAAGGCACGTTCTCCCGCTAACACTTCTTTCCATTCGATACGACGTTTGCCACCGTATGCTTTCCGGATAGCTGCGTCCACTACGGCTTGCATGGCAGGAGTCACTTCGGCTCCTACTCCATCGCCGGTAATATAAGGTACGGTAGGCACATCGGGTACCAACAGCGTACCATCTGTTTGCATGGTTATTTTGCTCATTTTTTATCTTGCATTTAAGGCAGAACCGGCACGGAACCAAGCTATCTGCTGTTCATTATAGGTATGTTGCACTTCAAAACTTTCTTTCGTTCCGTCTTCGTGATGAAGAACAATCGTCAAATTGCGCCCCGGTGCGAAATGGACTAAGCCTGATACGGACAGAAGATCGTGTTCCCGAATTTTATCATAGTCTGCTTTATCTACAAAAGTAAGAGCAAGCATTCCTTGTTTTTTCAGATTTGTTTCGTGGATACGGGCAAAACTCTTAGCCAAAATGACACGTACATTGAGGAAGCGTGGTTCCATGGCTGCATGTTCACGGCTGGAACCTTCTCCATAATTCTCTTCGGCAACAACAATAGACGGAATACCTTCGGATTTATACATCTTTGCCGTACCGGAAACTGTTCCATAAGTATTTGTCGAACGATTCCAAACACGGTTCATTTCACCATTGAAAGCATTGACAGCCCCCATCAGCATATTGTCGGAAATATTCTCCAAATGTCCACGGAAGCGGAGCCACGGACCTGCCATAGAGATATGGTCGGTAGTACATTTTCCCTGTGCTTTAATCAATAAAGGCATGTTCAGCAAGTCCTGTCCGTCCCATGCCGGGAAAGGAGTCAGAAGCTGGAGACGTTGGGAATCCGGTTTTACCCTGATTTCCGTTTTTGCTCCGTGCGGGGCAATATATCCCTCATTTCCCTGTTCAAAACCTTTCAAAGGAAGTTCATCTCCTACAGGCTCGGAGAGTTTCACTTTTTCTCCGTTATGATTCACCAGTCTGTCTTTCAACGGGTTGAAACAGAGATCACCGGCTATTGTTAACGCCATCGTTAGTTCCGGAGAAGCTACAAACGCGTATGTGTTGGGATTACCGTCAGCGCGTTTGGCAAAATTACGATTGAAAGAGGTGACGATTGAGTTTTTTCGTGTCGGATCGTCCGTCTGACGTTTCCACTGACCGATACAAGGTCCACAGGCATTTGCCATAATCGTGGCTCCCAGCCGTTCAAAAGCTTCAATCATACCGTCTCTTTCGGCAGTAGCCCGAATTTGCTCCGAACCCGGATTGACGATCAGCGGAGAAGCGACGCTCAAATTCTTTTCTGTCACCTGCTTTGCCAGAGAAGCTGCACGGCTCAAATCCTGATAAGAAGAATTGGTACATGAACCTATCAAGCCCACCTCCATTTTACGAGGGTAGCCGTTCAATAACACTTTTTCTGCAAATTCAGAGATAGGAGTAGCGGCATCCGGTGTAAACGGCCCGTTTATATAAGGTTCGAGTTCTGACAAGTCTATTTCAATTACACGATCGTAATAGTTGGATGGTTCGTCGGTCACAATGTCGTCTGCACGAAGATCTGCATCAACAGATTCAGCCCAATCGACTACACAATCTCTTCCGGTAGCTCTCAAATAAGTAGCCATGCGCCCGTCAAAGGGGAATAAAGAGGTAGTAGCTCCAACTTCGGCACCCATATTGCAAATGGTAGCTTTCCCGGTAGCAGAAAGGGATTCGGTTCCGGGACCAAAATATTCGATAATAGCATTCGTTCCTCCTTTTACGGTAAGGATGCCGGCCAGCTTCAGAATCACGTCTTTCGGAGAAGTCCAACCGCTCAGTTTTCCGGTCAGACGAACACCAATAATCTTCGGCATTTTCAGCTCCCATTCCATTCCTGTCATCACATCCACAGCATCCGCGCCACCGACACCGATAGCCACCATGCCCAGTCCGCCTGCATTAGGCGTATGAGAGTCTGTTCCCACCATCATACCACCGGGGAAAGCATAGTTTTCGAGCACTACCTGATGGATAATTCCTGCTCCCGGTTTCCAGAAGCCAATGCCATAACGGGAAGATACATCACGGAGGAAATCGTATACTTCTTCATTAGTCAGTCTTGCCGTAGCAATATCCGCCTTTGCACCTTTATACGCCTGTATCAAGTGATCGCAATGCACTGTCGAAGGCACAGCCACCTGATCCTTACCTGCATTCATAAATTGAAGCAAAGCCATCTGCGCAGTTGCATCCTGCATAGCCACACGGTCGGGACGGAAATTCACATAATCCTCCCCCCGTTTGTAATCTTTCAAATCGGCTACATCATACAGATGAGCATACAAAATCTTCTCGGCCAATGTCAAAGGGCGTTTCAGTATAGCCCGTACGTGTTCTACCTTTCCTTTATAAGCAGCGTAGAAAGCTTCTAACATAGTCACATCATATACCATATTGCTTTTTGTTTTTTTAGTCTATCTATTAAAATAACGAACGACGTTCGAGTAATGTTTAACAAAATGAAATATTTTTTCTACCCGGAACGAAGATTTGTTACCTTTGCGCCTATTATGAGTAATAATCCGAAAAGTCCCATTATAGACCTTCAGCAGCAGCAACTCCTCCTGCGGATGGAGTATGAATATGAGAAGGAAGAATTTAAGCGGCAGACCGAAACAATGGGCGTTGCCCGTAAAGTGAAGCGCGGTCTCTGCTGGTATCCTGTCTCTCTTGGCCGAAGTTACTACAATTCGCTGAATCAGCTTGTAATAGATATTACACGGACCGAAAATAAAGAAATAGAGCATTCCTTTGACTTCGGCCGCCCTGTTTGCTTTTTCCACCAGTCATTCGAAGGAAAAGTGAAGTATATGGATTTCATCGCTACCGTCAGCTTTGCCGACGAAGAACGAATGGTCGTTGTACTCCCCGGAGCAGGAGCTTTAGCGGAACTGCAAACTGACGGTATACTGGGGGTACAACTTTATTTTGACGAAACATCGTACCGGGCCATGTTCGAAGCACTGGAAGACACGATACGTGCCAAGGACAACCGCCTGGCGGAACTGCGTGACATTTTGTTGGGTACCCAAAAGCCGGGATTCCGCGAATTATATCCTGTCCGCTTCCCATGGCTGAACAGTACACAGGAAACAGCAGTCAACAAGGTGCTATGTACGTGTGACGTATCTATTGTTCACGGTCCTCCGGGAACCGGAAAGACAACGACTCTTGTCGAAGCGATTTACGAAACATTGCATCGGGAACCACAAGTGCTTGTTTGTGCGCAAAGCAACACAGCTGTCGACTGGATTTGTGAGAAACTGGTAGATCGGGGAGTCCCCGTGCTCCGCATTGGAAATCCAACCCGGGTCAACGACAAAATGCTTTCATCCACCTACGAACGCCGGTTTGAAAGTCATCCTGCCTATCCGGAGCTTTGGGGAATTCGTAAATCTATCCGCGAAATGGGTAGCCGGATGCGCCGGGGTAGTTATTCTGAACGGGAAGGAATGCGTAATCGCATGAGTCGTCTCCGCGACCGCGCCACGGAGTTGGAAATACAAATCAATGCCGATCTTTTCGACAGTGCCCGCGTGATTGCTTCTACCCTAGTCAGCAGCAACCACCGCCTGCTCAACGGACGTCGTTTTTCGACTTTATTCATTGACGAAGCTGCACAAGCCCTCGAAGCTGCCTGCTGGATTGCTATCCGCAAAGCAGACCGGGTCATCCTTGCAGGAGATCATTGTCAACTTCCGCCGACTATCAAATGTATAGAAGCCTCCTGTGGAGGATTGGATCATACATTAATGGAAAAAGTAGTTCAGCAAAAACCTTCCGCGGTCTCTCTATTAAAAGTACAGTACAGAATGCATGAAGCCATCATGCAGTTTCCCTCTGACTGGTTTTATCATGGAGAACTGGAAGCTGCTCCGGAAGTACGCTATCGGGGGATTCTTGATTTCGACACTCCCATGAACTGGATCGACACTTCAGAGATGGACTTTCACGAAGACTTTGTAGGCGAAAGTTTCGGACGCATCAATAAGCAGGAAGCCAACCTACTACTGCAAGAACTGGAAACTTACATCGAACGTATCGGCAAAGAACGGATACTGGATGAAAGAATTGATTTCGGTCTGATTTCACCCTACAAGGCGCAAGTGCAATATTTGAGGGGAAAGATCAAAGGGAGCAGCTTTTTACGTCCTTTCCGCAGCCTCATCACCGTAAACACGGTAGACGGTTTTCAGGGACAGGAGCGAGATGTCATTTTCATCAGTCTTGTACGTGCCAACGAGGATGGACAGATTGGATTCCTGAATGATTTGCGAAGAATGAATGTAGCGATTACAAGGGCACGAATGAAGCTTGTTATATTAGGAGATGCCTCCACCCTTACCAAACATCCTTTCTATAAAAGATTGATGTTATTCATTAAAAAGGAGGATTAAATACTTAATCCTCCTTTTAACAAAGCACACTTTCTCCCGAAACCACACTTTTTTTAACACAAACAAAACAAACAATATTTTACATCAGTACTATTCTTAATTTTTCACCCTCAAAGATAGTCGATTATTCCAATGCACTCCAACTATTTCCACCATTTTATTTGCGGATCGCGCGTTTTTGCCCATTCTGCAAATTTAGGATATGTTTTATCAATGCGCTGATTCTCCTTTTTAAGATCTAAATTCAAAATAGAAGCGTCCAAACGAGCATCTACATGAATTGCAAACGGAAAACCATCTTTGCAAATGAAATAGGTACCATCTACATCACCACGAGAAATATCAGCTCCGGAAGGGAAACGATTATTCGCACCAGTCGTCGGCTTATGATCTGTCAGATGGACTTCTGTGGCAGAGTTGAATACTTTTATAAAAGGATTATAAGGAGCTACCACCACTGGTTTATCAAGAGTAGGATTATTAAATTGTATGGATACCGTATATGTCTTCTCTTGAATATTCTGATTAATCATATCCTCCGCATTCACATTGGATACTCCCAATTCAGCTTTAGCATCCTTGAATAATGTTATCACATTACCTGAATAGGAAGAAGCTTCACTACCATTAACCGTTACTTTAGAAGCTTTACTCAAATCGAAAGGAACTTCATAAGCAAACGAGTTCTTATAATTAGCTCCCGTCCAAGCCAAGGTGAACTTATCAATAATATTAAGAACCTTATTATCTATATTATAATCAACGCTTGACTGATATTTCATGACTACATCATTCAAGTCATAATCTCCTTGTTCCGGCCAGTTATCTTCAAAGCCAAGCACTCCAGAATACATTTCTGTTCCTTGTCGATCACCCGGATTAGGAACATCCGGAACTTCAATAGCAGCAATAGGATTAGAAGAGATAACGAAAGCAACATCATTATAGTCATTTTCACCGTTTTTCCAGTCTTCCATAGTGATAACATTCACTCTATCACCTGCTTTATTTTTTGCTGCAAAAATTGCAGTGTGAGAAATTTTGTCACTATTCAAAGATTTGGTTGAGTAGAACATATTCCCATTAGCCTTGGCATTTACCCAGCCATTATTCCATATCAAGAAACCAATCTTTGTATTTGCCGGAATACGTTCCGGGTCCTTTTGAGGGAAATTACCAGTCTCATTTATATATTTTAAATTAACCGCAACCCCACTATAATAACCTAAACTATTTCCATGTGCGTTAGGAAATATGACACATGCATGCTTTGTTGCCTTCCTTATTTCATCAATAGAAGCATCTTTCGGATAGCAATAATAAGCAAATACACTTTTCGCCCCTGTGTCTCCCCCCAAATAGTTAATAACGACATTTGCATCTTCTTTTATCAGAATATCAGCATTATCAGTAACTAAAGGTCCTACGTTATTCTTTCCTTCCGGAAAATATGTCGTTATATAACTCTTGAGAGTTGCATCCACGTTGATCTTCTTAGAAGCATCCAAATAGTCAGGCTTACCTGAATTTGCATTCCAAGTTCCTAATACGTTCGGGATTACATCTGTAATAAATTTCACCGCAGCCCTTGTTTGTGCACTTCTCGTTGATGAATCCACAGGAGTAACATCAAGAGCATTCTCAAAGGTTATTTTTGCGCTGACATCCGAACCGACAACTTTAGTTTTATACAAAGTCGGCACACCAAAATCCGGAGAATAAATATAAACTTCTGAAACTGCTGTCGGGAAAGAAGCCGGTTTGATATAACGTCCTTGTATATCTGTAAATCCGGTTGCAATGTGTGACACCCCTGCTTTCTTTATAATCTGACCGCCTTCTGCCACATAAGAAAGCGGATTTTCAGCATAAACTTCAAAATAAGCCCTAGGACATTCCTTTCCATAATCAATATTCAATTGAATATTTTTAGTAGTGGCAAAGTCGAAATAGTTATCTAAAGTAACTTCTTCTTTATCTCCTGAATTAGCAGGATCATATACATCTTTCTGTAAACAGCTTGAGAAAGCAACAGAAACAACACTGATAACACATGCTAATTTAGCAATGTTAATCATTCTCTGGGGTAAGTTAAAACACATCATACTTCTCGTTCATTTTATTTGATAGTGCAAATATAAACATAAACTTGCATATTTTAATCACATTATTGATATATTTTTCAAAAAAAAGTTTCTGCAAGCTTCACCTACCCATTTTTAAATATCTTATTAATAAAAAAGGAGAAAGCAAAAAGCCCTCTCCTTCTTTTAAAACTTGTATAATCTGGTCTAATTAATTATTCTCCGGACGAAGTTTACGAACAGTTACAGCAGTCTGCCACATTTCGCTTTCGCGTAATTGACGGAGCTCCTCGTTTAACTTTTCACGATAATCAGGTTGTGAATTACTGTCGATAGAAATCTGTGCTTCGTTACCAGTCTTCACACTGTTATACAACTTTTCAACTACCGGTTTGATAGCATCGTGGAATGGGCCCATCCAATCGAGAGCACCACGTTGAGCAGTAGTAGAGCAGTTAGCGTACATCCAGTCCATACCGTTCTTTGCGAACAACGGCATCAATGACTGTGTCAGTTCTTCCACTGTTTCATTGAATGCTTCAGAAGGACTATGACCGTTTTCACGCAATACTTCGTACTGTGCCAGCAACAAACCTTGGATAGCCCCCATCAATGAACCACGTTCACCTGTCAGGTCAGAAGTAGCCTCACGTTGGAAAGTTGTTTCGAACAGATAACCGGAACCGATACCAATACCCAGTGCGATGGTTCTTTCGTAAGCCTTGCCTGTAGCATCCTGATAGATAGCATAAGAAGAGTTCAAGCCGCGTCCTTCGAGGAACATAGTACGCAAAGATGTACCCGAACCTTTAGGAGCAACCATGATAACGTCGATATCAGCAGGAGGAACTACACCTGTACGGTCGTTCCAAGTGATAGCAAAACCGTGTGAGAAATAAAGAGCTTTTCCGGCAGTCAGGTAAGGCTTGATAGTAGGCCATACTGACATTACTGCTGCGTCAGACAACAGACACATTACAATAGTACCTCTCTCACAAGCTTCTTCGATACCGAACAAAGTTTCACCCGGAACCCATCCGTCTGCTACTGCCTTATCGTATGTTTTTCCTTCACGTTGACCAACGATTACATTGAAACCGTTATCACGCAAGTTCAGTGCCTGTCCAGGACCCTGTACGCCATAACCGATTACAGCGATTGTTTCATTTTTCAATACTTCACGAGCTTTTTCCAATGGAAATTCGTCACGGATTACTACAGTTTCAGTAGTACCTCCAAAATTCAACTGTGCCATTTTCTTTTTGTTTTTAGTTTTTGATGACTTACGCCATCTGTTATTAATTGATTTTATATTCTCACATTTATTCAAATATCACTTTCGAGCGGCAAACAACTTCGTTGCCATTCTTCTTCACTTCTACGTGAAACTCGTTTGCATTCACTTCATCGCAGAAGAAAGAGAGTTCATCACCAAAATAGCTTTCCGCCACATACGCCATTTCAAAACGACGGATACGTTTGGTCTTATACAATTCAATCGGGAACAAATCAAGGATATGTTCGATGTAACGGATGCTGTTTACATGACCATTGATATCTATATCACTGTACTTTGCCGTCAGGGTAGCTATCGACTGATCGCTTGTCACTTTGATACGTGAAGGCTTTTCAATCGGGCAAGGCTCATCACAGACATAGTTTACGATACTTCCCCCATGCAAAGTCAACAAGTCGGCAGGCTTGCGGGTATTAAGATTAATCATTGCCCATACGGAACGTGCGTAGCCAATCTTCTTCCCATCCTTATCAATAATAGCAAAATTACGGTCCGTAAACAAACGGTAGACATTTTCCACCCACGTCTGAACCGAGAAATTCTCATACTGATAAGGCATTTCATCCAACTCAATAGCCAGACGTGAAAGCACCCATGTATAATTGTCCTCATTCAGCGTTGCAATACCAAAACCACGGTCATTGGCGTGAAAACCTGCACAATTCAGTAGATGATTTCCCAGTACCCCCATAGTCAGACGTCCGTTGAAGTCAACATGGAACGGTTCTGCCACAAACTGATAAGTCCCTATTCTATTTTCTTCACTCATTATTCTTATTGGTTTTTACTTTGGTTATACATAGCTTCCCGTCCATCGAGAAACTCATTCACCCGTTCAAAACAGCTGGTAGTAATCGCTACACGTCCTGAACGAACAAACTGCAAAACACAATTCAAAGCCTTCAGTTCACCATAGAGCGAAGTTATATCTTCGCTCATTCCATTTTTCTCGACAATAGAAAATACCGGATTGACTTCCACTATACGTGCATTGTATCTACGAATCAGCTTGGATGCTTCCGGATTCTCCTGAAAAGCAGGAGTAGACACCTTATATAATGCAATCTCGTGGAAATAAATCTCATCCTCTGTGAAATAATGTGCCTGAATCACGTCGATCTTCTTTTCGATCTGTTTCACTACCTTCTCAATGATGTCCTTATCAGTCCAGGCTGTTATTGTATACTTATGTACACCTTTAATAGAAGAAGCAGATACATTCAGACTCTCAATATTTATTTGCCGACGGGTAAATACAGCAGTTACCTGATTCAGCAACCCGGCTATATTCTCCGAATGAACAATGATTGTATATAACGTTTTATCACTCATAACTCTAATTTTTTAAATGCGAACTCTCAACTCTCCATTCTCAACTCTCAACTTCTCCTAGCACTCCAGCAACATCTGGTTTACCGAACCACCCGGAGGAGTCATCGGCAAAACATTGCCTTCTTTCACCACGCAAGCTTCGAGCAGGAACGGACCGTCCGTTGCCAGCATTTCAGCAATAGCTTCCTTCAGTTCTTCACGAGTGAAAACACGCTTGGAAGGAATATCATAAGCCGAGGCCACTTTCATATAATCCGGATTCAACATCGGGGTAAACGAATAGCGACGGTTGAAAAACATAGCTTGCCACTGACGTACGTTTCCGAGGTAATTATTGTTCAAGCAGATAATCTTCACCGGAGCCTTCTGCTCCATAATCGTACCCAGTTCCTGAATATTCATTTGCAGTCCGCCATCTCCCATAAATACGCATACGGTACGTTCCGGTGCTCCGAAAGTTGCCCCGATAGCTGCGGGAAGCCCGAAGCCCATTGTTCCAAGTCCTCCGGAAGTAATGATACTGCGTTCTTTCGTATATTTAAAGTAGCGTGCAGATATCATCTGATTTTGACCTACATCTGTTACCAAAACAGCTTCATGGTGAGTAGCATCACTAACCGCACGTACCACTTCCCCCATACTCAAAGAGTTTGTGGCAGGATGAAGTTCAGGACGGATTACTTTTTCCTCCTCCACTTTCTCATATTCTTTGAAGCTATCAATCCATTCGGTATGAGTGTTCTTTTTCAGAAGTTTCGTCACAGAAGCCAGTGTTTCCTTGCAATCTCCCAATACAGCTACATCTACCTTTACATTCTTATTAACTTCCGCAGGATCGATATCAAAATGAATCACTTTTGCCTGTTTGGCATAAGTAGCCAAATTACCGGTCACACGGTCGTCAAAACGCATACCAACAGCAATCAGCACATCGCATTTATTGGTATTGATATTCGGTCCCAGATTGCCGTGCATACCCAACATACCTTTATTCAACGGATGTTCTGTCGGCAAAGCCGAAAGTCCGAGCAGCGTACAACCCGCAGGCATATCCGCTTTTTCGATAAACTCGCGCAATTCGCTCTGTGCATTTCCCAGTTCAACACCTTGTCCAACCAATACAAGCGGACGTTCAGCGTTATTAATCAGTTCGGCAGCAGCCTGTACAGTCTCCTCGTCCGTATCGGGAACAGGAACATAACTACGGATAAAATCGACTTTCGTCGGTTCGTATTTCGTTTTCTCTACTTGCGCATTTTTGGCAAAGTCCAATACCACCGGACCCGGACGACCACTACGGGCAATGTAAAACGCACGTGCTACCGCCCAGGCTACATCTTCCGCACGGCGAATCTGATAACTCCATTTAGTGATTGGCTGGGTGATACCTACCAAGTCAACTTCCTGAAAAGCATCCGTCCCAAGAAAGCCTGTTCCCACCTGTCCGGCAATCACCACGATAGGCGTACTATCGATCATCGCATCCGCAATGCCTGTTACCGTATTGGTTGCTCCGGGACCACTCGTCACCAGGCAAACACCTACATCACCCGATACACGGGCATAACCTTGTGCGGCATGGGCGGCTCCCTGCTCGTGACGAACCAAGATATGGTTCAATATATTTTGATGATCGTACAAGGCATCGAATACCGGCATAATAGAACCACCGGGGTAACCAAAGATGGTAGTCACTCCCTGATGTTCCAAGGAGCGCATCAAAGCCTCTGCACCTGTTATTAAATCTTTCATATTAGTTGATAGTTGATAAATGATAAATGATAGTTGAGAAATGACAGTTGAAAATGAATGGTTTACAATCATTGCGCTAAGTGCTGCGCAGCTAACTATTACCTATCAACTATATTATATAATTCTCACTGCTCCCTTATCGGCAGAGCTTACCATGCTGGCATACGCCTTCAGGCTCTTCGGTACATAACGGTCACGAGTGACAGGAGTCATCGGACGGGCCGCCAGTTCTTCATCCGTCAGTCGCACGTTAATCTTCCGGGCCGGAATATCGATTTCGATAATGTCTCCGTCTACAATTTTTCCGATATTGCCTCCAGCTGCCGCTTCAGGAGAAATATGTCCGATACTCAATCCGGAAGTTCCACCACTGAAACGTCCGTCGGTAATCAAAGCACATTCTTTTCCGAGATGACGAGATTTGATATAAGAGGTAGGATAAAGCATTTCCTGCATACCGGGACCACCCTTCGGACCTTCGTGCGTAATGACGACTACATCGCCACTGACGACTCGGCCTCCGAGGATGCCTTCACAGGCTGCTTCTTGCGAATCAAATACTTTGGCAGGTCCGGTAAATTTCCAGATACTTTCGTCTACACCTGCTGTTTTTACCACACAACCGTCTTGGGCAATATTGCCTTTCAATACGGCCAATCCACCGTCTTTGCTATAAGCATGTTCCAAATCACGGATACATCCGTTTGCACGGTCTTTATCCAATTCCTTATAGTACATGCCCTGTGAACCAAGTACGAGATTGAATCTATTTCCGGCTGCACTCGAATATTTTTTAATTGCCTTTTCGCTTACATTCGGGCTGGTGATTGAATATTCATTAATAGCTTCCGCCAATGACATTCCGTCTACCCGTCGAACAGATGTATCTATCAGACCGCCTTTTGCCAGTTCATCCATGATAGCAATAATACCACCGGCACGGTTTACATCCTGAATATGATATTTCTGTGTATTGGGAGCCACCTTGCAGAGACAAGGAGCCTTGCGGGAAAGCATATCGATATCATCCATCTTGAAATCTACCTCTGCTTCATGAGCAATAGCCAACAGGTGAAGAACTGTATTAGTAGAACCACCCATTGCTATATCCAGCGTCATGGCATTCAAGAAAGCCTGACGGGTAGCAATGCTACGAGGAAGCACACTTTCGTCTCCTTCTTCATAATATAACTTTGCATTTTTTACGATCAGTTCTGCTGCATCTTTGAAAAGCTGCGTACGATTCTCGTGTGTAGCTACGATGGTTCCGTTTCCGGGAAGAGCCAGTCCGATTGCTTCATTCAGGCAGTTCATTGAATTGGCGGTAAACATACCGGAACAACATCCGCAAGTAGGACAAGCATTTTGCTCGATATTCGCTACTTCCTGATCGCTGACACTTTCATCAGCCGATTTAATCATCGCGTCGATCAAATCCAGGTGCTGACCATTCCATTCTCCGGCTTCCATCGGACCGCCCGATACAAATACGGCAGGAATATTCAAACGCATAGCCGCCATCAACATTCCGGGAGTAATCTTATCGCAATTGCTGATACATATCATTGCATCTGCCTTGTGCGCATTAACCATATATTCTACACTGTCTGCAATGATGTCACGTGAAGGAAGCGAGTAAAGCATACCATCATGTCCCATTGCTATACCGTCGTCGATAGCTATTGTATTGAATTCCGCAGCGAAGCATCCCAGCTTCTCAATCTCTGCCTTCACCAGCTGACCGATTTCATGCAGATGCACATGTCCCGGAACAAACTGGGTGAACGAATTGACGATAGCAATAATGGGTTTACCCATCTGATTCTTCTTCATGCCGTTGGCTGCCCATAACGCACGGGCTCCCGCCATCCGACGGCCTTGTGTACTAAACGAACTGCGTAATTGCTTTTTCATTTCAATCTATCTTTTAATTAAAGAGCCTTCCTCACACAAGTGAGAAAGGCTCTAAATTCTATCTTTTATGGTACGAACACATACAACACAAAAACCTTTCTCACGCTCTTGATGGGACCACCACGACGCGAATAATATGCAGGACTGCTAGGTTAATAGATGTATGTAACATATTCATATCTTCTTTTCTTTATTTTCGTGCTGCAAAGGTAAGGGCTTTTTTATTATATCCAAACAAATCGAAGAAAAAAATCACTTAAAAGCGAATAATTGTAAGAAAAGAGAGGTATTATTTCTCTATTTTATCACTTAAAGGTTGAATTTACAACTATTATCTAACTGCGCACCTCACTTTCTTTTTCTGACAAAAGCACTTAATAATCTGAAATTTACCCTCCCTATACCGGAGTACAAGCAAATAATTCGTATCTTTGTAGACCCGTATTTACGGGAATTATTAATCAGAAACAAAAAAGATCAGATGGAAACAGTAGAAAACAAGTACATTACCGTTGCATACAAACTATATACAATGGAAGATGGTGAAAAAGAGTTGTTCGAAGAAGCAAAAGCAGAACATCCCTTTCAATTCATTTCAGGATTAGGAACAACACTCGAAGATTTCGAAAATCAGATAACTGCTCTTTCTAAAGGTGATAAATTTGATTTTACCATTCCGGCAGATAAGGCTTACGGACAATATGACGAACAACACGTTATTGACCTCCCCAAAAATATTTTTGAAATAGATGGCAAGTTTGACAGCGAACGTATTAAAGAAGGTAACATCGTACCTTTGATGACTGGTGACGGTCAACGCGTAAATGCCAGCGTAGTAGAAATCAAACCGGATGTTGTAGTAGTTGACCTCAATCACCCGTTGGCTGGTGCCGACCTGATTTTCGAAGGTGAAATACTGGAAAGCCGTCCTGCTACCAACGAAGAAATCCAGGAATTGGTGAAAATGATGAGTGGCGAAGGTGGTTGCGGTTGCGGATGCGACAGCTGCGGTGATGGCTGTGGCGACGACTGCGGTTGCGAAGGCGGACACTGTCATTAATTGAAGTATAAAGTATTAAGTATTAATTCCGTGCGGATATAGCCGGAGTTTTAATACTTAATACTTTTTTTATGCCGTCATTCCGGCTAATACCTAATACTTAGTCATCCCTTAAAAAGTACTCATCTGCGGGATATTGCAAGAAAACAGTGTCCCGCAGATTTTTTCAACAAGTAGCCAAAGAACCCTCATGGCTCTTTTGAAGTTGTACGCTGCTGCGGCTAAGAGCAGATTGACAACATCCCCGAACACACCTTTATAAAAGTTGCGTCCTAAACGAAAGTCTGATTTCAAATGCCCGATAGTCGGCTCTATTCCTGCACGCTTGCAGAATAGCTTATGTTTCTTCTTGCGTGTGTAATAACTGTCTTTCCTGTTTGGAACATCGGGTATCAGTATCCCGGTGCCGCCCACCTCTTTCTTTCCTCTGTACCCCCTGTCCCCGGCCAACTTCCTGATCTTCTTTCCGGTAATGCGTTCCACCTGCCTGAGGGATTCTTCAATGGTATGCCCGTCATATTCATTCCGGAAAGACTTGGCACCCAGTATGACACCGGTAATTGAGCGGACGATTGAAACCTTGTTGCCGAACTCGTATTTCTTATGTTCTTTCCCCTTGCTGATACACTGCACCTCCGGTTCATGCAGGGAATAGATTTTCCCGGGAGAATTGCGCTTCTGTGAAAGCACCCGCTCAAAGAGGTCGAGCAGGGAGTCGTAGCCGTGGTTTTCTTTCAGGTTGCGCCTCAGTTCCCTGACAAGCCTTCCCGCAATGGTGCGCAGCCGCTTGTCCGCTTTCAGGGCCTTGCCACGGTTCTTGGGGTGGTTACGGAAACGCTGGTCACGGTAGATCTTCTTGAGGACAAAGGTATAGCTCTGGCGCAAAGGAAGCCCTAAGGATTTTACGACAGACAACACTTTGCGGACTATCTTTTTATGCAACTTCGCATCCGTGGGATAAGTCACGTTCTTTTCCTGTACCGTGGAATCGATGAAGGCCGTGCAGTGATGGTCCGGGCCGTCGTCCTCCTGATTGACGCGGATACTTTCTGACAGAATCAGTTCCATGCCATTTTCTCCGACACGCTTACGGAAGTGTACCAGTTCGCTTGCATTGCAGGGATAGGAAGGCGTGAATTCCAACATACCGCAAAAGTACTGGTAATAAGCATTCTCGCTCCATTGTTCAACAACCGATTCATCGGACAGGTTACGCACGTGCTTAAGAATCAGAAGTCCGCACATCAGGCGGATGGGTTTGGCCGGACGACCGTTGACGGCACAGTATAGCGGGGAGAAAGCTTCTTCAAAACGGCGCCAGTCTATCTTATTGGCAAGCAGGTATAAGGGATGCCTGGGATTCAGCTGGTCTGTCAAAGAGCTGAACAAGGAGGGCTGAGGGGGGGGCTTGTTTATCATAATAATCTGCAAGTTTTCAACCATAAAGATACAAAAACTTGCAGATATATCAAAGCAATTTATATATTAATATGTTGATTATTAGGCGTAAAAGCACATTCTAAGGGGCGACTACTTAATACCTAATACTTAAAATCAGCATCCTTTGTGCGTCATGATGTCAAGTACCATTTTATCCGTTTCGTTCATGGCTTGCGAGCCGATTCTTGTCAGGTTACGGATACTTTGGTCTACATCTTCATCTATAATTCCTTCTACGGAAGTCACACAACGGTCTTCCATTGCCATCATGGCAGACAGTACGGCTGTCGAAACTCCGGTGGTTACCTTCAAGGCACAACTCGGTTTTGCACCGTCACAAATCATTCCTGTCAAATTGGCAATCATGTTTTGAACAGCGAAGGCAACTTGATTGTAGTTTCCTCCCATTAACCAGGTGATTCCACAACTGGAACCTGTGGCAGCTACCACACAACCACACAAAGCAGACAGACGTCCCAAACTTTGTTTGATATATATAACAGTGAGATGGCTTAGCATTAAAGCACGGATCTGTTCTTCTTCACTTTTTCCGTTTTCTTCTGCAAAGACAACGACAGGAAGTGTAGCGGATATCCCCTGATTACCACTGCCGGAATTACTCATTACAGGAATCATAGCACCGGCCATACGGGCGTCACAGGCAGCCGACGTATAAGAAAGGATATGAGAAAACACGCTATCCCCCATCACTTTATGCTCATAAGTTCCCCGAAGCATTTTCCCTAAAGAATGTCCGTAGTTACCTTTAAAGGCTTGCTCGGCAGCAGCTTTGTTCAAACGGGCTGTGTCAAGGATGAAACGGATTTCATCCAGCGGAGCAGTCAGTGCAAAGTCATATACTTTACGCAAGTTTAGTTCGGGCGAAGCCTCTTCCTCTTCCTCGCTGACTGTCTGTTGCTTGTCGAGCAACGTTTGTTCATTTTTGGCTATATATATAAAGGTAGTATGTCCACCGGCAATGATGGCTTTAGCCGTTTTATCTTCCGTTTTACAAATCACTTCGATATACAGCTTTTCCGTAATATCTTCTTTTAGAGAAATACAAATCCGTTTTTCTGCGATGAATTGTTTTCCCTGCTCCACCGCTTCCGGCGTACAATCCCTCAATACCTCCAACTGATAATCTGATTTGCCAATCAACGCACCCAAAGCAACCGCTATGGGAAGCCCGACCATACCCGTTCCCGGTATTCCGACTCCCATGGCATTCTTTAATATATTAGCACTTAACAGGACTTCTATCTTTTCCGGTTTCGCTCCCAGTGTTTCGGCAGCTTTAGCTACACAAAGCGCTACTGCGATAGGTTCCGTACATCCGATAGCCGGAATGACCTCCTTCTTAATCAATTCTATAATTTGCCTTCTTTCTGATTCAGTCATGGACTTATAAGTTTTGGTTCCACAAAAATAGGAAATTCTTTCTTTTCCAACATTCTATAATGAACAAATAAAATCTCATATTGTTATAAAACCTCCCATACACCAAACTTTAACAGAAAGAATTGATAGAAAAATGAAAGCAAAACACATAGTTGTTTATTTGCTACTAGCTATTGTTTCCTCTTCATGTATCCGCGAAGAAGCTCTCAATGCAGAAGCAGACATATTAAGTTGTATACTACCGGGAGTAGCCATGACAACCAGTCCTATTATTAACAATAATTCCATAACTATCTTTGTTGGTCCGGGAACTGATATTTCAGAACTCAAGCCTGAATTTACACTGACTCCGGGAGCTGCGATCAGTCCGCTTAGCGGCACGGAACGAAACTTCAATACCCCACAGGAATATACTGTCACAGCTGCCGATGGTGTTTGGAAGAAAATGTATACCGTATCAGTGATCGACACGGAACTTGCCACGAACTATAATTTCGAAGATACACTGGGCGGAAAGAAGTACTATATATTTGTGGAACGCGAAGGAGATAAGGTCGTCATGGAATGGGCCAGCGGAAATGCGGGTTATGCCATGACCGGAGTAGCTAAAACAGCCGATGATTATCCCACTTTCCAAATAACAGACGGAAAAGCCGGCAAATGCCTCTCCTTAGTGACACGCAGTACCGGATTCTTCGGTCAGCTAGCAGGAATGCCTATTGCGGCAGGAAATCTGTTTATCGGCTCTTTCGATGTGAATAACGCTATGAGCAATCCTCTGAAAGCAACTAAATTCGGCCTCCCTTTCCGGCATGTACCCACTTATCTGGCTGGTTATTATAAATACAAAGCAGGAGATCAGTTTACAGAAGGAGGAAAACCTGTGAACGGGAAACGGGATATCTGTGACATATATGCCATCATGTACGAAACCAGCGAATCTGTTCCTACTCTCGACGGAACGAATGCATTCACCAGTCCGAACCTGATTTCAACAGCACGGATTAATAATGCCAAAGAAACGAACGAATGGACTTACTTTAAACTTCCTTTCATCACTCTCCCCGGAAAATTCATAGATAAGGAGAAGCTAAGGGATGGGAAATATAATATAGCCATCGTGTTCACCTCAAGCCTGGAAGGAGATCATTTTAACGGAGCAATCGGAAGTACATTACTGATCGACGAGGCAGAGTTAATCTATCGCTCGGAAAATTAGCGGAATTTCGAAGAAGAATTTTCCATAGCAATACGCTGATAATGCGCTCAAACAATGTACTCATACAAAACGTACACATTATCAAACAAACGGAATTAAATAACTTTATAACAATCATAATGATAAAAATCTATCCGTATATATTCAGTTTACTAGCCTGTATAGGAATAGCTCTCCCCGGCTATTCACAGGTAGACCGAAATGAAACACTGATCCGTTCCGCCCTTCACGGACTGGAATATGAGATTAAAGCAGGTTTCAGCATTGGCGGCACAGCCCCGCTTCCCCTTCCGGTAGAAATCCGTTCGATTGACGGATATAACCCGACACTAGCCATCAGCATAGGGGGCGAAGTAACCAAATGGATTGCCGTTCAGAACAAACTCGGAATCATAGTCGGACTCCGGCTCGAAAACAAAGCAATGACCACCGAAGCCACCGTAAAAAATTACAATATGGAAATTCTCGGACAAGGAGGTGAAAGAATCAGCGGAGTATGGACGGGCGGAGTGAAAACCAAAGTACATACCGCCGGACTGACTATACCTCTAATGGCTACCTACAAACTAAGTAACCGATGGAACATCAAAGCCGGACCTTATTTCTCGTATCTGCTTTCAAGAGAATTTTCAGGTCATGTGTACGAAGGATATTTGCGGGAAGATGATCCCACCGGTCCGAAAGTAGAATTTACCGACGACAAAATTGCAACCTACGATTTCTCGGATGACTTGAGACATTTCCAGTGGGGATTACAGGCGGGAGCCGGATGGCGAGCTTTCAAACACCTCAATGTATATGCTGATCTCACCTGGGGATTGAACGATATATTTAAAAGCGATTTTAATACAATCACTTTTGCAATGTATCCCATCTATTTGAATATAGGTTTTGGGTACGCATTTTAAGTCTCACCACAGATTACACAGATTATTTATATTGATAGTCTATGACTTATAAATCAATCTGTGTTAATCTGTGTAATCTGTGGTGAATAAGGAATTAATTTCCACCAGACTCCGCCACCTGTTTCACTCCGGAATAGGTCACTTTTACAGTCTGTTGCAATGTAGGCACTTTCACGTTAATGGTCATGTCTGCATTTCCATCTTCTACCGTTCCCGTAACAGTTACAGGACAGGTACCCAAAGCAGCGGCATTTCCCTCAAACGTAAGGTCTTGCTGTCCGGTGAACGTAGACACCCCTTCTCCCTTCTTCACTTCACACTTATCAACAACAATATCTCCAAATTTCAGGATCTGTTGGTTAATAAACAGTTCAAACTCCTTCAGTTCAATCTTCACCTCCGTATTGCTGACCTGCGAGAGAGTGATAAACTTCTCTATTCCATCTCCTATGACAATTTCCTGGTCAGAACCATCCGGTATCATGGATATATCCAGATTTCCCCAATACGTTCCGACTACATCCGGAGCCGTTATCGCAGCTTCCTCTTCAGGAGGATTCCCATTATTCTTGTTATCACTGTCGTCATCGTCACTGCTACAAGCAGCGAAGAAAGTAAGAGAGCAGACCAATGCCAATAAATACAATAGATTCTTTTTCATACGTCTTTGGTTTAGTTATTATAATAAATTTCGTCCCTTATAAACTAAAAAGAAGAAAAAAGGTTCAATATGCTTCCTTTTTCGAAGATATTTCGAGTTCACAACTTTCTTATCGAAAACTTTGTTATATTTGCATATAGTAATTTTAAAAAAGCCACAACTATGTTTAATTCATTTGGCAATATCTTTCGGCTCACAAGTTTCGGTGAGTCTCATGGAAAAGGAGTTGGAGGAGTGATTGACGGATTTCCGGCAGGAATTGTCATCGACGAAGAATTTGTACAACAAGAACTTAATCGCCGCCGTCCGGGACAATCCATTCTTACCACTGCACGTAAAGAAGCTGATAAAGTTGAGTTTCTTTCAGGCATTTTTGAAGGGAAATCCACCGGATGCCCTATTGGTTTTATCGTTTGGAATGAAAACCAACACTCCAATGACTACAACAATCTGAAAAATGTATATCGTCCTTCACACGCTGATTACACGTACACAGTGAAGTACGGAATCCGTGACCACCGTGGCGGCGGACGTTCTTCCGCACGCGAAACGATTTCGCGCGTGGTAGCCGGTGCATTGGCTAAGTTAGCGCTTCGTCAACTGGGCATCAGCATCACAGCTTACACTTCACAGGTAGGTCCTATCAAGCTGGAGGGTACTTACTCGGATTACGACCTCGATTTAATAGAAACAAACGATGTACGTTGTCCAGACCCGGAAAAAGCAAAAGAAATGGCAGACCTTATATATAAGGTGAAAGGAGAAGGTGACACCATCGGCGGCACACTGACCTGCGTCATCAAGGGATGCCCCATCGGACTTGGACAACCTGTTTTCGGCAAACTCCATGCTGCCTTGGGCAACGCCATGTTAAGCATCAATGCTGCCAAAGCATTCGAATACGGCGAAGGATTCAAAGGACTAAAAATGAAAGGTTCCGAACAGAACGATGTTTTCTATAATAACAACGGACGCATCGAGACACATACCAACCACTCCGGAGGTATCCAGGGAGGATTGAGTAATGGTCAGGATATTTATTTCCGTGTAGTATTCAAACCGATTGCAACGTTGCTGATGGAACAGGAAACCGTCAACATTGATGGTATCGACACCACCCTGAAAGCACGCGGACGCCATGACGCTTGTGTACTGCCCCGTGCCGTGCCTATCGTGGAAGCAATGGCCGCCATGACTATACTTGATTATTACTTACTGGATAAAACGACACAACTGTAATGAACGAAATTCAGAAATACATAATAGCGCACGAACCGGAAATGATGAATGACCTGTTCAGTCTCATCCGTATCCCCAGTATCAGTGCTCTGCCGGAGCATCACGATGATATGCTGGCTTGTGCAGAACGCTGGGCGCAGTTGTTACTTGAAGCTGGAGCAGACGAAGCATTGGTGATGCCCTCAAAGGGCAATCCGATTGTTTTCGCTCAAAAGATGGTCGACCCGGACGCAAAGACCGTATTGGTTTATGCTCATTACGATGTAATGCCGGCCGAACCGCTGGAACTTTGGAAGAGCCAACCATTTGAACCGGAAATACGGAACGGATATATCTGGGCGCGTGGAGCAGATGACGACAAAGGACAATCATTCATCCAGGTGAAAGCGTTCGAGTATCTCGTCAAAAACGGATTGCTGAAGAATAATGTAAAATTCATCTTCGAAGGTGAAGAAGAAATAGGCTCACCCAGCCTGGAAGCTTTCTGCGAAGAGCACAAAGAGTTGCTGAAGGCAGATGTCATCCTTGTCTCAGATACGAGTATGCTGGGAGCTGAACTTCCGTCTTTAACAACCGGTCTTCGCGGACTGGCTTATTGGGAAATAGAAGTGACTGGGCCGAACCGTGATTTACACTCCGGACATTTCGGCGGTGCGGTGGCTAATCCCATCAACACACTTTGCCAGATTATCAGCAAGGTGACGGATGCTGACGGACGGATTACCGTTCCCGGATTCTATGACGATGTGGAAGAAGTTCCGCAAGCCGAACGGGAAATGATTGCGCATATTCCTTTTGACGAAAAGAAATACAAAGAAGCAATCGGCGTAAAAGAGCTTTTCGGAGAAAAAGGATACAGCACATTAGAACGTAACAGCTGTCGTCCGTCTTTTGACGTATGTGGCATTTGGGGCGGATATACGGGAGAAGGTTCTAAAACCGTACTTCCTTCAAAGGCGTATGCCAAAGTTTCCTGCCGATTAGTTCCGCATCAGGATCATCATAAGATTTCGCAGATGTTTGCAGAGTATATTTCAAGCATTGCTCCGGAAACTGTTCAGGTGAAAGTGACTCCAATGCATGGAGGACAAGGATACGTATGCCCGATTTCGCTTTCTGCTTATCAGGCTGCCGAAAAAGGCTTTGAAATTGCTTTCGGAAAGAAACCGCTGGCAGTACGCCGTGGTGGTAGTATTCCTATCATTTCTACTTTTGAACAAGTCTTGGGAATCAAAACTGTATTGATGGGATTCGGTTTGGAATCAGACGCCATCCATTCACCAAACGAAAACTTTTCACTGGATATTTTCCGTAAAGGGATAGAGGCAGTCATTGAATTTCATCAGGAGTATGCCAGACGATAAAGCGGACAGACAAAAAGTCTAATTACAAACGGTATATAAAAAAGAGCGATGGACAAGTGTATGATTACAAACCCGTCCACCGCTCTTTTTATATATTTACAGATACCAACAAATTACATAACCGGAGTCTGGAAAAGGAAAGTGAATGATTGACTGTCTTTCAAATCTTTCACTGCATCACCTGCATAAATCTCTCCCTTTGTCAGAGACAATTTCTTAATCCCTGCTTTCGGACTAAAATCTATTTTCTTCAAGTCCAGCCAAAACATATTCGGTGTCAAAGTAGATTCGAAATAATACACTTTATTCTTCTGATCGGAAACGGAACGCCAACGGGTAGAAGAAATATAAGGCTTCTCCGGCGTGTTAATACCAAATGGTACAGAAACATTACGCATCACACTCAATACACTGGGAACTGCAATTTTTGCATCAGCAGTTTGCGGAATGGCATGAATGTAGAAAGAAGCCCTGACAAAGCGGTCACTCGCACGATTTGTTCCCGGTAGCATCTGTAAGCCACCAATTTCTTTCCAATAATCATTAATAGCCAATTGATAGTCATATCGGGGAGAATTTGTCATCACCCGGTATTCTTTCCCTTCGTGAATACTCAATTTTCCATCCAGATATTCCAGTACAGCCGTATTCCCAGTTTCATCGGTTATAGCCAGATGCAAGGTAGATTCCGGTCCCCCATTCGGCATACGGGGAGCATCAATCCGGAAAGTCTCTTTTTTCAGTTCATCCACGGCTTCGCGTACCGTAGCAAAGTTATCGAGTACGTACTGTGTCCAAATACTGATTCCCATTGCCGGACGGGTATCACCGGGAAGAGAGTAAATAGATTCCGGTAAGAAAAGCAGACTCGCCACCAATCCTTTCTCGTTCATTCCATCGCAAGTACCAATATCATATCCTGTGGCAATTACACTTCCGTATTTGGCAGTCCAGTTCACCGTTTTATCCTTGTTATGTCCCGCACGCTGAATACCACGTGGAAACACATAGATATTCGTCATGATATCTTCTTTCCAGTCCATGGTACGCCCCGTTATCACCATCTGATCAGGACCTATGTATACTGCACGCGTACATGCTTCCACAGGCTGTATACTCCCCAAAGAGACGGCAGCCAACACCAATGCAACTCCTACTAATCTTTTCTTCATATTCTTTCTATTTAAATAATTGATACTCTCATTTTATAAATAACAAATATGCCACGATTATTGCCTACAAGAAAGATGATTTTAATGAAAAAAAAGAATTTATTCAGTGAATGAGGAAGTTTTTGGTTTTCGACGCATGATAGTTATCATCGCAGAACTCATTTCTAGCGATAGATATTAAATAAATGAAAAGGATATGCATAAAGTATTACGCGGAGGCAGTTATTACACCTTCGAGAAATACTGTAAAGTCACCAGCCGTTATGGAGTGACCCCACAACGGTGGGATATTGATTACGGGTTGCGGTTAGTAGTGTCTCTCTAACTTATGTATAAATGTTAAGTCGGCTTATTAATCGGCCAATCTATAAAGCTCATATCCTCCCAATGCCAGTATGTAGGGCAGATTATAAATTACATCAGCATCCTTCTCTACCTCCTCGGGATACTTTTGTAGTAATTCGCTGAAAGGCATAATAAGAGGATGTTGCAAAAATACCTTATCCTTCACCTTAGCACGTCTCCAGCCGGCCACCGTACGCTCGGCATTCCATCGGTACTTCTCCATGCGTACTAACAGATACAAAACTTGAGCTGGCAGATCTTCATTGAACATAGATTCGGATATGTGTGCCGGTGAGTGGTCACTCCGTCTGATGCCGTAGCCCAGTGTGCGACAAAATACACTATAGGCATCCAGCTGATAGCGGTTAGCCCAACGCAACGGCTCGCTTAGTTTATTCCACAAATACTGCGCCTGGTGGTTCATCAAAATAAAGTCGGCAGAATGGTTACCATAGGATTCATACATCTTCTTCAATACCTCTTTTTGTTTGAGGCTTTCATCAGCATAACAACAATCGTATAAGTAGTTCACATACAAAGCCAGTTTATCTTGCAAGATGTTTTTCTTTATTCCCCTGTCTACCATACCAAACACCTTGACATAGCGATAGCGTCCCTTCTCGTCGTCCACCATCGACGACAAATCATTATTAAACTCCTGACGGATTAGCACACGACACTGATACTGATAAACTTCATGTGGTAAGTTGAGTCCTAATGAAAGACTCAAATCAGGATCATGCACACAAATGGCCACTGTAAGCATACAATGCTTATTTTGTGCCCACTGCTGCAGGCGGGTACGCATAGCAGTACTGCAAATATCATCATGGCAATATTCCACCTCAATATCATCTATTTGGCTCTCTATATAGGGGAATTGAGCTTTGAAGTAGTCTTTCTGTGCCTCCATCTCGCGATCCACTAAAGTGATACGGGTACGTATACGTTCATCTGCAGGCAGACGGTCATCATAATTGGCATAATGACAGATACGCAATGCTTCGAGTAGCAACGAACGTCCCACTCGGTTGAATCCCACGATAACCAGATGCACATAGTCTTGACTGGTAGCACTCCAACTTCCATCAGGTTGTTGTGTAATGCTTATGGGGCGATAATCCAGCGGATCATAACGCCTTTCACAATCAGCTCCATAAAGGCTCCATAGCTGCCGGGCCAAGTTTTCATGGAGATTAAAGGGCCGAAAGAAAATATTAGGCTTGCCTTCTATACAAAAGACTTCGGGCGGCAGATTCATTTTCTGTATGTTAGAATACGAAGGGATGCTATCAAACTGTACATACACAGGCATCATCTTACCATCATAACATTTACCACGCAGAGTACTTACCAAGTGCACAATAGCTATATTTTTAGCATCGCGCCCGTAACGTTCTTCATCACCCAGCACATATACTTCAATAGCACTCTCTATGTTCAACCGCTGAAGTTCTTCGATCGACTCAATGTTGCCAAAGTAAACAAGCACTTGTCGCTCAACTTCAACAGGCAGGGCCGACTGTATACGATGCCGCACCGTTGCCGACTCCATACCGCTCATCAGCAAAATACGTGCCGAAGGACATTCGTCATACAGTTCACGTATCATATTGATAGACAATTCGTTGAATCCGATCAGTACATAATGATTTTTTATATTACGGTAGGTCATTCGCCCCGCGTATACCACTCCCACACGCCGCTCTATAATATTAGAGATAGTAGAGATGAGCACACCGCCCAGTAAAACGGATCCCGAAATGCTGATAAGCCCCACTAATATCCTGTTAGGCCAGGCAGTCTCTTCTATTTGGTTACCGGGATCGACAAAGTTGTTGTACACTGCCCAGAGCCTTTCTCCCCATTCCTCGTGTCCATGCAATTGGATGGAAAAGAGCATCGCGATAATAAAAAAGATAGCCAGCGCCGTAGCAATGGTAACGAGTAGCAAGGTGAGCTGTGACTTGATACCGCCCGAAATGGTGCGATCTATATACTCTTGCGAGAATATCTTCTTGTAGTAGTTTGCAAAACGGTTCATAGTAGTCCATATAGATTTATGTACAAATATAGTGTATTTTTCTATAAATCAAGTAGTTTTCCACTAAACTATTTCAGCCATACACTTTACCTTGTTACTGTGCGGAAAATTAGAAATTCTTCCGGAAAGTACATCCATTTCTCCATTCCGAACACCCGTAAGCAGTCTTCCCTTTAATGATGGTTCCTTTACCACAAAGTGGACAGGGTTGACCTACAAACGCATCTACCTCACCTGCCGTAGAAGGAGTTGAAGCTGCCATGGCCACCGGAGCAGGAGAACCGGGCGAATCAGTCTTCACTTCATTCGTCGTTTTTTCCGCTTTTGGTTTCTTTTCTTTCGGTGTACTCGGTTTTCGTTCACGCTTTTTAGGTTCTTTCTTCTCTTTCTCTTCGGCTTTTGCAGCAACTGCGTCCTGAATAGTTATGCGTCGATTCGTATTATCAGAAAGTACACTCATTACGATCTCTGAAACCATCTGCTTTAGTTCTTCGAGGAACTGGCGGGCATCGTATGTTTTCTTTTCAATCTCACGCAACTTCTTTTCCCAAATACCTGTCAATTCTGCCGATTTCAATAATTCTTCGTGAATAAGCTGCACCAACTCCACTCCTGTCGGGGTGGCAATCAGGTTCTTTCTTTCCTTACGGATATAATTTCGCTTGAACAACGTCTCAATGATTGCAGCACGGGTAGACGGACGACCGATACCATTCTCTTTCAAAGCATCGCGAAGTTCATCATTGTCCACCAGTTTTCCGGCTGTTTCCATTGCACGAAGCAAGGTTGCTTCAGTATAAGGTCTGGGCGGCTGTGTCCATTTTTCATTCAGGTCCGGAATATGAGGACCACTTTCACCCTTCACAAAAGCAGGAAGTACATTTTCATCCTCTTCCTCTTTTTCTTCAGTAGGGTCTTTTACTTCCTTGGCAAACACGACACGCCATCCCGGTTCCAGAATTTGTTTTCCGGTTACCCGAAACTCTATCTTATCCACTTCTCCCATTACGGTGGTAGTAGAAATTTTACAGTCCGGATAGAACACGGCTATAAAACGACGGGCTATCAAGTCGTAGACACGACGTTCCATATCCGTCAAGTTTTGAGCATAGACTCCGGTTGGGATAATGGCATGGTGATCCGTCACTTTCGAGTTGTCAAATACCTTTTTTGATTTAAGAAGTGTAGTGCCAGCTAACGGAGCTGTCAAGACTTCGTAATCACGGAGTCCTTTCAGGATAGCAGGACATTTCGGATAAATATCATCGCTCAAGAAAGTGGTATCCACACGCGGATAGGTAGCCACTTTCTTCTCATAAAGAGACTGGATCAGTTTCAGTGTTTCATCGGCCGAATAAGCGAATTTCTTGTTACATTCTACCTGAAGGGAAGTCAAATCGAACAAACGTGGAGCGTATTCCTTCCCGTCTTTCTTGCCGACATTGGTGACTACAAAAGGTAGGTCTTTAATACGTTCTACCAATGCTTCGCCTTCTTCCCGGTTGGCAATAGGGTCGATGCCCGGGTTATCTATTTTCTTTTTTCCGCCGTTCTTTTCCTCTTCCGCGGCAATTTCTTCATCACTTTTGCGAATGAGTGCAGAGAAAGTGGTATTACGATAGTTTGTTTTCAGTTCCCAATATTGTTTGGGTTCAAAATTGGCTATCTCCAATTGACGGTTGACAATCAATGCCAGCGTCGGTGTCTGTACACGACCGATAGAGAGCACCTGTTTGTTTTGACCGTATTTAAGGGTATAAAGACGGGTAGCGTTCATTCCCAACAGCCAATCACCCATCGCACGGGAAAGACCGGCTTCGTAAAGTGATTGAAATTCAGCTTGGTCTTTCAGTTTCGAGAATCCTTCACGAATAGCTTCTTCCGTCAACGAAGAAATCCACAGGCGCTTCACCGGACAGCGTGCGCCAGCTTTTTGCATCACCCAGCGCTGAATCAATTCTCCCTCCTGCCCGGCATCACCGCAATTGATGATTTCATCCGCATTCTGCATCAGCCACTCTATCACATGAAACTGCTTCTCAATACCCGGATCATGCCCAATCAGCTTGATACCGAAACGTGGCGGAATCATCGGCAGACTGCTCAAGCTCCATGATTTCCAGTTAGGGGTGTATTCATGTGGCTCCTTCAGGGTACAAAGATGCCCGAATGTCCAGGTCACCTGGTATCCGTTTCCTTCTATATATCCTTCTTTTCTGGTATGAGCGCCGAGTACTTCGGCTATATCACGTGCTACAGACGGCTTTTCGGCTATGCAAACTATCATTTTTTCTCTTCTTGTTTTTAAACTATCAATTTGCAAAGTTACACGAATATTTGTCTAAAAGAACAATATCCCACAAAATATGTTACCTTTGCAAGAGTAGAATTCTTATAACAAAGAACAAGTATGATTGATTTAAACCGCAAATTGCCCATCGGAATACAAACTTTCGAGAAAATCCGCAAAGGAAATTATCTGTATGTAGATAAAACCGCCCTTGTCGGAAAAATGGTGTCCACAAGCATCCCCTATTTCCTTAGCCGTCCCCGACGTTTCGGAAAAAGCCTGCTGATTTCCACTTTCGAGGCTTACTTTTTGGGACGCAAGGACTTATTCGAAGGACTAGCCATCTCACAAATGGAAGTTGACTGGCAAGTCTATCCGGTTTTTCATATTGACTTGAATGCACGCAAGTATGATTCTCCGGCAGATCTGATAGCGATGCTCAACCAACATCTGGAAAAATGGGAAGCAATCTACGGAACCGAAAAGCAAGATCGACAACCGGAAGAACGATTCGCCTATATTATAGAACGCGCATGTGTGCAAACCGGAAAGCAAGTAGTCGTATTAGTAGACGAATATGACAAACCTCTTTTGCAAGCTCTGGATAATCTGCCCTTGTTTGAAGAATACCGCAAAATGCTAAAAGCATTCTATGGAGTATTGAAAAGTGCTGACCGCTATCTGCGTTTCGTATTTCTGACAGGTGTTACCAAATTCTCACAAGTCAGTGTATTCAGTGATTTGAATCAACTGAATGATATCAGCATGAAACCGCCTTATGCCACCATTTGCGGCATCACCAAGCAGGAACTGATAGATACATTCACTCCGGAATTGGATAAGCTGGCCTCATACAACCGGATGACACCAGAAGATACAATCCATAAGATGACCTCACTTTACGACGGGTATCATTTCTGTGAATATGCAGAAGGCATGTTCAATCCGTTCAGTGTATTAAATGTGTTCGATGGATATAAATTTGAGAATTACTGGTTTCAGACAGGCACTCCTACTTTCCTTGTCAAGATGCTGATGGATAGCAACTATGACCTGCGAACGCTCATTGACGGAGTGGAAGCAAACGCAGCGTCATTCAACGAGTACCGGGCAGAAAGCAGGAATCCTATTCCGCTGATTTATCAAAGCGGGTATCTGACGATTAAAGAATACGACCCTCGTTTCAAGACTTATCAACTTGCTTTTCCCAATGATGAAGTGAGATATGGCTTTATGAATTTCCTTCTGCCATTCTACTCTAATATTCCCGATAATGAGCAAGATTTCTATATTGGCAAATTTGTCCATGAGTTGGAAAGTGGCAATATCAATGCTTTTCTAACCCGCCTTCAAGCCTTCTTTGCCGATATACCTTACGAACTGAATGACCAGACAGAGCGGCATTACCAGACTGTTTTCTATCTGATATTCAAACTCATGGGACAGTTCACACAAGCAGAAGTACGCAGTGCAAAAGGACGGGCTGATGCAGTTGTCAAAACACCGAAGTATATTTATGTATTCGAATTCAAACTAAATGGCACAGCCGAGCAAGCATTACAGCAAATCGAAGATAAAGGATATCTTATCCCTTATCAGGCAGATGAACGGGAAGTCAAAAAGGTTGGAGTAGAATTCAGTACTGACACACGAAATGTCAGTCGATGGCTACCCGAGGAATAAGAGAGTATAATTACTTCTTCCTCATATTTATCTACAAATGATTCATATTAAACCTCCCAACACTTCCACCCTTTGTTGGCACAGATATACACAATGTACGAACGAACATGGTAATTGGGGAATTTTCTTTTTGTATCTGCGGCATAACCTTTCACTTGCTCTACGTGTTCTACCAGCGGTTCGGTGAGCGCAAGCATACGGTCGGCATCTTTGGAACGATAGTATTTAAATTCCACCACGCGATCGTCCGTGTAATAATCCGTGCCGGGGATGCCGATCATTTCAAAATCCGAACGACCGACGGAGTTATTTTGTTCGATGGCAAAAGTGTAACAATGGCTCAAATAGCGGGAGACAAGCTCGTAGAAAGAACAACGGATAAAGTTCTCGTTGATCTTATCGAAAACCTGTGCGGGGAATTGTCCCAGATATTGCTCGAAATAGTTCTGCACAAGGGGTTCAAAACTACGATTGGAATCATAAAGTTCATAAACCGGGACGTAACGACTGGCGTTACCTTCGATCTTGTTCAGTTGGTTGTAATAATCCATGTAGATGCTGCGCATGGTCATGTTGGGGAGCACCATGCGGTATGCACTCTTCAGGGTAGTCATACCTAAGTAGAACAGGCTGACGGGATAGAATTCTTTCTCAAAAAATTTCTTCTTGTTGAATTTGCCGGACAGATCTCTGACGTTGTATGACAATTCACCGCCTATCACCAGGGCATCGAGCATCTCTTTGGCGTTGTTCTGCGAAAGAGTCAGGCGGCGAATCCAGTTGATGTCCGTACGCAGGTTCTCATCGATCAGTTCGGAGGGAATACTTCCGGCATTAGCGGCAAATTTCTTAAAAAAATAAGTTAAGATAGTGGAGTTAAAAAGACGTTCACCGACAGGGCTAAAACGATAACCGTCGTAGTTGTTCACAATAAGCTGCCAGATTTCCTCGAAGCGTTCTTCGCTTGCACCGGGAGCATATTTATCAAGTACATAGCGCAAGTATGTTTTCGTTTCTTCATAGGTGAAGCCGAGCATATTCAAAAAAACGGGTTTGAATGTGAGGATTTCCGCAATGTTGTACCCGCTGGTCAGGTCGTCCATGATGACAGGCAATACGCCTGTGCAGAAACAAGTGCGAATCGTGCCTTCGCCGATACCCGCTTTGATAACTTTAAAAAAGGTGAGAAGAAAACTATCACTAGTGGTTACTTCCTCATAAAGTGAGTCATTATAGGAAGTAAGCAGTTGATTGGTGAAGTTATCGTATTCGTCAATCAATATATATGCTTTAGGCAATCCATGTGAGCTGATATAACCCAAAAGTTCCTCCAACATCTGCACAGCATTTCCTCGAGTTGTAAACTGAAAATCACCAAACAGGTCTCGGTTATGTTCTACCGTAACTTCCACGGGTCCACAATTCAGGTCATTGAAGTTCTGTACCACCCCTTCCATATCATCCGCCATCACCATAGCCGAGAAGTCATAACGAATCACCAAATATTGATTATGTTCTTCCGTAGGATGTTCGCCAATCCAGGTGCCGCCAAAAAGTTCTTCAAAACGATTCGCTTTCGTACGGTCGTAGTAGTGGGCCAACATGGAGATGAGCAGACTTTTCCCGAAACGACGGGGACGGAGAAAGATGGGAGCATTATAGTCTTCAAGCCCCGGAATGTAATTTGTCTTATCAACATAATAAAAGCCACGTTCACGCATTTCTGCGAAGTCGGCCACTGCGTATGGAATCGTTATTCTTGCCATAATCGTTGATCTTTTCTTTCGGTAAAGACAAAAGTACTAATAAATTAGTACCATAAAAAAGATAATGCGAAAAAGATAAATAAATACCAAGCTCAATTATGGCTATATACATAAGTCTTTGATGAAAAAGAGGACAAAACAGAGAAAAAGATCAAAGTTATGCACTTATCATGTATAACCCTATACACGAAGGCTGCACAACTCTATACATGATGCGTGTATAGAGCTATGCAGCCTCTCTGCATAAGGGGATGTGTCAAAACTCTCCTTTCTACGAAGTCACCCTCGCCACAGATAATTGTAGCGAGGGTGACTTTTTGTTTATAAGAGTTTTGACACAGCCTCCAAGAGAACATTTTATGCCGCAGGATCGGGAGCCTCTCCTCCTCCGCCTTCGCCACCACCGGAACCGGAGCCGCCTCCTGCATCGGGTTTCGTGCCGACATAGAAAGTAGCGATAGCGGTTCGGGGTGTCTTCAGGAGCGTGCTTCCTGCATACTGCGTAGTGACGGTGAGGGTATATTCGCCATCAGCCAGACCGGCAGGAACAATGAATGTGAGTTGTGACGGGTTGTTGACGGCCAACATATTGAGGTCGATAGGTGTGGTTTGCTCTTTGCTGTTGGTGATAGTGATGCCGACGGAAGAATCCGTACCTGCAATTTTCAACATACGGCCATTGACCGTGAACGGACGGCCTGCAGTAGCAGTGGCAGGTGAGAATCCGGCAACGTACATCACGCTTTGGCGTTCGCCCAAAATACTGATAGAGGTTTGGGCGATAGCTTCACGCAGTTCTTTGTCTTGGGTGAAGGAGACGTAGACGGAGTTCTTTTCGGGATTCCATTTTCCGCCATCGATAACACCGCGGAGTTGCGCTACGGCGTGGTAAAGACCGGTGTTGACACTATATCCGCTAAGGATGAGATCGCTCACAACACGGTTGTAGAGCTTCACGACGTGCTCGATGGTTTCGGGACGGAGCCCGGTGTCTTCCTTGTGCATCTCATCGAGTATGTCCTGCAACGAGAGATTACCGGACGATTCGAGCTGACCGATCTTATCGTCTTTGTTGTCGACGGTTACAGTGTTGTCGACTAACCAGATTTTCAATACATTCTTCATAATGATGTTGTTTCTACTTGGTTTTATGAATATTATTAAACGAAAAAATAAAGAATATCAATAAAAAGTTTACCGGATTGAGGCAGTCCGAAAAGGTACTGCTTGCTATCATTTTGCTCTGCCATTCAGAGCGAAGCGAAGAATCTACTCTTTCGAATATACAAACAAGAGATTCTTCACTACATTCTGAATGGCAGAATGATACGCTTATCAGACTTGCAGAGCAGCCTCTTCCTTATTTTACAACCCTACCAGTCTTTGCGAAAAGCATAATATTGCGTCACAACCAATGCTTCTTGTACATTTGCAATATATTTAGGATAATTCCCATCATTATTGTCATGGAAGCACATCAAAAGATTCTGAAATCCATCAACAACCATCGTTTCTACATCATACTGCCTATAAGGAATGTTTTCTACGACTGCAACTTTTCCAAGTCCTTCGTCTAGAGTAATTATCCTAGCTTTGTCCTGCAGTTCTTCCATAAATTCATAGTCTTCTTGAGTTGTCCGTCTTTTAATATAAAGCGCAATCCCACCATAACGTTCTTTCGTCATCCCCGCTATAGGTTTGCGTTCCGAACCATCCGCCCAAGGATTAACCGGAGAATCCCAGATTACATTCCAAGCCAAGTCAATATAATCGCCCACTACAATGCCCTCTTGTTCTTTATTCATTGTAGCTGTAGTACCGCCATCATCTGCAAGAGTGAGCATTATATCCGGCATTGCTTCACGCAGAGCCTTGATTAATTTCGGATACGAAGTTTCATTGATAGCCGGTGCTTCGGCCTTGTCATATCCGGCTCCCTCATCACGCAAATGAATACCATCCAACTGAAACAGTTCTACAGCCACCTTAACTTGAGCCACAAAATCAATTATTTGAGGATCTGTCAAATTAGCGAAGCCTATTCCCGTTCCACCTCCTTCGATAGAAAGACACACTTTCAGACCATTCCGCCTCAACGGTTGAATGTACTGAACATTGTGCTTCAGCACATATTCCATATCCGGTGTATACTTCAAAATTACTCTCCGAGAAGAAGCATCATATCCCAAAAGGGCTTTGCGCACGTTTACAATATCAACAAGAGGTACATTTTCATAAATCGTTTCTCTGTCTCTACGAGATCTCAGATACTCCAGTTTAGTAGTAGTTTTGTCAGCTATCAAAGGATTTATCATTTCCGTATCAATATACGCTACTACCTTATAATCCTTTTTAGTTCTATCCTGATATTCCTCATCTCGTTCCGTGATATAATAGAAAAGCTTATATTGATTGCCATCCTCGTCCATCGCTACCAATGGTAACAGATATTGAGACCCAGCCATTGAAGCATCAACAGTCATTCTTGATAGAGCAAAGCTTATCTGTGTCGATTTCCGTTCGCCTTTAGCTATCGTCACTTTTCCTTCGTTGGTAATAGTTAGTTTATCTCCCGGTTCTTCTATCGCTCCTAATATAAATATATTATAATACTTTGCTACCAAAGCCTTCTTCTCTTCGTCACTAAAGGGAATATCCAAACCTATGGTAAAAGTCATGTCGTGCTCTGCCGGTTTCGCCAATTCTACATATAGTTCATCACCTGTCTGTACCACAAAGTCACGGAAGATAAGTCCACTTCCCGGTGCTGAAGCACTTTGCAAGGAAGCGGCTTCAACAACTTCTTCCGGTGACTGTGTAGATTTGTCATGCGCAACGCTTGGGTTCACCAATGCAGCCTCTTCCTCGCAGGCTCCCATTGCCACTGCCAGCAACGCACACAAAGATATATTTCGTATTATTCGTTTCATATATAAATTATTTAAAAAGTTCTACACACTTATTCCTGATTCACTTTCGGTACTTCGATTCCGCTCGGCCACAAATCCGCATCGGTTTTACTGTACATTTCGAGATGGTCACTACCTTTCCAGTAAGATACTACCTTCGCATCGTTCCCATGCCCGGTTCGGTCTTCCACTACAGTGCCTGTCCCTTCGTCGAACTTCCAATAAGCACACAAAGCAGGTTCGGTTGTCGGGTTAGAGATTTCATACATATTCTGATAAATCTGTTCTTGTGTACGGGCTACCTTCCAAATGCGAGCTTCACATATTTCACCATCAAACTGGCGGCTTATATCGTGCGACTCTCCATAAGAACGCCCAAAATAGAAGTTAAAATCACCCCCATTCCCAAATTCATCATCAGGTAACTTATCTCCCAAACTGATGCTAGTCAAGTCACTTTTGCCATGGCTGGTACTTATACTTTGTAATTGTCCGTTTACATAGAAAGCAATAGTAGCAGTAGCTATGTCCCATGTCAATGCCACATGATACCACTCACCTGCCAATAGTAATTTCTGGTTACTGATTTCCGGAAATTTACCAAACGTAGTCTGTGTTTGTAACTGTCGGTTCGGAAAATCCTTATCCCCAATACGCATCAGAAAATACTGTTCAATGCCCATTATAGAGGATATTTCTTGCTGGAAGCTGTTCACCCGTATAATAGCTTCCATTGTTACTGCACTCAAGTTATTCACCACATCTGACGTCGGACTTCCTTTATCAAATCCCGGAACAGTGACATAGACATTCTTCAAGTTCATTGCCGTAGTAATGGCACTGGAACGGCGTACCAAATAATACATCGTGCGCGAACCGTCCATTACTCCCACTCCATCGGCTCCTCCAATGGAAAGCGGGCAGAGGTAAGTAACGTCAATCTCCAACTCATCGAGTTTGGAGAATTTAATGCCTACTTCTTCAGAAGTGGTCTTTCCGGCAGGAATTACCACTTCTGTTTTCAATAGCTGATAATATGTTTCAGGCAGCACTTCATAATGCGTGTCGTTCTTTGCATTATATTCACTAGTCAACGAAGCGTCTACCTTCAAGCTGACCTTCACATCATCCCCCGAAGGATAAGACAACTTCACTGTAAAAAGTTTTGTCTGGCTTGTCACCTTCCGATTAAAAGTGAAAGTTTCTGTATTCTTACTAGCAGCTATATTCAGATACGCCGAATTGTCAAACGGTGACTTTTCGCTGTAATCCGTATTATCACAGGCAACCGGCAGAAGTAGCAAAACTGCGGTTGCAAAGCACTGATAAAGTTTATGTATTCTCATAGCTTACATCGTTTAGTGAGCCGAAGCAGGATTCAGGAATTGAATACCTCCACGGGTCTGTTTATAAATAATATCAGTATCGTAGTAATCGGCAGAGATATTGTAAATAGCAATACCTCCCAATGGTGTTTCCATATTGAGAGCACCGTAAGCAGCTCCGGCGATGGCATTGCGCGTCACTCCGTTATAGTCGGTCAATGTACCGTCAGGAGTGACAGCCAACAGCAGGCGATCCGGAGCGGCCTTGCCATATCCGGTGGCATAGAATACGGAGGTTTCTATATCATATTCATCGGATGCACCGGAAATATCGAGTACGAAATAGTTGAAAAGGCTGCGCTGCGCTTCCGGCAACAAGGAAGGAGTACCCTCAAAAACTAACAGACACGGTGTCTGTCCCAAAGCATCCAGCAGCGGCTTTAACGCCGAGACGTCTACCGCAGAGCCTTCCGAACCGAGGGCAATCCCGTCAAATGTCCCCGCACGCACTGTCTCAACAGCAGAGGTTATAGAGGTATTCAATTTATCTTTAGCCGTGCAATCTATATAGTAAAGCACTTTCGTCCCATAATCCTCACGCACCAACTTCATATCTTCCCGGTCATATTCGGACAGACGGTCGGCATTACGCATCGTCACTATATCGATACTATCCGGCAACGCACGGAGAAAATCCTTCTCACTAGTAGATACTTCCGGAGCATTATCCAACCGGGCATAAACGACAGCATGTTTCGTTGCCTTATATGCACGAAGATTCTGCGTATATACCGCATATTCTTGCGGATTCTGTTCCTTAAACCCATTCACCTGACTATCATGTATTTCCATTTCCGTCCAGTCGTCGCAACTGATGGTGGCAACCGACAAGAAAGTAGTCAGTAGGCATAACTTAAAGATTGATTTATATTTCATAATCTCATTGATTTAAAGGTTCGTTCTAGTTTGAGGATTGACTATTCTCAATGGAATGGTCTTTCTTATCCCACCAAAGTTTAGTTCCTGCGGCATCGGGACCATTCAGCATTTCTACAGCTTGATCAATGTATTTCGGATTCCCTGTATATTCATCGGCCGGGAAAGGCAAACGACGGGGACCGATTGTTACATTCACACTATTATTGGGGTCTTTATTCTCCACGGCAGGCAACAATTTCGGATAGCCCGTACGACGATGTTCCGCCCATGCTTCCAGCCCCAGCGGAAATATTGCAATCCATTTTTGAGTAATGATACGCTCCAGGTTCCGTTCGAAATACTCCGCTCCAGGTTCCCAGGCAATCGTAATGGTACTTACCGCCGGATGGCTATACTTAATATCAGCCCCGTCCATCGGGTTCACATAGTCTATAGGCTTTTTCTCCGCATCCTTCACATATTGGTCTGCTCCGGTGGCTCCGCCACGCTCTTCGAATGAAAGGGCAATAGCCTTTTCATACAATGCCTGCGCATCGCCTCCCATACTCCAACCACGCAACGCGCCCTCGGCACGAAGGAAAGTCACCTCCGCCGCATTCATCCAGAGATAAGGGTCGGTGCTGGAAATCACCTGCTTTGAGTAAAGATTAATCATGTCGTCTTTCTTCTGGGTAAATATGCCGATACGTACACCGTAATAATCGTATACATCGACTTTCTCGCCATCCTGATCGACTGTCTGCACACCTTTGACAAACATCTTATCCAAACGCGGATCTTCATAACCTTTCATAATAGAAACTAAATCGGCACTGATACGGTAGTCATTCCAGTTATTAAACAGCAACTCCGAACGGTTCTCCGCCACATGAAGCATGGCGTTGTCCTCATTCGATTCAATCACTCCCGCTTCCACAGCCTTCTGCGCAATACGTTGCGCCTCGGTAGGATTGACATAGCTCATACGCATGGCAATGCGAAGTTGCATGGAATGTACAAACTTACGCCATTTGGAAATGTTTCCGTAATACAAGTCTTCCAGTTTGCGGAAAGCCTCGGACGACAGGTCTTTGTTTTCCTCCAACACTTTATCCGCTTCTTCCAGTTCTTTCAGCATCTGTGTATATACCTGCTCCTGCGAATCGTAAGGGACAGCCAGGTCTTCACCCGAATTATCATTATCCATCATCTTCGAATAAGGAATCGGACCGTAAATGTCCGTCACACGATGCATGATACACACCCGGAGAATTTTACCGAAAGCTAATGCCACAGGGTCATCCGTCTTGTTCATCATATCGCGGTACTGCGGGTACATGTCTTTAATCGGATCGGCAAACGGGGATTTGAGCCATCCCTGTTCGGGATTGAAAGTAGAGAATTTCATCACCCAAGTGTCTACAATTCCTTCCAGATAACCACCGTATGCTCCTCCTGCCATGGCATCCATAAACTGGTAAAGGTGTTCACGTGTAGGAATCACCAATCCCTGCATTCCTTTGAGCGTAGCACCTACAATATGATTCTCACGCTGCATTTCTTCTCCGTCCGCTTCATACATACTCCGGTTGATGTCGCTGTCGAAACAACCGCCCAACGGAAGCAGAAATAATGAAAGGATCATTATCAGAAGAATGTTATATATTCGTTTCATGTCCATCATAGTATTTAGAAGTTAATCTTTATGTTAAATCCTATATTCCGGGTACTCGGCATCATGAAGTAGTCGATTCCCTGATAATAGTTGTTCGTAGTAGCTACTGCTTCAGGATCGAAAGGAGCTTTACAGTAGATCATCCAGAGATTTCTCCCCACAAGGGATACATTGATATCACAAACATTGCCCAGCCAGCGGCGCGGAACGGTGTAACCGATATGTGCCTCCTGCAGACGCAGGTTGGTAGCACTATAAGTATAGTAGGTAGGCAATCCGCTCTGCGATGCTACCACTTCATAGAAGCTTTGCGGATTCACGCGGCTACGGCCATTTATCCATACTCCTCCGGCATCACGCGCGGCAGCAGATGTTTCAGATACTCCATAAAGATCAAGATAAGCCTGTGTTGCCGAATAAACGATTCCGCCCAAACGGGCTGTCAACAAGAAACCGGCATTGATACCTTTATAAGAGAAGCTATTATTCCAGGCTAAATTTGCCTTAGGAAGTACGCTTCCCAACTTTATGTCACCGGCATTGTCGATGGCTGTCACATTGCCGCTATCGTCAATCAGGACATTACCGTTAATATCACGCTTCAAATCGGCATGGGTATAAAGATCGCCCAGCGTACCACCTTCCTTCAGGATAAATTTCGCCTTTCCGAATCCGCGGCCTTCATCGGTTTTGAGTTCCAGTTTATCGACGTTGTAAGTTTTTCCCGTCTCCGGGTGAACATAATCCTTCACCAGTTCAACGATTTCATTCTTGTTGGCCGAGAAAGTAAAGCTGCTGTCCCAACTGAAATCTCCCCAACGATGTCCATAAGACAACATAGCCTCGAAACCATAGTTGCGTACATATCCGGTCTGTACATACAGTTTGTCATATCCCGATGATACAGGAAGCCGAGGATCGAATGTCTGATTATAAGTATTGGCGTAATAGAAAGATCCGCTCAATTTGAAATCTTTAAACAGGGTTGCATCCAGACCTACTTCCCATGAGTCAGTACGCTCGGGGTATAGTTTACCAATGGGATAATTCGTCTGCGATTTCCAGTCCTGCTTATTGGCATCATACGAGTAAGTAGGATAGGTAAGAAAACGAGGATAAGGATTACCTACGGAACTGAACGATCCGCGTACTTTAAGATAATCCACCCAATCAGGCAGTTTCAACATTTCAGTGATGACAGCCGAAAGCCCTACGGAAGGATAGAAGAATGAAGCCTGCGGAGAATGTGTCAGCTGCGAAGCCCAGTCGTTACGTCCTGTAACGGTGAGATAAAGCATACTTTTCCACCCTACTTCGGCACTGGCAAAAATAGATTCGGTCGCTTCGCGCCAACCCACCTGCGTAGCACGTTTTTTTGCGTTGTCAAGGTCGTAAACATTGAACAGATTAGGAATACCTGTTTCTCGTATAGGCCCCGCATAGCCCAATTCCTTACTAGTCACTCCACTATAACTGGCACCGATATTGGCTACAATCGTAAAATCCTGAATACGTTTATTAATATTCACCAACACATCGGCATAAGTCTGCGAATATTGTCCGTTGTTTACTGTATAATGGCCTTGTGAACTACCGTCAGTCAGCGTGTTGCTACTGCTTGCATAAAGCTTGCCTTCATATTCGCTATGAGTATTGTCGATGCGGACACGCCCTGCCACATTCAGCCAGTCAAGAATCTGGTAACTCAAACCTGCTGAAGCCATATAGCGTTTCTTATTGTTAAGACGGAGATTACGGTAAGCAATCCAATAAGGATTCTGCATACGAAGGTCACCTTCGCCCTGCGGCCAAAACTGTACGCTAATTTTCCGGGCTTCATCCCAACGCTCGAAATTCTTCACTATAGAGAAATCATCCCCGCGAGGAAAAAGATAAGCAGAAACCAACGGATTGGAGTACTGCCCCTGATTGGTCATATTACGGTCGTTCTGAAGAATATAGCTTGCACTTACATCCAGTTTCATCTTGTCATTCAAAAAACTGGTCGTATTGCGGAAAGTGAAATTATATCTGTTATACCTATTGTTGGGAACCATCCCTGCCGAGTTGACGGCAGCTGCAGAAAAGAAAGTCTGATTTTTATCCGTTCCGGTAGACAACGTAACGGAATTTGTATATACCGCACCCGTATCAAAGAAATCATCGGGTTCATATCCTGTTTGAGCAGCCGAGTTCAACTTCGGTCCCCAGCTATAAATATTGGAATTTCCCGCTTTACCATTACTACCTGTACCATAACGGCCCTGGAACTCGGGCATCTTAAAAGCATTCAACCATTCAATGCCACTTGATACACCTACTTGCAGCTTACCTACCTGTCCTTTTTTTGTAGTAATCACAATCGCACCGTTTGCCGCATTACTACCATAAAGGGCGGCAGCTGCCGCTCCAGTCAGTACGGAAATACTTTCTATATCTTCCGGATTAATATCAGCAATGGCCTCGGTAGCTCCCTTTGAACCAAATTCCGTATCTCCTCCGCCACCGAAATTATACATCGGAATACCGTCAATCACGTACAAAGCGTTACTACTCTGTTCAATAGACTTTGTTCCACGCATCACCACTCTACTTGCCCCACCGACACCAGAAGAGCTCGTATTGATAGTAACACCCGCAACTTTACCATTCAGACTGTTTACAAAATTAGCATCCTTAATCTGGGTCAGTTCGTCGGACTTTACTTGCTGTACGTTGTAGCTCAATGCTTTCTGCTCGCGTTTGATGCCAAGTGCTGTTACAACGACTTCACTCAACAGTTTTGTATCCGAAGCCAGTTGCACGCTATATATATTCTGTCCGGTTACTTTTACCGTCTGTGGAGTGTAACCTACATAACTGATACTCAACACACTTCCAACAGGAGCTTCGAGTATAAAATTACCGTCAATATCCGTAATAGAACCGACACTCGTTCCCTCTACATGTACATTGACACCAATTAACGGCTCTCCGTTATCATCCAGCACACGGCCGGTGATACGTTTGACAGAAGCTGCTTCCGCTTCTTGTTTTTCCTGTGGAACGATGATTACATATTTTCCTTTTAACTGATAGGTATATCCCGTATTTCTAAGGATTTCTTTGAGAGAACTCTCCAGCGTGGCTTTTTCTAACGCCAAATTGATGGAGGGTTTGTTTTTCAACTGCGACTCGTTGTAACCAACGGACAGTTTCGTTTGTTTTTCCACCTCTTTCAATGCCTCGATGACCGATATGTTTTTCTTATGGATCGTAATCCGGACATTGCTACTTTGAGCAAAAGTAGGAGCAGAAAGGAGCAGACAGCACAAAAAAAGCATAAATACTCGACTGATTGCCTGCTTATTGGCTATAAATTCATAAATTTGCTGCATCTTCTTAGTATTAGTTTATACAGATAAAGTTAGATTCTCGAATTTAGTAGCGTCTGGTTAACGCTAATAGTAAGAATTTCGATTTCACATCCGGGGGAAGGTTGCAGCTTCTCCCGGATATTTTTTCCGCATAGGCTCAATGTATTTTAAGGTTAATATTAGTATAATATACAGGTTCTATTTCGTCCCCTGATGTCGGAGTTTGCTTTTTCCGTTAATGGAAATATAGCACTTGTCTCCCACAATCTGATAGTCCAGATTCCCTGCTACACGAGCAACAATATCCATTATTTCTTCTATGGAAGCATTTTGCCCGAAAGTAAGATTGAAACGGTCTTCTTTCATACTACGGAAACTATAAACAAATGTGTAAGGGTATTTACGTTCAAGGCGGGTGAATATTTCCTCCAGCGTCATACTACGAAGGACAAGTTCACCATGCTGCCAAGCTGTGACATCCTGCATATCAGGACGAAGTACGTTTCCGGAGCGACTACGCTTATTGTAAGCCAACTGCTCGTTCGGCTTCAATATTTCCTGTTTTTTCTGTCCGTTATACTCTACCAGCACCTTTCCTGAAATCAATGTTGCTGTCACTTCTTCTTCATCCGGATAAGCTGTCACGTTGAACTCTGTTCCTAACGCAGTCACCTGAAAATCAGAAGACTTTACTATAAAAGGATGTTCTTCATCACGCTTCACTTTAAAAGCGGCTTCTCCCACTAAATATACGGAACGTGTATCACCCGTAAATTCTTTGGGGTAAAGTAAAGTGCTTTGAGAATTAATTAATACCTGTGTGCCGTCCGGCAAAGTAAGATTCCGCATTTCGGCAGTAGGAATATATGCTTGCAACAGATCCGGTGCCTGACGGTTCTGCAACGCCAAATAAATCGAAACAGAAGATATGGCTATCAATAAAGCTGCTGCTATCCGCCAGACTATCAAACGCGCATGTAGAAAATGAATCCGCCGTCTCACCCCGATCCCCGTAAGTTCGTGCATCCGTTCCAAAGAATCACGATAACCGGGAGTTGTAGCAGCTTCGGTTGCCTCCCAAAGTTTATTGAGTTCACAGTCTTTCTCGTCAGCACGCTCCTCACTAATCAACCATGTGCGAAAATCCTGATCGACTTCTTCCGGATAGTCATGCTTAATATAACGGTCGATTACGTCGCGAATATAATTCTTCATAAAGTGGTATTTATTATTGTATTTAGAAACACTTACATAAATATCACTATTCAGGAAAAGAAACTACGGGAAGATCCGGAAGAGAATAACAAACATTAACACTTTGCGAAGTTCGGTCAATGTTTTATAGATATGATCTTCTACCGTACGTAATGGGATTTGCAATTTATCTGCTATTTCTTTATGAGAAAGTCCTTCAAAACGGCTCATCTCAAAAACTTGTCTGCGACGATCAGGCAACTGACTGAGTGTCATTTTGATAAGCATCAATACTTCTTTATAGTATAGATTTTCTAACAGGGAGGAATCTTCGTCACAAAGTTCACCCAACAACTGGGCTTTCAAAACTTTGTCTTCATATTCCTGCTCTACCTTCTGATGCTTGAACAAGTTGAAAATTTCATTCCGGGTCACAGTATAGAGATAACCAGTCATGGTTTCCTGTTCTTGCCAAAGTTCAGGACGTGTCCATAACTTAAGAAATATATTCTGAGCAATATCTTCCGCATCTTCCTCCGATTTAGTCAACAACCTTGCAAAGTTCTTGACCCTCGGGAAGTTAGCGGCATAAAACTGCTCAAAACAGACATCTATATTGTCTCTGTTTCCATTCATTCATTAAGTCTTTTTACAATGAAAGCCGGACAAATATAGACAAAATAAAGAGAAGACAAAGAATATAAACAAAAAAACATCCCACCTTTTAAACCAAAACAAGTCTAAAAGGTGGGAATATTATAAGATTCTAAAGAATTTCAGAAGTTATTCTTCATCCATCAGAATTTCCAAAATCTGACAAGCAGCCTTCGCCACCGGAGTACCCGGACCAAAGATAGCAGCTACACCTGCCTTATACAGGAAGTCATAATCCTGTGCAGGAATAACACCACCGGCAATCACCACAATGTCTTCACGTCCCAGTTTCTTCAGTTCTTCAATAATCTGCGGAACCAATGTCTTATGACCGGCAGCCAGTGAAGAAACACCTACTACATGAACATCGTTTTCTACCGCTTCACGAGCAGCTTCTGCCGGAGTCTGGAACAACGGTCCCATATCCACGTCGAAACCACAGTCCGCATAACCCGTTGCTACTACCTTGGCACCACGGTCATGACCGTCCTGTCCCATCTTTGCAACCATGATACGAGGTTGACGTCCCTCTTTTTTCGCAAACTTCTCTGCCAGTTCACAAGCACGCTTGAAGTCGCTATCGTTTTTACTTTCTGATGAATACACGCCTGATATAGTTCTAATTATTGCTTTATAACGTCCTACAACCTGTTCGCACGCATAAGAAATTTCGCCTAAAGTAGCACGAACACGAGCTGCTTCAACTGCCAGTTCAAGCAAGTTACCCTTGCCGGTCTTCACACATTCAGTGATAGCTGCTAATGCCTTGTCCACTTCAGCCTGATTACGTCCTTCTTTCAAACGTTTCAGGTTTTCAATCTGTTCAAGACGAACTGCCGTATTATCAATTTCAAGGATATCAATCGGAGCTTCTTTTTCCAAACGATACTTGTTCACACCCACAATGGTCTGCTGACCGCTGTCGATACGAGCCTGTGTACGTGCAGCCGCTTCCTCGATACGCATTTTAGGAATACCTGTTTCGATAGCTTTCGCCATACCACCCAGTTTTTCAATTTCCTGAATATGTTCCCAAGCCTTGTGTGCCAGTTCGTTCGTCAGAGATTCTACATAGTAAGAGCCGCCCCATGGGTCAACGTTCTTGCAGATGTAAGTTTCTTCCTGAATATAAATCTGTGTGTTACGTGCGATACGTGCAGAGAAATCTGTCGGAAGAGCAATAGCCTCATCCAATGCATTGGTATGCAAAGATTGGGTATGTCCCAAAGCTGCAGCCATAGCCTCAATACAGGTACGTCCTACGTTGTTGAACGGATCTTGCTCCGTCAATGACCATCCGGAAGTCTGTGAGTGAGTACGCAAGGCCAGTGATTTCGGGTTCTTCGGATTAAACTGTTTCACAATCTTCGCCCACAGCATACGTGCGGCACGCATCTTGGCAATTTCCATGAAGTGATTGGTTCCGATTGCCCAGAAGAAAGAAAGACGCGGAGCAAATGCATCAATATCAATACCTGCTGCTGTTCCGGCACGGAGATATTCCAAACCGTCAGCCAATGTATAAGCCAACTCAATATCTGCGGTAGCACCTGCTTCCTGCATGTGATAACCGGAGATAGAAATAGAGTTGAACTTCGGCATCTTCTGTGAAGTGTATTCGAAGATATCAGAAATAATCTTCATAGAGAATGCAGGCGGATAAATATAGGTATTACGCACCATGAATTCTTTCAAAATATCGTTCTGGATAGTACCTGCCATTTCTTCGAGTTTAGCACCTTGTTCCAAACCGGCATTGATATAGAATGCCATAATCGGAAGCACAGCACCATTCATCGTCATGGATACAGACATCTTATTCAAAGGAATACCATCGAACAAAACTTTCATGTTTTCCAATGAACAGATAGATACACCTGCTTTACCTACGTCACCCACTACACGTTCGTGATCGGGATCATAACCGCGGTGAGTAGCCAAGTCAAATGCTACTGACAAACCTTTCTGACCGGAAGCCAGATTACGGCGATAGAAAGCATTGGACTCTTCGGCAGTAGAGAATCCGGCATACTGACGGATGGTCCAGGGACGCAGGGTGTACATTACTGAATACGGACCACGCAAATACGGAGGAAGTCCGGCAGCATAGCCGAGGTGTTCCATTCCTTCGAGGTCTTCTTTTGTATAAACAGGCTTCACTTCAATGTGTTCCGGTGTTTTCCAGTCGGCGGAGATACCGTTAGCCTTTTGCCATTCAGCACCGTTAGCAGGCTGAAATGCGGCATATATATCAATGTTTTTAAAATCTTTTCTCATCTTACTTCAATAGTTTAGCGTTAAACTCTTTCAAGGTATCCAATACGTTGACACGAACATGGATGAAGTTTTCGATGCCTGCGGCTTTCAAGTCATCCATACAAGCCGGAGCACCGGCTACGATAAACATAGCGCGACCATTCAAGGCCTTGAAAGCAGGAACTGCATATTCAGCATATTCATCATCGCTGGAACAGATGACAACAATATCAGCTTTCGCAGCCATCGCTGCCTCTACTCCTGCCTCTACTGTTTCAAATCCTAGATTATCGACTACTTCATAACCGGCACAAGCCAGGAAGTTACAAGAATATTGCGCACGTGCCTGACGCATCGCCAGATTACCAATTGTCAACATGAACGCCTTCGGACGTTTGCCCGATGCTTCCGTTTCAAGACGTAACGCTTCAAACTCACTAGCTGCACGGTCGAATACCAATGTATCCACATCTTTCTCACAAGTATGAGAGTCACCTCCACAGCAGCATTTTCCTTCCACAGGTTTCTTGTCACCGGCTTTTTCGTTGAAATTCGGGAATTGGTTAGTACCCAACAGAATTTCACGACGCTGTGCCACTGCTTTATGACGAGCTTTATTGCTTTCGTTTACTGCTGCCTGAACTGTACCAGCCTTTAATGCGGCATAGAAACCACCTGCTTCTTCGGTAGCAAGGAAAAGTTCCCACGCTTGTTTAGCAATAGATACAGTCAGGTTCTCAATATAATAAGAACCGGCAGCCGGATCAATTACTTTATCGAAATGAGATTCTTCTTTCAGCAATAGTTGTTGATTGCGAGCCAGACGTTCTGATAATTCATCCGGAGTCTCATAAGTCTTATCAAACGGAACGACTGTCATTGAATCTACCCCACCCAAAGCGGCACTCATTGCTTCAGTCTGTGTACGAAGCAAATTCACGTGTGCGTCAAACAAAGTAAGATTAAAAGTAGAAGTTTCGGCATGAACCGCCATTTTTGCTGCACAACGACATTCGCCGTTAGCTCCCTTATTATCGCAATCACGCAGACATTCAGGTTTATAAGAAGCTACGATATTTGCCCACAACAGACGTGCGGCACGGAACTTCGCAATTTCAAGGAAGTAATTGGAACTGATACCGAAGTTGAATTTTATCTTTTTAGCTACTACGGCAGCAGGAATACCGGCATCAGTCAACTGATTCATGTATTCATTACCCCAAGCCAATGCATAACCCAACTCTTGAGAGATATAAGCTCCGGCATTGTTTAATGAGATTGCATTTACATTCAATACACGATAAAAAGGAAGCGGCTGGATAGCTTCGATCAACGCTTTCGCTGTCTGCACCATATCCCCTTTTTCCTTACCGCGAGTCAGCATCTTATTGAAGAAATCATAATTGATAGAGCCTTTCAGCTTCTTCACATCATAGTCTTTCTTCTGGAAATAAGCCACCAGCAAATTGGCCAACTCCACAACATGCCCCTGGCAAGTTGAGAAATTTAATTCAACGCACTCTGCCTGAATATCATTCAACAGCGTCTCGATATATTCCGCATTGAGTTCTTTTGCTTTTACATGGAAAGATAGTGAATCAACACCCTTATTTAAGATGTCCAGTGCTTTTGCATTGGCCTCTTTGGGGCATTCTACCCTGATTTCCTGGCGAACCAACCACTCATTGTTGTCTTTTTTAGTTCCTCTCAGATAAGGGAACTCTCCGGGAAGCGCATCAGTAGTTTTTAAACCCTCCAGATCTTCCATCCGGTAGAAAGGTTTCACTTTAAACCCTTCGTTTGTTTTCCAAACGAGCTTCTTCTCAAAATCAGCACCTTTCAAGTCGGCTGTAACCTTCTCCATCCATTGTTCGGTGGAGACAGGAGAAAAGTCTGAGAAGAGTTTTTCTTTTTTGTCTGCCATAGTTTATCTAAAATTAAAACAAGATTAATATTGTCTTTATTTTTATCTATCTCTTTCTAATTGTCTGTTGTTCGACATGCAAATATAACCAATAAGTTAAAACAAAACTTCTTTTTATAGAAAATTCGCACACCTCTCACTCTCGCATAGAATCTGCATAGAAATTCTTCATTCTTTATTTTTTTAGTTCTCCATTTATTTGATTTGCTCCAATGTTATGAGTAATTTTGCACCCGTTTTTAGAAAAACATTATAAAAACTGCTATATTATGGATTGGTTACAAAGTTTATTGTGGGACTCCAGCTCCGTAGCTCACATCGTGCTTCTCTACGCATTTGTAGTGGCAGCCGGAGTGTATTTGGGCAAGATAAAGATATTCGGAGTATCTTTGGGCGTCACATTTGTTTTGTTTGCCGGCATCCTAATGGGACATTTCGGCTTCACAGCCGATACACACATCCTACATTTCATCCGTGAATTCGGATTGATCTTGTTCGTATTCTGTATCGGTCTTCAGGTGGGGCCATCTTTCTTCTCTTCTTTCAAAAAAGGAGGAATGACATTGAACCTGTTGGCTGTAGGCATCGTAGTGTTAAATATTGCCGTTGCACTGGGGCTTTACTACCTCTGGAACGGCCGGGTAGAACTGCCGATGATGGTAGGTATCCTCTATGGAGCTGTCACAAACACTCCGGGACTTGGTGCCGCCAATGAAGCATTGAACCAGCTTAATTACACTGGTCCACAAATCGCACTGGGATATGCGTGTGCTTATCCGCTGGGCGTGGTAGGTATTATCGGTTCAATCATTGCTATCCGTTACATCTTCCGTGTCAATATGGCTAAAGAGGAAGAAAGTCTGAAAATCCAAAGTGGAGATGCACATCACAAACCTCACATGATGAGTCTGGAAGTACGCAATGAATCAATCAGCGGAAAAACTTTGATTGAAATCAAGGAATTTTTAGGCCGCCAGTTCGTTTGTTCCCGTATTCGTCATGCAGGTCATGTAAGTATCCCCAACCATGAAACCATATTCAATATGGGGGATCAATTATTCATTGTCTGTTCAGAAGAAGATGCTCCTGCAATTACCGTATTTATCGGTAAAGAAGTGGAACTCGACTGGGAGAAACAAGACCTTCCCATGGTTTCCCGCCGTATTCTGGTGACTAAACCGGAAATCAACGGAAAGACTTTAGGATCTATGCATTTTCGTAGTATGTACGGAGTGAACGTTACCCGCATCAACCGTTCCGGTATGGACTTGTTTGCCGATCCAAATCTGGTACTTCAGGTAGGTGACCGTGTAATGGTGGTAGGTCAGCAAGATGCAGTTGAACGTGTGGCAGGTGTTTTGGGTAATCAGTTAAAACGTCTGGACACACCGAACATTGTGACTATTTTCGTTGGTATCTTTTTAGGAATTCTCCTGGGTAGCCTTCCTATAGCATTCCCCGGTATGCCGACTCCTTTGAAATTAGGTTTGGCAGGCGGACCGCTGGTAGTAGCTATCCTTATCGGACGTTTCGGTCATAAGCTCCATTTAGTGACTTATACAACCATGAGCGCTAACCTGATGCTTCGCGAAATCGGTATCGTGCTCTTCCTTGCTAGTGTCGGTATAGATGCCGGAGCCAACTTTGTGCAAACGGTAGTTGAAGGTGACGGATTACTATACGTAGGTTGTGGTTTCCTTATCACCGTTATCCCGTTGCTTATAATCGGTGCTATCGCAAGATTATATTATAAGGTAAACTACTTCACCCTGATGGGATTGATAGCCGGTAGTAATACCGACCCGCCCGCATTGGCTTATGCCAATCAAACAACATCCGGAGATGCTCCGGCAGTAGGGTATTCTACAGTTTACCCATTATCCATGTTCCTCCGTATTCTGACGGGGCAGATGATATTATTAACGATGATGTAAATCATGTTTTATTTATAAATAATAAAGCCGGTCATATCCTTCAATGGAATATACCGGCTTTATTTCTTTTTCTTATAGACTTCTTCTACGCCTATTATATAAGCTGTAGTTTCTTCACTACAAATTCTTCTATAAACCGAACTGTCTCTTCAACTCCCAAAGAAGAAGAATCGACACACAAGTGATAAGTAGCAGCTGCTCCCCACGTTTTATAACTATAATAATTATAATACTCCGAACGTCTCTTATCCGCTTTTTCTATCATTTCTTCTGCAGCTTCCGCATCAATATGATGCATGGCGCATAATCGCGCAATACGATCTTCCTTAGAGGCCGAAATAAAAACATTCGCACAACGGGGATGTTCACGCAGAATATAGTCCGCACAGCGTCCGACAAAGACGCAAGATTTTTCTGCCGCCAGATGACGAATCACATCACTTTGCACTTTAAACAGGGCATCATTACTCAAACAGTTATTACATGGCATAGCTCCTTCACTGATAAAAGGGAAACGCATGCCGAACAATCCGCCAATAATACCTTGCGAAGCTTTCTCATCCGCTTTTTCAAAAAATTCTTTGCACAACCCGCTTTCTTCAGAAGCCAGATTAATCAATTCTTTATCGTAGAAGTCAATCCCCAAACGGGCTGCCAACTTCTCTCCTATTTTTTTTCCGCCGCTACCTAGTTGCCGACCGATGTTGATAACATAATTACCGCTCATAGTACATTTTGTTTTATGGTTCTGTAGCAAACATACGACTTTTTTCTAAAAATCACATCATCAAACGAAAGTTATATTTGAAAGTAACGATGAAATACCCTTTTATTTCCTGCGTACGATACTCATAAAAGCCGTCGGAAGTTGCCATACGGTTATAACTTTTCCTCTTTCCTAAAATGTCTACCCAATAAGCAGACAGTTCTGCTTCTTTCTTTTTCAAGAATCTCCAGGTAGCACTCGCATTCCATAACATCTCATCATCTTCTCCTTTACGGATATTCGTACCATTACGGAAAGTATAAGCCCCATCCGTCCGTAATTGTATGCCCAAAGGAAGATCAACATATCCTTCCAAACGGAAATTATAATAACGGGTATATGTATTGTTATCATTCACAGAGTTGAGCGAATACTGATAATTCCAGGAAGTAGAGAAGTCAAGACCTCCCCAGGCAGGCTGATAAGAAACATTCGCTTCACAATTCAAGCCGGTGTCACGCGTTGTACTTTTCACCGGCTCAAGACTTCTATCTTCATTAATCATGCTGACACTATTACTATGATTACCGTTCATATCCAACCGTAAAGAGAAATGTCCTAAACGTTTCCACCAGTTAGCACTTCCATACACATTCCAGTTACCGTTTATATTGACAGGATATGTCTCACGTCCGCCAGTCTGTGCATCATATATCATTACCTGTGTAACGCTATTCTGTTCCAACTGTCCTCCAAGATTCGCAGATATGCCTTTTTTAGAATGTTGAAAGCTTATACGCATACTATGAGCAAACATTTGCTTCAAATCCGGATTCCCTCGAGTAATATATAATGGATTGCTATTATCTGTAAGTGGCATTAAGTCCGATAAAGAAGGTTGCCGGGTTCTACCGTCATAATTAAAAGTAATTCGTGCCTCTTTCTTTTTCCAGGCCAGCCATATCATAGGCTGAAAGTCGATAGTATGCACAGTGGTATCCGCATACAATTTCCCCATTTTCCGTTCAATGGTTCGCCTTTGCGGAGTAATCCCTAATGATGCATTCACCATCCATGTATCATCAGAGTAATTGAAGCCTACATTCAGATCATGTCCATTAGTACGACTATGACTTCGATTACTCAAACTATCTACATACCCCGTTTCATAGTCAGGAGGCAACTCACCAAAAACATCCGACTTCGCCAAAGAAGACAATTCATAAGTGTCGCGGTTATCGCGTTCATAATGAGTGTTCCAGTTATACGCTGCACGAATATGCATTTTCTTACCGATAGGTTGGGTGAAGTTAATCCCTACCCGCCACGAATTATTTTTCTGGGGTGACTTCAAATACTGGTTACGATAAAGCAATGAATCGTTGCCTTGCTTATCTTTGAGACGGAAATAAGTAGTTTTTGAAAGCGAAAAACTTTCATTATCCCCCCAAGAATCCGAACTTTGAATGTTCAATCCTAAAGTTGTACCTTTTTCATTCAGCCGCCTCATAATCCCCATCATCCAATTATAACGGTTCGATTGCCCTTCCGAACGCGACCGGTTTTCACTACGATTTACTTTGATATCTTGGGAAATCGATTCAAAATCATCGAACAAGCTTTCATGATTGACGTTAGGAGGAGCGTCAAAAGAAGCATTCTGGCTATTACTTTCATTCCGGTTAGGAGAAAAGCTGAAACCACCGTTAAAATGTATGCGTGTACGTTTATCCACTTCCCAACTACCCATGATATTAGAATTGAACGACCGGCTTTTAGAGTTACCTTCATTAGTGGACGCAGAATATTGGTTACCAGCAGTTAAATATTGCTCCTGATACATGGAAGAAATATTTCCGTTCCGATTGAGATTATAGTTCATGCTTCCGGTCAAAGAAAACTTCTTTCCGAATTTATGAGTCATATTCATTCCCACCGAATTATTAATATTATCCTTGTAAGTGCTATTCTGATATCGGTTGGTGGAACGTCCTATGAAAGAAAGATTTTCCCCGTCTTTACTAAAATAATTCACCTGCCCTTCTAAATCCTTCTTTTGATTGTTTCCATATCCCACAGTGGCATTCGTCAGCCAGGTTTTATTCAATTCATCCTTAGTCTGCAAGTCAAGTACATATTTCTTTTCTCCTGAACTAATTCCGGTAAATTCTTCTTCTTTTGATTTTTTATCGTACACTTTCAACTTACTAATCAAATCTGCCGGCAAATTTTCGAGTGCCGTCTTTTTATCTCCGGAGAAAAAAGCTTCGCCATTCACATTGATTTCACTGATAGGTTGCCCATTATATGTCAGCGATTGATCTTTCTTATTATACACCAATCCCGGAACACGCTTCACTAAATCCTCCAAATAAGCTCCATCAGGAGTTTTATAAGCAGCAGCATTGATAACGGTAGTATCTCCTTCCATTACTACTTCTTGCAATTTCCCGGTCACTACCACTTCCCCAATCTGAATATCATCATCCTTCAATGTAAGTGTACCAACATTCACTAATGCCGAATCCCCCAATACATGATATACGGATTGCATTCCCATAAAAGAGACTTTCAACAGATACTGTTTTTTCTTCTGCGGCTGGTAACTAAGAGTAAAACGACCATTTTTATCGCTTGTTATTCCTTTTATGAAAGTAGAGTCATTCTTTTGCAAAACAATAACACTAGCCGAAGGTAAAGGCTGTCGTTTATTACTCCCAGACTCCAACGTCTGCACTCTGCCTTTGACAGTTCTTGTTTGTTGAGCATATAATACAGTATGTATGCAAAGTAACAGCAAAAGTAGTCCACATAGTCTACAAGTTTTCATGTCAATAGCAGTATAAGTCTATATTCTAAATTGAGTCAAAATTGTGGAGGTAAAATTAAGGAGTTTTCTCGAAAATATACTACTTTATTTATTTTATTAAAACTAATTACATTCCAATCACATAAGGTCACAGTATAATCCCCAAAAAGACTTTCCCATCAATCAAAAAACAGACTCTTTTTAAAAGGACATTTTTTGATTGAATGAGAAAGTCCTCATCAATAAAAATGATAGATTATAGAGTTAAATCTATCACTTAAAATTCTCCGTAAAGAAAACTCCTGCCGGAAAACTATTCTTATTTTTAATGTCAGCCTGTAAAGCTGGTGTTTTAGTAAAATCAAATATGGCAATATCATTTATTTTGTACTCTGAAAATCCCTTTAAAGTCGCAAAATAAACCTCTCCACTTACCGGATCAACACCTAAGCTATTGTAATATGTTCCGGCATCTTCTACATAATCTTTGATATTAGCAACTTTTTCCGTCTTATTTTGAGAGAAAATATGTCGATACAGATTAAAGCCTGCATTACTGAAATAAACAATATCATCTTTCGCAGAAAAAGCAGGAGCAACACCCCAACCGGCGCCAATACTAACATCTAAAGCATGAGACTCAACCGTATAATCAAGAGGATTAACTTTATTAATACTTGCCGGATTTGTACATGATACCCATAAGTTTTCATCATATGCCTTCGCGATACCAGACAAGGCACTTTCAAAAGGAATAGTATGTATAACTGTTCCATTCTGAATAACAAAAAGCTTCTTACTACCCATCACAAAAACTTTTTCTCCAACCACAGCCATACGATTTTTCAAGGCTCCGCCAGTACCCTCGACAAAAGTCAAAGCATCTGTAGAAGTATTTAGCATATAGACACCTTTATTATCACGAATATAAAGAGCCTCTTTTATTACCGCTAAATTAGTAGGCCAAGACAAAGTAGCATTATCATAAATTCTTTCTTTCTCTAAATTATCCGCATTAGCAATAGTCAGTAATCCCTCGCCACCATTCTTTGCTCCATTTTGAGAAAGTACATAAATTTTACCATCACTAATGAACAAATCCTGGCAGACATTACCGAGTAAAGTTTGATTTACCCGATAGTATGCACTATCCATCGCTGTTCCTTTTGAATCCACAAAGGTCAAAGTTCCGGTTTCATTACTCATATTTCCTTCATTCAAAATAAAAGTTCCTTTTCCAAACCGACCTTCTACCTTGGCAGTTATATTCGTTTGAAGAGTTTCTCCATTGCCATCCGACACAGTCAACCCTATAACATACTCTCCAGTCTTAGGTTGTGAAAACTTATATGTTGAAGCGGTTGAGACTTCTTTCCCATCTACTGTCCATAAATACTCCATCGTTCCGGACAGATTTTCAGCCCGGGCATCCAGATACAAGGTATCTAATTGCACTATCACATTACTTCCCGACTTATTTCCGATTAATACAGACGAATTCAAATTATCTTCATCATCACACGCTGTAAAAACAAATCCCAAGGCAACAGTTGCCAATACTAAAAACTTTCTCATTCTTACTTTTATTTTCAATTATTTCTTAGCTTATTTGCGAGCATCAATATCAACTCCTAAAACATGTAAATCCTCAACCCCTGATATTTCAGTAGAACATTCACCCAGCCAACCGTTTTCCTGATTGACACCAGTATATATCTTTATGAAATCGACTCCTGGCAGGTGTACTTTTTGACCTTTCGAATTTACTGCCCAATCTATATCAATAGCAGATTCATCCTTACTATTCAATTCATTATCAGCATAACCATATCGGAATTTATACAAAACAAAATAACTTCCTTGTCCACTCTCATCAACAGCATTTTGAGGCAAACAAGTTCCCTTAAATGTTACTTTATCTTCCTTTATCCATTCCGGGTAATAGCATTGATTATGAAATGTATTCTTCACTTTATATCCAGATTTTCCCTGGTTATCTTCCCAGCGAATATACATTTCTCTTTCTTCCGCAGTTGTCGGTTCTTTTTCCGGCCGATAGTAAGTAATTTCATAATTTCGATAAGTCTTCACATCATTCCCGGCAGCAACAGCCTTATCATACCATAATTCTAATGTAGCATCTTCATGAGCACTACCAGCAATTTCATACCATTCATCATCATCCGGTCTCCCATTCTGATTTTTATCATAAGCCACCATGATAACTCCCGGTTCACAACTTCCTCCTTCTGGCGCGCCAGAGTCTGGATTAGCCGCAGAATAAAAAGCATTGCCAAGTACCCGAAAATCACGTTTCCCAGTAACATTGGTTATCGTATGGTCAAAACCGACTACAACATATCCTCCGAATCCCCCTAACGAAATCATCCCTTTTTTATTATTGCCAATGGCTGCCAATACTTTTTCATTCATAGCCTCCTGTGTATCACCTTCTTTATATACCGGCAATGTATTAGTAAATTGTCCGACAGCCGGAACAAAATCAAAAACTTTAGTAACATAAGCTGTCGCTCCTTCAGGAGCAGGTTCTATGTTTTCAAAAGTTACAGTAACCGTAAAGGGATAATCAAAACGACTCTCTCCCTGTGACACACGTAATGTCAATTCGTATTCTCCCACCTCTTCAAACATATACTCCAAGCTTTTCGTCTGAGCAATTTCAGTACCATCCAACAACCACACATAAGAGATTCCTTCGTCTGATTCACTTTCAACCTGCACTTTTAGTAGTTGATCTATCACAACCGCAAAACCACCCTCCGGTTGTGATACACGAATATCCTCCTTCTTTAGTTGATAAGCCGCCGGAGTATCTTCTTCATCACTACACCCTGTAAATGCAGTTCCCCAAAATAAAGAAACTGCAATGACTAATGTTAGTCTTAAAATCTTTTTGTCCATTTTTATTAAATATCAGTTAGTTATTGAAATGTTTTTGTTGTAAAAGCAAAATGAGCCGGTATATCGCCTGCCCTGACTTTCCATCTTTTCTTTCCTTCAGGACTAAAACAATAGAGATAACCAGGCACAACATAACTTTTTGCATCTGTTACAAATATTTCTTTCGTCTCCGGGTTCACAGTCACCCCATACGGAATTGCTATTTCCGCCTCTGTTCCATCGGTTATAAAATTGCGAGAGACCATTTTATTTTGTTTCACGTCATAGAGAGCATAAGTAATTGTATTACTTTCTGTAACGTAACTCCATTCTACACTAGTCATGTAAATAGAGTCCCCACTTAAACACATTTCACTCGCGGCAATACCCAAGCTTCCTGTCACACAATCCGTTTGAGTATCTATAACAAAGACATTTGATCCGGTTCCATAATAATCCCCTCGCGAGCTAACATATATACGTCCATAACGATCCAACTTCATATGGTGAAGATTAATAGCTACATCAATTGTTTTAATAACCTGAAAAGTCTTCAAATCAATAACCGATACAGTCCGGTCATAATCAGGGAAACGATATCCGCCAGAATTGGCAACATAAAGTTTTCCATCCTTTATCACCATCTCTTCCGGTTGATAACCGACTACCACTTCACGGGTGATAGCTAAATTTGTCGTATCCACTTCAACCACTTTTCCCGGACGCGCATTGGGATCTATCCCAACAGGCCCCGCGTACGAACTGACATACGCCTTTCCATTACTAAAAGTGATATAACGGCAATTAACCACATCTATTTGCCCCAAATGTTGTGCAGTTTCCACATCCATCACCTCTATAAAATTGGAACAATTGATTACAGCATACAACTTGTCTCCATAAATCTGCAAATCATTTCCAACATCTCCCAGCTCCTTCACTACAGATGGATTCCGTTCAGCATAAATATTACGATGATACTTACCGGTAGTACTGTCATAAAAATCAAGTGTACACTTATTACTACCCATATTTCCTTCATTGAGAAGATACATTCCTTTAATATGAACACCCCCTAAAGGATCCTTACCGACTTCTATCTCATCAGACGGTAAAACCGGAAGCTCCCCCCGACAAGCCAGCAAACAGCAACTTGCTAATATTCCAAACAAGATGCGTGAAAAAATATTATTCACAATCATATAGTTAAGTTTAAAATGAATTTAAAGTTAGTTCCTGGCATCGGATAAGCCCTCACCACTTCATATTGTTGATTTAAAATATTATTGACTTCCAAAGCCAACTTGAAATCCTTCTTTTTCCAATTGAATTTCTTTGCCAGAGACACGTCACTTGTATACCAGGGAAGATAATAATTATGCGGAGTATTGGCCGAAATACCATAGCGCTCACCTATATATATAAAACTATAGTTTAGTTCCCATGATTTATATTCAGCATTTAGTATAGCCGAGCCACTATGCCAAGGTATATACGATATTTGTCCTCCATATGTATCCTCATCCAACTTATCAGTAAAATCCTGTGCTTTCTGATAAGTATATGATAAGCGGCTGTCAAAGGTCCAATTATCACCTAATTTCCAGCCTCCTTGTAAAACAACATCCACTCCTTTTATTTCAACAAGCCCCAAATTAATCATTGTCCAACGAAAGAAATTATTGGTAGGAGTAGCTATTATTTTATTTTCCACTTCATTATAATATGCATCCAACTGAACATTCAAGGCTTGCAACCATGTTCCGGTAAATAACTTCTGATAAGTGAATCCAATATTATACTGATTTGTATATTCTGGTTTTAATTTGATATTTCCTATGAATGTATAATACAAATCATTTAAAGTCGGCATACGAAATATCCGCTTATAAAAGGCACGCAAATTAAAATCAATATTCTTGAAAGGTTTATAGGAAGCGATGGCAGTAGGAGTAAATTCCATTTTATTCCCAGCTGAAGTAGTATCCGAAGCAACGTTCTCATGCACGAAAGTTCCCAAGACACTAGCCTGAAACTTAAAACGATCAAAATGCAAAGAGGTAGCCGCTGCCACCAACGTCGTATTTCGCCGTGGATAAGGGAAATCAGTCAGATTGGCATTCAACTTATTCCACTGGTAGTCCACTGAAAGATTTATATCCCAAAAAGGAAGAACAGTGACTCTATTAGCCATTGACAAGTAAACCTCCTGTTGACGATATGTATTATTTACATACATAGTAGCCTCCTCTTTTCTGGGATCTGCCAAATAGTGTAAATAATCATATGCATATTTGGTATTCAACAACAGACTATATGCTTCACCAAAATCTTTCTTGAAAGAAGACTGAAGAAAGAAATTGGTATCCCATTGGCGATCTTCATGTGAAAAACGATTCCGCACAACAGCACCGGGATACCCACGTTCTGAATTATAAAAATAAGCTTTTGTGCGCCAGTAACCGCCTTTTATTTTACCATATAAACCACCTTCCGTGCGTAAAGCATTCACATCGCCATTACGGCGGACTGCCCCGTAGTATCGTATCCCCCAGCTACTGCATAAGTAAATTTATACTTTCCGGTGGTATACATATATTCAGTACTAAGTGACGCACTTACATTCTCACTTAGTTTCTGTTCCCAAAGTAGAGATGGATTGACAACGCCAAAGGAACCTGTTTTAAAAGCAGCTTTTACATGATAAGCCTTATTCGCCTGAAAAACAGGCGTTCTCGACTGAAGATAAATAGAACCGGCAGAACCGAAATCTTTCGCCGGCTGGAAAATAGCACTTTTCTGCCCATTATATAAAGTAACGGCCTCCATATTATCCAAAGAAAAGCGTCCCAAATCAATCACTCCATTCTGTGCATTCCCCAATTCAATGCCATCATAGAACACTCCGACATGATTCGTCCCCATACTTCGGATATTTACGGTCTTCAATCCTCCTATTCCACCGTAATCCTTTATTTGTACTCCCGAAAAATAGCGTATGGCATCTGCAACCGAATGTACGGCTAATTTTTCTAACTTATCACCAGATAAAGACTGCACCGGAATCACTTCCTTATTAATTTTAGCAGTAATTACTACTTCATGAAGATGGTGTAAGCTATCCAGTTTACTTTGTGCTGATAGTAATAAAAACATGCTCAAAAAGCATCCTATCCAAAATACTCTAAAATGAATCTGCCTGAACATAATCCTCCTGTTTATTAATTTAAATAATAAACTTTCATAGGGTTACAGCAAGGATGCAATTTTCTACATACTCAAACCAATATACGTACTTCTCCCCCGTATAATGGAACATTCAAAAAGGCATATTTCTCCTTTCTGAAACTTCACATCAGCAATTAAAGATGTATTTTGAATTAAAAACTGCACTCTTCAAACTCTAATCCCGGAAAGTTTCAAGAATTCAATTTTGGCAGGTCTTCTGACTTACTCCATTTTCCTAACGCCCTTCCCATCTCTCCAAAGCGAGACAGTGGATTTGAGTATTGTAGGAAAACTTCTGGCGGAGCTTACAGCAGCGGGTCTGTTCAGGATTTACACCTGATTCCCTTTTCACCATTCTTCCGTAGCATCGGACGAATGACACCAAAATTTCTGCGGCAAAGATACATCAAATAGAAACAAATCAGAAGAAAATTCTAATGAAAATAAAAACAAACTAATAATTAGTCCTATCTTTGCCACTCGAGAGCATCCACTAATCTTTTTTCTAATTAAAATCTGTATAAAAGTGAAATCTCCAATCTCAACTATCGCGTTACTATGCCTCTTCTTTTTGGCAAGCTGTATATCACGTAATAAAACATCTCTGGAGAGATTCAATCAGGATATATATACTCCCGAATACGCTTCCGGATTTAAAATCCTGGGGGCAGACAATGCGGCCAGTACCCTCATTCAAGTTTCCAATCCATGGCAAGGAGCACAGGACGTAAAAATGTCCTATTTCATTTCGCGCAACGGAGAGCAAGCTCCTGCAGGTTTTAATGGTCCTGTCATTCCTGCCGGAGCTAGAAATATCGTATGTATGTCTTCTTCCTACATCGCCATGCTCGATGCATTGGGAGAACTCAAACGTATTGTCGGAGTATCCGGCATCAATTACGTGTCTAATCCTTACATTCTAGCTCACAAAGATTCAATCAAAGATATGGGAGCGGAAATGAATTATGAGTTGTTGCTGGGATTAAAGCCGGACGTCGTACTATTATATGGCATTGGTGATGCTCAAACAGCTGTTACAGATAAATTGAAAGAATTAGCTATACCTTATATATATATGGGAGAATATCTGGAAGAATCTCCACTAGGAAAAGCCGAGTGGATGGTTGTTCTTTCCGAATTGATTGACAACCGGAAGAAAGGGATTGAGGTGTTCCGGGAAATCCCGAAACGCTACCATGCCTTAAAAGCTCTCACCGACTCCATCAGCCAACACCCTACCGTTATGTTCAACACTCCGTGGAACGACAGTTGGGTAATGCCTTCCACCCAAAGTTACATGGCACAATTAATCGCAGACGCTGGAGCAGACTACATTTACAAAGAGAACAATTCCAACAGTTCAACTCCTATCGGCTTGGAAACAGCCTACGGACTGATACAAAAGGCAGATTATTGGATCAATGTAGGTTCGGTCACCACATTAGATGAATTAAAAGCTGTCAATCCTAAATTTGCAGATGCTAAAGCCGTCCGGGAAAAGACAGTCTACAACAATAACCTGCGACTGACATCGACAGGAGGCAATGATTATTGGGAATCGGCAGTTGTTCGTCCTGACGTGGTGTTGCGTGATCTGATTCATATTTTCCATCCGGAACTCGTTTCCGATTCACCTTATTATTACAGACACCTGGAATGAAACAATCCCGCAGACGTACCGCTCTATTATTCATCGCATTAGGAATAGTTGCCATTTTATTACTATTAATAGATATGGCAACGGGAGATACTTTCATCCCTATATCAAAGATATGGACAGTACTCACCGGGGGGGAATGTGACGAAACCACCCGCAATATAATTCTCTCCATCCGCTTTATCCGCGTCATAGTGGCTGCATTGATAGGTATAGCGCTTTCGGTTAGCGGTCTGCAAATGCAGACAGTCTTCCAGAATCCTCTGGCAGATCCTTACCTGTTGGGAGTGAGCTCCGGGGCGGGTCTTGGAGTGGCATTGTTTATACTAGGCGCCCCGCTTCTCGGTTGGACAGATTTTCCCTTTCTGCAATCAGTCGGTATTGTAGGTTCGGGGTGGATAGGGACTTCCGCCATACTGCTGGGAGTAGCCATCATTAGTCGAAAAGTAAAAAATATATTAGGTGTACTGATTATGGGAGTCATGATAGGTTACGTGGCGGGAGCTATCATCCAGATATTACAATACCTAAGTTCTGCAGAACAACTGAAAATGTTCACACTCTGGTCTTTGGGCTCACTTAGCCACATCACGACAGGGCAATTAACGATTATGATACCAGTAATATGCATAGGATTACTACTATCCATCGCCTGCATCAAATCACTGAATCTGTTGTTGCTTGGTGAAAATTATGCACGCACCATGGGAATGAATATCAAGCGCTCAAGAACGCTTATTTTTATATCTACAGCGTTACTGACAGGAACGGTCACAGCCTTTTGCGGTCCGGTAGGATTCATCGGGCTGGCTATCCCACATATCACACGGATCCTGTTTGACAACGCCGATCACCGGATATTGATGCCGGGTACGATGCTGACAGGGTTGATCGGGATGTTGATTTGTGACATCATAGCCAAGAAGTTTCTATTACCGGTGAATTGCATCACTGCGCTATTGGGTGTTCCGGTTATTTTATGGGTAATAGGTAAAAACTTGCGTATATTCAAATGATTCAACTAAAAGATCTGACATTAGGATACGAACAACGTATATTGCTGGAGAAAGTTTCCACCCATATCACGGGCGGGCAGCTTGTCGCACTGCTCGGACGGAATGGTACAGGAAAAAGCACGCTTCTCCGCGCCATCATGGGGTTGGAAACACCTAAAAACGGAGAAATTATCCTGCATGGGAAAAACATCGCTTCACTGAAACCGGAGAAATTAGCCCGGAAGATTAGTTTTGTAACCACCGACAAAGTACGCATTTCCAACCTGCGTTGTAAAGATGTAGTCGCATTGGGACGCGCTCCTTATACCAACTGGATCGGACAGTTACAGGCAGAAGATGAGAAAAGAGTGGTTACTGCCATGCATCTGGTAGGAATGTCCGATTATGCAGAAAAGACAATGGATAAGATGTCCGACGGAGAGTGCCAACGAATCATGATAGCACGCGCACTTGCACAAGACACACCTATCATTCTTCTTGATGAACCTACTGCTTTTCTGGATTTGCCTAATCGCTACGAACTCTGTCTGCTACTGAAAAAACTCGCACAAACGGAAGGAAAATGTATCCTGTTTTCCACACACGACCTGGACATTGCCCTGTCTCTCTGCGACACGATCATGCTGATTGACAACCCACAATTGTATAGTCTCCCCACAAATGAGATGATAACGAGCGGACATATAGAAAGACTATTCCGGAACGAGTCTGTGACATTTGATGCACAAGCTATGAAGATAATCATCAAATAAAAACAAAAGTTTACTTCAGACGGAGAAAGCAACTTCTCCGTCTAAGAACCTCCATGTCATTGAGCAGGATTCGGGCAAAGATAGCTTCCTCCTCTCAATAAAACTATGCTTTGGCTGTTTTCACTCCAAAAGCACAATAAGTCAAATAAAACACACAAGCTAAAGTGACAAAAACGCCTCCGATAACACCTACTGTTCCAATCGCAAACCCAATAACTGGAGTAACTACTCCGCCACCGGCAACAGCAGTAATCATCAACCCTGAAATTTGGTTTGCTTTTTCCGGTCTTGCCTGCAAAGCCATCGAATAAATGATAGAAAATACGGATGACGCAAAGAAACCGACAGCACCGATACAAATCAGATTTACCATATCGTTTTTCACAAAGGCCAGAATAAGCAAAGAGAAAATACAGGCAACAATATTCACACGGAAATATTTTATTTCAGCGATACGGGCCAACAAGAAAGCACCCAATAAAGCACCTACCGTACGACTTAAAAAATAAACTTGTGGAGCAAACTTCACTTGTTCTGTCGTCCAGTCAAAACGTTCTGCCATCAGTTTAGAACTGATAAAGTTGGTGGCAACATCTACCCCCACAATAAAGAAGATACCCAAAAACAACAACAGAATCGTTTTATCCTTCAACAAAGAAAAAGTATCACTGATAGAAAGTTGCTGGGTTGCAGCACTGGAATCTTCTCGCTTAACAGGGGTAGCCATCAACCAAACAGCGGATAATAATGTGATAAAACCTAATATCGGGAAGCAATAATACCATTTGTCGTCTCCAAAGTGAGCTACAGCCAACAATACAATCTCCGGTCCAACGAGAGAAGATACAGCTTTGATTACCTGCCCTGCCGTCAAGCTACTAGTCAATAAACGTTGGCTAGTTACCACATTACTTAACAACGGATTCAGTGAAACTTGCAGAATAGCGTTACCAATTCCCAAGAGAGCATAAGCTATCATACAAGTCGCGCTATTATAAACGATCAATGGTAATAACATACCCACTACCGTTATTCCCATACTAAGAAGAACTGTATTTTTACGTCCCCATTTGTTCATCTGATTTCCAATAGGAATACCTAAAAACAGGAACCAGATAAATACTAATGAAGGAACAAATCCCGTCATCACAGGAGACCAGTTGAAAGTACGTTGAACATAATCGGACGAAATGCCGACTATATCACAGAAGCCCATTACAAAGAACCCGAAGAGAACGGGAAGGGCGGCATAAATAGAGTTTTGTGTTTTCATGTTTAACTCACTATATTATAAAATGTAGAATCCCCGGTGCCATTGTCAAGCGACATCGGCACCGAGGTAAATAAGCTGTTTATTCAGAACAATGAGGCGGATTTTCCACTCCCCATTTTTCATTCGGTTGATTACCCATTGTGAGTTTCAATGTTCCACCTTTATAGAGTTCATCCCGGTACATCCAACATTGTTCCAGCGGTTTACCGTTCAACGTAGCAGATTGTACATAATAGGCATCCGGTGTATTACCAGTCGTTTCAATCACAAACGTTTTTCCCGTCGCATTCATCGGACTAAGTTTGATTTCAATCTTATCAAACAACGGACTGCCAATCTGGAAAGTCGGTCGTTCACAAGAACCGCCCTGTACATCGAACAATCCCATTGCCGCCATCACATACCAGGCTCCCAACTGTCCCTGATCTTCATCCTGACCGTAGCCATAACCATGCTCTCCGTTTGTTCCGTAAAACTCATCACAAATCAAGCGCGTCCATTTCTGTGTCAGGTAAGGTTTACCGGAGAAATTGAACAACCAAGGAATATGAAGACTTGGCTGATTACCATGATTGTAAGGGCTCTGTAAACCCGAGAAGGCATTTACAACCTTTCCACCGCCAAAGATCGACTTACGAGCTTCCGTAAAGATAGAATCCAACCGGTTGTTAAATTCATCCTTTCCAACCTTTTCAATCAAACGAGCCGGATTTTGTGGAACAAAGAAAGTATATTGCATCGCGTTTCCTTCCTGAAATCCTCTCCATGATTCCAATGGATTAAAGTTATCAATGAACTCACCACTAGGCACTCTCGGACGAATCATCTTCAACGAATCATCGAATAACTTCTCCCAACCGGCAGAAAGTTCCATCAAACGTTTATAATCCTCCGTACGTCCCAAGGCTTTTGCCCATTGAGCCACCGCATAAGCACTAAAACTATATTCCAATGTATGAGATACGGAGAAACTGGAACCTTCCGGATGGGTGCCGAAATGAACACTATTCTCATAAGGCACATAACCTTTTTCAACAAACTGTTTTACGTCCATTTTGCCCGCACCTTCAATACGTCCTTCCCAGCCCAGTTCATTCTTCAATGCTGCCTGATAAGCTGTTTCCACATCAAAATTGCGAATTCCACTGTTATAAGCACCTGCCAGAGTGATACTCACCATGTTGGTTCCTACCCCGGAAACATACTTACTGGTTGCAATACCATCACCCAGCCAACCAGCATCTTTATACACCAGCAACTGACTGTTTACAAAGTCATTATAATATTCCGGATATGCCAATGCCCAAAGAGAAGTAAGATTCCAGTAAGCTCCCCAAACCGCATCCGTATTATAATGATTATGTTCCGGTTTGCCATCTTTATTTAAAGGTATCTGACCGATAGTACCGTCATTTTTAGGATAAGCCCCGTTCACATCACTCGCGAGTCCTCTACCTAATAATGCATGATACAACCCAGTGTAAAATTTGATTTTGCTATCTTCCGTACCACCGGAAACCAATATGCGGCTCAAAGACTCATTCCATTTATCTGTGGTCGCTTTCATAGCCTCATCAAAAGTAAGGTCTTTCGCTTCTGATTCCAAATTCACTTTGGCATTTTCGATGGAAGTATACGACAGACCTATTTTTACATTGACTACTTCATCTTTCTTTGTTTTATAATTCAGACACATGATAGCCCCGGGCCCTTTTATTTCGTTACGAGCCGTTAAAGCACTATCCTGATAGAATACCTCGACAGATTCCGGCGCACGATCCAATTTAGCATAAAAATACATGGCAACGGAAGCGCCTGCCTGATATTTCTTCACGTATTCCGGTTCCGTAATCACGTAACCTTCAATTGTATTTTCATCTATCTGTTTGATATACGCATCACGCACTGCTCCACTTTCTCCCTGACGATTACCTATATTAAACAAAATATGGGCATTCTCCGACTCGGGAAATGTATACCGCTGAAATCCGACACGAGCCGTAGCGGTAAGTTCTGCCTTTACCTGATAATCCTTTAATAATACAGAGTAATATCCCGGACGAGCCGTTTCATCTTTCTTATCAAAACAGGAACGGAAACCTTTATCGGGATCTTCCAGTTTTCCGGGGTTTGTTTTTACTTCTCCCGTTACAGGCATTAATGCAATGCCACCTATCTGAAACTCATGCAGACAAGGAAAGCCATCAATAGAAGTATGACCGTCTTCATAACCTACGGCCTCCCAACCTTGATTGTTTCCATACGTACCGTTTGTAGATGCACCTAACTTAGCCAAGCCGAAAGGCTCCGCAGCCGGAGTATAGAAAAACCAACGACTATGTACAGTTCCGATATTAGGATTTACATATTCTACCAAATTGGGACGATCAGGTGTTTTGCACCCTACAACACCTGCCAAAATCAACAAGCTGCCTATCCATTTTAATTTCATCATTTATTTATTTTTTCTGTTTGTAACTTCTCCTTTAATCATCGCCACACGTGCATAATACTCCGGCACACACGAAGCATCCAATAACCATTTCGGCTTACGTTTTTCATCAGTCCGCCCTGTCCAGTCATGATACATTAGTCCCGCCTGATCACGCGCATGATCCCAAGCATAATCCAGTCCTTTTATCATCGTATCCACATATTTTGAATCCCCCGTAACATTGTACAGATCGTGATAACCTCTAAACAAAACCAAATTAAACCAAGGCAAATCTGCAATATAAGGAATACCGTCTTCCGTATACTTAAAAAACACTTTGTAGCTTCCTTCTGCCAGAAATTTAGCATTATCCAGATACGCCTGCTCACCCGTATAATTATATAAAGCTACAGCTGCTTGTAACAAAGTACCAGTATTGTAAGTATACAAATCCGGGCATACTGCCGAAGTCGTTGTTAACCATGAATTCCAAACGACTCCTCTTTCCGGATCTTTCAGATATTTATCAATCCAATGATAGAACTTCTTTCCCACCTCCAGATAATACTCATCTTTAGTTGCTTCATAAAGTTTTAAAGCCAACACCATCGCTTTTCCGTTAGAACAGGCAGGTTTCTGATCTTTCACTCCTTCCAGCCAGGAAACAGCTCCTTCAAAGTTCTCATCCCAGCCACTTAAAATAAAGGTTAATACCTGTTTCGCTTTCTCCAGATAATGAGGATTTTTAGTTACCAGGTAAGAATCAATATAATCAATCCCCACCAAACCATTGTCATCATAATAGCGGTCTACCTTTCCAAACTGAACAGGGTAAGCCTGATAACCAAAAGGAACACGCGCTGTATCATAGTAACACTCCATCGCCATCACCATCGAATCGACATAAACCGTATATTTCTCCGGTTCGATGGCAGCCATCAACACTGCCGAAGAAAAGACACCACTCATAGGCCACAGATAAGAAACTTCCTGCGCTTGCCGGGTGGAATCATTAAAATAAGTCAGATCAGGACGATGACTGCTTGGGTAATATTCAGAGAAGAGGCCGTATTTGGGAACCCTGTAGAGTTCCCAAACACGCTGAAACATTTCTTCTGCCTTATCTTTATTCGGAGTCGTTTTTGATTCTCCGGCACAAGAAAGAAGCACGAATACCGTCGATACAAATAAAGCTATATTTCTAATTTTACTATTCATATCCTATTCCTCTGTCACTGTTTCTCCTTTGTACAAAGCAATCATTCCCAAAGATTCGAGCGCAGCATCCTGCATCAACAACTGTTCAGCACGTTTTGGAGTTGCTCCTGTCCAGTCTTCATAGAACAGTCCGTTTGATAAACGGGCATTTTCGTATGCATAATCCAGGAAGTTGATGAATGTTTTGATATAATTACCTGCATTTTTATAATAAGGCTCAATATCAATAAATGCACGGATCAGTTTTGTTGTGAACCAAGGATCATGATCGGGATAAGCCAACGCCAACCCATTAAGCGGACGTACAAAATAATTATACGCACCTTCGGAAGAAGCAATGGCACTATCCAGATAAGTCTGTTTACCTGTTATTTTATATAGACGGACTCCGTTAGAAATCATTACACCTGTATTGTAAGTCCATTTTGTTTTATTAATGGATCCGTCTGCTTGTTTATCATTCCAGTAACAGCCATCCTCCGGATCACGCAAGTTAGTCAATGTCCAAGCATATAAACGTTTTGCCAAAGCCAACACATCCGCTTTTTCCTCTTGAGGACATACAGAATAATATTCAAGCAAGAATAGCGTTGCATATCCATTAGCGCATGTCGGTTTATTCGAATCACCAACTCCCTGCTGTCCTTTCTGGTCTTCATTCCACCAAAGACCTCCTCCAAACGTATCATCTTCACCAGCTTGCAGGAACTCAACGATTCTTTTAGCTTTCGTCACATAATCTTGATTATTTAGCAAATTAAAAGCCTCTACCAGTTCAATCCCCACAATAGAATTATCATCATAAAAACGTGTTCCACTACCGGTAGTACCATTGGTTTGAGAACCATAACCACCCACAGTTCCACTAGGAATACGATAATAAACTTCAAACCGGTCTACCATATCTGCATAATTCACATCATAACCTAAGGCATGCAAAGCTGCTGCTCCGGACACCAGTCCGTCATACGGCCACAAGAAAGAAGCGGAATTATCCCCGTCTTTCTTAGGATAATTTTCATTATACAGTCCTTCTGTTGTCCCACTATTGATCCGGTAGCACTGATTAATCAAGTCAAACTGCTCTTTGGCACGTTTATGATAAACGACCTCCTCTCCGGGTTCTGACGGAGCAATCGGTGTAGGCGGGATATATTTCTCTACGTCATCTCCGGCACAGGAGAATAATAGTGCCGGAAGAATAGCTAAAATAGTCTTTATCTTTTTCATAACTTAGTTTTATTAATTAATCGGAGTCACATTAGTAAATGTATGTATCATCAATCCATCCGAATTCGTATCGATAGTGATAGTCGCATGCGTATAATCCAGACTACCTTTCATTTTCCAAAGATGATCCCACTGACTCCATTGGAATTCATACAAAGCATAGAAAGAAGCAGGTTCTCCACCTACCGGACGTTCGGCACTCACGCCATCACCTCTACCCCAACACATATCACCACCATTTACTTTTGCTAAAAAGTAGTAACGTTCTTCTATCCAACTTAACCAATCAGGAGCACCGGTTTCCGGTTTGGACGGATCAAGGAATCGGATATCGCCCTCTCCCACAAATTTACCATCACCAGCATACTCTAATACAGCTATATCTCCAAATGTTGCTCCCCAAATACAACGAACAGAAGAACCGATTTTTTCCGTGGTCATTGCCATTGTATTAAAGTTCACTGTCAGACGGGTTACTTCTTCGGAAGCAGCGACTGCCGTTTCGCCCTCCCCTTCTCTTAACTTCGAGCTATCATCAATATAATAGCTGAATGTTTCACCTGTAGTAGCAGACTTAAATGATATATTTCCTGCAGATAACTTCGTATAAATCTGGAAAACGCCCTCTTCTACACAACGGAACGGAATTCCCCCCTGTCCACTGTTCTCCGTAGCCGAACCATATAAATACAATTCAGCCGGAATATTATCAATTCCCTCTCCACGAGTTACTGTGATGGTAGCCACCTTGTCGGTTCTCTTCACCACTCCACCTTTCGAAGCATTTACCGTCCATTTTATATCTCCGGTTTCCAAAGGATAAATGCCTGCATTTCTGGCAATCGTATTAATAGCCGCATGAGTGATTGACAAACTAGGTGTAGCTCCCAAATCACTTTTCACCGTAGCCAGCGGCTTTGAAAAATCACCGTCTGCCTTATCAAACAGCACCTCGTACAATACAATTCCGCCATCTGCCGCACCACCTCCTGACCACGACAACACAACAGGCGTTGGAGATGACACATTCAACTGGATAGAAGCAGGGGAACTTAATTCTGTAGGGACTGCAAAATCCGTGTTCAATTCATAATCTTCCTGACATGAAACCATTGCCAGAAGTACTGAACATATCCATAATATCTTTTTCATAATCATTCCTTTTTGAGTCGTTTAACCAATTACCAATTCGGATTCTGCTCCAAATTACCATTCAAGTCACGTTCAGCCTGTGGTATAGGCCACAAATAATGCCTATTTGCATTAAAGGTTCTGTTTTCAACCCGAACGTATCCATCATCCGTACCTACCACATCATTTGTCTTTAGTCCGTGACACCATCCATTCAATACATTGTCCGCAATTCTCCAACGGATAATATCTTTATGGCGATGTCCTTCCAATGCCAATTCCGAACGACGTTCGTTTCGTACAATCTCAATCAGTTTATCTTTAGAAGCTCCTTCCGGGAATTCCAGTGCTGAAGCAAGTGTAAATCCGGCCCTATCACGAATTGGTTTAATAGTTGCATCCCAAGCCGTCTTATCCAGTTCTCCTAATTCTGCCAATGCTTCCGCATTCATCAATAAAATATCAGCGTAACGAATCAGAATCGGATTCAAACCAGAATAAAGAGTAGCACGATAAGTGTTATCCCAATATTTCTTAATATAGTAACCGGTAGCCGAACAGTCTGAACCTACCCCATAACCATCTTTGCCTTCACCTTTCTCACAGTTGATAACAACTTCTGTTCCGTCGGCCAACGTATATGAGTTTCCAGTGTACATCACCGTTGCCTTCAAACGTGGGTCACGATTAGCATACGGATGACTTTCATCAAACGATGTTCCTGTTTCCTTAATTGTTTTTCCATCCAGCATAATATAACTGTCTACCAACTCCTGCAAAGGAGAAAGCTGGGAATATCCACCCAAAGTGGGCGGCAGGAAAACATACATCATCTGATGTTCACGACTGGTCGGACGATACTGTGCATCCAAAATTACTTCAGAGTTGTATTCATTAGCGATCTCAAACAATCCTGCATAACTTCCAAAGAGTTTAAAGCCCCCCTCTGTCATAATGGTAGAAGTGATATTTTTCACTTGCGTCCAATTACCTTCAAACAAATAGATTTTAGCTTTAATAGCCATTGCCGCCCAACGGGTAATCCGACCTTTATTATCCGCATCATAAGAAGTCGGCAAATAGTTACCATTAATCACTTCATCCAGATCGGCCAAAACATTTGCTATTACAGTGGCTTTGGCTGTACGTGCAATAGACATACTTTCTTTGATAGAAAGCACTTTTGTAGTATAAGGTATATCGCCGAATTTCGTATACAACTCATAATAACTATAAGCACGAAGTACTTTTGCCTCACCAATATAACGTTTCTTCAATTCCGGGTCCAAATCAGGAACCCTGTCTATATTTTCCAGCAACTGGTTACACATACGAATACCCGTATAGCGCCCGTCCCAAACCTGTTTCACGTAAGAGTCGGCTGTAGAATATGAACCATTACCAATATTTTGTGTAAAATCATTAGGTTGCTTGGTATAAGCATTGTCCGTCATTGCTTCACAATAAAGCTGTTCGTCCATATTTCCCAAATAGGTATAGCAAGTATTCAACGCCTTGACAGCTGCTTCAGGATCCTCTTCCCAATAAGTCAAGTCCGTTTCTCTGTCATACGGTGCCGTATCCAAGTCAACACAAGAGGCACCGCCCACTACCAAGACAGCAGATAAAATCAAATTCTTTATAGTTGTTTTCATCACGGTACAGTTTAAAATTTAACATTAAGTCCAAATGAATATACTCTTGCCACAGGATAAGAACGACCACTGCCGTCTCCGGTATATTCCGGGTCCCATCCGCCTTTCATCTTTGTGAAAGTCAACGGATTCTGCACACTGGCAAAGATTCTTAAATTCTTGACATAGAGTTTTTTCATCCATTGTTGCGAGAAAGTATATCCAATCTGCGCATTTTTCAAACGCAAGTATTTAGCATCCTGAATCCAGAAATCTGATTTCGCTGCATTATTAGCAGATTCCGCACCCATTGTCAGACGGGGATAAGTAGCATCCGGATTATTCGGAGTCCAGCGATCTTGATGGAAATCCATTACAGGACCTTCATTGTTATTATGGAAAGCCTCTACAGATTCACCACGCATCCACTTGTTACGTTTTCCTACTCCTTGCCACATCATCGAGAAATCAAAACCTTTATATTCCAAACCATAGGTGAAGCCGAAAGTATATCTTGGGAAGTCATTACCAACAATAAAACGGTCATCGTCCGGTTTAATCACACCATCGCCGTTCTTATCCAAATAACGAATATCTCCCGGTTTCGGTGTAATACCTTCCAAGTGCGGTCCTTTCTGACATTCTTCCTCATTCTGGAAAAATCCATCCGAACGATATGCATAGTAAGAGTACAACGGATAACCTTCCTTGATAATTGTCTGTACATCCGAGCCACCGATAATTTCCGTACCGCGTGTATCTATTACTTCATTAAAGCTATCCGAAATATTTCCGGCGAAGTTATGCACTACCGGACCGGTCTTCAAACGATAACTTACTGATAATTCCCATCCTCTCGTCTCTACCTTACCAGCGTTTTGAATCGGGGCACCATTACCAAACAATCCGGGAACCGGTAAATTCACCAAAATATCTTTTGTACGATTATTGAAGCAATCAAAAGTAATATTCAAATCATTATTCAACAATCCCAATTCGAAGCCGATATTAGCCATACGGGTAGTTTCCCATTTGAGATCAGGGTTTGTAGAAGCAAATTCAGCCGTCTGCGCCAGCTTGTCGCCGAAACTGATACCGTTCTTTACAGACACCGTCTGCATGTATTGATAAGCACCAATGCGGTTATTACCAACCAATCCCCAGGAACCTCTGATTTTTAAAGAAGGAACATACGGTTTCAGTACAGACCAGAATTTTTCTTCCGAGATACGCCATCCTGCCGAGAAAGACGGGAAGACTCCCGAACGGTTTCCTTTCGCAAAATAAGAAGAATAGTCATTACGGATATTAAATTCCAGCAGATATTTCTCATCATAATTATAAGTGGCCCTTGCAAAACCGGAATAGATAGCCCAGTCACTTGCCGAACCACCATTGCTAACTTTATCCCCACTCAAATCACCTACAAAAATATCATATTTAGAATCCTCCGTCAAACGACTGGTAGAGAACTGCTTTTCAGAGAAACCCTCATAAGCATATCCTAATAATCCACCGATAGAGTGTTTCCCTATTTTCGTATTATAAGTCACCATAAGATTGGTAGTGATATTCTTAGAACGATAGAATTGCTCGGTCAACTTATTTTCACTATCTCCCGTACCTTCGAAAGCCTTCCGGTTCTCATGCAAATTATTATTCCAAACACGTCCACCGGCACTTCCGATCAGTTTCAGTCCTTTATATACTTCCCATTCGGCTTGTATGGTTCCCAATAATTCATCATTCACATTCTGGCGATAACCGCCTTCTTCCAAACGCTGCAAACCGTTTGAGTTACTTCCGGCTGGATAATTATAACTACCATCCTCATTCTTGATCGGATAAATCGGTGGCATGCGGTTTGCCTGCTCGATAATCCATTCCGTCCAGTAAGCATGTTCTTTAATATCATTACGGGCAAATTGAGAAGTCAAATTCAATGTAAAGTTATTCGTCACCTTATGGCTTACATTCAGACGTGCATTGTAGCGTTTATAACCATAATCAGGTCCCTTGAACATACTGTTCTGATCCATATAACCCAAAGAAGCCATGTAAGACAACTGGTCGTTACCTCCTGTCATCGAAACATTGTGTGAACTTTGAGGAGAATTACGGTGATACAGTTCTTTCACCCAATTTACATTCGGACCGCCATTTCTAAATTGCGCAATCTGCTCGGGAGTGAATTTTGCAGCTCTTCCCGAATTAACAGCCGCTTCATTATACAGTTCAGCGTATACCCACGAGTCTGCTATCTTAGGCAATGAAGTAGGCTGCTGAACACCATACATAAAATCATAAGAGATTTCCACCTTACCGGCTTTTCCTTTCTTGGTAGTAACAAGTACCACACCATTGGAAGCACGTGAACCATAAATAGCAGTAGAAGACGCATCTTTCAAAATAGAAATCTGCTCAATATCAGCCGGATTCAAATTGCCCAGCGATCCTTCAATTCCGTCAATAATCACCAACGGATCATTGTTGTTCATCGTATTCAATCCACGGATATTAATAGAAGGAACACTACCCGGAGTAGAACTTCCCTGCTGAATAACCAAACCGGGAGTCGTTCCCTGCATCGCTTCCAATACATTGGAAATCGGCTTTCCTTCCAATTCATCCGTAGAAACAGAAGACACAGCTCCTGTCAGGTTGACTTTCTTCTGCACGCCGTAGCCTACCACTACCACATCTTTCAAAGTAACCACATCCGACTTCAACACCACATTGATAAACTGGCGGCCGTTCACCGGAACTTCCTGTGTTTCATATCCAATTGAGGAAACTACCAATACCGCTTTTGAAGCAACATTCAGTGAAAAATTTCCATCCATATCCGTAGCCGTACCCGTAGATACACCTTTCACCAGCACGGTAGCCCCAATCACGGGTTCCCCGTCTGCCATTACTTTACCTTTCACTGCGATTGTATTAGATTGCGCATACAGTTTGGAACCAACAGCCACATTCATACAAACAATCAACATAACAGCCAATAATTGCCAACTCGAAAATGCCGTTCTGAAAAGCCGGCGGGCAAATTGCGCGTTCAATAGATTAGATTGTTTCATAACATTTTATATTTGAATTAATAGAAGAGTTATCATATATTATAAGATATTAAGTTGGGACAAAGCAAAGGAATAAGCCCCTAAAGCAACAGCCCTGCTTGCTCCTAATGTAGAAACAGCAATGCCTATTTTCTTGTGACAGGCATAATGCACCTCTCTCTCCGAAAATGGTATTTTCACCATCTTGTCTTTTTCTTCCAGAAATTTATCAAATGCCTCTTTTTCGGACAGATTGAACACCTCCATCTGCAAACAAGGGAAAGAAGCTCCTGCAAATGTGCCGATCTGCCGATTCATCTCATTCATGATTCCCGGAAGTATGTATTTAACCGCTCCGGCCACTCCTCCGCCAATCACCACCAAGCCATCAACAATATTCAATGCACGGATGATAGCATCACCGGCCATCTCTCCCAGTTCGTTAAAACTCCGGACAGCAGCCTGCTGATCTCCCTCTGCGATCCCTTCGGCAATATCATATATATCTTTGGGAGTCAAAGAAGAAGCATCCTTTCCGGTCAATTCCTGATATACTCGCCTGACAGCCCTGATGCTGACACTTTCTTCCGCGATCATTTCGGGATATTTCTTATTCCGCATAATCCAGACGTCGCCGCCGCAACCGTTGTCTCCGGTCAGTAACCGGCTGTCAATCACCACTCCGGCACCAAACCCTGTACCCAGTGTAATTCCGAGCAGGTTCTTATATACCTTACTGCTGCCTGCTTCTTTCAGGCGTTTATTCACTTCGGGCAAAGTGCCTGCCAAGGCTTCGCCATAAGCAAACAAATTACCGTCATTATTAATAAAAACCGGAATACCAAACTGTTCCCTCAAATAAGGTCCAAGTGCCACTCCTCCCCTGAAGGCCGGGAAGTTGGGCAAGTCACCAATAATTCCATGCTCATAGTCAGCAGGCCCGGGGAAAGCAAAACTGATAGCTACCGGAAGTTTCGGCAATCGTTTCTCAACTTCCAGGAAACCTTCTACAAGAACAGACAAGCAACGCTCCAAGTCGTCGGACGCTGCCGGAAGGCAAATAGGTTCCACTATTTCGCGACAGCCTTGTATGGCTGAAAACACGAAATTAGTGCCTCCCGCATCGAGCGTCATTACGATTCGTTCATCATGTTCATACATAGTTTTCAAGATATTAGATGATTTATTTCATTATTAAAAGCGTACGTAAGCTTTGATCGTTACACATTCTTTTCCTGCAGATTTACCATACGGGGCAATGGTATATTCTTTCACCCCGGCAGGAATGATAAATGTTTCGGCATAATGCACCACGAAAGGTTCAAAAGCATGAGTAGGACTCTCAACTACGGCCTCTTCTCCCTCCAACAGATTCAGTACATTTACACTATCGTTTGTGTGATGTAACACCGGTGATGAGAAACGGTGGCGACGAGTTTCGATAAATTCGTTCGGATGCAGTCCGGTACGTTCTTCTACCCAACCTTCTCCGGAAGCGACTTCCGTAAACTGATTGCGAAGGTGTTCATTCACATATTCCGTATCGCGATTCCAGTTGATAACGCATTTACCACGTTCCACATTGATCGGACGCGGTTTTCCATCCAGTCCCAGGCGTTGCCAGTCCCATAGTTTGAAAGTAAAGAGGTTCGGAGTCGAGCTGATTTCAAGCACCATACTGTTGGCACCGGAACAATGAACGGTTCCTCCCGGGATCAGGAAGTGGTCGTGTTTCTTCGTCGGAATCTTATTTACATATTTTTCTGCGTCGAACACCAGTTCACCTTTTTGTGCTTTACGCAAATCGCCGATCATCGCTTCTTTGTCCACTCCTGTCTTCACTCCCAGATAAACTACGGCATCTTCTTCCGCGTCTACCATGTAGTAACTTTCATCCTGCGTGTAGTACATACCGAAGCTGTCACGGATAAATTGAGTAGTAGGATGCACCTGCAAACTCAAATTACCTCCGCCCATCGTATCCAAAAAGTCGAAACGAATAGGGAAGTCTTTTCCAAAGCGTGCCTCCACCGGTTCACCAAGCAACTCTTTACTTTTCAGCAAAACCAAATCAACCGAAGGCAGTTCAAAGCGCACTCCGTTCACTTCAAAATAAAGGCTGTTCTCTTCAGGTACACAGTCAAAGCACCAGCCGAAATTTTCGCGTTCACGATCCAGGTCGCAAACCTCTTTCATCCATTGACCACCCCAGGGAGCCGGATCGAAGAAAGGAACTACCCGGAACGGTGTGTTCACCGTTGCCTCTACCCCTTTAAAGAAAGTATCCTTATCAATCATCTTCGGTGTCCCGGCCACATGGGTGTCAATCCAGAATTCTACCCTGTCAAACAATCTTTCCTTATACCTATCACATACTCTCCAATCGTTGAAATACCCTCTCTTGTATTGCAAAGAAACAGCATCGTTCCGATTGTCTATACCTAAAGCTTTTACCTCATGCCGGCGGAAACGTTGTTGGATTTCCCAACGTGCCATATCCGCATAAACCACCATTGCGTCCTGTGGAGCAACAACAGCAGCACCCGTACCTATGATTACAATGGTTTCTTTTGCTTCACTGATTTGCTTCCGTGCAACAGCCACCTTATCCGCATCCAAATAATCTTCCAGCTTCAAATTGGTGACATAGCCGAATAATACATCTTCAGTCATGAAGCGTTCTGTCAACGTTTGAATTTCTTTTTCCGGTTTCATCAAATCACGTACATTCATCACTCTTCCGGAGAATTCTTTTGAAAAAGCATCCAGCACTTCTTCTTCATATACTCCTGTATATAAATCCACAGCCAGCACTTTTCTTGCATCCATTTTCTCTTTTAACATAGAAATGATAGAATCCCACCCCTGAACAAGCATCCCCGTCAGCTTCGTAGAAGGAAATTTATCATAATTAGCTTTTCTCATGTTTATAGCGTTTTTAAATTTTATATGTTCATACATACTTTCAATTGTGCAAATATATAGATTTTATTTTTATTCCAAACAAAACTTGGATTATTTTTTGATAAATCTTATATTTGCTGAAAATAAACCAATCAGGATAGATATGAAATTAGATCATAATAGTGATAAACCGCTTCATATTCAGGCAGAAGAGATACTAAGAAGACTCATAGAATCTGAAGAGTACAAAAACGGAAAGCTATTTCCCAATGAGGTCGAATTGTCTGAACAATTACATATTTCAAGGAACACATTGAGACAAGCTATCAACAAGCTCGTGTTTGAGGGGCTTTTGGTACGCAAGAAAGGCTACGGAACGAAGGTAGTAAAGAAAGGTATCGTAGGCGGAGTAAAGAACTGGCTTAGTTTCTCACAGGAAATGAAGATGTTAGGTATCGAGATTCGCAATTTCGAGCTACATATCAGTTTAAAGCGTGCAACCGAAGAAATCGGTACGTTCTTTGATTTAGATTCCAGTCCCGACACTCGCTGCGTAGTGATGGAACGCGTCAGAGGAAAAAAAGAATATCCGTTTGTTTACTTCATCTCTTATTTCAACCCCAATATTCCACTGACCGGAGAGGAAGATTATACACGCCCCTTATACGAAATGCTGGAAACCCAATATAATATAGTGGTAAAAACCAGCAAGGAGGAGATTTCAGCCAGACTTGCAGGAGAATTTATTGCAGAGAAACTGGAGATAAAATCCAATGATCCTATATTAATAAGGAAAAGATTTGTTTATGATGTGAACGGAGTACCTATTGAATACAACGTCGGATATTACCGGGCAGACAGCTTTACTTATACAATAGAGGCAGAGAGATAAAGTATATGTTCATACATACACTCAACAACCAAAAGAACTATATGTATCGAAGCGTTGGGAAAATAAATCAATCTCACGCTTCGATATATTAAGCCTGATAGCAATTCGCCTCCAATCTTTCATTGCATCAACTACTTCCGAAATGATTTTTTCAGCTGTATCCCTGCTTAGCATGTAATTTTCACAAGCATCTATCAGAATCATCAAATCCGATTCACAAGAGGATTCAGAAATCAACAGACTTTGTTGATTATTTAAAGTAGGATTCATGTCATACGCAGGAGACAACGTCCATCCCTTGGGAGTTAACAAGAAACCATGATTGCGGAAATGATCATCCGTATTGCCCACACAGATATTAAATGCTACTCTACGATAAAGTTCCTGAAGATTGGCTTCTACATTCGTGCAACCTTGTATTATAAAATCGACAATATCCAAATAACCATTACCAGTGGCAGCATTGGCTCCATCGGTCAACCCCGTCAAAGTCATAGCAGAAGCAAAATGAATACGTTTACCGTCATTTCTCCGATCAAAACGTTCTGACAGTAGAGTATGATACTTATTTTCAGTAACAAGCACACGGGTCGAAGCAACTCTAATCCCTGCTTTTGCTGCGAGCAGATGACAAAAGTGTTCCCACAAGCCCACATCATAATCATCTTTACGGGACGGAAACTTGGCTATATACAATATTCCCCGCTCATCAGTAACACTGGCTTTCGGGCGTGCGCCTCCAAGAGAAGTCCCCGGCTGAATCAACTGAATCAACCATTTTTTATCAGGTAAAAGATTCGATTCTTCACTTTTCTCTATCTCCTGACTGGCATACATAAGATCCCGGATAGCCGTTAGTGGAGGAATCCGTAACTTATTACTGGTATTAATGAATTCCCCCTCCGGATTCTCTTTAAACCGAAAACCACCCATTCGGGAGAAATCATCAATGCCCACCAAATAGTCAAATGAATTCAGCCTATTTACAGGACGCTTTTCTTCAGCAGCCATCAACTGCTCACGCCTATTAAGCAAAACACGCCCCCATCGATCAGGTAAAGCATCGGAAAAACAACCGAAAATATCTCTACCCTGCCGGGTATATTGTGATCCCGGATAATTGTTTAAATCTTCACTTAAAAACAATTCTCCATATTTTTTCAGCCAATCATTACTAAACTGAAATCCGTACGTTTCTGAACCACGAAGCAGTTCACAACTCAATTCGCCAATCAGTTCAATATCTTTCAGCCAATCAAAATCTGCATATACCCATACCTTTTTCATAAACTATCTCTTTTTTTAGAAGCTCTTTCCCGTTGTTTCAAGTTTAAATCCTGCAATGCCTTACCCAAACTATCCTCTTTTGCCAACAAAAGAATATCATCATCTAACTGTAAAGCATAAAGCACTCTCAAATAAATACCAATAGAAACAGTAGGTAACCCCTTTTCTACCCGTGAAACTGTAAGTTCTGAACAAGTTGCACGTTCTGCTACCTGCGCAATACTCAAATTTCGCCTCAAACGAGCTAATTTTATTTGTTCGCCTACAATCTGCATTTTTTGAACCAACTTGCGGGGAAGTTTAGTTCCCATCGTACTCTTTGTCATACCTATAACCTATCATATAATATACAAAGATAGCATTTATTATTTATTATATGATTGGTTGACAAGAAAAAGATTAGATTATCCGATACGATCCAATAGTATCAGATTCTTTCTATCATTTCATCTATCATTTCTTACCTTAATTTATAAGCGGAATGGCCGGAGAGAATCCGTTCCAAACTTTCATCCACCACACCTATCATCTGAAGTTTGGATAATAAATGATAGTAGGAAGTTTTTCCTACTCCTTCTATTCTCAACAGACTTTTCCAACCTCTTCCCGATAAAGAAAAGATTCATTCAAAATAAAATCGTTCAGATCGGTATCTCCACAATCGAACGATTTTATTTTTTCTGAGATATTTAATTTACGCATCTCATACGTTTCCTCTATCAACTGACGATTCATATTTTATTTCTTAAAGATTTTCATTGCCAGTTCATAGTCTTTCAACCTTTTTTCCCGCTGCTCCGGCGTTTCACTACGCTTCTCTTTCATCCGTTCTTCAAATCGCCGAGCATCTTCTCCGAAAAGTACCGGAGTTTCCTTAATTGGTCTTGCCATACTTATACAACTCCTTTCTTTGGGTTTATACGTTACAAAACGTAATTGAATAAATCAGGAAGTGCAAGTTATTACGAAGTTATCTTATTCAAATAAGAAACCACTCTACAATTAAAGCACCTCTCTCTTACATAAACTACCTACTTTTGTAGCAAATAACAATTCGTTCCACCTAGGTAGAACTAAACAAATACCATGGTCGAACCAAACGATAACCAAGGTAGAACTAAAGAATAACCTTGGTAGAACGAATTAATAGTAGTAATTAATCCATTAATAATAGAATATGAGTGCTTTATATGACTTATTTGAAAATCCACCGTCACCTGACGGAGAGAAACAACCGCTACATGCCCGTATTGTCTCCAAAGGAACCGTAGATAAAGAAGAGTTTCTGGATCGTGTCCACAAATTTACCGGTATCAGCAGAAGTTTATTGGCAGGAGCCATGGAAGCCTTTGCCAATGAAGCACGGGATTTACTAGCCGACGGTTGGAATGTAGAAATGGGAAACTTCGGATTCTTCTCTACATCGTTGCAATGTCCGCCGGTTAAAGATAAAAAAGAAATTCGGGCAGCGTCTGTCCAAATGAAAAATATTAATTTCCGCGCAAGTCGTCCATTCAAGAAAGAAGTAGGCGACAAAATGAGGCTGCAACGAGGAGAATCTATTACACGCCCTAAGAAAAATAGTATCTCCCGTGAGACGTGTCGCGACCGCCTCAACACATACTTGGAAAATCATCTATTCATCAGCCGGACAGATTATAGCCATCTGACAGGACGAAATAAAAAAGTAGCTATTGAAGAATTAAATTCCTTTATCACTGACGGAATAATAGGGAAAGAAGGGGTTGGAAAGTTGACTGTATATATAAAGGTATAAACTTTTGGAACAAGTAGAATTAAGAGTTACAACAGGATTATTGCTGTTGTAACTCAAGTATGATTTCATCAGTGATGTAGGCATCACTCAATGTTATAAGCGGGTATTGTTTATTAAGAAGCAATGCGTATACCTTACTATTATAGAACAAGTGCAATGCTTTTTCGGGAGAAATATTCAAACGCTCCGCTAATTGCATCACCACACGAGTGTATTTATTCCATACTAATACATCTATCATAAATGTAGTTTATTTTATTGTTACATATTCTTTGAAAGAGAGACACTCGTCAATGAGACGTTGATTGAGAATGCATAACTGATTGTTGGGCTGCTCAAAACGCAAACGTCCTAAAGCTACTTCTTTAGTAATCTGGTTTTCCATGAAATTTTCTATTGTGTCGAAAACCCGATCATTAGCAATACCGCCTTCCACAATGTCGTACTCCAACCATGGCTGTTTTCCTAAACGGCTACTGACAATAAATTCCAACCAATCATTGTTATACCCGTCAAAGTGAAGCCATTTGTATCCGGATGAATTTATCTTTTCAACATCAAGCTCGTATATGTTTACTACAGATGTGCTACCAGGATGGCGTAATGCCATGACAGCTCCCCAACGTTCAGCCTGGGCATAGATATCTGTTACATAGAATCCTTTACCAAAGTCGAGGTTTTCGCGTCCGACACCGACCAAAGGATATTCTACGGCCTGCGTACTACCATGATAGACTTTCATACAAATTCTCCTTTTTCTTTATAGTAGGCTTCCCAGTTTTCAAGAGCTTCTACCAACGTATCGGCTATGTACTCACGACTCTGGGTGTGAAGCATGTCATATCCACTTATCAGGTATTGACGGATAAGATTCAGTTTTTCCAAACGGTTATAGAGAGTAGGAGCCGGAATACCCAACTTCTGGGCGGCACTCTCAATGGCAAAAATCACAAACTCCATGACTTTGCCATCAACAACGGGGGCTGATTGGCTTGAATGTAGCATAGCTATACCTCTATTATCTTAATGTAATATGTACAAATATAGTGTTTATTCTTACAACGTTCATCGTTTTTCGGCATATTTTATGATTATCAAGAACATTTGAGTATCGTGAAACTGATTGAAATATTCCCTATTTGGAAATGGCTATTAAAGCAGAATATATAAGGATCTATAAATCAGAATCATACAAACAAAATAAATAAAAGTGAATCAAAGTACGTACATCTAGGACCGTTAAAGCACCTCCCCGGAAAGTGCCCATAGTATCTTTGCATCGTGATCACAAAGAGAATTGATAAATAAAGTAACTAATTTAAAAAACAAAAAATTATGGCACTTAGATACGTCATTAAAAAAAGAACATTCGGCTTTGATAAAACTAAAGCTGAAAAGTATGTAGCACAAAATGTAATCACCAATACGGTGGATTTCAGAGATTTGTGCGAGGAAATCACTAAAGTAGGAATGGTTCCCAGTGGAGCGGTAAAATTTGTACTCGATGCTTTGATCGATACATTAAATCTCAACCTTAGAAAAGGCATCTCTGTTCAATTAGGAGATTTCGGATGCTTCCGTCCTGGTATGAATTGCGAAAGTCAGGATACTGAAAAAGAGGTAGATAGCGATACGATACGCAGAGTAAAAATCATTTTTACTCCAGGCTACAAATTCAAAGAGATGCTAAGTAAAGTCAGTGTTCAAAAAGCGGTGGCTTCCGATGATGGTTCCATCAGCCCGGAACAAGCGGACCCCAACCCGAATCCCAACCCGGATGACGGCAAAGGAGAAGCACCGGACCCGGCAGCATAAGATTAATCATCAGCCTTTAAAAGCAGGAAAACAGTACCCGCCTACGGGCGGATACTGTTTCCCAAAGTATTCCTGTAAAAGACTTGACAACGCCTTTTTTATTTTGTATCTTTACCACATCTTAAAACATTAAAATATCAACATGAAAGAATTGCCATCAGAAGAGGAAGAAATTCCGTTTCGCATTAAAACTTATAAGAAAAAGGAATTGGCTTGTATGTACAATCCGAACATTACACCCCGTTGCGCCATACGCATATTCACCAAATGGATTAAAATAAATAAAGAACTGCTCCGGTTATTGACTGCCACAGGTTATCATCCGCGTACACGAACGTTTACTCCCCGGCAGGTACAAATCATCACCAGTATTCTGGACATTCCATAAGGATGTCCAGAATACTGGTTTTATCATTGCAGTTGTCCCGCCGCTTTTAAATAAGCCACATAATTCACATACAATTGAAAATGAGTATCCACTTTCGTCTGATAAGCCTGTTGCCAGAGCACTTGCGCTTCCAGATAATCCGAAAGAGTTTCCAGTCCCACTTCATATTGCTTACCACTGACTTTCATATTCTCCTCTGCCTGTTCCAACGAACGTTCGGAAAGTTCCGTTTCCAGCCGGGCCTCATCCAGATTATTGGCAGCTTGCATCAACTCCAACAACATCTTTTCATTGGCATTTTCCTGTTCAAGACGAACTTGTTCCAATTTCACTCTGGCAGACTTTACCTTATTGGTACGCTCGCCAAAATGAAACAGAGGGACAGAGACATTCAGAAATACGGAGAAAGCCCCCTTTTTCATCAAAGTTTCATCATTAACTTCTAATCCGTGAAGGTAATCATAACTACCTCTGACGCCGACACGCGGTAACAGTTCACTACGATTCAGCTTTACCTCCTGCTCGGCAATGGCTATTTGTTTGTTCAAGATTCCATATTCGGGACGGGCGGTAATATCAGAAACCTGCACTTTCCATTCCTGCTCCACTTCCGGAAAATCATCAGATATATCAATCTGTGCTGTCAAAGGGCGTCCGATGTAATGACAGAGATTCATACCCGCAAGACGGAGGGCGTTATCAGCCTTTCGCAAAGAAAGTTCACTCTCGTTGAGCTTCACCTGCACTTTCAGTACATCATTTTGCGGTTTCATGCCATGTCGGTGAGCACTCTTCACATTTTTGAAAAGTTCCGTTAGTAAGGCATGATATTTTTCCGCCACTTTTCTCATTTCCTTGGCTTTCACTAACTGCACGTATGCTTTATCTGTATTCAGAATAACTTCCGAAGTAGTTAAGGCTTCGTTCAAGTGTGCCATTTCTTTTCCCAGTAGTGACATTTTATAGGCGGCACGGATTTTTCCTCCCATATAAAGAGGTTGCTCCACTTGTATACCGCCCGAGTAAACAGTTCCGACCTTATAATCCAGATTCAATCCGGGAAAATAAGCGAAACCGCTCGATACCAGTTCTCCGGTAGCAGGATTGGGCAAGAAAACCGGAAGGTTTCCTCCCGGAACTCCGAGACTTCCGTCCGCTGTGCTATAAATACCCGTTCCGTTGACTGTAAAATTAGGGAAGAAATTGGCTTTATAACTAAGAGACATCAATCGGGCTGCTTCCGTCTGCTTATTAGCGGCAGCCATATCCTTATTATATTTCAGTGCCATTTCACGGCATTGCGCCAGACTTAGTTTTTCTTGCGCGGCAAGAGAAACCGACAGGCCGAACAATACACCCGCTACACTAATGGCTACAAGAATTTCTTTTTTCATTTGTCTGTCTTTTTTATATGAAAGAATAATGCATACAAAATCGGGATAAAAAGCAACGTTATCAACGTGCCGAACAGCAACCCACCCATAATAGAAGCCGCCAACGAACCGAACATGGCATCCGGCAACAATGGAATCATTCCCAAAATCGTAGTCAGCGAAGCCATCATCACGGGACGGAGACGACTTTGCGAACTGTCTATCAATGCCGTCACAGGTTCTACTCCCTGATTAATCTGCAAAGTGATCTCATCCATCAATACAATACCATTCTTAATAATCATGCCGATCAATCCCAATGTACCGACGATAGCCACAAAGTTGAATGTCTTCCCGGTAAGCAGCATTACGGCAACCACACCGACAAATACCAGCGGAATAGTACAAAAGATGATAATCGGTTTCCGGTAATCTTTGAACAGCATAATCAAAATAGAAATCATCAGAATGATAGCAAACGGAAAGTTCTTGAACAGATATTGCATTGACTTTGTACTGGCGTTCCTCTCGCCTTGCCATTGAAGCCGATATCCGTCAGGCAGCGGAATCTGCTCAATCTGCGTGGCAATGGATTGCCGCGCCTTCTCCGTTTCTACCCCCGGAACAGGGGAGCATTGCACCCGTTGGCTACGCTGCCCGTTATAACGGGGAACCACCGGATCTTCCCACTTCACATCAATCCGCTTACTAATTTGTTTCAACGGAGTTGTTCCCATCAACGTTTCCACCAGTTCTTCTTTCGATAGTGTTCCTGTCTTCAGCTTCATCATCATTTCCTGTGTCAGCAAACCGTTCAGAGAAGGAAGAGACGAGAATATCTGCGTATTGTCCAGGTTCTCAATCGGATTTCCGTGTTCGTCCAGGCAACGCAAGTAGATATTATCTTTGTGAATACCTTCATAGAAAGACCCGATAGGGATGCCGCTGGTAGCTGTCAATAAAGAAAGGCTTACATCGTTCCGGCTCAATCCGATAGCACGTGCCGTAGGCTGGTCATACTCAATAGTCAGCACCGGGATCTGTGGTTCCCAGTCCGTAGTAATCAGGTAAACATCCGGACAATTCTCCATAATCTTGCGGGCACTATCCGCCAACTGATGCAAAACAGCAGGGTCAGGACCGGTAAACTGCGCTTCAATAGGGTATTTTTTGAACATCAGGTTGTAGCGGTTCATCTTTACGTAAGCATCCGGATAATGTTGCGAAAGATATTGTTGAATTTCCGCCATGTTATCCACCAAATCATCCGGAGAGGTGAAGTCAATAATCAGTTCACCGTAAGATAAGGAGGGATTGGCTACGTTACGCACCAAGTTATAACGGGCAGGAGTACCACCAATAGAAGCAGTGACGTGTGTGACTTCCGGACGCTTTTTCAAGTAAGCTTCGATTTCCTCCAAGTCACGCGCCACGCGAGTGGAGTTAGTTCCTTCCGGCAATTTATATTCCATATAAAGCTGGTCGTAGACCATATCCGGGAAAAAGCCCTGCTTCATGAAACGGTAACTGAAAGCTGAAAGTAATACCAAAGCGATCATTGTAAACACAAAGCTCCAACGATGCGCCAGACTGAATGTCAACAATGAACGAAGCACGGCATAAATCTTTCCTTCATACACACGCTTTCCGGCAGCAGTTGTCGCAGAGATTTCCGGATGCAAAATCCGGTCGGCCATCAACGGAACGTGCACTAAAGCCAGCACCCAGCTAAGCAACAGGGAAACAGCGAGTACGATAAACAAATCGCGCGTATAGACGCCTGCCGTATCAGGCGACATAAAGATAGGAAGAAAAGCAATGATGGCAATCAGAGTAGCTCCCAGCAAAGGCATTGCTGTCTGCCGTCCGATAGCAGTCATTGCTTCCATCCGGCTCTTCCCGGCTTTCAAATCTACCAAAATACCGTCAATGATAACAATTGCGTTATCCACCAGCATCCCCATCGCAAGCACGAACGAGGCCAATGAAACACGCTGCATCGTACCATCCATAAAATAAAGGAACAGGAAGGAACCGAATACCGTCACTACCAGGCTGATACCGATAATCACCCCGCTCTTGAACCCCATAGCGATCATCAGGATAACGACTACGATAATCACGGATTCTATCAGATTAAGAATGAACGTCCCCAACGAAGTGCCTACGCGTTCCGGCTGATAGAAAACCTTATGACACTCTACTCCTGCCGGAAGGCGTTCAGCCTTTAGTTGCTCCAGTTTCTTTTCCACTCGATGCCCCACTTTAATAATGTCGGCATCCGGAGAAGCAGCCACCATGATTCCTATCGCACGCTGGCGGTCATAAAACAATTCGTTGCGGGTAGGGTCTTCATAATCTTTCTCAATACGGGCAATGTCACTCAACCGCAACTGATCGGCATCATGTCCCTGAATCAGCATACGACCGATGTCCTCCACCGTCTTAAACTTATCACTGACTGTCACCCGGATACGATTATCGCCATTATCATAATAACCAGTATAAGTAGTTTGGTTCTGTCCGTTCAATGTGGCTAGCACTTCGGCGGGTTTCACACCCAAGTTGGCCATCCGGTCTTGCAGGAGAGAGATGTTAATACATTCGGGACGTTTACCGTATAAGTCAACGCGCTCCACCCCATCCAGTTCGCTGACTTCACGTTTCACCAGTTCTGAATAATCAGATAGTTCCCTGTCGGAAAGTCCGTCACCCGTCAAAGCGAAAAACATTCCGTAGACATTTCCAAAATCATCTTTTACAATAGAAGGGCTGGCACCTTCAGGAAGTTCTGCCTGTGCGTTCGCCACTTTACGACGCAGCAGGTCCCAGCATTGCTCTACATCCGTCTCTTTGACAGTCGTTTTCAGTTCTACCTGAATCAAAGAGAGATCATTGTAGGAATAACTTTCCACATTATCTATATTCCCCATGGAGCGGATATTTTTCTCCAGCACATCCGTCACTTCCAACTCTACCTGATGTGCAGACGCACCGGGATAGGTAGTGACTACCATAGCGAGCTTTACCGTTATTTCAGGATCCTCCAGTTTACTCATTTCATAACTGGAATAAGCTCCTCCTACAATCAGTACGGCAATCAGGAAGTAGATCAACTTCTTGTTCTCAAATGCCCATTTACTAATATCAATCATAGCAGTCCTCCCACATTGGTTTCAGTAGCCGGAAGAAGCGGTTCCACCTGTTCTCCCTCTTTTACATGATGTACCCCCGAAGCGACAACCAAGTCACCGGGATTCACTTCTCCTGAAGTAATCAGACATCTGCCATCACTAAGCAGACGGGTTACTGTCACATCACAACGGCGGATAGCGTGACTGGAAGCATCATAAAGAAAGATACTCGTACGCCCGTTCTCACGAAGAATCGCTCCACCGGGAACCGACAGGTTACGCACATCTCCTTCACTACATTCGATAGTTACCATTGTATTCATGCCGGGCGATGGAACTGCCTGTTTATCTTCTTTCTTCAGTTGAAGCCGCATGGTGTACAACTGATTGGCATTTGCCTTAGGGGTGACACTAATCAGTTCCAAAGCATATCTTTGATGAGGATAAATATCGAATGTACAATAATAGCGGGTAAACTGCTGTCGACGAATATATTCCACTGCCGGAAGATTAATCTCTACCTCCGGGCTTCCCTCACTGATGATGGAAACGACGGGCATACCGGCAGCTACCGTCTCATGGGAATCAAAAAGACGTTTCTGCACATATCCGCTAAAAGGAGCATACAAACGGGTGTATGCCAACTGGTCTTTAGCATGGTTATATTTGGCGGTAATCTGTCTCAATCCGTACACGGCCTTATCGTTAGCATCCGGTGTTGTCACATTTTCCTTATAAAGTGCCATCACCCGTTCCGCCTCCGCTTTCACACTTTGATATTCTGCTTCTGCCGCATCCAGCTGAATCTGATAGTCTGTCGGATCTAATTCTGCCAGTAATTGCCCTTTACGCACATAGGCACCGTCATTTACATGCATATACTGAATAGTACCACTCACCCGGAAAGACAGACTTATGTCCTGTGCCGCTTTCACCCGTCCCGGAAACTGCAAAGCTATTTGTCTGTCGGCAGAAAGTACGGTATCAATCTTCACTGCCGGCTTACTGTCTGTGTTTTGTACACGTTGCCCACACGAAGTCAATAGAACTGCTAAAAATCCTGTTAATAAGAAGTCTAATCGTCTCATATTTTCACTTATTAGTTAGTTGTCACAAAAGTATCCCAAGCAAACATGAGGAGAAAGGTTGATTTAGACGAAACATTGTTCTATTTGTACGTTAGCTAAGATAAAAAGCCGAAATAGTTTGCTATTTGTATTTATTTGTTTGTTACTTTGTAAGGAAATTCATTTCAACGAAAAGGAATATGGAACCACTGATGCCATTCAAGTATGTTATAATATCTCCGGAAGATACTTCCATGAAAGAAGGATGCATTATTTCCGAATTCAACCAATGCGGACTTTTCCTCTGCCAGAAAGGACAGGCGGAAATCCTGCTGGGAGGTAGACCATATCAGATTAACAAAAGGAATCTTTTCATATATACTGCAGCCAACCTTCTACAGATACGCCAAAGAAGCGCAGACCTGGAAGGAATCATGATAGAGGTCGATCTGGATTATGTCATACCGATAGTAAACAAAGTAGCCAACTCGGAAAACTTGCTTTATTTGCGGGAAAATCCCTGTCTGTCGCTTTCCGAAGAGCAATATACATTTGTAGAGAACTTGCTCAAATCTGTAGAAAAACGAATTAACAGGGAGAATATCTGTAACAGTTCCCGACAGAAACAACATTTAATTTCTGAATTAATCAAATCCTGGGGACAAGTGATATGCTATGAGTTATTAAACATCTATTTCAACAACGAACCGCAAACACCACTACCACAGGATAAAAAGGATAAGATTTTCCAAAATTTCATGATTACCCTCTATCGATATTATCATCAGGAACGGGATGTTACTTTCTATGCAAACAAGCAATGTCTGTCCGCCCGATATTTTTCTTCTGTCATCAAGGAGAAATCAGGGAGTAGTGCTTTGCAGTGGATTATACAGAATGTCATTACAGAAGCCAAATATCTGCTCGATAATACCGATTTAAGTATTAAGGAAATAGCGACCAAGCTCAACTTCCCCACACAATCATTCTTCGGGAAATATTTCAAGCAGTATGTCGGCATATCTCCTAAAGAATATCGGAACAAACTTATCAAACAGTAACTTTCTTAAACTGCCGGAACTGCCACCACAACATACCTCCGGATATAAGACTAGCCGCCAAATCTGCCACAGGCATACTGGCCCAAACACCCATTTGTCCATAATAATGAGGTAGAATCAATAAACAGGGCACTAAGAATAACATCTGTCGGGTCAGCGACAAGAAAATGGCTTTACTTGCCATTCCGATACTCTGGAAGAAGTTGGAAGCTACCATCTGAAAACCTACAATCGGATAGAAGAACACCACTACACGAAATCCCTTAGACGCAATACTGATTAATTCTGCGTCCGAAGTAAAAATGGAAGATACGATTTCCGGAATAAACATACCTATCAGGAAACCAATCGTTGTCACTACAGTTGCACAATAAATGGTTACTTTCAGTACTTCCGTCACACGAGGATAGAGCTTCGCACCAAAATTATATCCCGCAATGGGCTGCATCCCCTGGTTCAGTCCCAATACAATCATAATAAAGACAAAAACAATACGATTAACAATACCGAATGCACCGATCGCCAAATCACCTCCATGCTCTTTTAATCCCTGATTAATCAGAATCACAATAAAGCAAGACGCCATATTCATCAGGAAGGGAGACATACCGATAGCCAATGAATCCAACACGATCTTCCGTTTCAAACGGAAAATACCTTTTTTCAATCGTATCAGTTCGTCTTTGCGACAGAACAGATGAAGCTGCCAGACCAAGGCGATCAACTGCGCACAAACCGTAGCTGTGGCCGCCCCGCGAATTCCCCAGTCGAATATAAAAATAAACAAAGGTGCAAGTAATACATTGATTAACACGGTCGTGATGGTTGCCACCATCGCTTTCTGCGGATGTCCCGAGACACGAAGCACTGCATTCAGCCCCAAATATAAATGAGTTACCACATTTCCGAGCAAGATAACCTGCATAAATTCACGGGCATACTTCACCGTTTCATCGCTTCCTCCGAAAAAGTAAAGTATCGGATCGAGAAAAGGAAGAACGATTACCGTAAAAGAGATACCTATAATAAGGTTTAATACAAACACATTTCCCAAAACCTGCTGTGCGGTATCATAATCTTTCTGTCCTAGCTTCACCGAAATCAATGTAGCCGCACCGACACCGACCAACGAGCCGAAAGCCGCGGCAAGATTCATTAGCGGGAAAGTTAATGCCAACCCGGAAATAGCCATCGCACCTACCCCGTGACCGATAAAAATACTATCTACCATATTGTAAAGAGAAGACGCCGTCATGGCGATAATTGCCGGAATGGCATACTGCATTAAAAGCTTCCCAATCTTTTCCGTACCCAACGCAGTGGGTGTCTTTTGTCCTGTCATACCTATTAGTTTGAGACGGCAAAGATACAAAAAAGAGGTGGATTACAGGATATATGAGAAAAGTTTCGTATTTTTGCCTCCAAAATTGAGTTAATACGTAACGAAATGAATATATTAGAACTAAGTGAACAGGAAATCATTCGACGCAACAGCCTGAATGAGCTTCGTGCGATGGGTATTGATCCATACCCTGCAGCAGAGTATGTAACCAATGCTTTCTCTACAGATATTAAAGCTGAATTTAAAGACGACGAGGAGCCACGCCAAGTTTCCGTAGCCGGCCGTATCATGAGCCGCCGCGTGATGGGTAAAGCATCTTTCGTTGAATTGCAAGACTCTAAAGGTCGCATCCAGGTGTACATCACCCGCGATGATATCTGCCCGGGAGAAGACAAGGAACTGTACAACTCTGTATTCAAACGCCTGCTCGACTTAGGTGACTTTATCGGTATCGAAGGTTTCGTGTTCCGCACACAAATGGGTGAAATCAGTATCCATGCTAAGAAACTGACTGTACTTGCAAAGTCTATCAAACCGTTGCCTATCGTTAAATACAAAGACGGGGTAGCTTATGACTCTTTTGAAGATCCCGAACTCCGTTATCGCCAACGCTATGTGGACCTGGTAGTGAACGACGGTATCAAAGAAACATTCCTGAAACGTGCCACTGTTGTGAAAACATTGCGCAATGCTTTGGACGAAGCCGGTTACACGGAAGTGGAAACTCCCATCCTGCAATCTATTGCCGGTGGAGCAAGCGCACGCCCGTTCATCACTCACCATAACTCACTGGACATGGATCTTTACCTGCGTATCGCAACAGAACTTTATCTGAAGCGACTGATCGTAGGTGGTTTTGAAGGTGTATATGAAATAGGTAAGAACTTCCGTAACGAGGGTATGGACAAAACCCATAACCCGGAGTTCACTTGTATGGAACTCTACGTACAATATAAGGATTACAACTGGATGATGAATTTCACCGAAAAGTTGTTGGAACGTATTTGTATCGCAGTAAACGGTAGCACAGAAACAGTGGTTGACGGAAAAACCATCAACTTCAAAGCTCCTTACCGCCGTCTGCCTATCCTGGACGCTATCAAAGAGAAGACAGGATATGACCTGAACGGCAAGAGCGAAGAGGAAATCCGCCAAGTCTGCAAGGAACTGAAGATGGAAGAAATCGACGAGACGATGGGTAAAGGCAAGCTGATTGATGAAATCTTCGGAGAATTCTGCGAAGGTACATATATCCAGCCGACTTTCATCACCGATTATCCGGTTGAAATGTCTCCGCTGACCAAGATGCACCGCTCTAAACCGGGACTGACCGAACGTTTCGAACTGATGGTGAACGGTAAAGAGCTGGCTAATGCCTACTCGGAATTGAACGATCCGCTGGATCAGGAAGAACGTTTCAAAGAACAAATGCGTTTGGCCGACAAGGGAGACGACGAAGCGATGATTATCGATCAGGACTTCCTGCGCGCTTTACAATACGGTATGCCTCCTACATCGGGTATCGGTATCGGTATCGACCGTCTGGTGATGTTAATGACTGGACAGACTACCATTCAGGAAGTATTGTTCTTCCCGCAAATGCGCCCGGAAAAAGTAGTGAAAAAAGACGCTGCTGCCAAATACATGGAATTGGGAATCGCAGAAGACTGGGTTCCGGTGATTCAAAAAGCCGGTTACAACACAGTTGCCGACATGAAAGATGTCAATCCGCAGAAGCTGCACCAGGACATCTGCGGCATTAACAAGAAATATAAATTAGAACTGACCAATCCGTCGGTAAACGACGTAACTGAGTGGATACAGAAAATTTAATAAGTTCTTCATCCAAATCCATACAAATGAAATTACCCGGCAAGATAGCGATAATGGGCGGAGGAAGTTGGGCTACAGCCATCGCAAAGATGTGTCTGGCCCAAGAGGACTCTATCAATTGGTACATGCGGCGAGACGACCGCATTGCCGATTTTAAACGATTAGGGCACAATCCGGCTTATCTGACAGGAGTGAAATTTGATACGAGACGCATCACTTTCAGTTCCAACATCAACGATGTTGTGAAAGAATCGGATACACTGATCTTCGTCACTCCCTCTCCTTATCTGAAGGCGCATCTGAAAAAGTTGAAAACCAAGATAAAAGATAAGTTTATCATCACCGCTATCAAAGGAATCGTACCCGATGACAACGTTATTGTATCGGAATACTTCACAAAAGAATATGGTGTGCCACCAGAAAACATAGCAGTCCTTGCAGGTCCCTGCCACGCAGAAGAAGTAGCTTTGGAGCGACTCTCCTACCTGACTATCGCCTGCCCTGATAAAGACAAGGCACGTATCTTCGCACGCCGTCTGGGAAGCAGTTTTATCAAAACATCTGTCAGTGATGACGTGGCGGGTATCGAATACAGTTCGGTGCTCAAAAACGTGTATGCCATTGCTGCCGGTATCTGTAGCGGACTGAAATATGGCGACAACTTCCAGGCTGTATTGATTTCTAACGCCATTCAGGAAATGAATCGTTTCCTGAACACGGTGCATCCGTTGAACAGAAACGTGGATGAATCTGTTTATCTGGGGGATTTATTGGTGACCGGCTACTCCAACTTTAGTCGTAACCGTACTTTCGGAACGATGATAGGTAAAGGGTATTCCGTGAAGAGTGCGCAAATTGAAATGGAAATGATTGCAGAGGGTTACTATGGTACGAAATGTATCAAAGAAATCAATAAGCATCATCATGTCAATATGCCGATACTGGACGCTGTGTATAACATCCTATACGAACGTATCTCACCAATGATCGAGATTAAATTGCTGACTGACTCTTTTAGATAATCTTTAAACAAGAACGATATGATTAGTTTAAACATTGAAAAGACATTTGGATTTATCTCCAAAGAAAAGGTTTTTGCTTACGAAGCTGAAGTAAAAGCCGCACAGGAAATGCTTGAAAAAGGTACAGGCAAAGGTAATGACTTTTTAGGATGGTTGCATTTGCCTTCTTCTATCACTAAAGAACACTTAGCCGACCTGAACGCTACAGCAAAAGTATTAAGAGATAACTGTGAAGTAGTAATCGTTGCCGGTATCGGTGGCAGCTATCTGGGTGCCCGTGCCGTAATCGAAGCTTTGTCTAACAGCTTCACTTGGCTGCAGGAAAAGAAAACGGCTCCTGTCATGATCTATGCAGGACACAATATCAGCGAAGATTATCTGTACGAACTGACTGAATATCTGAAAGATAAGAAATTCGGTGTCATCAATATTTCTAAATCAGGAACTACTACCGAAACTGCTCTTGCTTTCCGTTTGCTGAAAAAGCAATGTGAAGATCAGCGCGGTAAAGAAACTGCAAAGAAAGTAATCGTTGCTGTGACGGACGCTAAAAAAGGTGCTGCCCGTGTTACAGCTGACAAAGAAGGATATAAAACATTTATCATCCCTGACAACGTAGGCGGACGTTTCTCTGTACTGACTCCGGTTGGTTTGCTGCCTATCGCAGTAGCCGGATTTGATATCGACAAACTGGTTGCCGGTGCTGCCGATATGGAAAAAGTATGCGGATCGGACGTTGCATTTACTGAAAACCCGGCTGCTATTTATGCTGCTACCCGCAATGAGTTGTACAGGAATGGCAAGAAGATCGAAATCCTCGTTAACTTCTGCCCGAAACTGCACTATGTAAGCGAATGGTGGAAACAGCTTTACGGAGAATCGGAAGGAAAAGACAATAAGGGTATCTTCCCTGCATCGGTAGATTTCTCTACAGACCTTCATTCTATGGGTCAATGGATTCAGGAAGGCGAACGTTCTATCTTCGAAACTGTGATTTCAGTAGAGAAAGTTAACCACAAACTGGAAGTTCCTTCTGACGAAGCAAATCTGGACGGCTTGAACTTCTTAGCCGGCAAGCGTGTGGACGAAGTGAACAAGATGGCCGAACTGGGAACGCAGCTGGCTCACGTAGACGGTGGCGTACCTAATATGCGCATCGTACTTCCGGAATTGAGCGAATACAACATTGGTGGTCTGCTCTATTTCTTCGAAAAGGCTTGTGGTATCAGCGGTTATTTGCTGGGCGTGAACCCATTCAACCAACCGGGTGTGGAAGCATACAAAAAGAATATGTTTGCCTTGCTGGACAAACCGGGTTATGAAGAAGAATCCAAAGCAATCCGTGCAAAACTATAAATCAAGAACGTTTTATAAACGGTAAACTATAAACAATGAACGGTGAACAACTATGCTATATGCATGGATTTGTTCACCGTTCATTATTATATTCAATTGATTGCAGTTTCCGATTGTACCGCTTATTGCCCGTTGTACCGTTTACTGCTCACCACTTCTACTTCTCATCTTCCACTTTCGTCTTCAAACCGATTTCTTCCTGTGCTCCTTCACATTCGGCTTTGGAAGAAAGATAGAACTCTAATTTCACATCACCGTTCTTATCTACCTGTTTAATGGTCGCAATCACCATAATTTTGGCTTTTGACACCCCATCCTTAAAACGAAGCTGTCCTTTTTCCACATCTGTCAGATTTCCCTCTGTAGATACTTCTGTTTGCTCATAAAAGAGTTTGGTATCCACTTCATCGTCATTCTGAAGTTTAAAGGTTTTCAGTTCTGCCCCATTTCCATCCAAAAGCAGAAAGGCTTTCACTTCATCTCCCACTTTCAAGGCGGGCAGTTCCTCCCTCTGATTCGCATAGTCTTTTTCATCGGAACTGGTATTTTCACCGTCCGATTCGATCTTCGCATAAAGCTTTTCTATCTTGATAACAGGACTTTCCCCACTATCAGAGCAGGCGCCTAAAAACAATGGTAGCAACAATAATACTCTCTTTTTCATGCTATCGTCGAGTTTATAACGTTACAAAAATACACATATTCTTCTAAACAGCAAATAATTATGTAGTTAATCGCTTGGGAGCGTCATTTGCAACTATCTTCCCTTTCTAACTTATCTCTCATTTTTTATCGTTATCTTTGCCTCGTATACAGTTGTAGATGAAGCGAATCAAACTTAAAAAACAAATAGAATGGCAGGAAATTTATTAAAGAAGTCCAGTGGACTCATGCTACTATGTAGCGTATCATTGCTAATGATAGTCATGACCGGTTGTCAGGAAGCCAAACTCAAAACTGTAATCGGGATAGCCAACAAACAGTGTCCGCTGGACATGGGAGAAGTCGGCAATATTACCAGTATCATCTACGACGGGGATAACGTAGTGTACACTCTCAACATGAACGAGGAAATTACCAATATTAAGATTTTGAAAGATAATCCGGAAAGCATGAAATCATCTATCAAAATGATGTTTCAGAATCCGGCTGCTGATGTAAAGGAAATGCTGAAGTTGATGGCTAAGTGTAATTCCGGATTACACATGATATTTGTAGGGAATAAGTCGGGCGAACAAGCGGTTTGCGAACTTACTGCCGAAGAATTGAAAGAGGTTATCAATACAAATGCCGACCCGGCACAAAGCGGACAGACAAAGCTTGAAGCGCAACTGAAAATGGCGAATCTGCAATTTCCAATGCAGGCCAGTGAAGAAGTCGTTGTCGAAAAAATCGAAATCATAGGTGAATCGGTTGTTTATATATGCAGTGTGGACGAAGAGTTGTGTCCTATCAGCCAGATTGAAGAAAACGCAGCTGAAGTGAAAGAGGGTATTGTGTCAACGCTAGCAAGTCAGACCGATCCTGCCACCCAGATATTCATAAAAACCTGCGTGGAGAACAATAAAAATATTACCTACAGATATATCGGCAAGGATTCCGGGAAACAATACGATGTAGTTATTCCCATGTCTGATCTGAAGAAAATGCTCATAAAAAAATAAAATATCATCTTAAAAAGATTCCGCAACGTACAAAGTATGAAAAAGAAACTGAAAGCCGTCCTGTTTGACATGGACGGCGTACTCTTTGACTCTATGCCTTATCATTCGGAAGCCTGGCATAAAGTAATGAAATCTCATGGGCTCACTCTTAGTCGCGAAGAAGCATATATGCATGAAGGACGGACAGGAGCCTCTACAATCAATATTGTTTTTCAACGTGAATTGGGTAGAGAAGCCACACAGGAGGAGATAGAAAGTATCTATCAGGAGAAAAGTGTTTTGTTCAATTCATATCCCGAAGCAAAGCCTATGCCCGGTGCATGGGAGTTACTGCAAAAAGTGAAGAAGGACGGGCTGATTCCGATGGTGGTCACCGGCTCCGGTCAGTTATCTCTGCTCGAACGGCTGGAACACAACTATCCGGGAATGTTTCACAAAGAACTGATGGTTACAGCGTTCGATGTGAAATATGGCAAACCCAATCCCGAGCCATATTTGATGGCTTTGAAAAAAGGAGGGATCAAAGCGGATGAAGCGGTTGTAGTAGAAAACGCTCCGTTAGGAGTGGAAGCCGGACACAACGCGGGTATTTTCACCATAGCAGTCAATACGGGTCCTTTGAACGGGCAAGTGTTGCTGGATGCCGGGGCTGATTTATTATTTCCATCCATGCAGGCACTTAATGACACCTGGGACATGATGACTGAAAATGACATCTAAAAGCTGAAAAGAAAATTTATTCTTCAAAACAGAAGAAAAATATTGAAAAGCAGGAATATAAATAGTATTTTTACGGGAGTTTAATTCGCTTAGATTCTATCTAAGCCAACGCAGATTCTACTATGCAAAAGTTATTATCTTTACCACCCAATTTGATCCATTGCTTCCACGAACTGGAAGAAGTTAACCATACCGATTGGTTTTGTACATCAGACCCCATAGGGAGCAAACTAGGCTCCGGCGGCGGAACCACATGGTTATTGCAAGCTTGCCATCAGGCATTCGCTCCACAAGAGTCTTTCAGCAACTGGATAGGACACGAAAAAAAAATATTGCTCCATGCAGGCGGACAAAGCCGTCGGCTACCCAGCTACGGCCCTTCCGGCAAAATATTAACTCCTATCCCGATCTTCAGTTGGGAAAGAGGACAAAAGCTGGGACAGAATCTGTTATCATTGCAGCTCCCGCTCTATGAAAGGATTATGAATCAGGCTCCGGCCGGTCTGAATACGCTGATTGCTAGCGGAGACGTATATATCCGTTCGGAAAAACCGCTTCAGGATATTCCGAACGCAGATGTAGTATGCTACGGGCTGTGGGTGAATCCTTCATTGGCAACTCATCATGGCGTGTTTGTTTCCGACCGGAAAAAACCGGAGGTGCTCGATTTCATGTTGCAGAAACCTTCTTTGGAAGAGTTGGAAGGATTGTCGAAAACTCATCTTTTCCTGATGGATATCGGCATCTGGATTTTGAGTGACCGCGCCATAGAAGTATTGATGAAACGGTCATTGAAAGAAGGTACGAAGGATATTACTTATTATGACTTATACTCGGACTATGGTTTGGCTTTGGGAGAGCATCCTAAAACGAAAGATGAAGAAATCAATCAGTTATCCGTAGCTATATTGCCGTTGCCAGGTGGAGAATTCTACCATTACGGCACAAGTCACGAACTGATTTCTTCTACTTTAGCCATACAGGACAAGGTACGGGACCAAAGAAGAATCATGCACCGGAAAGTAAAGCCAAATCCGGCTATCTTTATACAGAATTCCATCACACAAGTTTCTCTTTCTGCCGACAACGCCAATTTATGGATTGAGAATAGCCATGTGGGAAAAGAATGGAAATTAGGTTCCCGCCAGATTATTACAGGAGTTCCTGAAAACCAGTGGAGCATCAATTTGCCGGATGGGGTTTGCATCGACATTATTCCTATCGGTGAGAATGAGTTTGTTGCGCGTCCGTATGGATTGGATGATGTATTCAAAGGAGCGTTGGACAAAATAACGACTACTTACCTTAATGTTCCTTTTACCCGTTGGATGGAAGATAGAGGAATTACCTGGGAGGATATAAAAGGGCGTACAGATGATTTACAATCGGCATCCATCTTCCCCAAAGTGGCTTCTGTGGAAGATTTAGGCATATTAGTACGCTGGATGACCTCGGAGCCACAACTGGAAGAAGGGAAAAAACTTTGGTTGAAAGCAGAAAAAGTTTCTGCAGACGAAATATCCGCAAACGCCAACCTCAAGCGTCTTTACGAACAGCGCAATGCTTTCCGCAAGGAGAACTGGAAAGGATTGGCGGCCAATTATGAGAAGAGCGTATTCTATCAACTCGATTTGCTGGATGCCGCAAATGAATTTGTACGTTTCAATCTGGGCATGCCTGACGTCTTGAAAGAAGATGCTGCCCCCATGTTACGGATACACAACCGGATGCTTCGTGCACGTATCATGAAACTACATGAAGACAAGGATTGTGCCAAAGAGGAACAGGCAGCCTTTCAACTGCTTCGCGACGGTTTATTGGGGGTAATGAGCGAACGAAAGAGCCATCCCATACTCAACGTTTATTCCGATCAAATCGTATGGGGACGCAGTCCTGTGCGTATTGATGTGGCCGGAGGGTGGACGGACACACCTCCCTACTCTCTTTATTCAGGGGGAAGTGTTGTAAATCTTGCTATCGAACTAAACGGTCAACCACCGCTACAAGTATATGTGAAACCATGCAAGGAATATCACATCACTCTTCGCTCTATCGACATGGGTGCAATGGAAGTGATAAGGAATTACGAGGAACTGCAAGATTATAAAAAGGTAGGTTCTCCATTCTCTATTCCGAAAGCCGCCCTTACATTGGCGGGCTTTGCACCGGCATTCTCTACGGAATCTTATCCTTCTTTAGCTAAACAGCTGGAAGATTTCGGTTCAGGAATCGAAATTACTCTGCTGGCTGCTATTCCTGCGGGCTCTGGCTTGGGAACCAGTTCCATACTGGCATCTACCGTGCTCGGAGCAATCAATGATTTCTGCGGATTGGCTTGGGATAAAAATGATATATGTAGTTACACATTAGTATTAGAACAGCTCCTGACCACTGGAGGAGGTTGGCAAGATCAATATGGCGGTGTCTTTTCCGGTATTAAGTTGCTTCAATCCGAAGCTGGTTTCGAACAGAATCCATTAGTACGCTGGTTACCCGATCAGTTCTTTGTTCATCCTGATTACCGCGACTGTCATCTGTTATATTATACGGGAATTACTCGTACTGCTAAAAGTATTTTGGCAGAGATCGTCAGTTCCATGTTCCTCAATTCCGGTCCGCATCTAAGCTTGCTGGCCGAAATGAAAGCTCATGCAATGGATATGAGTGAAGCCATTTTACGAAGTAATTTCGAGAGTTTCGGTCGTTTGGTCGGCAAAACCTGGATACAGAACCAGGCATTAGACTGCGGAACCAATCCACCGGCAGTAGCAGCCATTATCGAAAAAATCAAGGATTACACCCTGGGATACAAACTCCCCGGTGCAGGTGGCGGAGGCTATTTATATATGGTAGCCAAAGACCCGCAAGCAGCCGGACAAATCCGACGGATACTGACGGAACAAGCCCCCAATCCTCGTGCTCGTTTTGTAGAAATGACTCTTTCTGATAAGGGACTTCAGGTTTCAAGAAGCTAAAGAGAAAGCGTTACCATATTGCCGGTCAATCATCCGGAACCATAAAAAACAAGCTTGGACAGATTCAAACGAAATGTCCAAGCTTTAATTTTTCAACGCCATAATGATCTGTTTTACATGTTGAGACTTGAAATAACTGTAAAGTAAATCATAATAATGATAAAAGCAATAGCTCCGATAATCAGCGCAACACTACCCCATTTCTTTTTTCTAGCTTCTTCCATTCTTATTTATATTTATTGGGATTAATATAATTTATCGTCAAATGTCTACATCTGGAAAGCTATGAACATACTACTACAGAATATCATTCCTTACTTTTTCATATCTACAAAGTTAGCATTTCTCACGAGAATCCTTTTATTTAAATCAACTTTTTCATTCTATTTAGGCTAAATTATGCAACTACATACAATAATAACTAACTAGGTTTGAGAAAATGCAAAGCAAAATACATGACTGACTATCTAAGGATTATGAATGTAAATATCAAGAATATGAAACACATTTATTTTACTCATTACCGCTTTTATATCACACAAAAACTGTACATTTGCACTATAAATAATATACTAGACTAAAAAAAGGATCAAAAACAAATAAAATATAAAGATGAAATTACTTAAACTATTATTCTTATCCGCCATCTTGCTATCCGCATGCAACAATGACTCGACAGACACTCCGGAAACAGGAGAGCCCAAACAGATTATCGTAGAAATGGCCTCCAATGATTTTACAGATGTCTCCGGCACATATACTCTTGAGAACAATAAAGAATACTGTACTCGGGAAGACGGAAAATATAAGATATTATTGGTCAAGAGTACATATATAAATAAGGAGGGAAAGGAAAAGGATATTCTTACCTATGGCATTCTGGATGTAGCAAATAAAAAATACATCTGCTATACAGCCAACATAGATGTAGCCCAAAGACTTGAAAGAGACTGGGAATTTTATAATCAAATAACTAATCCGGATTTTCCAGATGACCCAAATAGACGATTAGTTTGTAATTCTTATACAAAGAAAGACTAATAATAGAACCTCTTACGAGATAAAAGAAAGATTTCACTTTGATAGTCAACATATAACATTGGTTTCTTGGGAACAACAATAGACCAACAAAAATCAATTACAAGGGCTAAATCCTGCATTTAGTTTTAGTTATCCAAGGTATAAGAAAACAGAAATCCCTCAATAATCAACTGATTATCAAGGGATTTTTCTGTGACCCCGGTGCGATTCAAACGCACGACCTTCAGAACCGGAATCTGACGCTCTATTCACTAAGCTACGGGGCCATTCTTTCTAAATGCGAGGACAAAAGTATAAAAAATCTTCTCATCTTCCTAATGATTCTCCTTTTTTTATAGTTCTTAAGGTACTTCCCTATATTAGAAGACTGTTATTTTGAAATGCTTTAGAGCATTTACTTTATCAAATTGACAATCTTTTAGAGAATATCCATTACATATATCAATTTTATTCCTATCTTTGCCGACAATTAACATTTAACAAACCTATGAGTTACTTGATAAAACCTAAGAACTATAATCCGCTACTCGACCTCAAACAGACCGAGCTGGGAATCAAGCAAATAAAAGAGTTCTTCCAATTAAACTTGTCATCCGAGCTACGCCTTAGACGTGTAACTGCCCCCCTTTTCGTATTGAAAGGAATGGGTATCAATGACGATTTGAACGGAATAGAACGACCCGTTTCTTTCCCTATTAAAGATCTGGGCGATGCACAAGCCGAAGTGGTTCATTCATTGGCTAAATGGAAAAGGTTGACCTTAGCTGACTATCATATCGAACCCGGATATGGTATTTATACGGATATGAACGCAATCCGTTCAGACGAAGAACTGGGCAACCTGCATTCTCTCTACGTAGACCAGTGGGACTGGGAACGTGTCATCACCAATGAAGACCGGAACGTAAACTTCCTGAAAGAGATCGTCAACCGTATTTATGCGGCTATGATCCGTACAGAATATATGGTATACGAAATGTATCCACAAATCAAGCCGTGCCTGCCACAAAAGCTACATTTCATCCATTCAGAAGAATTGCGCCAACTTTATCCGGATCTGGAACCCAAATGTCGCGAACATGCCATTTGCCAGAAATACGGAGCTGTGTTTATCATAGGCATAGGCTGCAAACTTAGCGACGGCAAGAAGCACGACGGACGCGCACCGGACTATGACGACTACACAACCAAAGGATTGAACGACTTGCCCGGACTAAACGGCGACCTCCTTCTGTGGGACAATGTACTGCAACGCTCCATCGAATTATCATCTATGGGAATCCGTGTTGACAAAGAAGCCTTGCAACGTCAGTTGAAAGAAGAAAAAGAAGAAAAAAGACTGGAACTTTATTTCCACAAGCGATTGATGAATGACACCCTTCCCCTGTCTATCGGAGGAGGTATCGGACAATCCCGCTTGTGTATGTTCTACCTTCGCAAAGCTCACATCGGAGAAATACAAGCCAGCATCTGGCCCGAAGATATGCGCAAGGAATGTGAAGAACTTGAAATACACCTTATATAACAAACTATGAATGTACAAATTGAAGAAAGCTGGAAAGCACATTTAGAACCCGAATTCGAAAAAGACTACTTTCGCACACTGACCGATTTCGTCAAAAGCGAATATAGCCAGTATCAGATCTTCCCTCCGGGAAAACTGATCTTCAATGCTTTCAACCTTTGTCCTTTCGACAAAGTGAAAGTTGTAATTATAGGACAAGATCCTTACCATGGACCGGGACAAGCGCATGGTCTCTGTTTCTCTGTAAACGACGGAGTGCCTTTTCCCCCTTCATTAGTGAATATATTCAAAGAAATCAAAGCCGACATCGGCACAGATGCCCCTGCTACGGGAAATCTGACTCGCTGGGCAGAACAGGGAGTATTGTTGCTCAACGCTACGCTGACCGTACGTGCTCACCAAGCTGGTTCACACCAGAACCGTGGCTGGGAAACATTTACTGATGCTGCAATCCGTGCCCTGGCAGAAGAAAAAGAAAACCTGGTATTTATCCTGTGGGGATCATACGCTCAAAAGAAAGGAGCGTTTATCGACCGCAACAAACACTTGGTACTCACTTCCGCCCATCCCTCTCCTCTTTCTGCTTACAACGGCTTCTTCGGAAACAAACATTTCAGCCGTACAAACGACTACCTGAAAACCCATGGAAAAACAGAAATCGCATGGTAGTTGGAGAAGTTGAGAATGGAGAGTTGAGAGTTAAGAATAAAGAATAAAGAGTAAAGAGTAAAAAAAATGGCTGCACTATTCGTCGAATGATAGCGCAGCCATTTTTCTTTTCTATATTGTAGCAAAACAATTACACGTCCGAATTTCCACTCTCAACTCTCCACTCTCAACTTATCCTAGTACCACTGAATGTTACTTTGCGTTTGGCTTCTCTGCTCATACTTCAAGTCTTGCAGGATGCTTGCATTCGCACGGATGGTAACATTGTAATATTTCCAGCGTCCGAAAGGAGAAAGACTGGCGGACAGGTTGAAACAGTGCAAGTCACGGGAGATTGTACAAGAAGTCTGCGTAATCTCTTTTGCCTGAAAATCATAGCCCGAGTTGAACGAGAGCGACCAGTTGTTAGAAATCTTTATATTTCCGTTTGCATTGATGTTATGCGTATACGTATAAGGATATCGCATAGAATAGCGGTTAATAGGCTTAGACCTATCTTCACGGATATTGAACGAATAGCTAAGGCTCAACGACCAAGGCATCTTAAACACTTGATAACCATCCGGGTCTGCCTGTGCTTTCTCTACTTTCTTAGGTGTAGTACCATCTCCTTCCGTTCCGTCAGATTCTTCATCGTCACTATCCTCCGACTTCTTATCTTTTCCTTTTTCATCCTCCTCTTTCGGACCGAACCATTTCTTCCATGTGTCATTATTAAAGGTATAGTTGAAAGAAGAACCATATCCTTGGAAACGCCCAAAACGACCATACGACCATTCTGTACGGTTACTGGTCACTACATTACCGCTTTTATCGAATGTATAAGCATACGTAGCGAATTGGGCATTCATATTGAAAGTATAATTCTTGGTCAGTTTCAGACGGAGGTTCATACTTAAGTCACTCCACGGTCTTTCCTTTGCCGCCATATTATAGGACATATTGGCACTCAAATCATCAATAAGGCTAACTTTCTTAACTGTATCATTCTTTGCGTCATAATACTTCATCTCCAAGTTATTAGCTATCGAGAAACTAACCGTTCCCGACCCCTCACGAGAAGGCACGCCATAAGGCTGATTGGTAAAAGGAGAATAATATTGTGTATTACCATTATAATCGGTATATTCTTCCCAGTACTTGCCAAATCCCGGAGCACCACTCAAACTCACCTGCGGTGTGAATACGTGACGAATCTGTATCTCCTTCTTCTTCGCAAAGATCGGTTTATACATACCATACAATTTCGTACTTAGAGCCAAACTAGCCGAGTAATTGGATACACGATAAAAGCCGTTAAGAGAATCGCCCGGCAATGATTCCAGCCTGTGAGTATCTTCGTTATAATGCTGATTGATTTTACGGGTGTACCATCGTTCTGTATAATTCACAGAAGGATTGACCTGCAAATATTTGAACAGCGTAAAAGTAGCACTGATAGGAATGTTATGGTTCATCGCATTCTCCCATGAGCTTAGTCCGGCTTTGAACAAATGGTCATCTTTAGTACGGATACTGTTTGTCAGACGTCCCGTATAACCAATGGAAATCTTTTCGTACCAACGTTCGGCTCCTGCCGCTTTCTTGCGCTTGAACGGAAACAGACGGCTCAACGTAATATTCAAGTCAGGCAAAGTGACCGCAATAGAAGAGTCACGCATTGTCTGTGCGATATTGGTAGTTCCGGATAAGGTCAGACCGATATCGGGAAAACTACGAGAATAACTAATACTTGATGTTTTGGTATTTTGAGTCAACAACTGCGAATTATAAAGGTTGTTGATATTAGAACGTTCATAACTACTGGTCGAGAAGTTCACACTGGCAGAGAATGTAGTGTTCGGACTGGCTTTAGCATCCTGTCGATGGTTCCATACCACCTTAAAGTCCTTAGCAACTGTATAGTCCGGCATCCCTTTATCTCCAGTCTTGGTGACCTGATAGTCCGCTTGCAGCGTACCGGAATATTTATAGCGTTTATTATAGTTTGTCAATCCAGACAATCTCCATGAACCTTTCGTGAAGATATCTCCCGTTATTTTCAAGTCCATGATATCACTCATGGCAAAGTAATATCCTCCTTCTGCCAAACCGAAACCACGACTGGAGTCATCCATATAAGTCGGCATAATGAAACCGGAAGAGTAACTGCTGGAGAATGGGAAGAAGAAGAACGGCACAGCCAACGGCAGAGGCACATCTTCCACAACCAGATAGGCAGGTCCTGTCACTACATTCTTTTTAGGGCGCACTTTAGCTCTCGTCAGCTGCATATAGAAGTGGGGATGATCGTGATGATCGCAGGTTGTATAACGCCCATGCTCCATGAAAATTTCATCATTGGCCCCTTTCTTCGCCTTGCTTCCGGTCACATATCCTTCTCCCTGCTGGGTGACGATATCAGTAATTCCTGCTTTCTTGGTTTTGAAGTTGTATCGGATTGTTTCCGTATCATACGAGGTATCACCTTCTTTAAATACCGGTTTACCTTTTTCCACTCCGGTAGTATCCTTGATACCATAAGCATGCACAGTACTACTATCCAGATTCATCGAAATAACTTCCGCAGCCAGTTCGATGTTCTGATAATTCACTTTTCCGCTACCATAAAGTGTAGCGGCTCCTCCCAAAGTAAAGACAGTGGAGTCGTTAGATTCATAAACAACCGGTGCATCGAGTGGTTGTTTCTTCTTTACCGGTGCGATAGAATCAATGCGTACCGTTACCGTATCTGCTTTCAACGAATCATTTCCCTGAAGGGAATCCGTTTTCGCGGTATTGGAGGCAATCATTCCTCTTCTTCGACGTTGAGACGTAGCCTCATCGGGAAGCATCAGTAAGACAATCAGCAGTATGAATGATATAAGTATTTTTGCTTTCAATGGCGCCATTAACTAATAGTTTACGCTTGAAGTGGCAAAAGTACACAATCTTCACCAAATATGAGTTAGAATCTTCGTTATTTAATTATTTTTTAGTGCTATAAAAAGAGAGAACACCATCTATCAAAGCGGCTTAGACCTTCTTCACCATATTTTGCAATACTTTGCCGTGCTTTCTCCACTGTTTTCTCTTCATCCAGATGAGTTTTAGAAAAGAATTTATCCGCAAAGCAAATCAATTGTTCTTCCAGGGTGATGGGCAGCATCTCGCGATGAGGAACGGGAAGTTGCTGGGCAATGACATCTTCCAACGAAAGCCCTGCTCCCGTATGGCGTTCGCACACCAATGCGTGTTGGGGAAAACCTTCCGCCCGCAAGATTTCGGCTCCCAAATATCCGTGAGCGATATAAGGATGAGTGCCAAAGCACTGAATGGTTGGAGCGTCGGTCTGAAAAATACCAATATCATGCAACAGAGCGGCTTCTTTTACAAAACTCCGGTTTAAACGCAATTCGGGATGAGCATCCAGCATTTTCATTGCTTTTCCGGACACTGCCAGACTATGTATTACTAATATTTGTCTCTGCTGGGTATTCTCCGGATAATACTTATCAATGATTTCGTATGGATTCATGTGCTTTATTTTTTGCTCTCTTGATGAGAAATTAATATTTTTGTGCAATATTACAAAAAAATTACCGATATGCAAACTAGAGTTTCCTTCATTCTTATATTTTTGTTCATTATGTTGTTGCCAATGCGTGTAAACAGTCAAATTGTCACGGGAGCAGAACAGATGGATCAATATCTGCCGTTGCTGAAAGGAAAACGCATCGGAATGGTGGTCAATCACACTTCTGTTGTAGGAAGAAAGCAGGTTCATCTTCTCGATACCTTATTAAAGAGAGACGTCCGGGTGGTCAAGGTATTTGCTCCCGAACATGGTTTCCGTGGTAACGCAGATGCGGGTGAAACAGTGAAAGACGGAAAAGATTCCCGCACCGACATTCCTATCGTATCGCTTTATGGTGACAACAAAAAGCCGTCTGCCGCCCAACTAAAAAATGTCGATGTGATTGTATTCGACATTCAGGATGTAGGAGCACGCTTTTATACCTATATAAGCACGATGTATTATGTGATGGAAGCTTGCGCAGAGAACAAGAAAGAAATGGTTGTACTGGATCGCCCCAATCCGTGCGATTATGTGGATGGTCCGATACTCAAACCTGCCTACCGGAGTTTTGTCGGCATGTTACCTCTTCCGGTTCTCCACGGATGTACCATCGGCGAACTGGCACAGATGATAAACGGGGAAGGATGGATTGCCAACAAGAAAAATCCTTGTTCATTAAAGGTAATTCCAATGACCGGATGGAAACACGGAGCACCTTATTCACTTCCCATCAAACCGTCGCCCAACCTCCCGAACGACCAGTCTATCCGATTGTATGCCTCACTTTGTCCTTTTGAAGCCACTCGCGTCAGCGTGGGACGGGGGACAACTTTCCCTTTCCAGGTATTAGGCGCACCTAATAAGAAATACGGAAGTTTCACTTTTACTCCCCGCTCCTTACCCGGTTTTGACAAAAATCCGATGCACAAAGGTATCACCTGTTATGGGGAAGATCTCCGGAATGTAACCGATGTAAATGGATTTACGCTTCGCTACTTCTTGAACTTTTATCGCTTATCCGGCGAAAACGCAGCTTTCTTCTCCCGTGCCCGATGGTTTGATTTGCTGATGGGAACTGACAGCGTACGCAAAGCTATCCTCAAAGGAGAATCGGAAGAGGCTATCCGGAATAGTTGGCAAAAGGAATTACAGGATTACAAGGAGATCAGAAAAAAATATCTTCTCTATGAGTAAAAAAACTAGTATCATACTCTCATTCATTTTCATAAACCACTTATAATTAAAAGAATAAGTATGATAGATAACTATTATTTCCGGCATCTATCATACTTAGACCATCAAAAACGGGGTATCTATCATACTTGATTAATCCACGCTCTCTCCTGAAGTTTCATTTTTTTCCCGTTCATCACCAACTTGCAATGCACTTTTTGCATTAAGTGGAGATATAACAGGGCGTTTTAGCTGACTTTCCAATTGCTTGCGAGCAACTCTTGCCACATTTCCCCCATCTTTTGCCACTTCGGCATTTTCAGCAAAACCGGATGGGTTTCTCTCTTTGGACAAATCCGTAGTAGCCGTTTCAGCAAGCATATTAAGGATCAGTTCAGTGTTCGTCATATTGTCACGGAGATTTTCTTTCTTCAATCCTTTAAACTGCTTATATTCTTTTGCCGACTTTTCAGCCCATGTCTGATAAATTATATCCGTTAATGCAGCAAACTGAACGCCCTCTTGCATCCCATTTCTTTTCCATTCATCAGTAAGTTCCTTCCGTACTTCAATTGATTTCAATCGTTGATTAATCCAATTGTCCGAGTAACCTAAAGATTTATATTCCATCATCGCCCGATTTATAGTCAGTTCGGGGTCCTGCATTTCATCCAGACGCTCTTTGGCGACTTGAGCCATCCACATCTTAAAGGGTTCCGCTTTGGGCGAGGGAATAGACTGAATTAGACGGAAAAGTTGTTGGGTTGTAGCTACATCTGTCTTATACAGTTTGCCGTCAGAAGAGGGTAATTTCAGTTGTCCGATTTCTTCGGACAACTGACTTCCTTCTGTTTTCAACTTCTTTTTTAAATCCCCCCAATACTTACGAGGACGCTCACTGTCTGTTAATACTTCAATCACATCCACAATGGAAAAATACCATTCCTCCTTTTGGTCATCCCAAACAGCACGGATCTTTTTATCTTCAAATACTTTTATAGCATCTTTTTTAGTCATAGCATTATATATATGATGTAAATAATAAATAAATAACAAATTCTATTCTACCTCCAAAGGTACAACATGATAATACGTACCATACGTTTTCCGTTTAGATTTCACTCCGAGCCGCTGCAAGATACGCCCGAAATAAGATGCCTGCCTGGCGGAAAATGTCATCTTACTCGCTTTCTGAATCCGGCGCAAAATATCAATAGCCAGTAGCCATTCTCCTTCTTCCTCTTCTTCCGCCCTACGATAATAAACCATAAATAACTGTTCGATGGCAGGAGATTGTTCAAACTCCCGGTTGTTTTCCGTCATGATAGCCTCTTCTTCGGAGTCAAACCAATAACGTTCGTTGTGATAAAGCAACTCCAACGCCTGTGCATAAAGCTGTTCATAATCAATAGGACGCGACACATCTATAGCTCCCGTCATGTAAATACCGATGAAACGACGGCTACCGGAAGTATCCGTCAACAAATCCCGATGATTGCTCGTGGCAATGAACGATGCATACCGGCGAAGCTCTTCCACTGCCGAAGCATTCGGACGACGTGTGTTCACCACCGGCTTTTGCAGAATATGTTTCAGAAAAGCCTGTTGGGTAGGGCTAATCTGGTCGAATTCATCCATATTGATAAGCAGAAAGCGATTCAGATACAACTCCGCGTCCCGTTTCCGACTGAAATCAATGCTATCCGTATAGTACGCCTGTAAAGCAGGAGGAAGAAGCATTCTGCAAAAAGTCGATTTCCGATATGCCTGCGGGCCAATCAGCAAAGGTGACGTACTGTTGGCGTGTTTCTTATCCTATTTTCACTTACACATAATACTACCATATCGCGTTTTAATATTAATTTACAATAAAATAGCTAATTACCATTTCTGATAATCAGCTTTATTATAATAATACCGCTTATAAAAACATAGTAGATTCTATCTCACTATTCATAAAACTGAAATCTCATTTTCTTCTTCGACTTAAAAAACTTCCCTATTTTTAGTTCTTTACTATGTGCCATTTTATAAGGTGCCACTAACTCCTTTAGTAATTCATATAGTATTTGATTTACTAATAACATATCTTTATATATATCCCTTAATTGTTCTTCATCGTCATAATAGTGCTTATCTTTATAACCTATAAAAAACATATCAGACTTAGTCTGGTCATATTGAGGAGCTGTAAATCTAAACATAACTTTACTAGGATGAACCCACTTGCAGCCCTCTTTGTATATTTCTGATATTCCGGAATATCTCTTATTTAATTCTCCGCAAAGATAGCCGGCAGTAAGATATTGTTTACCTATACAAAGTTTATTAGTAGGTTTGCCGTCCATGAAATATTTAAAGAAACGTTCTTTATCTCTATATAAGAGACAAGCATAAACTTCCAAACAGCAATCTACCTGCATCCTAATAAAGTGTATAGCAGATAATTTATGTTTTGATAAAGCATTAAAAGCCGAATTATTCTCTAAAGCATACATTATAATGATATACATAAACATATATAAAGGATAGTGATTGTCTGGATTAATACTACCTAATACTTTACCATACCGTTTTGAAAATTTAATAATAGGTCTACCCATAGTATAATTGGAATAAAAAAGGCTAGCCGAAGCTAGCCTAAATTTAATGCATTAGTTCAATAGTGCCTTTATATCTTCTTTTTCATTCTCATCAAGAGCTGAATATAGACGTTTAACCCTAGCTTTTCTCATTTCAGAAGCAAGTTCATCCCCCGAATTAATGATTACATTCAAGTTAGCTATATAAGTCTCAAATCTTGCGACAAAGCTCTTACATTTAGCTTTAACTTGCTCGGGAGTATCTGTTTCTGAAACAAACATACCGACACCAAAAGTTTTGCCCAGTTCACTACGGTTGTTAGACACTAATGCTTCCAATACATTTGTTGAATTTGTTAATTCCATAATTATTATAATTTTAATTATGCCAGCACTATTACTGGCTATTCAGAAGATAGTGCTATCTACAAATTCCGCCACAAATGTAGTATATTATTATAATAACACAAACAAATTCCAACAAAATTTGAACACTCTATGTAAAAAAAAGCTATGATAGTATAGCTTTTTAAGAAAAAGCCCTCCATATTAATACCCAACATTATTATACTAATCCTATTAATACTAGAACTAGTATATCTATTATTATAGTATAAAATATAACTGTAATAATAGCCAACTTATTAGTGACCATATTAATACTGATTGATGTATTAGTATTGAATTTCTGTAAAAATAAAAACAGCAAATGAATTTCTTCAAATGGTGATAACCATGTTAGTTTCCACCATACCAAAGAGATATTTAATTCAAAATGTCAAAGTTACATTTATAGGGTAATTACCAATCATCATCACTTGTTTGCAATGGCTTCTTTAGAACTGTATCAATTTTGTCTACAAGGATTTTATAACATGATAGTGAATAAACAAAAGCTCGTGATGAGGTCACTTTAGGATGTTGTCTGTTTTCTGCAAATGGAAAGCAATCAGAAAGTGCCCATATTTGGGTATCTTTAGTAACGCCATTACCTGTTACCCCAAAACCACCACCAAACATTATGACATATCCACTATCGTCATTTATCTTCAATACCTCATAATTCTGTAAGGTATATGTCATTCGAATACGTTCTTCTTTAAAATCAAATTTAATAAGTGGTCGAATGCTTACTCTATATGAGTTATCTCCCATAGTCCGTTTGGCAATATTAGGCAAATAACAACGTGCTATGATTGTTCCTTCTTCCTCATTTGAAACTTGTATAGCTGACTTTGCATCAGAAGACATAGATATGACCCAATCTATAATTTTGCGATATAATTGAGATTTGGACTGACCTTTATACTCTTTTATAACCGATAATGATAGTTCACCCAATTCATTCAACTTATATTCATTGGATAGCTCCTTAGCTTTAGCTGACCAAGACATATCCCCTATATTAGTATATTCTTCTAATTCTTGTTTAGTTACAATTTGGGCATTAATTGTATTACAGACTAATCCTAATAACATTATAAAAATAATCTTTTTCATGTTGACTTGAAGCTTACTATTAGTATGATGTATTTTTGTGTTCAAATGTACAAAAAACAAATTAATTAATCAGATTTTATTATATATATTCTCTAACAAGCCTTGTCGTAAAAGATGTGTTGTAATAATTAATAGAACAATAAAAAACAGCAAATGAATTTCTTCAAATGCTGTTTTGCTTAATATTCACCAATAATTCATTCTATTTAAAGTATAATATATTTAATGGTCCTAATAATATCATCTTAGTTACAGTATAACCTCTACCTTCCCATGTAATTTTGGTAGATTCTTTAACAAAGAAAGCGTAGTCTATTAGAAGCATACTCGATATAGCTAAATGTATTATTAGATACCATTTAACAATCTTGATAATTTTATTTTTCATTTGTATCTAATTTGATAGAATATGTATCTCCCTTTATTAGATATAGATTTCCATATTTCCCAATGTGTGATTAAATATTTCTTAAGTTTACTCGTCTTTGTCATTTATTCGTTTTCATTTATAAAGTACTCTATTGTATCCCAATACTTATCTACTTGTTGCTTTACATAGTAGACAGGCAAATGGGAACATTTTGCAAAACAGTCATCTTGTATGCAAAGTGTATACTCTCCAATAGGCTCTGGATATGGGTTAGTCACATATATATTCAATACTACTTCCCCTAAATATTTATCTAGTAGCTTAGATTCAGAATAAGGAGTTTCGATAAAATGCCCGTTTGTATCACATTGACTCAATGTAGTAACTAAGAACTCCTTAATTGCATCTTTATTAGTATCTTTATTGACTCTAATTAGTCTATTCCCATTTCCATTTATTGCATTTATTATCATAATCAATTTATTTTTGAAATCCGTTTTTAGATACCGTTAGTCCAGTTTCCATAATTTATCAAGTTCTTCCCTTAGTTTTTTAGGGCAATCTTTTAACCAAATGTCCTTACTTGCTGGATTTATACGCCTATCAGGTTCTTCTTGAACATCCCAGCCCTTTATGTTTTTGCATTTTTCACGTAAACTAGATAGTTCTTCCTCGGTAAAGGAATTACTAGCAAACTTCTCGAAAAGTTCTTCTGTTGTCATAACCTCATATTTATTCGTTTTATAAATAAATAGAATAGCGTTGCTATAATTATCAATAAAAGCATGTCCTCTATATTTATGAGCCAACATCTAATATCTATATGATAATATTGAAGTACTCGTGTTTTGCTTAACAGTCTTAGTATGTAATCAATGCACACAAAAATTATAATTTCTGCTAAAGCTATTCTAACTATTTTGTCCATTCTGTACTTGTATCTTTCCATGTGTATTCATCTGATATACCATCCGTTTTATAAGTAGATAGAATAGTATTATAGCAATGACTATTAGTAATATATTCTCTGTTTGACATAATATATGGTATAGCATACTTTTTTTAATAACTAAATTATAATATGCTCCACTTTTGTATTTGTACCACCAATACGTTAATATCCCTTGTACAAAGCATTCTACTATAATTAATACAAATAATACTATTCTAGTCATTTTCATCTCTTATCTAAATTAATGCGAATAAATTTATCATTATTATACAAACAAATAATGGTTTTCACTTCTTCCTTTCTTGAATCTGTATATTCCAACTTCACTGTTATGATAACCTCACGTTCATAAGCCTTTTTACAAATAGCTTTACAGAAAAAACATCTACCACTCTTAGTATTGCCTTCAATAGTATAACTATAGTCTGTAATATCTTTCTTGATAATTCTATTGCCTTGTTCTACTTCTGAATCAATCATCATATCGAACCATTCACGAAGCGAATAGTCATCTTTAAAAACATCGAAGTAAGTAGCATACACATTCAAACAGATTGTACTATCTTCATTTACGAAATGATTGCCATTACTTAAATCTGATTCTTCTCCATGTGTAAAGTTAGAGGGATATATCAAGAAATAATCAAAAGTCCTATTCCAATAAAACCTTGTATCATCGTATTGGTATATCCCATTTCTATAATCAATCAGTTTCACACCTTTTACTCCTAATACAGAATCTACCCATTGCAAATGCTTAGCTTCTGATATATCCAAAGTAGGATGATTATCATATATAGATAGGCTATCAGTAATCAGTGTATCAGTATTCTTATTACCAATACATAATAGTAGTATAACTATGCATAAATATTTCCTAATCAATAACAACCACATTTATTCCACAAGTCATTCAATTCTTGTTCTAATTCTGTATCATTAGTTAGATTATATGCAATCTGAATGTCTTCACAAGCTACCTTTTTCTCATTCAAGTAGATACGACAGATAGCCCTATTATAATACGCCATTGCATCTCGTTTAAAATCATCTGTACCCAATGCTTTAGTCCAATCAGATTCAGCTTTATCCCACATATTCATATCCATATAAATAAATGCCCGTTGAGTATAATTATCTGGCTGTGCATTATTCAAATTTATCGCTTTTGTTATATCTTGCAAAGCTTCTTCATTCCTTTTTTGAGACCTATATAGGTGACAACGGTTTATATATCCTATTGGATTATTAGGATGATATTCTATTGCTTGACTGAAATAAGATTCTGCATCTCTATTGTTATCAACAACATAAGATATTATACCTAAGGCATTTAGAGATTGAATATCTTCGGCTTTCTCATTTAATATACTTGTAAATATATCAATAGCTTCATTAAAGTTTCCTTCATGCATAGTAGAATAAGCATATTCTTTTTGATAACTATCCATATCAACAGTAAAATTTGATTTGTATTTATCTAAATCAATATTTCTAAATTGCCATCCTCTTGAGGTATTTCCATAAGTAATACTAATTTTATGCAAAGTCGATTTGATTGGTGGAAAAAACACTTTGAACTTATAATTAGAAGCCAAAGATACTTTTGTCCCATTCATTTTATCTACTCCTATCGTTGATGAAGTAACATAATATTTACTATCGTTATCTAAGTCGTGAATAAGAAAACCGTCATCGCCTTTATCTATCTCGCACCATATATACATTTCCCCCATAGATAGATTCAGATTCGTATATGAAAGATATGCGATTGTTACATCATCTTTAAATTCTATAGCATTCAAAACCACTTCACTATTCCTTTCATTAGGTATATTCAAGATAATAAAATTTTCTTTATTGTTAAATTTGGGATTAAAGCGATTAAAATCATTACTCGTCAATGCAGTAAGTCTTTCTTTATTTATAGATACCCCAAAATTAAGATTTTGCCCTCCTGTACGATTAAATGTCGCAACAGCAAACACTTCCCCTTTTTCATTCAATAATGCACTACCACTGCTTCCTGGAGAAATAGGTGCAGTTACCTGTATAATATCACCATGTTGTTTATCATTCCTTAATGACGCCACAATTCCATCAGAAACACTTTTCTCTAATCCTAAAGGACTACTTATATTATAAACTCTATCTCCTTGTTCTGTGCCTTTAGTAGCAAATTCTAAATAAGGAAATTTTTGATTAGATAGAGCTATTATCGAAAACTTAATAATATCCCATTTTTTATCAGAAGCCAATACCTTATCTATTTCGTACTCTTTCCCATCGCTAGTTTTAAGCATTGCTTTTACAGCACCATCCAACACGTGGTAATTTGTTATCCCTGTACCATCACTATCAATAAAGAAGCCAGAGCCACTACCTAATGGAGCTCCGTATTCATCGTAAGTATAGATTATAAATGTTGCACTCTCTGTATCATGTATAATATCCTTCAGATTTTTTTGGCATGAACTAAAGAATGCTAATATAACACCAAGTATCAAAAATATATTCTTATTCATATTTATTCAATTTTAAAATTAGGATTCTTTTGTAATGTTCTCCGTTTATTTGGTGTATTTGAATTCTTTGATTTGGGTGTATGCGTTTTCACATTTTCATCTCGTTGTATAATATCCATGTTCCCTTGAATCTCTGTTGTGTAATGCAGAATTTTATTATCTGTTGAGATTTGTACAAAAGCCATATTAGTATATTCTCGTTGACCTATTGCAACTAGTGCAACACCTGTTTTATTATCATAAGAATTTTGATAGTACCATTTTGCATAACTAATTTTATCTATACTCCCATCATTAGTTCTTGCTCTCTCATAGTCTTCAACAATCAGTTTCCCCCATGATTGGCTGTTATGTAAAGGATGTACATTAGCCAAACAAAGCTCACCGTTATCTAAGTATAACGTTAAATACGCCCTTCTGCTCTTAATAATAGAAGTAATGTCTCTGTCATTTTCGTAAGCGTTAATAATACTAAGTCGACACAATTCCTGTTGATTAGTATTATTGCTTTTTAATTGAACTCCAAAGAAATGCCAAGACCCTGTGTCTCCTTCAATTATATCCAATTCTTCTGTGTTTTCAGGTATAGCCTCAAAAATTGCAGAAAATTCAATTTCTTGCCCTGGGTGACATACCGTTTGTCCATCTTTATTGGCTATTCCATTAGTAAATAAAAGTTTATACTTCATATTCTTTACCTTTAAATACATAGAGTTGTTTCCATCTTTAGGGAGTGATAAATAGATATAACGTGAATTACTCTCATTAGACCTGTACAGGAAATCCACTTGTGTATGTGCACTCAATATCGTTATTTTCTTTATAAAAATATTATTTTGAGATGCATGTTTTACGTTAGGAAATACAATATCTTTAGAATATGAATAGGTACATTGCCATATTGCTAATATGAATGTTATGACTGGTAGAATTTTTCTCATAAATATAAAAATTGGTATTCTTTAATAGAAATGGATTATGATTGTTTTTCAAAATTGGCAACATTGCTTAATAAGCCTTGCTACAGTAGGTATAATTATATATCTGTTTCCATATTATTCAACACATTTATGTACCCTGTTCCCTTTAGATACTGTTATACAATAAAAAAGGTGTGGAACGTATTGTCTTATCTCATTCTCTGGCTCTCGCATTGCCTTTGGTACGGATAAAACAATAGCCCACACCAATATTGACAATATCTAAAGCCTTAAAGATATAAGGTAGGTATATATCAAATGGTGTGGTGCTATTGCTATCATCTTCGTACCGTTATCAAATTTGCGAGATTTGAGAATGGAAGATAATTTCAATAACACCTTTCGTAATATGTCCTTTCAGACCTAACACATTAGGTATCTGAAATTGCCACAAAGTTACGAAAAGCGTTCGTAATAGCAAGAACTATTGTTTATTAAAAGTTGAGAGCTATCCCTTCTTTATAAATTTATGGTAGTGGAAAAATTCAAGACTCCCCATATAAAAACTAAATCTCTGAATTTTTCCACCCCACCGATATTTCATGCTTATGGCTTTATAAACTGATTTTTTATCCGTTGAACGGTGGAAATACCAATACTTTGTAGCTTAGCTATATTTCTGATTGAATAACCTTTTCTTAGTAAAGCAATGACTTCTTTATATTCTTCCTTCTTCTTATCATCCGTTTTGGTTGAACCTGTCTTTCTGCCAAGTTTACCACCTTTAGCAATATAATTCGCTCTCCCACTATTCAAACGATATTGGATATTGCCTCTTTCGATATTTGCCATTTCTGCAAGTACTGTCACCATGATAGACGCTATTGGGTTAACTTCCCCATTTGGTTGCAAAGTATATAAGCCTAAGTTCTGTATGTAAACCGATACTTTCGATTCATGCAATATATCCAAAGAGCGAAGAACCTGTAATGTACTTCTCCCTAATCTCGACAATTCAGACAAAAGTAGAATATTCACAGATTCACGTTTACAGTATTCTAAACATTCCCCTAAAATCTGTCTTTCCTCAATTCTCTTTGCACCTGAAATATGCTCCTGGAATATATTCACAATTTCTATATCCTGTGAGATAGCATATTTCTTTAAATCCTCTATTTGTCTGCTCGTGTCCTGTCTGTCATTACTTGACGAAACACGAGCGTATATTACGGCTGTTTTCATTTTATTCTTTGATTAAATTGATAACATGAAAGAATGTGTTCAAACCACCTTTGTAGATTTATTTGAACACATTTCTATTTTGAACACTAACGAGGTTTATTCGCTTCTTCAATATCCCATAAGCCAACTAAAAGAATAAGCAAGATTAACGGAACACAACCTGTTATAAAAGACAATACCACCCAAAAGAGCCAAACAAGTATCCTATAATAAAACATGATTCTTTGTTTTACGTAGTTAATAAAATAGGAGAATACCCATTTCTGAATATTCCCCTGTTTAATCAATCAATAAACCACTTATATTTAGTGTCTCCATGCAAAGCGGCATTTATTCCCGTTGCTATTTCAGTAGCATTTACCGCTCTATCCAAAAAACTATCGATATATGATGACTTAATACTGCCAGTTAATAATGAATACCAGTTCCACATACTTATATCATTCCCAAAGCTCCCAAAGTTCTTATCATTGATATATGCTTTAGCCACATTGTTAATCTGTGTATCAGTAAGCAACATTTTAGGAATATCTTTCTGATAACCTTGTGGCAATGATTGATAAAGTCTCATTCTCCCAAGTAATTGGCAAAATTGATGTTCTGTGAGATATGAGTTACCAAGTGTTTGCATTAAATGCAGATGTTTTGCAGGTTGGTAACTCTGAAACATTTCCAATACTGCCCGATATAAATCTTTGGTATTAGTAACTTCCAAGCAACTAAGAAAACCGTCTGTTGATACACACAAATTTGTGCATACTTTACAGGTAAAGCCAATAAACACTTTAAAGCGTTCTGCTCCTTTCTTTGAATACAGATTTGTGTGATTATAAGCTCTCACACCACCAATAGTTAATATTAACTTATTCCCGTTCACCGTTTCGAAAATCGTAGGAATCTGAATAATAAAAGCACATCTTTCGTAGTAGATAGTCTTATCACTTTCAAGAAGTTGATTTGCAGGTTTGTGTATTGCTTCGGGTATTCTCCCCTTGATAATGTGACTTACACGAATATCGGGCTTATCAATACTTTCACCACTGAAAAACGTATTTGCAGCGTCATAAACAGTATCAATAAATGCAGGGTGAGGAATTGTAAGCTCATTGTCTTTGGCAAATACGGGTGTAATACAATCTTCTTTCAAATGTTGCATTGTTACCTCTAGCGTATTGGCTTCCAAGAAATGAGGATTTTCTTTTTTAACTTTTGGTTGTTCTTCGATTATTACCGCTTCTTCTGCATACTCACCAAAGTTGTTTTCCCTTCTTACTTGTGGCACATTGCCAATAATTTGTAGATTTCTCATAACGAATAAAATTTTAAATGATTTATAAATTGATTACGTGGATTGAAATATATTTCGTTTCTCTCCAACTACCCTAGGGGGACGTTAGAACTACTGTTCATGCGCTCATGTAACTTTCAATTCAGTAAATCATAAGAGAAATAAGCTGATATATATTTAGGCTCTTATTTTAACAGGTAGGGGGTATTATATATAAGTACCTATACTTTATTGCGTGCCTATGTATTACTATTCACTATAATAGAAAGAAGAGTATTATACTGCCATATAAAGATATGCTAAGTAGTAATATCAAAAAATGAGTATTGTTTATTTTTTTACCTTGTTTATAATGAGTAACTTTGAGTATTCTTAAAAATCAAGAACTACCTGTTTGGCAATGGTTCAACTCCTTGAATTATATGTAAATCAAACAGGTCATATTTGCATTTTCCCACACTTCCATTGGGAAAATTAACTCCCATATTTAAAATTGCGAACTGCTATATCCCTTGTATTAGACAAGAATTTAGAAGTTCCACAAAAAAAGCCGCAGTTGAGCACATTTGTAAGTGTACTCGCTTGCGGCTATTTTTATTTTTAGTTGGATAGTAGACTACTTTATTCGTCAAAGTCTCTATAATGAGCTTATTTGTGGGCATTGACATATTTTTCAGTGTCTCATACTTCAAGTGCAGGATTAGCCTATATAACTCTTAATCTTTAAAAATCAGAACAGATACTCTGTCACCCTAAAAAATGAAGTTCATGCGCACATAAAGTTTAAATTCTTTAGTAGTAGGGGAAAATGTGTGTTATAATATATAATTAATATCAGATACTTTTTCCCCACTACTTTACCTATGTAAAGCTAAGGATAACTTATAATACTAATAATCACATTTCTCTTTGCCGTACACAGAAAAAATCACTTTTATTGCATCCTATTCTGTAAAATAGTTAGGTGTAAGGGAAAAAGTACAGTATATTAATAAAGAACACTTTTTCTCCTTACTTGGGAATTATGATATTCCCATTATCGTCTATCTCTGCTATTTTATTTACTTTCTTCGTGGGTAGTTTTTTCTGCTTGGAAAAGTCGTTTTCCAATAGAATATTTTCAGTATGTAAAGTTAAGGGAGTAGTAATTGATACTAAATCAGCGCCAACAAGTTCTATTATATACTTATCATAAGTCTTTTTATCTATTCTGATTGCTTTGATTATATTTTTCTTAATCAGCTCTATATTGCCATATTGGGATAATAGAAGTAATTGGATAAAGAAACCCTTTATCGCTGCATCCAGTTCGATTAATGCAAACTTATTGGAGATAGTGATACATTGTTCTTCCATTGCAGGAATATGATAAATATTCCGTCTAGTTGGATAATAAAAACCATTATCCACAAAATAAGGCTTTATATCCAAGTACTCCTCAAATTTTTTATTAAAACTGCTTACTGATTTACCTCCACTTGTTCTTTTTAATTCATCTAAAGTGATTCTCACATTATACCAATCATCCCTTGAAAGAGACAAACAGAAAAATCTATAAATATTGGCAGGTTTGAATCTATTTAGAATGGAATAGTTGACGGTTGCATTGCTCCTGCAAAATTTGGGTAGAATATTCATTAGTAGCGGATTGAATATTGTTTATAAATAGTAAATCTTTCTTCTCTTTTTCTATCTTGTAGTAATAAGCACTACCAAAGTAAATCTTTGCTTCTTTTCGATTATTGAATCGCTTTCCCGTAGGAATATGAATAATCATAGGTCATTGGTTAATTTTATAAATAATGTATCTTAATCTAATTAATGTTGTGGTGCAAAATAAATCGTATATACTTTCCCTTGTATCTTCCTTTTGCTTTTAATATAACCATTTGAGCTAGCCCATAAGCCAACTCTAAGCCTGTTATCTGTTACTCCTTGTTTTAGTGCTTTTTCTCTGATTTCTTCATAGGTGAATGTTTGCATGGTACTGTTTTATAATAAAAATGGTGATAAAATAGTGTATCTTTTGTGTCTGTGCTATCTTATATACTATTTGTAATATATTGATACAAAGGTACTAAGTTTTTAGGGAGTGACCTAATACTAGTACCACAAACTGAAAAAATCGACTAGAAGCATTAATAAAGTGTGATTACTGAATATCAAACCGATAAGAAGTATGTACATTAAAAGATTGTTACTTTTTGCTTCTCCTATTGATTGTTCTCTTTGTGTAGTCTGGTTTCCACTCTCTAAGGACTTCTGTTTTATTGTATTTTTCTAGTAAATCCCACACTTCTTGAAAACTATAGTCACCACATACATCATTATCAAACATATCATTATTTCCAGCAGTTATAGAAAAATCAGGCAATATATCCCTTACAGAAGAATGGAGCTTGTTTATCAACAATTTATCTTTCTTATTAAAAGTAATAGTTTCGTCACTGGCAAAAGCGTATTCTATTCTAAACTTGGGTTTGTTCACATTATAAAGAACATTATATTCAAGCCCACTGGCAAATAATACTGTGAATACCTTTTGATTCGTTTTTACGGAATAAATCTTGATAGCTTCAATTACTTTATGAAGTATGTCATATTTTTCCGATTCATCCGTAATATCTATGTCTTTAATTTCCTCAATGGCTTTTATCCTTCTTTGAATTGCCTGTTTTTTACTTTCAATAATGTCTATTTCTTTTTGATAATCGTTAGCTTCCGTACTCATTTTGTTAAAATCCTCCATTTTGCTAGTAAACACTGTAGGGTTAGTGTCTCTAATTAAAAGAAGGGTATCAAATAGCTTAGCTGCATCTTTATTGATTTTATCTCTTTGCATCTCAAAATTGTTTTTCGACTCTGACAATTTAGATAATTGCTCTTGATAGGGTTCAATCCGTTCTTGTGCCTTGCTGGATGCAATAGTACTCTTAAATAGTCTCTCAACTAAATTCCAAATTATAGGTTCAATATTGGTTGCACTAATACCTGCACTATGACAATCTGCAACATAATTAGCTCTAATGTTATCAAACCTCGTTTGGCAGGCATATATATTTCTACCACTGTTGCATATATACCTTCTACCACAATCTGTACAAAATATCAATGCTCTTAACAATGGTTTATTAACCATTTCAGACTTACTTCTATTCCTTCTTTCAGTCAATTCCTTTTCAGATTGTTCAAATACTTCTTCACTTACTATTGGTGGTGCTGAAACTAACTCAACAACTTTTTTATTTCTAATAGTCATTGTATATTTCGGCACTCCTTTATATACAGGATTATGCAATATATCTCTTACTGTTGCTAAACTCCAATTAGGATTGCCCTTCTTTGTTTTTACACCCTCACTAGTTAAAATCTTACTAATCCTATTGGTTGATACTCCGTCTATAGATAGTTGATACATCCTTCTAACAACTTCTGCTTCATCTTCATTTACTGTTAATTGTTTTGTTGTCGAATTATAATTATAGCCATAGGGGGCTATAGGAGTATAACTATGACCTTCTTTTAGAATATATCTTCTTTTACTGGAAATTGTTCGTTCTTTCAAAGTCTCTATTTCTTGCTCTGCTATCATTGATATTACTCCAATGGTAAACATTGCGTTCTTGTTTTCCGTGCCGTCATCATTCAAAGTATAGAGACCTTCTTTTTTAGTAAAGATACAGATTCCCTTATTAGCGAAATTCTTTACCGTTTGCTGAATGAAGATAGACCTTCGAGAAAGCCTAGATAATTCCCACACTAAAATAATATCAATATCATTTTTAGTTAATTTCTCTAGTTTCTTAAATTCTGTTCTATCATCTTTAAAACCAGAAACTTTCTCTTCAAAAATATATTTTACCTCAATATTATTACGGGCAGCATAATCCTTCAATTCATCCGTTTGCTTACCATAATCTTGTATTTCTGTAGATACTCTACTGTAAATTGCACCTCTCATAAATCTTGGCTATTTTAATATAGTACAAAGATAATAAATGGTAGTATTATGTGCAAATGTTTATTGTCCATTCCCCTCCAATGGGCAACCATATTCAAAAACCACCGACGGAACAACGGCGCCCAATGCGGATTATCACAGGGAACACGGTTGGCCAGTTCCAAAATCCGGTCTTTACCATCCCAGTGAGGCAGATGATACAAAAAATCCTCCACCGGCTGATAAACAGGCACATGGTCGGAATCCAAATAGCGGATTACGTCCCTATCCCACATTTTCACCCCTTCATACATCGCATTCATCGTGATACTCGCCAGCACCCGCTTGTCCACCGGACGAAAATAGAAATTAAAACTATTCCGTTCGCGATATTCCACTTCCGTGGTCAGCGTATTGTATCGAAATTCATAACGGCGCTTCATAAATTCGTCCATCTGCATGGCGAAAAGCTGTTCGGCCGTCAGACTGCTCTTCTTGCCGAATCCCTTGGCGGAACGGTAGACACTTTTCACAGTTTCGCGAATCAGTAACTCGTCCGAAGGGAGCCGGTAGTGCGCCTTTGTCCACCGCACAGTATCTTCTTCGGGGATACCTGCCCGAAAACAATGCTCCGCCAAACACACTAGTAGCGGTTGCAGATCGTCTCCCTCCCGATATCCGTCCAGTTCTTCGAGCGCCCTGTTGAATGCAGCGGAGAAAAGCACCGACAATGCTTCATAATTTTCATATCCGGGCGCCATTCGCTGCAAAGGAGAATCGGTTTCCCGCGTTCGTTTGATAAAAGTCGTTTCGGACGGAAGACTGACGGGCTGCTTCATATAAATGGGCATTGCTTTCGGATTGAAATAAAGTTCAGGATCATACGTCAGCCGGCAATATTGTTCGAGCGACGGTTCTTTCAGTTCGATATCAAAAGGCAGTTGTGGCTGATAATATTTCACAGCCGTCTGATAAGCATGCGCGTGAAAAAGTTCCGCTTGCTCGCGTAAAGTCGGCAAGCGGTCGTCCGAATAGGTGAACCGTACCCATATCTTTACTGATTTGCCGGAAGATCCGGTAAAAGCAAGGTATGTTTGCGGAAGCTCTTTGACCAGTTCCTTTATTTCGTCGGCTTCCGCCCTCCCTGAAAGATTGTTGACTTCCATCATCACTATGCCGTTATATTCATTCAGGGTCATTACCCCTTCTTTACGGACAAAAGCTGCGGCAGGCATCACTTTGGGAACTTTACGCACCTCTTCAATCGAATTTCCCGGAAGAGTATACCGCAAGACTTCCCTCATCTTTGAGACGGGCTGCGCCTTGACTTCCGTTTTCATCTGCTCCAAAAGGAGCTCCATTTTCAACGTCCGTAAGGTTTTTACCTTGCCATCGTCTCTGACTAATGTTATTTTCATCTTTTTTTATTATTATTTCCAGTAAAAGGAAAGCTGCACTACAGCCATACAAAGATACAACATGCTCTTCGCCCAAACAAATTTCACCGCTTTTATTTGCTACGCCACACGACTTTATTTTATAGAAATAATGCTTACTAAATTTGCGAATAAAGGCAGGATAATGTATCTTTGCAGGCAGTAAGACTTCAGCCCGCATAAGTGTGCCGTACAGCCCACCTATGCGGGCTGTATAGTTTACATTCGTGGGCTGTAGAGCCCACAAATGTGTGCCCAAGAAAAGCCACTGATTCCAGTTGATTATCCAGGTTGCAATTGTAGGTTATCTTACTGCAGAACAATCATTAAAATGCCTGTTAAAAGGCGTTTTAGCCACATTAACCCATAATAGAAAAGACATGTACGCAAAGTATGATTTTCGCAAAAAACCGTCTTCGAAAGAAGACGAAGACGAACAGCCGTTGTATCCCCGCATCGTATCGAACGGAACCATCGACTTTCAACAAATTGTAAAAGAGATCGCTCAAGCTTCCAGTTTTACACCGGCAGACATTGAAGGAGTTCAACTGGCTATTGAAAATAAAATATCCGAATATTTAGTCAGCGGACATCACGTTCAGTTGGGAAACCTTGGATATTTTTCAGCCAAGCTGAAAGCACGTCCGGTGATGGATGCCAAAGAGATACATGCACAGTCCATTTATTTCGATAATGTAAATTTTCGTCCATCATCTTCTTTCCGAAAGAAGGTTCGCGGATTTGTGGAAAAAGCGAAGTCAGGATTTGCACATTCCGCCGAAGTTCCGGTGGAAGAACGTCGCCGCAGGTTGGAGAAGTTTCTGGATGAACGACCGATGATACGACGCAAAGAGTATACGCAACTGACGGGACTACTAAAGAACAAAGCGCTGAATGAATTGAACGGATGGGTAAAGGAAGGAGTACTTGACACCATTGGAAGCGGCAGTCATAAAATTTATGTGCGAGTTAATACCATGAAAGATTAAACAGTAAAAACAGTGGAATAAGAATGATAGATACCCATATTTCATGAAGAAAGTATGATAGATACAAAATTTCAGAGACATCTATCATTCTTATTCATCAGATTATAACTATATTAGCAAAAAGAATGAGAGTTATGATAGTTATTTTCTACTCTAAGAACAATCAGTTAATAACAAAACAATGAAAGATAAAACACAAAAAAGCTTCAGGGGAATAGCCCGGACATTACTTCTTGTTTTCTGTTATGCCTTTGGTAGTCATACTTTTGCATTGGCTTTAGAGCACGAACAAACAGTAGAAACTTATAAAGTAACAGATGTCCCCAATCCGCGTAATGAAAGCTCTTCCAATTGGGTTAGCAATCCGAATCAGATATTGGATGAAAGTTATGTGTGGGAGATAAATAATATGTTGTCACAGTTAGAAGATTCATTGAGTATTGAAGTGGCGATTGTTGCGCTCTCTTCTATCGGAGAAGATATTCCGGCAGAGTTTGCCCACAAGCTTTTTGAGCACTGGGGCATCGGAAAGAAAGCGGACGACAACGGATTACTGATTCTTTTAGTACTCGATCAACGTAAAGTCACTTTCGCAACCGGATACGGTTTAGAAGGAGTACTTCCCGACGCTTTATGCTTTCGCATTCAACAGAATGAAATGGTTCCGTGGTTTAGAAAAAACGACTTTGACAGAGGAATGACAGAGGGAGTCCGGGCTGTAACATTGGTGCTTTATGGAAGCGACTATGAACCAGTTTCTCAAAGCACTTCTGATAATTACTGGAAAAGTGCCAGTAATACGTTGTGGAATTTTCTGGCAAATCAGTCGCCTATGCTTTGGATATTCTTGATACTGGTAAATGTTCTCACTTATCGCATGAAGGTAAATAAAGCTCGCCCCAAAGACGGTTCAGCATTAGCAGCAATCAAAGTCCTGACACTTTACAGCCCACTTGGATGTCTTGTGTTGTTTTTTCCGGTCTGGCCTGCACTTATTGCGGCATCCTTATGGTATAAGTTCTACCAAAAACAACGTGTTATTTTGCAGAGTAAGACCTGCGACTCTTGCAAAGCTGTGGCTTTACAACTTTTATCCAATGAGCTTGCAACCCCTTTATTATCTGCTTCCGAACAAATGGAACACAAACTAGGTTCTGCCATCCACCGTATTTATCAATGTACTTCCTGCGGCTGGATATTGCGGTATAAATCTGTCGTCGGAAGCGAATATAAGATGTGTAATCAATGCCATACCATTGCTTCCAAGCGTATCAGTCCGTGGAAAACAGTTAAAGAAGCCACATATTCCGATGCCGGATTGGAGGTTGCCGACTATCTTTGCCTAATGTGCGGAGATAAAAAGCAGGCAACACAGAAGATTCCCCGCAAGACACCCCCAAATAGTGACAGTCCTAGTAATAGTCACAGTAGCAGTAGCAGCAGTAGTAGTAGCGGCAGCAGTAGCAGTAGCGGCAGTTTTGGTGGTGGACGTAGCGGTGGCGGTGGAGCGTCAAGTAGTTTTTAAGATCGGCTATTCATTTGAAGAAGTCGACTAACCAAACAAAGACGTGGAAACACATCTCACCTGAATATTTTCATAGAAAAATGGTTATCCACTCCTTTATTCTAACTATTTTTGCATAGATAACCGAACATAAAAAAGTGAAATGAATATTGAAGAATTTAGAGAATACTGCCTGTCTTTTAAGGGAGTCCATGAAAAGATGCCGTTTCCCAATGTGCCCGACAAATATAGCCGTGACGTTCTATGCTTTTATGTAGCGGACAAATGGTTCTGTTTCGTTAACATTGAGATTTTCGATTTTTGTTGTATCAAATGCAACCCTGACGAATCCGGAGAACTGCAGACTGAATATACCGGCATAAGACCAGGATGGCACATGAACAAGAAATATTGGATCAGTGTTTATTTCAACCAAGATGTACCTGATGAGAAAATCAAAGAGCTTGTAAGCAACTCCTACGATATTGTAGTTAAAAGTTTGACAAAGAAAGAACGGGAAATGCTATAAATAAAGGGAGGATTCAAAAACCTCCCAAATGTAAATCTTGTATTTTGTTTTCTTTCCAAAAAACAGTGAAATTATAATTTACACCACTATTCCTGTAAAACACAATCTCCCAACTATCACTATATAGTACAGCCGGCACGATCGTATAGGGATAAAATTCATCCTGCCAGGATCCGTATATTTTTTCTTTATGTTTCTGCTGGCTTTTGCTGGACAGCATGCTATCTAGTTGTTCGGCCATAGGTACCCAATTCTGCAATAGCACCTGTAATTCCAATAATTGCCTGGAGAACGGAGCAGAAGCGTCCCCTTCTATCAAAACAAGAGTTTCTACCGAGTAAAAAGGCAATTGCACTGCACCACTCCAAAGGTAACATTTATCTCGCCACCAATCACAAACCTTACAGGTAAAGATGCCCAAACCTTCCACTTTATACTCTCTCTTAGTTCCAAACAACTCGTTTATCAGTGTCTTGAATACTTTCATTACTTTTCCCATCGTTTTCTTTTTTTTTAGTATGCACTAACAATGTTACTATGATTTCTGGAATCTTACCGCTTGCTATGTGGGTGTGTTTGTGTGCATATTGTTCAATTTTAAGTTTTTATTCTTCGTAATAAGTAAAGATACGCTCGACATAAGGTTTTAATATACGACCGAGCCCCGTGCCAAAATCAACATAATCTTTGAAATTCTTTGTTTCAATCCAGTTACCATTCGCATCACAGCCGTAGTCTTGGAAGTCTTTGTAGAGTATTTCAAATCCTGGCCGCTCGTCAATCGGCCGTCCTTGTTCATCGTATTTCTCTTGCACGATACTATTACGAACAACGGTTTTCAGTTTACCGTTCGGATAATATTCACGTTTACACCAGGACTCTAACTCTTTATTACCTTCATCGTCAATCCTATATTTTTTCACAACGCGATTACTATCACTGTATTCATAGATGAAATGCGTTTCCGGCCTATCACGACTCAGCAAATCATACACTTGGGTCTGCGCCAACAAGCCATTTGTATCATACTCATAGACTGTTTTTCCCGATAATTCCCCTATATTATAATATTCCCTCTTCTCTACCAACAAATCATGTTCGTTATAATCATATTCGGTCATAGCCGGTTTGTCAATCGTGCCGTCAATCTGTTTGGTTCGAATAAGATTTCCCCTGACGTCATAAGTATTTATCTCCCCATGGGAATCACTATACACAATTTCCAACAGTTTCCCGTCAGTATTATACTTACTGACAATCGTACTGTTAGTTTTCGGAAAGCTAAGTGTAGATGTATGTCCCCAAGTCTCATAGGTATAATCGGTCTTTCGGATAATATTTTCTTGTTTGTCGTACTCGTTGCATTGAGCAAGATTGCCGTCGATATTGAAATGAAAATGGTAGTGATGTATTCCGTCCTCTTCCCATTTCTCGCCTTTTTTGAATTTCGTCGAAAAGAAAGACGATGTATTTTCCGGACGATAATAATAGATATCCAACGTTTTGACTTTTCCGTTCAACCCCATCCTGCTTTTGTCGTTATTAACAGAATCTATTGTCGGAGGAATGTATTTCAAAGGAGATTGTTGGCAACCTGCAAACATCGATATAATCAAACTTCCTAAAATAACAAGGACTACAACGGCTTTATTTTTCATGTTTTCTTTGTGTGTTACAATGTTTCGACGCAAAGATAACAAAAAAGAACCAGTTCTAAAATATAACTGACGTAAAAGATTACTTTCGTGTTATTATAATATCATCAAAGCATAGTTCCAATGACTGATTATCGGGTTTGTACTCCGTCCAATCTTTCGGATCGCCACTTTCGTTGTCTACCATTAAATGATAATAAGAGAAGCCAGAGTGTGGATCAGGCAAGGTTTGTGCGAAATTGTTAGGCAAAGTTCCCCGATGGCTTTACAGGTCTGCTTTTAAGTAATCCCTTAAGGTGTATTTACTCCAATAGTGAATGGCGCATTCATGTATATAAAATAGCCTTGCTTCCAAAGTCTTAGCTTTGGATATGATTTCGGTATGATGACTAAAGCCGATTGAAAGAAAGTCAGACCAGTTAAATTCATCAGCCACTGGCTGATGAATTTCTACAAGAAGCAATTTTTCATTCAACACCAAATCATCAGCCGTTGGCTGATGATTTAAAACCTTATCCCACTCCTCATAAAAAATACGCATTATAGTTCGTTTATGGTTTGTAGCTCACCGCTATTCGTTAGCACAGGTATTGTCAACAACTTTAACTCCCCTACCAATCCGATACATTTATAAGTTCTTAGGAGTAACGATTCGGCAACAATCAAGCTGCATTGATGTTCTGGGATTTGCATACCGTCAAACAACTCGCATTTTCATAATACGAATTTATAGTAAACTGTTATCAATTGTTGTTTACCTTATCATCAAACCATTTGTAGTCTATAACCGGATATGTATTATAAACACTATCTATATAGAGACGATTCGATAAAATTCTTTCATCTCCATAATATATTGTCCACTTGGCAATATGTTTTTCCTTATCCGACCATTCAAATTTATAATGATTCCCGACTGGGAAGAAATATTCTTCATCAGCCAATTCTTGAACACTATTACATGTATCAATAATCGGCATTTCACTATAAGTAATCCAGATTATAGAATCTCCTTTGAGGACTATTTTTTGAGGAGTTTTAAAATTATCATCTTCTAAATCAGGATAATTATAAACGACATATCCGCTATCCGTCTTTGTCAATTCCATCCACGTTGTTTCATAAACTTTTTTAGGCGTTTCCTGCTTAGATTGTATAGAGCAAGATATTATGCACACAGCAACTAATAATAACTTTACTATATTCTTCATATTCCTTATTTATAGTCTATTTTAAGAGAATGCTATGTTTATCCAACAACTTTAGATTTTGTTGTGCCTGAATTACATAATCGTCATCGGCTCGCCCTTGCAAAATCACGGTCATGAAGTCATTATATGCCTCTTTCTCTTTGCCGGCTTTCCAATAGACATAAGCACGCCAGAAGTAACTGCATACTACTTCATATTTCTGATCAATACAATAATTCAAATCACTATATGCTTTATTAATGCTATCCACATACCAATAGGCAATACCTCTTTGCAAACAAATTTCTTCCAACGCAACATCTTTAGGATCTATTTTATCATAAAATATCACTTGGGCGCATCCGTACACTTCTCGCTTTATTCTTTCTGCTGCATTAAAGTCGTCAATTGCACTTTGGTAATTGTTCAATTCTAAATTTGCGTTTCCTCTGTTAAGCCAAGCCATTATATATGTAGAGTCTTGTCGTATAACATAACAATAGTCTTTTATAGCTTCAGAATATTGTTTTAACGCAAACTTATCGGCTCCTCTGTTTATATAGGCAGGTAGATAAGTCGGGGCATTTTGAATTAATTTATTCCAGACTACAATTGCTTCATGATACTTCTTCTGATTATCAAGACTTACTGCTTCATCAAATAAATTGTTTGTCCTAGAACAAGATAGAAACAACAATGCTATTACAATAATTATACAATTATGTCTTTTCATAATCCGAATTCTGATTTATATCCATTACGATTCTTTGTCTAATGTCTTACGCTTGATTTTTCAATTCATTCTTTCTCTTTTTCCACAACTGCCACGAATTAATAATATTCTGCCACAACACATACGAACCGGGAGCCACAGAAGACAATGGATTCAAATAAGTATGTGCCATCCAAATAGCCAAAATCGTATTCTTTTGTCCCAACGCCTGCCCGCCACTGATACGGTCATTATAAATTGAGCCGATTGTCTTCCCCAAAAAGAACTGCAAACAGCAAGCAATCAGTGCTCCGACAGCAATCATGATTTCCGTAAAACCATCCGCTGGGTCATTGAGCAAGGAATACAATGTCTGCGCTGTTACGATAGCTAAAGACACAGCCCACAAATAAAAAGCAAGTTCATGATAGCCCAATAACTTCTGATGCACTTTTGGCAAACACTTACTCAACAACCAGGCAGCCAAAAAAGGACAAATCAACAACGGAAATACCTTACCTAAAATAACAAGAAACGCCTCCCAAAAAGTGACATCAGGATGCACCTCCACCAAAGGAAAAAGAATAGGCACAGCAATAGCCGCACCGATATTTGCTATCAATGTATAAGTAGTCAGACTGGCTGCACTCCCACCCAACTTGGAAGTAATCACCGCAGCGGCCGTAGCCGTAGGACAAATAATACAAACCATCACTCCCTCTGCTACTATTTTATCAAAGCGATAAAGCAACAAATAAGCAGCCAACGCTCCGCCAATCTGAATCAATAACAACCACAAATGGAGAGGTTTAGGCTTCAAATCACAAGGAGATACCTTACAGAAGGTCAATAGCAACATCGTAAAAATAAGATAGGGAGTCAGAAAAGAAAGGCTGATAAACAGCGGATAACCTATAGCACCTACCAGCATAGCAATAGGTAACGTCCAATTCTTCAAAAACTTAAGCATCGTCGTACATTTTAACTTCGAAGCACAAAGTAACGGAGATTTCAGGAAAAAAGCTACCATTAAACCGAAAAAAACACAAAACTTAATGGCAAATAATGAGTTTTCTACAAATTTCTACTACATTTGCACCGTATTATAGATATGAAACTGAATAGACCGTACATATTATACATATTCATTTGCCTCTGGCTACTTTTTCTACCCTCATGTACTAACCACTTATGGGGGAAGGATTTTGTAGTAGTTATCGACGCAGGACATGGAGGACATGATCCGGGCGCCATCGGCAAAATCTCGAAAGAGAAAAATATCAATCTGAACGTTGCCCTGAAAGTGGGAAATCTGATTAAAAGGAATTGCGACGACGTCAAAGTGATTTACACTCGTAGCAAAGATGTATTCATCCCTTTAGACCGACGCGCAGAAATTGCCAACAACGCGAAGGCTGACCTCTTTATTTCCATTCACACCAACGCACTGGCTAACAACCGTACCGCAAAAGGTGCTTCAACCTGGACACTGGGTTTGGCCAAATCAGACGCAAATCTGGAAGTTGCCAAGCGAGAGAACTCCGTAATCCTCTACGAAAGTGACTACAAAACAAGATATGCCGGTTTCAACCCGAACTCTGCCGAGTCATATATTATATTTGAATTCATGCAAGATAAATACATGGAGCAGAGTGTACACCTAGCTTCGCTGATGCAGAAACAATTTCGCCAAACTTGTAGAAGGGCAGACCGTGGAGTGCATCAAGCCGGATTCCTTGTCTTAAAAGCGAGTGCCATGCCGAGCATTCTGATAGAACTAGGATTTATCTCTACGCCCGAAGAGGAGCGCTATCTGAATTCTGAAGAAGGGGCCGGCACCATGGCAAAAGGAATCTACCGTGCTTTCTTAAATTATAAGAGAGAACATGAACTGCGCCTAACGGGAGTCAGCAGAACGATCGTCCCAACTGAACAGGAAGAAGACAATGCCCCGGCAATTGCCCAAAAGGATACCGAAAGCGTGAACACAGCTCCCCAACAGGAAAAGCTATTGGCCGAAGCAAAAACAAAACCTGCCGCGACAGCCAAAACAGCACCGAAACGCCCAATTGTAGTAGAGAGTGCAACCAATGACAGTGAAATTACGTTTAAGATACAGATACTTACTTCTTCCAAACCTCTCGCCAAAAACGACAAACGGCTGAAAGGACTGAAAGAGGTAGATTATTATAAGGAAGGGGGAATATACAAATATACGTATGGAGCCTCCGCCGATTATAACAAGGTGTTGCGTACGAAGCGCACCATTACGGCACAATTCAAAGACGCCTTTATCATCGCTTTCCGGAACGGCGAGAAAATGAACGTCAATGAAGCGATTGCCGAATTCAAGAAAAGAAGAAATAAATAAAAAGATAAAATGAAGTACATTACAAAAGAAGTCAGAATAGGTATTGCAGGTATCGTTGCACTATGTGTGCTTATATACGGAATTAACTGGCTGAAAGGTATACACATGTTTCAACCTTCCAGCTATTTCTATGCCAAATTTAAAAACGTAAACGGACTCACCAAATCAAGCCCGGTATTTGCCGACGGTGTTCGTGTAGGTATCGTGCGTGACATCTATTATGATTATGCCAAACCCGGAAATGTAATTGTCGAAGTGGAACTGGACACGGAACTGCGGATTCCCAAAGGAAGTAGCGCCGAGCTTGTATCCGAACTTATGGGAGGCGTACGCATGAATATTCTTCTGGCAAACAACCCGCGCGAAAAATATGCCGTAGGAGATACGATCCCCGGCACACTGAACAACGGAATGATGGAAAGCGCGGCAAAACTGATCCCCAAGGTAGAAGAAATGCTTCCGAAACTGGATTCTATCCTCATCTCTCTGAACAATATATTAGGAGACAAGAGCATCCCTGCCACCCTGCACTCGATAGAGAAGACAACCGCCAACCTGGCAGTAGTCAGTTCGCAGGTAAAAGGGCTGATGAGTAATGACATACCTCAACTCACCAGTAAACTGAACACCATCGGAGACAACTTCGTTGTCATCAGCGGAAATTTGAAAGAAGTAGACTATGCAGCCACTTTCAAAAAAATAGACGAAACGCTGGCTAACGTAAAAATACTTACAGAAAAATTAAACAGCAAAGATAACACTATCGGACTGCTCTTCAACGACCCGACTTTATATAATAATCTGAATGCAACAACTGAAAATGCAGCCAGCTTATTAGAAGACCTGAAAGAGCATCCGAAACGGTACGTTCACTTCTCATTATTCGGCAAGAAAGACAAGTAGCAAATTATCGTTATATAGATTTTATCTAAATAACGAAGGGCTTTCAAAAGAAAGTAGATTGCTCTTCAAATGTCTATCTACAAACCGAAATAATATTCCCGTACAAACGTACAAAAGTGAGAAAAAAGGCTAAAATTATATATATAAGACATTAACATACAGATACTTACAAAACTGCAAGAGAGGGTAAACAGAGTGTGTCCGACAACAAACGCATAAGTCATTGAAAGTAAACACATTATTGTTAGCATGAAAAAAACAAGAAAAAATAGATTTGTTTTTTCCGAATAAGATTCCCAATTTTGCAAACGTAGAAGTTTTGCTTAATTAATAAATGTATTAAAAGTTACTATGATTGAATCAAATCATGTCGTACTTTGGAACCGCTGTCTCGACGTTATTAAAGACAATGTTCCCGAGACGACATATAATACTTGGTTTGCCCCTATTGTTCCGTTGAAATATGAGGACAAAACGTTGATCTTACAGATCCCGAGCCAGTTTTTCTATGAAATACTGGAAGAGAGATTCGTAGATCTTATACGTAAGACATTATATAAGGTCATTGGCGAAGGAACCAAGTTGATGTACAATGTCATGGTGGACAAGACTTCGATTCCGAATCAAACCGTGAATCTCGAAGCAAGCAATCGTTCTACGGCTGTTACTCCCAAAAGCATAATCGGAGGAAACAAAGCTCCCAGCTTCCTACAGGCCCCTGCCGTTCAGGATTTGGACCCGCATTTGAATCCCAATTATAATTTTGAGAACTTCATTGAAGGATACAGCAATAAACTTTCAAGAAGTGTGGCGGAAGCCGTAGCGCAAAAACCGGGAGGGACTGCTTTCAACCCGTTATTCCTTTATGGAGCATCCGGAGTAGGAAAAACGCACCTGGCAAACGCAATAGGCACGAAAATCAAAGAAATTTATCCAGAGAAAAGAGTATTGTACGTTTCGGCACATTTGTTCCAGGTACAATATACGGATTCTGTACGCAATAACACGACCAACGACTTTATTAATTTTTATCAGACGATTGATGTATTAATCATTGATGATATTCAGGAGTTTGCCGGTGTCACCAAGACTCAAAACAACTTCTTCCATATCTTCAATCATTTACACCAGAACGGCAAACAGCTTATATTAACTTCAGACCGTGCTCCTGTATTGTTGCAAGGTATTGAAGAACGCCTCCTGACCCGTTTCAAATGGGGTATGGTAGCCGAGCTTGAAAAGCCGACGGTAGAACTTCGCAAAAACATTCTACGCAACAAGATACACCGCGACGGATTACAATTCCCGCCGGAAGTGATCGATTATATTGCCGAAAATGTGAATGAAAGTGTACGCGATCTGGAAGGTATCGTCATTGCTATCATGGCTCGTTCCACTATTTTCAACAAAGAAATAGATTTGGATTTGGCACAACACATTGTACATGGCGTGGTTCATAACGAAACGAAAGCGGTTACCATCGATGATATCCTCAAAGTGGTATGCAAACATTTTGATCTGGAACCGTCTGCCATACATACAAAATCCAGAAAAAGGGAAGTCGTTCAAGCACGACAGATCGCCATGTATCTAGCTAAAAACCACACAGACTTTTCAACTTCTAAGATAGGTAAGTTTATCGGTAACAAAGACCATGCAACGGTACTTCACGCCTGCAAAACCGTAAAAGGACAATTGGAGGTGGACAAAAGCTTTAGTGCAGAAGTACAGGAAATAGAATCGTTACTGAAAAAGAGAAACTGAAATCAAGTATAAAGTATTAAGTATTAGGTATTATCCATGCGGACAGGCTTTATTATGCGGTTTCGCACCAGGGTAATACTTAATACTTTATACTTGAAAAATACTTAATACTTATTTCAAGAATCCTTGCTGGCGAAGTACTTTCAATAGATTTTCGGACATAAATTCGTTATCTTTCTTTGTGTAACGCACGTCCGTAAAGACTTGAGCCAATGTTTCTTTTTTATTTTCTTCGATAAACTGCTTGTTTTCCGGCAACGATTCTTTGTAGGCATAGAGTTTATCTATTTCTTCCGGTGTATAGTCGTGATATTTTTCATCGTGCACGGCAGCTTCCAAAGGCAAGCGGTCTACTTGTGCGGGAATACCGTCCGGATAGCCTACCGTTATTGTGGTGAGAGGGAATACCAGTTCGGGGAGTTGGAGGGTATCGATAATCATTTGTGGATTATAAGTGGTAGTTCCCAAATAACAAATGCCGAGTCCTGCTTCTTCCGCCAGCGTACAAAAAGTCTGCGCAACAAGCAAAGTATCCATAGACGCATTCATAAAAGACATTAAATTATCGTAGCCCGGCACAGCTTTCCGCTGTTCACACCATTTGCTGAAACGACGGAAATCAGCACAAAAAGTCAATACGACCGGAGCATTTTTTACCATCGGCTGATTGAAATGAGCAGGCGAAAGTTTTTCCTTCATTTCCGCATCGTGAGTCACAATCACACTATAAAGTTGCATCCCACCCATCGTAGAAGCACGGAAAGAGGTTTCAAGCAAATCATTTAACAAACTCGGATTTATATCTTTAGGCAGATATTTCCGGATAGTTCTTCTGTTCTTTACGGTTTCAAACATATCTTTTTTTTGCAAAGATATAAAAAGAAAAAAATAATCCACCACACTAGTGGAATAGAATAGTTTTCTTTTTGGAGAACTTTAACCTTTGAACAAAATTCAATTCTAACTGTTTATCAAATACTTAGCATAAACAAATGGAAAACTTGCAACCTGTTAATAAATTAATTCATTTTTATTTTGATAGATGAAAAAACATTCTTAGCTTTGCGCCTACATTTGTTAACGATAAGTAAACTTCTACATATTACTTATTAAAAACGAGATTTAACACAAATTGAATCGTGGAAAAACAGATTTATTCTTACGACGAAGCCTATGAAGAATCTTTACGATATTTTCAAGGCGACGAGCTTGCTGCAAGGGTTTGGGTAAACAAATACGCAGTAAAGGATTCTTTCGGTAATATCTATGAAAAATCCCCGGAAGACATGCATTGGAGAATTGCAAATGAAGTGGCACGCGTAGAATCGAAGTATCCGAATGCGTTGACAGCAAAAGAACTGTATGATTTACTGGATCACTTCAAGTACATCGTCCCCCAAGGTAGCCCGATGACAGGAATCGGTAACGACTACCAGGTTGCTTCACTATCCAACTGCTTCGTTATCGGAGTGGACGGTGCAGCCGACTCTTATGGCGCTATCATCAAAATCGACGAAGAACAGGTGCAACTAATGAAAAGACGCGGTGGTGTAGGTCATGACTTATCACACATCCGTCCGAAAGGTTCTCCCGTTAAAAACTCGGCGTTGACTTCTACCGGTCTTGTTCCGTTCATGGAACGATATTCGAATTCCACTCGTGAAGTAGCTCAAGACGGACGTCGCGGTGCATTGATGTTGAGCGTGTCTATCAAGCATCCGGATTCGGAAGCATTCATTGATGCCAAGATGACCGAAGGTAAAGTGACCGGAGCAAACGTTTCTGTCAAGTTGGACGACGCTTTCATGCAGGCTGCCGTAGACGAAAAGCCGTATGTACAGCAATATCCTATCGACTCTGCCCAACCTACATTCACCAAGGAAATCGACGCTTCTACCTTGTGGAAGAAAATCGTTCACAATGCATGGAAATCGGCAGAACCGGGCGTTTTGTTCTGGGATACGATTATCCGTGAATCTGTGCCTGATTGTTATGCAGACCTGGGTTACAGAACGGTATCTACCAACCCATGCGGAGAAATTCCTCTATGTCCTTACGATTCTTGCCGCTTACTGGCTATCAATCTATATTCTTATGTGGTAAATCCGTTCAAACCGGATGCTTATTTTGATTTCGACCTGTTCCAAAAACACGTGGCTCTCGCTCAACGGATCATGGACGATATTATCGACCTCGAACTAGAGAAGATCGAACGTATCATGACCAAGATTGACGAAGATCCGGAAAACGAAGAAGTGAAACATGCGGAACGTGCACTTTGGGAGAAAATCTACAAGAAGAGCGGACAAGGTCGTCGTACCGGCGTAGGGATCACTGCAGAAGGTGATATGCTTGCTGCTTTAGGATTGCGCTACGGAACGGAAGAAGCAACGGAATTCTCTGAAAAAGTACACAAGACAGTAGCTCTCGGTGCCTATCGTTCTTCAGTGGAAATGGCCAAAGAACGCGGTGCCTTCGAAATATACAATAGCGAACGCGAACAGAACAATCCGTTCATCCAACGCCTGGCAGCAGCTGATCCGAAACTGTATGAGGACATGAAGAAATATGGTCGCCGTAACATTGCCTGCCTGACGATTGCTCCGACCGGAACGACCAGTTTGATGACGCAGACCACTTCGGGTATCGAGCCTGTATTCCTGCCTGTTTACAAACGTAGAAGAAAGGTGAACCCGAACGATACGAATGTGCATGTAGACTTTGTAGACGAAACAGGGGACGCATTCGAAGAATACATCGTATTCCATCATAAATTTGTTACCTGGATGGAAGCTAACGGATACGATCCGGCCAGACGTTACACCCAGGAAGAGATTGACGAACTGGTTGCCAAATCTCCTTATTACAAAGCGACTTCTAACGATGTCGACTGGTTGATGAAGGTGAAGATGCAGGGAAGAATCCAGAAATGGGTAGACCACTCTATCAGCGTAACCATCAATCTGCCGAACGATGTGGACGAGGATTTAGTAAACCGCCTGTATGTAGAGGCATGGAAATCCGGCTGCAAAGGTTGTACCGTATATCGTGACGGTTCACGCTCCGGAGTGCTGATCTCTACGAAATCGGATAAGGACAAGAAAGAAGGACTTCCTCCTTGCAAACCGCCTACGGTTGTAGAGGTACGTCCGAGAATATTGGAAGCAGACGTTGTCCGTTTCCAGAACAACAAGGAAAAATGGGTAGCTTTTGTCGGATTATTGGACGGACACCCTTATGAAATATTCACTGGTTTGCAAGATGACGACGAAGGTATCTTGCTGCCTAAGAGCGTGACTTGCGGACGTATCATCAAAAATGTGGATGAAGACGGTACCAAACGTTACGACTTCCAATTCGAGAACAAACGCGGATATAAGACGACCATTGAAGGATTGTCAGAGAAGTTCAACAAGGAATACTGGAACTATGCAAAATTGATTTCCGGCGTGCTTCGCTACCGGATGCCGATTGAACAGGTTATCAAACTGGTTGGCTCTCTGCAATTGAACAGTGAAAGTATCAACACTTGGAAAAACGGTGTAGAACGTGCATTGAAGAAGTATATTCAGGATGGAACGGAAGCCAAAGGTAAGAAGTGCCCGAACTGTGGCAACGAGACATTGGTTTATCAGGAAGGCTGTCTGATTTGTACTACTTGCGGCGCTTCCAGATGTGGATAATAGTCCTACGTATGTTAATTAATATATAAACAAAAGATTAAAAGGAGTCCGGTGCGGCTCCTTTTATTTTTTATTCAAAAAAATGTCTTATACTTGCAGTGTCTTACATATACAATCAAAATCTAATATATATGATTCTATCATTTAATATTGAATACCGCACCAATTGGGGAGAAGAAGTAAGGATTTCCGGCTTATTTCCGGAATCAATTCCTTTACACACCACCGATGGTATCTATTGGACGGCAGAACTTGAGCTTGAAGTCCCTCAAGAAGGGATGACTATCAATTATAGCTATCAGATAGAGCAAAACGGAATAGTTATCCGCAAGGAATGGGACAGTTTTTCGAGATCTATTTTCTTATCAGGCAGCTCCAGGAAGATATACAGAATCAATGATTGCTGGAAAAATATTCCGGAACAACTGTATCTTTATAGTTCTGCTTTTACAGAAGCCTTACTGGCACATCCTGAAAAAGAGAATATCCCGCAAAGATATAAGAAGGGACTGGTTATCAAGGCCTACGCCCCACGTATCAATAAAGATTATTGCCTGGCAATTTGTGGCAACCAGAAATCATTAGGTCACTGGGACCCGGAGAAAGCAGTATTGATGAGTGATACCAATTTCCCAGAATGGCAGATAGAGCTGGACGCCAGCAAACTTAAATATCCGCTGGAATATAAATTCATCCTCTACAATAAACAGGAAAAGAAAGCAGACTGCTGGGAGAAAAACCCTAACCGCTATCTGGCAGACCCGGAACTGAAGACCAACGAAACGCTCGTGATTTCCGACCGATATGTTTATTTCGACATTCCCGCATGGAAAGGGGCAGGAATCGCTATACCCGTATTTTCTTTAAAATCAGAGAAAAGTTTCGGAGTAGGTGATTTCGGCGACTTGAAACGTATGGTAGACTGGGCAGTAAATACTCGCCAGAAAGTTATTCAGATTTTACCGGTCAACGACACCACCATGACTCATGCATGGACGGACTCTTATCCTTATAACAGCATTTCAATTTATGCTTTCCATCCGATGTACGCGGATATCAGACAAATGGGAACTCTGAAAGATAAAGAAGCGGCATCGAAATTCAGCAAGAAACAAAAGGAACTGAACAGCCTCCCTGCTATTGACTACGAAGCGGTCAACCAAACTAAATGGGAGTTTTTCAACTTACTGTTCCGACAGGAAGGAGAAAAGGTATTGGCTTCCAAAGGTTTCAAAGATTTCTTTGAAACAAACAAGGAATGGCTGCAACCTTATGCAGTCTTTAGTTATCTGCGCGACGCCTACAAAACACCCAATTTCCGCCAATGGCCGAGACACTCTGTTTACCAAGCGGAAGATATAGAAAAAATGTGCCAACCGGGAACGGCAGATTATCCTCACATCTCGTTGTATTATTATATCCAGTATCATTTGCACCTGCAGTTGTTGTCTGCAACCGAATATGCCCGCCAACACGGTGTCGTATTAAAGGGGGATATTCCGATTGGCATCAGCCGCAACAGCGTGGAAGCCTGGACAGAACCTCATTACTTCAATCTAAACGGACAAGCGGGTGCTCCGCCCGATGATTTCTCGATCAACGGACAAAACTGGGGATTCCCCACATACAACTGGGATGTCATGGAAAAAGACGGATACCGCTGGTGGATGAAGCGTTTTCAGAAAATGGCGGAATACTTCGATGCTTACCGGATCGATCATATCCTCGGGTTCTTCCGTATTTGGGAAATACCAATGCACGCTGTACACGGATTGTTAGGTCAGTTTGATCCTTCTTTACCGATGAGCCGGGAAGAAATCGAAAGTTATGGTCTAACGTTCCGGGATGAATATCTGCTACCATTCATCCATGAATCTTTCCTCGGACAGTTGTTCGGACCGCATACCCATTTAGTCAAACAGGATTTCCTTGAATCGGTTGATGACTCCGGACTTTATCGGATGAAACCGGGATTCGAAACACAACGGGAGGTAGAGCAATTCTTCGCCGGTAGAAATGATGAAGATAGTGTGTGGATTCGGGAAGGGCTTTATTCATTAATCAGCAACGTCTTATTTGTTGCGGATAAGAAAGAGGAAAGTAAATACCACCCGCGCATCGGTGTGCAACGGGATTTCGTATTCCGGTCGCTGAACGAAGAAGAGAAAAATGCGTTTAACAAACTATACGACCAGTATTATTATCATCGGCACAACGAGTTCTGGTATCAGCAAGCAATGAAGAAGTTACCCCAACTGACACAATCAACCCGTATGTTGGTTTGTGGAGAAGATTTGGGGATGATTCCTGCTTGTGTATCGTCGGTGATGAATGATCTCCGGATTCTTAGTTTGGAAATTCAGCGGATGCCTAAGAATCCGATGTATGAATTCGGGCATTTAAATGAGTATCCGTACCGGTCTGTCTGCACAATCTCCACTCACGATATGTCTACGTTACGTGGCTGGTGGGAAGAAGATTATCAACAGACCCAACGTTACTATAATGCAACGTTAGGACATTACGGAGTTGCACCGACAACTGCCACCCCGGAGTTGTGCGAGGAAATCGTACGCAATCATCTCAACAGCAATTCCATTCTCTGTATCTTGTCTTTCCAGGATTGGCTATCGATAGACGGGAAATGGAGAAACCCGAATGTGGCGGAAGAACGAATTAATGTTCCATCCAATCCACGAAACTACTGGAGATACCGGATGCATCTCACTCTTGAGCAGTTGATGAAAGCAAAAACACTTAATGATAAGATTAGCGAATTGATTAAATACACAGGAAGAGATCCGAATAAATAGAATAAAAGGTACAAGTAACTTTCAAAAAGGATATTTTCCGGACACTACCGACGCGGATAACACTAGATTAAGAACGCCAAAAATCTATGTGATCCGCGTCATTCGTTTTTCAAGGATATATTGATAACAGAGGTAAAATAAGGAGTTTCAAAACATAGTCTACCGTTTTTTTCGCAATAATATCATTACTATATATCATACTTTTTCGCTTTTCGCATCATTCGTTTATTTTTTCAATGTTCCTCTTTTTATTCCGATTTATAAAGTATCTTTGCGCCGAAAAAGAGAAATTAAAAGAGATAATGGAAGGCAACCAGAGCAGACGTATTGATTTTGTGGACTTAACCAAAGGAGTCTGCATTATCCTTGTGGTAATGGCACATGTTGGAGGGGCCTTCGAACAACTGGATACGAATTCGATGTTATCCTGTTTCCGCATGCCGCTTTACTTCTTTATCTCGGGAGTGTTTTTCAAATCATACGAAGGCCTGTTCGGATTCATCCTGCGAAAAATAAACAAATTGATTATTCCTTTTCTTTTCTTCTATCTAAGTGCATTTCTAATGAAATACATTGTTTGGAAGATTGCTCCGGGGGTATTTCAACTGCCTGTGTCGTGGAATGAACTCTTAGTTGTATTTCATGGACACGACCTTATCAAGTTCAATCCATCGATCTGGTTTCTACTCGCATTATTCAATTGCAACATCCTGTTTTATCTAATTCACTTTCTGCGCGAAAAGCATCTGCCTGTCATGTTCGCTGTGACAATCCTGATTGGTTGCGCAGGATTTTATCTCGGAAAATTACAGATAGAGTTACCCCTGTATATAGATGTTTCCATGACTGCCCTCCCCTTCTATGTGGCCGGTTTCTGGATCCGACGGTATAATTTCTTTCTATATCCCAGCCATCGTTTCGACAAACTGATACCGGTTTTTGTTGTATTGGCACTGGTGGTAATGTACTTTACCGCTACCACATTGGGCATGCGTACCAACAATTATACGGGAAATATTTTTCAAGTATATATCGCTGCGTTTGCAGGAATATTTATGATTATGTTACTTTGCAAAAAAGTGAAGAAGATAAAGGTTGTTTCTTACTTGGGACGATATTCAATCATCACCTTGAGTATTCATGGACCGATACTTCATTTTTTAGGTCCATTAGTCAGCCGTTATATTCACAATAGTTGGGCACAGGCAAGCGCACTTCTGCTTATAACATTAAGCATCTGCCTTCTGCTCACACCCGTCTTTCTTAAAGTGATTCCACAAATGGTTGCACAGAAAGACCTGTTAAAAGTCAAACAAGATCACACTAAAAAGACAGTATATGAAGATAAACAGTAGCTATATCCTTTTGAAAGAAATTCGTTGTTACGCCTATCATGGTGTCGCACCGCAAGAAAATCTGATTGGGAATGAATATCTCATTGACCTGAAACTGAAAGTAGATATCAGCAAAGCTGCCCGGACAGATGAAGTTACCGACACCGTCAACTATGCTGAAGTACATCAGGTGATAGAAAATGAAATGGCTGTTCCCTCAAAATTGCTGGAACACGTTAGCGGACGGATTATACAAAAGCTCTTTGACCAATTCCCCTGTATTGAAGAAATCGAACTCCGGCTTTCCAAACGAAACCCACCGATGGGAGCAGATATAGAGTCTGCAGGAATTGAGCTACACTGCAGCAGGAAATAAGATAATCACAACTGGAAATGAAACATAAATGACGAAATGCAGATAATACGATATTAATAAAGTAATCCGTATCATCTGCATTCCTTTTTAAGCAAGATCTGCTTCTATTTTCACAGCCGTAAACTACCGGCTTATTTTCTCTTCTTTTTTCTTCTATTTACCGATTCTACAGCCTCCGTCACCACAGGTTTATCCTGGAAACGTTTCGTATAACTGGAATAGTCCGGATGAATACGTTCGTAATCAGGATCCATAAATAACGGACTGGAAATAATATGATCTGCCGTAGAACGGTTACAACAGAAAACTATATTTTCTACACCGGCCAAACGGGTTAATGCTTTCACATCCGTATCATGCGGTTGCAGTGTCATGGGATCCGTGAAGAAAAAGAGATAATCAATCTGCCCATCCACAATACGTGACCCCATCTGTTGGTCACCACCTAACGGACCTGATTTTAAAATCGTAAAATCCCACTCTTCATCAGGATGTTTCTCCTTCAATGCTTCCAATATCAAAGTACCTGTAGTACCCGTACAGTAGAATTTATTACCCATCAACAGTTCCGAGTTCCATAGCACCCATTCGATGAGGTCTTTTTTCATTGCATCGTGTGCTACCAGCCCGATGCCTCTTCTAACCTTTGATTCCATTTGCTATCCTTTTAAAATCCGACAATTGAGAGAACCGTTTGCATCCTCTCGCATAAAACTGCCACAAGATACTACTTTTTGTCCGTTCAGGTATCGGATTCAAAGTTTTTTTTCTCATATTCTCTTCACGGGATAAAGAAAATGACGGACATAGTTGTTTATACTCTTTCCGCGCACGTATCACAGCACGAGCATTGTCCCAGTGCCCTTGCAACAAGAAATTAAACGCTGCCACATAATCGAGACAGGCCCGGATACGCATCACTTTATTTAACTCCTTCTGTGGAAGATTCTTATAGAGCATGACAAGATTATTACGGAAATTAAGAAAAGTCTTACGAGGATTCTCTTTTTTAAGAGTAGCTCCTCCTACATGATAGACAATACTTTGAGGTACACAGACAATCTCACGATTCCGCGAACGAAGTCGCCAGCACAAATCTATTTCTTCCATGTGAGCAAAAAAACGTCCATCCAATCCTCCTACATTCACATAATCAGTGTGCCGGATAAACAACGCTGCCCCCGTTGCCCAAAAAACAGGAATCACCGTATCATATTGGCCTTCATCCTTCTCCACAACTCCCATTATACGCCCCCTGCAGAAAGGATAACCGTATTTATCAATAAAGCCACCAGCTGCCCCGGCATATTCGAAATATTCTTTTTGCCGCTGGCTTCGTATCTTCGGCTGACAAGCAGCTACCTCCGGATGATTATCAAGATAAGCAATCATTGGTTCCAACCAATGCTCCGTCACCTCGACATCCGAATTCAAAAGAACTACATATTCTGCGTCGACCTGCTGCAATGCTAAATTATATCCATCCGCAAAGCCATAATTCTGGTCGAGAACAATCGTTCTGACAGAAGGAAATTCCTGTTGAAGCAAAGTAACGGAAGCGTCCGTAGAACCATTGTCAGCCACGCAGACCTCAATCCCCTCCCCTTCCGAATACCGGACGACGGACGGAAGAAAAGTACGGAGCATATCACATCCGTTCCAATTTAAAATTACAACTGAAACTTTCATTGTTATTCCTTCTTCTTGTTCAATTCTTTCTCTTCTAATCGGTCAGCTTCTTCACGAGTCATTTTCCAACGTTTATGAGACCACAACCAATATGCCGGTTCTTTACGAATCGTCTGTTCTAATCTATGAGCAAACATTTCCGTGATTTCTCCTTCTCTTGTTTCTTTCGGTGTTTCCGTCATCAACTTGAACTCCGCTTCACAGTATCCTCTGCACTTCTTACTAAGTTCACAATAGAAAACAGGGAAATTCATCATTTTGGCAATTCGCTCCGCACCATTCAGAAAAGCAGTTTCCTGTCCTAAAAAGGTAGTCCAATATTTATCATATCCACTGGGCCATTGATCAGTAATCAAACCGACTACCATCTTTTTTCCATCATGTTTGAGCTTAATAATTTCACGGGCTGTAGAATGTTTCGGAATATTATACCCCCCAAAACGAGAACGAATACGTTTAAACAACTCATCCAAATATTTATCCCTCAACGGTTTATAAACCTGCACGGGAACATCCCCCGGTTTCATGATTGCTCCCATACCTATCAACCACTCATAATTGGCATAATGAGGAATCATTACTATAATACCTCCATACTTTTCTGTCAGTTCAAGATATTGTTCCGTATTCTTATAAGTCATTCTCTCACAAAGTTCTTCGGCAGACATGTGCAACAATTTCAAATCTTCAAGCATATAATCCGACAAATAGCGATAAAACTTGCGTTCTATCTGTAATCTCTCCGCATCAGTTTTTTCCGGAAATGATCTCAATAGATTTCCCCGAACTACTTTCCGACGATATTTTCCAACACGATACATCAGCAGATAATTAAAATCCGAAAGCATATATAAAACCCGGAAAGGAAGAGCTGAAAACAGCCACATTCCACTGTATACCAACCAATAGATAAGTTTTGATCTCATAACTTATATCAAAATTGTACCTTTAAGTGCTGTCATCTCCTCATTAAACTCTCCCAGACGTACATTAACTACCTGATTATCCAGCGAGTCATCACTTTCCACCTCTACACGAATATAATTCTCCGTAAATCCATGCATCGGAGCACCAGTTTTCGATTTTTCCATCAATACCGGCATTGTCTGCCCGATATGACATGCATAAAAAGCCTGTGTCTTTTGATCCGATAGTGCCAACAGACGCTGACTACGCTGATGCTTCTCTTCCGGAGAAACCACATATTCTATTTTTAAGGCTTGCGTTCCGGGACGTTCGGAATAGCTAAACACATGCAACTGCGTCACATCCAGACCATCAATAAACTGATAAGCCTGTTCAAAGTATTCGGGTGTTTCTCCACGGGTTCCCACAATCACGTCCACTCCGATAAAAGCATCCGGCATCACCTCTTTTATCTTCTTCACTTTCGAAGCAAAAAGAGCAGTGTCGTAACGACGGCGCATTAACTGCAAAACTTCATCGCAACCGGATTGCAAAGGGATATGAAAATGAGGCATAAAACTGCGAGAATGAGACACAAACTCGATAATCTCATCAGTCAACAGATTGGGTTCTATGGAAGAGATACGATAACGTTCGATTCCCTCTACCTGATCCAATGCTTTTACCAGATCAAAGAAACTCTCTCCTGTTGTTTTACCAAAATCTCCGATATTTACTCCGGTCAGAACGATTTCTTTTCCGCCTTCAGCAGCTGCTTGCCGGGCCTGCTCAACCATGGAAGCAATAGTCCCGTTACGACTTCGCCCGCGGGCGAAAGGAATCGTGCAATATGAACAGAAGTAATCGCATCCATCCTGCACCTTCAAGAAGAAACGGGTACGGTCTCCCCGTGAACACGAGGGAGAAAACGAACGGATATCTTTGGTTGTAGTAGTGATAGCCTCTCCTTTTTCATGCTTTTGGAGGTCGCCCAGATATTGAAGTAACTCTCCCTTCTGTTCCGCTCCCAGCACTACATCTACTCCATCTATCTTTGCCACGTCGCCGGGCTTCAATTGCGCATAACATCCGGTCACTACCACAAAAGCATCGGGATGCTGCTTTACCAGACGATGAATGGCTTGCCGGCATTTTTTATCCGCCATCTCCGTCACCGAACAGGTATTTACCACACAGATATCTGCTTTCTCTCCTTTGCGCGCAGTCCGGACTCCTGCCTCACGCAGGATTTTACCGATAGTTGAAGTCTCTGAAAAATTTAATTTGCAGCCTAAAGTATAATAAACGGCTGTCTTATTTTGAAATACAGTGGTATCTATCATAAGCTGTTATAAACACATTAACTTTGCAAAGTTACACATTATTATCAGTAAAACACTTTAGGATACGAAAGTTTATTCCTATTTTTGCACAATTCACTAAAAAACGTGCAATGATTAAAGAGAATTTCATTAAACTATACGAAAATAGTTTTCGTGAGAATTGGGATCTGCCTTGTTATACTGATTATGGAGAAGATACCCAATACACATACGGTGAGGTAGCTGAAAAAATCGCCCGTTTACATCTGTTATTCAAACATTGTAGCCTTCGCAGAGGAGATAAGATTTCAGTTATCGGCAAAAATAACGCTCATTGGTGCATCGCCTATATGGCAACGATCACATACGGAGCGATCATTGTCCCTATCCTTCAAGATTTTACGCCTAATGACGTTCATCATATCGTCAATCATTCCGAATCTGTATTTCTGTTCACCAGCGACAGCATTTGGGAGAATCTGGAAGAGGAAAAATTAACGGGGCTACGGGGAGTATTCTCATTGACTGATTTCCGGTGTCTTTATCAACGCGACGGGGAAACCATACAGAAGTTTCTGAAAAATACCGATAAAGAGATGCATGCTTTGTATCCGAAAGGATTTACCCGTGAAGATGTTCAGTACACCACTTTATCCAATGACAAAGTGATGCTGTTAAATTACACTTCCGGAACCACCGGTTTCAGTAAGGGTGTGATGCTGACAGGAAACAATCTTGCCGGCAATGTCACTTTCGGTATTCGTACCGAACTCCTTAAAAAAGGGGATAAAGTGCTGTCTTTCCTTCCCCTCGCCCACGCATACGGTTGCGCATTTGACTTTCTGACAGCAACGGCTGTCGGCACCCATGTCACTTTGCTTGGAAAAACACCTTCTCCTAAAATTATAATGAAAGCTTTTGAGGAAGTGAAACCTAATCTTATTATTACCGTCCCGTTAGTGATTGAAAAGATATATAAGAATATTATCCAGCCACTCATTAATAAAAAAGGTATGAAGTGGGCACTCAATATTCCTCTACTCGACACCCAAATCTACAACCAGATACGTAAAAGACTGATTGATGCACTGGGAGGACGGTTTAAAGAGATCATTATCGGTGGCGCCGCTATGGATAAGGAAGTAGAAGAATTCTTCTACAAAATCAAATTCCCTTTTACTATCGGTTATGGAATGACAGAATGCGGTCCACTTATCAGCTACGCCCCCTGGGATGAATTTGTACTAGGTTCTTCCGGAAAGATTCTAGATATAATGGAAGCACGTATCTATAAGGAAACCCCGGAAGCAGAAACCGGAGAAATCCAGGTTCGGGGAGAAAATGTGATGGTGGGCTACTACAAGAACCAGGAAGCAACGCAGGAAGTATTCACGCAGGACGGCTGGCTACGTACGGGTGACCTCGGTTCCATGGACAGCAACGGAAATATTTTCATCCGGGGACGACTCAAGACTATGATCTTAAGTTCTAGCGGACAGAATATCTTCCCCGAAGAGTTGGAAACCAAACTGAATAACCTGCCTTTCATTCTCGAAAGTCTTGTTATCGAACGCAATAAAAAATTAGTGGCACTTGTTTATGCCGATTACGAAGCGTTGGATTCTCTCGGATTAAATAATCCGGATAACCTGAAAACAATCATGGATGAAAATCTTAAGAATCTGAACAGCAACGTAGCCGCTTATGAGAAAATCAGCAAGATCCAACTCTACCCTACTGAATTTGAAAAAACGCCCAAAAGAAGCATAAAAAGATACTTATATAACAGTATTGCTGTCGATTAGCATGTTCTAAAACATATAAAAAGGGGAGAAAAGTGCCCAGTTACAAAAAAAAATATAAAAAAAGTTGGCGTTTCGAGAACAACATATTGAAAAAGTACATACCTTTGCATCGTTTTAATAAAGCAATTGATTGTATTACGTTTTTAAAAAGCAAAGAAAATGAAAAAATTAGTTTTGATGGCCGTAGCTATCGTAGCAGTATCATTCGCATCATGTGGTAACAAAGCAGCTGACGCAGCAAAAGCAACTGCAGATTCTATCCGTATCGCTGACTCAATCGCAGCAGTAGAAGCAGCAGCTCTTGAAGCTGAACAAGCAGCAGCCGCAGCAGCAGATTCTTTGAATGCTGATAGCACTGCAACTGAAACTGTAGCTGAATAATTCAGAAACAGCTAGAGAGAATTGAAAGTCTGCCATGCGAAAGCATGCACAGACTTTTTTTTATGCCTTTATCTTATTATTTTAGCAAGCCGCACGTTATTTAGCGTATGAACTTTTCACAAAAGGAGCGTTCAATAAATAATCCAGACTTACTTCTACACTTTCCTCTACCGGAACACTATAACCCTCGATTTCAGCAACGAGATAATTAACGCCTGCAGTTTTTGCATTCTTAAAGATAGCATCAAAACCTACCATTCCACTTTGTCCAATCTCTCTGTGATCTTTCACATGGAATATCTGGAAGCGACCGGGATATTTATTAAAATAATCAACAGGACTGTTTTGTCCGCGAACTACCCAATAAAGGTCCATCTGGAAGAAGACATATTCAGGATTCGTATGTTCCAGCATATAATCATACATTACTTTATCTTCTACTTTCTGAAATTCATGAGCGTGATTATGATATCCAAATGACAAACCTTGTTGTTTGCAACGTTTGCCTATCTCATTAAAATAAGTGCAATATGTATTCAAATCTTTAAGCGTTTTTGGAACATCCATCCAAGGAGCTACGATGTACTTCATTCCTGCAGCTTTATGATCGGCAATACACTGATCCCACCATTGAAGAGACTCTGACAAGTCACCGGAAGCCAATTCTTCTTTGGACAATTGTCTGGTACAATGTGAAGACAAAACTTTTAATCCTGCCGATTCGACATCTTTCTTAAACTGTTGGGGAGTCCGGTCATAAAATTTACCGTTGTTATAATTGGCAGCTTCAACACCGGTATATCCCATGTTTGCCAATTTCTTCAGAAGAGCAGTATAAGTGGGGTCACACTTACCATTTTTATTGTCTACCTTATTCAATATATCTCTGACAGAATAGAGTTGAATAGCTACTTCTTTTTTAGCTTTCTTCTTAGTTTGTGCCGTCATTGCCTGTGGAATCATGAAAAGAGCAGCCAACGCACATAAATAAATTTTTGTTTTCATATAATAGATATCAGGGGATTACAATTATTAGATTTATATAGAAAAAACAGGCACGGATTACACAGACTTCACGGTTACTCTATGGCAATCGCCATTCAAAAAAACGTGAAATACGTGTAACCCGTGCCTTCTTATTACTATTTGATTAGTCCAAAACCTTCACGCGGATGTTGCGGAACCAAACATCATCACCGTGATCTTGCAAACCGATGAAACCTTCGTGATTTTCGCCACCACAGTTATTCAGCAATTCAAATGCCAAAGGCCATTTATCTTCGCTGAACTTACTTGCCTGCAACATATCAGTCCATTGTTTTGTCCACAAATGATATTCAAGTACGTTTTCATCGTTTTGTCCGTGAACAACAGTACCTTTATAAACCATAATCTTAGCCTTGTTCCATTCGCCAAACGGTTTAGAGTTTTGAGGAACTGCCGGAATCATGTCATACAAAGAAGCTGACTGACGATTGTTGTCCTTACCCAATTTAGCATCCGGATGATTGGCATTGTCCAACACCTGATATTCGGGCGCGGAAATATAAATAGGCTCCAGCACATCATTACCGTCTTTATCTTTCGATGTAACTTCCTGAGCTAAATAGAAAATACCGGAGTTACCACCTTTAGAAACCTTCCACTCCATCTCCAGTTCGAAGTTTTTAAACTTGTGAGCAAAGATCAGGTCACCACCATCACCGTCTTGAGCTTCACCGCCACCAGAACCGTTGAATTTGATACAACCGTCTTCAATTGTCCATTTAGAAGGAACACGGTCTTTTCCATAACCACGCCATCCGTTAAATGTTTCGCCATCAAAGATTGTGATATAACCATTTTCATCAACAGGCAAATTCAAGCTATCTGTTTCTGCCGCTTTCAATGATTTAGAGTAAGTCAACGCAACTTTTTGCTCTTCCGGAGCATTTGCTTTCTTCTGACCACCGCAAGAAGCGAAAACGCCTGCAGCAAGACAACAACAAGCTAATGGATAAAATACTTTTTTCATGATATCAACTATTTAATTTTTAATCTTTAATTTTTAATCTACTTTTATCTTGGCATATCAGGCAGTCTCCAGCCTTCACGATAATTATGTTTCACTAATTCAGCCGCAAACTGTTTTGCATTGATCGGATCTGTCCATGTCTTATCAAATGTAGGATGACCATTATGAATCTTGAATCCGTCTTTGATAACAGTACGAATGGTTTCGTTATCACCGATATTTGTAAAACACATGTTAGCTCCATCCCACTCGAGAGTCTTATTCAGAGCTTGCAAACGAATAGCCAATACACCCATTGCTACCATTTCATTCATAGGTCCGGCTTCTGAGAAGTCAGATTTAGTCATGATACGATTAGATTTATCTTCTTTACATGCACGTACCCAATCCATTTCGTGACCACCATTCATTGCTTTAGGAACACGACGGCAAACCTTCGGTGCATTTGGTTTACGACCTGAAAGCAACCAAGGATTCTGTCCATAACATCCGCAAATCAATGTATCTTTTGTTCCGTGGAAAATAGTCAAACCACCACCGCTCTGCATCAGTTGTTTTCCTTCTGGGAATCCTTTCGGACGTTCTGGCATCATACCGCCATCATACCAATGTATTTCCACTTCAGGCATAGCTACTTTCGGCATATTTTCACGAGCAGGGAAAATCATTTTCACGTGTTGTGCCTGTGGAGCACAAGCATTCAACAATAATGTCGATGAACCTTCCACTTTGGTAGGATACTGCAATTTCAATGCTTTAAACGGCTGATGCAAAATATGACAAGCCATATCACCCAATGCACCTGTTCCGTAATCCCACCATCCACGCCAGTTCCAAGGATGGTAAATAGCATTATAAGGATTCATTTTAGCAGGACCTGTAAACAAATCCCAATTCAATGTGCTAGGAATTTTATCAACCTTTTCAGGAACATTCAATCCTTGAGGCCAAATAGGACGGTCTGTTGCACATTCTACTTTCGTTACGTCACCGATTTCACCATTCCAAATCCATTCACATACTAAATCCGTACCTTCATCCGATGCCCCCTGATTACCCATTTGGGTGACCACGCCCGTTGATGCAGCCAGTTTTGTCAACAAACGAGATTCATAAACAGAGTGGGTCAATGGTTTCTGACAATATACATGTTTTCCCATTGTCATTGCGTCAGCAGTGATAATAGCATGAGTATGGTCGGCAGTTGCGATAATCACACCGTCGATAGATTTACCCATTTCATCATACATCTTACGATAGTCCCAGTATTTTTTAGCCTTGGGGAATTCGTCGAACACGCCTTTTGCGTACTTCCAATCCACATCACAAAGAGCCACAATATTTTCAGTGCCCTTTACGTGATTAATGTTGGCATGTCCCATGCCACCAATACCCACAGCTGCAAGATTTAATTTGTCAGTAGGCGACACATGCCCGTGACTCATACCTAAAATTGTACTAGGAGCAATGGTTATACCTGCTAAAGCAGCGGCTCCCGTTTTGAGAAATTTTCTCCTCGAAATGTTTGACATGATTTTATTTGTTTAAGGGTTAATAATCTTTGGAAGGTTGCCGTGCAACAATCCATATCCATTTTTCATGTTTTTTCTTCGTTCGCGTATTTGCTCCAAAGTGCGCAAATTACCAATAGCGGGCAAATCGTGTTTGCGGGTATCTTTCAAGAATGTCCATGCATATTCGGATGCAATAGCCGAATCGCGCATTAGCGGTAATCGTGAACTGCGTTTTCCGGTTTCTACCGAATCAGCAAACAGGTCACACAACACGTCTATATTCTTGCCGCCAAAAGGTTTCTCTACACGGATGGTCTGATTGACACCGTGCAGGTCGACAACAGCAGTATTGAAGTCATGCGTCATACGCACAACCCCTTTTGTACCTATAATATCTACATACGAATTATGTGTCTGGTCTTTAGATAATTGCCCATAAACAAATCCTTGGGTAATATCAAAAACGACCCCATTTTGAAAAGTTCCGTGACATTGCACCCACCAAGGATCTTTGTAGTTCCACATATTCACTCCCTGGGCATTCCATGTTCTATAATCACATCCTGCATACCAACGGGTAATATCTACGTAGTGCATTCCACAATCATGGAAAGCAGGTCCCTCATACTCATGACCTTCACCTGGTGCCAAGCCGGGAGTCATGTGACAAATACGAATAATAGCCAGCTCTCCGATTTCCCCTTGCTGGATATATTCCTTCATTAAATTATGATACCAGGAATTTCGCAGATACAGATTTACCGTAGAAATGAGATTTGTGTTTTCTGTCATTTCTACAACTTTCCACTCATTTTCCATTGTATCTGCAACTGGTTTTTCTGAAATAATGTGTTTGCCGTAACGAATAGCTTTTTCTATTTGTTCCATCCGCGAGTCAGCCAAAGTGAAAAGCCCGACTACCTGCACACTTTCATCCTCAAAAATCTTTTGATTATCTTCTACTATAATAGAGTTAGGGGAAAGCTTTTTAGCCAACTGACGTGATGCCGGATCGGTATCACAAATATAAGCAATATTCCACCGATCACTTTTAGTCATCGCTTCCCAGTAGAATCTTCCCATCCTACCAAAACCGATAATTCCAACTTTAATTCTCGTGTCTACTGAAGATTGCGTGTTCATAATTAAACATAGTGAATTTAAGTACAAATAATAGATAAAACATCAACTTCTAACTACCAAACTGATGAGCTAAAAACTGATATTGCAAATCTAGCCAAATAAATAACGGCTTATTTGACTTACACTACTTTATGTAGATATAAAATCTGCTCTTTTTACTATTAATCAACAACTTAGATAACTTGACACATCAAAAAAATGTAGATGATTTGGAAAGTATTATAATGTTAAAATAATAATTATATCTCTTGTGTTGAACTAATTTTCATAATTTCATTCTCAAATTCATCCCTGTCGACGGCTGCTTTATTTCTCATCTTCGTACGATAATTATAAACCGTACTTGTAGAGCAACGGAGAAAGTTCGCTATCTTTCCACTATCCGTAATACCCAAGCGTAATAAAGCATAAATACGAAGTTCTCTATTCAATAAAGCGTCCGGTTTTAAAATAATTTTCTCTTCATCTTTCAACAGAGCGTTAAAATCAGATACAAAGGTGGGATACAAACCCAGAAAGACCTTATCAAAACGAGTGTATAAAGCGCCAAGCTCTTCATCAATAAGCGCAGATGATTTTAGCTTCTTAATCAGTTCATCATAGTATTTATTAATAGCTATTTTATACAGCATATTCTGATATTTCTCCATTTTATGGATATAACTAAAACAGACATCAAAGAATTCGGCTATGTAATACTCTTTTATACTATTAATTTCACACAACTGATTATTTGTATCATTCAGCTGGCTGTTCATGCTATTCAGCTTGTTGTTCAATCGCAAAAGCTCCTCATTACTCTGTGCCAATGCCTGTTTTATTTTCAACGTCTTTTTCATTTGAATATAGATGAAAAGCACCAACAGGACTAAAAGAAAAAGGATAATACTTGTAGAAATAAGAAAAGTAGTCAGATGCGACCGTGATCTGGCCTGCTCCGCCTGATAAGCTGTATTAATAATAGAATTGAATTTATAAATTTCGATGGCCCGGAAATGAATACCGGAAGATATAACGTCATCGATAGCGGACTGTGTAAATTTAAAGGCATCAGCTAAATTCTGTTCATCATAAGCTATCAATGCAAGAGATTGCAGGGATGCATTTTCCCGCGTAGCATTCCGGGTATCGGCTATTGCCGACAACATCAAATATTTTTTTTCTTCATCATACTTTTTCTGATGGTGACATAACCTAGAATATGAATGAGTTATCATAGCATAATTGGGCGTCCCCACTTCCTCAATCTCCAGCAGTTCTTTATAAATTTCTTTCGATTTCAGCGTATCACGCCAAATATAATAAGAAGCCTGGGACATTCGATAATCCCAAGAAGTGTGGTCAATGAGGGCAAACAGCGAATCCTGATAAGCAGCCTGCTGCTTGCCATACAGATTATTGGCGACAGAAATCGAATAGTGTCCCCAAAAACTGGAATAAGTTTGATAATAGTTTATTAATAAATCTCTGGGAAGTTCTGAAGTCTTTATACTTTTCAAAATAATCTCCGCTTCGCGGAACCTGCCACACATCGAATATAAAAGGCTAAGATGTAAAGACGACTGGTTGGTGAAATAAGGTCTATTCAACTGGCGGGAAATCTCAATATTGCGATCAACATAATGGATAGCTGAATCAATATGAAACTTTTTATATTCATTATATAACCGTAGATTGATTCTATATTCTCCTTCAAGAGTCAAACCGGGACTTCTCAACATACATTTTATCCGGTTTATCCGTTCCTCTTTCTCTTTAACAAAGACGTGTTTTTCATCTATCACTCTACGCAAAGAATCAGTCAATAGTTTCAACTCATTATTTGCATAAAGAACACTGCCAATTCCCAAAGCAATCAGCAGAAGCAAAAACCTCTTCTTTAGAAAACAATAGTTGAATTTCATAATAGTAATAGCAAAGATAACAAAAAAAAGCGATTTATTCGTTCAGAACAAATCGCTTTTCATATATGAAGTAAATTTGCTCTTATTCAGCAACTACCTCGAAAGGAATTTCTACCGAAACCTCCTTGTGAAGCTTAACGATAGCCTTGTAGCTACCAACTTCTTTCACAGCGTCTTTTACAACGATGATCTTTCTGTCAACTTCATGACCCAGTTTAGACAATGCTTCAGCAATCTGGATGTTACCAACAGAACCGAAGATAGTACCGGTTGAGCTAACTTTAGTTGCGATAGTCAAAGAAACGCCTTCCAACTTAGCAGCCATAGCTTCAGCATCTTTCTTGATTTTCTCAAGTTTGTGAGCGCGCTGTTTCAGTTCTTCAGCCAACATTTTCTTTGCAGAAGGAGAAGCGATGATAGCTTTTCCAGTCGGGATCAGATAATTACGACCGTATCCGGATTTCACGTTTACGATATCGTTCTTATAACCCAAGTTTACTACGTCTTCTTTCAATATAATTTCCATACTTTTCCTCCTTCTTATTTCATCATGTCAGTTACATAAGGCAGCAATGCCAAGTGACGAGCTCTCTTCACAGCCTGCGCGATACGACGTTGGAACTTCAAAGAAGTACCTGTAATACGACGCGGAAGGATTTTTCCTTGTTCATTCAAGAATTTCTTCAAGAATTCAGGATCTTTGTAGTCGATATACTTAATACCACTCTTTTTGAAACGGCAGTACTTTTTCTTCTTAACGTCTACTGACGGCGGAGTTAAATATCTGATTTCTGATTGAACTTGTTGTGCCATGATTAATCCTCCTTTTTGTTTGATTTAACACTTCTTCTTTTTGCAGCGTATTCAGCAGCATACTTATCCATCTTGAAAGTCAAGAAACGGATTACGCGTTCATCACGACGGAAATTAATTTCCAGCTTGTCAATTACAGTAGGATCTGCATTGAACTCAATCAGTTGATAAAAACCTGTAGACTTTTTCTGAATTGGGTAAGCCAATTTCTTCAGTCCCCAGTTTTCTTCATTAATAATCTCAGCACCTTCAGCTTGAAGAACGCCTTTGAATTTTTCTACCGCTTCCTTCATCTGAACATCAGATAAAACGGGAGTTAAAATGAAAACGGTTTCGTATTGATTCATACTTCGTTTAATTAAATAAATAAATTATTTGATTTTAAATGCGGGTGCAAAGTTAGACATTTTATTTTGAACTACAAATATTTAATCTTTTTTTGTATCCGAAGATAGGATTTATCCGGGAAGAGACTTACCTTTGCAAAGTTGTTTAAACAATAATTTCATGATAGAGCAATTTAATTTCGACATTCGACTTATATTTGCCATATTAAATGGCAAAGTTTCTGCGGCAATCAACCGGAAACTGTACCGTAACTTCCGTCAGAACGGATTGGAAATCAGTCCCGAACAATGGACGGTACTCATTTTCCTGTGGGAAAAAGACGGCGTGACGCAACAAGAGTTGTGTAATGCAACTTTTAAAGACAAGCCCAGCATGACCCGTTTGATAGATAATATGGAACGGCAACATCTTGTTGTGCGCATTTCCGATAAAAAAGACCGCCGCACCAACCTGATCCATCTGACCAAAGACGGAAAAGAACTGGAGGAAAAAGCGCGTGTCATTGCCGGACAGACTCTGAAAGAGGCTCTTCACGGTATCACTCTCGACGAATTGAGCATTGGACAGGAGGTACTGAAAAAGGTGTTCTACAATACAAAAGATTAGATAGAAGAACTTCTCTCCAAATCATAAAATCCACTAAATCGTGCATTTATAATGGAATTTTTATCCAAATAATTTCGCCCGTTAAAGAATTATGCTTTAATTTGTGACTGGAATATTATAATCTATTAAAATACACACACATGAAAGGCTTATTAAAGAACTTAGGATTGATATTAATCTTGGTCGGAGTAGTCATCCTGCTGGCTTGTTCCTTTACAGGAAATGTAAACAACAACGCCATCCTGGGTACTTCAGTAGTACTTGTAGTACTGGGACTCATTTCTTATATTGTTATTAATAAGAAGATCGCTGATTAATTTCGCAAAATCAATAAAAAATCCCGGAAACGAATGTTCCCGGGATTTTTTATTTGGAGTTATCTCAAACGCAATCATTAAGATTCAACTTCCGGAGTAATCAGCTTATAGCCTTTTCCGTGAATATTGATAATTTCGATTGAATCGTCTTCTTTCAGGTGCTTACGTAGTTTCGTGATATACACGTCCATACTACGGGCATTGAAATAGTTATCGTCAATCCAGATTGTTTTCAGAGCAAAGTCACGCTGCAAAATCTCATTGGCATGTGCGCAAAGCAATCCAAGCAGTTCAGACTCTTTGGTAGTCAGCTTAGTTTGTTTGCCTTCTGACGACAGAATTTGTTTCTGTGTGTCGAAAGTAAACTTACCAATCTTATAGATATTGCTTTCTTTGTTCTTCTTTCCACGAACACGTCTCAAGATTGCTTCAATTCTGAATGTCAATTCTTCCATACTAAACGGTTTGGTGATATAATCATCCGCACCGATTTTAAAGCCTTCCAGGATATCTTCTTTCAGCGTTTTGGCCGTCAGGAAGATAATAGGAATTTCAGCATTTGCTGCACGGACATCCTGTGCCAGTGTGAATCCGTCTTTTTTAGGCATCATCACGTCAAACACGCACAAGTCATATTTATTCTTCAAGAAAGCCTTATAACCGGCTTCTCCATCAGGATATAACTCAGCAGAATAACCTTTTGCCTGTAGATATTCTCTTAAAAGCATGCCAAGATTTTCGTCATCCTCGCACAATAAAATACGCAGTTTCTCGTCCATATCAATTATTTTTTAATAAAGGTAATGCAATAATAAATTTAGTTCCCACGTTCAGGTCGCTTTCCGCCCGGATGGTTCCCTTATGATCCAATATAATTTTTCTCACATAAGCCAATCCCAGTCCAAAGCCCTTCACATCGTGCAGATTACCCGTATGTACACGATAGAACTTTTCAAATATCTTTTTCAGGTTCTCTTTTTTGATACCGATACCATTATCTTGTATCGAAATCATCAGTTTACCCGACTCATTCCACGTTCTCACTTTCAGTTCCAGATCCTCTTCCGGTTTCTTATATTTCACCGCGTTATCCATCAGATTAAAGATTACATTCGTGATATGCATCTCGTCTGCAAATATAACAGGATCGGTGGCCTCAAGGTTCGATGTTATCTTACCATTATACCGTTCCACTTTCAGCGCAAAGGTATTGACAACTCCTGCTATTAATTCATTCGCATCAATCTCCTTCATCTTCAAAGTGGCCTTCTGACGTTCGAACATCGACATCTGGAGTACCTTTTCCACCTGGAAGCGCAAGCGCTTGGTTTCATCATTAATCACTCCCGATATATGCTGGAACATCTGCGGCGATTTCCCCACCGCGGGATCTTTCAACATCTGGGCTGCTAATGAAATGGTAGATATCGGTGTTTTAAATTCGTGCGTCATATTATTGATAAAGTCATTCTTCATTTCCGTCAGTTTCTTTTGCCGGAATACGATATAAATCGTAAAGATGAATGTCACTAACAATACCAGTGTAAATATCAGCGACGGAATCATGAAACTGATGGAGTCAAAGATATAATCTTTCTTCCCCGGAAAGTGCACTTTCAAGATACTCATTTTGGCAGGCGGGTCATTCTTGAACAATGCCTGCTGATAAGCGTCTTCACTTCCCTTTGCCTCATAATCCGCACAACGGTAGACTTCCCTTCCGTCTTTGTCGATCACCGTAAAGTGATAAGGCAAATCTATACTATTATTATATAAGCTCGATTTCAGATAGTCATCCAGTTCTTTAAACCGTACTCTGTCTCCAATCGACTTGTCACTTCCCCGGTAAATCATCTGCCAGGCCACTTCATCGAGTAATGCCCGTTGATACATATACCGATTCTTGATGGCTTCCACTAATGAACGCGAAGTTTCCGGAATGGTCTTTGTCCCCCTGTAAGGAGAAATCATAGCCTTCGGAAGCTCGGAGGGCTTAGTGGTCATCACTTTCAGCTCAAAATCCGAATATACTTTTCCATCCTTAGACTTCACTGTAAACCGCTGCGTTTGCTGAATCAAGTTGTCTTGTTGTATGGAAGCATTATTCGCAATCAGCGCTTTTCTTTCTGCTTCTGAAATATCTTCGATCAACCAACGTCTGGTCTCTGCATATTCCACATCCTTGGAAACCTGATCCAGGCTATTGCGTACAGCCGAATCAAACTGTTCCTTACGGGTTTTCATCATTTCCTCTATATAACTTACCTGCAAATACAGCAAGCTAAGGAAGGAAAGCCCCATTACAATACCTAATATCCAAATTGTTGACTTCTTCATAGCAACAAAATTAACACTCCCTAATTAACACTCCTAATGCATTAACTTGATTTAACCGGAACTTCCCGGAAATTAACCGTAAGGAGCTATTTAGGTTGTATTCTGATTACTACAACAATAAAACCCCTCCTTTGGTTTGCAAATTTAATAAAAAATTAAATCTTCTCCTTGTGTTTTTCCATCTTTATTAATCATAGTTAAACAAAAACCGCCCCCTTTTACTTAAAAAAGGCGGCGGTTTTAACGTTTTAGTTGATTCTTTATGCCTAACAGATGATAAATACCGAATATTATAGTGAATATTCAATCAATTATCACCTATCATTTATACTTATTCTTCAGTTTGTTTAGCTTCAAAGTCCTTCATTAACTTATCTTGAACATCCGTCGGCACAAGCTCATAACTAGAGAATTTCATAATGAACGAAGCACGTCCACCCGTGAGAGAGCTAAGCGCCGTAGAATAAGATGACATTTCTTTCAAAGGTACTTTCGCAACCAGTTTCTCAAAACCTTTTTCACTACTCATACCCATAATCATGGCACGACGTCCCTGCAGATCTCCCATCACATCTCCCATCCTATCAGACGGAACGAACACTTCTACATCATAAATCGGTTCCAGAATTTTCGGACCGGCATTCTTGAAGGCTTCACTAAAGGCATTACGTCCGGCAAGCATAAAGGAGATTTCATTCGAATCTACCGGGTGCATCTTACCATCGTAAACAATAACGCGCACGTCACGAGCATACGAACCCGTCAACGGTCCTTGCTCCATACGAGACATAATACCTTTCATAATAGCAGGCAAGAAGCGGGCATCGATAGAACCACCGACGATACTGTTAACAAACACCAGTTTACCACCCCATTCCAATGGTATCTCTTCCGTACCTCTCACGGTAATCTTAAATTCCTGTCCATTGAACTTATACGTTTCAGGCACAGGCATACCTTCTTTATAAGGTTCTACGATCAGGTGAACTTCACCAAATTGACCGGCACCACCGGACTGTTTCTTATGACGATAGTCGGCACGGGCAGCCTTTGTAATCGTTTCACGATATGGAATCTTCGGTTCTTCATATTTTACCTGAAGTTTTTCGTTGTTTTCCAAACGCCATTTCAAGGTACGAAGATGGAATTCTCCCTGACCGTGTACCAAAGTCTGTTTCAGTTCTTTTGATTGCTCAATCACCCAGGTAGGATCTTCTTCGCGCATACGGTTCAGGATACTCATCATCTTTTCCACATCCGCTTCATTCACCGGCTTAATGGCACGGGTATATTTAGAGTTCGGATATTTGATAAAATTGAATTTGTAGTCACAATCCTTACCGTTCAGCGTATTACCGGTTTTCACGTCTTTCAGTTTCACGGCAGCACCGATATCACCGGCCTGCAATTCTTCCACCTTGACACGGTTACCACCGGCTACCACATAGATTTGCGCGATACGTTCCTTCGAACCACGGTCGGCATTCAGCAAATCGTCTCCCTCATGAACTTTACCGCTCATTACTTTAAAATAGGAAACTTCACCGATATGCGGTTCCACACTTGTCTTGAAGAAATAAAGAGATTCCGGTCCATTGGAGTCCGGAGCCACTTCTTTACCTTCCGTATTCTGTACCTTCGGCATTTCAGATACAAAAGGAACAACGTTACCCAAGAATTCCATCAAACGGCGAACGCCCATATCTTTACCTCCACAGACGCAAAATACAGGGAACATACCTCTGGCGATCAATCCCTTACGGATGCCTTCACGCATTTCGTCTTCTGACAGGGAATCTTGCTCGAAGAATTTCTCCATCAGATTTTCATCATTCTCGGCAGCAGCTTCTACCAATGCTTTGTGCATCTCCATAGCCTTATCCATTTCTTCTGCCGGAATATCTTCGATTGTCGGAGCCCCTCCTTCGGGTTTCCACGAGTATTTCTTCATCAACAATACGTCGATCAGCGCATTAAAGCCCGGACCGGTAGCTATCGGATATTGGATAGGAACAACCTTAGAGCCGTATGCCTCTTTCAGCTGTTCGAGGATATTATCATAATCGCATTTTTCATTATCAAGCTGGTTGACTAGAAAAATAACAGGTTTATTCAGCTTTTCTGTATAACGGAAGTGATTTTGTGTACCGACTTCGACGCCGTATTGGCCATTGAGAAGGATAATTGCTGTGTCGGTCACATTTAGTGCAGTCACTGTGCTGCCTACGAAGTCGTCCGATCCCGGACAGTCAATAATATTAAGTTTTTTGTTATTCCATTCTACATGGAGAACGGTGGAGAAAACGGAGTAACCATACTCTTGTTCAACAGGAAAATAATCGCTAACTGTGTTTTTTGCGGCAACAGATCCGCGACGTTTTATAACACCACTCTCGAAAAGCATCGCTTCCACGAGAGTGGTTTTCCCAGAGCCAGAACTTCCCAACAAGGCAATGTTCTTGATTTCATTAGTCTGATATACTTTCATAATATATAAGATTTTAGTAATTACTCAGTATGTTTCTCACATACCATTAATTTTGTGATGCGCAAATTAGGGATTAATTGGGGGAAAAGCAACACTTATGGCAGTGTTACTAAACAATGTTATGTAACACATCTTTAACATGAACATTTTCGAAACGGGTTAAAAATTATTTTCGCATGGCTATAAACTAATTTCATAGTTGCAACGAGTAATCCGGCACGATGTTATTTTTAGTTGTTTTCCTTTCATACAATAGTTTCCCCGTTGCCTAATCAGTTTTCGTTTGACTTAAGTCAAGCGATAGTTTAACTTAAGTCATTCTATCGTTTGACTTAAGTCAAACGAAAACCCGGCTACAAGTTCGAATCTTATTTATAAAAGAAAAGATCTTAAATTCAGCATTGCAGGAAATTATCTTCTACTAATCGATGGGAGAATTATCTATTTAGCGTATTCCCGCCCCACTATAAATAATTTCCGTCAACTGCTTTTTTGATATATCTAATAATAGTCTTACTTTTACACCCACAAACCCAAACAGCATAGCTATGGCAGGTATCTATCTTCATATTCCTTTTTGCAAAACGCGCTGCATCTACTGCGACTTCTACTCAACCACTCGCAGCGAACTCAAAACCCGTTATGTACAGGCTCTCTGCCGGGAGTTGACGATGCGTAAAGAATACCTGAAAGGAGAAGATATAGAAACTATTTATTTCGGTGGCGGAACCCCGTCTCAACTGGAAAAAGAGGATTTTGAACAAATATTTGATACCATCCGCGAGCACTACGGATTGAATCATTGTCAGGAAATCACTCTGGAAGCTAATCCGGATGATTTATCGCAGGAATATCTGGAAATGCTTTCCTCACTTCCTTTCAACCGCCTCAGCATGGGAATACAGACTTTTGATGACGCTACGCTCAAACTATTGAGACGCCGCCACAATGCCCGTACAGCCATCGAAGCAATTGACAGATGCCGAAAAGCCGGTTTCCAGAACATCAGTATCGACCTAATTTACGGATTGCCCGGAGAAACAAAAGAACGATGGGAAAACGATCTCCGTCAAGCTATCAGTCTGAATGTAGAACATATCTCCGCCTATCACTTGATTTATGAGGAAGATACACCTATATATAATATGTTAAAACAGCACCAAATATCCGAGGTAGACGAAGACTCCAGTTTAGAATTTTTCACATTACTGATAGAGCATTTGCAGAAAGCAGGATTTGAACACTATGAAATTTCCAATTTCTGCCGCCCCGGAAAATATTCCCGCCACAACACTTCCTATTGGAAAGGAATAGCTTATCTGGGATGCGGACCATCGGCACATTCTTTTGACGGAATGACACGGGAATGGAATGTGTCTTCAATCGACACCTATATAAAAGGTATAGAAGAAGACTGCCGTGCTTTCGAGACAGAGTATCTGGACCCAACGACCCGCTACAACGAATTTATTATCACTACCATACGTACCGTATGGGGAACACCTATAGAGAAACTGAAACAGATGTTCGGCAATGAAATGTGGGAGTATTGTCAAAAAATGGCTGCACCTTATCTGAAAAATGGTAAACTGGAGGAATACAACGGGGCTTTGCGCCTGACGCGTGAAGGGATTTTTATTTCCGACAGTATAATGAGTGATTTACTTTGGGTAGACTAACCAAACAAACAAAAAGCCGATGACCGAATCAGAAGTAAGAAAGTTATTGCGGCAAATGAAAGAACTGGATTCGCAAACTGCTTTCCGGGACTTTTACAACATGACTTACGACCGTCTCTTTCGTATTGCCTATTATTATGTGAAACAGGAAGAATGGTCGCAGGAAATCGTTCTCGATGTATTCCTGAAACTATGGAAGCAACGCAGCAATTTGCTTGATGTGAGAAACATTGAAGATTATTGTTTCATTCTCGTCAAAAATGCTTCGCTCAATTATCTGGAAAAAGAATCAAGACATACGCTTATTCATCCCGATTCTCTGCCGGAGCCTCAAGAACAAAGCTATTCACCGGAAGAATCGCTCATCAGTGAAGAACTGTTCGCTCTTTACGTAAAAGCACTCGACCGGCTTCCGGATCGTTGCAGGGAAGTGTTCATCCGCATCCGTGAAGAAAAACAGAGTTACGCACAAGTAGCAGAAGAATTAGGCATCAGCATGAATACAGTGGACGCACAACTTCAGAAAGCAATCACACGTTTAAAAGAGATGATTAGCCGGGCCGAAATAGATTAACATTCTTTTAGACAAAGAGCGTAGGGAGTTTCTGTCCCCCTCCGGTCTTTATCAACAAATAAGTCAATCAATCACTAAAAAAGACAGAAAATGAAAAAGCTAAATGACGCAAACATGGGAATCTTTATCCTTCTTTCAGTTTGTCTGTGCCTGTTTTCATGCAACAATGACAACGACAACCTACCAAAGGACTATGCAGGATTTGAACATTCGAAGGAAACAGTAGAATGTGAAAGCGACAAATCCGAATGTGAGTTGAAAATTAAAATTGTTGCAACAGAAAAAACAAAAGAAGACCGGACGGTAGTACTTGCCACACCCCCTCCGGTAGTAGGACAAGCAGCAGTGGTACAGCTAACAGAAAAAAAAGTAATCATCAAAGCGGGTAAGAAGTCAGCAACAACTGTCATAAAAATCTATCCTAAACAGATGATATTGAAGAAGCAGAATGTCACTTTATCCTGCACTCCCCAGTGGAAAGAAGGAGGAATCAGCAAACTGACCATTCTGTTGAAACGAAAATAATAGATCAAGAGCAATACAGAAAAAAGATGAAATACACCGATACGGAATTAGAAGAAATACTGAACAAGCTCGTCGCTTCCACACGTTCACCGCGAGGACGGTTTTCAGCAACAGCCAGTTACCCGGAACTAGAGAAAAGACTGAAGTCACATACCCGGCGTCTGACACTGATACGTACTTTCTCGGCAGCGGCGGCAGTAGCTCTACTTTGCCTATCGGTATGGACAGCCTATTTATATATGCAACCGGTCACGATACAAACGGTTTCCACCTTGGCAGAGACACGCACAGTCTGTCTTCCTGATGGCAGCACCGTCACTCTCAACCATTATTCTTCACTTTCTTATCCTGAAAAGTTCAAATCGGACAAGCGGGAAGTGAAACTAAATGGGGAGGCTTATTTTGAAGTAAACAAGAACAAAAAACATCCGTTTATCGTGCAGACTGAAACGATTGACGTTCAGGTGTTGGGAACTCACTTCAACGTAGATGCCTATCAGAACAATCCGGATGTAAAGACAACGTTATTGACAGGTTCGGTAGCAGTCAGCAATAAAAGCAAGTCAGTTCGTGTGATTTTGAAACCGAATGAGATTGCTATATATAATAAGGTGGAAGAAAAGCTCACCCGCAAGGTTTTAGAAAACGTAGAAGATGAAATTTCCTGGCGGCAGGGAGAGTTTATATTCGACGACCTACCTTTGCAGGAGATTGCCCGCGAACTATCCAATTCATTCGGAGCAACGATTCACATAGCCGACACGGCTTTGCAAAATTACCGAATCACAGCACGCTTCCGCAATGGAGAAGACCTGACAACTATTTTATCTGTATTACATAATGCCGGTTATTTCGACTACTCACAAAACAATAAACAGATTATTATCACTGCTAAACCAGACTAAGATGAATATTATATTCCAAGATCGCTTCCCTGTCAGAACCATTGTTCTGATAGGGGTAGCACTCCTTATCACCACACAAATATACGCGCAAAATGCGGACGCCCGACTTTCGCTGACACTACGAAACGCCACATTGAAAGAATTCGTCAAACGGATTGAGAATTCAACCGGATATTCTTTTATCTACAGTGAGGAAATTACCATAAAACATAAAATCAATTTGCAGGTAAAGGATAAGCCTTTGCGTGAGATACTTGACCTTGCGTTCAAAAATGAGCAGATCAGTTATCAGTTCACTGGCCGGCATATCCTCCTGCAAAAGAAAAAAGAATCAAAAACTGTAAGCCGCAAGTTCACTATCAGCGGATATGTCACTGATGGGACGTCTTCCGAGACGTTGATTGGAACCAACATCATTGAGAGTCATCAAAATCAAGGAACAACCACCAATCCTTACGGTTTTTACAGCATCACCCTACCCGAAGGAGAAACCGAACTGCGTTTCTCCTATCTGGGCTATGCCACAGAAGCGCATCATTTTACGCTCTCACAAGACACATTACTAAATATCCGCATGCAGGGTAACACGCAATTGCAGGAAGTAGTCATCGTTTCCGACAAAACCGAGACAGGAACTATAGCCACCCAGATGGGATCTATCGAGATTCCAATGACGCAAATAAAAAATACTCCGAGCATACTGGGAGAGGCAGATGTAATGAAAGCCATCCAACTGATGCCCGGCGTACAGGCAGGAGTAGATGGATCTGCCGGACTGTATATACGTGGTGGAAGCCCGGATCAAAATCTAATCTTACTTGACGGGATTCCTGTATATAACGTAGACCATATGTTCGGATTCTTTTCGGTTTTTACTCCGGAAGCCGTCAAAAAAGTAACACTATTCAAAAGTTCTTTTCCGGCACGTTTCGGCGGACGTCTTTCTTCTGTCATCGACGTCCGTACCAATGACGGAGATATGCAGAAATACCACGGCACACTTAGTATCGGACTACTAACTAGCAAAATCAACCTGGAAGGTCCGATTGTGAAAGGGAAAACGTCTTTCAATATTTCCGCCAGACGTTCGTATCTCGACCTCATCGCTAAACCATTCATGCCGGATGACGAGGAATACAGTTATTATTTTTATGACATCAATGCCAAAATCAATCATAAATTCTCCGACCGGAGCCGCGTCTATCTATCTGCCTACAATGGAAAGGATCATTTTGCTGCCAATTATGATGGAAATACAGATTTCAAAGACGGAAGCAAAATGAATTGGGGAAACACGATTCTTTCTGCCAGATGGAACTATGTATTCAACAACCGTTTATTCTGCAATACGACAGTCTCCTACAGCAACTATTTATTCGACATCAACTCATATACCAACAATCAATATCTCGGCAGTAGCGGTACATCATTTACCAACCGGTATTCAGCCGATTACCGTTCGGGAATCAATGATTGGAATTACCAGATCGACTTCGATTATAATCCATCTCCCAAACACCACCTCAAATTTGGAACAGGATATATCTATCATCGTTTCCGCCCGGAAGTTATGACCTCTAAAATCTCCAATAAGACAGGAGATAAAATAGACCTGGACACAACCTACCACAGCATAGCCAACAACCGGATTTACGGACATGAGTTATCCGCTTACCTGGAAGACAACATCAAGATGAATGATCGTCTGCGCCTGAATCTCGGACTGCATTTCTCATTGTTTCATGTGCAAAAACAAAGTTACTTTTCCTTGCAACCACGTGTTTCCGCACGCTATCAATTGGGAAAAGATGTAACCCTGAAAGCATCTTATACCCAAATGAGCCAATATGTACATTTACTATCGTCAATGCCCATTGCCATGCCTACGGATTTATGGGTTCCGGTCACTAAAAAGATCAAGCCGATGCGCTCCCACCAATATTCATTGGGCGGATACTATACGGGAATCAAAGGATGGGAATTCTCGGTAGAAGGATATTATAAGGATATGTATAATGTGCTGGAATATAAGGAAGGCGTCAGTTTCTTCGGTTCTTCCTCCGGTTGGGAAAACAAAGTGGAAATGGGCAAAGGACGTTCGGCCGGCATTGAGTTTATGGCACAGAAAACCCTTGGAAGAACAACAGGATGGTTGTCCTACACTTTATCCAAAAGTGATCGTCAGTTTGCCAAAGGCGGTATCAACAACGGTGAACGGTTCCCATATAAATATGACCGAAGACACAATATCAACCTGACAATCAACCATAAGTTCAGCGACCGTATCGACATCGGTGCTTCCTGGGTGTTCTATACAGGTGGAACAAGTACAATCCCTGAAGAGAAAACCGCTGTCATCCGTCCTAGTGACGGCACAAACAACGGATTTGGAGGAGGATATGGATATGGAGGTTATTTTGATTCAAACATAACTTCACCCACCATCGGAGAAGCTTCATATGTGGAGCATCGTAATAATTACCGGTTACCAGCCAGTCACCGGTTGAATGTGGGAGTCAATTTCAACAAAAAGACCAAACATGGTATGCGTACCTGGAATATCAGTCTGTATAATGCATATAATGCGATGAATCCTACCTTTGTATATCGCAGCACCAGCAAAAACGATCCCAACAAACCGATTATCAAGAAGTATACTATACTTCCATTAATTCCATCATTCACTTACACTTATAAATTCTAAACCCATTATGAGAACTCGTATATGTTATCCATTTATCCTGTTAATAGCATTGCTGACAACAGTTTCTTGCGAAAACGAACTCCCTTTTAGTGTAAAGGACAATCCCCCCAAACTAGTGATGAACGCACTAATCAACGCAGACAGTCTGACCAACGTTCTCTATCTCAATTTCACGGGAAGAGGATACGCCACTCATGTAGAAAATGCCACGGTGGAAGTACGCGTTAACGGACAGTTATCAGAAAGTTTACGTCCGCTCCCACCCCAAACGGAAGGAGATATGCAATGCCGCTTCCATATTTCCAGCAAATTTACTCCCGGAGATGTAGTTCGTATTGACGCCCTCACAGACGACGGACAATATCACGCATGGGCTGAAGTGACCGTACCACAGCGTCCACATGAAATAGCTGATATCGATACGGTCACCATTCCAATGACAAAGTATTATTATACGCAGAATTTTCTCCGATACAAAATCAATATCAAAGATCGATCCAACGAAGATAATTACTACCGGCTTATCATGGATAAGCAAATGACAGTGAAAGACTATAATGAAGAAACAGGAGAATTTGTCAGCCGGACAATACATCGCTATCATTTTATATCCCGCGAGGATATTGTGCTGACAGACGGACAGCCCACCAACAGCGATGACGAAGACAACGGCATGTTCGACACCGTAAAGAATATATATGGTGTATTCGACGACTCACGATTCAAAAATACATCTTACACAATGACGGTTTACAACCAGACAGATATTGACGGATTTCCTGAATACGGCACCAATGTAAAGATGGATATTATTGTACGTCTTTTAAGCATCACGGAAACAGAATACTACTATCTGAAAGCACTTAACCTGGTAGATTCCGACGCTTACGATGAAACAATAAATGAACCAATCAAGTACCCCAGCAATGTACATGGAGGAATTGGGATGATTGGAATCAGTACGGAGACAAGTAAGATCATTCATATAGAAAAACCACAACGATGAAAACAAATCATAAATTATGGATAGCAGACTGCGATAAACCGTAGTTTTGAAGATTCACCGTCTGTCAATGCCGCTTGCGTGGATGATATAGTCGAATGTCTGTCAATAGCCATGAAAGAAATCGTGGAAGAGATTAGCCAAGATTTACATTTAATACTATCTTTGCAGCCAAAAAGCAGGCACTAACTATGTTTATCATTATTGGAATTATGCTGACAGGCATGCTTCTTGGCTACTTGTTACGCAGTAAAAGACTATCATGGATACACAAGATAATCACTCTCCTTATATGGATTCTTCTCTTTCTTCTCGGAATAGATGTAGGGGGTAATGAATCTATCATCAAAGGATTACACACTCTTGGACTGGAAGCTGTTGTCATCACGGTAGCTGCAGTCATAGGAAGTACTTTATGTGCATGGGGCTTGTGGTACCTATTATATAGTAAAGGAAAGGAGACAAAAGCATGAAAGGTAGTTTGATTATTGTCTCTTTTTTCATTATCGGCACTCTTTGTGGAGTTTACCATCTTATCCCATACGACTTCACCGACAGTAAACTTAGTTACTATGCCCTCTGCGGACTCATGTTCTGCGTAGGTATCAGCATCGGTAACGATCCGAACACCCTGAAGAGTTTTCGGTCCCTGAATCCCCGGCTTGTATTCCTTCCTATCATGACGATACTCGGCACATTAGCAGGCTGCGCCATAGCGGGAGCTTTTATGAGCCAGCGAAGTCCTTTAGACTGTATGGCAGTTGGAGCCGGATTTGGTTATTACTCGCTCTCCAGCATATTTATCACCGAATATAAAGGTCCCGAATTGGGAACTATCGCATTACTTTCCAATATCATGCGTGAAATTATCGCTTTGCTGTGTGCACCCTTATTAGTGAAATATTTTGGAAAGCTAGCTCCTATTTCTGTTGGTGGAGCCACAACGATGGATACCACTCTTCCTATCATTACCCGATATTCGGGAAAGGAATTTGTAATCATTTCCATCTTCCATGGCTTTGTTGTCGATTTCAGCGTTCCGTTCCTAGTCACATTCCTTTGCTCAATATCATTTTAACAGCAATAAATCCTAAAATAGAGAAATACTCTACTATCGTTTTCGCACACGTATTACAAAAATGTTTCATAAAAAGGTATTTTTATATCAAAAAGCAGATCATCTCTTGACTTACATCAAGAAATCAGCCTAAAAAGAATCTTTTCCTTTTCTTTATTTTTATGCTATAAAACATATTCTTATATTTGCATAGGTAAAAAGAAAAAACTAAGCGCTTAGACAGTATTTTCAATAGGTATTAGATTTGTTTTTAGGAATAGTTTTTAGGTATAACAATTAAAAAAGTAGGTATTATGAAACGTTTAGGATTAACATTAGTGGCAGCGCTCTGCCTTGCTGCTTCAACATTTGCAGCCGGAAATCAGCCTACAACTGCAAAATGGGAAGGTAACATCAATGTAAGTAAACTAGGCAAATATTTAAAGTTAAACTCCGATCAGAGTGAAGAAGTAGCCAATATTTGCGATTATTTCTCCACACAGATGTCAAGAGCCACAACAGCGAAGAAAGATAAAGAAGCAAAATTGCGCAACGCTGTTTATGGTAACTTGAAACTGATGAGAAAGACTCTTAGTGCTGAACAGTACGCCAAGTATGCAGCTTTGATGAATATCACTTTACAGAATAAAGGTATTGAACTGAATAAGTAAAATGATTAATATGTAAAAGAGAGAGAGGGTGGAAGCCGGTTGGCTTCCACTTTTTTTATACTATTATTTAATAGTTACCATCGTAGCCCCAAACCCATATTCCTGGAAAGAAGCATCCTGATAACGGCAATTACTATATTTCCGTTTCAATTCATCAATGACAGCCTTTCGAAGTACCCCATCTCCCTTGCCGTGAATAAAGACAATCTTCTGTTCACGCTTATTCTTATAAGTTTCCATCACTTCGCGAAACTTATCCAATTGATAATTCAGTATTTCAGCATTGCCCATCCCTTGAGTATCATCCAGCAAAGAATCGATATGAAGATCTATTTCAATAATTCCGCTCTTTCCGCCATGAGTAGTATGGTTTGGTTTCACAATAGGTTGTGACTTCGGTTTATCTACAGATTTCTTCTGCAGCAGAGCCTCTTGAATCTCCTCCGCCGAAACATATACTTGTTTGGCAGGCATATCATCTTTCACAATGTCATAAATCAAAGCCGGTTCTTCAAAGAAATCAGAATCGCTAAAGGTATGAAGTTTATAGAACTTCACGGTATCGATCCGTATCTCCACACTAACAGCCGGTTTGATAGCCGCAGGCTTACCGTCCTTGAAGGCGATCAACTGAACAGCCACCCGCTCCATATCATTCAGTACATCTTTGGTGAACTCTTCCAACAGCAATTTTGTATTAGGCTCCACCAAACCGTGCGAACGGTTCTTCCATGCTTTTCCTTCTGCACTCAAATAAGTGTAATACAAATAATAATTGCTATCATTTACCAGATAAGTTTCAAAAGGAGTAGTCATCATCGCTTTTGCGTCTTCGGGCACATAAGCCAGAAATACATTCAAAGTATCTCCTCCACGCACCTCCGGCTGACGTTGAATAACAGGCATCTCCGGTTTTACCGGTTTAACAGGTTCTTCCGGTTTCGGCACAGACGAACCGGGTTTACGCCTCATATTATAGTCATCTGTTTCAATCACGACACACTCGCGTATCGGCATCGGAATATCAAACCCATCTGCATCTTCTACCAACACAAAATCCTTTCCCTGGAATCCAGTTACGATTCCACCGCCTACCTCACTAAGAAAGCGTACTTTATCTCCTATTTTCATTATTGTATATCCAATTAAAATTCAAACTCAAAAAAACGAGTAACAAAGATAGAGATTTCTATGAAATTAAATGGAGATTCGGTTCTAAAAACAAACCGTCTGCCTTTATTCCCCTTTTTATTGTAACTTTGCTATTCAAAGATAATCAAATAAGAAATGATCATGAAACATTTAAAAATCAAAATCATGTCAATAGCCTTTATGGCAGTAGCAACTTCTTCTATGGCACAAAGTTTGAATAAAATGAATTGGCTGAACGAGCCTCAACAATGGGAAATAAAAGATGGCAAAACCTTAGTGATGGATGTTCCTGCAAAAACAGACTTTTGGAGGATTTCCCATTATGGGTTCACAGTGGACGACGGACCTTTCTATTATGCGACTTATGGTGGAGAATTTGAAGCCAAAGTAAAAATAACCGGCAACTATGTCACCACCTTTGACCAAATGGGATTAATGCTGCGCATCGACCATGAAAACTGGATAAAAGCAGGTGTGGAATACGTTGATGGCAAACAGGATGTAAGTGCCGTAGTTACGCATCGGACTAGTGACTGGAGTGTAGTACAATTGCCGGATGCTCCCCGCTCTATATGGATAAAAGCAGTCCGTCGCCTGGATGCAGTAGAAATATTTTTCTCACGTGATGATAAAGAATATATTATGATGCGCACGTGTTGGTTGCAAGATAATTGTCCTGTCATGGTAGGATTAATGGGAGCTTGTCCGGACGGGAAAGGGTTCACTGCTACATTCGAAGAGTTTAAAGTGACTCCATTAGCCGATCAAAGAAGACTGGAGTGGGCAAAAAGGCAAATGGACAAATAAAAATCAGTCCTGATGCTATTTATTTAAATAGTCGTCCCTTAAAAAGTACTCATCTGCGGGATATTGCAAGAAAACAGTGTCCCGCAGATTTTTTCAACAAGTAGCCAAAGAACCCTCATGGCTCTTTTGAAGTTGTACGCTGCTGCGGCTAAGAGCAGATTGACAACATCCCCGAACACACCTTTATAAAAGTTGCGTCCTAAACGAAAGTCTGATTTCAAATGCCCGATAGTCGGCTCTATTCCTGCACGCTTGCAGAATAGCTTATGTTTCTTCTTGCGTGTGTAATAACTGTCTTTCCTGTTTGGAACATCGGGTATCAGTATCCCGGTGCCGCCCACCTCTTTCTTTCCTCTGTACCCCCTGTCCCCGGCCAACTTCCTGATCTTCTTTCCGGTAATGCGTTCCACCTGCCTGAGGGATTCTTCAATGGTATGCCCGTCATATTCATTCCGGAAAGACTTGGCACCCAGTATGACACCGGTAATTGAGCGGACGATTGAAACCTTGTTGCCGAACTCGTATTTCTTATGTTCTTTCCCCTTGCTGATACACTGCACCTCCGGTTCATGCAGGGAATAGATTTTCCCGGGAGAATTGCGCTTCTGTGAAAGCACCCGCTCAAAGAGGTCGAGCAGGGAGTCGTAGCCGTGGTTTTCTTTCAGGTTGCGCCTCAGTTCCCTGACAAGCCTTCCCGCAATGGTGCGCAGCCGCTTGTCCGCTTTCAGGGCCTTGCCACGGTTCTTGGGGTGGTTACGGAAACGCTGGTCACGGTAGTTCTTCTTGAGGACAAAGGTATAGCTCTGGCGCAAAGGAAGCCCTAAGGATTTTACGACAGACAACACTTTGCGGACTATCTTTTTATGCAACTTCGCATCCGTGGGATAAGTCACGTTCTTTTCCTGTACCGTGGAATCGATGAAGGCCGTGCAGTGATGGTCCGGGCCGTCGTCCTCCTGATTGACGCGGATACTTTCTGACAGAATCAGTTCCATGCCATTTTCTCCGACACGCTTACGGAAGTGTACCAGTTCGCTTGCATTGCAGGGATAGGAAGGCGTGAATTCCAACATACCGCAAAAGTACTGGTAATAAGCATTCTCGCTCCATTGTTCAACAACCGATTCATCGGACAGGTTACGCACGTGCTTAAGAATCAGAAGTCCGCACATCAGGCGGATGGGTTTGGCCGGACGACCGTTGACGGCACAGTATAGCGGGGAGAAAGCTTCTTCAAAACGGCGCCAGTCTATCTTATTGGCAAGCAGGTATAAGGGATGCCTGGGATTCAGCTGGTCTGTCAAAGAGCTGAACAAGGAGGGCTGAGGGGGGGGCTTGTTTATCATAATAATCTGCAAGTTTTCAACCATAAAGATACAAAAACTTGCAGATATATCAAAGCAATTTATATATTAATATGTTGATTATTAGGCGTAAAAGCACATTCTAAGGGGCGACTAAATAGAGAGAAAGCTCTATTATAATATAAATGCGGTAGTATATCTTACTTTAAATGTTCTATTTTTAAGATGATGAGTATAAATTGCATTCATAGGTTTCCTCTTCCAGCAGTTCTGTTGTATAAAATAATGCAAGAATATACAGTTTCAGAGGAGTTTTTTATTCAAAAACAGTCAAAAGATACACTATAAATAAACTTATTGACAATCGTTTCTTTAAAAGGAATAACCAGTTCCTTTTAAAGGAACGACTTATTGATCGGTGAGAAACACTTTATTCCTTTAAAAGGAGCATATAAAACTTTATTTTAAGTGCTATCCCAGAGCTAACCTACACCTGAAACAGCCAACACTCCACATATCAATTTGAGACAAAATAAAGGCAAGTTCTATACATCTATTCTATAAAAGACACAGACTAAAACAAATTATTCCAAAACACAATCGATTTATTTCTTTTCTAAATTCGAAAACAGCAAATCCTTCTCATTTTCAACTCATGCCTAAATATATCCTGCATATATGGAATTATACAACGATAAAATATACGTTTTTTCATATATTATCGCCAAAACCGTATATACTTATCTTTCTCACGATCCAACGCACCTTCATCAACACAATCATCCAACCGGAACCATGAATGTTCTATCAATGAGCCTCTCTTTTTAACAGACTTATCCCAGTTTCCTATCACTTGTCCTTCATGAAGAACAATCGGATAAAACAGACCATTATTGGTAAATGCTTTCGAGTAATACTCTTTAGGCAAAACGTCTGTCCGGTCTTTATAACCAAGCAAATATTCATCATAAGAAGGAAGAAGATGCAAACTGCCGGTAACTTTTCCACGAGTCCGGCAATCTTCATGAATATACCATGTCTGTCCATTCCATTCTTCTGCCGTTAATTCCGAATCAATCAAATAAATAGCTTGACGTGCATCTGTAATAGGCAGCCCCGACCACCAGACAAAATCTTGCAAAACAGCAGGAGCATGACTACGAAAATAGCTTCTAGCCAAACGAGCCAAAGATTCATCTTTGGTCAATTCCGGCATCGGCGGAACACGCTCTTCCAAAAGCGCATACGTACATTTACTTCCTTTATCTTCCCCACTACATACAATCCCCACCTGCTCCGCACGAGCCATAAAGCGGGTCATACGATGATTATCCGCTACAATCCCCGAACGGTTAAAATGCTCGGCAATCTCCTGCCTCGTCAGGCTTTTCTTCCCACAAAGAATTTTCTCCAACAGATTATGACTTTTCGTATAGAGCTCTTCAGAAATTTCCAAGTCATGCCCCTTCGCATAAGACTCATTAGCAGATATAATACGCCCGGCGGAAAGTTTCAACATCCACCGGATATCTTCTGCTGCTACGAGATGCCATGTCGGACGCATTACATGAGTCCGCAGGATTTCACCATCACGGAGCGCTTTTTCCACAGTTTGAATCGTTGCTGACTTCAAACGCATTCCTACTGCCCATTTCACCATGGAATAATTCTGTGCCTGCATAGCTCCCATCCAGGACACAAGTTCCTTGGGTTGAAAGAAAAGAGGACTTAATAACTGTTGGTTGAGTAAACGTATATTCGGTATTTTCATCATACTTATTTATAAAAGAAAAAACAGTTGTTCTTTGATTAAATGACACGAGTAATGGAATGTAACAAAACAGAAGACAAGAAGTCTCTAATATAAATATGTTCTATCCCTTCATAAGTATTTTCAAACATTTTTTCTCCGGACACTACCACTTTCGGATAATTATCTTTAATCTTCAATAAATTCCCGAATTCTCTTTCAATAGTTTCCTGTTTAGAAAGTTCAAGAGAGACTTGCACATAGAGAATCTCTCCATTCCGTTTACAGACAAAATCTATTTCTTCCGTACCCAATGTCCCGATTTTTACATCATATCCACTATATACCAAATGATTATAAACCAAGTTCTCCAAACGCATCGCTCTGTCCTGTGGCTTGTACCCCGTAATCACATTACGAATCCCCATATTCTCAAAATAATACTTTTCCCCTCTTTCGAATAATTTCTTTCCGGCAATATCATACCTTCCTACCCTATGTACAATAAAAGCATCCGATAATGCCATCGCATACTCACTCACAACATAAGGAGAAATATCCACTTTCTGACTTTTCAGAAAATCACTAATACTCTTGCTGGAAAATAAGTTGCCAATGTTACCTGCCAAGAACGAAACTAGTTGTTCCAAAAAGACCGTATTCCTTATATTCTTTCTCTGAATCACATCTTTTAATATAATGGTAGAGTAAATGCTCCTCAAATACTCCATAACAACAGGTTCTTCCATCGGCAAATGTATCAGATAAGGCAATCCTCCATAATGAATATATTTCTCCAATGACGCATCCGTATTCTCCAGTTCATGGAAATCCAGAAATTCAATATACGACAAACTATAAACCACAAATTCAACATACCGACCTCCCAATTCATTCGCTAAATCACTGGAAAATATCTCTGAATTACTGCCTGTCACATATATATCATTATTATCATCCAATGCCAACGAACGGATAGCCAACCTGAAATCTTGTATTTCCTGTATTTCATCGACAAAAATATAGTTCATTCTATCATCTACCGATTTTGAAAGAATATAATCATTCAGTTCTTTATAAGTCTTTATATCTATGAAATTGACATCTTCCTTATTTATATAGATAATATTCGCATCACTCTCTTCTTTCCGTATCAACTCCATGAGTTGATACAAAATAAAGCTTTTACCGACACGACGATGACCGACCATCACTTTTACCAATGTTTTCCTCATGAAAGGTCTTATGCGGTCAACATAAGTGTTTCTTTGTTTAATTATGCGAGGTATTTTCATTCTACTTCTTTTTAAATACGATTGCAATACATCACAAATATAGCATTTATTTTAAATACAATTGTAATTTCTTGAGATTTTATCCTCTACTTCAAATACGATTGTAATTTTCCCATTCTAAATTTTCTATTGTTTTTCTGACTTTATAACTGCATATATACCAATTTATGTCTATTTTTGTCATCTCAAACCAAAGAAAATAGAAATGATGCTCTATAAACTCATCCCTCCTTCAGTAGTAACAGCAACTATCCAGTTGCCGGCTTCTAAAAGTATCAGTAATCGTGCATTAATCATCAATGCGCTGGGCAAAGGTATTTATCCTCCTGAAAACCTGTCCGATTGTGACGATACACAGGTGATGATAAAAGCTCTCACCGAAGGGAAAGAGACGATTGACATCATGGCTGCGGGCACTGCTATGCGTTTCCTTACCGCCTATTTAAGTGTGACTCCGGGGGAACGGACAATCACAGGAACAGCCCGTATGCAGCAACGCCCGATACAGATATTAGTCAATGCGCTTCGGGAATTAGGAGCTGAAATAGAGTATACCCGCAATGAAGGATATCCTCCCCTCCGCATCAAAGGTGCAGAATTGAAAGGAAACGAAATAACACTGAAAGGAAATGTCAGTTCCCAATATATATCTGCTCTATTGATGATAGGTCCGGCACTCAAAGACGGTTTGACTTTGCATTTAAGCGGTGAGATAATTTCCCGTCCTTATATCAATCTTACATTGCAACTGATGCAGGACTTTGGAGCCAAAGCTGCATGGACTTCTCCCAATAGCATTTCCGTTGCTCCACAACTCTATCAGAGCATTCCTTTCAAAGTGGAAAGTGACTGGAGCGCAGCTTCCTATTGGTATCAGATTGCTGCCTTATCTCCCAAAGCAGAAATTGAATTATTGGGGTTGTTTCCTAACAGTTATCAGGGAGATAGCCGGGGAGCAGAAGTTTTCTCACGCTTAGGTATAACTACCGAATTTACATCACAAGGTGTGAAACTAAAAAAAACAGGCAAAGCGCCGGAAAGACTGGAAGAAGACTTTGTCGACATTCCGGATTTGGCACAGACATTCGTTGTTACCTGTGCCTTGCTGAATATCCCTTTCCGTTTCACCGGATTACAAAGCCTGAAAATAAAAGAGACTGACCGTATTGCCGCCCTGCGAGCCGAGCTTAAAAAGCTGGGATATATGATCAAGGAAGAAAATGACAGTATATTAATGTGGAATGGCGAACGATGTGAACCGGAAGAAACTCCGGTGATTGAAACCTACGAAGACCATCGGATGGCAATGGCATTTGCACCGGCAATTATCCGCCATCCCAATTTACTTATTGCCAATCCGCAAGTCGTTACCAAATCATATCCCGGATACTGGGAAGATTTGAAACAGGCCGGATTTCAGGTTATAAACGAAGGCTAATTTTCATACGCTGTGGAAGATTTCAACAAATATACTTCCCACATCAACTACTCCCCTATTGTAGATTTTGTATTACAACAGGGGAAGCAGACCTATTATAAGAAAGGAGACTACTTTTCCCGCCAGGGAGAAGTATGCAAAACAATGGGGTTCGTCAGTTCCGGTTCTTTCCGGTACTGTTGCACCAACAGTGTAGGCGAAAACAGCATTGTAGGCTATACTTTCGATCATTCTTTTGTTGGCAACTATCCGGCTTTTCAGTTACAGGACAAATCAAATGTAGATATACAAGCCTTGTGTGACTGCTCGGTATACGTAATCAATTATCAGCAAATGGCAGACTTCTACGATACCAACGACGCTCACCAAAAATTGGGGCGTCGCATCGCAGAAACGTTATTGTGGGAAGTCTACGACCGGATGATTTCAATGTACAGCCTGACACCGGAAGAACGCTATCTTGAAATTATCAACCGTTGTCCCGACTTACTGAAACTGATAACTTTAAAAGAACTGGCTTCCTATCTTCTGATTCGTCCCGAAACATTAAGTCGTATCCGAAGAAAAGTCGTACAAAAATAAATTCTTGATTTCAATCAAGAGTTTATTTATTCCCTACCCTTACTTTTGCGGGCAAACAAAGTATATTGTATTTCATGAAAAAAATTATAATTATAGGTGCAACTTCCGGCATCGGTCGCGGATTGGCAGAAGTCTATTCTCAAGAAGATTATCTTATCGGCATTACCGGTCGCAGGGAAAATCTATTAGAAGAGGTATGCGCCCGGGACAAAGACAAACTATTCTATCAAGTGTGCGACATCACCGATACACAAGCTACCATTTCATCCCTCAAAACTCTCACTCAAAAGATGGGTGGAATGGATATATTGATTATCTGTGCCGGGACCGGAGAACTAAATCCCGAACTCTCCTACCAATTGGAAGAACCTACCTTACTAACGAACGTGATAGGATTCACCAACATCGCAGACTGGGGTTTCCGATATTTCGAACAGCAAAAAAGCGGGCATCTGGTTACTATTTCCTCTGTTGGAGGTACACGCGGCAGTGGCATCGCTCCCGCCTACAATGCGTCGAAAGCCTATCAAATCAACTATATGGAAGGATTACGACAAAAAGCAACTAAATCTCCTTATTCTATTTACACTACCGATATTCGTCCCGGATTTGTAGACACCGCTATGGCAAAAGGAGAAGGATTGTTTTGGGTTACTCCCGTTGATAAAGCTGTGAAACAAATTAAAAAGGCTATTTCTAAAAAGAAAAAAGTAGCTTTCATTTCCAAAAGATGGAGATATGTAACTATCCTGTTTCGTCTGTTGCCATCTGCTATTTATTGCCGGATGTAATGATAGATACTCCATAGCCAACACATATTTGTCTAAGTAAATCTAATAAAAAAACACCTGCCCCAACTGTTTATACAGATATTGGTATCTACCAAATTCTAGTTATGTATATAAGTCTGTACGGGAATCATATTAATGATAATAGCTAACTCACAAATAAACAGCTCTCTTACAATTGGAGGACACTTTTAGGGTTCAGTAATCAATGATGAAAAAATAAGTTCTTTCAGAACTAGGATGGTTTATAAAATTAGAATTAACGGCACAAATATATAATATATTTTAATACATAGCATGTATTTTCAAAAATAATATCAAATTCTCATTCATTTTTTCTTTTTAAGAATACCCAAAGCCGTATTTTATCTTCATATTGAAATGAAACTACTTGTTTATTTCATCATCCTTGTTATTTCATCTAACACAAACAGGTACGAAATAGATATAAAATGGGTATAAAACAAGTAGAAAAGATCGCTTAAAAGATGACTCTTTTTTTGAATTTAAGGCTTTGAATCCAACGTTTTACGCACGGAATAAGTTCTGAAAGAACTTATTAAAAGTAATTCCGGATTCTAGGAAAAACTCTAAATTCAATGCTATGTTAAAACAACTAAAGTCAGTTAGTATGTTGTTGTTCCTACTGACAATGTCAGTAGAAGCAGCTTATCCGGAAACTGGTGAAAGCACTCTAAAAGTTTCCGTTGTACAACAGGGTACTACTTGTAAGGGTGTAGTAAAAGATGCAGCAGGTGAAACCATCATCGGTGCATCCGTCGTAGCCAAAGGTACGACGAACGGTACAATCACCGGAATCAACGGTGACTTCTCTTTAAACAATGTAAAAACCGGAGATATTATTGTAGTCTCTTTTGTTGGTTATCAGACTCAAGAAATCAAATTCACAGGACAATCATTGAATATCATCCTTAAAGACAATACACAAACATTGGATGAAGTTGTTGTGGTTGCTTTTGGCACACAAAAGAAAGTGAATGTAACAGGATCTGTATCTACGGTAGGAGCAAAAGAAATTTCGGCACGTCCCGTTAACTCTACCATAGAAGCTTTGCAAGGTATGGTTCCGGGTATGAATATCTCTACTGGTGATGGTGGTGGCTCCTTAGGTTCAGACAAAAAATTCAATATTCGTGGTGTTGGAACAATTGGAGCTGGTTCAAAGGTAGAACCATTGGTGCTCATTGACGGTATGGAGGGAGACATGAACGCTATCAATCCACAGGACATTGAGAATATTTCTGTACTGAAAGATGCAGCCGCTTCCTCCATTTATGGCTCGCGGGCACCAGGTGGAGTCATCCTGATTACAACAAAGAAAGGTAAGTCGGGAAAAACGGTAGTTAACTATAATAACAACTTCCGTTTTGTATCTCCCTTGAATATGCCTGAAATGGCGGATTCATACAATTTTGCTCTGGCAGTCAATGACCAGTTAACTAATGGTGGACAGACTCCCATGTATAGCGCCACCAAACTTCAACAAATTCTGGATTTTCAGGCAGGAAAAAGCACACAATATATGTGGCCGACCGATGCGGGAAGATGGAATTCATTCGATGATCCCCAACGGCAAGACGTGATGCCTACCGGCAATACCGACTGGTTAAAAACGTTATTTGGTAATAGCTTTACCCACGAGCATTCATTGAGCGTAAATGGTGGAACGGATAAAATACAATATTATCTTTCTGCGAATTATCTGGACCAAGGAGGTCTCTTGAAGTTTGGAGATGATAACAAACAACGCTACTCCTTTACTGCAAAAATCAATGCGGACTTAACCAAATGGTTGAAAATAAGCTATAGTATGCGTTTTAACCGGACGGATTATGAAGCTCCTTCATTTGCCGGAGGCGATATCAAAAGTAATGTATTCTATTTCGATGTATGCCGCTACTGGCCTGTCATTCCGGTAGTAGACCCAAACGGATTCTATACTGTCGAATCCAAGATTTACCAATTAACAGAAGGAGGCCGATATAAATCACAAAAAGACGTGATGGCACACCAGCTTGCTTTCATCGTGGAACCCATCAAAGACTGGAAAATTAACGTAGAATTGAACTACCGTTCCAACTATAATTTCAACCATACCGATTATCAAACCGTTTATGGTTATGATGTGAGTAAAAATCCCTACATTATTGCCAATCAAACTTCCAGCGTTACAGAATATGCTTATAAGAGTAATTTCTTCAATCCGAACATCTTTACCGAATACGGCAAATCATTAGAAAGCGGGCACAACTTTAAAGTGATGCTGGGTTTTCAGAGCGAACTATTCAAACAACGTGATATTACCGCTTCCCAAGACGGTATCATGTCGGAAGTGGCTACCTTAAACACCACGCAGACAAATGCACAAAACAGAGGAGGGTACTCCGAATGGGCTACAGCCGGCTTCTTCGGACGTGTTAATTACGACTACAAAGGACGTTATCTGGCTGAAGTAAATATGAGATATGACGGCACTTCACGTTTCCTTCGAGATAACCGCTGGAATCTGTTCCCATCATTCTCCTTAGGATGGAACATGGCCCGTGAAGCATTTTTTGAAGACCTGACCGATTTAATCAGCACATTCAAAATACGTGGTTCATGGGGTGAATTGGGCAACCAAAACACAGATAACTGGTATCCATTCTATCGAACTATTGATATTAACAAAGACCAATGGGGCAATTACGCACTAGGCAGTTGGCTGGTAAATGGTGTAAAACCAAATATTTCCAAAGAATCTGCGCTGGTATCTTCCTTACTGACATGGGAAAAGACGCAAACACTGGATTTAGGTTTCGACTTATCTATGCTCAACAATCGTTTGAATGTAACATTCGACTATTTCCAGCGTAAATCTAAAAACATGGTAGGCCCCGCCCCCGAACTACCCAACCTCTTAGGCATTGCCGTTCCCAAAGTAAACAACCTCGATATGACTTCCAAAGGTTGGGAAATACAGGTGAACTGGCGCGACCAGATACGCGACTTTAAGTATGGAGTTACCTTATCTTTGTCAGACAATCAAGTGGTTATTGATAAATACCCCAATCCGTCAAACACAATTTTAGATAAAGACAATAATAATACGTATTATGCAGGTGCTCACGTAGGTGATATATGGGGATTCCAAACAATCGGCATCGCAAAGACCGATCAAGAGATGAAAGATCATTTGGCCGGTATGCCCAATGGCGCACAGGATGTACTCGGTTCCGGCTGGGGAGCAGGTGACATCATGTATGCGGATTTGAACGGTGACGGCCAGATCAGCAGAGGTAACAAAACACTGGCTGATCATGGTGATTTGAAGAAAATAGGCAACAGTACACCACGCTACAACTTTGGTTTGAATCTGGATGCCGCCTGGAAAGGGTTCGACCTTAAATTATTTTTCCAAGGAACGATGAAACGTGATTATATGCCGGGGAGTGGTTCTACAATGTTCTGGGGAGCAGTAGGCTACTGGCAAACCAACTTTTTCAAACCTCATCTGGACTATTTCCGCGGAGAAGATACGACTAATCCGCTAGGAGCTAACCTGGGTGGTTATTATCCGCGTCCTCTCGAGAATGATAGAAACCGTAATCCACAGACCCGATATTTGCAAAATGCGGCTTACTGCCGTCTGAAAAACGTTACTTTAGGTTATACATTACCTAAATCTTTGACAGAGAAATTCTGCGTAAACAATCTGCGATTCTTTGTTTCAGCAGAGAATTTATTTACTATTACCAGTCTGGCCGATACGTTTGACCCCGAAACTGTTGGCATCGGCAACTGGGACGGATGTACCTATCCGCTATCCAAGACTGTATCATTCGGTTTAAGTGCAACATTTTAAATGATAAACGATTATGAAAAAACATATTAAACTTTTGACAATAGGAACATTGCTATTGGGCGGACTGACCGGTTGCAATGATTTTCTCGACAGGGAACCACTGGATAAAGTAATTCCCGAAAAATATTTTGCATCCGAAAGTGATCTGGCTGCATACACAATCAATGCTTACCCATTTGAAACAGTGACCGATGCGTATGGCATCAATTTCTTCGGCAAAGATAATGATACTGATAACCAAGCCAGTGGTGACTCACCGGCCTTCTGGATACCCGGGCAAAAGAAGGTGCCGTCTGGTGAAGGCGAATGGGACTGGAGTAAAATACGAACCTGCAACTATTTCTTTGATAATACTTTACCGAAATTCGAAGCCGGCACTATTACCGGCAATCAGGATAATGTGAAGCATTATATCGGAGAAATGTACGTGATCCGGGCATACAATTATTATAAATTACTGGTTTCTTTAGGAGATCTGCCTATTATCACTACTGCATTGCCCGACATAGAAGAGACCTTGGTGGAATCCAGCAAGCGCCAGCCGCGTAATAAGGTGGCACGCTTCATTCTGGACGATTTGCAAAAAGCAACAGAATTGTTGCTTGATAAAAGTCCCGGTGGCAAGAATCGCATCAGCAAAAACGTAGCTCACTTGCTACGTGCACGCGTTGCCCTCTTCGAAGCAACTTGGGAAAAGTATCACAAAGGAACAGCTTTTGTACCCGGTGGAAAAGGATGGCCGGGTAATCCCGCAGATGTAAGCGGTTTTAATAGTGATGCAGAAGTGGCTTATTTTCTTGATGAAGCAATGAAGTCATCAAAAGTGGTAGGCGACTATATCGTCGGAAAACTGGCAGACAATACCGATACCCCCGAAGGTATGAACGCCAGTCTGGTTTCCATCAATCCTTACTACACCATGTTCTGCGATGAAAACATGGAAGGATATGATGAAATACTGATGTGGAAACAGTTCAAGGAAGGATTGGTAACCAGCAACTTGCAAATGGAGTTGGCACGCAATGGCGGTGGTTCCGGATGGACTCGTGGCATGGTCAATTCATTCCTGATGCGCAATGGGCTTCCCATCTATGCAGCCGGTTCCGATTATAATCCCGATTGGGAGAAAGAAGGAGTAAATTCCACTTTACAGAATCGTGATTCACGCATTGTTATCTTTACCAAAAAGCCGGGTGATGCCAACACTGAAAATAAAGGTGATGTGAATTATTACGGTGATGACGGAACTCCCAGTTATTGCTCAATCCGTTTCATTTATGGCGATAAAGGAAGTTTGGCAACAACCGGATTCATCATCAAAAAAGGCAAACACTACTCCAGTCACATGGCAAATGACCATAGTGCGGGAACATCAGGTGGTATTGTTTTCCGTGCGGCAGAAGCCATGTTGATTTACATGGAAGCTTCGTATGAAAAAAATGGTAGAATCGACGGAACAGCCGACGGATATTGGAAAGCTTTACGCCGACGCGCCAAAGTGGACGAAGACTATAATAAGACAATCGCTGCAACACAGATGAGCGAAGAGGCTAAAGGCGATTTCGGTGCTTATTCTCATGGCCAATTGATAGACGCGACGTTATATAATATCCGCCGTGAACGCCGTAACGAACTTTGTGCAGAAGCTTTGCGCTGGGAAGACTTGAAACGCTGGCGTGCATGCGACCAGTTGATATCCAAACCTTACCGTGTAGAAGGTATGCTATACTGGGGAAGCAACTATGAAACGCAACTGGCAGATTTATGTAAAGTAGATCCGGCAGAAGGTAATATGTCCTCACCTGATTTAAGTAAATATATTCTTCCATACGAAAAAATCACGAAGAATAATCTGATTGCCGGGCAGAAGGGATTCCTCTTTACACCTGCTCATTATCTGAATCCGATAGGTATGGCTGTATTTCGTCAGACAGCCTCGGATAAGAATGATTTTACAAGTTCAGTCGTTTATCAGAACCCGGGATGGAAGATTGAAGGCGACACCGGCGCACAACCTGTAGAATAATAAAAAGATAAAAGAACAACTCTTTGAGCTTACAAATATATCGACCTTAATATTATATATCTGTTATCTTTTTATTTTTATAAACTTCATTGTCTCGCTTCAGATTAGGTAGAACTGCGGTCAATCTAATCCTAAGTTAGGCAATGAAGTTTTACATTCGCATGAGTTCTCGTTCAACATCCTCTGCAGATGTATAAAAAGTCTTTGTGATTTCCATAGTCACCCAACAGAGATTATCCGCAAAATTCACTACATTTGTATTTGCTTATCTGTCAACCGGGCTAATCAAGTATTACAATTACTACACTATCCGATTGATAATATCTAACTTGAAACAAAGGTGTATATGAATACTGACTTTACAAACTTAACAACAGAAAATCTTTCTAATGAGCATTTATGCTGCATTATCCGCAGCAAAAAGTCTCATCCTGGTATTGAAGCAAAACGGCAATGGCTTTCCGACCGGCTGAATGAAGGCCATGTCTTTAGAAAGTTAAACGCCAAAGCTACTGTTTTTATTGAATATGCCCCTCTTGAAACAGCTTGGGTTCCCGTCATCGGCGACAACTATTATTATCTGTATTGTTTATGGGTGCTAGGTAGCCCCCGAGGAAACGGATATGGGAAAGCATTAATAGAGTACTGTATAGCTGATGCCAAAGAAAAAGGTAGATCCGGCATTTGTATGCTTGGGGCAAAAAAACAGAAGAGCTGGCTTTCCGACCAATCATTTGCAAAGAAATTTGGTTTTGAGGTGGTTGACACTACTGATAACGGATATGAATTGCTTGCTCTTTCTTTCGACGGAACAGTACCGCAATTTGCGCCAAATGCCAAAAATCTGAAAATAGAAAGTGAGGAACTGACGATTTATTATGATATGCAATGCCCCTACATCTATAAATACATTGAAATGATCAAACAATATTGTGAAACAAATGATGTCCCTGTTTCTTTTATTCAAGTAGATACGCTACAGAAAGCAAAAGAGTTACCGTGTGTTTTTAATAATTTTGCAGTATTTTATAAAGGAAGTTTTGAGACTGTGAATTTGCCACCTATCGACTATTTAAAAAGAATACTCAAAAAATAAGAAATACAATCCTGACTTTTCCCATTAATTATCAGGATTGTATTTTATCTGCTTCATTAAAAAGACTTCTCATTTGCCATCTTCCACATATTGAGAAAAGAGGCTTTAGTGATTTCTACGACCTTATCCCAATTCAATCGGTCAGCATGATCGGAAGGCTGGTGATAATCAGGATGCCCGTCCGTATGATACCAGATGATCGGAATACCTACTTTGGCAAACGAACCATTATCACTTCCTCCTATCGGATTTTCCCAGGCGCGGTAATCCGGTTCCAATTGCAAACCGTATTTTCTGATATCCTCTTTCAACCAATCCTCAAAGACCGGATGGGCGGCTGTATAAAAATAAACGACCTGTTTAGGCTGTTGAGGTTTGTTATTACGGCCAATCATGTCAAAGTTCAGATAGCCTTTGATTTGAGATAGGAAAGGACAAGTTTGTACAAAATATTTAGAGCCAAGCAGTCCTTTTTCTTCTCCATCCCAAAAAGCAAAGATTACATTTCTTTCGGGTTGCTGTCCACTGGCTAAAAAGGCTCTTGCAATTTGCAGCACTGCCGATACACCGGAAGCATTATCGTCAGCACCATTGTATATTTGGTCGCCATCAAGTACAGGATCAATACCTAAATGGTCGAAATGAGCCCCCACAATCACATATTCTTTGGTATTTTTACCGGGAATCATTCCCAATACATTCCTCATGGTAAGCTTCTGATGAACTTCCTGTTTCAGTTTAACTATGGAATCAGGATGCACTTCCAGACGTCCTTTTTTCTGACGTTCTTTACGGTAAGCATCAAAAGGCTGGAAATAGCAGTCAGCCAAAGGTGATACTCCCATCCATTGAAGTAAGGAAACAATATACTCCGAGGTCACACGTGAACCATGAAAACCTGCCTCACGCCCTTGCAATTCATCACTAGCCAAAAAGTTGATAGTAGCTTCGGCAGAGGAACGGTTGATTGTATTCAAGGCCCTCTCAATAGGAGATTGGGCAAAAGTAATATTTCCAACCAACAGTAACGCTAATAGTAAATAATCTCTCTTCATTGTACTTCAAATATCTTAAGTCATTTTCATTGATTGGTGAAATTTAATTCACCCGCCAATGTTTATTTTGTAGGTAACATACAAAAGTACGAAAGAAATAGATAGCATACATGATAGAATGCAAATTTATAAGTAACTTTGCACAAAATTGATTGGTAACTGTTATATTGTCATGTGGATACTTATTATAAGTCTGGTGTTGCTGGGTGTCATTGCGCTGATAGCCGGAATTATCCGCAACAAAAGACTGCAAAAGAAAATAGAAAAGGGCGAACTGGACCGTATGCCGGAAGTGAAGGAAGTAGATGTGGAATGCTGCGGACAACACGAAGTATGCGAACGGGATAGCCTGCTGGCAGCTGTCAGCAAAAAGATAGAATATTACGATGACGAAGAACTGGACCAGTTCATTGGCAAGGCAGGAGATGCGTATACAGAAGAAGAAACAGAAATGTTTCGGGATGTATTGTATACGACACTGGATGTAGAAGTGGCCGGATGGGTACGTAGCCTTCAGCTCCGTGGCATTGAACTACCGGATGATCTCAAAGACGAAGTTTTTCTGATTATCGGAGAAAGAAGAAACATAGAAGTAAAAAAGGCAGATGACAGGTGATGTGATGGATTTACTACAATATACATTCTTTCAACACGCCCTATTGGGAAGTCTGCTGGCAAGCATTGCCTGTGGGATTATCGGTACATATATTGTAACCCGCCGCCTGGTATTTATCAGCGGAGGAATCACTCATGCTTCTTTCGGAGGGATCGGGTTAGGATTGTTTGCCGGAATTTCTCCGATACTCTCGGCAGCCGTATTCTCGGTATTATCTGCTTTTGGCGTCGAATGGCTTAGCAGACGGAAAGATATGCGCGAAGATTCTGCCATTGCAGTATTCTGGACGTTAGGGATGGCACTCGGAATTATGTTCAGCTTCCTGTCACCGGGATTTGCGCCCGACCTGTCGGCTTACCTCTTCGGCAATATACTGACCATCAACCAAATCGACTTATGGATGCTCGGCATATTGGCACTAATACTGACCGGATTCTTTTATCTGTTTATCCGCCCTATCGTATATATTGCTTTTGACCGTGAATTTGCACGTTCGCAAAAGATTCCGGTAGAGATATTCGAATATGTGTTGATGATGTTCATTGCGCTGACAATTGTAGCCTGCCTACGTATGGTAGGCATCGTACTGGCCATTTCTCTTCTCACCATTCCACAGATGACAGCCAACTTGTTCACTTATAGTTTCAAGAAGATTATCTGGTTATCAATCGGCATCGGTTTCTTGGGCTGCCTAGGTGGATTATTTATTTCTTATCACTGGAAAGTCCCTTCGGGAGCTTCCATCATATTCTTCTCTATCCTGATTTACGCTGTTTGTAAAATCGGAAAGAGTTGTTGCAGGAAAAAGTCATAATAATAGATAGTATATGGAAATCAAAATTCAATCACTGGAAAGTATCCATGAAGCAGCCCGTGAATTTATCGCTGCTATGGGCGACAACACTGTATTTGCTTTATACGGAAAGATGGGTGCCGGCAAAACGACATTTGTCAAAGCGCTCTGCGAAGAATTGGGCGTAACGGATGTTATCACTTCTCCTACTTTTGCCATTGTCAACGAATACCGTTCGGACGAAACCGGAGAATTAATCTATCACTTCGATTTTTACCGCATCAAGAAACTAAGTGAAGTGTACGACATGGGCTACGAAGACTATTTCTACAGTGGCGCTCTCTGCTTTATTGAATGGCCGGAACTGGTAGAAGAATTACTTCCGGGAAATGCCGTAAAAGTAACGATTGAAGAACTGGAAGACGGAAATAGAGTAATCAGACTATGACCGGACAATATATCGTACAAGGAATCTTTGCGCTAGCAGGAATCGTCTCCCTGCTGGCGTCATTGCTGAACTGGGACTGGTTCTTTACAACGCGCAACGCACAAACCATTGTCCGGAATGTAGGACGCAACCGGGCAAGACTCTTCTATGGGATACTGGGAATTATCATCATTGGAATGGCTATATTCTTCTTTGTGGAAACACGGAAAGCCATCACTCTTTGACACATTTTTTCAGACAAAAGAACATAAGTACAAAAAACTACAAAAATATGTTCTTTTGTTCTTATGTCTAAAGCAACTGTCGTGACTTCATCTCCAGATACTTATTAATCACATCAATCGAAAGATTCTCCGGTGTAGTTAATAAAGAATAGATGCCATGTTGTTTCAAAGTAGATACAATCAGCCGCTTCTCGTAAGCGAACTTTTCTGCAATCACGTGCCGATAATACCCTTCCGTATCTTTTGCCGGTTGGGCGATATATTCCTTCAAATCGACATCTTCAAAAAAGACTACGAGCAAACGGTGCTGGCGGTTTAGTTGTTTCAGGTAAGATAATTGACGGTTCATTCCTCCTATACTCGAGAAGTTAGTATATAGTACCAGCAGGCTACGTTTACTGACATGTTTGTTTAAATGAACGCAAAGAGCCGAGAAGTCTGTCTCCCCAAAAGTGGTCTGCTGGCTATAAAGACTTTCCAGCAATGTCTGCATATATCCCGATTGCTTGGAAGCAGGCACGAAAGTATCGAAGTGTTCATCGAAAGTCACTAATCCGGCTTTATCTTCTTTCTGCATAGCAACATACGAAAGCACCAGCGAAGCATTAATTGCATAATCCAGCAAGGTCATTCCACAGAAAGCTTGCTGCATCACTCTACCTTTATCGATCACATTATAAATCTGCTGTGAGCGTTCGTCCTGATACACATTCACCATAAGTTCATGCCGGCGGGCACTTGCTTTCCAGTTAATCGTACGGTAATCATCCCCCTTTACATACTCTTTAATCTGCTCAAACTCCGTATGATGCCCAACCCGGCGAATACGCTTTATTCCCAATTCAGTCAGATTATCACTTATTGCCAACAATTCATATTGATGGAGCATCAGATATGACGGGTACACTTTGATATCCAAAGGTTCTGCACAAGTATAGCGCCGGGATATAAAGCCGATTTTTCCGATCACAAAAACTCTGATATGACCGAAAGAGTAAACGCCACGATGAGTAGGTCGAAGACGATAGGTAACTGTTTTTCCCTCGTTTGCTCCAAGCTTCACCTGAAAGTCGACATCACGTTTCTGAAAAATAAAAGGGATCTCATCTATGATTTCTAAAGATACAGGATGCGGATAACTACTTTCTACCCGAATACTTACTTCATTTTCGTCGCCATTAGAGAAACGGTCGGCACACTGGCGGAAAGCACGGATTCCACGAATACGATAAAGAGAATATACGTCTGCCAGTACCACCAAAAACAAGACAAAGAGTGCCCACTGCCCGATAACAAAGAACGGAGCAAAAACATATCCGCTACCCAACAACAGGATAACTATGACAAGGGCAATATAGAAACGACGAGTTAGAAACAAATGATTTATGATTTATGAATTATGATTTATGGTTTCTTGGGTTTACGATTTCTTCAACTTACAATTTACGTACAGTTTATAATTTACGTACAGTTTATAATTTACGATTTATGATTTCTTCGATTTATGTTATGAATAGAGTCAGACATCCAATGCGCAGCCCAAATCATAAATCAGAATTCATAAATCATAAATCTTTTCATTTTGGTACTTCCACTTTATCAATTAAGCGTTGCGTCACTTTCACTGGAGAATAGCCTTCCATTTCAGCTTCGGCAGTCAGGATCAGACGGTGCTGAAGTACATAAGGAGCTACAAACTTGATATCTTCCGGTGTCACAAAATCACGTCCCTGCAAAAGAGCATACGCTTTCGACGATTGCAGCATGGCTACAGATGCACGTGGAGAAGCTCCCAAATATACAGCTTTGCTGGTACGGGTCTGCTGTACAATCAATGCGATATATTGAAGTAACGTGCGGTCTACGAATACTTGATTCATGAAAGCACGAAGCGACAGCAGTTCTTCTTTGGTAATAGCGGGAGTGATGTCGTCCAACTTCACCAATGCGGCATTGGTATGATGACGTTCCAGGATATTCACTTCCTCTTCCAATGAAGGATAATCCATCGTTATCTTCATCAGAAAACGGTCGAGCTGTGCTTCGGGAAGTTTGTATGTTCCCTCCTGCTCTACCGGATTCTGGGTAGCCAAAATCGTATAAAGATTTCCCATCCGGTGAGTCGTTCCATCAATACTGATCTGGCGCTCTTCCATTACCTCAAACAAGGCAGCCTGTGTCTTGGCAGGAGCACGGTTGATTTCATCGACCAATACAATATCCGCAAAAATCGGTCCCTGATGAAAATCAAAACCATTGGTTTTCATATTAAACACAGTCGTACCTAATACGTCACTCGGCATTAAGTCCGGAGTGAACTGGACACGACTGAAGTCTGCATCAATCAGACGAGCTGTCAAACGGGCCAACAGTGTCTTCGCAACTCCCGGAACACCTTCTATCAATACGTGTCCATTCGCCAAAATCGCCGTCAGTACCAAATCCACTGTCTGCTCCTGCCCTACTATGACGGAAGCAATCCGGTCTTTCAACTCTTGTATCTTCTCGGAAAAGAGAGTTAAATCTACTCGCTGTTCTGTATTCTCTTCCATAAATTTCTTCTTTAGATATGATTGATTATTTCATTCATTTTATCGATATATACCTTCATCTGCTCCGCATCAATAGCACGTCCTCCGTAAATCACGGGTCTGACTTCGCGGATAAATTTAGCAATCTCTCTGGCATCCATTCCGGTTTTCCGGGCAATCCGGTGGAAAGAGCGTTCATCGTCGGCCACTTCCTCAATATCCACTTGAATCTCTCTCCGCAGTTCTTCGGCCAAATAGGAAAACTTCTTGCGAACTAAATCCGCATGGTCTTTCTTCTGAAAGTAAAGCGTGCCTATCAGTTCGGTAAATTCAAGAGATTTATTGGCCGGCTCGTGAATAACAGGGATCACCCGTTGCCGCCTCTTCGCTGTGAATATCATAAAGAGTATGATGGTAATCATCGTCAGATACAAAGCCCAACGAAGCGGTTCATGTGCAAGAAAATAACGGAAAGGTGATTGCTGCACCTGTGCAGTTTCTTTCATGTACCCCTCCGTGCGAACGATGGGAAGCTTCCCCATCTGCGACAACAAACGGAAGATATAGGTTGCATTTTTGCCGTCCAACATTCCGTAATTGGTAAAAATCAAAGGAGTGGAAACTAAAATAACTTCTCCTTTCCCCCACCGACGGGACATCGCTACAGGCATATAAACAAGACTATCCGTTGTCAACGAGTCCGCCTCTGTTTCATACCGGAACTCATTCGACTCAAAAACTCTTTGTGCCAACACCCTTTCCGGAAGTGAATCTCCCCAAAAATAAGAGGAGCACAACTGGGGATAAAAATAGAAAGTCTGACGGGGATAAACCGTCGAATCTCCTATCCAATGCAAGCTATCTTTTTTCAAAAATGAAGTTGCATATTTCTTCAAAGCCATCGGACTGAAGTAAGAATAGTAAGACCTGAACTGCAAGGTATCTTCCAAATATCTGCCGAACAAGGTACTCACCAACATGATCTTATCTCCGCGTTCCGCCATTTTCAACAGAGCGTTTACATTGACGTCCGACAATCGCAAATTATCAGAGATAACCAATATACCTCTGCGTTGCGTCGTATCTTCCTGCTCCAATTGATAAAGACTTTTCCTCGAAAAAGTGTAGCCCTGTGGCAAAGAAGAAGACAATACGGTATCGAATACTGCACATCCGAAAGGTTGCTCGTCATGATGTCCGAAAGTGGGCTTCCACACAAAATTCTTCGGCAAATGATATTCTATTGCAAACATGATGAATAGAAAAGCGACAATAAAGACAATAAACCAGCGACTTCCTTTCATGAGACGCCTCCTTTCTCTATTTCTTCCTGCAAGGTCTGCATTACCCGGAAAAGTTCTTCCGTCGCCTCAAAGTTGCCATAACGTACCCGCAGGAAATGATTGGTCAGTTGCCTGAAAGCCGGTAGCCGGACTTCATTGATATACTGGGTAGGCGTTTTATAAAGTTGCCAGTCAATACGTTCAGCGTCACTAAGTTGTTTCAAAGTTTGCAGATAGAGCAAACGTACTGCTTCCCGGTAATTCTGACGGGAAAGCGCTTCCGCAATCCCTCCCGGAAAATCTACTCCGTAAATGGTGTCTTCTTCAACTGTATAAGGCAACGCATTTTTATGCGAGACCATAAACAATTCCGGGCGTTTCCGATAGACAAACCAAACAATCAGCAATAAAAGAAGAATGGCAATACATACCAGGATAAGCCCTGAATACTCTTCAGCAAAATGACTGCCGAATATTTTACGCAACAACTCCCCAAACTGCCGACTGATCCACTCAAAGACATTCATCTCCGGAGTAATCAGTTCACAATTATAGTTGTATGCCGGATCAGACTGCCAGAGGGCAATCTGCGCCGTATCACAGACTAGTGTATCAGCCGGGGAAGTGAGATTCATCTAGTGGAGGTTTGGTTTAGAGTTTATCAAAATTGTCAATATCACTTTCTACCGTTATGCTGTCCACCACTTCCGATGCATGACCATACTGATAAACCAGACCGACGATACCGAATATAGCCGATAAGTAAGAACCATACAACATCAGGATAGAGAACAAATATTGCGCAAAGTTCAGTCCGACTGATGAAGAGGTTGCACCTCCGTCACTCATCGTAAAGATCATTTTTACAATATAGATCACATACCAGGGTATAGAAACGATTCCTTGTAACACACTGGCAATAATCCCCATCACAATTAAAATTAGAAAGACGCCTCCCCAGGTAGCAAATCCCAACCGGAATGTTTTTGCAAATGCCTCACCCAACGAAATGTCTTCAAATAAGTAGATGGGAGCCATTAATGCCAAAGGAACCATAAAGGCGAATAAAAGCGGGATGGTCAGAATGAGTGTGAAAGGTGTCAATACAGCCAATAAGACAATAAAGATCACCGCAAAGATGAATAAAAAGCTGCAGGCGATCCCCATCAAAAACAGTCTTTTAATATTACGGAGCAACAACGATTTTATATCGCCGAATACAATCCCGCTCAGACGTTCTTCCCGTTCATTATACAATCGTACCATCGCATAAATCAAGGAAGTCATCAACAAAGCTCCCAAACATGAAAAAAAGATAACTCCTGCATAATTCAGTGCAAATGAAGGTCCCAGAGCAGCTAAAGGATTATCACTTATTCCTCCGGACGCCTGCATAGCAGTAATATCTGTCATACTTCCCATTAAACCGCTAAAGTTTGCGGCTTGAATTAAGCATATAGGGAGTATCAGATAAGTTGAATACTTAAACAATTGTTTCCAATTCTCTTTTATAAAATCAAAAGAAGCGTTCAACTTCTCACCGAAAGGACGTTTCACATACATCGCAATCTTAGGTTTCTGTGATTCCATGTTTTTTTCTATTTGGTAAATAAATATAGTAGAATATAATAAATGCCAGAGAAGTGAATATCACGCCAAGCCTCAACACATCGGGAAGCTCTGTGTGCCGGGTAAGAAAACCTTCTATAAAGCCTGCCATAATGAATACCGGAACAGTGCCGATCACTATTTTCAAGCCTCGCTTCGCTCCTCTTCTGAAAGATTCCAGGCGAGAATAGGTGCCGGGAAACAGCCAGCCGTTGCCCAAAGCCAATCCGGCGGCACCGGCTACGATAATCGCCCAGATTTCAAGCGTTCCGTGCAACCAGATGGCAAGACTGGATTCCCACAACAAATCGTGTTGATAAAAGAATGTTTGAAAAGCTCCTACCATGATACCATTGGAGAGAAGCATATACCCTGTTCCAAAACTGGTCAGCAATCCCATTGCAAAGCAGTTGAAAGAGACCATCACGTTATTAAGTGTAATGCCCAAGAACATCGGTACTTCGGAAGAACCATTATATACGGCCATCGGCTCACCATTGGCAATATTGTCGAGTGTCATATCCACATAACCGTTTCCCAATATCAGCCGGACAAAATCCGGGTCATTCGCTGCTGATAATACGCCGATTAATGCGCTGGCAACAAAAATCAAAAAGGAAGTCAGTAATTCGCGCCGTGCATCGTGCATGGTTCGTGGTACTTCCTGTGTCCAGAAGGTAACAATCCGTGTCCACTTCTCGCGTTTATTGCGGTAGATTTCGTTGTGCAACGCTGAAGCCAGATTATTCAGATAAATAGTAATACGAGAAGTTGGGAAATGTGTTTGGGCAAATGCCAGGTCAGCTGTCAAGTCCGTATACGCATCGGCTAGTTGGTCGGGGGACAGACTTGCCGCCCGCTCCACAACTTTCTCTGTCTCCTTCCATTTTTCAATGTTCCGACGAATAAACGTTACTTCTTTCATGCTTTTCAATAGATTTCGGATAAGTTTTGTCCGAAACCGGAAGCAAAAATAAGAGAATTATGATATATTTGCAACGGAATCCTAAAAATGTTTAACCTGAAATGGCAGAATCTACGATAATAACCGGACAATTCGTTCGTATCAGCCAAACGCCCGCCAGTATCGGCGAACGACTGATGGCTTTAATCATCGATTATTTTCTGATCGGGCTTTACATCTTGTCCACTATTACGCTCTTGTCTAAATTAAGTTTACCGTCAGGATTCAGTTCGTTCTTTTTTCTGTGCGTCGTTTATTTACCGATTCTCGGTTATTCTTTTCTTTGCGAGATGTTCAATCACGGACAGAGCTTTGGCAAAAAACTCATCAATATCCGTGTCGTAAAAGTAGACGGTTCTACTCCAAGCATCGGCTCTTATCTGTTACGATGGCTTCTTTTCCCAATTGATGGTCCCATCACAAGTGGCCTTGGACTTCTGGTCGTTTTATTGAATAAGAACAACCAACGATTAGGGGATCTAGCTGCCGGCACTATGGTAATTAAAGAGAAAAACTATCGTAAGATACATGTCAGCCTGGATGAATTTGATTATCTGACCCAAAATTATCATCCGGCATATCCGCAATCGGCTGATTTATCTCTCGAACAAGTGAATGTAATTACCCGGACTTTGGAATCCAGCGAAAAAGACCGGGCAAGACGTATCACGGCACTTGCCAAAAAAGTACAGGAATTACTTTCCGTTACTCCCCGTGAGGGTAATCAAGAGAAATTTCTTCAGACAATACTTCGCGATTATCAGTATTATGCATTGGAAGAAATATAACCAGAATACGCTGTTTCAGACTATTCAGGCAAGGGATTATTCTCACTGTAGTGAGAATTAATTCTCATAGCAATGAGTATTTTTTCTCATTATAGTGAGAACTTTTTCTCATAGCATAAAACTGTTTGAGAAAAAGCCCGCAAAAAAAAGGGGTATACTCACAGAGCACACCCCTTATCTTAATTTTATCTGCAATGAGACCGGACGTCGTTTAGTCCACCTGTCCCAGAGAGTTTCCGTATTCCATTTCTCCCTGAACCACAAAGAGGACTTCTTCAGGATCGTATTCCCCTATTTCATCCTTTTTGGCTTCCTTTACAATGTAAGCCACAACCTCTTCCAAATCGATGTTAACATAGCCGTCTTCATCGGGTTGAGCGTCGAGAATACCACTTTCAGAGTAATACTCGTCGATTAAATCGAGAAAATAATACAATTCATCGTCCGAAAACTTCCCTTTCAGTTCTTGAGGCAGATAGTTTTTGATAAACTCGATGGTCTTTTCGTCATCGGCATCTGCTAATAAAAAATCGTCTTCCAGTCCCATTTTTTTAAGTATTAAGTGATAAGTATTAAGTATTATCGACTATAAAAGCTTCTTCACCTTTTCTGCGAATACCGGTTTGCCAACTGCACCTACCTGTTTGTCTACTATTTCACCGTTCTTGAAAAACAATACAGTAGGAATATTACGGATACCATATTCAGCAGCCATATCACCATTTTCGTCTACATCGCACTTACCGATGATTACTTGTCCTTCAAACTCCGCAGCCAATTCTTCAATGATAGGAGCCACCATCTTGCATGGGCCACACCAAGGAGCCCAAAAATCTACAACAACCGGTTTTCCTTCTGCAAGAACCTCTTTATAGTTGCTGTCTGTAATTTCTAAAGCCATTTTTTTAAGTATTAATTATTAAATGTTATTTCGTTAGCTTATTCTCGCCACAAATATAATCAATTTATATGAAATCCCAGTTCGGGACGTTCCTTTAAATATGTTATTAAATCCCGCCCCACCGAAAGCTTAATCGGACGAGAAATCAAATCAATTGACATGTGACTTACATCGGCATCATCCGTCACTTTAAAATACAATTCCGTATTTCCCGGATGTTCTTTGGTCAGAGTGGCAAGCTCAGTAACCAAAGCCGAGTTCAAGACTGACAGAGGAATGATAATCGTGATCTTCTGTACCAGTTCTTCTTTCACGTCGGGAAGAAGTTCCATAGAAGTGATTTTCACCTCCAATTCATCCTGTCGCCATTGTTTCGCTTGACAACGGGCTTTAATATATAGGAACGTTCCTTCGTTGAGATATCCCTGATAAGTCACCCAGTCATTTCCCCAGAATGGGATTTCGGTAGAACCGGAATAATCTTCAATCTTAGCAATACCATACGGATTTCCATTCTTGCTGACTCCGCGACGAACACTAGTCACAATCCCTCCCATCGTTATTTCACGACCAACAAGTGCAGCTTTATCTTCCAAATCCGCCATCCGTGTATTGCAGACATGTTCCAATACGATAGAAAATTCATCCAACGGATGAGCAGAAAGATAGATACCTACCAAATCACGCTCACGATTCAGACGATCGAGATCACTCCAACGTTCTGCACCTTGAGGAATTTCAGGAGTTGCAACATCAATAACGTTTTCACCACCGAACAAAGAATTGAAAGCAGCTGCCTTATCTGCCTGATAACGGTTGCCATAACGCATCAACGTTTCCAGAAATACTTCACCCTTAGAATTTACAGCAAAGTATTGCTCCCGCTTCAGTTCCGGGAAACTATCAAACCCTCCGGCTAATGCCAGACACTCCATATTCTTCTTGTTGCAGGCATTCAGGTTGACACGTTGCACAAAGTCGAATATACCGAGGAAAGGACCATTCTTACTACGTTCCTCCATAATACTATGAACAGCAGCTTCACCTACACCTTTGACAGCCCCTAGTCCAAAACGGATATTACCATCATGGTTTACTGTAAACTTCAGGTTACTTTCGTTTACATCCGGCCCCAGCGTCTGAATACCCATTGCCTTACATTCGTCCATCAGTTTCGTAATATCGGTAATGTTCGACAAGCTTCGGCTCATCACAGCAGCCATATATTCAGGAGGATAATTAGCTTTTAGATAAGCGGTTTGGTAAGCTACCCACGAATAACAAGTAGCATGTGATTTATTGAAAGCGTATGACGCAAACTTTTCCCAGTCGGTCCAGATTTTTTCAAGAACTTTCGGGTCATGCCCGTTCTTACGCCCACCTTCAATAAATTTAGGTTTCATGTGGTCCAGCTTGTCACGCAGCTTCTTACCCATCGCTTTACGGAGTGCATCAGACTCACCGCGGGTAAAGTCCGCCAATAAACGCGACAGAAGCATCACCTGTTCCTGATAAACCGTAATACCATACGTATCCTTCAAGTATTTCTCCATTACCGGAATATCATACTCAATCGGCTTACGCCCATGTTTACGGTCGATAAAATCAGGTATATAATCCATCGGTCCCGGACGATAAAGGGCATTCATGGCAATCAAATCTTCGAATGTAGAAGGCTGCAATTCGCGCAGGTATTTCTGCATGCCGGCAGATTCAAACTGGAATGTACCAATCGTCCGTCCGTCACTATATAATTTATAAGTAGCCGGATCGCAGATGTCTATCGCATCGACGTCTACTTCAACATTACGACTTAAACGGATATTTTCAACGGCCTCTTTGATAATAGACAAAGTTTTCAGACCAAGGAAGTCCATCTTAATCAATCCGGTATCTTCAATCACCGAACCTTCATACTGGGTAACAAGCATTTTTTCGCCCGTTTCCTTATCATCAGCAGTGCTGACAGGTACCCAGTCGGTGATATCGTCACGACAGATAATCGTACCACAAGCATGTACACCTGTACCACGTACGTTACCTTCGAGCATCTTAGCGTACTTGATCGTATCCCGTACCAACGGATCGGATGATGCTTCCGCAGCTTGTAGTTCGGGAACATATTCAATCGCATTCCGCAAGTTCAGTTTCTTATCAGGAATCTTATCCGGCACTAATTTAGCCAATCGGTCAGACTCCGATAGAGGCAGCTTTTGCACACGGGCAACATCCTTGATAGCTAACTTGGTAGCCATTGTACCATAAGTGATGATATGAGCTACTTTTTCCTGACCATATTTATTCGTTACCCAACGAAGTACCTCTCCACGCCCGTCATCATCAAAGTCCACATCGATATCGGGCAAGGAGATACGGTCCGGATTCAAGAAACGCTCAAACAGCAAATCGTACTGGATAGGGTCGATTTTCGTAATTCCCAGACAATAGGCCACCGCTGAACCGGCAGCCGAACCACGTCCCGGACCGACCGACACACCCAATTCCTTACGTGCCGCATTGATAAAGTCCTGTACAATCAAGAAGTATCCTGGGAAACCCATCGTTTTCATGATATACAGTTCAAAGTTCATTCGCTCTTTGACTTCTTCCGACAGAGGTTCACCATAAATTCTCTTAGCTCCGTCAAAAGCTAGTTTCGCCAAGTAATCTCCTTCAAGTTTAATACGATAGAGTTTATCATAGCCACCCAAGCGTTTGATTTTTGCTTTCGCATCCTCTTCACTCAATACCACATTACCGTGCTCATCTTGAGTAAACTCATCAAACAGGTCTTTTTCCGTAAACTTCGCCCGATAGCCTTCTTCCGTCCCAAAATCTTCGGGAATAGCAAAAGTAGGCATGATAGGTGCATGGTCGATGGAGTAATATTCTACCTTGTCAAGAATCTCCAGCGTATTGCTCAACGCTTCGGGAACGTCGGCAAAGAGTTCGTTCATCTCTTCGCGTGTTTTCATCCATTCCTGTTTGGTATAAAGCATACGGCTAGGATCATCCAAATCCTTACCGGTACTCAAACAGATCAAACGGTCGTGCGCTTCCGCATTCTCTTCATCTACAAAGTGAACATCATTCGTACAAATTAGTTTGACATTGAACTTCTTAGCATATTCAATCAGATATTTGTTCACATTTACCTGCAACGGATAACATTCGTGATTAGCACGGGGAACAGTCGCTTTATGACGCTGCATCTCCAGATAATAATCATCCCCAAACAGGTTCTTATACCATTGTATGGCTTCTTCGGCTTCTGCAAATTGCCCGGCAGTAATCCGCTTCGGCACTTCACCACCGAGACAGGCCGAACAAACAATAAGTCCTTCGTGATATTTTTCCAGTTCGCTACGATCAGTACGCGGGCGCACATAATATCCGCGTGTCCATGCGTGCGATACTAATTTAATAAGATTATGATAACCTTTTTCATTCTTAGCCAATACAATCAAATGATAACCACTTTGGTCGGGCTTACCTTCTTTTAAGTCCATAGTGCGGCGCGCAACATACATTTCACAACCGATGACAGGTTTGAAAAGCTTGTTTTCCGCTTCCACTATCTTAGCTTTGCAGGCAGCAATCTCCGCTTCTTTATCCGCGCACTCTATTGTGCCGGCCTCAATTCCTGCAATTCGCTTCTTCAGGTCTTTGACTTCACCTTTCGGACCGCTGTTCTTTTTATTAACGTAGTTCGTAAATTCCTTAATACCGAACATATTTCCATGATCGGTCACGGCAATACCCTTCATCCCATTTTGCATGGCTTTATCGACCAGACGAGCTACACTAGCCTGACCATCCAACAGAGAATATTGAGTATGGACATGTAAATGAACGAAATCCTGCATAATGATAAGTAGTTAATTTGAAGGCATAAAATTACTACCTCTTGGGTTATAAACAAAAATAATCCTCAAAAAGTTATCAACATTCGCATTTCTATGCTCATTTACTTGCTGATTTTTTAAATTAAGTATATTTTTGCAGACAATATCATTAAACAGCATTCATGGGCCGACTAAAGAAATTGAAGAAAATACGTATTCACCGCGAAGGAACACATATATTATGGGCAAGCTTTTTGCTATTGCTATTGATTAATGCAGCTCTTTATTGGGGAATCGATTGCAAAATACCTTTTTATGTGGTAGCAGTAGCGAGTATAGCAGTCTATCTGCTGATGGTGAATTTCTTTCGATGTCCGATCCGTCTCTTCGGGCAGGACACTGAAAAGATTGTCGTAGCACCCGCCGATGGAAAAATCGTCGTCATCGAAGAAGTGGATGAAAACGAATATTTCCATGACCGCCGCTTAATGGTATCTATTTTTATGAGCATCGTGAATGTACATGCCAACTGGTATCCGGTAGATGGTACTATTAAAAAGGTAGCGCATCATAATGGCAATTTTATGAAAGCATGGCTGCCGAAAGCCAGCACAGAAAACGAACGTTCTACGGTAGTGATCGAAACTCCGGAAGGAGTGGAAATACTCACCCGGCAAATCGCCGGAGCAGTGGCACGCCGTATTGTCACCTACGCTGAAGTAGGAGAAGAATGTTATATTGACGAACACATGGGATTTATCAAATTCGGTTCCCGCGTGGATGTGTATTTACCCATTGGCACGGAGATTTGTGTCAAAATGGGACAATTAACGACCGGTAACCAAACGGTTATCGCCAAACTTAAATAATTCTGTCACAATGACAAACGTTATTAAAAATAGTATTCCGAATACCGTAACCTGCCTGAACCTTTTCTCCGGTTGTATTGCTTGTGTCATGGCTTTTGAAGCAAAATATGAACTGGCTCTACTTTTCATCGCTTTAAGTTCTATTTTTGATTTCTTTGACGGATTGTTGGCTCGTGCACTCAATGCACATTCCATTATCGGAAAAGACCTGGATTCATTGGCAGATGATGTCAGCTTCGGAGTTGCTCCCTCACTGATCGTATTCTCCTTGTTCAAAGAAATGTACTATCCGGCAAATATGGAGTTCATCGCTCCTTATCTACCCTATTTGGCATTCTTGATTTCTGTTTTTTCTGCCTTGCGCCTGGCTAAATTCAACAATGACACACGGCAGACCAGCTCTTTTGTCGGACTCCCAGTACCAGCCAATGCTCTGTTTTGGGGCTCATTAGTGGCAGGGGCACATGACTTCCTGATATCAGACAACTGCCATCCTGTCTACCTTCTTATACTTGTCTGTCTATTTTCCGGACTACTGGTATCAGAAATACCGATGTTTTCTTTGAAATTTAAAAACCTGTCATGGAATGACAACAAAATCAGTTTTATATTCCTGATTATCTGCATTCCTCTTCTTCTATTTCTTGGAATTAGCAGTTTTGCCGCCATTATTGTATGGTATATTTTACTTTCACTTTTTACAAGAAAAAGTAAATAAACAATCTCTTGGCACGTTTGTTGTACTATGAGTTTTATCAAAGTAACAACATAAAAATCATAGTCCGATGCATATACTTTTATTCATACTCATTTTTATCATTGCCATTTTCGTATTTGGCCTTTCTATTGTCGGCTTCATACTAAGAACGATTTTCGGATTAGGACGTAGTTCTTCTTCATCCCGCCCGAAACAAACGGAATCAGGACGTACAAGCCAACAAAGCTATAACCAAACGAATCGCCGTTCAAATGATGATGAAGAAGAAATATATTCCGAGAATGTTCCGGAGAAAAGACATAAAAAAATATTCACCCAGGATGATGGCGAATATGTAGATTTTGAGGAAATCAAATAGCCATTACACTGCTTTCATTTCCGTTTCGCAGCAAAGAACTCTTTCATTAGTGCAGCACATTCGTCAGCCATTATCCCTTTTACAACCACTGTTTTAGGATGTAGAGCCGAACCGGCATATTTCTGATAGCCGCGTTTTTCATCTTCGGCACCAAACACAAGCTTGCCTGTTTGTGCCCAAGCAATAGCCCCTGCGCACATCACGCAAGGCTCAACGGTAACATACAGGGTACATTCGTTCAAATACTTACCACCAAGCACGTTGGCAGCAGCCGTAATAGCCTGCATCTCGGCATGAGCCGTTACATCATTCAATGTTTCTGTGAGATTATGGGCACGCGCAATAATCCGCTCTTTACAAACCACGACAGCTCCAACGGGAACTTCTCCCCGCTCGGCAGCCTTACCTGCCTCTATCAAAGCTTGTTTCATGAAGTAAATATCGTCCAGCATTCCCCGCTTTAATTTTTAATTTTCAACTATCGTCTCATATCATGTTCACCAAAAAGGGTGGGATAATCTTCTTCCATATTCTTATGGATAAACATGAGAATTGTTTCACGAAGCCAACGTGACTTGTTCGTTATCTTATATTTCTCAAGATAACGATCTACAATCAGCTGTTCTTCGTCGCTCAATAAAATGCTCATCCGTCGTTCCCTTTTGGTACACTCGGCATGCATTTTCAGGCACTTCTTACTCCTTTTTCTCATATCTTCTGCAAAATTACTTTTACTTCTGTAAAAACAAAGAATAAAAGCAGTAAATTTGCAAAAAAAGATGGCTGAACATAATGATTTAGGAAAATCCGGAGAAAATGCCGCCGTAGCTTATCTTGAGCAGAAAGGTTATCTTATTCGTGACCGGAATTGGAGAAGAGGACATTTCGAACTGGACATTGTAGCTGCAAAAGACAATGAACTGATTGTAGTAGAAGTGAAGACGCGCAGTGACACTCTGTTTGCAGCCCCGGAAGATGCTGTAGATTTACCCAAAATAAAACGTACAGTACGTGCAGCAGATGCCTATATCAGATTGTTTCAGATTGACACTCCTGTACGCTTCGATATCATCACTGTAGTAGGCAACGACGGGAATTTCAAGGTTGAACACATAGAGGAAGCGTTTTATCCTCCTCTATATTAAAGAAAGCTGTGGATTTAGATATTCATCATTATAAAAGCCGTGAAATTCGTGCAATCTGCGCTTTAATTTATGATATAACCAATTATGAAAACATACTATAATTATTAATTCATTATGAATGTAGAAACTGTCAGAGAATACTGCTTGAACAAGAAAGGAGTCACCGAATCTTTTCCTTTCGATGATGTATCACTGGTTGTAAAGGTAATGAACAAGATGTTTGCTCTCATTGACCTGGAAGAGGCTAATCACATCGCACTAAAATGTAATCCGGAGAAAGCAATCGAATTGCGTGAACATTATTCGGGAATTGAAGGGGCTTATCATTTTAATAAAAAGTACTGGAATAGTGTCCGCTTTGACAGTGACGTAGACGATAAATTGATGAAAGAGCTTATTGACCACTCTTATGATGAGGTAATCAAGAAATTTACTAAAAAGTTACGCGCAGAATATGATGCTCTCCCCTGATACATTCCCGGTTTCATTGATTCATATCAACGAGACGAACTCTACCAACAATTATCTGCAATCTCTCTGTTCTGAACAGAAAGTGGAGGAACTAACTGTCGTTGTCGCCGATTTTCAAACTTCCGGTCGGGGACAGCGTGGAAATTCGTGGGAATCAGATCCTAGCAAGAATCTTCTTTTCAGCACCGTTATCTTCCCCGAGTTTTTGGAAGCACGACGTCAGTTTCTTATTTCACAGATTATATCTTTAGCTATTAAAGAAGAATTGGATACCTATACCACCGACATTTCTATCAAATGGCCGAATGATATTTATTGGAAAGAAAAAAAAATATGTGGGATGTTGATAGAAAACGATCTGATGGGGCGGAACATCAGTCAAAGTATTGCAGGAATCGGAATTAATATTAATCAAGAGATATTTCACAGTTCTGCTCCTAACCCCGTTTCACTACTACAAATCACAGAAGAAGAGCATGACCTATTCAAAATACTGAAAAATATCATGCTGCGTATCCAATCTTATTATAGTTTGCTCAAAAAAGGCGATACAACATCAATAGCCTGTCAATATGAAAAATCTCTTTTCAGAAGGGAAGGAATGCATCAATATAAAGATGCCAATGGAGAATTTCTTGCACGAATCGTTTGTGTAGAACCTGAAGGAAGATTAATATTAGAAGATGAGAAGCTGATTAAAAGAGGGTACATGTTTAAGGAAGTAGAATATTTACTGAAATAAGCTATTCTATTCCAGATCAAAACATTATCTTTGGAACGTGCGTTTTTATATAAAATTCTTTCATTTATGAAAACAAGACTAATTTTCCTTCTTCCATTGTTATGGGTATTAATAGGATGCGATGATTCAGATTCTGCAACATTGAATATATCAGAATCGAAGTTTGATAACATCAGCGCAAGTGGTGAATCATTAACGATAGATATTACATGTAGTTCCTCATGGACTGTAACAAGTAATAAACAATGGTGTATCCCCAGTACACAAAAAGGAGAAAACGATGGAAAGTTAATCTTATCTATTAATGCAAATCTGGAATCTAATTCCAGAACAGCAACTGTCACTATCATAAGTCATAAGGTTAGCAAAACTGTTCAAATCATCCAAAATGGCTCTACCAATACAGCTGAAGAATACCATTATGAACTCCCTGTAATCTTTCATGTATTGTATAAAGAAAATGAGAATTCTCTACAAAAAGTAAATTCAAGCCGTTTATCCCATATACTAGACAAAGTGAACAATCTGTATAAAAGCAAGAATAACAGTGTAGACATGAATCTTACTTTTACATTGGCAACAACAGATAAAAATGGAGAAACATTACCCAATCCTGGTGTAGAATATATCCAATGGTCAGAGTCATACCCTATCGATTGTGAAACTTTTATGAAGGATAATTCGGGAAAATATGTAAAATACTTATGGGATCCGAACTCATATATCAACATCATGGTTTATAATTTTACAACTGAACCGAATTCAAATTCAGTAACATTAGGTATCTCTCATATTCCTTTTTCTACTACAGGCGAGCATTATTTAGAAGGGCTTGGTGAAACAGACCGCTCTCATCTAACATTAGCAAATTTACAATTCCCACTATGTGTCTCCATTAATAGCCTATATATTAATGAAGAATCTACTCCAACAGAATATAGTACAGCAGACATTGCTGTCACGCTAGCTCATGAATTAGGACATTACCTAGGACTGCATCATGTCTTTGCCGAAACCGATAATGGCACGTGTGAAGATACGGATTATTGCAAAGATACTAAAAGCTATAATAAACAAGAGTATGAGAGCAATTGTGATTACATATATGAAAATGAGAGAGAAAAATACACATTTAAAAATTTGGTAAAACGAACAGGATGTAATGGTATAGAGTTTATCTCTTATAATATCATGGATTATGCTATTAGTTATTCAAACCAATTCACTCAAAATCAACGTGAACGTATCAGACATGTCTTATCCTATAGTCCTCTGATACCCGGACCGAAGAAAGGAGACATTGATACCCGAGCGCTTAATGAAGGACCTTTGGATTTACCAATACGCACTATAAAATAACAAATTGAATATAATTGAAAAGAGGTGAATCGCTTAGCGATTCACCTCTTTTTCTATCCTCAATATCTTATCCAATGTCTTTTGAGCTTCTGTTGATGGAAAACGCAAAATCACTTTCTGCAAAGAGTTACGCGCTTTCTCATACCGGGTAGTAAATAACTTCGATAATCCATCCCGGTAGCGGGCATACTGCATTTTAGTGGGAGAAGAAAGTTTTTTATAATCCGTCTCCAACTTTTTTTTCTCCTGTTCTGCTGTCAAATAATAATAGTTTCCTAAAAAGATATTAGCCGCCAGATTATCCGCCTCAAGTTGCAATATTTTTTCGTACATACGCAAAGCATCTTTCTCCTGCCCGCGACATACCTGCATTTCTGCGCAAGCTTCCAAACAATCTACATTATTAGGAGCCTTTTGCAGTAATTCCTTGTAAAATAAATAGGCTTTGTCGTAATTCCGATTCTTTTTATAGGCAAGCGCTAATTCTGTAGCCAGTTTGGAGCTAATTTCACTGTTCTTGTCTACATTCGTCCAATAATACATTTCCGTACGGTCTATATTCAGAGCGATTGTCTGCCGGAAATAGCTCACAGCCTGCCCATTCTGCCCTGCCTCAATGGCGGCAGACACTTTTTGTAACATCTCATCAACCGACTGCGCATTCAGCACCAGCGGCAATGAAAATAAAGAGATAAAAAAAATAGTTAAGGTCCTCATAATCCATCTGATTGCTATTTAGTTCGTGACACACAAAGATACAATAAAAAAATAAAAAATGTACCTTTGTTCGCGAAAAGAACAATCAAATTGATAAAAGTGTTTTTATACAATGACAGATAAAAAAAAATCCTCCGTAAACAGACGAATATTACAGATAGCCATCCCATCGATTATATCGAATATTACCGTTCCGCTACTGGGACTTATCGATGTCACGATCGTAGGACATCTCGGTTCTCCGGCATACATTGGAGCCATTGCAGTAGGGGGAATGTTATTCAATATTATCTACTGGATTTTTGGATTCCTGCGCATGGGAACAAGCGGAATGACTTCACAAGCGTACGGTCAGCATGATTTAAACGAAATCACCCGGTTACTACTACGTTCTGTTGGAGTAGGATTATTTATAGCACTTTGCCTGTTGATACTCCAATACCCTATCCTGAAACTGGCATTTACACTGATACAAACCACACCGGAGGTCAAGCAACTGGCAACAACCTATTTCTACATCTGCATTTGGGGAGCCCCAGCCACATTAGGGCTTTATGGATTCGCCGGCTGGTTTATCGGGATGCAGAATTCACGTTTTCCCATGTATATCGCTATTACTCAAAATATTGTCAACATTGTAGCCAGTCTATGTTTTGTCTACTTATTGGACATGAAAATGGCAGGAGTGGCAACAGGAACTTTAATTGCCCAATATGCAGGTTTCTTCATGGCTATTTTGTTATACATGCATTACTATAGTGCGCTTAAAAAACGAATCGTGTGGAAAGAAATCATACAGAAACAAGCCATGTACCGTTTCTTTCAAGTCAACCGAGATATATTCTTCCGTACCCTCTGCCTTGTTATAGTCACTATGTTTTTTACCTCTGCAGGGGCCGCCCAAGGAGAAATCGTATTAGCCGTGAACACCTTGCTCATGCAATTATTTACCTTGTTTTCGTACATTATGGACGGATTTGCTTATGCCGGTGAAGCACTAGCCGGCCGTTACATTGGTGCCAAAAACCAAACAGGCTTACGTAACACAGTACATCATCTTTTCTATTGGGGGTTCGGTCTTTCACTGGTATTCACAATTTTCTATGCAGCTGGCGGAAAAGAATTCCTGGGATTACTAACCAATGACACTTCAGTAATCAGCGCTTCAGACACTTATTTTTACTGGGCACTGATTATTCCGTTAGCTGGTTTCTCCGCTTTCTTATGGGATGGCATTTTCATCGGTGCCACTGCTACCCGACAAATGCTTTACTCCATGTTAGTTGCTTCTGCCAGCTTCTTTGGAGTCTATTACGCTTTCCATCCCCTTTTAGGAAATCATGCCCTGTGGCTGGCTTTTCTCGTTTATCTTTCATTGCGGGGAATTGTACAAACCTTTTTGGGAAGACAAATAATGAAAAAAGTAATCGTATCCCGGTGAGGCTATCCGATAAATTATCTCTATATTTGCGGCAAACAATAAAAAGCAAAAGGTATGGCAAAGTATAAAAGAATCTTACTAAAGCTTAGTGGAGAGAGCTTAATGGGCGAAAAGCAATATGGCATTGATGAAAAAAGACTGGCAGAATATGCTGAACAAATCAAAGAAATCCACCAGCAAGGGGTACAGATTGGTATCGTTATCGGAGGAGGCAATATATTTCGCGGACTAAGCGGAGCCAATAAAGGTTTTGATCGTGTGAAAGGAGACCAAATGGGAATGTTGGCTACCGTAATCAACAGTCTCGCTCTAAGTTCTGCTCTTGTGGCTACCGGTGTAAAGGCACGTGTGTTGACAGCAGTCCGGATGGAACCTATCGGTGAATTCTACAGTAAATGGAAAGCTATCGAATGTATGGAGAACGGCGAAGTAGTCATTATGTCCGCTGGAACGGGAAATCCTTTCTTTACTACTGACACCGGTTCTTCACTTAGAGGCATAGAAATCGAAGCAGACGTTATGCTGAAAGGTACTCGTGTAGATGGTATTTACACAGCTGACCCCGAAAAAGATCCTACCGCTACCAAATTCGATGATATTACATACGATGAGGTACTGAAACGTGGTTTGAAAGTCATGGATTTGACAGCGACTTGTATGTGTAAAGAAAACAATCTGCCAATCGTCGTATTTGATATGGACACAGTAGGCAACTTAAAGAAGGTTATCAGTGGAGAAGAGATAGGTACATTAGTACATAACTAATTTTTCACTACCGATATTCATTTGTCTATCAGATGATACTCTACTCTGATAAGACATTGATTATTCATTTAGAAATAAGAAGTGCGAATTTTGCAGTATAGCTTTAACCAAAACTAATCCTGTAAAATTCGCACTTTGTTTTTCCTCTCAAATATTATATAGAAACAAACACCTATTTATCAAAATACTGAATCAAATCATACGCATTAAAATTCAATTCGCGGGCAAAGAAAGATAAATAAGGAAAGAGTTGATAAGAATTATCATAAAGACCTTTATTAGCAGGTTTCGACGAATTATCCGTACCATCATCATCCTGATATTTGAACCAATGCCATCCGATACAATTCTTAGCTTCAAGCAATCCTAATGTAAAATGCTGATAAGCATAAGCTCTCTCGTTTTGTGTAGGGACAGAATATCCGGCTCCCGACTGGTTATTCAGATCAGAGTCCTCCACCCCTTTCGTATAAAACTCACTTACAAGAAACGGTTTGTCCGCCCAATTAGCCCAATCAGCAATCGCTGTTGTCAGTTCAGGACTCCAACGACTATAATAGTTGATAGAAATAACATCACAATATTTTCCGGCAGCTCTCACTACTCCTTCCATATATTTAGGAGTTCCATGTAATCTAGTTCCCAGATAAAGCAACTTATCATCTACTTTCTTCACTGCCTCTTTCACTGCTTTATAATATTTCTCTGCTACAATCCCGGCAAACTCATTATTCAAGTCATCCGTCACACTTTGCGTACCTTTAGAATCCATAAAAGCTTTCGCCGCAACATAAGCCGGATCACTTGAGTTACTGATAGCCAGAAAACGATCCAAAATCCGGGAACTGTTTGAAGAGAAGTTTATCTCATTATCAGAAAAGAAACCTAACACATTAGGATCCCGCAAATAATCTGCGAAAGCACTACCTGCCAAATATGATTCACACCATTCAGTCCATCCATTATAAAACACAAGACCTGCCGCGTTATCATCGCTTCCTCCGGGATAATTATAAGACTTCGCACTCTTGAACTGGCTTAAAAAAGCAAATGAAGGCGCCAAAGTTAACGGACTGCTCGGATTGGAAGCATTATGAGTCTGAATCAGTGAATAAGTTCCTGTGCAGAAAGCACCTGTACCGTGAAAGCCGATCTCACTCAATTCACGTTGAGTAGTAGACAACCATTTTTCGTCAGTTCCAAACCTGCTATTCCAGGCCGTTTTATTACGACTGGAAGTTCCCTTACGCAAAGAAGTCGCACTACGTTCCAGATGCAGACAACCTTCCGGATCAACCAACCACCAACGTCCGTCTATTTTCTTCGTATAAAATCTTCCCGTAGCCGCCTGTTTCGGAAGTGTAGTCGAACTTCCGTATTTATTAACCGACTCCTGATACGCTTTCAACGTTTTAATAGCCGGTTTATACCCGTCCATATATGCAATAATACGTGTATTCTCTGTTTTCCAACTGGATATAGGCGGATAAGCACTGGAATACTTAACACTGATAGGGCGATACATATTGGCATTTAATGACGGAGTATACATCACAGAAGCTCCGGGAGCAGGCAAATCCTCCGGATATTCCGACTCTACATCTCCCCCTCCCATCACTATGTCAGGAGGCATAAAATTAGGATCTTTATCATCATCATCCGTACAAGACACCATAGGAATAGAACTTATAAACAGAAAAGTTCCCAATATAAATAGTTTTTTCATGGTATGTATTTTATTTATTATTAGTTGATTGTTGGTCGAACCAGTCAGCCAAACGATAAGCGTTGATATTCAATTCTTTCATAGCATCGCCCAACGGTTTATAAAGATTGTATTCATTATCTACCAGCCCTTTGTTAGAGTCCAGATTCGAAGGATCTACCCCTTTTGCCGTCGGATCATTATCCTGATAACGGAACCAATGCCATCCGACACAATTCCCACTTTCCAATAATCCTAAAACAAAATGCTGGTAGGCATATCCACGTTCCTGCTGGGTTTGAACGGTAAAACCTGCCCCTGTTGTGTTTGCCAGCCCGGAATCCATTCCTTTCGTATAAAATTCCGTGATGATGAAAGGTTTTTGAGCCCATTCGCCCCAATGCTTCATGGTCTTCTCACTCGGTGTCCATGCACCATAGTAGTTAATAGCAACGACATCACAATACCTGCCTGCCGCTTCCACAATCTGGCGGACAAACTTAGGTTTTCCATGTAGACGACTACCTAAATAAAGGTGATTGGGATCATACTTCCGAATCGCTTCCGACACCACTTTGTAGTATCGTTCCGCTACTACCCCCGCAAACTCTTCCCGATGTTCGTCCGTAATTTGCTGCAAAGTAATACCCTGCTGTTTCAACCAGGATTCTGCATACAATCTTCCCGGATCATTGGGATTCTTCAAAGTCAGATACCCCTCCAGATTCTTCGGCCCGAACGGCAGTTCATTATCCGAAAAATAGCCGATGATATTTTTATCCGTTTTATTTGCGACCAGTTTTTGTGCCATCTCATCGCAATAGGTTTCGAACTCCGGGTCAAAAACGAAAATACACTGATTAGGATATCCCGTATTACCAGGTAACTGATAAGTTCCTCCTCGTTTCTTCCCATATCCACTCATCAGGTTCAGAATGATTGAGCGAGTCAGTACCTCCTTATGAGAGGCATTGTAAGAGGCAATAGCTTCTTCATTACTCCAGGAGCCGGTCCCGGAAAAACCCAGCGAATGAATCATCCGTGCCGTTCCTTCGATCCATTTTTCCTCCGTACCGAATTTGTCCAGCATTGCTTGTTTATTGCGTTCGGAAGTACCTAAACGTACTCCTACCACCACTTTCTGCAAATGCCGATACCCATCGGGATCAATCATCCACCATCGATCTCCGATACGTTCTACCCTGAAAAATCCTGTAGCGCGATGTCTCGGAGCATCCAGATCACTTCCATACTCATTCACATGTACTTTACCAGTAGGTTTGACCCCATCCAATTGAGCAATAGTACGAGTATCATACTCTTTCCAAGGCAGATTTTTCTGTCCTTTCACCCACGGACGGGCAGCGACCTTAAATGTATGTCCCTGGGCATAACCAAACTGGGGTAACAGCAATAAAAACAATATAACTATATTATTTTTCATCATCTAATATTCTTTTACGATTCGTATTGCATTTAAAATGGGCACAGACTCCACCGCTCCAAAACGAACGACAAGCCCCTTTCCTTGTGAAACCGGAACAATATATTTCTTAATAACCGCACGTTCGGAACCGTATTCTTCTGCAATATTCAGTTGTTTGGCAACAGATACTCCATTTATATCCACAGAAAATACCCGGTTAATATAGTCCTCCCTCACCACATCATTTCCTAAATTATACACCAAAGCCTCTCTTTTATTTTCAGAAGTAAGTTCTGTCCAATATAAATATACAGCATAAACACCATCCGGTACATCTGCCTTAAAAGCTTCAATACCTACTCGCTGTGTCTGGAAGATAGGATCCTGATCCGTCCCCAGTATATCTGTATCGCTGGCAGGCAAAGAGCCATAACGAGTTTTGTTCGGAGCCACTTCCCCACCAATATATCCCCATGAACCTTCTGCATAAGCCTGTTCGGGTATCCAGCACATCTCTGCTATCCGGTCCTCAAAATAGCGTCGAGCACCCAGTAGTACATTGATTTCCGTAAAGCCATTCTTCACATTGACACATTTAAAATCACAGACATACTGGTCACGATATTCACGTCCCTCCTTTTCAATCACAGCATCCACCACATTCTTTCCGTTTACAAAAGGAATGTCCACGGAAACCACCTTATCTGCTACCGGATATACTCCCAAACATTTTCCATTCAAAAAGACCTCCACCTTATCCGCGTTAGTATAAACTTTCAGCGGTTGCGTACAACTCTTTCCATCCCGACTGGCTCCTGCCCTATTCTTCCAAGATTTAGAAGCAATATGCAGGACAGGTGACTCTTTCAGATAAGCCTGATAAAGATAATATCCGTCCTTACGTTCTCTATCCGTACTTACCAACCCTTTATTGTTCACATGAGGCATAGCATTTCTTCTGGCTTCGGAATAAAAATCATTCAAATTCCAGACCATAGCCCCCACGATATAATCCCTTTTTAGAATTTCAGGCAAATAATGTTCATGATAGACAGAGCCGAACTCACAACTAAAATCAAACCGCACCGGCGAAAAAGAGTGAATACGAGTATCTACATCCGCCCCATATTCGGTAATAAGCAACGGTTTATGAGGAAACTCCTTGTGAAGTTCTTCCAGTTTCTCTTCAAATCCGCCCAAATTACCACCATACCATCCATTATAAAGATTAAATCCCAATAACATCGGCAATTCAGTAATCCCTGCTTCCTGATAGATTTGGGAAGCAGAATGACAAGGCAACATGGTATAGCGTTCCGAGTCCAGACTTCTGATCTGCGCCTCAACAGCCGAAGCTATTTGATGAAGAAACTTCATATATTCCGCCCGTTCTTTCTTGTTGTCAGGATTAAAGGGAGGACGCAAAAGCACTTCATTCATGTAACCCCAAATGATGACAGACGGATAATTATAGTTCTGACAAACCATTTCCGTAGCCTGTTCCACACAGTTGTCCATAAACGCCCTACTTTGAGTAATGGCATTTACAATCGGAATTTCAACCGAAGTCAACAGCCCCAACTTATCACACATCTGCATCACAACCGGATCTTGCGGATAATGAGCCACTCGCAGGAAATTACTTCCCATATCCTTACTCAACTGTATATCCCGGATATGCATTTCATCCCGCAAGGCATTCCCCATTCCTTTGTAATCCTGATGCCGGCTGGTACCAATCAATTTCCGATATTTCCCGTTCAGGAAAAAACCTTTCTCCGCATCAAAATGATATTCACGGATTCCCAGCGGATTAACAACGCAATCGAGAACTTCTCCCTTTTTATTCTTCAAACGGCTATACACCTTATATAAATAAGGAGAATCAACATCCCACCGTTTGGGTTGCGCAATAGTCATCAACGCTTCAAAGGCTACATTCTTCTCTCCTGCCTTCACATTCACTTTCTTTGCGGAAAATGCCACTCTATTGCCGTCTGTATCCAAAATCTCCGTTTCAAGAATCAATGCCTGATTACTTTTCAAAGCATTGGACAAGAATGTTTTTGCACACACTTCTGCTTGAGCATCTGTTATCCCAACAGTTTTGAGATATACTCCACTGGAAGCATAATGAGTGGTAGACAGTTGCACGGGCGAAGTATACACCAGATAAACATCCCGATAAAGTCCGCCGAAGAAAGTGAAATCCGCCGAAAGAGGAGCAATATCCGGATTATAAGAGTTGTCAACACTCACTGCCACCAAATTGCGTCCGGTATGAACATAGTCAGTCACATCAAACGTAAAAGCAGAATAACCACCTTTATGATTCCCTACCAACTTTCCATTCACAAATACATTTGTCTCCTGATTGGCTCCTTCAAAACAAAGATAAACTCTTTGACCTGCAATCAGTTCCTCCACTGTCACGGCTTTCCTGTACCAGCCTTTTCCCCGGAAATAACCGGGGATTTCATCTTCTGCATCTTTTGAATTCCAAGTATGAGGAATGGAAACGTCAGTCCAACCGGACACATCAAAGTCAGCAGTGGACGCGTCTCCCTCAAAGAGGGAGAACTTCCAACCATCGTTGATCGTTTGCGTCACACGCTGACCGCAGACCGTGCTGGCAACAATCAATAACAAGCAGGCTAAGATTATTTTTCTATATACCTTATACATACCTAATACCATTATTTCGAGATTGAACGGACTGCGCGAATATATCTTGCCCCAGACTTTTTCCCATTTGCTTTATCCCAAGCAAGCGGTTTTCCAAAACGTACATAAAATGCATTTGTACCACTTGACGTTTCACGACTAGCCCAATAAGAATCTCCGGTAGAAGAAGCCGCTGCCGTATTCATAGCAGTTCCTCCTACATTAGTAACTATCAGATCCCATGCCGCACGATTTGCTTTCTCAAAATCAGTAATCGCATTCGGATTATCCTCCGTCGCATCTGCTACTTTAGTCCCATTATAGGTTTCAAACATCTGTTCCAGATCCGATCTTGTAGGCCAATACCATCCGGAACCTTTATCCATGCAATATTTAAGAGCAGGCATTTCCGCTGCATTCGGCAATGCTGCCAAGGCAGTAGTATTTGCCAAACCGTTATCATTAGATAAAGTCAAACCAGTAGAAGCCGGAGAGCCTGCTGTAGACCATGCCAAATTCTCTCTGTCCAACGACATAATCTTAGCCTTACCACGATTAGTTGCATCTACCCAGAAAACAATGCCTCCTTTCAACGATCCATTATCCGCAATTACCTGTCCCACCGCAAACTCGGAACTTAAAAGTCCTCTCTGTGTAATCGTAACCTCTTGTTTAGGCGCATTCGCTCCGCTTCCGGCTATTACCGTAGCAGTCGTTACCCGGCTAGAACTATTCAGATTGGGAGATAATGTCCAAAAATAAAGAGTTTTACTTGTTACATCAACATACGCTTTCACCCAAGATTCATCAGTGATATTTATTGCAAATTCCGTCTCATCAGAAATCATTGTAATTACCTCTGATTTTGCTACCGCATCAGGAGTAATAGTCACCGCATTGGTACTCAATTCGAGGGAAGCGTCTCCCTCGGCAGCTACATTTTGATTCACCGTTACCTCCACTGCTTTTGCGGCTGCGCCAGTACCGGCTGTTATTGTAGCAATTGTCGTACGAATATTACCAGTGGTATTTTTTGATTTTGCCTTGAACGTAACTGTAGTACCTGAAATAGTATATGAAAGCCAGGAATCATCTGCCAACACTACGCTGAATACACTCTTATTGGATGTCAACGTAACATTTGCTTCCGCTTCGTTAGCACCTTCCAATGTCACAGGATTGGGAGCCACCGTCAGAGTTGCCGGCTCTTCAGGATAAGTATAATCACCAATTGTGCGCATACATCTCACAAAACGGTTGGTAGCTGTTTTATTTCCTGCATCAGCACCAGACTTTCCGAAACGTACCCAATAAGCCTTATCCCCTGCTGCATTTTCCGTACTCGACCAATAGCTTTCCCCATTGCCCGAACCGGCAGCCTCGTTTATTACATCACCCTGCAAATCGGTCAACATCTTATCAAATGCCGCACGTGCCGCTTTTTCAACTTCCGTCAACTTATCAGGTACAACCGAAGCAAAATCCGGGTCAGCATGTCCAATACCGTTGTAAACATCAAACAACTCCCATAACTCATCACGTGCAGGCAGATACCATCCCTCACCCAGCGACTGACAGTATGCCACTGCATCATTTGCAGCAGGAGCAGTAAACAAAGCCGTATTGGCATATCCATTCACTGTAGAAAGCGCATTATGAGACATCACAGAGGCCTCAAAAGGATTTCCTCCCTGACGTTTTACAGATACAGCTTTTCCTACCATCTTGTCCGAAGGATCCACCCAGAAAATCATACCGATACCATCATCTACACTTTGTCCTACCTTCAAAGAAAGGTCCGGTTCTTTGGAATCCTGTGTAACCGTCACTTCCACTGTATATGAACCGCAAGTCAGTTTCACGACAGTACTCCTTGCATCCTCACCGTCATTCTGCGTCAAGGCAGTGTATATTACACTTTTAGCGTTTACATCTACAGAAAGCCACTCCGCTTGATATTGAGCAACAACCTGACCGACATTAGTATATAATAGCGATGTGACGGAAGAACCCGCCGCTTTTGCCAGGTTTACTTTTGTATCTTTACAATTAAATTCAGGCATCACACGTACCGACGCATCATCGACACAGGAAAGCAGCCCCAGATTTAAAATCAATAACAGATATATTATTCTTTTCATACTCATTCATGTTTTACAGATAATCAATCGCTTAATACCAATTCTCATTCTGCGGAAAATTCTCTTTCCCCATCAAGTCAATCTGCTCCTGTGGGATAGGCCAACATTCGTGCTTTCCAACTACAAAACTGGTACGACATTCCGCATAATCTTTATCTAAATAAGGATTTTCAGCTTTTGTCTCGCCATAATGCGCTTTCACCCTTTCACCCAAAAGCCCCAAACGTTTCAATAAAGGCCAGCGGACTCCCTCGAAGTTCAGTTCACGGGCATATTCATCCAAAAGAATATCTTGCGTCAGAGGTCCCGCAAATTTGTCATTCCCGGCACGTTCCCATGTTTTATTGTAACAGCGCAGAGCATCCGTGCTCATCCCTCCGTCACGGCGCATATACGCTTCTGCCGCCATTAAGTAAGTTTCAGCCAGTCGATAGACAATCAAATCCTTGAATCCCGTTGTCCGGTCCGGATTATCGGCCATAGTCCACTGATCAAAGTATTTTTTCGACATGAAATGCAACGTCTCACAATAACTGGAACTTTTCGCTAGGGGAATCAATTCTCCATATTTAGGAGAATTAGGATCATTGTATTTGAAACGGTGTACGAACAATTCATTGTATCGTGTATCTTTAGCCTGATCATACAAACTCAATAAATAGGTATTCGGATAAATACGTCCCCAACCATATCCACCCTGATCGGCCGTATTGATACAACCTGCAATTTTATTGATTCGGGTAGTGGTCTGAATAGAGATACGATGTCCGGCAACCGGAGTTCCGGAACCTCCTCCACCCAAGTTTTGTGAATATTGGAAACTCCACAACACTTCCGGGGATTTCAAATCTGCGCTATTAAATACATTCTCGGCCTTCTTTTCCATCGAGTAGATGCCCTCCTGTTTAAAGATGTCTTCACATTCCTCAATGGCTGTATCCCAATCCGATTCCCACATGGCAACCTGTGCACGGACATGTTTGGCAGTCGCTTTCGTTACCCGTCCATACAATACATTTCCGTTATTTTGAGGAAGTGACCAGTCCAGACCTTTCATTGCATCGTCCAAATCAGTCGTCATCAGTGTCATCAGTTCTTCATGAGAAGCCGGTTTATACTCCCGTTTCAGATTATCGACAGTGGTTGGAGTGACATTCAGATAAAGGCGGTCAAAGCGTTTCCAAAGTTCAAAATAGCTCCGTCCTCTGAAGAATTTCGCTTCACTCCATGCGTGCAATACATCGCTGTCATCCAGTCCCAAGGCTTCTGCCGCTACAATAATTTCATTTGCTTTTCCGATAATCCCATAGTGATGTTTCCAGAACTTATTGACATCTCCAGTACTTGGAGTAAAACTTGTATTCAAACGTCCGATTGAGGTAGAAACACCTGCTCTAAGTATGGCAATATCCGTATTAAAGTCACACATGGTAACGATGTACAGATTAGATTCGTTATTATCCGCTCCACCCGGCAATTCACGTGCCAAGGAATACAATCCTGTAACGGCAGTATTCAACCCTTCGGGAGTAGTGAACAGATAATTATTCGTCACGTCTGTTTTTGATTCCAGATTTAATAAATCCGAGCAGGAAGCGGTCAACATTCCGCAAATGACAAAGGCTGTATATATTAACTTTTTCATAAGGATTCTTTATTTTAGAATGAAACATTGACACCAAACACATATTGTCTGGACTCCGGATAAGACCCTGGAGTCAGTTCGGGACTATAAGATTTAAACTCCGTTAATGTCAGCAAGTTAGTAGCAGTTGCATACAATCGTAATTTATGAATCGGAGTATTCTTCAATAGTCGGGTGGGGAAAGTATATCCCAGTTGTAAGGTGCGTAAACGGATATAAGAAGCATCCTGAATGGCAATGGCACTCAAATATGCAGGGTCCGCACTATAAGAAGGACGTGGGAATTTGTTCGAAGGATTGAACGGAGTCCAATAATCCACCTTCACCCCATTCAATTTTCCACGTAAAGAACCACCGGAATTATACTCGTACAAATAACCGTTCTTAATCTTTCTGCCGGAAACTCCATACCAGTCCATGAACAAGTCAAATCCTTTCCAGTTCCATGTAGAAGAAAGGGAGAGTGTAAACTTCGGATCTTTACGGATAGGTACCCTGTCATCAGCTGTAATCTTTCCATCCCCGTTGTTATCACGCACCTTGACCATTCCCGGTTCAATAGCGCCACCGTAATTAATCGGACTGTCGGCCACACCGTCATTATCACTATCATAGGTGTTTTTCAGTGTATAAACCAGATTTCCCGTACCATCACGAGTGATATCAAAATCATCATACTGAAAAATTCCATCTATCAGATAATCATAGTATACATTGATCGGTTCTCCGATAATCCACCCCTGTGCTACCTGACTTGCCGGTTTCCCGTTCTCATCAAGAGTATCGTCAATACGGACAATTTCATTCTTATACATGCTGAAATTAGTTCCGAGTGTCCAGGTAAACTCCTTTGTACGTACCACGTCACCATTTAAAGAAAGATCGATACCACTGGATTTCGTCTTTCCCAGATTATCTAGCATGGTAGTATATCCGAGTGACGCATTCAGGGAACGTTTCACCAACAAATCCTTCGTATGAGTATTATAATACTCAACCGTACCATTCAGACGCCCATTGAAGAAACTAAAGTCAACACCAAAGTTAGCTGTTGCAGACTGTTCCCATTTCAGGTTTGGATTAGACAGTTCCTTGCCCGGCAAATATCCCATTTGAAAAACATTTCCAAACTCATATCCTTTATTATCAGCCAGTCCCAAAGTAGTATAATTGCCGATACCGTTCTGATTACCTACAATACCATAACTCACACGCAATTTCAGGTTATCAATCCACGACACATCTTTTAGGAAACTCTCCTGATTGACACGCCAGGCAAAAGCTGCCGACGGGAAAGTTCCCCATTTATTTTCTTTTCCGAAACGGCTGGAACCGTCACGGCGGATAGCCACGTTCAACAAATAACGATCTAAAAGCGAATATTGCGCCCGAGCCATGAAAGACACCAAGTTATTTTCATTAAACTGACGACGAGGCTTGCCTGTAAACTCACCTTGAGAAATGAAGTTCCAGTCTTTATCCACCGGAAGATTCTCAACCGAGTACCCGACAGACTTCGAACCATTATGGTCGACAGACTGAACGCCGGTCAATGTCAACTGGTGTTTCTTGTTGCGGATAGGCACTTTATAGGTCACAATATTCTCAACCAGCCAGTTCTGTGTACGCGATTCGTCAAGAACGGCCGTTCCTCCGCCTCCCGGATATTGGGAATCTTTATAAGAACCGTCTTCAGACGTCTGATTATAAACAGAAGTATTCAGACGATAATTGAATCCCTTGAAAGGTTTCACATCCATAAAAAAGTTCAGACGGTAATTATCACGGGTTACTTCACGTCCATAATGTTCGGCACGGTACAAAGGATTATAATTTCCTTCCGAGTTGATATATTTTGTATACTTGCCATCCGCATCATATATCTCCGCCAATGGAGAACTGGTAATAAAATCATTAAAGTTACCATCCTCACGATCTTGTTTTGTCATCGCATAAGAAGAATTGATACCGAAACTAATCCATTTGGCTATTTCAAAGTCCAGATTCAGTCTTAAAGAAAACTTCTGATATCCCGATCCGGTAACCACCATTCCTTGTTGGTCAAAGTAGTTGGCACCTGCCGATACTTTGATTTTTTCTGTTCCTCCACGTACACTGACGTCGTGATTATGATAGATTGCATTTCTGAACATTTCTTTTTCCCAGTCGATAAACTTTCCACTGGCCCATACCCGCTGCATCACCTCGTCTTCCAACGCTTCGGCTATAGAAATCTCACGCGCATCAATTATTCCTTTATCATGCGCCTTTGCTTCACGACGAAGCTGCATATATTCTTCGGGAGAGTAGAAATCGAAATTTCTCCAGAGAGATTGAATACCCAAATAGCCATTATAGTTGACTTCCACTTTTCCGGCTTTACCACGCTTGGTAGTCACCAGTACCACACCGTCACTGGCACGTGCACCATAAATAGCCTGTGACGCAGCATCTTTCAGGATTTCAACCGATTCAATATCATCCGCACTCAACGTACTGAACTCTGTTGCACTGGAAGGAGAACCATCTATAATATATAAAGGTGCATTGTCTGCACTGATAGAACGGGAACCACGAATGGTAATCGAAGGAGTCGATCCCGGTCGTCCGGAACTACTCGTTACATTCACACCTGCGGCACGTCCACGTAACATGTCAGCCACATTTCCGGCGGGAAATGTTTTCATTTCATCCGCTTTGACCGAAGCTACCGAAGTGGCCACATCACTCTTACGCTGAACTCCATAACCGACAACCACCAATTCATCGAGCATTTTCGACTCTTCCACCATATTCACATTCAGTACCGTTTTCGTACCGACACGTATTTTTTGTTCCTTATATCCTATACAAGAAAAAACAAGGGTAGATTTAGCCGATACACTGATTGAATATTTTCCATTTACATCCGTCACTGTACCGTTAGTAGTCCCCTCCTCCATGATATTAACTCCGGGGATCGGTCCAAGTGCGTCTGTCACCACTCCAGAAACTCTGACGTTTTGAGCACTAACCTCTAAAGAGATAAGAAAGGCTGTCAGGAACACAGCCCATTTAATTACGATGTTTTTCATACTATGTAATAATTTGAATGATTACAGCGCAAAAATCCCAATTATTAATGATTTCGAATAATAGAATCGTCCGTATAAAAGTTCAAATAGTACAAATCTCGTCAGGTAGAAAGCACCTAAAACACTATAAATTAAGAGTTTGCATATTTCCGTCTATAAGCAGCCGGAGTAATATCATAAGCATTTTTAAAACACCGGATAAAATAACTTGGATTAGAAAAACCGTAATCAAATGCTATATCAGCAATCAGGGCATTGGGGTCATTCCGCAATTTTTCTGTTGCTTTTTTCAGTCTCAAAGATAAAATAAAGTCATTCGGGGTCTGTCCGGTCAATGCTTTCAATTTGGTGAAAAGCAACGTTCTGCTCATACACATTTCTCGTGCAAAAGTAGCTACGTCAAAGTCTGGGTTATCAATATAAGATTCCACAATCGCCGTAGCATCCATCAACATCTTTTTATCGATCGGATTAAACGGAAGGTCTTCCACTTTAGGTTCGTCGTTTCGAACAAACCGTTGTTGAAGTAGTTTACGAGTCTGAATGATATTGTTGCACCGGGCTACCAATATCTTGATATTAAAAGGTTTGGAGATATAATCATCCGCACCTGTCTGCAAGCCTTCCAAAGTATGTTCTTCCCGGTTGCGGGCTGTCAGCAAGACAACAGGTATATGGCTGGTCTGCAAATTACTTTTCAACTTCTCGCACATTTCCAGTCCGGACATGACAGGCATCATGATGTCACTTACAATCATCTGCGGTTGGAGCGAAGAAGCCCGTTCCAATCCTTCCTGCCCATCGGCAGCCGTATATACCTCATATATCTGTTCAAAAATCTGCGTCAATACTTTACGCATTTCCGGGTTATCTTCTACAATCAGTATTTTCACCGTTTTATCCGGCTTCACCATTTCCGAGATTTCTTGAGGCTCTATTATATAATGTTCGGCAACGTGCTCGTCTGCGGAGGAAGAGGCTTCCATATTCATATTCGCATCCCGGTGGAGAGTAACGGTAAAAGAGGTAACTCCATTCGGTTCGCTTTCCACTCCGATGGTTCCCTGATGCAACTCTACAATTCCTTTCGCCATCGCCAATCCAATGCCCGATCCTTTGACAGTTCGTGTGGTTGTTGCCGAATCATCCTGCCAAAACCGTTCAAATACATGTTTGATCTTGGATTTATCAATGCCTACCCCCAGGTTGTTGACTGAAATCACAATGTCATTATCTCCTTCCGCTGACAGCTCAACAGAAATCCAGTCACCAGGCTTCGTATACTTAAAAGCGTTGGACAATAAATTATAGAATACTTTCTCTATCTGTGTTTTGTCAATATACAAATCTGCTTCTTTCAGAGTGGAAGAAAAGCGGAGATCTATCTTATTCAGTTGGGCATAACTATAGAAAGAGCCACAAATTTCCTCTATCACCGCCACAATATTCTCTTTAGAAATCTTTAGTTTCAAGTATCCCTGATCCTGCTTGCGGATATCAATGACTTCATCCACGAGGTTATTCATCCGGCGGGAATTTTTATAAATATCCAGAATCTTATTATATACTTCAGGAATAATGTCCTTATGCATCAGGAGCATTTCGAGCTGGCTGGATATAAGTGTTAACGGAGTACGGAATTCATGCGATACATTGGTAAAGAAACGCAGTTTGGACTGGTTCACACTTTCGATATACTCTTTTTCCCGTTTCTCGGCCAATAAAGAGTGCCGCAAGGTTTTTCGTATCCAGAACATACGGATAATATAGCCGGCAATAAGGATAGCTGCCAGCACCATCAACAAAATAAACCATGCCCGCTGATAAACCGGAGCCTCCACTATCAGCTCAAAACTAACGGAAGGTGCTTCCCGACCGTGAACGCCCACCTGGTCGCCACGGACATGGAAAGTATAATGCCCCGGATGAAGATTGGTATAGGTAATCATCGTATTATCGCCCGCCTTCATATATTCGTTGTCAAAGCCTTCAAGTTTATATTCCAGACCGATATTAGAAATATTATTCAGGGTGTTACTTGCTATCTCAAAAGTGACGGAAGAATATCTGGGCGGCAATACTAACCGATGTTCATACAATACGGTTTCTTTGATAAGCCCCAACGAATCAAGCGGTTGTATTTCCGTATTATCCACAAGCACCCGTTTTACAAACACATCATAGTCAACAGACTGTTTGTTCAGCTTTTCCTGGGCGATAGAGACAATACCCGCCAGACCACACACGTAAATATCGTGGTCGGACGCAATATACAGCCCTCCGTCATTTATATTATTCAAGGGAAAATCACTCTGTCTGTTATAGTTCTCGAATGTAGTCGTTGCCAGGTTGAATTTAGAGAAACCACCATTGGTTGCCACATAGATAGAACCATCCAAAGGACTCTCCACCAATCCGGTTATAAATCCATTTTCCAATCCCTGTTTCGCTCCGTATCCCACAAAAGAATCTGTCTTCTTATCAAATAGATAAATTCCCGAGCCTGTCGATCCCAGCCATATACGTCCTTTCTTATCACATAAAATGTGGTTGATGTGATGCTGCGCTGTACTCTGCGCTATTTGGGAGAAAGGATAACTATGGGCAATGCCCGCTTTGAGGTTGACTCGTATCAGATCAAAAGAGGTAGTCAGCCATAGATCCCCGTCTTTGTCAAACGTCATATCCCAAACCTGCGACAGATGTTTGGCAGCCAACGAAGGGTGTTCGAAATGATGAAGTCGAAGGTGTTTTTTATCCAATACAAGCAATCCTCCCTTGGCAGCTATCAATAAAGAATCGTGGCCGGCAAACTCTATCATTTTCACCAGATTATAGGCTCTGTCAACAACTGTTTTTCCTTCCGGAGTATAGATGTTTTCCGAGATAGATTCTATATGTCCGGTCGACAGATTAATCCGGTTGATTCCCTGATAAAGAGAAGCTACCCAAAGATAATCCGGCTCTTTCTCATAATAAAGAGACTTCACTATCTTAAAAGAAAGCTCTTGAGAATAGACCTTTTTTAAAGGGAAAAAGCGTTTGGTATGTTTATCATAATAGTTCAACCCGCTTCCTTCACTTGCAAACCAGATCCGGCCGGAACGGTCTTCGGCAATGGAACTGATAATATAAGAATTCAAATGACCGCCAACAGCCGTAGACGAGCGGTAAAAATGGAAAGCATCATTCGCTACATTATAATATTGGATTCCCTGATAGAAAGTCCCCAACCATAAAGTCCCCGAAGTGTCGTAATGCATCGAAATAATGGAACGTATATCGGCCGCCTCCACATTCAAGTCATATTCATAATCTGTAAACTCTCCGGTAAACAGGTTTAAAGTCTGCAAACCGGCATAGGTTCCGATATACAGGAGACTATCATTAGCTTGCGTCACATGACGCACATTATTATGGTTAATCGTATTTTCAGCTACCTTATTATGCTTGAAATGAGTAAGTGTTCCATCTTCATCCAACCGTATGAGCCCTCTGTTTCTGGTAGCTATCCAGATACTCCCGTTTCTATCTTCTGTTATTGAATTGACAGCTCCCACATCCATACGCCGGGTGATATGTGCAGACTGGTCGATGCAGTATACACCTTTCGAAGAAGTACCCACCACCACTGTCTGATTCTGACGAACCATGAGACTGTTCATCAATACATCCTCCTCATCCGAAGGAAATGAAAAGAATAACTCGGGCGCCTGGTCGAGGTTGCGATAACGGTAGATTTCCTTTCCGGTAGCTATCCATAATGCATCGTGCGCATAACAGATTCCCGCAACTTCTCCTTCACGCAACACCCTAAAACGATTCAAACGCATATCATAAAGAGTCACGCTCTGCAAACTGCGAATAAAGAGCAATCCGGCTTTATTTCCGCAAACCTGCCTGATATTATTGATATTGATGGAATAAGGATTAGCGTTATCCGGTTTGAATACTTCAAACTTACGTCCGTCAAATCGATTCAGCCCGTCTTGAGTGCCGATCCACAAAAATCCGAATTCATCCTGATAGAAACAATTGACTGTTTGATGAGAAAGTCCCTGCCTTACGTCCTTAAAGCGCATATTGATATCCTTCGTCACATTTGCCATGCAACAAAGTCCCGATATGAACAGGCAATAAACAACAAGAAATTTAGCTTTGGTCATCTGTGTTTTTCGATAATTCAGATGCAATATTCGGGAAAATCCAAGATATATGCAAGTGTTTATTCAAAAACCTGATTGCCTATTGCCTGCAGACTATTACTCGGGAGGCGTATAACTAATCTCCCTACCGAATAAAATTAATCATCTGACAGTTAATTCTTTTTCGTCTGACTATAGTCAGACGAAAGTTCAACTATAGTCAGACGTAAGTTTAACAGTAGTCAGACGCAAGTTCGACTATAGTCAGACGATTAATTTTATGCATAAACAAGATTAGTTATCTCTTTACCAAGAAATAGTTTTTAGCATACGAAAGATTAAATTATACTATCAACCGCCTAAACACTTGTTTATCATTGGTGAACTGCGTACTTTTGCACGCCATTAAAAAAAGCAAAACAATGACTAACAAAACCAAAGGTTTTATCTATGGAGCGATTGCCGCTGCGAGCTACGGTATGAATCCTCTTTTTGCACTTCCGCTCTATGCAGCCGGAATGAGTGTCGATACCGTTTTATTCTACCGGTACTTCTTTGCGACAATCGTATTGGGTATTCTGATGAAAATGCAGCACCAGTCTTTTGCACTTCATAAGGCAGACGTTTTGCCCTTAGTCATTATGGGATTGTTATTCTCTTTTTCATCACTGCTTTTGTTTATGAGTTATAATTATATGGATGCCGGAATTGCTTCTACGATTCTGTTTGTTTATCCGGTGATGGTAGCTGTCATCATGGGAATATTCTTCAAGGAAAAGATTTCCGCCATTACCGTTTTCTCCATCCTGCTGGCACTTTCAGGCATTGCCTTGCTTTATCAGGGAGACGGCAACAAACCGCTATCGACTTTGGGAATTATCTTTGTTCTGTTGTCTTCTCTCTCTTATGCTATATATATAGTAGGTGTAAACCGTTCGACATTGAAAAACCTGCCGACCACGAAACTTACCTTCTATGCCATTTTATTCGGACTATCGGTTTATATCGTCCGTTTAAATTTTTGTACGGAACTACAAGTAATACCGTCTGCCTGGCTCTGGGCCGATGTATTATCACTCGCCATCCTGCCAACTGCCGTATCACTGGTCTGTACCGCACTGGCCATTCATTATATAGGCTCTACACCAACAGCAATATTGGGTGCTCTGGAACCAGTGACAGCTTTATTCTTCGGTGTTCTCCTGTTTCACGAAAAACTGACTCCCCGCTTAATGATGGGTATTTTAATGATTATCACCGCCGTTACCCTGATTATCATTGGCAAGTCACTCATAAAAAAGATGGGTATGCTGTTGCAGATGAACAAAAAATAATATACTTTTGCTACTTAATCAATCAAAATGCAATTTTAAATCTCAAAAAATATGGTAGACGTAAAGACTTGCCTTGAAAATGCACAAGAAAAGATGGATATGGCCATCATGTATCTGGAAGAAGCACTGGCACATATCCGCGCCGGAAAAGCGAGTGCACGCTTATTAGATGGTATCCGCGTAGATTCTTACGGAAGTATGGTACCTATCAGCAATGTAGCAGCAATTACTACTCCGGACGCCCGCAGTATCGTGATCAAGCCTTGGGATAAAAGCATGTTCCGTGTCATCGAAAAAGCAATTATCGACTCTGACCTCGGTATCATGCCCGAAAACAATGGAGAAATGATCCGTATCGGCATCCCTCCCCTGACGGAAGAACGTCGTAAACAACTGGCAAAACAGTGTAAAGGAGAAGGCGAAACGGCTAAAGTAAGCGTACGCAACGCGCGTCGTGACGGCATCGACGCACTGAAAAAGGCCGTAAAAGACGGATTGGCAGAAGACGAGCAGAAGAATGCGGAAGCCAAACTGCAAAAAATCCATGATAAGTATATCAAACAAATCGATGATATGCTGGCTGAAAAGGATAAAGAAATTATGACCGTCTAAAAAATAATGAAGAATTAAGAATGAAGAATGAGGAATTATAATGCTGTATTATTCAGTTGAAACACAGCCTGAATTCTTCATTCTTCATTTTTAATTTATAATTTATATGAAAGGATTAGTAATCAAAAACACGGGTAGTTGGTATCAGGTGAAAACCGATGACGGACAATCTATTGAATGTAAAATCAAAGGGAATTTCCGATTGAAAGGGATTCGCAGTACTAATCCTGTTGCAGTGGGTGATCGTGTCCGAATTATACTTAATCAGGAAGGCACTGCTTTTATCAGTGAAATAGAAGATAGAAAGAACTACATCATCCGCCGTTCATCCAATCTTTCCAAACAATCTCATATCCTTGCTGCCAATCTCGACCAATGTATGTTGGTGGTAACCATCAATTATCCGGAAACTTCCACTATTTTTATTGATCGCTTTCTTGCATCCGCAGAGGCCTATCGCGTCCCTGTCAAACTGGTATTTAATAAGGTAGATGCTTACGACGAAGATGAGCTCCGCTATCTGGACGCCCTTATCAACTTATACACACAAATCGGCTACCCTTGCTTCAAAGTTTCCGCAAAGAACGGCACTGGAGTGGCTGAAATCAAAAAAGCACTGGAAGGCAAGATTACTTTATTTTCCGGACATTCGGGAGTCGGCAAATCGACTCTTATCAATTCCATACTGCCGGGCATAGAAACCAAGACCGGCGAAATTTCTTCCTACCACAACAAAGGAATGCATACTACTACTTTCTCCGAAATGTTCCCTGTGGAAGGAGATGGCTATATCATCGATACTCCGGGTATCAAGGGCTTCGGCACATTTGATATGGAAGAAGAAGAGATCGGACATTATTTTCCCGAAATATTCAAAACCTCCGCCGACTGCAAATATGGCAACTGTACACATCGTCATGAACCGGGATGTGCCGTACGCAAAGCAGTGGAAGAGCACCTCATCAGCGAATCCCGTTATACCTCTTATCTCAATATGTTGGAAGATAAAGAGGAAGGAAAATATCGGGCTGCTTATTAGAAAAAATGCGAGCAGCGTGCTTATAAAACCAATGCTGTTCACACTTATAGTTATAATAGTACACACAAAAAAACAATATGAAAAAAATCTTAGTTTTATTATGTTTCATTTTATACATAATTTCCGCACATGCACAATATTGCAGTATTAAAAAAGGAAGAACTGCTTACTATGTAACAACCGAAGTAAAGGAAGGAAAAACACTGAAAGATACTATGTGCATCGCAGACGTGGTTGATAAAGGTGATCGCTTAATCATAAGAGAAGATGCTTTCGGAGAGCACTATGATTCTCTAAGTATAAAAAGTGGTATCAACAGGTTATTCTATATTTATCATAAGAGTCAAGATATGACCGAAGTTATCCTTTTGGATGGTAAATCAGAATATGAATATCAGAAATATTCTAAGAACATATATGCAGAAGGACGAATTAGCATACCTTTAAAGGATCATGTTCAGAATGGAGATGATATACCACAGTGTAATTTCTTGCAAAAATCAGGACCAATGACTATGAAAGCTTCTCTAAAAGGAAAATATAAAGGACGTGAAACCATACATACTCCTGCGGGAGATTTTGATTGCATTAAAATCTACACGGAACAAAAAGGAAAAGTCATGTTCATTTCAGAAACCGAATATTCAATAGATTGGTATGCCAAAAATATTGGGCTGGTAAAATCAGAAACTATCACTAAAAAAGGGAAAGTCATATCAACCACCCTTCTATATGCCATAAAAGAATAGTTCCCTTAAGTGTATGAGCTTATTAAATTGAAAAAGATGCATTAACTTTTTTTCTATCATTTACAGATTAAACCTTTCCAGTCAGGGAAAGTCTAATCTTCAAAGATTATATTATAATTGCCATATACAATACTAAACCATGAATAAGAAGACTAAATGGGGCATCATTATTCTTGTTGGTGCCGGGATTATCGGTGGAGGAATCTACTCACAATTACCGAAAAAAAACGACGAACTAGCAGCCGCCGACAAAGTGATGGGCGGTAATAAAAAAAGAGGGAAACAAGTTTTAAATGTAAATGCCAAGGTCATAAAACCGCAATCTCTGACAGATGAATTCACCACTACCGGTGTACTTCTGCCCGATGAAGAAGTGGATTTGTCTTTCGAAACGTCGGGAAAGATTGTAGAAATCAACTTTGAAGAAGGAACAGCCGTAAAGAAAGGCCAATTACTAGCCAAAGTGAATGACAGACAGTTGCAGGCACAATTGCAAAGGTTGATTTCGCAATTGAAACTGGCAGAAGACCGTGTATTCCGCCAGGATGCTTTATTGAAACGGGATGCTGTCAGTAAAGAAGCCTACGAACAGGTGAAAACGGATTTAGCAACTCTGAATGCCGATATAGAAATTATCAAAGCTAATATTGAACTGACAGAGCTACGTGCTCCGTTTGACGGAGTGATCGGACTTCGCCAAGTCAGTATCGGTACGTATGCGTCTCCGACCACAGTCGTTGCCAAGCTGACAAAAATCGCTCCACTGAAGGTTGAATTTTCCGTTCCGGAACGTTATGCCAAGCAAATCAAAAAGGGTACCAATCTCAATTTCAGCGTTGAAGGAACATTGGATGCTTTTGGCGCACAGGTATACGCTGTAGAATCTGCCATCGATCCGAATCTGCATCAATTTACCGCCCGTGCATTATACCCGAATGTCAATCGCACCCTACTTCCCGGCCGTTATGCCAGTGTACTGTTGAAAAAGGATGAAATACCTAATGCAATAGCCATCCCAACGGAAGCAATTGTGCCGGAAATGGGTAAAGATAAAGTCTATCTGTATAAATCAGGAAAGGCCGAACCGGTGGATATCATTACTGGTATCCGCACCGCATCTGAAGTGCAAGTGATTAGAGGATTGCACGTAGGAGACACAATCATCACTTCAGGAACATTGCAACTCCGTACCGGACTCGCCGTAACACTTGACAATATTGAAGAATGAGAATTTATGATTTATGAATTCTGATTTATGATTTATAAGCCAAATAATTTATGATTTATAAGTCAGCAAAATACAGCAAACATTCAGAAATCAGAAATCATAATTCAAAAATCAGAAATCTTCAATCCATAACTCAGAAATCATAATTCAGAAATCAGAAATCATAAATCAATGAACATCTCCGAATTAAGTATACGTCGCCCGGTATTAGCCACAGTATTAACGATCATTATCCTCCTTTTCGGATTCATCGGATACAACTATCTGGGTGTCCGCGAATATCCGTCAGTGGATAATCCGATCATTTCTGTCAGTTGCTCTTATCCGGGAGCTAATGCCGATGTTATCGAGAATCAGATAACCGAACCGTTGGAACAGAATATCAACGGTATTCCCGGTATCCGTTCTTTGTCCAGTGTGAGTCAACAGGGACAAAGCCGTATTACAGTAGAATTTGAGTTGTCCGTCGATTTGGAAACAGCAGCCAACGACGTGCGTGACAAGGTTTCACGTGCCCAACGTTATCTGCCTCGCGACTGTGACCCTCCGACTGTCTCAAAAGCGGATGCCGATGCCCAACCGATCCTGATGGTTGCTCTTCAAAGTGATAAACGTTCCCTGTTGGAATTAAGTGAAATAGCGGACTTGACTGTAAAAGAACAGTTACAGACCATTTCCGATGTAAGTAGTGTATCTATCTGGGGAGAAAAGCGTTACTCCATGCGTCTCTGGCTCGACCCGGTTAAAATGGCCGGCTACGGAATCACTCCTATCGACGTTAAAAACGCCGTAGACAATGAGAATGTGGAACTTCCTTCCGGTAGTATCGAAGGAAATACCACCGAGCTGACTATCCGAACACTGGGATTGATGCATACCGCAGATGAATTCAATGATTTGATTATCAAAGAAGAGAATAACCGTATTGTCCGTTTCAGCGATATCGGACGTGCCGAACTGGGACCTGCCGACATCAAGAGTTATATGAAAATGAACGGTGTTCCGATGGTAGGTGTCGTTGTTATTCCACAGCCGGGAGCCAACCATATTGAGATTGCGGATGCGGTATACCAGCGTATGGAACAGATGAAAAAGGACTTGCCGGAAGACGTACACTATAACTACGGTTTTGATAATACCAAGTTTATCCGTGCGTCTATCAATGAGGTAAAGTCAACGGTGTATGAGGCTTTTGTACTCGTAATTATCATTATCTTCCTCTTCCTGCGTGACTGGCGCGTTACATTGGTGCCTTGTATCGTAATTCCTGTCTCCCTTATCGGTGCATTCTTCGTCATGTATCTGGCCGGATTCTCCATCAATGTGCTTTCCATGCTCGCCATCGTACTATCGGTGGGACTGGTGGTAGATGATGCCATCGTTATGACGGAAAATATATACATCCGTATTGAGAAAGGAATGGCTCCGAAAGAAGCGGGCATAGAAGGAGCCAAAGAAATTTTCTTTGCCGTTATTTCAACGACTATCACACTGGTAGCGGTATTCTTCCCGATCGTCTTTATGGACGGAATGACGGGACGACTGTTCCGTGAGTTCAGTATCGTAATTTCCGGTTCGGTTATTATTTCCTCATTTGCCGCATTGACTTTCACACCGATGCTGGCAACGAAATTGCTCATAAAACGGGAAAAGCAGAGTTGGTTCTATGCCAAAACAGAACCATTCTTTGAAGGAATGAACCGGCTATACAGTCGGTCACTTGCCGCTTTCCTCGGCAAACGCTGGATCGCTCTCCCATTTACTTTCATCACGATTTGCCTGATTGGTATTCTATGGAATGCAGTTCCTGCGGAAATGGCTCCACTTGAAGACCGTTCGCAAATCAGTATCAATACACGAGGAGCAGAAGGTGTCACTTATGAATATATCCGGGATTATACGGAAGATATCAATCAGCTGGTAGACTCCATTCTTCCTGATGCGGAATCAGTGACTGCCCGTGTATCTAGTGGTAGCGGAAACGTGCGTATCACATTGCATGACATGAAAGACCGTAACTACACACAGATGGAAGTTGCCGAGAAGATTTCGAAAGCGGTGCAGAAGAAAACGATGGCGCGTTCATTCGTGCAACAACAGTCTTCTTTTGGTGGACGTCGTGGAAGTATGCCTGTTCAATATGTACTTCAGGCTACCAATTTGGAAAAGTTGGAAGAAGTACTGCCTAAGTTTATGGCTAAAGTATATGAGAATCCTGTCTTCCAGATGGCGGACGTCGATTTGAAGTTCAGTAAGCCGGAAGCACGTATCCAGATCAACCGCGACAAGTCCAGTATTATGGGAGTAAGTACCAAAAATATTGCTCAAACGCTGCAATATGGATTGAGCGGTCAGCGTATGGGATATTTCTATATGAACGGTAAGCAATATGAGATTCTTGGTGAAATCAACCGCCAGCAACGAAACAAGCCGGCTGACTTGAAAGCAATTTACGTTCGTAGCAACAGTGGGGATATGATTCAGTTGGATAACTTGATTGAGTTGGAAAGCGGTATTGCTCCTCCAAAGTTATATCGCTATAACCGTTTTGTGTCAGCTACGATTTCTGCAGGATTGGCAGATGGAAAAACAATCGGGCAAGGTTTGGACGAGATGGATAAGATTGCCAAGGAAACACTGGACGATACTTTCCGCACTGCCCTGTCGGGAGACTCGAAAGAATATCGTGAAAGTTCCTCCAGTCTGATGTTCGCCTTTATCCTGGCTATCCTTTTGATTTACCTGATTCTGGCAGCCCAGTTTGAAAGTTTCAAAGATCCATTGATTATCATGTTGACAGTGCCGCTGGCTATTGCCGGAGCTTTGGTCTTCATGTATTTCGGAGATATTACGATGAATATTTTCAGTCAGATCGGTATTATCATGCTGATCGGTCTGGTGGCGAAGAACGGTATTCTTATTGTAGAATTTGCCAATCAGAAACAGGAAGCCGGAGAGGATAAAATGAGCGCCATCAAAGATGCTGCCCTTCAACGCCTCCGTCCGATTCTGATGACAAGTGCCTCTACGGTTTTGGGACTTATCCCGCTGGCATTTGCCACCGGAGAAGGTTGTAACCAGCGTATTGCCATGGGTACGGCGGTAGTGGGTGGTATGGTCGTATCCACTCTGCTTACGATGTACATTGTACCGGCTATTTACAGTTACATTTCGACTAACCGAATCAAAAAACTACAAGAATGAAACAGAAAGGAATTTGCATGAAACGCATCATTTATATCACCATTGCATGTGCCTTCTTATCAGTCTCTTTTGCAAAGGCACAAGTTCTCACTCTCAAGGAGTGTCTGGAAGAAGGATTGCAAAACAATTACTCTTTACGTATCATCCATAACGAAGAGCAGATCAGCAAAAACAACGCAACGTTGGGAAATGCAGGTTACCTGCCTACACTGGACTTCTCTGCCGGATATACCGGAAACCTGGACAATATTGAGACCAAGGCGCGTGCTACCGGAGAAATAACAAAGAACAACGGAGTCTACGATCAGACAGTTAATGTCGGTCTTAACCTCAACTGGACTATTTTCGACGGATTCAATATCAGTACCACCTACAAACAGTTGAAAGAGCTGGAACGTCAGGGGGAAACCAACACGCGTATTGCCATTGAAGATTTTATCGCTGCCCTGACTTCCGAATACTATAATTTTATCCAGCAGAAGATTCGTCTGAAAAACTTTCATTATGCAATGTCACTTTCCAAAGAGCGCTTGCGCATAGCCGAGGCTAGTCACCTGGTCGGTAAGTTTTCAGGGCTGGATTATCAGCAGGCAAAGGTGGATTTCAATGCAGACAGTGCCCAATACATCAAACAACAGGAATTGCTACATTCTTCACGCATCCAGTTGAATGAACTGATGGCTAACAACAATGTCAATCAAAACATTATTATCAAAGACTCCACTATCGACGTACACAGCGACTTGCAATTTGATGATTTGTGGAATTCTACGTTAGCAACCAATGCTTCTTTGCTCAAGGCCGATCAAAACACAGTACTTGCCCAATTGGACTACAAGAAAATAAACTCACGCAACTATCCATATCTCAAATTAAATACCGGATATGGATATACGTTCAACAAGTATGACATCAATGCAAACAGCAGAAGAGGTGAACTGGGCTTCAATGCCGGAATAACTGTCGGTTTTAATATCTTCGACGGTAATCGTCGCCGCGAAAAGAGAAATGCAAGTCTGGCTTTCAAGAATCGTCGCCTGGAACGACAGGACTTGGAATTAGCACTTCGCTCTGATCTCAGTAACCTATGGCAAGCCTATCGCAACAATCTTCAATTGCTGAATCTGGAACGTCAAAACCTGATAACCGCCAAAGATAATCACGATATTGCCATGGACCGTTATATACAGGGAGACCTCTCCGGTTTTGAAGTGCGTGAAGCACAAAAAAGTTTGTTAGATGCAGAGGAACGCATCCTCTCTGCTGAATATAATACGAAACTTTGCGAAATATCCCTGTTACAAATCAGCGGAAAGATTACGAAATATCTAGAATAAGGAAGTAGTTTCCATTTATTTTTTGATTGGGTTAATCTTCTTATCGGGAGGGTTAACCCAATTTTTACTCTATAAAAAACAGTTATTACATATCAGTATTTTTCTTTCTTCATACATTTGCATACTATAAAAACATTAAATAATAAAGCCATGAGAAAACCAGGTCTTTTCTTACTGCTACTTTTTATCCTGACAAACGCCTCAGCCCAAAAAGCAACAGACTACAGAAAACAACAAAATTACAAAGAATGGGTACACATCGCTCCTAAATTTGACGACGATTTCTTCAAGACGGAAGAAGCCCAACGCATTGGTGACAACGTGTTACTGTATCAGCAAATCACCGGAGGATGGCCAAAAAATATCTATATGCCGGCAGAACTGACAGAACAGGAATATAAAGCGGCACTAAAAGCCAAAGAGGATATCAACCAAAGCACAATCGACAACAATGCCACCACGACAGAAATAGAATATCTGGCACGACTTTATCTGGCTACACAGAAAGAGAAATATAAAGAAGGAGTGCTGAACGGTATTCAATATCTGCTCAAATCGCAGTATGAAAACGGAGGATGGCCTCAATTTTATCCACGTCCCAAAGGTTATTATGTACAAATCACCTACAATGACAATGCAATGGTAAGAGTCATGAATCAACTTCGGAGCATATACGAAAAGAAAGCTCCATATACTTTTCTTCCTGACAATATCTGCGAACAAGCACGCAATGCATTCAACAAAGGTATAGAGTGTATACTCAAAACGCAGGTGTGCCAAAATGGTGAATTAACAGTATGGTGCGCCCAACACGACCGTGTCACTTTGGAACCCTGCAAAGCACGTGCTTATGAACTTCCGTCACTAAGCGGACAAGAGTCGGACAATATTGTATTGCTGTTGATGTCACTTCCTAATCCATCCACAGACATTGTAAAATCCATAGAAGGAGCAATCAAATGGTTCCAAAAGTCTAAAATAAAAGGAATACAGAAGGAATATTTCACTAACGGTGAAGGTAAAAAAGACTATCGTATGGTTCCCTGTGAAGACTGTCCAACTCTCTGGGCACGTTTTTATGAACTGGAAACGAATCGGCCTTTTTTCTGCGACCGTGACGGCATTAAAAAATATGATATATCGGAAATCGGGCATGAGCGCCGGAATGGTTATAGTTGGTATAACAAAGATGGTAGTAAGGTATTGAAGAGATATGAAAAATGGAAAAAAGAACAGAACAAGTAATCACAAATGATGAAAGGCTGATATCTACACTACAAAAATAAATATCCGGAAAGTCTTTAAGTCCTCAAAAGATGAAATCCCCTCACTACATTGCAGAGTGAGGGGATTTTATAAATTCAGGGCATTTAGCCTCTTCTTAAAGTTTTATCCCAACAGGTTAAAACCGGTTATTTTGTGCAATTCCACGGTTTCAACTGTTTGAAGAAGTCATTACCCTTATCATCCACCAAGATAAATGCAGGGAAGTTTTCTACTTCAATTTTCCAGATGGCTTCCATACCCAATTCCGGATATTCCACACATTCGATGCTCTTGATGTTATTCTGTGCAAGGATAGCTGCCGGACCTCCGATAGAGCCAAGATAGAAACCACCATATTTCTTACAAGCATCTGTCACTTGCTGGCTACGGTTACCTTTTGCCAACATGACCATGCTGCCGCCATGACTTTGGAACAGTTCTACATAAGAGTCCATACGTCCTGCTGTAGTAGGACCCATAGAACCACAAGCCATGCCTTCCGGAGTTTTTGCCGGACCTGCATAATAAATAGGATGATCCTTAATATATTGTGGCAAGTCTTCGCCGCGATCCAAACGTTCTTTCAGTTTAGCATGGGCGATGTCACGACCTACGATGATCGTTCCGTTCAATGACAGACGAGTAGCTACCGGATATTTAGTCAGCTCTTTCAGGATTTCAGGCATCGGACGGTTCAGGTCGATCTTTACAACATCACCTTCACCTGCTTGACGCAGTTCTACAGGAATAAGTTCGCCCGGATTTGAATCCAGTTTCTCAATCCAGATACCTTCCTTATTGATTTTACATTTGATGTTACGGTCGGCAGAGCAAGATACTCCCAAGCCTACCGGACAAGAAGCACCGTGACGAGGCAAACGGATGATGCGTACGTCATGAGCAAGATATTTACCTCCGAATTGCGCGCCCAATCCAATTTTGTGAGCTTCTGCCAAAACTTCTTTTTCCAGTTCGATGTCGCGGAATGCACGGCCATATTCGTTTCCAGTAGTCGGCAAGTTATCATAGAAATGAGTAGAAGCCAGCTTCACTGTCAATAAGTTCTTTTCAGCAGAAGTTCCACCGATCACGAAAGCGATATGATAAGGAGGGCAAGCGGCTGTTCCCAATGTTTTCATTTTTTCAACCAGGAATGGAACCAGTGTACCGGGATTCAGGATCGCTTTTGTTTCCTGATACAAATATGTCTTGTTGGCAGAACCACCACCTTTTGTTACGCAAAGGAATTCGTATTCCATACCTTCGGTAGCTTCGATGTCAATCTGTGCAGGGAGGTTACATTTTGTATTTACCTCATCATACATATTCAAAGGCGCATTCTGTGAATAACGCAGGTTCTCTTCAGTGTATGTTTTATATACGCCCAGTGAAAGCGCTTCTTCATCAGAATATCCAGTCCATACCTGCTGTCCTTTTTCACCATGGATAATAGCAGTACCAGTGTCCTGACAGAAAGGAAGTACACCTTTTGAAGCAACTTCCGCGTTACGCAGGAAAGTCAATGCCACATACTTATCGTTTTCACTTGCTTCCGGATCACTCAGAATCTTAGCAACTTGTTCGTTGTGCGAACGACGAAGCATGAATGATACATCACGAAAAGCTGCATTAGCCATCGCAGTCAAACCTTCTTTCTCAATTTTCAGGATAGGATTTCCTTCAAACTCGCTTACTGATACATAGTCTTTTGTAAGCAGATAATACTCAGTTGTATCTTTTCCCTTTTCAAACATGGGCTGATACTTAAACGGAGGTGTTGCCATAAGTTTCTTATTTTATTACGTAATGTTAATTAGTGTGGCAAAGGTAGTAATTAAGAATGAAGAATGGCGAATGATGAATGAAGAATTAAGAATGAATAACGGAGAAAAGCAGGAACAGCAAAAGACAATCATAAACAATAAACAACGAGCGGTAAACAAGCTATGCCATTCATTGACATCTGCCGTTCACCGCTCACTATTTTATTTACAGTTTGCTATTTATCATATCCTGTTTATCATCCACAGTTCGCCATCTGCCACTCCTATTATGATTCGATTGCTTCAATCCGTTTGATTAACTCGTTTCCAAGAGCTGTTTTATCTTCAATATGTTTCAAGACGGCAGTCACAAAGGTATTACTTTCGAAATCACCGCGTACTTGCTCAAAATCCTGCTTCATTTCGTCGTGGGAGCCGTCAGCACCAAATCCGGTCATGGAAGACAACGAAAATTCTTTCTTGGCATCCTCATATACCATCTTATCCAATCCGACAACAGCTTGCTGCCACGCTTTCACGATACCGATGATATCTTGTGCTGTAATCGTTTCCGGATTCAGGCCGTAGAATTCCTGAATCTTATGATAAGCCCATGTCCATTCATAGGTATAATAATTCTCGTGCATTTCTGCAAAGCTTGCATTGATGGATTTCAAACGATTGACTGTTCCATTCTCAATACCATCCAACAATCGGTCGATTTCACTCTTGGGAGCAATCAGTCCGGAAACATCCACCCATTCGCCAAGTCCGATTTCCGTGTCAGGTTTCAGTCGCTGACGGATTTCTTCATTGGTCTGGAAATTAATACCCTCCAATCGTTTTATGATGGAGTTTCCCAAGAACTTGTGAATGGCGATTTCATAAAAACGAATTCCGTTATTCAGAGAAGAGTTCTTGATTTTAGCACTCTGGTAGGAGTAGATCTCTGAAGTTTCACCGGATACACGTTTCAATTCTTTCAAAATGGAACGTCCTTTAAACATCTTCTGAATGGTATAAGGACTCAGCAGGTTATAATTGATATAATCCAGCCGGTTCGGATCTTTTCGCTTATCACGCTTTGGCCATTTCTGTGCGTCACGGATAGTACCTACACTTCTCAAATTAACTCCCGGAACCAGATAAGTGGTATTCCGCTGCTCTATCAGGTAAGAGAAAGGAAGATTGGAAGTATCGGCATGATTAACATGACGTCCCATTACCAAAGAGAAAGCCCCGACACGTGCCGGCCACAGGATATATGAATCGGAAGTGGTCTTCGCTCCTCTCTCCATCGTTCCCTGATGGATAGGACCTAACTTATACATGTGATTACTCTGATTGGACCCCGAACCCGCATTCATAAACGAGAACATACCGGCAATCAATAAAGTAGATTTATGGTGTGTCACCGTAAAAGGACCTGCAAAAATAGCACATGCCTCACCATTCTCTCCCTGACAATTACTAAAAAATAAAGAATCGGAAGCGGAATAATTGTGTCCCAGTTTACAGGATTGTCCGACGAAACAACGAGTCAGCATCGTACCGTCATCCACTTTAGAGCCGGAAGAAATAATAAAGTCATCACAGATTACACCATGTCCGATATGTACAGGTGCCGTCACATTACTATTGACGCTGCCATTGGATAAGCGACAGGTCCCACAGATATGGCAGTAATCACCAATCCGGACATTCTTGATCGAGCCCGTATTGAGAATCATCACATGATTGCCAATACTGCCGACAGCAGAAGCATGTTTATTGGAATAATAATCCGCAATGGATTTCATACGGTTTATCAGCTCGGGACGATGGCGGTAGAGTGCAAGAATATATGCCTGGTGCGCAGACAATTTATCGTTCATCAACACCTCACGGCCTCCTGTTTCATTCAAGACAGCCACTTCTACCCCATTACCAAAAGTGCTTAACCTATCCACTAAAATAATATCTACATTCTCAATGAAGGTGTCACTGCCAATCTCATAATTAGCAATATAGTTCTGTATATTCTCAATACAGCAGTTATCACCCACCGACACATTGTGCAACGTCACATGACGTAATCCCGAATGTTTCTTGATTCCCCCCGGCAATGTAAATTCAGCTTCGAATACCCCCAGTTTTACTTCACCCGAGAAACGGGTATGATGGACGTACTCACAATTAAAACCCTCTGCCACTGATACATTTCCCCAATCATCGGCCAGACATGACTGGCTCTTCAACTGAAGTATCTCATCTTCAGTCAATCTACGATAGTCTTTCATCTTAATAATGTGTTAATGTGCCTATATGCCAATGTGCCAATTCTGATGCAGTACGCGCAACCAATTGGCACATCAGCACATTAGCATATTGATTATTCTTCCTCTTCTTCTTCGTAGGTCTGATAAAGAAAATCGTTATAGGGATATTTCTGAACGTGTAATTCTTTCACTCGCTGATAAACTACATTTTTCAGTTCGTCTATATTGATTCGTTCGCGGGCGGAAATAAAAAGGCAGTTATCCTCCATTTTTGCCATCCACGTCTTCATCAGTTCTTCGAGTGTTAAGTTTTCCTTTGTTCGGGGGGTAAGGTCGTCCGGCGCTTTCTCCACGTAGGTGTAAGCGTCTATTTTATTAAATACAAGTATCATAGGTTTGCCACTGCCGCCAATCTCTGCCAGGGTCTTGTTCACCACCTCAATCTGTTCCTCAAATCCGGGGTGAGAAATATCGACTACGTGCACAAGCAAATCTGCTTCACGTACCTCATCCAGGGTAGATTTAAAAGATTCTACCAAGTCGGTAGGTAACTTGCGAATAAACCCTACTGTATCTGACAACAGGAACGGTAGATTATCGATAATCACTTTGCGCACAGTAGTGTCTAAAGTAGCGAACAGTTTGTTTTCCGCAAACACTTCACTCTTGGAGAGAAGATTCATCATGGTTGATTTTCCCACATTGGTATAACCAACCAGTGCAACACGTATCATGCGTCCGCGATTCTTGCGTTGGGTAGCTTTCTGCTTGTCAATCTCCGCCAGACGTTCTTTCAGCAATGACATACGGTTCAGGATGATACGGCGGTCCATCTCAAGCTGTGTTTCACCCGGACCACGAAGTCCCACGGAACCTTTACCACCACCGGCACCGGAACCACCTCCCTGGCGTTCCAAGTGAGTCCAAAGCCGCTGCAAACGCGGCAACATATATTTATACTGTGCCAGTTCTACCTGTGTCTTCGCATTGGCTGTCTGCGCACGCATGGCAAATATATCAAGAATCAGTGAAGTACGGTCCAGTATCTTCACTTTCAGTTCAGCTTCAATATTACGAATCTGTTTCGCAGAAAGCTCATCATCAAAGATGACCATTCCTACTTCACGTTCTGCTTCCTCTTCGTCATGGATATATTGTCTGATTTCTTCCAACTTTCCTTTTCCAACATAAGTCACAGAGTTAGCCGTCGGCAACTTCTGTGTAAATCGTTTCACAACTTCCGCCCCAGCCGTCTCGGCAAGGAAAGCCAGTTCATCCAGATACTCGTTTGTTTTACGCTCATCCTGCGTCTGTGTGATGAGTCCTACAAGCACTGCTGTTTCTACTTTGGCTTCGGATATTACAAATTCTTTCATTCTTTACTTCTATTATATATAATAATGTGGGCGCAAATATAACAAAAAAAAAGAGGACAATGTTTTATTGTCCTCTTTTTCGTATCATTTATGGTAATTCAATTATAAATCAAACCATAGTTTTTCCCAGATTTTCGGAGATTCTTTCGGTGCATTAATATTAGCTGTCATTTCTTCAGGACTATATTCCCATCTTCTGATCAATTCTTTTGAAGTTGCATCTTCCGGGACTTGCAATGTCGGGACCTCGTTTCCGGCAGTACCAGATCGCCTCCATTGTACAAACTCCTCAAACGGACGATCCATCAAATCAATCCATTGCTGCATATGAATCTCATACAGAGCTTTTTCCTGGGTCATCGTTGTCAATTCCGGTAAACCTGTAACATATGTATCAATATCGGATTCCGCAACTCCATAAAAAGCACATGCTTCACGAATTCCTTTCAGGTACAGTTCATTAGCTTTCGACAGATTTTGAGCAACTCCTAATCCGCGCGCATAAGCTTCTGCTTCCAAAAGTAGCTGTTCTTGACAAGAATAAATCAATTCCGGAGCGTCTCTTCTGAAAAGGTAGTTACTTACAACAGATGACAGTAGATTTTCTTCATCATCCGTCTTTGCAGCCTCTCTATTACCCAACCCCCGGTATACACCATCCGCACCCGGTTCAAAATAACAGGGAATACGGGGATCATTACGTTCTTGCATCGGTTTCAACATATAATTGCTGGCAAAGAACAATATTTGTGTCCCCCCAACCAATTCTATAAGTTCATATTTAGGGTTCTGGTTACCCGGATCTGTAGAGTAAGGAAATACCAAATTGTCCGCTGCTGATGCAACCATTCCTCCAGCCTGCAGCAACGTACCAATAGCAGCAGCCTTAGAAGGGTCTTTATCTACCATAACCATCAATGTTCTGAATTTTAAAGACTTTGCCAAAGTCATCCATTTGTTCATATCACCTTTGTAATAGATATCGTACTCATCAATTGCATTAGCATCATTCAGATCTATAAGCTGTAATGCCTCATCAAGTAATGACAAAACACCATTCAATACACTTTCCTGAGAATCAAATTTCGGATATTTAATTGTTCCGTTCCAGGATTCTGTGAAAGGAATATCTCCCCACAACATCGTTGCCTCATACATATGCTCAGCCAAAAGAATCTTACACTGCGCAATAGCATTGTGATTCACCGGTTCTGACTCTTCTGCATTTTTAATAGCTAACATCAAATTATTGCCACCTACAGAATAATAATGTTTCCAGACATTCCCTGTACTATAAGGAGAAATAGTATATACAGATTCATCCCAGCCACCGTAATCAAGTCCACCATCAACTTGACACTGCGAACTCATAGATAAAGGAATATAAAAGTCACCACCAGTGCGTGTTCCAGCCCAGTTTACAGCTACATAGTTAAACAAATACCCGGGATCAACTTTCTCGGCAGTATTGGGATCATGGTTAATATCGAGCCAATCGCTACATGAAGTTAAACATGCCAAAGCGCTCAATGCGTATGTTAATATTTTCTTTTTCATTATCATATTCGTTTAAATCTTACAATGTTAATCTGACATTAAATCCAAAACTTCTGGTAGAAGGTATGCTGTTAAACTCTACACCACCCCCAATCTGAGAAGGACCGAAGAAGTTAGCTTCCGGATCAATATGTGGCACATGATCTTTAATAATCCATAAGTTACGTGCCTCAAAACCTAAATCCAATGATTTAACAAAAAAGCTCTTGAACCATTTGCGTGGGAAGCTATAAGACAACTGTACCTCTCTGAGTTTTACAAATGATGCATTATAGATATTCCCTTCATTATTACTAGAATTGGATATATGCTGCCAATAATCCTGCATACTTTTCACAGGAACATCATTAGGTCTATATGTTCCATCATCCTGAAGGATTACACCCGGCTCAATAAAGGAAGCATCTTCACGGTGAGCTATTGTTTCAGCAGCCAAACCGCTACTTCTTAAATTAGCTACAGTCTCTGAATACAAAGAACCTCCATGACGGATATCAATCAAGAAACTCAAGGTAACTCCCTTATAAGTAAATGTATTGTTGATTCCCATCGTAAAATCAGGATATACATCTCCTAAACGCACGTTATTAACAGTTTCTCTCAAACCTGTTTTAGAATTAATCACATAATTTCCTTGGTCATCACGTTTCCAACCCGTGCCATACAAGCCAAACGAATCTCCTTTAGCAGCCTTAATTTGTAAACCGCTCAGTCCACTCGTTAACGTATATTCATCAAGTCCTTCAGCTAACTCCTCCACTGTCTGCTTATTTGAAGCAAATGTTGCATCCAGGTCCCATTTAAAATCACGTGTTTCCACAGGAGTCAACCCCAAAGTTACTTCAACACCTTTATTGGCAATCTTCCCGGCATTAATATTATTGGCAAAGTAGCCTGTTGACAATGGGACATCAATACTTACAATCTGATTCTTTGTAATATTGCTATAATAAGTCATATCTAACCTAATTTTTCCACCGAAGAAACGCAAATCAGCTCCAACTTCAAAAGAACTTTGATTTTGCGGCTTCAAATTCTCATTTGGTAAGACACGAGGTCCCGTAAAGCCAACTAATCCCATATGGGGGAAAGTGTTAACATTACCCAGATATTGCAAAAAGTAAGTACTAGCGGGAGTATATTTAAATGCCAAATTGTACGGATCTTCATCACTACCCACATTAGCATAACTCAAACGAACCTTACCAAAATTCAGAATATCTTTGTTTTCCATCAACTCCGTAAAAATAAAACTACCACTTATGGAAGGATAGAAATAGGAACGATTATTGATCGGTAGAGTAGACGACCAGTCATTACGTCCTGTTACATTTACGAAAAGCATATCTTTGTATCCCAAACTAATATCTCCATATAAACCAACAAGACGTTTCTTTTCATAATAATTTACCGGAGTAGTAGACTTCGCATTAGTATATGTGTATAGCCCATCAACAACCAGATTCTGCGCCTGCACATTTTCATTCTTCCATTCCTCCTGATAGAGATTATGCCCCATCATTACCTTAAAATGATAGTCATTTGCAAAAGTCTTCTCGTAAGAAACCATTAAGTCATTATTTATAATTCTTTTATACAAATTCCAAGTCTGGAACTTTCCGTTCAAGGCTCCTACAGTACCTTTTGCATATACCTTACGCCTTCCTTCTGTGTAAAAATCTGTTCCGGCATTATTGGTGATAGTCAGTCCTTCAATCGGTTTATAAGTCAATGTGATATTACCAATCATACGATCTAAATTATTGGTAAACTTATTCTTATTAATAATCCAATATGGATTATTACTTTTACCTTCCGGATCTAATGTGATTTGCTTTCCATTCTCATCCACCCAATTCTTTTGAATATCATGTATATCAATAGTTCTCGGCAATCCATTAATCAATGGAATCAGTAGGTTACTATCATTTGCACCTTGCGCTGGACGACCTTCAGAGTCGGAACGTATATATTGAGCAGAAATACGACCTGTGAAGTTCTTAGTAAAATTCATACCCGCATTGACAGAAAAAGCGTATTTATTATAGTCAGATCCAGGTACAACACCAGTCTGATTAGTAGAAGTAAAGCTCAAACGGAAGTCCGCCTTTTCACCACCCCCCGCAACTGATACATTATTAATATAACTCATTCCCGTTTCATAGAAATCCTTTACATTATCAGGATTTGCCTTCAAAGTCACTTTATCACCTTTGTAATCTGTAAACTGCTGATCTTGTACCGATGAGATCTTCGGTCCCCAACCATTCAACATTTTCACATTATATACACCATAACTGCCTTGTGCATATTCATTTTGAAAGTCAGGTAACTTTAGTACATTTTCAAATCGTGTAGAAGAGTTTACTGTTACAAACACCGGTGAGTTCTTCTTTCCCTTCTTAGTAGTAATAACGATAGCACCATCCTTTGCACGCGCTCCATACAATGCTGTTGCAGCTGCTCCCTTCAATACATTGATAGATTCAATATCATCTGAATTAATATCCCCTGCACGATTACCGACATCAACTATACCATTAGTTCTGTCAGGGTTATAGGAACCATTGTCAATTGGAAGCCCGTCAATAATAAATAAAGGAGAAGAAACGGTACCAATAGACGAAGCTCCACGAATCTGTATACTTGAACTACCACCTACCGTACCAGATGATTGGGCTATTTGCAGTCCCGCAATCTTACCAGACAATGAATTAAGTACATTACTTTCACGTGCTTTAGTTATTTCATCTCCCTTCACACTAGATACGGCATAACCTAGGGATTTTTCCGATCGCTTAATCCCCATAGCTGTCACTACAACCTCATCTAGATTTTGGGAATCAGACTTTAGCACAACTTTTAAAGTTGGTTTGATCACCACTTCTTGTGTCTGCATACCAATATACGAAATCTGCAAAGTCTTTGCAGAACTTGGTACATTCGACAAATTAAAATTACCATCTACATCTGTGATTGTACCCAGAGTGGTACCTTTTACCAACACAGAAGCGCCAACAACTGGCTGCCCGTCTTCTTCAGAAATCACAACGCCTGTGACCTTTTGAGTCTGGGCAGTTACTAGGCCTATGCCCACAAAAAGGCATGCCAATAACAGCATTAATTTTCTTTTCATAAATTCTCTCTTAAAGTTTAACTTTACATTATTTGTATCTTTACTCTAACAATTTGCAAATATATTAATAAAACTGAAACTAGCAATTATATTAATAAAAAAAAGTTGCAAATATAACATTTTGTTATTTTATAAGCTGTATTTATGCCGATAAGCATATTTTTTTCAACCAAAAGCTTTGATTGCTAAAACAGCAATTGACACTTTGCATAAGCAAAATGCCTCTTTTAATATTTCTTTTACTCGTTTTTAGTCATAAAACACCTTTAAAAGCCATTCTTTTTGCTTTTTTCGTGAAAAAGCGAATAAAAAAGTGGCATTTAATTTAAAGTTTTGTGAATACCAAGTGATTTGAAGATTTATTTTTTAGAGATATTAATGCTTATTCGCCTCTGATATAGCACAGAATTACGTCTAATTTGTTCTATTATTAATTAAAAAATGAAAGTATGGAAAAGATCAGTTACAACCTTGTGTTTAACAGAAAGAAGAGATTGAATAAAAGAGGAATGGCATTAGTTCAGGTAGAAGCCTATCTGAACAGGAAAAAGATGTATTTCTCCACCAAAATATATCTCAAACCGGAACAGTGGGATGCCAAACGAAAAATGGTGAAGAATCATCCTAATGCGAATGTTTTGAATCGTATGTTATATGAAAATATAGCAGCTATTGAGCAAACAGAACTTGGACTATGGCAACAGGGAAAGTCCATATCGTTAGATTTATTAAAAAATTCTATTGATAAACCTCTAAGCAATGGAAGGTCATTTTTGACTTTTTTTAAAGAGGAGATAGCCAATTCTTCTTTGAAAGAAAGTACCCGTCAAAATCACCTTTCCACGCTTGAATTACTTCAGGAGTTCAAGAAAGAGGTATTATTTACCGATTTGACATTTGAGTTTGTGTCTTCATTTGATAATTACCTGCAATCTAAAGGTTATCACCTTAATACTATTGCCAAGCACATGAAGCATCTGAAACGATATATTAATGTTGCAATAAATAAGGAGTATATGGATATACAGAAGTATGCCTTTAGAAAATATAAAATTAAAAGTATAGAAGGAAGCCATACACACTTAGCTCCGGAAGAGTTACACAAATTTGAGAATTTGCAGCTGACTGGAAGATATACGAGACTGCAAAAAACAAAAGATGCTTTTTTATTTTGCTGTTATGCTGGATTACGATATTCTGATTTCACTAATCTGACCTCTGCAAATATTGTTGAGTTCCATCAGGAGACTTGGATAATATACAAATCTGTCAAAACAGGTATGGAGGTACGCCTTCCTTTATATTTATTATTTGAGGGTAAAGGAATCCAGATATTACAACGCTATAAAGATGACCTCAATAGTTTTTTCAAGTTGAAAGACAATTCTAATATTAATAAGGAATTAAACATATTGGCAGGCTTGGCTAAAATTGATAAACGTGTATCGTTTCACACCGCCCGTCATACAAATGCTACCTTATTATTATATAATGGTGCCAATATAACTACTGTACAAAAACTGTTAGGACATAAAAGTGTAAAGACCACGCAGGTATATGCGAATATAATGGATATTACAGTGGTGCGTGATCTTGAGAAAACTGCCTCATCAAAAAAATAATAATAAGCACAAAAACTAAACGAAAGTGTTCTGTTTTTAAGATTTGGTTATAGAAATGGAAGGTATAATTTTCTCTAATAGAAGAAAGTGTGTATAATTAAATGAAAGAATATGCAATATAAGTTCCGAAAACGCATATATATAATCTAAAGATACATCATAATTACGAATATTATCACTCGTCCCATTTAAAGGAATAAAGCGTTCCTTTAAAAGGAACGAGTCATTGGTCGTAGAGAAGCCCTTGCTTTCTTTAAAAGGAAAGGATTAAAAGCTAATTTATAAACTTGACAGCCTCTAATAGCTATTAAAATCCGGCATTTGGGGTTCTTTCATTTTAGCATCAGATAAATGATAAATACCTCTTTTTGCATAATTAGATGTAATTACACAATCTCTTTGATACAGAAAAAGCATATAACCATCCAATATAAATATTCATCAATCATATTCTCTGCGATTTTGGAGGATATTTGAATCCACCCCTGCATATTTTAAAATATACAGTAATAAAATATGCATTTTTTCATCTGGAGTTTTTCTTTTTCTTAGATTACCGTTTGCTAATGAATATATTATTATAGTCAATAATTATTGGATATAATTTAGAACAAGAAAACCATCTTCAACAGTTAAGATGGAAATAAGTTTTAGCTTATATCATATAAGATAAGAACTTAAATAATTAATTAATAGATGGTTATGCCCTATTTTTGATAGAAATCTGGTATCATAAATCAGTAAACTAATATGTTTGGTAGGTGCTTAATATATTGATAATCTGCATAATAACTACAACAAAAAAATATTTCCAAAGGAAAGCAAACATCATATATATTGTTAGTAATCAACATATTATAGTTGTATTTAGTTCTGCAAAGACTTTGCAGATTTCGTACATCGGTATGCAGACGCAGGAAGTGGCGATAAAGCCCAATTTGCGAGTGGTTCTCAAATCTGATGCACAGCTAATAGATGAGGTTGTGGTAACCGGATATGGGGTAACTAAAAAAGCGGCATTTACGGGATCTGCCCAAACGGTGGATAATAAGGACTTGATGAAAAAAACAGATGCAAACTTTATGAAGTCTTTGGAAGGATCAGTAGCTGGTTTACAAGTAAATAGCTTGACTGGACAACCTGGTGCATATGCTTCTACTACTATTCGTGGGGTTGGTTCAATGAACTCTGGAACTGAACCTTTATACGTAATTGATGGTATTGCCATTTACACAGACAAAATGGGGGCTTATAACAAAGCCGGAACAGGGGATATGGCGGCAAGTCCGATGGCTAATATCAATCCTAACGACATTGAGTCCATCACAGTTTTGAAAGATGCTACAGCTACAGCTATTTATGGAGCTCGTGCAGCGAATGGAGTAATTGTAGTTACTACTAAAAAAGGTAGTCTGGGAAAAGCGCGTTTTAATGTGAATGCAAAAGTCGGAACTAGTTTTGTAGGTAAGATAGATCATAATTATCGTACGACAAATCTGGATAAATACAAAGAGATCTGGACCGAAGGACTAACAAATGCAGGATATGACGGTGAGGATGGCATGACTTCTGCTGAATGGCTGAATGCCTATGTTATGGATTGGTATAATGTGGACTTGACGCAAAATATCAAGAGTGTGGATTGGCTGAAGGAGATTCTGCAAAATGGTTTTTCACAAGAATATGATATCAGTGCTCAAGGTGGGAATGAAAATTTGCGCTATTATATTAGTGGAGGATATTTTCAGAATACAGGTATCGTCATCGGAACTGGAATGAAACGCTATAGCGGACGTATTAGTTTAGATGGAAAAAGCGGACGGATAGGATATGGACTTTCTGTGAATGGAGCACTCTCCGATATAAACAACACTATGACTGAAAGCCAATATACTAATCCTATTGTAGCAGTATATGACATCCGTCCGTTTGAACAGGTGCGCAATGAAGACGGAACATATAATACAAATGTTAATTATAATCCTGTAGCTATTAACGATAAAGAAAAAGGTGATAAACGCAATCAAAAGCAGATTACATTGGTTGTGAATCCATATTTTACTTATAATATTATTGATGGCTTAACATGGAAGACAAATGCAGGATTGAGCTTGATTGACTTGGACGAGTTTTTTTACAGTTCAATTTATAATCCTCAATATTCCGGTAGTGGTATGCTTGGTCAAAGAAACCAGGAAAGAGCAACAACCTTGACCATTACCAATACCGTAAACTTCAACCGCACTTTCAAAGACATGCATCATTTGAATGTGTTGTTGGGACAAGAAGCACAGAAAATATCTTATAGAACAATTTATGCAGCTGCCAGTGGATATCCTAGTGATGCTGTTTTTGAATTGGACAATGCTTCCAAGCCAACAGGGGCGGGATCTTCAACCAAAGCAAGCACTCTTTCTTCATTCTTTATGAATGCAGAATATAACTTGAATGATAAATATTATCTGTCAGGCAGTTTCCGTTATGACGGCTCGTCAAGATTTGGTGTAAACAACAAATGGGCTCCTTTTTGGTCTATAGGAGCAAAATACCGAATCTCTAACGAAAGCTTTATGGAAAATACCAAAAATTGGTTGACAGATTTGACTATCAGAGGTAGTTATGGAACTGTAGGTAATCAGGATATTGGTTATTATGCAGCAATGGGATTGTATAATTATGGATATTCTTATAATGGCAAACCTGGAGCTATTCCTTACCAAATAGCCAATCCGGATCTTAAATGGGAGACTGTTGCGAAAGCCGATATCGGTATCCATGCTGTTTTCTTCGAAAGACTGACACTCGAAGTGGACTATTATAACCAACGGACAAAAGATATGATATTTGATGTACCACTTTCTTACACAACTGGATTCGGATCTATCCTGAAAAATGTAGGTGAGATGGAAAACAAAGGTATAGAATTCTTAATTAACGCTAACGTACTTAGAAATAAAGATTTCAGTTGGGATGTTCGCTTCACTGGTACGGCAAATAAAAATAAAATCATAAAACTTGCCACAGAAAAACCAATTGAGAATACTCTAACTATCAGAAAAGTTGGTGAAGCGTATAATACGTTCTATATGCCGGAATATGCAGGAGTGGATCCTGAAACAGGAGAAGCAATGTGGTATAAAGGACAAGAAGGGGATGAGAAAACAAAAAATGTAAATGAGGCCGGTCAGCGAATTGTAGGTTCTGCCGATCCTAAATTTTATGGTGGCTTTGGAATGAATTTCAAATACAAAGGTTTTGACTTCTCTTTTGATACCAGTTTCACCTTGGGAAATAAAGTATATAACTCCGGATTTGCATTTGATATGCAGGTTGGACATTATTTCTTAGGCCCGGTATCTAACTATGTTTATGACAACCGCTGGCAAAAGCCGGGAGATATAACCGACGTACCCAAATTTGTAGCTGGAGACAACTCGGGAGCAGAAACTAATTCCAGCCGTTTCTTAATGAACGGTTCTTATTTGAGAATGAAATCCATGGTTTTAGGATATACTCTTCCGAAGAACCTTATGAATAAAGTGGCTATTGACAATTTAAGAGTTTATATCTCTGCTGACAATTTGTTCACTATCACTGCTAAAGATTTTATAGGATTTGATCCACAAACTAGATCTACCGGTATGCAGTCTTGGGCATATCCTGTACCTAGAAATATCATGTTCGGTCTTAATCTTAGCTTCTAAAAAATAACTTTAGAAATTTATGACAATGAAGAAAATATTATTTGCTTTATTAACCGGTTGGATGGCAATTTCATTCACCGCATGCGATGACTTCTTGACAGAAACGCCATCAACTTCTGTTCCGACAGAAGAAGCCTTGGTTACTACCCAAGATTTTCAGAATGCTTTAAATGGTGTATATTACACATTAGGTTCATATCGTTTTCTGGGACGTGATGTATTAGCAATTGGAGATGCGCCAACGGATATCACTTCACATTCCGTTGCAACGTCCCATTTCTATGACATCTTCCGCTATCAGATACTGGATACTAATTCATACATAGAAGAAATATGGGCATACGGATATTGGGCTATCGACCGTTGTGCACGTATCATTAAAGAAGGTGCTTCATTTAAAGAAGTAACAAAGGGGGATCTGACAGAAGTGGAAGGATGCATCGCTCAAGCCTATGCAATTAAAGCCCTCTGTTCTTTCTATTTGACTAACATGTTTGGTTTGCCATATTCGGAAGCCAACAAAACGACATTAGGTATCGTAAACGTTACTGAGCCCGTCCCTGCCTATTCACAGGTGTCAAGAGTTAGTGTAGAACAAAATTATAGCCTGATTCTTGATGATATAACGAAGGCTAAAGAATATTATGCTAAAGAAGGTGTTGAAAATGTAGGTAAACAGTATATGAATACGGCTGCAGTTGCTGCACTTGAAGCTCGCGTAAAACTCTATATGAAAAATTACGAAGGGGCTATTACGGCGGCTCAAGAGGCAATAACCCTAAGTGGTGGTACAATTGTATCAACCAAAGAAGACTATAAGAATATGTACACGACATTGGCTGTTTCGACAGAAGACATTTTCTTTATAGCAAAAGCCGAAGATGATTATTTATCTGCTAATGCTCTGAATACTTTATGGAATAAATACGGTTTGTCTATTAACAGCGCAACAATAGCAGAATATTCATCTAATGATATTCGTCTGGCACTTCTTGGCGGTACGTGGACTGGTGGAAAAATGCGTGGTATCACAACCAATAATCAGATTTCTAACTTGCCGGTTTTCAGACTGCCTGAAATGTATTTAATACAGGCAGAAGCATATGCAAAACAATCAACTCCTGATTATGGTAAAGCTAAAGAAAAACTGTTGGAAGTAGCGGCAAAAAGAAACCCGGATTTGGATGATAGTGAAATTGCAGAGGATCAGACGATTATTGATGTGATTGACAAAGAAAGAAAATTAGAACTGGTTCAAGAAGGACATCGCTTCTTTGATGCAAGAAGATTAGGCAAAATTATTAGTGTGGCAGATGGAGCGTATACTAATTTCAACATTGCCAAATTTGTGTACCCAATACCTTCTTTTGAAGTTAATTCAGGTTTTGGAGTTATACAAACAGAGGGATGGAGTGATAATCTACCTCGATAAAACATTTTTTAATATTGCCTCCATATAAGGATAAGTTTTAAATAAGTAGATGAGACCTGCAATTTTAGAATTAATCGAAATTGCAGGTCTTATTATTTATAAATATATACATAAATAGTTTTACGTAAGAAACATTTACTTCAACATCGTATCGAATAATGGGGAGAAGGAGCACGTCTATTAGACTACAGACGTTATATTGATCCGGAAGACTGGGAAATGACGATGATGATTCCAATGACAGAGTTCGACGGTAATGAAAGCTTAAATATTGCCACTGATCAGAATCCATAAACAATTCACTTCTTTTTAATGAAATAAAAAAGAGTAGATACAATATATCCAATTCCAAGATATAAAAAAGATACTGATTTATAAAGGTAAAAATGAGACTAAACTCTTTGGCAAGCCTTGGAGTTTTAGTCTCATTTCTATTAAGGGGGTTATAAAAAAACTCGGGAATCTATTTTTTACAAAAGTAATTTAAAATAAAATATTCCTGATAGTTGTCATCCATTTACGGCTTTATTTATATATATCTTATTAACTTCTATAAGGGTAGTTCATTTTTTACAGCAAAGATAAATTTCATTTTAAGGACTCTTCAACCCTTCTATCTTTTATCATCAAGGAAGCATCCCCTCTCTCACAATATCCACCAAAATCGGTTTCAATCCGCTGACGAAACATTCCACCGCAATTACCATCAGAATCAATCCCATGAGGCGCATCATTACATTGTTTCCCGTCTCGCCCAATACGTTTACCAATTTCGTAGAAGCACGAAGAATAAAGAAAGTCAGCAGATAAATCAGGGCAATAGTGCCGATCAAAATTCCCTTCATTTCATAAGAATGTGCATCCTGCATCAAGACAATAGCATTGGCAATCGCTCCGGGACCGCATAACATAGGAATGCCGAGAGGAGTAATGGAGATATCATCCGCATACGTTTTGATTTCTTCATCTTTCAGTTTCATTGGTGTATAACGGGCTTGAAGCATATCAAAGCCGATCTTGAAGATAATCACCCCACCGGCAATACGGAAGCCATTGGTAGAAATACCGAAAAACTTAAAAAGAAACTGCCCGGCAAAGACAAATACCATTATTGTAATAAACGACACAATGGTGGCGCGACGTACGATAGACTGACGTTCCTTATCCGTCATACCATGAGTCATGGTAAGGAAGACAGGCATCGTTCCCAATGGGTTGGTCAATGTAAAGAATGAAGTGAAACAAAGTAAGGCAAAAGGCAGAAGCGTACTATCCATGATTATATCGTATTTTATGCAAAATTAAAACGCAACAAAAATACGACTTAATCCAGAAAACCTATAATAAATCCATTAATTCTTTCAAGGAATGTATGTGATAAGTGGGAAGAAAAGGGAAAGTAGTCCGTTCCGTCACATTGTAAAAAGCCTGATGCATCCCTACTCCGTGCGCTCCGGTTATATCCGCTTCCCAACTGTCACCAATCATCAAGGATTCGCGCAATTCGGATTGAGTGGCAGACAAGGCAAAATTAAATATTGCCGGCCAAGGCTTCAACACTCCGAGATCTTCCGAAAGAATCACTTTTTTGAAATACCCGTCCACTCCTGCCGACCGCATCTTGCATGATTGCAATTCACGGAATCCATTGGAAAGGATATAGAGGTTATATTTAGGAGCAAGATATTCCAATACCTCCTTTGCATGAGGCATCAAAGTACTTTTAGTGGGAATAATCGCGAAAAAATCTTTCGAGAACTGTTCGGCAAGCGCTTCATCTTCCACTCCCACAGCCTGTAAAGGATAAAAGAAACGTTGACGGTTCAATTCATCTTTCGTTATTTTTCCTTCGCCGTACTCAATCCAAAGTTCGGTATTTCTTTGCTGATAAAGGGTATAATAATGATCGAACGAATCAAAATAACGGTCGAATGAATATTTCTGATATACTTCTTCAAAAGTATCACGGGCATTTTGAGAGAAAGCCCAGATGGTATCATCAAGATCAAAAAAAAGATTTTTATATTTCATCAGTAGTTATGCGTATAATAAGAAACAAAAAAGCCAATGTGCTAATTTCTTGAATCCAGGAATCAGCACATTGGCAATTCAAAAAGGGATGTCTACCTTATTTTACTTGAATAACCAAGTATCTGGATACACTCCAGAATTCAGTAGGATTAGTAATCTTCAATGTCAACTGGCCTTTGTCATCTTTTACCAATTCATAAGAACCGGACGGATGAGTAGTCAGTAACTCAGCACGTTTAGAGTACAACTTGATTTCTTTGGTTGTACGGATATCGATTTGAGTGAAATAATCCTTATTGAAATCAGCGCTCTTCAATACATCTCCGCTCTGAAGAATCTTTTGAGCTTTCAATTCAGATTTAGTACCGAATACGAACCAGGCAGCATTCAAGCTCTTTTCCTGTTCAGCAACGGTTTTAGCTTTCGCTTCGTTTTCTGCAGCCAACGTTTCTTTAGCAGCAGACAAGTCGCTGACAGCAGCATCCAATTCCTGGATACGGATATTCTTGGAAGCCAGTTCTGTTTGAAGTTCTTCGATACGTTGTTGTTTAGCGTTCAATTCAGCAGTCAAAGCAGCAACAGCTTTTTTCATCTGTGCAGAATTGTAATTGCTGTTCTTCAACTGTGCCTGCAACTTTGCAATCTGCGCTTTGTTTTCTTCCATCTGTTTAGAGATGAATTCGATGTCAGAAGCAATCTGTTGCTTGGCGCTGGCAGAGTTTTCAGTGATGGTTCCACGTTGCAAGTCAACACGGCTTTCGGCAGCATTGATCTTACGGAAACCTTCCTGAACTTCATTGAAAGTACCCATCATATCATCCAGTTCAGCATTGCGCTGGTTCAGTTCCATCAAAAGAGAATCATTTTCAGCTTTCAGGTCTTTACTTCCACCTTTAAAGCTATCACACGAAGCTAACATGGCTACGCATACAAATAAAACAGCTAACTTTTTCATACGTTTACGTTTTACGTTTTTTAATGAAATTATTTAATCATCTATTCCTGCTAATACTATCACAATCTCGCCCCGGGGTTCGGTAGCGGTAAAGTGTTCTATCAATTCAGCCAAACTGCCCCGAACTGTTTCTTCGTGGAGCTTGGATATTTCACGCGACACGGTTGCCTGACGTTCAGCACCGAAATATTCGGCAAACTGTGTTAACGTCTTCAACAGACGGTGGGGTGATTCATAAAACACCATCGTACGGTGTTCTTCCGCCAATGTCTTCAGTCGTGTCTGCCGTCCTTTCTTCTGGGGGAGAAACCCCTCGAAGCAGAACTTCTCGTTCGGCAATCCCGATGCAACGAGTGCCGGAACAAAAGCGGTTGCTCCCGGCAAGCACTGCACTTCAATGCCGTTGCGTACACACTCACGAACAACCAGAAATCCGGGATCGGAAATTCCAGGCGTTCCGGCATCCGAAATTAGTGCCACCGTTTCACCTGCCTTTATTCTATTAACAACACTTTCCACCGTTTTATGTTCATTAAATTTGTGGTGGGATTGCATTGCATTCTTTATTTCAAAGTGTTTCAGCAAAATACCGGAAGTACGTGTATCCTCCGCCAAAATCAGATCGACCTCTTTCAGGACTTTGATAGCCCGAAAAGTCATGTCCTCCAGATTCCCTACCGGCGTAGGCACTACATATAGCTTTCCCATCTTGTTTTTGTTTTATACTGATTGATTAAAATATTTCTTTAGTAGCTCCAGAAAGTCGTTCACCGCCTCCTTTTCTTCATTCAATTCGACTTTCGAGGACAGAAATGCGACTGCAGTCTTGTAGGAACTCATTACTGATATCTGTTCGATAACCCGATTCATCAAATCAGTGTTGCCTCCGAACAGTTCACGAGAAAAACGGAAAGAATCATTCAAGCTGATAGCATGTCGCAAGCCGGCAGACAGTTTGAGACTTTCTCCCAACACAGCCGATTTAGGTTCTTCCTCTTTCACAACAGTTTCAACGACAGGTTCCTCAACAATTGCCGGTTCCTCTTTTTTCCCTTCTTCTTCTTCTTCTTCTTCTTCTTCTGCTGCTGCTGCTTCTTCTTCTTCTTCTTCTTCTGCTGCTGTCTCTGCAGCTGCCGCTATTACGACAGGTTTCTCTTCCGCAACAATGGCTTCTCCTTCCTCATCTTCTTTCACAACAACCGATTCGAGAGATTGTATAATCACGGGGGAATCCTCTTCAGACCCGGCAACTTCATCCTCCTCTTCCGCTGTCTCTTCCACAGCTGACGGAGAAATTACCTGAACAGCATCCACCTCCTGCTGCAGTTCTTCCAAACGCCCCTGCATCCGTGTAATGCTCCGCTTCAACAGTTCAGACAAAGTCGGAGTCGGCTCCTTGGTAAATGAATCCATGAGATACTTCAACTCATGAACATCCAACTCAATATCTGTTAATAGCTTCTGTTTCATGTCAGTCCATTGTTTATACGGTGCGAATGTAGGAATAATTTATGCAATAACTTAAAATAATGGATAATTTAACAGTTCTTGCACATCGAATTGCTTACCTTTGTCCACATATTTATTTAATCAAGAAAACACAAAATCTCATGGTATTATTTTCAGAAGACCACATACAGGAGACTAGAAGAAGAGGCCGGATCGAAGTAATCTGCGGTTCTATGTTCTCCGGAAAGACAGAGGAATTGATTCGCAGAATGAAGAGAGCGAAATTCGCGAAACAACGTGTCGAGATATTCAAACCTGCTATCGACACCCGTTATTCAGAAGAAGACGTAGTCTCTCACGACAGCCATTCTATCGCCTCCACTCCCATCGATTCGTCAGCCAGCATTTTACTGTTTACTTCTGAGATAGATGTAGTAGGTATTGATGAAGCACAGTTCTTCGACAGTGGTTTGATTGATGTATGCAACCAGCTTGCCAACAATGGAATCCGTGTTATCATTGCAGGATTGGATATGGACTTCAAAGGAAATCCGTTCGGACCTATGCCACAATTGTGCGCCATTGCCGATGAAGTCTCCAAAGTTCATGCGATCTGTGTGAAATGTGGTCAGCTGGCCTCTTTCTCACATCGTACAGTCAAGAATGAGAAACAGGTTCTTTTAGGCGAAACAGCCGAATATGAGCCTCTGTGCAGGGAATGTTATCTCCGTGCACGAGGGGAAGATGAGCAGAAAGTATAAACTCTATAAAAGAAACAGATTATGGAAAGGAAAAAGATAACATTCGACAGTTTTATACGCGGTTCCATCGGATGTGTGTTAGTTGTAGGAATATTAATGCTCGTGGAACGTCTTAGCGGAGTGTTATTACCTTTCTTTATTGCGTGGCTGATAGCTTATATGGTCTATCCGTTAGTCAAATTCTTCCAGTATAAGCTACGATTAAAAAGCCGCATTATTTCCATCTTCTGTTCCTTATTCCTCATTACGGTTATCGGAGTCACTTTATTCTACCTATTAGTGCCGCCGATGATTTCGGAAATAGGCAGAATGAACGACTTGCTAGTGACTTACCTCACCAATGGAGCCGGTAACAATGTGCCTAAGAATCTTTCTGAATTTATCCACGAGAACATTGATCTTCAGGCGTTGAACCGTGTATTAAGTGAAGAGAATATCCTGGCGGCAATCAAGGATACCGTCCCCAGAGTGTGGACTTTGCTTGCAGAATCTCTCAACATTCTATTCAGCATCCTTGCCTCTTTCATTATATTATTATATGTAATCTTTATATTATTGGATTACGAAGCGATAGCTGAAGGATGGTTGCATCTGCTACCCAATAAATACCGTACGTTTGCCTCCAACCTGGTTCACGACGTACAGGATGGTATGAACAGATATTTCCGTGGACAGGCTTTGGTTGCTTTCTGCGTAGGTATTCTTTTCAGCATCGGTTTCCTGATTATCGATTTCCCCATGGCTATCGCTCTGGGACTTTTCATCGGAGCATTGAATATGGTTCCCTACTTGCAAATCATTGGTTTCCTTCCCACCATTTTATTGGCAATCCTCAAAGCTGCCGACACCGGACAGAACTTCTGGATTATCATTGCATGTGCATTAGCCGTCTTTGCAATCGTACAAATCATACAGGATACCTTCCTTGTCCCCAAAATCATGGGAAAGATTACCGGACTGAATCCTGCCATCATCCTTTTATCTCTTTCTATCTGGGGTTCATTAATGGGAATGCTCGGCATGATTATCGCCTTGCCACTAACAACTTTGATGCTCTCCTACTACCAACGCTTTATTATCAACAAAGAAAAAATAAAATATGATGAAGTAGAAACTACTGATAATCAAGAAACAAGCCACAACGAGGAAAAATAATTGAAACTTTTTTCTACGTAATGCTTGCAAATTAAATAAAAGTAACTACCTTTGCACCTGCAATCAGGAAATAACTGATTCGCAAATAAGGATTGATTCGCTAGCTCAGCAGGTAGAGCACAACACTTTTAATGTTGGGGTCCTGGGTTCGAGCCCCAGGCGGATCACCAAAAACAAGATTAAGCCTCTGATTTTCAGGGGCTTTTCTTCTTATCCAAAGGCCTTATTCCCATTCTACTCTCCATTAAATATGAACAACAGAAAAAATTATATAGTCTACCTACAACAATCAGCCATGAAGCAGGAATGTCAAGACCCGAAGTAGAGGTACAAAAAAAAATTATACAGACTTACTCGACAGACAGAAACTGGCTCAGTCTGAAACCTTGGGGGATTGCGTTAAAATTCTTATTTTTGCATCATGAAAACATCCTCTTCCCAAACGATTGATCCTGTTGCTTCTTTAAGCTTGTTCTTGCCTTCAGGAATCCTTGATTACTTTACCCTAGTCAATCATGTTTCTCAGGATACTTGCTTTATTCTTTATCTAGAGGAGAAAGCCACTATTCCTGCTGAGTACTCTGATCTCCATCTTCACTCAAAAGGTTTCCTCCCTGAGATTGAAGTTCAGGACTTCCCTATCCGTGGTAAAGCCGTTTATTTACGTATCAAGCGTCGTCGCTGGGAAGATCCATCCACTGGGCAGACATATAGTCGTGACTGGAGTTTGGTAGCCACCGGTACTCGCATAACCGCTGAGTTCGGTGCTTTTTTAAAAGAATTACTTAGATAATCACGCCGTTAGCTGCCAAAGTGTAGCTGAGCATTACTGTATGGATGGCAAACAGCTTCAAAGCCAATATAAAGACCACCTGAGTGACTTCCAGAATTGGGATCAGAGAGCACATGCCCAAGAGTATATCCTTTATCCAAAGAATATGGGTTATCACCTATGTATTGACGAAACGGCTTTAAGTAAGGGAGATCTTTATACCATCTTAATAAATAGAGATAAGCGAGGTAGGAAAGGTTCTATTATAGCTGTAATTCAGGGCACTAAAACCGATGATATCATTGCGGTACTTACAAAGATGCCACAGGAGCTGCGTAATCAGGTCAAAGAAATTACACTGGATATGGCCGGGAGCATGCAAAAGATTGCCAAAACGTGCTTTCCACGTGCCATGCAGGTGATTGATAGGTTTCATGTACAAAAACTTGTATACGAAGCTGTACAAGAGTTGCGCATTACATATAGATGGCAAGTGATAAAAGAGGAGAATAAAGCTATGAAAGCGGCAAAAGAGAAGGGGGAAGTATATAAAGCAGAAGAACTCGAAAACGGAGATACACTCAGGCAATTATTGGCCAGAAGCAGATATTTATTATTTAAATCACCTGATAAATGGACCAAGAGTCAGAAAATCAGGGCAGAATTACTTTTCAAGCAGTTTGAAGATATTAAGCACGTATATTACTACTCATTGGAGTTGGGAAAGATCTTTTCCACAAACTATGACAAGGATGTAGCAAGAGCAAAGCTGGCACTATGGTATAATAAGATTGAAGAATATGGATACGATACATTCACAACAGTAGCAAACTCTATTGAGAATCATTATGAAAGGATTCTGAACTTCTTTGTGAACAGGAGTACAAATGCAGCAGCGGAAGCATTTAATGCTAAAATCAAAGCATTTAGGGCATCATTTAGAGGAGTAGTGGATATGAGCTTCTTCCTTTTTAGGCTAGCAAAGGTATATGCATGAAGGGAATTGACTAAACTTAATCCCCCAAGAATTACAACTGAGCCCAGAAACTGATTACTGAAGATAACCATTCCTCAGCCAATAAAAAGAAAAGCAATACACGCCACAACTTATTTTGCACAACTTGTTTGGAAAATAAAATATTTTTTCCTTACCTTTGTATTAGGATTTATTTCAAATCTTAATAAAAATAGAGCGTTAAGGCATTATCCAAGTTCAGGAAATCCCCAATTTCAAGACAACAACTGGATAATACATTGGACGCTCCACGTACTATTTATATATTAAAGTGTTATATATATAGGCGTGGGGCTTTGTGTATTATATGTTGTTGAGTATGGGGATACTTCTGAACGGTAATACCAAAGTTCCCACGCTTAACTTTATATATAAACACAGCTCCAGGGAACAGAGTTGACTAGAAGATAAACATTATGAAAGCAACTTGTTCTAAAAGTAAGACGACTGTCTCGACCGGTTTCTGTTCTTCGTTTGTTACTGTCTTTAGTGAAATTCTTATTCTGTTTATTTCCATTCCTGTTTTTTTCAAGACACACAATCACTATCTTACAAATTACATGCCAACATATTTTTCTGAGACCTTCCTCCATGATAGCCAATAATAGCGGTTCCTCTCACCATACAGAAAAAGACCTTTGGTTACAAGTTCTCGCTTTGGCAAAGGAAATACAGGACTGTAAGTCTTATCTGTATCCTAAGACCTTGGAATCTATATATGATAATATTGTAAGAATAGAAAAATTGTTGGATATTTTATTGATTATCACTCGTGGAAGTGACAAATAGACATTATTATTCCGCCTTATGCGACAATTTGTCCAATGCAGTAAAAATGTCGCATCATTAAACTATCGTTAAAAGTTTCATTTTTATAGATTACCTCTATGAAATGGAATTTTTATATACCAAGAAACGTACGCAATCAGTTATGTAACCTTAATGTTCAGAATAATGATAGATAAACGAATAGAAAGTACCATGAATGAATTGATCAACGCAGAAATATGGTCAACCAACTTATACCTGTCTTTACAGGTTTATTTTGAAAGTGAACAACTCCCGATACTGAGCTCCTGGCTAAATACCCAGGCTCAGGATAATATGAACAAAGTCTATCAAATGATGAGCTGGATATATCATAATGGAGGATGCGTTGCAATTAATGAGATAAAACGGGATGTGCAAAATGGCAAGCTCCAGTAAGTGCCTTAAACGAATTGATTGAACATGAACGATATATGTCCCGCCTAGTCTCCATACTCCTCATACTATGCCGAAACGTGGATGCGTCCTCTAATTCTTTCATCAACAGGCTGTATTCAGACCGAATATATCTAAGTACGGCCCTTTTGGAATTATTACGTATTCTTGCCCAAGAAAATGTGCGGAGACTACCTTATTTCTAACAGTATGTCCCTCCATTTAACATCTCATAATATTAAAGATTATATAACCTTGTATGGTCTACTTTTTGCAACATAATAAACAATAATAAAATAGATCATGAATATTTTATTAATAGGATAACCCGGTTTTATCGACATTTTGGGACAAGTTTATGCTTGTTTCAAGATAAGAGAGAATATTAAATTATTATTAACTCTAAAAATTTAAATCATTATGAGTGAGAAATTACAAAATGCTTTGAATGAACAAATCACAGCAGAATTATGGTCTGCCAACTTGTATCTGTCTATGTCTTTCTATCTAAAAAAAGAAGGTTTTTCAGGTATGGCCAACTGGATGCGGAAACAATCTGCAAAAGAAGTGGGACATGCGTGCACCATTGCCGAGTATATGGTTAAACGTGAGGCGACACCGAAAGTAGACAAAGTGGATGTAGTTCCACAAGGATGGGGAAATTCTTTGGAAGTTTTTGAACATGCCTTGGAACATGAAAAGCATATCTCCAAGTTGATTGACGAATTGGTATACTTAGCTTCAGAAGAAAAGGATAATGCCACACAGGATTTTCTGTGGAAATTTGTCCGGGAACAAGTAGAGGAAGAAGCCGGTGTACAGAATATTGTAAACCTGTTAAAGAAAGCCGGAGATAGTGGTATCCTTTTCATAGATGCTAAATTGGATGGATGCAAATAATAAACCTGAATAGTTAAAAGATAAATGATATGAGCAAAACAGTAGATATATTAGGTGGGCAGGCTGAATACTACCTAAACCATACATGCAAGACAATAGATAAACAACTGATTCATATTCCGGGTCCGGATATAGTAGATAAGGTATGGATAAATTCGGACAGAAACATTCGGACATTGGAGAGTTTGCAAACTTTATATGGACATGGACGTTTAGCGAATACCGGCTATGTATCCATCCTACCTGTAGACCAGGGTATAGAGCATTCTGCTGGGGCATCTTTCGCTCCCAATCCACTTTATTTTGATCCGGAGAACATCGTAAAATTGGCTATTGAAGGAGGATGTAATGCCGTAGCATCTACATTCGGCGTATTAGGCGCCGTAGCACGGAAATACGCCCATAAAATTCCATTCATCGTCAAATTGAATCATAACGAACTGCTTACTTATCCGAATAGCTATGACCAAGTAATGTTCGGTACAATAAAAGAAGCATGGAATATGGGCGCCATAGCAGTTGGAGCCACTATTTATTTCGGTTCGGAGCAAAGTCGCCGCCAAATAGTGGAAGTATCGCAAGCTTTTGAATATGCTCATGAACTGGGAATGGCTACCATTTTATGGTGTTATTTGAGAAACAGCGGTTTTAAGAAAGACGGAACCGACTATCACGCTGCAGCCGACCTGACAGGCCAAGCCAACCATATCGGAGTAACGATCAAGGCTGACATCGTAAAACAAAAACTTCCGTCCAATAATGGTGGCTTCAAAGCCATCGGCTTCGGAAAAACAAATGAGCGCATGTATACAGAGCTGACAACTGACCACCCGATAGACCTTTGCCGTTATCAGGTAGCTAACGGCTATATGGGACGCGTCGGACTAATCAACTCGGGTGGTGAATCTCATGGAGAATCCGACCTGCATGATGCTGTTGTTACAGCAGTAGTGAACAAACGTGCTGGCGGTATGGGGTTGATTAGTGGTCGGAAAGCCTTCCAAAAACCAATGAAAGATGGGGTCCAGCTATTGAGCACCATACAGGATGTATATTTGGATTCTTCAATAACCATTGCATAAAGACAGGTCGTCCATGAAAAGAATAGTATTATTACGTCATGGTGAGAGCCTATGGAACCAAGAAAACCGCTTCACCGGGTGGACAGATGTTGATTTAAGTGAAAAAGGCGTTGTAGAAGCCTGCAAAGCAGGCGATACATTACGAGAAGCCGGATTTTCTTTTGAGATTGCCTACACTTCTTACTTAAAACGTGCTATAAAAACGCTGGACTACGTTCTGGACCGCCTGAATGAGAGCTGGATTCCCGTCGAAAAGACATGGAGGTTGAATGAGAAACATTACGGCATACTTCAGGGACTTAACAAAAGTGAGACGGCTGCCCAATATGGTGAAGAACAAGTACACACCTGGCGGAGAAGTTATGATATAGCTCCTGCAGCATTGGGAGAGGACGATTCGCGCAATCCGAGTAAAGACATACGTTATGCAGATGTCCCGGATATGGAACTTCCACGTACGGAATCCTTGAAAGATGCCATTGAGCGTGTAATGCCTTATTGGAAATGCATCATCTTTCCCACATTGACATGTAAGGATAACCTGCTGGTAGTTGCCCATGGCAACAGCCTGCGTGGAATCATCAAGCATCTCAAGGAAATATCCGATACAGACATTTCCAACCTGAACCTGCCTACAGCAGTTCCTTACGTTTTTGAATTCGACAACCGGCTGGCTCTTGTCAAAGACTATTTTCTCGGTGATCCGGAAGAGATACGTAAACGGACGGAAGCTGTAGCAAAACAAGGAATGACTAAACAATAAAAGTTCTGTCAAGCAGCCAGACATATTTTCTAAACTTTAATTATTAACTAAAAAAGGAGGTAAAAATGGTACCTACAAAAATGAACCAGAATTGGTTACCAAGTATTTTTAATGATTTCTTTAACAATGAGTGGATGATGAAGGCAAATGCAACAGCCCCCGCTATTAATGTAATTGAAAATGAAAAGGACTATAAAATCCAATTGGCAGCTCCGGGAATGACAAAAAATGACTTCACCGTTAATGTGGATGAAAACAACAATCTAGTAATCTGCATGGAAAAGAAGGAAGAGAAGAATGAGGAGAAAAAAGACAAAAAATACCTACGCCGTGAATTCTCTTATTCCAAATTCCAACAAAGTATCATACTGCCGGACAATGTTGAAAAAGATAAGATTACAGCCAAGGTAGAACATGGGATTCTGTCTATAGATATTCCCAAAACAGTGGACAAAGAAGTTCAGAAGATAACCAGAACTATTGATATCAAATAAGATATCTTAGCTAAACTTTACCCAAGGCGTTCCTTATATTTAGGGGGATGCCTTGATATAAACCTTTGAACCTCAAATCACTATAATGAAAACATTCAATTTTGATGAAGCATTAATAGCTCTGCAAAGTGATCTGCTAGGTTTTGCATATAAATTGACAGCTGACAAACACGATGCTGAGGATTTATTGCAGGAAACAATGTTGAAAGCTCTGGATAATAAGGATAAATTTGATCCTGGAACAAATTTTAAAGGCTGGATGTATATCATTATGCGTAACGCTTTTATAAATAACTACCGGATAAAAAAAAGCCAGGGAGACTTATATATATTATCCGAACCCGACTATCATTTCCTGCTAAGAGATGACTCTTTTGCTTTCATAGACAATAGTCAAGATGCCAAGGAGATAAGGGCAGCCCTTAAAACACTACCTAAAGAACATTACAACGCTTTTATGTTGTATATATCCGGATTCAAATATCGGGAAATAGCTCAAGAAACAGGAGTGTCGCTAGGTACAATAAAAAGCCGTATCTTTCATAGTAGGAAAAAATTAAAGCAGTTACTTTCTGATTTTGTCTAATAATTGTATAAAAATGAATTATGAATAACAAGTATATTGGAATCCTGACTTCCGGAGGGGATGCGTCAGGAATGAATGCAGCGATCCGCGCCGTAACCCGTACCGCCATCTTCAACGGCTTTAAAATAAAGGGAATTTATAGGGGATACGAAGGACTGATTGCCGGTGAAGTAAAGGAACTCACAACAGAAGACGTGAGCAGTATTATTCAAAGGGGAGGTACTATACTGAAAACAGCGCGTTCCGAAGCTTTTACCACTCCGGAAGGACGTAAGAAAGCCTATGAAGTTATACAAAAAGAAAATATCAGTGCACTGATTATTATCGGTGGAGACGGTTCTCTGACGGGAGCCCGTATCTTTGCCGAAGAGTATAACGTGACATGTATAGGACTACCCGGTACGATTGACAATGATTTATATGGTACTGATTTCACCATAGGATACGACACGGCATTAAATACAATTGTTGAATGTGTAGATAAAATAAGAGACACCGCAACCTCACACGACCGCATTTTCTTTGTCGAGGTGATGGGACGTGATGCGGGCTTCCTGGCCCAGAACAGTGCGATTGCTTCAGGGGCTGAAGCTGCCATTATTCCGGAGGACAAAACGGATGTGGACCAGCTGGAGACATTTATCGGACGTGGATTCAGAAAAACAAAAAACAGCAGTATCGTCATTGTGACCGAAAGTCCCCAAAATAAAAATGGAGGTGCCATGTACTATGCCGACCGGGTAAAAAAGGAATATCCTGAATATGATGTAAGAGTTTCCATTCTGGGACATCTGCAACGCGGTGGGGCTCCAAGTGCCAACGACCGTATACTGGCAAGCCGATTAGGAGAAGCAGCCATCCAGGCTCTGATGGAAGACCAACAGAATGTGATGATAGGCATACGGAACAATGAAATTGTCTATGTTCCTTTTGCACAAGCAATCAAAAATGACAAGCCTATTGACAAAAGCCTGATTCGGGTACTTAACGAGCTGTCCATATAAAGTTATTAATTCACCACTGCTTGGAAAGACACTCCGGGAGGCAGACATACCGGACTGTATCATCATCGGGAAACTACAAAGTTTTATCCGGTATGGATAATGCCCTATTATAAAATAAACAAGGAAATATAAACTATTTAATGTACAATGTTATGGAATATCCAAGTTATAATGTAAACACTCCTCAATGGAGGGAAATTACAGTCGGTTCACATCTTCCCATGGAATTGGGAAAACTTGCGGAAATAGCACGTAATCTATGGTGGACATGGAATGATGACGCCAAAAGTATGTATTGCGACCTAGATCCGGAGCTTTGGGAAGAAACGGAGCAAAATCCGATATTGTTCCTGGAGCGGATGAATTATGAGAAGCTGGTAACACTGGCACATGATGAGTTTTTTATCCGCAAGATGAATACCGTCTATACTGCTTTCAAGGAATACATTAATGTAGTTCCAGATCATAAACGTCCGTCAGTAGCCTATTTCAGTATGGAATACGGCTTAGACAAGGTCCTCAAAATATATTCCGGTGGTCTTGGAATACTTGCGGGCGATTACCTGAAAGAGGCATCAGACAGCAACGTTGACCTTTGTGCCGTAGGACTGTTGTACCGTTATGGCTACTTTGACCAGTCTCTTTCCATGGACGGGCAGCAGATTGCCAATTATGAAGCACAGAATTTCGGACAGCTCCCAATCGAAAAAGTGATGCAACCAGATGGAAAACAGCTGGTAATCCACATTCCCTACGCCGACAGCTTTATTGTACATGCCAATGTCTGGAGAGTCAATGTAGGAAGAATCCCCCTTTATCTACTGGACACGGACAATGAACTCAATAGCGAGTTTGACCGTCCAATTACCCACCATCTGTATGGCGGTGACTGGGAGAACCGGCTGAAACAGGAGATTTTACTCGGTATAGGCGGCATGATGACACTGAAAGCTTTGGGTATAGAAAAAGACGTATATCACTGCAATGAAGGCCATGCCGCATTAATCAACATTCAGCGGTTATGTGATTATATAGCCGGTGGTCTGGATTTCGGCCAAGCGATGGAATTAGTACGCGCTTCTTCTCTTTATACCGTACATACACCTGTACCCGCCGGCCATGATTATTTTGACGAGGGACTTTTCAACAAATACATGAAAGGGTATCCCGACAAACTGGGCATAACCTGGAATAACCTGATGGATCTCGGACGCCATAATCCGGGAGACAAAGGAGAACGTTTCTGTATGTCTGTATTCGCCTGTAAAACCAGCCAGGAAGTAAACGGAGTCAGCCTGTTGCATAAAACTGTGTCACAGGAAATGTTCGCTCCTATCTGGAAAGGCTACTTCCCGGAAGAGAATCATGTGGGCTATGTGACTAATGGCGTACATTTCCCTACTTGGTGCGCCACCGAATGGGAAAAGCTTTTCAAAGACAATTTTGATGAGAGCTTTATTCATGACCAGTCCAATCAAAAAATCTGGGAAGCTGTCTACGACATTCCGGACGAAGAAATATGGAATACCCGCCTGAAACTAAAAACCAAACTGATAGATTATATCAAAAGAAAATGCAGCAAAGACTGGCTTAGAAGCCAGATCGATCCGTCATTAACCATTTCCATTTTTGAGAAGTTTAACCCGAATGCCCTTCTGATTGGTTTCGGACGACGTTTTGCTACATATAAAAGGGCGCATCTTTTGTTTACCGATATCGACCGCCTGGCTAAAATAGTGAACAATCCGAAATATCCGGTACAATTCATCTTTACAGGGAAGGCTCATCCCAGTGACGGTGCCGGCCAGGGACTAATCAGGCAGATTGTGGAAATATCCCGGCGTCCTGAATTCCTAGGTAAAATCATATTTCTTGAAAACTATGATATGGATCTGGCAAGACATCTTATCGCAGGGGTGGATATCTGGCTGAACACTCCCACACGTCTGGCCGAAGCCTCAGGCACATCAGGGGAAAAGGCACTGATGAACGGTGTACTTAATTTCTCAGTGTTGGATGGTTGGTGGTATGAAGGCTATTGTAAGGATGCAGGATGGGCGCTGACCGACAAAAGTATCTACCAGAATGAACAATATCAGAACCAGCTGGACGCCGAAGCAATTTACTATCTATTGGAGCATGACATTCTTCCTGCATATTATGAACATGGAGATAAGGAGTATTCGGAAAACTGGATTAAGTACATCAAGAATTCAATCGCACAAATAGCTCCCCGTTTTACCATGAAAAGGCAACTGGACGATTACTATGAGAAATTCTATATCAAACTGTCGGAGCATTTCCACATTCTCTCTGCTGACAATAATGCAAAAGCCAAAATGATATCTGACTGGAAAACCGCTGTCCGAAACAGGTGGGATTCCATTGAAATCAAATCCATAAAAGCCGGAAACGGGTTGGATGCGACAATCGAAGCCGGAAAGGAATATGAAGTAACAGTTGTTGTCGATGAGAAAGGTCTGGATGATGCAATTGGAATTGAATTGGTCATTATTCAGCATGAAAGTGGTCAAGATCATATCTATGAAGTCATACCTCTTCCACTAGTTTCCAAAGACGGGAATCTATATACCTTCAAGGGGACATCTCAAATTTTTAATGCCGGAAGTTTCAAACAGGCTTTCCGCATGTATCCCAAAAATAATCTATTACCACATAGACAAGATTTTTGTTACGTCCGATGGTTTTAAAAAAAAGGGAGGTGTGTCATAATGAATAATAAAACGCAAATTATCGCAGAAATAATTTCATAAATCGTTGATTAATATATAAATATAATTGAAATAATCTGCGATAATTTGCGTTAATCTGCGTTTTGACACACTCCGCTTTTATACATGACAAGTTTCAAAGGTTATTCAATAAAAGATAAAGAACAATGAAACCGAACATTATTCTTATGAATTTCACTCATGTCTATGAGCAGGAAAGATTTATAAACGACATCCATTTCCAGTGGATAGATTGTACCGACCTAAACGGAACCAACTGCTACTGTGATGCAGAAGCAGCCAAAGTCATTAGACAAAGAATGGCCCCCTACTTACCTGAAGGAATACATTTCATTGATTCCGGTAACTATCATTATATCAGTAAATTTTGGACGGATAAAATAAAGACCCCATTCTCACTAGTTGTCTTTGATCATCATCCAGATATGCAACCTTCCTTATTTGACAATCTAATGTCATGCGGATGTTGGGTGAAAAAAGTATTGGATACAAATCCTTATCTTCAAAAAGTATGTATCGTCGGTGCTGCTGAAAAGTTGATCAAAGCACTGCATCCCAATTATGGAGAAAAATTAAAGTTTTATAGCGAAACAGAACTTTCTCACGAAGAAGGATGGAACAGATTCTCTCATGAACATCTGAATGAGCCTGTCTATATATCAGTGGACAAAGATGTATTGGACATAAAATCAGCAGTAACCAATTGGGATCAGGGTTCCCTATCACTGACCGAATTGGAGAAACTCCTCTCCATCATTCTAAAAAAAGAAGAAATTATCGGAGTAGATATCTGCGGTGAATGTTCCAGTTCTTTGGATGTTTTCCAAAAAAACAGAGAACTTTCAATTAACAGTAAGGCCAATAAGGAACTATTAAATCTATTCCTGTCCAATCAAAACGAGATTCATCCCCTATAAGTAAATCATTAACATAGTCATGAATATTATGCTTAGCACAATAATTAGTGAATTGACCGTACATGATAATTCCACATCTCTTTACACTTTTCTAATTCTCCATCTCTTGATATTGCTATTTTCAATAGAAGGTTGTACTTTTGTCATCATTTTATCAGTCAATCTTTTATACAAATGGTCTTTATACACAATTTATTACTTATTCTGGGACGTGGAATAGGACAAGTGATGTTTCAGAATAATGCGTTATCCGGATTATTCATGCTAATTGGAATATTTCTAAACTCATGGCAAATGGGAATACTAGCAGTCTGCGGTAATATAATAAGTACACTGACAGCCCATTTTTCGGGATATAAGTATGATGATATTAAAAATGGATTATACGGATTTAATGGAACTTTAGTAGGTATAGCAGTTGGCGTATTTCTACAATTATCGGTAGGAAGTTTAATCATGTTGATTATCGCTTCGGCCCTTTCCACATGGATTGCCTATTTTTTTAATCAGCAACGTTTAATTCCTGGCTTTACTGCTCCTTTCATTCTTGCTGTATGGGGAATGTTGGGAGTTTGCAGCTGGCTTATACCAGATTTACTATCAGTTTCCTATACGGTTATTGATACCACACAGAATATTAATTATTTCCAAGCCTTCTGCTTAGGTATAGGGCAAGTCATGTTTCAGGGAAATACAATTCTATCCGGATTATGTTTCCTTATAGGCATTTTGATTAATTCTCGAAAGGCAAGTCTCTATACTATCTTGGGAGCACTTCTTCCTATTCCCCTAGCCATTTTACTTGAAGTGGATGCTACAGACTTAAATGCCGGATTAATGGGCTATAATGGGGTATTATGTGCAATAGCTTTAGGAGGAACGGGCTGGAAAAGTGGCGTATGGGCAGGATGCTCTGTCTTACTGTCCACCGTATTACAGATTCTAGGAATGAGTTTGGGTATCACTACCTTAACCGCTCCCTTTGTTATATCTGTATGGATCATACTAATGATACAAAAAGTAATAAGAACGCAGAATAACTAAATTAGTCTTCAAATAAAAGTTTGTGATATTTTTTTTCAAAGAAAAAGATAAAAGATATCATCTTGTCACCCGAAATATTTGCTTTTGTATTATGAATACTACACCATAATGCAGTAAACTTAAAAATAGCATCCAAACTCCTTGAATTAAAAAGAGTTTGGATACCTCAACATTTACAGTAAAAAATATTATTTATAAAGTCTCAATCAGATCTTAGTTATGCTTACAACATAAAGGTGATAACTACCCATATAAACAACAGACAGAAGTGTATCACATAATTATGATAACATCATCTCATATCTTTTCACCCACAATCAGCAACAGTTTTTCATTTTCCCCTCTTAAAAACTTTATTTCTTCTTTCAACCAATCTATTTCCTTGTTTTTTGAGGAAATCAATTCAGCTATCATTGTATCAGGAATATAACTACTACTGATAAAATTCAATATCTTGGAGATATTTATTTCTTCTCTTTTTTTAAAGTTTCAAATTGTTCCTTTTGTTTATCCAACAGCTTTTCGAAAATCTCAATTACCTGTTCAACAGGGAAACTATTAAAGGTCTGATTATTACCTGTATTACTGACAGCACTTTTAACACCGCAATTCTCGTAGAAGTTATTCGTATTATACAAGATTGTCTCTTCATTAAAATTCTTCAGGCCATCTACAGTAACGCCTAATGCTGAAGCAATCTCGCCTAATCGTTCATCGTCAAACTTCTCTGTTTGTTCTATTTTCGAAACAGCCTGTTTCGTTATACCTAACAAATCACCGAGTTCCGCTTGAGTCATTCCCCGAAGCCGACGCACCCGTTCAATTTTTCTTCCCAGATGAATTGTATTTGTGTACTTTTCCGTTTCCATATTCCAGTCTGTTGATTATTTTCCCTGCTTTATGCACTCTCTTAGAATCTCTATTTTCTCTTGTTCACTTTTCAACAAGCGTTCATACAGTTCAACCACCTTTTCAATAGGATTAATCTGTTGGTTATGAGCATAAACAGTAGCAATTGCTCCCGGAGAAATGGTAGCATCTTTATAATTATTAATATTACAAATGGCTTTTTCAACATCAAAATCCTTGATGACATCAGTAGATATTCCCAAGACTTCAGCTATTTTTGTCAACAGTCCGTCTTCTATTTCATCTTGTTTCTCTATTTTCGAGATCTCCTGCTGACTAACACCCAGATCAGAAGCCAACGCTTCCTGTTTCATACCCAGATACACACGGATTCTTTGCAGATTGCGACCGACATGCCTTTGATTCACCTTGTCTTTTACTTTAATATCCATATCATTGTTGCTTTAGTAAATACATTGAGACAAAGATAATGAAAATAAAATTCGCAACTACATATCGCCCTTTGAAAAAGACAGCTTTCTATCTGTTTCTCTTTTAAATATAACCTAATTAGATCTATTTTATCCCAGTCTTTATCATTTTATCTACTTCTAAAACTTTACTACCGTAAAGTTTACGACGGGTAAAGGTTTAATCAACAACAATATTACCTTATAAAATCAAATATACAACAGGTAGTAAGAAACAACTCTGTCCTGATAAAAGTCAACTTTATTTTTTTCAATCCCCAGTTCTATATGCATAATTTTGCCCTGTCAGTTTTTTTACTGACATGAATCGTGGCGCCACATTCAAAACAGTAACAGAATAATGTTCAATTGGCATTGACATTCTGAACAATCATCATTTAACCAATAAAATCTAATAGCCTATGGGGTAAGTAAAGTCATTACAATCGAAACATAGCTTTAAATCATCCTGAAATTTAGCTATCCAAAAACAAATTAGTAAACATACAATTAAACAAAAAGCATGAAATCATTTTCTGATAAAACAAACATAGGGGAGAATAATCCCCTAAAGACTGTTTATAGAATGAATTTTTACCTATTATTCCTATTAATAGGTTCATTATCGATACTTGGATCAACACGGGCTTATTGCCAACAGAGTAGAACGATCTCGGGTATAGTGAAAAACTCTCAAGGAGAGACGATTATCGGAGCGAATATCGTTGAAAAAGGTACCAGCAACGGGACGATTACGAATGTAGACGGACTGTTCACACTGCGCGTAGCGCCCAATGCAGTATTAAAGGTATCTTATATGGGATACACGGAGCAGGAAGTCAATACACGCAACAAGAACAAGCTGGAAATCATACTGACGGAAGATGCCAGACTGATTGATGAAGTAGTGGTGGTAGGATACGGATCGGTCAAAAAACGGGATTTGACGGGGGCGGTAACCTCCGTCAAAAGTGCAGAAGTACTGGCCGCTCCTACCAATAATGTGATGGAAGCCCTTCAAGGCAAGATACCCGGAATGGATATCACCAAGACTTCGGGACAGGTAGGAGGTGATGTCACTATCCTGTTACGTGGTTCACGATCTATTTATGGCAGCAACGAACCGTTGTTTATTATCGATGGAATCCCCGGCAGTTATAGCCAGGTCAGCCCGTCGGACATCGAGAGTGTAGATGTGTTGAAAGATGCTTCTTCCACCGCCATTTATGGTTCCGCAGGAGCAAACGGCGTTGTAATCATCACCACCAAAAGAGGAAAAGAGGGAAAAGCGACCGTAAACTTCGATGCTTATTACGGATTCAGCGGTTCACCCAACTACAGACATGGGATGACGCGGGATGAATGGGTCACCTACCAGCAAGAAGCCTATAAATATAAAAATGGTGACTATCCTACCGATATGTCCGCCCTACTGGGGAAACAGGATTTTATAGATGCATACAACGACGGCAAATGGATAGACTGGATAGATGAAGTGTCGGGCAACACGGCTACCACACAGAAATACAGTCTTTCGGTCAGCAGTGGCACTGAAAAGACAAAATTATTTGCTTCGACTTCCTACAACCGGGAGGAAGGTTTACTTAATAACGAAAATCTGAACAGATATTCGTTACGCCTCAATCTGGATCAGCAGATATTTTCATGGGCAAAGGTGGGCTTTACCTCCAATTTAGTCTACCGGGACTTGAACTCCGGCGTAAAAAACACATTCACCAAATCTCTCTCCGCCATCCCGTTGGGTGATGCTTATACCGAAAAAGGGGAGATCAATCACGAATACATCACAGGACAATATTCCCCGATGAGTGATTTTATAGAGAACCAGTATGTAGACAACACACGTTCTACCTACCTGAATATGAGCGGCTATGTCGAACTAACTCCTGTCAAAGACCTGACTTTTACCAGTCGTGTCAATGGTACGTTGAATCACTCACGCCGCGGGCAATACTGGGGAGAGAAGTGCAATGCCAACCGTCCGTCTTATGCAGGTTCACCGCATGCTTCCATCACCAACAACAATGCCTGGAATTACACTTGGGAGAATATTCTCGCATACAACACAACCATCGCCAAAGACCATAATCTGGGAGGTTCACTGATTACTTCCTGGAATAAGAACCAGTCGGAAAGTAGCATGGCTGCCGCCAGCGGTCAAATGGTAGATCAATGGTCTTTCTGGCGACTGACATCGGGCACTTCCCAACATGTAGAATCCGACTTCGCACAGACGCAGAAAATGTCTTTTGCCTTCCGTCTGAACTATTCATACAAGGGTAAATACCTATTTAACTTCTCGACCCGTTGGGACGGTGTTTCACAATTCTCCACCGGACATAAATGGGATGCTTTCCCCGCAGGCGCACTGGCGTGGAGAATATCGGACGAAGCATTTATGGAAAAGACACGTAGTTGGCTGGACAACCTGACATTGAGAGTGAGCTACGGCATCACGGGTAACTCGGGAGGAACCACCGCATACAGCACCACAACACAAGCATACGTATATACTGCTTCGGGAATTTCCATTAATGGGAAGATCGTTCCTTTCACGCAATACGCTGATAATTACGGTAGTTCCGACCTCGGATGGGAGAAATCATACAACTGGAATGTGGGGTTGGATTTCGGCATCCTGAACGGTCGCATCGACGGATCGGTAGAATGGTTCAAGACAACCACCAAAGGATTATTATTCAAACGTACATTGCCCATCACCAGCGGTCTGACCGGATGGGGATCGCCTCTGGCTATCTGGCAGAACATCGCCCAGACCAGTAACCAAGGTGTGGAAGCAACGATCACTTCGCACAACATACGGCATAAAAATTTCACATGGAACACCACTTTATCCGTCACCTGGAACAAGGAACAAATAGACGATCTGCCTGACGGTGATCTGATCGCCGAAAATCTGTTTGTCGGTGAACCGATTAAAGCTATTTACGGATATAAATATGCCGGAATTTGGGGAACCGATACTCCGCAGGAAACATTGGATGCCTACGGCGTAAAACCCGGCTTCATCAAGATAGAAACCTTAGACCAGAAAGGTGATGGAGGTGTGCATAAATACAGTACGGAAGACCGGCAAATTCTAGGACATTCCAATCCGGACTGGATCATCGGATTCAGCAATTCCTTCACCTACAAGAATTTTGATTTATCCGTCTTTGCCATGGCACGTTACGGACAGACAATCAACAGTGACCTGCTCGGTTATTATACCGCCGAACAGAGCGTAACCAAGAATCAACTGGCAGGCGTAGACTACTGGACAGAGGATAATCAAGGAGCCTATTTCCCCCGTCCCGGAACGGGAGACGAACAAAAAACCGTATATCCTTCATTAAGAGTGCGCGACGGCTCCTTCATTAAGATTAAGAATATCACGCTGGGATATACACTACCCGTCAATATTTCCCGCAAAGTTTTAATGGAGAAATGCCGTATTTATGCCACAGCCTACAATCCGTTCATCTTTGTAAAAGATAAGCAGTTGAAAGATACTGATCCCGAAACCAACGGTTCGGATGCATTTCCTACCTACCGGCAATTTGTTTTTGGCGTTAATTTGACATTCTAACAAAAGATTATAATCATGAAAAGGATATATATAAAATTCATATTTTGCAGTGTGCTGTTCTCGGCCTTATCTCTACATTCCTGCACCTTGGAGGAATACAACCCGGGCGCATTTACCAAAGAGGCTTTGGCTACTTCCATAGATGGATATGAAACCCTGATTAACCAGTGTTATTTTGCTATGGAAAGGTTTTACTACGGTTCTGCGGACTGGATGTCACTGACTGAAGGCGACACCGATCTTTGGACGTATAAAGCCAACGAATCAACAAGTTACACACAGTGGTTCTGGTTTTTCGCAGGAACATCACCCAATACGACTTACACCAATAATTGGTGGAACGGGACATACGACGGTGTGGGAGCCTGTAACGAAGCTATCGCATTAGGAGACAAACCTCCCTACACCACGGAAGAGGAGCGGAATGCCAAGATTGCGGAAGCCCGTTTTCTTAGAGCTGTCTATTATTTCAATGCAGTGGAACAATTCGGAGCAGTGACGATGCTCACAGAACCGATAACAGCGGAAACACTGACTTACTCCCCCACCCGTACCGATCCGATGACTATCTATCAGGAAGTAATCCTGCCCGATTTAAGATTCGCATCCGAATGGTTACCAACAGGTACACATGCAACTACTACCACCCCGACAAAGAAAGCCGCTCTCGGTTTTCTGGCTAAAGCCTGCTTGCAGACGTACGAATATGGAAGCACCGAATATTTGCAGGAAGCTCTGGATACAGCCAAGAAATTGATTACCGATTGCGAAACCGGCGGTGGGAAATACAATACGTATATGTATCCATCGTATAGCGAAGTGTTTAAAGAGAGCAATAACTGGGAAAACAAGGAAGCTCTCTGGAAACATCGCTGGTATGCAGGAGCAGACGGTCACGGATCAAGCAACGGAAATTACAAGCTAAATCGCAACGATGAGTATTTCTTATGCAATATCAATAAGTTCGGTGCTCGTGAAGATAATCAGGAAACACGTCTTACTTGGGAAGGCTCAATTACCGGTATCTTTATGCCCACACAGCATTTATTGAGTTTATATGTACAGAAAGACGGAACATTGGACCCCAGATTTCATGAATCGTTCACTACAGAGTGGAACGCGAACAAGAATTACACGTGGGATGAAAGTGCCGTCCACATGTATGACAAGGAAGAAACCGTCATTGGCAAAGCTCTGAATAAAGGTGATTTAGCCATTAAATTCATCATGCCGCAGGACATCGATTATGCGACAGAGAAACAAAAAGAACACATTTCTGATTATTTGCTAATTGATTATCATCATGTATATAGTGATGACAATAATAATGTGAACATGAATTATGCTTATACAAACGTCACTGGCAATTACAAAAATGACGGCACAAATGAGAACCAATTCCGCTACTATTATCCATCACTGAATAAGCATAACAGCAGCAATTATTATGTAGCCAATGCTTCCAAACAGAGAAACGGTAATCTGAATGCAACGTTTATCATGCGCATGGCAGAAGTTTATTTGATTGCGGCAGAAGCTGATATTTACCTGAATGGTGGTGCGAATGCAGCCGGTTATATCAACAAGGTTCGTGAACGTGCCGGAGCAAATCCGCTTACAGGGAGTATTACAGTACGAGATATCTTAGACGAAAGAGGCCGTGAACTTTGCGGAGAATATTGCCGCTTCTACGACTTGAAACGGACAGGAATGTTTAAGAACTCGGAGTATCTGGAGAATACTCATCCGGACTTAGCACAATTCTTTCACCCGAATTATGCATTACGTCCCATTTCAACTACATTTACTGCAACAATCACCAATGGCAGCGAGTATCAAAATCCGGGATATTAAGTAGGAATTTCAATATGTACAGGTATTATGGAATCAATCTTGGCACCTGTACATTAATTATATATTAAGAAATGCTCCCTATCTCGTTTTGAGATGGGGAACATACTTTTCAAATATGAGAAAAACAAGATATAGATTAATTATATCGAAAACTGTTTGCTAGTCAGAATAAAGTCTCTACCTTTACAGAGGATAACCATGCCACTTATTAACGGCTATTTTAAACCGCTTATGCCTGTTGAAAATGAAAACAGCTATCATATATTATTCAAAACATGGAACTACCGAGCGAGTAACACACCTTATCGGAGAAAAGTTGACTAATAAAGTTGACTACATCTCATTAAAGGAGTGTCCGAGACCTGATATCCGAACTTACGATCGAATAATTCTTGGAACAGCTATTTATGCGGGCTCTCCAAACCGAAAAGTTACTCAATTCTGTCACAATAACCAACCGTTATTAGAGCAAAAAGTAATAGGGTTGTTCATCTGTTGTATGAACGAAGAACAAGAAGCGGAAGAAATGAACAAGGCTTTCCCGGAGTTCTTACAGAGATTATCGATTCCCAAAGCCATTTTAGGTGGTGAGTTTCAGTTTGACAAAATGAATTTCATCGAAAGGTTTTTAACGAAGAAAATAGCGAAAGTAAACTCTTCTGTTTCGAAGCTGAGATATGATGCCATAAATGAGTTTACAAGTCAGATAAAAGATAATCATTTATGGTAACTTCTTGAGTTATCTATTGAGCAACTTTGTATTCAAATAATAAATAGAATGGCCGTATAAGAAAACTTCTTTCAAAAGAAGTTTTCTTATCTATTTAAGACAATACCTATAATCGCAATCTTTTACTTTTACGAATCCATTACTTAACAATGTTCTTATGGATAAAACATTAGCCTCATCAGGGTCAGCCAATATCTCTTTCCCTCCTATTTCGGCAATTTCCCCGATCAGCTTCTTTACAATAATCTTCCCGATGCCCTTACCCAAATATTCCTCTTCGCCTATGAGATAACCTATTTCAAAGACTGTCTCTTTCTCATCGACAGTTTTTCCGTAATGTTCCGGTATATATTCTTTTTCAAAATAACAATCCAAGTATAAACAAAAGCCAATGGCTTTATCATTATAATAAACAATGAAATGTTTCATATAATGATATTGGGTATTTCTATTATTTACCTCATCCAACCAAGCCATTTTATGTTCTTCTCCGTCAGGGCAGAACCATTTATAAATATATTCTTTAGCCAACCATTTACTGAAAATGCCTACATCTTTATCACGCAAAGGCTTTATTGTGATCTTATCATTCTTAATATCCATACTTTTTTGTGGTGAAACGCCAGCCTCTTTTATAAACTCCATAAATCCAACTATCTGAAATACAAAGATATAATTTTCAATACAATAAAGAAGAACTAAAGGATATTTATAAAGCAACTCATGTCCACAGATATCACAACAAGAAAACGAATGAGCAAGTATAAAGAATCTAAAACAAACACAAATGTCGAAATCATACGTTGGGAATCGTACATGATTACTTATATTTGCGTTATCGAGCAACTTATTAAGAACCGGATGATATGTTAAAACGGATTAAATTTCAAATTCTGTAGAAGTGTACATCCCAATAAAATACTAAAAAGGCAAGAACATGAAACTTTGGAAATATAGTGGAACACTTTTAACAGCAACAGGAGTCATTCATACCATTTATGCGTTATTTCTTGGAAAAGAAGCTTTTACGGAAATGCTTAACAATGGATTAATAGACTCTATTGGAGAAAATCATAACCTGGGCTTTGCTTTCTGGTTCCTAATCTGCGGAATAATACTTATTCTTTGGGGAGAGACACTTCAATACTATATCAGAAAAGAACAAAAACCGGCACCTTTATTTTTAGGTTACTTCATTCTACTGTTCACCATAATCGGTTGCATAGTCGAACCAATATCCGGTTTCTGGCTTTTCTTACCGCAAGCACTTATTATTATTTATTCAAACATGAAAAAGCAGTGAGAAGCATCATCCATAGCGAACTCAAAACCGAGTGCAGTGCTTAAATGCAACTTATTAAAATCCCATAGCATCTTTCACTAAAACCATTTCTTTATGAGAGGTCAACTTCTCTAATAAAAGCAATGCAACCCCGTATGATGTTTGAGGACAATAAGAAGTTATGATATTATCATCCACCACGATGGGAGAATTTACGATAGTTGCTCCAAATCCCTGAAGCACTTTCTGTTTATGAGCACCTCTAAGATGATAAGTTGTTGCTTTCCGACCGTTCAACACTCCACTTTTCCCAACAGGCAAAGCTCCCACGCAGACTGTTGCGATCCATTTCTTTTGTGAGTCAAACAGTCGTATCAATTCCAGAAGTTGTTCATTATATGCCTCCTCATAGAATCCGAATTCTTCAAATCCGCCGGGTATCGCAAGCGCGTCATATCCATCTGCAGACACTTCATCCATGACTTTATCCACCAAAACAGGAACATTGAAAGAACTAATCACTTTTTGATTCAAACCACAGGTCACAACATCTATTTTACAATCAAAATCCGTCTTTGCCCATCCCATAACATCTATAAAAGCACTAAACTCAATCGTTTCAAACCCTTTAGCAAGGAATACCAATAATTTCATAATCAAATTAGTTATATATTAATAATATAAGAAACAGCATTGCCCTAAAAAAAACATGAGCTAAAATCACCTTCATTCTTCCCTATAATCCCCTCTTTACCTCACCTTTTGCAGCCTCCCAACCAATCATTGCAGTCTTGCGAATCTCTCCCCAATGGTAATTTCCCAACTCACCGGAAGCACGAATGACCCGATGACACGGAATAAGGAAAGCTACGGGATTCTCACCGACAGCCGTTCCAACAGCCCGGCAAGCTCTCGGATTATTGATTCCTACGGCTATATCTCCGTAAGTAGTCAAGCCACCGACAGGAATTTTCCGTAAGGTTTCCCATACCTTTAGTTGAAAGTCAGTACCTTTCAGATGCAATTTTATTTCTTTGAGTTTACTCCAGTCCTGCGTGAAGATAAATAAAGCATTTTGCTGCACTTCATCCACAATCGAGGTAAACTTTGCATTAGGAAACTTCTTCCGTAAAGAGTTAAAAGCCGCGTCATGATCGTCTGCAAACTCCATACAACAAATACCTTTATCGGTAGACGCAATGAAGATTTCACCGAAAGGACTTTTGGCAAAACTATAATTGATAGAAAGACTTTCACCTCCGTTTTTATATTCGCCCGGCGTCATCCCTTCTATATTTACAAACAAGTCATACAATCTGCCCGTACCGGAAAGCCCTGTTTCCTGTGCCGCATCGAATAAAGACGCATGAGTTTCATTCAAGATTCTCTTGGCATATTCAATACTAGTATATTGCAAGAACTTCTTAGGGCTAATTCCCGCCCACTCCGTAAACATACGTTGGAAATGCGCTGTACTCAACGCCACCTCCCCGGCAATCTCATCCAATCCAGGTTGCCTTTTAAAATTCTCCCTTATATACCCGATTGCCTGCGCAATACGTGCATAGTCAAGCGTTTTTTGCTCATTCATAACAGAGGTTTGCCATTTAATTCCAAATCCAGCAACCGCTTTTTGGCAGGCAATCCGCCTCCATACCCAACAAGCGTGCGGTTACTACCGATGACACGATGGCACGGAGCAAAAATAGAAATAGCGTTCGCCCCATTAGCGGCAGCAACAGCACGGACAGCTTTCGGCAAATCGAGTTGTTTTGCCAGCTCACCGTATGACACAGTCGAACCGTATGGAATCTCCAACAACTTATACCATACACTCTTCTGAAACTCCGTACCAACAAAAAGCAAAGGCACCTCAAACACAGTCCGCTCGCCATTGAAATATTCATCTAACTGGCTCATCGCCTCCAGTATCACATCTGATGTACTTTTCTCATAACCAGCTTTCAGCACTTTCCGCAATCTCCTGTCTACGATATCCCTATGACTTTCAGCCGCCCAGTCACAAAGACAAAGCTTATCCTCCAGCGAGCCAAGCATCAAATCACCACAAGGAGAATGATAACGCTGTATCTTAATCACATTCGTTTTATCTTCCATACTTCCAAAGATACGTTTATTATATTTACAGTTGAAATAACAGCTAATAATATTTTCGTTTTTACACTCGCACTCTCATTTCCAATGCCGCAAAATTACTACACGCATCACTGATAAACGACCCGAAAATTGCTGTTTTTACGTAGAAAAGACAATCCCCCTCCCACTCCTCCATACAATCAATCGTTCTCAATATACTTTATCACCCGGCAAGGACTGCCGACCGCCACACAATTCTTTACCATCCGATTCAATATCCAATTATTTTTTATACATGATTTACTCTCACACCCTCACACTTTCCCTGCATCCCCCTATTCATCATCCTTTCAGTGATGAGGGTAAGAGTGAGGGTAGGTGAGGGTAACTTTTTGCCCTCACCCTGTCTCGTCCTGATTGGGTTGACAAAGCCCCCTTTCACACCACCTTTATCAATTACTTCACTTTCATCAAATGATAAAGCGTCCCTTTACGAGACTTACGACAAGGAATATTCAGTTTTTGAAGTGCACGCCCAAACTGTCCTACCTTATTAATAGCCAGTTTATCCCGTGTTTTCGTCTGTAAATAACTCAAAATCTGCATGGCAGTCAGCCATTCGCCTTCCATTTCCTCTTCTACGGGATTAAGATAGCAGTGGAACAGCTGTTCCAGCGGACTCGCCTGTTCAAACTCACGGTTAGTCTGTTTTAATATGTTTTCATCCTCATCATTCAGCCAATAACGTTCACCTTTATAAATAGCCTCCATCGCTTGAGCATAAAGCTGCTTGTAATTAATCGTAACATTCGTATTAATAGGAGCCGTCACCTCAATGCAAATAAAACGGCGGCTACCGCTAGGATCGGTAAGCAAATCTTTCTGATTGCTGGTACCGATAAAAGAAGCATAACGCCTCATTTCCCGAATCGTATTACCGTATGGTTTGCGCAGATTCGCCACAGGCTTCTGCAACAAATGCTTCAAGAACCCCTGCTGACTGACATTAATCTGATCGAACTCATCAATATTTATCAGAAAAAAACGTCCCAAATAGCGTTCCGCCTCCTGTTTACTTTTAAAATCAATACTGTCCGTATAGCCGAAACGCAACTCCGGCGGCAGAATAATACGACAGAATGTTGACTTGCGATACCCCTGCGAACCGACCAATAAAGGCGAAGTATTATTACCATGTTGCCGATCAACTCCCCTCCAATGCGCCACCATACTAAGAAACCAGCGGTAAAATAATTCCTGCCAATGCGGATTATCACAAGGCACCAGACCAGCCAATGCACGGATACGATCCTTCCCGTCCCAGCGACCTGTCTCATAAAGATATTCCTCCACAGGATTATACAAAGGAACACATTCCGAATTCAGAAAACGATCCACATCACGGTCCCACGCACTGATGCCTTCCTTCAAAGCATTGATCGCAATACTGTTGCGCACCCGTTTATCCACCGGCTTAAAGCAAAAGTGAACAGAATCGCGCTGCCGATATTCCAAATCGTCCTGCACCGTATTGTAACGGAATTCATACCGACGTTTCATAAACTCTTCCAACAGAAAAGCCGTCTCCTGCTCTTTACTGATACTGCTTTTCTTGCCGAATCCCTTACATTCCTGATAAAGATTATGCAATATCGAACGGATCACCTGCTCTTCTTCTTCGCGATAATAATGAATCATCGTCTGCCGTATCGCTTCCTCTTCGGGAAGCCCCGCTTTGAAACAATGCTCGGCAAGGCGAACCAATAAAGGCTGCAAGTCGTCCCCACGTTTCCAATCCTCCATTTCCTGAAGTGCCCTGTTCAAGGCCGCTTCATAAATCTTCGTGAATGTTTGCGCCGACTCATATCCCGGCTGCAACCGTAATAACGGATTTTTCTCTCCCAGTTTCCGCTGACGGAAAGTCTCTTCTCCCGGCATCATAAGCGGTTGTTCCAAGCAGAACGGCACCGCATCCGGATTATAATAAGGAGATTCGTCCAGCGTCATACGGCATCTCTGTGCCAAAACCGGTTCTTTCAAGTCAATATCGAAAGGCAACATCGGCTGATAACATTTCACAGCCAGCCAATAAGCATGAACATGAAATAATTCCGCCTCCGCTTCCTTGGTCGGCAATCCTCCGTCATCCGGCAAAGCGAAGCGCACCCATATCTTCACACTACGCCCGCTCGAACCACCAAAAGTAGCAAAAGTCTGTGGCAAAAGCGCCGCTTGTCGCTTCACAAATTCCACTTCCGAGCCGCTCGCCAGCCTACTCACTTCCAACTGTACCAATCCGTTATACTGCTTCATCTTCCGTTCGCCCTCTTTGGTACGGGTATATTCCACAGCAGAATAGATGTATGGCAATTTATCAATATGTTCGTATCGGGCATGCGTACCTTCCAGCAATGGTATGATTCCCCGCAAAGCCGTGATATGCCCCGCCTTTGTTTCCGTTTTCATTTTGTCGAATAATGTGCCTGCCTCACAAACGCTAAGAGTCTCTTTTCCGCTCCCGTTGTCTTGTCTGATTAAAGTAATTTTCATCCTATTTTTGTCTATTTTTTCTACAATTACATCTACCTATTTAATTCCTGTAAAGATACGCTTTTATCTTCCGGTAAACAAGCATTTTATCCGATAAATACCTGCATATTATTTGCATTTGCCTTATTATTTATGTATCTTTGCTTAGTAGTTGTCAAGGGCTCACCCGTGTGAACAAACAGGCTATCAATTGTAAATAAAAACGTCTACAGACGTAAACAGCCTTATTCACATGGGTGAGCCCTTGCAAATCATTAGAGTTTAACAAAAGAAACATTAAGCATTAATGTATTACTATCTAAGAGAATACATAACAAGAAGAGTTCATTTAAAACAAATATAGAGCTATGGCAATATTATTCGATTGGTATGAAGACCCGAAGCCTTCAAACAAACAGCAGGGAGAAAACGGAAACACCCTGCATCCGCGCATCAAATACAACGGTTCCACAGGGACCGACGTACTGCGCCGACGTATTCAAGAACGTTGTTCACTGACAGAAACAGACGTCACAGCCGTACTTGATGCGCTTTCACACATCATGGGACAGGAATTGGCGGAAGGACGCCAAGTTCATCTGGACGGCATCGGTTATTTCCATCCCTGCCTGACGACCACGGAACCTGTAACGGTAGACACAAAACGGAAAGTGACCAAAGTGAAGCTAAAGGCCATTCAGTTTCGTGCCGACCAGACATTGAAAAACGAATTCGGCGTTCTTAAAGTGAAAAACCTCAAAGGTGGACTGGATTTCACCCAACTGACGAACGAGGAAATTGACCTGCAACTGACTAAGTACTTCCGTACTCATCCATTTATGCGGAGACACGACTTCCAATATCTTTGCGGAATGGCAAGAAGTACAGCCATGCGACATATCCGACGTCTGCGCGACGAGGGTAAATTGAAAAATATGGGTGGAGCCATGCAGCCGATTTATGTGCCGGGAAGTGGATATTATGGTAATAATAAAGAAGTTAGTGTAAAAACGGAATAAGATTGGTCAACTCAAATCAGGACGAGACAGAGTGAGAGTAAAAAGTTACCCTCACCTACTCTCACCTTTACCCTCACGCCTGTAACCCCGATGAATAAATGGATTGAGCACAAAGGGTGAGGGTGTGAGGGTAAAACGTCACCAACATTTATTTGAGAGCATTCTTAATGCGAGCAACTATTATACAAGAGCACCTCCATACCGTTCCATATTTTACCGGGGAATCTTAACCATTTCAACCGGCTGCTCCTGTATCTTATCCAACGGTTGTGATTGATATTTTACCTTTGAGAAATCAATAGCTTTTAAGTCAATGCAACGTATCGAATTGTTATAAGCTGTTTTATAATAAACCTTCCGGTTCGTGAGGTCGATAGCTGAGGTCCATTGCGTAGCACTGGGAATATCCGGAATATCACCCTGTGAATGTTCTATACCAATAGGAATATCAAAATTATTAAGCAAGTGGAAACATTGCTGCACGGTATCAAAGCCTGTGGCACGTTGCGGAGCTGTCCCCCGGTAAAAGGCCGCACGCACAAACCGCGAAGGAGGCGTGGCATCACCCGGAATGCCGAGAAAACCGGAGTTGCCACCAGTAGGTTGCAACGTAATACCGCTCAATTTTTGCACGGAAGCGTCACCCGGATGAAGATTGACGTAATTGTTCAAATTTGTAAGTTGCCATTCAAAACCGGGGGCATTCGTCAATACTCCTACTTCATTCTCATAAAAATGCGGCACACCACCTACAATTTCCAACACAACCTGACGCCCCGACGGTTCACCGATACGCCAATGTACTACCGCTGTCTTTTCCAATCCTACAACACGTACAGAAGAAAGGGCTGCCTTCACCTCGTCGATAGTGGAAAACTGCGACAACAGCCACTCCGTCACTTGAAGGTCTGCCAGTGTCCGCTGGTTCTGTGCAGCATCATACGTTTTATATCCCCCATAATGAGGAAAGAAAAATAGTCCGGCCGAAAGTCCGGCCTCATTGATTCCTTCGGCAATAAATTCTTTTTGTACAACAGCCAGACCAACCACTCCATATTTTGCCGTAAACGTTAGTCCATTGACACCTGTAGGAGTGAATGACGTGAGCTGTTGGCCACGTGGAATAATCACATACTCGCTTTGCAACACACCGCGCGCCCATTCAATCGTACGGGCCTGCACATAACTGCCGTCACGGGATGTCAGCGAGATTCCCGTACAAGCTACAGCCTGAAAAGTGCTGCCACATACGGCAGCAATCCCTAGCAATAAGTTCTTTGTCATCTTCATCATTATTTATATATTTATTTGCTAAAAACTCAATACTGTATAAAGACAACAAAATATGGGTTATTTTAGTTTGCAGACACCTCTCTCAAGAAAACTATTGTTTTTTGTTCGTCCCGTACTTTGCGGAACAATATACGTAGTTTGCTTCAATATGCAATCTCTTTTTTTTGGTTAAGCACCGGGAACATACGGATGAGTGAACCAGAAGCACGACCCTTCCCCCTCACGGGATTCGACTCCAATCTTTCCGCCCATCCTATTGACCAGGCTTTGACAGATGGATAATCCCAATCCGGCACCTTGTACAAATGAGTCTAATTTTACAAAACGATTAAATATTTCATGTTTTTGTTCATCGGGAATCCCTTTGCCCGTATCCGTTACACAAAAACGCACCTGACTCTCATCTTCCAATGAATAGGAAAGTGTGATTGAGCCTTTAGTCGTAAACTTCAAGGCATTAGTCAGAAAATTAGAGAGTACTTGCATGATTCGGTTTTTATCAGCATCAATCACAATCTGCGGTGAATTTTCATCAAACCGCAGTTCGACCGCAGTGTCACGTTTTTTGTGTGAGAAGGTAGCAATCACTTCCCGGCAAAGTTGTGGTACATCCACCCGTCCCATAACAAGATCTATCATACCGGCTTCGATTTTGGAGATGTCCAGAATGTCGGAAATAAGGTTGAGCAACAGCTCATTGTTCTCCTGCACTAAAAACATATATACATGACGCAGCTCCGCCTCATCGGTTTCGGCAAGCAGACTGGAAAAACCGACGATGGCATTCAAAGGAGTACGTATTTCATGGCTCATATTGGCAAGGAATGCTGATTTGAGCCTGTCCGATTCTTCCGCTTTTTCTTTAGCTTGAATCAGCTCTAGTTCCACCTGTTTGCGGGTGGTGATATCGGTAGCCAGTTCCATGATTGCCCAACGTCCGTCGAGCCATTTTATTGCCATGCTCTGGATGGTATACCAACGTTTGGTGACCGGATTGTAGTCTTCCCAAAAATGAACGCCTGTAAACTTACGGTTGGCATCGAGCAACTTCGGCTTCGGGCAGTGTTTACACCCATTTTCCAGACCTGCATTCAACATTCTCCAACATTCCGCATTTTCCGGAACTTCTCCTGCTTCTTCCCTGAAAGGCTTATTGGCAAAAATCACTTTCAACGTATCGTAATCACTCACAAAAATATTGGCATTGATATTGTCCAATACCTTTTGCATGGTTCGCTGCGACTGTTGCAGCGATGTTTCAACTTGCCAGCGTTTAGTAGCAGTAGATACAATTTGCGATATCTGGCTCATCAGTTCCACATCTTTTTCATCCCATTGTTTGTTCCAGCAAAAGTTGAACGAAAGAAAGCCGAAATGTACTCCCAATTGTGACAGGGGAAAAACAGCAATGGCTTTTACGCCTTGCACTTCGAGCATTTGAGTAATAAAGGGATCAAGCGAATAAATATCGGACGTACAAATGATATGGTTTTCTTCCAGCATGTCGAACCAGGGTTTTCCCGCTTCAATGGTCATACTCCGCAAGTAATCGATAGCGGGTTCTATACCGTCGTTGCACCATTCGTTGGTGCAGCCATACGTAACTCCGTCGAGGTGGTTTTCCCATGTCGCCAAACGGTCGACACCAGTATAACGGCCAATTTCGGCCAGTGCCATATTCATAGCAGTAGGTATATCCGGTTCCAATTGCAAAATTTGCAGTACCTTGATAAATAATGCCTGCCGTCGGTTGGTTGCTTCGAGATTCTCCTGAATAGCGATCAAGTCTTTAGATTTCTCTTCAACCATCTGTTCGAGGCTGGTACGGTACTGTTCCAGTTCCATACCGCCCTCTTGAGGTTCAGAATCAGTGGATTTCATGTTTAATAGATAACAGTAAATAGAATTTTAGTTTAGTTTCGAATCCGGACGAGATGCGTCCCACATTCTGCAAATATATACATTTATTTTAGAAACCAAACTTTTTCCCATCAAAACGACTTCTTATAAATGCCTAATAATCGCAGAATTACGAAAGCATATATTACATAATCGACCTCGTCAATTCCAAACTTCCTCAATATTATACCGGATGGAATCTTTTCAACAATATATGACTTACACTGAAAAAGTCCTTATTACACTTTTCCATCTATTAAAACTAAATCCTATTCGTCTGATTATATCAGTTTCAACCCTACGATTGAAATAATCAGAGTCGTCATAAAAAACAAACGACCCAAAGTTGCCGGTTCATGAAAGAACAGGATACCGATCAAGACGGTTCCCACCGCTCCTATCCCCGTCCAAACAGGATATGCAGTGCCGATAGGCAATGTTTGCGCAGCCTTTGCCAGTAGGAACATGCTTAAGATTACAGAGATTACAAATCCCGCTCCCCACAAATAAAAATCGGTGCCTGTCGCTCCCTTAATCTTGCCTAGACAAAAGGTAAAACTAACCTCAAACAGTCCGGCAATAATCAATATAATCCAATTCATATCATTCTATTTTAATATTAGACTGCAAAATTAACAAGATGCCCGGAGCTTTCACTTTACATTTGATAAGAAACGACGGTGTAAGAGTATCATCAATTCTTCTTTTCCTAATATAACTTTTTGTATTTTTGCAGAATAATGATTCAATGCGATATGGATATACACGAGATTATAAACAGGATATATCGGATGCCGGAGGCTTCAGCAGATAAGGTGGTCAAACATCTGTCAAAAGTCACATATCCCAAAGGTTATCATATATTGGAGGCTGGCAAGACTGAAACGAATATCTTTTTCATCGAGAAAGGGATTGCCAGAGCTTACATTCCCGTAGACGGAAAAGAGGTAACGTTCTGGATTGGGAAAGAAGGGTCAACCATTGTCTCATTGAAAAGCTATGTAAATAATCAACAGGGGTATGAGTCAATGGAACTGATGGAAAACTCGGTGTTGTATCTATTAAAGCGCAAAGACTTACACGAATTATTCAAGGAAGATATCCATATTGCCAACTGGGGGCGCAAGTTTGCCGAATCAGAGTTCCTGCAAACAGAGGAAAGACTTATTTCTCTCTTATTCACCACCGCGTCCGAACGGTATACGAAACTGATACAAAATAATCCGGAGCTATTACAGAGAATACCATTGGAGTGTCTTGCTTCTTATCTGGGAATAACTCCGGTAAGTTTAAGCCGGATAAGGGCGAAATTGAAACGGGTACTTTGAGATAGAAACATGTTTTTCAAAAGCAAACAGAAAGTGATATATTTGTACAACGAATGAATCAAAAAAGAGAAGTCATGAATATCGAAGATTATAGAGAATATTGCCTGTCAGTCAAAGGAGCAACAGAATGTATGCCGTTTGATGAACATACTTTGGTTTTCAAGGTTATGGATAAAATGTTCACTTTTGCTACATTACGTCCTAAAAACGGAAGATTCTGGGCGGATATGAAATGTAATCCTGATAAATCAGAAGAGCTCATAGAACAATACGAAGACATTTTTTGGGGACCTTTTTCGGATAAGAAACATTGGATAACCGTTTACTTGGAAGGAGATGTTCCCGATAAACTCATAAAGGAGTTGATTAGCCACTCGGTAGAAGAAGTTATAAAGAAGTTACCCAAGAAAAAACAAGAGGAATACAAGAACATGATTTAGGATTCGAAAAATAGACATATCCGGCACTACTATTATTGCTAAAAGTAGAGCCGGATAAAATCACTATACACCCCAAAACGCACACACGGATAAAATCATCGTATATTTAAAAACGTATGTCCCAGGAACACTTGCATTCTTCATTCCGGCAATCATGAATCTGGAGAAAAAATAAATGACGAATTTTATTAACTAATGCTTTTTTAGAAGCATTTTTTTAGGTTATTTTGCGGAACAAATATCACGAACTCGTCAAATTATGGATTGGATTGGCCTTGATTTAACATTCCCTATCACCGACCCTACATGGATATTTCTCCTTGTACTCCTAATTATATTGTTTGCTCCGATATTATTGAATAAACTGCGCATCCCTCATATTATCGGTATGATCCTGGCAGGACTGGCTATTGGCGAACATGGATTTAATATCCTGGCACGAGACAGCAGCTTTCAGTTATTCGGGAAAGTCGGACTCTATTACATCATGTTCCTGGCTGGTCTGGAAATGAATATGGGAGATTTCAAAGAAACGCGAAACAAAGCATTGGTACTGGGATTACTGGCTTTTATCGTTCCTATCGGGATTGGATTCGTGGCAAATGTATCTTATCTGAAATATGGTGTAATCACCTCTGTGTTATTAGCCAGCATGTATGCTTCCCATACGCTCGTGGCCTACCCCATAGTCACCCGCTTCGGCATATCACGCCATCGTAGCGTAAGTATTGCCGTAGGAGGAACGGCCGTTACGGATACACTCACGCTGCTGGTACTGGCTGTTATAGGCGGATTGTTCAAAGGAGAAACCGGAGGGTTGTTTTGGATTTGGCTGGTGGTAAAAGTAATCTTTCTAGGGGCACTAATTATTTATTTCTTTCCGCGCATCGGTCGTTGGTTCTTTCACCGGTACAATGACAACGTGATGCAATTTATTTTCGTGCTTGCGATGGTCTTTTTAGGAGCAGGGTTGATGGAGCTTGTTGGTATGGAAGGTATCTTGGGAGCTTTCCTCGCAGGATTGGTACTTAACCGGCTCATCCCCCACGTCTCTCCATTGATGGATCATTTAGAGTTCGTTGGTAATGCACTTTTTATTCCTTATTTCCTTATCGGAGTGGGAATGTTAATCAACTTACGTGTTATTTTCGGAGAGGGGGATGCCTTAAAAGTTGCCGCCGTGATGATAACCATGGCGCTGACAGGCAAATGGATTGCTTGCTGGCTCACTCAAAAGATATATAAGATGTCTGTTCTTGAACGAAATCTGATGTATGGTTTGAGTAATGCACAGGCGGCAGCCACATTGGCGGCTGTATTAGTTGGATACAACATTATTCTGCCCACCGGCGAACGTTTATTGAATGATGATGTACTGAACGGAACAGTCTTGCTTATCCTGGTTACTTGCGTAGTGAGTTCACTGATTACCGAACGGGCAGCCAGAAAAATGGCGATGGATGATTCACAACCTGAAAATGAATCGTCGAAAGAAACAGAGAAGATTTTAATATCCATAGCCAACCCGGACACTATCGAGGACATGGTAAATCTTTCTCTAGTCATACGTGACCCCAAATTGAAAGACAATCTCCTGGCATTAAATGTTATCAACGACGATAATAACTCTGATAATCTACGAATTCGAAGCAAACATTATCTGGAAAAAGCCGAAATGACAGCAACGGAAGCAAATGTACCACTCAAAAAGGTCACCCGGTATGATTTGAATATAGCTTCCGGTATTATCCATTCAGTCAAGGAGAATGAGATTACGAGTATTATCACCGGCCTGCACCGCAAGAAAAACATCACAGATTCATACTTTGGAATACTTGCCGAACACTTATTGAACGGATTAAACTGTGAAATAATTATCTCTAAATTTCTGATACCGGTCCATACAATCAAACGGATTGTCGTTGCCGTCCCTCCTAAAGCCGAATATGAATCCGGTTTTCCTCATTGGATGGAGCACTTTTGTCGCATGGGGAGCACTCTTGGATGCCGCGTACACTTCTTTGCCAATGAAAAGACTACCATCCGCCTACAAGCGTGGATAAAGAAAAGGCATAAACAGACGCTTACCGATTTCTCTCTCTTAGAAGACTGGAATGACCTGCTGGTATTGACAGGACAGGTAAGTTACGATCATTTATTGGTTATTATCAGTGCACGACCAGGAACTCTTTCGTATGACAGTTCTTTTGAGAAGTTACCGAGACAGCTCGGGAAATATTTCTCCAACAATAGCTTTATCGTGTTGTATCCCAATCAGTCGGGAGAGCCATTGGATACGTCTTTCTTCTCTAAGCTATATACTGATACCGAAACCCGACATTACGAAAAGGTCGGTAAATGGTTTTACAGGTGGTTTAAGAAAGAGGGATAAAATTAGAATTGAAAAGTTCCGTTTAATTTATAAATATCGACACATTTATCTATATTTGTACCATTAGCAATTTTGCTATAAACACCTAAAGGAAAAGAATGGTATGTCAAACGTCGATTTTTCCAAAATAACAGAAGGAATCTATCATGTGATAGAAACTGAAGAGAAAATACTAACCGGGCTACAAAATGATACGATCACGTTGAAACGTAATAAACAAAATCGTACCATCAAACAGATTCTCGGACATTTGATTGATTCGGCATCAAACAATCACCAACGCATGGTCAGATTGCAATACAGTAAAGATTTGCTTTTCTTTCCCGATTACCGTCAGGATAATGATCTGTGGATAGCATTACAAGATTACCAAAATGAAGATTGGAACAACCTGATTCAACTATGGAAGTTTTTTAACCTGCATATCATTCAGGTTATAAAATCTGTAGACCAGACAAAACTGGATAGCTACTGGTGTGATTTTGAAGGAACAAAGGTTACGCTACAAGACATGATAGAAGGTTATCTAAGTCATTTGCACCTGCATATTCATGAAATCCATGAATTAATGAATGCCTAAAAAGGATAGCGGTTGCAGTTCTTTTATATTCTATAAATATTAAGATGTACCCACATGGCAACTTACACTCATTTCGCAAAACAACCCGATGTACTGAAACATCTGATACTCTGTGAAGTTCTTAGAAATGAAGCCCCACAAGTATATGTAGAAACCAATTCCGCATGTGCCATCTACTCCATGACGCAAACTCCGGAGCAGCAATATGGTATCTATCATTTCCTGGAGAAAGCAGATGATGACAAATCTCTAAAAGATTCCATTTATTACCAACTGGAAAACCCGGAAATGACAAAAGGAAATTATCTGGGTTCTCCTGCCCTGGCAATGAATGTATTAGAGAAGCAAGCAAAAAGGTTTGTATTCTTTGATTTAGAAAAGAGTGCGTTGGAAAATGTGGGTACCTATGCCAAACAAGTCGGATTAAGTGCATCTGTAGAGATGCATCATGCCGACTCTTCGAGAGGTACCATAGAGCTATTGCCTTCACTTCCTTCATCCTCTTTCATTCATATCGATCCTTACGAAATAGACAAGAAAGGAGATTCAGGAGTAACCTATCTCGATGTCCTGATACAGGCTACTCAACTAGGCATGAAGTGTTTATTATGGTATGGATTCATGACCGGAGATGATAAAGCATCTTTGGACAACTATATTGTATCCAGTCTGGAAAAGGCAGGTATCAAGGATTACATAGGTGTAGAGCTTACAATGAATTCAATAAGAAAAGACAGTATATTATGTAATCCGGGCATTTTGGGAAGTGGTATTTTGGCTACAAATTTATCACAAATCTCCAAAGATACCATTCTTGATTACAGTAACAAACTGGTTGATATATACAAAGATGCTAAATACAAAGATTATGATGGAAGTTTATATATTCAGCATCTTTGATATCCACTTATTAATTTAATTACCTAGAACATTACTCTACAAACAGAGCGTCAGAAAGCCGGAGCTTTTAAAATCAGTTTCCGGCCTTTTGGCTATAAATTAACTTATTTCTTTGGCTGATTGTCCACAAACCATCTATTAGCCGTACATTTTTCGTATCGTCATCTTCCACGTTCCATGCATAACCTCCTGAAGGCAGGCCACGTCTCTCCAATATTTCATTGGGCTGATTATTGGAAAAGAAAAGTTCCAGTTGCGTAGAGTCAGGACTAAACACAATAAAGGCAGAAGCATTGCTATCGTCCACCGATTCCGTGCGGATTCCTTTCTCAAACAAGCGGATACAGTCTTTTTGCACTTCACACCATACATATCCGGCAGAACCGATACAGCCATGTTCATCCCGATCACCTCCCACAATCGGAGATTGCGGATACTGAACTAATTTAGAAGCCGGCATTCCCGGTGTATATTTTCCGGTATAGAACACTTCCAGCGTATCATTCAGAAGCAAACCGTTGACTTCATCTTTATTTGCATCTATCGTACTGAACGAAAGGGTATCATTCTTATCAGTAACAATCGTTACCGTATTCATGGTTGCATCACTAACGATTCCTTTTGAGCTTGCCACTTTTGACGAGCAACCTGCCATGAGGCAGAGCGTACCTACTGCTAATAATATTGTTTTCATTTTCTTTAATTGGGGCTTTGTTTTTAAATTAATGCAAAGATAAAGGTTATACTGCCAATATTTCGCTTTTACAAAATAAATTAATTTCCGGGCAGATTGTTCACCAGCTATACACAAAATGCCTATATTGGACAACGATCTATTAGAAAATCAGCCTACCTTTGTGATATGGATAATCAAAAGTAAATACAGAATACCATGAAAGAAACTTTGCAGATTCCCACTCCCGAAACACTGGAAGCCTTGATAGGTAAGGAACTTTATGATATATGGACTTCACTTTGTCAGCTTATCGAGCAAAAGTACAATATGGAACAACTATGGAACCATGGAGGGAAAAAATGGATATACGAATATAAATATCGCAAAGGCGGAAAAACGCTGTGTGCCCTATACGCCAAAGAACAAACGATTGGCTTCATGGTCATTTTAGGTAAAGATGAGCGTGCCAAATTTGAATCTCTGCGAGAAGTATTCTCCAATGAGACTCAAAAGATATACAATGAGACGACTACTTTCCACGATGGGAAGTGGCTTATGTTCGAATTGAAAGACACTTATTTATTTAATGATATGGAGCGACTGCTATCCATCAAACGAAAACCCAACCGATGATTGAATCAGATATAAATAAAAGGTATTGTCAAAGTTGCGGGATGCCTCTCCGCTTTGATATAGAGAAATATCTGGGTACTAACTCCGACGGTTCCCGAAGTGACGAATATTGCTACTACTGCCTGAAAGATGGAAAATATATCGTCGACATTCCGATGTCGGAAATGATTAATATCTGGATAAAATACACCGATAAGTACAATGAATATGCAGATACCGCTTATTCGCCGGAGGAACTTAGACGAATACTCAACGAACGGCTCCCCAAACTGAACCGATGGAAACAGAAGTTGGAAACCAGTAATATCCATCACCAAAAGATTCAGGATATAGTCGTTTACATCAATAATCATTTATTCGATAATTTAGATGCAGATATACTTAGTACGATAAGCGGACTTTCCAAATATCACTTCAGAAGAGTGTTTCAAACCGTTGCCGGAGAAAATATTGGAAGCTACATACAACGTTTGCGCCTCGAACATATAGCACATCTGTTAGTATCCACCGACTTTACATTAAATCAGATTTCGGAGCAGACAAACTATCAGACTAAATTCAGTCTGGCAAAAGCCTTCAAAAAACATTTTGGAGTGTCAACCTCTCAATATAGGGAGAAGTATAAGCCGATGTATGACGAACAGCATGCGGTTATCACTCCTGAAATCCGGTCGATTCTGCCGATGAAAGTATTTTGTATCGAGGTGGGTGAAAAGTATAAGGATGAACTCCGATACAAATTAATATGGGACAGGCTCACCAACTATGCTAGGCAGCGCAATGAAGAAAAGTCGAATGATAAGTTTGTCAGCCTTAGTATGGACGACCCGGCCATCACCCCAATGGATAAATGTCGCTTCTATCTCGGGGTAATAATCGATAACAAAGAAAATGATTCCCAGCCGGGAGTGATGGAAGTTCCCGGTGGTCGTTATGCTGTATTCAGGCATATCGGCGACTACTCTTTATTGCATAAATTCTACCGGACTATTTATGAAGAGTGGTTCCCGGAAAGTAAATATCGTCCTCAAAGCACCTTTAGCTTTGAAATGTATATGAACCGCCCTGCCTCCACCCTTAAAACAGAACTAATTACCGACATCTATATTCCGGTCATCAAGAAATAATTAATTATCAACCCTCTAAAAACAATGTATTATGGGAAAAATTTCAGAAATCATGCTATTGAAGCAACCGAAACAATCCGCTTTGGTTGTTGAAGTACAAACAGATATGAACGGAATGTCGGAAGCTATCGGAAAGAACTTTGTAAAAATAGACTCTTTATTTAAGGAACAGGGTGAAGTCACTACCGACATCCCCTACGTTGAATATCCCAACTTTGAAAGTCTGACGGAACACAATATCAAAATGATTATTGGTCTAAAGTCATCCAAAGAATTACAGGGTGAAGGGGATATACGCTCCATAACGATACCGGAAAGAAAAATAGTTTCCTGTCTACATAGAGGAACTTACAGTGAATTGGCTGTCCTGTACAACGAAATGATGGAATGGATAAAAACCAACGGTTACAAACTTTCGGGAACATCCATTGAATATTATTACAGCAATCCCAATGTACCCGAAGAAGAACAGGTGACGAGAATAGAAATGCCACTATTATAAATGTTGATTTCATCTACTTCATCATGTAGATTCTTCCCAAGCTCCAATTATTGTTATTTGATTCAAAACGGTACGGAAAGGAATGAAACAGATTCTTTTATAAATGCCATATTTTAGTTCTAATGTAAATATTATTACAGTAATAGATGCAATAGAAATAAACGGTATTGCAAAAAAAATGTCAATAAAACTCCTATGTATTTCTGATAGATAACGTTGTTTTGTAAAACACTGTTATCCAGGCGGTTACTATTCGGGCTTTTCCTTTAAAACCAATAACCCGTTTCTCACCGAGAAACAACCTTTTCGACACCGAGAAACGAAGTGTTTCTCACCGAGAAACGAATCGACTGTTGAAGTCCTAAACTTAAATTAAGAAAATTGTTCGTCTCTTTTATTTTTGACGCTTCTATCGTAGGAATGTATATGTTGAAATATATTTCAATGATAATCTTGTCATGTCTAAAATATAATGATATGGAATAAATTTATAACTGAATAGCAAGCAATTATAAAAAATGACTGAATGAATTATTTGCAATCAAACAACAACAGATACAGACATCATTTTTGTATCTTTGCCAAGTACAGAATAAACATGAAAAGAGAAATCCTATATCAAAAGATAGCCGGCACTATCGCCTGGCAAATAAAAACAGGTATATGGAAAGCAGGCGAGAAATTACCTTCTTTACGTACTATCAGCAATGAATATGGCGTAAGTTTAAATACAGCCATTCAGGTATATTATGAACTGGAAAAGGAAGGATTCATCATTTCCCGCCCCAAATCAGGGTACATTGTCAATTATAAGCCACTAAATTTGTCTGCGCCGGCAACAACGCAGCCTTCCGCTCAATCTCCGGGAAAGGAAGAAGCAGACTTAATCATGGAAGTATATCATTCCATCGAAGATTCGTCTATCACCCGTTTTTCGCTGGGAATACCGGAAGATGTTTTATTGCCTATTGCCAAACTCAATAAAGAACTGACCAAGGCCATGTATTCACTTCCGGGGAACGGCACTAGGTATGAAGACCCTCAAGGAAACATTCGTTTGAGAAACTATATTGCCCGTTTTGCGTATAGCTGGAATGGAAATCTGACCGAAGATGATATTGTTACTACCACAGGAGTAACCAATTCCATCTCTTTAGCATTATCTGTTATTGCTCAAAGAGGAGACACGATAGCTGTTGAAAGTCCTGTTTATTTCGGGATATTACAGTTGGCCAACAGTATGGAGCTTCATGTGCTGGAACTGCCGACCAATCCTGTAACAGGCATCGAACCCGATGCTTTAAGAAAAGTATTGCCGCAGATCAATCTATGCCTGCTTATCAGTAATTTCAGTAATCCGCTTGGGAGTTGCATGCCCGATGAACATAAGAAAGAGATAGTACAGATGTTGGCGGAACACAATATTCCTCTGATTGAAGATGATTTATACGGCGATGTATTCTTCGGACATTCACGCCCTAAGCCATGCAAAGCTTTCGATGAAAAGGGACTTGTGTTATGGTGTGGTTCTGTATCAAAGACGTTAGCTCCCGGTTATCGGGTAGGCTGGATTGCCCCCGGTAAGTTTAAGGATGCTATTATTCGTCAGAAACATATTCATTTAATATCCACTCCTACCCTCAACCAAGAAGCCATTGCCAACTTCATGGAGAACGGCAGGTATGAGAATCATTTACGCAAGTTGCGCCATGAGCTACATTCCAATAGTCTTCATTTGGCACAAGCTATTACCGACTATTTTCCCGAAGACACTAAAATCATCACTCCACAAGGAGGTTTTATGCTTTGGGTGGAACTGAATAAAAAGATTGATACCACGGAGCTATATTACAAAGCGATGCAACATAAGATCAGCATTGCTCCCGGACGCATGTTTACTCTGCACGACCAGTACAGAAACTGTATGCGCTTGAGTTTCGGTCAGCAATGGAGTGCTTTCATTGAAGAACGCTTGCAGGTTTTGGGAAACATTATCAAAGAATCATTTTGATTGACTGATATACTCCTTTACCACTTCGCCGAGGGTTTTAAGTCCTTTCTCTATTTTGTCTTCGGGCATATTAGAGTAGTTGATCCGAAGCGTATTTTCCTTGTTTCCGTTCGGATAAAAGGAGCCTCCCGGAACAAAAGCAATCTTTTTCTCCAGGCTTCTGACTAAAACATCACGTGCCGAAATCCCTTCGGGAAGTTCTATCCATGTAAATAATCCGCCTTCGGGACGAGTAAACTTTATAGTATCAGGAAAATAACGTTCTATACTTTCAATCGCCACATTTCTGCGTTTTCTGTATACTTCTACTATTTTGGCAATATGTTTATCAATATCATAGCGCTTCAGGTATTCGGCGATGGTCATTTGGGCAATAGTGTTGCATTGTAAATCCGTACCTTGCTTGACCAATACGTATTTGCGGATAATCTCTTTATCCCCCGCAATCCAGCCAATCCGGAAACTGGGACAGAATATTTTCGAGAAACTACCTGTACACAGGATATTTCCAGCCTCATCAAAAGACTTTATAGATGGCAAAGACTCTCCTTCAAACCTTAACTCGCCGTACGGATTGTCTTCAATAACCGCAACACCGTATTTTGCTGATAATTCAGCCAATTTCCTGCGTCTTTCCAGGCTCCACGTCTTTCCTGTAGGATTCTGAAAAGTAGGTATTGCATATATCAGCTTTATATGAGGAGTATTGCTCAAAATTTCTTCCAAAACATCCATCATCATACCGTCCCCATCCGTGGGAATTTCAATAAAGCTACATCCATACGCTTTGAACGCGCTGATTGCAGCCAAATATGTTGGGCTTTCGCAAAGTACGATATCTCCCTGGTCCAGAAAAACTTTTCCGGATAAGTCCAATCCCTGTTGTGAGCCGTGGGTAATCAGAATATTATCTTTATCGAAAGCCGTGCCCAAACGTTCGTTCATCCGGTTGGCAATCCATTCGCGCAAAGGAGCATAACCTTCTGTTGTAGTATATTGGAGCGCTTTCGTACCTGCCTCTTTCAATACGTTCTGATTGATCTCATTGATTTCATCTATCGGAAAAAGTTCCGGAGCAGGCAGACCACCTGCAAACGAAATCACATCTTCCTGTTCGGTAACTTTTAATATTTCTCTTATTTCCGAAGCCTTTATATAAGACATTCTTTTAGCAAAATTCAACTTCATAACCTTTAAGTATATTAGGAGATTAAAACAACACTGCAAAGTAAATCAAAAAAGAAAGACGAGAACAGATACACTTTTTTATATATTGACAGGTACAGATGACTGACTTTTCAAAGGATAAGTATATGAAGTTAATCTCCCCGATTACTTATTTCGTCATGAGTAATCAGGGCATTCGTCGAATAATCCTATACAGAACCTTGTTTAAACCTACCTTTGCACTGAAAACAAAAGTAATTGATAGTAACTATGGAAGAGCAAATACTCATTTTTCGAACCTCGGTTAGAAATGCACGGGATATAAAACATATCGCAGCGCTGTTCACCCTATGTCCCCAAATCTACAAATGGAATGTAGATATGGAGGACTGGGAAAAAGTGTTGAGAATAGAATGTCAGGGAATCACCCCGACTGAAATATCAAAGGCATTACGCGCTATCAACATTTATGCGCAGGAACTGGAATGAAGGGGCAATGCGCCCCTTAATAAATTCACCATCCACCTTTTTCATTTTCACTCTTCAATCATTAATTCCATCTGTATGTCTCCTCTTTCATAAGTCGTGTGATATTCGGGAAGTTCCTTGAAGCCCAACTTATGATAAATATGGATAGCCGGTTTCAGACGCGTATTGCTCTCTATAAAGATTCTTTTACCACCAAGCTCCTTCGCTTTATTTACAACTGCTTCGCAAAGCAGTACTCCAATACCTTTGCCCTGAACCTTAGGGCTGACAGCCAGTTTGGCCAACTCATAATCATAAAGCGGATGATCCATCTTACACAAAGCACATACACCGACCGGCTCATCTTTATAAAGAGCCACCAAAATAGCTCCTCCCTTATCCAGAATATATTCCTTTGGATGATCCAAAGCCTTGTAATCGGCCTCTTCCATCCGAAAATAAGCAGTTATCCACTCTTCGTTAAGGGTCCGGAAGGCAGATTGATAGCAAGGTTCATAAGGAACTATTTTGATGTCCTTACTCTCTCGTTCCTTTTTCGCTTCCTTCACCCGCTCCAACAGGGATTTATCCAACAAAAGATTCTCCCATTCTTCGATAGCCTCCCAAAGGTCATTCCGGGTTTGCTGCGTGATTTGCTCAATAGCTGCCGTAACATCTATACACTGTTCCGAAAAAGAGTCGGACATTCTTTTTCCTTTGGCAGATAACATGACCATGTTTCTTCTCCCGTCGGATTTGTCCTTTGTCTCCTTCACTAATCCTTTAGCTACCATTTCTTTAATAATATTACTCACGGAAGGATGAGAATGACCAATCTCTTTGGCTATGGACGTAATGGTTTTTGCCTCCCCACGTGATAATACAAAAAATACAGGAAACCATTTCGGTTTGAGGTCTACTCCAAACATTTTATAGATGGCGGCTGCATCTACTGTTATTTTATCGGTCAACATGCGTAATCTGCTACCGATGGCTAATTTGCCTGTCTGATTAAAAAAGTCCATGTTTTTATTAGTTGCGTCACTAAATACGTAATTGATTACGCAAATATATTAGCTTTTTATAATATGAACAAACATTTTTCGCAAAAATACGTAAGCCGTTACATAATTAGTTCTATTTATGGATAAACATCAGGAAATTTAGCTTATGTGCAAAGTGCTCCTTTGGATTTTTCCCAATATTTTGGGGAACTGCCAGAAGAACAACAAAGTACAACAAATTGCCGCTGTCGCATCGGATATTGCTTCAGCCGCATATACACCGGCTACTCCCATAAAATGTGGCAATATTAATGCCAATGGGATCAATAGGATTGCTTTGCGCAACAAGGCTATGAAAATAGAAATTTTTGCTTGTCCCAAGGCTACAAACATATTTTGGCAGGCTCGTTGCAATCCGAAAATAGTCATACCACCCAAGAAAACAGGCATTGCCCAGCGGACTGTTTCTATCAATCTTTCATCACTCGTAAAGGCGGAAGCTACTGTTGAGGGGAAAAGAATCATAAACAACATCAGCAGTAAGTTGAATGAGAACATGGTTATCAATGCGACACGGAAACAGTCTTTGACACGTTGTTTATCGCCGTGCCCATAATTATAACTCACAATAGGAACGAACCCTTGCGCAAATCCTGTTAATGGGACACTTGCAAATTGCATCGCACTTTGCAAGATGGTCAATGCGCTGACATAAATATCTCCAAAATCTTTCAGGCTGCTGTTCAGAACAAAGCCGACCAGGCTTTCGGTACTTGCCATAATAAACGGTGATACGCCCAAAGCAAATATAGAAAGTATTATTTCCCGGTTCAACGCCATATAACGTTTTTCTAAAGGGAGAGAGGCGTGCCGGGAGAAAAGGAAAGTTAAAACCCACACTGCACTACATGCCTGTGAAAGCACTGTAGCCAGAGCTGCACCTTTTACTCCCATATCGAGCCAAAAAATGAAAATCGGGTCGAGGACGATATTCAACAGTGCTCCTATTAATACCGAGTACATGGCGATAGCAGGACGCCCTTGTGCATTGATAAAAGAATTTAATCCTGTGGATATTTCTACGAAGATAGTTCCTAATAAATAGATAGAAAGATAGTTGACTGCATACTCCAATGTATTTTCTGAAGCTCCTGTAAAGAGTAGAATCGGCTCCATAAAGGTATATGCGATGAGAGAAGTAAACAAGGTGAATAGTATCAGCAGGATAAAACCATTACCCAGAATTTTTCCGGCACGTGAACGATCCCCCTGTCCGAGTGCGATAGCCGCTAACGGCGCACCGCCACCTCCTACTATCGCTGAAAAAGAAGAAATCAGTATAACAAGAGAAGTCGTTACTCCTACACCCGCCAATGCATCCGTACCAATCCCAGGGATATGACCAATATAAATACGGTCGACCATGCTATAAAGCAAATTAACAAATTGCGCTGCCACAGCCGGAAGTGCCATCTTAAAAACAAGCGGTAACATGCGCTCTGTCCCCAGTCGTTCTTCATATTTATTTATCATCCCAAACTTCTTTTTCTAAAATCAGTTGCAAAGTTATAAGAAAAACAGGCTTCCGATTTAAAACCATTGGATAAAATAAATATAATACATCAGTTATCTCCGTGTAAGAAATCCATAGATATACTGATTGATAAGGTTGTGTTGTTCTTCCGTTCCATTCTCCCCCATATTACTATGCGTTATTCCGTCCAATTTCACAACCTTCATCCGGAATTGTTCCTGCTCCTTTTCAGTGGGTAATACTCCTGAATCCGCATCATAATCGCATCCTCTTAACGTATAAAGTCGAGGATTCCGTGTTCTAGGCATTATCATTCTGCGATGATCCATAGATATGGCTTTATTTATCAACTGCGGATATCGGGTAGCAAATAACATGGTCATATCTCCGCCATTGGAATGTCCTATCAATATAAAGTCATTCCAATTTAATTGTGGCTTCAATTTCTTAAATTCCTGAATAGTAAAAAGAATATTTGCCACTCCCCTTTCCCAATTTGACATGCGTGTTTCCATGAAATTACCTTCCATGGCCAAAAGAGGATCATCTGCCAATTCATGTTGTATGCTTATTACGTAAAAGCCTTTCTGGGAAAGGAATCGTGTTAGATAGGCATAAGTCTGATTGGACTTATTATTTTTATTTCCATCGTAGCCGTGGCTAAATATAATGACTTTTGTTTTCGAATTCACTTTGTGCGGCTGATAGACGGCTAGCGGTATCACTCTGTTTCTTGAAGCATCAAAAAGGCAAGTCGAAAACTCTATTTGTGAGAAACAAGAGAGTGCTGATAATAAAAGAACAAATACAATAATTAGTTTCTTCATGTCTATGATGTGATATTTATTATTCTATAAATCTAAGAGCAACTGAATTATAACAATGAATGCATAATGTAAGGAAGGGATTATAAAATGATTTTCTCATAAAGTTTGAACCACTCTAAACCGTAATGACCCAATCCTAAATCTACGGTATCAATGTATTCGAACCCACACTTTTCGTACAATGAAATAGCCGGAAGATTTTTCTCGTAAACATCTAACCGCACAGACTTTATCCCCGAACTTTGAGCCAATTCCAATGAATAATCCATTAATGCATGCCCTACTCCTATTTTCAAAAAAGAAGGATGTACAACAAAAGTATGTATCACAAAGATATGACTATAGTCCAGTTCTATTTTCCATTTGACATTCTCATAAGCCTTTTCCGGTTGATGATTTAAAATGACTGAACCGACAATTCTTCCATCATATCTTGCTACGTAAAGCGTTTCATCATTTACACCGGCAACCGCATCTTCCCGAACAGGATAAACACCTTTTATCCACCCGGGATAATTAGTCGTAGCAGCCAGATAATCATTCAGTTCATCATACAGCTTTTCCAGTTCATCTATATCAGCAGAAGTTCCGGGCTCTATTGTAAATTTCATATATACACACTGTTTATCTTTTTATCAGTTCTTCAATCTTTCCACCTGTAATATAAGGTATACATTCGGATATCTTCTCAATACTCCAATCCCACCATTGCAATTTCTGCAATTGGACAATCGTATTCTCATCAAAACGCTTCCGGACTTCTTTGGCTGGTGTCCCACCTACTATCGTATAAGGAGGAACATCTTTAGTAACCACTGCCCGCGACGCAATAACCGCTCCATCTCCGATATGAACTCCTGCCATGATAACAGCTTCATATCCAATCCAGACATCATTACCTATTACTATATCCCCTTTATTATCCCAAGCAGAAGTTACATCTCCTTTATCTAAATTCCATTCCTCAAAAAAGATAGGAAACGTATAATTGGATAAAGAACCCAATGTGTGGTTTGCGCTGTTAAAAAGAAATTTGGCTCCACAAGCAATGGAACAGAATTTGCCAATTATCAATCGGTCTTTATTAATCGGATAATGATATAATACATTGTTCTTCTCAAAAAGAACAGGATCATTTACAAAGTCATTGTATATTGTATAATCACCTACCATAATGGCAGGATTCTTAATCACTGTATTCAGATAAACAGTCTGGAAATCATTGGTGCGAGGATATGTTTTTGAATTCATTGTGTCAGCAGAAGAGGATTTATATTACATAGCAAATATACAAGATAAATTTCAGACTATCACACAACGAACTAAATATGTATCCCATATTGATGCTTCACTTCAGCCATTACAAACGTGCTTTCCAGTGATCCTAAGCTATCAATCGTCCCCAACACATTCAGAATAAACTCCTGATAGTATTTCATATTGGGAGCATGAATCTTCAACAGGTAATCATAACTTCCTGATATGTTATAACATTCGGTTACTTCAGGAATATCCTGTATAATCCGTGTAAACTCGGCTGCTATATCCCTGTTCAGACGTCTAAGCTTCACACTGCAGAATACGACAAATCCCTGATTCAGCTTTTCCGCATCCAATACGGCAATATACTTCTTTATATATCCTCCACTCTCCAACCGTTTAAGACGTTCAAAAACAGGAGTTGAAGAAAGGCTCACCCGTGCAGCCAACTCTTTTGTCGTCAATCGGGCGTTTTCTTGCAAAGTACGGAGTATTTGCAAATCGACTCTATCCAGTTTATCAAAAGTATCCATAAGAAAAATATTCTTCTAAAAGGTGATTTCTAGGAATAGCACAGTTATATTATTCCATATAATGGCACAAAAATAGCATTATTTTCTATATTTTAGATATATATTGTTCGATATATCTTCATCCAATAACTTTGCAAGAAAATAAAGAAAGAATATTAAACTTAAAAAATATACGATTATGGCAACAAAGAATTTACATTTCGAGACTTTACAAGTTCATGTAGGACAAGAACAAGCAGATCCGGCAACAGATGCCCGTGCAGTACCTATTTATCAGACTACTTCTTATGTATTTCACAACTCCGCTCACGCAGCCGCACGTTTCGGCCTGCAGGACCCGGGAAACATCTACGGTCGTCTGACCAACTCCACTCAAGGAGTTTTTGAACAACGCGTAGCCGCTCTTGAAGGAGGAGTAGCAGGGCTGGCAGTTGCTTCGGGTGCCGCTGCTATCACTTATGCTTTCGAGAACATCACTCGTGCAGGCGACCATATTGTGGCAGCCAAAACTATTTATGGAGGAAGCTATAACTTACTGGCTCATACCTTACCCAGTTATGGCATCACAACAACATTCGTTGATCCAAGTGATTTATCGAACTTTGAAAAAGCCATTCAGGAAAATACGAAAGCCGTATTTATCGAGACATTGGGAAATCCGAACTCAAATATCATTGATATAGAGGCAGTAGCTGAAATAGCCCACCGCCACAAAATACCTTTGATTATTGACAACACATTTGGTACCCCGTATTTAATCCGCCCTATCGAACACGGAGCAGATATCGTAGTACATTCCGCAACAAAATTCATTGGCGGACACGGTTCGTCATTAGGAGGAGTCATTGTAGATTCGGGCAAATTCGACTGGGTAGCTTCCGGCAAATTTCCACAACTAACCGAACCTGATCCATGCTATCATGGCGTACGCTTCGTTGATGCAGCCGGTCCGGCTGCCTATGCCATCCGTATCCGGGCTATTCTGCTGCGCGACACAGGTGCCACCATCAGTCCATTCAACGCTTTTATCCTGTTGCAAGGCTTGGAAACTCTTTCCTTGCGCGTAGAACGCCATGTAGAAAATGCATTGAAGGTAGTGAATTTCTTAAACAATCATCCGAAAGTGAAGAAAGTGAACCATCCGTCATTATCCAATCATCCTGACCATGCACTGTATCAACGTTACTTCCCGAATGGTGCCGGTTCCATTTTTACTTTCGAGGTAAAAGGCGGACAAGAGGAAGCACACCGCTTCATCGACAGCCTGGAGATTTTCTCCCTGCTTGCCAATGTTGCCGATGTGAAATCATTGGTGATCCACCCGGCAAGCACTACCCATTCACAGCTCAATGCACAGGAACTCGCCGAACAGGAGATTTATCCGGGCACCGTACGTTTATCAATTGGAACGGAACATATTGATGACCTGATTGCGGATTTGGATCAGGCGCTTGCCAAAATCTAACATTCAATCATTGAACTTTCCATGACTGCAAGATGTTATACCTATATAACATTAAAAACATTGCAGTCATGGAAAAATATTTAATACACAGCAACGAACTGCATCTGATAGACGCAGAGAAAATCCATCAAGCCGTAGAAAAGATGGTGGAATCACTCGATTTAGCCGCAGGATCAACCACTAACTTCGATCTCTATCAGGTTGTGGAAAACTACTTTAAAGATCTCGAGAAAAGGAGAAAAATTAATCATGTACTGGGAATCAAAGAAGATAGATATGAACTAGCCGAAGATTTCGGTATAAAATAAAAAAGAGATTTATTCAATCACACCAGACAAGTTTTCCAAAAAATAAGGGAGTTGCACGTTAAGTACAACTCCCTTATTTTTTGAATTATCAGAGTATAACAATCAATTTCCCTGATGCACAGTAAGCTGTGGGAAAGGGAAGTTGATACCTTTTTCATTGAAGGTTTCGTAAATAGCTTTATTGGTATCGAAATAAACACCCCAATAATCTCCGCTATTTACCCATACACGTACCACCACATTCACACTGCTGGCATCTAGCGCATGAAGAGCTATAAACGGAGCAGGTTCATTCAAGATACGTTTATCTTCAGCCAGAATATCACGAACTATCTGCTGAACCTTATTGTAATCTTCCCCATAATCTATACCAATAATCCATTCTACACGGCGGGTTTCCTGGTGACTGTAATTAATCACTACTCCACTACTTAATGAACCATTCGGTATATAAATCAGTTTATTATCCCCAGTAGTAAGGATGGTATGGAATATCTGAATTTCTTTTACTGTACCGGCTGATCCCTGCTGTGTTTCTATCCAATCGCCAACTTTATAAGGTTTGAACAAAAGAATAACCAGTCCACCGGCAAAGTTTTGCAGATTACCGGATAAAGCCATACCGACAGCGACACCGGCGGAAGCCAATAAAGCCGCAAATGAAGTTGTCTCAACTCCCAAGGCACCGACAACAGAAATGATTAACAGGATTGTCAACAGAATATTGACCAGACTTCTAACGAAAGTTTTGATACTTACATCTACTTTTCGTTTATCCATCAGACGCCTGATGAATTTGTTGAGCAGCGAGATGAGGAAACGTCCGACGACAAAGACAAGGACCGCAATCAATATACGTTCTCCGGCACGAATACCGAAGTCTATCAATTGTTGAGTAATCAGCGAAAGCTTATCCAATCCGTCAGCATTGGCAATCGCCTCTTTCATTAATTCGTCTGCAGCCACTTGCACAGAGTCCGCAGCTTGTGTTGCTTGCAATAATAGTAGCATAATTAAATATATATTAAGTGAATAAATGCAGTTTTGTTATTTCAACAATTTACAAAGTTATATTGTTTTTAGTGAATCTAAAAGTTTTTTTTGCTTTCCTCCTGCAAAAGCAGTATTTTTGTCACCGATTCACTGGTAGGGGTGCCTTAACATGACGGGCTGAGAACATACCCATAGAATCTGATCCGGGTAATGCCGGCGTAGAGAACTAATTAGTAAGCAAAAATGAAAAGAATTGTATGGATGGCCGTCGCCTTATTGGGCGCAGGTATCACTGTTCATGCACAGACGAGTGCAAAGGATAGTATGAGAGTAGTAAACCTGCAAGAGGTGCAGGTAGTGTCCACACGTGCCACAGCCAAAACTCCCGTGGCATTCACCAATATAGGCAAAGCAGAACTCAAAAAGGTAAACTTCGGACAGGATATCCCCTATCTGCTAAGTATGACTCCTTCCACACTGACCACATCGGATGCAGGAGCTGGTATCGGCTATACGACACTTCGCGTACGTGGAACCGATGGCACACGAATCAACATCACGGTAAACGGCATACCGATGAACGATGCCGAAAGCCATAACCTGTTCTGGGTGAATATGCCCGACTTTTCTTCTTCCGTAAAAGATATGCAGGTGCAGCGCGGAGCAGGTACATCGACGAACGGAGCAGGTGCTTTCGGAGCCAGTGTCAATATGCAAACCGAAGGTGCATCTATGAAACCATACGCCGAATTCAATGGTTCATACGGTTCGTTCAACACGCACAAGGAAACAGTGAAAGTGGGAACCGGCCTACTCAATAACCACTGGACGTTTGACGCCCGCCTTTCCAATATCGGTACGGACGGATACATAGACCGTGCTTCGGTGGACTTGAACTCTTACTACCTGCAAGGAGGTTATTTTGCAGAAAACACATCTGTGAAGCTCATTGCATTTGCCGGAAAAGAAAAAACATATCATGCTTGGGGATACGCAACAAAAGAGCAAATGGAAAAATTCGGCAGACGCTACAATCCTTGCGGGGAAATGTACACTGATGCCAACGGCAAAAAATATTATTACGACGACCAAACAGATAATTATCTGCAAAAGAATTATCAGCTTCTCTTCAATCATACTTTCTCGACAGCCTGGAATCTGAACGTTGCCTTACATTATACCAAAGGTGACGGTTATTACGAAGAGTACAAAGACGGCAGATACCTCATAGAATATGGTTTAAAATCATTTACAATAGATGGAACCGAAGTATCTAAAAGCGATTTAGTCCGTCAAAAGAAGATGGACAACAAATTCGGCGGCGGCGTTTTTTCTCTCAATTACACAGCCAACAGGCTAAGTGCATCCCTGGGCGGCGGATTAAATCAATACCGGGGCAATAACTTCGGAAGAGTTCCCTGGGTGAAAAACTACGTAGGTTCTCTATCTCCCGACCATGAATATTACCGCAACAAATCCAAGAAGACCGATGGAAATATTTATCTGAAAGCGAACTACGATCTTACTAGAGGACTAAGTGCTTATGCCGATCTCCAGTATCGCCACATCAACTATACCATCGACGGAAACAATGATAAATATGACTGGAGTAAGAATGCGCTGCGTCCACTGGCAGTAGATAAAAAGTTCGATTTCTTTAATCCGAAAGTAGGATTAAACTGGAACATCACTTCCAACCATCGTGTCTATTCCTCTTTCTCGGTTGCTCAAAAAGAGCCAACAAGAAACAATTATACGGATGGTGATCCGGACTCGTACCCCAAAGCAGAAAAGCTGCTCGACTATGAAGCAGGATATACCTTCGCCAACCAATGGCTGACAGCAGGTGCAAACTTCTACTACATGGACTATACCGACCAACTGGTTCTGACCGGAGCCTTAAACGATATAGGTGAAGCACTGACCGAAAACGTGCCGGACAGTTATCGCATGGGAATCGAAATCATGCTGGGAATCAAACCGTGCAAATGGTTTCAATGGGATATCAACGCTACATGGAGCAAAAACCGTATTCAGGATTTCGTAGAGAGCCTGCCGGGCTACCACTATAATGACGACGGTAGCTCTACTTCTCTCCCGACTATTCAGATAAAGCATAAAGACACTCACATTGCTTTCTCACCGGACTTCCTACTCAACAATCGTTTCTCATTCAATTATAAGGGATTCGAAGCTGCCCTGCAATCACAGTTCGTGAGCAAACAGTATATGACAAACGCAGAAGTTGAAGAACTGGCTCTTGATAAGTATTTTGTCAGCAACCTCAATCTTGCGTACAGCTTCCGTCCCAAGAAGGTGTTGAAAGAAGTCACGGTAGGGTTCACTGTGTACAATCTGTTTAATGAAAAATATGAAAACAACGGTTGGGCCTCGAGCGACTACACCGATACGGTGGAGAATCGGGGAAACTATGCCGGATATGCAGCGCAGGCAGGAACAAACGTTATGGGACATGTTTCTTTCCGCTTTTAATACCACAGGGCTATGGAATTGAATTTTCTGGAAATATTCGGTACGATTGTCGGGCTAGTCTACCTTTGGTTGGAGTACCGGGCAAGTATCTACCTTTGGATAGCAGGTATCGTGATGCCTGCCATCTATATCTTCGTATATTACAAAGCAGGACTGTATGCCGATTTCGGTATCAATATCTACTATCTGATAGCTGCCATCTATGGTTGGTTCTTCTGGATGTGGGGACACAGAAAGAAAAAAAGTCAGCAGTCAGCAGATGCTTCAATCGGTGACAAACCCAAAGACCTTCCTATCGTGCATACTCCATGGAAATGTTACTTACCTCTTTTTCTGGTATTTATTGTTGCATTTATCGGCATTGCGTGGATACTGATCGAATATACGGACAGCAACGTGCCCTGGCTGGATAGTTTTACTACGGCATTGAGCATTGTCGGCATGTGGATGCTGGCGCGTAAATACGTCGAGCAATGGTTTGCCTGGATTCTTGTGGATATTGTCTGCTGCGGACTTTATATCTATAAAGACCTTTATTTTACTTCTGCTTTATACGGACTTTACTCCATTATAGCTATCTTTGGCTACTTTAAATGGAAAAAATTAATGAGCGTACAATGATAAGTGAACACTATACTCCCGAAGCCGTCATACTTGCCAACGGCGAATATCCTACGCATGTGCTTCCCCTGAAAATACTGGAAGAGGCTAAATTCGTGGTTTGTTGCGATGGAGCAGCCAACGAATATATCTTACGTGGACATACTCCCGATATTATTATTGGCGACGGAGACTCTCTTTCGCCGGAAAACAAAACACGCTTTTCGGACATTATTCACCATATTGCCGATCAGGAAACAAACGACCAAACCAAGGCTGTCCACTTCCTGCAAGAAAAAGGCTACCAGAGAATAGCCATCGTCGGTGCTACCGGAAAACGGGAAGACCACACATTAGGAAATATCAGTTTGCTGCTGGATTATATGAAAAGCGGTATGGAAGTACGAACCGTTACGGATTACGGAGTATTTATTCCGGCAAGCGGCACGCAGACTTTCGTTTCTCACACAGGCCAGCAAATTTCCATTATCAATTTCGGAGCGAAAGGATTGAAAGGGGAAGGATTGGTTTATCCGCTTAGCGACTTTACGAATTGGTGGCAAGGAACTCTTAATGAAGCTACAAGCAATCGTTTTACCATTCAATGCACGGGAGAGTATTTAGTGTTTCTAGCTTCTATGTAAACCGATATTAATTCTCAAACATTCTCATCACTATGAGAAAAAATTCTCACTGCGACGAGAAAAAATACTCATAGTAGGGATATTCCTAAAATAATAAAATTTAAGGCAACTAATTCATTGCGAGTTAGTTGCCTTTTTTGTATCTTTAAGCATTCCCCCCAAAAAACGGTTTGACGGCCAAAACGGGGGTAATTAAAAATAAAAACACATGGTAAAGATACAAAAAATCTCAGAAATCGAACCTTGTTTAGGTTTTACCGAGTTCGATATGCTTAAAAAATATCGTCAAAGTTTTGCAACGAGTGAATTAGGTCGCCTCCATTCTCTGTTCCCTTTCTCGGAACTGGCCCGACAAATGCATTTGAAGTCCTCTCCTTTTGGGCGTAAAAGTTATTTTTCTCCCGAAGGTAAAATAGCCTTGATGGTCTTGAAGTCCTATACCAACTTTTCCGATGCACAACTGATTGAGCATTTAAACGGTAATATTCATTACCAGTTATTTTGTGGTGTTCAGATTGATCCGCTTCATCCACTAACCAATCCTAAAATCGTTAGTGCAATTCGTCAGGAACTAGCGGATCGCCTTGACGTTGAGTCCCTCCAGCTCATTCTTGCCGAGCATTGGACACCTTATCTTGAGAACCTTCATGTCTGTATGACCGATGCCACCTGTTATGAAAGTCATCTGCGTTTCCCTACTGATACCAAACTCTTATGGGAAGGTATTGTATGGCTTCATCGTCATCTGTGCAAACATTGCCAGACCTTGCACATACAACGTCCCCGTAACAAGTATCTTGATGTACGCCGTGCCTATCTTGCTTATAGCAAACTGCGTAAACGCAGGAAATCACAGACTCGTATGCTTACACGAAGGTTACTTCAGTTATTGGAAAAGTTACTTGACCAGCTGGAGCTGCTTCATTCATCCTACAGGAACAGGCTTACACTATCCTCTGATTACCAAAGACGTTTCTCGGTCATACAGACAGTCCTTGAGCAAGGGAAGAATTTATTTGCAGGCAAAAAAGTGTCCAACCGTATCGTGAGTATCGACCGGCATTACCTTCGCCCCATTATCAGAGGCAAGGAAACCAAATCCGTTGAATTCGGAGCCAAAGTCAACAATATACAGATAGACGGAATCTCCTTTATAGAACATATCTCCTTTAAGGCTTTTAACGAAGGAGTACGTTTGAAAGACTGTATTCATCTGCAACAACAACTGACCGGGGTTAGGGTTAAGGCGCTTGCGGCGGATTCAATCTATGCCAATAATGCCAACCGGAAATTTTGTACAAAATATCATATAAGTACTTCCTTTAAGCGTAAGGGCAGAGCTGCCAAAGATGAGCCGCTTCGGAAAATCTTACGGTCGGAACTCAGCCGTGAAAGAGCTACCCGCCTGGAAGGAAGTTTTGGAACGCAGAAACAACATTACTCACTGGCCAGGATAAAAGCTAGAAACAGGAAAACGGAAGTACTTTGGATTTTCTTTGGGATACATACAGCCAATGCGGTATGTATGATAGAAAAGGTCGAAAAGAAAAAAAGAAAGGCAGCATAATCTAACTAAAATAACAGGAAAAACAGGAGAGGTTTTAACTTCCCCTAAAAAAGACATGTACATAATGCATGGGTGGGAAGGAAAAAATAAGAATATGTAAACAATATTCTACAAAAAAGATAGAAGACTGGGAGAGTTGAACGAAAAAATCAAGAGAAAAGCTCACGTAAAGCAAAGCTTTTCTCTTGATTTTTTAGAAAGAGGAACATTTACTGAATATCCCATAGTAATGAGAACTTTTTCTCATTGCGGTGAGAATCTTTCTTTCATTTCAATAGACTGTCAACGCCTCATAGATCACTGTATAACAACCTATTAAGACCGACTACAATGAAAGTAAATAGCTCTTGAAATCTGCAAATTCTTTCGTCATTTGCAAACTCTTCTTCTCGCCTTTCATAAATTCCTGCAACTTGGCAGGTATCTCTACTGATTCACCGATAATGCTTTCCACTGTTTCAAGGAACTTGGCCGGATGAGCCGTTTCAAGGAATACACCCGTTTCGCCTTCTTGCAAGCCTTCTACCAATGCACGATATCCGCAAGCTCCGTGAGGATCGAGGAGATAATGATGTTCTTTCCAAGTTTCTTTCACCGTTTCACGGATCTGTTCGTCGGTATAAGTTGTTCCTGAAATTTCGGCAGAGATAGCAGCGTGCGAACCATTATACAAATCAAGTACACGGGCAAAGTTGCTAGGATCTCCCACGTCCATAGCGTTAGCGATTGTTGCAATAGACGGACGGGGATTGTATTTGCCAGTTTGCAGATATTGATAGAAAATATCGTTGCGGTTGTTGGCAGCAATAAAACGCTTCACAGGCAATCCCATTTTCTTTCCGAACAATCCTGCGGTGATATTTCCGAAGTTTCCGCTAGGTACGCAGATGACGGCGTTATCCGCTTTTCCGGCACGCTTCAGTTGAGCGTATGCATAGAAATAATAAAATGCTTGTGGCAGGAAACGGGCTACATTGATGGAATTGGCAGAAGTCAATGACAGATGTTCATTCAGCTCCTTATCCATAAAAGCAGCTTTTACCAATGCCTGGCAGTCATCAAACGTTCCATCCACTTCGAGCGCAGTGATGTTCTGTCCCAGTGTAGTGAATTGCTTTTCCTGTATTTCGCTGACTTTTCCTTTCGGATAGAGCACATATACATGAATACCGTCCACACCCAGAAAACCGTTAGCCACAGCACTTCCCGTATCACCGGAAGTGGCTACCAGTACATTTACATTCTTTTGTCCTTCCTTCTTAATGAAGTATCCCAGCAGACGCGCCATGAAACGACCGCCTACATCTTTGAAGGCTAGTGTCGGTCCGTGGAAAAGTTCGAGCGAGTAGATGTTATCCGCTACTTTCACCAAAGGTACATCAAAACTTAAGGTATCATATACAATCTGTTTCAGGGTGTCGGCAGGAATATCCTCACCGAAGAAAGCATCGGCTACACGATAAGCTATTTCCTGAAAAGACAACGTATCAATTGTATCGTAAAACTCTTGTGGAAGAGGCTTGATAGACATAGGCATAAACAACCCTTTATCGGCTGCAAGACCTTTTACAACTGCTTCCTGTAAAGAAGCCACCGGCGCTTGTTTATTCGTACTATAATATTTCATGGAATGATATTTTTAGTGCTCACCACAGATTACACAGATTTACACAGATATTTTCTCTATTATTACATAATACAAAAGTCTCTTATCACTTTAAATCTGTGCGAATCTGTGTAATCTGTGGTGAACATTATTTCATAAATTCTTTAATAAACTCGTCTTCTTTCAACACACCGTAACTACCGTTGCAGGCAGATATTTCGTCATAAGTTTGCACCTCGTCCGGCTCAATTCCCGGATACCAGATAAGGAACGGGATAGGATCGGAAGTGTGCGTACGAAGTTCGCAGGGAGTAGGATGGTCAGGCAATACGGCTATTGCTACCGGTTCATCCCAATCTTTCACTGCTTCGTAGATAGGTCCTACGGCACGTTTATCCAGATTCTCGATAGTGAGAAGTTTCAAGTCGATGTCTCCTTCGTGTCCGGCCTCATCGCTGGCTTCGATATGAAGATAGACAAAGTCATCGGTTTTCAAGGCTTCCAATGCAGCAGCCACTTTATTTTCATAATTCGTATTATACAGACCGGTTGCCCCTTCTACCGCAATACGACGTAATCCGGCATAATAACCGATTCCGTTTATCAGATCGACTGCCGAAATCACCGCACCTTTTTTCACTTGCGGGAAAGTTTCGGAGAAAGTAGTCATTTGCGGACGATAACCGGGGCTCCAGGGCCAAATACTATTGGCGGGGTCTTTACCTTCAGCTATGCGTTTCAGGTTCAACGGATGATTCTTCAACAGTTCCTGTGATTTTAGAATCAGGTCGTTAATCAGGTCTGCCGTTTCTTGTGCTTCCGGGGCCAATGGTTTCACCATCAATGGGCGGAAAGGTTTCAAAGGAACATCGTGCGGAGGAGTACAGTCCAATTCTTTATTTCCTCCCTTGATAACCAATAGATGACGGTACTGGACTCCTGTGTGGAACCGTACGCGGTCATTGCCTAGTTTCTCTTGCAGGTATTGAATCAATACGTCCGCTTCTTCTGTAGATATGTGTCCGGAGGAGTGATTCTTCAGAATTTCTCCTTCCACACAAATCAGGTTACAACGCATTGCCATCTCGCCCGGTTTCAAATCCACACCGATACTGGCAGCTTCCAGCGGTCCACGACCTTCGTACACTTTCGGAAGATTATATCCCAACACTGACATGTTGGCTACTTCACTACCCGGATGGAAACCTTCCGCCACGGTAATCAGGCGGCCGTTACGCCCCATTCGGGCTAACTGATCCATATATGGCGTCTTCGCATATTGCAGGAGCGTCTTGTCCCCTAATGACTTCACTGGCCAGTCGGCCATTCCGTCTCCCAATATAATGATATGCTTCATTTCTTTTGAAAATTAAGAATGAAGAATGATGAATGAAGAATTGGCTGCACCATTACGCTGCATAGTAATTCTTCATTCTTCATTTTTAGTTCTTCATTTAATTAAACGTTTGCGATGCTCATGATGTCGGCAAATACTCCGGCAGCCGTTACTCCGGCGCCGGCACCGTATCCTTGAATCATCATCGGATATTCTTTATAGCGTTCTGTAGTAAGCAGGATAATGTTGTTGCTGCCTTCCAAGCCGTAAAACGGGTGGTTGGCGCCTACTTCCTGTAAGCCGACAGAGGCTTTTCCGTTCTCCAGTTTGGCAACGAAACGCCAGTGTTTATTTTCTTTCTCCAACACCTGGCGGCGAGCTTCAAAGTCTGCGTCGAGACTTGGAACACGTTTCCAGAAATCTTCCAGAGAACCTTCAAAGAAGTCATTCGGGACAAAGAGGTTCTTTTCAACATCTTCCTGTTCCAGACGGTATCCGGCTTCACGTGCCAGAATCACCAGTTTACGGATGACGTCTTTTCCACTCAAGTCGATACGCGGGTCCGGTTCGGAATAGCGTTCTTCCTGTGCCATTTTGATGGTACGGCTGAAAGGAATATCGGCGCTGATCTTATTAAAGATGTAGTTCAGTGTGCCTGAAAGCACTGCTTCAATCTTCAGAATCTTGTCGCCGCTATGAATCAGGTCGTTGATCGTGTTAATAATCGGAAGACCTGCACCTACGTTTGTTTCGAACAGATATTTCACACCACGTTGGCGGGCAATTGTTTTCAGTTCGCGATAGTTTTCGTAAGCGGAAGAAGCGGCAATCTTGTTGGCTGCTACCACAGAGATATTGTGTTGCAGGAAATCTTTGTAAAGCGATGCGATATCGGCGCTCGCCGTACAGTCTACAAAGACGGAGTTAAAGATGTTCATTCCGATAATCTCGTCGCGGATGGTTTGCAGACTACTGTCTTTACCCTTTTCCAACAGTTCCTGACGGAAATTAGAAAGGTCGAAACCTTCACGGCTGAACATTGCTTTAGCAGCATCAATGATACCTACCACATGGAGTTTCAATCCGTTTTCCATCATGAGTTTCTGCTGTTGGCAACGAATCTGTTCTACGAGACTGCCACCTACCGTACCGACACCGCAGATAAAGAGATTCAGTACCTGATATTCGGAGAGGAAGAAAGAGTCGTGAATAACGTTCAGGGATTTACGCAGAGATTTGGAATCGACCACAAAAGAGATATTTGTTTCTGAAGCTCCCTGCGCACAGGCAATTACGTTGATACCGTTGCGTCCCAGCGTACCGAAAAGTTTACCGGCGATACCCGGGGTATGTTTCATATTCTCGCCTACGATAGCAACAGTAGCTAAATCTCTTTCCGCAAGAATCGGAGAAATCTCGCCCATCTCTATTTCTTTCGCAAATTCCTCGTTCAGCACTTCACAAGCCAGGTCGGCATCGGCATTACGCACACCGATAGAAGTACTGTTTTCCGATGAAGCCTGCGACACGAGGAATACGCTGATTCCGTTCTTAGCCAATGCTTTAAAGATGCGATAGTTTACACCGATCACACCTACCATACCGAGTCCCTGAACAGTAATCAGGCTGGTGTCGTTGATGGAGGAAATACCTTTGATAGCCTTGCTCTGCGGGTTGGAAACTTCTTGTTTGATAACCGTTCCCACTCCGTCCGGATTGAAGGTATTCTTTATTATAATAGGAATATTCTTGTGACATACGGGATAGATAGTCGGCGGATAAACCACCTTTGCACCGAAGTTACAAAGTTCGGTCGCTTCTACATAACTCAATTCCGTAATGGTATAAGCAGTTGAAATGACACGCGGGTCAGCCGTCATAAACCCGTCTACATCCGTCCAGATTTCCAGACTTGCCGCATCCAGAGCCGCAGCAATAATGGCAGCCGTATAGTCCGATCCACCACGTCCGAGGTTCGTCACATCTCCTGTCATTTTATCCGAAGAGATGAATCCCGGCACCAGTGACACTTTAGGGATAGACTGGAAAGCCTCTTTCACCAACTTATTAGTCAGGTCGGTATCCAACGTGTGTTTACTATGTTTTCTTTCGGTCTTGATAAAAGTGCGCGAATCGAACCATTTTGCTCCGTCAATCAGTTCGGTAACGATGATGGATGAAAGGCGTTCACCATAGCTGACGATTGTATCCGAAGTCTTCGCGGAAAGGTCTCTAATCAGATAAATTCCCTGAAAGATGTCCTTCAACTCGTTCAGCAGTTCGCCAATCTGACGTTGCAACGACACTTGCTTTTCTCCGGCAGGAATCACCTCCTTAATCATCTCCACATGACGGTAAACGATTTCGCGGAACTCGCCCTCATAGGCTGAATCTCCTGCTGCCGCCATCTTTGATGTATTTATCAATTTGTCAGTGATGCCTCCCAATGCGGAAACAACTACAATTACCGGCTCACTTGCCGACTCTACAATTCTCTTTACGCTTAAAATGCTGTTCACGGAACCTACGGACGTCCCGCCGAATTTCATTACTTTCATGAAGATACTTATTTAAATGCAATGCCCTGCAGTTTACTTTTTACAGAACGATTGGTTGTTTACGAATAAAATTGAAATTGAATTTTGCCTGCTTATACAAGCGTGAATCACGTAGATACACAAAAACTATCCATTAACCCCTAAGGGTCATGGTACACATGGATGTGACTGTATGTGGATAGTACTTCATCATAGTCCTTGTTTCTACTCTTGTTTTTGATAAGTGTCGCAAAAGTAATAATAAAAACGTTCAATCTATCACTTTTTTCGGTTTTTTTCTGATAAAAAGAATCTTCCGTCTTCTATTCGTCCTGTCATTCGCCTTTACTTTTATGACATTTTGCTACTTATATATCAAATATATTATTATATTTGCGAAAACAATCGCACAAAATCAGCTTATGAATCCATTAAATACTTCCGTATTGCTAATATACACCGGTGGAACAATTGGCATGATCGAGAATGCCGCGACAGGTGCTCTGGAGAACTTTAACTTCGAGCAACTGCAAAAGTATATCCCCGAACTGCAAAAGTTCAACTTCCCGATTGACACCTATCAGTTTGATCCTCCAATGGATTCGTCGGACATGGAACCGGATATGTGGCGGAAGCTGGTACGCATCATTCATGAAAATTACGACCGCTACCACGGCTTCGTCATCCTGCACGGAACGGATACAATGGCTTACACTGCTTCCGCATTAAGTTTTATGCTCGAAGGGCTCGATAAACCTGTTATCCTCACAGGTTCACAACTTCCCATAGGTGTACTCCGCACGGACGGAAAGGAAAACCTGATGACCAGCATCGAGATTGCCGTCGCACAAAATAAGGAAGGGAAGGCGCTCGTACCGGAAGTGTGCATCTTCTTTGAAAATCATCTGATGCGGGGAAACCGCACGACCAAGATGAATGCGGAAAACTTCAACGCATTCCGTTCTTTCAATTATCCGGTATTGGCGGAAGCCGGAATCCATATCAAATATAATAATGTGCAGATTCACGTAAATGGTGAAGAGCGGGAATTGAAGCCTCATTATCTGCTAGATACCAATGTAGTGGTACTGAAACTCTTCCCGGGCATCCAGGAAAATGTGATTGCCGCCATTCTGGGGATTGACGGATTGAAGGCTGTCGTGCTCGAAACATACGGTTCAGGAAATGCTCCCCGGAAGGAATGGTTCATACGTCGACTTTGTCAGGCCAGCGAACGTGGAATTGTGATTGTCAACGTGACGCAATGCAGCGCAGGAATGGTAGAGATGGAACGTTATGAAACGGGCTACCAGTTGTTGCAGGCAGGTGTTGTCTCCGGATATGACAGTACGACGGAATCTGCTGTGACGAAATTAATGTTCTTACTGGGACATGGATATACAGCGGACGAGGTGCGCGACCGGATGAACCGTTCGATGGCAGGAGAGATAACTCTGTAAATTCTCTGTTTGTTTTACGCATTGAACAGATTTTATCTGAATTTGTTTTGCGCGTTGAACAAATTATGCCTATTTTTGTATTCCATAGAAAACAAATAAAGATATGGATACACTAATCAGAAGATACAAAAGGTTATTAACAGCTACTTCCACAACCTATATCAGAAGCCTGATGAATACAATCAATTGGGATAACCGTCTGATTGCTATCCGGGGAGCTCGCGGAGTTGGGAAAACAACTTTAATGCTTCAATACTTAAAACTTCATTATGCCAATGATAGCCAAAGTGCCTTATATACAAGTTTAGATAGTCTGTATTTCACACAGCATTCTCTTAGCGAACTCGCCGAACAGTTTTACCTGAAAGGAGGTAAATGCCTGTTTTTGGATGAAGTGCACAAATATCCGTCATGGAGCAAGGAAATTAAAAATATATATGATGAGTTTCCTGAACTGAAAATAGTATTCACCGGGTCATCCTTACTCCAACTGCTGAATGCAGAGGCCGACTTGTCTCGTCGATGCATATCATATAATATGCAAGGGCTATCCTACCGTGAATATCTGAATTTATACCATCAGATTGACATCCGCCCTTACACGCTGGAAGAGATATTGGACAAAAGTGATGGAATTTGTAATGAAGTGAATTCCCAATGCCGTCCCCTCGCCTATTTTGAAGACTATTTGAAACATGGATACTATCCTTTTTATTTGGAAGGAAATGCGGAATACTACACACGTATCGAAAATATAGCCAACCTGATACTCGAAATCGAACTTCCCCAGCAATGCGGAGTGGACATCAGTAACGTGCGAAAACTAAAAAGTCTGCTGGGAATCCTCTCCTCCGAAGTGCCTTTTATGGTGGACATCACTAAACTCTCTGCTATGGCAGAACTTTCACGTACTACTATTTTGGCCTATTTACAGTATCTGGACAGAGCTAAATTAATCCACCTTCTTTATTCGGATAATGACTCTATCAAAAAGTTACAAAAACCGGATAAGATTTATATGGAAAATACTAACCTGCTTTATGCATTGACCTTTAAAGATGTAAACAAAGGAACATTGAGAGAGGTGTTCATGGTAAACCAACTCGCCTATCAACATCGTGTGGAATATTGCACGCGTAGCGCAGACTATACGATAGACAGTAAATATACGATAGAAGTTGGCGGGAAAAGCAAAGACGGGAAACAGATAGCTAACACTAAACAGGCATTTATTGCCGCAGATGATATTGAATATTCGGCCGGAAATAAGATTCCACTCTGGGCATTCGGATTTTTATATTAAAGAAAGAGAATATGGCAAAAGAGAAAACCGTATATGTATGCAGTAATTGCGGACAGGATTCACCGAAATGGGTGGGTAAATGTCCGTCGTGTGGAGAATGGAATACGTATGTTGAAGAAATCGTACGGAAAGAACCTACCAACCGCCGTCCGGTGTCGGGCATTGAAACACAGAAACCCAAACCACTGGCACTTAGCGATATTGAAGCGGACGACGAGCCACGCATCAATATGCACGACGATGAATTGAATCGCGTATTGGGTGGCGGACTTGTGCCGGGTTCTCTTGTCCTGATAGGCGGTGAGCCGGGAATCGGTAAATCCACGCTCGTCATGCAGACCGTACTGCACATGCCGGAAAAGAAAATCCTTTATGTGTCCGGTGAAGAAAGTGCACGACAGCTTAAACTCCGTGCCGATCGTCTCTCTGATACTTCCAGCGATTGCCTGATTGTTTGTGAGACTTCGCTCGAACAAATTTATGTGCATATCAAGAATACGAATCCCGATTTAGTGATTATTGACTCTATACAGACTATTTCCACCGAGAGTATCGAATCATCTCCCGGAAGTATTGCGCAAGTCAGAGAGTGTTCGGCATCTATTCTTCGTTTCGCGAAAGAAACGCATACCCCTGTGTTGCTGATCGGTCATATTAATAAAGAAGGAAGTATTGCAGGACCTAAAGTGCTGGAACATATCGTAGATACCGTTCTTCAATTTGAAGGCGACCAGCATTATATGTATCGTATTCTGCGCAGCATCAAGAATCGTTTCGGCAGTACGGCAGAGTTAGGGATTTATGAAATGCGTCAGGATGGGTTGCGCCAGGTGAATAATCCTTCCGAGCTTTTGCTTAGTCAGGATCATGAGGGAATGAGTGGAGTAGCTATTGCTTCCGCTATCGAAGGAATACGCCCGTTCTTGATCGAGACACAGGCTTTGGTCAGCTCTGCTGTTTATGGAAATCCTCAACGTTCGGCAACCGGTTTCGATTTAAGAAGAATGAATATGCTGCTGGCTGTTCTCGAAAAGCGTGTCGGATTTAAGCTGGCACAGAAAGATGTGTTCCTGAATATTGCCGGAGGACTGAAGGTGAATGACCCGGCTATCGACTTGCCGGTTATCAGTGCCATCCTTTCGTCCAATATGGACGCAGCCATTGAGCCGGAAGTTTGCATGGCGGGAGAAATCGGACTGTCGGGAGAGATACGTCCTGTAAATCGAATAGAGCAACGTATCGGTGAAGCCGAGAAATTGGGTTTTAAACGGTTCTTGTTGCCAAAATATAATTTGCAAGGGATTGACACTAAGAAACTGAAGATCGAGTTAGTTCCGGTGAGAAAGGTAGAAGAAGCATTCAGAGCTCTATTCGGATAGGGCACTGATAAATAGTCACTGATAAATAAATGATCCGCTTTATCAATTTTATAGTCAAAAATAATATCAACAATAACTAAATGATACAAGAATACCAACTCCGCATCCTTCCCGAAATCGCAGCAAACGAACAGAAACTAAAAGAATATCTTTCTAAAGAAAAAGGTTTGAACCTGCGTGACATCACTGCTACCCGAATCTTGAAACGGAGCATCGATGCACGGCAGCGGACTATCTTTGTCAATCTGAAGGTACGAGCTTATATCCGTGAGATGCCTAAAGATGATGAATACGAGCATACTATATATAATAAGGTAGAGGGAAAGCCGCAAGTGATTGTCGTGGGCGCAGGTCCCGGCGGACTATTTGCAGCCCTGCGTCTCATCGAACTGGGGTTACGTCCCGTTGTTATCGAACGCGGAAAAGACGTACGCGAGCGGAAAAAAGATTTAGCACAAATCAGCAGGGAACACACGGTTGACCCGGAATCGAATTACAGTTTTGGCGAAGGCGGTGCAGGAGCTTATTCGGATGGGAAACTCTATACCCGGAGCAAAAAGAGAGGAAATATAGATAAGATATTGAATGTATTCTGCCAGCATGGGGCTTCTACGGCGATATTAGTAGACGCGCATCCGCATATCGGGACAGACAAGTTGCCACGTGTCATTGAAAATATGCGGAATACCATCATCGAGTGTGGCGGAGAAGTACATTTCCAAACACGAATGGAGGCACTGATTATCGAGAATGACGAAGTAAAGGGTATCGAAACAAATACAGGAAAGATTTTTCTCGGACCTGTGATACTGGCAACCGGACATTCGGCAAGAGATGTATATCGTTGGCTGGCTGCGAATCATGTGGCAATTGAAGCGAAAGGCATTGCAGTCGGTGTCCGTTTGGAGCATCCGGCAATGTTGATCGATCAGATACAATATCATAATAAGGAGGGGCGAGGCAAGTATCTGCCTGCCGCAGAATATAGCTTCGTCACACAGGTTGAAGGCAGAGGAGTGTATAGCTTCTGTATGTGCCCCGGCGGTTTCATTGTTCCTGCTGCCAGCGGACCGGAGCAAGTGGTAGTAAACGGAATGTCTCCTTCTAATCGTGGCTCGCGATGGAGTAATTCGGGCATGGTGGTGGAAGTGCAACCGGAAGATTTAATAAGTGGAGAGTGGAGAGTAGAGAATGGAGAGTTAGCTGCGCAACGAAATGAACAGCTACTGGCTCTTAACCCATCTCTAAATAACTCTCAACTCTCAACTCTCAACTCTCAACTTCTTCCCCTTTACTTTCAGGAAGAACAGGAACGCCAATGCTGGTTGCAAGGAGGCAGAAGGCAGACAGCACCGGCACAGCGTATGCAGGACTTCACCCGCAAGAAGTTGAGTTACGACTTACCCGAATCTTCTTACAGTCCGGGATTGATTTCTTCTCCGCTTCATTTCTGGATGCCGGAGTTTATCAGCAAAAGATTATCTCTCGGTTTCCAGCAATTCGGACGTTACAGTCATGGCTTCCTCACTAATGAAGCGGTGATGATCGGCGTAGAGACACGTACTTCTTCGCCTGTCCGCATCGTACGCGATAAAGAGACATTGCAACATACAACCGTTCGCGGATTATTTCCTTGCGGAGAAGGTGCAGGCTATGCCGGAGGGATTGTTTCTGCCGGAGTGGATGGAGAACGGTGTGCGGAAGCGGTAGCCAATTATTTCAATCGTTAACTAAAACTACATGAAAATGAATCATCAACCCGAAATAGCTATCATTGAATCCAACACCCTTACTTGCCTTGGCCTGAAAGGAATCCTGGAGGAAATGATTCCTATGGCAACCATACGCACCTTCCATCAATTCAGTGAACTGATGGACGATACGCCGGATATGTATGCCCATTATTTCATTTCCGCACAGATTTATGTGGAGCACAATGCTTTCTTTCTCCCCCGGAAACGAAAAACAATTGTATTGGCAAGCGATAGTCCGCAATTCCAACTGTCCGGCGTGCCTGTACTCAACATCCATGAATCCGAGGAAGAGTTGGTGAAAAATATATTGAAACTCCACCAACACGCCCACCACAACGGTTATCCGGTGAAAGACATGCCATCCATGCCTCCGACGCAGCCTCATCAGGAAATTCTATCTTCCCGTGAAATAGAAGTGCTCGTACTGATAACCAAAGGATTAATCAACAAAGAAATAGCAGATAAACTGAATATCAGCCTGACCACCGTCATCACTCACCGGAAAAATATCACAGAGAAATTAGGTATCAAGTCCGTCTCCGGACTGACTATTTATGCGGTAATGAACGGGTATATAGAAGCGGATCGAATCTGATTCACCACAGAGGACGCAGAGGACACAGAGGATAAAAAGGATAAAGAAGGTAAAGAGAAAAACTTTCCACACTTTTTCCCAAAAACACTCAAACAGTCTGTATCAGAGAATGAGTGAAGATGTTACCTTCACTATACCCTCTGTGTCCTCTGCGTCCTCTGTGGTGAAAACTGTGGTGAAACAAATCCTAATAAATGAGGATTGACCATTGTCTATATTTGCCGTTACTTTGCAGCAGACAAATTAACAGCAGATGAAGACAAAGAATATTATGATTGCCCTCACGCTCCTGACGACAGGTACAGCATGGGCAGAAGATTTCCCGAAAGACTCACTAAAAATAGTAGACATCGAAGAAGTGGTAGTGATTGCCACTCCGAAAGAGAATCGTAAGTTGCGTGAATTACCGGTGGCAGCCACTGTTTTATCACAAGATAATATGCGTGCCAATCAGGTGAACTCTGTGAAAAACCTGACAGGCATCGTCCCTAATCTGTTTATCCCCGATTATGGTTCCAAACTGACCACTTCCATTTATATCCGTGGAATCGGCTCACGTATCAACACTCCGTCCGTAGGACTTTACGTAGACAACATCCCTTATATCGACAAATCCGCTTTCGACTTCAACTATGCTGATATCGAACGTATTGACATTCTCCGAGGACCACAAGGTACTCTCTACGGACGTAATACGATGGGAGGACTTATCAAAGTGCACACAAAATCACCTTTCACTTATCAAGGTACTGATATCCGCATGGGAGCAGCGACCTACAATAATTATAATGTGTCACTCACCCACTATCACCGGACATCCGACCGCTTCGCCTTTTCTACCGGAGGTTTCTACGAACACACAGGTGGCTTCTTTGAAAATTCGGCAAGAAACAACGAAAAGGTAGACAAGAGCAATGCCGGTGGCGGACGTTTCCGTGGTATTTACCTGCCTAGTTCGAACCTGAAAATAGATATGGCCCTTAGCTATGAATATAGCGATCAGGGCGGATATCCGTATTACTATACCGGGATTACCCCCAGTGCAATAGCTAAAGCGAAAGAAAATGGTAAAGAAATGACAGAAGACCGGGCAGATCATATCGGTAAGATTTCATATAACGACCGCAGCAGTTACCGCCGTGGATTGCTCAACTCCGGTGTTAACATCGAATATCAAGCCAACAACTTTATATTAAGTGCCGTGACAGGTTATCAGAACCTGAACGACCGTATGTTTCTCGATCAGGATTTCACAGAAAGAGATATTTTCAATATTGAGCAAAAGCAACGTGCAAACACCATTTCCGAAGAGATTGTGTTGAAAGCCAAACCCGGAAAAAGATGGCAGTGGGCTACGGGAGCTTTCGGATTCTATCAATGGCTGCATACTACGGGACCTGTTTTGTTTAAAGAAGAAGGAGTGAAGTCGGTCATTGAAAACAACGCCAATGCAGCTTTTGAAGAAGTATCTGCCAAACCCGGAGCTCCCACCATGGGAATGACTGTGCACAACCCGACCTTAAGCGTAGGAGGAACTTTCGACACCCCGACTCTTAGCGGTGCACTTTATCATCAGTCTACTTTCAACAACTTGTTCATAGAAGGACTGTCCGTTACAGCCGGCCTCCGGCTCGATTACGAGAAAATCAGTATGAAGTATAATTCTCTTAGCACTCCTATCGACTTTGGTTTTGATTTTCACTTAGCTATGGGACCCAACCAAATAAACTTGTCTGATCAGAATATGAAAGCCCCTGCCTCTTTCGTTGGCAAGCTCTCTACTGATTATGTACAGCTCCTACCCAAATTTGCTATTCAATATGAATGGAAGAATCAAAATAACGTTTATGCCACCGTCACCCGGGGATATCGTTCGGGAGGATATAACATCCAAATGTTCTCTGACTTATCACAAACAGAATTGAAAAATTCGATGATGAATGCCATCAAAGAAAGTCCAACAATAGGGCAAGATGCCACCTGGGGAAAAACCATCATTAATATGATGAACCAAATGGTACCTACAAAAGAGATTGATGTAAAAGCGTCCACCACTTACAAACCCGAATATTCGTGGAACTACGAAGTAGGTAGTCACCTTACTCTATGGGAAGGAAGACTTTGGGCTGACGTCGCAGCATTCTATATGGATACCCGCGACCAACAACTCTCCCAATTTGCAGAAAGTGGTCTGGGACGTATCACGATCAATGCAGGAAAAAGCCGTAGCTATGGTGCAGAAGCAGCCCTTCGTGCCAGTGTGACAAAAGAACTTAGCCTGAATGTCAGTTACGGATATACGTATGCCACCTTTACGGATTATGTAATCACCGAAGAGCAAAAAGACGGCACTTTTAAAGTAACCGCAGATTATAATGGCAAATATGTTCCCTTTGTCCCCAAACATACCTTAAATATCGGAGGAGAATACGCCATCACCTGCAGTCCGCGCTCTATCTTCGACCGGGTTGTATTCCAAGCTAATTATAACGCTGCCGGACGTATCTACTGGACTGAACAAAACGATGTCAGCCAATCTTTCTATGGCACACTCAACTGGAGAACGAATCTGGAAATCGGTGACGCAATGATTAGTTTCTGGGCACGCAACTTCTTGAATAAAGAATATGCCGCCTTCTATTTCGAAACAATGAACAAAGGTTTTATGCAAAAAGGACGCCCAATGCAATTTGGAGTAGATCTCCGCTGCCGGTTCTAATCATTTTCACTCATAGAGATATTATTTAGTCATTTTATTGTCAGCTAAAGATTTTATCCATATAGAACAATGATTATCAGTCCATTGACACCTGACAATAAGTGCTGACAATAACCCAAAAACAGGCTGACAATAAAAGATTCGGACTTTTATTGTCAGCCTGTCTCTTATAGATTGATGGCATGGAATACGTGATAGAAGAACGTATGCCTCTATGAAGTATGCATTATAAAGTCGTTATACTTAATTAATCCAATAGGCATTGTTCTCTTAACCCTACGCTATCTTTACCTTTCCATGGCTGTGGTAGCTTCTCTTCACGGCCGTGGAGAGATCTCGTCACGGCTGTGAGAAGAAGTCACCACGGCCGTGGGAAGGTAAAGATAGCGGTACCTTCACACAACTATACCGGCATCTTAACGGAACTATACCGGTGTCCTGGCATTACTTTACCTACAGTTTCCTATTGGTTTGCTTATATCTAAGATTATCTTGTCTACATCTAATACACTTCAACTACACTCCACCACGATTAAGCAAGTTTCTCTGTTCCATCAGACACACGCGTCATTTGATAAGCGATACGCTCTGTACCGTTCTTTACATAAATGATACCACAACGTTGAAAGCCATACTTCGTCAATATATGCTGCATGACTTTATTGTCCCGATGAGTATCTACCCGGAGATTGGGCCAACGTTCGAAACACCAGTTCAAGCAGGTTTCCGATACCCCCTTCTGTTTTCCGTTCGTTGCCAGCCGATGAATCACTCCATAAGGTTCATTATTGAGCCATGTTCCTTCATAAATCTGTTGATAAGTAGGGTCGTCTCCCAAGATAAAACAAAAAGTCCCCAAAATTTCTCCCTGTTCATCTATGCAGACAAAGCTATGTCCATCTTCAATTTCCTGACGAATCAATACTTCAGAAGGATAACCGTCAATCCATTGAGTAGTATTTCCGGTTGCACGCATAAAGGCACGGGCATAGTCATAAATCTCCATCACTAAAGGGAGATCTTTTATTTCGGTAGATCTGATTTCCATCATTTGAAAAGTTATTCAAGAATAAAACAGATAATAAAATTACTCATTGATAGCTCCACAATGGGGGCATACACCTTTTTGCTTCAACTTTTCCCCACAACGCCCACAACGATACTTATACCCAATGTTCCGATGGACTTTCTTCGCAAAAACCAGCATAAAAAAGGCAAGGAACAGATAACCGATATAAATATGTGTCATCAGGATAAAGAAGAAATAGCAGAAAATACAACAAGACATCAACCCCAGCAGATAAAAGATAGCTGCAGCGGGAGTCAACTGTCGGAACAAATCATCCAGCACCGCCAAAGCGACTATCAAAAACAGCCAAATACTCAACAAGAAGACAGAGAGAATAAAAGGAACTTTGAACGGCGACAAAGTAGGATTGAAATAAAAATGCTCCCACGTTTCCGGCACAAAGACCTGCATCGATTCGTAAATCGTTGCACTGAAAGCCATCAACAAACAGAGAAATAACGGATAAACACTATCTATATCATTAAAATAGACCATCTGCAACTGCTTTCGACGAAAAGCGCGAAACAGATATACACCGACGAATAAAGCGAAGATGATAATGAAATAAGAAGCATGCGTATCACTGAAAAGATGAATGGCCTGCGAAATACTATCAGTCGGCACAAATGACTTCTTGAGTTCTTTTTCACGTATCCAGCCCTGTTCATCCTGTGTGTGAGCCAGCTTCACCCAAACACTGTCTACACTATCGGCAGGGTGAACCGCAAACTCTGCCACCACTACCCTATCCCCTTTATTCAACTGAATAAAAGTATCTTTTATCGGAAGACATTCCAAAGAGATGGAATCATCGACTACTTCCAAGTTTGTATTCCATGTATAATGCCGTTCGTACAAGTAAGTCAACGAGTCTTTCGTCTTCTTCGACAGTTCTTCCGAATCCAAAGCCGGTGCTTTATAATAACAAGATGAGAGCAAAAGTAAACATAGTAGGAGGTTCATCACTGTTTTCATCACTATTTTCACCACAGAGGACGCAGAGGACACAGAGGATAAAAAGGATAAAGAGGGTAAAAAGGGGAAAGAAGGTAAAGAGAAAAACTTTCTACACTTTTTCCAAAAAACACTCAAACAGTCTGTATCAGAAGAATGAGTGAAGATGTTACCTCCACTATATCCTCTGTGTCCTCTGCGTCCTCTGTGGTGAAAACTGTGGTGAAAATTGTGAATAATGATTCTCATTGAGCCGCTTTTACTTTCATTTGACAATTCTTACAATCAAATTCCAGACGAAAACGTTTGCCGTCATTTGACACCAGGTAATAGGGTTCTTTATAAGGTGAACGTACCCGTTGATGGATGGGACACCATCCCATACTGTAACGCAAACAATGTTTGCAGAACATCAGTACCGCATCTTCCACCGCTTCTTTTTCGTAAGCCGCTGCTACCTGTTGAACCCCATGCTCCTGATAGAAAGAGGCTGCACGAGTATTCATGACATTTCCCAGATAGGTTAGCGTCGTTTGTGGAAAAGCATGATTGGTTGACTTCCATACCGACAATTCCTGACGGTAATTGATTCGACGGGCAGTTATTAACCGGTCGATTGCCTGCCGGCGGAAATCGGCTAATACCGAAGCCGGCAGAAACCAGTTGTCGGTAAAAGAGATTTCTATTTCTTTTGCTTCGAAAGGCGTATTCCCCAATTTGGACAGTTGCGTTTTCAGGTTGTCCGTCTGCGGAGTCCGGGCCGGCTCTTTTTCACGTGGAAGGGTGATTGTGACGCTATTATCATCTTCGTCAGTCAATGTCAAAGAGAAACCGGAATGATGGTCGGCAAGCAACATTCGCACTGCGATTTTCCTTTCGGCAGACTTACGGGAAAGCACTCGTTCAAATTCCTGGTCGAAATTACGATATAATGTGGTACGAGGCTTGATGCGAGGCATTCCCTGTGGATATAGTTTGTTGCTGTCCACCCGGTTGATGCGGAATCCCTGTAAACGTCCCTGTTCGTCGATATAACAAACACCGTCTCCATTGTTAAAGGATTTAAGTCCCGCAACCGTCAGATAATTGCCGCGAATCTCCTTCACAGTCCCCATCTCCTCGCCCAATGACTTGGGAGTGTCGAAAGAGAAAATCTCTTTGTCACGTCCATGCAGGAAATAATGTGTGAATCCACGGCTGAAACTCTTATCCAGTTGCGGCTTAAACTCGAAATTGCACGTACCCGAAGAAGCCCTTACATATTCCGGACGACGGGCAAAGATGGCATCCAGCTTTTGACGATAAGCGGCCGTTACATTCTTCACGTAAGAAACGTCTTTCAGCCGCCCTTCTATCTTGAACGAGGAAGCTCCGGCATCCAGCAATTGCTCCAGTTCGTCACTTTGATTCATATCTTTCAGGGAAAGCAGATGTTTGTCTTTGACAATCACTTTCCCGTCCGCGTCTACCAGACTAAAAGGTAACCGGCAGAATTGCGCACATTCTCCCCGGTTGGCACTACGACCGAAACAGGCTTGGCTGACATAGCACTGCCCGCTATAGCTGACACAAAGTGCCCCATGTACGAATACCTCTAAAGGCACTTCCGGACAATTTTCGTGTATCTTTTTTATTTCACGCAACGATAGTTCCCGCGCCAGGACTACTTGCCGGAAACCCGCCTTCCAAAGGAATTTTACTTTTTCCGGTGTACGGTTGTCCATTTGTGTACTGGCATGAAGCGGTATCGGAGGAAGATTCAACTTCGTGATCCCCATGTCCTGCACAATCAGCGCGTCTACGCCAATCCGATAAAGTGCATGAATCATCTCCTCCGTCTCTTTCAACTCTTCTTCTTTCAGAATCGTATTGACCGTGACATAAATACGTGCATGATACAAATGGGCATGCTGCACCAATGCTTCAATATCTTCCAATGAGTTCACAGCCGCCGCACGGGCACCGAACTTCGGAGCACCGATATATACTGCATCTGCCCCATGATTGATAGCTTCAATGCCACATTCCAGATTTTTCGCCGGAGCGAGAAGTTCTATTTTACGCTGCTTTATCATTTAATATCGTTGATGTTGTAAGGTGTTTCCTGATAAACGAAGTAGTTCAGCCAATTGGAGAACAACAAATTGGCATGAGCACGCCAACGTACCAACGGGCCTTTTTCAGGATCATTGTCTATATAATAATTGCGGGGCATCTCTATCGGCAAGCCTTTATCGAGATCGCGACGGTATTCCGTGTCCAGTGTCAGCGGAGAATATTCGGAGTGTCCCGTGACAAAGAATTCACGACCGCCCCGTGCCATTGCCATATAGACACCGGCATCTTTCGATTCGGAAAGCAACGTCAATTCCGGAACTTTCAGAATGTCTTCCCTGCGTACTTCTGTATGACGGCTATGCGGCACATAGAAACAATCATCAAAACCACGGAAGATGGAGTGGAAAGGTTCCAATACCCGATGTTCAAAGATACCGAACATCTTCTCTTTCAACGGATATTTAGGAACTCCATAATGATGATACAATCCGGCCTGCGCAGCCCAGCATATATATAAGGTAGAAGTGACATGCGTACGTGCCCAATCAAAGATTTCCGTAATCTCATCCCAATAGGTCACCTCCTCGAAGTCCATCTGTTCTACAGGAGCTCCGGTGATAATCATACCATCATACTTCTCGTGACGCATCTGGTCGAAATCCGTATAGAACGTTTTCATGTGTTCTATCGGCGTATTCTTTGACGTGTGGCTCTTGATCTTCATAAATGAAATCTCCACCTGAAGAGGTGTATTGGAGAGTAAACGCACCAAGTCTGTTTCCGTTGTAATTTTCAACGGCATCAGATTCAGAATCACAATCCGTAGCGGACGAATATCCTGTTGCGTAGCGCGGGAAGTGTCGATCACAAAAATATTCTCTTCCTTCAAAAGCTCTATCGCAGGTAGTTTATCGGGTAAATTTAAAGGCATAATCGCTATATATTAGTAATTTGAGTGCAAAAATACGAAAAATATAGCAGATTATAGGGAGGTAGCTTATTTAGAAGACGTACAAATTAAGTCAATTTAAACATAGAAGCATAACAACCAATCAATAAAAGCCTTATTTTTGCCGGAGAAATTAGTACTAATAATTTAAATCTTAGAAAAATGGCATACGTAATTAGTGACGATTGTATTGCTTGCGGAACTTGCATTGACGAGTGTCCGGTAGAAGCTATCTCTGAAGGTGATATCTATTCTATCAACCCAGATGTATGTACTGACTGTGGTACTTGTGCAGACGTTTGTCCGTCTGAAGCAATTCACCCGGCTGAATAATACAAGTTACAAAAAGAGTATAGGCTGCTTTCTATGGAAGGCAGCCTTTTTTATTGCTCTTTCTTCACCACAGATTACACAGATTAACACAGATTAATTCACAATCAAACGGATAGAAAAATACAAAGAAGTTCCTTAAACAAAAAATCACCCTTACTGTATACTGTAGTAAGGATGATTTTATTAATCTAATATTTTTCAGACAGACAATCTCTTTTCAATCTGTGTCAATCTGTGTAATCTGTGGTGAACTATTATTTCAACTTAGCCAATGCTTCTTTGATACGACGGATAGCCTCTACGATATTTTCATCGCTTGTAGCATAACTCATACGGATACATTCAGGAGCACCGAAAGAGGCACCACCTACACAAGCCACGTGAGCTTCTTCAAGCAAGTACATTGCCAAATCATCCGAATCTGCAATCTTACGTTCACCGTTGCTCTTTCCAAAGAAAGCATCGCATTTCGGGAACAGATAGAAAGCACCTTGCGGAACGTTTACCTCAAATCCCGGAACTTCCTTAGCCAACTTCACAATCAGGTCACGACGGCGTTGGAATGCTTTCTGCATTTCTTTTACCGGTTCTTGTGTTCCTGTATATGCCACTTCAGCAGCTTTTTGAGAAACAGAGCAAGGACCTGAAGTGTACTGACCTTGCAACTTGTTGCAAGCTTTTACAATCCATTCCGGACCGGCAATGAAACCGATTCTCCATCCTGTCATAGCGTAAGCCTTGGATACACCGTTTACAATCACTGTACGTTCCTTCATTTCAGGGAATTGAGCGATACTCTGATGCGCACCAATATAATTGATATGCTCGTAAATCTCGTCAGCGATTACTATCACCTGCGGATGTTTAGCCAATACTGCTGACAATCCGGCCAATTCTTCTTTTGTATATACAGAACCTGTCGGATTAGACGGAGAACAAAGAATCAATGCTTTCGTCTTCGGAGTAATAGCTGCTTCCAACTGTTCCGGAGTAATCTTGAAATCTTGTTCGATACCTGCCGAAACAATTACGGGAGTACCTTCTGCCATTTTCACCATTTCCGGGTAGCTTACCCAGTAAGGAGCCGGCACGATGACTTCGTCACCCGGATTTACCAATACAAGGATGGTATTACAAACAGATTGTTTAGCACCATTGGCACACGAAATTTGAGCGGCTGTATATTCCAGACCGTTTTCTTTTTTCAGTTTCTCAACAATAGCATTGCGCAAAGCCGGATAACCCGGTACCGGAGAGTAACGAGAAAAGTTATCATCTATGGCTTTTTTCGCAGCTTCTTTGATGTGGTCAGGAGTATTAAAATCCGGTTCTCCTACACTTAAGTTAATAACATCAACACCCTGTGCCTTGAGCTCGTTGCTCTTTTGCGACATGGCAAGCGTCGCCGATGGCGACAAGCTGTTCAAACGATCTGATAATTGATTCATTTTGTATCTATTTTTATTGTTGTTGAGTGAAAATCGTTGCAAAATAAGCGATAATATTTGATATATGAAAACAAATTGGCAATTTACTTATTAAAATGTAAAGTATGCCCCATTCTTTCTTTCTTTGTTCTCAAGTATCGTTCATTATACGGATTAGGAACTGTTTCAACAGGTACATTTTCTACTATCTCCAATCCGTATGCTTCCAAACCAACACGTTTCACCGGATTATTTGTCAAAAGTCTCATTTTGTGTACTCCCAGTTCACGAAGGATTTGTGCGCCTACTCCGTAATCACGCTCATCGGCAAGGTGTCCCAAACAAATATTCGCGTCAACGGTATCCATACCGTCTTCCTGCAACTTATATGCTTTCATCTTTTCCATCAGACCGATGCCACGTCCTTCCTGATTGAGGTAAACCACCACACCTTTTCCTTCTTTTTCGATCATTTCCATCGCTTTATGCAGCTGCTCGCCACAGTCACAACGTTGTGAGCCAAGGATATCTCCAGTAGCGCAAGAGGAATGGACACGTACCAAGATCGGTTCGTCTTCACTCCATGTTCCTTTAAATATAGCCATGTGCTCCAATCCGTTTGATTTCTGGCGGAAAGGAATCAGACGGAACTTTCCGTGTTCGGTAGGCATATTTACTTCTACTCCTTTTTCTACAATGGATTCCTGTTTCAGGCGATAAACGATCAGGTCATGGATAGAAATCAGCTTCAGTCCGTGTTCGTCTGCCATCTGACGGAGTTCGGGCAAACGTGCCATTGTTCCGTCTTCACTCATGATTTCCATCAAGGCACCTGCGGGGTAAAGTCCTGCCAGACGAGCCATATCAATCGTAGCTTCTGTATGTCCGGCACGGCGAAGTACTCCTTTTTCTTGCGCATACAACGGATTGATGTGTCCGGGACGCCCGAAAGTAGCCGGTGTAGAAGTCGGATCGGCCAACGCCTGAATAGTAGCGGCACGGTCGGAAGCGGAAACACCTGTTGTACAGCCTTCCAATTTGTCAATGGTAACCGTAAAAGGAGTTCCCAACACGGAAGTATTATCACTTACCTGATGCGGTAAATCCAACTCCTTGCAACGAGACACTGTGACAGGTGCACAAAGTACGCCACGTGCATGTTTCAACATGAAATTTACTTTTTCGGGAGTTATCTTTTCAGCTGCAATAATCAAGTCGCCTTCGTTTTCGCGGTCTTCATCATCCACTACTATGACAAACTTGCCTTCTTTGAAGTCGGCAATCGCATCTTCTATTCTATCCATTTTAATAGTCTCTTTCATAACACTTATTTATTGATTTTCTGTATGATGAATTGAATTTGTTCATTGTTCTTTATAATCCGTTCCATATCCTTAGCCAGACGAACGCGGAACGCCCAGATGCGGAAATAGAAAAATAAACCGATAGGGAAAATGACTCCGGCCACCAGATTCAACCAATAGATATGGAACGGGCGCACATGAGCAGAAACGGAAATAACCGGATAATTGTTTAATGCACCGATCAAAGTGGCAGATTTCGTATTGGACATTTCTTCAACCAACGCTTCCAGCTTTTCATTGATTGCCATCACCTCGTTATCATCCTCACTCGCCATCCACAACTTAAAGTAATTCGGTGCTTTTTCCAATCGTTTCCTGGCGGCATACGCTTTACACTCTGCCGAAAGTTGTTCCAAATCACCCGTCAGACGTGCGTAATCAGGATCATGAATAATCACTTCTTTCTTAAATATATGGCGTACACTACGAATTCCCACAATCTTTTTAAACCAGTTGATATAAGCATCTGCATTAAGCACCACAGAGTCTTTATTCGATTTATAAGTAAGGAAGACTCCTAACGGGGCAAGGACTGCGCTACTTGTCCACATCCCCATCCAAACAATCCACTTACCGTCGCGGGCCATTTTATATCCTGTATTATCAATGATATAATAAATGATAAACACCAACACTGATACGATGACCGGCATTCCCAGACCTCCTTTGCGGATAATACCGCCCAACGGAGCTCCGATAAAGAAGAACAGCAGACAAGAAAGTGAAATTGTTATCTTCTTATGCCATTCCGTCTTATGTTTTCGAATACTATAATCATTGTTCTCCATCGTGAATTTCTTGAACCCAAGATCGTTAGCCACGTTCTCCGCACGACTGACAGCAGAAGAAATCACCTTCTGTTTCTGCGTTAAAGAGGCTACTTCGTAAAGACTATCTACATTATATTCATAAATATCCGCCTTTTCTATTTTGATCGTATCTTCTTTTGTCAATCCATAAGAAGGACGGAAATTTCCTTCTGCCACTTCCCTGTAATACTGTCGTCCGATACTATCTCCCACAACCGTCATCGAGTCAATGGAACTCTGCAACTGCGCCATGTCCTTAGCACTGGACTGCTTACCCATAATCTCACCATCAACCATATTGAAATCGGAATTAAACTCAATAATGGTATGTTTTTCCCTGAATTCCTCGCGTCGATAAGGTACATTCTCCGATTTCATACTTTGAGCTTTCAGATTCTCAAATAAATCTCCGCTATACAAATGCAGCCAAAGATGCTGTTTATCCGCGGTCATCTCCAAACGCCCGGAATCAGCATATATAATACGTGCTTTCTCAAAGCCATCTTTCATACTATAAATCAGCACATCATATAGCATACCGGTCTTCCGGTTCTTCTTAGCTACCTTTAAATTATAGTCCTTGATTTCAGAATAGAAAACTCCTTCCGGAATGTCCAACTCCGGAGATTTTTGTTTCATCGAAAGGATCAGGGTTCCCAATTTAGCCTGGGCGATAGGACCTACTACATTTTGGAAATAGAATGAGACACCGACAAGTCCGCAAACGAAGAAAGCAAGCGGACGCATGATTTTAAGGAGAGAAATACCTGCGGCTTTCATCGCAAGCAATTCATAACGCTCGCCAAAGTTACCGAAAGTAATCAAAGAAGCCAGTAGCACTGCCAATGGCAACGATACCGGCACTAATGTTAACGCGGAATAAAAGAAGAATTGAGCCATTACGCTCATCTCCAATCCCTTTCCGACCAATTCGTCTACATATCTCCACAGGAACTGCATCATGAATATGAACAGACAGATGAAGAATGTACCAATAAAGAGCATCAAAAAACTCTTTACGATGAATATATCTAATTTCTTTATGCGTAGCATCTTAATAGGTTCGTGCAATTAGGATGCAAAATTAGCACAAAAAAAGGAGCATCGAAAATTTTTAGTTGAAAGTTAACTAAAAACCACAAGTTCTTCTTAATTTAGCTACTTGCGACTCCCACAATTCTTTCATATCGGCTACTTCATCCGGCTCTGCGAAATCGGTAATTTCCAACACATAGTCACTAGTCAGCTCATTATAAGTCATCTTGATTTCAAAATAATCGCGTTCGTTTTCATCATCCTGCCAACGGAAGCGGATAAAAGAGAAAGAGCGAATGGCAATAATCTCTGCTTTCCTCAGCTCTGTCTTCCCCCAATGGAACTCTACTATTTTATCGTCAGAAATAACTTTGTCGGCAAACCAGTCCTCCAACCCGGTCGGTGTACTAATAGCTCCCCAAAGAATATTTTTAGACGTTGCATTCAACAAATACTCCAAATGAATCTTTTCCTTTTTCATAGCAATTTCGAATTGTTTTTACGTGTGCCAAGATAAATACTTTTTTCTAAATACGCCGCATAAATCAGACACTTTATTTAATTATTCTTTCATTATCGAGCTTCAAACTTCCTGTTTATAGGGAAAATCAAACCCTTTCTTAAAGAAAAAACACAAAAAAGTTATGAATTGTTTTGGAGATTATAAAAAATCATCTATCTTTGCACCCGCAATCGAGAAACGATGGCGGGATAGCTCAGCTGGTTAGAGCGCATGATTCATAATCATGAGGTCCCCGGTTCAATCCCGGGTCCCGCTACTTGATAAGAATAAGGCATTTGGGAGGCTTCCACTTCTGGGTGCCTTTTTCTTTTATACATCAATTGGTGCCGGTTTACACCAACGCAAATCATATATCAATCAGATTAAACAGCCTCAGTCTGAAACCTTGGGGGATTGCGTTAAAATTCTTATTTTTGCATCATGAAAACATCCTCTTCCCAAACGATTGATCCTGTTGCTTCTTTAAGCTTGTTCTTGCCTTCAGGAATCCTTGATTACTTTACCCTAGTCAATCATGTTTCTCAGGATACTTGCTTTATTCTTTATTTAGAGGAGAAAGCCACTATTCCTGCTGAGTACTCTGATCTCCATCTTCACTCAAAAGGTTTCCTCCCTGAGATTGAAGTTCAGGACTTCCCTATCCGTGGTAAAGCCGTTTATTTACGTATCAAGCGTCGTCGCTGGGAAGATCCATCCACTGGGCAGACATATAGTCGTGACTGGAGTTTGGTAGCCACCGGTACTCGCATAACCGCTGAGTTCGGTGCTTTTTTAAAAGAATTACTTAGATAATCACGCCGTTAGCTGCCAAAGTGTAGCTGAGCATTACTGTATGGATGGCAAACAGCTTCAAAGCCAATATAAAGACCACCTGAGTGACTTCCAGAATTGGGATCAGAGAGCACATGCCCAAGAGTATATCCTTTATCCAAAGAATATGGGTTATCACCTATGTATTGACGAAACGGCTTTAAGTAAGGGAGATCTTTATACCATCTTAATAAATAGAGATAAGCGAGGTAGGAAAGGTTCTATTATAGCTGTAATTCAGGGCACTAAAACCGATGATATCATTGCGGTACTTACAAAGATGCCACAGGAGCTGCGTAATCAGGTCAAAGAAATTACACTGGATATGGCCGGGAGCATGCAAAAGATTGCCAAAACGTGCTTTCCACGTGCCATGCAGGTGATTGATAGGTTTCATGTACAAAAACTTGTATACGAAGCTGTACAAGAGTTGCGCATTACATATAGATGGCAAGTGATAAAAGAGGAGAATAAAGCTATGAAAGCGGCAAAAGAGAAGGGGGAAGTATATAAAGCAGAAGAACTCGAAAACGGAGATACACTCAGGCAATTATTGGCCAGAAGCAGATATTTATTATTTAAATCACCTGATAAATGGACCAAGAGTCAGAAAATCAGGGCAGAATTACTTTTCAAGCAGTTTGAAGATATTAAGCACGTATATTACTACTCATTGGAGTTGGGAAAGATCTTTTCCACAAACTATGACAAGGATGTAGCAAGAGCAAAGCTGGCACTATGGTATAATAAGATTGAAGAATATGGATACGATACATTCACAACAGTAGCAAACTCTATTGAGAATCATTATGAAAGGATTCTGAACTTCTTTGTGAACAGGAGTACAAATGCAGCAGCGGAAGCATTTAATGCTAAAATCAAAGCATTTAGGGCATCATTTAGAGGAGTAGTGGATATGAGCTTCTTCCTTTTTAGGCTAGCAAAGGTATATGCATGAAGGGAATTGACTAAACTTAATCCCCCAAGAATTACAACTGAGCCATTAAACATCCGTCAAATTCAATGTGGCAAGGTTCAACATATTAAAAAAATAGCCTCAACTTACAAAAAATTGAGGCTATCGAAATATCACTTAAAAAGTCTCTCTATTCCCATTCTATAGTCGCATTAGGTTTCGGAGACATATCATAACAAACGCGATTTACATTCTTCACTTCTTTCAGTATACGGTCTGTTATCTTCATCAGGATAGGCCATTCTATCGGTTCGATAGTAGCCGTCATAGCATCTACCGTGTTGACAGCGCGAATAATCACCGGCCAATCAAAAGAACGGGCATTATCACGTACACCAACAGATTTAAAATCGGGTACTACTGTAAAGTATTGCCATACCTTTTTATCCAATCCGGCAATCTGAAACTCTTCACGCAAAATAGCATCGGACTCACGTACAGCCTCCAAACGGTCACGCGTTATAGCACCTAAACAACGTACGCCCAAACCTGGACCAGGGAAAGGTTGACGGTAAACCATCTCATAAGGCAATCCCAACTCCAAGCCACAAGCACGAACTTCATCTTTAAATAATTGGCGCAACGGCTCCACAAGCTCGAACTTAAGGTCTTCAGGCAGCCCACCTACATTATGGTGAGACTTCACCATTTTAGCAGTTTTCGTTCCACTTTCCACAATATCCGGATAAATAGTCCCTTGCCCCAAGAAGTCAATACCATTCAGCTTACGTGCTTCTTCTTCGAACACACGAATAAACTCACCACCAATAATTTTACGTTTCTGTTCCGGATCTTCCACACCTGCCAGTTTATTCAAGAAACGATCGGTTACATCTACATAAATAAGATTTGCTTTCAACTGGTTGCTGAATACCTCAACCACATCTTCAGACTCTCCCTTACGCATCAAACCATGATTAACATGTACGCAAACCAGATTGTTACCAATTGCCTTCAGAAGTAAAGCTGCTACCACAGAGCTATCAACTCCACCCGACAGAGCCAACAATACTTTCTTATCGCCCACCTGACGCTTAATCAACTCTATCTGATCATTGACAAAGTTCTTCATGTTCCAGTTAGCTTCAGCTTTACAAACATCGAAAACAAATGATTTCACTGCCGCCTTTATAGCCTCAATATCATCCGCAAATTCTGCCAACTTCACTTCACAAGTTGCTTTATCGTGACCTGCAGCCATGACGGGAATCCCCAAAGTATAGATAGCCGGATTTACATCAATAGCAACGCCATCAATTACATTATTCGGTCCACCATTAATTATAATACCCTTTACATTGGGCAATGCTTTCAGTTCTTCCACTGTGATATCGTGAGGATAAATCTCACTATAAACTCCTAATGCACGGATGGCGCGAGCCAACACCGTATTCTCATGACTACCCAAGTCAAGGATAACAATCATATCCTGCTTCATCTGATTTTGGTTGTTTTTTAAGTTATTGTATTGTTTATTATTCACTATCGTTTCCAAACGGTCTGCAAATATAAAGATTTTTAGAGAGACTATAATACATTGATTCTCTAAAGTTTCAGAACAGAGTCGCGTTTTTTTGCTGTTATATTATTCCAAAGAAAAAAATGAAGTTATACAGACAAGCAAAAATAAAAAAAGAAGCATTCACAAACACTATAGAGTTTGAAAGACTTCTTTTATCCTAGATATTTTATACATTTGCTGCATAAAACATAATATTTCACCATGAACGAAGAGAAAAGTTCCTTTATAAAAGGTATAAATGAGCAACACCCAGCCGCTTATCATCAGCTTTATAATGAATATTATAAAGCATTGGTGTTGTATGCCATCAACTTTCTCTCTTCCCAACAAGCTGCCGAAGATATTGTACAGGATCTTTTTGCAACTATGTGGGAAAAGAAAATGAGATTCTTATCATTGCCTTCTTTCCGAACTTATCTTTATAATTCTATACGAAATGCCTCTCTTAATTATTTAAAACATCAGAATGTAGAATCTCTCTATCTTGAACGCTTGGCAAGCACTTATCGAGAAATCACAGAAGAAGAAGATACCAATGAAGAAGAAGTATACCGACTACTATTCCGTGCTATCGATAAATTGCCAACACGCTGCCGGGAAATATTCTTATTACATATGGATGGAAAAAAGAATGAAGAAATAGCTACTGCACTAGGAATTTCGATTGAAACAGTAAAAACACAAAAGAAAAGAGCTATACAATCTATCAAAGAACAGATGGGCACATGCTATTTTTTGCTCCCCTTATGTGACATTTTGTATAGTTCCAAGTTTTTTTCGTAACCAAAATAATCTTTTTTAGAAAGTTTGTACCTCTTTTTAATCTTCATGTTGTCTTATTAACAAATGATAAGACAATAAATATATGAAAATAAAATCTGGTACAGAAGAATTAATAGCCAAATATCTCTTCGGTGATATTACAGAGCACGAGAAAAAACAACTTGACAATTGGATCAAGACCTCTCCACAACACGAAGAGTTTTTCAATCGTTTACGAACAAGCGCATCATTTCGTAAGCGCTACGAGGCATATACACAGATTAACTCACATCAGGCATGGAAACATTTCAAAAAGAAATATTGCCAAGTATCAGTCACATCAATTCTCCTGAAATATGCAGCTATTTTAATATTACCTATAATAATAGCAGCAGGAGGATGGTACTTTTATATTGCTTCCGAAAAACAAATATCTGACAATCTAGCCTTAGGAGATGCCATACAGCCAGGAATTCCTAAAGCTACATTAATTTTAGCCGGGAATGACAAACAATCGCTTACTCCAACATATCCAACACCAGTTAAGGTTAATCATTCCACAACTGCTATAGCTCAAAATGGTGCGCTCATCTATCCATCAACACCCAATATAAATATAGATATATCTCAAAAACAGCAGCCTGAAATAGTAGAAAAAAACACATTAACAACTGAACAGGGAAACGAATTCAGAGTAACCTTTGAAGATGGAACAACCGTACACCTCAATTATAATACAGAAATACGGTATCCTGTAAAGTTTAGTAAGACTAAACGCACGGTTTATCTAAAAGGGGAAGCCTATTTTAAAATAGCCAAAGATGCTCGTCCTTTCTACGTTGTCACTGACCAAGGAATAATCAAACAGTATGGTACAGAATTTAATGTTAATACATTCACCTCTGGACGAACAGAAGTCGCATTAGTGAAAGGGAGTATCAGTATTATTCCTCAAGGAAGTACACAGGAACAACTCATAGAGCCGGGCCAATTGGCACACATTGAACAGAAAGGTAACAATATATCTATATACAATGTAGACCTCACTCCCTACATAGCATGGAATGAAGGACGACTTATTTTCGAAAATCGTACTTTAGAAAATATTGTCGAAATTCTAGAACATTGGTATAATGTTAATATTTCCTTTGGCACTTCCGAGCTTAAACAACTGCGATTTACTGGTAATATGGATCGTTATGCCACAATCAGCCCGATATTAAAAGCAATAGCACGTACTACGAATTTACAAATAAAAATAGAAGGAAGAGAAATTTTAATCACAGACAATTAATTACTAATTAAACAAGAAGAAAGAATGAGAAAGACAAAAAGTAGAGAAAGAATCCGAATACTTTCTCTGGTAGTAGTATTATTACTATTACCCACAATGATGCTTGCCATTCCAGAAAGTGGCAAAAAAGTAACTTTAAATCTGGAATCTGTCACTGTCAAAGATTTTTTCGATGCTTTAAGACAACAAACCGGATTAAGCTTTGTCTACAATACAGAACAGACAAAGTCACTGAAACCCATCACTATCCATGTAAAAGATGAAACTGTGGATAACGTACTACGTACCGTACTCAATGGCACGGGTCTCACTTACAGCATGGAAAGAGATATTGTCACTATCTCTAAAGTGGAACAACAAGGAAGCAAACGTATCGCAACAGGTATCGTTTCGGATGAAGAAGGATATCCTTTGCCCGGTGTTAATGTTGTGATTAGTGATCTTCAACGCTTTGCCATAACAGATAATAATGGTAAATATAATATAGAGATTCCAGCTAATACCGCATGTACTATCACCTTTTCATATATCGGAATGTCTACTCAGCAAGTAATGATTAATAGTGGTCGGAATGATGTACGAAAAAATATTACTCTAAAAAGTGATACTAAATTAGATGAAGTTATCGTTACTGGAATTTATACTCGTAAAGCAGAAAGTTTTACTGGAGCAGCAACTACTATTTCGAGCAAAGATCTGATGCGTGTCGGAAATCAGAATGTGTTCCAGAGTTTGAAAAATCTGGATCCTACAATATACATTGCAGATAATTTTGATATGGGCTCCAATCCCAATAGTGTTCCGGATATGTCAATGCGTGGAACTTCCAGTTTTCCAACGACAGAAAGCAGTTCTTTGCGCAGCAACTATCAAAATCAACCCAATCAACCTTTATTCATTCTTGATGGTTTTGAAACAACTGCTGAGACAATAATGGACATGGACATGAACCGAATTGAAAGCATTACAATTTTAAAAGACGCCTCAGCAAAAGCTCTCTACGGTTCTAAAGCAGCCAATGGTGTAATTGTTATTGAAACAAAACGTTTAACCGGAAATCAACAGCGTATTACGTATAATGGTAGTATTTCTTTGGAAATGCCGGATTTAACCAGTTATGACCTTTGTAATGCATTTGAAAAATTGGAAGCAGAACGTTTAGACGGAGTATATACAAGTAGTAGCGCCAATACACAAATCCAATTAGATCAATTATATAATGGACGACGAAAACTTGCATTAGAAGGATTAGATACCTACTGGTTATCCAAGCCACTTCACACTGGCATAGGACATAAACATAACCTAAATATAGAATTAGGCGATTCCCAAAATTTACGTGCAATCTTAGACCTTACTTATAATCAGATTACTGGGGTTATGAAGGGATCTGACCGCCGCAATATATCGGGTGATATAAATTTATCATACAGACATAACAAACTATTACTAAAGAATATCCTATCAATCATATCTAACAAAAGTAATGAGTCCCCTTATGGAGAATTTAGCGAATATTCCAGAATGAATCCATATTGGCAAGCAACTGATGAAAATGGGAATATAGTTCAATGGGTAGAACAAATTGGCTCAACATCAAGCAAAGTAGCTAACCCTATGTATAATTCTATTATCGGAACCAGCTTTACTTCCAGTTATTTACAATTCACCAATAATTTTTATGCAGAATGGCAAGTTGATAAAAACTGGAAAGCAACAGCACGTATAGGAGTCTCTGAAAAACGAAATGATATGGATGATTTCTATCCCGCCTCACATTCCATTTTTGCAAATGTTAATGATATACTTAAGCGTGGTAAGTATATTATGGAAAATGGTAAATCCAGTTCTATTTCCGGAGACTTGAATATAAACTATAATAATCAATTTGGTAAACATACTATCTTTGGAAATGCCGGTGCCTTTATCTCCGGAGAAAAATCATCAGCATATCGACACACGGCAGAAGGTTTCCCCAATAATCAGAAGGCAGATATTTCATTCGCAAAACAATATGCAGAAAACAGTACCCCTACTGGTTATTCCACAATTAACCGTGAAGCCAGCTTCCTATTAGCCGCTTCGTATGATTATGACAATCGTTATTTAGCCGATGCAACTGTTCGGGAAAGCGCATCTTCCTTATACGGTTCAGATAACCGTTGGGCCAATAGCTGGTCTTTTGGTATTGGATGGAACCTGCACAATGAAGCCATCTTGAAAGGTGTTGGATGGATTAAACAGTTAAAACTTCGGGCCTCGATTGGTTTGACTGGAAATCAAAACTTTGATACCAACGCAGCAATTGCTACATATAATTATTACACAGGCGTCGTATATGGAGGCTTAGCTGGCAAATTTACAGGAGCTTATTTAGCATCTATGCCTAACTCCAAATTAAAATGGGAACAGAAAAAGGATCATAATATAGGAATTGATATGAGAGTTGCCGGATTATCCCTTTCTGTTGACTATTACTCAGCAGATACCAAGAATATGTTAACCGATGTAACAATCCCAACTTCTACAGGGTTCGCAATAGTAAAAGATAATTTAGGATTGGTACGTAATTCTGGAGTTGAAGCTAAAGCTAATTATACAATATGGCAAGGAAAAGAAGGTTTTGTAAATGTATATGGAACATTTGCCTATAACCGAAATAAAATAATTCGTTTGTCAGAGAGTATGCGGGCTTACAATGAAAAAATGATGAAACAAGCAGAAGATAATAATACCTCTGCACCTGTATTAATGTATCAAGACGGATTATCTATGAAAACAATATGGGCAGTTCCTTCAGCCGGTATTGATCCGCAAACCGGACAAGAAATATACATTAAAAAAGATGGTACCTACACCTATACTTATTCAGCCAATGATATGGTCGCTGCTGGTAACTCCGATCCTAAGTATCGTGGTACAGGCGGTTTCACAGCCGAGTATAAAGGTATCGGATTAAGCGCTACTATAAGTTATCTTGCTGGTTGTCAAATGTATAATTCAACCCTCGTCAGTCGGGTAGAAAATGCAAATATTGCTTACAATGTGGATCGCCGATTGCTAATTGGTCGTTGGACTACTCCCGGACAAGTAACACCATACAAGAAATTTAATTCTGAAACAACTACACGTGCTACCACTCGCTTTGTACAGGATCGGCGTGAATTATCACTCTCTTCCATCAGTGCATATTATGAGTTTCCCAGTTCCATTTATAGGAAATTAAGTATGCAACGTCTGCGTTTATCATTCTATTTAAATGATATTGCAACGTTCTCTTCTATAAAAATAGAACGAGGTTTAAATTATCCTTTCGCAAGAAATATGTCGTTCTCATTAACAGCCACTCTCTAAATTTTATAAAGATGAAAAAATACATATTAATCCTATTAACGTCCGTAGTAACATTATCCTCTTGCAGCGACTGGTTCGATGTTACTTCAGGGTCTGAAATTCGAGAAAAAGATCATTATAGCACTCTAGCCGGATTCCAACAATCTTTAATAGGTTGTTATATTAGCATGACAGACAATGCCCTTTATGGTAAAGAATTATCCTGGTATGCAATTGAAATATTAGGTCATCAATTTAATCCTGTGACTTCCAATTCAAGTAATAGTAGAGAAATGCAAGAATATGAAAAATTCAATTACGACCACACACAAATATTCTCGGACATCGAAAATATCTGGGCTAAAGCATATTCTGTAATAGCCAATGCCAATGAAGCATTAACTAATATGGAAGGACAGGAGTCAAGTCTGAACGAAGTCTATTATCATGTTATCAAAGGAGAACTTCTTGCCATTCGTGCATATATACATTTTGATCTGTTGCGCCTATATGGATATGGTGATTGGAAAAACCGTTCCGCAGAACTAAACTCTAAAAAAACGATTCCATATGTAACAACTTTATCATCGATCCCAACTCCTCAACGCACAGGAAAAGAGACACTTCAAATGATTATCAACGATTTGGAAGCCGCAGAAAAATTATTAAAGGAATACGACCCGATCACAAAAAAACATCCGGCTTCTTATTACACAAGTATAGATGCAGATGGTTTCTTCAAAGATAGAACTTTACGACTCAATTATTATGCAGTCAAAGCATTGGAAGCACGTGTATATTTATGGGAAGGCAGTAAAGAAAGCATAGACAAAGCTTTAAATGCTACTGAAGAGATAATCACAGCTATCGGTGATAATGGAATTGTTATGGACGATATGTACACTTACTCCTACCTGTTACCAGAAATTTCTCAATCTAACCGTTCTCTAGCATCCGAAGCTTTATTTAGCCTAAATGTTTCAGACGTTACGTCCAAAATTACCTCATATATAATACCCAACTTCGTCAACACAGACTATACAGCTATGTATATATCTCCAACAGATGTTGAAAATATATATGAAGGCATAAATTCAGATGTTCGTTTCACACGAATGTTAGATCAAACCCAAAGTGATTCCAGAGGATATGTCCCTATGAAAATTCATCAAGCAAGTTTAGACGAATTCAATAAGAACCGCTTGTCTCTAATACGCTTGCCTGAAATATTCTATATTGCTGCAGAATGCTATGCAACAAGTGCAACCCCAAATCTTGACATGGCATTACAAAGGCTAAATAAGATTCGCGAAAACAGAGGTATCAGCACCCCTCTTGAAAATCTAAATGCAGATCAAATCATAAAAGAAATACAAAAAGAATATCACAAAGAATTCATTTCCGAAGGTGTCATGTTCTATTACTATAAGCGAACAGGGTGTAAATCTATTCCTAATTATAGTGAAGAGATGACAGATACGCAATATTTATTGCCTTATCCTACCTTCGAAATACAATCCGGTCGTGTACAATAAACAATATTAATATGAAAAAAATAATTATAAAATCAGTCTTAGCGATAAGCTGTTTCTCTTTATGCCTCATTAGTTGCGGCAAGGAAGAAATACCATATTTTGACAGTCAATATAATGCTGTCAGATTCAATTCTACGAATGAGTACGATGCAGAAACCGACATATTTAAAGGGAATTATTCTTTTCTGGAGAATCCCTTTGATGAATATGGTGAATATGAATTGCCTTTAGTTTTGGTCGGAAATGTATCGACAGAAGACCGTACTGTGAATTATGTAATCAATGCGGAGGAAACCACTGCCCCCGAAAACAGTTATGAAATAACTGCTGCAGTGATTCCCGCAAATAGTTTAAAAGGAACAATAAAAATAAGGCTGTTTAATACTGATGAAATACAAAATGGAGCATCATATAAACTTTATATCCAGCTAAAGGAGTCATCAACTCTAGGGTTAGGCCCTAAAGAATATATCACAGCAACAGTAAGTTGGAACAACAATATCATTGCCCCTCCAGCGACTGAACGATATGTATGGATGACATATAATTCACTAATAAAATCATCCCTAGCTCCAACCTCTTATTCTACAACAGCTTATAGTTCCAATGCTTTAAAAACAATTGTAACAGCTTTAGACTGGGATGATTGGGACGATATGACTGCGCATCCTGACCAACCACAGAGACCAACATATTTTACATATAAATATCTCGCCAATTATAGATTATTCGTAACAGACAAATCATATGAAGCTTATGCTGCAAAATTAGCGGATTATCTAAAAAAGTATCAGAAAGAACATCCCGATACCCCCCTAGTTCATAACGAAGGTAATTTGAAAGGACAAATTATAGAAGCCAGAACATATTAATTTATATAATTCTATAAAATTATGAAGAAAAATAATATAACTCAATTAATAATATTACTGCTGCCTAATATTCTCTGGTTTACTTCTTGTTATGAGGATAAAAGTTCATTTGTAACAAACCTTATTCCAGAAGTACAAATTAGTATAAACGATAAAAATCAAGAAAATTCAATATACGTAGGTTATCAATCTCCTGTCGATATTGTACCATCTATTACCCAAGATGGTTTTGATGGTTCTAATTTGCGCTATGAATGGGCTGTAACCGAGGAACCCTCAACTAATAATCCTGTTTATGAAATTATTGGTACAGAAAAAGACTTTCATGGTATTATAAATCGTCCTATATCAAATGGAGCCTATACGTTAAAATTGACTGTAACAGATGTAGCAAATGATAACTTACAATATATTTATTCTTGGGAATTATATGTACAAAGTAGCTTCCTAGACGGATTGTTGATCGCAGATAGTGAAAACGGAACAACAACAGATTTTACTTTGATTAACAATTCTCAAATAACAAATCAATATACAAAAGAAGAAAGAATATTCCGTCACATACTAGAAACTGCTAATGGAGCAGCATATGATGAATTATTGACTTCATTAACCTATGAGGTGATGGGGAACACAGCAATACTTGGTAGTTCTCACTTAAATCAGATTTGGGCTATTTCTTCCACAGGAAAAAGCATTCGTTTCAACTGTAAGGACTATTCAATAAACGGGACATGGGAAGATGAAAAAATATTTTTATATTGCCCCACCGATTTTCAAGTAAAATCTTATATTCGTTCTTCACAACTTTTCATCGCTTATACAAATAATGGACTATATTCATTCTTAAACGTAGCAGGTAACAAATTCTCTATGCCTAATTCTGTTTTTAATGGATTTGAAATCAATAACAATGTATATGCAGCAAATTCTTCATATAGTATTGGAGACAACCATTTAGTATGGTTAGATAAACCCAAAGGTGCCTTTTATTCCTTAAATGGCACGAGTTATAACACATGTACTCCGTATATCTCAAATCCGGATTTCGATCCTAATGACATGGGGAGTCAAACAGCTATTGCCGCAACAAGTTCTCAAGATGGCTCATTGGCCACTTTCTTACTTAAAGACGATAATAGTGGAAATTATGCTATTTACACTTTAAGCCAATATAAAGCAGAAGAAGGCTACTATGAAGATCCTGATAATTGGGAGGGATGGATTGTGACTTCACCAGAACAACCAGCAGCAGCAAAAAACAAATATATTATTCCAACGACAGGAAAAACCTTACTAGACAAAGCTGTATCTATTTTCTTCGGACATACAAATAATGTATTATATGTAGTAACAGATGCAGCTATATACTCATTTACTTACGGTATGGGAAATGAAGTATCTGTCTCCACCACCTCACAGTTTACCCCCAGTAACGGAGAAAAAATTACAAAGGCCAAGTTATATCAACAAGGGCAATATACCAATCAAATTAATGTAATGACTGGTAATCCACCAACTATTGCCCCAAATGCATGGAATAACAAAGCCCTCATTATTGTGACCCAATCCGCAGAATTTAACGGAAAAGTCTCAATTGTTCCGATGAAACAGGCCGGTGCAGGAACCTTGGATATTTCTAAAGCCCTAATCTATGATGGTTTTGGTAAAATCCTAGATGTAACAACAACCGGATATTAATCTAATTTCATAAAAATACATTAAAGAACTGATATGAAAAAGAAAATCCTCTTACTTGCAGCAATGGTGGTAGCTTCGTCTACCACCATTGACGCACAGCGTAAATTTCCATTCTTCTGGAAAAAAAAGAAGGCAAAAACAGAACAAACAACTCCTGCTAAAAAAGAAAGTGAATATGACAAACTATTCAAGAAAAAGCATGAAATAGCCAAAGGACTGATTACTCTCCATCTGCTGGATGGAAAAGTATATTTTGAACTTCCTGTGGATTTAATTAATAAAGATATGCTTATTGGTTCCACCGTTACCAGTATCTCTGATAATGGTAATGCAGTAGTTGGTTCCAAGCCGACCGATCTTCTTCACGTAGTATTCACACGCAATAAAACACATGTACAGTTACGTCAGGTAAACACTGACTATATTACTGGTAACACACAAATTGATGAAGCTTTACGCAAAAGTACACTGGGAGCAATTTTAAGCAACCAAAAGATTCAAGCATACAATAATGACTCTACTGCTATCGTTTTTGATATGAGCAGCGTCTTCCTGGGCGACAATAAAAAGATGAGTCCCTTCGACAAAAATTCTATTTATGGAATGTACAATCGTACAGAGAATTATCAATCCGACTGCTCGTACATTTCACAAATCAAGGCTTTCAAAGATAATGTTTCTATTAAAAGCTGTCTGTCATATACATTCTCTGTCAGCAATTCACAAGGAACATCACTCATAAAAGACCGTCCATTCACCGCAGAAATGACACGTTCCATCATGCTGTTAAAAGAAAAGCCTTATCGTCCACGTATGGCAGATTACCGGATCGGTGTATTTTTTACCGGACGCGAACAACTAGGCGAAGGAGCTAAAACGACCGTACCCGTTTACTATGCCAATCGATGGGATATACAACCGTCCGACACCGCCGCCTACTTACGTGGAGAGAAAGTGAAACCCACTAAACAGATTGTCTTCTACATCGATAATACTTTCCCAGAGAAATGGAAACCATATCTGCGGGAAGGAGTCACCCAATGGAATGAATTATTTGAACAGATTGGATTCAAAGATGTTGTAGCAGCCAAAGATTTCCCGACAGATGATCCGGAATTCGATCCCGACAATATCAAATATTCATGTGTCCGCTATGCTCCATCAAGCATTGAAAATGCAATGGGACCATCATGGGTAGACCCGCGAAGCGGAGAAATCCTGAATGCCTCCGTATATCTATATCACAATGTCATCAAACTTATCAGCAACTGGTTGTTCGTGCAAACAGCACAAGCCGATAAAGATGTACGCACAGTCAATATTCCGGATGAAATGGTTGGAGATGCGTTGCGCTATGTACTTTCACATGAAATCGGGCACTGTTTAGGGTTTATGCATAACATGGGAGCTTCTTCCACCTTCCCGGTAGATTCTTTACGTTCACCGGAATTCACACAGAAGTATGGTACCACTCCTTCCATCATGGACTATGCACGCTTCAACTATGTAGCACAACCTGGCGATAAAGAACGTGGCGTTAAATTGACTCCTCCCCGCTTTGGTGAATACGACAAATACCTCATTAAATGGACGTATACTCCAGTATTCAATGTTAATTCTGCAGAGGAAGAAGCAATTATAACAGGCAAATGGATCAGTGATGCCATTAAAGAGAATCCAGTGTACCGATATGGAAAACAACAAGTATATGGAGTTGTTGATCCCCGTTCACAAACGGAAGATATTGGTGACAACTCTATGAAAGCAACTCGATATGGCATCAAGAACCTTAAGTATATCATGAATAATCTGGAAAGTTGGATTTCCGAAGGTGACGATACATACGAATACCGTGAAGATTTATTTATTGGTATCGTAGAACAACTTGCAATGTACGTTACCCATGTAGCAGGCAATGTAGGCGGCTATTTTGTCAACGAAGTTAAAGAAGGGGACACAATGCCACGTTTTGCACAGATCCCAAAGGCACAACAAAAAGAAGCCCTGAATTACCTATTCGAGATTTATAACGATCTGAATTGGCTTGACAACAAAAACTTGTTAACTAAATTCCCAATTTCCGGTTCCCCTAAACAAACTATTCAAAACTTCATGTTGAGATATATACTGCCTGTACCTTTTCAGGTATCACAATACGAAGGATTAGAAAAAGATTCATTTACTGCTGCCGAGGCTTTCAACATGATATACAATTTTGTATGGAAACCGACCATTTCCGGATGTACATTAACAGAATCCCAAATGAATCTCCAGAAACAATATATATACATGATGATGCAAACTGCCGGTTTCACAATCAAAGGAGCTGGGAAAGCATTGGCCGGAGAAAAACCACTTGACATCAATCACCGCCAGTTCGGATATACTTGTTGCCAAGGACATGCTATCAAAGAGGATGTTATACACAACCCTGTAGCAGGTTTTGAATGGAGACCGTTGAATCGTTTTTCTATGACGGCTAAAGTTACACAAGCAGATGTATACGCATATATAGCTAAAGCCAAACAACTGATGAAACAAAAGGCAGCCAGTGCATCAGGGAAGACGAAAGCTCACTATGAATTATTATTAAAGATGCTCGACATCAACTTAAAATAAGGGAGGGACAAAAGATGAAAATACTATTTTTATGGTTGATGCCAATTTTGTTGATTATCGGATCAACAAATGAAGCCAATGCCCGCTCCAAAAAGAAAAAAGGAAAAGCAAAAACCGAACAACAGACTGACAGTGTTCAAAAGAAAAAAAAGAGTGTCTACGACAAGCTTTTCAAAGATAAGAAGAAACATACAGTCAATAAAGGGACAATCACAGTTCATCAGTACGAGGATAAGATTTATCTGGAACTACCGATTGAATTAATGGGACGGGATTTTTTAGTAAACTCTGCCATCACTACTGCAAGTGACATTTCGCTGGCGGGCACAAAAGCTGCTCAAAGCAGGTATCTGATTATTGATAAAACCGATTCATTAATATTATTCCGAGATCCGAAATACAATGTTCGCCTCAACGAACAGGACGATAATCAAGAAGCGGCTTTTGCATTATCTCGTAGTAATGCTATTTACAAAGCATTTCCAATTGAAGGATACACCAGCGATTCAACGGCTGTTGTATTTAATGCCACTTCCTATTTCTCTTGTTCCAATAAAGATGTACTCAATCTTAGCGGACGCAGTTATGGAGGTATGCTCACAATTGTAAGTGCTTCCCCTCAAAGTAAAACATCTTTTGTGGACTCTGCAGACGCATTCGACAATTGTATCAGTATCACTCAAAACTGTACTGCAAAGTTGAGCATCAGCATCATGGGATTCGTCTCCAAAGAGCAACCGGAATTAACCATGTCGGTACAAACAACACTAGCCCTACTGTCGAAAGAAAAAATGAACACCCGCGAAGCCAACCCACGTGTAGGAACAGGTTATATATCATACACAGACTATCGTAATGAAAAACGTTTCAAGAAAGGATACTATGTAACACGCCGTAATATAACGACACAACAACCTGTTGTCTTCTACATCGACACTCTGATTCAAGATAGCTGGGTAAAAGCCATCCAAAAAAGTGCAGATGAATGGAATATAATATTTGAAGACTTAGGAATAGGAAAACCAATCATAATAAAACCATATGAGAAAGATTCAACTTTCCGTGCTAATAACCCAATGATAAATACGATTGCTTTCCTGAATAACAACAACTCGGAAGTTACCGCATACAATGTCACTGACTTACGCACTGGAGAAATCTTAAGTACCAAGATAGGAGTACCACGCGACCTTGCCGTCAGCGTACGTCGTAATGGAGTATACCAAATGGCAGAGATTGATCCGCGCTTCCGGACTTATTACATTGCCGATGAGGTGATCTGTGAGAATCTGACAGCACGTATGCTAAAAGCATTTGGTCTTAGTTTGGGATTGGCAACTAATTTGGCTGGTTCTGCAGCATACTCCCCTGAGGAACTGCGTTCTCCTGAATTTACTCAAAAATATGGTATCACAGCTTCAGTCATGGACAACGTATTATACAATTATCTGGCACAGCCCGGTGATAAAGAAAAAGGAGTGGTATTGATTGTCGACAAACCGGGTGTATGTGATGCATTTACGCTCAAATATCTGTATGCCGCCACCAGTGAAAATGAATCAGACATGTTGAAGAAATGGGCTATGGAACACGATGGAGATCCACGCTATTTCTATGGAAAGCGTTCACCAGCTTATGCTACAGACCCGCGTTGCCAAAACTATGATTTAGGTAATGATCCGATAGCCTCTTTAGATGCACAAATCGCTCATGTGAAATATGTAGTTAAAAATAGTCCTGCCTGGTTTCACGACGATAATATCCCCAATGATTACCGGGAGCTATTTCCTGATTTTGTGATTATTGAATTAATCAATAAAACATTGTCACCTGTATCTTCTTATATCGGAGGTATTTATATCAATGAAGCCAACGAAAAAAGCAATGTTCCTTCATATCAACCGGTATCGGCAGATATGCAAAAGAAAGTCTTACAAAAGATATTCAGTACCTTCTATGATTTAAGTTGGCTGGACTCTAATAAGGATTTCTTGCGTTTAGGTGGTGTCAATCCTGATATGTCAGCATGGATTTACAATAACGGGTATCCAATGATGTCTTTGATGTTTCGTTTGATGCGTATGGGATTGAGTGTAGAGAAATCAACTAGACCTTATACCCAAGAAGCATATTTGAATGATATAGAGAAACAATTATTCAAAGAAACTTTAAATGGGAAACCTTTAAGTGCTCCAATGATTGCACAACTGTCTGTATATATCAATTCTTTAAAAGGAATGTGTCCGACATTAAAGGCTATTGACAAGGCTGTATCAACAAGAATAACTTCCATTGCTCTCAACGAGCAAACTAATCATAAGTTACAATCATTAGGGTTGCTGACAACTTTTGCCTCTATATCTGCAACAGAAGAGCAATCGGGTATGGAACCTATGACTGCTGTCAATTTCTATGTCGGTACGGATATCGAAGCCATTTGCTATGATAAGTTGAAAAGTACACGTCGCTATTTGATACAAGCTCGTTCTTTGGCTAGTAATGATATTGAACGTGGAAAATGCGATTATTTGATAGCGATGATTGACAGGGTAATTTAGCCTTTCCTCTACCATTCAACGTGTATGTTTATAAAAAGTTTAGTGATAGTAAAATGTATAACAATAAAAAAAAATTATATTATGAAGCAGATTATTTTATTCATTGTATTCATATTTACTATAATGATGTGTTCTTTTGCACAAGAAGCCCCCTCCTCTCCAATAATCAAGGCAAGAGACAATAAAAGTACTGAGTTTTTCAAAAACAAAAAACTTCAATCTCCGATCTCCCCAATGGTCCTTTTCAGTCAGAAAATCACAGGGGTTGTTTATACTGAAGGAGGAAAAGAGGTACTAATAGGCGCGAGCGTTATCGAAGTGGGTAGTACTAATGGTACTATAACTGATATTGATGGAGAATATAGTATAGGCATTTCTAAGGCCGACAAAAAAATTCTCCAAGCAAGTTATCTGGGTTATGAAACAAAACAAGAAAGAATTGGAGGCCGTAGGGTGGTGAACTTCTTCCTAAAAGAAAGTTCACAAGCCTTAGACAAATAAAACCACACACTATCACTAAACTTTTTATAAAACAGCAATATGAAAAAATTTATTTCTATTTTTTTATTGTTATACATTACTTTACCGATAAATGCTCAAGATAAAACAAATGAGCTATCGGGATTTATTATACACAAACAAGAAAATGGGTCTAATGGTTCATTAGACGGTGCCAATATCTTTTTGATCTATGCAAAAGACACACTGAAAACAACAAGCATAAATGGAGTATTCCGTTTCAAACCCATAAAAACAGGAAAAGCAAAACTCATTATCACTGCAATAGGGTGTCGGAAAGTTGAAAAAGAATTAAATATAATAGCTGGAAAGAATTCTAATCTTTACATAGAAATTTTGGATGAATCCATCCAACTGGAGGAAGTCACCATCAAGGGCAGAATCCCCATTGTGACCCAAAATGGCGACACGCTAATATTCAACCCGAAGGCAGTCAACATACAAGAAGGGGATGTCGCTATGAATATAGTCGAGCAACTTCCCGGAACAGAGACTGACGACCATTCCGTCAAAATCATGGGAAAACAAGTAACCAAAACTTATATAGACGGCAGACTAATATTCGGAAGTGACCCAATGGCAGCACTAAAGAATCTTTCTGCAACAGATGTATTAAAAATCAAGGCTTATGATGAATATGAAAATACGAAAACAAAAAAACTAATGTACAGAGGGGATCTCACCAGAGTGCTCAACATAGAAACCAAAAGCAAACTCATCAGCTCATGGAAAGCACACCTATTGGCTAGTACAGGCAGCAACATGGACTCAAAGAACGACAGAGGAAAGTTCCGTAAAGGGCTCGGACTCACCACTAACTTTTTCTCCGAGAAATTTTTACTCACAAGTAATGTATTTCACAATAATATCAACCGAAAATCAAATAATATCAAAAATGTTCTTTCCATTTCCGATCCTGGTAGTACTTACAACGAAACGACTTATGCAGATCTGGCTACGGAACGCTCATGGGACACAGAAAATGGAACATACGGTACATTTAGAGCATTTTACACTTTCGGATATAATCGCGATAATACAAATACACGATCCGAACAACATTATTTTCCTGGCAACAATTATCAGCAGCGCCTTTATGAAGAACAAAATAGCAACAGTGACAGAAAACAAAATCACTATTCCGAATTTTCTTTCTCCAATTCAAATGACAAATGGGGAGAATTCCGTTGGAACCAGCTTATAACATATAACAACAACAAAGATTGGCAATCGCTTTACATCTATAATGAAGAAAACAATCTTCAAACATCGAAAAGCCTGATGCATTACGATAATCTAAACAAGAATTTTCATGTGAAGGAAGATGTCAGTTATGTCAACAGTATTACCGACAGAATCGGATATACATTAGAAAGTTCAGTAGATATAAATAAAGGCAAAAATCATTCATTACGGATAGACACATTAGAAAGTTCGACAACACAAACTTATCTGACTATTCCATCAAAACTCCGCAATACGGAGTGGAACGGCAATGCGCAATTAATATATATACTGAATCCAGAAAATGACACCCAAATATCTTTTGACTATTCCGTTAAATACGAAAACGGATGGAAACACCAATTCGCCTGGAATATGTTGAGCCCCACAAATCCACAAACAGACGAAGCCAATACATATAGTTATAAAATAAATAACCTGACACAAAAACAGGAAGTTTCATTTCACTTTTTTCCCTTTCAAAAAACAAGTTGTGACATTTCAGCCGGACTGAAGGAAACTACACTTAAGCGGAAAGAAAAAGAAATGGACAACTACCGTAAAACATTCATCTCTCCAACAGTAGCAATATCTTTTGTGCATACAGATATAACAAAGTCATGGAGTGCCGCTTACAGACTGCATAATTTTGCACCAAACATAGTGCAGTTACGCCCACAAATAGATAACAGCAATCCTTACATGCTGCGCAGTGGAAATCCCAACTTAAAACAATCATATCTACATTCGTTCCTCTTCAATTGCAATCGTATGTTAGGAAAACATAACCACACCATAGGTGTTATTATCAATGCCTCTATCCGCCAACACTCTCCTGTTGCAAAGACAACCTATTACAATGCCGAAACTTATCTATCGGGATTGCAATACACAGCACCTGCACACAGTTCTCTAATTAGTTTTGAAAACGTAGAAGGATATTGGGACATAAAAGGCAAACTGATATGGCAGGCTCCTATACGTAGTATAAAATCCAAATATGCCTTATCTACCGGATTCAACTACGAACATAACCCATATTATATAGGAGAAAATAAGACTACAACACGTACCTATGATCCATCGCTCGAACATTTTCTACTCTGTAATCTAACTAAAAGATTAAAAATAACAATCAGTGCCAATACTCATTATGTACATAGCATCAATACTGAAAATTATACAAGTAAAACATTCTATCAAACGGCAGGAGCAACATTTGATATAAGCCAAATATGTAAATACTTCTATCTAAGTAGTCATTATAATTTCATTTTCAGCCGTGATTATGGAATCAATAAAGAGATTAACCGCAATCACACCCTAAACTTGAACATAGGCTGTAAAGTGTTAAATCGCAAAGGAGACATTAGTATTGCCGCATATGATCTACTAAATAGTCATCGGACTTTCAACAGCCAAATGTATTCCAACTACATTCAAAACACGTGGACAAATTATTATGGACGGTTTTTCACCATAAATTTTGCTTATCGGTTTGGTAAAGTGAAATCGAACTACGAAGGTACTACAAACGATGGAAGCATACGCGAATATAGGCCGATGTCAGATAAAATGTGAATTTCATAGCTATCCAAATGAAAGATAACTATACCAGTTATATTGACCGAGAAAACTTCGGGCGGTATTTTACCATAAATTTCTCCTGGAAATTCAGAAAGATCAAATCGAACCGGATGGATATTTCAAGAGGAGTTACATGGTAATATGAATAAGAAATCTATTAATCATTTAAAATAAAAAGTATGAGTAATCCTATTGTCGAAGTTAAACACTTATCTCATCGTTATAGTGTAGATTGGGCCATTCGCGATATCAATTTTTCTATTGAAAAAACAGGAATATTAGGTCTGTTAGGGTCTAATGGGGCAGGTAAGTCCACCACTATGAATATCATCTGTGGAGTTTTAAATCAAACGGAAGGAGATGTATTTATCAATGGCATCGATCTACGAAAAAATCCGGTTGAAGCAAAAAAACATATTGGTTTCTTACCTCAAAAACCACCTCTCCATCCGGACTTGACTGTCGACGAATATCTCATACACTGTGCCACACTGCGGAGAATGGAGAAATCAAAAATTCGTGAAGCTGTAGAAATAGCTAAAGAACGTTGCGCTATTGCCCATTTTAGCAAACGACTTATAAAGAATCTTTCAGGCGGGTATCAACAAAGAGTAGGAATTGCACAGGCTATTGTACATAATCCTCCATTCGTAGTACTTGATGAACCTACAAACGGGCTTGATCCTAACCAAATTGTCGAAATACGCAATCTGATTAAAGAAATTGCTGAAGATCATTCTGTCCTACTCTCCACTCATATCCTGTCGGAAGTGCAAGCTACCTGCAATGATATTCGCATGATTGAACATGGTAAAGTCGTATTTTCAGGTAGCATGAAAGACTTTGATAACTATGTGGTTCCAAGTAGTTTCACCGTTACATTTGCCCTTCCCCCTTCTATAGAAGAACTAGCAAAGATAGAACATGTGTTGAATATAGAAGAACTCTATCCCGGTACATTCCGGATACGCTTTGATGACGATGAAAACATAACTGAACGAGTAGTAGCCTTAAGCATACAAAACGGATGGCGACTGAAAGAAATCACGATGGAACGCTGCTCTCTTGACATAATCTTTGCACAACTATCGGGAAAACTTAAAAATAATATCTAACATGACGGATTTAAAGATTATAATGCGTATTGCCCGAACCGATCTGGCTATTTTATTCTATTCGCCGATTGCATGGTTCATATTGATTGTTTTCTCATTCCTGACAACAGCAAGTTTTACGTCATTGATGGAGAATATAGTGACCGACTATGATCTGTCAGGCGGCAAGGAAGTATCTTTGAGCGGTATCTGCTTCTTAGGTAGTTACGGCTTTTTGTCCTCCGTCGTATCAAACATATACATCTATATTCCATTGTTGACAATGGGACTCATCAGTCGCGAAACGGCATCGGGTTCAATCAAACTGGCATATTCATCCCCAGTCACCAGTGGTCAGATCGTATTAGGTAAATATCTTGCAGCCATCGGATTTGGTTGCTGTCTGATGCTTGTCCCGATAGCCAGTGCTATTTATGGCAGTTTGGTAATCCCTTCTTTTGATTGGGCTCCTGTACTAGTCGCCCTTCTAGGACTCTATTTATTAATATGCGCCTATTGCGCTATCGGGCTCTTTATGTCCTCACTCACGACTTATCAAGTAGTAGCAGCAGTTGGGACTCTTATTATATTAGCTATACTGAATTTTGTAGGAAATATCGGCCAGGAATACGATTTTATACGCGAACTGACTTATTGGCTGTCAATAAACGGAAGAACAATCGATATGCTGAATGGAGTAATCCGGAGTGAAGATGTGATTTATTTCGTGGTCGTAGTAACCCTTTTCCTGACATTTACCACTTTCAAACTTACATCCGACCGGTGCACTATCAGTCGTTTCCGGCAAGCAATCAGCTATCTGGGATTTTTTGTCGCAGCAATGGCAATTGGCTATTTCACTTCACGTCCGGGAATGATTAAGGTATGGGATACAACACGCACTAGACTAAACTCACTTACCGAAAATAGCCAACACGTATTAGCAAAATTGACAGGACCGGTAACTATTACCAATTATGTTAACCTACTTGATAACAAATCATATCGCTACCTCCCTATCATGAAGAAAGCGAATGAAACAATCTTCGAACCTTATTGTCTCGCTAAACCGGACCTGCAAGTGAAATATGTCTATTATTATGATTTCGCCCCCAACGGCGTTGCAAATAATCCTAAGTTTCAAGGCAAAACAGTAGATGAGATGCGTGATTATATGACCATGATTTATAACTTGAATCCTCATTTATTCAAATCCCCGGCAGAAATCCGCCAAATCATCGACCTGCGTGAAGAACAAAATACATTTGTTCGCATTATGGAAACGCAAGATGGAAAACGTACCTTCATCCGTGATTTTGAAGATATGGATGCAACGCCATCCGAAGCGGAAATTACAGCAGCCATCAAAAAGATGATTTCAACTCCTCCCACTGTTGCCTTTATCAAAGGAGACGGTGAACGTGAGGTGTCCAAATCCGGTGACCGCGATTATAGCAACTTCTCCATTGAGAAATATTCTAGAGCCGCCTTAATTAATCAAGGCTTTGATGTCTGCGAGATCGACATTTCTCACGGAGACACCATTCCTTCCCTAATCAATATTATGGTTCTTGCAGAAATGAGAACTCCGCTTACTGAAAAAGGAGAAAATCAACTGGAGGCTTACCTGGCTCGTGGAGGTAATTTATTTATTCTCACCGATACAGGCAGGCAAGAAGTTATGAATCCTTTTTTAAGCAAACTCGGTATCAAAATGGAAGAATACCAACTGGCACAATCTTCCGCTGATTTCTCTCCTAATCTGATTCTAGCCAAGGCAACCCGTGAATCGGGAAAACTTACATTCGGATTCAAAGATGATTTTCCCAAATATGATTTACGTGTCTCTATGCCCGGATGTGTAGCCCTTACATGCTCCGACAACGATTACGGCTTCCAATATACTCCGATTCTTGAAACAAATGCCAAAGGTGTATGGATTGAAAAAGAACAAACAGATTTACAGGAATCACCAGTAGAATGTAATGCTTCGGCAGGAGAGAAAGAACAAACCTATATCACAGCCTATGCCCTTTCACGCCAACTGAAAGATAAAGAGCAGCGTATTATCATCTCTGGTGATGCGGATTGCATAAGCAACACCGAACTGACTCTTTCACGCGAAGGATATAGATCAGGAAACTTTAATCTGATTATCGAAAGCTTCCGCTGGCTTTCCGGAGGAGAATTTCCAATCGACATACGCCGTCCCCATTGTACCGACAATAAACTTTCGATCGGAGTGAAAGATATTGGTACAATGAAAACTATTTTCATAATCATTATACCAGCTATCCTCTTACTTATAGGAGTTGGCATCTGGTTTTTCCGCAGAAGAAATTAATAAGAGAAAAAGATGAACTTAAGACTTATACTTAGAATAGCCCGTACCGAACTAGCGGTACTCTTTTACTCACCGGTCGCATGGTTGCTGCTGGTCGCATTTACATGCCAGGTAGGATTCGACTTTATGAATATCCTGACGGAAATAGTAAAAATAAAAGCATTGGGCAACACGATCACTTTTAGCGTCACAGCCGGTTTTGTCCTTGGTCTCAAAGGAATATATGAAGTAATACAAGAAACCATTTATCTGTATATTCCTTTATTAACCATGAATTTAATGAGTCGTGAATATTCATCAGGTTCTATCAAACTACTTTATTCATCACCGGTAAGCAGTGTTCAAATCATTACCGGCAAGTTTGTTTCAATGGTGGTATTTGCCCTAATCTTTGTCATCATCCTTGCCCTACCGACAATCGTAATGTTTATCTCCGTGCCGCATGTCGATATTACACTTATCTTGGCGGGATTGTTATCCATGTTTCTGTTGATACTGACCTATTGTTCTATCGGTCTCTTTATGACCACACTCACATCTTACCAGGTTGTGGCAGCTGTTGCCACCCTTTCCGCATTAGCATTTCTCAATTATGTGGGAGGAATTGGACAGGAGTCCATATTCTTTAGAGAAATTACTTATTGGCTATCCATTAAAGGACGTGCCAGTGAGATGGTTGGAGGATTGATATGTAGCGATGACGTTATCTATTTCCTTGCCGTAATTTTATTATTCCTCTGGCTATCGGTCATTAAACTGAATAATGAAAAAACACGTCGCTCACTCTTTTCAAAAACAATGCGCTATGCCTTAGCTGTATGTACCATTATAGTTATCGGCTTTGTCAGTTCCCGTCCGGCAATGATGGGCTTTTATGATGCTACCCGCAGCAAACAACGTACACTTTCAGAAGAAAGCCAGAAAGTAATGGAGCAATTGTCCGGACCTATGACGATCACAACTTACGTCAATATTTTCGATAAAGAATTTGATGTCGCTTCTCCAAGAGAGCAAAAAGAGGATATGGCACGCTTCAAAATGTACACACGTTTCAAACCAGAGATAAAAATGGAGTATGTTTACTATTACTCTACACCGAAAGACAGCACCCTTTATCGCCAATATCCGAATAAAAACATTCGTGAGATAGCTTATGAAGTTGCCAAGAAGAAGAACTTCAATCCTAAAAAGCTTAAAAGCGCCGAAGAACTGAAAGAAAAAATAGACTTGGCTAAAGAAAATTATCGATTTGTGCGGGTTGTTGAACGTGGCTCCGGTGAACAAGCCCGCCTTCGTTTGTTCGACGATATGGAATATCACCCTTCTGAAACAGAAATCTCCGCAGCATTGAAGAAAATGCTTGTTACTCCTGTGAAGGTAGGCGCCATCACAGGACATCAGGAACGTTCCACCACTAAAAAGGGAGATCAGGATTACTCACTTTTCGCCACACATGGACGCTTTCGTTATTCCATGATTAATCAAGGTTTTGATTTGGTGGAACTGAATCTAAAGGATATGAATGATATACCAAGTAATATCAATATATTACTTATTGCTGAAATGCGTTCTTCCATGAGTTCCAAAGAACAAGAAATCATAGACCGTTTTCTTGAACGCGGAGGTAATATGATGATTATGGGCGACGTCGGACGTCAGGAAGTAATGAATCCTTTACTCCGGAAAGTTGGTTTAAAACTGTTGCCGGGAATCATTGCACAACCTTCTGATGTTAATCCCGGAGACCTCGTTCTCGCGAAAGCTACCCAGATAGCCGCCGACAGTATAGGAGGCTTCTACAAACGTATGGTTGACAGGCAGAAGCATAGTGCAGTCACCATGCCATCGGCTGTTGCTCTGGAAGTTGTCGATACAACAAAATTCCATCCAATAGTTTTATTACAAAGCAACGCCCAACAGACATGGATTGAGTATCAAACAAAAGATTTTTTGAATGACTCCCTTTCATTAGACTCTCTTCAAGGTGAAAAGTTAGGAGCCTATCCCACGGCAATAGCGTTAACCCGCAAGATTAAAGCCAAAGATAAAAAACAACGGATCATTGTGTTGGGGGATGCAGACTGTTTCAGCAATGCCGAACTACAAAAAAGCTCAAGACCGGGTATCTATTCATTCAACTTCAATATGATTCCCGGTTCATTCCGTTGGCTATGCTATAATAAATTTCCGGTATCTTCTTCCAGAGCCCCTTATCTCGACAAAGATATCAGCCTGACTCCTATGGATCTATCTACTATCAAAATTATCTATTGCTATGGCATCCCATTTATTATTGGTCTGTGTGGTATTTGGATATGCTGGAGGAGAAGAAAACGATAAAAAGAGAGAACAGAGAAACTTCCGGCAAGCAGATTTCATGCCTGTCGGAAGTCTAATTCTTTCATAGACTCCTTCAAAACTATGCCTTCAACCGCATCACAAACCGACTCCCCTTACCCAATTCGCTCTCTACCGTCAGCGTACCGCCATGAGCTTCCACAAAATCCTTGGAAATAGATAACCCCAAGCCACTACCTTGCACTTTCGTTCCGGGTACACGGAAATAACGGTCGAAGATACTTTTGTGATAACGCGGATCAATGCCTTTGCCAAAGTCCTGGACATACAATTCAATCCAGTTTTCATCCTGTTTGGCACCAATAACCACATGCCCGTTTTCTTTTGAATAACGAATAGCGTTACTTAACAGATTCGTCAATACCCAAGCAATCTTCTCGCTGTCGACAAACAGTTTACCGATTTTCTCCTCCGGATACTCCACTTCTATCTGAATATTAAACTTATCCGCTTGCACCTGATTAGCTTTAATCGCATACTCAATCAATTCAATCGGTTTGGTGATCTTCGGCATCAACTGTAATTTACCAGCTTCCACCTGCGTCATGTTAAGCAATTCTCCGGTGATGCTTAACAAACGTTCGCTATTCTCCTTGATACTCTTTGAAAGCTGTTCCTGCTCATCATTCAGTGCACCGACACGCTTATCCTCAAGCAGTTGTAGACTCATCATAATAGCAGCAATCGGAGTTTTCAATTCATGAGAGATCGTTGAAATAAATGTAGTCTTGGCAGAATCCAGTTCTTTGAATTCCGTGATATTCTTAAGTAAAATGACATCACCCAGTTTGCGAGGTTCCCCTTTTTCAGCCTCCGTATTAATGATCGGGACATAAGAGACCTTAAAATAACTTTCCTTATTATCCGCATAAATTTTTAAAGCCTCTTTCTGATCGCTTGGCGTCACCAACTCACGAATTAGTCGACGGAGCAGGTCATTCTTCAAAGAAAGTTCCTCTGCCGATTTACGAATCACATTCTCCCGTTTCATATTCAGAATACTTAAGGCTTCATCATTGATAAACAAAACCTCACGTTCTGTATTCAGACCGATAATCGGGTCGTTAATACTGTTAACAATAGCTTCTATAAACTTTTTAGCAGAAAGAATATCCGACAAAGTACTGGCACGATATTCAGTCAAACGCTCCGCCATCCGGTTGAAACTGTCAGCCACTTCACGGAACTCTTCATTGTCACTCATGTCGAGACGCTTCTCATAGTTATGATTGGCTATTTCAAGAATTCCTTCTTTCAGTTCCTTAATCGGCTTGCTGATAGAACGAGGTAACCAATAAAGCAATATCAGTCCGGTCAAGATACAGATTCCCCCTGTTATGGAGATCCATAGCAATGCACGTTCCAAGGCAGGCATAGCAGCAGGACTATCAGGCTCTGTCGCAGTCAGAGTTTGAAGATTCACTACTGAAAGTGTTACCAACAAAATAATCATTCCTGCCAACATCCCAATGCCAAGAATCAGTTTCGTTTTAATATTCATAACGTTCATACGATTAATATTATGCAAGTATAATCAAATCTACATTAGCTTGCGACAAATTATTTAAAAACTTTCTATATCCCAGTATAGAACAAATTGCGTACGGCAACCTCAAATTAGGAGTTCCCATACACACTGTCGATATCTGTTTCTCTTTACAAACCTTGACGATGCTCCCCAAAATGTCTTTCGACTGCACCTGGACAACTTCTCCCCCAAGTTCCGCCACCAGTTTAAAATGATTCAACAAATACCGTTGACTGGCCAAATCAATTCGATCCATACTCTCTCTCGGAGTCTGAACATACAAAGCTATAAAAGTAGTATTATACCGGGTTGCCAACTTTGCCGCCTTTCTGATAATTCGCCGGGGTGTTTTCTCGTGACTACTGATACAAGCCATAAACTTCTCATGCCGAAGTCCGACGGCTACTCCCATCATCACTTCATTCTCCACCTTTTTTTCTACCCGCAACGCCACTTCCTTCAGAGCCAACTCACGCAATTGAAGAATATTCTCGGTTCTAAAGAAATTATCCAATGCTGTCTGAATCTTTTCCGGACGATAGATCTTTCCCGCTTTCAAACGGGCAATCAGTTCTTCTGCCGTCAAGTCAATATTCACCACCTCATCCGCTTCCTGAAGCACACTGTCGGGCACTCGTTCTTTCACTTCAATCCCCGTAATCTCCTGCACTTCTTCATTCACGCTTTCGATGTGCTGAATATTGATTGCCGAAATCACATTGATTCCCTCATCCAGCAGAGTTATCACATCTTGCCAACGTTTCTCATTCAGGCTGCCTTCTACATTGGTATGCGCCAGTTCGTCCACAATTACTATTTCCGGATGGATACGGATAATCGCATCCACATCCATTTCTTCCAACTCTTTCCCCTTATAGAAGATTTTGCGACGCGGAATGACAGGGAGCCCTTGCAGTAACGCCTCGGTCCCGGCACGTCCATGAGTTTCGATATAGCCAATTTTCACGTCCACACCATTTTCCAACAGTTCATGTGCCTCCTGAAGCATACGATATGACTTTCCCACACCGGCTATCATACCGATATAGACCTTAAACTTACCTCGCTGAGATCTCTTTATCAGATCCAGAAAATGCTGTACACTTTGTTCTCTATCATCCATTATGTTGCTCTGTTATTTTAAACATCCTAACCCGTAGCAATCATCACGATCACCACGGGTTCACAAAAATTCATGAGTTTATTTTATGGCCTTAAAGTTACGCCAAATACTAGATGGGCATCCTCCAAACGCGGATTCCATATAGCTTGCACAAATATAGGCAATGAAAACTTATCATTAAAATTGATAGCTTTCGTTGCTTTCAAAACAAGGTTCGTCACTGCAAAACCATTCACATTATACTGCGGAGTTTCATAAGGAACCACTCCACAGGTAGCATTCAAGTCTACCCCTTTTACGCTGAACGGATAATTCAGTTCTACGTAAGAAGAATATGCCTGTTTTTCTTCCCCCTTGTCAGTCATCTTTCTGTCAGCACCGGCAAACATGGTATACCATGCAATAGACAACGGGAATTTTTCAACAGGAAGCGTATAAGCTAATCCTGCTTCAAAATGATGTCCGGTGTCGCCACTCTTAAAATGGAAATAATCATTTGTTAGTTCTCCATTGGCTACATCAGCTTGTCCGTTCCACCAAAGACTGGCTACTGAAAGTGTCGGTCCTGCTTCACCAAACTTATAAGCTGCAGTGAGGTCAATTTCTTTATTACTCTCACTCAAACTGGTTGATCCCCATGCAGTAAGTGAGAAATTACCTACGCTAACTCCCAAAGTCGGTTGAAAAGAAGCGGCACCACCCTGATAAATACCACGCCATACATACGAACTTACCAAATCACCTTGTATAGTAAACTCTTGTGCTTGTGCATTGCCAGTTCCCAACATACATACGGCCGCTACAGCCATTGTTCCTAAAATACTCTTTTTACTAAAAAAACTTTTCATACTTCTTATCTAATTCTATTTTATGTTCCTGTAAAAAAGCAGCGCCCCATCCCCCCCTGTTTATTTGAACCGCTGGTATCACCCAAACGATTCGGACAGGAACGCTGCTCCTGATCTTCATCTACTTATTACTTTCTTCAAGAGCTATATTCAATTTCAGCACATTCACCTTTTCTGTTCCCAGCAATCCCAGGAACGGTTTTTCGATGCTTTTATCAACAATCGCTCTTACTTGTTCTTCTGTTAATCCGCGTGCTTGTGCCACTCTCTTCACTTGTACGTATGCACATTGGGGAGTAATATCAGGATCCAGCCCCGAAGCACTGGCTGTAACCATTTCGGCAGGTACATCCGCACGGTCTAAATAAGGATGATGTACAAGGAAAGTATCAATACGCGCTTTCACTTCATCCAGATATTCCTGATTCGTAGGACCTTTATTACTACCTGCAGAACTCGTAGCATCATATCCGTCACCGGCAGAAGACGGGCGTCCCCAGAAATAAATATCTTTTGTAAACATCTGACCCACATTGGCTGCCCCCACTACTTTTCCATCCAGCGTAGCTACCTCGGCATTTCCCTTATTAGGACCTGCAACCTGCGCAAACAACCACAAGATAAGTATATAGAACACGGAGAAAAAGACACAAAAAGCAAGTGTTATTTTTAATGACTTCAATAAAGTTTTCATTGCTATTGTTTTTTAATTAAAAGAATAAACCTACCAATAAATCTATCAACTTGATTCCCACAAAAGGAACAATCACACCACCCAAACCATAGATCAACAGATTACGGCGAAGTAAAGCACTTGCACCTATCGGTTTGTATTGCACGCCACGCAAAGCCAGCGGAATCAGAATCGGAATAATAATCGCATTAAAAATGACCGCTGAAAGAATGGCGCTTTCAGGACTATGCAGATGCATGATATTCAGAGCTGCCAATTCGGGAATAGCGACCATAAACAAGGCAGGAACAATTGCGAAATATTTTGCAACGTCATTGGCAATAGAGAAAGTGGTCAGCGTACCGCGTGTCATCAGCAATTGTTTACCGATTTCCACAATCTCGATCAGTTTTGTCGGATCGTTATCCAGATCGACCATATTACCGGCTTCCTTCGCAGCCTGTGTACCACTATTCATGGCTACACCTACATTGGCTTGTGCCAGAGCAGGAGCATCGTTCGTTCCGTCTCCCATCATTGCAACCAATTTACCAGCCTGCTGTTCCTTCTTGATATATTCCATCTTATCTTCCGGTTTAGCTTCAGCGATAAAATCATCCACACCGGCTTTTTCGGCAATATATTTTGCAGTTAATGGGTTATCTCCTGTCACCATGACCGTCTTCACTCCCATCTTACGCAGACGTTCGAAACGTTCCTGAATACCCGGTTTGATAATATCCTGCAACTCAATGACACCGGTCACTTTCTTGTTTACACATACTACCAACGGCGTACCACCATTACTGGAGATAGAAGAGATGACCTCTTCCACTTCTTTTGGGAATTCATTTCCTGCACCTTCCACCATCTTACGGATAGCGTCGAAAGCACCTTTACGAATTTGAGTTCCATCTGCCAGGTCTACTCCCGAACATTTGGTTTCAGCCGTAAACTTAATCATTCGTGCTCCCGTTGTATTCAGGTTACGCATACGGATGCCCGACTCGCGTCCCAGTTCTACGATAGACTTACCTTCCGGCGTTTCATCGGACAAGGAAGACAACAGACAAGTCTCTACAAAATCGTGCAAATTGACACCCGGAGCCGTATGGAAATGAGTTGCTTTACGGTTACCGATGGTGATAGTACCCGTTTTATCCAGCAACAACGTATCAATATCACCGGCAGTCTCTACTGCTTTACCGGATTTAGTAATCACGTTGGCACGGAGCGCGCGGTCCATACCGGCAATACCGATGGCAGAGAGAAGTCCACCGATAGTTGTCGGAATCAGACACACAAACAAAGAAATAAGCGAAGCAATGGTGATGACCGTATGACTATAGTCGGCAAACGGTTTCAAGGTAACACACACTATGACGAAAACAAGCGTAAAACCTGCCAGCAGAATAGTCAACGCAATCTCGTTCGGGGTTTTCTGACGGGAAGCACCTTCCACCAATGCAATCATCTTATCAAGAAAACTTTCTCCCGGTTGAGTAGTCACCAGTACCTTTATATGATCGGACAATACCTTCGTACCACCCGTTACGGAACTCTTGTCGCCACCTGCCTCACGGATCACCGGAGCAGACTCGCCAGTGATAGCACTTTCATCAATAGAAGCCAAGCCTTCAATAATCTCACCGTCGGAAGGAATCACGTCTCCCGCCTCACAAACAAACACATCTCCTTTCTTCAACTGTGAAGAACTGACGGTAACAATTTTATTGCCTTCCACTTTCTTTGCCGGTGTCTCTTCACGAGTCTTACGCAAGCTGTCGGCCTGTGCTTTACCACGTGCTTCGGCAATAGCTTCGGCAAAATTGGCAAACAACAAGGTTACAAACAGAATGATAAACACGGCAATGTTGTAAGCAAACGAACCTTGTGAAGAATTTACAATGGAGTAAAGCGTTACGAGCAGCATAACTACTGTAGCCACTTCTACTGTAAACATAATCGGGTTCTTTATCATCATCCGTGGGTTCAGTTTCACGAATGACTGTTTCAAACTTTCTATAACTTGCTCCTTTGGAAACAAAGAAGCTGATTTATTATCTTTCATATCTTCTCTAATTCAGTATTACAAACTTAAATGTTCAGCAATTGTGCTCAATGCATGTACCGGGAAGAATGACAGCGCAGCAATAATGAAGATAACCACAAATGTCATGACTCCGAAAGTCAATGTATCGGTCTTCAATGTGCCGGCACTTTCCGGAATGAATTTCTTCTGTGCCAGTAATCCGGCAATGGCAACCTGCCCGATGATAGGAATAAAACGACTCAGGATCAGAACGATACCACACGTATAGTTCCAGAAATAAGTGTTATCGCACAAGCCTTCAAAACCGGAACCGTTATTGGCGGCACAAGAAGTGTACTCATAAAGTTGCTCACTCAAACCGTGGAATCCCAAGTTGTTCAACCATCCCCCTTCACTTTCCACAAAATCAGGGTGGTGCACATAAATATAACTTGAGAGTGCTGTAAATACCAAAATGACAAACGGATGAAGCAGAGCTACAATCGTAGCGATTTTCATTTCGCGGGCTTCCACTTTCTTGCCGAGAAATTCCGGCGTACGTCCTACCATCAAACCGCTGATAAACACTGTAATGATAATAAATGTATAGTAATTCATCCATCCTACACCTACACCACCAAACCAGGTGTTAATCTGCATATTCAGCATCTCCATCATTCCGGACAGCGGCATAGTAGAATCATGCATACCATTCACAGATCCATTAGAGGTTACAGTAGTTACAATACTCCATAACGCCGTTGCTCCGGCTCCCAAACGAACCTCTTTACCTTCCATCGCACCATTATCCTGCGCAATTCCCAATTCATCAATGCGTGGATTACCGCCCATTTCCTGACTGACATTAATACATACGCCTACCAGAAAAGCGAAAAGCATTACTCCGAATATACTATAAGCCAACTTCTTTCTGCGGGTATAAAATCCCAGTGCAAGTACCATCGCCATCGGGATAATCAGGATAGACCAACATTCTACCATATTAGTAAGATATGTCGGATTCTCCAACGGATGAGAAGAGTTTACACCAAAATAACCACCACCATTTGTACCCAATTGTTTGATAGGAACAATCGCAGCCGTAGGACCTTGAGAAACCATTTGTTCCTGACCTTCCATCGTAGTTACCTTCATCTTACCGTCAAATCCCATCGGAGTTCCCTGGAGAATCAGGATAAAACCTACAATCAGAGAAAGAGGCAATAAAATACGTGTACAGCTTATTACCAGAAATTGCCAGAAGTTACCAATTGTTTTGGTTGTTTTTGCAGCAATACTCTTCATAATACCTGCCATAGCAGCCATACCTGTTGCTGCGGTAATAAACTGGAAAAGCATGATGACGAACAGTTGAGTAAAATAAGTCAGTCCGCTTTCACCGCTATAGTGCTGCAAGTTACAGTTCACCATAAAACTGATACAGGTATTGAATGCCTGATCCGGAGTCTGCGGTCCGTTGCCGTCCGGATTTAAGGGCAACCATCCTTGTGAAACCAAGAGTACCATTCCCCAGAAAAACCAGAAAGCATTCAAAATCAACAATGCTTTCAGGAATTGTTTCCAGTTCATTTCTTCATTGGGGTCGATTCCACAAACTTTATAAATGACTCTTTCGATAGGAGCCATAAAATCAGACCAAGTCTTTTCTCCTCTGTAGACCTTGGCAATGTATTTTCCCAGTGGATAAGCCAGAATCACCATCAAGGCTATCTGAACAACCACGCCTAAAATTTCTATATTCATATACTTTTTACCTTAAACTGTGTGTGTTACTTTAAAACTTTTCGGGTTTGACGAGCACGTACATCAAATAACCGAAGATCGCAATACCTAATACGAATAATGCTGTGTACATAATCAATTCTCCTTTTTCTTTAAATATTCTCAAACCAGTCTACACATTTCCAAAATAGCCAGAAACAAGCGAAACCGCTTAACAGGCAGAAAATAAATGATAGTGTTATTCCCATGTTTTTACCTTTTAAATGATTAATAATCCTAATTATTTGCCATAAGTAATGCTAAAGGTATGCCAGAAAAAGAGAAAAGCAAGTAAGCTATTGATTTTCAAAACAATAAAAAAGAACTAAAAAGAATAACAAACGGAAAACACCCTACCATTTTGAAATGGATTATGCTATTATGAAAAACAATATAATAGAGAGGTGAAAATAAAAAAGAGTAGTAAAAGAGGAAATACAAGTATACCAAAGTATCATTGATAAATCAAAAAACAGAAATTTTGCAAAGTACCCAAAACAGAAAGCCCCTTGATTCGTTGCTGAATCAAGGGGCTTCTTTAAAACGGCGGCTACCTACTCTCCCACTGTTACGCAGTACCATCGGCGTGACGAGGCTTAACTTCTCTGTTCGGAATGGGAAGAGGTGGAACCCTCGTGCTATAACCACCTGAATAAGGTTATGACATGATGAAAAGTAAAATCTCAAGTTCATTACTAGTATGTTTCTGTTCCCTGTTTCCAGTTTCTGTATCAGTAATCCGCTAAACGTATATACCCAACCGGTACATATTTGAAAGAAAGTGAACGGGCAATTAGTAATGCTCGGCTTTGATGTTACCACCTTTACACCTGCATCCTATCAACGTCATCGTCTTTAACGACCCTAAGAAATCTAATCTTGTGGCTGGCTTCGTACTTAGATGCTTTCAGCACTTATCCAATCCCGACTTAGATACCCAGCGATGCACCTGGCGGCACAACTGGTAAACCAGCGGTCAGTCCAACACGGTCCTCTCGTACTAGTGTCAGAGCCACGCAAATTTCATACGCCCACGATAGATAGAGACCGAACTGTCTCACGACGTTCTGAACCCAGCTCGCGTGCCACTTTAATGGGCGAACAGCCCAACCCTTGGGACCTTCTCCAGCCCCAGGATGTGACGAGCCGACATCGAGGTGCCAAACCCCTCCGTCGATATGAGCTCTTGGGAGGGATCAGCCTGTTATCCCCGGAGTACCTTTTATCCTTTGAGCGATGTCCCTTCCATGCGGAAACACCGGATCACTATGCTCTAGTTTCCTACCTGATCGACTTGTCTGTCTCCCAGTCAAGCGCCCTTATGCCATTACACTCTACGGACGGTTACCAATCGTCCTGAGGGCACCTTTAGAAGCCTCCGTTACACTTTTGGAGGCGACCACCCCAGTCAAACTACCCACCAAACAGTGTCCTCGCATCTACGAGTTAGAACTCAAATAATCAAAGGGCCGTATTTCAACAGCGACTCCACAAATACTGGCGTACCTGCTTCGAAGTCTCCGGCCTATCCTACACATCAATTACCCAAATTCAATGTTAAGCTATAGTAAAGGTTCACGGGGTCTTTTCGTCCCATCGCGGGTAATCGGCATCTTCACCGATACTACAATTTCACTGAGCTCACGGTTGAGACAGTGTCCAGATCATTACACCATTCGTGCAGGTCGGAACTTACCCGACAAGGAATTTCGCTACCTTAGGACCGTTATAGTTACGGCCGCCGTTTACTGGGGCTTCAATTCAATGCTTCTCTTGCGATGACATCTCCTCTTAACCTTCCAGCACCGGGCAGGTGTCAGGCTGTATACGTAATCTTTCAATTTGGCACAGCCCTGTGTTTTTGTTAAACAGTTGCCTGGACCTATTCTCTGCGCCCAACTCTCGTTGGGACCCTTTATCCCGAAGTTACAGGGTCAATTTGCCTAGTTCCTTAACCGTGAATCACTCAAGCGCCTTAGTATATTCAACCCGACTACGTGTGTCCGTTTGCGGTACGGGTACCTTAAAGATTAAGTTTAGCGGATTTTCTTGGGAGTATGCTTACACGCACTATTGGATTGTTCCGAAGAACGTTCCATACTATCAGGTTCGACTCTCTTTGTGGATTTGCCTGCAAAGATCAACATCTACACCCTTCAACGGACTATTCCGTCAGTCCGCGGCGCTATCACTGCTCCGTCTCCACGTCACTCTTTAAGGTAGTACAGGAATATTAACCTGTTCTGCCATCGGCCTCACCGTTCGGCTGAGCCTTAGGACCCGACTAACCCTGATCCGATTAGCGTTGATCAGGAAACCTTAGTCTTTCGGCGAGGGGGTTTCTCACCCCCTTTATCGTTACTTATACCTACATTTGCTTTTCCACACGCTCCAGCAAAGCTCACGCTTCACCTTCGACGCAGAGTGGAATGCTCCCCTACCGATGTTTACACATCCCATAGCTTCGGTAAATTGCTTAATGCCCGATTATTATCCACGCCAAACTCCTCGACTAGTGAGCTGTTACGCACTCTTTAAATGAATGGCTGCTTCCAAGCCAACATCCTAGCTGTCTTAGCAATCTGACTTCGTTAGTTCAACTTAGCAATTATTTCGGGACCTTAGCTGATGGTCCGGATTCTTCTCCTTTAGGACATGGACCTTAGCACCCATGCCCTCACTCCTGGGATCGAACTACTGCGCATTCGGAGTTTATCAAGACTTGATAGGCGGTGAAGCCCTCGCATCTTATCAGTCGCTCTACCTCACAGTAGTAATTCCCAAGGCTGCACCTAAATGCATTTCGGGGAGTACGAGCTATCTCCAAGTTTGATTAGCCTTTCACCCCCACCCTCAGTTCATCCGGAAGCTTTTCAACGCTTATCGGTTCGGTCCTCCAGTTAGTGTTACCTAACCTTCAACCTGACCAAGGGTAGATCACTTGGTTTCGCGTCTACTCCTTCCGACTAATCGCCCTGTTCAGACTCGCTTTCGCTTCGGCTACACATTTTGAAATGCTTAACCTTGCCGGAAAAAGTAACTCGTAGGTTCATTATGCAAAAGGCACGCCGTCACAACTTACGCTGCTCCGACCGCTTGTAGGCGCACGGTTTCAGGGACTATTTCACTCTTCTATTCGAAGTGCTTTTCACCTTTCCTTCACAGTACTGGTTCGCTATCGGTCTCTCGGGAGTATTTAGCCTTACCGGATGGTCCCGGCAGATTCACGCAAGATTCCTCGTGTCCCGCGCTACTCAGGATACCACTACGCTTCGTTTAGCTTCGAATACCGGACTATCACCGTCTATGGTTTCATTTTCCAAAGAATTCTTCTCACTAAAGGTCTTGCGACATCGTGGTCCTACAACCCCAATATTGCCGTAACAACATTGGTTTGGGCTAATCCCCGTTCGCTCGCCACTACTTGGGGAATCATTATTATTTTCTTTTCCTGCAGGTACTAAGATGTTTCAGTTCCCTGCGTTAGCCTCTTGCTATGCAAGATGTCATTCCTTCAGAATGACGGGTTGTCCCATTCGGAAATCTTCGGATCAAAGGTTATTTGCACCTACCCGAAGCTTATCGCAGCTTATCACGTCCTTCATCGCCTCCGAGAGCCAAGGCATCCGCCATGCGCCCTTGCTTACTTTCTTTCAAACGTTTTATTCTCATAATGGTATTGACCATGGAATTGCTTCCGGCTGTCAATATTGCATATTCGAACACGTACGGTTTGATATATACTTTTAGCTCTTACTTTTAATTTTACTTTTTGTACATCATGTCAAAGATCGTTTCTCTTTTCAGAGAGAGTGGAGAATAACGGATTCGAACCGTTGACCCTCTGCGTGCAAGGCAGATGCTCTAGCCAGCTGAGCTAATCCCCCAAGAGGTTGTTCAAGAATATCGTTTTTTAGCTTTTAGCTTTTAGCTTTCAGCTTTCGCTGTTCCTCGTTCTTGAGCTTGGTAGTCCCAGGCAGAGTTGAACTGCCGACCTCTACATTATCAGTGTAGCGCTCTAACCAACTGAGCTATAGGACTAGTTCAACCTTGTCTACCTGATGTTAGACTCGGCTTCTTTTTTCTCTTGTTTATCTCTATCTATACTTCTATAGATGGTTGATCTATATATTATAAATAAACAAATACCAGTAGTACAAAAAACAGAACCTTTAAAGTCACTATTTTTAACGATGGGCGTTTTACATTATTCATGTACAATTGCATCGTCTTACGACATCGCTCCAGAAAGGAGGTGTTCCAGCCGCACCTTCCGGTACGGCTACCTTGTTACGACTTAGCCCCAATTACCAGTTTTACCCTAGGACGCTCCTTGTGGTTACGTACTTCAGGTACCCCCGGCTTTCATGGCTTGACGGGCGGTGTGTACAAGGCCCGGGAACGTATTCACCGCGCCATGGCTGATGCGCGATTACTAGCGAATCCAGCTTCACGAAGTCGGGTTGCAGACTTCGATCCGAACTGAGAGAGGTTTTTGGGATTAGCATCCTGTCGCCAGGTAGCTGCCTTCTGTACCCCCCATTGTAACACGTGTGTAGCCCCGGACGTAAGGGCCGTGCTGATTTGACGTCATCCCCACCTTCCTCACATCTTACGACGGCAGTCTCTCTAGAGTCCTCAGCATAACCTGTTAGTAACTAAAGATAAGGGTTGCGCTCGTTATGGCACTTAAGCCGACACCTCACGGCACGAGCTGACGACAACCATGCAGCACCTTCACAAATGCCTTGCGGCTAACCTGTTTCCAGATTATTCATTTGCAATTTAAGCCCGGGTAAGGTTCCTCGCGTATCATCGAATTAAACCACATGTTCCTCCGCTTGTGCGGGCCCCCGTCAATTCCTTTGAGTTTCACCGTTGCCGGCGTACTCCCCAGGTGGAATACTTAATGCTTTCGCTTGGCCGCTTACTGTATATCGCAAACAGCGAGTATTCATCGTTTACTGTGTGGACTACCAGGGTATCTAATCCTGTTTGATACCCACACTTTCGAGCATCAGTGTCAGTTGCAGTCTAGTGAGCTGCCTTCGCAATCGGAGTTCTTCGTGATATCTAAGCATTTCACCGCTACACCACGAATTCCGCCCACCTCTACTGTACTCAAGACTGCCAGTTTCAACTGCAATTTTACGGTTGAGCCGCAAACTTTCACAACTGACTTAACAATCCACCTACGCTCCCTTTAAACCCAATAAATCCGGATAACGCTCGGATCCTCCGTATTACCGCGGCTGCTGGCACGGAGTTAGCCGATCCTTATTCATATGGTACATACAAAATCCCACACGTGGAATACTTTATTCCCATATAAAAGAAGTTTACAACCCATAGGGCAGTCATCCTTCACGCTACTTGGCTGGTTCAGACTCTCGTCCATTGACCAATATTCCTCACTGCTGCCTCCCGTAGGAGTTTGGACCGTGTCTCAGTTCCAATGTGGGGGACCTTCCTCTCAGAACCCCTATCCATCGTAGTCTTGGTGGGCCGTTACCCCGCCAACAAACTAATGGAACGCATCCCCATCGATAACCGAAATTCTTTAATAGTAAAACCATGCGGTTTTAATATACTATCGGATATTAATCTTTCTTTCGAAAGGCTATCCCCGAGTTATCGGCAGGTTGGATACGTGTTACTCACCCGTGCGCCGGTCGCCATCTTTAGTTTGCAAGCAAACTAAAATGCTGCCCCTCGACTTGCATGTGTTAAGCCTGTAGCTAGCGTTCATCCTGAGCCAGGATCAAACTCTTCATTGTAAAAGTATCTTTTCATCTGTTAAGATGATTTTTTTGCTCTGTTCAGGATGCCGTAAATTTATTGACCTTATTCAAATACCTATTATCTTCAATCGTATCACTACTCTCTCGGACAAGTATTGACGGTTCTATTTTTTTTACTTGTACTACTTGTATTGTTTATCAATATTTCAAAGAACTTGCTGCTTTCGTTTTAAAAGCGGGTGCAAAGGTAAAGGCTTTATTTTTAACTACCAAACTTTTTCGGAAGTTTTTTTTTATTTTTTTCTTTTTACTCATTTCTCAGGCTCTCTATGCGAAAGGGAAAGAATGTATTAAAGAAAAACAAAGGCCGTTTTCTTTGCGAATCGGACTGCAAAGATAAGAACTTTATTTATTATCCTCCAAAACTTTTCGGAAGTTTTTTTTGTTCTTTTCTTTAAGCGCAATTTCGCTTTTTCACTATGTCAATTCTGCAAGGCTTTCTTCTCTTGGAAAGCGGGTGCAAAAGTACACCCTTTTAGTATACAATCCAAATATATTAAACTCTTTTTTCTAAGTTTTTTTGAAAGAATCTGCTAAAGTGCTGAAGGATAATGATGTTGTAGAACATATTTTTTATCATGAGTGGATTGGCGGCGGAAACGGTACACATGAGACACATTATTATATCACACGCGGGCGCGTAGGTGCACGCAAGAGAGAAAAAGATGCAGAAGAAAGAAATAACAAAATTACAGTCGAATTACAGCTGAGAAAAAGACAACAGGAAGAAAGAGACAAGAAGATGATATAGAAGGAAAACAAGAAAAAGAACGAAATGTAAAAAGAATACTAGGGATATACCACAAAGGGACATTACAAAAGGAGATTATTAAAGGGGATTATTAAAGGGGATGGATTAATTGGAATGGTTAATTGGGCATGACTAATAGAGTAATTAACAGGATATATAGAAAAATATTATAAAAGCAAGAGAATTTATTGTCAACCGTTAGAATACTTGTTCTAAGCAGTCTAACGGTTGACTATTCCATATGGATATGCCGGATAAATACTGAGTGGATACAGATCAGATTCTATATACAAAATCAGAATGTCATTCTTTTTTAGAGTTCTCGATTCGTAGGCTGACAAGTTCAACCCACTTCTTTATGTTCAAATCAAAGCCGCCTTTTTCTAATAGATGAAGGGCGCCCGCATAATGAAGGGCAGTTTCCTCCCTACTACAGTTGATCTTACAAGACAACTCACCCAGATAATACTCCAGGCGAGCCATTTGGATATAGTCCAATAAAGTATAATCACCTTCAGTTGACAAATCAATCAATTCTCTTATCAAAGCATAGGCCAGTTCACATTCCGTATAGGTTAAATCCGAGAGAGGTTTGTGCATGACAGGATGCTGAACCAGCTGGACAACAATGCGATTAAAGTCTCCGTACATAGGTTGCGTTATTTACCGCATCAGTTCCCGATGGTGCGAGGGTTTATAAAAAAGAAAGAGCTCTAAGTTTGCAGTTAATAGATAAGAGGTCGGAAATTTATTTTAAAAAAGTCAAGCGAGACGAATAATTACCTCCGCATCTTATCAGGAAAATATCAGTCTTATTATCTTTGTTGTATTAAGATAAAGACTGATAGGCGGGAAGAGGACACCATAAAAGAGAAAGCACTTGAGGCTAGCCCACGTAACGGCCTCTCTCCGCCAAGCTGCAAAGCTCCGATAGAATATCAAGGTTGCGAGCCTATTTAGAGTTTAGAGTTCAAACAGCTTTTACCAGTCTTAGAAAAGTACAGCAAAAATATGAAAAAATTATTTATTGGAATTGATTTTTCAAAGGAGAAACTTGACGCGACGATAATTCTCGCATGTGGAATGAACGAAATAGGCTCCCGTGAGTATGGGTGTTTCCCAAATAACACTACGGGCTACCGCAAGTTATGTAATTGGGTTAAAACAAACGCTTGGAATACAATTGCTGAGGAATGGCTATTCTGTGGAGAAGACACAGGTTCATGTAGTATAGGACTGAGCAAATGGCTTTACGGAAAAGGCTATGACATATGGATTGAGAACGCTTACGCCATAAAACATAGCAGTGGTATCCAGCGTGTGAAAAACGATAAGGCGGACTCAGCAATCATTGCTGAATACGCATGGAGGCAACAGGACAAGGTTGTACCCTTTGAACCATTGAATGAATCCCTTGCGCAACTAAGGGAGATTTTCCTCTATAGGCATAAGCTAGTTGGGCAAAGAGTGGCAATGGAATTACGAAAAGAGGACAAATCACAATCAAACAAGTCAAAAGCAATATCCTTCATCAACCGCAAGAGCAAACACCTTATTGCGGAGATAAACAAAACAATTGCCGAATGCGATAAGGCCATTGATAGCATAATAGAGGCGGATGAGGAACTGAAAGAAAATTATGCTATTATAACCTCAATAAAAGGCGTAGCCAGGCAAAACGCAACCTGTATGTTGGTCTACACAAACAACTTCAAAAAATTCGGATATGACCCAAGAAAGATTGCATGCTATTATGGAGTTGCCCCCTTTGGTAAACAATCCGGAACGAGTGTAAATACACCTGCTCATACAAGCCATTTCGCCAATAAACTTATTAAATCATTATTAGGACAAGCAGCTCATATAGCCAAAATATATAATCCCGAAATTAGAGATTACTATCAAAGACTGATTAGTAAGGGAAAGAAGCCTCAAGTGGCTTTAAATAATGTCAAGAACAAACTCATAAGAATCATAGTGGCATTAGTCAGGAAGAAAGTACCATATGATCAAAATACATACAAATATTATGAAGAACGAGAAGTTATAGAAAGGAAAAAGAACGAGAAGTTAATTTATTGTTAAACGGAATAAGAGATTAGGATATTAGCATAGAATACGTGGAAACTATCTATTCATGCCATATATAGGTATCCGCTAAGACCCCTTTCGTGAACATGAATGATAGCCCCACGCCCAACTGAGTATATAACAAGGTTATACAGACAAAAGTGCGCGAGACTTGTCACTCATTCCATTCACGAAAGTTAAAATTTAGCGGATTTTATATATGAATGTAACAAATAACCGTTCTCAATAAAAATATTAAAAAGTTACCTTCATCGCTCGAAAGTAAACTACGACAAAAGTAGCAATTTATATTTAGCAAACAAACAATTTTGACAAAGAAATAGGTATGAGACATAAAATTATTATAGCTACATATTGGCAACTTTCAAATCCCCACTAATTTGTCCTTACGACTTAAAGCAATGTATTGATGAATTAAACTCAGGCGGACGTTTGCCCTGATTGTATCAAAACCTTAATTCCGCAACACTATTATAAATTAAACTTTTTAAGTACCTGAGCAACAAAAAGTTGCTCAGGATTTTGCCATGTCAGAATTTTCACTTATCTTAGTGTTGCAAAAAAAACAAGAGAATCCGACGATAGACATGGCGAAGATACAAATTAAATCTGAGAGACTCACTCCTTTTGGGGGATTATTTTCAATCATGGAGCAATTTGACTCCACATTATCATCTGTAATCGACTCAACCCTCGGTCTAAGGTGTAGATCGTTCGGTTATCAGTACAGCGAAATCATCCGTTCTCTCATGAGTATCTACTTCTGTAGCGGTTCATGTATTGAGGATGTCACTACTCATTTGATGAACCACCTCTCGCTTCATCCGACACTTCGCACTTGTAGCTCTGATACTATCCTCAGGGCGATAAAGGAGTTGACGCAAGAAAACATTTCATACACATCAGATATGGGCAAGACCTACGATTTCAATACGGCTGACACTCTCAATACTTTATTGCTCAATTGTATATTTGCATCTGGCCAACTGAAAGAGGGTGAGATGTATGATGTTGATTTCGACCATCAGTTCATAGAGACAGAGAAGTATGATGCAAAGCCTACATACAAGAAGTTCCTTGGTTATCGCCCTGGCGTGGCGGTTATTGGCGATTTGATAGTCGGTATAGAGAATAGCGATGGTAACACAAATGTTCGTTTCCATCAGAAGGACACGCTGAAGAGGTTCTTTGCGAGATTTGAACAGAATGGGCTCACTATCAATCGCTTCAGAGCTGATTGTGGATCATGTTCCGAGGAAATCGTGGAGGAAATAGAAAAACACTGCAAGTCCTTCTATATCCGTGCTAACCGCTGCAGTTCGATCTACAATGACACCTTTGCTCTCAAAGGCTGGAAAACTGAGGAAATCAATGGCATTGAGTTTGAATTGAACTCTATCCTTGTTGAGAAGTGGAAAGGTAAGGCATATCGACTTGTGATTCAAAGACAGAAACGGATGGATGGTGTGCAGGATTTTTGGGAAGGAGAATACACATACCGTTGTATCCTGACTAACGACTATGATTCTTCCGTAAGAGAAATTGTCGAGTTCTATAACCTTCGTGGAGGAAAGGAACGTATCTTCGATGATATGAACAATGGTTTCGGGTGGGACAGATTGCCCAAATCCTTCATGGCAGAGAACACAGTGTTCCTTCTTCTTACAGCACTTATCCGTAACTTTTACAAGGCCATTATTCAAAGACTTGACGTAAAGAAGTTCGGGCTCAATGCAACAAGTCGCATAAAAGCGTTTGTCTTCAGGTTTATCTCTGTACCAGCCAAGTGGATCAGGACATCAAGGCGGTATGTGCTGAACATCTATACCTGTAATAATGCTTACGCAGATGTTTTCCAGACTGATTTTGGATAATGCCTACAACTTATGGGAATGATATTGTGTATTGCCTCAAGTCACATTGTGGGGTAAGGGGATATTGTAGGCAGAAGTGGGTGCTTCAAGTTCAAATTATCTGCAAATTCAGTAATGAGAGGACGTGTAAACGCAATAAGGACGTTCAAGGGCTTAGTTGCGGATTTGAGGCAAAATAAAAACGCTCAGGGCAGGTTCCTGCAAACGATTTTCAATTTTCATTTCTCATATTCTCATAGTAAATACAATAACTATATATAAATCAAATGCATAACACTATGAGAAATACTATTCAAAACGGCATTTCTCATAGTATTACCAGCGTTTTATCCATAAAACAACGTATTTCTCATAGATTTTCATCACTTTCAAAAACATTTCTCATAGATTTTCCAAGCGATTCCAAATACTTTTTTACTTGTTTTGCAGAGTATTCAAGTTATTCTTCGACAAAACCGTAATAGTTAGCATGGACTGCAACGAAACACGCAGTAAAAAAAGAGTCTACTACAAGGCAAAGGAAGCATCAGACTATTATGAAGTCAAGCCAAGCTAGAGATGTAATCAGGTAATACTTAAATAATAGATTATAAAATGGACATGCGGAGTATAAAGAGTAGACATTAGCATATTTATGTATAAGCAGCCATATCGTTCCACTAGAGTGGAAAGGTCTGTGCACTAGAGTAGACAGTACCGTTCACTAGAGTGCAATGATCTGCCCACTCCAGTGAAACGATACAAATACTTATAGCAAAACACAACAATGATTAGGATAAAATATAAAGGGATAAGGAGAACTTAATACAGGAAAGCAGTAAAGTAAGGCAAGGTAATTGCTTTATAAAAAGTTACTTATATAAAAAAGGAAGAATAACAATCAGTCCGGAAAAAGACTGGGAGGAACAGAATGACGACCACAAAAAACAAGAAATAGAGAAAATGCATAAAAGGAATATGAGAATAAAAAAAAAGTCTATGAGAAATACACTATTTTCAGCATAAAAAGCTGGTAATATTATGAGAAATGCCGTTTTGAAAAGTATTTCTCATAATATATCTATTTGATTATCTTTCGTTTATCGAAAAACAATGAGAATATGAGAAATGCAAGTGAAAAATAGGCGACAGGAGAAAGTGTGCGTAAGTAAACTGAATTCAGCATTTTTTTAAGAAAGAGCAAAAAGGAAAAGAGCAAAAAGAAAGAGATAAATCCAGGAATCCGATTGGATCCATATACCGTATACCTAACGAGCAAAATTCCTCTTCAGTTGTTATTCATACATAAACATATTCTATACAATAAAAATAATATCATGGAGAAAAATATTTTTCAGTTAGATAATGAGCAGCTCAAAGAAATTGCTCGCTCATTTAAAGCGAAAGTAGAAGAAGGTTTGAATACTGAAAATGCAGAGATACAATGCATTCCCACTTTCATCACTCCAAAAGCAAATGGTATCAATGGCAAATCATTAGTACTCGACTTGGGAGGAACGAATTACCGGGTAGCAATCGTTGACTTCAGCAAAATGCCTCCCACCATTCATCCTAACAATGGTTGGAAAAAAGATATGTCGATTATGAAAACTCCTGGTTATACCCGAGAGGAGTTGTTCAAAGAAATGGCAGATATGATAACCGGAATAAAACGGGAAAAAGAGATGCCTATTGGATATTGTTTTTCTTATCCGACAGAGTCCGTCCCAGGTGGAGATGCCAAACTGCTGCGTTGGACCAAAGGAGTTGATATAAAAGAGATGATCGGAGAAGTTGTTGGAAAACCTTTGCTCGACTATCTGAATGAAAGAAATAAAATCAAGTTTACGAACATAAAAGTGCTCAATGACACTGTTGCTAGTTTATTTGCCGGACTTACCGACAGTAGTTACGATGCGTATATAGGTCTGATTGTAGGAACAGGCACCAATATGGCAACTTTTATTCCGGCTGACAAAATTAAAAAATTAAATCCGTCACATAAAGTAGATGGATTGATTCCCGTCAATCTGGAATCCGGCAATTTTCATCCGCCGTTCCTCACTGCAGTAGATAATACAGTGGATGGAATCTCCGGGAATCCGGGAAAACAACGTTTCGAAAAAGCTGTATCCGGTATGTACCTGGGAGATATTCTAAAAGCAACTTTCCCATTGGAGGAGTTCGAAGAAAAGTTTGATGCACAAAAGCTCACCTCTATTATGAACTATCCCGATATTTATAAGGAGGTGTATGTAGAAGTAGCACAGTGGATATATAGTAGATCAGCACAGTTAGTTGCAGCTTCACTGACAGGGCTTATCATGTTGTTGAAGTCATACAACAAGAATATACGAAAAATTTGCCTGGTTGCAGAAGGCAGCCTTTTTTGGAGCAAGAACAGAAAAGACAAGAACTATAACATGATTGTCATGGAAAAATTACGGGAGCTTTTCAGTTTGTTTGGTTTGGAAGATGTAGAGGTTGATATCAAAAGCATGAATAATGCCAATTTGATAGGGACAGGTATTGCGGCTTTATCCTGACACCTCCCTGCCTATCATCGTCATTACAGGGTGATCCTCCCAATCGACTTGCTTATAAGAATCTGACAGGAATGTGCCAGAACTCTCTTTTTAATGTAATAGCCCTCGCTACAGATAGTTGTAACGAGGGTTATTCTTCGTTTATAAAGATTTGCACGCACCCTTATCTAACCTATTGCAGATATATCAAATCTATTTCAAGATTTAATAGACAATGTAGTGTGTAAAGTGGTTGTTTACTTAATCTTCAAAGCAAAACCACCTCCGGGTGCCAAATGAATCTTCAACTTACTGTCATTTTTTATCCGGATGGATTCACATTTATAATCACGCCCGATCCGGTGAGCATTTGCTCCGTCTTTAAACAATGTAGCGTCATACGTCTTACCACCCAGGAAAGAGCAATCCACTTCGATATCACGTGCCGTCCAATCGGTGATTCCACCTATATACCAGACATTTCCACTCCGGCGAGCTGTTACGATATACTCTCCCATCTTACCATCAAGCACGATACTTTCATCCCACACTGTCGGAACATCAGCAATAAATCCTGTTGATTCCGGTTCGCGCATATAGTTGCTCGGCGTATCACACAACATATTGAAAGGAGATTCAAATACAACATACAGAGCAAGTTGACGGCAACGAGTTCCCTGACTCATCGGTTCTGAATTGCAAGGATAATAGTTACCTTTCGAAGCATTGCGCATCGCTCCTTGAGTGTAGTCCATCGGACCGGATACTTGACGAGTGAAAGGAATCATCACGTCATACTTCACCTGATCCACCGAAGCCGGACTCCATTTCATCTGTTCCAGACCATTGACACCTTCAAAGTTCAATACATTCGGGTAAGTACGATTCAAACCGGCCGGTTTGTGCGTTCCGTGCAAGTCGAGGATCAGTTTGTATTTAGCACACATTTCGGCAGCCCGATAATTGAATGCAGTCATAAGCTGATCGTCACGATCCATAAAATCGACCTTAAAACCTTTTACTCCCATGTCGGCATAATGACGGCAAACGTTCTCCATATCACGCTCGAAAGCATAATAACCGGCCCAAAGAATGATGCCTACATTTTTGGAGGCTGCATAATCTACCAATTCTTTCAGATTAATCTCTTTCACCACTTGCATCAAATCCGCTTGCAGATTTACCGCCCAGCCTTCGTCAAGTATCACATATTCAATACCGTTTGCAGAAGCAAAATCAATGTAGGCTTTATAAGTCGGATTATTTACTCCGGTCACAAAATCAACGCCATCCAAATTCCAAGCATTCCACCAGTCCCATGCTACTTTGCCGGGTTTGATCCATGAAAGATCTGTCAGACGGGAAGGGGCAGCCAATAAATAGCTCAAGTTGCTTGCTGCCAAATCCTTATCGGAAGTGGTAACAATGCTCATGCGCCACGGGAAATTCCGGGGTTTATCTACTTTGGCAATGTAAGCTTCATGCTCTTTCACCAACATTTGAAGTTGATTGTGTCCGCCTTGCACCATCTTCTTGGGGTATGGAGCGAAACGTCCCGTCAACCGATTTTCTCCTTCAATAGCAGACAAATAGAGGCCGGGATAATTCTCCAAATCGGATTCTGTGATACAAACCTTAACGCCTTCTCCGGCATCCACGACTAATGGCAAAAACATCAAACGTTTTTTATTCAGCTTCGATAATGGATCGGTAGTATAAGTATTTTCGAAGGAATTGAAATATTGAGAGTCATAATCACCGTCTTTTCCTGTTTTTACATAAGGTACAGAAGCTACCATATCGGATGGGAAATGATAATCTACTGTTTCATCTACCACGTTGAAAGGTTTCTTCGCACGGCTGACAAAGCGGTAAGCAATACCATCATTGTACGCACGAAACTCGACATTCCAGTCTTTTTTAAACCGAAGAGTCAGTTCATTATAGTGGTCTCTCAATTCACTGGCACGATAGAAAGGAGAAGGAATCATCTGATCTACTTTTTTCCCGGAAGTGCCGGACAACTTTGCTTTCTCTCCCCAGACTTCTCCGTTATCCAATGTCATCGAAATCGGAGAAGGAGCAAGAATCTGCCGTCCGTTACAGCGGATGTCATAAGTCAGCTTATCACCTACGGTAATCGTCGTTTGAAGCTTTCCATCCGGAGAGTTCAAAGTAAATTGTTTTTGCGCTTGTACCGTAAGCGTACATGCGACAATACATAAGAATAATAAAATCTTCAGTTTTTTCATGGTTTTAATTATAGTAGTTATCAAATTATAGAAGAACGATACAAAAATAAAATAATATAGTATAGCAACCTATATGAAAACTAAAAAACAGAGATAAAAAAGAATACGTAATTCTATTTTTTTCCTGTCAGGGATTGAATACAATCGACTTCTTCCTGCTGATAAGGTACTCCGGTAGGACGATAGATATCATGAAACCATAATTCCGGTTCTTCACCCGACGGAATGACGTCATCCCAGGCAAAAATAGTATTTGTCTTTCCTGCAACAAATCCCCAATTGATGGCGCCTACCTTTTCTTTTTTCATCAAAGGAAGAACATTACAAAAGCGGCTGTCATTGCGACGGGCCATATATTCGGTACAAATCAACGGACGGTTAAGCATCTTTAAAAATTTGATACATTCGCCATGCCGTTCCTCATTATCGTAATTATGATAAGAGACAGACTACCTAATATCCATATTAATATCTTCAAGAACATCACAATCCAAAAGAATTATAAAAAACTTCTCTCGTTGATTTACGAGATATAGAATAAAAAGTTATTTTTGCACCGTTTTTTAATTTTATCTTAAACTAGTATTATGTACAAGATTTTTCACGGCTTCCATCTAGTGGAAGCTTATCAGGACTTAAAGAAAGCCAAACGGTTGGCAAAAAATCAGACAGTGGCCAGATGTATAAAGCTAACCGTAGCTATTACCCTGTCCCTTATTTTATGGCTCCTCCCTATTGACACATTTGGTATAGAAGGGTTAACAGTTATAGAACAAAGACTTATTTCTATCTTTATTTTTGCCACACTGATGTGGGTATTCGAGGCTGTCCCTGCATGGACCACTTCCGTATTGATTGTCGTTTTATTGTTACTCACCGTTTCCGACAGCAGCTTATGGTTCCTTACTCAAGGAATCTCGACAGAAGAATTGGGACAGACAGTCAAATATAAGTCCATTATGCATTGCTTTGCCGATCCAATCATTATGTTATTTATTGGTGGGTTCATACTTGCCATCGCAGCAACCAAAAGCGGATTGGACGTATTGTTGGCACGCGTCATGCTAAGACCTTTCGGAACCCAATCACGCTATGTACTATTAGGATTCATTCTTGTTACAGCTGCATTTTCAATGTTCCTTAGCAACACGGCTACAGCTGCCATGATGCTCACTTTCCTAACTCCTGTATTAAAAGCACTTCCGGCAGACGGTAAAGGAAAAATAGGTCTGGCTATGGCTATTCCTGTAGCTGCTAATGTGGGTGGCATGGGAACTCCTATCGGCACACCGCCCAACGCAATTGCCTTAAAATACCTGAATGATCCGGAGGGACTGAACCTGAATATCGGTTTCGGAGAATGGATGAGTTTTATGTTACCCTATACTATTATTGTATTGTTTATCGCTTGGTTCATACTTTTACGATTGTTTCCCTTTAAACAAAAAAATATTGAATTACAAATTGAAGGTGAAGCCAAAAAAGACTGGCGTTCCATTGTGGTTTATATCACTTTTGCTATCACAGTCATACTTTGGATGTTTGACAAGGTGACGGGAGTAAACTCTAATGTAGTAGCTATGATTCCGGTAGCCGTTTTCTGTATAACGGGAGTCATCACCAAACGCGATCTGGAAGAAATCAGTTGGAGCGTACTCTGGATGGTAGCCGGCGGCTTCGCCCTGGGCGTTGCTTTACAAGAAACCGGACTAGCGAAACATATGATTGAAGCTATCCCATTCAACACATGGCCTCCTGTATTAATGATTGTCGGCTCCGGACTTATTTGTTATGCTATGGCTAATTTCATCTCACATACAGCTACGGCAGCATTGCTCGTCCCCATCCTAGCCATTGCAGGAAGCAGCATGCGTGAGAACCTATCTTCCTTAGGTGGAGTAGAGACTTTATTGATTGGAGTGGCAATCGGTTCATCATTAGCAATGATATTGCCTATCAGTACTCCTCCCAACGCATTGGCACATGCCACAGGCATGATTCAGCAAAAGGATATGGAAAAAGTCGGAATAATCATGGGAATCATCGGACTGATATTGGGATATACCATGTTAATCATCCTTGGCTCCAACAAATTATTATAAAAAATACTCTTTCGATACAAATAAGCCCTGTGAGAAGCAATCATTCTTACAGGGCTTTTTTGCTAATCAGTCTTACTTGAAAACCTGGAAAGAATCTCTTTTGATATTGCTATCCGTTGTTTCAGATAGTGGCAGACTTCTTCCCACCGATAATATGGGAAAAAGGATGTGACCACCGGAATGGTTACTTCTTGCTCATTCAAAAGTATTTTGACCCAGACTTGACAGTTCTTATCACGATAAAACACCCATTGCACATTAGCTGCCATCGGAGCAATTTCATAATCTTTCCAATAAATAGATACGGAATCAGGTGATGCTATCTGTATATCCGTTTTTCCTATACCCATCAATGCTACAAAAGGAATGACAGTCTCTGCATGCGCAAAACGAAGATCCACCCGATTGTCCGATTGCCCGTTAATTGCCTGCTCTGTCGTTTGAATAAACTCTGAAAGTAACGGCCATGCAATTGCAACCGGCAACATATTTCCAACTGGCGCTGCACTTTTAGTCAGATATTGCCGCAAGTTTTGTGTTTGCCAATAACCATACCATTCTTTATCATTGAGAATACCTTTCATATTAAAAGATAAGCCTGTATCAGGAAGTATAGCTGCTATTGAGAACAAAGCCATGACAAACTCCCGTTTTTCCTGTTCTGTTTCTTGTCCTGAGGTGAGAAAAATCCTTTTCATGACAGGTGCAAAAACTATCTTATCTTGCACAAATGATTCATACAAAGAAATCCAGTCACCTTTCTCTTTATAATAAACATAAGGCTTGTTCAAATCAAAAAAACGAAGAAGTGGATTATATTGCTTTCCTGCACTTTTCTTTATTACCAATGAGGAATCCTGTTTTTCCATACCAGAAAGAAAAGCATCCATACTACTAATACAACGAGGAATATAGGAAGCTATCGCTTCAATTCGCGCCGAATCTACAAATATTTGAGGATAACGCAATAGCATACGCTCTGCTATCCCCTTTTGTTCCTGCTCTCCTACTGCCGACAATTCTCCCCATTGTCCTTCGAAAGCTTCGGATAGCCGTAATACCGTAGCAAGCAGTTCCTGACCTTTTACAGTCAATCTTTTTTCCTGCTCCGCCAATATAAGTACATTTCTAACCTTCTCTAATGCTCTTCCCGAAGTCGGGAACCGTGCTCCGTGCCTTCCTAAATGATTGATATAAAAAGGAACCATACCATCATGATTCAAAACAGATAGATTCTTTATAAAAGGATACGGCATAGCCGTTCCCGCATATTTCTGAATTGCACTTTGCCCGAATAAGAAAGTTATAGGGAAAAGCAGACCAGCTAAAAATATCAATATTGCTTTCATCCGGCAGAATATATATTTGTTTGCCAAACATAACAACCGGACATAGAACAATGTTTATATACGCCACCTACTATTTCTCATTTTTTAAATTGATTGCCGGATAAGATCCTGTCTTTTCCGACTCTCCATACTTGCTCGGACTTACACCATAATATTTTTTAAATACCTCACGGAAATATTTCGCATCCGAGAACCCGACCATATCGGTAATTTCCGCTATTGTATATTCGCCCTGCTTTAGCAATTGTGCAGCATGTTGCAAACGTATCATCCGGATATAATCAGCCGGAGCATAACCTGTCAAGACCTTTAATTTATTAAAGAAACTCGTACGACTCATGTGATGGCGACTGCTAAGCATTTCTACATTAAAATCCGGATCCCCCATGTTCTTCTCTATACATTCCTTGACCGAAGCTATAAATTTCCAGTCCAAAGTATTAGTACAATTAACCGGAAAATTCTGTTCTTCCTCTTCGATACTATTATAAACCTGACGGAGCAAAGCACGATTCGCCAGTAAATTCTTAATCGTTGCCTTGAGCATTCCTACACTGAAAGGCTTGGTGATATAAGCATCCGCTCCGATTTCCAGCCCTTCGAGCATATTCTTCTCGTCTCCCAATGCTGTCAGCAAAACGACCGGAATATGAGACATCTCAAGATCCCCTTTTATCGCTGAACAAAGTTCATCTCCGCTCATTTCAGGCATCATTATATCGGATATAACAAGATCCGGATTAAATTCCCTAATTATGATTAGTGCATCCTTTCCATTCGGACAAGCCTGAATATTATAACTCGTCTTCAGCATATCCACCAGATAATTGCGCAAATCATCATTATCCTCCACTATCAGGATACGTTGTAAGGAACTGTTTATCTGGAATATCTCCATAGCCGGCAAATCAGAAATACTACCCGGTATGATAGTCTCCGGACGTTCATCCGGCAGCTTGGGAGAAATAAATTTAGCTTTATGAAGATGGCTATTTCCTTTCGGGAAAGTTACTCGTACACAAGTGCCTTGTTGTTCATTGCTCTGAATCTAAATCTTGCCTTTATGTAATTTGACTAGTTTGTATACCAACATCAGCCCTATTCCGCTACCTGTCACTTTTAGATTGACAACATTACTACCTCTAAAACAGTTCCTGAACAATTTCTTCTGTTCGCACGAAGGAATACCAATTCCCGTATCTTTCACCTCAATGCTCCACGTGTTTCCTTCCTCGCAGGCGGAAATGCAGACACTACCTTCTTCAGGTGTATACTTCAATGCATTCGACAAGATATTTTTCAAAATAGATCCCATTTTGTCACTATCAAACCACACATTCAGATAGTCAAAATTGCTTTCATAAACAAACCTGACATGTTTCATTTCAGCATATTTGCGAAAAGCGGCACAAACATCATTCATAAAAGTATTCAGCTCATACTCGGAAACATAAAGAGTGGATGAATAGACATCTATCCGTTCGAAATTTATCAAGTTCGTTGTCAACTGAAGCAATGTATTTACATTCTTAAGAGCCATATTCATATGGGGTAACGCCTGTTCGGTCACCATACGATTTTCTATGACTTCCTCCAGCGGAGCTTTTATCAACGTAAGCGGCGTACGTATGTCATGAGCCGTATTAATGAAGAACCGTGTCTTCTCATCCGACACTTTCTTCTGCTTTTGCAACATGATGATACGAAAGATGATAATCATAACCAATACCAACAGAATTGCATATCCCACCATAGCCCACAAACTGGCCCATACCGGAGGTGTTATAACAATCTGAATATTCCTTGTCTCATAAGTCTTATACTTCTCTTCATTGGATACGGCACGAATTTGTAACGTATAACTGCCAGGAGGCAGATTTCTGACAAGAATCCGGTTATCCTGACTTGGACGACTCCATTCTTTATGATAACCATCAATTTTCCATGAATAAAGAATGTTAGAAGGATAATCATAATTAATGGATGCCACATCAAGGGAAAATGTATTTTGTCCGTAAGCCAGTTCCAGCCGGTCAGTTTCGTCAATGTCCTTCTTCAAAGGAGATCCGTCATCACCCGGATAAACAGGATGATAAGCAATCATAAAATCACGTAATAACAGGCGTGAGTAATGCGGTTCCGGTATCTGTATATTTGTCGGGAACTTAACTGCACCTTCATTACCGCCAAAAACAAGTGTGCTTTTATTCCAGGCGGTGGCAGAACCTGCATTAAAATTGACACTCATCAATCCTTGTTCCCGTGTCCAATTACGAAAAGAATGTTTCTGGGGGGAATAGATTGTAATACCGGTTTCCGTACCCATCAGAAGACTCTCGTCCTGACGTGGAAGAATTGTATAAATATTGTCAGAAATCAACGCACAGTTATCAGTACGATATTGATGGATAAACTTTTTCTTATTAATGTCATAAACAAGAAGTCCGGCTCCACGGGTACCGATATACAGGATACCGTCTTCTCTCTGGTATAATGCACATATATAGGGAGACTCAATAGGCAGATCAATATACCGGTAAACTCCGGATTCCTTATCAAGCAGGTAGAGTCCCATTCGCGTACCAATCCACATCAGCCGGTCATCCTTCTCCTGAATGGTAGTAATAGAACTTACTCCCGGATATAAACGTACATTTTTAGTCTCAAGATTGATACGCTTCAGATGATAATATCCACCGGACCAGATATCACCTCCCGAATCTTTTTTAATGTCATAAATATATTGGTCGGGACGTACTCCTGCAATGGCAGCAGGAGAAATATAAGTTACCTTAAACCCTTTCTTCTTCTCTATCTTGTAAATACCCGATGTATAACCACCAGCCCACATTACACCGGGAGAGACTTCACACAGCGCTAAAAAAATGTGATTCTCATCATTCGGTACCGGATCAAAGGAACTAAAGAAGGAACGCCATTCTTTTGTATCAGTCTGATAGAAACTGATACCGTTACTGGTTGCAAACCAGAGGTCACCGTCACTATCCTCCACCACATCATGAACCTGATCGTTCACCAGTGACCGGGTATTACCAAGAGAATGTCTTATCAGGTCATAACTTCCATAACGGTTGTTACGGATTGTAATGCCGGTGGGATAATTTGCAAGCCAGATGCGATCTTCTTCATCCACATAAACATCATTAATATTATTTCCATTCATCCCGTTATAACTGCTATAATCAGCTGTTATATAGGGTTCACTCATGTATGTATTCACATCCAGCTTATATACACCTTTTCCCCCAGTAGCCACTAGAAGTTCATGAGCGTTTAAAGCAGCAATCTGGTTAACCTCTACATGATTGGGGAATTGACAAGAGATGATTTTTCCTGTTCCCCCCATGTCATATATAAGTATTCCCTCTTTATAGTTTCCCACAAATAACTGTTTTGAAACAGCATGGTAATAAAGTTCATGTACCGGAGCGATGCTTTCCACCGCTTCATCAGGAACCACCTTTAACTTCCCCTCTTCTATTCCGGCACGAAATAAACCACTTCCCGTACCTATAAAAAAATGATTACCATCTGTCTGTTCAATGGTAGTTATTTCGCCGTTGACCGGCACCGACATATTTAACACTGTCCCGGTATGGGTATCATACCAGGTAATGCTATCTTTACAGCACAACCATATACGGTCATTCTTGTCCAAATAACCATAATTCAGAAATGCTTGCGACTTATTTCTGATCAGCTCCGGATGTACATAAGCCAGTTCAAACTTGTCATGTTGCGAATCATACCTAAAAATACGACCTTTCTGACCAATTACCCATAATACATTTCTGTTGTCCATATAAAGCCAATTCAAGGCAATCCGTGAATCCAACGTCATGTTATCGTCTGAAAAGTTGTAATGCTTGATATGTTTGCCATCATAACGGTCTATCCCTTCTTGAGTCAGAAACCACATATACCCCCGTCGGTCTTTTTGGATATGGTATATTTTCTGATTATTCAACCCGTCTTCCAGTCCTATGTACTTATAAATCTGTCCCTTGCTTACAGTACAATTAATGAGAAGAAGTACAAACAAAAAGAATCCTCTCATTTTTACAAAATTACTCATGTCTTTCACTAATATTCAAAAAAATACTCTGCAAAAATATGAAAAAATTAATTAAAACGCAAGTCGAAAATGTATTCATATTTCAACCATCAATTAATATTAATAGTCATATTTCCAGTTTTAAATTTGTTGAATATTGTAAAGAAGAGCTAGAATTTCAGCAGCCCCTTAATATGTAAAATTTCATAAATGCATAAATAAAAAGCTATTCTAACATTATTAAAATAGCTTTTTATTTATATATCATCTATTAAACAATACGGTAGTTACACTCTCTTTTCCTAGATAGAAAGCCTTTGCTTTTATCAGTGGAGCATTGCATACTACCGGAGTTTGCCATTCTATGGAACTTTCCGTAGGCTCACTTCCATCGGTTGTGTACCGGATTACCGCATTGGGAATGGCAGTATTAGCCAGCAGTAATCCATCCCTTGTCATAATACCGGGAGGAGACACCCGGAAATTTATTCCTCGCTTTGCCAAACGTGGCAACTCATAATCTATAATACCGGCATTGTATTTCCGTTTGGCATCCATATATACTTTGCCGTCCGGAGATAATGCCCACGATGGTTGAACATTCCAAGCACGTTCTGCCAATCCGAAGACTTTTGGGAAAAGATAATATTCTACCTGTTCAAAACTACGGATTGTTTCCGACCATATTTGTCCGGATAGACCTTTGATATTCTGATAACCTTCCTTTGTCAAGGGTTGTTTTCCGTTTGAAGCTGCTTTCACATCAACAGGTTCACCTTTCAAATTCCGTCGTAAAGACTTATAAATATCAAAAGGCAACATATCAAACGTCACATATTCATCCACATAACCGCCCCAACGCAATCCCGGTTCCTCCACATGATAGCAATAGGCCATATCCAAATAGAAGTTACCCACATTACAGAGTATAACCGGGTAGCCTGCATTAGCTAGCTTATACGGTACTTCATCCCCACCCTGCTCCGGAATGGTGTTCCAGCAATAATTTAATACCTTACTGTTTCTAAAATGTTCGTTAACGGTATTATCAGGATTCATAACAATGTCCTGCCATCCGACTGCCTGTATGTTACGTTTGTCCAGCATTTCCAATATTTGTTCCAGAAAATAATCCTTCAGATCCCGTATCTTAGTCAGTCCGTTCTCTTGCATAAAAGTGCGGCAGATAGAAGAACCTTCCCAAATACCTTCTGGTACTTCATCTCCACCCACATGGAAAGCAGTCAGTTCTACTCCTGCATCCTGATACATCTGCACGATTTCGTCAATCACTTTTTCAAGAAAATGATAAGTGGAAGGCATGGCAACATTAATCACATTATCTGTGAAATTTTGTGCCGACAGATATTGGGAAGTATCTGCAAAGTCAGTCAAAAGATATTCTTCCGCTTTCGATTGGTCTGTAGCTATGTATTTCTGATAACGGGCATTCATGGCTTTAATCGCTGCCCGGGAATGTCCGGGAATGTCTATTTCGGGAATAACTCTGATATGCCTTTCTTTCGCATATTTCAGAATATCCATGAAGTCACTGCGAGAATAATATCCATTGGCCAACGAAGTAGTATCTGTCTCATTCCATCCCCAGGCATACGCAGGATAAAGACATGTCTGTTCATCTATGGTATGTCCTCTGCGAGAAGCTATTTCTGTCAATTCCTCCAATCCGGGTATTTCCACACGCCAGGCCTCATCGTCACTCAAATGCAAATGCAGTACATTCATCTTATAGAATGATAATATATCGATCAGTTTCAGCAGGTCCGCTTTCTTTGTAAAGTTGCGGGCTACGTCCAACATAATTCCCCGATGCCCCATGTCCGGATAATCGGTTATATGAAGATTAGGTATCGGAGAAGAAGTTAGTTCCATGTTATCTAATAAGGCAAGCAATGTTTGACAAGCATTAAATATGCCATGTGTATCACTAGCTTTCAAAGTCAACCGGTTATTCTTTATCACGATTTCGTAATATTCATCGGGATATTGACAGGTAATAGGAACCTCCATTTTCTTCAATTCAATGATTGTTTCTTCATCCTTATCGGAAACGCTGCATCTTAATAATGAAGTCAATTGACTTTTCAATAAAAGAGCTTCCTCTTTAAACGCATCATCAAACTTCAGACAGACTTTTTGAGAGAAAGAAGAAACACCGCCCGTCTTTTCCACTTTTTTAGGAGCAGGAAAAAGAGAAAGCATATCACAATCTACCGGTTTGCTAAAATCATCATTCTGCTTATAGAAATAATTTCCATCTGCATAGGGAAAGCTGTTCCTCGAGCTAACCCATTGGGTATCGGGCTTAAAAAGCTCGATCTCGATGGGGACATTTTGCGGTTGTAACGGTTTTCCTTTTTCATCGGTAGTTACCATATAAGCCCCTTCAGGAACCGAGGACACATTAATCACATTTCCTTCACTCAATATGGTAAAAGTGATTGTTTCACCCGGTGGCAATGCCTGGTAGTGTTCAGTGGGGTACATTTTATAGTAAGTCGAACCCAAACATTCAATTTCCAGCGGTGCATTAATAGGTTGCTGATAATAAATAGGTGTCTGATTAAAATAGATCACCCAATTATTAGTCAAGGATTTATTCCCATTATTCGTCAGACAGAATGTATTCTTAAAATATCTGGCTTCCACACTATCTTTTTCCAGTTTCCATGTTAAGGATAGCTGTGAGGAAGGGGGCTGTTTACCAGCCCCGCAACCAAACAGGCATATCCCCAACATCATTATCCATATATTCCTCATAGTTATCATAAGGGAATTATTTAGTTAATGAACGAATACATTCCACTTCTTCTGTCGAATAAGGGGTTCCATCACTACGGAATATATCGTGGAACCACAATGGAGGTTCAACAACATCAGGCAATGGAGTGTCCCATGCAAAGATCGTATTTGTTTTTCCAGCTACAAGTCCCCAGTTGATTGCACCGATATTTTCTCTCTTCAGCATTGGCATAATATCCTGGAAAGTACTATTTTGAGTACGTGCCATATATTCTGTACAAATCATCGGGCGACCGTATTGCTTCAATGTATCAATGAGTTGCTGATGCGAATTCACGCCTTCATACGTGTGGTATGTTATCACATCCGAATTTTCCAATTGGAACTTATTCAGATTAGTCAGGCTCATATCCCAAACTCCGGCCGACAGAGGTTGTGACGGATTCACCGTTCGTCCCCACGTAAATATCTTCCGCAATAACGGCAAACTTCTTTCACCGTATCTATATCCTCCCGAACCTCCGGGTTCATTATATAAGTCCCATAATACGATTCTCTTATCATCCTTAAAGGTAGTCAGGATATCTTTCACATAGCTTTCCAATACCGGAAGTATCACTGCCGTATCGCCTTTATAATACAGATCACCCGGGTCACGTGCCCATCCCGAATTGTGTACTCCCGGCTGTGGTTCCGGCTGTTTGCCAGCCTGATATACAGGATTCCAACAATCATCCAGGAAGACGAAGATGGTAGAGATATGATGCTTGTCGGCAATAGTAAGGTATTCATTGATACGTTTCTTAAAGCCTTCCTTATCTGTTTCCCAAACCAGGTGATGCAAATATACGCGCATACAGTTCATGCCTATTTCTTCCGCCCAACCCAGTTCACGATCAATAGTCACCGGATCAAAAGTATCTGCCTGCCACATCTCCATTTGGTTGATTGCCGTGCTCGGAATAAAATCGCATCCACGAAGCCATCCCCATTGTTTATACCACTCATTAGCCTGCTCTTTTGTCCAGACCTCACGAACAGAGACAGTTTTCTGGTTGCAGGCAATCAACATAACACCAATAAAAAAGGAAAGTAATATCTTTTTCATATAATCGTTTTACTTTATCAAATTAAAAATCTTTTTATTTTCTCCACGTAAATATTACCATATCACCCGGTTCGACTGCTATCGTAGAGCCGTCCGGAGTAGTCGTTGAACCATTTTTCAACACTCTGCTAACAGAACTATCCACATCGATAGACAGGTTCATCACATTACGAAAATCTCTATTTACTACCACAAGATATTGATTACCATCTTTCTCCAGGACAGAGACAACCGCACCTGTATCACTCGTAGTCAATGATTTTATAGGAGTCGGCAGACTTCCCAAAGCCTTCGTGCCTTCAGGTATTTCACTTCCGGTGTGAGATACAGAAATAACCTGTGCTCCCAAGAATATACCTGCAAGCTGTTGTACTTCCTGATTAACAGTCTTGACCAAATCATACACTTCGGTCGGATCATCATGTTGAAGTCCGCGATAGGTAAAATACTGGATTGCCTGCGCACCATAAGCCAAATCACTGAAGACTTGTAATCTCAACTCGGGCAATGTCGGTATCTTATAAAAATGAGTGTCATCAAGTTTATGGGAAAGTGCAAGTGCAAATGCCCAGAACAGCTTATTGTTCTCTTTAGCAGCAGCCGATATTTCTTCCAGATTTCGATACCAGTCCGGACGGATAATGCTTGGAGCACCATTTATAGAGACAATTGGATAATTGTCAAACGAAATAAACGGAACAGGAACTTGTTCTATAAACGACTTTACATTTTCAGAATAAAGTTCTTTCCCCCATGCCCAATTGGGGTACAAGTTTATATAACAAGGATGATGACTGTCGATGGTTTTAATCTTCTTCACCAATTCGCCCAAGCCCGGCAAATCATTCACTTCCGGTTCATCCTTCAAATGATAAGCATACAAAGCCGGATGATTCATCATCGCTTTTACGACCTCTTCAGCAGTAGCGACAGATAAGAGGTCCTTACAAGAAGTTATCATTTTCACTCCGGTCTTCTGTGCGGCGTCAAGCACCTTCAATGTTGTTTCCAAATCATCATACCACCCCAGATAAATATTAATGCCGGATGCTTTCATCACCGGGAATTTCTCCAGCGACTTGTCTGCTTCCACTCCGGTCCATGCTATAATCGGGAATTCTCCATCAGTTGTAGGGATATAAGAATTACCCTGAATGATCTCAATTTCTTGTGTCTTTACTCCATTAGGTACTACGCGGAATACAGCCGTACGTCCGGTTCCTGTATTTGCATTTGCAGTAATTGTCACAGTTCCGTTTCCACTTCCTTTGGTCGGTGAGACGGTAACCCAAGACTGATCCGTCTCGTTTACAAATTTCCATTCCGTATTAGACTTTATCGAATAAACCTCCGTAAAACCGTCATTACCGATCTGTAACTTCTCTAAATTTCCAGAAATAGAAAAAGAGGCTTTCTCCGGATCCATCGAACAAGACATTAATAACATTGGCAACATCGAGAAAAAGAACGTAACCAGAAATTTCTTACTATATGTTTTCATTGATATATACATAATTCTATTGAATATTAAATTAAAGACTATTAATCATGATCCCCTCTTAATTGTAAGGAGTCAATCGTATCACTTCACTGGCTTTATTAATATGTATTGTATAAAGTCCGGCTTTAAAATCAGGACCGGGAATCAAATCACCGGGAGCGTTTCTCGTTATCAGGTTAGCAGGCTCAACCGTATATAGATTCTTCGTGTCCTCCTCTTGCGCCCAACCATATCCCCGATAGAACTTAAATCCCATAGTTTGGTCAATGTAAACGACTGCTTCAAAGGCACTTGCACCAACCTTTTTAAAGAAGAACCACTGATGAGGATATGCGAAGTCCCAAGCAAGCGTAGCCACATAAGGTTCGCGTGGAAATCCGACTCCAGTACCGAGAATATACATCACCTCCGGATAGAAAACATCCCGTGGACGTTCCATATACATGAAACCATTTGATGTATTATATTTCAAGTTATAAAGTACCGACGGACCATCGAATTTTGCTTTGCTCCCTGAAACATTTTTAAAGAATTCCGGCCGGAGCATATTGGTAACATCACTACCAAAACCTATAAAATTAATCTTGGCACTTTCTACCAACTGAACATCCAACTGGACATATCCTCCTCCCACATCAAAGAAGCGGGACTTATCAATATCAATGCTGTATGTCAAAGTCTTATCAGCCAGAAAACTCAACATATCAAAAGTAATATTCTCCAATGTATAACTCCCTACCTTAGGAGTCGGAATCGAAGTAGCTGCATCATCAGTCACAATCGCGATCTTATCGTCTGAATATCCCCATACCAAACCGGAATAATCAGGTTTATTATTTATTATCTTTTCGGCAACTTTAAAATGGTCGCCAATCCCTGCCAAATCCGCCGCACTCGTCCGGAAACTATAATCCGTTTCATTCTGACTCTCCTTGTCCATTTCATACACATTTCCCAAATCATCAACAAGATATAATTTGGAAGGTGTTTCCGGACGGGTCACCGCCACACTTGCGGCCTCATCCAAAGTCAGGGTCGATTCATTGCCACCTAAATCGTTTACAGCTTTTATAGTCACCACAGGACGTCCATTCTGGAAACCGGCAACAAAAGGTAAAGTAGCTTCCTCTTCAATAACCGCAGAACGTCCGCTCAATCCTTTAGACAAATTCAAGATTTCGGCTCCATCCATTGTCACTAATAATTGGAATGAAACCAAATCATTATATTCATCACTGACCTGTGCAGTGAACTTCACTTTATCACCAGCCGCCACAACCGTTTCCCCATTCACTCCCCGCAATACGGCATTTTCTATTTTAGGTTTTGAAGGTGTAGGCCACTCCGGCCATTCACTTGGCTTACTAACATCATCTTTTGCACACGAAAGGAGCAATAACGACGACATGAATAATACGTATATCTTTTTCATTTTTCTTAAGATCTCTAGTTTAACAATAATGAATGATGACATTAATTGCGAGCTGCCGCAAGATCCGCTTTCCATCCCTCACGTTCAAAGGTCTGTACCAACACTTTTCCATAAGATTCCGAAGCTTGTTGAACCGCATAATTAGGAATAGGCACATATTGATGTGTAGGAGCCACTCCTTTGATCTTCGCTGTACGCTGCGCATACTGATTAAAACGGATGAGATCTATTTTACGCATCCCTTCATACAACATTTCATGTCCTCTTTCCGTAAGTAAAGCATCCAGGAAAGCTTCAACATTCGCTGTTGCCGATGACGGAAGATCCCCCAGTCCGGCACGCTTACGCACTTCATTGACCGCGGCTATAGCGTCAGCGGACGGAGCTGCATTGTTTTTACGTACTTCGGCTTCCGCATACATGAGCAATACATCTGCCCAACGGGCTAACGGTATATCAGTCCCCTGAAAAGCCGTAGCTGTTTCCACCGGGAATTTATTAATGATAAACCCGTCCCATGTAGTAGTATTCCGGTCAATCCAGGTTCCTGCAGTCGTATAATATTTGGTCAGAATCACTTCACGACGTTTGTCCGAAGGATCATACGTATCCCAAAATTTCGGAGACACGTTGAAAGTTTGTCCCCATCCCTGTCCTTGCAGATAGAAAGGAGTCGGATTTCCCTGATCGTCCACTCTGGCTGCATTATCGGGAGTAGCAAGCATCATCAGCGGGTTAAAGTTGCCGGACTTATTCGTACCATCCGCCGTTTCATCACAACTGACAGCCATAATCACTTCCGAATTAAAGTTATTGGCATTTTTAAATTGCTCGATATAAGGATTGTCCCCTTTCTTGAAAAGACTATACCGTCCCTTCAACTCGTTATACATATCAATCGCTTTCTGATAATAACCGGACATATAATAGCCTTCATTCAGGCAATGCCGCATGATGCATACACGTGCATAGTCTTTATTGTAACGTCCCTGTTCCGGCTGCGTATCTGCAATATACTGATAAGCATAATCAAAATCAGCCATAATCCACTCCGTCATTTGCTGCAATGTCGGACGCACCAGATTTTCCAGTTTTGAAGGATTAATCAGATCGTTCGGATCGACAATCAAAGGAACAGGACCATATACATGCAATAAATAATACATCATCAATCCACGACAAAGACGGGCTTCAGCAATAAATTCCCTTTTACGCTCTTCGGAAACCACTTCGGTAGAAGCCTTCTCCAGTGTACCAATCACATTGGTGAAGTAGGAAATCTCACTTACTTTCGGAAAGTGGTTCGGGTTTTCATCGCTTAATGTACCGCTTGCGTAATAAACACACTGACTGAAATCGGCTTTAGAAAGGAAATAATATCCGCCTCCCCAACCATTATTCCACACAGCCACCTCATCTGTCGGATAATCAAAGAACTTCAGTACACCTCCGGCAGGGATATACCAACCGTGCTGATTGCCACTTGTTCCGGCACCGATCCAATAGGTCCATGTTGTTGTAAAAGGCATATAGCAGGTCATCATAAATGATTCGTATTCGGCTTCAGTCACCGGATAATTAGAAACATTCAACGTGCCATACATCTTCGGATCAAAATTATCCTCACAACTGCACATGATAAATGCAATCATGACAAACACCTTAAATAATTTATTCTTGTTCATATTTTTCAATCTTTTCTTTCGTTACAGGTTTTCTTAGAAACATATTTTTGCTCCGAAGGAGTATGTTCTCGTCATCGGATACTCCGCTTTGGAGCCGTCGCCACCCGTCTTTATTTCAGGATCGACACCTACAAACTTGGTAAAAGTAAACGGATTCTGACAGTCGACAAAAACTCTGATAGAACTCACATAATCACCCACTCTTCCCAGCTTCTTTCCTGAAAGGTTATATCCTAAAGTGATATTCCTGACACGTACGAACGAAGCATTCTGATAATCTTCCTCAAAACCTACGTTACCAGGCAAAGCGACAGCCTTTGTTGAAGCAATACCACGCCGGTTTCCATTCTGATTGGTTTGGGAATTCCAGATAGTATATACATATTTGTTCGAATTCTTGGGACTCGTGTAATACACATCTCCGACAAGTGCCCAACGATATGCATAGTTATAGCGTGTACGTCCGAATTGTCCATACATAAATACATCCAGATCAAAATCTTTGTATACAAATGTATTTCCAAAGCCTATGTGAATTTTTGGAAGTGTATTCCGCATCTTCACATCATCAATCGTTATTTTATTATCCCCATTTGCATCCTTAATAATCGGATAACCGGGCTGTTGCGCATCTGCCGGCAAAGATTTCTGCGATTCGGGCATATTGCTTTTATCTATGTTGATAACGCCTTCCGTTTCATAGTAATAATAAGCATTCACCGGTTCGTTCTTGCGGATTCGATATTCTTCATAATAATAGTTGGGCATCCGTTCTTTCCAAACGGCATTATGATGTGATAAGGTCAATTGTGAGGTCCACTTAAACACACGGGGGATTTCAAAGTTTAGTGAGTTAATAGTCGCATCCCATCCGTAACGTACATAATGTCCATAATTCATCGGGACGGAAGATGTCATACTAAGCGGAGAGGCAGAGTCATATCCCAGCAAGTTGGTTACATCATTGCGGAACATATCAAAACTTCCCCAGATTCTATCTTTCAGGACTGAAAAGTCTATACCTATATTTTTCATGGTAGTCTTTTCCCAAGTAACATTCGGGTAATCAGGACCGCTAAGCAGATAGGGTACATAAGTCACTGAATTGTTAGAGAACTTGATATATTGGGCTGCCAGACTGAAAGTGCCATAAAGCGAACTACCCAGATTATCATTACCAGTCTGTCCATAACTACCACGAATCTTCAACTGGTCAATCCATGATATATGCTTCATAAACGGCTCGTTAGATAATTTCCAGGCCAATGACACTGAAGGGAAATAGGCATATTTCTTTCCTGGGAAAAACTTATCCGTTCCATCGCGACGAATAGTAGCGGCAACTACATATCTGTCGAGCACATCCACACTTGCCCTGGCAAATTGAGAACGACGTTCATCGGCTGCCCTGAAAGAAGTCGGGTAGAAAGCGCCTTCCGCAGCTTCCACCTTATCAGCAGCAATGTGATCGTTAATCTGTTCGTAGTCAAGTTCAAGTCCATTTGAATCGTTCGTATATCTTCCCATACCGACTACGGCATCGACACGTAACAAATCTCCAAACTGCTTTTTGAAAGTCAACGTGCCTTCCATAGTTTGGTTTCTACGTTCAACATATCCCAAATGCCCTCTTGATTTATACATGTCCATAAAATATATATCAGAAGGAATATACAGATTACGATTAGCATTCTCCTTATTAATACCATACATCAAACGGAAGGACAACATATCCTTGATTATATCCACATCGGCAGCAAAGTTTAGATAATAACCGCTTGTTTTAGTCCGGTCACTAACTTTTATCATTTCAGCCGGGTTAGGGTAATTTGAATATAAAGTAGGCTTTCCGTCCTCACCTCTGATTGGTAAATAAGAAGGATAAGTCAATGCTGATTGTATAGCATCGTACCCATTTCCACCACCTCCGCCACCGGAAGTTGAATTTGTATATTCATTTTCGTTTACATTAACAATTGCTGTCAACTTAAGAAATGGAAGCAATTGTGAAGAAATGTTTGTCCGAAGAGCATAACGTTCCATAGCGGAGTTTTCTACCGTGCCTTCCTGTTTGTAATAATTTCCGGACAGATAATATTTCAGCAGTTTAGAACCACCCGTAATTGTGATATTATGATTATTGATGCTACCATCCTTTAATACACAATCCAGCCAGTCTGTTGTTTGAGCGGCAGCTATCTGTTGAGGTGAGAATTGAGGTACCCATTTATTATCAAAAGGTTTATCACCATAAGGATACATACCGTTCGTAAATAAATAGTTTTCTTTATTGAAAATGTTGGCAACATTCATATATTCCTCCCCACTCAAAGGTTCCAGATACGGATAGTTTTTCACGATAGAATAATTTCCTTCATAAGTGATTTGGGGACGAGTTTCAGTACCTTTCTTTGTAGTGATTAAAACGACACCATTGGCTGCACCAATTCCATAAATGGAGGCAGATGCATCCTTTAACACTTCGATAGATTCAATATCGGCAGGATTAAGTCCGGCCAATCCCGAACGATTGATAGAGTTGGGCATAACCTGATTTCCGTTTCCAACCTCTAAAGAAGTGGAAGGCATCATTACGCCATCCACTATAAAGATAGGAGTACCTGCCCCACGAATTGAAAGGTCAACTGCTCCACCCGGTTGCGGGCTTGTCAACGTAGCTTCTAGTCCGGCAGCCCGCCCAAGCAACATCTGTGACATATTACTTGTTGCGGCTCGCGATATTTTTTCCGTTTTTACCGTTGCAATGGAAGTTGTCAGATTCTTACGGGTGGTCGTCCCATACCCTACCACAACAACTTCATCCAACTGTTTCGAATCTTCTTTCATCGTCACATTCAACGTCATCGGTCGGGTAATTTTCTGCGTATATGTAGTGTAACCTATTGAAGTAAATTTCAGTGTCGAGCCTTCCGGAACTTGCAACTGGTAATTGCCATCTATACCGGTAATGGTTCCTTGAGTAGCCCCTTCTATCATCACAGTCACTCCCGGAAGAACCTCTCCGGATTCGTCCACTACCTTTCCGGTCACTTTGACCGGCTGTTTGTTATCCTGTGGCTGAGATGAAACTTTGTTTAATACAATCTGACGTTTTTCAATCGTATAAGATACTCCTTCGCCTTTAAAAAGTTTATCCAGTACCAGAGTCATCCGTTCATTTTTCACAGTAATGCTTACTATACGACTTACATCAACAATGTCTTTGTTGTATAAGAAACGATATTCTGTCTGATTTTCGATACTAGTCAAGACCTCCTCTACAGTCACATTTTTCAGTCGCAATGTAATTTTGGCGGATTGTGCCAAGATAGGTATACTGATAGCTTGCAAAGCTATACAAAACAACCATATAGCACAGATTCTCCCCATTTTTACATTCGCAGGTACATTAATTCTCTTTTTCATTTTTCTAATTGAAATAAGTTCATACCTTTACATGTTTGGTTATTGGTTCTACAAATAAGTTGATTAACGAATAACTGAATCTTTGGAAAGGAAGGTGAGTCAGACCTTCCTTTTTTTATCAGTTGTCGGAAGCTGAATTCACTGATTATGTCTTTCTCATGGCTTGTATTATTTAAAGGTTAATAAATGTGTTTTTCTCTCGTTTCTATCAATAAGACGTTTCTAAAAATAAAAGCCACATTGGATATCGCATTATTTTTTCATCTGCATTATTTTTTCTTCAAACTATCGTTTATCCCAAATAATCTTTCTATTTTTACCCCCGACAATAGAACCTTTACTACAATACTATGCCGAATATCCAACAACAGACTTCCGACGACCGTTTTCTGGTAATAGCACTAAAACAGGATGATAAACAGGCTTTTACCCGACTATTCCATGCTTATTATAAAGATTTGGTATTGTTTGGCGGTACTTACATTCCGGAGAAATCTACCTGTGAAGATATTGTGCAAAATATCTTTCTCAAACTATGGAATGACCGGAAATCATTGGTAATTGAGAACTCACTAAAATCATATTTACTGAAAGCGGTCAGGAATTACTGTCTGGACGAATTACGTCATCGCAGGATTATAGATGAACACATTGCTTACGAACTTAAATCGGATTCTATAGATATAGATACGACAGAAAACTACATACTGTATTCTGATTTATGCCGGCAACTTAAAAATGCATTGGAACAATTACCTCCTCAAGAAAGAGAAGTGTTCGAGATGAGCCGATTAGAAAATATTAAATATCAGGAAATAGCCAATCGCCTGAATATCTCTGTCAGAACGGTAGAAGTACGTATCAGCAAAGCATTGAAGCAGCTCCGCATCTTATTAAAAGATTTTTATTTACTACTTTTTTTATTTCTTTTCCACTAATGAATGTGGGATTTTCTTTCTGAAACGTCTATTATATATAAGGTAAAATGCATTATGATAAATAAAGATTCAGACATAGAAATTATAATCTCCAGATATCTCTCGAAAGAGGCTACACCAGAAGAAATAAAGGTACTGGATGATTGGATATCGGCTACTCCCGAAAACTATAGGAGCTTTCTATCACAAAAGAATGTGTGGGAAGTCAGTCACCCGGCTTTTAATCCGGAAGAGATAGATGTGGACAATGCGCACAGAAAAGTAATGGAGAAGATTCTCCATCAAAACCAGCCGGTTTCCGTTCGTCCAAAGTTGTCCTTCCTACACTATTGGCAGCAAGTGGCAGCTATCTTACTTCTTCCTTTACTGATATTATCTGCTTATCTTTATTTTAAACCCGCTTCTCAAATTGCAGAGACTTATCAGGAGTTATTCACTCCTTATGGCACTTGGTCGGTAGTTAATCTGCCTGACGGTTCTAAGGTTTGGCTAAATGCCGGAAGTTCTTTAAAGTATCCGACTCAATTCAATGATAAGCAAAGAGTTGTTTCGATGCAGGGTGAAGCCTATTTTGAAGTGGAATCCGATAAAGAGCATCCCTTCATCGTAAAAACCAAACAACTGACTGTAGAAGCTACCGGCACTGCATTCAATGTGAACGCATACGCTCCGGATCATGTAGCAGCAGTGACGTTAGTAAAAGGAAAGGTCGCAGTCACTCTTGACCAGAAAAAGACGATTTCCCTTTCACCGGGAGAGAAGATTGACTATAATCTGGCCACTTCTCTATATAACGTCAATAAAACCAATACTTATAAATGGTGCTCATGGAAAGATGGAATACTCATTTTTAGAGATGACCCGCTGGAATATGTATTCAAGCGTTTGGGACAGACTTATAACGTGGAATTTATTCTGAAAGACGCTGAATTAGGAAAGTATTCCTATAAAGCGACTTTTGAAGGTGAATCTTTAAATGAGATTTTGCGCTTGCTTGAAATGAGTGCACCTATTCGCTGTAAAGAGGTTAGTAATCGCAACACCAATAATGAGAAGTTTGAAAAGCAGCGTATAGAGGTGAGTAGGATTGTACGGAAATAAGTTTGTATTAGTACAAACTTAATCGTATGGCTTCAAATTAATTTCATTTGGTAGTATTAAGTTGTACGACACCCGGGTCTCATGCACACCGACACCCGGGTGTTGAACATGCTGACACCCGGGTGTCAAGCATCATGAGACCCGGGTGTCGTACAATTTATTCTTGCAGTATCTTTTTTTCTTCTCTACTATGGGATATTCAGTAAATGTTCCTCTTTCTAAAAAATCAAGAGAAAAGCTTTGCTTTACGTGAGCTTTTCTCTTGATTTTTTCGTTCAACTCTCCCAGTCTTCTATCTTTTTTGTAGAATATTGTTTACATATTCTTATTTTTTCCTTCCCACCCATGCATTATGTACATGTCTTTTTTAGGGGAAGTTAAAACCTCTCCTGTTTTTCCTGTTATTTTAGTTAGATTATGCTGCCTTTCTTTTTTTCTTTTCGACCTTTTCTATCATACATACCGCATTGGCTGTATGTATCCCAAAGAAAATCCAAAGTACTTCCGTTTTCCTGTTTCTAGCTTTTATCCTGGCCAGTGAGTAATGTTGTTTCTGCGTTCCAAAACTTCCTTCCAGGCGGGTAGCTCTTTCACGGCTGAGTTCCGACCGTAAGATTTTCCGAAGCGGCTCATCTTTGGCAGCTCTGCCCTTACGCTTAAAGGAAGTACTTATATGATATTTTGTACAAAATTTCCGGTTGGCATTATTGGCATAGATTGAATCCGCCGCAAGCGCCTTAACCCTAACCCCGGTCAGTTGTTGTTGCAGATGAATACAGTCTTTCAAACGTACTCCTTCGTTAAAAGCCTTAAAGGAGATATGTTCTATAAAGGAGATTCCGTCTATCTGTATATTGTTGACTTTGGCTCCGAATTCAACGGATTTGGTTTCCTTGCCTCTGATAATGGGGCGAAGGTAATGCCGGTCGATACTCACGATACGGTTGGACACTTTTTTGCCTGCAAATAAATTCTTCCCTTGCTCAAGGACTGTCTGTATGACCGAGAAACGTCTTTGGTAATCAGAGGATAGTGTAAGCCTGTCCCTGTAGGATGAATGAAGCAGCTCCAGCTGGTCAAGTAACTTTTCCAATAACTGAAGTAACCTTCGTGTAATCATACGAGTCTGTGATTTCTTGCGTTTACGCAGTTTGCTATAAGCAAGATAGGCACGGCGTACATCAAGATACTTGTTACGGGGACGTTGTATGTGCAAGGTCTGGCAATGTTTGCACAGATGACGATGAAGCCATACAATACCTTCCCATAAGAGTTTGGTATCAGTAGGGAAACGCAGATGACTTTCATAACAGGTGGCATCGGTCATACAGACATGAAGGTTCTCAAGATAAGGTGTCCAATGCTCGGCAAGAATGAGCTGGAGGGACTCAACGTCAAGGCGATCCGCTAGTTCCTGACGAATTGCACTAACGATTTTAGGATTGGTTAGTGGATGAAGCGGATCAATCTGAACACCACAAAATAACTGGTAATGAATATTACCGTTTAAATGCTCAATCAGTTGTGCATCGGAAAAGTTGGTATAGGACTTCAAGACCATCAAGGCTATTTACCTTCGGGAGAAAAATAACTTTTACGCCCAAAAGGAGAGGACTTCAAATGCATTTGTCGGGCCAGTTCCGAGAAAGGGAACAGAGAATGGAGGCGACCTAATTCACTCGTTGCAAAACTTTGACGATATTTTTTAAGCATATCGAACTCGGTAAAACCTAAACAAGGTTCGATTTCTGAGATTTTTTGTATCTTTACCATGTGTTTTTATTTTTAATTACCCCCGTTTTGGCCGTCAAACCGTTTTTTGGGGGGAATGCTTAAAGATACAAAAAAGGCAACTAACTCGCAATGAATTAGTTGCCTTAAATTTTATTATTTTAGGAATATCCCTACTATAAGTTATGATCCCAACCACTATTAATTAAAATCATTAGTCCCATAACAGTACAGAAACGAATTTATTACTTCATCTTGTATACCAGCGTTCCTCCTTTTACAATATCCTCATGCGAGATTGTTTTCTTCGTATATGGTTCGCCATTCAATGTAATACTATCTACATATTTATGTTCTTTCGACAAATTCTCCGCAATAATCGTGAAAGTCTTGCCATCGGCCAGATGCAAAGTCATCTTCGGCAACTGTGGAGCACCGAATACATATTCCGCACTTACCGGATCTACCGGATAGAATCCCATCGCACTAAGCATATACCAGGCAGACATCTGTCCGCAATCATCATTTCCACAAAGTCCGTCGGGTTTGTTTTTGTATTGAGTATCAAATATTTCACGAACCAATTCCTGTGTACGTTCCGGACGACCAGCCAGTGCATACAAATAAGTCACATGATGGCTTGGCTCATTTCCATGAGCATATTGCCCGATTAATCCAGTAACATCTGCCAAACTTTCACCTTCTAGCTTAACCGTAAACAATGAGTCTAATTTATTCAAGAAAGGTTTTTCTCCCCCAAACAACTGGATTAATCCTGGAACATCATGTTGTACATGCCAAGTATATTGCCATGCATTTCCTTCCGTATAATCTCCACCGACACTTTCAGAATGTGCCAACGCACTTGGGTTAAACGGAGCTTTCCAAGTTCCGTCAGCTTTGCGCGGACGCATGAACTTCGTCTCCGAATCGAAAAGATTCTTATAATAGTCAGCACGTTTCGCGAAGTAAGCGGCATCTTCCTCTTTACCCATACGACGTGCCATATCGGCAGCAGCATAATCATCATATACAGATTCTAAAGTGGAAGATACAGATTCTGCTTTTATCAGATCTGTCGGGAAATAACCATATTTCGTATAAACCTCCCAATCAGACTTCAACGGATGAGATACAGTCTGCGTCTTCTTTATTATATTGAAAGCACGTTCAGCGTCAAAGCCACGGAATCCTTTGCGATAAGCCTCGGCAATGACTGATACGCCGTGATTACCAATCATACAGAAATTCTCTTTTCCCCACAATCCCCAAATAGGCAGGAAGCCTTGCACTTCACCCTGTTCGATGAGAGAATTCACAAAACCGTCCACACGTTCGGGAATCACTAATGTATAAAACGGATGAGCGGTACGGTAAGTATCCCACAAAGAGAACGTAGAATAGAAAGCACCAGTTCCGGCTTTTACAATAGAGTCGGCGGCATTACGATACATACCGTCTACGTCCGAAATTTGATTAGGCTGAATCAATGCGTGGTAGAAACAAGTATAGAAATTTGTCTTTTCATCATCGGTACCCTCTATTTCAATACGGCTCAAATAGTTATTCCATTCATTGTGGGCGGTAGCTCTTACTCCTTCAAAATCCCAGGCAGGAATTTCTGCTTCCAGATTCTTTTTAGCCCCGTCTATGCTGGTGGTGGAAAGAGCCACTTTCATCATCAGTTCGTCTCCCGGCTGCATATCAAAAGAGGCAATGATGCGTTTTCCTTTTTCTGTTTCGCCCATCGGAAGATAAAGTGAATCGACTACCGGACGGTTGAATTTCATCACAAAGAAATAATCCTGGTTGACCCATACCGTGTTATTGACATGTCCTGTCAGTGTTTGAGCATCTTCCCAGTTCACTTCACAACTGTTGACTTGTGAATGATATTGTTCTTCTCTCCATGCAGGGCCATGTTGCAAGTCAATCAATATAGAGGCAGAATCAGCCTTGTGATAAGTATAGCGGTGAAGGGCAGCATGGATAGAGGCAGTCAGTTCTGCTTTTACCTGTGGATCAGAGAGCTCTGCGGTGTAATATCCCGGAGTAGCCGCTTCTTTATCTTTAGAAAAATGACTACGATAAGCATCCCACGCACGGGCACGTGTGCCAGTGACCGGCATCACCAAAATATCACCTAAATCCATACATCCCGTTCCATTCAGATGTGTTTGAGTAAATCCCCAAATCAGGGAATCCTCATAAACATACTCAGAACAATAGCGCCAACCAACTGCTCCCGTCACAGGACTGGTCTGGATCATACCGAAAGGATAACACGCGCCTGGAAATGTATGACCATTATCAGCAGCACCGATAAAGGTATTAACGTATTGAGTATAATCCTTTGTTTCCGCTGTTTCAGTCGGAGTACAGGAAGAATAGAAGAACAAGCCTGCTGCTAAAGCTGCAGCCACAAAAGGGGTTTTTCTTTTCATGGTAAATAGATTGTTAAGTTAATGTCGCATTACATATGCTGATATTTATTTAATTTTTCACGATAATAGTTGTGCCACAAAATTAGAGAATTCTTCTCATTTAAAAGGATTAGATACAGACAAATATACTTAAATCTTGCAGGAAAGAAGCTTCTATTTATATCGATTCGCTGTGATAAAACAAAAATTCGTACGACTTATTGAATAAATATCAACTCAATTATTTATCTTTGTTAGCTTAATAACAAGCTGACGCAAAAACAATAAGTATAATGAAAGATTTCTTGAAATTTACACTTGCCACGGTGACAGGTATCATTTTGTCAAGTATTGTATTATTTATAATCAGCATGGTAACGCTGTTTGGCATCATGTCCGCTTCGGACACGGAAACAATCGTAAAAAAGAATTCCGTAATGATGCTCGACTTAAACGGAACGCTGGTTGAACGTACGCAAGAAGATCCGCTAGGTATTTTATCACAGTTGTTTGGTGACGAATCTAACACGTACGGACTGGACGATATTCTCTCTTCCATCCAGAAGGCTAAAGAAAACGAAAATATCAAAGGGATTTATTTGCAAGCAAGTTCATTAGGTACCTCCTATGCCTCCTTACAAGAAATCCGTAACGCATTGCTCGATTTCAAGGAGAGTGGAAAGTTCGTCATTGCTTATGCCGACTCCTATACGCAGGGGCTTTATTATCTTTCTAGCGCAGCCGATAAGGTGCTGCTCAATCCCAAAGGAATGATTGAATGGAGAGGTATCGCTTCCGCTCCCCTATTCTACAAAGACCTGCTACAAAAAATAGGAGTTGAGATGCAGGTGTTCAAGGTGGGAACTTACAAATCTGCCGTGGAGCCGTTTATTGCAACAGAGATGAGCCCTGCCAATCGCGAACAAGTGACAGCATTTATCACTTCCATCTGGGGACAGGTGACGGAGGGGATTTCTGCTTCCCGCAATATTCCAGTAGATTCTCTGAATGTTTATGCCGATCGTATGTTAATGTTCTATCCGTCAGAAGAAAGTGTAAAATGCGGATTGGCTGATACCTTGATTTATCGCAATGATGTGCGCAATTATCTTAAAAAACTGGTAGAGATAGATGAGGATGACAATCTCCCGATAGTAGGATTAAGTGACATGATGAACGTAAAGAAGAACGTACCAAAAGACAAAAGCGGTAATATCGTGGCTGTTTATTATGCATCCGGTGAAATTACAGACTATCCGAGTTCCGCAACTTCCGAGGACGGAATTGTTGGTTCGAAAGTCATTCGTGACCTGCGTAAATTGAAAGATGATAATGATGTGAAAGCTGTTGTACTCCGTGTCAATTCTCCGGGGGGAAGTGCTTTTGCTTCAGAACAAATATGGCATGCAGTGAAAGAGTTGAAAACAAAGAAACCGGTCATTGTCTCTATGGGTGATTATGCTGCGTCAGGAGGGTACTATATCTCTTGCGTTGCCGACACGATTGTTGCAGAGCCTACTACCCTGACCGGTTCTATCGGAATATTCGGCATCATTCCCAATGTAAAAGGATTGACTGATAAAATCGGTTTAAGTTATGATGTAGTTAAGACGAATAAATATGCTGATTTCGGGAATATCATGCGCCCGTTCAACGAGGATGAAAGATCATTGCTTCAAATGATGATTACCGAAGGATACGATACCTTTGTAAGCCGTTGTGCCGAAGGACGCCACATGACAAAGGAAGCGATCGAAAAGATTGCCGAAGGCCGTGTATGGACTGGGGAGACTGCTAAAAAGTTAGGACTGGTAGACGAGTTAGGCGGCATTGACAAAGCATTGGATATTGCCGTGGCAAAAGCCGGTATCGAGGGATACACCGTTGTTTCTTATCCTGCAAAACAAGATTTCTTTTCTTCCCTGCTTGATACGAAACCGACGAATTACGTAGAATCACAATTGCTGAAAAGTAAGTTAGGTGAGTTCTACCAACAATTCGGTTTACTGAAAAATCTACAAGAACAATCCATGATTCAGGCTCGTATTCCGTTCGAACTGAATATTAAATAAACTGCCATACATGGACGAACACTTTATTAAGATACATAAGTGGCTCTACCCTGCCTCCTGGCTCTACGGAGCAGCGGTAATGATGAGAAATAAACTCTTTGACTGGGAAGTGCTGCAATCAAAGAGTTTTGATATACCTATCATCAGCGTAGGCAATCTCGCTGTTGGAGGAACAGGGAAAACTCCGCACACTGAATATCTGATAAAGTCTCTTTGTAATCAATATAATGTAGCTGTATTAAGTCGGGGGTACAAACGGCATACGAAAGGTTATGTGTTGGCTACTCCGGAAAGTACGGCAAGAAGCATTGGCGACGAACCGTACCAGATGCATCAAAAATTCCCGTCTGTCACAGTAGCTGTCGACGAAAAGCGTTGTCATGGCATAGAAAAGCTGCTTGCACTGCAAAAGCCTTCAATAGATGTTATCCTGTTAGATGACGCTTTCCAGCACCGATATGTCAAACCGGGATTGAGTATTCTGTTAACGGATTATCATCGGCTGTTCTGTGACGATACCTTGCTTCCTGCAGGACGACTTCGTGAGCCAATTAGCGGCAAGAACCGGGCACAAATCGTTATTGTCACCAAATGTCCGCAGGACATCAAGCCTATTGATTATAATATTATCACGAAACGTCTGAACCTTTATCCATATCAACAGTTATTCTTCTCATCGTTCCGGTATGGCAACCTGCAACCGGTGTTTCCTATGATGGTTCCGGACACAGATACCCCTTCGGCAAACAATGAGATTGCTTTGTCCTCGCTGACAAATACAGATATATTATTGATGACCGGAATTGCCTCACCGGCTCCCATTCTTGAAAGGCTGAAAGATTGTACCCAACAAATAGATTTGCTATCGTTTGACGATCATCACAATTTCAGCCATCGGGATATCCAGCTTATCAAAGAACGGTTTCATAAGCTGAAAGGAGAACACCGGTTGATTATCACTACCGAAAAAGATGCAACACGCCTGATTAACCATCCGGCTTTGGACAAGGAATTGAAACCATTTATCTATGCCTTGCCTATTGAAATAGAAATATTACAGAATCAACAAGATAAATTTAACCAACATATTATTGACTATGTTAGAGAAAATACAAGAAACCGCAGCTTATCTGAAAGGTAAGATGCATACCAGCCCGGAAACAGCCATTATACTTGGCACCGGACTTGGCAGTTTGGCAAACGAAATCACCGAGAAGTATGAAATAAAGTATTCGGATATCCCGAACTTCCCGGTATCTACCGTCGAAGGTCATAGCGGTAAGCTGATTTTCGGCAAACTAGGCAATAAGGATATCATGGCTATGCAAGGACGCTTCCACTATTACGAGGGTTATTCTATGAAAGAAGTGACTTTCCCTGTACGTGTGATGCGCGAATTAGGAATCAAGACCTTGTTTGTGTCCAACGCCAGTGGCGGGACAAATGCAGACTTCGAAATCGGTGATTTGATGATTATCACCGACCATATCAACTATTTCCCCGAACATCCGCTTCGTGGAAAAAATATCCCATACGGCCCTCGTTTCCCGGACATGAGTGAAGCATACAGCAAGGAACTGATTCGTAAAGCTGATGAGATTGCCAAAGAAAAAGGAATCAAAGTACAACACGGAGTGTATATCGGTACACAAGGTCCTACTTTCGAAACTCCTGCCGAATATAAACTATTCCATATCCTTGGCGCCGACGCTGTTGGTATGTCTACCGTTCCGGAAGTAATTGTAGCCAACCATTGTGGCATCAAAGTATTTGGTATTTCCGTCATTACCGACTTGGGAGTAGAAGGAAAAATCGTAGAAGTAACGCACGAAGAAGTTCAGAAAGCAGCCGACGCCGCTCAACCGAAAATGACAACAATCATGCGCGAACTTATCAACCGTGCCTAAACAATTACCCCGATTTATGAGAACTGAAATAGCATCTCTCGGTGAGTTTGGTCTGATTGACCGCCTCACCGAGGGAATCAAACTAGAAAATGAATCCAGTAAATATGGAGTGGGCGACGATGCCGCCGTTCTCTCCTACCCTTCAGAAAAGCAAGTATTGGTAACAACCGACCTGCTTATGGAAGGTGTACATTTTGATCTGACTTATGTTCCCTTGAAACATTTGGGATATAAATCAGCAGTCGTTAATTTCTCCGATATTTATGCCATGAACGGCACTCCCCGGCAGATTACGGTATCTCTTGGCCTTTCCAAGCGTTTCAGTGTAGAGGATATGGACGAGCTTTATTCCGGTATTCGCCTAGCTTGCCAGCAATATAACGTCGACATTGTGGGAGGTGATACAACTTCCTCCCTTACAGGGCTTGCTATCAGCATCACTTGTATCGGCGATGCTGATAAGGATAAAGTGGTTTACCGTAATGGAGCAAAAGAAACCGACCTGATCTGCGTCAGCGGTGATCTGGGAGCATCCTATATGGGGTTACAACTATTGGAACGTGAGAAAGTCGTACTAAAAGGTGATAAAGACATTCAACCGGACTTTACCGGCAAAGAATACTTGTTAGAACGCCAGTTAAAACCGGAAGCACGTAAGGATATCATTGAGAAACTAGCTGCCGCCAATATTGTTCCAACCTCTATGATGGATATTTCGGACGGCCTGTCATCAGAATTGATGCATATCTGCAAACAAAGCAATGCCGGTTGCCGCGTGTACGAAGAACATATTCCGATCGATTATCAGACGGCTGTTATGGCTGAAGAGTTTAACATGAATCTGACGACTTGCGCCTTGAATGGCGGAGAAGATTATGAACTACTCTTCACCGTTTCTATCGCCGATCATGAGAAAGTATCACAAATGGAAGGAGTGCGCCTCATCGGACATATCACCAAACCCGAACTTGGCTGTGCATTGATTACGCGTGACGGCCAAGAATTTGAATTGAAAGCACAAGGATGGAATCCATTGAAGGAGAATAAACAATAGTTTCTATCACTTTTCTGAAATATTTTCCATTCCATACAACACTGATAATAAGCAAACTAGCTTTTTATCAGTGTTTTTTATTTCCAGAAGGCTTGCAGAATCCAAAAGTTTCACTACCTTTGCAACCGCAAAAGAGATATTACCGGACCGAACAACCACAAGGTGCCATAGCTCAGTTGGTAGAGCAAAGGACTGAAAATCCTTGTGTCCCCGGTTCGATTCCTGGTGGCACCACAATCGATTCGGTAATAAAAAATCCCTTGAACTTTAAAAGTTCAAGGGATTTTTTATTACCTTACTTTTTGTATCTACAAACACCTATACTTTGGAGCTATGTAGTTTTTTATAAATCTCTATACGAGCATCTATTTCTGCTTGAGTCAAATGTGCAGGAAGTTCAATGGTAGTCCGCGGAGTTATTGCTACCAGCACTACATCTCCCAAACCTTTTTTGTACTCCTTGATCACGTTTGCAGTAAACTGACTGGATGAAATAACATCACGCATTATATTACCTTTTTTCATATCTCAAATTATTATTTTTTGTTTTTTGTTATACACAAGCAGAATGCAGATCTTCTTATACAGATTCTGTTTGAGCTAAATTTTCCGGCTTAGATTTGTTTTCCAACGAGATATTGACTGCATTCATCCCTTTCACTCCACGTTCAAGATCAAATGTTACGATATTATTTTCTGCAATATTACCAACGACATTGTTTACATGAAAAAAGTACTTCTCAACGCCGGAAAGATCTTTAATAAAACCAAATCCTCTTGACTCATTAAAAAACTCAACCCGTCCTCTCAAAATAGTTGGCTCTTCATCCTCTTTTTTAGGAGTTGCTATAACTATTTCATCCGGGTTGATCTCTTCTTTTCTGACATTCTCTGTCGGAGGAGTTGAGGTTATTCTCCCGTTCTCATCAACATAAGCAATCATATCTTCAAAGCTGTTTGAGCTGCCCGATAATTTCTTATTTTCTTTCTTCTTTAATTTTTCTTCGCGCTTAGCGATTCTTTTCTTTTCATTTTCACGTTTACCTACTGTCATGGATTTTGCCATAGAAATAATATTTAGTTTATACTATATTTTTAATGAATAAATAATGTAAGTGCTTACCTTCAAATAGTGAAATCAGCCTTATTGAGTTTCTTACCGGTTAACTTTTGAATATCATTCACTAGTTTACGTTCTTCCTGCGAACAGAACGTAAGTGCAGTTCCCATATTCCCTGCTCTTCCTGTACGCCCAATACGGTGCACATAGGTTTCGGGAACATCCGGAAGATCATAGTTGATAACCAAAGGTAATTCGTTAATATCGATCCCCCTGGAAGCAATATCAGTGGCAACCATCACCCGAGTTTTTCCCGATTTAAAGTTGCCCAATGCAGACTGTCTTGCCGCCTGGCTCTTATTCCCATGAATAGCCTGGCTGCCAATTCCAGCCTTACCCAGAATCTTCACAATCTTATCAGCATTGTGTTTAGTACGTGAGAAGATAAGTACTGACTGATCTTCCGCCTTCGACAAGATCGAAATAAGCAACTGGCTTTTCTCCTTCTTTTCAACAAAATACACCAGCTGCTTGATAGAATCTACAGTAGACGATTTCGGTGTTATGTAAATCTTCACCGGATTCTTCAGCAGAGACTTAGTCAAGGAGATAATAGAATCAGGCATTGTTGCCGAGAAAAACAAAGTCTGCTTTTCTTTTGGAAGTTTCGGCAATATCCGCTTAATATCATGGATAAATCCCATATCAAGCATACGGTCAGCCTCATCCAATACAAAATATTGGATAGTGTCCAAATGTATATGTCCCTGACTCATCAAGTCAAGCAAACGTCCCGGAGTAGCGACCAGAATATCAATACCTTTACGCAACAGATCAACCTGCGGGCGTTGATTTACACCACCAAAGATTACTCCATGGCGAATACGAGTATGCTTTGAATAATCGTCAATACATTCACTGATTTGCAAGGCAAGCTCACGTGTGGGCGTCAATATCAAGGCTTTAATTCCCTGACGTCTGGCAACCTCTTTATCCAGTTGCAAATGCTGTATAATAGGAATAGCAAATGAAGCCGTCTTTCCGGTACCGGTTTGCGCACAGCCTAATATATCTCTTTTTGCCAGTGCAGGCGGAATCGCTTTTTCCTGAATGGGAGTTGGTACTGTATATCCTTTTTCTTCAATTGCTTTTAAAATCGGTTCGGTTATATTTAATTCTTTAAATGTCATAAATGTTATTTTTGCTGTACTCAAACAGCGATTAGTTTTATATATAGTGGGAAACCCGGACAATTTCAATCATGAAAAAGCAGAGTTTCAATCATTAAGCCAGTCTGTGGGTTGCTAAAAAAAACTCGCGTTCCAGTGTAGCCATTACTTCTTTTACGCTACTGATTTTTTCTGCGAGAAAGGCATTGCTACCAGCAAATGCATAGCCTTTTTTCATATTTCCTCTGGCTGCATTATATAGAGCCTTAATAATGCAATAAGGACTTTTTGTATAATCACATGTCTTTATACAATGGAATGAGCAACTTTTAGGCCTCTCCAAACCATTATTCACATTGTGAATAAATTCTCCATCAATAGCCCTTCCCGGCATCCCGACAGGACTTTCTATAATAAGAACATCTTCGGACTTGGAATGAATATATACTTCTTTGAATGTTTCTGAAGCATCACATTCAAGGGTGGTAACAAAAATACTCCCCATTTGCACACCGGAAGCTCCCAATTCCATAAAATGTGCTATATCCTCACCTGTCGAAATTCCACCGGCAGCAATCACCGGAATCTGCTTTTGTTCTTTATAACTGGATGCAATCATCACCACTTCCGGAATCAATGCTTCCAGAGCATAATGCTGATCCTGTATTTGTTCTTTTTTAAATCCTAAATGCCCACCGGCTTTAGGCCCTTCCACCACAATTGCATCGGGCAGATAGTTATAGTTTTTTTGCCACTTGTCACAAATAACCTTGGCAGCTCTTGAAGAAGATACAATAGGAACTAACTTGGTTACACTTTCCGGGGTCAAATATGACGGCAGATCAAGCGGAAGTCCCGCACCTGAAAATACCACATCTATCTTTTCCTCAATCGCAGTACGCACCATATCGGCATAATTAGATAAAGCAACCATGACGTTTACGCCAATAATACCTTCTGTTTTTGTACGTGCCTTGTGAATTTCTTCTCTCAGTCCACTTATACATTTCTCCGGATAAGAGCCTTTTCCCTTGGGATATAACAATCCTAAACCCGCACATGATATAACGCCTACTCCGCCTTCATTTGCAACTGCTGATGCCAGACCGGACAGTGAGATTCCTACTCCCATTCCACCTTGTATAACAGGTGTTTTAATTTCAATATTTCCTATAAAGAACGATTTCATATGTTTTATTTTGTATTGGCAAAACAGACAGATAGAAGTGAGCATACTTTATTCAAGTGCTCAATATTTGGTTCTGTCACGAATGATTTACCTTGTTGGATAATTTATTAAACTATATGCCCTTGGCTATTTCAAGAGTATTGTATTACAAAAAAGCCTAATAAATCTATTTTCAGAATGGAAAGTACAGGATTAGAAATTCCTAATTTTGCATAGAAGAGCCAGAATTAGCAGAACTTAAATGTAAAATGATTTTTCGTCTTCTCTATTCAGTAGAGATTCCCCCGTTGAATCATGAAACGGAAACAGCTTTTAAATGAAAGCAGAAGACAGAATCTTCTGCTTTTATTCGGATATTAATATCTTCTAGAGTTATTATAACCACCACGGCCTCCACCGTTTGACGGTCTTTCAGTACGAGGGCGTGCAACGCTTACTGAAATAACCTTCTGGTCGTATTCAACTCCATTCAGTTCATCAATTGCTTTTTGTCCTTCTCCATCGTTCGTCATTTCTACGAAAGCAAATCCTCTGGATCTACCAGTTTCTCTATCAAAAATAACTTTGGCTGAAGAAACTTCTCCAAACTCTGCAAATAAATTTGTTAAGTCGGCATCAGTTGTGCCATAGCTTAAACCTGAAATGTAAATGTTCATCTAAAAATTTTATTAAAATAAATACTATTTTGGAGTGAGGAGGATAATTACAGAAGAGGACTACTTACTAATAATATATTAAAAAGAAGAACTACACAATAATGATTCGTAACTCAAACTCTGGGAACAAAGGTAACACAATAAATTAGATAACTATGTTTTTATTCTATATTTTTCAATAGAAGCTCAATTATTATCATTTGTTAGCATGTCAATCACACAAAACAGTCACAATTAGCAATTCTCTCATTCATTCTTGACCATTTCCCATAATATATCTATTTTTGTTCCAGAACAATTATTAAGATACACCCAACAAATATATCCGAGAATGAAACTAAACACTACAACTAGAGAAGAAATGTGGGCAAAGCAGCATCTATCTGCTACCGACATTGACTATGCCGTATGGGAGCGGGATAAATCCATGCTTCATCAACTCTCGAAAATGGGTCGTAACTGTACATTTGTTGTTGATGTTTATAAATGCAAATATGCTTACGCCTCTCCGAATTTTGTTGATTTACTGGGATACGACAGCCACAAGATAGAAACATTAGAAAGACAGGGTGATTATCTGGAATCGCGCATCCATCCCGATGATCGCGCACAACTGGCGGCATTACAGGTCACACTAAGCCAATTCATCTATAGCCTGCCTTTTGAGCAACGGAATAGCTATTCTAACATTTACAGTTTTCGTATGCTCAATGCGAAACAACAGTACATACGTGTCACCAGCAGACATCAGGTATTGGAACAGGACCGCAACGGTAAAGCATGGCTTATCATAGGAAACATGGACATATCACCCGACCAAAAAGCCTCTGAAACCGTAGATTGTACCGTCCTGAATCTAAAGAATGGAGAAATATTTTCTCCTTCCCTATCGCTAATGCCTTCTACCAATCTTACTAATCGGGAAATAGAAGTATTACGTCTTATTCAAAAAGGCCTGTTAAGTAAAGAAATCGCAGACAAACTATGCATCAGCATTCATACAGTTAATATTCATCGACAAAATCTGTTACGGAAGTTAGGTGTACAGAATTCCATTGAAGCCATTCGTTTAGGACAAGAGAGTGGATTGCTAAGTTAATACATGCAATCTTTCTCCCCGCACAGTGATCCAATCTGGCTAGGGCATCCATTCCACCACACCCACCACCGGATGCAATCTTCTCCATTCCTCAAATTCCGGATAACTACGTACACCATCCTGAATCACAGCTTGATAATACTCCACTCCCATAATCTTTTCCGTATCAGGCGTTTCGTATTTTAATTTCAGGATAGCCAGTCTCATTTCATCTGTCAATACCGCAGAAATGCGTTCGGCCACCCTTTCAAAATAGCCATCATAACGAGAGCCTTCTTGGATATGAATCATATCCATTTGCCAGAGTTCTCCTTCCATATCCTTATACCATGCATGCCACTCTATACACGCTTCTGCTGTATGTAATAAATTCGTATATTCAATCTTCTTTACGGACGTATTTTCCGCCAATTCAGCCATCGCCCGAAAGCTGACAGACAAATCCAAAGGAGAAGTATAAATATGAAAATCAATATCCCGATGTTTCATCAATAATCCTGTACGCAACGAACCTACCAGATTCACTTTGGCACCAATCCCCTCCCATATCCGAACAATACGGGTATCCTCTATAATCTCCCAAGCTTTCTGCTGGTTACGTTTTGCCAATTCAAGAATATTCATCTTTTTCCTTATTAAGTAAGTATGCAAAAATAGGAAAAAGGATACATATATAGCTATAAATAACTATTTAATCCCTTAATGGGTTGAGCTAACTTTGTCCGCAATTTCAATTCTTCATCATACAACTAAAAAGAGATTATGATATTCAATCAAACAGAGAAACAGGAAAAAGAGTATTTACAGCAAGTCATAACCACCATCCATGATACGATTAACACCACCAGTACTTCCGTCAAAGAGCATATAGACACCCTGCAGGAATACAAGGATTATCTATGGTCGAACAAGGATATCGATCCCCACGAAATCCGTTCCATGCGAGAAAGCATCTTAAATCATTTTGCATTAGGTGAAAATGTAATTGACAAACGCAGGCGACTAAGCAAAATACTGGATATCCCCTATTTCGGACGAATCGACTTTCAGGAAAAGAAAGACAAAAGCCAAGTTAGTCCAATCTATATAGGAATACATACTTTCTATGACCTCAATCAAAAAAAGAATCTGATTTACGATTGGCGAGCTCCTATTTCAAGCATGTTCTACGATCATGAATTAGGCGAGGCGTTCTACTCCTCTCCGGCAGGCAAAATTAACGGGGCGATCTCACTCAAACGCCAATATCGTATTCGCAAAGGAAAAATGGAGTACATGATTGAAAGTTCCGTAACTGTTCATGACGATATTCTGCAAAAAGAACTATGTTCCAATGCCGACAACAAAATGAAAAACATCGTCACGACAATTCAGAGGGAGCAGAATCAGATCATCCGTAATGAAAACGCTTCTGTACTCATTATACAAGGTGTTGCCGGTTCAGGAAAAACCTCTATCGCGCTCCATCGTATTGCCTACCTGCTTTATGCACAGAAAGGACAGATTTCTTCCAAAGACATATTAATCATCTCCCCCAATAAAGTATTTGCCGATTACATTTCTAATGTACTTCCGGAACTTGGCGAAGAGACCGTTCCCGAAACCAGCATGGAGCAAATTCTGTCGGATGTAATTGACAACAAATATAAACACCAGAATTTCTTCGACCAAGTGACGGAACTATTAGAAAACCCGACACCCGACTTTATCGAACGAATACAATACAAAGCCTCCTTCGAGTTTATATCACTACTTGACAAATTCATCCTTTACATGGAAAACAACTATTTCAAAGCAACAGACGTAAAACTCACCAAATACATCACCGTTCCTGCCGAATTTATTAACGAACAGTTCAAACGATTCCACCGCTATCCCATACGTCAACGATTTGAGACTATGACAGATTACATTCTGGAGATGATGCAACTACAATATAATCTCACAGTTAGCACTCCGGAGAAAAACCAACTAAAGAAAGAGATAAAAAAGATGTTCGCGGGCAATAACGATCTCCAAATCTATAAAGACTTTTTTGAATGGATCGGAAAACCGGAGATGTTCAAGACACGCAAAAATCGCATACTGGAGTATGCGGACTTAGCTCCTTTGGCTTATCTGCATATCGCATTAGATGGGAACAACGCCCAATCTTATGTCAAACATCTTCTGATAGACGAAATGCAAGACTATTCTCCCATACAATACAAAGTGATTCAAAAACTTTATCCGTGTCGAAAAACAATTCTTGGAGACGCTTCCCAATCCGTCAATCCTTATGGATCTTCCACTGCCGGTATGATTCAAAAAGCATTTGTAACAGGAGAAATAATGAAACTTTGCAAAAGCTATCGTTCTACTTTTGAGATTACCAGTTTTGCACAAAAAATTCAATCGAACAATGAATTAGAACCGATTATGAGACATGGAGAACACCCCAAGATTCTTCCATTCAAAAGTACAGAAGAAGAGATCCAAGGTATTGCGGATTTAGTAAACTCCTTCAGGAACTCCCATTATACCTCATTAGGGATCATCTGCAAAACAGAATCCCAAGCAAAAGAACTTGTTCAAAAACTCCAGATATATGCAAACGACATCTCACTTTTGTCAAATCAAAGTTCTGCTTATGTGAAAGGGATTATCATCACTTCCGCCCATATGGCGAAAGGACTGGAATTTGACGAAGTAATCATTCCGCAAACAAATGACAAGAACTATCATTCCAATATTGATAAAAGTATGCTTTATGTGGCAACCACAAGGGCTATGCACAAGTTAACTTTGACTTATTCTACCACTTTGCCCAGTTGCCAATTCCTATAATAGATGTGTATTCAAACAAACATCGAAAATTAATTAAAAGAAAAAATTATAGCTAATCTCCTATTATTTTCTATTTTTGTACAATAGAAAATAAGGGAATAAAATACGAGTTTACCACAAAAGTTTGGAACTACTCATCGACCGTTGGAACGGGCGGTTGACACATAGCCTGCCTGCCGAAAGAGATGTCCAAAGAAATAAGAGAGAATCTCGGATTCTTAGAGGAAGGCTGGGGACGGTTGAAGATGACGGCCAAAATCGGCAATACCCAATGGGAAACCGCAATCTGGTTTGACACCAAACTTGATACTTATTTACTTCCTCTCAAAGCGGAAATCAGAAAAAAGGAAAAGATCACAACTGATAAAGAAATAGAGATTGTGATTTGGATTTAAAACAAACGATAAGAAGAACTACCCGCAAAACAAGAGCCGCTTGAACAATCTCAAACGGCTCTATAAATTCTTTAGCAACATGGTTATCGATTAGTACAGCCATCGGTCTATATTTCTTTTTTCCGCACTGAATTCTACCCCTACTTTTACTAATTCACTCCCGTCTGCCTGATAAGGAATCAGATAGCCTTTTTCATCGATCTATAAATCCAACACACAATAACTAAAACCAGCAAAATAATCCCGTACCAATACCCACTTCCGATTATCCTATTAGTAGTTTTCTCAACTCCCGTTTTATGAATCTCTGTCTTAGAACTCATATCCGACAAACTCACAGACTGTGAATTCACTTCTTGAAGAAGTTGTTTTTCATTAACGTTTTTCCTATCCACCACAGTCTTCACCATCATCCCAGCCTTCAATCCAAGCGTATCAACAGGAAACACAAACACCACCTGTTCGATATGCTCTTCTACCACCTCCGAATCCTTTTCTGAAGCAACCTTATTTTTAACAAGACTTTTCCCGGAGCTACTATTTAAACTTGAATCAACCCTAACTTCACTCTCCCTATTTATCACCTCTTTCTTACTCCTACATCCCGACAGCAATACAGGCACAACCAAAGCCACCAACAACACAAACAGTAACTCCCTCCCACTCCTCAAAAACTCCTTCACATCAAAACAGGGACAAACCTTCACATATTCATAAGGTTCAATCACTCCGTCACCATTCAAATCCGGTGAAGTATCCCGATGTCCCAACACTTGGAGAATATTATATTCCCACTGCAAATCCATAATAATCTGATAAAGCACCCGTTTTTGAGCATTCGTTCGGGTATCTGCCGGACGCCCGTTCGCATCCAATCCACCGATATAACATATCCCGACACTCCGCTCATTCCAACCTTTACAATGAGCACCGGCCAGAGAAACATCCCGCCCCTTTTCCAATTTCCCATCCAAACGGACCACATAGTGATACCCGATACCGTTGAACCCACGTTCCCGGTGCCAACAGTCAATATCCGCAGCAGTAAAATCCTGCCCGGCTTTCGTAGCCGAACAATGTACTATGATAGAATCTATATTTCTCATGATAATTCATTATTAGTTCAAACGCACCAGTTAATAATCCGAAGGTGGCATACGCTTCACGCACCCTCTAATCTCACACTTCTTCACTTCCGACTCCTTCTGTATCAACTCCACTTCATGACATTTATGTATCCAGTCAATCTTCTCTTCCTGCTCCTTGCGAAGTTCAATATAAAGCCCGTCTATCTTCTCGTCACGTTGAGTCAGCCGTTCTTCCAGCCAGTCCACCTTTTTACGGCGATTTTCTTCTTCCATACTGTTCACGGACGCTTCCTCTTTCCGTGCATCCGTCTTACGGCAAGTGATATACCTCACTAACCATTTCACAGCTTCCAAACCACCCATAGCGGTAATAAAAGCAAGGATTGTAGTTATTTGCATATTTATATTTTTACGTAGTTATAAAGAAAGAATGAGGCCGAAGCCCCATTCCATACAAACCAGACAGTTCTCAACGACCTATGAATCAAGCTGCCGGATCCGGTGCTTCACCATTACCACCCGAACCACCATCCGGATCCGGAGTTTCACCTCCATCATCAGAACCGTCACCAATGCTACCCGAATCATTAATATGATCCAAATCCTTGAACTTCAATCCATCCGAACGGGTAGTCGTCCCGGTAAACAGACGAATGTCCGAGTTGGCACGAAAACAAATACGAAGCCCTGAAATATTAGCGATTGTAAAATCTTCCGCCTTCTCCGTCCCTTTGCTTTGAGCAGAAAGGTAAAAATATCCCAGACCGGCGATATTCACCGAACGACCACCCAGCAATGTCTTTCTCAATAACGTACGGAAATCCTTCAATACACTAATCGTTTCACCCTCGCTGACACCGGAAGCAGACGCAATCTCCTTTGCAAACTCATCCAACGTTGCACTCGTATCATACTGATAAGAAATCACCGGATACACTTTCTTTCCTGCTTCTTTATTTGTAGGGTCACACAGGCGAGACACCCTTCTAAATCTAATAGCCATACTACTTTTCTTTTTTAAATAAATACTGTTTTAATTATCACTTCGCTAACGTTAACGATGCAAAGATGCAGCATCTTCCACGGAGATGAAACGACACCTAATAGCCTCATCAGAAAAGTACTAAAAAGCATTTCAGATATACGCAACCGACATAGAGGAACCAAATAAACGATAAGACAACGACGAAAAGCAAGAAAAAGCGACAAAACCGATAGCCGGGGAGAATAATAAATAAACAAATATATTCAAACTAATAAATATCATAATAAAAAAGTGCACCTTCTTCCCCACCGGGAAAAAGATGCACACACAAACAAAACAAACAATAGGCTACCTTCACAGGCAGCGGAAAAGTCATGATTCCATTTTTCCTATGCCACTATTATATATCATCATACTTATTTAATAAATAACCGGTAACTTCACCTATAGAAGAGGGTTCTTTCAATAATACTTGCTTGTCCTCTCCCAACAAATATATCGAAGGAAGAGAACGCAAAAAATATAGTTCTTTTTCAGTCAACACCTTCCTGACATCATAACCGTTTATCCACACAGAAGGAAGAGACTGCTGATATTCTTTCCACGCATCCATTTCACCTTCCGTACAAATCGTAACAAGAGCAAGTTGCGATAGGGATAGTCCACTATGTTGCAAGAAGGAATTTATTACCGATGATTCAGACAGTTCCATCATTGATTGCCGACAATAAATACAATCCGGATCATAAAACAGTAATAACGTATATTTAGCGGAAACATCCCATAGTTTTTGAAATTCTCCCGTAGAAAGAATGAAAGTAAAATCAGCAGCTTTTATCCCTATCCGGTTCTTTTTAAGCATTTTCAATTGATACAAGGGACGTATACGCATCATTCCATCTAAATGTCCGGATGTTAATGCTTCCTCCAATACTGAAATATAATAACTATCATTCCGTAGTGACGAATCAGGTTCATATAGATGATGCTCCAACCGTTGTAGAAACCAACGGTTTACCACCTTATTAACTTTAGTCTTCAACACCAATCTCCTGATATTTTCACAAGCCCTTTCCTCTGTCAGTTCCGACAATTGAGAAAGATAATCCACCAACATCCTTTCGGTAGTGGCAGAGCTGCTTAACCGGATAGTATCTGTAAAATCATACGTATCCCAAAAGCGCTCTATCAGTATGCTGTCTTTTTGTTGCTTTGCCATAGCATTTGATTCACCAGAATTGGCAGAACAAGTACATAAAAGTAAAAACACGCCTAAAGTAATATAAAGAAGTCTTATATATTTCTGATGGATTACCAATCTTAAAAGGTGTAATAACCTTAATCTTCGTTTATTCATAATTCTACAAGTTCAAGCACAATTCATTACACCATTTGACATACTCGTTTTCTCCACCGCAAATCCTTTCCGGCACTTTCATCTCTATACATTCATTCCCGACATATATCCGGCTCATCTCGAATATTTCCATCAGACAGTCATCCGATATACACACAAAAAAGCATATAATATCCGGATTATCATATTTCACGATTTTCATCCCCGGATAAAGTAAAGACAGATAAAAAGCAGAATATCCGAATGCTTTCCATGAATCCTCTAGACAATACAAATAAACAGAGCCTCGATTATCACCTTCTTTTTCCAAAATATCGTTTAATATATTCATCCTCATATCTCCTTTCACTCTTAACACTATTTGAATTATCCTTCCTGACGTATCCGAAGTTCAAAATATCCATTCCTACCAAACAGACGCACCTTTCCTTCACGTGCATTGCCTGTGCCATTTTCCTTTACATGGACAAAAATGTAATCATTAGCAGAGTCTAACTGCGGATAAGTAATAGCACCTTCGTGCCGTTGTTCAGCTATCCCGATCCAATCACATGAATCGAACACTTCCCCGTAATTCGTATATAACATAGGAAGCACTGTATATGACCGACCGATAGAGGAATGACGTTCAACAGTTACCGTTTTTTGTAGAACACCATATTGGATAATACTCGTAAAAGAGTATTCCGTACCTGCGACTTCACTCGATTCCGTGAAACACAAGTCCATCTCGACGGGATTATCAGAAGTATCATTACAAACTGTTTCCCCCGTTATTTCTGTCCCATTTGCTTTCACCGTTATCAATCCACGCTGAAGATTAGGATAATCCGGATCAAACATGGTGTAACCTTCCAATGATTCATCCCGGATGCACCGGTAGAAATGACCTAACACAAAAGAATTCAAGGTTTCATTACTGTATATAATCCAACGGGAATTTTCAAATCCCATCTGATAACCATTCTGCAAATAATTCTCTTGATAATCATGTGTACCATTATACTCTAATAACATGAATGCTTCCATATCATTAGTAAATCCATTCTTTTCTGCATTCTCGAATGAATTAGCGCCAAATCCCGTAACACTCCGGATATTCAGTTTATAGTAATCATTGCCTACAATTGAAGTCAACGGAACTTTTTCTCCTGTAGCATCATCTATTGTACATAGACGGAGTTTATAGTATCCTTCCTTTTCTGTCCCATCCGCTGCCGTATATTTTCCATGTACAACGATGTGAAATCCTTTATGCGCATCCAAACCCATTTTCCGAATCTGATACAGATAAATAGGATTTGACGAAGGAGCAAGGTTACTGACGGACAAAGTGGACGGACTGGTATAATCCACGTCTGCCAATACAGAGGCTGACACAGGACAACCCAACCAATTTATTGAAATCAATTCAAAATTGTTGTCTGCCACTCCCACACTGAATTTCGCAACATTCCGTTTTAAACTGAAACCATTGCTACCGTCACTTTCCATCGCATTACGAATAGCTATCATGTTGAGTGATGAAAGAGTTATGCGCCTGGTAGCCATTACAAAGGGTGGTTTTACAAGTGCTTTCGTACTTGTGCATATCCTGCTTTCCAAGTCCTGTAAAGTATGTATTGTCCCTGCTTCCATCGGATAATTAGCTATCAGATACAATGTATGCTCTCCTGTCGCCGAAGGAATGTTTACTGTCGTCTTATATTCATTTCCAGTCCATTCCAATACAGGATGCTGATGATAAACAATTTTTCCGTCATGATTGAATATCAGAAAATCCATACTTTCAACCTTTGCTTCATCGGCAGGGGTACCTGTTCCCCGCGTATACACAACAGACTCTTGTTGCACACTTAGTTTCAAAACCATTTGCTCCTGTACTTCTGTTGTATCGTTAATATCCGACATTTCATCACTATTGCAAGCCCCCAAAGAGAAAAGCAATACAAACAGGACTAATTGAATATATTTCTTTTTTACTATCATATCTATCATTTTTCTTATCCAACAGGGGGATAACGTAATTTCACACAACGCACCGTATGTCTCCCATTTCGCAATTCATCCGTCGTGGCACTTCCGTCCGGATCACTCATTGTTGCTACAATGAAAGTACCATCCTCATTCTTTCCCCAATAACTGTCCGAAAAGAAATTATTGGGAAGCCCGTTGGTTCCGGCATTCAGGAAAACATAATTCATTTCTTTTCCTGTAGGCAATCTCCATCCACTGCCTAAATTTGCACATATAGAGGACGCATTTTCCTTCGTGACATTCGTTACATCTGAACTTGAGACTATAAAATCTGAAAGTTCAGGAGGACGAACATCAAGTGTACAGTTATAGCGATATTTTTTATTCTCTTTATAATCGTCTATGAGATTTCCCGATCCGTAACTTACATATGCCTTTCTGCCATTTGTATCATGTTCCTCTATGCACCATGCTTCAGCAGAATTAATCGCCCAATTTTCACGTATGGTAGCTAATCTCCAGCATCCTTTCCCTCTTGTTGCATCATTCTCATTTACTCCTTCAGGATAATATGCTCTACATCCAGTTTCCCGGGTGGCTCTTTTATAAAACTCATCATTATAAATACCCGTACGTATCCAGTTAGCCTCTTCCCAATATCCCATGGCTTCAGCCCAAGTAACAAGGTTATTTCCGACACGAATTGTTTCAGATCTATAAAGTTGCAGATTAAGTTCAACAGATGCGGTACCCGATTTTAATGTAGTTACATATATAATATCATTACCAGTATTCCAATTTCCACGTCTGAACCCGACGCGACCGCTTTTCTTTGTCGCGTCATCATATTCTATTGTCATCTGCAGTTGATTACCGATTGTCACCTCATCGGGAAGTTTCACTTCAACCGGAGCGTTACAAGCAAAACGCACATACGAGTAAAAGCGTAAAGACTTTACTTCGACCGTCTTTTTGTTGACTGCAAGAAAACTAGCTCCCGTTATTTCAATCGGAACATTGACTTCCGACCATCCGGAAACGTTGGATTTCACTTCAAGGGACTCCTCCCCATAACCGGTAATCGCTTTAATATTCAAACTATAATGCCTGTTGCGGGTTATATTCCATTCTGTAGAATGTGAATCAATTGAATTCATCGCATCACCAATCGGCAAAGTATATATACGGGTGATTCCTCTTGATGTCCCTTTAATGCGCAATACCATTCTGTAAATCTCATCCATCGGCAGATATTCCGGCAAATATATATCACCGGATGACCATGTGAAATGATTCTGTTCTGCACTGCTATTTTCTAGTGAAAAAACGCGGTTATCTAGAAACCCCTCTTCTATCCTGTATTTACAGGAAGCCAGATAACTATACTTTGGAATACGAAGTAACTCCATAGACTCAAGATTAACGAATTCACCTGTAGGGTTTCCATTTTCACAAATCTCCGTACTAAGGTCAAACTTCACACTTAACTTGGCAATCACTCGTTGCAACTTTATCTCCAGTTTTGAAACAGAAGCGGATGCCCCTTCCGGATATATCTCATTTTTACTCCGTACATTCACATTGAGCAACTGCCGGAAAAATACAAATTTTGAAGCACTCAGGCTGCTTTCCGTATTCATCTGAATATTTTTCAATTCTTCAGGGCTATTGATTCCCGAAAGATCTACCGGTTCATTTCCTATCACATAAATATCATTGTATCCTATATAGGTAATGGCAACATAATCTTCATTTACATCTATCAATTGATTGCTGACTAAAACTTTAGGACCGTAAGGATTGGAAGTACGTGTCGAGAAAATGATAACACGCAATTGTGATACCTCATTTTCATCCCCTGCAACAAGTTTCGGCATGATACTGACAGGAATTTCCTTGCCTTCCCCCTGGCCATTACTATCGGAAGATGCTTCTATTCCGTCAGTACAAGCAGTAAGCAGATATAATAATGTCACAACGAAGCTATATATATAAACTAATTTCAGTTTCATTCTCTCGTTTAATTATAAAGTATCACATTTCCGTATCCTGCAATATGATTGTCCACCCTGATACGGTAACAGCCGTTTGCATATAAGTATCCGTGTCACCGTCCAGATCATCTATAAGCGATATTTCTACTTCATACACATCTTGCCGGTCAAGTTCCGACTGGATGCGGGTATATGGATGCATCCGGATAAGTTCGACTAAGTCAGAACGGTAGAGTTCTTTGGCTGTGCCGTCCTGCATCAAACGTTCTATCAGTAGCGTCAATTTTTCCCCTTCCACCAAACGCATCAAAGAAAAAACGCCTGCAAATTGATTCCATGCATCATTATTTACGCCCTGATATGGATAATATGTCAATTCGTTGCCCGAAGCAACTACAGAATTATCAAATTTATAGGTCGCCCCTTTGGGATCAAGTACACGGACACGCACGCCATCCGCACAGCGGTGAATACATGGTATTCCGCTTTTTTCAAACCACTTCACATTCAGATGCAAATGATTCTCATTCTTTATAAGTGAAAGAACTTCAGTGTGTTCCTTCACATCGTTTACTTCTACTTGTTTCATAGCATGAAAAACAGGAGTCAGTCTATGATTCACGCTACGGTCTTCAGCTGCGTTGAGTGATAATAACGCTTGCTCAAGCGTAGTTTGTCCGGCAATAAAGGCCGGTTGTAAAGTCACTTCATCAGTCAAGTTTCCCCATGCCACCAACGTATAGCTACCGGCAGAAAGTTCCGGGTCAATCCGAAATTCTTTCGGGAAAGGCGTCCCTTTACGAGTTATACATTTCAAAAAACATCCGGCTGCATCAAATACATACAAGTCTATTTGCTGTACGTCAATGTTGAAGCGATCGGGACAAGTATTGTCCGTGTGATGAACATATTCGAAAGCCACCTGGAAACTTCCCTGCGGACAATCGGAAAAATCTTCATTAACGCATCCTGTAATAAGCCATAATAGCATTGATATGTATGCCACCATCCTTCTTTTCCGGTAAAATGTACTATGCATGTTAAATTGTTATTGAGAGGGATTTTAGATTCTTTTACCGGGGACAATGCCCCGGCAAAAGAATCCGTTAAAATCTATTTTTAATGAACCGGCAGACTAATAGCAATTACATTCCCAGTTCTGCATCCTGTTCAACTTTCGTCCATGGTTCCACTGTGATATGTGCCTGCATGTACGTTTTCTGGTTGATGGGATCTGTCGGGTCCACGGTAACATCTTCATCATCGGGATAACCGATTGAAGTAATTTTTGAGATATTTACATTGTAAAAACGGTTGCGCATTACCGAATAGAACAGGTTGTTGGCTTCCGTCTTTCCGTCCATATTATCTTCAACATTCACACGATAATAACAAGTACCTCCGGTGTACTGAAAAATACGTATTGTTCCTTCAATACTTTCCTTATAGCCCGGTAGTGCATTCTTGGGATGCGAATATTTCTTGATGGTAACAACTGAATAAATACCTTCAGAAGTAGAGAATGAGCTTCCATAATATACACTTACAGAATTCTCTATATCACCTTCGTCTACAGCACTTCCCTCGTCTACTGCATTTAACCATTTCTGTTTTCCGGCTTTATTCAAATAAGTCTTTAAAATCATGCCCAAGCCATAGTTTGCCAAGTTTCCACTAAAGTCTGCAGGAGCCGTATAAATCTGATTTTCCCATTCCGGGACAATAAAATATGGCGGTACATCTTTTCCTCCTGTAGTATAATCAGTTCCGTCTAATTTATTTTCGATACTAAGATTGCCACCATCATTTTTCACTTCAACAGCATTAATCATCACATTAGCCGCCGGAGCAAATACACCTTTCACCAACACATAAGTAGTATTTCCCCTTACCGGTGTCTGATTGGAGTTCTCCGGCAAATATATAGACTCTATAGCTTCCCCGTCAGCACTTGCTTTCAAATCCAAATTAGGCTCATTCACCTCGTCATAATATTTAGCGAAATCTGCAAATGTAGAGCTAGTATTAGTCATTGTATAGAACGGCGTAAGGAAACCATCAACATGATTATGCAGAAATATATAGCTCTGAACCGGAAGATTACGAACCGTAAAAGTCGGAGTAAGTAATTTGCCTAATGTATTACTTTCACTATCTTTCAATATCAAAGCATCCGCATTTACATAAGTAGCCTGCAACTTAGCAGCAGCACGGGATATGAACACCTCCAAATGATTGTTTTTCTTCATTTCCGCCGAACTATCATACGCCGGTTTCGAACAATCCTCAGCAGAAATCCCGGGATATAATGTGTATTCGGTTGCCTTTAATACATTTGCCATCAGGAAACCATTGGTCGCCGCATTCCCATTACCGGATATTTTATCAAAATTACCGACACGCGATACAGCAACTGCCGTTTCTACACCTTTGGTATGGGCAATACGTCCTGCTTTCGTACAATGTGTCAAAGTAACAGCTTCAAATTGAGCAGTTGTAGTGGTAGACGTAATCCAGTCGTCCTGCATATTAGCTACTACATACACTTTCTTTTTACCGGAAGTTAGTTTCAATACAGCAGTGTGCTCCGTGCCATGTTCATCTACAGTAGCATTATCCGTCTTTGCTTCAAAGCTACCGGACTCATTGAAGATATAAGCCCGCAGATTTTTGATGTTTTTTTCTGTAGTAGTACCTTCATGTGTGTCACCCGTTGCACGTGCTACAACACCATCTTTGCCCAGTTTAAATGTAAACTTCGCCCAAGTAGGCTCTCCCTCTATGACTTCGGTATTACCATTGTCATCGCTTCTTTCTTCACCTAGCTTGTCCTCACTGCTACAAGCAGCAAACGTTATTGTTGCCAGCGCAAATACTCCGATTAGAAAATAATTCTTTCTCATTTTTGTCTTATGATTAAAAAATAAATAATTATATATTGAGATTTATATGGTTCCATTTTTCATCCGGTAATACACCTTGATGTATCCGGCTCGACGCAATTGCGGAAAGAAGTGTTCTTCCAAATAACGATAGGGCACTCCTCTTTTCAAACGTTGCAACTGTCCCTCACGGCCTTTCATTATCGGAACTGAATCAATAATATTCAATACTTCCTTACGGTATTCCATATCAGAGTGTTCCACTTTATAACGTAGTTCTTCCCAGCCCTCATCACCATTCACAAGCGCAAAGCAACTATCCGCCAAAGCAATCCGGTCGGCTATATATTGCTTCAGCGCTTCAGCTCGTTTTCCAGACAATTGTTTATTGAATTCAAAAGCCCCCTCGGGTGAGGAAAGCCCCAATAGCACTACGCGAGCTATCTCTACTTCGGGATCTTCACTAATACGGCGAATTACATCAATGATATGTTCCAGCACTCTCTCATTATCCAGATAATTGCTATCTATCTCTGCCTTTGCAAGCTTGAAATAAACAATCTGTGCTCCTTCCTGCTCGCCCGCCAGAATCCTTTTACCCGCTGAATAGTTATCTATGGGTTCTACAAATTTCTCTGTTTCAGCCAGTACTTCCGTAGCACATTTATGCGGTAACATTTCCGGTATTTCCACCTTATTCTTTATTTCCGGCTTAACAATAGAATATCCATCCGTCCGGCTCCACGTAAACAATTCCACCATATCCAACTCCTTTTTCATACAGCAATTTCCAAGTTGCCGCCGTAACACTAACTTTGCCTGCCATATCCAAAGTTGATTGGCTAACATCGGAGTTGAACATGTTATTGTATTCCATTGCCGATTGGATACTGTATATATTAAGTCTTTCTCTGCTTTTGATGAGTGAAGCACTTTTTGTCTTCGAACTATTTTCTCCCGTATTTTGCCATTTACGCGTATGACAGGGAAAGCAAAAGAGTGATTTCCCTTTATATCTATCAATATAGGTGTAAGCAACAACTCATCATTTGCTTTTGTAATGCCGGGAGCAATCATCAAATGAAATCTCAAACTCACAGAATCACCTTGAGCATTCTTCTCTATAGAAAAATTATTGATCTTGATCGAATCATTATTTTGAGCGGAAACTGACATGACCGTTATACTCATAAAAAAGGAAAGTATTATAATCTGAAAACTATTCATTTGGGATATTATTTAAGTAAATATATGATAGATACAGCGGCACGTGTAGGCCCTAAATAATTACGGTTGTTTACGCTTAAACGCTTACCACATTCCTTACACGGGTATTTACTATAATGCAGGTGTGCATAGCCGATCCCTAATGTCCCTTCTATACTCCAATGTGGTGAAAGAATCCACTGATACCCATAACTGAATCCGAATCCGGCAAGATTTCCCTGTCTTCTAAAGTCACCTAGTCCCCAATATCGAATATTACTGACATTATATTGTCCATAAAACAAATGTCCGCCAAAGAAATGTCCATTGAACCGTTCACAAAGCCAATAGCGAAGCTCTGATTGTATCAACCAATGCTTCATTTTTCTATTGTTGGAACCATAACCATTCTTACCCAAAGGAAAAGGATTGTAGACTCCCCACAAGTCAACAGTCAGTTTGGGAGATATTCCCCATTCCACCCCTATGTTTGGTGTTTGTGACAACCCGCCATAAAGTAAATTCGTTTTTACTGCTATATCTTGTGCTCTAACCGCAAAACATCCTAGCAAAGTAAATAGACCAATAAGTATGCCGGCTTTATTTCTTATACAATCATTCATTTTATACAGTCTTTTCAAACTATTTCTTATGTATCTCTATTCCGTAATAGAGATGCATAATTACACATAAATAATAAACATTTAATTATCAACGAATTATATTACAGAAACTAATAACAGAATGTTTCAATATCATAATATAATGAATCATAACAAACAAAATAAATAATATTATTCTGATATATAATTCATTAAAAAAATAGATACTGAAACAATTGTGAAACAAACAGATAAGTAACAGACTAAACAATCAAAACAGTTATTGCCATGGAAACAAAACATACAAAAAGCGAACTTTTGTACATTGAAGAACATCAGTCATGTCAAAACTACATGACAACGATTGAAACCGGATTCAAATATCTTGAATTCGCCAAGAATGCAGCATTTGAAGAAGATAATACAACTAAAAATTATCTTCTGTTCTTTCTGAAAGGCGATTTCACCATTTGTTGCAACCAGTTTCATAACAAGCTGTTTCATGCCGGAGAAATGATACTCATCCCTCGTTCTTCCCGGCTAAAAGGATTTGCGGAAACCGATTCAAGCCTGCTCTCCATGTTTTTCGATATACCTGCAGAGAACTGTGACAAGCTCATATTACAGTCTTTATCAAATGTATGCAACAACATTAAATATGACTTTTCACCAATTAAAATACGCTATCCACTAACACTATTTCTCGAGGTATTAACTCACTGCATCAAAAACGGAATGAGTTGCGCACACTTACACGGGCTGATGCAACGAGAGTTTTTCTTTCTTTTACGAGGATTTTATGAAAAACAGGAGATTGCAGCATTATTCCACCCCATTATCGGAAAAGAAGTGGATTTTAAAGATTTTGTCATGCACAATCATACCAAAGTAGATAATATAGAGCAGCTTATCTCACTATCGAATATGGGAAGAAGCTGTTTTTTTATCAAATTCAATGAAGTGTTTGGTATGACAGCTAAACAGTGGATGCTGAAACAAAAGAACCAAAGAATATTGGAAAAAATGACGAAACCGGGAGTATGTATAAAAGATATCATTGAAGAATTGGGATTTGATTCGCAAGGTAACTTCAACCGTTACTGCAAACAACATTTCGGATGTACCCCCAAACAACTGATAGAGCAATGTCAGGCAACCAATCAAACGAGTTAGCCATTATTATCTCTATCTGTACAAAATGAATAAATTATTGGACTTTATGATAAATTCAATAATGAAAAATTTCATTTACTTTGCAGCGTGAAATATATTAAGAAACAAAGGTATTTTTAATATGCATCTCTATTACGGAATAGATTACAATATTGCAAAGATAAATAAAAATATGATATATTCTAATTTTCAACAGATTATATTACAAATAATTATTTCATTTGGATAAGTTTGTAACGATGCTATTCACCTGATTGAGCATGAATACATCAAAATCCTTTAAATAGACGCGTGTCATTTCTTCCGAAGTGTGTCCAAGTCCGGCACTAATCACAGAAATCGGAGCTCCATAGTCACGTGCGAGGGTAGCCCAGGTATGGCGTGCAGTATATGTCGTCAACGGTACTTCAATATCAGCTACAACAGCGATTTTCTTCAAATGCCGGTTAATACGGCCCAACGCCAAACGATACTGTTTGTATCCAGAAGCATATTCACCGCTGATTATCGGAAAGAGATACTCATTTTCTGTCTTATATTTATCTATCAAGCCCTGCATCTGCGGAGTCACCACTATACGAATCAACTGTTTCGACTTATGACGGGAATAGGTCAGCACACCATTGCAAATATCGGTTTTCTTCAAAAGGACAATATCGACAAAAGCCATTCCCTGCGCATAAAAGCTGAACAGATACAGATCGCGGGTAAATTCCAGTTCTGGTTCATTCTCCAAATTCAAGTCCGCCAAATTCTGCATATCCGTCCGTGACAAAGCACGTTTTACAGTCTTCGCCGGACGGGTCTGCGCTTTAGCAAACGGATATTCGCCACGGGGATGATAACCGTCCACTACCGCCTGGTTATACAAAGAGCGCAAGTTGCGCAGATAATAACTTACCGTATTGCCGGAAGCACCATTACTATACAGGAAATCCTCATATCTCTTGACGAACCCTAAATCAACCTCCGACATCCGCACATCAGGGCGACCTATAAATTTTGCCAACGACGAACGGGTACTCTTGTAGGCCGCAGCCATTCCCACTTTCTTCAGTTCCTGCTTACGCTCAATCTGCGCATTGATATATCGCAATAAATAAAACTGCGTTTTTCCTGTACCAAAAGCATTTTGAGTCAGAATATCCTCCACTGTAAATTCTTCTCTTGTCCGTTCAAGCTGCCTGATCCGTGTATCAATCTGATTCCGCATCTTCCGTAGCTCGCGGTTCATTTTTACGACCTCTGTAGCCGTAAAAGTAGAGCCTACACCATTCATAATCTTCCCTTCCGACTCGTCAAAGACTTCTTCTTTCATCCGGTAGCCTGTATACAGTAACTTTTTTCTCCGATTGTGGATCACCTGAAATACTAAAGGGTAACTGCCATTATTCAATATCCTGCTCTTGTTCAGCATAAGTTTCACTGATGTTATCATATTTTGCTTTTTTTGTTTGAGACGTAAAAGTACGAAGTTCACCTTACTTATCAGAACTATTTTTCCGCCTGTTACGCAAGAAACAAGAAATGGAATAAAAAGTTTTTCCACTTTAAGAATAGTTATCTGATAAATATAGTTAAAATACACGTTATAGTAATCAGTATATTTTTATTACATATCTCCAATATGCATACGCATAAATTAGATATGTATATCATTTATAATATTTCTTTACATAACACAAAGAATACCGCTATTCTTTCTTTTGAAAAATCAGAATATTAGGCATAGCTTTGCACGATGGATTTTAGGGAGCCGTCCGTTCCTTTAAAAGGAAGAGGTCATTCCTCGGTGTGCAACGGGTCGTTCCTTTTAAAGGAACGGTCCGTTGGTTTTAAAGGAAAAACCGGCATTTGTAACCATTTGAATTTCAATTTCTTACCGAATTAGAATTCCGTCCCCGTAACCCATGGGATTTTTTCCAACAAACACGACGGAATCTGCCGCACGAAGCGGCAATCAGTATACAACAAATTTCAACAATTCAAAATTCAAATCCCATGGTTACAGTCACGTTTGCCATCAAGCCATATCTGGCGAGGTATATGTATGTCCGGTACGGACAAAGTTTAGAACTTCTATCACATAACAATCCACCGTCAAGGCTCCCCATTCCAATCCACCTCTCCCACCTCACTCCCATTTATCACTTCTTACATCAATTATCCGTTCCTCATCCGCAAGGCGTCTCCTGGAAAAAGACAGGAAATATCACTTTTGTTCTTCCCAGCCCAAGGCTGGGCAAGAATCCGGAAGTTTATAATTATTTCGGCCAGGACAGTATCTTTATTATCGAAAAGGAAATTGAGGTGGAAATGAAAGCGGAGCTTTATTCATTCCTGTTGGAGAATAAGTTCAAAAATGGGGTGATGTATATAAAGTCGATGCATGAGTTTGTGGTAAAGTATGATATGGCAGAGTCGGTGGAAGAGGAAAGTTTGATGAGAGGGTTTCAAAGGTGGAGGAAGAAAATGAAAAAAAATTAAAATAGTTGATTCTCTGCTGCGACCTTAAGTGATAAATCATTATTTATGGAATTGAAAAAGAGGAATAAAAACAATCAAAATATCAATTTTGCAAGCCTAACAGTTTTGCTCATTTATTTTAATTGCTTAAAATGTTAATAACTAAAAACCGATTTATACTAAACATTTCAACACAAATCATTACATTTGTAAAATACATCAAATATTTAACCGATGAAACGAATAAATGAGATAAAAGTCGTGCTTGCAAAACTGTATAAAACCGGGAAATTGTTGGTAGAAACATCACGAAAGAGTGAAATAACAGTATCCTATTGGTACACCAATAAGCCACAGCTTTCAGTTAAAAAGCTGACAAAAACAACTAGTGCATTGAAGGAGAATGTAAAAGCCATATCTGTTTCAATAATAAAATAACATTTTATATATTAAGGTATGAGGTATTTCGATTGGAACATTGTTATTGGCAACTACTTTTTTAATTATGAAAAAGGAGGAAAAGATGTGCATCTGTTTATTTCACCACTAGAAATTGGGGAAATAGGTATAAATCAACTTGGATTTACTTCTAAAGAAGAAGCCATAGCAGATTATTACCTTGCATTATCGAATGGTTATGCAGGATTCACAAGATCGAGGTCAATTATAAAACGGGTTGAAATACTATTTACCTTGTGGAATGATAGGAAAACTGGAATATTCAAATGGAACAAAATAGACTTGCAAATAGAGGGAACTTATATTACAGACCAAGCGACCCAAATTACTTATCCTTTTTATTTAGCAATGCTTACAGCTTTCATTATACCATTGACTGGCAATAATGAAGATTATAGAGCGAATGCTTATTATCCAAGATTAAACAATTTTTTAAAAGAAAATGGCTTAAATAACAGACATATTGGAGCCACAGACTTCGGAATCATTGACAAATTGTGGGATGACCTATCGGAATGGTCTACATCTACTTATAAGACAGATATAGGTATCTTCAATGTTGGGCATTTTGGGAACCGAAATTGGATACATGTAGGAAAAGTATTCGCACAATGCATCCTGACACCCTCTGACATCAAAAACCTTCCAAAACTATTTTCATTAGCGGGATTTATGCCCAACACACATATTCCTGTAGGGAGTATAAAAAACGCTCTACTGAAAAATGGCACGGATATAGGATTGTCGAGAAATACCCTTAAAATATTAAAAGAAGGAGATAGCGACCTGCAAAATGTAATTATCAACATTGTAAAAGAAGAGCATTATAAATGGAAAGGGAATATTGAGCGGAAACAAGGAGAAAAACTGGAAGAAAAGGAAGCATGGGTATACGCCCGCTTGTTTTCTGCATTTACAATCGATAAAGTAAATGAAGAACTTAATCATTGCTATTTCATTTATTCAACTAATGACTTTCCAGATAATCTGAATTATAATAATTCCTCTGTAACATCATTGGCTAATGGTTTTTCTCGTCCAATCCAAATGGAGTTTAACCCTTTTTTGATCTTACAAGATAAATATAACAAGTGGAAAAGTGCACCAGTTTTAGATGATATTATTTTATACCGTAATAATGTAAATGGAATATCCAATGATTATTGGATACAAACAGATAAGCTATACCCAACATCTAAAATGTATCTGCTTTGCAATAATGCAAAGAAAGAATCAATAGAAAATTGGGGCAAGTCTTCTTTTTCTGATGGGAATTTTAAAGAAGTAGATTTAGATGGAGTACCAGAAGGGTATACCTTGTATAGTATTTCAAAACCACAACAAGATCATCCAAGCGAACAAATGCTACAATTACAAACTCATTTAGAAATTCAGTTTATAGGTGGACTTAAAGTCAAAAACAGGGCTTTTCTCAATTACAATTTACCAAAGGTAAGAATTGAAGGTATTGAGGAAACCGCCAAAGTATACGCTTTACTTAGTCAATCAAACATTAAAATATACTTGGATAAAATTCTCTCTTTTGGAGAAGAATGGATATTTCCCGAAAACTTTCCGTGTGATGAAGATTTTGTGATAAAAGTTGACGGAACTGATGCATTGGAAACCTATCCACACCAGATTGTATCATGTAATGTGGAAGTAAATTGTATTGTAGATAATAGCCATCCTACCCGGAACTGTTATGATGAAATTATACAAAATTCAAATGGAAATTATGCTATAGGTAATAATGTTCAAATATCCAACTTTTCTCAACAAGCTGGTGACTTGCCAGATTTTTGGGGATATCAACAATGTTCCCAACCCTATTCCCAAAGTCCATTTGATTATAAGCATCGCAAAGGAAACATTCTTTTATACTATCTTTCATTTGTAGAGAGATGCAATCCCCAAACCTTTGGAACTTCTTTTGATGCTATTTTTAGTTCCGAAAATATGTTTGACACCTTAAACAAGTCTAACTTAAGAACTGTAAAGAAATACGCCCTACTTTATTTAGATTACTTAGGATATGTTGATTTTGACCAGTCCCAACAGCTAATCATAGTCAACAAACCCCAATTAATGCTCATTCCTGACAAAAAAGAAATAAAAGCTTATTTAACTGGGGCACGGACAGAAGAATTTGTAAAGAAATTATTTGAATATGCAAAACATGAATCAATAAATGTCAAAATAATCAAGCAAGATAATTTCTTTGAAAGCTATCTTATTCCTGATACAATAATTCTTGTCCCACAAAATTGTCCCAACACCACAACAGGACTAAAAGCATTAGAGAAACTTGCATTACAGTTTGATATTTGTTTCAAATTCATCAACAAACCATACCGACAACCCCAAATAGTCCAATGGGGATTACGAAGTTTTTCTGCCGATTTAAACAGTTATCGTAACAATATGTACGAGAAAAGACAAACTGAAGGCACTGATTATCCTTACAAACGGGATGTATTTGATATGGATATGTTGAAATTTACCCCTTCAGCAGAAGGTGAATTATTAGATAAGGAACTATCCTTAGTACAATATAACATACACTATGAATGGTTATATAGGTTCTGGTATAACTCGACATGTTATGATGTGGATAAAAATTGGGGGCAGTTTCTATTACTTTCTAGCCGAAAAAAGAACATTATTTATTACGACGAAGAAAGTAGGATATTAGGAGCACCTGCGCACGTCCAATTAGCAAAGTTTATTGCAAAATCGCTTATTTTATTAAGTGGAAAAATACCTTCTTTCCAAAAAATTTCTATAAATGGTAATTACATTTCATATCAGTTATACCAAAACGTTCCCAAAACATTTGCAGACAATTTATTTAAAAAATTAGAACAATCAGTACAATTATATAAATTCAGAGTAATATGAGAAATCCGATCCAATCATTCGATACAATTAAGAATAATTTTATCCGGTATATAGAAACTGCGTTTAGAACCCGTTTCGATAAATTGGAAGAAGAAAGGCGTCAGTTATTAGATACCGACAAAGTGCTTTATCGCGAGCCTTGGATGGAACCACTTCCAGATTATTTATCCAGCGGTAAAAAGATTGACGACCTTACTCCTAAAGATGTTGGAGGAAGTATGACCTCTTCCCAATTAGGCATATTTAAAGGGCTTGTAAAATGTGGATTATTTCCGGCAAATATTCCTCTCTATGACCATCAAGCACGCATGCTAAACAAAGCAATGGAAGGAAAACACTGCATTATAACTTCTGGAACTGGTTCCGGTAAGACTGAATCATTTTTACTACCTCTTTTTGCCCAATTATCTAAAGAAATGGAATCATGGAGTATACCTACTATAAAAGAAGATTTATGCGACAAATGGTGGAATGAAGATTTACAGCTCACTGATATTGTTAACAATTCAACTTTTGAGTTGAAAAAAACATGTCAGCAACGTTCGCACAACAGGCGTCCAACAGGAGTACGTGCTTTAATTCTCTATCCGATGAATGCATTGGTAGAAGACCAATTGACACGACTGCGCAAAGCGTTGGATTCAGATGATGCACGAAAATGGTTCAAAAATAATATACACGACAATTGTATCTATTTTGGACGATACAATAGCATGACACCTGTATCTGGTGAATTGAAGAAAAAAGAAAATGGAGTAGATGTCATTAACCGCTATAAAGTAGAGACATTAAAAAAGGAACTTAAAGCAATTGAGACCGATGCCAATAGGGTTGATGAATATATTACAGAAAAACTCCAATCGGGAGAAATGTCTGAATCTGACGCAAAAGATTTGATATCATTCTTTCCTCGAATTGATGGTGCAGAAATGCGTACGCGCTTTGATATTCAAGTAGCCCCACCAGACATTCTTATAACAAACTATTCGATGTTAAGCATTATGCTTATGCGAGATATTGATAGTGAAATTTTTGATAAAACTAGAGAGTGGTTGGAATGTAAAGATGTTTATTCCCAAAACCTAAATAGCGAAGAAAAAGAGCAGGAAAAGAAAAATCGTGTTTTCCACTTAATTGTAGACGAATTACATTTATATCGAGGAACACAAGGCACTGAAGTAGCATATCTACTAAAATTAGTATTAAATAGATTAGGATTACATCCAGGACATCCTCAATTACGGATTTTAGCATCCAGTGCTTCATTAGTAGCCGATGAGAGTGAAGAAGGACAAAAGAGTTTAGCATTCATTCAAGATTTCTTTGGGGTTGCTGATGCAAAGAATGACTTTGTAATTGTAGATGGTAAAAATACTCCTGTCAATATTTTGCCAGAAGACACTCACTTTTTACCAACAAATCCATTTATATGGATTTATGATGCATATTATGATACCAGAAAAAATATCGACAGTCCTGCTTTTCAGGAAACATGTAGAATAGCTGCACGTGAACTTGCCCAATTTGTGAATGCTGAAATTCCATCTGACGCTCAACCAATAGAGTTACTCCTCCGAACATTACTACATCCCAAACTATTATTACGTGAACGTTTATACCAGGCTTGCAGGATAGATGGAAAAGAACGGGCAGTCTGCTCATTAAGAGCAAATGGGAATCATGAAGATACTTATATTTTATCAGAATTTATCTTTGGCGAGATTGACACCCCCCGGAAAGCATTAGGAGGATTATTAATAGCAAGGTCTTTGTTTGATGAATCAAGATGGTGTAATCTTGAATCTGAATTAGGAGACAGGAAGCTTCCTCGTTTCCGTTTCCATTACTTTTTACGGAATATAGAAGGCTTATGGGCATCTGTCAAGCCGAAGGATGTAGAAGACAAATTCAAGGATGATGAAAGGACTGCAGGTCGGCTTTCTTCTACGCCAAGTATCAAAAGTCCAGGTGGTTACCGTGTTTTAGAATTGCTATATTGCGACAATTGCGGAACCACACTTTTTGGCGGAAGCCGTTTGAAAGTAGACAATGAAACAGTAGAACTACTCCCATTGAGTCCCAATATCGAAGGAATTCCCGAAAAGACGCCTCACAAATTATTAGAACGTCGAACATATCAGGAATACGCTATCTTTTGGCCACAAGGGAAACAGGAATTTGTACCACATGAACGGCCCAATGGATATTGGCGTCAAACTACTGTTGAGGGAGCCGATCAAGGGAAATATAGTGCATCGTGGGTTGAAGCGTCTTTGAACATTTATTCAGGAGATATTAAAGAAGGGGTTCTGAATGCAGAAAAAGAACCTGATAATTGGATAAAAGGACTTTATTTTAAAATAGTGAGTGATAATAATAATTTAGATATTGCATTTTTAACAGATGCACATGGACAAACTATTAACACCCATAAGGCAACCCCATGTGTTTGCCCTGCATGTGGCGTAGACCATCATTATGGAGAAAATAAAATCAGTTCCATAAGAGGATTCCGAACAGGTTTTGCCAAAACATCACAAATGTTTGCTAAAGAATTGATGTACCAATTACCTGATAAAGAAAAAGAAAGAAAATTAGTAGTATTTTCAGATAGCAGGGAAGATGCAGCCCAAGTAGCAAACGGAATTGAAAGAAATCATTTCACTGATGTTTTAAGGGAACTTCTTATAAAAGAGCTCAATATAAGACTCATTTTAAGAAATGATATTTTACATGCTTTTGAAAACCATAATGAATCTGCGATAAACGAATTCCGTAATACGAATAACTCTGCAACTAAAGAAGTATTCGATGATATTGAAGAAATATTTACAGATAGCAAATATGAAGGAAGGAACCAAAATATGCTATCCCGGAAGTCTAAAGCCCAGAAAAAAATTGCAGAAATAAAAAAAAGAGTTATAAAAGTATATGATTTAGTTGATGAGGTAAATTCAACGCAGCTTGCGCCATTAGTCCGCCAAATAGTTTCTTTAGGGATGAACCCGGGTGGTAATGACATAAAGTTACAGAAAACTCTCAGGACTGATGGTGTTACTGACTATTGGTATAATGTGATATCGTTTGATAACCCACCAGAATGGCTCAAAACCGGAGATAAATTCATCGAAGATATAAAAGAAGGAACATTCTCAAAATTAGCAAATATGTTTTTTGCAAGCCTCTTCTATTCCTTCGAGGGGGCAGGGCTTGGTTTTGTAACTATTAATCCGCCTATAGAAAGGCTAGATTACTATGCTGGGAAAACGGGACTTCCTTCTAATATTTTTAAAAATATAGTAGATGGGGTAATAAGGATATTAGGAGATAAATATAAACATGACTACTCTATGTATCCATTAAATCAAGTTATTACTGATTATACTTATTTTCCTGCACCTGTTCGGAATTACATAAAAGCCGTCGCCAACAAAAACTCTATACCAGACAACCTTTTAGGAGACAGTATTTATAAAATTCTAAATGAAGTTGGAGCGTTAAAAGCAAATAAAGGATTATTAATAAAAGAATTATATTTGAAAGTTGCGTTGCCTACCGACCCTGTCTGGATAAGCAAGAATGGCAGCCGACCACATTTACATCCAGCCGGAGGTATTTGCACCTATTCTCGGACAAATTTAAATATAAGCCATGACACAATATGTGAAGAAATTTGGAAGAAGAATTATTTGGCTTACACAGCAGCTTATGAACAACGAGATCCAATCAGGTTGCATTGTGAAGAATTAACAGGGCAAACAGATGATCAATTTGAACGCCAACGACATTTCAGAAATATCATATTGAAAAACGAAGGAAATCCAAAAGTAAAACAAATAGATTTGTTAAGTGTAACAACAACCTTGGAAGTTGGTGTTGATATTGGTTCTTTACAAGCGGTTATGCTTGCCAACATGCCACCCCAAAGATTCAATTATCAACAACGGGTTGGACGAGCAGGACGACGTGGGCAAGCGTATTCGGTAATTCTTACATTTTGCCGTGGACGCAGTCATGACGAATTTTATTTTGCCAATCCACAACGGATAACAGGGGACAATCCTCCTACACCTTTCCTAACTATGAAACAAGAAAGGATATACAAACGGCTTTTATCCAAAGAGATTTTGCGACAAGCATACAAGACTATTCGTGTAAATGAATTCAACAATGAAGAGAAATCGAGTATACATGGGGAATTCGGTAAAACAAATAATTGGAATATATATAGGCAAGGTGTGGTTAGTTGGATAGATTCAAATCATGAAGAAATCCAAAAAATTGTGTCTTGTTTGCTTAGTGATGGTTTAAAAGAAAAACAACAGAATTTTATTGATTGGATAATCAATCATGATAGATTCATAATGCGGCTGGATGAAATAATTAATAATCCTGAAATTCCTACAGATGACATATCCCAAAAATTTGCTGAAGGCGGAATTCTTCCAATGTTTGGCATGCCTACAGGAGTGAAGTATCTTTATCATGGTATCGGACACAATAATTCCATTTCTGCGATTGATAGACCTGAAGCTATGGCCATTTATGAGTTTTCTCCAGGAATGCAAAAAACCAAAGATAAAGCTATATACCAATCTATTGGGTTCACAAGTGAATTTATAAGAAAGGCGGAACATAGAAATAGTGAAACAGTTACAAATTCAAATCATAATGATGATAAGAATCCCTTCTATCTAAGTAGATGGATGTCCAGATGTAAAAAATGTGGATATAATCAAACATTTTCAATGGAAGAAAAGCCCACAGATTCGGCATGTCCAAATTGTGGTAATACAGATAAGTCAACATTCAGTCAATTCTTAATAAAATCGCCACGTGCATATCGAACTAATCTATTAGAAGGCCTCGATACACGTGACGAAGCAGAGATGGTCACAAATAGGCCACCAATATATGCAGACCAATCAACTACAGATGACCGGAATGTTGAAGATAAACTATACGGCAACGTAAAGCTTACAATTTCAGATAAAGATGTTACATGGCGTGTAAATACAAATGGAGACAGGCTTTATAAGGGTAAATATTATCATGTAAGAAATTATAATCCATTATTAGGAAAACGTTTCGACTTTGACAAACAATGGATTATGGATGGATTGGAAACGCCTGTAAACCCATCCAATGATTTTTCATATGTTACAAATAGCCCTCAACCTGAACAACCCTTAGCATTAGCTATTTACAAAAAAACAGAAATGTTCAAAGTATCTCCAACAAGCGTTCCACGGGAGCTGAATTTGGATATGTTTAGCTTTACACGACAGTCACTTGGAGTACGTTCCGGATTTTATTCTGCTGCGTTTTTATTACAACGGGTATTAGCAGACCGATTAGACGTTGACCCTACAGAAATAGAAATTGCCGACATAACAAAATGTACTATAAACGAAGACGGAATAGTAAAAAATATCGCAGAAATCATTTTAACCGATGAATTAGCTAATGGTTCTGGCTTTGTAAGAAGCCTATATGAAGACTTTAGTAATATTTTACAAGAAACACTTCAACCTACAAATGCAGATAGTTATTTAGGTAAAATACACAGCCTCACCCATCAAGAGAAATGTGCTGACGCTTGCTATGATTGTTTAAAAATATTCAGGAACATGAATTGGCACAGTTTGCTTGACTGGCGCTTGGGATTAAGTATGATACGATTATTCAATGATCCCAATTACAAAGCTGGGGCAGATGGTAACTTCTCCCAATATGTAGAATTGAAAGATTGGCTACAATTTGCTGAAAAACTTCGCGATTCATTTATTGAAAGTTTCTCAAGCTTTGGGAAAACACCAGAAGAACGAGAAGAATACAAATGTAATTTCAACGGACTACCAGCCATAAAATATGGAAATAGAAAACGAAAGCAAAAAGTCATTTTAATAATTCATCCTTTTTGGAATATTGATGATTTAGCAGAAGACGCGTGGTATACCCAGTGTTTTGCAGAAGCTCAAAGTTATGTCGCTACACAAGGAGGCGACCCCAATTATCCGAATTCTGATGATATCAAAACCCTAGATACATTTAACCTGCATCGTAGGATAGGTTGGTGTTACGAAAAAATAATAAAATAATTATGTGTCTATCACCAAGTAAAATAAAATATAAGCAATTAACACGTATTGCGCCCAGCCATTTTTATGCAATGGTACAGTGTCCTTATAAAGTGGTATTAGCGGAAGCTTTTGATTGGCGTCCGCTAATACCATTGTCACCCAATACTTATATTGGATCTGTGTTTCATAAACTGATGGAAAAAATAATAAAAGGAAAAATCTCAGAAGAAAACTTTAATGAGGCATGGGAAAGCGAAATTAAATCAAAAGAAAATGAGTTACGTCATGAAGGAATCACCTTCTGTCTTCCTTTGAAAAAACACATCCAAAATATCGGTTTAAAGAAAATCCTTATAAAAAATCAATTAAAAAATAGCCCAAACACTTCTATAAGTAAAAATAAACATATAGAAATACTTTCAGAGAAATGGTTACAAAATGAAAATGGGACAATTGGTGGAATGGCTGATTTAATAACTAAGTCGGTGAATTCAACAAGTATTTGGGACTTCAAAACAGGAAAATTGACTTATAATATAGTCGATGAAAGTGGAGAAATAATTTCTTTGGTAAAAGATGATTATGAATACCAGTTGAAATTATATGCTCAATTATACTTCATCAATTATAAAGTCTATCCTGACTATCTATGTCTTATTGACATGAATAAAAAATCGATAAAAATCGATTTTACCTATGAGGAGTGCCAATCCTTATACAAGCAAGCACAAAATCTTCTTTTAGAAGTAAATTCCAACATTCAAAAAAGCCAATTTTCTATATTAGCCAATTGTTCTATATCAAATTGCAGATATTGTTTGTATAGGCCAGCATGTAGTTTTTACCATTCATGGTTGCAAACAAATTCACAAACAAACGATGTTATTGGGAGATTGATAAATACTAAACATTTCTTTAATGGTAATGTAAATATAACACTAGAAGTTAATGAAAGACCAATTAGTATAGTAGAAATTGCACCATCGTTTGCTATAGAAAAATACAAAATTGGTGACTACCTCGGATTTTATGGATTAAAACATAAAGATGAGAACACATATTCTATGAATAAATACTCTTGCGTATATGATATGATTCAATAGTTATTAAATAATAAAAAGATGAATATAATAGATTTTAATAAACTCAATAAATCAGACCTGATAAAAGATTGTATTTGCAAAGGAGGTGATGCAAATAATTTATCAAGCGAACCAATCTCAAAAATTCTTCCAGTAGGAAACCAATCAGGAATACGATTTGCAGGTACCTCAGAACAGCCTTCACTTGTAGTTCTTTATTCTACCTTTAGTGATATTGATTGGCCAGATTTAATAAATGGAGATTTAGTAACTTATTATGGAGATAATAAGGAACCAGGAAGAGAAATACATGAAACACTAGGGAATAGATTATTTAGAGGAATTTTTAATAATCTTCATTTGAATAGAAAAAATGAAGTCCCCCCAATCTTCTTATTTTCTAAAGGATCAACAGGCTTTGACCGAATTTTTAAAGGTTTATTAGTACCTGGTAGCACGAACCATTTAGAAACAGAAGATTTAATTGCTATTTGGAAAACCCAAAACAACCAAAGATTTCAAAATTACAAAGCTATATTTACATTATTGCCTGTACAAATAATCACAAGAAAATGGATTAATGATATAGTATCAGGTAATAAAATGTCCCAAAACAGTCCAAAAGAATGGAGAATATGGATAACAAAATAGTAAATACAAACAACCCAATACCAGTGTTGTCATTTTTCACAGGAGGTGGATTCATGGACATGGGATTCATACAAGCAGGATTTAATGTAGTTTGGACAAACGAAATAGAACCTGCTTTTGCTAAATTTTATGAAGAAGGAATTACATCCTGGAAAAAAAAATATAAATTATTATCTAAAGGACAAAAATGTTCCATTTCGAATACCAACTCAATAAAGGATATACCATCTAATACAATTCTTTCACAAGCCTTTGGTAAAGAAATCCCAACATTGTTCGGAATAATAGGCGGACCACCCTGTCAAGATTTTAGCATTAACGGCAATCTTGAGGGGTTTAAAGGAGAAAGAGGCTCGTTGACAGATACTTACTTGTGCAGAATATTAGATCTTAATCCATCCTTTTTTATAATGGAAAATGTAACTGGACTAATGCGAGTAAAGAAAAACGCAAAACATTTTTTAGAATTATTGGAGATCATGTCAGAGGAGTATCTTATTGATTGGGAAACATTAAATAGTTTAGAGTTTGGAGTTCCGCAATCCCGTGAAAGGATTTTTGTTGTAGGATTAAACAGAAAACATTTTGATTTAAGTTCAATAACAGCTAATCTCAATAACAAGTGGTTTCCATTTCACAGTAAACGAAAATACACCAATCCTCATAAACAATATAAATGGCCAGAAGCCATTGCATTTGGTACTAAAAATATTGAAAAACCCCAAAATATTCCCCTTCAGCTTTGTTTAGCATCTTGTCTTGTATCAAAAGATGATGAATTTATTATTCCGAATGCTAACGAATACTTTAATTTGCTTGGAAAAGCAAATCAATTTGCTAAAATAAAGGAAGGAGAAACCAACCGACCTTCATTTAAACGTTTACATCGCTATAAATATAGTCCGACTGCTTGCTACGGGAATAATGAAGTTCATTTACACCCATATCAACATAGACGTTTGTCTGTCAGGGAAGCTCTTCGTATTCAGGGAGTAGATGATTCCTATGTTTTAACTACTCCAAATCTTCTCTCAAAAAAATTTAAAATGATTGGTAATGGTGTTCCAGTTCCATTAGCAAAAGCTGTAGCAGAAACATTGAAAGAGTTTATAGTTAAGCTCATTTGAAAAGCAATTATGGAAACTCTTGTTTTAGGATTCTGGGAGTTGGAACTTTCAAATGATGAAATTATCAGATCTCTAAAAATAGGTTGCTGTCTGTTAGCAAGCTGTTCTTATATAGCCATTCCTAAAAAAGTATTTTATATATTGATTAAGGATATTCCTAAAATAATAAAGTTTAAGGCAACTAATTCATTGCGAGTTAGTTGCCTTTTTTGTATCTTTAAGCATCCCCCCCAAAAACGGTTTGACGGCCAAAACGGGGGTAATTAAAAATAAAAACACATGGTAAAGATACAAAAAAATCTCAGAAATCGAACCTTGTTTATGTTTTACTGTGGACAAAAAAAATGGCTTTCTAATTGCAGTGATGGTTACAGTAGCCAACGTCCATGACAGTAAAGCTGCTTATCTGCTAATGAGAGTATTAAAAGAACTTTGTTCAGGAATAAAAGTTATACTGGCAGACGGAGGATGTAGAGGCGAACTTATTGGAAACATCAAAAACAAATTGGTTATGGAATTCAAGTGGTTATTAGTGCATGCATACAAAGAACAAGGATTCAAACCTATTCATAAAAGATGGATTGTGGAAAAGATCATTCTCGTGGATGGACAATGACAGAAGGCTCTGTCGAAACTATGAATTAACATTCGATTCGGCAGAGAAAATGGTCTAAATTGTAGCTATAAAATTATTATTGAAGAAAATTCAAACAGGCTCTTATTATTCTAAAATATTTAAATTATTACCATCATCTTTTGTTCCTCATATTTATATATAGACAGAAACAGTTTAATATCATCAGCTTTTCGCATTACATATCACTTTCATTTAGTTTTCTCATAATTTACATATTCTTCAGCTACAATAGACAAACATGTTTCCTCAATATTGTAAACCTTAAACGTTTTCTGCTTAAAAACGTTCCAAATAAGAATGATTAATCCAATACTCCACCTCCAAAAGCGTTTTCTCTCGAACCGCAGATTTCAGTTGGCATTCCCACACGGTCATGACTTTCCAACCCATTTTTTTTAAAGCTTCTTTATTATGTTCATCACGCTGCTTGTTCCGTTCTATTTTCTTCCTCCAAAAATCAACATTAGAATGGGGAATATGCCCATCAACTTCATGACCATGCCAAAAACATCCATGAATAAATATCACAATACCATATTTACGCAACACAATATCAGGCGTGCCCGGCAACCCCTTTACGTTTTTACGGTAACGGTAGCCACGAGAATATAAGTAACGACGAACGATCCATTCAGGTTTCGTATCCTTACTTCTGATTTTTGCCATAACGTCGGAACGTTTCTTTTTATCCCAGATATCCATTATATCCCCTTGTTTACAAGTACAAATATAACTATTTTCGTAAACATTCGGAGAGCTCTATCTTGCCAAAATAATTATTTTCTCTTATTTTGTAAATTTCCTATCTTTCTTGGAAAGACTTGCAAAAGCTCCAGAGACAACCTTAGAATTTTTAGAAGTTTTTAGTTTTCCAGTTGTAAAGTAAAATCTCTCCCAATTCCTTACTATAGTCCTCTCATACGCCTCGAAGAAGATAAAGAAGAAACCTTCTAAAAAGGTCCTGCTTATTTGTTCTACTACCTTTACTTTTTAAATTGGGGTAACTTTTTTATATTCGCTCTTTTTCCAACAGCCTGTTGAAAGATTCCTTTCTTTCCTTCGTATATATTACAAACCTAATATCCGTAGGAAAAAATAAAGAAAAACGGTCGGATGCATTTTAACAGAACACAGCTAACCATTTATCAAAATGAAGCATACATTACAACTGTCTCAAATCAAACGCATAACTATAGTCAATCAAGCTATGCTGTTTTTCATTTTGGCGCCATGCTTCCTCTGCATGACTCATTTCTGAAATTTCATTAGCCTTACTCTTCTCAAAATGAGCTAATACACATTGTAAAACCTCTAATTCTTCAACTGTGAATAAAGACTGTTCAAATTGCTCAACAGTTGTAATTATACTTCCAGAATAACCATTTCCCAAATTTATGATTTCCTTTTTTAATCCGTCTAAGTTCTCATATATAGTACTATAACGCACAGGAACAGGCCCATAACTTATAGCTTGGTATTGTAACCCGCTAATACCTTTACCATATTTCTTATAGGAAAGAAAATCAGAATAAAATAATAATTTATTTAGTTTTGTTTCAAAAACTCCTTGTAATGCAGATGCAAAAAAGACAATAATCTGCTTAACCTTCTCGGGAATGACAGAAGCATACCCATTCATACTTGAACGTAAAGACAAATGGTTGTGAAATATAAATTCATTTATTTTATTCTCAAAACAGGAATTATTTAATAACAGTTCCTTTACCCTTTTTTCAATTTTAAGTATCTCATCATTGGGAAACTGATTTTGAGCAAGTTTCAGAATTTCCAAAAAGAAATGAGGATCTTTCAAAGCTGAAATCATTTTTCCATTAGACACACTAGGCATCTCTCCTTCTTCGTATTTTCTATATTGGTTATCGCCAAAACCTAAAAGTTTAGACATTCGAAGTGCAGATATACCATATAATTCACGGACCCTTTTTATTTCATCCGGAAATGGTATTGCATATTTCTGACGATACAAATTATAAACTTGATTCATATTCAGTTGATCAAGTTCAGTTGTAGTAAACTCTTCATTTGTATCCTTACATCTATAAAAATGATATACTATCTCAAAATTGTCTTTTCGAAATTCAAATGATTGCTTTTCATGACACAATACAGCGTCACCACCTGTAAACGGACTTTTCATAACTTCTACTTTTTATTTTTGAAAGGATATTCTATTTTTCTCTCTGCCAAATGAAAGGAGACACAGATTGGAGAATTTGTTCCAGTACCTTTACTTATTTTGATATAGACCTCCTTTTTATCTACGGACTTGCCAAACTCCCAAAGTTCTCCCATATAATTCAATTTATCTTCCGTAGGACCTTTATAATAGTCTTCAACTGTCAAAGACATTATTATCTTTTCACGCATAATTGCCGAAATTTCCAAATCAAGCAAGGCTTGCATATTCTTCTTTCTATCTATGCGAAAGACAATCCCGAAAGCTCTAGCCTTATCTTTAAATTCTCTCAAGAATTTATCGACTGTTTCTATATCCATATCTAAAATATCTTTATGCAAAGATATGAATAATACAGTATAATGCAACAAATATTCAACTTTAAAGTTGAATATTTGTTGCATTAAGGGTTAGAGATTTAAGGAACATTGATATAATAGTACGTTGAGAGTGTCCGAAAAACACCCTGTTACTACTTAACAAGTGGTAAAGTAGTTCTTTGTCTATCAACTTTTAATAATGGATTACCCATTAATTTTGTATCGACTCTTCCGAATATAATCGATTATTTATAAAATTTCATTCAAATTCCAAACCTGAATATGTCGTATTCCCTCTTTAGAGGGGAGCTGTATCTCATCTACAGAAACAACATACTTCTCATCATTATCCTTTATTGATAGTAAAGGTGAATATTCACGTTCTATTGTTTGTTCCGTTTCCAACATATAAGTGGTCTGAAGATATATAACTCTATCGTCCTTCATCGCAACAAAGTCAACTTCTTTATCACGAATAGCACACACATATACAGAATATCCCAACTGACGAAGCTCCAAATATACTGCATTCTCCAGCAAACACCCCACACCATAAGAAAATCCCGGATAGAGAAAATTCTTAAAGGACAAATCATTCTGATAATACTTACAATTACCGGCTACTACATCTTTCCCTTTTATATTATACCGTTCTGTTCTATATGCTAAAAAAGCCTCTTCTATATAACCTAAATAATTAGATAATGTGTCATAACTTACTCTCCGATTTTTAGACTTAAAGAAATTAATCAGATTTTGGACAGAAAATAAGTTTGATGCATTATTAACCAAATAAATAAAAGTATCATCCAGCAGTTTTACATCACGGACAGGTTTGCGTTTTAGATATCACGCAATAAAACAGTATCTTTCACTGAAGCAACATATTGTTTCTGAGATTCTATCAAGCCATGCATTAAATCTCCCCATTCACCCCTAAGCCGAACAAGGCGAAATCGCCCAGGCAAGGGTCATCTGGGAAGACCTCAGCCAATGCTGCCGTTATCTGGCGGGCATTTTTCAAAGAAAATGTTTCCGCATCCGTCAACTTGAAATAATGGGCTACCCGACAGACGTGTGTATCCAAGGGAACAATCAAATCCCTGCGATCAAAACTCTCCCAAATGCCCAAATCGACCGCCGAGTCCCGACGAATCATCCAACGCAAAAACATATTCAGTTTCTTTTGAGGGCTTTTGGCAGAGACTTCAAGAAATGCACATAGCTTTTCCATCGGTATTCCGGGGTATGTCTTCAAGGCTTCTTCCAGACTTTCAAACTGTGTATAAGCAATGTATAATCGCTGAAAATATCCATAGAAATCAGCATGTGACAGCATCCGATAAAAACTACTGGTTGCTCCCGATGGGAAATCTCTCTCCCACTGACGGGACAGTACATACTGATAAGGCGAATCTCCCATTAGCCCGTGCAATTCGTCCACTTTCTTCAAGATCTGTTTGCGATTGCCAAAACTCATAATCGCCGTCAGCAAACCGCTGACTTCGATATCCTGTTTCAGCGTATAACGATGGGGAAACTGCACCGGATCGCTTTGTATAAAGTCTGCGCGATGATACATCTCCGCACACATCAAAAGTTTATTCTTTATATCTTCAGTCATTTCGAGAAAGTATCAAGTATTGAAAGTACAAAAATACATATTCTAGTTGGATTTCCTCTTTAAGTAAATGATAGATTGCATCCCTAATAAAATAACAAACAAATATTCTGCCGTCATATACACAGTCAGAGAAGCATGAAAACATTCACTTAACAGATACAGATAAATCAAATATACAAGAATGGTGATTAACTGGAAGATAAAGGCGAGCTTCGTCTTTCCTGTATCGGTAACAGCATTGATATAAACATATCCGGGCAGTGCAAAAGCATAATTCAACAGCATAACTATAAAAGGATAGAAAGCTAGTCTCACCAGATTATCGTTATTCGTATAAAATCCGATAACCCATTGGTTACCCCAAAGAGTCATAACTATCAATGGAACTCCCACGGCATAACCCAACCTAAGAACTTTATGGCAAACGGGAAAAAGTTCCTTCCCCTGCCCCGCCCCAATTAGATTGCTGACTAATGAACCAGTAGTGGATGCAAAAGAGTTGACAATCACAAAAAAGACGGTAGAAACACTACGAGTAATATTGGAAATAGCAAGCTCTGTCCTTCCCAGATGCTCGATAGCAACGAAGAACAGAAACCAGGGAGCAACGCTGATAAAAGAGTGAAGCATACTCCATACAGATATCCTCAACAACTTTATTAACACTTTCTCATCATAAACGACCTTCAGCCCATATTTCACTTTATCTACCCTCACCCACATATATAATAGGAGTACGATAAAAGCTCCGAACTCTGCCAAAGAAGAAGCCATCGCCGCCCCGGATATACCCAGATTCAGTTTGAATATCAGCAGATAGTTAAAAGGAATATTGATACAGATAGCCATGATAGCTGCCACGGACAATGCTTTGGTCGTTGTTATCCCTACCAGAAAAGACCGGAAAGCTAAAAAAGGAAATGAGAATAACAAACCGAAGCTACGCCAATCCAGATAATGAATCACTGCCTGATAAATTTCATCCGAAGTTATCAACCGGCGCAGGATCAAGGGAGAAGCCAAATGGAGCAATAGGCAAAGAATGACTGCCATCCCCGACAGGAAATATACTCCCTGAAAAAATGTACGTCCCGTCTCTTTATAATGTTGTTCCCCATTTCTCCGGGCAATCATTACCTGCAGCCCGATGCTAAATCCGAAGCCCAGCATATAAACAGCCAAATAGTAGATTCCGGCAAGCGCAGAAGCTCCCAGTTCGACTTCTCCCACATGCCCCAGGAAAATAGCGTCGGTAATATTGATTAATTGTTCCATCAGAATGCTCATCATCACAGGAAAGTTGATGAGCCATATTTGCTTATATGTATAATTCATTGCTCAACTTAAAAATAACACGATACGGCATACCACATCATAGCAGCACACAGTTCCGTAAATTTATAAAAATGGATATAAAACTCTTTGGCAGGAGAGTAGTTGCCTGTCGGATAGCTGAATAGCCCTGTTGGAAATGATGCTATTCGTTGAGCTTAGCTAGATACAGAGTTTCATAAATGGACGAATATTACTGGTTTATCAATCAATTACGCAACAAAGATAAGAAATCTTATTTTCATATCCCAATGTGGTATGGTATTAGCAGATTACTTATAGTAAAGAAATGTATTAAAAACATTGATTGCAACATTAACAGATTGATTTATAAAGATATACCGGATTCGAAAGTAAAAGAATGATGATAAGATATCTTTCTCTTTTGAAAAAAGCATATCATTTTGAAAAGATTGAAAAGAGTAGTAACCAATAAATAACCAGATAACAATGAAAGTTTGTAAATTCGAGAAAATTAAAGATGAGGATGAAATGAAGCAAGTAATCAATTGTATTCAGAAAGAACATCCTTATGTAGCTGTAGTCCCTATATTGGCACAATTACAGGAGTGGTTACAGGCTATTTCCATCAGTTGGTTTCACGAAGAAGATGAAGCTTCTCATGCCACAGTCAATGCCATCGAAGCATATTGCTGTACCCTTGCCAATCATCTCATTACAGATTCGCACTTAAATCAGGAAATTAAGAACCGGATTCTGGAGTGCATAAAGAAAATACATATACTTGTAGAAGACAAAGCAGATTTGCTGATTGATAAAATGATAAAAGCCGAGGTATACGGATTATCCAGCGATTTATTCACTTATTGTTTACGTCAACAGGGGCTTCGTGCCCAAACATTAGATACCGGCAAGCTTATACAGATCAACCTGGAAAGAAAGCCAGATATCCCATATATTCAGGAATCTATCCAACAATACATTGACGAGAACCGAAATGTAGATATTTTTATCGCCCCACTTTCCATTTGCAGGAATGTGTATGGTGAAATAGACTTCATGAGCGAACAACGCAATGATTACTATGCAACAGTGCTTGCCACCCTATTCAAAGCGGACGAAATACTGTTATCCACGCCTATCAACCATATCTACGCAAACCGGAATTGTCTGCGAGAACAACATTCACTAACTTACATAGAAGCCGAACAACTGATTAACAGCGGAGTACACCTGCTCTACGCAGATTGTATCACCCTTGCGGCACGCTCTAATATAGTTATCCGCCTAACCGATACACACGATCTGTCAACAGAACGCCTCTATATATCTTCCCATGACACAGGCAACAGTGTCAAAGCCATCCTCTCACAGGATTCGGCTACCTTTGTACGTTTTACCTCATTGAATGTATTGCCCGGATATTTGTTTATGGGTAAGATATTGGAAGTTATCAACAAATATCAAATCAATGTCATCTCAATGACCTCATCCAATGTATCTATCTCGATGATGCTGACGGGCAGCCGGGACACCCTGCGAATCATTGAAAGGGAACTACACAAATATGCCGAAATGGTTATGGACGAAAATATGTCTGTAATACATATCATCGGCTCACACTATCTGTGCACAGCACAGATAAAAACAAACTAATCAGTTCGCTATCCAAACAATTTCTCGAAAGCCAGTACGTGGCCTGATTAAAATGTATATTCAGATTTTATATTCCTCTATCTTCCGATACAACGTAGTAAGTCCGATTTTCAACAAGCGGGCAGCTTCCGTTTTATTCCCTTTCGTATATTCCAACACACGCGCAATATGCCTGCGCTCCATTGCAGCCAGTTCAAAACTACCTGTACTATCGTCCGAACATTCATAATGAGTGTTCTGGATTTCCAAAGGAAGGTCGCAGATATCCAACCGTCCACCTTCGCAAACAATCAGGCTACGCTCAATCACATTTCTCAATTCACGGATGTTCCCTTTCCACGGCTGTTGTTCCAGCGCTTCCAGAAAAGCGGGAGTCATCTCATTGATGGCATACGAAAGTTTTTCGGAGAAACTTTTGGCAAAAGCAGTTGCAAGAATTCTGATATCACCGGTACGTTCACGAAGCGAAGGAAGATGCACCTGAAAAACCGAAAGACGATAAAACAAGTCTTCACGGAAATGTCCTGCTTTGATCTCCTCCTGCAGGTTGCGGTTGGTAGCAGCAATGATACGCACATTGACTCTTGTCGGCTTGGTATCACCGATCTTTATATATTCTCCTGTTTCAAGGATACGCAGTAACTTTGCCTGCAATTCGAAAGCCATCTCTCCGATTTCATCCAGAAAGATCGTTCCGTTATTAGCTTCTTCAAAAAGTCCTTTCTTATCCTTCAGCGCACCGGTAAACGAGCCAGCCTTATGTCCGAACATCTCGCTTTCGAGCAGTTCTTTACTGAAAGACGAACAGTTGACCGCCACAAAATTCTGTTTGCTCCGTTTACTACTATAATGTATAGCTTGCGCAAAGACTTCCTTTCCTGTTCCTGTTTCCCCCGTCAGTAATACGGGAACATCTGTCACAGACACTTTCTGCGCCAGAGATACAGCCTCTTTCAACACCTTTGACTCACCCAGAATAGAATCGAACGAGTACATCTGCCCGACTTTCTTTTCCAGTTTTTCCAAACGGACATTCATCTTTGCTTTCTCCACGGCACGGCTGATTAAAGGAATAATCTTGTTATTATCATCTCCTTTCGTTATATAATCAAATGCACCGTTTTTAATAGCCTGCACCCCGTCGGGAATATTGCCGTGAGCAGTAAGAAGAATCACCTCTACATTGGGAGCTATTTTCTTGATGTTCAACACCAGATCTACTCCGTTTCCATCAGGAAGAAAAACATCACATAAAGCTACGTCGGGCGATTGAATTTCCAGTTGTTTGATGGCAGTTTTGCAATCACCTGCCTGACACACTTCATAGCCCTCAAGTTCCAGCATACGAGCTAAAAGGCTGCGAATCTGGACTTCATCGTCAATAATAAGAATTTTATTCATACAAATTGTCTACATTAATATAGAAGAATGAAAAACAGGGTGCGCAAATATAGTTTTTTTATCTGAATCCATGAACATTTCTTCGACCCTGTTTGTTATTTCCACAGGAAACTATTTACACTATAAACAGATGAAAATAATTATTATTGGGGGAGTTGCAGGAGGAGCCACCACTGCTGCCCGAATCAGACGAGTAGATGAAACAGCAGAAATTATCCTTTTGGAAAAAGGAAAGTATATATCATACGCCAATTGCGGCCTTCCTTATTATATAGGAGGAGTGATAGAGGAACGGGATAAATTGTTCGTGCAAACGCCCGAAGCCTTCTCTACACGCTTCCGTGTAGATGTACGTACAGAAAACGAAGCGATTTTTATTGACCGGAAAAGAAAGACAGTGACCATCCGGCAAAGCAGTGAAGACACTTATGAGGAGAGCTACGATAAATTAGTCATCTCCACCGGAGCTTCCCCGGTGCGTCCTCCTCTTCCGAGAATCGACCTTAACGGAATCTTCACGTTAAGGAATGTCACCGACACGGATCGGATCAAAGAATATATCAAGAGCCACGCTCCGCGAAAAGCCGTTATCGTAGGAGCCGGATTTATCGGTCTGGAAATGGCGGAAAACTTACATACACAGGGAGCGAAAGTGTCGATTGTGGAAATGGGCAATCAAGTGATGGCTCCTATCGACTTCTCGATGGCATCGCTCGTCCACCAGCACTTGATGGATAAAGGAGTCAATCTTTATCTGGAACAAGCTGTCGCCTCTTTTAGCCGGGAGGGAAAAGGGTTGAAAGTAACGTTCAAAAATGGTCAGTCCATTTCTGCCGATATCGTTATCCTGTCGATCGGAGTACGCCCGGAAACCAGTCTGGCACGAGCTGCCGAACTGACTATCGGCCCCGCAGGAGGTATTGCCGTGAATGATTACCTGCAAACGTCTGATGAATCGATTTATGCCATCGGTGACGCAATCGAGTTCCGCCATCCGATCACTGGAAAACCCTGGCTCAACTATCTTGCCGGACCTGCCAACCGTCAGGGACGCATCGTTGCAGACAACGTTCTCGGGGCAAAAATACCTTACGAAGGTTCTATCGGCACTTCAATCGCAAAAGTTTTCGACATGACCGTTGCTTCAACCGGTTTACCCGGCAAGCGCCTGCGCCAGGAAGAGATAGATTATATGTCATCTACCATCCATCCCGCCTCTCATGCCGGCTACTATCCGGATGCCATGCCGATGAGTATCAAAATCACTTTCGACAAAAAGACGGGAAGATTGTACGGCGGGCAAATCGTCGGTTACGACGGAGTGGACAAACGGATTGACGAACTCGCGCTTGTCATCAAACACGAGGGAACGATCTACGACCTGATGAAAGTGGAACAAGCGTATGCTCCTCCGTTCTCTTCGGCCAAAGATCCGGTAGCACTGGCAGGATATGTAGCGGAAGACATCATTACCGGCAAAACCAATCCGGTATATTGGAGAGAGTTGCGGGACATTGAAATGGAAAATAAGTTCCTCCTGGATGTCCGCACCCCGGACGAATATTCTTTAGGCAGCCTACCGGGTGCCGTGAATATTCCGCTGGATGAGCTTCGTGACCGGCTGGCCGAACTGCCGAAAGATAAAATGATTTATACCTTCTGCGCTGTCGGACTACGGGGCTATCTTGCCTACCGGATATTGACTCAACATGGATTTGACAAGGTGCGTAATCTCTCGGGAGGACTGAAGACTTATCGGGCTGCCACTGCTCCGATTATCATACGCGAAGAAAATGGAAATGAAATAGACGAATCACCCAAACAACAGGGAGGTAGTCCCCAAGTTGGGCAACCTGCGGTTGCTAAGGTTTCGGATACCACGGTTACTGCCACGGCTGCCGTCACCGCCGATGCCCTTGCAAACCCCGCTAAAACAGTTCGGGTAGACGCCTGCGGGTTACAATGTCCCGGCCCGATTTTGAAAATGAAGAAAACAATGGATACACTGGCATCAGGTGAACGGGTGGAAATCACCTCAACCGATCCGGGATTTCCGCGTGACGCTGCCGCATGGTGCAGTTCAACGGGCAATCAACTGATTTCGAAAGACAGCTCCGGAGGAAAATCTGTTGTTGTCATAGAAAAAGGAGAACCAAAATCGTGCAATATTGTTACTTCATGTGAGGGCAAAGGAAAAACCTTTATCATGTTTAGTGATGATTTGGATAAAGCTTTGGCCACTTTTGTACTAGCAAACGGCGCAGCAGCTACGGGACAAAAAGTCACCATCTTCTTTACGTTCTGGGGACTGAACGTCATCAAGAAGTTGCACAAACCAGAAACCGAAAAGGATATTTTCGGAAAAATGTTTGGCATGATGCTGCCTTCCAGCTCCAAAAAGCTGAAACTTTCTAAGATGAGTATGGGCGGAATAGGCGGAAAAATGATGCGGTATATCATGAACAAAAAAGGGATTGATTCACTGGAATCCCTGCGCCAGCAAGCGCTGGAAAACGGTGTGGAATTTATTGCTTGCCAGATGTCAATGGACGTGATGGGAGTCAAACAAGAAGAACTCCTGGACGAGGTGACCATTGGCGGCGTAGCAACGTATATGGAACGGGCGGATAACGCAAACGTTAATCTATTTATTTAAAAAATGAACAAATGAAATATTTAAATAAGGTATGAAAACAATATGTGCAATGCGTGACGTATTCAAAGCAATGGGAAACTTTGAAACAGCATTTGAAAAAATGTACCAGATAACGCTTAATGAAGCAATGATATTGTGTGCCCTTAAAGAGGCTTCGGACAAAGTGACGGCTACCAATCTGTCTAAACAAACCGAACTAAGCCCCTCACACACATCCAAAATGCTGCGGATACTGGAAGAAAAAGGACTAATCGTCCGATCACTCGGAAGTGAAGACCGGAGACAGATGTATTTCCATCTGACTCAATTGGGTAAACAACGGGTAACTGAACTAGAACTTGATAAGGTAGAAATACCAGATCTACTAAAACCTCTGTTTTAATAAACGGATTTTTCAAATAAATATCTGTAAATAATAAACGGTGAGCAAACTCCCTGATAATAGGGCAGAGCGCTCACCGTTTTTCTTTCCGCCGGGCCAAAGAAATATGTTAATTTTCCGGCAAAAGAAATTTCCACGCGAACCTTTTTCCACCTTTCTTGTTGTTTGTATCAAAAGCCCAAGGTACCTGGGCGTGATTTTTATATAACCTAAACATTATAAAAGATATGAAGAAATTAATTCCTATTTTATTGGCGGTCTTTGCACTCGCTTCATGTGAAAAAGACCCGGACATGGGTAAACTGGATGACAATTATCTGGTATACACTAACTACGACAAGAAAGCCGATTTCAAAGTTCCTACATTCTATCTGGCACCACAGATTCTGGTCATCAGTGATAGTAAAGAACCGGAATATCTCGAAGGTGAAGGCGCAGAACAAATTCTGGCAGCTTATACAGACAATATGGAAGCTAGAGGTTACGAAGCAGCAGCTGACCAGGAAAGCGCAGATCTTGGTATCCAGGTAAGCTACATCGCAAGTACTTATTATTTCACCAGCTACACACAACCTGAATGGTGGTGGGGTTATCCCGGATATTGGGGCCCTGGCTACTGGGGTGGCAACTGGGGTGGTGGATGGTACTACCCGTATGCAGTAACTTATAGTTATAGCACCAACTCCTTCCTGACAGAAATGGTGAACTTGAAAGCCGAACAGGGAGACAGTAAAAAACTGCCTGTTGTATGGACAAGTTATCTGACCGGATTTGAAACTGGTTCCAAAGCTATCAACCGTACTCTTGCAGTAGAAGCTGTCAACCAGTCATTTACACAGTCACCTTATCTTACTAACAAATAAACAACTACAACTGTTATGAAAACAAGAAAAAATATATACTTCAAGGTAGTAGCCTTGGCGGCTATTGCCATCGCCTTCGCCATGCCGGCTAAGGCACAGCTATCGGACAATGGATATGCAAATATCGACTGGCAGTTCAACGCTCCGCTAAGTAACAATTTTGCTGATAAAGCAAGCGGTTGGGGTATGAACTTCGAAGGTGGTTATTTCGTGACTCCTAACATCGGTTTGGGTCTTTTCCTCAACTATCACAGCAACCACGAATATGTAGGTCGCGAAACCTTCCAGATGGGCGCCGGTGAAGTGACTACCGATCAGCAACATACCATTTTCCAATTGCCTTTCGGTGCTGCTGCACGTTACCAGTGGAATCGCGGTGGAGCCTTTCAACCATACGTCAGTGCTAAATTAGGTGCTGAATATGCTAAAATCCGCTCTAATTTCAGCATGCTGGAAGCAAGAGAAAACAGTTGGGGATTCTATGCTTCTCCTGAAGTAGGTATCAATGTATTCCCATGGGTTTACGGACCGGGTTTGCACTTTGCTTTGTACTACAGCTATGGTACCAACAAGGCTGACGTACTGCATTACAGTGTAGATGGATTGAGCAACTTCGGCTTCCGCCTGGGTGTATCCTTCTAAGACTGGCTGACAACTATCAGAATATTACGTTAATAATAAAAAAGGTAAAAGGTAGCTTTTAATATAGGCACCTTTTACCTTTCTTTTTTTATTTTTTCTTCATCGCATCGTAAATCGCCCCCTGTATTCGCTCACGAATGTGCAGTTGGTTCAGTTTGCGATTTGTTACATCCGGATAAATCCGGTTGCTAAGGAATACATAAACCAGTTCATTGACCGGATCTACCCATGCACATGTACCGGTAAAGCCGGTATGACCGTACACTCCGGCAGGTGCGGCAGGAGCACAATTTCCTTTCTTCGGATCATCAGCATCCGGTTTGTCAAAGCCCAAGCCACGCCGGCTGATCTTTGAAGTTTCCGTAGTAAACAACTGGCAGGTTTCTTTGCTTAGATAGCGTTGACCATCTATTTCTCCTCCATTCAGCAACATCTGATAAACGCGGGCTACATCACGGGCAGTAGAGAAAAGTCCGGCATTTCCGGCCAATCCGCCAAAGAAAGCGGAAGCCTCATCATGCACAAATCCCTGCAAAGTCTCTTTACGCAAGAAACGGTCTTTGTTGGAAGGGACAATTTCCGATTTGGCAAAACGGCGTAAAGGCAAGTAGCCTGTATGCTCCAACCCCATCGGTTCGTAAAACTCACGTTGCAGATAGGCTTCCATAGGCATACCGGCCAGTTGTTCTACCAACATACCCAACAGAATAAATCCGACATCACTATATACATAGCGTTTCTGCTTTAACGGAGCTTCCATTATTTTCTCTTCCATCACCTTCCGGAAGGAACGGTTTAGCCACAAACTATCGCAGATTTGAACAGTGTAATCACCAGTCTTGACGGGAGAGACGTATTCACTTTTGAAATTGAACTTCGGATTCGCCCATGAAGTTGTTCCCAACTGTAACGGATGATGCGCGTCTTTGCGTGCGCTGAACAATCTTCCGTCATAACTATCTTTATCAATAGCTTCTTGGTAGAAAGGAATCCAGGAAGGTAAACCGGACTGATGATACAGGATTTCCTGAATCGTTATATCTTTCTTATCAGTACGTTGCAAAAACGGTAAATGATCCGAAATCTTATCTGTCAGATTGAAACGTCCCTTATCGTAGAGTTTCATGATGGCAAGCAAAGTGCCCGTCGTCTTTGATAGGGAAGCCAAATCGTAGATACTGGTAGATTCGACACGCGGACTTCCTTTACCCGCATAAGTGCCGAAAGATTTGTCGAACATGATATGCCCGTTTTTCAACACTACCACCTGGCAACCGGGATAAGCTCCCTGACGAATACCGTCTAATGCGATAGAATCGATGCGTTTCAGATGAGTGGAAGAAAGCCCATATTCTTCCGGCACAAAATGCAATGGCGTCTTGGGGGTAATGGTCACTCCTGCTCCCGTTGGAAACAGTTCTCCCAAGCTTGCCGACAACTGTCCGTCTGCGGATGCCTTGGCAAATAACACATCTGCGACCTGACGTTGCACGTCTACATTATAACTATGTCCCAACACGACTGCCGAAGCATGAGCCACGGCCCGCTGAATCTGTAACATCATCTTCCCAGGAGTGAAGAACAGATAAATAGCCGGACTTTGAGGAGCAAACTTCGCAAAGAAAGGCTGATAAGAAGCCAGCCGCTGTTCGCTAATGGCTACAATGATTCGTTTATAGGTAGACAGAGAATCACGCAACCGTTGATTTTCCTCTTCTGTCTGATTAGCGCGAAGGCAAAAGCGAGCTAAAGAGGTATAACGGGAAAGTTGTTTGGCCAATACATCAGTTTTTCCGGGATTTCCCACTTCGAGCAGTGCAATCTTTTGTTCCTTGTCTGTATGTAGAGGAAGGATATGATTCTTATTGCTCAAAACGGTTATTGCCGCTAAATTCAACCGACGAACCAGGTCACGTGTCTGCGGACTGTTAATGCGTTGTTCCAAACCGGATAATTGTACATACGATTTCTTCTTAAGTCCCAACACATATTTATAAGTCAAGACTTTGCGGCATTTGTTTTCAATCTCTTCACGGCTTAGTTCCCCTTTTTCAACAGCTGCCAGTACGGCCGGTATCTCTTCCTTCAGGTTACGGGGAGACAGTACCATGTCATTACCTGCTTTCAAAGCCTGCAAACTGACATTTCCATTTCCTGCCACACCTTTCATGGCAAGCGCGTCGGTAAATATCAGCCCTTTGAACGCCAGTTCATCGGTCAGCAAATCATACACGACATTGCGGGACAAGGAAGACGGAAGTCCGCCAATAGGTTCAATCACCGGAACTTGCAGATGCCCCACCATCATACCGCCCAGTCCGGCACGGATGGCCTCTTTAAAAGGATAAAGCTCCACACTATCCAGACGCTCGCGAGTGAAAGGAAGTACCGGAAGCGCTTTATGCGAATCGACATCGGTGTCCCCGTGTCCGGGAAAGTGTTTGCACACAGATAACACCCCTCCACCTTCCAAACCGGAAGCATAAGCGATTACCTTATCGGCCACTTGGATCGGATCTTCGCCAAAAGAACGGGTATTGATGACAGGATTTTTAGGGTTTATATTCACGTCCGCCACGGGAGCAAAGTTTACTTGCACTCCAATCTGCCGGCATTGGCGGGCAACTTCACGTCCGTACTCATAAAGCAGCCGGTTGTCGCGGATACATCCCAGCACCATATTTCGCGGGAAGACAGGCGTACCGCGCAAGCGCATAGACAATCCCCATTCTCCATCAAAGGTAATCATCAAAGGAACTTTGGCTTGTCGCTGCGCCCGGTTCGTCAGTTCGACCTGGTTTTGCATCTTCCCGCCGGAAAAGAGAAGGCCGCCTACCTTATAAGTGTCAATGACTTCGCGCAGCAGTTCCAGATTTCGTTTGGTGTCTACCGGAGCAATGGTATAGATGAATAACTGACCTACCTTTTCTTTAAAGGAAAGTTTATCCATCACCGAATCAACCCAGTGCCGGCAGTCCTTGTCCTGAAGGGCTTTATATACCAGTAGAGGTTCAACGGTGGTAGCATTTTGCGCCGGACTCGAAACTGTGCCGACCGCGATAAGGAATAAAAGCGTTACTATTAAGGGAATTATCTTCATTTATGTTTCAATGTCAAATCAAGACGGCCTACACGAACACCATTTTTTCCTGTGTGCATGACAGGCACCTCTTTTCCGTCCATATTCAAGTATGTTTTGGGGCCTTCCATAAATGTATGGGAGTGTCCACCCAGAATCACGTCGATATTGTGTGTTCCGGCAACCAGATGTTCATCCATCTGGATGCCCAGATGAGACAGGCATACAACCAGATCACAACCTTCTTCTTCTTTCAACAAAGTAGCTATCTCGTTGGATACACGGATAGGATCTTCATAAACGACTCCTTCGCATTTATTGGCCTGAATCATTCCTTCCGGCTGGGTTCCGAGACCGAACACGCCAATTCTCAAACCATATTTCTCCAGAACGACGTAGGGCTTGACTATATCTTTTAACACCGTAGCATCCAGATTATAGTTGGCACAAACGACCGGGAAATCAGCCATTTTAAAAATACGGGCCATATTATCCACATCGAAATCAAACTCATGGTTACCGATTGTCATTGCATCATAGCCCATTTCATTCATCAGTTTAATTTCTACTTCTCCACGGAACATATTATAATAAGGTGTCCCCTGGGAAATATCTCCGCAATCGAAAAGCAATACATTCTTATGATCTTTGCGGAACTGTTCGAGAAAAGCAGCCCGGCGGACAAAACCACCTTTGTTATAATATTTGTCGCCCTTCTGATTGATAGGTTCGATACGGCTATGCACATCGCTTGTTTGTAAAATGATCACTTCTTTGGTATCCTGCGCAAAGATTGAAAAAGTGAAACTCAATGCAAGACATAGCAGGAATAATATCTGAAATCTTTTCATATTCAATATTTTTAGATTCTCCTTTTTTATTTTATCGTAATACGTCCGTCCAGTTTGGAGGTAATCACTTTGCCTTCGGCTGTTTGTTTGCGTACATAATCAAGAAACAGTCCGCGTAAGGTAGCATCTTCGGGGCATACTCTCTTTTCTGCCTGCAGGAAAGCATCCATTCGTCCGTTTCCGTCTGCCAGATAGTCGATAGTAGCCACTGTGTAAAGCTGGTCATCTTTTAACGGTTTTCCGGCAATAAATGCGTTCAGCAGCTTTCCGTCTTTTGTGATTTCGAGGCGGATACCGCTCACTCCTTCGCCATGCAGAGACGCTATTGCTTCACAAAGCCGTCTCAAGTCTGTCCCTTTCATAGTCAATACACAAAGGGAATTCTCGAAAGGAAGAATTTCAAAAACATCTCCTACCGTGATATCTCCTTCGGGCAAGATATTACGCAAGCCGCCCATATTTACCAATCCCATATCGGCCGGTTTCCCCAATACCTGGGTTGCCGCTTGCTGTAGAACACCCGCGACAAGGTCGGATAGCAAGCTTTCAGGAGCTCCTTTATCCATCTTCATCGCACTGGTACCGATGACTTCATACATCATCGCATCCACCTTTTCCTTATAAGGCTTTAAGATTTCGGTAGCTTTCACGTTGGGGGTGGTGTCCCAAACAGAATCAATCGTTATCATGCTACCCTCTACTTTGGTTACTTCGTACTGTGCCGTAGTCTCGCGTGCGGTCCGGCAGGAAGTAAACAGGAAACCTCCTGCAAACGCTGCCACCATCAGATACTTTACATAAGTCTGTTTCATGTTCGCTATTTTTAGATATGCTACAAATATACAAAAACATTTGGCTATCTGGCAAATAATTCGTTACTTTGCACCGCTTTCGCGCAATCGCTGTCAAGAGAAGAGATACTTGGTATGTTGCGTTGTAACGATGAAACAATTTAATAATAACAACAATGGATTTAATTAAAATTGCAGAAGAAGCATTTGCTACCGGAAAACAGCACCCGAGCTTCAAAGCAGGAGACACTGTAACAGTGGCATATCGTATTATCGAGGGTAACAAAGAACGTGTACAGTTGTACCGTGGTGTTGTTATCAAAATCGCCGGTCACGGAGACAAGAAACGTTTTACTGTACGTAAAATGTCAGGAACTATAGGCGTAGAAAGAATTTTCCCAATCGAATCACCGGCTATCGACAGCATCGAAGTGAACAAGGTAGGTAAAGTTCGTCGCGCTAAATTGTACTACCTGCGCGCTCTTACTGGTAAGAAAGCTAGAATCAAAGAAAAAAGAGCTAACGGCTAAGCCGAACTTTTCGATTCGAAATAAAAAAGGGAACTTCATAATGAATGAAGTTCCCTTTTTTATTGCTACCATTCTCGCAAAGCTATTATCTGGGAAGTACATTTTCTCAACTATACTCACACCTGTGAGAAAAAATACTCATACCTATGAGAATATATTCCCATTAGTATGAGTATTATTTCTCATACTAGTGAGAATAAACCCTTTTCTGAATAGGCTGTAGATGCCTTGTAGATGGCGGAAAGGAATAATAAAACAAAGCCCCGAAAGTCATAGACTCCCGAGGCTTCATCACCTTTATTATAATAATGATATATTATTCTTTCAAATCTTTCAGTTCCCAAGCCAATGCACTGGCACCCAGTACAGCAGCATCAGAATCCTTCAATTCGGAAACGAGCAATTTCGTCTTACCTTTATAGATATTCAGGATATTATCATCAATGGCCTTCTGAATCGGTTTCATGATATAGTCACCGGACTTAGCCAAGCCACCGAACAATACAATGGCTTCAGGGCTGGAGAATGCAATAGCATCCGCCAAAGCTTCACCCAAGATATTACCTGTAAATTCGAAGATCTCCTGTGCCAATTTATCTCCTTGTACAGCTGCGTCATATACATCTTTTGAAGTAATGTTTTCTGCAGGAATGTTACGAAGCAAGCTGGCATCCGTACGAGCGGCAAGGAATTCGCGAGCTGTGCGAGCTACACCGGTAGCCGAACAGTAAGTTTCCAGACATCCCTTACGTCCACAACCGCAAAGACGACCATCGCGACGAGCGATCACGTGTCCTAATTCGCCTGCAAAACCGTCATGTCCATATACCATCTGGCCGTTGATAACAATACCACTACCCACACCGGTACCCAGTGTAATCATGATAAAGTCTTTCATACCACGGGCAGCGCCATAAGTCATTTCACCGATAGCAGCAGCATTTGCATCGTTTGTCAAAGCAGTGGGGATACCCAGTCTTTCTTCAAACATGGCAGCCAACGGAAGAATTCCTTTCCAAGGCAAGTTTGGAGCAAATTCAATCGTTCCCGTGTAATAGTTACCATTCGGAGCACCGATACCGATACCTCTGATTTTATCAACGCCACCATTAGCAATAATCAATGGAAGCAGGCTTTTACACACTTCATCAGCGTATTCTTCTACTGTAGGATAACCAGATGTTTTGATTGAACTGCTGGCAATAATAGTTCCGCGTGCGTCTACAATTCCAAAGACGGTATTCGTTCCGCCTATGTCAATACCTACTACGTAGGGCTTTTCCATGTTTGAATTCATGATACTTTTATTTAAAAGGGTTAGTTAATCATTAAGTTTACTGCACACAAATTACGTAAAGAAGATTGAGTCTACAAAATGTTTTTCAAAAAAAGTTCAACCTCTTTGCAACTTTTCGTATCTTGCAGCCGTCTAATAGTAGAAAATTATTAGAAAACAGAATCTAAATAAAGAAAATTGTGATACAACTAACAAACGTCAACAAGACCTACAACAACGGAGCGCCTCTCCATGTACTTAAAGGTATCAATCTCAATATCGAACAGGGAGAATTTGTTTCCATCATGGGAGCATCCGGGTCTGGGAAATCAACTTTACTCAATATATTGGGAATTCTCGACAACTACGACACCGGAGAGTATTATCTGAATAACGTACTCATCAAGAACTTAAGCGAAACCAAAGCTGCCGAATACCGAAACCGCATGATCGGATTTATCTTCCAGTCATTCAACCTGATTTCCTTTAAAGATGCCGTAGAGAATGTAGCACTTCCTTTATTTTATCAAGGGATAAGCCGCAAGAAGCGAAATGCACTTGCCTTGGAATATCTCGACCGTCTGGGTTTAAAAGACTGGGCACATCACATGCCCAACGAAATGAGTGGCGGTCAGAAACAACGTGTGGCAATCGCACGGGCTTTAATCACCCAACCGCAAATCATTCTGGCAGATGAGCCTACGGGAGCTTTGGACAGTAAAACTTCCGTGGAAGTGATGCAAATTCTGAAAGATCTTCATAAGCTGGGAATGACGATTGTAGTTGTCACCCACGAAAGCGGAGTTGCCAACCAAACAGACAAGATTATACACATCAAGGACGGGGTTATCGAACGCATTGAAGATAATATCGACCACGATGCCTCTCCGTTCGGCAAAGACGGTTTCATGAAATAAGTATTAAGTAATAAGTATTAATTCCATGCGGTCGCAGCGCAGCTTAATACTTAATACCTAATACTTACTTATCACCTAATACTTAAAAAAATGATTGATATTTGGCAAGAAATATACAGTACCATCAAGCGTAACAAGCTAAGGACTTTTCTCACAGGATTTGCTGTGGCATGGGGTATCTTTATGCTGATCGTCCTGTTAGGCGCAGGCAATGGATTGATCCATGCATTCGAGCAATCGGCTTCCGAACGTGCCATGAACTCCATCAAGATTTTTCCGGGATGGACCAGCAAATCATACGATGGACTGAAAGAAGGAAGACGAGTGCAACTGGATAATAAAGACGTAGATGCTACCGACCATTATTTTCCGGACCATGTCATTAAAGCCGGGGCAACCGTGTGGCAAGGAGGTATTAACTTAAGTTTCGGACAAGAATACGTCAGTTTGAATCTTTCCGGCGTATATCCCAACCATACGGAAGTAGAAGTGGTGAAACTCTTCAAAGGACGTTTCATCAATGAAATTGATATTAAAGAGCGCCGGAAAGTAATTGTGCTCCATAAAAAGACAGCAGAGATTCTTTTCGATAAAACGCATACCGAGCCTATCGGGCAGTTTGTCAATGCCGGCAATGTGGTTTATCAGGTAGTAGGGCTGTATAATGATAAAGGAGACAACGGAGACAGCGACGCTTATATCCCCTTCACCACCCTGCAAACGATTTACAACAAAGGAGACAAGTTGAATAACCTTGTCATGACTACCAAAAACCTGGAAACGATAGAAGCGAATGAAGCATTTGAAGCTCATTACCGCAAGGTACTGGGGGCTAATCATCGCTTTGACCCGACAGACCATAGTGCTATCTGGATTTGGAACCGGTTTACCAACTACTTGCAACAGCAGCAAGGCTCGAATATGCTACGCATCGCCATCTGGGTGATCGGTATCTTCACGCTGTTAAGCGGGATTGTAGGAGTGTCCAACATTATGCTGATTACTGTAAAAGAACGTACCCGTGAATTCGGTATTCGCAAAGCTCTGGGTGCCAAGCCGCTTTCTATTCTCTGGCTGATTATCGTAGAGAGTGTCACCATTACCACGATATTCGGATATATAGGTATGGTGGCGGGCATCGGAGTGACCGAATGGATGAATAACGCCTTTGGCAATCAGACAATGGATACCGGAATGTGGACGGAAACTGTTTTCCTGAATCCGACAGTAGATATAAGAATCGCCATACAGGCTACACTCACATTAATAATAGCTGGTACGTTAGCCGGATTATTTCCTGCCCGAAAAGCAGTCAGCATCCGACCAATCGAAGCACTTAGAGCAGATTAAGACTATGAGAATAGACATGGATACCTGTGAGGAAATCCTCATTACCATTACAAGAAATAAAACGAGAAGCCTGCTGACTGCATTCGGTGTTTTCTGGGGCATCTTTATGCTCGTCGCCCTGATCGGCGGCGGACAAGGACTGGAAGGCATGATGAAAAAGAACTTTGAAGGATTCGCAACCAACTCCGGCTTCCTTGCCGCACAGAAAACGGGCGAAGCTTACAAAGGTTTCCGCAAAGGCAGGTGGTGGAATCTGGAAGCTATCGACATCGAGCGCCTCCGTTCGCAAGTCAAAGATGTGGAGGTCATTACTCCTTCCATTGCCCGTTGGGGTTCCAAAGCTGTATACGAAGATAAGAAATACGATTGCAGCGTGAAAGGATTATATCCGGACTATCTCCACATCGAATCACAAGAAATGGCCTACGGCAGGTTTATCAACGAAGTGGATATACAGGAAGCGCGTAAAGTGTGTGTTATCGGAAAGCGTATCTATGAAAGCCTGTTCAAACCGGGAGAAGACCCTTGTGGAAAATACATACGTGTGGACGGAATTTATTATCAGGTGATCGGCATGTCTTCCTCCGAAGGGGATATGAACATACAGGGACGGGCTTCGGAAGCTGTCACCCTGCCTTTCACCACAATGCAGCAAACGTATAACTTAGGGGGACGGATCGACGTCATCTGCTTCACCGTGAAGCATGGAATCAAAGTGTCCGACGTACAACCGGAAATGGAGCAGATTATTAAAGCTGCGCATTATATCGCGCCTAACGACAAACAGGCACTTATGTACCTGAATGCGGAAGCAATGTTCTCGATGGTAGACAATCTGTTTACCGGCATCAACATACTGGTTTGGATGGTAGGATTGGGGACTCTGTTGGCAGGTGCCATCGGCGTATCTAATATTATGATGGTAACCGTGAAAGAACGTACCACCGAAATTGGTATCCGCCGGGCAATCGGCGCACGCCCCAAAGATATTCTGCAACAGATTCTATCGGAAAGTATGGTGCTTACTACCATTGCAGGAATGTGTGGAATCTCTTTTGCCGTCATGGTGTTGCAATTGGTAGAGATGGGAGCAAACGCCGACGGAGGAGACGTCCGTTTTCAGGTTACCTTCGGACTGGCAATCGGCACTTGTGCTCTTCTGATCGCACTGGGAATGTTGGCAGGTCTGGCACCTGCTTATCGGGCTATGGCTATCAAACCGATTGAAGCTATCCGCGACGAATAAAGAGGTGTGAGGGATTTCAATTATTAATCGTAAACAATAAAAATATAAATAAAGTCATGAAAAAGTATCTGAAAATCACATTATTGGTAGTCATTGCTATCATTCTTGTCGGAACATTCGTATTCCTTTATCAGAAGTCTAAACCCAAGGTAATCACTTACGAAATAGTAAAACCGGAAGTCACTGATCTCCAAAAGACTACAGTAGCTACCGGAAAGGTGGAACCGAGAGACGAAATTTTAATCAAACCGCAGATTTCGGGTATTATCGACGAAGTGTACAAAGAAGCCGGACAAGCTGTGAAGAAAGGGGAAGTTATCGCCAAAGTAAAAGTAATCCCTGAACTCGGTCAACTGAATTCTGCGGAAAGTCGTGTGCGCCTGGCAGAGATTAATGCAACACAGGCAGAAACGGATTTTGCCCGTGTAAAGAAGTTGTACGAAGATCAGCTGATTAGCCGGGAAGAATATGAGAAAAGTGAAGTAGCCTTGAAGCAAGCTCGTGAAGAGAGACAGACGGCTAAAGATAATCTGGAAATCGTAAAAGAAGGGATTACCAAAAACAGTGCATCGTTCAGTAGTACGATGATTCGTTCTACCATTGACGGATTGATTTTGGATGTACCTGTAAAAGCCGGTAACTCTGTGATTATGAGTAACACGTTCAATGATGGAACCACGATTGCTACGGTAGCCAATATGAACGACATGATTTTCCGTGGTAATATTGATGAAACGGAAGTGGGACGTATCCATGAACAGATGCCGATCAAACTGACAATCGGAGCTTTGCAGAATCTGACTTTCAACGCCATTCTGGAATATATCTCTCCGAAAGGGGTAGAAACCAATGGTGCCAACCAATTTGAAATCAAGGCTGCAATTACCATTCCGGATTCCGTTCAGATTCGTTCCGGATATTCGGCTAATGCGGAAATCGTGTTGCAAAGGGCAAATCAAGTATTGGCAGTGCCCGAAAGCACTATTGAGTTTAATGGCGACTCTACATTTGTGTACATCATGACAGATTCAGTGCCTGAACAAAAGTTCCAGCGTACGCAGGTGACTGCCGGAATGAGTGATGGAATCAAGATAGAAATCAAGAAAGGAATAACTGCACAGGACAAAGTACGGGGTGCAGAGAAAAAAGACAAATAATTGAATTCAATGAAAATAATTCGTAAAACCATATCAGCCCTTCTGCTTGCCGGGATCGGAATCACTTCTATCCAAGCGCAGAACAACTCTCCGCAAGCATGGACATTGCGGCAATGTATCGACTATGCTATCGAGCATAATATAGAAATTCGTCAATCGGCCAACAGTGTTGAAGCTAATAAAGTGAGTGTAAACACTAGCAAATGGACACGTCTTCCGAATTTGAGCGGTAGCGCCAGCCAAAACTGGAGTTGGGGACGTACCGCTTCTCCGATAGATAACTCGTATAGTGACATTAACAGTGCCAATACCAGCTTCAGCTTGGGAACCAATGTACCTATATTTACCGGTTTACAGTTATCCAACCAATATTCACTTGCCAAGTTGGATTTAAAAGCCGCTATAGAAGATTTGAATAAAGCCAAAGAAGACATTGCAATCAATGTCACTTCCGCTTATTTGCAGGTTTTATTCAACCAAGAATTAAGTAAGGTTGCTCATAATCAGGTAGATTTAAGCAAAGACCAGCTAAAGCGCATCCAAGGGCTCCACGGAGTAGGTAAAGCATCTCCTTCTGAAGTGGCCGAAGCACAAGCCCGTGTCGCACAGGACGAAATGACTGCTGTACAATCAGACAATACGTACAAGTTATCATTATTAGACCTCACCCAACTTTTGGAATTACCTACGCCTGAAGGATTCGTGCTCGAAAGTCCTAAGGAAGAACTAGAGTTCGAATCTCTCACCCCACCGGATGATATATATACACAGGCTCTTGCTTACAAACCAAGTATTAAGGCTGCAGAATACCGTTTACAAGGTAGTCTTAATAGCATTCGTATTGCTCAAAGTGCATTCTATCCACAATTATCTTTCAGCGCCGGTTTGGGTAGCAATTATTATACGGTGAGCGGAAGATCAGAAAACAGCTTCGGCAGTCAGATAAAGAACAACTTGAATAAGTATGTAGGATTCAATTTGAGCGTTCCGATCTTTAATCGTTTTTCTACACGAAACCGAGTACGCACCGCTCGTTTACAACAAATAGACTTATCTTTGAGATTGGATAACGCAAAGAAAGTACTCTACAAAGAGATTCAGCAGGCTTGGTATAATGCTCTAGCTGCTGAAAGCAAGTACAACTCCAGTGAAGTGGCAGTGAAAGCCAACGAGGAGTCTTTCCGCCTGATGAGTGAGAAATTCAATAACGGCAAAGCTACCTTTGTAGAATATAATGAAGCCAAACTTAATCTGACGAAAGCTCTTTCGGATAAGTTGCAAGCTAAATACGACTATCTATTCCGGACTAAAATTCTGGATTTCTACAAAGGACAAGTCATTGAATAAAAAGAAATATATTTGAGTTTAGTATAGTAGTTCCTTCAAACATATCCGTTGGTTCATTCGTTATTATAGAAAGAACTAACGGATATGAAGTATTTTATCATCATAGTGATCGTAGTGATTAGTAATACATTTTTAGGAGTTGCTAAACCAATGAAAAATCAAGCAGAAATCTATTTTGCAGGAGGATGCTTCTGGGGAACAGAACATTTCCTGAAACAAATTCGAGGAGTAGAAAGTACTCAAGTAGGATATGCCAACAGTAATGTTGCCAACCCAAGTTATGAACAGGTCTGTTCAGGAAAAACCAATGCTGCGGAAACAGTAAAGGTGGTTTATGATCCTAAAACGGTAGATTTAAATTTGCTGCTCGATCTGTATTTCAAGACAATTGATCCTACCAGCCTCAACCGTCAGGGTAATGACCGGGGAACACAGTATAGAACCGGAATTTATTATATAAATAAAGAAGATCTTCCTGTCATTAACCAGGCTATTAAACTATTGTCTGCACAATATAAGACTCCTATCGCTATAGAAGTAAAGCCATTGACTAATTTCTATCCGGCAGAGACTTACCATCAGGACTATCTGGATAAAAATCCGGGAGGATATTGCCATATCAATCCCGCTTTATTTGAAATGGCACGCAAAGCCAATGCACCGAAAACAAAAGTGTATCAAAAACCGGATGACTCAACCCTCCGCAAGGAACTGTCGGCGGAACAATATGCAGTAACCCAGAAGAATGCCACCGAACCGGCCTTCCACAATGAATACTGGAATGAGCACCGCCCAGGCATTTATGTTGATATTACCACCGGAGAGCCTTTGTTTGTTTCTACCGACAAGTTCGATTCGGGTTGCGGGTGGCCTAGCTTTTCCCAGCCGATTCAAAAAGATATCATCGCAGAGAAGAAAGATACTTCGCATGGCATGATACGTACGGAAGTGCGCAGTAAAACCGGGGATGCGCATCTGGGACATGTATTCACAGATGGTCCGAAAGAGAAAGGCGGATTACGCTATTGCATCAATAGCGCCTCCCTTCGTTTTATCCCGAAAGAGAAAATGAAAGAGGAAGGTTATGGAGAATATTTGCCGCTCGTTAAATAGGCACCGCACCGGAAAGTAATACAAATCAATATAAGCTGTTTATCTGATAAACAGAACGGTGGATTTCCTCATAGGGCAATCCACCGTTTTTAATGCAGTTAAATTAAGAGAGAGAGAAGAAGTTTCACAACTCCTAATTTTTTTTATCTGCTGGCAGTCAGCAGAGTTGCTTCATTCGTTGCCGGAGTAGCCACGTTCATAGCCCAGTTCACACTAGATTCTTCAATCCATTTATCATTCCATTTATAGTTCATATAAGCTACCGGCATATTAGCGTCGTTCAATTCGTACACGCTCTTTTCAACAGCCGCATCGTAAGCTCTGTGAGAATCATTCCAACGTGCGTATACCAGAGTGATTTCATTAGAAGAATAAGTATACTCAATCTTGAAGTACGGCAGCCATTTGTCAGTGGAAGCGTCCCATTTGAAAGCCTCTTTGGTAGCCATTCTCTTTTGATCGTCATAGGTAAAATCATATTTCATGTGGCGATAAAGAGAGCCATCTAATCTGTAAATCACCTTCGATACTACAAGATCACCTACTGTTTCTTCATTAGTAATGAAGTTATTGTTTTGTGCCTTCACTGTTGCATTAGAGATACCTGCAAATACCATAGCAACTAAAACGATCATTCTGAATAATACTGTAGTTTTCATAATTGTATATTTTTTATTTGTTCAACATTCTGTTTTTTGTTCTTCTGTTTATTAGACGGATCAAGTGTCTCAAACGGTTGCAACATTCTGAACTTTTTTCATTTTTCTTCGTTGTCCGCTTGCGACTATAGATATGCAACGAGCGTGCCAAAAAGATAACAAGCTAATAATCAGAATGATTGCAAAACAGAGTGGTGTACGAAAACGAACAGTTGTACGCTTAGAATCGAACAACCAATTAAAAAAACAGTTTATATACTACGAAACAGAATATTGCCTACCTTTGCATCCGATAAATTATCAAAATCAAACGATGAAAAAGAACAGTAAGAAACATATTCTTCTGCTGTCAGCCAGTGGGGGTCTACTCATCTGTCTCATCAGTCTTTATTTAAGTCGCAACGCTCTCTTAAGAAGCATAGTCGACAAACGTACCTCCCATATTGAGCAAACTCACGGGCTACGTATTCATTACGATAATCTGAAAATGAATGGATTGAATGAAATCATCCTCGAAGGTCTCTCTGTTGTACCCGAACAACGAGACACATTACTGACACTCACATCCACTCGTGTCAAACTGAACTTCTGGAAATTACTAAGCAGAAAAATAAAAATACGTTATGTAGCCGCAGACGGAATTACACTTGCATTCACAAAGCGGGATTCCATCGCCAACTACGATTTTCTTTTTAGAAAGAAACCAGAATATCTCACTCGAACGTCGCCACAAACGGCCCCCAAAACAAATTACGCAGAACGAATCAACAAAATATTAAATTTATGTTATGGTTTTATGCCCGAAAACGGACAACTAAACAATATCTGTATCACGGAAAGAAAAAACAATAATTTTGTATCTCTCACTCTTCCTTCTTTTATCATTAAAGAAAATCATTTTCAATCCGTCATCACCATACAAGAAGACAGTTTAGCACAGCATTGGATAGCCAATGGTGAACTGCACCAACATTACAACTCATTAAAAGCAACGCTTTATTCATCTGATTCTCTAAAAGTTTCCATACCTTATATAACACGTAGATATGGTGCTAAGATAACCTTTGACACTTTATCGTATAGCCTGACGAAAGAAATAGGGTCTTCCAAACAAGTCTATCTCAAAGGAAAAGCAAGAGTGAACGGGCTGGACGTATTTCATAAAGCCCTCTCTCCTGAAATCATTCATCTCGATCGCGGACAACTCTGTTACGAGATGAACATAAACGGACACTCATTTGAATTGGACAGTACCACCATTGTTGACTTCAACAAACTCCAGTTTCATCCTTATTTACGGGTCGAGAAGGAGAAGGGAAACTGGCATTTCACTGCAGCAGTCAACAAATCCTGGTTTCCGGCAGACGATCTGTTCAGTTCTCTGCCGAAAGGATTATTCAGTAATCTGGAAGGCATCAAGACAAGTGGCGAGCTGGCTTATCATTTTCTGTTAGACATTGATTTTGCGCAACTGGATAGTCTCAAACTGGAATCTGAATTGAAAGAAAAAGATTTCCATATCATAAGCTATGGAGCTACTTCACTCTCCAAAATGTCCGACGAGTTCATTTACACAGCTTATGAGAATGGAGTGCCGGTACGAACCTTCCCTATCGGTCCTTCATGCAGACACTTTACACCCCTAGACAGCATTTCCCCCATTCTAAGAATGTCTGTCATGCAAAGCGAAGATGGAGCATTCTTTTATCATCGCGGTTTTCTGCCCGATGCCTTGCGGGAAGCACTGATTTACGACCTGCAAGTGAAACGCTTTGCACGCGGAGGAAGTACGATCACCATGCAACTGGTAAAGAATGTATTCCTGAACCGTAACAAGAACTTTGCGCGTAAACTGGAAGAAGCATTGATTGTGTGGCTGATAGAGAATGAAAGACTAACTTCCAAAGAACGTATGTACGAAGTATATCTGAATATTGTAGAATGGGGACCGCTCGTTTATGGTATTCAGGAAGCGTCTGCTTATTATTTCAAGAAACGCCCTTCGCAACTGACCACGGAAGAAAGTATTTTCCTGGCTTCCATTATCCCGAAACCCAAGCATTTCCGCAGTTCTTTTGCAGAAGGCGGACAATTAAAGGAGAATATGGAAGGTTACTACAAGCTGATTGCAAAACGTCTTGCACAGCAAGGAGTAATAAGTGAAATCGAGGCGGATAGTATCCGCCCCGACATCCAAGTTACGGGCGACGCCCGGAATAGTCTAGCCGGTGAAAAACCGGAGTCTAGTTCTCCTACCACTGAGGAGCAATGAGATTGATATAAATAATAAAGGAATAGGTTATCTTCTTGAACTGCTGTTTCTTTCAGAAGAACGGGAAGAGCTTTGAGTACTATTACTTCTCGTGCTTCCGGAAGAAGAGCGTCTTTCTGTTTGTCCGCTGGAAACATTGCTCCGGGTAGAGCTACCGCTGCTTCGAGTAGAACTCGAACTACCGCTACTACGGCTAGAGGTAGTACTACTGCTACGGCTGGTAGTATTTTCACTACTGCGACTGGAATTACTACGACTGGAGCTAGAACTGCCACGATTGGAACTAGAACTGCCACGACCGGAGCTACCACGACTGGAAGAACTATTGTTTCTATCAGAACTGTTATTTCTATTATAGGAACCACTACTATCGTTTCGCCTACTTGAACTTTCCCTTGAGCTGCTACTTGTCTTTCCACTTTCACGGTTGGAACCGCTACTTGTCGAACTTCCGCTTGTCGGCCTGCGATTAGAGCTTGAAGAACCGGAACTTGTTTCCGGACGGCGACCGGAATTACGATCTCCTTCTACTCTGTTTGTATTCCCGTTTCTATCAGGAACAACCTCTTTATTCGGTCTCCCACTTCCGGACGGTGTAGACGGTCTGACAGAAGTTGAAGGTCTATCTCCTGATTCCGGACGGGGACGAGTCGACGTACCAGGTCGCGTTGTCGTTCCGGGACGAGACGTATCAGGACGAGTAGATGTACTTGGACGAGACGTTCCGGGACGTGTTGTTGATGAACCCGGACGGGAAGAATTACCCGGACGTGTCGGTGCATTATGCGGACGAGTAGAAGTATTCGGACGGAACCGGACAGAACCGAAGTCCGAACGACGATAAGAGTGATATACTCTCTGATCTCTCACCCGGTGCGGTGCAGAGTAATGGTTGAAATTAGTATATCTTCCCCGATAGTAGCTTGTATGGTGAAAGTGTGGACGATAATGCGCTCCACAATAAGTACGGTAATGATAAGGCACACCAAAATAGAACAAGCTACGGTTCGGGTAATTGATGTACACCCTGAAACTCCATTTCCCTCCGGTTACATAAATCGGCCGATAGAAATACTCGGCACCGAGAAACCGGCGATACTGCGCATCACTCAATACCCAGCGAAGATCATCGTTACGGATATCCAAAGCTTCATAATAATCATCCAATGCCCATTCGTAACCACGTGCTACGTAATCCATTATATTACGGACAGAATAAATAAAGTCGTAATTAATCTCATACGCATCATTATATTGCTGTGTACTCAAACTCAATTCATACGCCATCTTATCGGTAAGAAAACGTGTCTCCTTACGTACCTTGCTGGTGCTCATTCCAGCCATTACGGTCATATTGGCAGTCAGACCGACCGCAAAGAGTAAAAAAAGTATTCGTTTCATAATTCAATCTCCTATCATTTATTATTCCGATAATATTCCTCAATAAACATGCGTAACATATCTCTATAACCGTACAGTTAATAGTATCAACGCCGACCATACCCTATCACAAAATCATTCATCTTGTCCTTGCTGGAAGTAAATGTCAGGGTATTAATCACTGTAAAGAAAGCTTCTTTATCTACAATGCGGGGATACATTATCTTCATAATTTCCATCCGGTCATCGTCAAATGTATAAAGTTTGGTCAGTTGGAGACATTGGGCAGATGTAAAATCAGAACCGGCCAATGCAGCATTAAGCAACTTTATACGATCATCTTTAAAAGGCTCCTTCTTCATCTCATTATAAAACGTTTGAAAGAGCTGATCGTTCATGACCCTGTTGTAACCATATCCTGGGCGGTGTTCTCCTTGTCCCGGACGATGTCCCCCCTGTCCGGGGCGGTCGGGTCTTTCCGGGTGCACGTTATCACGTCCGTCTACCCATATCTCTTTCACTCCCCTACCATCGAAATAAACATAGTCTTTATACAATTTTTCTCCTTTCCATACTCGCTCTCCCGGACGGGTAAAGCGGGTGGCATATACTTCAACAGTATAATGTCCGGGATTCAAATTGGCTATAAAGCAGGTAGTAGTAGGCAAACTGATTTGGTTTCCTCCCAAGTAAACAAGTATCGGAGTATTCCCGCCGTCGATACGGATTCCGTTAACAGACTGCGCTTGTAAGGAAAGGGCAGCGAACAGGATGCAGAAACTTATTATAATCTTACGCATAACTTATCTCGTTTTTATTATTTATATCTTTAATCTGATACCACAAAAATAGGGTGAGGAAACTCCCCACCCCAATGATTCTCTCTATTCGTATGTAGGGAAATCCCTATTCTGTTTAGGAATCCGCCAAAACAATGCCATCCTCGTGCAAGGTAATCAGACGTTTCTTATACAAGTCGCCCACTCCTTTCTTAAAGGTTTTCTTGCTGACACCAAACGTGTCGTAGATATCTTCCGCAGGACTTTTATCATTCAAGTTGATTCGTCCCCCGTGCTCTTTGATATAGTCTAGCAGCGTTTTCGAAAAATCGTCAATCTTTTCAAAACCGGGTTTCTGAAGAATCAAATCGACCTTACCATCTTCACGCACCTGTTTCACAAAAGCTTTCATTTCCATCCCTGTCTCCAACGGACAGAATATTTCATTTTCATACAATAAACCGCTATACATATCATCTATAATTGCCTTAAAGCCTAAGTCCGTCTTCTGCCAGATAAGAATATTCACCTCTGCTCCCGGAGCATATTCCGGCTTTTCTTTCGACAGATAACGTTCCACTTTTGCTGAAGCCACAATACGGTAACTCTCTTCATCCACATGTGCATGAACCACGTATTTCCGTCCAACCTGCATTTTCATCTTCTGCTCACGGAACGGCACAAACAGGTCTTTCATCAATCCCCAGTTCAGGAAAGCTCCGTATTGATTTACCCAGGAGACTTCCAGACAAGCAAACTGTCCGACCTGCACTAACGGGGTCAGTGTCGTAGCAATCAGCCTCTCATCCATATCCAGGTAAAGAAACACATTCAAAAAATCTCCTATCTTACAATCCTCGGGCACATAGCGGGTAGGCAACAAAATCTCACCTTCTTCCCCACCATCGAGATATACGCCGAAATCGACTTCCTTCACGACTTCAAGCTGGTTGAACTTTCCTAATTCGATGCTCATATTCTTATCTATTATATTATATAAGATACAAAGATAATCTATTTTGAATAGATCCCTCAATCAGTCAGCTATAACTTTTCGTTATCGGGCAAAACTATTTGCAATGAACAATCTGCGTTCTAATATGTTAACTTTGTAGCGACAAAAAGAAAGAGTAAATTATTCACCTTTTTAAACATATAAAATTATGGAATTTCTAACCAACGAGAAACTTACGATTGTGGGAGCTGCCGGAATGATCGGCTCCAACATGGCACAAACAGCCATGATGATGAAACTCACTCCGAATATTTGTCTCTATGATCCATTCGCACCAGCTTTGGAAGGAGTAGCTGAAGAACTGTATCATTGCGGTTTTGAAGGTGTCAACCTTACCTATACTTCCGACATCAAAGAAGCGCTGACCGGAGCTTCTTATATTGTTTCTTCCGGTGGAGCAGCCCGTAAGGCAGGTATGACCCGCGAAGATCTGTTGAAAGGAAATGCAGAGATTGCCGCTCAATTCGGAAAAGACGTTCGTCAATATTGCCCGAACGTAAAACATATCGTTGTCATCTTTAATCCTGCAGACATCACCGGTCTGATTACTTTATTGTATGCAGGTTTGAAACCTTCACAAGTTTCTACATTGGCTGCACTGGATAGCACCCGCCTGCAAAACGAACTGGTGAAATACTTCCATATCCCCGCTTCCGACATTCAGAATTGTCGTACGTATGGCGGTCATGGAGAACAAATGGCTGTATTTGCATCTACCACCAAAATAAAAGGAGAACCCCTGACCGATTTCATCGGTACTACCCGCCTTCCGTTGACGGAATGGGAAGCACTGAAAGTACGTGTCATCCAGGGTGGAAAACATATCATCGACCTGCGCGGCCGTTCTTCTTTCCAAAGCCCGGCTTATCTGTCTATCGAAATGATTGCTGCTGCTATGGGCGGACAGCCATTCCGCTGGCCTGCCGGAACGTATGTTTCCAATGGCAAATTCGACCATATCATGATGGCGATGGAAACTTCAATTACTAAAGACGGCGTTACTTATAAAGAAATAGCCGGAACTCCTGCCGAACAGGAAGAATTAGAAAAGAGCTACGAACACTTATGTAAACTTCGTGACGAAGTGATTGAAATGGGAATCATCCCAGCCATTAAGGACTGGCATGCATTGAATCCCAATATTGACTAATCAAACAATATTAGCGAAAGCAGAAAGCCGAAACCTGACGATCTTTTTATCGTTCCGGGTTTCGGTCTTTTTTATTTCATTGCCAAGTCATTCCCACGGAAGAACATTCCTGACAAATCCCTTTAAGGACATAATTAATGCTATGCAAAGTAAATCCTTCAGGCAAATCAATCACCGGGATATGGGTGCCTTCCAGACAGAATGTCCGATGACATTTCTCACAATAAAAATGCGAATGTAAATCCTGTACCACACAATTGCAGGAGTTGTCGCAAACGGCATACTTCAACGAGCCGCTTCCATCGTCTATGCTATGTATGAGGTGATGAGACAAGAAGAGAGCAATAGTACGGGATATGGTCGATTTATCGACTGTGTCGAGCAATGTTTCGAGGTCAAGCAATGACACTGCACGCTCTGCCTGCATCATCTCTTTTATCACCAAAAGCCTTATTGCAGTTGGCTTAATGTCTCTTCTGACCAGCTTATCCAAATAAATATCTTCTTCCATCTTTCTCCTATTTTATCATTTTCTGTATTCTGACGGCGTTCATAATAGCAAGCAACGCAACGCCTACGTCTGCGAAGACAGCTTCCCAAAGAGTAGCGATTCCACCGGCTCCCAAAATCAACACAAGCAATTTCACTCCAAATGCCAGTGATACATTCTGCCAAATGATTCTTCGTGTCAGCTTTCCAACTTTGATAGCTTCGGCTACTTTCGACGGCTGATCTGTCTGTATCACGACATCGGCTGTTTCAATGGCTGCATCACTGCCCAATCCTCCCATAGCAATACCGACGTGACTTAAAGCGAGCACCGGTGCGTCATTCATTCCATCGCCGACAAATGCAATCCGGTTTGCCTCATCCTGACGCAATTCTTCCACGTGTTTCATTTTCCCTTCCGGAAGCAAGTCGCCATAGGCTTTCGATATGCCGAGCTTCTCCGCAAAGTTAGTAACAATACTCTGTTTATCACCGGATAATATCTGTATGTTTTCAATATTTAAAGCTTTTAAGCGATCAATAGCTACCTTTGCGTCTTCTTTCAAGGCATCAGCCAACAACAGATAACCGGCATAACGGTTTCCAACAGCACAGACTACAATGGTATCTGTTATCTTCAACAATTCTTGCGGAAAGGATATATCAAACTTGGACAGTAACCGGCAATTACCAACCAGAACCGGAATTCCGCCTACCGTTGCTTCCAATCCGAAGCCGGCATATTCTTTCGTACCGATAACAGCTACACGTTCTATGTTTTGTTCTTTTGCGTAGTTTACAACAGCCTTGGCAATCGGATGTGTGCTATCACTTTCTACCGAAGCAACCAGTTTCACTAATTCTTCTTCCGAAATATCGCCTGCACTTTTACAGGCCTGCACGTCAAAGGTTCCTTTTGTCAGGGTTCCTGTTTTATCGAATACCACCGTATTGATCTTAGTGATAGCGTCCAGATAATTACCGCCCTTGAATAAAATACCCAATCGGGATGCCGCTCCGATACCACCAAAATAGCCTAATGGAATACTAACCACCAATGCGCATGGACATGAAATCACCAAAAAGACCAAAGCTCTGTATAACCAATCATTAAATGTGAATACAAATGCAGGATTGATAAGTGAATAGACCAATGGAGACAATACAATTAATACGGCCAGTATGATAACAATCGGTGTGTAAACACGGGCAAACTTACGAATAAACAATTCTGCCGGGGCTTTGCGTTCGGCGGCATTCTGAACAAGTTCCAATATTCGGGCGAGTGCGCTCTTGTCAAAAGGTCTCGTCACTTCAAGTCGGATTACCTTGTCGGTTACAATCATTCCGGCAAGCACTTCCTCCCCTTTCCGAATATTACGAGGCACGCTTTCGCCCGTTAATGCAGCTGTATTAAAAGCGGCAACCTCATTCTGCATGGTTCCATCGAGTGGCACCCGTTCACCTGCCTTTATTTCTATGATTTCACCGACTTTTATCTTTTTAGGACTTTCAGTAACAAGATTACCCTCTCTAAGTACCAGTGCTTTTTCGGGTCTTACGTCTAATAAGGCTCCGATATTACGTTTGGCTTTATCTACAGCTTTATCCTGAAACAGTTCTCCTACTGTATAAAATAACATCACGGCTACTCCTTCCGGATATTCGCCAATATAGAAAGCCCCCAGAGTAGCAATAGTCATTAGAGTAAACTCACTGAAATAGTCTTTTTCCCTGATGCTTTCCCAGGCTTCTTTCATCACCGGAATTCCTACCGGAAGATAGGCTACGATATACCATATTAAAGAAACATATCCTTCACGGAAGAATGCTAAATCAAGAGCATTCATGATTATTCCACCTGCCAGCAGCAAGAGAGAGAATATCACTTTCCCATATTCATGGAAGTTCGAAACCTTTGCATCAACCTTTTTTTCTGTTGCGCATGAGTGAGCGCCACAACTACAATGTCCCATAACATTCATCATTTAGTTGATGCAAAGGTAGCAAATGATTTATGCAACAAAGTTGCAAAATCGGTTTTAGAACATATATCCCAATGAGATCATCAGGTTTCTGTTCTTCATTCCTACTTCTTTGATTACCTCAACAAGTCCGAAATCATAGCTTATGGCAACCTGATATTTCTTACTGAACTCAACTCCGGCTTTCAGTCCAAGACCGAAATCGAAACGTTTCAGCCCATCGTCGCCAAATATATCTTCGGATGCTGAATTGCCTCCTATTTCATCAAAATCAAAATAATCACCGTCCACTTTCGCTTTTGCTTTTCCAAACAGTCCGACAGCAATATAAGGACCTACACTACCAAATAATGAGAAATCATCATTCACTGCATATTTATATCCTACACGTACTGGTACTTCCAGATAGTATGGATTAAATGTTATGCTTGCAAGTGATCCGCCATCAACTTTAGCACCTTTCAATGTCAACAATGCAGCGAAATCCATATAGGCACCACTACCATTCGCATCCTGCGACAATCCCACTTCTGCTTTAACTCCTGCGTGAAAACCTATCCTGCTGTCAAAACCTGTAATGGTGTATTTACTAACATTCATACCTGCCATCACACCCCATTTCAGGTTGTCTTGAGCATTGATACTCACTACGCTTATCGCTACTAGAGCGAACAATAACAAGGCCTTTTTCATACGAATAAATAATTTAATTATTGTTTAGAAATTATGTGAGGCAAAAATAACAATAATTCGCATAACTCCGAGAGGTTTAGTGAAAATATATAAAATAAACGATATGAATCTTATGAGATATAGTCATAGCAAGGGAACCAGACTATTTCAAACGATTTTATGGAACATAGAACAAAAACACTCTGCACAGAGAAAAAAACATAGGATGAAAGACTGTATAACTTAATTAATTGTTATCTTTGCACAATCAGTCGTAGCGCGACTGTATTGTTTGTTTTAAGAAAAAAAAGCGTTTAGCTGATTTCTGTGCCAGTGAAAAGTCCAAAAATTCCAAACACACAGAGAAGCAGATAAATGCTCCTTGCAATATGCGGGGAGTGTTTCCTGTTTGTGTGTTTAGGGCTTGGACTCCCTCTCTGGCGGATAGGCAAATGCTCTCCGCTTTTTTTGTGCCTATAAATTTGCGGTAGATGTAAAACAACAAGTTAATAATAACCACAAAGGCAAGTCAATTCGGATGGAGCGACACCCGAACGACTGCAAAGTCGAAAACGTAACATTTAGATGTTGCTACTTGCCTTTGAAAATATAAGAGGTAAAGGCTAGCAATACCCTCGAGGGGAACAAATGGATTCATCCAGAAGTTCCCCTCTATTTTTGTAAAGATGTGTACTATTGGAAAGACAGATATTAAGTCTACGTATAAATTTAATGATTCTTATTGTCAACCAAAGTTTTTACCCGATAGTATAATGATTATCATCGGTTTACATGCTGACAATAAGCCATGACAATAGGCTGACAATAAAAAATTAGAACTTTTATTGTCAGCCTGTTCTTTGATTGCTTTGGGGCAGGATGCACCCGAAGGACATCATCGCCTGCAGTAACCATACCATCCACATAGAAAGCAGCTTTTTAAAATGAATCCCCCTATTAAATGAATGATATATAGCTGGTATCTTTCACTTAACAAGTAGGTATTGTTACATTAAAGCATCAGTATTGTTAACTCTCCACGGCCGTGACGAGATCTTTCCACGGCCGTGGTAGGAACTCGTCACGGCTGTGGGAAGAAGTCACCACGGCCGTGACAAAGTAAAGATAGCGGTACTTCAGTAGAACTATACTGACACTCTAGGGCAACTACATAGGCACGTTAATGGAACTATATAGGTAGATATCACTTTGGGAGGCTGTTATTAAAATGCAACATTACTTCAGAACATGCTTCTAAGACTATTATTTATCAAGTCATAAAAGGATCATAAGAGATAAAAATAAGGCTGACAGTAAAAGTAGATATATTTTATTGTCAGCCTATTATCAACATCTATCGTCAGGTGATATAACACTGCTATTCAAATACTTAAATATCATCCTGACAGTTTGACAATAAGACTGGTACAAATCAATAGAAACGATCATAAAATTTTTAATTGGAAAGGGTAAAGAATTTATAAAAGAAAGAAAAAGTTTGCTGTTCCCTTCAGAATAAACATCTTTGTAACCGTGGTTACAGTAACCACAGTTACTAATATAATTCACTGACTATGAGGTTTTATAATAGAGAAGAAGAACTAAAAGAGCTAAAACGAATTCAGCAATTGGCATTTGAGGAAAGTTCAAGAATGGCACTCGTTACCGGTCGCCGTAGAATCCTCATCATGAAAGTTAGGCACGGATGACAGGTTTTCTATGAGATCAGTCCCCATCACCTGTATTCCGTGCCCAATTATCATTGTTGGTTTTCTTCCCGATCTGTCCGGATAAACTCCAGGAGTCGTTCTACCGCCTCTTCTTCAGGAATATTCTTTTCTACACACACCTTGCCTTTATAAAGACTGATTTTGCCCCGTCCTGCTCCTACATAACCGTAGTCAGCATCCGCCATCTCACCGGGACCATTCACGATACAGCCCATAATGCCAATCTTCAAGCCTTTCAAATGTGAAGTGGCTGCCTTGATACGGGCGATTGTTTTCTCCAAGTCGTAAAGCGTACGGCCGCAACCGGGACAGGATATGTATTCTGTCTTAGAGGTACGGGTACGCCCGGCCTGCAAGATTCCGAAAGCAGTAGCGTCGACAACGGCATGGCTCAAACTGCCCTGATTGAACAGGAAGATACCATCGCAAAGACCGTCAAAGATCAAGGCTCCCATATCGGCTGCAGATTTTATCTGCAAATTCTCCGCATCATCTTCCGCATAATGCTGGAAGAAGACAACCGGATTCTGCAAACCTTCCGTCATTAGCTGATGCACCAATGCACGGTGCTCACCCAAACGGTTCGGATGGTTGCTTTGAGAGATGATTACCACTTCCGGGTGGTACTTCAGACAGGCTATCACTTCATCTGTTTGGGCCATATAGGGTATAAACAGGAATTTAAGCGCTGCATCACATTCCCCCATCAACGGTAGTTGCGCATGATTGAAAGCAGGCCAGGTTCCGGCCTCTCCTTGCCATACGTCCGCATCAAGAATATATTCCACGCCTTCTTCCCGTTGCTCGGGCAAGGCTCTTCCGGCATAAATATAGTCCGGAGTGAATTGCGGATTTACTTCTGTCTTTCCGTCCATGCGGTCGGCAATGACTACGGGCACATGTTCACCTCCGATATTACGGACCGCTTTTGTCTTACGGCGTTCAGGAGACAGATAGTTGAATTCAGGCGCCTCCAATCCCGGAATATAGGCATGATCCTGCCTCAACAGAACATAATCCACCAATTTACGGGCCACCGGAATTTCAGCTTCGGGTGCTTCACTCAAAGATACGCGGATGGTATCGCCCAACCCGTCGCTCAACAATGCTCCGATGCCGAGAGCCGACTTGATACGCCCGTCCTCTCCGTCTCCGGCTTCTGTCACTCCGAGGTGTAGTGGGAAAGTCATCCCCTCTTTTTCCATGACGTCCACCAACAGACGAACGGTTTTCACCATTACCACGGTATTGGAGGCTTTGATGGAAATCACCACATCTGTGAAGTTCTCCGCTACACAGATACGAAGGAATTCCATACAGGATTCCACCATTCCTTCGGGAGTATCACCATAGCGTGACATGATGCGATCGGACAAAGAACCATGATTCACACCAATCCGGATCGCAGTGTGATTCTCCTTACAGATATTCAGGAACGGGACAAACCGGTCATGGATTTTCTGTATTTCCTGCGCATACTCCTCGTCTGTATATTCCAGTTTCTTAAAAGTACGCGCAGCATCTACATAGTTTCCCGGATTGATGCGCACCTTTTCCGCATATTGAGCAGCTACATCCGCCACTTTCGGATTGAAATGCACATCGGCAACCAATGGAACCATATATCCCTGACTGCGTAGTCCGATATTGATATTCATCAGATTCTCCGCTTCCTTGATACCCTGCGTTGTAAGGCGGACATACTCGCCACCTGCGTCAACAATACGTTTCGCCTGTTCCACACAAGCCTGCGTGTCCTGCGTAGACGTATTGGTCATCGACTGGACACGAATAGAATTGGGGCCGCCCAACGGTACAGCCCCAATATTTACTTCTGTGGTTTCTCTTCGAAAATAATTGAATAGATCAACCATTTTGATTTATGATTTATGATTTACGATTTATGATTTGATGACTGAAAACACTTTCTGCGCAATATGCAAAGACAATGTGCAAAGACAACATACGATTTACGAAGATATTTCAATCGTCAATCGTAAATTGTCAAATCGTAAATCACATTAGTTTGTTTTATATTCAAACTTAACTTCTTTCAGTTCTTCGTTTGCTTTTACGATTTTCTTTTTCAGTCCTTCTTTGTAAGCAGCAAAAGCTTCTGCCAATTTCTCGTCACTCAATGCCAACATCTGAATGGCAAGGATAGCGGCATTCATCGCTCCGTTTATAGCAACCGTTGCCACAGGAATGCCCGGAGGCATCTGGATGATAGAATAAAGTGCGTCTACACCATCGAGCACGGAACCTTTTACGGGTACTCCGATCACCGGCAGTGTAGTGTTGGCTGCAATTACACCGGGAAGGGCGGCAGCCATTCCGGCAGCGGCGATAATAACTTTAATGCCACGGTTGCGGGCATTCTTTGCAAACTCTTCCACAGCTTCAGGCGTGCGGTGAGCAGAAAGCGCGTTCATTTCGAACGGTACATGCATATCATTCAGCAATTGCGCAGCCTTCTCCATAACAGGAAGGTCGGACGTGCTACCCATGATAATACTTACAATTGGAGTCATAGGATAAAAATTAAAGAGCCACTTCTCAACCCTCTCCCCAAAAGAGAGGGTAAGGCTGGCTTCGGATTATAGTATCTTTTACATTATTCGATTGATGTAATGGAGAAAACCTTATCCATTCACTACTGCTTTGTATGCTTCGGCATCCAGCAGGTCTTCCACAGCTTTTATATCTGTCGGTTTCACTTTAATCAACCAACCTTCGCCATACGGATCTTTATTAACCAGTTCCGGATTTTCTTCCAATGCCTCGTTTTGTTCGAGCACCTCACCTGCTACAGGCAGGAAAAGATCGGAAATTGTTTTCACTACTTCGATGGTTCCGAATGTCTCACCGGCTTCCAACGTTTCACCAACAGTCGGTATATCTACGAACACGATATCACCCAATTGTTCTTGAGCATAATCAGTGATACCTACGTATGCAATGTCTCCTTCAACGCGAATCCATTCGTGTTCGTTCGTGTACTTCAAATTCTGTGGAAAGTTCATAATAATTAGTTTTTAGGATTTATACTGTTTTAAAATAAAAATACTCGAAATAAGATGTTGCTCACCGGATGAAGTACCAAAAGGGCACATATCAAGCCAACCGCAAAACCGGAAAGCACCTCACCCAACGTGTGATGTCCCAATACAATTCGTGCAGAACCTAATATACCGGCAATCAATATAAACAGGCATAACCATCCGACCGGATTGTAACCGAACAAAGCACTGAAAGAAACCAATCCGCCGATCACTCCGCCTATTCCTGCCATGTGTTCACTCAATTTCCATTTTAAGTTCACTGCAATGCAGATAATAGATACTACCAAAGAAACGAGGATGATACCTGTCATATACCAAGGTATATTCAGCCGACGCATCATCAACAGGCAGAACACATACGAGATAATAGTCAGCAGAATCGGTACATAACGTTTCTTGCGCTCACTCAACTCCTGACGGGCAAAGCCATTGATTTTACGAAACAGGAAAATGGTAATGGTAGGTGTCAGTATGGTAAAGCAGTAAACAATTCCCAACACGATCAACTTATATTGTATCGGCATGATACGAAGATAAGAAAACAGGAATAACACCAGAAACGATAAAAACGGAATAGAAAATGGAGTAAAGACCATCGAAGTAGCTCTCGCCACCTGCAACATTGTCTTATCCGCTATGATATGTTCTCTCTCTCTGTCCATCAGCACTAATACTTAATACTTTATACTTAATACTTTATATTCGTTCTCATTTTCGAAGTCGCGCAACCGGAATATTCAACTGCTGACGGTATTTGGCTACCGTTCTACGAGCAATGGGATAACCTTTCTCTTTCAAGATGTCTGCCAATTCATCATCTGTCAGCGGTTTCTTCTTGTCCTCCCCATCAATACACTCTTTCAGAATCTTGCGTATCTCGCGGACAGACATTTCTTCGCCGTCCTCTGTGGTATACCCGTCGCTAAAAAAGAATTTGAGCGGATAGATGCCGTAATTTGTCTGCACATATTTACTGTTGCTCACGCGGGAGATCGTTGAAATGTCCAGTCCGGTACGTTCGGCCACATCTTTTAAAATCATCGGTTTCAACAGAGATTCGTCTCCTTCCAAGAAGAAAGGACGTTGTAAGTCAATGATAGCCTGCATGGTAGTCATCAGGGTATTCTGACGCTGCCGCACAGCATCGATAAATCCTTGTGCCGCATCCATTTTCTGCTTCAGGAACATCATCGCTTCTTTGGATTCTTTTGATTGATTAGCCCTGTTTTTGGTATGCTCTTCCACCATTTCCGTGAAGTCGCGACTCATACGGAGTTCGGGGACATTACGGTTATTGAGGCTTATATTGATGGTTCCGTCATCATACGTTTCCACGATAAAGTCGGGAACTATCTGTTGGAGATTCCTGCCGATCGCTTCTCCCAAAGAAGCACCCGGACGGGGATTCAGCTTGGTTATCTCATTAAGAGCTTCCTGGAAAGTCTCTTCATCAATGTCCAGTTTCTTTATAATCTTCTCCCAGTGTTTACGGGTGAATTCTTCATAACACTCTCTGATGATACGTTCTTCCAGCTCCAGTATCGGGTTGGGCTTCTTCTCTTCATCCTTCTTCCGGCAAATCTGTATCAACAGACATTCCTGAAGGCTACGGGCACCGATACCAGCGGGATCAAAGTCCTGCAAGATACAGAGTGCTTCCTCCAATTCTTCTTCTGTCGATTCGATGCCGGCATAAATCGCCAGTTCATCACAGATGCTCTCCAATGACTTACGGAGCAGTCCGTCATCGTCCAATGAACCGATCAGATATTCCACCAGGTCACACTGATGTTCAGTCAGGTTGCGTTCACGCAGCTGTTCTTTCAGGATTTCATAAAAAGAAGTGGAATCGGAGAACGGAATATCCTCCGCCTGTTCATCTTTCGAACGGTTGTTTTCTTGTAATTTATAATCGGGAATATCGTCTTCAGTCAGATAATCACTCAAAGAATCATAATCGTTGGCATCGCTATTCATGCCATCTTCCGTAGTGTCGGAATCAGCATACTCATCCGCAGTGTTTTCTTCTTTGCCTTCTTCAAGTGCCGGATTTTCAAGCAGTTCAGCATGGATACGGTCTTCCAGCTCTACTGCGGGAAGCTCCAACAGTTTCACGACCAGAATCTGCTGGGGCGAGAGCGTTTGTACCTGCTGTTGCGCCTGAGATTGTATTTGACGGGAACCTTGTGCCATATTCGTTTTTGCTTTCTACTATTTCTCGCTACAAAAGTAACTTTTTAACGAGAGATTACACAGATTAAGGAGATAATTTTTAATCCTATAACACAAAATTCGTTATCTTTGTTGCACGAACTTAAAAATTAGGACAATATGTTTGCCAAAGAAACGTATATGCAGCGAAGAGCCCTGCTAAAAAAGAATTTAGGCTCCGGGGTATTGTTATTTCTCGGAAATGACGAGTGCGGACTGAACTACGAGGATAACACCTTCCGTTATCGTCAGGATTCTACTTTCCTTTATTATTTCGGACTTTCATGCGCCGGCCTTTCGGCTATTATCGATATTGATGAAGACAAAGAAATCATTTTTGGAGATGAACTGTCTATCGACGCAATCGTATGGATGGGATCGCAACCTACATTACACGAAAAATGCGAACGTGTGGGCGTAAAAAATCTGATGCCGTCCGCAGAAATTACAAGCTATCTCCACAAGTGCGTCCAGAAAGGGAAAGCGGTTCATTATCTGCCGCCTTACCGTCCCGAGCATAAATTGAAACTGATGGATTGGTTGGGTATTCCCCCTACACGTCAGGAAGGTTCTGTTCCATTCATCCGTGCCGTTATCGCCCAACGTAATTACAAATCTGCCGAAGAAATTGTAGAAATAGAGAAGGCTTGCGATGTAACTGCCGATATGCACATCACCGCCATGAAAGTGCTCCGTCCGGGCATGTATGAATACGAAGTGGTAGCGGAAATGAACCGGGTGGCCGAATCTAACAACTGCCAGCTTTCTTTTGCCACCATTGCCACTATCAACGGACAGACTTTACACAACCACTATCATGGAAATAAAGTAAAACCGGGTGATTTATTCCTAATTGATGCAGGCGCAGAAGTAGAATCAGGCTATGCAGGCGATATGTCGTCTACCATTCCTGCCGACAAAAAGTTTACAGCCCGCCAGCGCGAAGTATACGAGATTCAGAATGCGATGCATCTGGAATCTGTAAAAGCCCTCCGTCCGGGTATTCCTTATATGGACGTATACGAACTGTCTGCCCGTGTCATGGTAGACGGTATGAAGGCACTCGGATTGATGAAAGGAAATACGGAAGATGCGGTCCGCGAAGGTGCTCATGCGTTATTCTATCCTCACGGATTAGGTCACATGATGGGATTGGATGTACACGATATGGAAAATCTGGGAGAGATATGGGTAGGATATAACGGCCAACCGAAGAGCACACAGTTCGGTCGCAAATCGCAACGTCTCGCCATTCCGTTGGAACCGGGATTTGTACACACGGTAGAACCGGGTATTTATTTTATTCCGGAACTGATTGACATGTGGAAAGGAGAAAAGAAATTTACCGATTTCATCAATTATGATGTAGTGGAAACTTATAAGGACTTCGGTGGTATCCGCAATGAGGAAGATTATCTGATTACAGAAACCGGCGCCCGCCGATTAGGTAAGAAGATCCCTTTGACACCGGAAGAGGTGGAAGCGTTAAGATAAAAAGCTTCATAAAAATAAAAGCCTCATCAAAATAAAAGAAGAACCTTTCTTCTATTCAAAATCAATAGCGGAAGTTTTTCATCCGAGTGAAATACTTCTGCTATTTTTGTCAAAGTACCAAATAGTCCATCTAAAAGCACATTTTTTCTACCCTCCTTTTCCCAAATCTTGCGTAATATTGCAACAGAATTAAAACAACTCACTTTTTAATGATATAAAAACAATGAATAACACCATGAAAAGACTACTTTTATCTGTATGGCTATTGTCACTTACCTTGCTGTCCGCCGTAGCTGAAAACTATCCTTATAAAAGCGATGTGCTTTGGGTCACCGTACCCAATCATGCCGACTGGCTTTATAAAACGGGAGAAAAAGCAACTGTGGAGGTACAATTCTATAAATACGGTATCCCCAGAGATAACGTAACCGTCACTTATGAAATAGGTGGTGATATGATGCCTGTTGCCGATACCAAAGGAAGTGTAACTTTAAAGAATGGCAGGGGAGTGATTCCTGTGGGCACAATGAAAGAGCCGGGATTCCGCGACTGTCGTCTGAAAGCAACCGTAGATGGAAAGACCTATTCACATCATATCAAAGTAGGATTTTCACCGGAAAAACTTCGTCCGTATACAACCATGCCTTCCGATTTCAAGGAATTTTGGGAAAAGGCAAAAGCAGAACAAAAGGAATTTCCCCTAACGTATACCAAAGAACATGTCGAAAAATATTCCACTGATAAAATAGACTGTTATCTCGTAAAATTGCAACTGAACAAACGTGGGCAATGCGTCTACGGATATTTATTCTATCCGAAAAAAGAAGGAAAGTTTCCGGTTGTCCTGTGCCCTCCGGGAGCAGGCATCAAAACTATCAAAGAACCTCTACGCCATAAATATTATGCGGAGCAAGGATACATCCGTTTTGAATTCGAGATACACGGCCTGAATCCGGAAATGACTGATGAAGAATTTAAAGAAATCAGCAACGCTTTCAATAGCAGAGAAAACGGCTATCTGACCAACGGGCTCGACAGTCGTGATAATTATTATATGAAACGGGTATATCTGGCCTGTGTACGCGGTATCGACTTTCTGACTTCCCTGCCGGAATGGGATGGCAAAAATGTAATCGCACAAGGAGGTAGTCAGGGAGGCGCCCTGGCATTAATCGCTGCCGGACTGGATGAACGGGTGACAGTTTGTGTCGCCAATCATCCTGCATTAAGCGATATGGCAGGCTATAAAGCCGGACGTGCCGGTGGCTATCCTCATTTCTTTAGAAATTCGGTGGATATGGATACCCCCGAAAAAATAAAGACAATGGCCTATTATGATGTAGTGAACTTTGCTAAATTGATAAAAGCAGACACCTATATAACATGGGGATTCAATGACGATGTATGTCCTCCGACTACCAGCTATATAGTATACAATGTACTAAACTGTCCGAAAGAAGCCCTGATTACTCCTATTAATGAGCATTGGACCTCCAACGATACGGAGTATGGACATCTGCTTTGGATAAAGAAGCATTTGAAATAAAGAATCAATCATTCCATCTGGATACGGGCAACTCTTTTTTCCCGTAACCTTTCTTCCAGGCATACGCTTTTCTCTTTCGGAGATAAAGCGTATCGCCGCTATGCTTTATCGCCTCCCAATTAAATATTGAATGGTGGTAGATGATCTTTTCAAACCAATAAAGGAGGTCATAAGTTATGAATGGTAGTATCATACACCACCATGAAAACAGTAATGACAAAATCAACGCTGGTATCAGAGTCAGAGAAAAGCATTCCCAATATTGCTTTGCATGTATCCGTAACTCCATATCTTCCCAAACTTCCAGATATTTATACCGGGTAAAGAAAAACCAGCCTAACATAAAATAGTGTTTCTTTCCTTTTCCCAAGAACCACTTTGCTAAAAGACTATTATAAAAAATCATATTCACATTTTTTTTGTTGCATGTAGTCCTTTTATAACAGCAAAAGTAACCAAAGGTTCAATATTATAGTTTAGTATAACAGTCATTATACAGTATTCTCCCCTAAAGAATCCTATTCAAATATTGTTTATTTTGTGTTCTCTTGCCTTACTACAACAAAAGGTAATTCATATTTTCTGCAAAGAAAGTACAAATAACGAATATATCCTAATTTTTCTACTTAATATTTAAAGCTACTACCTCCCAAAAATTCGCGCAGTAAGGACGTAGGCGGAATCTCCTTATCCTGTACAGGAACAAAATATTTGATAAACTTAAGTAATCGGTATGCTTCGCAATATTCAGGACAGTTGCGCGGGACACCCATCAGAATAGGTTCGGCATGCAAACGGAGTACTGCAAACTCAAAAAGCAACGCTGAATTAAACATTACGTCGGCATTCTCCTGATAGGGAAAAATCCATTTATCTTCACCGGCACGTACACTCGGCCAGCGTGATATCGTTTCACGAGCCGAATATCCCCGATAATTGAAGTCACGGATAATACGCCGCAACAGACGGTTATCAGTTGTCGGAATCCAGTTATGGTCATCCAAAGAGATGGTGGTTAATGCTGAAACATAAATCTTGAATTTCCGTTCAGCCGGTATATGTGGTGTCAGTTCCGGGTTCAGGGCATGAATACCTTCCAGAATCAGAATTGTATTATCTTCTATTTTCAGTTTATCGCCTTTATACTCCTTCTTGCCAAGAGAGAAATTAAAACGAGGCAGTTCGACCTCTTCACCGCGCAAGAGTGCCTGCAACTGTTGGTTGAACAATTCCAAATCAAGTGCATACAGTGATTCATAATCATAATTTCCGTTTTCATCCAGAGGAGTCTCTTCACGATCCACAAAGTAATTATCTAAAGAGATCGGGAATGGTTTCAGTCCATTGGTCATTAGCTGGATAGAAAGCCGTTTGCTGAAAGTTGTCTTTCCCGAAGAAGATGGTCCGGCAATCAATACCAGTTTTACCCGGTTACCGTTTTCACCACGATGGAATATGGTATCGGCTATCTGGGCTATTTTCTTCTCCTGCAGTGCTTCTGCAACATTTATCAGATCGGTTGCATGTCCCTCTTCACAGGCCAGATTAAAATCTCCGGCATTGTTAAGCCCCATGATATAACTCCAGTTCAGATATTCTTTAAAGACATCCAGCATTTTTTCCTGCTTCACCACATCTTCAAGCACATTCGGGTTTTCCCGGCTCGGAATCCGGAGAAGCAATCCATCGTAATATTTCACGATATCGAATAATTTAAGATATCCGGTACTGGGCAGCAGATTCCCATAATAATAATCAATGGTATCACCCAATGTATAATAATAGGTATAGAGCGAACCGGAAGTTTCCAGCAATCTCACTTTATCATTCATTCCCCGTTCGCTGAAAACACGCACAGCTTCAGCCGTATGACATTCGATGCGATGATAGGAAATATTCTCCGCGATAATCTCCTGCATCCGTTGCTTGATGCGTGTCACATCTTCCAGTTCGATGGGACGGCCAATCCGCAAATTGCAGAAATAGCCTTTTGAAACAGGATGTTCTACAAACAATTTTCCGTCGGGAAACAGTTCCGTGACAGCCTTAAACAAGACAAAACAAAGCGAACGGACATACGTACGCATACCGGACTGATCTCTCACATCCAGAAACTCTACATCTTTATTATTATAAACTCTGAAATTCAGTCCCTCGGAACGATTATTGACCTTGGCACTTACTACTTGATAAGGAAAATTAAGATTAAAACCGTAATAAATATCCAAAAGTGAGCTTCCGATAGGGAATTCTTTGGAAATATTGTTATTTTTGCAACATATTTGTAACATCTGTTTCATCGAGTTCGTTAAAAGGTGAATAATTTGGGACTAATATACTTATAATCAGATAGAGAACAAATAACCATTAAAAATATTATAGATGGAATATTCTTTTTATGATTTTTTAAAGCTCATAGGCTCATTAGGACTCTTCCTTTACGGAATGAAGATTATGAGCGAGGGCTTACAAAAGGTCGCGGGTGACAGATTGCGAAGTATTCTAACGGCAATGACTACCAATCGGGTAACGGGAGTTTTAACAGGAGTGTTGATAACAGCTCTTATCCAGTCTTCTTCAGCAACGACAGTGATGGTCGTAAGTTTCGTAAACGCCGGATTGCTCACACTTGCCGAATCCATCAGCGTCATTATGGGTGCTAATATCGGTACTACCGTGACTGCCTGGATCATTTCAATTTTCGGATTTAAGGTTGATATGGCTGCCTTCGCTCTCCCGCTCTTAGCCATCGCCCTTCCGCTCATCTTCTCCGGCAAAAGCAACCGCAAGTCCATCGGTGAATTCATTTTCGGTTTTTCTTTCCTTTTCATGGGGCTTTCTTATCTGAAAGCAAACGCGCCCGACCTGAACGCCAACCCGGAAATGCTTGCCTTCGTACAGAACTACACGGACATGGGATTCTTCTCCATCATTCTGTTCTTACTCATCGGTACTATATTGACGATGATTGTACAGGCCTCCGCCGCCACCATGGCAATTACATTGATTATGTGCGCCAACGGCTGGATCAGTCTGGAACTGGGAGCAGCACTTGTTTTGGGAGAAAACATCGGAACCACTATCACGGCCAATCTTGCCGCACTTACAGCCAATACACAGGCTAAGCGGGCAGCATTGGCCCATTTTGTTTTTAACGTGTTCGGTGTTATCTGGGTCTTGATTGTCTTCCATCCTTTCATGGAACTGGTAAACTGGGTAGTAGATACCTTTTTCCAAAGTAACAATCCGGAAGTTGCCATCTCCTACAAGTTATCGGCTTTCCACTCAATTTTCAATATCTGTAACGTATGTATTCTGATATGGGCGGTTAAACTGATTGAACGTACCGTATGTGCTCTTATCCACCCCAAAGAAGAGGACGAAGAGCCCCGTTTGCGGTTTATCACCGGTGGTATGCTTTCTACCGCTGAACTTTCTATCCTTCAGGCACGCAAAGAAATCCATCTTTTTGCAGAACGTACACACCGGATGTTCGGCATGGTGCAGGATTTGCTACACACAGAAAAGGATGACGATTTCAACAAGCTGTTCAGCCGGATCGAGAAGTATGAAAATATCAGCGACAACATGGAACTTGAAATAGCCAACTACCTGAATCAAGTATCTGAAGGCCGGTTAAGTTCTGAAAGTAAACTACAGATACGTGCCATGTTGCGTGAAGTGACGGAAATTGAAAGTATCGGTGACAGCTGTTATAACCTGGCACGTACCATCAACCGGAAACGCCAAACCAACCAGGACTTTACCGAGAAACAATATGAACATATCCACCTCATGATGAAGCTGACCAACGACGCACTTGCTCAAATGATTGTGGTTGTAGAAAAACCGGAACATCAGAACATTGACATCAATAAGTCCTTCAACATCGAGAATGAAATTAACAACTACCGTAACCAACTGAAGAATCAGAACATTCTGGACGTAAACAACAAAGAATACGATTATCAGATGGGAGTTTATTACATGGATATTATCGCCGAATGTGAAAAACTAGGTGACTATGTGGTGAATGTAGTAGAAGCCAGTAGTGATGTAAAAGAGAAAAAAGCTTCTTGATAGAGCAAAATTGAATCCTAAAAAAGGAGAATCAGTCTATCATAGCATTACTGATTCTCCTTTTTAATTTAAATCATCCTCCAGAAAAACAAAAAAGACCGGGCATATATCTATACACCCGGCCATTCTCCTCTTAAATAATTCTCTCTCTCTTGGTTTTATCCTTCGTACGGTTCAAAATCTTCTTTGCCGACTCCGCATAACGGACAAGTCCAATCATCTGGAATGTCTTCAAAGGCTGTTCCTGGTTCAATTCCGCTTTCCGGATCTCCTTGTTCGGGGTCGTAAATATATTCACAGACCGTGCAAATGTACTTTTTCATAACGTTCGTATTTTTAAATGGTTTTCTGAATAATATAACACAAATAGCTGGATATTTGTTCAACACTATTTTCCAAACTAAAGAAAAAAGCTATCTTTGTAGTCATATTATCAAGCTAAAACAACAATATTATACTATGCTTATAGCACTATTGTCAACTTTAATAGTTTTATGCGCAGTCCTACTAATCAGTTTTTTATGGGAACGCAGGAAATGCCTACGGATGCAACAACGATTGTTCCGTGAATCCAGAAAGTTGGAACGTACCAGCCATATCGCCGGTGCCGTTTTAAAGAATGTACATGCTTTTATTCTGCTAATAGATAACGATTTTAAAGTACTGAAGACCAACTATTACCAAAAAACCGGAACCAGAAAAGGAACAGAGGAAAAAAGAGTGGGCGACCTGTTGCAATGCCGTAACGCATTGGCTGCCGAAGGAGGCTGCGGCACACATAGTTTCTGCGGTTCCTGTCCGATACGTACCGCCATACGTCAGGCCTTCGAACAGAGACGGAACTTCACGGATCTCGAAGCAACTTTATCCGTAGTCACGTCTGATAATACAACTGTGGAATGTGACGCAGTAATATCCGGCTCCTACTTCCTTCTCAATGAAGAAGAGAATATGGTTATCACCGTACATGACGTCACCCGACGGAAACAGGCCGAAAATGAATTGAGACTAGCCAAAGAAAAAGCTGAAAAAGCGGATATTTCAAAATCGGCCTTTTTAGCTAATATGAGCCATGAGATCCGTACTCCTCTCAACGCTATTACCGGATTTGCAGAAGTGTTAGGCAGCGCAAATACCGAAGAGGAAAAGGCTCAATACCAGGAAATCATAAAAATGAATGCTGATCTCCTGATGCAATTGGTCAACGACATTCTGGATATGTCTAAAATCGAAGCCGGAACCTTGGAATTTGTACAGACAACGGTGGATGTCAATCTATTGCTTTCAGATTTACAACAACTTTTCCAGATGAGAGTCAATGAAGCCGGAGAAAATATACAAATTATAGCAGAACCGTCTCGTTCATCATGCATGATCCAAACGGATCGCAACCGGGTGGCACAGGTGCTTTCCAACTTTGCCGGCAACGCCATTAAGTTCACCCACGAAGGCAGTATTCGCATCGGATATGAAGCAAGAGATACCGAACTCTACTTTTATGTCAAGGATACCGGAGCAGGAATTCCGGCAGAGAAATTACCGGATGTCTTCGAGCGCTTTGTGAAACTGAACAAAGATAAGAAAGGAGCCGGACTGGGACTCTCTATTTCTCAAACCATTGTCGCCAAACTAGGCGGTCAGATCGGTGCAGATTCCGTAGAAGGTGAAGGTTCTACATTCTGGTTTACAATTCCTTATCGCACATGTGGTAAACCACGATAACAAATTCGACTTCATAAAAAGTTTTAATTAAACAATTTATCACAATTTTATGTTGTATTTTTGCGGTTCAAACTAAACGCATGTATCTGCATGAGTACAAATAAAAATGACTATTATCATTTAGGACTTACGGATGACGAAGTCCTACAAAGCAGGGAGAAAAATGGTATTAACCTGTTAACACCTCCCAAGCGTCCTTCCCTCTGGAAACTTTATCTGGAAAAATTTGAAGACCCGGTTGTACGCGTACTGTTAGTAGCAGCCGTTTTCTCGTTAATCATTTCCATCATCGAGAACGAATACGCTGAAACAATCGGAATTATAGCAGCTATCTTACTGGCCACCGGAATCGGTTTCTTTTTCGAATATGATGCCAGCAAAAAGTTTGATCTGCTGAATGCAGTCAATGAAGAAACATTGGTAAAAGTGATCCGAAACGGACGTGTACAGGAAATTCCCCGCAAAGACATAGTGGTAGGTGATATTGTAATTCTGGAAACCGGTGAAGAAATTCCTGCCGACGGAGAATTACTGGAAGCCATCTCTTTGCAAGTAAACGAATCTAATCTGACAGGCGAACCCGTTATTAATAAAACAACTGTAGAAGCTGACTTTGATGAAGAGGCAACTTATGCTTCCAATCTGGTGATGCGTGGAACGACAGTGGTGGACGGTCATGGCACCATGCGCGTGCTGCATGTGGGAGATGCTACTGAAATCGGGAAAGTAGCCCGACAAAGCACGGAAGACAATCTCGAACCTACTCCGCTGAACATACAATTGACCAAACTCGCAAACCTCATCGGAAAGATTGGTTTTACCGTTGCCGGTCTCGCTTTCCTTATTTTCTTTGTCAAAGACGTATTGTTATTCTTTGATTTCGGTTCACTGAACGGATGGCATGAGTGGCTTCCTGTTTTCGAACGGACACTGAAATATTTTATGATGGCAGTTACACTGATTGTAGTAGCTGTGCCTGAAGGATTGCCAATGAGCGTTACGCTTAGTCTGGCATTGAATATGCGTCGTATGCTTTCCACCAACAATCTGGTGCGGAAAATGCATGCTTGCGAAACAATGGGAGCCATCACCGTGATTTGTACGGATAAAACCGGTACACTGACTCAAAACCTGATGCAAGTGCACGAGCCTAATTTTTACGGCATCAAAAATGGCAGTGTTTTGTCCGATGATGATATCAGCACACTCATTGCGGAAGGAATCAGCGCTAACTCAACCGCTTTCCTCGAAGAGTCAACGACCGGTGAGAAGCCGAAAGGAGTAGGAAATCCCACCGAAGTAGCTTTATTGCTTTGGCTTAACAAGCAGGGAAGAAATTATCTGGAACTTCGCGAGAAAGCACATATCCTCGACCAACTCACTTTCTCTACCGAACGGAAATTCATGGCAACCCTTGTTGAGTCGCCACTGATCGGAAAAAAAATACTCTATATAAAAGGAGCCCCGGAAATTGTTTTGGGCAAGTGTAAAGAAGTTGTCTTGGACGGACGACGAGTGGACGCCGTAGAATATCGTTCCACAGTAGAAGCACAACTGTTGGGCTATCAGAATATGGCTATGCGTACACTTGGGTTTGCATTCAAGATTGTCGGAGAAAATGAGCCAAACGATTGTACGGAACTGGTTTCAGCCAACGACCTGAATTTCTTGGGAGTAGTTGCCATCTCCGACCCGATTCGTCCGGACGTACCTGCTGCGGTTGCTAAATGCCAGTCCGCAGGTATCGGCATCAAGATCGTGACCGGTGATACTCCGGGAACTGCAACGGAAATCGCACGCCAGATAGGTCTTTGGAACCCCGAAACAGATACCGAACGAAATCGAATCACCGGTGTTGCATTTGCTGAATTGAGCGATGAAGAAGCATTGGATAGAGTGATGGATTTAAAAATCATGTCCCGCGCCCGCCCGACTGACAAGCAACGTCTGGTACAGCTGCTTCAGCAAAAAGGAGCAGTCGTAGCCGTAACCGGAGACGGAACCAACGACGCTCCGGCTTTGAATCATGCCCAAGTAGGTTTATCAATGGGTACAGGTACTTCTGTAGCCAAAGAGGCCAGCGATATTACCCTGCTCGACGACTCCTTCAACAGTATCGGAACTGCTGTTATGTGGGGCCGCTCCCTGTATAAGAATATCCAGCGTTTCATTGTTTTCCAGCTGACGATCAACTTCGTAGCACTGCTCATTGTCTTGTTAGGTTCTGTGATCGGTACGGAACTTCCGCTGACTGTAACACAAATGTTATGGGTGAACCTGATTATGGACACTTTTGCCGCTTTGGCTCTTGCTTCCATTCCCCCCAGCGAAACCGTAATGCTTGAGAAACCCCGTCGAAGCACTGATTTTATTATCAGTAAGGCAATGCGGTCTAATATATTAGGTGTGGGCTCCATCTTCCTCATCGTACTGCTCGGAATGATTTATTATTTCGACCACAGCACGAAAGGTATGGATATACACAACCTGACCATTTTCTTCACCTTCTTTGTCATGCTGCAATTCTGGAATCTGTTCAATGCCCGTGTATTCGGCACTACCGATTCGGCATTCAAGGGACTTTCCAAATCGTATGGTATGGAACTTATTGTATTGGCTATTCTTGCCGGACAATTCCTGATCGTACAGTTCGGTGGAGCTGTATTCCGTACGGAGCCGCTCAACTGGCAAACCTGGCTTCTTATTATAGGCGTTTCGTCCACGGTGTTATGGGTTGGAGAACTTATTCGCCTTGTTCAACGTATTATTCACAAAAAAAACAGAAATGAAAAGTAAAGGAATAAAAAACCTTCTTATTGATTTGGGTGGTGTACTTATCAATCTCGACCGCCAACGTTGCATTGAGAACTTTCAGAAATTAGGGCTCCGGAACGTGGAGGACCTACTGGACATCCATAATCCGAACGGACTCCTGATGCAACAGGAAAAAGGATTGATTACACCCGCCGAATTCCGTGACGGAGTTCGGCAGATGATAGGCAAAGCAGTGAGCGACATACAAATAGATGCAGCCTGGAATAGTTTTTTAGTAGACATACCGACACACAAACTTGATTTATTATTAAAATTACGTGAGAAATATGTCGTCTATTTATTGAGCAATACCAACCAAATCCATTGGGACTGGACATGTATTCACCTGTTTCCCTACCGCACATTTAAGGTGGAAGACTATTTTGAGAAAACGTACCTCTCTTTTGAAATGAAAATGACCAAGCCCGAACCGGAAATCTTCAAGGCAATCATAGAGGATGCCGGTATCGAGCCGAAAGAAACACTCTTCATCGATGATTCCGAGATGAACTGTAAGGCAGCCCAGAATTTAGGAATTTCCACTTATACAGCAAAAGAAGGCGAAGACTGGAGCCATCTTTTCAACAGCAAATAATTTTAGAGATATGCAGATTATACGTGACACATCGGCTATTAACCCGGAACCCAGTGTAGCTACCATCGGTTTTTTTGATGGAGTACATGCAGGACATCGCTATCTGATTCAGCAAGTGAAAGAGATAGCCGCCGCCAAAGGTCTACGCTCTGCATTGGTTACTTTCCCCGTTCATCCCCGCAAAGTGATGAACACGAATTATCGTCCGGAACTTCTGACTACCCCGGAAGAAAAAATAAGTCTGCTTGCAGACATCGGGGTAGACTACTGCCTGATGCTTGATTTCACCCCGGAAGTTTCCCGGCTTACCGCCCGGGAGTTCATGACACAGCTGTTAAAAGAACGCTATCAGGTAAAATACCTGGTTATCGGCTATGACCATCGTTTCGGGCACAACCGCAGCGAGGGCTTCGAGGATTATGTACGCTATGGGAAAGAAATTGGCATAGAAGTGATTCGCGCCAAAGCATATACCAGCAATATAGAAATAGAGAACGTACCCAACGTTCCGGTAAGTTCTTCCCTGATCCGCAAACTTCTTCATCAAGGAGAAGTGGACTTGGCTGCCGATTGCCTGAAATATGAATACTTCCTGGACGGAATAGTAGTAGGCGGCTATCAGGTAGGCCGCAAAATTGGTTTTCCAACGGCCAATTTAAGCGTGGATGATCCTGATAAACTGATCCCCGCGGACGGTGTATATGCCGTATGGGTGACATTTGATAAAAAGACATATATGGGGATGCTGAACATAGGTGTCCGCCCGACGATTGATAATGGCCCTAACCGGACCATTGAGGTGAATATCCTTCACTTCCATTCGGACATATACGATAAATTCATCCGGCTTACTTTTGTAAAACGGACGCGTCCCGAACTGAAATTCTCCAGTATCGACGAGTTAATAGTGCAACTCCATAAAGATGCAGAAGAGACGGAAGCTATTCTTCTTGCCAGCAAGGCAGGCAGTAACAGCAGAGAAACAAAATAAATAATACAATAACCGAACAATAATAATTTAAAAATAGATTCTTATGCAAAAGTCATTTATGAGCATCTCTTTGGTGGTAATAGCTATTTCGATGTTAGCTATGTTTATCTATAGTTTCTTTACAACTAACTAAAGACCAATGAAAACGGCTATCAAACTGATATTAATAGACCTTCTCATTGCACAGATTGTCGCCCCTATCCTGATTATGATTCCCTGTACGATCTATTTGTTAGTCACCACAGGAGATTTGGATAAGGTTGCCCTGACGCAAATGATTATGATTCCGGCCCAATTAGCCGGTCAGATTATGATGGGTATTTATCTATGGAAAGCCGGCTATATCAGTAAAAAGAAAGCGACATGGTCGCCTGTATCAGTGCCATTCCTAATTTGTAGCGGGCTGGCTATTCTCACCGCTGGCTTTCTGGTATCTGCACTTATGGGACTGCTAGACTGGATACCCAACATCATGGAGCAATCTTTCGACATTCTCCAATCCGGTTGGGGCGGTATTCTTGCAATAGCTATCATCGGTCCTGTACTTGAAGAAATCTTGTTTCGCGGAGCAATCACCCGAGCTTTACTTCAACAATATAATCCGACTAAAGCCATTCTGATTTCCGCGCTTCTGTTCGGCGTCTTTCATATAAATCCGGCCCAGATCCTTCCCGCATTTCTGATCGGTATCCTGCTGGCATGGACTTATTACAAAACAGGCAGCCTGATACCTTGTATACTCATGCACGTGCTCAACAACTCGCTATCCGTATATCTTAGCATCAAATATCCCGAAGCCGAGAATATGGATGACCTGATTAACGGTAGCCCGTATCTCGTCACTCTGGTCGGTTCAATCCTGCTACTTATCTGCACCATACTGACCATGAACAATCTGACTTCCAGAAAGCAACCATAAAAAAAGGGAAGTTTTTCACTTCCCCTCTTTTGCTTTGAATGCTAGTGCATACATTCGTATTTGTTTCACCATCGACAGCAAACCATTGCTACGCGTTGGCGACAGATGCTCTTTCAGCCCAATCTTGTCTATAAAATAAAGATCTGTATTCAAGATTTCATCAGGAGTATGTCCTGAAAGGACTTTAATCAATAAGGCAATAATTCCTTTGACTATCAAAGCATCACTTTCCGCTTTAAAAACGATTTTACCATCTACATCATCCGCTTGAAGCCACACCCTACTTTGGCATCCTTCAATCAGATTTTGTTCCGTCTTATATTTTTCTTCAAGTGGTTCCTGCTCATTTCCTAAGTCAATAAGTAGTTGATAACGGTCCATCCAATCGTCGAAGTCACTGAATTCTGCAATCACTTCGTCCTGTAATTCATTAATTGACATTATAAATAATTATTTAATCCTGTTATTTCTCATTATAGATCACTTCCAATACCGTCTGGCCTACTGCTTTCAACGTATTCTTATCTATATGCTCCATATTGTCATTGACGGTATGCCATGTCGGAGTAAAGTCACCCTCCTGATTATATGGAATAATATCGATTGTTTTAATACGTGCCAAGCGATTAATGAACAGATGGTCGTCGGTAACAAATCCTCCGTTACCATCCATGAACGTCTTCCCGTTGCCAATCTTCTTCGCCGCTTTCCAGACTTTCTTATTTATATCGGGAGCAAATTCTTCAGAATATCCCTCTTTCATAAACACGCTACCTTCACCGCCCACCATATCGAGCAGGATGCCAAAACGTGCATTATATCCCTGTACATGAGGATTGCGTGCCCAATACTGTGATCCGAGACACCAGAATTCCTCTTTATGCTGCCCCGTATAGAACTGCGGCGCACCATAATCCTCTGCATCCAGCAAAATAATATCGATACCTAACTCCGGTTGTTGCTGATTGACCAAGCGAGCTATTTCCAATAAAGCCCCTACACCACTGGCACCATCATTGGCACCCAAAATCGGAGTATTATGATTCTTCTCGTCAGGATCGTTATCAGCCCATGGACGTGTATCCCAGTGCGCAAACAGAGCGATTCGTTTTTTGCTTTCCGGCTTATAAGAACCGATAATGTTTCTCGCTTTCAACAGAGTTCCGTCATAAGCAATTAAATCTGCATATTGATTAGTCACTTGAGCACCGAAAGCCTCCAACTGACCGGCAAGGTAATTGCCACAGGCAACATGTTCTTTTGTATTAGGAACACGAGGTCCGAAATCCACCTGATTCTTTACATACAAATAAGCACTATCCGCATCAAATTGAGGTACATTCACTGCTGTCTCTTCGCTTTGTTCACTCGTACTATTTGCCTTATTACCTCCTCCGCAAGAGAATGCTGATAATAACAAAAAGGCACTCATTAATACTATCATAGTTTTCTTTTTCATCGTCCTTTCATCTATTAGGGCTTCAAAATTAGTTATTTTCATCACAGCATCGTTCAGATGGAATGGTTTATTAACATATAAACTTCAGTTCCACATTTTTCTTTCCGACCACAAGTTCCACTTTTGCGCCATTTATAAGCGGCAGATTATGAGTCACGTGTCCTACCGGAAAATTAAAGCAGACCGGATAATCATACTCTTTTACTAAATCCGCCAAAGCTGCATACAATTCCTTACCCAACGAACAGTCTTCTTCATATTCCGTAAATTGGCCGATAATCAGTCCGGACAGTTTTTCAAGCACGCCTCCCAATTTCAAATTATACATCATACGCTCGATGGCATGCGGACGTTCGCTGACATCTTCAATAAACAGTATCGTCCCTTCTGCCGGAATATCGTATGGAGTTCCCCGCAAACCGTATGCTACCGCCATATTACCACCATGCAAAACGCCTTGTGCAGTCCCCTGCTTATTCAGTTTGTGCTTCTCGCACGTATAAGAAGGGATATTCCCAAATAAGATATCCTTCAGATAGTTCGTACAAAGATCATCTTCCGGTTCTACCGTAAGATGACGGGCCATCAACGAATGTAGAGAAGCATATCCATTTTTCTGAAACAGATTGTGCAACGCTGTTATATCGCTAAAACCCAGTAACCATTTCGGATGTTCACGAAAAGCCGTAAAATCAATTTTATCAATCAAATGTACCGCCCCGTACCCTCCGCGACTACACAGAATAGCTTTCACCTCAGGGTCGTCCATCGCGTCCTGCAAATCTTTCAGCCGTTGCCTGATTGTTCCGGCATATCTCCCGGATGAACTTCCGGCATATTTTCCCATAGCCACTTTCAAGCCCCATGATTCTATCCGTTTCTTGGCTCCTTTCAGGAATTGTTGGTCTATCTTACTCGAAGGTGATACAATAACCACTTTATCACCTTTCTGCAAAAAGGGAGGAAATTGAATATCCATATATATTCTTATTTAATTGACTTTCGTTGATAAAATACCAGACTGCCCGGATGCATTTGTTTTCATCTGCAAAAATACAGGAAAAAACGGTTCCATGCACATCCAACAGTCAAAACAAATGAAATATAGCAAAATGTTACATAACGGATGCATTTTTTCGGGTTATAATCGTTATTTTTTCAATCATTTTTCTGATATTTGCTAAAAATCTAACGTTATGGAACCTATTCTAAATTTTGCCCAGCTAACGGCCCATCTCAAAAAACTAAACCATAGAAAACGAATTGCCGTGGTCTGTGCCAACGATCCTAACACAGAGTATGCCATCTCTCGTGCGCTGGAAGAGGGAATTGCAGAATTTCTTATGATTGGAGATTCTACAATTCTGAAGAAATATCCCACGCTCAAACAATATCCCGAATATGTAAAAACTATCCATATCGAAAATCCGGACGAAGCGGCACGCGAGGCTGTCCGTATCGTTCGCGAAGGGGGAGCCGATATTTTGATGAAAGGGATTATCAATACAGACAACTTACTGCACGCCATACTCGACAAAGAAAAAGGGTTGTTGCCGAAAGGAAAAATCCTCACGCATTTGGCAGTGATGGAAATTCCTACTTATCATAAACTGCTTTTCTTTTCGGATGCTGCGGTCATTCCGCGTCCCACGCTACAACAACGCATAGAGATGATTTGGTATGCTATCTGTACCTGCCGCCACTTTGGCATCGAGCAGCCGCGTGTCGCATTGATTCACTGTACGGAAAAAGTGAGTGCCAAGTTCCCTCATTCATTAGATTATGTGAATATCGTAGAGCTTGCCGAAGCGGGAGAATTCGGAAATGTGATTATTGACGGCCCGCTGGATGTACGTACTGCGTGCGAACAGGCAAGTGGTGATATTAAAGGGATTGTATCTCCTATCAACGGACAGGCAGACGTACTGATATTCCCGAACATCGAATCGGGCAATGCATTCTACAAATCTGTCTCCCTGTTTGCAAAAGCAGAGATGGCAGGATTACTGCAAGGACCTATTTGTCCTGTAGTACTTCCGTCGCGTAGCGATTCCGGCTTGTCCAAATATTATAGCATTGCGATGGCATGCTTACAAGTGTCAGGAGATTGCGAGTGCAGAAAACAGGCCAGTCAGGTCACCAACTCATCATTCTAAATTCACCATTTAAAACTCACCATTCATGAAAATACTGGTTATCAACCCCGGCTCAACTTCTACAAAGATTGCGGTTTACGAAAACGAGACTCCGTTATTTATCAGCAATATAAAACATTCCGTAGAAGAGCTGTCTGCTTTTCCCGAGGTAATAGATCAGTTTGAATTCCGCAAAAATCTGGTATTACAAGAATTGGAGAATAACAAGATTCCTTTTTCTTTTGACGCAATCATCGGACGCGGAGGTTTGGTGAAACCGATACCGGGCGGAGTGTATGAGGTGAACGATGCCATGAAACGTGATACAGTGCATGCCATGCGTACCCATGCCTGCAACTTAGGAGGACTGATTGCCAGCGAACTGGCCGCCACCCTACCCGATTGCCCGGCTTTCATCGCTGATCCGGGAGTGGTGGATGAACTGGAAGACATAGCCCGCATTACAGGTTCTCCGTTAATGCCGAAAATTACCATCTGGCACGCCTTGAACCAAAAAGCAATCGCGCGGCGTTTCGCCAAAGAACAAGGGACGCAATACGAAGAGTTGGATTTAATCATCTGCCATTTAGGAGGAGGTATTTCTGTCGCAGTCCATCACCATGGAAGAGCCATCGACGCCAACAATGCGTTGGACGGCGAAGGCCCTTTCTCACCGGAACGCGCCGGCACACTTCCTGCCGGTCAACTGATCGACCTTTGTTTTAGCGGTCAGCATACCAAAGACGAATTGAAGAAACGTATTTCCGGACGTGCCGGATTGACTGCTCATTTAGGTACGACCGATGTGCCTGCCATCATCCAATCGATAGAAGAAGGAGATAAAAAGGCGGAATTAATACTGGACGCCATGATTTATAATGTTGCAAAAGCGATAGGCGCCAGTGCTACTGTACTTTGCGGGAAAGTAGATGCTATCCTCCTGACAGGAGGAATCGCTTATTCGGACTATGTGGTTTCAAGGCTGAAAAAAAGAATCTCTTTCCTGGCTCCCATCTATGTTTATCCGGGAGAGAATGAAATGGAGTCGTTAGCTTTTAATGCCATAGGAGCATTGAAAGGAGAATTGCCGATACAAGTTTATAAGTAACATAAACTATTGATTTATCGGTTTCACCTTATTTTACTTTATACTTTTATCTGTTATCTCCTTATTTATCAGCATTTCAAGAATTAGGTAGGGATATTCAGTAAATGTTCCTCTTTCTAAAAAATCAAGAGAAAAGCTTTGCTTTACGTGAGCTTTTCTCTTGATTTTTTCGTTCAACTCTCCCAGTCTTCTATCTTTTTTGTAGAATATTGTTTACATATTCTTATTTTTTCCTTCCCACCCATGCATTATGTACATGTCTTTTTTAGGGGAAGTTAAAACCTCTCCTGTTTTTCCTGTTATTTTAGTTAGATTATGCTGCCTTTCTTTTTTTCTTTTCGACCTTTTCTATCATACATACCGCATTGGCTGTATGTATCCCAAAGAAACTCCAAAGTACTTCCGTTTTCCTGTTTCTAGCTTTTATCCTGGCCAGTGAGTAATGTTGTTTCTGCGTTCCAAAACTTCCTTCCAGGCGGGTAGCTCTTTCACGGCTGAGTTCCGACCGTAAGATTTTCCGAAGCGGCTCATCTTTGGCAGCTCTGCCCTTACGCTTAAAGGAAGTACTTATATGATATTTTGTACAAAATTTCCGGTTGGCATTATTGGCATAGATTGAATCCGCCGCAAGCGCCTTAACCCTAACCCCGGTCAGTTGTTGTTGCAGATGAATACAGTCTTTCAAACGTACTCCTTCGTTAAAAGCCTTAAAGGAGATATGTTCTATAAAGGAGATTCCGTCTATCTGTATATTGTTGACTTTGGCTCCGAATTCAACGGATTTGGTTTCCTTGCCTCTGATAATGGGGCGAAGGTAATGCCGGTCGATACTCACGATACGGTTGGACACTTTTTTGCCTGCAAATAAATTCTTCCCTTGCTCAAGGACTGTCTGTATGACCGAGAAACGTCTTTGGTAATCAGAGGATAGTGTAAGCCTGTTCCTGTAGGATGAATGAAGCAGCTCCAGCTGGTCAAGTAACTTTTCCAATAACTGAAGTAACCTTCGTGTAATCATACGAGTCTGTGATTTCTTGCGTTTACGCAGTTTGCTATAAGCAAGATAGGCACGGCGTACATCAAGATACTTGTTACGGGGACGTTGTATGTGCAAGGTCTGGCAATGTTTGCACAGATGACGATGAAGCCATACAATACCTTCCCATAAGAGTTTGGTATCAGTAGGGAAACGCAGATGACTTTCATAACAGGTGGCATCGGTCATACAGACATGAAGGTTCTCAAGATAAGGTGTCCAATGCTCGGCAAGAATGAGCTGGAGGGACTCAACGTCAAGGCGATCCGCTAGTTCCTGACGAATTGCACTAACGATTTTAGGATTGGTTAGTGGATGAAGCGGATCAATCTGAACACCACAAAATAACTGGTAATGAATATTACCGTTTAAATGCTCAATCAGTTGTGCATCGGAAAAGTTGGTATAGGACTTCAAGACCATCAAGGCTATTTTACCTTCGGGAGAAAAATAACTTTTACGCCCAAAAGGAGAGGACTTCAAATGCATTTGTCGGGCCAGTTCCGAGAAAGGGAACAGAGAATGGAGGCGACCTAATTCACTCGTTGCAAAACTTTGACGATATTTTTTAAGCATATCGAACTCGGTAAAACCTAAACAAGGTTCGATTTCTGAGATTTTTTGTATCTTTACCATGTGTTTTTATTTTTAATTACCCCCGTTTTGGCCGTCAAACCGTTTTTTGGGGGGAATGCTTAAAGATACAAAAAAGGCAACTAACTCGCAATGAATTAGTTGCCTTAAATTTTATTATTTTAGGAATATCCCTAGGTAAAATGGATGAACCGCAAACCTTACAATAACATTTATGGTACTTATTTCTTAAGAAAGAGTTACCTCCTCCAATAAAACAAGCTCCCAGCTACGCCAAACAATAGTAATTAACTTCAGTTCACCTTTCGCCTTGGCTTCTGCCACCAGCTCATCTTCACTATAACGAAGTAACTGTTCGCGCGCCTCATCAGCAAGGGCACGTATTTCTTTTTCCGAAGCACCGGCTTTTGCATATTTCACCTCAAGCAGATAGGTGAAAGGAGGAAGTACGGGAACCGACAGACTAGGTTTGAAGAAGAAATCTGCAAAGCCTTTATTCAATTCGTATTCCGGATAAAGTTGATAATAACGATACATTCCTAAATAAGCAAGCAAGAAGCCTTTAATGTGCGCTTCACCTTCAATATATTCACGAATACGGCTTTGCTCACGAACAGCGTTGGCGATAAAATCGAACAAAGGTTTCCAATCTCCTCTGAAAGCCATATTCTCAAATAAAGCACTCATCTTGTTCATGTCTATTTTAAAGATATCATGCTTGATGTAGCCTTGTATCAAGAAGTTAAAAAGCTGTTCTCTTACAACTAAATTCGGTACATGCAGGATGGGTCTTCCCACCATATCTACACCTTTGATGGAAAGAAGTCCGAAATAGAATAATAAAGACTTGAAATTACTGGGGTCCGTCATCTCCAATGCAGAAAAATGAGTAACAATGTCAGTAATAATCTCTCCTTGCTCGGCTATTTCCTTTATAACAGAAAAATTCTCTCCCAATCCATGATCTAATTTTATCAAGTATGCCAACTTGTTAAAGTCAGTGCGAATGTTAGGGTCTACAATTTCTTTAGGCTTTTTATGATGAAGTACAAAAGATTTCAGAAAATAAAGTGCCATGTCAGAATTAAACATACACTGTTCCAATGTATCTTCACTAAAGCAATAATTGTCATAATTGGGTTTCATCATGGCAACTATTTCATCTATAGATTCTTGAAGTACTCCCTGCTCTTTATAATATTCCAGCATCTCACGCAACTCATTCTCACTGAATCCAACCAAATCATTAAACCATGAATCATTTGTGATATTGGTTCCGATGTTAAAGCCACTAGTTACATCATCCATCGTCACCGGACTCACTCCGGTAATAAACAACCGTTCAAGAGCAGCTCCGGTTCCGGTAGTGGCAGATTTTATCACGTTAAAGAAGCCACGAATAAAACCTTCGCCATGCGTTGCTTTCCTGTAAAACTCCGTACCGTAAGTTGAAAGAATGGTATTGGTGAAATTATCGTATTCATCAATAAGTAAATAAATACGAATATTTTTCTTACGGGTAGCATAGGAATTAACCGCAGACAGAAAAGCACCGGGTTCTTCTTGTATTTTCTCATCAAGAACATCCCAAATTTCTTTTCCTAACAAATCTTCATACTTAAAGACAAAATCTTTAAGTTTGCTACAACAATGTAGCTTAAACGATAGTTCTACTTCGTTGACATTGGAACTCACTTCCGAAAAATTAAATCGCATGATGAGAAACTGATTGTGAAGCTTCGTCGGATGCTGACCTATGTATAGCTGACCAAACAACTCGTCAAACTGTTCAGCATGATTTACGTCATAATAGGCCTCTAACATAGCCAAAGTCAGACTCTTCCCAAATCTACGAGGACGTATCAGAAACAGATAAGGCGGTTGCATCTCTATTTTTTCAATGAACATTGTCTTATCTACATAATAATAATTCTCTTTCTGAATTCGGCTAAAATCAGTTATTCCGTAAGGTATTTGTTTCATCATATTGCGATTCCTTTCAATTTATCTGTCTCTTATTTCTGCAGACTTTTTTCAATATTCTGCAAACGGCGTTCTAATGCTGCATACTTTTCATCCTTTTCTTTTAAAAGACGCTCGTAGAGTTCAGTGATTTTGTCGATAGGATTGAAGTTGTTAACTCGACTATCATTAATACTATCTTCGGTATCAGACTTAACTATACCCATGCTGATGTTTGCCCCACCTGCACTTTGTTCTGAATTATTCACCGTATTATTTTCAAACACCACCGTCTGTGCATCCTCCTCCAAAGTCTTGAGATAATCGAAAGGGACATTCAATGCACGTGCAAAGCGTTGCAACATCTCATCATCAATCACCTTCATCTTCTCATATTTAGAAACAGCAGGTTGTGAGAGATGTACTAATTCACTCAAACCCTCCTGGTTCATATTCTTTTCAATACGGGTACGACGTATATTGCGTCCGTGATGGACTCTCCCAATTGTCAATTCTTCTGTTTCCATTTTTATTTTCTTTCTTTTTAAAATCCAACAAATATACAAATGAAAAGTTTCGCTCGAAGCAAATATACGAAAAAAACGAATAGATGTGATAATATGGATAAAAGGAATATTACAACTTGACAAATAGAATAAAATGAATACTTCAAACAGCGCATAATGTGTTAAATTATCACGAACTTTACCGCACGAAAGGGCAACAAAACAAAAGAGCAAGTGAAGATGAAAAGAATATTGACAAGCAAAGAATACAGGTTCATAAAAGGGCTCAAAGAATTGATGACTAAATACAATGCAGTGATCTCTACAGATGCACAAGGAAAAATTGAGATTGTTGTGAATGAAGACGACGAATCATTTGATTTTGAAACAGAAAGCACGATCTATTTAGGAGAATGTTTTTCGGATGATGAGCTAAATGAATTACTGGAAAAGAACTTAGCACACATAATACGAATAAAAGAGGAGTATAAAACAAACTTGTAAACGGATTTATATAATTGAAAAATCATTAATCCAAATTTCTATATAAACACCCCACCAGATTTCTTTAGAACCAACGGCCTCTTCCTTTTAAAGGAAGGGGTCGTTCCTTTAAAAGGAGTGAAGCTTTGGTTTTAAAGCAAGAAAAACGACCTTATTAACTGGTATATTTGCCTGTATCATAAACTTTTTAAATAAAAAAGCTCTTTCAAAGAAATTTTTCTCATATCTTTGCGACGTGTTAAGTTAATAAATTGATTAAGGTCGATTTTTGACTGTTTCGAATCGGGAAGTATGGGGGTACTTTCCGATTCTTTTTTGGGGAGGATATAATAAGGTGTCTTTCATCTTTTTAAAGGTTTTAATAAACTGGATAAATCTAATATATACTAACTCTATATATAAAACAGTTCAACTCCGGAGGATACTAATAAAAAAGAAGGCTGTTTCAAAATTAAATTTGAAACAGCCTTCATTATATATAGAAGCTATCGCTTTCTTACTTCTTTTCCGGTCTTGGCAACAATACCTTGCGTGAAAGTTTGAATTTGCCAGTTTTCGGATCGATATCAATCAGTTTTACCTCGATTTCATCACCTTCTTTGATTCCGGCTTCTTCTACTGTTTCCAGACGTTTCCAGTCAATTTCGGAGATGTGCAGCAAACCATCCTTGCCCGGCAAGAATTCGATAAATGCACCATAAGGCATAATAGAACGAACTTTACCTTTATAAACTTCGCCTACTTCAGGAACAGCAACGATTGCTTTAATCATGCGCATTGCATCATCAATACATTTCTTGTTTGTTCCGGAAACTTCGATGCGTCCCATACCATCAATTTCTTCGATAGTAATCACAGCACCAGTTTCTTCCTGCATACCTTGGATGATCTTTCCACCAGGGCCGATCACAGCACCGATGAATTCTTTAGGAATTGTCATCGTTTCGATACGTGGAGCATGTTCTTTCAGGTCGGCACGTGGTTCAGCAATTGTTTCAGTAATCTTATTAAGGATATGCATACGTCCTTCTTTAGCCTGGTTCAAAGCACGTTCCAGAATGTCATAAGACAGACCGTCTACCTTGATATCCATCTGTGTAGCAGTGATACCGTCTTTTGTTCCGGTCACCTTGAAGTCCATATCTCCCAAGTGGTCTTCGTCACCCAGGATATCAGACAATACAGCATATTTTTCTTCGCCCGGATTCTTAATCAATCCCATAGCGATACCCGATACCGGTTTCTTGATCTTCACACCTGCATCCATCAATGCCAATGTGCCGGCACATACGGTAGCCATAGAAGAAGAACCGTTAGATTCGAGGATATCTGAAACCACACGTACTACATACGGATAGTCAGCAGGAATCTGTCCTTTCAAAGCACGCCAAGCCAAGTGACCGTGACCGATTTCACGACGGCCTACACCACGTTGTGCTTTTGCTTCGCCTGTAGAGAAAGGAGGGAAGTTATAGTGTAACAAGAAACGTTCTTTTCCGTGTTCCAAAACATCGTCGATAATCTTCTCATCCAGTTTTGTACCCAGAGTAACAGAAGTCAATGACTGTGTTTCACCACGAGTAAAGATAGCAGATCCGTGAGGGCCAGGCAGAGGACCTACTTCACACCAGATCGGGCGGATTTCGGTAGTCTTACGACCATCCAGACGCTTACCTTCGTCAAGGATAGAACGGCGCATGGCCTCTTTTTCTACATCGTGGTAGTAACGATCGATCAATGCAGCCTTTTCGTCCAATTCTTCTTCAGAGAATTGAGCTTTGAATTCTTCGCGGATCGCTTCGAAAGCAGCAAAACGTTCGTGTTTGTTATTGTTTCCGGAAGCAGCAACTGCGTAAGCCTTGTCGTAACATGCTTCGCGAACAGCCTTGCGCAAGTCTTCGTCGTTTACTTCGTGGTTGTATTCACGTTTTACAGTTTTTCCAACCTCTTCAGTCAACTCCATCTGCGCTTTGCAATGAATCTTGATAGCTTCGTGAGCCACTTTCATTGCTTCCAGCAATTCAGCTTCAGATACTTCATGCATTTCACCTTCTACCATCATGATGTTCTCATAAGTAGCGGCTACCATCAAGTCCATGTCAGCTTTTTCCAGTTGTTCAAAAGTAGGATTGATAACGAACTGACCGTCGATACGTGCTACACGCACTTCAGAGATCGGTCCGTTGAAAGGAATATCTGAAACGGCAAGTGCTGCAGAAGCGGCAAGTCCTGCCAATGCATCCGGCATATCCACACCATCAGCAGAAAAGAGGATGATGTTCACATATACCTCTGCGTGATAATTATCGGGGAATAAAGGACGGAGAGCACGGTCTACAAGACGGCAAGTAAGAATCTCATAATCAGAAGCTCTACCTTCTCGCTTGGTGAAACCACCAGGGAAACGGCCGAATGCCGCAAATTTTTCTTTGTACTCTACCTGTAAAGGCATAAAATCTGTTCCGGGAACTGCATCTTTAGCGGCACAAACAGTAGCTAACAACATGGTGTTGCCCATGCGAAGCATTACAGAACCGTCTGCCTGTTTTGCCAACTTTCCCGTCTCGAGTGTGATGGTTCTTCCATCAGGTAACTCGATTGTCTTAACAATTGGGTTAATCATAAAAATTGTTTTATCTATACTTTTTCTTTCAAAATTCCTGCAAAGATATACATTTATCGTGGTAATCAGGTGGAAATGAGGTAAAAAGTTAGTGGTGAACTGATTTTTTTTCAAAATTAGGATGAAGAACCCGGCAAAATGCTTTGACTAATCTCGAAAAGAAGTATATTTGCATCTCGTTAATAACACACACTATATGAAAAAGGTTACTTTTGCAGCGCTCGCCGCACTTACTATTACTGCTTGTAGTTCCGGTCCTAAATTCCAGGTGAACGGGGATGTATCAGGAGCCGACGGTAAAATGCTTTATCTCGAAGCTTCCGGTCTGGAAGGTATTGTTCCACTCGATTCAGTGAAGCTGAAGGGGGAAGGTACATTCAGTTTCAAGCAGCCTCGTCCCGAATCACCCGAATTTTATCGCTTGCGGATTGACGACAAAATCATCAATTTTTCTGTAGATTCTATCGAAACAATTCAGATCAAAGCGCCGTATGTGGATTTCTCCACTACTTACACGGTGGAAGGTTCGGAAAACAGCAACAAGATAAAAGAGCTGACGCTGAAGCAGATCCGCCTGCAAAAAGAGGTGGACGACTTGCTGGCAGCTTTACGCAGTAACAGAATGGGGCATGATGTATTTGAAGACAGTCTGGCAACGTTGCTCAACAATTACAAGGAAGATGTCAAAGTGAACTATATTTTCGCTGCTCCCAACACGGCAGCCGCTTACTTTGCCCTGTTCCAGAAACTCAATAATTATCTGATATTCGATCCGTTGAACAATAAAGATGATGTGAAATGTTTCGCTGCTGTCGCTACGAGCCTCAACAATGCGTTCCCTCATGCCGTACGTTCCAAGAACCTTTATAATATTGTAATTAAGGGGATGAAGAACACGCGCCAGCCACAGGCGAAAGCATTGGAGATTCCTCAAGAGAAAATTGTGGAAACCGGCATTATCGACATCGCCCTGCGTGACGTGAAAGGAAATGTGCGCAAACTGACCGACCTGAAAGGAAAAGTCGTATTGCTCGATTTCTCTGTATTCCAGTCGCCTGCCGGTTCTCCTCACAACCTGATGCTTCGCGAACTATATAATGAATACGCAAAACAAGGACTGGAAATATACCAAGTATCTCTCGATGCGGACGAACACTACTGGAAAACTGCGGCAGACAACCTTCCCTGGGTTTGTGTACGCGATGGAAACGGAGTATATTCTACCAACGTAGCTGTATATAATGTTCGTCAAGTTCCATCTATCTTTTTGATTAACCGTAACAACGAATTAAAGCTTCGCGGCGAAGATATCAAGGATTTGGAAGCAGCTGTCAAGTCATTGCTCTAAGTTGTTATAATTTAGCATATTTCATTTAAATATGTTACATAGCATCTTTTTTCACTTGACACGTATCACTTAAAAGTCTATCTTTGCAAAGAAATAATGATAAGAGGGTTCCAACATGGCTCATGTTGGAATTCTTTTTTGTTTATATGACCATTTAAAACAATTAAAGGAGGAAAACATCATGGCTTATATGTCAGAAGAAGGTTACAAGAAACTGATGGCGGAACTGAAGGAACTGGAAACAGTGGAACGCCCGAAGATCTCTGCGGCAATAGCCGAAGCCAGAGATAAAGGAGACTTGTCGGAAAATGCAGAATACGATGCCGCCAAAGAGGCGCAGGGTATGCTTGAAATGCGCATCAACAAATTGAAAGCTACCATTGCAGACGCAAAAATCATTGATGAATCTAAGCTGAAAACAGATTCTGTACAGATTTTAAATAAAGTGGAACTGAAGAATGTAAAGAACGGTATGAAGATGACTTATACCATCGTTTCCGAAAGTGAAGCTAACCTGAAGGAAGGAAAGATTTCCGTTAACACCCCGATTGCACAAGGTCTGCTTGGCAAGAAGGTGGGTGATGTAGCCGAAATCACTGTTCCACAAGGCAAAATTGCATTGGAAGTAGTAAACATATCAATTTAACGTAAAGGCAGGTCTCCTTGTGGGGCTTGCCTTCATTTATCAATAAAAGTTATGGCAACAATATTCAGTAGAATCATCGCAGGCGAAATCCCCTGCTACAAGGTGGCGGAAAACGAAAAGTTTTTTGCGTTTCTCGATATCAATCCGTTGGTAAAGGGACATACATTGGTGGTGCCCAAACAGGAAGTAGACTATATTTTCGATTTGAGCGATGAGGACCTGGCTGCTATGCATGTATTTGCAAAGAAAGTGGTCCGTGCCATTGAAAAAGCTTTCCCCTGTAAAAAGGTGGGCGAAGCGGTTATCGGACTGGAAGTTCCTCATGCACATATTCATTTAATTCCTATTCAAAAGGAATCGGATATGTTGTTCTCGAATCCGAAACTGAAATTGTCGGATGAAGAATTCAAGTCCATAGCACAAGCGATCAACTCCTCTCTATAAAACATGATGATGAAATAAGCAAGAGTGTTCTGTGAAGGACGCTCTTTTTTTGTTCCATGCCTTGAAACAAAGTGTTCCTCGGTGTGAAACGAAGTGTTCCTCACCGAGGAACAACCTGTTCCACACGGAGAAACTTTTATCGTTCCTTGCTTTCGGCAACTTCTACCAAATAAACTCCGATACAGATAAAAATAATGGCAAACGTCTGCGTCCAGCTAAAACGGTCTTGTCCCAAAGCAAGGGAGGCAATAGTTGCCACAATCAGAATCAGATAACCATAAATGGCAACCACCGTTGTCTTCAGATATTTCAAACCGACAGGCAACAACATATAACTGATAGTGGTCGGGAAAATCAATACGAACATCAGGATAAGGAAAGGTGTCCAATGGAACGGCATGGAGAATACCGGGGCATCAAATCCCGTAATGAACGTTACTATTATAGCAGATACAGCAGCACCGGAAAAAGTATAGCGCAACATGGTTATTGCTCCGATAGCAGTCAAGATACGCTGACTAAGAATCAGATAGACAGCATATACCACAGAGCTAAGAAGACAAAGCATATTTCCCGTGAAAGCATCGGACGCCAAATCATCACTTTGCTGGGTTAAAATACAAACCAATGCTCCTATCAGACCGATAGAAATTCCTATTATTTTTTTTGTGGTCGCCTTCTCCTTATAAAAGAATATCATCATGAGAAAAACCCAAATAGGCTGGAGACTGGTAAAAATAGAACTGGAAACAGGAGTCGTTTTACTCAATCCGGCCAGGTAAAGAAACATAAAGCCATAAAGTCCCAAGGCCCCCAACAGGAAAAGAAGCCATTTATCTTTGGCGGATGATTTTTCCGGAGGCATAAACCACCCGATTACCCAAAAGGCTGCTGCTGCAAACGTGCAGCGAAGGGTTGCTCCTATCAGCGGACTCATCCACAAAGGCAGAAGATACTTCAGGGCATTCATATTTAACCCGCTAAAAACTTTCGAGACGGCCATGCTAAGATTGGCTTCCAGTTTCTTATTCTTCATTTTTTATTTCAATTGGTCGTTAAACAAAAAGGTATGACGGCGCCGATATGCCCAGAAAAGAGTGACAACAGTAATCAGCAGATTAAAGATAAACGGAAACTCTTGCGATTGGGTATGGAATACCCACTGGAAAAAATCGACGATAAAGGGATAGAGCAAAATAGCCAGGTAGTTCATCATCATCACAAATGCCAAAGCTAATGTGGTCTTTTGCGGTAATGCGGTCTGCGTGGTCTTGTCATAAAGCATGGGCTGGATAATGCCATACCCTAAACCGACCAGAATACACCCGGGAATAATCAACCACTCTATCGGAGCTATCCAGATTAATAATAGTCCCAATGCCATCGACAACAGGCTATATGCCTTCGTACGTTCTTTAAGCAAGCCTACAATTTTATCCAGACAGAAGCCCGGAGCCGTGATAGCCAGGAAGAAAAGCGAAATCATCAGTCCGGAATTACCACTGGAGAAATGATGCTTTTCCATTAAGAAAGGCAGATTGAAGATCACTACTATTACGATATATGTAATCACCCCATAGAAAAGCATCAATTCTATCAGATGCTTGATGTGAATACCATATTTGCTGCCTCCAATGTCTATGGCAGACTGTCGGGCAGCTTTGCTGTCGTCCGCTGAATTCGTCTCCGGCAAAGTCACCGTCGCCGCATTCGTAGTTGCTACATTTGCCGCCGTAGTAGTAGTAGTATCAGACGAAGAAGATGCCGTTAAAGCGGCTTCTCCGGACCGGTCTTCTTTCAAATGTCCCACCAGCAGAATGGAAACCAACGGAAGAAGATAAACAAGAAAAGGCAGGTGCCAACTGACTTCTGCCAGATAGCCCGTCACGGCAGTTGCTATCACTAACGTAAAATTAGTTATGGCCGAACTCAACCCGAACTGTTTCACCCGATAAGTTCCCACAAAATATCTGGAAACCAATCCGGTAGACAAAGGGATAATAAGTCCGGACCCGATACCGAGCAGAGCACTAACCACAATCAACTGCCACATTCGATTGGATATCAGATACAGAACACCGCTTGCGGCAAAAAGCCAGAGTCCGACTTTCAATACACGGACATAATCGACTTTCTCCGTCAGTTTACCACCCAGCAATATAAAAGGTATGATGAGCAATGATGGCAGTGATGTTAACATCTGTATGTCCAGATCCGTAGCTTTCGGAAATATCTTTGTAAGGTCACCCAATATAGGTGAAACAGCGAGTCCCGGCAATGAAGTCAATGCCGAAATAGACCAAATGGCAATTAAAGTGATAAGAGGAATTGTTCCTCGTCCCGTCTGTATCTTCATAATGCTTATTCGTTAAAAGTTTAGGTTTGAAGAAAACAATAGTCGCTTTATAAAGTTCATTTATTCACCACAGAGGACGCAGAGGACACAGAAGGGAACCTTGTTCATGCCGGTACCGTTTTGAATAAAATAATGGAGCATTCTGGAAACGTTGTGGTAAATCTGAAAAAGATGATTGAGTTTTTAAGATTCTCCGTTATCTTTTTATTATAAGATATGGGTCAAGGGTGAGGGGTGGTGAGGGTAGATTTATAACTTTCGTATTTTTTTTATAGATAAAAAAAGGAGATAGTATAGAAAATAATAAAATAAAAGGTTATAAATCTACCCTCACCACCCCTCACCCTTGACCCATTCATTAGCGCAACGTTTAACTCGTTTCTATGCAGTTCTTAGTTAAATGAGAATTTAATACAGACAGAAGAACATAAGAACAAAAAATAAAATAGCAGTTCAATAAGCAACAGAAATAAGTTTCAAAGCGCAGCATTTATGTTCTTTTGTTCTTATGTCTAAAAATAAATGATCATTTAGTTCATTTCAGTACAGTTCTTAATTAAATGGGAATTTAGCGGTTAAATGGGAATTTTGCAGTTAGGCTGAAAGCCTTACAATTATATATTTATTGGGGTGCCCTGAAAGGGCTTAATTATATAGCGTAGGGCAACGCCCTACGAAAAAGACACACCAGCCACAAGCCCTGAAAGGGCGGAACTGTATACAATTATGCCCTTTCAGGGCGCAAATTCAGATTGTCGTTTTTACGTAGGGCGTTGCCCTACACTATATAATTAAGCCCTTTCAGGGCACTCCGCAAAATTATCATTTAGCTCATTTCTGCACGGAAATGACCAAGATTCACCTTTGTGTCCTCTGCGTCCTCCGTGGTGAATAGGCACGTTTCAATAAGGGCATCCTCCTCCTTAATAAACGCCAAATAATGTAAAACCCGGAAACTTTCAAAACTATCTGCTGTTGTTGTGGGAAATTCGACGGGGAAAATCCCCATCGCCCTAAACCTTTAAAAAAACAAATTAGTATGGAAGATTTAAATTTCAGAAAAGGTGATGCAAAAACCGATGTATTTGGTTCAGACAGAATGTTACAACCCTCTCCGATAGAGAAAATACCTGATGGACCTACTACTCCTGAAGTCGCCTATCAAATGGTGAAAGATGAAACATTTGCTCAAACCCAACCACGTTTGAATCTGGCTACTTTCGTGACTACTTATATGGATGAATACGCCACTAAGCTGATGAATGAGGCCATTAACATCAACTACATTGATGAAACAGAATATCCGCGTATCGCAGTGATGAACGGTAAATGTATCAACATCGTTGCCAACTTGTGGAACTCTCCTGAAAAAGACACTTGGAAAACCGGTGCGCTGGCTATCGGTTCTTCGGAAGCATGTATGTTGGGTGGTGTAGCTGCCTGGTTGCGTTGGCGTAAGAAAAGACAAGCACAGGGCAAACCGTTTGATAAACCAAACTTTGTTATTTCTACAGGTTTCCAGGTTGTTTGGGAAAAGTTTGCACAGTTGTGGCAGATTGAAATGCGTGAAGTGCCTTTGACACTCGAAAAAACCACTCTTGACCCCGAAGAAGCTTTGAAAATGTGTGATGAAAACACCATCTGTATCGTGCCTATCCAGGGTGTTACATGGACTGGACTGAATGATGACGTCGAAGCATTGGACAAAGCACTGGATGCTTACAATGCCAAGACCGGTTATGACATTCCTATCCACGTAGATGCCGCCAGTGGTGGTTTCATCCTTCCGTTCCTGTATCCGGAAAAGAAATGGGACTTCCGTTTGAAATGGGTACTTTCTATCAGCGTATCCGGCCATAAGTTTGGTTTGGTATATCCGGGACTCGGATGGGTTTGCTGGAAAGGCAAAGAATATCTGCCCGAAGAAATGTCATTCAGCGTAAATTATCTGGGTGCCAACATTACACAGGTAGGTTTGAACTTCTCCCGTCCGGCTGCACAAATCCTGGGACAATATTATCAATTCATCCGTTTAGGATTCCAGGGATACAAAGAAGTGCAGTACAACTCCCTGCAAATTGCTAAATATATCCACAGCGAAATAGCCAAGATGGTTCCGTTTGTCAACTACTCTAATGATGTTGTGAACCCATTATTCATCTGGTATCTGAAACCAGAATATGCAAAGAACGCCAAATGGACCTTGTACGATTTGCAAGACAAACTATCCCAACACGGTTGGATGGTTCCTGCTTACACCTTGCCTTCCAAACTGGAAGATTATGTAGTGATGCGTGTCGTTGTCCGTCAGGGATTCAGCCGCGATATGGCAGATATGCTACTGGGCGACATCAACAACGCCATCACCGAACTGGAAAAACTGGAATATCCTACCCCTACCCGTATGGCTCAAGAAAAGAATCTTCCGGTAGAAGCTAAGATGTTCAACCATGGTGGTCGTCGTAAAACCGTAAAAAAATAAAAAAGATCTATGGATAAAAAAGTAACACTCGCTCAATTGAAAGAAGTGGTACAGGAGGCATACGATCAGGTAAAGACTAATACCGGCGGCAAGAACGCCGACTATATCCCCTACCTGGCAAATGTCAACAAAGATCTCTTTGGAATCAGTGTCTGCCTGCTCAACGGGCAGACCATCCATGTGGGAGATACTGACTACCGCTTCGGTATAGAATCCGTATCCAAAGTACATACGGCTATTCTGGCACTGCGCCAATATGGTGCCAAAGAAATCCTGGACAAGATTGGAGCCGATGCAACAGGCTTACCTTTCAATTCAATTATCGCCATCTTGCTGGAGAACGACCATCCGTCTACTCCGCTGGTAAACGCCGGAGCCATCTCCGCCTGCAGCATGGTGCAGCCCATTGGCGACTCTGCCAAGAAATGGGATGCCATCGTAGGAAACGTGACCGATTTATGCGGCAGCGCCCCACAGTTGATTGATGAATTGTACAAGTCCGAATCGGATACCAACTTCAACAACCGTTCTATCGCATGGTTGCTGAAAAATTATAATCGGATTTATGATGATCCGGATATGTCATTAGACCTCTACACCCGTCAGTGCTCATTAGGAGTGACTGCATTGCAGCTTTCCATTGCAGCCGGCACAATCGCCAACGGTGGTGTAAATCCGGTGACTAAGAAAGAAGTTTTTGATGCCACGCTGGCTCCTAAAATCACTGCCATGATTGCCGCAGTAGGTTTCTATGAACATACCGGCGACTGGATGTACACTTCCGGTATTCCTGCCAAAACAGGTGTAGGCGGTGGTGTGATGGGTGTACTGCCCGGACAGTTCGGTATTGCTGCCTTTGCTCCTCCTTTGGATGGATCGGGCAACTCCGTGAAAGCGCAGTTAGCTATTCAATGCATCATGAACAAGCTGGAATTAAATGTGTTTAGCAACAACCATATCACCGTTGTTGACTAAAACTCTCTCTCGATCTCTTTTATAAGTAGGTAAAGGTTACTATCTCCCGATAGTAACCTTTTTCTATTCCTCCTTATCCCATTGATTTCCCGCTTGACTCCCCACCAGTGTTTTCAATACAAACGGTATTAATTATCAAATACAACAAATTAAATTTACCCCTATGCAACTCCAGTTATTAAAATGAGTATATCAGTGTCACTATTATTCACCCGGATAAGGTGGAACTTCTTCATTTAGAGACAGCAACTAACAGCTGTTTGCCTCTGTCTCTTTTCTACAAAGATAGAAAGTTATTCCACTTTTCCTCCCCTTTTCCTTCCATGCTTATAAAGAAAAGTAATAATACTATTAAGAAAAGTATTTCTAAGCTGATTTTCAACACATTACAATTACTCTCATTCTATCTGTTTTTATCCGCCACACAAGCATATTATGTATTAACCTTCTGTACGACAGCTTTTTCTGCCGATTCCTTTTGGGCGGAAGCCTTTTTCTGTTGTTCCTCCTCTTCGTAATATTGCTTTCTACGCTTGTTGGATTGTTGAATCAGATTTGTAATATAAACCGTAAAGATAGGAAACATCATCATACCCAAGGCGGCCAGCAAAACGGAAAGCACGCGCCCGGTCACGGTCTGCGCTATAATATTCGACCCCACGGTAGTAACATCCATAAAAGCCCACCACAAGGCATCTCCATAATCATTCACCAATGGATTTACCCGATGCTCGAGCACAAAAAATGCCAGACTGGAGAAATAAACTGTTGCCAGCAACATCGTCAGATAAGAGACAAACAGGCTCGAAGCCCGGTTGTAAGTCAGCCAGCCGACCACAATAGCAAGCGCATATCCTCCTCTTAATAAAGGAATGAAACGAAGCAGGTAGGTAATCTCATCCGAAAACGTCCATCCATAATATGCGATGATATTCTGATAAGGGATAGCCACCAATAAAAAGATAAAGTGTGTCCGCAGATAGCGTCCTTTATGTTTTGCCAAAAAGAACTCCAACACAAAATCGAAAAGAAACCAAAGGCAGATACATAGCTGTACCTTCATGTAAGAAGACTGTGTATAGAACGGAATTCCCTTAAAAGTATCCACCGAGATACTGATAACCAGAAAAAGAGACATTATTAATATAATAATGTGAAGAATACCATAAATCCCCTTTTTCCCGGAAATAAAATCTGAAAACGCTGATTTCATAACTACTTAGTTTATAATAAAATGGTTCACATATAATTTAGATTGTTTAGAAACAATCGAGAAAAGTAATTGTTCCGAAACAGGTAAATCGGGGGTTGCAATATCCCGTTCCGGCGATGTTAATTAACGAACTTTGAAAGAGATTGCGGAAACATCTCGCGCAAAATGTTGTTATAACACTGACTTTAAAATATTTTTCACTTAAAACCTTAACTTATGGCAAATATTAAAAATGCAGTGAAGCTGGGTGTGTTTACCCTTGCTATCATGAATGTTACGGCAGTAGTATCCTTGCGTGGACTACCAGCCGAGGCCGTATACGGAATGAGTTCGGCCTTCTATTATCTTTTTGCAGCTATTGTCTTTCTAATCCCTACATCGCTCGTTGCAGCCGAGTTGGCAGCAATGTTTCAGGATAAGCAGGGTGGTGTATTCCGGTGGGTAGGCGAGGCCTACGGCAAGAAACTGGGATTCCTCGCCATCTGGGTGCAATGGATCGAAAGTACGATCTGGTATCCGACAGTATTAACGTTTGGTGCCGTATCTATCGCTTTCATCGGAATGAATGACGTACATGACATGTCACTGGCAAACAATAAGTATTATACGCTCGTCGTCGTACTTATCATCTATTGGCTGGCCACTTTCATCTCCCTGAAAGGTATGAGCTGGGTAGGTAAAGTAGCCAAAATCGGTGGTATGGTCGGTACCATTATCCCGGCCGGATTGTTGATTATCTTAGGAATCATTTACCTGGCAACGGGCGGACATTCCAATATGGATTTCAACAGCAGCTTCTTCCCCGACTTTACCAACTTCGATAATGTCGTTCTTGCTGCCAGTATCTTCTTGTTTTATGCCGGTATGGAAATGGGCGGTATCCACGTAAAAGACGTAGATAACCCTTCTAAAAACTATCCGAAAGCCGTATTTATTGGTGCGCTTATCACAGTGTTGATCTTCGTTTTGGGTACTTTCGCATTAGGTGTGATTATCCCTGCTAAAGACATCAACCTGACTCAAAGCCTGCTCGTCGGTTTCGACAACTATTTCAAATATATTCATGCTTCCTGGTTGTCACCAATCATTGCGGTCGCTCTTGCTTTCGGTGTATTGGCTGGTGTATTGACATGGGTTGCCGGTCCGTCCAAAGGTATATTTGCCGTAGGTAAAGCCGGTTATATGCCTCCGTTCTTCCAGAAAACAAACAAGCTGGGTGTACAAAAGAATATCTTGTTCGTACAGGGTATCGCTGTAACCGTATTAAGTTTGTTGTTTGTTGTTATGCCTTCCGTACAGAGTTTCTATCAAATTCTGTCACAGCTGACAGTTATTCTTTATCTGATTATGTACCTGTTGATGTTCTCCGGAGCTATCGCATTGCGTTATAAGATGAAGAAACTCAACCGTCCGTTCCGTATCGGTAAATCCGGCAACGGCCTGATGTGGTTTGTTGGCGGTCTTGGCTTCTGCGGATCATTACTTGCCTTTATTCTTAGCTTCATCCCGCCCAGCCAGATTTCTACCGGTAGCAACACCGTTTGGTTCTCCGTACTAATTATCGGTGCAATTATCGTTGTCGTTGCTCCGTTTATTATCTACGCTTCCAAGAAACCGTCTTGGGTAGATCCTAATTCCAATTTCGAACCGTTCCATTGGGAAGTTCAGGCTCAACCTGCCACTGCAAATGTTAGTGCAAGCAGCGTTAATGCTCCGCGTCCTGCTAATGCAACTTCTGCACACACAGGAGGAACAACTGGGGCAAGCACAGCTACCCCCGGTGCAACCGCTTCTAATGCAGCAACTTCAGGCACAGCATCCTCCGGTTCAGCTTCCTTCGGAAGTTCCTCTGCCAGCAAAGCATCTCCGGGAACCGGAGACAAAGATAAGGATGCACCTAAGTCGTAAAGACTAAACATTCATCCTGTTCATTAAGAAGTTCAAGACAATTCGAAAAGCCTTGAATTTATAAAATCACCCTCACTACAGTCAAGTGAAGCATCTCCAAAAGTCAGATTTAACACTTTTGAGATACACTTTACAACTGTAGTAAGGGCGATTTACTTTATGGTTGTGGCTTAATCAATTCCGGCTTAATCACCCTCGGCAACACAAAGCTGAAAGTAGATCCCCGGTTGACCTTCGAATCGAGTTCGAGGTTTCCACCCAGATTTTGGATAATCGTTTGCGAAAGAGTCAGCCCAAGTCCCGTTCCCTGCATTTCACGGTCGAGTTTTATGAAACGTGAGAATATCTTTTTCTGGTCTTCTTCCGGTATACCAATGCCTGTGTCGGACACAAAAAAGTAAACTTCTTCCATTCCTTCCAAACGGCACCCGAAACGGATTTCACCCGACGCAGTAAATTTCATCGCATTATGTAAGAGGTTAGACAATACCTGAATGATACGTTCTCGTTCCGAATACATCATAATAGGTTGCACATGCGCCTCACAAATCAATTCCACCGGCGAGTTATTCAATTTCGCCTTAAATATTCCATCCAATTCTCTCAACAAATCATTGGCATCAAACTCCTTATATACGAAATCTACCGTCCCGGATTCTATTTGAGAAAGATCGAAAATATCATTCACCAGGCGCAACAATCGTTCATTATTCTCTGCGAGAATATCAGCATACATTTTTCTTTCCTCTTCGCCGGAAGCCGACACCATCAAACCGGAAAATCCGACAATAGCATTGAGCGGTGTACGAACTTCGTGACTCATATTAGCAATGAAGGCAGATTTCAATTTCTCGGCAGAGATGGAATGTTCTTTTTCAATGGTCAGTAACCTTTGCACATTTTTCAGTTCTGTCACATCATAAACAGTCAACACCATATAATCTTGGCCATGAATATTCAAATAAGTACCCGATACTGATACATCGCAAGGAGTCACTGTCATTTCATCCTCACTCAACAACTTCATCGAAGCTTCCAGATTCTTAAAACTTGCTTTCTTATAAAAAGCCTTACCGATAGACGCACGAATACAACATAGTTTACACTGTTCGTGCTGACCACATTCACCGGCTGCTATCGCGTTTCTACAATGCAACAAATCCCCCACTCTTTTTGTAACTCCACCTACCTGAACAGGCAGACGGTTCAAAGAATAATAATTGGTGTCACAGACTACAAAATCCTTGTCAATCAATAAGAAGTAGGCATTGATGTTCTGCAAAACCAAAGCCAACTTCTTAAGTTCATTCTCTTTATTTTCTTTCGAATGTACCTCTTTTTGAAGTGACTGGCACTTTGCCCACACATAAATGAGGGTAGCTGATAGAACTACTATAATAATAATTGCCAGTGATGACATAGGATTAGAGTGTTTATAATGTTTTGATAGTTTCAGTGCGTAAATTTATAAAATATGCTGCATAAATAGTGAGTTATCTACATATTTATTCTAACAAAAATTCATTAATATTTTCATCGGTCAGAATTTGGCGAAATTTTCCCACGAAGTTATTGCGGTATTAAAAAATATACTTATCTTTGCACCCGCAAACGAGAAAGGTGCCATAGCTCAGTTGGTAGAGCAAAGGACTGAAAATCCTTGTGTCCCCGGTTCGATTCCTGGTGGCACCACTTCTTAAGCAATCGGAATGTAGCGCAGTTGGTAGCGCACTACGTTCGGGACGTAGGGGTCGGGCGTTCGAGTCGCCTCATTCCGACAAAATAAAGGGTAGCTTTCTGGATTACAGTAAGTTACCCTTTAATTTTATTTAGTCGCCGGGACGAAATCGGGACGGCAATGCAAGGCTCAGTCTGAAACCTTGGGGGATTGCGTTAAAATTCTTATTTTTGCATCATGAAAACATCCTCTTCCCAAACGATTGATCCTGTTGCTTCTTTAAGCTTGTTCTTGCCTTCAGGAATCCTTGATTATTTTACCCTAGTCAATCATGTTTCTCAGGATACTTGCTTTATTCTTTATTTAGAGGAGAAAGCCACTATTCCTTCTGAGTACTCAGATCTACATCTTCACTCAAAAGGTTTCCTCCCTGAGATTGAAGTTCAGGACTTCCCTATCCGTGGTAAAGCCGTTTATTTACGTATCAAGCGTCGTCACTGGGAAGATCCATCCACTGGGCAGACATATAGTCGTGACTGGAGTTTGGGGCTCAGTTGTAATTCTTGGGGGATTAAGTTTAGTCAATTCCCTTCATGCATATACCTTTGCTAGCCTAAAAAGGAAGAAGCTCATATCCACTACTCCTCTAAATGATGCCCTAAATGCTTTGATTTTAGCATTAAATGCTTCCGCTGCTGCATTTGTACTCCTGTTCACAAAGAAGTTCAGAATCCTTTCATAATGATTCTCAATAGAGTTTGCTACTGTTGTGAATGTATCGTATCCATATTCTTCAATCTTATTATACCATAGTGCCAGCTTTGCTCTTGCTACATCCTTGTCATAGTTTGTGGAAAAGATCTTTCCCAACTCCAATGAGTAGTAATATACGTGCTTAATATCTTCAAACTGCTTGAAAAGTAATTCTGCCCTGATTTTCTGACTCTTGGTCCATTTATCAGGTGATTTAAATAATAAATATCTGCTTCTGGCCAATAATTGCCTGAGTGTATCTCCGTTTTCGAGTTCTTCTGCTTTATATACTTCCCCCTTCTCTTTTGCCGCTTTCATAGCTTTATTCTCCTCTTTTATCACTTGCCATCTATATGTAATGCGCAACTCTTGTACAGCTTCGTATACAAGTTTTTGTACATGAAACCTATCAATCACCTGCATGGCACGTGGAAAGCACGTTTTGGCAATCTTTTGCATGCTCCCGGCCATATCCAGTGTAATTTCTTTGACCTGATTACGCAGCTCCTGTGGCATCTTTGTAAGTACCGCAATGATATCATCGGTTTTAGTGCCCTGAATTACAGCTATAATAGAACCTTTCCTACCTCGCTTATCTCTATTTATTAAGATGGTATAAAGATCTCCCTTACTTAAAGCCGTTTCGTCAATACATAGGTGATAACCCATATTCTTTGGATAAAGGATATACTCTTGGGCATGTGCTCTCTGATCCCAATTCTGGAAGTCACTCAGGTGGTCTTTATATTGGCTTTGAAGCTGTTTGCCATCCATACAGTAATGCTCAGCTACACTTTGGCAGCTAACGGCGTGATTATCTAAGTAATTCTTTTAAAAAAGCACCGAACTCAGCGGTTATGCGAGTACCGGTGGCTACCAAACTCCAGTCACGACTATATGTCTGCCCAGTGGATGGATCTTCCCAGCGACGACGCTTGATACGTAAATAAACGGCTTTACCACGGATAGGGAAGTCCTGAACTTCAATCTCAGGGAGGAAACCTTTTGAGTGAAGATGGAGATCAGAGTACTCAGCAGGAATAGTGGCTTTCTCCTCTAAATAAAGAATAAAGCAAGTATCCTGAGAAACATGATTGACTAGGGTAAAGTAATCAAGGATTCCTGAAGGCAAGAACAAGCTTAAAGAAGCAACAGGATCAATCGTTTGGGAAGAGGATGTTTTCATGATGCAAAAATAAGAATTTTAACGCAATCCCCCAAGGTTTCAGACTGAGGCGAGTTTGGTTACACTGGATATGGCCGGGAGCATGCAAAAGATTGCGAAAACGTGCTTTCCACGTGCCATGCAGGTGATTGATAGGTTTCATGTACAAAAACTTGTATACGAAGCTGTACAAGAGTTGCGTATTACATATAGATGGCAAGTGATAAAAGAGGAGAATAAAGCCATGAAAGCGGCAAAAGAGAAGGGGGAAGTACATAAAGCAGAAGAACTCGAAAACGGAGATACACTCAGGCAATTATTAGCCAGAAGCAGATATTTATTATTTAAATCACCTGATAAATGGACCAAGAGCCAGAAAATCAGGGCAGAATTACTTTTCAAGCAGTTTGAAGATATTAAGCACGTATATTACTACTCATTGGAGTTGGGAAAGATCTTTTCCACAAACTATGACAAGGATGTAGCAAGAGCAAAGCTGGCACTATGGTATAATAAGATTGAAGAATATGGATACGATACATTCACAACAGTAGCAAACTCTATTGAGAACCATTATGAAAGGATTTTGAACTTCTTTGTGAACAGGAATACAAATGCAGCAGCGGAAGCATTTAATGCTAAAATCAAAGCATTTAGGGCATCATTTAGAGGAGTAGTGGATATGAGCTTCTTCCTTTTTAGGCTAGCAAAGGTATATGCATGAAGGGAATTGACTAAACTTAATCCCCCAAGAATTACAACTGAGCCCAATGCAAGAAAACACCAACCTATTATATCATGAGAAACAGGATTTATCTCTTTACAGTAGCAGTAGCTTCTTTTATGTGCATCAGTTGTACAAAGACTCAAACCACTCTTTCGGAAAATGAAAAGGCAGTCAATCCTCCTATCATGGGATGGAGTTCATGGAATGCGTTTCGTGTAGACATCAGTGAAGACATTATCAAACACCAGGCTGACCTAATGGTGGAAAAAGGCTTGAAAGATGTCGGATATCATTATGTCAATGTTGATGATGGCTATTTCGGAAAACGTGACGACAACGGAATAATGCTTGCAAATGAAAAACGGTTTCCGAACGGCATGAAACCGGTGGCGGATCATATTCACAGCCTGGGAATGAAAGCCGGCCTTTATACCGATGCGGGTAATAGTACGTGCGGTTCCATGTGGGACAATGACACTGCAGGTATAGGAGCTGGTATCTACGGGCATGAACCACAAGACGCCCAATTATACTTTGGCGACTGGGGTTTCGACTTTATCAAAATTGACTATTGCGGAGGAGATGCGCTGGGACTTAATGAAAAGGAACGCTACACTTCAATCCGGAACAGTATAGACAAAGTGAACAAAGATGCTTCCATCAATATCTGCCGATGGGCCTTCCCGGGTACTTGGGCCAAAGACGCAGCAACCTCCTGGCGTATCAGCGGTGATATTAACGCACATTGGGGCTCATTAAGATATGTAGTCGGCAAGAATCTTTACCTGTCTGCCTATGCCGGCAACGGACATTACAATGACATGGACATGATGGTTATCGGATTCCGTAACGACAGCAAAGTGGGCGGCCAAGGTCTTACCCCGACAGAAGAAGAAGCTCATTTCGGTTTATGGTGTATCATGAGCTCTCCTTTGCTTATCGGATGTAACCTGGAAAACATACCGGAGTCTTCTCTCGAACTGCTGAAAAACAAAGAATTGATTGCCCTCAACCAAGACCCGCTGGGTTTGCAAGCATACGTAGCGCAACATGAAAATGAAGGTTATGTACTCGTGAAAGATATTGAACAGAAACGTGGAAACGTACGTGCTGTGGCTCTCTACAATCCCTCCGATACCGTATGCAGTTTCTCCGTCCCGTTCTCTTCATTGGAATTTGGAGGAAATGTAAAAGTACGTGATCTCGTAAAACATAACGATTTAGGCAGCTTCTCCGGCACATTCGAACAAACGCTTCCGACACACAGTGCCATGTTCCTCCGCATGGAAGGCGAAACACGTCTGGAACCGACTCTGTACGAAGCAGAATGGGCTTACTTGCCTCTTTTCAACGACCTAGGTAAAAATCCTAAAGGTATTCTTTATGCCAATGACAAAGAAGCTTCCGGCAAAATGAAAGTAGGTTTCCTGGGTGGACAACCGGAAAATTATGCCGAATGGAAGGAAGTGTATAGCGGAGATGGCGGACGCTACAACATGACTATCCATTACTCATACGGTAAAGGACGCCAGATAGAACTGGATGTCAACGGCATTATTACCAAAATAGATTCTCTGAGAGAGGATAATAACCATAACAAAATCACAGTTCCCGTTGAACTAAAAGCAGGATATAACACCATTCGCATGGGTAATAGTTACAACTGGGCACCGGATATCGATTGCTTCACTCTGACAAAAGCATTGTAATAACCATATAAAAAAGGAGTAAAATATGATAAATACATCTTTACTCCTTTTTTAATCTATATGCCAGTTTATTCTATCATCGTCACACAGGCTTTTTCGGTCAAAGTTACCTGTAATTTGGCATCATCCTTTTCAGGAATCCAAAACATACGTTTGCACTCTCCTTTTTGAAGTTTCACATTCCCATTGTGACCTGTCAAGTATTCCGTATCAATCCGACATTCTTGCACATTTACAGACCAATTATCCATCATATTCAGATTCAAATGCAGATTATTGATCTTACCACTCTGAAATTCCACATTCCTGCCACTCCTGGCAACATGCAAAGCTCTAAAATCGCACGAATCCACTTGCATAGAATTAGAAGTATTAATGGAAAGAGAATCCTTTGTCAAATTTTTAAGAACAATCTTTTGCATATAAATATCATTTACAACACATTCCACTTCTTGCGTCAGATTCAGTTGCATGTCTCCCGTTATCATCGCTACATATCTGGCTTCCTTTAACTCTTGCAGGAGTTTATCCAGCGGATAGTCCAAAAGAATTTTCAACGTATCCCCCATGACAGTCATTTTCAGATAGTCATTTACTTTCTGCGAACAGGAAAATTCATTTTTCTCTCCTTTTGAAGGCAGCACTCGCAAAAAAGAATTTGCCAGCCAGACACTACATTCTTCTGTATGCATCTCCGTTTGAGCAAGCCATATTACCCGGCAAGCCGGGATTTCTTTGGTTAGCTGCTCTCCTTGCAGATTTATTTGATTGGAAAAGTGCGGCCTCCCCAGACAATACATCACAAACATTCCGCCTACCAGCACACAAAGTCCGGCTACAAAAAGCCCAATTAATATATAAGTTGTACGTTTCATAATATTTGTTTTACTTTTCTTTTTTACAAAATTCCCGGTACATATCGGTTATCTCTTTGATAGGAATATCCAGTGTCTTAATCTGCTTGAAGAAGTAATCCAGTTCTTCTTTCAAAAAAGTATTCTTCCGCAAAGAATGAATCAGTTCCCTTGCACCGGTAGAGACAAAATAACCAATGCCGCGTTTATTATAAATAATATTCTGTGACTGAAGATAATCAAATGAGCGCATCACTGTATTGGCATTTACTTCCACAATAGCGGCATATTCTCTGACAGAAGGGATGCGTTCCTCTTCCCCAAATTGCCCCAGAAGTATCTCATCACAGATCCTATCAGCGATCTGCAGATAAATGGCTTTACTTTCTTTAAAATTCATAGGCTAGAGTATTACATACGTTGAATAATCTCGGACTCCTTAAAACGAAAAAAGGCAAGTACCCAATTAACCAATGCAAAAAACATAAAGGCTATGGTTCCTAAGGTGAAAACTTGTTGCTCCGTGAAAGAAGAAAAAATATAGCCGTAATCTTTATTGTTGTTTCCATGAAATAGCATATTACCCGTCAACATTCCCATCAATACATAAATCAGAACAATGATTGTAACCGAAACAAAAGTTTTAAGAAAAGAGTTCTTCGGCCAAACAGAACTACCTAATACGAACAATGACTGCACAAAGCAATATATAGAAAGGACTAATATCAACTGATACGTTTCATTGAATAAAAACCACCGTTTCCCGCTACCGACTAAATCTCCCAGATTGACAGGGAGTATCACCTCTTTTACCTCCGGATAGATAAGCGAATAAACCATTACTCTTGTATAATCAGCCAATTTAAAAGCAATCAAAAAAACAACTAAAAATACGATAGTTGATATCAGCCAACGGGAAAAAAACCTCTCGAAAGGAGTGGACGGTGTCATTAATGTGGATAGCCGACTAGTCTTATTCTTCATCTTCTCCATCACCAGCGATGCACTTAAGCACCCGAAAACAAATAGAAACCACAAAAAAGCCATCAATATAAATCCCCATGCAGGATCGGTATTTGCATGACGAATAAAATAAACCGAATCGTGATAATTATATTGAGTATATCCGTTCCAAACCAATACCACCGCCATCACTCCATACATCAACACCATACGAAGCACATTCGATCTCCAACTCTCTACCATCTCCTTACGGCAAAGATTCATAAAACGAGGCAAACTGAAAAAAGTATCTTTCATCATCGTCTTTTATTTTTGAGTGTGAAACAATCGGGCTATCTCTTCAGGAGCAGCCAACGTAGCATTAAAAAGAAGTTCCAGATTTAATTCCGATTCTTCCTGTTCTTCGTTAGGAAGTATCAGGTAATTCCCCTGGATAGTAGGGATTGCGAAAAGAGCATTTTTCGCCAGTTCCCGATTGTCACTCTCCACAAAGAAGAGTTTGTCGCAAATATTACTTGTAGATTCATCCAGCAACACACGGCTGTCATCCATAATCAATACATGGTCGAGCACCTTATCAATGTCACGAACCTGATGCGTAGAAATTACAATCGTCTTATCATCCGACATGCCCGATGCTATAAACTTACGGAACTGACTTTTACCGGGAATATCCAGTCCGTTGGTCGGCTCGTCCATCAACAAAAGAGAAGTGTTTGTAGCAAGCGCAAAGCTCATGAATACTTTCTTTTTCTGTCCCATAGAAAGTGATCCGAGATCAATATCTATATCCATTTCAAAATAATGGAGATATTTAATCATCTCCTCCTTGCTGAAACGGGGATAAAAAGGACTGTTCAACTCCACATAGCTAACCAGAGAGACTGAAGGTAATTCAAACTCTTCGGGAACTAAAAACATATCCTGCAAAGTAACCGGTAACCGTCGGCGCACATCTGTATCGTGAAACACCACTTTGCCGTTTTTAGGAGTCAATAACCCGGACATCAGATAGAGAAGAGTAGACTTTCCCGCGCCATTCTTTCCCAACAGTCCATATACCCTGCCGGACTCGAACGAAAGCGAAAAATCATGTAATACCGCACGCTTCGATTTACGATAAGTAAATGAAAGATTTTCTACTGTAATCATAGCATTTCTGTTTAATGAACAATGTTTCTTAGTGTATTAGTGTAATAGTACACCGCAAATGTAGGCAATCTTTTGAATATTCCAATAGAAAAGGAGAAAAAAGTGCAAAAAAAGGAGGAGCTAAGATCACTCTCCACTCCTCCTGTCACGACAAACAACTAAAATTATTCACTATTTGATGCCGTCCAATGCCCTTTTAGCAGTAGCATTAGCGGGGTCTATAGCCAGAATTTTATTCCAGTATTCTATGGATTTATCTTTATTAGCCTTTGCTTCGGCCTTCAATGCCGGATTCTCGATCGCTAACAAATAGTAATATCCAAGATAACTGTAACATTCAACCAAAGCTGAATTGTAATGAGGATCATTTTTGCTTTCCAATAAAGCAGCCACTTCCTCATAGAAAGGTTTCGCAAGTCCTTGAGTGGTTTCAGGGTCCAGTGCTGAATTGGCACGAGCTCTCCAGAAGTTACCCAAGTAGCTATCCGGTGCTGCTTCTGCAATTGCATGGAAAACAGAATCGGCGGACATCAACGCCTGCTTGCGTTCTTCAACAGTGATTGTCAATGAATCAGGTTGCGTACCAGCACCGTAATAAAGTCTACCAACCTGAAACTGTAAGTCCGGAGTCTGTTTTTCTTTATCAAGGGATGAATAATATTTCTGGTAAGCACTGATTGCTTTTTTATAATCATTCTTCTGTTCGTAAGCAGAAGAGATATTTTTATATAAATCCGTCTTTTTCGGATCCATCTTTACCGCTTTCTCATATTGTATTACTGCATCATCATATTTTTTCAGACTTTCCAGCAAGTGCCCATAATACATATAATCCAAATAAGAATAATCGGCTTTTTCACATTCATTGAAGAAGATGTCCGCTGCCTTTATCGCTTCATCAAAACGCTTCAGGTCAGTATAGTTATACATTGCCAGACGGTTGAACGCAGCATGATGGGCATTCTTTTGTAATCCCATATTAGCCACTTCGAGCGATTTCTCAAAATCATGGTTCAAAAATAAAGCAAACGCATACTTCACCAAATCTTCTTCCGTAGCAGTAGGCCCCATTGCAAAATTCGCATAAGCTTCTGCCGCTTTACTAAAATCATTTTTTAAATAATAAATCTCGGCTAGTTTTTTGTCTACGGCTGTGTTGGACGGTTCCAGGGCTTTCAATTGGTTCAGCTTTTCAATAGCAAGACTTGCATTGGCTGATTTATAAACATCTGCGTATTTCAGATAAGCTTCCGTACATTTCGGATCGAAATAAATCGCTTCTTCATATTTCTGAGAAGCGAGACCCGCATTTTTCTGCTTCATGGCAATATTTCCTTCCAATACAGAAGCAAGAGCCGATTTACCATTCGCTTTTCTGGCAAGAGTTGCATATTCTTGCGCTTCGGGAAGTTTGTCAGCATCCAGATACGTATTTCCAATAGCTACCAAAAGTTCCACATTCTTTTTATTCTTTCCTTTAATCAGATGCTCGGCTTCTTCAGCAGCCTGTGCCGGATTCGTCTGAATAGTTTCTTTCAATTTGGCAACTTCCGCCTGCCATTCGGCATCGGTTGATTGCGCACAGAGCGACCCTACTGCTATAAACGCTCCAGCTAAAAACATTTGTACTCGTTTCATGATAGTCTCTAATTTTAGTTATTATTCGTCTTTCACGTGGACAATACGCACCGGCTGTGTAGCCGGAACAAGTCCGGATTTTAATATAATCCGCTGCCCCTTGTCGGATGTCATAAAAGAAGCAAATCCCCAGGGCAGCCCACTGCGAGGATCGTTCAGTAATGCATAGATGGATCGTGCCAGCGGATAATTAACATAGAACAGATAGGCCTGATAAGGCTTATAGCTGTTCGCAGGAGTTGCCACATCTTCAGCACTGACTGCCATCACTCTGATCTCTTCACGAAAAGAAAGATTGGTCGTATCACTGCGGTTCCCCAGCCAGTTAACTCCAATAACTCCCATGGCATCAGGATTCTTCACTACATAGTCTATCACCTGCTGGTTGGTTTTCAAGGCACTGACGTTACCTTCAGCCAACGGTTTTCCACCACAGATTGAGTCCATTGCAAAACGTACGGTACTGGAATTCTTATTATCGAACACCACCTGAATCCCCTTCAAGCGGGAATCCGGATTTACCTCTTTCCAGTTTTTCACCTCACCGGTGAGGATGCGGCGAAAATCACGTACACTCAACAAAGAATCCGGATTAGCACGATTCACGATCAATGCCAGACCATCCGTTGCCAATTTTATCTCGCGAGGGAAAAATTTACGGCTGTGGAATGAATTCATTTCTTCCTTAGTCAGTGTCCGGGTTGTAATAGCCAACCGGACACTGTCTTTCAGAAGTAAATTAATCGCTTCCACTTCAGTTGTGTAGCGAGGAACAATCCCGGCCAAAGGGTAAAGGTTTTCAAACACCTCTATCTCTTCTTGTATGATAGGTTCGAAACTCTCATCCGCTGCAATAGATACCACACCGGAAGAATAAGTATCCGTCGGCCCTTTCGATTTTGAGTTACAAGCACTCAACACCACCAACGCTACGAGTCCTATCAGCCTAAATTGTCTCTTCATCATCTTTTATTGTAATCTAAACATTACCGGAACGGTGAATTTCACACGTACCGCTTTTCCATTCTGTTTACCAGGGAGCCATTTCGGCATACTTTTTACCACACGCACAGCTTCCTTATCCAGATAAGGGTCTACGCCACGAGCCACACGCACATCAGTGATAGAACCATCACGTTCAACAACGAACTGTATAATAACGCGACCTTGTGTTCCATTCTCCTGTGCAATAGTCGGATATTTGATGTTCTTACCCAAGTAAGCCATCAATTCCTGTTGACCACCAGGGAAAGTCGGCATCTGTTCTACCATATCGAAAACCTTTTCCGGTTCCGGTGCAGCCTGTGTCACTACCTGCTTAAGGTCAGCAATATCTTTACCATTCGCCTCGTCATTACCTTTTACGTCGGCAATAGAGATGGATACTTTAGTAGCATTCAAATCCTCCTGGCTCTTGATCTCATCATCTTCATGCACCTCTTCATCTTTCTTGATGACAGGAGCAGTAAACTTGATAGAACTCTTCAGTGCAGGGGGAGGAGGCGCCACCGGCTCAACCCGTTTCATCTCTTCCTGTTTGATTTCCGGCTCTGCCAATTTCGACAAGGTAGTCACCTCTGTCATCACTTCTTTCTGCTCCGGAGTTGCCAACTTAAGCAGTGTAGGGATGCTAAATCCGACTGCCGCTATGATTACCACAATCAACATGGCGACATTGTGCCGCTTTGTTGAATTGGCACGCATTCTATATGCTCCGTATGCCTGGTTCTTGCCTTCAAAAATCAGTTGACACCATTCCGAAGAAGCTAAATCTAATTTTGCCATTTTACTTTTCTTTTTTGGGTGTTACATCAATTATCGGCTAAGTTCTGTGACAATCCACCTTTCGCATCGAAATTCTTGATTAAGAATTCATCAGCTTCCGCAATGTCTGTTATCACATATTTACCAATATTACATATCTGCATTTCGTCCAGCGCGTCAATCAGATTCATATAAGAAGCGTCATCCGTAGCTTTAATAATTACGGTCGGGGTATCCTTTCCGCTCTTTATCTCGGAAACCTGCTTCTTAAATTCGTCATCCGTTATCTTAAGATCCAATTTCTGTTGTTTCAATTCTCTTACTTTATTGACAGCAACAGCATTTTTCTGAAGAAGTACGGCACGCAGTCCATTTGCACCGTAGCTAGTTTCTTTCAACGAGGTATAGTCCTTATAATTAGGTTCTCCCTCATAATAATAGAGTTTATTATCAGGCCCCAGCAATAGTGTAATTGCCTGTGAAGCCTTCACCATACTCTTCTGGTTTTCAGTAATATCTTTGTCATTACTCGGCATGCTTATTTCCATCGTCTGAGGTTTGCTCAGTGTGGTACAAAGCATAAAGAAAGTAATCAGCAACATGTTCATGTCCACCATCGGTGTAAAGTCCACCCGGACAGTTATCTTTTTTTGCTTGCTCTTTCCTCTTTTTCCGCCGCTCTCTTGTACTTCAGCACTCATTGTATTTCCTCCTTTTTAATTTTCAGATTCTGCTTTGAGAGAAGTAATCAGATTGTACCGATTTTCCCGCAAATCCTGAAGTGAGTTCATAACGTTCTTTATCACTGAGTATGGAGTCGTAGCGTCTGCCTTGATGGCAATACGTAGATCAGCGTTAGCAGTACGTGCATTACGTACCCACGATTTAAACTGATTATCAACACTATCGCATGGAATACCTTCATTCTTAAGGATCTTATCCCGTTGATCTTCGGGGAGATCAAGATATTTCTGCATACTTCTGATAGGCACTCCAAAAGTAGAAGACAACATAAATCTCTTCTCTTGTTCCGGAGTAAACTTAATGCCATACTCTTCACCCATGCTCTCCAAGACAGCCTGCATATCCTGCTGCTTGTCGAGGCTCATAAATATTTTTCCTTCCGGATCAACCAGAATCTGGAGTACATTAGTCTCCGGAATCTTGATTTCCGATACAGAAGCCGGAGTGGTAACTTGCACTGGTTCCTTCTTCACAAATGTTGATGTCAACATAAAGAAAGTCAGAAGCAATACAGTAACGTCACTCATAGCGGTCATATCTATGAACGTACTTTTCTTTTTAATTTGCGCTCTACCCATGATTAATAATAGATTTTATAAGGGTTCGCAGAATTAGTGAGTAGCTGCAAAAGTTTGCACGATAGAGAATCCGACTTCGTCGAGTCCGTAAGTCAATTTATCAATTTTGTTAGTGTAATAGTTGTAAGAGATAACAGCCAATGCACCAGTCAAGATACCGAAAGCAGTGTTAATCAAAGCTTCAGAGATACCTTGTGACAAAGCCATAGAGTCAGCACCACCACCAGCAGACAAAGCAGCAAATGAACGGATCATACCGATTACAGTACCGAGCAATCCCATCAATGTACCCAGAGTGGTGATGGTAGCGATGATCGGAAGATTTTGTTGCATCATCGGCATTTCCAAAGCAGTAGCTTCTTCAAGTTCTTTCTGGATAGCCAACAGCTTCTGTTCTTTAGGAAGAGATGTGTTCTTTTCCATTTCTTCATACTTACGCAAAGTAGAAGTTACTACGTTAGCAACAGATCCACGTTGTTTGTCACAGATTTCCTGTGCTTTCTTCATGTCACCGGCAGCTAAAGCGTCTTTGATGTTAGCTACAAATTTAGACAATGAACCTTTACCGAAAGCAGAACGAAGAGCGAAATAACGTTCGATGCTCAAAGCAAGTACGGTTAACAACAATGTCTGGATAATAGGCACGATGATACCACCTTTGTAAATAGTACCCAACATGTTCAACGGGTGATTGTTCGGGTCATTGTTCATAAAGTTGGACGGGTTACCTAATAGGAATTGGAAGATACATACAGCTATTACTAAACAGCAGATGATTACGATACCGGCATTTTTTATACCTACAACTTGAGTTTTTTTAGTAGTTTCCATAATAAGTTTTTTGTTAAGAAATTAATTTTAGTTATTTAGGAAGTAAAAATTTCGATTAGGCACACTGCGCTACAGACCCTGCAACTTTTAAAAGGAAAAAGTCACACAGTTCATACAGAGTACGAAAAAAAACGGATAATAGGGGGAAATAAACTAAATAAGGATATGTCTTAGAGCGAACACATAGTAATCGCTACACATAATGGAGTAATGTGGATCCTTATCCGAATAAAAAGATTTACTTTGATCTAATACTAAAGAATTCTCTCTTAACACGAGAAACTTATGCATAACGTCTTTCAAGGAGTCATTGATTTCAATGATTCTACGCAGGCGATAATTATTAGAATTTGATTCAGTTACTAATTTAAATCCTAATTCTACATCAGAAATAGTTAATGACTGCGAGTTATCATAACTAACTGACTGATTATCTACAGAAGAATTACGATTAACATCAGAAGACGATTCTGACAGTTGACAAGAAGCTTCACAGTTTGAAGCATAAGCCGAAAAATTCATAGCATTTCCACCCATGCTAAAAGATAGCATCAGCAGAACAAAAGCTAATATGAATTTCGGCGAAAGTTTCATTGTATTTTTAGTTGTTTAAATCGTTCGTTATAGATTCGGCGACAAATGTAGCAATAAAATGTACACGAGTATCATTGTTCACATCATTTAAGCATAAAAATTCGTCTCTACTATAAGAACAAGTTCTAAAGTATTTTGTTCTAGGGAACATCATTTTAATTTGTTAAAAAAAGCATCTCTATTGAACAAACTATTATGAGGTTTGATCTGCTAAAAAGGGCGGTGTAAATACCAAAGTACCATTGATAAATCAAAAAACAGAAATTTTGCAAAGTACCCAAAACAGAAAACCCCTTGATTCGTTGTTGAATCAAGGGGCTTCTCTAAAAACGGCGGCTACCTACTCTCCCACTGTTACGCAGTACCATCGGCGTGACGAGGCTTAACTTCTCTGTTCGGAATGGGAAGAGGTGGAACCCTCGTGCTATAACCACCTGAATAAGGTTATGACATGATGAAAAGTAAAATCTCAAGTTCATTACTAGTATGTTTCTGTTCCCTGTTTCCAGTTTCTGTATCAGTAATCCGCTAAACGTATATACCCAACCGGTACATATTTGAAAGAAAGTGAACGGGCAATTAGTAATGCTCGGCTTTGATGTTACCACCTTTACACCTGCATCCTATCAACGTCATCGTCTTTAACGACCCTAAGAAATCTAATCTTGTGGCTGGCTTCGTACTTAGATGCTTTCAGCACTTATCCAATCCCGACTTAGATACCCAGCGATGCACCTGGCGGCACAACTGGTAAACCAGCGGTCAGTCCAACACGGTCCTCTCGTACTAGTGTCAGAGCCACGCAAATTTCATACGCCCACGATAGATAGAGACCGAACTGTCTCACGACGTTCTGAACCCAGCTCGCGTGCCACTTTAATGGGCGAACAGCCCAACCCTTGGGACCTTCTCCAGCCCCAGGATGTGACGAGCCGACATCGAGGTGCCAAACCCCTCCGTCGATATGAGCTCTTGGGAGGGATCAGCCTGTTATCCCCGGAGTACCTTTTATCCTTTGAGCGATGTCCCTTCCATGCGGAAACACCGGATCACTATGCTCTAGTTTCCTACCTGATCGACTTGTCTGTCTCCCAGTCAAGCGCCCTTATGCCATTACACTCTACGGACGGTTACCAATCGTCCTGAGGGCACCTTTAGAAGCCTCCGTTACACTTTTGGAGGCGACCACCCCAGTCAAACTACCCACCAAACAGTGTCCTCGCATCTACGAGTTAGAACTCAAATAATCAAAGGGCCGTATTTCAACAGCGACTCCACAAATACTGGCGTACCTGCTTCGAAGTCTCCGGCCTATCCTACACATCAATTACCCAAATTCAATGTTAAGCTATAGTAAAGGTTCACGGGGTCTTTTCGTCCCATCGCGGGTAATCGGCATCTTCACCGATACTACAATTTCACTGAGCTCACGGTTGAGACAGTGTCCAGATCATTACACCATTCGTGCAGGTCGGAACTTACCCGACAAGGAATTTCGCTACCTTAGGACCGTTATAGTTACGGCCGCCGTTTACTGGGGCTTCAATTCAATGCTTCTCTTGCGATGACATCTCCTCTTAACCTTCCAGCACCGGGCAGGTGTCAGGCTGTATACGTAATCTTTCAATTTGGCACAGCCCTGTGTTTTTGTTAAACAGTTGCCTGGACCTATTCTCTGCGCCCAACTCTCGTTGGGACCCTTTATCCCGAAGTTACAGGGTCAATTTGCCTAGTTCCTTAACCGTGAATCACTCAAGCGCCTTAGTATATTCAACCCGACTACGTGTGTCCGTTTGCGGTACGGGTACCTTAAAGATTAAGTTTAGCGGATTTTCTTGGGAGTATGCTTACACGCACTATTGGATTGTTCCGAAGAACGTTCCATACTATCAGGTTCGACTCTCTTTGTGGATTTGCCTGCAAAGATCAACATCTACACCCTTCAACGGACTATTCCGTCAGTCCGCGGCGCTATCACTGCTCCGTCTCCACGTCACTCTTTAAGGTAGTACAGGAATATTAACCTGTTCTGCCATCGGCCTCACCGTTCGGCTGAGCCTTAGGACCCGACTAACCCTGATCCGATTAGCGTTGATCAGGAAACCTTAGTCTTTCGGCGAGGGGGTTTCTCACCCCCTTTATCGTTACTTATACCTACATTTGCTTTTCCACACGCTCCAGCAAAGCTCACGCTTCACCTTCGACGCAGAGTGGAATGCTCCCCTACCGATGTTTACACATCCCATAGCTTCGGTAAATTGCTTAATGCCCGATTATTATCCACGCCAAACTCCTCGACTAGTGAGCTGTTACGCACTCTTTAAATGAATGGCTGCTTCCAAGCCAACATCCTAGCTGTCTTAGCAATCTGACTTCGTTAGTTCAACTTAGCAATTATTTCGGGACCTTAGCTGATGGTCCGGATTCTTCTCCTTTAGGACATGGACCTTAGCACCCATGCCCTCACTCCTGGGATCGAACTACTGCGCATTCGGAGTTTATCAAGACTTGATAGGCGGTGAAGCCCTCGCATCTTATCAGTCGCTCTACCTCACAGTAGTAATTCCCAAGGCTGCACCTAAATGCATTTCGGGGAGTACGAGCTATCTCCAAGTTTGATTAGCCTTTCACCCCCACCCTCAGTTCATCCGGAAGCTTTTCAACGCTTATCGGTTCGGTCCTCCAGTTAGTGTTACCTAACCTTCAACCTGACCAAGGGTAGATCACTTGGTTTCGCGTCTACTCCTTCCGACTAATCGCCCTGTTCAGACTCGCTTTCGCTTCGGCTACACATTTTGAAATGCTTAACCTTGCCGGAAAAAGTAACTCGTAGGTTCATTATGCAAAAGGCACGCCGTCACAACTTACGCTGCTCCGACCGCTTGTAGGCGCACGGTTTCAGGGACTATTTCACTCTTCTATTCGAAGTGCTTTTCACCTTTCCTTCACAGTACTGGTTCGCTATCGGTCTCTCGGGAGTATTTAGCCTTACCGGATGGTCCCGGCAGATTCACGCAAGATTCCTCGTGTCCCGCGCTACTCAGGATACCACTACGCTTCGTTTAGCTTCGAATACCGGACTATCACCGTCTATGGTTTCATTTTCCAAAGAATTCTTCTCACTAAAGGTCTTGCGACATCGTGGTCCTACAACCCCAATATTGCCGTAACAACATTGGTTTGGGCTAATCCCCGTTCGCTCGCCACTACTTGGGGAATCATTATTATTTTCTTTTCCTGCAGGTACTAAGATGTTTCAGTTCCCTGCGTTAGCCTCTTGCTATGCAAGATGTCATTCCTTCAGAATGACGGGTTGTCCCATTCGGAAATCTTCGGATCAAAGGTTATTTGCACCTACCCGAAGCTTATCGCAGCTTATCACGTCCTTCATCGCCTCCGAGAGCCAAGGCATCCGCCATGCGCCCTTGCTTACTTTCTTTCAAACGTTTTATTCTCATAATGGTATTGACCATGGAATTGCTTCCGGCTGTCAATATTGCATATTCGAACACGTACGGTTTGATATATACTTTTAGCTCTTACTTTTAATTTTACTTTTTGTACATCATGTCAAAGATCGTTTCTCTTTTCAGAGAGAGTGGAGAATAACGGATTCGAACCGTTGACCCTCTGCGTGCAAGGCAGATGCTCTAGCCAGCTGAGCTAATCCCCCAAGAGGTTGTTCAAGAATATCGTTTTTTAGCTTTTAGCTTTTAGCTTTCAGCTTTCGCTGTTCCTCGTTCTTGAGCTTGGTAGTCCCAGGCAGAGTTGAACTGCCGACCTCTACATTATCAGTGTAGCGCTCTAACCAACTGAGCTATAGGACTAGTTCAACCTTGTCTACCTGATGTTAGACTCGGCTTCTTTTTTCTCTTGTTTATCTCTATCTATACTTCTATAGATGGTTGATCTATATATTATAAATAAACAAATACCAGTAGTACAAAAAACAGAACCTTTAAAGTCACTATTTTTAACGATGGGCGTTTTACATTATTCATGTACAATTGCATCGTCTTACGACATCGCTCCAGAAAGGAGGTGTTCCAGCCGCACCTTCCGGTACGGCTACCTTGTTACGACTTAGCCCCAATTACCAGTTTTACCCTAGGACGCTCCTTGTGGTTACGTACTTCAGGTACCCCCGGCTTTCATGGCTTGACGGGCGGTGTGTACAAGGCCCGGGAACGTATTCACCGCGCCATGGCTGATGCGCGATTACTAGCGAATCCAGCTTCACGAAGTCGGGTTGCAGACTTCGATCCGAACTGAGAGAGGTTTTTGGGATTAGCATCCTGTCGCCAGGTAGCTGCCTTCTGTACCCCCCATTGTAACACGTGTGTAGCCCCGGACGTAAGGGCCGTGCTGATTTGACGTCATCCCCACCTTCCTCACATCTTACGACGGCAGTCTCTCTAGAGTCCTCAGCATAACCTGTTAGTAACTAAAGATAAGGGTTGCGCTCGTTATGGCACTTAAGCCGACACCTCACGGCACGAGCTGACGACAACCATGCAGCACCTTCACAAATGCCTTGCGGCTAACCTGTTTCCAGATTATTCATTTGCAATTTAAGCCCGGGTAAGGTTCCTCGCGTATCATCGAATTAAACCACATGTTCCTCCGCTTGTGCGGGCCCCCGTCAATTCCTTTGAGTTTCACCGTTGCCGGCGTACTCCCCAGGTGGAATACTTAATGCTTTCGCTTGGCCGCTTACTGTATATCGCAAACAGCGAGTATTCATCGTTTACTGTGTGGACTACCAGGGTATCTAATCCTGTTTGATACCCACACTTTCGAGCATCAGTGTCAGTTGCAGTCTAGTGAGCTGCCTTCGCAATCGGAGTTCTTCGTGATATCTAAGCATTTCACCGCTACACCACGAATTCCGCCCACCTCTACTGTACTCAAGACTGCCAGTTTCAACTGCAATTTTACGGTTGAGCCGCAAACTTTCACAACTGACTTAACAATCCACCTACGCTCCCTTTAAACCCAATAAATCCGGATAACGCTCGGATCCTCCGTATTACCGCGGCTGCTGGCACGGAGTTAGCCGATCCTTATTCATATGGTACATACAAAATCCCACACGTGGAATACTTTATTCCCATATAAAAGAAGTTTACAACCCATAGGGCAGTCATCCTTCACGCTACTTGGCTGGTTCAGACTCTCGTCCATTGACCAATATTCCTCACTGCTGCCTCCCGTAGGAGTTTGGACCGTGTCTCAGTTCCAATGTGGGGGACCTTCCTCTCAGAACCCCTATCCATCGTAGTCTTGGTGGGCCGTTACCCCGCCAACAAACTAATGGAACGCATCCCCATCGATAACCGAAATTCTTTAATAGTAAAACCATGCGGTTTTAATATACTATCGGATATTAATCTTTCTTTCGAAAGGCTATCCCCGAGTTATCGGCAGGTTGGATACGTGTTACTCACCCGTGCGCCGGTCGCCATCTTTAGTTTGCAAGCAAACTAAAATGCTGCCCCTCGACTTGCATGTGTTAAGCCTGTAGCTAGCGTTCATCCTGAGCCAGGATCAAACTCTTCATTGTAAAAGTATCTTTTCATCTGTTAAGATGATTTTTTTGCTCTGTTCAGGATGCCGTAAATTTATTGACCTTATTCAAATACCTATTATCTTCAATCGTATCACTACTCTCTCGGACAAGTATTGACGGTTCTATTTTTTTTACTTGTACTACTTGTATTGTTTATCAATATTTCAAAGAACTTGCTGCTTTCGTTTTAAAAGCGGGTGCAAAGGTAAAGGCTTTATTTTTAACTACCAAACTTTTTCGGAAGTTTTTTTTTATTTTTTTCTTTTTACTCATTTCTCAGGCTCTCTATGCGAAAGGGAAAGAATGTATTAAAGAAAAACAAAGGCCGTTTTCTTTGCGAATCGGACTGCAAAGATAAGAACTTTATTTATTATCCTCCAAAACTTTTCGGAAGTTTTTTTTGTTCTTTTCTTTAAGCGCAATTTCGCTTTTTCACTATGTCAATTCTGCAAGGCTTTCTTCTCTTGGAAAGCGGGTGCAAAAGTACGCCCTTTTGGTATACAATCCAAATATATTAAACTATTTTTTCGAAGTTTTTTTGAAAGAATCTGCTAAAACGCTGAAGGATAATGATGTTGTAGAACATATTTTTTTATCATAAGTGGATTGGGAGCGGAAACGGTACACATGGAACACATTATTATATCACACGCGGGCGCGTAGGCGCACGCAAGAGAGAAAAAGATGCAGAAGAAAGAAATAACAAAATTACAGTCGAATTACAGCTGAGAAAAAGACAACAGGAAGAAAGAGACAAGAAGATGATATAGAAGGAAAGCAAGAAAAAGAACGAAATGTAAAAAGAATACTAGGGATATACCACAAAGGGACATTACAAAAGGAGATTATTAAAGGGGATGGATTAATTGGAATGGTTAATTGGGCATGACCAGCAGAATACAGGATATTCAGCGACGCAGCGCCACTAGAAATGATTGGTTCTTAATCAAATTCCGTGCTACTTATTTATGTTCAATAACCTTATTCATGGCTATTCCGGGGTACTTTAAGATGCATATAGCTTGGATAATTTATTTGCTATTTCTAATATGCCGATATCCCTTTATCCATCAACCTTTCAATGAGCTTTACTAGCACGGAATTTGAAGAAGAACCAAATCGTTTGCAGGGGGGCGCTGATATAAATGCAGGAAACTCAGGGCGAACGCTCAATAACTTGTACATCCTATTATTCTCTATATTTTTCCAATCCCAATGACTTTATCTCTTATTTTCTCGTCCCATCCACACGCTTTCCTCTTTCCTGCCATTCCCAGTTTGATATCGCTCTGTTTTAATAACATAAGTGCCAACTTTGATATGGCGGAGAAGTTGATTGCAGCATTTCCTGTTTTTCTGTCATCATCTTCTCTGAATCCTATATCAAGTACCCAATGTAGGTTGTTTTCAACCTCCCAGTGTGATCTGACCGATTTAAGTATGAGTACCGGGTCAGGTTCCAATGATGATATATAGTACCTTGTTTCCATAGTAGCTTCTTTATCACCTGTTTTTCTGATAGAATTTATCATAGCCAATGTCTTGATCCCTGTCCACCCTTTGAGAAAATATTGAAGATTTTTAGCGCTTATGCATACACATTCCCTGTATTCACTTCTTCCATGCCCTTCGTTTTCCTCAAAGTACCTTTTTGCGTGACATAAATAGTATCTTGTTTCCTCACTAAGATTAAATTCTATCATATCCCTGAGTGTTTCATGGTTATCTTTGGCACATAAAATATAATCAGCTTTGTTCTCGATTATTAGTTTAGTGATTGATTTCTGGCAGCCCATAGCGTCAATGGTTATGATGCAGTTCTCAAGATCAAGCGCCTTTATTAGCTCGGGGATAGCCTTTATTTCATTCGATTTTTCTTCTACTTTCTTTTGACCAAGGCAAATGCCGTTGGATACAGACCAGGCGCTGACTATATAGAGCTTGCTTCTCACTCCATTTTTTGAGCGGCTGTTTTTATGGGGATTATCACAAACGGCTTTTCCGTCAATAGCTACCACCCCGGGAATTTTACGGCAGATGTCATCGACCCACAACCTGAAACATTCTTCAAACCAGTCGATATCCAATATGGAGAAGAAACGACTCAAGGTATCATGGGAAGGGATAGAAGTCAAAACCGGAAGACGCGTCTTGAAATAGGATTCATGCGTCTTGCCGAATGTTTCTATTTCGTTCCACGTATCAGCTCCGCAGATAACAGAGACTAGGGCGATGAACACTATTTCGTTAGACTGATATATTTTATTCTTATCATCTCTTACATCAGGAATTATAGCTGAAAAGGCTTGAATGGCCATATTGCGGTAGAGATTAATATAGTAGATATGCAAATGTAATGAATTATATTCACACAGAGAATAGGAACAGAAGATATTAAAAAATACAGGAAAAAACTATCTATTTAGGGAATAATAAAAGCTAAATTAACATGTACAAGTTATTGAGCGTTCGCCCTGATCATTCACCAGGCAGGGAGATGTGTAAATTAAACTATGTATGCTTTATTCTCATTCAATCTCATCGGTCGGTGAACGGCCAGCGCCAAGGGGCAGGACTACCCGTCCCAACGGACGTAAAATTGCAACATTTTAAACCTATCTACAAATTTTATCGCCAGTTGTCGTGCACTAGCTCCCCAGTTAGCCAGTATGACATGGTCCATTTCTTACATATATTGCGATAAGCGAGGTAAAACAGTTTTTTAAGGGCGGTGTTGTTAGGGAACACGCCCTTGTTTTTTTGTCACTTTCCGTATCTGATGATGACAGTCCTCAACTGTATTTATGGTATAAATCATACGATGCATATCCGATGTGAACTGAAAGTATTCAGTAAGTTTTCCCTACGTTCATAATCCTCACATATGACATTCAGTTCTTTCAAAAGCAGAGAAATATTATTCATATTTTCTTTACCTCAAAAATCCATTTTTCGATTAAGACTACAAATAAGTTTTTCACAGTAAAATCAAACGAGAAACACTCCAGCAAAAGATCCTAAAAACAGACTTATCTCTATTATTATTGATATCCCATTTCTTGAATATTTATATTCAAATATCGGCCCAATTTGAGCCGATATTCTTAATTTAAAGGTATACGCAATATCCAACAACCTATCATCCCCAAGATAACTTTAATTGGAATTATATTCTAACCACTTCTTTATAGTTTTTTTGGTTGTTTGTTGTAATCCTTCAAGTTGGTGTGGATCATCGTTCGCATATCGTATTATCAGATTAGGATTATCTTGTAGATCTTCATACAATCTTATTGCAAAGAAATTATCCTCTTCTGTTACCATCTTCTCAATCAATAATGGAATGATTTCTTTTCCCATAGCCTTTAAATCGGCATATTGAGGTAAATTTCTTGTAGTAGCAGTGTTATTACTAAGCGAGTAATGCCATGCTTCCTTCCATTCATTAAACAAAGATTCAAACCTTGAACTATCTCTACATGTTTTTACTTTTCTAGCAATCATCATCAACTCATCCGGTGAGAAGATTATATTTTCGTGAATATCCTCACTTATTTCTTTCATTGCATTAGCATCTATTTCACTTAGACTACGGGTAGGAGAAACTGCCCCATAGGTTTCCACAGGAACTCCATACATTCCATTAGAAAACACACTTACAAGGTGCCACAATAGCCACATACGCCCCATCTTAGAATAAGGTGCCTCGCAATGGGGACTACCTCCAAGAGATGCATGCAGAGGGGTATTTCCCCAACCCCAAACTACAGGATAGTATCTTGATATTGAGGTTGCCCCTTTCATGTAATCATAAGCGGCATGATACACGGAACTCGCATTTTCATATCCATATCTTACTTGATCCCAAGTACTAAACTCTATCCACTTATTATTAAACCCCAACGAATAGGCAAAACAATTATATCCAGATGACGGATAATTCATAACAACTGTATTGGAATATTCAACTAAAGGAAACGATTTCCTTAAAGCATTCCTTTCAGCAGAAAAGAGAGGTCGTGGGAAAGAGTTCCTGATCAATTCGCGCTGTTCATCTGTTAATTGAGAATCCCAATTATCAGGAAGAATATACCCTCCCCCTGGTAGATTTGATCGTGTCTTAGCCATCGGTCCAATAATGCTATAAATATAATCCATAATTTCAAGGCTATCAAGCAAATTAACAGTTTGTATAGCCACTTCATTAGCCGGCTTTACAGATTCCTCAACGGTACTTACAATATCTTCGCTACTACAAGCAAAAATACACAACAGAGCGAATACTACAGTTAATTGCTTCATATCACAAGTATTTAAGGTGAATATTATACGAATGTATATATTTTTTTCGAGCATTCCTAACACTTTTCTGTTTTTTTACTCAATAATATTCCATTCTTTTGTTATTAAATGATATAGATGCTAGTGACTTTAAAAACCTTTTGAATATTTTAAAATAGCAGCAGCCAGAGGAGATGCAATCGCATGGTTAAATCTTGGAAATATGTATATGACTGGACAGGAGCATCCTTAAAATAGATGACTTCACCTTATCATTTTCAATAATAAGGTGAAATCAGCATACGATTCAGGCTGAAATTATTCAGGTAAAATCTGTTCGATCTCTTTCAACTCATCTGCCATGAATTCCAAATGTTCCAGTGCTTTCAAATTGTCGGCCAACTGGTTGACAGAGCTTGCGCCCACAATCACCGAAGTCATCCGTTCGTCTTTCAATACCCATGCCAGTGCCATTTCAGCAAGTGTTTGTCCACGCCGGAGGGCTATTTCATTCAACTGGCGGGCTGCCTCTACCTTTTCAGGCGTCACTTGCGAAAGCTGAAGAAAACCCGAAGAACGTGCGGCACGTGAACCTTCCGGAATACCATTCAGGTATTTATCTGTCAACAGTCCTTGCGCCAAAGGAGAAAAAGCGATGAAACCGGAACCATATTCTGCTGCCAGCGGAAGTGTTTCCGCCTCCACCTCACGGTCGAACATACTATACCGATACTGGCTGATGAGACAGGGAACACCGGCTTTTGCCATCATCTCGTAGGCCATACGTGCTTGTTCGGGGGGATATTTGGAGATTCCGATATACAGAGCTTTCCCTTGTTTCACGATATCAATCAATGTCTGAATGGTTTCTTCGACCGGAGTAACTCCATCATAACGATGGCTATAAAAGATATCAAAATACTCCAATCCTGTCCGGCGGAGACTTTGGTCAATGCTCGCCATCAGATTTTTACGGGAGCTATTTCCGCCATAAGGGCCAGCCCACATTTCATGACCGGCTTTGGAAGAGATGATCATTTCATCCCGATAACCCTGGAAGTTCTCTCGCAAGATTCGTCCGAAATTGGTTTCAGCACTTCCGGGAACAGGACCATAATTGTTTGCCAGGTCGAAATGGGTGACACCATGATCGAACGCATACTTAATCATGTCGGTTGCTACATCGAAATTGTCCACACTACCGAAGTTGTGCCACAACCCCAAAGAGATTAAAGGTAACTGCAAGCCGCTCTTGCCACAATATTTATAGGGCATCCGTTCGTAGCGTCTGGCTGCCGGCTGATAACTAAAAGAGTTTTCCATAAAACAGAATGTTTATATTTTCCTTTCACAAAGTAAGGAAAAATATTCCAATTACAGCTTTAGTCGAATATTAAAAAGAATACTCTAATTAAAAGCAGGATGCCACATTAACCATACAACCAATCAGAACTGGAAATAAATAAACGGTTGAATTTCCGAACTCTTCATCTGAATAACCAGATAAATCAAAGCGACCATCAATACTGCTTTTCCTAGGAACGGCAAACGGATCACTCCTCGACAAGCTACATTTTCCCAACTATCAGGAGCAAAATGAAGCAGGAAGCCAAGCAACATCAACGCAAATACTTTCCAATATCCTTCTAGTAATTGCGGGAACAGTTGCGGACGGAAAGTAGTGAATATCTGTCCCAGCATATCCATTGAATTCTGAAAATCGGCATTACGGAAGAAAATCCAGCAGAAGCAGACGAAATGGAAAGTGATAATCACTCCAAACACACGCCGCCAACCGTGACTTTCCTCTCCTTTCTTACGCCCGGTGATAGACATCCACATTTTATGTAATGCCAGAGCTACTCCATGAAAAGTTCCCCAAAGAACGAAGTTCCAGGAGGCACCATGCCACAGACCGCCCAAGAACATGGTAATTATCAAGTTGAGATATTGCCGGAATTTACCTTTTCGGTTTCCTCCCAAAGAAATGTATAAATAATCTTTTAACCAACTGGATAAAGATATGTGCCAACGACGCCAAAATTCCGTAATAGAGGCAGACTTATAAGGTGAATTAAAGTTGAGATTGAAATGGAAACCTAACAATAAGGCGATACCGATAGCCATGTCGCTATATCCGGAAAAGTCACAGTAAATCTGCAAAGCATAACCATATACGCCCATCAGATTCTCAACACCGGAATAAAGAGTAGGGTTATCAAAAATACGTTCCACAAAATTGATACTGATATAATCGGATATGATGGCTTTCTTGAAAAGACCGGAAACGATCAGAAAAATTCCGCGTCCGAACATTTCCTGCGAGACGAATAAGGGTTTCCGGATTTGCGGGATAAAGTCGCGGGCACGCACGATAGGTCCTGCCACCAACTGGGGGAAGAAAGATACGTAGAAGGCATAGTCCAAAAGATTGGTCAATGGTTTTATGTCTCTTCGGTAAACGTCGATGGTGTAGCTCAATGACTGGAAAGTGAAAAAGGAGATGCCGACCGGCAGGAATATATCGAGAGCGGTAAATTCTCCTCCCATCAATGACGCAATCACTCCACCCAGAAAATTGGTATATTTGAAATAAGCAAGAAGTCCTAAATTAACTCCCAAACTCAAAGCGACCAATCCTTTACGTTTCCAATAACCCTCTACACGATCCATAAGTTGCGCAAGGAAAAAGTCGGCAACGGTGACTATGGCAAGCAGGAAAAAATAGGTGCCGCTACTCTTATAGTAAAAATAATAGGAGAAGAGAGTAACAAACATGATACGGGCGGTGTATTTGCGTTGTAGCAACACATACACCACCATGAAAGCAGCGAACAACCAAAGGAAGATACCGCTGCTGAATATCATTGGCGCTTGCGGATCGTAGGTAAGTACCTCTTTCAGTCTACTGAAATCTATATCAATGGGAAACATAGTCATTATATGCTTTGATAAGTGCTTGGTATAATAAATTTCCTTGCAGGATGTATCCTTCGGGTAAATAATGTACATGATCGGGCCGCATCAGTTTTGCGTCCGTCCAGTTCGTGCAGGCACGGCGCTTCCCTCCGACTACATCGTACATATCCCACACGAGCAGACGATGGTCTTTTGCATAACGACGAATGGTTTCCGCTGCTGTCGCTGTACGTGGATTGATGGCATACGTGCGTCTACGCCTTCGCTGCCGGAAACTTTCATAAGAACCGGGAGGGGTAGTCAGAAGAATGGGTACGTTAGGAAGACTGTCGCGCAACAGTTTCACCAGTTCATCCATCTGATTGTAGTGCACATTTATATTATAACGCCGGTTATGGCTTTCATTGGTTCCGAAAGAGAGAATCAACAATTCGGGCTTCAGGGCGGCAATTTCGGCAATACGATCCGGATGGGTAAAGGTAAGGCAAGTAGCTCCGTTGACGCCTTTATCTATATAAGAAACAGCACCGAAAGTTTCTGTCAAACGGGCACCGATGGTTTGAGGGTAGATATGTCCACGTACATGGCTGTCGCCAATATGAACGATACGGACTGTATCTTCGGAGAGTCCGGCACGCACCTGGCGAAGATGTTCGAAGACGGGAGCTAGCAGAGCGATACTGTCAATAATCTCATTCCGACCGGTTTCGCGGAAAGCTGAAGGGAAGGATATTTGTACAGTGATCGTATCATTCGCCCAGTTCATTTCCCGTAAAGGCTTTATAAGTTTTGCGGTCTTTCCCAGTGGAGGACATACAGGGATACGGTCTTGCGCGATTGCTTCTGCAAGGAAACAAGGAACACTCAACATACCGGCGAGAATAAGAATAAAGACAGACTGCAGATTATTCTTGCTCATAAGCACGCCTCCTGTCGTATTGTTCCTTACCATAGATCATCGTTTCATAAAGTAGTCCCGCCAAATGCTTGCCGCCACGGAAGTTTATATGCGTATAATCGTAATTTGCCATAGAAGGTTTGGCATGCACCAGTTTTGCCATGCTGCCTTCTCCGCCCATTGCTTCAAACATATTCCAAAAGGCGATGCCGCTTTCGGCTGCAATGTTCTGCTGATAACGAATCAGATTCTTCACACCGGGCATGGTACGAAGTTCACCGTTCTCGTTTTTAGAATCACGGTCGCCGACGCTCAACAACAGGATTCCTGCTTGTGGGAAACATTCTTTCAAATGCTCGATAGCTGTGAGCAGTCCTTTTTGATAGTTATCATAATTGCGTCCCCGTTCGGTAGCTACATTCAAACCATATTCGAGGATAATGAGGTCGTAAGGACGTTGGCGGTTAAACTGTTTCAACATCTGTGAAGGAATGCCCCGCAGAGAAAGACCGGAACTGCCACGCAACGAGAAGTTGTCGAGAATGATTCCTTTCTTTCCATCCATTGCCAAACCATAGAACAATGTAGAGTCTGCACGGTCTACTGTCCAACGGATAGAGCCGATGCGTCCGTCTACCTGAATTTGCTGCAATCCGTCGGAAGGGCCTAATGAATAATTCTTGTTTTCTCCTTTGTTCACACGAGCAGAAAGGAGAACGGAGTCTCTGTTATGGAAGAAGATGGAGGCACGCTGGCAAGTATCGAGCAGGGAGGCATATTTATTTTGCCCGCGCAGTTCTACATAAGCTCCGTTGCGGGGAACGAAATAATGACCGGATATGCCTTGTTTCTTCTTATCGAAATAGACGCTGTCTGTTACCGCATGACTGGACCATCCGCCAAACGTATGTCGCACCGTAGGGCGGTAACCGCTTGTCATAGAAGTGATGGTTACAAAACCTACACCACAACCGCCGAATTGTTTCTGAAGCATTTCACGTAAGTCAGCCGTAAAGATATCCGCTTCGATAAAGGAATCTCCGAATACGGCAATACGTACCTGTTTGTCATCGGAGTCATCGGAAGAGACACGGTCAAGTGCTTTATAAAAAGGAGTCATCCCCCGGAGAGTGGAATCACTGTAATCTTCAATGCAAGTCATACCTGTACGACAGGTATCTACAAAGGCAGGTTTTACAACAGGAGGCAAAGGGATGCTGTCCGAATCAGCTGCGGCAGTCTCTGATTCCGGATAACGAAGGTCGCTCAAAAGGTCTACACGCCTCATCGTGTGCCCGTCAATAGTCAGCGCCGGAAGCCAATGAAGCCCGAGTAAGACTGCAAACACAATCAGTACGAACCACAACGAATATTTCAAATAATTCTTTATTATCTCCATCTTTACAAGTAGATATAGGCACTATTTTAGTTCTTGTTTTTACCCGGTGCCGAGCTACCTCTTCCTCGGTGCCGAACCATCTCCTCATCGGTGCCGGAGGAGGCCTTCATCGGTGCCGGACATTTTCAGGCTGCAAAGATAGAGAAAAGCAATAAAAAAGAAGGGAGAATCTACATTATTTATGAGATTCTCCCTTTTTACTTATTTACATGCCGGACATCGGTCAGATCGTCCGTTCAATGTTCCACACAAATGCACGCAAACCTAATTGTTCGGTTTCCAAGTCCATTATATGCAAGGTGTCGAGCAACGGATCGACTTTGCTGTCGTCTACTACCGTCAAGATAGCCGAGCACATACTTGGCCAAGCATGGCTTCCGAAATGCGGATCGCCTGTTTTCGAACCACGTCCCTGCACTTTCTCAAGGTATGTAAAGCCACGACAACCCAAACGGTCGAGTAATGCCATGATTCGTTCGTAATAAGCCTGATCGAATGTTATCAATACTGATTTCATATTTCTTTTCTTTATTATTTCTTAATAATACTGTCTTTATTCGCCTGGAAGTAAACATCCAATTCACGTTGACGACGGAGCTTACGACGACGGTTCTTAATACCTGTTCCTGCAAATACACAATATAAAGTAGGGATCAAAATCAATGTCAAAACAGTAGAGATCGTCAAACCACCGATTACGGCAATCGCCATCGGACTCCACATTTCAGAACCCTGACCGCCACCGATAGCCATCGGAATCATACCAAGAACGGTAGTGGCAGTGGTCATCAATACGGGACGGAGACGGCTCTTACCAGCGGTTACTACAGAGTTCAACACTGCCAGTCCACGTTCGCGACAAAGGGTAATGTAGTCGATAAGCACGATACCATTCTTCACCACAATACCAATCAACATGATACCTCCCAACAAACTCATGACACTCAATGTACTGTTCGTAAAAAATAGTGCCATCAAGACACCGCTAAAAGCAAACGGCAAGGAGAACATAATAATGAACGGATAGGTCAGTGACTCGAACTGTGCTGCCATCACGATAAATACAAGCACAACAATCAGGATGGCAAGCGTTCCCAAATCGCGGAACGAATCCTGCTGGTCTTCGTATGAACCGGAAATCTGAATGGTGACATCTCCCGGAAGATCCATTTTATCTATCACCTTATTACCGGCAGCTACTACGTCGCCCAACGGAGCACCGGAGATTACTGCGGAAACGGTCACGATACGTTCGCGGTCTTTACGTTCGATGGTAGGAGGCGCGAAACGTTCGACTACCTTTCCGACGTCTTTCACACGAACGGATTGTCCTTGCGCATTGTAAATGAGAATATTTTCGAGACTCTCCAGACTTGTACGGAATTCGGGCGCATAACGCACTTTGATATCATACTCATCTCCGTCTTCACGATATTTAGATGCTACCGCACCATTGACACGATTACGCAGATAGTTACCGGCTGTTGAAAGATTCAAGCCATGCATCGCCAGTTTTTCACGGTCGAAGTCTACCTGATATTCCGGCTGGTAATCACTACGACTGATATTTACCTCGGTCACACCTTTTACTTTCAGCAATTCACGTTTCAGACGAGCGGCTACGCTATCGGTCATTGTCATGTCGTATCCGTAAACCTCAAAGTCGGCACTTGCCTGTGCGGACATACCCGTGTTACTACCACCGAGAATTACCTGTGCTTTACTGAATTCCGGATAGGCTTTCAAATCTTCACGCATCTCATCACAGACTGCTTCCAAAGTGATATCACGATCGCCCGGATCAACCAAACTGATGTTGAACGAGATAATATGCGAACCGTTGTCCTGCATAGATGCCCAAGTATTATCGGAGTCAGCCTGCCCGACGGTGTAGTTGCAGACTTTCATGATGTCTTTATATTTCGTCAGCCATTGGTTGGTTAATTTCTCCGAAAGTTCCTGTGCTATCTCTTTTCGTGTACCAATCGGAAGCTCCAACTGTACAGCAATACGAGCATTATCCTGTGCCGGGAAGAACTCCGTACCGATGCCCTTTGCACACAGCAAACTGACAATGAAGAAAGCAATACATCCCACAATAACAATCGGACGATGACGTACAGCCCAGTTCAGCATCTTCGCATACCAGGTATCGAGCCCGTCGAGCGCTTTCTCTATCGGAGTAAAGAAGAGCTTGAACATCTTCGACGGTTTCTTCTGCAAGCGAAGCAACTGGGAACAAAGCATCGGAGTTAAAGATAGTGCAGCGACCGTAGAAATAAACATGATGGCACACATCATCCAACCCAACTGTTTGAAAAGTACACCGGACATACCGCTTACCATTGTCAACGGGAAGAACACGGCAATCATAGTCAGCGTAGAAGCGATTACAGAAATTGCCACCTCATTGGTTCCGTGCACGGCTGCCTGTTTCGGATCGGAGCCACGCTCGATATGGGTCGTTACGTTTTCAAGTACCACAATCGCATCATCCACCACCATACCGATAGCGATAGAAAGCGACGAAAGCGAGATGATATTAATCGTATTTCCACTAACAGCCAGGTAAATGAACGAGGCAATCAACGAAAGCGGAATGGTGATACAGATAATCAATGTTGCACGCCAACGTCCCAGGAAAAGGAACACGACGATGACAACGAAGAGCAAGGCATAAACAACGGTTTCCGTCAAACTGTCGATGGTGTTCAAAATGTTGTCGGAGGTATCGACAATGACACCAATCTTCACGTCACTCGGCAGGTTCTTCTGAAGCCTCGGCAATGCGTCGGCCACTTTCTTGGAGATTTCTACCGAATTGGCTCCCGACTGCTTCTGAACAACAATCATAGCACCTTGCACACCATTGTTATAGGTTTCCTGTGCACGTTCTTCCACGGTATCGACAATTCGGGCTACATCACGCAAAAAGACATTTGCCCCATTATGCGTACCTACCACTACATCTGCCAACTGTCGGGAATCATCGAACTCACCTTCTACACGCAACGCGTATGTTTCGCTACCAATATCGAGGTTACCACCGGGAATGTTCTTGTTCTCGGCGCCGATAATGGAACTGATTGTTTCGATAGTCAGGTGATAGGCTTCCAGTTTATTGGGGTCGCAATAGACCTGAATCTCACGTTGCGGCGCACCACTGATAGACACGGTTCCGACTCCCGGAATACGTGCCAGCGGGTTTACCACACGGTCGTCCAATATCTTATAAAGCGCTGACTGACTTTCATTGGCCTGTACGGAAAGCAGCACGATCGGAATCATGTCCGTACTAAATTTGAAGATGATCGGATTCTCGACATCATCGGGAAGCTGCGAACTTACCATGTCGAGTTTATCACGCACATCATTGGTCAGAACGTCAATATCGTTACCAAACTCGAACTCCAATGTAATCAATGACATATTCTCGGAAGAACGGGAGGTAATATGTTTCAGGTTGCTCACCGCGTTCAACGTATTTTCGAGCGGGCGAGTCACATTATTTTCTATATCCGAAGCACTTGCTCCGGGATAAGCGGTCATTACCATGATTGTATTCGTGTCAATGTCCGGATACAAGTCGATAGGTAACTTGGACAAAGAGAAAAGACCAAAAATCACCACTGCCAGGAAGCAGAGGGAGGTCATAATCGGTTTCTTAACCGCACCTTCGTATAAACTCATGTTATTTTATTTAAAAGCCTCTCCCCGCTCCTCTCCCCAAAAGAGGGAGCCGGAAGATCGTTTTGAAATCAGGTTAATTAATAAAAGCATCGGGCGAAAGGTACTGAACACCTCTTATTTGGAAGAAGACTGGGAAGAGGCTTCCACCTCTACTTCCATACCGTTCACCAAACGTGACTGTCCGGCAACTACCACCTGTGAGTTATCCGGTACACCGGATTTCAACTCATACTCCGTACCCATGCGTCTACCCAGTTCGACCTTATTATAAGATACTTTACCGTCTTTATAAACGAATACATAACGGTCGCCGGAACCTGCCTGCTTAACGATTGCCAAATCGGGAACAACGACGTTTTCTGCTGTACCGAAGTTCAATGTCGCACGGGCAAACATTCCCGGACGCACACGCTGGTCTTTATTATCCAGTCTGATCTCTACCTGGAATGTACGGGTAGTAGCATCTATGGTAGGGTAAATCAGATTGATGGTTCCTGTAAATACTTCATCGCCATATACATCGAGTTTCACATCGACGGGGGTACCTTTTTTCACTTTCGTGAAGTAGGTTTCGGACACGTTAATCAGGAGTTTCACCGGAGTGATCTGTTCTACTACAAGTACGGGTTCTCCACCGCTGTACATATCGCCATTATCATAGTTGCGTGCAGTGACCACACCGTTGATAGGGCTTTGCAAAGAGGTATTCTCCAGCAGATTCTTATAAGCGGTTTTCTTCACATCGAGTTGCATCTTCGAAGCATCCCACTCTGATTTGGACGCACCGCCCACTTTATATAATTCGTCGATACGGTTGAATTCTATTTCCTGATTATCTAGTTGCAGCTTCGTCTGTTTCAGGTTGGCTGCATCCATCTGCACAAGTTTCTGGCCTTTGGATACGCGGTCGCCCACTTCCACAAAAATCTGGTCAATACGTACGGGAGACGAAGGGGCTATATTATTCTTTACTTCAGCTTCCACCGTCGCTGTGTAATCTTGTATTTGATCTACGGGACGGGCTTTTACGTCTGCCAGCTTCACAATGGGCTTCGCGTCCACATGTTCCGCAGCCGCTTTGTCTTTTCCACCTGTACATGAGCCCATAAACACAGTTAACAGCAGGGCTACCAATTGGATACTTCTTTTCATATTCCTTAATTGTAATTTTTTAGTTGTCTATCTTTATTCTTTTCCCAGAACCTGATCGAGGTCTGCCTTAGCAACCAGGTAATCGTATATGGACTGATTATAGGTGAGTTGCGCCTGTGTCAGCGACACTTGGGAACTGTTCAGTTCGAGCACCGTGCCCTTACCTACATCATAACGTTTTTCGGCAATCACTACCGCTTTCTTTGCCTGCATCACATTTTCCTTGTTGCTGACTACCTGCTCTGTGCTGGCACTCATATTATTGCGACAACTGACAATCTGCATATTCAATTGTCTTTCCGTATCGATACGGTTCCAATCGAGCTGGCGCATCTGTATACGGGCGGATTTCACTTTCGTAAAGTTACTTGCCTTATATAAAGGTATGCTGAGATTGAACATCAGGCTGGAACTGTTGCTCCAGTTGTAATTGAAAAAATTGATATTCGGATTATACAGTGATTGATATTGATAGGAGAAACTCATTGAAAGAGTCGGCATAAAGTTTGTCTTTAAAGACTTTACGTTCTTTTCAAGCAACTTCATGTTCAAGTCCAACTGCTTCATGGTGGTATTGTTGTCCAGATTTACATTTTCTTCTCTCAACTGGTTGGCAAACATCGCCGTCTCATAGTTGGTCAGACTATCGTTAATCTTTATCTCCACATCGGCTGTGATGCCCATCAGGACTTTCAACTGCAACTTAGCCAAAGTCACCGCATTAGCTGCCGAAATCAAGTTCGGTTTAATACTGCGCATCTGCACTTCCGCACTGATCTTGTCATATTCGCTCACGGTTCCCTGCTGATATTTGGCATTCACTACATTGTAGTTATCTTCTGCCAGCTTATAACTGCCTTGAAGCACTTCATAGCTGTCCTGCGCAAGCATCAACTGATAATAAGCCTTGCTCACCTGATTCACGAGATCCAGTTTGGAAGCGCGTGACTTCTCTACTGCCAGTTCAATATCCGTCTTTGTCATCGACATGGCACGATAAACGCCCGGCACAAAGAGTGGCAGATTAATACTCAACCCTGCATTCGCGGTGTTCGTACCGTCTTGTCCCATCTTGAACGACATATCGTTCAATTTCATTTCAGCCGCTTTAATGGTATGGTCTACTGAACCGGCAATACTAGCCTCCGGCAACAGACTTTGCCAGGCTTCTTTGCTGGCAACTTTCTTTAATGCAACTTCTTCTTCTGCCACTTTTATTGTCGGATTCTCATCCAATGCAATTTCCAGGGCTTTGTCTAAGGTTAAGGTTAGTATATTCTTCTCCGCCTGTGTGTCCTGCGCCTTTGCAAAACCAAATGCACAGAGTGCCACAGCTACCAGAAGAATCTTCTTACCTGCCAATCTTTTCATCTTGTTCATAAACTGAATTTCTAATTTAATCTTACTTGTTTGTCAATAAAACCTCACTCTTGCTCTAATCTGCGATGCGGTTCTTACGATATTCTTGTATAAAGTCTTCCAGTACCTTTGCTCCTTTTTCGGTGGAGATGCCGCGTATATAAGTAAACATGATGGATTCGTACACTTCAATGAAAGGATATTCATTGCAGATATCCGTATTCAGAAGTACGTCAAACTGCTCTCGTACCAGCAAATTAACGATAGCGAAGTTCACATCCGGACGAAAAATGCCCTGCTCTACTCCCGTCTTGAAGAAGGACATCGTTTTCTGCGAATCACTGTCCTGCCGATTCTTCATCATCTCATATACCTTCGGATATTTCTTGATGTCTTCAAAAAAGCGTTTATTCGTCTGATGGAACACCTCAATACTTTTCTGAAAGACTGCAAGTATTACCTCTAACACATTATGCGACTGTTCAAAGATTTTCTGCAAGTACTTATCTCTGTCGGCCTGTGCCTTCAGTATACATTCTTTCAACAACGATTCTTTATCCGAAAAGACTTCATAGAGGGTACGTTTGGATATTCCTAATGCTGCTGCAATATCGTCCATCGTAATACTCTTGATGCCTTTTGAAGTAAAAGCTTCTGTTGCTGCCGTTATGATCCGTTCTCTTAACTCTACCCGTTGGGAAGCGTCTTTTCCATGCTCTGCCATCATCCGTTTTTCTATTTTATTAAAATGCAGTTTTCGTTTTCTTTTCATTTCCAAAGGAAAAACGGAACAAAGATATATAGAAAACTCAATTAACAAATCAAGTTTCCATCTATTTATAATGCATTTGGGAATTATTATCATTCAATAGAGTAAAATGAAAACAAGTGTTAATAGGAAATACGGAACAAACATAGGGCAAAGGTAGGAATGATGGGAATACGAAGTAAAGTTTTATCGCCGGCAGAGGGATTATAATCGACAAATGCCGGATAAATGTCGATAGAATCAACACTTACCCGGCAACAACAGTCACCATTATTAACGAAAAGCGAAAAAGGGTTGGTTTATGGTCAATAGTCAATTTGTGTCCTCTTCAGGAAGGCGACTGTTTTATGTATCTCCTTGTACATCACGATATCATCTTTCACAAAAGGCACTTCTTTCCGATAGGCATGAAGGAAACGTTCAAGAACGGGAGAAGTTTTCAGCGGACGACGGAAGTCAATGCCTTGTGCAGCATTCATCAGTTCAATGGCAAGGATATGTTCCAGGTTGTCCATCACTTTATAAAGTTTGGTAGCAGCGTTGGCGCCCATACTTACGTGGTCTTCCTGTCCGTTGGAGGAGACGATGGAGTCGCTCGAAGCCGCATAGCAGTACATTTTATTCTGGCTGACCATCGAAGCGGCGGCATATTGCGGAATCATAAAGCCGGAGTTCAGACCGGGGTTGGCAACCAGGAATTCAGGTAGTCCGCGGAGTCCCATAATCAGTTGGGAGACACGGCGTTCGGAGATATTTCCCAATTCGGCCAAAGCGATGGCAAGGAAGTCATAAGAGATGGCAAGCGGTTGCCCGTGGAAGTTTCCGCCGGAGATGATCCGGTCTTCATCGGGGAAGATGGTGGGGTTGTCCGTGACGGAATTGATTTCGGTCAGCAATACGGAGGCAACGTAGCGGATAGCATCTTTCGTGGCACCGTGTACTTGCGGGATGCAGCGGAAGGAATAGGGATCTTGAACGTGTTCTTTGTGACGTTCGATCAGTTCGCTACCGGCCAGTAGTTTGCGGAAGGCTTCGCCTGTCTCGATTTGTCCCTGATGGGGGCGGATTTGCTGGATGCAGTCCATAAACGGGTCGATACGACCATCAAAGGCTTCGAGGGAAAGGGCGGCTATGAGGTCGGCTTTTTTCGAGAGGCGGAAGGCTTTGAGCATAGCGAATACACCGTTGGCGCTCATAAATTGGGTGCCGTTGAGCAGGGCCAGTCCTTCTTTACTCATTAGTTTGACGGGTTCCCAGCCGAATTCGTCGAGTACGCTGATGGCTTCGCACTTTTTCCCTTTATAGTAGACATCGCCGACACCGATCAGGGGGAGGAAAAGATTGGCGAGCGGAGCAAGGTCGCCGGAAGCTCCAAGAGAACCGCGGTCATAGACGATGGGCATGACGTCATTGTTGAAGAAGTCGAGGATGCGCTGCACAGTGATTACTTGTACGCCGCTATGTCCCAATGAGAGGGCGTGGGCTTTGAGAAGCATCATCAGTTTGATGATGACGGGGCGAATTTCTTCGCCTACGCTGCAGGCATGGCTTTTTATCAGGTTCTCCTGAAGCGTACCGAGTTCGTCGGGAGAAATATTTTTGGTACATAAAGAGCCGAAACCGGTTGTTATACCGTACAGCGGTTCTTCGGAAGAAGCTATTTTGTGGTCGAGGTAGTCGCGACATTTCTGGATGCGCAACTTGGCTTCGGGAGCTAGTTCCAGTTTTAGGTTTTCGTTGATAATTCGTTCGATGATTTCGAAGGTTAATGCTCCGGAACCAATATGATATACATTCTTACTCATACGCGCAGGTCTTGATTTACGGCATCCAACAATTCTTTTTCTCTCCGGCAGGCGGTTTGCTCGATTGTATCGGCTTCGGTTTGCAATTGGAGGACAAAATCTCTGTCTTTGAGCGAACCGAGGTTGATACGGACGTTCAGCAAGGCTCCCAATACGGCGGAACGGGCGGCCATCATGGCTACACAGGCATCTGTGACGGCATTGCGGTTGCCCAAGCGGGCAACATCTGCTATGACGGACATCATATCCAGTGCTTTGCGGGCTACTTCCAACGGAACGAGGGCGGCTTGTTTGGTTGCTTCCTGAATGGCGGCACTTCGGGCAGCTTTCTCTTCGTCGGTTGTTTTAGGAAGTTTGAAGCAGGCAAAGACTTCGTTGTAGGCAGCGGAATCTTTATCGATAAGGGCAATAAATTCGTCCAGCAGACGGTGGGTGATTGTTTGTGCGTGCTGCATTACTTCTTCACTGGCTTCGTATCCCTTTTTTCCTACGGTGAGCCGTGCTACCATTGTGGAAAGGGCGGAAGCCAGTGCTCCATCCAAAGCGGCAATACTACCTCCACCGGGTACAGGGTCGCTGCAAGCTACTTTATCTAAGAAATCTTTTACGGTTAAATCTGCTAACATGGTATTTTGTTTTAAGTGATTAATTGAGTCAACTATTAAGCGACGGGATACAGCATACCGCCTTTAATAGTCATGATTACACAGTTCATGCCTATATAATAAGGTAGAATATGATAGTTGTCGGAATTGAGAACGATAAAATCGCCTTGTTTGCCTACTTCGATGCTTCCGATCCGGTCGGCTCGCTGAAGGGCGGCAGCTCCGTTCAGGGTCAGGGCGGTGATGGTTTCTTCGATGCTCATTTTCATATAGATGCAGGCCAGAGCAATGGTCAGCGGGATAGAACCGGAGAAACAACTGCCGGGATTCAGGTCGGTGGCAAGTGCTACCGCACAGCCGGAGTCAATCATTTCACGACCGCGTGCGTAGGGTTCTTTCAGAGCAAAAGCTGTCAAAGGTAACAGGGTGGCTACTACTCCGGCATCGGCCATTGCACGGATGCCGGCATCGGAAGCGTGCAGGAGGTGATCGGCAGACAGTGCTCCCAGTTCGGCTGCCAGTTCAGCTCCACCGAGGGAGACGATTTCGTCAGCGTGGAGTTTCAACAGAAAGCCGTGTTCCTTGGCTGCCTGAAGCAGGCGGCGGGACTGTTCGATAGAGAAAACGCCTTGTTCGCAAAAGACATCACAACATTCTGCCAGTTCGCCGTCACGGACAAGGGGAAGCATTTCACGAATCAGGAAGTCGATGTATTCGTCGCTTCTTCCTGCATATTCTTCGGGAAGGGCATGGGCACCGAGAAAGGTGGAGACTATATCGACACGTTTATGCTCGGTGTTGTTCAGGCTGCGCATTACCTTTAGCTGTAATAGTTCGGTTTCCCGATCCAGTCCGTAGCCGCTTTTACCTTCTACGGTGGTTACGCCCATTGTGCTCATTCTTTTCAGAAAGCTTTCAGCTGCTGAACGAAGTTTCAGGAAGTTCATTTGCCGGGTGGCTTTTACGGTGCTTGCAATTCCGCCTCCCCGCTCCATAATCGACATATAGCTTTCGCCGTTCAGACGCCAGGAGAATTCTTCGGAACGTTCTCCGCCAAATACAAAATGGGTATGGGAATCGACGAAGCCGGGCAAGAGGCAGTGTCCGCGAGCGTTATAATGCCAGTAGTGTTGATAGTAACCGTCGCGGTCTTCGCCACGGTTCTCACCAACGTAGGTGATGATTCCTTTGGTGACTTCCACGGTTCCGTTCTCTATGACTTGCAGTTGGGACATTTCTTCGCCTTTACGGGCGGAAAAGCCGATGGGAGTTACGATACGGGCATTGAATATGATTAGGTTTTCACTCATAAATTATCCGATTTATCTTGGTTTATTCTTGTTTCATTCATCCTGCTTCTTGATCCGTTGTTTTTTATCAGGCAGGTTCTCCTGTAAAACATCCGTTCTGATTTGGATTGAATATTCGCTAACATATTTCTTTACCGGCTATTCCATGATACGGGCTTCCAAGACTTGCTGCATGGAAAAGTTTTCGAGTCCGAGATAGTAGGAAGCTGTATCAATCAGGGCTTCCATCGGTACGAGGCCAATGATTTCACTACCGACAATCGTAACACCATAGCGGCGGGCTTCGATACGTACCAGTTCGAAGGCGCGGTAAAGGGCAGTACGGGTATAGTCGGTCATGTTTATGGATACCTGGGTGATGTTTCTCTCCTTTAGCTCCACTCCCATTGCTTTCACATAACGGAGCCCTCCATTGATATGGCGGATATTCTTTGCTATCTTGGTAGCTATTTCCAGATTGTCCGTACTAAGATTTATATTGTAGGCTACGAGCGGCATACGGGCTCCGATGGCGACTGCACCTGCGGTTGGATGACGTTCGGCAGGTCCGAAATCTGGTTGCCATTCGGGTAGTTTGATTTTTTCGGCCATGCCTTCAAATTCTCCTTTACGGACAGAAGCGAGATTCTCCCGATGCGACGCAGTTGCGGACTTCTCATACAGGAAGACAGGAAGATGATAGATCTCGGCTACTTTTGCGGCTACTTTCTTGGATAGTTCGATGGCTTCTTCCATGCTGGTATTCTTAATCGGGATGAAAGGGATGACATCTACTGCTCCCATACGGGGATGTTGCCCGGTATGCTGATTCAGGTCTATCAAACGGACAGCCACACCGACGGCTTCAACGATTGCTTCGTACAGAGCTTCCGGCTCGCCGACAAGAGTTACAACCAGACGGTTATGGTCTTCATCATTACTGTAATCAAGCAGTTTTACCCCGGCCTTAATACGGAAAGGGGCTACTATCTGATCTATTTTCTCTAAATCACGTCCCTCGCTAAAATTGGGGACGCATTCAATAATTTTATTCCAACTCATATCAAATATCTATTATTATAGAGGTTATATTCAACTGGATAACTATATGTTTTACATTAAACAAGTGCTCTTTACCAATAGTCCTTATATAATCAGGCACGGTTCACACGAGTTTCATACCGAATCACCGCATGGTTTATACTAAACAGCTATATGTTTAAACAGTTCCATATATTATGGGAATTTATTCTCTCATATTAAGAGAATAAATTCCCATAATATGTGATACTATTTTCCCACAATATATGGGACTATCTTCTTTATAAGTTCTTCGTCCGCTACATACGGCATTGTTATCTGATAGTCTCTTGCATGGGAGTCATTAAATGCTTCGCTTGTCTCCATCGCATGCGGATTACGCGCCCATGAGCGACGGGCTACTCCGCCCATCACATCCCAGAGCATTGCCGAACGGAGTATTTCATCTACCCGTTCGCTACCGTCGCATACCATACCGAAGCCGCCATTGACTGCTTTACCAATACCGACTCCACCACCATTGTGCAAAGCTACCAGGCTCATTCCGCGGGCACAATTTCCGGCAAAACATTGCACAGCCATATCTGCCATCACATTGCTTCCGTCTTTGATATTCGATGTCTCCCGGAAAGGAGAATCCGTTCCGCTTACATCGTGATGGTCTCGTCCCAGCATGATAGGACCTACTTCGCCCCGGCGGACCATCTCATTGAAACGGAGGGCTATGTTCATTCTCCCGACTGCATCCTGATACAGAATACGTGCCTGTGTACCCACCACGAGCTGATTCTTTTCGGCATCCCGTATCCAGTTGTAATTGTCAAGATCCTGACCGCGCCGATTGACGTCGATACATTCCATAGCTGCGTGGTCTGTTTTTATCAGATCTTCGTGTTTGCCACTCAAGCAAACCCATCTGAACGGACCGTAGCCATAATCAAAGAGTTGGGGTCCCATAATATCTTCAACATAGCTTGGCCAGATAAATCCGTCCTTTTCATCAACACCATTACGGGAGATTTCTTTTACTCCGGCATCGTATATAGCTTTCATGAAGGAGTTTCCATAATCAAAGAAATAAGTTCCGCGGGCTACGAGTTTCTTGATAACTTCGAAATGACGATGCAAGGATATATCTACCAAGTGACGGAATTGTTCCGGAGATTCGTGAAGAAGGCGTGTGCGTTCTTCAAAAGTTAGTCCGGCAGGGCAGTAACCGCCTTCGTAAACGGCATGACAGGAGGTTTGATCGGATAATAATTCAATAGGAATTCTTTCGCGTTCGGCATATTCGAGCAGGTCTACGACATTGCCGTGATAGGCTATCGAGCAGGGTTCACGATGTTGCATTGCTTGAGATGCCATCCGGTATGCTTCGGCCATATCCGCAGTCACGTGTCCCACCCATCCCTGGCGGTGGCGGGTTTCAATACGCGAACTATCTACTTCGGCTATGATGGAGACTGCTCCTGCTATCTCCGCCGCTTTGGGTTGCGCGCCGCTCATTCCTCCCAAGCCGGAAGATACAAATAAATGTCCCCGCAGATCCTGGTCTTGGGGAATCCCCAGTTTCAATCGCCCGGCATTGAGGAGGGTATTGAAAGTGCCATGCACAATTCCTTGAGGACCGATATACATCCAGCCGCCAGCGGTCATTTGCCCGTAATTGGCAACTCCCATCTGGGCAGCAATATGCCAATCATGTTGATTGTCGAATTGCCCGATCATCATCGAATTGGTTATTATAACGCGGGGAGCATCGGGACGGGAGCGGAAAAGCCCTAATGGATGTCCGGACTCAATAACCAGCGTCTGTTCTTGGGTAAGTTCTTCGAGGTATTGTTTTATCAGTCGATATTGCATCCAGTTTTGGCAGACTTGTCCGGTTTCACCGTAAGTGACTAGTTCGTAGGGATATAATGCTATATCGAAGCAAAGGTTATTGTCAATCATTACCTGAAAAGCTTTGCCTTCAATGCATTGTCCCCGATATTCATCAATCGGTTTGGCTTTCAGGTCGCCGGCAGGACGGAAACGGTATCCGTAAATCCGCCCGCGAGTGCGTAGCTCTTCCATCAATTCAGGAGCCAATTGTTCGTGCCACTCGGTAGGAATATAACGCAAAGCGTTTTTTAATGCAGTGATTGTCTGCGCCGGGGTAAGTGTATAACCACGGTCGGGAGCTCTCCGGATACCTTCTACAAAATCCGGATAAGGAGGTAGTGTGTTGCCAAGAGTTATTCTCATAATAAACAGAATTAAGGATTACAAACTGTAAGCAATACAGTCTTATAACTCTTCGCAAGATAGAAAAAAAGAAGATAAAAGACAAGAGATTTGACAGATTTATTATCAGAAAGGTATTATTACATTTACAGTTTGATAGAAGAACATGACACAAGCGATGTCAAAACTCTCTTATGCTTTTATACAGGCACGAATACAGGCCGTTTTGTCAAAACAGATAGATAGATCTTTCATTAAAGTAGATAGCAGGGGGGGCATTACGGTAAATAGCAAAACTATCATTAAAACAAATGGTGGAGCTTCACTAAAGCTAAAAATAGATTTTTCATTAAAATGAATGGAAGGATCATTGGTAAGAACCCTTTCATTAAAATAAAAGAGAATCTTTAGTAAAGCAAATAGCAGCCCCTTCTAAAATCAACGCTATGAAATCGGTGGAATTTGTATAACTAGCGTAACCCGCATCTCAATAATATCATTATATAGATGATTGTATTATTGATAGGGCTTTTCATACTATACCAACCGAAACTAATGGAATTATTTCTTTTGTTTATTCTGCAACTCTAACAGATATTTAAAAGTATGCTTTGCCTCCTGACTATCATCTTTCAAATATGCTTGTTTCAGTTCCGGATAATTCTTCAATAATTGCAGCATTCTATCTTTCCCCAGAAAGTCGACTTTTCCCGTTTCACCATTCAATTCATAGCAAACACGTTTTGTAACCAGACTTGAAGCGGCAAGAGCATCGCCTATATTTCCTCCTAGTTTTACATCATCTTCTTCCACAAAGTTGCCTCCGATGACTGATCCTAAAGGCATCGCACAAAAATAGATGTTTTTACCTAACTGAACAGCAGGAGCATACCATGCTCCAAAACGCAATTTCTTATAGCGCAACTTACGACAGTTCAAATATAAATTTCCTTTTTCGTCACGCACAGCAAAACAACGCTTCTTCAAACGCCGGCACATCGACTCGTCATCACCGGCCGTTATCCGGTAATCAGCCCCTCCTGTTAATACAATCTGATTTCTGGAACGTTTTTCTACACGCAACACAGCAGTGGTATCGCCATGTTGAGTCAGCAACTCTTTCAGGTTGGAATAAATAATATTCTGCGCAATTAACGGAAGGCTAATCACGCTTATCAGCAAACATAAGATACATCCTTTCTTCATAAGCATCCTCCTTTCCTGTCTAACGCCTTTTCGAGTGGAAAGTTATATATTTTAGCGGATAAATGCAAGAATGAGAAAAGAAATATTGAAAATTTCTTCCAGCTAACAACAACATTATCAAGACGAGTTATAATCCAAGCCCACACATCTTCCTACTTCCGTTAATAAACAGTAAATCTACTCTTGACAAAAACAAGCTCCTATCCCGACCGTTATGAATTATATTACCTTTGCGCAAAAGATTTAAATTTGTCATGGAAAAACTAGAACAGATCATTACCACATATCAGCAAATCATTCAGGAAACAGAGCTGGAGTTACAGAATGCACGGAAACGCATCTATTATATAAGTCTTCTCCGACTTATCTTATTCGTAGGAGCCGTAGCAAATGCCATTATTTTTTGGTCTGACGGTTGGCTATGCCTCTCTGCATTCGCTGCCCTACCCTTTATCTTATTCATTTGGTTAGTAAAACGCCATAATTTCTGGTTCTACCGGAAAGACTTTCTGAAAAAGAAAATAGAAATCAACGAGCAGGAACTACGTGCCATGCAATATGATTTTTCCGATTTTGACGATGGAAAAGAATTCATTAACCCGTCTCACCTCTACACTCTTGATCTGGATGTATTTGGCGAGCACTCTCTTTTCCAATATATCAACCGCACCGCAACCCCTATCGGCAAGCAACATCTCGCAAACTGGTTCAATGCACATCTGGAAAATAAAGCAGCTATTGACCACCGCCAGGAAGCCATCCGGGAACTCTCCACCGATTTGGAATATCGCCAACAAATCCGCTTACTCGGATTACTCTATAAAGGAAAACCTGCCGATACCACCGAAATCAAAGAATGGGCAACCAGTCCGAGTTATTATCGAAAACGTACGCTCTTGCGTATCCTCCCAATAGCGGTTACAGTCATTAATTTCTTATGTATAAGTCTAGCCATTTCAGGTATTATCTCGGCTAACATCGCAGGAGGAGTATTTGTCTGCTTTGTATTATTCAGTACTATTTTCTCTAAAGGAATCACTAAACTGCAAACAACCTACGGAGAAAAGCTGCAGATTCTTTCGACATACGCTGACCAAATTCTGCTCACTGAACAAAAAGAAATGCACAGTCATATACTACAAGAGTTAAAAGCGGACCTTACAAGTCAAAATCAAACCGCTTCTCAAGCAGTCCGCCAGCTTTCTAAACTGATGAACGCACTCGATCAACGAAGCAATCTGCTCATGAGTACTATACTCAACGGACTGATATTTTGGGAGCTACGACAGGTGATGCGAATCGAGAAGTGGAAAGAGATTCATGCATCCGACCTACCCCGATGGATAGAAACAATCGGAGAAATAGATGCCTATTGTTCCCTGGCAACATTCGCATATAACCATCCGGATTATATTTACCCCACTATCGCTGCTCAATCTTTCCACCTACAAGCTGAAGCCTTGGGGCATCCCCTAATGGATCGCAACCAATGTGTGCGTAACGGAATAGACATTGAAAAACGTCCTTTCTTTATTATAATCACAGGCGCCAATATGGCAGGCAAGAGTACTTATTTACGTACTGTAGGAGTAAACTATCTACTGGCATGTATAGGAGCTCCCGTTTGGGCAAAGCAAATGAAAATATATCCGGCCCGTCTCGTTACCAGCCTTCGAACCAGTGATTCCCTAGCTGACAACGAATCTTATTTCTTTGCAGAACTCAAGCGACTTAAATTAATCATAGACAAACTTGAAGCCGGGGAAGAGCTTTTCATCATCCTTGATGAAATACTGAAAGGCACCAACTCCATGGACAAACAGAAAGGCTCTTTCGCCCTTATCAAACAATTCATGCACATGAACGCCAACGGTATCATCGCCACCCATGACTTGTTATTAGGGACTTTAATAGAGTCCTTCCCACAAAATATCCGAAATTACTGTTTCGAAGCCGACATTACCAACAATGAACTCACCTTCTCATATCAAATGAGAAACGGAGTTGCTCAAAACATGAACGCCTGCTTCTTAATGAAAAAAATGGGGATCGCCGTCATTAACGACTAATCCCCATCTTCGTATGAAAATCAAAGTTATCTTTTACAGTAACATCTAAAACCTGTTTTATTTAGTAGCAGCAAACTCAATATAAAGTTTCAAACTGCATAGTTTTAATGTGTCGGAAAAAACAAAGTCAAACAGGTGTTATAGATATATACTTATTGTATTTTACTTTTCGACAAAAAAGCGACTATCGCAGAAGCTTTTTCATTAGTGAAATACTGCACCGATGTTATTGGCTGATACGTGTAAGGTACAAATTGGAATAACTGTACAGCTGCAAACTTTTTATCAGCAGAAAGTATCACATCCATACGTATATTACCACTAGCCTCGCTTTTTATTTTCGAATCAGCGGAGAATGAACCCGAATTTACAAGATTTTTCAAAGCATCCATATGCTTCAAATCAAAGAATACACTATGCTCTTTAGCCACACTTTTTGTTGGTAAATAAACAACCTCCTTTGATTTCCAGAAAAGACGGAAAATTCCGATAAGGAATAAACCTGTCCCCAAAACCATCAAAGCCATACTGGTTGTAGAAGACTTGTCATCCAATTCGAATGTTGAAGCAAAAGCTAAAATACCAATCAATAACATAACAGAAGAGATTAAAACTCCTGAAACACTTATGCGTTTAGCGATATCGGGGTGTGTAGATGCGAATATAGTAGCATCAATCGTTTGAGTAGTTGCCATAATATTTAAAGTTTAATTTATTAGTAAAAATATAAAGATAAAAAGAAGTAGTATCACCAGTATACAGAAGATACCAGTAACCACAAAATAAACAATACCAATAAATATACTGCTAAATAATTATACGCCTCAAGGTGTATACATAGTATTCACTCGATGGCTGGCAATAATAGGAAGTTGTTGTATCATAAATCCGCCCCCAGTGTTGTGATAGTGAGCTCTCACGATCAGCACAACCTTGTAGCGCATTCTTTAAAGAAAAGAAATATTCTCCAAGCTGTACACGTTGAATACGTGTCACAGATATTTGATGGCTCTGCAAATTGGTCAATTCAGCCACAGGCTTACCCGGAAGATCGGGTGCACAGATTTCCCCACGCTGCCCCATAGCATATGTAATATCACACCCCTGCTTATCCACCATTCTTTCGGTAGAGACATTGCCTGCTATGCTATGAAAAGCAACTGTCAGCAACAGAAACAATATTACCTTTACAAATTTTGCCATATTCACCTGCAAATATAACAGATTCTCTCTATGAAAAGTTTAATTAGGATATATTTTAATGTATCTTAGTATTAATAAACGGCAGACAAACAAAAAAGGCTACCTTCGAAGGTAGCCTTTTTTATATCTATAAGAATAACTGTAAAATTATTCAGCCGATTCAGCTTTTGGTTCTTCAGCCTTAGGAGCTTCAGTTGCAGGAGCTTCAACAGCAGCAGGAGCAGCTTCAGCAGCTTTTTTCGAACGACGAGTACGAGTAGCTTTCTTAGCAACTTTTTCCTTAGCCATGTTTTCATTGTAGTCAACCAACTCAATAAAGCACATTTCTGCGTTGTCACCCAAACGGTTACCAGTCTTGATAATACGAGTATAACCACCCGGACGATCAGCAATCTTAACAGAGATTTCTTTGAACAACTCTGTTACTGCAATCTTATCTTGCAAGTTGCTAAATACAACACGACGAGAGTTCGTAGTATCTTCTTTAGACTTAGTAATCAAAGGCTCAACAAACTTTTTCAAAGCTTTCGCCTTTGCAACAGTCGTAGTGATTCTTTTGTGCTTGATCAAAGAGCAAGCCATGTTAGATAACATAGCGCTTCTATGAGAAGCAGTACGACCTAAATGATTGAATTTTTTATTATGTCTCATTTTTTATTCTTTATCTAATTTATATTTAGAAATGTCGGTTCCAAACGACAGATTCAGACTTTCCAGCAAATCATCAAGCTCGGTAAGCGATTTCTTTCCGAAGTTTCTGAATTTCAGTAGGTCAGTTTTGTTGAATTGTACCAAGTCGCCGAGAGTTTCTACGTCAGCAGCCTTCAAGCAATTGAGGGCACGAACTGACAAGTCCATATCAACGAGTTTAGTTTTCAACAGCTGACGCATGTGCAATACTTCTTCATCAAACTCTTCATTGCCGTCAGTATCATTACTTTCAAGCGTGATCTTCTCGTCAGAGAACAACATGAAGTGATAAATCAGAATTTTTGCAGCTTCTTTCAGCGCTTCTTTCGGGTGTATAGAACCGTCGGTACTAATTTCAAGCACTAGCTTTTCGTAGTCAGTCTTCTGTTCTACACGGAAGTTTTCTACAGCATACTTGACATTACGTATCGGTGTATAAATAGAGTCGATTGGAATTACATTAACATCCGTGCAATACTCGCGATTTTCATCAGCAGGTACATAACCACGACCTTTGTTAATGGTAATATCAATCTGCATAGTTGACTTAGAATCTAAATGACAAATAACTAATTCCGGATTTAACACTTCAAATCCAGTCAAATACTTACCTATGTCACCTGCTTTAAATTCACTGGAATTCTCGACAGTGATGCTCACTTTTTCGCTCTCGAACTCTTCAACTACTTGCTTGAATCTCACTTGTTTCAGATTCAAGATAATGTTGGTAACATCCTCTTTTACTCCAGGTACACTAGAAAATTCATGCTCCACACCATCGATTCTGATAGTAGTGATAGCAAAACCCTCTAATGAAGAAAGAAGGATACGGCGTAATGCATTACCTACAGTAATACCAAAACCCGGTTCCAACGGACGGAATTCGAATTTACCGAATCTGGAGTCCGCCTCCAACATTAATACTTTATCAGGTTTTTGAAATGCTAATATCGCCATGAAATTAATTATTATTTAGAATACAATTCAACGATCAAATGTTCTTTAATGTTCTCAGGAATGTCTGCTCTTTCAGGTATGTGCAACATTTTACCAACCTTTGAAGCCTCGTCCCATTCCAACCAAGCATACTTGCTGTGATTGAAACCTGCAAGAGAATTAGCAATTACTTCCAAAGACTTAGATCTTTCACGAACACCAATCAATTGTCCTGGTTTTACTGCAAATGAAGGAATGTTTACTACTTCACCATCTACAGTGATGTGCTTGTGACTAACCAACTGACGAGCAGCAGCACGTGTAGGAGCAATACCCAAACGGAATACTACGTTGTCAAGACGGCCTTCCAGCAATTGAAGAAGTACCTCACCGGTAATACCTTTAGCAGTAGCTGCTTTTTCAAACAAATTGCGGAATTGTTTTTCCAAAACTCCATAGGTGTATTTAGCTTTCTGTTTTTCACGAAGTTGCACACCGTATTCAGAAGTTTTTCTTTTTCTTGAATTACCATGTTGTCCGGGAGGATAGTTCTTCTTTGACAAAACTTTGTCAGCTCCAAAGATTCCTTCACCGAATTTACGGGCGATTCTCGATTTTGGTCCAGTATATCTAGCCATTTCTTTTAAATATTTAATTGTTTATTCATGAACTCAATTTGTTGCAGCCGCGATTACAGAGAGAAATTAATGTAATCCAAAAACAAAATCAAGATCATTGTGTAAGTTAAAGGTAAATTAAACTCTACGTCTTTTCGGAGGACGACAACCATTATGTGGAAGCGGAGTCACGTCAATGATTTCAGTAACTTCGATACCAGCACCGTGGATAGTTCTAATAGCAGACTCACGTCCGTTACCTGGACCCTTCACATATGCTTTTACCTTTCTCAGGCCAAGATCGAATGCAATCTTTGCACAATCCTGGGCAGCCATCTGAGCTGCATAAGGAGTATTCTTTTTAGAACCTCTAAATCCCATTTTACCAGCAGATGACCAAGAGATAATCTGCCCTTCACTATTTGCAAGAGAAACAATAATATTGTTGAAAGATGAATGAACATGCAACTGTCCATTAGCGTCTACTTTCACATTTCTCTTTTTAGCTGCAACTGTTTTTTTTGCCATATCAACAATTATTATTTAGTAGCTTTTTTCTTATTAGCAACGGTTTTCTTTCTACCCTTACGAGTACGTGCATTGTTCTTAGTGCTCTGACCTCTAACAGGCAGACCAATACGGTGACGTACACCACGATAGCAACCAATATCCATTAATCGCTTAATGTTCAATTGGATTTCAGAACGAAGATCACCTTCTACTTTATACTCTGCACCGATAATCTCACGAATCTTAGCAGCTTGATCATCTGTCCAGTCTTTAACCTTCAGATCTTTATCTACACCAGCTTTATCTAAAATTTTTGCTGAACTACTGCGACCTATTCCATATACATAGGTCAACGCAATTTCACCTCTTTTGTTCTGAGGTAAATCTACACCAACTATTCTTATAGCCATATACTAAATTATTTTTTTTGCAAAAATAACAAATTATCCTTGACGTTGTTTATACTTAGGATTTTTCTTGTTAATAACATACAAACGGCCATTACGTCTAACGATCTTACATTCTGGCGTGCGTTTCTTTAATGATGCTCTTACTTTCATATCTTATTTTATTTATATCTAAACACAATTCTTCCTTTCGATAAGTCGTAAGGAGACATTTCGACTCTCACTTTATCTCCCGGCAGGATCTTGATGTAATGCATCCTCATCTTGCCTGAAATATGTGCGGTAATCTCATGTCCGTTTTCTAATTCAACACGAAACATTGCATTTGACAATGCTTCAACTATAACTCCATCTTGTTCTATTGCAGATTGCTTTGCCATATTATATTGCTTTATCTCCTAAAACTTCTTCTATGAATTTGAATGAAGACAAAATATCAGCTTCACCAGCTCCAACAGCTATCGTATGCTCAAAATGTGCAGCACATTTACGATCTCTGGTCCTCACAGTCCATCCGTCACTTTCCATTATCACTTGTCGGTCTCCCAATGTTATCATCGGCTCTATCGCTATGCAAAGGCCTCTTTTCATCAATGGTCCATATCCTCTTTTACCATAGTTAGGAACCTGAGGATCTTCGTGCATCTCTTTACCGATGCCATGGCCAACAAACTCACGCACTACACCATAAGAATGAGACTCACAATATTGCTGAATAGCATATCCGATATCACCAATTCTTTTACCTTGCACTGCGTTCTGGATGCCAATATATAACGCTTCTTTAGTTACCTTCAACAAGTTACGAATCTCTTCGTCTACCTCTCCTACACAAAAAGTATAAGCAGAATCACCACAGAAACCATTCATGTAAGTTCCGCAATCCACTGATACGATATCACCATCTTTCAGTACGATATCCCCTGGGATTCCATGTACCACCTGTTCATTGACAGAAGTACAGAGAGATGCGGGAAACGGTTCTCCATATTGATTCGGAAATCCTTTGAAAGTTGGAGTTGCCCCATGATCTCTAATGAACTCTTCAGCAACTTTATCCAACTCACGTGTAGTTACACCAGGCTTCACCAGTTTGGCAACCTCTGCAAGAGTTTTACCAACAAGCAGGTTACTCTGACGGAGCAATTCTATTTCATCTTCTGTTTTAAGAAATATCATTTCTAATCTAAAGAATTAATATGCCGCTACACCAGCGCGTCCTTTAATACGACCAGATTTCAACAGACCATCATAGTGTCTCATCAACAAATGACTTTCAACCTGTTGCAGGGTATCAAGAACAACACCTACAAGAATTAACAAAGATGTACCGCCGAAGAATTGAGCGAATCCTGCTTGCACTCCGAATACACCGGCAAAAGCAGGCATAATAGCAACTAAAGCCAAGAAGAAAGAACCCGGCAAAGTGATACGAGACATTATATCATCAATATACTCTGCTGTTTTCTTTCCCGGTTTAATACCAGGGATGAAACCATTATTTCTCTTCATATCCTCAGCCATCTGAGTCGGATTAATTGTAATTGCAGTATAGAAATACGTAAATAATATAATCATTACCGCAAAGACAAAATTATACCAGAAACTTGTATGATCTGTAAACGCATGCAAGAAACCGCCTGCATCATTTACATTTGAAAAGCCGATAAATGTAATTGGAATAAACATGATTGCCTGAGCAAAAATGATAGGCATAACACCGGCAGCATTCACCTTTAAAGGGATATACTGTCTAGCACCACCATATTGCTTGTTACCAACAATTCTTTTTGCATACTGTACAGGAATCTTTCTTGTACCTTGCACCAAAAGAATAGCAGCGCCAATCACTAATAATAAGAATACGATTTCAATTATAAACATAATCAGACCACCGCTCTTATTTGCTACTCTGGATACAACTTCTTGCAACAAAGCATCAGGGAAACGAGCGATAATACCAATCAAGATGATAAATGAAATACCGTTACCAATACCTTTATCAGTAATTCTTTCACCAAGCCACAAAATAAACATACTACCTGCTGCCAAAATAATGGTAGAGGTAACCATAAACAGAGTCCAATCTAATGAAGCATTTAAGGAAGGGCCAGCCTGCATTTTAAGATTGAGCAAATAAGAAGGGGCCTGAACTAACAATATAGCAATCGTCAAGTAACGAGTATATTGATTCATTTTTCTTCTGCCGCTCTCACCTTCGCGTTGCAACTTCTGGAAATACGGTACAGCGATTCCCAATAACTGGATTACGATAGATGCAGAGATATAAGGCATGATTCCTAATGCAAAAATAGAGGCATTAGAAAATGCTCCTCCAGAGAACATATTTAACAAGGCTAAAAGGCCTTCACTTGTTTGTTCGTGCAATTTTGCCAGCATCGCCGGATTGATACCCGGTAATACGACATACGATCCGAAACGGTAAATTGCCACGAACAATATGGTGATGAGGATCCGCTGTCTCAGATCCTCAATCTTCCATATATTCTTTAATGTTTCAATAGCTTTTCTCATTGAATCAGAGTTTTACTACAGTTCCACCAGCAGCTTCAATAGCAGCAGTTGCAGTCTTAGAGAATGCATGAGCTTCTACTTCCAGCTTGTTAGTCAGAGTTCCGTTACCCAATACTTTTACCAACTGATTTGAAGAAATAAATCCTGCTTCGATAAAGTCGTTTACACCAACTTTTGCCAAGCTTTTAGCTTCAGCAAGTTTCTGGATAGTATCCAAGTTGATAGCTTTATATTCAACACGATTAATATTCTTGAAACCAAATTTAGGAACTCGACGTTGAAGAGGCATCTGACCACCTTCAAAACCGATTTTCTTAGAGTATCCAGATCTTGATTTAGCTCCTTTATGACCTCTTGTAGAAGTACCACCTAAGCCAGAACCAGCACCACGTCCAATTCTTTTTCTTGTCTTAGTAGATCCCTCAGCAGGTTTTAAATTACTTAAGTTCATATTGTAATTTCGTTTTATTATTCAACAAATAATTACTTAACAATGGCAACCAAGTGTTTTACTTTATCTACCATTCCAAGAATTGAAGGAGTGCTTTCGTGTTCAACCACACGGTTCAGTTTACGAAGTCCCAGTGCGTCAAGAGTTCTTTTCTGATCAGCTGGAGCACCAATTCTACTTTTAACTTGTTTAATCTTTATAGTTGACATATCTCCTCCTTATCCTCTAAATACTTTTTCAACACTAATACCTCTGTTCTGAGCAACCATTCTTGCATCACGCATTTCACTCAAAGCTTCAATTGTAGCTTTAACAAGATTATGCGGATTCGAAGAACCTTTAGATTTAGCCAAAACGTCAGTAACACCAACACTTTCCAATACAGCACGCATAGCACCACCAGCTACAACACCGGTTCCGTGAGATGCAGGTTTGATGAATACTTCAGCACCACCAAATCTAGCTGATTGTTCATGAGGAACAGTACCTTTTAAAATAGGTACTTTCACCAGGTTCTTTTTAGCTGACTCAACACCTTTAGCGATAGCAGCTGTTACTTCACCTGCTTTACCAAGTCCCCAACCAATGATACCTTCTTCGTTACCTACAACAACGATTGCAGAGAAACTAAAAGTTCTACCACCTTTGGTAACTTTAGTAACACGATTAATAGCAACTAATCTATCTTTCAGTTCTATATCGTTAGTAATCTTAACTCTATTATTAACTCCTGCCATAATGATTAAAATTTAAGTCCACCGTTACGAGCAGCATCAGCTACTTCTTTTACTCTCCCATGATACAAGTAACCATTACGGTCGAAAACAACAGTAGTTATACCTGCTTCCTGAGCCTTTTTAGCAATCATTTCACCAACTTTAGCAGCTTGTTCTTTTTTAGCGACTTTCTCAGTCAAACCTAAAGAAGAAGCAGCAGCCAGTGTCTTACCAGAAAGATCATCGATAATCTGGACATAAATTTGCTTGTTACTTCTAAATACACTCATACGCGGACATTCAGTAGTACCTGAAATTTTGTTGCGTACTCTATATTTGATCTTAACTCGTCTTTCTATTTTTGTTGTCATAATAATCTAATTTTATATGAATTACTTAGCGCCGGCTGATTTACCAGACTTTCTACGAATTACTTCGCCAACAAACTTAATACCTTTACCCTTGTATGGTTCAGGCTTACGGAAAGAACGTATTTTAGAGCAAACTTGACCAAGCAATTGTTTGTCACACGATTCCAATATAATAAGAGGATTCTTATTTCTTTCAGACTTCGTTTCAACTTTTACCTCAGCAGGTAATTGAATGAAAATATTGTGTGTATAACCTAAAGCCAGCTCAATGATGTTACCTTGGTTTGAAGCACGATAACCTACACCTACAAGTTCCAGTTCTTTCTTGTAACCTTCAGATACGCCCACAACCATGTTGTGAACCAATGAACGATACAAACCGTGGAAAGCATGTTTCTGCTTCGGGTTATCAAGCATTTCTTTATCGTTTTCTGTTAAAGTTACGTGTCCGTCTTCAATAGTAACATTGATAGCAGGATTCACATATTGGCTCATTTCGCCTTTGGGTCCCTTTACGGTAACCACATTATCCTTCAGAGTGATTGTCACTCCAGCAGGGATACTAATGGGTAATTTTCCTATTCTTGACATTCTAATTCCTCCTAATTAATATACATAACACAAGACTTCACCACCGATTTTCAGTTCTGCAGCCTCTTTGTTAGTCATTACACCTTTGGAAGTAGATATTATAGCAATACCCAGCCCATTAATAACACGCGGCATATCTTTGTAACCAGTATACTTACGCATACCCGGAGAAGATATTCTTTCTAACTTTTTGATTGCGTTAACTTTGTTAACAGAATCATACTTCAAGGCAACCTTAATAGTTCCTTGAGGACCATCTTCTACAAACTTATAATTAAGGATGTAGCCTTTTTCAAAAAGAATCTTAGTGATTTCTTTTTTCAAATTCGAAGCGGGAACTTCAACAACTCTGTGCTTTGCACCAATCGCGTTCCGCAACCTCGTTAAATAATCTGCTATTGGATCAGTCATATAAAAATAAATTAAATTAATCAGGACTACCCTGACAATATTTAAACAATAATTACCAGCTTGCTTTTTTTACGCCTGGGATCAGTCCGTTAGATGCCATCTCACGGAATTGAATTCTCGAAATTCCGAACTGACGAATATAACCTTTAGGACGACCAGTCAGTTTGCAACGGTTGTGCATACGAATTGGATTAGAATTCTTTGGCAACTCTTGCAACTTCTGTGCAGCTTCGAAAGCATCAGCAGGATCACCTGTTCTTACGATTTGCTTCAAAGCAGCTCTTTTCTCGGCGTATTTGGCTACTAATTTAGCACGCTTTACTTCACGTGCTTTCATTGATTCCTTTGCCATATCTATTAGTCTTTTTTAGCGTTTTTAAAAGGTAAACCGAATTCCTTCAGCAAAGCATAACCTTCTTCATCTGTTTCCGCAGAGGTTACAAAGGTAATATTCATTCCGAGAATTCTTGTAATACTATCGATATTTATTTCAGGGAAAATGATTTGTTCCTGAATACCAAGGGTATAGTTACCTTTACCATCAAACTTACTTTCGATACCTTTGAAGTCACGAATACGAGGAAGAGCTACACGAACCAATTTTTCAAGGAATTCGTACATTCTTTCACGACGTAAAGTTACCATAACACCAATCGGCATTTTTTTACGCAACTTAAAGTTTGCGATATCTTTACGAGAAATGGTAGCTACAGCTTTTTGACCTGTAATAGCTGTCATTTCATTGATTGCTACTTCGATAATCTTCTTATCAGCAACAGCCATACCTAATCCCTGATTGATTACAATCTTCTTAAGTACGGGTATCTGCATTGTAGAAGAATACTGGAACTGTGATTTCAATGCAGGTGCTATACGCTCTGCATATTCTTTCTTAAGACTAGCAGTATTACTCATTACTTAATCTCCTCTCCTGATTTTTTAGAATAACGCACTAAAGTTCCTTCCGAACTCTTTTTTCTCCCAATACGCGTTGCTTTACCAGTTTTTGGATCAACCGGGTTCAAGTTTGAAATGTGGATAGAAGCTTCTTGCTTCACAATACCACCTTGTGGATTCTTTGCATTCGGCTTTGTGCTTTTAGATACCATATTGATACCTTCAACAAATGCACGTCCTTCTTTAACAAGAACCTTCAATACACGACCAGTTTTGCCCTTATCTTCACCAGCATTTACGTAAACTGTGTCGCCTTTTTTAATATGTAATTTACTCATTACTTAAATCTTTTACAAATTAAAGTACCTCAGGCGCAAGTGACACAACTTTCATGTTTGTAGCACGAAGTTCTCTTGCTACAGGACCGAAAATACGACTACCTCTAATTTCACCTGCATTATTCAACAACACGCAAGCATTATCATCAAAACGTATATAAGAACCATCAGGACGACGGATTTCTTTCTTTGTACGTACAATCAAAGCCTTTGATACTGCACCTTTTTTAACATCACTAGAAGGGATAACGCTCTTCACTGAAACTACAATGACATCCCCCACTGAAGCATAACGACGACCTGTACCACCCAAAACGCGGATACACAACGCCTCTTTCGCTCCACTGTTATCACATACTGTAAGTCTGGATTCTACTTGTATCATAATTACTTAGCTCTTTCAATTATTTCTACTAATCTCCATCTTTTAGTCTTGCTCAAAGGACGAGTTTCCATGATGCTTACAGTATCACCGATATTGCATTCATTCTTTTCATCGTGAGCATGGTACTTCTTCGTTTTGCTAACGAACTTACCATATATAGGGTGTTTTTCCTTAAATTTGGCAGCAACTGTGATGGTCTTGTCCATCTTATTGCTCAACACAACCCCTGTTCTTTCTTTTCTTAAATTTCTTGCTTCCATCAAGCTGATCATTTATTGTTAAGTTCTCTTTCGCGCAATTCTGTTTTCATACGCGCAATAGTCCTGCGTAATTGTTTGATTTGAGCAGGATTTTCCAAAGGAGAAATAGAATGATTAATAACCATTTGGTTATAATTAGCTGTTTCCGCCTCTACTCTTTCTACTAAATCATTAGTAGTCATTTCTTTAATTTCTGCAATTTTCATAACACTTACGCATTTTGATTTTGAATATCATAATCACGTCTTACGACAAACTTCGTTGTAATAGGAAGCTTTTGAGCAGCTAAGCGCAATGCTTCTTTCGCGATTTCGTAAGATACTCCTTCAGCTTCAATAATGATTCTACCTGGAGTTACAGGAGCCACAAATCCCTCTGGAGCACCTTTACCTTTACCCATACGTACATCGGCAGGTTTTCTAGTGATCGGTTTATCCGGGAATATACGGATCCAGATCTGTCCTTGACGTTGCATATATCTTGTTACTGCAATACGAGCAGCTTCGATCTGACGGCCTGTAATCCACTTAGTCTCCAAAGCCTTTATGCCAAAAGAACCAAAGGCCAGCTGGTTGCCTCTCTGGGCATTACCTTTCTGACGGCCTTTTTGTTGTCTTCTGAATTTTGTCTTTTTCGGTTGTAACATAGTTTCCTAAAATTCAAATTCGTTTAGCGATTATTTTTCTTTCTTTTGAAGTTCTTTCCGCCGTTGTTTCCACTATTGTTTCCACGACCACTTTCTTTGCTTTGTGTAAAGTTCGGAGCCAATTCTTTCTTACCAAACACTTCACCTCTACAAATCCAAACTTTGATACCAAGAAGACCTACTTTAGTCAATGCTTCTGCATGACAGTAGTCGATATCAGCTCTGAAAGTGTGCAACGGAGTTCTTCCTTCTTTATACATTTCAGAACGAGCCATTTCAGCTCCATTCAAACGTCCTGAAATCTGAATTTTGATACCTTCAGCACCCATACGCATTGTGTTTGCGATAGCCATCTTGATGGCACGGCGATAGGCAATTTTACCTTCAACCTGGCGAGCGATGTTGTTAGCAACAATCACAGCATCCAGTTCCGGTCTCTTCACTTCAAAGATATTGATTTGAATATCTTTGTCGGTAACCTTCTTCAACTCCTCTTTTAACTTATCAACTTCTTGGCCACCTTTACCGATAATAATACCCGGGCGAGCAGTGCAAACAGTAATAGTAACGAGCTTCAGCGTACGTTCAATTACGATTCTTGATACACTTGCTTTTGCAAGTCTTGCATTAAGATATTTACGGATTTTGCTATCTTCCAGCAAAGAATCACCGTAATCATTTCCACCATACCAGTTAGAATCCCATCCTCTGATAATTCCTAAACGGTTGCTTATTGGATTAACTTTTTGTCCCATCTACCTTAATTTTGATCTTCGTTATTACTTTTAGCACCAACGAACAATGTTACGTGATTTGAACGTTTGCGAATTCTATAACCTCTACCCTGTGGTGCCGGTCTCATCCTTTTGAGTGTAGCTCCACCATCAACAAAAATCTGTGTTACGAACAACTCACCGCTTTCTGCTTTACGTTCGTTTTTCTGTTCCCAGTTAGCAATTGCAGAGCGAAGCAATTTTTCCACTCTTGCAGCAGCTTCTTTTGAAGAAAATTTCAAAACACCAAGTGCTCTGTTCACTTCCATACCACGGATCATGTCTGCAACCAGACGCATCTTACGTGGAGAAGTAGGAACATTTTGCAATTTTGCAAAATACATGGTCTTAAGGGCTTCTTTTCTTTTTTCAGCCGATATTTTTTTTCTTGCTCCCATTATTATTTATTACTTTATTATTTCAAATAAATCCTGTTATCTTTTCTTGTTACCAGCGTGTCCTCTGAATGTACGAGTTGGAGCAAATTCGCCCAACTTGTGTCCTACCATATTCTCGGTAACATAAACAGGAATAAATTTATTTCCATTGTGAACTGCAACTGTATGGCCTACAAAATCAGGCGAAATCATTGAAGCTCTGGCCCAAGTCTTTACTACGACTTTCTTACCTGATTCATTCATGGCAAGAATTCTCTTTTCAAGCTTAACGTTAATATATGGACCTTTTTTTAATGAACGACTCATAGTTTACTCAATTAATCAGATTACTTTTTTCTTCTCTCAATAATGTACTTAGACGATTGTTTCTTAGGAGCTCTAGTCTTAAGTCCCTTAGCATACAATCCCTTACGTGATCTTGGGTGACCTCCGGAAGCACGTCCTTCACCACCACCCATCGGGTGATCAACCGGGTTCATTACAACACCACGGTTACGAGGACGACGTCCTTGCCAACGAGAACGTCCTGCTTTACCTGAACTTTCCAATCCATGATCAGAGTTACCTACACTACCGATAGTAGCTTTACAAGTGCTAAGAATCTGTCTAACCTCACCTGAAGGCAACTTGATTACACAATACTTACCCTCACGAGAAGTCAACTGAGCAAAGTTACCAGCTGAACGAACCAGAGCAGCACCCTGTCCCGGACGTAATTCGATATTGTGAATCACAGTACCCACCGGAATGTTTTGAAGAGGAAGAGCATTACCAATCTCTGGCGCTGCTGTTTCACCTGACATCAGAGTCGCACCAACTTGCAATCCATTGGGAGCAATAATATATCTTTTTTCTCCATCAGCATAAAATAACAGAGCGATACGAGCCGAACGATTCGGGTCGTATTCGATTGTTTTAACTACTGCTGGAACACCGTCCTTATTTCTCTTGAAATCAATAATTCTAATCACCTTTCTATGACCGCCACCAATGTAGCGCATAGTCATCTTACCTTCGCTGTTACGACCACCAGATGATTTCTTACCATATACAAGAGACTTTTCTGGTACTGATGCAGTAATTTCTTCGAAAGTACCAATAATTTTATGTCTTTGCCCCGGTGTTGTGGGCTTAAATTTACGTACTGCCATTTTTATTAAATATTGCTATAAAAATCAATAGTATCTCCTTCTTTCAATGTCACGATTGCTTTTTTGAAAGCATTCGTACGACCATTGATGATACCTGCTTTGGTATAACGGCTCTTATTCTTGCCAGCATACTTCACAGTATTCACATCAACTACAGTAACATTATAAAGAGCTTCAATTTCCTTCTTAATTTCCAGTTTGTTAGCTTCAGGACGTACAACAAAGCCGAAACGATTCAGCTTATCTGTGATTGCAGTCATTTTCTCTGTTACCAACGGTTTAATAATAATTCCCATTATTTAAGCCTCCTTTTTAAATTAAGATATTGTCAATAGCCTTCAGAGAGTTTTCTGTAAGCACAATAACCCCAGCATTCAATACTCTGTAAGTATTTAATCCTGAGATAGTCTGTACATTAGCACCCTCGATGTTACGAGCTGACAAATATACGTTTTTATTTGCTTCCGGTAAAATTACAAGTAGCTTTTTATCGGAAACTTTAAGATTTTTTGTCATTGCAACGAAATCTTTTGTCTTAGGAGCTTCAAATGTGAAATCCTCAACGACAACGATTGCATCGTTTTGAGCTTTATAAGACAAAGCTGACTTACGAGCCAGTGTCTTAACTTTTTTATTCAACTTAAAGAAGTAGTCTCTTGGTTTCGGACCGAAAACACGAGCACCACCTACAAGAACAGGTGAGTTCATATCACCACGGCGCGCTCCACCGCCACCTTTCTGACGACCGATCTTACGAGTTGAACCACTGATTTCACTTCTTTCTTTTGACTTATGAGTACCCTGACGCTGATTAGCCATAAATTGTTTTACGTCCAAATAAATAGCGTGGTCGTTGGGCTCAATTCCGAAGATAGATTCGTTTAACGTAACCTTTCTCCCAGTGTCTTCACCTTTAATGTTATATACGTTAACTTCCATTATTTCTCAATTAATACGATTGAACCTTTGCAACCCGGGATAGAACCTTTAACCAAAAGAAGGTTATGATCCGCGATTACTTTTAATACCTGCAAGTTTTGTACAGTGACTCTGTCACCACCAAGTTGTCCACCCATGCGCATTCCTTTGAATACTTTTGCAGGGTAAGAACAAGCACCGATAGAACCCGGTTTACGAGCGCGATTATGCTGACCGTGAGTAGCTTGACCCACACCACCAAAACCATGTCTTTTTACTACACCCTGAAAACCCTTACCCTTAGAAGTACCAACAACGTCAACAAAGCTAGCGTCGTTAAACATTTCTACAGTAATGGTATCACCCAAATTCAACTCTGTTTCAAATTCTTTGAACTCAGCCAAGTGTCTCTTCGGTGTTACTCCTGCTCTTTTAAAATGTCCCATCAACGGTTTAGTTGTATGTTTTTCCTTTTTGTCCTGGAAACCCAACTGAACAGCTGCATAGCCATCTTTTTCTACAGTTTTAACTTGAGTAACAACACAAGGACCTGCTTCGATAACAGTGCATGGTACATTTTTACCATCGGCACTGAAAACGGATGTCATTCCGATTTTTTTTCCTAATAATCCTGGCATTTCACTAATTTTTAATTATCAAACTTTAATTTCTACTTCCACACCACTTGGCAATTCCAACTTCATCAAAGCATCTACTGTCTTAGCTGTTGAGCTATAGATGTCGATTAATCTCTTATAAGAAGAGAGTTCAAATTGCTCACGAGACTTTTTATTTACGAAAGTCGAACGGTTCACAGTAAAGATACGTTTGTGCGTAGGCAGAGGTATTGGACCGCTAACGATAGCACCTGTAGCTTTTACAGTTCTTACAATTTTCTCAGCTGACTTGTCAACCAAGTTGTGGTCGTAAGATTTCAATTTAATTCTAATTTTCTGACTCATTATTTTTTTTAATTAATACATTTATAATAAGATAAAGCGGCAGGCTAAGAGTCATTCGCTAGCCTGCTACTTTAGATATTTTAGAGTAAATCAGCGCGTCCTTTTACTTCTTCCAATACAGCCTTAGCAATAGAAGAAGAAAGCTGAGCGTGATGAGAGTAGGTCATTGACGAGGTTGCACGACCAGAAGTAATAGTACGTAAAGCTGTTACGTAACCAAACATTTCCGCCAGTGGAACCATCGCTTTCACGATACGAGCGCCAGAGCGGCTAGATTCCATACCTTCAACCTGTCCACGACGTTTGTTCAAGTCACCGATAACATCACCCATGTTTTCTTCCGGAGTTACAACTTCCAGTTTCATGATAGGTTCCATCAAAACAGGACCTGCCTTAGCACATGCATTTTTATAAGCCTGCATTGCACAGATTTCAAATGACAACTGGTCAGAGTCAACCGGGTGGAATGAACCATCAACCAAAGTCACTTTCAATGAATCCAATGGGTAGCCTGCCAAAACACCACTCTTCATAGCATTTGTAAAGCCTTTCTGAACTGCTGGGATAAATTCCTTAGGAATATTACCACCCTTCACTTCATCAACAAACTGCAAACCACCTAAAGTGAAATCCGCATCAGCCGGACCAATGTTCACAATGATATCAGCAAACTTACCACGTCCACCAGACTGCTTCTTGTACACTTCACGCAAGTTAACTGTCTTCGTGATAGCTTCCTTATAGTTAACCTGAGGCTTACCTTGATTACATTCTACCTTGAATTCACGTTTCAAACGGTCAATGATAATATCCAAGTGAAGCTCACCCATACCAGAAATAACTGTCTGACCTGTCTGTTCGTCTGTTTTCACAGTAAATGTCGGGTCTTCTTCAGCCAATTTAGCCAAACCGTTAGACAGTTTATCCATATCTTTCTGAGTCTTAGGTTCTACAGCGATACCAATAACCGGTTCCGGAAAGTCCATAGACTCAAGTACTATCGGAGCTGTTTCATCACACAAAGTATCCCCAGTACGAATATCTTTAAAGCCTACACCTGCACCAATATCACCAGCACCGATTACTTCAACCGGGTTCTGTTTGTTGGAGTGCATCTGGAACAGACGAGAAACGCGTTCTTTCTTACCAGAACGAGAGTTGTAGATATAAGAACCTGCTTCAATTTTACCAGAATAAACACGGAAGAAAGTCAAACGACCTACATATGGGTCAGTTGCGATCTTAAACGCCAAAGCAGATGTTTTTTCATCATCACTTGGTTTACGATCCTCTTCAGCTCCCGTATTAGGATTTGTACCTATTACGTTCTCTGTATCAAGTGGAGAAGGCAAGAAAGCACAAACATAATCAAGCAATGTCTGAACACCTTTGTTCTTAAAAGAAGATCCGCAAAGCATAGGAACTACAGCCATCTGAACTGTTGCATTACGAAGAGCTCTCAATACTTCTTCTTCAGTAATAGTAGAAGGATCATCGAAATATTTCTCCATCAAAGCATCATCAAATTCTGCTACTTTTTCAAGCATCTTATCTCTCCACTCGTTAGCTTCATCGATAAGTTCTGCAGGGATTTCCTCAATACTGTAGTCAGCCCCCATTGTTTCATCATGCCAATAGATAGCTTTCATTTTGATAAGGTCAACAAGACCTTTGAAAGATTCTTCAGCACCGATAGGAACAACAATCGGACACGGATTAGCTCCAAGAACATCCTTCATCTGACGAACTACTTCAAAGAAGTCAGCACCAGAACGGTCCATCTTATTAACATAAGCAATACGAGGAACGTTATATTTATCAGCCTGACGCCATACAGTTTCTGATTGAGGCTCAACACCACCAACAGCACAGTAAGCAGCTACAGCCCCATCAAGGATACGCAATGAACGTTCTACCTCTGCGGTAAAGTCAACGTGTCCCGGAGTGTCAATCAAGTTAATTTTATAAGTATCACCAGCATATTTCCACCTTGTTGTTGTAGCAGCGGATGTAATAGTGATACCACGTTCTTGCTCCTGTTCCATCCAGTCCATAGTAGCAGCACCATCATGAACTTCACCAATTTTGTGAGTCAATCCAGTGTAGAACAGGATACGTTCAGAAGTAGTTGTTTTTCCGGCATCAATGTGAGCCATGATACCGATATTACGAGTTAAATGTAAATCATGTTTAGCCATCTTCTAATTCCTTTACTTTAAGTTTATATTAGGTTTCTTACAGTATTAGAATCTAAAATGAGCAAATGCACGGTTAGCTTCTGCCATTCTGTGCATATCTTCTTTACGTTTGTATGCACCGCCTTGTTCATTGAAGGCATCCATAATTTCAGCAGCCAACTTGTCAGCCATTGATTTACCACCTCTTTTGCGAGCAAACAGAATCAAATTCTTCATAGAGATTGATTCTTTACGATCCGGACGGATTTCAGTAGGAACTTGGAAAGTAGCACCACCTACACGGCGAGACTTTACTTCCACTTGCGGAGTTACATTATCCAAAGCCTTTTTCCAGATTTCGAGAGCTGATTTTTCTTCGTTAGGAAGTTTTGCTTTCACTGTTTCCAAAGCGGCATAAAAGATTTCATAAGATGTATTTTTCTTTCCATCATACATCAAGTGGTTCACGAACTTGGAAACCTTTTGGTCATTAAACACAGGATCCGGAAGAATCAGGCGTTTTTTTGGTTTTGCTTTTCTCATTTGTTTGAAAAATAATGTTTTTGTTCTTGGTTGTCTACTTCTTGACTTCTTCAACTCTCCCTCCGGAGAATTTACTCAACCTTTAGCATTTCCAACAAACTAAAACGTAAGTTATTACTTTAATTTTAATTAGGTCTTAATCCTTATTTTTTCTTACCCTTAGCAGGAGCAGCAGCTTGTCCTGGTTTCGGACGCTTAGCACCATATTTAGAACGTCTTTGAGTACGACCAGCAACACCTGCTGTATCAAGTGTACCACGTACAATGTGATAACGCACACCCGGAAGGTCTTTTACACGACCACCACGTACCAAAACGATTGAGTGTTCCTGCAAGTTGTGTCCTTCTCCCGGAATGTATGAGTTCACCTCTTTTTGGTTAGTCAAACGTACACGAGCTACTTTACGCATTGCAGAGTTCGGCTTCTTCGGAGTAGTAGTGTATACTCTCACGCAAACGCCACGTCTTTGAGGACATGAATCCAAGGCTGGAGATTTACTTTTCTCCACCAGCACTTCGCGTCCTTTTCTTACTAATTGCTGAATTGTAGGCATTTTAATTGTTTTTTGATTTATATTATTGTTATATTAATTTCGTAACTATACATTTTGGGCTGCAAAAATACGAATAATATTTGAATATTCAATGCGCTACAACTTTTTTTTCTTTTTTAATGTTTTTATATCATCCTCACGCTTCGCCTTTTACACCCGTCAAAGGAGAAATAGGGGGTTCATCCGAAGTACGAATCGGACCGAATACGCGCTCATACTTTGCTATATTATCTTCTAATGCCCGCAGCAGGCGTTTTGCGTGCTCCGGAGCCACAATAATACGAGATTGCACACCAGCCTTCGGTATGCCCGGCATTACGCGCACGAAGTCAAGGATGAATTCAGAACTCGAATGAGTAATAATAGCAAGATTTGCATAAGTTCCCTGTGCAACCTCTTCTCTCAATTCAATCTGTAATTGTCCGTTGTTATTTTGTTCTTCCATATTTAATATGATTAAAAAGTTATCCTGCAAAATAACACATTTTTCCTGAAACTAATGATAATACACGCGAGTAAAAAAGAAATAAAAAAAGGAGCAATTGCCCAATCAGGCAACTGCTCCTTTTCATATAGTCAATTGAATTGTATTTATTCTACTTCATTGTAGTCAAGTACTGTTTTCTTGTTAGCCAAGATACGGTCATACTCTTCTTTTGATCCAACGATGAGCTTTTCGAACTCGCGCTGTCCGGTACCGGCAGGAATCAAGTGACCACAGATCACATTTTCCTTCATACCTTCAAGCTTATCGATCTTACCATTGATAGCAGCTTCATTCAATACTTTCGTTGTTTCCTGGAAGGAAGCAGCCGACATAAAGCTTGATGTTTGCAAAGCAGCACGCGTGATACCTTGAAGGATCTGAGTAGAGGTAGCAGCAACAGCGTCACGAACTTCAACCGGCTTCAAGTCACGACGTTTCAACATACTATTCTCATCACGCAACTTGCGGGCAGTTACAATCTGTCCAGCTTGCATATTTTGAGAATCACCAGCATCCACTACGACTTTCTTGCCCCAGATACGATCATTTTCTTCCATGAATTCCAGTTTGTCTACGACTTGCTGTTCGAGGAAGCGAGTATCTCCCGGTTCATCAATTTGTACTTTGCGCATCATCTGACGAACGATAATCTCAAAGTGCTTATCATTGATCTTCACACCCTGCAAGCGGTATACATCCTGAACTTCATTCACGATATATTCCTGTACAGCTGTAGGACCCTTGATTGCCAAGATATCTGCCGGAGTAGTAGCACCGTCAGACAACGGAGTACCAGCACGTACATAGTCATTTTCCTGTACCAGAATCTGCTTAGACAGTGCAACCAGATACTTCTTAACCTCACCCGTCTTGGAAGTTACGATGATTTCACGGTTACCACGTTTGATCTTACCCATTGTCACCTCACCGTCGATTTCAGAAACGACAGCCGGATTTGACGGGTTACGAGCTTCAAACAATTCAGTAACACGAGGAAGACCACCCGTGATATCACCCGCCTTACCTACGGCACGCGGAATCTTCACGATTACTTCACCGGCTTTTACCTTCTGACCATTCTCGATGATAACGTGACCACCTACCGGTAAGTTATAAGTACGGATCAAATCACCGTCCTCTGTTAAGATATGAGCGGTAGGAACTTTGGTTTTATCCTTGGATTCAATAATAATAATTTCACGAAGACCTGTTGCTTCATCCGATTCAACCTTATAAGTAACGTTTTCAATCACGCCCTCAAATTCGATCTTACCGGTTGCTTCTGTGATAATAACAGCATTGAACGGGTCCCACTTAGCAATCAGTTTGCCTTTTTCTACCAAGTCGCCGTCGCTTACATACAGTGTTGAACCATAAGGTACGTTATGAGTAGAAAGAACGATACCGGTATTCACATCCACAAAACGCACTTCGGCCAAACGACCTACTACCACTTTTGCAGATTCACCCATCTCGTCAACGATATCTACTGTACGCAACTCTTCAAATTCAAGACGTGCATTATTTTTAGCAACGATACTGGCGTTAGCTGCAATATTTGCAGCAGTACCACCGGCGTGGAATGTACGCAATGTCAACTGTGTACCCGGCTCACCAATAGACTGAGCAGCGATTACACCAACAGCTTCACCCTTCTGAACCATGCGGCTCGTTGCCAGGTTACGTCCGTAACATTTAGCACAAACACCCTTCTTAGCTTCACAAGTCAATACCGAACGGATTTCAACACTCTCGATCGGAGACTCCTGAATCTTCTTGGCTACTTCTTCTGTGATTTCTTCACCACCGGCAACAAGCAATTCACCTGTGGTAGGATGAATAATATCATGTACGGAAACACGGCCTAAGATACGTTCGTACAGAGTAGCAATAACCTCATCGTTATTCTTAAGGTCCGTACAAACCAATCCGCGGAGTGTACCGCAGTCTTCTTCTGTAATAATCACATCGTGTGATACGTCCACCAGACGACGAGTCAAATAACCAGCATCGGCAGTCTTCAAAGCGGTATCCGCCAAACCTTTACGAGCACCGTGGGTAGAGATAAAGTACTCCAACACCGAAAGTCCTTCTTTAAAGTTCGACAAAATCGGGTTCTCGATGATCTGACCACCTTCAGCACCTGCTTTCTGCGGTTTTGCCATCAAACCACGCATACCTGACAACTGACGAATCTGCTCTTTAGAACCACGGGCACCAGAGTCAAGCATCATATATACAGAGTTGAAACCCTGATCGTCCGAAGAAATAGTCTTCATCAGGATATTAGACAACTCGGAGTTCACATGTGTCCAAATATCAATTACCTGATTGTAACGTTCGTTATTGGTAATGAAACCCATGTTATAGTTGTTTACGACTTGTTCAACTTCGTCGTAACCTTTCTGTACCAAAGTTTCTTTTTCCTTCGGAATGATAATATCACCCAAGTTGAATGACAAACCACCCTTGAACGCCATCTGATAACCTAAATTCTTGATTCCATCCAGGAAGTCGGCAGCCTTAGCCACACCACATACCTTAATTACATCACTAATAATATCACGAAGAGATTTCTTAGAGATAATTGTATTGATATAACCAGCTTCAGGTGGAACGATTTCATTCACAATCACACGTCCTACTGAAGTTTCGCGCATTACGTCTACAATGTTACCATTTTCATCAACGTCTTTCACGATAACCTTCACCGGAGCATGAATATCTACCTTACCTTCATTGTAAGCGATCAACGCTTCTTCCGGTCCGTAGAATGTCAAACCTTCACCTTTTGCACCGGCACGCAACTTAGTAATATAGTACAAACCAAGAACCATATCCTGTGCAGGCACAGTAATAGGCGCACCGTTTGCCGGATTCAATATATTATGTGATTGAAGCATCAACATTTGTGCTTCAAGAATTGCTTCATTACTCAAAGGCAAGTGAACAGCCATCTGGTCACCGTCAAAGTCGGCGTTGAATGCCGTACATGCCAACGGGTGCAACTGGATAGCTTTACCTTCGATCATTTTAGGCTGGAAAGCCTGAATACCCAAACGGTGCAAGGTCGGAGCACGGTTCAACAGTACGGGGTGTCCCTTCATTACATGTTCCAAGATATCCCAAATCACCGGCTCTTTGCGGTCTACGATTTTCTTTGCAGACTTAACAGTCTTAACGATACCACGTTCGATGAGCTTGCGAATAATAAACGGCTTGTATAATTCGGCAGCCATCAATTTAGGAATACCGCATTCACCCATCTTTAATTCCGGACCAACGACGATTACGGAACGAGCAGAGTAGTCAACACGTTTACCCAGCAAGTTCTGACGGAAACGTCCCTGTTTACCTTTCAAACTGTCAGACAATGACTTCAACGGACGGTTGGCGTCTGTCTTCACAGCACTTGACTTACGTGAGTTATCAAACAAAGAATCGACAGATTCCTGAAGCATACGTTTTTCATTACGCAAGATTACTTCCGGAGCCTTGATTTCAATCAGTCGTTTCAAACGGTTGTTACGGATAATCACACGACGATAAAGGTCGTTCAAGTCAGATGTAGCAAAACGGCCACCATCCAGCGGAACCAACGGACGAAGTTCGGGCGGAATAACCGGTACGATACGTACGATCATCCATTCCGGTTTGTTACGTCCACGTGATGCGCGGAACGATTCTACTACCTGAAGACGTTTCAAAGCTTCATTCTTACGTTGCTGAGACGCATCGTTTCCGGCGCGGTGACGCAGTTCGTAAGACAAAGCATCCAGATCCAAACGAGCCAGCAAATCATAAATAGCTTCGGCTCCCATCTTTGCAACAAATTTATTCGGATCATTATCTTCAAGATACTGATTGTCTTTCGGAAGCGTATCCAGAATATCCAGATATTCTTCTTCAGAAAGCAAATCATATTCAGCTACGCCATCTTCAGCTTTCACACCCGGCTGAATAACAACATAACGTTCGTAGTATATAATCGAATCCAGTTTCTTTGTCGGCAATCCGAGCAAATAACCGATTTTATTAGGAAGCGAACGGAAATACCAGATGTGAGCCACCGGCACAACCAGCTGGATATGTCCCATACGTTCACGGCGCACTTTCTTTTCAGTAACTTCCACACCACAACGGTCGCAGACGATACCTTTATAACGGATACGCTTGTATTTACCGCAATGACATTCATAATCCTTGATAGGACCAAAAATGCGCTCGCAGAACAAACCGTCACGTTCGGGTTTGTACGTACGGTAATTAATGGTTTCAGGCTTCAAAACTTCACCACTCGAATTCTCAAGGATTTCTTCCGGAGAAGCCAGACCAATTGAGATCTTCGAGAAATTACTTTTCGTCTTATTTTCTTTTCTAAAAGCCATACTCTATATAATTGAGATTTGATAATTGAATCATTGGAAATTGAAAAAAGTGCGGATGCCAACAGACCTTCATCGGTACATTGACATCTCACATTCTTTCATTATTTTATTCTAGGTTGATACTCAAACCTAAACCTCTCAACTCGTGCAACAATACGTTCAAGGATTCCGGAATACCAGGTTGTGGCATCGGTTCACCTTTCACAATTGCTTCATAAGCCTTCGAACGTCCTACCACGTCATCAGATTTGATAGTCAGGATTTCCTGCAAGATATGGGCAGCACCGAAACCTTCGAGTGCCCAAACCTCCATTTCTCCGAAACGCTGACCACCGAATTGAGCTTTACCACCAAGAGGTTGCTGAGTAATCAATGAGTACGGACCGATAGAACGAGCATGCATCTTGTCTTCAACCATGTGGCCCAACTTCAACATGTAAGTTACGCCCACAGTAGCTGCCTGGTCAAATTGCTCACCTGTACCACCATCACAAAGATAAGTCTTACAGTAGCGAGGCAATCCTGCCTTGTCTGTCCACTGATCCAGATCTTCCATGGTAGCACCGTCGAAAATAGGAGTCGCGAATTTCACGCCCAACGTTTTTCCGGCACGTCCGAGTACAGCTTCAAAAATCTGACCAATGTTCATACGAGAAGGCACACCCAACGGATTCAACACGATGTCAACCGGAGTACCATCAGCCAAGAACGGCATATCTTCCTGACGAACAACACGGGATACAATACCTTTGTTACCGTGGCGACCAGCCATCTTATCACCCACACCAATCTTACGTTTCTTAGCAATATATACTTTTGCCATCTGGATAATACCAGCAGGAAGTTCATCACCAATTGTAATAGCAAACTTCTTACGTTTCAATTCAGCATCCAGCTCTTTATATTTCTTAATGAAATTCATCACCAGATCACGAATCATACCGTTAATATGATCGTCACTTGTCCAGTTGCTCAATTGAATAGAAGTAAAGTCAAGTGAATCAAAATCAGAAGCACTGAACTTAGAACCTTTCGCAATAACTTCCGCACCCAAATAGTCTTTCACACCTTGAGAAACCTTACCTTCAGTCAAAGTCATCAGTTTCTTAACCAGGATACGTTTCAAGTCAGCTACCTTAGATTCAAATTCATCATCAATCTTAGGCAACAATGCTTTATCGGCCAGTTTAGAGCTACGATTCTTAATCACACGTGAGAAAAGTTTCTTATCAATCACCACACCTTTCAAAGAAGGAGAAGCTTTCAAAGAAGCATCTTTCACGTCACCTGCCTTATCACCGAAGATAGCCCGAAGCAGTTTTTCTTCCGGAGAAGGATCAGATTCACCCTTCGGCGTAATCTTACCAATCATGATATCACCCGGCTCGATACGAGCACCGATTCTTACGATACCGTTTTCATCCAAGTCTTTGGTAGCTTCTTCACTTACATTCGGGATATCAGAAGTCAACTCTTCCATACCACGTTTTGTTTCACGAACTTCCAGAGAATATTCCTCTACGTGAACTGAAGTCAACAAGTCTTCGCGTACCACACGTTCGTTCAATACGATAGCATCCTCATAGTTGTAACCCTTCCAAGGCATATAAGCTACCAACAGGTTCTTACCCAATGCCAATTCACCCTTTTCAGTAGAATAACCTTCAGTCAAGATATCACCTTTCTTCACACGCTGGCCCTTGTCACAAATCGGACGCAAGTCAATCGTCATGTTCTGGTTAGTCTTACGGAACTTAGGTATTCTATATTCCTTCAAAGCAGGTTCGAAACTTACAAATTCTTCGTCTTCCGTACGGTCATACAAAATACGGATAGTAGTAGCATCCACATAGTCAACCACACCATCGCCTTCTGCGGTAATCTGGGTACGAGAGTCTCTTACCAGCTGACGTTCGATACCTGTACCTACGATTGGAGCTTCACTTCTCAACAAAGGAACCGCCTGGCGCATCATGTTCGATCCCATCAATGCACGGTTAGCATCATCATGTTCCAAGAATGGAATCAAAGAAGCTGCAATAGATGCAATCTGCTGAGGAGCAACGTCCATCAAGTCAACTTCAGATGGTTCAACAACCGGGAAATCTGCATCTTGACGAGACTTAACTCTATTAAGTACGAATGTACCATCGTCATTCAACGGAGCATTTCCCTGCGCAATAACCTTTTCTTCCTCTTCTTCAGCAGTCAGATAAATCAGACCGTTATCAGAAAGATCCACTTTCCCATTTTCCACCTTGCGGTAGGGAGTTTCAATGAATCCTAGCTCATTAATCTTAGCAAATACACACAATGAAGAAATCAAACCGATGTTCGGACCTTCAGGAGTCTCAATCGGACAAAGACGACCATAGTGTGTATAGTGAACGTCACGAACCTCAAATCCGGCACGTTCACGGGAAAGACCACCAGGACCAAGGGCAGACATACGACGTTTGTGCGTAATTTCAGCCAGCGGGTTTGTCTGGTCCATGAACTGCGACAACGCGTTCGTTCCGAAGAATGAGTTGATTACTGAAGAAATAGTCTTCGCATTAATCAAATCAATCGGAGTAAACACTTCATTGTCACGAACGTTCATACGTTCACGAATCGTACGAGACATACGTGCCAGCCCCACAGCAAACTGATTAGAAAGCTGTTCACCAACAGTACGTACACGACGGTTACTCAAGTGGTCAATATCATCCACATCTGCTTTTGAGTTAATCAACTCAATCAGATATTTGATGATTTCAATAATATCTTCCTTCGTGAGGACACGCACGTCCATATCAGTCGTCAGATTCAACTTTTTGTTGATTCTGTAACGGCCTACATCACCAAGGTCATATCGTTTTTCTGAGAAGAACAAGTTGTTGATAACCTCCCTTGCACTTGCGTCATCAGCCGGATCGGCATTACGCAACTGACGGTAGATATACAACACAGCTTCTTTTTCCGAGTTACTCGGGTCCTTCTGCAACGTATTATATATGATAGAGAAATCGGACTGATTCGGTTCATCCTTATGCAAAAGAATGTTCTGAACTCCCGACTCCAAAATTTCATCAATATGCTCCTCTTCCAGTACGGTTTCACGGTCGATAATAACTTCGTTACGTTCAATAGAAACCACTTCACCGGTATCTTCATCAACGAAATCTTCAATCCATGTTTTCAAGACACGTGCAGCCAGTTTACGGCCTAACACCTTCTTCAGATTTGTCTTGTTTACCTTCACATCTTCTGCAAGATCGAAAATCTCAAGAATATCTTTGTCATTCTCGAAGCCAATTGCACGCAACAATGTAGTCACCGGCAATTTCTTCTTACGGTCGATGTATGCGTACATCACATTATTGATGTCAGTAGCAAACTCAATCCACGAACCCTTAAACGGAATAATACGAGCCGAATAAAGTTTCGTACCATTGGCATGTACACTCTGACCGAAGAACACACCCGGAGAACGGTGAAGCTGTGACACAACTACGCGTTCGGCACCGTTAATGACGAAAGTAGCCTTATCAGTCATATAAGGAATCGGGCCGAGGAATACGTCCTGAATCACTGTATCAAAATCCTCATGATCGGGGTCCGTACAGTAAAGCTTAAGTTTCGCTTTTAAGGGAACACTATAAGTAAGCCCACGCTCTATACAATCATCAATGGTATAACGCGGCGGATCAATATAATAGTCCAGAAACTCAAGAACAAAATTGTTTCTTGTATCGGCAATAGGGAAGTTTTCAGCAAATACTTTATACAATCCCTCATTCTTACGCTTTTCAGGTGGGGTATCTAATTGTAGAAAGTCTTGGAATGACTTCAATTGTACTTCCAGGAAATCCGGGTATTCTAGCGGATTCTTAGTCGAAGCAAAATTAACTCTTTGATTTACAGTATTTGAAGACATCTGTCAATGAATTTGGAGAACTTAATTTGAAATATATACACAAAAAGGTTAAGAATCCTCTTGTGAAGGATTCCTAACCGAATTACCTGATTACCAGGCCAATGTTATTTAAGTTCAACTTCAGCTCCAGCTTCTTCCAATGTTTTCTTCAATGATTCTGCTTCGTCTTTAGCCAAACCTTCTTTTACTGTGCTAGGAGCACCGTCTACCAAGTCTTTAGCTTCTTTCAAACCAAGACCACAAGCTTCCTTAACGGCCTTAACTACTTGAAGTTTAGCTGCACCAGCGCTCTTCAATACTACGTCGAAAGAAGTTTTTTCTTCTGCGGCAGCAGCACCAGCTGCAGGACCAGCAGCAACAGCTACAGCTGCAGCAGCAGGTTCAATACCGTATTCTTCTTTAAGGATAGTTGCAAGTTCATTAACTTCTTTTACTGTCAAGTTAACTAATTGTTCTGCAAAAGCTTTCAAATCTGCCATTTTTTGTATGATTTTAATTGTTTAAATACTTTGTTGATTTTTGAAAATTATTCGGGACGTTCACCAAGAGTCTTGAGAACTCCGTGAAGGGTGTTACCACCTGATTGAAGAGCAGAAATAACATTCTTGGCCGGAGATTGCAACAGGGCAACGATATCGGCGATAACTTCATTCTTACTCTTGATTGAAACGAGAGCATCCAATTGATCAGCACCAATGTAGAAGCTTTCTTCTGCATATGCAGCTTTCAGTCCGGGAATACCGTCTTTCGCTTTGTCTTTGATTAACTTAGCAGGAACGTTTGCAGTATTGCTAAACATAACAGCAGTAGTACCTTTCAAAGAACCGTAAAGAGGTGAGAAGTCTTCTTCCAAGCTTTCAAGTGCTTTGTGAAGCAGCGTGTTTTTAACCAACATCAATTTGATGTCTGATTTAAAACAATCTCTTCTCAATGCACTGGTAGCAGCAGCGTTCATAGCTGTAACGTCTACCAAGTAGAAGTGACCATATTCCTTTACTGTAGCAGCAATTTGCTCTATAATCGTACTTTTATCTTCCTTTCTCATTATTTCTCTGTTTTATTAGATTTCATCCACTGATTTCGGGTCGATTTTAATACCCGCACTCATTGTACTAGAAAGATAAATACTCTTAATATATGTACCCTTTGCTGCGGTCGGTTTCAGTTTGTTCAGAGTAGAGATGAACTCTTTCGCGTTGTCGCGAATCTGATCAGGACTGAATGATACCTTACCGATAGAAGTGTGAACGATACCGCTCTTATCAACTTTAAAGTCAATCTTACCTTGTTTTACTTCTTTTACAGCCTTAGCAACATCCATAGTTACAGTACCACTCTTAGGGTTCGGCATCAATCCACGAGGACCGAGAACACGACCGAGCGCACCAATTTTACCCATGATAGATGGCATAGTGATGATTACATCAATATCAGTCCATCCACCTTTGATCTTTTCAATATATTCGTCAAGACCAACGTAGTCAGCACCAGCTTCTTTTGCAGCAGCTTCAGCATCCGGTGTACAAAGTACCAACACACGCACTTCTTTACCAGTACCATGAGGAAGTGAAACAACACCTCTCACCATCTGGTTAGCTTTACGTGGGTCAACACCTAAACGTACATCAATATCCAGTGAAGCATCAAACTTAGTAAAAGTGATTTCTTTTACCAAAGATGCAGCTTCTTTCAGTGAGTATGCTTTCCCTGCTTCAATCTTTTCTGCAGCTAACTTTTGATTTTTTGTCAGTTTACCCATTACAATTGAAGTTTATTAATTATTAACCGGGAACTCCCCTTTTACAGCGATACCCATACTTCTAGCTGTACCTGCAACCATTCTCATGGCAGCTTCCACAGTAAAACAGTTTAAGTCAACCATTTTGTCCTGAGCAATCGTACGAACCTGTTCCCAAGTAAGCTCGGCAACTTTCTTACGGTTAGGCTCAGCAGAACCACTCTTTACCTTAGCTACTTCAAGTAATTGAATAGCAACGGGAGGAGTCTTGATTACAAAATCGAAAGACTTATCTGCGTAGTAAGTAATGATAACAGGTAAAATCTTACCTGCTTTGTCTTGGGTTCTGGCATTGAATTGCTTGCAAAATTCCATGATATTGATACCCTTAGAACCCAAAGCAGGTCCAACGGGAGGTGATGGATTTGCAGCGCCTCCTTTAATCTGTAACTTGATTAGTCCAGCAACTTCTTTAGCCATTTTTTTATTGATTTATATATAAACATTAAACGAAGAACAACAACAGCGTAACAATTCCGCGTTATTCCTTTTCCACTTGCATAAAGCCCAATTCAAGCGGTGTTTTGCGCCCGAATATCTTCACCATGACCTTTAGTTTCTTTTTTTCACTATTCACTTCTTCAATGATGCCACTGAATCCGCTGAAAGGTCCAAAAGTAACTTTTACAGTTTCTCCCACTACGTACGGAATATTGAGTTCTTCACCCGTTTCCTGCAGTTCGTCCACTGTACCAAGTATACGATTCACTTCTGATTGTCTGAGAGGCACCGGTTTTTCGGAGCCGCCTAAAAAGCCTATCACATTCGGAGTATTGCGCAGGTGATGAGCGACCTCACCAACCAAAGCAGCCTCCACTAAAACGTAGCCAGGAAGATAACTTCTTTCCTTCACAATTTTTTTACCATTGCGAACCTGGTAAACTTTTTCAGTAGGAATCAATACCTGAGATACATATTCACCAAGGTCGCTGTTCTTAAGATCAGCTTCAAGATATTCCTTTACCTTAGCTTCTTTACCGCTAATAGCACGTAGAACGTACCATTTCTTTTCAATCTCAGCCATTTTCAATTCCTAATTTTTTAATGTGGATAAACGATTTTTTCCATGAAGTTCTGGAAACAGACATCCATACCCCATACTACCAATGCAATAAGCAGGGAAGCATATAAAACAACTACTGCACTGTTAGCAAGTTCAGAATACGTAGGCCACGATACTTTATGTACAAGTTCGTCGTAAGATTCTTTAATATAAGCTATTACCTTTTTCATTTCAATAATATTAGCACGGGAGGAGAGGCTCGAACTCCCGACACCCGGTTTTGGAGACCGGTGCTCTACCAACTGAGCTACTCCCGTGTGTACATAATCAGTTCCCGATGGAAAACCGGGAACTGATTAATTATTGTGTATTAGTCGATAATTTCAGTAATCTGACCAGCACCTACCGTACGTCCACCTTCGCGGATAGCGAAACGAAGACCCGGGTTCAATGCTACTGGGTAGATCAACTCAACTGTAATAGTTACGTTATCACCCGGCATTACCATTTCTGTTCCTTCCGGCAAAGTGATTTCACCTGTACAGTCCATAGTACGCAAGTAGAACTGAGGACGGTATTTGTTGTGGAACGGAGTGTGACGACCACCTTCTTCTTTCTTCAAGATATAAACCTCAGCTTTGAATTTAGAGTGCGGTTTAATCTGACCTGGTTTACAAAGAACCATACCACGTTTGATTTCGTTCTTGTCAATACCACGAAGCAAAAGACCTACGTTGTCACCAGCTTCACCTTGATCCAACAGTTTACGGAACATTTCAACACCAGTTACAACTGATTTCTTATCTTCACCTAAACCAAGGATTTCGATTTCATCACCAACGTGGATAACACCAGTTTCGATACGACCTGTTGCTACAGTACCACGACCTGTGATAGAGAACACGTCTTCAACCGGCATCAAGAATGGTTTATCAACATCGCGCGGAGGCAGTGGAATCCAGTTATCAACTGCATCCATCAGTTCCATAACTTTGTCTTCCCATTTTTCAACACCGTTCAATGCGCCAAGAGCAGAACCACGGATGATAGGAGTATTGTCACCATCGAAATCATAGAATGAAAGAAGTTCTCTCATTTCCATTTCAACGAGTTCCAACATTTCTTCGTCGTCTACCATATCGCACTTGTTCAAGAATACAACCAGACGAGGTACGTTTACCTGACGAGCCAACAGGATGTGTTCGCGAGTTTGAGGCATCGGACCATCAGTTGCAGCACAAACGATGATAGCACCGTCCATCTGAGCAGCACCAGTTACCATGTTCTTTACGTAGTCGGCGTGACCCGGACAGTCTACGTGTGCATAGTGACGGTTAGCTGTTTGATATTCAACGTGAGAAGTATTGATAGTAATACCTCTTTCTTTTTCTTCAGGAGCGTTGTCGATAGAATCGAAAGAACGCAATTCTGAAAGACCTTTCTTTGCCAACACAGTAGTGATAGCAGCTGTCAACGTTGTCTTACCGTGGTCTACGTGACCGATTGTACCAATGTTTACGTGCGGTTTGGTACGTTCAAATTTCTCTTTAGCCATAGCTTTACTTGTTATTTATTTGATTAATAATCAGCATTTACATCCTTTATGAGCTGTTACCGGGATTTGAACCCGGGACCTCTTCCTTACCAAGGAAGTGCTCTACCACTGAGCTATAACAGCAAGAAAAGAGAGCGGAAGACGGGGCTCAAACCCGCGACCCTCAGCTTGGAAGGCTAATGCTCTATCAACTGAGCTACTTCCGCATTCTTGCCAAAGTTGTCACTCTGATTGTGGGCAAAGATGGATTCGAACCACCGAAGGCGTAAGCCAGCAGATTTACAGTCTGCCCCATTTGGCCACTCTGGTATTTGCCCTTTTCAAAATCAAGAAATAAAAGAACTATTTTCAAACAATATGATAAAGACAGATGTTCTATCTTTGTTCTTCGGTTTCTTTTTGAGCCTCTTGTCGGATTCGAACCAACGACCCCGAGATTACAAATCACGTGCTCTGGCCAACTGAGCTAAAGAGGCAAACTTACTAAAAAATGCAACCGTCACGTTCTAACGCGAGCGAAACGGCTGCAAATTTAGTTATTTATTTCTTTCCCGCAAAATATTTGGGATTTTTTTATTTGCTACGTTGCTTTTCCTTGTATTTAACCAGCTGTTTTCCGAGTGCTTCCACATCTAAATCAATTGCTTCTTCAAACGTATCGCATACTTTGCTTGCATAAAACTCTCCATTTGGGATCAATATTTTAATGCCCGCTTCCTTGTTTTCAGCAACTTCTGGTTTAACTACCTTTAATGACACCTCTACTTTCTTTATATCTTCGTAATATTTTTCCAACTTGGACACTTTCTTCTGAATAAATGCCTGCAATTGCTCTGACGCATCAAAGTGAATTGATTGAATTCTAACATCCATACTTACCTCCTTTTTTTAAGCTCTTGGATGAGCTTGTTTATACACTTTTTTAAGTTCTTCAAATGTGGCATGTGTGTAGATCTCGGTAGTTGTTATGCTCTCGTGACCCAAAAGTTCTTTTACCGCCCCCAGTTCTGCTTCATTGTTCAGCATTGTGGTAGCAAAAGTATGCCTCAACACGTGAGGACTCTTTTTCTTCAACGTCGCCACCTTTGACAGGTTCCGTTTCACTAAATTATAGACTAGATTCTTGTAAAGCCGTTCACCATTCTCTCTAATAAAGAAAGCTTCCGACCTTTCCGGAATCGTTTCGTTTCTTACATTAATATATTCAAGCATCAGCTCCTGCAGTTCGTCACCGAACGGAATCAGCCGTTGCTTGTTTCTTTTCCCGGTCACTTTCAGAAGAGAAGCTGAAAAATCCACATCCTTATTATCCAGACCTATCAATTCCGAAAGCCTCATGCCGGTAGCATAAAACATTTCAATAATCAACCGATCCCGACAGCCTTTAAATCCTTCACCAAAGTCCGTCTCATCCAATAACCGATTCATTTCGTTTTCTTTTAAGAACACAGGCAACGGCTTTTTGTTTTTAGGTCCTTTTATTTTACGCAAAGGATCTATAGTCGTTTCTCCCTGCCTCAAGAGATACTTGTAAAACGTTCGGAGCGAACTTAGCTTACGATTTACAGAAGTTGAGGTATACCCTTTATCCATCAATGAAACAATCCATTCACGAATCAGTTCCGCCTCGACCTCTAACGGATTAAATTTTCCATACTCTTCCTGAGCAAACTCCTGCAGTTGCTTTATATCTTCACCGTACGCAAGAACGGTTTTTTCAGAATAGTTCCGCTCATACTGGAGATAATCAAGAAAAGATTCTATCAACATAATATCGCTACATCTAAAATCGTGCAACGAATGTATGAAAAGAATTCAATAATTCAAAGGAAATTACGAATTATTAATCTTCTACTTGCTGAAGTTGTTGTACGTAAACTGCGCGTTCTTTCTTAAGTCTTTTAGTTACAGACGGTTTATCAAACTGTTGTCTGCTTCTCAACTCTTTTACAATGCCAGTCTTTTCAAATTTTCTTTTGAACTTCTTCAGCGCTTTTTCAATGTTTTCGCCTTCTTTTACAGGTACTACAATCATTTTGTTACTATTAATATGTTATGATTAAAAAATTCTGCAGTCAAATTGCGCCGCAAAATTACACATACTTTCTTTATTCACAAAACTTTCGGCAAATATTTCTCAAAAACTATTCATAAACAAGTTATTAAATGCAGAAAGTTAGTACCTTTGAAACACTTACATGTCTATAATAATATAATAAAGTATGAAACAGAGCATAAAAGAGCGAGTGCATGCACTGCGCATGACCTTTCATCCCAATTCTATCAAAGCGTTCATTATTCCCAGCACCGACCCTCACCTTAGTGAATATGTGGCTCCCCACTGGATGTCACGCGAGTGGATTTCCGGTTTTACTGGTTCTGCCGGAACAGCGGTTATCCTGATGGATAAAGCAGGATTATGGACCGACTCACGTTATTTTCTGCAAGCTACGAAGGAATTGGAGGGCAGCGGCATTACCTTATATAAAGAGATGTTGCCGGAGACTCCCAGTATTACAGAATTTCTCTGCCAACACTTAAAACCTGGAGAATCCGTAAGTATCGACGGGAAAATGTTCTCTGTGCAACAGGTCGAACAGATGAAAGAAGAACTGGCGGCACATCTGTTACAGGTCGACATATTTGGAGATCCATTGAGTAGCATTTGGAAAGACCGGCCCGCCATGCCTGATTCTCCTGCCTTTATTTATGATATCAAATATGCAGGAAAAAGCTGCGAAGAGAAAATATCCGCTATCCGTACGGAGTTGAAAAAGAAAGGTGTCTATGCTTTATTCATATCCGCACTCGACGAGATCGCATGGACTCTCAATTTGCGAGGAAACGATGTACATTGCAATCCGGTCATAGTAAGTTACCTGTTAATCACACAGGATGAAGTGACTTATTTTATTTCACCGGAGAAAGTGACGGCAGAGGTAGAGACTTATCTAAAGGAACGGCAGATTGGAATACAGAAGTATGATGAGGTAGAGACATTCCTGAATTCTTTTCTGGGAAAAAACATTCTGATTGATCCACGAAAAACAAATTATTCTATCTATTCATCTATTAATCCGCAATGTTCTATTCTTCGTGGAGAGTCGCCTGTCGCATTATTGAAAGCGATTCGCAATGAGCAGGAGATCGCCGGCATCCACGCTGCCATGCAACGGGATGGAGTAGCACTCGTCAAATTCCTCAAATGGCTAGAAGAATCCGTATCTACCGGAAAAGAGACAGAATTAAGTATAGATAAAAAGTTGCATGAGTTTAGGGCTGCACAGCCTCTCTACATGGGGGAAAGTTTCGACACGATTGCAGGATATAAAGAACATGGGGCAATCGTACATTATTCGGCTACCCCGGAAAGTGACGTGACTCTTCAGCCCAGAGGGTTCTTACTCTTAGATTCAGGAGCCCAATATCTGGACGGAACCACTGACATCACCCGAACCATTGCCTTAGGCGAACTTACAGAAGAAGAAAAAACGGATTATACCCTTATATTAAAAGGACACATCGCGTTGGCTATGGCCAAATTCCCTGCCGGAACCCGTGGAGCCCAGCTCGATGTACTAGCCCGTATGCCTATCTGGAACCACAGAATGAATTTTCTTCATGGCACAGGACATGGCGTCGGACATTTCCTAAGTGTACACGAAGGCCCGCAAAGCATTCGTATGAATGAGAATCCTGTCATTTTGCAGCCCGGCATGGTTACTTCCAATGAACCTGGTGTTTATAAAGCAGGCAGTCACGGGATACGTACGGAGAACCTGACGTTGGTTTGCAAAGATGGAGAGGGAATGTTTGGAGAATATCTTAAGTTTGAAACTATCACTTTATGCCCAATCTGCAAAAAAGGGATCATCAAGGAGATGCTGACAAATGAAGAAATTGAATGGTTAAACAATTACCATCAGACTGTCTACGAGAAGTTGTCACCGGATCTTAACGAAGAAGAAAAAGTTTGGTTACAAGAGGCGACTGCTTCCCTTTAAACAGAACTTGTCTGACACCCGGGTGTCAAGCATACTGAGACCCGGGTGTCAGACTGCTCAAGACCCGGGTCTCATCCATCACGACACCCGGGTGTCGTACAACATAGAACTGCATTAAATAAAAAACTTTATTAGAAACAAATATTATATGGCTTTAATTAAATCAGTACGGGGTTTTACTCCCGAAATCGGAGAAAACTGCTTCCTCGCAGATAATGCAACTATTATAGGAGATGTAAAAATAGGAAATGATTGTAGCATTTGGTTTAATACGGTATTAAGAGGTGACGTCAACTCCATACGAATCGGCAATGGTGTCAACATTCAGGATGGAAGTGTCTTGCATACGTTATATCAGAAATCGACTATTGAAATTGGCGATCACGTATCCGTTGGGCATAATGTCACCATTCATGGGGCGACCATCAAAGATTATGCATTGGTAGGGATGGGGTCAACCGTCCTGGATCACGTCGTAGTTGGTGAAGGAGCAATCGTTGCCGCCGGTTCGCTGGTATTAAGCAATACCATCATTGAGCCGGGAAGTATTTGGGGAGGAGTACCCGCGAAATTCATAAAAAAGGTAGATCCTGAACAAGCCAAAGAACTGAATCAGAAGATTGCTCACAATTATTTGATGTATTCGCAATGGTATAAGGAAGATAAATAGCAAACTCTAACAAGTTAATAAAAACAGCGGGACATTCTAATGAAAGAACATCCCGCTGTTTTTATAAGATTTTTTATAAAGCCGTTTTTTTACAAAAAGCGAATTCATTGGATTCATCTCTTTTCGACACTATTTCCTCTAATCAAAAATTAATCATGTGCATAATCTTTTCTGTAGCCCCGGCATTACTAGTCACATAATAACCGGCATTTGTTCCGGTTTCACGCAAGAACAATTCATCTGCCAGGAAACGATCCAGCAAAGTTTTCAGTTCATCATAATCTTTGATGGAATAAGCGCCTTTTGCTTCGAGCAATTGAACGGCTTCCATAAATTTCTGATACTTCGGTCCGAAAATCACCGGAATACCATATACAGCCGCTTCCAATGTGTTATGAATACCGACTCCGAAACCACCACCGATATAAGCTATTTCGCCATAACGGTAAATAGAGGACAGCAGTCCAAAGCAGTCTATTATGAGGCAATCCGCTTTCAATACATTCCTTTCGTCGGCACGAGTATAGCGCACATACGGACGTTTCAATTTACTGATGATTTCAACCAAGTGATTCTCGTCGATCACATGCGGAGCAATAATCAGTTTCATTTCCGGATGGTTATTGAAATATTCGAGGAATAAATCTTCGTCAGGTCCCCATGAGCTTCCGGCAACAAAAGTAAAGGAATTGGTTCCTTTAAATTTCTCTACCAACGGGAGTTCTTTAGCCTCTTCACGGATTTGCAACACGCGGTCAAAACGGGTATCTCCCACTACTGTCACACGGCTGATACCGATTTTCGACAAGTAACGTTTGGATGCCTCATTCTGAACAAACAGATGATCGAAATCTTTCAATACATTGCGATAAGTTCCACCGTACCATTTAAAGAATATTTGTTCGCGACGGAAGATAGACGATACACTATATACCGGAATACGGCGTTTGTGAAGCTCATCCAGATAATTCTTCCAAAACTCATATTTGATAAAGAACGCCATGCAAGGATTTGCAATATCCAGGAACTTTTTCACATTCCGCGGTTTATCAAACGGCAGATAGCAGACAATATCCGCCCCCCGGTAATGCTTACGCACCTCGTAACCGGAAGGAGAGAAAAATGTCAGCAATATCTTATAGTCAGGATACTTCGCACGAATCATTTCTATCAGAGGGCGCCCTTGTTCAAACTCTCCCAGTGAAGCAGCATGAAACCAAATATACTGTTCCCCTTTCTCCACTTGCTGCCGCAGGAGTTCATACACTACCCAATGCCCTTTCATCATCTTTCGGGGCTTACGGCTAAACGGAGCAGCCAAATGGACGATAAAGTCATAAATGACTATTGCCAGGTCGTAAAGCATAGTACTGTGTCGATTACTTCAAAACCTCTACCGCACGTTTCATGCGAGCTATCGTCTCTTCTTTGCCCAATACCCAGGAAATATCGAACATGTGCGGGCCTTTTCCTTCACCCACTAATGTCAGACGGAAAGCATTCATGATATTACCTGTATGATAACCTTTCTCCGCAATCCAATCCATAACGACTTTTTCCTGTCCTTCAATACTAAAGTCTTCAATGCCGGCAATCACTTCTGCCAATTCGGTCATACATTTTGCAGAATCTTCTTTCCAACGTTTTTTCACCGTCTTTTCATCATATTCGGTAGGAGCAACGAAGAAGAAGCTACATACGTCCCACAGTTCTTTAATGAAACTTACCCGATCTTTCATCATGCCAACCACAGTCACCACTTTTTCGAAAGGAGCTTCTACACCATGTTCTTTCAGGAAAGGCAAGAACAGTTCCGCAATTTCTTCGTTAGGTTTCTGCTGTATATATTGATGGTTGAACCATATTCCCTTTTTATAGTCGAACTTGGCACCCGACTTGCTGCAACGGTGAAGATCAAACAATTTAATCAATTCGTCCATTGACATCACTTCCTGGTCATTGCCCGGGTTCCATCCCAATAAAGCAAGGAAATTAATCACTGCTTCCGGCAGATAACCCGATTCACGATAACCTGAAGAGATTTCTCCCGATTTCGGATCGTGCCATTCCAACGGGAATACAGGGAATCCGAGACGGTCACCGTCACGTTTACTTAATTTTCCATTGCCTTCCGGTTTCAGCAATAAAGGCAGGTGGGCAAATTCCGGCATTGTATCTTCCCAGCCGAAAGCACGGTACAACAACACATGCAAAGGAGCGGAAGGCAGCCATTCTTCACCACGAATCACGTGGGAAACTCCCATCAAATGGTCGTCCACGATATTTGCCAGATGGTAAGTCGGCAGTTCATCAGCCGATTTATAAAGCACTTTATCATCCAGAATGGATGAGTTGATAATAACTTCGCCACGAATCAGGTCATTCACATGTACATCTTCATTCGGTTCGATTTTGAAACGAACGACGTATTGTTTGCCTTCAGCAATCAGTGCATCCACTTCTTCCTTCGGCATGATTAATGAGTTGCGCATCATTCCGCGAGTAGATGCGTCATATTGGAAGTTAGCAATTTCAGCACGCTTAGCGTCCAGTTCCTCCGGAGTATCAAAAGCGATGTATGCTTTTCCATTTTCCAGCAAAACCTGCACATATTTCTTGTAGATTTCGCGGCGCTCCGACTGGCGGTACGGACCACATTCGCCACCGAAGCTCACTCCTTCATCAAAGTGGATACCCAACCACTTAAAAGATTCGAGTATATACTCTTCCGCTCCCGGAACGAACCGGTTAGAATCAGTATCTTCAATACGAAATATCAAGTCTCCGCCGTGTTGACGCGCAAATAGATAATTATACAAAGCTGTACGCACACCACCGATGTGCAGTGCTCCCGTAGGACTTGGAGCAAAACGAACTCTTACTTTTCTTTCTGCCATAATTTGGGTTAGTATAGGTAAATCGTGGCAAAATTAAACCTTTTTTTCCACACTATTGTTTTTTTTTGTACTTTTCGCAAAAATTTCAGTGGATATGGAACATTTGAAGAAGAAAAAAAGTTTTTCATGGAGAGATTTACTATATAAATCACTGCTATTTGTGGGCACTGTGACGCTGATTGTTTATTTCCTGCCACGTGACGGAAAATTCAATTACCAGTTTGACATCAATAAGCCCTGGAAATATGGGCAGCTGATCGCTACTTTCGACTTTCCTATTTATAAAGAGGATGCAGTAGTAAAAAGAGAGCAAGACAGTCTGATGGCTTTCTTCCAGCCTTATTACCAATTGGATAAAGACATCGAAAAAAATGCAATCGCCAAACTGAAAGAGAATTATCACACCAACCTGAAAGGAATTCTTCCTTCCATCGATTATTTGCGGTATATCGAGCGTACCTTAAAAGAAATCTATCAGGCAGGTATCGTATCGACAGAGAATATACAACAGCTTCAAAAAGACAGCACTTCATCCGTCATGGTGATTGACGATAAACTTGCCAACCCGCAGGCTACCGAAAACATTTACACGGTAAAGAAAGCGTATGAACACCTGCTAACAGCAGACTCGACCCATTTCAACCGGGAAGTATTAAGGCAATGCGCGCTGAACGAATACATTACTCCCAACCTCACTTTTGACGAGGAGCGCACCCAGGCTGCCAAAGAGGAGATATTAAATAATTATTCCTGGGCAAACGGACTGGTAGTCAGCGGGCAGAAGATTATCGACCGTGGAGAGATCGTTAGTCCGCATACCTATAATATCCTCGAATCATTGCGCAAAGAATCCATCAAACGCAACGAGTCTATGGGACAAAACCGTTTGATTCTCGGAGGTCAGGTTCTGTTTGTGGGTATGCTGATGCTTTGTTTCATGCTTTATCTCGATTTATTCCGGAAAGACTATTATCAACGAAAAGGCAGTCTGTCGTTACTATTCACCCTGATTGTGTTCTACAGCGTCATAACGGCTTTCATGGTGACACATAATATATTTAATGTGTACATCATCCCATACGCGATGCTGCCGATTATCATCCGTGTCTTTCTTGATTCGAGAACCGCTTTTCTGACGCACGTCATTACTATATTGATATGCTCCATCTCCTTGCGCTTCCCTCATGAGTTTATTCTGACGCAGTTGGCAGCGGGATTAGTGGCGATATTCAGCCTAAGGGAACTATCGCAGAGATCCCAGCTTTTCCGAACGGCCTTATTAGTGATACTGACTTATGCAGCCATTTATTTTGCTTTCGAACTGATGACGGAGAATGGTCTTTCCACCGACTTTTCGAAGTTGAATATACGTATGTACACTTACTTTATCATTAACGGAATCCTGTTATTATTCACTTATCCTTTATTATTCTTATTGGAAAAGACTTTCGGATTTACTTCCAATGTTACTTTGGTGGAACTTTCGAATATCAATAACGATCTTTTGCGGCAGATGTCTGAAACGGTTCCCGGAACCTTCCAACATTCCATGCAGGTGGCTAATCTGGCAGCGGAAGCCGCTATCCGCATTGGAGCAAAAAGCCAGTTAGTACGTACGGGGGCTTTGTATCACGATATCGGGAAGATGGAAAATCCGGCTTTCTTTACGGAGAATCAGTCGGGAGGGGTTAATCCGCATAAGAATTTGAATTACGAACAAAGTGCACAGGTCGTTATCAGCCATGTGACGGATGGATTGAAACTGGCGGATAAACACAATCTGCCTAAAGCGGTCAAAGATTTTATCAGCACTCATCACGGACGGGGAAAAACAAAATATTTCTATATTTCCTGGAAGAACGAGCATCCGGACGAAGAGCCGAATGAAGAATTGTTCACTTATCCCGGACCGAATCCGTTTACCAAAGAGCAGGCTATCCTGATGATGGCGGATGCTGTGGAAGCTGCCTCGCGCAGTCTTCCGGAATATACGGAAGAAACAATCAGCAACCTGGTCGACAAGATTATCGACTCGCAGGTTACTGAAGGTTACTTTAAGGAATGTCCTATCACTTTCAAGGATATAGCAACTGTGAAAGCTGTATTCAAGGAGAAACTAAAGATTGCTTATCACACCCGGATCAGTTATCCGGAGTTAAAGAAGTAAGCAGACCGGCGCAAGCGTCTTCCAACACATCGAGTACATATTCAAATCCTTCGGCCCCTCCATAATAGGGGTCGGGGACATGATCTGCAGGAATACGGGTGCAGTACTCCGTCATGCGATGAATCTTCTTCCATTCTTCGGGAGAAGGTGCTTTGTCTTTCAGGTCGTCTATGTTCCGGTCGTCCATACCGATTATCAAATCAAAATGATAGAAATCTTCTGTACGGATGGGGCGCGAACGATGCACCAATTGGTAACCGCGACGAGCCGCGTGAGCACGCATCCGGCTGTCCGGCAGTTCGCCCTGATGATAAGACAAGATTCCGGCGGAATCTATCACAAATTCTTTTTCCAATCCCGCTTCTTTTATCAAATGAAGCATCACGCCTTCAGCCGTAGAGCTACGGCAGATATTTCCAAGGCAGACAAACAATATCTTTTTCATAATTTCAGTTTTAACAGATTCAAGAATAAGCTAAATGATAATTTTGCGGAGTGCCCTGAAAGGGCTTAATTATATAGCGTAGGGTAACGCCCTACGCAAAAACGACAATCTGAATTTGCGCCCTGAAAGGGCATAATTGTATATAGTTCCGCCCTTTCAGGGCTTGTGGCTGGTGTGTTTTTTTCGTAGGGCGTTGCCCTACGCTATATAATTAAGCCCTTTCAGGGCGCCCCAATAAATATATAATTGTAAGGCTTTCAGCCTAACCGATAAATTCTCATTAACCACTAAATTCCCATTTAACGAACAATCATTTACAATGAGTTCAATATTTGATTTGCCCGGTTCACGGTTACTGCTGCCGGGGTTTCCGGCATACTACCCAAGTTGAACGGAGCAAGCATTTTCTCTATTTTCTTTAATCCGGCTTTATTTCCCTTTTTCTCAAATTCCTGACGGAGGATATTTATCTTCTCGTGCGCCTGAATTCCTTCAATCAAGCGTTCGAAACGGATACAGCTACGGGCACCCGGATATACAAGATAAGTATCTCCACCTGCCCAACTGCGGAAACGGGAATCGAGCAGCGGTTCCAATGGCCAGCTGTTGTATGCCCAACGCAAATAACCGTCCAGGTGTCTCTTAGAAGAATAATAACTTATCCAGACAGCTTCTGCAGGATCGGAGAAAGTAAATGTATTGGGGTGGGCTTCCGTACAGCAGGTGTAATAGTTGGTACGTTTGTTCTCTGCCGCACGGCGGAGACGTACTTCTTCGGGGAAGTTCTGTCCGATTACGATACAGTAATCATACAAATCGGGCTCAATCTCCGCATGGTAATTTCCTGCCAACGAAACTTTGAAATCCGGATCTGCTTTACGAATCACCTTCAAGGTCTTCTGTATCACCTCCATCGGACGTTCATCCATTGCAATAGCGCAGATATCGAACCATCCTTTTTCTTTCAGGTGCTTGGAGAAAGACGAAAGCATTGCTACCCACATTTCTTCGTAAGCCTCCTCGCCCGGTGCTGTTTTCACAAATTTCAGCGAGTTGGTTGCCTGGTCGTAATACTGGAATGACAACTCCCAGGGAACCATTGAATAACAGTTGATCTGTTTGTCAATGCCCACACTCATCATAAATTCTACCCAACGGTCGAAAATGGTATAGTCGAAAGACCATGTGCCGTCCGCCCGTTTCATCCAGGTAACCATTGTATCAAAATAATCTTCCGTCTGACCGTTCCAGGGTTTGTGCATCAAAGTAGCCGTGATAATCTTTTGTCCGGCGTCGGCCAGCATTTTCATCAAAGGACGCATGGCGTCTAAATGCTCCTGACTCCATAAAGGAACCTGATAGTAACGTGCCACTGCATAGGGACTTTGTCACAAATCCAAGTGGTAGGCCCACTCCGAAGGCGCCGGAAGTTCGCGGGAAGAAACCGTAATTTCCAGATTCAGGCGTTGCAACAGACGAGAGCCGTCGTTGATTAGCAACTCCCCTTTATACGTTCCGGGAACAGCCGATTGAGGAATCCAACATTGCACCCAGACAGGTTGAACAGTATGAGCAGGCAAAGCCATTGCTTTCAGACTGGTATCAATAGGATCAGCCACCAATAATGAATCATAATCCACCGCTTTCCGGTGTCCGCAGGCACCTCGACCGTCTTTGTTCAATTCATCCGTCATCACATAACGGACAAAACCGCCGGTGAATGCATCTTGGGGAAGAACATTTCCTTTCTTGTCTTTGAAATCACCAAAGCTGAAATTCAGGTCTTTCAGTTCTACACCTGTCCATACAACCGCTTGCGCGTTCACACGTTCACCACGCCAGCCTTTCAAAGCAACCGTTTGCTGGTTCTTCAACCGGGGAAGCCCGTGTTTTGCGTACCGGACGTCTGTTGTACCCCAAGACACTTGTGTTGTTGTCACTGCCGCCCATTCTTTATCAGACGGCGTAGCAGGGTCGGGCAATTCCTGATAAGTCAGTAAAGGGAACTTCGGTTGTCCTGTCGGAACACCACATTGAGTGACTCCTTGCTGGGCAAAAACTGCGCCTACGCTAAAGAGACAAGTCAGGGAAAAAATAGTAAGTCGTTTCATGGTTAGTTAATTAAATGATTAAAGGTTTTTATTAGGGGGAAAAATATTCAATCACATGGGGTCTACATCATAATAGACAATCAAAGATTTATAGCGTTCATCTTCCAACATCTCCCGTTGGATGCGCAACAGCAACTCCCGGGCACGTCCCATCGGAGCATTCTGCTCAATCTTGACGACAATCTTTTTGATAAACAACGTTTGGATACGGGCAACAGGAGGTTTATCCGGTCCCAATACCCGATTGCCAAATACCGCCCGCAGCTTATCCGCCATCACTACCGCCATCTGATCCAACAACGCTTCATTATGATTTTTCAGATAAACATATACCAACCGGTAATAAGGAGGATAATGGAACATCTGCCGTTCCGCCAACTGCCCGCCTACCATGTCTTCATAATCATTGGCAATGACCTGATGAATGATAGGATGCTCGATGCTCTTGGTTTGCAGCACCACCCTACCCCGTTTGTTCTTACGTCCGGCACGTCCCGCTACCTGCGCCATCAACTGGAAAGCGCGTTCATAGGAACGGAAATCCGGATAGTTCAGCATCGTATCGGCATTCAGTATACCGACAATACTGACATGATCGAAATCCAATCCTTTTGAAACCATTTGCGTGCCAATCAATATATCCGTCTTTCCCTGTTCGAAATCCGCAATAATCTTTTCATAAGCAGAGCGGGTACGTGTGGTATCCAAGTCCATTCGAGCCACTGCCGCTTCGGGAAAAAGGATTTTAATGTCATCTTCAATCTTTTCCGTACCAAAGCCACGGTTCACCAGTTCCGTACCTTCGCAGGCAGGACAGGATTTCGGCAGTTGGTAGGTATAACCGCAATAATGACAGGTTAGCTGATTGATTCCTTTATGATAGGTAAGGCTCACGTCGCAATTCTTACACTTGGGCACCCAACCGCAGGTACGACACTCCACCATCGGAGCAAACCCACGACGGTTCTGAAAGAGAATCACTTGCTCTTCCTGTTCCAAAGCCTCTTTCATGTATTGTATCAAGAGCGGTGAGAATTGTCCCACCATCCTCTTTTTGCGATGCAATTCCTTTATATCTACTGGAATAATCTCCGGCAATTGAATTTCTTTATATCGTTCTTTCAGTTGTACAAAACCATATTTCCCCTCCCCTGCATTCTGCCACGATTCGATAGAAGGAGTAGCCGTTCCCAATAGGGTTTTAGCTCCATACATGGCAGCCAGTACAATCGCAGCGCTACGGGCATGATAGCGGGGAGCGGGATCTTGTTGCTTATACGTATTTTCGTGCTCTTCGTCCACAATCACCAATCCCAGATTTCGGAAAGGAAGAAACACGGAAGAGCGAACACCCAGGATAATATCATACCCATTCTCTCCCAGTTGTTTCCGCCATATTTCAACCCGTTCGGCATCGGGGAATTTAGAATGGTAGATCCCCAGGCGAGCACCGAAGACCCGTTGCAGACGCTCTGTAATTTGAGTAGTCAAGGCAATCTCCGGCAACAAATATAAGACTTGTTTTCCCTGACGAATCGTTTCTTCAATCAGATGGATATACACTTCCGTCTTCCCGCTGGACGTTACTCCATGAAGCAGACACACGTTTTTCTCCTGGAAAGACTGAACGATTTCATCATGTGCCCGTTGCTGAAACTCGTTCAAGGCGTTCAGCTCGACCACTTCTTTCTCCTGTTTATTCAACCGTCCGATTTCGTGATAGTAGATTTCGAAAATCTTCTTATCCACCAGCCCGTTCAGTACCGAAGGGGCCACATTAGCCCGTTGCAACAATTCTTTCTTGGAGACTTCTTTCGGAGTTCCGGTTCCTAAAATACCTGAATACTCTACATACTTCATGAGCAACGCCAGTTGCTTCGGAGCACGAGACAGAATATCAAACAGAATATGGAGTTGCTTTTCATCTGCCGTACCCGCAAGCCGCACCCGTGCCTCTGTCTTAGGCTTATAAGTACGTTTCAATTCTTCCTTTACAAAAATGGCTTCTTTATCGAGCAGGGACTTGATGGCGGTAAGAATATTTTTTATGCCGCTGTCTTTCTCCAGTTTAGTGACGGACTGCTGCGCATCTACGGCAAGTAAATCCAAAATGCGTTGTTCCCGTTCCGGCAATGGCGCATCCGCCTCAAAATCGGGATTATATTCAACAATCGTTTCACTCTCCAGCTTCAGACCGGAAGGAAGTGCCGCTTTATACACATCTCCCTGTGTACAAAGATAGTAATCGGCTATCCATTCCCAAAATTTGAACTGAACGGGTAGTAAAATGGGAGAAGCATCCAGCAATGCAGATATATCTTTCACTTCGTACTCCGTTGGAGCACAATAATGAACGTTAAGGACGATAGCCGTATAAAACTTCTTTCGCCCGAAAGGAACTACCACACGGCAGCCTATCTTCGCATCTTCCGCACATTCGTCCGGCAAAGAGTAAGTGAAACTCTTCGGAAGCGGAAGCGGTAATATGACATCTACATATTTTTTCATTGCAGGTACAAAAATACAATAAAAAATGGGGAATGAAAAAAGAAGGAAGAGAGAACACTCAAAAGAAAAACGCTTCTTAAGGCAGGATTGGGCAGAAACAGTTTCGAGGCTGCAACAGGGCAGCCCTCGAACAAAAAAAAGAGTTCCCGTTCACCGGAAACTCTTTTTCATATACGATGTAAAGTGACAGACTATTTAAAAAATATAGGCAACAGATACCTGCCAAGTCTTAGTCTTATAAGAAGCGTCTGTTCCTTCAATATCCGCAGTGTCGCCCAATGGGATATTGTAGTTAGCACCTACCTGCAGATGGTTCAGCAACTTCAAACCGGCACCCACATTAATACCTACTTGCGCTTTCTTCTTATCAATTCCCGATTTCTTTTCAAAATCGAAATAAAAATCAGGACCTGCAGCAAGATAAATACCGGCCATACTTCCCAAACCGATTGTATATTTCAGGTTTACAGGAATATCAATACCGTTTTGCTTGATAGTCAAATCCTCGTTTCCTTCAGAAACCTTTATACCTCTTTGAGCAAAAAGCAAGGCAGCATCTACTCCCAACCCTACGATTGGAATATTAAACTCGGCCATCGGACCAATAAAGAAACCGGTAAAATTATCCTTCTTAAAGTTATCGCCTACATTAGAGAAACTCGCCTTCGACAAGTTCAAACCTCCTTTTACACCAAAGTGTATTTGCGCCTGGGCAGGCATCGCCATACCGATACATACGGCAATCATTAAAGCACCAAAAATCTTTTTCATAAATTTACGTGTTTATAATTCGGGACAAAGATATATAATTAGAATAAATAAACACAATTTATCGGTTTTTTGTTCGCTCAAAGTCGCTGTTGTTCACTTAATCCGACGCCCATACATTTATATTTGCTCTTTTGAAGATTGAACTTACAATAGAGCATCAGTTTCATCTAACACTCACAGACTAATAAGAAATTCTTATTAGTTCAATTTTCATCCTATCTATCATCTATAAATCTTGGGAAAATGATAGTTAATCAAATTTACTTCCTGATTATCATACATAACCTTTTCAGCCAACACGTACGGCAAGTGGTCTGCTCCAATGCAAGTTCTTTTTCTAAATGCCGCACCCGGTCACATTGCTTCAACCATTTGCCCTGCAGTGCATCATACAAAAATTTAGCTCCTTTATACATGGTGATTTCCTTATCTTGTTTGCCTAAAAGTGATGCGTATATTGAACAGACTTGAGATTTATCCATGCAATATCGTTCCAACTTTTCGATATACATCAATGTAATCCCCTTTTTATTCCGGTTGATAAAATCCTGAATACTTTCATCGTCGATGATGTCGATGTCAGCTCTTTGGTAGTCCACGGTGATTTCTCTTATCTCTATCAAGACCCAAATATATTCTGTCTCGAATCCGTACTTTGCAGCCGCTTCTTCTATACTAATCCATTGTGCCATAGCGTTTGTTCTTTTATGTGTGATACAATAAGGGATGAATAATGTTTTATTCATGTATATTAGCACAACGAGCATCCACTCTTTTTGCAGTCCGCCGGATGGAGATTGGCTAGGTTAAATTGTGGGGTAATTGATAACCGGCCGAATACAAGAAAGACGCAGATGCTGCTGTACCATTATCCGACCTTAAGGCTAGCAACACCTTTAAAGAAGATAATGATAACAGCAGACACCCACGTCAATCGTTTATATATAACACATCTCTTACGGATATGTTGATATACAGCCGTTCACGTGGAGTATCTACCGTATCATCTCTCTCTTTTGAAAGTTTGCTATTTTTAAGGTCGAGAGATAATACGCTTTTACTCCATATAGGAAATAAAAACCGCTTTCTGTCTATTTCATCACGCTGATGGGCTGAAAGCGTATGACAAAGATATATGTTTTTTTTGAAAGGTAGCAGAAATATGGAAATAAATATAGGAAGTTCTGTATTAAAATGAATTTGATAAAATATAATCCTGTTTCTTATTTCTGATTACCGAAATCCGTCACCAATAAAAATAAATAAGCAATTTTACTCTCATACTCTCATCAATCGTTTAAAAAGCCTTTATTCATCGGAGTTACAGGTATGAGAGTAAGTATGATAGTAAGATGAGAGTAACTTTTACTCTCATTGTAGTGTACTAAATAAGTTGACACTTCTTAAATGCGAAATTCCCATGAAAGAATTAAAAAAGAAGTACACTCCTTACACAGAATCCGAACGAATGTCTTATATTCGTGAGTATTTATCTACTTCGGAAACGAAGTATCAGTTTGCCAAACGTACCGGTATTTGCCGTCGTCTGCTGATTCTTTGGCTTGATAAGTATCATATAAATGATAAAGTTATGAGTACAGACCACCCCTCTTTCAACAAATACTCTGCTGAGTCTCTCAATGAACTGGAGAAAGAACTCGCTGCATTGCGTGCCGAAAATCGCAAACTTCAGCGTACTCTTCAGGAGGAAAGTCTTCGTCATGAAGCTTGTGAGGAATTAATAAATCTTGCTGAGTCAACCTATCACATCAAGGTTCGAAAAAACTCCGATGCCAAGTAATCGATACCTTGTCACAGGGGAACTCTGCCCGTCATATGCGCGGTAGGCTACAGTTCCTCTGTGATTACTTCGGCATAACCAGACAAGGTTATTATAAGCATGTCAACAGAAAAAAGGAAATAGACATCCTCACATCAAGCATTGTGTTGTATTGTAATGAGTTACGTAAACTTATGCCTAAGGCTGGTATACGTGAACTCTATGCATGCTGTCTCCGCAAGTTTGGTGTCAGGATGGTCATTGGGCGTGATCAATGCTATAATATTTTTCGTGCTAATGGCCTGTGTCAACGTGTCAGACATGTGAGACCAAAGACAACAAATTCTAATCATAATTATTACATTTATCCGGACTTGCTAAATGTTACTCCTAAATTTGTAGCTGACACATTCGGTTCAATGGTTGTAGCGGACATAACCTATGTTGCCACGTACCAGGGATGGGCTTACCTGTCTCTTCTTACCGATGCGGGCAGTCGGGCGATAGTTGGATATGCCCTGTGCAAAACACTTGAAGCGGAAGGTCCCTTAAAGGCACTGAGGATGGCTATAGACTTTTACAACAGATACAATGTTGATTTGAGTAGTCTCATACACCATTCTGACCGGGGAGTGCAATACTGCTCAAACCTGTATGTGGATATGCTCAAGAAACATCATATCAATATTAGTATGACGCAGTGTGGAGATCCGCTACATAATGCCCTGGCTGAACGGATGAATAACACGATCAAGAATGGGTGGTTGTTTGACTGCGAAGATGACAGCTTTGAACAGTTGGATAAACGTATAAGCGACGCCATATATGCATACAATTATGTTCGACCCCATCAAGGTATACAAATGAAAACACCGATGGAACATATTCGTAAGTACGCGGAAAAAGGTAGTTGAAGTCCCGCTCGTCGGGACGGGTGCTCCCGCCCCTTGCCGCGAGGGCGATCCCCGAGCGAAGAGTTTTTGTTGTTTAATGAAGTTTACAGCCCGAAGTCTTGCATTTATAAGAAAAGATACATATGTTTGCAACATCTTTAATATGACAACTTATTAAGGAATTACAAAGGGACAAGTAAACTTATTTAGGTTTTAAAATATATTGAGTTAACTAACTTAGGTATAACAAACGAAGTTGTCAACTAAATCCAGTACAGTACACATCCAAGCAAGCAAACGTCGGTTTCCAGCGTAGGAAACTAGAGTTCCGAGGCGGGAAACCGCAGTTTCCAAGGCAGGAAACGACAGTGTCCATGTATGGATACCGCAGTTTCCGTACGTAGATACTGCAGTCTCCTTATAGGGATACCATGAACCTCCCATAGCTTTACATAAGGAAATCAAGGGCCTTTCTTCAGTTATATTATGCGTTGCAGATACTTTATCTGCAACGTATCTGCAACAGGTATCTGCAACGCTCCAACTGCCTATTTACTAATACATTACAAGCGTTTTGTTGCAGGTGGCAGATACTTTGATGTTTTTTAAACTTTATGGGAGAAGATTATACTCATTCTTACTACTATGAAAACAAATCATTTAACGCCTCGCTCATACTAGGATGAGTAAAAATGAAGTCACGCAGGAAAGTATAATCCTGACCTGTCTTCATTGCAACAGCAACTATATTGATTACTTCGCTGGAATCAGGCGCAAACAGCATACAGCCCAATATTTTTCCCGTATTCTTATCAATGACAGCTTTCAAAAGGCCATCCGTTTCTCCCAATGTTTTCGCTCTTGGTATCGCCATAACGGGTAATTTCTTGATAATAATATCCAAATTCTGCTTACGGGCCTCTTCTTCATTCAATCCGATACGTGCTAATGGAGGATCAATAAAAACAGAGTAGCTAACCGGATTGCGATCATTGGTTGTCCGTTCTTTATCGCCAAACAGATCCTCCCGGATAATCCGGTAATCATCCAATGAAATATAAGTGAACTGCAAACCACCTTTCACATCACCAACGGCACGTATATTCGGTTGGGTTGTTTTCAGGTATTCATCCACAATGATCGCTCCGCGTGCATCCGTCTCCACTCCGGCCACTTCCAAATTCAGATCTTTCGTGTTCGGCCGGCGTCCTGTAGCCAGCAATACAGCATCAGCTTCAAGTTCCACCACCTCACCAGTTTGTGAATCAGAAAAAACAACGACTGCTCCATCTTCGATATGTTTCACAGATTGAACCTTTGCATTCATTCGAAAAACAATGCCTTTTTTCTCTAATGTTTCTTTTACACTTGCAGCAATATCCCGGTCTTCACGCACAATCAGTTCAGGATAACTTTCGAGTACGGTCACCTGTGAACCGAACGAAGCATACATAGACGCAAACTCCAAACCGATGTAACCGCCACCGATAATAACCAGCCGGCGGGGAAGCTCGGTCAATTCCATGATTGAGGTACTTGTATAAACCAACGGATTACCTGCAACTCCCTCAATGGGAGGAATAACTGTTTCTGCTCCCGTATTGATAATGATTTGCTTCGATGTCAGCATTATTTCTTCAGTAGATGTACGGACAGAAACCACATCGGAAGAGACAAAAGAACCTACACCTGTATAGACTGTTACATTGGGATTATCTGCCAGGTTATGGTAATTCTTATTTCTCAATGCACTTGTCACAGCCTCTTTCACAGAAATGGCATTGCGATAGAACTCACTCCTTTCTTCAAATGTAGCGTCTTTCATACCGGAAGCAATTTTAGCCTGATGAACCAATGTCTTGGTCGGAATACAGCCAATATTAATACACGTTCCTCCATACATTTTATCCGAACGTTCAACAATGGCAACTTTTCGCCCACGCTTTGCAAACTCTGCCGCAAGAGTCTTCCCTCCCTTGCCAAAACCGATAATAATAACGTCAAATGCATTCATATCCATATAGTTTTAATTGGTTCTAAATTTACTTGTTAAGTTCATAACTAATGATGTTGCAAAGTTCACTGTTTTTAAAGTAATGAACAATAACTATTTTACCGGATAAGTTAGCAATTATTCCCATATAGAATAAAAGTAACAAATAATCAAAATCGCCGGAGCAGATCAGTGACCTGCCCGGCGATTTCCCTATTGAATCGATTCCCACTTACTATCTATCAACGGTTGGGATGAATATCCAGTTTGACTGGTTTAATCATATTTTCAGGTTCCAGAATGGTATCCAAATCTTTCTTGGAAAGGATATTATGTTCCAAAACAAGTTCATACACTCCCTTTCCTGTTTCCAATGCTTCTTTAGCTATCTTAGTAGAATTTTTATAACCAATCACCGGATTCAGGGCTGTCACTACGCCAATGCTGTTGTGCACATCTCTCCGGCATTTTTCTTCATTGGCTGTAATGCCGTCGATGCATAACGTACGCAAGGTATCGAAGCCATTCATCAACAAGTCGGCAGACTCGAAACAGCATTGCGCCATCACCGGCTCCATCGCATTCAGCTCCATTTGAGCGGCTTCGCCACTCATAGCCACACAAAGATCATTTCCTATCACCTTATAAGCCACCTGATTCATCACTTCAGGAATCACCGGGTTCACTTTTCCCGGCATGATGGATGAGCCCGGTTGCATAGCCGGCAGATTAATTTCGCCCAATCCGCAACGCGGACCGGAAGCCAGCAACCGCAAGTCATTGCATATCTTATTCATTTTGACAGCTATACGCCTCATCGCTCCCGAATAACCTACCATGCAGGAAGTGTCCGAAGTGGCCCCCACCAAATCATCGGCTAGTTTTATATCCAGTCCCGTAATCTTGCGCAAAGCGGCAATACACTTCTCCGCATATTCCGGTTCGGCGGTGATTCCGGTTCCGATGGCTGTGGCTCCCATGTTGACTGTCAGAAAGTCCTGCGCGGCAAAATCAAGATTCTTCACTTCATGTTCAAGAATACTCGCAAACCCGTTGAAGGTCTGTCCGAGAGTCATTGGTACGGCATCTTCCAGTTGGGTACGTCCCATTTTGATGATATGCGCAAACTCATTTCCTTTCTTCCGGAAAGCCTCTATCAACACCTCGAAATGCTTAACTAATTTCAAATGAGTGTAATAGAGTCCAATGTGGATGGCGGTGGGATAAGCATCGTTGGTAGATTGCGAGCGGTTGACATGATCGTTAGGCGAACAGTATTGATACTCTCCGCGCTGATGCCCCATCAATTCCAATGCCCGGTTGGCAACCACTTCATTGATATTCATGTTCGTGGTAGTACCCGCTCCTCCCTGAATCATATCTACGGGGAACTGTTCGTGATGCTTTCCTTCAAGTATTTCTTTACAAGCTCTCAAGATAGCATCCGTTTGTTCTTCGGTTAATAAGTCCAGTTCGCGGTTGGCAACGGCGGCTCCCATCTTTGTGATAGCCAATGCCTGGATAAACAAAGGGTACTCATTTAAATGAAACTTACTGATGCGAAAGTTTTCGATACCGCGGAGCGTCTGTACTCCGTACAGTGCACTTTCCGGCACTTCACGACTACCTATCAGGTCACTCTCCGTACGAGTTTTTTTTGATAAATTTTGTTCCATATCGGTTGTTTTATAATAATAACAGTTTCGTTAGTTCTTATAATAACCAATGAGTTTAGTTATTGTTTTAATAAATATGCAAAAACTATTCAAAGACTTTTTTGTTGTTAATACAAGAAAAAGAAAATACAAAGAGAGAAATCACTTATCTTTGTTGAGAACTTAAAACAGCATCTTATGATATTACAATTAGCATTTGTTCTGACAGCTATTATTATTGGCGCACGCTTGGGAGGTATCGGCCTCGGCGTGATGGGAGGAGTTGGATTGGCTATACTTACGTTCGTTTTTGGTTTACAACCCACCGCGCCTCCTATCGACGTTATGTTAATGATTGCCGCTGTGATTTCGGCTGCTTCCTGTATGCAAGCAGCCGGCGGACTGGACTATATGGTGAAACTGGCAGAACATTTGCTTCGTAAGAATCCTTCACACGTCACCTTGCTTAGTCCGCTGGTGACTTACCTGTTTACTTTTGTAGCCGGAACGGGACACGTCGCCTATTCTGTGTTGCCGGTCATCGCGGAGGTTGCCACCGAAACCAAAATCCGTCCGGAACGTCCGTTAGGTATTGCCGTCATTGCTTCCCAACAGGCCATTACAGCAAGTCCGATTTCCGCGGCTACCGTAGCACTTCTCGGACTCTTAGCCGGATTCGATATTACCCTGTTCGACATTCTCAAAATTACGATTCCCGCTACCATTGTCGGCGTGTTGGTCGGTGCTTTATTCTCTATGAAAGTCGGTAAAGAGCTGGTGGAAGACCCCGAATATCAGAAACGTCTGAAAGAAGGACTGTTCAACAATAAAAAGATAGAGATTAAAGATGTGAAGAACAAACGTTCCGCTATGATTTCCGTCCTTATCTTTATATTGGCAACTGCGTTTATCGTACTCTTCGGTTCTTTTGAAGGAATGCGCCCCAGTTTCCTGATCGACGGGGAAATAGTTACATTAGGAATGTCTTCCATCATCGAAATCGTGATGTTATCGGCTGCTGCCATTATCCTGTTAGTGACCAAGACCGACGGAATCAAAGCAACACAAGGTTCCGTATTTCCGGCAGGTATGCAGGCAGTGATTGCCATCTTCGGTATTGCCTGGATGGGAGATACCTTCCTTCAGGGAAATATGGGACAGCTAACTCTTTCTATTGAAGGGATCGTGCAACAAATGCCGTGGCTGTTTGGTGTCGCGCTGTTTGTGATGTCTATTCTACTATACAGCCAGGCTGCCACAGTTCGGGCACTTGTGCCTCTGGGCATTGCGTTGGGGATTTCGCCTTATATGCTGATCGCCTTGTTTCCGGCAGTGAACGGATATTTCTTTATTCCGAATTACCCTACCGTAGTGGCCGCCATCAATTTCGACCGTACCGGGACAACAAAAATCGGCAAGTATGTGTTGAATCATTCGTTCATGATGCCCGGCTTGGTATCGACGATTGTTGCCATTGCCCTGGGACTGCTCTTTATACAAATATTTTAATATACATATATTATTAACCTAAACATCATTCAGTTATGAAACAATTCAAAAGCTTTGGACTGGTAGTAGTCACACTACTATTTTCTGTAACAATGGCATTTGCCGCCAAACCGAACATTCATATCCTTGCCACCGGAGGAACGATTGCAGGCACAGGAAGTTCAGCTACCGGAACCAGCTACACAGCAGGACAAGTTGCCATCGGCGCACTACTTGATGCCGTGCCCGAAATTAAGGACATCGCCAACGTGACCGGAGAACAGATTGTCAAAATCGGTTCGCAGGACATGAACGACCAGGTTTGGCTGACGCTTGCCAAAAAAATAAACGAACTATTGAAACGCCCGGACATCGACGGCATCGTGATTACTCACGGAACCGATACGATGGAAGAAACAGCCTACTTCTTGAACCTGACCGTTAAAAGTGACAAACCGGTGGTACTGGTAGGTGCCATGCGTCCGTCTACGGCTCTAAGTGCCGACGGCCCGTTGAATCTTTATAACGCCGTAGTTACCGCCGCCGCAAAAGAATCCAAAGACAAAGGAGTACTGGTTGCCATGAACGGACTGATCCTTGGAGCACAGAGTACGGTTAAAATGAACACGGTCGACGTGCAAACTTTCCAAGCTCCCAACTCCGGCGCGCTGGGTTATGTGTTGAACGGAAAAGTATTCTACAATCAGGTGACGCTAAAAAAACATACCACCCAATCCGTTTTCGATGTTACTCATCTGAACGCACTTCCTAAAGTAGGTATCGTATACAGCTATTCCAACATCGAAGCAGATATGGTCACTCCGATGCTCAACAACGGCTATAAAGGCATTATCCATGCAGGAGTAGGAAATGGAAATATCCATCAGAATATCTTCCCGGTACTGACAGACGCCCGTCAGAAAGGAATCCTTGTAGTCCGTTCTTCCCGTGTCCCGACAGGTCCTACCACACTGGATGCAGAGGTAGACGACGCCAAATATCAGTTTGTGGCTTCACAGGAACTGAATCCGCAGAAATCACGCGTTTTGTTAATGCTTGCACTAACCAAAACAACTGACTGGAAACAAATTCAGCAATATTTTAACGAATACTAAAAGCCTGACCTACTTATGAAAAAATGGATATTTATGTTGCTCCTCGCGGGCAGCATACAGGGAGTATATGCTCAAAAAACGGAGAAGAAGGATAAATTCAACCCGAACACTCCCCTGTTTGAAGAACTGACAGACGTAAAAAAGAAGACAGATAAGTTCAATCTTTATCTGAATATGCAAGGAAGCTTTGACGCTCATTTCCAAAATGGTTTTCAGGAAGGTGACTTTAATATGCACCAGTTCCGCATCGAAGCCAAAGGAAATATCAACAACTGGCTTTCTTACCGCTATCGCCAGCGCCTCAACCGCTCGAACGATGCAAACGGCATGATTGACAATCTGCCTACTTCCATCGACTATGCCGGAATCGGTATCAAACTGAATGACCAGTTCAGTCTCTTCGCAGGAAAGCAATGTGCCGCATACGGTGGTATCGAATTCGACCTCAATCCTATCGACATCTATCAGTACAGCGATATGATCGACTATATGAGTAACTTTATGACCGGACTGAATGTAGGTTATAACATTACTCCCGAACAGCAACTTAACCTGCAAATACTGAACAGCCGCAACAGTTCGTTCGACAGCACTTACGGAATAACGGAAGATGCCGAAGGAAATCTTCCCGATCTGAAATCCGGCAAAATGCCGCTGGTTTATACTTTGAACTGGAATGGTAATTTCAATAACGTATTCAAGACCCGTTGGTCGGCTTCTATCATGAACGAGGCCAAAAGTCACAATATGTATTATTATGCTTTAGGTAACGAGTTGAATCTCGGCAAATGGAATGCTTTTGTCGATTTCATGTATTCAAAAGAGGACATTGACCGCAAAGGTATTATTACCAGTATCGTAGGCCGTCCGGGCGGGCATAACGCTTTTGATGCTAACTATCTTTCGGTTGTTGCCAAATGTAATTACCGCTTTCTTCCGAAATGGAATGTTTTTGTGAAGGGTATGTACGAGAGGGCTTCCGTAGGCAAGGCGTCCGAGGGAATAGAGAAGGGAAATTACCGTACTTCCTGGGGATATCTGGGCGGTATCGAATATTACCCGATGGAAACCAATCTGCACTTCTTTGTTACCTACGTGGGACGTTCGTATGATTTCACTTCCCGCGCCAAGGTGCTGGGACAGGAGAATTATAGTACTAACCGTATTTCTGTAGGATTTATCTGGCAGATGCCTGTATTCTAATTCTAAAGCAAGAAACCGGGCTGACAATAAAAAAATACCCGATAGCTTCTTACAACAGTTATCGGGTATTCTTATATGTTCGGTCTTTTTAAATCAGAACCCAGGTATCTGCTCCGGCCCATTCAGGCATATGCACAGCATCCCCACTGGGGAAAGACAGTCTATTCAACTGCTTCACGGAAGCACAGATAAGCCGTCTCATCAATTCTGGCAAGAGAGACTGACATTCTTTTGTGTCAGCCCATTGCTTCAAATGTGTTGATGTGATGAATTCCATAGATTACCTATATTGAGACTAGATATTGATGAACAAATATACAACTTCTTTTTGACCCAATACACAAAACATTGAAAAGATGTCGCAAATTTTTCTCAACATACTCGACAAAAGAGATTGGAACAACAGCGTTGACCAAATTCAAAAACTCACCGAAAGCCCCATAAAATCAACTAGGGAATATCCGTTTACGCTTTCATGGTCTCACTATTTGATATTAATGCGCATTGAATCTGATGAAGAACGCAGATTTTACGAAATTGAGTCTCAGAAACAAAATTGGAGTGTACGTCAATTGCAGCGGCAATATAATTCAAGCCTGTATGAGCGTTTGGCTCTCAGCAAAGACAAAGATTCAGTCTTGTGTTTAGCACAAGAGGGGCAAACGATCAATAAACCAGATGACATCATAAAGAATCCTTTAACGCTTTTTAGTAATCATTGTTCTATAATATATACAAAGAACTATGGACAATTTGTAATGTTCTAAATTATATCGAACTCACGTTAGTTTAGATGCGGGAGATTCAAAAACGCTGCAAATTCGAGGGGCGAAAGTGACTGGTTTATGTGCAATTACGATTTTCCCGGAGTCAAGAATATAAAACGAATGGATAAAAAATATTACTACGGTATACTTCTTGCATTTTTAAACTTCATCTACCCTCCCATCATTTTTCCCATCATGAAAAGACTTGTTATTTATAATCTTTTGGCAACATTCCGAACTTCTCTTTAAAACATTTTGCAAAATGGGAAGAAGAAGCAAAGCCTAACCGTTCTGCTGCCTCAGCTATGCGAACACCATTTGCAATTAATTCAGCTGCTTTGTTTAAGCGGAAGTTCTTCACATAGTTATTAGGAGGCATACCAAACAAACCTTTCATCTTCCGGTAAAGATTAGAATGACTCATATTCATTTGATCTGCCAATATATCAATTGAATAATTTTCATTAATAACCTGCTCCGATAAAATTGCATTGATCTTGTCTATAAATTCTACATCTTTTTGAGAAATAGCAAAATCCGAAAGTGAAGAAGATGAACCAATTGTGATGTCCGTCATCTGTTTATGAAACGCCAATCGCAGTTTTAATAAATTCTCGATCTGTTTATAGAGCTGCTTAACAGAAAACGGTTTCTCAAGATATACATCAGCACCACTTTCAAGTCCTTCCACTTTAGATTCCAATGTCGTTTTTGCAGTCAGCAAAATAACAGGAATATGAGAATAAGCCATATCGGATTTTACATGATTACAAAGTTCAAGTCCATCCATTTCAGGCATCATAACATCACTGACAATAACATCCACACTCTGGCGTGTGAGTATTTCCAATGCTTCTTTTCCATTACCGGCACGTATCACCCTAAACCAAGTACTTAAAGCTTCCCGAGTTAGATTTAACAATTCAAGATTATCCTCCACCAATAAAACAGTGAATCTCCTATTAGCAAATTCAGAAACAGAAGTCACCTCTTCTCCAACATCTACAGCATCCGTTTCAGTCAATTCATCAGATACATCTTCTGTTTCTACAGTTCCCAATGGTAAAGATAATACAAATGAAGCACCGCCCTCGGAACTATTTTCCAGAAACAAACTTCCATGATGGGCTTCTGCCAAAGACCTTGCAAATGCCAAACCAATCCCAGTACCCTTAGATGATGCCACAGGATCATCAGGCAATTGATAAAAAGCTTGAAATATTTTATCGCGTTGGTCCTCCGGAATACCGGGACCATCATCAGTGACCTCTATCCTCACCTCGTCATCTACTGATAATACCTTCAATTCAATTCTGGATTTCGCATATTTCATCGCATTCCCTATCAAATTTACCAGAATCTTACTCATCTTTTCCGAATCAATCATCATGTTAATCTCTTCATGAGGCAAACAAAGATGTAATGTCAGTCCTCTCAACTCCGCAGAACCGCAGAATTGATTAAAAATATCACTGACCAATGCATTAACATTGCATTTCTTCAAATTCAACTGCAAAGCACTACTTTCCAACTTCTGAAAATCAAGTAACTGATTGATGATTCCCAATAGATAATCTACATTCTTTTCTATTACAGAAATATACTTATTCTCTTTCCCTTTGATTTCCTCTTCTCTCAATTTCTCCAACGGCAAACGAATCAAACTTAGCGGAGTTCGTATTTCATGTACCAAATTAATAAAGAAATTGATTTTCGATTTATACATTTCTTTTTCTTTGGTAGTCTGATACTCCTCCATCCGACGTTTATACTTACGCCTGACATACAAATTCCAACGCCAACCAAGAAATACGATAGCAGCAAGTAACAACAATGCATATACCACATAAGCAATAGTAGTCCGCCACCAGGGAGGAGTAACCACAATCCATAAAGAAATTGCCTTTTCAGTCCAATAATGGTCATTATTTGAACCACGAACCAAAAACTCATATTCTCCCGGAGGAAGGTTGGTATAGGAAGCTGTATTATTAGAAGAGTTGTTAATCCATTCCTTATCTACTCCGTTCAAGATATACGCATAACGATTTCTAAGAGGATCTTCATAGCTAAGTATCGCAAAACGAATTGTAAAACTGTTATTCTCATAAGGTAATTTTATTTTATCAACAGTATAAAAAGGCTTATCCAACCGGAGCAACCGCCTCACTTCCCGCTCATTATTCAAATTAGGGAAACTGATATTTATAACATAAACAGGAGGAAGATAGGTGTTATCTGTAAATTCTTTCGGTTCAAAAACATTAAATCCGTTCACTCCTCCAAAATACATCTTTCCAGTCGATGAAGCTAATGAAGATTGCGCTGTGAACTGATTCCCCTGCAAACCGTCATTTATAGTAAAAAGACAGTTCTTATTCTTATCTGCAGGATTAAACTGATATAACCCGGAATTACAGGAAATCCAAAAGTTGCCGGCCAGATCCTGCTCTATCGAATAAATAACCTTATCCGGTAACCATATATTTTCCGGATCAAAATCAACAAAAGTTTCTGTTTCTTTGGAAAAAGAGCATAATCCTCCACCATTGGTCCCAAACCACATCGTACCTTTCCTATCTTCAAATAATGTTATCACGGAGTTACTCGTAATAGTAGTCAGGTCCTCCCGGATATGTTCAAAATGTTTCCACTCTTCACCAACTGTATTATAACAGAAAACGCCGCGATTTGAAGTCGCAATCCAAAGATTATTGTACATATCCTCATAGATGTCAGTTACAGAAGCCATAGCACCGACATTTATCACAGTTATAAAATTATCCGATTGTGGATTATAACGACATAATCCCCAGCTTGTTCCGACAAAGATTTCTCCTTTACGATCTTTAAAAAGGCTTAATACATCATTACTGCAAAGTGTATTCGGAATATCACGGGAATAAGTATAACTTTTAATATTCCCTGTCTTCAGATTTAACACATGCAATCCTTCAGCATAAGTTCCTACCCAAAGATTATCGCCCTCCAACAACAAACTACGTATATCGTATTTTATATTTGATTTCTTCAAAAAATACTCATGAAAAGAATGAGTTTGTGAATTGAAAAACCACAATCCATTCCGGGTTCCCACCCAAACATTCTTCTCCCGATCTTCACAGAAAGGTCCTATCTCCTTATCTGCTTTTTCCATCCCCGTCAAAGACAGAGAATAAGTAGAAAAACGCTTCGACTGTTTAGACATGTAATTTATTCCACCGGAATTAGTCATTACCCAAAGTGTACCTTCATTATCCCGCATCATCGCGTGTACAGTCGGATCGCTCAAAGCCCATAAACCAAACGGAGAGTCTCCCCTACGAAATGTCTTACGCTCACGGTCAAATAAATAAATGCCATTGTCTGTACCAACCAGCATTTCTTTCCCGTTATAGTCCATCAGACAAAGAATAGAACTGAAACTCTCTGCAGACGTATTATATATTTTTAATTCCTGACTTCCTTCCTGATAGCACCCTAACGAATTCGTCCCCACACCGCACCAAATTTCATGATCAATACTATGGAGACAGTTAATCCTCTGATTGCCAATATTCAATTCGAATGAAACCGGATAACTTTGCAGAAAAGTTCCTTGTTCATCAAAGCACAATAATCCCTCCTGCATAGAAGAGACATAGACAAGAGAATCCGTACCTTGGCAAATATCCCAGGCAAAAAAAGTCCGGATACTATTTTGAGTCAGAACGTCTTTTACCGGATCATAAATAAAGATGCCTTGTCCCAAAGTAGCTATCCAAATCAAACCATTTTTAGTTTTTACGATTTTCTTGACTTCGCAACTAATGAATACTCCATATTTAGTTGTCTTATCAAAATACAAGAAATGATCGTCAGAGCGATCATAAATGTATAGCCCGGAACTTGTTCCTATCCAAAGGTCTTCACCCTCTTCCATCAAAGAACCGACAAAGTTGTTCCCTAAAGAATATTTGTCATTTAGAACATTCCGATAAATTTTATTTCCGCTACCATAATAGCAGTTCAACCCATTACTCGTACCTATCCATAAAAAGCCATAACTATCTTGAATTGCACACCAAGTTGTGTTATGAGACAATCCGTTTTCTACTTGATATTTCTTAAAAGAAAACTCTGCAGATGCCATTAATGGCTCAATACAAAAAATAATAAGACTGATAAATGCTATTATTGCTTTTTTCATATTATATACCCATGTCGATTCAGCGAGTCAAATATAGCTATTTTAGTAACCCAAGCCAAATCTCAAAATTATTTTCACTTGGAGAATAGATAAAAACAACACAGATAACGTCTATTGATCTCATCGACGTTATCTGTGTGCCAAACAATACATTTACCTCATTGTCTTCAGACAATTAATCGTGTAATCCCTTTTTTCTCAAATAATCCAGCATGAACCCCGGACGATCAGTCTGGAGAATCCGTGCCCCCAGCTCTTCAATCAGATATCCATAGTTTCCATCCGGATCTTTTAAAGCCTGATCGTCTTCATGCCCTCCCGCAAGAGAAGCCCACAACGTATTGTACCAAATCCGACTCTTTCCCAGAATAATCGATTTCACTTTTCGAGGCAAAGGACTGGAAGAATCCGAATAAACCAATTCGAAGGCAGCAGGATGCAGCTGTGTCATATAGTCCCTGACCTTCTTTTCGCCATCCTTTCCGTCAAGTCCTATCACCGGTATGTAAATCACTTTATCCAGATAATCTCCAAACTCACTTTTGACAGTTTCCACCGGCTGGCCTCCTTTCATTATCACCAAACTGGCAGTTCCGGTTTTCTCGAGCACAGCGTATACCTCGTCAAACACAGAATACGCCTTATCCAAGTTAAACATAATCTGACCTTTGCCTGCCAACAATGCCTCTTCCAATGTTGGAACAATATGTTCTGTCAGATTTCCATCCTTATCTTTCAGTTTCAACTTCTTGATTTCTGCCAATGTATAATCCTTAATCAATCCTTTACCATTGGTTGTCCGGTCTACACGGTCATCGTGCATCAATATTAATTGTCCGTCTTTAGTCTTGTGAATATCAATCTCCACAATATCCACTCCCATTTGTATGGCACTATCAATTGCCGCTACGGAATTTTCCGGTGCACTCCGCCAGTTCCCCCGGTGTGCCACGACTAACACCTGATCGAACTTCGGATCTAAAAATGCCTTACGGATCATTTCTCCCCGTTGCGCAAACAATATAAGAGGTTGCAAACAACAGAATATCCCTAACCATATCAGTTTGTAGTTTTTCATTGTCATTCGTTTAAATAAATTGTATCATTATTCTTGATAAGCTCCCGGCCACATCGCATTTTTATCACGCGGATTCCCCAACTGGTCAGTGGAAAAAGCATCCATCTCATCCAACCATTTTCCAAACTCCTCACCTAAATTCTGGAAAGGACAACTATCCGGTTTAAAGCCGGTTGTGATCGCATTCTTAACAGCGTCGGCAGCAGTCCGGGTAAACTCATTCACATTCCCGTCCCAAGTATAGACAGAACGATTGGCATCCCATACGACATTTAAAGAGCTAATCGTACTGTTATACTTATCAAACTCTGATGTTGTAAACTTGTTGGTTGATGCAGGCATGATCGTACCGCCCATCAGATTATACCCTTTGGATGTCAAATGGCGAGTATCATCACCGGACATTTCAACAACCGGATTAGCTGCATTTTTATTCAGGATGATATTATTCATCAAGAATGATTGCCGGGCCGGCCAGGATTCACAACGAATAACAGCCCCGCTATTTTGAGCACCATCCTCGATAATGGTAGAGTTTACAATCAACATACTCCCCGCGCCGTTAATGGTTCCATCTCTACCACTATTATTGGTAACAGTTGTATTATTCATACATAAATGACCGTTTGACATTTGAATAGCATAACCGAACTGTCCGCCTTCATTGCCTGTAATGGAGCAATTATTCATAAAAAGAATACTCCCACTGTCATTGACACGAATTGCGCCTCCACGCGAAGATGCCTTGTTGTTTCTCAACTGCACATGATTTAGTTTGGCTGTCCCCTTATACATGAATATACCGGAACCACCAGCCTCACCTGAACCATTTACTCCCGCATTATAGCACTTTTCAATGATACAATGATTCAACTGTAATGTTGCATTGCCACTGCTACCATTCGCAATCAGGAATCCACCACTATAGCCATTTATTTTCTCATTGGGATGATAACCGCAAGAGAACGTACAACCTTCAAATGTAATATCTATCTGGTTTCCTAATGTAAACAAGGAATAATCACCCGCATCCGCAATGCCGTTATTATTTGCATCTCCTGTGAAAGTAGTCAGATACCGGACAGGATCACGCTTGCTTAAATCCTTCCGGGTACTTTGAGGATCATATCCACACACAACCTTTATTTCGACTTGTTTACTATATCCGCTATACTCTATTTTCAGACCGGCTTCCTGATCTGCTATCAAATAGGTACCGCCTGCCACATAGATATTCTTACCATCCAATTTCTTAGCATTCGCAGTCGTGATCGCACTGTTAGTGTTAGTTCTCAATAGATTGCGTAACCCGTCTACTCCCATTGCATTATCCCAATCCATACCGGTAGCATTCCCTGTAGCATGCTCTTTCACATAATAAGCGTCCAATTGCAATTCCGTTGCATCTCCCCCATTGATTGTACCAGTCTCCCATGGAGTGACAATCGGTTCACTCAATCTAATGACCGAACCTTCTACTTTCAAAGTAAATTCATAACAAAATCCGGCCTTTATTGCAGGAATGCCCGGCAATACCAGATCTTCCCCCTTGTAATTTAAAGAAACGAAAGTACTATTAGGATTTGCAGTTCCCGGAGCTACGATCGCCGTATATTTACATCCGCTTTGTCCGGCTTTCCCTCCTTCAGGAATGGTGACATACGGTGAAACAAGTGCAGTTCCCGATGAAACATTTCCGTCCGTATATCCCTGATAGGAACCGATTTTAACTCCTAGAGCTTTACTTTGTGAGTCTATATCGTCCAATGTCATGATAACTTTCGCCATTCTCCGGTTCATATTCAGATGAAGGACACCTGATCCCTCATTTATAGCATCTTCTACTGTGCAAGTCATGTAGTCTGCGCTCGCCAGATTTTCCAAACTCTGCTGATTAATAGGAAGAGAGAAGTTGGCTACGCTTGTTCCTTCAGTCACCGGATAAAAGGCAGAATAAGTAACAGGTTCATTTCCCCACCTAAGATAATAGTTATCCGTAGGAGCCCATTGCCCTCCAGACAACATATAAGTCACACTACCATCTTCGCAACTCAACAGAATCTGGTCTCCATTATTAAATTGCATTTGCTGTTCATTTGTTCCTGTAGGATTACTACGGGTATATGCAGCATCAATAACAGCATTGATCTTGATTGCACCGGAGTCTTCATTGAACACGGCTATCTCTTTATCCGTATCACAAGCTGCCATACCCGTTAATATACATGCAGCCAATATATGTTTAGTAATTTTCATAACTCATCTCCTCCTTTTTATTTCTGATCGATAATCTGACCGGTTGCCCGATATTTCATTTGCATGGTAGCCAACCGTGCCGTTTCATTTACATTCAGTGTCAGCGTATGCTCTACTCCCTTTTGCAACTCAATGGGCTCTTCGGCAGTCCATATATACAATTTTCCGTCATAACTGAAATTGACAGAAAAGCCTTCTATTATTGTTTGCGGGAGAAGAATGCATTCATACCCATCCGTACCCTTATAGGGGGCGATAGTTGTAGCTACAGCATCTTCCCGTGGAATGACTACCGGTTCCGGCACTGACAAATCACAAATACCACCCGCTATTGTACCATTTACAGCCATATCGCCCAGTTTACTGATCGCCGCATCTTCCATACCATTATTTACCGTCACTTTTATAATCAGCTTGCTCATGGCATGATCCAAAGTAACTTTCAATCTACCATCTGCGGTGAGATCCTGTTTCGGATCAACTATTGATTTAGTCAACAGGAAATCAGAAGCAATCACATTTTCTTCAGTAGTTTGGTTGCTTTGTATGTTGATAGCTAACGGAGTGTCTAAACTAGCTTCCGAAATGTAAGGAGCATACGCCACTACTGTTACCGGAGTTCTTGCATTATCCCAAAGCATTTGTTGCCCGTCCGCCGTATTCCAGTCATTATTAGATTTTACCATTTGCGAATTATAATCATAAGCAATGTTTTCACTGTTATGAATGATCAGTCCAAAACTCTCCAGATTACTTGCATCATATCCGGCACGCGACACAGGCGCATTCACTTCTGTCACAATACGGATTATATGATCTTCGGGAAAGTTGCCGGTCGGCTGCGTCCCGTCTTCAATGTTTGAACAGCCTGTCAGACTAATGACCAAAGCGGTCATTATATAAAATTTGTTTTTCATATCACAATTACTTTTTAAAGATTCAGTTGGACAATACAGCATCATAAGCTCCCATTTGCATCTTATCAGGATTGCGTGTCACGCCACGCTGATCCAATCCGAAAGCATCTTCACCCATCCATTCCACGAATACCTCACCTAAATTAACCATAGGAGAAGCAGCAGGATTGAAACTTTTCACAGCATTGATTACAGCTTGTTTGGTAGCATAACCACCCACCTGTCCGATCTGGTCAATATTCCACTTATAAACACCCTCTTCCGTCAGGTTGCCATTCACAAGGGTAGGATAAGCAGTATCAGAAACGTCCATTGTGAAATTATTAACTCGCTGATACAAGTTATATCCCATGGAGTAAGCTTCTTTATTCGCTCCATTCAAAATGAAGCTTGGAGCGGTAGAATTCTCGGAAATCAACAGGTTATTAATAAACTTAGTATCACCATCAATAGAGGTTTCACATCGAAAGGCGCCATACTCCTGATCAATATCATGCCCTACAATCGTACTATTAGCGAGCATGAAACTACCTCCCCCGTTTAAAGCAGCACCTTTTCCCGGATTTCCGACAATGGTTGTGTTATTCATACAAATATGTCCCGATGATATCTGAATACCGACCCCAAAAAGTTCTCTTACTGAATTGCCAGTTATCAGGCAATTATTCATAAACACAACAGCCTTATTGCTGTTACACCGTATTGCTCCGCCACGGCTATCCGCCGCATTATCCAGAAACTTCACATTGTTCAGTTTCGAGCTCCCGGAAGCAATAAGAATAGCTGTACCTCCCGCTACTCCTCCTTGCCCGTTGACAGCTTCCGTTTTACAATCCCTGATAATACAATCCGTTAATTCGACAGAGGTGCTATTGACGTTACCATTGATATAAATTCCGCTACCACACTCGTTAGACTTGGCATCATTATTAGAAAGGTACCCATATTGAAAAGTAACTCCTTCAATCCCAATAATCCCTCCTTTCACCAACAATAGTCCGCAATCACCGGAATCAGCCTGATTATTACCGTTTACATCTCCGCTGATCACTGTCTTATACGTATCAATACGACGATTAGTCAGATCTGTCCCTTCGCTCAACAAACTATATCCTCCTTTGATCGCTTTAATGTCTTTGCGGATAATCACCCCGAGTCCTCCGGTCTCGGACATCACATATTTTCCCTGGCTCATGTAAATAGTACTCTTGGACAGATCGATAGATCCACTCAATAATTTGCGAAAACCAGCTACATCCATTGCCTGATCCCATGAAGTACCATCCATGTCCCCTTCACCGAATTGAGTTACAAAATAACTTTCCAGTCCTTTTTGCAAGACAACTTCTTCATCCAGATCATCATCATAATCAGTAATCATCGGAGGATCAACCATCTCATAATCTTCCTGACACGCCTGGCTCACTAAAATAGTGAAGGCCAAAAGCCCAATCTTTGATATTGTGAGCAACTTATTTTTCATTTTTCTTCATTTTAAACTTGTACACTAAATTGAAATAATTACAGTTCACCGCTTAACGGGCAATATCCGGATAACCGGGATTCTGTTTCAGATATTCATTCTGCTCCAATTGGGTCTGTGAAAACGGGAACAATTCATAATGAGTATCTGCATCCCGTTTCTTGTCCCACCATGCATCCTGAAATCTTCCGAAGCGGATCAAATCCGTACGACGACGGCTCTCCGCAAGAAATTCCCGCCCCCATTCATCAAGCATTTCTTTTAGATCAAGTACCACGTTACCTTCCGGCTGATAAGCGATATCTGCAGTAAAGTTTTCATAGTTGCGTTTACGCACGCTGTTCAACAGCTTGCCGGCCTCGCCTGCCTGTCCGAGACGAAGAAGGCATTCCGCCTGCGAATAAATAATCTCCGCCAAACGGATTTCCGTATAATCCGACTCTATAAAATATCCTCCATCAAACGGATAGAAAGGATACTTCACACAGTAAAGCCCCGAGTTGAAATCTCCGTTTCCCAGTTTAGACTCCTGATAATTCGGGTTGGCAATATAACCGGATTCTGCGTTACCTTCAAAACGTCCCACTTGATCAAGTAGGTAAAGGACATATTGATTATCCGGATTCTTGGCATATCCCCCACTAATACTGGAATTAGCTATTTTCCCTTCCATGAAGAACATACCTTCCCGTGTATTATTACTCGTATTTACATATTGTTTATAACGTTTATCGCCCGCATACTTGGCGAATTTCTGCGTAACCATGCCCAATTCATAATCAAACAATGCACGTGGTTGCTGGTTATTATAACTTGGCGAAAGTGCATATTTGGGATTTCGGCTGCCATCTCCTTCAATTTTCAGGTATTTCTCACAACCATAAGGAAGGGCCCGCCCGTAAACTGTTCTCTTATCATTTTTCAGATGCCAGCTAGTCAGTCCATAAGAACCGGGAAAACCGAGGATTACTTCATTACACATTTCATTATTCCAGTCAAAAGGTTCGTACCAGTTATCAGCGATTGCATAATAGCCGAATTCTCCTCCGGTAATACGCTCACACATATCAATACATTCCTGCCATTTAGGCTGTCCAATCCACTTTTCCGCATTTAAATAAAGACGTACCAGCAATGCAGCAGCCCCCGCTTTAGTAAATTGTCCTTGTTGACCGCCATTACCAGATTGTCCGATTTTGGAAGGTAAAGCTACCAGACAGACATCTCTCAACTCACTTTCGATAAAATCAAACATAACCTGTGGAGATACCTGCTTCCGGTTTTCCGGCTGTTCATTGACCGCTTGGTCAGAAGTCGTAGTTAAGATACAATTACGGTAACTATTAAGCAGGCGAAGATAACAGTAAGCTCTCATACAACGTAGTTGCGCTTTAAAACTATCAAACTCACTGTCACTTAAATTAAATTTAGAAGGATTCAATTGAGACAAATCATCCAACACCAGATTGCATTGACCGATACCGCCATACATGCCTTCCCACTCGTTTGTCCAGTCTTCCTGATTAATGTCATCGTATTGATGATAATGATATTTTTCCCATTTACCGCCATCATACCACCAAGTTCCCCGAGTAGGCGTTATCAACTGATCCCCTGTCAGTTCTTCGTGTTCATGACGTCTGACAATGGATTCATAGATATGCTCAAACGGACGAAAAACGGCGTTGATAACATCCTGTTTGGTATTATAATAGTTTTGAGACATGACCTGATCATACACCGTTTCCGACAGATCTGTACAGGATGGCAAACTAATGACTGTACCTGCCATTATCCCTAATCCAATGATATATTTTGTTATTTTCATAATCGTCTTTTATTAGAAACTTACTTGTAATCCTAAAATAAACTGAAAAGCAGACGGATAATAGTTATATCCTCCTCCGAAAGTACCCGGTGTCAGTCCGTTCACTTCGTAGGTAGAAGGATCTACACCGGTAAACTTCGTAAACGTATAAAGATTGTTGGCCGTACCGAACAAACGTATCTTTTCAATATATTTCTTATTCAGGTTCATGGTATATCCTAAAGTGACGTTGTCTATCTTCAGATAATCACCCGGTTCAATGAAGTAGTCGGTAATCACATTCTTACCTGTCGTGATATGTGCATTCTTCGAATAAGCGGTCGTCAACTGGTTGGTAGTCATGCTCTGCAATCCGAAATAGAAATCATGCACGTTGAATATGTCAAACCCGGCAGCACCACGGAGGGCAACAGACAAATCAAAGTTCTTATAAGTGAAGTTATGCGTCATAGAGCCGGTGAATTTCGGCAAACCGTTTCCGGTCACAGACTTATCCTCTTCCGTACCTTGGGCTACAGGAATCACATTCCCCTTTTTATCATAAATCAGCCAGTCACCTTTTTTATCCACTCCTGCATAACGATATGTAAAGTAGTTACCAATACGTTCCCCCTCTTCAATCCGCTGCAAATATCCCGGATTATTCGGATTCGCCATGCTACAGGTAGAGTAATATTTTTGTCCTTTATATATATCGTTGGAAAAACTGACAAACTTATTGTTATTAGTAGCCCCCACTAATGTGAAACTATAAGTGAAATCCTTTGTCCGGACAGCATTTACTGTAACATCAAGTTCGAAACCGGTATTACGCAATGTACCTACATTGGTATAGATGGTGGAGAACAAGTTAGGTGGTACCGGTACAGAATAATCTCCGAGCAAATCACTTTGTTTACGATGGAAATAGTTAAATGAACCGGTCACTTTGTGTGAGAAGAGTGAGAAGTCCAAACCCACATTCTGATTATGTCCTTTCTCCCAGCGCAATTCCGAGTTCGTATTTTTGCTCGGTCCCCATACATGAAAACGGTTACCATTGTATTGATACCAACCGAAAGCCCGGTAAGTAGCCAGAGAATTATAATTTCCCTTAATTCCGCAACACTATTATAAATTAAACTTTTTAAGTACCTGAGCAACAAAAAGTTGCTCAGGATTTTGCCATGTCAGAATTTTCACTTATCTTAGTGTTGCAAAAAAAACAAGAGAATCCGACGATAGACATGGCGAAGATACAAATTAAATCTGAGAGACTCACTCCTTTTGGGGGATTATTTTCAATCATGGAGCAATTTGACTCCACATTATCATCTGTAATCGACTCAACCCTCGGTCTAAGGTGTAGATCGTTCGGTTATCAGTACAGCGAAATCATCCGTTCTCTCATGAGTATCTACTTCTGTAGCGGTTCATGTATTGAGGATGTCACTACTCATTTGATGAACCACCTCTCGCTTCATCCGACACTTCGCACTTGTAGCTCTGATACTATCCTCAGGGCGATAAAGGAGTTGACGCAAGAAAACATTTCATACACATCAGATATGGGCAAGACCTACGATTTCAATACGGCTGACACTCTCAATACTTTATTGCTCAATTGTATATTTGCATCTGGCCAACTGAAAGAGGGTGAGATGTATGATGTTGATTTCGACCATCAGTTCATAGAGACAGAGAAGTATGATGCAAAGCCTACATACAAGAAGTTCCTTGGTTATCGCCCTGGCGTGGCGGTTATTGGCGATTTGATAGTCGGTATAGAGAATAGCGATGGTAACACAAATGTTCGTTTCCATCAGAAGGACACGCTGAAGAGGTTCTTTGCGAGATTTGAACAGAATGGGCTCACTATCAATCGCTTCAGAGCTGATTGTGGATCATGTTCCGAGGAAATCGTGGAGGAAATAGAAAAACACTGCAAGTCCTTCTATATCCGTGCTAACCGCTGCAGTTCGATCTACAATGACACCTTTGCTCTCAAAGGCTGGAAAACTGAGGAAATCAATGGCATTGAGTTTGAATTGAACTCTATCCTTGTTGAGAAGTGGAAAGGTAAGGCATATCGACTTGTGATTCAAAGACAGAAACGGATGGATGGTGTGCAGGATTTTTGGGAAGGAGAATACACATACCGTTGTATCCTGACTAACGACTATGATTCTTCCGTAAGAGAAATTGTCGAGTTCTATAACCTTCGTGGAGGAAAGGAACGTATCTTCGATGATATGAACAATGGTTTCGGGTGGGACAGATTGCCCAAATCCTTCATGGCAGAGAACACAGTGTTCCTTCTTCTTACAGCACTTATCCGTAACTTTTACAAGGCCATTATTCAAAGACTTGACGTAAAGAAGTTCGGGCTCAATGCAACAAGTCGCATAAAAGCGTTTGTCTTCAGGTTTATCTCTGTACCAGCCAAGTGGATCAGGACATCAAGGCGGTATGTGCTGAACATCTATACCTGTAATAATGCTTACGCAGATGTTTTCCAGACTGATTTTGGATAATGCCTACAACTTATGGGAATGATATTGTGTATTGCCTCAAGTCACATTGTGGGGTAAGGGGATATTGTAGGCAGAAGTGGGTGCTTCAAGTTCAAATTATCTGCAAATTCAGTAATGAGAGGACGTGTAAACGCAATAAGGACGTTCAAGGGCTTAGTTGCGGATTTGAGGATTTCCTATTTCCTGATTACCTGTCACCCCATAGTCATAACGTACTTTCAAGTCATCAATCCATGAAAGTCCTTTCATAAACTTCTCATCCGAGATACGCCAACCGACAGATACAGCCGGGAAATTGCCCCATTTATGATTCTCGCCAAAGCGGGAAGACCCTTCGTGGCGTAAAGAAAAAGTAAACAGGTAGCGCTCTTTCCAATCATAATTAACACGTCCGAAGAAGCTGATTAACTTATGGTCATTCTTATAGGAGCCCATCATTGTTTTTCCATCTTTTGCCGCTTCCAGCCCGGAACCCAGATTATTATACGTCAATCCATCCGAAGAGAAATTCCAGTTTTCAGCAGACATTCCGGAATTTACACCATAATTATAGCTATACCCCACCATTGCACGGATCTGATGATTCTTGATACGTGTAGAGAAATTTGTTACCCATTCCAGATTGTTAGTCGTACTTTTGTCGAAGTCACGGCTGGCTTTTCCGGTGACACCATCATTTACGTTAGAACCATAAGTAGACGGTGTAAACCATCCGTTAAATTTATCAACTTGATATTGAGAAATAGTGACCTGCGACTTCAATACCATGTCCGGATTCTTCGGATTAAACAGAGGCAGCAGATTAACGGCAGCCGTAGCATTCCATTCCAGCAACTTAATTTCCGTACCATTCTCTTCTTCATTCAATTGCTCTACGATATTAGAACCTTCCGTTCCACTGGGAAAACGATAGTACCCATTAGCCGATTCCGAATCATAAATAGGCATTGTCGGATTGTTTTTAATAGCATTGCTATATACATTGGCTGATTTGTTCCGGTCGATAACACGAGGAGTTATATTAGCAGAAAACGTGAATAGCCCGTCTTTGGTTGTATGGTTAATATTGGCACGTGCTCCATATTCACGACGGTCGGAACGCAAATCAATACCACGGGCATTACGATAGTCGGCGGTCACCCGATAGTTGGTTCTCGCATTACCGCCGGAAAATGTCAATGTATGCATGTGAGTCACCCCCAATTGAGTAACGGCATCAAACCAGTCTGAATCAGCTCCCATATCGGAAAGCGGATTAGACACTGTGCGATAAGCACGGTATTCTTCCGCATTCATGATGTCGAGTTCTTTTTTAGCTTTATTAAAAGTAACGGAAGTACTATAGGTTGTATGAACCTGTCCATCTTTGGTCCCTTTCTTTAGATTAATCAGGATAACCCCGTTACTACCCCGCGTACCATAGATCGCAGAAGCAGCACCGTCTTTCAATACATCAATCGATTCAATATCGGCAGGGTTAATATTCGTCATATCACCTCCCGGCACTCCGTCTACCACAATTAACGGTCCTAAACCTGCATTACGGGAAGAGACACCACGAATCTGAATACTTCCTTGATTGTTCGGATCGGCCAGAGCTGTGTTAGAAACCGAAACGCTGGAAACTTTCCCCTGCAAAAGCATGGAGGCATCGAGGCTGGATATCTGATTCAGATCTTTCGCACCTATATGCGAAATAGCCGAAGTCATTTCTTTCCGTTTCATCGTACCGTAACCCACCACTACCACTTCATTCAAAGCGGTCGATTCTTCTTTCAATACGATCTTCAATAACTGGCCGTTTTTAACAGCCACTTCTTGTGTTTCATAACCGATATAAGACACTTTCAGGTGTCCATTCTTAGGTACGTTCACCAGAAATTTACCGTCTATATCTGTAATAGTACCCTGCTTCGATTCTACGACTACTACGGAAGCGCCAATAACTGGTTCGCCCTTTTCGTCCGTCACCGTACCTGACACCTTACTTTCCTGCTGAACTTCCAAAGAAGCTCCCTTTACCTGTATACCGGAAAACAGTATCAGCAGTATACCTAACAGACAGGTACACGTTTTGAAATGAATATTCTTCATAAATAAATGATTTTATGTTAGATGATAAAGTTAACGCAATCCTCTTGCTTGTAAAGCGGAGATTAATACTTCCGGTGCATCTGTCTGTATCATACGTACTTCAGGATAAATCTGAAGAAGCTCATCCAGATAAGTCGTATTTATATCATATTCAGGTATCAATCCGGATAATACATGAAGCATATTGACTGTAGGAATCATTCCCTCACTGACGGCAGTTCCTATAGGAGTACTTTGCCCGTCGGGAGCATAAGAATATTGCACGAAGTAATTGCCCGGAAGCCCAACCAGAGGTTTGTAAGCGCTTTGTGCCCATGTGTACACGTGTGCCTTTTTAGAAATAGACAACACTTCTTCTGCTTTCTGGCTACTGTTACAATAGAAAAAGACTTGTTCCATCATATCCAGTTCCTTGACAACATTCATCACTTCTTGGGTAGAGGCTGTACGTGGAGAATAATCCAGATTGAAATATATTTTTCCACGCCCTGCTTTCAGAAACTCTTCCAATGTGGGCATCTTCTCATCGGTCACCCTTCCATTCCGGTCCAACAGATTATATTGCTGAATTTCAGCATAAGTCATTTTCGTAATATCCCCTGTGCCGTTAGTCGTAGCATTGATTGTCTGGTCATGGCACACCATAACTACTCCATCGCTTGTGAGATGAGTGTCACATTCAATCACATCCGCTCCTGCATTGATGGCAGCTTCTACAGCAGATACCGAATTTTCGGGAATAGTCTTGTCTGTTGTATGAGAGCGATGCGTCATAGCCCATACCATTTTGTTATCTGCATCCCTGAATTGCTTCATGGCTTCTGTCAGCGCCAATAGGTCGTAAATACGGATCCTTTTCTGTACTACGCGCTCACCCGCTGTCACTAACATCGTGTAGTCACCACTTTGTGTATAAGCATGAGTGATAGGCGTAGCAGCTTTCCCTTCCTTGACCGTTCCGTCACCAAAGTCGACAGTAATGTCAGTATTACTATCGATATTGTTAAACACCACTTCCACTACCTCTTTCAGCATAGCACGGGTGCTCGTTTGCAGATAAGGATTCTTTTTTACGGGATCATCATCTGAACATGCCATAAAACTAATTCCGCATAAAACAATTAAACTGTATGCATATTTTATAGCCAGTAATTTTAAAATTCTTCTCTTTATAAGAAGAAAGGACAATAGATTTTCATTTCTCATTGCGCGTTTTACATTAGTTGATTTATTTAATAGATTACGTTGCAAACATAAGTAATACGCACTAAAAAAAAGGAAAAAAAACATTCAATAAAAGATGAGAATTTTTCTTTTCGTGAAAAAGAAGACCATTTGAATAAGAAAAGAAAGAAACGGGCTCTTTTTGAATAAAACGGGCGTATTGCAAAAAGTACGCCCCCTATTTTCATTTGCGTTCAGGAGTGCCTGACGGTTTGCGAAGCGGGAATCCTTCTTTCTGCGGAATTCCTAAAACAGGGATTCCTTCCTTATCCCACTCTATTTTCTGCATACGCGGCGTCCGGCTATCCAAAACAAGCATATCATACAAACTCTTGCGGGCGTGATAAAGCATATACCATTCCTTACCGTCAGGTGAAGGAATAAAACAGATACTACCGGGTCCATATACATGATTTTCCGGTGCTTGCTTAAACACAGGCTCCGGTGCCTTTTTCCAAGAAGCCGGATTCAGCAGATCGCTGTCAGTATCGGCAGTCAGCAGTCCTACACAGTAGTAAGGAGTCCAATTACCACTTGCCGAATAATAAATCAATAACTTATCTTTCTTCAAAGAATAGAAGAATTGCGGTGCTTCATTGACACGAATCGGATAGGCAGTTTTATTACCATCTATACTGATCCACTGACATTCCCATTCATATTCTGGTTCGGAAATCAAAATACGGTCAGAAGCCAGTGTCCATGGGTTCTCCATTTCGGCAATATAAATACATTGATTTTCCTGATAAACTCTACGTTTCTGCCATCCACACCAGATTAAATAACGCTTTCCTCCATGTTCAAAAGTACTGGCATGAATTGCCCAATTATTATCTTCATCAGTTGATATTCTTCCCTTCATGACAAATTCCCCTTTCATCGGGTCAGCAGACTCATTCTCAAGCACATAAATCTGACGATTATCAATATTTCCATCATCCGCACAACAATAAATATACCATTTATTATTAATGTAATGTATTTCAGGTCCCCAAAGATGAAATGCGTTTGACGAATTTTGAGGTACCCACACATCTTTCTGGGATGCTTCCGCCAACCGGGTTATATCATCTGTTGCCCATAAAGTGATGCGGTCGCTCATACTTTGGGTATAATAATATATTCCGTTATGGAATACCGCCCATGGGTCTCCTCCTCTTGACAAAAGCGGATTCGTATAAACAGGTACGGAATCGAGGTCTACCCGCTCATGTGTTTTTTTATTCTGACCGGATGAGCAACCCACTAAAAGAATAAGGAGAAAATACAATAAAATTCGCATAGTAATACTTATAATATATATAAATAATAGCCTGTTAAATGACCAATTAAGAAATTCAAGACAGATACAACGAAAATGGGACGGCAATATATAACAAAAGTGTTGAACCTGCAAACAAAGAAAGTGAAAAAACAAATCAAAACAGCCCTTTACAAGCAGCAATATATGAAATAATTATTTTTCCGGCAATTTGGTTGATTCTCGCTATTTATTGGCAAATAATCAACCTTTATTTCATTGATTTTTCATCATTTTTGTGGCATAACTTTAATATTTATAGACATGAATTCCAAAATAGTATTCTTTTTCATGATTATGTGTTGCTGTTCAGTAACCTTATTTGCTCAAACAAATACGGGCAAAAAACAGACAAGTACTAATCCGGTTTTTGACGGTTGGTATGCAGATCCCGAAGGAGTCGTTTTCGGTGATAAATACTGGATTTATCCGACTTATTCAGCTCCTTTCGAACAACAATTGTACATGGATGCCTTTTCTTCCCCAGATTTGGTACACTGGAGAAAACACCCGAAAGTCCTTTCTGTCGAAAATATCAGCTGGTTAAGGAATGCTTTATGGGCACCTGCCGTGATAGAAGCAAATGGGAAATATTATTTCTATTTTGGAGCAAACAACATATATCATGAGAGTGAAGTGGGAGGTATAGGTGTGGCTGTAGCCGATCGTCCGGAAGGTCCTTTCAAGGATGCGCTCGGAAAGCCGCTGATTGGCAAGATCGTGAACGGAGCGCAACCTATTGACCAGTTTGTTTTCAAGGACGATGACGGTCAGTATTATATGTATTACGGCGGTTGGGGACATTGCAATATGGTGAAGATGGGATCTGATCTAATCAGTATCGTACCTTTTGAAGACGGAACAACTTATAAAGAAGTGACTCCGGAAAATTATATAGAAGGACCTTTTATGCTTAAACACAATGGCAAATATTATTTCATGTGGTCAGAAGGCGACTGGACAGGCCCCGATTATTGTGTAGCGTATGCCATTGCGGATTCGCCTTTTGGTCCGTTCAAAAGAGTCGGAAAGATTCTGGAGCAGGACACTAAAATAGCTAATGGTGCCGGACATCATTCCATTATCAAAGGTCCGGGAAAGGATGAATGGTATATTGTCTATCATCGCCGCCCTTTGGGTGAAACCGATGGGAACTACCGCATTACTTGCATTGACCGAATGTATTTTAATAAAAACGGTACTATCAAACCTGTAAAAATGACCTCCGGCGGAATAAAAGCCAGCCCATTGCGCTAACCAGTTATTTATTATAGCGATGAAACTTAAAATAATATCCATGAAAAAGTCCTTATTAGTCTTAGCTTTATTGTTTTCATTGGTATCCTTTGCTCAATCTCCGGTCGATAAATCTTTTCCTCCGGAAGAGTTGTTTGCTCTAGGATCTTACTATTACCCCGAGCAATGGGATTCCTCCCAATGGGAACGTGATTTGAAGAAAATGTCGGAGATGGGGATCAAGTTCACCCATTTTGCGGAGTTTGCCTGGGCCATGATAGAACCGGAAGAAGGAAAGTATGATTTTGAGTGGCTGGATCGTGCCGTCTCTTTAGCAGATAAATATGGTCTGAAGGTAATTATGTGTACTCCTACTCCCACACCTCCCGTCTGGCTGTCAAAAAAGTACCCCGATATATTGATTCAGCGGGATAATGGCATTTCCATTCAGCATGGGAGACGTCAGCATGCTTCCTGGAGTAGCGACCGATACCGTCGTTATGTAGAAAACATTGTTTCCTGTCTGGCAATGCGTTATGGCAATCATCCTGCTGTTATCGGCTGGCAGATTGACAATGAGCCGGGACACTACGGAGTAGTGGATTACAGTGAAAATGCACAAGCCAAATTCCGTGTCTGGTTACAGAAGAAATACGGTACTATTGACAAACTGAATGATACCTGGGGTACCTCTTTCTGGAGTGAAACCTATCAGAACTTCGAGCAGATTCGCCTTCCCAACCAGCAGGAAGTACCTGAAAAGCCCAATCCTCATGCCATGCTCGACCTGAACCGTTTCATGGCGGACGAATTGGCGGGCTTTGTTAATATGCAGGCAGACATCCTCCGGCGGCATATCCACAAAGACCAATGGATCACTACCAACCTGATTCCTGTTTTCAATCCGGTTGATCCGGTACGGATCGATCATACGGACTTCCTGACCTACACCCGCTATCTGGTGACTGGACATAATCAGGGAATAGGTAGCCAAGGTTTCCGGATGGGGATTCCCGAAGATCTCGGATTTTCAAATGACCAGTTTCGTAACCGCGTCGGCAAAACATTCGGAGTGATGGAACTACAGCCCGGTCAAGTAAACTGGGGAGTGTATAACCCTCAACCCTTACCCGGCGCTGTGCGTATGTGGGTGTATCACGTTTTTGCAGGTGGTGGGAAGTTTGTGTGCAATTACCGTTTCCGTCAACCTCTGAAAGGCAGTGAGCAATACCATTACGGCATGATAATGACCGATGGGGTGACTCTTTCTCCGGGCGGTGAAGAATATGTACGTATTACGCAGGAGATGAAAAAGCTTCGTGCCGCCTACGATAAGAAAAGCCGTATGCCCAAACAGCTGGCTTCCCGACGCATTGGACTGCTTTTCGATATGAACAACTATTGGGAAATGGAGTTCCAGCGTCAGACAGACCAGTGGTGGACGATGCCGCACATACATAAGTATTACAACCTGTTGAAGTCCTTTGCCGCTCCCGTCGATGTGATCTCGGAGAAGGAGGATTTTTCGGGTTATCCTTTCCTGATTGCGCCGGCTTATCAGTTGCTTGATAACAATTTGGTAGAACGTTGGACTGAATACGTGAAGAATGGAGGACATCTGATTCTGACCTACCGTACCGGTCAGAAAGACCGTGACGCCAAATTGTGGGAGGCTCCTTTAGCGGCTCCTATTCATCAACTGGCCGGAATAAACAGCTTGTACTATGACCATCTGCCTCACAGTCTCTACGGAAAAGTAGATTTCGGCAGTGAGGAATACGCCTGGAACAATTGGGCGGACGTACTAACCCCAGCTGCCGGAACAGATGTGTGGGCTGTGTATGCGGACCAGTTTTATAAGGGAGCTGCTTCCGTGATACACCGTAGGCTGGGTAAAGGAACGGTCACCTATATCGGAACGGATACCGATGACGGCAAATTGGAGAAAGAAGTAGTACGTCGTGTATATACGGAAGCCGGCGTACCGACTGAAGATTTACCGTACGGAGTGGTGAAGGAATGGCGTGACGGTTTTTACATCGCCTTGAATTATACGTCGGACATTCAGGAAATAGTCATTCCCGATGAGGCAGAAGTACTGATTGGCAGTGCACGCCTTGAACCTGCGGGAGTAGTGGTGTGGAAAGAAAAATCGGACAACAAGTATAAATAACCCAATAACAAGAAAAATGAAGATAAGAAATCTTATATCTTGCGCCCTTTGCGGGCTTACTCTCTTTGCCTGCTCACCATCCGGGGGAGGGAAAGATAGGGAAATGGACCGTTTCATTACCGACTTAATGGACCGGATGACTCTCCGTGAGAAACTCGGACAACTGAACCTGCCTTCGGGCGGTGATCTCGTGACAGGTTCGGTGATGAACGGTGAACTTAGCGATATGATTCGCAAACAGGAAATAGGCGGCTTCTTCAATGTCAAGGGCATTCAGAAAATCAATGTCCTACAGCACCTTGCGGTAGAAGAAAGCCGATTGAAAATACCTCTACTTGTAGGTGCAGACGTTATCCACGGCTACGAAACTATTTTCCCGATCCCATTGGCACTTTCCTGTAGTTGGGATACGCTGGCCGTCGAACGTATGGCACGTATCTCCGCTATTGAGGCCAGCGCAGACGGTATTAACTGGACATTCAGCCCGATGGTCGATATTTGTCGTGACGCCCGTTGGGGACGTATCGCAGAAGGAAGTGGAGAAGATCCTTACCTGGGTTCTTTAATGGCAAAAGCGTATGTGCGTGGTTATCAGGGAAACAATATGCAAGGCAACGATGAGATTCTTGCCTGTGTGAAACATTTCGCACTTTATGGGGCGTCCGAATCGGGACGTGATTACAATACAGTGGATATGAGCCGACTACGTATGTATAACGAATATCTGGCTCCTTATAAAGCTGCCGTTGACGCCGGTGCAGGCAGTGTCATGAGCTCTTTTAATATCGTTGACGGTATTCCCGCCACAGCCAACAAATGGTTACTGACCGACCTGCTCCGGAATGAATGGGGCTTCGGAGGACTATTGGTAACAGATTACAATTCGATAGCCGAAATGTCCTCCCATGGTGTCGCCCCTCTGAAGGAAGCCTCCATTCGCGCTTTACAGGCAGGAACGGATATGGATATGGTTTCATGCGGGTTTCTCAATACATTGGAGGAATCCCTGAAAGAAAAGAAGATAACGGAAAAGCAGATTAATACGGCTTGTCGCCGTGTATTGGAAGCCAAATATAAACTGGGACTGTTCTCCAATCCGTATAAATATTGCGATGCCCTGCGTGCCAAAGAAAAACTTTATACGCCTGAACACCGTTCTGCAGCACGTGCGATTGCGGCTGAAACATTTGTTCTATTAAAGAATGACAACAAGCTGCTTCCACTTGAGCAAAAAGGCAGGATTGCCCTGATCGGTCCGATGGCGGACGCACGTAATAATATGTGCGGTATGTGGAGCATGACATGTACACCGTCCCGCCACAGAACATTGTTGGAAGGAATCCGTGCGGCAGCGGGTGACAAGGCTGAAATTCTATATGCAAAAGGCAGCAACATATATTATGATACGGAAACAGAAAAAGCTGCTACGGGTATTCGCCCGCTGGAACGTAGAGATAACCGACAACTGTTGGACGAGGCTTTACGCGTGGCTTCCCGTTCAGACGTCATTGTTGCCGCTTTGGGTGAATGTGCGGAAATGAGCGGTGAATCGGCTTCACGCACCGGCCTCGAGATACCCGATACACAACAAGATTTATTGAAGGCTTTAGTGAAAACGGGCAAACCTGTCGTACTTCTTCTGTTCACAGGACGTCCTCTGGTCTTGAATTGGGAGGATGCGAATGTTCATTCCATATTGAATGTCTGGTTTGGCGGTAGCGAAACAGGAGACGCGGTTGCCGATGTATTGTTTGGCAAAGTCACTCCAAGCGGCAAACTGACAACTACCTTCCCACGTTCAGTGGGACAGCTGCCGCTATTCTACAATCATTTGAATACAGGTCGTCCTGATCCCGACAATCATGTGTTCAACCGTTATGCCGGCAATTATCTGGATGAGAGTAATGAACCTCTGTATCCGTTTGGATATGGTTTGAGTTATACGGACTTTGTTTATGGTGGATTGCAAATTAGCTCGGAAACCTTGCCTAAGAATGGTGAGTTGACTGTATCTGTCACTGTAACCAACAAAGGAAACTATGATGGTTATGAAACGGTACAACTGTACCTTCGTGATATTTACGCGGAGGTCGCCCGTCCAATGAAAGAGTTGAAAGGTTTTGAACGCATTTTCCTGAAAAGCGGGGAAAGTCGTGATGTTAAGTTTGTTATTACGAAAGATGACTTGAAATTCTATAATTCCGAATTACACTATGTTTACGAACCCGGAGAATTTGATGTTATGGTAGGGCCGAACTCCCGTGATGTACAAACTAAAAGTTTCCAAGCAGAATAAAGTAACACCTGATAAAAGTTGTATTGTAGGGAGTACTTATTATAATCGCACGAGCTTGCACTCATGACATAGTACAAGCCGAAGATATTGTTGCCGACACTATGATTTTGTTATGAGGAAAGTTCTGCAACTCGGAAGAAATCAGCGCGACGTTACCTTTAAATGAAATCAAGGTGTACCTTCTACTTTAATGAACAGATTAAATTATTCACTATTTAAAATAAAAAAAGATATGCATTATTTAAGAACACTGACTTATTTATGGAGTTTACTTACTCTTCTTTTAATGGTTGCTATCACAACAATCTGCTCCTGTGTCTCTACACCCCAAAGAAGCGGACAGTTGAAAGAACAAGATGAATATGATGTGGCAGCTTATATTTGGCCGTCGTGTCACAATGATCCGATGGGACGCGACACACTGTGGAGTGAAGGTACAGGCGAATGGGAAATTATCAAAAAAGGTAATCCCCGTTTCGAAGGACACTATCAGCCAAAGGTTCCTTTGTGGGGATACGAAATGGACGATGACACGCAGGTGATGGAGAAATGGATTGACGTGGCAACCGCTCACGGCATCAATACGTTTATCTTCGATTGGTACTGGTTCAACGGACAGCCTTTTTTAGAAAGCACCGTAAACAATGGATTTCTGAAAGCCAAGAATAATAAAAAAATGAAGTTTTACCTGATGTGGGCCAACCATAACGTGGCACACAACTATTGGAATGTACACCGTTACAAGGACAACAACTCGCGTCTGTGGACCGGTGTGGTAGACTGGGCCAACTTTAAAATCATTGTAGAACGAGTGATACGCCAATACTTTCACAAGCCCAACTATTACAAGATAGACAATTGTCCGGTATTTTCCATATTTGGTTTTCATGAACTGTTGGAAAGTTTCGGTAATGCAGACGGTGTGAAGAAGGCTATGGATTATTTCCGTAGCGAAGTGAAAAAGGCAGGATTCCCTGATTTGCACTTGCAACTCATCGGTGACGGGTCTCCCACCGACAAGTTTATAGAACTTGTTGTAAAGGCAGAAGTAAACAGTGTGACAAAATACAATTGGGGATGGCCATACGAAGAAGATTATCTGGCATGGGGTACAAAAGCCATGCAACGTCGCGATCAATGGACAGCGAAACTGGATTCATTGGGTGTGCCATTCTTCCCAAATGCATCAATAGGATGGGATGACACCCCGCGTTTCCCGAATAAAACAGCCAAAGAAGTGGTTCATTACAATGACTCGCCAGAAAGTTTTGCTGCTTTCTTGCAGAAGACGAAAGAATATGTAGACCAACGCCCCGACCGCCCCAAACTGATTACAATCAACTCGTGGAATGAATGGGTGGAAGGAAGTTATCTCTTGCCCGATATGAAGCATGGTTATGGTTACTTGAATGCCGTAAAACGGGTAATAAATGGTGAATATGATTACAAGCCCTAAAAATGCGAATTACTAAATAATGGAAAAATTGATGCTGTATAAAAAATGTCAGATAATAGTACTCATTCCTATTTTTCTATTCCATGTTGTCACATCATCTGCTCAACAACGTGATAGCCATGTACGGGAGTATCTTTCTCCGATACGCATTGTTTGGCAACAGGAGAGTCAACTAATACAAGGAGCAGAATATTTACTCCGATCAGGGCATGGACAAGCAAATCTTGTGAATAATGAACTCTGTAAACTTTCGAGTACCGGGCAGCAACATCCTGCTATTCTTTTCGATTTCGGAAAGGAATTGCAAGGCGGCTTACAAATTGTCACCGGTATGCCAGCCTCACATGCTCCTGTTACTATTCGTGTTCGCTTAGGAGAGTCGGTAAGCGAAGCTATGTGTGACATAGACGAAGTGAATGGAGCGACAAACGATCATGCTATGCGTGATTTTGTTATTAGTGTACCTTGGCTTGGGGGCTTGGAAGTCGGGAATTCCGGTTTCCGGTTTGCCCGGATTGACCTTTTGGACGATTCTGCAGAATTGCACCTCAAAGAGATACGGGCTATTTCTATTTTTCAAGATATCCCTTACAAAGGTTCGTTCCGATGTAATGACGAACGCTTGAATCAGATATGGCAAACTGGAGCTTATACGGTGCATTTGAATATGCAAGATTATATCTGGGATGGGATAAAACGTGACCGCTTGGTTTGGATTAGAGACTTGCATCCCGAAGTGATGACAGTCAATACGGTTTTTGGGTATAATGAAGTGATCCCCAAAAGCCTCGACTTGATCCGTGACTCTACACCACTTCCCCAATGGATGACAATGTGTACGTATTCTCTTTGGTGGATATTGATTCAGAGAGACTGGTATCTTTATCAAGGCAACTTGGATTATTTGAAAGAACAAAAAGGCCATCTATGTGACTTGTTGCAACTTATAATGACGAGAATTGGAGAAGACGGACTTGAAAAATTCAATGATAATGAAGGTCGCTTTCTTGATTGGCCTTCATGTGAGAATCCACTTTATACAAAAAGTTTCCATTAGTAAACATAGAAAACACGTAATTTGCTATTATGATAATTATTAACAAAAGGAATCTGTTTTTCCTAATTTCCGTCTGGCTGTTGTCTACACTTCTGTCGGCGCAAAATGTCACCATATCCACTCCCCATACACAGTTGCTTCTCTCGGTACCAAACGGCGGTACACCGGAACAACTGTATTACGGCTCACGCACCTCCGATGCGGATATCCGAAGCATTTGTGAAACAGCACGCAGAAGAAATGCTTATCCCGTCTATGGAATGGGGTATCCATGCGAAACGGCATTGTCTGTCCGCCATGCCGACGGCAACCTGACACTTCAAATGGCAGTCATAGGCGTAAAAGAAACACGCCTTACAAAAGAAAATGCCACTTTGACGGTGATAGAACTGAAAGACAAAGTGTATCCTTTCTTCGTCAACATCTGCTACAAAGCATGGCAGGATGCAGATGTCATCGAGACATGGACTGAAATCCGTCACGAAGAGAAGAAGCCTGTCCAACTTCAGCAGTTTGCTTCTGCCTACTTGCCTGTCCGCCGCGGCAATGTCTGGCTGTCACATCTTTCCGGTGCCTGGGCAAACGAAGGACAACTCTGCCAGGAAGCGTTGCAACCGGGTATGAAAGTCATCAAAAACACGGACGGGGTACGCAACTCCCAATCGGCACATGCAGAAGTGATGTTCTCGCTCGACGGCAAACCGCAGGAGAACACGGGACGCGTCATCGGCGCAGCGCTTTGCTACAGCGGCAACTACAAACTGCGTATTGACACGCAAGAAGACGACTGGCACCATTTCCTCGCCGGCATCAACGAAGAAAACTCCTGGTACAACCTGAAAAAAGAAGAAGTGTTCCGCACCCCCGCATTGGCACTAACCTACAGCGATGAAGGGATGAGCGGATGCAGCCGGAAATTCCACCAATGGGCACGCCTGCATAAACTCGCCAACGGGAACACTCCCCGCAAAATTCTGCTGAACAGTTGGGAAGGCGTCTATTTCGACATCAACGAACAGGGCATGGACCAGATGATGGGTGATATCGCTGCCATGGGAGGCGAACTGTTTGTAATGGACGACGGTTGGTTCGGCGACAAATATCCGCGCAAAAACGACTCTTATGCCTTAGGCGACTGGACCGTAGACAAGACCAAACTCCCCGGCGGACTGCAATCATTACTTGACAACGCCCGGAAACACGGCATACGGTTCGGCATCTGGCTGGAACCGGAAATGGCTAATACCAAAAGCGAACTGTACGAAAAGCACCCCGAATGGATTATCAAGGCACCCGAACGGGAAGTGGTATGCGCCCGCGGCGGCACACAAGTCGTGCTCGACCTCTCCAACCCGCAAGTGCAGGATTTTATCGTACAGACGGTGGACGAACTGATGAATTCCTATCCCGACATTGATTATATCAAGTGGGACGCCAATATGTCCATCATCACCCAAGGTTCGCAATACCTGACCAAAGACAATCAAAGCCACCTGAACATCGAATACCACCGGGGTTTTGAGAACGTGTGCCGACGCATTCGCGCCAGCTATCCGCAACTGACGATACAAGCTTGCGCCAGCGGCGGCGGACGTGTCAACTACGGTGTACTGCCCTACTTCGACGAATTCTGGACAAGCGACAATACGGATGCACTTCAGCGTATCTACATCCAATGGGGCACTTCCTATTTCTTCCCCGCCATCGGCATGGGGGCGCATATCAGCGCAAGCCCCAACCATCAGACATCGCGTTCCGTTCCGTTGAAGTTCCGTATTGATGTAGCGATGAGCGGACGATTAGGTATGGAAATACAGCCCAAGAATATGACGGAAGAGGAAAAGGCATTGTGCAGAAACGCTATTGCCGAATACAAGACGATACGTCCCGTCGTACAGTTCGGAGATATTTACCGTTTACTTTCTCCGTATGACAAACAGGGCGCAGCTTCGCTGATGTATGTATCGCCAGAAAAGGACAAAGCCGTATTCTACTGGTGGAAAACGGAACATTTCTGCAACCGGCACTTGCCACGGGTGAAGATGGCAGGACTTGCTCCAGACAAATATTATAAGGTGCATGAGCTGAACCGCATCGACACTGAACCTTTGAAATTTGAAGGTAAAAGTTTCAGCGGTGCATATCTGAATGACAACGGACTGGAAATTCCCTCTACCCACAGAGTGGAACCTTCGAAACAAAACGAATATGCCAGCCGCGTGCTTTATCTGGAAGAAGTAACTCCCTCATTTTCCGACAACCGGATAGAACAACGCCCTCCGTTACGTGTTCTTTGCTTAGGCAACTCTATCACCCGCCACGAATATAAAGCGGACATCGAATGGTTCTCCGAATGGGGCATGGCAGCATCCAAAGAAGAAAACGACTATTGCCATCAATTGGAGAAGATGCTCTCGCAAAACCGTCCCGGCACAGTGGTTACCCCGCTGAACATCGCTTATTGGGAACGTAACCTGAATTGCAATATCGACTCGCTGATTGGCACTCATGTTACGGACAAGGATGTGATTGTTATCCGCTTGGGAGAAAACGTACAAGATAAGGAAGCATTCAAATCAGGTATCCTCCGATTGGTGGAATATTGCAAGCGGAAAGCAGACAAAGTAGTCATCACCGGTTGTTTCTGGAAGGATGAGGAAAAAGAACGTGCCATCATCAACGCTGCGCATATGCATGGACTCACTTTCATTCCGATTGACTGGATAGACCGCTTGTATGATTCACGTCCGAAAGTCGGAGACACTCTTTATGACATACACGGAAAGCCATATACTGTAACCAAGGATTTCATCATCGCACATCCCGACGACGAAGGCATGAAGAAGATAGCGGAAGCAATATATAGGGTTCTCTAATGCCCCCGGTGCTTCATTCTTCCATTATTTACAACTGTATAGTTTCCAATTAATGAGAAACTACAGTTGTATGAATAAAGAATTTCAGTTTAAACCCAAAATGGAGAGAACGCCTTGGCTTACCTCCAGAAGAGTCATGGAAAAACGTTCTGGAAAAACTCGCTCCTCTCCCCATGGAAAAAGGAGTATATGTGACTTATGAAGGAATACCTGAAATGTGGAAAAAATAGTCAGTTGCCCGTCATTGATAAACCTCACATCAATGGCGGGTTTCCTTTCAAAGAAACAGTATGCAGCGATAGCCGACAAGGAATTTGCAATAAAAAAGGAGAAAAGACTTACCAAGTCTTAGAATTCCTTTTACCAATATTCTTGAGGAGAAACAAAGATATGGAACTTTAGACAAATAAACTACACCATCAAAGAGTATAAAACACCAGTGCGACAAACAAATTTCTATTGTTTATCGCACTGATATTTAACTATTTAGCTTATCTGTGGATGTTAGTACTCCTCCTCATTGAAGAAGAAATCCTCCTTACTAGGATAATCCGGCCAAATATCTTCGATACTCTCATAGATTTCGCCCTCATCTTCCATCTCTTGGAGGTTCTCAATAACTTCAAGAGGAGCACCCGAACGCATGGCATAATCAATCAATTCATCCTTGGTTGCCGGCCAGGGAGCATCTTCAAGTTTTGATGCTAATTCCAATGTCCAATACATAATCTTGAGTATTTAAAATGAATACTAAATTTGTCTCGTTTTCTATTTTTCGGCAAAAGTATAATAAAATCTATCATTTCCAACTATTATCCCAAAATATTTCATTATTTTGTTCATCAAAATTAATTTTTCGGGATAATACAAACAAATAATCTGATAATCTGTTGACAAAAGCTAATACTTCGGGAGAAATTGTACAAGTTTCGGACAAAGCCAGAATGCGTCTTTCAGCTCTCCGGCAAATCGTGCGGCAAACATGGCAAACGGCTGCTCCACGACTTCCGCCGGGAATGATGAAAGCACAAAGTTCGGGTAATTGCTCGTCCAGCTTATCAATCTCCCGCTCGATACTTTCCACATGTTCGGGGGTAATGATACTGGCGGGTTTCAGTTGCATTTTCTCCTGGTCGGTGGCCAGGTGTGAACCGATGGCGAATAACTTATGTTGAATACTCAAGATAAAATCCCGGTCGGACTCCTCCTGCAGATAAGTGTGCAGCCATCCCAGGTGAGAATTTAATTCATCCACCGTTCCGTAAGCTTCCAGGCGGATATGAGTCTTTGGAACGCGACTTCCGCCGACAAGACTGGTAGTTCCTTTGTCTCCGGTCTTTGTATATACAAGGCTCTTTTTCATAACTTTCTTTTTTACTATTATAGATGGTAAACGTACAAAGGTTCTTAGAAGTTGATGATATACTGCTGTTTTATCTTCGTTTTATCAAAAAATAGCAAACCGACATCATACAGGTCGAAAGTTATTCCGACCCTTTCGTCAGCCTGCCACTTTTTCCAAAGCACTTTCATCTCTTTGGAATAGCAGATACCATGGACTACAAATACACTTTTAAGGGTAGTACGGTGTACGCAAACCCGAAATACTTCTTCCAATAAGTCCGGATTTTGGTAATCGTTCAGATACAGAAAATCGACTGAAGTATCCGCATCCAGAAACAGTTCCGACAAATCGGAAGCAAAGAGATAAGAAGCCGATGGTTTAGCAGACTGTAAGTACAGGGCTGTCGAGGAAGGACGCCCAACCTCAATAATCGTATCAGGCTGCACTCTATTTACCAACCGGAACAAAAAACGGTTTACCTTTTGAGAACCTTTGGTCCACCCACACTCTCTTACCATCTTTTTTTGTTCTTCTTTCAAGGAAGAATAAGCATAGTAAGGCATCTTCTCATAAATTACATCGGTAATGAGACTGAAAGCAAATGGGGAATGGACACCATATCCGCAACGATGACGGAAGCGGGAAAGCCAGATAAAAGGTCTTTTTATACAGAGTAGAAGATTCATAAAACAATCATTCGTATTTTTATTCTCCCGACAAAGATATATTTTTTTATTGAAAAAGGGTTGGTTCTTTGCAGGAACCAACCCTTATTCATTTATTCCAAGTTACTACTGCAGTCTGAATGACACAGGCACAGTATATTTCACTCGAACTTTCTTACCATTTTGCACTCCGGGAGTCCATTTCGGCATAGAACTTATCACGCGGATAGCTTCTTTATCCAAATAAGGATCAACCCCTCGCACCACTTCAGGATTAGAAATCGTTCCGTCTCTATCTACTACAAACTGAACAATGACTTTTCCTTGTGAACCAGTTTCTTGCGAAATCGTCGGATATTTGATATTGCTACCTAAATATTTCATTAAAGCAGCTGTACCTCCAGGAAACTCCGGCATGACTTCAACACTTACGTGAATAATGTCTTCAACTACCGTTTCTGTTTCTACCACTGGTGGTATCCAAATAACGTCATGAACTGCATTCATATCCTCTGACACTGTAGAAACGTTATCCGTCACCTCCATATTGTTTTCCACTATTTCGAACAATTCTGTTACCTTAGTTTCGGGAGGAGGAGGCGGTTCCAGTTTCTCTTCAAGGAATGTGATCGGAACTAGCTCTGTTACAAAGATGGATTCATCATCTGGTGATAGTGCTGCAACTCTGACATCATGTTGTGTCCATTCGAACGAAACGAACATGAAGGCTAGCGCAACAACCAAACCCATCAACAACCAAGAACCCCGTTGATTCTCAATTGCAGCCTTTTTTGATTTCTTGGCTTCCATAAAAAATGTGTTTAAGTAATTAATAATAGAAAATATATAGTATATATACTACTTTTCGTTTTTCCTCTTAAGCATTACTTAAAGTGCTCTCTCGCTGCAATAAATATAGTCTTTTTATGGATAGGTTGTTACGACGCCCCTTGTTTATTTTATTCTTTTCTCTTCTTTTCGATAAAATTTATGAATTAATCCTCATATCAGGCGACCTGCCCATTCCTGTCAACAATAGTCCTTGAATATATGTCTTTCAAAGCACACTAGAATAAATCTTTGCTAATCACCCAATCTTTCATCTTTCACCACTTATCACATTCAAAGGAACAGCTATTTCTTTCCTGAACTATTAATAGATAAGTTCATATAAACTTCCTTTTCACTAATAGATAGTCGCCCCTTAGAATGTGCTTTTACGCCTAATAATCAACATATTAATATATAAATTGCTTTGATATATCTGCAAGTTTTTGTATCTTTATGGTTGAAAACTTGCAGATTATTATGATAAACAAGACCACCCCTCAGCCCTCCTTGTTCAGCTCTTTGACAGACCAGCTGAATCCCAGGCATCCCTTATACCTGCTTGCCAATAAGATAGACTGGCGCCGTTTTGAAGAAGCTTTCTCCCCGCTATACTGTGCCGTCAACGGTCGTCCGGCCAAACCCATCCGCCTGATGTGCGGACTTCTGATTCTTAAGCACGTGCGTAACCTGTCCGATGAATCGGTTGTTGAACAATGGAGCGAGAATGCTTATTACCAGTACTTTTGCGGTATGTTGGAATTCACGCCTTCCTATCCCTGCAATGCAAGCGAACTGGTACACTTCCGTAAGCGTGTCGGAGAAAATGGCATGGAACTGATTCTGTCAGAAAGTATCCGCGTCAATCAGGAGGACGACGGCCCGGACCATCACTGCACGGCCTTCATCGATTCCACGGTACAGGAAAAGAACGTGACTTATCCCACGGATGCGAAGTTGCATAAAAAGATAGTCCGCAAAGTGTTGTCTGTCGTAAAATCCTTAGGGCTTCCTTTGCGCCAGAGCTATACCTTTGTCCTCAAGAAGATCTACCGTGACCAGCGTTTCCGTAACCACCCCAAGAACCGTGGCAAGGCCCTGAAAGCGGACAAGCGGCTGCGCACCATTGCGGGAAGGCTTGTCAGGGAACTGAGGCGCAACCTGAAAGAAAACCACGGCTACGACTCCCTGCTCGACCTCTTTGAGCGGGTGCTTTCACAGAAGCGCAATTCTCCCGGGAAAATCTATTCCCTGCATGAACCGGAGGTGCAGTGTATCAGCAAGGGGAAAGAACATAAGAAATACGAGTTCGGCAACAAGGTTTCAATCGTCCGCTCAATTACCGGTGTCATACTGGGTGCCAAGTCTTTCCGGAATGAATATGACGGGCATACCATTGAAGAATCCCTCAGGCAGGTGGAACGCATTACCGGAAAGAAGATCAGGAAGTTGGCCGGGGACAGGGGGTACAGAGGAAAGAAAGAGGTGGGCGGCACCGGGATACTGATACCCGATGTTCCAAACAGGAAAGACAGTTATTACACACGCAAGAAGAAACATAAGCTATTCTGCAAGCGTGCAGGAATAGAGCCGACTATCGGGCATTTGAAATCAGACTTTCGTTTAGGACGCAACTTTTATAAAGGTGTGTTCGGGGATGTTGTCAATCTGCTCTTAGCCGCAGCAGCGTACAACTTCAAAAGAGCCATGAGGGTTCTTTGGCTACTTGTTGAAAAAATCTGCGGGACACTGTTTTCTTGCAATATCCCGCAGATGAGTACTTTTTAAGGGACGACTAGATAACTTATTCTTCACCTGATTCAAACTATAAATGCAAGTTCTGTTTTTATAAATGAAACTTTCGTTTATAAAAACAGAACTTGCATTTATATAATCAAAGCTTTCATTTATAGATTACAAACAGCCAAAAGGAACTTCTCTATTAGACGAAAGAAACTTTGCATAAGAAAGAAAGGAAGTTTTCTATTAATAGCCAATGCAAGAGATAGTACATAAGAAGATTCCAATAAAGAGAAGATTATATATTTGGAAAAACAATCAACGGTATACAGTTAACCAGATATAACGGCATATTTCAGCAATAAACGGGATGCCGAACTGTCGCTAAATAGGTTCGCACTCATCAATATGGATGAATTTGACCAGAACCGAGTGAGCCAGCAGTCATTTCTGAAACATATTCTTCAAAAATCGGTTGTCAACGTCCGGCGTCCGCATAGCACCGCTACTCAAGAGATGCGCCGATACAGAGGATAAATTTGCAATAAAATGAGATACGGTGAAAGATGGCAGATCAGTGACAGATCATTTTACATCTATCACCAACGTACAACTACCATAGACAGGGAGTTTCAGCAGAAGGTGAAAGATTGAAAGATAAAAGCATGAAAAAGCTTTAGTGGAGGGAATATAGATATAAGACGAAACATCGTCTAACAAATTTTCGTTCTACTTAAATTGAAAAATAGACTCATTTAAATGGAGCCTGCATTCAACTTTAATAGAACGAAAATGGTCATGTAGATTAAATAAATTATTTATGAAAGAACCGAAAATAAGTATAGCGTCATAACAGATTATCTTTTACGATTCTCCGTTTGACAGGTTTAGATTAAACGAATAGTACTTATTTTGCTTTTTTCTTTTTCTTCGCGTTATCCTTCTTACGCATATCCTGGTATTTCTTATATTGTTCATCGGTCAGAATGCTTTTTATTTTAGCATCTATTTCCTGCCTTTTCTTTTGCATTTCTTCCCGCGTAGGCCTTTCATTCGATTTATTTTTCGCAGGTCTCATTTCTTTCATTGCAGCTTTGAAATCTTTGGCCTGCTTTTCATTCAAGCCCAGATCGGCAACAATCTGTTCCATACGTTTCTCTCTATCAGCCTTTCCATTCTGACGATTTTGAGCCATACATACAGTTGAGCCAATCAATAACGCAACTGCCAAACTTAAAATTTGCTTTCTCATCATTTTAATTCTCATATTAAATAAGTTATGTATGTTAGACCTCACAAATGGGTGAAAGTTAATTCGATAATGAGGCTAAAACTGTTTTTTCACATTATTTATCAAAGGGCAGCTAGTATCACATCGAAAAACGAATAAACGTTTTCTTATCCGGTAAAAAAACAGCAGCATCCAGTTTATCGGTTTAAAAATATTATTTCTATATTTGCAGGAAACAGATCAAAAGCTTGACATACCCTTATGCAAACCTATTACAAAACCGATTAATAATTAAAACGATGAGAACACTTTTCTTTATTCTGCCATTTATCTTTATCACTACAGGATGTATTAAACAGAATACAGAAAAAAGTGATATTTTGACAACAGAGGATATAGCCAAATTTGACAGTTTATTTAATGCCTGGGAAAAAGAAATACACAACAATCCCAAAGCACAATTAAGTTCAAGTACCCGTGCTTACACCATTTTACCCCAATTCAAAGAGCTAAAAGCTATGGGTAAGAAAATTATCCCATGTATCATAGAACAGTTTGAAAAGGACAATAACACTTTTTTTGCTTTACCTCTTTATGACGAATTACAAGATAATGACAGCCTAAAATCTCACAGAGAAACAAGCGAACAAGATAAAGTGAGCGAGATTGTACAGAAATTCAGAGAACAGGAAAAAAGAAAGATGTGGGAAGAAGCTAATAGCTACAAGACGTCTATAACCGACACTACTTTCCTGAAGACAAGAGGGACGATGTCGTATGCTGCAATAGATTTATTCACGGGACGAGGTTTCAATAAAGATTACGCATTTAATCAGGTTGTCTATTTGAAAGCCTTACAAAGAGCCCAGAAACATCTGTCTGTCGTAAATGGTCAGTTGGCATGCGACTTAAAGTCAGGTACAGAAATATATATTTCCGAAGATTTATACCTATTTATCACCGACCTTTTTAAGGATTGGAATACGTGGCTGGAATCGGGAAAATATGAGATAATAAAAGACGAACAAGGGCTTTATACAGTGTTACCTAAGAAAACCAACCAGTCATCGCAAACGAACTCCGTCACATTGCGACCTATTCCCCGTGACATTCCGACTGGAGAGAACATAAGTCCCGCTTCGCTTTCTATAGAAACAGAACACGATCATTATCCGCTATCAACTACAGAAGTAAAAATAACCATCACCAACCACTCTCACTATGAATATGAGTGCGGAGAAAAATACAGCCTTGCTTACTATAACAAAAGTAAACGGCAATGGGAAACATTGCCGACCGATCCTGTCGTTAATGATATACTGTGGATTTTCCCACCGGAGCACCCGAGTCACCAACAAACAATTAAACTCTATACATCAGAATCCCCCAACCATCCAGGGAAATACCGTATCTACAAATCATTCAACAGAGGCACCAAAGTGGCTTATGGAGAATTTGAATTACTACCTTAATGTGAATTTCCAACAACAAGCACACTCCGGATCAGTAACATTCGGATAACAGCTAATCATTTCAGTAACGATTCTTTCGTCGATGACGCGTGCAAATCCATCATACCCGAATTTCGGGGCTCAGTCTGAAAACTTGGGGGATTAATTTTTGTCAATTCCCTTCATGCATATACCTTTGCTAGCCTAAAAAGGAAGAAGCTCATATCCACTACTCCTCTAAATGATGCCCTAAATGCTTTGATTTTAGCATTAAATGCTTCCGCTGCTGCATTTGTACTCCTGTTCACAAAGAAGTTCAAAATCCTTTCATAATGGTTCTCAATAGAGTTTGCCACTGTTGTGAATGTATCGTATCCATATTCTTCAATCTTATTATACCATAGTGCCAGCTTTGCTCTTGCTACATCCTTGTCATAGTTTGTGGAAAAGATCTTTCCCAACTCCAATGAGTAGTAATATACGTGCTTAATATCTTCAAACTGCTTGAAAAGTAATTCTGCCCTGATTTTCTGGCTCTTGGTCCATTTATCAGGTGATTTAAATAATAAATATCTGCTTCTGGCTAATAATTGCCTGAGTGTATCTCCGTTTTCGAGTTCTTCTGCTTTATGTACTTCCCCCTTCTCTTTTGCCGCCTTTATGGCTTTATTCTCCTCTTTTATCACTTGCCATCTATATGTAATACGCAACTCTTGTACCGCTTCGTATACAAGTTTTTGTACATGAAACCTATCAATCACCTGCATGGCACGTGGAAAGCACGTTTTCGCAATCTTTTGCATGCTCCCGGCCATATCCAGTGTAATTTCTTTGACTTGATTACGCAGCTCCTGTGGCATCTTTGTAAGTACCGCAATGATATCATCGGCTTTAGTGCCCTGAATTACAGCTATAATAGAACCTTTCCTACCTCGCTTATCTCTATTTATTAAGATGGTATAAAGATCTCCCTTGCTCAAAGCCGTTTCGTCAATACATAGGCGATAACCCATATTCTTTGGATAAAGGATATACTCTTGGGCATGTGCTCTCTGATCCCAATTCTGGAAGTCACTCAGGTGATCTTTATATTGGCTTTGAAGCTGTTTGCCATCCATACAGTAATGCTCTGCTACACTTTGGCAGCTAACGGCGTGATTATCTAAGTAATTCTTTTAAAAAAGCACCGAACTCAGCGGTTATGCGAGTACCGGTGGCTACCAAACTCCAGTCACGACTATATGTCTGCCCAGTGGAGGGATCTTCCCAGCGACGACGCTTGATACGTAAATAAACGGCTTTACCACGGATAGGGAAGTCCTGAACTTCAATCTCAGGGAGGAAACCTTTTGAGTGAAGATGTAGATCTGAGTACTCAGAAGGAATAGTGGCTTTCTCCTCTAAATAAAGAATAAAGCAAGTATCCTGAGAAACATGATTGACTAGGGTAAAGTAATCAAGGATTCCTGAAGGCAAGAACAAGCTTAAAGAAGCAACAGGATCAATCGTTTGGGAAGAGGATGTTTTCATGATGCAAAAATAAGAATTTTAACGCAATCCCCCAAGGTTTCAGACTGAGCCCACTGTTTCCGTTATGATGGCTCAGTTGTAATTCTTGGGGGATTAAGTTTAGTCAATTCCCTTCATGCATATACCTTTGCTAGCCTAAAAAGGAAGAAGCTCATATCCACTACTCCTCTAAATGATGCCCTAAATGCTTTGATTTTAGCATTAAATGCTTCCGCTGCTGCATTTGTACTCCTGTTCACAAAGAAGTTCAGAATCCTTTCATAATGATTCTCAATAGAGTTTGCTACTGTTGTGAATGTATCGTATCCATATTCTTCAATCTTATTATACCATAGTGCCAGCTTTGCTCTTGCTACATCCTTGTCATAGTTTGTGGAAAAGATCTTTCCCAACTCCAATGAGTAGTAATATACGTGCTTAATATCTTCAAACTGCTTGAAAAGTAATTCTGCCCTGATTTTCTGACTCTTGGTCCATTTATCAGGTGATTTAAATAATAAATATCTGCTTCTGGCCAATAATTGCCTGAGTGTATCTCCGTTTTCGAGTTCTTCTGCTTTATATACTTCCCCCTTCTCTTTTGCCGCTTTCATAGCTTTATTCTCCTCTTTTATCACTTGCCATCTATATGTAATGCGCAACTCTTGTACAGCTTCGTATACAAGTTTTTGTACATGAAACCTATCAATCACCTGCATGGCACGTGGAAAGCACGTTTTGGCAATCTTTTGCATGCTCCCGGCCATATCCAGTGTAATTTCTTTGACCTGATTACGCAGCTCCTGTGGCATCTTTGTAAGTACCGCAATGATATCATCGGTTTTAGTGCCCTGAATTACAGCTATAATAGAACCTTTCCTACCTCGCTTATCTCTATTTATTAAGATGGTATAAAGATCTCCCTTACTTAAAGCCGTTTCGTCAATACATAGGTGATAACCCATATTCTTTGGATAAAGGATATACTCTTGGGCATGTGCTCTCTGATCCCAATTCTGGAAGTCACTCAGGTGGTCTTTATATTGGCTTTGAAGCTGTTTGCCATCCATACAGTAATGCTCAGCTACACTTTGGCAGCTAACGGCGTGATTATCTAAGTAATTCTTTTAAAAAAGCACCGAACTCAGCGGTTATGCGAGTACCGGTGGCTACCAAACTCCAGTCACGACTATATGTCTGCCCAGTGGATGGATCTTCCCAGCGACGACGCTTGATACGTAAATAAACGGCTTTACCACGGATAGGGAAGTCCTGAACTTCAATCTCAGGGAGGAAACCTTTTGAGTGAAGATGGAGATCAGAGTACTCAGCAGGAATAGTGGCTTTCTCCTCTAAATAAAGAATAAAGCAAGTATCCTGAGAAACATGATTGACTAGGGTAAAGTAATCAAGGATTCCTGAAGGCAAGAACAAGCTTAAAGAAGCAACAGGATCAATCGTTTGGGAAGAGGATGTTTTCATGATGCAAAAATAAGAATTTTAACGCAATCCCCCAAGGTTTCAGACTGAGGCGTTATGATCCGAAAAACATTGGATCCGAAAAATAAAAAAAGAGATAAATCTTCTGATTTACCTCTTTTTTCGCTCTTCCTCTTGGACTTGAACCAAGGACCCTCTGATTAACAGTCAGATGCTCTAACCGACTGAGCTAAGGAAGAATGTTTGCAATCAAGATTTTCAACTTTGCTCTTCCTCTTGGACTTGAACCAAGGACCCTCTGATTAACAGTCAGATGCTCTAACCGACTGAGCTAAGGAAGAATGTTTTTCTCAATTGCGATGCAAAAGTACTAGGTTTTTTTGAAATATGCAATATCTTTGCAAAAAAAATATTAGGAATGGACAAAATAATAGGATTGGGCAACGCCCTGGTAGACGTACTCGCAACCCTGAAGGATGATACTCTTTTGGATGAAATGGGTTTACCCAAAGGAAGCATGCAGCTCATCGATGACGCTAAGTTACAGCAGATTAACATAAAATTTTCACAGATGAAAACCCACTTGGCAACAGGCGGATCGGCAGGAAATGCCATCCTCGGACTGGCTTGTTTGGGTGCTGGAACAGGATTTATCGGAAAAGTGGGAAATGATAATTATGGAGAATTTTTTCGTGAAAATCTGCAGAAAAATAAGATTGAAGACAAATTATTGACCTCGGACCGACTACCTTCCGGTGTGGCATCCACTTTTATTTCACCGGATGGGGAGCGCACTTTCGGAACCTATCTGGGAGCAGCCGCTTCTTTGAGAGCGGAAGAACTGACGCTGGATATGTTTAAAGGTTACGCGTACCTATTTATAGAAGGCTACCTCGTTCAGGATCATGAAATGATTCTTCATGCCATTGAACTGGCTAAGGAAGCAGGTTTGCAGATTTGTCTGGATATGGCTAGTTATAATATTGTGGCCAATGATCTGGAGTTTTTCTCTTTATTAATAAACAAATATGTCGACATCGTTTTTGCAAACGAAGAAGAAGCGAAGGCCTTTACCGGCAAGGAGCCGGAGGAAGCTTTGGGAGTGATTGCCAAGAAATGCAGTATTGCTATTGTAAAAGTCGGAGCAAGCGGTTCTTATATCCGCAAAGGAACAGAGGAAATAAAGGTTTCGGCCATTCCGGTTCAGAAAGTGGTGGATACTACTGGTGCAGGTGACTATTTCGCTTCCGGATTCTTATATGGATTGACCTGTGGATACTCGTTGGATAAATGTGCAAAAATAGGTTCTATTCTCTCGGGAAATGTTATTCAGGTAATCGGAACAACGATGCCACAGGAACGCTGGGATGAAATTAAGTTAAATATTAACAGGATTCTGGCAGAATAACAAAGGATTAAGCTACTTTTACGACTCATTTAGATTAAAAAGAGGTATGAAAAAATTGCTGAACAGGCGAATAGCTATTGTTGCAGTAGCGGTGATAGCCACAGTTGCTTTCTTTAGTTTCAAGAGCGGAGACGACCGTAATTTCCAGATTGCAAAGAATCTGGATATATTTAACGCGATTGTGAAAGAACTGGATATGTTCTATGTAGATACCATCGATCCGAATAAAACGATTCGGGAAGGAATCGATAATATGCTTTACACCTTGGATCCTTATACGGAATATTATCCGGAAGAAGATCAGAGTGAGTTGGAACAGATGATTAAAGGATCATTCGGTGGTATAGGTTCTTACATTGCTTATAATACGAAACTAAAGCGTTCGATGATTTCTGAACCTTTCGAGGGAACACCTGCTGCCAAAGCCGGACTGAAAGCGGGAGATATCCTGATGGAGATTGACGGCCAAGACCTTGCCGGTAAGAATAATGCGGAAGTCAGCCAGATGTTGCGTGGGCAGGCAGGGACCAGCTTTAAGTTGAAGATTGAGCGTCCGAATGTGAAAGGCGGACGTACGCCGATGGAGTTCACAATTGTGCGTGAGTCTATTCAGAATCCGGCAATACCTTATACTGCCGTATTGGATAACAATATAGGTTACATCGGCCTTAGTACTTTTTCCGGCAATCCTTCCAAAGAATTTAAGAAAGCGTTTTTGGATTTGAAGAAACAGGGAGCCACTTCATTGGTGATAGACCTTCGTAGTAATGGCGGTGGATTGTTGGATGAAGCAGTAGAAATTGCGAATTATTTCTTGCCGCGTGGAAAAGTGATTGTGACGACCAAAGGAAAAATCAAACAGGCCAGTAACATTTATAAAACGTTGCGTGAACCGTTGGATTTGGATATTCCGATTGCCGTACTGGTAAATAGCGGAACGGCTTCTGCTTCTGAAATCTTATCAGGTTCTTTGCAGGATCTCGACCGTGCTGTGATCGTTGGTAACCGTACTTTTGGAAAAGGACTGGTACAGGTTCCCCGTTCTTTACCTTATGGCGGAACGATGAAAGTGACTACCTCCAAATATTATATCCCGAGTGGCCGTTGCGTGCAGGCTATTGATTACAAGCATCGTAATGAAGACGGAAGTGTCGGCACTATTCCCGACAGTTTAACTAAGGTATTCTATACAGCTGCCGGACGTGAAGTCCGTGACGGAGGTGGTGTAATGCCGGATATTACGATCAAACAAGAGAAATTACCGAATATCCTTTTCTATTTGGTACGTGATAATCTGATCTTCGATTATGCAACGCAGTATTGTTTGAAACATCCCACTATCGTTGCTCCGGAGAAGTTTGAGGTGACAGATGCTGATTATAACGATTTTAAAGCATTGGTGAAGAAAGCCGACTTCAAGTATGACCAACAGAGTGAGAAAATTCTGAAAACGTTGAAAGAAGCTGCCGAGTTTGAAGGATATATGGATGACGCTTCAGAGGAATTCAAAGCGCTAGAGAAGAAGTTGAACCATAATCTCGACCGTGACTTGGATTATTTCTCTACCGACATAAAGAAAATGATTGCTACTGAAATTATCAAACGTTACTATTATCAACGTGGTAATATCATCCAGCAGTTGAAGGATGATGACGGTTTGAAGGAAGCGATGAAAATACTGAATGATCCGGTGAAATACAAAGAAATGCTTAGTGCCCCGGTTGCTAAGAAATAAAGAAATATTTTTCAAATATAGATAATACAGAAAACGCGGCTTTGTCATCGACAGGCCGCGTTTTCTGTATCTAATTGTAAATAGTCATATAAGTGTCATCCTCGGATACAGGTATTTGTAACCTCGACTGACACATTTATTGGCGAATCAAAGGGAGAGTGAAATAGAACCTGCTTCCCTGCCCCTCCTGGGAGCGCAGCCAGATACGTCCTCCCATTTTTTCTACTAACATTCTGCAAAGAGTCAGCCCCAATCCGGTTCCCTGAACAAAATCGTTGACCTTTCCAAAGCGGCGGAAAATAGTGGCAACTCTTTCTGCCGGAATACCGATGCCGCTATCTTTCACGTAGAACTCTACAAAATCCTCTTTTTCCCGATACCCGAAATGGATTTCTCCTTTGGGGGTAAACTTCGTGGCGTTACTAAGCAAGTTACTTATAATTTGTATAATACGATTCCAGTCACCGGAGGCATACATGTCCGCATCTACATCATCTAAAATAAGTTTGACTCCGTTTTGCGTCTTATGGCAAAATTGTTGCTCCAGTTGCAGACAGATATCTGTTAACTTGATCGGACAGATGTTGAATTTTAAAGAGTCGGCCTCCAGTGAGGCCAAATCCAGAATATCGTTGAATAGATTCAGTAACATTTCCGAATTCCGTTCGATGATTTCCGCATATTGATTCTTCTCTTCCGTAGATGTTGCGAAAGTGATTAGTTTGGAGAATCCGACAATCGCATTGAGCGGAGTGCGTATTTCATGGCTCATGTTTGCAAGAAAAGCAGACTTCAGCCGGTCCGACTCTTCTGCCTTGACTCTGGCGGCCTTCAGCTCTTTCTGTTGTTGCGCGTTCGTCTGTTCTGCCTCCCATTGTTGGGATATATCACGGCACATACACAACAGATATTCATTATCCAAAGGAAAGATGCGGTTTTCGTAGTGATGTAAAACACCGTCCAACATCAGGTCATGTCTGGCTGTGGAACTTTCTCCCGTGAGGATCACTTTATCCATATTCTTGCGGACACTCTCATAAGCTTCTTCCGGCAGAATATCTTTTACGTTAGTGGTGGTGATATTATTGGCATTGATACCTTCTACGTGGTTGGTTGCCGGCGAAGAAGCAAGCTCTATAATATTGGCATCATGGTCGAAGACGGTGAGCATATCGGGGAGGGCATCCAATATCCGGGTGCTGTATTTATCGCGAAAACGTTCTTGGGAAGGAGGCGAAAGATGAGAGGAAAGAAAATTTATCTTCTCTTCTAATTGTTCGATTATTTCTAAAAGTTCCTCCTTCGTTTTGCCCTCGTAATGTCTCATAGAAGATTTATTGTTATTCATTAGAATATTGTAGAATTTGTTTTATCTGTTGCAAATATAAGACAATATTCCGAGACGCGGATTGCCTCCCAAGTTATTATAATATAAAAAAAACGGATAGCTTTTGCCCTACTAATCAGAATGTTCTATCTTTGCATCCATTATATATAAATGATTTACAATATGTCTACAGAATTATTCTCTACTCTGCCCTATAAGGTGGCAGATATTACGCTTGCTGATTTCGGACGCAAGGAAATCGATTTGGCAGAAAAAGAAATGCCCGGCCTGATGGCTCTTCGCGAAAAGTATGGAGAATCCAAACCGTTAAAAGGTGCCCGCATTATGGGATCGTTGCACATGACCATTCAGACGGCTGTGCTGATTGAAACGTTAGTGGCTTTAGGAGCTGAAGTACGTTGGTGCTCTTGTAATATATATTCAACGCAGGATCATGCGGCGGCTGCAATTGCTGCTACGGGTGTGCCTGTGTTTGCATGGAAGGGGGAGACTCTTGCTGATTATTGGTGGTGTACATTGCAAGCATTGAGCTTTGCAGGTGGTAAAGGACCGAATGTGATTGTAGATGATGGCGGTGACGCTACGATGATGATTCACGTAGGTTATGATGCAGAGAATAATGCTGCCGTATTGGATAAAGAAGTACATGCAGAGGACGAAATAGAACTGAATGCAATCTTGAAGAAAGTGTTGGCGGAAGACAGTACTCGCTGGCATCGTGTAGCGGAAGAAATGCGTGGCGTGTCTGAAGAAACTACGACAGGCGTACACCGTTTGTATCAGATGCAGGAAGAAGGCAAACTGTTGTTCCCGGCATTCAATGTGAATGATTCGGTCACAAAATCTAAGTTTGACAACCTGTATGGCTGCCGCGAATCGCTGGCTGACGGTATCAAGCGTGCAACGGATGTGATGATTGCCGGAAAAGTGGTGGTAGTATGTGGTTATGGTGATGTGGGTAAAGGCTGTTCTCATTCTATGCGTTCTTACGGAGCGCGGGTACTCGTGACGGAAGTAGATCCGATCTGTGCATTGCAGGCTGCCATGGAAGGCTTTGAAGTGGTGACTATGGAAGAAGCTTGCATGGAAGGCAATATTTTTGTGACTACTACAGGTAATATCGATATTATCCGTATCGACCACATGGAGAAAATGAAAGATCAGTCTATCGTTTGCAACATCGGTCATTTCGATAATGAAATTCAGGTAGATGCCTTGAAACATTATCCGGGTATCAAATGTGTGAACATCAAACCACAAGTAGACCGTTATTATTTCCCGGATGGTCACAGCATCATTCTGCTTGCTGACGGTCGTTTGGTAAATCTGGGATGTGCAACCGGTCATCCGTCATTTGTGATGAGTAATTCATTTACTAATCAGACATTGGCGCAGATAGAACTGTTCAACAAGAAATATGATATCAATGTATATCGCTTGCCGAAGCATCTGGACGAAGAAGTTGCCCGCCTGCATCTTGAAAAGATCGGCGTGAAACTGACTAAGTTGACTCCTGAACAGGCTGCCTATATTGGTGTGTCAGTGGACGGACCTTATAAAGCAGATCATTATAGATACTAATTAGATTTACGATTTGACGATTTACTATTTACGATTGATAAATGTGGGAGATCGGTATTCTACCGTTATCAATTGTAAATATTGGATTGTCAGATCGTAATTTATTTTATATTCAAACTTCAATCGTAAATAGTAAATCGTGTCATTGTAAATGAAAAAGTTTCTTCCCGACTTAATAGCTATTCTGGCTTTTATCATTCTTTCTTTCGCCTATTTTTTCCCGGCTGATATTGAAGGTCGTATCTTGTTTCAGCATGACACGGCTGCCGGAGTCGGCGCGGGACAAGAATCGAAAGAGTATCTCGAACGTACCGGAGAACGTACGCGCTGGACGAATTCGATTTTTGGAGGTATGCCTACCTATCAGATGTCTCCGAGTTACGACTCGACAACGTCCCTGAAAGGGGTGGAGAAGGTTTATCGCCTCTTTCTCCCGGATTATGTAGTGCTGACTTTTATTATGATGCTCGGATTCTATATCCTTTTGCGGGCCTTCGGAATATCAGCCTGGCTGGCAGGATTGGGCGGAGTGATATGGGCATTTTCTTCCTATTTCTTCATTCTGATACCGGCAGGGCACATTTGGAAGTTTGTGACGTTGGCTTATATTCCACCTACGATTGCGGGTGTCGTTCTGGCTTACCGGAAGAAATACTTGTTGGGTGGAATTATTACAGCACTGTTCATCGCCCTTCAGATTCAGTCGAATCACATTCAGATGAGCTATTATTTCATGTTTGTGATCCTGTTCTTCGTGGGAGCGTACTTTGAAGATGCTTATAAAAAGAAAGAACTGCCCCATTTCTTCAAGGCCAGCGCAATTTTGGTATTGGCTGCCGTGGTAGGAGTTTGCATCAATATCTCCAATCTGTATCATACTTATGAATATAGTAAGGAGACGATGCGCGGCAAGAGCGAATTGAAGCAGGAGGGCGCTGCGGCCAGCCAGGCAAGTAGCGGGTTGGACCGTGACTACATAACCAACTGGAGTTATGGTATCGGCGAGACATTGACGTTGCTGGTTCCGAACGTAAAAGGAGGAGGATCAGGGTCTACGATGTCGCAAAGCGAAGTTGCTATGGCAAAGGCCAATCCAATGTATAGTGGTATTTATTCGCAGTTGCCGCAATATTTCGGTGAGCAACCGTGGACAGCCGGTCCTGTATATGTCGGGGCATTTGTGATGTTCCTGTTCGTATTGGGTTGTTTCATAGTGAAAGGTCCTCTGAAATGGGCATTGCTAGGAGCTACTATCTTCTCGATTCTGCTTTCATGGGGAAAGAATTTCATGGGATTGACGGACTTCTTTATCGATTACGTCCCGATGTACAATAAGTTCCGTGCTGTATCTTCCATTCTGGTGATTGCTGAATTTACCATTCCTTTGTTGGCGATTTTTGCTTTGAAAGAGATTTTGAGCAAACCGGATACGCTGAAGTTGAAAGAGAACCGTGGAGGGGTGATTGCCACTTTGGTACTGACTGCTGGTGTTGCGTTGATTTTAGCTGTTGCTCCGGGTGCTTTCTTCTCCGGTTTTATTACGACACAAGAGATGGCTGCTTTGAAACAAGCACTTCCAGCCGAACATTTGGCTCCGTTTGTGGCAAACCTGACTGAAATGCGTGAAGCTATTATTGCTTCGGACGCATGGCGTAGTTTCTTTATTATAATGATTGGTTGCCTGTTTTTATTCTTATATCAACAGCGGAAGTTGAAAGCTTCTTTCACATTGGCTGGTATTGCGCTTTTATGTTTGATAGATATGTGGAGCATTAATAAACGCTATTTGAATGACGAACAGTTTGTGCCGAAATCCAAACAGACAGAAGCGTTTGTTAAAACACAGACGGATGAGATGATCCTTCAGGATACTACTTTAAATTATCGTGTGTTGAACTTTATAGGCTTCCCCGGTAATACGTTTAATGAAAACAACACGGCATACTGGCATAAGAGTGTCGGTGGTTATCATGCAGCGAAGCTCCGTCGCTATCAGGAAATGATCGATCATCATATCATGCCCGAAATGCAGGAAACCTATCAGGCGGTGGCTACTGCCGGCGGACAGATGGACAGTGTAGACGCTTCCAAATTCCGTGTACTGAATATGCTGAATACAAAATACTTCATTTTCCCTGCCGGCGAGCAAGGGCAGGCTGTTCCTGTGGTAAATCCTTATGCATACGGCAATGCATGGTTCGTAGATAAGGTGCAGTATGTAAATAATGCAAATGAAGAAATCGACGCTTTGAATGATATTCTTCCAACGGAAACAGCCGTAGTGGATGTGAAGTTTAAAGAACAATTGAAAGGTGTGACAGAAGGATATAAAGATTCTCTATCTACCATCCAGTTGACTAGTTACGAGCCGAATCGTTTGGTCTACAAGGCTTCCACTCCTAAAGACGGAGTTGTTGTCTTCTCCGAAATATATTATCCGGGATGGCAGGCGACTATTGACGGTCAGCTCGTCGATATTGCCCGTGCAGATTATATCTTGCGTGCGATAAATGTACCGGCAGGGGAACATACCATCGAAATGTGGTTTGATCCACAAAGCATACAGGTTACAGAAAGTATTGCTTATGCGGCACTGACTTTGTTGTTGATCGGAGTTATGGTTCTTGCGTGGACGCAGCGGAACAAGATTGCGAAGAAGTCTTAAGCGAAATGTAATAGTCATTAACCTTCATAATGTATGGTAAGGTTATAAAATAAGGGCGGCACTCCTCCTCACAAAGAGCGCCGCCCTTATTTTACATTCACTAAAAAAATACGAAAAACAAACACTGTTCATAGAAACATATTAAGTGTGATGTTTTATGAGAGTAGTTGTTTATTGTTTGTTCATTGAAAAAGGAAAATATGAATATAAACAAATAGTTTGTGGATAGTCTTATTATGCTGTAAGCTACTAAATTTGTAGCCAATAATAGAGCATTATGTTATGAAAAGACTACTATTCATTTTTTCCTTTTTTTTCTTGTTCGTGTTACGTGGGAACACACAGGAGGTAGAGATTCTGACATTAGAGGATTGTCTCCGCATTGGTATTGACAATAACTTGTCGTTAGAAGGGAAACGTAAAGAAATACAAAAAAGTAAATATGGCGTATCTGAAAACCGTTCGAAGCTGCTGCCGCAAATTAATGCGATAGCCGGTTATAATAACAATTTTGATCCTCCGGTGTCAGTCACAGACGGTTCATCTTACGGAGTTCCCTATAATATAACGAAAACATTGCAACATTCTGCTAATGCAGGACTGGAAATGCAGATGCCGCTTTTCAATCAGACTCTTTATACTTCTATGTCCATAGCTAAAGTGATGGAAGAAATCAGTCGTCTGTCTTATGGAAAAGCCAGGGAAGATGTTATTCTTCAAATCAGTAAGATGTATTATCTCGGACAGGTCACGGCCGAACAAATCATGCTGATAAAAGCAAATATCACCCGTCTGGAAGAATTGAGAGATATTACACAGGCTTTCTTCGATAATGGAATGTCTATGGAAGTCGATCTGAAAAGAGTCAATATCAATTTGGAAAATCTGAAGGTGCAATATGACAATGCACAAGCAATGATGAAACAGCAATTGAATATGCTGAAATACATTATGGATTATCCGGCTGAAAAGGAAATCGCGTTGACACCGGTAAATACCGATAGCATTACTACGGTAGCCCTGACCGGCTTGTCGGAAAATATCTATGAACTTCAACTCTCACAATCGCAAGTGCAACTGGCGGAACGGCAAAAGAAGATCATTGCTAATGGATATATCCCTTCTCTTAGTCTGACAGGCAGCTGGCGATATGCTGCATATACGGATAAAGGTTATCATTGGTTCCACTCCGGTCCGTCCAATCAATGGTTTCGTTCCTATGGAGTGGGGCTAACCTTGCGTATTCCGATTTTCGACGGACTGGATAAAACCTATAAAATAAAGAAGGCGATGATCGATATAGAGAACAAAAGACTGGCATGGGAAGATGCCCGGAAGAATCTGCAAACTCAATATCTGAATGCTGTGAACGACCTGATGAACAATCAGCGTAACTTTAAGAAACAGAAGGATAACTACTTGCTTGCCGAAGATGTGTACGCAGTCACTTCCGACCGTTACCGGGAAGGCATTGCTTCTATGACGGAAGTGCTGCAAGATGAAATGCAGATGAGTGAAGCTCAAAACAACTATATCAGCGCACATTATAACTATCGGGTGACTAACCTGATGCTGCTTAAACTGACCGGACAAATAGAATCATTAGTCAAATAATACGCAAATAACAATCATAAATATGGAAACAATGGAAAATAACCTTCCTTCCGCTACTCATCAGGAGAAAGCAAAAAAAATGAAGAAACTTCGTCGCTGGCAGATTGCTATCAGCCTTCTCGGAGTGGCTATTATTGTTTGGGGAGTGATTGAAGTGATCTGCCTTTTTTTGAATTATAGCCAGACGGAGACTAGTAACGATGCACAAATAGAACAATATGTGTCTCCTATCAATCTACGTGCTTCAGGTTACATTGACAAAATCTACTTTACAGAACATCAGGAGGTACATAAAGGAGATACTTTACTGGTACTGGATGATCGTGAATATAAAATTCGCGTAATGGAGGCTGAAGCTGCCTTGAAAGATGCGCAAGCCGGTGCGACCGTCATCAATGCTACACTCAATACTACGCAGACAACAGCATCTGTTTACGATGCGTCTATTGCCGAGATTGAAGTACGTTTGGCGAAACTGGAAAAAGACCGGAAACGATATGAGAACCTCGTGAAACGAAATGCGGCTACTCCTATCCAACTTGAACAGATTGTCACTGATTATGAAGCTACGCGTAAGAAGCTGGAAGCTACGAAAAGGCAGAAAAAAGCAGCTCTTTCCGGTGTAGATGAAGTGTCCTACCGTCGCATGAATACCGAAGCGGCTATTCAAAGAGCAACAGCTGCGCTCGAAATGGCCCGGTTGAATCTTTCCTATACGGTTGTAATAGCTCCTTGTGACGGAAAACTCGGCCGTCGCTCATTAGAGGAAGGACAGTTTATTTCGGCAGGGCAGACCATCACCTATATTCTTCCTGATACCCAGAAATGGATCGTTGCCAATTATAAGGAGACACAAATCGAGAACCTGCATATCGGACAGGAAGTATTTGTCACAGTAGATGCCATTAGCGATAAAGAGTTTAAAGGCAAAGTCACCTCTATATCAGGAGCTACCGGCTCCAAATATTCATTAGTGCCGACCGATAACTCCGCAGGCAACTTTGTGAAGATCCAACAGCGCATCCCCGTACGCATCGACTTTACCGATTTATCAAAAGAAGACAACGAACGATTAGCAGCAGGCATGATGGTAGTAGTGAAAGCCAAACTCTAACCACCGTGCACCTATAATTCATAAATCATAATTCATAAATCAAAAATTAATGCCCTCTTATCCCAAAAATTATCCTTTCTATAGCTGGATGCCCAAACCGTTGGGTATTATCATTCTGTTATTTTTCTTTCTGCCGATTCTTACGGTAGGCGGGGTTTATTCGGTGAATAGCACCGAAATGATGAGCGGGCTTGGCATTATATCCGAGCATATCCAGTTTGCCAACTTTGTTACTTCTATTGGTATGGCAGCCTTTGCTCCTTTCCTATATCAGTTGGTGTGTGTGCGGCGGGAGAAGATGATGTGTATTGTCGGGTTTGCGTTCATGTATATATTCAGTTATATCTGTGCAAAGACAGACAGCGTTTTTCTGTTGGCGCTTTGTAGTCTTCTGACGGGTTTCTTGCGTATGGTACTGATGATGGTCAATCTGTTCACACTCATTTGGTATGCGGGTGGAATGGAAGCTACCCGCAATATTACTCCGGGGTTGGAGCCGAAAGATACTGCCGGTTGGAATAAATTGGACATTGAAAGATGTGTGAGTCAGCCGGCTGTTTATCTGTTTTTTATGATTCTAGGACAGTCGGGCACAGCATTGACGGCTTGGCTGTCCTTTGAATATGAGTGGAAATATGTGTATTGCTTTATGATGGGGATTCTCCTGATCTCTATTTTGCTCTTGTTTATTACCATGCCGAATTATAAGTTTCCCGGAAGGTTTCCTATTAATTTCCGTAAGTTCGGCAATGTCACTGCATTTTGCATCTCGCTGACTTGTCTCACGTATGTGCTGGTTTATGGAAAAGTACTCGACTGGTATGATGACGAATCTATCCGTTGGGCGACAGCTGTAAGTATTCTTTTTGCGGGAATTTTTCTATATATGGACGTAACGCGCCGGTCGCCTTATGTTTTGCTGGATGCGTTCAAACTGCGTACTATACGTATGGGAGCATTACTTTACTTATTATTGATGGTGATAAACTCCAGTGCTATGTTTGTCAATGTGTTTGCAGGAGTGGGGATGCATCTCGATAATCTGCAAAATGCTTCATTAGGTAATTGGTGTATGGTAGGTTATGCTATTGGCGCCGTGATTGCTATGGTGTTGGGAGGTAAAGGGTTACATTTTAAGTATCTGTTTGCGATGGGATTCTTCTTCCTGTCTTTATCAGCTGTTTTTATGTATTTCGAGGTGCAGACAGCAGGAGTTTACGAGCGTCTGAAATATGCAGTTATCATCCGTGCCACAGGCATGATGATTCTGTATGCGCTGACGGCTGCTTATGCCAATCAACGTATGCCTTTTAAATATCTTTCCACCTGGATCTGTATTATGCTTACTGTGCGTATGGTTGTGGGACCGAGTATCGGCGGAGCAATTTATACAAATGTTTTGCAGGAGCGGCAGCAACACTATATAACCCGTTATGCGCAAAATGTGGACCTGCTTAATCCGGATGCTTCCACTTCCTTCCTTGGTACGGTACAAGGTATGAAATATCAGGGAAAGAGTGAGACGGAAGCCCGTAACATGGCTGCTATATCTACCAAAGGGCGTATTCAGGTGCAGGCCACGCTCTCTGCACTCAAAGAGATGGCGGGATGGACAATTTATGGTGGGTTAATTTGTATGATATTTGTGCTCGTTGTTCCTTATCCTAAACGAAAATTGCTAACTTAGCGTCGTTTTTGATAATGATCTGTTAATATATTAGTATGATGGATAGCGGACAAGATCGTTTATTGCAGTTTGAACGCGATTTGTTAAGTGGGAAAAATATATGTAGCTCCGAAGGGATATTTGTAAATTTTCCACCCTCACTGAAGAAACCTTTTCAAATGAAAGGACTGGGGCTGATTATTTGCCGCCAGGGTAATTTCCAGTTTTCGCTTAATCAGAAAAAGCATTTCGCAGGAGCAGGCGAAAGTTTGTTTATTCCCGAAGACGGCGAGTTTCAGGTTTTGCAAGAGTCGGAAGACATGGAGGTACGGATTTTGATTTATCAGATAGAACCGATCCGGGATATTATGGGGAATCTGGTTGTTTCCATGTATATGTATTCCCGCCTTACTCCCGAAGAACCTTCTTGTGTCTGGTCTACTGGTGAGGAAGAAGAGATCGTAAAGTATATGTCCTTATTGGACAATGTGTTACAGTCGGAAGAAAATTCATTTAAACTTTATGAGCAGAAATTACTTCTACTTGCATTGACGTACAGGATCTGCTCTATTTATAATCGCAAACTCGTCAATGACGGGCGGGAAGTGGGAGGACGCAAAAACGAAGTCTTTATTCACTTGATCCAGTTAATCGAAAAATATTATATGCAGGAACGGGGTGTTGAGTTTTATGCGGATAAATTGTGTTTGTCTCCTAAATATCTTTCTGCCGTTTCTAAAAGTATCTGCGGATATACCGTGCAGGAACTTGTATTCAAAGCTATCATTCGTAAGAGCATCTCATTGCTTAAAAATACGCAGAAAGATATTCAGGAGATTTCAAATGCTTTCGGCTTCCCCAATGCTTCTTATTTCGGTACGTTCTTTAAGAAGCAGGTTGGGGTTTCACCGCAGCAATATCGGAAGAATCTTTAAACGTTTATTCTTTTTCACCGTAGGCAAGATCGCCCGCATCGCCCAGTCCCGGAACAATGTAAGAATGTTCGTTGAGTTCGGGATCGATGGCTGCGCACCAGATTGTTGTCTTGTCTTTCGGAAATACATTCTTTATATGATCGATAGCCTTTTGGCTGGCGATAATCGAAGCAACATGAATTTCAGCAGGGTGTCCTTTCGTCAGCATTGCCTGGTAACTAAGTTCCATACTCCCCCCAGTTGCCAGCATAGGATCGGTGATAATCAGCGTTTTGTCATCAATGCGGGGAGAAGCGATATATTCTATATGTATATCGAATTTTAGCGTATCTTTATATTTGCGGTAAGCGGAAACAAACGCATTCTCCGCCCTGTCGAAATAGCTAAGGAAACCTTGATGGAAAGGCAGACCAGCACGCAGGATCGTACTGATTACTAAATTGTTGTCCGGTGTACTGACCGGAGCGATTCCCAGTGGTGTCTGGATGTTCTTTACCGAGTATTTAAACTCTTTACTCATTTCATAAGCCATGATTTCTCCGATCCGTTCGATGTTACGGCGGAAACGCAGGCGGTCGTTCTGAACTTCTACATTTCTAATTTCGGATATGTACTGGTTTAGAATCGAATTAGTTTGGCCAAAATCAATTACTTTCATATTATATTTTAATCAAATTTTAATCTCATTTTCATAGTATTGATAACATACTGGCTTGCAAAGTAAACGATAATCTTTCAAATTGCAATATTCAGTTTGCAGATATTGTTAGGAATTTATAAAAGAGTTTCAATTAGGGAAAAATTTCTCTAATACCTTCTTCCTTTCCAAAGAAAGTATTACTTTTGTAGCCGGATTTACAAGGGGGTATCCAAAGCTCCCCATGTTAAGGTGAAAAGAGATAGAAAACAAAATACCAATTTTAATTAATTCAAAGAAAATGGCAAATTTAGATTTAAGCAAGTACGGCATCACAGGTGTGACTGAGATTTTGCACAATCCGTCTTATGATGTTTTGTTCGCTGAGGAAACAAAACCGAGTCTGGAAGGCTTTGAAAAAGGTCAAGTTACTGAATTAGGCGCTGTGAATGTAATGACAGGTATCTACACCGGTCGTTCTCCTAAAGATAAATTCTTCGTTAAGAATGAAGCTTCTGCTGATTCTGTATGGTGGACTTCCGAAGAATATAAAAACGATAACAAACCATGTACTGAAGAAGCTTGGGCTGACTTGAAAGCTAAAGCTGTAAAACAACTTTCCGGCAAACGTTTGTTCGTTGTTGATACTTTCTGTGGTGCTAACGAAGCTACTCGTATGAAAGTACGTTTCATCATGGAAGTAGCTTGGCAGGCTCATTTCGTAACTAACATGTTCATTCGCCCGACTGCTGAAGAACTTGCTAACTACGGAGAACCTGATTTCGTATGTTTCAACGCTTCTAAAGCAAAAGTTGACAACTACAAAGAACTGGGCTTGAACTCTGAAACTGCTACAGTATTCAACCTGAAGACTAAAGAACAAGTAATCCTGAATACTTGGTACGGTGGTGAAATGAAGAAAGGTATGTTCTCTATCATGAACTACATGAACCCGCTTCGTGGTATCGCTTCTATGCACTGCTCTGCTAACACTGATATGGAAGGAACTAGCTCTGCTATCTTCTTCGGATTGTCTGGTACAGGTAAGACTACTTTGTCTACTGACCCGAAACGTAAATTGATCGGTGACGACGAACACGGATGGGATAACGAAGGTGTATTCAACTACGAAGGTGGTTGCTACGCTAAGGTTATCAACTTGGATAAAGAAAGCGAACCAGATATCTACAATGCTATCAAACGTGACGCTTTACTTGAAAACGTAACTGTTGACGCTAACGGTAAGATTGATTTCACTGACAAGAGCGTGACTGAAAACACTCGTGTTTCTTATCCTATCTATCACATCGAAAACATCGTTAAACCGGTTTCTAAAGGTCCTCACGCAAAACAAGTTATCTTCTTGTCGGCTGATGCGTTCGGTGTATTGCCTCCAGTATCTATCCTGAACCCGGAACAGGCTCAATACTACTTCTTGTCTGGATTTACAGCTAAATTGGCTGGTACGGAACGTGGTATCACTGAACCGACTCCGACATTCTCGGCTTGTTTCGGTGCTGCTTTCTTGTCATTGCACCCAACTAAATATGCAGAAGAACTGGTTAAGAAGATGGAGATGACTGGTGCTAAAGCATACTTGGTTAACACTGGATGGAATGGTTCTGGTAAACGTATCTCTATCAAAGATACTCGTGGTATTATCGACGCTATCCTTGACGGTTCTATCGACAAAGCTCCTACTAAGGTTATTCCTTTCTTCGACTTTGTTGTTCCTACAGAACTTCCGGGTGTTGATCCGAAGATCCTTGACCCACGCGACACTTACGAATGTGCTTGCCAATGGGAAGAAAAAGCTAAAGATTTGGCTGGACGTTTCATCAAGAACTTCGCTAAATTTACTGGTAACGAAGCTGGTAAGGCTTTGGTTGCTGCTGGTCCGAAACTCTAATTGGAGAATCAGATATAATATGGAAGGCGGTTCGATTTCGAACCGCCTTTTTTATTGCTATACTGTGTCTTTCTATGAAAAGGAATACTGTCTGTTTAGTTTTTTTTCCTATATTTGTCAAAACGAGACTATTTACTTTTAAAGACAGCTATGACGTATCTGGATACAGACAAACAGACCTATGCGGATTTAAGCATAACGGAGACTGCAAACAATGAGCAGTTTCTTTTCTCTTTGTTTTCTAAAACAGAGACGAAAGAAGGAAAATCATTGATGATGAACTGGGTTATGTATCCGCTAAGTGATTTGGATATGATCCGCAAAAGGCAGGAGGCTGTTGCGTGGGATGCTTTACCTGAACTTCTTTTGAATGAAGAAGAACTGGATTTTATTGAATATTATCTGGCTTATCGCGACCAGATCAGGGAAGCACACGTCTTACTGTCATGTGCTACTGTCATAGATCGCCTGTTGAGATATGATTCAACCCGTTATGTTATTTGTCGGGGAGTGAAATTGGTAATACATTTGCTGCATTGTTTGGAGAGGTGGGCGAAAGAATTGGATGAGGATGCCCCACAATTGATGAAGGAGTCAGCCCGTATGGTGAATGATATTTTGTCCGGAAGTGAATTAGGTGAAGTCTTGGAACAGACTTCTGGCGAAGAAAGGCGGCTATCTAATTATACGATAGATAAATACGATTATCTATTTCGATGTACCCGTTTGTTGTCTTTGAAAGAATTATTATCAGTTTTGTATTTATTGGATGTCTGTCGGACAGCTCACCGGGTAGCGAGAGAGAAAAATTTCTGTTGTACACCGAAAGTGGTGGAAACAATGGATTTTTCGGTTGAGGGTGTAGTTCATCCTTTTGTGAAAAATGTACGGGAGAATAGCTGGGTGATGTCTCGGGGAAATATCAGTATTTTTACGGGTTCTAACATGGCGGGAAAGTCAACCACTTTAAAAGCACTGACTTTGGCTGTCTGGCTGGCGCATTGTGGACTGCCTGTCCCGGTGAAGTCAATGGTTTGTCCTCTTTACGAAGGTATTTATACTTCTATTAATTTGCCGGACTCTTTGCGTGACGGGCGAAGCCATTTCATGGCAGAGGTTCTTCGTATAAAAGAAGTGATGCAAAAAGCGCTTACAGGAAAACGTTGTTTGGTCGTTTTGGATGAAATGTTTCGCGGAACTAACGCTAAGGATGCTTTTGAGGCTTCTCTTGCAGTCAATGAATTATTGAAAAGATTCTCTTGTTGCCATTTCCTTATATCAACTCATATTCTGGAGTATGCGAAAGCATTTGAAAAAGATCCTGCCTGTTGTTTTTATTATATGGAAGCGGAAATTATTGACGATGCATTTGTTTGTCATCATCGGCTATTGCAGGGGATTTCGGAGGCTAGGGTAGGATATTGGGTCGTGAAAAAACTACTGGCCGGTTTGATATAGTTTCACCTTATTATTGTGTCCATTAAGACAGTATTTTATTTTTATTAAAGGCATATTTTGATTACTTTTGTACAAACCATATACGAGAGAATAATCTTGAATAATAATGCGACAACCATGAAGAAACTCTATTTCTTTCTTATCTGCTCTTTGTTTCTTGTCTCCGGACTTTACGCGGGTGAAACTGATTATACCAAAGGACTTTCCATCTGGTTTGATACTCCCAATACTTTGCAGGGGTATGCCGTGTGGTATGGGGGAAGACCGGATCTGTGGAAAGGTGGTGATAAACCGGAAACAGCAGGAAATGCAGGTCATAATCCGGATCCCGCTTGGGAATCGCAATCATTACCGATAGGGAATGGTAGTTTAGGTGCGAATATCATGGGGTCGGTGGAAGCTGAACGTATTACCTTTAACGAAAAAACGCTTTGGCGTGGCGGTCCGAATACAGCGAAAGGGGCGGACTATTATTGGAATGTCAATAAACAGTCGGCTCATCTTTTGGATGAAATACGTAAGGCATTTACGGAAGGAAATCAGGAAAAGGCTGAAATGCTGACACGTCAAAACTTCAACAGTGAGGTGTCTTATGATGCTGACGGAGAAACACCTTTCCGTTTCGGCAGTTTTACTACCATGGGAGAGTTTTATGTAGAAACGGGATTGAATATTATAGGGATGAGTGACTATAAACGTATCCTTTCTTTGGACTCTGCAATGGCAGTTGTTCAGTTTAAAAAGGATCATGTGGTTTATCAGCGCAATTATTTCATTTCTTATCCTGCCAATGTGATGGTGATGCGTTTCAGTGCGGATCAACCGGGTAAACAAAACTTGGTTTTCAGTTATGCGCCTAATCCGGTGTCTACCGGGAATATGGCTTCTGACAGTAATAAAGGACTGGTGTATTCCGCATCTCTGGACAATAACGGAATGAAATATGTCGTTCGTATTCAGGCGGAGACAAAAGGCGGAACCTTGTCTAATGCAGATGGAAAACTGATGGTGAAAGGTGCGGATGAAGTTGTGTTTTATATTACGGCTGATACTGATTATAAACCTGACTTTGATCCGGATTTTAAAGATCCGAAGACGTATGTGGGTGTCAATCCGGAAGAAACAACCAAGGAATGGATGAATAACGCAGTGTCACAGGGGTATACTGCTTTGTTTAGTCAGCATTACAATGATTATGCTGCTTTGTTCGATCGGGTTAAATTGAATCTGAATCCGGCGATCAAGGGAAGAAATCTGCCGACTCCCCAGCGCTTGAAAAACTACCGGGCAGGACAGCCGGATTATGATCTGGAAGAATTATATTTTCAATTCGGTCGCTATCTGTTGATTTCAAGTTCCCGTCCAGGCAATATGCCGGCGAATTTGCAGGGTATCTGGCATAATAATGTCGATGGACCGTGGCGTGTGGACTATCATAATAATATCAATATTCAGATGAATTATTGGCCGGCCTGCTCCACTAACCTAAATGAATGTATGCTTCCATTGGTCGATTTCATTCGTACGCTGGTAAAACCGGGCGAAAAGACCGCGAAATCTTATTTTGGTGCCAGAGGATGGACGGCATCCATTTCCGGAAATATATTCGGATTTACCACTCCGTTGGAAAGTCAGGATATGTCGTGGAACTTCAATCCTATGGCAGGTCCCTGGTTGGCTACTCATATCTGGGAGTATTATGATTATACAAGAGATCTTACATTCCTGAAAGAAACGGGTTATGAGTTGATAAAAAGTAGTGCGGACTTTGCTGTCGATTATTTGTGGCATAAACCGGATGGAACATATACGGCTGCTCCATCTACTTCGCCGGAGCATGGGCCTATCGATCAGGGTGCTACCTTTGTGCATGCCGTTGTACGTGAGATTTTGCTGGATGCAATCGAGGCGAGCAAAGTGTTGGGCGTAGATAAGAAAGAACGTAAGCAGTGGGAGCATGTGCTTGCCAATCTCGTTCCTTATAAAATAGGGCGGTATGGTCAGTTGATGGAATGGTCGGTAGATATTGATGATCCGAAAGACGAGCATCGCCATGTGAATCATTTGTTCGGACTGCATCCGGGGCATACGGTTTCTCCGGTCACCACTCCCGAACTGGCGAAAGCTGCTAAAGTAGTACTGGTGCATCGTGGTGACGGGGCTACTGGTTGGAGCATGGGCTGGAAGTTGAATCAATGGGCGCGTTTGCAAGATGGTAATCATGCTTATACCTTGTTTGGCAATTTGTTGAAGAACGGCACGCTGGATAATTTATGGGATACACATTCGCCTTTCCAGATTGACGGAAACTTTGGCGGAACAGCCGGTATTACCGAGATGTTGCTTCAAAGTCATATAGGCTTTATTCAGTTGCTGCCTGCTTTGCCGGATGCATGGAAGGGTGGGGCTGTCAGTGGTATCTGTGCAAAGGTGAAGTGGATATGGTTTGGGAGAATAATCAGCTGAAAGAAGCTGTGGTTCATTCTAATGCGGGAGGAAACTGTGTGATAAAGTATGCTGATAAGACTCTTTCTTTTAAAACGGTGAAAGGGCGTAGTTACCGGATTGAATATGATGTGACTAAAGGACTTATTAGACAGTAAATAGAAAATATCGGAAAATTAGAAAGTAGGAATGGTATTAGAGTATTTGAAATTGTTCGTGACGTTTGCGAAGATTGGAATGTTTACTATTGGTGGCGGTTATGCCATGATTCCGTTAATTGAACGGGAGATAGTTGCCAAACAGTGGATGAGTAAGGAAGAATTCATGGAGATGTTTGCCTTGACGCAGTCACTACCGGGTGTGTTTGCTGTGAATATTTCTATTTTTGTAGGATATAAGTTGTATAAAGTGGGTGGGAGCTTGGTATGTGCTTTGGCTACGATTCTTCCCTCCTTTGTTATTATGATGCTGATAGCCATGTTTTTTGCACGGTTTCAAGATAATGAAGTGATGATTCGCATCTTTAATGGAATACGTCCTGCCGTGGTAGCGTTGATTTTGTTTCCTTGTATTTCTGCTGTAAGAGCTCTGAAACTGAAATACCTTCAGTTGGTTGCTCCTGCCATAGCTACTCTTTTGATTTGGCAGTTTGGACTGTCTCCTATTTATATTGTATTGGCAGGAATTCTGGGAGGATTGGTATATACATTGTGGTTGAAAGAAAAAATAATGAATAAAGAGGTATGATATATTTGCAATTACTTTGGGTGTATCTTAAAATAGGTATGTTCGGTTTTGGAGGTGGATATGCGATGCTTTCCCTTATTCAACATGAGATAGTGGATATTCATCATTGGCTGACTCCCCAGCAGTTTACGGATGTGGTGGCGATTTCGCAAATGACTCCGGGGCCGATTGGTATCAATAGTGCTACTTATGTAGGGTATGCGGTAACGCAAAGCGTGTGGGGAGCGGTGCTAGCTACGGTAGCGGTTTGTTTACCTTCTTTTATTCTGGTGTTGCTCATTTCTTATTTCTTTGCGAAGTGTAAGGATAACAAGTATATTAAGGCGGCTATGTCCGGACTGCTACCTATGTCGGTTGCTTTGATTGCTTCGGCTGCATTGCTTATGATGAATAGAGAAAATTTTATGGACTATAAAAGTATCGGTATTTTTGCGGCAGCCTTTTTGGTTACATGGAAATGGAATCTTCACCCTATCCTGTTGATTTGTCTGGCGGGTGTGGTAGGATTGTTGTTGTATTAGTAATGCTTGTGATACTTACAGAAAAAAATAAAATCCCGGTAAAACACTGCGTTTCACCAGGATTTCTATTATAATATAATGAAAGAATGGTTAGTTCTTGTTGGCACGTTTACGTTCGATTTCGTCCAAAATCACTTTACGCATACGCATTGCCTTTGGAGTAACTTCTACATATTCGTCTTCCTTAATATATTCCAATGCTTCTTCAAGTGAGAACTGGATAGGCGGAATCAGACGTACTTTGTCATCCGAACCGGAAGCACGCATATTCGTCAGCTTCTTCGATTTGGTTACGTTGATAACCAAGTCGTTGTCGTGAGAGTGCTCGCCTACTACCTGTCCTGCATAGACTTCGTCCTGCGGGAAAATAAAGAACTTACCGCGATCCTGTAATTTGTCGATGGCGTAAGCAAAAGCTGTTCCGCTTTCCATAGCAATCATAGAACCATTGGTACGACGTTCAATTTCTCCTTTGTGCGGCTGATATTCTTTGAAACGGTGTGCCATAATGGCTTCACCGGCAGAGGCCGTCAGTACATTGGTACGCAAACCGATGATACCGCGTGAAGGCATATTGAATTCAAGATTGATGCGTTCGCCTGTATTTTCCATCTTTACCATTTCACCTTTACGGCGGGTAACCATATCAATAATTTTGCTGGAATATTCTTCCGGTACGTTGATGGTCAACTCTTCAATCGGTTCGCATTTCACACCGTCGATTTCTCTGAAGATAACCTGTGGCTGACCTACCTGCAATTCATATCCTTCGCGACGCATTGTTTCAATCAATACAGAAAGGTGGAGTACACCACGGCCGGAAACAATCCATTTACCGTCTTCTTCACTCTTTCTTACGCGGAGGGCCAGGTTCTTGTCGAGTTCCTTCATCAGACGGTCGTGGATGTGGCGTGAAGTCACAAACTTACCATCCTTACCGAAGAAAGGAGAATCGTTGATAGCAAACAACATACTCATGGTCGGTTCGTCAATTGCGATGGGTGGCAGTGCTTCCGGACTTTCGAAATCACAAACTGTATCTCCAATCTCGAATCCGTCAATACCTACCAGCGCGCAGATGTCACCGGAAGAAACCTCATTTGTTTTCACACGGCCTAAACCTTCGAAAACATGGAGTTCTTTAATTTTGCTCTTGAACATATCGCCGTTACGTTTCACAAGCGTTATATTCATACCTTCTTTTAATGTACCACGATGTACGCGACCTACGGCAATACGACCGGTATAAGAAGAATAATCCAGAGAAGTAATCAACATCTGGGGAGTACCTTCCAACTGTTGCGGTGCCGGAATGTTTTCGACGATACAATCCAGTAGCGGAGTGATGCTGTCAGTTTGTTGTTGCCAGTCGGTGCTCATCCAGTTGTTTTTGGCGGAACCGTAAATCACGGGGAAGTCCAACTGATCTTCCGTTGCGTTCAAGCTGAACATCAAGTCGAAAACCATCTCGTAAACTTCTTCCGGGCGGCAGTTAGGTTTATCTACCTTATTAACTACCACAATGGGTTTCAAACCGATTTCGAGCGCCTTTTGCAGTACGAAACGAGTCTGGGGCATCGGACCTTCGAAGGCATCTACCAACAGAATACAGCCATCGGCCATATTCAATACACGTTCTACCTCACCACCGAAGTCGCTGTGTCCCGGAGTATCAATAATATTAATTTTTGTACCGTTGTAATTGATGGATACGTTTTTGGAGAGAATCGTTATACCACGTTCACGTTCCAAATCGTTGTTATCCAGGATAAGTTCACCACTATTTTGGTTGCTGCGGAATAAATTTCCGGCCAATAGCATCTTGTCAACCAGCGTTGTTTTCCCATGGTCAACATGGGCAATGATTGCAATGTTTCGAATATTTTGCATATAATACCTATTATTTGGCTGCAAAGGTACGAAAATAGGATTAGAAATATGCGCAATGATAGCAATTTTTTCTTGTAAATCGTTGTGTGATATAAAGATAATGCCTATCTTTGCACGCTCAAAAGAATAAATTATCAATTAAAATTCTAAGAATTATGTATTTAGACGCTGCTAAAAAGCAAGAAATCTTCGGAAAGTACGGAAAGTCTAACACTGACACCGGCTCAGCTGAGGCCCAAGTGGCATTGTTTTCCTACCGTATTTCTCACCTGACTGAGCACATGAAGCTCAACAGAAAAGATTATAGTACTGAAAGAGCGTTAACAATGTTGGTAGGTAAGCGTCGTCGCTTACTCGACTACCTGAAAGCAAGAGATATCGAAAGATATCGTGCTATTGTTAAAGAGCTAGGTTTGCGTAAGTAATCTACTTGTCGCGAAAAGATTTAAAGCCGTTCCTCATGATAGAGGAGCGGCTTTTTTTAGTTTCTTCTTTTTCTTCCTGATAGTCGTATTTTCTTCGGTTATAATTGTGTTCATCTAAAGATTTTGCTATTTTTGCAGCTTAATTATTATAATTTATCACCTTTGATAACTAAAATGCTTTCAAAATGGATACAAGTAAGATTGTTGGCGAGAAAATTAAAGCCCTCCGCGAAGATAAATCAATAAGCATAGAAGAGTTGGCGCAACGTTCAGGTTTGGCTATCGAACAGGTTGAACGTATTGAGAATAACATTGATATACCTTCTCTCGCACCGCTGATTAAGATTGCGCGTGTGTTGGGAGTACGTCTGGGTACTTTCCTTGATGATCAGGATGAAGTCGGACCGGTCGTATGCCGTAAGAAAGAAGCCAAAGATGCGATCAGTTTTTCCAATAATGCGATTCACTCTCGCAAACACATGGAATATCACTCGTTGTCCAAGTCAAAGGCGGACCGTCACATGGAACCGTTTATTATCGATGTGATGCCGACGCAAGATACCGACTTCGTGCTTTCTTCTCATGAAGGAGAAGAGTTTATCATGGTTATGGAAGGTATCATGGAAATCAGCTATGGCAAGAACACCTATCTGCTGGAAGAGGGTGATAGCATTTATTATGATTCCATTGTTCCTCATCATGTACATGCTTATGAGGGACAGGCTGCAAAAATCCTGGCAGTAGTTTACACACCGATTTAATGAAATAGTAGGAACCAAGACTTAAGTATAATTACATGCAATTATTTGATCGTACTTTGGGGCAGTGGCTGGAGCACTGGGCTGAAGAGACTCCCGATAAGGAATATATCGTATATTCCGACCGAAATCTCCGTTTTACCTGGAGTCAGTTGAACCGTCGTGTGGATGATATGGCAAAAGGGCTTATTGCCATTGGTGTGGAACGTGGTACTCATGTGGGTATCTGGGCGGCTAATGTTCCCGATTGGTTGACATTGCTATATGCCTGCGCGAAGATTGGTGCGGTATATGTTACAGTGAATACGAACTACAAGCAATCGGAGTTGGAGTATCTTTGCCAGAACTCGGATATGCATACACTTTGTATTGTGAATGGTGAGAAGGATAGTGATTTTGTGCAAATGACATACACGATGCTTCCTGAATTGAAGACTTGTGAGCGTGGACATTTGAAGAGCGAACGCTTTCCATATATGAGAAATGTAGTATATGTAGGTCAGGAAAAACATCGTGGTATGTATAATACAGCGGAGATTCTGCTGTTGGGAGATAATGTGGAAGATGGCCGTTTGAACGAACTAAAAAGCAAAGTGGATTGTCACGATGTAGTAAATATGCAATATACCTCGGGCACTACCGGTTTCCCGAAAGGGGTGATGTTGACACATTATAATATCACCAATAATGGATTTCTGACTGGTGAACACATGAAGTTCACGGCAGATGACAAACTTTGTTGTTGCGTTCCGTTGTTCCATTGTTTTGGGGTAGTATTGGCTACCATGAACTGTCTGACTCATGGTTGTACACAAGTGATGGTAGAACGTTTCGACCCGTTGGTTGTGCTGGCCTCTATTCATAAAGAACGTTGTACGGCTCTTTACGGAGTGCCGACTATGTTTATTGCTGAATTGCATCATCCGATGTTCGATCTCTTTGATATGTCTTGTCTTCGTACAGGTATTATGGCAGGTTCTCTGTGTCCTGTCGAACTGATGAAGCAGGTGGAAGAGAAGATGTATATGAAGGTGACCAGCGTCTACGGATTGACAGAAGCCGCTCCCGGTATGACGGCCACCCGTATTGATGATCCGTTCGATGTACGTTGTAATACGGTAGGACATGATTTCGAATTTACGGAGGTGAAGGTGATTGATCCTGAAACAGGTGAAGAATGTCCGGTTGGGGTACAAGGTGAAATGTGTAACCGTGGTTATAATACCATGAAAGGATATTATAAGAATCCGGAAGCAACGGCGGAAGTGCTTGATGAAAACAACTTCTTGCATTCCGGCGACTTGGGTATTAAGGATGAAGATGGAAATTACCGGATTACCGGACGTATCAAAGATATGATTATTCGTGGTGGCGAGAATATTTATCCGCGCGAAATAGAAGAGTTTCTTTATAAGCTTGATGGAGTGAAAGATGTTCAGGTGGCTGGTATTCCTTCTAAAAAGTATGGTGAGGCAGTCGGAGCATTTATTATTTTGCAGGAAGGAGTACAAATGCAGGAAGCCGATGTACGTGATTTCTGCAGAAATAAAATATCTCGTTATAAGATTCCGAAATATATCTTCTTTGTGAATGAATTCCCGATGACGGGTAGTGGAAAGATTCAGAAGTTCAGATTGAAAGATCTGGGACTGCAACTTTGCAAGGAGCAGGGAATAGAGATTATTTAGAAACTCATGATTATTTAAAGACACACAAAGTTTTTTGATTATAAACAGTGAACGGTGAACTCTCTGCAATCAATTATGCAGTTTGTTCACCGTTCACTATTTGTATGCTCTTATCCGGTTTTGTCTCCGGCGTCAGGTTGCGTGTTATTAAATGAAATCATCGCCCAGTTGCATTTGGGCGTCGTTTACATATTTACGGATAGCATGTTCTTCATCTTTGCGGCAAATCAAAAGAACGTTGTCCGATTCGGCTATCAGAAATCCTTCCAGTCCATCGATAACGGCCAGTTTGCCTTTCGGAAGTACTACCATATTATCTTTACTGTTATATATAAGTGAATGGCACTTCAGCGTAACATTGCCTTCCGGGTCTCTTTCCGATAAATCATAAAGTGATCCCCAAGTTCCAAGATCGGACCAGCCAAAATCTCCTAATGATACATACACATTATCCGCTTTCTCCATAATGCCGAAGTCGATGGATACATTAGGACATGCTGGGAAGTTTTCTTCGATGAATGCTTTCTCCTTGTCGGTGGCATAAATATCTTTTCCCGGTGCCAGTTTGGAAGCTAATTCAGGCAGTAAATCTTCACTTGCTTTGATGATTGTATTTACATTCCACATAAATAGGCCGGAATTCCAATAAAATTCTCCGCTCTCTACGAATACTTTAGCTAATTCCAGTTCCGGTTTCTCTGTGAATGTTTTTACTTTATAGAAGTTTTCTCCTGCGGGTTCGTCTATTTGTATATATCCATACCCTGTTTCCGGGCGATTGGGTTTAATTCCTAATGTCAGTAGCTTTTCCGAGCGTGAAACAAAATCAAGTCCTTTTTCGATAGCGGCAAGAAACTCATCCTCTTTTAAAATTAAATGGTCTGAAGGAGCGACTACGATATTGGCGTTCGGGTTCAGTGCCCGGATGTGGTAAGCGGCCCATGCTATACACGGAGCGGTATTTCGTCTTGCGGGTTCCAGCAGAATCTGTTCTTCGTTCACTTCGGGCAATTGTTCCTTCACTAAGTCCGCATACATTGCATTGGTAACGATGAAAATATTTTCTGTTGGGATAACCTTTTGGAACCGGTCGAAAGTCTGTTGTAAAAGTGAACGGCCCGTTCCGAAGAAATCTAAGAATTGTTTGGGCAATGTTTTGCGGCTAAACGGCCAGAAGCGGCTTCCAATGCCGCCACCCATAATCACGCAATAATTATCCTGGTTTGTCATGATAGTGACTCTATTTTAAAGTTTCTGCTAATGTACGGTTTATTCTCTGAATAGAGAAGTGTTTAAGATATGTTTTATTATTTTTTTCTCCTTTTTTTTGCCAAACTATTGTGGAATCAAAATAATGTCGTATCTTTGCACCGCAATTGAGAAATCAAGTATGCGCCCAGATGGCGGAATCGGTAGACGCGCTGGTCTCAAACACCAGTGGATTCACTTCCATCCCGGTTCGACCCCGGGTCTGGGTACGAAGTAAAGCAGCTAAGTTGTTGTATATCAATACTTAGCTGCTTTCTTTTTACCTTATCTGTTCCCAATTTGTTCCCACAGAACTTCATTCTCTCCCTCGCTAAATGTGGTTGAATGCCTTTAAATATTGATTGCTTTGCAATTTGTAATGCTAATGAAAATCAATATGTTGAGTAGTTGAAGAACCATCAAGGTACAAACAGCAATAAAATGTAACTATTCAACGAATGCAAATGAAGTGCCTTGTCCTGATATAGCTTAACTATTTGGTCAAGCTATATCAGGACAAGGCATATTCAATAAGTCAACGGACAGTATGTGGATAATCACATGTACCTAAACTCAAACTTTTCAATCTTCGTGAATTAGGCATCATCAGAGGGACCATAAGGAGTAAAGGTCTGATACTATAGCAGGACAGCCCATTTCCGCTCTTTTGGTGGTATATGTTTATTGCTTTTCTATGTTGATATTAGGTGAAGCATAAGCCTTATCTAATACTAAAAGGAGAAGCGGAATCATTGTAGATGTTGTGGGATTAGCTTCTTCCACGTTGTACTTTAGGCGCAAAGTATCTGCTTGCGATATAAGTGAAACAGGAATGTACTTCGTGGGGCGATTGGTTTCGCAACCTATTACGGCGATGACAGGCGATGACGCTTTGACGGGTGAAATCTATTTGAGTGGGTGTACCACCTTCTCCCATAAAGGCTGCACAACCGAAAACACTGTCGAACGCCTCCTTGCTGTCGTAGTAGCAGGATAGATGAGGCGGTGCGTCGTTACGCACAAAGTAGCCGTGCGCTTCGGTGTAATCCACTTGTTTTGCTTTGTCTGTCATGCCGCACGATACCATGAATATCGCAGCGGCAACGATGGATAATAACTTTTTCATATACGATTATTTATTAATGTTTATTCTTATACCTATATTTAAGTCCAGATTGAATGGCTTGTCTTTATACACGTTATCCACGGAGCTGTGGTTGTCAATATAATAACTTGCACCCGGCTCGATGAACAGGCATGTGTTTTTGGCAATATTGGCTTCAATACCTGCGGAGAGTGTGGCAGAGAGTTGAAGCGGTTTTTCACTTACCTTTTGCTCTTCAATGGAATTTTTGCTGCCACCGATGACAAATTTCGTCTTGGCCTTGCCCGATACGCATTTCTCTACCATACCACCGCCGCTAACATAAATGCCGATACGCTTGCTGTTCCACAACTTGTAGCGGAGTTTCAGCGGAATGCCAACATAGTGGAGCGTTTGTTCCGTGTGATAGTAATTTTCTTTGGAACCCGATTCCATTGATGATGACAGCAGTGTGTACGTTATGCCACTCTCTACGGCAAGGGCTTCGGTTAAGGGTACCGATACACGAATGCCGGTACGCACGGGCAGCTTATAATGCTTTTTTGTTTCGGCATCCATCCCTTGGTTAAGTTCGAAGATGTCATCATAGGGGGTGTTTCCATCCGATGGTTCCCCGGGACCGGATCCAATCAAGGTGAAATTATCTTGTGTCGAAGTGTTGTTTGCCATGATGTTGCCTGCATAGAGCGATACGGAAGCTGACTTTCGGCTCTTCGACTTCGTAACCATACGGTCGGCAATCCACAGGTCGTTATAACCGCCTCGTTTTCGTTTGTTATCGGTTTTCTTTTCGTCTTTGCCATTCTTTCTTTCTTCTTTGCCGTTTGATGGAAGGACTTGTTCGCCCTGTATCGGTTCTTCGTCATGCGTTATCGTGTCATCGTTCGCGACCACTTGCAAGGGAGATTTTCCAGTGTCTGCCAGACGGATGGCTTGCGTGGTGGTAATCACGCCCGGTGTAGTGACTTGCGGCTTCGGCGTATCAATACTTTTGCCAATGCTCCTCTTGGCTATTTGCGGTAATTGGTCATTTGGAATGGGAGTATTGAAAAACAACGAACCTATACCCATGAGCAACGCAATGCAAGCAGCCGCTCCGCAATAGCGCAACCACAATGGAACGATGCGATGCTGACTTTTCGTCGGCAGATTGTCCACGATGCCGTTCCAAAGCTCCTCCGGCGGTTCGGGAAGGAAGTGCTCCTCTTCTTTCCTCAGGTATTCTATCAAATCGAAATCACTCATCTGTCGCTCCTTTCCTTATATTGGTTTATTTTCACTGCAAGCATCTTCTTCGCCTTGTGGAATTGCGAAGCCGATGTGTCTTCTTTTATTCCGAGAATGTGGGCTATCTCCTTGTGGCTTTTCCGCTCGAATACGTAAAGATTGAACACGGAGCGATAGCCTGCGGGCAACTCGCCTATGAGTTTCCTCACCTCTTCGTATGGAATGCCGTCTGTTTCCGCCGTTTCTTCTACCACGTCAGCGTATTCGTCCACCGATTCGATAAACTGCATTTTCTCGCTCTTGCGAAGAAACTGTAGCGAATTGTTTACGACGATTCTTGTCATCCACGACCTTAACGAAGCGTTTTCCTTCGGCCGGTACTTGTCGATATTCCCGAATATGGCAACGAAAGAATCCTGAAGCGTGTCGCGGACATCTTCAGGATTGACTACATAACGAGAACACACAGCGGTCAAGTAGCGGGCGTGCAAGAGGTAAATCCTCTTCATGGCCTCTTGCTCGCCTCGCCTTGCTCCGTCTATCAGTTCCTGCTCGCTGTAGTTCTCGTTATGCATCACGTTCATCCCGAATGACAGTTCGTTACTTAACCGTTACGTTGATGGTTGCCGACTTTTTGTTCTTGTCGGTCACGGTGACTGTTGTCTTGCCGGCCTTGACACCCTTGATGGTAATCTTGCTGTCCTTGACACTGGCAGTCGCGACTTTCGAGTCTTTTACTGTTGCGGTGTAAGGCGCAGTGCCCTTCGATACGGTAATGTCAACCGTCTTTCCGACAGCCATCTCCGCTGACTTCTTGTCAACAGTCAATGAAGACGATGCAGCCTTCACGGTCACAATAACCTGTCCTGTCTGTTTGCTTTTGTCAGTTACCTTCACGACTGCACTACCCTCGGCAACACCTGTGATTGTGATTGTCTTGCCCTTGGTTTTGACCGTTGCAACCTTCGTATTCGACGATCTTACCGTAAACGGGGTCATACCACTTCCGATAGTCACCGTAGCGGTAGCTTTCGGAGCTATTTCCACTTTTGCAGGATTGAGTTTTAATGTGTTAACGGGCTCGTCGTCATCGTTGTCGCACGAAGCGAATGTCATAGCAGAGATACTGATTACAGCCATCATCATTACTTTCAAGATATTGAACTTTTTCATTTTTACCTTTTGCTTTTTATTTGTTTATTACTGTTGTTCTTTTTTGAGCGCTCATCTATATAATACCGATGTCTTGAAAACCTTGCCTGCGGAAGCAAACTTTTTTTTATCCATAAAAAAACAAGACCGGCAACCTAAAGTGTGGTGCTAGTCTTGGCAATGACATAATTCTCTTATTGACTGACGATAAAGCGTATTGTTGGGCTATACGTCAAGGTTATTGCACTTCATAAAGTTCGATGGGAAGTTTATCCGGATCTTGAAGAAAGGTGAATTTGCGCCCTGTATATTCGTCTATTCTTACAGGTTCACATTCTACGCCCTTGGCTGTAACTTCAGCTATCGCTTTGTCTATATCTGCTACGGCAAAGGCAAGATGGCGGAGCCCGCAAGCTTCAGGGTGACTAACCCGTTGTGGTGGTGAAGGAAAAGAAAAGAGTTCCACAACATAAGTACCATCCGGCAGAGCAAGGTCAGTCTTGTACGACTGGCGTGAATCCCTATAATGTTCACTTATTATTTTAAGGTTCAAAATTTCAGTATAGAATCGAAGAGATTGCATATAATCTGAAGCTATGATTGCAATATGATGAACTGCTTTGATTTGCATAAGGTATAGAATTTTTAATTGTATTTATTACACTCTGTTTGTAATGAGGCTTACCTACACATATATTATAATTTAATAATACTATATTCTAATTCACTTAGCTATAGCATAATTGGGGTTACAAAGATAGATGAATTATCATTGATATTCCGTTATCAACACTGATTTCTCTACATTAAGAGAGGTATTTTCGCCTCCGATTATCTGACTAATTGCTGTGTTTTGTTTATTTTCCAATCATACGCCCCGTCTGCAACATCGCCCACCTCTTTGAGTGTGTGGCGATGTTTGATTTCGTCAAAGGGCTGCTTATGTTCCGCATAGCCACACAGCCAGTCACCAACCGCCTTTTGCATTTCGGTTGTTTCGCCATATTCCTGCATCACACTTTTAATGTCAGCGGCTTCCGATGGGGCAAAGATTGACTTGTGCTGTTCCGTTCCAAAATGGATAATCGCATTGATGGCTCGTCTGAACACCTCGCTTGCTTGGTAGAGAATATCGGCAATGACATTCAGAATTTTTCGGCTGGCTTCCAATGCCCCCTGCAACAAACGGATAGTGTTGTCTTTCTTCTTGGTGGCTGTAAGAACCGCTTGGCTGATGCGCTGCTGTATGTCTGCTTCCTGCGCTTGAAGTTGCCTGACGGCATCGTCCCTCTCAATGACTGATGAGCGACTTTGCGCCAAAGCCCTGTTTCGCTCGGCTTCGGCACTCTGCTTTGCTTCGACCAAAGCCTTTGTCTGTTCTTCCACTTTGTTTTTTACGGCATTGGGAAAGGCTTTCTTGATACGCTCGATGTCGGCTTTCAGTTGGGCGTTTTCCTTTTTAACCGCTGCGGATTTGCCGACCCCGACAATACTGCCGACACTGTCAAGTATGCTGTCCATCTTAGCCTTGCGCTCGTCTTTGAGCTGCCTTTCCTTATCGGCAATCTCGCTATCAAGTGAAAGGCTGTATTGTTCTTTCGCCTTGTTCTCGCCCTCAATGGACTGCCGATCGGCTTCAGCTTTCTCCTTGGCGGCAAGGGCTGCTTCCTTTTCGGCTTTGACCTTTTCGGCTTCCTGTTTCTGTTTGGCGATGATGAAGTCGTTTCGCTCCAAATGTTCCTTGCCTGTCAGCTTCTTTGAGGTGCCCCTCTGCATCTCCAAACACTCAGCCAAAACGGTCTGCATTTCGCACATGGCTTTCTCGTCCAGCTTACAGGACTTGCCTGTTTCATGGTTCATCCAGTCCCAGACGATATGTGCGTGAAGATTGGGCTTCCAAGTGGCAATGTCTTCGGGATTGCTGTAATGCCCCTCGTCACGGTGGATGAACACTTGCAGGGGTGTGATACCCCAGCGTTCCTTGCACACCTCACAAAAATGCCGTAACTGTTCCATAGTGGTATCTTCCTTGATTACCACCACGCCCTCTTTGAGCGGAGTGCTGCCACGGACAATGGTCACCTTGCCTGTCTTTTTGTTCACCCGTTCACGGTCTTTGGTCTGCATCGCCCGACCAGTCTTTTCCTTGACCATTGCGGCTATCTGATTGTAGCGTTCCGTGAGCGATGTATTGCCAAAGTCAGGTGCTACCCATGCTTCATTCTGCGGCATGAGGTCAGTGCGTATATAGAACTTTTCTTTGTTGATACGGGCAAGGTATTCTGCTGTCCGCCTGTTATGGGGTTCGCTACTGCCGATGTTGCAGGGCTTGATGTTAATGGATGTCTTCTGTGCCATAAGTTTACTTTATTCGGGTTTCACAATGGGTTATTAGGGCAGAGCCTTAATCGGAGGGTGCAGGGAGAGGGTCACTTCTTGCTCCGGGTTCTCAGGGGTGGAAGCCACTGAGCGGAGTTTCCAAAGAGAGGGTCACTCTTTGGTCGGGTTGCATAGGGCTGACAGTCCTTGCCGGGTTCTTAGGGCAGCGTCCTGAGTGGGACGGGGCAACGCCCAGCCCCTCGGGAGAGCCCACAACTACGGAAGCGAAGCGTGTAGTTATAGTGGGCTATATCAGGGCAAGCCCTGTCTGTCACACCACGGCAACTCTGCTACCAGCACATTCCGTATTTCTTTTTACGAATATCATCTAAGTTGGGTTTTACGATTATTAATTCCATCGTTGATTTTGTTGATTCTGTTGAAAACGATTCAAAAAAAGAGGGAAAAGAAAATTAAAGATGCAGTACGCAATCTTTTTTCTTTTTTGGCAGGCAAAATTCTTTGTTGAAGTTTGTTGAGGGTATTGTTGAATAGTAACCCTCTTATTTATACTTCTTCCCTTATGTTTCATCATATTCAACAATCTCAACGGTAGTCTTTCAATTTTTCACGGGTAACGGTGTAAAAACGTCCCACCTTTTTGGACGATGCAGAATATTTCTGTCCCGGTAGCACGGATATTTGATAGGTGGAGTAAGACAGCGCATTGGGTGCTGGCTCCAGTTTCCAGTACTGCTGCAGAACATTCCTCACCTGATGACGCTCCATCTTTACCATAGAATAATTGAACAACGCTAACAGGTCGTTGATACAGAAATCTACCACATCCACCTGCATTGTGTCCATGATGTCAAGCAACAGTTCTGCCATATCAAGTTCAATGCGACTGCGGTTGCAGCGGATAATTTTCTCCAACGCTTCCGTGCGGATGAGTGAGGGTGCAAACCACATACGGCTTTCTTCTTTAGTGGTCAGATTCCGATGTTGTAGATAGTACAGAAATGCAGGTATCTCTTCTTTCAGTTTCTGAAGAAAAGAGGTGTCATCTTTTTCCAATCTGCTAATCTTTCTCACCCAATAGCGTGTTTCCTCTGGCTCAATGTAAACAGGGAAATTCTCATTATTAGAACACAATACGAATTTGGCGAAGAACTGCACTTCATAGCGGTCTTTGCCCTTTGCCTCCATCTTGTATGAGTGTGCCGTACTGAGGTTCTTCAATCGCTCGCTATCTTCCCTACGGTTGAGTAACACCTCGTCCACCACTATCATCAGTTTGCCTGCCCAGTCGGCATTAAACTGGCTCCGAAAGTCCTCATTGGTGTTGAAGGTCACGTTCTCTTGAAATAACGCTTTCAGAAAATTCAGGAACGTACTCTTACCCGTGTTCCGTTCCTCCGACACTAATAGAAGTATCGGTAACTTCTGTGTTGGTTTTAGATACAACAGTTGAAGATAATCCATTCCCAATTCATATTGTTCACCAAAGATGTGTTCAATCAAGGATTGTATATGATTAAACTCGCCTTCTTTTGGAATGTGGGTTATTGGCTCATAGAGATTATAAAAGTTATTCACGTTCAAACGGTAATCTATATGACTTGGCATAGTGCAGAATCCGTCATATTTCGGAATGAGTGCCGCTTCATCCTTACCGTGGTCTAATCGGAATATACTCATTTTCCATTCAACCCGCATTTTGCGGAATGCCCCATTCATCATTGGCTGATTGATTATACGAAACAAGGTTGTACCGATGCGGACATACTCCTCTTCAATATTCTCAACTTCTCCACTTGCAGAAGTAACAAGCGCATTTTCAATCTTTTCCATAATCAGATATTTTATTGGTTTCTCCCAAGATGCACTTCACGTCTGAGAAGCGGTATCTTACTTTGTTTCCCACCTTGATTGCTTTCAGGTAGTTGCGCTTGTTCCAAAGCCATAAGGTGGTGTCGCAAACGCCGCACATTTCCTTGACTTCCTCACGTGTCAGCAGTTTGTCTTCATTGGTGGCTTTGAGCGCAACAGCCACCTCATTCACTGCGCGACTAATAAGTTCATCGGAGAAGTGCCGTAAGTCTTCACTCGTAATCTCCAATTTGATATTAGCTGTACTATTGGAGATGATTTGCATTAAATCTGTCATAGCATATATGTGCTGCCATAGTCCGACACAATCACTTTGGCAGCATTATAAATGATTGCGCCACCGCTCCGACATTGGAACGATGGCGCAAAAGTATAAATGTAATTCGCTATAATTCAACAATCTACATTTCGCGATTTTCGCTGAAATCATAAACGAAAGAAACGAAATGTAAGGCAATCAATTTGGTTCGTCTGAAAATGGTCTTATCTCAATGTCAATACTGAATTTTGAATAAGTTGGTCTATAACTGGATGGTAAATGGCTCCATCAGTAACCGCTGTAATTGTCGTAACTTTATTGCCTCCATCTTTCGATGAAGCACCACAATGGTAAATCTGTTCATCAGCCGTTTGGTAATCAATGACAATATACCTGTCGTGGAATATTCCCCCAGACGTTTGCAGCGAAATGGTAACATTGGGATATTCACGGCAGAAATCGTTAAACTCGGCTTGGTGCAACCTATTACCGATATTGTCGGAGAATACTACAATATTCACATTAGCCGGAACATCTTTAAGAAGTACCAGCGTCTTCAGTCCGATGTAATTATCAACTATAAATATCGTTTTCTTGGCGGTTGCATAAATCTGTTGGTAAGCCAAATCCGATTCAACAGGCTGCCCATTGAGTATCAACCAACCTCTCCTTACTGAAGGACTGCCAAAATCAAGCATAACATTTGCCAGTTCCGACTTCGTAACAACATTACCCAAAGTGCCTATTATATCGGCTACTTTGTCATCAACAGCTGATAGGGATTTACGCAAATCAAGCAGGTCTTGTGTGTTTTGGGTTGTCTGCAAGGACAGTTGCAGATACTCCCTTTGCCCCAATAATGGCTGATTATCTACGATATAGTCTTTCATCTGCTTGAAGATGCGAATCAAAGCCTTACTTTGCTTGGTTGCCAAATCTCCTTTTAGAACAGTCATAAGCATATATATACCTTGTTCCGTGAAGGCATAAGGGTTGTATCTACGACCTCCCCAACTTGAGGTGGAATTTTTGCACCTCAAGATTTCACACTCCTCATCGGACAATTGAAACATGAAGTCTTGCTCAAACTTTTCAATGTTGTTCTTTACTTGACGGTTAAAATCTTTGGTGCTATAGCCATAGATTTTGGCTAAGTCCATATCCAGCATTACACGAACACCTCTAATGCTGTATATATAACCTTTCAGATATTCGGCACTGATTTCTTGGGCGATGATGTCTTTATCCATATCATTAAATTAAATAGGTTCATTCTTTTAGTTATTTGCTTCTGTGAGGTAAGTCTTCCACTCATTGATAAGCGACCGTTCAATACCATTGTCTTTTATTTTCCCCCTATTTGTACTGTCATTCAACTTCTTAATAGAAATTTGGAGGTTTCGCACAGTCTTCAAGTCGCAACTTGGTAGTTCATTGGCAAGTAGCTTATGGAATGTTGTCACATCACAGCCTGTTAGAAGTTCTTCCTCTTGAAGGGCAAAATACAATCGTGCCAAATCGGTGCCTGTGTGCTGCGTTGAAACTCGCAATTTTATCTTCTCCAAAATCTGTTCTTGATTTCCGTGAAGATAATCTTTTAATGTGCGTGATGGCTGCTGCTCACCAGTTGGCGATTTTTCTTCAATAGGTTTATCATCAAAAGACAATCTATCAATGGTTGTTTCTACTACACAATCATCCTCAATAGCCTTTTTCTCCTGACGGAAATTCTGCCAATCCTCTTTTGTTCGCATTTTGTTACGAATACTGCTACTGATAACCACTTTAATCATTAAAGCAGCTATCTTTTTCTCAAAAAAGTTGTTCGCCGGGTTATGTGTTTCAGCTTCCAGTTGAGTAACCATAGTTTCATAGCACTTGCCGTAATACAGCCATGCCAACATTGCAGGAGCTATTGAATCGTTTTGCAAATTGTGAAACTCCTCGACCAATAATCTTGCAGCATCGGCATCTGCCGAATAGCTTTGCAGACGGTGTTCGTCAGCAAGGTCTCCATGGCACTCGTCTTGATATTTACGCATCATTTGAGGAGTGAGTTTCCATCCTAATTTGAAAATCTTTTGCAAACCGATTGCCGATTTGTTGTTCACTTCAGCAACGAATCTGTCATATTCTTCCGGATGGCTGTGGAGCCATTCTTTAACATCCTGTTTGAATTGTTCGAAATCTTGTTTTGCCATAGTCTTTCCTTTATTAGTCCAACAAGTGAACAAGTTCTTGTTTCATTTCCTCGTCAATCTCCCTATATCGGCGAAATGCCTTGCTGCCTTCCTTGTGTCCCGATACCGATGAAACAAGATCCGGGTCTTTCACCTTCTTATACATATTGCCAATGAATGTCTTTCGGGCAGTATGCGTGGTTACGACTTCATACAAATATTTCTGCTCAGGATTGCGAGTAAGTGGGTTAAGCACTGTGACAACCCTGTCAAGTCCGGCCAATCGGAACGCTTCTTTGATGGCTTGATTATATTTCTGCTCTGATATAAAGGGAAGCAGAGTTGCTCCTGTATAATCTTTGTAGCGTTCAAGTATAGATTTCGCAACACTATTCAGTGGCACTCTTATTGTTCGGGGATTATGACCGCGTGTCTTTTCTTGTATGTATTCCAACGCTCCGTTCACGATGTTTTTCTTTGTGAGCTTATAAAAGTCGCCTACACGACAACCTACAACAGATTGGAACACGAAAATGTCACGCTGAATGGCAAGTTGCGGACGGGCAGACAAATCAGCTTCAAACAATTTGTCACGTTCTTGAAGGGTAATATAAATCGGAGTTCCATAAAGACATTCTTCCAAAGGGAACTTGTCAAACGGGCGATTGGTGGTCTTGCCTTGATTATAGCACCATATAAAAAAGGTACGTATGCGTGAGAAACTGTCTATAAGGGTGTTCTTCCCTCTCGGTTGAGGAGTCCGTTTTTCGGGAATGGTCTCATATATATCGGGATATTCTTCCGCATACATATATTCGTTCTCCATAAAATCCCACATATCGGCAAGCGTCTCTTTGGTTGTAGTATGAATATCAAGGGTAAAATGTTTCATCCCACGCCTTGTTTTTCTGACAAACAATTCATAGCGCATGAGAGCCCTTTTTACTACACGGAAGTTTTTCTTCCGTACCTCCGAAAGATTGTGTTTCTCCAAAAACTCATCGAAAAGTTCGGCAAAAGTAGGTGGATTCTCTATTGCCAACTCTTCTTCTGTCTTGTACTTTTCGGGATGATGGAATTTGTCTATGACTTCCCCGAGCCATTCACTTCCTGCATCCTCTTTGTATTCTTTCTCAATCATTCGGGCCAATGCCTGTACTTTATGGTTCAAGTCCATCTTCTCGTTTTCCGGCACCAGAGCTACACGGTCTTTATAACCCTGTCGCTCAACACTCCAATGGTTCGGGCTGATAACAAGCTCGCTTGCTGCCTTGATGTCCTTTTTCCCATCACGCAAACGAAAATAGATAGTAGCCTTAGTATCTACATCGTTCTTTTTGGCAACTTTCCGTATAAATGCAGTCACTTTCATAATCTTCGATTTAATTTCTGGATTGAACACTGCAAAGTTAACGAATTGTTCCCAAATTGTTCCCAACTATCCCGAAATAATTTCAATCTCATTAAATTTAATCCGACTCAATGCTATTTATAAATCGTTTATACATAAGTAAATACAGGGAATTTTGTTGTGAATAGGATTTGTTTCCGTTTATTGATATTTAATATTTCGAATGCGGGTCTGGGTACTGAAGCGGAGAAAGTAGAAATACTTTCTCCGCTTTTCTTTTCTACTCCTCGTAACTCGTTGGTCATACCGAAATTGGGGCTCAGTCTGAAACCTTGGGGGATTGCGTTAAAATTCTTATTTTTGCATCATGAAAACATCCTCTTCCCAAACGATTGATCCTGTTGCTTCTTTAAGCTTGTTCTTGCCTTCAGGAATCCTTGATTACTTTACCCTAGTCAATCATGTTTCTCAGGATACTTGCTTTATTCTTTATTTAGAGGAGAAAGCCACTATTCCTTCTGAGTACTCAGATCTACATCTTCACTCAAAAGGTTTCCTCCCTGAGATTGAAGTTCAGGACTTCCCTATCCGTGGTAAAGCCGTTTATTTACGTATCAAGCGTCGTCGCTGGGAAGATCCCTCCACTGGGCAGACATATAGTCGTGACTGGAGTTTGGTAGCCACCGGTACTCGCATAACCGCTGAGTTCGGTGCTTTTTTAAAAGAATTACTTAGATAATCACGCCGTTAGCTGCCAAAGTGTAGCAGAGCATTACTGTATGGATGGCAAACAGCTTCAAAGCCAATATAAAGATCACCTGAGTGACTTCCAGAATTGGGATCAGAGAGCACATGCCCAAGAGTATATCCTTTATCCAAAGAATATGGGTTATCGCCTATGTATTGACGAAACGGCTTTGAGCAAGGGAGATCTTTATACCATCTTAATAAATAGAGATAAGCGAGGTAGGAAAGGTTCTATTATAGCTGTAATTCAGGGCACTAAAGCCGATGATATCATTGCGGTACTTACAAAGATGCCACAGGAGCTGCGTAATCAAGTCAAAGAAATTACACTGGATATGGCCGGGAGCATGCAAAAGATTGCGAAAACGTGCTTTCCACGTGCCATGCAGGTGATTGATAGGTTTCATGTACAAAAACTTGTATACGAAGCGGTACAAGAGTTGCGTATTACATATAGATGGCAAGTGATAAAAGAGGAGAATAAAGCCATAAAGGCGGCAAAAGAGAAGGGGGAAGTACATAAAGCAGAAGAACTCGAAAACGGAGATACACTCAGGCAATTATTAGCCAGAAGCAGATATTTATTATTTAAATCACCTGATAAATGGACCAAGAGCCAGAAAATCAGGGCAGAATTACTTTTCAAGCAGTTTGAAGATATTAAGCACGTATATTACTACTCATTGGAGTTGGGAAAGATCTTTTCCACAAACTATGACAAGGATGTAGCAAGAGCAAAGCTGGCACTATGGTATAATAAGATTGAAGAATATGGATACGATACATTCACAACAGTGGCAAACTCTATTGAGAACCATTATGAAAGGATTTTGAACTTCTTTGTGAACAGGAGTACAAATGCAGCAGCGGAAGCATTTAATGCTAAAATCAAAGCATTTAGGGCATCATTTAGAGGAGTAGTGGATATGAGCTTCTTCCTTTTTAGGCTAGCAAAGGTATATGCATGAAGGGAATTGACAAAAATTAATCCCCCAAGTTTTCAGACTGAGCCAAACAGTGTTGCAAAAAATGTCAATAAAACTCCTATGTATTTCTGATAGATAGCACTACTTTATAAACCACTGGTATCCAACCGGTTACAATTCTATAATTTCCTTTAAAACCAACGGCCCGTTTCTCACCGAGAAACAACCTTTTCGACACCGAGAAACGAATCGACTGATAAAGTCCTAAACTTAAATTAAGGAAATTGTTCGTCTCTTTTATTTTTGACACTTCTATCGTAGGAATGTATATGTTGAAATATATTTCAATGATAATCTTATCGTGTCTAAAATATAATGATATGGAATAAATTTATAACCGTACCGTTTGGAATCAATTACCACTAATGATTTTATTAGTTATTTTTAAGCGAACGTTTACCTATTAATAGTTATTTCATTGCCTAAGGAGTTTTCGTTTGACAATTGTTAAGCGATAGTTCAACATCTGTCAAGCGTTCGTTCAACAGTTGTCAAACGATAATTCGTTAGGCAATTGAAAAAATAATATAAGCAAGAGAAAGAGATAAAAGCTGCATATTGACGAGTTATTGTCAGCGACAGTATTTTTGGTTATTTCCGTACCGAAACAAGCTAAATGCTAATTTAGAGTTCACCACGGATTACACAGATTCACACAGATTATTTTCATTTTCGTTGAATACCTATAATGAATTAGGGTACTGATATACATATTTATTCCACCATTGCCAACGTCAATATACTAATCCGTATATCCTCCACATCTACCAGACAGGAAGCACATGCCAGAGTAGTAGAACCAGTAGTCAACACATCGTCAACTATCAGTATGTGTTTCCCTGCAAGTGTTTCGGGATGCTGAAGTTCAAAGATACCTTCCACATTATCCCGACGTTCAAACACAGATTTACGCGTTTGCGTTTCCGTATTTTTCTTACGTAATATTGATTCTGTATCGATGGGGATTCCTGTTACAGCAGCAATACCACGAGCAATCCACTCACTCTGATTATAACCACGGATTTGCTGTTTTTTCTTATGAAGCGGTATGGGGATTATCACATCAATTCCCTGAAAAAAATTGGAAGACAAAAGTTCGGCAGCCATATACCGCCCCATAATTGCACCTATTTCCTTTTGTCCACCATATTTCAACCTATGAAGAATCAACCGGAAGTCGCTTCCTTTCTCATAAAAGAAAAAAGAAGTAGCCCGTTCCAAAGGGATTTGTCCCCAGAAGAGCCGCTCTACCGGATTATCTTTTCGAAGATGATAATTAGTACGGGGTAGATTGATATTACATTCTGTACAGATACATTCTTCACCCTTTGCTAACGGCCGGCCACAAACAACGCAGCAACGGGGAAATAGCAAAGATAAGAAAGAACTAAGCCAGTCTTTGATAAGAAATGTGTGTTTCATAATAATAGAGATTTAAAACTGCAATAGCAACTACATATTGCAACTACATATTCAATGGAGGGACTTCTGACAGGAGTTTCTGAAAGACAGGATGAAGATTTCCATTCGTTGCAATAATATGATGTCCTTCTATGAAATGATCTTCACCATAAAAGTCAGTCACCTTTCCTCCCGCTTCCTGAACAATCAGTGCTGCCGCAGAATAATCCCATTTTCCGAGAAATGCTTCCATCCAAGCATCAAAACGCCCAATAGCCACATAGCAGATTGCGGCAGCAGCCGAGCCATTCATCCGAATACCGCCCACTACCCCATAAAGCTGATCGATGAGATGAAGAGCAGTCTGTTTATATTGCAGATGATTATAAGGTAATTCTGTAATGACAAATGCATCTTTGATGTCCTCAACGTTCGACACATGAATTTCTTCACCATTCATAAACGCTTTTCCGCCTTTCCAAGCATAAAAACATTCATCCCGGCAAACTTCATAAACGACACCTAAAAGAAGTTCGATACGGCTACGTAAAGCGATGGACACACAATAAGGAGCCTCATCATGAATATAATTCGTGGTTCCATCCAAGGGGTCAATCACCCAACAGTAGGGTTCATCCTGATAAGTGGCAGAGCCTTCTTCTGTAATGAATCCCGCTTCAGGCAATAAAGCAGTAAGGGCTTTCACCACTCGCACTTCAGATTCTTTATCCACATAAGACACATAATCGTGTGCATGTTTTTCCACCACACGCTCACGACGGAAGTTCTTTCGTTCTTCTTTCAAAAAATATCCAACTTCGGTAGCAATCCGGCATACATCAGTTGTAAGCTGCTTCAAATCTAACATTTATTATTCAAATTAAAAAGTGCTTCGAAGTTATAGCTTTTCCGGCAAAAAGCATAAAGGAAAATAATATTTTCGTGTTTGATACGCAAATTAATGAGATAACATCAAAACTATTATAACCAATATTTAAAAAGACATCTAAAAACAAGGCCGACTCATTTTCTTTTATGAGCCGACCTTTCTTTACTTTTACATCAAAATATAAATGTATTGTCCTTTATTCCTTAATTTATAACAACATTACTTCTGAACCACAATTTTCAACTTACAGGTACGTCCATAGAGTAATGCCACACCGTCATAGGTGAGTCCGGTTATGCCAGCTCCCGAGTAGGCTGGTCCCTGGCTTCCTACCACTCCTGTAGGAGTAGCTATTTTACATCCTCCGGCAACTAATGCATCCATATCATTTGCGGCTTCAATGACATGAATGACACCGTATTTGCCCGCCGCAGTAACAAAGGCAATATAAGAACCGTCTTTTATCTGCAGACTACAAGGATCATTCGGGTATCCATCAGACGCATTGACTCTTTGCATTAACATATCGGCACCTCCTTTAGCTATACTTTCCAATACATTCAACGCCTCAAAAGTCTTGACGTCCGAAGCCGCATTTGCCATCATCACATCAATACCAAGGTCAACAACCTTATCATCAGGGATAAGGGTAAACAGCGTTTTGCTAGTGGTAACACCTGCCGGTTTGATCCAGTCATTCACATCGTAAGCTCGCCCTATCGGTCCTCCACTAATTCTTGACGCACTGACATAAGAGAAACCTCTGTTTTTAACGGCAACAAAGCTCGGATTTCTCCATATATTGATGAAAGCAAAGTCTACGCCATTTGCCTTTGAGCCATATCCTTTAATTTCCTTCAGGCTTAATACATGCTTTTGCACACCTTGTACCATTATTCCCTCTATGGAGAAAATATAAGGTTGATCCGGTTCTGTTGAATGTTCCCATTCGGGTGCCATTTCGATATTGTTGAAAACAAGCGCAACATTATTGTCAACACCCTCAAGACCTTCGATATTGATAATCTTTTCCTCTTTCAACCCCTCTATATCTTCCACCACAATCTTGATTCCATTGGTCTCTTTATTGTCTACGACAGTTTTTAGGATAAATTCCATTTCCAACGGATTGCCTGATACCGGAATAGTCGTATATTCCTTCAGGTCACCCAGTACTTTATTACACAACGTATGTTTTATAGACTTAATGCCCACAGCAGAACGAATCACCAGAGAGAGAGAAACCTCTTCATCGGGTACTAAAACAGGGAAATCTGATGGTTCGGTGAATATCTGGGATGGAAGTTTGGTTATCTTTTTAATAGGTATTACCTTTTGTGCCGTTTTTGTCAAAACATCCGTTGATGTTACCAGTATCCCGGCTGCTTCACGCGTATTGACCTTGACATTCAAGTCAAATTCAAGTGTCATATCAGTTTGCAGAGTATCTATCTTTAAACGTTGACGTTCAGTCGCATTTATCTCTTCATATTCTCCATTTTCATCCAGCTTCAACAAGGTAGCATATATACTATGTATGCCTACAGCAGAGAAACTTTTAGCAGATACAGTCACCGTCGAGTTATACTCCACCACATCTATTTCGGAAGGAGAAGTGAGTTCTACAGTAGGTGGCGGATACGCGTTGTCGTCCGAATAATCAGACTCACTATCACTACAATTTGTCAACAATAAACCCCATGGAAGGGCAAGTATCAGGATCATTATATTTTTGATATATTGCTTCATGACCGTTCATTTTTTATTTTAAAGATTCGATTTGTAATTGAAAACAATGTAAATCTCCGCTTACACTTGTTTCGGTTACCCCCCTAAAAGCCCATTTATGTGAAGTCAGGACAAATATACAATACTCGGAGTCTCTATTTCTATTTTCCACTTCTACGAAAGAATAGGTATCAGAAGTTAAGTTAGAAGTAATTGCCGACTCAAGATTAGGCAATAACGCACGTTTAACAGTGCCTACCAGAACCGTCTGTTCGTTTACCTTTTTCTTGAAAACGTCGACAGCCGGAGCTATAAGGTCTTCACTATTTAATGATACAGAACAGAAGAGCATATCTATTCCGTTCACTGCTTCTGTTTTTGTTTCAAGATATCTGCAATCGTTTTTTACTACATATTGTGTCATTTCGGAAATAGTAGAAGGAAAAAGCACAGTACTGCCGATTATCTTTTTCTCTCCGTTACTATAGCTGACAGGTACAAACACCGGCACTTTCTTGCTCTCTCTAGCAGTCTCCGTACCCGTATTTATGATTGCAGTTTGCCCATAGACAGCGTTCGTCCTGTCCAACAATGCCACTGCATGAACAGTGTTTCTGATAGATGACGCCACCTCTTTATAACTACAAGAGCTAAATAAATTTTGCTCTGACAAGTGCGCATAAACCAATACGTTAGTTGTTCTGAACCGGTTCCATTCCGGAATTTCTTCTCCCTTGTTATCCTCATCACTACACGAAACGAACAGGCAAGAGATGATACATATAAATAGCAGATATAGATAGTTTGATTTCATATTTCATTCATTTTACAAATTCAACTTCAGCAAACAAAGCTCTGTGGTCAGATACTTCCGGATTAGATAAAACTTTAAACGACTTCACTTTCCACTTATTCTGTGGAAGTCCGAATATATAATCAATCTTGATTGTCGGCTGATCTGCGGGATAGGTGAATGTATCATCACAGATTCTCTGCCAGTTCTTCATTACCTCACAAATCACATTAGAGTCGGTCCGGGCATTAAAATCTCCCCCCAGCAGTGTCGGGGTATCTCCCGTACCAATCCGCTCATTAATCTGTTCGGCCATTGCGCTCCTTATCAGGTCTGTCGAATGATCCAAGTGAGTCGTTCCTATCCTGATTACGTCTGAAGTTCCCGGCTCCTGAATATCTACATATAATAGCGTCCGGGGTTCTTTGGCTCCGTCTATCCCTTCAAAAGTTTTGTTATTGATATAAACAAAAGGATATTTTGAAAGGATAGCTACTCCATATTCTCCACCACCAGTATCCATCGCTTTCCCGAATACGGAAAACAATCCCAACTCCGCAGCCAGTTGAGTGGTGAAATCCTGATTTTTGTTCCTTTTTGTGTTGTAATCTATCTCTTGCAACATTACAACATCCGGATTGTATTTCCTGATAAATACAGCATACTCCTTCACCGAGTAACCGGTCATTTCCCCGGACATCCGGCAATTATAGCTCATTATTTTAAGAGCCTGCGCATACGTACTTTGATACGCAAAGAAGAAAAGGCATACCCATACAATGGGCTTTAAAAGTGCTTTCATAAATTTGTTTTTGTTATTAGATTAAGTTTACTTATTCAACGGTATATGTATATTCTGATATTTTTTTAAAGCTAACCGGTGTTATGGATTGCATCACTTCCAACACATAGTTCAGGTCGTTCCCTTTACAAACAAAGTCGTACGTAAACGAAGCAATCTTTTCGTTTTTAACTGTAATCTCTATATCAAAATGCCGCGAGAGTGTTGTAAGCACCTCTTTCAATGATGCATTTCTGAAAATAAGCCGGTTGCTCTTCCAACTCGAAGCATCATCGTGATATCTATCAGTTTTTATTTTTATTACATTACTCCTTTTTTCATAAACTGCAGTTTGTCCGGGAAGCATTTGCTGCATAGGCCTGCGGCTTTGCACATGCCCGATATTTATACTTCCTTCGTCGAGTGTAGTTTTGATTACCTTATCCGAAGCGTATGCTTTTACATTGAAACACGTTCCCGTCACTTGTATTTTCACATTCTCGGCAAGTACCAGAAAAGGGGATTTCTTGTTTTCTGCTATCTCAAAATAAGCCTCTCCTTCCAGCGTAACATTCCTGTTGTATTTTGCAAACTGTTCCGGATAAGTCAATTTAGAATCGGCATTTAACCACACCCGGCTACCATCAGGAAGTAATACGAGTAGCTTTTCACCCCTTACAGCACAGACCTCCCGATAAACAAGGTTTGCCTCACTATGACTTTGATAGAAATTATATCCTACACCTATCACAAGCAAAACAATTGCACAGGCTACCGTCCACTTAAAGAACAATGGCATCCTTATTCTCCTGTTCTTTCGTTTTTCTTCCCGCATCACGGCTTCCTGAATATTCTTATAAATGCGATATTCATCAAAAGGAGGCAATTCTCTGTCGCCCAATTCGAGCTGTTTGCCTTCTATTATCCTCTGAATGTCGTCATCCATATATTTCCCGATGCCGTCAACTATTTCAAGGTCCTGACTTGTATGTTTCTTTTTTGATTTCATATTTCAATATCTATTAGTAATACACACTGTTACAAAAAAGTATTATACAGACTACGTTAAACCGTGTTAATTCAAAAGAACGTTCCATTTCAGCAAAAAGAGATAAAACTACATCATACAATAAAGCAACAATAGGCTAAGCTCTCCCACTGTCGCGCGAATCTGCTTCAAAGATTGGCTATATTGAAATTTAATTGTATTGATCGAAAGATTAAGTTTATCGGCTATTTCCTGATTGGAGTATTTTCCCGAAACTTTCATTTCAAAAACCTTGCGGCGTTGTGGCGAAAGTTGCTCAAGAGCTTGCTGTATGATGTTCATTTGTTCTTGTTTAAGGTTTTCGTTTTGAGAATTGTCTTCCAATTCCAAAACCATTGAAAGGCAATCCTCAAGTAAATAGATATTTTTCTTTGAGTCTCTCAACGTATTGAGCAGATCGTTCTTCAACATTGTAAAAAGGTATCTGTTTATAGGTTTTGTCTCGTCGATTTCTTCTTTTTTCAGCCAGAGTTTTAAGAATAAGTTCTGCACAGCATCTTCAGCCAATTCTTTATTCAGCAAATATTTAAATGCCAAAGAAAAGGTCTGCGCCGCATACGTCTTGTACACAATACTAAATGCCAGCTGGTTCCCCTCTTTCAGAGCCTTAACCAAAGCTTGGGCTTCATCCTGTGAGTATTTCTGGGACATCTTAATCATTTTAAATATGAAAATAAAAAGCTTATTATATCAAGTCCTTACTTTCAAATATATTAATTCTTTCTGATATAGCATGATTCGCGAGCAACAAATGAAACAGGTCTCTTATTTATTTCACCAGTCTTTGATATTTGCTGAACAAAAAAGTGGAGAATGATAATAATCCGTCAGTTGTTGAATGAACATCTTTTCGAACATCCTTCCGATCAGTTGCATTTACCCAACCTTCTTCTATTTCTTTTAATTCATCTTCAAGTTGCTTCTGATCCACCTCTACATCTTCCCCAACTGCTTTGATAAATGTATCGATATACACCTCCCAGCGCTTTGCATAATAATCACTTATCAGTCCTGCCCACGAACGACTGGCATAATCGTTCAGGCTTCCACCCCAAGTAGTAATCAAGTTGCGAGCATTCTTTTCATAATAGTCTTTCAACTGGGGAGAATCTCCCATCTTCCGCGCATCATCAATCCATTTATCCAGCGAACAATAAGGATGAAAGGCATTCAGCTTATCCAAATCATTCAATATCTCCTTCATTTTTTCGCCGCAAGCTTTCAAAGCCTGATGGTCTTTAGCTTCAACCATCCTGTCAAACTCCATTTTCACATCAAGAAAGTAGTTTCCAAGCACCTGTCTGCCTACAGTAATCAAATCCAGGCGAAAAGCATCTCTCCGGTCAGAAGGTGCCTCATTCAGTTTTCTCCAGACCTCTAGTAGTTCAACATTGCTATACACATTACTTGTCCGTTTTTCACTGTTCTTATTCAATGCAGGGCGATACCCGGGTAAAGTACCCAATGTGCGCGGCACCTGTACATAAATGTCATTGAATAATCGTTTCCAAGCATCGCGCACAGACTGCGACACACATCCCACATGTCTGTCAGCCAGACATTCAATCCATTTATTATCATCTACATTCAGGTTCCATGCTTTCTCAAGAATGTATTCGTAGGGAAATTGCATCACATCCAATCCTTCCAGCGTAGAGCCGATTCCTTTAAGGTTGCCTCCACCGTTAATGAGAGCATTCTCAAGTCGTGCGCCACTTTCTTTGACGTTACCTGTCAAAGTCGTGTTTCCACCGAAATTGCCCAGATAACACCAAATATAGGGCTGATTATGAAAATGCTCTGTTCTTTTCCATAATTCAACATTTTCACAATGATAATCAAGTAATATCATTTTATTCTGTGGCACTCCTGTCAGCAAAGCCTTCATTCGCTCGGAAGTCCATTTATCTTTATCAAAATAAAACATCCACGTCATTTGCATCCATTGGGCTTTGGGATCGGCAGCCGTCAATGTAGCGTACATATCCGAAGCTATCTTCCGCAAATATTCGGGTTCGAAACTGGGCGGGTCAACCTCGTTGAAAGGATCTAAACCATAAATATGATCGGTTCCGAAAAGTTTTTTTTGTTCATCAAGAAATAGTTTCTGAATTTTCGCAAACAAAGCATCGTTAGGGTTCAAAAAGTTACAACGGTATGCATCAGCAAAGCCGGCCCATTTGCCCAAATGTTGAATATCGGCCTCGGGATAGATCCGTTTTAAATCGGCAGGTACATGTCCGGCGAAGGCTGGTAATACGGGCTTCATATTCAATTCACGCTCACGTGCGAGTATTTTTTTCTGCAAGCTTACCTGGTGTTCCAGCCATTCCATCGGCAACGGACCGTTCCAACGATCTATGTTAGCCATCCGATGCCAGGGCAGATACGGTGGTCCCGTGAAGTAAGAGCGTATTTCGATGTCCGACATTCCCATTTTCGACCAGACTTTATACCACACAGCTTCTTGTCCGGTAATTGCCAAAGGCATATTTATACCATTAAGGGCCATCCAGTCAATAAAGCGCTCCCATTCTTTCCATTGCCACCAAGGCATCGTGTAACCATACGTGCAGTAATTCAGGAAAAAGCGAGTATCCACTCTCGCTTCCGAAACGACCTTCTCACCAACCATCGGCAATTCTTCAGGAATTTCAACGGCTATATCCGCATACCATGACACTGTAGTGAGACAGTAATATTTCAAGTAATGGTTCAGTCCCATCGCCATTGAATTGGCGTTGTTTCCACCGATTACAATTTTATCTTTTACGGACTCTATCGTAAAGCAGTCTTTCTCTCCTTTTAATTTTTGAAACTGAAAACTCTCGATGTATGACGGCAGCAAACGTTTCAATAATGCTTCCGCAACAGCTACGTCTTTGTCTTTAGCCTGAAGAGCCAACGACATAAGCAGCATAACCAGACACGTGTATACACTTTTTCTTTTCATTCTGATTTATAATTTTATATAGATTTTTCTTTTTAACAAAATATATCCCAACAGCCCATTGAACAAGAGGAAAAATACACCGTACATAAATGAACCGAAGTAATTTCCGAATAACGGGTTAAGCAAATTATTGAATACAGCCGTATGGATATGCCAATGCACAAGCAATCCTCCGGCTATGCAACTAAACACATAAATTACAAGCGGATTCGCTCCAAATGCTTCAAAAAACGAAAACCACTTTTTATTCTGCTTCACATCAATGATATAAAGTAGCAATGCCAATGACAATGCCGCAATCCCACAAGTAAGCAAAACAAACGAAGGAGACCACAAACGTTTATTCAAAGGACAGGCATAGCTTAACAAATAGCCGGCAAACAACAGCGTGGTACCTATAAGGAATAGATTCAGCATCCGGCGGTCATTATCTTTAATATCGATGATTATCTTTCCGCAAACAAAACCGATCATTACTTGAGACACAGCGGGAATCGTACTAAGTATCCCCTCGGGATCGACAAACTGGCGGCCCTGAAGATACATGTGGTTAGCCCCTAAAATAGCCGAATCAATCATCCCGACGATATTATCCGCACTCTTTTCAAATCCGTTTCCAAATAACTGAAAAATAAAGTAGACAATCAGCAAGATAATAGCTAATGGCATAAAACGCTTATGCGGTATTGCTACGGCCAATAAGGCTGTAATACCATAACAAATCCCAAGCCGTTGCATAACTCCCATCAACCGGAGCTGACTCAAATCAAAATAGTTACCACTATCGATTGATGTAATGAACCACTCCATAACCAGACCTATAAATATTAATAAGAGACTTCTTTTTATGATTTTCGTAATGGCCGGTCGACACTGGAAGTCATACTTACACAAAGAGATGTAGGTCGAAATACCCATCAGGAACATAAACATCGGAAATACCAGATCGGCCGGCGAAAAGCCATCCCACTTGGCATGTGCAAAAGCGGCAAAGTTATACCCGCACTTTCCTGTATTGTTGACCAAGATCATCCCGGCAACAGTAATACCCCGAAGTACATCAAGCGAAAGTAACCGTTTGTTCGGATTCATAATATTTGATTCTTTTAATTACTTATTATATATAAAATAGTCGTTCCGGCAGCTAACACTATCCCTATAAGCGATTCATAAGGTATCAGCTTCAGACGTTCCTTAAAATTGAGTTCGCATACGCCTCCTGTCGCATGAAAGAACGAACCATGTGGCAAATGGTCAAGAACTGTAGCTCCGGAATTAATCATAGCCGCTCCCCAAACCGCAGAAATGCCTATAGCCAATATCGTTTCAGCGAACGAAGAAGAAGCCAGTGTCGCTCCGGCTGTTGTCGATGCGGTAGCCGCCGACATCAACGCGCCTGATATAGGAGCAATCAATGCATCACTCATATGAGCATGATCCAATCCTGTAAGAATCCAATCTTTCAAAGAAGAGTTCTTTATGATACCGGCAATAGTTCCGGTTCCTATCAACAGAATAGCTACCACAGACATCTTTTGCAGTCCATATTCTATACTCGGAAGAATATTTTTCCATTGTTTCATACAGATAGCACCACATAAACCACCTACCGGCAAAGCTATCAAAGGATCAATATTGATTCCTGCCGCAGGACGTAATGCCAATAAAACAATCGTAACAACAGGAGCAATCAGACTGGTTCTTAACGAGGGCAAATTTCTCTCTTCCTCTTTATCCTCTGTTTGCATCATCGTTTTTTTGTTTTTCACTGTTTGAGGCATCAGACGGACAATAACAAAAACAGTGAAAAACAAACCGATCACTGCCGGTAAAATATTGGCAAACATTACAGCCGATAGATCTGCATTAAAATTTCCGGCTGCTATAATGGTGTTCGGGTTAGGTGATATGATATTTCCACATTTACCTCCCCCGATCATAGCAATAAGTAACACAGATGGAGACAGGTTTAGACGCTTGCCTATCGAAAGAGCCACCGGCGCAACGGTTATCACAGCCACATCAATAAAGACGCCTACCGTACAAAGCAACATCGTTGCGAGTGCCAATGCCATAAATACCCGTTTTTCACCCATTTTGTTTATAATCGCATTGGAGATGACCGTGGTAGCTCCGGTTTGTATTAATATGCCTGACAAGACTCCGGCTGTCAGAATCCGCAATACCGCCGGGGTGACCTCTTTCACCCCTTCGGTCATCACCGTAACAGTCTCATTTAAAGATAGTCCCCCCAACAACCCTCCGACTATCGCTCCGATAATCAGACTGTATGTCGGAGAAAGCTTTCTTATGATTAACAGTATGGATAATGAAAGCCCGATTAATGCGCCTATCGCTGTCATTGAGTATTATTTAGTAAATTGTTTTATGATTCTCACCACCTGTCGCACCGTTCTCTCTATGTTTTCTTTCGTAAACTCCGGTTGCATCGCCTCTTCAAGTGTTACCGGAAAAGGTTGAATAGGGAGTACGGCAGTAAACCCCATCCTATTAAGCGCTTCGGTGGCTTCGACCGCTCCCCCCAACGCTATCACCGGAACCTGACATTTCTCACCGACACGTAAAATTCCGTCCAGCGCCTTTCCCATACCAGTCTGGCGATCCAGTTTCCCCTCTCCGGTCAGTATCAGGTCTGCCTGTCGGACGACCTCTTCGAAACGAAGCGTTTTCAATATAACTTCTATTCCGGATTGCAATTCTGCATTCAAAAACGGAAGCAAGCCGCCTCCCATTCCTCCGGCTGCTCCAGCACCGGGAAGCTGCGATATATCCATATTTGTATATTCCTTTATTATCTGTGCATAATGCCGCAACCCATTGTCCAACTCTATCACTTGCAAACTATTTGCCCCTTTTTGGGGAGCATATACATAGGCCGCACCCTCTTCTCCAAAAAACGGATTACTAACATCACAGGCAATCGTAAAATGACTTTCCTTCAATGCCGGATTCAATTGGGAAATATCTATTTGATGAACTTTTATCAGATTTTCGCCGACAGGCTCCAACTCACCGTTTCCGCTATCTAAAAAACGTGCACCTAAAGCCTTCAGCATACCTATTCCCGCATCATTCGTAGCACTTCCGCCGATACCGATAATGAATTCCCGACACCCGCGTTTTAATGCGTCAGCAACCATTTCTCCAACTCCATAAGTCGTAGTCTTCATGGGGTTTCTCCGATTTGAATCAATCAATGGCAGACCGCAGGCCGAGGCCATTTCGATAATAGCCATCGCACCATTGTTTACGATGCCATACGATACATCGATTGGCTTCATGAATGGATCATGCACCCGACATGACACCGTTTGGGCATGAAGGGCAGAGCATAGAGCTTCTGTAGTCCCTTCGCCGCCATCAGCTATGGGGAAACGTATAATCTGACAGTCGGGTAATTCCTCCAGAATCGCTTTTTCGGCAGCTTTCGCTATCTCGAAAGAACCGACCGAACCTTTAAACGAGTCGAATGCCAATACAATCTTTTTCATAAAAGCTATCACTTATTTGTTTTCTCTATTAAACTCAATGCAGCCTCGACCGGATCATCAAACGGAGTCGTACTGTTGCTCCAGGGAGATGTGATCCATTGCTCCTCCCATTCTCGGATTTTATTCCGGCCTTTTGTGAAATAGAGCTGTATACGAGGGATATAGTAGTCTTTAATCAGCCCGCTCCAGAAACGGGCAGCATAATCTTCCTGAATACCACCCCAACTTGTAATCAAGCGTTTGGCATTTGCTTCATAAGCATCTTTTTCCTGAAGAGTTGTTCCGCTATTGCGCGCAAGTTCCACCCATTCTTCTAATCGATATAAAGGATGAGAAGCCAATAGCTTGTCAACGTCCATCAACAAATCAACAGTTTGTTGCAGATTACGTTGCGCTGCGAGAACACGATTCTCCGAATCATCTTTCAGGGCCTGCTTATAAAAATTTTCAGCTTTAGCTGCTACATAATACGAAACAAACTCTATGAGGTCGTTTCTGTATAATTCAGAGCTTTTCAGTTCGTCAGCGCAACTAGCATACAAACGTATAGCCTGCAAGTAATCATCACTAAGGTCGATTTTACTGATCCGCCGTTGATCAGGAATTACAGTTTGCCAGGTAAAACGGGGGTATGAATATAAAGAACTATATGCTGTTTTCCGAAAAAGTTTCCAAGCTTCCTCCATAGCATCGGGATATCCTCCATAACGAGCCTCGCAGTATATCTTCATCCAATCGTCCAGGTCGATACTATCTGATGACCATCCCATATCGGCTAACAGTTCGTAAACAACCTCATTGTTTTCGAGTCCTTCAGGGGCAGAACCGAACCCAATCAAGTTACCTTTATTTGCGGCACGTAATGCTTTGACCGAGGAACTAGCATACATGTCCAAGTCTCCTGTCATGGTGTTTTTCCCGCCAAAGTTGGGTACATAGCTGAATATCCATTTCTTTCCGTAAAATCCATCATGTACTTTCCATGTTTGTTCGGTGCTCCATACCCATTTCGGATAATCATTGCCCAAATCAATGATAATCATTTTATCATCAGGTACATTGCTTAACAAGGCTTTAAGCGATTCTTTATCCCAGAATGAATGTTGATATCCGAATGTCCATCCCTGTGTAACCCAAACGGCATCCGGGTTTCCGGCTGCAATTGATTTATAGATCGTTTCTCCATACTCGGCCAATAACTTATATTTCGCTTCTTTATCTTCCTTATCGATAGGCAGCTCCATCTCATTAAAACTATCCGAGAGATAATACGTATTTTCTCCAAACTCTTTTTCCCACTCTTCGACAAACAGTTTGCCTATCTCTTCGAAAAAAGGTGAATCCGGTGGCAATACATAGGCGTTGTACTCTTCATCAAAACCACCCCACCGCATGTGCCGGAATTGTGTGTCGGGATGTTTCTGCACAAATCCTTCCGGCACGAAACCTGCAAACGCAGGCGCTATGGGCTGCATACCCAACTCGCGCATACGGGTCAGGATTTGATGCTGCAAAGCGATTTGGTTCTGTTGCCAGGCATCAGATAAGGGACCGTCCCACTTGTTCAGATTGCCCATGCGATGCCAGGGAAGGTGTGCAGGAGCAGTGAAAAACTCACGGATTTCTTCTTTGTTCAATCCCATACGCAGCCATACCCGTTCCGCAATGGCTTCGCTGGCCACGGTAGCCAAGGGCATATTTACACCATAAAGAGCCATCCTGTCAATTTCCTTTTCCCAACGCTCCCAGTCCCAGTAAGGGGTAGTGTAGCCGAATGTACAAACATTAAGGAAATAGCGCAACTCATAAGGGGACACCTGTTCATACAATTCATAATCGGGCCACGGCATCACCGACGTTATGTGTTCACCGCTCCATGTTTTCATACTCTTGCAGGCCTCTTTCATGTACGTATGAAAAGCGTAACAGATAGCAACAGAGCTACTTCCCCTTAGGGTAAGCCGGCCGTCGCTTGCTATCACTTCGAATATATCTTTACCGTCGGATGGTTCGATATATTCAAAGTGGATAGACTGTGCTCTTTCCCCAATCTGACGTTCTATTAACTGTTTGGCGGGGGTGATAATATCCGTCTTAGGCTTGTGGCATGAGCAGAAAAAAAGCGTTGCTGAAATCAGTAAATACTTGATTATTGTATGTATCATAGAAAATCATAAATGTTATAAGTGAGTATCAATATTTTTTCTTCGATGCTTCTTTCACATATTCCAGTTCCGTAATAATCGGTAAATGGTCTGACAAAAGCGACTGAACAGTTTGCGTACTAATCACACGCCATCCTTTTTGCGGGTAAGCAAACAAGTAATCGATCTTAATCACAGGTTTCCATGCCGGCATTCCAAAATCATCGTTGCTTGCAGCAAACCAGCTATCCATACCACGTATTGCCTCGGAGTAATGACGCGCGTTGAAATCACCTCCCAAAATTACAGGATATTTATAATTTTTGAAATGCCCGGTAATAAATTTTATTTGCTCCGCCCGTGTTTCTTGAGAGTTGACGTCCAGATGCGTAGAGGTAAAAACAATGGTATCATTACCCATTTCGAATAATCCCTCCAACATGGCCCGTCTCTCATGCTCTTTGACCGGATGGGGCAACATTATCTTTTGGACAGAAATATATGGATATTTACTTAACATCCCAATACCGTAATAACCGGTAGAATAGTCAATCGTTTTTCCGTAAAGCCCAAACATCCCTGTATGATAGGCAAGTTCGGATATAAAATCCTTCCCCTTCTGATGCGGGGTACGCTTACGGTCTGTTTTGCTATCCACTTCCTGAAGCGCCACAAAATCAGGTTTGAAGGATTTGATGTGATGAGCAAGTTCCTCTAAAGATGCCAGTTCGCCAAATCTTAAATTATAGGTCATTACCCGCACCCGTAGAGTATCTTGCGCATAGGCAACACCCAAAGTCAGGCATAAAAACAATAATAAATATTTCTTCATTGAATACATGGTTTCTATTTTTTAATGATTACTTTTCCCAGCCCGGATTTTGTCCTAACAGAGGATTCTTCTGACGCTCGGGATTAGGCACGGGCCACAAATAATGTTTCGTTGCGTCGAAGTAGCGTGCTCCGCCTTCCGCAGTAGACTTTTCGTAGATAACATCACCAAACTCATCTACTCCGGTATCGGGATATGGGTTAGCGCCCAAATCATTCATACAAACTTTCAGGCTGGGACCGGTGATGGCACGTCCAAAGCGAAGTTCGCCTTCACGCCAGCGCATCACATCGGCGTATCTTGTTCCTTCACCTGCCAACTCAATGCGACGTTCTCTTCTCAATTCGGTTTCGAGGTCCATCCCCCATGCGCTAAGTTCGTCAAGGTTCATACGATGCATATTCACACGATCTCTAAGCCTGTTGATGGAGTAATCAATCTGTGTTTGTGTCAGTTTCTTGCCTTGTAGTTCGAAAGTGGCTTCGGCATAAATCAGCAAGATTTCGGCAAAGCGGATGACATTGAGATTCCCATGTCCCCCCACACTTGAACCGGCCAAATCAATATCGTTATACTTCTTCAGATAGAAACCTGTACGGCTATTTGCCCCCACACGGTTATTATCTTGCAATGAAGCAAAACGAGGCAGATTAAATATCTCGTTGGCCTTATCCGTATCAGGGTCACCGTCATCTCCTCCCGGCCATTTGTCACCCGGAGCATATAAAGTCATCTTCATTCTGGGATCTCTGTTCTGGAAGTAATCTACATAATGCTCTTCAGGCGACTTGTATAACGATGAGGTCTGCACACCGGTCTTTTTATAATATTCCAATCCGGTTTTTGCCGGTTTACCGTCTGTACACAGATAAGCATCCACTAATGACTTCGTTGGATTGAGGCGTATATAGTCTGTCGGACTGCAAGTTTCATTGGGTAGACTTTGTGTACGGATTTCAGGTACAAAAAGGCTATATACGATGGCTTCGATATTTTTCGGATCATTCTCGACATCCCCTTCGTGATGAAATAGTTTTTCGTATTCATACAGGCCATAGGGACTGTTTTCGATGATATATTCACTCGTTTTTGCAGCCAGTTCCCACCTTTCGTTTTGCAAGGCAATACGTGCCAATATGGCTAAAGCGCCCCAACGGTCGAGTCTTCCCAGTTTATCGCCCGTATACCTTTCTTCAGGCATACGCTCCGCCGCCCATTTCAAATCCTCGACGAGCTGGTCGATGACTTTCTCTCTGGGAGTACGTTCGATATATGCATCTTCGGGCTGGATGACTTCTCCTACCCAAGGTACATCACCCCAAAATGTCGTGAGGTAAAAGTACATAAGCGCCCGGATGGTTTTTACTTCCGCGGCATAAACGTCCTTCTTATTTTGAGCTACCTGCGCTTTATTATAGTTGTCCAGAAAATTATTGCAGCGATAAATATAGCTATACGCTCCTGTCCAATAGGTAGTGAAGGGGAAGCCGTCAGTATAAGAGTGCTTGCCTCCCGAAACCTTACTTAGTCCACTAGTAATATTCCCCCACATGACAGTTTCGGCCGTCGATTCACTCCAATTCACGAGATAGTCTTTTTGTAAAGCTTCGTAACAGGGAGGCAAGGCATTTTTAAGCTGATCTTCATTCACCCAGAATGTTACATTGTCCGGCTCGTTAGGGTTCGTTCTATCCAGAAAATCACTACATGAGGTAACTATACCAAAGAAAGCAATGATTAAAAAGTATTTTGAGTATTTCATCTTTATAGTCGTTTAATAGGTTAGAATGTTATTGATAATCCAAAAACATAGGTTTTTACTTGCGGATAGACATCTCCGCTGGTGGTCCTCACTTCAGGGTCATAAGCTCCGAAGTAATCGGTTTTAGTAAACAAGTTATCTGCCGAAGCATATACTCTAAGACTATTAATGCCAAGAGGTGCCACCATCCGGGCAGGAAAACGATAACCTATCTGAATATTCTTCAGGCGCAAGTACGATGCATCCTCTTTCCAGTAATCACTGAAGAGCCTGTTGTGCTCCTGCGACTGATAAAGTCTGGGATAAGAAGCATTTGGATTCATAGGCGTCCATCTGTCAAGATGCTCTTTTTTAGGAATTGAGTAGTCATTGATAAACGCATGTCGAGCCTCATCCTCAAGGTAACCGGCAACTTTGCCTACGCCTTGCAAATAGAAACTGAAATCAATGCCTTTCCATTCCAAACCACCCTTGATTGCATAGGTGTAATGGGGCTCTTTCTCGCCAAACACCACTTTGTCGTAGTCATCAATTACCCCGTCGGGAGCGCCGTCAGGACCACTGATGTCCCGATACTTAATATCTCCGGGCTGTACAATGCCGTTTTGTGATGCAACAAGAGGAAATTTTGGTTTCTGGTACTTACCTGTAGTTGTATTCACCGATTCGAAGTCATACACTTGCGCCAGCCCATCAGTCAGATAACCATAGAAAGCACCTATCGGATCACCTACCCGACGATACGAACCGGAAGCCGTACTGGTCAGCGACTCCGGAGTTCCACCCAAATCGGTAATCTTATTACGGGCGTCCGACAGATTGAACCCGAGATTGTAATTTACACTTCCGATCTTATCACGCCATGACAGATTAAGTTCCCATCCTTTGACATCAATCTTACCAAGATTGACATAACCTACGTTACTACTGGAAACCCCGACAATAGCCGGAACATCGGGACGAACCAATGCATCAATATTTTCTTTCTTATACCAATCAAAGTCCACATTCAGTCTATTGTTCAAAAAACTAAGGTCTACCCCGAAATTAAGCATGCGGATGGTTTCCCACTTGATGTCGGGATTACCGATTTTGTTTTGCCAAAGTCCCATAACAGGTGTATTAGAAGCTCCGATAGGATAAGACTCTTCGGTTATGATAGGTGACAAGTAGGGGTAGTAATTACCGGGAATGTTTTGATTTCCCAACTCACCCCAGGAAGCACGCAGCTTGCCCGAGCTCAATACCGAAGTAGCGAACTCCATAAATTTTTCACGTGAAAAGTTCCATCCTGCCGAAAACGATGGAAAATATCCCCAACGATTGCCCTTGGCAAATCTTGAAGTTCCATCGGCACGCAGGTTAGCTTCAAACAGGTATTTACCGTCAAAAGCATAGTTGACACGACCAAAGTAAGAACGCAAAGCCCACTCGTCTTTTGTTCCGCTATTCATAAAATTAATCATTCCGGCACTAATAACGTGAATATCCTCAACCATCACATTATCACGCGTAGCACCCAGTGTGCTTCTGTTTTCCCACTCTTGCGAAAATCCCATCAATGCTCCCAACTCGTGGCGTCCTATGGTCCTATTAAAGTTCATTGTGAATTGCAACGTTTGGGTCATAACGTCGAGATGGCTTTGTGAGATATAGTCCTTGGCATCTTCATTTGCTTTCAACGGGCTACCGTCCGAGTAATAAGACAACATCTTCGGGTTAAACTCATCCACCTGGCGGGTATATATATTTGCAGAGTACTGCATACCTACGTTCAGTCCGTCTATAATTTTGAGATCTGCATTGAAAATACCATTGAGCACACGTGTTTTCCGTTCTTCCATTCCCGACTCATAGGCTACTTGCAAGGGGTTACGCACCGAACCGTACGACCAGTTCTCACTATCCACCATTCGGCCATTCTCGTCAGGAATTTGCCACATGACGGGAAGTAACGGAGACATACGCTGTGACAGGCGGAATACTCCTGATGTGCCGCTATAACCTAAGTCCTTTTTATAGAAATCGACATAGCTCATCTGTCCGGTCAGTTTCAGACGATCATACACCTCCGTGTTTACACTGATACGCGCATTATGTCTTTTGGAACTATATCCGTCACCTACAACCAGTCCATCCTGATCCAGAAAACCATACGACATAAAAAATCCGGTTTTCTCGCTTCCACCCCGTGCGCTCACATTATGTCCCGTTTGAAAAGCCCGGCTTTTGTATATTTCGTCAATCCAGTCTGTATTGGAATATTCGTTGGGGTACAATCCCGAATCATATTTATCGAAAGCCTCTTGTGTATAGGGCTTGGAAAATCCAGCAGCACTCATGGCTTCATTGGAGAGTTCCATGTATTCCCTTCCATTAACAAGTTCGGGCAATGCTGTGGGAGTCTGGAATCCGGCATATCCGTTATATTGGAATACTACGCGCTCTTTCTTTTCTCCCTTTTTAGTCGTTACAAGAATAACACCGTTAGCGGCACGTGCTCCATAAATAGCTGATGAGGCGGCATCTTTCAGTACTGATACGCTTTCGATGTCCGAAGGATTCAATAAGTTAATGTCTCCCCCGGCTACTCCGTCAATCAAGATCAAAGGTGCTGTACTACTATTGATGGTTCCCGTACCACGAATGTTGATGCTGGGCACAGCACCCGGCTGCCCCGAAGAGGAAACAATACTAACTCCAGGCAACAATCCTTGCAGCCCTGTAGTTACGTTAGTTATAGGCCTGTTCTCAATAGCCTCCGCTTTAACCATAGATACGGCACCTGTTACATTCACTTTCTTTTGCACGCCATAACCTACAACTACTACATCTTCCAGGCTGACAGCATTCTCTTTCATCACTACGTTTACTGTCGTTGCTTTCGCTATGACGCTTTCTTCACGGTAGCCGACGTATGAGTACCGAAGTGTACTTCCATAGGGTACCTTGATGGAATACTGACCATTGATATCGGTGATTGTACCTGTAGTCGAGCCTTTTACCGATACGGTGGCTCCGATGATCGGTTCCGCATTCTCGTCAGTAACTTTACCTTTCACATATAGTTCCTTTTTCTCTCCTTGCGAATCAACAGGGTCAGTTTTATTTTGATATTCTTTATTATAAAATAAAATACTGTCATCCAGGAAACGGAACCCAATGTTAGTCCCTTTTAGCAAAAGAGTTAGCGCTTTGTTTATCTCTGTGTCTTTTACCTCCAATGACACTTTCCTACTCGTATCCACAAATTCTTTGCTATAGGCTACATTCATCGATGCCTTCTCTGCTATCTGACTGATAGCTTCTTTAAGAGGAAGCTCTTTGATACTAACCGATATTTTTTGCTGTTGTGCATAAACAAAAGCAGTGACAAATATGCACATTAGGGTTACAATACACCTTCTGCCGGTGGATGAAAAAGGAGAATCTTTTTCCATAATATTAGTCTTTAAAGTTAATAGTTCAATATCTATTAGCTAATACACAAGAGATATTAAAAAGTATTACGGCAAATAAGTTAATGAATATTAATTCGGGAAATATAGGAGAACTTGCCGGAAATCCATCCATACTTGATAAAAAAGAAAGAAACCACTTCGAAGGTATAGTTTTTAAAAGAAAATATAAAGGGTGGATATCGTATTTTCTCATTTAATGCATAAATTAGTGTCTTTACCTGAAAAAGAATGAGCAACATCCACCTCACATATGAGTGATTCCACCAGAACTCGGCTCAGTCTGAAAATTTTGGGGATTTGATTCAGGGCAATCACACCCTTAAAAATAGATTCATTCCGGTACGGAAATGAATGAACTATGCTATCGTTAATTATACCTCGCCACTATGCTACTTTTATTTTTTCTTCTTGCCTATATTATTTTTTTGATTGCCTAATGAGTTTTCGTTTGACTTAAGTCAAACGATAGTTCAACTTAAGTTAAGCGTTCGTTTGACTTAAGTCAAACGAAAACTCATTAGGCTATGAAATACATATTAATAGGGAAGTAATTACCTAAAAGTAACTAATGAAATCATTAGTGGCAATTGATTCAAAACCGTGCAGGAATGAATCAATTTTTAGGGATGTGATTGCCCTGAATCAAATCCCCCCCAATCCCCAAGAATTACAACTGAGCCCAAAACTCTTAATACTTATAAATTCATATAGTTGGTTCAAAAGGCAATGGTGTCAAGTACGCCTGACAATGGAAATGGAGGCAACGGAGAAGGTGGAAATGAAGACAGTGGTGAAGCACCGGATCCGGCAGCATAAGAAACGGTGTTAATATGTAAAAATCGGGCTTGACATTGTTCAAACCCGATTTTTTCTATTATATAAAATACTACTTTCTATCAGTTAACACCTTTATCGAATCCCGTTTTATAATATTAGGTTTCAAAAGAATCTCCGAATGTAGTTCAGTTTCTTCCAAAATCTTCTGCATCAACATTTTTACAGCAATAATGCCAATATTCTCCAATGATTGTGCAATACGAGTAATAGGAGGGTTCAAATAGTCCAGATATAAGTTATCATCAAACGAAATAATAGACATATCTTGAGGAATTCTCACTTTATGCTCATTTAATGCTTTGACGGCTCCCAAAAGAATTGTACTACTTAACGCAAATATAGCAGTAGGTTTTGTAGTAGAGTTCAGAGCCAACTTAGTCTCAATATAACCATTCTGAATCGAGAACTCATTTCCTCTTATCATTGCGTTATCCTGATAACCAGCTTCGCGAAGCGCATCAAGATACCCGCGCACACGTTCCTTAGTTGTTATAGAAATATCCGGCCCCTGAATACAGAGAATCTTACTATGCCCCGATTCTAATAATAATTTCGTTGCCTGATAAGCTCCTATATAATTATCAGTAGCTACGTATGGCAAATTATGCTTCTCAAAATAGCGGTCAATTAGCACAATCGGAGTTCTAGTACTAATTTCCTCGAGTTTAGAAGGGTTTTCACCGGTTGGAACCAAAATAATGCCGTCTATTTTACGCGATAGAAGCGAATCGATAGCTTTATTTTCCTGAACAGGATCTTCCAGGGTATCGATAAGCATGACAGTATAATTATAACGTTGTGCTTCACGGATGACAACACTTGCTATATTGGCAAAAAAAGGATTATCTATGTGTGGTACAAGAAGGCCTATAGTATATGTCGTGTTATTGCGCAAACTTTGCGCAACTATATCAGGCTGATAGTTCAATTCTTTAACGGACTGCAAAATAACCTCCTTAGCAGACTGGCTGATCCTATATTTCTCTGATTTCCCATTTAACACTCTGGAAATCGTAGAGATAGAGTACCCAGTTTTCTTTGATACATCAATCAGAGTTTTCTTCATTACTGGCTGTTTTTTGCAAAAATAACATTTTATTTGAGAAAAAAGCAAGAAAAATATTTTGTTTTGAAAAAAATTTCTATATTTGCACAAACGATTGCGCATCGTTTACGATTCAATTCGCCTTAATACTTAATACTCATTATATGGACACAAAGAAGAAAATCGTAGTGATAGGTAGTAGTAATACGGACATGGTTATCAAATCAGACCGTCTACCAAAACCAGGAGAAACAATTCTGGGAGGAAACTTCTTAATGAATCATGGCGGCAAAGGAGCTAACCAAGCCGTAGCTGCTGCAAGACTAGGAGGAGATGTCACTTTCATATGTAAAATAGGGAATGACATTTTTGGAAATGAAACCTTGGAAATGTTTCACAAAGAAAAGATCGACACTACTTATGTAGGAATTACCCCGCAGGAACCGTCAGGAGTAGCTCTTATCAATGTCGACAAAAAAGGGGAAAACTGTATTGTTGTTGCTTCCGGAGCCAACGGGACTTTATCTATTGATGACATACAGCATGCAGAACCTGCCATCAAACAGGCATCCATCGTCATCATGCAGTTGGAAACTCCAATCGAGAGTGTCACTTATGCAGCCAAAATGGCGAAAAAAGATGGAATTACCGTTATATTAAATCCCGCCCCTGCCCCTACCCAACAACTGCCTGACGAGTTATTAGCCAATGTCGACATTCTTATTCCTAATGTCACAGAGGCTGAAATCATCTCGGGAATGCACATTACAGATGATGAATCGGCAAAAGAAGCGATTCGTTATATTAGTTCGAAAGGCATAAAAACTGTCATTATTACGATGGGAGCCAAAGGAGCTCTCGCCTATGAAAACAATGAGTTTATCCACATTCCAGCCTTCAAGGTAGAAGCAGTAGACACAACCGCTGCCGGAGATACATTCTGCGGCGGATTGTGCGTAGCTCTGTCTGAGGGCAAAAATCTAAAAGATGCAATTATATTTGCAAGTAAAGCCTCTTCTATTTCTGTTACCAGAATGGGAGCACAAGTATCTATACCTTTGAGAAAAGAAATACAATAATCATCCTTAATTCTGTTATTATGATAAAACAATGTTCAATCCACGGTCTATTGACAAGTATGTTGTTAATAGTATTTTCTTTGATGAGCAATGATGCTATTGCCCAGAAGGCAATAAGAGGTACAGTCCTCGATGAAGCAAATGAACCCATTATCGGTGCCAGTGTCCTTGTTAAAGGTACAACAAATGGTTCTATTACAGGAGTTGATGGAACCTTCAATGTAAAAGCGAATCCTTCTGATGTATTGGTTATATCTTATGTAGGTTATGCAACTGTTGAACAACAAGTAGGAAATCAGACACAGCTTGTAATACACCTGCGCGAAGACTCGAAAGTGCTTAATGACGTTGTAGTAATCGGCTACGGCTCTACCACAAAGAAAGAGCTTACAGGATCGGTTACCAGCATGAAGAAAGATGACCTCAATCCTGGAACATTCACCAATGCTATGGGAATGTTGCAAGGAAAAGTGGCAGGATTACAAATTATCAACCCGAACGGTGCTGATCCGACAGCCAAATACGAAGTATTACTTCGCGGAACAAACACGCTTTCCGCAGGCCAAGGTCCATTAATTATTATTGATGGGGTGGCAGGTGCAGATATCAGAAATATCAATTTTCAGGAAGTGGAATCAATTGACGTATTAAAAGATGGTTCGGCAGCTGCTATTTATGGAACAAGAGGTACGAATGGAGTAATCATCGTCACAACTAAACGTGCAAGAAGTGGCAAAACGGAAGTTTCTTATGATGGGCAACTCACCGTGGGAGTCGTTTCACGCAGAGCAAAACCTTTATCGGCAAGCGAATACAAATCTGTTATCAAGGAATATCGCCCAGAATTGGAAAGTTATATTTTTGACAGTGATACCGATTGGTTTAAAGAAATTACACAAACTCCGTTCAGCCATAAGCACAACTTGTCTATATCCGGAGGTTCCGAGAAGTTCTCACACCACACTTCTTTCAATTATGAAAAGAGCGATGGCTTGCAAAAGCATAATAGCTCCGAAAAGCTAATGGCACGTACCAATATTCGCCAGTCATTATTAGATAAATGGGTCGATTTGGATTATAACCTGAATATCATTCATCGCAAATACAGCCCTTCCTCTACAAGTGCTTTTATGCAGGCATTTACCCATAATCCAACAGAGCCTGTTTATGACGACAGCGATCCGGATGCCGGAGGATATAGCCGTATCAAAGCAATGGAATATTACAATCCGGTAGCGATCATTAACAAAAGGAACATGGAAAGTAAGAATGATAATTATGGTGCAAATATTCGTGCTACTCTAAACATATTGCCTATAAAAGGATTAAAATGGGAGAACTTTGTTTCATACGACAAGGAACAATATGAGACACGTGAATACTACACACATTATTATCCAAGTTTAATAGGAACAAACGGGCAAGCCTATATTGAAAACTATCAGGAAAACGATACACAATATGAGTCTACTTTAAATTACTCGAATATTTTCGGAAAACATTCCATTCAGGCATTACTCGGATATACATACCAGTATACTTACAGCACATCTGCATCCATGACAAATTCCGGTTTCGACTTCGATGACAACCAGACTCATAACATCGGAACAGGAACGAATCTAACTGAAGGCAAAGCCAGCATGTCGTCCAATAAAGAAGATAATACATATATCGGATTCTTCGGACGTTTTATGTACAACTACGATGATAAATATCTTTTGTCTGCTTCACTACGTCGTGATGGCTCCAGCCGTTTCGGTGACAATAATAAGTGGGGATGGTTCCCGGCTGTCAGCGTAGGTTGGCGTATAAATAAAGAGAAATTCCTCTCGAATGTCAAATGGATCGATGATTTAAAATTGAGAGCCGGATACGGAGTTACCGGTAACCAGGATTTCTCAAACTACAAATCTTTGATGATGATGACTACAGCCGGTAAATTCTATTACAATGGCCAATGGATCAATACTTATCAACCTGCAAGTAATGCAAATCCGGATCTAAAATGGGAGAAAAAAGCAGAGTTCAACGTTGGTGTCGATATGACAATGTTTGACAACCGCCTCTCGTTCACTTTTGATTATTACAAACGGACTACATCAAACTTGCTATATGACTACATCGTGCCAACACCTCCTTATGTATATAATACCTTGTTTACGAATGTTGGAAAAGTTACTAATGAAGGAGTTGAGCTGACGATATCCGGTACACCTTTTAACACTAGGGACTTTACATGGAATACCTCACTTACCGTTTCGCACAATAAAAACAAATTGGTGAAATTCACCAATGATGAATTCACTAACGGAACATACAAAGTGGGATGGTCTACAAGTGCTGCCTGCTACACTCAACGTCTGATAGAAGGACAGTCATTGGGTACTTTCTATGGTCCTATATGGTTAGGAACTGATACAGATGGAAAAGATGTATTGCTAGGACAAAATGCAGACGGTTCCGTACCGGAAGAACAATGGGAAAAAATTGGCTGTGCTTATCCGGATGCCACTCTTAGCTGGAGTAATACCTTCAGATATAAGAAATTCGACTTGAGTTTCTCACTGCGTGCATCTATCGGCGGAGAAATTCTGAACAACTATGCGATGGAATATGAAAATCTAAGCAGCATCGGACTTAGAAATATCTCATCAAACTGGTTATCTCAAACGAATTTCACAAGTACGACCTATAAATATTCCTCCAAATATATAGAGGATGCTTCTTATTTAAAACTAGATAATGTTACCTTTGGATATACTTGGGATTTCACATCTAAAATGATAAAAAGACTAAGATTGTCTCTTACTGCACAGAATATATTCTGTATCACCGGTTATTCTGGTGTCGACCCAGAAGTTGCCCTTTCCGGACTGGAACCCGGTATGGAAAGTTTGAGCTATTATCCGCGTACAACAGAATTTACTTTTGGAGTTAATATAGTATTCTAAAAAATAAGATTACCATGAAAAAGACAAATATAATATTAAGTTTCGTTATCTGTATATTATTATACGGATGTACCGATCTTAGCGAAACTGTTTATACAGGAGTAGCTATGAATGACTTCTTTAAAAATGAGAAGGAACTGGTAGCCAATGCAGGTAGGGCATATACGAAATTACAAGGATACAATTCCGAACAAAGTTTATGGACGCTACTTTTACAAGCTTCTGATGAATGTGCTGTTCCCGCTTGTGGTGGTTCCTGGTACAGTAATGGACGTTATGAAGAAATCCAGACGAATAAAATTCCACCTGCAAATAAATTATTAACAAGGGGCTGGAACTGGATATTTAATGGTATTGCTGCATGTAATGAAATTATTTACGAAACGGAACTATCACCTATCCAGTTTGAAGGAAAAGAGAAGATTATAGCCGAAATGAAAATACTGCGTGCTTTCTACTATTACCAAGCCATTTCTTGTTGGGGAAACGTACCTTTCACAACTGACTACACGGAAACCGAATACCCGGAACAAAAAAGTCGTGAATATATTTTCAATTATCTGGAAAAAGAAATTAATGACAATATCGAGTTCCTAGACAGGGAGCCTTCAGATACTAATTATGGACGGGTCACACAAGCTGCCGCTTATTGTATTCTTGCGAAAATGTATCTGAATGCAGAAGCATGGTTCGGTACTCCAATGTATGACAAAGCAGAGAAAGCCTGTAAAGACATTATGGATATAGGTGCTTACAGCATTGAAGACTCCTATTCTACTAACTTTGACATTAAAAACGAAGATTCTAAGGAGAACATCTTTGTAATCCTTTATGATAGAGTATATACTAGTGGTAGCAGTAGTTCATTCTATCTGCATACGCTGACATTGGAAGCTGCATCACAAGCAACATTTAATATTCCGGCAGCCCCATGGTCGGGTTTTCTCTGCCAACCAGACTTTTTCCAAACATACGCAGAACAAGATCTTCGCAGAAGTCAGAGCTGGTTATACGGTCCTCAAGTAGACCTAAGCGGAAAGGATCTTGGTTTCGAATATACTCCTGTCTTCTCCGAAGAAAAATATTACAATAGCAACGGAGGACGTGGCACATACGATGGTGCACGCTGCTGGAAATGGCATTACCAGACTGATGGTTCTTTAAAAGAATATACAGTTAGTATGGACAACGACTTTGCCATCTTCCGTTATGCCGATGTTGTATTAATGTATGTAGAAGCTTTGGTACGACAAAACAGAACAAGTGAGGCCATCCAACTGGCAGACTTCAAGAAGATTCGTACAAGAGCAGGTCTTGATGCATATACTACAAGCCAATTGACGATTGATGAACTTTATGCAGAACGAGGCAGAGAACTGGCATGGGAAGGATGGCGCCATGAAGATATGATACGTTTCGGAAAATATCTGAAAAAATATTGGGCACACCCTGACCAAAGTTCAGAAACTTTTAGAAATGTATTTCCAATTCCTACGGATATTTTAAATGCAAATCCAAAATTATCTCAAAACAAAGATTATTAACCACAATTGGAAGGTTCACATAGAAAAGTGTACCTTCCAACAAATCAACCCTGATAAGTATGAAAAAACCAATCATCTTTTTACTTGTTTTAATTACTAACATCTTATTTATCTCTGCACAGAAGATTTCAAAGACAGAGTTAAAAGACAAAATAGCCGGAGCTTGGATCGGGCAAATGGTAGGAAACATATATGGACTTCCTTTTGAGAACAAGTTTGTAGATGAACCTGCCCCGGAATCCAGATTTCCATTCGGTTACACTAAAAATATAGATAAATTGCAGAAGTATAACGGTGCATTCTCTGATGACGATACTGATGTTGAGTATATCTACTTACTATTAATGGAGAAATATGGCGTAGAACCTACTTATGCCAATATGCGTGAAGGATGGGTGTATCATATCCGTGACCGTGTATGGCTAGCCAATAGGGCTGCACTCGGATTAATGCATCTTGGATTCACCCCTCCGTTCACAGGTGACGAAAATCTGAATCCGCACTGGTATCAGATCGACCCTCAATTGATTAACGAGATATGGGCGTATACAGCACCGGGAATGATTTCGTATGCTGCAGGAAAAAGTGATTGGGCGGCCCGTATCACAAGCGATTCGTGGGCGGTATCTCCCACTGTCCTATATGGTGCAATGTACGCTGACGCTTTTTTCTGCAAGGATATCCGCAAACTGATTACACGAGCCTTGAAAGAACTGCCTGCTGATGACAGATATGCGATAGCTGTAAAAGAGATGATTGCTTTATATGACAAATATCCTAAAGATTGGGTAAAAGCACGTCAAATCATGGCTAAAAAATATTACATAGATGAGCCAGCCATGACAAAAACAATCTGGAATGCTAATCTGAACGGATTATGCGGGATTTTGGCTATGTTGTATGGCGAAGGAGATTTCCAACGGACGCTGGATTTAAGTTGTGCAATGGGATTTGACTGCGATAATCAGGCAGCCACCATCTCCGGACTTCTAGGAGTAATGTACGGTGCAAAGTCTCTTCCCGAAAGTTTGACCAAACCTATCGAAGGATGGGAAAAAACCTTCAACGACCGGTATATCAATATCACCAGGTTTGATATTCCCGATGCTTCCATTGAAGACATGATTGAACGTACTTACAACAAAGCAATCGAACTGGTTTGCTCTAAAGGAGGAAAAGTGAAAGGTGATATGGTATATGTTAACCCTAAAGCACAATTCATTCCCCCGATGGAATTCTGTATCGGCCCGAATCCGGACTTGGAAATCGGACAGCCTACCGATTACTCATTTGCCTGCAGAACAAATGCTGATTTCAAATGGGAACTGGTAAAAGGTAAACTTCCGGCAGGAGTTACATTCCAAAACGGTAAACTGGCAGGAACTCCTACAGAAGCCGGAAAATATCCGATTACCCTACAATTAAGCGCAAATAACAAGAACTCAATCACTAAAGACTTTGAGTTATTAGTTAAAACCAAGAATATAGCCTCCAAGGCTGATACTATTTACGCAAATATCCGTAAACTGAACGAAGAGGTGCTCGATTCTTGCTGGATTACCTTTGGAAAACCGATGTACGCAACAAATGTAGAAGTAATTAATGACGGAGTCAAAGATGGCGTAGGATCTGTATTTTATTCATTAGCGGCCAAAAGTAATCTGCCTAAAATAGACTATTTCGGATACGGTTGGAAAGAAGAGCATAACATCAATATGCTTGTTTTAGATATGGGCTGTCTGGAGGAATTCGGAGGATGGTTTACTTCTCTAAACATTCAATATCTTGGAAATGACGGACATTGGTATGACGTAGGTAAATTCAAATCAACTCCGGCACTTCCCGAAACCGATATTGTATTTTTCCAACCTCCGTTTGCACAATATGTTTTGGAATTTCCGGCAGTAAAAACCAAGGGAATACGCGTACTAATGGATGCAAAAGTGCAGGAACACTGGCATAAATACACAAAGAATGTATCATCATTCATATCTATTACCGAACTAGGAGTTTACGAGAAATAAAGGAAGAGAAAAATGAGGAAAATAATTACGATATGTATCATAGGGCTTTTTGCTCTCAACGTACAGGCCCAGCCTGTAAAAACGTTAAAGTTATCTGATAAAGAACTTTTAGATAAGATTAAAGGAGGATGGGCCGGACAAACCATTGGTGTTGTTTTCGGAGCACCTACAGAGTTTAAGTTCACGGGAACTTATATTCAAGATTACCAGCCGATCCCCTGGGCGGAAGGTTACGTTAAATATTGGTGGGAAAAGAAGCCCGGATTGTTCGATGATATTTATAACGATTGCACGTTTGTTGAGGCATTTGATGAACTTGGCCTGGATTGTTCACAAGAAGAACTTGCCAAAAGATTTGCATTCGCTGATTATCATTTGGCCCATGCTAACCAAGCAGGTAGATATAATATCCGCCAAGGTATCATGCCACCGGCTTCCGGTCATTGGTTGAATAACCCACATGCAGACGATCTGGATTTCCAGATCGAAGCAGACTTCATTGGTCTGATGGCTCCGGCAATGCTGCCGGAAGCATTGGATATCGCCTCCAGAGTAGGCCACATTATGAATAGCGGTGATGGTTTTTATGGTGGTGCTTTCGTAGCAGCTCTTTATAGCTCCGCTTTCTATGAAAAGAGTCCTGAAGCGATTTTAAAAACCGCAATCTCTGTCATACCTGAAGAGAGTACATTCCATCAATGTATTCAGGATGTAATCAATTTCCATTCTTTGCACCCGGACAACTGGAAAGATTGCTGGTACTTCCTGCAAGAAAAATGGAACTGTGATGTAGGATGTCCCAAAGGCGTATTTCTAAACTTTAATATTGACTCCAAGCTCAATTCCGCTTTCGTAGCATTAGCTATGCTCTACGGTAAAGGAGACTTCACCAACTCTGTCGATATTGCAACACGCTGCGGACAAGATTCTGACTGTAATCCGTCTACAGTCGGCGGTGTACTCGGCGTCATGTATGGGTATGATAAAATCCCTTCATTCTGGTTAAACCCTTTAAAAGAAGTAGAAGACTTTACATTTGAAGGAACGAATATGTCGTTGGCAAAAGCATACCAAATGAGTTTCGATCAAGCTAAACAACTCATAGTCAAAACAGGTGGAAAAGTATCTGGTGGGGAAATAGAAATTCCAATCAAAAAGGCGGATGTACTTCCTTTAGAACAAAATTTCGAAAACACCTATCCACTCTATAGAGAACGCAAAGACTGCTTCCTGACAGATACATTTGAATTTGATTTCAATGGTAACGGATTTGTTATCTGGGGCAACATTTGCTGCACAAGAAGTATTACTCCCGATTATATCAATCGTGTATCTACACGCCACATCGGTTCCGAGGTCTTCGGATTGGCAGAGCCCAATGACCCTTACGTTGCTAAAGTGGAAATATGGATTGACGGAGAACTGGACCATGTAGCAGCTTTACCCATGAGAAATACAGACCGCAAAGTAGAACCAGCCTGGAAATACCTCATGAAGGAAGGAAGACACCACGTTAAAATGAAATGGTTGAACCGCAAAAAAGACTACATTATTCGTATCAACGACATAATGTATTATTCAGAGAAAAAAGAACATGATAGATTTTACTTTAATAAATAAGTTAAGATGAAAAAAGTCCTGATTAACATCATTCTACTATTTACCTTTTCCATATCGGGAATGGCACAAATAGAATATGGAAAAACAGTTGAAATAAGTAAAGAGGTACTGCTCGACAAAATTAAAGGAGGCTGGGCCGGACAAACCATAGGATGCACCTATGGCGGTCCTACAGAATTTAAATACAGAGGAGCGATCATTCATGAGAAAACTCCAATAATCTGGTATGATGACTATTGCAAGGACATCTTTGCAGAAGATCCGGGATTGTATGATGATGTATATATGGATCTTACCTTTCTGGAAGTAATGCAAAAAGAAGGGATAAATGCCCCTGCCGAATCATTTGCCAAAGCCTTTGCAAATGCAGATTACAAATTATGGCATGCCAACCAGGCAGCCAGATATAACATATTACACGGTATTATGCCACCGGCATCCGGACATTGGAAAAATAATCCGCACGCTGACGATATTGATTTCCAGATTGAAGCAGACTTCATTGGAATGATATGTCCGGGGATGGTAAATATCGCCTCCAATTTTTCGGACAAGATAGGGCATATCATGAACTACGGCGACGGATGGTATGGAGGTGTATACATGGGAGCAATGTATGCATTGGCTTATGTAAATAACGACATTTATACAATTATCACGGAAGCTCTTAAAACAATACCCGAACAAAGTAAATTTCACCGTTGCATCATAGACGTTATTAAATATTGGAAACAATATCCCGATGACTGGCGTAAATGCTGGCTGGAAATAGAAAACCGTCATGCTCTTGAGATTGGCTGCCCGGAAGGGGTATTCAATGCATTTAACATTGACGCCACTATCAATGCGGCTTACTGCGTGATGGGACTTTTATATGGCAACGGCGACTTTTTCAAAACAATGGATATAGCCACTCGTTGCGGACAAGATTCCGACTGTAACCCGGCAACTGCCGCAGGAATTCTTGGAGTCATACAAGGCTACAAGGCTATCCCCGAATACTGGAAACCGGCACTCGAAAGATGTGAAAATATTAAGTTCCCTTACACAGATATCTCTTTAAGTTCTGTATACGACATTAATCTCAAACTATTGAGTGATGTATTAAAAGCAAACGGAGGAAAAATAAAAGGAGATAAATACTATACCACGATTCAGAAGCCAAAAACCGTAGCATGGGAAGTTTCTTTTGAAGGCTTATATCCTTCTGAAAGAAGAGTTATCAAATATGATCTCGGTACAGAAAAAACATTTGAGTTCAATGGCAAGGGAGTTGTTTTAATGGGGATGATCAGACAAGATGTTAAAGATAGTAATGACAATTACATCGCCATCCTGGAGGCCTACATTGACGGCAAGAAAGTAGAAACCATAGAAATGCCTTATGACTACATAAAAAGAAAGTATGACATTTTCTATAATTATGATTTAGAGGAAGGACCTCACAAACTGGTTATTAAATGGATTAATCCAAATGAAAAATATGCCGTTCAATGTAAAGACATGGTGGTTTATTCATCCATACCGGCAGAGCCAATCAATCCTTATAAATAAAAGAGAGAAGCCATGAATAGAAAACTACTCCTATTATTAGCCTTATTATTATTTTCCTACGGATTGTCATCATGTTCGTCTGATGATAACAGTCCGTCCGAAGGCGAACAGACCGAGACACCGGAACTGTTTACCAAACGCTATAATCCCGATCAAAGTTTTTACAGCAAAATATTAGGACAAGAAATCAAATATTCCGTATTACTGCCTCAAGAATATCTATCGGAAAGTACGGGTAAATATGGAGTAGTTTTCCTTCTACATGGCTGGGGAGGGAACCAAAGTTCATGGGGACCTTCAGGTCTGAATATTCAAAGCATAGCTGATGCGCAAACCAGCAATGGTAGTATTCGCCCATTGATCTACATCATGCCGGAAGGTTTCAACTCTTATTTTTGTAACCGCTATGACGGAAAGTTCAACTATATGGATATGTTCATTAATGAACTCGTACCCCTGATTGATAAGCGGTTCCGAACAACAACCAGTAAGACGGAAAGAGCTGTTGCCGGGTTCTCTATGGGAGGTTTCGGGGCATTAAGTATAGCATCGCAACATCCTGAAACATTCTCGGTATCAATAGGATTAAGTCCCTCCCTAAATACAGATGAACAATACATCTCTTTGTCACAAGACGGTTGGAATCTTCAATGGGGAAACAACTTCGGAGGAAGCGGCCAGACAGGAACAGGCAGGCTGACAAGCTATTATAAAAGCCAATGTCCGCTACACTTTTTCAAGGATAAACCAAGTTCCACATTTCAAACAGTACGGTATTACATAGACTGCGGTGATGATGAAGAAAGACTATATGCAGGAAACGGTGAATTACATACTCTATTACGGGACAAAAATATCAAGCACGAATATCGTGTACGGAACGGTGCCCACACTGACAGTTATTGGCGTGAATCCATGAAAGAGGCATTGCCTTTTATCGAACGTTCATTCAAAGGAGAAAACTATCCGCAGGAAACTCTGAAAAAATTCACAGAGGAATTACATGCTACTAATAAAAACATAAAAGTAGGTAATTCCAATATCGAACTATGGTTACCGGATGACTACAATTCCGAACTAACTTACAAAGTTCTTTATTACAGCAAAGGAGAAGGTAATGTTGATCTTACAACAAAGAAGGTAGCAGTGGCATTAGATTCTCTTATGCAAATCAAACGTATGATAATCGCAGGTTTTAATGTGAAAGAAATGATTCTAAATGGAACAAATTTTTCAGCTATTACCGATGCTGTGGAAAAGACGGTTCATACGGAAAGCAATGCAGATTTCAGATTAGGATTAACATACGGTTCAGAAGCTAATTACTTATACAATCAGTCAACAGGCAATGCCCCTGCTATCAACTTTTTCTTTGCAGAAGACGCGGATATTATCAACCTTTCTGCCGAGAATCGTGCCAAAATCTATTATTTGGACATAACAGACGAAGGCAGCAACTACAATAGCATCTTTACTCTGTTCAATGGATTGCGAGGTGCAGAAGCTCCGGTGCAATATCGTGTCAGAAACGGACTGGATAGTGAACAGTCCGCCCAAACAGGTATTTATTCAATGAGTTATTATATTGGTGAACAGTTAATAAAGAAATAATATGAAGAAGATACTGTTATATATTATCCTATTTCTATCAGGTATAGATGGAGCTTGGGCACTTCCCATAGAAAAAGAAGGGATGAGTATTTACAGTCCGTCCCTAAAGCAAGAAGTCTCCTACTCCATTATCTTACCGGAAGGTTATGAACATTCAGAAACAGAATATCCAGTCTTATACATGTTTCATGGAATAGGAGGTGATTATACCAGTTGGCTCGAATACGGCAACGTTGCCCGTGTAATGGATAAAATGATAAAAGAAGGAAAGATTCAACCTTTCATTATGGTTATTCCTGACGGTTACCTGTCTTATTACAGTGACACTTATGATGGCAGTTCCCTTTATGAAACTTTCTTTATCAAAGAACTGGTTCCATATATAGATAACAACTATCGTACTCGCAAGGATATTAATGGACGCTCGATCATTGGTTTCTCTATGGGAGGATTCGGAGCATTATCCGTTAGTTTGCGCAACCGCCACTTATTCGGCTCTGTCGTTGCGTTATCGCCATCCATCCGTACAGAAAAACAATACATGGAAGAAGGGCCACAAAAAGGATGGGACAATCAATGGGGACGGATTTTCGGAGGAGTGGGAAAGAATGGTAACCAGCGCCTAACCAGTTACTATAAGCAACATTCACCCTACCACATTCTTTCCACCCTCCGCAATCCCGATTTAAAAGGATTTGGCATCATGCTGGATATTGGAGATAAAGAAGGTACTCTTTGCGAAAGTAATGAAGAACTGCACCGATTATTACTGGAAAGACAAATACCTCATGAATGGGAAGTACGTTCAGGAGGACATGATTTCGCCTGCTGGAATACTGCACTGCCCAAAGCATTCAGATTCATAAACGAATATTTCAATGGGAAGCAGTCAGGAAATAGTGAGAGTAGTCTTCCGAATGAGACTCCGTTTATCCAAACAGCCAATGCAACGGTCTATTATCCGGAACAGGCTCAAGGAAGCACAAGAAAATATCCTATTATCTATGTACAGGGAGAAATCAACGAACAACAGCAAAAGGTTCTCGTCAGTCAGTTTCATCAAATGGTAGATGAGAATAAAACATGGCCTGCTGTTCTTTGTTTCGTAAAAGCTAACACAGACCTGTCAGAAACAATTTCTGATATAGAAAAGCAACTCTCCGGCATCAGAGGTTCCCAACGTATGCGGGCTTTAATCACTTTGGGAGATAATATTAAAGAAGGTATAGAAGCTATTCAGAGAGAAAATTTGTTTACCGGCATAGTCTGTGTAAATGCCATCGGCAACGAGAATGATGCTCAAAATTTTATAAAAGCAGTCAACTCTCACAAAAGATATCCCAGATGCTGGATGGAGATACTACCCAAATCAAAAGAATATGGTTTTAGTAGTAATATACATATCCTTTTGAAAGAATCGGACCTGGAACATGAGTTCCGGTCAAGAAAATGTAAGGAAGCCAATGTTTTCACTTATTGGGAAGATTGGATACTATATTTAAATAACAGAATTCATGTTTAACAATTAAATACTAATAGTATGTTCACAGTAAACAGTTATTTATTGGCAGTTATATTCTGCATCGTAACCATGATTTGTTGGGGTTCCTGGGGTAATACCCAAAAACTAGTTTCCAAAAATTGGCGTTATGAACTTTTTTATTGGGATTATGTGATTGGAATGGTATTGTTCACCATCTTGCTAGGCTTCACTATGGGTAGTCATGGAGATACCGGACGTTCATTCCTGGAAGATCTGGGACAAGCATCAGGAGACAGCATTGGTTGGGTTATCTTGGGGGGCGTAATATTTAATGCTTCAAACATTCTTCTTTCAGCGTCTATTTCCTTGGCTGGTATGTCTGTAGCTTTTCCTTTAGGAGTTGGCATTGCATTGGTATTAGGGGTAATCGTCAATTATCTGGGAATTCCAACTGGTAATCCTTTGCTTTTATTTGGCGGTGTAGCTCTCATTGTCATTGCTATCATTTGCAATGGAGTGGCTTCCGGAAAAATGCAAAAGGGAGAAGAAAGCAGGAAAAACAACAAAAAGGGAATTATCATTGCATTAATTGCCGGTGTACTGATGTCTTTGTTCTACAGGTTCGTAGTGAAAGGTATGGACGTAGAAAACTTCAATTCTCCTGCTATAGGAATGATGACTCCTTATTCTGCCATCTTTGTTTTTTCAATAGGCGTATTACTAAGCAATTTTGTTTTCAACACATTAGTAATGAAATATCCTTTTGTCGGAGAAAAAGTCAGCTACTCCGAATACTTTAAAGGAAACACGAAAACTCATATATGCGGAATGCTTGGTGGAGCGATATGGGGACTTGGTTCCGCGTTCAGCTATATCGCATCAGGAGAAGCTGGTCCGGCGGTATCTTATGCACTAGGACAAGGCGCACCACTTATTGCCGCTATTTGGGGAGTATTTATCTGGAAAGAATTTAAAGGTTCAACGAAATCTGTTAATCAACTACTGGCCTTGATGTTTATCTTCTTCCTGGTTGGTTTGGGAATGATAGTAGTTGCCGGAAACTAATTATTAACCTTAAATAGAACAACATGAAAAAGTATTTTTACTTATTAGCCATGCTGGCAGTAGTACTAGGTACGACTGCTTGCAGTGATGATGACAATCATCCCAGTACAAACATTCTGGATAAACCGGAAGTTACTGTTCCTGATGTAAAAGAGAGTTCTGCTGTTATTACATGGAAAGCCATAGGAAATGCAACAGCTTATATTTATAGCTTGAACAACGGTAGTGAACAAAGTACTGACCAAAATACAATTCAACTGACAGGTTTAGAGCCGGAAAAAAGTTATACATTCAAAGTAAAAGCTCAAAAAACCGGATCAATCTATTTTGAAGATTCAGACTATGCAGAAATCACTTTTACAACAACCTCTGAAGTAACAGTTTATCGAATAGCCACTTTTGCAGATGATTGGGATAAATGGTATTACGAATATAATGACAATGGTACGGTTAAACGTGTCTACAGGCTATATGAAGGAGAGTTGGATAGAGAATGGCTCTTTGCTTATGACGGAAATAATATCACAGTGACAGGTAAGAACGCATATAACATGACTTTAAATGACCAAGGTTATGTTGCAACTTTTGTAGATGGTTCCAACACTTACGAATATACTTATGATGAGAATGGCTACATGACCAAAGTTGAAAAGAATGGTAATATTGCATCTAACATCACCATAGAAGATGGAAATATTATGCAATGGACCAGATTTTCAGATGGAGTAGAGCAGTTTAAAGTTCAGACCTATTCTGCCGTGCCTAATGTGAGCGGAGCACATTGTATCTATGCGGAAAGCAGTGGAGCTAGTCGTTGGCTGGTTGAAACTGGTCTCTTTGGAAAAGCCTCGGCTAATTGCCATACGAGCAGTGGTTGGCAACATTCATCCAGTACAGCTACTTACACATTCGAATATGACGAGAACAGTTGTATCAAAGAGGAAAGCAAAAACTATGACGGATATATAGAGAATTTCTATTATACATATTTCTCCGAATAGCACTTTATGAAATAACTAATTCATGGAGGTGTGTCTAGAAGTCTGGCGCACCTCCATTTTTTATAAAGTTATTAGAGACTTTAGACTGTTATATCCAGTAAAACCTCTCCCCTTACATTCAGCACCTTAATCCTCAATTCATCGTTCTTCTTCTCCAGAATCATCACCGTAGCACTGTCCATCTTATATCCTCCACCAATAATAACCGGATAATTATTACCCAGTTCCCCTTTCGGATGGTAAGCGTATTTATGAGTATGTGCGTTCAGGCTGATATTGAAAGGTGCTTTTTCTAATAATTTAGTCCAAAGATTCGCACAGAGATTCTTTTCATAATTACCGTAAAGCGGAATATGATGAATAAGGACACGTTTCTTTGCTTTCTTGAATTCTTTGGCAGACAGTTCTTTTTTCAGAAAATCAACCTGTTCATTACGCAATTGGGTAAAATCGTTCAAGCCATAATATACCCAATGGTCGTCCAGTTTATCTTCTCCACAATCCAACATGACGATACGGGTATCTCCCCAGTTAAAAGAGGCATAAGTTTTATCTCCCACATAATCAAAATGGTCACGCAAACCGATAGAATAGGCATTGCGAATTTCATGATTGCCACGCATAAAGAAAGTCGGTATGCTGTCGCCATACACTCCTTCGGTCAGTTCACTGATAAATGTGGTTGCCTGCTCGTGATCCACAGGATCATCCACACAGTCACCATTGAAAACAACAAAATCATACTTAACATCCTGTATCTGTTTACACAGAGCACGGAAAGTATTGGTATGTTGATGCAAATCATTAAAAACAATAGCGGTAAAAGACTTCGTATCAGCAACAGGAAGAGTAAATTCACTGAAGGCCGATTGTGCTGTATTTCCAAATACCTTTTTATATGCCTGATAAAGCAACATCTCTTGCGAACACACACGATAATAATATTTCTGTCCGGGCTGCAAGCCATCTATACGTATTTTATGCAGCTTGTTATTACAGACCACCTGACCGTCAACAATCATACGCGCACGTTCCAGCCGGGTAGTATCTGTGCCATATTCCACCCAGCAATAAGAAGGAACGGTTGTTTCCCACATCACAGTAATGCCATTACCCACAGGATTCTGTAAATAAGGTTTAGTACGGAATATCTTGTCTGCCTTTTCAGCAGTACGCAATTCCACAAGTATGGGACGATGGTCGGAAGCCATTGGCTCATTAACTACTCTCGCAGATATGACAGCAAATCCGGTAGCGTTTTGCTTTGATGCGGCAATATAATCAATGGTCTCTTTTGGATCGGGAGCAGGATAAGTATGCTTTTCCGGATTGGAGAGTATTTGAAAATCCTTTTGCAATTCTTTGATGAAATCGGATTCAGGTTCAGCATTCATATCCCCGGCTAGAAAAAGAGGCTTTTTATAGGAAGCAATCAATGACTTCACTATTTCCAAAGATTTCATACGGTCTTCTTCCGTTAATGACAGATGAGTACAACAATAAATATAATCCTCAAATTCTGCCAGAATCAAGGTGCGGGCCTCTTCTCTACCAGGTAAAGGGATAGTTTGTAAACGTAGCGGAACTTGCTTTGTCAACAGTCCGATTCCATATTTACCTCCTTCAAACTCTATAGCAGGTGCAAAACAGGCATGCATCTGTGTACGTTCAGCTATTTCACCCAGCACATATTTCTGTCCGCTCCGACGGGTCATACTGTCTACCTCTTGTATAGCCACAACATCAGGAGAAGCATTATTTATCACATTGGCTACCCGTTGAAAACTACAAATATCATCCATGCCATTCGCATTTTTAATATTATAAGTCATCAGTCTCAATGTATGTTGAGCCTGTACCGGAAAAATAAATAAGATGACGGAAATGAGTAAAAAGATCTTTTTCATGTTCTTCATTTTTGGGGGTTATGTTAAGTTCCCCCAAAGGTAAGAAAAAAATAAAAAGCCACAAAGATACGGATTCATACCTTTGCGGCCTCTTATTGTCTTGTTTGTGTGTCTTTCATATCTGAATATATCAGATAATCCCTCTCACTCTATCGTCAAATGCAGAAAGCGCAGCTTTCGCTCCTTCGCCCATAGAGATAATGATTTGCTTATAAGGAACCGTAGAAACATCTCCAGCTGCATAGATACCCGTCACATTCGTACGGCAATGTGCATCAATCATGATTTCGCCCGAACGGTTGGTTTCCACTATGTCGCGGAATACACTGCTATTCGCAGAAAGCCCGATCTGTACAAATACACCATCCAACTCAACCAAACGTTCTTCTTCCGTTTTACGATCTTTGATGCGTAGGGCAGTCAGTTTATCACCATTTCCTATCACTTCCGTAGTCTGTGAACTTACAAACACTTCCACGTTCGGCAATGATTTAAGTCGATCTTGAAGTACACTGTCTGCTTTCAACTCATCCATAAATTCAAAAACAGTGACTTTGGAGCAGATACCAGCCAAGTCAATCGCTGCCTCAATGCCGGAATTTCCTCCACCTACTACTGCTACATGCTTTCCCTTATAAAACGGCCCATCACAATGAGGGCAGAAAGCAACACCACGACCGATATACTCCGCTTCTCCCGGAACATTCAGTTTACGCCAGCTTGCACCAGTTGCAATAATCAGTGCCGGAGCCAGGAATTTCTCCCCAACAGAGGTAGTGATCTGCTTTTGTTTTCCAACCACTTCTACTTTTTCTACTTTACGATGCTCCAGCAAATCCACCGGATAACGCAACAAGTGAGTTTTCAGATTATCGGCAAGTTCATTTCCTGTCGTTTCCGGAACAGAGATTAAATTCTCAATACCTACCGTTTCTTTCACCTGTCCGCCAATACGCTCGGCCACAATAGCTACACGGAGTCCTTTACGAGCAGAATAAATAGCTGCCGATACTCCTGCAGGTCCTCCACCGGCTACAATCACATCATATTCTTTCACCTCTGCATTCGCTTTGGTTTCGTCAATACCATATTGATCTTCCAACTTGGCAAGCAATTCGCCAAATTCACCACGGCCTACATGAAGCAATTTTCCATCTGCAAAGACAGAAGGTACTCCTTGTATTTTCAGTGCATCTACTTCGTCCTGATAAAGCGCGCCGTCTACCATTTCATGAGTAATAGCAGGATTCAAAGTGACCATTGCATTCAGAGCCTGCACTACGTCAGGACAGTTCGTACAAGTCAACGAAACATAAGTGGTCAGATGTATCGGACCTTTCAGTGCTTTCACACGGTTGCAAACAGCCTCATCAGGAAAGTTCTTTCCTTTGCCGTCCAGATTCAGGATAGCCAAAAGCAATGACGTGAACTCATGTCCGTTAGGAATACCCCGGAATGTGATTCCGGTACGATCACCATTCCTTAATAAAGTAAACTTCAATGCTTCTCCCTCATTCACCGAGCAAGTGATATGATCGGAACAATCCGCTACATCTCCCAGCAGCTCCAATAATTCTGTTTTGTTTTCGTGGCTGGATGATACGGATATATCAAAAGTAAAATTTGCCTCCAGCCCAGCAAAAATACCCTTTAGTTGTTCTTTTAATGCAGATTCTAACATACCTTTTTTCCTTTCATTTTTTTAAAAGAAAGGCCGGCAGCGTCTCCCGTTACCGGCCTCCCATAATCACCATTATCAAGATCTATCAAATCTTACCTACCAGGTCAATGCTTGGTTTCAGGGTAGACTCACCCTTCTTCCATTTAGCCGGGCAAACTTCTCCGTCATGGCTGGCTACAAACTGTGCAGCTTCCACTTTACGAAGCAATTCACTTGCATCACGGCCAATATTGTTATCATTCAGTTCCACCACTTTAATCTTTCCTTCCGGATTGACAACGAATGTACCGCGATAAGCCATACCCTCTTCTTCGATATATACACCCAGTGCACGGCTCAAAGCGCCAGTCGGGTCTGCCAACATCGGGTATTGAATCTTGCGAATACTTTCAGAAGCATCATGCCAAGCTTTGTGCACGAAATGAGAGTCAGTACTTACCGAATAGATTTCTACACCCATCGCCTTGAACTGATCGTACTTTTCAGCCATATCCACCAATTCAGTAGGACATACGAAAGTAAAGTCAGCAGGATAGAAGAAAAGAATCGCCCATTTACCTTTCAGGTCATTGTTGGTTACAGTCTTGAAAGCTCCGTTGTGAAAAGCCTGAACGCTGAATTCAGGAAGTTGAGAATTTAAAATTGGTTCCATAATCTTTATTGCTTTTATTGTTATTAATTGATTTGACTTATAACATCAGAAACAATGTTTTGTTTTTTGTTTCTGATGCAAAGATAAAGGCAGAACCCCCGCCTTTGCAAAAAAAGCCCAATCGAATATTTCTATGCGGTGATAGATGAAATTAATAAAAGCATTTTATACCTTTGCATGCATAAACAAAAAAACTGGAAAATATATACGATTATGGAACATCCTCTTGACCAATTCTTATATTGCCCTAAATGTGGTTCCTCTCATTTTGAGATTAACAACGAGAAATCTAAAAAATGTGCAGATTGCGGCTTTGTCTATTATTTCAATCCTTCTGCCGCCACAGTAGCACTCATCTTGAATGAGAAAAATGAACTGCTTGTCTGCCGGCGTGCTAAAGAGCCGGCAAAGGGAACTCTCGACCTTCCCGGAGGATTTATCGATATGAACGAGACAGGTGAAGAAGGCGTAGCCCGTGAAGTGCTGGAAGAAACCGGATTGAAGGTAAAAAAAGCTATTTACCAGTTTTCACTTCCCAATATTTATGTCTATTCAGGTTTTCCTGTACACACACTTGATATGTTTTTTCTCTGCACCGTAGAAGACATGAGCCATTTCTCCGCCATGGATGATGTAGCAGATTCTTTCTTCCTACCTCTCTCCGAGATTCATCCGGAAGATTTTGGGTTGGATTCTATCCGTCGCGGACTTAGCTTGTTTCTAGCTCAATGCCGCTAAGATAATCTCATCAGCCTGATAGATTGAGAGTATTTCATCTATAGTTATGTCCCATTTTTAAGATATTCCTCCAAAACATCAGATAAAAAAATAATGATCTGGAGAATAAAATGCATAAAAACATGCAACTGTATGCAAAATCACAGGCTAATACCGTATAAATTCAAGTCGAATATGCATCTTTTTCTATCAAGAAAAGATTCGTTGGTTTAAAACCAAGGAGTTCTTCCCCACCGAGGAACGCTTCCTTTCTCACCGACGAAGCAGCTTTTGCTCGGTGAGGAAGACAAATAAGGGAAAATTAAGACCGTTTTTCTTCTATTTCATCACAAATATCGAAAAGGCAACAAACAACAAAATGCCAGTTTCTAACCACATTTCAGTTTACACAACAAGTGAAAAAGAAGAAAAGCATTACAATTTAATCGACAAACATCTCATATAACAAAAAGAAAGAATTTCGCACCTACAAATCTCTGCGTTTTTTTATATTTCTCAATCCTCCCAGTAATTACGCCTTTTATTCTCGTTTAAATATTCCTTTTCTTAAGATGGGCCATTTTTCAGTAGCCAATTGATGTATTTGTAAAATAGAAGTTCATCTCAACCAAATAGATCAAAGTAATTTATCACATAATCTTAAACAATCATATTATATTACTATAAATGAACAAAATACAACATATTGTGTTATCTTTGTAACCACCATTAATTTAATGGCCATTAAATTAACTGCCATTAAGATAGCAATAATATGAAGTTCTACGACCGAAAGAAAGAAATGGCGATACTGTATGCAGCTAAAAAGCAATCACAAACGAGCGCTTGCTTTACTGTAATGACCGGACGCCGACGAATCGGAAAAACAGCTCTACTCTTAGAGTCTGTCAAAGACACCCGATTCGTATATATATTTGTAGCAAGAAAGAGTGAAGTCCTGCTTTGCGCACAATATCAACCTGTCATTCAGGAAACGCTTGGCATTCGTATCTATGGAGAAATCAGAGAGTTCGCACAGCTCTTTGAACTGCTGATGCAACATTCCCAAAAGGAAAATTTCACATTAATCATTGACGAATTTCAAGAATTTCTCTATATCAATCCGTCTATCGTCAGTGACATACAACGTATTTGGGACCAATATCACGCGACTTCCAAAATCAATTTCATTGTATGCGGTTCCGTTTATTCAATGATGAAAAGAATATTCGAAGACCGCAAGGAGCCACTATACGGACGCCTTACCGCCCGAATTTCTCTGCATCCATTCACCACCACCGTTATCAAAGAGATTCTAGCAGACCATGCCCCCCAATTCACATCGGAAGATTTGCTTTGCTTGTATTTGCTGACAGGTGGAGTAGCCAAATACATCACCCTATTGATGGAAGCGAAAGCATTTAATAAAACTGCCATGATAAATTATGCGCTTTCCGAAGGCTCACCATTTCTGACAGAAGGCAAAGACATGTTAATTTCCGAGTTCGGGAAAGACTATGCCAATTATTTTTCTATCCTATCTCTCATTGCAGAAGGAAAAACAACACAACGAGAGATTGATTCCATCATCAATAAAAACACCGGTTCCTATTTAGCCAACCTTGAGGATGAATATTCATTAATCAAAAAAGTGAAACCGATGTTCGCTAAACCTAATAGTCGTGCTACCCGTTATTGCCTGCAAGACAATTTTCTACGATTCTGGTTTCGCTTTATTTTCTCAAACAACGCAGTACTGGAAATGAGGAAAAACCATTTACTGATAGAATATGTAGAAAAGAACTATGAACAATACAGCGGCCTATTGTTAGAAAAATATTTCCGTGAACTTATCGCTGAAGAAGAGGAAGTTACCGACGTAGGTAACTATTGGGACAAAAACGGAGAAAATGAAATAGACCTGATCGCCCTCAACCGGTTTAACAAAACAGCACTTATCGGAGAAGTAAAAAGAAATCCGAGAAAAATAAGTATCCCGGCATTGGAAAAGAAAGGAGAAACTTTACATAAAGAATTAAATGATTATAAAATAACTTTCAAAGGATTCTCATTGAAAGATATGTAGTACTTTTGCATAAACACCCGATTATGAAAAAAGAAATTACTAGACTCATTTGTGCAGCCATCTGCTGCACGCCCATTATAGGATTTGCCCAGACAAGTGATAAGTTCACTTCGGCTGACAACCTTTATAAAGAAGGGAAAGAACTTTTCCAGGAAAAGAATTATGCAGCTGCTTTGCCGGCTTTGAAAGCATTTGTAAAACAAAAGCCTGCAACCGGTCTTCTTCAAGACGCAGAGTATATGCTAGTCAGTTCGGCTTACGAACTGAAAGACAAAAACCGCATCGAACTCCTCCGCAAATATCTCGACCGTTATCCTGACACTCCTTATGCCAACCGTATTTATGCGCTGTTAGCCTCCTGCTATTTCTACGAAGGAAAATATGATGAAGCACTGGCACTCTTCAACTCTGCCGACCTTGATTTGCTAGGTAATGAAGAACGGGACGACTGCACCTACCAACTGGCTACCTGTTATCTGAAAACCGATAATCTACGAGAAGCAGCCATCTGGTTTGAAACTTTGCGCGTCAACAGTCCCAAATACGCCAAAGATTGTGATTACTATCTCTCCTATATCCGCTATACACAAAAACGCTATAGTGAAGCATTGAAAGGTTTCCTTCCCTTACAGGACGACTCGAAGTACAAAGCACTCGTCCCTTATTATATAGCCGAAATTTATACGCAGCTCAAAAACTATGATAAGGCACAAATTGTAGCACAAAACTACCTGTCAGCCTACCCGAACAACGAGCACGCTGCAGAGATGTACCGTATTCTGGGAGATGCCTATTACCATTTCGGACAATATCACCAAGCCGTAGAAGCATTCAACAATTACTTGAATAAGGATCACTCGGCTCCCCGCCGGGATGCCCTTTATATGCTGGGACTCTCCTACTACCAAACAAAAGTATACTCCAAAGCAGCCGAAACATTAGGTAAGGTGACAACTGACAACGATGCCCTTACCCAAAATGCATATCTCCACATGGGACTCTCTTATCTGCAACTGGCAGAGAAAAACAAAGCACGCATGGCTTTTGAACAGGCAGCCGCCTCCAATGCCAATATGCAAATCAAGGAACAGGCAGCTTACAATTACGCTCTTTGCCTGCACGAGACTTCTTTCTCCGCTTTCGGTGAATCAGTTACTGCCTTCGAGAAATTCCTGAATGAATTTCCGACTTCTCCATACGCTGAAAAAGTCAGCAGCTACCTGGTAGAAGTTTACATGAATACACGTAGCTACGATGCAGCTTTGAAATCAATCGACCGGATTGCCAAACCAAGCGCGCAAATATTGGAAGCCAAACAGAAGATACTGTTCCAATTGGGAACTCAATCTTTCGTTAACGCCGACTTCGAACAGGCTCTGAAATATCTGAACCAATCCATTGCCATCGGACAATACAATCGTCAGACCAAGGCAGACGCTTACTATTGGTGCGGAGAATCCTATTACCGTTTAAACCGAATGGTAGAAGCCGCACGTGATTTTAATGCTTATCTGCAACTCACCACCCAACCCAATAACGAAATGTATGCGCTTGCCAATTATAACTTAGGATATATCGCTTTCCACCGGAAAGACTATACGCAAGCAAGCAATTACTTCCAAAAATACATTCAACTGGAGAAAGGCGAAAATGCAACCGTACTTGCCGATGCATACAATCGTATTGGTGACTGCCACCTGCATGTACGTAACTTTGAAGAAGCCAAACAGTATTATTCGCAAGCCGAACAGATGAATACTTCTTCCGGAGACTATTCTTTCTATCAGCTGGCTCTTGTATCCGGTCTACAGAAAGACTATACCGGTAAGATTACCTTGCTGAACCGTCTGGTAGGAAAGTACCCTGCTTCTCCTTATGCCGTAAACGCTATTTACGAGAAAGGGCGTTCCTATGTTCTCATGGATAACAACAACCAAGCCATTACTTCTTTCAAAGAATTGCTGACTAAATATCCTGAAAGTCCGGTCAGCAGGAAAGCTGCCGCCGAAATCGGATTATTATATTACCAAAAAGGAGATTACAACCAAGCAATCGAAGCCTACAAACAGGTTATCGAAAAATATCCGGGCAGTGAAGAAGCACGCCTTGCCATGCGTGATTTGAAATCTATTTATGTGGATCTCAACCGCATCGACGAATTTGCTGCTTTAGCAAATGCCATGCCAGGACACATCCGTTTCGATGCTAACGAACAAGACTCGCTTACGTATGCCGCCGCAGAAAAGATTTATGCACGAGGCAGAATGGAAGAAGCCAAAACAAGCCTCAACAAATACCTGCAAACTTTCCCGGAAGGAGCCTTCAGCCTGAACGCACATTATTATCTCTGCCTGATCGGAAACGAGCAGAAGAATTATGATATGATTCTTCTCCATTCCGGTAAGTTGTTGGAATATCCAAACAATCCGTTTGCAGAAGAAGCACTGATCTTGCGTGCTGAAGTGCAATTCAACCAGCAAAATATGGCTGAAGCATTGGCTAGCTACAAAATGCTGAAAGAAAAAGCAACCAACGTAGAGCGCCGCCAACTTGCTGAAACGGGTATTCTGCGTTGCGCCTTCCTATTGCGAGATGACATAGAAACCATCCATGCAGCTACCGACCTGCTTGCAGAAGCCAAACTTAGTCCGGAGCTAAGAAATGAAGCTCTTTATTACCGTGCTAAAGCCTACACCAAGCAAAAGGCTGACAAGAAAGCAATGGAAGACTATCGTGAACTGGCCAAAGACACACGTAACTCTTACGGTGCCGAAGCTAAATATCAGGTTGCACAATCCCTCTACGACGCAAAAGAATATGCCGCTGCAGAGAAAGAGTTGCTCAACTATATAGAACAGAGTACGCCACATGCTTATTGGCTAGCGCGCAGTTTTATCCTTCTATCCGACGTCTATCATGCTACGGGTAAAGACCTGGACGCACGCCAATATCTGCTAAGTCTGCAACAAAATTATCAAGGGAATGACGATATTGAAAGCATGATTGAAAGCAGACTTAGTAAATTGAAAGTTGAGAATTGAGAATAAAAAAATAGAAAAGTATGAAACGATCTCATTATATAATAGGAGGACTCGCATTGGCAATCTCAATGCCATCCTGCCTTCAAGCCCAAACCACCCAACCGAAGGATACAACAATGACCCGCACGGTCGTTGTGGAACAAGAATATAACCCGGACATTATGGACGCTTCGAAAGTAAACGTCCTGCCTAAAGTAGAAGAACCGACAGTGAGCAAGAAAGAAGTAGAGTATGCTACAACATTCTTTCCGGCCACTTCCGTTCCGGCAGGCCTGATGCGCCCCTATACCGGAAAAGAAGTTCAACCCGGTACTACCCCGGGATATGTACGTGCCGGATATGGTAATTATGGCAATTTGGATATTCTTGCCAATTATCTATTCCGTCTGTCGCAGAAAGACAAATTGAATGTACGTTTCCAAATGGATGGAATGGATGGTAAGTTAACTCTTCCTTTCACAGACTCTGAAAAATGGAATGCATTTTATTATCGCACACGCGCAAATGTAGATTACACACACCAATTTAATAAACTGGACTTAAATATTGCCGGAAATTTCGGATTGAGCAACTTCAACTTCCAACCGGAAAGCGTAAACAGCAAGCAGAAATTCACATCCGGTGACTTTCATGCGGGCATTCATTTCACTGATGAGACTGCACCACTGCGTTTCAACGCAGAAACAAATCTGTTGATGTATGAACGTCAGCACAACATGTTCAATGAATCTGAAGCCAATACAGGTATCAAGGAAACAATCATACGCACCAAAGGCGATGTCACGGGAGCTATCGGCGACCAACAATTAATAACTATCGCTTTGGAAATGAACAATCTTCTCTACAACGGATATACAAAGAATGTTTCCACCGGAGATGAATACTTCAAAAACTACACAACGCTTCTTTTAAATCCATATTACGAACTGGATAATGATGACTGGAAATTGCATATCGGAGCCAATGTAGATTTATCTTTCGGATTTGACAAGTCTTTCCGTATTTCACCCGATATCACTGCACAGTATATTTTTTCTGATAGCTACATTGTTTATGCAAAAGCAACCGGCGGTAAGCAATTGAATGATTTCCGCAGATTAGAAAGTATCTGTCCTTACGGTGAACTGCCGGAGGCAAATACTACTTTGGGATACGTACAACGTCCTTATGATACTTACGAGCAAATCAACGGTAGTATCGGATTCAAAGCAAGCCCTTATCCGGGACTTTGGTTCAACGTGTTCGGTGGTTATCAGAATCTAAAGAACGACTTATCTTATTTAGGTTTTGACCCAAGTAATATTCATTCAGGTTCTTATCTTTCTTTTGCACAGGATAATACAGACAATCTTTACCTTGGAGGTGAAATAAGTTACGATTACAAAGATATCCTCGGAATATCAGCTAAATATACTTACCGTAATTGGGACAGCAAAACAGAGGAATATCTGTTGGCTGTGAAACCAGTCAGTGAAATGTCTTTCAATGTACGTATTCATCCGGTCTCTGCTCTTAACATAAATCTAGGTTATGATTACATCAGCCGGAAAGAAGTGAAAGAATATGCAAAAATGACCGCAATTAATGATTTGCATATCGGAGCCAGCTATAATGTATTCAAAGGAGTATCCGTTTATGCTCAAGTACATAACCTGCTGAACAAGAAATATCAATATTATTTAGGTTATCCTACGGAAGGATTCAATTTCTTAGGAGGATTGAGTTTCCGGTTCTAAAGTTTATCAATAAATCACAGTAACAGTTATAACACGAGACACTCATCTCATAAAAAAGAGGGCATCTCCCATAGGGATGATGTCCTCTTTCAAACCAAAAACTTAATCTTCAATTATTATTTTGTTATCCTCACAACAAACCCACCACCAGGAGCCATGTGTAAATTCAACTTCTTATTGGCTGATACGCGGATCACTTCACGCTTATAGTCTTTCCCAACACGATCGGCATTGATACCATCTCTAAATATTTCTGCATTGAACTCACCATCACCCAAGAAAGACAGATCGACTTCAACATCACGCTCTTTCCAGTCGGTCAATCCACCCACATACCAGATACCGTCTTTCTCACGTGCCATTACAATATGTTCGCCTACTTTTCCGCTTATTGGAAGTGTCTGATTCCATACAGTAGGAATGGCAGCGATAAACTTCGTACATTCTTCCTCTTTCAGATAATTAGTAGGTGCATCACACAGCATATTAATAGGAGAATCAAAAATAGTATACAATGCTAACTGACGGCAACGTGTACCCTGACTCATCGGTTCTGTATAGACAGCATGAAAGTTCTTCATGATTACGTTATTCATCGCTCCCTGTGTATAATCAAGTGGTCCGGCAACCATGCGGATGAAAGGAGCTGTCACATCATATATCACTTGATCTGTTCCCGGTTCTGCCCACTTCATTTCTTCCAGTCCATGGACACCCTCGAAATTGATCGTATTCGGATAAGTACGTTGCAAACCAGTCGGTTTGAACGTTCCATGGAGATCTATCAGCAATTTGTATTTTGCTCCGGTTTCAGCCGCTTTACGGTTAAACTCAACTACTTGTTGGTCGTCACGGTCCATAAAATCAATCTTGAAACCTTTGATTCCCATTGCGGCATAATGCTTACATACACGATCCATGTCTTTTTCAAAAGCACGATAGCCCGCCCAAAGTATCAAATCTACATTTTTGCTTTTTGCATAGCTAATCAACTCTTTCAAATCGATTTCAGGAATCACCTCAAACAAATCCGCTTTACCCGGCACTGCCCATCCCTCATCCAATATCACATATTCGATACCGAATTTCGAGGCAAAGTCAATATAGTATTTATAAGTCTCATTGTTGATACCTGCGCGGAAATCCACGTTGTAGAGATTCCAGTCGTTCCACCAGTCCCAAGCCACTTTACCCGGTTTAATCCAAGAAAAATCTGTAAATTGTGCCGGAGTAGCCAGTTTATATACCATATCATTACAAAGCAGTTCTGCATCATCCTTGGCAATGACCATGACACGCCAGGGAAATGCTGTGTTTCCCTCCACTCTAGCAATATAAGGTTCACGAGATTTTACTACCCCTTTCAGTCCGCGAACTTCGTCTACTATCGTTTTCGGATAAGCTGCAAAGATTCCATCCAGAGAATATCCATGCTCACCATGTTTCACATACATACCCGGATAGTTCATCAAATCGGCTTCAGTGATACAGATTTTTTTTCCGTTCTTTCCCTCGACCAAAACCGGTAAAAAGGCAATCTGTTCCTTATCCCATGCAGACAAGGCAGTTTCCAGATACGTATTTTGGAAAGAACTGTAGAAAGGATCTTTCTTGCCCTCGTTCATTCGGCCTTTCGGTGAAGCTACAAAAACTTTCGGATCATTCGGAAAACAGAAAGAAGCCTGCTCGCTTTCCACCATAAACGGCTTCTTCAGTTCAGAGACAAAACGATAGGCTGCACCATCTTCATAAGCTCTGAACACCAAGCTATATCCTCCTTTAAAGTCAATGGTTAGTTCATTGAACTGGTCCTTGATTGATTTCTTCTTATAGATGGGAGGATAGATAGTCTCATTTACAGAACGGCGGCTGATCTTCTTTACTTTCGGATTGAGTCCGAAAGCTGTACCATCAGTTAGTTTCATGAAAATAGGAGATGGAGCCACCATCACATCGTTGTCGTGAAGAACGGAGTATTCCACATTCTTATCATTCACAATCACATTCACCTGCACTTTACCGGAAATGTCTTTCAGCTCGTACACTTTCTGTGCACAAATGGTTAAAGGTGCGATAGCCATTAGAACCGGCAAAAGTCTTTTCATCATACGTTTCATAAACTAATACTTTTTGTATTTCACACAGTTTTTTATTTACATATTTATCATAAGAGTACCGCTTGGCAGAGATAAAGGAGGAAGCTTAACAGGAAGAATTTCCTGCTAATAAAGCATTGAACAAGTGCTAAATAGCACCTTTCTTATCTCATTCGCGCTACCATTTTTTAGAAATCAATTGTCACCTGATAGGTATCCTTATTCTCAAAGAAGGTCTGTTGCACCTCATATTCGGGAAGCCATACGTATTTTTTTCCCCTTTATATTCGGCTTCGAGCAAGAAAGTGAACCAGCGGTTATAAGGCAATTCGTCGGTATGCAAAGGAGGTGCGGGGCTATCATATAAGTTGGGGACACCAGTTATCAGATATTCTCCTTTCTTATCCGTCTCATAAGTACGGTAAGGAGTAGCGATCAGGTCATTGAATTTTGCACGTGAACCATACAGATTCAGCTTTACCCCTTTTTGCTTTTTACCTTTCACTTTTACAGATACCTGTATGTTTTCGGGGAACATTTGTTTGAAGAATCCGTCGAAATCACGTCTCGGACGTTTGGATTTGGCGGTGTGATTGATTATATGAACTGCATACGAGCTCCATTTATATGTTTTATAATGACTGTTCATCACACAAGAGTCAGGTTCATATTCGATATGGTTCACCGGATTGTTCTTTGCCCGGATTCTATCAGCATACAAGTCGGTTACCCCACGATAATGTCCGAACTCATGTGCCACTCCTCTATGAAAATAGTCGATACCAAACAGATCTTCATGTTCCGTCTTGCTACGGCTACGGCAAATTACCATATTCAGATCGTCCGCCCCACCGCCGCAATACCATCCTTTAGCCGATTCTTCATCGTCAAAATCAAGAATAGAATCTATAATCAGCAGTACATCGTGATTGGGAAAACCGGCACTCTTCTGATAGATTTTCTCCAATTGGCGGGAGGAGCAGTCGTAAATCACCTGCAGATCCGGTATATAACGGAAATAGTAGTTGAAACGTCCATTGCCGGCTTTGTTCCAGAAGTCGTTCACTTGGTCGAAAAAAGCATTCAGCTTCGCTTGATAAGCTTCTTTACCTCCCCAATGCTCCACTCCGGCCTTATCGACAGCCACAAATACCCGGTATTCAATGGTGTCCAAAGATTGTCGAATCTGATTTTCCTCCAATGTCTTTGCCTCCATCCAAGAGAAGAAAGGCAATAGAGCGGGAAATATGAGCCATCTTTTCCAGTTGTTTTTCATATTAGTTCTTAGTTAAGAATGTATTTTATTTCTTGTAAATCACGACTATTTCCACCGACCATCAAAGTGAAGTCTCCTTTCTCCACAATGAACTTCATTTGATTATTGTAGAATCCTAGTTGTTCATCTTTTACGTCGAAGGTGACCGTTTTGCTTTCACCTGGACTCAGCTTAATCTTTTCAAAGCCTTTCAATTCTTTGATAGGGCGAGTGATAGAAGCCACCTCATCACGCACATACAACTGAACAACTTCCTCGCCCTCGCATTTTCCAGTATTGGTAACCGTTACAGCAACACGTGTATAAGTACCTTTTCCATCACCCGGAAGCAGTTTCACATCCGAATAATTGAAAGTAGTGTATGACAAACCGTAGCCGAACGGATAAGCAGGCTCCGTAGGAATATCAATGTACTTCGCACACCATCCGCCCAATGCAGTGGGGCGTCCTGTGCTCTTATATTGATAATACAATGGTATCTGTCCGTTATGCTGCGGAAAAGTCATTGGCAGCTTACCCGAAGGATTATAATCTCCCCAAAGTACATTACAGATAGCATTACCCGCTTCACTCCCCAGCCACCAGGTACATAAGATAGCGGGAGCCTCCCGACGAACTTCATTGAAAATAACAGGACGACCACACATCATTAGTACAACTACCGGTTTGCCAGTCTTCACCAATTCGGAAACCAAACGCTGTTGTTCGGCAGCAATAGAAATATCTCCTTTCGAACGCATCTCACCGCTTTCCCAAGCTTGTTCTCCCATTGCAACGATAACCACATCCGATTGGCGGGCAGCAGCTAAAGTCTGATCCAGATTTACAATTTTATTCGTTTTCAAGTCGTAGCCATCGTTATAGTTGATGTCCACTCCTCGTTTCTCCATTGCCTCATACAAGGTTACTACTTTACCAACCTCTGCACAGGACCATGCACCGCACATATCTTTCTGCGATTTGGAAAGTGCACCAATCAAAGCAACTTTCTTGATAGAAGAAGAAAGCGGTAACACCGAGTTTTCATTTTTCAAAAGAACAATAGAACGTTCGGAAACGTAGCATGCTTCCTTGCGGGATTCCTGTGAACCAATCACTGTACGTTCCCTTTCTTCATCACAGTATCTGAACGGATCATCAAATAATCCCAGTTTATATTTCTGTTCCAAAATACGTCTGACAGCATCATCCACCAGCTTGATAGATACCTTACCCTCTTTTACCAGAGACACCAGATTCTTGGAATAGCATTCACTTACCATCTCCATATCCAGTCCGGCCTTGATTCCTTTATAAGCAGCTTCTTTTTCATCTTTCGCATAACGGTGGTTCATCATTTCTCCCACTGATCCCCAGTCGGATACCACAAATCCTTTAAATCCCCATTGATTCTTCAGGAGCTCCCTCAACAGAAAAGTACTTCCGGTAGACGGTTCGTTATTAAAGTCATTGAACGCACTCATGAAAGTAGCAGCACCGGCCTCTGCACCAGCCTTGTAAGGAGGCATATAGAAATTGACAAACTGTCCCATCGACATATCCACACTATTATAATCTTTTCCGGCAATAGCTGCACCATATCCGGCAAAGTGCTTAATACAGGATAAAATAGTATTCTCTTTCGATAAATCATCTCCCTGTAAACCATGTACACGCGCCTTAGCAACCAACGAGCCATAATAAGGATCTTCACCGGCCCCTTCCATCACACGCCCCCACCGGGCATCCCAGCTAATATCCACCATTGGAGCAAACGTCCAATGCAACCCGGCTGCTGCAGCTTCCTTTGCCGCACATCTCGATCCTCTTTCTATAGCATCCAGATCAAAACTCGCAGCCTCTGCCAATGGCAACGGAAAACCTGTTCTATATCCATGAATAACATCCAATCCGAAAAGCAAAGGAATCTGTAAACGTGATTTCATAGCTGCCTCCTGATATTTACGAGTATTGGCAGCACCGGATACATTCAGCAAAGAACCGATCAATCCCTTACTTATATCTTCTGTCCGACTGATACGTGTATTATCAGGACCTGTGGCAAATCCACCGGAACATTGGCTTAACTGCCCCACTTTTTCTTCCAGTGTCATCTTTTTCATCAGACCGGATATGAAACGATTCATTTGAGCCTCATCCTTTTGATTCTGCGCCATGCTTCCCATAGCGAAAATCGCCATACACGAATATGTAATTAGTCTTTTCATCATTTTATTATAAGAGTTTATCTGTATTGATTTAAATGTTAATATCCTCCATACGTTTTACTTTCTATCGCAAAGATAGCCGCTGGTCAGATTCACATTGGCGAATTGCGTACAAAAGGACAATAATATCGTAAAGTCTGCTTTTTTTCTATTTCTTTCCGTATAGCATTCAAGCACTTCTGTCATTTTTTTGCCTTTATTGATACGATTTTCTCCTTACTCTTCACTTATTCGTAAGAGATATTATCCAGCACTTTTATTCCCTCCAAGATAAATATTACACATATACAACTTATTATTAGATATATAAGTCGATACAAATAGCATAAAGTAACAAAGTAACAACAATAGTAAAGAATATATGTAATTTCCGAATCCTTGATTACGAAGTACAGGTTTAATCGACTTCCATTACTTGGGAGATTATCCTATAAAAGCAAAAATTCTTCATTGAAAATCGTAAAATATCAATCTTGGCGTATTTCCTTTCATTTTGTTTCATGTTTTTGAAAGAAAAATTATATCTTTGCATTCGGACTATAGCACCCCTACGCTTATTTGTTTCCGATAGACGTGTCTTTCACGACAATGGCTGGGGAAGTTCACGCCGAGCCTAGTGCGGCGAAGTCATACGAATGATGCAGTTGCACAAAGCGGGCTTTGGGTGGGAAAGTATAGTCCATACATAATGAAGGCGTTTATTCGACGCTGTGTTTAGGACTTCCTGTAATCTAGCAAATTCACAGAATCATAGTCTTGAACCTAGCAACAGTAGATGTCCCGGGTGTGATTATATCATCCCCGTGGAGACCTTGTAAGCATGGATTGTACCCTTTCGGGCACAACAAGGTTGTTTATATAGGTCTCTTTACGGTGTTTGATTATTCATATCGGCGTGGGCTCTGACGTTGTCTGTTCAACTATGATAGGCAATTGCTAGAGCCTCAGGAAGTGGAATGGACAACAGGACGATTCCACGTATTCTATGCTAATATCCTAATCTCTTATTCCGTTTAACAATAAATTAACTTCTCGTTCTTTTTCCTTTCTATAACTTCTCGTTCTTCATAATATTTGTATGTATTTTGATCATATGGTACTTTCTTCCTGACTAATGCCACTATGATTCTTATGAGTTTGTTCTTGACATTATTTAAAGCCACTTGAGGCTTCTTTCCCTTACTAATCAGTCTTTGATAGTAATCTCTAATTTCGGGATTATATATTTTGGCTATATGAGCTGCTTGTCCTAATAATGATTTAATAAGTTTATTGGCGAAATGGCTTGTATGAGCAGGTGTATTTACACTCGTTCCGGATTGTTTACCAAAGGGGGCAACTCCATAATAGCATGCAATCTTTCTTGGGTCATATCCGAATTTTTTGAAGTTGTTTGTGTAGACCAACATACAGGTTGCGTTTTGCCTGGCTACGCCTTTTATTGAGGTTATAATAGCATAATTTTCTTTCAGTTCCTCATCCGCCTCTATTATGCTATCAATGGCCTTATCGCATTCGGCAATTGTTTTGTTTATCTCCGCAATAAGGTGTTTGCTCTTGCGGTTGATGAAGGATATTGCTTTTGACTTGTTTGATTGTGATTTGTCCTCTTTTCGTAATTCCATTGCCACTCTTTGCCCAACTAGCTTATGCCTATAGAGGAAAATCTCCCTTAGTTGCGCAAGGGATTCATTCAATGGTTCAAAGGGTACAACCTTGTCCTGTTGCCTCCATGCGTATTCAGCAATGATTGCTGAGTCCGCCTTATCGTTTTTCACACGCTGGATACCACTGCTATGTTTTATGGCGTAAGCGTTCTCAATCCATATGTCATAGCCTTTTCCGTAAAGCCATTTGCTCAGTCCTATACTACATGAACCTGTGTCTTCTCCACAGAATAGCCATTCCTCAGCAATTGTATTCCAAGCGTTTGTTTTAACCCAATTACATAACTTGCGGTAGCCCGTAGTGTTATTTGGGAAACACCCATACTCACGGGAGCCTATTTCGTTCATTCCACATGCGAGAATTATCGTCGCGTCAAGTTTCTCCTTTGAAAAATCAATTCCAATAAATAATTTTTTCATATTTTTGCTGTACTTTTCTAAGACTGGTAAAAGCTGTTTGAACTCTAAACTCTAAATAGGCTCGCAACCTTGATATTCTATCGGAGCTTTGCAGCTTGGCGGAGAGAGGCCGTTACGTGGGCTAGCCTCAAGTGCTTTCTCTTTTATGGTGTCCTCTTCCCGCCTATCAGTCTTTATCTTAATACAACAAAGATAATAAGACTGATATTTTCCTGATAAGATGCGGAGGTAATTATTCGTCTCGCTTGACTTTTTTAAAATAAATTTCCGACCTCTTATCTATTAACTGCAAACTTAGAGCTTTTTTATGTGCTATCAACTGAGTTCTGTCTAGAATAAAGTTAGCACCGATATGAATATCAATGAACTTGCATCTAAATATGCAAACACTCATGGAGGTGATATAGTTCCTCCTTGCACCGGACTTACCTCCGATGCCCTCTCCGAAGTTCTAAAGCCTATGATGGTGGAGAACTCAGATACAGGGGTGTCCACCAGAAATGCGCTGTCGGCAACCCACCCCCCATTACATTCCACCTTCCAAACAGACAATTCTCATTGGTACGCTCTACGTACCACTTACGGAAGAGAAAAGAAAGCATACGATTATATTATAAGTAAAGGTGGAACAGCCTTCTATCCTACACTTTCCACCGTTAAACTTGTAGATGGTAAACGTAAAACAGTAGAAGAATCGCGTATTCCCAACCTCTTCTTTGCTTATGGCACAGAAGAAGAAATCAAGTCTTTTGTTTACGATAACGTAAACCTCCATTATCTTCGTTTTTACTATCGTCACTTCCACATCGGCAATAAAATCGAGCCACTGATTATCCCTGACAATCAGATTGAGAGTCTTCGCATAATCTGTAAAGCAGATGCGGATGATATCATTGTATCTACTGATGAGGTGCAAAAATTCCAAAAGGGACAAGCGGTTCGTATAGTTGAAGGGAAATTCAAGGGGGTAACAGGTATTGTGGCTCGTTATCAAGGACAGCAGCGAGTAGGAATAGTTATAGATGGTTTGCTAACTATGGCTACAGCATACATTCCTAATGCGTTTCTTGAAGTTGTAAAAAAGTAAAATATTTAAATAAGCTAACATAAAAATGAAAAAGTCAGTTATGATGCGTGGTTCTATTATTGGCCTGAGTTGCATATACTTAATGATATGTTCTAGCTGTAAAAATCCACGCAGTGGTGAGTCGAAAGGTGAATATAATACCAAATGCATAGAAAAAGTAGAGATAGAACCTACTACATATAATTTCTACGTTGAAAACTCAGGTAGTGTAAAAGGTTATTTTAAAGGGTATGTAAATGATGCTGGTAATATCCTTAAAGAGTTTTATGATAGAATAGAAGAAAACAAAGGAGATGGCGATACTATTTCGCTAAACTATATCAATAATGAAACTATTCCACAAAAAAGTGATATAAATACATGGCTCAACCAGATTTACACAAATTGTAATTCAAGTTATTCAGATATAGATAAGGTCCTTGAGCAAATTCTATCGGGCACTAATGACAATACCGTAAATATTGTTCTTTCCGATTATTGTTTTGAAAGTAGGTTCGGAAATTTAGATAAAGCAAAATCAGAAATCACCAAGATTTTCACCAAAGGAATAAATAAATATAACGATTTATCTATTGCCATATATAAATACGAAGCGTCATTTGACGGGTATTATTTTCCTGGTAAGATAAAGTATAAAGGTAAACGACCACTTTATTTATGGATTTTTGGCCCTAGTAGAAAGGTTAAAGATGTGGTTAACTTGCCAGTAACATTAGAAAATGAAGCAAAAATGTTCTTGCAACCAATGGAAACATGTGCAACAAAGGTTGTTACAAACAATGCCCGAATGACTGATAAAGGTAAAGACATAATTGTTAAGCATTGGAAAGAAGACCGTTATGAAAACAATCTGTACAAGGTTGATATAAAAGTAGATTTATCAAAGGTTATAATTTCTGACTTGGAAATTAAAGATGTTCAAAAATACACGATAGTACCTAATGATTACTATATTGATAATATAAAATCTGAAAGTAATGGACAGTATATCTATACAATTGCAACTAATCGACGACCTTTTGCATGTGATTTAACTATTGGCTATACAACAAAATTACCGAATTGGGTTATTACATCTAATTTTGAAAATAACTCACTTCCTAAAGATAGTACAACTTATGGTATAAAATCACTAATTGAGGGAGTAAACAATGCCTATCAAAATAAAGACAATAACATTTTTACAATTAATTTAAGTCTAAAATAATATGGAAGATTTATTTAACTCGATTTACTATTACACAAATGGCTTCTATAGTGTAGAACTTGATTCATATCTCTATGAAACCATACCAGGCTATCTGCACATAGGTGCTTTTATGCTTATTTGTTCTTTTGTGGTGTGTGCGATATTCTACTATGTTTTAGCTCCAGTGCGCAAGCAAACTATGTGGTGGTTTGTATATTCTGGCATAAATGCTATCATCAATTTTGTATTTGCATTATGGTACACGATGACACCATTAATTAACAATGAAGTTGACCCATCAGAAGAATGGTCATATTTGGATTGTACCATGTTTAGCTTCACTAATGTGATTTGGTCATTTATCTTCTTTGTGGTTGCATCACTAATCATAAAATGGGGTAGCACAGCAAAATATGTACCTTTTCAAAAATTTTAATATCATAATATATGAGTAAGCTCTATGTTTTTGCAATAGGCGGGTCGGGGTCGCGTGTTTTAAGATCGCTTACAATGCTTCTTTCTTCAGGTGTACATACCGATTACGAAATTGTCCCTATGATTGTCGATCCGGATCAATCAAACGGTGATTTGGTTCGCACTGTTGATATTATGCGCTCTTATGAAAATATTCATAATGCTCTTAGTTTTAACAATAATGAAAAAAATGAATTCTTCAAAAATCCAATAAGTGCTCTCAATAACGATGGCAATTATCTACTTCCATTGATTGGAACTTCGGGAATATCATTTGAAAATTATCTGAGTCTTAGCACTATGTCTTTAGAAAATCAAGCCATCATGAGAATGTTGTTTTCTAATGCAAATTTGGCTTCAGATATGAATGTCGGTTTTAAGGGTAATCCTAATATTGGCAGTATTGTACTTAACCAATTCACCGACTCAAAAGACTACAATACTTTCGCAACGAATTTTGTTAATGGCGACAAGGTATTTATTATCAGTTCGATATTTGGAGGAACAGGTGCAAGTGGTTTTCCTCTTTTGTTAAAGAATATGAGAACAAATTCCAATACTGCATTAGCAAACGCACCAATTGGAGCAGTTTCTCTTCTTCCATATTTTAATCTTAAAACAGACAAAAAGAGTTCAATCCAAGCAGATTCTTTCATTACAAAAGCAAAAGCGGCTTTAAACTACTATGAGAAAAATGTCACCGGTAATAACACTTTAGACGATATGTATTATTTAGGTGATGATTTTTCAGCTGCTGGTTACGATAATTGTGACGGTGGTGGTAATCAACAAAATAATGCTCATTTGGTAGAAATGCTTGCGGCTCTTTCTATTATTGATTTTGCCGGAAAACAATCTCAACAGAACACAGTGAAAAATACCAATTTTCATGAATTTGGTCTTGAAAGTGATTCACAAAATGTTATGTTTGCTGACTTTGGAATTGAAACAAATAACATAATACGTAAGCCATTGTCTATGATGGCGATTTTAAATTCATATCTGAACAATCGTGATGCCTCACATCGTTCTTCACAGAAATGGGCAAAAGATAAGAGTTCTATCTTGGGGGATTCTTTTTGGAGATCTTCCAATTTCAGTACATACAACAAATATAAGCAATGCTTTGAAGAATGGCTTAGTGAGATGAAAGAAAATCATATTTCTTTTGAACCATTTAGACCGGATAAGTCTTCTGTAGATGCTTTAGATATTGTTGTAGGTATTACACCTCACTATGGCTTTTTGTCAAAGAAAGGCTGTGACTATATAGACAAGAAGCTAAGTGATAACATTGGTAAAATCTCCGCTAATCTCAATCCACTACAATCTTTTCTTGAGCTATTCTATATTACGCTTAAGGAAATATGTGAAAACAAACTTAAATTGTAATTATGGGACACATTTTCAGATTAAAAAGAGCAGGTATTGTTGCTACAAAGACTACTATCGTCGATTGGAGCAATTCAACTGCAACAACATATAATCATGGGTATGTTGATGGAATCTCTGATGCTACAACTACGCAAAACGAGATAACTTCAATTCCTTCTCCTTTTGCGAGAATAGAATTGGTAAAGGAAGCTTTTGGTAAGATTATTCCAGGCACATTAAATCAAATGTCTGTTGACGATGTAAAATCGCACCTATCAGGCAATACAATTTATCATAAAATGGTATCTGACACCTTGGATGTAGCTCAAATATTTTTCTCATATCCAACCATGCAAGATAAGGTTGACATTGTTGTTTGGAATATGAATCAAGAATTGCAGAAGCTATTGTTGTCACCTAATCCGAATCACCAAGTTGCTGGTAGATCATTAGACATGTTCCTCAAGCAAGATGCCTTAGGAAATGACCCATACAACTTTGGGAAAATGAAGAATATGTATATTCTTAAATATAAGGGATCAGGACAGAAACAGATGCACATCATTGGGGCTACTTCACCTGCAACACTATTTTTTTCTACAGCTAATAACGAGTCTGCTATATCAAAGGAGCTATGTTTCGGTACTGATTATGCATTTGATTCAAACTATTCATCTCTTGACCAAAGAGATCCAGAATTCTTGAAATATATGTTTGCATTTAGATACTCAAATGCGAACTTTAATAATGATTATCCTGAGGTTGCCAAATATATGGATGCTGTTTACTTCGTTCTTGATAATAGCCTCAAAAACGAAATTAATAGCATCCAAAATCAGTGTATTTCAATAATTCCTGGTACAAAAAACTTCGTAGATAAGACTTATGAAGCTCTTAGTGTCAATATTAATACTACAACATCTTTTGATGTCGAAATCAATGGAGTTTCATTCCATTGCAAAAGAGCTGTTGTCACAGGAAACTCTGATTTTGAATTACAAGCTCTGAAATCGACAGAAACATTACCGTTAGTTCTTCCTGTTGTCAGAGGAAACGCTTATGAAAACATGGAGTACTATGGTTCTAAATTTGGTAGAAGTTTTGATGTACCATATTATGATGCTTTGCCTCTTGCGCAACGGCGTCTGCCTGGCATTAATATCCAGCATCCTTATTTAACTATCAGCGACTTCCTTGAAGATAAAATTATAAAGCTCCCTTCTGCTATTAATAAAGCAGACTATTTTGATGGCAACTATCAGAGTTCAAATGGCAATGTTGAAGGTTATTTGTTCCCAATAAAGGATACTTTCTTTGATTACTTTACATCTGATTATTTAACGGGCTTGGCTCCATCAGGTAAAAAGGCTTTTGAAATTAAGCAAGTAGCTTCCGGAGTTGAAGTATCACTCCGTGTACCTATTAAGGCTGGAGAAGTAGAATATAAGCGAATATATACTCTTGATGTTAAAGCAGATGAGCAGAACAATAAGGGTGCAATTGTTGTTCCTGATGAGGATTTAGCAATAGGTGTATTTCCTCCTGTAAAATTTGCTCAAGAGGCTGATGCACATTATAGAATCGTTATTCTTTCCGATCATTCTGTAAATAAAGACTGCACTTGTGTTTGTTATACTAATATTGCTGGTAAGTTTGTACCAGATTATGTTACTAGAAATGTGGACATTCAAGAAGAACTAAGTTCAAAAGTGTACTTGTTGGACGGAAAAACTTTTGATTTTGCAAGAGTTTCTTTAGTTTCAGAATCTGGAAAAGAAAGAGTAGGCAGTGGATTGTTAATACCCAAGTTTAAACAACGTGCAGGTGCCGCCTCGTTGACATTTGCCATTGACTTAGGAACATCGAACACACATATAGAGTACTCTTCAGGTGATGACCAACTACCTAAGCCATTTGAATTTAATAGCGACCAGCCACAGTTCAGTCTGCTTTTTTCAACAGATAGTGCGGTGGTTATGGATCATATTAGAGGTGAGTTTATTCCTGAATCTATAGGTGTGAACGCTAATTGTCATTTTCCCATGCGCACTGTCCTTTGCATTGATAAAGTAAATTCCGGACGTAATGGCACTGGAATTGGAGCATATGAGCCATTTGGCAATGCATCTCCTGCATTTATGTATAATCAAAAAATAGTAGGCACAAAGTACAATGAGTACGTCCCTAACTTAAAGTGGAGTCAAGCTAGTCCCACTAATGAGCAAAGAATAAAATGTTATATCGAATCTTTGTTTATGATGATACGTACAAAAGTAGTTCAAGAAGGAGCTAGTATACAGCAAACGCAAATCAAATGGTTTTATCCAATAAGTATGTCTGCCTTTAAGAAAGGACTATTTGAGCGTTTGTGGACAGCTGCGTATAAAAAATACTTTAATCAAACCGGAGTTCCAACTTCTATAACAGAATCTGTTGCTCCATATTCATTCTTCCAAAAAACCAGATCTGATGTGACTAATATCGTTACAATTGATATAGGCGGGGGTACAACAGACATTGTTGTTGCGGATACAAATGGTGTAAAGTGTATATCATCCATGAGATTTGCTGCTGATGCAATCTTTGGTAATAGCTTAGTTAGCGTTCAAAATGGAGAACTAAACGGTATTATCAGACAATGTAAAGATGATTTCATTTCAAAACTTGAAGGTGAAGAGGAATTACAGAAAATGCTCATCCAAAAGACTGCTAATAACTATGGTAATTCTTCTGAGGTTGCATCTTTCTTGTTTTCTCTTGCTGATAACGAAAAGATTAAAGCAAAGTCTATGAGTGATGCAGTTGATTTTAATGCGTATTTAATGCGTAATGGAAGCCAAAAGATAGTATTCTTCATCTTCTATACTTCTATTATTTATCACTTGGCTCATCTCATGAAAGCAAAGGGATTAGAAGTTCCCGCGAATATAGCGTTTAGTGGTAATGGTTCGAAAGTAGTATCTGTTCTAAGTCCTAATAAATCTTCTCTTGAGAAGCTAACAAGGCACATTTTTAAGTTGGTGTATGATTCTGATATTGATAAGGATATTAAGCTGATACTAAATTCTGAGAACCCAAAGGAAGCTACTTGTAAGGGTGGTTTGTTCTTGAGCCACGAACCAACTAATATAGAATCCGCGAAGAGTATTCTTTTAGGAGTTTCAAGGAACTTACTGTGTGAATCAGAAACATATGCTGATGCACAGACAATGTATGATGATGTTGTTAAAGACGTAAGAGCCTATTTTAACTTTATTGCTTTGAAACTAGCACGTATTCAGGGATTTTCGTTAAGTAACGAGTTTGGTATTGATAAGCAACATCTTGATTTAGCTGCAAAGTGTTTCAACGAGAACCTGTCTACATATGTAGAGAAAGGTGTTCGTTTGAAATTGGATACTAGTGATGTCAGTCTTGATGATAAGTTAGAAGAGACTCTATTCTTCTATCCGATAATTGGTGTAATTAATGATTTAAGTAATAGAGTTTGTGAAAATGAATAATTCAAAGAGAAGAAGCGGCTTGTTTTTGTTTCATCTGCTTGCATACAGCTTTAACAATACTCTTTTTGCCCAAGATAGTATCAAGGTTAAGCAAGATTCTATTTTTGAGGAATTGACTTCAAAGGTGAATTGTCTAGAAACATCAACAAGAGATCTAAGTAATAGCTTAAATGAATCCATACATCATAATCTAATTAGTGGCTTTCCAGACATATATTTGATTTTGATACTTTGTGGTATCGCCATTTTATTTAGTCTATATGCAATCTATAAAGCACACACTAATTATGCATATAGTCATTCTGATATGGATTGCGACAATAGTTTTTCATTCAACGAACTGAAAAAAGATTACACGAAAATAGAAGATGAATTTGTACAGTTAAAGAATCGTATACACGTCCTTGAAAGTCAATTGAGTAATTCACGAAAAGTACAATCAAGCTCTACAACAGGAGGTGTGAAAAAGAATGCTTTTCGTGAACAGGGTACTAATTCTATGTTACCCAACACAGTGAAGCCAAAAGATAATAATGACAAAGTTGCCAATAAGCAAGCAGAAACTCGTGAATATATTTGGCTTAAAGCTGTTGATGGAGGAAAGTTGTCAATAGCTCAATCTGCTGATGTTGCCATGTATAGAGCGTGGAAAAGCAATGGCATTTATGCTTTTGAATTTTGTTGTGCAAAGACAGGTAAAGCTATTAATAACCGAACTAGCGTTATTGATCCTTTCTGTGAAGTTCAAACAAACGGAATTGATCCAGACCAAGCAAAGAGTGTAAATGTGAAGAAGCCTGGGAGCTTGTCTAGTGACTTTCAAGTTCTCACAAAAATTATAATCCAATATTGTTAAGTTATGTTTGAAGTCAATATAAAAGTAGATCCGCAGAATTCTTCTGACATGCAGCGTGCATTAGAATTCATTCTCAATCAACCTTGTATGAGTAGGTTCAAAGAGACATATTATAATAAATCGTCCTATCTTACAGGAAATTTGGCTGGTAATAGTAGAAACAACCAAGAACTCATCGATAAAATTAAGGAACTTGAAAAAGAAATTCAAAAGCATAAAAAAGAGAACGAAAAGAACCAAAAACTGCTTTCAGATAAGGATGTCGAGATTGAAAAGTTTCAGCAATCATTAGAAGAGCAAACTAAGAAATTCGATGAAGAAAACAAAAAAAACAACGAACTTGAAAGTGGTTGGGTAAAAGCTCTTGATGAGAAAGAAAAAATTGAAGAAGAGGCCAAAAGCCAGTTAGAAACATTAAAAAAAGAATATAACAAAAATCTAACCGATAAGGACAAAGAAATTTCTCGTCTTAGGAAGATGCTGGAAAGCTATTCTGTTAGTTTCGGCTCTGATGATCCTTCCGAGAAAATCTATTTTGAAGTATCAGAAAATGGTACACTAGAAGAGAGCATGATTTCGTCTGATTCTCTATATTGGGCAAGCAAAAGTGGCAGTATTTACAAATTTACAATTAATACTGACGATGGTCCTATGATTAAAGCCATATCAGATGTTAATCGATATCTCATTCCATATTGTGACATCCAAAATCAAATGGAAGGTGCCAATACAATCCAGATTATTTCTATTGGAGAAGCAAAACTGATGATGGGATCATTTCAAGTAGAAAAGAAAGCGGTTATTTCATTAATTAAGCAATAAACTATGTCTGTTCAATATTATATAGTAGCGATTGTCGTAGCATTTATCGTTGTCCTTCAAGTAATTGCATTCTTTAAGAACCTGTCAATTATTGGTAAACTTAGAGCATTGTTCCCTAATACAAATACATTGTCATTACATAAAGAAAGTAACACAATAGAATGCTCTCTTAATCATGCAGAATTTGAAGGAACTTTGCATGATATTAATGGGTATCTAAATGAAAATCAGAATACGTCTGCAGATTATCAGATAATCAAGGAGATAGTTGAAAGAGATTCCCAAAGAATAGAGGAAGATGTTGATACAATGTTATCGACACCCCTTTATCTTGGCCTTATGGCTACAATTTTAGGTGCCGCAATTGGAGTTGTATCTTTTGCTTGGACAGACCTTGGAACTTTATTGACAGGTACTAATATTCAGGTCGAAGGAATTAAGACTCTTCTGACTGATATTGGTATTGCTATGATTGCAAGCTTTCTTGGTGTCATGTTTACAGCCATTTCTACCTCAAAGTACAAGGAGGCACGAGGTGAGATGCTTAAGATGAAGAACAAATTTCTGTCTTGGATTCAGACAAAAGTTATGCCTAATATGTCAGATAACCTTACCGGTGCACTTACAAAAATGGCAAATGACTTAAACAATTTCAATAGTACTTTTGCTGAAAATACCAAAGAATTAAAGGAAACCTTATCTCAAGTAACTGACAATTATGACAATCAAGTAAAATTACTTGATGCTATTGATAAAATAAAGATTGCTAAGATTGCTAAAGCTAATGTAGAAGTATATGATAAGCTGCAAGGATGTACAGAAGAGTTGGAACGCCTTTTTGAACATCTTGGAAATTCAGAAGAATATATAGCTCAGGTAGTTAAATTGAATTCACGCTTGGGTGATATTGAGGACAGGACTCGTCTTTCTGAAGAATTAGGTAATTATTTCAAGAGTGAGATTGAATATGTTCAAGACAGACAAGGAATGATGAGACAACAGATGTCTAGTCTAGACTCTGTTGTTCAAGATGCCTTGGATAATTTAGGAACAAGTCTAGCTGGAAGTATCTCTAATTTGACTGAGGTTTTCCAAAAGCAAAATCAACAAGTTCAAGCATTGATTGAAGAACAACAAGAGAGTCTTTCAAAAGCACTTGAAGATCAACGTGTAGCTATTAATAATAAGATAGCAGAAATTAATGACCCATTTGGTGGACTAAAGGATACATTCAAAGAGGTAGAAGAACAATCTCGTCAAGGCATTGAGAGTATATCAAGTACTTTTGAAACTCAGAACACAGCAATCAAAGAAATGTTAGCTGCACAAAAGGAATTGCTTGAAAATGAGATCTCAACTCAGCGCGAATCATTAAAGTTACAATTCGCAAATGTGCCAAGTCAAATGAACGAGTTGGCTAAAGTAATGGAGAAACTGAATCAAACAATACTAACTCAACAACAAAAGATTGATGAGCAAGGTAATGCAATTCAAACTCTAGCAAGTTCTATTGGTACACCATTGGATTCTAAAGGAAATACTAAGCGTAATTGGATGAATGTAGCAATTGCTGTTGGCGTTTGTGGTTCATTTATTATGCTTCTTGCTATGCTTTGCGTCCAAGTGTTTGATATTAAAATCTAACATGTATGGCAAAAGGAAATAAGAAATCTTTGTTTTGGACAAGCTATTCAGATTTGATGACTAGCTTGTTCTTTACATTACTTGTACTCTTTGTTGTAGCGATTATTGCAATGGGACGAGCACTCAAAAAAGCAAATGATTTACAAATTGCAACTCAAGCAGAAATCGATAAGATTCATAATATTGAAAATAGCATACAAAATATTGATAGTAAATGGTTTGAGTACAATGAACTGCATAAGAAACATGTGCTAAAGATTGATGTCTCGTTCCCAATAGGTCAATCTGAAATTACTCATATTCCACTAGAAAAAAGAGAAGAACTATATAGCGCAGGCTTAGCAATAGATCAATTCCTAAGGCATGCAGAAGAAGAGTATGGTGAGTCGGTAAAGTATTTGTTAATTATTGAAGGTCAAGCCTCCAATGATGGATTTACTGGAAATTTTGATTTGAGTTACCAAAGGGCTTTGTCTTTGTATCGCTATTTTCAAATTAACCGCCATTTGGATTTAAAGCGACAAAATTGTGAAGTGCTAGTCTGTGGTAGTGGCACAGAAGGTGCTTTAAGAGCATATCCTGATAATGCTTCTAATACTAAAAATCAAAGATTTCTAATACATATTTTACCCAAGCCGGGGGTTATTAACTAGTATGAAAAAAATATCAGTATTACTAATTGTTTTCTGTTGCGTCACTTTCATTAGCTGCCGTAAATCTGCAAGAAATCAAAGAGAGCGGTTTAGATCAACCGAAATAGTAACCGAAAGTGATAGAGATGGTTCTCCTACAAAAGAAGTTCGAGAAAGACGAACGTCATCAAGTCAAAAAAGGGAAAATAGCAAACGTTCTAATCATAAACTAGAAGGTTCTCAAGTTTTCGATAGATATGGTAATGCTGTATTTATGATTTTTACGAGTGATGGCAGTAATGGGTATCAAGGCTCAGGTTTCTTTGTGAGTAACGATGGGCTTGCCGTTAGTAACTATCACGTATTTAAAGGGACTACCATTGGTAGAGAACAGATAAAGTTGGCTGGCAGTAATAAATCGTATTCTGTAGCAAAAGTCCTTCATAAAAGTGAAAAAGAGGATTTTATCGTATTTAAGGTAAACTGCCAAAATACAAATTACATTCCGATAGCAAAATCTAAACCTAAAATTGGAGATAAAGTCTATGCAATCGGTAGTCCACGAGGATTGGAAAACACTTTCTCTTCAGGAGAAGTTTCACAATGGCGTGCAGATAATTTAATGCAGATAAGCGCACTTATTGATCACGGAAGTAGTGGCGGTGCACTAATCAATGAGTATGGAGAAGCCATTGGCATCACTTCCGGTTCTTTTGCTGATGGTTCTCAAGCTAATTTAAATTATGCTTGGAGTATAGATGTTGTCAAACCATATATAGAATAAATCCACATGAAACCGATATTGAAACTTATAATCGCCATAATGCTAATTCTTTGCTTAGCAGATATGCCATATGGCTTCTATGAATTAGTGAGATTTGCAGCGGCAGGTACATTTGTTTATCTATCATATGACTATTTTAAAAATAAAAGAGATGGACTTGGGTTCTTATTTGCTGGATTAGCTCTTTTGTTTCAGCCATTCTTCAAAGTTGCACTCGGAAGAGTTCTTTGGAATATCATTGACTTAGTAGTAGCTGTAGCTTTGATATTTCTTCTAATAAGAACCTTTAAGAAAAAACTATGACGAAGGATGGATACCTGAGAGTTTCCGATGATAAGAAGATCATTACATATGTCGTTGTCAGTGATAACAATACCGAAGAAACAAGATTTATTCTTGTAAAATTCATCTTCTCGCTGCTTGGCTCTTTGTAGCTTCTCTATGCTTCTGCGCTTTTCCTCCGCTGCATTCACCTTATGCAGCCAGCGGTCGTGTTCCGCTTTAAGGTCTTTCAGACAGATGTACTTCACGCTGCGAATGTCTTTGCGTAAGCATTAACTGAAATACACCTTTTAGAGGTTGTTATCGTGTTGTAATTTTGCCACGTGCAAAGTTGCACCGATAACACCCTTTATAATTATGACAAGATTAGAATTTGAAGAACTTCAGTTAATGCTTACGTCTTTGCCACACTTTTCAAGCAAACGTATGGTGTCGCACCACATTTCGTAGTCCTTCGGCACATAGAGCTATCTGGTAGGATGCCCAGCAAGTATCAAGGTAAGCATTCGGTCAACTACAGGTATTGAACCTTGATCTACAACAATAGCGACTGTCACTATGAATCCAATAGTTGCAGTCGCTATTATTTTGTTGAACCTCTATGGCTACAGTCAACGTTAGTTGGAAGATTCTCCGTTTTGTTTCGTCACTACACTTTCCGGATGTTGCAACTTCCATTTGTATGGAAGTTGTTGTAAGAGTTCCTCGCGGCTTGCCCTTTTAAGATAAGGTATTCAGGCGATGGTATCATTCAGATAATCCCTTGGGTTGACATCGTGGTGAGCCTTGCAGGTAGCAAGCAGTGAACAAATGACCGACATGTTAGCAGCAGCTTCGTGGTTGCCGCAGAAAAGGTAGTTTTTCCGGCCAAGGGTGATAGGGCGGATGGCATTTTCAGCCGGATTGTTATCCCAAAGCAACCGTCCGTCCTCCAGACATCTCATCATGTTGTCCCATCGGGTATATGTATATGAACAACTTTATAGTGGTATTATAAAAACACTCTTTTTCAAAAGTTGCAATAATTGGGATTTATTGCTGCTTCTGACTATAAGTAAAGGCTATGGCTATAAGTATCAGGACAATCAACACGGAGTATATGACTATTATTTCAGCCAATATCCCGGTATGAAGCAGTTTTACGTTGGCGAAAACTACAATCGCGAAGAATGTGGAAAGAAGTATCAGCAACGCAACCATACACCAGAATGTTGTCGGAGTGAGGGGTATGCGGCTCGCATTCCTACGAATGTCATTCCCCACCCGCTCGTGTTCCTTGCGGATTTTCGAGACGGCATTGTCGGCAATGGCGTGTAACTCATTCTGTAACGTTTTCTTGTCCGCATCGGTCAGCTTGACAGGTAGGGCGGTTTTCAAAAGTTCAAGCAGGTTGAGTATGGTTTCGGAAAGCACTCCGGATTTCTCGACAAGGTTGCATAGTTGGTTGTAAGCCCTGCCGATTTCCGGTTTGAGGTCTCGGAACTCGTTTGCCAACGCATTATTACGCTGCTCAAGACGCTGGTGACGCAAGATTTCTTTATTGTCATTTTCATCTTGCGTAACATCGCCTTGTATCATATCATTACTGTAATCGAATTTTTTGTTTGCCATAGTTCTTCGCCTATCGCCTGATTGATGATTTGGGTTTCTTTCCAAGTTTCCTTATGGCGGCACGGGCGCATCTTCGGGCACGTTCCATTTCGTCCTCGTCCTCTTTCCGTCCCCACGGCAAATCGTTGGAAGTTCCGCCTCCGCCACCGGACGGGACAGCCGGGACACTCATCATGCCGACAAACAGAGCCACGGCATAGTCGGTAAGCTCTTTGTGGTTCACCATCTCCCGATAGTCAAACTTGTCATCGAATAACCGCATGACATGATCGGGGAGATAGAAACGGTAATCCTTGCCTTCATGCGCAAGTTCATATCTTGATGTTCCTTCACGCCATGCGGAATAGTCTATAACAGGCCTGTCGCAAGCCGTTGCAGGTTTTGTGTCGGGAGTTGTTGCTGTCTGTGTTTTTATCTTGTTTTCATTCTGCTTCAATTCTGTTACAGACTTGTTGTGAAGTTTCTGCCATGTCGCTTCAATCTTCGAAACCATCAGGTTACGGTCTTTGCCGAGTTCCGAAGCCTTGTAGATGACATCCCCGACACCGACCGTATAACCGCGCAATACACCTTTCTTGTCCCGCCGTTCTTCGAGTGTGTAGCCTTTTGCCCGTATCTTTGCGACATAATCGTCCCATGACCATGACGGCATTGAACGTAAAACTTCCATAAGTCCTGCTGCAACTTCATCGGCATTCGTCCTGCGGATGTCCATTGCCGTAGTCCAACCTCTCTTTCGGGCCACACGCTCCGCCGCATACTGTGCGCGTAAATGTATGTTGTGGTCATTGTTGGTTCTGCCTTCCTTATCCTTGCGGCAGACTGCGGCGTGTAGATGGGGGATGCCACTCTTTGATTCCAAGTGCAGCCACACGCTGTATATACTTCCGGAAAGGTTTGTCTTGTGGGAATAGATTTCACCTTGCCTGTTCCTAAACTCTATACAGTCATACTCCCGGACAAAGTCATTCCATAGCTTTTCCCAGTCTTTCATGGTAAAGTGTTCCGTATGCTCCTTTGCCGGACTGATTTCAATGCGGATAACGTTCTTGCCTTTCGGTGCATGGGCTTTCATCATGTCCCATATGCCTTGCGCATCAAGTCTGCATGGAAGCAAGTTGTCCTTGACGTGGTATATCAGTTCGGGATACTTCTTATTCCTCGACTCTCCTGTGATGTACCGGATGTTGTTTATCCCGTGACTGATGGATTTTGCCTTACCTATCATAACTATTCTTCTGTTTCTGTTGTTCTTGTATTTGGGGAGTTTCCGGAATCCAGTTCGGTGAAAAATGGCTGTCAATCAACTTTGTAACCACTTTTGCTGTCCTGCCGAGCAGTTGCAATGCACCGACCATCCACGTCTGGTTGCGGAACATCGCACGTCGTTCCTCCTGCGGCATGGCGTTGAGCATGGACGTGTATCTGGCGTAATCGCTCCGTGCCATGATGAGTTCGTCACGTACTGCCTCCTGTCTTGGGGTCAGTCGCGCTTTGGGTCTATAATTGTACGACCGTGCCAGCACATAGTCGCTGAGGGGCATGCCGCACTTGTCGGCCAACCTTCCGATATGTTCCCGTTGCGTCTTACTGACACGGAACGAGATGGTCGAATCACGCCTTTCCCGTTTAGTTCCAGTACTTTTGGTATCTTCGGTTTGCTGTGCTGTTTCCTGTTCTCTATCCATAAAAAAGGGGTTAAAGTGATACAATAGGTATGTTACGGTGCGAGCCTGCGAGCGGCGTTCCCCATTGTCCCCGTCGGACAATGGCAAGGGTGCCGTGTATGGAATGACCGCCAGGGAGTGTAATACATCGGCATATCTTGTAATAGGATGCCATTCCCTGCTTCCCCAATACGGTTCACCCTGCTGGATGGATGTCCACAAATACCTTACGGAATCTGTCGGCTGTGTATAAAAGGATGGGGGGTGCAACAAATGGTTTCGGCATTGTTGTCGGTTATCCCTACAAGCCGTTGCAGCTTCTGCCGCTGTTCCTTGTCGGGGCTGCCGACATCTTTGCAGGGAAACGACATCGGAGTATCGGACATTTCTGTTCCCCTTATTTCGCAAAAGTTCACAGAGGGTGGTTCTTGACTGCCAACACTCCGATTGCCTTGTTGTCAACTCCTGCCCGCAGTAGTGGGAGGTTGTGATTGCAAGTGTTGTCGTGCATCCTCCACGGCCTTGAAGTCCGATGAGATTTTCATCAGTGCGACACTGACACGGCATAGCTGGCCGATGTTGACGAACTCCTTGACGGCTTCCATCAGCTTCTGCGCACGTTCCTGCCGGTGTCTCATTACAGTTTCATTGCTTGTTCCGTTTTCCTTTATAAGCCCGTGGTTGAGAAAGCGGTTTACGGCAAGCTGGTCGGTTGCCTCAATCGTTTCGGTATCACCCTTGCCGGTGGCATAACCGACCATCACACGGATGGAATCCGCCTCGTAAGGCGTGCAGCGTCGGAGAAAATCCAGAATGGTCTGCGCTTTCGCTCCGATGGCGGAGCGTGTCGTCTTTGTCTTGGTTTCCTTGTTTGTGGAATCCTGCGGTACGGTATTCCTGATGCCTGTACCGGTCATGTTTGAATCGTTCATACTGTTTCTGTTTTTATAAGTGGATAAATCATTTGTCCTTCTCACGGTTTGCCAGATACCGTGAAGTCTCGCTGTCTATCTCGTCCTGCGACTTTACCCTTACCCGTTTCAGCCAGGCATCAAGGTCTTCCTTTGCGAAGAAGCACAGCTTGCCTCCCGGCTTGTAGTAAGGGATTGCGCGGCGCATCATCATCTTGTAGAGATAGCTCGGTTTCACTCCGAGATACCGGGCCGCTTCGGTGGTGGTCATTAAGTTGCGTTCATTCTCCATGTCACTTGTCCTTTTATTGTTTCAACTGTCTTTCAAATCCTGTCACAACGGTGTGGAACACATTGGCATTTAGCCTTTTGTTGCCTTCCGTTTCGTTTGCAAAGTTACTTTGGACTCAAAAGGGGACAATGTGGGGCGAATGGGGAAAGTGCATAAAAGCGGCAGTGCACCATACTGCTGGCATTCAACAGTATGGCGCACTGCCATGATAGGAAAATGTTATCTCAAATGGGGGACTGGCGGGCAGTTACGGGGTGTTTCTAAACCTTCTCGCGTTTTCGATAGCCTTGTCAACGGATTTGCGGTATTCACGGTTCTCTTCTGTCGTACCCTTGCCGCATACATCACTGCGGTGCTTGTCGTAGTATGACTTGGATATGCCGCAGCGTTTCAGAAACTCTTCCGCCCAAAGTTTGCCACGCTCACGCGGCCTGATGGTCTGCGAGACGGAAAACACCATGTAGCAGACACGCAGGTTCTCTTTCGGGCGCACGGCAACAGCCCGTGATGTGGGTTTCAGGTTCATGAAGTTCACGAAGTCGCTGCCCGACACGTACTCGAACTGACAGTCGTTGCACACCTCGTAGATGAACAGGCACAGGGCGAGGTCAACGGTGTCCATCCATGCGGATGTCTCCTGCAACAGGTCTGTCCGGGTCATGGCTCGTCCTCCTTCATGCGGCTGATGTCGGCAATGATACTTTCCGCGATACCTTTCAGGCGTTCCACCAGAACGTCAAGGAACATCGGCTTGAAACAGTACACATAGAAATACCGGTCACGCTCCTGCTGCCACTCGTTATATAAGAGGTTCACGCGCGCATGAGCCTCGTCATATTCTGTTTTTGCCGTATCGCATTCCGCATCAAGTGACTTGTATTCGTCGGACTCCAGCGGCAGGAAGTCCAGCTGGTTGCTCACCGCAGAATAGTTCTGCCACAAAATTGTGGCGGTTTCCTTGGCTTCTTCGTATCTACGCTCAAACGGCCTGAGGTGTTCTTCAAAAAACGCTTTGAAATCCACGGTCTGCAATACCGACCTGTCAAGCGACAGGTATCTGTTCGTTTCCGAAATAAGGGAGGATGAAAGTTCCGACAGTTGTCCGGGATTCTCCTTTGCCAAGAGGGTGGCCCCACCTACAAGGCTGTTTGTATCGCTGAAATCACGATAGAACAGGGATAATGTCAAAGCCTGGGCAAAAGAGAAATCGTCTTGCCTACAAGTGGTGAGAAGTGTGTTTACCTCACTCAGCCGTTGTATAATTTGCTGTATCATCATAATTGTCAGGAATTGAAAAGGGCATCCATTGTCACCTCGCTGTGGACGATGCTCTTGTGCTTGCCATTGGCAACGCCATAAGTGGTTATAAATGTATGTACTAATGATTTTTTATTTGCGGTCAAATATTTGAATAAGCCCATTCTTTCTCGAAGTTTTTTCTCGTAGTCTTGGGAGATATGATAAACTCCTTCCGAGAATTTCATTTCGCAAAGATGAATCATACGGTCCGCACGTTCAATAATCATATCTATTTGCGCTCCCGGAGTCTGTTCTTTCTCATTTGGTTTGCAATGCCATGTGGAAACCGATGTGGCCATTCCCGATATGCCCAATGCTTTTTTTATCTGGTTGTGATGCCGCAGGCAGACAAGCTCGAAACTTACTCCCATCCATGACGTGACGCTTTGCGAATCAAAGTTATTGCTCCACCATTGTTCATCCTTGGTGTTGTTCGATTTGATAAACTTATAATAAAACAAAGTGTAGAAGTCCGTAAGACGAAGTATTTCCTGCCGTTTCTTGTTGCCATATTGAGACCATCTTTCGATAAAGTCACAACGCTCAAGATTTTTAAGTACACGGGTCAACTTACCTCCTTCCAGTTTGATTTCCTTTGCGATTTCCTGAAATGTCAATCCCGACTTATGCGCACTCAACACCTTGACGGTATCAATATAGTAATCCGCATTTGAGAACAAGGCGTTGTACAGTTCATCAAATTCTATCCGCAATTTGCCATCGGGTCTGAAACAGAGAAGGTCGATGTTCTGCATCAGGCTCTTTTCCGGTGCCAGTATACTATAATAATAAGGTACTCCGCCTAACAGCATATAAGATTGCAATATCTGATACCTGTCCCAGAACATCCCTCGATTTTCCAGATATTTCTCCGTTTCACGCAACGTAAAAGGTGCAAGATGCAGCTGGCATGTGACCCGGGCATGAAGTCCGCCCTTGTTTCCAACCAATTTGTCCCTCATCCAAGAAGTGGCAGAACCTGTGGCAATCATCATCACATTTTCGCGGCTCATCGCCCAGCCATTCCAGAAATTTTCCAATGCAACTACGAAATTGGAGCGGCCTGAATCCATCCACGGCATTTCATCAATGAACACAATTCTCTTCCTGTCCGCAGGCAGATGCTCCAGATAATCCTGCAATGCGTCAAAAGCATCAAACCAGTCTGAAAAGTGGTAGCTTGAAATGCCGGAATACTCTTTGAGGACTTTGGCGAACCTCCGCAACTGGTTTTTGGTTGTCAGCCCACGTACCCCGACAAACCAGAAGTCGAAGTGCTTTTCAAAATATTGCTCTATAAGGAATGTCTTGCCTATGCGACGACGGCCATATACTATGATAAGTTCCGAACGGTCTGATTCCAGACAGCGTTCGAGTTCACCACATTCATATTCACGGCCTATGAGTTTTTCTGTCATATTTCTTTGTTTTGTTGCAAAGTTAACGGTTATATTTGATTCAACCAATTATTTTGCCCACAAACAAGACTTTATCATGCGTATTTATTCATAAGAAGTCCAATGAAAGGGCAAAATCTGTATAAAAAACCACTCAATAGACTTTATGTTTATTTTCAGGGCAGATAAAGTCAATCGTACAGAGCCGTTCTTATATGACAGAAGGATTGGAGCGGAACATACTATTTAAGACAAAAAATGAGCTGAAAACAGACCTAAAACAGCAAACGTGATGTTAATCAGGTCTATTTTCGGACTAAAATAGTTTGTCCAATGCCGAAGTTATTCATTGCATTTTATCAGTCAGATTCCATCTGCTCGAACATTTTGTCAACCATATTGACAGCCTCAATCTTCTTGCTGTCAACGATTTTCGCGTATATCTGCGTAGTGCGCACGTCGGCATGTCCCATCAGCTTGCAGGTCGTATAAAGGTCAGCCCCCACGGTCATCATCATCGTTCCGAAGGTATGGCGGCTTGTGTGGTAGGTGATTTTCTTGTCGATACCGGCCTTCTCCACCCATTGTTTGAGGATTTTGTTGGTGGTCGGGCGTGACGGAAGTTCCGCGAAAACAAACGTCTCGTCACTGTCGTCCGCTTTCCGCTCAGGCAGCCACTTGACTGCATTTTGCGAGAGCGGCGTATAAATGGGGGTGGATGTCTTCTGTTGCACGGTGGCAATCATATACCTGCCGTCATTGCATATAATGTCTTTCCAGCAAAGGGTTTCCATGTCGCTCAGGCGCAGTCCGCAATAGCAAGAGAACAAGTAGGCTTGTTTTACTGTTCTGTTACGGCATTCGGTGGCTATAAGGAGCTTCACTTCCTCGATGGCAAGGAACTGGCGTTTTGATTCCGGTTTCTTTACACGTTCCGAAGCCGAGAGCAGCATGAACGGATTTTCACCCAGCCATTCCGCACGGACAGCGGCATTCAGAGCAATGGAGAGTTGGGAGATATAGGCCACGACTGTTCCCTGTTCCAGCAGTTTTTCCTGTCTGCCTTTATAAGTGTGTTGGAGCCAATCAATGAAACCGAGTGCCCACTTCTTGTCAATGTCGCCCATCCGGGTACTTTTGCCGTATTGGTTGATGACCTTTATAATGCTTCTCAATTTGTCGATACGCTTGATACCCTTGCGCTCCTGGTTGGAATAGAATTTTTCCAGCCAGTCCGCCAACATCAGTTTCTGCCATGCGAACTTGTTCCTGATTCCGGCTCTGGAATTTGTAATCTCGATGATGCGCTGCGACTTTATGGTCTCGACAGCCTCACGGGTGGCGCGGTTCTGCTCCCTGACCCTCGCGTTGACTTCCGGCAGGTGGTACATCTTCAGAAACTCATAACTCCGCTTGCCGTTGACATAGATGTCAAGGTAGTACGATTCGGAACCGTCCGCAAGTTTCTTTGTACGGACTCTTACAGGCTCTTTCAGTTTGCTTGATTTTTTATTTGTCACTGCCATGTCTTAAAATACTTTGTCTATCAGTGAAACGGCCTCTTCTTTTTTCCTGTCAACGATTTTTGCGTAAACCTGCGTGGGGCGCACATCGGCATGTCCCATCATCTTGCTGGCGGTATAAAGGTCAACCCCGGCGGTTATCAGCATTGTTCCGTAGGTATGGCGGCTCAGGTGAAAATGAAGGTGTCTGTCCAGCCCTGCCAGTTCCGCCCATTTACGTAAATGCTTGTTCAGGACGGTATGGGACGGAAGCGAGAATACCGATGCCTCCGGTTCTCCCCGCTCAGGAAGCCACGATAACGCCTTGGCGGGAAGAGGAAGCGATATGGGTTTGGAGTTTTTCTGCATCACCACCGATACGAAGTGTTGCCCGCCATTGACGGATATGTCACTCCAGCACAAGTCCGTAACATCGCCTACACGCAATCCGCAATAGCAGGTAAACAGAAATGCCCTGCGTATATTCTCCTTGATATAGGGGGTGTCCTCCAGTTTGCGGACTTCGTCAAGGGTCAGGAACTCACGCTTGCTTTCCGGTCTCGCTATCTTTTCCTTGGCGCTCAGCAGTTTCCAAGGATTGTTCTTTATATACCCTTTCTGCCAGGCAGCGGACAGGATGATGCCGAGAATCCAGAAACAGGAACAGGCGGTGGCTTGGGCGAGCGGCTTTCCTTGCGGAGTGAGAGGTTCGGATTGAAGCCACTCGGCATAATCGGTACAGAATCTCTTGTTTATGTCACACAATCTTGTACCGGGGCGGAACTTCTCGAATTTGGTACGTGATGCCCTTAAATGCAGATGTGCGGGCTGTTCCCGTTGCTTGTATTCCTCCATCAACAGGCCAATGAAGTCGGACAACAACATCTTGGACTTGTCTTTGGCTGCTTCCTCCTGTGCCTTGTCATCAACCATGTTTTCGGTCTTGGCAATGATGAGTTCCTCCGCCTGACGGAGCGTTTTTGCATTTTCACGTTTCGCCTTGACGGAATTTTCCGGTACAAGATACAATTTAAGGAACTCGTATTCGTGCTTGCCGTCAACCGTGCGGTCTATAAAAAGGGACTCACGGCCGTCCGTAAGTTTTCTTCTCCGCAGCTTGAACGGACTTTTGTCTACTTTTGATTGCTTTTTTCTACCCATTGTGCTCCAGTGTTTTATATTCTTGTGCAAATATAGTAAATCGGTTTGATATAAGTATCGAAACAGGTAACAAAAATAATTCAAAAATGGGTATAAATGGAATCTCACAGGAATAGATAAGAAAACAAGCTTTATTTTATAACACACAGATATACAATAATATAAATTCTTATTTATAGAAATATTACCCTTTCATTTCTCTTTGATTACAGATATTTATCCTTTTCCCTCTTTCCGAACACCTGTCTCAAACAGATTCTTAAACGATTCTACCGACAATGAAGTGGACGGTTTAAAATCTGAAGAATTCATATACGCCAGCAAAGCGGCATAGAATTGTAATCCTTCCGGTGTGTCACGTACCGCTTCCAAGTCGGACATACAAAGCAGTAATTTACTGCCCTCTACATTCAACTCCATCAATAAGCCGAGTTTATGATTTCGTTCCACATTGTCAATTACCTGCACAATAGGGCGGTATTCTTTTGGCATACCATCCAGAATAAGCGGATAGCTATGTTTGATAATTGGATACCACTGCCAGTTCGTATGGTATTCGGTCGGGAAATCATCGAATACCGGATGCTCGGGATTGGTCAGAATCCCCAATGTACCAGGTGAAGCAGGTTTCTTGATGCGGTCACAGATACTTTTGAACATACGATAATTCCAATAGTCGGTCTGGAACAATCCTCCCACTGTTACTTCTTTACAGTCTTCCTCACGAGGCATCAACAATACCTTTCCACCTTGCTTTAAGGCATTCAGCACATCATCCGTTAGTTGGCGGGCAACTACAACATTACCTGCCTTCAATTGCTTCTTTGCAGGATATATCCATAGCGGATAACTATTCTGATAGGAAGTTCCGGATACTTTCAAAAGTAATTCGGCTTTATACGCTTGCTCCACATCGGGCAATGTCAAACGAATAGTTCCGGCAGTCAATAATCCTAATCCCGATGGAATAGCCATCTTACCTTTGCCAAGGCTTTTCTTCCCATTTTTGAGTTCCCATGAAATACTTTTTTCGTTCAATGAAGTTTCTCCATAATTGGCAATCTCAACAGTACCTGCGAATGATTCACCGCCTGTCCAACAGAATTTGGCAGTTGTCAATAAAGGAACCACTTCACTACAGAATTCTCTCCATTTCTTCGGTTCAACCAATCCTTTACTATCCATAAAAGCATCCAGAATACCAACATAAGCCGCCCCCTGTCCCGGATAATCCTGTAAATCGAGTAACTGAAAACCAGCCATCCGTTTGGAACGGAGATTCATTTCAATATCTGCCCGGTAAAGTTCCACAGACCATGCACCCGATGCTTTAAAAAAATCATCCGCCTGCTCCAGCATGCCGGCTTTCTCCAAGCGGTCACGAAACACTTCAAAATTCCAGGGAGCTAAGACTCCTGTATATTTCTTCATCTCCTCATAATTCGGGTAAGTTTGAAACTGTCCGGTTTCATGTCCGATCACCGGAACAGGAGATTTTTCCAGAGCCTCATCAAAGTTCATTACCGAATTAGGATAGGTATTATTAAGATAGCCACCTTCTTCCGCATCTGCGAAAGAGAAAGAAGCACGAGCATGAGTAGAATAACCCTCACCACTGCCTACACGACAAGTTACCAGAAAATCCTCACCCGGAATATGTCCTCGTGAGCCTAAAAAGATATTCGAACCATACGTGTATAGGTGTCTCGGCTCTATGGACCGGAAACAATCTACAAACTCTTTCATCACATCGATGTCACCTCCCAGCTCATTTCCCAAGGCAAAGAGTACAAAAGAAGCATGGTTACTATATTCACGCATGATATTCTCTCCATCTTTCATCAGAAAATCCATCAGCTCGGCAGATTCTTTCTTAAACCTTCCCCAGATAGGTAATTCCGGCTGCAAGTAAATACCCTCCAAGTCCGCAGCTTCAAAACACGCAGCAGGTGGGCACCAAGAATGAAAACGACAATGATTCAATCCATATTCCTTACAAATCCTGAAATAACGACGCCATTGTTCCAAGTCCATCGCCGTATGGCCCGTCAAAGGGAATACACAGGCATCATGTTTTCCTCGAAGAAATGTTTTGGCGCCATTGATAGTGAAATGCGTTTCTTCAGTTTTAAAGTCACGCAAACCGAAACGAACTGTTTTCTCGTCTATGCCATTTATCTCTGCTTTCAGTTGATATAGAGCCGGCTGGAGGTCACTCCACAATACAGCATTATCTCCCAACTGATAAGTGAATTCATATTCCTTGCTCCCCTCTTTCAAATTATATTCTGCAGATCTGGCTTTATGCTTTTTGGCAGTATTGAAAGCAGAAGCTGACAACTGCAGTTTCTTCCCACCAATGCCTGAAGAATTGGAAAGAGTTATTTTCACTTTTACGGAGCGGTCTTCTACTTGAGGAAAAGCCTGAATGGACTCAATAAACAATGGATTCATTGCCTGCAATTCCATCCGTCCGATAATACCGTTCCAGTTTGTCTGGGTAGATTCCGTACAAGCGTGAGAACTTGAACGAATCTGCCCGGGAATACTTTTTCCGTTATCTACACGAATAGTCAGCTTATGTGAACCGGGAGCCAGGAAGTGAGTGAGATTAAATTCCTGTGGGGTAGATAAATAGTTGCATTTACCCACTTCCCGACCATCGATCCACACGGTTGTCGGACGAGTACGTTCCAGAAACAACACGATATGCTTTTCTTTCCAGTCGGCTGGTATTTCTATATTCCTGCTATACCATGCCGCACCTTCATATTTATAATATCTGGACAAATAAGTGGTCTCCGACTTGTTGGTATTCTCTATTCCTTTTCGATTTGAATCTGTTGTACCGGGTAAAGTCACAGTTTCTGCAAAATCCATGTTCCACAGTTTTTCCTGTTCTCCCTTGCCGTGAGGGTCCAATGCAAAACTCCACGTTCCGCTCAAATCAATCATTTTGCGCAAACCTGATGTCTGCGCCCATGATGTACACAAAAAAACAAATAATAATAAAAGAGTTCCAGCTAATCGATTACGCATAACTTTATTCATAATATATGATTTAATGTCCTTAATTTATCTGTTTACAAAGATAGGACGGAGAACAAACCACAATGACAAATCCCGTACAAAAAAACAATAATATCGTAAAAGATACTGTGTATCATCTCTTTTATATCACTATCAGCATGATAATGTCCTTGCCTGACTGATAAAATACACAAATAGTTTTTTCATAGCTTCATCCCCTTCCACAGCCTGCAACTCTGGGTGGAACTGAACACCCCAAATATGTTCGGAATCAGATTCGATTGATTCTATGACTCCATCATCAGCGAAAGCAGATGCCTTGAATCCACAAGCCAATTTCTTAACGGCTTGATGATGAATGGAGGAGACTTTCAAACTTTCCTTGCCTGTAACAGAATACAATTTTCCGGTCCTCAAACATCGCACATTATGCTGTAATATCATAAACGCATCCGGTGACCGATGATTAATTTCCGAGGGATATTGAGCAGGCAAATCCTGATATAATGTTCCACCAAAATAAGTATTAATAATCTGCATTCCCCGACAAATACCTAAAACGGGAATTTGCCTTTCGGATGCTAAGCGCAGCAAAGCATAATCAAAGTCATCCCTATCCCGGCAACATTCTCCACATTCAGGAAGAGTCGATTCTCCGTATATCACAGGCGATATATCTCCCCCACCTGTCAGGAGTAAACCATCAATAAAAGAAACCACAGATTATAAAATCTGTACATTGTCGGTAAACGGAAGAATAAAAGGGATGCCGCCCGCTTGAAGGACAGCATCCACATATTTTCTTTTCACAGATATTCTTCCCGGAATATCAATTTCAGTAGAAATACCAATAACAGGAATTTCTCTTTTTATCATTCTCATTGTCTTTTATCAACTTAATCCACAGCCTGTAGTTGTAAAGCCAAACTTGAATATTCACTTTTCAGCAATGATTTTAATGCAATGCCTTCTTCCATCAATATCTTTCCACTAATGATTTTACCATTCAGGTCACAAGGTTTGCTACTGTCCACAGGTGTCAAATCTACCAAACGATAATTCTTCGACGGATCCAATCCATTCATACAAACCTTCGGAATAACCATATTGATGAAATGAGAAATCTTATATGCATAAAAGACCGCCTTATTCTTTTCGGAAGTGACATACATCAGAGAGGATACTCCTTTATTATCGTATGGAGACACCAACCGATACAAATCACCGAACTGAACCACAGGACGAATATCTTTATACGCTGCAATAGCACGCTTGGCGAATGCCTTATCAACATCATTCATGTCCTTCGGCTGAATTTCCATTCCCAATCGCCCGGACATTGCCACATCAAAACGGAATTTCAATGGAATACGGCGTCCGGTCTGATGATTCTTGTCCGCACTTACGTGAGATGCCATAGCAATAGCCGGAAAGAAACCGGAAACTCCCCATTGCATATAAATTCTTTGCAAAGCATCCGTATCATCACTCGTCCAGAACTCATCAAAATACGGAAGCAATCCATAATTGACGCGGGCACCGCCACCAGCACATAGCTGCATCACGAGTTCAGGATACTTAGCACGAATACGCTGAAGTACTTTCTGCAAACCCCTATTATACTCAATATAGAGATGTGATTGCTTGTTTTTTGGTAAGTAAGAAGAACCATAATCCAGCAAACTGCAATTATCATCCCATTTCATATAGGAAATTTCCGGATAGTTCGTCATCAAATTATCGACCACTCCAAAAACAAAATCCTGTACTTTCGGATTAGTCAAATCCAGAACTACCTGCGTTTTGCCACGCCCGGTAGATAAAGGACGGTTATCAATTTTCAGAATCCAGTCCGGGTGCTTTTCGAACAGTTCGCTCTTAGTATTCGACATTTCCGGTTCAATCCAGATACCGAATTTTATATGATGCTTCCTGGCAGACGCAAGCAATCCTTCAATACCTTCAGGCAGTTTTTCTTTGCAGACTTCCCAATCACCCAAACTACTGTTTCCACCATTACGGGGATATTTATTTCCAAACCAGCCATCGTCCATGACAAACAACTCTCCACCCATGGCAGAGAAAGCTTCCATCATCTCATCCATCCCTTTTTGGTTCACCTTGAAATAAACACCTTCCCAGCTATTCAACAAGATGTCATGCAGCCTTTCACCCTGATTCATTTTATATTGGCGTGCCCAATGATGAAAAGCACGACTCACCCCACCTTTGCCATTGGTACTATATGTCATGGCAAATTCAGGAGTGACGAATGTTTCTTTCAGTTCCAATATGTATTGTGAACTTTCCTCATTCATACCGACTATTATATTCAGTGCTGTGTTGCGAACATCCAGCTTCAACTTATAATTACCACTCCAAGCCAGAACGCCCCCAAACACTTTTCCTGATTCTTCCTGCGGTCTGCCATCCAATGATAACATAAAAGACGGATTATCAGTTTCCGTATTCGCAAGTCCATCTTTGTTGGCAATCACTTTTTGCCCGTTCGTCAGTTTCTCTTCATCCATCGTATGTTCCGCGCCCCACGAACCATGAAAATGAGTCAGCCAGTTGTCCCTGCGAGACATCGGCAAATAAGCGGAAGCAAACTGAAACAGTGTTACCGGTTTCTTACCTGCATTGCCAATCTCAACCCAAGTGGTAATTATATCCGTTCCTTTATAAGCCTTATAGCATTGTTTCACCCAAACAGGATATATCTTATCTTTCAAAAGCACTTCCAAAATCTCACCATCGTCAATCCCGTATTGCTTTACATTATCTACTCCCAAATCCAATGACATATTGCCGTCGGCATGGGTAATTGCGACCGCCTTTTCGCCTACGGTCTGAAGACCGAATGCTGGATAACTATCCGCTTCGAAAGCCAAACCGGCATCATAAATATTCTGGATCTGAACGGGAGTGATGCTCACTCCATAATATTGCATTTTTGACTTTTCACCCTCATTGGCCGTAATCAACAATGAGGTCCGAGGAGTGGAAATCAAGTAATCTTTTGACAACAATGGAGCTGATATCAACAGCCCCATTGCCATCATTAAACCCATCTTTTTATTCATGGCTTTATTGATTTAATTCATTGTATCGTAAACAATACCTATAGAAAACGTTGTAAACTAACGATCTTTTTACCCTTAAAATTCAACTTTTATTTCACAGACATCCTTACCTGTTTCCAAATGTTGTCTCTGTAACTCTACATCCGGTAACCATACATATTTCTTCTGTGCCGCATCATCTATCACCTCCACTAGGAAACTGAACCAATAAGAGTAAGGAAATAAGTCCTGCGGTTCCTTAGGCGGAATATTGGGGTCAGTCATATCGGGATGATACAGTTTATACAGATTGGTCAGTTCTACTTTTCCTTTTTTATCCGTCTGATAAGTCCTGTACACCTTTGGGTATACATCACGCTTATTATATTTACCACCGGCACGTGTACCATAGAAATTCACAGTATAGTTGGATTTCGCCTTTCCATTCTTTTCTACCTTAATCACCAGTTTACGCGGAAATACCTGATCTGACAAGTCCTTATCGAGCGGCTTCATCTTCGCCGTATAATTGAACAATTCCGAGCAATAATCACTCCATACACGATAGCCCGTCCCCATATTGCATTTAGATGGAGTCAGTTTCTCGTGGCTCACAGGATTGTCTTCTGCGGCAATCATATACTGATATAAATCCGTAGCACCACGCATATGACCATATTCATGTCCTAGATTGCTATACGTTCCCTGATTGGGATAAAGCGCATCCGTAAAGATATTATGAGGTTCGCGAATATAACACATCACTACAGATTGCCCACTCGCTCCACCTCCCCCACAGGAAAGCCCTTCATTCTTTGCACCCAACGCCAAGAACAACACAAAATCATATTTCGACAAATCCAATGGTCCATAAGCCTTATTCTTAAATTCATCATATTTGTTTTTGTCTCCCTGAATGTCGTAGACGTACAATTCTTCAGCAGGAACAAAGCGAAAATAATGATTGAATTTATTAGGACTTTCATTCCAAAAACGCGTAGTATTATGAAACATCTTTTTCAAGTTCTTCTTGAAATCCTCTTCTCCACCATAACGTTCCAGGTCTGTTTTATCAACCCATACCTGGGCACGATATTCTATTGTATCTTTCGCAATCGGAGATTGAGCATGAGCTGCCCCAATCAGGCAGCTACATGCAATCAGTAGATATTTTAAAATATTCATGCTAAACTTATTATAACTGTATTTCAAACACATAAGGTTCTTGCTGCCCGCCATCCAGATATTCAGGAACAATATCCAAATCCGACAACCACACACATTTCGTCTGTCCACCATCCAACTCGACTTCTACTACAAAACAATACCAGCGTGAAAAAGGAAATTCATCAACCGGACTCTTAGGGGGAAGATTCGGAGTATTATTATAATCCGGAATAAACATCCGATATATATCATTAATGGTAAATTCACCGTTTGCATCTGTTTTTTTCTTCATATATGGAGAATTGCCCGGTTCTGCATATATATCCTTAAAAGTGGCACGTGAGCCCCAAAAATTGACTGTGGCACGTTGTACCGGTTTACCATCTTTTGTTACCCTGACCAACATCTGCTTAGGATACGTACTTCGGGTCATATCAGCAGTAATTTGTTTATATTGGGCATTATGGTTAAATATCGCCGAACAATAATCACTCCATTCCTGATAACCCGTCCCCATATTACACTTAGGATAATCATAAGCAACATGACTGACCGGATTGTTTTCAGCCGGAATCATATACTGATATAAATCCTGCGCACCACGAACATGACCATATTCATGACCTAAATCACTGTATGTACCTTTTTCCGGCCATTTCTTTGCAAAAATATCATGCCCTTCCTCAAAATAGGCCTGTACAACTGACTGCTTACTTGCTCCGCCACCGCCACAAGAGAGTCCACCTTTTGTACAACGTAAAGCCAGAAAGAGAACAAAATCATACTTCTCTGTATTCAAAGTACCATAAGCCTTATCTTTATACACATTGTATTCCGCCTGGCTTTTTACACCACTTTTTATATCGTAAATAACCAAATTGTCATCTCCTTCACCCATAGCCCATTCAAAGCGATAATCAAACTTGTTCGTACTTTCATTCCAAAAAGTAGTCGTATTGCGGAACAACGCTTCCAGATTCTGTCGGAACAAACGTTCTCCGCCATATAATTCTTCCATATCGTTTTTCTCTACCCATACTTGTGCACGATAGGTAATCGTTTCTCCTGCCTGCGGTCTATCCGGTTTCTCTTCTGTAATAAGTCCCGGATTCGTTATATCAATTTCGAGATCACACGCAGCCAGTGTGAACAGGCTGCATGCGATTAATGTATATTTTTTTAAATTCTTCATCATAACTCATTTGTTTTTATCATTCAACTGTCGTTCTATCCGAAGCAAAGACTTCATCCAAAGAAACACTCTTTCCGACACCTTGGAAACTTTCATATAAATACAAACGAACATACCGTTTATGTACTACTCCATTGAGTTTACACCAATGAACAATGCCTTCATAATGGTCATTATATGTATTTGTGCTACCTTTCAATTCTGCATCTGTAAAACAGTTTCCAGTCTTCTTTTCAAATGCAGTTTCCCAACCAGCATTTAAGTCATCGCTAACTTCAATAGCTACAGTTTTAGGAGCTTGTTGTGTCCACTGTAATCTTGGCATAAATCCGAAGGAATCATATTGACGAGGATTCTCACCTAAATCAAAAGTCAAAATATAAGGCACAGCAGCATGATCATCATTATTATTTCTTCCCCAAAATTCAACATGCTTCTCATTTGCCTTATCGGGAGTCCAAAGATTGTCGAACAACTTATTAGCCGAACCGTCATTATATTGCGTATTGGTATTCTCACTATGTGCCACTATCTTCCATAACGACTTGCTCAGAACAATCCCATATCCAGCCATTCCTTGTTTCAGAGATACCTTAGTTTCTACGCTTGTCTTCGTATTCTTTACCCCAATTTCTGTCTTACGTTCCGTATTGGTGCTTTCATTTTTTTGAACTTTTGCATAAATCTTGCCTTCTTCCTGACTCAATTCCAACCAAGAAGTATTTCCTTTCAACTCCAAGTCTGTCGGATTTATATTCTCACAAGTAGCTACAAGGAGTTTTTCATTCGCATCCGAAGATATAATGAGCTCACGTTCCTGTTGATAATACTCCTCATTCCAAATAATCTTCTCAACACCAAACTGGATTATCTTTACCGTCTTTTGAGAAGTTACATCTCCAGCAGTAGCTGTAAAATTAACCAATACTTCGCGATATACATTCGCTGTATTTTCTTTGATTGTCAAAGCCAGCGTTTTAACTTCCGAACCCAAAACTGATTCTACCGGAGCTTCCGTAAGTATCACCCAACCAGTCTGTTCTACATCAGGATAGGTTACATCTATCACCGGAGAAGTAGTGCCCTGGTAAGTCAAGATGTTCAGTTCCCGTTCTCCCGCTGCTGTAAAGTCTTTAGGTAGAGTCACATCGAAAGAGCCATCAGCTTTCGTTGTAATAAATACATCCTTCGGAAAACTACTTTCATCAATAGTACCGACAAGCAAGAGTTCATCCACATTTCCTTGAATCACAGTAATTGTTTTTTTTACCGGAATTTCTCCTTTTGTGGAAATCACAACAGAAGCTTTACGGTCTTTCGCTGTTTTATTGTCAGCAATGACCAACGATAATGAAGCAGAGCCCTCACCACCTTCTGCCGAAGGAGTGATCCATTTTTCTTCTTCAGTCGTCATATAGTTGACTGCAACTTCCCATGCCTTATCAGTCTGAATTTCCAGTTTTACAGTTCCTTTATATTCAGTTGGCAAAGTCACTTTCCAGTGTCCGTCTCCAGCTTCCTCCAAAGTTTCATTGCATGATACGGTCAACGCATCAGGTGTCCAGTCCACCTCTTTCTCATCATTACAAGCCTGCAAACAGAGCAGACACGATAGTAGTAAAAATATGTTCCTCATAAATATATTGTTTTTACTATTTCTATATTCCATTATTTTTTAGAGACAAATATTTCATCGAAGCAGTGTGTACTATACCATGAATCCCACATAGACAATCGTATATACCGATGATGCATATTTTCACCCAAATCATGCCATTTTACAAACTGTTTATCAGCGTACCAATCATTCCAGTTACCACCATCGTGAGCATCCAATTCCGTTTTCGTGAATGCGTCCCTTTTAGCACTGCCAACAAGAATCCAATTTGTAATATCTTCACTACGTGTCAACACCTCGTCACTAACTTCGATCTTCAGGTATTTAGGTGAATTTCCTACCCATTGGAGTCTCGGTATCAATCCGATCGAATTATATTCATGAGGATTCTCACCTAAATCAAATACGATCTGTACCGGATTCTCTTCCGACCCTTTATCACTTATCTCGATGTATGACAAAGTGCTTCCGGAACCTACCTCCGCCTTACTTGTCGGCCAGAAATTATCAAATAGTCTGCCTAATACAGATTCTTTTCCGGAGACATGTTCACTATAGCCTACCACACTCCACAAAGATTTATTCAGAGTAATGCCGTATCCCTTCATTCCTTGTCTCACAACAATCTCTTTTTCAAGCCAGGTTTCATTGTCTACGAGTGTAATCGTTGCAACACGTTCCTTCCATGTCGAAGTATTTGCACTGCTCACAGTAATCTGAAGTTTACCGCTTGCCTCATTCACCTGCAGCCAAGTGGGTTCATCACCATATTTATCTGCTACGGAATAAGATAAATCGCTGATCTGACTTACATCAGCAATTACTTCGCGGGATGGTGTATTATCCGAAGAAAGAATAATATCACTTCCTTGCACATAAGTTCCTTCCAATTCAACCTTTGAATCCAGTGAACCTTTGACAACCGTCAATTTTATCCAATTCTCTTCCGCGTCAGAACCAACTTTATCATTCGTTGTTCCCACACGTACCGGAAGTATCCATTTTCCGTCCTGCATTTCCGACGGTTTCAGGGTCAGATAATTCTCTGCATATTTCTCGCCAACCGGAATCTTCACGCTCTGTGCATATTCAAAACCAGCAGTCAGCAAATGAGATTTCTCTTCTTCTGTCAACAGATTATCCGCTTCTTTATCATAACCATAGGTAACAACCAGCTCTTCCGTCGTATTGATATCCAATTTAGCTGTAATATCTATCTGACGCTCTGTTGTCGCTTTAGATAAATCCATAAAGACTTCTCCTCTTTGTTCTCCTGCGGCACCGTCAATCACCAGTACCGGCTTTCTGATATCCAAAAGCAGAATAAAGTGAGATTTATCTACATAAACATCCTCTTCTGGCGTACGGCTATTGACAGACAAAGGAATATAATAAATACCATAACCTTTATCCTGAAGAAGCTGTTCTATCTTCAGACTCAATGGCACAGCTGCCTCATCCGCTCCGGCTTCGATAACGAAATCACGTTCGAGCGAGTAATACTTTTCATCCAACATCTCGTAATCAGTGCCGTTCTCTGTATTATACTGAACCAGATAATTATAATCCAGCTCTACCCTTCCGGCAAATCTATTCTGATAGTAACCCGCCTTATGAATCCAAACGTTGTATACATAATCATTGGCATTCATCACGTAAAGGGTTTCTTTCTGTAAATCACTCTTAGGGAAATATGCAGTATCTCCCATCATGTAATCAGTTCTAGTATCGGTACAAGAAGTCCCCAATAAAAGAGCCGCAAATAAAAAACTTATATATTTCTTCATTGTTACCATCTTTTTTACCATTTATAGTTTTGTACTAAATCTTGGTTTTTATTAATCGCACTTTGCGGGATAGGGAACAGATAGAAACTCGGTGTAAACACACGTTTCTCTACCACTGTACGCTGGAAGAAATCCACCGGATATTCTTCTTTGCCGGGAGTACCCTTAGCCTGGATATTCATACCGTGAATATTTCCTTTTTCTGTAGCTTCCGCAGTCAGCCAGCGACGACAGTCATAGAAGTTGATGCCCTCGAAAGCCAGTTCTACGCGACGTTCGCGATGAATCAAGTCTCTCAACTTATCCTGATCGTTCATAGCTTCAGGATATGCATCTTCGATATCATTCAATCCGGCACGGTTACGAATCGCATTCCAGAAAGTAAACAAGTTCGGATCTTTCAAATCACCTACCTCGATAGTAGCCTCCACATAGTTCAGCAGGATTTCAGCGTAACGCATATAAGGTAATTCACGTTTTACGTTCTTCGTTGGGCTGGCTTCATATTCCGGCATAGCCAGTTTTGCCAGGTTATATCCTGTTGTAAAGTGGTTATGAGAAGCATCCGGACCATTATTTCCATTCTTATACATCTCCAGGAAAATTCTCTCACCTGCTTTCTTTGGAATAAACCAGGACATACCGCCATACACTATCGACACATAGAAACGAGGTTCACGACCCACAAACATATTATAAGTCTTTCTCTCCTTACCTTCACATGGATTTGTAAATTGAGAATATCCAGCTTCTTTGTATCCAGCCTCCGGATCTATAACCGGCGTGGTGCGATCTTCATTCGTGTATCCGGTAATTGGGAAACGACCGGTTTCAGCCATCGCATATGCATCGACAATCTCTTGGGTAGGATTATAGCCTCCTCCCCAGCCACCATTACTGTTAGGAGCAAGACGCTTATCAATACCGCCACCATCTTCGAGGTAAGAGAAAATCATTTCTTTATTCTGTGAAGTGGTAAATACAGATTTATAAGAGGTATAAGGGTCTATTTTACCCATATTAGCTCCACTTTCATAATTCACTTTGACCAATTCATAATTACCATCCTTTATAAGGCTCAGAGCAGCCTGGCGAGCCAATTCCCATTTATTCTTGTCATACGTTGTCGGGAATAACGGAGTTCCGTCCGCATTGCGGATATTATTATATTTCGGATTACCATTGAATTGTGGACTGGCTGATTGCAACAGAATGCGTGCCAGATAAGCCTTAGCAATTCCCCGGTTCATTCGAGCATAAGTCTCACCCTCTGACTTTAAAGGTAAAGGAGAATTTTCTATCAAATCCGTAAACTCTTCTGTAATCCATTGCACACATTCATCCCAAGTATTACGTTCACGAAACATATCCGTACCGGAGAAATCCGGTTGTTCGTCCTTCAATAAAATGACCGGACCGTACATACGCATCAATTGTGCATAATAATAAGCACGCACACAGCGCACTTCAGCTTTCCACTGCTCACGAGTATCATAAGTCAGGCGAGGATCCGGACACTTATCTACATTCTGCAGGAAATAAGTTGCTTCACGAATGGCTTTGTAGAAAGTATACCATCTATCATACTGTGCAGACGAAGCACTCCACACTCCCATATCAAAAGTATGCGTATTTGTATAAGCCACATCCACATCACTAGTACTATATGTATCCGGCATATCAAAAGGATAAGTGCCACGAATATAAGAATATACTCCAAACATTGCGTTCTGTGTAGACGAGTAAGTCTCATAAATCTGTTCCGGAGAGCGCAAATCCTCGGGAGACGTATCCAAAAACGAATCACAAGATGACATAGTCAAGACTGCGGTAGCCAAAAGCATAATACGTTTCATATATTTGGATTTCATAATAAACATGTCTTTTAGTATTAGAAATTAATATTTAAACCTACATTAAATACACGTGTCGGCGGATACTTTCTTCCGTCACCGGAACCCAGATCCGGGTCGAACAGATGCACATCCGGTGCCCAAGTCAACAAGTTTACTCCTGATACATACAGGCGTAAATTCTGTATAGCCATCTTTTCCATCCATCTCTTCGGGAAGGTATAGCCTATCTCCGCATTCTTCAGACGAAGGAAAGCGGCATTACGTACCCAGAATGATGATTTCTTCGTATTGTTATTATCCAAAGCGTCACTCGGACGGATCGTGCGCGGATAACGCGCATTCGGGTCAGGATTGTCCACCGTCCAGCGGTTTTCCATCACTCCTCTCAAGAATCCGTCATTATTCTTATAACCGGAAGAGAAGGGTACAATAGTAGAACCTTCTTCAAACAGTGACACACGGGCTGTACCCTGAAAGAAGATAGAAACATCAAAACCCTTCCATTCGATAGCACCACCAAAGCCATAAGTAATCTCCGGAATATCACAGAATCCGATAGGCATTTTGTCATAATCATCAATAACACCATCACCATTCAGATCGCGATATTTAATATCACCCGGACGCAAACGACTATGATTACCTTCACTGAACTGTATCGGACTGCGATCGATTTCTTCCTGTGATTCGAACAATCCAACGGCCTCCCATCCGAATTTCTGATAAATTTTCTGTCCTACGGAATTCATCCAAGGATACTTGTTCAACGCATCTCCATTGCGAAGAATTTCATTATTTGCATAAGTAAACGTACCACGTCCGGTTATATTCACCTGACCGATTCTATCACGATACTCTAACGAACCATCAAATCCCCAGCTTTTCATCTTACCTACATTCACCATCGGTACGGTAGTCATACCGACATAAGCCGGGATATTATTATTGCGTACAAAGATATGATCGCGTACATCATGATACCAGTCACCCTGAATTTCCAGTTTATTGAACAAGCCTAGTTCAAAACCATAGTTCTGTTTGGTTGAGACTTCCCAACCTACATTTGGGTTGGCTACTTCATTAACACGCTCACCACTTGTCTTCGAATAATTGCCATATACATAATCATTAGTAGTAGATACAGTTCCTAAATAGATGAAACGAACATCTCCACCAATCTGGTCGTTACCCACTTGTCCGACAGATGCTTTCAATTTCAACTTTGAAACGACGTCTGTCAATGGCGAGAAGAACTTTTCATTGGATATATACCATCCGACAGCTACCGCCGGGAAAAAACCGACACGATGACCGGCTGCAAAGTTCTCGGAACCATTGTAACCGAAGTTTCCTTCAATAAAATAGCGACTATCGTAATCATAAGTCAGACGTCCGGCTATACCCTGATTTTTATAAGGCAATGACTTGATAGATGATATATTATCCTTATAATCCTTATTCCGGTAGGTTTCATTCTTAACACGTTGATTATACAGGAACAAAGCACCCACACGATGTTTTCCAAATAAGCGATTATACGTAATAGAAGCCTCCAGATAAGTAGCATTATTACCACCTGACTTATTACCAAACCATGGACCTCCTTTGGCACTTTCCGGTTCAGAGTTGAATACCAGATCGCCATTTGCGTCACGACGTACAGCATGCCAAATTTCATCCTGCTGTGTATATTTATTGCCATGCCATGCCTGCGTATCGAATGCAAACTTAACATTGGCTTTCAATCCTTCAGTAATAAAAGAAAAGTCCTGGTCCAGACTGACCATTGAGTTGAGTGTACTTTGCCAGTCTTCTACATACCCTGCTCTGGTTACCTGCCAATAAGGATTGGTAACCCCTTTCTCTCCACCCCAGTAACCGTTGGAGTATTGAATAGGAAAAGCATTAGGATTCAGAATGAAAGCACTTTTCCAAACACCATCCGAGTCGGCAGCATCTCTCCTTTTTGTGAGAAATCCTCCTAAAGTCAATGAAAGAACAGTAGTGGGATGTAGGTTTATATCCACATTCGAACGGAAATTATAGCGCTGATAATCAGGATTACCATTATAGGAGTTTCCCTTTCCGGTCATAAACAGGCCATCTTCATGATAATAGCCGGCAGAAATAAAGTAGCGTGCAATTTCACCACCACCACTCACATTGGCAGTGACACGTTGATTGAACGTATGTTTCTTGAAAACAGACTTCAGCCAGTTCACATTCGGATACAAGTCTCCGTCTGTATGATTTCTATATTTTTCAATATCACTTTGGCTATAAGTTCCCGGCACAGCCTCATTATACATATTGGCAAAATCCACAGCATCCGCCATTTCAGGAATTTTGGTAGGAGCTACCATACCCGCTTCCATTTTGATGGAGATTTTCGGCTTACCTTCAGAACCACGTTTTGTTTTAATCAATACAACACCATTTGCACCGCGTACACCGTAAAGAGCAGTAGCAGTAGCATCTTTCAATAAAGAAAAACTTTCAATTTCTTCCGGATCAAGCAGGTCGAGCGAGCGCTCTACACCGTCAACAAGAATCAGAGGTGTCTTATTCGCACCAAAAGTAGAAATACCACGAATCCAAAATTCTGCCGAGCTACCCGGAGAACCATCACGCTGAATAGAAACAACGCCTCCTAACTGACCAGCCAGATTGGTAGATATAGAAGCACTGGGAACTTTCAGATTACTAACACTCAATGTACTGATAGAACCAATCACACTTTCTTTACGTTGCGTACCGTAACCTACTACCTGCACTTCTTCAAGCACTGTATCATCGGTACTCATTTCAATAAGCAAATTATTTGCCGAAGGGGATATCTCCTTTTCTATATTAGCATATCCCAAATAGCTGATTACCAATGTTACGGTCTTACCCCCCGGAACGTTGATATTGAAATTACCATCCATATCCGTAGTACCTCCGATACTAGTATCTTTCAACCACACACTAGCACCGATAAGAGTCTCCTTCGTATTCTTATCTATAATCTTACCTGTTAATTTTCTAGTAGCAGCCTTCTTCCCTTCCTGGAATACTTCAGTCACTGCACCTGACGCATACGTCGAAGCAAAAGGTGCCGCAAAAAAATAAATGATGATAAGAGCACTAACCAATCGTCGTAATGAGAAATCTAACTTACGTGCAATTTCATTCATAATACATGATTTAATGTTATTAATTTAAGTTTGAGATGTTTTAGATTGTTGCAACCAAATTCTAAAGTAACGTTCACAAAGATAAACGAGAAAATAAATTTTCCAGGCGAATCCCGTACAAAAGAACAAGAATATCGTAAAGCTATACTTTTTTTTCGCACGCATACAGCCTCCTCACCAATTATTATCCAAGCCTTGAACTATTTTATCCAAACTCCATATTTAAGTGCTTCTATTATCAATAAGTGCCTTACCCCAATTAGCATCCCAATGGAATTAAACTAATTGAAGTAAGGCATCTTACACTAAGCGACTGCTTACTGCAGGATTTATAAACCCCAGATATCTTCTATCGACGAACCCGCTATTTATCTTTCATTTTAGCAAAGAGAACCACATTATTTCCCCCTTCATCCAATGATTTCACTAATGTTTGGATACGTTTCCGCACATCGTTCGGAAGATCTTTCCGGGCCAATTCTTTTTCCAATGTTTCTTTTAATTGGGCAGGTTCCATATTGTTAATATAATAGCCATTGGCAAACGAGGGCCATATCTGCATCTTCTTCGTTCCCAGGAAATCATTATATAAGCGGAAATAGTTGCCGTGCAGGGTTTGTTTGTCAACGATATATTTGGCAGGTCTACTTCCACTCCAGGTATTTGCTGACACTTGTACCGGAACAGAAACATCGCTAACGAAGTGACGTGGATATTCAGTATAGCCATGCCATGGGATTTCTTCCTTGTTCGGATAACTCACTGTGAACCGGGCTTCAAGCCTGTTTTGTTGTGAATTATAATGATCAAACTATCTACCCGCGGAGAAGGCACGATAGTCATCAGCATAACGCTGTAATCGGAAGTATTCTTATCCATAAAAACTTCATTACTGAAATCACGGAACCATCAGATGTAGGGCAGGAATAAAATTTTTGCGTTTACCTTCAAAGTCCTGTGTCCATACTACAGCCGGAGTACCTTGGAAAGGTAGCGTCGTCACCGTTACTTCCGACTTCTTTGTGTCGACTTTGAATTGTCCTTTAGGGACACGCAAACACAAAGGGATGGAAGGTTGAGGGTTTCCTTTCAAGTCGAATACCAATAGCTTATTACTCTGCCAGGGTAAGATATAGATACGGTCATGCGCTTCATCCAATTGCTCGGCATAGGTATTGGCATACTCGTTCGGACCTTCTCCATAAGCTCCAATAGTAGTAACAAATTTGCCGTCACGAGTAAACAGTTTATATGGAGTCTGCTTTTTATTACTCACCAAGATATAATTATCACTCACTGTGGTACGGACCCATCCCCCTATCAACGCCTCATCCCGATTGTCCAGTTTCACAATTTGAAGCTCTTCGGTCAAATAACTGAGTGGAATATCCACGGTGTCTTTCAATGCTTTCAAGTCACAGGAAATCAGTGTTCCGGTAGGTGTTGAGATTCGCTTACCTACAACTGGCGACAAAGCCAAAGGATCTTTTGTTACCTCACTGTTGAAGATAAAAGCAACCAGCGCGAACAGCCCCAAAGTACACAAACTCAAAATCATAATTTTCTTTTTCATACGAACATGTATTTAGTTAGTTTCAAATGAATATTGGGACAAAAGTAGATGGAAAGCAATAAGGCAACAAAAAAAGCAGCGGACAAAAAAGATGACGCCAGACGAATACATATCATTGATTATCAATGAAATAAGCATCTATCGCATTCTTTAAGAGGCGGACAAATACATTGAATCCCCAAAAATCAACAGCTAAAACGCCTTAAGAAAACTGTCTAAACTTACATTTTCATCCGTAATACCCAGCCTGTCTGTTTTAATACGGTATTTCCGTTTGGTAATAGCTGCTTTACTGACACAATAAATATCTGAAAGGTCTTGTATGTTAACATTAATCTTGACGAGACAACAGAAACCAATATCCTTATTGTTCAATAACGGATAAATTTGTTCCAGTCTTGTCGCAAAATGGTCGAAAGCTTCGTTGACAACAGAAATCACCTCTACCCACTCCGCATCCGTCACTACAATTTTACGACTGGAAGCCACTTCATCCTGACTTTCATCATTATGGAGCGAAGGTAACTTCCGAAAAAAGGCTATCCGCCTGAAAAGGGCCTCACGCAATTCTGCTTCTTTATTTTGCAAACGGATTTCTTGCTCCCGTAGTCCGCTGAGCTCCGCCTCTTTGTGTAGCAAAAGATTTTCCCGTTGCAGCCGTTTCTTCTTCTCCTTCTGATAAAAGAAAAACACTATAAAACCGACACTAAGCAAAGCTGTTACAATGCCCAGCATCCATAGTTCTTTTCCGCGTTGTTTCAAATGCAACTGAAAAAGTTCGTTTTTTAATTTAAGCTCATTATATTCTCTTCTTTGTATTTCCGTCTTGGTACTAGTCAGTATATCGTCCTTAATCTTATTCTCCTTTTGTTTGATATAGAAAGCCTGTTCCGGATATTCTTTTTCATTGATTAAGTCAAATAAGAGGGCATTGGCTTCCACGGCAATAAAATCCGAAGAAGAGGTCGCGGCCTGTTGATAGTAATACTTGGCAGAGTCCGTCTGATTCAATGCCTCATAAGATTTGCCACGAAGAAGAAAATAGTGAGGTATGACATGACGGCTATGCCGTTGAGCCGATAATTGACGGAGATACAATAGTGATGTTTGGAAGTCTTTTGCCTCCAAACTGGTAGTCAATAAGTTCTCCAGTACATGATAATTTAAATATTGGTAATTGGGAGAATCTGCAAACTCTCCCATTAATTGTAGAGACTCTTGTGTATATCTGTCATAGCCCTGTACTTTTTTCAGAAGATTCAAGTAAAGTCTACTTGCTGAAAAATAGGCAAGAGTATCTTTGTTTTTACGAGTTAACCACCGACTACTGTCTGCCATATTCAATGCCTGCCCATAATTCTGATTTCTTGAATAGACTACTCTTTTAAGGCCATACAATTGTGTTCTTAATGTATCATTCAGCAGTTGTTGTCGTAGAAGATTATCCGAAATCAGCAATGTAGAATCAGGCTGGTTACTATATAAATAGGAAGCACTTTGGGCTATACGCGCTTGAAGACATTGAGATAACTGCCCATTTTGCATATAGCGATGGATGGCAGTCTGCAATAACGATTCTACTGGTTTCCCGGTTTTCCACAAAGTTGCTTTATAGGATAAAAAGTAATAATCTCCCTGCTCTTTAGAAGATAAATTCTCCGGTTTATCTATTTGCTGAAGATAAAAGAAAATACTATCGACAGAAACATTTTCCATCTGCATAGCCTTTTTCAAAACTGAAGACGGGGAAGAGTGGCAGGCGGTCAATGTGATAACCCATCCAACAAGTAGAAGTATAGTACGATAATTCATAGTTGCTTAATTTTGACTCACCAGGATTATGTAAGTTTACGCCCCTTTTATATATACTACCGAACGTCCGTATCCATACTTTTTCAATATCCCTTGCTCGATAAAAGAGTTGATATCCTGCAATGCCTGCGTTTTTGTCTTTCCGACAAGCTGTGCATAATCCCGCCGATTGATACACGGATGTTCTTCTAAAAACTTTGTCAAACGTTGCAGGCACTTCTTTTCAGACAACGGATTCTTTACACGAAACGGCGAATGATAAAGTTGTAACTTGAGTTCACTCTCAATATCCTTTTTAAACTGCCGGTTGACACGGAAATTAACATCTTTCAGAGATACGGACGGTGAACGCAATTCTTTTGATTCCATCACTTTCTTGTCAACACTCAATGAAAGAGTGAAATAACCAATATCTCCCAGCTCTACAGAAAACCCTTTTAAGAGTAAATGCCGCAGTTCTTTTGATATAGCTTCTATAATGCCCACCACTTGCGCATGAGGCATATGCTGAAACGCAGTCACCTGTTCCACAAACTCTTCAGCCGTATAACTGCCCTTCAAGACGACCCGTGCATGTAAAGGCTGTTCTTCCCCGCTTTTAGCAAGATCGGGAGTTTCATAAAGATCATAATTTACACTCATTATTTATTAGCTTTTCATTAGGAAGGATTGATAACCTCTCTCCCATAAATTAATTTTCTAAAACACATTCCAGTTTCCGATTGACTTAAGTCAATCGATAGTTTAACTTAAGTCATTCTTTCGTTCAACTTAAGTAAAACGAAAAACAGAGTACTAATGAAACAAATGTACGTAGAATAAACGTATACTAATCTATATAAAGTGAGATTTTATTTTCTGAATCTCATTTGTCCTTAGTTATTTGCCAATGCTCTTTTCATCTTTAACTCTCATCCAACAACGGACCTTTGACTGTTCTCCAACCTTATATTTACTAAACAAAGGATTTTCACTGCTTTTCATTTATTGTTTAAATACTTTATAGCAGCTTCCAAAACTTCATCACGTCCTTTACATATGCCTTGAATTGTGTTTTTAACTTCAATATCAGGAAGAATGCCGATTTGCTGGGTTTCCGACTTATCAGGATAGTAAACTCCAAGTCCTGTAAATGTTGCTCTGAAGTTACCAGGCAAAATGATTGATGAACAATTGCCATCAGCCCCGGCAGTTGTACTTCCCATAACAACAGTATTGGGAGTACATCTATATTTCATAGTCATAAATTCTGCATGGCTTTGTGTTACCTCATTTACTAGGATAACTTTTTTACCTTGATAATAATCTTCATTCTCTTTTCCAGCTTTTATTATAGGACCGAAGGTAAACAATCCTGGCTGCAAAAGACTTCCGTGAGTAAATATCGAGAAGTTTGTAGAAGATGGATACAGAGTATTATACTCCCAATATCCTTCAATTTTCTTCATTACAGGATATGCTCTCAAATCAATAATCCCTTAATTCCGCAACACTATTATAAATTAAACTTTTTAAGTACCTGAGCAACAAAAAGTTGCTCAGGATTTTGCCATGTCAGAATTTTCACTTATCTTAGTGTTGCAAAAAAAACAAGAGAATCCGACGATAGACATGGCGAAGATACAAATTAAATCTGAGAGACTCACTCCTTTTGGGGGATTATTTTCAATCATGGAGCAATTTGACTCCACATTATCATCTGTAATCGACTCAACCCTCGGTCTAAGGTGTAGATCGTTCGGTTATCAGTACAGCGAAATCATCCGTTCTCTCATGAGTATCTACTTCTGTAGCGGTTCATGTATTGAGGATGTCACTACTCATTTGATGAACCACCTCTCGCTTCATCCGACACTTCGCACTTGTAGCTCTGATACTATCCTCAGGGCGATAAAGGAGTTGACGCAAGAAAACATTTCATACACATCAGATATGGGCAAGACCTACGATTTCAATACGGCTGACACTCTCAATACTTTATTGCTCAATTGTATATTTGCATCTGGCCAACTGAAAGAGGGTGAGATGTATGATGTTGATTTCGACCATCAGTTCATAGAGACAGAGAAGTATGATGCAAAGCCTACATACAAGAAGTTCCTTGGTTATCGCCCTGGCGTGGCGGTTATTGGCGATTTGATAGTCGGTATAGAGAATAGCGATGGTAACACAAATGTTCGTTTCCATCAGAAGGACACGCTGAAGAGGTTCTTTGCGAGATTTGAACAGAATGGGCTCACTATCAATCGCTTCAGAGCTGATTGTGGATCATGTTCCGAGGAAATCGTGGAGGAAATAGAAAAACACTGCAAGTCCTTCTATATCCGTGCTAACCGCTGCAGTTCGATCTACAATGACACCTTTGCTCTCAAAGGCTGGAAAACTGAGGAAATCAATGGCATTGAGTTTGAATTGAACTCTATCCTTGTTGAGAAGTGGAAAGGTAAGGCATATCGACTTGTGATTCAAAGACAGAAACGGATGGATGGTGTGCAGGATTTTTGGGAAGGAGAATACACATACCGTTGTATCCTGACTAACGACTATGATTCTTCCGTAAGAGAAATTGTCGAGTTCTATAACCTTCGTGGAGGAAAGGAACGTATCTTCGATGATATGAACAATGGTTTCGGGTGGGACAGATTGCCCAAATCCTTCATGGCAGAGAACACAGTGTTCCTTCTTCTTACAGCACTTATCCGTAACTTTTACAAGGCCATTATTCAAAGACTTGACGTAAAGAAGTTCGGGCTCAATGCAACAAGTCGCATAAAAGCGTTTGTCTTCAGGTTTATCTCTGTACCAGCCAAGTGGATCAGGACATCAAGGCGGTATGTGCTGAACATCTATACCTGTAATAATGCTTACGCAGATGTTTTCCAGACTGATTTTGGATAATGCCTACAACTTATGGGAATGATATTGTGTATTGCCTCAAGTCACATTGTGGGGTAAGGGGATATTGTAGGCAGAAGTGGGTGCTTCAAGTTCAAATTATCTGCAAATTCAGTAATGAGAGGACGTGTAAACGCAATAAGGACGTTCAAGGGCTTAGTTGCGGATTTGAGGTAATCATCTTTTTTGCTTTTATCTCTTGGGGAACTTTTCCACCAATGTTACTCCCCAAATATAAATACAAAATATCAGAAGGGAGAACTGTAACAAGTGGATGAGGCTTTTCGAAGATAGTAGATTCACGCATTCTATTCGGTAAACATTTGATTCTTGATTTTTCTACAACACCATTCCTTTCATAGTCTACATACAATAGTGTATCATTGGACCATAAAAGTTCATCAACAGCTATCCTTCTCAACAAAGAAGCTTCGTTAGAAGCTGATATGTATGGCGTGATACGTTTTATGATGGAATCTACCGCTTCACTGTTGATACGTAGAATCACATCTCCCGGCTGCAAAATTTGCTTCTCCTCCTTGAACTCGGATTTTAATTCATAATATTCTGTTACTACAGCTTTGCCTTCAATGAAACGTATCACAACGGGTACTAAATATTTTTTTGTTGGTCCGCCATAAATACCGGCATGAGTATCATGGATTTCTGCAATAAATCTTTTTAAAGCACTCTCGTAATCCATTCTGCTGGTAATTTCCAGAAATAAAGGTATATGATTCAATAATATCTCATTCCAATTGTCCTTAAGAAGATATTTGTAAGGAAAATAATATTGAATTGCATTCCATAACCGGAATAAAGATAAGAGCTGATAGTCAATATTCGGAAAAGTACATTTAGAATATCTTTCTTCGTGCTCAAATACTGCATTTCCCATATTTATCACCCCTAAATTCACATAATAACTTGCCGTATCCCTTTCTGCATCCCTAATTTCTTTTAACCTATCTGACAGTATCGTTCCCAAGTTACTTTTATCTTCTATCCAATCCAAATCAGGAAGTAATTTTATCGAATCCGACGCACACAGACTATAGATCCCATTCTTCTTTTTAAAATCAAATTGATCTATCCATTTTACTAAAACCTCATTCCGCTTTTCTTTTGAGGGAAGAGATACTAAAGAAGGCATTATACAAAGCAGTTCACGATCCCAATCATATTCTCCGGCACGTACCGATGGGTGATAGTATTTCATAAATCCCCAAACCTTACACAACAAAGCCAGATTCTCTACATCTGCATGGGTATATTCCCCTCCAGGCATTTCGGGCGACATATTATTATCCTTATGTAAAGAAATACAAGAACAACAACACCATACAAATGACACGATCAACAAGAATCTGGACATAGTACTAAATTTTAATTAGTTAAGCATTAACGATAGCTGCAAATGTAACCGAAGTTTTATTAGAACACAAACAATATTGTACAGAAAAACAACAATGTTATTAAGCTATACTCATTTAAGGATAGCCACAGACTAATCCGTATGCATTTTCACCAATAATTATCCAAGATTTGAACGATTTTTTTGTTCACTTTCAAAAGTTTTATTCCACACCTAAAAAGACAGCCTATCATTTGCTTTTGCTACTAATTCTTCCTAATATTGTCCTATACTAATGAAAACTAATACACATAAAATGAATCCCCCATGAAAAAAATCGTTCTTTTGATAACCATACAAATCCTGTGCATGCATTCATTCGTCGTGAATGCGCAGCGTATATTTTCCACCTCCTATACAATGGATGATGGACTGGCAGCCAACAGAGTATACAGCATTTTGCAAGATTCATGCGGATTCATGTGGTTCGGTACCGATGATGGATTAAGCAGATTCGACGGTATTGCATTCAAGAACTACTATCTATCAGAATATATCAACGCAACAACCAGCAACAGCGTCAAGAAAATATTTATCGACCGCAGGGGCAGAATGTGGATAGGATTGGATACCGGAATTGTCATTTACGACTCGAAAACAGACACTTTCCAACCTTTCCATGCCAAAACTGAAACTGAAGAAATGATACAAACCTACGTCACCGATATGATAGAAGACAGTGACGGAGAAGTATGGATTGCAACGAGTGGAGAAGGGCTTTACCGTTTTTCTCCATCTGATAAAGTCAGGCTTAGAGTATACCGGAATATTCCCGGAAAGATTAATAGCATCTCCCAAAACATTATCATGACATTGCAGCAAGACAGTAAACAAAACATTTGGATAGGAACCTATTCGGAAGGATTATGCTGCTTTGATAAACAGAAAAACACGTTCGTCACTTACAAAAAGAGCAATCACCCTAATAGTTTATCAGATAATTCCATTCAGAAAGTGTTTGAAGACTCACACGGCAATTTATGGATAGGAACTTTTCAGAACGGGCTCGACCTGTTCAATCCAGTGACTAAAACTTTCACCAACTACCGGGACAGAAGTCCAAACAACCTATTATATCATATCCACGACATTAAAGAATACAGACCTGGCGAGTTGTTCATTTCATCCGACAACGGTATGGGAATTTTTAAAGCAGACAAAGGAGAAATTATGCAATCCGACAATCCGAATCTGAAAATAAGAACCGGAGCCAATAAGTTTATATATACCATCTATATGGATAAGGAAGAAAGCCTCTGGCTGGGCTCCTATTTCGATGGAATCAAATTCTATTCGGCATTTCAGAATAATTTCAAATATTATAGCTGTTCATCATCGTCCACGCCACAATCAGGAAAAGTAATCAATGTTATCAAAGAAGACAAAGATGATAAATACTGGATAGGTACGGATGACAATGGCATTTTCCGATTTGATGCCAAAACTCAAGAAATTACCCCTTTCCGGGATGCAGCTAGTATAGGCACAACTTACTATTGTATACACGATCTGCTGGTAGACGGAGATAAACTATATGCCGCCACTTATGGAAGAGGTTTGGAGGTGATTAATTTAAAAACAGGAAAAGTGGAAAGTTTTCTCGATAATCCGGAAGATTCAACATCTATCCCCTCCTCACGGGTATTCACTCTATATAAAGCCAGTAATGGATGTATTTACGTGGGCACTTCTGCAGGATTCTGTTACTATAACCCCGAAAAAAACAATTTCATCAGAATTGGTTCTTTTACAGGCAAAATATCGGATATCATTGAAGATTATTTCGGAAGAATATGGATAGGAACAAGCATCAGTGGATTATATTCATACAATGTCAGAACCCAAAAGATAACATCTTATCAACGTTCAGACCATCCGAATTCACTAACAAAGAATGTAATCACCACGCTAGCTATCGACAACAAGAAACGACTATGGGTGGGAACTTATGGGCAAGGACTTTGTAGATATAATGATGAAACAGATGATTTTACCAGATACGACTACCTAAAGTTGCCGAATAAAATCATCACTTCCATTATCCCTAAAGGAGACTTATTATGGATTAGTACCAATAAGGGACTTGCTGTATACAATCCGGATACAGAATATCTAAAAACCTATTCGAAATCAAACGGACTATACAATGAACAATTCACACCATGTTCAGGCTTTGAATCTTCTGACGGTAGACTATTTTTGGGTTCGACAGACGGTTTCTGTTATTTCTTCCCGCAAGACTTAAGAGAAAATACATACAATCCACCTGTCGTCCTCACTAATATGACCATTTTCGGAAAAGACATACAGGCCGATACATCCCATTCACCCATTCGCCAATCCATAGGATATACAGATGAGATTGTGTTGAAATATAACCAGTCCATGATCGGATTCGATTTTGCCGCACTAAGCTACATTGCTCCCAAAGAGAATGATTATCAATATATGCTGGAAGGTCTGGATAGCGAATGGCAGTTCACTAAAGGAAGTAACAACCATCTTTCCTATGCAAACTTACCCGTCGGTGAATATGTATTAAGGATCAAGGGAACGAACAGCGATAAACTATGGAGCAGTAATGAAGTACAGCTAAAAATCAAGGTGCTGCCTCCATTCTTCCGGTCGCAACTGGCTTATCTGATCTATGCCCTCGTCCTGTTAATTGCGATTATGTTAACCGTATGGTATTACGTAAAACGTACGGAGAAACATCAGAAAGAACGCATCAAGAGGCTGAACGATGAAAAAGAAAAAGAGCTCTATAACTCCAAAATAGATTTCTTCACTAACATTGCCCATGAGATTCGAACTCCTTTGAGCCTTATTATCGGCCCATTGGAATACCTGATGAAAACTTCAAGTATCAACAATGTGTATGGGGAATACCTAAGTATTATTGAACAGAATTACAAACGCTTGTATGCGCTTGTCACCCAATTGCTGGATTTCCGCAAAGTAGATACGGGATCTTATAAACTATCGTACGACTGTTACCGGATTAAAGAAATAATATGCAAAGTAAGCTGCATTTTTGAATTATCTGCCAGACAAAAGAAAGTGGCGATTGACACTTCCTCTATCCCGGAAGAACTGAGCATCGTCATAGATGAAGAAGCTTTTACCAAGATTATCAGCAATCTACTAAGCAATACCTTGAAATATGCCAAAAGCACGATTCGTATTACGACTATAGAAAAGGATTCCGAGATAGTAGTCACCGTGACCGATGACGGTATAGGCATCACCGATCAAGAAAAGACTAAAATATTCGACGCATTCTATCAGGTTAAGAACAACAGTGAAATAAATAAACTGGGCATTGGTATCGGGCTTCACATGACACGCTCACTCGTCCAATTGATGAACGGAAAGATCGAAGTCAGCGATAGGGAAGACGGTGAAAACGGTGTTTCTATTTCTGTATATTTCCCCAAACAAGCGGCCATCACTGCTTTGCCACAAGTGGCCAAACGAGTGGAAGATACGATTATTCCAGAAAACAGCATAGAAGAAAATGAACTGGAAAGCACTCTTCCCAGTGAACCGTTGAAAAAACAATATGCCATTATGGTTGTGGACGACAACCCGGAGATTCTGGATTTCCTTTCCAAAATTCTGTCCGAGGAATATTTTGTCATATCGGCTTCGAGTGGAGAGGAAGCGTTGCAAATCCTTGAAAAGAATAACATTGACCTCATCATCAGTGATGTGATGATGGAGGAAATGGACGGGTTCGAACTCTGTGGGAAAATTAAAAGTAACATCAATATTTCCCATGTTCCTGTCATTCTGCTGACAGCCAAAACGGATACAGAAAGTAAAATCAAAGGACTGGAAGCCGGTGCGGATGCATATATAGAGAAACCATTCTCACCTTTCCACCTGAAAGCACAATTGCTGAACTTACTCAAGAAAAGGGAAAGTCAGCAGAAAACGTATGCCTCTACTCCGTTGTCCGATCTGCACTCCGCTGTCCACAATAAACTGGATGAAGAATTTATGAATAAATGTACCGAAATCATCCAGAATAATATTGAGGACTCCGAATTTTCGGTAAATACACTGGCACAGGAACTGGGAATGAGCCGTACCTCTGTATTTACCAAAATCAAAGGCATTATTGGCATGACTCCCAATGATTTCATCAAGGTCACTCGATTAAAGAAAGCCTGCAAAATGATGGTGGAGGGAGAATATAGGGTTACCGAAATAGGATTCCTCGTCGGGTTCAGTTCTTCTTCCTACTTTGCCAAATGTTTTCAGAAACAATTTGGAATGTTACCGACAGAGTTTCTCAAAAAAATAAAGGAAGACCCCTCATCCGCAACAAAATAAGCCGGCAAGCATCCTCCCTTTAAGCTAAATCTTAAGATTTACAGATGTAAAAGTTAACATCAACATTGGTAAATCTTAAGATTTTATTAAATTCTCCTTATAATATAAGGTAAGGAGAATCTTTTTTTTTACTTTTGTCCCCGAATATTGTGGTACAAGCCATTATAAAAGAAAGAATTATGCAGAAAAACCTTGTCATTGTCGAGTCTCCGGCAAAAGCAAAAACGATTGAAAAGTTTCTTGGGAAAGATTTCAAAGTCCTTTCTAGTTACGGACACATACGCGATCTGAAGAAAAAAGAATTCAGCATCGACGTAGAGAAGAATTTTACACCCAGCTACGAAATCCCGGCAGACAAAAAGGCTCTGGTTAACACACTGAAGACAGAAGCTAAAGACGCAGAAACCGTATGGCTCGCATCCGATGAGGACCGCGAAGGAGAAGCGATAGCCTGGCATCTGTATGAGGTCTTAAAACTAAAACCGGAAAACACAAAACGAATCGTATTTCATGAAATTACGAAAAGCGCTATTTTAAAAGCAATTGAACAACCACGCGACATTGACCTCAACCTCGTAAATGCACAGCAAGCACGACGGATTCTGGATCGTATCGTAGGTTTCGAACTCTCTCCCGTGCTTTGGAGAAAAGTGAAACCGGCACTTTCTGCCGGACGTGTTCAGTCAGTTGCTGTCCGCCTGATCGTTGAACGTGAACGTGAAATACATGCTTTCCAAACGGAAGCTGCTTATCGCATCACTGCCGTATTCCTCGTCCCGGACACGGATGGAAAACTGGTAGAAATGAAAGCTGAACTGGCTCGCCGCATTAAAACAAAAGAAGAAGCAAAAGCCTTCCTCAACGCATGTCAGGGAGCAAGCTTTGCTATCGACGATATTACTACCCGCCCGGTCAAGAAAACGCCTCCTGCTCCGTTCACAACATCTACATTGCAACAGGAAGCCGCACGCAAACTGGGATATACCGTAGCGCAGACCATGATGCTCGCGCAACGCTTATACGAATCGGGATTCATCACTTATATGCGTACGGACTCTGTCAACCTCTCGGAATTTGCGACAACAGGCAGTAAAGACGCTATCATCAAAATGATGGGTGACCGCTACGTACACCTCCGTCATTTCGAAACAAAGACTAAGGGTGCACAAGAAGCGCATGAGGCTATCCGTCCTACCTATATGGAAAACCAGTCCGTTGAAGGAACAGCACAGGAAAAGAAACTGTACGACTTGATATGGAAACGCACCATTGCCTCACAAATGGCAGATGCGGAACTGGAAAAGACAACTGCTACCATAACAATAAGTGGCAGCAGCGATGTATTTACAGCTATCGGTGAAGTGATTAAGTTCGACGGATTCTTGCGCGTATACCGTGAATCTTATGATGATGACAACGAACAAGAAGATGAGAGTCACCTGCTTCCTCCTCTGAAAAAAGGCCAAAAGTTGGAACATGGGCCTATTATCGCAACCGAACGTTTCACCCAACGTCCTCCACGCTATACGGAAGCAAGTCTTGTACGCAAGTTGGAAGAACTGGGTATCGGACGTCCGTCTACATATGCACCTACTATCTCTACCATCCAACAACGCGAATACGTGGAGAAAGGTAATAAAGACGGGGAAGAACGACAGTTTAATGTCATGACATTGAAAGATCGTCAGATTAAGGATGAAAACCATACTGAAATTACCGGTGCAGAAAAGGCTAAATTACTACCAACGGATATTGGCACTGTGGTAAATGATTTCCTTACCGAATATTTCCCGGACATTCTGGATTTCAACTTTACCGCCAGCGTAGAAAAGGAATTTGACGAAATTGCAGAAGGAGAAGTAAAGTGGACTTCTATCATGAAGAATTTCTATGATAAGTTCCACCCGTCTGTAGAAAGCACGTTGGCTATCAAGACGGAACATAAAGTAGGCGAACGTATCCTGGGAGAAGACCCGGAGACAGGAAAACCCATTTCCGTTAAGATTGGCCGCTTCGGTCCTGTTGTACAGATTGGCACTGTAGAAGATGAAGAAAAACCACGCTTTGCACAAATGAAGAAGGGCCAGTCCATGGAAACCATTACATTGGAAGAAGCACTGGAATTATTCAAATTGCCTCGTACATTGGGCGAATATGAAGGAAAGACAGTCAGTGTCGGTGTAGGCCGTTTCGGTCCGTATATCCTGCATAATAAGGTATATGTATCGCTCCCTAAAGGACTCGACCCGATGGAAGTTACTTTAGAAGAGGCGGAACAACTCATTTTAGACAAACGCCAGAAAGAAGTGGAACGCCACATCAAGAAGTTTGAAGAGGAACCGGAACTCGAGATTTTGAACGGACGCTATGGACCTTATATTACCTATAAAGGTTCCAATTATAAAATCCCCAAAGATATTGTCCCACAGGATTTAACGCTGAAAAGTTGTCTCGACTTAATCAAGCTTCAAGACGAAAAAGGAGCGAATCCAGCACCAAAAAAGAAGTTTTCGAAAAAGAAGTAAGAAAATAAAATAAGAATGATGGCAGATATATAAATCTTTTTATATATCTGCCATTTATTTTACTTATTTTCAAAAACTTATGAGACAAACAATATTTGTAAAAACATTAATGGGTCTATTTTGTGCCCCATTAATATGTGGTTGTGTAGACGACCAGCGTGATTTATTTCAAGAGCCGGAAAAACTTCCCAAAGAAAGCTTTTTTGATTTCAACATGAACCAGAATCTGGCTATAGACATTGACTATGGCTTCAAAGAAGATTATGTGATTCTTTTTGAAATTTATGATCAAGACCCGATTGAAGTAAACGATAAAGATGGTAGCTGGAAGAAAAAAGACATAGAACCTTTCTACCGTGCCGCCACCAGCAAAAAGGGAACGTTCAATGAAGATGGAATAACTATACGGGCAGATATTTCAGAAGTATGGTTATCATCCGACTATTTAGGTGCAGCATCGCCTGTAAAACTCACAATTGGCGAAGACCACCGTATTTCTTTCAACCAAAATGAGTATATTCAATCTCTACTCGCAAAAGCATCAACACCCGTCAGCAGAGGAGTGACAACCAATCAGCATAAATATCAGGATGACTGGATGCTTCTACCCAATGTAGACTGGAACGACAACGGACGTCCCAATAACTTATCTGCAGAAAAAAACATTCCGCCTGCCAGCGTACTTTATAATATAAAAAACGTTTTTAGAAAAACGGACGGGAAAAGCATTCGTGACAACTATCCCGAATTCTTTAACGGAAAAATGATATCAGACATCCCTATCACTAAAGAAACCGAAGTAAGTCTTGTATTTGTCAATAGTACTGCCGCTTGGTACAACACTGTGGGATATTACACTTATCCTACTGGCGAAACACCAACTCTGGAAAATATCCAAAAGGTACTGGCATTTCCAAATGCTTCTCCTGTTTATAAAACAGCCGGAGTAGGTGCTTTAGTTTGTGGCGATGAAATTAAATTGAAATACTGGAACGAAAAAGAAGGTAAATTTGAAGAAAAATTTCCTGCTGGGATCACTATTGGTTGGTGTCTGCAAGGCATGGGATTCAGAAGCAAGCCTTTAGATGAATACGTTCAAGGTGACCTTGTTCAAGGCATGGGAACCCGATACTCTACTACCATTTTGAACAAAGCGGGAAGTGATGGCATAAAGAGACAAAGAACCGTATCACTGCGAGATACAGAATCCAATCAAATTGTAGCAATAGGATTTGAGGATAATATAGACTTAGATTATTGCGATGCCATTTTCTATATCCATACTTCCGAAAAAAATGCGATTGATGAAGAAGTAGTTCCTCCTTTGCCCGAAGATCCTGAAGTTCCAACTGATGAAGACAACTACACCACTTACTCCGGAATATTGACATTCGAGGACTTATGGCCGGAACAGGGAGATTATGACATGAATGATGTCATGATACGATATAAGAGTAAAGTATATAAATCCATACTGACAAATCGAGTATACAAAATTGTTGATGAATTCACTCCGTTTCACCGAGGAGGTTATTTGATAAACGGCTTTGGCTATCAATTACATAACATCGCTAACAGCGATATTAGTGACGTTTCTATTGAAGGCCCTTCTTATGCCTCCAAATCTCAATATATGCCTGGGAAAACAGAGACCGGCCAATCTCATCCTACAATTTTATTATTTGATAACATGAGGATTTTTGACGGAAAAGAAGAAGCAGACAAAAAGTATACTGTAACAATTCAAGTGAATGATGTAAGCTCAAAAAACGTATTACCACCTTATAATCCGTTTATTTTCGTAGAGTCAGATAAAACCAGAGGTAGAGAAGTGCATTTGGTAAAATATCCCCCTACAGATAAAGCCAATCCATCACTATTAGGCACTGGCAAAGATGTTTCCAGACCTGACGAGGGATTATATTATGTTTCGATAGACTTAATGCCATTTGCTCTCAATATGCCAATTAGCGAATTCCCTATCCCTGAAGAAGGCGTAAGGATAGACGAATCATATCCGAAATTTGCAACATGGGTTAAATCTAATGGGGCACAAGCCAAAGACTGGTACAAATACCCTAAAAAATAACAGTCATCAACAATAATGAAAAGTCAGACTAGGATTAAACTTAGTCTGGCTTTTTCATTTGATCTTAAAACCTTTATCAGGAAATAATATATCAAACACAATCACAAATATAAAAACGGATGTCACCAGGATATTCATTGTCAATAAAGAAATGTGATAAGGCCAGGAAAGCAGTAAAGCTAAAGCAACCACAGCAATAATATGCGATAAAAAGAAGAATACGAATCGGCCTGGTATCCGAATTAAACCGGTTAGTCACCCAGATGGTATGTTGCCACAACATCCAGACTGCAAACCACAGGATTGTTTCTTTCAATAATCCTTCCCAAGTGAGATTATGAAGCAAATAATGTGAAAGTTGCGTGACCGAGAAAACATAAATCAGGTCAAACAGCAGTTCGGAATAAGAGACAGTAGCAGTTTCCGTTTCTCTCTTCCGAAGCAATGGATGGGGGGGAGTAAAACATACGGGGTTCCTTTTATATATATAAAAGAAACCCCGCAGAAGTCTATTTTGTTCAGAGAAAGTCTTACATTCTGGAAGGAACTTCGATACCCAGCAAATTCATTCCCAAGCGAACAACTTTAGCTACATTAACAGACAGAGCGATACGGAATACTTTCACCGCCTCATTCTCTTCGCGCAGAATACTATAGTCATGATAGAACTGATTGTATTCTTTCACCAAGTCATAAGTATAATTAGCAATAATAGACGGGCTGTAATCTTCACCGGCTTGTTTTACAACAGCAGCAAAGTCGGCAACCATCTGAATCAGCCCTTCTTCCTTTTCACTCAATTCAATACCAGCCGGAATCTGTTCAGGAATCACGATACCTGATTCGGCAGCTTTCCGAAGTACAGACTGGATACGTGCATAAGTATATTGAATAAACGGACCTGTATTACCATTGAAGTCGATAGATTCTTTCGGATTGAATGTCATATTCTTACGGGCATCGACTTTCAGAATGAAATATTTCAATGCTCCCAGACCCACAATACGGGCAATATCATCAGCTTCTTCCTGTGTCAAACCATCCAGTTTGCCTAGTTCTTGTGAAGTTTCTTTAGCAGTGGCAATCATTTCCTCCATCAAGTCGTCAGCATCAACTACCGTACCCTCACGGGATTTCATCTTACCTTCCGGCAGTTCCACCATTCCGTAAGAGAAGTGTACCAGACTCTTACCCCATTCGAAACCAAGTTTATCGAGCAAGATAGAAAGCACCTGGAAGTGATAGTTCTGTTCGTTACCTACTACATAAATCATCTTATTAATCGGGTAATCGGCAAAACGAAGTTTAGCCGTACCGATATCCTGAGTCATGTAGACAGAAGTACCGTCACCACGGAGAAGGAGCTTATGATCCAGTCCTTCGGCAGTCAGGTCGGCCCATACGGAACCGTCTTCTTTCTTGTAGAAGAAACCTTTTTCCAGACCTTCCATTACTTTTTCTTTTCCTTCGAGGTAAGTATTGGATTCGTAATAGATCTTGTCGAAGCTGACACCCATCTTCTTGTAGGTTTCGTCGAATCCTGCATATACCCAGTTGTTCATCATTTCCCACAATCCGCGTACTTCCGGATCACCGGCTTCCCACTTCACCAACATTTCGCGGGCCTCCTGCATCAATGGAGATTCAGCTTCAGCCTTTGCTTTCGCTTCATCGTCACTCATTCCCTGCGCTGTAAATTTAGCCATCAGCTCCTTTACTTCCGCTTTATAATGCTTATCGAAAGATACATAATAATCACCTACCAGGTGGTCACCCTTCTTACCCGAAGTTTCAGGAGTTTCACCGTTTCCGTATTTCTTCCATGCCAGCATGGACTTACAGATGTGGATACCACGGTCGTTTACAATATTTGTTTTGACTACCTTATTGCCGTTTGCCGCTACAATGTTAGCCAATGCGTTACCTAAAAGGTTATTACGCACGTGTCCCAAGTGAAGCGGTTTATTTGTATTCGGAGAAGAATATTCAATCATCACCAATGGAGAAGCGTCAGTGACCTGCACTAAGCCGTACTGTTCATCTGCCTGAATCTCGTTCAGCAACTCAATCCATGTAGCCGATGCAATAGTCAGGTTCAAGAACCCTTTTATCACATTAAACGCTGCTACAGCCGGATCGTTTGCCTTCAGATATTCACCGATTTCCTGTGCCGTTTGCTCCGGTCCTTTTTTTGACATCTTCAGGAAAGGGAACACGACCAGTGTCAAATGTCCTTCAAATTCTTTCTTCGTTTTTTGCATCTGCACCATTTTTTCAGGGACTTCCTGACCGTAGAGTGCTTTCAGTCCGCTGATAACGGACGCTACAAGTTTATCTTCTATCTTCATAATCAAGTTATTTCTTGCGCGCAAAGATACAAAAAAAGGAGACGCATCGCGTCTCCTCTCCTAATTTCTTTCAACTATCTATCTTATTCAACAGCTGCAGATAATTCAGCACCAGCTTTAAATTTAGCTACTTTCTTAGCAGGAATAGTAATAGTTGCCTTTGTAGAAGGGTTAATACCAGTTCTTTCAGCTCTTTCGCTTACTGAGAAAGTACCAAAACCTACGAGAGATACTTTGTCACCAGCTTTCATAGCATTAGTAACTGAAGTGATGAAAGCATCAAGTGCTTTTTTTGCATCGGCTTTGCTCATTTGAGCTTCAGCAGCCATTGCGCTAATAAGATCAGACTTATTCATAATACGTAAAATGATTAATTAATATATTTGTTACACAAAAGATTATCCCACAATGGATTGATTCCACAAATATAGCCGAACAAAACAACATATCAAATAAAAACATAAAAAAAACGCAGCAAATTATTGAAAAAGAGCTAATAGGAAGCGTTTTTCATGCTTTAAAACAGAATTTATTCGTACTTTTGCGTCTATTATCTAAATATTCAGAAATTAAAATGATGCCAACTGTAACTAAAAACCTGATAATTATCAATGTACTAGTATTTTTCGGGACAATCGTAGCCCAACGTTACGGCCTGGATTTAACGAATTATCTAGGATTACATTTTTTCCTCGCAAGTGACTTTAATCCGGCACAGCTTATCACTTATATGTTCATGCACGGCGGATTCAGCCACATTTTCTTTAATATGTTTGCCGTTTTTATGTTCGGACCGATTCTCGAACAAACCTGGGGACCCAAACGTTTCCTCTTTTACTATATTCTCTGCGGTATCGGTGCGGGACTTATCCAGGAAGGGGTACAGTATATTCAATATGTAACGGAACTTAGCCACTACGCACAAGTGAATATAGGTACAGGTGTTATCCCAATGGAAGAGTATCTGAACATGATGACCACCGTAGGTGCTTCGGGAGCCGTTTACGCCATATTGCTGGCATTCGGTATGTTATTTCCCAATAACCGGTTGTTTATCTTCCCGCTGCCATTTCCTATCAAAGCGAAGTTCTTCGTGATAGGATACGCCGCGATTGAATTATGGTCAGGACTTGCCAATAGCGCCGGAGACAATGTCGCTCACTTTGCTCACCTGGGAGGAATGTTATTTGGATTGATCCTGATTTTGTATTGGAGAAAAAAAAGCAATAACAATGGGACATATTATAGCTGATTTAAAGGAGACATTCAGAAGAGGAAATATTTTCATCCAACTGATTTATATCAACGTAGGCATCTTTCTGATCGGCACGTTGATTAACGTTTTCTTGCGACTGTTTGAAGTAAGTACCCCCGATATATTCGGTATATTTGCCCTGCCGGCATCCTTTATCGGATTTATTCATCAGCCGTGGTCGTTATTTACTTATATGTTTATGCATGCCGGTATCCTGCATATTCTATTCAATATGCTTTGGCTGTATTGGTTCGGAAGTTTGTTTCTCTACTTTTTCTCGGCCAAGCATTTAAGAGGACTATATGTATTAGGAGGTATCTGTGGAGGTTTACTGTATATGGTTGCCTACAATGTATTTCCTTTATTCAGTTCGCAAGTGGCGGGTGCAACATTGGTAGGAGCATCAGCTTCCGTATTAGCCATCGTAGCTGCTACGGCTTATCGTGAACCAAATTACAGGGTGCAACTTTTTCTTTTCGGTGCTATCCGTCTCAAATATCTGGCACTGGTTGTTATCGGAATCGATGTATTATCCATCACCTCAAGTAATGCCGGAGGACATATCGCCCACCTGGGCGGTGCTCTTGCAGGACTTTGGTTTGCCGCCAGCCTAAGTAAAGGAACTGATTTGACTTCCTGGATCAACTGGATTCTGGATGGTTTCGCCTCCTTGTTTCAAAAGAAAACATGGAAACGGAAACCGAAAATGAAGGTACACTATGGAAACAGTGCCACCGGTCGCGAGAAGGATTATGATTACAATGCCCACAAAAAAGCACAGTCTGATGAAGTGGACCGTATTTTGGAAAAACTAAAGAAATCCGGTTACGACAGTCTGACAACTGAAGAAAAGAAAAGCTTGTTCGACGCAAGCAAAAGATAAAGGAATGGAACATATTGGCAAATTTGTCGCATATCTGATACTTGCTGTCAACGCTCTCTTCGTGGGAACGTTGATATTAAGCGCTTATAGCCCTTACCTTAACCCGAAAATAAATCCACTTGCTTCCAGCTTGGGACTTGCATTTCCGATATTCCTGACGATTAATCTGATTTTTATCGGCTTCTGGGCATTTGTCAATTACCGCTATGCGCTCTTGCCTGCCATCGGTTTTCTAATTTGTATTCCGCAGATACGGACTTATATTCCTTTTAACTCCACCACTAAAACCATACCGGAAGGAAGCATCAAAATCCTATCCTACAACGTAATGAGTTTCAACAATTTGGAGAAGAAAGATGGGAAAAACCCGGTATTGTCTTATCTTGTAGATAGTAACGCCGATATTATCTGTCTGCAAGAATATAACACCGCTACCAACAAGAAATACCTGACGGAACAGGACATTAAAAAAGCATTCAAAGCCTATCCTTACCAATCCGTCCACCAACAAGGGAAAGGAGATGTGCAACTTGCCTGTTTCTCTAAGTTCCCCATACTCTCGATACATCCCATCGAATATGAAAGTAATTATAACGGCTCCATGAAATATGTACTGAATGTGAATAACGACACTCTTACATTAATCAACAACCACCTGGAATCCAACAAACTCACCAAAGAAGACAGAGGGATGTATGAGGATATGATTAAAGACCCGAATGCCAAGAAAGTAAAAACCGGACTTAGGCAATTAATAAGAAAACTGGCGGAAGCATCGGCTATCCGGGCTACACAAGCAGATTCTGTGGCTAAAACCATTGCAGAAAGTAAATATCCGACAACCATAGTATGCGGCGATTTCAACGACGGTTCTATCTCATATACCCATCGCATCCTGACTCAAAAACTAGACGATGCATTCACACAGTCCGGTAAAGGATTGGGTATTTCCTACAATCAGAACAAGTTCTATTTCCGCATAGACAATATCTTGATCAGCCCCAACCTGAAAGCCTACAATTGCACGGTAGACCGGTCTATCAAGGCATCAGACCATTACCCGATCTGGTGCTATATCAGTAAACGATAAGAACTGAAAACTCTAATAAAAAACACTTATGATGATTAAAAAGACACTAACCATTTTAGCAGTAAGTTGTATGATGTACTCCTGTGCTACGAAAACAGAAAGCAATCCTTTCTTTACAGAGTTTCAAACCGAGTATGGTGTTCCTTCTTTCGACAAGATTAAATTAGAGCACTATGAACCTGCCTTTCTAAAAGGTATAGAAGAACAGAATCAAAATATCGAAGCCATCATCGAAAGCCCGGAAATTCCGACATTCGAAAATACGATTGTGGCTTTGGATAACAGCGCACCCATCTTAGACCGGGTAAGCATCATTTTCTTCAATATGACAGATGCGGAAACTACTGATTCGCTGACCGCACTTTCCATCAAACTGGCACCGGTTCTTTCGGAACATAATGACAATATCTCCCTGAATGGGAAACTATTCAAACGGGTGAACGATGTCTACCAAAAGAAAGATTCATTGAACCTGACGTCGGAACAAGAACGTCTGCTGGACAAGACTTATAAAAGATTTGTCCGTTCCGGAGCAAACCTTAATGCCGAAGACCAAACCCGCCTCCGCGAAATCAACAAGGAACTTTCTACACTCGGCATTACTTTCAGCAACAATATACTGAATGAGAATAATGCTTTCAAACTCTTCGTTGACAAAGAAGAAGATCTGGCAGGATTGCCCGAATGGTTCCGCCAAAGCGCCGCGGAAGAAGCAAAAGCAGCCGGACAACCCGGAAAATGGCTATTCACCCTGCATAATGCCAGCCGCCTGCCTTTCCTGCAATATTCAGAAAATCGCCCGCTTCGGGAACAAATATACAAAGCTTACATCAACCGCGGTAACAACAACGACGAAAACGATAACAAGGAAAATATCCGTAAGATCGTTTCTCTCCGCCTGGAAAAAGCTAAATTATTAGGTTTCGACTGCTATGCAAACTTCGTTCTCGACGAAACGATGGCAAAGAACGCCAACAACGTAATGAGCCTTCTAAACAACCTTTGGAGCTATGCACTGCCAAAAGCAAAGGCAGAAGCTACCGAACTTCAAAAATTAATGGATAAGGAAGGCAAAGGAGAAAAACTGGAAGCATGGGATTGGTGGTATTATACCGAAAAACTACGAAAAGAAAAGTACAACCTGTCTGAAGAGGATACAAAACCTTACTTCAAATTGGAGAATGTGCGCGATGGTGCTTTCGCCGTAGCCAACAAACTATATGGCATCACCCTTACCAAGCTCGAAGGTATCCCTACCTATCATCCGGATGTGGAAGTCTTTGAAGTGAAAGACGCAGACGGTTCGCAACTCGGTATCTTCTACGTCGATTATTTCCCACGCTCCGGAAAAAGTGGCGGCGCATGGATGAGCAACTACCGCGAACAACAAGGAGATACCCGTCCGTTAGTATGCAATGTTTGCAGCTTTACCAAACCGGTAGGCGATACTCCCTCTCTATTGACAATGGATGAAGTAGAAACTTTGTTCCACGAATTTGGCCACGCTCTGCATGGACTGCTGACAAAATGTGAATACAAAGGAACATCAGGCACTAATGTAGTACGCGATTTTGTAGAACTTCCTTCTCAAATCAATGAACACTGGGCTACTGAACCGGAAGTACTGAAAATGTATGCCAAACATTATCAGACAGGAGAAGTGATACCCGACGAAATCATCGAAAAGATACTGCAACAGAAGACTTTCAATCAGGGCTTCATGACTACCGAATTACTGGCTGCCGCCATCCTCGACATGAACCTGCACACCGTAACAGATGTAAAGAATATAGACATGCTTGCATTCGAAAAAGAAGCCATGGACAAGCTCGGTCTCATCCCCGAAATAGCACCGCGTTATCGCGTGACTTACTTCAATCATATCATTGGTGGTTACGCAGCCGGATACTACAGCTACCTATGGGCCAATGTACTGGATAATGATGCTTTTGAAGCCTTTAAAGAACATGGTATTTTTGATAAAAACACCGCCGACCTCTTCCGTCACAACGTATTGGAGAAGGGAGACAGCGAAGACCCGATGGTGCTTTACCGGAATTTCCGTGGAGCGGAACCAAGCTTGGAACCGCTACTGAAAAACAGAGGAATGAAATAATTCAGTAAAAAAGCCCTTAAACATCAAATATTTGAGGGCTTATTACACATGAATGTGAAAAAAAAACTATATTTGCAGCCTTGTATACGGCAAAAAGAACTTGTGTACGACAGAATTTAACTGAAAATTAAATTAAAAAAGTAATCATCATAAATTAAAAGTAAAATGCAAAACAAAGGATTTGTAAAGGTTTTTGCGGTATTACTCACGCTGGTATGCGTGTTCTACCTCTCCTTCTCCTTCGTAACACGCCATTATACCAACAAGGCGAAAGAAATTGCGAACGGCGACCCGAAAGTGGAACAAGACTACCTCGACTCTCTCTCTAACGAGAAAGTAATGCTGTGGAACTGGACACTGAAACAATGTCGTGAGATGGAGATTAGTTTAGGTTTGGACCTGAAGGGTGGTATGAACGTTATCCTTGAAGTTTCCGTACCTGATGTTATCAAAGCATTGGCAGACAACAAGCCTGACGAAGCTTTCAACAACGCATTGGCGACAGCTGCAAAACAGGCTGTCAACAGTCAGGATGATGTTATCACCCTGTTCATCAGAGAATACCACAAAATTGCTCCGGACGCAAAACTTTCCGAACTTTTCGCAACACAACAGTTGAAAGATAAAGTTAACCAGAAATCATCAGATGCAGAAGTTGAAAAAGTGCTGAGAGCAGAAGTAAAAGCTGCTGTTGAAAACTCATTCAACGTTCTTCGTACCCGTATCGACCGTTTTGGTGTTGTTCAACCGAACATCCAAAGTCTGGAAGACAAAATGGGACGTATCATGGTGGAACTTCCGGGTATCAAAGAGCCGGAACGTGTGAGAAAACTTCTCCAAGGTTCTGCCAATCTGGAGTTCTGGGAAACTTATACAGCTAGAGAAGTTCTCCCTGCCATGCAATCTGCAGACGCCAAATTGCGTGTTATTTTAGCTGAAGGAACAACAGCTGATACAGATACTATTGAAGCAGTCCTTACCGAAGCCACTCCGGTTGAGAAAAAAACTGTAAGTGCTGCCGACAGCCTTGCAGCTGCCCTGAAAGGTGACGTAACTGCTGAAGATAAGTCTGCCGCAAATATGAAAGAAATCAAAAAGCAATATCCTTTGCTGTCCATACTTCAGTTGAATTCTAGCGGACAAGGTCCCGTTATTGGTTATGCCAACTACAAAGATACTGCTGACATCAACAAATATCTGGCTATGCCGGAAATCAAAGCTGATCTTCCAAAAGACCTTCGTCTGAAATGGGGTGTTTCTCCTTCCGAATTTGACAAGAAAGGACAGACTTTCGAATTATACGCTATCAAGTCTACCGAACGTAATGGTAAAGCTCCGTTGGAAGGTGACGTAGTAACTGATGCAAAAGACGAATTCGACCAATACAGCAAACCGGCTGTAAGCATGACAATGAACTCTGACGGTGCACGCCGCTGGGCTCAGTTGACTAAGCAGAACATTGGCCGTTCCATTGCTATCGTTCTTGATAACTATGTATATTCTGCACCAAACGTAAACTCTGAAATTACAGGTGGACGTTCACAGATTACAGGTCATTTCACTCCTGAACAAGCAAAAGACTTAGCTAACGTATTGAAATCAGGTAAGATGCCGGCTCCGGCTCACATCGTACAGGAAGATATCGTTGGTCCGTCACTGGGTCAAGAATCAATCAATGCGGGTATTTTCTCATTCGTTGTAGCCCTGATTCTGTTGATGATTTACATGTGCTCTATGTACGGCTTCATCCCAGGTATGGTTGCTAACTGCGCGTTAATCCTCAACTTCTTCTTCACGCTAGGTATTCTTTCATCCTTCCAGGCTGCGCTGACAATGTCCGGTATAGCCGGTATGGTATTGTCACTTGGTATGGCTGTGGATGCGAACGTACTTATCTATGAACGTACAAAAGAAGAGCTTCGTGCAGGTAAGGGTGTGAAGAAAGCACTTGCCGACGGTTATTCAAATGCATTCTCGGCTATCTTCGACTCTAACTTAACATCTATCATCACAGGTATCATCCTGTTTAACTTTGGTACCGGTCCAATTCGTGGTTTTGCTACGACATTGATTATCGGTATCTTGGTATCCTTCTTTACTGCAGTGTTCATTACTCGTATTGTTTATGAACACTTCATGAACAAAGACAAGTGGTTGAACCTGACATTCACAACCAAGATTTCAAAGAATCTGATGACCAATACACATTTCGATTTTATGGGTACAAACAAAAAGTCCCTTATTATCGTCAGTGCAATCATCGTTGTTTGTATCGGTTCATTTGCCATCCGTGGTTTGAGTCAGAGTATCGACTTCACTGGTGGACGTAACTTTAAGGTACAATTTGAGAATCCTGTAGAACCGGAACAAGTTCGTGAATTGATCTCTAGCAAATTTGGCGACGCCAACGTAAGCGTTATTGCTATCGGTACAGACAAAAAGACCGTACGTATCAGTACAAACTACCGTATCGAAGATGAAGGCAACAACGTAGACTCTGAAATCGAATCATATCTATATGAAACCTTGAAGCCGGTATTGACTCAGAATATCACATTGGAAACTTTCATCGACCGTGACAATCACACAGGTGGTAGTATCGTAAGCTCACAGAAAGTGGGTCCGAGTATCGCAGACGACATCAAGACAGGTGCTATCTACTCTGTAGTATTGGCACTGCTCGCCATCGGTTTGTATATCTTGCTCCGTTTCCGCAACATTGCTTACAGTATCGGTTCTATCGTAGCTTTGAGTTGCGACACCATTATGATTATCGGTGCCTATTCACTGTTCTGGGGTATCCTGCCATTCTCTCTGGAAATCGACCAGACATTTATTGGTGCTATCCTGACAGCTATCGGTTACTCTATTAATGATAAGGTGGTAATCTTCGACCGTGTACGTGAGTTCTTCGGTTTATATCCGAAACGTGACAAACGAGTATTGTTCAACGACTCTCTGAACACAACGCTGGCTCGTACCATCAATACATCATTAAGTACATTGATCGTATTGCTGTGTATCTTCATCCTTGGTGGTGATTCAATCCGCAGCTTTGCATTCGCAATGATCCTGGGTGTTGTTATCGGTACATTATCTTCATTGTTTATTGCATCTCCAATTGCATACAACATGATGAAGAACAAAAAAGTCGTAGTACCAGCTACGGAAGAATAATAAACTCCACAAATAGAAAAGCCTCTTCCGAACATTCGGTAGAGGCTTTTTCTATTGATTATTAAAACAAATAGAAGCTATAAGACGTTCATCTTAAAAGAAGCTATTGTTACACTTAAAACTTGATACAATATGAAAGCAAAACAACACCACTCTCATAGATTCTTCTGTAGTAGCCCCGAGGGGAATCGAACCCCTATCTAAAGTTTAGGAAACTTCTATTCTATCCGTTGAACTACAAGGCCGCTTCAAATTTGCTTGCAAAGATAACGGTTTCTGTCGATTTAACAAGAATAAAAATGCAGGTTCCTTTCAGATATTTCAAATAATTGGCGTCAATAGGACAATAAAGTAGGATTTATTTTGATAATTCGATTAACTTTCCGACCTTTGCGCTCACAAATTGAAAGTAAAATCAGTTTTTAAATTAAATATAGTAATTAAAGTTATGGCAGACGAAATGATGGTTAAAGAATTGGAGGAAGTAGTAGTACGTTTCTCCGGCGACTCCGGCGATGGTATGCAGCTAGCCGGCAACATCTTCTCGAACGTGTCGGCTACAGTGGGAAATGACATCTGTACATTCCCTGACTATCCGGCAGACATCCGCGCCCCGCAAGGTTCGCTAACCGGTGTTTCCGGTTTCCAGGTCCACATCGGCGCCGGACAAGTTTACACTCCCGGAGACCGTTGTCACGTATTGGTGGCTATGAACCCTTCCGCACTGAAAACACAAATCAAATTCTGTAAACCGCAAGGACTTATCATCACCGACTCCGACTCATTCGAAGCCAGAGATTTGGAAAAGGCACAATTTAAAACCAACAATCCCTTTGAAGAATTAGGAATAAAACAGGAAGTATTGGAAGTTCCTATCTCTTCCATGTGCAAAGAGAGCCTGAAAGACTCCGGATTGGATAACAAATCGATTCTCCGTTGCAAAAACATGTTTGCACTTGGATTGGTTTGCTGGTTGTTCAACCGTAACCTTGCTGCTGCTGAAAAAATGCTGCGCGAGAAATTCGCCAAGAAACCCGAAATAGCAGAAGCTAATATTAAGGTATTGAACGATGGCTTCAACTACGGAGCAAACACTCATGCTTCTGTCTCTACTTATAAGATTGAAAGCAAAGCTCCGAAATCAAAAGGACTTTATACAGATATCAACGGTAATAAAGCAACCGCCTACGGACTGATTGCCGCAGCTGAAAAAGCAGGTCTGGGGCTCTACCTGGGTTCTTATCCTATCACTCCGGCTACTGATATTCTGCACGAATTAGCCAAGCATAAATCATTGGGAGTCAAAACCGTACAGTGCGAAGATGAAATCGCAGGTTGTGCTTCTGCAGTTGGTGCCGCTTTTGCCGGTGCTTTGGCAGTGACTACGACTTCCGGCCCCGGTGTTTGCCTGAAGAGTGAGGCGATGAACCTTGCTGTAATCGGTGAACTTCCATTGGTGATTGTCAATGTACAGCGTGGCGGTCCGTCTACCGGTCTTCCTACTAAATCAGAACAGACCGACTTATTACAAGCCCTTTACGGACGCAACGGCGAAAGCCCGATGCCTGTAATCGCTGCAACATCGCCGACCAACTGTTTCGACGCCGCTTATATGGCATGCAAGATGGCCTTGGAACACATGACTCCGGTTGTATTGCTGACTGATGCTTTCGTAGCTAACGGTTCTGCCGCATGGAAACTCCCTAATCTGGATGAATATCCTGCCATCAATCCTCCGTATGTGACCCCGGATATGGCCGGCAACTGGACTCCTTACCAACGTAATCCGGAAACAGGCGTACGCTACTGGGCTACTCCGGGAACTGAAGGATTCATGCACCGCATCGGTGGTCTTGAAAAGAGCAACGAAACAGGCGCTATCTCTACCGAACCCGAAAACCACAATAAGATGGTTCATCTGCGTCAGGCCAAAGTGGATAAAATTGCAGACTATATCCCCGAACTCGAAGTATTGGGTGACGAAGATGCAGACTTATTGATTGTGGGTTGGGGTGGTACTTACGGTCATCTCCGTCTGGCTATGGACTATATGCGCGAACATGGAAAGAAAGTGGCTTTCGTTCACTTCCAGTACATCAACCCGCTGCCGAAGAACACAGCCGATGTATTGCATAAATACAAGAAAATCGTGGTAGCTGAACAGAATCTGGGACAATTCGCAGGTTATTTGCGCATGAAAGTGCCCGGATTGAACATCAGCCAGTTCAACCAAGTGAAAGGACAGCCTTTCGTTACGAGAGAATTGATAGATGCATTCACTAAATTATTGGAGGAATAAAAGATGAGCGATAAAGTATATACCGTACAAGATTATAAATCAGGCCAACCACGCTGGTGTCCGGGATGCGGTGACCACGCTTTCCTGAACTCACTGCACAAAGCTATGGCCGAACTGGGAGTAGCTCCGCATGATATTGCCGTCATTTCCGGTATCGGTTGTTCTTCCCGTCTGCCTTACTATGTAAATACATATGGGTTCCACACTATCCACGGACGTGCCGCTGCTGTTGCAACAGGAGCTAAAGTAGCCAATCCCAATTTGACTATCTGGCAGATTTCCGGTGATGGTGACGGCCTTGCAATTGGTGGTAACCACTTCATCCACGCATTACGCCGTAATGTCGACCTGAATATGATTCTTCTGAACAACCGTATCTACGGTCTGACAAAAGGACAATATTCACCGACTTCAGAACGCGGACTTGTCACCAAATCATCTCCTTACGGAACAGTGGAAGACCCGTTCCATCCGGCAGAGCTGGCTTTTGGCGCCCGCGGACGTTTCTTTGCACGCTGCATTGCAGTAGATGGTGCCGCTTCTGTAGAAGTGTTGAAAGCAGCAGCCAATCACAAAGGTGCTTCTGTTGTAGAAGTTCTACAGAACTGCGTGATCTTCAACGACGGAACTCACGCCAGCGTTGCCACCAAAGAAGGACGTGCCAAGAATGCTATCTATCTGGAACATGGCAAACCGATGTTATTTGGTGAAAACAAGGAGTTCGGATTGATGCAGGAAGGCTTCGGGCTGAAGGTAGTGAAACTGGGTGAGAACGGTATCACAGAAAAGGATATCCTTATCCACGACGCACACTGCCAAGATAATACGCTTCAACTGAAGCTGGCTTTGATGGAAGGTCCCGACTTCCCGATTGCACTCGGTGTAATCCGTGATGTAGACGCTCCGACTTACAACGATGCTGTCGTTGAACAAATCGAAGAAATCAAAGGCAAGAAGAAATATCACAATTTCCAGGAGCTGTTGATGACTAATGATACTTGGGAAGTGAAGTAATTCACTGCTCATCAATAATATAAAAGCTGGAGGAAGGATAAAACAATCCCTTACTCCAGCTTTCATTATAAATACACCTCAAGTTTGCTTAAAGGTCATCTTCAGTCATCCCACAGCATACTGGGCGTCACCCCACAAGCCGTGATTTGTTTCATGCCATGAAACCATTTGTTTCTCACCGAGAAACAAAGTGTTTTTTCAAGATGCGCAAATATAGTGCAAACCTATTAAAATTCAAATAGTTATAAAACTAATGTTTTAATCGGATGTGGTGAATAAAGCTAAATAGAGCATATTTGGGAGTGAGTTATGTTACTTATCTGTTACCTCTTCCAATTTGCCTACTAATCGGATATAAGGCATTAGTTTTCAATATATTGCATTATTCTTCATAACTTCAAATACCTCAACAGTAATTAAATTTGTAACTAAAAAAGTTGAGTTATGAGAAGTACATTCAGAGTGTTGTTTTACACTAAAAATCAATCGATTAAGAATGGTAAAGTACCTGTAATGGGACGTATTACCATCAACAAGACCACAGCTTGCTTTAGCTGTAAGAAGGAGGTGTCTATTTCTTTATGGGACGCCAAAGCTAATAGGGCTAAAGGGAAATCCGAAGAAGCTAGAATGTTAAACCAGGAACTTGATAATGCCAAAGCCCAAATTGCCAAGCATTACCAATACATATGCGATCATGACAGTTTTGTCACAGCCAAGAAAGTCTATAGCCGCTATGTCGGTTTTAAAGAAGATTCCCACACCCTTATGGAGCTTTTCAGGGAACAGCTTGAGTCATACAAGGAGAAAGTAGGCAAGGAAAAGGCAAAAAGCACCTATCTTGGTTTAGTAGCCGATTATAAGAGCGCATTGCTTTTTTTGAAAGACAAAAAGAATGTTGAGGACATTGCACTTGATGAACTTGACAAAGATTTTATTGAAGACTATTATAATTGGATGTTGGGCACATGCGGCTCGGCCAGTTCTACAGCATTCGGACGTGTTAATACCATGAAATGGCTAATGCATATCGCTCAAGAGAAAGGTTTAATAAAAGTTCATCCCTTCACGGGTTTTGGATGTAAGCCGGGATATAAAAGACGTTCATTTCTCTCTGAAGAAGAACTGCAGAGGCTTATACATGTAGAATTGAGGTATAAACGTCAGCAGGCTATGCGTGACATGCTACTTTTCATGTGCTTCACAGGCCTCGCCTTCGCAGATCTGAAAGCAATTACTTATAAGAATATCCATACAGATTCTGATGGTGGCACATGGCTCATGGGAAACCGTATAAAAACAGGCGTAGCATACGTCGTGAAATTATTACCTATAGCAATTGAACTTGTAGAAAAGTATAAGGGTGATAACAAAAAGAAAGATTCTCCTGATTGCGTTTTCCCCGTCGGTGATTATGAAACCATGAAAAGTAGTTTTAAGGTTTTAGGGAAAAAGTGTGATTGTAATGTAAATATCACCCCTCATATCGGGAGACATACCTTTGCAGTTTTGGCTATATTGAAAGGCATGCCGTTAGAAACTTTGCAAAAAGTATTAGGACACAAATCGATTCTTTCCACACAAGTCTATGCTGAACTGATCAATCCGAAGGTTGGGGAAGATACGGATAGGATGTGCGACAAGATTGGTTCCGTGTATCGCTTGGCCAATTAGAATAAGTATGAAAAAACACCCTTCAGCAAATGTTGAAGGGTGTTTTTCGTATTCAGGCAGGTTGCTTATTTCAAGTAACGCCTGAAATCTTTATAGTTCTTTTTTAGTACCTCGTATAGCCCGCTTTCCGGATAGAGCAGTTTACCCCCGACAGAGGTAATTGAGGTATAAGGTATTGCCTTTTCATCCCGTAGTGTTTGTAATGTACGCTTGGAAACATGAAGCATCCGGCATACCTCATCTCCACTCAGATAATGTTCGTCTGCAATCGTCGGACGTATCCGTGCCGCAGCAGCCTCCAGATTTTTTCCTGTCCGTTTGATCCATCCGGTAAGTTCCTTGAACTCTTCCGAATCTTTAGTGATAATGTCTGCCATACTCTTTATTTTCTTTTTTTGATTAGTCCTTCCTCCAGAATTTGCTGGATGTCCACTTCTTTATAAAAGAATTTTCCACCGATATTAGAATAAGGAATCAGCCCGTTATCCCGGTAAGTCTGCAGTGCCCTTTTGGAAATATTGAGAGCCAGGCACACATCCTGCGCATCCAGTCACTTGTCCGGTGTTACGGGGGCTATTTTCTTTTGAAAGTCCATCATTTGCACGGACAGCATACTTAGTTGTTTCTTCAAGTCCTGATAAGCACTTGTTTCGATAATTGTCAGTTCCATGATTTATAAATTAAATTGTGAATAATGAAATTGGGTGCAAGATAAAGGGAATATTACTATAAATCAATCGTTTAGTTTCCAGTGTCGTTAATAGTCATTAATAGTCATTTTTTGTCAGCGTAGCTTTTCTTATACTTTTTATTTAACGGGGGAGTCGTGAAATCCGACATCCCTTATACAAATGGTAACTCTTTCATCTTTTTTCCTTTTTTGCCCTGCCACATTTCTTTATGATATGGATTTCTTCGGAGAAATCAGAAATATGAGTATCTTTGGAACGAAATATAGATTTAAATGGCAGGCAATAGCCTTCCAATTAGATATAGACATAACATTCGCAGAATGTCTCAAGACGGAAATCTGGTAAATGTTGTAAGACATATATGTTATACGTTGTATATCAATACAATATAATTTCATGTGTCTTATCAAAGAAACAAGACAGGAACAAAATCAATAATTTAAGCGATTCTTCGCTTTTCACATTTCACTTAGTTTCATCCTTTGCACTTGGTTGTACTAAAATGTTTTTTAAGCCATTTTCCCCGACAACCAGTCGCTCTTCTGAGAATATATTGTTGAAGCGCATCGATGAATTGTTGCAGCCAAAAGAGAAAATGAGCAAAAGTATATCTTCAGATTACATTCGCCGGAATTTTTATTATCCGCAAAGGTAAGCATTTCCATCAAGTCATAGGCATATGGAAAGGCAAATATGCCTACCTAAATTTAGTTTACTTTGTTTAGCATATATATAGGCTAATGTACTAAACTAAACCGAATTTTCACCTCTTCTTGCACTTTCTTCACATAACAGCGCAGTTAAAAAGAATACGAAACAACATCGTATTTTTCTCTTTTGGCTGCAATATCAATTTCGACATAAGATTGTGTCATTCAATAAAAAATCGTGAGATCGTTAAAAACAGAGGTTTTTTATTATGCACGAATCAAATAAAAGCAGTACATTTGTCAAAGAATGACAAATAACGAAACATAAAATGCTATTTGCTCAAAGAATAAAAGAGGCTCGAATTAAAAATGGATTGCTACAAAAAGAATTAGCAATAGCTCTAAACATAGATATACCTATGTATAGCCGAATCGAACGTGGAGATCGATTCGCTAAAAGAGAACAAGTAATTCATCTTTCCTCTATATTGAATATTGAGCGAGATGAATTACTAAGCCTTTGGATTGCAGATAGAGTAAACGCAGTTATAGGAGAAGATAAAAACATTGCTGATAAAGCTTTGAAAATAATAGTGGATGATAGAATATGGAAATAAAAACAACGCATACGCTTATTAATGGTGATAGTCGGAATCTATCTTTGATACCGGATAAATCCGTTCATTTGATAATTACATCGCCACCGTATTGGCAATTAAAAGATTATGGAACCGATAGTCAAATCGGATTCCATGATAGTTACGAGAGTTATATCAATAATTTGAACACCGTATGGTCGGAATGCAATCGTATATTGCATGACGGTTGCCGTTTGTGTGTAAATATCGGGGATCAATTCGCTCGCTCCGTTTATTACGGACGCTATAAAGTAATACCTATAAGAACAGAAATCATTCGTTTTTGCGAGTCGCTCGGAATGGATTATATGGGAGCGATTATATGGCAAAAGCAGACCACAATGAACACGACCGGTGGAGGAGCGGTTATGGGAAGTTTCCCATATCCTCGGAACGGTATTCTGAAAATCGATTATGAATTCATTCTGATATTCAAAAAGCAAGGCAAAGCACCAGTTCCCACTGCCGAACAAAAAAAATGTTCGGCAATGACGAAAGAGGAGTGGAATACCTTTTTCGCCTCCCATTGGAATTTTGGCGGAGCAAAACAAGATGGGCATATTGCTGTCTTTCCTGAAGAATTGCCGCACCGTTTAATCAAAATGTTCTCTTTTGCTGGAGAAACGGTATTCGATCCATTCATGGGTAGCGGAACTACGGCTTTGGCAGCGCGTAATCTGCAACGTAATTCTATCGGGTATGAAATAAATCCCGATTATAAAAAATACTATGAGGAAAAGGTCGCTTCATCCTTTTCGTTCGGCAATGTAGAATATAGATACAGCAACGATATATCTGTTTTCGACATTGACGAAAAGATGAAAACTTTGCCTTATATATTCAGTGACCCGCACAAAATGGAAAGCAAAATCGAGATTAAGAAATTGCAATTCGGTTCACGGATAGATAAAGACAAGAAAGAACGGGAAGAGTATTTTTCTGTAAAAACGATCTTGTCACCAAATACTATTGTATTGAACAATGGACTTACCATACGACTGCTCGGAATCAAAGAAAAGCCGTCTGTCAATGGTAATGCGACAAAATTTCTTGTGGAAAAGACAAAAGGCAGGAAGGTCTTTTTGCGTTACGATGCCATAAAGTATGATGATAAAGACTTGTTGTTGTGTTACTTATACTTGGATAACAAGACTTTTATAAATGCACATATGCTGAAAAATGGTTTGGCAGACGTGGACTATTCTTTTGATTTCAAATATAAAAACAAATTCGAGAAACTGATAACCCTATAATGTTATGGATAGATATTCAATGAATTTCGGGAAAAAGGAACGAGTTCTGAACTATGCTTGCCAAACTTATCAATTATCCCGTCCTAATAAAGTCGGTGCAGTTATGGCTCTTATACGTGATTGCCAACCATCCTCTTTCGAAGAGTGGCAATCATGGTATTTCGATAACGCCCATACAGCAGGTAAGAACCCGACAAAAATAACGGTAGAAAGTTTGAAAGAATTAGGAGAACGGCTATATGCTAAAATTACAGAAGTCGTTATACCCGAATGGGAATCCGCTTTTCGAGAGTTGACTGAACAAGATTGTATCGATTATATTTATAATCTTACCATAAATCGTACTTACGACGGTTATTTACGAGAAAAGTCCGTTATCAATGATGGTTTAGCCAAAATATTTTCCGACATAACTTTTGAAGAAAGCGATCCTGAATTGGATCATGCCGGAGATATCGACTATATTGCAAAAGTCGGAGATAAAGCGATAGGCATACAAATCAAGCCGATAACTGCAAGTGCCAATTTCGGAAGTTATTCTCTAACGGAACGGATGAAAGCGAGTTTCGAATCATTCAAAGAGCAATATGGCGGAAATGTATTTATAGTATTTAGTTTGGATGGAGAAATAGCCAATAAAGAAGTAATAGAACAAATCAAATTAGAAATAAATCGATTATCATAATAAACTCATGAATCCAATAGGTATAAAAATATCTAATTCGTTATTAGATGTAATGCAAGACGGCAGAGAATTTGAGAGTCTGCTTGGTTATCAATACAATAATTTGGATGTTCTCAGAGAAATCAGACGTAGTATATCTGAAATATATGCTGTTAGAAATAATCCTGTTGTATGTTATGTTACAAATGTAGTTCAAGGCAATATAAACAATTCAATCGATGGAACAGATGATCTTCCTTTTAATGAGATGATATCGTCGGTTCCTGCTGATGCAAAAGAAATAGATATAGTATTGGTTACTCCTGGAGGGTCTGCAAATCAGGTCAATAGTTTTGTTAACGTACAACGACCTCGCTTTGAAAAAGTGAATTTTATCGTTCTAAATATGGCGATGAGTGCAGGTACAATCTTAATTATGTCAGGAGATGAAATTATCATGTCTGCTCAATCAAAATTTGGTCCTATAGATCCTCAAATTCCGAATAAGGAAGGTCGATTTATTCCTGCACAGTCAATATTGGTAGCATTAGAAGGAATTCGTATTAGAGGAGAAGAAAAACTCAAACAAAATCAGCAACCGGATTGGACGGATATTCAGTTACTGAGAAATATGGATGCGCGAGATATTGGATTAGCGCAAAGTGCAAGCAAGTATTCAATCGATATGGTTAAAGACTTTCTTGTTAAATTCAAGTTCAAAGCATGGAATACTCATTCTTCAACAAATACACCTGTTACAAACGATGAAAAAATAAAAAGAGCTAATGAAATAGCTAATCTTTTATGTAGTCATAGCAACTGGAAAAGCCATGGTCATGCTATTAATAGGGATGTTGCTTGGAATGTCTGTAAACTTAAAATTACCCATTCAGAGTCAATTGATGGGCTGGATAAAGCTATGCGACGAATGTGGGCAATGTTTTATTGGATATTTGAAAATACAGGAATTGTTAAAATATTTGTTTCCAACAACTATTGTGTCATAAGAAATGCAGCTCCCATTAATATTCCATTAACTCCTCAAAGAAGATGAAATCGTTAAATAGTACATTAAAAGAGGCGGGGTTCTCCGAGAAGTTTATAGATGCAATTAATAATGCAGACTTCCCGGCAAACCAATACAAAGAAATTGAAAACACAAGCTTTCAATCACATGAAAATATGTTCCAAAGTTCAACAACATTAGAAATTAAGGAATCAAATAATATGTCTGCTAATTATTTCGCCATAGACATAGCCTCAGAGTAAGCATCTTATATTATACTTAATTATTGATGCTCATTATCAGACTTCTGTATGCGAAAGAGGTCAGTCCCAAGTGTCTTGGGGCTGATTTTATTTTGCCATTATATAATACTACATGAACTTATCCATGTGCCACGAAATTTATTTCGGGGGAGCCTAATACCCCAACCGCCTTACTGCGTCGGGAGGATTGCCATACAATCTGCAAGCAGAAATTGTAAGATTGTCCAATGTAATTCTAAAAAAGATCACAAATAATCTGCCAAAATGACACTATTATGCCATAAATATGGCTATTTTGTGCCAAATACATGATTGGCATTTTTATTGTCCTTATTTTTTAAACTTAAAATTAATAGACATGGGAATTAAGCCAGGACCAAAAAGGATTGCAAAATCCACAGGGAAACCAGACAGACGTCAAAGAGACAACAAGCAGACACCAGGGAATACGCCGTCTCTTAAGCCCCATATTCATAAAAAGGGGGATTAAAAAGAATACCGCTGGCATTGTGCTTCAGCGGTGTTTTTTGTCAATATGAAAGTATATATTTGATTTGGAAGTTTTATAAACTTCGCTATCGTTATACACCTATGCGCTTTCTTTTCAGTTGTTTTTACGAAACGGTTTACTTTAGTTTTCTTGCCCTATATATAGAGAAATACTAAACTAAACAGAATTATATATGCCCGCGCGGGAATAAACTGCACCAGCAAAAAACATCGGGCAACCCTAAAATTCGGCAGCTGCTTTAGTCGAACAATCCGTTTACTAAATTGACCGCATCATCCTTTTTCTGGTTGATGATTTTGGCATACACCTGCGTCATCTTGACATCTGCATGGCCGAGTAATTTCGAGGTCGTGTAGAGGTCTGCACCGAGCGTCAGCATCATCGTCGCAAACGTGTGCCGACTGGTGTGGAACGAAAACCGCTTATCTATTCCAGCCGCTTTCGCCCAAGGTTTGAGAAGCGTGTTTATCATCGTTGGGCTCGGCAAATCGAATACATGATCTTCCGATGTCTTCTCTCCACGTTCCGGCATCCACTTCAACGCTTCAGGGGAAAGAGGTAGATAAATCGGCTCTTTGGTCTTTTGCATGGATACGGCCAAACGGTATTGTCCTCTATCGACAAACACGTCTTTCCACTTCAAACTGATAATATCGCTTATCCGCAGTCCGCAGAAGCAGGAGAACAAATAAGCCTGTTTTACGGCTTCGTTTTTCATCGGAGTACCAATCAATGCCCGAACCTCTTCTATGGTCATATAAGACCGCTTACTTTCCGGCAGACGGATTTTATCCGAATTGTTGATTTTGGTAAAAGGATTGACTTTTATAATTTCCGCTCGTACGGCTGCATTCAAAGCTCCGTTCAAGATACGGTAGTAGGTGTGAAGCGTAAAGTTAGATACCCGTTTCCCTTTGGGGCGATACTCCGTCAGCAAGTAGTCGATATACTCTTGGCAGAACGCCTTGTCAATTTGATCCATTGTCATACGTTCTCCGGCATAATCTTTCAGTATGCGGATAGTAACTTGGATTTGGTTTCCATCTTTTTTTCCTCGCTTTGCCTGATTCTCTTTGTAGGTTTCCATCCAGTCCAGAAGAAAAACCTTTTCACGGGTTTCGATACCCGCTTCTCCGTTGGTCAGTTGGATAATGCGCTTCGACTTGATAGCATTGGCGGCAGCCATTGTCGTTTCGTTCTGTCTACGGGCATTGTGATCCGTTTCTGGAATAAGATACATCTTCAGATATTCATACGTCCGTTTGCCGTCGCGGTATATATCCAGATACAGGCTTTTGTTTCCATTGGCCAACTCTTTCATCCGAAGACGGATAGGTTCTTTGACTTTTGCGGGCTTCTTTACTCGTGGCATAATTCCTCCTTGCTTTACTCGTTATTTCTGCCACAAAGGTAGAAAGAATAATCCGAATTAAGGAACAAATAAGAAACAAAAATGTACCGAAAAAGAGCCAAGCAACAATAATCAAGTAAAACAAGAGAAGATGCAGATATAGCTTAATTGCTTATTATACAGCATATTTATTTTCATTTGATTGACTTTTGTTTTCCTCCATAATTTATACTTTATAAATCTGGTAAATTTCAATGAATAGAGGCTTTTTGTGTATTGCTTATGCTATGCTTTGTCATAGCGTGGCTTACACAGCTACTATTCATAGGTTTACCAGAACCTCCGTCTTGGAGTTGGGTAAGGCCACGCTTTCTCAAATACTTCTGCCGAATAATATTTATAGGTTAAATATTATACTTATGGCAAAACTCCAATTACTTGCAATCACTACTCTTGACGGATACCTCTTCGACAGGACTGTTTCTTCCCCTTTGTGGGATAATCCGAACAAATATGGCCTCACCAAAATACGGGAACGTGCTACACAGACTCTCGGGCCGGATGTATCTTTCATCTCATTGACACAATGGAAAAAGAAAAATGAAGGTATTTATTTCATAGAAGCGGCTCCGGATACAATTTCCGTTATAAGCAGCATGTTCAGATACTGGTTGGTGGATGAAATCATCCTTTTTGTCGCACCGTATATCCAAGGGGACGGCATACGTCTGTTTACAGAAATTCCCGGTCCTTCCTCATGGGAAATGACCGGGAACAAATGTTTCAGATCCGGTATTTGCAGGCTGGCCTACAAACGGATTGAATAACCTGCAATTATCTTCTTATCCTGACTGACTTGGTTTAGACAGGCATCTTATATTTCTCCCAATATTTTCTTGCCTTGTCCGGTCCTATCCAGTTCCGTTGGTCATCGATTCCCCTGTCCGAGAGTTGTTTCCTGACCAGCTTCTGGATATCAATCTCCCCTTTGGCTATCTTGATCAGCAGTTCGGAAGCAATCGTATTCAGCATTAAGTCCGGATTCAGTTCATCCGGTATCTCTTCCATTTCTTTTTTCATAAGTCGCTTCTTTATTTTTTAGGTTTATTATCCTTGAAAGTCATCTCAATCCTGTAATTGTCATCCAGCTCGAGTGATGCCTCATACTTCTTTCCTTTCTTGCTGGTAAACTTCAGATATCCGGTACGTTTCCCCGATAGCAGCAGGAGCATCTGATTATCCGTCAGTTCCCTGCCGTTGAACGTTCTAAATAACAGGAACCCACAATTGGGATCGCTGCATTTGGCGACCTTGTTAAAGACGATAATCGTTTCTGCTCCGCATTTGGGGCAGTTACAATGTGGCAAGTCCGGATGGTTAAGTTTCAGGGCAAGCAGTTCCGAGGTGATTTGTTGGGTATAGGAATTGATGCTCTGAGTAAATGTTTCCGTGGAAACTTTGCCGGTTTCGATTTCATGCAAGGCGCATTCCCACCCTCCGGTCATGCTCACGTTGGCGATCATCTTCTCTTTTACAATATCATATACTTCCAGTCCTTTGGGAGTGGGAATCAGTGACCGTCCGTTTCTTTCCACGTAGTGTCTGGCAATGAGCAGTTCGATGATTCCGGCACGTGTAGCCGGTGTACCCAAGCCGGAATCCTCCATTGCCTCTTTTTCCTTTTCATCGTCCAATGTTCTGCCACAACCTTCCATCGCAGCAAGCAGGCTTGCCTCAGTGAATATGGGCTGCGGTTTGGTTTTCTTGACCAATGTATCAATACCGAGCACGGGCAATATTTCGTCTTCCTGAAATTCGGGCAGAAGACTTCCTTCTTCTTTCTCACTGGGTTCGTTATAGATGCCTCTCCACCCCGGAACTTTGATTTGGCTTCCTTTTATCCCGAAAAGAACGCTGTTACAGTCCGCTTGTACGGATACCGTTTCTTTCAGGCATTTGCCGGAGAAAGCCTCCAACATGCGTCCCGCGATCATGGAATAGATATTCTGCTCGTCAAGGGAAAGCCTCTGGGGATAGTTCTCCGTAATGATTAACGCATGATGGTCCGTCATCTTGCTATCGTCCACACAGTGCCGGTTTAAAGGCTGGTTACAGAGGTTTTCCGCATGCCATGTGAAACGGGGATGTTGCTTAAGCAGGCCGATGAGGGAAGGGACTTGTTCGAAGATGTCTTCTGTGATATAGCTACATCCGGTACGGGGATACGAAATGTAGCCTCCTTCATATAATTTTTGAGCAATGTTCAGCGTCTGTTCTGCGGTCAGTCCGAGTTTGGTATTGGCACTTCGTTGCAGGGCGGTCAGGTCATAAAGTAGCGGAGCTTCTTCTGGAACCTCTTTCTTCTCCACTTGCACCACTTTGGCTGTCGTCTCTTCATACACTTTTTTACGGTCCACATCGAGTTTTTCCGGTGTATCATATTTCCCGGTACAGGTTAAGACGAGTTCTTTCCCTGCTTTCGTTGTCCGTAGCTGTAGCAGATAATAGGGTTTGGCTATAAAATCCCTGTTGTCCAGATATCGACGGCAAATCATGCCAAGTGTCGGTGTCTGTACTCTTCCCAGAGAATAGTTACTCTTGCCTGCAGCCATGCTCAAAGACAGGCTGGCATTCATACCGACGACCCAATCTGATTCTCTCCTGGCTTTAGCGGCACGGTACAGGTTGTCAAACTCCTTACTTGATTTGAGGCTATCAAATCCTTCCCGTATCGATTTTTCTGTCATGGAAGATATCCACAAGCGTTTGGTTTCCTTATGATATCCCAGATATTCAAGCACATATCTCATAATTAACTCTCCTTCCCGCCCTGCATCAGTACAGGATATCACTTGATCAGCCTGACCCAACAGTTTACGGATTACTTCCAATTGTTTCAGAGCCGTCGGATCAGCCTTGTATCCATCTTCGGTTTTAATCTGACGGACAACCAGTTTGAACGGGTCGGGAATAATAGGCAGCATCTCCTTTTCCACATGGACAATGCCGTAGTCTTGAGGCAGGGCCAATGCCAACAGATGGCCGTAAGTTCATGTGACGGCATATCCGTTCCCACTCAAGTATCCTTCCTGTTTCTCCGTTACGCCCAGGACCCGGGCAATGCTGCGTGCCACCGAGGGCTTCTCACAAATACAAATTGTTTTCATGTTACTTTCTTTTTTAATATGAATGACTATTTAATTTTTACACTCTTGACCTTTGATTTTTCTTTCCGTACCCTTTTCTTCGGTTCTTTGGGAATGGAGAGCATGTTATTGCGCTTACGCATCTCTTCCCACAGCTCTTCGGTATAGGAGGCTTCGGGAACATAGTCGAGGTTGCCATCTCCGTCGGCAACCCAACATCCGTTCAGACCGAAATTATATTTTCCGAAACCGATGCGCTGTTCCTCACGCCATTTCTTTTCGTCGCCGCGTGTGAGGCGCACGCCTGTCTTTTCATTGAGGTCGATGCCGATGGTATAGAGGTCGTCACCGTCCATGACGGTGATGGGCAGACCTTTCTGCAGGCAGGTAAGCTCCGCATTGGTGAGCTTCATCTCGTTGGCGGCATATTCCAGGTTGCGGCCGATGACGGGTGTAGGCACGTAGATAATCTGGTTGGTGCCTTGGTCTATCTGATGGAAAGCCTGTATCTCTCTCCCTTCGGGGGTAATGACAGAAGCGATGACGGGGCGGTGCTCTCGCAATGCCTTGCGTTCTTCTTCCGTGAAACGGTCAAGTCTGCCAGCCTTGAGCTGCGGATAGAACACCACATCCACACTGCCATCTTCCATGCGGATGAATGCAAACCGGGTACGGGCATGGATTTCCTCTCCGTTTTCGTCAGTGACATGGATGGGGAGCACCGGAGAGCGACGGCCGTCAAGGATGTCCTCGGTAGCTTTCTGTGGCAGGTCTTCGAGCATCTCCTGTGTCAGCCCGAATCTTTCGAGGATGCCGTATGGCAGTTCCTCGCTTTGAAATCTCTGGATCTTCATCTTTGTAATTTTATGGGTTGTCGTTTCCGCAAAATTATACGCGCGGTTCCGAATATGAGTAATCTATGAGTATGATTTAGTTGTGGTTTATGTATATTTAATATAAGTATCAATTATCATACTTGCTTTCATACTCAAGTCAAATAAACACAAGCGTTATAGATTGTTAGAGTATGATATTTTATAAAGCCAAATACATCATACAATATGGTGCTATCTTATATAGGATTGCTACCTTTGCAACATGTTAAGGATATTATTGATTACAACGGGGTTGTGCTGCTGCGTGGCAGTGACGACACAGTTCCACACGGTAACGCCACACACGGCACGTTACAGGATTGAGCGTGTCGCACAGGGAACGGCAGGGAAAACAATGGGAATGACGGAGAAAGAGGCATCATCAGAAACACCGGCCGATACCGCTTCAATACGCAAACAATGGATAGACAGCTACCTGAGCGTGTCTTATCCGCTGAAAGAGATTTTTGTCACGTCGCCATTCGGTGTCAGGACAGACCCGTTCACGAAAAAACGCAAGAAGCACAACGGCCTGGATTTGAGGGCTGACCGTTGCGAGACCTATGCCATGATGCACGGCATTGTGGTGAAGACCGGGCAGGATAAAGTGTCCGGAAAGTATGTCACTGTGCGGCATGGGGACTTCTCAGTCAGCTATTGTCATTTGTCCGAGTGCCGCGTGAAAAGAGGCGACTGTGTGAGACCGGGGGATGTGGTGGGGGTCTGCGGTAGTACGGGACGATCAACCGGACCGCATCTGCACCTGACAGTGCGGATGGGACGGAGGCATATCAATCCGGGGATATTGCTGCAGCATATCAGAGATACACAGCAACAGGCATTGGAAAAGCTTTCGGAATGAAGTCTTTAACGCTCTTTTATTGGCTTTGAGAATCCTTGCGACCCCTTTTTGTCGTTTTGTCGTTTCAAATCAAATCAAATTTCCGACCGTTTTTCGACGAATTTTCCTGAAAATGTTTGCAGGATTGAAATAAAAGCATTATCTTTGCATCGACAATTTCCGCCACGCCTCTTTTCAATGCGTACCAGGGCGGAACTTTTGCTTTTATACACTTATGGATTATACAAAACGACCGTTGGATTATCCCCAGATTCTTCAAATGCTGAAAGACCGAGGGCTAATCATTAGAGATGACAACGATGCTTTAGGGCAGTTGAAAATCATGAGTTATTTCCGTTTGGCGAATTATCTTCGCCCGATGGAACAGGACAAAACTACCCATATATTCAAGCCCAACAGTCATTTCGATAATGCCGTCAATCTTTATTTCTTTGACAAGAAACTGAGGGCATTGCTTTTTACGGCCATACAAAGTTTTGAGATAGCCCTCCGCTCAAAACTCATTCATCATTTCTCGATGGCTTACGGTTCATTCTGGATAATGGATCGAAGCTTGTTTGCCGATAATAAAATCTTTACTGACTGCTCAATCCGTGTCCAGCAAGAAGTTTTCCGCTCAAAGGAAGATTTCATCCAAGAGCATTTTGACAAATACTCTAATCCGATAATCCCACCTGTATGGAAAACGTTGGAAGTGGTTTCTTTCGGTACATTGTCAAAGATATTCTGCAACCTAAAGAACACTAAACTCAAGAAGAAAATTGCGAGGGAATTTAACTTGCCGCAACACGAATATCTTGAGAGTTGGTGTAAATGTGCCGTGGCTCTGCGCAACTGTCTTGCGCATCATTCACGAACATGGAACAGAAGATACCCTTTGAAACCGCAGCTCCCTGGAAAGCTGAAAGGTTACTGGATCAATGCTTCCATAACATTGCCAACCAAACTCTACGCCCAGCTTTGCTGTCTTGCATACCTCCAAGATGCAACCCATCCAGATAATGATTTCAAGCAGCAATTAAAATCATTGTTGCAAGCTCATCCCAATGTTGATGTGACAGCAATGGGATTCCCTACTGGCTGGGAAAACGAACCGCTTTGGAAGTAAGGCAATACCCCCTATATCGCATATGCCCAAATCACAATTCAGAATAATTGCCTTCAGATGTCTCCGACCTGAGAATCCTTTGGGCGGAGAGTCTCATTATGTAAAACGAATGCAACGTTCGTTATCAACGACCGACAGATGGTATAAATTCTACCAGAATATAGAAGTTGATGACGATGGCAGTCAGATCATAATACCAGGTAACTTCACAAATGATGCGATGATTTACGATACGAATAGTTTGAGTATTAGCGTCAGTGCGGTCGTAGGTGAGAATGGTAGCGGAAAGAGTTCAATCCTTGATATGATGGTGAGAGTATTGAACAATATTGCTACGGCTTTAATGGGAGAAAAGCCACAATATGCTGCTGCAGAACATGTGCATTACATTGAGCATGTGTATGGCAGCGTGTTGTTTATTCAGAATAAAGAATTGCGAAGACTGGATGTAAAGGGAAGAGTGGTTGAGGTTATTGGATACAGGAAGGAAGAAATAGAGGAGAACAACAACATTCATTATCGAGCAGAAAGACCTGAAAGGTGGTTGGACGCAAGAAATGGCAATGGAAACGATCTTTTGCCCAGACAAACGAGTCGTTTACACAAGTTGACGGAACTATTCTACACTGTTGTCTGCAATTATTCGTTATATGCTTATAACCCAAATGACTACTGGGAAGAGTTTACCCAAGAGGATCGTATTAAAAAAATCAAGCCAAAAGTAGATTATATCCATTACCCTTATTTGAGATGTTGGTTGACAGGACTATTTCATAAAAACGATGGCTATCAAATGCCTTTAGTCCTGAACCCCATGAGAGATAATAGTATCATTCATGCTCCCAAAGAGAACAATCTTGCTAAAGAGAGAATTTTGTCCATGCTTTTTTACAGAGATGAACGAAATCCTGATGAAATTGACCGTTACCCTTTTAGAATCATCAATCGAGATCATGTAATCGTGGGGTTAGCATTGAATCCACGAACGGATGAGGATACAAGATGGACAAAGGACTGGATGGTAGAAAAAGAGTTATTTGGTAAGCGTAGCCGCCTCTACACAAAATACGAAGAAATCGAGAATGAGATACTGGATTATCTTCAAGATATGGAAGGTATTGATAAGGAGGGCTACAAACATCCGTTGGCTTGTAGATACCTTGTGTACAAAACAATCAAGATTGGTCTGACTTACAAGAAATACAATAAAATCATAAGCAATCTGGGCGCAGTAGATTTTTAATGGGGATAAATTTTTCAGTTAGGTATAAAATTCAGACCTTTGCATCATGACAAAGAACCATCTGGAATTATTGGCACAAATGGTGCTTCCATCAGCGATACTGGACTACTTTTCCATTGTCAGCATAGGACAGACAGCGACAGAGATTCACATCCATCTTGACGAACATGCAAGTGCAGCCCTGATATCAGCTCAAATTTTGAGTCAAAGGGCTTCATGGACGCCGTGAAGGTTACGGACTTCCCAATCCGTGACCACAAGGTCATCCTAGTGATACGCCGCCGCAGGTGGATGGATCTTCGTACAAAGAAGAGTTTCAGCCTTCCCATTGACCTCGACGTTGTCTGTGAAGGAACCCGTTACTCAAAGGAGTTCGGGGCTTTTTTAAAAGAGACGTATGGAAACATCCCCTGTGACCTGCCGTACGCTTGAGGACTACTACCATATAAACCACCGTACTTTCGAGAAACAGTATAAGGAGAAGCTGGGCGGCTTCAGGGACCGGGACCAACTCCCACATGCTGACGAATGGATGTTGTTCCCTGACAACATCGGGCCTCATGTGGCAATAGACGAAACGTCCCTGTCCAACGGTGAACTGTACACCATTGTAACAAACCGTGACCGCCATGGGCGTGACGGCTGTCTCATCGCCGTGGTTGCCGGTACAAAGTCCGAGGATGTGATACGGGTTCTAAAGAAAATAGGAGAGGAAGCGCGTGATGCCGTTGAGGAAGTCACTTTGGATTTGTCCGACTCCATGAGGAAAATCGTCTCGTCAGCCTTCCCGAATGCCAGCCGGGTAATAGACCGGTTCCATATACAGAAACTGGCGTGTGACGCAGTACAGGAAATACGCGTGTCACATCGCTGGGACGCCATCCAGCAGGCCAATGAGGAAATGGAGGAATGCAAGCAGGAAGGGCGGAAGTATGAGCCATACCGGTTTGACAACGGGGACACGCGCCAGGAACTTCCCATCAGGAGCAGGTACCTGCTGTTCAAGTCATCGGACAAATGGACGGAAAGGCAGAAGCAAAGGGCTGAAATACTTTTCAATGAATACCCGGACATAAAGGAAGCCTATGGGCTGTCACACTCGCTCAGGATGATATTTGCCAAGGACACCTTCAAGGATGCTGCGAGGCTCAGCATGGCAAAGTGGTATGACAAGGTTGGCAAGGCTAGGATAAAGGCATTCAATGTCATTGCCACAACGTTCTATGAACACTATGATGACTTATTGAACTTCTACACAAACAGGGCATCCAATGCCGCAGCGGAGTCTTTCAATTCAAAGATAAAACTTTTCAGGGCAAACTTACATGGAGTGGCAGACAAGAAATTCTTCTTGTTCAGAATAGCTAAAATTTATGCGTATCCCCACTAAAAATCTACTGCGCCATTTTCGCCTTTGAACTATACCCTTGAAGACTTTAATGGATATGTACTTTTTGGTTTCTGCAAACATATAAAAAAGGTATTGCTGGGGAAACTTATACCTGTCCATTTAGTGTCGTTTCTTGCTTGGTTTCAGTGTATGCCTTTGCCTCACAACATCAAAAAACTTGCAGAAGTCATCTGCCATACAAGATAATTCCGTAACTTTGCCCTCGGTGAACATAGCGATTATTGTTATAGTGTATTGTAATTCAATGCTATAAAGCTGTAGCAATTCTCCTAATTACCAAGTTTGCAGATAGCTTATTCGTCGAACCCATGTTAAATACACTGTTGGCACTAAGAGTCAAAAACAAACTCACATCAAAACGTTAATCCCCCGAATCAATGAAAAGTGATAAATGTTCCCGCTATAAATGGCTGTACGAAACTTACGAAAACGACCTGTTTTCGTATGGCATGGCCTTTGGCATCGGAAAAGAGGAATTGGAGGATTGCGTCCAGGATGTATTCTTGTATCTCTATGAACATGATTGTCGTTTGTGGGAGAGCGATAACATCAAAGCCTATTTGCTGAAATGCTTGAAAAACCGTATTCTTATAGAAAAGCGGAGAAACATACTTCTGGAGGAGTTTACGGAGGATAAAGTCGAAGATGAATTCACTATTGAAGTCAATGGCTTCGAGCTGATTATGGACGAGAAAGAGCAGATGGAAAAGATTCAACGCCTACAGGAAATGCTCAATGCACTTACACCCCGGCAACGCGAAGCCATATACCTCCGCTATACGCAGGGGCTGAGCTATGAAGAGGTTGGCAGAGTGATGGGCATACAGCCCACAGCGGCGCAGAAACTGGTCTATCGCGCTATCGAAGAAATGAGAAACCGCCATCCTCAAATGCTTTGCTGGCTTTTATTATGCCTCATGCAGCCTACCTGACATCCGAAAGCCTTTCTCTACAGATTTGTTTCATGTTTAACACTATTTTGGATTTGTGATGGGGCTATTTCTATAATCATACTCTCTATGTTGTAGAAACAATGAGGATACCATGAAGCAAAGCGACCCAGTAGAACAATCCGTTGAACGATGGCTGCAAGACGATTCATTCGTTTTGCACTGTCTGATGCCCACACCCCAATCCACAACATTTTGGAAGGAGTATGTAGAGATGCATCCTGATGAACAGGCCGCTCAGGAGGAAGCCCGCCGCATCATCGTTTCAGTCCGCTTCAATTCCGTAAAACGTCTGCCTAAAGAGACAGCTTCCCTATGGAACCGCATAGAGAAGGAAATGGATAGGCGCGATTATTGCCATACACGTCATCGGATGTTGCTTGTTCGCTATGCTGCAGCCTGTATCATCGCTATCGGCATTTTTACGGCAGGTCTCTTATATATGTTCCATACGCCGGATGCGGGTAATTTCACTCAGACAGCCGATTTACAGACACTCGATCTCACACAAAGGGAAGTGATGCTGATAGGCAAGGCCGGGAGACAAGTCCAAATAGAGAACAATGCCCTTATAACTTACGACAGCGTGGTTACAGTCCACGAACAGGGCAAGAGAAAGCGGGTATTACAGGGCGTCAATGCATCGGATAAGCATACCAACACATTGGTTGTACCCTACGGCAGACGTTCATCGCTCGTACTGGCCGATGGGTCGAAAGTTTGGGTTAATGCCGGTAGCATACTCCACGTCCCCTCCTCCTTCGGGGAAAAAGAGCGTCGCATACGCGTGGAAGGAGAAATCTATATCGAAGTGGCAAAAGATGCTTCGAGACCTTTCTATGTAGAGACCTCGCAGATGACAGTCGATGTATTGGGCACGAAGTTCAACGTCTCTGCCTATAAGGATGATGAAGTTCAGTCTGTTGTTCTTGCAGAAGGTAAAGTAAACATCCAAGCCACCGAAAAGGAGAACTGCGTCTTGTCACCGGACCAGCGTTTCCAACTGAGCACATCCGACAGGCATTTCTCGGTGGATGAAGTAGATGCCACTGATTACATTGCATGGAAAGAAGGAATACTTAAGTTCCGTGGCGATACAATGGAGGAGATTACCCACCGTCTGAGCCGTTACTACAATGTACGTATCTCCTGCGATCCGGAAGTAGCAGGGAAGTGCACTGTCGGCAAATTGCTGCTCTTCGATGATATTAAACAAGTAATGAAGACATTTTCCCTACTCTACGGCATCAGTTACAGCATAGAGGAAGGAGAGATTCGGATCCGATAGACAACCTGAGTGTTTAACCTGAAAAACTACGAAGCCTATGAAGTGAAAGACAACGAAATGATTTTCTAACGAACAGTGAAAAATACATTTATTATTAAACCTGTCCCGATTCAACGGGACACTAATGTGAAAAACATTCTTTTTATTATGAATATCAGAAAAACTAATTCCATGAAAAGGAAATGTATGTTTCCAATGTTCCCTTTTCGCCTTGTTTGCATGCTGATCGTGCTCGCCTTGTCAGTTTCATGGATGGAAGCGGAAAACAGATATAGTCCCCTTCCGGAACAAGCGAAGAAAAGAACGATACTGGAACAATTCAAAGAAATAGAGCGTGAAAAAGGCTATGCTTTTATCTACTCGAAAGAAATCCTTCCTGAACTGCAGCGCACGGCAGATGTCGATGTGAAAGGAGAAATCGGCAAAGTGCTTCCATCTCTTTTTGCAGGAACAAGCCTCACCTATCAAATTAACGGGAAACAAATCGTTGTAAAACGTGCAGCCTCCGGGAATCTGCTCAAACTGAAACAGAAGCAGGAGAAAACAAAACGTACGCTGACAGGTCTGGTGTCCGATGGTGATCTCAATGAGCCGCTGGTAGGTGCTGCCGTCAAAGTAAAGGGAACTGATACGGGTGTCATCACCGATATTAACGGGCACTACTCCATCCAGGTTACCAATGACACGCAGCTGGAGTTTTCCTACCTCGGCTATGCCACCCAAACTTTGGCAGTGAACGACCTCGGTGTACTGAACGTGACCATGAAATCGGATAATGAGACCATTGACGAGGTGGTCATTGTAGGTGCCGGTACACAGAAGAAGGTCTCGGTGACAGGTGCCATCGCCACGATGAGGGGAAGCGACATGCGCCTTCCCTCCCCCTCGCTCACATCGAACTTGACCGGCAAACTGGCGGGTGTCATTTCGATAGCCTCCAGCGGTGAGCCGGGAGCCACATCTCAATTTTACATCCGTGGCATCAGCACTTTCGGCGGGCGCAGCACGCCGCTTATCCTGCTTGACGGCGTGGAAATCAGCATTGGCGATTTGGACCGTCTGCCTGCCGAGTCCATCGAATCGTTCTCCATTCTGAAGGATGCCTCTGCTACAGCCATCTATGGTGCGCGGGGTGCCAACGGAGTGATGCTCGTCACCACAAAACAGGGACACGAGAACACGAAAGCCGAAATACGCGTCTCGTTTGAGAACTCGTTCTACAAGCCGGTCAACCAAGTTAAATTTGCCGATGGTGTGACCTATATGGAGCTTTACAACGAAGCCGAACAGTCACGTTATCCCGGCAATCCGCAGAACTATACCGATGACGTGATACGCTATACCCGAGAAGGCGTTAATCCCTACATCTATCCCAATACAGATTGGGTAGACCTCGTTTTTAAGAAGCATAACATGAACCAGCGCATCAATGCCAATGTATCGGGTGGCGGCAGCCGTGCAACCTATTACCTGGGTCTGCAGGCCAACCATACTACGGGATTGATCAACGTACCCAAGCAGGCACCCATCAGCACAAACTATAACCGTTGGGAGTATGTATTCCAGAACAACATCAGTTATAAAGTAACCGATGCCACGAAAGTGGACCTGCGCATCAATGCACAGATAGGACGCCTTAAGGGGCCGGATTCGAACGCACAAAGCGTACTCAACATGATTGAACTTATCAATCCGGTTATCTTTCCGCCCTATTATCCGGCGCAGGAAGGGGATGATCACATCCGGTTCGGAAACATCACCAGCAGTTCGCCGAAGAGCAATCCCTATGCAGTGGTATCGCAAACACTCAGGCAACAGAATTACAGCACCATCAATGCTATTCTGAACCTTGATCAGAAACTCGACTTCCTGACCGAAGGACTCTCGCTGTCTGCTATGGTCAATTTCAAGGCATGGGCCAACAGTTCATCGCGCAAAGGATTCAAACCCTATTATTATGAACCCGTACCGGGCCTTTGGGACGAATCGAATCCCGGTGTCTATGAGCTTCAGATGGTAGGCAGTCCGGGTGACAAATACATTTGGGAAGACAGCAGCCCAACGCGCGAAACGGACAATACTTTCTATTTTGACGGCCGCATCAACTACCGCCGTGTCTTTGGCAACCATACCGTATCGGGTATGCTGATGTACATGATGCGCGAGTATTTCAATGCCGTACTTCCTTACCGCAACCAAGGTTTCTCCGGCCGATTCACCTATGACTACTTTAACAAATACTTGGTTGAGTTCAACTTCGGTTACAATGGTACCGAACGTCTGGCCAAAGGAGAACGCTTCGAGTTTTTCCCAGCCGTCTCCTTAGGATGGGTAGCGAGCAATGAACCGTTTTGGGAACCTATAAGTAACGTAGTAGACTACTTGAAGCTGCGTACTTCCTACGGATTGGTAGGAAGCGACGAGAGCGGCAGCGGAGCAGGACGTTTCCTTTATTTACAGGATGTGGATATGAATGGATACAATTTTACAACAGGCTACGAGAAATTCTCTACCTATAACGGTCCTAAGATAAAATCCATGCGGGTGGAAAATGCGCACTGGGAACGTTCTAAGAAATTCAATGTCGGTATCGATGCCACATTGCTTAACCAAGTGAACCTGACACTGGAATATTTCCACGAGAAGCGTGACCGCATCTTGGTAAAGCGCGGCACTTTTCCTTGGATGGCAGGATATGGGGAATCTATAACCCCTTGGAGCAACATGGGCAAGACCACCAACGAAGGATTCGAAGCCAGCGTAAACTGGAACAAGCAACTGACGCGTGATCTGGCCGTGGATTTCCGGGGCAGTTTCACTTACAACAGAACCATTCTGAATGAGAAGGATGAACCAAACTACCCCTATGTGTGGCGTACAGCCAAAAACAAGCCGTTGCAGAGCACCATGGGCTATGTCTCCCTGGGACTTTTTGAAAGCGACGAGGAGGTGGCCAACAGTCCGGATCAAAGCTATTTGGGCGGACGTGTCCAGGCCGGTGACATCAAGTATCAGGATGTAAACGGAGACGGCGTAATCAACGACAACGACCAGGTGATGATCTCGCCTTACGGCTCCATCCCCCGTATGCAGTTCGGGTTGGGTATGAACATTGTCTACAAGAAATGGGACATTGGTGTCTTCTTTAACGGCACTGCACAACGCACCATCCTGATGACTTCGGGCGGTGACGTGCCGGTGGATATATTCCCTTTCACCACGCCTCAGTCACAGACCTTCTCACAGCTACTACAGTTCGTGGCCGATGACCACTGGTCACTCGAAAACCCGAATCCCGCAGCCAAGTTCCCCCGTCTGGGCATCGTGTACGGTGACTATAAGAACAACCACCAGCCCTCCACCTACTGGAAGCGGAATGGTAATTACTTCCGTTTCAAGACTTTCGAACTCGGCTATACTTTCCCCAATGTCAGGGTCTACTTCAGCGGCGACAACTTGGCCGTTTGGAGTCCGTTCAAGCATTGGGATCCTGCTTTGTGGTGGAACCAATATCCCATGTCCCGCACATTCAATATCGGGGCACAAGTTAAATTCTAAAACGACGCGAAATGAAAAATACATTATCCTTCTATTCCCGGCAGATATGCCGGATATTGCTCGGTTTATCCATCTTACTTTGCTGTTCGTGCAATTACCTGGATGTAGCTCCCCCCGAGAAGCCGACCGTATCCAACGGTTTCGATACGGAAGCCAAAGGATTGGGTTTCCTGCTCTCCTGTTATAGTGGATTAGATGCAGTATACGCTTCCCAAAATGCCCAGCCTGAATTAGGTTTTTCAAAAGCTCCATCGTGGATGACAGACTACAATTGCCAAGCTACCGATGAAACCATCCCCTATTTCGGCTGGCAGACCACTACCCTGCAGATGCTCCAAGGCAATGTAACCCCTTCTATGAAGTGGACATCAGATTGGACAATACCCTATACGATGCTAAAGCAGTGCTATCTTTTCGAGGAAGAATTGGCTAAAGTTACAGCTTCTTGGCTTACACCTGACTTGCGCAATCGGTGGCTTGGAGAGATTGCTTTCTTGAAAGGCTTCTGGCACCTCTATCTGTTGCAATATTATGGTCCCATTCCTATCATGGAGTCTCTGTACGATGCCAATGCATCCGGTTCGGATCTTCCCGGACGCAGCCATTTCGACTATTGTGTGGACCGCATAGCCCAATGGCTGGACGAGGCCGCAGCTGTGCTTCCGGCCAAAATAGACAACACGGAGTGGCGTCGTGCTACCTCCACCATCTGCAAGGCTTTGAAAGCCCGGTTATTCCTTTATGCGGCCTCACCAATCTACAACGGGAGTTTTCCCTATCCTAACTGGCGTAATACCAATTATGAGACGCCTGGTTATGGTAAAGAACTGGTTAGCCGGACGTACGACCCGCAGAAGTGGGATCGTGCCCTCGCGGCTTGCAAGGAAGCTCTTGGATTTGCCTTGAACGAAGGCGGATGTTCGCTCTTCGGGTACAATGCTGCCTCACGCACGCAGGATTTTACCGATATAGACCGTCTGATGAACGCAGAGGGACTGACGCTGGACAAATTGAAGATAGATGATCGGACAGATGAGAACTTTCTGAAAAGCGTGATGTTGATGCGTTATCTGTTGACTACCATTCCATCTGACGGCAACCGGGAATTCCTGTGGCAGATGGGAGACTACATGCAAGGAAGAGAAGTGCTGATAATGCCATACAACATTATCAAAGATTCCAATGGCAGTATGCAAGGAGGTTGGGTAGGCTCGGGAGCCACGCTCTACTCCATCGAGCACTTTTATACCAAAGACGGCAAGCTGCCGGAGTACGATCCTGAATTCACACCCAAAACGGAATATTTCCAATCGGCCGATCTCTCCAATAAGAACATTATCAAGTTGAACCACAACCGCGAACCACGGTTCTATGCCACTTTCTCGTTCGATGGAGACCAGTACAGCCCCATCATTGTCGATGGAGAGCCACTCACGTTGCAAACGCGTGTATCCAGCCTGCATGGCTATGCTCCCAACCGTGGATTGGCACTCGGTGGTTATTATATCAAGAAATGGATTCAACCCGATATACGTTACAAAAAGGCCGATGGCAAAGCCAGCTTCAAACGGCATTTTGCCATTACCCTCCGTCTGGCGGAACTTTACTTGAATTTGGCAGAGTGCTATGCAGCATTGGGACACGATGCAGAGGCGATGGATGCCTTGAACCCGATCCGTATCCGTGCGGGTGTGCCCGAACTGACAGCCCAAATGGTGGCAGAAAGCGGCATGAGCATCACAGAGTGGGTACGCAGCGAGCGTTTTATCGAGTTGTGGGGCGAGATGCACCGCTACTACGACTTGCGCCGTTGGCTCATCGCTCCCCAACGCATGGATGCCACCTCCTTCCAAGGACTGAATGCACAGGTGCCCGATCCCACATTCGAAGAGTTCAATCAGCGCATAACGCTTACCAACCTTGGTGGAAAATGGCATACACGCATGTATTTGCTTCCCATTGCCGAACATGAGGTCTATTCCAATCCCAATTTGGAACAGGCACCCGGATATTAATGATTAAACAGTGAAGAACATGAAAAGAAAAAAGATTTTGCATCGATTGTCGCTATGCGCTTGTTTGATTATGACGCTGCTTATGATCAGTTGCGACGGGTCGCAGTTTGAAATGGAAAACCTCTTTCCCAACGAGTATCATAAGGTACTCAGCCTGAAAGATACGGGCGAGAAATTGCTCACGGTAAGCAGCACCTCGTCGGTTCCCTTGGTGGAAGAGGTGCATGTCTACAAAACGGGCAGTGTGGCCTATTACGAGGCCAAAGCCAAACTGGCTGTGCTTACACAGGCTGAAATGGAAGCAGCCTTGGAACAGGCCGCCAACAACAATTACCGTGTGCTGCCCGCCGAGGCTTACTCTATCGAGGGGAATACGGAGATAGACTTTGCCTCTACCGAAGGATTCAAGCATTTCACTTTCGTATTCTATCCCGAAAAGATATGCGAATTGCCCAAGACATCGGATGACGGACGCAAGATTGTCTATGTAATGCAAATAGAACTGCGATCCGAATCGGATGCCACAGTCAATCCTGATAAGAAGCAGATGCTTTGGATGTTCAGCGGCAACCTTAATTAAAAGTAGAGCCGCAATTAAATAACTCTGTAATAAAAAGACAATGAAACAACTGAAATCTATATTTCTATACACCTTGCTGATGATAAACAGCGTCTTTCTGATTGCATGTGGTGGAAAGGAGGGAGGAACAAAGGACGGGAAAAAGGATGAAGTGTCGGGCGAGTATTACGACTGGCGCAAGACCGGAAAACCCGAGCGTCCCTACATGTATGATTACAACAAACTGGTGATGATGAAAATCGACATGGCTCAGCTCAAGCACGACTCCGACGAGGCGACCAATGTGAGTGCGACTTTCGATGACGCGTTAGAGATGATAAAGTGGGCCGATAAAATTACACGAGGCGTGCAGAAGATTGTGTACCTTGTGGGATGGCAATACAACGGGCATGATACGGGGTATCCGTCATTGGACAAGTTCAACGAGGCTCTGCTGCGTCCCGGAGACAAATCCGTCCGCGATGGTTACTTGTGGCTGGTAAAGGAGGCGAAGAAGTACAACACCGTAGTATCTGTACACGCCATGCTCAACGATGCATGGGGACCGAAGAATATCAACCCTAATAATCCGGATATATATAATGAAAGTGAAAAGGATCATCTGAAGCGCCTCAGCCCCTTGTGGGATACTTACGTAAAGAACGACCTGCTCTGCCGCAATGCCGACGGCAGCCTGCTTCTCGGATGGGTAGGAGACGGTATTGTCTGCTTCAAGAAAGAATGGGAAAAAGGTTACCTGCAAAAACGGATAGACCATGTGACCGAATTTTTGAATCTTACAGAGAGCAAGACCATACACATCGATGCCTTCTTCCCTTACGAAAGCCCTTACCATAAGGTTACGAAAGAAGACAACAACAGAATCATGCGCAAGATATTCCGTTATTGGCGCAATAAGGGCGTGGATGTGACGGCTGAGCTGTATCATGGCAAGACCCCGGGCAACTATTTGCGTACCGATCCCTTCATCGGCCTGCAGCCTGCCGCTTGGTGGAACGACCTCACCGCTCAAGAACGGGCTGAGATACCCTCTTCGCTTGCAGCGGGCGGACGAAGCTCCATCCATGTGAGCAACAAGGGTGCCGAGGATGTAGAATTTCTTTTCGGTTCGAACATGCACGGGGAAAACCGTTTTCCGGGCCGGGGCTGGGACGTTCGGAATACGCCGGACTACAAGGGCTTCATCGAAGACTTCGGTCTGCTGACCATTCCCTACTTGTGGCTCAACACACACATGGTGGTAAAGTATGATGCGACCAACAAACGCGTAGAGTACTCCGGCGGTGTGGTGGCGGACTACAAGACCAAGACCTACAAAGAGAACGGACGCTTGGTGCGTGAGGGTGATGATCTGTTCCTGCCTTTGGTATGGAAGAAGAAAGAACTGGCGGCTTTCTCAAAGAACGGATATACCAATAAAACCTGGACAATGCCTGAAGGATGGAAGAAGGTGAAGAAGGTTCTTGTCGCCCCCATTACCGAGAAAGGACTGGGTACGGACAGAGAAGTGGCTGTAACCAACGGGCAGATAACCCTGTCGGTAGGTGCAGGGCAGCTGCTTTCCATCCGTCCGGCAAAGTAAAATTTAAATATTCACTAACTTGAATGAAATTATACCATGAATAGAATAGCATACATCATCACTGCTGCCGTACTGCTTCTCCTGACCGGATGTAGCAACAGTGATGAACAGATCATCAACCCCGGTCTTCCGAAAAAAGGATTGCCAGAGGGCGTGTCTTTCGAGAGTTTTTCCCCGGATCGTGCCAAAGTGGGTGATCTCATCACTGTAAGCGGGAGCGGTTTCGGAAACGATCTTTCCAACGTCACGGTGGAACTGAACTACCGCCAGGCACAAATTGAGACAGTGAGCGATAATACGATTACTTTCCTTGTGCCGGAAAATACAACCAACAGCGGATCGCTACGCATCAAGCTGCTTGATAAAGAGGTAAACTACGTGTTTGAAAACAAATTCAAACTACGCCGCTTTATGAAAGGAAGAAATGTGAGCACATTGGGACAAGTAAATGCAGAATTTAACAGTGACTATATGCTCTATCATCCGCAGGAAAAGATGTTTATATTGCAATGCCCGTGGCGAGCCAATGTACTGTTTAAAGACGGAGTCTCTTATCAAGAACCAAAGGAAAATAGAGGTAGCAGTTTCAAAATGCAACCATCTATCAGTCCCGATGGGGAAATTATCTATCAAGCCGTAGATAATTTAAATGGCGGGAGTTGGGCGGCAGCTATCGTTATGTTTAAACGAGAAGATGGTTTCAAGAAAGAATACATTTGCCAACCTTTTAAGCAAAGTGATAAAAAAATCTTTCATGGTATCGTATCAGTGGCCGTAAATCCAAAAGACGGGGAATTGTTCTTCTATACATATAAAAATTATGCGGCTATCTACCGCTGGGATCGGAAGACACAAGATATTACAAAGCAATTTGATCCACAGATATTAAAGTCAAGTGGAACATATGACAGTTCCGGTATTCTCAGACTCAAATTCTCAAAAGATGGCAGCAAATTATACCTGAGCTATCCCAAAAATGGAGGAGAGATTTGGGTGTCGGACTATGATTCCTCCACTAAAACATTGAGTCAGGACAAAAAACTGACAGGCAACGCGGCAGAAGCAGGCGACTTTGCCGATGGCAAACTCTCCACAGCAGCTTTCCGCGGCATCGGAGGTGTGGATACGGACAGTCAAGGAAATATCTATGTATGCGACTCTTACAACCATTGTATCCGCAAAATAGATACAGATGGTAACGTAACGACCTACGCAGGTCGTCCCGGCATTGCGGGGAGCAATAACGGAGAAGTCGGCAAAGCTACTTTCAACACTCCAATCGACATAGCTGTGGAAGAGGTGGATGGAAAGGTGATACTCTATGTCCTTGACAAAGAAACAAAAAGGATACGAAAGATAGAGGATGTGGAAGAAGAGGTTGACGTTGAAGATTGAGCGATAAAGTAATACATATAATTTATATTAAAAGTAGCTGCTCAGCCTATATACGGTTGAGCAGCTACACAAAACGAAAATGGAAATGAGGAAGATTTTTTGTATGCCTGTTTTCTGGCTTTTTATATCCACCTCTGTTTATGCAAGCTGCTCTTCGGAGGAAATGACTCCTGATAATGGTGACGGGGAAAAAACGGGGGAGACTTCGCAAGAATGGAAAGAAGTATGGTCGGATGATTTCAATTATAGTAATTCTACTTTGGATAGTTACTGGAATGCAGATAATGGAGCCGCCGGCCACATAGATTGCAGCCGTTGGCGGGAGAATGTGACTGTTGCCGATGGATTTCTCTATTTGAACAACAAGAAAGAGAATAAAGGAGGCAAGCAATGGACAAGCGGCAGTATTTGGACAAAGAAGAAATTCAAGTACGGACGGTTTGAGTGTCGTTATAAATATGCCAATGCTACGGGTGTGAACAATTCATTTTGGATATTCTTGCAGAATGTGTTTGAAATTGATATCAACGAGGGAAAGTATCCCAATAACATCGACATGGCCGTACATGACTGGGCTACAAAGATTGAATACGCCGATGGAACAACAGGACATCCCACCTTTCCGGAGAGATACCTGGCTGGAGATACGAAGAAAACGAAACCCGGCTATTCATTCCCGTTGGAAAAGAGTATCAGAACCAGAAAGATACGCCTTGTCTCCGAAGAAAACAACCATTTCCAGCTCAAAGAGCTACGGGTATTTCCACCTTCAGACAAAGAATATCCTGCACCGCTGAGCGATACACAGCAGCAAGCCTCTTCGCTGACCAATTATGCAAAGAGCGCTAAGGTGGCGGCCAGCGGCTGCCTGCAAGGAAGCGGTGACCAAGTCCGTCCATACGATGAGGTAAAGCCTGAGAACGCCATAGACGGAACCATCAAAACGGCATGGATTACACAAACGATAGGTGTAAAGCAGCTTATTTTGGAATGGGATGAGGATATAAATGTGGGGTGCATCCAGTTGGTCAACGGTTGGATAGACGGAAAAGGGGAATGGCAATCTCTGGTTCCTTCTTTCAAGATAGAATATTGGGATGGAAAAGATTGGGTGAAGGCTGTGGATTACAACTACACGCCTACAGTGGATTTGAGCAAGGATTTCCATACGTATGCCTTGGAGTGGAGTAAGGAAGAGTTGATATGGTTCTTCGATGGTAAGGAGATCCGCCGCTATCCCAACAAATATTGCCATAAGGAAGCAGCTGTCTATCTGAGTGGGGCTATAGCCGATTGGGTAGGTACTGTGACAGACCAAATAGATGGAACGAGCATGATTGTGGATTGGGTAAAAGTCTACCAGAAACAGTAGATTCAATCTGTATAACCGAAACAACGATGAAAAACAGATGAATAGAACAATAATAATAGGAACAGTGGCCTTGCTCACGGCTCTGTCTCCACAAACCCTTTGGGCGCAAATATACAAAGACAGGCATGCCCCCATAGAAGAACGTGTAGAAGATCTGCTGTCGTGCATGACACTGGAAGAAAAGGTCCTCCAATTGCACCAGCGTACCATTGGGAAGAACAAGAACTCGAACAATATAGGTGAGAAAATAAAAGACATACCGGCAGGAATCGGATCGTTGATTTACTATGAGGACTGGCCTGAAGTGCGCAATGACATGCAAAAGAAGGCCATGGAAGAATCACGGTTGGGCATTCCCATCGTTTTCGGTTATGATGCCATCCACGGCTATCGGACCATCTATCCTATTCCGCTGGCTCAAGCTTGTGCTTGGAATCCCTCCCTTGCCGAAAAGGCATGTGCCGTCAGTGCACGCGAGGCACGCATGTCGGGTGTGGACTGGACCTTCTCACCCATGATAGACGTGGCACGCGACCCGCGCTGGGGACGTGTGGCCGAAGGGTACGGTGAAGACCCTTATACAAACGGCGTGTTTGCCGCCGCCTCTGTGAGAGGTTACCAAGGCAATAAGATGGATAGTAAGGAAAACGTAGCGGCTTGCCTGAAACACTACGTTGGCTACGGGGCTTCCGAAGCCGGACGGGATTATGTCTATACGGAGATTTCCCGGCAAACGTTATGGGACACCTATCTGCCTCCCTATGAAATGGGAGTGAAGGCCGGTGCGGCCACTGTGATGAGTGCTTTCAATGACATCAGCGGCACACCTGCCACAGCACATCCTTACGCCTTGAAGGAGATTCTGAAAGGACAATGGGCATTCGACGGAGTGATAGTTTCTGACTGGGCCGCCGTGAAACAGCTCGTCCCGCAGGGCTTCGCCTCATCGCTGAAGGAGGCTTCCCTAAAATCCATCCGGGCAGGACTGGATATCGACATGGTTTCCGAAGGCTATCTCAATCATCTGGCCGAATTGGTGAAAGAGGGGAGCGTACCGATGGAGGAGGTGGACGAAGCTGTACGTCGCGTGCTCCGTCTGAAGTTCAGGCTCGGGCTTTTCGAGCGTCCGTATACGCCGGAAAGCAGCGAAAGCGAGCGTTTTCTGCGGCCCCAGGATGTAGCCATAGCAGAACGACTGGCAGAGGAGTCAATGGTGTTGCTAAAGAACAAGGATAACATATTGCCACTGACTGCCGGCAAACGGATTGCGCTGATAGGCCCCATGGCCAAGGAGCAGGAGGCATTGCTCGGATCTTGGAAGGGACAAGGGAAAGCGGAAGACGTGACCAGCATTTGGGAGGGGATGAGGAAAGAAATCGGCGAACCCGATAGTCTGCTCCTGTATGCCAAAGGCTGCGACTTCGAGAAGGAAGATGAAAGTGGCTTTGCAGAGGCAAGGGCTGTAGCCGGGAAAGCCGACATCGTGGTGCTCTGCTTAGGCGAGAAACGCTCATGGAGCGGAGAGAACGCCTCGCGTTCCACCATCGCCCTGCCCAACATACAAGAACGGCTGGCAGAGGAGATGCAAAAGACTGGCAAGCCGATAGTATTGTTGCTCTCGAACGGCAGGCCGCTGGAGCTGTGCCGCATCGAGCCGCTGTGCGATGCCATCCTCGAAATCTGGCAGCCGGGAATAGCAGGAGGACGGCCTGTAGCAGGTATCCTCACCGGGCGCATCAATCCATCGGGCAAGCTGGCGATGACCTTTCCATACTCCACGGGGCAGATTCCCGTCTACTATAACCGCAGGGGCAGTGCACGCCGACATCAGGGCTTCTATCAGGACATTACCAGCAATCCGCTCTACTCGTTCGGATACGGACTGAGCTATACGACATTCGAATATGGCACTCCACGTGCAACGGCTACGACCATAGGTAAGGACGGAACCGTTACCGTAGGGGTGGAGGTAACCAATACCGGCCAGTATGATGGTACGGAAACTGTGCACTGGTACGTGTCCGATCCCTATTGCTCCATTACCCGCCCGCTGAAAGAATTGAAGTATTTTGAAAAGCAGTTGATCAAAGCGGGTGAGACAAGGAAATTCCATTTCCACATAGATCCTCTGCGCGATTTGGGCTATGTTGACGGCAGCGGAAAGCGGTTCGTCGAATCCGGAGAATATGTCATCTCCGTAGGGAAAGAACAAATTAAAATAGAAGTAAAGTAAAATGGCAAACCAAACTTGACAGAAAATTCATGAACAGAAAACATATAGTGGCAATAGCTCTTTTATTAGGAACGGGCACGCTGTCCGCACAGCCTCAGGTAGCTGTTTCATCGGCGCAGGGTGCACAGGTATTCGTGGAAGCCGAGAACTTCGACAATAAGGGCGGATGGAAAGTAGATCAGCAGTTTATGGATCAGATGGGGTCTCCCTATCTGTTGGCACACGGCATGGGAGTGCGGGTGAAGGATGCACGGACAAAAGTCCGCTTTCCTATGGCAGGAACTTATTATGCCTACGTGCGCACTTACAACTGGACATCACCTTGGAGTGCGGTAAGAGGACCCGGGAAATTCCGCTTATCGGTAGATGGAAGGAGGCTGGAAACCACTTTGGGCGATACCGGCAGCTGCTGGATGTGGCAGGAGGCAGGAAAGGTTACGGTCGAAGCAAAAGAGGTGACTCTTGCACTGCACGATCTGACAGGCTTTGATGGCCGGTGTGATGCCCTCTACTTTACTACCAGGAAAGGAGAGTTACCCCCGTCGGACGGGGAGGAACTCGCTGTTTTCCGGCATCGGGTGCTGCAGCTGCCCGACACTCCGCCTTTGGCCGGGAAGTACGACTTTGTAGTAGTGGGTGGAGGAGTGGCCGGCATGAGTGCAGCCCTTTCCGCAGCCCGTTTGGGGTGCAAGGTGGCACTCATTAACGACCGTCCGGTATTGGGTGGCAATAACAGCTCCGAAATACGTGTACACTTGGGAGGACGCATCGAGAACGAACCTTATCCGGCATTGGGAGGACTGCAAAAGGAGTTCGGCCCGTCCAAACCGGGCAATGCACAGCCTGCCGGGAATTATGAGGACGACAAGAAAATGGAAATAATCCGGAAAGAGAAGAACATAGACCTCTTCCTGAACTACCGGGGCATTGCGGTTGGCATGGAAGGGAAATGTATCCGGAACGTAACGGCCAAGCACATTGAAACAGGTAAAGAGCTGCGCTTCGAAGCACCTCTTTTTGCCGATTGTACGGGTGATGGAAGCATAGGCTATTTGGCCGGTGCAGACTGGCGCATGGGACGTGAGGCACGTAATGAGTTCGGCGAAGAACTGGCACCGGAAAAAGCCGACCAAAAGGTATTGGGCAGTTCTGTGCAGTGGTATTCGGTAGAAGAGCAGCAGCCCAGCACCTTTCCCGAGTTTAGCTATGGTATCAAGTTCGACGAGCATAATGCCGAACGGGTGAAGATGGGTGAATGGACTTGGGAGACAGGTATGCAGCAGAACCCAATAACAAACTTTGAACGCATCAGGGACTATGGGATGCTGGTGGTCTATTCCAACTGGAGTTTCCTGAAAAACCATCTGAAAGAGAATGGGGAATATCGGAACCGTCGTCTCGGATGGGTTGCCTATATTGCAGGAAAGCGGGAATCGCGGCGGTTGATGGGCGATTACGTGCTGAAAGAAGATGATCTGCTAAAGAATACGTTCCATGAAGATGCTTCTTTCACCACCACTTGGAGCATAGACCTGCATCGTGAAGATCCTGATAACAGTCGGAAATTCCCGGGACAGGAATTCAAGGCCGTTACCACACACATCTTGATTTATCCTTATGCAGTACCATACCGTTGCCTTTATTCGCGTAATGTCAACAACCTGTTTATGGCCGGACGGAACATCAGTGTCACACACGTGGCACTTGGCACTGTCCGTGTAATGCGTACCACAGGCATGATGGGTGAAGTGGTAGGCATGGCGGCATCATTATGCAAGCGGTTCGGAGAAACACCGCGCGGCATCTACCAACGTCATCTCAATGATTTGAAAGTCTTGATGCAGGAAGGTGTAGGAGACAAAAACAAGTCCAACAACCAACACTATAATGAGGGTGGGAAGTTGATGGAGAAGCCTAAAATAATACAAGGAAAGAAAGATCCTGATGCCATTATCTTATAGTATCAGGTGATAAGAACACTTATTAAAATTTGAAATAAAAATAAAAGAAAATGAGCAAGATAAAAAGTATCCTTACAGTGATGGCATTGATGCCCTGTTGCGCCTTTGCCGAAAGTTTTTTGATTTCCACGCCTAATACCTCCTTGGTTTTGGAAGGTGAAAAGGAAGCCGGACTGACCATTGCCTATTATGGCGAAAGACTAACGGATAGCGAAGTGACACAAGTAGGTAATTCCGGGGGAGACCTGCACTCGCAAGCCTATCCCGCATTTGGCTTCGGATACAATCCGGAATCGGCATTGTCTGTGCTTCACCCCAATGGTGAACTGGCTCTGCAATTGGTACTCAAAAGCTGCCAACGGATCGATGAAAAAGATTATGAGCTTGTGACATTTGTTTTGAAAGATAAAAAGCATCCTTTTCAAGTAGAACTCAAATACAAGGCATACAAGAAGAATGATGTCATTGAAATGTGGAGTGAACTGTCGCACGGGTGGAAGAAACCGGTCGTACTGAAGCGAATGGATTCTGCACACCTGCCCTTTAAAAGCAGTGATGCATGGTTGTCACACTTGTATGGCAATTGGGGCAATGAAGGTATTGTACAAGACGAGCCTTTGACCACAGGCATGAAAGTAATCAAAAATCGCGATGGCGTGCGTAATGCACACCTCTCCCATGCGGAAGTGATGATCTCGTTGGACGGAAAAGCGCACGAAAAAAACGGGCGTGTCATTGGAGCCGCGTTATGCTGGTCTGGGAATTACCAATTGCGTATTGATTGCGTGAAACCTCACGAATACGATTTTTTTGCAGGCATTGACAATGAGAATGCAGATTATACATTAAAGCCCCAAGAAATATTCATCACGCCGGAATTGGCTGTTACTTATAGTACGCAAGGCATAGGTGGAGCGAGTCGTACTTTCCACCGTTGGGGACGTGACACACACTTGGCTCATGGAAACCAGCTGAGAGACATCTTGCTAAATAGTTGGGAAGGTGTCTACCTGAATGTGGACGAAGGAAAGATGAAGGGCATGATACGTGATATTGCTGCATTGGGCGGTGAACTGTTTGTGATGGACGACGGATGGTTTGGAAACAAGTACAAGCGCAATGAAGACAATGCCGCATTGGGCGATTGGATAGTGGATCGCGAAAAGCTACCCAATGGGATTGCTCCGTTACTGGAAGAGGCTAAGAGAAACAATATTAAATTCGGTATTTGGATTGAGCCGGAGTGTGTGAACACAACCAGTGAGTTATTTGAAAAGCACCCGGACTGGATTATCTGTCCTGAAGGCCGAACGCCGGAATACGGACGGGGGGGAACCCAACTCATACTGGATTTATCGAATCCCGATGTCCAGAATTTTGTATTCGGAGTGGTAGACAACCTGAAAACGGAATTCCCGCAACTATCCTATATCAAATGGGATATGAACACCCCACTTAGCAGTTTCGGTTCATACTACTTGTCTGATAAAGAGCAATCGCACCTTTACATCGCTTACCACAAGGGATTGAGGAACGTCTTGGAACGCATCCGCAGCAAATACCCGGATTTGGTGATGCAAGACTGTGCCAGTGGCGGAGGACGGGTCAACTACGGTCTTCTTCCTTATTTTGATGAATATTGGACGAGCGACAACACTGATGCCCTACAACGTATCTATATGCAATGGGGTAATTCTTATTTCTTCCCGGCTATTGCCATGGGATCACACGTCAGCGCATCGCCAAACCATCAGACGGGACGGAGCATTCCTCTCAAATTTCGCTTCGATGTGGCAATGTCCGCCCGTTTAGGAATGGAAATGCAGCCCAAAGACATGAGCGAGAGTGAAAGGACTTTTTCGCGTAAAGCCATTGAAACATACAAGCAAATCCGTCCTTTGGTGCAGTTTGGCGATTTATACCGGCTGATTTCTCCTTATTCTGACCAAGGGGTTTCATCGCTGATGTATTGCTCGGAGGATAAAAGCGAAGCTGTATTTTTTGCTTATAAACTTAAGCATTTTGTAGCCCAACCTATTCCGACATTCAGAATGGATGGATTAAATCCCGATGCAAACTATCGCATCACAGAACTGAATGCCGCTGAAAACAGCAAGTCAATTTTGGCAGAGGGAAAAACTTTTAGCGGTAAATTCCTAATGGGACAGGGTGTGGAAATTCCTATGTGGAAAGAAGAATATGCAAGTCGTGTGCTTAAAATAGAGCAAGTCAACTGACCGTTACTTGGGACTTCTTGACTATAATAACTATGCATTATATTAATTTGAAAGTGCTGAGTTTACTGTTTGCAACTTCCGTCGACTTCTCCTGGTGGCTTGGTTACTTTTATAATATAAACAAATTATGATATCTACTTATTTATGAAAAAGAAGTTGTTTTTCTTGTGTTTGCTTTTGGGAATGTCGGTCATTTGCGAACAAGTGTCGGCGCAATTGTCCCGAAGGTTAGTGAATGTGCTTGTCTCACCGAATTGCACGGATTGGAAGTGCAAGGCAGATGAGGAGGTGAAGTTTAAGGTACAGGTCTTCAAAAACGAGAACCTGTTGAAGGATGTTGTCGTGGACTATGAGTTAGGCCCGGAATGCTACCCGACGGTAGTGAAGAAGGATGTCCGTTTGAAAAGCGGGGAGACGGTGCTGAAGGCGAAGATGGACAGGCCGGGATTCCTGCGCTGCAAAGTGACGGCAAAGGTGGACGGACGATGGTATGAGGGAATGGCCACAGTCGGGGTGGATGAGACGGAGATTCGCCCGACAACAGCCAATCCTGAGGATTTTGATACCTTTTGGACCGATGCGATTGCCGAAGCCCGCAAGCAACCGCTTTACCCTAAGATGACTCTGTTGCCGGAAAGATGCACTTCCACACAGAATGTCTATCATGTCAGTTTCCAGAACGAACGTTACGGTTCACGTATATACGGCATCCTGACCGTCCCGAAGAAACCGGGCAAGTATCCGGCAATCCTTCAGGTGCCCGGAGCCGGCATACGCCCTTACTGGGGCGGCAATTTCGGAGAGAATATCATCACATTGGAAATAGGAATACACGGCATCCCTGTGACATTGCCTCAGGAGGTCTATAACAGTCTCTCTTCGGGAGCGTTGAGGGGCTATTTCGCGATGAGCAAGAATAACCGTGATACACATTACTACAAGCGGGTCTATCTCGGTTGCGTGCGGGCTGTGGACTTCATCTATACTCTGCCGGAGTTTGACGGGAATACGGTCGGCGTGACCGGTGGAAGCCAGGGAGGTGCCTTGTCCATTGTCACTGCCGCTTTGGATAAGCGCATTAAGTTTCTGGCTGCTTTCTATCCGGCTTTGTGCGATTATGCCGGGGATCTGCACAAACGTGCGGGAGGCTGGCCGCATTACTTCCGTCATGCACAGCCTGTGGCAAACGAAGTGGAAACACTTGCCTACTTCGATGTCGTGAACTTTGCCCGCAGGGTGAACGCTCCGGGGTGGTACAGCTGGGGATACAATGATACGACTTGTTCGCCGACTTCCATGTATTCGGCCTATAATGTCATTCCGGGAGTGAAGAGTTTGCATCTTTACCTTGAGACCGGCCACTGGACATATCCTGAACAGGATGCAGAGCGTACTGAATGGCTGAAAGGCAAATGCAAAAAGCAATAAAGGCTCTCCAGTTCTTCGGCACTCAGTTTCAGGTGGAACTGCCCTTTATAAGCAACTGAAATAGCACCTGTCTCTTCGGACATGATGATGGCATGGGCATCTGACACTTGTGAGATGCCCATTGCTGCACGGTGCCGCAAGCCGAGTTCCTTAGGTATATCGAGATTATGTGAAACAGGCAATATACAGCCTGCTGCTTTAATGCGATGCTTGCTGCTATGCCATTGGCAACGTAACCAGTACAGGTAGTAGCACTGGCAATGTACATATCGGCGGCTTTTTGGGAGATAACTATACCACCGTGACCACCTGCTATTGGAAGAACAATCATGAACAAGGTATCGGCTACAATAAGAAAAGCACCAAAGCCACGAAGGTGGACGGCACTGACGTTACCTGGCAGAAAGCCGTTGATGCCATGAACACCGCCTTGCAGAACGCAGGTTCAGAGTGGCGTTACGAACTTACCGGAGCATTGCCCACCTTGAGGAAGCAGTAAGCCGTCGGGCGGAAAAAGTTCCGCCCGCAACGGAAAGAACCGAAGTATAACCCCAATAAAGAAAGGAGGACGTGATGGAACACACGGAGAATCCACCATATTGGTTTTGGCATCAAGGCATTGTCAATAATAATATAGACTCCAGTGTAAATATGGAAGCTGTAAGCCAGACATTGTCAAAATTGGTGCTCATTAAAGACAACAAATCAAGTAATTAAATTAAAAACATGGGACTTTTTCACAGAGGCAAGAAAAATAATGACGATGAGCCGGACAGTGTTCAAACCAATTCATTCTCTGATATTATGAATGGTTTGCAGTACGCCGTAAACTGTGCACAAGATACATTACAGAATCATCAGATACAAAATCTGACCAGACTTTTTGAAGGAACAAATGCAAATAACGCAAATACGTTCCAATCAAAAAAAATCATGGTTGGAGACAAGACTATTGATATTCCACTTATAGCCTTGATATCCCATCATTATCTTGCAATGGATAATGTGCAGATAAAGTTCAAGGCGAAAGTCGGAAGCGTGGAATCACAGATCCCGGAAAACAACTTGCTGTTATCCAGTCCGCACAGAGCCAATCTCCAGATGCAGATGAGCAACATAAAACCGGATGCGGATGATGTCATGGAGGTTTGCGTCAATTTTAAGGTTCAGGAGACTCCGGAGAGCATTACTGATATACACATGGCCGGGCAACGTGCGTGAGCTTCGGCAGAAGATAATGGGAGCCGTATTACAGGCGCAGGAAGGTGTGGTCACGAAAGAGCATCTGGAACTTGCCGTGACGAAACTGACCTCACCTGTCAGCTTCGCCCTGCGCAATGACGCGGAGGATAAGGAGCGGATATTGCGTGCGTTAAAACAGACAAACGGCAACCGGAGTGCCGCCGTCGAACTGCTTGGAATAAGCAGAACAACTCTATATGGCAAACTTGAAGAATATGGATTGAAATATAAATTCAGGCAACCATAGCCGATTTTGTTGAATTTGACTATCTGCAAAGGTTTGTTATTCAAAAAATAATATTACCTTTGCATTTAGGAAAAGCGTTCTTTTGAATTACTGCAAAACGAGGTAAAACACAGAATTTCGCTGGTTTCTAAATCGTTACCTATTAAGCCGAGATATTTTGTAAGCTATTGAATTTTAGCAAGAAAGGAAATCCTTTATGTCTTCTCGTGTGGAATGTCACGTTCTTCTTTACACCTGACTTATCAGCCCAGTTCTTGAGACTGATGCAGAGATTGCTTGCATTGGGCAGCCCTCCAAAGACAAGATCATCCGGCGTGCAGCCATTATGTTTCGGCAACCATTTTACCGCTTGGGACGAAAGGGGGATATAAACGGGATTTGTGGTCTTTGTCATTACTACAGACACGAGCCATTGCCCGTCTGATGTGGAGATGTCACGCCAACGCAATTTCCGTATGTCACTGATACGAAGTCCGCAAAAACAGGAAAACAGGTATGCTCGCCGTACCTGCTCGTTAAAGAATGGCGTGGCTATCATTTTCTTTATCTCCTCGATGGTCAGAAAATCCCGTTTGCTTTCGGGAACTTTGATTTTCTCGGTCATCTCCACAGTTTGTACCAAGGATTTGATTCAATCAGTCTCTCACGCACAGCCTCGTTCAAAGCGGTACGCAAAGTGGTATAATAGGAATGAGCCGTCTTGGGAGTAACCTGTTTTCCCCATGCGGTCTTGCAGGAAGAGCGAAGCCAGTCGATATAATCAAGATAGAATTGTCTGTCCACATCACAGAGCCTGACATCTGCACGGAATTTCAGCAGGTTCTTGCGGGCGTTGTCGATTCCGTTCAGGTCGCGTGCTCCCCGGTGTTCGTGGTTCTTGCGGACAATGGCCATCCAGTCGGACAGCAGCATATCGGAAGATTTGCTTTCCGGTACTGTTTCCACCTTCGCATTGAGCAGGGCTTCTGTCCGTTCTCGCTGAATATCTTCCGCCTTGCGAAGTGTCTGCGCATTTTGCCGCCTTGCTTTGGCAGATGTTTCCGGCATGAGATAGAGTTGCAGAAACTCGTACTCATGCCCGCCGTCTACGCTACGGTCAAGAAACAGGGATAAACGTCCGTCCGCCAGTTTACGGTGACGTAACTTGAACGGAGATTTCTCTATTAATGATTTCTTTTTCCTTCCCATTGTATATCAATGATTTATATCCATATACAAAGGTGACAAATAATCCGAATATAAGTATCGTTTTAGGTAACAAAAACGGCGAATAATAAAGATTTTAAGGAATACAACAGAAATCATCATTACTTAATAACACATTGATAATTAATATTTATATAGATTTTATTTGTTTTTAATTTCCCTTCATTTCAATACATTGGCTAATGGGCAATGTTTCTGGTAAAAATATGTTCTTTTGTTATAATGCCACTTCAATTTTATCACAATGCTTTAAAGGTTTAAAGTAAGGAATTTACTTTATGGAAATATCTGAAAGGAAAATGAAATGTGTGAAGACCGAATCTTAGAAAAAACATGCAAAGAGGAGGAATTATCAGGCGGAAAGTATAAATAAAGGCTCTGGAAAATTAGTTTACCTAAGCTCTGCTTTGATAATGTTGTTTTGAATTTGTGTGATTACTAACTGTCTATATAAGGATTTTACTATTTAATTTAGATTTCGGATCTTACATGAATAGATGTTTTATAATGTATGAATATCGCAGAATTTATTATTTGAGTTATTGTTCTTGTATTTGTTAAAGGATAAACATTTATCAATATTCCTCAGATACATATATTGTATCTTCCATAAAATGGTATCTTTTCTTGTTCTCTATCCGCTGTGTAAGTATAATGATGTTCTGCATCAATTAAAGAAAATATTATTGGAGATATAAATACCTAGCACGGATGATAGAAGTGAAATATATCAATAGCTTTATTATTATTTGAAAAGCGATCTTCGGAACTTTATTACTGACGGTTTAATGGCTTTCGCCGTTAAACCGTATGGTTTTCGTTTAACGAAAACACAACTTGCTGTCCCCTCTACGGGGACAACGTTTTTAAGTAGAACTGTAGATTGCCCCGACTGGTGCCTCCCTCCCGATGGCAACCTCTCCCGATTTCGGTCTGCTTCTTCAGGAAAGTTGGCGTTTTTTACCAATATTCCGGAGGCGGAATAGGCTGTAGCTTCCTGTAATAGTAGAGCATTCTACGATTATCCGACACATCAGATGGCTTCTTTTTCGTGATAATTGAATATTCAGAGAACTGAATATTTTGATAATCGGATAATCCGAATACTATTATATCTGTAGTCTCTTGGAATGTTACACAGTGACAACTGAATAATTGGCGTTTTGGATATTGCTATATTTGTATAATGGATAAGCAATTATAAAAGGCTACAATTATAATAGGCTGTTATTATACATTCCCCATCAGAGAGAAAGTTCCTTGAGCCTGCTGCCGTCCAGCCGGTGAACGGATACCGTACCGTCACAGTAAATAGCAAATGTCGGCACGTTTCCATCCTTCGGGAAAGTGATGGAGCCGGTATTGCAGACCGCTGTATGCTCAGTCCGTTCAAGTTTCCACCGGTGGGTGTGACCATAAAAAAGACAATCGAACCTTCCCTTCGGCAGTCTGTCCTCATTGTAGATATGTCCGTGGGTGAGAAAGAAACGTTTTCCATTATCCACCAACAGGGTGTAATCGGACAGGATGGGAAAGTCCAGCAGCATCTGGTCCACCTCCGAATCACAGTTTCCACGGATGGCGACAATCTCACCGGCCATCGCATTGAGACGTTCTGCGATCCCTTTCGGGTCAAGTCCTTGAGGTATCCCGTTCCGGGGACCATAATTCAGGATATCTCCCAAAATACAAAGCATTCCGCATTGCTGCTCCCTGTAAAATGCCAGCACTTGTTCCAGTGCCGGTAACGAGCCATGTATGTCGGACACAATCAGGTATTTCATCATAATCTATTCGTTACGGGTTAAGTTTTCAATGCACAAAAATAAGCATAATTATCTAATCTCCCTAACCGGGGAAACGATGAGAAAAAAAGACAGGTTCCCTGAACTGTAGATTGCTGTATTGCTGTCCTTGTAGATTGCTGCAATGTTATAATCGGATACATAAAATAAGGGTATTTAGCCTTAGCTAAACTAAGCTAACAGTCTGACAATAAGGCTTCTAATACTATGACATGTGGGTTTATTATGCTACCTTAGTGGTATAATAATAAAGGATAAAAAGCTATGAACGAACAAGTTAGAAATATCTTAGAACAGAGTACCACCAAGACGAGCAAGATTGAGCAGCTGCTCCGTCTGGGCCTGATGCGCAGGGAAATTGCCGATTTGGTGACACGTGGCAACTATGGTTTTGTATATAATGTTGAGAAGAAAATGCTTGAAAGAGAAGGTGGAGTCTTGCTGAACAGGGCAGCAACCACCCTGATGGATTACACCTTCACCCACAAGTTCGGTATTGAGATTGAAGCCTATAACTGTAATATGGAAAGACTGGCACGCGAATTGAGGGAGGCCGGTATCCATGTTGCCGTTGAGGGTTATAACCACACGACCAGGGATCATTGGAAGCTGGTGACGGACAGCAGCCTGCAGGGAAATAATACTTTCGAGCTGGTCAGCCCGATACTGGTGGGTGAGAATGGCCTGAAAGAGCTGGAAACGGTATGCTGGGTGCTTGACATCTGTAATGCAAAAGTGAATGACAGTTGCGGGTTCCATGTCCATATGGATGCGGCTGGTTTCAATCTGGACACCTGGAAGAATCTGACTTTGACCTACAAGCATCTCGAACACCTGATTGATGCCTTTATGCCAAGGACACGCCGGAACAATACCTACTGCAAAACCCTCTCCGGTGTTTCCGACGAGAGAATCAAATCGGTAAGGACGATAGACGGCCTGCGGGAGGTCTTTAATAATGACCGATACCACAAGGTCAATTTTGAGGCTTATTCTAGGCACCGGACCGTTGAGTTCCGCCAGCATTCCGGTACGACCAATTTCACAAAGATGGAGAATTGGATCCGGTTCTTGAACGGATTAATTACCTTTGCGAAAAGATCCAGCCTTCCCAGCCGGATGACATTGGAGGAGTTACCCTTCCTGGACGGGAAACAGAAATTATTTTTTAAACTTAGAACTAAAAAGTTAGCGGTATGATACAGACTTATCATTTGCTGGATGGCGGTCAGATAACCGCCGCCAGCCCGGAAGAGTTCGTCCGGCTGCTCCGTGAGGGGAGCCGGTTCGACTATGATTGCACGGATCAGGAGTATATGGAGAACTTTGCCCGGCGTTACGGGGAGCTGCATGGCGTGTCAGTTGCCACCGATACCCCTGAACATTTCCTGACGGACTTGCAAGCCGCCGGTTACGTCCGGTAACCGGTATCGCTCCTTTATTATTAGTCCCTGCTTCAAAGATGAGGCAGGGATTTTTCTTTTTTCATTGCAACCTTTCCTGTCTGCCTGACGGCGTTTCCTCCTGTCAATTCCTGACTATCCATGACTATCCGTGACAGGGTATTTCATCTTTTCCCGGCATTCCTTTCTTTTGCAGTGTAGAACGATATACAATTATAAGCATTACAGTTTTACAGCATTATATTTTTATCTGATTATATAAAGAAAGCGTATGAAAAAAGAACCGTTATTAATTGCCTTTGCCAGCCAGAAAGGAGGAGTCGGAAAGTCTGCCTTCACAGTTCTGGTGGCCAGTATCCTTCACTACCAGAAAGGTTTGAAGGTGGGTGTCGTGGATTGCGACTCCCCCCAGCACAGCATCTCCCGGATGCGTGACCGGGACATAGAAAGCGTGCAGGAAAGTGATTTTCTCAAAGTGGCCCTCTACCGGCAGCATGAACAAATCCGGAAACGTTCCTATCCGGTAATCAAAAGCAATCCGGAGAAAGCGATAGAAGACCTGTACCGCTACATCGAAGAGCAGGATGCCGTCTTTGATGTCGTACTGTTCGACCTTCCGGGAACCCTCCGCAGCGAAGGGGTTGTCCATACCATTTCCGCAATAGATTACATTTTCATCCCCCTAAAGGCCGATAATGTCGTCATGCAGAGTTCCCTCCAGTTTGCCGAGGTGGTGGAGGAAGAACTGATTGCCAGGCACAACTGTAACCTGAAAGGCATCTATCTTTTCTGGAACATGGTCGACAAGCGTGAACGGACAGAAAGCTACGGGTCCTGGAACCGTGTCATACAAAAAGCGGAGTTACACCTGCTGGAGTCACGGATACCGGATACCAAACGCTATAACAAGGAGTTGAGCTCCCTGAAGAACAGTATCTTCCGTTCCACACTGTTCCCTCCCGACAACCGCCAGATAAAAGGTTCGGGTCTCTGTGAACTGATAGATGAGTTATGTGCCGTAACACATCTGGATACCACCCATACCTTATAATAAGGGGAATTATGGACAGCGGAAAAAAGAGATTTGACCCCCGGAGCATTGACGAGAAGGCCATATTGGATATTGTCGCCAGGAAAGGGACGATACGACCGGACTCCCCTGCAACGAGTGCATCCCCGAAGCCGGAGGATACGGTAGAGGAGATTGCCGGGAGTAGCGAAGCTCCGGTCTTTACCACCGGGGAAATCGACGCTTACAGGGCGTCCTTCCTGAATACGGTCAGAACCAAATCCCGTAAATCATTGCATATCGATGCCGGCCTGCATCGCCGCATCTCGTCCCTGGTATGGGCGGTAGGACGTGGCGAAGTGACCGTAGCCGGTTTTGTAAACCAGGTGCTGGCACATCATTTCGAAGAGAACGGCGGATTGATAAATGCCGTGCTGGAGAAGTATTACCAATCACTAAAATCATAAGGACATGGAATACCTTTTTATTATCCTGTTCATTTATGCCTCTTACCTGAGTATTGAAAAGTATGTGCATACAGGCAGCATTTTCACATGGAGAGGCAGAAAGGACAGGAAGGAACGTCGGGCTACGCCTGTCACCATCCATCCGGCAGCTTCCTCATCCGAGACGGAAATAATAGGCAAAAGCCGATACCAAATACGACAATCACTGACAATAGATGACAATAGCGGACAGCCTGAATCAGGCATAGAAAAGAGTGATACCTTTACTCCCGAAAAGAAAACAGAGCCGGTTCTCCGAGTGCGCGAACCCCTTGATAAGAATACGAAATTCCCGGAAGTCCCGGCTCCTTTTCAAAAACTGAATTATCCTGAAATTGATTATATGCGGGAGGCCTCTCCTTCTTCCGGTGAAGAAAAAGAGGAGATTCCCGAACGCTACGAGATTACAGGATACGTACAGCGGAGCAATCCCCACCGGGCAACCGGTGTCACCTTTGACGATATGGATATGATTGAGAAAGCAATGGCATCGGACGAACTTACGGAAGCGGAACAGGAACAGGCCCGGCAGACTTTCCAAAAGCTGGAAGGCACGAACATGGAAAGGGTACTGCAGGCGAGCGTCCTGGGAAGCAGCGATAAACTGAAACGCTATATGCGCTTGTATGTGGACCGGGGCGAGCCCCATTTATTGACAGGAAAGAATAGGGACGACATTCTCCGGGAATTTGATATTAGGGAGCATGTGCCCGAATAAATAGAACAAGTAAGGAATATGAGACAGTATTATGATTCCGGTTGATCCGGGCAGGACGAGTTCTTGAGACGTAGTGTATAACCTGTTAGAAAAGAAGATATAGAGATATGAGAGGCTTCTATGATTCCGGTTGATCCTTTCCCTTTACCGGAGCGAACATTAAAAGAGTGATTAACCCCTTAAAAACGGAGGTACCTATGATTGGTTACTATGACTCAGGTTGATTCTAAAAAGACATCGTGGTTGCAAGAGACAAATCCGCAGGAGGGCAACTTCCTGCGGATTGTTTGAAACAAGATTTTTATTCACACTAAAAAATTAGATTGCATATGAAAAGACATTTTAAAAAGACGGTTGCGCTTATCGCATGAATAGCTGTTTCCACCTTGGGTGCCTATGCCGAAGGGGACGGAAGTGCCGGTATAACAAAGGCTACATCCATGCTTACCGGTTATTTTGACCCCGCCACCAAGTTGATATATGCGGCAGGGGCTATTGTGGGGCTGATAGGTGCCATTAAGGTATATTCGAAGTTCAGCAGCGGCGACCCCGACACAGGTAAAACCGCCGGGAGCTGGTTTGGAGCCTGCGTCTTCCTCATCGTCGCGGCGACAGTCCTTCGTTCCTTCTTCCTGTAATATAGCAGACTATGGAATACAATATCAACAAGGGAATCGGCCGCAACGTGGAATTCAACGGCTTGCAGGCACAATACCTGTACTTCTTTGTCGGGGGCTTGCTGGCCATTTTCCTGCTGTTCGTCATCTTCTATATGATAGGTATTGACCGGTGGTTCTGTATCGGTTTCGGTGTCCTCTCCGCTTTCTCTCTGATCTTCGGGGTGTTCCACCTGAACAAGAAGTATGGTCCCAACGGCCTGATGAAGCTGGCCGCAGTCAAGTACCACCCGTCCTATATCATCAATCGCAAACGTATATCTTCCTTATTTAAAAAACGCATTCATGAGAAATATATTAAAAGCCGCAACGCTGGAAAGTAAGTTTCCGATCCTGTCCGTGGAGGAAGGGTGCATTCTCTCCAAAGACGCGGACGTGACCATCGGCTTCAAGGTCTTTCTGCCGGAGCTGTTCACGGTCACTTCCGCAGATTATGTATCCATGCACGGCACATGAACAAAGGCAGTCAAGGTACTGCCGAACTATACGATAGTACACCGCCAGGACTGGTTCCTGAAAGAGAATTACAGGGCCGACACGCATAAAGACGGGATGAGCTTTCTGGATCGTTCTTTCGAGCTGCATTTCAATGAACGGCCTTATTTAAATCATTTTTCTTACCTGTTCATCACTAAGACGACTAGGGAGCGCAGCCGTAGCCGGAGCAATTTCTCCATCCTCTGCCGGGGGAATATCATTCCGAAGGAAGTCCGGGACAAGGATGCGGTCAGCCGCTTTCTGGAGAGTGTCGACCAGTTCGAGCGCATCCTGAATGACTCGGTCTTTATCCGTCTGGAACGGTTGACCACCGATGAGATTGTCGGCACACCGCAGCAGGCCGGATTGATTGAAAAGTATTTTTCTCTTTCGCAGCAGGACACGACCACACTGAAGGATATACAAATGAGCGCATCTGAGATGCGCATCGGGGATGATATCCTCTGTGTGCATACGCTTTCCGACGTGGATGATCTTCCCGGTTCCGTCCAGACGGATACCCGTTATGAGAAATACTCCACCGACCGCAGCGACTGCCGTTTGAGTTTTGCCGCTCCTGTGGGGCTGATGCTCTCCTGTGACCATATCTATAACCAGTTCCTGTTCATTGATGATTCGGCAGAAATCCTGCAACGCTTTGAGAAGACGGCACGTAACATGCACTCGCTTTCCAAGTACAGCCGTGCCAACCAGCTCAACAAGCAGTGGATTGACGCGTATCTGGACGAGGCGCATTCTTTCGGGCTGACCGCCATCCGTTGCCATTGCAATGTCATGGCATGGTCGGACAACCGGGAGAAGCTCAAGGTGATAAAGAACGATACCGGTTCCGCCCTGGCCCTGATGGGATGCAAGCCCCGTTACAATACCATTGACGCGCCTGCCTTGTATTGGGCGGGCATTCCCGGCGGTGAGGGGGATTTCCCTTCGGAGGAGTCCTTTTTTACTTTCATCGAACAGGGAGTCTGCTTTTTCACGGAAGAGACGAACTATGCGGATTCCCTGTCGCCCTTCGGTATCAAAATGGCAGACCGGACAAACGGGAAGCCCCTGCATCTGGATATTTCGGACGAGCCGATGCGTCGCGGTATTACAACCAACCGTAACAAGCTGGTCATCGGGCCATCCGGTTCGGGCAAGTCGTTTTTTATGAACCATCTCGTCAGGCAATATTGGGAACAGGGCACCCACATTATATTGATCGATATAGGTAACAGTTACAAGGGCTTATGCGACCTGATCCATCAGCGTACAAACGGTGAGGACGGTGTGTATTATACCTATAGTGAAAAACGCCCGATAGCTTTTAATCCATTCTTTACCGAGGATAAGGTCTTTGACCTGGAGAAGAAAGAGTCCATTAAAACACTGATCATGTCACTCTGGAAAAGGGATACGGAAGTCATTACCCGTGCCGAGGAAGTAGCCCTTTCAATGGCGGTTAACCTGTTCCTTGAAAAGATAAAGGAGGACAATGAACTGGTTCCTTCTTTTAATACTTTCTACGAGTTCGTACAGGGAGAGTTCCGTGGAATACTGGAGGAGAAGCATTACCGCGAGAAAGATTTCGATCTCACTAACTTTCTGAATGTATTGGCTCCATACTACCGTGGTGGAGAATATGATTATCTGCTGAATTCGGATGAGCAGCTCGACCTGTTGAACAAGCGTTTTGTGGTATTTGAAATTGACGAAATTAAGGAGCACAAAATCCTTTTCCCGGTCGTGACTGTCATCATCATGGAGGCGTTTATTAACAAAATGAGACGTTTGCATGGGGTTCGGAAGATGATAGTTGTGGAAGAAGCTTGGAAGGCTATCGCACGGGAAGGCATGGCCGATTATATAAAGTTTTTGTGTGCGCCCGTAAAGGTTGCATCGTAAATATCTCTTTGGCAAGAGATTAGGAAAGTGTTCTTTGAAAATGACCTATCATCAGCCGACTTATCTGTTTCGGGAAAACTTAACCGAGCAGGGAGTGTAGCATGTCGGAAAAGTCATAAGTCAGTTAGTTACCAAACTGCGACTGAATGGCGAGATGAAAAGATAGATATGAGGATAAAGTCCGAATTGATTGAACGATAGTCCGAATGGTCCCCCTTGAGGCTATGGCGTAAGGTAACTATCAATCGCCATATCGTGATACTACTTCAGTGTATAGGAATGAAGGTAGCAAGAACTTATCACGACACAACCGCAGTAAGCGAGTAAAGGACGGAAGTCGTATCCGACAATCTATCATGCCAACAGTTACGATGTAATAAACGGGGATTACCTATCCCGAAGTGCCGAAAGGCTATTAGGTTCGACCTATGAAAATTCGGAGTGGTAACGGAGCTTCCATAGTAGTTTGAGCAAGGTAACGCCTTGTACATGGCGAAGGGAAGCAGCTAATTATTAATACAATTAACGGAAAATGTGAGAGACATTATGAGAAGTCCAGAAAGAGTATTAAACAGTCTATCAGAACACAGTAAGGATGCAAGCTATAAGTTTGAACGTCTTTACAGAATTTTGTTCAATGAGGAAATGTTCTACGTTGCCTATCAGCGTATCTACGCTAAAGAGGGTAACATGACTAAAGGTTCAGACGGTCAGACCATTGACAACATGAGCCTGAAACGAATTGAAAAGTTGATTGATACGTTAAAAGATGAAACGTACCAGCCCCAACCGTCAAAGAGGGTGTACATACCGAAGAAAAACGGTAAGAAAAGACCTCTTGGCGTGCCGACTTTCAATGACAAGTTGATACAAGAAGTAGTAAGAATGGTACTGGAAGCCATATACGAGGGAAATTTTGAATACACCTCGCATGGTTTCCGTCCCAATCGAAGCTGCCATACTGCATTAACTCATATCCAAAAGGAGTTTAATGGTGCAAAATGGTTTGTGGAGGGAGACATAAAAGGCTTCTTTGATAATATAAACCATGATGTATTGATAAACATTCTCTTGGAGCGTATTGCGGATGAACGCTTCATCCGATTGATACGCAAGTTTATGAAAGCGGGATATATCGAAGACTGGCAATTCCACAATACTTACAGTGGCACACCGCAAGGGGGTATCATCAGCCCGATATTGGCTAATATATACCTTGACAAGCTGGATAAGTATATAAAGGAATACACAGCCAAATTCGACAAAGGGAAGAAACGAAAATTCAGTAGAGAAAGTATGGACTTTGGCAATGCAAGAAAACGTATTGTGCGAAGATTGAAGTTCGTAAAAGACGAAAGGCAAAGGACAAAGCTAATCCTTGAACTGAAAGCAATAGAACAAGGACGGGCTAAATATCCCAACGGCGAAGAAATGGATGCCGATTACAGAAGAATGAAATATGCAAGATATGCAGATGATTTTCTTGTGGGAATTATCGGAAGCAAGCAGGATGCGCAACAGATAAAAGAAGATATTAAAAACTTCCTTGCTGACAGACTGGCATTGGAGCTGTCCGATGAAAAGACACTTGTCACTCACACGGAAAGACCGGCCAAGTTTCTCGGATATGAAATCACTGTAAGAAAGTCCAATGACCAAAGACGGGATAAACGGGGTAGATTGAGAAGAACCTATGGTAAAAGGGTCTGCTTGAATGTCAGTACGGAAACAGTCCGTAAAAAACTTTTCGATTGGGGAGTCTTGGAACTGACAAACCGTAACGGAAAGGAAATATGGAAACCGAAATGTAAATCGGGACTGATATTCAATGACGACCTTGAAATCCTTGATAGTTATAATCGGGAAATCGTGGGGTTCTATAATTACTACTCCATAGCCAACAACTGCGCCCATGCCTTGAATAATTTCAAGTACATCATGGAATACAGCATGTACAAAACGTTTGCAGGCAAATATAAGTGCCGAACACGTAAGGTAAACAAGAAATATCGTAAGAACGGTAGGTTTATCGTAACGCACATGACTAAAACTGGTGTAAAGGAAAGATACTTTTACGACGGTGGCTTCAAACGAAAGAAGCCCACCTATAAATCGGAATGTGACATTATGCCACGAACAATTTATACTGCGGGGCGGACAAGCCTTGTTGAAAGGCTGAAAGCCCGTGAGTGTGAATTATGTGGAGCGACAGACGACCTTGTTATGCACCATGTAAGGAAACTAAAGAACTTGCAGGGAAAGGAAAGCTGGGAACGACACATGATTGCCCGTAAACGCAAGACGATTGCCGTGTGCAGGAGTTGTCACAAGAAGATACATGACGGAAAGATAGACTGAAATTAGTGGAGAGCCGGATACGCTGAGAGGTGTAAGTCCGGTTCGGGGGCGAGCATTTGGAAACCTACCATAGAAATATGATAAGGCGCTGGGTGCTTAGCCTACACAAAACGGTTAGAAAGTATTTTGGTGAGGCCGTTGTCGTCACTCAAGAACTGGACGATATTGTATCAAGTCCCATTATCAAAGACACCATTATCAACAATGCCGATTGTAAGATTCTGCTGGATCAGCGAAAGTATATTAACAAGTTTGACTCCGTACAGTCCCTGCTCGGATTGACCGACAAAGAAAAAGGACAAATCCTGTCTATCAATCAGGCTAACGATCCGGCAAGGAAGTATAAGGAAGTTTGGATTGGTCTGGGTGGTGTCCAGTCTGCTGTCTATGCAACAGAGACCTCTGTCGAGGAGTATCTCACCTATACCACAGAAGAAACCGAAAAGTTGGAAGTCACACAAATGACCGAGAAGCTGGGCGGTAATATGGAGCAGGCGATCCGCGTGTTGGCTAAAGAGAAGAAAAAGAAAAAATAAACGATTAAAATCAAGAAGCAATGAAAAAGAGAATTTTAAGCATGTTGTTTGTCCTGTCGCCCTTTATGGTACCGGCAAGCGTGCAGGCACAATGGGTGGTCAGCGATCCGGGCAACCTCGTCCAGGGTATCGTGAACAGTGTCAATGAAATGGTGGAAACATCTGAAACGGCTCAAAATGCACTTTCCACATGGAAAGAGACCTCAAAGATTTTCGAACAGGGGCGTGAGTATTATGATAAACTGCGTAAGGTGAATGACTTGATCAGCGGCAGTGAGAAAGTAAAAGAGTCCGTCCTGATGCTCAGTGACATTTCTGAAATTTATGTAAACAATTTCGGCAAGATGCTGACCGACAAGAATTTCAGCCAGCGGGAACTGAATGCGATAGCTGCCGGTTATAACACCATCATGAAGAAGAGCAGCCGCAGCATTGCAGAGCTGAAGAATATCATCAACCCCACCGGCATGTCCATGAACGACAAGGAACGCATCGACCTGGTGAACCGGGTATACAGGGAAATGACACATTACAAGGAATTGGCCAACTACTACACCCGCAAGAACCTGCATGTATCCTACCTGCGTGCCAAGGAGAAGAACGAGCAGCAACAGGTATTCGACCTGTACGGCAAGGATGAGCGTTATTGGTAGTCTACAATTTTAAAAGAATCAATTATGGTATTATTATCCATTTCATTTGAAAATATGCACCAGATTCTTCGGAATCTCTATGATACGATGACCAAACTCTGCCACCCGATGATGGACATGGCGATGGCACTCGCTGCATTAGGGGCTTTGTTCTATATCGCTTACCGTGTCTGGCAGTCTCTCTCCCGTGCGGAGCCCATCGATGTCTTTTCGATGTTACGGCCTTTTGTCCTGGGCATGTGTATCCTTTTCTTTGACGTGATGGTGCTGGGAACTCTCAACGGTATCTTTAGCCCCATCGTTCAGGGAACCGGAATGCTGCTCCGTGACCAGACCTTCGACTTGCAGAAGTACCAGCAGGAGAAGGACAAGCTCCGTGCGGACATGATGGCTAAGACGATGATGACCGGACGTGTCTTTGCTTACAATGAGGAGCTGGATGCGGAACTGGATAACATGGGCTGGAGTGAGGAGGAACATACGGCCTTGCAGACCATGTATGAGGTTTCGTATGCCTTCTCCCTGCAAGGTATTGTCCAGATGGTCATGCGCAAATTGCTGGAGATTCTCTTCCAGTCTGCCTCGCTGGTCATCGACACGATCCGTACCTTCTTTTTGATAGTCTTGAGCATTTTGGGGCCGATAGCCTTTGCCCTGAGTGTTTTTGACGGGCTGCAGAACACGCTCATCCAATGGCTGGCACGCTATATCAGTGTCTATCTCTGGCTGCCGGTATCAGACCTATTCGGGGCGATGCTTGCCAAGATACAGACGCTCATCCTGCAGGAAGAGATGAACCTGATGGCCGATCCGATGAGTATCATCGACGTAGACGGTTCCTCGGCCATCTATCTGATATTCATGGTCATCGGCATTATCGGATATTTTTGTGTGCCGACTGTTTCGAACTGGATTGTCCAGGCGGGAGGTATGAGTTCCTATAACCGGAATGTCAACAATACGGCATCCAAGGTGACCAATGTAGCCGGTGCTGCGGCGGGTGCTTCAACGGGAAACGTCGGTGCCGTATTATTGAAAAAGTAGAAATTGAAAAAACATAAAATTATGGAATTTAAAAGTTTAAAAAACATCGAATCCTCGTTCAGGCAGATCCGTCTGTTCACGTTGGTCTTTCTGGGCATTTGCGCCTCGCTGACTACGTATGCCATTTGAAGGTCCTATCTCTTTGCCAACCAGCAACGGGAGAAGGTATATGTATTGGATCAGGGCAAGTCACTCATAGTGGCGTTATCCCAGGATGCGGCATTGAACCGTCCGGTGGAGGCCCGCGAGCATGTGCGCCGCATGCATGAACTGTTCTTTACGCTGGCTCCCGATAAGGCCGCTATCGAATCCAATATCAACCGGGCCATGTATCTGGCGGACAAGAGTCTTTATAGTTATTACCGGGATTGGAACGAGAAAGGCTATTATAACCGTCTGATCAGCGGCAATATCAACCAGACTGTCCTGGTGGACAGCATGCAGTGTGATTTCGATAACTATCCGTACCGGATCACCACCTTTGCCCGGCAGATGATTATCCGAAACAGCAATATCACCGAGCGTTCCCTGGTCACCCGTTGCTTCCTGCAGAGTACGGTCAGGTCGGATAATAATCCGCAAGGCTTCATGGCGGAACGCTTTGAGATTTTGGAAAACAGGGATATAAGGACCGTTGAACGCTAATATAATAAGGTAATGAAAAGCAGGAAGATAAAGACAGAGATCAGCGAAAAGCTAAAGAACGTTTGCGAGGAGCTGTCCGAAAAAGAGCGTAAGGGAGTGCTTGTGGGCATGCTGGCTATCAGTACCGTTCTATGTGCTATCACCGTAACACGCGCTTTCGGGCGTTTTCTCTCCCACGGCACACAAAAGGAGTTGCCGTTTGTCCATCCGGCGGACTCCATCCACCGGGCGGATAAAGACAGTATAATGTATCACCCTAAAACCCACGAGTAATGGAAGATAAAGATTTGGAAAAGCCCGAAGCGGCAGAAGAAACGGCGGTACAGCCGGAAAACGTCAGAGCCTTGAAGGAAGAACCGGAAAAAGAGAAGAAGGTGCTCACACCGGAAGAGATGGAAAAAAGAAGGAAGTTCATTGTGATTCCGGCCTTTGTGCTGGTCTTCCTGGGAGTCATGTACTGAATATTTGCCCCCACCGGCAAGGAAAACGGGACGGAAGCTCCCGGAAATTCAGGATTCAATGTGAACGTGCCGGAGCCTACCACGGCCAAACTGGTTGATAAGAAGACCGCCGCCTATGAGAAGCAGCAGGCGGAAGTGGAGGAAGAAAGCCGGATGAAGTCGCTGGAGCAGCTTGCCGGGACATTGATGAATAATGGAAAATCATCCGATACCGGTGAAAAAGAAAAGGACGGAGACCGGTTGCAACAGTCTGTTAATACCTACGAGCAAATCTCCGGGCAGTTGGATGATTTCTATGAAACTCCCAAAGAGACGGCAAGCGGCGATCTGGAAAGAAAAGTGGACGAACTGAATAAAAAACTGGAAGAGGCGGAAAAGGAAAAGAGCAAGGCGGCTACCCGTGAAGAACTGATGGAGCGTTCCTACAGGATGGCGGCAAAGTATCTGAACCCTGACAAGGATACGGTTCGGGAGAAAGCTGTCGGAGAAGAACCCACGGAAGTTGTTCCGGTTCAGCGGGCGGAGTATCAGACGACTTCCGGCCTTTCACGACCTGTTACGGATTCCGCTTTTATCGCTTCGCTCACTGTCGAGAGGAATTACGGTTTTAATACTGCTGTCGGGAGCAGCTACCAAATGGGGACGAATACCATCGCCGCCTGCATTTCGGAGAACCAGACCATTGAGCAGGGAGGCAGGGTAAGACTCCGGTTGCTGCAACCTCTGCAGGCAGGAAGTATTACCGTTCCGGAGAACAGTCTGGTAACGGGTGCGGCGGTCATACAGGGAGAGCGTCTGGATATCCTGATCAGCAGCATCGAGTATGCCGGAAATATCATCCCCGTGCAGTTGGCGACTTACGATATAGACGGGCAAAAAGGGATTTTCGTTCCCGGATCGGAAACCCGCAATGCGGCAAAGGATGCGGCTGGGACGGTCAGCGAGAGCATGGGAAACAGCGTATCATTCGCACGTTCTGCCGGACAGCAGGTGGTCATGGACCTGACGCGCGGAGTCATGCAGGGCGGCACGCGGTTGATTGCCGGGCGGGTCCGTGCGGTCAAGGTGACGCTGAAAGCCGGATATAAGGTGCTGCTGGTCACAAAGAAACAATAACGGATTATTCACTTTAATAAAAAAGATAAGACAATGAAAATAGTAATAGCATTATTGATGGCTGTACTGGCCTCGGTATCCGGTTTCGCACAGGAAGAAAGACCGGCAAATCCCGTCAGGATTCTGACGGCGGGCCAGCATATCACTCCTTATAAGATAGAGGTCACTTTCGGAAAGACGGTGCATATCCTCTTTCCCACTGAAGTTCGTTACGTGGACCTGGGAAGTAACAATATCATCGCAGGTAAAGCTGACGGGGTCGAGAATGTGGTGCGTGTCAAGGCGGCGGTGAAGGAGTTTCCGGGCGAGACGAACTTCTCCGTGATTACGGGAGACGGTTCTTTCTTTTCTTTCAATGTGGTTTATAAGGAGGAGCCTTCCACGCTGAATATCAATATGGACCAGTGGATGAACCCGGACGAGGGAGAAAAGAAGGGAGGCAGTTCCATCCGTGTCACGGAACTGGGCGAGGAAGATCCGACGGTCATTGCCAGCGTGATGTACACCATCCACCGGCTGGACCGCAGGGACGTGAAGCATATCGGGTGCAGGCAGTTCGGGATGCAGGCTCTTTTGAAGGGCATTTATGTGCATAAGGACCTGATATTCTTCCATGTTTCCCTGACGAACAATTCCAATGTGCCTTTCGATGTGGATTTCGTGCGGTTTAAGATAGTGGATAAGAAGATAGCCAAAAGGACGGCCCGGCAGGAAACTTATATTGAACCGGTACGCACGCTCAATGCCCTGACACGCATCGTGGGAAAGAGCACGGGACGTATCGTGTATGCCTTCCCGAAGATTGTCATTCCTGACGACAAGTTGCTGGAAGTGGAAATTTACGAGAAAGGGGGAGGCCGTCACCAGCGGTTCTATATGGAGAACAGTGATCTGGTGGATGCGCGTATTGTGAATGAATTAATCGGTGAGTAATCATGAAAAGAGTTTTATTTATTATGTTATGCATTTGTCTGCCCTTTGCGGCAGGCGAATGCTTTGCCCAGCGTTACCTGCCGGGACAGAAAGGTATCCAGCTCATGTTAGGCGGTGTGGACGACTTCGGTTCGAATGTGAAGCATCTGCGTGGTAACTTTCAGCTCGGAGTGGCTCTGAGCCGGTATAACCGGAACCATTCCCGCTGGCTGTTCGGGGCGGATTATGTGAAGAAGCACTATTCCTACAAGGACATTGCGATTCCCAAAGCGCAGTTTACCGGAGAGGTAGGCTATTTCGTGCCGTTCTTCTCGGACCGTGGCAGGAACGTGTTCTTCTCTGCCGGTCTTTCCGCTCTGGCGGGTTATGAGACGACCAACTGGAACTGCAAGCTGCTCTATGACGGGGCGACTTTAAAGAATGACGGATGCTTCATTTATGGTTTTGCCCCGGCTTTCGAGATGGAGGCGTTCCTTTCCGACAGGCTGGTTTTTCTTTTCAATGTCCGCCAGAGGATATTCTTCGGATCATCCGTGGGGAATTTCCACACGGCGGTAGTTGTCGGTGTCAAGTACATTTTTAATTAGCGGCAATAGTATGGAACAAGGCAATTGGAACGTGGATGAGATGCTTCATTGGCTGGATATGAAAATAAACCGGGAAGACCGGGACATACGTGAACAAAGCAAGAAGATGAATGGGAATTTCCTGCACTTTTTCGAATGGAATGCGGAGAGCCTGTATAAGTCTCATTTTATGTCCGGGTGTTATAAGATACTCCGGCAGGCGGTGGACGGGGCAAAGGACATGGATACGGTTCGGAATATTGTTGAGGACAACATTGCTTACTGTGAGAGCAAACTGTTGAACGGTCAGGTGGATTGTAACAGTTCCAGCCGGACAACGAATGTTGCCCATTTCCTGAAGTTGGAGTGTATGCAGCAGTTGGTTAGGGATTACCGGGAATTCGCGAATATCCTTGCGCAAACGCCTCCCGAAGAGAATTTGCAACAGACGGCTAATAAAACAGAAAAGAAGAGAGAAGAGCCGCCTGAAAGAAAGATAAAAACGGGCATCAGGCGTTAGCCGACAACGGACTCAATCAAGTAAATTATTCATTTAGTAATACGTAAAATCATGAAGATGAAATTAATAATAAGTGGTATCATGCTCACATTGCTTTGCCTGCTGGGTGGCTGTGATGATAAATTGGAAGTACAGCAGGCTTATGATTTCTCGCTAACGTCCTGGTATCTCCAGAAGACCATTTCCCCGGATGAAACCGTGGAGATTCGTCTGACACTCAATCGTAGCGGAAACTATGAGGAAGCCGGCTATCAAATCGGTTATATACAGATGGAGGGCAGCGGCGAGGTGTACGACAAGAAGAAGGTCTATCTGGTGAACCGGGAGATGCAACCGTTGGATTCGATAGCGGAGTTGGATGACAGCGATCCCTGCCGCCAGGTATTCACGCTCTTCTATCATAACCGAAGCAGCAAGAATGCGGAGATTAAATTCGTGATAGCGGATAATTTCCATCAGGAAAGAGAACTGGATATATCCTTTCAGAGCAAAACTGAAACGGACATGGAACTATAAATCGGACAACAATGGATAAAAGTGATTTAAGGATCGAACAATTGCAGCAATATCTTGACAAGAAGAAAGGGGTTGTGGAAAGCGATATAAAAGAGTATAACCAGCAACTGGGAAAAAACTATCTTCATTTCTTTGACTGGCATGCCGATGACTTGTATAAGGCCTGTTATATGGATAAGAATTATAAGGCCATTCAGGAGGCGATTGATGCCGCTGAAACGCCGAAGGATATTGAAGGGATTTTGAAGCGTTATACCCTGTATATAGAAGATGATCTCCTGAACGGTCCGCTTGTCAAGAAAAGTACCAGCCCGATGTCGAATATGGCCCATTCCCTGGAGATAGAATGCAAACAGAAATTGCTGAAGGACCTCCGGTATTTAAACAGGCTTCTTCAGAGTGAGACTGTAAGTGAAAGGATAAGGCCGCAAGAAGCACCCCGACAAGAGATTGTGCCTGTGAAAGAAAAGAAGAAAACGGGACCACGGTTGAGATAGTATCAATTGAAAGCAATAAAAAAGCTACTGAATTTTTGTTTCAGTAGCTTTTTTATTTATCCCAGTCTTATATTCCGGCTATACCAGATAAGCCTCAAAAAGATAATGTATGAATAACCGACCCTTTTCCGTCCAAACGGTCAACATGGCCGTGCCGGTTTCTCCTGTGCGGCTTTCCCATACATGGGTCCGGGTTGCCGTATAGCCTTGATTCTGATAAGGAGCTTTGAGCAGCCATTGACCGGATTGACGGAACTGGATGCCTGCCCATCGAAGCCGTTTGTTCAGCATACCGGCAGTCATTCCCAATTCTTTCGCTATCTGTGTGGTCGTGTAGGTGCTTTGGGATTGGAGGACTTTGTCATAATACTGAACTTTTGGGGCCTGTAGCTTGAGTTTCAGGATAGCATAGTTGTTCTCCTTCTCCAATGCTGAAATACGGCTGTCTCGCTCTTTTATACGGTTCTGTGCGAGCAATATGGCACGCGCAAGCAGTTCATTATCCGTTTCGCCATTCTTCTTAAGAAGATAGCCACCGTTCTTTAGTGTTTCGGGAACCAGTTCATCAAATATCCAGCTTTCGAATTTCTCAGCGGAAGGCAGCTTGCTACCGGCAATCAGCCGGTATACGTTCCCTTCGCTGATGTACTTGATTTTCTGGACGGCACTGCGTGTAGGGGTGTCGTAAACCACGACGCCCATTGGTTTACAATGTCTTACGACGGCATCTCTCGGATTGGAGTAGCCAAGTGCGGCGGCAACATCTGAGGCGCAGAACCATATTTTCCCGTCAATTTCCAGTGTCCGGATGCGTCCGAACTCAGGATGTTCAAATATTGATACTTTATTCATGACTGTTTAATTTATAGGTTTCTTCTATTGCTTTAAATATCTCGTAGACTACCTGGGGGACGATAGCGTTCCCGTATCCTTTAATGGATGCCTGTCTTCACCGAGAAAAGGAGATACCGTCCAGTCGGGGGGGAAGCCCATCATCTCGGCTACAAACAGGGGATTCAGCTGGAAACTCTTTCCAGTCCGGGCGAAGAAATCCGGAAGGCTGTTCTTCTGTGGTATCTTTCCCCGTTTCTTCAGGTTCTCCAGTGAAGGTGCGCCTTTCCAATCCCGCGCTGTCGGTGTCGGCATCACTTGTCCTTCTGCCAGCCATTGTAGGATCGATTCTTCCAGATTGTTCCCGTCCGTGTTTTCCAGCTCAGTATTGTCCGGTATCGGTTCCGGTAGTATCCCGTAAAAGTCCAGAAAATCCGTCAGGCCGTTGGGATTCTTCTCTCCGGCTATCTGGGCATGGGGTGAGGATAAATTCATCGATTTCCATTTCCTGACTCTTTCGGCATGGTGTATCTCTGTTGCCACTGGCGTTGGCAGAAGCATTCCATGGATTATCTCCGGTAGTCCCTGCTGCCTGCTGCCCGGCCCCCTGCGCTTGTAGTCCTGTGCCGTCACGGTGGGCAATAAACCAAACTCTATCCCGTCTGTGAGGTGCACCGACGGAACAAGCCGGTATAAGTACCGGCTGGACGGAATATCCTTCGCGTTCAAGATCACGGCAAATGGTTTCAACAACATATTGCTGTCGTCTTTTAAATACAGGCTCACTCTCTCCGAATAGAGTGGATTGACTTCCCACTTCAGTCTCCTGACCGGGCTGTACCATCGTGAGGATGCCAGCAACGTTCTCACCAATGACCCAATCGGGCCTGATCTCATGTATGGCCCTGAGCATGTGAGGCCAGAGATAGCGGTTATCATCCGCTCCCTTTCTTTGGCCTGCGACGGAGAATGGTTGACAAGGAAAACCTCCTGTAAGGACATTGATTTTTCCTCTCCATTCCCTGAAATCTGTCGTTGTGACATCTGTATAACTTTTCGCATCTTTAAACCAGTAATTTAGAATGGTATTACAAAAATCGTCTATCTCGCAATGGAAGGCATTCTGCCATCCCATTCATTCGGCAGCCAGGTCTGGGGCGCCGAATCCACTAAACAGGGAAGCGTGTACCAGACGCTTCCGCTGTTTCTTGTCTTGCTCTTCTTCTTTCATTGTTTATTCATTATTTAGAGGTTCGAGGTTCATTACTTTTTTGTCGATCTTACGATAGATGCTCCCCATCTCCAGCATATTTTCCAATCGGAGCAGGTCCGTGATTTCATAGACGGTCATCCCTTTCTGTGTCGTGAAGCGGATATATCCTTTCTGTCGCTGTATCTCCACTTCTTCGGGAGTCATGTGCAGGACTTCACAGATTTCCTGCAAGGTCAGGGTAAGGCTTACTTCCTTAACTGTGTAGATGTAAGTCAGGATGTTCAGCATCTGGAGGCATTTGCGGTGTGATTTGACGAGTGCTGCGAATTTGTTTCGTTCTATGACGATTACTTTACTTTGATTTTCCATGTGAATTTTTATTTATGAGTTAATAGAATCGGATATGAAATCTTCGTTTAGACATTCTTCTCTCAGGAATTTATATACGTCAGAAGCCCAGAAGTAAATCTTGCCGCTGAGTTTGAAAAATGGGAGTTTCCCGGAATTACGCCAGCGGATCAGTGTCCGGTCGCATACTTTCAGCATCAGGCGCATATCCCGGCTGTCCAGCATTTGCTTACCGTTGAAACTGGTTACTGCTTCCAGAGCCGTTTCCAGCTTGGCAATCAGTTTTCGTTGTTCCTCAAAGTTGTCCTTTATCATTGCTTTGAGTATCTCAATATCATTTCTGTTCTCTTCCATACAATATTCCTTTGTTCTAATGGGTTATTTTTCTTTCTTCGGTTGCAAAGTTTTCAAAATTAGGCATGAAAAAATAGGGCTGACGGTAACCGCCAGCCCCACATTTTCCTTGTAACTCACTTGGTATCAATGTGAATTTTCAGAATATTTTTTCTTCATCAGGATAGAAAGGGGAATACACGCAATTCTCCTTCTTAAAAAAGAGACTGATAGAATGACAGAGGATATCGGATAAAAAAAGGGCTGACAATTAATTGTCAACCCTTCTATAAATATGCTATGATTAACTTGGAAGCATCAAAAACATTGCTTACCTTTGTGTTACAGAGATATTTGAAATTATGCAGAGCAATGCAATGTGTAGCTGAACTTCCACTACTATATCGTTACCTGCATCTTTATAAAAACACTTTTAATCGCTGATTTATAAAAGATTAAAACGAACTACACTCTTTTTCACCGAGAAACGAAATGTTTCAAGCAGGGAAACAAAGTGTTTCACGCCGAGAAACAAACAGTTCCAAACAGGGTTGGAACTAAACGACTGCAATGAAATCAAAAGCGCTCCATTATCTCCATACACATACGCCCGTTATGGTAAGGACATTTCCAAAATCCGGCTTTATCATCCTCACGGTTGACAGTCCCATCAGCCGAAAGGCTCCAGTACCATTCACCGAAGCAAGCCGAGCCATGTACTTGAGTTACTCAAGCCTCCTACATCATTTCACTGAGTTTGAAGTATGATTAAAACATCTCATTAAATCTATAAAAGTTTGAAGTATAATTAAAACTTTTCCGTATATTCGCAAGAGTTTAAAGTATAATTAAAACTTTCAGGCGTATGAACTTCCCTCGAATCCTCAAAAAAAGAAAAGGTTATATTGACCGAATAAAACCTTTTATGCAAAAATCTGTAGTCAAGGTGTTAACAGGGCAACGCCGTGTAGGCAAAAGTTTCCTCCTTTACCAGCTTATTGAAGAAATTTTAGCAAAAGAACCGGATGCGAATATTATCTATGTCAATCTTGAAGATTTTACATTCAGTTCTCTGCAAACAGCAGAAGATTTACACTCGTACATCATTTCTCATAGCAAAGAAAAAGCTAAGAATTATATCTTTATCGATGAAATACAAGATATTCCCGGGTTTGAAAAAGTCATCCGTTCGCTCCTGCTCAATGAAGATAATGATATATACATTACAGGTAGTAACGCCAAGATGCTTTCAGGAGAACTCGCCACTTATTTAAGTGGCAGATATATCGAATTCAAAATATATAGTCTCTCCTATTCTGAGTTTCTTGAATTCCACGGATTAACTGAAAGTGAAACGAGTTACGAATTATATAGCCGTTATGGCGGACTTCCCTATTTATTAAATCTCCCTCTCGAAGATGAAACGGTCAATGAATATTTGAAGAGTGTATATTCCACGATTGTATTTCGTGATGTTGTCAGTAGATACAAGTTACGCAATACTTTGTTCCTTGAGAAACTGATTCAATTTTTATCCGAAAACATAGGCAATCTCTTTTCGGCAAAGAATATCAGTGATTATTTAAAATCACAACATACCACCATATCAGTTAACCAAATACAAAGCTATACGGAATATTTAAACAATGCTTTCCTGATCCACCGGGTAGAGCGGTATGATTTAATTGGGAAACGCGTATTTGAGATAGGAGAGAAATATTATTTCGAAAATATGGGAATCCGGAACATTGTCATCGGATATCGCATTACAGACAAAGCCAAAATATTGGAAAATCTAGTGTATAACCACCTTTTATACAAAGGTTACGATATTAAGGTTGGCTATTACGGAGATAAGGAAATTGACTTTATCGGAGAAAAGAATGGAGAAAAACTATATATACAGGTCGCTTTAAAAATAGATAGCGACAAGACAGCAGAAAGAGAATTTGGAAACCTGCTAAAGATACAGGACAACTATCCCAAAATAGTGGTAACAGAAGATACATTCAGCGGAAACAGCTACGAGGGTATACGCCATTGTCCCATACGCCAGTTCTTAATGGAGTAAACCATACGATATACGAAAAATAAATGCAGTACACCATCGGGTTACCACGAGCAATCAAATCGCCTTTGGTGTGCTGCATTTACATTTGAATCAAGTCATCGATAATGCCATGGATTCTGCTGCAAGACGGGCGGCAATGTCTATTGTTAGTTAGTAATAGACAGCTCGGTTACCTTATACGGATGTTTTACTGCCGCATGGGCAGCTTTCTGAGCAACAGCTTTCCTCGCCTCATCCAACCCTTCCGGGGCATAAGGATTCCCGACTACATTGTGTTTGAAGATACGTTCGAACCAGGTACAGGCAGCGGTATAACGTCCAATCTTCACATCCAGATGATAGCCGTCCCTGTTCAGATGGTCGCCGATAAAAGAAGTACGGGCATTCTGTATAGCAGTGCCCGAAGGGATGACAATCTTTATCTTATTCACCTTAGCCGCCTTCTTCACTGCATCGGCAATAGCCTGATACATGGTCAGTTGATTGCAGTTGTAGTTTTTAAATCCACTATGCTTGGAAGTAGACGCATACGCCCAGGTTTGGTGCAGCATCAGCTTTGTTTTTTTTGGAAGACGTACTTTTACATATTCTATGAGCTCGGGAAGAGAGGCTTCATACGTCTCATACATTCCCGAAAAAGGACTTGCCTGTTGCAGGCTGACATAATCCCAGTCTTCATCTGCCAGCACCGCTTCCAAAGACATCTTGCCCTTTTCCCGTTTCTTTCCATCCGTACCGATTTTCCGGTAGGCATAGGCAGGAGCATTGTCACGGGCATTTTTCACATGACGTTCTAGAGAACAACCGCCGATAAACATATTGCCGATTATGGTTGAAATGCCTTCGGCTTCGGCAAGTTCATGCAGATATTGCTCCACGGCATCCTGGGAGAAACTGTTGCCGATAGCAAGTATCCTGACCGTTTTTTGCTGCGCATACACTCCTCCGGCAAGAAGGAGCAGTATGCACATACAAATCACTACAATCTTATATTGCTTCATCACATTCAAATATAGCTAAACTTATCGGTTATTTCTCTTTTTCATGTAATAATCTCTCATCAGATACCACGCTTTCTTACGCATACCCTGGTCGGATATGAGTCCTTTGCGGTTCCAGCCATCCTGATTGGTGGGGTGGAAACGGAACGGCGAACGGAAGTCGAACAGAATCCAGGGAGATACACCACGCAGGTTCGGGATATTGTCGAACATACGGATATTATCCCTATACAGACGTGCCTGATATTCCTCACTCCAGGAGCTGACTACATTCTCATCACCAGACTGACCGTACAATGCTTCGCCGCCAAATTCCGAGATAATCAACGGTTTGTCCGTCACGACTTCCCATATAGCGTCTTTCGGTTCCACAGGCCACGGATGATACCAGCCCATATATTTATTGATAGCTACGACGTCCAGTTGGGAAGTAAAAGAATCTTCCATTACAAAACGCTGTTTTTCGCTATTGAAGTGCACAAGGTCGAAAGCGGCAACATACAAGCGGGTAGTGTCCAGCTGTTTTCCCGTTTCGAGCAGGGAAGTAAGGAATTCATTCCGTTCTTTGGAAGGCTGTGTTTCATTGGCAACACCCCAATAACCTACCGCGCAGCGGTTTTGATCGCGCTTAATCATTTCAGAAAGCATCCTCTGCGCTTTCTTACGGGTATCATCGTCTGTAAAATCAATGCCTTGCCAAATAGGAATCTCCTGCCAGAGAAGGAAACCCATCTTTTCCGCCAGGCGTACCGTGTACTCATTCTGCGGATAATGAGCCAGGCGAATCATGTTCACACCAAGTGCTTTCGCTTCATTTAGCAACATAGCTGCATCGGCTTCCGAGAAAGCACGCCCCATACGTTGCGGGATTTCTTCGTGGAAAGAGATACAGCACATAAATGTCGGCTTCCCGTTCAGGTAAATATCAGTTCCTTTCACGGTGATATTGCGGAAGCCTATTTGCTCTTCCACGCGGTCGGCACTTGAAGATACAGTCACGCCATAGAGTTTCGGTTCTTCCGGCGACCAGCGTTGCAGCTTCTTCGCATTCAATACGGTTTCCGCCTTTCCTTCCGCGTCGGTGGTGAGCTCCGCGTTGATTTTGAGTTCGGGGATGGCAACTGTTACTTTCTCACCTGCCTTTTCATCAGAAAGACGCACACGGGCAATTATCCGGTCGGGAGCATTTTTATCCAGTTGGATAAAATAATCTTCTATAAATGTCCGGGGAGTTTTCACCAGCAGCACATCTCTTGTGATGCCGCCATAGTTCCACCAGTCGAATGCCATAGCGGGAATGGCGTCTTTGGTACGGCGGTTGTTCACTTCTACCGCCAGGAAGTTGTCACCGTCTTTCAACAGGTCTGTCACTTCCACTTGAAAAGGAGTAAAACCGCCTTCGTGCTCTGCTATCTCTTTTCCGTTCAGGTAGACTTTGCAACGATAGCTGACAGCACCGAAATAAAGGAACTGGCGTTTGTCTGCCAAGCGTTTGGCATCAAAGTGACGAGCATACCATACAGTGCCTTCGTAATACTTCAATTCGGGCGATTGAGAGTTCCAGTCACCCGGAACATTAAGACGCAACCCGCCTTCAAACGCGTATTCGTAGAAATCAATATTTCCTTCCGGTTGCCGGTTCTCATAGATTTTCATCCGTTGCCCCTGGTCGTACAGGTCGATGATAGCATTCCATTTACCATTCAGCGAATGGATGTTGCGACCATATACATTCGTTATCAGCTCCTGTGCCGCAACGCTTCCAGCAAAAACGATTAGCAACAATAGACATAGACTTAATTTCTCACCTGTTTTCATTTAAGTATGTTGTTATAATTAGTGTATATAATAAGTTCAGGCACGGATTATACGGATTTCATGGTTTTTAGAATAGAATAGGTAAAACAACAGTGTTAATCCGTGTAATCCGTGCTATTTCGATTTATTTTTCAGGAAATTCATTACCCAGTTTCAGGCTGCGCTCCACTGTTCGGCATAGGCATAATGAGCGGTCGTCTCAGCTACAAACAGCTCTTTCGGAGCATTAATCACGTTGTAAGCGGAGTAAGTGGTGGTAGGCGGACAGACCATATCATTATAACCAAAAGTATAGAATCCCGGAACTTTGACCTGTCGGGCAAAATTCACCACATCAAAATACTGAACGGTTTTAATCTTTTCCGGTGTCCGGTTCTTCTCATCCTTCAACATATGCGGCCAACCGCCTGCACGACCGTGGGTATAACCCGCCATATCACACAAGGCTGGATAGAAAGAAACCAATCCCTTGACACGATCATCGAGTCCGGCAATCACAATGGAAAGCGCACCGCCCTGGCTTCCTCCAAAGGTCGCCAGATTACCATTGAATTCGGGAAGTGTGTAAATGAAATCAATGGCTCTCACACAGCCTGTATAAACCCGTTTGTAATAGTACTTGTCCCGATTGTCCATATTGAACGAGTGGTAATTCTTCAAAGCTCCGTTATAAAGCCGATGATACACATCTCCCGTCAGGTTGACCGGAATGCCGTGAATACCGATTTCCAGAATGATAAAACCTTTTCCGGCACGTTCGGCTTCTCCGTTATAGGCACGGATACCTGCCCCCGGCACTTTCAGAATCGCCGGATATTTCCCGGAAGCCTTCGGAACACAAAGGATGCCGTACATACGGGACGCATAGTCATTGTTCGCGAAGGAGACATGATATACGTTCACCTTATCTGTGCACCTTTCCGGCAGTAAAGTCATTATCGGTTCCAGTGCCCACTTTTCTGCGGCTTCTTTGGTGCTTTTCCAAAATTCCAGAAAGTCGGCGGGCAACGGAGTGGTCGGTTGTAATTTCTCAGGAGAGAAGCCGACGGTAGCCACGCCTTCATACTCACGCCCTTGGCAAGTGACGAAAGCGCGGCAACGCAGGAATCCTTCTTTTTTCATAGTCCCTGCGTTAATTTCAAGCTTTTCATTCTTCAAAGGCTGTTTGCCTGTCTGATGAGGTTTCATCATGTCTTCCGAAATCTCATAGCGCACTTCCAGATTATCCTGCGGGATATTGCATTTCAATACCACTACTTTGAATTTCACTTTTTCTCCCGGTTTATACAGCCAATTGGTGTGGTCGGGAGTGACCTGCACTTGAACCAGTCTTTCCTGTGGCTGCCCCCATGCAACTATCTGCATGGAGACAAATACTATCAGGAAAAGAAGAAAACGTACACTTTTTATCATAGTTCCCTATTTTATTTCATTTGTCATTGCTATATTAATATTCCATTTATCAGCTATTAATACCCATTGTCTCAACTATTAATACCTATCCGCCCAACTATTAATACCTGACAACTCAACTATTAACATCCAACAGCAGAGATATTAATGCTCCTCTCCACACATCATAACACTCTGCGAATCAGAAGTTAACACATCATTCGTGATTAGCGTAAAATGCAGATAGCCGCCTTTTTATGGTTTTACTTCGTATTGATAGAGTGCAAAAGAGTTCTTGTCATTTAGCTCGAAACTTACTCTACCCTGTGCGACGACTTTTGCAGCAAACTTCTTGCCACTTCCCATCACAGGAGTAAAAGTAACTTTCTTACCCTCAGGAAGCCAAGTGTCAATAGTCCCCCTGGCTTGCTCATTATCTTCGCGGTAAACCACAAGATAGCCTTGCGTGCCGGAGACGGTCGATTGGAATCCTGTCCACGAACGTCCCGAAGGTTCTTCACCAATAGGCAGTATGACGCCTTGATGAAACCGGAGTTGCAAAGGTTGGTATTTCTTGAGTAGAGATGCCGTAATATAAGCCTCTTCGGGCAGGTTCGAAGCCTCCATCCAAGCCAACGGCTGTGCCGCCAAGGTGATAGCAAAGAGGTAATCGAAACTGTAACGGGCGGGGGCAAAAGGGTCGGCAGCGTCATACTTGTCGGCATTGCGCCATTTATTAAGGAACTCTATCTGCATCTTCTCCGCCGGTACATAGCGGGACAGCATCCAGAGGTTGCGCAAGGTGCGATAAGGGTAATAGTTGCCCCAATCGGTATAGCGGTTTTCCAAGAAGATGTTGCCATACTCGTTCATATAGTGATACCCGCCGCGACGACCGGCAGTGGCATCGAGGTTGAAAATCACTTCATAGTTGGTTTGCTCCAACACGGTATCAAACAGTCGGCGCAGATTCTGTTCGGCTGTCTTGGTAGGTATCTGCAGGCCGTCTATCTTAAAACAGCAGATGCCGTACTTCTTATAAAGTCCGATAATGGCTTGCGCATCTTTTTGCCAATCGGCAAAATCATTCTGTATGCTGGGATTGAACCATAATCCGATGCGAATACCCAATTTCTTGCCTTTCTCTACAATAGGTTTCAGACCATGAGGGAATTTCGTGGGGCTGGGCGTCCAGTAACCGGTATTCTTCCAAATATCCTTAAAACTACCTCCGGCAGTCTTCGAGTTAGGGCTTTTTCCGCTCTGCCAGCCATCGTCCAGTTGAAAGAGCGTGATGCCCATGCGTGCGGCACGATCCAGTTCTGCCAGACAGAAAGCCTCATCTATTTTGGCATCCTGGCTACGGTCGCCCCAGGTATTGAGCATAATCATCTCATCCTGTACGGCGGTATGATGGCGCAGTTGTTTCTGATAGAGGCGCAAGGCAGTAAGCGCTTCTTGCTCGCCGCCGGTATAGATGCCGGTAACGCATCCATAAACGCGGGTCCAGCTATCCGGCTTTACATCATGAGACGCAATGCCCAGCCCCACTACCATAAAACCGCTAAAGTCCGCCACGAAGTCAGAACCCGGATAATGTAATTGGGTACTGCTGCTAGGAGCCTCTTTCAAAAAAAAGAAGCCTTGACGCGTAACTACGTCATGAGCAAAAAGCAAATTACCACGATACGTATTGCGACGGTAAGGAAGCCAGGTACGCCCGGCCACCAGATTATCGTTCCAATCGGTGTAGTCGAAAAACTCTATTGTGCGGGCACTCCAATGATTGCCGGATAGTTGCAACCTGTCGAGCGTGGGAGTTTTCACCCCCGTAGCCATATCGGCCGTGTGCTCTATATTTTTGCGGTCGGCGTTAGAGCGGTTATCCTCCTTATTCTGATAAAGTTCCACTTGCCCTTTCAGATAGGTATCGCAAGCAATGGCGGGACAGTCTGCATAAATGCGATAGCGACGCTCTATATTCAGCGAACCGATAGTGCAAGCCACGGTAGCCTGCAAATAACTGGCGTGGATGCCGTTCGTCGGTATCTCGTTCACGGTAAGTGTAGCATCCGTAGGGATACCTTTCACAATCGAGAAATCGGGTTGTTTGCCCTGTGCCGGAATGGTTTTTCCGTGTTGCTTGTCAGTAAGGCTGATGGTAACAGGCGCACCGTTATTCCACAGCATGACGCGTTCCATATAGTTATTGCCCATACGTAGCGTGTCACCTTTCAGAAAAGCGTAATACTGTTGTCCTCCCCAAAGCGGCAAGGTACATATTGCCGATAGAAATATCGTGATAATATTTTTTTTGCTCATAGTTTGTCTACGGTTTGATGTAAGCTCCCGGAACTTCCAACAATTTGTTGGGTTCGTTGAAGCGTTGGTTATCGGGCACATCGCGTTTGCCCAGACCCGCTTGCATAAGTTGCTTCAGTTCCGGCAGGTGATGATGATAGATGTCGCGCGGCTCTACACGATGCTTGTGGCAGAGTCCGGCTGCCATACCTACTACTTCACCCATCATGCCGGTAGTACGCATCACACGTACCGTACCCAAAGCTACATGGGTGCAGCTCATATTGCGGCCTGCCATAAAGAGGTTGTCCACATTACGCGAATAGAGACAGCGATAGGGAACGGCATAAGGATGAATCCAACGATGCACCGTAGCCGACTTGAATTCATTGCCGGGAAAGCGGACACTGTTCACGCTGTCGGGGAAGTGAAGGTCGATGCTCCAAGTTGTGGTAAACGAAGCATCCTCGTGCGCCACATTCTTGTCTATATCGTCCTGTGACAGTACGTAGTCGCCCAAGAGACGGCGTGATTCACGTTTGCCTGAAACATACGCCACCCAGTCGAGGGAACGGTTGGCGTACTTCTTATGGTCTTTATAGTGATTCTTCAGATAGCTCCAGTTGGAATATATCACCAAAAGTCCATAGTCGCGTACACGTTCAGCTTCGCTGACTTGATTACGGTTCATACCCGTTTCCCATTTCCACTCGCCCATGGTTACAGGCTCACAGTTTTCAGCGTCAAAGCGCACGCCATATTCAAAATGAGGAAATGAGGTTTTCTTCTTCATATCCTTGCTATACCATTGTATAGAAGCCCCCATCACCAATGAGTCGGGTTGCTCGGGAGCAAGGCTCTCGCCATATTCATCGCGGCCTTCACGTCCCATAGCCCAATCGGCACCGGCTAAATAGCCTATGGTAGCATCACCTGTGCAGTCGCTAAAGAGAGGAGCAGTAAGTTCAGTTTGTTCGCCCGTCTCGATGTGCTGGATAGTGACTGACGCAATGTGGTCTGCTTGCATCTTCACGGCTACCGCACGCTGAGAAGCATAAAGGGTAATGTTCTTTTCGGCATCTATGAAGTCTTCTTTCTTCCGGTCTTCATAGTAGTCGCCCGGTTGGGCATTGCCGGAACGCTCATGGCCAAACTCACGTATCATACGACCCAATCCCTGATTAGGCCCCATTTCGATGATACCGCCGAGATGTACACGAATCTCTGACGAGTTATTGCCGCCCAATATAGGACGGTCATTCACTAGTGCTACCTTACAACCTAATCGGGCAGCAGATGCGGCAGCACACATTCCGGCTATTCCCCCTCCTACTACCACAAAGTCGTATTGATGAGCGGGCACCGGCTGTTGTTGTCGCAGGCGGGTACGAAGTGCGGCTGTCTCTGCCGCATCCCAGGTAGCGGGCTGCGTATTCGCATCGGTCGTAAGGTAAATGGCATCGCAACGACCGTCGAAACCGGTGAGGTCTTTCAGCGCAAGGGTGGTAGTCCCTGCTTTCAATACTGTCTTTCCGGCAAATTGCCATTGCCAGGAATTACCTGTATGTCCTAATGTAGCTTTCAGCAATTTGCCGCCTAAAGCCAGGCGGAATTTTCCGGGACCTTCGGCATCGGTCCAAGGTGAAGTCCAGTTGTAAGTACGGGCATATACGTAGTAAGTGCCCGCCTGGGGAATGTTGATTTCTGCCGTAGCATCCGCCACAGGGATGCCCATGCCATGTGCCATGAGATAGGGCGAACCCATTTGATCCATGAACTGCTGGTCGAGCACCCAGCCGCCCCGCTGGCTGAAGCTTTCTGCTTCGATGAGCAGTTCTTCGGCTACAGCCACAAGGCTACAGGCTACGGCTATGCATGTCAATAAGAATTTTTTCATCACAGTACAGCGTTTTTATGATTATTGTCTACTATCTTCACAGAGGGAACAGATTATCTCGCCATTTTATAAATTTCATTGCCTGCCATCAAAAAAGCACCAACTCCATAAACCTCCGTCATGTCACGAGTCACTTTCTTCGGATCGGCACCGATTTGCTGCACATAACCCAGTTTCCCATTCGGTTCCACAGCCGAGACTAATGCATTCCAGCCTTTTATCATTACAGGAAGATAAATTTCCTTATCCAATAAACCTTCGTTTATTCCATAAGCAATGGAATAGACAATGAAAGTAGTGCAACTCGTTTCCGGTGATGGATAAGAGGCAGGATCCAAGAGACTGACATGCCAAAAACCGTCCGGATGCTGCAATCCGGCAACACGTGTAGCCAGTTTTACAAATAATTCCTCATAGAATTTGCGGTTCTTATCTTTCTTGGGCAGTTCCTTTAATATTTCAACCAGACCACCAAGCACCCAACCGTTGCCACGTCCCCAAAAGACTTTCTTGCCATTGGCTTCGCGCTTATCAAAATAACGCCAGTCACGGTAGAACAAGTTTTCTTCTTTATCGAACAGGTAATCATAAGTCGCTTTATACTCACGATTCATAAATTTGATATATTTTTTCTCTCCGGTCAGCATATACAGTTTGGCATATACAGGGGGAGCCATAAAGAGAGCATCACACCAAGTCCAACGTTCCAAGGTCTTTAAGTCTCCCTCCACCAGCTTGAAACTGCCTTCGGACGGATGATTGACAATCCATTCCGTACGGGCGAGCGTAGGGATAATCATTGCTTCGTCTTTGTACTTGCGGTATAAATCCAAAAAGGACTGTGATACAGCGATGTCATCAGCATGGTAAAACCGTTTGTCCGGCTGCCAACAATTCCGCCGCCCGATACGAGTCAGCCACTTATAATATGTATCATCATTGTCTTCTTTTTCAGCCAATTCCGCCCAATCCACCATGCCGACATAAAGAGCACCTTGCGGCCAGTTCAAGTCGTCATGTTCAGGAGCGGGGTGTGGATTGGCAATCTGCCAATCCGCCACCTTTCGCATGATAGACTTTATTTCTGCTTTTTGAAAAGGAGTCTCTGTTGCCATTATAAAAACGGAACATAACAGAGACACTCCCAATAAAAGTGTTTTTTTCATTATATATTTATTTGTTTATCATTCAGTCATTACAGTTCAACCATAGCCTTTAAAGGCAATTGACTGGAAGCAGGACCGACTAAGATCTCAAAGTCTCCTTTTTCCACTACAAAGCGATGCTGATTCATATCATAAAAAGAGAATGCATCCTCATCCAGCACAACAGAAACCCGCTTCTTCTCCCCTTTCTTCAAGAATACCTTTTCATATCCTTTCAGTTCTTTCAACGGACGGGAAACAGAAGAATGTACATCATGCACATACACCTGTGCCACTTCCGAAGCATCCATCTTACCTGTATTCTCTATATCAAAGCTAACGGTAACCTGATGCTCACCCGTTTTCTCTGCAGCCATATTACTATAAGCGAAAGTAGTATAGGACAAACCGTAGCCAAACGGATAGAAAGGTTCTTTTCCCGAACGGTCGTATCCACGATAACCGACAAAGACACCTTCGGAATAGTCTACACGCTTAATCTCCGCCTTTAAGTTCTCGTAATAACTGCCGTGCACCGGATTATCGTCCCATTTCCGCTCGATAGAAATCGGTAGCTTTCCGCTTGGAGAGATCTTACCGGTCAGGATTTCAGCTATCGCCTGGCCGCCTTCCTGTCCCGGATACCAGACCATAAGAATCGCTTTTGCGGCATCATACCAGTTGGTGAAATCCACACCGCCACCGGCGTTCAGCACAACCACAACATTGGGATGCATGGACGCAATCTTCTTGATAAACAATTCCTGATAGCGAAGCAAGGCAAACGGACGGTCAAAGCCTTCGCCTTCGGTATTACTATTGAAACCTGTGCAGAACACAACATTATCCACCTTTGCCAATCCTTGACGAAGTTTCGCCTCATTAAGGCTATAAGCATTAAAACGAATGATGGCCGAAGAAATATTATCAAAGAATTCAATCCGGAAACGGTATTCCTTACCACCCTCAACCGGCAGTTCAACTTCACGGCTAGAGTATGAATGATTTCCCCAATCTCCTGTAATATGCTTGTCATTCACAAACAGACGATAACCGTCATCACCACCGATATGAAGTTTCAACTGCCCGTCAGTTTGTGGCATGTAGCAGGCTGTCCAACGGACAGAGAATCCATCTGTCGGAAAGCCGTCCAAAGGTGCTCCATATCCCCAGTCATAATCAACAGAGGATTCCGTGCGTATTACTTCAGGCTGGCCCGAAAGGGTCTTGTTTTTAAAGTATTCAGCTTTGAAGCCTTTCATCTGACGATTAGCATCAGTATAAAACTCATGGACAATATCTTCATAAATCACATCATCCGTCAATAGTAACAGATTCTTTTTCTTCAATTCTTTCAAGCCTTGAGCCACTGATACGGTAGAAAAAGGAGTGACAAAACCACTGCCGCCACCGGTAGGAATCAAATTTGCATTAGGCCCCATTACGGCTGTCTTTCCTTTCAGTGGGAGCAAGTTTCCTTCATTCTTCAACAGGACTACACCCTCGCGCGCCAGTTCTAAAGCTGTCTGGCGGGAGAAAGGATTATCCTCTGCGATGTTGCTGTCTTTCTGTTCCTTATCCAGCATACCATAAGCAATCAAAGTTTGCAGGATGTGTTGTACTTTCAGGTTGATGGTTTCTTCTGTCACTGTGCCGGCTTTGATAGCAGGCAACAGATTCTCCAAATTCATAAAACGTCCTTTCGGCATTTCGAGGTCAAGTCCGGCGTTAGCAGCGCCTACGGCGGAATATACAGAAGTCCAGTCCGACATCAGAATACCTTTGAAGCCCCAAAGATTGCGCAAGACATCAATATTCAACCATTTATGTTCGGTGGCATGGACACCGTTCAACAGATTGTAGCTGTTCATTACGGCACCGACATTGGCTTCCTGTACAGCTTTTCGGAAAGCCGGGAAATAGATTTCCTGCAAAGTACGTTCGTCTATGTCAGAGCTGGCATGGTGGCGGCTCCATTCCTGGTTGTTGGCAGCAAAGTGTTTGATTGTAGCAATGACTCCTTCCGATTGTACTCCCAGGATATACTGTTTCGCCGTTTCACCTGTCAAGTAAGGGTCTTCACCGAAGTATTCAAAGTTACGGCCACACAACGGAGCACGATAGATATTCACGCCCGGACCAAGCAGGATATTAACTCCTCTTGCCTTGGCGTCCTGTCCCAAGCCTTGCCCTAATTTATAAAGTAATTCCCGGTTCCAAGTAGAAGCGGAAAGTATTCCGGAAGGATATAAAGTGCTCTTGGGAGCATGATTACGAATTCCCTGCGGCCCGTCAGCCAACTTGATTTCAGGTATTCCCAAACGGGGGATGGCACGCAGAGAAAAACTGGTATATCCGGAGATATACTCTATTTTCTCTTGCAAAGTCATTTTTGTTACAATGTCCTTCGCACGTTGTTCGGCTTGGGGAGTGATTGTCTGTGCACAGGTTAATATGCTCCATAGCATACATAAACCTATGCCTCCTATTTTCTTTTTCATGGTGATTCTGTGTTAATATAATATGTGTAAAAAACCAACTTAGCTATCAGCTCTTCACACACTTTTGTTCTTTACATTTTTAGTCTATCAGTTCTATTTTAACGGTCTGTCCTTGTACCAGAATATGATATTCGCCGGCTTCAAGGAAGCGTTTACCATCCTCATTGACAAAACCGAAATCACGTTCCAGATCGATGTCGAAACGGAAAGTCTTCGTTTCTCCGGCTTTGATAAGTTGTTTCTCAAAGTGTTTCAGTTCTTTCACCGGACGGGTGATAGAGCAATAAGGATCGGAGATAAACCAATGAACAGTCTCTGCTCCATCGCGGGCACCGGTGTTGGTGACGGTCACTTCTGCCGACAGTTTATCGCCACGCTTCACTTTAGTAGCAGAAGGGGTAACAGTGCCATACTTAAATTCGGTATAACTTAATCCATGCCCGAACGGATATAACGGATCGCTTGTTATATCTTTATAAAATCCCTGATGTCCGCGTCCGCTCTTGCGGCGATTATAATAAATAGGAATTTGTCCTGTGGAATAAGGGAACGTCATGGCTAGTTTACCGGAAGGGTTGATACGTCCTGATAAAATACCTGCCATTGAACGTGCACCATTTATTCCCGGTTGCCATATCTCCAATATAGCATCACAAAGAGGTTCCATGCGATTTAACTCCAAGGGACGTCCATTAGAAAGTACCAATATAACAGGTTTACCAGCCTCCTTTAGCTCTTTCACCAATTCTTCCTGAATCTGTGGCAAAGCAATCGTAGAACGGGAGGCATTCTCACCACTCCAGGTAAGCATCTCGCCCAAACAAACAATGACTACATCAGACCAACGAGCAACGTCCAATGCGCCAGCAAAACCTGAACGGTCATTGCCCTGCAGTTTGCATCCCATTGCATAACGTAATTCGGCATCTCCTCCAAACTCGGCAGTCAACCCATCATAGAGCATTTCCACATCCGTATCTTTTCCATGTCCGCACCAAGAACCCAATAAGTCCCAACCATTTTTTGCCATTGGACCTACTACGGCAATCTTTTTTTTGTTTGTAAGTGGTAATATCTGATTGTCATTTTTCAACAACACCATTGATTCTGCTGCCAGTTGAGCGGCCACAGCCATACTTTGCGGACGGAAAAAACGATCCTTCTCATTAGTAACCGGAGTATAAGGACGTTCGAACAAACCCAGACGAAATTTTACACGCAATACCCGACGAACTGATTCGTCAACTTGTGCCATTGTTACCTTACCTTCCTCTACAAGCTCTTTCAGATGACGATCGTAGGCATGAGACATCATATCCATTTCAAGCCCCGCATTAAAAGCATACCGAGCAGCATCTTTCTTTGTAGCGGCTAATCCCTGATTCTTTAACTGTTCCACAGCCCCCCAGTCAGACACAATGAACCCGTCATGTTTCCAGCGTTTCTTTAATATCTCGGTCATGATATAAGGATTAGCTGACCCGGGTACTCCACTGATGTCATTGAAAGAACTCATCAAAGTGGCCGCACCAGCTTTCACTCCCATCTCATAGGGAAGTAGATAAGTATCCCAAAGAGTTTGAGCTGAAATTTCGGTATAAACATAATCTCGCCCAGCCTCCGAAGCACCATAACCTACATAGTGTTTCAGACAAGCAGCCATACGGTTCTCTGCTGACATATCATCTCCCTGATACCCACGCACCGAAGCAGCGGCAAACACTCCATTTGTATAAGGATCTTCACCATATCCTTCGGCTACACGTCCCCATCGAGGATCACGTGCCACGTCGATCATGGGAGAAAAAGTCCAATCAACCCCAGACATACGGGCTTCTTGTGCAGATACCGCACATGCTTGTTCTACCAATCCCGGATTCCATGAACAGGCCTGCCCCAACGAAATAGGATATATGGTGCGAAATCCATGAATAGCATCGTAGCCAAAAATGATGGGAATGCCCAAACGAGATTCTTCCATCGCTTTTTTCTGCATACTATTACGCAACTCTGGATTTATATCAAAGTAAATCAAAGAACCAATCTCTGACGGTACTTTTTTCACTTCTTCGCCAACATTATTCACATTGTTATTTCGTCCCAATGTATATTGGTTTAGCTGCAAAATCTTTTCCTCCAATGTCATACGCGATATTAAATCATCAATACGTTTTTCAATTGGAGCTTTGGCATCCTTATACAAAGGAATACTCTTTTTATCTTTTGACGAAAGAGAATGTGTGACTCCCAATAGGCACAATCCCAAAATCAAAACTTTTTTTCTCATCAATGTTTTCGTCAGTTAATTATTATTTCTAGTTTTCAGATGTATATCAAGCAATACGTAAGCAAATAATTATTCCAGCCATTCCATACACTTATCATTTACCTAAGTACCAGTTACTTACAATCAGTTCATTGGAGATATATGCCCAACACGTTGGATCTATAGATCCAATATGCAGCATATATAGATCCAATACGTAGCATATATATGGCTAACATCTTGGAGATATATCCCCAACGAACCGGAGAACTATGACCTGCCAATACATTCATTTCCAACAATTAATGTATCTCGTAGCAATTGACTATGACTTACCGAGCGGTAACTTCAAATAACTTCAACCATCCGGCAGATGTTACATTGTTCTTTACAGCAAGGTGAATTCCAATCTCATTCTGCTTTGCCGTGTCAACAATCCCAACAGCCCACATGTATTTACCTGCCTCCACGCCTTCAATCCGGGTTGTAAACGTATATGATTTAGCCGTACCTTTCACCCAATCACAAGCTTCCGGTTCTCCATCAACAAATACATACTTCGGTTTATCATTCTTGGTGTCCAATAAAGCAAAAGCCACTTTATATTTATTCTTCCACTGGGGAATATTCGTCGGACAATATCCCCAACCAAAATTATTCCAACGGTGCGCTATTTCAATCTGTTTACCATTAGAGATAGTTGTAGGCAAAGAAATTCTGTCCGGAAATAAACGGTAGCTTCCTTCTGTACAGAATTGTTTAACTAATTGGAAAGCTTCATTAAACCATGAATAAGTTTCTCCATTGCGAAAGTCTGAATTATAGCGTAAATCCATCATATTGACGCAGGCTGTTTTAGCCTCATCAAACTCACCCTGACGTACTTCTGCATAATTGGCATATCCATCTCCCTGAATCGAGTTTCCATGAGAATTTTTCACCCAGCCACCTTCCATTACTACAGGAACGAGATACTTCCACTTGGCTATAAAATTGCGTTCCCAAGTAGAATAATAAGTTTTCATACCAAACGCATCGTGACGTAATGAATATCCTTTAGCTACTGCTTTTCCTATTAATCTTTCAGTATCTTTATCATAATTATTGCCGTCCCATTCCTTACTTGTACCTATCCAACGATGATAATTTACAAACACAGGAACTTTATCAAATACTTGAGAATATAAATCTGTCACCCAATCGAAAACAGCCTCACGAGTCGGCAGCTCCGGTTTTCCCAACTCACGCACCTGATAGTACCATACACTATGATACTCTCCCCATTTTCCAAATCCTGAACCACTTACAAACTGTACTTTGTCGGGATCATTAAAATCCTTAGCCAAAGCCCTGATAAATTTCTCATAATATTTCTGGAAAATAGGATCATCCGGATAGGGAGACCATACTTTTACTGAACCTGTTTGTGTTTCATATCCTTTCGCGCCAGCCTCTTTTACAAAATTCGGAGTAAAATTATAGTGCTTATCACGGCTATCCACCACAAAAGTAAAGGCCAATTTCATATTTCTTTGCTTAGCTCCCTCTATCAACATCTTCAGTCGCTTAGCCGAAGGGGTATCACAATCGGAGTTCCATGCATATTTTCCTTCTTCAGGATTAAAATCAGCCCAGGCACCACGAAGGTATAAGGTATTTGCATAATCAGAGACCTTTACAGTGCCTTCCGATGACGGGAAATTATCATAATCCTGCCAGAATGTGGAAGATAAACCATCACCAATACCCGCATATAATACCCATCCGGAAAGAGGATTATGCAAAATGATATTTCGATTCTGCTTTACCGTGACAATGCTGTTTCCAGGAATAGAAGTATCTTCTACCAAACCATCATCACCATTACCACCTCCTTCTTCATCATTATCACTGCCGCAAGCGACTAATGATATAGCCATAGAAAAAATAAGCCCACAACTTATTTTTCTCAAACTGCACATATTTTGAAAATTAATCTTCATACCTATAGCTCTTATTTTTTTATGCTTACTTTCGACAATTTTAACCAGCCCGAATCCAATATATCCCCTTTGGCGGCAATGTCCAGCCCTATGAGATCTTTATTACTCCGGTCAACCAAGCCCACAGCCCAAACATAAGTACCCGTTTCAACTTTGGACATATCCGGCTCAAATACATATTCAGCGGGACTTCCTTTTATCCACTTCGATAAATCAGTATTCGTATCCACAAATGTATATCGCACCTCATTCGTTTCAGAATCGAGCAAAGCGAAAGCTACTTTATATTTTTGGTTCCATTGCGGAATATTAGTAGGACAGTACCCCCATCCCAAATTGTTCCAGCAATGTTTAATAGTCGGAGTTGTTTTTTTAGAGACTTCTAACGGTAAAGAGATCTCACTGGGGTAGAGCCTATACCCGCCTTCCCGAAGGAATCGGCGTACTAAATCAAAAGCATCTTTAAACCAAGACTCTGTATCGCCAAAACGGAAATCCATCATATTGACATGTGCCTCTTTGCTGTCATCAAACTCACCGCGTCTTACGTCCTCGTGTGAATCCTTACGATATCCTCTAGGATCCTGCCAATAACTATGTGATTTGACAATCCAGCCACCTTCCATAATAATGGGGCAGATATTACGATATTTTTTTGCGAACCTACGCTCCCAACTGCCATAATAGGTTGTCATGCCAAATGCATCATGACGCAATGAATATCCTTTCTTGATTGCTTCTTCCAACATTTCTTCACTGTCAGCAGCAAAATGTTCATCATCTACCCAATCTTTTCCCGCACCAATCCATCTATGGTAGTTAATTACTACTGGAACTTTATCAAAAGCTTGAGAATATATATCTGTCACCCAATCGAAAACTGCTTTCTTTGGAGTATCATCACCTGTTGAATAAATCATTGTATGATATTCTCCCCATTTCCCAAGTCCGAATCCATCTATAAATTCAACTTTCGAAGGATCGTTGAAATCTTTAGCCAGGGCCTTCACAAATTTAGTATAGTACTTCTGAAAAACAGGATCGTCAGAATAAGGTGACCATTTACCTTTATTCATAAATCCTTTTGCACCGGCATCTTTTACAAATTGAGGAGTAAATTCTGTTCTCTTATCACGACTGTCAACTACAACACGAAATGCCAAACGCATATTCCGCTGATAAGCTCCTTCAATATATGCTCTTAAATTAGAATCTATTTTCCAACCATATACATCTTCCTGTGGATTAAAATCTGTCCAACTAGCGCGAATATAAAGCGTATGAGCATAATCTGTCACACTAACATTGTGTCCTAATTCAGGAATATACATATGGTCATACTGTGCCCAAAAATCCGCAGCATCCACTCCCATACTTGCATAGAGCACCCATCCTGTAAGCGGGTTATGAAGAATACGCAAAGAATCAGGCTGAATCGTAACTATGTTATTCTCCGGTAGTTCCTTATCAAATGAAACGGCTGAATTCTCGTCTCCGAAAACAGGAGATAAAAGGAACATAAACAGACAAAGAGACACAATTACTCTATAATAACTAATCTTTCTTATAACCATACTACTAATTGTTTTTTAAAGAGTGCTATATCATTGTTCTCTTTATTCATATAAAAATCACGAGATTGATATAGCACTCTTAATTTTATCCTGCTTGATTATCTCTTATCAAAGAAGACTGTCAGTTCTTTAATATCTAATTCTATGTAATTAACTCCTACAGGTACACTAAAGAAGGCATAGCGGTTGTGAGATTGCCCTCCGACTACAGTCTGTTTCTGATTGTAGTCACTCTCTGCAATATCAAGGCAACCGTCATAAGATCCTCTGATGGCATCTGCTGTTGAGCCAAAGGTATAGCAACCTGCACTTTGCGGTCCGACTTTAAAGTTCAATCCACCCGGATGTGCATTTCCATCTTTGTCTTTAATGGAATTCTTTCTGGGTAACTCCGCTCCTTTGTATATAAACAAATAAGGATTTGCCAAACTAGGTGTCATAGAATGAGCCATAGTGAATCCTGTATCACCAGTGCCATCTTTAGCCCATCCATCGTATGGTCCCCAAATAAAGACTCTTTCAATAGTGGTAGTCACCGTATTATTGTTCCATGTCCACGAAACAACCATTGGTTTAGGATCTGTTTCGGGGGAGTAAATCGTAACCTTTTTAGTATTTATGTTAATCACAATACGATAGACACCCGCAATCTTAATATTCCAATGATAACCAAGCGCAGCTGTTTCCGGACTCATTGTCGAGATATTCATTGCTGTACCATCTGTAAAATCGCCTGATTCTTCGGGAGCAATAGCCATATCTTTCTGTCCATTAAACAAGATCGGGAAATAAATAGTACCTGGTTGCAGTTCTGCATGGAACGCATATTGATTTTCATCTTCTATCGTGCGAGTCATCTCTACATCTGCGCTAACACAAGTTCCGGCAATATAGATTTTATCAGCTTCTATAAAATTACTAGCCAAACCTATAGTAACGGTACGTGTTTCAAAATCTACCACTACACGATACTGCCCATCTTCAGGAATCACCCAATATCCAGCATTATCTATCCCCTTAATTTTAGCTTCCATTGCTCCATCAGTTATCTGTTGTTCTGCAGCAACTGGTGAGATGGCATTAATCTTATTTTCATCTTTCCAAACAATCGGGAAGTGAAGATTACCTGCCTTCAAGTCACAAATGGAAACATAACGCTTCGGCTGACTTTCCATTGGCAAGATTTCAAGATCTTCACCATCAACAGCTGTGCCTGACATATAAAGATGGTCTGCTACAAAAGTCTTTTCAGAATACATCTTTACTTTTATAGTAACTGTAGAAACTTCCGGTTTTACAAACTTAGGCCCTTCTACAGAACCGATAATACGGGCTTGTAACTTTACTAAATCACCAGGCTGCTGCTTCCACTTTGACACCAATAAACTCTGCAATTCTTTATGAGTATAACTTTTAGAAAAATCATCATCAATATACTCCCTTATCATTGTGTTTGTTCCAAAACTGTTATTTTCCAGATCCATTTTATAAAGATAGGAAATATAATAGTCAGAGCCTATTGGGTCAGCTTCCGTCCAGTTTAACGTCAATGCAACCTCATCTGGGGTATCTTCCTTGAGTTCTATTTCATAATCAGAAGGAGTAAGAACTAAACTTGTACGATTGTCGAGCGAATTAGTAGCATCGTCATCATCATTGCATGCTACTATGAAACACGAAGCGAGTGTCAGGAAGAAGAACCGTAAAAGGTTCTTCTTAAATATATATCCGTTTTTCATATCTATATTCAATATATTAATATTATAACTATTTATTGATTCCCGACGGTCCAGTCAGGAGTTTGTACCAAATTCCAATTCTTATCAATATCGTCCTGTGGAATAGGCCACCAATAGCTTATAAATTTACGTGTCTGATATACTGTACGAGTATAATATTTATTTCTATAGTCCGCATCGGATACTTTAATATAAGCATTCATGCCATAAAAATCACCATCCAATACTTTCTCGGCTAATTTCCAGCGACGCAGATCATTAAAACGAAGTCCAGATTCACAATTCAATTCCACACGCCTTTCTTGACGAATTAACTCGCGCATTTCTACAGGATCTGATGGGGCTGTTATCTTGCCTTCTTCAGCTGAAACACTATATTCGGGAATACCCGCACGCTCACGAATCAAATTGACATATTTCAAAATCTCATTTTGATTAGCAGTATAAGTCCCCTTCTCAATGCTATATTCATTCAACGCCTCAGCATAACTTAAATAGATCTCTGCCAAACGACATAGTGCACCATGACGATTTTTATAATCTCCACTGCCTTCTTTGGGATTTGCAGATGGGTCTACTCTCTTACGTACCAGATAGCCGCTCCACGGAGCGTCATGAGAAGGACCACCGTCTTTACCATCCATATAGAAATCTGTATTTCTCTTACCACCAATATGCCATTGTTCGTTATGCAGTACTGAAATATAAAAACGAGGTTCGCGGTCACAATACATTTTATAGGTATTGGCATCTACAACTACATTTTCATCTTTATTACGATCTCCTTCTGAAGACCCATACTGCCACTTTGTAGAATAAGTCTCTTTTTGCGTACTAAAGCCTGTCTCTGAATAATTAGCATCAGGGTTAACTTTAGGAGAACCATCCGAATTATAGCCTATAATAGGTCTTTGACCGTTTCTCATGAAAAAAGCATCAACCAAAGATTGGGTTATTCCGATCGCTCCCACTCCATTAATACCCAAACCACGTGGAATACAGTTTTTATCATACCATCCACCGGAATCCATTGTGCGAACAAACAGTAATTCTCTGTTAGCTTCGTTCCATCTCTTCATCACTGCATTCTGATAAGAAAGAAAAGGATCAATATCACCGTTATCCAAATATTCATAATGCAAATGATAGCCAGCGGCTTCCGCCTCATCGATAACCAGTTTACAAGCATCTACTGCTCTTTTCCATCGTTCCGGATCATGTGCAGAATTAAAGATAGGAGTTCCGTCAATGTTTTTTATATTCGCCAATGCAGGATTGCCATTCACCAAGTCACTAGCAGCAAATAATAACATACGCGCACGCATTGCCAAACATCCAACAGAAGTCACACGGCCATATTTCTTATCTTCAGTTTGAGTGGCAGGCAATTGTTTTGAAGCTTCCAGCATTTCTTGGTCTGCCCAATCAATCACATTATAAAACGGCTCTTGTTTCAACATCAGATCATCAGCCGAAGTACTTTCACTAGCCTCGCGAATAATAGGAACTGAACCATAAGCTATAGCCATCATAGAATTATAATAAGCTATAAAGAAACGGCATTCAGCTTTCATAAAGTCTACTTCTTCAGCCGGTACAGCCTCCAATGGGTGAGCATGTTTTATAAACAAATAAGCAGAACGAATATATTTGGGATAAGTATTCCAATAAGCAATTACCCCGGGATTGTCTGCTGTCCAGTTACCTTTTTGATATTGAATGGCTTTAAATCCTTGCGCTTCCCAACCAACTGAAGGAATCAGTTCATCAGCTATGGCATCGGGACCATCATAAGTATAATATTCAGGCAGACCACGATAAATATATGCCAGCCAACGTTCCATATTCTTTTTATTCTCAAATACTGATTCTAAGTCCAACTGGTCATCCGGTTGCTTATCCAGATAATCAGAACAAGAAGAAAAAGTAAATGTCGTAATAATACTTAGTACTATAAATTTTAATATGCTATTTTTCATATGCGCTATTATTAGAATTTAATTTCAAAACCTGCAGATAACGATTTCATAATTGGGTACGCAGCCCCTGTAGTATTTTCGACTTCCGGATCCCACAAATCAAATTTTGAGAATGTCAAAAGATTTGTTCCTCTTACGAAAAGACGAATGCCTGATATAACTGTAGTATTTCTCCACAAATTCTTTGGTAAGGAATAACCAAGTTCAATGTTTTTTAAACGTAAAAAACTCATATTCCGCAGCCACCATGTAGATGGTTGATTATTATTACTATTTATACCGTCATCCAAACGCGGATAAAATACGTTCTGACTTGGGTTGTCTACAGTCCAACGATCATTTGCATTAGTAAACATATTGCCTGTCACTCCTCTATTGGCACCCGGAATAATGCTTGATCCTAATATATTCCAACTACGGCCTATTCCTTGAAAGAGAGCTCCAAAATCTAAATTCTTATATTTCATATTCACTCCAAAGCCATATACTATCTCCGGATCTTTTGTTCCTCCGATTGGAGATTTATCAAATACGTCCACTTTACCATCACCATTGACATCCCTGTATCTGATATCCCCCGGACGTAATTTACCTACAAAACTTTGAGTCGGAATTCCTTCTTTCAGTTTACCTGTACTTACGTCTTCAAAGTCGTCTGCTGTAAACAAACCTTCTGCTATATAGCCAGTTAATTGTCCTACCGGATGTCCTGTTTCAGCACGGTTAGTACCAACTACTGCACTAGGTTCATCCTTTTCTGTTATTTCATTATGAGCATAGGTAAATGTTCCCATTAAGCTGACAAATAAGTCTTTGCCAAACTGTTTATTAACATTTAAAGTAACCTCTACACCCTGATTAGTTACTTTCCCAAAATTCTTCCAAGGTTGCTTCATAAATCCAGCTGTCATTGGAACAGATTCACGTGGCATAAATATATCTTTCCGACGTTCATCGAAATAATCTAATTGTAAATCAATCATACCATTCAGGAAGCCTAGCTCAACCCCCAAATTCATCTTATTTACAATTTCCCACGTCAAATCTTGTACGGCAAACTCACCTTCCGCCATACCAGTCAAACCATAACTGCTATCCAATCCCCATTTATACATGTCTAATGTAGCATAATCATCGGTAATTGTAGAAAGGTATGCAAAACGACGTCCACCTAAATTAGCATTACCTACCTGACCATAGGACGCACGCAATTTCAATTTAGATATGACCTTACGCAATGGTTGCATAAATGCCTCTTCTGATACAATCCAGCCAATTGCTCCTGAAGGGAAAAAGCCATAACGCTTGCCTTTGGCAAAATTTTCAGAACCATTATAGCCAAAATTAAATTCACCTACATACTTACCCGAATAGGTATAAGATGCACGTCCTGCCAATCCCTGATTACGGTAAGGCAACTTGCTTCCATCATCATAATTACGACGATTAAACAATAACATTGCAGCGACGGAATGTTTCTCAGCGAATGTGCGGTCATAAGACAAAGTAGCTTCCATATATACGCTCTTATTTCCATATTCACCGCTTTTTGAGTAATCCAAGAAATTAGTACCATTGGATTTTGATGCTATAATCAAATTACCTTCATCATCACGTCCTGTAGCAGGTACATAATAATCCGGTGTCTTTCCACGAGAAACAGTACCTGAAGAAAACCTGTCAAATGAGAATGTACCTTTTACTTTCAATCCCGGAAGTAAGAATTTCAAATCTTGTTCTACAGAAAACAGTGTTTCAATCTTACTGTCGCTTCTTCTTTTATATCCACTTTGAGTAGCCCATGCCCAAACGTTTGGCTCCTCTGTTGTCGGTATCTGTCCACTGGAATACTGTGCAGGGAAAGCATGAGGTACAGCAACGAACGCTTTCTGGAAAATTTGAGATACATCTTTCGTTGTAGAATTTCTATCTTGCAAATATCCACCAATATTAAAACGTAATTGCGTAGTAGGACTTAATTTCAAATCCACATTAGAACGAACGTTATAACGTTGCAATTTAATAGTAGGATCCCAATCATAGCTTTTATCACGTTTCAAAATACCACGTTCATTATACGCAGCAGCAACAAAAGAATAACGTAATGTCTCTGTACCACCAGAAATATCTACTGTTACACGCTGATTCGAAGCATAATCATTTGCGATTGCATCCATCCAATTCACGTCCGGATATAAATCAGGGTCATAACCTGCACGAGTTTTTGCAATACGATCTGTATATTTAGGCTGTTGTCCTGTATCCATCAAGATATCATCCAAAACCTGCATATAATCTGCCGCACCCAAATACTCGGGAAGTTTAACTGGCTGTGTAGCTGCAAATTCAGCCTTTACAGTCACGCGAGGTTTACCAACTTGTCCGCGTTTTGTATTAATTAAAATAACACCATTAGCTCCCCGCACTCCATAAACAGCACTTGCAGCAGCATCTTTCAACACAGAAAAAGATTCTATCTCTTCAGGATCAATATTATTCAAATCGCGTTCTATACCATCAATCAAAACCAATGGGTTTTGTCCGGCATCCTGGAATGTACTAATACCACGAATCCAGAAAGAAGAATTATCATATCCCGGTTCACCAGAACGTTGCACAGCTAATACACCGGCAACTGTACCAGCCAGATTATTACTTATTGAACGAGTAGTAGAAACCTTTAACTTAGCAGGTTCAATCGTTGTGATAGAACCAACAACAGACTCTTTCTTTTGTGCGCCATAGGCAACCACTACAACCTCATCTAATTGACCAACATCTTCTACCATTTGTACATTAACAACCTTCCGGTTATTAACTACCTCTTCTTTAGGAACAAAACCAATATAACGGAAAGAAAGCACAGATTTTCTTTCAGGAACAATAATACTATAATTACCATTCATGTCTGTCAATTCATGCACTGTGGAATCATTTTTCAAAATGATTGTTACACCAATCAAAGGCTCACCTTTTTCATCTGAAACGTTACCTGTTACCTTAATACCCTTTTGTTGTGTAGTTTGCTGTACCTTAGGAGCTTCTGGCACCGAAATAGTAATTTGTCTTCCCGACATCTTATAATTCAGTCCTGTCTCTGAGAACAACTCTTTTAATACAGCGTCTATTTTCTTATTGGAAACTGAAATGGAGACTTTGTTATTCAGATTTTTCTGAACATTAGCAGAGTAAATAAAAATATACTTACTATGTTTTTCGATATAATCTAAAATATCTTTAACTGTAACATTCTCATACTGTACTGAGAATAAATCTTCTTCGGAATTCCAACTAATAGAATTAGTACCGAATGAAGAGAATGGAATCATAAAAAAGACGTTTATAATGCAAAAAAGCTTAAGTCTTTTCTTTAAGTGTAAAAAAATAGTTTTCTTTACCATAAAAATTTCTTTTTAGGTTAACAATTTTGGATTTATTGATTTAACTAGGGAATTACTATCGGGTAAATACGGCAATATTTATCCGATTTTTTTTGTCATAATGGCAGTCTGTTCTTCATAGGCAAACATATTAAAAGATTAATTAAAAAAATTATTTATTTAAATATATACTAGTATCACTTTTTTCGATCGTGAATGACAGGGTTTGCTGAATACATTCAATCACCTCGTCTATATCATCTTTCAAATCTAATTTCCCATACACTTTTTCTTTACCAATAATTGGATCACATTGAATAGATATACCATAGTAGATGCTTAGTCTTTGAATGATCTGCGACAAATCATTACCATTCAATAACATAATCCCCTCTACCCAACTAATATACTCTGCTACATCAACTTGCTTTTGATAAGCAATTGTACCATTTGCTATATTCAACAGATCATTAGGATTCAAACGTGCTTTCTTTTCATTCTTATCAGTAACTTCTACCGCACCTTCCACCAATACAATATTAGTTGTTCCTCCTTTATAATTCGAGATATTGAACTTCGTTCCTAACACTTGCAGTTTAAAATCATCAGACTCCACTATAAAAGGATGTTTCTTATCATGCGCAACTTCCAGGAAAACTTCTCCTTGGGCATAGATTTTACGAATGTCTCCTTTAAAACAACGAGGATAAATCACTTTTGACTGGGAGTTAACGACCAGCCGAGTCCCATCAGACAATTCTACTCTAGCCCTTTTCCCCGCAGGGACAAGCAACTGATTATATTCTTGTTCCTCTTTGGTTTTCTCTTCATTCTCTTTTATCACTTGTGAATTGACAGCAACTTTCCCCTCTTTTGAATACTTAATGAAAACATCTTCATCCAAATTAAGCTGTTCCTTGGAAGTAATAAGAGTCACTTCCTCAACAGATTGGCTATCCATTTCTTCAGCAATAGCCTGGAAGTCTAAATTAACACTTCCATTCTGATTAAAAAAATAATCTGATTCTCCGCAAACACACCTAATATTTTTAGTATATTAGCGCTCAAAAAGCAGGGATTATGAACATATTCAGTTTTACGGCTCATTTCGGTTCGGAGGAAGATTGTCGTTTGCATTTCAAGGAGCAGCGTGATAAGGAAGGGGTTGTCTGCAAGCGATGCGGGGGCACTTCCCATTATTGGTTACAGGGTAAATGGAGTTATGAATGCAAAGGTTGCCGTTTCCGCACCTCGTTGCGCAGCGGTACGATCATGGAGAGCTCCAAGCTGCCGTTTCTGGTGTGGTACAAAACGATGTTCCTGATGAGTTGCACAAAAAAGGGATTCTCCACCAACGAACTCCAGAAGCAATTAGGATTGAAGCGTTACGAACCGGTATGGGCGATGGTACACAAACTCCGCAGGGCGATGGGCAACCGGGATGCAAGGTATACACTGGAAGGGATGATAGAACTGGATGAGGGTTACTTTTCGGTGGCCAGTAAGGAAATCGAGCGAGGCAAGGGTACACGTGGCCGGGGAGCCGAGGGAAAGCAGAACGTTGCGGTGATGGCCGAAAGCACCCCGTTGGAAGATATCGAAACGGGCAAAAAGGAGAAGCATGTGCGTTATTTCAAGGCCAGGGTACTGGATAGCCATCAAAGTGAAGGAATCAACGGCGTGGTCAGGGACTGCATGGAGGATGATGCCATCGTATTTTCGGACAAAAGCACTTCTTACGTTGACATCTCCGATCTGGTGGAATTGCACGTCACCGAGAAATCAGACGCCAAAACCACCAAGGAAACACTCAAATGGGTGCATATCGCAATCAGTAATGCAAAACGGACATTGCTGGGCAACTACCATAAAATCAAAAGGAAATACTTACAGTTGTATCTCAACGAGTTTATTTACAAATTAAACAGACGGTATTTTGGAGACAAACTCTTTGACAGACTAGTAATTGCGAATATAACAGGTGCATAAACGGATAATCAGAAAAAATAAATAGTTGAAATGCAAATCAAAAAGGAAGCAGCAATAGAAGCTGAAGCAACTAAGAAATATTTCTTTCTGCGCTTCATAGCATCTTTTCGCATCTTTCGTTGAGTCTTCTCTATGATAGAAGATGAATCAATCTTTTCCAGCACACAATTTTCCCAAAAGAATTTCAACTTCTCAGCATCAGGCATAGAAGTAAAATCATCCTCAATATTTTCTTGAGAATTCAATTTACTAAATAAATCTGCGAGACGATGGTATTCTTTCAAGCTCATAATCCTATTTTAATGTTGTTCTATAGATAAAGACGCAACTAAAAAAAAAATCTCCCAGTCAAAAATGATTTTTTTTCATTTTTCGGGTAAAAAGAATAAAAGTGGAGTTAGCTATGTGAAAAAAAAGGCATTAATAAGCAGGAGAGTAAAAAACTTAGCTCTTGCGAGATTTCATATTCAATCTTTTAGCAATTTCATCTAACGCAAAAGCAATATGGTTATTGATAGTCTTCACTGATATGTTCAACATATCTGCAATATCTTTATAAGGAAGCCCGTCTATTTTTGCTAAGAAAAAGACATGTTTACACTTGGGAGGAAGTTGTTGAATGGCGTCATTAATTTTAGCCATTTCTTCCTTACTAATCATCTCCTCGGCTGGAGATTGAACCGGCTCAAAAATAAAATCTTCGATATCATCAAATGACAATTCATACTTTCCAGTTTCCTTCCGCAAAAAAGAAATCGCTTTTCGATAGGTGATTGTCTGGATCCAAGCATTCATATTGCCAATTTCAGCCAGACTTTTTCTATTTTTCCAAACTTCAAAAAAAACATCACTCACAATCTCTTCAGCTGACTCCTTCTGGCCAAGTAGCGCAAATGTATAGTGATATAAACGCGAAGAATAATGCTCCATAAAACGATTGAAAGCAATTTCATCGCCGTCTACTATTCTACATATTTCATTATTCTCAAGTTTCACAGAAGTATTTATAGATTATTTCCAATTAACAAAATTGAGCCAAATATAGCAGTATTGTATCAATTACGAAAAATAAAACACCATAAAAAGGAATTAAAAGTTATCAATTATAGAAAAATGGCTATAATAAAAACATTACCATTTAGCTATAAAAGTCTCTTACTTAGATAACGTACAGGATACCATACGGAGAGAAAACCAACGGCTAAAACTGTGATAAAGATTAATACGACATCCCAAGCGTGAACGCTGACAGGATAGGCATCTACAACAAAAGTACCACCACCGCCTCCCAATGAAATTATACCGAATTTCTGTTGTATAAAACATAGGATTAAGCCCAGGACAATACCGGAAATAGCGCCAAAAAGAGAAATGAGACGTCCTTCAAAGAGGAATATTCGGGAGATGAGTTTATCACTAGCTCCAAGACTCCGCAAAGTTACTACATCATCCTTCTTATCCAAGATCAACATAGAAAGAGAGCCTATCACATTAAAACAGGCTATCATTAAAATAAAAGTGAGGAACAAATAAGAGATTAGTTTCTCTATCTCCATAATACGGAAAACATCTGCCTGCTGCTGATAACGATTCTGAACAACAAAATCATCACCTAGTATGTTTTCTATTTTAGATTGTACCGATGAAGTATTTACATTAGGTTTCAATTTCAATTCCATCGCAGAGACTTCTGTTGTATAATCCAGAAGCTGACGAAGAAAATCAAGAGAAGTCAGAATATATTTTCCATCATATTCTTGCTGATTCACCACAAATACGACACCTGGAGAATACAGATAATCACGGTTAAAAGAAGCGCCTGGATTTGCCATGTTCACTTTGGCATTTCGCTTGGGAAGATATACCTGAAGAGGATCGACAAACTCCAAACCAGTTCCCAAAGTCGCAACCAATTCCACTCCCATGACGCCATAATTCACGATCGAATCATGAAGAACGAATTCTCCCGCGCCATAAAGTATGCTGTCTATGGCCGTCAACTCTTCAAAATTATCTTCCACCCCTTTTAGTACAACCATAGCCTGACGGTCCTTGTATTGCACCATTGCATTCTCTTCGAGCGTCTCTGTAAACACTTCCACTTCAGGAAGCTCACAAACGGCACGAATCCGTTCATCTTGTGCATCAAAGACTTTTCCTTCACGGACCGTAATTTTCAACTGCGGATCAAAAGCCGTAAAAAAGCTGGCCACCATATCCTGAAAACCATTAAAAACAGAAAGAGTGCAAACCAAAGCAAGCGTAGCAAGAGCCACTCCACATACGGAAATGCCGGATATGATATTAATAGCATTATGCTTTTTCTTTGAAAAAAGATAACGCCTGGCTATATAAAAAGGGAAGTTCACCTCTGCAATGAGTTATTTCACTTCAGCAATGAATCTATTTTCTCAATATAATCCAATGAATCATCCACGAAGAATTTCAGTTCAGGAATGATACGTAGCTGGTGACGTACACGAGTCCCAAGCTCATAACGAATGGATTTCATATTGTTATTGATATTCTTCACCATCTCTTCTGCTTTCTCTGAAGGAAAAACACTGAGGTAGACACGGGCAATACTCATATCAGGACTGATGCGAACTGCGCTAACAGAGACCAATGTACCCGGCATGGACTTTGTTTGAAGCAGGAATATCTCACTTAGCTCTTTCTGCAACAGGCGAGATATCTTATTCTGTCTGGTTGTTTCCATAAAGTTATTTACTGTTTTACAATTTACTACTTACTATTTTCTTCCTTATGATCGTTAATCCGTCACGCAAAGGAAGTATTACTTTTTCCACTCGCACATCTTGTGCTACCAAATCATTAAAGGCTTTAATACCAATCGTTTGAGCGTCCGTATTGCGAGGCTGTTCAAGCACATGCCCGTCCCACAAAGTATTATCAGCAATGATATATCCGCCTTCGGAAAGATGCGCCAATGTCATCTCGTAGTATTCAATATACTTACGTTTATCGCCATCAATAAAAGCCATATCAAAAGTAACACCTAAACGCGGAACAAGTTCTAAAGCATCACCTATATAAAAACGAATTTTATCGGCAAACGGTGATTTCTCCAGCCATGGACGGGTAAAGTCCTCTTGTTCATCATTGATCTCAAACGTATGCAACAATCCACCTTCCGGCAGACCTTCCGCCAAACAAAGGGCGGAGTAGCCGCTATACGTTCCGATTTCCAATATCTGACGAGGCTGAATCATTTCTACAAACATCTTCAGCATCCGTCCCTGCAAATGCCCGGAAGCCATACGAGGACGAAGGAGCTTTACATGCGTATCCCGATAGAGCGATTTCAAGTAATCGCTCTCGGGATCAATATGTTGCAAAATATATTCGTCTATCGATTCGGTTTCCTGCATAAAACTTACCTCTTTAAAAATTAAAGATAACGGTTGTTGTTAGGTAATACAGTCTCCTCTGCATGCTTCAAAGCATCTTCCACTACATTAATTTCGAGGAATGAGGTCTTTGTTCCTGCCTTACCACTACTTAAATAACCGACCATATCGGAAGGCTGCAAACGGCCTTCTTTCAACAGACGGCGCAATGCCGCAAAGTAATATTGCTGTCCATTAGCCAATTCCGGCATATAGATAGCTTCCACACCATAAGACAAAGCCAAATGACGCATTGTCTTTTCTTTATAGCAGATAGCCAGCACTGGATACTTTCCACGGAAAGCAGCCAGATTACGGGCAGTGCGTCCGCTATAACTATCAGTGATAATAGCACGTATTTTTAGCTTAGAAGTAGCTTTTACTGCTTGTTTAGCAAGGAATGCCGTAACATCATTACTATTCTCATCTAACGGAATACGGATATCATTTTCTTCCAGTTTATCTTTTTCTGCCTGAGCCGCAATTTTAGTCATCGTTTTCACCGCCTCTACCGGATACTTACCATAAGCGGTTTCTCCGCTCAACATCAAAGCATCTGTACGATAGTAGATTGCATTGGCAATATCAGTCACTTCCGCACGAGTCGGACGAGGATTATTTATCATTGTATGGAGCATTTGAGTAGCAACGATTACCGGCTTCTTTGCCAGAATACACTTGCGAATCAATACACGCTGGATTCCCGGAATACGTTCTTGAGGCACTTCGATACCCAAGTCACCACGGGCAACCATTACGCCATCTGCCACTTCCAGGATTTCATCGATATTATCCACCCCTTCCTGATTCTCAATCTTAGCAATAATCTTAATATCACTATTATGTGCATCCAGAATTTCACGTATGTCAAGTACATCCTGACGGTTGCGCACAAAAGAGTGAGCGATAAAATCAATATCCTTTTCGATAGCATAAAGAATATTGTTACGGTCTTTTTCCGTTAATGAAGGAAGATTGATGCGAACACCCGGGACATTTACGCTTTTACGGCTTCCCAAAGTAGCATCGTTCTTAACTTCACACAGCAAATAACCATTCGTCTTATCAATAACTTCCAGTTCCAAATCGCCATCATCAATCAGAATCGTACCGCCGATATTCAGGTCAGACACAAAGTTCGGATATGAAACAGCAATACACTCACGAGTTGTTTCCAAATCCGGATTACCTACAATCTTTACTTTCTCTCCTATTTTATATGGAATCGGCTCTGCATTAGCCGTCGTACGAACTTCCGGACCTTTTGTATCCATCAAAATCGCAATACGGTTGGACACAGCACGTACATTTGCAATCAAAGCTTCAAAACCTTCACGGCTAGCGTGCGCTGTATTCATACGCACTACATTCATCCCAGCTTCAAACAACTGTTTTATAAAATCCACATCACAACGTCTATCCGAGATGGAAGCCACAATCTTAGTCTGTTTCAATAACATAGTCTTTCTACCTATTATATATTATTACCTTATTTATTATCTATCCAATAAAGCCTCCAAAGCCAAACGGTACGAATTTAGCCCAAAGCCACAAATCACTCCTTTACAAGCACAAGCAATCATCGATACGTGCCGGAAAGACTCGCGACTATGCACATTGGAAATATGCACCTCAATCACCGGAGATGTCACAGAACGAATAGCATCCTGCAAAGCTATGGAAGTATGTGTATACGCACCTGCATTCAAGATTATACCATCCACATCAAATCCCACCTGCTGTATGCAGTCTATCATTTCTCCCTCGATGTTCGATTGAAAATAGTCGATCTCCACGTCAACGTATCTTTTGCGAAGATCAGCCAAGTAATCTTCAAATGTAACGCTTCCGTAAATGGAAGGTTCACGCTTACCCAACAGATTAATATTCGGGCCATTAATAATTTGTATCTTCATCGCGCAATCCTGTTTTTTTATACCTTTGTATCTGAAAGAATGTGCAAAGGTAGAAAAAAGAAATGGAAATCAACGAAAAAAAGCATAAGAAGGAACAACAAGAGCTGATAATCAGGAAGTATCAGCAGTATCTCAAACTCGAAAAGTCCTTATCTCTTAATACTCTGGATGCCTATCTGACGGATCTGGACAAACTGATGAGCTTTCTGACATTGGAAGGGATTTACGTATTGGACGTATGCCTGTCCGATCTTCAACGTTTTGCGGCCGGATTACATGACATCGGCATTCATCCCCGTTCACAAGCCCGCATCTTATCAGGAATCAAATCATTTTTCCGTTTCCTCATCCTCGAAAACTATCTGGAAGCAGATCCCAGTGAACTATTAGAAGGCCCTAAAATAGGTTTCAAACTTCCCGAAGTACTGACTGTGGAGGAAATTGACCGGATTATCTCCGCCGTCGACCGCAGCAAAGCTGAAGGACAGCGAAACAGAGCTATTTTAGAAACACTATACAGCTGCGGACTTCGGGTATCAGAACTTATCACCCTTAAACTATCCGACCTCTATTTTGATGAAGGCTTTATCAAAGTAGAAGGAAAAGGAAGCAAACAACGACTCGTACCAATCTCCCCCCGGGCTATTAATGAAATAAAGCTTTACATCACAGACCGTAACCAGATTGAAGTGAAAAAAGGGCATGAGGATTTCGTTTTCGTCAGTCAGCGGAGAGGCAAAGGTCTTTCCCGGATTATGATCTTTCATATGATAAAAGAATTAGCACAAAAAGCGGGTATTACCAAAAACATCAGTCCGCACACCTTCCGGCACTCCTTTGCCACTCATTTACTGGAAGGTGGAGCCAATTTGAGAGCCATTCAATGTATGCTCGGACATGAATCCATTGCGACAACGGAAATCTATACCCACATCGACCGCAATATGCTTCGTAGTGAGATTATCGAGCATCACCCACGAAATATCAAGTATAGGAAAGAAAAAGAGGAGTTATTTCATTAAATTATGATAAAATCGCCCCCTTATCTATATAATTATATTAAGAATTAATATCTTTGCGTTACTTTTTCTGTGTGAGCAGAAGGAGGTTGGCAAATAGACGATATTTCAATTACAAACATTTAATTTATACCTAAAATGACTAAGAAGTTGTACTTGCCTTTACTCATGGCAATGGTTGTTGCATTATTCTCTTCTTGCAGCAAAAAAATGGGTGAATTGTCAGCTGATTACTTCACTGTTACTCCGCAAGTGCTGGAGGCAGTAGGTGGTAAAGTTCCTGCGACCATCAATGGTAAATTTCCTGAAAAGTATTTCAACAAAAAAGCGGTTGTAGAAGTTACTCCGGTTTTGAAATGGAATGGCGGCGAAGCTAAAGGCCAACCAGCTACTTTCCAAGGTGAAAAAGTGGAAGGTAACGACCAGACTATCTCTTACAAGATGGGCGGTAGCTACACGATGAAAACTTCTTTTGACTATGTTCCTGAAATGGCTAAGTCAGAATTGTATCTGGAATTCAAAGCTACTATCGGAAAGAAAGTGGTGACTATTCCTGCTGTGAAAATAGCTGATGGTGTAATCTCTACTTCTGAATTAGTAAACAATACATTAGGTAACGCTAACCCTGCATTGGGCGAAGACGCTTTCCAACGTATCATCAAAGAAAAACACGATGCCAACATCATGTTCTTGATCCAACAAGCTAACATTCGTTCCAGCGAATTGAAGACTGCTAAAGAATTCAACAAAGAAGTAGCTAACGTCAACGAAGCTGCTAACAAGAAGATCAGCAACATCGAAGTTTCTGCATACGCTTCTCCTGATGGTGGTGTAAGCTTGAATACTACTCTTGCTGAAAACCGTGAAGGCAACACAACTAAAATGTTGAGCAAAGACCTGAAGAAAGCAAAAATCGATGCTCCAATCGATGCTAAATATACTGCACAGGACTGGGAAGGTTTCCAAGAACTGGTTTCTAAATCTAACATCCAAGACAAAGAGTTGATTCTCCGCGTTATTGCAATGTACCAAGATCCTGCTCAAAGAGAAAGCGAAATCAAAAACATCTCTGCTGTATACAAAGAATTGGCTAACACTATTCTTCCTCAATTGCGTCGTTCTCGTTTGACTTTGAACTATGAAATCATCGGTAAGTCTGACGAAGAAATCGCTAAGTTGGCTTCTTCTAATCCTTCTGAACTGAACGTAGAAGAATTGCTGTATGCTGCTACACTGACTAGCGATCCTGCTAAGCAAGAAGTTATCTACACTCAAGCTACCAAACAGTTCCCGAACGATTACCGTGGTTACAACAACTTAGGTAAATTAGCTTACCAGGCTGGTAACATTGACAAAGCAGAATCTTACTTCAAGAAAGCTGCCAGCGTTAATGCTACTCCTGAAGTTAACATGAACTTAGGTTTGATCTCTTTGATGAAGGGTGACAAAGCTGCTGCAGAAGCATACTTCGGTAAAGCTGCCGGCACAAAAGAACTTGGCGAATCTATGGGTAACCTGTACATCGCTCAAGGTCAATATGAAAGAGCAGTAAACTCATTCGGTGACTCTAAGACTAACAGTGCTGCTTTGGCTCAAATCCTTGCTAAGGACTATAACAAAGCTAAAAACACGTTGGCTAACGTAGAAAGACCTGATGCTTACACTGACTACCTGATGGCAGTTTTAGGCGCTAGAACTAATAATTCTTCTATGGTAACAAGCAGCTTGAAGAGCGCAGTTGCTAAAGATTCTTCATTAGCTAAGAAAGCAGCTACTGACTTGGAATTTGCTAAATTCTTCACAAATGCAGATTTCATGAACATCATTAAATAAGAGAATTACCACTCTATTTTAAATATTAAGAATTGCCTGTCATTATAAATGACGGGCAATTCTTTTTTTTTATCTGTAAAAACCGTACTTTCGCAGAAAAGAAATCAAAGCAATGAAAAAGAGTAGCATTTTAATCCTCATAATCATTTGTCTATGCAGTTGTGGTAAATCTTCAAAGAAGGTTAGCATAACCGGGGAAATCAAAGGTCTGGGCACAGATACGCTTTATCTGTATGGAATGGACGAATCATTCGACCGGATAGATACCATTTTCGCGAAGAACGATAAATTCTCTTATACAGCTTCAATAGACACCATTACTTCTGCCTTTTTACTTATTGACAATCAGACAGAATATCCAATCTTCCTTGACAAAGGAAATCAAATCAAAATAAAAGGAGATGTCAATCACCCGGAATATCTGGATATCAATGGTAATATATATAATGAAGAGTTTACAAACTTTCAGAAAGAACTAAATAGCCTGCCTACCCCATCCGAGAAAGATTTAGAGCAAAAAGCAGAAGAATTCATCATGAAGCATCATTCTTCTTTTGTCAGCCTCTACTTGTTGGATAAATACTTTGTTCAGAAAGATTCGCCCGATTTCAACAAAATAAAGAAGCTAATTGAAATCATGACAGGAATATTGCAAGACAAGCTGTATATTGAACAGCTCAACGAAGCCATCTCTCTGTCAGAGAAAACAGAGACAGGCAAATATGCCCCCTTTTTCAGTCTATCTAATATAAAAGGAGAGAAAATTACCCGGTCATCAGAAGATTTCAAGAAAAAGAACCTGTTAATCAACTTTTGGGCTTCATGGGGAGATAGCATTTCCAATCACCAAAGCAATACCGAGTTAAAAGAGATCTATCAGAAATATAAGAAGAACAAACATATAGCCATGCTCGGTATCTCCCTTGATATAGATAAACAAGAATGGCAAGATGCTATAAAACGTGATACGCTCAATTGGGAGCAAGTCTGTGATTTTGGCGGACTAAATTCCGAAGTAGCCAAACAATACGCCATCAAGCAAGTTCCCAGCAACATTCTTCTGTCGGCAGACGGTAAGATTCTCGCGAAAAACCTCAAAGGAGAACAATTAAAGAAGAAAATTGAGGAAGTAGTCACTGCTGCTGAAGAAAAGGAAAAACAAGACAATAAGAAGAAAAAATAATCAATAATCAAACGTGTTAATTAAAGTATTCGGAGCGGCTGTTCAAGGGATTGATGCAACACTCATCACAATCGAAGTCAACAGCTCGCGCGGCTGTATGTTCTATCTCGTCGGCCTTCCGGATTCTGCGGTCAAAGAAAGCCATCAACGTATTATCTCCGCATTGCTGGTGAATGGTTATAAAATGCCCACTAGCAATATAGTGGTCAACATGGCACCAGCGGACATCCGTAAAGAGGGTTCAGCTTATGACTTGCCTCTTGCCATCGGATTGTTAGGAGCTAACGAAACAATCTCTTCCGAGAAGTTTTCCCGCTATTTGTTAATGGGCGAACTAAGTCTGGACGGAAGTATACAACCTATCAAAGGTGCGCTTCCCATTGCTATCAAAGCGCGCGAAGATGGTTTCGAAGGACTAATCATCCCCCAACAAAACGCACGGGAAGCGGCCGTTGTCAATCAATTAAAAGTATACGGAGTCAGTAATATCAAGGAGGTCGTCGAGTTCTTCAATAATGAACGCGAATTAGAGCCGACTGTTGTTAATACACGGGAAGAATTCTATCAACAACAGACGAACTGTGACTTGGACTTTGCAGACGTTAAAGGGCAAGAGAATGTAAAAAGGGCACTAGAAGTTGCAGCAGCCGGAGGACATAATTTAATAATGGTAGGTGCTCCGGGTAGCGGTAAATCGATGATGGCCAAACGCCTTCCTTCCATTCTTCCTCCTCTTTCACTGGGGGAAAGTCTGGAAACCACCAAGATACATTCAGTTACCGGACAATTGAAACGCGGGTCCTCATTGATTTCCCAACGCCCATTCCGCGACCCTCACCACACAATTTCCCAGGTGGCGATGGTTGGCGGAGGTAGTTTTCCACAACCCGGAGAAATCAGTCTGGCACATAATGGGGTACTTTTCTTAGACGAATTGCCGGAATTCAACCGAGGAGTGCTGGAAGTGTTGCGTCAACCATTGGAAGACCGCCAGATCAGTATTTCCCGCATCAAAAGTACTATCAGCTATCCGGCCAATCTGATGCTGATTGCATCCATGAACCCATGCCCCTGTGGATATTACAACCATCCGACAAAAGCATGCGTATGCAGCCCCGGACAGGTTCAAAAGTACTTGAATAAGATATCCGGTCCATTATTAGATCGCATCGACATTCAGATAGAGATTGTACCTGTACCCTTTGATAAGATTTCCGATCAAAGACAGGGAGAATCGAGCAATATCATCAGGCAACGAGTGATAAAAGCCCGTCAAATGCAAGAAAAACGATACACCGAATATACCGGAATTTATTGCAATGCACAAATGAACAGCAAACTGCTTGCAATGTATGCTCAACCGGATGCCAAAGGGCTCGCATTACTGAAAAATGCTATGGAACGGCTCAATCTGTCTGCCCGAGCCTATGACCGGATTTTAAAAGTTGCCCGTACAATCGCCGATTTGGAAGGAGCAGAACAAATACTCCCCAATCATTTGGCAGAGGCTATCAGTTATCGGAATCTCGACAGAGAGAACTGGGCAGGATAATAACAATGAATACAAACAGAAGAGAATTATTTCATCATCAGCACTATCTTTTTTCATATATTTGTTTTACATTTGTAACAAATAAATAAATTCTAATATGAGAAAATCGATAATAGCTATTTTAATGACATTTTGTTTGAGTATAATGACTTATGCTCAAACTCCCCGTGACAGAGCCACAGAATTAAAAGAACAAGCACAAAGTAGCCTCAATCAAAAAGATTACATCAAAGCACGTTACTTATTCAAAAAGGCATACGAAGCATTTGCAACCCGCGAAAACTATCCACAGGCAATAGAATGTGGTGTTCAGGCCAACGCTTTATACGTCAGAGAGAACTTTTACAAAGAAGGATTCGAACTTTGTCGTGACATGGACCAACTTATATGGGCCGGAGAGCAAAATCAAAAGAAAGTCTTTTATGACCTCCGCTTCCTCGTGAACAAGGAGCGGTTGCAGATGTACACGGCACTTAAAAATCCAGCTCAGGCAAAAACACAGCTGAATAAACTGGAGGAAACTGCTAACCTTGCCAAGAATGACTCACTGACAGAGGTTTTACTGTACACAAAAGCCAACTATTACTATACATTTAACCAAAACACACAAGGTGATGCCTGTTTCCGCAAACTAATTAATCAATACAAGGAAAAGAAAGACTACGCCAAAGTGAGTGATTGCTACAAAAACCTTATCGGAATTGCCCGTAAAGCCAATAACGCCCCTTTAATGGAACGCACCTATGAAAGTTACATCGTTTGGACAGACTCCGTGAAAGCGCTGACAGCTCAAGACGAACTGAATGTACTGAAAAGGAAATATGACGAAAGCCAACTGACTATACAAGAAAAAGACGACACGCTATCAGCCAAACAATACATCATTATAGGCCTGTGTGTTCTTGTAGTCATCCTCGTAGCCGGACTGGCAATACTGGCCGCTATATTACTGAAATTTATCGCCGGCAACCGCAAATTAAAGAAAAGTGTGAAGATTGCCAATGAACATAATGAATTAAAAACCAAATTCATACAGAACATATCTTCACAGATGGAGCCGACTTTGAATACGTTAGCTACTTCTGCGAATGAACTTTTACAGAAAGCCCCTCAAGAAGCGAGCCAAATGCAGAGCCAGGTCGCTGCTCTAAAGAAATTCAGCGATGATATCCAGGAGCTGTCTTCATTAGAGAATTCATTAACCGAACTCTATGAATTGGGTGAAATCAACGTAGGTACTTTCTGCGAAAATGTAATGGACAAGGTTAAGGAGCATATAAAAATAGATGTTACTCCTTCAGTTAATGCTCCCAAACTTCAGGTAAAGACAAACAAAGAGCAACTGGAACGTATCCTTCTCTATTTACTGAAAAATGCAGCCTTCTACACCGAACAAGGACGTATCAGCCTTGAGTTCAAGAAACGTGGTGCACACACTCATCAGTTTATCGTGACGGATACGGGAATCGGTATTCCGGCAGAGCAACAGGAAAATATCTTCAAGCCTTTCACGGAAGTGAAAGACCTCACTACAGGAGATGGGCTAGGATTACCAATCTGCTCACTTATCGCCGCAAAAATGAATGGTAGCCTGACGCTAGATACCAGTTATACCAAAGGAACCCGTTTCATACTGGAACTTCACGTCTAAATTTTGCATAAAACGAATAACTTGTATCATTAGATTACTTTCTAATTTGTTTATTATAGTTACCTTTAGCAAAGAGTATTCCAAACGCAAACTTGAAAACATACAAAAATATGAACAATTTCCCATATAAACGGATATCACGTTTTAAATAAACCTTTGAGTAGTTTATTAAGAACAGTATTTGAGTTTATTAAAAACTTTGCAATCGGATTTCCGAGTTCTCAACTCTATCTATTACAACAAAAAGGCTACAAATTTCATGAAATTTGTAGCCTTTTTGCCTATAGTCGATACACCATTTCTGATACTAATCAGGAAATAAAAAGCATTTGTCAAGAACCTATTGTTTTTTTGCTGAAAAAATAAAGAGAAAACTAACTTATATATAATAAGATAGCCTTCTCTCTATTTATAAACTGACTTTCCGCTTTATTCTACAGAATATCATCTCACGATATTTTGTATCAATAAATATCAGACAATAAGATCTTACTCTTGCGGCATATTTCCCATTTTTACCACTGAATAGCTTGGTCTGTATCAGGAATCAAGCTATTAACTTTTCGTTCCATCAACATACTACCTTCAGCACGACAAGGTACAACGATATCTTTATCTTCATACGTTGTCACATCATCATACGTATATGACATATAAATCGTCGTGAAATGATGTTCCAAATAAGGAGTTACTTCATCTAAAGACATGCTAGTCGTATAAGTAGGCGCATCTCCTATAAGTCGGAAGTTCATGGCATTAGTCGGATCGGCAGGTTCAGCTGTCAGTGTCCCATTTTCGTTAAAAGTCAACACAATCTTATATTTATCTCTATCCTTCAATTCTTCACTAATGACTCCGGCATAGAAGAAGCATTGATTCTCACTCACTACATGCAAGGTACGTGTACTTGAAACCATAGCACTCGTATTATCCATCATATATACAAACATATTGGTGGCTCCATAAGATCCTGAATAATCATTAAACGGCATCACACGGAGAAGTGCTTTACGATAATTCTTGCGTGGATTCGGATCATACAAGTCACTATCCAAAATCGTCAATGGAAGTACCCATTTATCAACAAGATCCAGTCCGTTAAATTTGAATTTAATATCAAACAAACCTTGACATTCCCCAGCCGGAATATGACAAGTAGGAGAGGCAAACTCATAGTGTTTCTTATCCAGTAATTGAAAATACAAGTCTTCACGTTGTTTCCAGCGAGCTTCATTCAAACCAATCAATGTATCCGGATCCACATCAATAGCAACATCCAGATCTCTTTCATTCATAGTAGAGCCACCTACAATCACCGGTAGCCGATAAGTCACTTCACCGTTCGCTTGATAACGCAAATATACATCAGTCACTCCCTTACTATTGACAGGGGCTTTCAATCCGACATTTTGCACATACACTTCTTCCACCCATTCATTGTTACATGCACCAGTCAGAACAAGCGTTAATAACAATATAAAATATACGATATAATTTTTCATATTTTTCCATTTAATAAGGTTAATCATAATATGTCCATCCCGGGTTCTGAGTCAGACGCAAGTTTCTTCTCAACTGATCATGGGAAATCGGCCAGAAATACATTTTACGGCTAAAAGTAGTCGGCAAGTTCGAATTGATCACTTGAGTATGAAATAAGTCTCTTTCTGTTTTACTCATATATGCATTGCAACCATACATCTGCTGCGACTCCTCATATTCGGCATCCTTCCAACGGCGCAGATCAAAGTAACGACTGTTTTCTGCAAATAACTCTATCTGGCGCTCATGCTTCAAATGCTTGCGGAACTCATCAGCATTCTCATAAACATCTGATCCAAAATCGGGAACTCCTCCACGAATACGAACTCTGGAAATAGCATAACTCATTTCATTCTTATCACGTGAAATATCATAAGACTGAGTTCCATCCCATGAAGGAATCTGATAAGTACTCGCACCTAATTCATTTAATGCCTCTGCATACCATAACAACACGTCAGCATAACGAATACCAATCACAGGCTTTGAGATAACCCCTCCCTCTGTCTTAAAGTTGTCACGAGAACTAACAAATTTCCTGATCCCAATACCAGTAGCCAACCAACGATCACCTGAATTACTCCAGCCACTCTCTTCACCACGATAATACCATATGATTAGATTCCGGTCATACGACTGTACAGCATTAGTACCATTCCATAAGCAACCATTGTATGCTACCGTAGCATAAAAACGTGGTTCACGATGTCCATATTGTTTATTCACACCTTCCACCAATGGTGCCCAATCACCACTAGCTGCTTCCTCGGCACTCACATAATTTTCATCACCCGTCCAGTCTTTCGTCTTATCAAAAGGTTTTCCGGTATTCATCTGATAGGCATCGCATTGCTTACCTGTCATAGCATGACAATTATAACCTCCGAATGCTATTGGCATCTGATGTTGAATCATCGTATTGATATCTCCGTTGTTCTGTCCGGTTGTAAAAATCATCTCTTTGTTTTCCGAAGGAAAAATCACTCCATTAAAAAGTGTCTCGTAAGACTGTAACGGGTCAATATTCCGCCATCCTGCAGGAAAATCCGCATGAGAATATACCGCATGCGTAGGAGGAGCAATCGTTGCCGGATTATCAATTGTACCAGTAGAGTGAGCTGAGACCGTATGTAGCTCATACACACCCTTACGACCAAGTTCTACCACATCACGAGCAGCTGCTGCCGCCTTTGCCCACTTTTCTTCATTGTATTCTTGAGCCATCAGATAGCGTCCTTCATCATCCACCAAATCCGTGAAACGTTCAGTATCAGTTGGACGCGGATTATTGAGAGGGCTGGCAGCATAAAGCAATGCTTTTGCGCGAGTTGCCAAAGCTGCTCCACGAGTAGGACGTGCCATATTACGTGTATCACGTTTCAATGGTAGGTCTTTCGCTGCAAGCTTCATTTCCTCTGCAATATAGTTGACACAATCGTCATACGTGCTACGTGGGATATAAAGATCCTCATAAGCAGCATTATAGTCCATCACACCATCATTAGGTATAATTGGTATAGGACCGTACTTTTGCAACAACTTCCAATAGAAATAAGCGCGTACAAAACGGGCCTGTGCTTTATAATCAACAATTTCATCCGGAGTCATTTCTTTATTTCGGTCAATATTCTGAATAAAAATCGAGGCATGACGAATACCATCATAAGCTTGTGCCCAAGAGTCTTGTTTCCAATTCTCATCATATTCACAATATTTGAATACACGATATTCAAGATTACGGTCGCTATAACACATATCGTCGGAAAAGTTAGTGATACAGTTATCTTTCGAACCAATATCGATGTTACTCCATGTCAGCCAAGCGTACGCAGTCGCCAACCATTGTTCCGACCATTCTTTATTTTCAAATATATTTTCCAAACTCTGGGTATTTTCTCCCAATTTCCCCTCCACGCTCAAATAATCAGAACAAGAGGAAACCATCATTCCCATACTGATAATGGTGGAAAACAATATATGTTTCTTTTTCATATTTCGTATTATATATTAACAGTTAAACCTAAAGTGAGTATTTTAGACAATGGATACTGCTGCCCGTTAGAGCTCCCCATTTCAGGATCCCATAATTTGAACTTAGAGAATGTTAACAGATTTGTCCCGATAAAGAAGATGCGTACATTATTCATCAAGATGGCACGGCTGATGTTCTTTGGAAGTGTATAACCCACCTCTACCGTTTTCAGACGTAAATATGAACCATCACGCAACCAATATGTCGATTCACGGTTATTGTTACTGTTATTCTGCCAAGTCAAACGAGGATATTTGGCATCAGGATTCTCATTCGTGCCAAGACTCCAGTAGTTTCCTACTACATCCGTAAGAATGTTACCCCAATCACCACCACTAAACGGCCTGACTCCGAACCCATCAATAAAGAAAGAGGATTTACCAGCACCCTGGAAATGCAGATTCACATCAAACCCTTTCCATGTAGCAGACATACCAAAACCATAAATCAAATTCGGACGGGTTGTAGAACCAATAGGCACCCTATCACTATCATTAATCACGCCATCACTGTTCACATCTTTATACTTAATATCACCAGGCATTACTGTTCCCCATTCTGTTTGCTGAGGGCTGTTACGTATATCATCATAATCCTTAAATAAGCCAAGAGCTATCAAACCTTTCGCCTGATTGACGCGATACCCAGTATCACGTATATAAGGATATGCACTATTTGCCTCGTCAGCAGCTAGAATCTTATTATTACTATAAGTGAAATTACCGCGTACAGTCAGACTGACATTGCCGATATCCTGTTTGAAAGCAACATTTCCATCAAAACCGGTAGAACGTACCTTACCTACATTCGCACTAGGGGTAAGATAACTCAGACCTAAAGTTCCTGGTAAACTTTGACGCTGCATAAAGATTCCATCACGTGTTTCATGAAAGTAATCTACAGTACCAGTAAACCTGTCATCCCATAGAGAGAAGTCAACACCTATATCATGCTTAGTAGCAATCTCCCATGTCACACCAGAAGAAGATATCTGCTTATAAATCTGTCCATTATCCACATTAGGAGTATTGTAATCTCCCCAATTATAAGGATTTCTACTTTCAAAAAGCTCCAGATAAGGGAAACGAGTTCCAATATTGTCACTACCTACCTTACCATAAGAATAACGAAGCTTAAACATATTCATCCATTTCAGATTCTTCTTAATAATAGGTTCTTCCGCAATATTCCATGCTACTGAATATGCAGGAAAGAAACCAAATTGGTTACCTGGGGCAAAATTTTCTGAACCATTGTAACCAAAGTTGAAATCAACCATATAGCGATATTTCCATCCATAGGTAACACGGCCAGCAAGTCCCATGTGCCTATTAGGTAGCCAATCATAGCCGGCTGTACTTTGTGTGTTGACATATTCATCCTGAGTATATTTCAACGTACCGCCCACCGAATGATCGCCGAATCTACGATCATATTGCAGAATAGCCTCCAAAAACTGCCTGCGGTTACCTGAAGCAGAAGACTCATGAAACATCAACTGTTTCTCTGCCACTTTTTTGAAAACGATTTCACCGTTAGAATCTCGCTGACGTTCGGCTTGCCATTGTTCAGGCCACTGCTTATGATTACGATAGTTATTGTTATAAGTATCAAATCCAAAACGTCCGGTAAACTTCAAACCTTTCGTTATAAAATCCAATTTCTGGTCCAAAGTTGCATTCGTTTGAATTACGTTCTGCCACTCCTCATAATAACCAGTTTGTGTAGCAATTACCCATGGATTAGTACGCTCACTTGTTCCAGCGGCCGGAATTCTTCCGTTCGAAAAAATCACTGGCATATTAATAGGTGTCTGTCCCATTACAGACTTCCACAATGCATCAGAACCAAGTCCCGGATCATTTTGAGTAGAAAGCCAGCCTGAAACACCCACCGTCACCATGGTGGTCTTTGTAACATCAAAATCTACATTCATACGATAGTTCCAACGCTGATAATTGGCATTTGTATTATAATCTTTCAACTTGCCGTCTGTCTTATACATCCCCCCCTCGCTAACATAGCTTGCTGACACAAAGTAGCGTGCCACAGAACCACCGCCACTTATATCAAGATTAGCACGATAAGTCATTGCACCGTCTCTTAACAATACATCCATCCAGTCCACATTCGGATACAAATCTGGATCCAGTCCTGTCTGAATCAGTCTCAACTCATCTTGGGAATACATTGGCTGTTGAGAACGAGTTGTACGTGATTCGTTCAGCATGGTAGCGTAAGTATAACCATCTACAAAGTCAGGAGTCATGGTACGTGTATTATAAGAAGTTTCCACTTTCGCATTGATATTAATTTTACCAGCCTTACCTCTCTTAGTAGTAATCAACACTACGCCATTCGCACCACGACTACCATAAATTGCTGTAGCCGAAGCATCCTTCAATACGGAGAACGACTCAATATCTTCCACATTGACTTCATTCAGGCTACGTTCAAATCCATCTACCAAAACCAATGCTCCGGAGCCTGCCCCAAAAGTAGAAATACCACGAATCCAGAATTCCGACATATTGGCTCCCGGTCTACCGGAAGTCTGCCTCGCTAACACACCAGGAACATTTCCTGCCAATGCATTTACCAGACTTGAAGTAGGAGATGACTTCAGCACATCCACATCTACCGTAGAGACTGCACCTGTCATTGTTATCTTCTTTTGAGCACCTGTACCAGTGATAACCACTTCATCGATCACACTCGCAGAAGATTCGCGCAATGTGACATCAACCTTACTCATATTATCCTTTATCAGGACTTCTTGTGTTTCAAATCCTATATAAGAAAAGATCAGCGTACTGTAAGGAGCTATTTTGATCTTATACTCACCATCAATATTAGTGATAACTCCCAAACCTGCAACATTCTTTACCGAAATATTGACTCCAGCCAAAGGTATCTTTTCGGCATCTCTGACCATACCGGTTACCTCTATCGTTTGACTCTGGGCATACATATCAATGACGCAACCTGTTGTCAGCAATAATATCATAAATAAAAATTTCTTCATAAAATAAGAATTGTGTATTAATCATCAATTTACTGCAATGCAATGGTACGAACACGGTGATTACCGTTGTCACCAACATAGAAAGTACCTGTAGACTCTTCATAACAAAGTCCTAAAGGATAGTTGAAACGTGCTGTTTCACGAGGATCACCATCAATATATCCTGATACTATTTGATCTGTCGAATAACTTCCGCGACCAGCAAACGTTGTAACAATACCATCAGGAGTGATCTTACGAATACAATGATTGGCAGCATCAGTAAGATAAAAATCATATACATCTAAACGTTGCTCTGCCACATATTCTTCGTTCAACACAAAACACCCCTGCATTGGATTATCGAAACGGGCTGAATTTTGGGATGCGTCCTTGTAACCATATGACCCGAACTCTCCAGCAAAAGTAATAGGAGTTTCCAGATATTTACCAGCCCAATTATATTCTGCTTTCATCACACATTGCTTGTCACGTGCTATTAAATAAGCAAAGTTTCCACTTGGATGAAAAGTAACACATTGAAACCAGCCGCTTGGTCCCATCTTGGCAATCTGCTTCGGATCCCACATTTGTGTCTTCTCATTCCAAACCGCTTTATGAAGCGTAGCATCACGACCACGGCACAAAAAGATAGTACCATCTATAGGATGTGTGAATAATGTATTGAAATCATCCCCATTTAAAGCCGGATAAGAATTTTTAAAATTTTCTTTACGAAGTAGATAATAAGCTCCTGCACGTTCTACATTCCCCTGCGGACAGTTCACAAACATAGTATCCCTGCCCACACTCCAGCCAAGCCCACTCGGAGCACTACTCCAACCAGCAGCACCATTGGTAATCACAGTAGCTATGGAATCTTTATCTAGATAGATTTTACGTAAACTATGTTCATTCTCGAAAAAATAAATGCAACGTTCGCCTGATGATTCGTCATAGTACATGGCAAGAGGAGTTTGAGTTCCTGCTTTATCAAAATTACCATCCGTAATAGAAGTATTACCTTCACTATCTACTACACCGCACAACGTGCCGACAACTACATTATACTGATAAGAAAACTTTTGTTCAAATGTATAGGTGGCATTCAAGCTTTTATCCTTATTCAATATATCCACCTGCACAAATCCTCCATCCGCACGGGAAGGAACAATACAATAAATCTGTGTACCGGAAGAGCTAACAACTTTCGCTTCCTTACCACCAACAACCACTCGTATCAGTGAAGGATCAGTCCCAAAATTACTACCATTGATAAACATGTTCGTGCGCACAGCACCTTCTAAGGGAGAATAGTCAGTAAAAACAACTTCAACATTAGGATCAGAAGCTACATAAGACGGAAGATTTACTTCCACATTTTTGTCCATGCAACTACCCAATCCACCCAGGCAAATCAAGGAAAACAATACAAACCTAACCTGTTTCCCTCCTTTTTTTGTTTTAAAAAGGTTTTTCATTGTATTTAATTATTCGTTAAACAATAAATATAAAAATCAAAAGAAAAAAATAACTATACATTATTCCAATGCGCACTATTAACGAAATGCAAAATAAAACGCTATCCTATTAATAGAATAAAAATAACGGTTCAATAAATGACAAAAACAGGTCAAGAACCTATAAAACGACTATCTCAAGTATGTTTTGGAGCACTTTTACTATTTTATTATGTTGTGTGCTTTCCTCTATTATCATCCAGCCTATATCTCCCCCCCCGAAAGTGATGTTACATATAGCATAGTTATATAAATGGTCATAAAAATACAAACATTTTCTAAAACGGAGCAACATCAGAAAATATCAACTACAGTATCTGGCTTGCCCTTCATTACTTATAAAAAAAATAGTGGGATGCTTTTATCACCCCACTATTACATTTCTCATACTATTGCTTGCTCCAGCAAATAGATTGCAAAAACCAAGCTTTATTTTCGTCATTCAAACCTTGACGCTTCAAAACCTCCGGGAGGTCAGTATAACTTTTCCAGAAATCGGAAACTAAAGAAGAGATCTTCTCCGGTGCATAGATTACCGCTTCACTCAGACTTCCCATTTTACCAAATTCTTCCTTGAAGCAAATATATGAATCACGGTATTTTAACTGCTCCATAGATTTAGCAATTCGTCTAGATACTCCCAACAAGCCGTTCATATCAGCTGTTTCCGTAGGATAAACTATTTTAATAACCTTTTCCTGATCACACGACAAAACAGACAAATCAACCGAAAGAGCAAACTCTTCACCCAAATATTCATATTTGGCAGGTTGACCATTTACAGTGACAGACTGAGGAACAAGTGATGAGAGCACTTTCACTTTGAATGAACGAGATTCAGGCATATCTTTATATTGACCATCACGTTTACCGATAACAATCGTTCGTTCCTGCCCTTGGCTGGAAGATGTTAATTTAGTCACAGCATATTCCGAAGCATAGTTCTTATCGTTTCCATTATCTTCATAGAAATTAAAGGACGAAATTCCATTTCCACCAGGGAATACGGTAACAACAACCTCCTCATCATTACCGTTCAGGTTCATCACCTTTCTTGTATACATCGGTAATACCGCTCCCGCTTTTACATAAATCGGATATTCATCAATAGCAAAAGGACGTTCCACTATTTGTCCTCCTTTCAGTAAGGTGCCTGTATGCAACTCATACCATTCACCTTCGGGCAGCCACACACGCACTTGTACATAACCATCTTTTGCAGGAGCTGTGGCAGGAGCAACCAGAATATCATCTCCAAACATATATTCATTACGGAATTCATATGCTTCCTTATTATCCGGATAATCATAATACATCGGACGGCAAAGTGCTAATCCTTCATCATAACCTTTACGAGCCATTGTATAAATATAAGGCGCCATCTCATAACGTTGCTGGATTGTCTTACGAAGAACATCACAATATTCTTTGTTGAATACCCATGGTTCCTTATTCAAACCGGCACTTTTTTGAGAATGTGTACGCATAATCGGGCTTAAGGCTCCGAATTGCAACCAACGAGTGTACATTTCCGGATCTATACTTTCACCGATATGTCCTCCCAGGTCATGACTCCAATAACCATATAATACATTGGAAGCTGTCGAGTTGAAGTAAGGCTGAAAATCTAATGATTTCCATGAAACAACTGCATCACCGGAGAAACCCACCTGATAGCGATGATTACCCAAACCTCCCCAACGGTGATATAGTATCGGACGTGTGTCCCTGTTCTTTTCCATATTACTAAAGAAAGCATAATTAATCCACCAAGTGTTGCTCAAATTCTTCACCTTCGGATCATATATCCCTTGTTGCCAGTCCAGCCACCAAAAATCAACACCATCTTTCTCCATTGGCGTCAATACATTCTTAAACATATTTTTAATAAACTTCTTATCTGAATTTATCCATGGAATAGTCTGTTTGGACTGAGGATCGACTCCCATATCTTTTGCTAATCCAGGATATTTTTCTTCATAAGAAGCTACTCCATCCGCCGGATGTAAGTTAAGGGTGATTTTCACATCATTCTGTTTCAAGTATCCCAAAAACTCCTTTGGGTTCGGGAATAAATCACGATTCCATGTCCAACCGGTCCAACCACCTTTTCCTTGTTCTGTATAATGCCAGTCCATATCTACCACCAATACATCCAAAGGAATCTGATAAGTATGGAAATTATCAATCAGATTACGGAACTCCCTGTCAGAATATAACCAATAGCGTGACCACCAATAACCAAATGCATACCGGGGAGGTAATGGTACTTTTCCCGCAAAGAGGGTATAATCTTTCAAGGCAGCTTTATAGTCATGTCCATATGCGATGAAATACCAATCCTGTCCGCCATTAGCCGGACGCTCTTTCACCCAATCCCAATCTTTATTATCATCAAACAAAAGTCCCTGAGAATCATCAATCAGAGTCCAACCGTCAGTAGCCAACAGACCATCTTCCAGTTTCAGTTTATCACCTTTCTTTGTATCAGCCACCCATGTTTGTGTCTGTGTATCACCATCCATACCATCCAATGTACGATAGGTTCCTTTCAAGTTGCCCTTCTGTTGCATACCGGGTTTCCAAGTAAAAGGTAATATTTCTTTAGAGGCAGTGATAACCAAGTTCTTATCTGTAAACTGTCCACTGTTTTTCTTATAACGCATCTTCATTTTGGAAGTCGTTATTTCAACCCATCCCCCTCTTGTTTTTAGCTTGTAATCTACCTGGGGATAGTTACGATTCACAACGATGTGAGATCTATCGTCTACGAATTTCCCATCCGGTGCATATTCCAGACGGATTGCTCCATCAGAAATGACTGTAAATCTTACATTATCATCTGTATAAGCAATATTTCGCTGTGTGTTTTGCGCATGCAATACAAATATAAAACTCTGCATGACACAGAGTAAAAGCAATAATCCTCTTTTCATGATAACATTTAAAAGCAATAAATTTATAATTCGAGAATAAAATAGGGTCGTTGCAGTTATCATAGCTACAACCACCCTATGTCAACTACTTACTCTTCTTGAAAGTCGGAGCTTCCGCCTTCACAACCGGTCCGTCCCCTACGAGATACGGCCAATCATCGTCATCCCAATAAACTCTATCAAGCAATACTACACGCCCTAAAGATGGATCGGCAGTCCGGTAAGCATGATAGATAATCCAATCTTTACCTTCATCATCCTGCACTATTTCAGCATTGTGCCCTGTCCCTAGAAACGCATCATTTCTGTGTATCAGTACCTCATGTTTATTATCATTCATGTTGTCACCTGATTTATTCAAATAAGGACCAAAAAGCTCGGTGGAACGACACACAACTGTCTGGTATGTACTATTTGCACCGTCACAGCAAGTGCCTGTAGAGCAGAACAAATAATAGTATTTACCTCTTTTCAAGATATATGATCCTTCATAAGCATTGGTACCTCCAGTATTGGCAGCGACCTGTATTTTTGTCGCTTTTGCATTTTCAATACCTCCTTTCAGTCCAAGACCGTCTTCAGTCAATTCAACACCCCAAATACCATACCAGCTTCCCCAGAAAAGATATTTTTTACCATCATCTTCAATATAGAAAGGGTCGATACTATTATGAACATCGATCTCATTGCTACGGAATAATTTGCCTTGATCAGTAAACGGTCCTTCCGGCTTGTCCGAAACAGAAACACCAATACCACAAGTTGCTCCACCTCCCCACTTGGACAAGGAGTAATACATCACATATTTTCCATTGATATAATTGATATCCGGTGCCCAAATACCTGCTTCCGGTTCCCATGACGGTTTCTTATCATCCTCGTAAGCACCGCCCACATAAGTCCAGTGAACCAAGTCTTTGGATTTGTGTATCCATGTATTTCCTCCGGTAGCATACAAATAGAAATATCCGTCTTCCGCTTTTATCACTGTCGGATCCGGATTATCGGAATCGATGACAGGATTTGAATACCACACTTTGTCTGCCAATGGAGCTTGTTCTGCTTCACCTTTTTGTTTATCGCTGTTACCACACCCCCATGTAAGCAGGGAGAGTATTCCAAGCGTAATCGTATGTTGTAAGTATAACATAAGTTCTCAGTTTTTTATTAATTTTACTAATCTATTCCATACTCGAATTCAATTCAACACCAGGTCCCAATACAATATGGATTATGGAAGTCTTTGATTCTTTGTCCATTTCTGAAGTAATTGGCATACCATCCGACTGAAACGCTTCCAATGTAATGCTAAACTGAGCTTCTTTTTCGTCCACTCCAAAAGCTTTCATATATTCCATTATCTGTTGATTGGTAAAAAGCTGTTCGCGTACTCCGTTATAAGTAAGTATGCTTTTATCTTCCACACCCATTGTTTCAGTTATTTCTCCATCTACCTGCAGTCCTAAAGTCATAACATACTTCGATGCTGTTTCTATATCCAGCCAACGGTAGACAAAAGCAACCCCATCCATATTCTCCTGTGTAATCTGTACATAATAATCATCAGATTCCACTTCTACTCTCGGTACACGTGGTTGTGGGTCACCCTCACTTTCCACATCTCCACATGCTCCCAATACAAATATATTAGTAAGCAGATATAGTATTATAAACAGTTTTTTCATGATTTTCATATTTTAATTTACTTCTTATGGAGATTATTCAGTCGGCTCCAAATATATCTTCATCTCATTAAGGTCTACTGTCAAAATGTATTTACCATCATCAGCAACAATCCATTTCAAGTCACCGCCATTATCCTGATACCTTGCTTCTCCGAGTTCATGTTCTACGCCCGGATTTGCTCCTTGTGAAGGAGCAAAAAAGAATTTTCCTGCAAAATCTGCTCCATTCGGCTCCAACGCCAACTTAAACTCTTTACCGCCATAAAAGTTACCTGTATACGTCCAACGTTCTGGATGGCGTGGATCATTATTCACAAATGCACCTTCCTTTTTCATTTTACCCCAATCCCATCCGATGGTACTGGCATCGCCAACAATCCAAATCCCATCTTGCGGTAAAGGGTAAATACTAACGATATTCACATCCAAACGATTTAAGTCCACAACTATTGTATAGGTACCGCTCTTTGTGTTTTCAAACATCTCACCATTCCCTGCTTCTGCCACATATTGCAAAGAATTATCTCCATTCTCAGCTTTCATGTAGCATGGATAATCAGAATCCGGACTAAGTGCAAAGAAGTACTCACATGGCTTCAATTCTGCTGTCGACTGATATACTCCTGAACCCACAACCTTCTCGGTCATTCGGCGAACAGTTTTCTCTCCAGCATCATCCACCATCACCATATATATCGCAGTAGCATTCTTATCATATCCGATCACATCCAATTGCGTCTTCGACAACTCCGGTTTCAAGTATTCTACAGATGAATTGACCTGTCCTATAACCTCTGCTTCAATAGTCACCTTATCTCCAGGAAGTACACTCCAGGAAGCCAGTATATCATTCAACTCCTTATGCGTAAAACTAATGGAACGTTCCTCCGATTCAATCTCATACAAATCTGTCACATTAGAATGTAAATCTGCCATATACATTCTGAAAAAATAGGTGATAGTAGCATCAGCTCCCCCACGTTGAGCCGCAGCATCCCATGTAAATAAAACAGCAACTTCATTCTCCTTCTCTTTCTCCAAAGTAATTTCAGTAGAAGAAGCCTTCAAAAGCATCTGATCTACAGGAGTTTCAAGCGCGTAATACTCCGGATCTTTATTACAGCTCGCTGCTATCGACATAAGAAAGAGCAAGCATATTAGTTTCATTATCTTATTCATAATTATGCTTTTCATTTTATTAATTCCAGAAAGGCGCCTGGACCAAGTTCGTGTTCTTATTCATCTCATCTATATATACCGGCAGCCAATACATCGCCTTTTTCCAAACACGGGTCTGAAAAACGGTTCTCTTGTAAAATTCCTGACTATTTATTCCTGCAAAGTTCATACCATAATCATCTCCACACATCTCCGGAAGTTGTTCTACAATTTTCCAACGGCGAATATCCGACCAGCGTGATCCTTCACAACAAAGTTCAACACGACGTTCCATACGAACGATCGCACGCACAGCTAATTGATTATCATCAACATGGATGTATTTGGGATCATCCAGTGCTACAGTATTCAGCGTATATTGACGTACACCCGCACGTTCACGGACTTTATTCACATATTTCAATGCATCCTCACGAGATGCTCTATTATCGTAGGCCTCATTAACGGCCTCGGCATAATCCAAATAGGAAGCTGCCAAACGATACAAGAACATTTGCCGCCATTTATAACTACCATTCTTCGGACTATCTTGCGGATATACTTTTTTACGAACCAAATAACCATTTTGGGGGGCATCGTGTGTATAGTCATTATCTCTCTGATTCTTAAAAAATTCAAATTTACGCCCTGCCAAAGCATACCACGAACCATTATAGCTCACTGCCGTATAGAAACGTGGCTCTCGGTTACAATACATATTATATGTACCTTCGGCAGTTATTTCTCCCTTTTGCCCTGTTCCGCCAGTCCAATTGGTAGACCTAGCTTCTACTTTTGTCGAGAAACCTTCTTCTACATATTCTGAATTGTCATCGTCTTTCGGAAGTCCGTTCTTCATAAAGAAAGCATCCACCAATCCTTGATATACGCCCAAACCATTTCCGCCACCATATTCTTTAGTAACCGCCTTGTTTGTGTAGAACTGATAACTTTGATAAGCATCTTCTTTTGTATATGGGAACAATATTTCCTTGTTTCCATCCTGAAATTTTGTAAACCAAAGATTCTCAAGTGAAGTGAACGGATCAATTTCTCCCTCATCATTATATTCTACATACAAACGATAACCAGCTTGCTCTGCCACATCAAGTAATTGTTTGCAAGCCTCTGCCGCTTTCACCCATTTCTCTTGGCTATAAGTAGAGTTAAACAATTCCTCACCTTCTTTATTCTTATGCCCGATATACCACTCATTTCCGTTTACTAACGGGCTTGCAGCAAATAATAACATCTTCGCACGAACAGTCAGACACATGACTGAAGTTATTCGCCCATATTTCTCCACACTCTGCCATACAGCAGGTAATTGTTTAGATGCTTCCAACATTTCATTATCCAAATGACTGACAACTTCATCAAATGGCCTTTGTCCCACCATCAAATCTGAAAGAGTAAAGTCAGTCGGGGCAATATAATTCGGTCTGAATGGAATAGGCCCATATGCTTCCAATAATTGCCACCAATAATAAGCTGCAAGAAAACGTGCTTCCGCTTTCATATAATCCACTTCTCTCTGAGGAAGGTCGGAATCAGGTAATGCGTGTACACGTTCTATAAAAATATAAGCCTGACGTATTTTTCTCGGAAGACCATCCCAGAAATTTCCTGCCCATTGTGTATTCGGTGTCCATCCACCAAAAATCTTGGTGATATTGGGCCAGTCCCATTGCTGCCAGCGTGCAGAAGCAGTCAAGTCATCTGCAAACACTTCCCAACCATACGTATTTAGCCAGTCATTACCCGGATTAGGGATACGGCTGTATACATTGGCCAGCCATGATTCTACTTTTGTCTTATTCTCAAAGACCATGTCTATGTCAATTTCCGTATCCGGTTCTTTATCAAGATACGTACAGGAACCCAACGATACAATGCCTATTAAACCGGCAACTATATATTTCTTAAGTTTCATTATCGTCATTTTTTTAATTAGAAATTCAGGTCAACTCCAAACATTACAGAACGCATAGCCGGATAACGCAGACCGGTGTTCGTATTTAATTCCGGATCCCACAGTTTGAAAGGAGAGAAACAAAATAAGTTATTACCACTCACGTAAAAACGAATAGCTTTGGAATGTATCTTATCAGTTACAGATTGCGGTAAAGTATATCCAAGTTCCAACGTTTTCAAACGCATAAAACGCATATTCTTTTTCCACCATGTGGAATTCCGGTAATTCTGTCTATTAGGCTCCTCCGTCAGTCTCGGCCAGAAGACATCTTGAGCAGGGTTCTCTTCTGTCCATCTGTCGTTATAATTAGAGTAAATATTCCCTTGTAATGTTTGTCCGCTACCCGGAATGAAATACGTAGTTCCACCAATCACACGATAAGTATCACCTGTTCCCTGGAAGAAGAAATTCAAATCCCAGTTTTTGTAGCTTACATTACCTCCGAAACCATAAACAATACGCGGGTCTACCGTTCCACCAATGTATCCTTCATCCGCATCAGTGATAATGCCATCACCATTCATATCTATATATTTGATATCACCGGGACGTACTTTTGAAGCTCCAACGTCCTGTGTCGGTATACCGAATTTCAAATTACCATTCGCATCGAAATCATCTTCTGTAAACAATCTTTCTGCCTGCAATCCATACAAAGTATTTAATGAACGACCTGTCAATCCTCTGTATGTACCTTTCACAGTTTCTGGTTCATCGTATTCGTCCACCCTGTTGATAGCATACGTGAAATTAGAACGGAAACCTACAAACCAATCTTTATTAATTTGTTTATTATAGTTTAAGGAGAATTCTACACCGCGGTTAGTCACTTCACCAAAATTAGCCCAAGGATTAGTCAAGAATCCTGTCTGTGAAGGAATAATCTTACGCTGCATAAAGATATTGGTACGTTTTTCTTTGAAAACATCTACCTGTAATTCCAATTCATTCCATAATCCCAGCTCAAAACCAAGGTTCATTTTCAGAGCTGTTTCCCAGGTAAGATTTTCAACTCCAACTTCTCCTTCTGAAATACCGGTACGACCAATCTGTCCTGTATCACCCCAGTTATACTTATCTGCATTGGTATTCAATGTTGTTATATAGGCAAAACGGCGTCCTCCGATATCATCATTACCTACTTTTCCTATAGAACCTCTTAATTTCAATTTACTCAATGTATTTCTGAAACGATCCATGAAAGGTTCTTCAGACAATAACCATCCGACTGCCACAGAAGGGAAAAAGCCGAAACGTTTACCTTTAGCAAAATTCTCTGAACCATTATATCCAAAGTTGAACTCCGTCACATAACGGCTATCGAAAGTATAAGATAATCTACCCGCAATACCTTGTTTTCTATAAGGTTGTACACTACCATTATCATAACTTTGCTGATTATACAGAAACAATGCATCTACGTCATGCTTTCCGAAAGTGCGAGCATACGTTAATGTTCCTTCAAAATACACCCTCGAATTTCCATATTCCCCCTTATTTCCATGTCCCAAAGACTCATCTCCATATTTAAGTACCGAATGAATCAGATTACCTTCAATGTCACGTCCGGTAGCAATACTATGATAAGTAGCATCCTTTCCCCTTGTAATCGAACTCTGATTCCAACGGTCGAAAGAAAAGGTTACTTTCGCTTTTAATCCCGGCGTGATCATCTTCAGATTCTGTTCAATAGCAAAGAGTGACTGAATCTGTGAAGCTGTAACTACGTCGTAACCTCGCTGTGTCACCGCTGCCCAAGGGTTCACATCATTAATAGCCATAATTGGAATAGTCCCATCTGAATAGCGGGCAGGATACACAAAAGGGGAAGTTATAAACGCTCTATCAAAAGCATCGTCCGTACTAAATGCCTGTCTGCGGTGTGTTTGAAGGAACCCACCGACATTTAAACGCAGCACTGTTGTCTTAGTCACATCCAAGTCAACATTCGCACGCATATTATAACGAGTTAGTTTCGTTCCCGTATCATAAGGCAATGATTTATCCGTCTCCATAATTCCCTTCTCACCGAAATAAGAACCAACCAACGAATAACGCAGAAAATCAGAACCACCTGATACGGTCAGATTCGCACGAGTAGAATAAGCATAATCCTTTGTTATTTCATCCAGCCAATTTACATCCGGATACAAATCTCTGTCATAACCATATCTCGTTCTGTCAATCTGCTCCTGGCTGAAAGGCAAACGCGACTTGTTCTCTGTTATTTCATTTATCAATGTCATATGATCGGCTGCCCCAATAAAATCCGGAAGTTTTGTCGGCTCTGCAATAGAATGTTCCACACGCAGATTGACAGAAGGAGCTCCTACTTTACCACGCTTCGTATTGATAACGATGACACCATTTGCACCACGTACACCATACATAGCACTCGCCGATGCATCTTTCAATACTGAGAAAGATTCAATTTCAGCAGGGTCTATGTTATTCAAGTCGCGCTCAATACCATCTACCAACACTAACGGAGATTGTCCACCAGAGAAAGAAGCAATACCGCGAATCCAAAAATTCGAGGAATCGTAACCCGGTTCTCCCGAACGTTGAACCGCTATCACACCGGCAATCTGTCCTGCCAGATTATTAGACAAAGAGCGCGTGGCACCAACCTGTAACTTCTTAGGCTGTAATGTCTCGATAGAACCGATAACCGACATTTTCTTCTGACTACCATATCCAGTAACCACAACTTCATCCAAGGCTTCAATATCTTCTTCTAAAATTACATCAAAGTTAATCTTACTTCCAACTTTTATTTGTTGAGTTTTGAAACCAATATACGAAATCTCTATTACGGAATTCTTTCCGGGTACATCCAAATAAAAGTGTCCGTCCATATCCGTAATCACTCCAGTCCCTGTCTGTTCCAGTACACGTACATTCACACCAGGAAGAGGATTCTTGTCCTTATCGGTTATCGTACCACTGATACGAATACCTTTCGCTTGCTCCGACATATTAGTCTTACCAAACATAGAAGAATGTTCCGGTAAAGCGGAGTTAGCACTTATTCCATAATACAACAACAAGCAAACAAACAATGCTTTCTTCAAATCCATAATATTAAATTTAAAAAACTCATAATAAATACTTTATCTCATATTGAGTGAGAGCAAAAGTAGACAACCAACATAAAATATAATAAAACATATAAACCAATAATTAAAAAAAATCGTTCAAAATGAAATTAAAATATAATTGAGATATCTTCTGACCTATTTCTGTCATTTTAAGAAATGTTCCGCACGTCCCGGAGTCAATAACTCCCACAAAGATGCAACTGTCCATCCTGGTGCGAAGATATCGTTATAATACCCTTTTCCATTTTTGCCATAGTCCCAGTTGGTATGTTGAACGACTTCCGGATAAAAACCGGATTTAGCAATTCCACATAGATGCCCTTCGTGAGGTAGCAATTGGCGCATGGAGGTAGAGATCACCTCTGCGAAATGGGCAAAACGTGGCTCCTCATATTCCTTTGACAACCATTGCAGTACCGAAGCAAATTCAAAAACAAACACGTCAATATGGTTGTTTTCTACAGAGACATTGCCCCAACCACGAGTTTTCAGACCGATATCACCCAACATCTGACCTTGAGCAAAAGGAACGTCCCATACATAATACCATGACAATGCAAAATAAGCAGCCTTTCTTGTCAGGTCGGCATAATGACGATGCTCGTCTCCTTTCGTTATTAACGAAAGATAGTAAGTTGCTGTAGCAGCATAAAGAGAAGCCTCTTTATCTTCACAATTGGCATCGAGAGTAGATGAAAAATAGTCAGCTTTAGATATCAAGACTTTCTCCAGATAATCTGCTGTCCTTTTAGCACTGGCTAAATAACGTTTATCCTTAAAATATTTATATCCCATTATTAAAGGCAAAGTGGCCGAAGGCGTACTTCCCCCACTGTCATCAACTACTGTAAAATCATCGTGGAATTTACGGGGGAAACTGCCATCCGCATGCTGCAACTGTAGAAGTATATCAAGCATATTTTTCATCTTTTGCTCCCATTCAGGATGACGACGACCATTCTCCTTTTCATAAGCAAGAAAATGAAGCATAGCATAAATTCCTTCTGATTGACGACGAATACTATGTACAGGATCTTCATACCCTCTATCAAAGTTTACCGATTCTTTAAAGAAACCAGCTTGGGTAAAGCCATTCTTCAAATAACTATCGAATACTTTCATACTGTTTTCTTTCAGATCCTCTCTGCCACATTGCCAACTATATTCCCAAGCATTGAATGCATTAAGAAGCACACGACCGATAAAACCTACTTCTGCCTGGCCGTTACTCTGACAATCAGCAGTCCGCAAATGAATACCCGAATTAAAAGTCAACGAATTACCAGTCACCAGACTATTGACAAAGAAACGGCTCATTACTTCTTTCATATCCTCAATAGAATAAGGAGTATCAACCGGAGCCGGAGCATAAGTGTCATAGCTATACTCCCACGCATTCCGAATAAAATCAGAATAATCATCAGCTTTATTCTCCATAATCTCCCATGTCAGTAACATTGTTTCTCCTTTTTTCAGAGACTGAAAAGCCTCTACCGCCGGAGCCAATGTTAATTTTCGAATATAGCTTTTAGGTGCTTCACGGTAAGGAAAACCGAAAGAAAGTGTTGCCACTCCATTCTGATTTTCGAATCCAGTAAAACCTATTGAAGTTTTACCTGAAAGAATGATTTCTCCCTCTCGATGAGTAGACAAAACCTCATTAGCAAAATTGTCTATACGACTCACTGTCACAAAGCTTTTTTCCTTTTCTGAATAAATACCTGTAAGAGGAGCACTCAATCTATCCTCACGTACCAACCAGCTGTCTGATGTATGAAATGAAGGTGCTTCCTTAGGAGATCGCAGATTGCGACGATACCAGAACCCCGGCATATAGAACTGGCAATCATCATGATTAAAACCGGTTGACAACTGCTCGCTAAAATTAAAATAAACATCCTCTAATGCAGTTAGACTGACATTGATGCGTAACTTACCATTCATATCCTCCATTCTCTGAGTTATTACCATCGGAATACCTTTTGAAGGTTCCAACAGATAAGATGAACGGTCATTCTTCAACTGCCGCATATCCAGCGAGTATTTTTCCGATTCATTTCCCGGTACTTTTAAGGAAATAGATGCTGAAATCTTTTCTGGAGTATAATTGACAGCTTCAATAGCCTCAACATATAACCCAACAAGTATTCCACAAAATAAGCATTTTAAATTCATGTAAATTCAATTAAATGAATCAGTAATAAAATAAATACTGGTTCTGTTAATACATTAATAATTCATTTTCAAACTTGAGCAACAGCTAACATCTTGTAGCTTGTGTGATACGCAACAAAAATATGGAATTCTACCAGCTTAGGATATTAAAAACAGGTCAATAAATGAAATTCCAGTCTCAATTTCCCTCCCAAAGCATACATCCTCTGACTTTTATTTACACAACCAAAAAAATTGAACTCATTTCTGCAGCCGGACATATGTTTTACCATCCGGTCCGACTCCTTTAACTACCAACCTTCTCCAATGTTCCGGCAATTTCGATGGCAATTGTTTAATGCCGTTATCTGTAATTTCCAAACCACAAAAGCCATTGATTACAGTCTGCAAAAGTCCCCCCGCACCAGTTGAGAAATAAGGATTAGTACCTCCTGCACCCTCAGAAAGAACACCGAACGGCGGTAACTGATTAGGACGGAAGCTCTGCACAAACAGCTCATATGCCTTATCTCCCTCACCAAGGCGTGCATATTGCAAAGCCAATACAGAGAAAGACATTGCAGGACCTCCTTTGTCAATCTTCCCCTCATAATACTCCAAATCTTTACGAATTTCTTCCGGACGGGTAATCAGGTTTAATGGATAGACCAGTAAATTAGCATCCGCCTGCTTGATAACCTGTCCACTATAACCATCATACTCCATAGTCACTCCATTTTCAAATTTGGGGATACGTAGCTTTGCTGCTATTTCTTTCCAAATTACCGGAGCTTTAACCCCACATATGAAAGCAGCCTTAGTAGCATCCTGTAATGCGCGAATAACAGTACCGTTCGTAAAGGCATTATCATCACCCTCTGCATATTCATCGGCACAAACAACATTACGAATCGAATAGGAACCATCGTCATTCTTTTCTACACGACTTACCCAAAATTCTGCCACTTTCTCCATTAAAGGGAACCCTTCTTCACGCAACCATCGTTGATCTCCGCTCATACAGTAATAATTCCAAGCCGCAATAGCGATATCAGCAGTGATATGATGCTCAAAAGGACCAGTCAACGCCCAAGTTGGGCACGCCTCTTCTCCTGCATCATCACTTTCCCAAGGAAACATAGCTCCATCATATCCATAACTTAATGCTTTCTGACAAGCAGCTTCCAACCTGTCAGTACGATAGTCCATCATTGTTCGTGCAATCCCCTGATTCATAAAGAGCATAGGCGGATACATCCAAAATTCGGTATCCCAGAAAATATGTCCATTATATCCCTGTGAAGAAAGCCCAAAAGGAGGTATACTCAACCGACTTCCTTTGCGTGCATTGGAATACAGATTATAAAGTGCAAAACGCACAGCACGCTGCGCTTCGTCATCCCCCTCAATCACAATATCACCTTTCCACATCTCGTCCCAGAGTTTCTGATGCCCATCCATCAGACGCGCCAATCCCTCTTTCGCACCATAAATAACTTCACGGTCCGCCTCATTGTACGGATCTATAAAATCACGCCCGGTACAAACAGCACCTAATAAAGTAAAGAAGAATTTCTCTCCTTTCTTTAATGGAATAGAAATCTGCCCATTCCCATTATATTGTTGCTGCACGTTAGAATTCTTATCATAAATAAATGCGGAAGAAGCCGAAACTTTCTGTTCACGGTGTTTTGATAAAGCCCAAGTACGCACTATTTTTATATCATTCCCATTAACATTCACATTGACCAGTTTCGAACCTATGTTTTTATACTCATCAGGCACCTCGATAGGATTTGACACTGTCAAATACATATCCCCCAGTGCCGTAACCTCCACACGAACTAGTCCCGCATAAGGCAAATTTCTTAGAGCACAGATACTATAAGACACATCTGCTTTTCCATCACAAATGAAATGCGTATTATGAGTAGCTTCTTTCATATCTATACACTGTTCCCATCCCGAAATATTATCGCCATTTACAGTCTGTCCATTAATTTGCATCTGTAAATTGAATGGATTGATTCCTCGTAAAACACGGCTCACATCTTGAGGAGTAGCAGAATCAAAAACATGGTTCAGCATGACATGGCGAATAGAAAACGGCTCTTTCCACGGCAGGATACCAATACCTCCATTGGCTACTGTTGCCCCGTAATAAGTTCCGTGATAATCAGTTGTCTGTATCTTCCACAAACGATCCTGTCCATTTGCCTTAATGGTGAGAGCTGATACTAGACAATAAAATACGATCAATAGACTTCTCATATAAAAAATAATATATTTAATTTGTTAATGACATCCGACACAAAAATAGGGCGTATCTGCCAATCATTAGGAAATAACCAGACCAAATGATATAACAAATCAACCAGAATCGTACTAAAAAATAATATTTAAGCCAATTTTGTTACCAAAATTGGCTTAAACCAAAGGGCAGATTATTTTATCTTATTTAAATGCGCACTTCGATCGGTTTTCCGTTCATTATCTTGCTTCTTTTTACAATCTTATGATCCTTTTTTATCAAAACCGACAGTTTGTTATCTTTATCACGCTTCACCTCAATATCGAATATGGAACCAAATGCACAGACACGTTTCAATGACATCATGTTCCAACTTTCCGGCAACTGCGGTGTCATCACAAAAGCATCCAATGCTATGGGACGGATGCCGAACAAGCCCTCAGTCATAATGCGACAATACAAAGCACTTTCTGTGGACAAATGCCTTTGGTTTCCCTCCGGCCACGCTTCCACTGCGTAAGGAACATGATCACCCAACAAACGAGTAGCAGAGTATTTATCCAAATATTCAGTAGCTATGTCTCTAGCACCACAAGAGTAAGCCCCCCGGAAAGCATAGAGTGTAGAACGATCCCAATAAGTAGAAGTACCCGACTGAGTTAACAACCCATTCTCCATCCATAGTTTATCAGAGAATAGAGCCTCTACAGTACCTTTCGCCTGCTCATAAATACCCATAGTCAAAGGAATGCAAATCCATGAACGTAGTACAGTATTACCATCATAATAGCGATAAGTATCATACCCCTCTACATTACGGGCAAAATATACATCAATGTTCTTATAAAGTTCAGCAGCCCTATCCTGATAAGACTTTATCTGTTTATGTTCTTTTTTCAACGCTTTCCCCAGATAAGCAGCTGAAATCAAGGCATCATAATATAATGAAGATGTACATAGATTAGCTTTTCCGGCAGGAAAACGATTTTCAAGTTCATCTGAATCTGATTTTACTACCCCGTCTACGTTCAGTTGGCGATGACAATACTCCAGACACCATTCAATCAGCGGCCACAATTTTTCAGCCTCATTACGATTACCGGATGCCAAAGCATAACGTGCTGCACCATAGCCAACCATTGCTACATCACCACGATCACCCGCAACACCAAAACAATCAATCCCCTCTGCAATTATAGACGAGGGTAAAGGTTTATACTCATCATTCATATAGCGCATAAACAAGCCGAATGAATCCATAGCCGAACGATTTCCGGCTTGATAACCTAAATATGGAAAAAATGGATTGATATATTCAGCCTGATCATTTGCCCAAACAGCAGCATAATAAGCTTCTCCGCCAGGGCTTTGCATATATCCGCCTTTGGTATCAAATATGCTTTCCGAACCACGTATCTTGGCAAAAGAAAACATGGTATTGATTACGTCATTCGGAGTTTCTAACACAAGGTTACCTTGTATCCGTCTCAAAAATCTCCGACGTGCCAAAAGTTCATTATTAACATCCAGCGCCAACTCCTGATCATGTTTCTTATATCCTGCATAGACTACCTGAAACCAAGCTTTTTCTCCGGCTTTCAGTAGATAAGTACCATTTTTTACTGGAGAAGAAAGAGTGGCCGTTAATATATAGCTACCCTCCACTCCTTTTGTCTCATCAGTAGAATAAGAAAGAGTGGTCGATGGGAATTGAACTGTCTGTGGGTGATCTGTCGTATTCTCCAACTCATATTTCTCACAGAAGGCCGGTTGTGATGTGGAAGGAAAAAGCGTACGTGTCAATGAAATCCCCCTAGCAGCATATATACTCTTTACAGTCATAATTCCATTCAACGATACAGTCTCCACCTTTTCCCCTACTAACGGCTGGCCATTTACAAGACATAAATGTGCCCAGTCCCCATTAAAATGGTGTTGTAAACTACCATGGGTATCATTAGGGATAGTACGAAAAGTAGGTAAAACCATATTCCGGTCAATCACCCATTCACCTGCCTCATTAACACCATAGCGCAATACCGTTGAAACTTTCAGTCCACTCATTTCAATGTGGTCATTATGCGCCCCATTCACTTTCCAGCAAATACTATCGGAAGAAGCAATCATCCATCTCATTATCTCACTGGCATTCAAAAAATCAGTATATAATCCAATTAGTAATAGTGCAAGCCACACTGTCTTTTGTCTGGTCATCATATCTTATAGTATTATTAAAAAAATTTACACTAATAAATTATAAAATCTCAATATAATAGATGCAATAGAATGAAATACAGCTTTATGTATAAACTACTCTTCTTTCGAATTAACAAAATCTTTAGGCAATACTCCAAATTGCTTTTGAAAACATTTAGCAAAGTAAGACGGAGAATTAAATCCTACCATATAACAGATTTCATTCACACGGTTTTCTCCCTCTTTCAGCAATTGGGCCGCCTTTTTCAAACGCTCCAAGCGTAAAAACTCATTCGGGCTCAAATCCAAGACTCCCTTTATTTTCCGATAAAAGTTAGACCTGCTCATATTCAGCTTATCCGCCATATCATCCATGCTAAATTCAGGGTTGCCATAATTAATTTGGATTACTTCGTTCAACCTCTTAATAAACTCCTCATCAGCTTTTGTTAAGGCCATTGTATTAGCAGCTATAAAAGGAGACTCTGCAAAAGCCTGACGTAATTTTTCCCTATTCTGAATAAGATTAGAAGCACATGCTTGCAGATATTCTACAGAGAAAGGTTTTTCAATATAAGCATCTGCCCCCAGTTCCATCCCTTCTATCTTTGATTGTATATTGGTCTTGGCAGTCAGCAGGATGACAGGAATATGACTGTAATTCAAATCTGACTTAATAGTCTTACATAATTCAAAACCATCCATCACGGGCATCACAACATCACTTATCACTAAGTTCACATAATTGCCATCGAGCACCTGTAAGGCTTCTGCACCATTAGTGGCTGTCAGCACTGTATAATCTCTCGACAATTGACGGACAACAAAAGTTAGCATATCAGGATTATCTTCCACTACCAGCACAGCGGGGCGATTATCTTTCTTTCCTGCCTGCTCTGCAGGAATTTCGTTAACCCTTTCAATTTCAACCTCCGCCTCCGGAGTCAAAGTGATTGTCGTATCCTGAACAACCGGTAAAGTCAAACAGAAAATATTACTTTCCTCTCCTGCCTCCATAACCAACGTTCCCAGATGGAATTCAGCCAGCGAGCGGGAGAGTGCTAAACCGATTCCAGTACCGGTAGTCACCTTTCCGTCCTCTTGTTCATTAAAACGAACAAAAGGTTTAAAAATCTCCTCTTTCATTGCATCAGGAATAATTACTCCATCGTTCACTGTGCGAATACGGAATAGATTATTATCATCCCTTTGGGGAGCTTCCAACATTACATGTACATAACTTTCGGCATATTTCATTCCATTGTTCAGCAGATTGCTAATAATCTTCGTAAATGCTTCCTGATTAACATGAGCATAGAAGTCCTTCTCTGGAACCTGTAGGGTAAAATCCAACCCTTTCTGTTTTGCAAGAGAAGTGAAACGTACATGGGTTTCTTTCAGTACTTCCGTTATATTGCATTTTGCAAAGTTCAACCGGAATCCCTGGCTTTCCGTCTTGCGAAAGTCAAGTAGCTGATTGGTCAGATTAAGTAATCGTTCCGTGTTCTGTTTCATGACGTTCAAGTCCTCACGGGTTTCAGCATCCACTTGTTTTTTCAGTATGATGTTTTCCAACGGACCTTTAATCAATGTCAGCGGTGTACGTATCTCATGAGCTACATTCGTGAAAAAGTCAATCTTTGCATGATAAACCTCACGCTCCTTCTCCTGCTCAAACTTCTCCATCTGCCTGCGATGCTTATTATTACTACGTCTTTTGAAATACATAATTATATACAAAGAACAACCTATAATCAACAAAGCATACACAAAATAAGCCCAAGCAGAAAAATAAAAAGGCGGAAGGATATGCACTTTTAATGATATTTCGTTTTCATTCCATACTCCGTCACTATTAGAAACTTTCACCTTGAATGTATAATTGCCATATCGCAGATTGGAATAAGTAACGATAGGACTTTCGCCAATTGTCAGCCAATCTGCATCAAAACCATCCAGTTTATACATGATTTTACTCATTCTTGGAGCTTGAAAGTCTAATGCTGTTACCCGGAAAGAAAAAGAGTTCTGGTTAGACTGGAGAATGAGTTCATCAGAGAAAGTGATACTCTTTTTCAATGGAGATCCCGGTTCACCGACATACACTTCTTTACCAAACAACAGGAAATCCGTAATCACAATAGATGGAAGCGACCTATTCTCTGAAAAAGTTTTCGGGTTGAAAGCGATAAAACCGTCGATACTTCCCAAATAAATCGTACCGTCTTCCGTCTCCAGACTGGAGCGGTAATTAAACTGATCGCCCAGCAGACCATTAGAGGTAGTATATACTTTCATTGTTCCGGTAGTAGGTTGGAAACATACGAGCCCATTATTCGTTGTCAACCAGAAAAATCCGTCTTTATCTTCTACAATCTGATAAACAACATCGTTTGGCAATCCGTCTGCCAGATTATAGCTGGTAAAAGTTTCCGTTTCCGGGTGGAACAGGCAGAACCCTCCGCCTTGAGTTGTCAACCAAACTTGCCGGTGAGAATCTTCGAAGATACTTACCACTTTATCATACGGAAGGCTTTTCGGATCATTTTCATTGTGCAGATAATTCTTCCATTTCTTCTCGCTTACATTATAACAGTAAGCGCCGTTTGCATAAGTGGCCAGCCAAAGGTTTCCTCCGAAATCTTCTTTTATGTCATATACAAACCGGCCATTCAGCTCTGGTATCCGGTCAAAATCGTCAGATTGTCTATTATAACGCAACAAACCGAATAAAGTACCCAGATAAATATCCCCTGTCGTCGTTCTACAAATAGAGAAAACACTGTTATCTATCAATGAGCGGGGCGAATCTGTCTTCTGATAGGTTTTCACAATAGCTCCCGTACGCGTATCCACCACTTTCACTCCTTTCGAAAAAGTGCCCACCCAAAGGTTATCATCAACTAAACACAGCCCATGAACATTTGTAAAAGCATTGCTTGGTGTAAAAAAAGAAAAAGTCTTGGTCTTAGGATTAAAACGATTCAGACCGCCATCTTCTGTACCAATCCACAGAATTCCTTGGTTATCCTGACAGAACTCACGTACCCGTTTCCCATGCAAACCTTTATCAGTCCCTTTGGGATAATATTTCTCGAAGTTCGTATAAAAACGGGGATAGTAGTTTATACCACCAAAGTAAGAACCAATCCATATGCCACCCTCACGATCTTTACACAATGAATAAATGGCATTATCGGATAAAGAATAAGGGTCATTGATCGAACTGCGCAAATGGGCGTACTTACTTAACCGGAAATTATAAATATAAAGTCCCGACTCTGCACCAATCCATAGTTCATTGTCAGAAGCGACCAACAGTTCACGACAGAAAACAGGCTCTCCACTTTCATCTTCTGAAAGCAAGTCATGCAATTTGTTAGAGGTCAGGTTCAGCTCTTTCACCCCTCCCTTTAAAGAACCTACATACAGACAATTGTATGCACCTTTCACAATACAGGTCACTACGTCGTTCGCATAAAATTCCTTGTTATCCAGAGGCGAAAGATAAGGATGAAGGGTTTGCAGACGGTCTTTCGAATAGAATAGTCCATCACCATAACAGCCGATCCAAAGGGTTCCGCTATTGTCAAAAGCAAAGGTCTCAACATTAGTAGTAAGAAAGGAGAAGTTCTGTAAGGTATAGTTTTGAAGCTCTCCTTTCTCGAGATTATAACAGAACAGTCCCTGTGATTCCACTGCCACCCAAACGCATCCTTCGTTGTCTCCGGAAATTGCGGTTACAGTATGTTCTATTTTAGTGTTTTCCTCACTCAATTCGGTAAAGTGCCGGAAAGAGTCTTTTTCAGGATCATAGATATAAAGTCCCACGTCAGTACCTACCCAAATATCTCCTTTCGTATCTTCATAAAGTGCTGTGATAAAATTATTTCCGATACTCCGTCGAGTACGGTCATCATGTTTGAATTTACGGAATGATAAACCGTCATATCTATTCAAGCCATCTTTGGTGCCGAACCACATAAAGCCTTGCCTGTCCTGCAAAATCGCATTAACCGTATTCTGGGATAAGCCGTTTTGTACACTTAGATTTTTAAAATAATAATGTTCATCCGCCATTTGTGCATGGCAGCTTATCTGATAGCCTATTAAACAGATTAAAAGTATTAGAACTTTCTTCATAAATATACATATTTTCTATCCTTCCGTTTGAGTTACCAAATGTAGGCAAAATCACAGCGGAAAGATAGTAAATATGTCTCAATGAATGAAAGAATAGTCCTATTTTTCTATTCGGATACGCCGCGTCAACTGCTACAACGGCTTTTGGTGTAGCTAAAAAAGGAACCAGACCGGAAGACACATCTTTCAGCACCTCCACAAAAACACCTCCCAAACCGCAAAGTACCACACTGTCACTTTTAGCAATAACAATACCTTATTTATACCTGAAACAGAATTATTGAGCATCTCTATCATATAGCGTTCTCATTCCCTGACAATAGTTACCGTATCTATTTTGTATCTATATGCCCCAAAAAGCCCTGTCAGATATCAGTAGTTATCACCTCAACTATTAATAACTACCTCCTTAATTATTAATAATTGAAAAACCCATCAGAATACTTTAAAATCAAACATAGCTACTTAGGAAAACAAATATTAGCACATCAGAGAAATACCTAATAACCAATCAAGAAAAACTGGCTTAATACAGAAGAGAATTCAGCCAGTAAATCCTTGCGCAGTTCGCTGTCAGCAGCAAACAAAGCGGTAGACAATATTTCTCCTATTGCCCCATTAGTTGTAACTACAGATATCTGTCGAGCACCTTCCACCAATTTTCCATCTCGAGGAGAAACAATATGCCGACGTTCAGGAGAGTCATTACCAGAGGTTGTAAGACACTCATTATGAAGAAGTATATTATTGACTTTCCATCCCGTTCCTACCGGATGATTACCTAAAGCAAGGACGGAACTGTTTCCCATATTTATCAATGCATTTTCTATCACACACTCATTCAATATGCTTTTAATTGTTTCCAAAGCATACCCTTTGAGGAAACCAGATAAGTTGACAGCAACTCCCGGTCGTGAAAAATAGATACTATGATCTTCAGCTGATAAATGGACCGATTGTATCGTGTTCTGATTGTAATTTTCTGAATGGACTGTAATATCAAAACACCCCAGAGTCTTCCCATTATATTCCAGACATAGATCAATCATTGAATAGAGTTCTTCGCTAAGAACGACCGGAGAAACAAAAGCTGTCCGGTTGACATAAGCCAATTCACTGGCCGGATTATAAAAGTTCGCCATCTTTTCCAACCGGCACAATGCATCATAAATACAATTGACCACAAACAACAATTCTCCTTCCGTTTTCTTGCTATACAGGATAATATCCACCCGTGTATGCATGGAAAGAAACCAGGCATAAAGCAGTCCACTGCCTTCATGGGACGGCTTATACATATGTTGAATAGGGACTTGCATCGTATAGCAGGACAAATTAGGCACGGATTACCCAAATTACACGATTGCTATTTCATTAGAACAACCGTGAAATTCGCGCAATCCGTGCCTGAATAAAAAGTCATAAAGAATTTTGACGTATCTCCCACAATAATATGGAATACGCCTTACTTCAGTTCTTTAATTTTCACGTTCTTGAACCATACTTCGTCTCCGTGATCCTGAAGAAGTATATTTCCTTCCTCCGGATTTCCGAAATTAGGCCAGTTTTTATATTTACTGTATGCTACCAATGCATTCCACATATCATTGTTACGATCATATTCAATCAATTTAACTCCGTTCAACCAATGTTCTACATGGTTACCTTTTACGATAATGGTAGCAGTATTAAACTCTTTCTTGTTGAAAGGTTTATTCTTAGGAGCCGGAATCAAATCATACAACGAACCTAGCTTTCTGTTACCTTTCACACCCAGTTTTGCATCAGGATGTTTGTCATCATCAAGAATCTGGAATTCACAACCGATAGCAGAGCCTGCACCTTTATTCATATCCGGGTTTACGAAATATTTAATTCCGCTATTGGCACCTTCGGTAATCTTAAAATCTACTTTCAGAATAAAGTTCTTGTATTTACGGGTAGTCACAATATCACCGCCATTAGCAGATTCAGCGCCACCACTCTTCATTACTTTCAGAATTCCATCTTCTATCTTCCAGCCTTTTGCAGGGAAAGTAGAAAGCTTAGCTCCTCTCCATCCATCAGTAGTCTTACCATCCCATAATAGAGTCCATCCTTCTTTTGCTTCATTCGGAGAAATCGTGTTGGCAATCAGATTCACTTCCGGTGCAGCTTGCGCTTCCGGTGTCTGATAGCGTTCTACGTCTGTCGTACAAATGCGGATATCTTTCCAACTAACAGTTTTACCTTCATCTGCCGCATTTCCAATGGCATGCACTTGCAAAGCAATGAAGCCCACAGGAGTCATATCATCCCAGATATTAGCACAAGGTACTCCGTTTATCCAAGTACGGATTGAGTTACCCACAGCCTCAATACGAGCTTTATTCCATGCATTATTCTTAAAAGCGGTTTTTGCCGACGGATTCAGCGTCAAAGGATAAAGCCAGTTTCTACGTGCCTCATCATAGATACCACCTGACCAAGCGCGTTTGGAAGGATCGATCTCAAACTGATAACCGTGTACACGACCTTTCTTATAATCTTTCTTGCTTTCACTACGAAGCTGTACTCCGGAATTTAAACCGTCATCTACCTTGAAGTCAAACTCAAGGATAAAGTCACCATAATTCTTTGTCGTTGCCAAAAAAGTATTGGGTGTTCCCATTTTAGATACACCGACAATGGCACCATCTACAATTTTATACTCGGCTTTGCCATTCAATTTCTTCCATCCTTTCAGGTTTTTCTCATTGAAAAGAGGTTCCCAATTCTGCGCACCTAAAGAAGCGGTACAGAATAAAAGTAAAGTTAATACGATATTCTTCTTCATAATCATTGATTAGTCTTTCCCACTCCCTTATATTAGAAGAAGGAATGGAAAAGGCTATTTTCTATTTATAATTTACAAAATTCATCCCAACCTTTACGCGGTGGAAGTCCCGCCAGCATTGCATTAGCAAATTCATTATTTGTAATCTGCTTCGTACGAGGATCAAAGAACAACTGTGTATTAAGTCGTTGAGCCATCACCCCCAGTGAGAATACCTGACTCAACACTCCATTGATTTCGAACGGTGAGCGTGTCTTTTCAATACCGTTACATGCCAACAAGAAGTTCTCGAAGTGATTGGAAGGACTTTTAGGAACCTTCGGCAACTTGTCTGCCATCTCTTTTGCTTTCTCCTCCGGAATTATAGACAAAGTGCTTCCATGACTACCACCCTTGAAGATCAAATCCTTAGTATAAATGATCTTTCCTGGATTCAACTTAGACTTCGGAGTATCTCCCTGATTAGTTACCGGGATGTTCGGATCTAGTCCCGAAACTCCATAACCGGCAGGAATAGGAGGAAGATTATCCAAACCATCATACCAGGTAATATCTACCGGTGGCATTCCTTTACGCTGCGGGAAACGGAAGAGAATCGTGGAAGAATACGGGAAGAAGTAATCATTATGCCCTTTTGCATATTGCATAGTGACTTCGTATGGCAATCCCAGTTCCAGGAATTCGTGAGCCGTGTCGAGGATATGTGCTCCCCAGTCGCCCAATGCTCCCATACCAAAATCATACCAACAACGCCATTGTCCCAAATGATAATCTTTATTATACTCGTGATAAGGAGTAACTCCGAGCCAAGTGTCCCAATCCAGATCTTTCGGCAGTTGCTGACCGGAAGGAAGTTTATAAATATTAGTGTCCCATTTATGCCAACGACGTGGGTTATTCATGTGGGCAGTGATAGCAGTAACGTCTTTGATAATTCCCGCATCCATCCAGGCTTTAAACTGGAAATAGTTTGCTTCAGAATGTCCCTGATTTCCTACTTGAGTAACCAAGTTCGGACGTTTAAGCGCAGCTTGCATCAACAGTTCCGCTTCATAGAAGGTACGTGCCAGCGGTTTCTCTACATATACGTGCTTTCCGGATGCCAAAGCCAGCATACTGATCGGGAAATGCGAATGGTCGGGAGTAGCAATTGCTACAGCATCAAATTCGTTACCGGCCTTATCAAACATTTGGCGAAAATCCCTAAACTGCTTTGCTTTCGGATATTTAGCCATTATCTTTTGTGTATGTTTGGCACCCATATCTACATCACATAAAGCCACCACTTCCACCATACCTGTCCGTGCAAAGTCTTCAATAATCTGCTCTCCACGGTTACCAATGCCGATATAAGCAATCTTCACTTTGTCACCTCTTCCTTTTTTAGGTGAAGCAGTTTGCGCATGTAATAAATCACCGGTTCCCAATGCCAATCCGGCTGAAGCCATCGACATCGTTTTCAAAAAATCCCTTCGTGTTACCATAAATTATTTATTTTCATTGATATTGATTAAGTTCTTCTTTAAAATTATGCAAGAAAACTATCAACTCCTGCTTTTCTTTTTAAATAGTGCTTGCATTCCATAAAACAAGAGACGCAAAATCCCCCAGAAAGCATAAAGCACAAAAGTAAATATAATTATATAAAAAATAGACGTTATCATCTCCGTAAATGGTGCATGATAAGCAATAATTGCATAAAGATGTAGCAAATTAGATACTACGAAACAAACGAGTAAAGTGATTAACTCTATTTTCTTACGTCGTGCGGTTACAATCGTGTCTTTCATATTGCTTCGGATGTTTTTACAGATTGATGGTTCAGATAGTCTATTTTATACTCATCAGGGAAATAGAGTGTCCGTTCTTCTTCCAATGCCTGATGTCCCAACAAACAGAGCATACTTGCATAATACCCTTCTTCTGCGATGTTTTTAGGTTGTTTTTGTGTTATGACGGCCTCAACAAAAGCTTCCAACAACAATGATGTACCATCGCTCTTGGGACGTTCTCCGATAATGAATTCTCCTTTGTTTTCGTTTGCTGTTTCCGGCGCCCAGCTTGTTCCGGCAAAAGGCAGAGAGTCAAACACTTTGTTTTCCCAGTCATTCACCATTTGCAGGAAGGCCGGTGCAGGAGCTACACTTTCAAAGTAATATTTTCCCTTTTCCGGTTCTACCGTTCCGAGATTACCCATGATCTGTTCTTCCAGTCCATAGAATTTATTGGAAATAACAGAGTCAAATGTCATCTTTACCCCATCATCAAACACATATACACAGCTCACATTGTCATACACATCTCTGCCGTCTTTCCAATAAGTGATGGCACCGTGTCCCATCACCTTTTCGGGTATCTTACGCAAAGCCCAGCTTCCGATCTGAAGTTGATGGCAAGCGAGTTCCGTCATCAGTCCTTTTGAGAACTCTTTGTAAAGACGCCAATTTATCAGGCGTTCCAAATTGGGTGAAGGTACCGAACGTCTCCAATCCCCATTCCGATTCCAGAAAGTACGGATGGCATTTATTTCACCAAAGGTACCTGCATGAATCATCTCCATTGCTTTAATGTAACGAGGATCGAACAGACGCTGTTGTCCTGTGAAGAAAATCTTTCCCGTGCTACGATGCTTCTGATACATACGGTAACACTCTTCCATCGTGAAACCTATTGACTTTTCACAGAACACATGCTTTCCTGCGTCGAAAGCATCCAATACGATCTTACAATGCGAGCTAAGAGAAGTAGCTACGAGTATAGCATCTATCGACTTATCTTCCAACACTTCCCGGTAATCACCATACACTTTGGCATTAGGTGCAAGTTTCAATGCGTTCTCAATAGACGGTTTATAAATGTCGCACAATGCTACAATATCGACTTTGGGGTTCTTAGCTAAAAATCCCATTAAAAACCGTCCCCGGGAACCAGGCCCGATAATTGCCAGACGACACTTCTCGTTTGAGGTGTTCATCACCTCCGAAAAAGCAGAAAGCCAAGGGCTTGCTGCAAGAAGAGTGCCAGCCCCGGCTATGCCTAAATTCTTTAGAAAATCCCGCCTGCTAATAGGGGTATGTTTCATGCTTGTGGTATTTAAGATTATAATTGGTTTATTTGAAAATCAGTTATTAAATACAGGTGCTTTTTGTGTTTCGTAAGAAGGAGATCCTCCTCACACCGACATTACATAATACAACACATATTTACCGTCCATATAATTTTAATATCGGGTGCCCAAATTCCATCTTTAGGCTCAAACCAAGGACGAGTCTTATCGGGAATGCCGTGTTGCAATACATCCATTCTACCAAATCTTTCGACTTCATTATCGGAACATTTCTGGTAAATTCGGTAACATACACATAAAAACACCCATCCGCAGCTTTACTCACCGTAGAGTCAGGCCTGGCAATATCTACAATCAGATTTTTATAACCCACTGCAGACTTTGTCTGTGCTTTCCCCCCCCCCCGTGAAAAACAGGCATCTATCATGAATACGAAGACGAACAAATTTACATACTTTTTCATCAAATCATTCTTTTAAGAGATTCTTTTTACCTAATCTTTATAGTTCTAAATCAATATTAACTTACAAAATCCATTGGCAATACTCCAAATTGTTTTGGAAACACTTGGCAAAATAAGATGGAGAAAGTTTGGATCTTGGAATAATATTTCTCGAAATATATATAAAAACTATGTCTCAATGAATGAAAGAATAGTCCTATTTTTCTATTCTGATACGCGCATCAACTGCTACAACGGCCTTTTCTGTTGCTAAGAGCGGATTTATATCCATTTCTTTGATCTCTGTAGCGAAACGTAGTAAAGTGGACAAACGGACAATAATTTCAGCAAATTTATCTTCGTTGACTCCCTTTTGCCCACGTGTTCCCTGAATGATTTTATAAGCACGCAAAGAATGAATCATTGAATAAGCTTCTTCGTAAGAAAGCGGAGCCAAACCGGAAGATACATCTTTCAGCACCTCCACAAAAATACCTCCCAAACCACAAAGTACCACGTGACCGAACTTCTCTTCATATTTTGCGCCAACAAACAGTTCCGTACCTTTCAGCATCGGCTGTACCATAATTGCTCTTGCATCAGGTATCTGCATCATACGATCGAATTCCAGTGCCAGATGTTGCTCACTTTTAATGTTCAGAACGACACCGCCGACATCTGATTTGTGCACAGGACCAACAACCTTGGCAACTACCGGAAATCCGCACCGACGGGCAAAAGCTACTATCTCCTCTTTATTATCGGAAACAAATTCATCTACCAACGGAATACCGGCAGCATGCAACAATGCCTGTACATAATTGGGAGCGATATAACCATCCTCCGGAATCGAATCAATAATACGACGAATCCTCGGAACGTCCACTCCGAACAATTCTATTTCAGGAACTGCCGGTTTAGGAGCATTGACGATACGTGAAAGAGCAGTACCCAGGGTCACTTCGTCTGCAAAATTCACATGCCCTTTTGCCAGGAAGGCGGAAACCTCTGCTCCGGCTGTATTAATGGAAGGAAGAATGGGAAAAATCGGTTTCTTGCAAGTCTGCATCTTTTCGTGAAGCACATCATACATTTCAAACATAGTAACCAATCCCGGAGTTCCGAAGATGGCCATCATGGCGTCTATATTGTCAAGCTTTTCCTCGCAGTAGTCAATGCAAAGGCGCAGATGTTCCGGTGTTCCGGTAGCCAGAATATCAATAGGATTTCCGACGGCAGCACCGGGGAATAGTTGGGCTTTTAGTTCCTCGGCTACTTCTCCCTCCAGCTTAGGCACATTCAGTCCGCCTTTACTCAACGCATCTGTCAGCATCACTCCCGGCCCTCCGGCATGAGTGATAATGGCAAAATTCTTTCCTTTCAATTCGGGTAAAGTAAACACGCAACCCACAGTAGTCAATTCTTCACGAGAGAAGCAACGCACAATGCCTGCTTTACGGAACAAAGCCTCTACTGCCGAATCGGAACTGGCGATTGCTCCTGTATGGGAAGATGCCGCCCGGCTTCCGCTCTCCGAACTTCCGGCTTTGATTGCCGCAATCTTGCACCCTTTTCTAATCAAAGACGAAGCATGGAATAACAGCCTGTCCGGATTCTGAATACTTTCAATATAGAGTAGTTTCAGATGAGAATCTTTTTCGGGATCGAAGTTCTCATCCATAAATTGCAATACATCTTCTACACCGATCTGCTTGGCGTTTCCCACCGACCAGACTGAATTGAACTGCAAACCTTTTGTTACGGCACTTTCGAGAATAAATACCGCCGTAGCACCGGAGCTGGAAATCAAGTCCACCCCTTTGGGGTTTAAATTAGGAATGGGCTGGCTGAATACACTATGATGCCATGTATTCATCAATCCGATGCAATTAGGACCAATCAGTGAAGCGCCGTATTTATTAACTGTTTCCAAAATACGTTCTTCCAACAGCGCCCCTTCGTGGGTTTCTTCACCAAAACCAGCCGAGAGTATGATAAATGCCCTGGTTTGTTTCTTGCTAGCCAATGTTTCCACCATATCAGGACACATCAAGGCAGGCACAGCCAACACCGCCAGATCTGTGTCCGGCAGATCATTCACATCCGCAAAGGCGGGAACTCCCTGCACTTCCTTTTCCTTCGGATTCACCGCCCGAAGTTCTCCCTGATAACCTCCGTTTATCAAATTCTTTAATATTGCGCCACCCGGCTTATGCACATTATTCGATGCCCCTACTACGACAATACTTTCAGGACGAAGCAACTGGGTTGTTATCATATCATGCTTTGGTTTTCGTTTAACTTAGGTACAAATATATTCTTTCTTACGAGAAAAAAGAAAGAAAAAGGGGAGAAATATAGATGGAAATAGATGATAAAAGAGGAAATGAGCAAGAAATTATATAGATTATACTGACTTATTGAAATGCAAAGCTATAATCTTACCATGTAATTCTTATCATTAGAACAGAATATCACTTTATGCAGAAAAAATGGACATAAAACTCATACAGAATCAAAAATATACAAGATGAGTCCGGAGTATATTGGAAAACTTGAAGGATAAGCAAGTTGCATAATCCATATTCACACAAAACAGACTTTAAATCATTCGATTCAACATCAAAAAGGCAAAATTCCTAATTTCAGGAGCAGATTATTGCAAATATAAGTTCAAATAGAAACAACTCACATGTTACCTATTCGACAGCAACCAGCACAAAACAAGTATTCTAAATACCCTTTTGTCCTTTCGTTTAAAAGCAAGGAAGCACTTCTCACTGACCAATAAACCGTTTCTTTAAAAGGAACGAAGTCTTCCTTTAAAAGAAATGATTCATGATTCTATCAACAATCATGAATATTCACTCATTTGTATTCAAGAAAGATGACTTATTCCGCATATTCATACAGTATTTTATACGTCACTTCTTTTATTAGAATACAGTTTAGATACTCCTAATCTGTTTCAATCTTAAAAATAGAACATAATAGAAAATATAAAAATACCCCGATACAAATTGGCTATTTTCTAGCCAACTTATATTAGGGTAAAACACTTTCTTTTTACCTGTTTTTTTATTACGAAACGTTCCTGTTTCATTCTGTGACCACTTTTCAATGAAATAATCTGTGTTAATCCGTGTAATCTGTGGTGAAAAGTCATTATCTTTGCACATTACAAAGTTGAAAACAACAAAAATCACACTATATAATGGAAAAGAAATTTAAAAGAACCACCGTCACATCGGCACTGCCGTATGCGAACGGTCCTGTCCATATCGGTCACTTGGCTGGTGTATACGTACCGGCAGATATTTATGTGCGTTATCTGCGTCTGAAAAAAGAAGATGTATTATTCATCGGAGGTTCGGACGAACACGGGGTACCTATCACGATTCGTGCCAAGAAAGAAGGAATTACTCCGCAGGATGTAGTAGACCGTTATCATTCGCTGATAAAAAAATCATTCGAAGAATTCGGTATCTCATTCGACGTGTATAGCCGCACCACTTCGCCGACGCATCACCAATTGGCTTCGGATTTCTTCAAAACATTGTACGATAAAGGCGAATTCATCGAGAAAACGTCTGAACAATATTACGACGAGGAAGCAAAAACATTCCTTGCCGACCGTTATATCACCGGAGAATGTCCCCACTGCCATTCCGAAGGCGCTTACGGCGACCAATGCGAAAAATGCGGAACCTCACTTTCTCCTACGGATCTTATCAACCCGAAAAGTGCTATCAGCGGCAGCAAACCGGTGATGAAAGAAACCAAACACTGGTATCTTCCTCTCGACAAGCACGAAGGATGGCTGCGCAAATGGATTCTGGAAGATCACAAAGAATGGCGTCCCAACGTATACGGCCAATGCAAAAGCTGGCTCGACATGGGACTGCAACCACGTGCCGTGAGCCGTGACCTCGACTGGGGTATCCCTGTTCCCGTAGAAGGAGCAGAAGGAAAAGTGCTTTATGTATGGTTTGACGCACCTATTGGCTACATATCCAACACCAAAGAACTTCTCCCCGACAGCTGGGAAACATGGTGGAAAGATCCTGAAACCCGCCTGATCCATTTCATCGGGAAAGACAACATCGTGTTCCACTGCATCGTATTCCCCGCCATGCTGAAAGCAGAAGGCAGCTATATCCTGCCGGACAACGTGCCGAGCAACGAATTCCTCAACCTCGAAGGAGACAAAATCTCCACTTCCCGCAACTGGGCTGTATGGTTGCACGAATACCTGGCGGACTTCCCCGGCAAACAGGACGTACTCCGCTACGTACTGACCGCCAACGCACCGGAAACGAAAGACAACGACTTCACCTGGAAAGACTTCCAGGCACGCAATAATAACGAACTGGTAGCCGTATACGGTAACTTCGTGAACCGTGCAATGGTATTGACTCAAAAATACTTCGACGGGCGCGTACCTGCACAAGGTGAACTGACCGACTACGACAAGGAAACACTGAAAGAATTTGCAGACGTAAAAGCAGAAGTGGAAAAACTGCTCGACGTATTCAAATTCCGCGACGCACAGAAAGAAGCCATGAACCTGGCACGTATCGGCAACAAATACCTGGCCGACACCGAACCGTGGAAACTGGCAAAAACAGATATGGAGCGTGTAGGTACCATCCTCAACATCTCCCTGCAACTGGTTGCCAACCTTGCCATCGCTTTCGATCCGTTCCTGCCGTTCAGCTCGGAAAAACTCCGCAAAATGCTGAACATGAATACTTTCGAATGGTCTGAACTGGGACGTGACAACCTTCTGCCTGTAGGTCACCAATTGAACAAACCGGAATTATTGTTCGAAAAGATTGAGGACGCTACTATCGAAGCACAAGTACAAAAATTGCTTGATACAAAGAAAGCAAACGAAGAAGCCAACTACAAGGCTAATCCTATCCGCCCGAACATCGAATTCGACGACTTCACGAAACTGGATATCCGTGTAGGTACCATTCTTGAATGTCAGAAAGTGCCGAAAGCGGATAAATTGCTTCAATTCAAAATCGACGACGGACTGGAAACACGTACTATCGTATCGGGTATTGCCAAGCATTATCAACCGGAAGAACTGGTAGGCAAACAGGTTTGCTTCATCGCCAACCTTGCTCCGCGCAAACTGAAAGGCATCGTCAGCGAAGGCATGATTCTAAGTGCCGAAAACAACGACGGCAGTCTGGCAGTTATCATGCCGGGACGTGAGGTGAAGCCGGGTAGCGAAGTAAAATAATAAAACTTAAATAGGGAATACATGAAAAGCTATCATTGCGCATAGCCTTTTCATGTATTCTTTGCAAATAACATGAGCGAGAATCAGTCACTAAAAGAAAAGACAGCCAAAGGACTATTTTGGGGAGGATTCAGCAACGGCATACAGCAGTTGTTAAACCTGCTTTTCGGAATATTCCTCGCACGGTTGCTCACTCCGGCAGACTATGGAATGGTGGGAATGTTGGCTATCTTCTCCCTCATTGCCAGTTCGATACAGGAGAGCGGTTTCACAGCCGCCCTTGTCAACAAGAAGGAAGTGACACATAACGATTACAATGCTGTCTTCTGGTTCAATGCAGCCATCAGCTTATCCTTGTATCTACTGTTATTCCTGTGCGCACCGCTCATTGCCGATTTTTACCATACTCCCGAACTGACACCGCTGGCACGTTATTCCTTCATCGGATTCTTCATAGCCAGCCTGGGAATATCCCACAGTGCCTATCTTCTGCGAAACCTGATGGTGAAACAGCGGGCCCTGTCTTCCGTTATCGGGCTTACCGTATCCGGAATCACCGGAATCACTCTTGCCTACTTCGGTTTCTCTTATTGGGGTATTGCCACGCAAAGCATCGTTTATGTAGCCGTCAACACAGCCTGTTACTGGCATTTCACCCGTTGGCGACCGAGCTTGCAATTCAATTTCACCCCGATTAAGGAAATGTTCGGATTCAGCGGAAAGCTATTGGTAACCAATGTATTCAATCACATCAACAACAACCTGTTCTCTGTGATACTGGGTAAGTTCTACACCGAAAAGGAAGTAGGATATTACAACCAGGCCAATAAATGGTGCGGCATGGGACAGCTCTTTATATCCGGCATGATAAACGGAGTGGCGCAACCGGTACTCACCAAAGTGTCGGACGACCTTGAACGGCAAAAACGGGTATTCCGCAAAATGCTGCGTTTCACCGCTTTCGTCTCGTTTCCCGCCATGCTCGGACTGGGAATCGTATCAGAAGAGCTGATTATCATCACCATCACCGACAAGTGGTATTCCAGCATATCCATCATGCAGATTCTGTGTATCAGCGGAGCCTTCACTCCCATCGCATACCTCTATCAGCAACTCATCATCAGCAAAGGAAAATCCCGCATCTATATGTGGAACACCATAGCGCTCGGCATTATTCTACTGTCAGGCGTTCTGTTAGTCCATTCACACGGGATCTATGCCATGCTCGCCGTCTATGTATCCACCAATATACTGTGGCTACTGACGTGGCACTACTTCGTATGGCAAGAAATCGGACTAAAGCTGCGCCATGCACTGATAGACATACTTCCATACGCTGTCATTGCCGCCACGGTGATGGTAATCACCTATTATTCCACCCGTTCCATCGAGAATATTTATCTCCGCCTGGCAAGCAAGATAGTGCTCGCAGCAGCACTCTACATAGCCGCCATGTGGGGCAGTCGTTCGGTCACCTTTAAAGAAAGCATCCAGTATTTCATCAAAAAGAAGACACATGAACCCCAATGATCTTGCCACCAAATACCGCCTTCTGAACAGTTCTTTCAAAAAGACAATGATCTATCACATAGGTATAGACGCCGGATTCTTTACCGAATATACCTATATGCTCCATGCAATGCTCTATTGCCTGCAACACAAAATACAGTTCAAGCTTTACTCCGACGACGCCAACTTCGGATGGGAAAAGGGCTGGGAAGACTGTTTCGCACCTTTCTGCGAGCAAGTGCACGAACCGTTTCACCACACCTACAACACCCATCGCCTGCCTTCATGGCAAGCATTGATGCAAGACAAAAAATTATCTAAAACGAAGTTACTGAAATGGAAACTGAAAGTAACCTGCAAGAACATCATCGGAAAAGCCCTTGCTTTCTTCACGTATGGTAAACCGGTGTTGCTCAACTTCCAAGTGACGTTCAACCCCAACCAGCGCTTCCATATCCTCGAACTGGGAATAGACGGTGACTACCTCCACACCTTCCAAAAACTGACGGAAATCACCTGGAAACTCAACGACACCACCGCACAGGAATGTCGCCAATTTGCCGCCACCCTGCAACTTCCGCCTCAATACGCAGGATGCCAGATACGCGGAGGAGACAAGATAACCGAAACCAACCTGCTGCCACCGGAACACTACATACGCCTCATCAAAGAAAAAACAGCCATCCGCGACGTCTTTGTATTGACCGACGACTACCGCCTCTTCGAGCAAGTGCAAACCCTTGCCCCGGACATACACTGGTACACCCTTTGCAGCCCCAACGAGCAAGGATACGTCAACAGCGCCTTCACACAGACCACCAAAGAACTGAAACAGAAGCAAATGGCACGTTTCCTCTGCTCAATACAGCTATTGATGGATGCTTCCGTCTTTATAGGAAGTATCACCACCGGTCCCAGCCTGTTCCTGTTGAAGAAGTTCTATCCGGAGATCAATCCGGCAGACTGTCTGCTCAAGGACTTTCCGCAAGCATCCGTCCTCCCCATTCCGGGACGTGGGCGAGTGGCCACCAAATTTATGCAAGGAAACTTAAAGTTATAGTAACTTAGCAATATAATTACTACATTTGCAAGACAACGTGCATTAACCATTTCCGATGAACAAGAAATATACAGCCGAAGAGCTTGATTTATTACATGCCGAACTTTACGACATATTGGGAGAAACCATCCGGGTGTGTCAGAAGCACGATATTCCCTATTTTGTGATAGGCGGCACAGCCATCGGCGCACTCTACGATCAGGGAATTCTCCCCTGGGATGATGATATAGACATCGGCATGACGCGGGAGAATTACAACAAATTCTTAAAAGTAGCACCCGGAGAACTGGGTCCTTCCTACTTCCTTTCATGGATAGAGACAGACCCTCACACCCCCTATTACTACGCGAAGGTTAAGAAAAACAACACCCTTTTCGTAGAAGAAATGTTCAAGAACGTCCCGATGCATCCGGGCATCTTTGTAGATATCTTCCCGTTCGACAGGATTCCCGACAACAAACTGTTGCGGCAAATGCAATCCGGCATACTCGGCTTCCTCAAATGCTGCCTGATGGGAAAAGAGATATGGATGTGGAAACACTTCGGCAAATGTGAAATAGAGAACCCTACAAACCGGGGAGCCTTCTCCTGTCTCCTGAACAGAATAGTCGACTCTCTTTTCTCTAAAAAAGCAATTTACCGGATGCTAGTATCCGTGCAAAGCTGTTTCAACTCACGAAACACCCGCTACTACAACAACGTCATGGCAACCGCCGACCACGTGACCGTAGAAAGCCTCCGCCACCTGCAACCGGTGAAATTCGGTCCCCTCACCGTGACCACTCCCGATGACCTGGAAGGGTTCCTGCGATACAACTACCCGACCTTGCATCGATTTACCAAGGAAGAACAGGAGAAAGTGAACAACCACTATCCTGCCGCCCTGTCATTCAGTACAACCCCAAAACAAGAACTATGAATATGAAATCCGCTTTAGTAGACGTCCCGGTACTTATCCTGTTCTTCAACCGCCCGCAACAACTGTCGCAAGTGTTCGAGCAAGTGAAGAAAGCACGTCCGTCCCGGCTCTTCCTCTATCAGGACGGAGCACGAAACGAGCGCGATTTGCCCGGAATAGAAGCCTGCCGTGAAATCGTATCACAGATAGACTGGGAATGTGAAGTAGAACAGCTTTATCAGGAAAAGAATTTCGGCTGTGACCCTTCAGAATACATTTCGCAAAAATGGGCCTTCTCCAAAGTCGACAAGTGCATCGTATTGGAAGACGACGATGTGCCCTCCGTCTCCTTTTTCCAATTCTGCAAGGAGATGCTGGATAAATACGAACACGACACCCGCATCAGCATGATTGCCGGATTCAACCCCGAAGAAATCACCCAGGATATGCCATCCGACTATTTCTTCGCCACCACCTTTTCCATCTGGGGATGGGCGAGCTGGAAACGGGTAGTCGACCAATGGGACGAGTTTTACAGTTTCCTGGACGACTCCTTCAACATGCAGCAGCTTGAGCAACTCATCAAGGAACGCAAATTCCGGAGCGACTTTATCTATATGTGCCAGCGTCACCGGGAACAGCAGAAAGCCTTTTATGAAACCATCTTCCACGCCTCTATCCTGTTCAACTCCGGACTAAGCATCGTGCCTACCCGCAACATGATAAACAACCTCGGAGCAACGGCAGATTCCACCCATTTTGCCGGCTCGGTCCACACCCTGCCCAAGGGCTATCGCCGCATCTTCACCATGAAGCGTTACGAGGTGGACTTTCCGCTGCGGCATCCCCGCTACGTCATTGAAAACGTAGCCTACAAAGAGAAGGTTTACCGCATCATGGGCTGGGATCATCCATGGATCAAGATAGGGCGTTCGTTCGAAGAACTGTTCCTCAACCTGAAATACGGTAATTTCTCCATCATTACGAAAGCTGTCAAAAACCGAATAAACAAATGGCTGAAAAGAAACAAGCACCACTAAATACGTTGCTTACTATTTATTTTTACCATACCCGCCTCACACGGGAAAGTTACGAGGAATGGAAAGAATATAAATTCCCCGGACATATTTTATACGGACTTCCTCTGCTGGAAAATTACGGAATACGCTCCGTGATGCACAAATGCAAATACTTCTCCGGCCGCCTGAAACTCATGTTTTACGCCACCAAAGAGATTCTCTTCTGCAAAGAAAAATACGACGTGCTCTATGCCACCTCTTTCCGGGGGATAGAACCCGTCATCTTCCTCCGTGCGCTGGGACTGTACCGCAAACCTATTGTCATCTGGCATCACACGGCCGTCGTCACCAACCCCAAACCCTGGCGCGAACAAATCTCCCGCCTTTTTTACAAAGGTATCGACCAAATGTTCCTATTCAGCCGGAAGCTGATTCAGGACTCGCAGAAAACCCGGAAAGCTCCGTCCCACAAACTGAAACTGATACATTGGGGCCCGGACCTTCCTTTCTACGACCATCTGCTGGCAGAAATGCCCGATCGGAAACCCGAAGGATTTATCTCCACCGGCAAAGAGAACCGGGACGTGGACACCTTGCTCCAGTCATTCTCCGCAACCAACGAGGAATTGGATCTGTACATTGCCGTCTCATGCGGCAACATCAACTATAAAAAGATACTCGACCGCTATTCAGTGCCCGACTCCATCCACATCCACTACACCGACGGAGTGATTCCCTACGAACTGGGAAAACTGGTAGCCCGCAAAAGCTGCATCGTCATCTGCTGTCTGGACTTCCCCTACACCGTAGGACTGACCACTCTCGTAGAAGCATTTGCCCTCGGCATCCCCGTCATCTGCTCGCGCAACCCCAACTTCGAAATCGACATCGACAAGGAAGAAATCGGCATCACCGTAGAATATAACGATGTACAAGGCTGGATAGACGCTATCCGCTACATCGCCGACCATCCCGAAGAGGCACGACGCATGGGAGAGAATGCACGCAAACTGGCAGAAGAACGCTTCAACCTCGAAATCTTTTCGCGCGAAATAGCAGAAAGCTTGTTGGAAATATCAAACATTTCCTCTAAAAACCGTACATTTGCATAAACTTTTGCCCATGAGAGTCCTGATAATAAATACATCTGAACGAATAGGAGGAGCGGCCATTGCAGCAAGCCGGTTGATGGAGTCACTGAAAAACAACGGTATCAAAGCCAAAATGCTGGTGCGTGACAAGCAGACCGACCAAATCAGTGTGGTCCGCTTAAAAAGTAACTGGTTGCAAGTGTGGAAGTTCATGTGGGAACGGATCGTTATCTGGAGTGCCAATCGTTTCCGCCGATACCATCTGTTCGACGTTGACATTGCCAACACAGGTACAGACATCACCTCACTCCCGGAATTTCGCCAAGCCGACGTGATCCATCTGCATTGGGTCAACCAAGGAATGCTCTCGCTGAAAGATATACGGAAAATACTCACTTCCGGCAAACCTGTGGTATGGACCATGCACGATATGTGGCCATGTACCGGCATCTGCCACTACGCACGGGAGTGTAAAAACTATCAGCAAGAGTGTCACGACTGCCCTTACATCTACAAAGGCGGTGGCCGGAAAGATTTATCTTACCGCACTTTCCGCAAAAAACAAAAGTTATACAGCTACGCTCCCATCCATTTCGTCACGTGCAGTCACTGGCTGAAGGAACAAGCACAGACCAGCGCATTGTTTGAAGGAAAAAGCGTCACCAATATTCCGAACGCTATTAATACCAACCTGTTCAAACCCATGAACAAAAAAGAAGCACGTGCCAAGTTCATGTTGCCGGAAGGTAAGAAACTGGTTCTGTTCGGCTCGTTAAAGATCACCGACAAACGAAAAGGAGTCGACTATCTCATTGAAGCCTGCAAACTGCTGGCAGAAAAGCATCCGGAATGGAAAGAGTCACTGGGGGTAGTCGTATTCGGCAACCAGTCACAGCAATTGCAGGAGCAGCTTCCTTTCCATGTCTACCCGCTCCCTTACATCAAGAATGAGCATGAGATAGTAAATATCTACAATGCCGTAGACCTCTTCGCCATCCCGTCTCTGGAAGAGAATCTTCCTAACATGATTATGGAAGCAATGGCCTGCGGAGTACCCTGTGTCGGCTTTAATGTAGGAGGTATCCCCGAAATGATCGATCATCTGCACAACGGTTATGTGGCACAATACAAATCTTCAGAAGATTTTGCCAACGGCATACATTGGATATTGACGGAACCGGAATACGATGAACTCTCCGCACAAGCCTGCCGCAAGGTCTTGGGCAATTATTCGGAGAGCATCGTCGCAAAGAAATATACAGATGTCTACAATAAAATAACGGGGAAATATGCATAGTGTCCATCCTACTCCCAAGTTCTCTATCATTACGGTGACGTACAATGCTGAAAAGGTATTGGAAGACACGATTCAGAGTGTCATTTCACAAACCTATCATCATATAGAATACATCATCGTAGATGGAGCTTCCAAGGATGGAACCATTTCTATTATCAACCGCTACCGCCCGCACATACACACCGTTGTCAGCGAACCGGACAAAGGGCTGTATGACGCCATGAATAAAGGCATCGCCCTTGCCAGCGGCGATTATCTCTGTTTCCTGAACGCGGGCGACTGTTTTCACGAGGACGACACACTACAACAAATGGTGCATACCATCAACGGCAGCGAACTGCCCGATGTGCTTTACGGAGAAACCGCTATCGTAGACCAGGACAGGCATTTCCTGCGGATGCGCAGATTGTCCGCTCCCGAAACGCTTACCTGGAAAAGTTTCAAACAGGGTATGTTAGTCTGCCATCAGGCATTCTTTCCCCGTCATACGCTGGTAGAGCCCTACAACTTGAAATATCGTTTTTCTGCCGATTTCGACTGGTGCATCCGTATTATGAAGAAAGCGCGCACCTTACACAATACCCATCTGACGATTATCGATTATCTGGATGAAGGAATGACTACCCGCAATCAGAAAGCCTCCCTGAAAGAGAGATTTCGCATCATGGCAAAGCACTACGGGTTGATTGGCACCGTAGCACATCATATATGGTTTGTGATCCGTGCGGTGATTCACCGGTAAAGCTGGTTCTCTTTAAAATGTTGCAGGCAACGCAAGCAACTGGTACATCAGCGTACGTGCCATACGTAGCTGCCCCTTTGTACTAGGATGTAAACGGTCATATCCTGCGTCGTAGAAGTAAATCAGTTGCTCTTCCACCATCGGGTTCAGCCCGGTTACCGCATTAAAATCAATTACGGGCACTCCCCACACATTACCGGCTTCCTTGACGGCCTGCACGTAGGCATCCACATATTCACCACAACTATTCTGATAGTTTTCATCCGGTTGCACGTTCTTCTCTCCAAAATCCGCCAGTGAGCGGTGCAACGGGGTTAATAGTACAATCTGCTTATCCGGAAACAGTTGTTTCAGCCTGTGGATTCCGATGTTGATACGTCCTTTATACGTGTTTCCATCCATTATAGGCGTACGTTTCTTGCGGGTTTCCAGCTTTTTGACCTGTCCGCGGGCTGCCATCACCTGTTCTTCTGTTTCCGTAAACCACTCTCCGATAGGCACACCGTCATTAAAATCATTCGTACCCATCAGAATCAAGATAGCATCCACTTCTCCACCGTGTTCCTGCTTTAGTTTCTCGGCCTGACGGGGCACATCATTCCATTGTCTGCCGCTGATACCATATACATAAGGAGTAATCCCCAGCCATTCCTGCAGGAAATCCCAGTATTTCTTTATTTTGTCACCATAGCAGTTGGGATCTGTAATAGAGTCTCCTAAATATCCCACTCTTTTTCCTTGCCACGGATGCCGGACAGCTCCATTATTCGTTTCAGCAGAGTTTGCAACTTTAGATGTTTGATTCTGTCCGCACAGAAAAGAGGAACAGAAAAACAGAATGGTACATGCGAGTAATAATTTGCTTTTCATCGGTATTATACATTAAATGAGAGATTTGTATCTAATATCCTGCAAATGTAATTCAAAAATAGGTAGTTTCAATCAATTTGGGCAGTCAATCTCATCCATACAACCGGACAGACAAACGGGTCTCTATTTGACGATTCTTGCTAAAATGCAGGTTTACAGTATTTTTTCATCAAAGTTATCATTGAGTTTTACACCTAAAATCCTATCTTTGTCACAAACTAAAAGAAAAATTGGATGTTTAACTCATTTTCATTCCATAAGGATTCCGTTCTGTAAATAATCTGTAAGCCTTCCTCTCATTACAGATTATCCCTTATGTTTTCTGACATATTCTTGTCAGAGTTATTTTCTATATCTAAATTTTAAACTATTTGTATGGTCAAATGGTCACAAGCATCGTCACATGCCTTCATTTACCGTACTGCTAAAACATTAAAAAACAATGAGTAACGAATTAAAAACAATCCACGAATTCGATTTTACACTGATATGTAATTACTTCAAAGGACTAAAACGTCAAGGTCCGGGAAGCCCTGAAGTCACACAAAAAGCCTTAAGTTTCACCAACGAACTATCTGACAATGCCAGAATAGCCGATATTGGCTGTGGCACAGGCGGGCAGACAATGGCATTAGCCAACTATACGAAAGGGCAAATTACAGGCATCGATCTTTTCCCCGACTTCATCGAAATATTCAACAGAAATGCAATAGAAGCCCATTGCGAAGACAGAGTAAAAGGCATTGTCGGTTCTATGGACGCTTTGCCGTTTCAAGAGGAAGAACTCGATCTGATCTGGTCCGAAGGAGCTATCTATAATATAGGATTCGAACGCGGCATGAATGAATGGAATAAGTTCCTGAAAAAGAACGGATTCATCGCTGTAACGGAAGCATCCTAGTTCACCCCGGAACGCCCCTCCGAAATAGACGACTTCTGGATGGCTAATTACCCGGAAATCGATACGATTCCGAGAAAAATAGCACAAATGGAGAAAGCCGGATATATCCCGACAGCCCATTTCATCTTACCGGAAAATTGCTGGACCGAGCATTTCTATGCTCCCCAATTCCCGGTTCAGGAAGCCTTTCTGAAGGAATATGCAGGAAATGAAGCTGCCGCAGACCTCATCGCCGGTCAACGACACGAAGAGAGCCTATATAATAAGTATAAGGAATACTACGGCTATGTATTCTATATAGGACAAAAAAGATAATTGACTATCTGCCGGAGAAGTTAGCAAGATAGGATAACTCTCCGGCATTTATTATCCTTTATTTTGCAGAAGATATGGAAACGAAAGATATAAATAAGGAAGAATATCAGTTACGGATCAACAAAGTGACCGACTATATCCATCAAAACATTGACCAGCCGTTATCATTACAGAAAATGGCGGGTATCGCATGCTTTTCTCCTTTCCACTTCCACCGCGTATTTACAATCCTGACCGGCGAAACGCCTACGGATTATATCAAACGCACCCGGATTGAAAAAGCAGCCCTATTATTAAAACAAAACAAGGAACTTTCCGCCACCGAAATTGCCGCCCTTTGCGGCTTTAGCAGCCTTTCGCTGTTAAGTCGCAATTTCAGGCTGCATTTCAGTATGACGATCCGGGAGTTCCGCTCACTAAAATAAAACGCTAAAGAATATGGAAAAAGAAAATAAGATTCTGATTTTTCGAACTTCTATCACCAAAAGATGTGACATCAAACGCATAGGAAAACTTTTGGCAGAGTTCCCTCAAATAGACAAATGGAATGTGGACTTTGAGGACTGGGAGAAAATATTAAGAATCGAGTGCAGTGGTATCACTGCACTCGAAATATCAGAAATACTCCGGAATAATCATATTTTTGCCAGCGAACTGGAATAAAACGGAGGGAAAGAAGTCTCAAACTCCCAACAATTGTTTCAATTCACCCATTCCTTCAGAAGCCCCCTTCTGAATTACATGTATCGAACGGGAAGTATGCGTATCTACCGGTTTCGGATCAATCAGATACACCTCTGCTCCTCTCGGTACATAATGAAGCAGCCCCGCCGCAGGATATACATTAAGCGATGTACCGATAATGACGAAAATATCCGCTCTCTCCACATAGCGGATAGCTGTTTCAATTTCCGGCACAGCTTCTCCAAACCATACAATGAAAGGTCGTAATTGAGTGCCGTCACCGGCCTTGTCTCCCATCTTCACTTCATATTCTTCCGGTTTCAGCTCTTTTATAAATTGAGGATTATATGGATCTCTGCTGGAACATACTTTTGTCAGTTCGCCATGCAGATGAATAATGTGGCTACTTCCTGCGCGTTCATGCAGATTATCTACATTCTGCGTCACCACCGTTACATGGAAACTTTTCTCCAGTTCCGCCAACAACTCATGTCCACGGTTCGGTTTCACCTCCAACAACTGTTTCCGGCGTTCATTATAGAAATTAATCACCAGAGCCGGGTCCCGCTGATAACCTTCAGGAGTAGCCACCTGCTCCACAGGATATTTATCCCACAAACCGCCCGCATCCCGAAATGTACTGATCCCACTCTCGGCACTCATACCGGCACCCGTCAAAACTACCAGATTTTTCATTACTATTCCTCCTTCTTTTTTAATAGCCACACAAATGTAATCAGAATCATCGAATAAAAGAAGACTTTCTTACGCTTAATCTAACCTGATATATACGAAACTTTAAGATGAAAGATACAGATAGTTAGTGTCAGACATACTAAGATTTATTCGTCTGACTATAGTTATATTTACATCTGACTATAGTTATTCTTTCGTCTGACTATAGTTAGACGAAAAGTAAACTATAGTCAGACGATTAATTATCTGCATAAACAAACCTAAATAATCAGAATAAACCGATTAAATCCTACGAACAAAAAACTAATTCTTTAAAGAAAAGCGATTAACTTTCACAGATATAAGAATTTTTAAATAGCAAATGCTAAATCATTCAAATAAAACACGTACTTTTGCGTTTCATAAATTTGCAATTGATTGAAAGCTAAAACCATGAAGGTGATACATTTCAATCGCCAACAAAAAACATTATATGGATAAATTCAGTTACTCTATTGGCCTCGGAATTGGTCAAAACTTATCAAGCATGGGAATCGAAAACCTTGCGGTAGATGATTTCGCACAAGCAATCAAAGATGTATTAGAAGGTAATCAGACAGCTATCAGCCACAATGAAGCCCGCGAAATAGTGAACAAATATTTCGAAGAATTGGAATCTAAGATGAGTGCCGTTGCTATTGAGCAGGGACAGGCATTCCTCGAAGAAAACAAAAAAGGACCGGGCGTAGTTGTCCTTCCCAGCGGACTACAATATGAAATCATCAAAGAAGGTACAGGTAAAAAGCCGAAAGCTACCGATCAGGTAAGATGCCACTATGAAGGTACATTGATCGACGGTACACTGTTCGACAGCTCTATCCAACGCGGAGAACCGGCTGTATTCGGCGTCAACCAAGTAATCCCGGGATGGGTGGAAGCTTTGCAGCTGATGCCGGAAGGTTCCAAATGGAAACTGTATATTCCGTCAGAACTCGCTTATGGCGCAAGAGGTGCCGGAGAAATGATTCCTCCTCACAGCACACTCATTTTTGAAGTAGAATTACTCGAAGTATTATAAATAAAAAATTTCAAAGCAAAATGAAAAAAGTTAGTATTTTTATGGCAATCGCCGCTGCAGCAAGCCTTGCTTCTTGTACAGCTCAAGCTCCTAAAGCAAATCTGAAAACAGACATCGACTCACTGTCGTATTCTATCGGTATGGCGCAGACTCAAGGTTTGAAAGGCTATCTGACAGGTCGTCTGGACGTTGATACTGCTTATATGGCAGAATTCATCAAAGGTTTGAATGAAGGTGCAAACAAGACTAGCAAAAAAGACATCGCTTACATGGCAGGTCTGCAAATCGGTCAGCAAATCAGCAACCAGATGATGAAAGGTATCAACCAGGAATTGTTTGGTACAGACTCTACTAAAACTATCAGCAAAGAAAACTTCATGGCAGGTTTCATCGCAGGTACTTTGGAAAAAGGCGGCGTAATGACTATGGAAGCAGCTCAAGAATATACTCGTACAGCTATGGAAACTATCAAAGCAAAAGCTTTGGAAGAAAAATATGCTGACTATAAAGCTGAAAACGAAAAATTCCTTGCTGAAAACAAGACTAAAGACGGCGTAAAAACAACTGCAAGCGGTCTGCAATACAAAGTAATCACTGAAGGTAAAGGTGAAATTCCTGCTGACACTTGCAAAGTGAAAGTGAACTACAAAGGTACTTTGATCGACGGAACAGAATTCGACAGCTCTTACAAACGTAACGAACCGTCTACTTTCCGTGCTAACCAAGTAATCAAAGGTTGGACAGAAGCTTTGACTATGATGCCTGTAGGTTCTAAATGGGAACTTTATATCCCACAAGAACTTGCTTACGGTGCAAGAGAATCTGGCAACCAAATCAAACCGTTCTCTACTTTGATTTTCGAAGTTGAACTGTTGAGCATCGAAAAAGATAAGAAATAAAAAAGTTCTTTTCTAAATAGAAAAAGGAAAGAGGCACAAAACGTTTGTGCCTCTTTTTTTTGCTTTTTCCTATTTTTTTTCTCCGAAAAGAAGAATAATTAAAATAAATCTCTATATTTGCTTACTATTTGATAACAACAGGAAATTACAATTTATTATTATGGAAAGAATAGACAACCTCGACAGGCAGATCCTAGAGATTATCTCCCAGAATGCCCGCATCCCTTTTAAAGACGTAGCAGCCGAATGTGGAGTATCACGCGCAGCTATCCATCAGCGCGTGCAAAGACTGATTGACCTAGGTGTCATTGTAGGCTCTGGTTACCATGTGAACCCGAAATCATTGGGCTACAGAACTTGTACATACGTGGGTATCAAGCTGGAAAAAGGCTCCATGTACAAATCTGTCGTAGCGGAATTACAAAAGATTCCCGAAATAGTGGAATGTCATTTCACTACAGGCCCGTACACAATGCTGACAAAACTTTATGCATGCGACAACGAACATCTGATGGATTTGCTGAATAACAAAATGCAAGAAATACCAGGTGTAGTAGCTACCGAGACTCTGATTTCTCTGGAACAGAGTATCAAGAAAGAGATTCCCATCCGCGTTGAAAAATAATTGTGATGGAGTTTCTAAATGAATATCACCTTGCAGGGTTATTCATCGGAATCTGTACCTTTTTGATTATCGGCCTTTTTCACCCCGTCGTGGTAAAGGCCGAATATTACTGGGGCACAAAATGCTGGTGGATATTCCTGGTACTCGGCATTGCCGGTGTGATTGCCTCCTTAAGTATCGATAATGTGATCTTATCTTCTTTATTAGGCGTGTTTGCGTTTTCTTCCTTCTGGACGATCAAAGAGGTTTTCGAACAGGAAGAACGGGTACAAAAAGGATGGTTCCCCAAGAATCCGAAGCGCAAATATAAGTTCTAGTAGCAGAGGATGATAGTTTTTTCTCGAAAGAATTTGCATAATTCGACGGAAAATACTACTTTTGTCACCGCATCCAGTTAATGGATACATCGGGCTTTTAGCTCAGTTGGTTAGAGCAACAGACTCATAATCTGGAGGTCCTTGGTTCAAGCCCAAGATGGCCCACGAAAAACTCCTGTAAGTGAAATACTTACAGGAGTTTTTCTTTTATACGGTCAGAATAATGAGATTTACAAAATTAGGAACAGTGCTCCATATTGAAATAAGAATATCAATACTAAATGATTCCAAAGTGCTTCAAAGCCTTACACAAACCGTCATTCTCAACGGTATCAGTAACAAAATCGGCTGACGCCTTGACAGTCTCCGATGCATTTCCCATAGCTACCCCGATTCCGGCAACTTTCAGCATAGGAATATCATTACCGCCATCACCGCAAGCCATTATTTCCGCCATCTCAATTCCATAATAATCGGCAAAAGCTGAAAGTCCGGTTGCCTTACTGATTCCTGCAAGGTTCACATCAGCAAATAAGGGATGCCAGCGTGATAAGGAAAGGTTAGGCAGAAGCGGCATTACTTGCTGTTCCATTTCATCATCGATATAAAAACAAAGCTGGCAACACTCTTTTCTGTCAAATAGTTCTTCAATGTCTACAACGGCGGGGATGGGATGTTCCACGATTTTGGCTATCCGTTCGACAGTCGGAGTCAGCCGATTGACAAACACGCCTTCATCCAGTTCAATAGCAACTGCGAAATCAAAAGCTTTTGTTATTTCCATGGCTTTCTTAAAATCATCCTTTGGAATAAGGTGTCTCCTTATCACAGTGCCATCCAGTAAGACACAGTCAGCTCCATTCAATGCAATAATTCCATCATACGGAACAGCAGCTATTTCATGAAGGTCGCCTGCCGCTCTACCGGTAGCAATGACTATTCGAATCCCACGGTCATGAATCTTCTTAAGAGCTTCAACAGAAGATTGCAATATTTTATGAGTTTCAAAACTCACTAATGTTCCATCTACATCGAGCATGATTGCTTTTATCATAACATCTATATTTTTTATTTACAGTCTATTACCCAGCGACAAAGTTACTGAAAAAATCCCCATAGCAGGTATACCTCCAATACATAAAACAAAAAAGGCAAAAGGAAACGAGATCCTTTTGCCTTATACCTATTGATACCTACTGAAAAATGATAGTTAACGTTTAGCGGAAGTCCTTCAACTCTTCCTGCAATTTCTGACGGGTAAAGAATATGCGGCTTTTTACAGTACCTAACGGAAGATTCAACTTCTCTGCAATCTCACGGTACTTGAATCCTGAAACGTGCATAGCAAACGGAACCCTGTATTCTTTAGGCAGAGCATTGACTACGCGGTGCATTTCCTTTAAATCGTAAGCTCTTTCTGTACTTTCAAAACCTGACTCTTGTGGCAGATTCAGATGATAGAGGTTTTCAGTCTGATCGACAAATGTCTGATCGCGCACTACTTTGCGGTAATTATTAATAAAGATGTTCCGCATTATAGTATACATCCATCCTTTAAAATTTGTGTCGGGGGTATATTTGTCTTCGTTATCCAATGCTTTTAATGAGGTTTCCTGTAACAAATCGTTTGCTTCTTCACGATCGGTTGTCAGTTTGTATGCGAAGCGGAGTAATTCATCCTGTACTCCTATCAGATCTTTCCTGAAGCTTAAACTTTTCATATACGCTATTTTTAAATTGTGAGTATTCGTTGTTATAATTTTGATGTTGCAAGTTTACGGGTTTTCAACAAATGTGGCAGGTGAAGAACAGACATTGTTTAGGGGAAAATCTATCGGTTGATAGAATTTAGGTCATTTTTGATAGTATTCAGGTGGTTTTAATGGCCGGTATAGCAAAAATCCCATTTTGAAGTCACACCTGACTCAAAATGGGATAACACAAACAAAACAAACAATATTAGCGATTTTCACAAACAGCTGTCTTTTTATATTAAAAAATTCATAAGACTTAATTTAGAATATGTCGCTTAAACATTCTTTTTATGGGGACAAAAATATTACTTTCTGGTAAAAAGGAACGCATGATTTAAGAATAGTTATAAAGAATAATTGTTTTATGTATAAAAAATTGTGCCCAACTATAAAGAATTGTATTTCATAACTTAGTACAAAAGAGGCATAAATTAGTCTTTCGGTGATATTCTATAATATCACACATTCCAAAGTGATGTAAATTCTCCAACTTCTTTTTTCACGTAAGAATTAATTTCTATATTTGGGCAATGTACAACCAAATACCAATTTATTATCTATGACTGATACTATTTCTTATCAATATGCAGCTCCTTCCACATTGCAACGGTCGGCCGATCAGGACGAACTGTTTCTTGCCAAATATAGCGAAATAGAAAAGAGAGAAGCCCCCTGTTTCTTTTGGGGAAAGCTGACGCAACCTTATATGACGGCACGCTGCCTCATTGCGTTATCCAATGTTGTGCAGTCCAGTTTCAACCTGACACCGGCACAACTTACAATGCTGAAAGATCCGATTGTAACAGCTGGAAATAACCGTCTGCGCTTTGAAGGATTTTCTAATTGTGCAGGTGTATACGCCAGGGTCGATGTACTTCCTGACGGACACAACGGAGAATTCTTGGAAAACGGGACAACGAATGTAGATTTTAATCCCGGAATGATTTCCGCTTTAGGAGGAATAGGCAGACAAGAAAATGTAGTAATGTCGGTCGGCCCCAAAGAAGTGGGACTCTATAATAAAGGTGAGAAGGTGATAGAGCGAAAAGTGCCTCTTCCCGTAAAATGGATAAAGGGACTGACTACGGTACAGATTTATCAATCCGTTGCCGAAAAGGTCTATTCCTTCAATCGCATACAAACCTTACAACTCTTCCAGACACTACCGAAAAGTAGTGTGAAATGTGACTATTATTTAGTGATGCGCGGTCAAAAACCGGCCTTTTCACCGGTGAAAAGTATGAATGCCATCTGCATCGGAGGACTCCACCGTTTGCGCTTACTCGAACCCTTGCTTCCGTTTGCTGATGAACTGAAAGTATTTGCACATCCTACCATGCAATCTACTATCTGGCAACTCTATTTCGGTCCGGTCCGCTTCAGCCTTTCTCTTTCCCGCGAATGTTGGAGAGGATTCTCCGGAGAAGGTGCCGCACTGGAATCTCTGCTCGAAGATGTACCTGAAAGATGGATAGAGGCGATGGATAAATACAGTTACGCCAACCAACAGTTCAACCCTACGCTTTTTGCCATAGAAGAGCATATTGACCTGGATAAGGTAGATTCTCTCTCGGCACGATTGGCAGCAATGGGTTTGCTGGGATTCGATTTGGATGAAAACAGTTTCTTCTACCGCCGCCTGCCTTTCAAAACCGAACGTATTTTGAGCCTCAACCCGCGAATGATAGCTGCAGAAAAGTTGCTGGAAGAAGACAAAGTAGAAATCATTGCGAATGATGGCAACCGGACGGAAGCCCGTGTTGCAGGAAGCGGAGGAGTGAGGCATACCGTCATTCTGGACAGGGAGAACGAAAAAGAACGTTGCACTTGCACTTGGTTCAGCAGTAATCAGGGAGAACGGGGAGCTTGCAAACATATTTTGGCAGTAAAGAAACTAGCGCAATGGAAGAACTAAAAAAAGAACTGGAGAAGTTATCCAAAGCCTATGTGGATACTCCGGAGAATGAAGAGAAAATATTAATCCCTTTTATCAAGAGATTATTGGAGTTGCCAATGAAGGACAGGCGGAAGTTGCTGCCGCTTATCCGGGAATTGCAATGGATAAAAGGCAGATTCGCTGGTTTCAGCAGTGAGACAACCTGTAGTGCGGCACGGGCACATTTTCTATCGGCAGTACAGTTTGTATGTGCCAACAGACGGGAGATGGATATGGCATATCATGTGAAGTTTGATATGCTTTGCAAACTACTCCCGCTTTACAACCCTGCCTGGCTGACAGATTTTATCAACGATGACAAAACATGGTTCAATTTCGATCTCAATTACGAAGAACTGATGCAGCTCATGGATATGGGTTACCTCAAAGAAATCGCTCCAAGCCGTATTGCACATGTACTCCCCTGGATTACCCGCATCAGAAATAAGAATCCCAAAGGAGACGATACTTTCAACAGTGAACTACTACTCAAACGGGATATTACACTGAAAGAACACATCTGGACGCTTTTCGAACACGAATCAATCATCGGTTATCAGGATGATTGTGCCAAAAATGCTTATAAAAAAGGAATCACAATACGGGATGAAAGTATCAGCGCGGCCCTCTATCGCTTTTCACTGGACGGCCATCTGGATAGAGAACGGCTACTAAGAGCCACCCTCGCCACTTTTCACCGGAGCTTCAAAAAAGACATGGCAGGATGGTTTGCCAGATTCTTTGAAACGCTGCAACCGACCACCGGAGAATCGTTATCCTTACAGGAAGAGATCATGCAAACATTCACTTCTTCCTACACCAAGCCGGTAAATATAATGTTGCAACAGTTGAAGAGCATTGCAGACGAAGAAGGATTCCGTTATCAGGAATTCATCGAACGGGCAACCATCCTTTTCTTCTCCAGTCCCAAAAACTCGCTATTAACCATTTACTCCATCTTTGAAAAGATCGTTGCGCAACATTCCGAGATGAAAGAGCCTTGTTGTATCACTCTCTGCCAACTATTCTTGAAGAAGGACGAAAGCCTGCAAAAGAAAGCTGCCAACTTTATTTCAAAGTATGGGGATGCCTCTTCGTCCAATCTCCAAGAAACACTACAGTCTTATCAACCGGAGATGTTTCAAAGCGTGCAAGCGATACTCGCATCTTTCAAGCCACAGTCTATAGATTCACAGTCTACAGAACCACACCTTGCAAAAGAAGCAAATGCAACAGATACAGGTGTGACAGAAGACATTCTTCATACAGAAGGAAAGAATACAGAAAGAAATAGTACAGATGAAAATAGTACCGATAACTCCCTCCTCTCCGAAGAGCCATCTCTGGAAGCCATCCGCATTTGCCGGGAAGACAACCGTATTCCATTCCCTGCCGACAAAGAAGATTTCCTGTTTCAGCTTAGCCGTTTGTTCGACATGGAGGAGAACTGGGAGATAGAAACAACGATTGCCGCTATCATTGCTTTCCATCCCCAACTGGATAAAGAAGACCTCAACCGGATGGAACCTATTTTCCAACGGGCAGCCAATATTGTTGCCAATAGTTGGGAACCATACGAAGATCTTCTTGCCACTTTCCTGTTGGAATACCAACGCTTATGGGCACAGACAGACAACTCCAACACAGGAGTTTTGAGAAACATGTTCACCCGGCTGGAAGAAAGGCTGAAAGGAATAGATAAAAACAGGGGAGCTTACGACGAACGTTCCTTCAAACGACTTGCCAACTGGAAACCCGGTTACAGCAACGCAACCTGTTTCACCCCTATCAAACAGTTATGGCTGGGTGTGATCCGCCAAATAAAAGGAGGAAATTCATTGCCTCTGCTTTCTACTCCCACCCATACCCCGGCATACCTACAAGCCACCGAACTGATACGCCGGCTTGCCGTATATCAGGAAGCAGGAAAGAAACCTTGTTCGTGGGATTTCCAACTGGCTATTGCCCGTTGTGCTCTGGAAGACAAAGAAGAAGCCATCGTCACCACCCGGCAACTGTTACAAGATGAGTACCTGCATCTCTGCCTGTTCCTATTGGACGAAAACACGCAACCCGAACCGCCCTACAACCATCCGACCGCTTGGGTAGCCGCCGGACTGGTAAAAGCACCGGAGACGGAATTTGAAGCATTCAAGTCTTTCGCCTGTAACACATTGCCACACAACCATCTGACAGGAGACTACGAGTGGAAAGAAGTGAAACCCAAAGAAAACTCATACGAAACGGACAGACGCCTGCTCCAACTTGATTTTCACAAATGGCACAAATATATCGAACGCAACAGCCATCAGCTATGGCAGGAACATCTGATTATTAACAGTAAATACAACATGGATGACTCCCGCTACATGGAACCTCTATTGTGTTGTTACCCTAACCGTCCGGAACCGTTGATAGCCCAGATTATCTCCCATTACATGGCTTTCGGCAGTCCACAGGAAGACAGCAAACGTACCCTTGCCTGTGCCTTGCGCATGTTGTTGTCTTTCCATTGCCAGCTCAAAGAAATGAGTCTACTCCTATTAAGCGGCTCGCTACTTTTTGTAGACAAAACAGTCCGTTCCTATGCAGCGGAGTTATGGGTAGAAGGACTCTCCACAGGAAGAATAAACAACCACCGGGTAGGAGAAATCCTGGCCCGGCTTATCAACATGGAACTTGCTCCGTTAAAACGCTTCACCACACAAGTGTACGAAAGCATGTACAAACGAAGCGCTTTCCACAACCGCCAACTGGAAGAACTGCTCACTGTATTTATCAGCGGATTGCCCGACAAACCCGTCACCGGACTCAAACAACTGCTCGAACTCTATCTGGAACTATTGACCATCAACCGCAGCAAAGTTACAAACGAACAACTCTTGCAACGCCTGCAAGAATGGGCAACGAACAGCAATTTGAAGAAAGTGACCACTTCACTCAACAAACTATAATTAATTCATGATTATGACCCTAGAAGAACGCCTCAACGAAATAGTAGAAAAGCAACAGGGTGATGCCATCATCCCCTTTCTGCAAGGACTCACACAGGAAGAACGAAAGAGCCTGGTACCCCGCCTGAACAAACTGGAAGAATACTACAGTAAATTCGTGCAACTTAACGAGAACACATACGGTACACGGGGGACTTCCGCACAGCATCGTATCATCAATCTTACCGCTCTCGTTATCTATTCGCTGAAAGAATTCCGTAAACACCAATGGGGAATCAACACCGAGCAACTGAATGAATTGATCCCGTGGTACGTCCCCTCCTGGCTCGACAGCTTCTTCAAAGAAGGTGAAGGCAAAGAATTCGGCGGTTTCTACGGAATGGATTACGAAGTCCTGATGGATTGGATAGAGCAGGGAATACTTACTGTGACACCTTCTCCACAAACCATTGCGGGTTATCTGGTAAGCTACATCAACACCACTGCTATACTGCAAAAACGCGAAATCACACTTAAAGAACATATTTGGTATCTCTTTGAGTACGACTGTGGACAGAACTGGATGGATAACCGAAATGGCGGACACCCCTACTATCCTTACAAATATCTTATCGAAAACGGGAAACTAGACCGTATGCGTGTATTAAGAGAATCTCTGCTCGCTGTCAACCGAAATATGAACAAGAACCTATGCGGCTGGTTTGCAGGCATGTTTACCGCACTTACCCCCAGCATAGAAGAACAACTCGCGTTACAACCGGAAATATTAGCCGTCCTGTCCGCCCCTCACAGCCGCCCGGTCAATATCATGCTCGGACTGCTGAAGGGCTTATGCAATCATCCGCAATTTCGGATCGAAGAGTTTCTAAGTCAGACTTCCGTTCTTTTCGCTTCAGATGTGAAGGCAATTCACCAAAACACATTGGCCGTACTCAATAAACTGGCAAAAGAAAGAAAAGAATTTCGTGACGCCATCTGTTGTGTTGCCGCACAAGGGTTGATGAGCCGGGAAGAATCTACTCAAAGCAAAATAGTCAAACTGATCCTGGCGTATGGAGAGACGGAATCTGCCACATTAAGAGAAGCACTCTCCGTATATACAGAAACGATGTTGGCAAACACTAAAAAAGAACTGAAGGCTTATCTGGAGAATAACGAGTCTGACGATACTTCTGCCCATAATAAGGCGACTCCCGCACACTTCGGACAGCCCGACAACAATTCCGCCTCTTTCATGTATGAACCGATACTCCCCATCATCCGTGAGGACAACCGAATACAGGAAATTGCTTCCCCCGAAGACCTGCTATTTCTTGCCAGCCAAGTGCTGGATGGGAACGAGATCTATCATTTCGACCTGCTCCTCGGCGCCTTAGTGCAATGGGACCATCAACAAGACACAAAACAAATCTCACAATGGACACCCATCCTTCAACGCGCTTACAAACTACTGATAAGCGGAGGAAGTTCACGAAACGGCCTATTAGACCAACTAATGGCAACTTTCCTCCTTGACTATGCAAAGCTACTGGTTAAACGCTTCCCTAAAGAAGCAAAAGAGCTAAGTGACTTGCATCAGAAAATGGTACAGAAAGACGAACTGCAGAAAGGTAAATGGAACTATCGTAATCTGCAGAAACTCACCATCCGTCAGAAAACGAACCAAAAAGAGAAATTCCCTGTTCACAAGCAGCTATTATGCCGGACACTAGATCTTTTGGAGAGTAAGGAGAAACCTTTACCCCTATTGTCCACTCCCACCCATATGCCTATGTTTATTGCCCCGGCAACCCTGATAGAAAGATTAAAACAATATCAGCAGGCAAACGCCGAGCCAGACGATATGGATATGCAAACGGCACTCTCGCGAATGGCACTGGATGATTCATCACAAGAGCTCCCTATCCTCCTTCAAGACTTAAAGGGAGAATACCAACGTTTACTTTCTTTCTTGTTGGGAGCAGAAAACGCACTCCCTCAAGCACCCTTCACCCATCCTTCCTGGTGGATGACAGCAGGACTAATCAAGTCGCCGGAAACAATCTACTCCGAATTCAAAGATTTCTCATACAATAAAGGTCCACGCGAGTTCCTGACTGGAAACTTTACGTGGAGAACTTATCTGCGTACTCACTCATATACCGATTACAACAAGCAAGTAGTAGAATGGACCTCCGCAACTCTTACTTTCGATATTCCGGAAAGCAAAAACTCTCATGTCGTCAATAAAGATGAATATAATGAGAGAATCAGTTACCATTCATACGATTCGCATCCGTTAGTGGTCGAAATGTATCCGCTGATAGAGCGCTTCGACGATATACAAAATGACTTGCCACGTTTAGCATGGTTAACTCCCAATATGCCGGAACCATTATTAGTATGGTGTATCCGCAGTGCCATTTACGATCCGATGTTAAATGAGGTTAGGGAAATAGGCATCACCAAAGCCACCATCGAAGCACTTCATCAGTTAAGACACACCTGGCATGAGGCGTCTTACATACTGGAAGCCAGTTGTATGTTGGTAGCAGATAAGACTTCCCGTTCTTATGCCGCCGAAATCTGGATAGACCGTGTCGGCAAAGGATGCATAGACAGTAAGCGCATAGGTAAAATCTTAGGTTCACATCAACATACCGGCTGGGGACCGCTGAAAAGACTCACCGACCTGATACAGCAACAAATGATGAATGTCAGTCCCCTGCACAACCGGGAATTGGAGAATCTAATCGTAGCAATGCTGACCGGACTTCCGGAGAAGCCGATCAAAGATTTAAAGAAGTTGTTGGAGATCTATGCGGAACTGTTATCAATCAACCACAGCAAAGCCAAAGACGAACAGGTTTTGCACCTGTTGGATGTTTGGAAAGGGGGCGCTAATCTGAAGAAAGCAGTGGCTAATATCCAACATTAAGAAGATTGTTGCAACTACTTAATCTCTTACTTTGTGCCACCGTATTGGCACGGCTGTGCCATCGAAGTGGCAAAGTTGTGCCAACGTAGAGACATAACTGTGCCAATATAGTGGCACGACCTGACCACTTAAACAATCAGGATTTAAAGGTAGCTTATTGGAGCAAAAGCCAAAAAGAAGTATCTTTGGCACACTAAATACAAAAGGTTGAATGATTATTCTAAAATATAGTTTAGCTATCTTCTGTTTGCTGCTGACAGGATGCTCCTTCTTTTCCAGCCAAAAGGAAAAGGAGAACCCCGCCCTGACGGAATATGAATATACGACGGACGATATGCAATCCGGCGAAGAAAGTGCCACCGTCTTACCGCCACCGCCAAAGCGAAGCGCAATGGCTCTCTACATGGATTCACTGGGACTCGTCAACGTAACCGATCTGGATAGCAGCCTCGTTGTTAAGTTAATGTATACGCAAGCTGATAATTTCACTGGCGAAGTGCTTTACGACAACTTAACGGAAGCCTATTTGCATCCGGATGCGGCATACGCTCTTATAGAAGCACAAAAAGCCTTGAAAGAGCTTCACCCGTCTTATAGTCTTATCATTTACGATGCAGCCCGCCCCATGTCGGTACAAAAGAAGATGTGGAACGTAGTGAAAGGAACATCCAAATACAAATATGTCTCTAACCCAAACCGTGGAGGCGGACTACACAACTACGGACTGGCAGTAGACATCAGTATTCAAGACTCTTTAGGGCAGCCTTTACCTATGGGAACCCAAGTAGACCATTTAGGTGTGGAAGCACACATCACAAACGAAAACGAACTGGTACATAACGGAAAAATGAGTGAAACAGAACGTCAGAACCGGATACTGCTGCGAAAAGTAATGAAAGAAGCCGGGTTTCGTGCATTACCCAGCGAGTGGTGGCATTTCAATTTTTGCAGCCGGGATGTAGCCAGACAGAAATATAAGTTAATACCATAAATCGGCGCTCAGCAAGATCATAACCGGTGCTCAACGATTCATTGTAATATCCTATAACACAATAACGCCATGATACAAATCTCCCCCGAAACTCAACTTTTTATCCGCGAACATTCATCGGACGATGTACGTACACTAGCTTTACAAGCTAAAAAGTATCCGGATATAAATATGCCGACTGCCATCACCCAAATTGCAGGAAGACAGGTTGCCGCCGAAAAGATTCCTTCATGGCGAGAAATAGAAGAGATATGGTATCCGAAACATCTGTCGCTAGAGCAATGCTCTTCTGAAATCACTGCCCGCTACAAAGCCCGTCTTTTTCAGGGAGATTCGCTGACCGACCTCACCGGAGGCTTCGGCATAGACTGTTCTTTTCTTGCCACCGGATTCAAGTCCGCCACTTATGTAGAACGCCAGGAAGAGCTTTGTGAAATAGCGGCACACAACTTTCCCATCCTGAATCTAAACCATATAAACGTAAGAAATGAGGATGGAGTAGCCTATCTGCAAACAATGTCCCCCGTAGATTGTATCTTCCTCGACCCTGCCCGCCGCAATGAACACGGCGGAAAAACGGTCTCCATCGCCGACTGCGAACCGAACGTAGCCGAGCTTGAAGATCTTCTGCTTAGCAAAGCCAGCCGGATAATGATAAAACTCTCTCCCATGCTCGATCTTTCATTGGCACTGAAAGAGCTGAAACATACACAGGAAGTTCATATCCTATCCGTCAACAACGAATGTAAGGAACTACTCATCCTACTCGGACAAACATCACCGGCGGAAATCACCATTCATTGTGTAAACCTCTTCACGAAAGGGACTCAAGAAGAACAGCACTTCGTATTCACCCGCGAACAGGAGCAGCGTAGCCAATGTACTTATACCGATTCTTTAGGCGATTACCTTTACGAACCGAATGCATCTCTTCTGAAAGCCGGTGCCTTCCGCAGCATTGCCGCAGCCTACCCCGTCCGGAAACTGCATCCCAACAGTCATCTTTATACCTCCGATACTTTTATTGAAAACTTCCCCGGAAGAATCTTCCGGATTGTCAACCAGTGCAGTTTCAATAAAAAAGAAGTAAAAGAGAATCTGGCAGACCTGAAAAAAGCAAATGTGACTGTCCGCAACTTTCCCGCCACAGTAGCCGAACTTCGCAAACGGCTCCATCTGACAGAGGGAGGAGATACCTACTTATTTGCCAGCACATTAAATAATGGACAAAAAGTTATCATCCGCTGTGAGAAAGTCTGAACTATTTGCTATTTTTGCGAAAAGAAACACAATCTAAACTAATTCAGATGAATCAAACACCCATAAAAGCGATTCTATTATTAATCGTATTCACTCTGTCCTGTCACACTCCACTTTTCTCACAGAGAGATTTTGAGCGACATGAGTTCTCGTTCCATGCCGGCTACGGTGTGATGTTTCATAATCCTCCCACACTAACGTTAAGTACCCACAGCTACCAACGTACACTTGCACAAGGCGTAAGCTGGGATGGACAATACCATTTCCGTCCTCTCAAACGCTTTATCTTCGGAGGAATCTACACCGGATTTTCTTCCAAAGGAAGCCATCCTGAAGGAAAAGACCATTTATGGGTTCATTTCATCGGCACGCAAATCGGAATGTGTAATGCCAATACCAAACATTGGCAAATCCGGGTGACAACCGGTCCCGGCGGAGTCATTCTGCGGAACAACAGCGAGGTATTCGGCAACACACGAAAAGTGAGAGCCTTCACTATCGGTCTCCTCACCAATGCCAATCTTACCTATAAGCTGAATTCCAACCTGGGAGTCAGTTTAGGAGTACAATATATGTATAGTGAGCTACTTAGAATAAGGACTTACTATCACGAAGAAAAGGTTACTGTAAAACTCAATTCAAATGATGATGTCAACCTCACGCGACTAAACATCACTACGGGATTATCCTATTATTTCTAACATCCACTAAAAAAAGCACTATGAAGAAATATATACTCATTCTCTTTTCCATCATCAGCCTCTGGAGCTGTAAAGAAACGGAAGATGAATCGATCGACATCACCGTTTTGCCTTCTGCCACCACTACAGGAGCCAACACATTCGGTTGCCTGATGGACGGCTGGATTTATGTGGGAGGGCGATACCTGAATTGGGGACACTCGTATGTATGGACGTATGATTCATTCCACTATTACACAGAAGAAGACAAACTCTCTGTTAGTGTTTCCGTAAAGCCCGGTATCAATCTATCTTTCACTATTTTATCGCCCCAAGAAGGCAAAGAATCAACGATTACCGATATAGAGTTCGGAAGAGAAGAGCTGGAAGACGGAACAGCTTTCATAAGCCGTTTCGACACAGAAATGAAAATTATCAGTGTCACATTCGGTAACGGCAAACGGCTGACTAACGGACGTTTTGATATTCATTATACGGAACACAACAGTAATACCGGAGCCCAATCCTGATATAATCTGATACAGCCTATGCATTTCCGCAAAATCCATAGTTTCCCAGGATAGAAAACCCGTCAATCACCGGTTCCGGAAGCTGTAATACAAACGTAGCATATTTGTTACGCGTTCTTCAACCAACTGTAAAAAGTAAGAAACGTCAACCCTCTACTTTTGCAGCAAATAATTAACGCACGCTAACATTTATGAAACGATTTTTGAAATTTGTCTCATTTGTTCTTTTGGTCATGAGCACAAGCGGTAACACTTTCGCAGAAGAAAAAGTGAACGTAGTCAAACAAGGCACTATCCGCGGACGCATCGTAGATACTTCCAAACAGACCCTTCCGGGAGCATCCATCTATATCGAAAAGCTACATACCGGGGTGACCAGTGATGTCAACGGTTATTATACTTTCGCCAATCTTACTCCGGGCACATACACCGTAAAAGTAAGCTACGTAGGCTACTCACCCGTTGAAATGAAAATCACCATTCCGGCCGGAAAGACACTCGAAAAAGACGTAATCCTGAATGAAGGACTCGAACTGCAAGAGGTAGTAGTAGGCGGAGCTTTTCAGGGGCAACGCCGCGCCATCAACTCGCAGAAGAACACACTAGGGATCACCAATGTCGTTTCAGCCGATCAGGTGGGTAAATTCCCTGACTCCAATATCGGAGACGCACTGAAGCGTATCAATGGTATTAACGTACAATACGATCAGGGAGAAGCCCGCTTCGGACAAGTACGCGGAACTTCGGCCGATCTTAGTTCTGTAACAATCAACGGCAACCGTCTCCCTTCTGCCGAAGGCGACACACGTAATGTGCAGCTCGACCTTATTCCTGCCGATATGATACAAACCATCGAAGTAAGCAAGGTAGTCACCTCGGATATGGATGGAGATGCCATTGGCGGTTCTATCAATCTGATTACTAAAAGTACTCCTTATAAACGAACCATCAGTGCCACAGCAGGAACCGGATACAACTGGATTAGCCAGAAAGCCCAACTGAACCTGGGTTTCACTTATGGCGACCGCTTCTTCAACGACAAATTGGGAATGATGGCAGCCGTTTCTTATCAAAATGCTCCGGTAGGTTCGGATGATGTAGAATTTGAATACGATGTGAATAAGAAAGGAGAAGTAGTAATGGTAGAAGCACAAAAACGCCAGTACTACGTGACACGTGAACGCCAAAGCTACTCACTGGCTTTCGATTACGAAATAAACCCGAATCACCGACTGACACTGCAAGGCATCTACAACCGCCGTCACGACTGGGAAAACCGCTATCGCGTCACCTACAAAGACCTCGACAAAACAGGACCGGACGATGAAGGCGAAATGCAGCAATCTGCCCAAATAGAGACTAAGGGAGGTACTCCCAACAACAAAAACGCCCGCTTGGAACTGCAACAGACAATGGATTTCAGCCTGGGCGGAGAACATCAGTTCGGCAAACTGTCAATGAACTGGGGAGCTTCTTACGCACGTGCCAGCGAAGACCGTCCGAACGAAAGATACTTCAATCTGAAACAAGACTTTCTCGGATTTGACATCGTGGATGCAGGCGGCCGTTTTCCGTATGTGACAACCGATGTAAACCTGCACAACGGAGAAGTGGACGGTGAAAGAGGAAAATGGAAAGTGAAAGAACTAACCGAAAGCAACCAGGAAATCTACGAAAAAGACCTGAAGTTCAAAGTAGATTTCGAACTGCCGCTGGCCAACGGAATCTATGGAAACAGCCTGAAATTCGGAGCCAAATATGCATCCAAGACTAAAAATCGCGATGTAACCGTCTACGACTACGCAGACGCCTACAAGGATGCATACAAAACAGCGTATATGGACAACCTCACGAGTGAGATTCGCGACGGCTTCATGCCCGGCAATCAGTATAAAGCCACCGATTTCGTATCCAAAGAATATCTGGGTTCGCTCGACCTGAAAAACATGGAGGGTGAACAGGTGCTCGAAGAATCTTCCGGCAACTATCATGCTAAAGAGAATGTGACTTCCGCTTTTTTCCGCTTCGACCAAAACCTGGGAAAGAAACTAAAAATGATGCTGGGTCTCCGCATGGAAGCCACTCATATCAAATACGACGGCTGGAACTGGATGGTGGATGAAGAGGAAAACGAAACGCTTGAACCGACCGGAGATCATAAAAACAACTATGTCAACTGGCTCCCCAGCGTATTATTGAAATACGATGTGACCGATGATTTCAAAGTTCGCGCCTCTTTCACAGAAACATTGAGCCGCCCCAAATATTCCGCATTAATTCCATGTGTCAATATCAACCGCAGCGACAATGAACTCGTGATGGGTAATTCTGACCTGACTCCCACCCTCTCATACAACTTCGATTTAAGTGCCGATTACTATTTCAAGAGCGTCGGTCTGGTCAGTGCAGGTATCTTCTATAAGAAAATCAACGATTTCATTGTCGATCAGGTGATTGGTGACTATACCTACCAAAACAATGAATACAAGAAGTTCACCCAACCCAAAAACGCAGGTGATGCCGACTTGCTTGGTGTGGAACTGGCTTATCAACGTGATTTCAGCTTCATCGCTCCGGCATTGAAATGCATCGGATTTTACGGTACATACACCTACACTCACACCAAAGTGAACAACTTCAATTTCGAAGGGCGCGAAAATGAGAAAGACCTCTCCTTACCCGGTTCTCCCGAACATACGGCAAACGCCTCACTCTACTTCGAAAAGAAAGGTTTTAACGTACGTCTCTCCTACAACTTTGCATCCAGCTTTATCGACGAAATGGGAGAAGTTGCCGCACTAGACCGTTACTATGATGCCGTGAACTATATGGACCTGAACGCAAGCTATACATTCGGCAAGAAGTTCAAAACAACATTCTACGCAGATGCTACCAACTTATTGAACCAACCATTGCGTTATTATCAGGGCACTAAAGACCGTACCATGCAGTCTGAACACTACGGTGTAAAGATAAACGCCGGCGTAAAAGTGAACTTCTGATGCGAGCCAAACAACGATATTCATTCCTTTAAAAGGAAGCCCCCGTTGGTTTAAAAGGAACAGAGCATTGGTTTAAAAGAAACGTTCTCTTCCTTTTAAACCAACAAGCCAAAAGATTCAGAATAACTATCTATATATAAACAACTAATATACAACAGAATATGAATATGAAAATTAAGAGTTTATTGATTCTCGCATTAGTCTCCGTCTGTACATTCGTTCAGGCACAGTTGACGGACTACTCTATATTTGACAAGAAGTTTAACTTCTACGTAGCGAATGATTTAGGCCGCAACGGATATTACGACCAAAAGCCAATAGCCGAATTAATGGGTACGATGGGCGAAGAGATCGGTCCTGAATTTGTTCTGGCCACCGGAGATGTCCATCACTTCGAAGGAGTTCGCAGCGTGAACGACCCTTTGTGGATGACCAACTACGAATTAATCTACTCCCATCCGGAACTAATGATCGACTGGTTCCCTATCCTGGGAAACCATGAATATCGCGGAAACACGCAAGCCGTATTGGATTACACCCATATCAGCCGCCGCTGGACAATGCCCGCCCGTTATTACACCCAAACATTCGAAGAGAAAGGTGCCACCATCCGCATCGTCTGGATTGACACGACTCCTCTGATTGAGAAATACCGCCAGGAAAGTGATAAATATCCCGATGCCTGCAAACAGGATGTCAACAAGCAACTATCCTGGCTGGAATCTGTGCTTGCCAATGCAAAAGAAGACTGGGTTATCGTAGCCGGACACCATCCCATCTACGCTTATACTCCCAAAGAGGAAAGCGAACGACTGGACATGCAGAAACGGGTTGACACCATCTTACGCAAGCACAAGGTAGATATGTACATCTGCGGACACATCCATAACTTCCAGCATATCCGGGTTCCGGGAAGTGACATCGATTATGTCGTTAACTCCTCCGGCTCACTGGCACGCAAAGTGGAACCTATCGAAGGTACAAAGTTCTGCAGCCCCGAACCGGGTTTCTCTGTCTGCTCTATCGACAAAAAAGAGCTCAACCTTCGTATGATAGATAAAAAAGGGAATATACTTTATACGGTGACCCGAAAGAAATAAATTCTCTTGATGATATAAATTCTACTCTCAGTGAAAAAACACACAACCCGAGGCGTTCCTTTCGCGATGAAAGGGACGCTTCTTTATATAATTACCCTTGAACCTATTTTGTGGGATAATATACGTTTGCAGCCAACCAATAGTCAGCTACTTACTTCATCTTATTAGTGTTCTCCGGATGCGCAATCATCATCGGGACGTAACTCTATGCCTTTTCCGATACATCACCCTGCTCCGCTGTCTTCGCAGGACCGCTGTTTTTCACAGCGCCTTTCTGAATTGTCGATTCATTCCCATCCCGAACTGCCATATAGTGCGGTGACATAATTTCAATGCCGGCCTCATTAAATTTATCCTGAATGTTCTGATGCAAATCCGAATAAATCTGTGCCATCTTATCTGCCTGTTTGATATAAGCATTAATTTGATAGACCGGATACCAGTCGCTCAACGAAGTTTCCAACACAAACGGACGCGGATCATCCACCACTCCGGGAGTGTTCAACGCAGCATCAATCAGTATCTGATTAACCTGCCGCCAGGGAATATCATAACCGATAGATACTTCCGAGTGAATAATCAATCCATATTCACGCGCTGAAGTACTGTAGTTTACTGTATGAGACGACATGATAAATGAATTGGGAACAGTCACAACCTCATTTTTAGGAGTCCGGATGCGGGTGACAAGAGGAGTTTTTTCGATGATATCTCCGGTGGTATCATTCAATTTGATCCGGTCGCCCATCTTGAACGGACGCATATAAGTAATCACCAGTCCGGCAATAATATTACCGATAACCGTACTTGATCCGAGCGAAACGATCAATCCGACAAATACCGAAATCCCTTGGAACACACCGGAATCGGAGCCCGGAAGATAAGGATAAATCATCGCAATCATAAATGCATAGAGCAGGAAACGGGCGATATGGAAAGTCGGCATCGCCCAGTCCGGATAGAAGCCGTTGATTTTGAGTCGTCCTGCTTCCACTTCACGTGCCAGATACAAGACGAGACGTACCAAATACTTCACGGCATACCAGATGACGATGATGGTAAACAGTTTGGGCACATAATCGATAATACCCACAAAGATACCGCGAATCGGATTCCATATATAGCCCAACAGTTGATATGCCAGTCCTTCTGTCTGTGGGAAGATGATAAAAATCAACGGTACGGTAAACAGTAGCTGCAATCCCATCAGTATATACCGCCCGATACTGGACAGGAATACTAACAGATTCGCCTGTTTCTGCGCATCCAGCAATTCATATCCCTGGATGGCTACCGGTTTTATCTTCGTGTCTTTCAGGCGCAGGATACGCGCTTTCAGTTTACGGAACAACCAGTTGGTCAAGCGGAACAGGAAATACTGTCCTGTAATTACCAACACAAAATAGAGCACACGCTTTGCCATTCGCCAAAGTCCGTGCTCGGCTTTCATCTCATGCAGTTTGGTAATGACACTCTGCTGTCTTTCCTTAGCTAGCGAATCACGGGAAACTCCTTCCCATAAGGCATCCTGATCGGTAAGAGAAAGCAATACTTTGCTGCCGTACATCAAATCGGAAACTATGTCCGAATGGTCGATAGCCACAGAATCGGGTTGTAGATTGAAGCGTCTTCCTATTTCTTCAATTGCCGCACCGGTCATTTGGGCACGTTGCTGGGGAGTATATCCACCCCGTTTGGTGAAAAGGTAAAATAAGGTATCACCGTCCGCCACTACCGGTATTCCTTTTGTGAACTGCCGCAGGGAGTCGATACGCTGTCGTTGCTGTGCATATTTTACGGAGTCGGCGGTAGCCATCTGGAGTTTCATCTGCTCCATTTCCATCCTCATATTCGCCTCATTGAGCCGGGCTTCTTCCAATGATTTCTGCATATTTACCAGATGGATAGAGTCCGAATCCCGTTTCAAAGGAACATGTCCGCCCGTTATTGTATCTCCGGCAAATATCTTCTTAACCGCCTGTTCCAACTGTGCTTGCGCCCCGATTGCCAGGAAAGAAAAGAACAACACCAGTAACGACCGTTTTATTTTATTTATTTCCATACCTTATATTCCTTGATTATAATTAAGGTTAATCTAACATTTCATTAAAAACAGAGCAAACATACGGATTGTTTTTGACATTACCATTTCCAAATTGATTATCTTTGCCACTAAAAGAGAAAAAAGCATGAATATATTATTACTTATCGGGGGATTAATCCTCATTCTTCTAGGAGCCAACGGATTAACAGACGGTGCCGCCTCGGTAGCCAAGCGTTTTCATATCCCTCCCATCGTGATCGGACTTACCATCGTTGCATTCGGCACTTCTGCCCCGGAACTGACGGTCAGTGTATCTTCTGCCATCAAAGGCAGCGCGGATATTGCCATAGGCAACGTGGTGGGAAGTAACATTTTCAATACGTTGATGATTGTGGGCTGCACGGCCTTATTCGCCCCGATTGTCATCACCCGCAATACACTTAGAAAAGAGATACCACTCTGCATACTTTCTTCTATTGTCTTGCTGATTTGTGCCAATGATGTATTCCTGGATAAAGCTCCGGAGAATATCCTGAACAGAGTAGACGGCTTATTATTGCTTTGTTTTTTTGTTATCTTCATGGGTTACACCTTTGCCATCGCCTCCAAGCCGAGCACAACAGAACAGGCGGGACAGATAGAAGCTCCGACCATAGAAGAGGAGACAGAAATCAAATCACTCCCCTGGTGGAAATCCATTCTTTATATCATCGGAGGTTTGGCTGCCCTCATTTTTGGAGGTCAGTTGTTTGTTGACGGCGCCACAGGCATCGCCCGCAACCTGGGTGTCAGCGAATCGATTATCGGATTGACACTGGTTGCAGGAGGTACTTCTCTTCCTGAACTGGCTACGTCTATCGTTGCCGCATTAAAGAAGAATCCGGAAATTGCCATTGGAAATGTGATCGGTAGTAACCTCTTCAATATATTCTTTGTACTGGGATGTAGCGCCAGCATCACTCCTCTCCATCTTAGCGGAATTACCAACTTCGACCTGTTTACGCTAGTAGGTTCCGGTATCCTGCTCTGGTTATTCGGGCTGTTCTTTGCCAAAAGGACTATCACAAGAATCGAAGGAGGGATTATGATACTTTGTTATGTGGCGTACACGGTGGTATTGATTTATAATATTTAATTATTATAACAAAACACCTGATACTCAGCTTCATTCCAAGTATTTTTTCCCTCTTTAGACATAGAAACTGGTACGATACGAATATTTAATGATTTCTTTCCCTTAGTATACTTGGCTGGAATTTCAAAGTCATCTTCCAGCCAGCGTTTATAAGGGTTACTATCAGCTACATACCATAAACGTTCTGTAACCTCTTCACCATCAACAAAAACACGGGCTGCTTGTCGAACATCGTTTTGGTCGCTCAACCTACGCAAACGCACTCCTTCATTTTGAGAAGATATATTCACTCTAAAACTACTAAAACTTTCAAACCGGACGGTTTCTCCTACATATAAAATACGATCCTCATTTCCCTCAAAGAAACTTTCCAATTTTGTTCTGCGTACATTACCCATAGCTTTATAAGAGTGCCGTTTAATAGAACGAGAAGAGTTTAAATCCAAACTATCAGTTTTCACCAGTACATTTTTATCTTGACCATAATAGAATATAGTACCCGAGTGTTCCAAATACTGATTGTTATATTCGCCCGACTCTATTCCAAACTTCAGTTCTGAATAGAAAGGATAACTATCGCCTATACAAAAACGAGTCATAGACCATGGGTTATCCGAAAGACCGTCATACCCTCCCATTGGATGCACTTCAGGCGGGGTCGGAAATCCCCAACCATAACAAACATAACTTTCAGAACCGTCACTCTCAACTTGTGGTGTTCGTTTGCCGTCAATATATACACGAACATCCCCCTCGCAAGAAATGATATGTGAACGTTCGGCATGACATGTAACATGAGCAGCAACCATCTTCCCTCTTCCTTGAATAGCAGCTATCGGACTATCTATTCCTGCCACATGTTTTCGGGTATAATATGGTGTATTACGAAAGTATCCGGTATTAGATGTGGGATAAACCGACCTGGAAACAGCTATTTCTGAGAATCCTAAAGAAACAGGAACGCCACTACGATTTTCAATTATTATCTTCGCATGCTTCCAATATGGCATTGGAAAATAATTATAAAACCAACCGTCTGTGTTATATCCTGACAGCAAATAGTTGGTATCGTGAAAGCCCAAAGAGTTGCCTCCCAAACACGCTAAAGGACAAGAAATATCGGGTTGCTGATGAGCATCCCAAAACATATGAATCCATACATCCTGCAAGTGCTGCTCATTAATCTCCGGAAGATAAAATTTTAAAGAACCAATAGCTCCCTCTCCTTTTTCATCCAATAAAGTAATGGATTCGCCAGCATTAATCTTTTGTTCCGACTTACGATGATATGCCAATTGATCTTTGCACAAAAGATTACTACCTTGTTTCTTCCATAATTGTATCAAAGTATCATAATTCTCCTTCCCGGTAAAGGTCTTGATACCATTGTCCGCATAAGTGTGGTATACAACATGTCCCCAACCTCCTTCACCTTTGGTTCTTTCATAACCTTCCAGTTTCACATCGGTAGTTACACGGCATCCCTTGTTAAACGGCATTGGAACAAAACTCCGTGCAACACGTATGGGCCCTCTTCCGTTATCAAACGGGCCAATATAACTTTCAGCCAAAGGTTTTATAAAAGGCTCTTTCTCTCCGAATTCAGATAAATGTAAACTAAAACGAGGTGTTTCTTCTCCATCAAAATAAAAACGGAAGAGCGGATCACTTGAACTCATATAGCGATGTTGTACAAGATTATAAATACATCCCGGACCATCAACATCAAATATTACCCATTCTCCACGTTGATCCTGGTAAAGACTCCAGTCCCAGTCGGCATTCTTTCCTCTTTTATCAATACTACCTTCATAATGGACAGAGATTCCACGATCTAACAGGGGCAAAGATGCAATATCAACCATTCGAGATATACCATAAGATATACTATCAGTCTGCCAACCCGACTGTGCTACAGAGACTATCGAGCCAATTGCCGACAATGACACAACCCCGAAAACAACAAAACAAACTAAAAAAATACTTCTTTTCATAAGGTGATAAATATAAAATAAAACATGAATCTATCTATAAAATTTAATTCATAAAAGTACGGCAACTTATATAAGCATACAACCACTTTATTATCAAATCAATATACTATTTTAACCTTCAAGCCATCTGTTATCATATTTATTTTCCGGCTTAATCTTTTTTGTATATATATAATAAGGTAATATACTCTTGCCTTAAATAAATAGTAAGAAAAGTATCAGTATATGATAACAAAGCACTTTTTTACATATTTTTTTTGTGCTTACTTTGCAACGTCCATCTTATATGTTATACCTAATTTATTATGAAAATGAAGAAAGTCATTTTGTTTATCACCTTATTCTCCATGATATCATTATTCAGTTACAGTAAAGATCCTGTAAAACAATGGGGACAACTACAAGTAAAAGGTAATCAATTATGCAGCCAAACCGGAGACCCTATTGTATTAAGAGGGGTTAGTTATGGCTGGCACAACCTATGGCCCAGATTTTACAATAAGCAATCTGTGAAATGGTTGAAAAAAGATTGGAAATGTACCGTTTTACGCGCCGCCATGGGAACAGTTATTGAAGACAACTACATTGAAAATCCGGAATTTGCATTAAAATGCATGAATAAAGTGATTAAAGCGGCAATTAAAAACGACCTCTATATAATAATCGACTGGCATACTTATTATCCACAAAAAAAAGAAGCAAAAGCATTTTTCTCAATGATGGCACAGAAATACGGAAAATATCCTCATATTATTTATGAAATATACAACGAACCTATGGAAGACAGTTGGGAAAGTGTGAAAGAATATGCAACTGATATTATCTCTGAAATACGTAAATATGATCCTGATAATATTATTCTTGTAGGCAGCCCACACTGGGACCAAGACTTACACCTGGTAGCAGAAAGTCCTTTAGAAGGATTCAATAATATAATGTATACCCTCCATTTCTATGCCGCCACTCATAAACAAGAGTTACGGGATAGAGCTGAAGCAGCATGGGAAAAAGGAATTCCCATTTTTGTGTCTGAATGTGCAGGCATGGAATGTACTGGCGATGGCCCATTAGATATACCCGAATGGACTCGTTGGGTAGAATGGCTGGAAAGCAAAAAGATCAGCTGGGTTAACTGGTCCATTTCAGACAAGAACGAAACTTGCTCCATGATTCTTCCGCGAGCAAACAAAAACGGAGGATGGGACGAGTCTTTAATAAAACCTGCAGGACGTCAAAGCCGTAAGTTTATCCGACAATACAACTCACATATTTATAAAAATAAAGAATGATAAAATAATATCAGTTTTAGGCAAATAACGTCAATAATTTACATTCCTTATTTACTAGCTTTGCATCAATAATAAATGTACGAGATTTTATACTAAAGTTAATTTTAAATTTGATAAAAATGAAAAAGAATCTCTTTTCTTTTCCCCGCTCAAAAGTGCGGATGCTAAAAGGATCAAAAGGAGTCTGGCTCTTTTTGATTATGTTCTGGATGATAAATACAGCTGCATCAGCAGCAGGTATTGAAATTAAAGGTACTGTAACAGACAGTAAAGGTGAACCTCTTCCCGGAGTTAATATTGTTGAGTTAGGAGTTAAAAAAAACAATGGTACCATCAGTGATTTAAATGGTAAATATACTATAACAGTAGAAAGCCAAAAATCTGTTCTTCAGTATACTTTTATCGGTTATAAAACAACAGAAGTCACTGTAGGAAACCGTAAAACAATCAATGTTTCACTCAAAGATGATACTCAATCTTTGGATGAAGTAGTAGTTATCGGCTATGGTACAATGAGGAAAAAAGATTTATCCGGAGCCGTTGCTTCTATTAAAAGTGATGACTTGATGCTTGGTAACCCGACCAGCATTTCCCAAGCCCTACAAGGTAAATTAGCTGGTGTACAAGTAAACCAGAGTGATGGTGCTCCCGGTTCAGGTGTAAGTATCACCATACGTGGTGCTAACTCATTCTCTACAAATTCACAACCACTTTACATTGTCGACGGTATTCCGTTTGAGGTAGGAGATACTCCAAGCAGTAAAGCCAACGAGGGCAACAACTCCACCACTAATCCTCTGTCATTGATCAACCCTAATGACATCGAATCAATCGACATTTTAAAGGATGCTTCTGCAACAGCCATTTACGGTTCTCGCGGAGCGAATGGTGTCGTATTGATTACCACTAAAAGAGGTCGTGCCGGAGACGCTAAAGTTGAGTTCTCGGCCAATTTCGGACTTTCCAAAATAGCCAAAATGGTTAAAATGCTGGATGCTTACACCTATGCTAATTATGTAAATGAGGGTGTAATCAATGGAGCTGCTTATGACAATCTTCCTTATTCATACCTTCCTTATCGTGGTAAATGGAACTACCGTCGCGACGAGAACGATAAAATCGTTCCCAATTCCGGTAAATACTATGCTTCACCGGAAGATTATCTCAATCCGGGTTATCGCGAAGACGAATACGGCAATAAAGAATGGGTAGAAGGCACCAACTGGATGGACGAGATCTTACAAGATGCATTAACACAGGAATACAATCTTAGTGTATCAGGAGGAAATGAAAAGAGCAACTATGCATTTTCAGGCAACTATACAGACCAGACAGGTATTATCAAGAATTCTGGTTATGAACGTTTTGCTGTTCGTGCCAACATCGGAAGCCATGTGAAACCTTGGTTAAATACGGGACTAAATATCAACTTCACCCGTTCGTTAACTAAGTTTGCCAAGTCAAATTCTTATGATTATAGTATCATCCGTTCTGCCATGCTTTATTTACCGACATTATATGTAGGAGACAAGACAGAAGATGATTCTTATGCATGGTTGTCAGCCAATCCACGTACATACGTTAATACAGCTAAAGATGAGCTGAAGTCAATCAATGTATTTACTTCTGCGTTTGCCGAGATTAAAATCCTCGACTGTTTGAAATTCCGTCAGAATCTAGGTATCAGTTATTCAGTAAACGATCGCGCAAGTTACTACAATCGTGAAACAGGAGAAGGTAAAGCATCCAACGGACGTGCTGGTAAAAGTGATAATTTCTGGCAAAACTTAACAGCAGAATCATTGATTACTTTCGATAAGACACTTAATAAGTTACATCATCTCAATGTAGTAGCCGGTTTCACTTACGAAAAATCGGACTGGGGTGGAAAAACAATGAATGCATCCAACTTCCCGACTGACATCACACAAGACTTCGATATGAGTCAGGCATTAAATATTGAAACACCGGCCAGCTATCGAGGACAAGCAGTTCTAGTCTCTTTATTAGGACGTGCCAACTACACATTCAAGGATCGTTATATTTTCACAGCATCATTCCGTCGTGACGGTTCAAGTCGTTTCGCTCCGGGAAATAAATTCGCGAACTTCGCTTCAGGAGCAGTAGCATGGACCATATCGGAAGAAGAATTCATCAAAAACCTGAATATATTCAGTAACTTAAAGTTGCGACTCAGCTACGGTCAAACCGGTAATCAAGCTATCAGCAGTTATCAGACTATCGCTTCACTTGCACCATCCAATTACCCTCTGGACGGAACATTAAGCAGCGGATTTGCAGGACAAACTTACAAAGGTCCTTTGAATGATAAACTCAAATGGGAAACAACCGATCAATATAATGTCGGACTCGACATGGGATTCTGGAATAACAGAATTAGTTTATCCGCTAACTATTATTACAAGAAAACCAATGACCTGCTACAAAATGTATCTATACCGAACAGTACTGGTTATACTACAATGTGGACGAATTTCGGCCATGTAAAAAACAAAGGACTTGAACTAACTGGTAAAATCATTGCATTAGATAAAAAAGACTGGAGCCTAGACTTCGACGGCAACATCTCTTTTAATAAAAATGAAATCGGAGGTTTAACAGCTGACCAATATGCTAACCAATTATGGTATAGTGCCAAAGAAGTATTTCTGCAAAGAAACGGACTACCTATCGGAACAATCTTCGGCTATATAGAAGACGGCTTCTATGATAATATAGCAGAAGTCCGTGCAGATCCAATATATGCTAAAGCATCTGATGATGAGGCTCGCAGAATGATCGGTGAAATCAAATATCTGGACAAAAACAATGACGGAAAAATAACGTCAGAAGACCGCGCCATCATCGGTGATACCAATCCTGATTTTATTTATGGTTTGAACGCCAATTTGCGATGGAAAAATCTGACTTTGGGATTGTTCTTCCAAGGAACTCATGGAAATGATATTTTTAACGGAAACTTGACTAATATCGGAATGAGCAGTATTGCAAACATCACTCAAGATGCTTATGATTCACGCTGGACACCAGAGAATGCAGCTAACGCCAGATGGCCTCGCGTCACTACTGCAATGACTCGTGACATGAAACTCTCCGATCGTTATGTAGAAGATGGTTCTTACTTCAGACTAAAAACAATCAACTTAAACTACAATTTCGGTTCAGTCATAAAAGGTATTAGCAATTTGTCTGTTTTCGGTACAGTAACAAACGTATTCACGATTACAGGTTATAGTTGGTTTGATCCGGATGTAAACGCCTTTGGTTCTGACGCTTCTAGAAGAGGAGTTGATATTTTCTCATACCCGAGCAGCAGAACATATTCAATAGGTTTTAAATTAACTTTATAATCTCAAGAAATGATGAAAAAGAAAAATATATTCATATATCTGATGGCATCCAGTCTCCTATTATCCGGAGCAGTAATGACATCATGCGAAAGTATGATCGAAGAAAAGCCTTTCGACTTCATTGTCCCTGAAGATGTTGAGGATTCTGATAATGGTGCCGACATGTGGGTAACAGGAGTATATAATACATTACACGAAGCCATGTTCAGATACGGTAGTTTCCCACGACCGCTGGACTATGACTGTGACTATATTTCCGGTGCAGTATGGCAGTTCAGCCAGTTTGGAAGTGGTAACTTCCAGGGAGGTGACGGACAGGCCGATGTACTTTGGACCGGAATGTACTCGTTGATTAACCGGGCAAATATAGCGGTCTCTGAAATCAATAAGATGCAGAATGTATCGGAAGAATTTAAAAAGAATGCATTAGGAGAATGTTATTTTCTTAAAGCATGGGCATATTTCTACTTGGTACGTGCTTATGGAGCTATCCCTATTTATTCGGTCAGTGTAAACGAATCCGGACAATATACTAACAATCCGCGTATTCCGATTGCACAAGTCTACACGGAAACAATCATACCTTTGCTTAAAGATGCTAAAGATATGATTTATAAAAACACAGATAATGGCTTTAAACCCGGAAGAGTCTGTGCTGCAACTGCAGCAGGTTTGTTAGCCAAAGTATATGCAACTATCGGTTCTGCTTCCATGTCTACCGGAGAACAAATAACAGTAAAAACCGGTGCACCGTTTGTTATGCAGAATGTAAATGGTACTATGACCAAAGTGTATACAGAACCTGTTCCGACAACATTCTCCAAGGATCAAGTTGCCGGTTACGAAAGCTTTTCTTCTCAAGAATATTACAGACTGGCCTACGAAGTTGCGGGAGATGTAATCGGAGGAGAATATGGGACACACAAACTTGAGGACTATGATTTGATTTGGTCTCCTTCCGGCAAAACTTGTAGTGAACACTTATTCGGTTTACAAACTAAATCCGGTGATGAATTATACGGTACACTATTCAGCTCGCACTACTGTGGCAGACTCAATGCAGCAGGAAACATAGACAATAGTTTAACGGTAGGATGTAGAAAACACTGGTATCTATTGTTTGAAGAAAAAGACTACCGCGTGGACAAAGGAGTGTTGCATTGTTGGATACGTCAGAACTCCGATACAAGTTGGGGTGGTGGTTCATACTATCCGAACTTCGGGAAATGGCAACGTATGGTTGAAGCCAAAGAGCCTCCGTTCGATAATCCTAAAGTAACCTCCGGATGGAGATGTGATGAAGCAGGTTCAGAACAGTTCTTTGCTTTCACCACTAAATATTCACAACAAATAGCCGATCAGACTCAACCTCGTACAGATGCCAATTACCCATTTTTACGTTATGCTGATGTTGTTCTAATTTTTGCAGAAGCAGCTAATGAATTAAATGGTCCGACAAAAGAATCGGTAGACGCTTTAAATGATGTCCGCACCCGTAGTAACGCAACAGGTAAAGAACTGGCAAACTTTACAGATAAAACCCGCCTGCGTTCTGCAATCCTTGAAGAACGTGCAATGGAATTAGCCTTGGAAGGCGATCGTCGTTGGGATTTAATACGTTGGGGAATTTATTTGCAGGCAATGAATGCTCTAGGCGGAATGGATGAAGCCAATAACGTAAAACAACGTTCCAGTAAACATCTGCTATTCCCGATTCCGACTCTTGAAATCCTGACGAACCAAGGAATTAATGAGAATAATCCTGGCTGGGATTAATCACTTATAACCATGTAATAAAACAGATTATGAAGAAAATAAAATATTTTGCAATAATCGCAGCATCCATATTTGCTTTAACATCCTGTACGGATATTGTTGAAGTCGACGATCTGAAAGCCAAAGAAAACAAACCGTCAACAGGTGCTCCGACTGTAGACAAAGTTGCTTTGGCAACAGATGCTGAATTTCCCATTGAGGGAGCGAATTTCGAACAAGTAGTACGAATTGAGGGAACAAATCTTGGAGACATCACCTCTCTAAAATTCAATGATATCGAAGTGGACAGCAAGGAGGTATATTCGACCTACAATATGCTTCTCGCACCTATTCCTCGTGCACTTCCTAAAGAAGTGACAAACACGATTTATATTACAACCAAACACGGAGAACTAAGTATTCCTTTTGTTGTTTCCATCCCTGATTTAACAATCAATGGACTCAAGAATGAATTTACCCAACCAGGAGATACGACAGTTATTACAGGTGACAACTTTGACCTTTACGGTATTACAATCGAAGAAGCAATTGTTAATCTAGGTAATTTACCGGTAAATGTAATCGATGCCACTCGTACAGAACTGACAATAGAAATCCCGGCAAATGCCACTCCAAAATCTACCCTTACTATAAAAGGAGCCAATATGGATGAAGCATACAAGCTCACATACATGGATCCGGGAGTATCTCAACTTTTTGATTTCAATAATTGGCCGGGAAGCGGTGCTTTTACACATTCCAGCCAATTCCCTGATGCCCCGAAAAATTTCTTATGTGACGGCACATTAGAAGGACAACCGGAACCATTAGTAGAAGGAGGAAAATATATTCGATTCAATAATTCCGTGAACGCTTGGGGATGGATGGTGATGTGGGCCGGATATATTACTGTACCAGCAGAAGTAGCCGCAGATCTTTCATCATACGATTTAAGATTTGAAATCTGTACTGGAGCTAAATTCCCGATATCAGTCCAAGCGCGTATCATCTTAGGAGATTATGGATGGTATCCTTCCAAAGGAGGAATTCCGGTCAATACTTATGGCGGATGGCAAACAGTACGGATCAGTGCTGACACAGAATCATTGTTGCCCAGTTCCATCGATCCCAGTACCAACACAGCTTTCAAAATCATATTCTCTCCTGAATCTGCACAGGATTTTGATTTAAGTATGTGTAATTTCAGATTTGTTCATAAGTAAAAATAAAAAAGGGAACGCTTTAATATGGGCGTTCCCTCATAATCAAAAAGATTCGATTTATGCTAAAAGACTTATTTTCATTAGTAACGATTGTAGCACTTCTATTTTCATCTTGTTCCAAATCAGACGAAGAAGAAAATAGTGATGAGCCTCAACCAACCAAACAAACAGCTTATTTTGGAGTTAACCTGTCAGGAGCTGAATTTGGGAATGTGTATCCGGGGGTGGATGGTACCCACTATGGTTATCCCACAGAAAAAGACTTGGATTACTTTAAAGCCAAAGGCCTTTATCTGGTACGTTTTCCTTTTCGTTGGGAACGTATACAACCCACAATGAATGGGGAATTAAATGCAACAGAGCTGGCAAAAATGAAGAAATTCGTCAAAGCCGCTGAAGATAGAAACATACAGATACTTCTGGATATGCATAACTTTGGAAGATATTGTGTATATTGCGACGGTCAAAGTTCACAAAATAATCAATATGCAATCATTGGTAATGCACGATGCACTGTTGACAATTTCTGTGACGTATGGAAGAAACTGGCAAAAGAGTTTAAAGACTATAAAAATATCTGGGGTTACGACATCATGAATGAGCCCTACGAAATGCTGGCATCGACACCATGGGTTAACATAGCCCAAGCCTGCATTAATGCCATCCGCACTATAGATACTAAAACGACCATCATAGTTAGCGGAGACGAATTCAGCTCTGCCAGACGATGGAAAGAATGCAGTGACAATCTGAAAACTCTTACAGATCCAAGTAATAACCTGATATTCCAGGCACATATATATTTCGATTCGGATTCTTCCGGAAACTATAATAAAGGATATGATGAAGATGGTGCAACCGTTCAAACAGGGGTGGCTCGTTTGAAACCTTTTGTTGACTGGCTGAAAGAAAATAATAAACGTGGATTCGTTGGTGAATATGGTATACCTGATACTGACGGCCGTTGGATGGATATTCTTGATGCAGCACTTAAATATCTACAAGAAAATGGAATAAACGGAACTTACTGGTCTGCCGGTCCACGATGGGGTGATTATCCCTTATCTGTCCAACCGACCAATAATTACACACAGGATCGTCCGCAATTAAGCACGCTCCTGAAATATAAAAGTACACAACAATAATCAGAATAAATACTGTCCATGAGAACTCGAATCATCACTATTATCACTTTACTGCTATCCACTCCAATGGTTATTGCACAAAAATCAATGGATGAGATAGACAGAGAAAGCTTTGCAGCAAAGCTATCTCCAATGGGAGTAAAAGGTATACAGATGACTGAAACAGGAAATATTCCTCTTGTCAGAGATACTCCTGCAAACATCTTTTTGGACGGAACCTGGCAACTGGCAGAAGGAGGAACTGAAAAAGAACGTTTACACACTATCTGGACAGATCAAATACCTGCCCATGTGCCTGGTAGTATTCACACCGCATTAGTAGAAAATGGAATCATACCCGATCCATACATCGGACAGAATGACTCTATTGCAGAAAAACAATCTTACAAGACATGGTGGATGAAGCGGGAGTTCGAACTAGACTCCCCCTCATCTCACTGTATATTATCTTTTGGCGGAATTGCTAACAAATGTACAATATGGCTCAATGGAAAACTTTTAGGAACACACGAAGGTATGTTCGGAGGGCCCGATTTTTCAATAGGTAACTATTTAAAGAATAAAAACACTCTCATAGTAAAACTAGAAGCCATCCCTCAAATGTTTCTGGGCAACTGGCCTCCCAACGCAAATGAAAGTTGGAAATATACAGTTGTATTCAATTGCGTTTATGGATGGCATTATGCACAAATCCCATCATTAGGAATCTGGCGTAGTGTTCAATTAAAAGAACAAGCCGCAGTAGAAATAGAATCACCCTTCATCGCTACTCGTTCGCTCGATGGTCAAATGCGCTTAACTCTTGATCTGCATAAAAAATCATCTCCATTAAAAGGAGTATTATATGCAGAAGTATCTCCCAAGAACTTCAAAGGAATAACACAATATTATCGTTTCGACATAAATAGTCCGAAAAAACAGGAAACTTTATCTTTAGACTTTCAAATCAAAGATCCGCATCTTTGGTGGCCCAATGACAGAGGAGAACAATCACTATATGACCTCAACCTATTCTTCGTTCCACAAAAAGGGAAGACAGCCCATATAAAAACGTCGTTCGGTATACGGACTATTGAGATGAGACCATTAATTGATGGTGCTAAAGAAGATTATTATAACTGGACATTCGTCATCAATGGCAAGCCGATGTTCATAAAAGGAACAGGCTGGTGCACTATGGATGCATTAATGGACTTCTCAAGAAATAAATACGAACATTTGCTCCAGATAGCCCAAAGGCAGCACATACAAATGTTAAGAGCCTGGGGAGGAGGAATGCCCGAAACCGATGATTTTTACGAATTATGCGATAAATATGGTATTTTAGTCATGCAAGAATGGCCAACGGCCTGGAATAGCCATAACACGCAACCGTACACTATCCTGCAAGAAACAGTGGAAAGAAATACCAAACGATTAAGAAATCACCCTTCTCTTATTATGTGGGGAGCAGGGAATGAATCAGATAAACCATTCGGACCTGCAATTGACATGATGGGACGACTTAGTATAGAACTTGACGGAACACGTCCCTTCCATCGTGGGGAAGCCTGGGGAGGCAGCCTGCACAATTACAACTGCTGGTGGGACGATGCTCATCTTAATCACAATTTGAATATGACCGCTCCTTTTTGGGGAGAATTTGGGATAGCATCATTGCCTCACATCGAGACAGTGCGTAGATATTTGGACGAGGAAAAAGAAGTGTGGCCTCCCCAAAGGAGCGGTAATTTCACGCACCACACTCCTATCTTCGGAACGATGAGAGAAATGGAGAAACTTACTCAATATTCCGGTTATTTTATGCCGAAGGACTCGCTGGCTTCTTTCATACTCGGGTCACAGTTAGCACAAGTAGTAGGAGTGCGCCATACATTAGAACGGGCACGCACATTATGGCCTCATACTACCGGAGCACTTTATTATAAGATGAACGATAACTATCCTGGTGTATCATGGTCATGTGTAGACTATTATGGTATCATAAAACCCGTTCACTATTTTGTGCAAAAGTCTTTTGCCCCGTTAGCAGCAGTCATGCTATTTGACCGCAGCAACCTTGCCAGTCAAGAAGTCAGTCTTCCTGTCTATCTACTTGATGACTGCCAAACATTAGAGAAAGAACCTTATCAAGTCAAAGTGTCTATATACAATGCATTACTAGATACTGTTGCCACCCATACTTTCAACGGTATCGGCGATGATAATGTCGTCAAAAAACTAGGAGAAATAAATCTGAATAGAGAACAAACCAAATCGACCATGCTATTCTTTGTTCTGGACATAATCAAAGATAACAAAAACATATATCGGAATTATTACTTTACCAATTACGAAGTACGTCCGGGCTCCATCGTATCAATGCCCCAAACAGAAATTAAAATGGAACGCACAGGTAATATGGTGACTTTAACAAATACAGGAAAGCACCCTGCTATCGGAGTACACGTAGAAGTACCAGAAAAAATGGACCAACTTATCGTTTCGGAGAACTATATATGGCTTAACCCACAGGAATCAAAAATATTAAAAATAAATTTGGAATCTCCAGTTATTGTAAAAGGCTGGAATCTTCAATCACCCTATTAAACAGAACATTATGAAAAAAGTTTTTATTTCGGCTTTTCTACTACTTAGCCTTCTTACTCTAAATGGATGTAAAAGTAATCAACCTCCGGTAAAAGAGACAGGTGAACCTTACGGAGTAAACTTGGCATGCGCGGACTTCGGTTCATCTTTCCCCGGTGAGTATAATAAAGACTATACCTACCCGACAGATCAAGACCTCGAATATTGGCAAAAGAAAGGGCTGAAACTTATCCGGTTACCATTCAAATGGGAACGGCTACAACTTGACTTAAAAGGACCGCTAAACCAGCACGACCTCAATAAAATGAAAGAATTGGTCAGAGCAGCAGAGAAACGCGATATGGTGGTTATTCTTGACTTACATAATTACTGTCGCCGCTTCATGAACAACGAACATACCCTCATTGGAAACAACGGATTAACAATCGAAGACCTGGCTTCTTTCTGGCAAGCTATCGCTAAAGAATTCTCCACTTTTAAAAACATATATGGTTACGGGCTAATGAACGAGCCACATGATCTGGCCCCGGAAACCAAGTGGTTCGACATGGCGCAAGCGTCCATCAATGCCATACGAGAAGTCGACACAAATACGCTTATTATGGTAGGCGGCAACGACTGGTCATCAGCAGAGCGTTGGATCGAGCAGAGTGATACACTCAAATTCTTAAAAGACCCAGCTAATAACCTTGCTTTTGAAGCTCATGTATATTTTGACAAGGATGCATCCGGTACGTACAAATATTCATACGAAGAGGAAGAATGTTATCCGGAGAAAGGAATCGACCGGGTAAAACCATTTGTAGAATGGATTAAACAGAATAAATTCCATGGTTTTATCGGAGAATATGGAATCCCCGACAATGATCCCCGTTGGAATGAAACCCTCGACTTATTCTTGGGATATTTACAAGAAAACGGAATCAATGGTACATATTGGGCTGCGGGTCCGTGGTGGGATACCTATTTCATGGCAATTACCCCCAAAGACGGGAAAGACAGACCGCAAATGCCTATCATTGAGAAATATACAAGTACCTTTAAAAAATAGAATTATGTTCAAACGATTCTCCATCTGCTATATTTTACTCATGTTTTGTATAACTGGAACTTCCGCCCAAGAAGACCGGTGGACAGGAAACGCCACGAATCTATCCAAAGGAAACTTAAGGGTAAATTCTTCAGGACGTTACCTAGAATACAGTGACGGAACTCCTTTTCTCTACATGGGAGATACAGCATGGGAACTCATCAGCCGCTTAAATGACAAAGAGACTGAACTATATTTGGAGAATCGCAGAGAAAAAGGATTTACCGTCATACAAACGGTAATCCTGGATGAATTAGATGATATGGATGTTTCATCTAACGGAGAACCTAAGTTAATTGACGGCAATATTGACAAGCCCGCTCCCGGCTATTTCACTCATGTAGACAAAGTTATTTCTCTGGCAGCAGCCAAAGGTTTATACATAGCTCTACTACCAACCTGGGGAGATAAGGTAGACAAACAATGGGGAAAAGGACCGGAGATTTTTACACCGGAAAATGCATATAGATACGGCAAATGGTTAGGAGAACGCTATCTGAACGCACCCAATCTGATATGGATAATAGGAGGTGATCGAAGTGGAGACGGAAAAAACTTTGCCATTTGGAATGCATTAGCAACCGGTATTAAAAGTGTAGACAAAAACCATTTGATGACCTATCATCCTCATGGAGAGCACTCATCCTCGTTCTGGTTTCACAATGCTTCGTGGCTGGATTTTAATATGTGTCAATCCGGACACGCACAACAAGATTTCGCAATCTATCAACGTCTGCTTTTGCCCGATTTAAAAAAGGAACCACACAAGCCATGCATGGACGGAGAACCCCGATATGAAAATATTCCGATCAATTTCAAAAAAGAAAATGGAAGATTTGGAGATGATGATATCCGCCATACACTTTACCAAAGTATGTTCAGCGGAGCTTGTGGATATACATACGGCTGTAATGATATATGGCAGATGTTTGATACCGGACGTGAGCCTAAATGTGACGCCGACACTCCATGGTACCAATCAATGGATAAACAAGGAGCATGGGACTTAATTCACTTTCGCAGATTATGGGAAAAATTTGACTTTACTCAAGGAAAAAACCAACAAACCATCTTTGGCAATATACCTTTAGAAAATAAAAACTATCCCGTAGCATTCGGCAACAAAGACTACTTATTAGTATATTTTCCACAAGGTGGAGAGAGAACGATTTATTTGCCTTCAATGAAGGCATCCAAACGGTCTTTAAAGTGGATGAATCCTCGCAATGGAAGAATCACATTCCATCAAAATACAACAGCAGATACCATTCCCGTATCCTCTCCCACAAAGGGAAAAGGAAATGACTGGGTTTTAATTATAGAATAATTAACCGAGAAAAATAACTATAGAATATGAAAAGTAATAGATTAGAAGAGCTAACACAAAATTATGAAGCTCTTATCAACCGAAAAAATGAGATATGTAACAATAGCAACGGTATATATAAACGTTACTACCACCCTGTATTAACAGCAGAACATGCACCACTCATCTGGAAGTATGATTTTGATGAAAAACAAAACCCATTCATGGAAGAAAGAATTGGTATCAACGCTGTAATGAATACGGGAGCCATCAAGATCAATCATAAATACTATCTTGTGGCGCGTGTGGAAGGAGCAGACCGAAAATCATTCTTTGCAGTAGCAGAAAGTAATAGTCCCGTAGACGGATTTCGTTTTTGGGATTATCCGATAGAAATGCCGGAGACAGACATTCCTGATACCAATATGTACGATATGCGCCTGACCGCACATGAAGATGGATGGATTTATGGCATTTTTTGTGCGGAACGCAAAGATACAAACGCTCCAGCCGGTGATTTATCTTCCGCAGTAGCCGTTGCAGGTATTGCACGAACAAAAGACCTAAAAATATGGCAACGCTTGCCGGATCTGAAATCTCCGAGCCAGCAACGTAACGTAGTGCTTCATCCGGAATTTGTGAATGGGAAGTATGCCCTGTATACCCGCCCTCAAGATGGTTTTATTGACGCCGGCAATGGAGGAGGTATCGGATGGGCACTCATAGATGACATCTGTCATGCCGAAATAAAAGAGGAAAAAATCATCAATAAACGGTTTTATCATACGATCAAGGAGGTAAAAAATGGAGAAGGGCCACACCCCATTAAAACTCCACAAGGATGGTTACATTTAGCACATGGTGTAAGAGGATGCGCAGCCGGATTACGCTATGTATTATACTTATACATGACTTCTTTAGAAGATCCGACAGAAATTATAGCTGAACCTGCAGGTTATTTCATGGCCCCTATAGGAGAAGAAAGAATCGGTGATGTATCGAATGTATTATTCTCAAACGGATGGATTGAAGATGATAACGGAAAAATTTATATCTATTATGCGTCTTCGGACACCCGTCTTCATGTAGCCGAATCAACAGTAAGCCAGCTTGTAGATTATTGTCTGCACACACCAACCGACGGTTTCCGTTCTATAGAATCTGTGAAGCGGATCATTACTATGGTAAACCACAATAAACAATACCTGAAACAATAAATACATCACCATGGAAAACATAAAACTAAGAGAAAAAATCGGGTATGGATTAGGAGATGCTGCTTCTTCCATGTTTTGGAAGTTATTCACAATGTATCTGCTATTCTTCTACACAGACGTGGTAGGTATCTCTTCGGCAGTGGTAGGAACAATGTTCCTTATCACACGCATTTGGGACACTTTCCTCGATCCGTTTGTCGGAATATTAGGCGACCGGACAAACTCACGCTGGGGTAAATTCCGCCCCTACCTACTATGGATAGCCATACCATTCGGCATCTGTGGTATACTGACCTTCTCATCTTTTGGAGATAACATGACTACCAAAATAATATTTGCCTATGCCACATATACCCTTATGATGATGGTATATTCATTAATCAATGTTCCGTACGCATCTCTATTAGGAGTAATGTCTGCCAATCCACAAGTACGCACAGAGTTCTCCTCCTACCGCATGACATTTGCTTTTGGAGGAAGTATTCTGGTACTATTCCTCATTGAGCCACTGGTTGATATATTCAGTAAAATGAAGATAACGGAAAATATACCTGACATCGCTTTCGGCTGGCAGATGGCTGCAGTCGTATTTGCGATTATGGCTAGTGGAATGTTCTTATTAACTTTTCTATGGACAAAAGAAAGAGTGCAGCCCATAAAGGAAGAAAAAGGATCACTGAAAGAAGATCTGAAAGATTTGGGCAGAAACAAACCCTGGTGGATTCTTTTATGCGCAGGAATCATGGCATTAGTGTTCAATTCTCTTCGTGACGGTTCTGCTGTATTCTATTTCAAATATTATGTAGACAGCTCCGATACATTCTCTTTCTCATTCATGAATAGTGCCATTACTCTAATCACGATCTACTTGGTATTAGGACAAGCCGCCAATATCCTCGGAATCATGTTTGTGCCATCACTCACCAAAAGAATCGGTAAAAAGAAAACTTATTTTGTAGCAATGGTTGGCGCTACCATTCTAAGTGTTTTATTCTACTTCCTTCCTAAAGATTTTATCTGGGGAATTCTTTGTTTACAGGTCTTAATAAGTATCTGTGCGGGTATTATTTCTCCTTTATTATGGTCTATGTATGCAGATATATCAGACTATTCCGAATGGAAAACCGGAAGACGGGCAACCGGCCTGATATTCTCTTCTTCGTCCATGTCTCAAAAGTTCGGTTGGACAATCGGAGGTGCTTTGACCGGATGGCTACTGGCCTATTTCGGTTTCAAAGCAAATGTAATCCAATCCGACTTTGCTCAAACCGGCATTTGTATGATGATGAGTATCTTCCCGGCAATTGCCACCATGCTATCAGCATTCTTCATTTCACGTTATCCGTTAAATGAAAAAAGATTATATGAAATATCAACAGAACTCGAAGAGAGAAGAAAAAAGTAAATTCATCACTAACCAACTAACCAATATGGCTCATATTTCAATTCGGTCCTATTTGTATTTACTATTGGGTACAACCCTATTCTCATGTGCACTTCAAGAGCTAAAAACGCCATTTGAATTAAAATGTGAGAATATACCCGTTCCTGTAGGAGTAGATACTCAAACTCCCAGACTCTCCTGGAAACTTCCGCTGCTAGAGGAAGATAGTATCAACAGAGTTGAGATATGGCTATCAACAGACAGTACTCAATTATCAGGCAGACAGTCCGGTTATTGGAACAAATCCATCATAGGAGCTCCCATAAGAGTCTCCTATGATGGACAACCATTAGATTCATATACAACGTATTATTGGAAAATAGGCTATCAAACCTCTTCCAAACAGAAAACTACATTTTCCCCTATATCCTCCTTCACAACAGGATGTTTATCATCTGACAACTGGAAAGGGAAATGGATTACTGACAAACATGACATCACATACCGTCCGGCACCCTATTATAGAAAGAGCTTCCAATTAGACAAAACAATCGAGCAAGCCTTACTCACTATTGCATCGGCAGGCCTGCATGAGCTCTCTGTCAACGGGCAACGGGCAGGAAATCATTTCCTTGACCCTATGTATACACATTTCGACAAACGTATACTATCAGTCACTCATGATGTTACGTCATTACTATCTCTGGGTGAAAATGTAATAGGAGTACAACTGGGGAACGGCTGGTATAATCATCAATCCACAGCAGTATGGTTTTTCGACAAGGCTTCATGGAGAAACCGCCCTAAATTCACAGCACAACTCCATCTGCGTTACACAGATGGAACAACAGAATATCTGGGTACTGACTCAACCTGGCAAACAACTGACAGCCCGGTTATTTTCAACAGCATCTATACAGCCGAGCATTATGATGCACAGAAAGAATTAGCAGGCTGGGACTCCCCCGGATTCAACGCTACCGGATGGTATCATGCACAAGAAACCGAATCGCCTACGGAAACGATCAAATCACAAGTTATGCATCCGATTCGTGAAACGGCCCGCTATACAGCAACTCAATGTAAAAAAATAAATGACAGCTGCTACGTCTATCATTTCCCCCAAAACATTGCAGGTGTCACCGAGCTAAAAGTGAAAGGAAAAAAAGGAACAAAACTGCACCTGAAACACGGGGAACTTTTAGACAAAAACGGTATGGTAAACATGGCAAATATAGATTATCACTACCGGCCGACAGACGACAGCGATCCTTTTCAAACAGACATCGTCATACTTAGCGGAAAGCAAGATAGATTCATGCCCAAATTCAACTACAAAGGTTTTCAGTTTGTAGAAGTCTCATCATCTGCCCCCATTCAATTATCCGACGAAAATCTTATTGCAGTAGAAATGCACAGTGATGTTCCGGCCATCGGCTACTGGTCTTCGTCATCCGATCTGCTAAACAAAATATGGAAAGCCACTAACAGTTCCTATTTAGCCAACTTGTTCGGTTACCCGACTGACTGCCCTCAACGGGAAAAAAATGGCTGGACAGGAGACGCACATATTGCCATAGAAACAGGATTATACAATTTCGATGGTATCTCTATATATGAGAAATGGATGAACGACTTTTGTGATGAACAAAAAGACAACGGAATCCTCCCATGTATCATCCCAACTTCCGTATGGGGCTATGATTGGGCCAACGGGGTCGACTGGACGAGTGCTGTCGCCATTATCCCTTGGGAAATTTATCGATTTTACGGAGATACCACATTACTCCGCCGCATGTACGGATCAATCAAAAAATATGTCTCCTATATAGAATCCATATCAACCAATCATCTTACAGACTGGGGACTGGGCGACTGGGTACCTGTACGCTCAAAAAGCAATATAACCTTGACTTCCTCTATCTATTATTATACGGACGTCTGTATTCTAGCCAAAGCAGCCAGACTTTTCGGATATGCCGAAGATGCCTCCTATTATAACACGCTGGCACAAAAAATAAAAGAAGCTATCAACACCAGTTTTCTCAATAAGGAAACAGGAATATATGCAGGGGGAACACAGACAGAACTTGCCATGCCATTATACTGGGGAATCGTTCCGGAAGAAGATAAAAAGAAAGTTGCTGCCAGACTACATGAATTGGTAGAAAAAGACGATTATCATCTGGACGTAGGTTTATTAGGAAGCAAGGCCCTACTTTCCGCCCTGTCAGATAACGGATATGCGGAAACAGCTTACAAAGTCGCATCACAAGACACCTATCCTTCCTGGGGGTACTGGATCAAACAAGGTGCTACAACTCTACATGAAAATTGGCGGACAGATGTCGTTATCGACAACTCATATAACCATATTATGTTCGGAGAAATAGGAGCATGGCTATACAAAGGACTGGGAGGAATTCAGATAGATGAAAAACATCCCGGATTCAAGCATATTTTGCTAAAACCTTTCTTTCCGGCAGACATGAATGAACTTACCATACGCTATAATACTCCCTATGGCTGGTTAAATATCAACTGGGTTCGTCAAACTAATGACTGCATCCGTTATACAATCGATATTCCGGCAGGCACTTCTGCAACATTTGTTCCTTTTACAATGCCAGAACCCCAAAAATCGATAACTTTACAAGCCGGAAAACATTCACTTGAACTTGATTTTATTCACCAATTAATCAATCAACGATAACTATGTACAAAAGAATCACCTTATTCACATTCATTTGCCTGCTCGCTTTAGCAGGAATAGCCCAAAATAAAGACACTTATACCATTTTATTATCCGGAGCATCTTTTGCCGAACCTAACAATAAGTGGTTTGAAATGGGATGTCGTGCCCTTCACGCCATCCCCATCAATCGGGCTGTAAGTGCAGAATCTATTGCTCACACTGCAAATAAAATGCTGGACGGCACTCTCTATACCCCGGAAGAGTTCGATAACATTGATGTATTCGTCTTGATGCAAGTACATGAAAAAGACGTATATAACGAAGCAAACTTAAAAGAGAACTACAAGGATTATAAAACTCCTTTTGATGCTTCCGACTATGCCGTTTGCTATGATTATGTCATCAAGCGCTACATATCAGACTGTTATAACCAGAAATTTAATCCAAAATCCAGATATTATAACACTCCTTATGGGAAACCTGCTTCTATTGTCTTATGTACTCATTGGCATGACAGTCGTCCGATATTCAACACTTCGGTCCGAAAACTGGCAGAAAAATGGGGATTCCCAGTAGTTGAATTCGACAGATACATCGGATTCTCCAAAAACCAGAAACATCCGGTTACAGGAAAACAATATAGCCTAATTTACACTGGGGATTCACAAGAGACTCATGGAGAAGTATTTGGATGGCATCCGCCACATGGAGAACATTCATTTATTCAACAGCGCATGGCTGCAATCTTTGCCGATACGCTTCGTAAGATATTGCTTCCCAAAGAATATATTAATGAATAATCACCAAATACTCATCGGATGAAAAAACTTCTATCATTAACAGTTTGCTTGTTATTTGTCCTATCACAAATAATGGCACAGCTTTCCGTACCTTCTTTCTTTTCAGACCACATGGTGCTGCAACGTGAGAAGCCAATCAATATATGGGGAACTGCCAGTGCCGGTGAGCGAATTAGCGTAACATTAGGAAATGCTCAAAAGAGTACCCGAACCGATAAAAATGGGAAATGGTCAGTCAGCCTACCTCCTATGCAAGCCGGTGGACCGTATACTCTAAATGTAAAAAGCCTCAAGCAGACTTTATCATTTACAGATATTTTAATCGGTGAAGTATGGATTTGTAGCGGACAGTCAAATATGGAGTTTCGTCTGCGTAGCGCTAATCATGCTACCGAAGAAGTCGCAGCTGCCAATTACCCTCAAATCCGTTCATTCAACGTAATTCAAGAAATGGGGCACACTCCTAAAACCGACTTAAAAGGTAAATGGGAAGTATGTTCACCCGCCTCCGCTTCTGATTTTTCAGCTGTCGGCTATTTCTTTGCGCGTGAATTATACCAAAAACTCAATATTCCTATCGGATTCATCAACTCCTCATGGGGTGGTACGGACATCGAAACCTGGATGAGCATGGAAGTGATAGAGCATTTCCCGAAATATGAAAAATCATTAGCCCGTATGCGCTCTTCTGAATTCGAAGAATACATCAAGCACAGTGACAAAGTCAAAAAAGAATTCGAACAAGCCATCATAAACGAACCGGGAGAAAAAGAGAAATGGTATTTAGAAAACACCCCTACAGAAAACTGGAAGGAACATATTGTTCCGTCATTATGGTCAAATGAAGAGTTATCCGGTATAGATGGAGTTGTATGGTTTACTTATCAGTTTTCCATACCGGCCAACTGTTTAGGACAGGATGCAGAATTGAGTCTCGGTACTATCGATGACGATGACATTACCTGGGTTAACGGACATGAAGTAGGACGAACGGTAGGATATGACCTGAAACGTCTATATAAGATTCCGGCAGAAGTAATAAAGGAACAGAATACCATCACTATTAAAATATCCGACTATCGTGGAGGAGGCGGTCTATATGGTCCTAAAGATGAAGTATACCTGAAAATCAACAACCGAATTTTCCCTTTGTGTGATAATTGGAAGTATAAAGTTGCAGTATCGAGTGCACAATATGATTATGTAGAATATGGTCCTAACGCTTTTCCTTCTTTGCTGTTCAACGCAATGATTCATCCGCTGGTAGGTTTGGGGATGAAAGGGGTAATCTGGTATCAGGGAGAAAACAATGCCGCCCGAGCCAACGAATACATTGATTTATTTCCGGCTTTAATTAAAGACTGGAGAAGCAGATGGAATAACGAATTCCCATTTTATTGGGTTCAATTAGCAAACTTCATGTCTCCGGCCAAGCAGCCTTCCGAAAGTCATTGGGCAAACCTGCGAGATACACAGTCGAAGACACTGGCCTTACCACATACAGGACAGGCCGTCATTATAGACATCGGTGAAGAAAATGACATACATCCCCGCAACAAACAAGATGTAGGTAAACGACTTGCTTTGCATGCTCTCCACAATGATTACGGATATAACTCTATTGTTTGCACCGGCCCGATATTCCAGTCGGTAAAAAGAATCGGAGATGCACTGGAGCTCACCTTTAACGCTTGTGACGAACAACTAGTAGCTCGTAATAAATATGGCTATTTATCAGGATTCGCCATTGCCGGCGTAAATGGAAAATACCAATGGGCACAGGCTAAAATCGAAAACAATAAAGTAATAGTATGGAATAAGGAAATACAGCAACCGGTCTCTGTACGATATGCTTGGGGAGATAATCCCGATGATGCTAACTTATACAACGCAGCCGGTTTACCTGCCTCGCCTTTCGAAGGACACATCAGCCAATAAACGGCCTACAAAAACAGAAAAAGAATACCGGCAATGAATGTATGATCATCATTTCCGGTATTTTTCATATTTACAGTCCACTCCCTAATCATCCAGAGACTATATTTTCTCTTTCCCACACGTTGTAATTTAAAGATTATCACGTATCTTTGCCTGCTCAAATCATAAATACGAGATATGGCTATTACAATCAAGAAAGTCTCCACAAAGAGAGAACTTAAGAAATTTATCCGTTTCAATTACAGAATGTACAAGGGTAACCCTTACTCTGTGCCTGACCTCTATGACGACATGCTCAACACCTTCAACAAGAAGAAAAACGCAGCATTCGAATTCTGTGAAGCAGATTATTTCCTCGCATACCGGGACGATAAAATAGTAGGACGTGTAGCTGCAATCATCAATAATCAGGCGAACGAGAAGTGGGAATGTAAAAACGTTCGTTTCGGATGGATAGACTTCATCGACGATCCCGAAGTATCATCCGCACTCATCAAAACGGTGGAAGAATGGGGAAAAGAACGAGGCATGACTCACATTGCCGGTCCTCTCGGATTTACTGATTTCGATGCGGAAGGTATGTTAGTTGAAGGATTCGACCAACTTAGTACCATGGCTACTATCTACAACCACCCGTACTATCCTGTACACATGGAAAAGTTAGGCTTCGAGAAAGACGCCGACTGGGTGGAATACAAAATCTACATACCGGATGCCATTCCCGACAAGCATAAACGTATCTCCGAACTGATCCAACGAAAATATAACCTCAAGATAAAGAAATATACTTCCGGAAGAAAAATAGCCAAAGACTACGGACAGAAGATTTTCGAGCTGATGAATGAAGCATATAGTCCTCTTTATGGCTATTCTCCGTTGACACAGCGGCAAATTGACCAATACGTGAAAATGTATCTGCCGATCCTTGACTTACGCATGGTTACACTGATTACTGATGCCAATGACGAATTGGTCTGTGTAGGTATCTCCATGCCATCTCTCGCCGAGGCTTTACAGAAATCACACGGACGTCTGTTGCCACTCGGATGGTTCTATCTGTTAAAGGCACTATTTATGAAACGCCGTGCCAAAATGCTTGATCTGCTACTCGTTGCAGTGAAACCGGAATATCAAAACAAAGGTGTTAACGCTTTGTTATTTTCCGATTTAATTCCAGTTTATCAAAAATTAGGTTTTATCTTTGCGGAAAGCAACCCCGAACTGGAACTGAACGGAAAAGTTCAGGCACAATGGGATTACTTTGAGACTCAACAACATAAGCGCCGCCGTGCGTTCATCAAAGAGATAAAATAAAAAACAGCTATGGAAGAGAACGAATTGATACCTGTAGACAACAACAATGCAGTAGAGTACACTGACGACAACATCCGTCACCTAAGTGACATGGAACATGTACGCACACGCCCCGGTATGTATATCGGAAGGCTGGGCGACGGTGCACATGCCGAAGACGGAATCTATGTCCTCCTGAAAGAAGTAATTGACAACAGTATTGACGAGTTCAAAATGCAAGCCGGTAAGAAAATCGAGATTACCGTTGAAGAAAACCTCCGTGTCAGCGTACGCGACTACGGACGAGGCATCCCGCAGGGAAAACTCATCGAAGCCGTCAGCATGCTGAACACCGGTGGTAAGTACGACAGCAAGGCATTTAAAAAAAGTGTCGGACTAAACGGTGTCGGTGTGAAAGCCGTCAATGCCTTGAGCTCCCGTTTTGAGGTACGCAGTTACCGCGACGGTAAAGTACGTATCGCCACTTTCTCAAAAGGAAACCTGCTAACCGACGAAACGCAGAATACCGAAGAGGAAAACGGAACTTACATCTTCTTCGAACCGGATAATACATTATTCCTGAATTACAGTTTCAAGCCTGAATTTATTGAGACAATGCTACGTAACTACACGTACCTCAATACCGGGCTTGCCATTATCTATAACGGACACCGTATCCTGTCACGCAATGGTCTGGTAGACCTTTTGAACGACAATATGACGGCAACCGGACTTTACCCGATCATCCACCTGAAAGGGGAAGACATCGAAATCGCCTTCACGCATACCGGACAATACGGAGAAGAATATTACTCCTTCGTCAACGGTCAGCATACCACCCAAGGAGGTACGCATCAGAGTGCTTTCAAGGAACACATCGCCCGCACCATCAAAGAGTTCTTTAACAAGAACATGGACTATACCGACATTCGTAACGGACTGGTTGCTGCCATTGCCGTCAATGTGGAAGAGCCTATCTTTGAGAGTCAGACGAAAACGAAGCTGGGTTCTACCAATATGGTTCCCGGCGGAGTGACAGTCAATAAATATGTAGGCGACTTTATCAAACAGGAAGTGGACAACTTCTTGCACAAGAATGCGGATGTAGCCGAAGCGATACAACAAAAGATCCAAGAATCCGAGAAAGAGCGTAAAGCCATTGCAGGTGTAACCAAACTTGCCCGTGAACGTGCAAAAAAGGCAAACCTGCACAACCGCAAATTGCGCGACTGCCGTATTCACCTCAACGACCCGAAAGGAAAAGGACTGGAAGAAGACTCCTGCATCTTTATCACCGAGGGGGACTCTGCAAGTGGTTCCATCACCAAAAGCCGTGATGTGAACACGCAAGCAGTGTTCAGTCTACGTGGTAAACCACTGAATTCTTTCGGGTTAACCAAGAAAGTGGTCTACGAGAACGAAGAATTTAATCTGCTTCAGGCAGCCTTGAATATAGAAGATGGTTTGGACGGACTACGCTACAACAAAGTCATCGTAGCAACCGATGCCGATGTGGACGGTATGCATATCCGCCTGCTGCTAATTACTTTCTTCCTGCAATTCTTCCCTGACCTTATAAAAAAAGGCCACGTATATATACTGCAAACGCCTTTGTTCCGTGTACGCAATAAGAAAAAAACAATCTATTGTTATAGTGAAGAAGAGCGTGTCAATGCAATTAACGAACTAAGCCCGAATCCGGAGATCACGCGATTTAAAGGTTTAGGAGAGATTTCACCGGACGAGTTCAAGCATTTCATCGGTAAAGACATGCGTCTGGAGCAAGTTTCTTTGCGAAAGACAGACGCAGTGAAAGAACTACTTGAATTCTACATGGGTAAAAATACCATGGAACGACAGAACTTTATTATAGATAATCTGGTTATAGAAGAAGATTTGGCATCATGAGAAAAGCAATATTCCCGGGTACTTTTGACCCCTTCACCATCGGACATTATTCGGTAGTGGAACGTGCACTCACCTTTATGGACGAAATCGTGATAGGAATCGGTATCAATGAGAACAAGAATACATACTTTCCCATTGAGAAAAGAGAGGAAATGATTCGGGAACTTTACAAGGATGAGCCTCGTATAAAAGTGATGTCCTACGACTGTCTGACCATTGATTTTGCGCAGGAAGTAGGGGCCAGGTTTATTGTCCGCGGTATCCGTACAGTGAAAGATTTCGAGTATGAAGAAACGATTGCGGACATCAACCGCAAACTGGCAGGCATTGAAACGATCCTGCTCTTCACAGAACCGGAACTGACTTGCGTCAGCTCAACGATTGTACGCGAATTATTGACTTATAATAAAGATATCAGCCAGTTTATTCCCAAAGGAATGAGGATAAGTTGAGAGTTGAGAAGGATGCAGGCGTATCTGTGCCCGGTTGTTAATACTCGGCTATTAATATAAAGTAAGATTATGAATAAGATTAAAATATACGTCCTTTTGGCTTGCCTGTGGGCAGTATCAGCCTTACAGGCCCAAAATTTCGGTTCTGAAGCCATGCGCAAGCTACAAATGGCAGAGTTCGCAATCTCCCATTTCTATGTAGACAAAGTAGATGAAGACAAGTTGGTGGAAGAAGCCATCATCAAGATGCTGGCACAACTCGACCCGCACTCTACCTACTCGGACGCAGAAGAAGTGAAGAAAATGAACGAACCTCTTCAAGGTAACTTCGAAGGTATTGGAGTTCAGTTTCAGATGATTGAAGATACCCTGTTAGTAGTGCAACCCGTCAGCAACGGACCTTCCGAAAAAGTCGGCATCCTTGCCGGTGACCGTATTGTTGCGGTCAATGACAGCGCCATTGCCGGAGTGAAAATGAGTACGGAAGATATTATGAAGCGTCTTCGTGGTCCGAAAGGTTCTAAAGTCAACCTGACTATCGTTCGTCGTGGCGTACAAGATCCTTTATTGTTCACAGTGAAAAGAGATAAAATACCTATCCTTAGCCTCGATGCTTCTTACATGATTCAGCCTAAAACAGGTTATATCCGCATCAACCGCTTCGGAGCAACCACTGCCGAAGAATTCAAGAAAGCAATGACAAGCCTTCAGAAACAAGGTATGAAGGACCTGATTCTCGACCTGCAAGGAAACGGAGGAGGTTACCTGAATGCAGCCATCGACCTTGCCAACGAATTCCTGGGGCAAAAAGAATTGATTGTCTACACGGAAGGACGGACTGCCAAACGCAGTGATTTCTACGCCAAAGGAAACGGAGATTTCCGTAATGGACGTCTTATCATCCTAGTAGATGAATATACGGCTTCCGCCAGCGAAATTGTCAGCGGTGCAGTGCAGGATTGGGATAGAGGAATTATCGTAGGACGCCGTTCTTTCGGCAAAGGATTGGTGCAACGTCCTATCGACCTGCCGGACGGTTCCATGATTCGTTTGACTATTGCACGCTATTATACTCCATCGGGACGTTCCATCCAGAAACCATACGACAGTACTGTCGATTACAACAAGGATCTGATAGAACGTTTCAACCACGGTGAACTGATGAATGCTGACAGCATCCACTTCCCTGATTCACTGAAAGCACAAACCAAGAAGCTAGGACGCACTGTTTATGGCGGAGGGGGTATCATGCCGGACTATTTCGTACCTATCGACACTACTCTTTATACGGATTATCACCGTAATCTGGTAGCTAAAGGAGCCGTGATTAAATTCACCATGCAGTTTATCGAAGGGCACCGGAAAGAGTTGAAAAACAAATATAAAAAGTTCGAATCGTTTGATGAGAAGTTCGTAGTCGATGATGATATGCTCGCCATTTTAAAGGAAATAGGAGAGAAAGAAGGAGTGAAATTCAATGAAGAGCAATATCAGAAGTCGCTCCCTCTTATCAAGACGCAGCTTAAAGCACTAATAGCCCGTGATCTTTGGGATATGAACGAATATTTCCGGGTAATGAATACCACCAATGAGAGTATACAAAAGGCGCTGGAGATACTGAATTCGGATGAGTACCAGAAGAAGCTGAAACAGGGTATTCAGTAAACAATCATAAGACACCATTTTTCAGTTCGGTGGACATATATACTCACTATAGTGAAAAAATATCTATCATAAGTATCATTCATTTTGATACTCTTCTCATTATCAAAGAAATAAGTATGATAGATAGCTTTTAAAAAAGGTATCTATCATACTTTTACCAGCAAAAACAGGTTATCTATCATCTACAAAATAGCCGAATAAAGGCCCTATATGCATAAGATAGCTTGTTTTTGTTGAATAGTTTAATTCTCCCCTGCCCTATATCTATCAGATAGAACAAAGCGCATAAATACCTCAAACAAGCAGAGATAGTTTGCTTTTCTCCCTGATATAGTTTATCTTTGCTACCGATATAGTTCATTCTTCATGGCCGTGGCGAATTCCTACCACGGCCGTGGAAAGATACTACCACAGCCATGAAGAGATCTCTCCACGGCCGTGGGAAACTAATGATAAAGGCACCGGAAGACAACTATCCCTATGCCTTAATCCAAGAATAAAGGCAGGATAACTTATAAAAGCCGCTTGATAACAAACAAACAACAGCTATATAACACCCTCCCCCTAAGTCCGAAGATGATCGATTAGCTTTGCAACAACAGAAAACAATGTCCTTATAGGCTTGCAATGGTAAATTAAAGGTACGTAGTAATGTATAAGGCGAAAACAAATTAATAATGGCAATACAATTTGAATTGTACAAGACTCCCCGTCCCAAGGATGAGGAAGACAAAGAAGTGTATCACGCACGTGTAGTCAACTTCCAACACATTGACACAGACTATTTGGCAAAAGAAATCCAGATAGCAACTTCTCTAACTGAAGGGGATGTAAAGTCAGTTCTCGAATCCCTAAGTCATTTTATGGGAGATCGTCTTCGGGAAGGACAAAGCGTCCATTTGGATGGCATCGGTTATTTCCAGATAAAGCTGAATAGTCAAGAACCTATCACTTCGCCCAAACTAAAAGCGAATCAGATAAAACTCAAAGCCAATATCAGCTTTAAAGCGGATGCCAAACTAAAAAGGTCAGTCAGTGTTGTTCATGTGGAGCGAAGTAAACTGAAACCCCATTCGGCTGTCCTTTCAAATGACGAGATAGACAAATTGCTGACAAACTACTTCAAGAGCAACCCTGTATTAACCCGTCGCGACTTTCAAGGATTGTGCGGCTTTACCCCTACCACTGCCGCACGGCAAATCAAACGGCTGAAAGAGGAGGAGAAGAAGTTGAAGAATATCAATACTTATTATAATCCGATTTATGTGCCGATGCCGGGATATTATGGCAAGGCGGAGATAAAGACAGATGAATAAAAGGAAATCAAAAGAAATAAAAAAGGGAAATTCAGTTGTCGCAAATTTTGCAACAACTGAATTTCCCTCTATTTTCGTCTAACTTGTGCAAAAATTACACAAGTTAATTACTATCTTAATTAGCAATGGGCAGGCGTACAAATATACCACTCAAAAATATGAGACAGTTTTTTATTTGCCCTGAAGCGTTATAATAGAACGCGCCGGAATCTGAACAATCTTTCCACTTTTCACTGTCCCCACCGGAAGCAAATTTTCCCCTTCTTTATCCGAAGTACGATAAATCTGCCATTGCGTATTTCCTACTTTTCCTTTATGAATAGAAAACTCTTTTTCTTCATTGGCATAATTAATAACTACCATCACATACGTTCCGTCTACATTCTTATAAGCAGAACACATCAATCCTTGCTGGTCGGTGTCGCCATCAGGAATCAAAGCGTCTGTTTGATCGAAAGCCGAAACGGATAACCGGATTGCCCCCGGACGGATAAAACGACTATAATTACCTAAAGCCCACATCAGTTTGGAGTCTTCTACTCTGCCATCTAAGAAATTATTGTCCGTAGTACATTCGCGAATCAATCCATCTTTGTAATCACCGCCAATGGCACGCCACCATTGCCAACTTTTTGCTCCCGCATATACAATATCGTGATGAATGATGCGTGCTACATAAAGTGCCGTTTTCATGGTACGGTCGAAACCACCTCCGCCACCGATCTCTTCATCATTGCCCATAATACAAGTTTCCGTCTGCCAGAAGTCAACATTGTATTTATCTAGTGTATCCCGTAGTTGAAGACGGATATTGCGCAGATCGCTTAAAGGTGTATTTGTCCAATAGCTATGCCCGAGCATCAGACGAGGAACATTCGGAGTATCTCCCAAATACGTATCCACACTATCCGGGCAGAAGAAAGCCTGAATCTGATACCCCCGTTGCCAATCCGTTTCGTGAGTGCGGAACATACAACGATAATCGGAAGACTCATTGACCAGAATCTGTGTATCCATGTCCCGGTCTACAAACTCTTTGCTCAACAGACGAACCGTGCGGGCTACTTCCCTATTCGTTGCCGGACAGCCTTCCTGCTTCGGACCGACCCAGTTCCAGTGTCCGTCCGGTTCATTGAAAGGACAGATATAGTTGAACTTGATGCCATCGTGTTGTTCTACTCCCTGCACTACATCTGCCAGAAAACGAGCGTACTTTTCATAACAATCCGGTTTCAGGTTCGCCGTACCTCCACGTCCGGTGTTGGTAGCCAATCCGTTCTGTGTGTAATATATGGGAGGCGAATTCAAGAAAGCCAGAAATTTGTTGACTCCCCGTTCTTTAGCCAGTTTCAGGAAGTTGCGTTGACCTTGTTGTTTGTTCCAGTCGTATGTTCCGTCGGGATTCAGGAAACATTCGGCACGCATCCAGGGAGAAGCAATCTGACTGTTCTCTCCTTGCTCCTTGCTACCTGCTCCGACATTGAAACGCCAGAGTGACAGGCCGATACCTTTCGGTTGTCCGTTGGCGTCATTCTCCGTGCTGAACAACCAGTCGGCTATTTGGTTTTGTTTCTCCTGCGGCCAAAGCCCGATGAATTGCATACTCCAGGCATCGGAAGCACTGAAGTATGCCATCGTCTGACAGAGTTGGTCTGTTTCTATCTGATAACGTATTTCGGGGGCAGGTTGGGAACATCCACCTGCCACACTGGCTATTGAGAAGAAGCCTAAAGCGGCTAAAATCTTTTTACCTTTCATCCTATCCATCTAAAATTTTTAATTATTCAAATCACACAATACAGTTCTAAAAACATACAAACAATCTATTGAAATCCGAAAAGATATAACTAACGGGTGGGTATTACTTGTTTAATGCTCCCATCTTCATTAAATTCCATACGATCTATGCATACTTCACGATGAACACCGGGATCACTCTTCAGATAATTCTTATTAATGCGATGATAAACAATATACCACTTATCAGTACCGGGAACCTGTAATATGGAATTATGAGCAGGGCCATATATTTCCTTCTCCGGGTTTTGAATCAATACGACAGGGCTCTTGGCCACTTTAATCGGCCCCAAAGGTGATGTCGAAGTGCCATAAGCTACATGATAATTAGGAGAGCCGGTATCGTCTACCGACCACATGAAATAGTAAAGCCCGTTACGATAAAACACATAAGCAGCCTCACGATACGCATAATCCTGTAGCGTTCCTCCTTCGGGAGTCATCACTGTGATAGTCTCTTTCTTAATTGAAATCATATCATCATTAAGCTCTGCACCTGCCATATAACCGTTTCCCCAATACAAATATGACTTCCCCGAAGCCGGATCGGTGAATACATCCACATCAATCTGTTGCCCGTGTCCTGTAGGCGAATCCGTTATAATAGGATGTCCCAAGTCAACAAACGGTCCTGCAGGCGAATCACTTGTAGCCACTCCAATCTGCTTTCCTCCTCCTGTCTTAGGATTTCCACTGTAATAAAAGAAATATTTATATTGATCTCCTACTAACTTTTCCTCTATACATGGTGCCCACGCATTACCATCCGCCCAAGGCACTTGGTCTGACTTTAAATCCAGCATGACTCCTTCATCCTTCCAATTCTTCAAGTCGACGGACGAAAAAACAGTAAAATACCAACCACCCCATCCAGGCTGACCGTCTGTAGTAGAATAAATGTAGTATTTCTTTGTCTTATTAGAATACAAGATTTCAGGATCGGCATGAAAACCCGGCAAGACAGGATTCCCTGATTGTGCGAAAGCAGGAAATGTCACCGCTAACAGCAGGCCGAACGCAATTAGAGTTTGTTTAATCGTTACTATCATTATTTTCATTCATTAGATAAAGGGGGAAATATCAGGTTGCGATACTTCCCCCTCAAGTATTATATTCTTGATACTATTTATTTCAATGCTACCTTAATAGACTGACTATAGCAATATTCTGATGATTTGTCCGATTTGACTCCCACACGGGCGTAAAGATACGATTCGTTTACCAAACCACTCGGGATTTCAATTTCAGCTGTGTTTTCCTGATCGAGTGAAACAGCATTACCCAACTTCAACTCTGCTTCTTTCTGCTTCTCATCCGTCAAAATACCTGTACCTAGATAGATACCTACGTTTTCCATATTGGCATTGGCAACCACTTTGTTAATGGTGAAACGTGCTGTAATCTTGTTACCGTTTTTAGCAAAAGACACGTTTCTGACAAAGAAATACGGCGTCACAGGAATATCCTGCACAGTGTTTCCTTTTACGCTAATATAGATCGTATCATTAGAAGGCCTTTCCCAAGGTGCATTACCCATACGCACCAATTTGTAATCACCATTGAAAAGCGACACGGAATAACTTCCATCTTGGGCAATATACACCGGAATAGAACCTTTCAGAGCATAACCATCCTGAAACAAAGCAAATTCGGAACTTCCGCTTCTAACCCCTACTGCCTCACCATCATAAATAGCTTTTCCGGTTAATGTGGCTTTAGGTTCCTCAAAGTTGTCGTAGCTGCAACTGCTTACTGCCAACAAACAACATATCATAATAAAGAAAGGTATAATCTTTTTCATAATCTCTTATTTTTTATTGGAATGGATTCTTAACAATCGTCGGATTGTTATTAATTACATCATCAGCAATGAATGAATAATAGTTGGACTGCTGGAAGGTTCTTGCCACCTTGAAACGTTCGGATCTGGTCTTTACGAAAATGTACTTGTCCTGATCCTGTGTTCCCGGTTTTGCCACTGCAATACGATAAGGATATAAACCATATACGATAGCTTTATCATTATCAATATTTCCGTTCCAGGTAATATCAGCTATTCTCCATCGTTTCATATCAAAATAACGGTGATCTTCGAAAGCCAGTTCCACACGACGTTCGTTCTGAATCTTTTCTATTGTCAAGCTTGTCAAGCTGTTGGCCGGGAAACCGGCACGCTGACGCAAGCGGTTGATGTAGGGTAAAGCTGTCGGCTCGTCATTCAATTCGAAAGCAGCTTCGGCGGCATTCAAATAGATTTCACCCAAACGGAACCAAGGCCACCAGTTTTCAGCGTAGTTACGGAGAGTGTAACCGGAAGCCTCACTGATAAACTTACGGATATAGAATCCGGTGTTGCTCACATTAGGACTGTTGGTTTGAGGTCCGTCCTGGCCGACAAAAGTTTTATTATCTTCATAAAAACTTCCCAATTTCGGGTCTGTCAGCAAGTCATAAGAACCGGTCTTATCGTTCCAAACTGCTACTCCTGCCTGAATATCCACATCTTGATTTCTGAACTTGGAACCCGGATAGATAATCGTACCATACAAACGTTCATCCTTATTGGCAAAAATATCGCTTGGAGTGTCATATACTACATAATCATCACCATTCTTATAATGTAACGTTCCCGGAGTTCCATCCAGATAATCGAAAGCCTCTACCAATCCTAGTGACGGGCCGATGCAAGAAGAGTTGTCGTTATCCTCTCTTAAATGATGAACTACATTATCATAACCGAAGCTATGCACCTTCAGAGGATTCTTATAATCTTTCACCCAAATTGCTTCCTTATTCAGGGTCTTGTCCATAAGCATCTTATAGAAGTTCACCCCTTTATCTGACTCCTTCTCATAAAGTTCATATCCACCTTTTGTGATAATCTCTTGCGAAGCTGTCAATGATTTGCGATAGTAATCATCTGCCATATCGGACGGAATACCCACTTCTCCACCGGAAGTCACAATATTAGGAGTTTTCAGCGCGTTGTACTTAGCGATAGAACCGGCATACAACATAGCGCGACTTTCTAACGCTAACGCTGTGTAATAGTTGGCACGAGTCTGACTGCCTTTATTACCCAATTGCGACTTAATCGCTTCACATTCACTATATACAAAATCATATATTTCGTGTTCCTTTGCACGTGGATTGCGTAAATAAGAAGGATCTCCGCTAAAGTCATACTCCAAAGTCGTTGTAATCAATGGTACACCACCCATACGTCTTACAAGCTCAAAATAAACGTAGGCGCGGATAAAACGGAACTCTGCCTTGAACTGAAGTTTCTCATCTGCCGAAATATCGGTTCCATACTTATCGATATTCTCAATAGACATATTGATGTCACGTATCAGTCCGTAATCCCACCAGCGTCCGTAATCGTTTCCATAACGCAGTTCGTTACGATAATTCTGATCTAATGTACCACAATACATCGCATCGTCTGTTTCACACATACCACCGGTATTGAAATCACCGTGCAACTGTGGAATACGATTATAAAGATTGGCCAACTGCGATTTAATCATGTTCGGATCATTCCATACCAACTCATTAGTAAGAATGTTTTTGGGTTCTCTTTCGAACCAACTGTCACCACAACTCGACAACATGGAAGTGATGGCAGCTCCCATCAGAAGTATTTTTATAGATTTGCTTTTCATGATCACTTTCGTTTTTAGTATGTAATATTAAATCCAAGGAGGAATGTACGTTGTTGCGGATATACCACTGCAGCTGCGGCGGTAATTTCAGGATCGACTCCAAACTTACCCACATTGTCGAACGAACACAAGTTAGAAACATTCGCATAAACACGTACCTTCTGTGCACGGATCGGTCTCAACAGTTGAGCCGGCAGGCTGTAACCCACTTCCAGGTTCTTGATACGCAGATAGCGTACGTTGTGCAACCAAAAGTCACTATTCTTATTGTTATAGCTGAATTCACCTTTACGGATGGCCGGATAACGTCCCGGTATCCATTCACTATCCGGATCATACAAGTCGGCACGATGCCAACGGTCTTCCAACAAATAAACCGGAGAGTTTCCGTTGCCATGATATGCATTGGCCAACTCATAGTTCTGTCTCCATCCTTGCATAGCACCACCGGAAAGGTCGATATTCAAGTCAATGCCCTTCCACTGCAAACCAATATTACCACCAAATGACATGATAGGTGCCCAGCCTTCAGGATAACCGATAGGGCGCTCATCCATACCATTGATGATGCCATCACCATTCACATCTTTATAGATAAAGTCACCGGGAAGCAGGGTGCGGTTATTATTTCCATCCAGGTTTACCGGATAATTACGAATTTCTTCTTCCGACTGGAATTGTCCGATAACCTGATACCCCCAATAAATACCTCCCCAACGGCCTTCCGCCGAATTGCGGTATTCGTCCCAAGAGTTATTAAAACGCGGTTTGTAAGTCTCAATACTTTTGTAACGTGAGAAAGTAAAGTTACCGCTTACAGTATAGTTCAAATCACCGATATGGTCGGTCCATGTAACCATACCCTCCGCACCGATATAAGCTTGTTTGTTCAAATTTTCGTTAGGTAACGAATAGCCTACTTCGCTCGGAAGCAATACATCATAGCGAGCAGCCGGCACACCAGTAATATCCTTACGGAAAGCATCGGCTGTGATCTTCAAACGATTATTGAACATAGTCAAATCAAAACCGATATTCGATGTCGTATTCTTAGTCCAGGACAAATTTGTAATAGGCAATCCTCTTTGATTCAGTCCGGTAACCAGTTCACCATCCAATACAGCGTTACCATTATTCCAGGTATAACCACTCAAGTAATCGAACAACTTTACATCTTTTTCTGTACCTGTCTGACCAATAGAAGCACGAATCTTTAAATCATCTACAACTGGTCTCAACTTTTCAAAGAATTTCTCTTCCGAGATTCTCCAACCGATAGATACACCCGGGAAGAATCCCCAACGATTATTCGCTGCATAAAGATAAGAACCATCATAACGAGCCAGTAATTCGACCAGATATTTATGAGCAAAATCGTAATTGATACGGCCAATCCATCCGGCACGTGCCTCGTAGCTCCATTCATCACCGAAACTGTTAAGTTCATCGAACTGCAATAGCGGCAAATAGTCGGTAGAAGGTTCTGTTCCATAAGTCTTCTTAGTCCAATCGTAATCGGAGGCTTCATAACCCAAAACAGCCGAAATATTGTGATTCTTAATCTGTTTGGCATAATTCAATTGTAACTGCATATAACGCGCAGGAACGCTACGATCAATTTGACTTCTCCAACGTCCTACGGCAGGAGTTCCATTATAAGTATCTTTCTCTTTATCGTAGGTATAAATCTGATAAGCATATTGATAACCGTCAAAACGACTGTTAGTATAATTGTACGAGAAAGTAGCCTTTGCAGTCAAACCAAATGAGAAATCATACTGCGCATAAGCATTGATATTGGCATTACGAGTCAGATTATCTTTATAGCCGGCAATATCACGGCTAAAAGCTGCCGGATTGTAACCATTCTCATGTACATTATTGATATACTCCGGATTATCATTAGCATAAGGACTTTCAATCGGTTGCATTTTGAACATAGACAAAATAGCCGAATAATATCCATCACCGCCAGGCAAACCTACATCTTCGGTCTTTTCGTATTTACCGCTGATCTGTGCACCGATCGTAAAACGGTCTGTAATCTTTGTATCAATATTCAACTGAAGGTTAGTACGTTCATATTTGAAGTCACGCATCATAGCATCCTGTCCGGTATGGGCTACAGAAAGGTAGTAGTTAGTCTTTTCAGAGCCACCCGTCACATTAGCATTGATGTGATACTGCGGCACATTTTTTCTCATCACCATATCATAATAGTCATAACTCTTATATCCCGGTTCCGTACCAGCTTCCCATTTCGCCAGTTCTTCGGGGCTATATAGCTTGCTTGGATCTTCGCCTCTGTTCTGCGCTGCTTCAGCCAGCCCTCTTACATATTGTCCCGCATTTGCCAATTTCGGGAAACGGGTCAGGTTTTGCCAGCCATAATATCCATTTACATTGATACTTACCTTATCATTCTTTTTACCTTTCTTGGTAGTTACCAAAACCACACCATTTGATGCACGCAAACCGTAAATAGCAGCAGAAGCATCCTTCAAGACTGTGATACTTTCAATATCTTCAATGTTTAGAGCATTAAAGACATCACTACCGGAAACATCCGATGCCTGCAACCAGTCACGACTATTCATACCTCCATAAGGAATACCATCAATTACAAACAGCGGACTACCCATATTACGAATTTCGAGATTAATTCCCCTACCCGGACGAGCATCCACAGCACGTGTAGATACACCTGCTATTTTACCGGACAACGCTCCGGCAGTAGTAGTAGAAACAGAACGTGTCAACGCATCAGACTTGACATCACTGATTGCTCCGGTCAAACTTTTCTTGGTTTGTGTACCATAACCTACCACTACAACTTCATCCAAAGTTTCGGTATCTTCTTCAAGAACAATCTGAAGACGTGCCTTTTCGCCAATCTTCACTTCTTTAGTCTTATAACCAATAAATGAGACTGCCAGTGTTCCATTCTTATCATCTACATTAATTGTAAAATTACCATCGATGTCTGTAATTGTCCCATTAGAAGTTCCCTTTACAGTTACATTGGCACCAATGATATCCTCTCCCCTTACATCAGCTACATGTCCTGTAACTTGTGTTTGTGCAAATGCAACAGCAGACAGAAACAGCTGTATGACACATATGCATAAGATTCTTAAATACCTCATAAATTAGAATTTAAAGATTAAACATTTTTTGTTGTTTTTTCGAACACAAATATACGTCATTGATATAGACTGAATAAACAAAAATCATGCAGAAGAACTACACAAATCATGCAATGAACGATTTGTATACTCTAAATAAAATATTTATTCCTATTTTTGGACTTGTAATTGAAACAAATAAGCACGAGTTATGAAAAAACACATTGCTTCTATTCTATTTTTATTCTTGTTATCAACTTTTCAGTTGATAGCCCAGTCTCATTCCGTAAAAAGATTGGGGATAGAGCAAGGATTATCAAATAATTATGTAGTCAGCATTACACAAGATAAACAAGGGTTCTTATGGTTTGCCACAGAAGAAGGACTTAATAAGTTTGACGGTACCCGCTTTACTACTTACTATAAAAATGATTTGACACAGGACAATCAGGGAATCACCGGCAACGAGCTTAACCGGGTGTATGCTGACACGAAACGTCCCATTATTTGGATAGCCACTCAACGAGACGGACTAAATGCATATAATTATAATGAGCAAACATTTACCGCTTATCAGCATAACCCGAAGAATCCACATAGTTTGATTACGAATGACGTAACAGACATTTCTCCTTCCACTCAACATGATGATGGTTTATGGATTAGTACCTATTATAGAGGTATAGAATATCTTGATATCACCAGCGGACAATTCACTCATTATAATAAAAATACAGTTCCCGATCTACCCTGTGAGCAAACATGGACAGTATTGGACGGAGGTGATGGGAATTTGTATATCGGACATGTCGGAAGCGGGTTCAGTATTCTTTCTCTTAAAGATAAAAGTGTAAAAAACTTCCGGAACGAAGCCGGAAACCCAATGAGTTTACCCGGTAATGATGTGTTTTGTATTATAAAAGATACGAACGGAAATATCTGGTTAGGTACAAATAAAGGATTGGCCCTATATAATGCTGCTAATGAAAACTTCATTACGTTCAAAAAAAACAAGAATGACAAGTATGACACTTTATGCAGTCGTATATTATCTATCCGCCAACTAAAAGATAATAAGCTTTGGATTGCCTCCGAGCTGAATGGCATTGCTATATTGAACCTAAAACAAAGTATGTTTCTCTCACCAGAGGAGATTTCTCTTGAATACATACAGGAAGGTGACGATAGCCGAAGCCTCTCTAACGCAAGTGCCCGATGCATATTTCAGGATTCTTTTGATAACATTTGGATAGGAACATGGGGAGGAGGAATCAATTTTATCAGCAGTAAATCACCTTTGTTCACCACATTGAGCTATTCTCCTATTCCAAACAATGAGAACAGTTTGAACAATAAAGTAGCCAGTAGCCTCTGTATGGACAGACAAGGACGGGTTTGGATCGGAACAGACGGTGGAGGAATCAATGTATTTGAAGGAGAGAAACGTATCGCTATCTATAAAAAAGAGAGTGGAAATATTCCTTCGAATTTTATATTAGCCTCTTTGCAGGATTCAAAAGGTAATTTATGGTTTGGTTCCTACCAAGGGGGAATCAGCTATTATGATAACCGGAATAAAAAATTCCGTTCCATCTCTCTTATGGGGCAGTCTAATCAGGATGTTCGTACGATCTATGAAGATGCCCAACACAACATTTGGGTAGGATACAGTGGAGGGATTGTTGTATTGAACCCTCTTACAATGGAGATTATCCGACATTATAATACAGAAAACAGCGAACTACAAAGCAACTTTATACGCTCCATAGCTCAAGATGAGAAAGGGCGTTTCTGGATTGGGACTTTCGGAGACGGACTTGGTATATACACTCCGGACTTACAAAAAATCAAAACGTTCACTCAAAGGGATGGTTTCTGTTCCAATACTATCAACCAGATCATACAAGATAAACAAAAAAGAATGTGGATAGGAACAGGAGAGGGATTGGTTTGTTTCCTGTCTACCGATGAACTGAATTATAAGACTTATCAACGGAAAGACGGCTTGATCAATACGAATATCTGCGCTATAGCAGAAGACAAAAAAGGAAATATCTGGTTTAGTAACAACAAAGGGATCAGCTGTTATGTTACAAGCAAAGACTGTTTTTACAACTATGGTCACTCTGATGATGTACCGGCGGGAAGTTTCTCAAGCAGTTGTGTAACACAAAACAAGAACGGATGGATTTATTTCGGTTCTATCAATGGAGTATGCTGCTTCAATCCCGATATCACCATGAACGAACAACCAGCTCCGGCAGCAGTTATCACAGAAATGAAAATACTCGGACGATTGAGCAACCTGGAAAATAATGACATGATTATCAATTTATCCAAAGGACAGAATGTAGAACTAAGTCATGCGCAAAATAGCTTTGGACTTACATTTAACGTACAAAACTACTCACTAGTCAACCAAGTGGAATATGTTTATATGCTGAAAGGGCTTGAAAACTCATGGTACACCGTCAATGAGAACAACAGCGTCACTTTCCGAAACATTCCTCCGGGAAAATATGAATTCCTCATCAAAGCAAGGGTACATAATCAGGAATGGCCGGAAGAAGCGACTTCACTTACCATCCGTGTCAATCCCCCTCTTTGGCTGACATGGTGGGCAAAACTTATCTATATTTTGGTATCTATCAGCATCATTTATCTTATCCTGCATGCATATAAAAAGAAGCTGGATTTGGAAAGCCTCTATACTTTGGAAAAGAAAAACCATGAGCAGGAACAGGAATTGAACCAGGAACGTTTGCGGTTCTACACCAATATCACCCATGAACTACGTACACCGTTGACCTTAATCCTCGGTCCCTTGGAAGATATGCAAAAAGAAACCTCACTTCCGGCAAAACAAGCCCAGAAGTTATCTGTCATTCATCAGAGTGCACTACGGCTGCTCAACTTGATTAATCAAATACTGGAATTCCGGAAGACAGAGACACAAAACAAGAAATTGTGTGTCAGCAAAGGCAATATCGCTCCTCTGATCTATGAGATAGGGCTTAAATACAAAGAACTAAATCAAAAGACCAGGATTGATTTCCAGATTCAGATAGAGAAAGAAGAAATGCTCCTTTTCTTTGATAAGGAAATCATTACCATCGTTTTGGACAACCTGATTTCCAATGCGATCAAATATACGGAACAGGGACGCGTCACTCTAAGTTTGTATCAGACAATGCGCAATGAAGTTGCTTATACGGAGATAAAAGTCAGTGACACGGGATATGGAATTTCTGCTGAAGCCCTGCCACATATTTTTGACCGTTATTATCAGGAAAGCGGCAAGCATCAGGCATCCGGAACAGGCATTGGCTTGGCCCTAGTGAAAAATCTGGTCACCCTGCATGAAGGAGAAATCCGGGCAGAAAGTATGCAAAACGAAGGAAGTACCTTCTATATCAGCCTATTGACGGATAATATCTATCCCAATGCTTTACACGCAGATTCTACAGAACCGATTCAAGAAGATACGAATCAGGAAGCAAGCCTTGAATATCCACAAGAAACCACACTGGATACCGGCAAACCAATCCTGTTGATTGTAGAAGACAATGAAGAGATACAGAAATATATCGCCGAGTCCTTCGCTGATTCGTTCGAAGTACTCACCGCCTACAATGGAGAAGAAGGGAAGCAACAAGCTCTTAGCCGCATCCCAGATATTGTAGTCAGCGATATTATGATGCCTGTCATGGACGGTATCACCCTCTGCCGGCAATTGAAAGAGGACGTACGAACCAGTCATATCCCTGTCATCTTATTGACAGCCAAGGATTCTCTGCAAGATAAAGAAGAAGGATATGAGGTAGGAGCCGATTCTTATCTGACAAAGCCTTTCAGTGCTTCTCTGCTGCGTAGCCGTATCAATAATCTGCTGGAATCAAGAAAGAAACTGATAGCTCAATTCCAGACACAATCCGTTCCGGGCAATCAGGCAGATTTAAAAGAAAAACGTATCGTAATCGCCGAAGCTCTAAGCAAGCTGGATAATGAATTTATTGAAAAAATCACCCTTTTAATCGAAGAAAACCTCTCTTCGGAGAAAATTGATATTACCTATCTTTCAGACAAGATGTGTATGAGCGGTTCCACCCTCTACCGGAAAATGAAAGCACTGACAGGATTATCGACCAACGAATATATCCGGAAAGTGAAAATGCAGAATGCAGAACGTTTATTGCTTGAAGGGAAGTTCAACATCTCTGAAATCGCCTATAAGGTAGGAATGAACAGTACGGGGTATTTCCGTCAATGCTTTAAAGAGGAATTTGGCGTCTCGCCTTCGGACTACCTGAAGCAGATCATACAATCATAAAAAGGGAGAGAGCCATTTACATTTAATACGTTTTGAAAAACGAATTAAGCTCCTACCGAAAAAGAAGAGGGTAAAGTCATAATGCCTAAATTAAAAGGAAAGAGTCCGGTGCTAATACCGAACTCTTTATCTATCTTGCTAATTTATAAACCGTCCAACTTTTTTGGAGGCCACTTCAAACGATGCGGCAGAAGTATTTCTCTAAAGAAAAGTGTTTTAACACATTCTTTATAAATCTAATTATAATAAAGGAGGGGAGGAACCTATTAAAACAGAGCCTGTTAGACAGCATCTACAAAAAGGATTCACAAGCAGCAGTCGTACGAACTAAGTCATTCCCTCAATTCTTCAGTCATTGTTTTTAGTAATGACCTGCTGTCACTTAACGGCAAATCCGTAGCTAAATCCCAACTCATCATACCTTTCAGCTTCTGTTCCTTTGCATAACGGGTTTTGATACGAATGTTATCCTGACCGTCAAATACATAAGTATCTCCCTGATATACCACTTCATTCTGTGCCGGGCTTGTAATCAATCCATCCTGTACAAAATTGAAATAAGCCTCTGTCTTCTTTGAATTATCTTTGGTCACCCCATAAAAAGGAACTCCTGCCACCAGTTTTTCCTTCGGAATACCATACTCCAATACCATCTGTATATCCGAACAATATTTCTCTATCGGAAAACGAACCGGTGAAGGACCATAGCACTGAAGTGAAATAAAATCAACAGCTTCAATAGCTTCCTTACTAATCTTATAACAAACAGGATGCAGAGATACACTGAAAAGATACTTGTTTCCCAACACTTCCCGCATCTTCAGGATAGCCAAACTATAATCTTTATATTCTTTCTCATTTTCTGCCCACTCAAAATCAAGATCAATGCCATCCAGTTTATTCTTTTCCAGTACAGTCTTTATGTTCTTTGCAAACGTCGTACGAGCGGCCTCATCGGCCACCATCGCTTTCCATTCGCCACTGGAAGCTCCCAAACGTATTTTCACTTTTGTACCTTTTACTTTTGCACGAACCGATTTAATCAAACCTTCCCAAGTGGTCACCCCTTTTCCCTGAAATGCACGTGGATTCTCAAATGACAATGATCCGTCTTTATTAGGATGAACATTCAAGAAAATAAGGTCGTCACTTGCCCGCAAGCTTTCTGTAGAGATACGACCACGGTTGTAAAAATTACCCCGCACATAAGAACTGACCATATAGTCTTGTTGTGCAAACAATGATAATCCAACAAACACAAAAAGGAAGAATACAATTTTTCTTAGCATTAGCATAATGATTGATAATTAAAACGTTTAGATCGCAAAAATACGCATATCAAAAGCAAACAGATGTTCAAAAACAACTATAATACTTCCAAAAATCAACATAAAGTTTTCTATTCAGAAATTTACAACAGATAAATATTGAATTCTCTAACATCATCCAAAGGGATAAGAATAATATTTGCAGGTTTCTACTAAAACATAAATAAAAGAAAGAGTTCCATTTTCCGCAAAAAAAGCCTATCTTTGTTCCGTTAAGATAATAAATCACGCATAAAACTCATGCCAGGAGATTCATTTTGCATACAATATACCAACTGTACGGGATGTCCAAAAAATGTTGAGAATATCCTTGTATATAGAAACTTACCTAAAGGAGAGCATATCCCCAAGGATAAGTGTACGCAGAATTGTATGCTTTTTATGATAAAGGGCGAATTACTTATCAATAGCGAAGAGCATCCCGGAATAACGTTACGCGAGAGACAAATTGTTTTGCAAGCTATTGGCTCCAAGGTCGAAATACTGGCACTGACAGATGTTGAATACGTTGTCTACTGGTTCAACGAACTGCCTTTGCTTTGCGAAGACCGATATAAGGAAATGATGGAACAGGCGGAAGCTCCTTTGACCTACACTCCACTGATTATGAGCGAAAGGCTTTACCACCTTGTCACCAGTATGCCCGAATTCCTCGCTGAAGAAAACCCTTGCAGCAAGTATATCGACTTAAAATGCAAAGAACTGGTTTTCTTGATTACCAACTTCTATCCGCTGCCCCAACTGGGTTCATTCTTCTATCCGATCAGCACTTATACGGAAAGTTTCCACTATTTCGTCATGCAGAATTACAGCAACGTGAAGAACGTGGAAGAATTTGCGCATCTGGGAGGATATACGACCACTACTTTCCGCCGCCTTTTCAAAAACCTCTATGGTGTGCCCGTATACGAATGGATACTGGAAAAGAAACGGGAAGGAATCCTGGAAGACCTGCAGCACACCAAAATGCGAATCACTGAAATCTGTAACAGATACGGATTCGACTCCCTGTCGCATTTCGCACACTTCTGTAAAGACTCTTTTGGCGATACCCCACGCGCTTTACGCAAAAAAGCAGCCGGTGGTGAGAAAATCGGAAAGGTACAATAAACAGTCCCATCCTACTAATGTGCCAATCAGTTGCACCATGCGCGCATACTGGCTGGCATATTGACACATTGGCGTATTGATCCATTATTAAAGAATTATTTCTTTAATTCCTTGCTCAATCAATCTATTTCCCCTATTTTTGCAGTCCGTAAGAGGTGTAAAACGTCGAAATTTTAGTTCTAACAATTAAATAATTTAAATTCAATCATTTATGTGGTTAAGTAATTCATCTGTAGGAAGGAAAGTGGTGATGAGCGTTACCGGTATCGCCCTTGTCCTGTTTCTAACATTTCACATGGCGATGAACTTGGTTGCGATCATCTCGGCTGATGGTTACAACATGATTTGTGAGTTCCTGGGAGCAAACTGGTATGCATTAGTGGCTACCGCAGGACTGGCTGCTCTTTTCGTGATTCACATCATCTACGCATTCTGGCTGACCATGCAGAATCGCAAAGCGCGTGGTAGCGAACGCTATGCAGTGGTTGACAAACCGAAAACTGTAGAATGGGCATCTCAAAACATGTTGGTGCTGGGTCTGATCGTCATCGTAGGTCTTGGTTTGCACCTCTTCAACTTCTGGGCAAAAATGCAGTTGCCGGAACTGATGCACAACATGGGCATGCACGCTGATACACTGACGCTGGCTTATGCCGCTAACGGTGCTTATCACATCCAGCAGACTTTCTCTAGCCCGGTTTACGTAGTTCTTTACCTCGTTTGGCTGTTTGCTTTGTGGTTCCACCTGACTCACGGTTTCTGGAGCTCTATGCAATCACTGGGATGGAACAACAAAGTATGGATCAATCGTTGGAAATGTATTTCTAACATCTATTCTACGATTGTTGTACTCGGTTTCGCACTGGTAGTAGTGGTATTCTTCGTGAAAACACTGATTTGTGGCGGTGCTTGCTAAATAGTAAATTGTAAATGATTAAATTGTAAATAATATTATGATCAAGATAGATTCAAAAATTCCAGAAGGCCCGGTGGCTGAGAAATGGACCAACTATAAAGCTCACCAGAAATTGGTGAACCCCGCTAATAAACGTCGTTTGGACATCATCGTTGTGGGTACGGGTCTGGCAGGTGCTTCTGCCGCTGCTTCACTTGGTGAAATGGGTTTCAGAGTATTCAATTTCTGTATTCAGGATTCTCCCCGTCGTGCACACTCTATCGCTGCACAGGGTGGTATCAATGCTGCAAAGAATTATCAAAATGATGGTGACTCGGTTTACCGTCTGTTCTACGATACTGTAAAAGGTGGCGACTATCGTGCCCGTGAAGCAAACGTATATCGTTTGGCTGAAGTGTCTAACGCTATCATCGACCAATGTGTAGCGCAAGGTGTTCCTTTCGCTCGCGAATATGGCGGTACACTAGATAACCGTTCTTTCGGTGGCGCACAGGTATCCCGTACTTTCTACGCTAAAGGCCAGACTGGTCAGCAGTTGCTGCTGGGTGCTTACTCTGCATTGAGCCGTCAGGTAAACGTAGGTACTGTTAAACTGTATACCCGCTACGAAATGCAGGATGTTGTCATCGTTGACGGACGTGCCCGCGGTATCATCGCAAAAAATCTTGTAACAGGCGAATTGGAACGTTTCGCCGCTCACGCTGTAGTAATCGCTACTGGTGGTTATGGTAACGCTTACTTCCTGTCTACTAACGCTATGGGTTGTAACTGTACAGCTGCTATCTCTTGCTACCGCAAGGGTGCTGTATTCGCAAATCCTGCATACGTTCAGATTCACCCGACTTGTATTCCGGTACATGGTGACAAGCAGTCTAAGCTGACTTTGATGTCTGAATCTCTCCGTAACGACGGTCGTATCTGGGTTCCGAAGAAGAAAGAAGATGCTGTAAAACTCCAGAAAGGCGAAATCAAAGGAAGTGATATTCCGGAAGAAGACCGCGACTATTATTTGGAACGCCGCTATCCGGCATTCGGTAACCTGGTTCCGCGTGACGTTGCCAGCCGTGCCGCTAAAGAACGTTGCGACGCTGGTTTCGGTGTAAACAACACAGGTTTGGCCGTATTCCTCGACTTCTCTGAAGCTATCAACCGTTTGGGTATCGACGTTGTTCTTCAACGTTATGGTAACCTCTTCGATATGTACGAAGAAATCACTGATGTTAATCCGGGCGAACTGGCTAAAGAAATCAGTGGTGTGAAATATTATAACCCGATGATGATTTATCCGGCTATCCACTATACAATGGGTGGTATCTGGGTAGACTACGAACTGCAAACCACTATCAAGGGTCTGTTCGCTATCGGTGAATGTAACTTCTCCGACCATGGTGCAAACCGCCTCGGTGCTTCTGCATTGATGCAAGGTTTGGCTGACGGTTACTTCGTATTGCCTTACACTATCCAGAACTATCTGGCAGACCAGATCACTGTTCCTCGTTTCTCTACCGATCTTCCTGAATTTGCTGAAGCTGAAAAAGCAGTTCAAGCTAAGATTGACAAGTTCATGAGCATCCAGGGTAAAGAATCTGTTGATTCTATCCACAAGAAACTGGGTCATGTCATGTGGGAATATGTAGGTATGGGACGTACGGCAGAAGGCCTGAAGAAAGGTATCGCCGAACTGAAAGAAATCCGCAAGGAATTCGAAACGAACTTGTTTATCCCCGGTTCTAAGGAAGGTATGAACGTAGAGCTTGACAAAGCAATCCGTCTGTACGACTTCATCACTATGGGTGAGCTTGTTGCTTACGATGCATTGAACCGTAACGAAAGTTGTGGTGGTCACTTCCGTGAAGAATACCAGACTGAAGAAGGAGAAGCTAAACGTGATGACGAAAACTTCTTCTATGTAGCATGTTGGGAATATCAAGGTGACGATGAAAAAGCTCCGGTATTATACAAAGAGCCGTTGGTATACGAAGCTATCAAGGTTCAAACCCGTAACTACAAGAGCTAATCGGTGAAGTTAAACATTTAAAAGAATTAGAAGAAAATGGATAAAAATATATCATTTACACTGAAGGTATGGCGCCAAGCTGGTCCGAAGGCTAAAGGTGCTTTTGAAACCTACCAAATGAAAGATATCCCTGGCGATACTTCCTTCCTCGAAATGCTGGATATTCTGAACGAACAGCTCATCAGCGAAAGAAAAGAACCGGTAGTATTCGACCATGACTGCCGCGAAGGTATTTGCGGTATGTGTTCTCTTTACATCAACGGACACCCGCACGGTCCTGCAACAGGTGCTACTACTTGCCAAATCTATATGCGTCGTTTCAACGACGGTGATACCATCACTGTTGAACCTTGGCGTTCGGCTGGTTTCCCTGTCATCAAGGATTTGATGGTAGACCGTACTGCATACGACAAGATTATGCAAGCTGGTGGTTATGTAAGCGTACGCACAGGTGCTCCGCAGGATGCTAACGCTATCCTGATTGCGAAACCTATCGCTGACGAAGCTATGGATGCTGCTTCTTGTATCGGTTGCGGTGCTTGTGTAGCTGCATGTAAGAATGGTTCTGCTATGTTGTTCGTTTCTGCAAAAGTCAGCCAGTTGAACTTGCTGCCGCAAGGTAAACCGGAAGCTTTGCGTCGGGCAAAAGCTATGTTGTCAAAGATGGACGAACTGGGATTCGGTAACTGTACAAACACTCGTGCTTGTGAAGCTGAATGTCCGAAGAACATCTCTATCAGCAACATCGCCCGCTTGAACCGCGACTTCATCATCGCAAAATTAAAAGACTAGAAATTGCTAGATTTCAATAGCGAGAGCTTAATTTGATTAATGACAGAATCCCCTGCCGGCTAGTCCGACAGGGGATTTCTTTATGTATGAGTAGATCACAATTATTATTAATACGGATCAGTAACATGAACTTTTAATTCATAAGTTTCACCGATTTCACCTTATAGCCGAAACTGTTATGAATGAGAGAATTACGGGTGAAAGCGAGGATTGAAATAAGGTAAAATCATTCGTTATCGCTTTCACCTGTCTTATTAAAATATCCCTTGAGCTAAAACAATTATCATTATAGCTAATCCGGATATGCTTATAGCAAATCCGCTTTCAGGTGTTAATGAGTGAACTGTGCGGATATAACACTTTGGCCGCCAGGTCTTAACACCTTAGTTCTCATGTGTTAATACTTGAGTTGTTGCATCTATATATCCAGCATCTTGGAGCTATATATCCAGCATCTTGGATCTATATGTCCAACAGTCGGTATGAATAAACTCAATAGGTGAAACCGGAAAGGTTCAGTTTCACCTGAATTTCTTCCTTGCTTTCACCCGCTGTTACCTTATTCATCGGCATTTAGAGAATTGGGTGAAACCGGTGAACCGCAATTATCTTACATAGTTGCATTTATGAAATGTCTTGCCTACGTAAATTACGTGGAGAGGCACCAAAAGATTTCTTGCAGAAATTAGAAAAATGGGGTAAAGATTCAAAGCCATATTTATAGCATATCTCCGAAATGCTATATTTAGAGTTATTCAAGTCGTCGAGAATACCTTCTTTACGCCGTGCCAGCATCCATTCATAAACAGGTTCATGAAAGACGTTATTGAAAATACGACGGAATGTACTAAGAGTATATCCGCCTAATTGAGCGAGTTCTTCTACTGTCTTTACTTTCTTATAGTTTTGAATAACGAAGTATTGGAAACTGTTTACGTACTTGGAAAGTGGATGCACCAAGCTCGAAAGATCATAATCAGAATAATAGTATCCCAACACAAACGCTAATTCTTTTCGTTTCAGAGATAGCAAATCCCGACAGACTTTATCCCCTTTCAGATAAGTGATAGACCCATTAAGGAAATATTGCAATTCAGGTATTATTTTTAATGGAGTATAAATAAGTGGAGGAGATACTTCCTTCATGATATGATTAAAACGGAAATCACAAAACAGTTCCGGCTGAATAAAACGATAATAAATGCACTCACATTCAGTCATAACAAGCATCTCAAACATAGAACCAATGGCCTGAAGGATAAATTCACCTCCCTTAAGCATGGTCCCTGCATATTCCTTACTATTGACCAGTATTTCTCCCTTCATCAAAAAAAGGATAAGATTTTCTTCACACTTTTGAGCCGGTTTATGAAAACCACGCTGATAAATCACATGAGTAATGGCATTACTCACCGCTTTTGGACATATTTGGCAATCCCAAGTTCCTTGACAAATAGATGGCATACGCTGGCTGTGTTTGCATTTATTTTACGTTAACAGCAAAATATATGAAATTTTTCATATTGCCATAAAAAAAGAGAGAAAAGTGAAAAAGAGGTTAGGTAAGAGAAAAAAGGTATCCACTACAAAAATGTAAGTAACATATAGAATTAAAATTCCCAGTCTTTTTCTGGAGAAACTAGGCTATATTTTCTATCATAATTCCAAAACACAAGAAGAACCGATGTAACATACAAATTACATCGGTTCCATAGATTTAATCTTGTGTTAGTCAACAGTTGGAGTTACAGGATCTTCAGCATCCCAACCAGTAACAGTTGCAGTGATACCAACTTCTTGAGCACCAATAGGCAATGTTAGTTTATATAGTATTTTCTTTCCAAACGCCCATGCAGCAGTACTTGTCAAAGATACTTCCTTACTATTTTCAGCAATCTTACTTCCATCTTTCTCTACGGTATATTCTATAGATATTTTTGCATCAGTAAGAGCTTGCGGTATTAACATCAACGCATTACCTGCTTTTACAGCTGTCTTATCATCTGAAAAAGCCCCAAGTTCATATGCATAAGAGACACTTGTCTCTGTACCTGCAGTCCAAGTCCCTGCGTTAACACCTGCATATGTAAATGTTCCACTTCCCTTAATTCCAGTCAATTCCACTTTAGATATAGTATAGGTATAACCAGCCTCTTTTGTCACCTCGATATTTACTTGAGTCAATGCATGTTTAAAAGTTAAAGAAACATCTGTTGCTGCTTCATTTGTCTTCTTTTGAGCATTTGCCACAGATGCAATCACTAAATCCTTTTGAAGGGCAGCTGTATTTCCCACTGTATAAGTAAACTTAGGATATCCTTTATCAGTAGTACCATTCGGAGCTGTATATGTAACTCCGTCTTTTGGAGAGTATGCAAAGAATTGCAGATTTTCTGCAAGAGGCCAATAATATGGACCTCCAGATACCGTCCATTTAGAATCCGAATAAGTAGCAGAACCATTTATCCATGGTGTCGAAAGAGTCACCGTAGCACTCATCTCCTCTGCCTTCGTATTATACGCGTAAACCTGAAAGCCAGAACTCTTTAAACCGTCTATATCCAGTTCAGTAGCTCTAGTTACCGCCGTATTAAAATTAATTTCGGCCTTCTGTGAAGGGGCTTCAAACTCTTCATTCTGTGAGCAACCCGTAATTGCCAAAGCAGCTGTTACTGCCAATAAAATCTTCTTCATAACTGTATTTTTTTAAGTTTATAATATTGTTATATTTTGTTTATAGCGTCTATTTCATTTCACGGGTAACTCAACATTATCTTCGGGTCCCCATCCATCAACATTGCCACCCATTCCTCCACCTCCATCAGGATTCGGTGGTGTTTCCGGCTTATCAACTTCAATCTTATCATCAGGCGGTAACTCAATCTCCGGTGGTGGGGTTGGTTTTCCATCTTCCCCTGTTCCAGCATTTTCAAGTGTACCTATTATTTCAGTAACATCAATTGTTGCTTCCTGAACTGTATTATCTGTTTTGATAAATTTCAATATTAATATTATAGCATCTTTCTCACTAGAAGTTTCCCTCTCTGATATTGACATTCGCGTCGGCATTGTCATTTCCTTTACTTGTTTGAAAGCGGTGAAAGATGCCGTTACCTTATTGTCTCCCTTCTTTACCTCAAAGTAGATAGGTTGTGAGCTACACACTCCACGACCTTTGCCTATACAGTAACAATCGGATAATCCATCAATGCTCCCTACCACTGTTGCAACATACTCCAAACCTTTAGCCTCTACTGCAAAAAAATATTTCTTCACTACAGATTCCATCTTCCAGTCTAAATGAAGCACTTCTTCACTCTTCTCTATTTTCAGCTCATCTATATTCAATACATACAACGAATCGGGTGACCAAACCATCTTTTCCATTCCTGCAATCCCCAAATCATTGCAATATTCTGTATAAGCTTCTATAGATTCATAGGACTCTTCTCCTCTAATTCGTATACGATCCGAGTTAAAGTTATAACCCATAGTTACTACCGAATACCGTCCCGGAGGAACTTTCATTTCTCCACCTCGTACCGAAAGGTATTTATCTACTTTCCTGCCTTCTCCGTTCTTCGGATAAAAAATCACCCGAACTCCCTCCGGCAGTTGATCTGTCATTCCATCCCAATCCAGCTTTATATCTACCCCACTTACGGGATAATCATCCAATATATCGCGACGGCTACACCCGGTCAGCATCAGCAGCGAGGACAAAAGCACAAGAAACCTGTATCTTGTATTTCGCATTGCGCCCTCCTATCTCTTTGTTGTTATCAACCATACCAAAGAAACTTTCGCCTTGGTAGGGCCAATAAAGTTATAACGCCCACTGTTTGTCCATATAATATCTCCCTCATAAGGAGTATATTTCTTATATTCTGTTGTCAAATACCCTATGCCAAGACTGAACTCTAGAGAAAAATGCCGTGCCAATTGCCGTGCATATCCATAAGTCACTCCGGCAGCTCCATAGTACTTACCCTGATACCCATCTCCACGTAACTGGAAATCGTATATTCCACCTTCAGCATAAAGTCCTATAAAATGTCCGGTCAGTCGGTTGCGTTTCTGCCGGTTTCCCAGCCAACAACGTCCTTCCATCCCTCCAGAAAGGAGCTGATAGCAGAAATCGTGTTTACTATTCAGCCACCACGGACATTTATATTCAGTATTCAAAGACCACCTCTTACCTATCGGAATTTCTACTTCTATATTCGGTGCCAATGCCAAATCATATAACAGATTATTCTTCACTGCAAGTACAGTTTGGCTTTTCACCGGCCCTTCTGTCTCCGATATATCGACCTCACAGGCCTGTTTTTCTTCACTTTCTCCCACAGACTTATCAGGTTGATCTTTCGGAAGCGCCTCTTCCTGATTTGAAACAAACAACCCGAAGACAGAAGATACCGGTTCAAAAGCCTCTTTACCTAATTTCGAAGTTTCTCCAACAATCGTAATAACCGATCGCCGCAGTTCCGGAAAAATATTGTGAACAATGTATCGGTAAGCAATTCCCCGATTCAATTTTCGCAACAGTCGCTTCCGTTTGTCGATATCATTCTTATGATAATCAATCAACATCAGCACTTCTTCCCGATCCGGCAAGTTGGAGTCGGATGCCACCAACTTACGAAACTCCGACCAATCCTCTCCCTCTGAAAAAAAATGAATCTTATCAACACTAACATCCGAATTATACCGTTGTAAGAATTCCTTTATCGAATCATTTCTTCGGGCAGCCAAACCTCTATTATAAGACTCATTGCCATCAGGAGAAACAAAAGTTTTCACATTAAGCGCAGTTACATATTTCGTACCCAAATTCCCGGAAAGCAAAGAATCCAAAGTTGCAATTGCCTGATTATTACTTTTATAACATGAATTCACTCCCGCATCATTCGCATCAAAATATATCATTACCCGCCGGATTGTATCATTCGCAACAGCGAAAAATGGAATCGAAGCATACCCACTTTCTGGAAGGCCTAATAAAACCATAAGAATAGCCAATATATAGATACCATGTTTCATTGTCGTTCGTTTCTGCTGACAAATATAGAAGTTAGAAAACAAACCGAATCATACTTTTAAAACAAAAATCAAGACATGAAAGATTCTGTGAAACGATTGAAACGATTTTGCAAGTTTTGAGAGTTTAAGGTCAATAATAAACAGAAAGAATGTCCTTGGTAACTCATCTGCGTGATAACACCGTACTTCTGTTCCGCCTGCATCAGCAGTTCACATTCATAGGAAGTTCTGACAAGCGGCTTTTCCACATACACATGGATGCCAAGCTTCATCGCCTCCATACAAATCGGGAAATAGCTATGATCGGGAGTCGCCAAGAATTTTCTACGAGATATTTTATCCCCACCCAAAAACTTCATTAAAGAACAACGGATCAATTTTGCATCAAGACTTCTTGTGACCACTTCACTCACCATTGAAGAAATCATGTATCAAAGTGGGTTTATGAATAGATCACATTTCTATAAGAAGTTTACAAAGCGGATAGGAGTGGCACCTAAAGACTACCGTTTGCATAATAAAAAAATAGGAAAGCTACAAAGGTCTCATATACTAGCAGCAATATCATTCCTGATCTGCTGAATTGCAAGAAGCAATCCAGGCAGATGCACTTTTACTATTTTAAAAATTTCTTCGGGGTCAATAGATAAATATTCATGAGAAATAATATTGCGCAGTCCAATGATGCTCCTCCATGGAGTACCGGCATAATTTATCAATAATTCATGATTAGTCAGATTATCTATATTCTTAACAGTCTCACCTATGGTTTGCAAACGCATACAAGTTGCATCAAAAATATCCATCTTATCAGGAGAAGCTAAGAAATCATTTACAGAAATGACACTACCACATCTTTCTATAGTTGTATTAATACGCTCTTCTACAAAAAGAAGCATATCCAATATGTCAGCATTAGATATAGATTGCATCTTTCTCTATATGATTGCGAAATAAACTACGCATAATTGCGGTTAAAGACACGACATCCACTTTTGCATTAAAACGCTCTTCTAATGACTCTTTTATTTCCATTCGAGTAAAATAATCCGGATCTTGAAGCTTTACACAAATATCAATATCACTATCCTCTTTCTGCTCACCACGAGCCACAGAACCAAAAAGTCCTAACTTTTCAATTCCATATCTCTCCCCAAATTCTTCCTTAAAATTCCGGAGAATAGCGATTATTTCATCTTTTGTTTTCAACTGACACTATTGTTATAATGCAAATATTAAAATTAATATTGGAATTAGCAAATTCTTAATCATATTTTGTGGTATCACTAATTAAAAAAAGATGCACAGGTCATCAAATTTTCATCGATCCCCTGTACACCTACTACTCTAAATTCTACTTCAAAACATAAATAGCCTAATTATGCTGCCGAATCCATTATTAACAATCATGTTAGTTTTATCCATCAAAAGTACAGAACATAATTACGTAAATAGTTCAGAAGTGCCCAGAACGCCATCATCATTGCCAATACAAACAAAACGACAAGTCCGATTGCCAAAGCAATCCAATGTTGTGAATGATCATCAGAATATTCTTTATGACCATCATTAAACTTGTATATTGTCCGCACTGTCTGCGCTCCTGCCAATAACCCGAACACTCCGGCAAAAATACCATTATGAATGTTTCCACCGCCACGAAGTGCCCGCTTATCAATTAAGAATTGAGGCGTCCTGCTCGCTACCACATACAAACCGGTAGCTATTAAAGTAGAAAACATCATACCGACTCCCATCATCCAATACATCAAGATACCCACAATGACACCTAACCAGATTAATTTCCTGGAACCATCAAAATGACGTTCTTCACCACTATTAATCACATCAGTCAATGAGTTTAAGCGTTCTATGACATCAGCGTCAGTAGGACACATACCGATAACCTGATCAATCAAAAGAACAGATTTCTTAATTTGCTTCATCTTTGTCGGCTTTCTGAATTCATCATCATCTGTTTTTTCAATCACCGTCCAAGTAGCGAATGCCTCATCCATCAGTTTCCACGCCTCCGTTATCTCTTCATCCGTCATTTTCTCCGGCATTCCGGCTGCAAGGCGTTTATTCAACATTCCTTCTACCGTAAAAACCTCTTTATAACGTGCGCCCTTATACCATACAAAAAACATATGCCCCACAATAAATAAAACAACGGCAATATACAAAATCAGTTGGAGAACAGCCAATATCTTTACTCCCAAAGGAACTCCGTCATCCGCCGCAGCATCAGCTATTGCATCAGCTCCACTACCGCTTTTTACAAGTGTCAATCCATTAAAGGCAGCATCTTTTCCGCCTTTATCAAGTCCGGTAAACGACAACTTATCATCCTTATAAACGACTTTGCATTGACCGGAAATCCCGGCATCAACCTCCGGACGTCCGCCTACAAAAGAAAGAGTCAGTTCATTCCCGTTCATACTCTCGACGTAAAACTCATAAGTTGCCATCAAAGATTCCCTTCCACCGGGTTCCAGCATATTCACTTCCATAAATCCATTGCATCTGGCATTCTCATTATAAGGATTCAATTGCCAATTACCATCACAATTCAATGTGAACGCAACCTTTAAATCGCCTTCTTTATTTGCTCCTAGCCAGTCACCGTTAAAAACATCTTCCTGCGCAAATGCAGTCATCGAAATAACCATCATTACAATGGCACACAAATACTTTTTAATATTCTTCATAATATAATAAAATTAATATTTCAACACCTTGGCTGCCACGTTCTTAAATTGCGACATGGCAAGCCCGATAGAAGCTCCGATATAAGTAGGATCACAAATAATGTACTTCTTTCCGCTTACAGTTATATAATCTCCGTCAATGTTTTCATCAAAACAGACCGCTGTTGCCATGTGATTGGGATATTCCAACAATACAACATCAAGCCCCATAAGAGTACGTACCAAATAAGAGTATAACACAGCACGGTCTTCGCAATCGGAATAAGGATAGTAGAACAGCTCATCCACAAAGAAAGGCTTTTCATAACCAAACTGGTCACCATCTGTCTTATAATCAAAAGCTGTCTGCACGAAATTAATCAGTATATTAGCGGCTTCCGATTGTTTTTTCCCTTGTATGGCAGCTTGCAATGATGGAAGCACCGTCTGTTGTACTTCCTGACTGACAGGAGCTCCCACATAGACAGAAAAGTCACATTGCGGATAATCCTTATAGAAAGAAATAAGTCCCGAATTTACTTTCGAGCAGACTTTGACGGATGGATAAGCTTTCGCTTGCAACGTTTTCTCCACGTAAGTTCCTGAAAAGGGTTGGGGAGTAGTGATATTCATATTTACCGGGTTCTTCGCATTGGCGAAATCACGGTTGTAAGTGTAAATAGAATTAGTTTTATTCGGGGTAGTATCAAACCTGTAATAGTTTACTCCATTCAAAGTAATAAAACAGGTAGCATAAATCATGTTACCCGAAGCATAGAATAAAGTAAGGCGGTTATCCATACGCGCCACCTTAACCCTATATCCCGATTGAGAAAGGAGAAACATTTGCATAAGAGCTATTTCATCGGAATGAGTACTTCCACATAGTTCAGTAGCCACTTTCCTCGTCAACAGCAGATAACCATAGTCATTCAGGGCATTATCCTTTTTAAAAGCCAAACAGTCGTCTATCAAAGGCTGATAGTTGCTACGCGATAACGTCTCCCATCCGGCAGAAATATCTTTCTCTGCAATCCCTTTTAAAGTGAGCCGGTTCTTCAATGAAGCATTGACAACACAATCTTTACTGTAGAACGAAAACTCTACACCGGAAAGTGAGCGTTTGGCCGGAACGGTTTCTTCAGGCTTCACTTCCGGTTTTATTTCAGGGAGCACCGCAAAATCCTTTTCCGGTTCTACAGCCACATCTTTACCTCCCGGTACAACCGGAACCTGTGTTTTCCCCTTTGAAGGAGAAAATGTCGCACTTGGAGTCACTGTCGGAATGGGGAGTCGTGTCACCTCCCCTACTTTAACCTCTTGCGGTTTTGTTGCCGGCTTCTTATGGTCAAAGCTGACCGGTTTTACAGGCTCCGGCCTTTGAGGACGTGCCACCGGCTTCTGCAAGTCATACTCTTTCCAGGTTTCTTTCAGAAATTCGGCAAATTCCTTATTCTGTTCGCTCACAAAATCATCAAACTCTTTTTGCTGCTGCTTCACAAAATCGTCAAACTCCTTCATGTCTTTATCTATTTGCGCAAAAAGACTAAACGGCAAACACAATGAAAAAACTACCATAGATAGTATTCGTATCCTATTTTTCCTCATTTCCTTATTATATTTTGTTGTTCTGTTATCTGCCAATCCACATACAGCTTATTATTCCGTATATCTTTGATAAAGGGGGAAATAGACAAGACAGCGACAACCTTCTCCCGATACAAACCACAACCGGAATCAGTGCCGCCATTGAAACGATCGTCCACCTGCTTGACATTTACATCAGAAAACGGATATAACAACAACGCCTTCACTAAAGAAGACATATAGGCATTCCAAAAGGCATTCCTCATATCCATCTTCTCCAGTCCGCCCTGACCTCCGAAACCGACATCTTCATACCAACAGTCTTCTTGTGAAGAACAAATTTCAACTCCGTTCATATATGAAATTATTTGAGGAGACGACTGTGTTCCCTTAAGCTGAAACCATGACTGGTCTGATTGCTCCCTACAACTATCCGATTCCAACAATAAATTGAATTTCACCTCTTCTTCCTCAACCCTTTCTTTCGTAAACAAAAGCATCAACTCACTAATGGAATGATAAGAAAAATCGCAACTATCATTCGATGGAGTAAAAGATACCTCCAGAAATTTCTCTCCAAATATAGAAGTATATTCATGCTCAATCCGGTAGGAAACATGTTGAACGGGATGTTCGATCACTCCCAATACAAGCATTTTGTCTCTTTGGTCTTCGTATGTATTACTGGCAGTCTCCATGGTGGAAAAAACGTCCGAGAGAAGTCTCAATTGTACCCCTTGCTGCAATGAATACAGATAAGCCGCTCTTTGCAAAGCAAGCATCCTTGCAGCTTCGGATTTCATACAAGGATCAGATATACCAACTACCCGGCCTTTCCGTTGAGAAGCAAACACCCATTCCGGCAAAGTCTCCCGCTGTCCCGGTCTCCAGTCATAAGATTGGTTATAAACTGTATCAACAGGCATTGCCTGTGAAAACACATCAATACCGGGAGACAAAAGCAACTGGATAATAAAAATAACTACCCAATTATATCTTATATCCGACAAATTAAGTTTCATCATTCAATCTTCAAATAGTTGGGTAGTTATTAAAGAGATCATTACTATCCTCTGTGTTCTAAACAAGCTGATTATTGGGCGTTTTTACTCATTTCTTCTTCAAATACCTTTTTGAACTTTTCATATTCAAAGTCAATGCGCAATTTGTCATCATTCTTAATACGATTTGCCATAGCATTCATGATTTCCTCTCCTGCCAGTTCAAGAGAGACATATACTTTGTATTTACCATCAGGAGTCTTCATGGTTTTTTCACAAATTACACGCGTACCGCTCAATTCCTGTTCCACTACCGTACGGGTCAATGATTGATAACGACTTTTGCTTTCATCATTTTCACCTTGCTGATAAGAGGAAACATAACTATCGGTTACCGATTTCACTTTTGCATTGATAGCAGTAGCAATTTCAGCCCGGGCCTCCGTCATCGCTTTTTTCTTTGCAATAGACATATCCGTAGAAAGTCCCATCGAACTAGCTCTAAAATACTCTTTGTTCGTTTGAAATTCCGGTCCCGAACAAGGAACATTAATTTCTACGTCCTGTTGCACTGCCGGTTGCTGCACTGTTTGTGTTACAGGTTTTGAACTACCGCAACTTGTCATAACAGCAATGGTTAGCAATGCTGTTCCCAATAAATTAATTCTTTTCATTTCAAGTCTTTTTTAATGTTAATATATGATTCATTTCAAGCCTCTCAACTTCACTATATTATTTTTGAAATCCTTCAATTGCAGCAGTGCCACAGATTGCAACTTACTTACCTCAATAACCATCTCCGTAGGCAGATCAGGCACAATGAGCGCAGTGACTCTGCGGTCATTGAACTTAGAACCCAGTTTGACACTGACAATCGGAGATTCTTCACCTTTTTCGTTTATAACCGTCAGATTTCCACTATATAAGTCCACTTCGCAATCGTCAGCATTTGTATTCACAATCTTAAGATGTATCCTCGATTTGTCTCCTAAAGTTGCAAGTTTGTCAAATTCAACAAAGACACCATCCAACCATTCAACCCGAATTGCCTTTTGATTCTCTGGTTTGGCGGACTTAACCGGAACCAAAGGAGCAGGAATAACTTCCGGCACCACAACAGGGACAGATATAACCGGATCAGCTTCTTTTTCCGGTACGGAAGCACCGACTATCGGAACAGGAACATCCGGCAACATCTTCTGTCTTTCCGGAATCTTTCCGGTTCTGTCGAATGTTATTTTCTTCAATTCACGTGCAAACTCCCGGTTCAACCGTTTTATCAATTCACGCGCCGCCATATTCTTGCCTTGAGAAGCGGACTTATTTTCAGGTACTAATGTATAATCCGCAAATCGAAATGTTCGCGCATTTTAAAACGAAAAGTTCATTTCACAAAACGAAATGTATAATTTAAAGCACTCTTTATCCCATTTGGGCAGGCCATCCATAAGCTAAAAATAACAGATAAATCACTTGCAAATATCAGCAAAAATCACTATCTTTACATAGTTAAATTGAGGTTGTCTACCCTCAAATCAGTTTAGTTTTGTATTCCCCTACCCTATCAATATTCTAAAAAAATTCGACCGGCTTCGCCGGTATTTGAATACCTTTTAAACGGGATTCGGAAACCATCCGAATCCCGTTCTTTCGTTTTAGTCGCTTCGCTCCACGCTTTGGCGCTTTGCGCTTACGCCACCTCGCGTATCGCCTTGTACGCTGCCACGCTTTGCGCCCGGACGATTTTGCCGCGGAAGGCCAGACGCGAGCCGATATGCGCATACGTACTCGAAGCATCGTTATTCGCATTCGCACCCGACACACCGCCAGCCGCGTACGCATCGTAGTACCCGCGAAAGACCACACGGACTGTGGCGGTACTTATCCAGTACATGTCGGTATAGTAGGTAGAAGATGATCCATTCAAATTACCTACCGGAACCATGTCCATATACTTGCCGTGTGCCACGCCTGAAATCCACTGTCCGCTGTCCTTTTTCCCCTGCACCCAGCGCACCGTGCCGTCTGGCATCCAGATGCGCCATTTGCCCACATTGCCGCTGCCGGGCGGCAGATCCACGCCGTCCATCATGTCATACTTGTTGCCGTAGATGTCCTCATAGCCCAGGCAGCAGATATTGTTCACCTGCACCACAGTCGCCTGTCCGTATTCGTCACGGCTCTTATACCAGGCAAACTGGTGCACCAGATCTTCAATCAGCGAATTCGTGATTTTGTTGTTGATGGCATACGCTTCATCGTAGCCGATGGTGTCTGTCATCCCGTGTTCTGCCGTTCCACCCGTTGTCCGGTTATTGTTATGCTGACCGGCACCGCATTGTTCCTGCATGTCCCTACGCCCGTACTTTGCATAGCTCAGGTTCGCGATGCGGCTGTGCATCAGCGCATCTATCTGCTGCATGCCACGCTGCTGGCTGTAATAGTGGAAGTCCGTCCACGTCATGCTGGCAGTGGTCGAGCCGCCGGTTATGCAGGCGCGCAACTTGCTGCCCACTACAGAACTGCCCACAACGGCACACAGATGCTCCTCATTGGGCACCCAATCCGGTTCCATGTCCTCTATCTTGTCGCTGTTGCTCAGTACCACGCAGTCAAACTCAGCCGTGTTCAGAATGGAGAAATGCAGAGCGGTCGCACGCTCCGGAACGTCTGCTATCAGATACATGCCGGCCTCAAACTTCAAGCCGATGGTCGGCACCACGATACTCTTCAGGATGTTTCCTGCATCATCCACAAACACACTGCCGATAAGCCCCGTACCGGGAACGCTCGGGAAGCGCACGCGCTTGTAACCGGCTACGTCCACCTTACATACCGAATAGGCCTTGTCCGTCGTATAGGATTCCTTCAGCGTGGGCTTTCCGCTCATGATCTTGCGTTCACCCAGCCAGCCGCCCTGCGTTTCCTTGATGGCATCCAGCGTCAGTACTGTCGCCTCCGGAATCGGGGGCATTTCGTCCTCCGGATAACTGCTGTAGCAGGCATACTTCTTGTTGTTCAGATAGTCATTGATACCCTTGCTCCAGTAGAACGGTTCATACATCATCCAGTCACCCTCGCTGCCGTCCAGCTTCGCCACCGTGCAGTCGTTCATATCCTCCGCATCGGCATAGAAGTTCGAACTTTCGTCATGCAGGGGGAAATAGGTCATCACCCCGTCCGGGTTGTTCACTTCCACCTGCTGCCCGGCCATCTCCACCTTCCGGCTCGTGGGCATCTTGGTCACCTTGGCCAATACGCGGTGGCGCTTGGACAGGATAGCATTCACATGCCCGCTCATTTTGTACGTATTGCCGAATTTGTACCCCGTCTTGTTGTCCAGGTTCGAAACATTGGCATCGTCGGCCACACTGTCGTCAAACTCAATCATCGTATAAGGCGGCTGCTTGATCGTCAGTTCCGGATAACGGGCGGCATACTTCTCCAGTTCCTCGTCAGCCAGATACTTCGTCAGCGTCAGCTTACCGCGAAGGCCCGAATGCCGGTCATCCACCGCACCCGTCTGCGTGTACGTTCCGTAATCGAAATACTTCTTCAGCAGCGTTCCGTCGTCTTCCCGGTCTATCTCCAGCACAAAGCGCTCCAGCTTGCCGCTGCCGTTCAGTTTGGCCTGATGCAGGCGTTCCAGCATGGCAAACCCGTCAATGCCGGGGCAGTTCGTATAGCGGTAGCCGCGTACGTTGTTGATACCTTCCAGCACCAGGCCGCTGTCCTGCAGCTTGGTCAGATATTCCAGAAACAGCTCCTCGATCGTGTCCGGCAGGCATAACTGCACAACGGGCGCACCGGTGGCCAGTTTCACTCGTGTCAGCCCCGTACCTCTTACGTCCAGTTTCTTCAGCCGCCCCTGCCAGCTCAAATCCAGGGTGGCCACGTTCCCGTTGTCCCCGTTCCGAGCAAGCTGGTTATTCCGCATGTTCACTTCTTCCAGCAGCAGCATCCCGTTCGTCGAGGCCATGAACGAACCGTTCCGGTACCCGCTGGCTTTCTCCACGCTCATGTCCAATTTCACAAGGTTCGTCAGCAAACCAAAATTGAAACCAATTGCGAATGCATCCTCATGCCATACCAGTTCCTTTATTTTAGCTGCACCGACAATCGTCAGCGGGTCATTCTCGCCGAACGAACGGGTCATCTGCAGCGTATGCAGTACATCACCGTCCACCACACCGCTGTCTGCCTGTACTCCGTTAGACGTAGAAATCTGCACACGGTACGGAATAGTCAGCCGATACTGCATCGGCTGCAGCTTATAAGCCTTGTCCAGCGATGCCGTACTCTGGTAGAACTGGGCACCCAGCGTAGATACATAGCCGTACTCCACCTGCTTCAGGTCGTACCGGCGCTGAATGAAGTAGTTCCGGTGCGCTTTCAATGAACCCTTCAGACCGTAAATCTGCGGATACGTCTGTTTAGCACCGTCCGCACCCACCGGCATCTCGTTCAAGAACGGGTACACATACTTGAAGAGTCCGCTCTTATTGTACAAGCGCGAGCACCACCGCTTCATCTGCTCCGTATCGAAGTGGTCCAAGGCCTTCTGAATGGAAAATGCACTCATAAAGCTCGTACCGCCCTTCACACCCTTGGTCATGATTTCCTCCATGAAAGGCATCTTGTTGCCCAGCATCAGGTTCCACAGCCAGCTGTTGTGGCCCTGCATTACGTAGGCACCGTCGCGCTTTGTCTGCCGGTTATCGTTGTACTTGCCTGTCAAGAACGACTTGTTGTCGCTACCCAACTGGCAGTCCCCGTCGTAATAGGTTATCCACCACATCACACCGTCCCACGTGCGCAGCAGCATATTCTTCGCCAACTGGTCCACGCCCAGATTGAACTGCACATACAGGTAATAAGCCGCCAGATTAGCCAGGTTGAAGTACTTGTCAGCCTCTTTCTGGAAGGTAGGGCTCACCCACTTGGCCGTCGGGAACTTGTCGCCGTCATCCTCATAGTCCACCCCGTCGAAGGTGTGCGTTTCCTTGTTGTATGTCAGGTTCTTTCCTGCCGGTGTTTCCTTTACGCATCGGTAAAGGAATCCCATCATGCGGTCCAGCGCCTTGTACATCTTATCGTACTTGTCATTCTGTCCAAGATGCTCCTTCAGGTTCGGTTCCTCCTCGGCATCACCACCGCCATCGGCCCAAAACACATCTTTCGGGTGGTTGAACTCAAATCCGTTGTCAAAGTTGAAGTCCATGAAGTCCGTATGGTCCGGCTCCGTTGAGGGAAGCCAGTGAAACAAGCACAGGTCGTTCGAATTGTTCAGTGTTTCGATGCAGATAGGGATATATTCCTTAGGCTGATCGCCGTTCGCCTGCAGGTAGTTCAAGGTGTCACCGGTGCCCCACTGTTCACCGCCAATCGTCTTATCCTGCCCGAATATCGGGTAGGAGTCTGATTTCTCGTTGTTCATGTTATATTGGCCGTAATACGTCAGTTCCTCGTCGATACTCTTGGCCACAAACAAGTCACACGGCAAACCGTCAATGGCCGAGCGAATGTCATCCTTGCAAGTGTCCGAGTGGTCTGCCACATACTGCTGTGCCGGGGTGAGGATACCCATCTCCTTCATCCCATCGTTAATAAATTTGGCACCACCGGTATTGGTGGTCATGGATGAGTCTGAGAAGTCACACTTTGGACACGCCAGTTTCGCCCCTACTGAGTTCGTACGAAGGCGGAACAGGTTCTTCTTTCCTTCCGTAGCCGTCGGGCTGCTCTGCTTGCCGTTTGCGTCGATTTCCCCATAGCTCATCGTAGCTGTATAGCCCGGAGCCGTCTTCTGGAAATACCAACGCCAGTTCTTTCGCGCATAGTTTACGGAAGACGTACCCTGAATGCGTCCGAAGAAGTTTCGTGCAATAAAGTCCAGCGAGCGGTTCTCACCATTGTAAAAGCGCAGTTCCTGGATCAGTTTGTTCGCCTTTTTATTATTAAGTTGGGCCAGTGCATCCAGCACGTTCAGCGTATCACTCTCACTCGGTACCTCGCTGCCGACAGACCCTGTACCGATTACCACAAGAATGGAGTTATGCCGTTTCTTCATCAATCCCATCAGCTTGTCTATGGAAACCTTGTCACCCTCGTTCAGCACACGGTTGTCCTCATCCAGCGAACGCACGCCAGGTTCCCCGTCGGCATCTTCAAGATGGTTGCGGTCCACGATGTAGTTGTTCAGCACCTCATCAGATGTCAGCGCCTTGTCATATATACGCACGCTCTTCACACTCAGGTCCGCACCCACCGACTTGAACTCCAATTGGCTCAGGATGTCGAAGTTCACCTTGTCCAGCCACTTAGAGGCGGCACTTTCCTCACCGTTGACATAGAAGCCGATCAGCGTGCGCTGTTCGTTCGTCTGCACGTTCGGGTAGAACACGTAGGTAATGCGGATATTCGTGCCCGGCTGGAATTTCGTACCCACCGAGTCCTCATAGCGCAGAATCTGTCCGGCATCCATTGCCTCGGTCACCACCCCGGTCAGGAACTTGGCCTCTTCCGGAGTCACAATCAACCCGTACCGGTTGCCGTTCGACAGACGACCAAGGCAGGTAATCAGCTCCGCATTCGTGTCCGTCACGTTCGCCGTGCTGTATTCTATCTCCAGAGTCATTCCCACGTCACGGATGGCAAACCCCTCCGGCTTGTCCGCCTCGTTGAAGGGGCGGTAACCGCCGTCGGCCGTCAGGGTCATGCCAGCACCCCCGGCCAGCAACAGGCGGTCCTTGTGCCAGCCGCTTCCTGCACCATATTCGTTAACACTCCACAGCACGTCCCGGAATTCCATCCGCTTGTCACCGCTCACCCAGCTTGCCGGGTTGTTTTCCGTGTTGCTGCGCCCGAAGGCGTCAAACGTACACACCGCATCCGGTGCCAGCGTAGCTTCAATGTCGGGGTGCGATGTCGTGTTCACCTGCACCTCAAGCACCGCATCACCGCACGACACACGGTAGGCCAGCGGTTCCACGTTCACATTCGTCCGCCCGTAGCTGCCAGTCTCGCCGCGCTGCAGCAGGTCTTCCTTCACCGCACTGCCCTGGTGGGTCACTTTCACGCGGGCCGTGTACGCATCGCGGTCATAGCCGGCATACGAAAAGCTCCATGCCGTGAACTGCTCTGCCACCAGCACCGGGCGTTTCCATTCTCGCTGGAACCCTGCCGCACGGTGGCTGAACATCATTCCGGCATAAGCCGTCACACCGCTGCCTGCCTTCAGCAGCGTAATGTAATGCACCTGGCTCACCACACCAGAGTTCTCATGCTGTGCGTAGGCTTCCACCACGTTCGTACCTTCCTGCATCTGCGTCAGCGGGATAGTCACGTTCTTCTGCTGCACCCCGCTGCCGGCCGAAAGACCGAGGGTAAAAGCCTGGCCGCCATTCACACGGTAGTAGATGTTCTTCTCGCCGCTCGTACCCTTGGCCGTAAAGGGGATGTTCACATCGTTCCGGTACCCGCCATCAGCCAGCCCGTTGCCCACCGAGTAGGTGGTCTCCAGCGTCATGGCCACCATGGTCACCTTGGCCGTGGCCGTCTTCATCAGCGTGCCGCCCTGGTAGGTAGCCTGCGCCTCCACCTGCACGGTATAGGCGGTAGCATCCTTCAGGTAGGGCGATGCGTCAAAGGTGTAGCTCTGTCCGGCTGTCACACCCACAAATTCCGCATCCTGGAACTCACTGATCACGGTCGAACCGCGCTTCACAATCACGCGGGCTTTCAGGTCGCTGTAGCCGTCCACCGTACCACCACCGGCAGTACCCACGCCCACGGAGTATTTCACCACAAAGCCGCTTCCCAGTGCCAGGTACTGCTGGGAGGGAAGTCCCGCTCCACCGCTGTCCGTCAGGTCAATGTTCACCACCACCTTGTCATCGTCGGTGTACTTGGAAAAGCGTACTTCCTTCGAGCTCTCGCCACCCTGGTTGTCCTTCTGCTTGACGGTCATCACGTACTGGGTACCGTCCTCGCTGTCCTGCACATCCACGTCCGTCACCGTACCCACCATTGCATCAAACACCGTTCCGGATGTAGGAGGTTTCGTCTCGCCGCCCACCAGTTCCTCGGTAGGGGTACGGTTAGACAGTTCCTTCTTCAGAAACGCTTCGATGTCATCGCCTGCATAGGCATGATAGGTGCCGTCCGGCTGTTTCTGGTTCCATGGTGTTTCAAGATTCATCGGATGTTCAGTCGCATTGATGATTCCGCTTATTTTCCTTTTTGCCATAATACTGTCCTTTTATTATTATTCATTTATCAGTTTTACTGCTACCGTTCCATGCGTCCAATCCGTTCCACGGCTCGTCGCCTTTCCAATAGCCAAGTCCGAAGCAGCTGCTTATTGCGGACCATACCAGCCTTGCACCGGCATAGAGAGCCGACAGGGCACGTTTTCCCACATACGCAGCCGTTATTTCCTTACCGCCTTTGGTTATCATCGTTACTCCTCCTCATAAATCAGATACAGCGTATTCGCATCCTTGTCCTGCAGTGCCTCATAGGCTTCCTCGCTCATCACCTCATGCCGGTAGGCCAGCAGTCTCAGGCGGCCTTCTGTTCCGGTATATATGGCATCGCCCAGCAGGTAAAGCTTGTCCGGCAGGATGGCTGTCCGGCCCGCATTCATGAACATGCCGGCAGGGGGTACTCCCGCCACGTCCCAGTCCCCGTACAGGGTGGAGTCCATGTGGTAGGCAAATTTCCCGGCACTGGCCACATACACCACGTTGCCGCCCGGCTTGGTACTCTTGTCAGGCAAGACATTGCCTGTTTCCATCCATGAGGAAAAGCGTGCGGTAGCTCCGCCGACGGCTGCTGCCGTAGTCTGTTCCACCTTGGCAGCGGCATTTTCTGCCTTGGCTGCCGCTTCGTTGGCCTTGGTTGCGGCTTCCGTGGCGGCCTGGGTCTTTTCCTCCAGCCCGGCTACGGCTCCTTCCGCTTTCTTGGCGGAAGCCTCGGCACGGGCGGCGGCATCGCTCGCAGGCTTCCCTATCAGCTCCAGGGGTACGTTCACCATCTTTCCGTCCTTCTCGCCGGGCAGTGATTTCACACCGCTCAGCGAGGTGACGGTTTCCAGATCCTCCACACCGGTAGAAGACTGGAGCACACGGTCCAGCACTTCCTGAACCATTTCTTCTTGCGTCATTTCTGCCATAAATCTATTCATCTATCAATTTTACGATCTGTGAATAACATCCTGGGGTTAGCCCGATTACAGACTCTTTTATAAGTATAGCATCCTCAGCACTGATGGATAAATCCCCGTTTGCCTGTATGAGACGCATGCACAATTCATACGAATGGATTTTACGGCTGCTATCCTTATTAGAATCACCGGATGATCGAGCACCTTCCCCATTAAAAAGGCATTGGGCTATAATATCTGTCATTAGCTGGACTTTTCCACCGACTATGAGGTCATTCCCTCTATAATCCTTAAACGTCTTGTTAAAATTCACCTTCATAACTATTCATTTTTATGACACGTTAATGATAATTCCATTCTGTACTTCTACTGTTTTTCCTTTGAATCGCCCAGACCAGCCATTTTGAGGAAGCATTTTATCAGCTTGTACCACACCTCCACTCACCAGAATGTTTCCGGAATGCACCAACACATCGCCATCGAAATATCCTGCTGAAAATGTAAATTTGTCAGGGTAAGTAGGCTTATCACGGCAACTTCCATAAATACCGGCTCCACCAAATGGAGCAATACCCATGATTGCATTGCTAAAATTGTTTGCCTTGGCATATATGCAGGTATCTCCGGTCCAATAGCCGTCATACCCCAATCGAATTTCAGCATCCCCGTTGCTCCAAAGCATGCAATTCCTTTCAACTGTAAATGTTCCTACCTTTCCTCCGTCTTCAACAAATATTTTTCCATATACAGATGCATTCCGGCATTCCATGCTGCCGTCTTCCAGTATTTTGAAGTTTCCATTAGCCGTTACCAATCCCTCCAACTGTATATGGTCGGCAGTCAGTTTGATTTTGCTCACGGTATTTCCATACTCATCCTCTTCCTCCACGCTTACCCCGATAAGGGCAATCTTTCCTGTATTGTCCTGCGCATACAGACCGGAACCTTCAGGCTTTATAACAAGGCCTGTTTCTTTTAGCGCATTACCATCTTTATCAAAGACCGCTGCCGAAATCTTCACCAGCCGGTCGCTCTGCTCGAACAGTGTCCTGTACTTATAGGCCAGTGCGTCTGCCTTGTTGGTAGAGAATACCAGCAGTGATATGTAAATCACGCCCGTAAACGACAGCTTGAAGTCGCCTGTTCCGTTCCATAGACCATCCAGAGTGAACATCTTCTCACCGCCCACGGGCAGGTCTTCTTCATGGCCGAACAGGTTGAAGTTCTCAAATCCGGTCTTGTCGGCGTTCACAAATTCTATTTTCAGCCTTCCGGCTTTGATGACCCGGTAGCTGAAGGACAGATACACCACGCCGGGCACCCGTTCGCCCTGGCTGTTCGTCTGCCGGTACTCCGGTACCAGCCGGAAGTCCTCCAGTTTCTGCATGATATAGCTGTTCCGGATATAGGCATAAGGCACCTTGCCGTCGGTCCGTATCTCGGCATGCCCGTCCGGCTTCGTTCCGTAAGGACCGCCGTTCGCCCAGATCCAGCGTCCGCCCAGGGTGAACAGCGTAGCCTTGCTGCCCGTCTTCCATTTATCCATGCCGTCAGCAAAACTGCTGTTGTCCAGATAGCTCTGTTCTTCGCGTATTTCTTTGCGCAAGCCTTCCACAGCTGAATGGATTTTCCCCTCGGTTATCTCAAACCGCGTCAGGATGTCCTCACCGGTCATCAGCACAAACGTACCCTTCAGCCACACGTTGTCAGCATACAGGCCGTTTCCCTTCGGTTGGTTGTCTGCCGGAAAAGCGCTGCTCCTGATGCCGTCCAGCTTGCCCAGCCGGCAGCGCAGGCAGCCGTTGAAGTTCTTGGCCTTCACACCGTCCAGAATGTCGACACGGGGCTGTCCGTCCTCCGTGGCCGCAATGGATATAAGGTTCTGCCGGAGCAGGTTTTCCGTGTTGCCCATCAGCACGCATTCATCGCCTGCCTCCGGCTTCACCCCGCCAAACTCGCTCACCGGAACCATCACCCCGCCGGCTATCACCGAGGCCACCTCCACCCAGTAGGATTTCAGCTTTGCCCCGCCTGTAACGGCACAGCGCATCAGGTCATGGGCCACAAAGCCCGATTCCTGTTCAAACACGATGCGGTAGTTGTCACCCTGCTTCACCACGTCCTTGATCTTGCCGTTGGCTGCCGACACCACCAGCTGGCCGCACACGCTGCGCACCTGCTCAATCAGCAGTTCCAGCGCCACCAGGCTTTGCCGGGCAGTCACTTTGTCCACTGTCAGGTTCGTCAGTCCCGTCAGCTGGTCAATCCACAGCTGCCAGCCCTCACCGGTCAGCCCGTCCACAAACTCCGTGCTGCGCAGCAGTTCGCGGATCACAGCAGTCAGGTACTCGGCATTGCCCTCACCGTCCACGCTGCCGCAGGGCTTGCCGCCGGCATCCTCGCCAAAGGTCACACCCTTCAGGAAGCGGATGGGCTCTTTGGCCGTGTCCGGCTGGTTCTTGTTCAGAAACTCTTTCTGGCTGCGCCGCGCGGAAAACAGGTTGTTGTCCGTGGGCAGCGTCTTGTCCCAGCTTCGTATGATGTCCGGAAGGGCAGCGCCTTCCGTCTTTGATTTCGTATAGCTTTTCAGCGCACCGATGCTGTCCGTCACCTTGTCGAACTTGCCCACCTGCAGCGCATCGCTTATCTCGATGTCCATCTGCCCGGGTTCGTTCACCTTGCGGCTGATTTTGGTGATACGGCTCTGCCGGTAGCCTTTTTCCGGGAAATACTTCCGGCTCTCCAGCTTCACCCGTCTGCCCACAAACAGGTCGATGCCGTGCTCCTCCATGTACACCGGGTCTGTCGGAGCTTTGTAGGCGGCAATGTCCAGCCAGTGGTCTTGGTTATATTCCTCTACCGCTGCCGCAAACTCCTCTTCTGCCAGCCGGTAATACTCATCCGGCATCCGGATGTTCCACAGAATATAGGTGTCGCCTGCTCGGGGCACCAGCTTGCCGCCCGGCAGCTGGGTGCCGTCATCGTAGGGCCAGATGGTAATCAGTTCAAATTCCCTTGCCGCACTGTCGTAGTTCACCTCAAAGTAGTGGTCATCGCTTTCTCCCAGTCCGGCCAGGTCGCCCGTCTGGAACGACACGCGCTTGGTCTCGCCGGCCAGCTCGTACAGGTTGGGGTCAAAGTTCAGTTCACCGTCCCGGAAATAATATACAGAGAATTTTTTCCCCCCATCGTCCGTTACCTCCTCGCTGCGCACCGAACTCACCGTACCCACCCGGTGGGGGTAGATACCGCTGAAGGCTTCCTGCTCGTAATGGTCATAGATGCCGTATTCCTCCACGCCCTGCTCGATGTACTTCTTGCCGCCGGGGAGCATCAGCCTCGGGCTGCCGTATTTCTCCGCATCGATGTTGCGGGTCGAACCTACCGGGAACAGGCGGGTGTAGAACTTGGCCGTGTTGCCGGTGTCTCTTTCCAGCGAGGTCAGCCCCTTGCCGTACCCCAGGGCGATTTCTTCCCCGTGTTCACAGCGGCACACGTTCACCGTCTGCCCCTCAATCCACCATTCCACCTTGCCGCCTGCCTTTTCCGCGATGGCTTTCAGCGCTTCGTCGCAGTACATCCCCTCGTAGTCTATCGTGATCAGCTCCGTACCTTCCACCGTACCCACCTTCCAGTCGGTCGTGTGGCCCATGCCGTCATTGATGGCTTTCACCACCATCGCCACATGCTCGCGGGGCGTGGCTGTCAGGGTAAACAGAGGGTTGGTGTCCCCGTCCGTCGTCTCCAGCACCAGGAACCGCTTGATCAGGCTCTCCACGCCGTACAGCTTCAGGTCATAGTCCCATTCGCCCTCGTTCACCTGCTTCGGGGTGTAGCGTTCCGTCAGCCAGTACCGTTCGCCCAGATAGTCCGTGTAGTCGTTCACGTCCAGGGGCAGAAAATCATAGTAGCTGAACGACAGGGAAAGTACATTGTCTCCCTGTACCTCCTTGCTTTGCGTCGAGCTGTCGTTTACGGCCACATCCGCACGCTTGGTCCCGGCTTTGTCATATATCGTTAGAAGCATATTCTAATAGCGTTTGAATGGTTATATAATCGGTTTCGGTTCCCGGAACTTTACCCGGAATTTTCCGGCGTGCACACCTTCCCTCCACAGATAGGTCAGCGGGGTGAACTTCGTGCAGTCGGCATACTTCACCCGCAGTTGCAGGTCCAGCTGGGGAAAACGGATCTCCAGCCAGCCGTCCTTTCCCTGCTTCAGGAAATTTACAAAGGCAAAGTACTGCTTCATCCAGCCTGCCTGGGTCTTGTTGTACAGGGCAAAGTGCAGCGTCACGTCCCGCGCCTCGTTCTTGGGGTTAAGAACTGCAGAGTATTTCTCACCGTCCTCTTCCCGTATGTCCACGGCGGTATCCTTCTTGGCCTTGCTCGGGGTCAGGATGGCCGTCAGGTTCTCCATGCCGCCGCGCCGGTCTTCCACCAGGAACACGCCGTATTCCGTCCAGATGTCCGTGCCGTTCACCAGCACCAGTCCGCTCAGTATATTGCCCATATCACTTCACTTTTAGTCCGTCACGTATCATTTTCTTTATCACTTCCTTCAGTTCGCCCAGGTGTCCGGCGCTCACACCGGTGTTCTCGGCTATCCGGGCCAGATGCCCTTCCGCCGTGTCCATCTTCTCCACCACGCTTTCCAGCCGGTCGTCCATGCTGCTCCAGTGCTGCAGCCCGCTGGCAAACATGCCCTCCAGCTTCGTACCCTGGTCCTGCGTCATGGCCGTAAAGCCGCCCGCTTTCGCACTCTGGCTGGTGCCGCCGGCTTCGGTCTTGTCGTAGCCCGTGGCTGCCGCCAGGTTGTCACGCAGGGCAAGGGCTTCGTCCACATACTGCATGTACTCTTCGGTCAGCGCGTTCCGTTCCGCCTCGGTCAGTTCGTTGTCCTCCATGGCCTTGCCGAACTTCTCCCACCAGCCTTTCAGTTTTTCGCTGTACATCTCACCGATCTTGTTGCTTAGCATCGCCCGCATGAAGTACTCGGATATATCCTCCGCCGCATCCTTGGCACCGTACTCCATTTTCATCAGGTTGTCGATGAAGCTGCTGTACATCCCGTCGAATGAAATACCGGTCAGACCTTCATACAGCTGGTCGGTCAGCTCCTCCAGCTTGCCGGCCTGGTCTATGTAGTCATCCAGTTTCTCGGTCAGTCGCCCGCCATAGCCGCCCTTACCGGTATTCTGTATCTGCGTCCACATGTCCACGTTGCTGCGCAGCGCCTTCATCTCCTCCGGGCTCAGGCTCCACAGGTTCCCGTCCCACTGTCGGCCAATCTGTCCACTCAGTTTGTCTATCTGTGCCTGGTTGAAACCGCCCCAGTAGTAGTTCCAGCTGTGGTGGCTACCGCTGTAGCGTGCCTGTTCCTGCGCTATCTGCAGATAGTTTGCATTCGTCTCTTTCTGGTATTTGTAAGCATCCCGGTAAGCTTCCACCGATTTTGTCCCCTTACTTGCCTTGATGGTATCGGTCAGGTCTTCGATGGAAGTCTGCAGTTTCTCGTTCCGGTCCGTAAGACGGTCAATAGCCGCCTGCACTTCCCTGGCGTTTCCGCCGATGCCGAACAGTTTGTTGAAACCTCCGAAAGACACCGTATTCAGCAATCCCCCGATACCTTTCACAAGGGAACTGCCTATCTGTTTGAACAGGTCTCCGCTGAGGATATTGTCGAGTATTCCGGTTATCGCATTGAAAATGGTGTCTATCAATGATGAGATAATCGGGCCGATACCGTCTTTCAGCAAATCCAGTATGGAGAGAATGGCCGATATGATCTGCCCGATGACTCCGGCACTTGACAGGGTCTCGGACATCTGACTGATGGCATCACCGACCTTGCCTCCGATATTCAGTTTTGAAAGACCGGTAAGCATGTTCTGGATTCCTTCAAATGATCCCTGCAAGGTTCCGCTCGCAAAGCCGTGCAACCCGTCGGATACCATGTTCAACCCGTCAACCGTGTCCCGAGAGGCACTTTTCACCTCCCCGGCAAGCGCCTTCATTTCAGAGGTGGCGTTCAGGTATTCTTCGTCAGCTGAAACGCTGGACGATTGGGCCGTTTGAAGAGCGATTTTGGTACGTTCTATTTCTGCCTGGTTACCGCTTTCAAGAGCCTTGTTGTAATCGGTCTGCGCCGCTTTTAACCGGGCGAATGCCGCTTCCTGCTGCAGTTCCGCATTTTGCACGCGTGTTACGGCATCCCCCAAAGCGTGCATCTGCGTTTGCAGCCGGGCAAAATCCAATGTCCCGTTGCCACCGGGGAGCATGCTTTGAATACGTTCAATGGCATCGTAAACGACCTGCTGGTCTGCGGCTCCCGTTTTCTTGAACTCATCTGTCTTGACATACTGTTTAAGCTCGCCAAGCAGGTTCTTCATCTGGTCTGCAAGCAGACCGGTCAAATCCCCGAACGCTGCTCCCCAGTCTATCTTCTGGGTAAGGGCTTCCATGTCCACTTTGTGCACAGCCGCATCACGCTGCTTCTCCAAAGTCAGCCTTTCTCCCTGGGACTGTGCCTTGCGGATTTTCTCGGCATATTCTTCAGTGATGGCCAGTTTCTGCTGCTGGAAGGTACCGTATTCCTTCAGATAGTCACGCATGGCTTCCGCCTCTTCCCTGTACACGTCCGTCTCCGCTTTTTTCCGGGACTCGGTGTTTGAGGCACGGGCTTTTTCAAGTGCATCCTGTTGCTCACGGGTAAGTCCGTTATCTCCGGGGGATATGCCGGCTTCCTTGTTCTCACGCTTCCAGTCGGCTTCCTGCCGGTTAATTTCTTCTTTTCTCGCGTTATAGTCATATTCGATTTGCGCCAGTTTCTTCTCGGTGCCGTCTTTCATACGGTCTATCTCTTCCTTCCGGTTTTCAGCCTGCAGGGCAGCAAGATCCTTCGCCAGCCTGCGCTCTGTGGCAAGCCTTTGCTTGGCTTCCGCTTCCGGATTCTTTCCGGGCTGTTTGGGGTCGATATGCCCGCCGATATTTCCTTTCTTGGATGCTTCTGCGGCTTTTTTTACCTCTTCCTCCGCTTTTTTCAGATAACCGTCTCGTTTGTTTTCGGCATTTTTCAACAGTATGTCATAAGCTTCCTGATCATGTTTCTTAATGGCAGCCTGTGCGTCATAGAACTGCCCGGATTCTGCCATGTTGGACTGTATGATATATTGTCCCCATTTCCCGAAAAAGCCCATGGCGCTTTCTGCCTCTTCCGGTTTCTGTGCCTTGATTTTATTCACCTCTTCATCGGCTTCTGCAGCTTTTTTTACAAGATTTTGGACATTGGCCTGGTGCAGCAGAACCTGTACATAGTCCTCGCTCTTTTGGATAAGGGTATCATACCATTCAGAAAGTGTTTTATAATACCCGAAAGATTCCCCGTACTTGCGGTTCAGTTCCTCCACCTTGGCCTTTTCCTGTTCCTTGCTTCCGGTGAAGTTCTTTATTTCATTGATAACCGATTTCAGCTCAAAGCGGGTACGCACCATCTGGGCACGGCCGTCCTTCTCTATTTCGGTCATTTCCTTCAGCGATATGTTGAATTCATCCACGCCTTTTTTGGCGCTGAACAGGTCTTTCGTCCAATCCCAGATTTCGTCACCATACATTACCAGCAGCATGATGCCGGTGGTCATGGCCGTCTGCCAGGAAAAAAGTGAGGAAAGAACCTGCTTCCATACCGGTGTGCCTTTCTTGCCGGACTTCTGCAGCTCATCGTATTCCTTGCGGGCACGGGCCAGTTCGTCCGTAAAAATCGGCAGGTTGTTGGATATGGCCATGAAGAACATCTGCGGTCCCATGGCCAAGGAAGGCATTTCACGAGCCATCTGCTGGATGCTGTTATGAAGTCCGTTGAACTGGCGCTGTGCATTAGGTATATCTGCAGGAGTGACCTGTACAGATTCCGATTCGTTTTGCAACATTTTCAACTGGGCGCGCAATTCCTCAAGCTGCTTCTCCAGTGCATGGATCTGCGCGATATTGGCACTCTGGTCCAGATTTGGGGAAGCCGTCTCACCGGCAAGGCGCAGCCTTTCCAGTTCAGCCTCCAACAGTCTGACGGTATTACGCAGTTCCAGTGCCTCACGCTCGGCTTTATTCATGCCGGGCGTAAGGTTATCCTTCATCAAAAATTCAACTTCTACAGGTTTACTCATTCCAGTTTGCTTTGATAAAATCCTACTATATCGTTCGCTTCATCCTCAGCGCTGCGCTCCGGGTGGCTGTCACACTTACCGCTGCCTCCCTTCTGCCGAACATATCGCGGAGCGTCGCTCAGCATCAGTATCAATGTCTGGTAGTTCACACCGTCCAGAATGTAATCCACACTCCAGCCGGTCGCGCTCGCTATCTGATACACGAAGCCGAAAGGGCTATGGGAACCTTCATAACGGGTCCTTAACTCCCCTTCCTTGCCTGGCTCAGTCTCGGACTCATCGGGTTCGCCCGTGCCGCCGAGCTGATAATACGCATAAAATCCTTCGTGCCCATCAGGCGCTCAAATGTCCTGAACAGGGCCGTCAGATAGCGCCAATCGACAAAGTTCCGAAGCACCCACGCCGTCACACCGATGCCTACATGTCGCGACACATAGCCACGGCACACCGTATAGGCCAGCAGACGGCTCACAGCCTTGCCATGTTCCGCAACAAAGGCCAGTTCCTCGGTCTTGTCCTTCGGCTGCCACCCGGGTTCTACCCCCATCTTCAGGTATTCCCTCGCCAGCAGAATCTGCCCGCGCAGTCTCGGACGCTTCATCGTCACACGCACCTCCAATGGGCGTTTCAGCCAGGTGAGCTTCCACCTTTTAAGAGGAACGGACACGCCGCTGTCCAGCAGCGCATCCGCACACTCCATTTCTATCAGTTGTTCCAATCGTTTGTCCATTTCCGCTTAAATTTAGCCTGCAGAATCCGCAATCTTATACGGGGAACCGCCTTCCGTTGGTTTGTTGATCTTCAGCTCGCATTCCACCTTCGACACTTCCGTCAGCGTCAGCTTGCCGCCCAGGTTGGCCAAAATCACGCCGTTGGGTATCGTCATCGTCTGACCGCTCACAAACTTGATTTCCCACTTGCCCGATAACTGGATCAATTCCTCCGGTGCCTCCCACGAAGTGGGTGTTTCATCATTCGGAGCCAGCTTGCCGCCAAGCACCGCCTTCAGGTTCTTGTAGTCCAACTGAATCAGGTTAAACGTGGGGCTGATCGTGCCGTTCTTCTGCAGCAGGGTAAGCACCGGGGCATCCGGCACTTGTTCAGCCTCAATGTCCACGCTCTCCGGCTTCTGGCCGCCCCAGTCCCAGCTGCCTTTCTCAATGTAGCCCACAAGTTTGTCGCCAAACTTCACGCTGGCTATGCCATAAATAAAATTCTTGTTCATTGTCTCTTTACTTTGAGGGTTAATAACACACCGGCCAATAAGCCGGCCAATACACCTGTGATAAACGTCCGCATCCGGTTCGGAGGGCGTTTTTCTTCCATTTGAACGTCATTCGAAGTTTCACTATTGGTCTCACTTCGGATGCGTGTCAGCTCTTCTTCATACCACAGCACCAACTGTTGCAGGCTGTCACACGAGGCTTCGGCCACAAGGTTACCGCTACCGTCAGTTCCTACAATCAGATTGGCCTGTCCACTCTTGCCACGGTACACGGCACCTTCAGGAAGCTTACGGAGGCTGTCCGCCGGTATGGTCAGCTTCACCGCACTCGCCGGTATCCCCGCCATCATCAGTCCCGCCCGTCGGCTTCCGCTCGCGCTGTCGGCGCTTGCCGTTTCCGTCCGGACTTCCCGGTTCATGCTCTTTCGGTGGCTCGCGCAACCTATCAAGCACAGGGCAATCGTCGCGATGAGGACAGTTCCCGGCAGTATCAATAGCTTTTCTAAGACGGGCCATCTCGCGCGTATTGCGGGCCAGTTCCTTCTTTGTTTCACAAAATTCATCTTTTAGAGGTTTTACAATATTTTCCATCAAAATACGGGTGGCATGTTCAGCGTTATCTATGCGCATAGCTTCAGCACCGGCCTCGGCCTTCATCGCTTCCGCTTTCGCTTTTCTCACAGTAGCCCGCAAGGAGCCAATGGTCGCCACCGTACCAACCAGGCCGCCGCCAAGGATAATGTTCATAAATTCGCTCAAGTCCATACCACCCGGTTTTATTATTGATTAATACCTATTTCTTTCAACCATTCCTGCACATCAAAACTCGGACAGGCTTTCGCTGCCAGTTCGTTGTGTCCTACAATGCGTACATCAGGAAATTTCCGGTGAAAATCCTTCACATACTTCTCCAGTGCCTTTTTCTGACAGCCGGTGCGGGTGTCTTTCGGGGTCTTACCGTCTTTTTCCACGCCTCCGGCATACACGATGTGACGGCTTACACTGTTATATCCCTTGGCTCCGTTGGTCACTTCCCAAGGGTCCACCTGTGCATCCTCATTGTTTTCTACCAGACGTTCCACGCCTCCGTTCAGGTGGAACAGGTCGGTATAGCCAACCTGCTTCCATCCTCTTCCTCCCTGGGCAACCGGAGAAGTATGCCATTTGCGGATGTCCGCCGATGATACCTCACGCCCCTCCGGAGTTGCCGTACAGTGAATTACCAAATACTTCAACTTTCCCATATCTTTTATGCTTGATAGCTACTCATCATTACAGCACCGGCATCCTCTTTCTTTGGCATAGCAATGAAATAATGACGGTAGTTAATTAAATTACGCTGGTGTTGCGGATCAGTAGAAGCTTCACTAAAATACATGCGGGTGCTCCCGGTAGCCTTGAATACACGCTTTGTATAGAAAGCAAAAGAACATTGGAATTCCCCAGTTTCCGGCTTTGCTGCCAATGCTTTTTTTGTACCGGCAGTCGTGTAGATTGGGTTATTGGCATACTCATAGATGTCAAATCCATACAGTTTTCCGATTTTACCTGTATTGCGGTCGATGTTGTACTGTTCTTTGAAACTCTGATCTACAAGCAACAGGTCATTAACATGGTCTGTACACAATACCAGACGGCGGTTGTCTGCAGGTACCATCAAGTTATCCAAAGTTGCTTTTAATGCCACAAGATCATTCGGGATCAGACGAAGACGATTAGTCCCTTCTACTTTGGGTCCTGTTGTCTTTAACACAGGAGTAGTAGCCGTATTGTTCTTTGCACAGAAGCTATGGGCTGCTTTCGCAAATTTCGCATCATTTATAGAATTTGAGTGGCTCTCTTTGACACGCTGCATTTTATCATAGCTGATGGCATACAGTTCATCATCTGTTATAGGAGTTACTTTGGTCTGGAATTTATCCAGTTTAATGGCAATATCTTTGTCATCCAATTCTTGGATTTCAATCGGATAAGTCGTATTATTCACCAATACTTCAGGGTCAACGCCAACATCTACCAAGTGTATCACATCATTTTCAACGATAGAACTTTGATCAGGTATCCCATCCAACCAGCTCCCTTCCAGTCCAGCACGAAGAGCTTTAACCAATTCACCAGTCCAGACTTCTTTTAACACTCCAGCACGAAGAATAGAAGCAGTATCCGGCGTATATCCTACCAACATACCCACTGCATTCATTCCAATAGCGCCTGCTATAGGGGCAACTCCCAGAATAGAGGCAAAAACGGCACCGGTCAGCGAATTGAACAACAGTGCCATAATAATCATTGTTACATGCTTCATCATACTTTTCTTTTTTTTAAAGTTCACACTCAAATCCGTATTCTGCCTTATACAATCGCTTGTACTCATCCGGATTTTGTTCTCGCAGTTCCAATAGCGCATCGCCAGGTACTTCACTTAACTTTGCGTATGTAGTGGGTAGTGCTGAAACACGACCATTTACGTTTGTCAAAACTGCCGACAGCTTCACCTGGGGCTGCATGGCATCAAGCACATTCTTCAGTTCATCGGCACCGACCTTCTTGCCAAGTTCGATAAACTGTGTCTTCTTGTCTTCTCCCAAACGTTTTTCCACCACTGCCTTTTCCACAAGACCGGTAATACGGGCCAAAGTCAGCTTCTCGTTTTCTTGTTTCAGGGAATCATTCTCTGCCTTGGCTGCTTTCAGTTCATTTAAGGCTCGATTAACATCAGCCTCCGTTGCCGTTTCCGGCAGCCCCAATTGAAGGGCCAAAAGTTTCAGTTCCATTTCTTCTGTTGTTTTTTGGTTATTAATTAGTGGCAAAGGACAATCACCATCCTTTCCCAATGTGATTTGCTTCCCATCCTTCATCAGTACGATGGCATCATCATTGGAACCTACGTCCACCAGTGATACCTCATACAGTTTGCTTTTGGTTATTGTCGGGCTGGTCTGCCCTTGCAGCAAATGTTCGGGCTGGTCACTCAGTTCCAGAATATCTATTCCGGCACTCACCATTCTCAGGCTGCCGAATTCAAACTGTTTCTTGCATCTTTTACTGAGGTCGGTTGCTTCGTCAAACACCAGTTCCCCGGTTACCTCACCATCTTCCACCCGAAGGTCCTTCACATAGCCAATCACGTTCCCGCGTTGGTGCATGTACAGCAGTACCGGGTTTCGGCAATACTGCTCCACACTCATGCCCGATGTCAGCACACGGCTTCCGTAGCTGTTCAGGCTGTCGTTTGAAATTCTTACACGTTTACTCATTTTCTCATGCCACGCCTTTATGCATTGGCGCTGCAATATTACAGAGCACTTACCGGGAAGCCAAAAAAGTGTGCAATGGTTGCACACTTCTATGAAACCGTTGCACATTATTTTGGCTGCAAGCTGATAAGCGGACAACTTTGCGAATAAATCGGGCAGGTGCAAGGGACTCCGAAGCCTGCCTTTAACCCTATATTCTTTATTATATGACAAAGGCAGAAATCGAAAAGAAAAAATCTCTTGCACGCTCACTGTTCCTTTCCGGCATGGAGCAGACCGAAATTGCGGAGAAAGTGGACGTATCACGCGTCACCATATCAAAATGGTGCACGGCTGACGGATGGAAAGAAGCAAGGGCGGCAAAGAACGTCACCCGGCCGGAACTGGTAAACAAACTCCTGCTCACCATTGATACACTCATTACTCAAGTCAACGAATCAAACGACCCTGCACTTGTAGCCGGTCTCGGGGACAAACTGGCCAAACTTTCAGCGGTGATCGAAAAGTTAGACAAGAAGGCCAATGTAGTGGATGTCATTGAAGTATTCATGGCATTCTCCAAATGGATTGAATACCGTTCAACCATCGACCCGGAAGTGACTCCGGAACTGGTCAGGGCAATCAACAAGTACCAGGATCTGTATATCACCGAACAGATGGGCATAAAATAAAACAGCTATGGCAACAGCAGCGGAAAAGAAACAGGCATACGAACAGTGGAAGGAACACTGTAAAAGAGTACAGTCCATCACGGATACGGCTTTGCTTGCCAACGAGACACCGGCACAAAAGGACAGGCGTATTCTGCGGCTGCAGGGTAACTATGCCGCGTTCTGTGAATATTACTTTCCCCACTTCCTCACCTTGCGTGACAAAACCACCGGGGAAGTCATACGCACCATCCACAATGCACCGTTCCACAATGCGGCAGCGGCTAAAGTAAAAGGTACACCCAACCTGAAGGCAGTATTCATGTGGCCGCGTGGCCATGCCAAGTCCACACACATGGACATTTTTGTTCCGCTGTGGCTGATGTTCCAGCCCAAGCGCCTCATCAACTTCATGGTGGTGGTCGGCAAAAGCGAAGATTCAGCCACGCGTCTGCTGGGAGATATTCAGGCAGAACTGGAGCATAACCAGCGCATCATTGCCGATTTCGGCAAGCAGCAGGGAAATGCCTCCTGGCAGGATGGGGAGTTCAAGGCAGCCAACGGGGTGAAATTCCTGGCTTGCGGACGCGGACAGTCTCCGCGTGGTCTGCGCGACCGGGAAGCACGTCCGGACTACATCGTCATCGATGACTTGGATGACGACGAACTGTGCCGCAATGAGAAACGGGTGCATGACATTACAGACTGGGTGAAAGAAGCCCTTTTTGGTGCACTGGATGTGGGTCGGGGACGTTTTATCATGGTCGGGAACCTCATTTCTAAAAACTCGGTGCTGGCCAATCTCACCAAGACAAAAGGGGTACATGTATCCGTCATCAAGGCCATAGACAGGAACGGTGAACCGGTATGGCGCGAAAAATGGACCAAAGAAGAAGCGCAGGAATACAAGGATTTCGTAGGCTACCGGGCATGGGAAAAGGAGATGATGCACAACCCCATCGTGGACGGCACTATTTTTCGGGCAGACTGGATTCGTTACAAGAAACTGCCCAGGCTGTCCAAGTATGAAATGCTGGTCTGCTATACCGACCCCTCTTTCAAATCGACCACTTCAAACGACTACAAGGCTTGCCGCCTTTGGGGCAAGATTGGGAAGGAACTGCACCTTATAGACTGTTACGTCCGGCAGGATACCGTTTCCGGAATGGTACGGTGGCTTTACGACCTCTACGAGCGTACACGCGATACGGCAGCCGTCCAGTTCTTTATGGAAGCGAACTTCATGCAGGATGTCATTCTGGATGAGTTTGAGGCAGAAGGAAATCTGCGTGGATACCAACTGCCCATCATGCCGGACAAACGAAAGAAGCCGGACAAGCTCCAGCGCATCGAAGCGGTCTCACCATTATGGGAACGCGGTTTCGTATTCTACAATGAGAAGTTGAAAGAATCGCCGGATATGCAGACCGGCATCGAACAGACCTTGGCTCTGGAGCGTGGCAGCCGTATTCACGATGATGCACCGGATGCCGACGAGGGAGCCATCTGGATGCTGCAGCGCAATTCAAGACAGGAGAGTTTTCAACCGGTGTTCGGCAAAAGGCCGACCGCCAAAAATATATGGTAACATGATACAGCTGATTAAAAGAATGATTTTTGCATGGCGCTATAAACGTGCCGTTGCCCGTGCTTGCAAGTATGCCAAGCTCTACGGAAGAAAATACTACGTCCTGTATATGGGCGGCAAACTGAAAGTTGTCCCCAAAAGGAATATCTGCGAACTGATTCACCGCCACCGTTTCCGCAAGGGAACCACTATCCGGGATATAGAAAAAATGGCATTGTTCATCACTAAATAATAAGGTCATGTTCATTACAGAAGAAGATTACAAAGTTGTCATCGGCGACAACGCATTGAAGGTTATTTCTCAGGTAAGCCCGGAAAACCGTACCAATGCAGAAGCGGAAGCCCGGGAAGAAATTGCCGGTTATCTACGGCCGAAATACGACTGTACGGCCATTTTCTCTGCACAGGATGAACATCGGAACCGGCTCATTGTCATGTACACCTGCGACATTTCACTTTACCACATGAGTGCAGCCATGCCGCAAAAGATGGGAAGCGAGATACGCAAGGAACGATATGAACGGGCCATCAAGTGGCTTGAAGGCGTACAAGCTGGAAAAATTGTCCCTGATTTGCCCCTGGCTGTCGGAGAGGATGGGCTTCCGTCCGGAAATTCATTTGTTTACAGCTGTCAGAAGCAGCTTCATCATAACTGGTAGGACTATGGATATTAAAGACTTTTTCAGCGGTATGTTTTCCAATAAACCGAAAAACGTACTACAAACGCCATACGGCAATTTTAATCTGACCAAGGGGAAAGACATCAAGCGGGTGCAGAAAATGGTCATCGACCTGCAACGCACCACCGATGCACTCACCCGGAAGGACATCAAGAACTGGCGCGATGCCTGGCAGTATGCCATCAATGTGGACAGCCCCAGCCGCCAGCGCCTGTACGACATCTACCGGGACGCGGAAATAGACCTTCACCTCTCCGGGTGTGTGGAGCAGCGCAGAGGTTTTGTCATGGCACGTTCGTTCAAAATCGTGGATATGAAAGGGGATGAGAACGAGGAAGCGGTTCATTTCTTTGACCAGTCCTGGTTCAAGCAGCTCATGCGCTATGCCCTTGATTCAATCTACTGGGGGCACTCGCTCATCGAATTGGGCGACCTTTGCACTGACGGCGACGGCTGCATCTGTTATTCGGATGTGAAGCTTATTCCGCGCAAGCATGTCATTCCTGAGTACGGACGTGTCATAACCGACCTCGGACAGGACTGGACTACCGGTATAGATTACCGCCAGCCTCCTTTTTCCGACTGGCTCATTGAGGCCGGCAGACCTGACGACCTCGGGCTGTATCTCAAGGCTGCTTCACAGACTATTCCAAAAAAGAACATGCTGGCCTTTTGGGACACCTTCGGGGAAATATTCGGGATGCCCATGCGTATAGCACGTACCACTTCGCGCGATCAGAAAGAGATTGACCGTCTCGACAAGATGCTGCGTGAAGCCGGAACCGCCCTCTCCATGGTGGCAGGAATGGAAACCGAAATCGAATTTGTGGAAAGCGGCAAGGGAGATGCATTCAATGTCTATGACAAGCGCATCGATCGGGCCAACTCCGAACTGTCAAAGCTTATCATCGGGCAGACGATGACCATTGAAGACGGCTCCAGCCTGTCACAGTCTGAAACGCACCTTGAAGTGTTCCAGAACCTTGTGGAAAGCGACTGTGATATGCTTCGGGATATAGTGAACAACCAACTCATTCCGCGCATGGTGCGCCACGGGTTCCCTGTCAAAGGGCTGCGCTTTGATTGGGACTACTCCATTGACTACACACCCGAACAGCAGAAAGCCTACGAAGAAATGGTACTCCAGCACTACAAGGTAAAGCCACAGTACTTTGAGGAAAAATACGGCATTCCGTGTGAGGAAAAGGAGCCAAAGGAAGAGCCGGACCCGACAGATCCGAAAAAGAAAAAAGACGGCAAACCGGCTGAAACGCTGTCCCGTTTTTTCGACTGAGCCCCGATGATTATTCGGGGCTGCACCAGCGATATTCCCGGTTGTTGGAAAACAGAAAAACCATCCTGCAGGCGGGAAAAACGGAGGACATCGAAAAAATGGCCAAGGAATGGGCTTCAATAATCAAGAACAAAGAAGCCAGAAAAGATGCGGAAGATGCAGCCCGTATTATCTTGGAACATGGCATCAAGCTTCCCAGACTGCTTAAAAAGAAAGGAGGAAAAACTTCCGGGGCAGAATACCGGGCACCCATGTTCGAGGGTGATGATGGTATTCTGTATTTCAACGAACTCCGTGAACGAGACTACAAATCGTACAAGGAAAAGAAAATGCAGTACCGCTCAGGTGCACAGGATAACACATTCCTTCATGAACTGGGTCACCACATCGATGCGCTGCTGGAGCCCAAAGCTTACAACATGGTAGAGCACCAGTGGAACATGGAAAAGGTGAACAGGGAACTTATCGAAAAGGAACTGTCCAGATATGCCCTGGAGAACCGGGCCGAGTTTGAAGCCGAGCTGATCAGCGCAACACTCAGGGGGAAAACATTCTCCAAAGAACTGCTGTCATATTCCAATCTGCATAATCCGGAACAGAATGAAGGAATAGCAAAAGCCTTGCTGCAGTATGCATCCGGGAAAGATATATGCACACCGGTTGACCTGGTACGTGAAAAGTTCGACCGCATGATGAAGGTACTGTTCCGGCAGGAAGGGGCAAGCCTTGAAATAGGTATTCTGGCATCCGAAGAAGCGCAGGATTTTATAGAGACTCACTCTTCCGTCCTGAACGGATCATTCCGGCAGGTGGAAATGTCCGAGGCTATGCGCAAACGGCTGGAGCGCTCCAACTATGTATTCTCCGGGCTGAAGACCTTTCATGAACTGAATGAAGCCTTTCCCTCCTTATTGGATGAGAATGGCAATAGAAAGACGTTCGAACGCTTTTTGAATGATGTCCGGAAGATCGACGAAACATACAATTCAAACTATCTACGGGCTGAATTCAACTTTGTACAGGCTTCGGCTGAAATGGCGGCCAAATGGGAACGGTTCATGCAGGACGGTGACCGCTATTATCTGCAGTACCGCACGGCCGGGGATGCAAAGGTACGTCCCACCCATGCGGAGATGGCCGGCATTACACTCCCGGCTTCAGATCCGTTCTGGGCAGAATTCTATCCGCCTAACGGATGGGGCTGCCGCTGTTCCGTAGTCCAGGTACGCAAATCCAAGTATCCGGTTACGGATCATGAAGAGGCTATGGCAAGAGGGGAGTCAGCTTTGGAACTTGACAAGAAAGGTATGTTCCGGTTCAATGCAGGCATGGAGCAAAAGACGATGCCCGACTATAACCCATACACCATCAAGCGGTGTAAGGATTGCGATATAGCGAAAGGAAAACTGAAGCTGGCAAAGAATCCTATTCCTGACAATGAACTCTGCGAGGCATGCCAGTTCATCCGTTCTATTCAAAACAGGAATGGGGCTGCGGACAGAATTCAATCGTACTCCGAAAACGAATGGGAAAGAACCTATATTTCTCCGGATGATAACGGATTTGTAGTAACCCAATGGGAACGAATCCATGAATCAGAACCCAGCAAAGCGGAACGCCTGAAATTCAACAAAGAAATGCGTATGTGCAAAATTATTGCAGACAATGGTCATGACGTGGAATATCTTCAAGGAGTCAACAGACCGGAAGGGCAGACATACGACATTACCATAGACGGAATAAAAGCTGATTTGAAATGTATTGAAGGCGGTGCTGGCAACATTGTAAAATATGCCAAAAAAGCACTTACAAAACAAGGAGGTGAAGCCGTGATTTTTGAAATACCATCGCATGACATTCAGTTTTATAAAGCTATTACAGAAGCAAGAAGAAAATGTGAAGGACATATATTCTTCTACATAGCGGACGAAAAAGTGCTTAAAGAGGTACAAAAAAGAGGCCAGTAAAAACTGACCTCGGGGCGGTACACGGTCTTGCGACCCTGTCCCTTCGTATTTCTACGCACTGCAAATATACAAAACAATTTTCAAAAACAACTCGTTATGAACAAAATTATCGAATTTCTCAAACAAAGCAACCGCTATAAGCACCTTATTGGCGGTCTTCTTGTAGGATTTGCCGCCCTCAATCCGTGGACGGCTCTGTATGCATCCATTATCGCTGCCTCCTGTCTGGAGCTCAAAGACAAACTGAAAGGCGGACTTTGGGACTGGATAGACTGGTCTCTTACCGTCATCGGCGGCATATTGTCTGCCCTATTTTGGTGGATAGTGTAATGCTTTAGCTCATTTTGCCTGTTAAATCAGTAACTTTGTACCCGGTGGAGCTTCCCGATAGTCCGTGTGGTCTATCGCGGGTACAACAATGCGAACGCGAATGGCGGTGTGTCGAATGCGAATGCGAATAACGATGCTTCGAATACGAATGCGAATATCGGCTCGCGTCTGGAAATCTAATTAATCGGCGTACAGCACCGGGGACGTGTCCCCGAAGCGGTGCCGAGGGAAGCAAGCCACAGCAACAGCACCCATTAGGGTGGAAAGCTGAAAAATCACGCGTCGGGTGGAGTTTGGTAGGCTGTTATCAGTTCGAAGAAGTCAGACCCGGGGAAAGGAAGGCCCTTATCTTCTGTTTTTACTAACCAACAGCAGAACCGTATGCGCAGGGAAGGATACATCATAGAGGAAATCATCGAATACTCCAATATGTCGGAGGCATTCGATGCCGTACTGCGCGGAACGGATCGTAAGGAATCAATCCAAGGGAAAAAGCTACTTGCACATAGGGAGGAAGTTATATCCAAACTTACTGCTGCCATTGAAAACGGTTCGTTTCAACTTGGTGGATACCATGAGACGGAAATCAAAGAGTATGGCAAAAGTCGCATCCTGCAGATTTTATCCATGTATGACCGCATCGCAGTATATGCCGTAATGAACGTGGTGGATCGTCACCTGCAGAAACGCTATATCCGGACTACCGGGGCCAGCATTAAACGACGTGGCACTCATGATCTGATGAACTGCATACGTACCGATTTGCAAAAAGACCCGGAAAGCACGATGTATGCCTACAAATTTGACATCCGCAGGTTCTACGACAATGTGCGGCAGGATTTTGTGATGTGGTGCTTCCGCAGGATATTCAAGGACAAAAGGCTGTTGGTGCTGCTGGAGCGGTTCGTGACACTGCTGCCGGAAGGTATCAGCTTCGGACTGCGCAGTTCACAGGGAGCAGGCAACCTGCTTCTGTCTGTATTTTTAGATCACTATCTGAAGGATAAGTACGGGGTCCGTTATTACTATCGCTATTGCGATGACGGACTGGTACTCGGTAAAACGAAAGCGGAATTGTGGAAGATTCGTGATGCTATTCACGGGCAAATGGAGAAAATAGACTTGGAAATCAAGCCGAATGAACGGGTGTTTCCTGTAGAAGAAGGCATTGATTTCCTTGGCTATGTTATCCGTCCTGACTATGTGAGATTGCGGAAACGTATCAAGCAGAAGTTTGCCCGGAAGATGCACGAGGTAAAATCGAGAAAAAGACGGCGGGAACTGATTGCCAGTTTCTACGGCATGACGAAACACGCCGACTGTAATAAGTTGTTTAAAAAATTAACAGGCAAAGAAATGAGAAGTTTTAAAGACTTGAATGTCGCTTACAAGCCGGAGGACGGCAAGAAGCGATTTCCCGGAGTGGTGGTAAGTATCCGGGAACTGGTAAACTTACCGATTGTAGTGAAGGACTTCGAGACCGGTATCAAGACCGAGCAGGGAGAAGACCGCTGTATTGTGACCATCGAAGTGAACGGCGAGGCAAAGAAATTCTTCACCAACAGCGAGGAAATGAAGAATATTCTCGCACAAGTGAAAGAAATGCCGGATGGTTTTCCGTTTGAAACGACCATCAAGACAGAGACCTTCGGCAAAGGTAGAACCAAATACGTGTTTACATGAGAAGAGTTGAAGGAAGTGCCGGTGTGTCGCTGATGGAATGCACGAACCCGGTTAAAGACAAATGGCGCATCCGCTGGGATGTGCAGGAGAAAGAGGACGGCTCTGCCTCCTACATGGAAGAAGAGTTCAGCCATAAGCCCACTGATGAAGAAATCCGCACATTGGTTATGTCCTGGTATAACAGCCAGACTGATGCAGCTATCCTGTCCGGATTCGTGTATAAGGATGCCCCTGTATGGCTTTCTACGGAGAATCAGTATAACTATAAGGCAGCATACGACTTGGCTGTTCAGACGGGCGGAGAGACCCTTCCAGTTACATTCAAATTCGGTTCGGATGAACAGCCCGAATACCAAACCTTTGATAATTTGGATGAATTGAAGGACTTCTATACGAAAGCGGTAAGGTATATCCAGAAGGCTCTGGCTGAAGGCTGGAAGAAGAAGGATAAGTTCAATTTGGAATTATACCAGGTTGAATGATTGACAATCCCTTCGGGGGAGGGATAAAAAAAGCCACCGGCCTGTTAAAAATCATCTCACCTACTTTTAACTTAAACGCATCCAGTGCGCACGACCGGGGGCAATGCCCTCGCCGCGCACTGGATGCGTTTTTAAATCAAAAGTAAGTGAGATGTTGCAAATGTACGAATTTTAACTGGATATGAAAGTAATTGAGATACTAAAATTGAACAGGGAGCTTTTAAAAACATGCCATTACATGGGCATACGACCCGATGATGTGCAATATATAGAACTATATAATGAATATAACAAGTTGCATACCAATGGTGAAAAAGTGTCTTATATCGTAGCAACGCTTTCCCTACGATATGGCATCAGTGAACGAAAGGTATATGACCTGATCAGGCGTTTTAAAACCGACTGCAATTTGTGTGCAGTGTAATCAGGACTTCCTCCCACTAAAGGCAAACTTCCCTACCCTACCTTTGTATCGCAATAAATAACATTCATATCATGAACAAGTATTATCAAATCTTAGGCAAGGTGCTTTCGTCCGGAAAGATGCAAAGCAATAAAAAAGGGAATATCCGCTACCTACTGAATGAACAGCTGACGCTGCTCCCTGCCGACCTTCTTGATATATTCGAGGGGCATACCATAGCGCGGAAGAAGTTAAAAAACGAGTTACAACTGTTTATGAGAGGGGAGCGCAACGTGGAAAAATACAGGGAAGTCGGCATCAACTGGTGGGACTACTGCGGCTCAATCCTTGTGAACAGCTACCCAACTTATTTTGAAAAACTGCCGCCACTCATCGAACGCATAAACAGGGAAAAAAGGAACAGCAAGAACTATATATTGTTTCTCGGATCTACTGGAACGGAAAGTAACCAGGCTCCATGCCTTAGTCTTGTTCAGTTCCAGATAGAGCAAGGAGAACTGGTCATGACCGCCTATCAGCGAAGCAGTGATGCGAATTTAGGACTGCCGGCAGATATTTATCATTTGTACCTAATATCAAGGCAGATTGAGTTGCCGCTAAAATCCATCACCCTGAATCTGGGGAACGTGCATATTTACGAAAACAACATCGACAAAACAGAACAACTGCTTTCCGGCAATGAAAATGTAAAATTTGAATTGAACGTATGAGAAAGATGTATCTGTCAGCCCCTCTCCCATTTGTCGGGCAAAAGCGCATGTTCGCCAAGGAATTCATGAAAGTGTTGGAGCAATATCCGGATGGGACATTGTTTGTTGACTTGTTCGGTGGCTCCGGACTGTTATCGCACATTACCAAATCCCTCAAGCCCCACTCTACTGTTATCTATAATGACTTCGATAACTACCGCTTCCGCATGAAGCATATTCCGCAGACAAATCAGCTGCTTGCTGACATTCGCGAAATGGTAGGAAATTCCGTACCACGTCATAAAATCATTAAAGGAGAACTGCGTGAACGAATATTCAGCCGCATCGAGCAGGAAGAGAATACCACCGGATATGTGGATTTCATTACCCTCTCCTCCTCTCTTCTGTTTTCCATGAAATACAAACTGTCTGTTCAGGATATGCGGAAGGAAGCTTTATACAACAACATACGTAAGACCGGATACCCGGAATGTACGGACTATCTTGAAGGGCTGGAAATCGTATCCTGCGATTACAAGGAAGTGTTCAACCGGTATAAAGATATTCCTGGGGTAGTATTTCTTGTTGATCCGCCCTATCTGTCCACTGACGTAGGAACCTATAACATGTACTGGAATATGGCCGACTACCTGGATGTACTGAATGTACTGAAGGGGCATTCATACGTATATTTCACTTCCAACAAATCTTCAATTCTGGAGTTGTGCGAATGGATAGGTAAAAATAAGGATTTAGGTAATCCTTTTGAAAACTGTACAAAGGTAGAATTCAATGCTCACATGAATTACAACTCTTCTTACACAGATATGATGCTTTATAAGAATGAGGCTGCCTGACGACGTTTACTTTGCCTGTATTGAACAGAAAAGCCGCAGACGGTAATTTATACGTCCACGGCTTTTTCTGTTTAATACAGGCGGTCATTACAGCCGCTTGATGGCCACACACTGATACACCTCGATACTTTCCACAATATCCTCATGGTTGTGATTGGTGTCACTCTCCACCAGATCCAGCTCCAGAAAGGTTTCCCCGCTCAGTCCGGCAAGCCTTGCATGAATCAGTCCTGGCAGGTCAAACACCTTCAGCGCATCTTCCTGCAGCTCGCTGCCCTCAGCACTCGAACCTTCCCAGTCCGTCACGATGTGCAGCTTGATCAAAGGTTCTGCCCGGTACTCCACACCGGGAACAATCGCGTTCCACTGTATAGGGCAGAATTCCACAAAGACAGCCGGACGCTCCCAGTTCTCTTCCTGCTCGATGAACTCCACATTGTGGTTCCACAAGTCTATGTGCTTGATAAGGTCAATGGCCTTCAGTTCGCTGCAAAGCAGCCGATAAAGTTCTTTTCTCATTTTCTTATGATATTATATTCAATGGTGAAATACTCTGTTAGGTTCTCTTCTACAATCTCACGGACGGCTTTTTCCACTTCAGGCGATGTGCCGAGGAAACGGCGGCGGGGTATCTTGATGGTGCTTCCTTCTTTCTTTAAAGCCATGAACATCCAAAAATCGGCTTCTGTATCAAGCCGGGCATTTCGTTTGTCTTTCCGCAGTTTTCCGTCCTTCCTTCTCCCGAACGACCCGGTAGCCTCATAATACTTATGCCAGAAGAAACGCTTCATTCGCCCTGTCACCACTATTTCACCACCATCATTATGAATGGCCGCATAGGGCAGAGAAGTAAAGAAGGTAATGCTGTTTTCCGTCGTCCGGCTCCCAATACTTTTCCGAAGCGCCCCGGTATCTGTCAGTATGGCTCTGCCTTCATCCCGGATGGGACTTTTCCGCCGCTGCCATTTCTCACTGAAAAAAGCTTGCCGCTCAAAGTTCTTGTCAAACTCATCGCTCATTTCCACCTGAATGTCTTTCAGTATCCGGGCCACTACTTTTTTAACGTCTTCGTTCATTCCCAGTCAAAGTTAAATTTCAATTGTACCGTATCGTCCGGCAAATCATTTTTAGGGTCTGCGGACGCCTTAAGCATATTGTAGAATGTACGCTCACTAATAGCATACACAGGATATATGTACCGCCGCCATATTTCACGGTTCGGTACGCCGTGACTGGCATAATGGTCATATATCCTGTTTACTTCTACTACACGCTTCTGATAACTAACTCCGTGCCGCTTTCCCATATAGGTTTAATCGTTCATAGACGGTTTTACTTTAGGTTTATAGGGACGGATGTCAAGCGTCATTTTTGCACTTACCGTTACCCGACCACTTCCTTCACACTGGGGGCAAACACCATAGGTCGGAAAAGTGGAATAATCACCTGTTTTTATGCGGCCTGTGCCGTGACATACACGGCACAAGGCTACTTTAGAGGGCTTTTCTATATTCTGTATCATATCAATTCATATTAAGATTCTGTCATTCCCAGTGGAATAGGTTTCCACATTCCGTTTTCGTTCTTAATCTCAGCACGGATGAACTGTTTGCTCACTTCCGGCTGGTAGGCTTCCTCAATGATGCGTACACCTTCAATGAAACGGTCATCTCCGGTTTCCATGGCCACTTTGCGAAGCTGCACGATGCGCGAAGCCTTCAGCGTACCCTTGGCATCACGGGCCAACAGACGAAGCACCATGCTCACCAGTGCCTTGGTCTTTTCATCTTTGGCCAAGCCTTCGATATATTCCTTCACAATGGCTATACCGTCTTCCACCGTGTCACGGTAACCGTCGGTCACATACACACCCAGCGTGATTCGTTTGTCGCCTTCACTGTTAGTAAAGGTATGGCTGCGCTGGTCATCCTTCACCTTGGTCTTGAAAAGGTCTGCCTTCATTTCCAGAATGGTTTTGAAGTTGTCCATCACAGTCTGCTTGCTTGCCTTGATCTGCTCACTGATGCCCAGCAGTACCGGAATGGAGTTGGCTATCTCCTCATCCACCATCTGTTTGTACATTTCGCGGTCATTCTTGGCTTTTTCCTCTGCCGCTTTCTTTGCTTTTTCTCTCTGGAAGGCTTCAAATTCCGCCTTTTCCTCTGCCGTCATTACCACGGTCGTTTGTTTCATTTCTTCCATGATTCTTGTTTTTTGGGGTTATTGGTTTTCATAATCCTGCATTTCAGGTTCGTCTTCCATCAGCATAGCCTCTCCGTTGGCGTATGCCCAATCAGCCAGTTCGCTATAAAACTCGGCTGCATCCTGCTTCTCCATATCAGAGGCAAGCAGGTTGATTTCCTTTTTCAGATTCTCTAAAATCTTTGTGTTTCTATTTTCCATATCCTATCAGTTTGCCGGAGCATCAGGGTCAATCTGAATGAGTGACACCATGCTCATGGGGTTAATCGTTTGCTTTTCTTTCTTTGGCTTCAAGCCGCCTTTCCGTTGTATGGACCGAAGCTTTACCGCCAGTTCATCCAGTTCGTCCACCGTAATCTGTCTGAACGCCTTGCCGACTATTCGGGGATTACTGCAGAAGTCATTGATTCGTGCCCAGTCAGATGTATCTATACCCAGCTTCTGCATCAGGTTCAGACAGAGACTCCGTTTCCGCCGCAGCTCCTCACGCAGCTTCTGCCGCCATTCGTCTTGTCCGCTCAGTTTCTCCAGAGCAGTACAACAGGCTTCATACTCCTTGGCCGTCATTTCCTTCAGACTGTCCGTCCGGTTCCACGTGTACTGCAGCACAATGCTTTTCTTGAATTCTTCCCGGTCTCCTGTACAGGGCAGCTTGTTGAACAATGCATAGAACCGGGCGAAATTGGTTACTTCCTGTGCCATATCATGATGATTTTATGTTATTCAAACAATACTTTAATGCCACACGAACTGGCCACATCAAGCTCCAGTTTAGCACCTTTGCTCAGTTCCCAGTCCTTCAGCATATAGATATACTCACAATCCAGCAACAAGCGTATATCCGCCCGCATGTGCTCTCTCCAGTGCGCTTCATCCGGAAGTCCGTTTTTAAATGGATTCACCGGATTGAACCCCATAGCACGCAATCTGTTTTCAGCATCGAGGAATGCACCTTTGCGCTCATCGATATTGTAGTGGGCTATTGCCCCACTGATGTAAACTTTGTCTTTTTCCATATCACTTCTTTTTGATGTTGACTTTACAACTTGGATTCCATATCAGCACATTACGTGCAAACAAGACATCACCCGTTTCTATTACGACATGACCGGGCGTTTTCGCTCTTCTCACTTTCAGGTCACTTTGGATATTTCTCTCCAGCCAGTCATCCAACACTGCCCTGCTGGAACTTCCGTCCAGCAGAATCTGGAACACTTCTGTTCCGGTGTAGCTTTCAAAAGCCTTTTCGTTATTATCCATAATCACTTTGGTAAATTATTACTTGTTTGAATGATTCCGTCCTCCCATACCACATAATAGCTTCCCGGGTCTCCAATGGAGCGGCCTTGACAATAAGCTTTATAACCGACCACCCGAATCTTCATATCACTGATGTACCTTAGCCGCAACGCACCGCCACCCATCGGCTGGCTCTTCTTTTCCTGGCTGATCCAGATGAAACATTTCTTCGGAAAGGTTTCCATCAATTCCACAGCCTGCGGATAGTCCCATCCGGCCACCTGGAAGGAATCGATGATGATGAACTTCGGGCTTTTCGGCTTTTTCAGTCGGGCAATCACTTCCTCCAGACTACCTTCTGTCACCACGCGAAACTTGCCCTGCACCTCATTCATCTTCAAATAACCCATACGCCGTTGGAAACTTTGGTTGATTTTCTCTTCGTAACTCATGTACAGCACCGTCCCATAGTTACACAGTTCCTTTCCAAGCTGCATTACAAAGCTGCTCTTCCCGCTGGCACTGGCACCACTGATGAACCACGAAGCATTCTCTGCCGGGAATCCGAAAGGCTTGCTCCATTTCTCATCCCATGGCAGAGTAACCCATTTCTTGGCGGCTATTTCCTTCGGACTGTACGCACGCTTCATTATTCTGCAGTCATTTTAAGTTTTTCAATCTCAGTATAGACTCTTCTCAAACCACCGCGTGTCTTCCGTACAATCTGGGCTATATCAGCACCTGCCGGGGCATTTACCTTGGCCACAATACGTGCCTGGTTGTTCAAGAACTGTTCGCGCTCCTTGCCATCATCTGGTGTCACCTTGCTGTACCGGTCACCATAACGGCTCAACATTTCGGTATAGCCCACCTTCTTACATTCTATGGAGCGGTTGATTTTCTCTTTCAATCCGTCTGCCCCCATCATGTACCAGGCGCAGCAGCGTTCAGTGGCATTCCACAAGGCCTTCAGTTCAAGGAAAGCTTCATACTGCAGGTCGCCTGCTTCATCGAGGATGATAAGCGGGGTTTCCATAGAACGGAGGTAATATACCAGGTCTTCATACACATCAGAATACTTTCCCTTACTGTCCACCCCAAACTCTGCAGCAATCTTGCGTACCAGCTTCAATTTGGTCTTTACCTGCGAGCAGTCGATATAAACGGCATTCTTGTGGCTCTGCACATAATAACGTGCCGTGAAAGTCTTGCCGATATTGGGCATGTCGCACAAGATACCCGACAGGCTGGACTGCTGTGAAAACTCCAGCTGGGCTGTGATATATTCAAAGGTCGGGGTCTTGGCTGCTTTCCATTCCATTTCACCACGGAGGTTCACCCCTAATTTCCGGGCAATGCTTATCCAGTTGGCATCGCTCAGGGCTTTGTCTGTCTGTCCGTTCTTGATTGCACTGTACACAGACGTACTGATGCCCAAAGAGGCAGCATGCTTGGCATCACTGGGATAGTTCACACGGTTGGCGGCTATCGCTGCTAAAATCTTCTGTTTTTGCGCTTCTGTAATCATAATTCTAACGCTGTTTTAATGTTGTTCTAATTCTGTTCTTACATGTCACTGATGGCCCTCATTGCCTCGCTTATTCCGGAGTGCCATTCATAATCTGATTCCGGATCTGCCGACAAATCGGCTGGCAAATCATCGGATAGTTCCACCGGGGGAAGTTCCAGTTCCTCTTCCGGGTCATCCGTTGGCTGATCCGGTGTACCGGTTCCCACCTTTCCGATGGCGTGGTCATTGAGGTATTTGCTGAAATGACTCAGAACTTTGTTTTGCTCTGTATAGGCTGCCCGGTCTTCTTCGGTCTGTTCTGCCATCACCCGGTTGTAAGTCACTACCGGACGAACCTTGTCAAGGTAGCGGTCGTTCTGGAACAGGAAGACATCCGTAGGCTTACCCTCTTCATCCGGCAGGTAGTAGGCCGTCACCCTGCGGTTGTTTGGTTCCAGCTGCTCCAGCACTTCCGGACCGCTCAGCCACCAGTCTGCATTTGCCACACGTACTGTGGAATTTCTACGAATACTGGTATCTACCTTTTCTCCGATATATCTGCTCAAGGTCAGTTTATCAAGCGGTCGAAGGGTCGGATTGATTTTGGCTACGAGCACATCCCAACGGGTCATTCCGGGATATTTCTTTTGATTGGGGTGAAGCATATTGTTCCATTCTTCACAATCGCGACGGTCATCCGCCACAAGCTCTTCAAACGTATAATACTTTCGGTCTTCCCAGGTGTGGTTGCTGCTGTCGCTCACTTTCTTCTGATCCACCCGCCGTGCACCCTTACCATACCAGCGGCCAATGCCTTCATGGTTCTTATGTGCTATGGTTGTCTTGAACACACCGTTCAGAACTTCAGAATATTTCTCCTGTGAGTTCTGTGGAGCACAGAAATGCACAAACTTAAATACCTCACCTGCCTTCAGAAATCCTCCTTTATACTTGCTCATCAAGTGCTGCTCCACCTCAATACCGGCTGGAATACCCCATCCGTTGCGTTCGATGAGCCGGAACATATCACGGAAACAGTCCACTACCAAAGCATCATCCTTATCCCGCCCGTAGGCCAGCCCGATACGGCACTGGCTCACCACATCATAAGCATAATAGGCATGCACATACTCGCCGCCTTTCATCCGACGCGGTAAATCCACGTCATCCATCGTTATTTGTGACAGGGAGAACTCACCACCATGGCGGTGCATGTGCGGCATTTGCTCATGATAGAATTCCATACGTCCACGCAAGGCTTTCTCTATCAGTAGCTGGTTTGCCGGGTTGTTCAGAATGTTCCGGATAGTGCTTTCGCTCAGTTCTTTCGGTTCCCCGTTCTTATCCGTAAAGTTTTCCGGATTGAATATCTCTCCTGTTTCCAGATCCCATACTTCCAGCTCACCGCATACAAACGACAGATACATTTCATGCACATCGCTGCCGTATGGTTGGTTGGGAAGTACTTTCAAGCTCATCACCAGGCGTTCGTCCATGTGAGTTACCTTCCGTTTGTTTTGGTTGCCGAATTTTCCGGTTATCAGACATTCGTAACCGTACTGCTTGTATTCGTTCACTTTCTTGCGGAAACGCAGGGTACTGGCAGGAAGGTCATGACCAAAGTCTTCGCGTAAGGTCTCGATGGTAGTGGCCATCATGTCCCAGTTATATTTTTCACCCATCAGTTTGCGGTAATCGTTGCTTCTGTTATAAAGCTTGATACAAGTATTCAGAACTGAAGCATTCACCGCATATTTCCGGGCAAGCTCGTCTGTAGCTCTGTTACTGGAAGAATGGGCAGCCCAATCCAAGAAATAAGCTACTGCAGCCTGGTCCAACACATAGTTTGACAGGATCCAGTGGCGAAGTGCCTGCTCCGTTCCTCCGGGGTTGTCTTCCTTTACCCGCTCCAGGCACTCGGTAGGCAGACTATTGAGGGCGACCAACGCGCAATTTCCAGCAGCACCTCCACCACGGCGCACCACCTTGATACGGCCACGGTTCACCCAATTGTCATAACAGGACTTGGTGATATAGCCTTTATCTATGAGCTCGCGTGCAGAAATACACTGTATGTTACCGTAATACACCAACATAGCCACCTCCTATCTCAATGCAGATGCAAACGCTTTTATGTGGTCAATTTCCGAAACCATTACATGCTCATAAGTCTTCACAGTTTCTCCTTTGAATATTACCTGACCGCTACCATCCTTACGGTCAAGCTCTATCAGAGCACCATTGGGACAATATAGGCGGGATACTTTGTCATAGTCGTGAAAAACTTCCACCTCCGGAATAACAACCATCACAATACCGCCACGGTCCATGGCCAACTTACGGATCTTTGCAGAGAGTTCGGAGTTGCCACGACGGTCATCAAACCGGATAGCGTTATAAACAGTCTTCTCTGTCACGTTGAGCGCCTTTGCGATAAAGTCGCGGTCAGCTTTCGTAATGTGAATGTACCTCTTGTTCATATCTCACTTATTTTAATGATTAATATTGGAGGGAGTCCGGGGAATCGAACCCCGGCGCAAGAACCATGCACTCCCGTGTGTCTTTCCACACCGTCACCCGTCTCTTAACGCCTTCCGGGTCGTCACGCTGGGTTATCCTGAGTATCTTTATCTTCTTGTTTCTTCTGTTCGTGCCACCTTAGTGTCTGAAACGCATCATAGTTCATCACGAGTAAAGATGTATATGATTCATCTCGGAACCTTTCATTCTTGTTAGGTACTGCATCCTTGATTTCATCAAGAACATCACCAACCGCACTGAAGAGTTTTTCCAATGTTTCCGGTTTTACCTTTTTCAATAATGTCTCTTTCATAATCTTATACTTAAAATTCGCTAATCACACACCTTTTTTGTATATTTGGCGCGGTGTTCTTTTTTGAACACGCTGCAAATATATAGAATATTTTCGACACTAAAAAGTTTTATGTAGATAATTTACGATTTATGACGAATATTTCCGACAGGATTGCAATCCTAATTAAAGAAAAAGGTATCAGTACAAGGGCACTTGAACAAGCTATTGGGTGCTCAAATGGAGTAATTTCAAGATGCATTAGCAAAGGAACAGATATATCAAGTTTATGGGTGTCGAAAATTATCGAAATATATAATGATATAAACTCGACCTGGTTACTTACAGGGAAAGGTGATATTTACTATAATACATCATCTACAACAACACAAACAACCGAACTCTCCTCTCTCCTTGCCTTAATTCGCGAAAAAGAAGAAATCATCAGGGAACAAGATAGAGAAATCGGACGCTTAGAGGAACGAATCCGGCAAATGACAATCGAAAAGGAAAAACATGTATCGGATGCGTCCATTTCCGGTACTGCAAATGTCGGGTAGGCGGATTTACTGTTACCACACGCCGGTGATGGGAAACGAAGCGTACCCCCTATCATCCCCCATGATGTCCCCCTCCCAAGTAATCCCCCTCCCCTACCTTCATACACGGACATAAAAGCACTGATATTAGGGCATTTAAAAACTAAAACGTGAAAAATGATAGGTTTTTAGGGGGGGCTATTAAATAAAAAACAAGGGGTATTTTTAAAATTATAGTATTTTAGTACGTCTGTATCGCACACCGCAAAAACCCTATTTTGAATGTCCAGTTCTATAAAAGTGAATGTCCACTTTTAATGCCCACCTGAATGTCCAGCATCAAAAAAGACCGATTTAAAGCACAAAAAAGGGGAGGTATAACCACCTCCCCATACCGGATCATTCTAAAGCCGCTTTTATCGCGTTTTTAGCCGCTTATTATTCGTCTGATACATTTCCACTACGTCCGCAAGAAATGAGCGTAGATTGCTTTATTATAGCCTTTTTGGTGCATATAGTACCGTTCCCAGATAATCCTGCATGAAGCAGATAATTCTTCGTTGCGCCCACCTGTTCTGCCGTAAAAACCGTATAAACCGCCGAAATGCTGCTGAAATACCAATCTTTCCGCTTTGTTCCGTCTATTCCGTGCGTCAAATGCACATGTATTACCTTTGCCATAGCTAATAATATTTTGGCACAAATATACCAAATAACTATTATATGGAATAATTTAAGCAGCGTTATATCAAATAATCAGGCACAAAAAAAGCAGCCGCAGCTGCCATACACTCCCCCACCCGAATCAACCATGTAAGCCCTATGTAAACCCAATTAAACTTATCTGCAAATCTGTATGCCTAAAAAGCATCTAAATGTAGCTGCAAATTAAACGCACGTAAACGTTTCGTTTTGCAGAGCCATCCACTCATATCTTGCACAACCTTTTGTATATCAATAGGTTTGACGTCTTTTTCTCCCAACCCTCAATATACGTTTCGTTCTGTGCCCCATAAATGTCCGTTCATCATTAATAGAATAATTCAATAGGATTTGCCCCGTCCGGTTATTTTCTATTTTAATCCCCAACGTAGAAAAGAATTCGATGAAGTTGTACAGTTCACCCGGAACGGTATTGCCTTTACGACACTTATTATCCAATGTAACGATAATGTCGGCTTCAGAAGGAGATGCAACTACGTTAAAGAAATGATTGTTCAGCAAACTCTTCACAGTTCGTTCCACCGCCTCTATATCGCTCTGCGCACTTCTAACATAAGCTGAAGTCTGTGTCTGCACCGTGTTGATAGTCAACGTTGCTCCGGGAAGAGAAGAAAGCATTTGCTTGAATAAAGCTGCATAACTTCCCTTCCGGAACAAGCTGAACACATCATCAATTAATGAAATTCCAATTTCCTGCTGTGCCTGTTTAGAAGTAATATTGCGCACATAAAGAGCGGCAACTCCCGATTCGTTGGTGGGAGACATGGAAGACAAATCTCCCGCCCCGGAAACAAACTCGGCTTTCAACCGGATATTCCTTAACGGATTTCCATTACGGTAAACACCTATAGCAATAGGCTCCCTTATACCTTGAAACGGCGTGACTGAAACGGTTACCGGATTCAGAACAATCGTTATTCCATCAAATACTCCAGCCAAAGCCGCATATAGTTCAGTCGCCAGATTAATTGTCTTTCCTTCGTAAGAGCAGAACAATTCCTGATTAAGTACCGGGCGTATAGCCTCCATTCCATTCGAGAATAATTCAATGGCAGTCATTAAATCTCCCTGTTGTAAGGTAATGTGTCCCTTATACCAGAAATCGAAGCCGTTACGGATTGCCTTCTGACGACGTGCTGCCACCAAAGCCGCATAATCATCCTTATTCAGTTCATAATAAACCCAATACTCATTGTCACTTCGCCAGGAATCCACCAGACGAAAGTTCTCTATTTCCGCCCGGGCTTCTGTACGAATACTTTCTGCGAAGGTTTGTTTCACATTACCATCGTCCTCCAACGTATTCAACAAAGAATTGGCGGCAATCACCACTTGAATTTCAGATACAAGATCAGACAAAGCGTTTTGCTTTGCCTTTTGCTGATAATCTCCTTCCGATATTTCAGCCATTCCTATTCCGATGTAACTTAAACCACTAACAGGATGCTGTTTCACCCAGTCAGGACGGTTCGTTTGTTGACCGGAAAGCGGAAAGCAAAACCATGAAATCACAAGAATAAATAAAAGCCAATGTTTCATACGTCCTTGATTTATTGAATAGTCAAATAGATGGTACTTCCATCCACTCTATGTTCACTATCTATTCCGGAATCATTCAGATAATTAACCAGATTATCCGCAAACGTGATGCAATCCATCGGCAAGCCGTCGCTGTCCTTTGCAGGAATCTGTATCGAATCAAATATCAGACTATCGTCCACAACACCTTGAATATGGTAGCGTCCTCCCTGGGCATTTTTTCGTACCCAATTGCGTATATGCGCCGAAAGAGTAGTACTACCGTTTATCCGGCTATTCATCGTATTGATAGCATTATCTGCGAGACTAACCCGAAGAACAACCGTATTCCCCTGTTGAACTTTCCGGGCAAACTCTTTCGAGATATCTTTCAGAAAACCATCCAGAACATCTTGTGCCGCGTATGCGCATAACTTATCCACGTCCGTCGTCCTAAAGCGGTTCGTCCAGCTTTTCCGGCTAGCCAAATCTACTCCGGTAGCCGTTTCACGAGCAGTCATAATCAATGAGACTCTACTTCCCGAAGCTGCAGATATGTCTTTTTGTAAATCAACAATCACATAGACGTCCGCTCCCGAATTCATCAACAACTGCTTATCATTGGAATCAGCATTCTTACTTTCCCATTCGGAAGCGCGCAAAGTTCCTGACTGTTTTCCCTCGGCAGCCACCGTCTTCACGCCAAGCTTAACAAATCCCTCCTTTACCGTACTTACGGCTATACGAAGATCAAAATCATTTTTCAGAATATCGGCGTATGAGCTTCGGTCATTGCTTTTATAGGGGACTACCATGATTGTCGGCAAAGCCATTTGTTGCCGAGTTTCCTCCATCGACATTTCTTCCTGGGGTCTCGTCATCAATTTATTCCGTATCAAGTCTTTTTTAAGCGCACCTAATAAGATTTGAGCCGTTACTGTACCTTTGTATAGATTGGAAGATTGCCGTACCGGGTCTCCTACCGTTTCATAGTTCTTCACAAAGAGCATATAACGTGAACTGAAAAACTGATTCATATAGTAAGAATCTTCTTTCCCGACGAGCGGCTGTCCGTTTTCCACTCCGTCAATGCCGTTGAGGAATATAGCATTAAAGATCGACTTCAATGCCATATTATATACATCCTTCTTTTTTTCGGCTGTTCCGGAAGCGGTGATAACGGCTATGTTATCATCTGCCTTCACACAAGTTACGTCATTGGAATATGACTCCTGTGCCATGAAATGAATAGTGTATACAACTAGCAGGTTCAAAAGCAGTATTCGTAACTTCATCATAGTCCAAGTCCGCCTAAAAAGGTATTTTTTCGAGAAAGAATAATCAATTTCTTTTCTTCTTTCGATGCTTTCATTATCTCCTCACCGCCTTTGCTCACGGTACATAAAGAACGCGTTCCGCTCAATACTTCTTTCACATTCAAGCGTCCGACTTCTTTCAATGACAGTTCTCCGGCAATATCCATCTCTATGTAAACGATAAATTTCTGGCCTTTTTGTACCCCTCTCTTGGTTCCAAGATCGATATATACAGTTTGTGCTTTATCTTTTTTGGTACTCTCAATCTGTACAATCGTTCCTTTCATTTTGAAATACTCGTCAACAAAATCGTCCATGCTTATTACTACATAATCCAAAGTCTTAATGATAGCTTCATCAGGAGTATCGCCAATATTCCCGGTCAGCCCCTCGTGAGTGAATGTCTGGGTTCCTTTGAGTGTACCGTTAGAAGGGTCTACTATTTTCAACGTGTAAGAAACACTCCCCTGATAATAGGTCTTCCCTTTACTATCTGTTTTTTTAACTCCCTGCATACTGGTAATATTTCCCTGAATAAGATATTGGGCGCCTAACGTTGTCATGACCTCGCTTCTGCAAACGGCATCTCCCATAGCAGAAGCCTCTTGGCGTCTTTTCACTTCAGTCTTCAATGCTTCATTAGAATCAACATCAATAAGTTCTACACGATCCATCTTCTGGATACCTTCTATTACTTTATTACGCAATGCTTCCGCCAAAATATTACTGATAGTACCGGGACGCGAGAAATAATCAATATAGACTCTTTCTTTACCGTTTTCATCGGTTTGTGCATAGCCTAACATTGGAATTAGGCAAATAGAGAACAATAGTAAAATCTTCTTCATGTCTGTTTATTATTTATTATTAATGCTATGTTTGTTTTTTAGTGCAATATTTCGCTCTTTTAATACAATATAGAATGTTCTTTTTTCAATAATGATTTACTGTTATGAATGATTGTGTTTTCTCTGACTGCAAAGTTAAGCACACATTAAGGTGCATTGTATACACAATATTTACTACAACCATCCGTTAAACGAATAGTTATCTCCAAATATCAATGAGAAAAGGGAAAAGAGTGGTATGTTCAATAAAACGAGGTCGTTTTCCCATCTCCAAGCTATTTGCGCCATCGCATTTTCCACAGTTCTCTCGAATAAGTATAAAATAGCATTTGTTATATCCACTAAAATTGTTACATTTGTCCAATAATAAATTGCTTCCCAATAACAAGATACATGGAAACAGATTTAAAGAAGATAGTAGGACATCGGCTGCAAATGCTTCGTATGGAAAAGAATCTTACACAAGAACAAATGGGAGAAAAGTTGAACTTATCAACAAGTGCCTATTGTAAGATTGAATATGGTGAAACTGACCTCACGTTAACCAGGCTAAATAAAATAGCAGAAGTACTGAATATGTCTGCATTAGAACTATTTAATAAAATAGACGGGAATGTGTATGTCAATAATTCCGGTACTATCGGAACTAATATTGGAGTCGCTAAAGACTGTAGTAGCGTGCATATCGAAGCGGCAGATGATCTTCGTGAGCTAATAAAAGCAAACAGTCGGCTCCTTGACATGTTATATAAACGTATAGAGCTTTTAGAAAATAAAGTGCTCTTATAGTGATTATACGCCTAGAGAAATCCCTAAGACGATGTATCGCCTATCCTTCCGTCTTCCAGAATCAGGAGAGGAAAGGCATATCATTTTAGGAATGATACCAGAACAGGAATAGATATAGTTAACTATCAATAAAATACAAATAGAATATATGTCAATGCCAATACGATCAAAATATAATCCGACTTCATCTTTCCAGTTAACCTTAGCATATACACTTTTTGTTGTTTATAACCATCAGGAGAACTATAATTTGGCCTATTTATAGATAATCAGTTTAGGTTTATGGCAAGAGTTGTAGTGGTCATCAAGTATTGCCCCATTTGAGAAAATGATGTGCTCATCCTTGAATGTACCATATCCTTCGTGAGCGTGACCGAACAAATGATAATGTGGCTTTACCTCATAAACCTTGTTTCGAAGTAATGCATTTCCCCAGTGAATTCCTGCTGATTCATCAAGTATCATGATAGGAGGTTCATGAGTAATGAGCACATCAACATCATTTGGTATCAAAGTCTCAGGATGGTTATATGCCAAACCAAAGAACTTAATACCATCAATCTCACATTCACAATCTTGAAGGAAGTATACATTGTTAGGCAAATCTTCAATGCCTTCAGCCTCCCAAAGGCAAAGGTCATGATTACCAGTTATGAAGATTTTGTGAGAATAGGGTAATTCGATGAACCAGTTGAGAAAGTTAAGCACTTCTTCCTCTGTACCATTGTCCGTAAAATCGCCACAGTGTACAATGACATCAGCAGCTGGAAGATCGGTCAACTGCCGATGCTGATTATGTGTATCAGAAATTTGAAGTATTTTCATTTTATAGAAATATGAATGTCATGTATGTCAACATCACCTTCGTCGAATATAAAGTATGAAGAAATTCCACTAATGCTATCATATCGTGAGTTCTCATCTTTATGTATAGGTATGACTCCAATACGAGGATGAACAGTTTGACAGACTTCTTTTAATGTTTCAACATCAGCGTGTCCACTTGTGTGAACACCATCCATTGTTCCATCTAATATTCTATCGCCAAACAGATTACGGATATTTATAACATCGCTATTTGTGTAGTCTTTACCCTCTTTTGTATAGCCACCCCACATAGAATATATCAACCACGGTTTTTCATCATTATATATATCGAGCATTCCCTTAAGCAAATAGCCACTGCTCATTCGAATTGGCATTAAAAACCCTTCCTTCTGTAGCTTGTTTCTAACATTGACAGTTCTATAATTGATTAGCTTGAAAGCATTAAACTGGAATAAATCAGATTTGCATCCTGCATATTTCGTGAATACATTAAGAACCCTATTTTGATACTCATCAACTAAGAATATACGTCCAGTCTTTTTACACGCCGCATGGAATGTTGCAAGCCGGTCAAGGTCAGTTGACGAACACAAGGCAAAGACATACTTGTGTTCACGCAATGCCTTTATAATATTCTTCTGTATTTCGCTCTCTGAAATCACACATTCTTGACTTCTTCCTAACATTGTTCCTTCTGTTATAAGTATGTCAACTTCTCCCACATTCTTCTTCAAAGTAGGAAAAAGACCTTTGCCAATATAGCCATGTCTGCGAAAATCTCCTGTGTGCAATATCTTCTTTCCCTCACATTCTATTAAGAACATATATGCATCAAAAGCAGAATGACTAACAAAATACGGAGTAACGAAAATCTTCCCTTTCTTACTGACATCAATACGTTTTGCCGCACAATAGGTTTCCATACGCTCTATTGCTTCAATCTGTTTGGAGTAATCTCCGTGAACCCTCAAAGCGTCATATTTGCAGAGCATAACTTCTTTTGCTCCTACTCCTATATATTGAAGGACATTTGTTGGTATCAGATGGTGCAAACCAACATGATCACTATGATAATGTGTATAGAATACGGCATCAGCATTTCCTATGATTGATTTTACTTGTTCTTCTGTCAGTTCTTCTTTTTTGCAACCAGGAAGATTGCTACCGAAGTCTATAAGAATTTTACAATTCTCAGTCGATATTTCTGTAATACAACCACCTATCTGGTCAGCCCCACGATGAATAATAAGATTCATTCTGTTTCTAATTTTTCTGATGTAACGAGAGTACCCTCCTCGCGTATGTATGTGTATGCTTTCATTTCCGGCAAAAATAAATCACGAATAAATCTATATCTTTCGCAGATTGTTTTAGACAAATTACTGTCTTCTCCCACAATTACACACGGTATTATTCTTCCGGAAAGCTTTAATGGTATTTTATTTTTGTAACTGGAACCGATAAGTCCATAATCTATTTTTTGCTCGATCATTGCTTTTATTCGTTGGTACAACTTATCATCTTCTCTAGCTAATTTTTGAAACTGTAGATAGTAATATGAAGTTTGAATGGGCGACAATGCAGTCTTAGTAGGATCATTTTGTTTAAGTTCCATTATCAATATATCTCCATTAGTATTTAGACCAAGGAAGTCAAATTCACCATACTCAGGTTTTATTTCTTCAGGGAGTGTTCCATTGTACGTCTTTCTTAATTGTTCAATTTTCAATGTTTGTTGGTCTACGATTTCCTTATTCCATTCATCTTTTATGTCTTTTGTTTTAAAACCGATAACTAGTTCCTTGTCAAAAAGAATAAAATCATCAGAATCTTTAACTTCGAACGTATAACGACGTCCTATTAATGTCTGATAATATCCTTCATTGCGAACTTCTTTTGTATCTTCATAGTATCTTTTGAACTTTTCCGTGGAAGCGATTTTCGCTAAATATGTGTCAAACTGATCCGGTGTTGGATTTCTAAAAAAATCTGGTTGCATTAATTCTTTGTAAGCCTCGGCTACATCACATATTTCATTAACTTTACCCGAATGACTACGAAAGGTTAGTATACGTCCAGTACCTCTATATATAGAAAACCAAGAACGATTAGTTTTAGGATCATTTCCAGTCTGGAAATCTAAACAATTATGTGATTTAACATAACTGATGATCCAAGGAAACCGCTCGTTTATTTGGGTTAGCAACTTTTCATCCATTTTCCTATCGTAATAGGTTGTTTTTATTGTGTAATTATTAACCATTTTCAATTTCTTCATTTAGAGTTTATAACTATGTATTATTGATCTCTGCTAAGACTCTGCACGCCATTATTTTCCTATTTATATCTATTTATGGCAGCAAAAAGTCGTTTTCTAATTTCTTCACGCAGCCCTATTGGTTCCATAACTTCGATCTTTTCACCCATAGCAAGTAGCTGACTTGTTAGCTCTGGAGTTAAGCAAAGTTGGTATTCAAAGTCGCTGTACTCTTTGTGTTCTGTTTTTATCTCTTGTTGAGAGAAATGCAGTGGCAGAGAACGCATATACTCTACATGAACACCGAATACCCGAACAACTACTTTCTGTGGCTTCAATTTGCCATTGACAAATATGCCAACTGTATGAGCATAATATTCTTCTGCATCAAAATCATTGGGAAGTATAAATGAGTCATCTGTCAATTCCATTTCCAAAATACGATCAAGGGCAATATTCCTTATTCCCTCCTGCTCTTTGAGATAGCCGACTACATACCAACGCTGATGGTAAACCTTCATAGCGTATGGCTGCAAGTGAAATATTGACTGATGACCATTGAAAGGTTTATAATCAATCTTCAATTCCTTTTTTCGTTGCATTGCATCTATGACTGTTTGGAGATATTCAGTTCCTTCAGGAATTTCCTCAAACAAAATTCGATCTTTCATGTTGCGCCCTGCTTCTATCATGTTAGACACAGTGAAGGAGTTAAGCAACCACTGACGAGTCTTGTCATTTTTCAGTTGACTAGAAGAAGAAATATAATACTCATAGCTGGATGTATCACATTCGACCTCTACACCAAAAAGTTCTGCAATAGCTTCTCTATGCATGTGGAATGTACGTAATGCAAGCGGTCTACCATCACCGAGACAACTATCTTTCCATCGACAGCTTATCTCCTCAAAAGTTAATCTGCGATGCTGAAGCAGCGTGTTGAGCAACCAGATATAGCGGTTGAAGGTTTTACTTATCATTTTCTAAACTTCCGTGATTTTCAAAATATTATTACTATTTTCTATTATTCAATTGCTTAAACCCTTTTTGTATATCTCATCTAATTGTTTTTCCTACTTTAGATATCTTGATAGCATGTTTTATAGGGTAGAATTCATAATCTTATTTAGTACAAAGTTAACTTTTTTGTATGCAAAAATACTGCATACCACCTAAATATATTAATTTATAGCAATTTTTTTTATGTGTGCAATGTTTCTGCATACTTCACCATTATTTTTGCACACTCATTTTAACATTCTATTCGTCATGGCATACAAAAAAAATCCAAAGAAAAAAGATGCTCTCAGTATAAAGAGAGCTGTAGAATCTCTGTGTTTCCAAATTGATTGGGGTTTAAAACTACTTGGCGCAGAGAAAGGAGATCTATTTCATCAATTAGCAAAAGTAGAGGTTGATTTCATCTCAGAACTCAACCTCACCCAAGATATTCTTGCTATCAAGAGCCTCGTGGATGGAGTGAAACAAAATTTACAGATAGAGCCCACACCCGAAAGTGGAGACTTCACCCATAGTGTCGTTGCTCTCGCTCTTGGCATTGCCTCAATTAGCCACCTTAACAACATAAGTTTACCAGAATCATGGCGAGAGCAAATAGAGAAAAAACTACTTACAATCTACTATCCGGAAAAGCAGCGTAACAAAGTCGTAGATTGGGCAAAAGCGAACGGTTACAGCACCTCCAGCTACCTTGGCCGTCCAATCGTGAAATTCAAGCAATTGTACTTAATTATAGAAAGAACAAAATAAGTCCGTTTTTTTTGCTCTGATCATCGCATTTTTTACAAAATACGCTCATTCCATATTAAACATTCCATTCTACTACCGATAAATATCCATTCAGTTACAACAAATAAGAATTTCCATGATCGTCTTTACAGAATTTATATGCAAAAGAAAGGGGCTGTCTAACAAATCCCTAAAATTAGAAATCACCCCTGTTAGAGTTCAAACTCTGACAAGGGTGAAATCGTTAAAAAAAGACTTGTTAGACAGTCCCTAAAATTCTTTATTGAGTTACCTATACCCTAACTCTTATAAGAGTCTACGCAAAAATATCACTCCGTAAAATATAACCTATTACATCTCCTTTATGTACATTGGCACCTTGCTGTGCACATATCTCCACAACCCTTCCGGTAAATCCGGTCAGAATCTTTTCATATTCTCCCCACGGGGTAGAAAGATAACAAAAAACTTCGTCATGCTGATATTTACGTCCGATGAATGGAGCAATGGATGGTCCCTCTACGGAAACTTCCCAAAGTACCTGCCCGTTATCAGGAGCAATGACCGGGTCTGCCTTGGCGCGCTTCAATTTCTTAATTTCCTCTTCCGAATATCCGTTCTTTGCCATTGCCGCATCTTTAGCATGTTGTAACTCTTCCTCAAAACGCTTTTTGGCAACCCCGGACTTATAATCACGGTACTGACGATCGTGCATGGCCAGTTCGAAAAGCTCCTCGTCATCCTCTCCATATTCCCAGCCATTTTCATCCATTTCCTTTCGATATTCATCCAAAGCATCCGGATAATTCAACTGCGGGTCGGTATCGACAAATTCATATCCTTTAGATTTCGCCAACTCTATAATCTCCGGAGCGAGCTTACCCGGAAGACGTCCACTTTTACCCAAAATCATATCCCAAGTGTGGTTATCTATCATTGTCCAGCGATCTTCTCCTTTTACCTGCTGCATAAGATTCATTAATGCAACATTCTTCACATACTGGCTGAAAGGAGTCACCAAAGGAGGATAACCCAGCTTAGGCCATACATATTCCACTTCATCAAAAAGCATCACAAGCAAATCATCCAGACTAAGTTCCAGCTCATTCTTACTCCTTAATATCATATTGATACCGGAATGTACTCCTTTCAAGTCTGCCATCATGGAACCCATCATACCACCCGGCAAACCACACTTCAGTAGAAGTGAAGACATGTATTTATTGGTAGGATCCATAAAATAACCCAGAAAATCATCAATGAATTCTTGCGTCATGGCACGAGCTTTCATATATGCTTTCATATTTATGTCGGGAACCTGGAAACCTAAATCTTTCAACATAGCCTGCACAGAGATTACGTCCGGATGCACTTTGCCCCAAGACATCGGTTCCATAGCTACATCAATGATGTCCGCACCATTTTCGCAAACCTCAAGAATAGAAGCCATAGACAATCCTGGTCCGCTATGACCATGATATTGAATCAATATATCCGGATGTTTCTCCTTGATAGTCCTGACCAATTCTCCTAACATACCTGGACGACCGATACCCGCCATATCCTTCAAGCATATTTCAGGTGCACCGGCCTCAATCAGTTGATCGGCAATTCGGGCATAATACTCAACAGTGTGTACGGGAGAATAGGTGATACAAAGAGTTGCCTGCGGAATCATACCTGCTTCCAAAGCATATTTAATAGAAAGAATGATATTCCTCGTTTCGTTCAGTCCACAAAAGATGCGTGTGATGTCCACTCCTTGCGCATGCTTGACTTTATACATCAATTTACGTACGTCTGCCGGAACCGGATACATGCGCAACGCATTCAATCCGCGATCGAGCATATGCGTTTGAATACCCGCTTCTTTAAAAGGTGCGGTAAAAGCACGGACAGCCTTATTAGGATTTTCGCCGTACAACAGATTCACTTGCTCAAAAGCACCGCCATTCGTTTCAACTCTGGCAAAACAGCCCATCTCAATAATCAAAGGAGCGATACGGACAAGCTGATCAACCCGAGGTTGATATTTACCGGAAGATTGCCACATGTCCCGATAAACAAGACTGAATTTAATTTCCTTTTTCATCATAGCCAATAATAAGTGATTTTTTCTTCGGTTAACTTCACATATACAAATATAAAGGTTTAAACTGACATATAGTCAAACAATCACCTTAAAAAATAGATATAAAGAGATGTTTAATATCATAATGCAAGAAAACCACCTCTATATAGATCCATTCACTATAAATAACAAATCAAATTGTTTTATGTTCGTACATATATCATTCCTTTAAGATTGCCAAATACTTCATCACCTTCATTCATTGACGTTTAACGGCTTCTGAAGCTATACCAGAAAGTTTATTTATACCAAAGTTTGTACAAAAGCAAATCGCTTCTCAAAATCATCAGTAGGTATAAACAAACCAAGATAACCATCAGGCATAATCCACTTGTCAAGGGCTTTATTATACTCAAAATTACTATTACAATAATTAATATAAGATGCAATATTGACTGAATCATTAAAATAAAGATTTCATCATTTTTTATTGTTATTACTCTAGTAAATAATGGTATTAGTGAGAACCTAAAATCGTAAATTGTAAAGCGCAAATACACAGCGATATACAGGTTCACATTTTCCTTTAAAAGGAACACCTCGTTGGTTTTAAAGGAACGATGCCTTGGTTTTAAACCAACGGGGTGTTCCTTTTAAACCAACAAAGCACTTATTTTAAGTCTCATTTCACGAGCCCTTCGAATGACTATGAAAACATATTCAAGAAGGCTTGCATTTCTCTCCATTATTTACCATAAATGTGCCATATTTTATCCACTAGAAGTACGTCGTGTCCGATAACAGTGAAAATCAGTGAAAGAATTTAAAAGAGAAACAAATACAACAGAATTATTTGGAAAGAATCAGTTGAACGCTTACATTTGTCATGTGATTTTTTTCATAGTATTAGATTTAAGGTTAACAAAGGTTGGAGCAAGGCGTTGCTCCTTTTTTTATGTCTATATGTGAGATTAGTTCATGTGAGTTAATTCAATAATTGGTACATTCCTCCTGCCAATACACGAATCACCCCTTTCATTTCCAGTTCAAACAGTAGGGCAGTCATCTTATTTACGGGAATATCTGCTTCTACCACAAGAGAATTGATTTGCAGATTTCCCAGTTTCTCCAAAATAGCAACTATCTTCTGCTCTTCTTCAGACAATTCGATAAAAAGACTACGTTGCACACTTACCTTTTCCGAAAGAGTCATCGGTATATTCCAGCCCATAGCCTGCACAAAATCTTCGGCAGATAATAACAGGGATGCTTTATTATCCCTAATCAACCGATTGCATCCTTTTGAATATTCATCACTCATGCGACCGGGGAAAGCGAAACAATCGCGATGATAACCTTCAGCAAGTTCGGCCGTAATCAATGAACCTCCCTTTTCTGCCGACTCAATGACGATGGTAGCATCACACATACCAGCAACAATACGGTTTCGACTGATAAAATTATGGCGATCGGGATTCGTTCCGGACAGAAATTCGGTCAGTAATCCCCCTTTTTCAAGCATGTCAACAGCTGTTTTCCGATGGACATGAGGATAAATACGATCCAGCCCATGAGCTAAAACACCTACTGTAGGTAATTCATTAGCCAAAGCTTCACGATGCGCATGAATATCGATTCCATAAGCAAGGCCGCTAACTACAAGCACATCAGGACAAAGCGCCTTCAGATCCCGCAGAAAAGAGGCGCAGATTTGTGTCCCATAATCAGTAGCATTACGGGTTCCTACCATATTCAGGATATGAAGGGAATTTAGATCAGCATTTCCTTTAAAGAAAAGAACGACAGGAGCATCTTCACATTCCCGCAAACGGGAAGGATAAGCCTCATCATGAAAGGACAGACAGGAGATCCGATTCTTCCGGATAAATTCATATTCTTGTTCGGCGCGGAGCACAGCTTGCGGACAATCCAATGCCTCTATCACCCGTTGACTTACTTCTGGAATACGTTCCGGTATTTCTTTGCGCAGACGGAAGACATCAACGGCATTACCCATTCCATCTATCAAATGTTTTGCTCCTATGTGCCCGATACCGGGCACCATTGTCAGAGCAATACTATAAATTTGTTCTTCTTCGGAGCTGTTCATTTCAGGTAGGGCGCAAAGACATTATCGAACAATTCGCTGTCACTTAAACGTCCGTTTACCACACATACCGTCTCAACAGTGGATTTCACTACTACTTTATTATCATTCTTACGGAAGATATCCTGATAAAACACATATTTGATACCTTCCTTTTTCATATATAGTTTCGAGACAAACTCATCTCCGCTTTTCAATGGAGTCTTGAATGCCATACTAATGCGTGCCACTACCGGATCGACTCCCTGCTCATGAAGTGCAGCAAAACTGACACCCACCGAAGTCAGAAACTCGTGACGGGTATGTTCCAGATAGTGCTGATAATTGGCATTATTGACAATACCTTGAAGGTCACATTCGTAATCGCGAACCTTCATTTCCAATTCATAGATATAGTTCATTTAAATTGAGAATTGAGAATTAAAAGTTGAGAAATAACAGTTAGCCTCTTTTTTGCTCAATATCGAGTCCTTTGAACTTCTTCAATTCTTCGGTCGATACCAGTTTATACAGCTTGTCACTAGGACGTATCTTATCCGATTTCATGGAGAAATGCTGTCCCTTTTTCACTGTTTGCACAGATTCCAAGTCAACACGGGCTTCTTCCAAAGTCATAAATAGGGCACCGGTAGTCGGCCCTGTAATGAGAAGCTTATCGCCTACACTTACTTCAGCAGCTTCTACCAAGAATTCGGAAACTCCGATATTGGAGAAGTATTTGATACCTTTACCTACATAAATCTTACGTTCCGTAGCTGCCGAACCATAATTCCTGGTCCATTCGCCCAAACGCTGTCCCAAGTAATATCCATCCCAGAAGCCACGGTTGAATACGGTTTTCAGGCGTTCATCCCAAGCCGCAATCTTTTCATCGGTGAATGTTCCATCCAAATAAGCCTTGATAGCTTCTTTGTAACATTCAACCACCGTACGTACATATTCAGGACCACGGGCACGGCCTTCAATCTTGAATACACGTACACCGGCATCCAACATTTTATTCATAAAATGGATGGTCTTCAAGTCTTTGGGAGACATGATATATTCGTTATCAATATCCAGTTCCACATCCGTTTCCTTATCACGAACCGTGTAAGAACGACGACATACCTGCATACAAGCACCGCGATTGGCCGAATGATTCATCTCATGTAAAGAGAGATAGCATTTACCCGATACTGCCATACAAAGCGCGCCGTGGCAGAACATTTCGATACGAAGTTGTTCGCCGCTCGGACCACAAATATGTTCTTCCTGTATCTGACGATAAATCTCGGCCACCTGTTCCAGATTCAACTCACGGGCCAATACTACCACATCTGCAAATTGCGCGTAGAATTTCAAAGCCTCCGCATTGGAGATATTCAACTGGGTGGAAAGATGCACCTCCTGCCCTATCTGACGGGCATAATTCATCACTGCCACATCAGCTGCAATTACCGCAGAAATTCCTGCTTCCTTGGCCGCATCGACAATGGTATGCATCAGAGGGATATCTTTATCATAGATAATCGTGTTGACCGTCAGATAACTCTTCATCCCGTGTTCATCACACGTACGGGCTATTTCCCGCAAATCATCAATCGTGAATGTATTAGCCGAACGGGCACGCATATTCAGGTTTTCTATACCGAAATAGATAGAATCGGCACCTGCCTGAATGGCCGCAGCAAGAGATTCGCGCGAACCCACAGGAGCCATTACTTCAAAATCTTTCAAACTAAGACTCATAGAATATATTACTTATTTGTATCAGTTAAGCAAATGAATGCGTACAAAGGTAGGCTTTTTTCCGTATTTTTGCAGCGAAAACAAGAAGTTACTTCAATCATAAACAGTAAATAGCAGACTCATATATGAAGATAGGCCAAATAGATCTGGGTAAATATCCCATCTTACTTGCTCCAATGGAGGACGTAACCGATCCGGCTTTCCGCCTGATATGCAAGAAATTCGGAGCAGATATGGTGTACACCGAGTTTGTATCGAGTGACGCACTGATACGTGCTGTCAGCAAGACTGCACAGAAACTAAGTATCAGTGACGCAGAACGTCCTGTCGCCATCCAGATATACGGGAAAGATACAGAGACGATGGTGGAAGCTGCCAAGATTGTAGAGCAGGCACAACCTGACATTCTGGATATAAACTTCGGATGTCCGGTGAAAAGAGTCGCCGGAAAAGGTGCAGGAGCAGGTATGCTACAAAATATCCCCAAGATGCTGGAGATCACCCGTGCTGTCGTAGATGCGGTGAAAATACCCGTAACAGTGAAGACTCGTTTGGGATGGGATGCAAACAATAAAGTAATTGTAGAATTAGCGGAACAATTGCAAGATTGTGGCATTGCCGCATTGACCATACATGGCCGTACCCGCGCACAAATGTATACCGGAGAGGCGGATTGGACACTGATAGGCGAAGTGAAGAATAATCCGAGAATGCATATTCCCATTATCGGCAATGGAGACGTGACCAGCCCTCAACGCTGTAAGGAGTGTTTTGACCGTTATGGAGTAGATGCTGTAATGATCGGTCGCGCCAGCTTCGGTCGTCCATGGATATTCAAGGAAGTAAAACACTATTTAGAGACAGGTGAAGAATTACCTCCACTTAGTTTTGAATGGTGTATGGAAGTACTTCGTCAGGAAGTGGTAGACAGCGTTAATCTGCTCGATGAGCGTAGAGGTATTTTACATGTACGCCGTCATCTGGCCGCAAGCCCTCTATTCAAGGGAATCCCTAACTTCCGCAACACACGTATTGCGATGTTACGGGCAGAAACAAAAGAAGAGCTTTTCCGGATATTTGATGAAATCACTTCCCAACGCAAAGAAAATCCGGAAATTTAAATCAACACCTATTATATCTATTCTTCAGGAACTTGTACTTGTTCCTGAAGAATAACATGATCTAATTAAAACGTCAAGGTCTTTGGTTTCTATTTAAACATCGGCTGCGCAAACCACTTTTTAAACATCCAGGTTACGACTACATACAATAGGAATGCAGAGAAGAAACCAACAATGGCATCAATCACATAATGCGCCTGAATATATACGGTAGCCCCACAGAGCAACATATAGAAAGGTATAAGACAGGCAAACAACTTCTTGCTGCCACGCCAAGCCATAATCATCAGAATAGTAGAAATGCCTACATGCGAACTGGGGAATGCCGCCGTAGGACGTTCACCCACTTGCTGCGAGCCTTCCACCAAACTATAAAAAAATCCGTGCTGATAGCCCGGTCCGGGAAGTAATTCCTGATTATAATTGAAATAATCACCGATAGCAGGAAAAATACCTTTAGATACATTATCAATACCAATGGCAGGAAAATAGAATTGAGGGCCTGCAACAGGAACGAATATATAAATCAGATAATAAATAAAGAAAGAAGTGACAAGCACAAAAGACATCTTTTCGAACCACTCAAATTTATAAATGAAATAGAATAGAGCCACAATCAGCATCATCGGATAATAAAAGAAATATCCCATATTGAATGCCTCGCTGACTATAAGATGTGGAAACGTATGGCAGAACCAAATAGCAGGCTGACCATTGAAAATAAACTGTTCGGCAGTTGCAAATACATGATCCAAATTCGGAAAGAAACGATTGAACTCGAAAGTATCCGGATACCAGTAAGACAGCAGACTCATCTGAATGACAATACGCACAAACGCCGAAAATTTACAGGGAGCAAGACGATAAAGATACATCAATAAAAAAGTCATAGCCGCGATCATAGCCCTATCCAGCAACATGTGCCATGGATGATCCATCCGCTGAAACAGGAACAGAATCAATATGGAAGTCAACAGATTATAAATCAATGTAATCTTTTCCACAGCAAACAACCCTTTCCGGGTTTCTATGCGCTTAAATAAGTCTAAAGCCATCCTTCATTTTTATACCAGGCAATGGTTTCCCGAACTCCCTTTTCCAAATCATATTCGGGCACATACCCCAGTTCATCCATTACCGGGGTTATATCGCATTGCCAGTTGCGTTGTTTCATTATCTTATATTTATCCGAATTCAGGGTACTGCTCCTCCCGGAACGTGTAGCAATGAATTCAGCGAACAAAGATATAACTTTTAGCACAATTAATGGACATTTCAAGTGAAGAACAAACGGATTACCCAATTCTTTTTGTATCAGATCCGAAAAGGCACGGCTTTTATAAACTTTCCCGTCTGTCAAGAAATACGCCTTACGAACTACTTTTTTCTCTATTCCCAGGAAAATAGCCTGCACAATGTCTTTTACATACACAAAAGTCAAATCCTGACGACGGAAACCGACCGAGAAATCAACGTGTTTCTGGATAGACTTTGCCATCAGATAGTAATCAGCTTCACGAGGTCCATAGACTCCTGTAGGACGATAAATGACATAAGGGAAACCGGGCATACTCTGAATATACAACTCCGCTTTCAGTTTGCTCAATCCATAAGCAGTATTGGGTACCGCAGGGTCGTCCGCTTTTATCGGAGTATAGTCCTTCTCACGTGCAGGTCCGAACACACTCAATGTACTGATATAGATAAACTGTTTCGGAACCATATTCAGCTCCTTCAACGTATCGATAAAATATTTGGTCTGAAGATAATTCACATAGTCAAAAGAGTGCTTGTCGGGGCACTTTGTAACACCGGCGCAATGAATGATATAATCAAATTTGTTGTAAGTGCCTTTATGCCCGGAGAGTTGGGCACGAAGTTCATTAGGGTGCGCAAAATCCAGTTCCAGAAAGTGGATTTTCCGGTTTTTCAAATACCGCTTGCTACTCGTAGAACGAATCCCGGCCCACACACCAAACTTTCGCTTCAACGCTTCCTCCACGATGAAACTGCCGATAAAACCACTCGCGCCTGTAATTAAAATACTCTCCATTATTACTTTTCAGGTCCTACATGAATATTAATTGAAAAAATATGATGCCACAAAGATACGATAAATATAAAATAAAAGCCATTTTGCTTTTCTCAATTATTATTTGTTTATTTGCAACGCGATTCATTTACTATTCAACACTTTTAAAGCACGTGGAAGATAAGGCCGATTTTGATTTTCTTTTTAAAGAGTACTATCCTCAACTTTATTATTATGCATTTCACCTGATTAATAATATGGAGGCTAGCAAGGATATCGTAAGCGACGCCTTCGAATTTATTTGGGCCAATTATGCAAAAATAGATAAAGCCACGGCTAAATCTTATCTATACGTTTACGTTCGCAACAAAAGCATTGACTTCCTACGACATCAGAATACACATGAACAGTATGTACAAATCTATTCCGAATTGACCAAAAGTTATGTTGAAACGGAATATCTGGAGCAGGATGAAAGAATGATGCATATCAGCAAGGCAATGGAAAAACTGACTCCACATACCAGGCATATTTTAGAAGAATGTTATATTCAGCGCAAGAAATATCAGGAAGTGGCAGAAGAATTAAATATCAGTGTCAGTGCAGTCAGGAAGCATATTGTGAAAGCATTACAGGTGATACGTGAAGAATGTGCAAAAAAATCATAAATCAGGTATCTTTATTTTATGATTAAACGTAATATAAATAAGTATGATACAGTCAAACAGTGATGAATAAAGATATTGACAATATAAATAATACAGATGAATCTGTAGAGAAGGCGCTCGACATCATGGAGAGTTCTTCAGAGATAAACGACGAACAGCTGCAAGAGATGCTTAAAGATAAAGAAGTCCTGCAAGCTTGTCGCGACATCATGGATAGTAGTCTTTTCCTACAACAAAAAGGAGGAATAGAACTTCCTAATGTAGAAATGGAATTGGAGCGATTCAAGAAAAAACAACATTCAACACGAATGCGTTCCAATCTCTGGAAGATAACTATCGGAATAGCCGCCATGATTACCGTTCTATTCGGGAGTTACTATTTAATTAATAGCCTGACAACCCCTGCACTCGAACCAATCACTGTATTCACTGCTGATACTACTCCCCAACATATTGTTTTGCAAAAAGATGACGGAGAAAAAATTGTGTTAGACGAACCGCAGTCAAACAATCAAGTCCTGCCTAAAACCGCCATCGCAAAGTCTGAAAAGAAAGAGCTGGATTATAGGCAAGTCATCTCAACAACTACACAGACACACGTACTTACCGTACCACGAGGTGAAAGTTTCAAAGTGGTATTATGTGACGGCACAGAAGTCTGGCTGAATGCTAATAGTAATTTTGTTTACCCTACAGCCTTTATTGGCAACGAGCGTATCGTTACTTTAGAAGGCGAAGCTTATTTCAAGGTGGCCAAAGACGCCAAGCATCCCTTTATTGTAAAAACCAAGACAGTCCAAACCCGCGTTCTCGGCACGGAATTCAATATACGTAGCTATACTCCCGAAGATACTCATGTAGTACTTATTAACGGGAAAGTAGAAGTAAGTAACACAAAAGGAGGATCATATACCCGACTATATCCGGGAGAAGACGCACACCTGCAATCTGATGGAAATTTCGTTCTAACAGAAGTAGACTTAGACTCTTACGTCTATTGGAAAGACGGCTATTTCTATTTTGACAATATTACATTGAAAGATATTATGCAAAACTTAGGACGCTGGTACAATGTAAACATAGAATTCAGAAACAAAGAAGCAATGACATATAAAATGCACTTCATATCCGATCGCACTAAAGATTTAGAGCACACAATCTCATTGCTTAACAGAATGAAAAAAGTCACTGTCACCTTGCAAGGCAATACGCTTACCATAGACTAGGTTTTTATTGCATAAGTATAACAAATCTATGCAAGAAACAACAAAATATCACTTTTATTAAAAAATAAATCGCAAAAGGGGTATCCATTTTCTTTTCTCGTACGCATTAGTTATATAAACATATCCAAATAGTGTTATTAAAAACAAACGTATGAGAAATAATTGGAACTTATTTATTGTGTGTTTTCTATGCGTATTGTGCTTCCAGCCTTACCAAGTTAATGCTCAAACGCAATCACAAAAGAAAATCACGATTGAGATTAGCAACGAACGATTGCCGTCCGTACTTAAACGTCTGGAAAAACTCTCCGGCTACAAAATCCTATTTACGTATGACGATGTCAAGAAATTCACCGTTTCCGGCTCTGTCAAAGATAAGAGTATAGAGCAGACTCTCGATATTATCTTAGCCAATAAGCCACTAGAATACCATATTGAAGATCAATTTATCACAATTACTTCCAAAGGTCCTTCCAAACAAGCGAAAGTATTCAATGTAAAAGGAGTGGTAATTTCCGGTGATGACGGACAGCCTCTCATCGGTGCAACTGTTGTCATCAAGGGAAGCAAGTCCGGTGTATTAACAGACATAGACGGAAAGTTTTCGATAGAAAATGTATCCAATAAATCCCTGTTACAATTTTCTTATATAGGAATGAAGCCACAAGATCTGACTCCTACCCCAACTATGAATGTTACATTAATGCCTGATGTACAAACTTTATCAGAAGTAGTAGTAACAGGTATGCAAAAAATGGATAAACGCCTGTTTACAGGAGCAACCAAACAATTGTCCGCAGATGAAGTGAAACTAGATGGTTTGCCTGATATCAGCCGTGGACTTGAAGGACGCGCCGCAGGCGTATCTGTACAAAATGTTTCCGGCACGTTTGGTACTGCCCCGAAAATTCGGGTACGCGGTGCCACATCTATTTTCGGTAGTTCAAAGCCATTATGGGTAGTAGATGGAGTCATCATGGAGGATGCTATTGACGTAGGTCCGGATGACTTATCTTCCGGTGATGCAGAGACGCTAATCAGTTCAGCCATTGCCGGGTTGAATTCAGATGATATCGAGAGCTTTCAAATATTGAAAGACGGATCAGCAACCTCTATCTATGGCGCACGAGCCATGGCAGGGGTTATTGTAGTAACAACCAAGAAGGGAAAAGCCGGCGTTAGCAAAATGAGCTATACCGGTGAATTTACAACCCGTATGATTCCCAGTTATAAAGAATTCAACATTATGAATTCGCAGGAACAAATGGGAATCTACAAAGAGATGGAGCAGAAAGGATGGCTTAATAACAGCGATACTTACCGTGCCAAAGATAGTGGTGTATATGGACGTATGTATCAATTAATCAATCAATATAACCCGGTTACAGGACAATTCGGACTTGCCAACACGCCGGAAGCACGTAATGCTTACCTGCGCGAAGCGGAAATGAGAAATACCGACTGGTTCAATACCTTATTTTCCAACAACGTTACACAAAACCATTCGGTCAGCATCACTTCCGGAACTGAAAAGTCTTCATTCTATGCTTCATTAAGTGCGATGTCAGATCCGGGATGGTATAAACAAAGTGAAGTAAAACGTTATACTGCTAATTTAAATACAACATATAATATATATAAGAATTTATCTATAAACCTGATCTCCAGTGCTTCCTACCGTAAACAGAAAGCCCCCGGGACACTAAGTTCAGAGGTTAATGCAGCAAGTGGAGAAGTTACCCGTCAGTTTGACATCAATCCCTATTCGTATGCACTAAATACATCACGCGCACTAGATCCAACAGTTGACTATACAGCCAACTATGCACCGTTCAATATCCTCCATGAATTGGATAACAATTATATGGACTTGAATGTAGCTGATGTTAAATTTCAAGGAGAAATAAAATGGAAAGCCCTTCCGGAATTAGAGCTAAGTGCATTAGGAGCAGTCAGATATCAGGCTTCTTCACAAGAACACAACATCAAAGATCACTCGAATCAGGCAACCGCTTATCGCACAGGAATGGACGACGCTACCATTCGTGACGAAAACAACTTATTGTATACCAATCCGGATAATCCGTATGCTTTGCCTATCAGTATACTACCGGAAGGAGGTATTTACCAGCGTAAGGACTATCGTATGTTGGGGGTAGACTTCCGTGCCACAGCATCCTGGAATCATTTATTTGCAGAAAAGCATATAACCAATCTTTTCGCCGGTATGGAAGTAAATGATTTGAAACGTATGCAAAATTATTTTCAAGGATGGGGAATGCAATATACAATGGGTGAAATACCATCGTATGTATATGAATTCTTCAAGAAGGGCATTGAATCCGGTGAAAGCTATTATGGATTAAACCATACAACAACAAGAAGTGTAGCAGGCTTTGCCAACGCAACTTATTCTTATGATGGACGTTATACAGTAAACGGAACATTCCGCTATGAAGGCACCAATCGCATGGGAAAAAGCCGTTCTTCCCGCTGGCTTCCTACATGGAATATGTCAGGAGCATGGAATGTACATGAAGAAAATTTCTTCAAGACATTCAGCTCTGTACTGTCACACTTAACATTCAAAGCATCCTACTCTTTAACAGCCGATAGAGGACCGGAATATGTGACCAACTCACATGCCATAATCACTAGTTATTCACCATTTCGTCCTTTCACCAGCGGACAGGAAACAGGACTTTATGTATCTGATCCTGAAAACAGTGAATTAACCTACGAAAAAAAGCATGAGTTGAACCTCGGTGCCGACATGGGATTCTTAGACAACCGGATCAATTTTTCGATCGACTGGTATAAACGCAACAACTATGACCTGATTGGTATTACCCCGACACAAGGAGTAGGCGGTTCTATCTACAAATATGCCAATATAGCTTCCATGAAATCACATGGTATCGAGTTCACCATCTCAAGTAAGAATATCCAGTCGAAAGACTTTTCATGGCATACAGACTTCATCTTTTCCAAAGCAAAAAATGAAGTTACAGAACTGAATGCCCGTTCCAGCGTAATGGATTTAGTTTCAGGTTACGGTTTTGCCCGTCAGGGTTACCCGGTACGTGGTTTGTTTTCCATTCCATTTGTCGGCCTAAATTCAAATGGTATCCCGATGTATAATATCAATGGAAAAATAACCAGTACCGATATTGATTTTCAGACACGTGACAACATAGACTACCTAAAATATGAAGGTCCTACTGATCCTACCATAACAGGAAGTTTTGGTAATATTTTCACTTATAAAGCATTCAAACTGAATGTATTCATCACCTATTCATTTGGTAATGTAGTACGTTTGAATCCATGTTTCAGCTATCAATACAGTGACTTATCTTCTATGCCACGCGAATTCAAGAATCGCTGGACAGTGCCAGGTGATGAAAAACGCACGAATATCCCCGCTATTATCTCGAAACGCCAATATGAAGATAATAAAGATTTAATGTATGCATATAATGCCTACAATTATTCTACAGAACGAATTGCCAAGGGAGACTTTATCCGTATGAAGGAAATATCCTTGTCCTATGACTTCCCCCAATCATGGATTGCACCAGCAAAGATATCTAATTTATCTTTGAAACTTCAGGCTACCAATTTATTCCTGATTTATGCAGATAAAAAACTCAACGGACAGGACCCGGAATTCTTCAATACCGGTGGAGTAGCTTCCCCTGTACCTCGTCAGTTTACATTGACTCTTAGATTAGGATTTTAACCATTCAGATAATTATAAAAATGATGAAATACAGAAACGTCTTATATACAACACTCATTTCAGCTCTATGCTTGGGAACAACTTCCTGTAGTGACTTTTTAGATGAAATGCCGGATAACCGAACCGAATTGACTACTGAAGAAAGTATTACTAAAGTTCTGGTATCTGCATATCCTATGACTACCAACTGCCACATAGGAGAATTTTACAGTGACAATATCGATGAAAATAGCAGAGCATACAGCTACCTTTTCCGATTAAACGAACATTTGTACCGTTGGCAACAAACGACTGAAGAAAATCAGGACTCTCCTCATGCTTTATGGAATGACTGTTATAACTCGATTGCATCAGCCAACCAAGCCTTGGCGGCTATTGAGCAGATGGGAAATCCTCAATCATTATCAGCCCAAAAAGGCGAAGCTTTGATATGCCGTGCATACAATCATTTTGTATTAGCTACCACATTCTGCAAAGCGTATGGTACAAATGGAGACAAAGACTTGGGTATACCTTACATAAAAGAACCGGAAACATCTGTAAATCCACAATACTCACGCGGAACAGTTGCTGAAGTATACGAAAATATTGCAGCCGATTTAGAAGAAGGACTGCCTTTAATTGATGACAATATTTACTCACGGGTAAAATATCATTTTAATAAGAAGGCCGCTTATGCATTTGCAGCCCGCTTTTATCTATATTATACACAACCGGATTTTTCCAACTGTCAGAAAGTTATCAATTATGCCAATATAGTACTCGGTAATAATGCGTCCCAATATTTACGTGACTGGGCTGCATTAGGAGCTTTATCTCCCAACAAGAATATACAGCCGAACGCTTATGTAGATGCAGATAACCGTGCCAATCTAATGGTAATATCAGCAGCTTCATATTGGCCATTGGTTTCCGATCCGGGTTATGCCAACTGCGAAAGGTATTGCATGAACAATATTACTGCTTCGGAAAGTTGTAAATCCGAAGGTCCATGGGGAGATCAGTCAAGTTATCATCAGATCCCATTTTCACCCGGTGGCTCTATAAAGAACGGATTCCGCCGCTTAGTTATCTATCAGCAATTCACGTCGGGCAACAGTTGGATCGGCTATATGCTGTATCCTGCTTTTACCACCGACGAAGCATTGCTTTGCCGAGCTGAAGCCTACACGTTACTAAAACGTTATGACGAAGCTGCCGCCGATATAGATGCCTGGCAGAAAGCCTTTACAAAAAACACCCAAACTTTGACCAAGGAGACAATCAATGATTTTTATGCCCGACTAAAATATTACACACCGGAAGCTCCGACAGTAAAAAAGGAATTGCATCCGGATTTTGTAGTAGAAAAAGGAATGCAGGAGAATCTAATACATTGTATTCTACATGCAAGACGTCTGCTAACCTTAGAAGAGGGGCTTAGATGGCAAGATATAAAACGCTATGGCATTATAATCTACCGCCGCTATTATGAAGGTTATACCTTGGTGAATATCACCGACAAGATGGACACGAATGACCCCAGACGTGCAATTCAGCTACCGGCCAGTGTCATTACAGCAGGTATGCAACCAAATCCAAGAAATGACTAAATAACTTTAGGAGGAAAAAAATATGAAGAAATATATCATATACAGTTTAATCATGACATTGACCTGTGGACTGGGTGCTTGCAACAATGACGAAGACGTAGACAAAGCAAACAGCATTTTCTCCACAGAAGAAGTAGATCGTAACCCATTCGACAAATGGATATTAGGCAATTATACCCATCCATACAACATTGCATTAAAATATCGCATGGAAGATAACGAGAGCGACATGACACACATATTAGCACCTGCCGAATACAAAAAGTCTGTGGTACTGGCTAAAATTATCAAACATGTGTGGCTGGAAGCATACGATGAAGCAACAGGTAATCCGAACTTCTTACGCCAATATATTCCTAAGACAATCCACTTTATCGGTTCCCCCGCCTATGAAGACAATGGAACTATGGTATTAGGAACAGCTGAAGGCGGCATGAAAATTACATTATACAATGTAAATGACATCAATCCCGACCAAATAGATATTAACCTGTTAAACGACTACTATTTCCAGACAATGCACCATGAGTTCGCACATATTCTGCATCAAACTAAAAACTACGATCCGGCCTTTGACCGTATTACGGAAAATGCCTACATCGGTAGCGACTGGTATATGGTGGGAGCCGACCGCAATGCATGGCAACAAGGATTTGTCACTCCTTATGCAATGAGTGAATCACGTGAAGATTTTGTGGAGAACATCGCAGTGTATGTCACAAATACCAAAGACTACTGGAATAACATGCTGCAAAATGCCGGTGAAAACGGCCGTGCACTCATAAAGCAGAAATTCGAAATAGTCTATAGTTATATGGAACAAACCTGGGGAATCAATCTGGACGAATTACGCGAGATTGTTCTACGACGCCAGGATGACATAGCAAACGGCTATGTAGACTTAAGTATTATTGAATAAAATATGAAAATTATGAAGAAATATCTATCCATATACACACTTCTGGCATTGGCCTGCATTGTTTTGCAATCTTGTCTTTTCTCCGAAGAAGAAATATTCGACGAATCATCTGCCAATAGAGCCACAGCCGATGTAATCAAATGCCAGGAGATTCTTAAAGATGTGCCGAACGGCTGGAAACTGGAATATTACATAGGAAGCAACTATTCTGCAGGTGCAGTCACTTTACTAATGAAATTTGACGGGAAGCAGGTAGAAATGGCTTCGGAAACAGGCGCAGAAAGCTATAAACCGGGAACTATAATAACCTCTCTGTATCAAGTAAAATCGGAACAAAGCACAATGCTCACTTTCGATTCATACAACCCACTGATCCATATGTTTTCAGGTCCTTTAGGCCTGAACATGAACCTAGGAGGGGATTACGAGTTTATTATAATGAGCGCAACTCCCGACAAAGTAATTCTGCAAGGAAAAAAATACAAAAACATAATGGAGATGACGCCTATGCCCAAAGATATACCATGGCGTATTCAGATTGAAGATATCATTAACATTGAGAAAGATGCTTTTCTAAATACATACCGCATGGAGAAAGGCGGACAAGTACTGAATTACTTTATACGCAACAATGGCACAATGGCTACATTCTCCGCTTACAGCGCCGATTATAGTAGTGCAAGAAGTTTACCCTATATCTACACAGAAAAAGGATTAAAGTTACAATCCCCGTACAATGTCAACGGACTTGAAGTCCAAAACTTCAAATGGGATAGAAAGTCCAGACTATTTGTTTGTACCGACGCAGGAGCAACTGACATCGTACTTAAAGAATATTATCCCGAAAACTATCTACAATATGAAGACTATATCGGTACCTACACTGCAACGATTGACGATTATGACGAAGGGCCAACTTCGCAATCTGTAACCATCTCTCCTAAAGTCAGAGGAGAAAGTTATACACTGAAAAGTATTGGCGGATTCAACTTCACCCTCCAGTATGACAAAGCCAGCGGAAAACTAGTTTTAGATTCACAAAGTATAAGTTCGACTTCTTCATCGTCTTATTACTTTGCGTGCGCGGCAGGTGTGGAAGGCTATGCCCACACAGAATTAAGTCTGCCATCACGCCTACGCAACGGATTGGTAAATGTGACGACAAACAGCAACCCTTTCACTTTTTACTTTGCGGATAAAGCAAGCCAGGAAATTACATCATTGATAATCTGGGCTTATTCATCTGATGAATATTCAACCTCCGGACTAATGGGTTACTGGAGCTGGTATAACTCAATCTTAATGGTAAAAGAAAACGAAAGTAATTAATACGATTATGAGAAAGCTTTTTAATATATTCTTATTTGTACTTTGCAGCGTAGCAATAGCGGGATGCAATGATACGGAAAGCAGCGAATCCAAGTTAGAAATCAAAGCTGTAAATACTAATTTCCAAGCTACCGGCGGAAAAGGATACATACAACTTCAGTCAACAGGAAATATAACAGCAGATGTTGACGTCGATTGGTGTGTGCTGAAAGAAGTAAATCCTAATGAAGTGGTATTCGAAGTAAAAGAAAATACCGGGTACTCCGGTAGAAATGCTTTATTGACAATCAGTAACGGAGTAAAGACAGAAGCATTCAACATCAATCAATCCGGAGCTGTTTTCATCTTCGGCAAAGACGAATGGATGCTCCGTACCGACAATAAAGCAGCTACTCTGCCAATAAAACTGCAAAGTTCTTTCGATTATACAATAGACATACCTGCAGAAGCTCAAGAATGGTTGTCATTTGAACAGAATGCGAAGGGAATAAATTTCAAGGTAAAAGAAAATACCTCCGGAAAAATGAGAGGAGCTATTGTCAATGTGGCAGCAAAAGACAGATCGGCTTCTTATCAGGTAATACAATATGATGTTGACGAGCTTACCGGAACATGGCAAGGTATGTTTTCAGACGGGCAAATGAATTACGGTTTGAAAGATGTCACCATTGAAAAACAGGAAAACGGAACATACCTGCTTTCAAACATGCTAACCGGATTGCCTTACAAACTGAAAGCAAAAGCCGTAGACAATTGCCTGGCTTTTGGGGCCGGTCAAAACCTAGGAGTCTTCGAGGACAATTTATATCTCTCATTCGAAATTCTTAGCTCTGACCTATATTATGTAAAAGATCCTTCTGTAACAATCTCATTAGGCCCCGTAATGTTAACAGACGGAACATTCGTTTTCGCTTTTTCCGGAATAAAAGAAAGTGATCCTTTCGGTTTTGTTTTCCGGGTATATGAAGATGCAGAACTGCAGAAGGTTATAGACAATCTGTCCATTTTTATTAACTGTATTCTATTTAAAGAAGACATAATCCAATAACATATGAAAAAGATACTATTAACTAGCTTTATTGTGGCATTAGGATTACTTGGTGCAAGCTGTAAAGATGACAATAGCACAGCAGGCGGAGGAGGAGAAATACTTCCGGACCAACAGGTAAGCTGTGAGATATTTATGCCAACTGATGGCGCAACCGTTATTATGTCAGACAAACTGATTATCAGAGGAGAAGGGACTACAAACTATGGTAAAATCATTTCTGCAGAACTGAAAGTCGGGGAAGAGATTATCACTGACATCACTTCAGTTCCATTCTATTATGAGTATACCTTCTCCAAAGATGCCGAACCGGGAGAACTGAAAATTGAGTTAGCAGTTAAAGGAGATCACGAAGGTAGTGCCTTGGCAACTATTACAGTGACAACAGAACAAGGAAACAGGCCTGCTCCCCCTCAATATGGAGAAGTGCTAACCGATACCCGTGATGGAAATACATACAAAACCGTACAACTTGCAGACCAGTTATGGATGGCAGAAAATTTACGCTATCTACCAGAGCAACAGTTTGATGTGTCCTCAACCGAACCAAGATATTACGTAATGTTTGATAATGATGCAAAAACAGAACTTGGAAAAGGTTTCCTGAATGCATATGGAGCTTACTACAACCTACCTGCTGCTCTACAAAACGAAACGGCTTTAGGTCCCGATGAAACACGTATAATAAAAGGAGTTTGCCCTGATGGATGGCATATTCCTTCTCAAAAAGAATGGCAAAAATTATCTCAATACGTATTAGATTCCGGAATGGCAGCAATTATGAATGATGGTCAAGTAGATGAAACAGCCCTAGCAAAGGCTCTAGCTTCAACAACGATGTGGATGATGCCGGAATACACAGAAATAGAACCACAGCCAACCTGGGTTGGAGTTGAGATGGAAAAGAATAATGCAACCTTATTCAATGGTCTGCCTATAGGTTTCCGTGCTTGTGCAGGCGACGAAGATTGGATGCATTCAGCCTACAGTGCGGGTTGGTGGAGTTCAACAGCGGGAGTACAAATGGGACCAGAATTTGGTATTACCGTACGTATGTGGTCAGACCTCCACACATTTGTAACCAATGCAGAATTTAATCCGGGAGTAGGACTCCCCGTTCGTTGTATCAAAGATTAACCATATATTATTACTCACTAAATAAAAATACAATTATGAAGAAGTTAGGATTCCTTTTATTTTTAGTCTTAGGACTAACGGCTTGCGGTGATGACAACAATGATCCCGCTCCAGAACAACATGTAACATGTGCCATATCTTCTCCTACCGAAGGAGCAACGATAGACATAGCTGAAAAGATGACAATCAAAGGAGAAGCAACTGTTGACATTGGTCAAATATCGAATGTTACTCTTAAAATCGGAGACAAACAAATTTCAGAAGTAACTTCTGTTCCATTTAGTTATGAATACACATTCGAAGCCAGTCAAGCCGTAGGAGCACTAAAAATTGAACTGACCGTCAAAGGCGATCAAGGTGCCATGGCGACAAGTGAAGTAAATGTCACACTAAAAAAGACCGAACCAACCCCAGAACCGGAAGAAGGAAAGATGATTGACCCACGGGATAATCATGAATACAAAATTGTTACAATTGGTGAACAAATATGGATGGCAGAGAACTTGGCTTATTTACCATCAGTTAGCAAACCGGAAGATGCCGCTACCAGTGATGGAGATCCGCTCTATTTTGTTTTCAACTATGATGGCAAAGATGTAAATGCAGCTAAAGCCACGAAAGAATACAAGACATACGGAGTCTTGTATAATTGGTATGCCGCTATGAACCAAAAGAACGCAACCGGTGGAAATGCGGATGCCATACCAAGCGGCATTCAAGGAATCTGTCCTAACGGATGGCATCTACCCAGCAAAGCAGAGTGGAAAAAACTAGAAAGTTTTGTTGCAGATGAATTAGCACCAGTTGAAGGTAATGTATGGACAGATGATGAAGGAAATAAATACTCCGATAAAGACTGTAAAAACGTCTGGTCAGCATTGACAGGAAAACTGGATGCTGACGGTTGGGGAGAATCCGGCATGATAGATGAAAATCCTGATCTCGCTAAAGGTCCACGTGACACCTATGGCTTTAATGTTATACCTGCCGGACAATGTTATCAGAGCGGAAGTTTTGAAACGCCTAAGTCACAGAGTAGAACAGACTTTTGGAGCACAGACCAAGCTACTTACGGAGCAGGAACTGTATATTTCAGTAATATGAGTTATGGGTTAGGTTATTCTTCTGATAAAGGAGGAATACAAGTAAAACGTGGCCTTTCAGTACGTTGCGTAAAAGATTAACTATATTATAGATAAACATTTATCAATTAGTTCATTACAGAATTAATAAATTCTCTCTTAAAGATAAGGGAAGTATGTCGGGAGATATGCTTCCCTTTTAATATATCTTTTTACACCTAGTTATCAACTCACTCAAACATATAATTAGTCGATATCCAATATCACGAAATAAAACAAATTCTGAATGTTCTTCCATTTTATTATATATCTTTGTAACTAGATATTTTAAAAGACTACATTATGGCAAAAAAGAAAGAAAAGAAAGAGAAAAAGGCCGGCAAGAGAATGAGTAAGAAAGAGCTGGCAGCGTTATTAATAGACTTTTTCCATGCCAAATCCAGCGAGACCTTAAGTATGAAATATATATTTTCGGAACTGCGTCTCACTACCCATCCGCAAAAAATGTTATGCGTCGATATATTACATGACCTTTTAGCTGACGATTATATCAGTGAAATAGAAAAAGGAAAGTTCCGCCTGAACAGTCACGGAACGGAGATGACAGGTACTTTCCAACGGAAGAGCAACGGTAAGAACTCGTTTATTCCTGAAGAAGGGGGCGACCCGATATTCGTGGCCGAACGTAATTCCGCACATGCGATGAATAACGATAAGGTAAAGATCACCTTCTATGCCAAACGGAAGAACAGAGAGGCCGAAGGAGAAGTCATCGAAATATTGGAACGCGCCAACGATACATTCGTCGGCACACTGGAAGTAGCTAAGTCATACGCATTCCTGGTGACAGAGAACCGTACATTAGCCAATGATATTTTCATCCCAAAAGATAAGCTGAAAGGCGGAAAGACCGGAGATAAAGCCATTGTGAAAGTAACCGAATGGCCGGACAAGGCAAAGAATCCTATCGGACAAGTAATAGATATATTAGGTCAGGCCGGTGACAATACCACAGAGATGCACGCAATTCTTGCGGAATTCGGTCTGCCGTATGTATATCCAAAAGCAGTAGAGACAGCAGCAGATAAGATTCCTGCCGAGATTTCAGCAGAAGAGATTGCCAAACGCGAAGATTTCCGTAAGGTAACAACTTTCACCATCGACCCGAAAGATGCCAAAGACTTTGACGACGCACTTTCCATCCGTAAGCTAAAGGACGGATTGTGGGAAGTAGGTGTACACATTGCCGACGTGACACATTACGTAAAAGAAGGCAGCATCATCGACAAGGAAGCAGAAAAGCGGGCAACTTCCGTTTATCTGGTAGACCGTACCATCCCGATGCTTCCCGAACGGTTGTGTAACTTCATTTGTTCACTCCGCCCGAACGAAGAAAAACTAGCTTTCTCCGTTATCTTCGATATTACGGAAAAAGGAGAAGTCAGAGACTCACGCATCGTACATACGGTTATCAACTCCGACCGTCGCTTCACCTACGAAGAGGCACAACAAATCATAGAAACAAAAGAAGGAGACTTCAAAGAAGAAGTACTCACATTAGATACGATTGCCAAAGCACTGCGCGAAAAACGCTTCTCTGCAGGAGCTATCAACTTCGACCGCTACGAAGTGAAGTTCGAAATTGACGAAAAAGGAAAACCAATCAGCGTTTACTTCAAGGAGTCAAAAGATGCCAATAAACTAGTGGAAGAATTCATGTTGCTCGCTAACAAGACCGTAGCAGAAAAGATAGGATGTGTGCCGAAGAACAAGAAAGCCAAAGTGCTTCCTTACCGTATCCACGACCTACCCGATCCGGAGAAGTTGGAGAACTTGTCACAGTTCATCGCACGCTTCGGCTACAAAGTGCGTACAAGCGGAACGAAGACTGATATTTCAAAATCCATCAACCATTTATTGGACGACATACACGGAAAGAAAGAAGAGAACCTGATAGAAACCGTATCCATCCGCGCCATGCAAAAAGCACGTTACTCAACCCATAACATCGGTCACTACGGACTAGCTTTCGAATATTACACTCACTTTACTTCTCCCATCCGCCGTTTCCCGGACATGATGGTACACCGTTTGGTGACGAAGTATATGGACGGAGGACGCAGCGTATCCGAAGCTAAGTACGAAGACCTCTGCGACCACAGCTCGAACATGGAACAAATTGCAGCCAATGCCGAACGTGCTTCCATCAAATATAAACAGGTGGAATTTATGAGCGAACGTCTGGGGCAGATTTACGACGGTGTAATCTCCGGCGTAACCGAGTGGGGACTTTATGTAGAATTGAACGAAAACAAATGTGAAGGTCTGGTCCCTGTTCGTGATCTGGATGATGACTACTACGAATTCGACGAGAAGAACTATTGTCTTCGCGGACGCCGCAAAAACAAAATATACAGTTTGGGAGACGCTATTACTGTTCGGGTAGCTCGTGCCAATCTGGAAAAGAAACAATTGGATTTTGAATTAATAGAAAAGTAAATTCACCACAGAGTACGCTAAGAAATCAGGAAGTAAAAAGACTTCGTGTACTCCGTGTCCTCTGTGGTAAGCCAAACAGCCATTATGAAAACTGTCATTATTGAAGATAAACAACGAATCGAGTCCATTATTCTCCATTGCGATGCCTGTTTTGTAGGCATTACTGATTTGGAAGGTAATCCCTACGTAGTTCCGATGAACTTCGGTTATGAGAATGGCATCATATATCTTCATTCGGGTCCTGAAGGCAGCAAGTTGGAGATGCTAGAACATAATAATAATGTATGCATCACTTTCAGCGTTGGACATAAACTTGTCTACCAACACGAAAAGGTAGCCTGCAGTTACAGTATGCGTTCGGAAAGCGCGATGTGTCGGGGGCAAGTAGAATTCATCGAAGAGATAGACGAGAAACGCCGTGCATTGGATATTATCATGCGTCATTACACAGATAGTGAGTTCAACTATTCCGATCCTGCGGTACGTAATGTCAAAGTATGGCAAGTACGTATCAATCAGATGACAGGAAAAGTTTTCGGTCTGCGAGCCAACGAAAAGCCATGAAGCGGTTTTCCGGCTTTCGACAATAATTGAGTAGAGTATTCAACAAGCATTGTAGAGTATTTCCAAATTAATTTCTCTAAACAAAAGTTTAGATCACTTTTACCCTCACACCCCCACCATTGCCTGTATCTCTTTATCCATCGACATTACAGGTGTGAGAGTAAAGGTGATTATAAAGACTATTCTATCCTCTCATATCAAATTCTTTTTGTATACTTGCAACATAAATAAAATAGATAAGTACTCTTGCAAAAAAATAAATTATGAAGAAATTACTATGTCTCGCACTGTTAGTATCTGCCGGAAGTATCTACTCCGAAAGTATCTCGGCAAACAACAAACCTACTGATAACAAATCCGGCAACAACTCAAAGGACATATACAAAAAAACCTGGATCGACTTCAATAAAAACGGTATAAAGGATGTATACGAAGATCCCTCCGCTCCTATCGAAGCCCGCATCGCGGATTTGCTTTCGCAAATGACACTGGAAGAGAAAACCTGTCAGATGGCTACTCTCTACGGTTCGGGACGGGTATTGAAAGATGCATGGCCTACTGCCGGATGGTCAGCGGAAATTTGGAAGGACGGTATCGGAAATATTGATGAGCAGGCGAACGGACTGGGTAAATTCGGTTCTGAAATCTCCTATCCGTATGCCAACAGCGTAAAGAACCGACACACCATTCAACGCTGGTTTGTGGAACAGACACGACTGGGCATTCCGGTGGACTTCACCAATGAAGGAATACGCGGATTATGTCACGACCGGGCTACCATGTTTCCCGCTCAATGCGGGCAAGGTGCCACGTGGAACAAGAAACTGATCCGGGAAATTGCGAAAGTCACTGCAAATGAGGCAAAAGCATTGGGATATACCAATATTTATTCTCCTATTCTGGATATTGCACAAGATCCTCGCTGGGGACGTGTGGTAGAAAGTTACGGAGAAGATCCGTATCTGGCGGGCGAATTGGGAAAACAGATGATCCTCGGTCTGCAAAGCGAAGGTATTGTTGCTACTCCCAAGCATTTCGCCGTGTATAGCATCCCGGTCGGTGGACGCGACGGAGGTACGCGTACGGATCCGCACGTGGCCCCGCGTGAGATGAAGACTCTTTATCTGGAACCTTTCCGCAAAGGTATTCAGGAAGCGGGTGCTCTAGGAGTGATGAGTTCGTATAATGATTATGACGGGGAGCCAGTTTCCGGAAGCTATCATTTCCTCACGGAGATTCTGCGTCAGCAATGGGGATTCAAAGGATATGTAGTATCGGATAGTGAGGCGGTAGAGTTTCTGCACACCAAACATCGTATCACCCCGACTGAAGAAGAGATGGCGGCACAAGTGGTCAATGCAGGATTGAATATCCGTACCAACTTTACTCCCCCGCAAGATTTCATTCTTCCGTTGCGTCGTGCTATCGACGAAGGTAAAGTCTCTTTGCATACGCTCGATCAACGCGTCAGTGAGATTCTGCGTGTCAAGTTTATGATGGGGCTTTTTGATAATCCATATCCCGGTGATGACCGCCGTCCGGAGACAGTCGTACACAATGACGCTCATAAAGCAGTATCTATGAAAGCCGCTTTGGAGTCTGTCGTTCTTTTGAAGAATAAGAATCAGATGCTTCCGTTATCCAAGAACTTCAAAAAAATAGCTGTGATTGGTCCGAATGCGGAAGAAGTGAAGGAGCTGACTTGCAGATATGGTCCTGCCAATGCGTCTATTAAGACTGTATATCAGGGAATCAAAGAATATCTGCCTAACTCGGAAGTTCGCTATGCAAAAGGCTGTGACATTATTGATAAATATTTCCCGGAGAGCGAACTGTACAATGTTCCATTAGATACACAAGAGCAGGCGATGATTCATGAAGCGGTAGAATTAGCAAAAGCTTCGGATATCGCTATTCTTGTACTGGGTGGAAATGAGAAAACGGTTCGGGAAGAGTTTTCACGTACCAATCTTGACCTCTGCGGACGGCAACAACAATTATTGGAAGCGGTTTATGCAACAGGTAAACCTGTCGTTCTAGTGATGGTGGACGGAAGGGCAGCAACCATCAACTGGGCAAACAAATACGTTCCTGCCATTATCCATGCCTGGTTCCCCGGAGAATTTATGGGAGATGCCATCGCTAAAGTTCTTTTCGGAGACTATAATCCGGGAGGGCGTCTGGCTGTCACTTTCCCGAAATCTGTGGGACAGATTCCTTTTGCATTCCCATTCAAGCCGGGTTCTGACTCTAAAGGGAAAGTCCGTGTAGACGGTGTACTTTATCCTTTCGGATATGGTTTAAGCTATACGACCTTCGGATATTCAGACTTGAAAATATCTAAACCGGTGATCGGTCCGCAGGAAAATATCACTCTTTCATGTACTGTGAAGAATACAGGAAAGAAAGCAGGAGATGAAGTAGTCCAGCTTTATATCCGGGATGATTTCAGCAGCGTTACCACCTACGATAAAGTATTGCGTGGTTTCGAACGTATTCATTTGCAACCGGGTGAAGAACAAACCGTCAGCTTTACCCTTACTCCTCAAGACTTGGGATTATGGGACAAGAATAATCAGTTTACGGTAGAGCCGGGAAGTTTCTCGGTGATGGTGGGAGCTTCTTCACAGGATATACGGTTGAAGGGGAGTTTTGAGGTCCAATAAACTTGAATAGACTAAAAAGTAACCACTAATAATTCTGTACCGGATGACTTAAAAAGAATAGAGTATTTGAAAAGCCTTGAATTTATAAAGCAACTTCTGATTTAAAATACTTATTAAAATATGGTCAAACAATAAATTGAGACTTCATTCTCTTTCTATCGTTTGACCATATTTGATGAATATACCTAGACTAACCTTAGTGAAAACGTCATTTTAGCATATATGTATTATTGCAAACTGAATTTCTTTGTTTGTACATCGCGGCTATTTCCACCAACCATCACTTCAAATTCTCCCGGTTCACATACCCAATTCAGCGCACTGTTATAGAATTTCAATTGTTTTGCTGTGATATCGAAAGAGACAGTGCGGCTTTCCCCTTTCTTCAAATGGATACGTTCGAAGCCTTTCAATTCTTTCACCGGACGTGCTACACTCCCTACCATATCACGAATATACATTTGTACGATTTCGTCAGCATCATAGTTGCCCGTGTTGGTGACAGTGACAGAGGCGGTTATCTTCCCCCTTTCATTCATTGAGTTATTGCTAAGTTGAAGATCACCGTAACGGAATGTGGTGTATGACAATCCATATCCAAATGGATAAAGAGGATCATTGTCTATATCAAGATAGTTGCTACGGAATTTACTGAACCACTTTCCTGCCTCTAAAGGACGACCTGTATTCAAATGGTTGTAATACAAAGGAATTTGTCCTACGTTCTTCGGGAAGGTCGTAGTCAGTTTTCCACTCGGAGAAACATCTCCGAATACTACATCACAAATCGCGTCGGCTGCTTCACTGCCTCCGAACCATACATTCAGTATAGCCGGGAAATTTTCCTGTTCCCAAGTCATCACAGTGCTGCGACCGGCAAAATAGACCAGTACAACCGGTTTGCCTGTCTTTTTCAATGCTGTCAGAAGATCACGCTGCGCATCCGGCATTTCAAGATTAGTACGGCTGCTGGATTCACCACTCATTTCAGACGATTCACCAACTGCCGCCACAATCACATCTGCTTGGGAAGCTACATTCAAAGCCTCATCAAGCAACTCCTGCGCACTACGCGGATCACGCATTTCACGACCGAACATAGTAGCTTCCGCCTCTCTTTGAGCATCATACATCAGATTTGAACCTTTGGCATAAAGCACTTCCGCTTTACCTGCCAATGATTGCTTCATGCTTTCATACAGGGAATTGTATTTGTCAGAAGCAGCTGCCACACTCCATGTACCCGGCATATTGGCCTTTGTATTGGCAAGCGGGCCAACAAGAGCTATTTTGCCTTTACGCTGTAATGGAAGCAGGTTGTTTTCATTCTTCAAAAGCACAAATGTTTCAGTAGCTATTTTACGGGCTACGGTACGGTTTTCTGCCGTAAAGATATCTTTCTTCACACGGCTTGCATCACAATATTTATAAGGATCATCAAACAATCCGAGCTTGTATTTCGCTTCAAGAATACGACGGCAGGCTTTATCTATTTCAGCCATTGTCACTTTCCCTTCTTTGAGAGATTTCTCCAAAGTAGTAAGGAAACCGTCTGCAACCATATCCATATCGGTTCCGGCACTAAGTGACATGGCAGATACCTGTTGAAGATCTCCCATTCCGTGAGCAATCATCTCGGAAATAGCTGTGTAGTCTGTCACAACAAAACCATCAAATCCCCAACGGTCACGCAAGACATCGGTCATCAGCCATTTGTTGCCGGTAGCAGGAATACCGTCAACCACATTGAAAGAAGTCATCACACTACCCACACCAGCATCAATAGCTGCTTTATAAGGAGGGAAATAATTGTTGAACATACTTAGGTGACTCATGTCTACTGTGTTATAATCACGGCCGGCTTCGGGTGCACCATACAAGGCAAAGTGTTTCACACAAGCCATAATGGTGTTCTTATCTGTCAGATCATCACCCTGATAACCTTTTACCATGGCTGCCGAAATCTCCGAACCTAAATAAGGATCTTCGCCTCCGCCTTCAGCCATACGTCCCCAGCGGGGATCACGACAGATATCGACCATAGGACTGAAAGTCCAGCAAATACCATCGGCACTGGATTCTTTTGCGGCTATACAGGCAGATTCTTTGATAGCCTCCATATCCCAACTACAGGAAAGTGCCAAAGGAATAGGAAAAACAGTCTCATATCCGTGAATGACATCCATACCAAACAACAAAGGAATTTTCAAACGGCTCTGCTCTACGGCAATCTTTTGGACTTCCCGAATATTCTCCACTCCTTTTACATTGAAAAGACCACCGACCTGACCTTTCCTTATCTTCCCGGCCACATCACTGCTCTTAGCTTGCCCGGTGACAATCTCACCCGACACAGGAAGGTTGAGCTGACCGATCTTTTCCTGCAAAGTCATCTTCCCCATCAGGTTGTCAATAAACTGATCCATTTTATCTTTATCGGCTTGCGGGGCAGCCATAGCAGTGAAAGCAGACGCTGTAATCACTGCTGTTAGCAAAAATCTACCTATTCTCATATTCTGTTTTGTATTTATATTATTCTTTCTTCTGTTTTTATTCGGCTGTTGTAGAAGTGAAACCTAGCTTTTTCAGTCCGTCCTGAATTTCCGGACAACTCATGAATAACCGCCAAAGTAGTCCTGTACGGTGGTTCTCTATCATTGGCGCAATCGTACACTGGTCGATGGCGAGATAATGCGGAACAGTCCACTTTTCGTTCGGAGAGAATGCATCGTAGAATCCATATTTCCCCCAAATCCATGATCCTTGTTTATAGAAACCTTTCAAGGCGGCCATTGACTCTTCCGGTGTGTAAGGGAAAGAGGATAAAGCGGCAGTAGGAGTTATCACACCGAGATCATTGTCGGGCATGTGGGCTGAATAGCCATTTATGGAGTAACTCGCTGTAAGTCCCCAGCAATCAGGTCCATATCCTTTGTAGCCTTTCGGATTAGTGACACAATATTGATAATCACTCATCGCATGATTGCGTACCACATTCCAGTAGTTGGCATATTGATCGGTCAAGTTACGCGGGTCGAGGCCGATGTAAGAGTAGTGTGCCCAGAATAAGGGACCGCCTTTCTCTTCTGCGCCATTATGCTTCAGTTCGAGCGGGTAACCGTAAGGTTTGGAAGCGCTTTTGATGCCACCGCTACGCGCCCACCCTTCATGGTAACAGGCTGCCGGAACGGAATGTGTAGGGGATGAGGCTGCAAGGATATAGGTAATCAGACATTCATTATAGCCTTCGAGCGGGAAGTTCATTTCCCAGCCATAGTTAGGAGACCAATGCCAGTATAATACATTCTGGTCGCCGTTGCGATACCAGTCGAATTCCATCCCGTGCCACAGTTCGTCTATTTTAGCTGCCAGTGCTTTTTCTTTCTCGTTGCCATCCTTTACGTATTGCCGTACACACAGCAGACTTTGCATAAGGAAGCTACTTTCTACCAAGTCGCCACCGTCATCTTTTGTTCCGAACGGTTTCACTTTGCCCGTAGGACCATGGAGCCAATGCGGCCACACTCCATGAAAACGATCGGCTTTTGCCAGATAGTCTACAATCTTTGTCAACCGGGCTACACCTTCTTCCCGGTTGATAAAGTTTCGTTCGATAGCCACCAACAAGCCGGCAACTCCAAATCCGCTACCTCCAATCGTAATTACATCCTGGTCCTGTTGTGGATAAACGTTATCAAGATGTATACGTTCGCAGGCCAGTCCGGAAGTCTTTTCCGCACCTTCCCACATATAGTTGAAATGCGTCTTTTGAATATAGTCGAGTAGTTCATCGTCGTTCGCAAATGCCTCGGGGCGATCAGGCTCCGCATCGGTCACTGTCTTGTTCTTTTGTGTACATGCGCATACCACTACGAGTAGAGTAATAAATATGCCGGTTCTTGTCCATTCCATCATCATATAAAGTATTTCTTCTGATTAATAATTATTGTTTCACGACTTTCGACAACGCCGACCGTCCCGATTCATTCAAAGCTTCAATGGCAAAGTAGTAAGTCGTACCAAGGTCAAGTCCCCGGAAGTCATAATGATCCGCACCGTTCACGGTGATGCAGTTATATAGCTTTTCGGGAGCAATGCCATAATAAATATTATAGCCGTAGGCATCGGATGAAGGATTCCACGAAATCATCGCATTGCGCTTATCCTGTTTGTCACGTGCTACCTTGAAGTTTCGTACAGGCAGAGGTTTCTCTCCATCGGCAAAACCAAACACCCGGAATTCCGAAAGGCAAAAGTTGCCGGATGGAACATGAATGTTTTCCAGTTTCAGATAACGGGCATCCAGCGTCTCACCCAATTCGATGTAGTCATGAGGTACATCTTTATCGTTATCACTTTTATCTACCGCCAGTGTCCAGTCTGTCCCGTTATCACTGGAGTAGATACGATATTGATAGTATAAATCGTTTGCACGATTATGCTGCACACTTTTATGGTCATAGTAGTTGAGTTGGATCGCCTTGATGTGTTTCATGGCGCCAAGATCAATTTCTATCCACTCACCCGGTTCCCCGGTTTTAGCAGCCCAATACGTACGCATATTTTCATCGGTAAGATTGGAAGAGGAATAGATGCTGTCGGTACTGGATACTTTTACCGGTTTCTCATAAGAAAGGAGCATCCAGCCGGTAAACCGGTCAGACGGATTTTTAATATCGTAGTCGGCATTCCAGCAAGGATAATCGCCGAATGCTGTGGTAGAGTACATCACTCCATCCGGATCGAATGCCGTAGGATATAATCCGATACGCCTTTCAAACTTATATTTGAGAGATAACATACAGGTACCCACATGCCAGTAATTCCCTTTCAAATCTTGAAAAGTGCCACTGTGTCCTACTCCCTGTACAAATCCGCCGGGCTTATAGCTCATCGGATTATGCTGCTGGTAAGTGAACGGTCCTAATGGCGAATCACTGACATATACTCCGTCGGCATATACCTTAAACTCCGTTCCCGGAGCACCGTACTGAAAATAATATTTTCCGTTATGCTTCGTCATATAAGCTCCTTCGGTAAACGGACGCAACGTCACTTCATCATCATTGTTCATGCCAAACCGTTCCCAGCCATGTTCTTCCGGACGAAGCATCATGATATCATAAATCTTACTGACCGGACGAAAATCATCACGACTGACCTGTACGCCTTTAAGAGGGTACTCATTACTCGAACCGTAATAAAGATAGAGTTTACCGTCATCATCCAAAAACAAGCAAGGGTCCCATGAAGGTAACGTATTACGTTCGATAGCACGCTTGAAACGCCCGGATTTGGGAGATGTGCTATACCATACGGGCAATCCTTCATAAGTAGAACCGGTATAGAACAACGTATCTCCGCTTACAAATGCTGCCGGAGCGCACATATCGTCATCCGTAGGACGACGCTGGAAAGAGGCCGGAGCAAATTCCCAGTCACTTAGATTCTTCGAATAATGGAAGCCTCCTTGGTTCGTGGAAAACAGGAAATACTCATCTTTATAAGTTAATCCCATCGGATCGGCAGAAGATCTGAACGATCCGTTAGACTGAACATTGTTGTTATAAGGTTCATAGTTATAACTAATATTCATAGGATTACAATAGGTACGAGTGACAGGATGCGCAGGGTCATACCACCTTGTAGCTTGAGCAGGCTGACGCTGCACAGACTTATGCTTCCCTGATTGCATAACGATTTTCACTTGCCGGTCGTCAACAGCACGTTTTACATTGGCAAAAGATTTTCCCGGATAATAGGCATAAAGATGCACATCGTTATCAGTAGCCTTCAACGTATAACGGCCTTCTATGTTCGTGTTACAATGAACCGGACTCGAGAAAAACATAACGGTAGCCCCTTCAAGCGGATTACCCTGTTCATCTACAACCGTTCCGGTTATTTCGTATTGATTTACTACCGGGATATAGTAGTCACTTACCTGTCCTTTTACTACTTTTATAGAATCTTCCGGTGGTAGTGCGTTCCCTGCCAAGGCAGAGAACGCTATCCCAGAACTTAGTAATATCTTTTTTACTATTCCTGTCATTTCCTAATTTTATTTAGACATAATTACTCGTCAATCGGTTCGTTCGTCAGACTTGGGATATTAGATACCTGATCGAAAGGAAGCGGATAATAGGTTTTATCTTCAGTCCATCCTTTGGAACCAAGCACAGAAGCAGCCTTACCGGTACGAATCAAGTCGTTGTAACGCTCTCCCCACTCACAAACAAGTTCCATACGGCGTTCATCAAGGATTTGGTCTACTGTCGCATTATCAATCTCGGACATCTTGGCGCGGTCACGCACAAGCTTCAACGGTGCATCACCATCCTTACCCAAACGTACCTTAGCTTCTGCATTCATCAATAGTACATCTGCGTAACGGAATATACGTACATTGTTATTTGCACCATATTTAGTACGACCTGGTGTCAACTGATCTGTCGGAGTATAGGCTTTTCCATTCCAGCAATCTGTTTGAGTAGAGTTCTGCAATTCACGAATCACATCACCGCTTGGAGTAGTTGTACCAGCCAACAGGAACGAAGTCGTAGCACGGATAGTCTCACCACGAGCCGCTGCCCAATCACGGAAATCTTTATATATACCGATAAATCCCCAGCCTGAAATATTTCCGTCGTTCGCCGGTCCTTGGAATACAAACCAGTTATCAGCATCTACCATATCACCTGACCCAAGACCAAAATCAGTACACTGACATTCGAATAACGATTCATCACAAACCTTACCCGGAATCTTGAATAAATTATAGTAATCATCATAAAGCTTAAATTTCTTGCTACCGATAATATCATCTGTCAATGTTTCAACTTCTCCATAATTACCCTGATTCAGATGTATCTTTGCTGCAAGCATCTCTGCCGAGAAAGCAGTGACAGCACCATAATGGGCCATTTCATTCGGACGTAATCTCGGAGTATGGTCCATCGTATACTGTAGATCTTCAAGAACATATTTATATACAGCATTGATCGTTGAACGGGTCATGTCGGTTTGAGTATTATTACGCAAAATAGTTACCGGACCAAAAGCCTGTACAAGCCGGTAATAAGCATAAGCACGAAGGAACCTCACTTCACCACAGTAAGAACGGTAATTAGTCATATCATCGTCCGACGTGATATTTTCTGCGTAGGAATCCAGCGATTCAAGAGCAGCATTGGCCACTTTTATGATACCATAGTACTGATTCCACATCTCGTTGAGCCCCCAGAAAGAACTGTCATAGTTGTAGTTACCCATATCAACAAGGGTTGCCTGGTCATCTATACGTCCGGACCAAACATCATCATCACGCACGACAGACAACGGCCATATCACCCAATGCATACCGCCTGTTCTAACTTTAGCATATACTCCGGAAACCGCTTGATACATATTCTCAATTTGAGTAAAGTCTACATTCTCTTCCGGAACCTTATTTTCGGGCTCTTTATCAAGATAATCACATGATGTATTGCATAACATTAATGCTGGCAACGCATATATTAAGATATTCTTTAGTATTCTCATTTTCTTGTTCTTTTGTTAGATTAAAATTAATTTTTCCATTCCGGCTTAGAAATCAATCTGGATTCCAAAGCTATAAGTAGATGTCAAAGGATAAACTTCTGTATCCCATCCTTCAGCATCACTCAACTCCGGAGTGAATGAATTCGCCTTAAATGTCGTGAACGGACGGTCTGCCGTTAGTGAGAAACGGATACCCGGCAATGTGTAATTTCCCATCTTGATATTACGCAAACTATAACCGAGAGTTATGTTCTGAATACGGAAGAAATCAGCACTTTCTACAAAATAAGAGTTCACTCTTTGGTCGGATACATTCCAGCCCTTTACCAATGCTGCTGCAGACGGATGCGAGTTAGTAGAACCCGGTCCGGTCCAACGATTCTCATACTGTGCTTTATCAAAGTTATAATTAGACTGTGCATAACGCAAAGCACGTTTACGGTTGTATATCTGTCCGCCTGTTTGACCATACGTAGTCAATTCAAAATCCAGATTCTTCCAGTTCAAACCAAGATTAATGCCGTATGTAAAATTAGGTATGTAAGAGCCAAGTACTTGGCGGTCATCACCATCAATTACGTTATCACCGTTTACATCTTCATACTTGAAGTCACCCGGTACAAGATTGTTGGCTACGGCAATCGGATCTTCCGCACATTCTTCCAAAGTCTGATAAACTCCTACAACCTTATATCCATAGTATGAATTCATTTCTTTACCTACCATATTAATGGTCTTTCCTCCCTTGATAGAGCTCAATCCTCCAAGGTCTTTTACCTTATTCTTCAAATATGAAAGGTTCACTCCTAAATTATATTTGAAGTCTCTTCCGATATTATCATTCCAGTTAAGTGATAAATCAAAACCCGAATTCAGAATCTTACCATAGTTTCCGGCAAGTACGTCATTGCTGAACGGTAAACGCGGAGATATAACAGCTCTTTTTGTCAGGCGATAGAAATAGTCCAAATCTACATTCAAACGATTCTTAAAAGTAGAGAAGTTCAAACCGACGTTTGTTTCATCTACCAGCTCCCACTTCAAATAACTGAAATAAGTTGTATTTTGATAGCCTGGGAAAGTAGAGTTTCCAAATACACCGGATGCAGAATTACCTGTGGTAATTGAAGCAAAACCATCACTTGCAGCTACGTGGTCATTACCCAAACGCCCCCAGCTGGCACGCAGTTTCAGGTAATCAAAGAACTTTTGATCTTTCATAAAATCTTCTTCACTGATAACCCATGCAGCACCAACGGATGGGAAATATCCCCAATGTTCCTGATATTTGGAAGAACCGTCCGCACGCATAGTGAATGTCAACAGATATTTCCCTGCATAGTCATAACTTAAACGGGTGAAATAAGACTGACCGCGATAGCAGTAACCATCATCTCCAAGAGTTACACCTTCAGCATTTCCCTGACTCAAATAAAGCCATTCGTCTTTTCCTTCCGGTACATTATTAGCTTTTCCCCACATATATCTGTACTGTTGTTGCCGCATAGAGTAACCCAACATGGCTCCAAAGTTATGTTTTCCCCACTGATTATTATAAGTCAATATATTATCCCAAATGTAATTGTAATAGTTCGTATCTTTCTTTGTCAATTCTGAAACGGCCTGTTGTTGCCAGCTACTTACATAGTAGGGAGCAATATATTCACGACCGCGAATGGCTGAATAATCATAACTATAACTTGTTCTGAAATTTAACTTCTCCGGTAAGAGTTGGAACTGTGCATAGAAGTTAGTCAATACCTGATAGTTCTCATTTTGTGAATCATAATAGTTGGCTGTTGCCACAGGATTGTAGAAGTTAGCAGTGAAACCAACTGCATCAGGTGATGCATACTTGTCGGGGAAAGTATTATCATTTGCCGAATCATAAACCGGATAAATGCCCGGAGCATTAAATGCCTGCTGCCAAGCTTTATTTTGTGGCAACACTTGGGTAGAGTTACTAAATACACCATTAAAACCGACCTTCAGCCAGTTGGCTGCTTCATAATCGAGTGCTGCACGGAAATTGAGACGTTTATAGTTATTCTCTACATCCATTACACCATCCTGATACAAATAACTCATACCTACGGAATAAGTGCTTTTCTCTGTTCCACCACTAATTCCCAAACTGTGGTTAGTGATAAGCGCACTCCGCAGTAACTCCTTATACCAGTCTGTGTCTGAATCGAATTTCCAGTTATGAAAATCCGGATCGGAATAGTCACCGCCGAATTTATCAATAGAAGCCTTCATGGTAGATACATACGCATCATAATTAGCCTCGAGAAGCATAGTAGAATACTCTTGAGAATTAGCCATTTCTAAAACGTTTGTAGCTTTCTGTACACCTATATATCCGTTATAGGTAATTTTAGCTTTCTGATTACGTTGGCCTTTTTTGGTAGTGATAATAACAACACCATTAGCGGCACGCACACCATAAATGGCAGCAGCCGAAGCATCCTTCAACACGGACATATCCTGAATGTCATTACTATTGAGGAAATTGATGTCATCATAGAACATACCGTCTACAACATAAAGAGGCGAACTGTTGGAAAATGACCCTTTACCACGAATGGCTACCTTCGGCCCTTCTCCCGGAGTACCGCTATTGGTTACATTTACTCCGGCCACTTTCCCTTGCATGGCAGCCATAGGTGAAGAGGCGGGAGTAGAAAGTAACGCTTCCCCCTTGACTACCGTAATAGGAGAAGTCAAGTCCTTGGCTTTGGCTGAACCGTAACCGATCACGACCACTTCTTCCAGCTTCTGAACATCATCTTTTAATTGAACATTGATTACATTCTTCCCTTTTACAGCAATTTCTTGAGGTATCATTCCTATATAAGAGAAGGTAATAACAGCATCTTCGGGAACGTTTTCCAAAGTATAGTTACCATTAAGGTCCGAGATAGTACCAGTGTAGGTACCTTTTACATGAGCAGACGCACCAATGATCGGTTCACTAAAGGAATCAACAATAGTACCTCTGATTGTTTTGTTTTGAGCAAGCAGTGTTTGTAAACACAACACTGCAACTACAAGAAAAGTAATCTTTCTCTTCATTTTTTTACGTATTAGTTGATAATAAGGTTGCTAAAAAATCAATGCAACAAAGGAATGGAGTTTTTAAAATTCTTGCAAAATAACGCATACTACGCTACTACTTTTATGCTGTACAACACTACGTTTTTAGTACGTTTATCGCTTGTAGACACTTATTTTGGCATGTTTTTTCGCTGATTTGGGATTTTTTAATTATTTGGTATTATATTTGAAATTATTTTCCATCACTATAATAGAGAGAGTATTCTATGAGACGCACTGATTTTATCTATTTATTATTTATTTTCATAGGAGGATGTTTATCCCCGGTAATAAGTCATGCATCTACATTCATGCCCATCGTTACCAACTATACTGCCAAAGACTATCAGGCGGGATTACAAAACTGGGCTTTAGCCCAAGGAAAGAACGGAGAGATGTATATTGGCAATAATACAGGACTATTATGTTTCGATGGCTATACGTGGAGTAAATATCAAATGCCCGGTAATCAGCTTGTGCGATCCATACTCATTGATGGTGACCGTATTTATGTGGGAACATACGAGGATTTCGGCTATTTCAGCCGCAACTCTCTTGGTATACTTGAATACACTTCCTTATGGAGCCAACTCAAGAATATCGAAACACACAATGATGAAATATGGAATATACTCAAAATAGGTGAATGCATTTATTTCCAATCATTCAGTTCTTGGTTTAAATATGACGGAAAGAAAGTAACCGCACACTATAACTCTCAACATTTGCCATTGTATTTTCATAAAGCGCATGGACAAATCTATGTACAGATGGTCAACGGTGATTTTTATCTTCTGGAAAATGATGAATATAAACTATTGATTAAACGTAAAGCATTAAAAGATGACTCTGTGGTTGCGGTCATTCCCACAGCAGGAGGAAAAATGATTCTATGTACCGAGTGGAACGGACTTTTTGACTATGACGGAAAGACACTTTCTCCCCACCCTACCGCTATCGATCAGGAATTAAAAAGTCAGCAGATGAATCGTGCCGTAATGATTCCATCAGATTCGGCAATCGTACTCGGAACGATCCGCAATGGTATTTATGCCGTTGACAAAGAAGGAAAAGAGAAGTGGCATTATGATATGGAAAATCGTTTATATAACAATTCTGTATTACGGCTTTTCTGTGATCGGGATAATAATGTATGGGCGGCACTTGATATCGGCATTGCATTAATCCATACCGGTTCTCCCTATTCCATTCTGATACCTGACCGCAATTCACAGTCATTCGGAATGGTATATGGGGTCAATGCATTTAATAATAGTCTATATATTGCTACTAACCAGTCTGCCTGGTTGTACTCTTTTGCCGACCAAACAATTGTTCCTATCCAGGGTACCGAAGGACAGAACTGGCATATCAGTACATTTGATTCACAAATTCTGCTGGGAAACAATTTCGGAACTAAAATTATAACGGGAACTACCGCCAGCAATATCCCCGAAACAGAAACCAGTAGCACGTGTCTGCGCAAATGCATAATTAACGGACAGGAAGTTCTCATTGAGTCATCCTATTATAACCTCCGAGTCTATCGTAAATATAATGGTAAATGGAGTTTTTCTCATTCCATTGATGGCTTCTGGAATCCGGTACGCCAGTTCGAGGTCGATCATAGTGGAAATATATGGGCTGCACATATGAGTCTCGGTATCTACAGGATAGAGCTTTCAAGGGATTTAAAAAAGGTGGAAAAGTGCACGTATATCAAGTCATTGTCAGACGAAGAGAATAATGCAAGCCTAATGCATGTTATGAAGATACGTGGAAGAGTGGTATTGTCGGACAGCAAAAGAACGTATACTTATGATGATATTAACCAGCGTATCATACCTTTCGTACAACTTAACTCCATTCTCAAAAATGGGATTAATATGGCTATACCGGTAGATGATAACCTCTATTGGCTTACCGACTATCGCGGATACACCCTGATAAGATATGATAATGACAATTTCAGGATGGAACGCTTCATCCCTTCCTCTTTTTTCGGACTTGAATGCAATGAAAACAATAATAATGTATATGTAAACAATAACACCACTTATTTCTGTCTCAACAATGGTATAGGGCGTTTGGATATGAATCTGAAAAAAGACACTTTGCTGCAAAGGAATTCTTTACTCATTAGAAAAGCTACTTCTTTGTCGCAGGATTATCAATTGCATCTAATGCCTGTATCTGCCGAAAAGAAAGACAACAAGAAAATATGGGGGGATATAACTTTCCATTTGTCTTATCCTAATTTTAACTGCGAACCGCTCCGTTTTTGCTATCATCTCACGGGAAGTAGCTTGGATCTGATGTCAGAATCAGCCGATCCGGTAGTCACATTTGGTAGCTTAGGGTATGGAGATTATCATTTTACGGCTTCAGTGAAAAATGTCGATGGTCAGGTACTTAGTTCCGTAGAATATTATTTCAATAAACCACGCCCATTTTATCTGTCCATATATGCTTGGATAATATATGTGCTTCTTGCGAGTGTAATAGTATACTTCTACTCTCGCTGGCATGCTGCCAAAATGCTAAGAAAACGTAATAGGGAGTTTGAAAAAGAGAAAATGAAACAGGACTTCAAGATGTTGGAGCAGGAACATATCATTGCGCAACAACGCGAGCAATTACTTGAAGCAGAATTACAAGTCAAAAGTAAGGAATTAGCCAGCCTGGCTCTCGATGCCGTAGTCCAACGTAAAGCGGTTGAAAGCTTGAAAGAGGTTATGTCTGAACAAGAACATAAGGGAATTATCAATCAACATGATATAGACACCATACTAAAACAGATTAACGGAAACCTGAATGAGGAGGAATTCTGGGATATTTACCACAAGAATTTTGATATGATCCATAAGAATTTCTTCCGTAACCTGCGTAAACAATATCCCAGTCTCACAGCCAGTGACTTGAGATTTTGTGCACTGTTACGGCTAAATCTATCGACCAAAGATATTGCGCAGTTCACCAATCTCACTATTCGTGGGGTAGAAACAGCCCGTTACCGAATAAGAAAGAAACTTGCCATTCCCGGAAATATTAATCTTGTTGATTTTCTAATTGACTTTACATAAGAACATTTACTGAATATTCCTTCTAATTTCACACCCCTATTCTGTTGGGATTTTCTAAAGAAACTTTATCTTTGTAATGTCAACAATTAAAAGAATATGGTTCGTTTTAATCTTGTTATCACCTTACTACTAATGATAAGCATAGCTGTCAAAGCCGAACTGACCAACCGGATGTTCGATGTCAGGCATGTAGGCTATGCAGAAGGCCTTAGTAGCCAACGCGTTTTTTCGATTGTCGAGGATGGAGACGGTGCTATGTGGATTGCTACAAAAACCGGAATAGACAGATACAACGGTCATACGGTAAAGAACTATGATTTGCCGGGCAGTTTCTATTATGGTGATCTTGCCGGACGCAGGCTTTACTTATTGTACGACGCACAACAAGGACTGTTTGCCTACGACCACACCGGACGAATCTACCGATATTCCACCATCCTGGATCATTTTGAGCAAGTCCTCCACCTGGGACAATTGATTCAGGAAGAAGTCATCTTGAACAAACTCTGTTTGGATAGTGACGGAACCTGGTGGATGGGAGCGGATAAAGGACTATACAAGCAAGAAGCGGACCATCGTATAGTTGCCGTACTGAAAGGACAATATGTCAACGACATCGCATTTGCCGGCGAGTCGCTTTTTGTGGGTACTTCTAACGGGGTCTGGCAACTGTCACACACCCTGCCGGATAAGAAACGCCAGCTGCTGGAGGGGTGGAATGTACAAACATTGTTCTGCGACAAACCGAAAAAAGAACTCTGGATAGGCACATTTGGCAGCGGTTTGTCTGTGATGAACCTCGACACTTCCAAAGTGCTTGCGCTGGAGGGACAAGGGAGCACGTTCCTTCATCCGATACGGGCAATTACAGACTATGATGTACATACCATACTCATAGGCGTAGACGGTGGCGGTGTGTATGCGATAGACAAGGACACCAAGAAAGCCCGTTTACTGATGAATACCAAAGATGACACAGATACTTACCTGCGCGGAAACGGCATATATGCCGTAACCAGAGACGACCAGGGCAACATCTGGATAGGTAGTTATACGGGAGGCGTATCCGTGGCTATCCTGCTGAAACATCCCATTTCGATATTAGCACACGAAAAGGGAAATACCCATTCTCTCATCAGCAACAACGTGAATGATATCGAAGAAAATCCGGATGGCAACCAATGGTTCGCTACCGATGATGGAATCAGCATCCGAAACACCTTGTCAGGCACTTGGAAACACGTGCTGAAAGAAATCGTAACCATTTCTCTTTGCACATCCGGAAATGGGAACGTATGGGTAGGAACGTACGGAGACGGAGTGTATCTACTGGATAACAACGGACGCGTGTTACGCCATCTCACCAAGCAACAAGGGCAATTGACCACCAATTATATTTTCTCCGTCAGACAAGACATGGAGGGAGACTTATGGATAGGAGGTCTGGACGGATGCCTGATCATGTTTGAAAAAGAAAAAGGCAGCAGACGGTCTTTCGACGTGAATTGGGTACAATCCATTGAACCTATCGACCGAAACCGGGTAGCGGTGGCTACCGTCAATGGTTTCTTCCTGGTGGACAAACATACAGGGAATATACAGCACTATGCCAATTCCCAGGAATTTCACAATCAGAATGTCAGTGCTTATATCATCTCTATGCTGTTCAATGACGACGGAACCGTGTGGCTGGGAACCGAAGGGGGAGGATTGAATCTATATGACATGAAAAACCGGACGGTAAAGACTTTCACTGTTCAAGAGGGATTGCCGTCCAACGATATATATAGTTTGCAGCGAGACGACAAGAAACGCTTGTGGGTCAGCACCGGAAAAGGAATTGCCTTGATAGACAGCCTGCGCGTGTCGAACCTCAACTATGCGGGCAATATAGACAAAGAATATAACAAATCCTCATTTGCCCGGTTGATGAACGGCGAGTTCGTGTATGGCAGCACGGATGGTGCTGTCTTTATCATGCCACTCGACATTTCAACCGTAGACTACTGGACGCTCCTGCGTTTCACGGGACTGACGGTTGATTATCAAAACGTCCAGGAAGAAGAATCGTTGAGACCCGCCATCCATGATATGCTTGCCGACCGTGCGGTACGGCTCGGCTATAAATACAACTCGTTTACCGTTTCTTTTGAATCTATCAACTATCGTTTCCAGCGCGATATTGTCTATCAGCATATTTTAGAGGGGTATGACAATGACTGGAGCAAACCGTCTGCCGAGGGCAAGGCATCCTACACCAAGGTATCGCCGGGCACTTATCTTTTTAAGGTGCGCAGCCTGCGGCGCAGCGACGGAAAGACAATCTCCGAAAGCACCTTAGAAGTGAAAGTGAGCCAGCCATGGTGGAACTCGTGGTGGGCTTGGACTATTTACCTATTTATAATAGGCTTCGTTTTCTATTTCATCCTGCGCTATAAGAGCAACCAACTCCAAAAGAAATACGACGAAGACAAAATACGTTTCTTCATCGACACGGCGCACGACATTCGCACGCCGGTAACGCTTATCATGGCACCGCTGGAGGATTTGAACCGGGAACAGGATCTCTCGGACAAAGCCCGTTATTACCTGAATCTGGCTCATGAAAGTACCCGAAAACTCCATTCGCTCATCACACAGTTGCTCGAATTTGAAAAGGTAGACGCCCACAAGCCATCCTCTTCATCGGTTCCGCTTTGTCTGAATGAAGTTTTGCTGAAAGAAGTCTCCGTCTTCCGGTCTTTTTGCGAGAAGAAGCAGTTGACACTGAATCTGACCCAACCCAACGAATCCGTTTTCGTTTCAGCCGACAAACACCTGATAGAGATGTTACTCGACAATCTTCTTTCCAATGCCTGCAAATACACCATGCCCCAGGGAGAAATCAGTCTGGATTTGAAAGCCACGAAACGCAAAGCCATCCTTTCGTTGAAAGATAACGGAATAGGCATACCGAAGAAAGCGAAGAAGCACATCTTCTCCGATATTTACAGAGCCGAAAATGCCCGGCAGTCACAGGAAGAAGGAACCGGATTCGGACTGTTGCAGGTGCAGCGCATTGTAAAGATGCTGCATGGAAAAATCACTTTCTGTTCCGAGGAGGGCAAGGGAACTACTTTCATCGTAACATTGCCGCGAACCACCACCGTAGCCGAACCCGTGTCGCACGAATCATCCCTCGAACACCTTGCCGGCACATCGGATAATAACAGCCACGAAACGGATAAAATAAAAGATCCGGACGACCGGAATACATTGCTCATTGTAGAAGACCACGAAACTCTCCGTCACTACCTCCGCCAGACCTTTGAGCACCTCTATCGGGTGATTGATGTTGCCGACGGACACGAAGCTATCGCCTGTCTCGCCAATGAATATCCGGATATCATCCTCTCCGACGTCATGATGCCCGGCATACGGGGTGACGAGCTTTGCAGAATGGTCAAGGAAAATCCTGACACATCAGGTATTCCGGTCGTTCTGCTGACGGCAAAGGCTAACCACGAAGCAATAGTGGAAGGATTGAAGAAAGGCGCGGATGATTATATCCCCAAACCATTCAGTACAGAGATACTGAAATTGAAAGTACAAGGATTGATTGACAATCGAAACAGGCAACGGCAGTTTTTCATGCGGCAAGCCATCGCTCAAGTAGAGGCGGGCGGCAAACGTGACGACAATGAAAGCAATGAAAACAATGAAAGTATCGACAACAAAAACGTAACGACAGCAAGCGAAACAATGGCCGAGGGTGATCGCCGGTTTATCATGCAAGCTACCCGGTTTGTTCTTGAACATTTGGATGAACCCGATTTCAACATCAATCTCTTATGCCATGAAATGGCAATGAGCCGAACACTATTCTACAGTCGCCTTAAATCACTGACGGGAAAAGGGCCGCAAGAGTTTATTCGTATCATCCGGCTACAAAAAGCTGCCGAACTGCTGAAAGAAGGTAAAAGCGTAACCGATGTCGCCGCCGAAACCGGATTTGTCAACACGAAGTATTTCAGTTCATTGTTCAAGAAACAATTCGGGATGCAGCCAAGTAAATATAGTGGGAAGTAGACAAGCATTCATGTTCGGTTTTGAATTAAAATTAGCTCGTTTCCGGTACAGTAATGCACTGTTTCAGCCTATTCTGACAAGGGTATATTCTCACTGCAATGAGAAAAAGTTCTCATTATAATGAGTATTTCTTCTCATACCTATGAGTATTTTTTCTCATAGTGATAAGTATACTTGAGAATGTTTACGGAAGTTTTTTTGAATTATAATTATATGAGTTTACCTCATTTCCGTACCGTTCTTAATTAAATGGGAATTTTGCAGTTAAATGAGAAATTATCGGTTAAATGGGAATTTAGCAGTTAGGCTGAAAGCCTTACAATTATATATTTATTGGAGTGCCCTGAAAGGGCTTAATTATATAGCGTAGGGCAACGCCCTACGAAAAAAAACACACCAGCCACAAGCCCTGAAAGGGCGGAACTGTATACAATTATGCCCTTTCAGGGCGCAAATTCAGATTGTCGTTTTTACGTAGGGCGTTGCCCTACGCTATATAATTAAGCCCTTTCAGGGCACTCCGCAAAATTATCATTTACCTCATTCTTGTATAGCAACAATCTTTGAAAAAGAATGGGTAAGATAACGTCCGTTCGATAAAAATCAGCAGATTTGTCAGCAATCAAACCTAATATGTCAGCAATCTGACCATCGTTTCAGCCGGATATTAGCATCTTTGCACCAAGCTTTACAAGTATAAAGCACATATTACGTTTAACCTTTAAAATGCTAAAACGATGAAAAAAGTAGCACTATTCCTATTTTTATCCGTTTGCTTCGCGCAACAATCCTGTTCGTCGGATTCTGTTGGAACGGAACCGGAGGAAAATCCACAAGACATTCTTTTTAAAGACGATTTCAACTTTTTCGACGAAAAAGTATGGACGAAAGAAACTCATGAACCCGGTTGGACCAACCAAGAGCTACAGGCATACGATGCCGCTCATGTATCGGTTGGAAAGGACGGGGATAAATCGGTTCTGATTCTTACCGCCGAACGCAAAGGGAATAAAATTTACTCCGGCAGGATCAATTCAAAAGGGAAAAAGAGTTTCAAGTATCGCAAGATAGAAGCAAGTATCAAGCTTCCCAAGACTAACGGCGGACTGTGGCCTGCGTTTTGGATGATGGGAGATAACGACAAAGAATGGCCGGCATGCGGGGAGATCGACATTATGGAAATGGGAGAACAGAGCGGAATGGCTGCGGGCGATTCGGAAAAACAAGTGAACACCGCCATTCACTATGGCCCTAGCGCAGCGGCTCACGAACAGCAATACTACAAAGCCAATGTTGCCAACAGCCTGCAAGACGGCAATTATCACACCTACTCTCTGGATTGGGATGAAAACAACCTGACAATATCCATCGACAACGTCAAGTTTCATACGTTCGACATTAGCTCGAACACATACTTCCACGACAACTTCTACATCCTGTTCAACCTCGCCGTGGGAGGTGCGTTTACAGGGATTACCGACATTAATAAACTGACGGGCCTGAAAGACGGTCAGAAAGTGAAGATGTACATCGACTGGGTGAAAATATTATAGGAATCTTAAATATACATGCTATGAATATGGAAAAATGTAAGTATCTACTGTTTTGCGGAACACTCGCCCTTTGGATGGCGGGAGGTTTCCAGCAAGTGTATGCAGCAACGGAACCAAGTTCCCAGGCTATTCAACAACAAAGTAACAAGGTAACCGGAAAAGTGAGCGATGCCACAGGTCCCATCATTGGGGCTTCCGTAGTGGAGAAAGGAACTGCCAACGGAACGATTACCGATCTGGATGGAAATTTCAGTTTGAATGTAAAAGCGGGAGCTACGCTCGTTGTCAGCTACGTGGGTTATAAATCCGAAGAAGTAAAAGCGGGAAGAGGTCCTTTGAACATCACCTTGAAAGAGGATGCCAAAGCATTAGATGAAGTGGTAGTCACCGCCCTTGGCATCAAGAGAGAGCGCAAAGCGTTGGGCTACGGCATTGATGAAGTGAAAGGTGAAGCCTTGACCAAAGCGAAAGAGACGAATCTCATCAACTCCATGGCAGGACGTGTGCCGGGCTTGGTAGTCAGCCAGACCGCCGGTGGTCCTTCCGGTTCTACGCGCGTTATTCTACGAGGCAGTACCGAAATGACCGGCAATAACCAGCCTCTTTATGTAGTGGACGGTGTACCTTTGGACAACACTAATTTCGGCAGTGCCGGCACAAACGGAGGCTTCGACTTGGGCGACGGTATTTCGAGCATCAATGCCGATGACGTAGAAAATATGTCGGTATTGAAAGGCCCTGCGGCGTCCGCACTTTATGGTAGCCGTGCCAGCCACGGTGTTATCTTGATTACAACCAAGCGAGCCAACAAGGATAAAATCAGCGTGGAATATAACGGAACACTGACTTTCGATACCCAACTTGCCAAATGGGACGAAGTGCAACAGATATACGGTATGGGAAGCAACGGTACTTATAGCTATGATGCCATATCCAACACAAACAAAAGTTGGGGTCCCAAAGCGGACGGTTCAAACATGCTGAAGTATTTCGACGGCGTAGAACGCCCTTTCCTCATTGTCCCCGACAATACGTCCAACTTCTTCCGCACGGGTATCACCGCCACCAACTCCGCCATCATAGGTGTGAACAGCGGAAAAACCGGAATTCGCTTTACCTATACGGATATGCGCAATAAAGACATTGTTCCCCAGACGCACATGAGCCGTGACATTTTCAACCTGCGCGCCAATACGTCTGCAGGAAAGGTAGACCTGGATTTCAGCGTCAACTATACACGGGAAGACGTGAAGAACCGTCCGGCTCTGGGCGACAGCAAGTCCAATATCGGTAAAAACCTGATGACCCTTGCCACCACCTACGATCAGGAATGGTTGCAAACCTATCAGACTGCCGACGGCGAATATTCCAACTGGAACGGCATGGATCCCTACAACGTGAATCCGTACTGGGATATCTATAAGAACTTCAATAAATCCAAGAAAGACTTGTTCCGCATGAACGGCAAGGCCGTATGGAACATCGACCCACATCTGAAACTTCAGGCAACGCTGGGTGCCGAACTCAACTGGTTCACGTTCGATGATTACAAAGCACCTACCACTCCCGGATTCGAAGCCGGAAGACTTCAAAACAGTGCTTTCCGCAACCGCATGTACAACTTTGAAGTGTTGGCTCTCTACAACAACCATTGGGGTGATTTCGATTTCAACGCTACGCTGGGCGGCAATGTATATAAGGTGAACAACCAGACCACCGTTACCACCGCTCAAGACATGAAGATACGCGATGTCCCTTCATTGACGAGCTTCAACGAGATCAGTGTAGTGCCCGGCAGTTACCGCAAGCAGATTAATTCGGTTTACGGAGCAGTGAACGTGGGATGGAAACACATGCTTTACCTCGATGCTACGTTGCGTGGCGACCAATCGTCTACCCTTCCCACTGGCAACAACATGTATATGTATCCTTCTTTCTCCGGCAGCTTTGTATTCTCCGAGCTGACAAAACTGGGCGACCTCCTGCCTTACGGAAAGGTGCGTATGTCATGGGCGCAAGTAGGTAGCGATACCGATCCTTACCAATTGGGACTCGTCTATACGAAATCCAAATATGCTTATCCCGGATATACCATCGGATATATCGATAACGGAACCATCCCCAACAAAGACTTGAAACCAACCAAAACAAACTCCGTGGAAATGGGATTGGAATTGAAATTCCTGAAGAACCGTATCGGACTGGATTTCACCTACTATTCTCAAATCAGTAAAAACCAGATTATGGGAATGGCAAGCTCCTGGACAACCGGTTATAACTATCGCTTGATTAATGCCGGCAAGATAGAAAACAAAGGTATTGAGATTGCCCTTAGCACACGACCGATTCAAACACGCGATTTTTCCTGGGACATTAATCTGAACTTCTCCAAAAACAGCAACAAGGTAAAAGAACTGGATGGCGAATCGGATATGTTTGAACTGGAAAAAGCATCTTGGCTCGACGTTCAGGTGGCCGCTAAGGTAGGCGAGAACTTTGGTTCTATTGTAGGCCCGGACTTCCAACGGAACGAAAAGGGAGATATTCTGATTGACCCGCAAACCGGTCTGCCGCAATATGACAAGAGCAACCACGTATTGGGTAATGCCTCTTGGGACTGGACAGGTGGATTGCTCACCAACTTTACCTACAAGAATCTTTCGCTGGTAGCGGTATTCGATGTGAAAGTAGGCGCCGACCTCTATTCTATGTCTGCCCGTGCTGCTTACGAATCGGGTAAAAGTCCGGAAACATTGGCAGGACGCGACGCCTGGTATCGCTCGGAAGAAGAAAGATTGGCAGCCGGCATTGCGAAAGGAGCCGATAACTGGAAGCCGACAGGCGGATTCGTTGCTCCGGGTGTCATCGACAACGGTGATGGAACATATCGTCCCAACGACATCTACATCAATCCGGAAGACTACTGGATGAGCGTTTGCCGTAATGCACCTTCTATGTTTATTTACGACAACTCATACGTGAAATGCCGTGAGCTGACGTTGAGTTATAATGTACCCAAATCCTGGCTGAAGAATGTAGTAAGCGGACTGACCGTTTCGTTCGTTGCCCGCAATCCGTTCATCGTATGGAAGAATATCCCGAATATCGACCCGGATTCCAACTACAACAATACCACCGGTATGGGACTTGAATACGGTTCGTTGCCTTCACGCAGAAGCTATGGTTTTAATGTAAATGTGAAATTCTAAAAAGATATATCATGAGACAATCTAAATACATCACAATCATCACGATGGCATGTGCCCTGTTTTTCGCTTCTTGCAGCGATGAATACATGGAAAACATGAATACCGACCCTTCCAAGGCCGCTACCATCGACCCGAATGCGCAGCTCACCACTGCCCAACTGCAAACGTACGGAGACCTTAGTATGATGGAAATCTACCGTAACTACCATTATGCATTCACCCAACAACTGATGGGATGTTGGAACACCACCAACTACGGCGGACGCCATACGCTAGACAATAATGAAATGAGCCGTATCTGGACATCGTTCTACACTCAATCCCTGAAGAATATCATTGATGCTCAATATCGCACAGCCGAAGATGCAGAGAAAGTGAACATCAACTCTGTGCTCCGCATTTATCGGGTTTATCTTATGTCTATCATCACCGACACTTACGGAGACGCTCCTTTCAGTGAAGCCGGCCTGGGATTCCTCGAAGGAAAGTTCAATCCGAAGTATGACAAACAGGAAGATATTTACAACGCTTTCTTTCTGGAGCTGGAAGATGCCGTCAATAAAATCGATCCGACCAAAGATAAAGTGACAGGTGACCTCATCTATGCCGGTGATGTAACTAAATGGCAACAACTGGCAAACTCGCTTCGCCTACGTTTTGCCATGCGAATCTCCAATGTCAATCCTACAAAGGCACAAACGGAATTTGAAAACGCTTTGGCTGCCAATGGGGGTGTGATAACGGACGCCTCAAGCGATGCGCTCATCAAGTACATGACAATCGCATTTAGTTTCGGACAAGAAGCTTACTCTGATTATCGCGGAAATTCATTGTCGCAGTTATTATTCGGCAACGACCCCGCTAATAATCCAAGTTACCTCTGCTCCACTTTCTTTAATCAGCTACGCCAATCCGGTGACCCTCGTACATTCAAAATTTCCCGTTGTTATTATGACGGGCTGATGAGTGCCACCAGTCCCGACAATCGTGTCGACATCACCCAGGAGATGATTGAAAAAGGGATTGATTTCAGTCCGCGCGACCCGGGTGCCTACTCGTGGGAACCATGGCCTACAGGATACGACAGCGATATTTGTAAGGAATTAGCCGTTAACAATCCTTCCGTTACGGTAACTATGGCTCGTGAAGTGGAACCCAAACTTGCCAATAATTTCCTAAAAAGCGACAATCCGGGCGTAGTGATGACCTCTGCAGAAGTGAAATTCCTGATGGCGGAAGCTACCGTGAAAAAATGGAATGTCGGCAGTGTGTCGGCAGAAGATCTTTACAAGCAAGGAGTGCGTGCAGCTATGGATTTCCTGACAGACAACTACGGTTGCACGGCTACTACTGATGCAGAGTTTGATGCATTCATTCAAGGTAGAGGGACGTTCGGACATACGGACAATCAGAAACTTGAAGCTATCAATACACAGGCCTGGATTCTTCACTTCACCAATCCTGCCGAATGTTGGGCAAACGTGCGTCGTTCCGGTTATCCGAAGTTGAAATCACCGGCAGAATATGGGTTCGGACAATATCTCACCGGTGGAACGGAAATTCCGGTACGTCTCTGCTATCCTGTATTGGAATCTTCCTATAATAAAAAGAGCTACAACGAAGCCATCGAGCGCATGGGAGGAACAGACAATTGGCACAGCCTTCTGTGGTGGGATACTGAAAACTAACTATTAAACAATCATCCATTATGAAAAAGATATATATTGCACTATTTGCCCTACTCGCTGTAGGCTCCACATTTACTGCATGCACCGAGGAAGAACCGTTCGCTACGGTGACGGAAAATGATGATCCGCATATCCTTGCCCCGGTATTCCCTGACAGAACGAACGGGCAATTGGCTACATTCGCCAACATCAGCCGGGATGCGAACTTATCCATCGCGCTGACCGTAACTCCGAAAGATTACACCACAGTAACCTGGTTCATTGATGGACAGGAAGTAGAATCGGGTACCGACTCCGACAAAGAAATCAACCGTAGTCTGAAAGCCGGTACGTATAATTTGAAAATAGAAGTGGAAACTGTGAAAGGGAAGAAGACTTCCCGTGAAGGATTGGTGGTGGTCAATCCATTGGCTGATGACCCTCAATCTAAAGAAGTAGCCTTTGAGAGAATCGTATCTCCCGGTAAGACTGCCCGTTTATATGGCAGTAATTTACAGAACGTAACAGCCATCCTCTTGGGAGGAAACACAATCACCGATCCTACTTATGTTGAATCGGAAGACGGGAACTATCTGGAATACATCGTTCCGACAGGCGTAAGCGAAGGCGATTACCGTATCGTTCTGCAAGATGCCGCCGGCAATGAATATGGAGCCGACATGGTGAAAGTGACCAATGCTTCCCTTGTCATTTCGGGGGCTAACCGGGCTACTGCCAACGTGGACTGGACCATTTCCGGTATCAATCTTGAAAACATCGCTTCTCTAACTATCGGCGGACAGACGGTGTCTCAATTCAGCAATCAATCTTCTACGGAAGTTACGCTGACTTGTCCGGAGTTGTCTGATGGAAGCTATACGATGACAGGCAAAACTCGTAGCGGAGAGGCTGTGCAGTTCTTAAACGACAATGCTACGACTACCGAACAGACTGTGACCGTATCTACCGAAATAACGCTTTGGTCAGGACACCATTACGTTTCGTGGGATAAGCCGGACGGTGACCCCAACAAGAGTTTCGGTCTGATTCCAAAAGATGTGTTTGCCGGTATCACAGCCGGATCAACACTGAAAGTAGTCTACTCCATAGAACCTACTGCCGAATATCATAAAATGCAGCTTGCCACAGGCTATTGGACAGGCTTGGCGGGTGAGATGGAATTTACGGAAAACGGTGAATATACACTGATACTAACACAAGACATGTTGAATAAGATTCAAGCTGAAGCCGGATTCTTATGTGTAGGACATGGCTATTATGTAGATTTGGTAACCGTGAAATAATGTTCCTAAGTCAGTTTAAAAATCATTCATACCATAAGTATCTGTCATTCTTCGGGTTAAATCCCTCTGAATGACAGATTACATAAACGATGCTACTTAAAAACAAATCATAATGAAAGTAAGAAATATTATATTAATGACCGCATCTATCGCAATGACTGCCTGTTCCAAACAGGCAGTTCCCACTGCCATTCCTGAAGACGCAAAAATAGAACAACAAGTGGAAGAGCTTCTATCAAAGATGGACCTTGACGCCAAGATAGGGCAAATGACCGAGCTCGCTATTGATGTATTAGGAGAGACGATAAATGGAGAATTCCAATTGGACGAGGCAAAACTCCACAAAGCGATTGCTGAATACAAGGTAGGTTCGTTTCTCAATGCTCCCGGCCCGGTAGCACAAAGCCCTGAAAAGTGGAACGAGATTATCGGTCGAATACAAGAACTGTCGATGGCGGAGATTGGTATTCCATGTATCTACGGTCTGGATCAGAATCATGGTACTACCTATACATTGGGCGGCACGCTCTTTCCTCAAAATATCAATATGGGTGCTGCCTTCAATCCGGATTTGACCTACGAAGCGGCACGTGTAACAGCTTACGAAACAAGGGCTAGTAATTGTCCCTGGACATACTCCCCCACCGTCGATATGGCACGTGATCCCCGTTGGCCACGTGTATGGGAAAATTATGGAGAAGACTGTTTAGTCAATGCCATTATGGGCAGCACTGCTGTCCGAGGCTTCCAAGGAGATGATCCTAACCATATTCCCACCGACCGAATCGCTACCTCCGTGAAACATTACATGGGATACAGCATGCCACGTACCGGTAAAGACCGCACACCGGCTTATATATCGGTTTCCGAACTGCGTGAGAAATGTTTTGCACCGTTCAAGGCTTGTGTGGAAGCTGGTGCACTGACTATAATGGTCAACAGTGGTTCCATCAACGGAAAGCCTGTGCACGCCGACCGCGAACTCCTTACACAATGGCTGAAAGAAGACTTGGGATGGGACGGAATGTTAATCACCGACTGGGCGGACATCAACAATCTTTATACCCGCGAACATGTGGCGGCGGACAAAAAAGAAGCCATCGAAATGGCAATCAATGCAGGTATAGACATGGCTATGGAACCGTATGATCTCAATTATTGTACACTACTAAAAGAGTTAGTGCAAGAGAAGAAAATACCCATGAGCCGTATTGACGATGCCGTCCGCCGGGTGCTTAGACTTAAATTCCGTTTGGGTCTGTTCGATCATCCGAACACTTTATTGAAAGATTATCCTCTCTTCGGCAGCAAGGAGCATGCGCTTATCGCACTTCATGCAGCCGAAGAATCGGAAGTATTGCTAAAAAATAAAGATAATATTCTTCCGCTTCCTCAAGGGAAAAAGCTACTGGTAACCGGTCCGAACGCCAACTCTATGCGTTGCTTGAACGGTGGTTGGAGCTATTCATGGCAAGGACATCTGACCGATAGATTTGCCGACAAATATAACACCATTTACGAAGCAATCTGCAACAAATTCGGAGCCGATCATGTCCGTCTGGAACAGGGCGTAACCTACAAACCCGAAGGTGCTTACATGGAAGAAAATGAACCGGAAATTGAGAAAGCTGTGGCCGCTGCCCGCAACGTGGATATTATTATCGCCTGCATCGGTGAAAATTCATATTGCGAAACACCCGGTAATCTTTCCGAGCTTGCCATCTCTGCCAACCAAAGCAAACTGGTAAAGGCACTTGCCGCTACGGGAAAACCGATCATCCTGATACTTAATGAGGGTCGTCCCCGCATTATCAACGACCTGGAGCCATTAGCTGATGCTGTTATTGACATTCTATTACCCGGAAACTATGGTGGTGATGCATTAGCGAACATTCTGGCAGGAGACGTGAACCCCAGTGCCAAGATGCCTTACACATATCCGCGACACGAAGCAGCACTGACTACCTACGATTATCGGGTGAGTGAAGAGATGGACAAAATGGAAGGAGCTTACGACTACAATGCAGTAGTCTCCGTTCAATGGCCTTTCGGATACGGATTGAGCTACACCACTTTCGAATACAGCAACTTCCAAACGGACAAATCTTCGTTTACCACAGGAGATGATTTGCACTTTTCCATAGATGTAACCAATACCGGTAAATATACCGGAAAAGAAGTTGTCATGCTATTCAGCAGTGATCTTGTGGCTTCGCTTACTCCCGAAAACCGCCGGTTACGAGCCTTCAAAAAGGTGGAACTGCAACCGGGCGAAACCCAAACTGTCACTCTATCCATCAAAGGCAGCGACTTGGCTTTTGTCAATTCCGACGGGCAATGGGTACTGGAACAAGGAGATTTCCGTATGCAATGCGGAAATCAAGTATTGACTATTACTTATAAGTAGGCATTTATAAGTAGGTATTTATAAATAAATGCGCATTATTAATGCATACACTCCCGACAATAACTCTATGAGACACTGCGTTACTTTGTGGTGAACTCAAATTATCATCTAACCGGCTGAACAGCCTCAAACGGCTGTTCAACCAAACTTAAACAACCGCTCCTCTTGCTCCAAACGACCGTATGTCTACAACAAAAAGACAATCGTTTGAGTCCAAAGGAGCGGTTGTTTTTATCTGGAGGAAAGCGGCATTATTACAAAGGATATTCCTCAAAAGCATACAAAATGGTAGATAAATAACGTTCGCCTGTATCGGGTAATAATGCAACAATCATTTTCCCGGCATTTTCCGGTCGCTTCGCCAGTTCCGTAGCAGCATATACAGCCGCTCCTGAAGATATGCCTACCAACAAACCTTCCTGTTTGGCTAATTCACGACTCGTACGAATGGCATCGTCATTCTGCACCTGAATAATCTCATCTACGATAGAAGCCTTGTACGTTTTAGGAACAAACCCTGCACCGATTCCCTGAATCTTATGCGGACCTGGTTTTCCTCCCGATAGTACCGGAGAATCAGAAGGTTCTACTGCCACGATCTTTATACTCGGATCACGCATCTTCAGCGCTTCACCTACACCGCTAACCGTCCCGCCAGTACCTACTCCGGCCACAAAGATATCGACTTTCCCCTCGGTATCTCTCCATATTTCCAGACCAGTAGTTCGTAAATGCATGGCGGGGTTAGCAGGATTCTCAAATTGTTGCAAGATGACAGCTCCCGGAGTGACCGCCTTCAGTTCTTCAGCTTTGGCAATGGCTCCCTTCATACCATCCGCACCAGGAGTCAATACTAATTCCGCCCCTAAAGCTTTCAGAAGATTACGCCGTTCGATACTCATGGTATCGGGCATCGTCAGAATCAGTTTATAGCCTTTAGCTGCCGAAACAAAAGCCAATCCCACACCGGTATTCCCGCTGGTCGGTTCAATGATAGTTGCTCCGGGATGCAAAATTCCTTTCGTTTCTGCATCCTCAATCATAGCCAATGCTATGCGGTCCTTCACGCTTCCTGCCGGATTGAAAGATTCAATCTTTACAATCAGACGAGCTTTCAGGTCGTTACTTGTATTATAGTTACTAAGTTCCAATAACGGAGTATTACCTACCAAATCCGTCAATTTTCTTGCTATCTTTTCCATATATATCTGTTTTAAATTCCTCTTGTTTTAATATATGACAAAGATAGTGCGGATTCTGTTCAGGGTAAATACCATATATGTGGTAAATTCATACCACATATATCTGACTTCCTGCCAGATATTATATTAAGAAATCAGCTCTCATAGGGCTGAATGTATCAATCAATACACCTGCTTCCAGACAAACACATCCATGAGGCTGGTCAGGTTCCACATAATAACCGTCACCTGTAGAAAGAATTTCTTTCCGATCGCCAATAGTCAATTCAAACTTGCCGCTTGCAACATAAGTAGCCTGGCTATGATAATGTTGATGCATAGAACCGACGGCACCTTTCTCAAATTCCACTTTCACCATCATCAGTTGCCCGTCATACCCCATTATCTGGCGGCGGATTCCCGGAGCCGGTTTCTCCCAATCCAATTCTTTCTCAAACTGAAAAGCATCACTGCGTGTTTTCATCTTCCAATCTATTCTTATTTATAACTATATTATTTGAATCTCTTCACATAATCTGCAATCAGATAACATGCCGGGCCGAGCACCTGACCATGATCGAATCCTTGCATTTCATACAAAGTCACCTTCTTGTTACCTATACTTTTCAAGACAGCTTCCAACAACGCATTTTCTTCATACCTTGCCGCCATCTCCAGATGCTTGTCCCCCGTAATCAACACGAGAGGAGCAGTTTCCTTGCGGGCCTTATTTACCGGAGCATACTCATCAACCACCGGAATACCGTCAGGTAAACCGCGTTCCTTACGAATAGTGAAATGTGTCACCGTCTGACCACTCACCGGAAGATAAGCAGCTACACTATCGGCATCTGCTCCGTATGCTGCCATGTATTTCTTATCCATTGCCAGAATCAACGAAAGATAACCTCCCGCAGAATGACCGGAAACAAAAATATGATCCCTACGACCACCATACTTTTCAATATTCTTGAAAACCCATGCCACAGCTTCAGCCGCATCTTCGATGTAAGCCGGATTCTTTGCTTTCGGACTCAAACGGTAATTCACCGCCACTACTGCAAACCCTTGTTCTCTCAATTCTTTGGGAATAAATTTATTTCCACCTTCCATACCACCTCCATGAAACCAGACGATAGTTGAGAAATCCTTCTTGTTTTCAGGATAATAAATATCCAGTTTACAACGTTCCCGACGATAGGTGTCTGTTTCGGAACCAGAGACATAAGATATATCTTTGTCTGTGCGATAAGCATTTTGTGCTTGAGCAATGCAAGCACAAAGCAAAAAGAGAAGAAGGCAAATCTTTTTCATGATCTTATTTATTTCAGTATTTTTTAGTATTCTTTCCCAATAAGCAGCATACAACCAAATGGCATCCATGTTTCTTATAAAATGCAATATTACGAAATTCTAATAAGAAATAGTCCTTCTACATACAGCTAATTCTGTTCATGCAAAAAATTATTCGTCTGACGACTGTTGAACTTTCGTCTAACAACTGTCAGACAAAAAGTATACAGTTGTCAGACGAATAAAGTTATTCAGCTAGAAAACTAGTCTTCTGTATACATAAGACTAATTCTTATATAAAAAGCGATAACACCCGCGTTTATCATTTCACATTCATTCCTTCAGCCATTGTATACATATCCGGCAAATCGGCAGAGAAAAGCGAAACCGGACTTTCATACATCTTTATAAAACTCTTTTCAGAGGCATGCCCTTTAAAAACAGAGTAGAAATGCGACTCACTTTCACTAGGATCATATTTGTTTCTCCACATCACAATCATGCTGACAAACTGTCCTGTAACAGGGGTAAGGATTTGCTGTGTCCAATAGTTTTTCTCCGGAACACCATCACGTTGAATACCCTCTACTCCGGTTTCTGTAACCCCACACGGTTTTTTCAGTTCTTTTGACAGACGAGACAAGGTATTCATATTGGTAGTCAGCACAACCGGACTCAAACCATGATAAGAATCCATTCCTAAAAAATCTACATAGTCATTGCCGGGCCATCTAAATAGAAAGTTCTCACGTCCCTGCACAGAATCTATTTGCGGGGAAATCGCATAAATAAGGTTATGCACATTTTTTGTGTCCCGCAAATAATTGACTGTAAATTTCCAAAAGGAAGTAAATTCATCACTAGTCGTACATGAACTCCCCCACCACGACCATGTTTGGGTATGCTCATGATAAGGGCGGAAAATGACCGGAACCAATTCACCATTCTTACCTTTCAAATTCAGTGCAAAATTCGCCAAACGATCCAGCCAAGTTTTAAATTTAAGATGTGTAGGACTTCCCTCTTTAAGAATCTCCTTCACAACCTCATTACTGGAATTATCCCATGAATCACCTCCGGTCAACGGATTATTCAGATGTGCACATGCAATAAGTACCTCGCCACGCTCATAAGCCTCTAAAGCGACTCTTTTACGGATTTCATTTTCCGGGTTCTGATAACGATCATCCATTATTTCAGCAACATCAAAACTGAAAACTGCCGGATAGTCACCACAAACATCATGAGTGTCGGAGCGTCCTTCCTCATTATACCATTTACGACCATACCAAAGATCATCATGATGTCCGAACATGAAACCTTTTGACTGAATAGCCCAAAGATTCGAATACAAGGCTTTAGTCTCGGAAGTCGCATTTTTATCTACAATGGAGAGTTCTTTCACTTCTTCATATTCCGGATAAAGCGCCGATACCTCTTCCACATCGCTACAACTCATAAAGACGGATGCTAATCCGACCAAAAGTATATTGATTTGCTTTTTCATAATTATCTGTCTTTTAATCTATATTCGTTAATAAAATAAAACTTTGAGCCTTGAGGATAGTCTGATAAGTTCCATCAACAGTTAATCCTGTCTGGACAGGGACGGGGTGTCCTTCATTGTTAGTTTGCCTATTCCCTTCTTCATATACATATAAAGAAACATTCTCGAGAGCAGCAGGCAAAGAAATATCCAAAGATCGATCCTCGTCTCCTATATTAACGGCAGCAAAAACATATTTTCCTTGATATTCTCCAGCAGCCGCATAAACACCTTTCGTGCGATCAAGCGTTGTTTTAAGGATATTAGAACCAGTCGGAAAATAACGGCACATCAATGACCAAGTGTAATACCACGGACGGATTTCTTCCTGCGAAGGGTCATCGAAGACTTCTTCTCCTAAGATATTCCACATTCCCCACAACTTAATATCTTCCGTCTTACCAGAATCACCGCTACTGTGCATTGCGTCATCCAACATCCAGGCAGCTATTCCCGAATATCCTCCATTCATTACCTCCATACAGAGCAATGGCATATCAAGACCATAAAAATAGTCGTATACCAACATATTAGAATCTGTACCTTTAGTAAACGGATGACCTTCGACACGCCGGTTATACTCTTTCATTAACAACGAATCTGCTTCACGCCAATATTTGTAACCGGCCTCTCCCAACACAATCTTTTTACCAGCAGGAATAAATTCCTTATAGCGAGCCAGAATCTCCGCATATTGCCCAGAACGTACTTCATGTTGTCCGGGATAGGCATGAATATCGTAAATACCGATGTGCGAATCCAAGTCGGTGGCCGCCTGTTTCACCCAGCCTGCCGCGTCAAATGGAGAAGACGGATTCTTGTAATCAACGACTGCATCAGGGCCGGCAAACTTCACTTTGCCGTCTAGTCCGGGATATTCTTTCATCTTATCCGCAAAACGGAGTAACATGGATTTCCACAGGTCGTAGTCACCGTCAGTTGAAGCCCAATTCCCATCAGGTTCATTAAAGATCACAAAATATTTGATACAGGAAAAGCCAAGATCATTGACCAGATAATTCAGGTAATCGACAGACATATCCACCCAACATTGTTCATCCTTCATAGCCCAAGTAGGGGGATTATATTCACCATACATCACCACAATATTATGATCCGTACAATACTGCAACAAGCGGGAAAGTGACGCTATATTACGTGTTTTATCATACTTTCCCGTCTGCGGATCATAATAACGAAAAGGACTGTTAATCATACAACGCACATAGCCCATACGCATAAAGTCAAGGCGTTTAAACAGTTTCTGCCAGTCTTCGTCAGAAACGGAGGCTCCCCATGACTCGGCTTCATCGTAAGGGTCCCACTCCACACCATTTCCTATGTAACCGGAAGTAACAACCTCTTGAGATACATTCACTGTCAGCCGGTTGTCAGAGTGCGTACATGAAACAAGCAACATCCCCACCACAAAAGTTCCTATTATTGTTTTTAAATTCATCATTCTGTTTTTAATAATCGTAATTAGTATACACTATCAGTGATTCTGCCGGCATAGTCACTGTTTCTCCTTTCTCAAGGTGAAGAATCAAGTTCTCATCATTCGGCAAAAGGAGACAATCTCCTTTCTGTTTCAACGTACCGTCCGAATAGATGAACTTTTTACAACCTGACAGAGAAGAAAGAACATTACTTTTTAGTTTTACCGTTTTCGGACTATCAGAAACATTCACCAAAGCAATCATATATTTCCCATCTTTTCCTGATACGGCAGCCTTTACGAAAGGCTCTCCGGTGGTGTCTGTTCTATAAACCGCAGTTCCGGCAGGCATATACCTGGTCAGTAACGACCAGGCATAATACCACGGACGGACGTTTTCCTCTTCTGCTCCGAAACATTCTTCACCGAATATATTCCAGAATCCCCAAATCTTCAGTTTGTCAGGTGCTTCATTAGAGTGCATGGCATCATCCAGCATCCAGGCAATGGAACCTGAAAAACCAGTATTGACAGTTTGAATAAGAGCATCTGCCATATCTGTTCCATACATATAATCATAAACAAACATCTGCGAATCTTCCAACGAGGCGTTAACTTTACTCCCTGCTCTACGAATATTCTCCTTCTGATACAAAGAATCAGCCTTTTCCACAAATTTAAAACCAATTTCTCCCATCACGATTTTCTTTCCTTCAGGAATCTTCTCTTTATAGGCAGCAATAATATCTGCATATTCTCCAGAATTAACGGTGACTTTAGACGGATAAGTATGGATATCGTAAAGTTCTATTTGTTCGTTCAACTGCACTGCACAGCTATCCATCCATCCTGTCTCCGCTTTATCCCAGATGGCAATATCCGGACCGACGATACCAACTTCTCCGATCAGGTCAAATTCTTTCATATATTGATAAAACTGCCGGACAGATGATGCCCAAAGAGGAAAACTCTTATTAGTGGCAGCCCAATAACCATTCGGCTCATTCACCAGATTGTAATAGCGGATACAAGAATATCCTTTATTATGAACCAGATAATCAACCAAGGCAGCTGCGTGACGAAGACTTTGACTGTCAATCTCTGCTTCGCGGGCACGAATGACACTCCATCCCCAATCTCCGAACATGACAGTCACATTACGACTCTGGCAGTAGTCTAACATTTTGGATAATACTTCCATCCCCCGTTCCGGCACCAATCTCCCCTGGTCAACAAACGAAGAAGTATTAATCATGATACGAATAAACTGCGGACGCATAAAATCAAGTCTGTCATACAGTTTCTCCCAATCGGCTTCCGAAATAGTTAGTTTACCTTTGCCATAATCCAGTTGATAAGGATCCCATTGCGCCCCATTACCTATATAGCAATCATTTAGCACCGTTTCCGTATCTATGGTGATTATTACATCCTGTTCTACCGGAGAACAGGATGCAAAAAAGGCAACTATAAAAATAAAGAAGTATTTCTTCATATTTTATCATCCATTAGTTAATCCTCATTTTTTGTCACGAGTACAAAGAACTTACGTGCCTGTTTAGCAAACACATCATAATCAGTATAAATATAAGTCCACTCATCCACACCATTGATTTGGAAAGAGAAAGCATTATTCGGCAAAGTTACCGTATTGGTATAACCTCCCCCCTGGAATAATGTATAAGTTCCCGGATTTTCGAGTACGGCAGTCGATTCATTTCCGTCCGAATCAATAAAAGTAATGGTACCTAAACTGTAATTACGAATCCAACGGCTCTCTCCTACTGGGATTTTCCGATAATACTTCTTCAGATCAATATCCGTCTTATCTGCCGGATTAGAAGAACCTTTAAATATAAAATCTGCATATTTCCCGTCAGGCCCGGCAGCATTTATACATTTCCCGGATGTGTTTCCATCATCTGTGATATTCTCCATAATAAAGGTCAGTGTATTGTCATACTCTTTTTCCGGGGAATATTCATCATACCAGCACCATGATTTGTCCATAAACGGATAAACTCTTCCGCCACCCCATTCCGGACCTGTACCACCATAAATAATCAAATTATTAATCGACCATGTACCTTCCAGACTTTCACGGAATTCATTCACATAGATCATATATTCACGTGTTTTTCCAGTTGCGGAAGTTACAGTAAGAACCGATTTTCGCTCCGGATTACTAAAATCCAATGTACTGCCTTTACCTGCAGAAGCTGTGGCTTGATACGACAATTCGATAGATTCTATTTCAACTTTCGACAAATCAGGAATAGCCCCCACATTAAGGGTTACGGTAACTTCCCCGGTTGTATCATCAATGCGTTCAATTTCAGCCTGTCCCACCTGGTTCTTGAATTTAAGACTCGTTACAGACCTCTCGTTATTCCATCCTCCATCATTCAAATCATCCTGCATGTCTTTCACACAAGATTGCATTACCCCCATACAAAGGATAAACAGTGTGTATTTTAATAGTTTATTCATAGCTCACGATTTTTTATTATTCTCTTAAACTTGGATTAAGATTAATCTCGGTTTGCGGCAACGGATAGAAAGAATATTGACTTTCATTTAGTCCGGCATCCTTCACTTCTTTGATTTCTCCAATCCTGCCCCAACGACGAATATCGTACATACGATCTCCTTCAAAAGCCATTTCAAACTTACGTTCTTCATATACTTTCTCCCGGAATTCATCTATCGGCAATCCTGGAGTCAAATCCCCCAATCCTGCCCTATGTCTGATAAAGTTTATCAGTTCATAAGCTTTGGTAGTCGGGCCGGCAGCTTCGGCATACACCATAGCAATGTCAGTAAAACGAATGAGAAAGGGGCGTGTACTAGTCTTATCCCCATCAAATTTGGGATCGATGTATTTTCGGCAGAAGGGGTACTCAAAATCACCGCCATCCGGTTTCCATTCCGCTTTTACCGTTCCATCTTCATTATACACCTTGTCCACAATGAGATCTTTCTTACGCAAATCGTTTCCATCAAACTCATTATAGAAATTCATTTCCGTACGATATTCTCCCCAACCGTCATGAGATTTTATATATTCATCCTTGTCTCCTTGCTTGATCCAGATAGTAGCACCCTCAATATAAGGAAGGAACATTTTGGATATCTTAGAATATTGTCCTTCTGCCTCTCCCGTTCTATCCATAGACATCAAGAAAATATTTTCTTTACCGGCAAAGTTCTCTACATCATAAATCTTGAGCAAATCACTTTCAAAACCATACGTATTCTGCGGATAATCCGGATCCAATCCTAATGCTCTTCCGGCATAAGTCATAGCATCTTGATAGAGAGAATTGACATCTTTCGCCATTTCCTTGTATAAAGGCACATTATTTGCTTTGGCAGAAGCTGCATATAAATAGATTTTAGCTAACAAAGCCTGTGCACCGACTCTATCGATACGTCCCATTATGGGGGCAGCGTATACAGGCAACAATTCTTCCGCTTTTTTACAATCGTCAATCATCAAATCATAAATCTCATCCATATTATTTGCCAAAGGAGTACCCGTTTGCGACAGTGTCTCCACTACTCCATAATGCATCGGTACCAAACCGAAGTTACGTGAAAGACAGAAGTAATTGTATGCACGTAAAAAATAAGCTTCACCCAAATACTGATCCTTTAGCTTGGAATCAATATCCGTACCCGGCATCTTCTTAATGACAGCATTCGCCCGATTAATAGCGATGAATGAGTATTTAAAGAAATTGACCAAAGTAGCATTGGTATCAAAGTTATCAATTCTCCACAGATTCAAGGCACGATTATCAACGGAGGCATCTCCTTTAGTAGTCATAATTTCAGTAGGCATATCACCGATGAAATAAAGAGCACGTGAATACTCGATATAGGTAAGAGTAGCATAAGCGTAATGAATAGCTGCCATTGCATCCCCCTCTGTTTTATAGAAGTTATCTTCGGAATAGAATCCGTAAGGCTCTTCATCAAGACTGCAACCGGAAAAGCCCAGGATACAGCTTATTAAAATGAAAGTGTATATATTCTTTTTCATATCATTTAATTTAGAATGTTATATCAAGACCTACTGTCCATTTCCTCAAGCGAGGATACCCACCGGAATAAATTCCGTTTTGCCCGACTTCCGGATCATACCCGTCGAACTTGGTAAATGTATATAAATTGGAAGCATTCATATATAGGCGTATTTTCGAGGCAAACACTTTCTGTTTAGGCAAATCAAAGGTATACCCTACTGTCAGATTCTGAATTCTCACAAAAGAGCCGTCTTCTATCCAATAGTCAGAAAAGCGAGTCTGACGTCCGTCACGCAGACTGGGATATTTGTTAGTCGGGTTGTCAGGTGTCCAACGGAGTGCGGCATTATGCGGATCACCAAAAGTCTTGGTGTTCAACACATCATTCCCAAACACACCATTCAGGAAAATACTCGCATCCAGTTTCTTCCAACGGAAAGAAAGATTCAGACTTGCCGTAAAATCAGGATTAGGATCACCGATAATACATTTATCGTTTTCATTCACAACACCTTGTGTCCCGTCCCCATCATACGTATTGACATATTTGAATTCTCCCGGCATAGCATCTTCTCCCGACAATCCTGCGTTAAGTCCTTCCGGCAAAGTCTGAATAATTCCATCACATTTATATCCATAAAAGACATTGATCGGTTGGCCAATAGCAAGTATATTAGTATAAGAGCGATACTGTTCACTCAAGTTACCGACAACTTCATATTCCATTCCCGTACGGGCATCTTTCAATAAACCTGATTCGACACTACTTCCCAAATCAAGCACCTTGTTACGGTTCATAGAGAATATAAAAGTTCCATTCAAGCTCCAATCTTTTTTATCTACCATAACTCCGTCAATCGTTACTTCAAATCCCCGGTTGCGAATCTTACCATCATTCACCCACATGCGGTCATAACCGGAAGAAAGGGCTAGGTTTCTTTCTCTCAACAGATCAGACGTCTCTTTATTGTAAATATCCAAAGTGACGCGAAGTCTTCTGTTAAAGAAAGCCATATCAATACCAAAGTCCCATTGCGCAGTTGTCTCCCATTTCAGATCCGGATTAGGAATTCCACTCCAAATTTTCCAGATTCCGTCTTGCCCGGACTGCCCTGACTCATACCCGGGACCGATAGCAGTCAGCCATTGTCCCTGATGGTAATATTTAGTCGTTCCATAACGGCTAAGAGTCTGATAAGGACTGATTCCCTGATTTCCCGAAATACCGTAACTTAAACGAAACTTCAATTCATCAAATGTATTTAGTTTCTTTATAAACTTCTCTTCGTGAGCTTTCCAGCTGATAGCTCCGGAAGGGAAATACCCCCACTTGTTATTCTTACCGAATTTAGAAGAACCGTCGGCACGAAAAGTGGCAGTAAGCAAATACTTATTATCATAAGTGTAATTCAGACGGGCCATTCCGGAAACCAGTTTACTTTTCGAGAACCCGTTGGAAATAATATTGTTCGCTTTCTCTCCGGCTCCCATATTCTCATTTCCCAATGCTTCATTCACAAAACCATTAGCAGTCAGATACGAATCACGATATTGATACCACTCGTAAGAATGACCTACCATGGCGCCCACTTCATGTTTGCCGAACATTTGAGAGTAATTGGCAAATGTTTCGGAAACAAAATTTTGATTCTCTGTGTTACCAATGACTCCCCTACCACGATTCTCCGTACCGACTTGGGTGTATTTCTGTGGCAGATACTGGTCGTTGGTAGATTTTCCATATTTATAATTCAACTGGCTTGTGAGACGAAGTTGCGGTATCACTTGCCATTCAAAAGCCCCGGATGAGATAACATCCAGCATTTTGGTTTTATCCTTTTTATGCTCGCGAATAGCGATAGGATGACTATAATCTTGAGCAGTAGTCTGATAATAAGTTCCGTCTTCATTATACACAGGATAAATCGGATTTCTCCAATACGCCATTCCGCCATTGTTATTACGGTTGCCAAGATATAGAATATTGGATGCACGAATCGTAAAGTTCTTATATATCTTATGACTGACATTCAGATTATACCCCCCTTTACTATAATCATCATCAATATACATTCCCTGGTCCGTATAATAATTAGCACTCAAGTTAAAACTCGTCTTCTCGTTAGCACTGGAGACAGAAACTGTTGTATTATTAGACACAGGCGCATCTCTAAACACTAATTCATCCCAACGGGTATTGGTTGTCCAAGTAGTCTGAAGCTCCTCAATAGACGGGTAATAAACACCGGCAGAATTATTTGCACCGATATAGAGCGGCTGTAATCCACCATTCACACGTCCCTCATTGTTCAACATTGCCATCATCACCGGGTCTCTCCACAAATCCAGTTTGGAAGAAAATTCGGAGAAAGTGAGCTGCTGTTTGACAGATACCGTCGTAGTTCCTTCTTTCGCCCTTCGAGTGGTTACAATTATAACTCCATTAGCACCTCTGGAACCATAAATTGCAGAAGCAGAAGCATCTTTTAATACTTCCATTGAAACAATATCATCGGTATTAATCTGTTTCAAATCACCGGCATCTCCCAATGGAAAACCATCTACCACAATCAAAGGTGAATTGGATCCGCGCAGCGAACTATTACCACGAATACGAACCGTTGATCCGGCTCCCGGATCCTGTGACGAATTGATTACTTGTACACCAGCCGCACGCCCCTGCAACAATCCTTCAACAGAATTAGCCGGTATATCACTTAATGCCTCCGGCTTTACCGTCGCAACCGATCCCGTCAAATCACTCTTTTTCACCGACCCGTACCCAATGACCACCACCTGATCAAGTAATTGAGTAGCATCACTAAGTACCGCATTTACCACCTTTTTTCCGGAAACCGATATTTCTATACTATTCATACCTACATAAGAAAACTCTAAAACCCCATTCACCGGCACATTGGCCAGAGAGTAATTCCCATCAAAATCACTGACTGTTCCTACAGCCGAACCTTTAATTTTAATAGTAGCTCCTATCAGAGGCTCACCTTGTACATCTTTAACCACTCCAGTCACAGTAATCTTGGAAGATGTTTGCTCTACCGCAGCCCATGCGGTAGAAAATACGGACAAAAAAAGGCATATCAACACAACTTTGCAGAGTGACATGCTACCAAGCCGTTTTTTCTGTTTATTCATCATAATATAAAATTTAAGCGTTGAATTCTTTACTGATAATTTGATAATACAAATATAGACTATAACCTTTCATTTTCATTCGCACTATTTACTCTATTATTATACTTTTTTGAACGATTTAATCTATGATTATCTATTTTTCGCATAGCAACCTCCCCAATGTACACATAAACAGTGTATACACATCACATTAAAAGACTAAAAGATAAAGGAGATTCAGTTAATTACACCTTGCAGTCGGTCAACAAGTAAGAGAGCAGTTCATTTACAGAGCAGGTAGCCACGCAGACATACTTATCCGCACTACCATAATACACAAAGAGCGTATCATCCACAATCACATTTCCCGTAGGGAATACACAACCGTTATAATACCCGTTTATCTCGAAGTCCTCTTCCGGTTCGAGAATTGATTCATGCGTTTTGGCTAGTATTTTCAGAGGGTTATCCAAGTCGAGCAATAAAGCCCCCACCCTATAATACCCTTTTCCGCCATGCTCCACACCATGATAGAGCATCAACCAACCCTTGTCCGTTTTCAAGGGAGGAGTACTTCCACCAATCTTTTCCTCCCAAGTATTTTCACGTCCTGTCAGAAGAAGATGGCTTTCCTTACCCTCCCAATCTAATAAATCATCCGAAAACTTTATCCAGATAGAAGGGTATTCTACACCAAATTTTTCGCCAATATACTGCTTGGGGCGATGTAACATAACAAATTGTCCGTTTACCTTCTCGGGAAAAAGAATCACATCGCGATCATCAAGCACCGGCGAAGTCAGACGTCCCAAACGGCGAAAATGGCAAAAATCTGTAGTAACAGCCAGCCCAGTATTACCTAAATTCTTAGCAATAGCTGCAGGAGCATACTTACCACATTCAGGAAGTAAAACTTCATCATGCCCAAACTTCCAATACTGCCCGGGTGGTACCGGCCGATAGGCATAAGTAATATAATACTCACCATCAAACTTCACAATACGAGGATCTTCCACACATCCGGAATCAGGCCCATCGACACTCGGAGAAAAAGCCGGCCGATCCGAGTGTCTTTCAAAATAAAACCCATCCCTGCTCGTAGCCAATCCCAAGCGGATAACATGTTCTCTATCATTACCTGCAGCACGATATAACATATAAAACATGCCGTTATCATAGAACACGCCAGGATTACAAGTCACCAAAGATTCCCAATCATTCTTTTCCGACGGAGAAAGAATCGGGTTTCCTTCAAATTTCTTTAATTTCATATATTCTATTTATTTTATTGAAAAATAATCCAAATCAATACGCTTAACGCAAGTAACACCCCTGCCCATACCTGATAGTTCTTATACCAGACTACTGTTTTCAAGGTTACATATTCTTCTTTCAGATCGCTAAAAGAAAAGGTGGTGTCAGTAAGCTTATCTTTACCCGGAGCCGCATAAAAGAAACTGCTTACATAAATCACCATTATACTGAATATCAATAAGAAAGGAACCATCAACAAAAAGTGCAAATCACCAAAAACCGTATTTTTAAAGAAAAGTAAAAGAACCGCTACTACCAGACCGAGAATCAATCCCATAAAAGCTCCGCCACCATTCACTCTCTTATTAAAAATTCCAAGAAGGAAAGCCGCTACGATAGGAGGAGAAATATAAGAAAGCATTTCCTGATAATATTTTAGAAGAGATCCGAATTTACCAATTTGAGGCGCCCATAATGCAGCTAACAGAATAATCACACAAGAAGCGATTTTACCAACCAATACCAGCTTTTTTGTATCAGCATGTTTATTAAACTTCGCATAAAAGTCCATCGTAAACAAAGTAGAAGTAGAATTCAAGATAGCACTAATCGTAGAAGTCAATGCAGACAACAGAGCAGCCAGCATAATACCCAGCAAACCCATAGGCATTAATTGCATCACCATATTAGGATATACCATATCGGGTTTATCCAAACCTGGAAATAAATCACGGGCAATCAATCCGGGAATAGCGATAATAAACAATGTGCTCATCGTGAGAAAACCTGTGAATATAACACCTCTCCGACCTTCATCAATAGTTCTGGCACTCAAAACACGTTGTACTAAAGTCTGATTATTAGCCCAGAAGTAAATACCCAATATGGGCATCCCCACGATCAGCCCCAACCAAGGAGTGGCATTATCGGACAACGGGCGAATCAGCTTCACCAATATATCATCGTTTTCAAACAAATGATAGAAATAACTTCCTCCCTGCTGAAAACAGAAATAGGTAAGCAAAACCGAACCCAAAATCAAAACTACCGCCTGTATCAGTTCCGCGTTAATGGCAGAAGAAAGTCCTCCCGGAATTGTATATGAAGCTGCAATAATAGCAAAGACTATAATAATCATCTGAAGATCAGCTTCAGGTAATACCAGTTTGATAATTAATGCGGCTGCATAAAGCGCACCGGCAGCATCCAGAAAAATATTTCCGATAATACAAATAGCGGAAAAGTAGTAACGGGAACGTTTATCAAATCTCTTCTCCAGAAACTCCGGAATCGTAAAAACCTTCGACCTTATATATAAAGGTAGAAGGAAAACAGCAAAAAACACCATAACTACAATACCGGTCAGGTTATAATTGAAAACGGCAAGCCCCGTATCATAAGCATCACCCGATTGCCCGATAAGCGTAGTACTGGATATACTGGCGGCAAACAGAGACAACCCTACAACCCACCAGGGCATGGAACGTCCGGCAAGAAAATACGATTGAGCATCCGAACTCTTTCCGTTCTTTACACCCCACCATATAATAAATAGCAAATATACGACTACGATTATAATATCAATAGTTCCGATAGAAAATGATTCCATAGCATTCAATTAGTTATTAAGTATGATTCACTTTGCAAATGTAAGGCATATAATGATAGTTTTTTGATATTATATTGCTTAATAATTATACTTTTTTGAATAGCCTGTTTTTGTATTATTATTATTCGTACATTTGTATCAAGTTAAATACAGTTCTTATGAAAGACATTCAAAAGGAAATTACTCCCATTTCTTCTGATGATTTATTCATCGTTTTAAATCATCCCAATGCAAAATTTGATTATCCGGTACATTATCACTCCGACTATGAAATTAATCTTGTGATGAATACGTATGGAGAAAGAATTGTAGGCGATTCAGTCGAAAAGTTTGACAATCTGGATTTGGTAATGACTGGCCCCAATCTTCCGCATGCCTGGAAAGGGGAGATTGTAGAAGGCAATCATGTGGTGACAATTCAGTTCTCGGACAAATTGCTCAATTTTCCAATATTGGAGAAACGACTATTCAGCCCGATTAAACAACTGTTACTCGACTCACAGAAAGGAATTAGCTTTTCTGAAAACACCATGCTGGCAATGAAAGAGAAAATTCTCCAGCTTACCCGGATGCAAGGCTTCCACACCGTTTTAGAGTTTCTCTCTATCTTGTATGATCTCTCCACTGCCGACAGACATATTTTAGTCAGTAATCTCTATGACACAAAAGACACGATACGTACCTCAAAAAGTAGACGCATTGCAAAAGTCTGCGACTATATAGAGAAGAATTTTGAAGAACCTATCAAACTGGGAGATGTAGCAGCTCTGGTAAATATGTCAGAATCCGCTTTCAGCCATTTCTTCAGAAAGAAAACAAATTGCACCTTTATTGACTATATCAACAACCTCCGTGTGGCCCGTGCTTGCCAGATGCTGACTGAAACATCACACACGGTAGCAGAAATCTGCTACTCGTGCGGATTTAATAATCTATCGAACTTTATTCGGATATTCAAAAAGAAGAAAGGAAACACACCTAGCGAATACCGTACAATCCTGCAACAGATGTTGATTAAATATTAAGTGCATTTATTTAATATCCATCGACCAACGATTTGATTTTTAGCTGTCGGGAAAAGTCCGTATATGAAATATCGGTACGAACTTTCACTATCTTATCTTTTCCCGGCATCAAATCGAAATAATTATCTTCAAAGAAATTATCAATTCCATCAAGAGACAAGTATACAGCTCTTGCAAAACGGTCTGCTTTTAAAGTCAATTCATATCCGTCAGGCAGTGACTTTAATTGATATGATATATTCACTTGCGGATATAACATCTCCTTTTGCTTCGTCAAGAAATAATTATTTGTGTAAATCGTTCCTTGTTGATCGGTAAGGGTTGCGGAGATAACAAGCTGATTTTCCGGTTGTGATTTTATAAATGAATTCAATCTGTGGGACATAACGACTTTACTTTCATTAGCAGGAATAGTTACCGATCTTCTGATTGAATTAACAAGCTTTCCTTCCATGTCACAGACTTCCAGTTCCAGTATAGCGCTCGTTTTCCTTAATCTATCAGATACAATATATACATCAAGCCTGTCATTATTAACTATGGGAGATACAAGCACGTCCCGAAAAGCTGCCTTGGCAAAATAATGTTGCGCTTTCCAACGTCCGTAGTAATCACGGCTCGACCACGAAGCAACCGGCCAGCAATCATTATGTTGCCAAAATAATGTCCCCATACAGTAAGGCATATCCCTGCGATGTGCTTCAATAGCCGTCTTAATAGCATCCCCTTGCAGTACAAGGTTCATATACAGAAATGATTCGAAATCTTTAGGTTTGCGATATTCGTTCAGCAAATAGTCTTCAATCAGTTTGTTCGCGAACTCACCTCCCCGTTGATGAGACATCATTACCTCGGAAGTTATTTCCCAGTCTTCAGGGTACGGAGCATACATTTTGACCGACTCAAATTCGGGAAAAGATTGAAAACCATATTCACTAAAGAAACGACTACGCACCTTATTATATTCGGAGATCGGCTTTTTTGCATGCCATACAGCCCAATAATGCGTATCCCCTTTATTATTCTCGGAAACTCCGTCATAACGACTGAAGGGCGACGAAGGCCAATAAAATGTTTCAGGGCTATTTTCTGTCACCACTTCCGGTAGCATTTTATGAAACAGATCTTCATACTGCTGCCAGATAATCCGGGCATACTCCGGATTCTGCTTCGCATAGTTTTCTTTCCAATTCCAACCAAACCAAGCTTCCAGGCATTCATTATTACCACACCATAAAGCAAGAGAAGGGTGATTGCGCAAACGGCGAACATTATCAATCGCTTCCTGACGAATATTTTCCAGCAATTCACCTTCGGAGGGATATACGCTGCAGGCAAACATAAAATCCTGCCACACAAGAATACCATATTTATCGCATAATTCGTAGAAATAATCATCTTCATAAGTCCCTCCACCCCACACACGCAAAGTATTCATATTAGCATTGACAGCATCCAGGATCGTTTTCTCATACAGTTCCTTCGTCACACGAGGCAGAAAATTATCACAAGGGATATAATTAGCCCCTTTGGAAAATACAGGTATTCCATTAAGTTGAAAATAGAATGATCTTCCCTCTTTATCCTCCTTACGTATAACTTTTAATGAACGTATTCCTGTAGAAGTTATAAGACAGTCCTTATTTTGCTCGTTTGTTTTTACTTCGGTCCGGAATTCATATAGATTGGCTTTTCCAAGTCCATTGCTCCACCACAAATTAGGATTCTTTATAAAGAAGTTTACAGCAATCTTATTCAATCCTTTTGTCAGGCAGGTAGCAGTAGCACCATAAATCTTTCCAGTCTTATTGTCTCTGACCGTAACTTCAGCCTTCTCAATATCTTTATCGGCTAGTATTTCTACAATATTACTAATGTCGGCATGTTTATAAGAAACCTCTTTTTGCCGGATAAACACATTTTCTATCCGCAAATCATCCCATGCTTCTAATAAAACAGGTCTCCAGATACCAGAAGTTACCAGGCGAGGTCCCCAGTCCCAACCATAATGATAGCCTGCCTTACGGGCAAAAACACTAACCTTTCTATTGAATACTCCTCCATTCTCCGACTGGTCGTTGATTGCCTCATAGTGAAAAGGCAGCGCATCCCATTTAGGCATATCCCGTTTAATAGGAGAATGGAAATATATCCTTAATTTATTATCCTTTGCTTTCAGTTTATCTTTTACGGGAAGTTTCCATTCACGAAACATATTGTCTGCCTCCAATATCTTTTCTCCATTCAAATAGACATCCGCATAAGTATCAAGCCCTTTAAAATAAAGCCGTATATTGTTTTTATCCATCAATTCGGGTGCTACATCGAAGGTTGTTTCATAAATCCAGTCTTCCTTATCAACCCACTGTACACCTCTTTCATTTAAGCGATAAAAAGGATCTTCAATGATTTTATTATCAATCAAGTCAGTGTGTACTACTCCCGGGACTGTAGCAGGATACCAGTTAGAAAGACGAGCTTGTTTAAACCTCCATCCCGAATGGAGTTCTTTCTGAAGTGTATTGGCAGATATGTTACCATTCAGAGTGGAAAATGTAGTGACCATAGCTAGTGCAACCATCTTTAAATAAATTATCCTTGTTGATTTTCTCATAACAACTTTATTGTGTATTAGATTTCCATTTAAAATAACGTTGCAAACATAGGCAATTGTCAATCAATATTTTAATACTATATTACTTAATCATTATACTTTCTTGAAAAGGGTAATAGGAATTTATTTTATTTAAATAAACAACTGCTTATCGACTTGATAATATATACTTTCAATGTTCTATTTTTAATATTATACAAGGAAATGGCCAATTAGAAAATAACGAACCGGAAAATAAACTGCATAAATAAATGCATGAGCATACAAAAAGATGCCTAATATTGCATAAAAGCAAACAGGATATGCATCTTTCTCTATTCAGAAACCGCTCATTGCTTTAAAACCAACGAAGTGTTCCTCGGTGTGCATCGACTTGTTCCTCACCGAGGAAGCTATCGTTCCCCGGTGAAGAAGATAAAAATGGACTATTAAGAAACATTTTTTTCTCTAGTTTACCATAATATATCGGACAGGAAAAAACAATAAAATGATTAGTTATTCGGGCATCTGTTCTCCAAATAACAAAAATAATCAAAAATCTATCGCAGCTTGATTGGCATATTTTCGAAACAGCAGAAATAGAGAATCGTGTAATTACAAATGCAGGACATTTTCCTGCTTTTCTTTACCAAACTGCAATTCACGTCCTTCTTCCAATGATTAAATATTCCTTTTTTAAGAAGGTTATTGATTCCTTCAGAAGGCTCTTTCAACTTTTATCCTTCAATAGTTCTTTTGTCTTATCCGCCAAAAACAGGGGGATATTAATCAAATTACCATCTTGTTTCAAATTCAGCATTGAATAGCGAATCAGGTAAGCGGGTTGGAAAAGCTTCTCATAATGAATCACACTTTTGATATCAGAAATGTGATAACTTACACATTTCTGATATGAGTTTCGTGCGAATCTACACATTATCCATATAAAACGAAAGAAAAACTCTGAATATTAGCTTGCCAACAGCTCCCTGTTTATTTAAAAGTAATCATCAACTGTTCATCAACACCTTTATCAGGTATTCTCACACTACAGACACCTGTTTCTTTATCCCAACTCCACACCACAGATTCCGTGTCATTCTCCAGATTTTCTTCCAAACGTTCCGGTTTAGTTTTCTTTATCTTCTTTCCTTTGACAGTTACCTCTTTCGGGGCTTTCGCAGAATAAATACGGAACAACAGATTTCTCGGACCGGGGACAGTGTATCCTTTTCCTTCACGGGCAGAGACGGTCAGTTTATATCCATTTGCCAGAGTGCTGCAAATAATCGGTGTTTTGACAAATTCATCACGCTGGTACCCTAAGTCTTCTCCTTCATCTTCGTAGAGAGTAAAGGCAGCCTGTGCACCTTCCTGTGCGGGGAAGATTTCAAAAGTAAGTGGATATACCGGTTTCTCATGGGTGTAGTTCATCACCGGCATGGTGGGGATGATGGAACCTTGCTTCACAAATATAGGAACAGAGGACAAGGGAGCGTCAACGGTAGTCCATTGCTCTCCGGTGTAGACTGTCTGCTTGTTGTTGTAGTCTATCCATGTACCTTCGGGAAGATACACGTTCTTTGTGCGGGCACCTTTCTTCACCACAGGGGCTACCAGTAATTCACGGCCGAACATGAATTGGGCATCCGTAGAAAAAGTTTCCATATCCATTGGATATTCCAGAAATAGAGGCCGCATGATAGGCAATCCTGTATCATACGCTTCGCGGGCGTAAGTGTAGATATACGGTAACAAACGATATTTCAGTTCGATAGCTGCTTTCGCGTTCTTTTCCGCTTCCGGTCCGAAAAGCCATGGTTCCACCGGATTATCTCCCTCATGATGAATACGGCTCAAAGGATTGAATGCACCGAATTGAATCCAACGGGTATAGAGTTCCGCCATAGCCGGATAATCCTCAATATCCCCACAGTAACCGGTAATATCACAGGAAGAAAATGGGATTAATCCCAAACCTGCGGAAAGCATTACAGGAATCTGATTGGCTAATTGTCCCCAACCTTGCAATACGTCGTCTCCGTTTCCGCTATCACCCGTCCAGCCGAACGTATAACGTTGCAATCCGGCATAAGCAGCACGAGTCATTTGAAAAACACGACGGTCCGGATTCCTCTTTTCAAATTGCTCCTTCACCACTTTGTCCCAGGTCAGGCCATAGACGTTATGGATTTCATCGTGCATACCCAAATGGTGCTTCATCACCAGGCGTTCCGTCTGCTCTTCGTTACTCCAGGCAGGTTCGCCCATATCTGTCCAGAAGCCGGAGATACCATCATCAATAGGTTTCTGCTGATAAGCCCCCCACCAGTCGGCTACGGCAGGCAGGGTGAAGTCCACCACTCCGCAGTTCCCACCCCACGGCCAGGGCATATCGTAGCTTTTGCCGTTCGTATTGTCCTTTACAAAATAGCCTAAGCGGTCAGCTTCTTCCCATTGTTTTTTATTGGCTTGTGCAATTACCGGGTCTTGAGATACGACTACCTTAAAACCCATCTCCTTCAAATCCGAAAGCATCTTTTTGGGGTTTTCATAGTTTCCTTTGCGCCATTCGAAATCCTGCAAGTATTCTGTCCAGCCGATATCCTGATAGATAATATCACAAGGGATTCCCCGTTTCCGGTAGCCTTCGGCTATTTCACGGCTTAACTTTTCACTTGTCAACAGACCGCGGCATTGGGCAAAACCCAACGCCCATTTCGGCGGCATGATAGGTTTTCCGGTCAGTCCGACATATTGGCTGATGATTTCTTTATAGTCTTTACCGAAGATAAAGTAATATACCATTTCCCCGTTCGGCGCTTCAAAACTGTAATAATCACGGCTTTCCGTTCCGAATTTGAATTCTGTCTTATAGGTGTTATCAAGAAAAATACCATACCGATAATTGCTCATAAAGAAAGGAATACTCTTGTAAAGAGGATCTTCTACCACACTATAACAAGGTTTGTCACTATTCCACATCTTATAAGACTCGCCACGACGATCCATCTTTCCCGCTTTCTCACCAAGTCCGAAGAAGTGCTCGTCACGACGAAGCACTTTATATTCCACCTTCTTCGTTCCTTCACTGACATGGCCTTTATCGGCATAATCACTAAACAGAAGTTTCTGATATTTATCGAATATCTGAAGACTCATCGGAGATTTATTCACCCGGATACGCAACTTCGGAGTAAATATCTCGTAACAGGCCGCCTGTTCATCCACATGAATAGTTCCTACCTCTTCCAGTTCTTCATTAATCACTGCAAACGAAGCATTTCTTCGTTGCAATTGCCCATCGGGTGAGAACCAGATTTTCACGACGGAAGAGCTGCAAAGTTGCAATTGCAAGGCGGCACTGTCCGCCAAGTGAAAAGTCACCTGACGTCCCTGCTGTGTAAAAGAAGTGCATGTACGTATCTCATTTTCCGCCCAAACCCATGTTGGAAACATCAGACACAACACCCACACCCATAATCTATATCTAATCATCATACCTATCATTTTAGTTATTCTGTAGCAGCCGCTTTATTCAGTCACAATCATCGTCCAATATTTCAGGGAAGGCAATGTGAAAGAGACAACTCCGTTCTCCTGTGTAAAGGCCAATTCCTGCAAAGCTCCTCCGTGTACATCCGGCGACGCTACCCACAGCTTATTCACCTTTGCCGACAGATTCATTTGCAAAGCCGCTTTTGTAATCAAAGCCGGTTCCGGCATCGTACCGTCCACATCTCTCCAACTAAGACTGTTCGCTTGCGAGAAATTAAGAAGATGTATCACTTGCTTGCCACCTACCTGCTTGGCATAAGTAGTAACCGATCCCTGTTGAGGAGGCCAACTATTCAATCTCATTTCGCCATTGGTACAATTCATGGAAACACTATTTTCCGTACCACCGTCACGAAGCAGATTCTGATAAGAAGTCAGGAAATCATAATAACGAACCATCGCTGTTTTCAGTTCTTCGCTCATTGTCAGGTTCTCATTCGGAAAGTACTCTTTGCACAACATGTGATCGCCTCCCAACTCAAGGTGCGAACCACCCAAAGCAAACATGACAGCATCTGTCAATAAGATACCCGGCGTATTAAATTCTCCCCGGTTATCCGCTTTATTATAATTCATATAAGCTGCAAAAACCGTATTCAACTGATAATTGCCATATACTCCATTTTCATAAAGAATGGCTTTCAGATTGGTAAAATCAGCCTCATCTGCCCACACCTCATTATAGAAGAAATCAACTTTACCTGTCTCCCCTATCTGACGGGCACCGTAACGGCTGACCGCATTCATCACCAAACTCTTGTCCGGATGAGCCTGCTTCGTCGCTTCAATAAAAGAAGCATATCCCTCACGCAGATTGACCGGAATACCGTTGTAATTGTAAAGCGTGCTGCGTCGTCCCAACTGGTCTATCTGATAGCCGTCGAAGGCAAAGTTCGCATATACATCATCATTCCTCTCGTTCAAATATTTCTGCCATTCCTTATTAGAAGGATCTACCAGATAAATATTACTTTTCCATCCGCCCGGCAGATCATGACTATCTTTAATAGTGTGAGAAGCATCCTTAAACAAATACCATTCCTCCTTCACCCCGTCCGCAGCGGCATCCTTCAACGCCCCAAAACAAAGATTGTAAAACATAGACTTCATACCGAAACGATGCTGCGCTTCAATGTAATTCTTCACAGAACTTGTATAAACCTCCCGGTTAGCGATGTCCATATATACTTCGTCCAACTGCGTACGTGTACCGCCCAACGGCCAGTGATGTTTATTATGCCAGTCCTGAAACTGTACCCAATTGATGTGATGACGATTCAGATACGCCATCTCTTCCTGCGTCTTTTCAGCCGTCTTCTCCCGACTGAAATCAGCGACAAAACCATAACGGGGAAAACGTGCCGGATCACTGGATACATCTACCGCAATCGTACCGAGAATCACATCTGTACCATTCTCCTGACGGTACAGTTCCGCCATATATCCTTTGAAATCAGTAGTAGGCGGTTGCCATGTCCAACTGGTACCATTTACCGACTCTTCTCCGACAACCTCCCCTAAAAGACGATAACGAACTTTAGTTCCGGCAGGCAACGCATCTTCTGCTGTAAATACCACTTTCTCCCCCGGTTTATAGAAAGCCTTATCCGTAGACAGGTCCACACTTAAATCCGATGTTACCGGAGTCACTTCGGTGACACTGCCCGAAGCTCCTCCATTCTCTTGGTTCGACCCATGATCGTCACTGCAAGCCATACACAGGAAAGCAGCCACCAAATATATTATTTTCTTCATCTTGAATTCTTGTTTTATTGTTTCACAATCGAAATCGTCTCTTTCAACTGGTCAATCGTAATCCGATAAGAACCGGCTTCCTGAATATTCCATTTATAATCCAAACTACCCAAATCTGTATCCGGATACATACTGTTCAACTCCGCATCCGACTTAGCAACGAACAATGCCGTCTCTACTTCCCCCGTCGGAGCCTTGTTGCTCTTATCCGCCATAAACCAATCCCCGTTCCAGTCTGACTGCTTATCGCAGGATATCTTCATCTCACCTGCCTTCAGCGTGCCGCTCCAGGTAAAGATATAAGGACTGTCGGCACTCTTAGTCATCGGAGTAGCATTGCCTAAATCCCATCCGTTCGGAGTTGCCTCACCCACCAGATACAGCCCTTCGTAAGGAGTGAACGGACGCATCAGCATCTTTTCTTTTCCTTTACCTGTATAGAACCATACTTTATAAGGCTTGCCACATTCGGCTTCCTTCATCTGCCATTTATTATCGTCACCTCCAAGCACTACGGATGTCGAAGTGTACGGAGCATTAGCCATGGTAGGATGGAAGAAAGCATCCGCCTGACCGAAATCTGTCACAGAAGCGAATTTAAATTCTCCGTCCGCCTTCCAGGGAATCACGGCTCCATAATGGAACAGATCCATTTGGACAGCATCTTTAGACAGTGCTTCAAATCCCCAACCATTGTTACCCGTAAACGAACCGACAATGAAAAACTCCTCATATCTCCAGCCAATATCTTCCGTTTCGGTAAGTGTCAATGTCAGGTCGAGCAGGTTTGCTTTTACGATATAAGTTGCTTCTTTACTGATTGTGAACTGTTCGTCCGGTTGGTCACCCGATGTACGGTAGGTCAGTTTGAATCCTTCTTCGGCAGTAGCATCACGGTTGTACGACGGCAGGAATTCTCCTAAGGTCGTTATAAATTTAAACGATCCGGTATTCAGCTTTCCTGTCCATGTAAATTGTCCGTTATCCGTACGTTCCATTGCCGTTGCGTTATCGGCGCTCCATCCGTTCGGAGTAGCATCACCAATCAGGTAAAGCGTCGTAGTAACCGGCTGGTAAGTAGTCACCGTAAAGGCAGCCGTCGCAATCTGTTTCTGATCTTCCATTCCGGCAACAACCGCTGTGATACGTGCTTCCAACTCCGCTTTCACGGCATAACCGATACCGAACTGCGTATGCAGAAATTGGTTAAGTTCTTCCACTTTCTTAGTCCATTGATACGTTCCCGTACCCAAATCTACCGAATAAGGATTCGCAAAGTCCGTTCCGGCTTTCGCCAGTTCCAGCGTATAAGAGATACGGTTACCGCTTCCATAATTCGTTCCGGTAGTCCATGAAAGCGCCAGCGCCTCCTGACTATGGTTCTTTTCGTTCAACACCAACTCCTGCTGATTCACCGAAAGGGTGAGGGTATCATGTCCTTTATCTGTCTCCATATAATCCTCGGTACAAGCAACCATCGTTCCACCGATGAAAAGAGAGCATAACAACTGATATATATATTTCTTCATCATATTATTTGTCTAAATGAATGATTATAAAACGGATTAATAACCGGGATTTTGAGTCATCAGGTGATTGGAGTCCATCTCCGTCTGCGGAATAGGCAACAGGAGACGTTCTTTGGTCACATTATTCTTACCGATAGATTTCAGGAATGTCAATGCATAATTTCCATTATCAACCCGGATCATATCGAACCAGCGATGTCCCTCAAAAGCAAGTTCCATCCGACGTTCGTGAATAATCTTTTCTCTCATTTCGGTCTGCGTCAGAGTAGTCGGCAGCTCTGTCAGTCCGGCACGCTTACGAACGATATTCAATGGTTCGGCAGCCTGATCCGGATGTCCCTGCTCATTCAAAGCTTCCGCTTTCTTCAGTAAGACATCCGCATAACGGTATACTACAAAGTTGTTGGGGTTGGTATTATACTCCGGAGAGACGGTTTTCGACACAAGGAACTTACGTACGTTATAACCCGTATTGGACCAGGAACGTTTGTATTCCATACCATCAAAAGCAGGACAACCCTGATACAACACAGTGATATCTTTCCGCAAATCACCGTCTTCGTATTGCTTGACAAACTCTTCCGTAGGCAGATTCCATCCATAAGCACCGGCTACCATACCCGAATTACGTGGTCCCATGAAAGTAGACAACCAGGATGCTTGATTATCGCCGCCCCAAAAGTCATATTCCGTACTACCGGAGTATTGCACTTCGAAGAGAGATTCCGCACCATTATTGATCGTCGCATTAAAGTTATCGGCATAATTGCATTGAGTCAGATCATATCCCATTGCAGCAATGTTATTGCACAAGGTCACTACTTCATTATAATAGTCGCGATGGTTGGGAGCCAGTGTCAGGTAAATATCCGCCAGCATCGCCATTGCAGCCTCTTTGCAGGCACGTCCCCTGTCAGCATCTCCATAACTGCTTTTCGGAGGAAGCATATTCACTGCATTTTTGCAGTCGGAAAGAATTTGAGCATATACCTCATCTACCGTATTACGGGCAATATCCGCAGATTCTCCCGGTTCAAACGGCTCCAAGCGCAAAGGCACCCCTCCGTACAAACGAACCAGAATATAATAATAATGTGCACGCAGGAAATAAGCCTCACCCATGCAACGGGTCTTTATCTCATCGGAGACAGATGCTGAAGGCAAATTGGAAAGCACGATGTTGCAACGTCCGATCCCAACCCACGGAGAACGCCATACATACAAGGCAAAGCCGTTATCGCTCTGGGCAATGAAATTGGAAGCCTGAACAGTCTCCAAACCGTCAGTACCTCCTCCGGCTCCTACTTCACTGTTGCCTGCGATGATGTCGAGGCTCCAAATACGCTGGTTATACATATTAGATGACTGAAGAGTCTTGTAGCAGGCAGTAGTCAGTGCCACAGCAATCTCATTCGTCACTTCCGATTCGGGATCGACGCCATATTTGGGATATTTATCCAAGAAATCGTTGCACGATGTCAATGCCAGCACGGCAGACATAAATACCAAAGTTATTATCTTTTTCATATTCTTTCTCCTGATTTAAAAGTTAAAGTTCAAGCCCATACTGAAAGTACGTGAAATCGGGTAACGGCTGCTGTCGATGCCATTAATATCCACTTCCGGGTCGAAGCCGGAATATCCGGTGATAGTTGCCACATTCTCGCAAGAGAAAGAGATGCGGGCATTTTCCAGTTGAATCTTTTGCATCCACTTTTTAGGCAGTGTATACGAAAGCGTGATGTTCTTCAGACGGAGATAGGAACCGTTTTCCACAAACCTGTCGGATACACGGCAGTTCTGGTTCGGGTCTCCCCAAATGGCGCGGGGCATAGAGTTGCTGGTACCTTCACCCGTCCAGCGGTTCAATACGGCTGTGGTTTGGTTGTAAGCGGCTGCCATTCCTTCGTTGTCAACATTGTTGGCGTTATAAATCTTGTTTCCCGATACGCCTTGCAGGAAAACGGAGAGTTCCCATCCCTTATAAGAGAAATTATTGCTTAAAGAGAAGAACCAGTTCGGATTCGGGTTACCGATAACGGTACGGTCTTCATCGTTGATGACTCCATCGTTATTCAAATCCCGGAAACGGATATCCCCCGGAGCTGCTCCCGGTTGGGTGGCGTGGCGGTTTACTTCCTCCCAGTTTTGGAAAAGTCCGTCGGTCACGTATCCGTAGAATACATTGATCGGATAACCGGCTCTAAGCATAGTCACGTATGAGTTACCCATCTGATTGATAAACATCGGAGTTTCGCTGTTCAGATCCAGAATTTCATTCTTGTTATAGGTAGCCGTTAAAGCAGATTCCCAAGAGAAAAGACCTTTCAGGTTGATGGTGCGCAGGGTCATTTCCACCCCTTTGTTGCGCATCTTGCCGGCATTGGTAAAGGTTTCAGTAGTATCTTCAAAACCGGAGGTGATAGGGATGGAAGCTTTCACCAACATGTCTGCCGTCTTCTTGATGTAGGCATCCAGCGAAAGGTTGACACGTGAATTGAACAGGCTCATATCCACACCGAAGTTGGTTTGGCGTACCTCTTCCCAATGAATATTCGGATTGGAAAGGGTGGTAGATACCAAAGCGGTGGAGTTGTTGTTGCCGAAAGGATAGACTCCCGTATTATAGGAAGCCACAAAGCCGTAGTTACCAATTTCCTGATTACCGGTCACACCGTATCCGATACGCAGTTTGAGGTCATTCACCGGAGAGTTGTCTTTCGGGAACCATTCTTCCTGCGAAATACGCCATGCCAGAGAAACGGAAGGGAATGTTCCCCAACGGTTGTTCTTACCGAAGCGGGAGGAACCGTCACGGCGCACAGTGGCTGTAAGCAGGTATTTATCTTCGTAAGAATAGTTGAGACGTGCCATCAGAGAGAGCAGTGCCCAGTCGCTCTGGCTGCCACCGATGCTGTACATCTTCTCGCCGTTGTCCATCTCATGGATATTATCAAACATGAAGATATTCTTTTGAGCATTCAGGTAATCATAGTTGTTCCACTGGGCGGAAGAACCTGCCATCACCCCTACACGATGTTTTTGGGCGAAAGTATGGTCGAATACAAAATAATTATCCCACAGGTAGGTAAATGATTTGTTGTCACTCTTATAGCGGGAAGATTCTTCTACCGGATTCGGTTTCCAGTCGTAAGCCGGAGTAAAGTTGTCTACAAACCAGAATTTGGCGTCATAACCGAAGGTGCTTTTCAACTTCAACCATTTGGTAAAGGCAATCTCTCCGGTGATATTTGCCAGAAAGTTATATCCTTTCGTCTCGTTCGTCATCATGTACAACGTACCGATCGGATTGCGGACACTTCCATACCATTGCGCTTCCTGTCCGGGACCGCTCCAGCTACCGTCTTCATTCTTCACCGGCTGGATGGGAAGTGCTTTCATCGCATCTCCGATGCTATAGCTTCCTCCTTCTTTCACGTCCGTACTGAATGTCAGGTTAGTAGTGAACTTCAACCATTTATTGACCTGGGCATCACTATTTGCCTGAAAGTTGAAACGACGGTAATTAACGCTTTCCACGATACCGGACTGGTCGAGGAAACCGCCGGATACATAGTAATGTGCCTTTTCCGTACCACCGGAATAGCTAACCGAATAGCTTTGTTTCACTCCCGTACGTAGCATCTCATCCAGCCAGTTCGTTCCTGTTCCCAATAAAGAAGGGTCTGCCCAATAAGGGTTTGTATTATCATCATTATTAGACAGCATATCATTGCTCAAAGCGGCATATTGCGCAGCATTCAGCATATCGGGCACTTTAGTAGCGTTCTGAATAGCCCAGTTTGCGTTTACCGTTACTTTTCCGGCACCTTCGGCACCACGTTTGCTGGTAATCATCACCACACCGTTGGCACCACGCGAACCATAGATAGCTGTTGCCGAAGCATCTTTCAATACGTCTACCCGTTCCACATCAGCCATATTCAAGGAAGACAATCCCAAGTCGGTAGGAATTCCGTCAATGACAATCAGCGGGTTACTGTTATTGATCGTACCCAAACCACGGATTTTAATGGTGACATTATCACCCGGCTTACCGGCATCGATTATCTGCACGCCGGATACTTTTCCCTGCATTGCCTGACCGATATTAGCTACCGGAGAGTCTTTGATGTCCTTCACTCCGACAGAAGATACGGCACCAGTCAAATCGCTCTTTTTCATCGTTCCGTAACCTACTACAACAACTTCGTCCAATACTTCCGTATCTTCCTGCAAGGTTACTTTCAACGAGTTTTTCCCGTTCACCGGAACAGTCTGCGTTTTATAGCCGACAAAAGAGATAGTCAGCGTGCTGTTAGCCGGAACGCTTAATGAGAAATTACCGTCTACATCGGTTATCGTACCATTCGTTGTACGTCCTTCCACCACACTGGCACCGATCACCGGTTCACCCGTGGCATCTACTACATGTCCTTTTATTGAAATCTGTTGTGCGAATGCACTAAGAGATAGGAACAAGCCCCACATTATTAATAAGAGGCGGCGTTCAAAGCCTTTCGACTTCATACTCTGTTTCATGTACATTAATTTAAAGTTAATATTAGGGTTACTTTTGTTTTCGTTCTCTGTGTCATTGCTGAAATGACCGTGAAACAAAAGTATCCACATTTCATACTGCTTCTTAAAGCAGATAGCAAAAATATAGTGATTTATACAGTGTCTCACAGCATAAACCACTAAATATAAGAACGTTATAAAATAGAAGTCAGACTAAAAAAGTAGTGGTTTTCTTATTCTTCCACCTTCCCTATTTGCATTACTTTAGTCTCAAATTCATCTCTTTCTCCCAAAGCTTTGTTACGGACACGGGTCCGGTAATTATAAATGGTAGTCACGGAATAACGGAGGAATTGCGCTATCTTGGTACTGTCCGTAATCCCCAGCCGGATAAGGGCAAAGATACGGAGTTCGGTGTTCAACAGTTCTCCCGGTTTGGGTTGCATGGGTTCTGTGAGCAGCGCATTAAATTCCTCCACAAAATTGGGGAAGAGTTGCAGGAAAGTCATGTCGAAGTTTGCATAAAACTCTTTCAGTTCTTCGTCAAGGAATTGAGAAGATTTAATGGCTTTATATAGTTCTTCCACTCTTCCGGCAGCGGCAATTTTATTCAGGGAACGACGGTATAAATCCATCTTGTCGAGATAAGTGGAGCATTGGTCCATATATCGGCCGATATATTCCTCCTTGATATAGTTGGCTTCCGAAAGCGTATGGTTCATCTCTTTCAGTTGCGAATTAGAGTCGTGAAGTTCTTCGTTCAGTTCTTGCAACAACGTATTGGTATCGACCACTTCGCGACGTGCGGCAGCAACCTTTTTCATCTGCTTGTAAACGAAGAAAATGGCAACCAACAAAAATACGGAAAGCAAACTGATACAAATCAATGATACTTTCATCTCCTGCTGCTGCCGTTTGGTTTTCAATTGGTAAGCCTGGTCAATGATAGGAAAGACTTGCGAGATTTCTAACGTACGAAGGCGGGCATTACAAAGAGTGGCATCCTCTAAGGAGCATTTCAGGTAATTGTAGGCACGGTCAATATCCCCTTCATCGTAGACAAGGGAAGCGAGTTTGCGCAAAGATACATATTCCTTTACTGCCGATTTCAGGTCGGCAATAGCCGAAAGGGCCAGGTAATGTTTTTGCCCTTGTTTGTCGCCTTTCAACCGGTAACCTTCGGAGAGAGTATAAGTAAGCATTGCTTTTGAATGGTCATCCAAAGAAGGTTTGTTGTAATATTCCATCAGCATACGGATGGCTTCATCGTATTGAGCATGTACGATACACTTATCCGCCATCACCAATACGTGCCCCAAAGAGTCGGAAGCGTTGACCTGCAGCAGAGAGTCACGATACAGATCCGTCATTCGATAATACTCTTTCTTGACTTTCTCCGTAACGGCATAATCTCCCATCAATCCGTAAATAGTGCGATACAGATGATAATAGTAACCATAGAGATAATCGGGCAACGTTTTCTTATCAATCTGCCCCAATAGTTCCAACGCTTCTTTATACATTCCGGTAGTTCCCATCACTTCCGCCATATTCATGGCAGCATCATCCAGATAATCCAGTTTATCCATGCGATGCGCCAGTTCCTCTTTCCGTTGAGCATAGACAAAAGACGAATCCAGATTATAAGCCCGGTATTCATCGAAAAGACGTCCGCAAAAACCATATCGTTGTTCATCGGAAGTAGCCTCCGCCAACAATTTCTTCAGGTCAGCGATACGCGCCTCCTTTTCCGCTCCATAGGTCTGACGGTTTTTAATGATACCATCAATCTCACGAAGTAACGCATCGGTACTCTTATTATCTTTTGCATAAAGCAGACCGGAAAGGACGATTGTCACAAAAATCAGAATCACTTTTTTCATAGTGCCGTATGTATTATAGTTGCAAAGATAAAAGTCTTTCAGAAACTTCCGGCTTTCAGGAGAAAATTATTGCAGACGGAAAACCAATGTTTATTAAAACAGGAAGCATTACAAATTTATTATGAACATAATTATTATATTTATAATAATGTCATCGTTGGAACAACCATCAATATACAGATAAATTCAAAAGTATGTATTCACAGCAAATTCAAACTGTTCTATAAATATTTTCTTAAATGGATATATATTATTTTGTTCATAGAAAACTAACATAGCTTTCTTATAGTCGATAGAATCAACTGAACGAAATGATAAAGGACAATAACCGTTGGCTATAAGTATTGCATTACTTGTTATACGGGCAGTACGTTTATTACCATCAGCAAATGGCTGAATGTAAGATAACAGAACTAAAGCTAGGAAAGCTTTATCAAAGATACTCTCCTTATTATTGATTAATTGACAAGTGTCTTCCATAGCTTCTCTTATTTGATATTCATTATCAAGTGGACGATAATTCGTACCCGTAATACCAACACGCCGAGAACGAATATGACGCTCAACTCCCAGTTCTTTAATAAGGATACTATGAATGTCTTCAATCTTTCTTATTGATAAATACTGAAGATAATCAGGATTATCTAAAATAAAATCAAGAGCTTCCTTGTGATTTAGTAGCATAATGGCTTCTTCTTTAGTTTTACCTTTTGCTTCTTCTTTTTCCAGCAAAAGTCTTTCCGTTTCAAGAAGATTATATGTGTTCCCTTCAATTTGAGAAGACTTCCAACTAAGATCCACACCTAACCTTTCCATTTCTTTCCGGTACTCTCCGTCTGTCATTTCTAATACATTTCTTCTAAACGTTTCTTGAAGAGCCGTTAAATGTTTCCGTTCATCCATCGTGAAAGGGTCAACATTAGGCAATATATCAGGAATAAGGCTGAAATTGAAAGCTTGTTGAATTTCACGCTCATCAACTTCTTTCCGAAAGTATGATTCTAAGTCGAAATAACTTGTAACAAACGTTTGTGGTGTTAGTTTATAACATGTGGCAGGTCCTTGCCCTATGACTTCAATACTTCCAGCGGAAATCATGGCAGCTAATAAACGCTTGAATGTGGCGACACTTACTTTAGTATTCACTCCCTCCATTAATTCTGACCTAGAAGATAGAGGATGAAAACGAAGATATTGTTGAATTTCTTCTTCCATTGCTATTTAATTGATTATATCGGCTCAAAAATACATAATATTATTAATATATCGGCTCAAAATGAGCCAATAATTACAGTGTATAGGACTCTTTTGAGCCGATATGAAAATCTTCAGCTACCTGTTAGTAGTCTCATATTGTTTCTGCATTGCTTTGATCTATTCTTCAGAATTCTTATTTATCACAGCAATTTTATCCTGTAATTCTTTATTCTGGATTTCAGATAATCTCATCTGTTCAGTATGGATCTTCTGACTGTCCTCTGTGGTGAAATAGTTCATTTCTGCACTCTAATGAGGTAAATACAGTTTTTTGAAACACTATCCAATAGAATGATTATATTTGCATTTTGATATAAGAAACAAATTACAAACTATTAATCAGTAAACCATGAGATTCAGCAACGTAAGATTATTAGTGAAAGACTTCGCCAAATGCTTCAAGTTCTACACCGAACAACTCGGATTAGAGCCATCCTGGGGAGATGAAAATAGCGGATATGCCAATTTTAAAGTAGCTGACGGGATAAAAGGCTTCACCCTTTTTGTATCCGACTGGATGGCACCTGCGGTAGGCAATGCAGATAAGCAACAGCCCGTTGCGATGCGTGAGAAATTAATGGTTTCATTCAGTGTAGATAACCTCGACGAAACTTTTGCCGATCTAAAAGCAAAAGGCGTGACGTTTATCACCGAACCTACGGATATGCCCGATTGGGGGATGCGTACCCTATACCTGCGCGATCCCGAAGAAAACTTGATAGAACTCTTTACCCCTCTAGCACCGGAGCAATGTAGCCAGGAGCTCCTCGAAGAAGATAAGAAATTTCAATAAGAAAGTTTGTTATAAAGAAATGTGCCCATACGAGTGAGCCGGAAAAATGATAGTTAATGAGCCCTATAGTGACATCGCTATGGGGCTCATACATTAACTTGATATTGCAGATATTCACTTGCCTTTCAACTTTATAGCAAGAAACTCACAAAGTAGAATATGAATCTGATTAATAAGCCCTCAACCCATAATCGAATCTCATCTTCTTGCTATCTTTCACTTCGATTTTCAACAGATTACTTCCTTTCCGCAAGTAACGGCTGTAATCGCTGATATTATATTGATTATATTGCCTGGTCTGCTTTGCCTCCTGCGCAAAGACTTCTACACCATTCAGCCAAACTTTGGCTTCTCCGGCAACATTCAGCCATAAAGACAGATGATTGAAATCCTTATCCACCTTAAAAGTAGCTTCTGATACTACCGTAGAACGAGGGGGACAGTCGAAAGGCAAAGAAGTCATTTTCAGCTCCTGACCGTTCATACCGACAAGGCGGGTATTCTTGCTTCCGTTCTGACTGTCTGCAATCAAAGTAACCGCTTTCACGGGAGTGATTTCATACAAACGGTTGTGCATCAGGTGTAACAAGCCTTCCGGTATTTTAGTTACTTTCCGGTCGTAAGTAATCAGGCCGTTCACTTCTCCTTCCACATCAGTGGTTTGTGTATAAACAGCCGCACTCAACCCTTGGGCAATCAGCGTTTCCAAATCATATACCAGACGGCCGTAACTATCAATCAGAGCCATTGCTCCGTCTATATTCTTATACCCCCAGTTCCTCATATTCGGATTCCAGATATGTTCCTTGATCGCCCAGCCATAGCCGCCGAATTCTCCCAGTACGGAAATGCGGTTACCGTTGTTCTCCGGCAGAATCATGGAAGTGACAGGATAATTATGTACGTCGTACATATCGCCTACGCCTCTGTCCGTCCAGCCGGTCACTCCGTTTATCAGGCGTGTATCGTCGTATTTTATCACTTTATTTACGATTTCCACCGTGTTATGCTGTCCCCATCCTTCATTGAAAACCACCCAGGTAGTGATACAGGGATAGAAACGGAGACGGTCAATCATCTCGAACATTTCTTTTTGCCATTGGCGGGTGTGTTCTTCGGGAGCGTTCCAATCAGTAGTAGCCAACGGATTGACGTGTTCCTCCTTCTTCCTTGACGTAGCAAAACCGGAAACCATGTCTTGCCACATCATCAATCCCAGAGAATCGGCGTAATAATAATATTGCTCCGGTTCTACTTTGATATGTTTACGGATCATATTGAATCCCATCTTTTTCAATTGCACCATGTCCCACAACATCGCTTCCTCGGAAGGAGGAGTCAACAATCCGTCGGGCCACCAGCCTTGATCCAATGGACCGTATTGGAAGATGGGTTGGTTATTCAGGCAAATACGGTTATATCCGCACTCATCTTTACGGACATCTACTTTTCTCAAGGCAAAGTAACTCTTTACCCGGTCTAAAACACGTCCTCCATTGGATAAGACAATATTTAGATGATACAGTTTCGGAGATTCGGGAGACCATAAGACAGCGTTCGGAACGTCTATCTCCATCGCATTACTCAACTTCTGTTCCACCGTCTTGATTACTTTGCCATCATCCAACACTTCTATTTTCACTTCTTCATTGCCTTTGGCTCCGATTATATCGAAAGCCAGCTTCACGGATTTTCTCTCAATATCAGTGGAAGGAAGTACCTGACGAATATAGGTTTTATTCACCGCTTCCAGCCACACAGTTTGCCAAATGCCCGATACAGGCGTGTACCAGATACCTTCCTGGTTAAGTTGCTGTTTTCCTCGGGAGATAGACTCCGTGTCCGTCGGGTCGGTGACGGCTACTTCAATGCTTTGAGGACCACTCTTCTTCAGGTATTTAGTAATATCAAACGAGAACGGGTTGTTTCCTCCTTTATGCGTACCGACCAACCGGTTATTCACCCATACTTGACATTCATAATCCACTGCTCCGAAATGCAGGATAGCAGATTTATTCTTCCAGGAAGGATCTAAGGAGAACTCACGTTGATACCATAGTTTATCCGTAGGAAGAAATGTTTTCTGCACTCCGGACAGAGATGATTCAATCGCAAACGGGACCAGGATTTCCCCTTCAAAGGAAACATTCTTCCGAGGCGTGTTCTGATCCGTTACGGCATACTTCCACAATCCGTTCAGATTGATCCATTCTGCCCGTTGCAACTGTGGTCTGGGATAACTTTGCCACACATTTTCCGGCGTCACCTGTTCAGCCCATACTGTTTTAATTTTATCTCCTTTAGGCTCCCATGCATGGGTAAACACCTGCGACATGGCTCCTAAAGCCAGAGTTAGTAAGATTCTCTTATCCATAAGCATTAGCGGGTTTTATATTCTTTAAAATCTTTCCGTCGATTCTTATTGTAGGTATTCCACATTTTCTGGAAATACAGTACATCACTCTTGTCCGCCCATTCGAAATAGGCTGTTTCCAATTCTTTTGCCATTTCAGGATATTTGCCGATCAGGTTGTGCTGTTCAGTACGATCTTCCTTGATGTTGTACAATTCCCATTCATCTCCCTTGAAGTTGGCGGAAACCAGCTTCCAGTCACCTTTACGCACCATGCGATTGCCTTCATGTTCCGCATAGATGTATCTTTCGGGCATCTTCTTTCCTTTCACAATCGGAAGGATAGACTGACCTGCCGTAGGCAGAATCGCTCTTCCCTGATATTCTTTCGGATAAGTGGCTCCTGCCAGTTCCACACAAGTAGACATGATATCGGAGAATTGTGCAGGCTGATGATTCAGTCCGCCTTTGTTCTTCACATGATTACCCCAGGAAATGATACACGGAGTAGAAATACCTCCTTCGTGTGCATAATGTTTATACAGCGTGAACGGCGTGCAGCAGACATTTGCCCAGCCTGTACCGTAATGATGATAGGTTCCGGGCAAACCCATTTGGTCGAGTTCTTCTCCGGTATGGGTATGGTATTCGACTCCGGTCTGTTTGTCGAAACCGAATTCGTGCCATTCGGCACAAGCTCCGTTATCGGACATAAACATGATAAATGTATTGTCCAACTCACCGTTCTTCTTCAATTCATCTACTACCCGGCCGATGTTCGCGTCCATCACATCTACCATAGCAGCAAAAATGGACATACGCCGTGCGAGGTCGGTCTGCTGATCTTTCGTCAATGAGTCCCATGCAGGTAGCGGATGCGTTTCATCTTCAAACAGACTTTCGGGAACTACACCACGTGGACTAAGTGCCGGTTTGCCTTGCATGAGTTTCAGGTCCACAATCCGTTTCCAGCGGGCGTCACGAATCTTGTCCCATCCCTGCATATAGAGAGACATATATTTATCGGTCACTTCTTTCGGTGCGTGCAAAGGGAAATGGGGAGCGTTATAAGCCAGATACAGGAACAACGGTTTCTTCTCCTGATGTGCCTGGTCGATAAAGTCAATCGCATAATCCGTTATCACATTGGTAGCGTAGAAAGTTCCTTCCTCATAGTGTCTGGGCGTACGGTCTTTCGGCAAACGGGTATATACCGCCGGATTCCAGAAAGAGTTGAATCCGCCCAACAAACCGTAATACTCCTGGAAACCACGAAGAATGGGATTCGACTTATTCCCTAGATGCCACTTTCCCGACATCGCCGTAAAGTATCCGGCATCTTTCAGGACTTCCGCAATCGTGACGTTATCCGAATTGGAACGGAAACCGGAATATCCTTTCGGCCAGGCAGGATGACTGCCGTCCATGTGTCCCAATCCCGTCTGATGCGGATAAAGTCCCGTCAACAGGTTGGCACGCGACGGGCAACTACGGGCACTGTTGTACATCTGCGTCATACGGACGCCATTCTTTGCCAGTTTATCCAGTACCGGTGTATGAATCTCACCACCGAAACAGCCGAGATCGGAGAAGCCCAAATCGTCTGCCAGTATGATAATAATATTCGGCTTGTCCTGCGCATACGTCATCGGGACCAGAGCCAGGCTGCCTGCTATCAATAAAGAAGTTTTCATTTGGTATTATAATTAAAGTTGGGTTTGAATTTACCATTCTCATAGATCATCGGAATTAATCCGGGACGGCACGTCACTTTATACTCTGCCGCCTGTGCCCCACGCGGATTGAAGAACATGGTAGCCCACCAGTTTCCATCCTTATCCTGGAAAAGATTGTTGTGTCCTCCTCCCGTGATGGCATTGTAGCGTTCGCTATAGGGACCATACACATTATCGGCTGTCGAGATGATGCAGTCGTAACTATAACGTGTCTTCGGCGAGGTTACTCCCTTTTTCTCGATATAGGTATCTCCCTCCGACGTACGGTGCGACCATATAGCCTGTACGAGGTGATATTTGTTATCATATTTGAAGATAAACGCTCCTTCAATATACGGTTCCGGATTATATTTTTTCTCTTTCAATGTTTTCAGTTCCTCGGCAAATCCGCTCATATCCGGTTTCATACGGGCGATATAATGGTTGTGCCCGACAAAGTAGACAGTGCCGTTCGTATCTTCGAACAAACTTCCGTCGATGTTCGGGAAGATAGCTTTGTCTTTATTACCTTCGATATTCTCGTACGGACCTTCCGGTTTTCCGGTCTTGCTCCGCAAAATAAAAGAACCTCTCCCGCCTGCCGACTCATTCATGCAGGCAACGATAAACCAGTTCTTCGCGCTTTTGATATAATGCATTTCCGGAGCCCACACTGCATGAAAGCGGTTGTCCATCGGATCACCGTTGATGGATTTCTTCTGATATTTCTCTCCTGCTTTATATACTTTCGGTTTCTTTTGCCAGGTTCCGTCTTTTTCCATCGACCATATTTGTCCTCTGGCTTCCCAGGACTTCATATCTTTGGAACGCCACAGGTACAAACCGTCGTTCCAGTCCCAGCAATGCCTCTGTCCCGGAAAGTAACGATCGGGAGTAGAGGTGGTTCCTGTGATATAATAATAACCGTCGGGACCCAGTGTAGCCCAAGTGTCCCTCATCCAATAATCAAATGCCGGCTTTACAGATGTCGGAACACGTAGTTCCGGAGCGTTTGTATCTGCCGTTCCATATAACTGTGCTGATGCTGTAGAGATGGAAATAAATCCTGTAAACAAGATCAATCCTAATCGCAAAATCAATTTCATATATTTCTGTTTTATGTTTACGGATACAAAAATAGGCCGTTGCGGGGCAGACTTCATGGAATCATGTTTTTAATATCCGTAGGTATGTACAATCTTCTTATTTTTTAGTATTCCGGATGGAGATAATTAAATGGATTCTGTTTAAAATGGTAACGTCTTTGCGGGAGAGGCAGCGGGTCCTGCAAACGCAACTCCCATGCCAGTAAACGGGTCAGAAGTTCTGTTTGAATTTCGCTGTATTTCTTCTCGCCAAACAGATTATGAACTTCCGAAGGATCTTTCTTTAAATTATAGAGTTCTCCGTTGCCATAATGATTCATGACCAGTTTCCAGTCATCCTTTCTTATCATGCGTGAGGTACCGCTTTGCGTCCAGGTGTTCAGTTCGTCGAAGTGGGCTATTTTGCCGGGAGTCAATGCTCCTTCCTGTTCAAAAGTCAGGGAGGCATCCAGTCCGACATCGGCTCCTCCGAAGCCTTGTTGTACGACCATGCTGGAGAATTCTTCTTTAGGGTAAGCTTTTCCGGTCAGCATCGGCCACAAGCTACGACCCTGAACTCCTGCCGGTATTTCGGCACCGATGGCAGAGCAGAAGGTGGGGAAAAGGTCGGCTATCGATACGTGGCTATCCATAGGGGCAGGCTGGTTTTTAATGTGATATCCTGCCCATACCATCGGGATACGTGCGAGGCTTTCGGAAAGTCCGGCTCCTTTACGGATCAATCCGTATTCCCCCCAGTAGTCACCGTGGTCGGAAAGTACGACAAAGAGGGTGTTTTCATATTGTCCGCTGGCTTTCAATGATTCGATCAGTCTCTTGATCTGATCGTCTATCAACCGGATCATTCCGATATAGTTGGCACGGATTCGAGGCAAGTCTTGTTCCAGGTTCGGGCAGGACGCGTCTTCCAGTTGCGCCAAAATACGGTATTTCTCTCCTTTCTTTGCCAAATCTTTGCGGGAGGTCTTTAAGACAGGGAGCTTATCGGGGGAGAACATGGAGTAATAGGGTTCACATACCTGATAAGGGTTGTGAGGTTCCGGAAAAGAGACCCATACGAAGAAAGGATTTTCTTTCTGCTGTTTAATCCATGCCAGCGCTTCGTTCACGATTTTGGTGGGATGCTGTTCTTCCAGCGAGATGGGAGATGGCTCCAGCCATTGCCCCCTGGCTTGCTGATTCAGGAAACGGGCAGTCTCTTTCTCTGCGGGAGTCGTCTTTTTGTGCTTTCCCCAGTGTCCGTATTCAGACCAGAAATCCAAGTCGGCAGGTTTCAGGTAAGCGTGATTCTTGCCAACCAATGCTGTTTTATATCCGTTTTCTTTCAATACGCCCACTAAGTCCTGTTGATAGGAGATGTCGGGGATATTGTGATTCGTGCGTACGTGAGTGGCGGAAGGAAAACGCCCGGTGAACATGGAACAACGTGCCGGAGAGCTGGCCGGCATCACAGTGTATGCCTTATTGAACCATACATTCTCCTGCGCCAAACGGTCGACAAAGGGAGTCACTTCCAGCGGAAAACCTTCCCTGCCGCACAAATCGGCACGCTGCTGATCGGTCATAATAACCACAATATTCGGTTTGCCGGTTTGCGCCTGAACTGACATAGCCAAACCTTGTATGGCAAGTCCTGTGATACAAAAGATTGTTTTCATTTTATTTTTATTTGCTATTTGACAATTTAGAGTTCACCACGGAGGACACAGAGGACACGGAGGCTTAATCATTTTATTCATTACAGAGTAACACAGAGTCTCACGCTTTTTTTACAGCTAACTGCATCTATCACTCTGTTCCTTGCAGAAAGAGAGAAAAAATGCTGTGTCCTCTGTGCTCTCTGTGTCCTCTGTGGTGAACTAAAAACGATATACAACCATGGAAGCTGCCTCCAGTTCGAACGGTTGATTCAGGTCCAGCCCGACTTCCGTCTCTACCGGTTGGACTTCATTCGGAGCAAACGGTGTGTTCTCTTTTCCCGGAACCAGTACCAGGCTTGTTTTATGTGCCTTGACGGGACGTTTGAAGCCGGAAACTTCCGGTTGTAGAGTGACTTTTTTATCCTTCAGGTTTATCAGTTTCAGGATATATTGTTTGCTGGCCGTATCATATCCCATCGTAACAAAGATGTTCTGCAAACCTTCTATATCCTTGATCGCTGCATCCAGACACACGTCAAACGTGTTATCCCTGAACATCTTTGCCAGATAGAAGAAGGAAGTCTTTACGCTACTGTCTACTCCATTAATCAACATCGGCAGGAAGATACGGTGTTCCAGAAAGTCCCAATGCCTCATCACCGGACGTTCAGCAAACAAGGGATTCAAATCGCCGTTGCGTTCTATTGACATACGAATGGCTCCGGTAGCCAGCAGGTTATAAGGATATTTTCCGCTAATACCCAATTCGCCGATAAACAGCTCGGCAACACCCCGTTTGTAGTTATCAAAACGATAATGCTGTTCGCAAGCCCATTCGATTGAGTTATAATAATGTTCGTCGAACACTTTCACATTCTTCGGGTTGACAAAATTGGGAATATCCTTCCGTTTGTCATCATTCTCTCTTCCGACTACACGGATGACACTATTGGCTATATAAATCAAGTCAGGATATTTGGCGGACAACGCCTGATAGATTTTCTCATAACGCTCCCAATACACAGGTCCGAAATCTTCATTTCCAATCTCGATATATTTTAGCGGGAAAGGAGCGGGATGACCGTTCTTTGCCCGTTCAGCTCCCCATTTCGTAGTTGTATCACCAATGGCATACTCGATGGCATCCAACGCATCCTGGATATAAGCGTCCAGATCGACATCAATGTGTCTGAAATTCCACTGTGGACTTTGCTTCACCCAACCGCTGCAAATCATACCCGTAGGCATCACATACATCGCATCGGCTCCCACATATTCGCACAATTCATAAAACTCATGATAACCGATTCCGTCGGTACGGTAATAAGGCGCCCATTTGCTCCACTGTCCCGGACGATTTTCAATCGGTCCGAGCGTCTTTTTCCAGTGATACATCGTTTCTTCATTGACTCCGTGCACGATGCATCCGCCCGGAAAACGGATAAAGCTGGGAGAAAACTCTTTCAGGTTCTGAACAATGTCTTTACGGAATACGGATTTTCCATCGTTCCAGGTATCGGACGGGAACAGGGAAACGACATCTATCTGAAATTGTCCTTTCGACATCGGTTGTATGGCAAACATTCCACGCCGGACGTTCTTTTCCGGTTTCAGTTCACCGGTATATTTTGTCCAGTCCCGATTCCCTACATTCACTTCGATCACATTGCTCACCCGTTGTCCCCATTCGTCAACTAGAAATACACGTAACGGAGCGGAATAATTTCTGTTCTTCAGAAACAAGGAAAGGCGGTAAGACGTATCCGTCTTCAAGTTCATTCCATAATATCCACGGTTGAGAATCAGGGCATCCGGATGGTTCGCAATATCTTCCGTGACATTAACCAGCATCGAATACTTATTTTCCCCGCTCATCGGATTTTCATCCGTGCGACTGATAAATACAGGAGTATATGATAACGGATAAGTCGTCCATCCAATCAGCGGATCGGCCTGAAACACTTTTTTCTCTTTAACGCGGGGAGCCGGAACATTTTCATAAAGACCGTTCTTCACAGATAATCCGGCAGGCGGTGTAGCTTCTTCAAACGAACGGTTACGTATCAGTTCGGCGTGCAGGGCACCCTCGCCCATCATTCCTATTTCTTCATAATGGAAACCGTACTTTACGGGAGCCACTTTGTGGGTTTTCGATTTATTGATATACAACGTTCCATCGGAAGAAGACGGAGAGGAACTATTCCCATATACCAGAGGTAATGTGAAAAACAGACCGATACCAAACGTAAAGGATTTGAATGTCGAATGATTCATAGCATTTGTTTTTAGAGTTTCACATTGCAAATGTGGTCTTTTCTATCCAAGAAAAACAGAAAAATAATGCTTAATACCTGCAATCATGTATAAAAATCTGTAGCGAAGCGGCAAACTGAACATGAGTGCTGCCCGTTTGAACAATTCTACGACTGTTCAAAACAAAAAAAGACGTATCTTTAGGTCGTGAAAATCAATCAGAAAAGCCATGAGAACCACCTTACTTAAATTCGTGCTCTTATTTAGTCTCGTGCTCTTAAATACAAGCTTGTCGACGGGACAGATTCAATATAATAATATACGCTTCAAACAGCTAAGTATAGCTGAAGGACTCCCGCATAATACGATCAATGCAATCACCCAGGACAACCACGGGTTCATCTGGTTTGGTACACGCAACGGATTGTGCCGATATGACGGTTATAATATCAACCTGTTCGCACATAATGAGGCCGACAGCACCTCACTCCGCCACAATTTCATCACGCGCTTATATAACGATTCGCTCCGTAACATTCTATGGATCTCTACCGATCAGGGCATCTGCAGCTATAACTACGAGACAGAAGATTTCAGTCGTTACCAGATTAAAGGGAACACTAAGGATGATGTTTGTTTCCTGAATACCAGCGATGGTATGCTTCTGGCAGCTTGTAGCAACGGACTTTATCGCTACAATGAACAAGACAGCTTGTTCGTTCCTTTTCTTCTCGATAAAGAAAAACCTCATGTGAGATACTTTGCGGAGGACGGAGACAAAACCTTATGGATAGACACCAACAAAGGGCTGATGCGATACAGTCTGGACAAGAAACAGTTCGTTTCCCTCCCGACTCTCATCCAGCCTTTTACACTGCAATGCAACAATGCCGTCCTGATCTCGTCCAACCAGCTGTTATTTAATACTAACAACGATTTTTTCGTCTATCATATACAAAGCAATACCCTGTGTAATCTCTCGAAAGACCTGGAAGTAAAACACTTCCGCTGTGCGGCAACCGACCATACGGGGAATATATGGGTAGGCACAGAGTATGGTATCTTTGTCTTCAACAAACTCTATCAACTGATTGCACATTACGAGCAATCGGAACGGGATTTAAGTGCGCTGAACGATTCTCCCATTTACAGCCTTTATCAGGACAAGGCTCATAATATGTGGGTAGGAACCTATTTCGGAGGAGTCAACTATTATATATTCGGTTCCGACCAGTTCCAGATATATCCATACGGAGCCAGTTTCAATCATTTGAGCGGAAAGGCTGTCCGCCAGATTATCAATGCTCCGGACAACGGTCTGTACATCGCCACCGAAGATGGCGGATTGAACTACCTGGACAATAAGAAGGAAATCACCCGTGCCGAACGGCTGCACAAGCAAATGCAAATCTACGCCAAGAACATACATTCTTTATGGCTTGACAAAGATAACAGCCTGTGGCTCGGACTGTTCCTGAAAGGAGCTCTTCACTATATACCGCATCTAAACCGCACGGTGGACTATAATCTATTGTCGGATGAGGTTTCTTCCGGCTTCTGCATCATCGAAGACAAGAACGATCATATCTGGTACGGAGGCCCTTCCGGCTTATTCCTGATCAACAGGAAGAAAGCAAACTCCCGCCCGGAAAAAATTTCATCTCTCCGTGTCTTTAACCTGGTACAGTTTAATGACAGTATACTTTGGGCAGGAACCCGAAAAGGCAGTATATTTCAGATCAATACCCATACACTGAAAGTAACCTCGCTCCCTATCCTGCCGCACACCAATCTCTACATCACCTATATCTACCCCGATTCACATCAACGGATATGGATAGGTACAGACAACAACGGGCTTTATGTATCAGACCGCAACGGTAACATTATCGCCTTTTACAGTAAAGAACAGTTGGGATCCAACGCCATCAAAGGTATCATTGAAGATGAGATGAGTAATGTTTGGGTAGGTACCGGAAACGGACTTTGTTGTATCAATTCCCAAACAGGAAGCATTGACCGATATACCACGGCCGACGGATTACCCATCAACCAGTTCAACTACTCCTCCGCCTGCAAGAAGCCTGACGGAGAATTGTATTTCGGAACTATCAACGGTATGATTTCTTTCTACCCGGAACAGGTACGCTCCGTCAATCCCCGTTTCAACATTGCACTGACTGCCATTTGGAGCAACAGCGAATATATGTCGCCCAACAATGAGAAAGCATTCATCCCTTCCTCTATCTCCGAACTGACAGAGATCACCCTGACGCACGAACAAGCCCAATCCCTGCGTCTCGAATATTCCGGCCTGAATTATCAATATACCGACAACACTCAATATGCGATGAAAATGGAAGGTATCGACAAGGACTGGCAGTTTGTAGGCAACCAGCATCAGGTACGCTTCTCCAATCTGCCTTCAGGAAGATATATCTTAAAGATCAAAGCCAGCAAAGATGGTATCCACTGGGACGAAACGGGCCAAAAGGACCTTGCCATCAGAGTCCTTCCTCCTTGGTGGCTCTCACCGGGAGCATATTTAGTTTATGCACTACTCTTCCTATTAATCATTTACGCCGCATACAGATATACCAAAACGCGTATCATCCTGCTCATGCGACTGAAAACGGAGCATGAACAACGCGTCAACATAGAGAATATGAATCAACAGAAGATCAATTTCTTCACTTACATCTCCCATGACCTGAAAACACCGCTGACCCTGATTCTATCGCCTCTGCAACGATTGATCCAGCAGCCACAAATCAGCAACAACGATAAAGAGAAACTGGAAGTCATCTACCGAAACGCCAACCGGATGAATTATCTGATTAATGAACTATTGACGTTCAGTAAAATCGAGATGAAACAGATGCGTATCAGCGTCCGGAAGGGAGACATCATGCACTTTCTGGAAGAACTGTCGCACATCTTCGACATTGTAGCCGGGGAACGGGAAATTGACTTCATCGTCAATCTGGAAGACACCGAAGAGGAAGTCTGGTTCTCGCCTTCCAAACTGGAACGGATTCTTTATAACTTGCTCTCAAACGCATTTAAATATACCCAACCCGGCGGATACGTCAAGTTGAGTGCCAAACTAATAAAAGAAGAGAAAGGAACATTTGTGCAAATCTCCGTCAAAGACAATGGCAGGGGGATTCCTAAAGAAGCTCAAGAACAAATATTTGAAAGTTACTACCAAGTTGAGAAGCGCGACCATCGCGAGGGATTCGGACTGGGATTATCGCTTACGCGTTCGCTCATACACATGCACAAAGGGAAAATCCGGGTAGAAAGCGAAATCAACAAAGGTTCGGATTTTATCGTTACCCTGAATGTATCCGAGGATGCTTACAACCCCGATGAACGCTCGTCCGAGAACATCACGACCGAAGAAATACAGAAATATAACCAGCGAATCAAGGAAACCATCGAACTCATTCCCGAAAAGCTGACCAACAAAGAAAAAGATCCTGCCCGGGAATCTATTATGATTGTGGAGGACAACAAAGAAATGAATGATTACCTCGCCAGTATATTCAGCGAGAAATATGATATTATACGAGCGTATAATGGTGCAGAAGCCTGCAAGAAGATAGCCAAACAGCTGCCCAACCTCATTATATCGGATTTAATGATGCCGGTGATGGACGGCCTGGAATTCACGGAACGTGTCAAACAGGACGTAACGACCAGCCATATCCCCGTTATCCTCCTGACTGCAAAGACTGATGAAAACGACCATACGGAAGGTTATCTGCGAGGAGCCGATGCATATATCACCAAACCTTTCAACGCCAAGAATCTGGAACTGCTGGTACAGAATATCCAAAAGAGCCGGAAACAGAGTATTGAACACTTCAAACAGGCAGAAGAACTGAACATCAAGCAAATAACCAACAACCCGCGGGATGAAATATTCATGAAAGAACTGATGGAACTGATTATGGCGAACCTCACCAAGGAAGACTTCGGAGTAACGGAAATCACAGCCCATCTCCGCATCAGCCGCAGCCTGTTGCACATGAAGCTGAAATCACTCACCGGATGCTCCATCACTCAATTCATACGGACGATCAAAATGAAAGAGGCTAAAACTCATTTACTGAATGGTATGAATGTCTCCGAAGCATCATTTGCCGTCGGTATATCAGATCCGAACTACTTTACAAAGTGTTTCAAGAAAGAATTTAATATCACTCCGACAGAGTTTCTCAAACAGTTGAAATAGAAAGCAAAAGTAACTGCTTCAGAAATTCAACCTACCCTTAGACAACGTGTCAACTATTAATAGAAAAGTTCTTTTGCTCCCTTTGCAAAGATCTCTTCCCTTCATAGTAAAGTTGTCTTTGCCCTATTTCAAACTATAAACGCAAGTTCCGTTTATATAATTGCAAGCTTTGTTTTTATAAACGGAACTTGCATTTATAAAAACAAAGCTTGCAATTATAGTTTGGAATGAAGAAAAAGGAAGTTATCCAACCGGCAAAAAGAAGTTTGGTCTATATCAAAAGGAAGTTAGCTATTAATAGCCAACAGGGCAAGTAGGTATATATTGTAAATCAACTACGCCCAACAGAAAAAGATATCGCCGGTAATTAATCTGCAACATTCACTGATGTAGCTAATTACCGGCGAGCAATAGAAATCTATAATCAACTCATACCTATTCTACCATTCCTGGAAGCGTAAATCAGCTTCCGGATTCTGACGACGAATCAGTTCCTCGTCAACCTGATAAGTGACGCCACCTTTCGTGTACTTATAAGAAAGGGTAAACTTAGGCTGTTTCCCTACAAATTCCAATGATTCGGCTGCAGGATCTAATGTGGCGGATGCATCTGTGATAGCGACGCTTCCTCCGGCTTCAATATTGACGCTTCCATCCGGATTGACTGTCAGATTCACCGACTCATTGTTTTCCAATGTGTTTCCGAAACCCGGTCTGCGTACTTTGTTTCTACCTAACGAAACAAAGTCGCGGGTCATATTCTGACTCAAATCCTTGTTACTGTATTCAGTAACCTGCTGGGTAGACAAATTGGTAACTTTTCCTTTCACAAAGTAGGTACCATGATACTGGCTGACAAATTTGACAACTACAATACTGTAATCCTTCAAATTACCATTCACATCAGTACTAATTTCATCCTGATTATGATCGACCAACCGGAAAGGGATTGCATAGTGCTTGTTCAAAGCAGCATTGTCTTCATAGAAAGCATCGGAGAAAGTCACTTTCACATCTGCGATTGCCAGGTTCGGGTTGCTGATCGTCATCTTGTTCGGATTAGCCAACTGATAATAGTTTTCCGGCATTAGTGTCAAGCCCGTACCATCCAATAAAGACGGATCGATCTCGAATGTAGCCCAATCATCGGTATGCACCTCTCTTTTACCGCCAATAGCCACTCCTACCTTTATCGACATATCTGTATCGGCTACCAGTGTCCGCAAAGGTTTTTGCGAAGCAAAGTACACAGAACTCTCATCGTAGTCCTTTTCATAATCGTCATAACAAGCAGTCATCAGAACGCTTATCAGCCCTATCCATAATATATTTAGTCTTTTCATTGTAAATAAGTATTTATATCAACAGCACGTTATTCCCAACCCTGATTATTCATTAGATTCTTATTCTTTTCCAGCTCTGCATACGGTAATGGCATGAAATAGTTTTTCACTTCATATTTCCGTTGTTCCACTTTCTGTACTTTGAAGCTGAATGTGCCATCTTCATTGCGGGTAACGGCAACACCCTCCACCTCTTCGTTCAACGGTAATACCCAACGACGCATATCAAAATAACGATGATTCTCGAAAGTAAATTCCAAGCGACGTTCGTTCTGAATCAACTTTCTGAACGAGTCCTTACTTTGAGCCATTTCATCCAGATAAAGATCAAAATTGATACCCCCGGCTTGCGAACGGATTGTTTTCAATATTTCGTATGCAGAATACAGGCATCCTTCGGCTTTCACCGTCGGGTTGCCCCAAGCCTCATTGGCAGCTTCGGCAAAGTTAAGAAGAACTTCCGATTTCCGTAACAAAGGATTGTAATGAACCGAGTTTAACGTCTGAATCGGATTCAGCATAGCCGATTTCTTGGAAACGAATTTAGCCAGATAATAACCCGTACGTGTAGCATTCTCACTAAACGAAGGAGAATCTTTTCCACCCTCGGACATATCCAACGGCTGACCGGAATCGCCAAATGTAGCACTATGATAGTAGACATTCAGCGCAAAGCGATTATCCAGTACGGCATAAAGCTGCGTCAGATCGAAATCAGGATCAGACAGATCGACACCGGAACGAACATCGGTTGCCGGATAACCATTCTTCGCATAAAAAGCCTTTACCAGATTATGAGAAGGAGTGGCACGGGCACTTCCGTAGTAGAACGGCGGGAAATGAAGGCCTTCCAACAGGTTATTATTAAAATATCTGCGGAAAGCATAATCGGAACTTTCCGTCTGAACATCGGCAATGGAGGAAGCCGTAACAGGAACATAAGTTCCGAAACCTTCCATGCCCAGAATCTTATTGATCTCTTTGGCTACCGCTTCCCATTTTGCTTGGTAAACCGTAGGGTTCAGTATTTCGAATTGTCCCATGCCGGTGATCTTCGTCACGTCATCATCCTGCATGGCAGGGCTTGCGCTATATAAAAGCGCACGACTTTTCAGAACAGCTGCCGCCGCTTTCGTGGCACGACCGATTTGTGTATTACCGAACTCCAAGTCATCTCCCTGATACACGTTCGGCAATAACTCGATGGCATTATTCAAATCGTTGACGATAAAATCGACTGTTGCCTGATAAGTAGGACGAAGAAATTCACCGTTCTGCGCGGCCTCATCCTGCGAAATAAAATGATCTGCCAACGGAATACCCAACGCTTTTCCATTCTTCGCCTTTCCGCCGTACATCTTCAATAGCTCAAAATGCCACCATGCACGCAGGAAATACGATTCACCTTCCAGACGCAGCTTGATTTGCTTGTCCACTTCCGGGTCGGTGCGGTTGTACTGCACTTGGTCGGTTAAGCCGTTTTCGAGGAAAGAGTTTACATAGTTCAGCATGTTGTACGCATTACTCCAGTTTCCGATTGGGTTGTTAAACGCTGTCATCCCACCCATATTTAATTTATAGACAGAAGAGCTGCGCAGATTAGTCACTGCATTATCGGTAGCACAATCCAGAAAGTTATCTTCAAAACAATCCGGACGGTTGGCTATGCCATTATAAGCTTTATATAGTACGCCTTGAGCAAGTTCCGGCACTCTCCAGGTATCAGAGTCTCCGATCTGCCATGTCACCTTTGTATCCAATGTGTCGTCACAAGCACAAAAGAGAAACAGACCTGCTAAAACGCAACTTCCTAATATATGTTTCATATTGCCATCTATTAATTGTTCAAAATTAAAATACAAAAGAGACTCCGCCTGTAAAAGTACGCGTCACCGGGTAGTTTGTCACACCGGCATTCAGCAATTCAGGATCCAAATCTTTCACGGAAGAAAGCACAAACAAATTTGCACCACGAGCGAAAACCTTCATCTTCTTCACGACCGAACTTGGGGAGAACTGATTGAACGTGTAGCTCAATTCAACATTCTTCATACGGAAGAAGCTTGTATTCTTCAACCAGAAAGAAGAATTGCGGAAATTGTTCTCACCGGCAGTGGTTGTCAGGCGCGGATAACTTCCGGTCGGATTGTTTGCCGGATGATAACGATCTAATGCCAGTTTAGAGTATTTACCTTCTCCATTGTTCCAATAATAAGCATTTGTTGCCCAAGTGTGAACGCCCAGTTCGGAATATCCCTGAAGATACAATCCCCAGCCTTTGTAACTTACATTGAAATCGATGCCCAATGTAGTACGTGGGAATGAGTTTCCGAGTTCCTTTACGTCACGACCGTCAATGATCTTATCGCCGTTCAGGTCTTTGTAGGCGATGTCGCCTTCCTGATAATCGGCAAACGTCTGGGGGGCATGTCCGTTGATGGCTACATCTTTGCCAAATAATCCTTCGGCAACCAGTCCCATCATAGCATCGGTAGAACGCCCCACTGTATAACGGTATTCTTCACCATGTTTCACCTGGTTCCATTTCAATACTTTATTCTTAGACCATACGAAATTAGCTCCTACCGAATAAGACCAGTCGTTGATACGGTCGCTCCAAGTGAACATTCCTTCTATACCATGATTCAAGACGGAGCCCATGTTATCCTGGTAGGTAAAGTTGCCTGTATAATCCCCGTAAGAGGCATCGACAGAACCGATGATGTCCGTATGTTTCTCACGGAAATAGTTTATTTCGGTATATAAGCGGTTGTTCAGGAACAGGCCTTCCACACCGATGTTCCATTCTGCTGCCTTTTCCCATTTCAGGTTCGGATTGCCTGCACGGACAAAAGTGGAATAGTAAGCCGTAGCACCGTTGTTCGTTGTTCCGAACCGGAAGCTGCCGTCTTGTGACCAGGCACGTTCATACAATAAATGTTCGGTGCTTCTGTCATATCCCAAGATACCAGCACTGGTTTTCAGTTTCAGGAAGTTCACGTATTCATTGTCTTTCAGGAAATCTTCATTGCTTAGAATCCAGGCAAGGCCGCCCGCTGCCGAGAAGAAGTATTTATTTCCCGATTTGAAACGGTTGCTTCCCATCAATGCCATGTCGGCTTCCACAGCATAACGGCGGTCATACATATAGTTTAAGCGCAATGCGTAGTTTGCATTGATGATGTCCTGGGTCACTCCCTGATTCGTTGTTTTCGAGTACATGTAAGTCAGCCGTGCCGATACATCATGCTTTTGGTTGAATGTATTCTCGTATGCAGCAAAGGCATTCCAACCCAATGTCTGTTGTAAGGTAGTCGACTTCCGACTCTGTGAAGTGGCTACATCTGTTTTCTTCATCTGGGTGTACATGATCTGTTCCTCACCGGCAAAGTTACGATATGTTTTGATGGCATACGTCGGATAGACTTTGCTCAAAGAGAGTTGCAGGTAATCATAGTTGTCGAAAGAAAGGAAAGCACCGGCTTTCAACCCTTTTGTCAGCATATCAAGATCGAATTTCAAACCGATATTGGTCTGGCTGCGTGTATAACGCTCATCCGTATATCCTCCGTACATTGTTTCCGCGTATGCATTCATCGGACGCAGCAGACTTGCGCCAAACAAAGGAATTCCGTCCGAGCTGGCTAGTCCGGTTTCTTCCGGTGACATAGTCAGCGGGTATTCATTCGGACGATGCGTAGACAGGGCCGTAAATACCTGACCACAGTCCAATTGCCCCCATTTACGCATTTCCATACGTCCGGCAACGTCTGCGGATATAGTCAGGAAATCCGTTACATTGAAGTCGAGGTTTCCGCGAAGAGTCAGACGGTGCAGTTGCGGAGTATAGGTAACGTCTTCAAATCCGCTACCTCCTACATATCCGGCAATCAGGGCATAACGCACTCTGTCGGTACCTCCCGTCATATCGAACGATACTTTCCGATAGTTGGCATTTTTGTTCAATAACTGATCGTACAAATCGACGTTCGGATACAATAGGTCATTGGCTCCTTTGGAGTTTTTATATCCTTCCAGTTGTTTCTGATTATAGTAAGGAGTCAATCCGTCATTTGCACGCGCTTCATTGTACAGATTAGCATACTGATAAGAATTCAGAAAATCAGGAGTACGCGTCATCTGTACCACACCTGCTTCGGCGGTTGCGTTATAAATGCGGCGGTTGGCCTTTCCTCTGCGGGTAGTCACCCAAAGTACGCCATTCGCAGCACGCGCCCCATAAAGAATCTTGGCAGTGGCATCTTTCAGCAACTCGATACGTTCGATTTCTTCAGGAATCAAATCCGCTGCCGGACGTTCCACACCATCGATGATAACAATAGCTGTATTCTCCGACATGCCATGCTGGCCACGGATAAATAAATCAGGCGTATTATTACCCAATCCGCTGACTGTGGAGCGAACTTGCAGACCTAACATTTTACCTTGCAGCATATTAGTCAGCGTCAAATCAGGGAACGTTCCGAACTGTCCGTTCTCCAGTACGCTCGTTGCGCCTACTTCATTCCCTTTATACGTCTTGCCACCATCGGCTCTATTCACCAACGATTCTTCGGTCAGGAACAGAGGCTCTTTCTTCAGGACAATCTTTTCAGGAACGATATTGCTGCCTGTCAGCTTATACACTTTATCTTCATATCCCAAAGCCTCCACCATGACGGTTGCGTCATTCTCGACCTTCGTCTGAAAACGTCCCTTTGCATCTGTATATAGAACGACTGCGCCTTCTCCACAAATGATAGAAACATTCTTCAACGGGCTACCTTTCTCGTCGGTAACAATAGAAACTACTTCCACCAAAGGCTTCTTCGCCGACTTTCTCTTTGATTTATTCTGTGCGAAAGTCAGGCTAGAGCCAACGATAAGGACAAATATGAGCCCTATCAGTCTTATATATCTAATCTTGTTTCTCATATACTTTTCTTTATTTTAGGTATCACCATCCGGGGTTCTGTTGAAGATTATCCAAAGCCGCCACTTCATCCATCGGTAGCGGATACCAATAATTACGCTTGTTAAACGTCCGCACGGCTGTCCTCACCGGAACATACTCGTAAGTAAAGTCGGTCAACTTATAAGTGCAGGCTTTTTCCACTTTCAACTGGTCGGCCGTATAAGAATGATTGATCGGGGTTGCTTTGACACCCATGATCGGATATTCACCCTTAAACAGGTCTTCAGCAATCATCCAACGGCGGATATCATACCAGCGGTGTCCTTCGAACATCAATTCCACACCACGTTCCCGACGATAAGCTTCTCTAAAATCCACTCCATCCGGTAGTTCGCCGATTCCGGCTCTTACACGGATTTTATTCAAAGCCTGACGGGCCGACATCGTACAACCCGTAACGACTGCATCCGGATCACCTGTCGCTTCGTATGAAGCCTCTGCCATATCCAGATAAACTTGTGAAACACGAATGTACACAGCCACCAAACGATATAATTGGAAACCAGCTTCACCAAACAAAGGCACACTTGCTTCCGGCCAAATGAACTTCTTGCACATATATCCGGTCTGTTGAGAGCCTCTCGTAAACTGATTGGTAGAAATGAAGTTCTCGGAGTAACCACCCGAATAAGTAGTCAGATAATAGGGAACACCCTGTAAATTCTTCCCCCATTGCTCACCGGGCACGAGGATATTATTCGTGAAGCGAGGGTCTCTATCCGAATAAGGATTGGTAGTCTTTACCGCATCATAACCGGAACGCGGATCAGTAATCGGATAGTATTTACCGTCGGCTCCCTTACGTTCGTACATATCTACCGCATTTTGTGTCGGAGCATTATAAGGAGTACCTTCGGCACCGGTTTTATTATCGTATGGTTGTGTCAGCCATTGCGCTCTGACGAAAGCAGACCAGTTGCCATGATGCCAACGCAGGAACCATAAATATTCCGGCTGTGCGAATTGATTGGAATTAGGCATTAGCTGAATACTACGATATTCGTCATGATTCATCAGGCGATAATATTCGTGACTTTCAATAGCATTGATCGCCTTTTGCGCACTACGGGCAGCTTCAGCAGCCATCTCTTTTCCATATCCTTTGTTTTCAATAGAATTCAAGTCGTTCTGCATCAAAGGGCTGGCAGCATAAAGCTGTGTCATCGCTTTTAATGCCATGGCGCTTACTCTGTCAGGCCGTCCATGTTCCTCGTCAGGCCAGCTTATAGGTAAATATTCAATGGCTTTATCCAGGTCTGTCTGCATCCAAGCATTGGATTCCTGATAAGTTTTACGGGGAAAGTCAAAGTCGTCCGATGCTCCCCAAAGCTGGTCAAAGATGGGCATTCCGCCATATCGCTTGATAATCTCAAAATAGAAGTAGGCACGCAGAAAATGAGCCTGTCCCAACAGTTTTCTCCTTTGGTCGTCTGTGATGGATTTCACTTGATCTACTCCGCTAATTACACGGTTCACGATACGAAGTCCGGTATAAGCACGAGAAATAGCACTTTTGAAATTCTTCCCATCACTTTTACTTCCTATTTCGAAACGTGTACCGGCATTCTCCAGCCAGTTACCTGCATTGACAAACTTCGACGGATCATTATCGCGAACGGATGCATATTCATCCGATAAATTACCTACCGTTACGTATGTATTCGAATAAGAGTTGATACCATGTGTAAAGATTAATATATCATCATTTTGAAAGATGCGGTCCATGAACCCTAACAAACTGCTATAATCTTTATAAACATCATCTTCGGAAAGTCCGTCATCGGGAGAGCGGTCCAGATAGTCCTCACAACTTCCTACAAACAACCCCAATAGAATGATCCATATCCAATTCAACTTATGTCTTCTCATATCAGTAAATTTAAAGTGTCTCATAATCCTAATCTAAAACCAATGTTATAACGTCTCACCACCGGATAAACATTCTGTCCCGAATGTTCGGGGTCACGGCGGGAATCACCTTTCGAGAACGTCAACAAATTGGTACCGTTGACATATACTTGCAGTTTTGTCAGACGTAAAGGCTGCAACCAACGCTTCGGAATCTGATAATTCACTTCCAGGTTCTTCAAGCGAAGATAAGCATGGTTGGTATATGTGTATGTACTAGCCACCGAATTATAACTTCTCTGAACATGAATACTGGGGCGAATCGGACCGCCTTGAATCGGAGCATCGGCTGTCCATGTATTCAACGTATTTGGTTGAGCCTTGATATTACCTTCCGGGAAATCCCATAAATAGGAAGGAATCGCTTCTTTATAAACGTCCATAGCACTGTACCACAACATATTGAATCCGATTCCTTTGTAAGAACCTCCCAATGTAAATCCGAGGGTAGTAGTCGGATAGTTCAGGTTTTTCATCGGAACCATATCCTTAGCATCAATCATGCCGTCACCATTATAATCGATGTAATACAAGTCTCCCGGAATCAATGTATTATGTGTACCATTGGCAATAGTGGACTGCGCCGAGTTATAAATATCATCCAATGACTGGAAGTTTCCTGTTGCCAGGTATTTATTCACATATCCGATTGACTTTCCGGCTTTTTTCAAATATTCGCTCTGATTCTTCGGGTCATCAATAAAGACAACACGGTTCTCACTGGTTGCAAAATTAAACTTCGCGTAATAATTAAACTTTCCAATACGGTCGTTCCAAGCAATATCCAGTTCAAGACCGTGATTTTTAGTCTTACCCAGATTCACCTGCGGAAAAGCAATACCACTATCGGCCCATGACGGAATCGTATTACGTGTCATCAAAATGTTATTACGCTTTTCATCGAACAAGTCCACAGTAAAGTTTAGTTTACCCCACAAACCTATTTCGATACCGATATTCTGCTTAATAGATTCTTCCCAGGTAGCATCGGGGTCGGCCAATTTTCCTTCTTTGTATAAAGGTCCCCAGTTACTGGTCTGATATTTACCAAACTGCGCATTGGCAGATAGTTGCTCAAACTTCTGAATATAGTTGAAACGGGTAGCACCTTTATCATTACCAACTACTCCATACGAATAGCGCACTTTCAGGTTGGTCAGTACACCTTTGGTCAATTTCTTTACCCATGGTTCTTCACTGATACGCCAACCAATAGAGGCAGAGGGGAAGAATCCGAAACGGCGTCCCGGAGCAAATTTTTCCGAACCAGTGTAGGCACCGTTAAATTCAGCAAGATAACGCTCTTTGAAGTTGTAAGTGACACGGCCTACCCAGTCTTCTTCGTAAGCCGGGAAGTTCATCACACCCGAATTAGCAGTATTGGTTGATTCGTTCATCTTACGGTTAAATACAAATAAGGCACTTACATCGTGATCGCCAAACTGGCGACTATAATTCAATGCTAATTCGTAATAAAGTTTACGTCCGTAAGCCTTGAAACCGTCATAAACACCACCAACAGGCAAATCTCCGGGAGCATTTTCATCCGGATAGCGTTTCTCGGTATAATTATAAGTAATTGTTCCGTCAGCATTATAAATAGGATTGGCGTAATCATACACACGATTAATACGAATATGTGTACGTTGGGCAACCAAATCGTCTTTACCTAAAATCTTACCCGGCATGATCTGGGTAGTCCATGAAGAAGAAGTAGTGTAAGACAATGATGCTTTCAATGACAGTCCCTTTGTAATAAAGTCCAGCTTCTGATTCAAGATTATATCGTAGAAACCTTGATGTTGCTTAATATTACGACTACCTCCTTCGTTCATCAGACAGGCTATATTTTGATCGGAACTTAACCCGTCTCCCCATATTCCATTACTATATTTAATCGGAAATTCATTACTTGGAGCCGTAAAGAACGTTTTAAAAAAACGTTCATCCGGAGAATCGACATTCTCATAATAAGACGGTTGGTTCTGATAACCCATCTTACCGGCCACATTGAACGAAAGTTTAGTAGTACTTGTGATATTGAAGTCGAAATTACTACGCCAGTTATAACGACGGTAAGAGAAGGAAGGATCGAAATCCTCTTGTTTGGTAGTATTAAAAATATCTCCGTCATGCAAATAACCCAAAGATACGAAATAACTCATTTTCTTCGTACCACCACGTACATTAAGATTATAAGCCTGTTCATAACCTACATTCTTTACCAGTTCTTTCCACCAGTCCACTTCGGGAAAGACATCATTATACGGGCCGTAATTTCCGGTAGCATACGCATTCTCCCATGCGGCAATGGTAGATTCGGGAACCATTGCTCCCCAATTACCATCATTGGCCTGTGCTCTGTTATACTGTTTCATAGAGGTCACATAGTCAGACCATTCAGGAGCGGCAGAAGGTTGTTTAAAACCAAAGTTAGCTGTGAATGATATTTCCGGTTTCTGTTCGAGTCCGCGTTTGGTAGTCAGCAGGATCACCCCATTCGCACCTTTCACACCGTAAACCGCAGTTGCCGAAGCATCTTTCAGTACGGAAATAGATTCGATTTCATTCACATCTACATCGTTGAAGTCACGTTCGATACCGTCCACCAATACCAGTGGATCCGCTTCTCCCCAGGTAGACTTACCACGAATCAATAAAGAAGCCTTATCAGCTCCCGGCTTTGAGGTGGAATTGATGGCAACCACGCCCGGCATCTGCCCTTGCAAAGCTTCGGAAACGGAGTTCACACTACCTATCTTTAATAAATCATCTCCTTTTGCCGTGGCAATGGAACCGACACTGGATACCTTTTTCTGTACGCCGTATCCAACCACTACCACTTCCTCCAGTGTCTCCGTATCTTCTCCCAAAGAGATTACGCCTAAAGTCGTTTTATTCTTTAAATCCAGTTCCAGAGTTTTATAACCCACATAAGAAATGACAAGTATGTCTCCTTTCGATGCCTTCACAGTAAAATTACCGTCAAAATCAGTAATCGTACCGCTTCCCGTACCTTTCACGCGAACACTGACACCAATCATCGGTTCACCAGATACTGCATCCTTCACTTGTCCCTTCCAATAATCTTGTTGTGCCTGCACGTCCAGCGCACAAAACAAAAAGCAACAAAGACATAAGAAAGAAAAATAAAGTCTGTCTCTTTTCATAAACATTATTTTTAACTGTTAACAAATTCTTTATCTCAAGACACAAATTAAGCGGGAAAATCTTCAAATGAAAAGGAAGATTATCCTCAAAACCCGTACAAATGTGCAAAATAGATTTCTCTACTACATTTCTGAACAAATCATTTCCACATTGGCTTTATGACGTGCTCTTTGTCTACGGTGATGTTGTATATGCCATCGTTTCCTTTCTTCAGGATGAGCGGAACAATACGTGTTTTACGAGGGGACACGGTGGAATCCGAACGATGAACGTGATAGACATAGTAGTATTTTCCATCCAACCCTTTAAACACATCTCCATGCCCTGATCCGTTTTCTCCTACGAGGCTGCGATGAATGATCGGACTGTTCGGGTGCTTCTTCCACGGACCGAAAGGGGAAGAAGCAGTGGCATAACCTACCGAATAATCGATATTCATAAAATGATTGGCAGAATAGAAGAGGTAATATACCCCGTCCCACTTCATAACAGTCGGTCCTTCCATCACCGGTGCAGACTTATAGTTCGGAGTCTTTTCCCAAGGCTCCGTACAGTCCATACATTGTTTCAATGTTTCCGGTTTGATACTTCCTTTCTTTATGTCAAACTCGGCTACCCAAAGGTAATTACCTTTATTAAAGCGGACATGATATAGGTAGTACTTCCCATCATCATCCTTAAATAGGAAAGAGTCTATATTCTTAGCGGAAGCGTCTATCGGCTTGACTTCCTTCTGCCGGAAAGGTCCGAATACCGATTTTGAGGAAGCAATTACTGTTTGCTCATTAGCGGTATAAGTGAAATAATAAGTTCTTTTATCCTTAAAGTATTGAGGTGCCCAGAAGCCTTTTTCACCATACGTTCGATCTCCTTTCCGCAGAATCAGTTGCAGGGAACTGCCATCAGGCACTGTCCAATGCTCCAGATCGGTCGATTCGAGGATAGCAAAGCCCTGTGGTTCCTGATTGCGTGTGCCGGTGAGGTAATACTTTCCGTTTTCCACATAAATTGTAGGATCGGCATAAGTGATCTCCTTCTCATTAACCGAATCAGCCCGTACCCCAGTGACAGACAAACCAATGATTCCTAATGCGAGAATAAGTCTTTTTGTCATTTTATGTTTTTTCATACCTATTTTATTCTATATCTGATCTTTATCTCATCTACAAAATTTCAATCTAACATCCAAACCAAACCGGGTTTCTCCCCTGCGAGATTCCATATTGATTCATCCCAGGAAAGAGCCTTGGCAGCATCTATCGGGGTGCTCATCGTAGAAAGACCATTGTAACGGTCGGCACCAAAGTTTTGTGCTGCGTAGTTGGGTATTTGTTCATCTACGATAGCAGGCGTATTGGCAGAAAAACGACATTCCATATTCGGATTCGCATAGCAATTATTAGCCTCATTTTTGTTAAAGCGTCCGCAAATTCTTCCCGACTTAGGTGCACCGTTAGAGAATAATTTCCGGTTCCAAGCCACACAATGTGTTACGGTGATTCCTGTCGCCTTGTTAGCAAATCCCATAATACCGCCTACCTGATTTTGAGCGGAAATCTCGCAATCGGAATAACAATAAGAGATCACAGCTGTCGGACTAGGATCTACAAATCCGGCAATACCACCCGCAGGATTCGCCACTTTCATCGGGAAAGCTTGTGCAAGACCTGAAGAATAACACTGCGTAACGATAGAATATAACATACGTCCAACGATGCCTCCTACACATGATTCAGTCACAATATCCCCAGTGGAAGAGCATTGAGAGATCGTTGCTCCGCCTCTCGTTTCCCCACAAATACCGCCGGCGCACCATACGGCAGTAATATCCGTTGCCGATGTACACTGATGAATTTTACTATCTGCACCATGAAGTCTTGCACAGATACCACCAGCCTGACCGTTATCCCAGGCAGTCGCTCCCGTTCCCGAAGTTAAAGAAATCGTACCGGATACCCGAACATTCTCCACAATACCCGGAGAAGTAGCAGCTCCCACCTGTCCGGCAAGGATGCCTGCCATCTTTGTATTGGCTGTAATCTGCGCATTTTCAAAGTTTATATTGGAACACTTACCAACCAACAATCCAAAGAATCCCTGATTAACAGAAGAGGAAGTATTTACTTTCAGATTACGAATCGTATGTCCGCCTCCATCCAATACAAGTTGTTTGGAAACCGAAGTCTCTATCGGTTGCCAGTCTACACCTTGCAAATCAATATCATTCTCTATCTTGGCATAGATCGTCTTACCATCTTTGAGTTTCTCTCCGAGAGTTATCAAGTCGCTCGTTGTCGCCACGGTATAAGGGTTGTCGATTTCTCCCTGTTTCTGTTGCAGGAAGAAAGTCATTGTACTTTTCTCTTGATTGACTGCAAGATCGTCGGAAACCAGTTTCAAACCGAGAACGTATTTCTTTGATCCGTCAAGCGTACCTAAATCATGGAAGCGCAAATTTACCATACGCAGGACATCGTCCCCCTTAAAATTAAAATTACTTCCATCCAGATCATAATATTCCACAGGTAAGAGGTGATATTCTTCACCAAACTCTTTGGCATCGACAACAGCCAATTCCGCCTTTGCTTCTTTTTCGCAATGGCTTTTCTCCACCATAATGTTATATTGGTATTCCGGCTCATCCAGATATAAATCATATTTGCCTGTCTGATAAAGCGACAAGGTAATATTGGAATAGGTAACTTCAGCCTTTTCCGGCTGTGTCAGATCCATGACTTCATCACATGATATCAACGAAAACACCATTAATGACGCTACAATAGGAATGTATCTTTTCATAATATCTTTCTTTTAATTATTAAAAACAGGGATTACTATACCGACGTTATCTCCTGACAACCAAACTTTATCTCCATCTATACGAACTACTTCCATCTCCATCCCTTCTTTGAGAAAAGAAACTCCTTGGAATGAGAATTCAGTCTTTATCTTTTGACCGACAGCCGTGGGCTTCCCGTCAAACTTCACATGAATGTATTTGCTTTGATCCGAATTTTGCAGGCGATAAGTCAACCGTTTAGGATTAATTGCAGCCTGAAGTTGTTCCTGCTCTGTAAAAGTACAAATTCCATCCAAACTATAAAACCCAACTTCGGTATATCCTGTTATATTCTTCTTATCAACCCCGTTTTCGGCATATTCCGTCTCCGCACAAGAGGTGAAAGCCAACAAACATACCAACACTACATATATTACTTTCATAAGCGAATAAATTTAAGATAATTACTTTCTAACAGTTGTCGACAATATTTCTACTGACCCATCCTTATAAGTCACTTCGGCGGTAAGTATTTGTCCGTTCAGGTTCTTATTCACTATATTGATTTCCTGTCCATCCAGCTTTACTTTATAAGATAAGACATCATCCGGCAAATTTAATAGTTGTACCAACATATATCCATCCACTTGTTGATATTTCAACAAAGGAAACTTTCCTGTTACAGACTTGGTCTTAACATCATCCTTCCACAACACGGCATCATCCGATTTCAGCAATGCTACATGATAAGTCGTTCCGGGAGCAAGATTTTCAACCAATGTATAGTCATTCTCCGAATCAAGCGACCGACGTACTACCTCTGTTCCATTTTCATCTGTTACTGACAATATACCTGTTTTATCGGCTCCATTCCCCCAACGAATGAACAATTCCCGTTGCCCTCCGACAAGGCTGGAAACTGCCAATCCATCCCGGGCAGCGATGAAATCGGGATACAGCAATGGATTGGGATTGTAGAATCCGTCTGCATCCAGTCCTAAATAACGGGAAAAATAAATTCCTCCAAGTTCCCACATTTCAGTCTTCGCATCGTAAACAGCTCTCGCTCCACCGGGAACCACACTAAAACGTCCGGTAATGGCATACGTATCATATTTCTTGAATACTTCATAAAAAGTCTTATACCAATTCTTCGGATACCAGGAATAACTCTCAAAAAGGCTCTTGAACTCGGTTGCACTCACCGGTGTACCGGCGTTAGCTTTTTCGGCTATCAGATTAAGGTATTCGTAAATTTTCATCCCGGCCGTATAACCATGCTTGGTTCCCCATTCTCCCAGTGCATCCGCCACATGAGGATTTAAAGCACGCACCATAGAGAATTCCGTGCAAATCAGTTTCTTTGTTACACCATATTTATCGCGGATAATACGGAAATCATCTTCCGCCTGGTTGATTTTCAATGCGTGAACGTGCAAGTCGAGCCCTACAACATTAGGATTGTTATTAACCACAGAGACTACTGCAGGTACCGTTTCGCTCTTCGGCAACTCGGAAACACGGTTCAATGCTCCGGCATAAATATCAAATGTCCAGCCATTAGTCTGTTTCCAAGTAGTCAGCCGATTGGCAAACTCATTCAGAAATGCCCGATAATCTTCACCATCCGCATGACAGAGATCGGTATCCAATGCATTCTCCCATTCCGGCTCGTTACCCATGACAAGTATTTCAATATTCTTCGCCATATCATAGGTTTTCAGTAATATTTCCGTTGCCTGAAATATGTACTCCATCTCCTTAGTTCCTACTTTGGGAACCGTGTCGGTATATAATTCAAAAGGTATTTTCAGGCTCAATATAAATTTCACACGGTCGCCCAAGGCTTTCTTGGCCTGAATAAATTTCAATGTAGGAATATGTGTCCTGATGGCATTTTCTTTCACACCAACAATCTTCCCGTTTTCATTCTGAAGAAACAGATTGGGGATATTGACAAATCCTCTCACCCAACTCACTTTCGACTGTTTCAACATCTCTATTTCCGTAATCGGGTAATCTATATTTTCATTATAGTTCGCCCCCAAATCCTGCGCCTTTGTTCCCATCGAACATAAGAACAGCAATACAAACATTAAAAAAGCTTTCATTTTCATATACATACTTCAAGGTTAATTGTCCGACATCGAACAGAACAAAGGTAGAGAAATAAATCCCGGTAGAATAGAACGATTGTTTTATCAACGGGATTTATGTTCAGAATAAACATTTGACCTTATTTTAATGGTTCTTCTTCTACTTCGCTGCGATAATAACCATCCACTTCAGCAAAGAAATTCTGCTTCAGGGAGTCCAGAAGTTCGGGCTGTTGTGCCGCCATATTCTGGTATTGAGTTCGGTCGGCTTTTACATTGAATAAACCGTATTCACCCAAGTTGCCTAATTCATTTCCGGTCAGGTTTCGTTCGGAACCTTTATAAGGAGGCATCATAATCCAGTCGCCTGAACGATAAGCCATACGTCCCTGCGCTTCCAACACTACATCCTTGCGGGCAGTCTGCTCTTTTCCGAAGAAAGCATCCAGATAGTTCCGACTATCCAAACCTTCCGGCAAATCGGCATGTATCATCGACCCCAGAGAAGCAAGAATATCTACCTGGCAAACCAGTGCATCGGACACAACCGGCTGAATCTTTCCTTTCCAATAAACAAACAAAGGAATATGCGTACCACCGTCGAACAAACTATATTTACCTCCGCGCAGACCTCCTGCAGGAAGGTGATCGCCTGCCAATTCGGGAGCTCCGTCTTTGTAACCGTCATTCAGAACCGGCCCGTTATCACTGGAGAAGATAATCAGTGTCTTTTCCAACAATCCTTCTTTCTTCAAGTGGGCAAGCAGTTCGCCGACACACCAGTCTGCCTCAACGATGGCATCGCCACGAGGCCCCATCGTTGTTTTGCCCACAAAGCGCTGGTGGGGAGCACGAGGTACGTGAGGTTCGTGCAAGCCATAATACAAGAAGAAAGGAGTATTTTTGTGTTCAGTCACAAAGTTCTTTACCTTATCTACAAAATAGTCGGCCATATCCTCGTCTTTCCAACGGGCTTTCTGACCGCCTTTCATATATCCGATACGGGGAATTCCGTTTACTATAGAGTTATTGTGTCCGTGTGCCCACTGCATTTTCAACATCTCCGGATGAGAAATGGCAGTCGGTTCGCCTTCAAAATTATGCTCGTAACTCACTTCGATGGGATCGGCCGGATCGAGTCCTACTACATCGCCGTTTTCCACGTAAACCGTCGGGACACGGTCGTTGGTTGCTGCAATCAGGCAAGAATAGTCGAAACCAATTTCTTTGGCACCCGGTTTGACGGTTTCGTTCCAGTTGACATTGCCCTCTCCCATCCCCAAGTGCCACTTTCCGATAGCTCCGGTCACATAACCGCATTGCTGCATCATCTTCGGCAAGGTAAACTGATTTTCATTAATGATAAGAGGAGCATCTCCCGGCAGGATTTTTGCATCTTTATTTTTCCACGGATACATTCCAGTCATCAAAGCGTAACGGCTGGGAGTGGAAGTTGCCGAAGTGGCATATCCGTTCATGAAACAAACTCCGCCATGAGCCAGACTGTCGATATTCGGAGTATGAATCGTAGTAGAGCCGTAAGCGCTGACATCACCAAATCCCAGATCATCGGCAAGAATCACAATCACATTCGGCTTTTCTTCTACGTGCTGTGAGGTACAACCTACTAAAGACAACGTAGGAACTAGATAGATTATCTTTTTCATAATATTATGTAGTTAATAACGATGCAAATTTAGCCACCACTTATTTATTTATGTAGAACAAATGTTTAATAATGGGGAGAAATGTCCATCCTGCAACTATTCCAGAGAAATAAGGTATGAAAATGCGTGTGATGAATTAACTCGAAATGATAGCATAGGCCTGTCAATGTTCTACTTTTAATATTCTACAGGAAAATAGCCAGTTAGAAAGTAGCAAACTAGAAAATAAACTGTATAAATAAACGCATGAGCATACAAAAAACAGTCTAATATTGCATAAAGCCAAACAAGATATACATCTTTCTCTATTCGGGAACCGTTCATTGCCTTAAAACCAACGAAGTGTTCCTCGGTGTGCATCGACTTGTTCCTCACCGAGGAAGCTATCGTTCCCCGGTAAAGAAGATAAAAATGGACTATTAAGAAATATTTTCTCCTTAGTTTATCATAATATATTGGAAAGGAGAAAATAATAAAATGATTGGTTATTCAGGTATCTACTCTCCAAATAACAAAAAGAATCAAGAATCTATCACAATTCGATTAGTATATTCTCAAAACAGCGAAAATAGAGAATCATGTAATTACAAATGCATGGCATTTTCCGGCTTTTCTTTACCAAACTGCGATTTATGTCCTTCTCCGATGATTAAATATTCCTTTTTTAAGAATCATCGTTTTTTAAGGGAGGCTATATAGTTTGGAATAGAGGTTGTGCTTAACAATAAAAACTGTAATAGTATACAGGAACAGCCCAATAAGATATTACCGGATTCTGACAAGATTAGGTAATGTCTTATTTTTATAATGATGAAAATTGTTACCTTTGTATATATCTTATATTTACAATTAAGATTAAACCTAATTTTTCGCTTATGAAAATAGTTAAGGCTACCTACATCGTTATATTCATTACCGGACTATTAGCCGGAGTGTTCTTCTCATCCTCTGTTTCCGCCCAAGAAATTTCGGGAACCTGGCACGGAAAACTTTCCCTTCCCACCGGTTCATTGACTATTGTATTCCACATCAGTCAAACGGAACAAGGCGCTTATGTGACCACACTGGACAGTCCCGACCAAGGAGCCAACGGTATCAAGACACAGACCACTTCTTTCAATGATTCTACTTTAATTATCCAGATACCTGTGATTCATGCTTCGTACAAAGGAAAGCTGAACAGTGATAACACAATCAACGGAACATTTACACAAGGAATGCCCCTTCCGTTGAATCTGGTAAAGGGAGAAGCCAGCCGTCCCAAGCGTCCGCAGGAGCCTCAACCGCCTTTCCCTTACAGAAGTGAAGAAGTCACCGTGAGGAATGAACGCGATGGAATTAACCTTGCCGGAACATTGACTCTTCCCGAAAAAGGAACTAAGTTTCCGGCAGTGGTAATGGTGACGGGAAGCGGTGCGCAGAACCGGGATGAAGAAATCATGGGACACAAACCTTTCTTTGTCATCGCCGATTATCTGACCCGAAACGGAATTGCTGTACTTAGATGTGATGACAGGGGTACTGCCGCTTCACAAGGTACTCACGCAACAGCTACCAATGAGGATTTTGCCACAGATACGGAAGCAATGGTGAATTATCTGCGCAGCAGAAAAGAAATAAATGCAAAGAAAATCGGAATTATCGGACATAGCGCAGGAGGAATCATTGCATTCATCGTTGCTAAAAAGGACCTATCCATTGCATTTGTCGTTTCATTGGCAGGAGCCGGTGTAAGAGGCGACAGTCTGATGCTGAAGCAGGTAGAGCTAATCTCTAAATCCCAGGGAATGCCGGATGCCGTCTGGCAAGGGATGAAGCCTTCAATACGGAACAGATATGCCATACTGCAACAAACAGACAAAACTCCCGAAGAGTTGCAGAAAGAACTGTATGCAGACGTCACAAAAACAATGTCTCCCGAACAATTGAAAGACCTAAATACCATCCAGCAGATATCTGCACAAATCAGTTCGATGACTTCTCCATGGTATCTTCATTTTATGAGATATGACCCAGGCCAGGATTTGAAGAAACTAAAATGTCCGGTTCTGGCTCTGAACGGAGAAAAGGATATTCAAGTGGATGCCGCCATGAATCTTGCTGCCATTCAGGAAAGAATCACCGGAAATGGAAACAAAAATGTAACAGTCAAAGCCTATCCGAACTTAAATCATCTGTTTCAGACTTGCGAAAAAGGAACATTGGCTGAATACGGGCAGTTGGAAGAAACAATCAATCCGGAAGTCTTGAAAGATATCATTGAATGGATAAGGAAACAATAAGTCTATTAATGATATTACTTAGCAAGTACACATTTCTCAATATCACATTCTTTTCTTGCTAATTCTTGCAAATTCTTCAAATATTTGCAAGAATTGGAAAGAAAGTAAATGGCTACAATTTACATATACTACATAAATCTCCCGTCATCAGCTTACACCAACATTGTCTAATTTGATTTAAATCAAAATCCATCTCATCGAACTCACCCTGAAAGATTTTGTTTTACCTTTGCAGCCAAAACAAATAAGCGGCAAATAATAGTAAGGTAAAAAGGTAACAGGTATTAAGGTAAAGTTTTGTATGAAGAAGAGTCTTATTGCATTGGCGTTCGGCACACTGGGATTAGGTATTGCCGAATTTGTAATGATGGGAATTTTGCCCGATGTGGCAAAAGATTTAGGTATTAGTATTCCTACCGCAGGGCATTTCATTTCTGCTTATGCATTAGGCGTCTGTGTCGGTGCACCTGTATTGACACTGGCTCGCAAATATCCGCTAAAACATATTCTGTTAGTATTAGTTACCTTAATTATGATAGGTAATATCTGTGCGGCTATGGCTCCCAATTACTGGGTGTTGCTCGCTGCCCGTTTTATCTCCGGCTTGCCTCATGGTGCATACTTCGGAGTAGGCTCTATTGTTGCAGAGAAACTAGCCGACAAGGGTAAAGGTTCGGAAGCCGTCTCCATCATGATTGCAGGAATGACCATTGCCAACCTGTTTGGTGTACCTTTGGGCACTTCCCTAAGTACCATGCTTTCCTGGCGTGCCACTTTCCTGCTGGTCGGTATCTGGGGAATTGTTATCCTATATTACATCTGGCGATGGGTTCCGCATGTAGAAGGCTTAAAAGATACCGGCTTTAAAGGACAATTCCGCTTTCTTAGAACTCCGGCTCCGTGGCTGATTCTCGGTGCTACGGCACTAGGTAATGGCGGTGTATTCTGCTGGTATAGCTACATCAATCCGATGCTTACCAATGTGTCCGGCTTCTCCGCAGAAAGCATTACGCCTTTAATGATCCTTGCCGGCTTCGGTATGGTAGTGGGAAACCTGATTAGCGGACGTCTCTCCGACCGCTACACCCCCGGAAAAATAGGGACTGCCGCTCAAGCACTTATCTGTATTATGTTATTGCTCATTTTCTTCCTTTCTCCCTATAAATGGGCAGCAGCCCTGTTGATGTGCCTTTGTACGGCAGGACTGTTCGCTGTATCCAGTCCGGAGCAGATATTAATTATCCGCGTATCAAAAGGAGGAGAAATGCTGGGAGCAGCCTGCGTGCAGGTTGCATTCAATCTCGGAAATGCCATCGGTGCTTATGCAGGCGGACTGGCTGTTAGTGGTGGATACCGTTATCCGTCCCTGGCGGGTGTACCATTCGCCCTAATTGGATTTACTTTATTCCTGATTTTCTATAAGAAATATCAGGCAAAATATTAAAACTCTGCCAAAATGCCTATCTTTGCAGTCAGATTATCGATAACTAAATAAAAACGAAATAGATAAATGGCATTGCAATGTGGTATTGTAGGACTACCGAACGTGGGTAAGTCGACACTTTTCAACTGTTTGTCGAATGCGAAAGCACAGGCGGCAAATTTCCCTTTCTGTACAATTGAACCCAATGTAGGTGTAATCACTGTTCCTGACGAACGTCTGAACGCACTCGCTGAATTGGTGCACCCCCAACGAATTGTTCCTACAACTGTAGAAATCGTAGATATCGCCGGACTGGTGAAAGGCGCAAGCAAAGGTGAAGGACTGGGAAACAAGTTCCTTGCCAATATCCGTGAGACAGATGCAATTATCCACGTACTCCGTTGCTTCGATGACGACAATGTGACACACGTAGACGGAAGCGTAAATCCCGTCCGCGACAAAGAAATCATTGACTACGAACTTCAATTGAAAGACCTGGAAACCATCGAAAGCCGTATCCAGAAAGTACAGAAACAAGCACAGACGGGCGGAGACAAAGCTGCAAAGTTAGCTTACGATGTACTCGTTCAATATAAAGACGCATTGGAACAGGGAAAATCTGCACGTACAGTGACTTTTGAAACAAAAGACGAACAAAAGATTGCTCACGAACTGTTCTTATTGACCAGCAAGCCGGTAATGTATGTCTGCAATGTTGATGAAGCAAGCGCAGTAAACGGAAATAAATACGTAGATATGGTACGCGAAGCAGTAAAAGACGAGAATGCTCAAATCCTGATTGTCGCAGCCAAAACAGAAGCGGACATCGCCGAACTGGAAACGTATGAAGACCGTCAGATGTTCCTTGCCGAAGTAGGCTTGGAAGAATCGGGCGTAGCACGTCTTATCAAATCTGCTTATAAACTCCTGAATCTCGAAACATATTTCACTGCCGGTGTACAAGAAGTACGTGCCTGGACATACGAAAAAGGATGGAAAGCTCCTCAATGTGCCGGAGTGATCCACACCGATTTTGAAAAAGGCTTTATCCGTGCCGAAGTTATCAAATACGATGATTATATCAAATACGGCTCGGAAGCAGCTGTGAAAGAAGCCGGAAAACTGGGTGTGGAAGGAAAAGAATATGTGGTGCAGGATGGCGACATCATGCATTTCCGTTTCAACGTGTGATTATCGGTAACTACCGACGACTTATTAATTACTAATTCGCTAACAATATGAAATATCTCATTGCAGGAACGGGAGGTGTAGGCGGCAGTATCGCAGGATTCTTGTCGCTGGCAGGCAAAGATGTAACTTGTATTGCCCGTGGAGCTCATTTGCAGTCGATTCAAACGAACGGTTTGAAACTGAAGTCGGATTTAAAGGGTGAACATACGCTCCGAATCCCGGTTACTACGGCTGAAGAATTTAGCGGGAAAGCAGATGTGATATTTGTATGCGTGAAAGGTTATTCGGTCGATTCCATCGTAGAACTGATAAAAAGAGCAGCACACAAAGACACGGTTGTCATCCCTATTCTGAATGTATATGGCACAGGGCCGCGCATACAGAAGCTAGTTCCGGAAGTTACCGTTCTCGACGGCTGCATCTATATCGTAGGCTTCTTATCCGGCACCGGAGAAATCACCCAAATGGGAAAAATATTCCGTCTGGTATATGGTGCTCATCACGGCACGGTTGTGAAGCCCGGATTGCTGGAAGCCATCCAACAAGACTTGCAGGAAGCAGGCATAAAGGTAGACCTGTCACCAGACATCAACCGGGATACGTTTATCAAATGGTCGTTTATCTCTGCAATGGCCGTAACGGGTGCTTACTACGACGTTCCGATGGGAGAAGTACAGAAACCGGGAAAGATACGGAATACATTTATCGGACTTTCTACGGAAAGCGCTGCCTTAGGAAAGAAACTAGGCGTCGAATTTCCCGAAGACCCAGTCAGCTACAACCTGAAAGTGATTGACAAGCTCGACCCCGAAAGTACCGCTTCTATGCAAAAAGACCTGGCACGCGGACACGACTCGGAAATACAAGGATTGCTCTTCGACATGATTGCAGCAGCCGAAGAACAGGGAATAGATATACCGACCTACCGGATGGTTGCGGAGAAATTCAAAAAATCTAATCATTAACATTAATCCAATATAGAATGAATACCATGCTATTATCCATCAACTGGAACCCGAATCCCGAACTATTCAACCTGTTCGGCATTTCTATCCGTTATTACGGATTACTGTGGGCAGTAGGAATATTCTTTGCTTATGTGGTTGTTCACTACCAGTACCGGGATAAAAAGATAGAGGAAAAGAAGTTTGACCCGCTTTTCTTTTACTGTTTCTTTGGTATTCTGATCGGTGCCCGCCTGGGACACTGCCTATTCTATGACCCGGGATACTACCTGTCTCATTTCTGGGAAATGATTCTTCCTATCAAATTCATGCCGGACGGAAACTGGAAATTCACCGGATATGAAGGACTTGCCAGCCACGGCGGTACATTAGGACTGATAATCGCCCTTTGGCTGTATTGCCGCAAGACGAAACTCCATTATATGGACGTGCTGGATATGATTGCCGTAGCTACTCCAATCACCGCCTGCTTCATCCGCCTTGCCAACCTGATGAACTCCGAAATCATCGGCAAACCGTCTGATGTACCTTGGGCATTCGTTTTCGAGCGTGTAGATATGCAACCCCGTCATCCGGGACAGCTCTACGAAGCCATCGCTTATCTTATCCTGTTCTTCATCATGATTTACCTGTATAAGAATTACAGCAAGAAACTGCACCGTGGCTTCTTCTTCGGGCTTTGTCTGACTTATATCTTCACCTTCCGCTTTTTCATCGAATTCCTAAAAGAAAATCAGGAAGATTTTGAAAACAGCATGATGTTCAATATGGGACAATGGTTAAGCGTTCCGTTTATCATAATAGGCGTCTATTTCATGTTCTTCTATGACAAGAAGAAAAAGAAAATAGCCTAAATCAAAAAAGAGGGATTAGCGGTTCAAACATCGCTAATCCCTTTTTTTTATCAATAAAACAAATGCCATTTCCCTAATGTCAGGACAATAATCGAAAACATATCCTAAGACATTATATACATTTTCAGCTTATTTCCCCCTGACTATCTTCTTAATATCATTCAGTTTATTCAGCGCTTCAATAGGAGTAAGATTATTCACATCAAGATTCAATATCTCATCGCGAATCTGACAGAGAATCGGATCGTCCAACTGGAAGAAGCTTAACTGCATACCTCCACGATTCTCGCTCACTTCTGCCAACGGTTTACCTGCTATGCCCTGTTGGCGATTATCAGATTCAAGCTGTTTCAATATCTCATTTGCACGTTTCACAATGCTTTTCGGCATACCGGCCATCTTTGCCACATGAATACCGAAAGAGTGTTCACTACCGCCACGTTCCAGTTTACGAAGGAAGATTACTTTATTATCAACTTCTTTCACCGATACATTATAATTCTTGATGCGCTTGAAAGATTTCTCCATCTCATTCAATTCATGATAATGCGTAGCAAATAATGTACGTGCTTTTGCTTTCGGATGTTCATGGATATACTCTACAATTGCCCAAGCAATGGAAATACCATCATAAGTAGAAGTACCACGACCCAATTCGTCAAATAATACCAGACTCCGGGAAGAAACATTATTCAGGATATCAGCCGCTTCATTCATCTCTACCATAAATGTAGATTCACCGACTGATATATTATCGCTCGCTCCTACACGGGTAAATATCTTATCAACTAAACCGATATGCGCACTTTCCGCAGGAACAAACGAGCCGATTTGAGCCAATAGCGTAATCAATGCTGTTTGGCGCAAGAGTGCCGACTTACCGGCCATGTTCGGACCTGTAATAATAATAATCTGCTGTGTATCGCTGTCCAGCATTACATCATTGGCAATATACTTCTCGCCTATTGGAAGTTGTTTTTCTATTACCGGGTGACGTCCCTGACGAATATCCAGTACGTCATTATCCTCAATAATCGGACGGATATAACGATTCTCACGGGCCACATTGGCAAATGACAACAGACAGTCCAGACGTGCAATCTGATTCGCATTAATCTGTATCTGTGGAATAAACTCCATCAATGCCTGTACTAAGTCCGTATATAGCTGCGTTTCCAGAATCAGAATCTTATCTTCCGCTCCCAAAATCTTTTCTTCATATTCCTTTAGTTCCTGCGTAATATAACGTTCCGCATTAACCAGCGTTTGTTTACGAATCCACTCTTTAGGAACTTTATCTTTATGGACATTACGGACTTCGATATAATAACCGAATACGTTATTATAAGCCACTTTCAAGCTCGGAATACCCGTCTCTTCGCTCTCCCGCTGTTGTATCTTTAGCAGATAATCTTTTCCTGAATAGGAGATTTGCCGCAATTCATCCAAGTCTGCGTTCACACCGTCCTGAATCACTCCACCTTTATTTATCAGTAAAGGAGGATCATTTTTAATCTCTTTGGCAATCCGGTCACGAATAGAAATACAAAGATTCAACTGTTCGCCAATGCGATTCAAGCTCGCATTATCAGCTTCCATACATGCCTGTTTTATCGGCTCAATTGCTTGCAAGGCAACTTTCAACTGAACGACTTCACGAGGCGACACACGTCCTACAGCCACTTTGGAAATAATACGCTCCAGATCACCTATCAAATGCAGCTGTTCTTCAATCAGTTCCTTAAAATCAGGTTGGCGGAAGAAATATTCCACTACGTTCAAGCGTTCATTGATCGGTTTCTCATCCTTTAAGGGAAAAACCATCCAGCGTTTCAACAGACGCGCTCCCATCGGGCTGATTGTTCTGTCAATCACATTGAGCAGGCTACTTCCGCCATCATTCATATTGCCAATCAGCTCAAGACTACGCACCGTGAACTTATCCAGACGGACGTATTTATCTTCTTCAATACGCGCCAATGAAGTGATGTGACCAATTTGCGTATGCTGCGTCATTGTCAGATACTGCAGGATAGCACCGGAAGCAATGATACCGTTCTTCAAGTGCTCTACTCCGAAACCTTTCAGATTCTTCGTTTCAAAGTGTTTCAGCAGTTTCTCACGGGCAGTCGTTTCTGTAAATACCCAGTCGTCCAGCTCGAATGTGAAGAACTTGTTACCGAAATTACCTTCAAACATCAGGCGTTTGCCACGTTCAAAAAGAATTTCCTTAGGGGCAAAGTTATTCAACAGCTTGTCTATATAATCAAAAGGTCCTTCTGCAGTAAGGAATTCACCGGTAGAAATATCGAGAAAAGCAACTCCACAGGAAGCCTTTCCGAAATGAACGGCAGCCAGGAAGTTATTTTCTTTATAGTTCAGAACATTATCATTGATAGAAACACCGGGAGTAACCAATTCGGTAATACCACGCTTCACCAGCTTCTTCGTCATTTTCGGGTCTTCGAGCTGGTCGCAGATAGCGACACGTTTTCCAGCACGAACCAGTTTCGGAAGGTAGGTATCAAGGGCATGATGAGGAAAACCTGCCATCTCGATAGTTTTTCCTTTCCCATTGGCACGTTTTGTCAGTGTGATCCCTAAAATTTCGGCTGCGACGATGGCATCCGTAGAATATGTTTCATAAAAGTCACCGCAACGAAACAGCATCACTGCATCCGGATGTTTTGCCTTCAAATCCAGAAACTGTTTCATCATCGGGGTGAGGACAATCTCTTCTTCGTTCACGGGTGTCTCCTTTTCTTTTTTGTTGAGTATATAATGAATTATCCTTGCAAAGATAACGGTTTTTCGGCAGAGAATCAACGGTATGCTCCGATTCAATTTTCAAAATAAATGTTGCATACCTTGAAAAAAGGAGAGTTTATTTCTTAATAAGTAGGAGAAAATTATTAAAACGTGTTATAAAACATGCTATTTTTCTTGGATAATTTGCTAATTTCCCAAGAGTCCGTATCTTTGCAATGTGTTTTTCATAGTATTAGATTTAAGGTTAACAAAGGTTGGAGCAAGGCGTTGCTCCTTTTTTTATGCCTATACGCTTCGTCCCTATTTGATATAAACCAGCAGAACTCTCTCTTTTCAATCATCAGATTATTTTGGCGCAATCTGAAATCCTAGAGATTCGGTTCAGAGCAGCCCCACCTTTAAAAATAGATTCATTCCTGTTTCAGAAAGGAATGAAACAAATTCTTTTATAAATGCCATATTTTAGTTTTAATGTAAATATTATCACAGTAATAGATGCAATAGAAACAAATGGTGTTACCAAAAAAATGTCAATAAAACTCCTATGTATTTCTGATAGATAACACTGTTTTGTAAAGCACTGTTATCCAGTCGGTTACTATTCGGGGTTTTCCTTTAAAACCAACGCCCCGTTTCTCACCGAGAAACAACCTGTTCGACACCGAGAAACGAAGTGTTTCTCACCGAGAAACGAATTAACTGATAAAGTCCTAAACTTATAATTAAGGAAATTGTTAGTCTCTTTTATTTTTGACACTTCTATCGTAGGAATGCATATGTTGAAATATATTTCAATGATAATCTTATCATGTCCAAAATATAATGATATGGAATAAATTTATAACCATACATGAAACGAACCGTTTTGGGTATAGCAATTATGCCCCAAAATTGTCAAATTAAGCCACTTCTTTTTTGCCTTCTACAACATATCAAACTCCCCAATATGCAGTATAATGCAAAAAGCCAGTCGTAACATACCATGAACCAATTTTCTATACTTTTATAAAAATATAATAAACATCGAATGATATTCACTCAAACAAAAGCACACATTTTAAATACAAATATTATCATTTTTCTTGTTTATATCAGCTAATAATAATACATTTTCTGATTATCCGTTTATGCACCTGTTATATTCGCAATTACTAGTCTGTCAAAGAGTTTGTCTCCAAAATACCGTCTGTTTAATTTGTAAATAAACTCGTTGAGATACAACTGTAAGTATTTCCTTTTGATTTTATGGTAGTTGCCCAGCAATGTCCGTTTTGCATTACTGATTGCGATATGCACCCATTTGAGTGTTTCCTTGGTGGTTTTGGCGTCTGATTTCTCGGTGACGTGCAATTCCACCAGATCGGAGATGTCAACGTAAGAAGTGCTTTTGTCCGAAAATACGATGGCATCATCCTCCATGCAGTCCCTGACCACGCCGTTGATTCCTTCACTTTGATGGCTATCCAGTACCCTGGCCTTGAAATAACGCACATGCTTCTCCTTTTTGCCCGTTTCGATATCTTCCAACGGGGTGCTTTCGGCCATCACCGCAACGTTCTGCTTTCCCTCGGCTCCCCGGCCACGTGTACCCTTGCCTCGCTCGATTTCCTTACTGGCCACCGAAAAGTAACCCTCATCCAGTTCTATCATCCCTTCCAGTGTATACCTTGCATCCCGGTTGCCCATCGCCCTGCGGAGTTTGTGTACCATCGCCCATACCGGTTCGTAACGCTTCAATCCTAATTGCTTCTGGAGTTCGTTGGTGGAGAATCCCTTTTTTGTGCAACTCATCAGGAACATCGTTTTGTACCACACCAGAAACGGCAGCTTGGAGCTCTCCATGATCGTACCGCTGCGCAACGAGGTGCGGAAACGGCAACCTTTGCATTCATAACTCCATTTACCCTGTAACCAATAATGGGAAGTGCCCCCGCATCGCTTGCAGACAACCCCTTCCTTATCACGCTGCTCCTTGAAATGCAAACGACAATCTTCCTCCGAACCGAAATGAGCCGTAAAACTGAATATGTTCATAATCCCTGCTTTTTGAGCGCTAATATACTAAAAATATTAGGTGTGTTTGCGGAGAATCAGAATACATTTGCATATATTCAAACCAATATAATACAATTATGAATAAAATTACCATTTTTTCATTAACATTACTTTTCGCTCTAATTTTACCTTTATTTGCAAATGCACAGGTAACAGTGAAAGGTATTGTAACTGACGAAAGTGGGGTACCATTAGTAGGCGTATCCGTCCGCTATAAGGAGCTCCCCCAAGTCGGTGTTACCACAGATATTGATGGTAAGTTTTCCATCAAAGAGATGAAAGAAGGCAAGACACTTGTTTTTTCTTACATTGGCATGAAAAATGTAGAGCACTTATTGAAAGGAGCAACACCTTTTATCAAAATTAAAATGGAATCTGCAACAAGTGAACTGGATCAAGTTGTCGTTACAGGTTATACCCAAACTACTTTTAAGAAAATGACTGGTTCTGTCGGAATTATCTCGGCCGACCAGTTAAAAGACCAAGCCCAACCAACGGTAGACGCCCTCATGCAAGGTAAAATAGCAGGAGTGGCCGTATCAGCCATATCCGGACAACCTGGTAGTACACAAAAAATACGAATCAGAGGTACCAATACAATCACCGGAGATGGTGAACCACTATGGGTTATCGACGGAGTTCCCATGCAAAGTGGAAGTACCGATATGCCTACCAGTGCTGAAATAAAATCCGGTCAATTTGACGACTTGTTCATGAATGGTGTCGCTGGCATCAATCCCAGCGACATAGAAAGTATTACTATTTTGAAAGATGCTTCAGCCGCTGCTATTTATGGTTCGCGAGCAGCCGGTGGGGTAATTGTTGTCACCACCAAAAAAGGCAAATCAGGAAAAGCCCAAATAAACTATTCAGGCAATGTATCAGTCACTTTACCACCCCAACGGAACTACTCTCTGATGAATTCACAAGAGAAGCTTGCCTATGAACAGGGATTATGGGATGAATTCTCTGCTCCGGGATTTGAAGCCGGGACAAATGACTATCCGGTGGTAGGAGTAGTAGGCATCATTCGTGCTGGTAGGGGAAAGTTTGCCGGATGGAGCAAAGAACAACAAGATACGTATATCGAAGAATTAGGTAAAACGAATACCGATTGGTACGATGAACTGTTTCGCAACAGTGTTTCTACCACCCACAACTTGTCCATTAATGGTGGTGGAGACAAATACACCTATTATACTTCACTAGCATATACCCGCAACGCCGGTTTATTGAAAAATAATGATTACGACCGTTATAACCTGACAGCTAATCTATCAATGCACCCCAGCCAGAAAGTAAAGATTGACTTTGGGGCATCCATGTCTTATCAATATTCAAAGTCCCCGGCACTGAATAGTCTCGATCCTTTCCAATATGCTTATTTTGCCAATCCATACGAAAGTCCGTATAACGAAGACGGCAGTTACCGGGCAGATGAAACATATTATGCACTAGGAGAATATAACAATAAAAAGACTAGTTCCAAGATTATACCTGATTGTGGATTTAATGTACTTCGCGAAATGGACGAAACTTCTTCACGCACTAAGAATATAAAAACAATGGTTCGTGCAGGAATTGATTACAGCATTATCAACCATTTGCGTTTTGTGGGCCTGGCTTCATATACTTATTCCACCAACCGTCTAAAGGAAATATATGGTAAAAACACAAAAGCAGCTTTAGACAACCGTCTCTCTATCGATAACAATACTAATAAGGAATATGCTTCTATCTTGCAACGCAATGTAGATAATGAGAGCTATATGGTCCGCGGGCATTTTGCTTATGATGATTTTTTTGGAGACCACTCTGTCTCCCTTATAGCCGGTGCCGAATTCCGCGGAAGTAAATCAGACGGTTTGTACAGCAAACGATACGGTTACGACGAAATCACCGGAAATGCCATAACCCCACTTCCTGATGACCCGACAGGAGTAGGCTACGAGAAGCTGAAAGCCTATCTCGCTGCTATTGATGGCTCGAACGGAGAAACATGGAGCGAACAACGCTTTGTCTCTTTCTATGCATCTGCTGACTATTACTACAAAAACAAATATGTACTGAATGTCTCTTTCCGTACTGACGGTAGTTCTAATTTTGGTAGTGACAAACAATTTAATCCTAACTGGGCAGCCGGCGCAGCGTGGAATGTTAGTGAAGAAGATTTCATGGCTTCGCTGAAACCCGTACTGAACAGATTAACACTCCGTATAGCAACCGGATTTACTGGTAACATCAACCGTAGTGTCAGCCCACAAATGATTATCAGTTACTACGATGACTACCGGAATATTTCCAACAATATTTATCATATAGGAAAAGTAGTTAGTCCACCGAATCCCAATCTACGTTGGGAAAAGACGCAAGACGTGAAAGTGGCTCTTGATTTCGGAATGTTTAACGACCGCTTGACAGGTATAGTGGAAGGATACTACCGGAAAAGTAAAGATATTGTAACAGGTGTGCAAGTACTAAGCAGCACAGGATTCACCCAACAGAAATACAATACTGCCAATATTGACAACAAAGGTATCGAAGCTACCCTGAATGGAACTCCTGTTAAAACAAAAGATTTCAGTCTGTCTCTTTCTGCCAACATAGCTTACAACAAGAATAAAGTGACCAAATATAAAGCTTCCTATAGCAGCATGGGATATAATAACTTATGGGAGGGCTATCCTGTAGACGCCATCTATAGTGGGAGATACACAGGTATTGACCCCGAAACAGGATTATATACATACCAGCTGCGTCCCGATGCTGAAATACACACAGCTACCGACTTGAATAAGCCCGATAATTACCGGTATTATCTAGGCACGAGTGAAGCTCCCGTAACCGGAGGATTTAATGTAACCGCCGAATATAAAGGTATTCGCCTTAGCGTAAACGGAACTTTTGCCACAGGAGCCAAAAATTTTGAATTCATCAAGTCGCCAACTTCAGCTAACACCGTAAGCGGTAATGGGGTATTTAATTACACAGAACGCGAACAAGTCTTCCAAAATGATTTGTTCGCACACCATCTGAATGTTCCGAAAGCAGCAGCCGACCGTTGGACGCCCAATAATACAAATGGCACTTATCCGCGCGTATGGAATCCGTTCGGTGAGGTTTACGGATTTGGCTATTATAACCCTATGCACAAAGAAATCACGCATGGAGCTTTCCTTACCAACTTATCTTATGCCAGAATTAAGAGCATCATTTTAGGATATACGCTACCTAAGAAGTTAATAAGTAATTCCGCTCTCTCCAATGTAGATTTCTCTCTGTCACTGAACAACTTCTTCACATTCACCAGCTATTCAGGCATGGATCCTGAAACCCCCGGTGCTACTTATCCGATAAGCCGTTCTGTGATGTTTAGCGTAAATGTTGGATTTTAAATAACAATAAACGATGAAAAATAAACTATTCATATCTATCTATTGTGGTCTAATGATATTGTTGGCTTCCTGCAACAATTACTTAGACGTAAAACCCAAAGGAAAGATAATTCCTAAAACAGCTGAAGACTTTTCCACCATTATCCATTATTGGCTGGATCAGATAGAAAAAGGAAGAGATGACGTTATCATTCCCAATCCAGAAGTAATGACAACTTTAGAGATGTTTGCCGATGACTTGAATGCAACGCTTGCCAGCAATTTCGGCTATACGAGCATTTATGTGGGAAGTGCCATTAACAAAAATCAGGCCACTTACAAAACACTCTACTCTGTTATCAAAGACTGTAATATGGTTATCGGCAACATGGATGATACGGAATCCGATTTAGCTAGAACCCTATTGGGAACAGCCTGGAGCATTCGTTCTATTTGCTATTATAACCTTATGCAGCGCTACTGTGAGCCATACCAGCCGGAGACGGCAAAAGAGACTCTCGGACTTCCACTTGTCGACGATTTTGATATGGAAGCAAAGCCTGCACGCGCCAATCTGAAAGAAACTGCTGAATTTATAGAAGAAGGATTCCAAAAAGCCCTCTCATATAATGTGTCTAATGAAGACTTTATCTTTACTTCATCCGTAACAAAAGCCTACTTCGCACGTTTCTTCTTTTGGACACAGAACTGGAGTAATGCCATTACCTATGCCAAAGAAGTATTGGAAAAATACCCGATGCTGGAAGCTGACGAATATGTAGAAGCCATTAACCAGAAACAAGCAAAAGCACACAATGTCATTATCCGTTCATTCACCATGGATGATGATATAGGAACCATGAGTTACGCAACTGCACAAGCCGATATAAAATCAAGACCTGTCGACAGAAATTTGGTTGATTTATTTGCAGCCACCGACAATGACGTACGTCGCAGATGCAACTATGATTCCAAACGGATTGTCAATAAAATCATCACCACCAAGTTTCGTAGTGAAGAACTTTGCCTGATTATAGCCGAAGCCCACGCACATCTGAATCAGGAAACAGACGCACTAGGTTATCTTAACCAGCTTCGTTCCAAACGAATCACTCAGGATTATATAGCCTACACAATTGACAATCTCCCAGAAGTTTTCCAACAAAATATAAAAACCGACGCCACTGGGATCCCTTTGACAAAATTGATGTCAGCCATCCTCTGTGAACGCCGTAAAGAATTGTTTGTTGAAGGCGACCGCTGGTTTGAATTAAAACGCAACGGACGTCCGGAATTTTGGGTCGCTGCCAAAGGAAAGAAATTTATCACAGAAAAGTATCTTTATACTTTTCCTATTCCCAAAGCAGACATCAGATTATTTCCTGATTTGCTCATTCAAAATCCAGGCTACATAGAATAATTTATCCATAAAAAACAGAAACAGTTATGAAAAAGATACTATATATCCTATGTTTCATTCTCACAGGTTCTTCCGCTTTCTTGGTCTCATGTGATAAACCGGAAGAACTGACACCCAAAGTAGATAATACATCAGAAGATTATTTACTTCCCACCGGAAGTATCCTGAATGCACAAGACCGTGAAGAAGTACAAGCATTATGGGATGAATACAACAATGCCATTAACCAATAAAAAGGGATTAAAATGAAAACAAAAATCAGAATAACAGGCTCCTTTCTTCTAATGATTATACTAATCATAGTGTCGGCAGCTTGCAACGATGACGACTCGTCGGGTGCAAAGTTATCTTTTAGTCGCTCCATATACATATTACCTTCTAACGGTAGCCTGGAAGTGGAATTGAGAGCTTCTGTAGCACCTGAAACAGACTTAAGCATTCCTGTCATCATTGAAGGTACTGCCATATTGGATGAAGACTATGAAATTTCTGCTAACGGGTTCATGATAAAAGCCGGAGAAACAAGTGCCACTTTAACCATTACTCCCAAAAACAACCTGACTGCCAACCGTGAAATCCGCCTTTCCATCAACCCGGTTTCCGGATATACGCTCGGTGACAAGAAAATAGCGATCATCCCCGTTGAAGTGAAAGAGCACATTATGTATACTTTCAAGCCTGTTATCTATCGTCTGTTAAGTGAAATAGACATTAGAATCGAAGTGGAAGGAGAAAATAGCGGCAGCAGTTTCAGGGCAACAACAGACATCGTGTTGCCGATAGAAATAGACCCGTCCAGTACAGCCATATTGAACGAAGATTTTGAACTTGAAAACGGAATAACTTCTGTCACCATTCCAAAAGGATCTTACTACACACGTTTTAAGATAAAAATAAAAGAAGGAGCAGAAGATTATACAGGAAAAAACGCTATCCTTAAACTAGGTACACCAGTTGACAACTCCGAACTCTACTATCCGGGCTCATTTGTATCCTATAATATAAAACTGGATCAGTTAAAGTTTACTGACATGCTGGGCAAATGGAAACCTGTGGAGATTAAAGATAAAGACAACTATGTATATGTTGGCATGCCTGACGAAGACTGGATAAATAGTCTGCCGGAAAACAATGGAGCTAATGACTACCTGGAATTTGTACATCAAGAAGATGGCACAGATAAAATAATCCCATATCTAACGGGAGATTTAAAGGACTTCTTTTGCAACCCTCAAGGCCACACTGTTGTTTTCGACCATATAGAGAAAGGTATCTATAACTGGATAGCTGATGAGGAATATGACGCTCCTTATTTCACCACCTCTCAAGTGAATCGTTGTTTCTCAAAGAGAAAAACAGAGCTCGGAAATGCATTTATAGGATTGGATAAGATAGATGATAATAATATCATCATTTACTTTCACGATTTTATACCAACTGATTTCTTCAGCTCAACGTTTGAAGAGTACGGTCATTATTTCGATGCGAGTTTCTTTGGTATAACCTACGCATTCATAAGGGTAGTAGAATAAACAAAACAGAAGAAAAACTTCATTAAAAATATAAGCCAATTAATTCATCTTATCACGAATTAATTGGCTTTTTTTATATCTAATCATTTTATAGATTATATCTATTTCCGCAGTGCCTTCTCAATCGTAAACAACCGGTAATCATACTCCTCTTGCATTTCCCGGTTAGGTGCTACTGATTTCGCTCTCGTAAACTCACTTTTCAAATCCAACAGACAGCCATACCAGAATGGAGCCCGTTCAGGAGCAGAAGAATAAGGAATGCTCTCAATAGCCGTCATACCCCGGTAAGGACAGACAGTCTGAATAGTCAGTTTAGAAGAAGCATTAGCTGTCTCATCTTTCCCTTTCGGCACATTTACATTCGACCAAGAAATGACAAAACTCAGCAATTGTCCCTGTAAGAAACGTTTCCAGTCGTCAGGCTCCTTTCCTGCCCTTGTTTCCTTGAAAAGATGATTCTTCAAATCTTCAACAGCCTGCTGTTGCGTATAAGGGTCACTCGATTTGCTTTCGCTAAGCCAAAGGTTATTGAGCTGTATTAATAGCAAATTGGCGAAAAACTTCTGTGAATAGTCAGCAGCGCTACCTGTCAGCGCACAATGATTCAACAGTTCCCGATTGTCCAACCAGTTCATTTGACTGATAGCTTCCATCATCCACTGGTACGAACGACGTTGCACCTCTTTGGATACCGGTTGATAAGAAGGGTAACTATCCCCTTGATAACTGTCATTCAAATAGATTCCACCAACTTGCTGCAATACATGCTTCACATATTCATCCGCCTGATTGATAATTTCTCCATATAGTGAGGCTCGTTTTTCATAGTTGAAATCTTCCTTGTCTAACCATTGGTTTGCATTCGCCACTACTTTACCCAAATTTTCAAAAGCAATGGTTGCCGCACGAATAGCATCATTTCCCAAATCCATCTCCATTCCGCGAGGATCATAATAAGCTTTCCTGCTCTGCGGACGTTTAAAAAGCAATAATGGGTTCTGATTCCGTTCAGAAACCAGCTTCCGCAAATCCGATAATTCTTCTTGCGGTGTTTTCTTATTCATTGGCTGATAAAGATAACGAATCGCCCAATGGTCATATTCTCCCAGCACTTGTTGCGTCAAAGGTATATCAGCACTATAATTATCAACCGAAAGTAAATAGTTCATCGGCAACTTATCCATGACTGACGCAGATAGCCCATGTTTTTTTACAAACTCTTTCGACTGAAGCGAATCTACCGGATAAGCAATAGATCCTGCCATATTATCCGTCAATCCCAGACAATGCCCCCAATGCCTCAACAATAACGAAGTCAATGCTTCTTCCACCAAATCTTCATCCGGCATCAACGTGCGGGCTTTCTCGTTAAAGGAAGCTGTCTGTAAGAAATAATTCAGCTGAATTTTCGAAGCTAAATTATGAGGGATATAAATATTGGCACTTATTATTTCTCCTGTCAACGGATCACTCCAATAATTATCCGTAATCTGACCGGAAGGTGAAACGACATACCGGATACAAGACTTAGTAATACTGTTGGCATCAAATCCTATATCTTTAGGGTAAGGTTTCACATCTAACGCATTAGAAAAACCTATTTTCTGAAAGCTTTTGTTCCATATCTCAGCGCTACGATACACACACTTCTGCCATTTTTCAGGCAACAGCGTATCCACATAGAAAACAACAGGTTTATCAACAGCCAGGTTCCAGCGATTCACCCAATACTGTATGTTGCTGCCTTGCTCCTTATCCGAAAAATTCACCTTGCCGCTCCATAAAGTTCCGATACGAGGATCAGCCAAACGAGGACAATAATCCCCATCTTCCGGTAATAACATAAAAGTACGCTTCACAACTGCGCTGAAGGGAATATTTTCTGCTATCGGAAAAATACCGAATAATGACATCGCTAATTCATAGCTCATATAGCATGAAATAGATACATTATCTGGATAAGAAGCTATTCCGGATATCATTGATTGTTTCTGTTTGAAAGAGGCTTTACGCTTCACCCAGCCCCCCATCGTATTGTATGCTTTCGGATCAATCGGATTCATGTATTTATCATCCTGAAAAACATAAGATGTAACGTCAATCACCAAAGCGCTGTCCGGAGAATAAGCCTTTATAGAAAACTGATTTAAAATGACATCACTGAAACTTTTTTTCAGCGCATCTCCGATACGGGAATCTTGTTCTGTCACCGGACGGTCCGCTACCTGATATAACCTAACCAAAGAATCGGACCGGCAGAATTTCACTTGTAAAGGTGCAACAGGGCAAAAGCCAACAGATGATTCCTGAGGGTTACTTAGTTTATCGACTACACCTCCCATCAGCAAACGTTTACCCAACACATCTCTGGGTATTTCCATATATACTTTATCGTCTACCCAATAAAGATTCATCAGTCCTTTAGTTTCGACGCTATTCGGTTTATCCTTCAACAGTTTTTCGTATGCGCTTTTGGGTTTAACCTGCTCTATTTTCCCTTTTTTCTTTTTTTTGGCAACAGCCTCCAAAGGAGAAAAAACAAACACACCAAATACTGATAAAAAGAGCAAAAAGATATATTTATTCTTCATAATCATCTGTTTAATGCATTATTCATTTGATGAAGCAATAACTGATAATGAAGCCGCGTATCTTTATCAACATGTTGCTTCCGGCTGTTTAATAAATTACGTATGCGCAGGAAATAACCATAACACATACTATCCTGGTTTTTGGGAATAAAATACTCTGCCATTGGTTCGTCAAATCCAGCCACTGGATTAAACATACGCCCCAGATCGGACGCACAACAACATCCTTTATGCCCTACACCTGTTTTATGATGAAAAGCAGCTAACTGCCCCCATGCATCTTCTTCACTTTTCAATGATTTAGTATCTTTACTCAATCGGATTCCGGCAGTCGAAGCCAGGTGTTTGATAAACAAATTCTGCAGTTTCATTTGAGTAGCACTTAATTTACGTCCTTGTATAGTAGGATTCCATATATATGTATAAATATCATTCATACATTCATCAACATCATATCCTTCTTCTTTACCGGCTTTTAATGCCGAGAATTCTACCCGGGCAGGAGCTTTCATCAATAATTTCATCATTACATCCCGCAAAGCATCCGATGGTTTCCCTACCATAGGCAGTACCTTCAGGACATTTTCATCATCCAGCCAATCCAAGGTCGCCAATTGCTCCAAAAAGTAATTCATCGCCTCTTTCTGCTTCTCTTTAGGTTCAACCTGCAAGGCTTCCACCTTATCACCAACCAATTTTTCATGCAAATAGATTCCTCCTATATTATGATATACATGCAACATATAAGTCAAATATTGCATGATTATACCATCGTAAATATCCGACCGATGTGTATAATCCACATCTTCTTCTCCTAGCCATTGATTCAGATTAGCCAGAATGTATTTCAGATTTTTCACTCCATATCGGGTTGCTTTCACAGCATCATCACCCAAATCTTCCGTTTGAGAACGAGGGTCGAGTATATCCGACTGCTGCTTGCCATACCGATATACAGGATTATCTGATAAATCCGTAATCCATTTCGAAGTGATGGCATATTCCTCTTCCGGAGTTTTAGCTTCCGGCACAGGTGTATAATTCCAGCGAATCAGATAATCGTCATACAAACCAAAATATGGCGGCATCATACGTACTCCCCGTTCCATATCACCAGGTTGTGCCACATAATTAAAACGCGCATAATCCATAATGGAAGTGGTAGTACCATGCTTCTGCGTAAATGAAGGAGAACGGAGCGAATCTACGGGAATTACGGAAGAAGCACTCATATTATGCATAAATCCCAAACAATGACCCACTTCGTGAGAAACGACATAACGTAAAGCATCGTCCATCACCTCTCTCGGAATTACTTTATGACGTACACGCTTATCGGCTTGAGCAGTTTGAATAAACAGCCAATTATTCAACAATTTTATGACATTATGGTACAGATATACCGAAGCATTCAATATTTCCCCACTACGAGGGTCAACCCACGATGGTCCCATTGCATTCTCAATCCCTATCGGAGCATAACGAATACATGAATATTTCAAATTATCTGGATCAAATTCCGGATCGTCTTTCGGAAATTCTTTAGCCTGGATAGCTTGTGTAAAACCGATTTTTTCAAATGGCTCATTCCATTGATTGACAGCTTCAAATATAGATGCTTTCCAACTTTCAGGAAAACAACTGTCTACGTAGAATACAATCGGTTTAATAGGAGTCACTTTCTTTCCTTCAATATAACCTCTCAAATCTGAAGGTTCCAAACGCCAACGATTGGCATAATAGATAGAACGGGTTGTCTGTTTAGCAGCTGAATATTCATTTTTCATTGTAGGAAAAATGCCAATTCTGCTATCCATCAATCGGGGACGATAAGGAATCGTATCCAATAATATAATCGAACGGGTTACCTTTGCGGTCAAAGGCTCGTCTTTTATGTCTTTCCCTTTGCCCCCAGTCAACGAATAAGTATAATTCAAGCAACTACGGACTGATATGTTATCTTCAAAAGCCTTAAAACTATCAATAAATGATTTGTTACTTTGAAATGAGGTCAAACGTTTACGTCCCCCTGATGTATTCACGCTGTATTTATCGAACGGGGACATTAATTTATTGTCACTTACAAAGAAATCGGTAACATCAAAAACAACTGCCGTACTGTCGTTATTATAAGCCGAAATATCAAATACTTGCAGAATGGCATTCATATTACTCATCTCAATAGCTGCCTTCAATCGGTGACCATTGTCATCACCCACATTATTGGTCTGCACTGCCGACAAGCAGACTTTATTATTCAATTTCTCAAAACGAAAATGAAGAGGTTCGGTAGGTTTCGAACCAATAATAGCATTCTTATTATCACTAATTTCTGTTACTGTAGAACCTAGTAACATATCACGCTGCAACATTGATAAAGGAAGTTCAAAATAAACTTTCTCCTTTACTTTATGTACAGTGATAAAACCTTCTGCTTTTGAATGATTAGATGAGAACAGTTTATCATAAGCAGTTTTTTCTTTCTCAATAGACTCCTTCTTTTTTGACTTTTTGCGTTTAAAAGAAATAGCATTTGCTGATACACTCCCTCCTAGTATAGAAAACACCAAAAGAGCCACCCAAATTCTTTTCATTTTGATAATAGTGTTAATTCATATTCTGTAATAGGATACAAATTTAAGAATTATAAAGAATTAACTCCAATAAAATCGACTTTTTCCTCCAGAAAAACTACACAATATTTTTTGTAATACATCGACCTATAAGTTACACTTCACTTATAAACTGCTCAAAACTATATTTAAAATCCTCATTCAATATTAGCTTATACTCCTTGGTGAATTGATCAAATGCAGTATATGCCATTCCCATGCGTTTCAAATCCACTAAAGCACGGCACTTAACGCGAACAGACTCTTCATCTAACGAATCAAATCGCAGAATACAATTTGAGATTTGTATTCTCAAGTTATCATTTCCTACAAATTGCTTGCTATCTCTTAACCGGCTCAGAAGATCAATCATTGAATCGGAATAATCTGCTTTAAAACTATCTACCCAATCAAATTGCATATTAGGAAGCAATTGACCAAATGAAGCCAGACTCAATAATTTTTCCAGATCTTCCTTATGGACCACATCTAAAGGCGCCATCTTTTGCATCAATTGATTTGCTATAGTATAGTCATTATATACATGCCCCTTATTAAGAAAGTACCAATAACCATTTGCTGATGATATCTCCGTATCTCCTACCTCTTCCAACAAAAGACGTATCTTACGTATATTTACACTACGGTTATTAGAGAAACTCTCCTCGGACTTATCATACCACAACAATTCTTTTAACTTGATATTAGAAATCCCCTTATTATTCTGATTGGAATAAAGAATAATAACAGATAATAATTGACGCATAATAGGCGTAAATTTTCCGGTAATGTCTTTTAAATCCCGATTAATAACCTGAAATCCGTTTAGCATATAAATTCCTGGTGTGGTGTTCAATACAGGAACTTCAAACGAGGAATATAGGTGGTCATTTTCTTGAATTTCTTTTTCACTATTTATATCTGAAACAACCCCTTCTTCTTTTTCACAAATATCTTGTTGCGGAATAGATATAGCTTCTTTCTTATCATGCTTTCTGCTATTCTTTAATCTCCACCCAATTCCTCCTAAACCTGCTACACAAATACATATAAACAGTAATTTCCACCAAGTCCCCTTGCTTTCCTGTACTGTCATATTTTGAATAGGCAACACTGGAGATGCAATAGAATAAATATTAGCTTCATAATTATTCCCCTCTACTTGGTGAACTGTTACAGCGTAATAACATTTTTCTGAAGCAAGATAAATTAAATCTGCATGAGAATTAACATCTAAGAAAGTATAAGGTATTGTATCACCTAAAACAGTTTCTTGTCCATTCTCCAAATTTAAATCTTTCAAAACCAGAGAAGATAGAAAACGACCTGAAGAAAAAAACAATCCTTTTGCATGTTCACCTTTTTCTACTTCATCAACTATCAACGTAGAAGCAGCTACCTCATCACAAAGGTTCTCCGGCATAGCCCACTTTTTTTCCAAAGAATAATCATTCAAGTTCAATTTATACAAATCCTTATAATGAACGACCCCATACTCCTGTTTGCCCAAGTCATTACCCAATCCTCCATAAATATAAACCAGCGAATCGGTCTTGCCTATGGCACTCAAATAGCGAGGAGTAATCACATCCGGCAACTCTCCCTTTATCACTTCACCCCACAGAGATATTCTATTCAACTCACGGGTATACAAATGAAATCCATATCCCAGAATTTGTACAATGGATGAATCTTTTGGATTGAAAAACCGATTATGTTGTGTATAAGAAGACTGCCTTTTCCGTTGGATAGGAGTAGACCAACTTTTTGTTTGAAAATTGAAAAAAGACAAATTCTCCCCATCAGGCTTCTCAAAGTCATAATAAACCAACTGGCTACCTTTATCTTTCAAAGGAACAAAAAGAAACTGGTTAGTGATCCGATTTACATCAATCAGCGGCGAGAAAACATATTCTTTAGTTGTACTCCGTATTAAATCATATTTGACAATACGATCTTTTGCAATAAAATAACATGCCGACTGCTCTTCACACGGAACAGGAAAAGTCTTGGATGAAAAAGATAACGTTTTCCTATGTTTCCAATATATATGACTATTAATAATCCATTCCGGATTTGATATAAAAGCTGTCATCTGCCGAAACTTGTCCTGAAGCAAAGTGTCAGATACGGCTTGCTCCAACGACCATTCGTATTTTATGCTCCCAGGTTCCAGACCGATCTGTACATCCTTCAAAATAATAGGTGCCACGTCCGAAGTTGTGTAAGAAGCTAATTTATTAGCACCAAAGCAGACTTTAACAGAATGATTATCCGGGGCAGTAACTTTCTCTTTAGAAATAAGAGAACCATTATTTCTGACATATAACGTATCATTTTTATACTCCAATTCTATCTTTATCCTATTCCACTCATGAATATCGATAGTCGCAGAAGAATGTATCTTTCCTAAATATTGCTGGTCTTTAATCAAACACAAATAAGGCTCTTCGTTCACAGGATTAACCAATATCAGATTGAGGCTATTTCTATTGTCAACAATCATACGACATACATAACCAAAATGCTCGCCTTTTTCCCTAATCTTCAAATCAAAAGAAACAGATAAATAATCTTTGAATCTCACTCCCTGATTGCCGGACGGTATGATGAATGAAGTACGTTCATCTTTTGAATATTCATAAGCACGAAAAGAAAGACCTCCGATATTTTCACCACCCCAAGTGACTATAGTCTTCGAGATAAATAAAATATAGAATAACAGTCGGATATATTTCATAGCAAAAGCTTATTTGAAGCAAAGATATAAAAAATATGTTTTTTCAATCTTAGGATATTAAAATAATATAGTTACTCTGCACCAATAACGAAATATATCCGGCTATTATACTCCACATCCTTATCGAACCGGCATCCGGGATGAACGCAGTTCTCCTCTCAAATATTTAGCAGCTTCACCTGCCAGCCAAAGATAATGATCGGGTGCTTCTCCTTCATAAGTTATAAAAGAACTTTCACCCACCGGAGGTGTATTTGTACATTTAAAGAAAGCTGTCCCCTCATCTATCTCATCAAACATTGCCAAATAAAGGCTCTCTGCTCCTGCATCTACAGCACCTTTCACCTGTTGCCAGAAGAAACGTCCCCCCAATCTCGGAATCATGTTTTGTGGAGCATCCTTTTTCATGTTATGCCAACTAAAGCCCGGAAACAACACCGGCATATAATCTTTACCATTCGCTTTACACCACTTTATATCTTCCTCTATCGACTTACGATATGGCTCATACGTATTATTATCAAAACGTCCCACCAACCATGGATGGACAATATCCGCCTGTTTTACCAGTTCGAGCAATCGCGTATCAGAGACAGCATCTATCGTTAATGTCCGCCAATGAGTAGGTACACCTACCAATATGGAACAACCTTCACTCTTCAGGAAATCAATGATTTTCTTTACCTGCTCATATCCATATTTACGGCGATCATTAAACCCTATTCCCCAAACAGCAACTAACGGTTTACCATGATGATAAACATAATGATTGTTGTTCCGGGAAACTAGTTTATACTTCTCACACAGCTCTTTCCAGTCACATATCAATATATCTTCTTCACCGGCTTCCATACCGGAAAGGTCATACATCAGGCAAATTGCCCGGTCATACTTTTCTGCCGAAAGAACAGCATTATTCAGTATCTTATTATAATTATCCTTCCCTTTCTGATTTCGTATAGAAACAACAAAACGTTGCATAAATACCCCGTCAATTCCATATTGCTTCATCCATTTAAAATGCAGATCTGTAGTAGAAGCATCATACGAACTAAAAACCTTTGCTGGTGTCTCATCAGGTAACTTAAAAGCCGTTTCATAGGTTTTCTCATATTCAGAAACATCCGGCCAAAGATCAATGGTACACTTGCCCAGTTTGAACTCTTTTTCTTTTTCAAAATGTTTCCAACCCAAACCAGCACCGTCTTCAGGAGTATTAAACCACCCCTGATACCCTGCCATCACTAAATTCTTTATTGATTTGAAACGGACACGACTCATCGACTCCGTTGTTTTTGCCGCCGGATCAGACATCAGCACCTCTTTAGGAAATTGATTTAAGGCAATAAATTCACTGATAAACCGATCCGGATATACTTTCACAAGATTCATCCCTTGATACCCTGTCCCCAGCACCTTTCCTACCGGACCTATCGTTATCATTTCCATATCGTCCACCTTTCCATAAGCATTGTTATGTAAATGCCCTGCAAATATTGCGTTTACTCCATATTTCTGAAACAAACGCACATATTTCTCTCGCATAGGCAAAGAGAAATTCGAATAATTCACAGGTTCATCCATCCGCTTTAGAAAAACAGAGCAATGGGTAAAAACAAACTTGAATCTGGCATCCTTCGTTTTCTGTAATTCCTGTTCCAGCCACTTAAATTGAACTTCTTCCCTCTCCTTGTCCTCTTCTTTTATTATATTTGAATCAATACCTATAAATGCACAATCACCATACCTGAATGAAAAATGAGTTTCTCCGTAGTTCTTTTTATAATTATCTATAGAAGCCCGGCTGACCTTACCTATATCGTGATTTCCCGGAATCATATAAACCTTTACTGAAGAGTCTATTTGAGCAATCATCGACTTATAAGCAGCAATCTGTTCCTTACTCTTCGAATTATTTACAAAATCACCGGTTATCACCACAAACGGAGGTTTTAACTGATTAATAGCTGTCACAGCCTTATTCATAGCCTCTGTTTCTGCCGAAATACTCTTATTATTATCCATGAAGCCAAACTGGGGATCACTTAATTGCAAAAAGAAAAAGGGAGCAGAATCCGCAGCTATCCCATGAGATACAAAAACAGCCAAGAGAAAACAAACGACCGATATTATTTTCTTTCTCATAAATTATTTATTGTTATCACGAGATACGACGATCTGCCTGATACATCGTATCCCGTTATTAATAACTATTACTTCTTAAATTGATTTCTGGTTATCTTCAGAAATTCTGATTTGTTTTCCTCTGTCGGTTCCAAATTCGTTCCTTTCTGGTAATTATTCCATGAATTGACTAACACAATGTTTTTACTTCCGATATTCCGTTTAGCTACATTACAGAAATTAATATAATCAGTAGTCTCTCCATCTTGCCCGAAAGTATATTTATAACTTGAAGTTGAATTGATACGGTCATTATAAGAAGGAAAGATACAAGGAACAAAGTCTGTATTCCATTTGGATATTGTAGTCTTCCAATTGGCCCAATTCAAATCAACAAAACTGAAAAAGGCATAATAACGGTCATACATATTCGTTGACCAGTCGTTCACTGTCACTCCATCAAAAGAAGCAATCTGATGTTCCTCATAATTCACCGGAGCTACCCAACCGGTAGTAAATTCTCCAATCGTATAAAGATCATACCCCAATTCTGATACAGCCTTCTTTAATGCCGGGATGACCAAAGAATAATCAATACTCTTCAATGCAGAAGAAGAAAGGTTAGACGGAGTTATTAGAATAACCGGTCTTCCGTTCATTTTATAATAGGCCTCATCATTAAATAAAGGCACTAAAGTATTCGTAAAGTCATTGATCATCTTATTCAAATTCTCTTCCTCTTGAAGCGGTTTGTCATTAGATACTTTCAGATGTTTGGTGTTATAATTGATCACTAAGCGGACTTTTGCATTGGTTGCCGTACGTACAGACTTAAAGTTGGTAATCAATGTATTATCTGCTGAAGCAGCATCCCAAGTAACTATCAGAAAGTCCAAGGCAGCCTCATCCGCCCAAGCAAGCTGTTGCTGTAACACGCCACTGGTTGTAGACAAATATTCACCCAACAAAGGAGTACCGGCATATATTTTCTTACCGGACTTTAACCAGCTGGAAGAGGAAGTTATATTGGTATAATAAGCACCGACTATCGCATCCACAGGTAAATCCGTCTGTGGTATATCATACACATATTTGCTCTTATCAGGAGCCAAATGATCGTCTTTATCACAAGATACAGCTAACAAAGCGATGAATCCGAGCAATATAATAGTTATCTTTTTCATATCCTTCATTTTTTAATTATTCGTCAAATAAGGGTTAGTCTTAGTGGGCAATGCAAACCATAACTTAGTCGACATTGCATCTTGTCCACCATCGAGATTTGCAATACCTTTCGTCAATTCATATTCATTGTTTGTTTTCTCGCTATCGGGATATACCAATCGCTGTGGAATATAAGCATAAGGATTATCCTTGGTGCCGGCATTCACAGCGCCATATCCGGTTTCCGGCGAGAAATGCGGCGGAAATTCCAATACTTGGCTACGGCGAATCAGTGTCCACGCATCCAACGATTGATAAAACATAGCTATATATTGCTGCATGATAATCTGACGATAAATAGGATCAGGTTCATCAGATGTAATAGCAGAAGATACAATGCCGATAAAATCTTTATAATAATCTTCACCTTCTTCTGTGACTGTGAGATCTGTCAATGTATTCCATTTAATTCCCGGAGTCTGAAGATAATTATTTACTTTTCCACCGTCTACGCCATATTGAGCCATCGAAGCGTTCACACCCGCATTGTAATAAGCCTCGGCTGTTTGCGAACCACTTCCCAAACCTTTATGAACCAATTCACTTTTCAACAGGCACACTTCTGCATAATTCATAATTACTTCTGCATAACTCTGCTCCGTGAATTTATCCTGTAATTGAGAGTAATCATCTGCCGTCTTTCCACTGTGCGGGTTGGGAGACAAGCTGACTCCCGAAGGCAAATTAGAAACTTTCGGTTGTCCCCAATAAGGTGCCCAATGGAAATTATCAGGCATAGAAGCAGCATTGGCAGGAGTGAAAAATTTCTCCAACCGCGGATCAGCATAGGGAGCCATATACATCAGAATCGATTCGCCGGCAGAGTGAAGCTTATCCAAATTACTTTCACGGTTGATGACCAGATAATCATAAAAATAATTTCTTGTATCTGCGTTATCCCCCCATTGCAACAGACAATTATCTTCATTACTTGTCATCAAGTTCTGTTCATTTTCCATAAGTTCATCAATCACTTCAGTCGCTTTCGAACGGTCAGCATTACAAATACGAACGGCCAAACGCAAACGTAGTGAATTGGCAAACTTCTTCCATTTCAATAAGTCGCTGGATTTCTGTCCTGAAGGAAAAATAGGGTCTGCTTTATAAACATCTCCATCCATCTTCAACCCGTCGGCACATGCTTTCAAATCATTCAGCATAGCATAATAAATATCCGATTCCTTATCGTAAGGCACTCTCTCGCCGGCATTAAATGCCTGACTTTTAGGAATACCTCCCCAAATAGAAACTGCTTGTGAGAAAAGATAGTTTTCCCATATTTTAGCAATAAGTACACGATTGTGATATTGCTCGTCATTTTCCATTTGCGTTTGTATAAAGTGAACAGGAAAAATAGCATAATTATATACATTCTTCCAATATGAATCATTGGTTGAACCTTGATTTCCATACCTTTGTACCTGTCCACCGGTAGCTCCACCATAATAATGGCTATAGTTGGCCAACAACACTTTTTTCATGCTTCCGCAAAAAGCATTCAGTGTATAATAAGAACTCGTATTGAACAAATATTCAGGATTAATTTCATTCAGTTCATTGGGATTGGCATTGGCAGATTCAAAGTCATTCGTACACGAAACGAAAGAAATGGCCATTGCAGCAAAACCGGCTAATAATATTTTAATCTGTTTCATAATATTCTATCTTTAGAAGGTTAGTTTAATATCAAATCCGACAGAAGATACGGGCGGCATTCCTCCATATTCTATACCTTGAGCATTTCCTGATGAAGAAGAAGCCTCCGGATCTATGCCTTTAGGAGTGTTTTGATGAAGAATAGCCAAATTACGTCCTACCACAGCCAGTCGTAGACCACTAATCGGTAATTTCTTTAGGATAGACTTCGGAAGACTGTAGGCAACAGAAAGTTCACGGAATTTAATGTAGGAAGCATCAAATACAGATCTTTCATCAAAACTAGCATAGCGGTTATTAGGTTTGACAAACAAGAGACAAGGCGTTCCATCTTCAAAATAAGCATCCGGATATTGATAACCGGAAGTTGCCTTCGCACTACTCTCACCATAGATCACATTACTCAAATAATAGCCTTCACGTCCTTCGGCAGATTCGGCAACCACACCGGCTGTTGTCGCTCTATTCCATGTTCCCGAATAAAGAGTTCCTCCAATACGTGCATCAAACAGGAAACTAACTGTAAAATTCTGGATTCTGAAATTGCTTCCAAAACTTCCCGTCCATTTCGGCTCGGCACAGCCTAAATATTGCGTATTATCCGTTACCAATATTTTACCTGAAGAATCGACTAATTTACGTCCCTGGTCATCACGTTTCCAAGCACGTCCCCGAATGACTCCATAAGGCATGCCTTCTTCCAACATGATACTGACATTACTTGATTTCAATAATTGCACATTAGGATTTCCGTCCACTACCTTAATTACTTTCGACCGATTACGCGCCCAGTTAATATTTGCATTCCATTCAAACAATTTGGTCTTGACCGGAGTAGCAGACAACACAACTTCCCATCCTTGATTACGTACATGACCTGTATTCAAGAATTTAAAACTATAACCGCTAGGCACCGGCAAAGCGACTTTCGTTATCAAGTCATAGGCATCAGAACGATAATAAGTTACATCTACACCCAAACGATTATGGAAAAAGCGGAGATCAGCTCCAAGTTCCAAAGAACGGTTACGTTCCGGCAAAAGTTGATCATTATTTAAAGTTGTACTAATGGTTTGCAAAGGTGAACCATTATAAATGCTACCCAACTTATAGGTCTGATTAATCCGATATGGATCTGTGTCAGAACCGGCATAAGCAAAAGAAGCACGAATCTTACCGAACGACAAGATAGGTGATTTGATCTTAAATGCATCGGTAAAAATAAACGTAGCACCAAAAGAAGGATAAAAATAAGAGCAATTATCCAGTGGTAAAGTAGACGACCAGTCATTGCGGGCCGTTACATCTAAATAAACATAACTATTGTAACCTAATGACACCGAGCCATAAGCAGAACGGATTATCTTCTTAGATTGCAGTTGAGTGGCACTAGGATACTCATTCGAGTTAGAAATATTCTTGAAATCAGGAACCAATATGCTATTCACGCTTTCCGTTCTTTTCTCCGAGTTGCGTTCATATCGGCTAATACCGGCAATGGCATTGACTGATATTTTATGAAATGTTTTATTATACATCAATAAAGCTTCAAAGTTAGTAGAAGTACTGTTATTGATCCAGTTCTTCATACCACCGTCCACATCACTACGTGCACCCAGATTAAAGAACTCCATTCCTTTCCACCAATAAGCATCCAGTCCGGCTTTACCTACCGCCTTCAAGCCCGGAAGTAATTTTACTTCCAGATTCATCGATCCGCTCACTCTGTCACGCGTGTCAGAGTTCGTATTTTCATAAATATTCCAATACGGATTATAACCACGTTCACCAATCGGAATCATTTCATTTCCATTTTCATCCTTATAATGTTTCAATACATCAATAGAAAGCGAACGGGGAAGAGTAACAAACGCATATATAGGATTCTTATCCGAACCATTCATATATTGACGATTGTCTACCTTTTCATGTGAGTAAGTCATTTTAGAATCTAAAGTCATCCATTTGGTAATCGTATTCATCAACCGGAGATTGAATATATCTTTAAAGCTTTCATTGATACCGTGTACTACACTATTACCCTTACTTCTCGTATACGATACGCGATAATTATTCTTTTTCGAACCACCTTCCACAGCCAATGTATGTGTGTACCGATGGGCGGTTTCGTAGAAATCCTTCACATTGTCCGGATGTGAAGAATGAGTAGTAAGTACACCGTCATGTCCATAGATAACCTGATCCCACAAAGGCGCTCCCCAGCTACGCAATTTAGCACCTGCAGAAGAATTATAACCACTGAAATTCGGTAAATCTGTTTGTAATCTGTTACCATTAGGTTGAAGCGTCAGTTTGTGGTCAAGCAAATAAGAGTTCTCTCCCGTTCCCCAACCATTCTGATAATCTAAAAACTGGTTCACTTTTTCAAATTGAAAATTTCCGCTATAAGATACTTTTGTTTTTTCGAATGTGCTCGAACGTTTAGTGGTTACCAATACAACTCCCTGTGCTGCACGCGAACCATAAAGTGCAGCTGCATTCGGTCCTTTCAGGATTTCAATGCTTTCAATATCATCCGGATTGATATCCGCTACCGGATTACCAAGGTCGGTAGAACCTGTACCACCATCAACGGTCACACTTGTATCACCCGGTTCGTTTTCAATAATCATACCATCAATCACGAATACGGGCTGTGAGTTTTCAGTCAGTGAGCTTGTTCCGCGAATGACAATACGCGCACTACCATTGCTCGTTCCCGGAGGAGTAATGGTAACCCCCGCCACCTTACCGGAAAGAGAAGATATCAGATTGCCACTACTATTTTCTGCCAAGGCTTCCGCATTTACACTCTGCCGTGAATAATTAAGACTCTTAGCTTCACGCGTCACTCCGAGAGCGGTAACAACCACTTCATCAAGAGCCTTCGCCGTGCTGGCCAAAGATACATTGATATGAGTCAAACCGGTAATTTTAGCCGTTTTCGTCTCCATTCCGACATACGAAAATTTCAATTCTTGACATCCATTAGGCACATGAAGTGTAAACGTACCATTTATATCAGTAATTGTACCTACCGATTTAGCGTTCGTCTTACCATCCGGATCAACAGCTACCACCGTAGCTCCTATGATAGGCATTCCATCCGCAGCATCTGTCACTTTACCCGTTATACGCTTTCCTTGCGCATAACCCGATACACTTATTACTAAAAAGAATAAGAATAGGAAGTAGTTTTTCATAATACTTAATTATTAAATTAAAGAATACAGTATTGATTAATGCATTAAAGATGAACCAAAGATATTTTATGGTGATTAATATTAGATTAATATTCTCTTAATGGCGAGACTTTACAAAAAAAATATTTGTAGAAGATAGATTTTAAGGTTACATTAAGTTTTCATTAATCAAACTATCCTATATTTACAGCAAATCTAATTAAAACCATCGAAAAATAAAAAAATCTGTTTATGTACAAGAGAAAATTCATTCCGTTAGTACTGTTAATGATTTTAATCGTCAATGGATGCAGCAACAAGCAAGAGGTAGTGTCAACTCCGATTGACTATGTAAATCCTTATATGGGGAATATCAGTCATTTGTTAGTTCCTACTTACCCAACTGTCCATCTTCCCAATAGTATGCTCCGCATCTATCCGGAAAGAGCAGATTACACTTCTGATAAAATAAAAGGCTTACCGGTCATTGTTACCTCGCATCGGGGAAAGTCTGCATTCAGCCTGTCTTTCTATCAGGGAGCAGAGAGCGGATTACAACCGGTATATTACTATTGTTATGATAATGAAGTGATAAAACCCTATTTCTATTCTTCCTATTTTGAAGAAGAAGAGGTTTCCACTAAATTCGCTCCTTCCCACCAGGCAGGAATCTATGAACTAAGTTTCCGGAAAAACGATGCTCCATATTTAATACTTAGTACCACCAATGGTGAGCTTAAAACTACGGAGAATACCATTTCCGGTTATCAGAACATAGATCATCAAACCAAAGTATATGTTTATATGGAGACTTCCGCACTGCCGGAAAAAACGATGACTGTCAGCAAAGAAGAAATAAATCACAGCCACACTGCCATAAAAGGCAAGAACGTGGGTATCGCTCTCTTATATTCAACAGATATAAAAACAATCAAAGTTCGCTACGGCATTTCCTTCATTGATGAAAAGCAAGCAAAAGCCAATCTACAGCGGGAAATAAAAGATTATGATGTAGAAAACCAGATGAACATTGCCAAAAACATCTGGAACCAAACATTAAGTAAAATCAAAGTGGAAGGAATAGACGAAAATGCAAAAGCAATATTCTATACTTCCCTCTACCGGACTTACGAACGGATGATTTGCCTTTCGGAAGACAACCGCTATTACAGTGCTTTCGACAATAGTATCCACAAAGATTCTGTCCCATTTTACACTGACGATTGGATTTGGGACACGTATAGAGCAGTCCACCCCTTACGTGTTATCATCGAACCACAAATGGAAGCTGACATGATTCAGTCTTTTATCAGAATGGCACAGCAAATGGAACATAACTGGATGCCTACATTTCCTGAAGTTACGGGAGACAGCCGTAGAATGAATTCCAATCACGGTGTAGCCACTGTTATTGATTCATATATAAAAGGAATCCGTAACTTTGATTTATCAGCTGCTTACGAAGCCTGCAAACTTGGTATTACAGAAAAAACGTTAGCCCCGTGGTCAGGCATAAAGGGAGGTGAAATCACAAAATTCTATTGGGAAAACGGATATTTACCGGCATTGGCACCGGGAGAACAAGAAACAGCTGACGAAGTACACCCATTTGAAAAACGCCAACCAGTAGCCGTCACTCTAGGTACGTCTTACGATGAATGGTGTCTGGCACAAATAGCCAAACAACTTGGGTATGAGAAAGACTATAACTACTTTCTACAAGGGAGTAAAAACTATCGGAATATTTTCAATCCTGAAACAAAATTCTTCCATCCCAAAAATGCAAAAGGCGAATTCATAGAACCCTTTGATTATGCCACTGCCGGTGGATTAGGTGCTCGTGAAGCATACGGCGAAAATAACGGTTGGATATACCGATGGGATGTTCCCCATAATATTGCTGATTTAATTGAACTGATGGGAGGGAAAGAAGCATTCAGAAATAATCTTGAAACGATGTATAACACCCCATTGGGCGAAGCCAAATATGTATTTTATGCACAATTACCGGATCATACGGGTAATGTAGGTCAATTTTCAATGGCTAATGAACCCAGTATGCACATTCCTTATCTGTACAACTATATAGGAGAGCCCTGGAGAACTCAAAAAAGAGTAAGGACATTGCTCGATGAATGGTTTAGAAATGACCTGATGGGACTCCCGGGCGATGAAGATGGCGGAGGAATGTCAGCATTTGTAGTCTTCTCCATGCTAGGTTTCTATCCTATTACTCCTGGTTTGCCTATTTATGTCATCGGAACTCCTATGTTCGAAAGAGCAGTTATTGAAACAGGAGCCGGCAAATCATTCGAAGTCATTGCGCACAACTATTCGCCGACAAATAAATATATCCAATCAGCCAAATTAAATGGCAAAGATTGGAACCAATCCTGGTTCGAACATAAAGAACTGATGAATGGCGGCAAACTGGAATTTACAATGGGAAACACTCCCAATAAGAATTGGGCGGCAGACAGTGTACCCCCTTCTTTTGAAATGAATAAATAACAGAATATGAATAAAATATTATTTGTCCTTTTATCGCTTTTGACTTCTCTGCAATCATACTCCCAAGAGCAAAATGAAAAAGAAGTTTCATTTCTCTTGTTGGGAGATATACACTATGATTTATTGGAAGATCACGATATGGAATGGTTATCCACCAAACCGGATGATCTGCGCCAAGTTACCAAAGAATATTCAGTATTCACGAAAAATACATGGCCGGAATTCTCCCGGATAATCAGCGGGCAAGTTCAAAAACACCAGCCGTCAATAAAAGCCGTTCTGCAAATGGGGGACTTGTCAGAAGGATTGGCCGGTTCTCCACAAAAAGCAATACAGATGGCTAACAGTGCCTTTAAGGCTGTCAACAAAATGAATCTGAAAGTACCTTTCATTATGACTAAAGGTAATCATGATATCACAGGACCAGGGGCTAAAGAAGCTTTTGAAAAAGTATACTTACCCAATATGGCAAGGTTGGCAGGACATCCATCATTACAATCAGCCAATTACACTACTACTCTTGATGATGTATTATTTGTGTGTTATGATCCATGGGATCGGAATCCGGAAGGGCTACAACAATTAGAAAAGTCACTAGCCGGTTCGAAAGCAACTTACAAGTTTGTCATGTTACACGAGCTTGTGATTCCGGTAAACGAAAGATGCTGGCATGTATTCCGACAAGATAATGCCAAGAGGATGCAATTAGAATATTATGCCGCATTTGGAGAAAAGCCATACGATACAGTCAACATATCCGAATTACTTACTTCGAATTAAAAACATATTAGCCATGAATGTAAAATTTAAAACTCACTTATTTATTCTCTCCTTATTCTTTTGCTATAATCTATCAGCACAAGAAATCGTCAAAGGAGATTTTAAGAACGAAAATCCACAAAGTTCGTATGTCCCTTCATTTGAAATGGATGCTACCGACAGACCGGTGAAGAATGTCATCTTAATGATAGGAGACGGCATGGGACTGGCACATATCTGTTCAGGAATGTATGCCAATCAAGGACAGCTTACTATCACTAATTTAAAAACATGCGGTTTCGTCAGAACGCAATCCGCCAACAAGTTTACAACAGATTCAGCTGCTTCCGGAACTGCTTACTCAACCGGAAAAAAAACTAAAAACGGAGCACTCGGAATGGATGAAAATAACCAAGTTATTCCCAACTTACCGGAGAAGTTATCCGGCTATGGCTACATTTCAGGAATCGTAACCACTGACAATCTCGACGGAGCTACTCCTGCTGCTTTCTTTGCTCACCAACCGGAACGTGGAATGTCTAAAGAAATTTGGGCAGATCTTCCTAACAGTAAGCTGACATTCTTTTCTGCCGGTAGTTATGAACTATTTGAAAAACAAGCACCAAACGTTCAAAAGGAAATCAAAAAAGAGTTTACCATCATAGAAGAACCGAATGACAAAGCCATCAAGAAATCTAAAAAACTGGGATACTTACCCACAAAAAGCAAAACAGCTTCTGTAAACGAAAACCGGGGAGATTTCCTTCCGTCTACCACCCAAATGGCTATTGACTATCTTTCGAGCAGGAGTACTAACGGTTTCTTCTTAATGGTAGAAGGTGCCCGAATAGATAAAAGTGCGCACAGCAATGATTATTCGGCAGTTGTCCGTGAAGTATTGGACTTTGATAAGGCGGTAGAAGCTGCTATCAGATTTGCAGAAAAAGATGGAAATACATTAGTGATTATTTCAGCTGATCATGAAACCGGAGCATTAGCTTTACGTGACGGAAACATAAAAGAAGGCAAAATGAAAGCAATGTTTGTATCTAAAGGACATACACCAATCATGGTTCCACTGTTTGCATACGGTCCACAATCCAAGCTTTTTGGCGGTGTTCAGGAAAACAGCGATGTTAGTAATAAAATTCTCCAATTACTCGCTAAATAAGATATAAAACAGATCTGTCATTCAAACTGAAATAAGAAAGAATTTCTTATTTGCATATAGAAAAAATTCTTTCTTATTTCTTTTCTGCCAGATAAACACCCAATTATAATACAAGCTGCCCCATCAAAGTAATCCATATAATTCGCAATGAAGCAATTGCCGTATTTCTTTATTTTGAGAATACCCCTACTTTTTTCTATCTTTAAATAAAGCGATTATGACTACTTTTAGAATAGGATAAAAGATGATCAAAGCCCTCGCACCCCAAATGGTTAAAAGTAGACCTTGCAAGATGGGCATTATTTGAATTTTATATGGATCCTTGAACAATCCTAAAACACATAAACTTATTCCACTTAAAAAAATCACTAAAAATAATACTGCACATATAAAAATGGGAAACGGACCGTCATATTCAGTAAAATCGGCTAATCCAAGCCATTTCTTCCATTTTCTCCGCCGTTCTTTCCTCCTTTCTTCCGGTTCCCTTTCTTTCCTCATTCTCTCCCACTCTATCACACGCCGACGGAATTCCTCTTGGGGACGCTGTAAGCTGAGATTGTATCTCCGCATCTTTTCGCTGATGCGCTTCTTTTTTCTTTTTGTCATTCTTGTATTTGTTATTTCTTGTGTGTTTTTACCTATTTATTTCTTTTCTGCCTGATAGACTCCAAAAATAATGCAACCTGCTCCCAATAATGTAATCCACGTGATTTTTTCGTGGAGAATGATAACCGAAGCTACCATAGTTACCAACGGATTGAGATAGATATAATTGGAGGCTCTAACGGTTCCCAACTGTTTCAATACCACATTCCAGAGGACATAACAAACCAAGGATGCCAGGACGGCCAAAAATAAGAGATTAGATAATACAACCGGTTTTAAAAGTACATCGAAATCAGGTTGTAACGGATGAAGAAAAAAGGCGGGAAGTATGGTTAATACTCCATAAAAGAATATTTTGCGGGTGATAAATACTGTGGGGTAACGCCCTGTCATTTTCTTTATCACCAAACTATAAAATGCCCACGACAGGGCGGCAAGTAAAGTGAGCAAATCCCCTACCGGAGATAATTTGAGTACAAAACTACCGTTAAAGACCACCAGTCCCACCCCGATTAAAGCTAATATGGAACCATAAATCAAACCTTTGGTGGCTTTTTCACTCTTATAAAAGAGAAGGGAAAGAATGGTAGTAAGCAAGGGAGCTGTGCAAATGATGAAAGCGACATTGGATGCTTGCGTAATTCCCAAAGCTGTATTCTCTGTAAAGAAATAGAGTGAACCACCGAAAAAACCTCCTGCCATCAACCAAAGTTCGTCTTTCCAATTACTCGTAAACAGACGTTTGGGAGAAATCACCCAAATGCCCAGATAGGCAATAAGAAAACGATAGAAGAATATCTCCTGTGGGGTCAGTCCGTGATTAATCAATACTTTGGTTGATATGAAAGTCAATCCCCAGATAGCAACTACAAGTATCGCAATCAGATGGTAATATCCATGCTTCAATTCCATAATGGTGGTGATGTTTGTTTAATAGAGTGCAAAGATAGCGAGAAGTTATGGAATGTTTGTTTGGAGAAGTAACAAAAAGCCCGTACCTTTGTTTATGTTCAAAGAAAGTTCCTAAAATAAGGTATAAGTTATGGAAAAATATATAGCACCGGACAGGAAACGTATCCCATACGGCATGATGAACTTTGCAGTAATCCGCCGCGACGACTGTTATTATGTAGACAAAACCCGGTTTATACCCATGATAGAAGAGGCGGACAAGTTTTTCTTCTTTATTCGTCCGCGCCGTTTCGGCAAAAGCCTCACAGTAAATATGTTGCAGCACTATTATGATATACTTGCCAAGGATAAGTTCGATGCCCTGTTTGGCGACCTTTACATCGGAAAGCACCCTACGCGCGATCGGAACAGCTATCTGGTACTATACCTCAACTTCTCCGGAATAGTAGGCGAACTACACAACTATCGCAAAGGACTGGATGCGCATTGCCAAACAATGTTCGACTATTTCTGTGATATTTACGCCGACTATCTCCCCAAAGGCATCAAGGAAGAACTCGACAAAAAAGAAGGAGCTGTCGAACAATTTGAATACCTATTCACAGAATGTAATAAGACCAACCAACGTATTTACCTTTTTATTGACGAATACGACCATTTCACCAATGCCATCCTCTCGGATATAGAAAGCCTGCACCGCTATACGGACGAAACACATGGCGAAGGTTATCTGCGCGCCTTCTTCAATAAAATTAAAGCTGGAACTTATTCCAGTATCGAGCGTTGTTTCATTACCGGTGTAAGCCCCGTGACAATGGACGACCTCACAAGCGGTTTCAACATCGGAACCAACTACTCGCTCACGCCGGAATTCAACGAGATGATAGGTTTCACGGAAGAAGAAGTGCGCCAAATGCTCACTTACTATTCTACCACCAGTCCATTCAACCACAGTGTGGACGAATTGATAGAAATAATGAAACCCTGGTATGACAACTACTGCTTTGCGGAAGAATGTTATGGCGAAACCACCATGTACAACTCAAATATGGTGCTCTACTTCGTCAAGAATTATATTCAACGAGGCAAAGCCCCCCGGGATATGGTAGAAGACAATATCCGTATCGATTACGAAAAATTACGTATGCTCATCCGGAAGGACAAAGAGTTTGCCCATGATGCTTCCATCATACAAACATTGGTGAGCGAAGGCTACGTCACCGGAGAACTGAAAAAAGGTTTTCCTGCCGTCAATATTACCAACCCCGACAACTTTGTGAGCCTGCTCTACTATTTCGGTATGCTCACCATTAGTGGCACGTATAAAGGAAAGACCAAACTCACCATTCCTAATCAGGTAGTCCGCGAACAAATCTACACTTATCTGCTAAGTACCTATAACGAAGCCGAACTCAATTTCAGTAGTTACGAAAAGAACGAACTTGCCAGCGCTCTTGCCTACGATGGCGACTGGAAAGCCTATTTCGGTTATATTGCTGACTGCCTGAAACGCTACACCTCCCAGCGTGACAAGCAGAAAGGTGAATTTTTTGTCCACGGCTTTACGCTTGCCATGACGGCACAAAACCGTTTCTACCGTCCCATTTCCGAACAGGACACACAGGCAGGCTATGTCGACATTTTCCTCTGTCCGCTACTGGATATCTATTCAGACATGAAGCACAGCTACATTGTGGAACTAAAGTATGCCAAGTATAAAGATCCCGAAAGCCGCGTGGAAGAACTGCGACAGGAAGCTATTGCCCAAGCGAATCGCTATGCTGACACTGATACGGTAAAGAGAGCAGTCGGCACTACACAGCTTCATAAGATTGTGGTTGTATACAAAGGAATGGATATGCCGATATGTGAAGAGGTTTAACAGATAGGCTAACAATATGAAAAGATCAATAAAACGTTTGCCCAAACGCACGCAAGAAGAGTTGGCGGTGTTGCAAGAGCTGATATTGTCGAATCTTACGAATGTGCGTATGATTATCTTGTATGGAAGTTATGCGCGGGGAAAATATGTCATCTGGGATGAAACATACGACGAACGTGGAGTAACTACTTACTACCAAAGTGATTTGGATATTCTGGTGATATGTGATACGAGAGACGCAAATAAAGCAGAGAGGCATGCGCGCGAGGTGATCGTTCCTAAATATGATACAAGAATGGAAGGAAAGCGGCATCCGGCACCGCCTAATATTATTGTAGAAACTCCAGTGACCATTAATAGAGCTATAAGAAGGAAGCATTATTTCTTTTATGAAATTATAAAAGACGGAATTCTGTTGTATGACAATGGTACGTTTCATATTGGCAAACCTGAAAAGTTGCCGTATCGGGAGATTAAGCAATATGCAGAGGAAGAATATGAAGAATGTTTTCCTTTAGCAGAAGGATTCTTAAGACATGGCGAACTAGCCTATGAAGATGGAGACTATAAATTAGGTTCTTTCTTATTACATCAAGCCTGCGAGCGCTTCTACAAATCATTTACGCTTGTGTATAACGGAATTCGCCCTAAATCTCATGAATTAAAAGTACTGGGAGCGATGGTCAGAAGCTGTTCACGAGGATTTGCTAATGTGTTTCCTACCAATACTTTCGAAGATAATAAAGCATTTGATAAATTATGCAGGGCATATATCGAAGCGCGATACAACCGGCTGTTCACCGTCAACAAAGAGGAATACGAGTATATGCTGGCACGAACAGAGGTACTGCGCGAAGTGACTATCCGAGAATGTGCTGCACGCATAACATATTACGACGAGATGATAGAAAAAGAAGAGAAAGACAAGATATAACCATATATTGTAAAAATGAAGAATTACCCTCATCACAAATAGCTGTAATGAGGGTAATCACGTTAAAAGAGAGTTTCGATACATCTCCTTACTATCAAATTCTTACATGAAGAACTATTTGGTCACCTTGTAAGTTCCACTTCCATACTCCTTTGACTTCATCTCTCCGGGAAGGGTTACGGTAGCGGTAACACCCTTAGGAATGGTGAATTCCCAAATCCAGGTATCTCCTTCGTATTTCCAGGCACTCTTGATGAGTCCGGCGGCGGAACGGTATTCGGCAGTCACGTGTCCTAACCGCTTGTCTGGAATGGGCTTCATGATGATATGCTTAAAGCCGGGAGTGGCAGGATCGGCTGCGATGCCGGCAACGGTTTCCCAAATCCATTCACATACGCATCCATAGGCATAATGATTGAAGCTGTTCATGCCGCGCGGTCCCATTCCTTTGTCTATCATATAGCTGTTCCACCGTTCCCAGATGGTGGTGGCTCCATTGTCCACAGAATACAGCCAGCTTGGGTTCTTACGTTGAAAGAGGAGTTCATAGGCAATGTCTTCCATGCCATTCTCCGTGAGGGTGGCCATGAGAATGGATGTGCCCAAGAATCCGGTCTGCAAGCAAAGATCGTGCTGTGCGAAGTTTTCACGCAGGCGGTCTATCATCTTCGCTTTGGCTTCGCCTTCCACAAGCTGGTTCTTCAAGGCAAACAAGGCAGGAGTTTGCATGGTGTTGAGGATGGCGGTTTTGAAGGTGCCGTCTTCGTTGAGGAAGTTCTCTTTGATGTATGCCTTTGCCGAATCGGCCATTTGCTGGTACTTGGCGGCATCGCGACCGGTGGCGGCAGCCATATCCCGCATCATGAAAGCATCTATCACCCAGTAGGAAGCGCTCAAATAGTTCCAATAGCTGACGGCATCAGGAAGCGGACCTTGGGGAGAGAAAGCCAGTCCGCTACAACTTTCCAGTGGTTCGTAGCTCAACCAGTCGGCCCATTGGTAGTTGCCGTTCTCACCGCAGAGAGTCTCGTGGTTATACTTGGTGTCGTTGATGTGGTTCATAAACAGGTCCATGGCGTTCCAGCTCTCCTCAATAATTTGCGTGTCACCGAATTGCTTCCATACCGTCCAGGGCACGATGATTCCGGCATCGGCCCAACCCAAACGCATTTTCTCATCACCGTATTGTGCCAAGGGAGCCACTCCGGGGAATCCGCCCAAACTATTCTGGGTGTCGCGCATGTCACGCATCCACTTATGGAAAAACTTCATGGTGTTAGCAAAGAACGTACCGGTTTCTGCAAACACTTGTGTGTCTGCTGTCCAGCCCAGACGCTCGTCTCGTTGCGGACAGTCGGTGGGTATGGACAGGTAGTTGGATAGCTGTCCCCAATAAGTATTGGAGATGAGCTTGTTCACAAGGTCGTTGCCTGTGGTGATAGTGCCGGTCTCCAGTTCCTTTGCGATGGAAGTAACGGGGATGGACTTCAACGACTTGATGGCAACATTCCCAGTGGCAATTATGGAGACGTAGCGGTAACCAAAGAAGGTGCAGTGAGGATAATAGGCCACATAGTTATCTCCGCCAGCAAAGGTGTAATCCAGACGGATACCGGTGTGGGGGATGCGCAGGTTTTCGCGATGGCAGCTTCCTTCCGGACCGTCCATCCCACGAATCTTGGCACCATTGCCGTCATTGAGCAGCTCTGCAGGAAGGCAAGTCAGCACCGTTCCCTCGGCAGCTTTGAATACGAAAGAAGGTACGCCGGCACAATTTTGTCCGAAGTCCACCACTAACGTCTCTCCCGGACTTACGGTCATCTCCGTACCCGATGCGAACTCACGGGCAATAATTACCTTACCGAACTCATTCTCCTTTGCTCCTTCTACATTCTTCCAAACGTATGCTTTGACAGGAGCGAGGGCGAGATCAGTACGCAGATAGACTTCCGCTCCGTCCGAAGGCAGGATATCGCCAGAGAATTCGGTGTTCTCTTCGGGCGTGGAGAGTTTCTCCACGCATTCGTAGCCCATCGACTCGCGTGCATCATACTCTTCTCCGTCAAAGATACCAGCATGTTTCACTGGGCCGGCAATTCCGGCTTTCCAATTTTTAAGATCAGTACCGTAACGCTTTTTGCTTCCGTCAGAAAAAGTCAGTTCCAGTACACCACGGAAGGCACATTTCTTGCCTATCATGCCGTCATATCCTCCAGGGGTTATGATTTTGTCAGCCCACCATCCCGGCGTCACCTGTACGGAGAGCATATTCTCGGCGTTTGGCTTGGTACGGATGATGTCTGTAATATCATAGGTGAAAGAACGTTTGGTCTTGGCATAGTGTGTGAAGCCCGGTTTCAGAAATTCCTCGCCTACGGGTTTCCCATTCACATACAACTCATAAACTCCCAGTCCAGCGGTCATCCACTTGGCAGAGACAATTTTCTGTTCGTTTTTCACGGTGGACACGAACCAACTCGCGCCATCGGCTGCGCGACCGTCATTATGTCCTTTCACTACAGGAGCGTCTACTGCGGAAATCCATTTGGATTCGTTCCAGGCTGATGCTTCCAATGCGTCAGTACGTTTTCCGACTTCGGTTGCGTTTATCAGTCCGCTATTCGAGAAAAGCGCGAGAATCATTATCGGGATAAGATTCGCAAAACAATGAAGATTCATTTTCATACTTATATGTATTTTTAGTATTAAAAGATTAACTTGGAAATGCAGTTTTAGTTTTACAGGGCTTGCACAACAAAATTACAGAATTATATGATATGACAGACGATTTCTGCATTTTTTTTGACTCAATGATGGTTTCTATTCAATCCGGAGAACTGACTCATAAGTCCGAACTGATTGAACAGACAGCAGGAGCTTTTTACGTTGAATGATCGATTATCGGGCAAAACAATGACATATTGTAAAATAATATAATCAATACACTCATTCAGTATATTGTAGAAATTATTTATTAAAGAAGAAAAGAAGATGCCGGTTATTCATTGCAATCATTCTTTCTTCTTTACACGAAAGCCTCGAAATCGAATAAACTCTATTCAAGTTTTTAATAAATAACAAAGAGGTTTATTATAAACGGTATCCAAGTTTATTATAAACTCTTTTTTGACACTTTCAATACCTAAAATAGAATTATTGCAACAAAAATGGGCAAGAACCTTCACAGTTTCTTGCCCATTCGTTATCCTCGTTATGCAATTCGCATATTAACCTATTGAACTTTATGTAATAAAATTTATATATTTCATTGTTATTTCTTTATCATTATTGACCTCAAATATACAAAATAAAAAGAAGAAAGTCAATAGGGAAAGCGTGGTTATCTGAAAATAAACACGTAAATTTGTGCCTCGAATTAGAAATAACAGTATAAATCACTATAAATAAAAACTTTATCACTATGGAGTACAATTTCAGAGAAATTGAAAAGAAGTGGCAGAAAAGGTGGGTAGAAGAGAAAACCTACCAAGTTACGGAAGATGATTCGAAGCAAAAATTTTATGTACTAAACATGTTTCCTTACCCATCAGGAGCTGGTCTACACGTAGGTCATCCGCTGGGATACATTGCTTCGGATATTTACGCCCGTTACAAACGACTGCAGGGCTTCAATGTACTCAACCCAATGGGATATGACGCTTACGGTCTGCCGGCAGAACAATATGCTATCCAGACCGGACAGCATCCTGCTATCACTACCGTCAACAATATCGACCGCTACCGCGAGCAGTTGGACAAAATAGGTTTCTCTTTCGACTGGAACCGTGAAATCCGTACTTGCGACCCGGAATATTATCATTGGACCCAATGGGCCTTCCAAAAAATGTTCAACAGCTATTATTGTAACGATGAACAGGAAGCCCGTCCTATCGAAGAACTGGAAAAAGCCTTCGCCATCTACGGAAACGAAGGACTCAATGCCGCTTGCAGCGAAGATATCAGCTTTACTGCCGAAGAGTGGAACGCCAAAAGCGAAAAAGAAAAGCAGGAAATCTTGATGAACTATCGTATCGCTTATCTGGGTGAAACAATGGTAAACTGGTGTGCCGAATTAGGAACTGTACTGGCTAACGACGAGGTAGTAGACGGAGTCAGCGAACGTGGCGGTTTTCCTGTTATCCAGAAGAAAATGCGCCAATGGTGTCTGCGTGTATCCGCTTACGCACAACGCTTGCTTGATGGATTGGACACGATCGAATGGACAGATTCTCTGAAAGAAACCCAAAGAAACTGGATCGGACGTTCGGAAGGTGCTGAAGTGCAATTCAAAGTAAAAGACAGTGACCTCGAATTCACTATTTTCACCACTCGTGCAGATACCATGTTCGGTGTTACCTTTATGGTATTGGCTCCGGAAAGTGAATTGGTGGCACAGTTAACGACTCCTGAACAAAAAGCAGAAGTAGACGCCTACCTCGATCGTACCAAAAAACGTACGGAACGCGAACGTATTGCCGACCGTAGTGTTACCGGTGTGTTCAGTGGTTCGTATGCTATCAATCCGTTCACAGGTGAAGCAGTGCCTGTATGGATCAGCGATTACGTACTGGCCGGATACGGAACAGGAGCTATTATGGCTGTACCTGCTCATGATAGCCGCGACTATGCATTTGCCAAACATTTCGGATTGGAAATCCGTCCGTTGGTAGAAGGTTGTGATGTTAGCGAAGAAAGTTTCGATGCAAAAGAAGGCATTGTTTGCAACTCTCCGCGTCTTGATGTCACTCCTTACTGTGATCTTTCATTGAACGGACTGACCATCAAAGAAGCGATAGAAACAACCAAGAAATATGTAAAAGAGCACAATCTGGGCCGTGTGAAAGTGAACTACCGTCTGCGTGACGCTATTTTCTCTCGCCAACGTTACTGGGGTGAGCCGTTCCCTGTTTACTACAAAGACGGAATGCCCTATATGATTGACGAAGCCAGTCTGCCGCTGGAACTTCCGGAAGTCGCTAAATTCCTGCCTACCGAAACAGGTGAGCCTCCATTGGGACACGCAACTAAATGGGCTTGGGATACAGTAAACAAATGTGTCGTAGAAAATGAGAAGATCGACCATGTAACCGTCTTCCCACTGGAACTGAACACCATGCCGGGATTCGCCGGTTCTTCGGCTTATTATCTCCGCTACATGGACCCGCATAATCATCAGGCATTAGTTGATCCGAAAATTGACCAGTACTGGAAAAATGTAGACCTATATGTAGGTGGTACCGAACATGCAACAGGCCACTTGATTTATTCTCGTTTTTGGAATAAATTCCTGTATGACATGGGTGTGTCTGTAATGGAAGAGCCATTCCAAAAGTTAGTAAACCAAGGAATGATTCAAGGTCGCAGTAACTTTGTATATCGTATCAAAGACACCAATACTTTCGTTTCACTGAACCTGAAAGATCAGTACGAAGTTACTCCTATCCATGTAGACGTAAATATCGTATCTAATGATATTTTGGATTTGGAAGCATTCAAAGCATGGCGTCCTGAATATAAAACAGCCGAATTTATCCTCGAAGACGGAAAATATGTTTGCGGATGGGCAGTTGAAAAAATGAGTAAATCTATGTTCAATGTAGTCAATCCAGATATGATTGTTGAGAAATACGGTGCGGATACACTTCGTATGTATGAAATGTTCCTTGGCCCGGTAGAACAGTCTAAACCGTGGGATACAAACGGAATCGACGGTGTACACCGTTTTATCCGTAAATTCTGGTCGTTGTTCTACAGCCGTACGGACGAATATCTGGTGACAGACGAACCTGCAACAAAAGAAGAATTGAAGAGCCTTCATAAATTAATCAAGAAGGTGACTGGTGATATTGAACAGTTCTCTTACAATACATCTATCAGCGCATTCATGATTTGCGTAAACGAACTCTTCAACCTGAAATGCAGCAAAAAAGAGATTCTGGAACAGCTCGTTATCACTCTCGCTCCTTTCGCTCCACATGTCTGCGAAGAGTTGTGGGATGTATTGGGACACGAAACTTCCGTATGCGACGCCCAATGGCCTGCATACAACGAAGAATATCTGAAAGAAGATACTATCAACTATACCATCTCTTTCAACGGAAAGGCACGTTTCAATATGGAATTTGCAGCAGATGAAGCTTCGGACACTATCCAAGCCGCAGTATTGGCCGACGAACGTTCACAAAAGTGGATTGATGGCAAGACTCCGAAAAAGATCATTGTCGTTCCGAAAAAGATTGTAAACATTGTAATTTAAAGTATTAAGTATAAAACAATAAGTATTAAGTAATAAGTATTAAGTATTATCCGTAGTCGTTTTCCAAATATATCCGCCAGGTTAATACTTAATACTTATTACTTAATACTTGAACTTAAAATCCATGCATAAACTGACAAAAGCGGAAATAATGAGAGAAGTGAAAGATTATATCTACATCACTCTCGGATTGATAAGCTATTCTTTGGGATGGGCTGCATTCCTGTTACCTTATCAGATAACTACCGGAGGAACTACCGGTATCGGGGCTATTATCTATTATGCAACAGGATTCCCAATCCAATGGTCATACTTCATCATTAATGCAGTTCTGATGACCTTCGCAATCCGGGTATTAGGTCCAAAATTTAGTATAAAAACCACTTATGCTATTTTTACGCTGACTTTTCTGCTTTGGTTATTCCAGTTGGTGGTGAACAATTACGTAGAAGCACCGGATATGACGCCGGACGGCAAGCCGCTATTGCTTGGTACAGGACAGGACTTCATGGCTTGTATTATCGGTGCAGCCATGTGTGGTGTAGGCCTCGGTATCACTTTCAACTACAATGGAAGTACGGGCGGAACAGATATTATCGCGGCCATCGTCAATAAATACAAAGATGTATCACTTGGACGAATGATTATGATATGTGATGTATTCATTATCAGCTCCTGTTACTTTATATTTCATGATTGGCGCCGGGTTATTTTCGGTTTTGTCACCCTGTTTATTATTGGTGTTGTGCTCGACTGGATTATCAACAGTGCTCGTCAATCGGTTCAATTCTTCATCTTCTCCAAGAAATATGATGAAATAGCCGACCGTATCATTAAAGACGCCGACCGGGGAGTAACGGTACTCGACGGTACGGGATGGTACAGTAAAAACAATGTGAAAGTATTGGTAGTACTTGCCAAGAAACGTCAGTCACTCGAAATTTTCCGTTTGGTAAAACGCATTGATCCGAATGCTTTTATCTCTCAAAGTTCCGTTATCGGTGTGTATGGCGAAGGATTCGATAAGCTGAAAGTAAAATAAGAACCGGTTGATAAGTAGTGAACAACCCTGTTAAAACAAAAAATAAGATGATGAAACGCAAACTTGTATTTGCTACCAATAATGCTCATAAACTAGAAGAAGTAGCCGCTATCCTGGGAGATCAAGTAGAATTATTAAGTCTCAATGATATCGGTTGCCAAACGGATATTCCCGAAACTGCTGAAACACTGGAAGGAAATGCGTTATTAAAATCTTCCTATATCTACAAAAACTATCATCTGGATTGTTTTGCCGATGATACGGGATTGGAAGTGGAAGCCTTGAACGGAGCTCCCGGAGTCTATTCCGCCCGCTATGCAGGAGGTGAAGGACACGACGCCCAGGCAAATATGCTCAAACTTCTTCACGAACTGGACGGAAAAGAAAACCGTAAAGCACAATTCCGTACCGCTATTTCGTTGATACTGGACGGAAAGGAGTATCTCTTTGAAGGAGTGATAAAAGGCGAAATAATCAAAGAAAAACGTGGTGATTCCGGATTTGGCTACGATCCTGTATTCATGCCTGAAGGTTACGACCGGACTTTTGCCGAATTGGGAAATGATATAAAAAACCAAATCAGCCATCGTGCACTGGCTGTACAGAAACTTTGTGAGTTTCTGCAAAGCTGATTATACATACCCACTTAAAATATAAAACACAATGAAGAAAATTACTTTATTTACTTTACTTACGCTCCTATTGTGTACTTCGTGTGTAACAAAAAAGAAGTTCATGCTTGCAGAGATGGCAGCCACCGCAAGCAAAGACAGTCTGCAAGGGTTGTTGAATAACTCCCGCGAAGTTGGTAACCAGCTATCGACACAAGTCAAAAACCTCTTGCGTGATACGACCAAGATGGGGAACAGTATCCGCCAGTATCAGAGTATGTTGAATGTCAACATGACTGAACAGGAAAAACTGAATGCGCTGTTGAGCCAAAAGAAAAATGAGCTGAACGAAAGAGAACGCACGATCAATGAATTGCAAGACATGATTAAGGCGCAGAATGATAAGGTACAAAATCTCTTGAGTAATGTAAAAGACGCATTACTTGGTTTTAGTACTGACGAGCTGACCGTTCGCGAGAAAGACGGAAAAGTATATGTAGCGATGTCCGACAAATTATTATTCCAGTCAGGAAGTGCCCGCCTGGACAAACGTGGAGAGGAAGCTCTCGGTAAACTGGCCGAAGTACTGAACAAACAAACGGACATCGACGTATTTATCGAAGGACATACGGACAACAAACCGATCAATACTGTACAATTCAAGGATAACTGGGATTTGAGTGTGATCCGTGCCACTTCCGTAGTTCGTATCCTCATCAAGAATTACAATGTAAATCCTTTGCAGATTCAACCTAGCGGCCGCGGTGAATATATGCCTGTTGATGATAACGAAACAATAGAAGGAAGAAGCAAGAATCGCCGTACGGAGATTATCATGGCTCCGAAACTGGATAAGTTGTTCCAAATGCTTCAAAGTTCGGAAGAATCCAAATAAAAAATAATTGATTCAATAATCAACAATAAAAAATCCTCTCGGTTAATAAACTGGGAGGATTTTTTTATCTTTAAAGAATTGAATTATTTTAAGACAGTTTCTAACTGTTATTCATTCAAGAACAATAATAAAAACCAAATTTCTTTATAATCCCAACTTAGCCGAAATCTCCAACATTCGTTGAATCGGCTTCACTGCCTTCTTAGCCACCTCCGGATCTACCGTAATTTCCGGTGCTTCATTCTTCAGACACTCATAGAGCTTCTCTAACGTATTCAACCGCATGAAGCTACACTCATTACATCCACACGTACTATCGTTCGGAGGAGCAGGAATAAACGTCGTCTGCAGACACTTCTTCTGCATCTCATGCAAGATACCCGATTCGGTAGCCACAATATACGTGTTTTCCGGATGGTTCACGGCATACTTCAACAAAGCAGCTGTAGATCCTACCACATCAGCCAGTTTCAAAACTGTGCTCTTACATTCGGGATGGGCCAACACCAATGCTTCGGGATGCTGCGCTTTCAATTCCACAATCTTTTCAACAGAGAACTGTTCGTGCACGTGACAAGCTCCGTCCCAAAGAAGCATATTCCTGTTCGTAACAGAGTTGATATAATTACCCAAATTCCTATCCGGACCAAAGATTATTTTCTCATCTTTGGGGAAGCTTTCCACGATCTGCTTCGCATTGGTGGAAGTCACCACCACATCTGTCACTGCTTTCACGGTAGCTGTTGTGTTGACGTACGAAATAACGGTGTATCCCGGGTGTTCTTCGACAAACTGTGCAAACTGATCTGCCGGACAACTGTCCGCCAACGAACAACCTGCCGCCATGTCGGGTACCAACACTTTCTTGTCCGGACAAAGCACTTTTGCCGTTTCCCCCATAAAGTGAACGCCACACATCACAATAATGTCCGCTTCCGTCTTGGCTGCCCATTGAGCCAATGCCAAACTGTCGCCAACGTAATCAGCGATGTCTTGTATTTCCCCCTTCTGGTAGTAGTGGCCCAGAATGATTGCATTCTTTTCTTTCTTTAGCTCGTTAATAGCCTTTATGAGTTCATTCATAATAATATTCTTATTTCTTTCCTTTTAAAAAAAATCCTTTGTTAGTGATGATAGCCTGTTAATAATGTTAGCAAATAAATACGATTTTTCTTGCCGGATAAGTTATTAGTCCATACTTCTGCTTTATGAGTCGGTTATGAACTGATATAAAGGGCAAGATATCCTATCCTACTTGCTTCATTATCAATGAAAGCATCGTTAAATGCCGTCAAATGGAAGTTTGCTATTAACTCCCTGTTGATAAAGTGCAAAGTTAAAAACTTTATGGATATAAACAGGCAGATAAGTGCTGAAAAATATGTTTATGTCTGTGTAGAAAGTTTTGGGTTAGTTTTTTGGAATGTTCATAATGAAGGCCTCTTATATCTTCTTTTGAATAATGCAAGAATTATTTTTCAAAATCTTTGCCGATAGTTTTGACAGGTTTTAAACCGTTATCAACACCTTGTTAACTGAAAAGAATTACCTTTGTGGACAAGAACATAATAAAAGAAAAGACGTATGCGTAAACTGAAAATAACAGAGCTGAACCGTATCAGTGCCGAAGAGTTTAAACAGGTTGAAAAACTGCCTCTGGTGGTAGTGCTGGATGATATTCGTAGTTTGCATAATATAGGTTCTGTGTTCCGTACTTCGGATGCTTTCCGTATTGAATGTATCTATCTGTGTGGTATAACAGCTACCCCACCGCACCCTGAAATGCATAAGACTGCGCTGGGTGCAGAGTTCACTGTCGACTGGAAGTATGTTAATAACGCTGTTGATGCTGTTGATAACCTCAAAAATGAAGGGTATATCGTTTATTCTGTAGAGCAGGCGGAAGGAAGCATCATGCTTGATGAACTCCAGCTGGATAAAACCAAGAAGTACGCTATCGTTATGGGAAACGAAGTGAAAGGGGTACAGCAGGAGGTTATTAACCATTCGGATGGCTGTATAGAGATTCCTCAATATGGTACAAAACATTCGTTGAATGTTTCTGTAACTACTGGTATTGTGATTTGGGATTTGTTCAAAAAGTTACACTAATAGTCATAATACAGGATTGGTTAATAAGTTGTTTATAACGAGTTAATAGCTTAGTTAATTCATTTATAATCAATAACTATGTTCTGTTTATAACTATATGGAGCCATGTTGATTCTATGGGTGTTGGGTAGTTATTATTATAGTTGTTGATAGTTCGTTTTCAGGCTGTTGATACTTGAGTTGTCAGGTATTAACAGCCTATATGATACATATTAATAGCTGGGAACTCAAGTATTAACTTCTGAGAAACCGGAAATTAATACCTTACAGGAAGTTTGTTAATTCTTGAAATGATAACTAGTATGGTTGAGTAGTGATCAATTGGTTTATGAGGTTGATAAACTTATAAGCCGATTGATTTTAGATTTGTCCGTTCTCCACCATCAACACTACACGTTCTGTTAGTTTGTCCTCACCTTGCGGATCATATTCTTTTTTTAAACTGGCTCCGAACAATGCAGCAAAAGTCTGATAGAATCCCGCTTTGAAAGGTCCCATAAATGCTTTCACCAGTTCATAACTGGTAGAATTGCTTTGGCGGTCTATTAATTTAATCAACAGTTTCCCCTGTGCAAACGATAGTTTTTTCATTCGGGGAGTATATTGATCTTTCAATCCTTTTTCAACCCGTTTGATATGTTTTTGGCGGGCTTTCTCATTGGGCAAAGTCTGAAGATATTCGTAAGTTTCAATGATGGCCTGGTTAATTTCTCTGGAGATAGGATATACCTTTTTCACATTGCGAATCAGTCGGTAATATTCCTGACGTTCCTTTTCATTTTTGAATTTCAACGGACGGAAAATATACACAGTTCTTAACTGGACACATGGAATGGTATCTCCATTGTAGATACACATCGGAACCAAATATCCATTGATGCTTTGTTTATCTTGAGCTTGCAGGCGCAACGAACAACAAACAATAGCAAACAGCGTCATTACTACTATGTTAAGCCTTCTTTTCACGATACAAAAATAGAATTAAAATTTTATTATTCAGACATTTCTCTTCGATGTTAACCTATTTAAAGTATCTTTGCGGCCTTATCTGTTAAAAAGCAGGAAGAATAAACCATTTTATTGATGAAAACTATTCAACTTTTACGGTTGATAAGTATTATAAACAGCCTGTTAATAATTCCTGCTTGTAGTGCTCAAAACCTTTCTGAAAGTCTTTTAGAAGATGTTCTTGAAGATTTATCCGTTAATAACGGAACTGATAACTCTGTTAATACTCCTAATTGGGAAAATGAATTGGAAGAACTTTCCAATCGTATGCAGGAACCAGTTAATTTGAATGTTGCTACCCGTGAACAACTCGAACAGTTTCCTTTCCTTAGTGATATTCAGATTGAACATTTGCTGGCCTACATCTATATACACGGACAGATGAAAACCATCTATGAACTTCAACTGGTAGAAGAGATGGATAGGCAAACAATCCAGTATTTACTACCTTTTGTCTGTATAAAAGCTATTAACAATGAACCTGCTTTTCGGTGGAAAAGTCTGTTGAAAAGCGCAGCGAAATATGGAAAAAATGAGCTGTTAACTCGCTTTGATATACCATTTTATAGGCGAAAAGGTTATGAACATACCTATTTAGGACCTTCTGTTTATAACTCTGTGAAATACAGTTTCCGATACAGTGACCGACTCTATGCAGGAGTCGTTGCTGAAAAAGATGCTGGAGAACCTTTTGGAGCTTTACACAATCGCTACGGCTATGATTATTATTCCTTTTATCTGTTATTAAAAGATTGTGGACGATTAAAAGCATTAGCTGTTGGTAACTATCGGCTTAGTTTCGGACAAGGATTAGTGATTAGCACTGATTATCTGATGGGAAAAACAATTTATGCCTCTTCCTTCAACAATCGCAGTGGCGGAATAAAGAAACACTCTTCCAGCGATGAATACAATTATTTTCGGGGAGTGGCTGCCACTGTTGCTTTATCTAAAGATTGGGATCTTTCCGGTTTCTATTCACACCGTTTATTAGATGGAGTAATCACTGATGGAGCAATCACCTCTATCTATAAAACCGGGCTACATCGAAGTCAAAAGGAAGCAGATAAAAAGAACCTGTTCACCATGCAATTAACAGGTGGAAACGTGAGTTATCAACACAACCGTATCCGACTGGGTATCACCGGTATTTACTACCTTTTCAACCAACCTTATGAACCGGAATTAACAGGCTATTCCAAATACAATCTTCATGGAAACAACTTCTATAATCTGGGGATTGATTATGCTTATCGCTGGCATCGTTTTTCTTTTCAAGGAGAGACGGCCATAGGAAAACAAGGTTGGGCATCTTTGAACCGTTTGCAATATTCACCGGTTCAAAACACTCAAATCATGTTGATACACCGGTTTTATTCTTATAACTATTGGGCCATGTTTGCCCATTCTTTTGGTGAAGGAAGTACGACACAAAATGAACAGGGATATTATATCGGCATGGAGACTTCTCCTTTTGCCTATTGGAAATTCTTCGCCTCATTCGATTTATTTTCTTTTCCGTGGAAAAAATACAGAGTAAATAAACCCTCTCGCGGAACAGACGGATTGCTTCAAGCCACTTTCACTCCACGCAGCTATCTATCCATGTATCTGAAGTACCGCTATAAACGCAAAGAACGGGATTGGACAGGTAGTAAAGGATCACTAACACTTCCTATTTTTCACCATCAACTTCGTTATCGTTTGAACTATTCTTTAGGAGATGTGTTAAGCAGTCGTACAACTTTAGATTATAATCATTTTCATTCTCAGGACAGAGCTGCTAATATAGGATATCAGGTTACACAAATGATATCCTCCCAACTGCCTTGGGCCAGGCTGTTTGCTGACGTTCAGGGCAGTTACTTTTTTACAGAGGATTATGATTCGCGCGTATATGCTTCGGAAAGCGGATTGCTTTATACGTTCTACACACCGTCCTTCCAAGGTCGTGGATTTCGCTGTAGCGTCCGTCTCAGATATGAACTGAATAAGCACTGGTTGTTCATAACCAAGTTTGGCGAAACAGTCTATTTAGATCGGAATGAGATCGGTTCGGGCAATGATTTGATCTGTGGAAATAAAAAAGGAGATGTACAAATGCAGCTGCGTATTAAGTTTTAATGTATATTTGTCTGCCAAAAATAATAGAAGAATACGATATTAAATGGATGACAGGGCTACTTTTGACAAAATGTTTAATGAATGGTATGCACAGTTTGTATATTTTGCATATTATTTTATAAATGACGCTGAGGTATGCAGAGATATCGTAAGTGATGCTTTTGAGTATTTGTGGCGTAATTATGAAAAGATAGAAGAGGCGACGGCTAAAACTTATCTTTATACAATCATTCGTACACGTTGCATTGACTATCTTCGCAAGCAAAATATCCATGAAGAATATGTAGAGTTTACTTCGCAATTAACTGATAAAATGATAGAAAGCGATTCGCAACATTCTGATTCTCGTGTTTTGCGTATTCGTAAAGCTATGGAAAAGTTGACTCCTTATAATTATCATATATTGGAAGCATGCTATATTCATAATAAGAAATATAAAGAAGTGGCCGAAGAATTGAATGTAAGTGTTGCGGCTATTCATAAGAATATAGTAAAGGCTTTGCGTATTCTTCGCGAAGAATTGGGTCAAGAGGGTAACCGGAATAGACTTTAAAACGTAAATATATATATTGAATACATTATTTATGGATGAAAAGAATATAAATATAAGCAAGTCGGAAGAAGAACTCCTGGAAATTATGGAGAATCGTTCTCATATAACTGCTGATCAATTACATAATTTGAAAGAAGATGAGGAATGCTTGCAAGCATGTTCTGATTTGGCAGAAATTGTGATAGAGATGCAGAAAAAACAAAATATGCTGGCAATTGATGTCCGGAATGAAATGGCAGATTTTCATAATAAACATTCTAAAAACAATCGAAGAAAAAATACACGCATGCTGTTGTGGGCCAGTATCACAGGTGTAGCGGCAGCTGTTGTCATAATTTTAGTTTTGCGTGCAATGATGATTTCGTCGCAACCGGAAATCATTCAAGTGTTTCAAGCCAATCATGTTGCCCAAGAAGTCACTTTACAAGTGAATGATGAGAAGGAAATAAAACCACTAAAAGAAGTGGTAGAATCTCTTTCGTCTTCCTCTACTGCACAGTTGTCTTCTAAAGAAATAGATTATAGTCGTGCTCTTCTTCAGACAGAAACCAAGGAAGTAGGAAAGCAGAAAGTACAGATACATAGATTAAGTATTCCCAGGGGAGAGACATTCAAAGTTGTTTTATCCGAAGGAACCGAAGTCTTCTTGAATTCAGACAGCCGATTAGCTTACCCTACGATTTTTAAAGGAAAAGAAAGAGTCGTCTCTTTGGAAGGTGAAGCTTATTTTAAAGTTACTAAAGATGCAAAACATCCTTTTATTGTGAAAAGTGGAAATCTACAGGTTCGCGTATTAGGAACGGAATTTAATGTGCGTAGCTACTCTCCTATTGATGTCCGTGTTACGCTCATTACAGGAAAAGTGGCTGTTAGCGATACTTGTGGAATTCATAGTGTTGAAATGATGCCGGGACAAAGTGCACAGCTTTCTTCTGACGGAACGTTTGCTGTGAACGAGGTGGACATTGAATCATTTTTATATTGGAAGGAAGGATTTTTCTATTTTGACGATGTTGCCCTGGTTGACATGATGAAAGAAATAGGGCGTTGGTATAATATAGATATTGAGTTCCGCAATAGCAAAATTATGGATCTTCGTATGCATTTCTTTGCAAATCGTCACCAAGACATCTTTCACTTGATTGAATTATTGAATCGAATGGAGAGGATACATGCTCATTTTGAAACAGGAAAACTAATTATTGAATAAAAAACGAGCAAAAAGTCATAAATCTGAATAGAAATATATATTTCTGAAAAATAAATTCTTTTAAGGGTAACCATTCTTTTTTAAACTTCGTATATAATTAAAAGAATGAAATATTATTTAACTATTCGGGCTTATGAAAAAGAATCAAGCACAAAAGTTCATTGTCTTGTTCTTGTTTTTCCTTTTTGCCTATTCATGGCGTGTTGAAGCGCAAACAGGTAAGGAAAAGCAAATAACAATGGAGTTTAAAAATGAAGGATTACCCTCTATTTTTAAACGTTTTGAAAAAGTATCGGGATATAAAGTTCTTTTTATCTACGATGAAATCAGTTCTTATACTTCTACCGGAAAAGTAGAAAAAGCTACAGTCGATGAAGCATTGAAAGTGATTATCGGGAAAAATCCGTTGAAATACCACATTGACGGACAATTCATCAATATCACAAAAGAGGATTCTAAAAAGTTTTTTTCACAAGTAAAAGGAAAAGTTTTTTCCGAGGAAGACGGACTTCCTGTTATCGGTGCCACTATTATCGTAGAAGATGCCAATAATATTAGGGCTATCACGGACAATAATGGTAATTTTCAGCTTTCTAATGTTTCGAAAGATAGTCGGGTTAGAATATCGTATGTAGGTTTGGAGACTCAGTTCTTGAATCCTTCATCCTATATGTCGGTAGTGATGAAGTCTGATACAAAAGCACTCGATGAAGTGGTGGTGACAGGTATGTTTAATAGAAAGAAAGAGGGATTCACTGGTTCTGCTGTTACTATCAAGGGTGAAGAACTGAAAAAGTATAGTACGAATAATGTGGCTAAAGCGATAGCTGCTGTCGCTCCCGGGCTTCGTATCATGGATAATATCAATATGGGGTCTAATCCGAATAATCTGCCTGATATGCGTATGCGTGGCGGTGCAAATATGGATTTGAATGCACAGGCTACGGTAGATTTAAATTCTGCCAGTAATGATGTGCTGGCAGTTCAGGGCGAATATGAGACCTATGCCAATCAACCGCTGCTTATCATGGACGGATTTGAAATCAGTATACAGACACTTGCTGATATGGATCCCGACCGTGTTGCTTCCATCGTTGTGTTGAAAGATGCGGTAGCTACGGCTATTTATGGTTCGCGTGCGGCAAATGGAGTAATTGTTATCGAAAGCAAGACTCCCAAACCGGGACGGATTTGGGTGACTTATGGTGGGGAACTTCGTATTGAAGCTCCGGATATGACCGGGTATAACTTGATGAATGCAAGAGAGAAGATAGATGCAGAGTTGCAAAGCGGACTTTATACATACGGCGGCGAAACAGTTGAAAAATGGCAGCTCTATCAATCTAAATTGCGTGAAGTGCTGGCAGGAGTAAATACTTATTGGCTGGACAAGCCTTTGCAAACAGCTTTCCAACAACGACATACGGTTACGCTGGAAGGTGGTGATGAAGCCTTACGCTATCGGATGTATGTCGGATATAATAGTTCTCCGGGTGTGATGAAAGACAGCAAACGTGATGTACTGACCGGTTCACTTGATTTTCAGTATCGTCTGAAAAAGGTGTTGTTAAAGAATAGTATTACGTTGGATAATTCGGTGGCTAATGAGTCTCCGTGGGGAAGTTTTAGTGAATATACCCGCTTGAATCCTTATCTGCGTCCGTATGGAGAGAACGGAGAAATACAAAAACGGCTTGATAATTTCGAAGGAGTGGGTGGTGAGTCGAGCTACCTGAATCCGATGTATAATACAACATTCAACAGTAAAGACCAAAGTAAAAACTTTACAGTACGTGAACTTTTCAAGGTGGAATATAATCCTACTAATGAATTACGGTTTGAAGGAGCTTTTAATCTGTCCAAGAGCGTAGGACATCGTGATATTTTTCGTCCTGCACAACATACGCTTTTTGATAATGTGACTGATCCTACCTTAAGAGGTGATTATCGCAGAAGTCAGAGTGAAGCTGTCAATTGGGGCATAGATTTAACAGGAAGCTGGAATAAGCAACTGGAAGATCACTACCTGACTGCTAATGCACGTATGAGTGTATTGGAGAATAATTCGGAGACTTATGGAAACTATGTGACTGGTTTCCCGAATGATAATATGGATAACTTGTTGTTTGGTAAGAAATATAATGAGAAGGTGACAGGAGATGAGAGGACAACGCGCTCCATTGGTTGGGTAGCTGCTGGAGGCTATTCTTATAAATATAAGTATTCGTTCGACTTTAATATACGCTTGGACGGTTCATCACAGTTTGGAAAAAATAACCGTTGGGCTCCTTTCTGGTCAACCGGATTACGTTGGGATTTGAAAAAAGAGAACTTTTTGAAAGATGTATCTTTTATTTCCGATTTCATTTTGAGGGGTACATACGGTACGACCGGTTCCCAAGGTTTTGATCCTTATCAGGCACATGGTTATTATACATATTCCAATTTACTGCTTCCTTATTACTCGTCGGATGCAACAGGTTCGGAAATCTTGGCTATGCATAATGAAAGTTTAAAATGGCAGACTACAAAAAGTACTAATCTTGCCTTGGAACTCGGGTTTTTCGATCAGCGTTTTACTGCACGTGTGGAATATTATCGGAAAATAACAGATAATATGGTTGCCAATATAAGTCTTGCTCCTTCTCTTGGTTTCAGCAGTTATCCGGAAAATCTGGGAAAGATAGAGAATAAGGGTTGGGAAATTTCTCTCTCGGCTATTCCTTATAAAAACACTGCTAAACAAGCTTATTGGACAATTACAGTAAACGGTTCTCATAATACTGACAAACTATTGAAAATATCGGAAGCGATGAAATACAGAAATGATAAAAGTGCATCAGATTTAAAAGATACGCCGTTGCCACGTTATGAAGAAGGTGAATCTCTTTCCCGTATCTGGGTAGTACGTTCATTAGGTATTGATCCGGCTTCCGGAGATGAAATATTATTGAAACGTAACGGGGAGATGACGAGTGCCGTTAACTGGAGTGCGAATGATGTAGTACCTATTGGTAATACAGAACCTAAATGGCAAGGATATATTAATTCTTCCTTTACATACAGAGGTTGGGGAGCAGATGTCAGCTTCAGGTATCAGTTTGGCGGTCAGGTATATAATCAGACCTTGCTTGACAAGGTGGAAAATGCTAATTTGAAATATAATGTAGATCGACGGGTAACTCAGCTACGTTGGGCGAAACCGGGTGATAAGGCACAGTTCCGTATTCTTAATCCTAACGGTTTGGAAACGAAAGCCACTTCCCGGTTTATAATGGATGAAAATATATTCCAGGGAAGTTCGTTGTCTGTTTACTATCGTATGGATCGTACTAATACAAAATTTATTAGTCATTGGGGATTGAGTTCCGCTAAAGTGACGTTTAATATGGAAGACTTTTTCTATTGGTCTACAGTGAAACGCGAAAGAGGTTTGTACTATCCGTATTCCCGTCAGTTTACATTTGCTCTGAATGTTGCTTTCTAATTAAAAACCTATTTGTATGAAACAGATAATATATATACTATTAACAACAACAATGCTGGGACTTATGTCTTGCAGCGACTGGTTGGATGTATCTCCGAAGACTTCTATTCCTACCGACAAGCAATTTGAGTCGGAATCAGGATTTAAGGATGCGCTTACAGGTATTTATTTGAAGTTGGGAACCACGACATTATATGCCGGAGACTTGACTTATGCTTATTTGGATGAGTTGGCAGGATTATATTCCGATTATCCGGGGTATAATACAAATGCTGTTTTCGACCAAAGTATCGTGTTCGATTATGAGAACATGTTTTTGAGTAAGAAGAATGGGATTTACTCAACGATGTATAACATCATAGCCAATATTAATAACTTCTTGGAGTACGTAGACAAAAATAAAGATGTTTTAGTTACCGAACGCTATTATGAAACTATGAAGGGAGAGGCACTCGGGCTTCGCGCTTTTCTTCACTTTGATTTGTTGCGTATGTTCGGTCCTGTTTATAAAGAACATCCTGCATCCAAAGCTATACCCTACCGTATTGCTTTTGATAAGGATGCCACTCCTGTTTTACCAGCCAGCGAAGTGGTTGACGCTATTCTCAAAGATTTGAATGACGCTGAAAAATTACTGAAAGAGAGTGATCCTCTTGATTTCTTTACCGATCAGACGGATGAAGATTTTATAGATAAAAATCATTTTCTTGTCAATCGTGAGTTTCGTATGAATCTATATGCGGTTAAAGCTATGCTGGCTCGTGTATATTGTTACAAAGGTGATGCGGAAAGTAAAGGATTGGCCACAGAGTACGCTAAACAAGTGATTGCTGCCTCTAAGTATTTTACATTGTATAAATCGCAGACTGCTTCCAATTACAATTCCATACGCTACGCAGAGCAAATCTTTGGAATAACAGTCAATGAATTCTCCAATTTGCTTATTGGAAATTATATGGATATGGAGAATACCAATACTCAGCAACATTTCTATCTGGATGGAGATAAATTTAAATTCTTCTATGAAACTGCCGATGCAGGGAATACTGACTGGAGAAAAAATACGGAAATGTTTGAGGTTATTAATGGGGCAAGTCGGACAGATGTTTTTTGTAGAAAATATAATCAGAAACCTTTGAATGGCGGATATGCTTATTCCGGTGCTGACGCTATCCCTTTGATACGCTTACCCGAAATGTATTATATTGTAGCAGAATGTGTTCCTTCTGCATCGGAAAGTGCTGACGCGTTAAATACCGTACGTTTTGCACGTGGTATCTCTTATAGTGATGAAATACCGACTACCGGATATGATGACCTTGATAATACTTCGGAAGAAGACAAAAACCAGACTAAACGTATTAATGAGATAATGAAAGAATATAGAAAAGAATATTTCGCGGAAGGTCAACTTTTCTATTTCTTGAAAGCGCATAATTATAGCACTTATTATGGTTGTGGGATTGAAACGATGACTGAAGCCCATTATCAGATGACGTTGCCGGATGACGAGTATATTTTTGGAAACAACTCTAAATGATGAAGCATTATGAAACGTATTATATATTTTGTTTTAGCTATTCTTGTTTGCGGCATTTATGTAGGATGCAGTGAAAACGAGATAGACTTATATGACCAGACACCTCGTATCAATTTCTATGGTAGCACTACGCATGTCCGTACTTTGGTTGATACGGATTATGTGAAGAAAGAACCTTATGCTGTAGACAGTTTCGAGGTAAGAATACAAGGAGATTTTTTGAAAGAGAATCGTGATTTCTGTGTGAAAGTAACTCCGAATAATGATTATCAGAATTCAGTGGATGTATTATTGGAAAGCAAGTATACATATACTGACCTTGATACAGTTTGCCAGATATTCTATTATAAAATAAATCGTCCGAAAGTAGAGGCAGGTAGAAATGTTTATGGTTGTTATCTGGAGTTTGATTTGAATAACCCTCTTCATCAGTTTGATAAAGGTCTGGTAGAAAAGAATCAAATCGTTTTAAATGTCAGATGGGAGTTGAAACCGACCGAATGGAGTGATTATGTGGGATTTGGCAGTTATAGCGATGCTAAATATATGTTTATTATGGATGTATGTCAACGTGTATGGGATGATTTGGAAGATGAAGATATTGATGTAATCAAGCAAGCTTATAGAGAATATAAGGAGGAGGGAAATCCACCGATTTTAGGTGAAGAGGGTGATGAAATAGAATATGAATAAGATTAAAAAGAAACGTTATGAGGAAATATATCATCTGTATAGTAAGTTTTATCGGAGCGGCTTTATTGCAAACAGGCTGTTACGATGACAAGGGAGATTACGATTATCATGATGTAAATACGATGGATATCGTAATACCTGAAACGAAGGTACGTATGCCTAAAGAGGAAGCAGTCGAAGTTTCAATTATACCCGAGATTTCTCAGACTTTGGAGCAAAATGAGAAAAACCTTGTATTTCAATGGAAGAAAACAATCGAAGGAAAGAAAGCGGGGTCGGACAGACTTAGTGATTATAAAGATTATTCCGTAGGCAAAGAATGTAAAGTAACAGTCGAGCCTTATGAATCCGAAAATATAGGTTTGATGTTGGTCATTACGGATAAAAAGAATGGAACAACCTGGTATCAGATAGGTGAAGTTGCAATTATTCGTCCTTTAAATCCTTGCTGGTTTGTATTGCAGGAAAAAGAAGGAAAGGGAGTATTAGGAGCGATAGAGGGTACTCCGGAAGGATATTATGTTTATCCGGATGTTTTTAAATCAGAATTGAATCAGTCATTTCCGTTAGAAGGAAAACCTTTGGCGGTAAGTGCAAGAAAAAACTATGGGGATTCGTTTTTAAGTAGTATGCTGGGTTTTTTTGGTTTTAAAGTAAGTCCGGCGTTAATGGTGGTAACCGATCGGGACTTGGCCTTGTTGACTCCAAGTACTTTAATAACGAGATATCCATCGAATAAAATACTTTTTGAACCGACTGGAAAAGGGGAACCGTTGAATATCGAGCTCTATAAGATGAGTACTCATGGTGAATTGTTTGTGAATAGTGGAAAAGCATATTGTGCTCCTATGGATGGATTTTGTGTACCATTCTCAGTAAAAAAGGAAAGTGAGTTTCCCGCCATTTCCGCTTATGGTTCGTATGGAGGAGGCTATTTGTTTTTTGATTCTGAAAATCATCGTTTTCTTGCTTCCTCTATTCTGGGTTTTAGCGATTATATGGTACCGAATTCGGCTACTCAAGATATACGTAATTATGGAACTAAATGGACTGATCAGAAACCTGTCAGGACATATTTAATGTCGTCTGATGAATCAAATGTCTTTGATCCAAATAAGATTGATCCGTCTTTAGAAGTGCATGACATTGTTACGGGAGGAAACGGGGGAAATTTTGCTTATGCAATTGCTGCTCCCCATAACGGAAAAGAGCTGACTGTGTTTAAATTCAGTGCGCAAGATGAAGATCCGATTTGTGCTGCCCGGTATACGATTGCTTTACCGTCCGAAGTAAATGTAGAAACAGCAAAATTTGCAGCTTCTTACGCGTATACGGCAAACCTTATATTTATGACATCGGGTAATAAATTATATCGCATTGATCTTGGTCGCGGAAGGGCAATTGAACTTTATACTTATGAAACTGATCCGTCAGCACAGATAGTTAGTTTTAAATTTAAGGACCCTGAAAGTGTGAGAGAGGAAGATGACGATGAGGAAATAGGCGAATATAAGGAGAAACTAGGTATGTCTCTCGGGTTGGGTATCAATACTGCTGACAAAGGTGTAGTTGTCGAATTGCAATTGACAGTGGCGGGCGATGTAGCTCGTGAAGAAAACAGCATTTGTGTTTACGAAGATCCCGATCAGCCTATTGGGAAGATTGTTGATATTAGCTATAATTATGAATAGTATAAACCGGTCTTTATGCTAAAAGGAATTATCGGTGCAGTATTTCTTGCTGTTGTCTGTACTTGTCTGTACGGGCAACAGCAAAGTATTACAACTTTTATTAAAGAAGAAGCACCAGTGGAAGTTATTCCCGGTATGTTTACTACCTACCGAAGTGATAAACATATCTATTGGGAAATCCCGGATTCATTGATTGGACGTGAGTTTGCCGTAACGACAACTATCCTGACAGCTCCTGCCCGTCCGGACCGGGATATGGAAAAGAAATTCGGATATGCGGGTGACATGATAGGTCCGGTATTTTTCAGTTTCCGTAAACAGGGTGACGAGTTGTGGATGATGGATCCACAATATGAGAGGGTGATAGAAAATCCTGAAGGAACGTATGCAAAAATCGCCGCCCAACGTGGGAACGAAAGGCTTTATAAGATATTACCGATTAAAGCTAGGAATCAGGGAAGCAGCTTGATAGAGATTGGTGAAGTATTAAAAGATTTTCCTTTGTTTACTCTTGATATTGTATCTTTTGATTTATTGATAGGTACGCGTTTAAGAGAGAAAGATTATATCAAGGAAATTAAAGGATATGACAACCGCTTGTTGATACACGCATCACGAGTTTATCGAAGTTCGTCAATGAAAATACCAGGTAAGCCTGTTGCACCTTCTTATATTGGAGACTGGGATACAGGTATCTGCATAAAATTACTGTCAAAAAGACCGTTGGAGGCAGTTGCTGCAAATACCGGAGCTTATTTTTCTATCAGCAAGGAGTGTTTTCAAGGGAATCAGCCTGCTATTCGGAAATCTGTTGTCAAACGGTGGCGGCTGGAAATAAGGGCGGAAGATGAAGAAAGATACATGAGGGGGGAACTGGTAGAACCCATACAACCTATTATTTTTTATATAGATCGTAATACACCGGAAAAGTACATCGACTGTATCATTGAAGCGGTGCGTGACTGGCGTCCGGCTTTCGAGAAAGCTGGATTTAAGAACGCCATTGATGCGCGGCTGGCTCCTACCGTTGAGGAAGATCCTGATTTTAGTATTTATGACAGTACTTATCCGTTCATCTCATGGAAGATATCAGGACAAAATAACGCTTATGGACCGACTCCATGCGAACCCCGGTCCGGTGAGATTATTGCTTGCCACATCGGTATTTTTTGCAGTGTCTTGAATTTGGAACAGAAATGGTATTTTGCTCAATGTGGAGCGAATGATCCGCAGGCATGGAATATAGAGCTGCCGGACTCTTTGCAATACGAACAGATAAAACAAGTGCTGACACATGAAGTGGGTCATACATTAGGATTGGAACATAACTTTCTGGGTAGTTCTCATTACTCCATCGATCAATTACGTGATAATGACTTTTTAAGTCAATATAGTATTGGTAGTTCCATTATGGATTATGTGCGGTGTAATTATGCTTTGCGTCCTCAAGATAAAGTTGATTTGAGAAACAGGAGGGTACGTGTCGGCGAATATGATAAGTGGGCTATTGAATGGGGCTACCGTATATTTCCGGGTAAAGATGCTTCTGAAAGAGAAAAGAACAGGACCCTTTGGAATCAGGAAAAACAGAAAGATCCCTCATTACATTTTTCGGGCAGAATGGATGTAAGGGCTCAGGCAGAAGATTTGGGTAATGACCATGTTATGGTTAATACACAGGGAATAGAGAACTTGAAATATTTGTGTGAACATCCGGATGTCTGGAATGTGACGGATAAAACGTCTTTGCGTGTATTACAGGGGCGTTATGAAGCGGTATTGGAGCATTATAAACAGTGGGTACAGCACGTTTTGTCTCATTTGGGTGGAAAGCGTCTTGCTGAGCCGGATGATGAGAATATTTACATACCCGAAAAAGCCGATTACAATAAGAAGGTTATGAGCTTTATACAGGCTTATATATTACAACCGCCTGTGTGGATGTTTGATGAAAAACTTACCGCTAAATTAGAAATAAACGGTAGTCGGGAGTTCGATCGCTTTTATGAAGAGCTGATGTCGGAAATGATTCGTTCCCTCCGGGAAGTGGAAAGAACGGAGAATGTTTGTGAGGATATGTTGTCTGTAGATGAGTTTTTGGAAAGCATACATAAAGAATTATTTGCCGAATGGGCTGACAATATTCCTGTAAGTGACGCCAAGTATAAAGTGCAGCTGCTTTATGTGAGTAAACTTGTTAAATTGTTGGATAGATCAGAAAAGATAACTTCGTCGAGATTATTGGTTTCCATTATGCAGGCTTTGAATAGAATAAAGGAGGAAAGTCTTGATTATAGCCATAAGATTACGGATCCGGTTGCCAAAAAACGGGCAATGTTTCTTGTAGATAGTATTTTGTTTTAATGATGAAAAGTAAATAAAGAAATTCATGAAGAGAAGAAGATATGTGATTGGTATATTGTTGTGTGTCACAGTTTTGCTTCAGGCACAGGATTCCGTCAAGTCATTTGACGAGTTTTTTGTTGCCGGGATGGATAAGATCGACGGTGTGTTTCCTGTGTATGTAGCGGAAAAAGAAATCTATTTGGAAATACCCGAAAAATATATCGGGCGGGAAATTGAAGTCAGTGGACAGATAGACCGAGGGTTTGATTTGTTGAATCGTCCGGTTGACGGACTGGGAGTAGTGCGTATTATATCTCCGGATAAAGCTACAATTTGCTTTCAAAAACCGTTTTATACAGAGCGTATTTTAGATGAAAAAAGCACATATCAGCAATCTTTCTCGTTGTCAAATATGCAACCTGCCGGTAAAAGTTATCCAGTGGTGGCCTATTCAAAAGAGCAGGGAGCTATTATTCGGATAACAGAGTATCTGATGACTGGCGATGACTGGTTCAGCTATAATGATAGTTTTATTCGTTCCTTGGTTCCGGAACTGTCGGAAATAATGAAAATACATCCTTTTAAGGAAGGTGTGTCGTTTACGGTCAGGCGCTATCATGGAGTTGAAGCAGAAAGATATATGCTGTCCAGTTCTGCCATTATATTGCCTGAAGGTAGTATGCCTTTGGAAGTCACTTGTGCAGTACGCTTGCTACCTCTGAAAAAAGATCAGATCCGCTTGGCAGATTACAGAATACCTTACCGGACATTGAGTTTCAAAGATTACTCGCAAAATCCTTATTGTATGGTAGAAGATTCATTGATTCTTCGTTGGGATATGTCACAACCGCTTACTTTCTATGTAGACACTCTTTTTCCGAAGGAATACTTCCAGGCAGTAAAGGAAGGAGTGGAAGCATGGAATACCGCCTTCCATAAAGCAGGTATTCATGATGCTTTACAAGTAAGGTATGCAGACCGAAAGATAATTCCGGCGGAACAACGTGCTTTTATATCTTATGATTTAAGAATACCGGGGATCAAAAGTGACTTTATCTGTCATCCTCGTACCGGAGAAATACTTTCATGTCGTCTGAATATCGGACATGGATTCCTAAAAGGAAAATTAGACGACTATCTGTTAAGTTGCGGTGCCTCGGATTCGCGTATTCTGGCTGACCGTTATTCTAAAGAAGTGGAAAAAGAATTGTTGCAAAATGAAATAACGGAAGAAATTGGATATCTTTTAGGTTTGCGCAGAAGTTTATCGAAAAGCTCGTGTGGAAAGACTTTAAAAGTTGGAGATGATGATTGCCGGACTATTTATTTTGGCTATCATCCTTTCAAAGGAGACCAAAATTGTTATGATGAACGGGAGAAGCTCCGCCAATGGATAGATCATAATTTACCAGATCACATTCGTTTATTCCAACCATCAGGGAAGGAGAATTCTAATTCTTCATTTCCAGAAGATTATGCGGTCAAAATATCGGATTTACAGACTGTAGTGAGTCGGTTGGATAAGATTGTGTATAAGGGGAAGAAATACGATAAAGGGAGTTCGCTCACTGATATATACAGAAAAGCTATTCGTCTGTATGGGAGTTATCTGATGGAAATGGCAAAGGTGGTGGGTAGTTCTCAACCGGCAGATGCGCAGCGTCAGGCAATGCTTGATTTGGACAACTATTTATTTCATTCTGTTAAAAAGATGGAATGTACCTATGTAAAAGAGAATTTGTTGGAAACAAGAAACAATCTTCTGTATCCGGAACTGGCGAAGTTGTTCAAACAATTGTTGAGTGTAAAGACAATTTCAGCTCTTCGATTGCAGGCGTTGCAGAGTGACCGGAAGGGGTATGACGATATTGATTTTTTCCGGGATCTTTATAAGGGGTTGTTTAATGGTTTTGATCCGCAGTCAGCCGTTAGTTATGAACAGATGGATATTCAGCTGATATGTTTGGAAGCATGGCTGGATATTATGCAGGAAGCTACTGAACATAATAGTATAAAGAAACGTTTAACGAACGAATTGCATAGTCTGCACGATAGACTGGAGGAGCTTAGCACGACACATTCCCAAAGGGAAGTACGTGATATGTATATTCTGCTTTTGAGAAGAATGGATCAATATTTCCGTGTGGTTTCTTGAGTGGCGTTAGAGTAATAATTTGTTTGGGATGATGAAAAAATGGTCGTACAGATAGAATAACCTATAAGTTTTGGGTTATCTTTGCTATGATTTATGAATAAATAATTAGAATAAGATGACTATTATTTTTCCTTCACCCATCTTCGGCCCTATTCATTCCCGCCGTTTGGGCGTTTCATTGGGAATCAATTTATTGCCGGACGACGGTAAGGTTTGTTCATTCGACTGCATTTATTGTGAGTGTGGTTTCAATGCCGAACATCGTACGAAGAAACTTCTTCCTACCCGTGAAGAAGTCCGCACGGCTCTCGAAGAGAAACTGAAAGACATGCAGGCAAACGGCCCTGCTCCCGATGTACTGACATTTGCCGGAAACGGTGAACCGACTGCGCATCCCCATTTCCCGGAAATCATAGAAGATACACTTGCGCTTCGCGACAAGTATTTCCCAAAAGCAAAAGTAAGCGTATTGAGTAACTCTACATTTATCGACCGTCCTGCCGTATTCGAAGCACTGAACAAGATAGATAATAATATCCTGAAACTGGATACGGTGGATGAAGAATACATTCATCTGTTGGATCGTCCTAACGGAAAATATTCTGTTAAGAAGATCATCGAAAGAATGAAAGAGTTCAAAGGAAACTGTATCGTACAGACGATGTTTCTGAAAGGAGGTTATCAGGGAAAAGACATGGATAATACATCCGACAAGTATGTGCTCCCCTGGATAGAAGCAGTGAAAGAAATCGCTCCCCGTCAAGTGATGATTTATACGATTGACCGGGAGACTCCCGACCACGATTTGCAAAAGGCTACGCATGAAGAGTTAGACCGTATTGTGGCTTTATTGGAAAAGGAAGGTATTCCGGCAACAGCTTCTTATTAAAATATAATTTAAACAGGGATATATTTCTTCTTGATAATACGTAAGAAAATTAATATAAGAGGGCGAACCTATAGAATTCAGAAGTTTTATACTTCCTATTCTATTGCTCGCCCTTTTATTGGCTTCATGAGCTGTTTCAGCCTATTCTGACAAGGGTATATTCTCACTTCGATGAGAAAAAGTTCTCATTGCAGTGAGAGTTTTTTCTCATTATAATGAGTATTTTTTCTCATCGCAGTGAGAATGCTTGAGAATGTGTACTTCCCTGATAATGTTTCCTTTCTTCACATAATCTTTCGGCAATATCCCGAACTGCTTCTGAAAGCAACGGGCAAAGTACGAAGGATTATTGAATCCTACAATGAAACAAACCTCATTGATCCGGTATTTACGCCAAGTGTTATCTGCAAAACGTTCTTTATAAAGAACACTCTTTTCAGATTAAAGGACTTGTTTACCTAACTATGTTTCGGTAAAATGATTATTTACAGGAAACATAATTAGGTAAACAAAATAAAGTTCTTATATTTGCATGAATTGAAGGTTATTAAAAAACTGATTTTGGTATGGAAAAGACCCTGATACGCCAGAATGCCCAATGGAATGGCAAAATGTTTGATCACTTGTGTCCGAGAGACATCATGGACAATCTTTTGAAAAAGAAAACGATGCGTCATGTTCAGATACTGACCGGTGTACGTCGTTGTGGCAAATCTACTGTCTTCAAACTATTAATTAATGACCTGTTGCAATCAGGAGTGAGCGGTAAGTCGATTCTTGTACTTAATTTGGATGATCCGCAGTTCATTCCATTTTGGGATGATTCCTCCAAATTATTCGGCGTGATTGAAAATGCAGAACGTCTGACGGGAGAGAAAGTGAAATTCCTGTTTTTGGATGAAGTACAACATTTATGTGATTGGGAGATATTCATAAAGAGTGCTTATGACACTGAGATATTTGAAAAGATATATATTACGGGGTCTAACTCGCAATTGTTACAGAACCGTTTTTCCGCCTTGTTGTCCGGTCGTTATTTCGAGAATGAAGTGCGTCCGTTTTCTGTTCGGGAAGTTTTTTGTTCGCAAGGAATAACGACTTTGCTTGATTGTTATACCCAAACACCGAAAGTTCTGCGTATCATGGACAATGTCCTTTCTACAGGTTGTTTTCCTGAAATCGTATTGGGTGATGCTGATGAGGACATCAAACAGGAATTATTGAAAAGCTATTTCGAATCCATTGTGCAGAAGGATTGCATCGTTTATAGTGGCATACGTGACACCCATTTGTTCTTTCGTCTGGTCAGTTACTTGATGCAGAATATGGGGAGTCGTTTTTCTATACCGGCTGTGGGTAAGGCACTGAAAAGCAATGAAAATACAGTTGCGTCCTATCTCAACTTTTTGTGTGACAGTTATATTTGCGTCGATGTACGTAACTTTTCTTATTCTTTGAAAGAGACTTCCCGTTCCCAGCATAAGTGTTATTTCATTGACAATGGCTTGGTTTCAGCCAATGTCTTTCGTTATTCTCCGCAAAGTGGTAGTGCCTTGGAGAATCTTGTTTATAATGAGCTGAGAAATAAAGGGTATATGAATATTTCATTCGACAATAGTAAGACGGAATGTGATTTTTTGGCGTATAAAAACGGGAAAGCTTATGGCTTTCAGGTTTGCTATGAACTGAATGACATGAACCTGAAACGTGAACTGTACGGATTCGAACTGGAAAATGTGATGCTCGAAAAGAAGACCCTGCTTACTTACAACCAGAAGGAAACTTATGGGGATATTGAAGTTGTTCCCTTTTGGGAATGGGTTATGTCACCACCTTTCACATAATCTTTCGGCAATATCCCGAACTGCTTCTGAAAGCAACGGGCAAAGTACGAAGGATTATTGAATCCTACAATGAAACAAACCTCATTGATCCGGTATTCTCCTTCACGCAGCAGTTCTCCGGCTGTTTTGAGCCGTATCAACCGGATATAATCATTGGGTGGCATTCCGGTCAGCCCTTTCAATTTGCGCTGTAAGTTGGAACGGCTGATAGCCATCTCCTCTGCCATCTTATCGATGGTAAATTCTTCATTGGTGAAATTGCGGGTAATGATTTCATTGATCGTGTTCAGCCATTTCACGTCTGTTTTGTTCATTAATGTCTGGTCGTATGACATATTCGGAACAGTTGTAAAGTGGTTGAACAGCATGCGCCGGTTTTCCAGCAGATTATTGATGGTGGCTTTCATGTGACTTAGCGAGAAAGGCTTTTCTATATAAGCGTCCGCGCCATAGTCAAGACCCGCAATTTTTGAATCGATGCTGTCGAGTGCCGAAAGCAGGATAAACGGGATATGGCAAAGCATATTGTCGGAACGGATGGACTTTAATAATTCGAATCCGTCCATGTGAGGCATGACGATGTCACTGATAATAAGATCTACTGTCGTTGTCTCCAGACATTCCAAGGCTTCCTTGCCATTGGCGGCTGTATGGATGGTGTAGGTATTTCCCAGATTCTTAGCCAGAAACTCCAGCATATCCGTTGTGTCTTCCACTACTAAAAGAGAGTAACCGGCGGGTTCGCCTTCTTCCTCCAAAGCGGGAACCTTGTCGGGCATGGAAGTAATGGAGGGGCTGACAGAGATGCTTTTCTCCAAATACGGAATTTCCACACATACTTCGCATCCTTCCGTATAGCCGGGATTGATATAAACCTTTCCTTTATGCTTTTCCACCAACAATTTGACGAGACTCAATCCGATTCCTACTCCCGAACCGTTGTTTCCTGTGTTTCCCACTTGATAAAACGGTTCGAAAACCTTGCTGCATTCCTCTTGCGGAATACCCGGACCGTCGTCGCGTACACACAAGGAGAGCGTACGCCCTTCTGCAGACAGATGTTCGTCCAAAATCACCATAATGCGGGTGCGGGCATATTTCATGGCATTCGTCAGCAGGTTGCTGACAATTTTAGTCAGCGCCTCCTGGTCTACATTATATTGCAGATGTTCTTTCGGCAGGGAGACACTGAAAGAGATTCCGGTCAGGGAGATGGCACGGAAACGGTCGATGATGTCCTCTATCATCCGGTTGATATCCACTTCATTGAATGAAAGCGTATAACCTTCCTTGTCCACTTTGCGGAAGTCGAGCAATTGTTTGATAAGCTCCATCAGCCGGTTGGTATTCTTTTGTATCACAGACAGGTTGCTTTCCACTTCACTGTTCCATTCATGTGTTTCCAAAATCGCTTCCAGCGGAGCTTTGATAAGACTAACCGGAGTCTTGATTTCATGTGCCACTTGGGTGAAGAATGTAATTTTCGACTGGAACAATTCCTGATTCTTGATTTGTTCCATCTCTTTCATCTTTCTTGCTTTCACAGCCTGCTGTTTACGCAAATAAAGCTGTATCAGGAAATATGCGAGGCCACACGCTATTAGTAAATAGAAAATCTTGGCATAAATGGTCTTCCAGGGTGGAGGAAGAATTTCAATATGCAGGCAACAGTCGTCATTGCTCCAATATTCATCGTTGTTACTGGCTTTCACACGGAAAGTATATTCACCCGGAGGCAGGTTGAGAAAAGATACGTTATGTTTATCCGTATATATCCATTCTTTGTGAATACCGTCCAGTTTGTAGGCATATAAATTCTTGCTGGGAGCCACATAACTAAGACTTTCGAATGCGATGTCGAACGATACCACCTGATAAGGAATCGTTACTTGTCCGCTAAGAGCAGGTATACGCTTGCTAAGGCTTACTTTGTCGTCGGGGCTGTGCATATATACCGCCGAGATAGACGCCGTAGGTCTTACCTTATTAATCGATAATTTGAACGGATAGAAACTATTGAACCCGTTCACTCCACCGAAATAGAATTTCCCGTCACTGGCTTGCAGGGAAGAGCGGAAATTGAACTGGTTGCTTTGTAATCCGTCCTCGATGGTATAGAGCTGTGCCCGTTTGTTCTGCGGCTCATACCGGATCAGTCCCCTGTTGGAAGAAAGCCAATAGTTACCCGATTGGTCGTCCAGTATGCCATAGATGATATTGTTTGGCAGATTCTCTTTGGTAGAGAAGTTTTCAAAACGGTCCTCCTGATAGTGATAACGGCAGATACCACCGCCTTCGGTACAGAACCATAGATGCTGTTTATGATCAATATACACACGGATTACCCAGTTGCTGCAAGGAGAATCAGGATTTGCCGGGTCGTTGCGATAGTTGTGCAATTTACCGGTTTGGCGGTTGTAACGCCAAATGCCGTCCCTTTTGCTTGCCAGCCACATGTCCCCATGTTGGTCTTCAACCATATCGTAGATAAAGATATGGCTTAAAGGTTCCAATGTTCGGAAAGAGTCACTTTCCGGGTCATACCGGCAGAATCCGGAAAGCGTTCCCAGATAAATGCTGCCATCCTTCGTTTGATAGATGGAGTAGATATGGTCGTTAGGAATTGAATGTGGGTTTGCGCGGTTATGGCGATAGTTTTTCATTTTTCCCGTTTGAGTATCCAGGATATATAATCCCCGTGAGAAACTGCCAATCCACAATTTTCCTTCATTGTATAGTAGTGCATGGATATTGTGATAACCGATGTTAGGGTTACTGCTTCTCAACAGATGGTTTTTGAACTTTTTCGTGCGGGGATCAAAGAGATTCAGCCCCCCGTCTTCGGTAGCAATCCAGATGTTACCGTCGGGATCTTCGCAGAATTGGCTGATTACATTTCCCGAAAGAGAATTTTCCGTACCATTGGGATAATACCACTCGATATCCTTATGCTTGGGAGACAGGTAACTCACTCCACTGAAATAAGTCCCGATCCAGATTCCCCCTTCCCTATCCTGATAACAGGCATAGATACTTTCTTTATTTTGTTCGTCGTCGGTAGGCAGACATTCTCCTGTCGTGGTGTTGAATGTATAAAGTCCGTCGTCGGAGCCGAGATAGAAAGAGTTGGCTGTTCGTTGAAACAAGGTGCGGATGCGCGGAATGGTAAGCGTGTCCCCTTCTCCGAAGTAATAGCGGAATTGCCCTGTCTCTTTATTGAAACGTGCCAGTCCCCCGTACCATGTACCCGCCCATAATACTCCCTGCGAACTTTCCATCAAAGAGATAATCTCGTTGCAGGCAGGACGTCCGAAAGAAGTGTCCTCGGATATATACCCTGTGAAGTTGTCCGTGCGTTGGTTGTATTTCGCCAGCCCATTCCGGGTACCTATCCAGATAGTCCCGAACGAGTCGTTATAAATCACCCATATGTGATTATCCGGCAGTGAATGAGGATCGGAAAGAGAATGCAGATATTGCCTCAACGTACCTTTTTTCTCGTTGTAGACAAACAGCCCGTTGGTTGTTCCGATCCATAACTGCCCGTCATTGTCGTATGCCATTCCGAAGACGCTGTTGACTGATGCCCCGTCTTCCGTCTGTTTATCGAATACGGAGAACTTCTCTTCCCACGAATCGAATAAATACAGCTTCTCCGTACTGGCCACCCAAATCTGATTGTTATCCTGATGGCGGCAGATCGTTACTATATTCATATAGCTGTTTCCGCCGTTTTCTGACGAATGTCCGTAGTTGGTGAACTCGATGCCGTTGAAACGATTCAGCCCGTCCTGCGTTGCAAACCACATATATCCGATGCTATCCTGAAGGATGCTCCGGACACAGTTGCCCGATAACCCCGATCTAACGTCATATTTCTTGTAGATATTGGCGAAGACCAGAGAAACCGATGCCAACAATATACATATGGATAAGATGGATCGTTTCATAGTTTCCTTTCTTTATATCCCCTGTTTGCAGGAGCTATATATCCTGCGTATTGGATCTATATGTCCAATACGTTGGATCTATATACCCAACACGCAGGGCATATATACCCAACAGATTGGATCTATAGCTCCTGTAAACAGGGTAATTACCCCCTTTGTAGAAGCCTTTATTTCACGTCATCCCACGTATCTGTGCGGAATGGGAAAGCACTCAATCCGAAAGTATTCCGCAGCGTGATATTTCCCACATAATTACGGAAAGCATAGCGCACGGCAACCGGTTGGGCTACCTCTTCACTCCACACTTCTACTGTGTTGGTACGTCCTACAATCTTTGCTTTCGCCGGATAGAACTTCTTGTCCGCTCCCGCAATCTCAAATCCTTCCAGTTCGGAGAAAGTAGGGAACAACCCCGCAGGTGCATTATCGAATGTCACTATGGCCTTTTTGTCCGCATAGTCCACTTTGGTCATCGTCGGACCGTTGGATGGTAACCGGCGGATACCGTATGTTTTAGTCAATGCAAGTGTAGCCAACCGAAGCCCTACTACATCCTTCTGTGGCGGATGGATACAGAATTCATCACCAATATCCGTAGTAGGCACCATGCCCGAATTAGGAATTGTTTTCAGTGCTTCCATCTGTGCTTCCCGCAATAGAGCGGCCCCTGTATCACGGCTGTCCTTATATTTATGAGGAGCAATCTGCACATAATAGAAAGGCATATCGGGAGCCTCCCATACATTTCTCCATAGCTGCACCATAGCAGTCATCATCGGAGCATAGAATTGATAGTTGGATATATTCGATTCTCCCTGATACCAAAGGAAACCGCGTGCCGTGAAGTTCTTAACAGGCCATAACATCGAGTTGTACAGACATTCCAAACGCTGGTGCACCCCTCTTTTAGGATTTTTGGCAGCTTCAATGTTCATACCTTCCACGGTTTTCAATGTCGGTTCATCCATCCATGCTTCAATCGCCGAACCTCCCCAACTGTTGATAACCAGTCCTACCGGGAGATGGAGACTTTCAGTCAGTTGGCGGGCAAAGAAATAGGCGGCGGCACTGCAATCAATGCTCGTTTCGGGTGACGATACTTCCCATTTTCTTTTCTCGAAATCCGTGCGGCGTTCTGTATCATTGGTTCTCGGTACGGTAATAAAACGAATACGGTCGCGATAATTTCCCGAGTTCAGCAGCGTTTCAAGTGAGTGGTCAATGGGTTGTGCTGCATTTCCCATCATACGCATTTCCATGTTCGACTGTCCGGAGCAGATCCACACCTCCCCTATCAGTATATCCGAGAGAGTGACCGGAGTGCCGTCACTGATCGTAATAAAATAAGGAGTATATCCTCCTTCGGGAGTGTCTACTTTTACCAGCCAGGCCCCGTCTTTATCCGTAGATGCCTGATAAGTCCGGTTGTTCCACGAAGTGGTGACAGTTACTTTTTTGCCATCCGCCCAACCCCATAACTTAACGGAGCTGTTCTGTTGAAGTACCATGTGATCTCCCATCATTGCAGGGAGTTTTACTTTGCCTTGTGCAATCGGCAGGAATAAAAGTGATAAAATAAGAAGTAGAAAATGTTTTTTCATACTGTTTTTATTAGATATTCGACGAATAATTATTAGGTATCAGGCAAAAATACAACCTATTTTTAAATATGGAATAAAACTAGCTAGTCATTTTCTGATAAAAGCTGGTCGAAATCTTAAAAGCTTGTTTTTCCTTTTCATTCTCCGCTGAATTTTCTTAATTAGTGGCATCAATCGCCTAAACAGTATTATTAGATTGGCTAAATATCCCATTTCTTTGCAGGGTGAGTATTTAACAACCTAATTGTTTCATTAAATCTAATAAAATGAAAAAGAAGCATTATCTATTATTTTTATTGGCTTCGCTCTTTTTACTGACAGATGTGGTGTGGGCACAAACATCTGCCACGGTAAGTGGAGTAGTGATCGATGAGAATGGAGAAACCCTTCCGGGTGTTTCCGTCGTCGAAGTAGGTACAACAAACGGTGTCCTGACAGACCTGAACGGACACTATACCTTAAAAACAACTTCTGCCAAACCTTCCGTTTCTTTCAGTTACATTGGTTATCAGACCACCACGCTTCCCCTGAACGGGCGTACGAAACTCGATGTACAGATGAAAGTGGAAACGAAAGTATTGGATGAAGTAGTGGTAGTGGGCTACGGTGTACAGAAGAAAGTGAATCTGACCGGTTCCGTGACTTCCATCAACTTTGCCGACCAGACGGAAGGACGACCCATCATGAGTGTTTCTTCCGCCCTTTCGGGACTCGCCGCCGGTATGAACGTCACACAAGCTTCGGGACAACCCGGCTCGGACGGTGCCACCATCCGCGTGCGTGGTAACGGTACGTTCAATACCAACTCCCCATTGGTACTGGTAGACGGTATTGAATGGAGCATGGACAACGTGAACCCCAACGACATTGAAAGTATCTCCGTACTGAAAGACGCTGCCTCAACAGCTATTTACGGTACGCGTGCCGCTAACGGAGTGATCCTCATCACCACCAAAAGCGGAAAAGGTAAACCGCAAATCTCCTATTCTTATTCGGGAGTCGTGCAGATGCCCTACAACAACCTCTCTTTCGTAAGCGACTATGCCCGTTATATGGGACTGGTGAACGAGGCTTGCGACAATGTGAATACCAAAGGCATCTTCTCGCAGGAAAGCATCGACCGCTGGAGGGCTGCTTCTGCCGATCCGAACGGGTTGAACGAGTACGGAGTACCCAATTACGTGGCTTATCCCAACACCGATTGGTTCGACGAAGTATTCGACACCGGATATTCGCAAGAGCACAACCTGTCTGTCTCCGGCAGTTCGGAGAAAGTGAAATACATGCTTTCCTTAGGCTATCTCGACAATCAGGGAGTCATGAACCGCTGGAACCTCGACTCAAGTACGCAGAAAATCAATTTCCGTACCAACCTGGAAGCCAAGATAGTGAAATGGATGACCGTCGGCACCCGTCTCTACGGACAAAAGCAAGATTACGGGATGGCTAATATCAGCAACGGATTCAAGTATCTCTATCAGACCACTCCGGGTGTATATCCCGGCGAACCGAACTACTGGGGACGTGCCGCGCTAGCCAGCGAAGAATCTTCCAATGCCAATAATATCTTCGGTCAGATGGCAGGAGCCACCGGTTTCAATACCGTATGGCGTCTCAACGCATCAGTCTACGGAATTATCACTCCCTATAAAGGGCTCAACATTGAAGGTACTTTCAACTATTCGCCGACATTCACCGACAAGTCTTCTTATAGCCGCCAAAATGGTTATTGGGACTACGTCACCGACCAGCGTGTCAGCGAAAGCGCGTTGGAGAACGCTTCCATCACCAATACGAGCGCACGCACCTGGCGTCAGAGTGCCGAAATACTGGTACGCTACAATACAACCATCAAGAAAGACCACGATCTGGGCGCACTGCTCGGATATTCTGCACAGGAATATTACAGCAAGAGCTTTGCCGTTTCCCGTAAAGGCGCTACGGACTGGACGCTGAACGAACTAAGCACTTACGAGACGCTCGTCAGCTCTTCCAGCTCGGCACCTGCCAAATGGGGATTGCTCTCTTATTTCGGCCGTGTCAACTACGGATATAAAGGGCGTTATCTCTTCGAAGCCAACCTTCGTGCCGATGCCTCCTCCCGTTTCGGTGTGAACCAGCGTTGGGGATATTTCCCCTCGTTCTCCGGTGGATGGCGTATTTCGGAAGAATCGTTCATGCAGGGAGCATCGGACTATCTCTCTAACCTGAAACTCCGTGTTTCCTGGGGAAAGACAGGTAACAACTCAACGGGCAACTACGACTGGCAGGCAAACTACGCCACAGGCAATGTTGTAATCGACGGTGAAGGAACCAAAGGATTGGTACGCAAGAAACTAAGCAACGACAAGCTGCATTGGGAAAGTACCGCCACCACCGACATCGGACTTGATTTCGGCTTCTTCAACCACCGCCTGACGGGTGAGATAGACTATTATAATAAGTATACTTCGGACATTCTCTACCATCCCGAACTCTATCTTTCGATGGGTGTTGTAGGCTCTGCTCCCGAGAATTTGGGTGAAGTGCGCAACCGTGGTGTTGAATTTACCCTCAACTGGAACGACCGTATCGGAAAAGATTTCGAATACCGGGTGGGTATGAACTTCTCTTTCAACGCCAACAAAGTGATGAAGTTCAAAGGCGAACTCCAGAAATACTGGACGTATGATGCACAGGGAAACAAAGTGAGCTATGTCAACAACTTCAGTGATGTGTCTGAATCTGGTTTCGGAGGCTACATCTGCGAAGGCCGCCAACTGGGAGAAACCTATATGTATAAGGTGTACAGAGGTTCCGGCGAAGGCTATACCGGAGGTGCGGTGGATATCCATGCGGGACCGAAGGACGGAATGATACGTACGAAAGGAGATATGGTATGGGTGCAGGCCATGATTGACTCCGGTTATTCGTTCGGAGGAATGAAGACGGTTGCCAAAGACCAGCTTTGGTATGGTGACATACTCTATGCCGACAGCAACGGTGATATGAACTACGGCGATACCAACGACCGGGATTTCTCCGGACACACCAGTGTCCCGAAATTCAATCTGGGTTTCAACTGTGCTTTCTCTTACAAGAACATTGATTTCTCCATGTTATGGTCGGGAGCTTTCGGGCATTACCTCAACTGGAATACGGATTACTACAACTCGACACTGGTCAGCCACGGATATGGCATTATCGAGCATATCGCCGATAACCATTACTTCTTCGATCCTTCCAACCCGGACGATCCGCGTACCAACCAGTGGGGCAAATATCCCCGCCTGACATACGGTACTACCTATAATAACAGAATCCAGAGCGACTGGAACGAATATAAGGGCGACTACTTCAAGTTGAAGAATATCCAGATCGGCTATACGTTGCCGCAACGGATTTCCAGCAAGTTCTTTGTTAATAAGCTCCGTGCTTTCGTGTCGATGGACAATATCCTGACGATCACCAGTTATCCGGGACTCGATCCGGAAATAGGAACTGCTATCGGTTATCCGTTGATGCGTCAGATCTCTTTTGGCGGACAGATTACCTTTTAATGATGTAGAACTAAAAAACAGAATCTGATATGAAAAAGATATTAATGATTTTAACGATGGCGCTGGCGGCTACCTCCTGCATGGATATTCTCGATGTGGCTCCGGAAGACCAAATAGCAAGTGAAAACATGTGGACCACGGAGGAGCTTGCCGACAAGGGAATGGCAGGACTCTACTTCCCGTTCTATGCCACCCAACTCTCCTCCACCCAGCTTCGCCGTGCCGACGGACTGAACCGTCAGGGAATCGAAGCCATGAGCTTTGCAACCGATTATTATTCCAACAACTATCCGGTGGAACTGCTTTCGCTGGCTACCAAGCCTGCCAATGACTTTCAGGTGTGGTATGAATGGAAGTTCTGTTACACCATCATCCATGCGTGTAACGATGCGATTGCCAATCTGCATAAAGCAGATATGAGCGCTAATAAACTGGCACGTTACCAATGCGAAGCCCGTTTCCTCCGTGCCTGGGCGTACAATCGTCTGAATATGCTTTATCAGGGTGTTCCCGTTTATCTGGAACCCATCAATAATGAAGACTGTACCCGTGGCCAATCTTCGGTGGATGAGGTATGGCAAGTGATTCTGGATGATTTGACGTATTGCATCAACAATCCCGATTTCCCCAATAACACGCTGAATGAAAACTACGGCCGTCCTTCTAAAGGTGCCGCTTATGCCCTGCGTGGTATGGTATATATGTGGAAGAAGCAATACAAGGAAGCAGGCAACGATTTCAAAGAAGTGGAAACGTGTGGTTATGGCTTGTGGACAGGCGAATATGCCGACTTCTTCAAATATGAAAACGAGAAAGACAAAGAAATGATCTTCTCGCTCCAGTTCAGCGAAGAAACCGGTTATTGTGATAACATTCAGCAAATGACTGGCGCTCGCGATACGTATGATGGCTGGACGGAAATAAAACCTTCCGCAGACTTTGTGGACTACTATAAGAACGCCGACGGATCGGACTTCAAATGGTCGGAAGTAGACGGCCTGCAAGACTGGGACTTGCTGACTCCAAAACAGCGTGAAATCTTCTTCTGCCGTGACGGACTGGAATCCATGTCCTCACAAAAGAATGCGCTTATCAAACGGGTAGGCGAAGATATCTATCAGAAATATTACCTGAACAGCGGTAATGAAGCCCGCATCAAAAAGGCGTATAACAGTCGTGACCCGCGTCTGCAACAGACCGTCGTCACTCCTTATGTGCCGGTAGACTGCTACAAGCCTAATTATGCAGGAGATGCCAACCAGATCGGTAAACAACTCCGTTGGCCGTTGAAGGAACAGGGCACGAATGGTGGAGACTTCTGGCTCGATAAACGTACTTCTGCTTTCTACTGCTATCGCAAGTACAATGAGTTTGAGAAAGGCCGTTTGATTAGCCGGAGCCGTTGCCATACCGACTGGCCGTTGATTCGCTATACTGATGTATTGTTGCAGTATGCCGAAGCATTGGCGCAGACCGATCAGATGGGAGAAGCCATCCGCCTGGTGAATAAAGTACGTACCCGTGCCCACATGCCTGCACTGACAGAGGGTGGAAGCGGTCCGTGCGCAGTGAACGGAAAAGAAGACATGCTCGAAAGGATACGTTACGAACGTCGCGTGGAATTCTGCCTGGAAGGAATCAACTTCTTCGATGAAGTACGTTGGGGAACCTACAAAGAAACCAAATTCCAGGGGAAAGACATCAATGGCGGCAAATCCTGGTGGGGCGAACTGGCAGAGTATAACTGGTATTACACCGATTACATGTGGCCGTGGACTGCTCCTATTGTTGAAACGCAAAAGAACCCGAACCTGACTAAACGAAGTGGTTGGGCGTATTAATCATAAAGATTTGAATAAGGATGAAGAAAATACTTTTACTATTACTCATTTTTGTATCCGGTTACACGGGTGTAGTTGCGCAACAGTTTGATTATGGCAAGATAGCGCCTCATCCCCGGTTGTTATTGCCGGCGGGAGGAGAAGAAGCCATCAGGAAAGCCATTGCGGAGTATCCCCCGTTGGCCACTGTTCACCAGCGGATCATGGAACTTTGCGACCGGACACTTACGGAACAGCCTGTGGAACGTATCAAAGAGGGTAAACGCCTGCTGGCGATTTCGCGCATCGCATTGAAGCGTATCTATTACCTCTCATACGCTTACCGTATGACGGGAGATAAGAAATATGCTCACCGTGCGGAACAGGAGATGCTGGCCGTCAGTCGTTTCACCGACTGGAACCCCACTCATTTCCTGGATGTGGGTGAGATGGTAATGGCATTGGCTATCGGTTATGACTGGCTGTACGATTCTTTGCAGCCCGACACCCGCCGGGTAGTGCGCGAAGCAATCATCGCGAAAGGCTTCGACGCGGCAAAGAACACCCGTCATGCCTGGTTCTATACAGCTAAGAACAACTGGAATTCCGTATGTAATAGTGGATTGGCGTATGGCGCGCTGGCTCTTTTTGAAGAGATTCCGGAAGTATCGAAAGGCATCATAGAGAAATGCATGGAGACAAATCCGAAAGCGATGGTAGGTTATGGCCCCGACGGAGGTTATCCCGAAGGATTCGGATATTGGGGGTACGGGACAAGTTTTCAGGTAATGCTCATTGCTGCGCTCGAAAGTGCTTTCGGCACAGACAATGGGCTCTCCCAAGCCCCCGGTTTCATGGAGTCTGCCCGTTTCATGCAGTATATGACGGCTCCGGGCGGAGATTGTTTCTGTTTCTCGGACTCTCCGGTAGAGGCGGAGTGCAACATGATGATGTTTTGGTTTGCAGGCAAAGCGAAAGACCTTTCCCTGTTGTGGATCGAACGTCAGTATCTCGACCGGCCGGATATGCAGTTTGCCGAAGACCGTTTACTGCCCAGCCTGCTGGTGTTCTGTTCGCAGCTCGATTTGAAGCATATCGGCAAGCCGAAGAGAAACTTTTGGTTCAGTCGAGGAGATACGCCTGTGTTTATCTACCGTGGCGGATGGGACAGCAAGGAAGATACCTATCTGGGAGTGAAAGGCGGTTCGCCTTCTACCTCTCATGCGCACATGGATGCCGGTTCGTTTATCTTCGAGAGAGACGGGGTGCGTTGGGCGATGGACTTGGGTATGCAGAGTTACATCACGCTCGAAAGTAAGGGAGTAGACCTGTGGAATATGTCGCAGAACGGACAACGCTGGGAAGTATTCCGGCTAAGCAATATCGCTCACAACACCCTGACGATTAACGGCGAACGCCATTTGGTAAAGAGTAATGCTCCGATCACCCGTACTTTCGAGTCGAAGAAACAGAAAGGGGCGGAAGTAGACCTGTCGAGTGTGTTTGCCAACAGCGTGAAGAAAGTCGTCCGCACCGTGATATTGGATCAGAAAGACCATCTGGAAGTAACCGACCGGTTGGAGACGGGGGACAAGGAAGCTGCCGTATCCTGGATCATGGTCACTCCGGCGGAAGCCAAAATAACGGGCAAGAACCGGATGGAATTAACCAAAGACGGACAACGGATGCTATTGACGGTAGATGCCGATACGGAAGTAGAAATGAAAACCTGGTCGAACGTGCCCCCGCATGAATATGATTTCCGCAATCCGGGAACCATCCGCGTGGGTTTTGAGACGGTGATTCCTGCCAATCGTGCCTCGCAACTGAAAGTACGACTTATTCCTTTGAAGTAGTAATACAAATAAATTCATTGAACCATGAAAACGATTCTTTTTAAAACAATCATCATAGCTTTCTTTGTAGGAACAGCCGTTAGTTGTTCCGATGAAGATGAGAACAGATTCCGTCCGGGATCTACCCATGAGAAACCGAATCCCACGGAGCCGGAGGGCGGACTGGATTATTCCAAACTGACTGCGGACAATCATCCCCGCCTGTTGATGAACGCCGAGGCCTTCACTGCGTTGAAAGCCAAAGTGGATGCCAATTCGAGTGCCAATCTGACCTTGCTCCATAATACCATTATGAGTGTATGCAACAGTAAAGGGATGAACGCCACGGCACTGACTTATAAATTGGATGCCAGCAACAAACGTATCCTCGATGTGTCCCGCGACGCGTTACTGCGTATTTTCACCTGTGCTTATGCCTACCGGATGACCGGCGATACCAAATACCTGACTAAAGCGGAAACGGATATGAACGCTGTCTGCAACTTTCCCGACTGGAACTCGAAACGTCACTTTCTCGATGTGGGCGAAATGGCTACGGCTGTTGCGTTCGGCTACGACTGGCTCTACAACGAACTAAGTGCAGCCACCCGTACAAAAGCGGCCAACGCACTGTTGAAGTTTGCCTTCCAACAGGCGCAGAACAAGAACTGGAACCTCAACTTCTACGAAGCCACCAACAACTGGAACCAGGTCTGCAATGGCGGACTGGTCTGTGCGGCACTGGCTTCTTATGAAAACAATCCTTCCGAAGCAAAGGACATGATTGAAAAGGCATTAGAATCTAATAAACCTGCATTGGAAGTGATGTATTCTCCAGACGGCAACTATCCGGAGGGTAGCGGTTACTGGTGTTACGGCACGCTCTATCAGGTATTGATGCTTGCCGCCCTCAACAGTACGCTCGGCACGGATAACGGGCTTTCCGATACACCGGGATTCTCCAAAACGGCAGAGTATATGCTGTATATGACAGGCTTGAACAGCAAGTTCTTTAATTATTCCGACTGTGCTCCCTCTTCTACTGCGGCATTGGCTTCGTGGTGGTTTGCCGATAAATACAGTAATCCATCCTTATTATATAATGAGCTGAAAATGCTGAAGAACGGCGAATACGCTTCCTGTGCCGAAAACCGCCTGTTGCCGATGATTATGGCGTTTGCCAATAATCTGAATCTGGACGCAATCTCCGCTCCTTCCAATAAACTATGGAGTGGAAAAGGGGAAACGCCCGTAGTGATGGTACATACCGACTGGACGTACACCGATACGGATAAATACCTCGGAATCAAAGGTGGAAAGGCAGGTTCGAGCCACGGACACATGGATGCTGGTTCGTTTGTGTACGACGCGTATGGAGTGCGCTGGTCGATGGATTTCGGTCTGCAAAGTTATACAACGCTCGAGTCGAAATTGTCAGCTTTGGGTGGTAATCTTTGGGATATGGGACAGAACTCGATGCGTTGGGATGTATTCCGCCTGAATAACTTGAATCATAGCACGATTTCAATCAACGACGCCCGTCACCGGGTAAATGGGGTGGCTACACTGACTACTACTATCAATACCGCTACGGAATTGGGAGCCACTTTCGATCTGACTGAAGTAGTGTCCGATCAGGCGGCGTCCGCTACCCGTACCGTGAAAATCGTGAACGATAAAGATTTAGTGGTTATGGATGAGATCAAGGCGAGAACAGATAAATCCGCCAAAGTGCGCTGGTGTATGGTGACGCCTGCCGTTCCGACGGTGGAAAGTAACCGCATTGTACTAACGAACGGAAGCAAAGTGATGTATCTCACAGCCAGCGGAAGCGTGAAGCCTACCTACAAGCAATGGAGTACCACCAGTGAGAACTTTTATGACCAGGCTAATCCGGGCACCTATATGGTCGGCTTTGAAGCAACGGTCACCGCCAATCAGACCGTCACATTTACCACAACCCTGTCCCCTAAATAAAAAAGAATGGAACGTATGAGAATCCTATTAATATCTATACTCGGACTTTTGATGTTGGCCTCCTGCACGAAGCAGGAGCCGATGGAGGCATTGATTGACCGTGTATTTACCGTTGCAGAGCAACAATACACGACTATGGACACCCGCTTGACAGAAAAGACACTTCCCCGCACGCTCTCTGCCGATGGTGAGTTTGTTCCCTCAAATATCTATTGGTGGTGCAGCGGCTTCTATCCCGGTTCCCTCTGGTATATCTACGAATATACAGGCAATGAAGCAGTGAAAACACTGGCCGAGAAGAACACGCTGAAACTCGACTCTATACAATACGTGACCAGGGATCATGATGTCGGTTTCCAGTTGAATTGCAGTTACGGGAATGCTTTCCGGCTGACAGGTAATGAGGCTTATAAACAAGTGCTCTATCAGGGCGCCAAGTCCTTGTCAACCCGCTTCAATCCTGCTGCCGGTGTGATTCGTAGCTGGGACTTTGTGCGCAAAGGCTGTGACTGGAAGTTCCCGGTGATTATTGACAATATGATGAATCTTGAACTGCTGTTGTCCATGTCGAAAGCCTATGCCGACGACTCTTTGCAGAACATTGCCTGTACGCATGCCAATACCACTATCCAGCATCACTTCCGGGATGATTATTCCACGTATCATCTGGTGGATTATGACCCTGAAACAGGTGCAGTGCGCGGCAAGCAAACGGTGCAGGGCTTCTCGGACGATTCCTCCTGGAGCCGCGGACAAGCATGGGCCTTGTATAGCTATACGATGATGTTCCGCTTGACGGGGTATCAGAATTATCTGTTGCAAGCCGGGCATATCGCCGATATGCTGCTCCGCCGTTTGCCTGCCGACGGTATTCCTTACTGGGATTTCGACGCTCCGGTAGAAGAACAGACCTATCGGGATGCTTCCGCAGCGGCTATCATGGCCTCCGCCTTTATCGAACTAAGCCGTTATATCCCCGGCACGGACGCCAAGGAATCTTATCTTGCCATGGCAGAAAAGCAACTCCGTACGCTTGCCTCGAAAGAGTATCTGGCAGAACCGGGTACGAACGAATGTTTCATCCTGAAGCACAGCGTGGGTGCACTTCCTGATAAAAGCGAAGTGGATGTCCCCCTGACGTATGCCGATTATTACTTTTTAGAAGCATTGCTGCGGTATAAGAATCTACAATAATAAAACTAATACAATATGATTATGAAGAACTTACATATAAATATGGCATTTATCTTCGTTCTACTGCTGATAACTGCCTCCTGTTCGGACAAGGATGATTCGGCTCCGCGTGTCATTCCCACCATGAACCTGATAGTTTCGGAGATTGCGGACAATACGGCTCTGATTACTTCCGAGCAGCAAACAGGTACTACGTTCGGTGCGAAAGTCATTGAATTCTATCCGGTGGCCGACATTGGCTTTGATTATAACATTGAAGTGAAACTGGTGAAATTCGTAGAAGAGAACGGAGAACCCGTATCTCTGCCCTATACGCGCAAAATCACTGAAGGATTACGTCCGGGGGTGAATTACATCAGTGCGATTATCGCCTATAATGCCGAAGGGCGTGCCGTGTGTTCCGCTTTCCAGACCTGGAAAGCTTCAGGAACGGAAGGAGCATGGAGTGACGGCGGTTCTGCCGGTGATCTGGAAGAGAATGAATGGTAAAGAATGGTGTAACTCAAAAGAATGAATGGTATGAAAAATAGATTATTTGCAATAGGTGCAATGATTCTCATGATGACAAGTTGCACGCAGGACGAACTTATTTCGTCCGATAACGGCAAAGAACCGGCAACGGCAGGTTCATGTCTGACGTTGGTTGGACTCTCGTCTCCGCAGACACGTGTTTCTATCGGTGACAAAACAGGTGACGTTTATCCGGTGCTCTGGAGCGAAGGGGATGCCTTGGGTGTTTTCTCCCGTACGGCAGGGACCGACATCAATAATGTGCAGTCTTTATTGAGTGATGAGTCGATCGGGCAGAACTCCGGCGTCTTTACTTCGGACGACGTGAAGATGGCGGAAGAAGGAGCTACGGAACTTCTTATTTACTATCCTTACCGGGCAAGTACGGAACTGGCCGAAAATGGCAACAAGATTACTTCTACCCTGTCTGTTGAGCAGGAACAAAGCCGTCCCGGCGATAGCCATCATATTGGAAAGTATGGTTTTGCGTTTGCCAAGGCTACGGTCAGCAGTCCGGATATGCTTGCTAAATTTACGTTGAACCATGCGATGGCTTATGTGAAGTTCAGCATCTCGTCCCAGGAGCTTTCTACGTACAAGCTAAAGAGTGTTTCTTTATATGACAAGGAGACAAAAACTCCTCTTTCCGGTGTATTCACAGCAGATTTGGATACGGACGAACTGACCTACGGTACGGATGTGAAACCGTATGCTACTGTTTCACTGACTACTCCCGAACTGCTCGCTTCCGCACAGGATATATACCTGACTACGTATCCTGCCGATTTAAGCGGCAAAGAGGTGTACATTGTCATCACTTTGGAAAATGACCAGCAGACTGTTACCATTCCTATTCTCAAAGAAGGAAAGCAACTGAAAGCCAATGCTGTCAATACGATTGCTGTCAACAACCTGAAACTTTCGGATAACTCCTGCGAATGGTATGAGCCGGTAGAGACACGTTTATTGGCAGGAGGATGGGCTTATGGCGAGTCCAACTGTCTGTTGACGAATATTTCAACAGAAGGTGTGGATAATGTGATAAATGTGAAAGCCCGTGGTAATTTCATGGAAGTGGAAGAACCCAAGTATGCCAAGACTATACTTAATTGCGATTTGGGTAATGCGAATAAAATGGTTCGGGTAAACGGCTCTGCTACAGATATTACTCCTGTGAATGGTGATTATACGATTACGGTAACAGGGATTCAAACATACGCCGGACTACCTGGCGGTTGCGGCCAGGTGGCTATCTATGGAGCGGATCAGACTACCGTCATCTGGAGTTTTATTATCTGGATGACCCCTACTCCGGCAGAACACCCTTATGGTAATACGGGATATGTAGTGTTGGATCGTAATCTGGGTACTTATATGACGTGTGAAGGAGACAACTGGAAGCAAAACGGTGTTTACTTCCAATGGGGACGTCCTACGCCGGTCGGCTGGTCGGGAACCGTGGGTACTAATATACCTACCGAAGCCACCAACGTCCGCTTCTCTATAGAAAATCCCCGTGCGTTGCTTTATACCAATAATGTGGATAATACAAAATCCGACTGGTATCTGGGTGCATGGACCGGTGCACGTACCGATCGTAAAGATGACTTCTGGGGTAACCCGAATGAATCGAGCACTTATCTCAATCCTTCTGACGGTCATAAATCTATTTATGATCCTTGTCCGAAAGGTTACCGGGTTGTGTCTCCCCGAGTATTGGATGAGATAGAGCAGAAAGGAGAATTTGTGAAACAGAGCGCAACTGCGGTATTTAAATATTGCTATGACGGTACGAATTACGCATATTGGCCGTTGGCAGGTTGTAAGTGGGGTTCCAACGGCGGTAATAATGGCAACAATACAGGATTGGATACCGCTAAGGGTGCCGCTTGCTATTGGTCTAACTCATCGGCTAGCAGTTATGGAAATGACAAGGATCAGGGAGCTACTTCTCTGTATTATAAAGTCTCCGATAAGACCTGGACACATTCCTCCGGTCGTTCCCATGCATTCTCCGTGCGTTGTATGAAAGATACCGAGAATCGTTGATTCTCTTCATGGATTCTCTTCATTGAGAATATGAAATAGAATTCCCCGTTATATGAAAGTTTCTGCCTGTCTCCGGATACAAGGTACTTTCATATAACGGGGAATCTGTTCTGTTTTTAAGATATTCACGAAAAAAGGAAAGAAAGAAAAGGGCCAAACAGAAAATAAACTGCATGAACAATTGCAAGAATATGCATTATCTCTCTTTATCTTGTATTTATTTCCTTGAAATATGCACGATATGGTGTAACTAAACCATCCGTTTGCCGTAATCAAACCCTCCGTTTGGTTTAAACAAACCGTCCGTTTGCTATAATCAAACCATCGGTTTCTTTTAAAGGAAGCTAAACTTGGTTTTTGAAGAGGATATATTGAGCTGGTTTGTCTTTTTCTACTGCCTATTTATAAATAGCAATCTGATATATCCTTTGTGATATGATAGCTATTTATGCTTTTGATTAACTGCTTTTATTGTAACTTGTTTGCTAATAATGCCTATTTTGTGTTATTTGCGAAATCTGTAACTCTAAATGGAGGGCGTTTTTCATGAAGTGCAAGGAAGGGCTCGAAATATAAAGAGCAGGATAGGTAAAATATACAATTCTTCATGTTGGCACTTCTTTCAGCAATCAATGTCTTTCCTTTATAAGCATGTATCTCTTTTAAATCACCATATATGGTGAAAAGCATGATAGTATGCTTTAATACTATGCTATTTATGTGCAAATTCACTGTATATGGTGAATTTACTTGTTTTTATACTAAAAAGATTCTATCTTTGTGAGAAAGTTTCTATATATGGTGAATTATGGATTTAATAGAGATAGGAAAACATATTCGCGAAAGGCGTAAGGAGTTGGGGTTGGATCAGTCTACGTTGGCCACTCTTGCAGGAATAGGGATTAACGCTTTGGTCCGCTTGGAACGTGGAAGTGGTAATCCCCGCTTCGATGTTCTTTTTAATGTCCTGAAAACTTTAGGACTTAGTATTCATATTCAATAATAGACACACATATGAGTCGATCTGCCAAAGTCTATATAAAAGGTGTTTATGCCGGTCTGTTAACAGAAATAGATCGTGAACACTATTCATTCTGTTATGATACGGACTATTATAATAATCCACAACTCCCAGCTGTCTCACTGACCATGCCCAAGACACAGCAGGAATATACCTCTTCCTATCTTTTCCCTGTCTTTTTTAATATGACATCTGAAGGGGATAATCGGATTATTCAAGCTAGAAACCTGCATATTGATGAAGAGGATGATTTTGGTATTCTTCTGGCTACTGCCCATACAGATACAATCGGAGCAATAACAGTTAAAAGAATGTGATAATGGAAACAGATATTCATATTTGTCCCTCACTTTTACGGGAGACTGGCGGAGAAAGCGGATATTCATCCAAAGCCTTGAAGCAGCTTTTTGACGGGAAAAATATATCTTGTGAATTACCTTATAAGCATTTTGACGATAATGTCGGTATTGATATCTTCAATAACAATAGCAAACGCATATCTGTTTCAGGAGTCCAGATTAAGTATTCTTTAGTTGCCGATGACGGGATATTGCGATTGACCAAAGAGGGAGAACAGGGCGAATTCATATTAAAGCCTGTTCCCAATAATCTCCGTAACAAGGAGTTTTGTCCTGCTAACGAACATTTGACAATGCAGATAGCTGCGCAAGTATATGGGATTCCGACAGCTCCTAATGGATTATGCTTTTTTCAGGACGGAACCCCTGCTTATTTTGTACGACGTTTTGATTTGTCGGAGAAAGGAAAGTTACAAAAGGAGGATTTTGCTTCTTTAGCCGGGCTTACCAGGAAAAATGGAGGTTCCGATTATAAATATGACAATCTGGCCTATGAAGAGTTTGCAAGAATTATAGATAAATACAGCTCTGTCCCCCAAGTGGATAAATTGCGTTTTTTTGAACTTATCTTGTTCAACTTTGTCTATTCTAACGGCGATGCCCATTTAAAGAACTTTTCTTTATTGGAAGAGAAGAAAGGAAGATTCCGCCTATCTCCTGCTTACGATTTATTGAATACTCATCTCCATATAAACGATGGTATCTTTGCCATGAGCAAAGGTTTGTTTGTTAATCCTGAACCGGATTATTTCGGTGGTGCATCGGCGGTTACTGGGAAGACTTTTTATCACTTTGGCTTAAAAATAGGTCTACCCGAGCGTTTGGTAAACTCTTGTCTCGAAAAATATAGTAAGATATATGAATTGACTGATCAACTGATTGAACATTCTTTTCTCTCTAAAGAATTGAAAAAGCAATATAGACTTATGTATAAGTCAAGAGTCGGGAGCTATCTTAGTGTTATTGAGTAATAATGTGCACATTATTACTCTTTTTTTATATTAAGATGAACAAGATCCCCAAAAAGATTTGTCTAACATAAGAATCTGTTCTTTTTGTCATTCTTCTTTTCTGTTCCGATAATTGGCCGGTGATGTTCCCAAATGCGCTTTTACGTATTTCCCGAAAAAGGACTGATTGGGGAAGTTGAACTCTTCGGCAATTTCCTTGATAGACTTTTCCGAACGTTTTAATCGGTATTTGATATGCTCCACGGTAGTTTCGTTAATCAAATCCAACGGAGTTCTGCCACACGCCTGTTTGATGACTTTCGAGAAATGCTTCGGAGTATAGCAAAGCTCGTTGGCAAAATAACTCACCGAACGGTGCATACCCTTGTCCTTCGATAACAGTTCCATGAACTTCCGCAAAATATAATTCACCTGTTTGATGCCTTCTTTCGAACCTTCCATGTTGCCGGAAGCTTCGATTTCCTTATGAAGCTGCCCCATCATTTCGCAAAAGATAGCGGAGAAGAGATGTTGTATCACTTCTTTGTGGTAACAATGAGGCTCATCGTTTATTTTCGCTATAATTAAATCCCGGTAGAATCCGAAGACTGTTTGATCCTCCCCGTTGTCAACCGACTTCACCGGATTGTTGTGGATATGAATGGCAGTATTCCACGTTTCCTTTTCCATTTTAATAATACGTTGCAGGAAACGGGTAGAGAATCCGGCAAGCCTGACTTTATATTTAGGACTAAGCATCGTATGGCTGATAATCGTGTTGGGCAGACCGAGCAGCAGCTCGCCCGCCTGCAACTTATAGGTCCGGTAGTTGACGTCTAACTGGATGCACCCTTCTATACAAACCGCGATGAGAAAACAATTCAGTTTGATTGTATCATTACTATAAGGAGTCCCCTCCAGACTGTTGACTATCGCAAAGTCATCATCGATATAATCAAGGACGTGCTGACTGTCCTTAAAATCCTCTATATCCACCGTAATAATGTTCTCTTTTTCCATGTTCTTTCCTTTTTTACTTTTTGCAAAGTTGGTGAATAATCGGGAAAACAGAATGTCCCATACTTCTTCAGATTTGTTTGATATGTCGTTTATTGCCAAATAGTTAGCTATAATAAACGTAAATGGCGAAAATAGGACATTTATGGAGGGAAATTGGTCACTCTTGCCTTGTTCTTTTCTCCTACTTTTGTCCAGGATTTAACAAAAGACCAAAAGAGAAAGTATGATTACAGTAAGCAAAAAATGGATACGGCTGATAGGGATTGTCGGTTGTACAGTGTGGATGGCATCTTGCAAGCAAGCATCGGATGCGGGAGTGAAATCTTCTTCTTATGCAGTAATGCAGATAGAAGCGGTGGATAAGGAATTTTCTTCTTCCTATTCGGCGAGCATACGTGGGCGGCAGGATATTGATATTTATCCGCAGGTGTCGGGAACGATTGAGAAACTCTGTGTGACCGAAGGGCAAAAAGTACGCCGCGGGCAATCGCTTTTCATTATCGACCAAGTACCTTACAAGGCCGCACTCAAAACTGCCATTGCCAATGTGGAAGCAACACGTGCCGCACTGGGTACTGCCGAACTGACCTACAAGAGCAACAAAGAACTGTATGCGCAGAAAGTAGTTTCGGAATTTAGCCTGAAAACGGCCGAGAATTCTTATCTCACCGCCAAAGCTCAACTGTCGCAGGCCGAAGCACAAGAGATCAGTGCCCGCAACAATCTCTCTTATACCGAGGTGAAAAGTCCCAGTGACGGAGTCGTAGGTGCGTTGCCTTATCGTGCAGGCGCATTGGTAAGTGCCAATATGCCCTATCCGCTTACTACGGTCAGCGACAACTCGGATATGTATGTCTATTTCTCCATGACCGAGAATCAGTTGCTTGCCCTCACCCGCCAGTATGGCGACATGGACGAAGCCTTGAAGAACATGCCGGAAGTGGAATTGCGCCTCAATGATAATTCGGTTTATGATAAGAAAGGTGTCATCGAATCCATCAGCGGCGTCATCGACCGGCAAACGGGTACTGTGGTGGCGCGCGTGGTGTTTCCCAACGAATCGCGGTTGCTTCATAGCGGAGCCTCGGGCACGGTGGTAGTGCCGAGCATTTATAAAGACTGTATCGCCATCCCGCAGACGGCCACCGTGAAGATGCAGGATAAGACGATTGTATATAAGGTAGTGGACGGGAAGGCTGTCTCTACCCTGATAACAGTGGCCGAAAACAATGACGGACGCGAATATGTGGTGCTGGACGGACTGAAAGCAGGTGATGAAATCGTATCGGAAGGCGCCGGACTGGTGCGCGAAGGCACGCAAGTTAAATAAGAAGGAGATTGATTATGAAAGGAAATGTGTTTATAAAACGGCCGGTGATGGCTATCTCCATCTCTGTCCTGATTCTGGCCATAGGGCTTATTTCGCTCTTCACGCTGCCGGTGGAGCAATATCCTGACATTGCGCCTCCAACGGTATATGTAACTGCCAGTTATACGGGTGCCGATGCCGAGGCAGTGATGAACAGTGTCATCATGCCACTGGAGGAGAGTATCAACGGTGTGGAAGACATGATGTATATCAGTTCCAGTGCTTCCAATGCAGGTTTGGCTATTATACAGGTTTATTTCAAGCAGGGCACAGACCCCGATATGGCGGCAGTCAACGTGCAAAACCGTGTGGCTAAAGCGCAGGGATTGCTTCCGGCTGAAGTAACGAAAGTCGGCGTCAGCACAATGAAGCGGCAGACCAGCTTCTTGCAGATTGGTGCTTTGGTCTGCACGGACGGTCGATACGATCAGACGTTCCTCGCCAATTATCTGGACATCAATGTCATTCCCCAGATTAAACGTATCGAGGGAGTGGGAGACGTGATGGAGCTGGGCGATACGTACAGTATGCGTATCTGGCTGAAACCGGAACGGATGGCGCAATACGGACTGGTTCCGTCGGACATTACCGCCATATTGGGTGAACAGAACATCGAAGCTCCCACCGGTTCACTGGGCGAGAGTTCGAAGAATGTTTTCCAGTTTACAATGAAATATCGCGGACGTCTCAAAAGCGTGGAAGAATTCCGGAACACGGTTGTCCGTTCGCGGGAAGACGGTTCCATACTTCGCCTGCAAGATGTGGCAGAGGTGGAGTTGGGTACGATGACGTATAGTTTCCGCAGTGAAATGGACAGTCAGCCGGCCGTTCTTTATATGATATTCCAGACAGCCGGTTCCAATGCTACCGCTGTCAACAAAGAAATCACTGCGCAGATAGAGCGGATGGAGAAGAATCTGCCGGCAGGAACGGAGTTCGTCACGATGATGAGTTCCAATGACTTCCTTTTCGCTTCCATACACAACGTGGTGGAGACGCTGATTATCGCCATCATTCTGGTCATCCTCGTGGTCTATTTCTTCTTGCAGGATCTGAAGAGTACGCTGATCCCCTCCATCTCTATCATTGTGTCGTTGGTAGGTACGTTTGCCTGTCTGGTGGCTGCGGGCTTCAGTCTGAACATCCTGACATTGTTTGCTTTGGTACTTGCTATCGGTACGGTGGTAGACGACGCCATTGTGGTGGTAGAGGCGGTACAATCCAAGTTTGATGCTGGATACAAGTCTCCTTATCTTGCCACGAAAGATGCAATGGGCGACGTGACGATGGCTATTGTCTCCTGTACCTGTGTATTTATGGCTGTGTTTATTCCTGTAACCTTCATGGGAGGTACTTCGGGCGTGTTCTATACACAATTCGGTATCACGATGGCAACTGCCGTAGGTATTTCGATGATTTCGGCTTTGACGCTCTGTCCCGCTTTGTGCGCCATCATGATGCGTCCGTCGGACGGAACGAAGAGCGCCAAGAGCATCAATGGACGGGTACGTGCAGCTTACAATGCTTCGTTCAATGCCGTATTGGGTAAATATAAGAGAGGTGTGATGTTTTTCATCCGCCATCGCTGGATGGTGTGGACTTCACTGGCTGTTGCCGTTGCCTTGCTGGTTTACCTGATGAGTACCACTAAAACAGGACTTGTGCCGCAGGAAGACCAAGGTGTCATTATGGTGAATGTCAGCATTTCACCGGGAAGCACGCTCGAAGAAACCACGAAAGTGATGGACCGCCTGGAAAATATCCTGAAAGATACGCCCGAAATAGAACACTACGCCCGCGTAGCAGGATATGGACTGATATCCGGTCAGGGAACTTCGTACGGTACGATGATTATCCGCCTGAAAGACTGGAGCGAGCGAAAGGGCAAGGAGCATAGCTCGGATGCTGTGGTGTCCCGCCTCAACGGACAATTCCAGTCTATAAAGGAAGCACAGATATTCAGCTTCCAGCCTGCCATGATTCCGGGTTACGGTATGGGTAATTCCCTCGAACTGAACCTTCAGGACATGACGGGTGGAGAATTGGCTACGTTCTATGAAGCGGCTATACAGTTCCTTGGTGCTCTGAACGAGCGTCCGGAGGTAGCGATGGCTTATACATCGTATGCTATCAACTTCCCGCAGATATCGGTGGAAGTGGACGCTGCCAAATGTAAGCGTGCAGGAATTTCGCCGAGTGCAGTGCTCGATGCAGTGGGCAGTTATTGCGGTGGCGCGTATATCTCCAACTATAACCAGTATGGTAAAGTTTATCGTGTGATGATGCAGGCTTCGCCTGAATACCGCCTCGACGAGCAGGCACTGAATAATATGTTTGTACGCAATGGTACGCAGATGGCTCCGGTGAGCCAGTTCGTGACGCTGAAACAAGTGCTGGGACCGGAAACGGCTAACCGTTTCAATCTTTACAGCACCATCACCGCCAATGTGAATCCTGCCGACGGTTACTCCTCCGGCGAGGTGCAGAAAGTGATTGAAGAAGTGGCTGCACAGTCTTTGCCGGCCGGCTACGGATATGAATATGGTGGTATGGCACGCGAAGAAGCAAGTAGCGGTGGTGCGCAGACGGTTTTCATTTACGCCATCTGTATCTTCCTTATCTATCTGATTCTGGCCTGTCTTTATGAGAGTTTCCTCATACCGTTTGCCGTTATCTTCTCCGTGCCGTTCGGGCTGATGGGATCGTTCCTTTTCGCCAAAATACTCGGGTTGGAGAATAATATCTATCTGCAGACGGGTGTGATTATGTTGATCGGTTTGCTGGCTAAGACAGCCATTCTGATTACGGAGTACGCCATAGAACGTCGCCGCAAGGGAATGGGTATCGTGGAGTCTGCCTACTCTGCCGCACAAGTCCGCTTGCGTCCTATCCTGATGACGGTGTTGACGATGATCTTCGGTATGCTTCCGCTGATGTTCTCCTCCGGTGCAGGTGCCAATGGCAACAGTTCGCTGGGTACGGGTGTTGTGGGCGGTATGGCTGTCGGGACACTGGCATTGCTCTTTGTCGTTCCGGTTTTCTACATCATCTTTGAGTTTTTGCAGGAGAAAATCCGTAAACCGATGGAAGAGGAACCAGATGTGCAGGTGCTTTTAGAGAAAGAAAAGAGTGAAGTTGAACGCGAACGTAAATAAATGAAAGAAAGAATGAAGAAGAATATCATCACATTAGTTGCTATCAGTCTGTCGTTGAGCGGTTGTGGCATCTATACCAAATACGAACCCGCCACTGTCGTTCCCGACGATCTTTACGGCGGGGAAGTGGTGACCGAAGACACTGCCGGTCTGGGTAATATGGACTGGCGGGAACTCTTCACCGACCCTTATTTGCAATCCCTCATTGAAGTGGGATTGCAGACCAATACCGATTATCAGTCTGCCCAGCTCAGTGTGGAAGAAGCACAGGCCGTACTGATGTCCGCCAAACTTGCTTTTCTGCCTGCTTTTGCCCTTTCCCCGCAGGGAACGGTGAACAGTTTTGATACACACAAGGCTACGCAGGCTTATTCATTGCCCGTTACTGCCAGTTGGGAGCTGGACGTATTCGGTCGTATGCGCAATGCCAAAAAACAGGCGAAAGCACTTTATGCTCAAAGCGAGGATTATCGTCAGGCTGTCCGTACCCAGTTGATAACAGGCATAGCCAATACTTACTATACCCTGCTGATGCTGGATGAGCAACTCGACCTTTCCCGTCAGACGGAGACGGCATGGAAAGAAACCGTGGCCTCCACCCGCGCTCTGATGAATGCCGGACTGGCGAACGAATCCGCTGTGTCGCAGATGGAGGCGGCCTATTATCAGGTGCAGGGTTCGGTTCTCGATTTGCAGCAGCAGATCAATCAGGTGGAGAACAGTCTTGCCTTATTATTGGCGGAGACGCCACGCAACTATGAGCGTGGTGTATTGGCAAAGCAACAGTTTCCTGCCGACTTCTCGATAGGGATTCCTGTACGGATGCTTTCTTCCCGTCCGGATGTCCGCTCGGCAGAGCGGACGCTGGAAGCGGCGTTCTATGGCACCAATGCGGCACGTTCGGCTTTCTATCCTTCCATCACTTTGAGCGGGAGTGCCGGATGGACAAACTCCGCCGGGGCGATGATTATCAATCCGGGCAAGTTTCTCGCGTCGGCGGTAGGTTCGCTTACGCAGCCGCTCTTTAACAGAGGACAGGTGGTGGCACAATACCGCATTGCCCGTGCGCAACAGGAAGAAGCGGCGCTTGGTTTTCAGCAAACGTTGCTCAATGCCGGTAGTGAGGTGAATGATGCGTTGATTGCCTATCAAACCAGTCAGGGAAAAAGAATCTTGCTGGATAAACAGATCACTTCCCTGCAAACGGCTCTGCGAAGCACTACTCTGTTGATGGAGCATGGTAATACAACCTATCTGGAAGTGCTTACCTCCCGGCAGTCGTTGCTTAGTGCACAACTGTCGCAGACGGCCAATCATTTTACTGAAATACAAAGTTTAATTAACCTATACCGTGCTTTAGGAGGAGGTCAGGAATAAACTGTATCATACTCTCTGTTTTCTAATTTAATGAAAGAAGGGCTGCCGGAGAAGTGATTCTGTGGCAGCCCGTTTGTTAATCGGTCAATATCGGTCAATATGCGGCGAATTGGCTTGCAGCCGGAAACTTCAGCCAGCATAAAGAATAATGATGGTATTATTTACCAGCCAGACCTTTCTTTTTTCTTTCTTTATATTGACTGGGTGTTTCCCCGGTATATTGCTTGAAAGCCGTACTGAAATAACTCGGAGTGGTAAACCCGGTTTTCTCTGCAATTTCAGAGAAGGGCATATCCGTGCCGGATATCAATGTAATAGCTTTTTCTATACGGAGCTTACTGATATACTCGTTCGCTCCCATGCCTGTAAGTGCTTTCAGTTTGTTATAAAGCGAAGAACGGCCCAATCCTACTTCCTGGCAGATAAACTGAATGCCCAGATTGGAATTTTCTATATTTTCCTGGATGATACTATTCAGTTTAATCAGGAATGTTTCGTCTGTCAGGCTGATGGTGCTTTCTTCCGGTGTGGGGATTAATCCTGCATTCAGATACCTTTTCTTGGTATATTCCCGGTTTTTCAACCGGTTGCGGATAAGTTCCATTAGCATTTCCACTTCGAAAGGTTTGCTTAAATAGCCGTCCGCTCCATTCTTGTAACCGCTTATTTGGCTTTGCCTGTCATCTCTGGCAGTTAGCAGAATGACTGGGATGTGACTGATATTGATATCCTCTTTAATCGTTTTACAAAGTTTATACCCGTTCATCCGAGGCATCATCACGTCACTGACTATAATATCAGGGACATGGCTTCTGACCAGTTGAAGGGCTTCCACCCCGTCTCCGGCGATAATTATCCGTTTGAAGTATCCTTCGAACGTTCTTTTCAGAAAGTCTGTCATATCCGGATTGTCATCCACTACGAGAATAGTGTATGGAGTGGTGTCGAATACCTCTTTCGCGGACGGCTGCCCGCTGTTATCATCCATCATCAACTCGTTCAGATAAGCTTTTGGCTCGCAGATGATTTCTTCCGGTTCCTGCCTCAACGGCAACTCAAAGAAAAAGCTGGCTCCGGTTTCTTCATTATCCTGTGCGCCGATAGAGCCGCCGTGCAGTTCCACCAGAATCTTGGAGTAAGACAAGCCGATTCCTGTTCCGCTCTGTTCTCCCGTTCCCTGGTAGAAGCGGGTAAAGAGCTTGTGCGTATCCACTTGCTTTAGTCCACATCCCTGGTCGATGACGGAGATACGCACCCGGTTTTCTTCGGGCAGCAGTTCCGAAGCAATCGTTATTTCCGTGTCCTGCGGACTGTGTTTCAAAGCATTGATAAGCAGGTTACTTAGGATAATCTCGCATTTGTCCTTATCGAAACTAACTTTCTCTATCCGTGGGTCGAGCTGATAGCGGATATGCACATTCTTTGCTTCCCCCTCACTGATAAAATCCTGCGAAACGTGTTCAATCCATTGATTGAGCGGATGAGGCTGAATTTGCAGTTTACTCTCCCCTACTTCCATTTTCCGCACGTCGAGCACCATATTAATCAAGTTCTTCATCCGTTGTGCCTGCCGGTAGATGGCTTTTAACGGCAGATATTGGCTGTCTCCGGAAGAGAGCGACTTCAAAATCTGATTGAGTGGCGCATGAATAAGCGTCAGCGGAGTCCGTAGTTCGTGGCTGATATTGATAAGAAAACGTACCTTTTCCTCGTACATCTGTTTCTCATGCTCTTTCATCGCCCATTTTAGTTTTTCCTGATTACGTTTCAATGTTCTGCGGAAAGTTTCGATGATTATGGTGGCAATGAGAATGGCACAACCGAGAATGAACCACCACGTGCGATACCATGGTGGGAGTACGGTTAGTTCCAGTATTTTCTGGTTGGGAATCCAGCTACCGTCTTTCGCTGTGCATGAAGCCATAATTTTGTAATTGCCCGGCGGTAATGACCGGATTACCAATTCCGGCTGGTACGATTCGATATACTGGTCGTTCAGCCCCTCTATCCGGTAGCGGTAGACTTTCTTGCGGAAGATATCCTCTTCTTTCGACATGATTCGGATAGTGATATTGCTGTCCCATGGGACAGAGATTGCTGCCGGATGACTATATAGTTTGTTCTGTGCAGGCTCACCATTGATGATAATATCCAACAGTTGCAGTTCCGGCATTTCCGATGTATTCAGCAGCAGCTGGCCGTCAATGCGCAGCATACCCTTTACACCGCCGATATAGACATCCCCCTCATTGTTTACCAACCGGGCGTTGGGCAGATATTCGTTTTGGATAGCTCCGTTCGACTCTCCGAAGAGAACGAACTTCTGTTCCTGTATAAGCCAGGCGAAAAGCAGATTATCCGCACCTATCCATACTTTGCCCCTCTGGTCGCATTGCACCATGTTGACTTCGGTAAACAGGTTGGTAAGGATGTGCGTCTGCTTTTGGGAAACGGGGTTGTAGTGGATAAGGCCGAAATTGCTTCCTATCCAGAAATCGCCGTGCTCGTCGTGTGACGCCGAACTGATTACGGTATCCTGATAACATTCGAAGGTTGTTTGCAGCAAGGAATCCCCATCGTGCAGTTCGTAGATATGTTTGAAATCGTTGATGTAAGTCCGGTTGTTCTCGTGCTTGAAGGGGACGAGCGTGCCGACAATACTTTTCCCTTCTTCTCCGGTGACCTTGTCGAATTTCTTTTCTTTCAGGTGATACTGGTAGACATGGTCGCCCAGTAATAACACGGTGTTGGGGGTGTTCTGATATAAGTTGACCGATTTTCCCCGGTTGCAAAGTTGTGTCGTAGTTTCTTTGTCGACAATGGTAAAAGGCTGTTTCTCCCCGGTTGCGGGGTTGAATATGAATACTCCTTTGGAGAAAAGGGAAATCAGTAGTTTTCCGGGAGTGAATCCGCTGATAAACGCTATTTTATCGTTCCAGGTAGAAAGATAATGGGTGAATTTCTCGGTACGCGGGTTAAAGAGGTTGATACCGCCGCCGTCCGTACCAATCCAGATACTGTCGGTCGATTGGCGGTAAAGGCTTCGCACGGTGCTGTTGCTTAGTCCGCGGTCGTTGCCGGGGACTACGTCGGTGTAGGTTTTCATGAACACTTCCCGGATGCTGATTAATCCGTTGCAGGTGCTTCCTGCCCATATATTGTTATTGTGGTCGTTGTGCAGGCAGAGAATGGAGTTGGCGGGGAGAGAGTAGTTTTCACGTCCCGGGATATATTCCAGTTGGGAGATTTCCCCGGTTTCGGAGGTGAGGATATTGATTCCGCCGCCATCTGTTCCTATCCACAGTTGCCCTTCCCTTTCGGCGAGGCTTAGGACGATGTCGTTGCTAAGGGCGGAGTTGCGGGTGGAGTACGAAGCCAGTAGTTTGCCGTCGTATGAGTAGCAACGAAGTCCGCCGCTGTAAGGGGCAATCCATATTCTTTTCCGGCTGTCGGTCATCATGGTGGTAATTTCCGGCCCGCAGTCGAAAGGGGGCCGTCTGTGCTCTCCGGTATGCAGGTCTACGAGGTATATGCCTGTCCAACGGCTGCAACAAAGCAACGTCTTTGAATCCCACATACTGAGAGCGTTGATTTTAAAAGAGTTGGCGTTGAAATATTGCAGAAGCCGGAGAGAAGAATCGTTATAACTATATTTGTAAATCCTGTCCTTGCCGCCAAAGAGGATTCCGTCCGGGACAAGGCAGAAGGAATAGGCGGTGATATTCTTCCCGTCCTCGTCCGTGGGGAACGTGAAGTCGTTGCTCTGCTGTTGGTAACGGGCAATACCTTTTTCAGTCAGTACCCAGATGTTGTGTTGCTTGTCTTCGGCAATCTGATAAATCAGGTTGTGGAGAAGCGAGTTCGGGTCGTTTGCCTGGTGTTTGTATCTTTTCAGTTCGTGCCCGTCGAACTTTCCCAGTCCCGATTTGGTACCTATCCATACGAAACCCTGCTCATCCCGGAGAATACAGCGCACGTTGGAAGGCAGCCCTTCTTTCAGAGAGATTTGTTTAAAGTAATAGTGTTCTGCCCGGAGAGGGAGAACACCGACTAACTGTATGATAAAGAAAAGGCTTGACAGAACAGCGTATTTGGTTTTCATGTAAAGCAGGTTTGTTTATGAGGACAGATGCCTTCTTTATAATACGGCTAACTTGTCCCCTTTTAAGGTGATTTCGTATTTTTTCCCTTTTACGGTCTTGAACTTGAGCGTCTTGTCTCCGTATCTTACGTTACAGGGGATTCCGGATTTGGAATGGATGATAGCTTTCTCCAGTTGTCCCTCTTTCCAGGAGATGGAAACCTCAAAATTTCCTTTGGCGCAGATTCCGCTTATTGAGCCGTTTGCCCATGCATCCGGCAAAGCGGGAAGAAGTTGGATGAATCCCATGTGGCTTTGCAATAACATCTCGGTTATTCCTGCCGTACCGCCGAAGTTTCCGTCTATCTGGAAAGGCGCATGGGTATCCCAGAGGTTGTCCAGTGTACCGTTTTTCAATAAGTTGCCGTATAGTTTATACGCATGGTTTCCGTCTTGCAGTCGTGCCCATTGGTTGAGCTTCCAACCCATGCTCCAACCGGTAGCGCCGTCTCCGCGATGTTCCAGTACCACTCTGGCTGCCTGTGCAAGTTCGGGGGTAGTCACGGGAGAGATGGTATGCCCCGGATGCAATCCGAACAGGTGGTTGACGTGGCGGTGTTCATCTTTCGGGTCGTCTATGTCGGTAGACCATTCCAACAACTGACCGTAGCGTCCTATACGGTACGGAACCAGTTTGGTCAGTACGTTTTCCCATTGTTTGCGTTCTTTGGCGTCCGTTCCGAGCACCTTGCTTGCCTGGATGGCGTCCAGTAATATTTCACGTACTACGGCATGCGCGAAAGTGACTCCCTCGTCCACCGGGCCGTGTTCGGGAGAAGTGGAAGGAGCGGCGGTGTAAGTCCCGTCGGGCTTGTGCCACAAGTGGTCTACCGCAAACTGTGCGCTGCTTTTGATAAGGTCGTAGCCGATTTCCTTTAAGAATTTCGTGTCACGGGTATAATCATAATACTCCCATATATGCGTTGCCAGCCACGGACCGACGGTAGGATTCAGGTTCCATGCCATAGATTTGCTGGATAAGGGAGCTGTGAATCCGAAGATATTGGCAGAGATGGATGCTGTCCATCCGCGGGCGTTGAAATAGGCTTGTGCTGTCTTCTCGCCGGGTTTTACCAAGCTGCGTATAAAGTCAATCAAAGGCCATGTACATTCAGAGAGATTGGTGGGGCACGCAGGCCAGTAATTCATTTGAATGTTGATGTTATTGTGGTAATCTACCCGCCACGGGCCGTCGGTATTGTTGTGCCACAATCCTTGCAGGTTGGCTGGCATGTTGCCGGGGCGCGAACTGGCTATGAGCAGATAGCGTCCGAACTGATAGTACAATTGTTCGAGCTGATAGTCCGGCACGCCTTTCTTATAGCTAGCCAGTCGTTTGTAGGTCGGCAGGTTGGGAGTGCCGATTTCCGGATTGATTTCAAAACGTACCCGATTGAACAGCGCGGTATAATCGGCTTCGTGATTACGATAAAGCTCGTCATAACCTTTTTTCAGGGCATTGTCCATCATAGCCAGAGTCGTTTGTGACGGGTCGTTGCCGACGTAGGCTTTCGGGTCTTTGAAGTCTGGGGCAAAGTTCATCTTATAATCGGTATCTGCCGTAAGCAGGAATACCACTTCGTCAGCATCCTTCACAATAATCCGGTCGTTTTCTGCTTTCAGTGTTCCCCCTTTGTGGATAGCTTTGATTCGGAAAGCGAATTTCATTCCGTTGTTATTGAGAACGCCGGTATATACTAATCCGTCGTTTCCATCTGCTTCCAGATGGCTTTTTGCTTCGTTGTTGGGACAATAGCTAAGTACAAGATTCTGTTTTCCGCCTTTGTCGGCAGTAAACTTCATGACCATAACGCTGTCTGGATAGGATATGAAGTATTTACGTTGATACCGTATCCCGTCTTTGTAAAATTGCACCACAGCCATCGCCGAATCCAACGACAGGATGCGGCGGTAATTGCTCATATTGATTTCGCTGAGTCCGGTTTCCACATAAAGCTCTCCCATCGTGGTAAAAGCACCGAAGCGGAACGGAGTCTCGTCTTTTTCTTCATAAGCTCCCAGCCCGTTGAAGTTTTCCTGCGTGAGATACCCCGCCTTTTTAGAATCCCCGTCCAGGAAAGCCTGCCGGATTTCTTTCAGTACACCTGACGACTGTTTGTTTACGTTCCAATAATACTCGGCGCCTTTGGCGGTATTCGGCCCCCCTTTCCAGAGAGTTTTTTCATTCAGTGTGATTCGTTCTGCGGATATGGAGCCCATGATATTCGCTCCCAGGCTGCCATTCCCGATAGGTAGCGAACGGCTTTCCCATGCTTTGTCCGGATTCGCCCCTGTGCCGTTGGCACGTAGCCAGATAGCTTGTCCATCGAGATTGTTGGGAGTGTCGAACCATACGGAAAGCCCTTGAGTATAATCCACCGTCTCTATGGACGCTGCGGAAAGAGAAAAAAGTGTGCAAAGAATAAGAGGGCAGAGTTTTTTCATAATATGTGTTGTTTAAAGGAATGTGAGATACAAAGGTACTTGTTTTTTAAGATTCTGTCTAGCGGGTTGGTTTCAATTTTTACCAATAGGCTTTTAAAAATCGCTAAAAGTGCTTCTTTGTAGGTTTGGTAAGATGTTTCTAATGAAGAACCGGGTCTGGTTTACATTCAGTATATCCAATTTTCAAAGAAAAACACTCCGACGGATGATGTCCGGTCTGGAGATAAATACTACCTTTGTTTCCTATATAAAAACAAGTATGTATCTGACAGGTATGAGCCGGGAAGAATTATATGCCGAAGCATATAAGGACCTCATTGCAATATCGACCCCAATGAACATGTTTATAGATAAGGTGTGTAAGAAAGCAACGATGATGAGTCCATTTTGATCTATTGTTTCTTGCAGTACTCATGGAAGAGTATCAGGGCAGAGAACATTTTTAAAATCATTTGTTTGTGAAAGTAGCGGAAAGAGCGTATCTTTGTTTGCACTGATAAAAAGTGAACTCATAAATACACCGGATTATGGAATATGTATCATCAGAAAGAAAGTTGCTGCCATACGGCATGATGAACTTTGCGGATATTCGTCTTGATAATTATTATTACGTGGATAAAACCTCGTTCATCCCTGTAATAGAACAATCGGACAGATTCTTCTTTTTCATCCGCCCGCGCCGGTTCGGCAAGAGCCTTACGCTGAACATGTTGCAACACTATTATGATGTGCGTACACGTGACAAGTTCGATGCCCTGTTTGGCGACCTCTATATCGGAAAGCATCCCACACGAGACCGTAACAGTTATCTGGTGCTGTATCTCAATTTCTCAGGAATTAGTGGAGAGTTGCACAACTACCGTCAAGGGTTGGATGCACATTGCAATACCAGCTTCGATTATTTCTGTGATATTTATGCAGAATACCTGCCGAAAGGCATTAAGGAAGTCTTGAATGAAAAAGCAGGAGCTGTTGAGCAGTTGGATTATCTATATCATCAGTGTGAACTTGCCGGGCAGCAAATATATCTTTTCATTGACGAATATGACCACTTCACCAATGCCATCCTCTCGGATGCCGAAAGCATTCACCGATATACGGAAGAGACCCACAAGGAAGGCTACCTGCGCGCCTTCTTCAATAGGGTGAAAGCCGGAACCTATTCCAGCATCAAGCGTTGCTTCATCACCGGAGTGAGTCCCGTCACGATGGATGACCTCACCAGTGGATTTAATATTGGCACCAACTATTCCCTCACACCGAAATTCAACGCAATGATGGGTTTCACCGAGGACGAAGTCCGCGAAATGCTGACTTATTATTCTACTAAAGCTCCATTCCATCACACTGTAGATGAGTTGATAGAACTTATGAAACCGTGGTATGACAACTATTGCTTTGCGCAGGAGTGTTATGATCAGCCAACCTTGTACAACTCCAATATGGTGCTCTATTTCGTTAAGAACTATATTGATAATAACGGAAAGGCACCGCGAAATATGATAGAAAGTAACATTCGTATCGATTACGAGAAACTGCGTATGCTTATCCGCAAGGATAAAGAGTTTGCGCACGATGCCTCCATTATCCAGACTTTAGTGAGCCAGGGATACATCACCGGCGAGTTGAAAGACGGTTTCCCAGCTGCCAACATTGTAGATTCCGATAATTTCGTGAGCCTGCTCTATTACTTCGGCATGCTCACCGTGAGCGGAACGTACAAAGGTAAGACTAAACTTATCATTCCCAACCAAGTGGTGCGTGAACAACTCTATACTTATCTGCTGAATACATACAATGAAGCCGACCTCAGTTTCAACAACCATGAAAAAGATGAGTTATCCTCTGCTTTGGCTTACGATGGCGCATGGCAATCTTACTTCGACTACATCGCCGATTGCCTGAAACGCTACGCCTCTCAGCGCGACAAGCAGAAAGGAGAGTCCTTCGTACATGGCTTCACGCTTGCCATGACAGCGCAAAACCGTTTCTACCGTCCCATTTCCGAAGCAGACACGCAATCCGGATATGTTGACATTTTCCTGTCTCCCATGCTGGAGATTTACCCTGACATGAGCCATAGCTACATCATCGAGCTGAAGTATGCCAGATACAAAGACCCCGAAAGCCGGGTGGAGGAATTGCGGGCGGAAGCTATTGCCCAGACCAACCGCTATGCTGACACCGACAGGGTGAAGAACGCTATTGGCACTACGCAACTACACAAGATTGTGGTAGTGTATAAAGGTATGGAAATGAGAGTTTGCGAGGAGGTAAATTCTTGAGATACAGCATTCGATAGCTGTTAATTATCAGGAAAAGAAGTAGAGAGCTTATAAAGTAATATTCATTTCGGTATAGTACTGAATCATTACAGTATCGAATAAATTTCCCCACTGGATATTTATTTTCCATCTTTCCATCTCCCCTTTCACCTTTTCTCTGTCTCTCCGATGAATAAGGAGTTTGCGGGTGAAGTGCAATAACTTCACCATCTCTTCACCTGTGGCGATTAGTTTCAAAAATTGTTTCAAGGCTTGAAACAATCCGTTTCACACCGAGAAACACTTCGTTTCATACGGTGAAACACTTTGTTTCCCGGCGTGAAACTTTTAGTTTCAAATAGGGTTGAAACTAATTACGAAATAGCTTTACTAATTTTGCTCGATGGTGATGCGGTAAGGAATAAAACTATGTGTGGATGAACTTGTTCAAACCAGTACTGAAGTAAGCAGAGCCATGTACTTGACTTGCTCAAGTCTCTTACATCATTTCATTGTATGTAGTACTCCATCCCCCACTCAAAGGAACCCAAGCCCACATTCCACCGACTTTTGCCCACGTGATGAATCTATATACCCCGCTTGTTGGGCATATATATTCAGCGTGGTGAGTATATATACCTACTACGCTGAATATATAGATCCATCAGCTAATTTGAGAAAACTGAATGCGCTGAAAGCACTCTACCTTGTTTGCAGTATCTTTCTGCGAGGGATGTCTTTTTCCGCTTTCAGCCGCTATTTCCTCCTATCAAGGCGTTTGCAGACAACACTGAAACGGCTGAAACCGGATTATAACATGAATATTCAATAAGAGGGTTTTGGCAAGGTCAGAACCGGATAGTTGGGTGTTTTAATCATTGTCTTTTTGAGATAAGAACCATTTCTCCGATGGAACGGGTTGATTTGGTGAAAAGTGAATATTTAATGGCTATTTTTTAAATATTGATTTTTGTTGTTGTACCTATTTTTGTGACGTTGATTTTAGGAGAAAAACCAATTGTTTGATTAATGGAGACTCTTATTGTCAGCGAATAGAAAATCTTAATAACTTAAATTTATGAGAAACAAATTCTTTTTATGTCTTTTCGTGTTAGTATCGCTAACAGCTTGTAAAGACACTAAATGGGTAGAAGTTCCGGGTGGAATGCCCCCTGAAGGAGCAATCACCGGACAGCCGGGAGTGGATGATCCGGCTGAGAAAACATTAATCAATTGTCAATACATTGGTGGTGACCCTTTCGAATTAAACCGTATTCCGGTAGAAAATCTGATTGTCAGCAATGATCTTATTTATTTGGCTGCGCGTCCTTATGCTAATGGAGATATAGCTTTTGACTTGCCTATAAATGATGCAACTTTTACAGGCGGGGTTTCGCATGAAGCTACTTATGAGGGACGTAGCGGTGTGATAAAATTTGACGGAACCGGAAAAATGAATGGAAAAGATGGATTATTGCATTCTACAGAAGAGACATTTAATAAAAGTTTCACTTTTGCTACCTATATATTTATAGATGAGTGGGTGCCCGGAGCATATATCTTTAAAAAAACAAGTGGAGATAAAGTGTTGGCTGCCTTACAATTAGGTGCTAACGAGCAGACTGTGAGCTGGGCGTTGGGAAATGCATCAGTGACAGCAGGTACCTATGTGGATGCCAAGGGTTTGGCTCCGGGAGCTTGGCATTATCTGGCGGTAGATTATGATGGCAATAAAAAGCAATTCAGGATTTTTGTAGATGCGTGGTCTTCTACGCTTGACAAAGAAATCGTATTGCCTACTGCCCGTGCCGATTTTTATATAGGTGAAAACTTCAAAGGCCGTTTGGATGAAACTTCTTTTTGGAGTATGGCAGCAGGTACTGGTGGGAAGAATGGTATAAAATTCGATAATTGGAATATGGTAGCAAAAGTGTTGGCTTATTGGCAATATGATGATTCTACCAATCCGGGGAAGGACTCTCACACTTGGTTGGACCGTTGGAAAAAAATACGCGAAACCTTGGCAGCTCAGGTAGGTAATGACAGCCGAAAATTACGATTAGGATTCGGCAGCGGGCAATGGAGGCAAATGATGAGTGCTGATAATACGCGTACCGCATTTGCTAATAATTTGAAGAGTGTTTTGAAGGAATATGAATTTGATGGAGTAGACCTTGATATTGAATGGCCTACTACGGAGACAGAATATGCTAACTACAGTGCGACGATTGTGAAAATCAGACAGATACTTGGCAAAGACGTATGTTTCTCCGTATCCCTTCATCCGGTTGCTTATAAAATTTCGAAAAATGCGATTGAAGCTTTGGATTTTATGTCTTACCAATGCTACGGACCGGCAGTGATGCGATATTCTTACGAGCAATTTGTAAAAGATGCAGAAATGGCTGTTGAGTACGGGATTCCGGCAGATAAACTGGTTCTCGGTGTGCCTTTTATCGGGACTACCGGTGTAAATGGAGAACAAGTCTCTTACTCTGATTTTATAAATGGTGGACTTTCGGATGTTGCTTTGGATGAATTTACGTATAATGGCAAAACGTATACTCTTAATGGTCAGAATACGATTCGTAAAAAAGCGAAGTATGCTTGTGAGGAAGGCTATAGAGGAATAATGAGTTGGGGGTCCGATGTGTCGGTAAATAATGAAAAATCATTGTTGAAAGCGATACAAGAGGAGTTTGTTGCTTATGAGATTAATAATCCCAAGTAAATGTAATCTTAATTATTAAATGTAATATTATGAAAAAAGAAAAATTAATGAAGATACAAGAACGACTTGTTTTTCTTCTGATTTTCCTATTCTTATTGCCGATAGGGGTCATTGCCCAACAAAAGATGATTACGGGGCAAGTAGTGGACGAACAGGGAGAAGCTGTTATTGGCGCCAGTGTGATGGTGAAAGGTGCAAAAACCGGAACAATTACGGATTTGGACGGAAATTTTTCTGTTCAGGGAAAAGCGGGGCAAACGCTTTCTATAAGTTATGTTGGCTATACTCCATTGGATGTGAAAATTACAAAATTACAAAACAATCGATTCGTATTGAAGGAAAACACGGAAGTGCTTGACGAGGTTGTTGTTGTCGGTATGGATACGCAAAAGAGAAATACAATTACGGCGGCGGTATCTGTAGTGAAAGGAGATGATATCGTCAATCGTCCCATAACGGACCTCACCAGCGCTTTGCAAGGTAATGTAGCAGGATTAAATTTCGCATCGGATGCAATGGGAGGAGCTAAAGGAGGTGAGTTGGGTACGGATATAAAATTCAATATCCGTGGTGTTGGCTCTATCAATGGTGGCGAACCGTATGTATTGGTAGACGGAATCGAACAAAGTATGCAGAATGTGAATCCCGCCGATGTTGCTAGTATCAGTGTGTTGAAAGACGCCTCGGCAGCCGCGATTTATGGTGCCCGTGCCGCCTATGGTGTGGTATTGGTTACAACTAAAAGTGGAAATTCGGAAAAAGCTAAAGTAAGTTATTCGGGAACAGTTGGTTTTAGTTCTCCTATCCGTACTCCACAGATGATGAATTCTTTGGAGTTTGCTTATTATAATAATGCTTTGTATGATGCCGGTGCATCTGCTTCGGGGATTAATAGAATCTCAGACTCGGTTATAGAAAAGATTAAGGGATTCATGCAGAATCCATATTCAGAGGAATTTCCGGGAATAGATGTATCTAGTAACGGAGAAGACTGGGCTAGTGCATATTATGCCCAGTATGGCAATACGGATTGGTTTAAATACTATTACAAGGATAAGTCCATTCGTCATTCACATAATTTGAGTGTACAGGGTGGATCGCAGAAGATAAACTACTATATCGGTATGGGATATGTCTATCAGGAGGGCTTTCTGGATCATGTTAAGGATGATTTGAGCAAGTATAATCTGAATACAAAGCTACAGGCGAAGCCTACTGACTGGTTGAGATTCAACCTAAATAATAATATAACTTTGCAAATGATAAAACGTCCGATGCCCAACCAGTCTATTATTTATAATAAGATAGGTTCGCATCGTCCGTCACAAGTTACACATTTGCCGATTGATTCAAAATATAATATTCCCAGCTGGAACGAAACGCTTTTCATGCAAAATTCGAATTATGAAAATAATCGGCTTTCAGATGCCTTGTCAGTATCCGCTACGGCTACTCTAATGAAAGGATGGGATGTTACGGCTGAAATGAAGATACGTTTTGATGTAGAAAATAACAATATGATTCTATATGAGAATCCGCAATATGAAACTCCTTTAGGGACGCTAAAACCGGGTGATGCTACTGGACGCAGGCAAGGATTCTCTTATCCGAATATCGATTGGAAGTTAATGAAGTTCGGTTCTTATGCCCGTGGAAGTCTGTTCAATTATTATTTGTCGCCTAATGTGTCCAGTATGTATATTCAGCAATGGGGAAAACATTCTTTCAAGGCAATGGCGGGATTCCAAATGGAAATGAAAGAAGATTCCAATGAGTATATGTATAAAGATGGAATGATGAGTAATGATATCTTTTCTTTTGCAAATGCCAGCGGGAACGTCATAGCCGGAGAAGATCGTACACATTGGGCTACAATGGGGGCTTACCTTAAGTTGAACTGGAATTATGACAATATATATTTCTTTGAGTTCAGCGGGCGTTATGATGGCTCTTCACGTTTTGCAAAAGGAAACCGTTGGGGATTTTTCCCTTCATTCTCTGCTGGTTATGATATTGCCAGAACAGATTACTTCCAGAGGCTGAAACTTCCGGTGTCTCAATTGAAAGTCCGTGTGTCTTATGGTCGTCTGGGTAATCAGAATGGAGCCGGATTATACGATTATCTGGCTACTATGTCATTGGATGCTTTGGGATCTAATGGTTGGTTATTGCCTACTGCCTCTTCTGCCAGTGCTATCAAGGGAACGATAGCAAAGACCCCTAAAATGGTAAGTCCGTTTATTACATGGGAAAAAGTGGATAATGCAAACTTGGGACTTGATTTGATGCTGTTCGACAATCGGCTTTCTTTAGAAGCAAATATATACCAGCGCATGACAAGGGATATGATTGGTCCGGCCGAAGCTATTCCCGATATTAGTGGTATAGCTTCCGAAAACCGCTCTAAAATAAATAATGCTACATTGCGTAACCGCGGATGGGAGCTTTCGGTGAACTGGCATGATCAGCTGAAATGTGGATTTAGTTATGGCGTAGGATTCAATGTGTTTAGCTATAAGGCTGTCGTTACCAAATATAATAATCCAGATGGAACCATTTACAATAATCACACCGGGTATGGTCCTAATAAAGGATATTATGAAGGGATGGATCTTGGTGAGATTTGGGGGTATCAGGCTGACGACCTTTTCATGACAAACCGTGAGATTGATGATTACTTGCGAAAGGTGGATATGAGTGCGCTCAAGCCGGATGACATGTGGCGTCGTGGAGATTTGAAATATATAGATTCCAATAATGATGGGAAAATAGATGGTGGTGACGGTACGATATACAATCATGGTGACTTGAAGATTATTGGTAATACAACTCCCAAATATTCGTTCGGTATCAATTTGAATGTGGGATATAAGGGTTTTGAAGTATCTACTTTATTGCAAGGAGTGGCAAAAAGGGATTTCCCGATTTCGGGAAGTAGCTATATGTTTAGTGCAGGTAGCTATAACTTCAAGGAGCATCTGGATTATTTCAGCCCGGAGACTCCGAATGGCTTTTTGCCTCGTCTGACTAGCTGGAAAAATAATCAGGACTTTTATGTAAATACAGGGTATAATTCAACTCGCTATTTATTGAATGCAGCTTATATGCGTATGAAGAACCTGACTGTATCATATAATTTCGATAAGAAGTTGCTAAAACATATCGGTATTAGTCGACTGAAATTGTATGTAGCATGCGATAACCTGTTTACTGTAACAAAATTGCCAAAACAGTTTGATCCGGAAACGCTTAATCAGGTGAACGGAATGGCTGGAGGTACTACTACAGAGGCTCCGGGTCTAACCTCACCGGTCGTATCTAATGGTAATGGTATGGTGTATCCGCTAAACCGGAATTTTGTATTCGGACTTGATTTTACTTTTTAAATAGAGGATAATGATGAAAAAAATATATTTATTAGCAGTAGCTTTAGCCGGTACTTTATTGACTTCCTGTTCTGACTTTCTGGATAAAGTGCCTTTGGTGGTGCCCAGTAGCGAGACATTCTTGACGAATCAAAGTGCCGTGACTAATTATGTCAATGGTTTGTATATTGCTCTTCCTTCTGCAGGTGCCTATGGCATGGGAATAATGGGAGAAGAAAAGAATAGTGATAATATGGTAGCCATGGTGTATGACAGGCGTATGAACGGGGAGTTGCAAGAATCTATCGGAGGCGTAACAGAATGGCAGAAAGGATACCAGAATCTACGTAGTGTCAATTACTTCTTAGAATATTATAAAGTACCGGCAGCTGAAGAAACAGCGGAAGTATTATCTCTGAAAGGAGAAGCCTATTTCTTTCGTGCATATTGGCACTATTACTTGTTGACTAAATTCGGCAGTATTCCTGTGATGGACAAGTTTTGGGATGGAAACGCTACCGTTGGCGGGTTACAGATTCCGGCACGTGATCGTTCGGCAGTGGCACAATTCATTCTTGATGATTTGAAGGCAGCTAAAGAGTTGCTATATTCCCGCAGCAAATATCAGGGATTGCGTATTTGTAAAGAAGCTGCTATGGTTATGGCGATGAGAGTGGCACTCTTTGAAGGTACGTGGGAGAAATATCATAAAGGTACTGACTTTGCCGCTGCCGAGTATAAATCAGATGATTTTTTGCAGCAAGTACTTACTTTGGGGGATGAATTGTTTCAAATGGGTATTACATTAAACACAAAAGAGAATGATAAATCAGTGAAGAATATTGATGATGCGTATGGAAACCTGTTCAATTCAAAAGATTTGTCGGCTACTCAGGAAGTGTTGTTTTGGAAGAAATATTCAATTGCCGACAACTTGGTTCACAGTTTAAATACGAATTTATCCAGTGGAATGTGTGATGCTGAAGGACCAGCCGGACTTTCTCAATCATTAGTAGATAATTATTTAAGTGTGGATGGCAACTTTATTGATCCCACAGCCGCAAAATTTAAAGATTTCAATGAATCTTTTAAGGATAGGGATGGTCGGTTGCTGGCCACTGTAATGCATTCGGACTGTAAATACAAATCGATGACAGTGAAAGGAGCTAAGAAAATGCTGGTGAAGGCTTATTCAGAGGAAGATAAAGATTTAATCAATCCTCCTCAAATTGTAAGTACCGGAAATCAGAGTAATACTACCGGCTATCATATCCGTATGGGAATTGATACTACATTCGTAAGTGGGCAGGGAGAAACTGCCACTCCAATGATTCGTTATGCAGAAGCCTTGCTGGCTTATGCAGAAGCTGCGGAAGAATTGGGAAAATGTGACGCTGCTGTTTTGGAGAAGACTATAAAGCCATTACGCGAACGGGCCGGAGTCACTTATCTCGCTCCATCAGCTATTGATCCCAATTTCCCTGATTTTGGTTATACAATTTCTGCCAATCTGCAAGAAATCCGTCGGGAAAGACGCTCTGAACTGCCATTGCAGGGAATGCGTTTGGATGATTTGATGCGTTGGAGAGCACATAAGTTATTCCAGGGGAAACGTGGCGGAGGCGCTTACTTTGGAGCCGGCAGCGTTTTATATAAATCAATTGATCCGAAGAATGAAGAATTGGCTCAAATTCTGGTAGACAATAACGATTACTTGGATCCACTGAAAAATGTTCTTCCACGTGGGTTCCAGTTTGATGCGGGACGTGATTATCTACTTCCGATTCCACCGAGCGAGATATCATTGAATAAAGAACTGACACAGAATCCGGGGTGGCGCAAAAATTGAGAAGCATCAACTTAAGTTCATTGATAATTATAAAGAAAAAAACATGAAGAATATATTCTACAAACTATTTTCAATATCTCTATTGGGTGTATGCTTGATGGGATGTGAAGATGAAACTAAGTATTTGCCTTTACCACAAGCTGTTCCTTTTACGATGACTGTCAATAATACGACTTTTGTAATGGGCGAAAAGTTAGTTGTCGATTTGGATATTAATCCGGATAAGGATGGAAGCGAGGTTTTGGCTAACGAAGATTTTGATATTTATTTTACCGCTAAAACTGGTACGGAGGATGTGTCCGGCGTATTCAAAGATTTTCATAACATCGTTACTTTTCCGAAAGGTGAGAAGAGTATTCGTGTTGAGTTCCCTCTGAAAGAAACTGGATTGGAAGGAAGTAAAAACTTTAATTTTGTAGCTTTTTCCCGCGGATACGAGATTGGTAACCCTAGTTTTCCTATGAAAGTGTCCGATTACTATCGGGTAAATATGGCAATACAAGGCAATGCGGACAATATAGTAACGGAAGGTGATAAATTTGTGTTGGTAGCCAGTCTGGATAAACCGAGGGCAATACCTATTGTGGTAAGTATCAGCGCAAAAGCGGAGGATGAGAGCTCTTTTGAAAATTTGCCCAGTGAACTGACTATTCCTGCAGGAGCGCTGAACGCAAAAACTGACCCTATATCTTTAGTTATGGATGGAGCGAAGACAGGAGACAAGGAGTTGACATTGAATTTCACTTCAAACTCTGAAGCTAATCCGATGAAGTCTGATAAATTAGTAATTATGATGACTGACCTCGAATCTCTTGCCAATCCGGATATGTATGATCCGACCTTGGTGTATGAACATCCGGAATATCCATTTGTATCTAAAGGCAATAAAAGCAAATTCGATGCTTGGTGGGGGAGTGACAGAAGCTCGTCTGTAGAAATAACCGGAAAAACGGGTGCTAAACCTGGAACTGATTATGCTTCGTTAACTTCGCATCCCAACCAGAAATTAGCAGAGGAAGGATGGAAATTCTGGAGTGGCGTAGAGTTCCATTTTATACAAAGCTCTTTCGGGTGGAGTATGCCGACGAAGCCGAATACGTCGTTTGGTAACTATAGGCATTGGTCTTTTAATTATATTCCAACTAAATCAATACAAGATGTGTTTGCTGCTAATCGCGATAAATGTTCTAATGTAACAGAAGACGGTACTTATCAATTGTGGGTACAAGCTGGTTCCACACCGGGAGACGGACTTGGTGCGAGTAGAGATTACGGTTCGGCTGCTGTATATATTGGAAGAGGCGGTTCAGGTGCTTCTACCCGTTTTATACACATCAATCCGGGAATGCGTATAGAAATGAGAGTGCGTGTGACGGGAGATCGTACGGGTATTGTTCCGGTCATTGAGCTTAGAGATGCACCTGGGGGCGTATTTGATAAACAAATACAGAGAATCGATATTCTTAGAAATACGAAAGGAAACTTGGTGACACAAGGTGTTTTCTCGACAATGGAAGATGGTACTAAAACAAGCCCACTCCCCAAAATTGGTGATTATAATATTTATTGGGTAGAATTGACTACAGATGGAATAAAAGTAGGAATCAATGGAAGTACGAATGTAGATGTCCCTTCGACAAGTTCTTGGGGTTTTGCTCCTGCAGATGGCTTGGCTTTGGATTTCCTTTTTGCTCCGGCAGACAATCGTCCGGACGGATGGGATAGTGTATTGAAGGCTATTTCCGAACCTAAGACCGATCCGAATACACCTATGATGGAAATTGATTGGATTCGTTTTTATACGAATAGCACGTATTCGGACGAAGGTGTGACATACTGGGCAAATGCAGGTCAATTATTCTACTAATATAGTGTTCTGCTTTCAATAGATTAATTGATAAAATGTCGGAAGTCAGGTGTTTATGCATCTCTTTCGACATTTTCACTCTTAAAAGTTTTATTACCATGAAGAAAGAAATCTTAATTATTCTCGTGCTATTGACGTCTTTGATTAGTATGCATGCCGCCAACTTGACATCTCCCCCTATTTCAATAGTTCCCCGTCCGGCGCAGGTCGTGCCGGGAGAGGGCAACTTTACCTTCTCTTCTCAAACGCTGTTTTCGGTAGAGAACCATGAGCAGGCTGTCATCGTCCGCAACTTTATAAACTTATTGAAGAGAAGCTCGGGGATCACCTCACAGTTGGCAATAGGTGGCAGTGAGAAGAGCCATGTCTGCTTTACAACCGACTCTTCTTTAAAAAGCGAAGCCTATCAGTTGGCAGTTACTCCGGAACAGATTCAGGTAAAGGCATCGGATATAAAAGGCTTTTTCTATGCATTACAGACCATCCGCCTATTGTTGCCGTCGGCTGTTGAAGGCAATCAACAGGCTAAGAATATCCGATGGAGTATCCCCGCAGTAACCATTCAGGATGAGCCACGCTTCGGCTATCGGGCATTGATGCTGGATGCCGCCCGTTTCTTCATCCCCAAGGAAAACGTGTTGCGTATCATCGACTGTATGGGCATGCTCAAAATTAATACGCTTCATTTCCATCTCACGGACGATAACGGCTGGCGATTGGAAATCAAGAAATATCCCCGCCTGACGGAAGTGGGAGCATGGAGAGTGAACCGCATGGACGTTCCCTTCTATTTCCGCCGTAACGCCGAACCGGGTGAACCCACTCCTATCGGTGGATTTTATACACAGGAAGATATTAAAGAAATGGTCTCCTATGCTGCCGACCGCCAGATAGAAATTATCCCCGAAATAGATATGCCGGCTCACAGCAACGCTGCACTGGCTGCCTATCCGCAACTGGCCTGCCCCGTAGTAGACAGTTACATCGGAGTAATTCCAGGTTTGGGCGGAAGTAATTCAGGAGTGATTTATTGTGCCGGAAACGATAGTGCTTTTACATTCTTGCAAGATGTTTTAGATGAAGTGATGGCAATCTTCCCTTCGCGATATATTCATCTGGGAGGAGATGAGGCGCAGAAAGGGTACTGGAAAAAATGCCCGCTTTGCCAGCAGCGGATAAAGAAAGAGCACCTTGCCAACGAAGAAGACCTGCAAGGTTACTTTATGAAACGGATGAGCGACTATGTACGCAGCAAAGGACGCGAAGTGATAGGTTGGGATGAACTGACAAATAGCAGTTTCCTGCCGGAAGGTGTTATCATCCAAGGCTGGCGCGGACTCGGTACGGCTGCTTTGAAAGCCGCGGAAAAAGGACATCAGTTCATTATGACCCCTGCCCGCATCTTGTATCTGATTCGTTATCAAGGCCCGCAATGGTTCGAACCCCAGACCTATTTCGGAAATAACACGCTGAAAGACATCTACGATTACGAACCTGTGCAAGCGGACTGGAAACCGGAATATGCTTCTTTGTTAAAGGGCGTACAGGCATCTATGTGGACGGAGTTCTGCAATAAGCCGGAAGATGTCGATTATTTAGTGTTCCCCCGTCTTGCCGCCCTGGCGGAAGTGGCATGGACACAGCCCGAACACAAGGACTGGACTGCGTTTTTGAAAGGACTGGATGCCTATAATGAGCATCTGACAGCTAAAGGCATCGTTTACGCCCGTTCAATGTACAACATCCAGCATACGGTAACTCCAAACGATGGAATGCTTGAAGTGAAACTGGAATGTATCCGTCCTGATATGGAGATACATTATACGACGGACGGCAGCGAACCTACGGCAACTTCACCGCTCTACGAAAAAATAGTGCCTGTAAAAGAGGCGCTTACCCTAAAAGGTGCAACTTTTGCGTACGGCAGACAGATGGGAAAGACATTGATACTTCCTGTCCGATGGAACCTGGCTACCGCCAAACCTGTACTGGGAACCAATCCGACTGAAAAGCTCCTGACGAATGGAATACGCGGAAGCCTGAAATATTCGGATTTCGAGTGGTGCTCATGGGCGGACAATGACTCTGTCTCTTTTACGATTGACTTGCTGAAGCCGGAAATGCTGAACACGTTGACATTGGGATGCATCACGAACAATGGAATGGCTATCCATAAACCGGCATCCGTGAGGGTGGAAGTTTCGGATGATAACTCCAAGTTCCGCGAAGCCGTTGTGCAGAGCTTCACGTCTGAAGAGATTTTCCGTGAAGGGAATTTTATAGAAAACCTGTCATTGAAACTGGGAGGCACACAGGCCCGTTATGTACGTGTGACCGCCAAAGGTCCGGGAGTTTGTCCTGCATCTCATGTGAGACCGGGACAGACATCGAGAATCTTTTTTGATGAAGTGATGCTGGAGTAAGACAAGCCAGGCAGGTGTGGAGGGCGGCGCATAAGCGCGGATTATTTTTTAAGTCTAGTAAGGTGGCGATTGATTAAATAGACTATATATAGCTTGCGTGTTGGACATATAGATCCAACACGCAGGTCATATATGCCATACACATTGGATCTATATGTCCAACATGCACGGTATATAGCTCCTGTAAGTAGTTGATAATTAGCGTTATTCTACCAGACTTTTTGCTCTTTCCAATGCTACGTTGATATTCGGACAGATATTCTCTTTTCCCAGCAACTCGTAGAATCCGGCTTTTTCCAGTACATTATGCACGTTATCGTTGACTCCCGAAAGAATAATGGTAGTCTTTTCCTTCTGCGACATTTCGCAGAGAGCAGTCAGGTTATGAATACCTGTGGAGTCGATGAACGGAACCTTGCGCATACGGATGATACGTACTTTTGGGCGGTCTCCCAGTTGTGTCATTGTTTCTTCAAACTTGGTAGCGATGCCGAAGAAATAAGGGCCGTTGATTTCGTATACCTCTATACCTTTGGGAATCATCAGGTTTTCTTCGTGTACGGTAATATCCGATTCTTTATTCGGGTCAATCTCATCGGTAATCACCGAGATTTCGGTAGTCTCCATGACACGTTTCATAAAGAGGACGCAAGCAATCACCAATCCTACCTCGATAGCGACGGTCAGGTCGAAGATAACGGTCAGGAAGAACGTGATAAGCAGTACGGTAACGTCCGATTTCGGATTCTTCAGTAAAGCTCTGAATACACGCCATCCGCTCATGTTGTAAGATACGATGACCAGTACTCCGGCAAGGCATGCCATCGGGATATATTGTGCGAGTGGCATCAGGAAGAGCAGAATCAACAGCAATACTACTGCATGGATGATTCCGGCTATCGGTGTCTTACCCCCGTTGTTGATATTCGTCATGGTACGGGCGATGGCTCCGGTGGCAGGAATACCTCCGAACAGAGGAGCTATGATATTGGCAGCTCCCTGTGCAATCAGTTCTGTATTGGAATCGTGGCGGTCGCCTATCACACCGTCGGCTACCGTGGCAGACAGCAGCGACTCGATAGCTCCCAATACGGCAATGGTGATAGCCACCGGAAACAGTTCCCTGATAGCTTCCCAATCCAACGCAGGCACAACGGCATCGGGCAACTCCGATTTGATGGTGAAGCGGTCGCCGATTGTCTGGATGCAGTCGATCCCTCCGAAAGTTTTCATCAGGTAAACGGCTACCGTGACTACGATGATGGCAATCAGCGAGCCGGGAATTTTCTTTGAGAACTTCGGAGTGATGGCGATAATAATAATGCTGACAATACTAACGATGGTATTCCACCAGTTGATCGTGTCGAAGTGTCGGAAATAAATCAGCCACTTCCCGACGAAGTCTCCCGGCACTTTCTCGTCTCCGAAAGATAAACCGAAAATATCGGCAATCTGGGTCGTGAAAATAGTGACGGCGATACCGCTGGTAAATCCGACGATGATAGGATAAGGAATGAATTTGATGACAGCTCCCAGCTTGAACACTCCTAATAATACAAGGAGTACGCCCGCCATTAGCGTGGCTACAATCAGTCCGGCCTCGCCGTATTGTTGTATGATGCCATAGATAATGACGATAAATGCTCCCGTAGGACCGCCGATCTGGACTTTGCTGCCTCCCAACAGGGAAATGATGAATCCCGCAATGATAGCGGTGATAATACCTTTTTCGGGCGAAACTCCCGAAGCGATACCGAAAGCGATAGCCAGTGGAAGCGCTACGATACCTACGATGATGCCGGCCATCAGGTCCGCCATAAACGTTTCTTTCGAATAATTCTTTAGACAAGAAACCAGTTTGGGTTTAAATTCAAATAGCTTCATTTTTAGATGTTATTATACGTGTACTCTGTACTTTTTTGCAAAGTAGAGGTTGCAAAATTAGATAAAATAATCGAAATAAGTATGTTTTTGAACATACTATTTGTCTGTTGATAGATTTCATCAATGAGGTGATAGTTTTTATTCATTAAGAAAAGGTGGTTTATTGTGAACAAATCGTTTATATTTGCGTTATAAATAGTACGACAAGTTACGTTTGGTAATCAACCAATTTAAAATATATATAGAATTATGGCTAAGAGTATTAAAGGAACTCAAACAGAGAAAAATCTGTTGACTTCATTCGCAGGAGAATCACAGGCTAGAATGCGTTACACTTATTTCGCAAGTGCAGCTAAAAAAGAAGGCTACGAACAAATTGCGGCTATTTTCACTGAAACTGCCGATCAGGAAAAAGAACATGCAAAACGTATGTTTAAGTTCCTCGAAGGCGGTATGGTAGAAATCACTGCCAGCTATCCGGCCGGTGTAATTGGTAATACACTTGAAAATCTTCGCGCTGCCGCAGCGGGTGAACATGAAGAATGGTCACTGGATTATCCTCACTTTGCCGACGTGGCAGAACAGGAAGGTTTCCCGATGATTGCTGCTATGTACCGCAATATCTCCATCGCAGAAAAAGGTCACGAAGAAAGATATCTTGCCTTCGTAAATAACATCGAAAATATGACTGTATTCGCTAAAGAAGGCGAAGTGGTATGGCAATGCCGTAACTGCGGTTACATTGAAATCGGTAAGGAAGCTCCTGAAGTTTGCCCGGCATGTCTGCATCCACAGGCTTATTTCGAGGTGAAGAAGGAAAACTATTAATCTACGGATGAATTAGATAGAGGGGATATATCCATTAGGTATATCCTCTTTATATGTTACTATGGAAATCATATTATACGATTCAGAAATAAAAAGATTAAAACTCTCCAAGTTTCAAATGGATTATCTATCTTTGCTACAAATTGCAGTTGTATGTCATCAAGAAGAACTAATAAACTTGTAGTTCCCTTTGTAAAGTGGGTTGGAGGAAAGAGGCAGATACTTTCAGAAATTGAAAAGTATTTGCCTTCAAAATTTGCAACTTACTACGAGCCTTTTATTGGTGGAGGAGCGTTACTTTTTCATATACAGCCAAAAAATGCCATTATCAATGATTTTAATGCTGAATTAATAAACCTTTATACTGTAATAAAAGAAAATCCATTAGAACTGATAGCGGATTTGAAAAAACATAAAAATGAAGCAGACTATTTTTATGAGATTCGGAGTCTGGATAGAGATAGAGAGAAATTTTCGGCATTAACAAACATAGAAAGAGCTTCGCGAATTATATTTCTAAATAAAACTTGTTATAATGGTTTATTTCGAGTGAATAGCTCTGGGGAATTTAATACTCCTTTTGGTAGATATAAGAATCCTAATATAGTCAATGAGATAACTATAAAAGCTGTCTCCTTATATTTGAATAATTCCAATGTCTTAATAATGAATGGTGATTTCGAGGAGGCTTTACATAACGTTTCTAAAGGTGATTTCGTTTATCTCGATCCTCCTTATGATCCGTTATCAAACAGTTCTTCATTTACGGGATATACTCAGGGAGGATTTGATCGTACAGAACAAGAACGGTTGAGAAATGTTTGTGATTGGCTGCATGCAAAGAAGGCAAAGTTTCTCTTATCAAACTCATGTACTGATTTGATTCTTGATTTATATAAGAAATATAACATAACTGAAATAAAGGCCATTCGATCCATCAATTCAGATGCTGAAAAGAGGGGACAGGTCTCTGAAGTATTAATAAGAAATTATGAATAATGCAAGTAAGATAGACACTAATTGGACGAAAATTTTTAATAAATATCCTATTCTGCAAACTATAAAAGATGAAGGAAAGTATATTATAACAGCACAACAAATTAAAGAATTTTGGGAGCCTCGTTTGATGACTAAACACGATCATAGTGTCAATAGACCCCAGATATTTATAGATAATTCTTTGTCTATTTTGCCAATTACACGAGGAAGCTATATTATTGGTGCAATGGACTTGTATCATGATTTTGCATTATCTGATAGAGAGAAAGTCTTTGATAGTACAGATAGTATGCCTGTTTCTTCACCTGCATTTATTGAGTCTATTGATTTTAATAATATCACAAGTGAGGCTACGGCTATTAATAGCATATATGTTTCGGATATTCTCAGGGATTTCTTGAATGAACCGACCTTGTTGCCTACGGTAAATGGGCGAATGGGAGCTGGAAGTTTCTCATTTAGTGTCAATTGTTTGTCAGGTGAAGATACTTCTCTTTTAGTGGATGTAAGTAACTCACAGATAGAGATTGATGGAGGTTATGAAGGAACAAATTCTTTGTGTTTGATTGAAGCTAAAAGTTCTCTTTCTACAGATTTTTTGGTACGCCAACTTTACTATCCCTTTAGATTATGGACTAATAAGATAACTAAGCCTATCAGACCTGTATTTTTATTGTATAGTAATGGTACATATTATTTATTTGAATATGCTTTTGAAGAAATAGGTAATTATAATTCCCTAAAGAGAGTGCAATATAAAAAATATCGTATTGAGAACGATGTGATAACCTTACAGGATATACTTGAGATACCAAAGCGTATTCCAGTTGTCAAAGAACCACAAATTCAATTCCCACAAGCAGATTCGTTGGAACGCATTATCAACCTTTGTGAAATTATGAATTCGGATAATAAAGCGTTTAATAAATATGGTATAGCAAAGTTACTACAAATCTTTGGAATAACCGAGGAAAGAGGTTGAAATGTCACTGAAATGGTTATCATTAAAGCGTTTACAGTGCCAAATGAAGCCAACCGCAAAAAACGGGAAACGCAAAGAAAAGCAGTTCTATGAAGCAGAACGGTTTTCAAATCGTTACCCGAAACGGGATGCATTTTTAACGCTCCCTGCAATGATTGCGCCGTTCTGCACCGATTTGCTTATCAAGGTCTAACTCGTTGAGTAATAACTTTGCAAACAAAAAAACGAGTATGGCAAGAAGTACATTCAAAGTGCTGTTCTACGTGAACGGCAGCAAGGAGAGAAACGGCATTGTCCCCATCATGGGACGAGTGACAATCAACGGGACTGTGGCGCAGTTCAGTTGCAAGCAGAGTGTCCCGAAAGCGCTTTGGGACATCAAGGGCAACCGAGCCAAAGGCAAGAGCAAGGAGGCACGGGACATCAACCTCGCTTTGGACAACATCAAGGCGCAAATCATCAAGCACTACCAACGCCTGTCCGACCGTGAAGCGTTCGTTACGGCAGAAATGGTGCGTAATGCCTATCAGGGTATCGGTAGCGAGTACGAGACACTACTCAAAGCATTCGACCGTGAAAACGAGATGTTCAAGAAGCGTGTCGGCAAAGACAGGGTAATGGCAACCTACCACTCACGAGTGAGGGCGAGAAACCATGTGGCAGCGTTCATCAAGTCTTTCTACAGACGGACGGATATGTCCATGCTGGAGATTACGCCCGACTTCATCAAGGAGTTCGCAGCCTACCTCTCAACAGAAGCAGGACTGCACAATGGGACGATATGGGAAAAGTGCATGTGGCTGAAAGGCGTTGTCATGCGTGCGCACTTCAACGGACTGATACCGAGAAATCCGTTTGCCCAGTTCCATATCAGCCCGAATGTGAAGGAACGTGAATACCTGACGGAAGACGAGCTGAAAGCGTTGATGACGCACGAGTTCGGGGATGCAAAGCTGTCCTATATCCGTGATATTTTCGTCTTCGCCAGCTTCACCGCCCTCTCTTTCGTGGACATCAAGGAACTGACCAATGACAACATCGTGGAAGTGAACGGTGAGAAGTGGATATTATCGAAACGGCACAAGACGAAAGTGCCGTTCCAAGTGAAACTGCTGGATATACCCTTGCAGATAATAGAGCGTTACCGCCCCTTGCAGGTAGATAATCTCGTGTTCCCCAATCTCAACTACTGGTCTATCTGCAAACCGCTGAAAAAGGTGATGAAAGAGTGCGGGATAACAAAAGACATCTCGTTCCATTGCTCAAGACATGGGTTCGCAACCCTTGCTTTGAGTATGGGTATGCCGATTGAAAGCGTGAGCCGTGTTTTGGGGCATACGAACATAGTCACGACCCAAATCTACGCCAAAATCACAACACAGAAATTGGATAACGACCTTACCATGCTCGGCAACAGACTGAACCAATCGTTTAACAATATATCAATGGCAGGACAATGAAAAGGAATATCATCAAAATCACAGAACACGGTACGATAACTATACCGAGTGAAACGGTATGGATGAGCGAAGCGGAACTTGTCTGCCTGTTCGGGGTTATTGCCCCAACCGTCCGTGCAGCAATCAAAGCAGTCTATAAAAGCGGAATACTGAAAGTGCATGAAGCGCAACGGTATATCCACCTATCGGACAAAATCAGTATGGATGTTTACAGCCTTGAAATGGTTGTCGCCCTTGCTTTCCGCATCCGTTCATACGGAGCGAAACGAGTACGCAATGCCATACTTGAAAGGCTGTACTTGCGAAAAGAGAAAACAAGCATCTTCTTTTCGCTGGGCAATAGAATGGAAATATCTAAATATCAAGCATAAAGTATATTGATATGACGACATGAAGTAATGAAACCGATGCGTATTCCCATTGCCGACAATTCATTTACACGAGTGTTTGAATAGGCGCATTGCCATTCATTCATACGAATGCGACAATCCCGAAGAAGTACCCCTCTATAACGGTTGTTTCTTCGGGAATTTTTGTTGTTATACTCCCTAACAGGCTGAAAGTTTTTCATCCCGTGTGTTTTTTGCGCCATTCTGCGGTGATTTGCGTATCAAGGTTTCAAGCAACCCTCTCTAATTTTGCATACTATTATTTATCAACCATTTAAGCGTATGAACAATGAGTAAATCAGACATCAGCAAGGAGGAGTTTATCCGAGTGGGTACGACCCTCTACAAGTTAGTGAACCAGCCCCGACTGAACGGTAGCTACGTGAAGAAACGAATCGTGTGGAACAATGAGACCCTGCGGCAGGACTATGGCAAGCACTATCTCGCCACCGTGCCGAAGTATGACGGCTTCTGCACGGTTCCCGACCACGTGAATTACCGTCCGATAGTGGACAAGTTCCTGAACCTCTATGAACCGATAGATCACAAGCCGATGGAGGGTGATTTTCCCTCTATCCGTTCGTTGGTGAAGCACATCTTCGGGGAACAATACGAGTTGGGGATGGACTATCTGCAACTGCTATACCTGCAACCTATTCAAAAACTGCCAATCCTGCTATTGGTATCGGAAGAACGGAACACAGGCAAAAGCACGTTCCTGAACTTTCTGAAAGCCCTGTTTCAGAACAACGTGACATTCAATACCAACGAGGATTTCCGCAGCCAGTTCAATTCCGATTGGTCCGGCAAGCTGCTTATCGTGGTGGATGAAGTATTACTTAGCCGCAGGGAGGACAGCGAACGGTTGAAGAACCTCAGTACCACGTTGTCCTATAAGGTGGAAGCCAAAGGCAAAGACCGTGATGAGATAGCGTTCTTTGCCAAGTTCGTGCTGTGTTCCAACAACGAGTATCTGCCCGTCATCATAGACGCAGGGGAAACTCGCTATTGGGTGCGGAAGATAGACCGCTTGCAGTCCGATGATACCGACTTCCTGCAAAAGCTGAAAGCGGAGATACCTGCTTTCCTCTACCATTTACAGCACAGGCAACTATCCACCGAGAAAGAAAGCCGTATGTGGTTTGCCCCGTCACTGCTGCATACCGAAGCCTTGCGGAAGATTATCCGCAGCAACCGCAACAGATTGGAGATAGAAATGTGCGAACTTATACTTGACATCATGGCAAGTACGGGAATTGACACTTTCTCTTTTTGCTGCAACGACATGCTCACGTTGTTGGCAAACTCGTATGTCAAGGCGGAGATGTACCAAGTGAGGAAAGTGTTGCAGGAGTGTTGGAAGCTCACGCCTGCCCACAACACCCTCACATATACCACCTACCAAGTGGACTATAATCGGAAATGTCGTTACTCTCCACTTCGCAGGACAGGAAGATATTACACCGTGACAAGAGCTTTTTTAGAAACACTATGATTATTTCGATGAAATGATGAATAAGTATATAAAATCATTGGAATACAGTATGTTATTTTCTCATCAACTTTTCATCAAAGACATTTTGCTGATGAAAAGAGAAAGAAACCACCAATATCCTTTCTCTTTCGGTAAATGTTTTGATGAAAGTATGATGAGAGGCTATTGTATTGATATACAATAAGAATATTATTTCATTCATCAAATCATCACTTTATCAACCATCATCAAATCCGTAGAAATATACATTATGAACATCCAAGAAGCAAAAACAATCAAGCTGGCAGACTATCTGCAAAGTTTGGGCTACAGCCCCGTCAAGCAGCAGGGCAAAAGCCTTTGGTACAAATCCCCGTTCAGGGAGGAAACGGAAGCCTCGTTCAAGATAAACACCGAACTCAACCAATGGTACGACTTCGGAACAGGCAATGGCGGCAACATCATCGCTTTGACACAGGAGCTTTACGGTTCGGACTATGTGCCTTACCTGCTTGGCAAGATTGCGGAACAAGCACCGCACGTCCGTCCCGTGTCTTTCTCTTTTCGTCAGCAGGCATCCGAACCGAGTTTCCAACATTTGGAGGTGAGAGAACTCACTCACCCTGCATTGCTCCGTTACTTGCAGGAGCGTGGAATAAACACCGCATTGGCACGGGCTGAATGTAAGGAACTGCACTTCGTCCATAACGACAAACCCTATTTCGCCATCGGGTTCCCGAATGTGGCAGGAGGCTATGAGGTACGCAACCGTTTCTTTAAGGGTTGCATCGCACCGAAGGACATCAGCCATATCCGACAATCGGGAGAGCCGAGAGAGAAATGTCTCGTGTTCGAGGGGATGACGGACTATCTTTCATTCCTCACCTTGCGGATGAAGAACTGCCCGACCATGCCCAACCTTGACGGGCAGGATTACGTTATTCTCAATTCCGTTTCCAATGTATGCAAAGCCATAGACGTGCTGCACGGGTATGAGCGCGTACACTGTCTGCTTGACAATGACGAGGCAGGGCGGAAAGCGTATTGGGAACTGGCAGGAGAGTTTGCCGGACGTATCAGGGACTTTTCCCAAAACTACAACGGGCACAAAGACCTGAACGACTACCTGTGCGGTAAGCCCTTGTCCCAATCGGCGGAGCCGATGAAACAGGAGAGGCAAGTCCAATCCGCAAGGCGGATGATGCAGCCACCGAAAAAGCGGGGGCTGAAGATGTAAGAAGAGGATGCTTGCAGCGACACGGATATTTGCCAACGGAAAATACCGTAGCTTATTAGGGAATTTGTCCGAGCCGCATTGCAAGCAACGCTGAAAATCCCCCAATAAGCCAAAGAGGTTGCACCTCTCTGGACACTCCCAACCAACGGCAAAAGCCGTGCAAAAGTAAATCATCAACCATTGTTTCACAAGTTAAAAAGAAAGGATTATATATGGGCTATGCAGTATTGCACATGGAGAAGACAAGCGGAACGGATGCCGCTATGTCAGCGCACATAGAGCGCACCATCAAACCGAAGAATGCCGATGAGAGCAGGACGCACCTCAATCGGGAACTGATAACATTTCCTGACGGAGTGGAGAACAGGACACAATCCATACAGCACCGGTTGGACACCGCAGGACTGACACGCAAAATCGGCAACAACCAAGTGAGGGCAATCCGTGTCCTGCTCACGGGGACGCACGAGGATATGGAACGCATCACCAACGAGGGCAGACTTGATGAGTGGTGCGATGACAATCTGAAATACCTTGCCGACACATTCGGCAGGGAGAATATCGTGTCGGCAGTCCTGCACATGGACGAGCAGACACCACACATACACGCCACCCTTGTCCCGATAGTCAAGGGAGAGCGCAAGCGCAAGAAGAAGGAGGAACAGGTTAAGAAGCGATACCGCAAGAAACCGACCGATACAGCCCGATTGTGTGCCGATGAGATTATGACACGTGCCAAGCTCAAATCCTATCAGGACACCTATGCCCAAGCCATGAGCGGTTATGGGTTACAGCGTGGCATTGACGGCTCGGAAGCGAAGCATATCACCACACGGCAGTATTACCGTGACCTGATGCAGCAGACGGAACAGTTACGAACAGACATCGGACAACTCCAAGACCGTAAGGAAACGGTACAGGAGGAACTCAGGCGAGCCAAGAAAGAAATTCAGACCGAGAAACTGAAAGGGGCAGCCACAACCGCAGCCACCAACATAGCCGAAAGTGTCGGTTCTCTTTTCGGAAGTAACAAGGTCAAGGCTTTGGAAAGAGAAAACTCATCATTGCATCAAACAGTAGCCATGCACGAGGAAACCATCGAAACGCTGCAAACCCAGCTACAGACCATGCAGGCAGGCCACAGACGTCAACTGTTGGATATGCAACAGAAGCATATCAAGGAGTTGCAGGTAAGAGATACCGAACATAAGAAAGAGGCATCAAGGCTTACCGCCTTGTTGAACAAGACATTGAAATGGTTTCCGCAAATAAAGGGTATGCTCAATCTCGAAAGGTTATGCCTTGCCGTAGGTTTCAGCCAAGAGCAGACTGCAACATTGCTGACAGGCAAACCTGTTGAGTATAGCGGTGAACTGTATTCGGAAGAACATAAGCGGAAATTCATGGCAAATGATGTCAAAGCCAAAGTGTTCTCTGACAATGGTAGGCTTGTCCTTACGATAAACTTGCGACCTATCGGGGATTGGTTTAAGGAACAGTTTGAGAAATTGCAGCAAAGGATACACCGACCTGTATCGCCTCCAAGGAAAGACAGGGGAATGAAATTGTAGCCACATGACTTCTTTTCATTCAGGTTAAGCACTTTGTATATGACAGCACAAGGTTTTCTGCGGAAAATGCTGTAATTTTGTAGGCGTTAGAGTAATACAAAAAATCATATGAAGAAGTGGCAAAGAATATTGGGTATAATTTCGATAGCTATATTGATATTGGCTCATATCATTGTACTATTGAATTATTGCCATTTAGCGGAACAGGCTAGAGTATGGTGTGCGGAAATCACACAAGAGTCATTCTTCGATTGCCTCTACATGAGCAATATCCATTTTGGGGGTTATTATATTCTTTCACTGCTTGATTGTATTGTGATAATATCCCTTTTTATTTGTCTTTGGCGGAAAGGAGGTAAGCAATGAAATTCTATAAACTATCGCATGAGTTAAAGAGTGGCAAGAAATATCCTAACATCTTTTACAGCTTCTCAAAAATCATAAAAATATGAAGATTAAAACTTTATTTAAGACAATTTTTTGCGCAGGATTAGTTTTATCTCTTGTTTTGTATCTATGCTATTTGTACGGTAACTATATAGAAGAAACACAGGCGCCTATCACTGATTACACATATAATGGATTTGAGGAAAAAAGTAACTATAAGAGTTCAAATATAATTCTTATAACCTACAAATCAAAACAATATGTATTACATACGGGAGATCGAGTCTTAGACAAGATAAAGTCTGGGGATTTTCCTAAATTATACTATTCTTCAAAAACTGATTATCTTTTTTTTGAAGGAGATTACTTACCTGTAGGTTATGCCAAAGCTGCTTTATTGTTCACTTTTGTCTTTCCGATTATTGGTACACTAATATGGAGAAAAGAACTTAATAATGATATTCGCACAATGTAAAATGTCAAGGGCAACATGACGACATCCATTTACGACATGGGCGACCGCCGCACGGAGATTAACCACCCGGCAAGCCGGAAATTTAATTCAAATAACGAGTGAAATCTATATTATAGAATGAAACTGACCAATAAACGGTTTTGGGAATTTGAAGCAATAGTGCTGATATGTACAATCATCTGCATATTTACATTGTGGATGGAACATTGGTTGGAGTTATTGGGTTTAGCATCCTTGGGATTTTGTTGCCTTATGCTTGTTGGCGGAGTTGTGGCATGGAAACTATATAAAGGCAATCAATGGTGGAAATTGGCAGTGTATATATTTCTGATTACAACGGCGATTCTTGTCACTGTGCTATTCAGTTTTGTATGGAATTGGAATGGCAATGGCGAACGCCCTGCGAATATTCCTCCCGACGAAGGGTGTTATATCACCGCTAATGAACTGGTAGGAATCATAATGCTGTTATGGACAATATTTGCCCCGATGCTCTCTTGTGTCATTTCATATATTGCCAAGCGATTATTATGTAAAAACAAAGAGATTAAGAATGATATTTCAGGCAAAGTAACGAAACAATGAGAAGAAAGAATACTTATGGATAGTTTCAAGATTGACATATTTGAAAAAGAAACACAACGGAAATTTCCCCCATACAAGACATTGACAATGGAGGATAGTAACATCGTATTGAGAGAACTTTCATCACATTGTTACTCGGACGTTTCAGATTTTAATAAGATTCAAACAGCAAGTGAATTAGTCAAAGATATAGATGCCACATCAGAAGACTTTCATGTGATTAGATTGTTTGCAGATACTCAACCACCTAATGAAATCATAGTTATATGGAGCAATGAAAGTGCGATTGATATTTTTAACTATACGGACTTTTGTAACTGTTTTGAGTATATTTGGTATCCATCATCTGACGACATTTTGATTACAAGTGATATTGGGAATGTTATGTATTTGATTCGGCATGATGGAGTAATATTTCGAATTATTCCGCAAGGTTAATCTGATACTTAATAAAAATGGTGTATAATACATGATTTTGAATATAGCCAGAGAGAGAAGAAATCATATCGAAGATTTATGTGCCTTTGAAAGAAATGTATTACCTTTGTGGCATATACGAGTTGCCAAGAAAGCATATCAAAGCAGAATACAGCAACAAGAACGGTTGGCAACTCATTACCTCAAAATCGGGTAATCTACCCAAAGTCCTTATTATAAAGGGATAAGGGTTATATTCCAAAATTACGGAAAAAAAGTGAAATGCGGAAAGATATAGTGATAGAATTGAGTTACAAGGGTTTTGGTTGAAGTGGCGATAATCCGTGAAGCCATTACAATCCCTGCCGAAGCCAAATCCTGACGCCGCTACGTTACTTGTTCGTAACCATGCCCGAAAATGCGACAAACGGGTACGAATAGCGAAACAAGGCTCTAAGGAATAGTGAGTTATCCATAACTCATGCGAAAAATCAGGTTACGGAAAAAGATTGCGCCGTTCCTCCCCGTTTTGCGTACCAACACCGGACTCTTCACCAACTAATTTTGAAACCCAAAAATTAAGGACAATGAAGAGTACATTTTCAGTAATCTACTACCTCAAGCGTCAGGTAGTGAAAAAGGACGGGACAGTTCCCGTCATGGGACGCATCACGGTGGACGGCAGCCAGACACAGTTCAGCTGCAAACTGACTGTCGATCCGAAACTGTGGGACACCAAAGGTGGACGTGTCACGGGCAGAAGCACGGCGGCACTCGAAACGAACCGTATGCTTGACAAGATGCGGGTACGCATCAACAGGCATTATCAGGAAATCATGGAGCGTGACAACTTCGTCACGGCGGAGAAGGTGAAGAACGCCTTTCTCGGACTGGAACACCGCTACCACACGCTGATGCAGGTGTTCCGCCAGCACAACGAGGACTACGAGAAGCAGGTGGAGGCAGGCATGAAAGCCAAAGGCACGCTGCTGAAGTACCGCACCGTTTACAAGCACATGCAAGAGTTCCTCGACATCCGCTACCATGTGAAGGACATCGCCCTAAAAGAGCTTACCCCGGCTTTCATCTCCGACTTCGAGATGTTCCTGCGCACGGACAAGCACTGCTGCACCAATACCGTGTGGCTGTACGTCTGCCCGTTACGGACGATGGTATTCATCGCCATCAACAACGAGTGGCTGACGCGCGACCCGTTCCGCGAGTATGAAATCAAGAAGGAGGAAACAACACGCAGTTTCCTGACCAAAGATGAGATCCGCCTGCTGATGGAGGGGAAACTGAAAAACGCCAAACAGGAATTGTACCGCGACCTCTACCTGTTCTGCGCCTTCACGGGGCTGTCGTTCGCGGATATGCGCAACCTTACGGAAGAGAATATCCGCACCTACTTCGACGAACACGAGTGGATAAACATCAACCGCCAGAAAACGGGCGTGGTGTCCAACATCCGCCTGCTCGACATCGCCAACCGCATAATCGGCAAATACCGGGGACTGTGCGGGGACGGCAGGATATTTCCCGTTCCGCATTATAACACGTGCCTTGCCGGTATCCGTGCCGTCGCCAAGCGTTGCGGCATCACCAAGCATATCACGTGGCATCAGAGCCGCCACACGGCAGCCACGACGATATTCCTCTCCAACGGTGTTCCCATCGAAACGGTCAGCTCCATGCTCGGACACAAGAGCATAAAGACGACGCAGATTTACGCAAAGATAACCAAAGAGAAGCTCAATCAGGACATGGAGAACCTTGCCGCAAGATTGAACGGCGTCGAGGAATTTGCAGGTTGCACCATCTAAAAAGAAAAGCCATGAAACGTGACACAATCATCATCGAGGACAAGGCAGTCAGCGTAACCGGTAACGACGTGTGGATGACCGCCACCGAAATAGCCGGATTGTTCCATACGACCGTCCCGGCAGTGAACGCCGCCATCAGAGCCGTCCGCAAGTCGGACGTGCTGAACGACTACGAGGTGTGCCGCTACATGCAGCTTGAAAACGGGCTGCACGCGGACGTGTACGCCCTTGAAATCATCATCCCGGTCGCTTTCAGGGTGAATACCTACAACACCCACCTGTTCCGCACATGGCTGGTGGGAAAGGCACTCTCACAAGAGAAACGGCAGACATACGTGATGTTCATACAGAACGGAAAAGCCGGGTATTGCTGATTGCACATACCCCATAAGACAAGTAAACGGGTAGCACCACAAAAGGTGTCACCCGTTTACTTTTTCATGAAACCGCCTCACTCCAGCGGCTTGCGGTAGTTCGCTTCCAGTACCCCGCGCAGCCCCGTTTCCGGGTAAAGCACCTTCCCTCCCAAAAGTATGAAGGGCAACACGCGGTTGTTGCGGTATTCCTGCAAGGTGCGCCGGCTCACACGGAGCAGTTCCGACACCTCGCCGTCCGTCAGGTAACGTTCCCCGTCCAGCGGAGGACGGTAGCTTTCCAGAAATGCGGACAGCCATTTCGAGCCTTTGCGCATATCCTGCACCACAGAGGCTATCGGCTCGTCTTCCATCGTAAAAACATCGTTGTTCTCGTTCATCATAACTTCGGATTCAGTGGGTGAATAAATCAAATCATCTGCCGTGCGGATAGAGCGTGCCGACAAGCGGTATCAGCCGCTTCACCTCCTCTGGCTTGTAATAGAACCTGCGGTTTATCTGCGAGTAGCCGATAAGCCGCCTGTCACGCAGCGTCTGCAACGTGCGCGGGCTTATTCTCAACTGCCCGCAGACCTCCTCGCCCGTGAGCCATCTTTCCATGCGCCCCGTGTCGCTTTTGCGCCTCAGGGCGGCGACCTTCTCCGAGAGTGCGCCGAATGCCGCCACCATCATCTCGAAAGTCTTTTTCTCGATAGATACTATTTCCATATTCATGTCATTTAGAGTTTGCCGCAAAGGTAACGAAACGGCATACAAGACGTATCGTTTTCCGCTGAAAGGCTGCCTGTTGCGCCGTTTGACCGGGTTACGGAGCCATCTTCCGCAAAAATCTTACGTGAGTCACGTAGTGAGTTGTTAAAGCCCCTTTTGTTTATTGCCGAATTTTGTCGCAGAAACAAAAAGAAAGGACTGAACATGAAAGTGATAACAATGGAAAGTTCCGCCTACAAGGAGATGATGGCGCAGATTGCGAACATCGCAGGGTACATCCGCGAGGCAAGGGACGAGAAGAAACGGAAGCGGGAAACCGAAGACAAGCTGCTTGACACGGCACAGGCGGCGAAGATGCTCAACGTGAGCAAGCGCACCATGCAGCGTATGCGCACCGACCACCGTATCGAGTATGTGGTGGTACGCGGAAGCTGCCGCTACCGCCTTTCCGAGATACTGCGGCTATTGGAGGACAACACAGTAAGGAACGAGGAAGGGACAATAGACACCCTGTTCCACAACCACACGCTGCGCACGGGCGGCAAACCAAAAGGAAGGAGGACATAGGTCATGGAACTGCTCACACGAAACAACTTCGAGGGCTGGATGCAGAAGCTGATGGAACGGCTCGACCGTCAGGACGAACTGCTGCTGGCGATGAAGGCTGAGGGGAAACAGCCCACTATCACGGAAAGCATCCGCCTTTTCGACAATCAGGATTTGTGCATGTTGCTCCAGATAAGCAAACGCACCCTCCAACGCTACCGCAGCGTAGGCGCATTGCCCTACAAGACGCTGGGCAAGAAGACCTATTACAGCGAGGAGGACGTGCTGACATTCCTTTCCAACCATATCAAGGACTTCAAAAAGGAAGATATAGCCTTCTACAAGGCTCGTATCCATAATTTCTTTCATAAATAACCCATTAAAACATTTTTCAGATGGCAAAGAAAAAAGACGAAAAGGACGTGCTGGTAGTCCGTGACGAGAAGACAGGCGAGATCAGCGTGGTAGCCGGGCTGAACGCGGACGGCACACCCAAGCGCACCCCCGCAAAAGCGGAGAACGCGCAGAGTTTCCTGCAATTCGACCGACATGGCGACGTGCTGGACAACTTCTTCAAGAACTTCTTCCGGCAGTGCAAGGAACCCAGCCGCTTCGGTTTCTACCGCATTGCGGCAGACCAAGCTGAAAATCTCTTAGAGGTGATGAAGCAACTGCTGAAAGACCCCGAAGCGAACAAGGAGCTGCTCGCCCCTCACAAGGTGGACACCTCCGACTATGAGAAGAAGGTGCAGGAAGAGATGGCAGCACAACAGACAGAGAAACAAGAACCTCAAAAACAGGAGAACATGGAACAACGGAAAGAACAGCAACAGGACAAATCCGAACAGATGCAGGGCAAACGTGGCTACCAGCCCATCGACGAGAGTAAAATCAACTGGCAGGAGCTGGAGGACAGATGGGGCGTAAAGCGGGACAACCTTGAAAAGTCCGGCGACCTTACGAAGATGCTCAACTATGGCAAGTCCGACTTGGTAAAGGTCAAACCGACCTTCGGCGGCGAATCATTCGAGCTGGACGCCCGCCTCTCCTTCAAGAAGGACGGTGAGGGAAACATCAGCCTCGTGCCGCACTTCATCCGCAAGGAGCAGAAGCTGGATGAGTACAAGGAACACAAATTCTCCGACAATGACCGGAAGAACCTCCGCGAAACGGGCAATCTCGGTAGGGTCGTGGACATTGTGGACAGGGAAACGGGCGAGATCATCCCCTCCTACATCAGCATCGACCGCAAGACGAATGAAATCACGGACATTCCGGCAAGCAGGGTGCGCATCCCGGAGCGCATCGGCAAGACGGAAATCACCACGCAGGAGCGGGACATGCTCCGCGCCGGACTGCCCGTACGCGACAAGCTCATCGAGCGCAACGACGGCAGAAAGTTCGTCACCACCCTGCAAGTGAACGTGGAGCAGCGCGGCGTGGAGTTCGTGCCGGGAACCGGCAAGTCGCCCCGTACCGCACAGACACAGGAAACCAAAGGCGACACATCGAAAAGTCAGGCGCAGGGCGGGGAAAATGCCGCACAGACCAAGAAGGAGCAACGCCGCAACACGTGGACGAACGAGGACGGCAGCATCCGCCCCATCAGCAAATGGAGCGGCGTGAGCTTCACCGACCAGCAGAAAGCCGACTATGTGGCGGGTAAAGCCGTGAAGCTGGAGAACGTGACCGACAAGCAGGGCTTCCATGCCACGATGTATATCAAGTTCAACCCGGAGAAGGGACGCCCGTACCGCTACGACACGAACCCTGACAATGCACAGCAGGTTGCTCCGTCCAACGAGAGCCGCACGCAGGTGGCGGTGAACAACGATGGCAAGACCAACGAGGCTACAAAGAATCTGAGAGAGCCGTTGCAGAAAGGTCAGACCAACCCGAAGGACGCCCGCCAGCAACAGCAGCAGGAGAAGCCGCAGAAGAAAACGGGCAAGGGCATGAAAATGTAATCCCGTGTCCGCCACTGAATCCAAAATAAAATCCAAAGTATCAACAAAAAAGAAGAAGACATGAAGACAATCATTGCAGAAAAGCCCTCCGTGGCACGTGAAATCGCCCGCATCGTGGGCGCGACAAAGAGAGAGGAAGGATATTTCGAGGGAGGCGGTTATGCCGTGACATGGGCATTCGGACACCTCGTTCAGCTTGCCATGCCCGACGGCTACGGCGTGCGCGGATTTGTCCGTGACAACCTCCCGATTATTCCCGACACATTCACGCTCGTCCCCCGTCAGGTCAGGACGGAGAAAGGTTACAAGCCCGACAGCGGCGTGGTGTCGCAGATAAAAGTCATCAAAAGACTGTTCGACACAAGCGAACATATCATCGTGGCGACCGATGCCGGACGCGAGGGAGAGCTTATCTTCCGCTACCTCTACCACTATACGGGTTGCACCACTCCTTTCGTGCGCCTGTGGATCAGCTCTCTCACCGACAAAGCTATCCGCGAGGGACTGCGGAAACTCGAAGACGGCAGCAAATACGACAACCTCTACCTCGCCGCCAAAGCGCGGAGCGAATCCGACTGGCTCGTGGGCATCAACGGCACACAGGCGTTATCCATCGCCGCCGGACACGGCACGTATTCCGTGGGGCGGGTGCAGACACCAACGTTGGCTATGGTATGTGAACGCTACTGGGAGAACCGCCGCTTTACGTCCGAAGCATTCTGGCAGCTCCATATCGCAACGGACGGTTGCGACGGCGAAGTCGTGAAATTCTCATCCTCCGAGAAATGGAAAGAGAAAGAACCGGCGATGGAACTATATAATAAGGTAAAGGCGGCAGGTTGCGCCACTGTCACGAAAGCCGAGCGCAAGGAGAAGACGGAGGAAACTCCCTTGCTCTACGACCTGACCACGCTCCAGAAAGAAGCCAACGCCAAGCACGGCTTCACGGCGGAACAGACGCTTGAAATCGCGCAGAAACTCTACGAAAAGAAGTTGATAACCTATCCGAGAACGGGAAGCCGCTACATCCCCGAAGACGTGTTTGCCGAAATTCCCAAACTGCTCGCTTTCATCGGCACACAGCCCGAATGGAAAGACAAGGTGCGGGCAAAAGCCGCCCCGACACGCCGCAGCGTGGACGACGGCAAGGTGACAGACCACCATGCCCTGCTCGTCACGGGTGAGAAACCGCTCTTCCTCTCCAAAGAGGACAATACCATCTATCAGATGATTGCCGGGCGCATGGTCGAGGCATTCTCTGAGAAATGCGTCAAGGATGTGACGACTGTCACGGCGGAATGTGCCGGAGTGGAGTTTACCGTAAAAGGCAGCGTCGTGAAGCAAACCGGATGGCGTGCCGTCTATGGCGAGGAAAAAGAGGAAATTACCATCCCCGGCTGGCAGGAAGGCGACACGCTGACACCGAAAGGCTCGTCCATTACCGAAGGAAAGACCAAACCCAAGCCGCTGCATACCGAAGCCACCCTGCTCTCGGCAATGGAAACGGCGGGCAAGGAAATTGAGGACGACGCACTGCGGCAGGCGATGAAGGACTGTGGCATCGGTACTCCCGCCACACGCGCCTCCATCATCGAAACGCTTTTCAAGCGCGGTTACATGGAACGCTGCAAGAAGTCGCTTGTTCCCACCGAAAAAGGACTTGCCCTCAATTCCGTCGTCAAGACGATGCGCATCGCCGATGTTGCCATGACGGGCGAATGGGAAAAGGAGCTGGCGCGTATCGAGCGCGGGGAACTGTCCGACGACACCTTCCGCAAGGAGATAGAGGCGTACACACGTGAGATAACCTCCGAACTGATCTCGTGCGACAAGCTCTTCGGCAGCCGTGACTCCGGCTGCGCGTGTCCCAAGTGTGGCACGGGCAGGATGCGGTTCTACGGCAAGGTGGTACGCTGCGACAACACGGAGTGCGGACTGCCCGTGTTCCGGCTGAAAGCGGGACGCACCCTGTCCGACGATGAAATCAAAGACCTGCTCACCGAAGGGCATACCAAGCTGCTCAAAGGGTTCAAGAGCAAACAGGGCAAGAGTTTCGATGCTGTTGTCGCCTTTGACGGGGAATATAACACGACTTTTGTGTTCCCGGAGGCTAAAAAGGACAAGAAATTTTCAGGACGGAAGAAATAGTATTAACTTTGCCACTTGTTCAGAGTAATGAATTGTTCTTCGATACCGGATTACACTCATACTTTGGATTTAGTGGTGGCACTCGGAGGGATACCGAGTGCCTTTTTCTTCCTTTTTCCAACCGATTATCCCGTTAATTATCAATCCGCTAAATCCAAAGTAATGAACAACAAGAAGAAAAACGAGGGTCAGACCGACTTTTCCTATTACGGTCTGTACCTGCTGGACTATCTCCGCACGAACAAGTTTGAACAGGCTGACGACACCGCTTTCATACGGGAACGGGCCGACCGTGCCGCCGAAACGTATGAGAGGGCACGGCTTGAAGGCTATCCCGCCGATGGTGCGCAGGAACTGGCGATGGACACGCTGCTGCGCGGGCTGCATTATTCCCGTTACGCCATCCTCCGCGAAGTCGTGGAAAACGAGTTTGCCGATGAAGTGCCGGAAGAGAAGCGTGAAGCCTTTGTCCTGAAACTGCTGCCGCTTGTCGGCAACGTGTTCTCCGTCTATGACCTCTCGGATGACAATTTCGCCCTGTCTTCCGATTACGACCTGCTCTACACGGAGCTGACGGGAGCAACCGTCCTTTACTTAGACGAATATGGCGTTTAACCGCAAACAGAAACTGCGGGACAACATCGAGGCGATACGGACGGCATTCATCCTTGACAGGGAAAATAGGACAGCGACAACCGAAGAGCGTGCCATACTTCAAAGGTACTGCGGTTTCGGCGGTCTGAAATGTATCCTCAACCCTGCAAAGGAACTGACGGATGCCGTCCGGTGGGCGAAATCCGACCTCGAACTGTTCGCCCCGACGGTGGAGCTGCACAGGCTTATCCGTGAGAACAGCAAGGACGAAACAGAGTACAAGCGGTTTGTGGATTCGCTGAAAGCGTCCGTGCTGACCGCTTTCTACACCCCCAAAGAGATAACCGACACCATCGCGGACGTGCTGGCAGATTACAGCGTCCGCCCCGCCCGTATGCTCGAACCGTCGGCAGGTGTCGGCGTGTTCGTGGATTCCATGCTGCGGCACAGCCCCAATGCGGATGTGATGGCTTTCGAGAAGGATCTGCTCACGGGTACAATCTTGAGGCATCTCTATCCCGACCAGAAAATGCGCACCTGCGGTTTTGAGAAAATCGAAAGACCGTTCAACAATTATTTCGACTTGGCGGTGTCCAACATTCCGTTCGGTGACATTGCCGTGTTCGACGCGGAGTTTCAGCGGAGCGACTCTTTCGGCAGACGCTCCGCCCAGAAAACCATCCACAACTATTTCTTTCTCAAAGGACTGGATGCCGTGCGTGACGGCGGTATCGTGGCGTTCATCACCTCGCAAGGGGTATTGAATAGCACCAAGACCTCCGTGCGTAACGAGCTGTTCAGTCAGGCCAATCTGGTATCCGCGATACGCCTGCCCAACAACCTGTTCACGGACAACGCGGGCACGGAGGTGGGCAGTGACCTGATTGTCCTGCAAAAGAACCTCAGCAAGAAGGAAATGTCGCAGGACGAGCGGCTGATGACCGTGATACAGACGGACACGAAAACCGCCCTGACCGACAACGCCTATTTCATCCACCACCCGGAACGCATCGTGCATACGATGGCGAAACTTGACACAGACCCCTACGGGAAGCCCGCTATGGTTTATCTGCACGAGGGCAAGGCAGCAGGCATCGCCGGGGATTTGCGCCGTATGCTCGACGAGGATTTCCATTACAGGCTTGCCATGCGCTTGTATTCGGGTTCAATCCGGCAGGCAGGAACGGAAGAAAAAGTTGCCGTTCAAAATAAAGTAGAGCGTCCTGCCATAAAATTGGAAACAGTATCCTCGGCGCAGACGGTGGAAACTCCGACAGAAAAGCCGCAACCCGCAGATGAAAAGCCGGAGATAGAACCGCGCCCGCAATATTCCGCAGGCGTGCAGCTCACCCTGCTTGACCTCTGGGGGATGACGGAAGAGGTCAGCCAACCGAAAACCTCCAAAAAGAAAAAGACGGTGAAAAAGGCAGTTACGGCAAAGTCCACTCCGCCCAAACCGAAAGTCACGGTTACACCGACAGCTCCAACTGCAAAACCCGCAATGGAGAATAAGGAGGTGAAAGCGGAGAACACCGCCAAGCCTGCCGACCCGGACGACATCTATGCCACACTGGACTGGGATACCAATCCTCCCATCAACGGTTTCTATGAAATGATGATGGGTTTGACGCCGGAGCGTAGGAAAGAACTTCGGGAACTGGCAAGGCAGCATAACGAGAAACAAGTGGCGGAAAAGACGGAAGTGAAAGCCGTGCCGGAAACTTCCCGTGAGCAGCCACGACAGGAGGAAACACAGCCGGAGGCAGTCGCCGCACCTGCCGTTACAGATACCCCATCGGAAGCGGTGGGGACTTTCCTTTTCCCCGACATCGAAGCGGAAAAGCCGAAGGAGGAAGTCGTGGACCTTTCTCCGCGTGCCTACCACCGCACGCCGGAGATGCACCTGCGCGAAGGGTCGCTGGTGGCTGACCGGGGGCGTCATAACATCGGCTACCTGAAAGACATCACGCCATACGGGGCGACATTCCAGCCGCTCGACCTGAAAGGATACCAGAAGGAAAAGGCGTTGTTGTATGTGTCGCTGCGTGACGCCTACGAGCGTCTGTACCGTTATGAATCGCTCCGGCGCGAGGCAAATGTTCCGTGGCGAGAGCATCTGAATACCTGTTACGATGAGTTTGTCATGCGCTACGGCAACCTCAACGCCAAGCAGAACGTGAAGTTAGTGATGATGGATGCGGGCGGGCGCGACATCCTTTCGCTGGAACGGATGGAAAACGGAAAGTTCGTCAAGGCGGACATCTTCGAGCATCCTGTTTCCTTCGCGGTGGAGAGCCATGCCAACGTAGGCTCTCCCGAAGAAGCCCTGTCTGCGTCGCTCAACAAATATGGTACGGTCAATCTCGACTATATGCGGGAGATAACCGACAGCACGGCGGAGGATTTGCTCACTGCCCTGCAAGGGCGCATCTACTACAATCCGCTCGTGACCGGTTACGAAATCAAAGACCGTTTCATCGCCGGAAATGTCATAGAGAAAGCGGAACGCATAGAGGCATGGATGGGTGACAATCCCGAAAATGAGCGTATGCCGGAGGTGAAGCAGGCGTTGGAGGCTCTGAAAGATGCCGAGCCGCAGCGCATCGCCTTCGAGGATCTGGACTTCAATTTCGGGGAACGCTGGATTCCGACGGGTGTCTATGCCGCCTACATGAGCCGGCTGTTCGACACGGAGGTGAAAATCGCCTATTCCGCAAGCATGGACGAGTTTTCGGTGGTGTGCGGCTACCGCACCATGAAAATCACGGACGAGTTTCTGGTGAAGGGGTATTACCGGAACTATGACGGTATGCACCTCCTAAAACACGCCCTGCACAACACCTGCCCTGACATGATGAAGTCCATCGGCAAGGACGAGCATGGCAACGACATCAAGATGCGCGACAGCGAGGGAATACAACTCGCCAACGCCAAGATTGACGAGATACGAAACGGCTTCTCCGAATGGCTCGAAGAGCAGTCGCCGCAGTTCAAGGAGCGGCTTGTGACGATGTATAACCGCAAGTTCAACTGTTTCGTGCGCCCGCGCTACGACGGCTCCCATCAGACCTTTCCCGACCTCAACCTGAAAGGGCTGGCAAGCCGGGGTATCAAGAGCGTCTATCCCTCACAGATGGATTGCGTCTGGATGTTGAAACAGAACGGCGGCGGAATTTGCGACCACGAGGTGGGAACCGGTAAGACGCTGATAATGTGCATCGCCGCGCATGAGATGAAGCGTCTGAATTTGGCACACAAGCCGATGATTATCGGGCTGAAAGCCAACGTTGCGGAGATTGCAGCCACCTATCAGGCGGCATATCCCAACGCACGTATTCTGTACGCTTCGGAGAAGGACTTTTCGACCGCCAACCGTGTGCGCTTCTTCAATAATATAAAGAACAACGACTACGATTGCGTCATCATGTCGCACGACCAGTTCGGCAAGATACCGCAGTCGCCGGAATTGCAGCAGCGCATCCTGCAAGCAGAGCTTGACACGGTGGAGGAAAACCTCGAAGTGCTACGGCAGCAGGGAAAGAACGTGTCGCGGGCGATGCTGAAAGGATTGGAGAAGCGCAAGCACAACCTTGAAGCGAAGCTGGAGAAGGTGGAACACGCCATAAAGTCACGCACGGACGACGTGGTGGATTTCAAGCAGATGGGCATCGACCACATCTTCATAGATGAGAGCCACCAGTTCAAGAATCTGACTTTCAACACGCGCCACGACCGTGTGGCGGGATTGGGAAACAGCGAGGGAAGCCAGAAGGCACTTAACATGCTCTTTGCCATACGCACCATACAGGAGCGCACAGGAAAAGACTTGGGTGCGACCTTCCTCTCCGGCACGACTATCAGCAACTCACTGACTGAATTGTACCTGCTGTTCAAGTACCTGCGCCCGAAGGAGCTGGAACGGCAGGACATAAGGTGTTTCGACGCTTGGGCGGCGATATTTGCCAAGAAGACGACGGATTTTGAATTTAACGTGACGAACAATGTGGTCCAGAAGGAGCGTTTCCGCTACTTCATCAAAGTGCCGGAGCTTGCCGCCTTCTATAATGAAATCACGGACTACCGCACGGCGGAGGATGTGGGCGTTGACCGTCCTGCCAAGAACGAGATACTGCACCATATACCGCCCACGCCGGAACAGGAGGACTTCATACAGAAACTGATGCAGTTCGCCAAGACGGGCGATGCCACCTTGTTGGGCAGGCTGCCGCTTTCGGAAACGGAAGAAAAGGCGAAGATGCTCATCGCCACGGACTATGCCCGGAAAATGGCACTCGACATGCGCATGATAGACCCGAATTACGAAGATCATCCCGACAACAAAGCGAGTCACTGTGCCAAGATGATCGCGGAGTATTATCAAAAATACGACGCCCAGAAAGGCACGCAGTTCGTTTTCTCTGATTTGGGGACATACCAGCCGGGCGACGGGTGGAACGTCTATTCGGAAATCAAGCGCAAACTGACGGAGGACTACGGTATACCGCCAAGCGAGGTGCGCTTCATTCAGGAGTGCAAGACCGACAAGGCGCGGAAGGCGGTGATAGACGCCATGAACGCCGGGACGGTGCGTGTGCTGTTCGGCTCTACCTCTATGCTCGGAACGGGTGTGAACGCCCAGAAACGGTGTGTGGCTATCCATCATCTCGATACGCCGTGGCGACCGTCCGACTTGCAACAGCGTGACGGACGCGGAGTTAGGGCAGGTAATGAGATTGCCAAACATTTCGCCGGGAACAACGTGGATGTAATCATCTACGCGGTGGAGAAGTCACTGGACAGCTACAAGTTCAACCTCCTGCACTGCAAGCAGACTTTCATAAGCCAGCTCAAAAGCGGTGCGATGGGTGCGCGTACCATCGACGAGGGGGCAATGGACGAAAAATCGGGCATGAATTTCTCGGAATACATGGCGTTGCTCTCCGGCAATACCGACCTGTTGGACAAGGCGAAACTGGAAAAGCGGATCGCATCGCTCGAAGGGGAACGCAAGTCGTTCAACAAGGGCAAGCGTGATTCGGAGTTCAAGCTGGAGTCAAAGACCGGCGAGTTGCGCAACAACACGGCTTTCATAGATGCCATGACGGAGGACTGGAACCGCTTCCTGTCGGTGGTGCAGACCGACAAGGAGGGCAACCGCCTTAATATAATAAAGGTGGACGGAGTGGATTCCGCCGATGAGAAGGTCATCGGAAAGCGTTTGCAGGAGATAGCCAAGAATGCCACGACCGGAGGGTTGTACACGCAGGTCGGTGAACTTTACGGTTTTCCGATAAAGGTGGTGAGCGAAAGGATACTCAAAGAGGGATTGGAGTTCACCGACAACCGCTTCGTGGTCGAGGGGAACTACAAGTACACCTACAACAACGGGCATCTGGCGATGGCTGACCCGTTGGCCGCCGCCCGCAACTTCCTCAACGCGATGGAGAGGATACCCTCCATCATCGACCAGTACAAGGCGAAGAACGAGGTGCTGGAGATGGAGATACCGCAGTTACAGGAGATAGCGGGTAAGGTGTGGAAGAAGGAGGACGAGCTGAAGCAGTTGAAGTCCGAACTTGCCGCCCTTGACCGAAAAATTCAGCTGGAGCTTGCGCCACCCACGCCCGAAGTCGCAGAAAAGGAGAATGAAGGGCAACAGCTCAAGCCGGAAGCGGAAGATGTGAGGAACAGGCAGGCGCAATATCCCGAAAATGCACCGCCGCAGATACGCAGTCCGGCGGATAGTATCGTTGCCAACCATGTCATAATCGGGCGTCCGGGACTGTATGCCAAGGAGGAAACCCGGTCCAAAGGATTGAAAATATAACCTAAGGAATTTTATCTGAAGTATTAATAAGGGCTATCCCAAAAGGTCTAAAAGTAAATTTTATCCTTTCTGCAAGTATCTATAGGATGGCAACTGCATTTTTTTCTTTTTGGGCAGCCCTTATTAAAATTTATTCTTATTTTAGGTTATATACATTCATGTCCATTTATGTAAAAAATTCCTGCTGACCTTGTTTATGTCTTGTCAGTCACCATTTGCAAAACCATATTTGACCCTCAAAGAGGCTGAATTTGATAAGTAACTTGCTACATACTCATAATAAGGAGCTAAATAGAACACGAATGGGAAATACACAAATGCTAAACTAAAGAAGATATTGGCCAAAATAAACGCTATACCGAGAGAGAAACTTGATTTTTCAACTTCCTAAAACGGTGTTGTTCAAACATTTCTACTTATTTGTACTTGCCAGTTGAACCTACGCTTCCCTAATAAAATGTCTATGGTAAAAAGTTAAAAAATCCTCCCACTTTTGTTAGATATATTTTTTTGTGTAATTTTGTAATCGTTATGCGGCAGTAATAATATACATATTAATACGAGTTAGTAATCCTGTAGTTCTCATATGCTACGAGGAGGTATTAAAAGGTGCGTTTCGACAATGCATCTACTGTAGTATATTATTGCTTAATCCAAATGAATATTATAAATTTAGGAATTCTTGCTCACATTGATGCAGGAAAAACTTCCGTAACCGAGAATCTGCTGTTTGCCAGTGGAGCAACGGAAAAGTGCGGCCGTGTGGATAATGGTGACACCATAACGGACTCTATGGATATAGAGAAACGTAGAGGAATTACTGTCCGGGCTTCTACGACATCTATTATCTGGAATGGAGTGAAATGCAATATCATTGACACTCCGGGACACATGGATTTTATTGCGGAAGTGGAGCGGACATTCAAAATGCTTGATGGAGCAGTCCTCATCTTATCCGCAAAGGAAGGCATACAAGCGCAGACAAAGTTGCTGTTCAGTACTTTACAAAAGCTGCAAATCCCGACAATTATATTTATCAATAAGATTGACCGTGCCGGTGTGAATTTGGAGCGTTTGTATATGGATATAAAAACAAATCTGTCGCAAGATGTCCTGTTTATGCAAACTGTTGTCGATGGATCGGTTTATCCGGTTTGCTCCCAAACATATATAAAGGAAGAATACAAAGAATTTGTATGCAACCATGACGACGATATATTAGAACGATATTTGGCGGATAGCGAAATTTCACCGGCTGATTATTGGAATACGATAATCGCTCTTGTGGCAAAAGCCAAAGTCTATCCGGTGCTACATGGATCAGCAATGTTCAATATCGGTATCAATGAGTTGTTGGACGCCATTTCTTCTTTTATACTTCCTCCGGCATCAGTCTCAAACAGACTTTCAGCTTATCTCTATAAGATAGAGCATGACCCCAAAGGGCATAAAAGAAGTTTTCTTAAAATAATTGACGGAAGTCTGAGACTTCGAGACGTTGTAAGAATCAACGATTCGGAAAAATTCATCAAGATTAAAAATCTAAAGACTATTTATCAGGGCAGAGAGATAAATGTTGATGAAGTGGGTGCCAATGATATCGCGATTGTAGAAGATATAGAAGATTTTCGAATCGGAGATTATTTAGGTGCTAAACCTTGTTTGATTCAAGGATTATCTCATCAGCATCCCGCTCTCAAATCCTCCGTCCGGCCAAATAAGCCCGAAGAGAGAAGCAAGGTGATATCCGCTCTGAATACATTGTGGATTGAAGACCCGTCTTTGTCCTTTTCCATAAACTCATATAGTGATGAATTGGAAATCTCGTTATATGGTTTGACCCAAAAGGAAATCATACAGACATTGCTGGAAGAACGATTTTCCGTAAAGGTCCATTTTGATGAGATCAAGACTATCTACAAAGAACGACCTATAAAAAAGGTCAATAAGATTATTCAGATCGAAGTACCACCCAACCCTTACTGGGCCACAATAGGGCTGACTCTTGAACCCTTACCGTTAGGGGCAGGGTTGCAAATCGAAAGTGACATCTCCTATGGTTATCTGAACCATTCTTTTCAAAATGCCGTTTTTGAAGGGATTCGTATGTCTTGCCAATCTGGTTTACATGGATGGGAAGTGACAGATCTGAAAGTAACTTTTACTCAAGCCGAGTATTATAGCCCGGTAAGTACACCTGCTGATTTCAGACAGCTGACCCCTTATGTCTTCAGGCTGGCTTTGCAACAGTCAGGTGTGGACATTCTCGAACCGATGCTCTGTTTTGAGTTGCAGATACCCCAAGTAGCGAGTTCCAAAGCTATTACAGATTTGCAAAAACTGATGTCTGAGATTGAAGACATCAGTTGTAATAATGAGTGGTGTCATATTAAAGGGAAAGTTCCATTAAATACAAGTAAAGACTATGCCTCAGAAGTAAGTTCGTACACTAAGGGCTTAGGCATTTTTATGGTTAAGCCATGTGGGTATCAAATAACAAAAGACGGTTATTCTGATAATATCCGCATGAACGAAAAAGATAAACTTTTATTCATGTTCCAAAAATCAATGTCATTAAAATAATGGAGCGGTCAGGAAATTTCTATAAGGCAATACGGTTGGGATATATACTTATCTCCATTCTTATCGGATGTATGGCATATAATAGCCTCTATGAATGGCAGGAGATAGAAGCATTAGAACTTGGCAATAAAAAAATAGACGAGCTCCGAAAAGAAATAAACAATATCAATATTCAAATGATAAAATTTTCTCTATTGGGTGAAACAATACTGGAATGGAACGATAAAGATATCGAGCATTACCATGCACGGCGTATGGCAATGGACAGTATGCTCTGCCGTTTCAAGGCCACCTATCCAGCAGAGCGCATCGATAGTGTGCGCAGTCTTTTAGAGGATAAGGAACGACAGATGTTCCAGATAGTCCGGTTAATGGATGAACAACAATCTATTAACAAGAAGATAGCCAATCAAATTCCGGTTATTGTACAGAAAAGTGTGCAGGAACAGTCCAAAAAGCCAAAACGAAAAGGTTTCTTAGGCATATTCGGCAAAAAAAAGGAAGTAACTCCAGCAGTATCAACCACTATCCTTCATTCGGTCAATAGAAACGTAATCAGCGAACAGAAAGTGCAGGATCGCCAATTGTCGGAACAAGCCGACAGCCTTGCAGCTCGTAATGCAGAACTTAACAGACAACTGCAAGAATTGATTTGCCAAATAGAAGAAAAGGTACAAACCGAACTGCAAAGCCGGGAAAACGAAATAGTTGCCATGCGTGAAAAGTCATTTATGCAAGTAGGCGGTTTAATGGGATTCGTTCTTCTATTGTTGTTAATTTCCTACATCATCATACATCGTGATGCAAAAAGCATTAAACAATACAAGCACAAGACAACTGATTTGATAAGGCAACTGGAACAATCCGTACAACGGAACGAGGCACTGATAACGTCAAGGAAGAAGGCGGTACATACTATCACCCATGAACTGCGCACACCGCTGACAGCAATAACAGGCTATGCCGGACTGATACGGAAAGAACAGTGTGAGGATAAGTCCGGGCAGTATATCCAAAACATACTGCAATCCTCCGACCGTATGCGGGATATGCTTAACACTTTGCTTGACTTCTTCCGCCTGGACAACGGCAAGGAACAGCCCCGTCTGTCACCCTGCCGGATTTCAGCAATCACGCACACACTTGAAACGGAGTTCATGCCTGTTGCCGTGAACAAAGGGCTGTCCTTGTCCGTGAAGACTGGACACGATGCCATTGTATTGACCGACAAAGAGCGAATAATACAAATCGGGAATAACCTGCTGTCAAACGCTGTCAAGTTCACAGAAGAAGGCGGTGTTTCTTTGATTACTGAATATGATAATGGAGTTCTGACACTGGTCGTTGAAGATACAGGTACAGGCATGACAGAAGAGGAACAGAAACAAGCGTTCGGTGCGTTTGAACGTCTATCAAATGCCGCCGCAAAGGAGGGTTTCGGGCTTGGGCTTGCCATAATGCGTAATATTGTGTCGATGCTTGGCGGAACAATCCGTTTAGACAGCAAGAAAGGGAAAGGCAGTCGTTTCACAGTTGAAATTTCTATGCAGGAAGCTGAAGAACAGCTTGGATATACAAGCAATACACCTGTTTATCATAACAATAAATTCCATGATGTTGTCGCCATTGACAATGATGAGGTATTACTTCTGATGCTGAAAGAGATGTATTCCCAAGAAGGAATACACTGCGACACTTGCACCGATGCTGCGGCACTGATGGAAATGATACGCCAGAAAGAATACAGCCTGTTGCTGACAGACTTGAATATGCCCGATATAAACGGTTTCGAATTGCTGGAACTGTTGCGTTCGTCCAACGTGGGCAATTCACCAACAATCCCGGTGGTTGTGGCAACCGCTTCGGGCAGTTGTAACAAAGGGGAACTATTGGCAAAAGGCTTTGCCGGATGCCTGTTCAAACCGTTCTCCATATCGGAACTGATGGAGGTTTCCGACAGGTGTGCCATAAAAGCGACACCGGACGGGAAACCGGACTTTTCCGCCTTATTGTCCTATGGCAATGAAGCCGTCATGCTGGAAAAGTTGATAACTGAAACAGAAAAGGAAATGCAGGCGGTACGGGATGCAGCAAAAGAAAAAGACCTGCAAAAGCTGGATTCCCTGATCCACCACCTGCGCAGTTCGTGGGAGGTGCTCCGTGCCGACCAACCGCTGAATGTACTTTACGGATTGCTTCGTGGCGATGCTCTCCCGGATGGTGAAGCGTTAAGCCATGCCGTGACTGCCGTGCTGGATAAGGGAGTGGAAATAATACGGTTGGCAGAAGAGGAAAGGAGAAAATACGAAGATGAATAAGACAAAAATAATTGTGGTGGAAGACAACATCGTGTATTGCGAATATGTCTGCAATATGCTGTCACGGGAGGGCTACCGCAATATGAAGGCTTACCACCTCTCAACCGCGAAGAAACATCTGCAACAGGCAACAGATAATGATATCGTGGTTGCCGACCTGCGTCTGCCTGACGGCAGTGGCATAGACCTTTTGTGCTGGATGCGAAAGGAGGGAAAGATGCAGCCCTTCATCATTATGACCGACTACGCCGAAGTTAATACCGCCGTGGAAAGCATGAAACTCGGCTCGATAGACTATATTCCCAAACAGCTTGTGGAGGATAAACTTGTCCCCCTGATCCGTTCCATACTGAAAGAACGTCAGGCAGGACAACGCCGTATGCCTATATTCGCCCGTGAAGGTTCCGCCTTTCAGAAAATCATGCACCGCATAAGGCTGGTAGCCGCCACCGATATGAGCGTGATGATATTTGGTGAGAACGGCACGGGCAAGGAGCATATTGCCCACCTGTTGCATGACAAGAGCAAACGTGCAGGCAAGCCATTTGTGGCGGTGGACTGCGGTTCACTCTCCAAAGAGCTTGCACCGTCGGCTTTCTTCGGACACGTCAAAGGTGCATTTACAGGTGCGGACAATGCCAAGAAAGGATATTTCCATGAGGCGGAAGGCGGCACGTTGTTTCTGGACGAGGTAGGAAACCTCGCGTTGGAAACCCAACAGATGTTGCTCCGTGCCATACAGGAGAGGCGGTATCGCCCGGTCGGAGACAAGGCAGACCGGAATTTCAATGTCCGCATCATCGCTGCTACCAATGAAGATTTGGAGGTATCGGTGAATGAAAAGCGTTTTCGGCAGGATCTTCTGTACCGCCTGCACGACTTCGGGATAACCGTTCCTCCGTTGCGTGACTGTCAAGAAGACATTATGCCGCTGGCAGAGTTCTTCCGTGATATGGCAAACAGAGAGCTGGAGTGTAGCGTGAGCGGGTTCAGTTCCGAAGCACGTAAAGCGTTGCTGACACACGCATGGCCGGGCAACGTGCGGGAACTTCGGCAGAAAGTTATGGGTGCTGTATTGCAGGCGCAGGAAGGTGTTGTCATGAAAGAGCATCTGGAACTTGCCGTGACGAAACCGACCTCTACTGTCAGCTTCGCCTTGCGCAATGACGCGGAGGATAAGGAGCGGATATTGCGTGCGTTGAAACAGGCAAACGGCAACCGGAGTGTCGCCGCAGAACTGCTCGGCATAGGCAGGACAACACTATACAGCAAACTTGAAGAGTATGGACTTAAATATAAATTCAAGCAATCATAGCCCGTAATTCACTGAATTTGGCTATCTTTGCATAACATTTGAGAAAAACGGCGATTGGCAGGAGCTTTTCGCCGCCAACATATAGGATAAGACCGCAAGGCGTTTCAAGCGAAAATCTGGTAAATTGGAACTACGGAGACGATTGCGTGATGCTTATGCTATGCTTACGCATAGCGTGCATTCACGTACTCTCCGTAAAGGCTTTACCAGAGCCATCGCTTGAAGGTAGTGTGAATTGCACGCTACTTTTTTACCCTTGCCTAACGAAAGGAAACGATTATGGGTAAAGTTCAGATTCTCGCCGTACTGACGATGGACGGATGTCTTTCTTCAGAGTTATATGATAAAGCACATCAGGATTTGTGCCTTGACCGTTGCGGTCTTGATGAAATCAGGAAGAAAGCCTTTTACCGTGTGACACCGGACTATTCCATTTCAATGCTGCACGAATGGAGAAAAGACTGCACAAACATCCGTTACCTCGCGGAAGCCACACCGGACACGGCAGACTATATAAACGGACTGCTGCGGATGCACGCTGTGGATGAAATCATACTATACACCGTTCCTTTCATATCCGGAAGCGGACGACATTTTTTTAAGTCGGCTCTGCCAGAGCAACACTGGACGCTTTCCTCTTTGAAAAGCTATCCCAACGGTGTATGTCGCATTATCTATATCCTTGATAAAAAAGCAAGATAGCCAAAATGTGCGGCAAGCATACATTTCTATTTTCAGGAATAGAATAAATGTTCCGATTACAAACAATTTAAGTCGGAGATAATTTGTCCTTGTGAAAAAATACTGAATTTTATACCTCTGAAATCCAGCACTTTGTAAAATTGAGTGTTGGATTTTTTATTTTCTGCCGCGTTTTTTGCCAATTATATTCATGTGCGCACGCAGAAAACAAAGTGTAATTTTCAAAATTGACAGAACCATGAATTATTTCTTGCTGGCGGAAACCGACTTTTTCCGCCTGATAAACGAAGCCGGCGACTGCAATATGGAAACGGCATACACGGCTTTCGCCACCCAAGTGATCGAACTGTGCAACGGCGGCATGGACATGAACCTTACCGTCATCGCGCTTGCCTACATCGAAATCGAGTTGCAGCACCATCCCGTACGTAATCTGTCAGAAGAAAAAAGAGAGATTGCCGCCTACGTCAGCAAGGCTCTGTCTTTCGTAAGAAAGATGCAGAAATTCCTTGCCACGCCCCAAGTGCCACCACTAATATCCGCCAACAACGCAACAGAAACCACCGCCAGCCTTCTTCAATGGACGGGCAATGCCATCGACCTCGTGGAACTTATCTACGGCATAGACGTGATGGGCTGCATCAACAACGGCAATATGCCGCTCAAACAGCTCGCCCCACTTCTCTATAAGATATTCGGGGTTGATTCTAAAGACTGCTACCGCTTCTACACTGATATCAAACGCCGGAAGAACGAAAGCCGCACCTATTTCATTGACAGGATGCAGGAAAAACTGAACGAGAGAATGTTGCGTGATGAGGAGTTGGAGCGGATGAGAAAATAAAAAAATATCCATTACATATGAGAAGACAGGAATACTCGTATCCTGTCTTTTTATTTTCATTTAATTATATATTAATTAGCACAATATATGTGAGTTTTTCATTCCTATAAGGACAAATTTCAGAAACGTATGTCTGGTAAATTATTGAGTCATCATAGTATGAACATATATCATTACTAAAAACAATGAAACAACTTCCATAAGATTGTGGTTGTAAAAATCGCCATTTAATAGCCCGTTTTTTTTGTAAAATTCGCCAATTAAAAAAATATGATTATCTTTGCATTATATTTTATAAGGTATGGAAACAGTAAATAGAATACTTCAAGAGAAGATTACAGCACGAATCGCGCCCAATAAAGCAGTACTGATTTTTGGTGCTCGCCGTGTTGGTAAAACGGTAATGATGCGTAAAATTGTGGACAACTATTCAGGTAGGACGATGATGCTCAACGGCGAAGACTACGACACATTAGCACTATTGGAGAATCGCTCAATAGCCAATTATCGGCATTTATTGGATGGTATTGATTTGCTGGCTATTGATGAGGCACAGAACATACCACAAATCGGTAGTATTCTGAAGTTGATAGTTGATGAAATACCGGGAATAAGTGTCTTGGCAAGTGGTTCTTCGTCATTCGATTTGCTGAATAAGACTGGTGAACCGTTGGTCGGCCGCAGTACGCAATTTCTCCTTACACCATTCTCGCAACGGGAAATCGCACAGACGGAAACGGCACTTGAAACCCGCCAGAACCTCGAAGCGCGCTTGATTTACGGTTCCTATCCCGAAGTAGTAATGATGGAGAACTATGAACGTAAAACAGACTACCTACGTGATATTGTCGGTGCATACCTGCTTAAAGATATCTTAGCAATTGACGGCTTAAAAAATTCGAGCAAGATGCGCGATCTACTGCGATTGATAGCTTTTCAGTTGGGCAGCGAAGTTTCTTACGAAGAGTTAGGTAAACAACTCGGCATGAGCAAGACGACCGTTGAAAAATACCTCGACCTATTGGAAAAGGTCTTCGTTATCTATCGTCTGGGGGCTTATTCGCGTAACCTACGCAAGGAGGTTACAAAAGCTGGCAAGTGGTACTTCTACGACAACGGCATTCGCAATGCCATTATCGGGGCTTTCTCACCGCTGGCCATTCGGCAGGATGTCGGTGCGCTGTGGGAGAACTACATCATCGGAGAGCGGCGCAAAGCGAACTTCAATGAGGGACTGCACAGGGAGTTCTATTTCTGGCGCACCTACGACAAACAGGAAATCGACCTGATTGAGGAGAGTGCCGACAGTCTTACCGCCTTGGAGTTCAAGTGGGGAAATAAAATGCCGGCCGCACCGAAAGCCTTCCAAGAAGCCTATCCCTATGCCGAGTTTCATGTGGTAAATCGGGAGAATTATTTGGAGTTCGTATAATCAATAAATTACGTATATGGAAACAAAACTACAATCCAAACAGCAATATCCGCGGTTTATCCAAAATAAACCGTGTGGTATTGACAAATTCGATGGAGGTTCGCAAGAAAGGTTGGCAAAAACTATTGCTCGCCATTTTTGTCAGAATGATTCATTGGATGAGGAATGTACTTTACCTCGAATTATCGGCATCGAAGGTATTTGGGGATCTGGAAAATCCAACGTGGTTAAAATGTTGGAACGTGAATTATCAGACGACTATTACTTTTTTGAGTATGACGCATGGGGACATCAAGAGGACTTGCAACGCCGCTCTATATTGGAATTGCTTACAAGCAAACTTATTGATGATGGTATCCTATCTGGAAATGCAACAATAAAAGTCAAAGGTGGAGGTACGAAAACCGTATCATGGTCTGAAAAGCTGAAATATTTATTAGCCCGTAAAACGGAGACCGTAACCGAAAAATATCCCCTTATCAGTAATGGTATGGTTGCGGCATTTTTGGTTGCAGTTTTAACTCCGATATTTACATTTATTGCGTATGCAGTAAAACCTACACCCACAACATGGTGGTTTTCTTTATTGTCTATTATCATAGCTGCACTGCCAGTTCTTATTGCATTGTGCGTTTGGAAATGGGCATATAGCAAAGATCATAAATATGGATGGAGTTATATGTTAGCTATTTATCAAGATAAAGTCGAAAAGGACGTTTGCTATGAGACTTTGAGCGAAGACGAACCAACGGTTTACGAGTTCAAAACATGGATGCAAGACATTTCTGATTTTATCAAGGAAAAAGGACAACGTAAATTAGTCCTTGTTTTTGACAACATGGATCGTCTCCCCGCTGAAAAAGTAAAAGAATTATGGTCTTCTATCCATACGTTCTTCGCCGATAGCGGTTTTGAAAATGTTTGGGCTGTTATTCCTTTCGATGAAACACATTTAGCTTGTGCATTCGGAGATGAGACCGACGAACAAACGAAACAACTGACCAAGTATTTTATCAATAAAACTTTCCCTATTGTTTATCGTGTTGCTCCTCCTGTTATTACCGACTATCGAAGTATATTCAACAAACTGTTTGTTGAAGCATTTGGAGAAACAGAAAATGAAGCGAAAGAAACTATAAATCGGATATTCAGATTGGTAAATCCTAATGCCAATGTTAGGGAAATTATATCATATATCAATGAGATGGTCGCTCTTAAACAAGAGTGGTGTAACGAAATTTTGATGATAAACATAGCATTGTTCTGTTTGAAGAAGACGGATATTCTGGCAAATCCAGTAGAACAAATATTGTCCGGCGACTATCTGAATGGCATTCAAACAATAATTAACAATGATCTGCAAACACAACGCGAAATTGCAGCTTTGGTATATGGTGTCGATGTTGAAGATGCTCGACAAATTCCATTGAAAAAATATATTGAAGGCTGCATCAACGGAGAAGAAGACCACGACATAAATCAATATGCAGAGACTAATAAACAATTTGACACTGTATTAGAAGAAGTTATACAATGTATGGACAATGCGCTTATCGATAAGATTATACATTGTTTGCATAAATTAACTCGAAAGAGCGATGTTATTCTGCGTGTATGGCAAAGAATAGCACAATTGAAATTAAAAGAATCCATAGAGAAGCAGGTGTTCCCTGTCGAATACCAAGAACTGCTGTTGCATTTAGACACGGAAAGCCAAAACCATGTGATTGCTCAATTATATAAGAAGATAGTTCGGTTCAATGACTTCAATGGCGGCGACTATTTCAAAACGTTAGATGCAATAGACAGGTTTATTGCGCAAAATAAGTTGGCGTGCGATTTTACGTCATTGATTGAAGCAAAAACAGTCAAGCCAAATACATTTATCGATTATATTCAAGCTGCAAATGCAACAGATGCTGCCTATCGGGATAACGCGACAACTAAAGCATATAAATATTATCAAGTAGCAACAAATTCGGAGGCGCTCGATAATTATTTGGCAAACTTACTACCCGATAATTTCGACCATGCAGATATTGTAAAAACGTTAAAAGATAATTCTACCTATACGTTTCCAACGCTTTTGCAAGCGATCACGAATTGCATTGATGAACAGAATGTAAATAAAGATAATATAGGGGCTATATTTACAACCTATCGTTTATTGGCATCTGACGAAGAAAGACCTTTACCTGTAACGTTAGATTCAACCTACATAAATCAGTTGCATTCTGAATTAGAAACTGATGGCCGAAACATTAAAGAGTCTGGATATTACGATTTAGTCGCCATGCAATTGGCACATGGTCATTCCGTTTCCTTAATAGAGGGTGGAGATATAAAATATGTTGCAGAACTCATGGACTATTATGTGGATCATGGAGACTTATTAGTAAATAGTGTGGGATGGAATATACCGCTATTAAATGAAACACTACAATACATGGTAAATCATAAACTTGGCTATAAATTATTGCTCTCAGACATATTGCCCCAATTTGAAGATATTAAGAACAGAATAGGTGTAACGGATGAGGTATTTATCGAGCATTTAGCAGAGTGGAATACCGATTTGGATAAGTATATCACTAAGAACAATATTAAAGATGTAATTCCTGACGCATCTTTTTACGATTTGACCACTAAAATAAGCAATGTCCTGACCGATCATATCAATAAAATAGCGTTCGAAGCGTTGTCTGAAATAAGTGTTGATACATTATACGCCCAAAGAACAGCACATACATCATATTATTGGTTTGTCGCAATAAAACATTTACTGGCTAAAATCAAATCCTTGCCAGATAACTTGACTGAATTTGGCAAAAAGATTCTGATGGATATTGCTTCTGGAACTCAAAGTTTGAATCCTTTCCCTAATTGTTTCAAGAATATAGTTGAAAGATTGGATAAACGAAAAATTAAATCGACAGTTACCGATATAAGAAATGATTTCTGCATCGGTAAAAAGACTATCAATGCAATAAAGTTTCAATTTTTCGAAACATGGCTTAGATCGCATGGTAATTTGAAAAGTCAAGCTGGAGACGTTATTGATAAAATAGTGAAACCTGTAATTTCCGATGGGGCATGCCGTTCATTGATTCTGCAAAACAAAGATTTTTATATGGATTTAATAAATACAGCAGGGGATGATGCTTATGAATTGAAAAAGAGTCTCCGAAACCTCATACAAAAAGATTCAGATCCGCAATTGGTTAAATTTGTCAATTCGATAGATTCAGTACCTGAGGTTGAAACCGCGTAAGTATTTGTCTAACAAGTCCGAATTTTACGATTTTACCCGTCAGAACTGAAGTGCCCCCCAAAAAAATTGTATCCAACTTTTGGGGGTCACTTCAAACTTCGATAGGGATAATTTTCAATTTTGGGGACTTGTTAGACAGTCTCATTATCTGGTAGCAGTTTACACAGCACCGGATCGTTTTTGATACGCTCCAGTTCCTCCTGCACAATCTGCTTCACCTCTTCCTTGATGCGCCGGTAGTTCGCCTGCACCGTTTCCTTCATGCGGTCGTTGCCGTCCTCGTCCGTGAAGTTTGTAATGACGGGAATTTTCTTGTAGGCACTTTCTTCCCGTTTCACCTTTTCGGCATCCACCACAATCTCGCAATGAAAAATCTTCTGCTCGATACGCTCGTTGAAGTTGTCGGATACAGAACCGACAAACATTCCCTGCGTAAGCCCGGAAATCTTACTCGGTGGAATGAGCGCGTCCATCTGCGTGTTGATGGAGGTGGAAACATCCTGCCGGTTGATGGAGATGGACTGCCGTTTCTGCAACACCTTACCGAACCGCTCGGAGAGCGTCTTGGCTGTTTCCCCCACCACCTGACCGGAGAAAATATTGCCGACAGTGTTCATCACCACTTTCGCCTCTTTGTCCCCGTAGTCACGCACTAACTGGCTGAAATCCTGAAAGCCCAGACACACGGCAACCTTGTTGCTTCGGGCGGTAGCTATAAGATTGTCCAACCCTTTGAAGTATATTGTGGGCAACTCGTCGATGATGACCGATGACTTCAGCATCCCCTTCTTGTTGATGAGCTTCACGATACGGGAATTATACAGACCGAGTGCCGCACCGTAGATATTCTGACGGTCGGGATTGTTACCCACGCAGAGGATTTTCGGCTCTTCGGGATTGTTGATGTCCAGCGTAAACTCGCTGTCTGACATCACCCAGTAGAGCTGCGGTGAAATCATCCTCGAAAGCGGGATTTTTGCCGACGCTATCTGACCCATGAGCTGCTCCGCAGCCCCTCCAAGCCACGCATCCATGAACGGCGAAAGGTAGTTCTCCAGCTCCGGATAAGAGGTCAGTATCGGAAATATATCCTCGTAACGGCGGTTCAGAAACTCGATAGCATGGGGAAACGTGCAAAACTTCCCGTTCTGATAGATTTTGAGATACCAGATAATACTGGCAAACAGAATGATAGGTGACTCCACGAAGAAGTCGCCCTGCTTTTGCACCCACGTTTTATTGAGGTTGAGCATTATTGTGTAGGCACTCTCATAGGCATCCGTAATATCTTCCATAAAATCCGGGTGAATGGGATTGCACCGATGAGAGCGTCGCGGGTCGTCGAAGTTGATCACATAGAACTTCGGCTTTACCTTGTAGCCGTCCGGGTGGTTCAGCAAATGGTTGTAGGCAATAGTAGATAGGTCGGGATACTTGAAATCGTAGATGTATTGACTAAAGCCCTTTTCAATCTGTTGCTTGATAAAATTGTTTACCACGGCATAGGACTTGCCGCTGCCCGGCGTACCCAACACGATGGACGCACGGAAGGGATTAACTACATTGATCCAACCGTTGTTCCAGCGTTTCCTGTAATAGAAACGTGTCGGCAGATTGACCGAATACTCGCTTTCGATAAGCCTCGTTTCCTGCATGAAACTCTCGTTCTCGTTGTTGAAAACATCCTCCATCAAATTGTGTTTCAACAGGCGGCTCATCCACAGACCACCCATCAACAGGCAGACATAGCCCGTTCCAATGGTAAGGACATACAGTCCCGTCACCGCTTCAAGCGGCAGCGGCAGGGGCAGCAACCACCAGTTCAGGAAAAACAGCACGAACCCGACGGCAAATGCTGTCCAGATTCTCCCCCAAGTGATTTTCTCACCCTTGACACCCTTCGTACCCAGACAGGACAAGGCAAGCAAAAGGACGGAAAACAGCTTCGTGTAGAGAATGGAATGGAACAGCCCCGCCGTGCGGTCGAAGTTCAGAAGGATTTTGTCCACCACGCCGATGTTCACGCCCCACAGCCGGATGGCTTCGTAGCAGAACCAGTACACGTTCATGACCACTAAAATGATACTCACGGCACGCAGAAAATCCATGATTTTCGCCAATGCCCTCAAATCGTCTTCTTGTTGTGACATACATTGATTTTTTAATTGTTGATACTCTGATTACATACCCAAGCCCTTGCGTTTTTTCTTCTTTTTGCGCTTCATCGCCCGGATGAAAGCCTCTTCCTCGGCATCTACCGCCGGACCTTCGGGAGTGAGCAAGCCCATACCGCCCGATATATCTTCACTGTCGTAGGCGGTCTGCCCGTGTGCCTTGTCCGCAGCATCCACAGGGATGGATAGCGGTATCGGCGGTTGTCCGGCGTATGGCAGGGTGAAGTGTTCCTGCAAGGCATTCGCCGAAAGCTCCTTACCCATGCGCGAACCGTTCAGCACGCATCCCGTGCGGTGGTCGATGAAGGTAGCCCCATAGATGCGCCCTTCCTCTGTGTAGCGCAGTACGGTGTCGATGCCCTTCTCTTTGAGTTGGGATACAAATTTGTCCTTGTCATAAGTGCCTTGCAGCACGGAAAGGACGGTGCGTTTCGTCATGTCTGCCAGTTTCCTATCCTTGATTTCCGATTTGGAACGGACAAACTTCTTCTGTACGGCTTCATAGCCTGCGGACTTCCCGAAAAGCGAGGATTTGAACGGGTTGCCCACCTTGTTACCCTTGTCGTCCGTGACGGAATAGACCAGCCCGTGATACTCCCGTCCGCGCACGTTGCCCCTCGCTTCCTCCACCGTCATATTATATAAGGAAAGGAGCGCACGGTATTCGCCCATCGTCTGGAAACGGTACTGCCCATTCAGAGCCTTCACGGTGTTGCCTACCTGCTTCTTCACATCACCTGCCGATGCGGCCACCTTGCGCAACGGATTATCCAATCTCTGATTTTTACGTTCTGCCGGATGCAATCCGTACTTCTGTTCCAGTTCCCTGCGGATACGGTCGCTGCGGCGGTAGAGAAAATCCCGGTTGAGCCTTTTCCCGTTCTCGTCCACGTTGACCGTCACGATGTGCAGGTGGTGGCGGTCGATGTCCTCGTGCTTGAATACAAGATAAGGCTGGTTTCCGAAACCGAGTTTTTCCAGATACTCGCGGGCGATATTCTGCAACTCAATATCGGTCAGCACATCCTCCGGGTGCGGGTTGAGAGAGATATGCACCACCGGCTTCTCGATCTTCATCTGCGGTGGCAGGAAGGTGAGAAAACCCTCCATCGCCTTGCCTATGTCCACCGTTCCCGAACCGTCATTGTAGATGCGGTTGGTGGTGAGAAGCCGCCCCTGCGCCTCGTTAATCTTCTCCCCGTTGTAGGCAATCGCGCCGTACAACGAACTTCCTACACTGATTTTTGCGACCATTTTGCCTCCATTTCCCTTGAAAGTTCCACAATCCGGCGGCTCAGTTTCACGAGTTCGACGGTGTGTTGCTCTAATTTGTAGAGCAACGCCATCGCCTTTTTCTCTGAAAAATGCAGCCTCAGTTCCTTCACGACTTGGTTGTAATTCGTACCCACGGCACGGAATTGTGCATGAAAATCCGACAGTTTGGTGTAATAGTCCACCAACGTCTTGTCCACCTTCAGCACCTTGAACGGTTGCCCGAAGAAGTGCGCTTTGAGGAAAACAGACCGTGCATAGACACCCGATTTTCCGAACATGGCGAGGAAACGGTTGTGTTCCTCCTCGTTGAAACGGACGGTGTACCGGTACACCGCCGGATCAAGTTTGGGATTTCTCCCTGATTTGCTTTTCCTTTTCTCTTTCATATTACTTTGGATTTAGCGGATTGACGGCATAAGCCGCCGCTTCGGATTACAGCACCGCAGTTCTGAAAGGCTTCCCGACTTCGGAGGGAAAGCCCGCCCCCTGCAAGGGCAAGTGCTTTTCGTGGCTGCTCAAAATATTTTGAGCGGCTGAAAAGACATCTTGCTATGTTCAGGTGAACATAAAAATCCGTCAGGGGACGGATTGGGAAAATACCTTTCAGGACTCCGGGCCGCGCGTCATCGGCGAACCCTGCTGTCCGGGTGCAAAGTTACGCCCTTAAAGCGGTATCGGACAGATGCTTGACCCGGTCAATGACTGCCAACCGGCGCAACGTGCCGCCACTTGCCGGAGAAGTGATACAGGTTCCAAAATATACTTGTTTATTTGCAGCATGATTCAAGAAACGAACGATTTGAAGATATGATAAACGGAACATTCAAATACCCGGAAATCCGCTTCTTCGGATACTTGCCGAAACGGATACCCGAACCGTCGGAAACCCGGTTCTCCGACAATTCGGTGACGTATGGATTCAATGACTTCATGACGCAATGTCGTCAATCACCATTTGTCCGACGCACCGCTTCACCACAGAACCGGATACGCGACGACCCGCCTGCGTGTGTAGTCACGGAAGCGGATGGTGCGACAGCCAAATCCGTATGGAAACAGAAAAACAAATCATCAACAATTAAAATAAATGGAACTATGAGTAAGGAAATCTTCGTTGCATTCGCAACACAGAAAGGTGGCATCGGCAAATCCACTGTCACGGCACTTGCCGCCAGCTACCTGCACAACGTGAAAGGCTACAATGTCGCCGTCGTGGACTGCGACGACCCGCAGCACAGCATCCACGGGCTGCGCGAACACGAAATGGGGCTTATCGACAGCAGCACCTACTTCAAGGCTCTCGCTTGCGACCATTTCCGCCGGATCAAAAAGAACGCCTACACCATCGTCAAAAGCAATGCGGTGAACGCCCTCGACGATGCCGAGAGGATGATTGCCACTGAGGACGTGAAACCCGACGTGGTGTTCTTCGACATGCCCGGCACACTCCGAAGCAACGGCGTGATAAAGACGCTCTCGCAGATGGACTACATTTTCACTCCGCTGAGTGCCGACCGCTTTGTCGTGGAGAGTACCCTGAAATTCGTCACGATGTTCCGCGACAGGCTGATGACTACCGGACAGGCGAAAACAAAGGGGCTGCATCTGTTCTGGACGATGGTGGACGGCAGGGAGAGGAACGACTTGTACGGCATCTACGAGGAAGTGATAGCCGAAATGGGCTTTCCGGTACTTTCCACCCGCTTGCCCGACAGCAAGAAGTTCCGCCGTGACCTTTCGGAAGAGCGCAAGAGCGTTTTCCGCTCCACCATCTTCCCGATGGACACGGCACTGCTGAAAGGGAGTGGCATCCGGGAGTTTTCCGAAGAGATAAGCGACATCATCAGACCGCAGTGAGCATGGGCAGCAGGAAAGTGAACACGGAAGGCATCGACGAGGAACTGCTGTTAGCCTCCATCGGGCGGCGCACACAGGACGGGACACTGCGCCCCGCACAGGAAGTACCCGCAGCTGCACCGACCGAAGAGGACACCGCCGCACCGGAACCATCTCCTGTGCAACCCGTAACACGGGAAAAAGCGCAGAGGGAAAGTGGACGCCGGAAAAGGCAGGACGAGGACTACAACGAGCTATTCCTGCGCCGCAACGAGATAAAGACCCGCCAATGTGTCTATATCAGCCGTGACGTCCACGGCAAGATCCTCAGAATCGTGAACGACATCGCCGGAGGGGAAATCTCAGTAGGCGGATATGTGGATACCGTGCTGCGCCAGCATCTGGAACAGCACAAGGAGAGAATCAACGAACTGTACAAGAAACAACGTGAAGATCTGATTTGAAAATGGAAAAAGAAATGACACCGAATGAAAAAAGACCACAGCAAGACTGCGGAGGTATGTTTACCCAAGTGCAGGCGAGTGTGGAAATACTGTCGCCTGTCCCGGTAAGCGGCAAATGCAGTGAGAAGGACTATGAACGCCTGTTCATCCGCGACCCGGAAGTAAAGGCACGTGAGGGGAAGATGGCGTATGTGCGCCCGGAGTACCACGAGCGTATCATGCGTATCACCCGTGTAATCGGGCATGACCGGCTTACGCTGTCCGCTTACATCGACCATGTGCTGACGCACCACTTCAACCAGTGCGAAGATGCGATAAAGAGCCTTTATGCCCGAAATTACAATTCAGTATTCTAACCAAAAACGGAAGGATATGAATTACACAATCAGCATGACAGACATTCTGCTGGCGGTATCGGTCGGCTGCAACCTCTGGTTCCTGTTCCTGCTCCTTTACGAGCGCATCATGGACACGCGGATTGTCCGCTTCTTCAAGGGCATTGTCGGATTATGGCGGTCACTGGACGGGAATGAGGCTAAACGCATAGCGGCACACGAGGAAGTCCCTGCGGAAAAGGCGGACATCATCGGCAAGAGCCGTTTCAGGATGGCATCCACCCGGACAACCGCTGCCATACCGACGCAAGAAGCCGCCACTATTGAAAAAGGCATTGAGCTGTCGGAGGAAGAGGCTACTTTTGACGACGGAAAAACGGGAAACGCATCCCGCCCGGCACAAGTCCCGGAGGAAAAACTCGATGAGACCTTCACGAGCATACCGCCGGAGGAACTGGGATACGGGGACGACGAACCGGAAGAGGACGCCTCGGACACGCCACGGGCTTCGGGCAGCAGCTTTGACGAGATTGACGACGCCTGCAAGACCGCCAAAAACCCGGACGCGACACAGGCGGAACGTGAAAAGGCGGCTAAGGTGTTCACCGACATGGAGGGCACGGAGTTGTACGAGAAAATGATGGAAGGCTCTTCGGAGATAGGCATCCGCATCAAGGGGCTTATCGAGATTCGGCTGAAGAAATCTGAAAAGGAGTTCGTCGTGCCGGACAACATCGAGGAGTTCGACATTCGCAACTATGTATGACAACAATAAAAGAAATGAACATGAAAGAATGACATCAACCCACGCGGCGAGGAAACGCAAGGCGCATCCCCATCCGCAACGGACACGCCCACGTCCGTGGAAACAAACGGGCATCCACTAAAACCAAAGTAAAGAAACAAAGTATCAACCGCCCGACAAAGGACCATCCACCCTTTTGACGGCAAAAAACAAGAACAGTTTATGAACAAGAACATCTTGAAAAACAGAAAAGCAATCCTCTCCGCGGCACTTGTCATCGCCGCAACCGCCTCCGCTTTCGCGCAGGGAAACGGCATCGCGGGCATCAACGAAGCCACCTCTATGGTGAGTTCTTATTTCGACCCCGGAACTAAACTGATATACGCCATCGGTGCAGTCGTCGGGCTTATCGGGGGCGTAAAAGTGTACGGCAAGTTTTCATCGGGCGACCCCGACACCAGCAAGACAGCCGCCTCGTGGTTCGGCGCGTGCATCTTCCTGATTGTTGCCGCCACCATCCTGCGCTCATTCTTCCTTTAATAAATAATGTATGGCTGAATACCCAATCAACAAGGGTATCGGCCGTCCGGTAGAGTTCAAGGGCTTGAAGGCACAGTACCTCTTCATCTTCTGCGGAGGTCTGCTGGCTCTCTTCGTCCTGTTCGTCATCCTCTACATGGTCGGTATCGACCAGTGGATATGTATCGGCTTCGGCGCGGCATCGTCCTCCCTCCTTGTATGGCAGACCTTCGCGCTGAACGCCCGGTACGGTGAACACGGGCTGATGAAATTAGGAGCGGCACGGAGCCATCCCCGATACCTTATCAACCGGCGGCGGATAACCCGTCTGTTCAAACGACAACGAAAGGAAGAAAGACAATGAGGAATACATCGAAAATGACAACACTGGAAAACAGGTTCCCACTTTTAGCGGTGGAGCATGGCTGCATCATCTCAAAGGACGCCGACATCACGGTGGCTTTCGAGGTGGAACTACCGGAACTTTACACCGTGACGGGTGCGGAGTACGAGGCGATACACAGTTGCTGGTGCAAGGCTATCAAGGTGCTGCCGGACTACTCCGTCGTCCACAAACAGGACTGGTTCATCAAGGAACGCTACAAACCGGAGCTTCAGAAGGACGACATGAGCTTTTTAAGCCGCTCTTTCGAGCGTCACTTCAACGAGCGTCCGTACCTGAAACACACCTGCTACCTCTACCTGACCAAGACAACAAAGGAGCGTAACCGGATGCAGAGCAATTTCAGCACGCTGTGCCGGGGACATATCATCCCGAAGGAGCTGGACAGGGAAACCACGACCAAGTTCTTGGAAGCCTGCGAACAGTTCGAGCGCATCATGAACGACAGCGGGCTTGTCAGGCTGCGCCGCCTCTCCACCGATGAGATTGTGGGTACTGAGGGAAAGACGGGACTTATTGAACGCTACTTCTCGCTCATGCCGGAAGGTGACACCACCTTGCAGGACATCGAGCTTTCGGCAAGGGAGATGCGCATCGGCGACAACCGCCTGTGTCTGCACACCCTCTCCGACGCGGAAGACCTGCCGGGCAAGGTGGCTACCGACACCCGTTACGAGAAGCTCTCCACCGACCGGAGTGACTGCCGACTGTCATTCGCCTCCCCGGTGGGGCTTCTGCTCTCCTGCAACCATATCTACAACCAGTATGTGCTGATAGACAACAGTGAGGAAACCTTGCAGAAGTTCGAGAAGTCCGCCCGTAACATGCAGTCGCTATCTCGCTATTCAAGGAGCAACAGCATCAACCGCGAGTGGATAGACCAATACCTGAACGAAGCCCATTCCTACGGACTGACCTCGGTACGGGCACACTTCAACGTCATGGCGTGGAGCGACGATGCGGAGGAACTGAAGCATATCAAGAACGACGTGGGCAGCCAGTTGGCAAGCATGGAATGCGTGCCGCGCCACAACACCATCGACTGCCCGACACTCTACTGGGCGGCGATACCCGGCAATGCGGCGGACTTCCCGGCGGAAGAGAGTTTCCACACCTTCATCGAACAGGCGGTGTGCCTGTTCACAGAGGAAACCAACTACCGCAGCTCGCTCTCGCCCTTCGGCATCAAGATGGTGGACAGGCTCACGGGAAAACCGCTGCACCTTGACATCTCCGACCTGCCCATGAAGCGAGGTATCACGACCAACCGCAACAAGTTCGTGCTGGGTCCTTCGGGCAGCGGCAAGTCTTTCTTCATGAACCACCTCGTGCGCCAATATTATGAGCAAGGCGCACATGTGGTATTGGTGGACACGGGAAACTCCTATCAGGGCTTGTGCGGCATGATCCGACGCAAGACAGGCGGAGCGGACGGTGTGTATTTCACCTACACGGAAGATAAGCCCATCAGCTTCAACCCGTTCTACACCGACGATTACATCTTCGACGTGGAGAAGAAGGACAGCATCAAGACCCTGTTGCTGACGCTCTGGAAGTCGGAGGACGACAAGGTGACAAAGACGGAGAGCGGCGAGCTGGGCAGTGCCGTGAGTGCCTATATTGAGCGCATCCAATCCGACCGTAGCATCGTGCCGTCGTTCAACACCTTCTACGAGTATATGCGTGACGACTACCGCAAGGAACTGGCACAGCGTGACATCAAGGTGGAGAAGTCCGACTTCAACATCGACAACATGCTCACCACCATGCGGCAGTATTACCGGGGCGGGCGTTACGATTTCCTGCTCAACTCCACGGAGAACATCGACCTGCTCGGCAAGCGGTTCATCGTCTTCGAGATAGATTCGATTAAAGAAAACCGCGAACTGTTCCCCGTCGTGACCATCATCATCATGGAAGCCTTCATCAACAAGATGCGGCGGCTGAAAGGCGTGCGGAAACAGCTTATCGTGGAAGAGGCTTGGAAGGCCCTCTCATCGGCGAACATGGCTGAATATCTGCGCTATATGTATAAGACGGTCAGAAAATATTACGGCGAGGCAATCGTGGTGACGCAGGAGGTGGACGACATTATCAGTTCTCCGGTGGTCAAAGAGAGCATTATCAACAACTCGGATTGTAAAATCCTGCTTGACCAAAGGAAATATATGAACAAGTTCGACCAGATACAGGCGTTGCTCGGACTGACGGAAAAGGAGAAGTCGCAGATACTCTCCATCAACATGGCGAACAACCCTTCACGGCTCTACAAGGAGGTGTGGATAGGCTTGGGCGGCACGCAGTCGGCGGTCTATGCCACGGAGGTCAGCGCGGAAGAGTATCTGGCGTACACCACCGAGGAAACGGAAAAAGTGGAGGTTTACCGTCTGGCGGAGAAGCTGGGCGACGACATCGAAGCCGCCATCCGGCAGCTTGCCGAAAGGCGGAGAAACAAGGAATAACTAAAAAACAGAATGTATCAACCAAAAAAGAAAAACGCGTATGAATTTACCAAAAGTGAAAATGCTGCAAGTCAGCAAGTGCCTTATCGGATTGGCGGTCATGATGCTGCAATCCTGCGACGTGGCCGACAACCGCCGCGACATGCTGTGCGGGAACTGGGAGAGCGTGGAGGGAAAACCTGACGTGCTTATCTACAAGGAGGGCGAAGCCTACAAAGTGACGGTGTTCCGTCGTAGCGGTTTGCGCCGCAAGCTCAAGCCGGAAACCTATCTCTTGCAGGAGGAGAACGGCAACCTGTTCATGAACACCGGCTTCCGCATCGACGTGTCCTACAACGAGGCCACGGATGTGCTGACTTTCTCGCCAAACGGGGACTATGTGCGGGTGAAGCCGCAGCCGGGACATCCGACCGAAGAATAACAACCACTAAAATCCAAAGTAACATGAGAACAAGAATAACAATGATTATCTGCCTGTGCCTGCTTTTCGCGGGCAGGGCAAGCGCACAGTGGGTCGTAAGCGATCCGGGCAATCTAGCGCAGGGCATCATCAATGCCTCCAAAAACATCATCCATACCTCCAAGACCGCCACGAACATGGTGAGCAACTTTCAGGAGACGGTGAAAATCTATCAGCAGGGCAAGAAGTATTACGATGCCCTCAAATCGGTGAACAATCTGGTCAAGGACGCCCGCAAGGTGCAGCAGACCATCCTGATGGTGGGCGACATCACAGACATCTATGTGAACAGTTTCCAACGGATGCTCCGTGACGGGAATTTCAGACCCGAAGAGCTTTCCGCAATCGCTTTCGGCTACACGAAACTGCTGGAGGAAAGCAACGAAGTGTTGACGGAACTCAGGAACGTGGTGAACATCACCACGCTCTCCATGACCGACAAGGAGCGCATGGACGTGGTGGAACGCTGCCACTCGAAGATGAAGCGTTACCGCAACCTCGTGAGCTACTACACGAACAAGAACATCTCCGTGAGTTACCTGCGTGCGAAAAAGAAGAACGACCTCGACCGCATCATGGGGCTGTACGGGAACATGAACGAAAGATACTGGTAGCCTATGAAGTTCGACAACCTTCATCAGATTTTACGTTCACTTTATGAGCAGATGATGCCGCTGTGTGGGGACATGGCTGGTGTGGCGAAAGGCATCGCCGGGCTGGGTGCGCTGTTCTACGTCGCCTACCGGGTATGGCAGTCGCTGGCGAGAGCTGAACCGATAGACGTATTCCCGATGCTCCGTCCTTTTGCCATCGGTCTGTGCATCATGTTCTTCCCGACTGTGGTGCTGGGCACGATAAACAGCATCCTCTCACCCGTCGTACAGGGCACGGCAAAGATGCTGGAGGCGGAAACGCTGGACATGAACCGATACCGGGAGCAGAAGGACAAACTGGAATACGAGGCGATGGTACGCAACCCCGAAACCGCCTACCTCGTGTCCAACGAGGAATTTGACAAGCAACTGGAGGAACTCGGCTGGTCGCCCTCCGACATGGTGACGATGGCGGGAATGTATATCGACCGGGGAATGTACAACATGAAGAAGAGCATCCGCGACTTCTTCCGCGAGATACTCGAACTGCTGTTCCAAGCCGCCGCCCTCGTGATAGACACCGTCCGCACCTTCTTTCTCGTGGTGCTGGCGATTCTCGGTCCGATAGCCTTCGCCCTGTCGGTATGGGACGGTTTCCAAAACACGCTCACGCAGTGGATATGCCGCTATATACAGGTCTATCTGTGGCTACCGGTATCGGACATGTTCAGCACCATACTGGCGAAGATACAGGTTCTGATGCTGCAAAACGACATCGAGCGGATGCAGGCAGACCCGAACTTCTCGCTGGATTCGAGCGACGGGGTGTATATCGTATTCCTCTGCATCGGCATCATCGGCTACTTTACCATTCCCACCGTTGCGGGCTGGATTATCCAAGCCGGAGGCATGGGCGGTTACGGTCGCAACGTGAACCAGATGGCGGGACGAGCCGGAAGCATGGCGGGCAGCGTGGCGGGTGCAGCCGCAGGAAACGCAGTCGGACGTGTCGGCAAATTGCTGAAATAATCAATGTGCAATCATAAATTGGAAAATATAAATGGAATTCAAATCACTTAGAAACATCGAATCGTCGTTCAGGCAGATACGCCTGTTCGGTATCGTCTTCCTCTCGCTGTGCGCCGTGGTGACGGTGTGGAGCGTGTGGAACTCCTACCGTTTCGCAGAGAAGCAACGGGAGAAAATCTATGTGCTGGACAACGGCAAGAGCCTGATGCTCGCCTTGTCTCAGGATTTGTCGCAGAACCGCCCGGCGGAGGCACGGGAACATGTGCGCCGTTTCCACGAGATGTTCTTCACGCTATCACCTGAAAAAAGCGCGATTGAACACAACGTGAAACGTGCCTTGCTGCTGGCGGACAAGAGCGTGTACCACTATTATTCGGACTTCGCGGAGAAGGGGTACTACAACCGCATCATCGCCGGGAACATCAACCAAGTGCTGAAGGTGGACAGCGTGGTGTGCGACTTCAACGCCTATCCCTACCGTGCCGTGACCTACGCCACACAGAAAATCATCCGGCAGAGCAACGTCACCGAGCGCAGCCTCGTGACCACCTGCCGCCTGCTGAACGCATCGCGGTCGGATGACAACCCGAACGGTTTTACCATCGAGGGTTTCACCATCATTGAGAACAAGGATTTACAGACTATCAAACGGTAACAGGACATGAAAAGTATCAGAAAATCAATGTGGGGCATGTATTGGAAACTCCACGACAAACGGAAACGCTTGGCGGCAAGTCTCAAAGGGTATCTGGACGGCTTGCCGCCGGAAACACGCCGCCGCATCGTGCTGGGGATGTTCGCCGCCTTCGCGGTGCTTGCCCTTTACACCTTCGGCAGAGCCGTCTATGACATCGGCAGGAACGACGGCTCACATATGGAAACGGGACACGCCGGACGGGTGGAACTGCCGACCCCGGCGGAAACAGGCAATCACTTAACACCTTATTTATATGGAACAGACAAAGAATGAACCGACGAAAGAGAACAAAGCTGCTCCCGAAACGGGGAAACCGAAAAAGGAGCGCGAACCGCTGACAGAGGCGCAACGGCTGAAACGGCAGAAGATGATCGTGCTGCCCGCTATGGTGTTGGTGTTCATCGGGGCGATGTGGCTGATATTCGCCCCGTCCTCCGGCAAGGAGCAACCGCCGGGAACGGACGGATACAACACCGAGATGCCCGACGCTGACAAGGCGAACCGGCAGATTATCGGCGACAAGCTGAAAGCCTACGAGCATGGGGAGATGGAAGAGCGTCAGGAGAGCCGCAACCGTGCCATCGGGCAGCTGGGCGACATGTTCGACCGCGAGATAGCGGGAACGGAGAACGGAGTGGACTTCGACCTCGCCAATCCGGGCGGCAAGGAAGAAAGGGCAAAGCCAGCCACGCCGCAGACCATCCAGTCCTCCGCAGCCGCCTACCGTGACCTGAACGCCACGCTCGGAAACTTCTACGACCAGCCGAAAAACGACAATGCGGAGATGGACGAATTGTTGGAGCGCATCGCATCGCTGGAGTCGGAACTGGAAAGCGAGAGGGGCAAGGCTTCCTCTATGGACGAGCAGGTGGCTCTTATGGAGAAGTCCTACGAGCTGGCGGCAAAGTACATGGGCGGTCAGAACGGAGGACAGCCATCGGCGGAACAGAGGGCAGAGCCAACTACCGTGCAGAAAGGGAAGAAGAACAAGGCAATGCCTATCAGACAGGTGGAGCATCAAGTAGTTTCTTCACTCTCACAGCCTATGAGTAACGCGGAGTTTGTCGCCGCCTTATCGCAGGAACGCAACCGGGGTTTCAACACGGCTGTCGGCACGGCGGAGGTATTGGACAGGAACACCATACCGGCGTGCGTGCATGGGGCGCAGAGCGTGACGGACGGGCAGACGGTAAGGCTGCGCCTGCTGGAGCCTATGGCGGTGGCAGGCAGGACAATACCCCGGGGTGCGGTGGTGGTCGGCACGGGCAAGATACAGGGTGAGCGGCTCGACATCGAGATTACCTCGCTGGAATACGACGGCACGATTATCCCCGTGGAGCTTGCGGTCTATGACACGGACGGACAGCCCGGCATCTTCATCCCGAACTCGATGGAGATGAACGCCGTCCGGGAGGTCGCCGCCAACATGGGCGGCTCGCTGGGAAGCAGCATCAACATCTCCACCAATGCCGGGGCGCAGCTCGCCTCCGACTTGGGCAAGGGGCTGATACAAGGCACGAGCCAGTACATCGCCAAAAAGATGCGAACCGTCAAGGTGCATCTGAAAGCCGGGTACAGGGTCATGCTTTACCAAGAAAAATATTGAAAACAATAAAAATTACCACTAAAATCCAAAAGTAATGAGAAAAGTAATCATCATGTTTGCCCTCGCTATGGGCATCATAACTGCCAACGCGCAGGAGAATGTAACCGTTGAAACGACCAACGGAAGTGAACAACCGACCTTGACGAAGGAGGTCTATCCGCAGAAGGAGGCGGACGGCGACCTATATCACGGGCTGTCACGCAAGCTGACCTTCGACCGCATGATACCGCCGCACGGTCTGGAAGTGACCTACGACAAGACCGTCCACGTCATTTTTCCGGCGGAGGTGCGCTATGTCGATTTAGGCTCGCCCGACCTGATTGCCGGGAAAGCCGACGGAGCGGAGAACATCATCCGTGTGAAGGCTACCGTAAGGAATTTTCCCAACGAAACGAATATGTCCGTCATCACGGAGGACGGCAGTTTCTACACCTTCAACGTGAAGTACGCCGCCGAACCGCTGTTGCTCAACGTGGAGATGTGCGACTTCATCCATGACGGCAGCACGGTGAACCGCCCGAACAACGCGCAGGAAATCTATCTGAAAGAGCTGGGCAGCGAAAGCCCGATGCTGGTGCGCCTTATCATGAAGTCCATCCACAAACAGAACAAGCGCGAGGTGAAGCATATCGGCTGCAAGCGTTTCGGCATCCAATACCTGTTGAAAGGCATCTACACGCACAACGGCTTGCTTTATTTCCACACGGAGATAAAGAACCAGAGCAACGTGCCTTTCGATGTGGACTACATCACTTGGAAAATCGTGGACAAGAAGGTTGCGAAGCGTACTGCCGTGCAGGAGCAGATTATTCTGCCGCTCCGCGCGCAGAACTACGCCACCCTCGTGCCGGGCAAAAAGAGCGAGCGCACGGTCTTCACGATGGCGAAGTTCACCATCCCCGATGACAAGTGCCTCGTGGTGGAATTGAACGAGAAGAACGGCGGCCGTCACCAGTCCTTCGTGATTGAGAACGAGGATTTGGTACGCGCGGGTACCATCAACGAACTTCAAGTACGCTGACCATGAGAAAGTACATCGCAATAATCATCGCGTCGCTTGCCCTTTTTACAGGGCAGGCGCACGCCCAGCGGTGTCTGCCGAAGATGCAGGGCATCGAGGTGAGGGCGGACATGGCGGACGGCTTCAATCTCGGCGGCAAGGACGGCGGGTACAGCTTCGGGGCGGCTCTCTCCACCTACACGAAGAAGGGGAACAAGTGGGTGTTCGGTGGCGAATACCTGTTGAAGAACAATCCCTACAAGGACACCAAGATACCCGTGGCGCAGTTCACGGCGGAGGGCGGCTATTACTTCAAGATACTGTCGGACGCCCGAAAGATTGTTTTCGTCTATGCCGGGGCTTCGGCTCTCGCCGGATATGAGGCGGTAAATTGGGGGAAGAAGGTGCTGCATGACGGCTCCACGCTGCACGACCGGGACGCCTTCATCTACGGCGGTGCGCTGACGCTCGATGTGGAGTGTTACGTGGCAGACCGTATCGCCCTGCTTGCCAACCTGCGGGAGCGTTGCCTTTGGGGTGGCGACACACGGAAGTTCCACACGCAGTTCGGGGTCGGCGTGAAATGTTATATATAACATTTCACGCCATATGTTAGTTTTCAATTTATGTTGTATAATAATTGTATTTAACTCGTGAACAGTTAGTTGTGTATTTTGGGGACAACATATTTATTTATATAACCCATTGAGAAAAGCCATGATGTCAGGATTATCTTTCCAGCACTTTTGTTTTGTGGAACTAATCACTTCGCAACAATCAAGTGCTTCAGATTTGGCTTTCATGCTAACTTCTGCATAGACATTGGTTGTATCCACAGAAACATGTCCAAGCCATGCTCGGATAGTATTAATGTCTACTCCAGCTTGAAGAAGATGTGTAGCTGTCGTGTGCCTTATCACATGAGGCGTTACATTCTTTTTTCTAAGAGAGGTGCATTTTTTAGCAGCTTCAGCGGCATATTTTGTTATCAGTCCATATATACCAAAGCGGGTAAGTGGGGCGTGATGGCGATTTATAAATATGCTTTGTGTAGGAGCCAAGTTTTTGACAAGTTTCCGTATTTCACGGTTGGTACTTTTCCAAAGAGGACACCTACGTGTTTTATTGCCTTTTCCATGCAGTATAACAGTAGAGGTGGTATAGTCATAATCGGCAACAACCAGTTTGGAAACTTCATCCACTCTGGCTCCCGTATTATACATGAACAGGATAATGACATAGTCCCTATAACCATATTGTGTAGTTTTATCCGGGGCATCAAGCAATGCTTCCATCTCGTCCCTCTCCAAATAACCAATCATTGGTTTCTGGTGCTTTTTCATGGGTATGAGTCTAAGTTCCCGATAAAGTTCTGCATGTTCCGGGTTATAAGTTGAGAGATATTTGGCAAATGCAAGTATGCTGGTAAGCCGTTGGTTCCTGCTTGCAGAGGATATTTGGCGCGAGGCTTCAAGATTTTTCAGGAAGTCTTGCACATTGTCCTTTGTAAGGAGGTTCACGGAAAGTCTTTCTATCCCGATCTTGTTCATTTTTGACAAGTACGGCAGCAGCAGCTTGAACGTGTCACGATAACTCAACAAAGTGTTCTTTGACAGATTGCGAACAGTTGTGGCATATTCCAGTAAGAACCGGCGTAGCCAATAGCTTATGTATTCATTATGGGTATTCATATTTTATTATTTTGATAGTCTGTAATTCTCAAAAAGTTGCAATGCCGTTTCCAGTAATTCAGGAGTCATCGTTAGATAAACACTTGTATACTTGATAGAAGTATGTCCGAGATAGGTGGAAAGGATAGGTAACATCTGCTGTACATCTACTCCTTCCTTGTACCATTGAATCAAACGATGGATTGCAAACGTGTGCCGGAGGTCATGTATCCGTGGCTGGTATCTATCCGAGTCCGTGCGGATTATTCCTGCCTTTTTCCGTATCAGTTTAAAACTGTTCCGGAAAGTATGGAGGTTGACAGCCTGAGCTTGCTTGGTTACAAAAAAGGGAGCGTCCTTATCAACCGAAAAACCGGACTCTTTGAGCCAGTCAAAATAACTCAAAAGTCTTTTTTTTGCTTGAGTGTTGAATGGGACAATCCTTGATTTGTAAAATTTTGTAGTACGTACAATGATGTAAGACTCTTCCCAAATTATATCGCCTACCCTCAGTGCTATGACTTCACAAGTGCGAAGTCCCATCGTATACATGGTAATCAGCATTGTCTGATATACAAAAGGGATGATTACATTCTGAGTTCTCCTGGTATAGTTCAAAGCAGAACTGAACAACCGCTTGAGTTCATCCCGGCTATAGATATAGGGAACAAGTCCGGCAGGTCTCTTCGGCATATCCAATGTCAATGGAATTGTTTCAATAAGGCTTCGTTGAAAAGCCCATTGAAAGAATCCCTTCAGGGACGTGTGACGAGCAAACCACATAGCCGTAACCTTGTTCCCCTTATAGAGGAACGAGTTCACGGATTCCATATTGATTGAGGAAATATCGGTCGTATCACCGATAAACTTGCTAAAGCTCACAAGAAGAATACCGGCAGATTTGAACTTTTCTCCAAGGCTGTGTCTGTACTCAATATATTTGATTACAGCTTCTTTGACAGTCATAGCAAATCCTCCCAATTCATTTCTGCGACCATACTTAGTGTTTTCAGATTCACTTTGGCATATATCCTTGTGGAATCCGGGCTTTCATGTCCGAGTTGTCGACTGACATTATATAACGGGAATCCTTCGTTGACAAGCCGTGTGGCAGTCCAATGTCTCAGTGCGTGGGGACCATAGTGTCTAAGTTCCATCCCCTGACTTCTTAGAGCCTTGCTCACAATAGCATATACTGCATTGTGGCTAACTCCTCTATATGGTGGTACCATACATTGGAACAATGATTTTTGCGAAGAATCATTTACTCTTACTTCTGTCAGATAACGTATGATGGCATTACCGACGTTCACGGTAAGCGGAAAGACTTGAGCCCGTTCACCTTTGGAGCGACGGAACAGGATTGTCTCCTTGTCCCAGTCTATATCATTCAGTTGTAGACTGACCAGTTCATGCGTGCGGATTCCATAAACGGACAGAAGCATCATTATAGCATAGTTCCGAATGTTTGTTTTACTATTGAAGTCTGAATAAAATTGAACGGCTCCGAGTACATGTTCTTTCTCTGGAGCGGAAGGAAGACCGTCCTCTGAGTACAAACGTGGTGCTTTGAGTGCCAAGGATAACTTGTCTGAACACCAGCTTTGAGTAGCGGCATATCGAAGGAACGAACGCAGATGGCTGATGTATTCGGCTAATGTTCTACGATTGATATACCATTCCTTATGGATTCTTGTAAAGAACATATCAATATGTTTGGGTTGCATAGAGAACAACTCTGGATGTATTTGACCAAGGACGGGTAACATACAACATAGAACCTTACGTTTACCTTTAATGGTATGTTTTGAATAGTTTTTCTCGTCAGAAAGAAAACGTAAATATTCTTCTGCATATTCATTAAAACAAAAAGAAGTGCTCTTGGTGACTTGTATGCCTAAAAAATCAAGCCAGCCCATAGCAACTCTTGTAAATACCCCTTTTCGGTATATTACATTAGAATCTGTTTGTTTACCTCCACATGCGTATTTTTCTGCGCTTGAAATGATTTCTTTTGTTGAAAATGAAATCCGAGTGCATATGGATAAATTTTGAACGACATGAAGTTGGATATACGCTATCAGTCTGAGATAATTGTCAGAATATCCCAAGTTGCGACTATGCTTTAGAAAAGCTTCCCTTTCTACAAGCATTGGAGCAGACGCCATTTTTACACGTGACTGACGTCGAGGAAACAAGCTGTTTAAAACAGGGGCTTCCATAAGTCCGTCAAGATTAGACAAGCCAATAAAGCGTATCCATTTCATTGCCGTTCTGATCATATGTTTTTCAGAAGTGATTCCAAGTTGATTCTGCTGGCAGAAACATTTAATGGATACAGAAACGGTCTCAAATACGAGAGGTTTGTTGTCAATTGGGAGAATACGAACTATTCTTAACAGGAATAGTGATGTTTTCTTTAGATAATCGTCTTTGCCTCCCTTGCTTCTGAGGTATTCAATATATGACTCCCTTTCAGATAGCATCGGAGCTTCAAGATACTCTTGATGACGACTCTTGTCTTTGATAAGTTCTGTTATTATCATAAGCACAGTTTTTTTAATTAGTAATAAAGCATAGGTAGACATCCAGAAATATGTTGTCCAAAAAACACACAACTAACCGTTCGCAAGTTAAATACAATTATTATACAACATAAATTGAAAGCTAACATATGGTATCAAGTTCATCATCAACTGACACGGGCATGGAAAGGACGGAAATAGATGCTGTCAGAAGGATGCCGCTTGCGGATTTTCTCGCACGGCTGGGGCATGAGCCTGTCAGAAGGAGCGGTAACGAGCTGTGGTATCTTGCCCCGTACAGGGGCGAGCGCACATCCTCTTTCCGTGTGAACGTGGCGAAACAGCTCTGGTACGACTTCGGTTTGGGCAAGGGCGGCGACATCTTCACGCTTGCCGGGGAGTTTCTGCAAAGCGATGACTTCATGAAGCAAGCGAAGTTCATAGCGGAAGCCGCCAATATGACGGTTGCCGGATGGGAAAAGCCCGTCTATCTCTCGAAGCCGACCGAATCCGTTTTTGAGGATGTGGAGGTCGCTCCGCTGCTCCGCTCACTGCTGACGGAGTATTTAGAGGAACGGGGCATCCCTTACGCCATCGCATCCCGTCACTGCTGCCGCTTGAACTACGGTGTGCGTGGGAAACGGTATTTTGCCGTTGGCTTTCCGAACATGGCAGGTGGCTATGAAGTCAGAAGCCGATATTTCAAGGGTTGCATACCTCCGAAGTCTGTATCACTGGTAAAGGCGAATGACATCCCGGCTGACGAGTGCCTCGTGTTCGAGGGCTTCATGGACTTTCTCTCTGCCGTGACGCTTGGTGTAACCGGTAACGCTGACTGTCTTGTGCTGAACTCAGTCGCCAACGTGGAGAAGGCGGCGGGATTGCTGGACGGATACGGGCGCATCGGCTGCTTCCTCGACCGTGACGAAGCCGGACGGCGGACGCTTGCCGCACTTACCATGCGATACGGGGAACGTGTCACCGACCGTTCCTCCCTCTATGACGGTTGCAAGGACTTGAACGAGTACCTGCAACTGACAACGAAAAAACAGAAAAACAACCATCTAAAAATCGAAGAACAATGAACATACTGAACAACAGAAACAAGAGAACATCAATATTCAAGGCAGTGGCGTTATGCCTGATAGCCGCCATGTCATTCACCCTCGTGTCATGTGACGATGACATGGACATCCAGCAGTCCTATCCCTTCACGGTGGAGGTCATGCCCGTGCCGAACAAGGTAGTAAAGGGGCAGACAGTGGAAATCCGCTGTGAACTGAAAAAGGAGGGCGACTTTTCGGGTACGCTCTATACCATCCGCTATTTCCAGTTCGAGGGGGAAGGCTCGCTCAAAATGGATAACGGCATCACCTTCCTGCCTAACGACCGCTACCTGCTGGAGAACGAAAAATTCCGCCTGTACTACACGGCGGCGGGTGATGAGGCGCATAATTTCATCGTGGTGGTGGAGGATAACTTTAGCAACTCCTACGAACTGGAATTTGACTTCAACAACAGGAATGTAAAGGACGACGATCTTACCATCGTTCCCATCGGCAACTTCAGCCCCTTGTTGAAATGATGCGTGTATTCATGACAATGCTCTGTTCACTTCTGACGGTCTGTTCTGTGTCCGCGCAGATCAGCCGCCAAGAGGGAACGGACGGGCAGGCGGCAATCTACCGACTGCCGCTTATGGAACGTGCTTTTTTATGCTGCCGCTACTTTGAAGGCTGGCACTCAGAAAAACACTACCCATACGTCGGTTGGGGTCACAAACTTTTGCCAAACGAGAAGTATTCGGCACGAACCATGACAAAACGGGATGCGGATGAACTTTTGCGGAAAGACCTGCGCAAATTTGTCGCCATGTTCCGTAAATTCGGGGTTGATTCGATTTTGCTTGGCACGTTAGCTTACAATGTGGGTTATGTAAGCGAGTATATTATGTAAATAAAGGAAATATAAATCATTGACTAACAGATGGTATATTTATTTTTTACAGGATTACTTTTTACATAATATTCCTAATTTAGTAGTTAAAATCATAGCATTATTCCCTAATAAGAGATATATTGAAGCTCCATCTACTTGATTTGATGGAGCTTCAATTTATATCTAACAATAAATAATGTTTTATGGAAGAAAGTAATTTTTATGATTTAAGGAAACAAGTTGTCCAACAACTGCGTGAAAGGCATTATGCACCTTTAACTATTTGTGCATTTAAGAGTAGTTATAATAAACTGGAATGTTATATGCTGGAAAATAAAATTGAAATCTATTCTGCTCGTGTAGGAGAAGATTTTTTGAAAACTCGTCACAAGAGTATGGCATACGCCCAACTGTCTGATTTTGAGAAGAACATGGTTAGACATATAAAAATAATGAATGAAGTTCTGCATACAGGAATTATCATTGGAAAACCAACTCCGCGAAGTCCTATGTTTGAATTCAAAGGAGATTTAGGCATACAATTCAATGAATTTATTTGTCATGAAAGGAGAATTAAAAGCCCTCTAACAGTGAGCAAACATCACTTGTATTTGAGAGACTTGTATGATTTTCTAAAAGAAAACAACAAACTGGTTAAAGAGTTTGATATTCCCGGTTGCTTGTTATTTTTACGTGAATTGAAGCGAAAGAAACGTCCTTGGCCTCACGTCGTCTCTTCTGTAAGAGCCTTTGTCAGATACTCTTGTGAGCGTAATTTATTAGCAGATTGCAATTTTTCCCGCTGGAATAGGATTTTACGCCTTCATCGTCCCAAAAATCCTCAATTACCATCATATTATAGTAGGGAGGAAATAAAAAAAATGCTGGACGCAATAGACAGATCTTGTCCTAAAGGAAAACGCGACTATGCAATGCTTTTACTTGCAGCACGTTATGGACTCCGCGCTTCGGATATAGTAGGAATTACATATGCCAATTTTGAATGGGAGTTCAACCGTTTGTCCCTTGTGCAGGCAAAGACGGGGAAGCCTGTTTTATTTCCATTATCAGAGGAAATAGGAAGTGCCATTATTGATTATATCAAGTTCGGAAGACCTGATATTGACAGTCCGCATGTTTTTTTGGAACATATGGCTCCATATCAAAGGATTTCACCCCAGGCATTGAGCAGGATTGTCTCAGAGTGGATGTTAGCAGCCAAGATAGATATATCAACACGTAAACATGGTCCTCATTCTTTACGTCATAGTCTTGCTATTAATTTGTTTGAGAATGGTGAATCCCCAAGCGTTATTTCTGAAATTCTCGGACATTCCAATTTATTAACCACCATGAGTTATGTAAAAGTTGATTTGAAGCATCTAAGGCAATGCGCACTTGAAGTACCTCAAATTCCTGAAATATTTTACTTAGAAATATATGAGAAAGAGAACTGGTAAATTATATAGTGTATTCTCTGGGTTAATTACCCAATATATAGAATACAAGAAAAATATAGGTTGCAAAACGACTGTAATGGAATGTTTGTTAAAGCGCTTTGACAAGTTTGCCAATGATAGAAACGAGAAGGTCCTTGGGATTTCCAAAGATTTGGCTGATGCTTGGTGCTGTAAATTCCCTGGAGAATCTGAAGATAATCGCTATTATAGGATTATCATTCTTCGAGGATTCTCTTCTTTCCTGCAAACAATTGGATATGATTCATATATTCCAATATTACCCAAACATCAATCAAATTTTGTCCCCTACATTTACACACCTGACGAAATGGAAAGAATCTTCAAGGAGTGCGACAGAATAAATGCTTATCACCACGTAATCAATTCAGCTCGATTTTCCATACCATGCCTAATCCGTCTGCTGTACGGTACAGGAATCCGTATAGGTGAGGCTATAAAATTGAAACACTGTGATATTGATTTCAAAAATGAATGCTTATTACTTAGAGAATGTAAGAATGGGAAAGACAGATATGTCCCTCTTTCTCCTTCCTTAGCACTAATATGCCGTGATTATGTAACTAAAAAACAGAAATTTGGGCTTAGTATTAATCCAGAGAACTATTTTTTTGTAAAATGTAACGATACTTCAATTTCATCAAAAACTATTTCAAACATTTTCAATCATATTTTAGAACGTGCCGGCATCGTACGAAATGAAAATCGAAAAGGACCTCGTCTGCATGACCTTCGACATACATTCTGTGTAAATTCATTTGTGCAATTATGTGAATCAGGGAAAGATATACATAATGTGATGCTGATACTAATGACGTATATGGGACATCAATCCATTGCCGCTACCAATAAATATGTCAGAATAGTGGAGACCATGTTTCCTGAAATTGTAAGACAAGTAGATATGGCTCACAATCATATTTTTCCAAACATGGATGAAATGACAGATTAATTATGTATTAAAAATTTAATGTATGACAGATTTTGGAAAATATCTCACAGATTATTTAAACCGTTACCTCACAATGGAATGTGGTTGTTCCTATCAAACGGTAAAACAGTATAGTGCAACATTCATGCTTTTTATACAATACATGTATAAGATTGAATTAATAGCACCGGAAAAACTATTCCTCAAAGAAATTACAAAAGAAAGAGTTTTAGGATTTTTGCATTGGCTGGAAGAAACGAGAAAATGCTCAATATCAACAAGAAATAATCGTTTAAGCGCCCTACGGTCTTTTTTCAAATATCTTCAATATCGGGAAGTTAAGGGCATGGCTTATTGGCAAGCTATATTGAGTATCAAACAGAAAAGAACACCTTTTAAGGAAATGTCTTATCTGACTACAGAAGGAGTACAGGCATTACTTGAACAACCGGATTTATCAACTCGTAAAGGGCGTAGAGACTTTATTCTTATGGGGCTATTGTATGATAGCGGTGCAAGAGTTCAAGAGATTATAAACCTAACCCCAGAAAATATAAGATTAGGAGAAACTACTACTGTAAAATTACATGGGAAAGGCAATAAAATTAGAGTAGTTCCTCTTTCTACTAATCAAGTGAAAAATTTAAGGTTGTATATGGAAGAGAACAATCTTTTTGCTTCACAATATAGATGCCATCCATTATTCCCTAATCCAAAAGGAGAAAGGTTGACGAGAATGGCCATATTAGATATTGTGAAAAGACATGCTAAAAATGCGAGGAAACAATATTGGGGATTGATACCAAGTAATATATCCTGTCATACATTTCGGCACTCCAAAGCCATGCATATGTTGGAAGCGGGTATAAATCTCGTCTATATTCGTGACTTTCTTGGACATGCTTCTACAACAACAACGGAAATATATGCCAGGGCAAGTGAAAAATTAAAAGAACAGGCATTGGAAAAACTAACTCCTGGTATTATTCAGGAAAGTAAAACTACATGGCAAAAAGATGGAGATTTAATGGAATTCTTAAAAGCTCTGCAAGTAAAATATAAATAAAATAGTAAGTAGAGTGAAGAGTAGTAAATAGAAGGACCACTCTTCACTCATTTGAATACAATGTAAACATTCTTATTTGCAATTACATAGTAATCAGCTGTATAGCAATATCTTCTATGTAAGTTTGTTTGCATAACCATTTTTATGTAGATTTACATAATCTTTCTTTTATTATATGATATTTTGAAATTATTCTGTGCTTAATCCAAATTGCTACTGAGACCTTCTGGTTCAGGCACAGTTGTTATTTTTTATCAATATAAAACCAGTCATAAATTTCATACTTCTAACTAGATCTTTCCGATAACGTCTATCCTACAATAGGTTCTTTTCACTTAAAACAAACTCCAAGAACATTTTATCAATGAGCCTGTCGTATTCTATGTAATCAAACTGTTCCATAAAACGGGCAATCGACTTCATGATTCCCAGCATACGTTGATGGTTGCAGGAAAATAGGATAAATTCTCTTTTAAATATCTACAAGTATCATCACTAAGGATGCAGATATTTCCGACTTTTGATAATCCATTTTTTATACATGTTTATATTAGTTCAACTTTATAATAATAGAGATGTCTAATCACCATAAGTGTATTTTGTCATATTGATGACTAAATACAGATATTTAAGGCTACAATTTATTGGGAAAAGAGCATTTTGAAAAATAAAATTCAGTAATTTTGCTTTCGGTTAAGTTTGCAGCAAAATATTTTCCCACTCATATTTTTATATTAGTAGGCTACAAATTTTAATCGAACGACATTGATGTGATAAATTTATATAAAAATATTGATATGTTAATAAAATCAGTAACACTTAAAAACTTTCGTGGCTATAGAAGTGAGACTACAGTTCTTTTCTCCAATCTAACAACTTTTGTTGGTCGTAACGATATTGGAAAATCTACAATTCTGGAAGCCTTAGACATTTTCTTTAACGAAGGAAAAGGATGTATTTCCCTAGATAAGGAAGATATAAATAAACGTGCTTCTAATGAGGGTGACGATGAAGTAATAATTGCTGTAGAATTTTTCAAATTACCAGATAGTTTAGTTATAGATGAAAGCAATAGAACTACACTTGCAGCTGAATATCTTTTAACAGAATCTAATACTCTAAAAATAGTGAAAAGGTATCCAAAAGCTGGAAGGGAAAAAGTTTATATTCGAGCTAAACATCCGACCAATGCAGTTTGTTGCGATTTGTTAAGCAAAAAAATTAGTGATCTTAAAGCAATATTAAATCGAGAGAACATTGAATGTGAAGATCAGACTAGAAAGGCTGTAATACGCGCAGCAATATGGAATCATTTTGCTGATAATCTTAATTTAGAAGAAAAGGAAATTGATGTAACAAAAGAAGACGGAAAGACGATTTGGGAAAGTTTGAAGAAGTTTCTTCCTGTATATTCACTCTTTCAAGCTGATCGTAGTAATAATGACCATGATAAAGAAATACAAGATCCTTTAAAAGAGGCTGTAAAATCAATACTAAAAGAGGAAAATGTAGCCCAAATGTGTCAGCAAATAGCAGAACATGTTACAACTAAACTACAAGAAGTCTCAAATCATACGTTAGATAAAATACGAGAAATGAATCCAGAGCTAGCAAATAGTCTTAGCCCTAATATACCATCTTTCACTGATTTAAAATGGTCTGATTTATTCAAAAATGTATCTATTGCTGGAGATAATGACATTCCTATCAATAAACGTGGTAGTGGTGTAAAGCGTTTGATACTTTTGAACTTTTTTAGAGCTGAAGCCGAAAGAATGCAAAGTAATACAGAATCAGATGGTCTAATATACGCTATTGAAGAACCTGAGACTTCTCAGCATGTTGCACACCAAAAGATCCTGATGAAAGCTTTAATAGATTTAGCCAACAATGAGAATGTACAAGTTGTATTGACAACCCATAGTTCTTATGTTGTAAAACAACTAAAGTTTGATAACATTCGATTAGTAAAAGAAATAGAAGAAGAAAGGGTTGTTCAGAATATTGAATTATCCCAGTTGCCATATCCATCTTTAAATGAAATAAATTTCACATCTTTTGGAGAAGTAACAGAAGAGTACCATGATGAATTATATAGTTATCTTTATTCGAACAAAACTGGTGAAGTAAAATGGATTGAAGAATATAAAAATGGTAAACCAACAGTCAACTATATTAAGGAGTTGTCAAATGGTACAACTAGGACAGAGCAAAAGACTTTAACAGAAAAAATTCGTCATCAAATTCATCATCCAGAGAATTGCCATAATACTCCTTATACAGAAACCGAAATTCGCCAGTCAATTGAAGATATGAGAGCTTTTATAATGAATAAGAGAGTATAAATTGGCAGCTCTTTTACATCTCGCTGCCGAAGATGTGCATTTATCGTCTTGGACGACGACGACAATACGGTGAAACGTATTCCCACTTTCCATAGCGAAACCGATAATAATCGGACACAGACACTGGTTTGTAAATGCAATTACACATTATCCGCATATCAAACACCTCCTTTCATTTATCTAACCTTATAAATAAAGATAGGCTCTGTGTTCTCTATTTGGAAATGCTATGCAAATGTACAATAAATGTTTATGATAAGCAAGTCAAAAAAGATATTTCGACTTTGGTAACTACTCAGCGAATAATCATAATTGAGAATCAGTCTTTTACATAAATGATAAAATAGAAAAAGTAGAGAAATTTTATGAAACAGAGCATAAATCTTTCCATTTGCATACGAATCCCTTATTATTCTACCTATTTGAAAAACTTTTGTATCAGAAAGCTTTCAGATGATGAAATTATTCGCTGAGTAATTACTGACTTTGTACCATTTATTAATATGTTTAATACTTTGTGTATGATTTAGGATATTCTATTTTATGATTTCATTCTATGTAATAGTTATGTAAATAAAATTGCAACTGTTATGAATTATATTATTGATATACATATATTTATATATGACAACTTTACATAACATATTCGTTTACATAACCGACATTATATAAGCTTTTACATAATGTGGGACCGGCGAAGCTGTTAGGCAGCAAAACAATCCCCAAAAGCACCTTAATCAAGAAGCTGGAAGCTGGTGACAGGAACATCTACCGTGAGTATATAGCCTTCTGCAACTACAAAGGAAAACGCCACGCCATGCTGCTCAAACGGAGAAAGGCGGAGTTTGCGCTGTTGTATATCCCATAAAAGGACTGACAAAACTGGCAAAAGACGTGCCATATTTAACTTGGCACGTCTTTTGCTCTATCACTTGATAGATTATCGTAGGATTTTCTCGTTAATTGACATCGTTGAGCCATTTTTGCCTATCGGTTTCCAAATAACACTTCAAGTTGTAAGTGTTGTGAGAGCAATACAAAACATAGTTATTAACCATAAAAAGTATAGCGAAATTATGAAGAAAGTATTTAGGAAAATTCAGAAAGGAACAACAAAAATGATTGAACGTATCAAATCGTTGGGGGAAATGGAGACGAAGCAGAAATGTGTAGTTCAACGGTTCGAGATTATCATTCCCCTCCACCAAAAAATAACGACCCAATATATAGCCTCCGCAAGTTTTACTTGCGGATTTTTTAGTTATCGCAGATTGGACAAAGGTTTCTTTGCTACTTTCTTTGTCCGCCATCATGCTCACTGAAAGAAAGTAGGGCGGCTCTCGCCGCCCCGCCACTCAAAAGCGTGTGTAAAGTCCCGTCACCATCGTGAACATTTCCTCCAGCATATCAAAATAGATACCCTCGTGTACGGCAATGTCCTTTGTCTTGCACTCAAAGGTCTTTTTGCTGAACGTCCTGCGGTAGAAGCGCATATTGTAGAGGTCTGCCCCTTCGTCATAGATGATGTCAAGGCGGTTGGCACTTGTTTTGTTCCTTGCAAGGCTCATCCGTAAGCCGTTGCCCATATCTATGAAATCACGGCTACCTGTCATGGCGGTGAAGCGTTTTCCGCCTATCTGCTGTAATATCGTCTTGGCTATCATATCTTTTGTTTTTAGGGTTTTAAGTATTGGCGGTGCGGACACCGCCATCCCGTTCAAAATTCTCGCATTTCGGAAATGGGGGTCTGCCGTTGTAGCCACTCTTTCACACATTCCATATTGTACTCGCTCGTGATGACTGCCGTATGGCTGTCGGTGGCGGTGAAACGTGTGCTTTCGTAATCATCTATCCACCCCTTGAGGGTGTCCGTTCCCCACGCTCCGGTATCGTCAAAGATACCGTCCAATGCCGTGATAGGTTCGCTGAACTTGACTATCAGCGTTTGATAGGTCGTGTTCATAGTCTGTCCTCCTTTCCCTTCTTTGCGTTCAGCCACTTGTCCCGTGCGGCTCGGCACTCGTCCAACGTGGGTTTGACACAAGAGAACAATTCTCTGTCTATGGGGTGGCGGTAGTCGTACTGCACAAGTGTCCGCCTGCGTCTTCCGATACCCGATTGGAAACGCTCGTATTTCTCCGTACCTGCTTCCGCGCAGGTGCTTACTCCGTTGATGGTCATTCGTGTTGTCATAATGTTGCTTTTTAGATGGTTAAAAATGTACTGACAGAACTCTGTTCTTCATCACCATTTCGGGGTTGCTTGTGTAGCGTTGGTGCAGGTAGAAATGGTGTGAGCCGAAGCCGTAAAGGAAAAACTTGTCAAGTTCGTGCTTCTCGGCAAACTCCTTTACGCTCTTTCTCAATTCCCCCTCACTCGTTGTGAGAGTGAGGAGGTTCACAAATTCAAGGAACATCGTGGGGATTGCATCATCCCACACACAAATCATACTTTCAATTCTTACTTCCATATCAATGTTGTTTTAGGGGTTATGCTATGCCGCTTTCATCCGCTCACGGATAAGGTTGGCGTTCTTGTTCACAAGGTCTATGATGCGCTCGTGATATTCGGTGTCCTGGTTGTGCTTGCCGTGGCACTGCACCACTTCGAGGGTTCGCAAGTCCACCTCTACGGTTTCAATAATCTCATCGCCAATCCTTGCCGATAGTATGAGGGTGTCGGCTTTCTTGTAGTATCCACTGCCAAACACGCAGATGCCCTGCGTCTTGCCCTCGTTGTAATACTCGTCTATGCTTTCAAGCACCTTGACGATTATTTCCTCGTCCGTGATTACCAAGCCGAAGAATTTGGATTTGTTGGCGATGAAATCCTCCGCATCTTTCTTTCGTTGGAGTTGTCGCTGTTGCTCACGCTCACGCCTTTCAATCTCCCAACGGCGTTGCTCTGCGGCTCTTTCCTTCTCGTGTATGGCTTCAATTTTTCGGGTTGCGTTGTCGTGTGCCGCCATGAAATCTTCGGGACAGATGTTCTTCGGGTTACGGAGGTCTTGACCGAGTTTTTTGAGCATACGCAGATAGTCGCACCACATTGAGAGGTTGTCTATCTGATACTTGTGACGCTTGGCAATCAGATATGATGCCCAACATTCATCGGCAGTACGGGTATTGAAAAGAAAGTGTTTCATGACCTCAATCTCACCGCCTTTCATAAGGGTTTCAATTCTTGGGTCTGAAAGCAAGGCTTTGAAAAGACGCACGGGGGAGATGCCGTGGAAATCGCCCTTGAAGCCGTTACGTCTGAGTTGGGGCAATATCCTCATCTTTGGATATGCACAGCTTCTTGCCACCACATCATCGTATAGGCTGTTGTGCGGTCTTACCTCCATATCGCTGCCTAATGCCCACACATCGCAATAGCAGAAAAGGAAGCCACGGAGCAACGCCATGTCCGTAACCTTGCCGTCGGGTGAAATCCAACGCTGCACGACCTCGTGGCAGTAGAAACGCATCGGTTCGCCTTTCCTGCTCTCGCATCTGACCTGCGCCACGCGGATTACCTGATACCCTTTGCAGGTGGTTATCACGCTGAAATTCTGCGTTTCCTTGTAGATGCGTCTGCGTGTGTCCTGCACTTTGAGTTCGGCATGGCATTTGGGGCAGGTGCAGCCTTCAAGGGTGTCGCATAGTCCGCTGTCGCTGTGCCACTCGTGACCGCAGTCGGAACAGGTGATGTTCCCTTTCTTGGTGCGGTAGCCGATATGCTCAACGCAGTGGCGGTATGCCCAATCTATTTGTGTCGCTGATATGGGGCGAAGGTTGGCGGAAAGTCTTGCCACCTCTTTCTGTATCTTGGTCTTCGGTTTCATAAGCCTAAATCAAATAATGAGGGTTGGGGTTGGTTTTCTTTTCTCGCTGACGGTCTGTGGCGGTTCTGCAACTTGCGGAGTTCCTCCTCTTGGTATTTGCGGACAGCGTTCTGACGTGCCTCCGCCTTTTCCTCTGCCGTGAGTTTCACAACGTGGTTCACAACCACTTGGCAGTCCATCGGTTTGCCCACCTCTATCTCGTTTTCCTCATAGTAGTGGATGGCTTGCCCGAATATCTCTCCGTCCGTGAAACCGTTGCAACCGCTTTTCTGCACATAGTTCAGAATGTGGGTCACGCACTCGTCCATGTTCTTGGCAGGGTTGCGGTACTTCTTTGCAAATAGCGCATCTTCCTCCGCACGCTGTTCCAAGTACATATATATCGTTCTCTTGAAATGGTCTGTTCCTTTCATATCGCTGTCATTTTTAGATTATCTGTTTCAGTATCTCTCTCCAATAGGTCGGCTCTACCTCGCTGAGAAGGAAGTCCATGAAATCCCTCCGTGCGTCCTTGTTCAGTTCGTGGTACAATCTTCGGAAAGTTTCAAAATTGCCGTTGATGTACGTTTCCACCATATACACGAAGATGTTGTCCACCTCGTAATATCTGCACTGCTGCGCTGCCGTCTTGCTGTTTCTTTTTGCCATGTCGGTAAGGGTTAAAGGGTGAATAACCAAAGGATGAAGCCAAAGAAGGCAATGGTGGAAAGGATAGCCACGATTACACCTATCGCCACTCGGAACACTCCGTTTACAATCTCTCTGATGATGCCCCAAAGGATGCCGAACACCCCGAAGGCGGTGCGCATCATCAAGCCGCATATCGCCAACCCGATGTGTTGCGCCATTTGTCTGAAATTTGCCGTTGCCGTCATATCTTCGCTGTTTTTGATTTTTTTGTTTTTAATGCGGATTCAAGAGCTGAGGGAGTTGAGTTTCAAACTATCTTATCTGCCTCTCGTTTATCCGACATTTTTTTTATGCGTCTTTCTGTCGCATCGGTCGTTTTCGTTTCGGGTGCTTGAAAAGGTAGGGATTAGGGAATGCAAGGTTTTTCGGTCAAAATACTACCCGCAGGGCTGGAGATTTTTACCGAAAACAGGAGGCTTGACCTTGCTTTCCCGTCCAATCCCGGAATTACCTTTGCGCCCAGAACGAAAATGACTGACTGATGCGGCTTACTGAAAGGCGCAAAATGGAGGTAAACGAAAACAGAGGCAGATTGTGTAGAAAAAAACTTCAGGGGAAAATCCGTAAAAAAAAGAATCACCAAAAGGAAAAAGACATCACCGGAAGCGTGAAAAGGGCAAACCACAACAAAGGAAGTATGATTGTTTCCGATCCGACGGAACTTGTTCAGCCGGGTGGCAACAATCATTCTTCCCGGTTTGTCCGGCTGTGTGTGGGCGCCTGTTTCATTCATGGGGCAGGCTGACACACTCTGCATTCACTTTCCGCTTCCGGCAAAAGAGACAGCGAAAAAAGAAAAATCATTTGAAAACCCGTAAAAGCACCTCTTGGCATAGGCGCAAAAGAAAGGGGCATTGCTTCATCTGTCTAAACATCGTTTAGGCGTGAGGCAATGCCCTTTTCTCCAGCTATGCGGTAGTCGGCACACGTTTGTTCCAAACTCGTTTTGGGCAATGGTGTGCCGACGGACAATACCGCTTTTACGGAAAATTCTTATGAATGAGGGGATAAAAAACGGGAGTTTATATCAAAATCTCGAATTAAATAGCTACTTTTGCATACGAAGAGTTCTTTGAAGGTTACGCAACGCGCAGAAGGATAATGCAGTAGATAACTAACTAAATCGTAACCTATTACTATCAAGAGCAATTAACCTACGCTCATTTCCAATAAATTACACTCTTTTCGTAACTTCTCGGTGCAAAAATATATAGTTTTGATGAGCGCCAGTCAGATTATTATGCGAATGCAGGTGTTTATTTGGGTTTAATTCAGCGGTATAAAAAAGGGAGTATCTACAATTATAAACTATCGAATTTAGGGAAACAAATTTTTAAATTGCCATTGCGAAGCCGACATCTTCGGGTGGCAGAATTGATTCTTAGCCATAGTCCTTTTAGACAGACATTGAAGAGTTATATTGATAATGCTAATATCCCATCTAAAGAGGAGGTAATAGATATCATGAGGCATTGCGAACTTTACCGCATGTCTGAAAATTTATATTATCGCCGTTCCAGTACAGTGATTAGTTGGATAAATTGGGTACTTAATTTACGTACTGAATAAATTCGTATAATGCCCTTAAAATCATATTATAAATCATCGGATGGAGCATTTACTCTTTTACTTGGCGATTGTCGACAACTTTTGTCACAGTTTGATTTTCAATTTGATATGATTTTTGCTGATCCTCCTTATTTTCTTTCGAATGGAGGGATTTCTGTACAATCTGGTAAAATTGTTTGTGTAGATAAAGGAGATTGGGATCGTAGTTTTGGCAAAGAATCCATTGATAATTTTAATTATAAATGGATTGCTGATTGTCGTGACAAACTTAAAGATAATGGTACAATTTGGATATCAGGGACTTATCATAATATTTTTTCTGTAGCTAATCAGTTAACTGAACTTGGGTTTAAAATTCTTAACTGCATTACGTGGGTGAAAACTAACCCTCCTCCTAATATTTCGTGTCGTTATTTTACATACTCGGCAGAATACATTATTTGGGCTCGTAAAAATAATAATGTTTCTCATTATTATAATTATGATTTTATGAAAATGAGTAATGCTAATCATCAGATGACAGATGTTTGGAATTTGTCTGCTATTGAGGGATGGGAAAAGATACACGGTAAACATCCTACTCAAAAACCGATAAATTTATTAGCTAGGGTTATTGCAGCTAGTACTAGGCCTGGGGCATGGATATTAGATCCTTTTGCCGGTAGTAGTACTACTGGTGTCACGGCTAATCTTTTGAAACGTCGATTTCTTGGTATTGATATTGAACAAAAGTACCTTGAACTTAGTATTCTACGGAGAAAAGACTTGGATTTTCCTAAGGTTCGTGCAGATTTTCTTTCTAGGATTTACAGCATTAATGTTCATGCTATCTCTTTAGAAGATAAATAAAATTGAAGTAAAATACTTGAATTTACAATATTAGAAAAATAAATAGGATGGATAGTTCTTATATGGAAAAGGTACATTTACTGAATATCCCTGCTTAAAGATACAAAAAAGGCAACTGACTTGCAATGAGTTAGTTGCCTTAAATTTTCTTATTTTAGGAATATCCCTACCTATTTTTCGGATAGCCTTTTTTGTATTATCTATTGATTCCGGTAATCTTTGGGAGATACACCGTATTGCTTTAAAAATTCCCGATAGAAATAAGATTTATTAGAGAATCCACATTTGAACATAATCTCGGATACGGTCAACTTGGTTGTCCTTAACAACTTGGCTGCATATTCCAGTCTAATACCTCGTACAAATTCACTCGGAGTCTTGTCTATTATTTCTTTGAACTTCCGATACAAGGTAGCTTTGCTCACTCCTACAAATTCGGCAATAGAAGAAGGGCTTAATAACTCATCATCTATATTATTCTTTATGAAGTCTGTTACATTCTGTATTAACTCTTCGTCTTCCGGATGAAGAACAATCCCGTCTTTTACTTTCACAGAAGACATGCTGGAATTGAAATAGTCCTTTAAAAGCATTTGTCTCGACAGCAGATTCTCTATGGTGGATATCACCTGCCTCGGGTGAAATGGTTTGACGATATAAGCATCCGCACCATGGTTAAAGGCATTGATCTGGTCTTCTACAGAAGCCTTTGCCGATATTCCTATGATCGGAATATAACTTGTTTTCAAATCGGATTTCAATTTATTAATCAAGCTCAAGCCGTCCATATTGGGCATGACAATATCACTTATAATAATATCAGGATGATTATGTTCTATCTCTTTCAAAGCCTCCACGCCGTCTTTTGCTTCGTGTATCACATAATCAAAGAGGACATCTTTCAGCAGGTCTCTGATATTCTTTTCATCTTCCACTATCAGTATGACAGTATCTTTGCGAGGGGATAAGTGATCCTGCCCGTTCTTTTCTTTCTGCAACGAATCTTTTTCATCCGTTACAACAAGTGAATGATCGGATGGCAGAGAAGGAATCACGACTGAAAATTCAACACTTTTTCCCAGTTCACTATTTACACTTATCTGCCCGCCTAATAATTCAACCAGACTCTTTGTTAGATTTAAACCTATGCCATTGCTTACAGAGTTACCCAATTTCGGAGTATCAAATATCTTATACTTATCAAATATCTCTGCCATCTGTTGCTCGGTTAACCCCTTGCCGGAATTTCTTACGAGCAAGTATAAGGTTTTATCAGGTTCATTTTGTGATATCTCAACATGAATATATCCATAACGAGGAGTATATTTGAACGCATTCGACAGTAAATTGAATATAATTTTTTCCAAAGCATTGCGGTCGGAATAGATCTCTGACGTATCATGGGTCTCTACCTTGAAGTCTATTTTATTCTCTTTCAGGATATCCACATAATTGTTGGAAGCATATTCCATCAATGATTTTACGTCCACATTTTCAGGATGCAAATCCATATTGCTCGATTTAGTTTTACGAAACTCCATCAACTCACTAATCAGCTTCTGCATCCTTTCGGCATTATTCTTTATTATTTGGAGATATTTCTTTGTACTACCATCTAACCCGTCCTGTTCCAACAAGTGCTGTGCAGGTGTATAAATCAAAGTTAGGGGGGTAAAGAATTCATGTGCCACATTGGTGAAGAAATTGAGCCGGGATTCATAAATCTTCTGTTCATGCCGTTTCTCTACCTGGGCTATAAGAACTTGGCGGCTTAACCGTATGCGATTTTTGATAACAGACTTTGTGATGTAGAAGATAATAATGCACAATATGGCATAGATAATCAATGCAGGAACACTAAGCCACCACGGATAACCTACCTTTATAGTTAAGCGATAAACGTTGTCTCCCCATACTTTGTCGCCATTCGTGCTCTTCACTTCAAGCTGGTACTCACCCGGAGGAAGTTGGGTAAAGATAATATTCGGATTATTACCTATCTCCACCCAATCATCCGAATGGTTCTTCAAGCGATAAGCATATTCACAGTTTTCATTGTTAATAAAGTCTTTGGCTATGAAATTGAAAGTCATGAATCTTTCTTCATAGCTAAGTTTCAACACTCCTTTTCTGATACGTTCATTAATGTCCTGTACCGTATTATATATCTTCAAACTACTTAATATAAGTGGAGGATTAAACTCGCGCAAATGTATATTTCGAGGATTGAAATAACTAAACCCGCTTACTCCTCCAAAGTACAAGAAGTCACGATGATCCTTGAAGAAAGCTCCATCAGAGAATTCATCATTCTGCAATCCGTCATTCAAGGTATAATTATCTATTTTATTGTTTTTTACATTCAGGCTAGACAATCCCTGGTTGGTACTGATCCATATCTTTCCTTCGTGGTCTTTTAATATTCCATGAATCGTTTTATTATTCAATTTTTCGTCGGCATATTGTATCAGGCGAAAATCATTCTCCTCCTTTTTCAATTCGTTCAGTCCATAACTTGTTCCTATCCATATATTGGCATCATCACGCAGTAAACACAATACATCATTATTAGTCAGCAAAATCCGACTATCCATATCCTCCAATGATTTTATGCTGTTATCTTTCATATTGATACAGTTCAAGCCTCCGCCACGTGTGCCAAACCATAACATATTGTCTTCCGGATCGGATGTAATGGCATAAACAACATCGTTATTCAATGAGATATTCTTATCCGACGAATTATATTGCCTGAATCCTTTAACGTGATAACGACCTTGCTCTCTGGAAATATTTATTTTGATCAAACCATATCCTGATGTCCCCACCCATAAAAGAGAATCATTGTTCGTAAAATAAATGTTATACACAGCCTTGAAAGGCGGATATTTATCAGGTATCTCAAGCTTTTCCAGTCGCCCTGTAGCAACATTCAATATATTGATTCCGTTTCCTTCCGTTCCGATAAAAATGTCATTCGCTTTATTTCTTCTCAAGGCATAGACAGAATTGGAAATCAATCCTTTACTCTCATTCAGATAATCTGTCAATTCTTTCGTTGCAGGATTCAACAGTTTTATTCCGCTTCCTTTTGTGCCTATCAGAATATTACCATCTTCATCTTCACAGAAACATCTCACAGGGTGACTGGTGTGAACGGTTTCAAATAAAGAGTCGTAATGATAAAGTTGAATTAATCCTTGTCCGTCCGTTCCTATCCACAATATGTTCTGACTACCGGAATAAAGAGTGAAGACTGATAACTGACTGGATAGTTCGTTCAGGTAGGTAAAAGTATTCTTTTTTAAATCATAATGAATACATCCCCCTTCTATAAAGCTGACGTACATCTTGTTCTCTGCTAAAATAACCTGCGATACAGGTTTGCTACTATCCAGCTCAATGCATTGGGAAACTGTAAAGTCGGGATTTAAAAGGAAAAGTTTGTTGTCTTTGTTTAAGATAAATCTGCCTTTCGACAGAAATATCTTATCTACAGGAGTCTGTATGTCGACTGTGCGTAAATCACTCTGTTTTCCTCCGTTAATGAGTAGATTGTAGGTCAGATACACAGTATTTCCATTATTTAAAAGGAAAAGCATACGGTCGGAATCACTCACGGAATAATCCTTTATATGACTTGCAAAGTCTGTGTTAATCGGATTAAACTCATCTTCAGAATCATTGTAGACAAAGAACCCCAGCCCCTTTATGAGGCAGATAATATCTCCTGCCGCACTCTTTCCTAAAATAAAAGACTTTTCCTGATTGGGTACTTTATTATCTGTTCTTAAATAATACCTTGTTATCTGACGGGTTCGTTTATCTAACCGATTGATTCCATTATCTGTTGCTATCCATAAACTGCCCTTACATTCGATAATCTGGCGGATAACGTTATTACTTATAGAATTCGGATTGTTTTTGCTATATCTGAATGTCGTAATTTCTCTTCCATTATATGCATTCAGTCCATCCCATGTCCCAATCCAGATCGTATGTTCTGCATCTTCCAAAATACAGTTTACTGAATTATTCGTCAGCCCGTTAACATTTGATATGTGTTTTGCCACATTAAAAGCATAAGACTTTGTGGAAGTGACAAATGCAATAATCAGAATAAAAAATAATTGTGCGTATAAGATGTTTCTCATGTAAATGAATGTTATTTATACGGTTAGGATAATAGCAAATATAAGGAATTTATTTTATTCCGCGCATATTTTCATCGGTAACAAGGGTGTATGATTTCACCGTCAACAACCAATCAATAATCAATAGGCGTTTGCTAGATTCAGTATTCATTCATGAGAAATAATAATGTCTTTTTCATGGTCAGTTGGTTGTTAAAAAAGGGCGGATTTTATAATCCGCCCCCTCATTTTATTCATATTAAAAACCCGGATTTTGGGAAAGAATATTGTTGCTCTTATCCCTTTCACCTTGCGGTATCGGAAACAGATAATCTCTGTCGTCCCTAAAATTGGCACCTTTCGATGTATTATATTTGGTTGCATAAGCACGCATAACGGTTCCGAAACGTTTTTGTCTCATCAGGTCATCCCGTCTCCATCCTTCCATTGCCAATTCACAACGACGTTCCTTCCAGATGATTTCTTTCAGACGCTTCTGATCGGTTTCTGTTATGTCGGGCAGTGTATTAGTTGTTGTAGCAGGAATATACGCCTGTTGATCTCTTCTCGGATCTATCGGATTAGTTTTGCGGGCTCTTTCTCTTACATCATTCAGGTAAGGAAGTGCAAGCCCTGGTTTTCCATTTTCGTTTAATACTTCAGCATACATCAAGAGAACATCGGAATAACGGATCAAGCGAATGTTGTAACTAATCATCCAGACGTCGAAACCAGTTTTTTCTACTGCTGGCACAGTCATCTTGTAATCATGATAACCGCTTGGAGATTCAGCATTGTCCTGCGCTTCAGTATCACCTTTATATCTATCACCAGTCTGTGTGAATACATAAGTAATACGCGGGTCATCTGCATCAAAGGCATCATAGAGGTCTTGGGTTGGTACGTGAAATCCATATCCCTGATAACCGGAGATGCGTCTGCTTGTGAAGAAGTGAGGGACATTGGTACCTGTGGCTATGTTTTTGTCATATACTTTGTTGGCAATCTCAAATACTGATTCCGAACTGTTTTCATATTCAGTGCGCCAGTTCATGCCGTAATCACTCAACAATGTATAGTCTTTGTCTACTTCAATAATATCATGAAGTACCGTTTCGGCAGAGGTAAAATCACCTTTGAACATGTACGTTTTAGCAAGCATTGTTTTAGCAAAGCCACGTGTTGCACGATAAGCATCATCTTCAGAGTAATCTCCTTTTGCAGGAAGTGCGGAGGCATCGGTTAAATCATTCACAATACATTCATATACCTTCTCCAATGGGGAGCGGGGTATCTGCAGTATTTCAGCGGGTTGCATCGGCGTAGTGATTAAAGGCACTTCTCCGAATGTAGTGACCAGGCAATAATACCCGAATGCTCTCAATGCTTTTGCCTCGTTTGCATAACGTTTCAATAGTTCTTCGTTTCCTATTGCATCAGGAGCATAATAAATCACATCGTTACAACGATTGATTAATCTGTACAGAATCTCCCAACGACGTCCTACTTCACCATTGGTTGTGTAGATCGTAAAGTCGGACAAGTCGCGTACTTCGGCACGGTCACCGTCATTTCCTCCTCCTTTTAGAGCATCATCCGTACTGCAATCACCTACAAAATAATGATTTAATGCATATTCATTCCAAGTTGTACGTAATTGAAGATAAGCTCCAGTCAAGGCTTGTTCAATATCGCTTTCCTTCTGATAATAATTATCGCTTGTGGTTTTACCATAACTTGGTTCGTCGAGAGAGCAGCTATACAACCCCACTCCGGCAAGAGCCCAGCATATTATAAATAATATTTTTCTCATAATGTAATGTCTTTTTAGCTAGATTTAAAATTGCAAATTAACTCCAAAAGTGAATGTACGTGAAGACGGATAACGTGTAGTATCCACTCCCATATCCAATGGGTTATTGATACCCAGTTCCGGATCAAGTCCGGAATAACCGGTTAAAGTAAATATATTCTGACCGCTCACATAGAATCTACAACTTGAAAACAGTTTGCTCTTCTGGCAAATGTGACTCGGCAATGTATAACCTATTTGCATATTCTGTAAACGCAGGTAAGAACCATTCTCCACATAGAAAGAAGAACCTCTCATATTGTTGTTAGAGTCAGAGTTGGTTATGCGTGGATATACAGCATCCAAATCCCCGTCTTTTGTCCATGCTTTTGTGTAAGCATCCGCCAATGCATTCTGGCGTCCTGCTGAAGCAAGGCTTCCTTTAGCAACGTTCCAGATGTCATTTCCAATAGTTCCTTGGAATGCCATGCTTACATCAAAGTTCTTATAACTAAATCCTAAGTTGAAACCATAAATGAGGTCCGGATTAGGATCACCGATAAAAGTACGGTCATCATCATCGTTCAATTCGCCTGATTCTCCTAATTTGGCAAACTTGAAATCACCCGGTTGTGCATTAGGTTGAATCTTGGTACCATTCTTATCCACATAATTGTCTATCTCTTCCTGATTCTGGAATATTCCTATTTGTTTGTACCCCCAGAAACGTCCGATAGGACCTCCTACATACGTACGGCTAGTGTTTCCACTCAAATATTCCGATGTAAGTTTGGTTACCTCTGTCTTATAAGTAGACATGTTCAGCCCTACATTGTAATTAAAGTCTTTTCCTATCTGGTTACGGTAGTTGACTACTATTTCGAAACCGGTATTCTTCAAGTCTCCCGCATTAAAGAAGGGGCTGTTAGGGAAGGCGCCAAAAGAAGGAATAGGCATATTGAGCAACATGTCACTTGTTTTCTTTACATAAAAGTCCATACTTACATCAAGGCTGTTTTTAAAGAAAGACATATCTAAACCGACATTGGTTTGCTGGCTGGTTTCCCATTTAATATCTGCATTTCCCACATAAGTCGGGACGTAACCTTGTGAGTACCCGTTTCCAAAGTACCACTGATTCTCATTATTGGTGCCAATCAACGTAAGAGGCGCGTCTCTATCAATTCGTTGGTTACCATTCTGTCCCCAGCCTACACGCAGTTTTAAATTGGAAATTGTATTTTCAATGTTCAGGTTCTTGAAGAATTCTTCATTGCTCACTCTCCAACCTAATGAAACTGATGGGAAATAGCCCCAACGGTTACGTTTGGCAAATCTTGAAGAACCGTCGGCACGGAAATTGACTGTAGCAAGGTATCTGTCATCATATACATAGTTGATACGTCCCAGGTACGACAACATAGAAGATGTTTCTTTACCTCCCGAGGTGTTATCTCCAGCTGTTTGTGCATCAAGTATCTGATAGATTTCATCGTTACCTAAAGCCTTTCTCTTAAATGCATTAATGCCTTCGCTACTGTTCTTCTCATAAGTCATGGCAACCATTGCATCCAGTTTATGCCTGCCTATTGTCGTGTTGTAATTAAGGCGTTGTTCCACTTGATAATTAGAAGTAACAGCGCTATTATTATTCAATTGAGTTTCTTTATTATATTTACTTTCCTGATTCGCTAAGTTATCTTCCGAAAAAGTAGACGAATAGACAGGACGGAAGTCTTTGAAAGTATCATGGTATCTTTCGAAACTATACTGTACCCGATAGCTCAATCCTTTATACAATTTGATTTGGGCAAACACATTACCAAATACATTGAATATGTCATTGTATCTATTAGGAAGTTCGAGCATGGCTACCGGATTAGGGTCGTAAGACCACTCGGTAGGCGCATATTTGTTATATTCGTAATTTTCAGAAGACGGATCTACCAACGGGCTGATAACAGGGGTAAAAGGATCAGCTTTTTGAATGAAATCGAATGAAGGAATTGCTCCTGCGTCACGTTTTCTTATCTTTGCCAGATTGACATTGGCGCCAACAGTGATAAATTTGTTAATATCATATTCAAGATTCGCTTTAAGTGAAAGTCTCTTGAATTCAGTAGTGATGATTGCACCCTGATCGTCTACATATCCTAAACTTAAAGAAGATCTCGAATTATCTGTCCCCTTACGGATGCTTAGATTATAGTTCTGGTTGAAAGCTGTACGGGTTACTTCATTCCACCAGTTGGTATTATAACCTTTCTGATACTGATTGGTAAACTTATCCTTCATTGAGTTTTGAAAGCTTGCATCATTTTCATACGCTTTCATGATGAAGTTGTAGTATTGGTCGCTGTTCATCATGTTCAATGCTTTATAACTGTTTTTTACACCTACATAAGCATCTAATGTTACAGTCGTTTCACCTTTCACCCCTCCCTTGGTAGTAATGAGGATTACTCCATTAGAACCTCTCGAACCATAGATAGCGCAGGCTGAAGCATCTTTTAATACTTCCATACGTTCAATATCAGATGGATTCAGGCTGCTGATGTTATCCATGAACTGTCCATCAACTACATACAATGGATTGTTGTCATTGACGGTCCCTAAACCTCTCACGCGGATCACTGCATCCGATCCCGGCTGGCCGGAACTGGCGGCAACAAATACGCCGGCTGCCTTACCTGTTAGTAGTTCGGATGCATTAGATACTGCATAGTTCTTAATATCCTTACTACTTATAGAAGCCAAAGCACCGGTAAGGTCACTCTTTCTTTGAGTACCGTAACCAATAACCACAACCTCATCCAATTCATTATCGGACACTAGATTTACATTGTACGTTCCGCTATTTGTTACGTTTACAATTTCAGTTTTAAAACCGACATACGAGAATGAAACTTTATTTGACGATACTTTTAATGTATATTTACCGTCAAAATCAGTGATAGTACCATTGGTCGTTCCCACTTCAAGAACAGAAACTCCAATTAAAGCCTCTCCGGTATTACTGTCGTATACCACACCCGAAATACTCTTGGTTTGCTGTGCAAAGACATTTGTGCAAACAGCAAGAATAAGAATGAATAATAAATGCTTACTCATAGTTTATACACTTAGATTTAATTATATGAAATGATATTTTGTTTATTCGCAATAATCTTACCATCTTTCAGTTCTAATTCTGTTCCGGCGGGAAGTTCCACAATTACTCTTGCGTCATTGGCCGGGATCTCAACGGAGCCATTTGTCTTTATATTTTTTGCTATATATTCTTTGGCAACAATATCAAACAAATCGCATGGTTGGGTAGCTTGATAAGTAATGGTTTTGGTCTCTTTATGAGGGTTATAATAGAGATAGACCGGATAAGGTTTCTCTGTATAGAAGTCTGTGACATTACAATCCAGCCGGAGGATACCCTCCACATTCGTTTGACAAACAATGGCCCCTAAAATACCAACAGGAGAAGAACTGTAAACGCTGAACATGCTCTCCGTCGGATTACCTTTTATCCATTTGGGACCATCGCCGATTGCAACCGGATTAACCCCTTTTAATGATGCTTTTCCATAGTCATCCGTTTTTCGTAAACCTTCATAAGAAACATTATCATAAGTAATGTCCTTCAATTCCGGAGCCCATTGATGTGCTTCATCTATTTCCCCCGGATAGAACAAACGACATGCACTTGCATTGTTCAACATCCACTTGCCGATAGCCTTTGCATATTGAGGCTGATATTTCACCATCGGAATGAAAGGCCAGGCGGGTTTGATACTGTTCATAAGGAATGCATATCCTCCGCCGTCTGTGATACTTCCTTGCAGACCACTTACATCATAATCACCCCATTTTCCTACAATAATTCCCCAACCGGTTCTTCCTGCAGGGCTTTTACATCCGTCAAATACCCAATCAAGAAGTTTGGCTACATCATAGTTAGCCCCCTCTATTGCATTCAAATAGGCTGCCGTATACACTCCGAGTGGTAAAAGAGCCTCGTAAAAACGGCTTTCTTTCTGGGCAAGCAGGGCTTCGATGGCACTTTTACTATGTTGCAGATAACGTGGATCACCAAACTTATGATAAGCACACAACAATACATAAGCATGCCCACCGGCGGCGTCTTGTTGCAATGGAATATTATTAACCATTCCTTTCATTTGTGCATAGTCAAAATAAGAATAGTCGTAATTTCCATTCAATACAGAATCTGCTTTAACAAACTGCTCTGCAATACTTTTTTGTATCTTCTCTGCCCCGTCTACATTGGGGAAAACATCGCAAATAGCATAATATAAGGCATTGGGTAATACATCATACCACCAGTCGCGGCCATAGCCTCCTCCTAAAAGGGCTACTGACGGAGTCGTATTGTTCATGACTATATTCCAGCCGTTATCAGAATTGAAATAATTCTGCACCATTTTTACATAGTTATATCCATCTTGATTCGTCTTGTCAATCCCTACAAGGCCGGCACCAAGAATAGCTGCCAATGAGTTCAGACTTTCATGGAACTCTCCGTTATTGGCATTCTTTCCCTGACGAATATCTTTAATGGCAGTATATAAGCCAAATGTAGTCTGGTCCATATTTCTGCGGGCGTCATCTAACCAGATTAATGGTCCGACTTCGCTTTTATTATTCCAGTCAAAGATAAACTGGTCATACTTTTGGGCTTTTTGTTTCCAGTCCAGCATTTTATAAGTTTCAGGCATATCAGGCATAGAGTCTACCCTATGGATGGAAACCTGCTTTACCTTTTCACCAAAGTTATTTCCGTTGCCCGAGCAAGATGCCAGGAGACAAACGGTCATAAGTACAAAAACACCTTTACTTGTCATTTTCATGTTCAATAGTATCAGTTTGATTAGTAATATTCTTAGCTAAAGGATATGCCGCTAATTGTAATCCGGCAACAATCACCAGCGCATATTTCAATGCAAAATCCTGCGATACACAATAAGCAAGGAAGATAAACAGTAGTAAACCGAAAGCTCTTCCAAGGAAAAGGCCGAACTCATGGCTTAGGATATATGCATATTCGTTTCTATTCTCAATCTTTGCAACTGCATCAATTGTTCTCATCATAATGGGGAAGTAAGCCAGGTCGAACAAAGGCTGGAATATCACTTTGCAAAGGACGAAAAGGATCACTCCTGTAGCAGAGAAGAGAATACCGTTGAATAGTGTACCGACAAAGAATACGATTAATCCTCCTACAAAGATTTTCAAACGGTCTTGCGGGCGGGCCATACGTCCTAATACATACACCAGGACAGCGGTCAGTGCCCCGCTAACTCCCTGAATCAATCCTAACGCTCCTTCATCTCCTACCAGCTTCAATACCAATATAGCTGGTGCTGTTACTAAAAAACCTTGAACCATTCCTTTCAATCCGGCTAGCCACAGCATCTTTTTCCAAAGTATGTTGAAGCGGAAATAGAGGAAGTTTGTTTCTTTGGGGTTCTCGAATTTACCTTTCCACAGTGTCATGCAGGCGATAACGGTAATGACTACTGCTGCCATCGTAACTACACAGTAAGAGGTATTGATATTGAAGAGGAATCCGAAAACTTCTTTTCCATCTATCTGGCTGATAAATGCGCCTATAATTAAAGGAACACCGATGGAGGTAATAGAAAAGAAGAAAGACTCTAGTCCGAAGAAATAGTTACGGCTGTTGTCGTTGGTATTATAGAGAGCCAGCAGGTATCGGTTGGTCCAGAAGAAACCAGAAGCTGCTCCCATTAAAAAGCCGGCTAGACCAAGTTCGATGAAGCCAAGTGACTTGATGGTCATCATACCGAACATGGAAATGCCACTTACCAGGATTCCTACCGAATAAAGCGTCTTCACACTGTATTTCTTTAGCAGATAACCGTTAACAAGAGAGGTAGTAATGATGCCTATATACATTGCCAGCTGATAAAAAGCAACCATCACCGGATCGCTCGTGTTCCTCATGATATAGGCTCCCACAAAGATTTCTACTATCGGTAGTACCAATGCATAAAGCATATTGGTAACCAACAGTGTTCTCATGTTAGGTTCCTGTTGCTTAAAGAACAGATATTCTTTTTTCAGTTTATTCATTACTTCTTTTGTGTCTGTTTTAATACGTTTAATATCTCTGAAATGGAAAGCTCTGCCTTACAAATCACTTCATCGCTTGCTCCATAATACATGGTTATCGTATCGCCGTCCACCAAATGCCCATTAGTGAAAACTACATTTCCGAAGAAACCTGTTTGCTCATAAGCGGCGATAGGTTCCATGATCGGTTCTTCGCTTCTTGCAATCACTTTTGAAGGGGCATTTAAATCGAGTAATAAAGCCCCCAAGCAATAACGGTGATTAAAATCGGCTCCATGATAAATCTCCAGCCAGCCTTCTTCTGTCTTTATTGGAGCTGCCCCTGCCCCTACACGTGCGCAATCCCACATTCCGTCACGAGTGGTTGCCACACATTTGTGGTTTCCCCAATGCAAGCGGTCGGGCGATTCTGCCAACCATATATAATTGCCGCCAAGTTCGGGACTGCTCGGGCGATGAAGAGCGAAATACTTGTCACCTATCTTCTGTTCGAATAATGCACAATCTTTGTTATGCGGTGGGAATATCATTCCATGCCGTGTATAGTTTTTCCAATCATTGGTGTGAATCAGTCCAACCCCTACAGCTACCGACGATACTTCTGTGAAAGTAAGGTAAAAACCATCTTTGGTTGTTGCAACACGGCAATCCTCAATACCGAATGCTTCCAGCTCTCCTTTTCCGAAAATAGGTGGAAATTCCGGTTCATCTTTGAAGTGAATACCGTCGGTACTTGAAACCAATCGTAAGTAAGACATCGTGGTCAGATAATTCTTTCCTTTGTAACCGATAACGCGTGGGTCTGAAGCATCTAAATCGGGATCATTCTTTAAAAACGAAACCACTTCTATTTTTCCTTTTTCATTATATATAGGAAAACTGATAATTCCTTCTTTCTGTATAGGTCTTTCTGCGACGCGCAAAAGTAACCAAATTTTGCCTTGATATTTGAAAACTCCGGGATTTAACAAACATGTAATTTCCATTCCGTTGATTCCCGCTTTTAAATCTTTTGGAGCCAGTAGGGGGTTCTGCTCACATCTTTTAGCTATATCCATAATATTTCGATTAGTGATTATTTCTGTGAACAAAAGTATGAGATGAAAGACAGGAAAGCGTTTACTATATTCTCAAAGAGGTGTACACATGCTCAAGAACATGTTTTTAAGAGGATGATATTGGGGAATGATTTTAGAAGAGGCAGGGATATTCGTATTTATATGCTGTACTATTTAAAAGCTTGATTTATAGATGGATGTGCACTTCGTTGAAGTGTATTATATTCTCATAAGTGTATAGTATAGTTTCTTTGAGGAGTGCAAAAGAAACATATAAAGATAAAAAAATAAGAGGCCAAACTCAAAAATATAATTTGAGGAAGCCTCTTGTTTTTTCTTTTTAATAAAAATGATACTGTAAATCCTATTTCTTCACGTATGGATAATCTATCGTATATAATCTGTCAGAGTTTGTTTGATAGAGGTGAAGCCGTTAAAAAAAAATTGTTAGACAGCTTCTTTTCGTTATCGGTTTGGTATACTGTCTTTATAAATAGTAATTGTCCTTTTTCTTGTTGAATCATTCTTGATACTGGTTACATCTCCCCGGGTCGTGAAATACACATAGTTTCCCAGATCGAGAAAACGGTATACTTTCACTCCGTCGTGCTCGAACAGATAACTGACTTCATAAGTCTGGTTATTTTCTGATTTTCCGCTTTTCAGTGGAATACCTGCATAGCAGGAAGCTAGTCCCGTTATGCAGAAGAAAAGAATAAAGGTCCGAATCAATGTTTTCATAATCATTTCTTCACGTGTGGATAATCTATCGTATAATGTAATCCGCGGCTTTCCTTACGCTCCATTGCTTGGCGCATAATCAGATAACCCACATTCACCATATTACGCAATTCGCAGATTTCTCTGGACGCTACGCTACGTTTGAACAGGCTTTCAGTCTCTTCGTAGATAATATCGAGTCTGTCCCAGGCACGTTTCAGACGGAGGTCACTGCGGACGATGCCTACGTATGTACTCATAATTTGATTCACTTCCTTCATACTTTGCGTAATGAGCACCATTTCTTCCGGAGAGCGGGTTCCTTCGTCATTCCATTCGGGAATATCTTCATTATAAGAATACTGATCAACCGCTTGCAGACTGTGCTTGGCGGCAGCGTCGGCATATACCACTGCTTCTATCAATGAGTTGGAAGCCAGACGGTTTCCACCATGCAATCCGGTGCACGAACATTCTCCCACGGCATAAAGGCGTTCGATGGAAGATTGTCCGTCCAGGTCGACAAGAATACCTCCGCAGAGATAGTGGGCGGCCGGGGCTACCGGGATATAATCTTTAGTGATGTCGATGCCCAGGCTAAGACATTTCTCGTAGATATTGGGGAAGTGTTTCTTTGTTTCTTCGGGATCTTTGTGGGTGACGTCCAGATATACATGGTCGTCTCCACGGTTCTTCATCTCGTTGTCGATGGCGCGTGCCACGATGTCACGGGGAGCGAGCGAAAGACGGGGATCATATTTCTGCATGAACTCTTTTCCGTCCATGGTGCGCAGTACGCCTCCGTAACCACGCATTGCTTCCGTTATCAGGAAAGAAGGGCGGTCTCCCGGATGATACAGGGCGGTAGGGTGGAATTGTACAAACTCCATATCCTTCACCGTACCTTTGGCACGGTAAACCATGGCGATACCGTCTCCGGTAGCGACTAGCGGGTTAGTGGTTGTTTTATAAACGGCTCCTACTCCACCGGTAGCCATTAGCGTCACTTTAGCAAGATAGGTATCTACTTTTCCCGTTTTCGGATCGAGGATATAAGCACCATAACATTTGATGTCCGGTGTCTGGCGGGTTACAGTCACTCCCAGGTGATGCTGTGTCAGGATTTCAATGGCAAACTGGTTTTCGATGACCGTGATATTCGGATGGCGTTGTACGGCTTTAATCAGGCTGTCTTGAATTTCTGCTCCTGTATTGTCTTTATGGTGAAGAATACGGAACTCCGAGTGTCCGCCTTCGCGGTGCAAGTCAAATTCGCCTTTCTCGTTTTTGTCAAAATCCACTCCCCACTTAATCAGTTCTTCAATTTGTGCGGGAGCTTCGCGCACTACCTTTTCTACTGCGGCACGGTTACTGATCCAATCGCCGGCAATCATTGTGTCTTCAATGTGCTTGTCGAAATTATCCACCAGAAGGTTGGTGACGGAGGCTACACCTCCCTGGGCGAAGTACGTATTGGCTTCTTCCAGCCCACTTTTACAGATAAGAGCAACTTTACCTTTGTGCGCCACTTTCAGCGCAAAACTCATACCGGCAATTCCGGAACCGATAACGAGGAAATCGAATTTTCTTACCATAATCTTGTTATTTCTCACCGCAAAGCTACAAAATAAGTTACTTCGTTGTACTTTTCGTTGTCACTAATTCATAAAATTGCTACCTTGCAGGCAAAAATCTGACAAAATGAATCGAATTTTTCATGCTCGCATCGCCTGGTACCAATATTTCCTGTTGGTGGTGCTTACTGTAAATGCTGTTGGCGCATTGTGGTGCAAATATATCTTGGTAGCGGTACTGTTTATGCTGATGCTGATTGTAGTGATCGAACAGATTATACATACTACTTATACGTTGACTACAGACGGTAACCTGGAGGTTTCACGCGGCCGTTTTATTCGTAAGAAGGTTATTCCGCTTTCCGAAATCACCACAGTCAGGAAATACCATTCCATGAAGTTCGGTAGTTTCTCGGTGACGGATTATATCTTGATAGAATACGGAAAAGGGAAGTTTGTTTCGGTGATGCCTGTCAAGGAACAGGAATTTGCAGAACTACTCGAAAAGAGAATGTTTGAAAAGAAGATAAAAGAGTAACTGATTATATACTATGAAATATCAAGTGATTATCATCGGTGGCGGTCCTGCGGGATATACGGCTGCCGAAGCTGCCGGTAAAGGTGGTTTGAGCGTATTGCTTATCGAAAAGAATAGTCTGGGTGGCGTCTGTCTGAACGAAGGCTGTATTCCTACGAAAACATTGTTGTATTCGGCAAAGACTTATGACAGTGCAAAACATGCATCAAAGTATGCAGTCAATATCCCGGAAGTCTCTTTCGATTTGCCTAAGATAATAGCGCGTAAAAGTAAGGTAGTGCGTAAACTGGTGCTGGGAGTGAAAGCGAAGCTGACTGCCAACAATGTTACAATCGTATCGGGAGAAGCGCAGATCATTGATAAAAATACGGTTCGCTGCGGGGAAGAGACTTACGAAGGAGAGAATCTGATATTATGTACGGGTTCGGAAACCTTTATTCCTCCTATTCCGGGAGTGGACGCGGTGAACTACTGGACGCACAGAGATGCTTTGGACAGTAAAGAATTGCCGGCTTCTTTGGCTATTGTTGGTGGCGGGGTAATCGGTATGGAGTTTGCGTCGTTCTTCAATAGTTTGGGAGTACAGGTGACGGTGGTTGAGATGATGGACGAAATCCTGGGTGGAATGGATAAGGAGCTTTCCGCTTTGCTCCGTGCAGAATATACAAAACGAGGTATTAAATTCCTGCTTAGTACGAGAGTGGTCGGCTTGTCGCAAACGGAAGAAGGGGCTGTTGTTTCTTATGAGAACGCGGAGGGAAACGGCAGTGTCATTGCAGAGAAGCTGTTGATGAGTGTCGGCCGTCGCCCGGTGACGAAAGGTTTCGGGCTCGAAAACCTGAATTTGGAGCAGACGGAGCGTGGTGCTATCAGAGTTAATGAAAAGATGCAGACTTCTGTGCCGGACGTGTATGTTTGTGGTGACCTGACAGGATTCTCTTTGCTCGCCCATACGGCTGTTCGTGAAGCGGAAGTTGCCGTACATTCCATCTTGGGAAAGGAAGATGCCATGAGTTATCGGGCTATTCCGGGCGTAGTCTATACCAATCCGGAGATTGCTGGAGTGGGTGAAACGGAGGAGTCGGCCTCAACGAAAGGAATCAATTATCAGGTTATCAAACTTCCGATGGCTTACTCCGGCCGTTTTGTGGCGGAGAATGAAGGCGTGAACGGAGTCTGCAAAGTATTGCTGGATGAACAGCAGCGGGTGATTGGCGCTCATGTGTTGGGAAATCCGGCTTCGGAGATTATCACTCTTGCGGGCACTGCCATTGAGCTCGGATTGACGGCAGCGCAATGGAAAAAGATTGTTTTCCCGCATCCTACGGTAGGAGAAATCTTCCGGGAAGCTCTATAAACGGATTCCGATATCTGACATCGTTCATTGATGAAGATACCTATCTGATTCATTGATGAGGGGGTATCTCACTGATAAATCGAATATATGATGAGAAAATATATAATCACTCCGGCCTTATTGGCAATAGTTTGTATGGTGATGTGTCATTGTACATTTAATCGTAAAGCGTCAGTTGCCGCCAATGAATATTTGATTCAGGGCGAATTGGCCAATCTTCCCGACAGCATTGTGATCGGCCTGTATGAAGAAGACGGAAATATTCTCAACTGTGTCTTGAGAGATACGCTTATGAATGGACAGTTCTCTTTCCGCGACACGGTTTCTACCACACGGAAAATGCTGATTATGTCTGATAACCGGGGCTTCCCGGGTACATGGCTGGAAGTGTGGATCGCACCGGGGGAATACATCGAAATCAAGGGACAGGACAAACTAGTGAAAACATGGGAAGTAGTAAGTGATGTGCCGGAACAGCAGGAAGAAAACCGCTTTATGGCTTGCGCGATGGCTCAACAGAAAGAACTGATGCAATACATGGCAGCGGAATATGACTGGCAACGGATGATGTTCATTGACCATCCGGGCGACCGGGAGTTTGAAAGTCAGGCGTGGGCCAAGATAGATTCTATCCGGAAACTGTCAATGCCGTTGCAGCAGGAAATCTGGAAAAAGGAAATGGAATACATGGAAGAAGCTCCCGTCTCCCCGGTGTGGATGGACAGGTTACTGTTTTTTGCTTCCATGATGAAATATAAAACCATCATGCCTTATGAAGAAGAGGTGAAAAAACTCTATGCCCGAATGTCCGAAGCTGATAAACAAACAGGTGACGGACAGGAGATTACAGCCTATGTTTATCCTCCCGCTACCGTAGGAGTTGGAGATATGATGGTGGATGGAGACCTATATGATGCGAATGATTCTCTCCGTCATATTTCCGAGTTCAAAGGAAAATTCATCTTACTCGATTTCTGGAGTAGCGGGTGTGGTCCTTGCGTGGAGTCGATACCCGAAATGGAGAAGGTGATGGATCTGTACAAGGATAAAATGACTGTGATTAGTATTAGTGAGGACCCGAAAGCACGTTGGAAAGAGTATATCAAGACGAAAGGAATAGGCGGTAACCAGTGGAACGAACTTCGTAAAGGACGTACCGGTCTTGCCCTAAACTATCAGGTACGGGGAATCCCTCATTATGTCTTGATTGCTCCTGATGGAAAAATCCAGGATGTATGGTCCGGATATGGCGCCGGTTCGCTTCTTGGACAGGTAGAGAAAAACTTGAAATAGATAGAGGTAAGATACGATCATTTGTTGATGTCATAAACAGTGTTATATGAAAAAAAGTCTTTTGTTAGTCGCCCTTTCAGTTTGTTTGTTGCCACTTTGGGGACAACAGAATTTCTCCCGGATAGATTCGCTTATCAAGAAGATGCTCCCCGAAGCATCCGAAGTCGGCATATCCGTCTACGATCTGACGGCTAAGAAATCACTTTATAACTATCGTGCGGAGAAACTTTCACGTCCTGCCTCTACCATGAAGCTGTTGACGGCTATTACCGCACTTTCCCGCCCCGGAGCCAACGAGCCTTTCCGCACCGAAGTATGGCACGATGGCGTGATAGAGCATGATACCTTGCAAGGCAACCTGTATGTGGTAGGCGGATTCGATCCGGAATTTGACAGCCAGTCGATGGATTCATTGATAGAAGAGGTAATCACTTTCCCTTTTTCGGTTATTAACGGGCAGGTCTATGGTGACGTTTCAATGAAAGACTCCCTTTATTGGGGCAGCGGATGGGCGTGGGACGATACACCTGCGGGTTATCAGCCTTATCTCTCTCCGCTGATGTTCTGCAAGGGGACTGTACAGGTTTCCGTAGTTCCATCCACGGTGCAGGGCGATACGGCAAGTGTTTCCTGCCAGCCTCTGTCTTCCTATTATACAGTGACGAATCAGACGAAAACACGTACCTCTTCTGCCGGGAAATTCTCTTTCACAAGAGACTGGCTGACGAATGGAAACAATCTCCTTATTTCGGGCAATGTCACTTCGATTCGAAAAGATGATGTCAACATCTATGATTCTCCCCGTTTCTTTATGCACACTTTCCTGGAACGCCTTCGTGGGAAAGGAATCACGACTCCCCAGTCGTATGGCTTTGCCGAATTACCTCGCGACAGTGTGAGAGTAGAGCGTATGGCTTGCTGGAACACTTCTGTGCAGAAAGTGCTGAACCAACTGATGAAAGAGAGTGATAACCTCAATGCGGAAGCATTTCTCTGTCGCCTGGGAGCGCAGGCTACGGGAAAGAAGCAAGTAGCTGCCGAAGATGGTATTGTCGAAATAATGAAGCTGATCCGCCGCCTGGGGCATGACCCGAAAGATTATAAGATTGCCGACGGTTGCGGACTGTCCAATTATAATTACCTCTCTCCTGCCCTGCTGGTGGATTTTCTAAAATATGCGTACTCGCAAACAGAAGTGTTTCAGATGTTGTATAAATCACTTCCTGTTGGCGGGGTGGACGGAACTTTGAAGTTCCGGATGAAAGGTACTCCTGCTTTTCGGAATGTTCATGCCAAAACAGGCTCGTTTACGGCAATAAATGCGCTTGCAGGCTATCTGAAGATGAAGAACGGACATGAAGTGGCATTTGCCATTATGAACCAGAATGTACTTTCGGCGGCTAAAGCGAGAGCATTTCAGGATAAAATGTGTGAGGTGATTATTGGGAAATAGGCTGATATGAATACATTAGCCCGTACAACCAAAGTGGAATTCCGTTGTTGAATCCGATTTCTATGTTGTCAAGGGGCAGGTACTATTTTCCATGGAGGGCTCTTTATTGATTCTTCTATAAAAAGACAATTGTATTCTCTAATAAGCAAAAATCGTAGGATTTTGTTTACCAGAGAATACAATTATACTTGTTTTGAATCGAATACTGTAAATTCTATACTATATATTATATTTACTTTGAGTATTCAGCCCAATTAGTATTCTTCATATCGCCACTCTTAGCCAACTCTGCGTGCATACCAAGTGCAGCCTGAATAGCGTGTGGAGTCTGTGCCCGGTTACCGGCCAGTTTGAGGTAATCCCAAAGAAGCTCTTTGTAGTCAGGATGTGCACAGTTTTCGATGATGGCTTGTGCGCGTTCTTTCGGGCTCTTGCCACGAAGATCGGCAACACCTTGCTCGGTGATAACGATGTTGACATCGTGCTCCGTGTGGTCGTGGTGGGATACCATCGGTACGATCGCGCTAATCTTCCCTTCTTTGGCCACAGACGGACAAGTGAAGATAGAGATGTAAGCGTTGCGGGTAAAGTCTCCCGAACCACCGATACCGTTCATCATTTTTGTTCCGCCGATATGGGTAGAGTTTACGTTGCCGTACAGGTCAACTTCGATGGCTGTATTGATAGAAATGATACCGAGGCGGCGTACTATTTCCGGGCTGTTTGAGATTTCCGACGGACGGAGAACCAGTTTGTCGCGGAAGAAATCCATATCGTTGTAGATGCCTTCCAGACAATCATTTGTAACAGTCAGTGAACAGGCGCTACCGAATTTGATACGTCCTTCGCGAATCAATCCGATCACGGAATTCTGGATTACCTCTGTGTACATTTCGAATGCAGGAATCGTTTTATCACGTCCCAATGCACCGAGTACGGCGTTGGCGATATTTCCTACACCCGATTGCAAAGGCAAGAAACTGGACGGGATAATACCGCGTTTCATGTCGGCTGCAAGGAAGTCGGCAACATTCTGGCCGATTTTGTCGGTCAACGGATCAGCGGCAGCGAAAGAACGCGCTTCGTCCGGCCAGTTGGTTTCCACTACGCCTATAATCTTTTTCGGGTCTATCTGAACGTAAGGCAGTCCGATACGGTCACTCGGTTTATAGATCGGTATTTCGCGGCGGTAAGGCGGGTCGAGCGGTTCGTATACGTCGTGCATACCCATACCGGATTTGCTGTGTGCGCTGTTCAACTCCACGATGATCTGGTCGGCAAGACGGCAGATGGTCGGGGCGATGCCGCCGGCGGCAGTCAGATAAATTTTTCCGTCTGGAGTTACTTCGCAGGCTTCGATGATGGCTACGTTCACTTTGCCCATGAACCCGTAGCGCACTTCCTGTGCCATTTGTGAGAGGTGTATGTCGTTGTAGGCAATCTCTCCGTTGTTCACAGCTTTGCGGAAGTCGGCGTTGGTAGTATAAGGAGCGCGGTAGCGGATGGCTTTGGCGCGTGACAGTACGCCGTCACAGGATTCCCCTGTCGATGCGCCTGTGAAAATTCCTACTTGAAACGGGTTTCCTTTCGCATGTTCTGCTTCAGCAATTTTTGCGAGTTCGGCTGTTACAGCCTTGGCCGTTCCGGCGGGAGTAAATCCGCTTAGGCCGATGTTGTAGCCATGTTTGATTAGGCTTGCAGCTTCCGCTGCCGAAATACGATTGAGTGACATAAATAGTAAATTTCGTGTTAAATACAGTTGATATTTTTATTGATAATTAATTCTCTGTTTGTACGGCCTTGTACCAATGCTTGGCAATGACTCGTCACATAATGATTCGAAACTCAATGAGTTTACGGGCTCTCTCAATACTTCCGTTGAAGTATCTCTCCCCAGATAATAGCGCGGCGGGCTTCTTCTGCGGAGTGAATCGTGAAATCATGTTCGTTATCAGTTGATTCGGTGTGAGAGTTATAATGAGAACCTTGTTGGGAATTTCGTTTATCTTGCGCGGCACTGTTTGCCAGGGATGCGGAAACGGATATTTCTTCTTTTTTTCTTTTCTGCTGCGCCGCTGGTTTCGCCGTCTGTTTGGGAGACTGTTGCGGTGGCGTCTGTTTCAGGGGTTTAGGCTGGAATAATTCTTCCAGCGACTTGGGGCCACCCCATGCCTCGGGCATAGGAACTGCATCCGGAGCTACTTCAACGGGGGATGGCATCGGGGAAACGGGGCGTTTATTCTTAGCTTTTTTCGATTTACTATTCTTATTCACCTCTTTGAATATTCCCACAAGAATGACACCTGCTATCAAGAGAAATTTCAAAAAATCTTCCATTGTGTTTCACTGCTAATTAGTTATCTGCCAAAGTTACGTATTTTATCTGGTTCAGGCTAACATTTTATTATGAAAAAAGGGCAGCTTCACAGCTCCCCTTAATTTTTTTAACCTAAACCTTAACTATGAAAAAATCTAATGTTTCTTTCATTGCACAAATGTGAAAAATAAATTTAAATTTGCCAAGCATATCGCCTAAAAATGTTTATTATCTTAACATAAATTACAAATTTGCTTGCCAAATCATAAGTTTTTGCGTTATTTTGATATCAATTCACTACTTATTGAAAGCGAAGCCGTATCTTTGCATCCGAATTTTTAAACTAAGATTTGAGTATGAACGAATTAACGGGAGCGGACTTTAAATCCGCAACTGAAATGAAGGATGACAACAAAAAGTTGTTTATCGAAACCTATGGCTGCCAGATGAACGTAGCCGACAGTGAGGTGATTGCCTCGGTGATGCAAATGGCGGGTTATTCCGTAGCCGAAACGCTGGAGGAAGCCGATGCCGTGTTTATGAATACCTGTTCCATCCGCGACAATGCGGAGCAGAAGATTCTGAATCGCCTGGAGTTTTTCCACTCGCTGAAGAAAAAGAAAAAGCATCTGATTGTAGGTGTACTGGGCTGTATGGCCGAACGGGTAAAGGATGATCTGATAACGAATCATCATGTAGACCTCGTTGTGGGGCCGGATGCTTACCTGACGTTGCCCGACCTGATTGCGGCCGTAGAAACCGGTGAAAAAGCAATCAATGTGGAACTTTCTACTACCGAGACTTATCGGGATGTGATTCCGTCGCGTATCTGCGGCAATCATATTTCGGGTTTTGTATCCATCATGCGTGGCTGCAATAACTTCTGCACCTATTGTATCGTGCCCTATACTCGTGGACGCGAGCGCAGCCGTGACGTAGAAAGCATCCTGAATGAAGTGGCAGACCTCGTGGCGAAAGGCTATAAGGAAGTCACCCTGTTGGGGCAGAACGTCAACTCTTACCGTTTTGAAAGACCGACAGGCGAAGTGGTTACTTTCCCGATGTTGCTCCGAACAGTGGCCGAGGCTGCTCCGGGAGTGCGTATTCGTTTCACGACTTCCCATCCGAAAGATATGAGCGATGAAACGCTGGAAGTGATTGCGCAAGTTCCGAATGTGTGTAAACATATCCATCTGCCTGTGCAGAGCGGCAGTTCGCGTATTCTGAAACTGATGAACCGTAAGTATACCCGTGAGTGGTATCTGGACCGGGTGGCAGCTATCAAACGTATCATCCCCGATTGCGGACTGACTACCGATATTTTCTCCGGTTTTCATTCTGAAACGGAAGAGGATCATGCCTTGTCACTTTCGCTGATGGAAGAATGTGGATATGATGCCGCTTTCATGTTTAAATACTCCGAACGTCCGGGAACGTATGCATCGAAGCATCTTGAAGATAATGTGCCCGAAGAGGTGAAAGTCCGTCGCCTGAACGAGATTATCGCTTTGCAGAACCGTCTGTCTGCCGAATCCAACCAGCGTTGCATCGGTAAAACGTATGAAGTGCTTGTAGAAGGAGTTTCCAAGCGTTCGCGCGACCAGCTGTTCGGCCGTACGGAGCAGAACCGTGTGGTGGTGTTCGACAGAGGTACGCACCGTGTAGGTGATTTTGTCAACGTGCGTGTCACGGAAGCCAGTTCGGCTACGCTGAAAGGGGAAGAGGTCGTTTCAAATTAGTTTGCAAGAGAATTTTAAGATCAAACAAATATTGCACGAATTAGCAGATTATTTCATTTAATGTGCTTCTTACGGCTTACTATATTTCTCATTGCAGAGGACGTAAAAAACGCAGAGGTATTATTTTTTTTAATCTCTGTGTCTTTTGTGTCCTCTGTGTTTTTTCCGTGTTCTTGGCTCTCTTTTACGATGAGATTCACATCATCATGTGCCTCCTAATGGAGAACTTCACAATCGCCATTGCATTGATGGACGCAAATGGAATGTCCATCGGTTCGTGGTGTGTATTGTAGCTCACTAGTTTGAGATATCCCTCCTTATCGGAACGGTTCACGTATTTCACTGCCAGATACTCGTCTCCGTCAATCATAAACGACACCAGATATATTTCCCCGTAAATGACATTATCGAAGCTGCTGATTTCTTTATATCCGATAATGTCTCCCGATTTCAATATAGGATACATGCTGTCTCCGTTGACGTAGACTGCTCCGTCGCAGACGGAAATATTCGGAATTAATATCTTTCCCAGTGCATACTGCTTTTTGTTGGTGAACAATGTTTTCAGGTTCGCAGCTGCCGTAATATCGTATAATGTCACGCTACGGTCGTCTATTGGTTCGGGTGTTTTCGGATTGTGTATAATCTCGACTTCTCCCTGCACCAGTTCGCTTTCGCAATATCTTGGCTGGTGTTTCGGATTTCCCTTTCCCAATAATAGCCAATTGTAGTCCACCTTGTCCCCGAATTTATCGAGTAACAGGCGGAAGTCAATACTATTTCGTGCACCCCAATTGGATACTGTGGCGCGTGAGACGCCTAAATATTCAGCTAATTCGCTGTCGTTCTTGAAGTTTAGCACCTGTTTGGCACGCTTCACTATTCCTGTAACATCCAAAAATGTATCCATTCTATTATCGTTTATTTTTGATGTAAAAATTCATAAACTCGTTAATTGCTCATTGATAATTTGTTATCTACTTTTTTAAAGTTAATTCTCAAAATCGTTTGTTTTCTTTGCGAAAACTGTTTTATCTTTGTAACAATGAAATCACAAAGATGTTTCAAAATTATAAATTTTAAATAGAAAAACCATGAGAAACCGCAAAAAGTTTACGAAAGGTTGCAAAATACCTCATTCACCCCCTTTTTAAGGAAGCCGTGCCGGACGGGCGGAAGTAATATTGAGCCCGCTTACACCATCTATATATCTTGCGTGTAGCGTCTATATACCCAATGTGCAGCCGATATATCTCCAATATACAGCAACTATATGTCCTGCGTGCAAGCGATATATCTCTAATATACACACGAATGTTTAAATATGAAAATTGTAAAAACGGAAAGCAGTATGGAAACCATTATGAATCAATCTCTACACATCTGCGGATGTTGCAAGCGTAAGCTCCCACAGGAAGCCTTTTATATGAATCAGCGTACCCGGGCTTCAGATAATTACTGCAAGGAATGCCGTAAGGCAAACACGCGCAGACATCGCAATCAGGATAAAAATATATCATTTGAAAACAAACCTCTTTCTTATCCGGTAATAACCGAGGTAAAGGACTACGCTTTGCGGATGCTCCTTATCCGCCATGCCCGTCAGGTGGTGGCGGACAGTATTCGCCGGAAGCAGGAAAAGGAAAAACTACACGCACTATGGGAAGAATAAAACAGGGGTTGGATTATTTCCCCATGAGCACCAGTTTCATGCACGACCGCGTGGTGCGTCGTGTCATGAAGCGGGAAGGTGATGCTGCTTTTGCCACATTGGTAGAAACGCTGTCGTACATCTATGCCGGAAAAGGATATTATATCTCTGCCAGTGATGAGTTTTACGATGAACTGACGGACAGCCTTTACAATACGGATATGGATGATGTGAAACGTATCATCGCCCTGTCCGTGGAATGTGGTCTGTTTGATGCCGGGCTTTTCCGCCAATACGGCATCCTGACTTCCGCCGATATCCAACGGCAGTATCTCTTTATCACCAAGCGGCGTAGCAGTTCGTTGATAAAGCCGGACTACTGCCTGTTGGAAGCGGAGGAACTTGCATCGTACCATTCTTCTCAAAGTAGCAAAAGCTGTGCGGATGATGCTGATAACGAAACAGTCGATGCTGTAACATCAACTGCTGATTCTGTAACATCAAACACCGATTCTGCAACATCGGAAGCCGAAATGTCGACATTGGGTACACAAAACAAAGAAAAACAAATTAAAACAAACCAAAACAAATTAAACCACCTCTCTGACTCTCCTCAAGGAGAGAACGGAGGAGGAAAAATCTTGAAAAGAAGGAAGGCGATGACACAGGACGACATCGACAACCTGCAACCACCGTCCGACGGCACGCCGCGTAACTTCGAGGGACTGCTGGAGAACCTTCACTCTTACAAGATTCCGCCTTCCGAGCAATATGCCATTATCCTGAAAAGCAACTTCGGAGCTATCGGAAACTCTGTGTGGAAGGGATTCAGCAACATTCGCGGGAGTAATGGAAAAATCAAATTGCCGGGGCATTATCTTTTGAGCGTAATTAATTAATTTATGAACGCACTTTGAAAAAATGATTGGGTCAGTCTGAATAATACCCGTATCTTTACAGTGTCATTAAGCTTAAGGACAACACTAAACTAATTTATTAACACGTAAAAACTATTACAATTATGCCAGTATTGTACAAACCCTTCCAGTCCGTTCTGGAAGACAAGAACAAAAAGAAATTATTTCATCCCCGTGTGATATACACGGCCAATGTGTCAACCACCCAACTCGCCAAAGAGATAGCCGCTTACTCGTCTCTTTCCACCGGTGATGTGAAGAATACACTCGATAATCTGGTGACAGTGGCTGCCCAGCATCTGCAAGCATCGGAAAGTGTAACGCTCGACGGCTTCGGGACTTTCCGTATGGTGATGAAGTCCAACGGCAAAGGTGTGGAACTGCCGGAAAAAGTATCGGCTGCCCAGGCTTCCCTTACCGTCCGCTTCTTGCCCAACTATACCAAGAATCCTGACCGTACCACCGCTACCCGCTCTTTGGTGACAGGTGTCAAGTGTGTCCGTTTCGACCTTGCCGATACTTCGGCTTCGGGTGGCGGAAATAGCGGTGAACCCGATGACGGTGGTGGTTCCGGCGGCAGTGGAGAAGCACCGGATCCGGCAGCATAGCCTGTCTGTATGACGCAACACAAACACGAATGGCTGACTAAACGGAACTTTTTAACTGGACTAGTAAACTAATTATCCACTAACATGCGAATTATTAATTTAATCGTGGTGCACTGCAGCGCCACGCGGGGGGATTGTACGCCCTCTCCGGAAGATTTGGACCGGCTGCACCGACGTCGGGGATTTAACGGAACAGGCTATCACTACTACATCTGCAAGGATGGAACAGTGCACCTCACCCGCCCCATCGAACGTGTCGGAGCGCACGCAAAAGGTTTCAATGCTCATTCAATAGGTATCTGCTATGAGGGTAGTCTGGACTGCCGGGGACGCCCGGCAGATATCCGGACTCCGGCACAGCGGGCCACGCTCCGGCAACTCGTCGGGTAACTACAGGAGAAATTCCCCGGCTGCCGGGTATGCGGACACCGGGGTCTTTCACCGGACTTGAACAGAAACGGTGAGATAGAACCGGAAGAGTGGATTAAATCGTGCCCGTGTTTTGAGGTGGCAAAGGAATTCAAGGAACTTGAGGAGTTTGCTGTCAAAACAGAAAACACGGAAGAACACAGAGTAACACAACACATTAAAGAACAGAAAGGAGGTAAATGATGGCAATGAAGAAATCAGTATGGGATATGATCCTGAAGGTGGTTATCGCAGTGGCTTCAGCTTTGGCTGGCGTTTTGGGCGCTAACGCGATGAATCTGTAATTAGTTGAATTGTGGGACGTGCGCGCCGTCCCACAATTTTGATGGTTAGATAATTAATTGAACGATAGATAATTAGAAATATAAAAATATTTATTAAAATGCAGAAAACAATATATATACAGAAGATTTTTTTACTCATTGTAGTGACTTTCAGTTACTCAATTGCTATGGCGCAGCAGTTTAAGTCGCCGGATGTGATACCGTCTTCTCCCCAAAGTCAGTTAATAGAAAATTTTTATGAGAAATATTTCAATAATGATATTTCAGCTCGTGGAGAAAAGACTATTGATATCAATTTATATGATATTGAAGTGAAAGGCCTCAATATTCCCATTAATATCTCATATAATACTTGTGGAGTCAAATATAAACAATCGTCTGGTGATGTCGGAGTGGGCTGGACATTATCCCCTGCCGCCAGAATATCTAGGACGATTATTGGCTATCCGGACGAAGCAATGAAAAGAGTTCCTACATTATTTGATGATTTAAATAAATTGAATAATCATATTGATGTAGACAAATATCTGTCTGCTTTTTCGTCCGGAATAATGGGTAATGTCTCCTATTTCTCTGTCGCATCGCGGGACCAGGGATGTGATATTTTTACATTTAGTACATTAAGCGAGAGTGGTCATTTTGTTTTTCCGGATCCGTCTACATTGGATAAGGTTGAAATCCTGGAAAAGATAAATTGCCAAATTACTCCTATCTTAACAGGAGGATTGCTGACCGGGTTTCAAATTGTTGATGGGCATGGTATTACTTATAATTATGGTGGTAATGCCAGCGAACATGTTCATGAGGATGCCTATCGAACGGATATTTCGTCGGGAACTACAGGATGGGCTCTGAAAAGTATTGTAACGACGAAAAATGATACGGTTCGTTTTGACTATGTCGGATATACGGACCGTTCTATTACAGAGCCGGAATATAAGACGTTGTCTGTAAATGATTCTTATGCTTACCGTATGTACGTACAAGATGAAGGAGATGTCCAAGTACAACAAGAATATGAATTAAGCATTGCGCTGAACTTTAATATAACTTTACCCAACTATACAACTTTCTTATTGTCAGGGATTGAGGCGAATGGAATAAAAGTGAATTTCTTTCGTGCGTCGGCAGATGGCATTTACTCCAACGCAGTAGATAGTATAACCGTTGTCGATAAACAGTCTGGTGATATTATAAAACAAATCAACCTCTCATATTCCGGGATGAACAAACGACCGCATTTCTTTTTAGACAGGCTGGAAATGGATGGCCAAAAATATTATTTGTCATATTATACACCTTCTGACTTAGGATTGGGTGAATATGATAATACGCATTATACATCTGATTTATGGGGATATTATTTGTATTCTTCCACATCGTTGGATAAAGTGGATCTGCCTGTAATAAGCCGTGAATTTGTAGATGATAGTTTTGTGTTTTTTAAACCCGTTCCTGGAGCAAGCTTGTACGATGATGTCATCAAGAAATTATCCCGGATTATTCCAAATGTGAATTTCAAAAATGATTCGGATAACACAAAAGCACATCTTTTTTCTCTGAAGAAGATATATTTTCCTACCGGTGGGTCACAAGAATTCATATATGAACCCAATGAGTATTTATTGAATTCCGCTCGTGTGAAGGGGGCCGGTATCAGATTGAGTAATGTTAAAACTTATGATGATAATGGCAATTTACATGAGCAAAGGTATAAATATGGAGAAAATGAGGATGGGATTGGTGTTCCTAGTTTTCATTTGAGTTGTGAAACCTTTGCAGATGTGAAACAGAACAGAATACAATATAGTACATCTCCAGGGCTTTATGATTATGTCTCATTTTGCTCACGTATTTATTCTCCGGTGGCTTTTGGAGATGCTAACATTAGTAGTAATTTTTTTGTAGAATATCCGCAAGTACATGTATATAATAAACAGGAAAAGGGTGAAAATAAGATTTCGTATCTTTTTAACCTGCTTCAACCTCTTTACATAGATGTGATGCCTGAAAATACTAATGAGAAATATGTAGGAAGCCCTGATTTACTGAATAACAGGGGATGGAAATCTTATATACACAGATATCAATATGGAATAAAGACTAACATTGCATCATGCCGGTACTTTAATTCGGACGGACGTTTAGTTAAAAAGGAAGATTATACCTATTGTAGAAGCGCTGGTTTGGTTATGGACGGAGGAATTAAGATGGAGCAAGTTGTTATTCCTGTTTATCAGGATACGTATGATTTTGCTCATACGATCGAGCTTTCCAGGCCATCTCTTTTCAAATATATGACTTACTCGGTCATGTCCGGAAGGGATTTGTTGAGTAAGAAAGTCGTCAGTGAATATTTTGCCGGGGGAACAGTTGTGTCAGAAGAAGGTTATGTCTATGATGATAAGAACCAGTTGATAAAAGTTATTCGTACCTCTCAAAATGGTGGTGGTGATTGTAGGATAAAGAATATAAAGTACCCCTATAACTATACAGATGCCATAAGTAATCTTATGGTAGAAAGGAATATGCTCGATTATCCGGTTGAAACTATAACCGAATATAATGGTGAGGAAGTTTATCGTGAACAGATAAAATATGGACTGTATCAAAATCTGCTATTACCTGCTTATGTTGATATATCTCACGATGGACTCCTTGGGCTGAAAAGAGAAATGACTTATGTTTCGTATGATAAAAAAGGAAATATATTAGAATATGTTGATAAAAATAATAATCATACCTGCTATATATGGGGATATAATTATAAATATCCTATAGCGGAAATACAAGGGGCGACATACGACTCTGTAAAAAGCGTTTTAGGTCATGAAAATAATGATTTATCCTATCTGCAAGGATATGGAGAATATCAATTAGAGCGTGAGCTAAATAAACTACGGATGGCTTTTAGAGATAACCATCCGGTCTTTATTAAAACGTTTCTGTATAAACCGTACGTCGGGGTTACTTCAATTACTACTTCTGATGGCTTTACTACTAAATATGGCTATGATCAGTTTGGGTACCTTAAAGAATCTTATTTGGAAAGAAACGGAAGAAAACAATTAATTCAGGAATTTAAATACAATTATAAGCTATGATAAAACAACTTCGGATCATAATATTATTCATATTGTTGGGTACAGGCACTTGTCTAACAGCACAAAATAATACTGTCACTCCTTTATTTGCGGGAAAAATCGGCTATCATCAATATTTTGGGAATGATATTCTACTTAAAGACGTAGTTTCTCCTTCAGGGGGGAACGGGACTTATTCTATATCGTGGGAATACCGGTATACTGATTCAAATGAATGGAGTGAGATTACCCGGCTTGCTCAATCTGACTATGAGGGGGGATGCTTGGTTTCATCCCAACTTTTCAATACATACAGAGCGGAAGGAGTATATATCAGAAGAAAGGTTGTAAGTGGTACCTTGGTTGCATATTCTTCGGATATTAGAGTGAAAAGGCTCACAGAACCTTTGTCTTTTACCAATAGAGGCGGGGAGGCTTATATTGATCTTACCAAGCATTGTCCTTCGCTGCCCGGTGATTTTATCTGTACAGAGTTATGGCTTGGAGAAAATACATCTGATTGGTGTAGTTTCCTGTATACCGGATGGGAAAATACTGATCATCCTGCTACTGTAAAAATAGAAGTTATGAGAAATTTTGGAGATCACCGTAGCGGGCAGATTGAACTTCTGTATCGTGGATTTTCACGTAATAGCAATTTTTCTGTAGACATGAGTAACTACCAGAAGTATAAAGTTACCGTAAAAGTTGAACAGAGCTGGAATTTTACCGATGATGTTTTCTTGTTGCTTTTACCTACACAGGAGGAACCTATTAATCCGGGTGAAACTTCTTATGGTGTTTGGGTGGATAATGATGGGATGAGGGATGATTTGTTCAGATGGTGGCAATACAGTCATGACCAGATACATTGGGTAGATGTCTTTGATGTACCGGATTTGAGAACAGTATATCAGCCGGGTCCGTTGTATCAAACCACTTATTTCAGAATGATGGCTAATGACGGGGTCGATGTATATACTTCGAATATTGTGTCTATAAAGGTGCGTGAGAAATTGAACCTTTCGTCAAAGAATTACATACATACGCGTACTTATACTACTCCGGATGGGATGGAATTCAGGGATGATGTTGAATATTTTGACGGTTTGGGACGTTCCATTGAAAATGTCAAAGTGAAGCATAGTGTTGATGATACGGATCTGTTGTCAATTACAGAGTATGATAAAATGGGACGTTTATTTAGAGAATGGCTGCCTGGGGTATCGGAATCCGGCAATTGTGGTGCATTTGTCGAAGCGGAAGAGTTGAAGAATAGTTCCGTCTTGTCTAATGGAAACGATGTTATGCCTTATACAAAAACGTTATATGAAAATTCGGCTATAGGGAAAGTGGAGAGCCGATATGGTCCGGGTATGGAATGGCATAATCGGGGAAAAGGGATTAATAGCAGATATTTAACAAATGTGTCTAAAGATACTACCTTGCTGGACTTGTGCGATTCATTGGTGTGCTTGCGTTATACCGTGCCGACTGATAGAACACGACTTTTTGTTAGTTGTGCAGGAACCTATGCTTCCGGGGAACTATATGTCGTAAAAGAGGTTGATGAAGACAATCATGTAAGGTATGAATTTACGGATAAAGAAGGAAGGATCGTGCTGACTCGCAGTATAAATGGTAATGAAGGAATGGATGACACATACTATATATATGATATATTCGGAAATTTACGGGTTGTTCTTCCTCCGATGTGTTCTGCCAATTTTTATTCAGGTTCTCTTACGGATAGTGCTTCTGTTTTATCCGATTATGCTTTCTTGTATAAATACGATACCCGTAACCGTTGTATTGGGAAAAAACAGCCTGGTTGCGAGTGGGTGGAATTAGTGTATGATCGTTGCGACCGGTTGATTTTTACTCAAAATGGAAAAGAACGGGCAAATAATGAATGGGCTTTTCATTTGGAAGATTTGTCAGGGCGGTCTGTGTTGACCGGTGTTTACCTCGGTACGCCTGATTTTCAGAATTGTGCTTCAGAGGATATTTATGCTGAATTTACTTCAAATACAGATTCGCCTTACTATGGATATACTATTTATGGATTGCAGAATCATTATTTGGACATACAACAGGTTTATTTTTATGATACTTATGAATATCAGAACTTATTGCCGGATTCTTTGTCTTCACTATGGTATGTATTTGATAATAATTACGGGGAACGCTATGAGAATAGCCAGAGTTCACCTCATTGCAAAGAACAGCTAACAGGAAGTATCGTTCGAATATTGGGAACGGAAGAATACCAATATGCCAGTTATTATTATGATTATTATCATAATCTGATTCAGGAACGTAAGACGACATCGGGTGGAAATAAGAAAGTAAATAAATCGCTTTTTAATATTCTCAAGCAGCCTGTGAGTGTCCGCTCGGAATACGAAGGAGGAGTTTTAAATAAATTGTATAGTTATGATCGTGCAGGAAGGCTGATTCACGAAAGACATTGTGTCGTAAGTAAGGATACTGTTGATCTGTTGTATGGTTATGACAAGTTAGGAAGGCTAAAAAGACTGGAACGTATTCATGGAAAAGATTCGGTAATTACAGAAAATGCCTATAATATACGTAGCTGGCTGACCGGTATTGATAGTAATGCAGGGTTTGTAGAGCAATTGCATTATGTGGACGGATTGGGGATTCCCTGTTATAATGGAAATATTAGTAGTATGACATGGGAGGTTGATGGTATGAAAAGAGGTTATAAATTTATGTATGATGGCAGAAGCCGCCTGCTTCGTGCTGTATATGGTGAAGGTGAAGGCTTGAATGTCAATCAGGATCGTTTTAATGAAGAGATAACCGGGTATGATAAAAATGGGAATATCCTTGGTATTAAAAGATGCGGAAAGAGATCAGAGGATGAATATGGCTTAATAGATAACCTTGTCATGAGTTATAATGGAAATCAATTGAAGGCTGTATCTGATAGTGTAACAGGTTCTGCCCATGCTGATAGTTTTGAATTTAAAGATGGAGCAGATCTGCCGGTCGAATACTATTATGACTCAAACGGAAATTTAATACAAGATTTAAACAAAAAGATTTCTGAAATTCAGTATAATTGTTTAAATTTACTCAGCCGTATAGAGTTTGAGGATGGAGGTGTTATTTCCTATCTTTATGATGCCAAAGGAACAAAGTTCCGAACAACGCACGTAATAGCCGGAAAGACCACAACTACTGATTACTTTGACGATGCGATCTATGAAAATGGTGTGCTCACTACTTTGTTGACGGAGTTGGGATATATCTCCCTTGTTGATGGCAAGTATCATTATTACTTGAAAGATCACCAGGGTAATAATCGTGTGGTTGTGGGACAGAATGGCAGTGTGGAGGAGGTGAATCATTATTATCCTTTTGGTGGTACATTTGCTTCGACTTCATCTGTCCAGCCTTACAAGTACAACGGTAAGGAACTGGATAGACAAGGTGGTCTTGACTGGTATGATTATGGGGCGAGACATTATGATGTGGCGTTAGGGAGATGGCATGTTGTAGATCCGATGGCGGAGAAATATTATTTGTGGTCTCCGTATGCGTATTGCCTGGGAAATCCGGTGAGGTTTATTGATCCAACAGGGATGGTTACGGAAATTCCTCCGGGTTTCTGGGCATCTTTTGGCAAAGGCTTCTCTCAACCGTTTGTTAGTTTTTGGAATGCCGTTACTCATCCGGTGGAAACCGTTACGAATGTAGTGAATTCTATAAAGAGCGTAACTCCTACCGAAGCAGGGTTTGGTGTTGGTGAGCAAGTGCTAAGAAGTCCAATGAGTCCGTTAGGCAGTACGTTTAATCAACTGGATGTGGCACAAGCCATCGCATATGATAAGGCCAATGGTACCATGACTTCAGCAGAAGTTATTGGGAATCAGTGGGGAGATATCGCGTTTGATGCCGTAACAACAGCGGTAGGTGCAGGAGTAGGAAGAGGTACTGGACTTTACAAAGGGCAGACCCTTGTAACCAATAGTATACCTCAAAAGGTTGCTCGTGTCATCCCTGATGGAATAAAAACTTCTATGCTTGGAGCTCCTAATCAATCTGATGTATTTGTTACCGCAGCTAAAGACATAAAGGGATTAAATGCAATGCAGATAGCTAATAAATTGACAATACCTCAAAGTAGTTCTGGATTTAAGGTGATTGAATTTAGAACTCCGATGAATGGTCTTGCTTCTCCAATAAATAGAACAAATCCTGGATTTGTAGGAAAAGGAAGAACTTTAGGGGGAGCTAGAGAATTTACTATACCAAATCAACAAATACCTAAAGATGCCATAATTAAAATTGTAAAATAATGATATATTCAAATGAAACTGAATTTGCAGGTTCCTGGTTATTAGAAAATGGGAATGTAAAAGATGATAATGTATCTATGCGTATTAAAGATTTAATCGTTAATTATTTATCAGAAATAGCAATGACTGATGATGGGTGGCAACGGCTATATCAAGACCCTAATGACGGACGATATTGGGAGTTGTCATATCCACATTCAGATTGGGAAGGAGGAGGACCACCATCACTTAAGAATATATCACAGCTTGAGGCTAAAAATAAATATAAAATTTAATATTGTCTTTATGGTCGTTATAATTTATGCTACAAAAGTACACGCATACGCGATATATAGCAAATCTAATTTACATTAACTCTATTATTAATCTAGATCATGTAAATATTGCGGATTTTATCGTATTAAAACCATAATAATATGAATAAATATGAAGGTATGACTGTCAATGAATGTCTTTATGTTAGTGGCTTAATAGATGAATTTTATAAAGCAGTTGAGAAAAAAAGATATCGAAGCTGTTATATCCATCTTAAAAAGGGTGGAGTTATCGAATAATCAAATTGAGCCTATTTTAGTAACGTTAAATTTACCCTATATTTAATAGTTTGTTTAATTTGCCCTGATATAATTTGCTTAGAAAATGGGTAATTTGTATCAGGGTATTTTATATTCGCAGAGGTTATTGGGAATCAGTGGGGAGATATCGCATTTGATGCCGTAACAACAGGAGCAGGAGTAGGAAAAGTTACCGGAACGTTAGGAAAAGCGAGTTCGGGTGTAGAAAAGGTGAAAGGGTTAGGTAATCCATTCAAGAATATGACACTTGACTAGGTCAGGACATCGATGGATAAGCATGTAGGTGCAGGAAAACTGAAAGTAGTTGTTGTTGATCGTGAAACAGGACTTAATAAAACTTATTCTAATAATAAATCTGGATATTCTTATAATTTGGATGAAGGAGGTCCTACAAGAATTGGTAGAAAGAAAATGATAGAGCCGCCTCATATTGATGTGAACTATCCAAAACCTAAGCCTAAGAATATTGAAAAGAAAAAATTATTTGTAAACTATTAATATTATGATTAGCGTAATAACAAGTGGAATGGAAAGTAGAGTGTATCTCGACAATGAAGGTATTGATGATATGATTCATTATTTAACTTATTTGAGAGAGAAAAATGAGACAACTTATGATCTAATCGAAGGCAATGAGTTAGATAGACTTGATGAGGATCTAGTTCTTGATGGCTTTGAGCATATAACACATCTGGAATTGATATACATCAATGCCTTTGATAGAGATGATGGTACAGTAAGAATCATAGAGGAGGATTAATATTTCTTACCATTCTCGTGTTTTACCCTGGTATAAGTTGATTAGAAAACAACCAATTTGTATCAGGGTATTTTATATTCTTTATTATGATGCCAAAGGAGCAACGTTCCGAACAATATACATAATAGTTGATGGGTGAAGTGCATACAAGATGTATAGGTGGTATTAGTAGGACGTAACTTGCTTATGTTGTATAATAAAGCTCCATTTGAACCGGAATCTACGGCAAGCACCGGAACCTGGGGGCAGGGCATAGACAACTTCCGTCAACCCAGCTACAGAAACATGGGCTTTTCCGTTAATCTGACTTTTTAATCTTCCTTCAAAAAGATATTTTGTCCCGATATGAGCTGTCAAAACTACTCTCATCTTGTATCGGGGCAACTCTTCTATTAAAAGTCCTTAACGAAAGCCCATTACATCACTTTTTATTTGTTTCTTTGCACCAAATTCGGGTATAGTGTTGTCTTGTCATTCGAGGCAGCACTTAATTTTGCTTAGATAGTTAATGGAGAAACTCAGTATAAATGCTTGTCCGGTGTGTGGCGGTACGCACTTGAAACGCGTCATGACTTGTACGGATTTTTATGCTTCGGGCGAACAGTTTGAACTGTATTCGTGTGAGGACTGTGGATTTACATTCACACAAGGAGTTCCCGTGGAAGCAGAGATAGGCAAGTATTATGAGACTCCCGACTATATTTCTCACACTGATACGCGCAAGGGGGCGATGAATAATATCTACCATTACGTACGTTCTTATATGCTGGGCCGCAAAGCGCGCTTGGTAGCTAAAGAGGCGCATCGTAAAACGGGGCGTTTGCTCGATATAGGTACGGGAACCGGTTACTTTTCCGATACAATGGTTCGCCGGGGATGGAAGGTAGAGGCAGTGGAGAAAAGCCCGCAGGCACGTGAGTTTGCAAAAACGCATTTCGAACTGGATGTAAAGCCTGAATCGGCTCTGAAAGAGTTTGCTCCTGCTAGTTTTGATGTTATCACTCTCTGGCATGTGATGGAGCATCTCGAATCTTTGAATGAGACTTGGGAAACGCTTCGCGAATTGCTGACAGAAAAAGGAGTATTGATTGTGGCAGTACCCAACTGCTCTTCTTATGATGCCAAGCGCTACGGTGAATATTGGGCGGCTTATGACGTTCCCCGTCATCTCTGGCATTTCACTCCGGGCACTATACAGCAGCTGGCTTCCCGTCATGGCTTTATTATGGCGGCACGTCATCCGATGCCGTTCGATGCGTTTTACGTATCTATGTTGAGCGAGAAACATCGTGGCAGTTCATGCAGTTTCCTGAAAGGGATGTTTGCCGGGACGTTGGCCTGGTTCAATGCTTTGGGAAGGAAAGAACGCAGCAGTTCAATGATTTATGTATTCCGAAAAAAAAGATAACGCATGGGAAATCAAAACAAATATAAGTCAGGTTCGATTTTCGACATGCAGTTCATCACGTCGAGTATCAGTACGACATTAGTGTTGCTGTTGCTGGGACTGGTTGTCTTCTTCGTATTGACAGCACACAATCTTTCCGTATATGTCCGCGAGAATATCAGTTTCTCCGTTCTTATCAGTGACGACATGAAAGAAGCGGATATACTGAAACTTCAGAAGAAGCTGAATCAGGAACCTTTCGTGAAACAATCCGAATATATCTCTAAAAAACAAGCACTGAAAGAACAGACGGAAGCAATGGGAACCGATCCGGAAGAATTCTTGGGCTATAACCCTTTTACCGCTTCCATTGAAATCAAACTCCATTCCGACTATGCAAACTCCGACAGCATTGCGAAGATAGAGAAAATGATTAAAAAGAACACCAACATACAAGATGTGCTCTATCGAAAGGAGTTAATTGACGCCGTGAATGATAACATACGAAATATCAGTCTGGTACTGCTTGCCTTGGCGGTAGTGCTTACTTTTATCTCTTTTGCCCTGATAAACAATACCATAAGACTGGCTATTTACTCCAAACGCTTCCTCATTCACACCATGAAGTTGGTAGGAGCGAGTTGGGGATTCATCCGGGGGCCATTCCTTCGAAAGAATGTATGGAGCGGGATATTGGCAGCCATCGTTGCCGATTCCATATTGATGGGGACCGCTTATTGTGCCGTGACGTACGAACAGGAATTGCTTCAGGTCATCACGCCTGAAGTCATGTTGATAGTCTGTGCAAGCGTATTGGCGTTTGGAATTGTAATAACGTGGCTATGCGCCTATTTCTCCATGAATAAATACTTGAGAATGAAAGCAAACAGCCTGTACTATATTTAGCGGATGGCGAATGGCTGACGGCAAACCTGTGTTTGCGTGTGATTAGCATCCGTAACAACCGACTGATAGATTAAGGGAATGATTGAAATTAGTAATTTGTAATTAAATAAACTATGTCTGACAAGCAGAAATTTGCCTTTGATAAAGTGAACTTTATCTTGCTCGCGATAGGGATGGCGATTGTTATTATCGGCTTTCTATTGATGACGGGACCTACATCGTCCGAAACCTCTTTTGAACCCGATATTTTCAGTGTACGCAGAATCAAGGTAGCGCCAGTCGTTTGCCTGTTTGGCTTCTTGTCTATGATTTACGCTGTATTACGCAAACCTAAAACACAAAAAACAGAAGAATAAAGATGGGGGATTTAACAACATTTGAGACGATTATTATTGCTATTGTAGAAGGGTTGACAGAGTTTCTACCGGTTTCTTCTACAGGACACATGATTATTACACAAAACATATTAGGAGTAGAAAGTACAGAATTTGTAAAAGCATTTACTGTAATTATTCAGTTTGGCGCAATTCTTTCAGTTGTCTGCCTTTACTGGAAACGCTTTTTCCGGTTGAACCATACACCGGCTCCTGCAGGCGCTTCCGCTTTGAAGTGTTTTCTGCATAAATTCGATTTTTACTGGAAACTGCTGGTTGCTTTTATTCCTGCTGCAATTTTGGGTTTCCTGTTTAGCGATAAGATAGACGAGATGCTGGAAAGTGTAGCGATAGTGGCAGTGATGCTGGTAATCGGTGGTATATTCATGCTGTTTTGCGATAAGATTTTTTCGAAGGGAAGTGAAGATACCGTGCTGACTGAAAAAAAGGCATTCAATATCGGTTTGTTTCAGTGTATTGCTATGATACCGGGAGTATCCCGTTCGATGGCTACCATTGTCGGAGGTATGGCCCAGAAGCTGACTCGTAAGGATGCTGCCGAATTTTCATTCTTTCTTGCCGTGCCAACTATGTTTGCGGCAACCGGTTACAAGGTGTTGAAACTCTTCCTGGATGGTGGCACCGAGATTCTTGTCAACAACATGCCGGCACTTATTATCGGTAATGTGGTGGCTTTTGTCGTTGCTTTGCTGGCTATCAAGTTCTTTATTAGCTTTGTTACGAAATATGGCTTTAAGGCGTTTGGCTGGTATAGAATTATTGTTGGCGGAACCATTCTGGTAATGCTGCTGCTTGGATACAACTTAGAAATTGGCTGATGAATTTTAAAAAGGGAGAAGTACTGTTTTTCAATAAACCTTTCGGATGGACTTCATTTAAAGTAGTAGGGCACGCCCGCTATCATATTTGCCGTCGGATCGGAGTGAAAAAACTAAAAGTCGGGCATGCCGGAACACTGGACCCTCTTGCAACAGGGGTGATGATTGTATGTACAGGCAAGGCAACCAAACGAATAGAAGAGTTTCAATATCATACGAAGGAGTACGTAGCAACGTTGCGCTTGGGCGCTACTACCCCGTCATACGATTTGGAACATGAAATAGATGCCACCTACCCTACCGAGCATATCACAAGGGAACTGGTGGAAGAAGTGCTGACGCACTTTATCGGTGCCATCGATCAGGTCCCCCCTGCCTTCTCTGCCTGTATGGTAGACGGCAAGCGTGCTTATGAACTGGCCCGGAAAGGAGAAGAAGTCGAACTAAAAGCAAAACAGCTTGTTATCGACGAGATTGAATTGCTGGAATGTCGCCTGGATGATCCGGAACCGATGATTCAAATCCGTGTCGTATGCAGCAAAGGGACTTATATCCGCGCCTTGGCCCGCGACATCGGCGAAGCACTCCATAGCGGAGCTCACCTGACAGGATTGATCCGTACCCGTGTAGGTGATGTCCGGTTGGAAGACTGTCTGAATCCCGAACACTTTAAAGAGTGGATCGACGGACAGGAGATAGAAAATGAGGAAGAAAATAATTAACGTAATAAGGAATAGATATGAAATTATCACAATTCAAATTTAAGTTACCCGAGGATAAGATCGCTCTACATCCTATGAAATATAGGGATGAGTCTCGTTTGATGGTATTGCATCGTAATACAGGTAAGATTGAGCACAAGATGTTCAAAGATGTGTTGGACTACTTTGATGATAAAGATGTGTTTATATTCAACGATACGAAGGTATTCCCTGCCCGCTTGTATGGTAACAAGGAAAAGACAGGTGCTCGTATCGAAGTATTCTTGTTGCGTGAGTTGAATGAAGAGCTTCGTTTGTGGGACGTATTGGTCGATCCGGCACGTAAGATACGTATCGGTAACAAGCTGTATTTCGGGCCGGACGATTCAATGGTGGCTGAAGTGATTGATAACACCACTTCTCGCGGACGTACGCTCCGTTTTCTTTATGACGGACCTCATGACGAGTTCAAAAAGGCACTGTATTCTCTGGGTGAAACTCCACTCCCCCATTCTATTATCAACCGTCCCGTAGAACCGGAAGATGCTGAACGCTTCCAGTCTATTTTTGCAAAGAACGAGGGTGCGGTGACTGCTCCGACTGCTAGTTTGCACTTCAGCCGTGAGTTGATGAAACGTCTGGAAATCAAAGGTGTGGACTTTGCATATATCACTTTGCACGCTGGTCTGGGTAACTTCCGCGACATCGACGTAGAGGACTTGACGAAGCATAAGATGGATTCGGAACAAATGTTTGTAAACGAAATGGCGGTGAAAACCGTGAATCGTGCCAAAGATAACGGTAGAAATGTATGTGCGGTAGGTACGACAGTGATGCGTGCTATTGAAAGTGCAGTCAGCACTGACGGACATCTCAAGGAATTTGAAGGATGGACTAACAAGTTTATCTTCCCTCCGTATGAATTTACCGTAGCCAATTCAATGATTTCCAATTTCCACATGCCACTTTCTACCTTACTGATGATTGTAGCTGCTTTTGGTGGTTATGACCAGGTGATGGATGCTTATCATGTAGCATTGAAAGAAGGTTACCGTTTCGGCACGTATGGAGATGCAATGCTGATTTTGGACAAATAATGGCAAAAGTTTATCTGGGACTCGGCACTAATCTTGGGGATAAAGAACAAAATCTTCGGGATGCCGTGCAAAAAATAGAAGAGCAGGTAGGGAAAATAGTTTCCCTGTCTGCTTTTTACGTTACTGCTCCTTGGGGATTTTCTTCCGATAACAGTTTCCTGAATGCGGCGGTTTGTGTAGATACCGAATTGGCTCCCATAGACGTTTTACAGAGAACGCAGGCGATTGAACAGGAATTGGGACGTACGAAGAAATCCGTCAACGGCATATATAGCGACCGCCTGATTGATATTGATCTGTTGCTTTATGGTGATTTGATACTTTCCACCACTTCTCCTTCAGGAGCAAAGTTGATCCTCCCCCATCCGTTGATGGCAGAACGTGACTTCGTCATGAAACCACTGGCGGAAATTGCTCCCGGATTAGTGCATCCGGTACTTGGAAAAACGATGAAGGAGCTTACTTCTTCTTTTTCTCCGCAATAAATACCGGTAAATAGGCAATGCATCCTATCAATACTGCATACAGCAAATGAATCTCCTGAAACGGCTTATCGATGAAATGGCAGACAATGGCATAGATGGCAATCGTGAAGCCTATATAAAGAGCCAGCACCAAAAGCGTTTTTAATTTCTTATTTAGAATCATTATAAATCTATTTATGTGTTAAATACGTGGCAAAGATACTCATTATCTCCGAAATCTCTTTATCTTTGCAACCGAAATGAAAGTGTGGACAGATTTGAGTAGCTTGCAACCACGGAAAAAAATGCTAAAACACGTCTGATTGACGCCTTTCGGTTTATCCTTTGCAGCACTCGCCTCTCCTACTCTCTCTCATTTTTTAATTTTCAATTTTTAATTCTTAATTTAAAAAGATGGGATACTTATTTACATCCGAATCGGTGTCAGAAGGACACCCCGACAAGGTGGCCGATCAAATATCGGATGCCGTGCTTGACAAACTGTTGGCTTACGACCCCAGTTCGAAAGTAGCTTGCGAAACACTAGTGACTACCGGACAAGTGGTGCTAGCGGGTGAAGTGAAAACAAAAGCGTACGTTGACCTCCAGCTCATCGCGCGCGAAGTGATTAAGAAAATCGGTTATACCAAAGGAGAGTACATGTTCGAAAGTAACTCTTGTGGCGTACTTTCCGCTATTCATGAGCAAAGTCCCGATATCAACCGTGGTGTAGAGCGTCAGGACCCGATGGAACAGGGTGCAGGCGACCAGGGTATGATGTTTGGCTACGCTACCAATGAAACGGAAAACTATATGCCGCTTTCTCTTGATCTGGCACACCGCATTCTGCAAGTGCTGGCCGACATTCGTCGTGAAGGAAAGGTGATGACTTACCTCCGCCCCGATGCCAAAAGCCAGGTTACTATCGAATATGATGACAACGGAACTCCTGTTCGCATCGATACAATCGTTGTTTCTACGCAACATGATGACTTTATCCAACCGGAAGATGATTCTCAAGCCGCCCAGCTGAAAGCTGACGAAGAAATGCTGTCTATCATCCGCCGTGATGTGATTGAAATTCTGATGCCTCGTGTCATTGCTTCTATCCATCACGATAAAGTGTTGGCACTGTTTAATGATAAAATCATTTATCATGTGAATCCTACGGGCAAGTTCGTAATTGGTGGTCCTCACGGAGATACCGGTTTGACAGGTCGTAAGATTATCGTTGATACTTATGGTGGTAAAGGTGCTCACGGTGGTGGTGCTTTCTCCGGAAAAGATCCTAGCAAGGTAGACCGTAGTGCAGCTTATGCAGCACGCCATATCGCAAAGAATATGGTTGCGGCAGGTGTAGCAGATGAAATGCTTGTACAGGTGAGCTATGCTATCGGTGTGGCTCGTCCGATCAATATTTTTGTAGATACTTATGGCCGTTCCCACGTCAACATGACGGATGGTGAGATTGCCCGCGTTATCGATCAGTTGTTCGATCTTCGCCCGAAAGCAATCGAAGAACGTCTGAAACTTCGTAATCCTATTTATCAGGAAACAGCCGCTTATGGTCACATGGGACGTGAACCGCAAGTGATAACGAAGAAGTTTTCTTCTCGTTACGAAGGAGATAAAACAGTGGAAGTGGAACTCTTTACATGGGAGAAACTCGACTACGTAGATAAAATTAAAGCTGCTTTTGGTCTGTAAAACAGTCTGAAAGCGAGCTTGGCTCATTCGATAAGAGCCACAATCTCAACTCCTTCTAGTAGGATATGAGGTTGTGGCTCTTGATTTTAAATAAGTTATATTTAAATAAATGTTTTTTGGCTACTAAGTATGTTTTATCGGAAATTGCTACTTTTGTATCGTAAAATAAAACAGACTGCTAAATGAAAACAAGATGTTGTTGTTCTAAACGCTATTTATTGGTGTTCTCTATTTTACTTGTCAGCGTAGGTAGCATTTTTATGTCTGTCTCTCTTTCTTCCTGTTCCTCTCCTTCAGTGAAGAATCAATTGTTATTATGCGCTGATTCATTAATGGAGACATATCCAGATAGTGCTTTGTCTATTTTGGAATCAATTACTTATCCACAGAAGATGCCACGTGCTGACCGGACGCTTTATGCGCTACTGCTCACACAGGCACGGCATAAAAACTATATTGCTTTAGAGGATGATTCGTTGATAAAAACGGCTGTTGACTATTATGGCGATAAGAAGAAAAGTCTGCGTGCTGCAAAGGCTCATTATTACTGGGGAGCTATTTATAGCGAGAAAGGATATGCCTCATTTGCCGTCGAAGAATATCTGACGGCAATTCGATTGATGCCTGTTAGGAATGAATTCTTAGCAATGATTTATGATAATCTTGCAGAATGTTATGAAGAGGATCGTTTGTACAATGTAGCAATAGAAAACTATCGTGCGGCTTATCAGATATTGAAAGGCAAAGATGAACAGACATATCCGATGAGAGGGATTGCGCGTGTGTTTTTATTGCAAAATGAAAAGGATAGTGCATTATATTATTATCAACAAGCTCTTGATTGTGCATTGGCAGATCAAGATTCTAGTTTGATAGGAGCTCTTTATCACGATTTAGCTATGGTTTATAGTGAGAAAAAGGATTATATTCAAGCAGATAAATTTGTGTCGAAAGCAATTCTATTACAGGGGCAGGATGCTATTAATACTTGTTTGTCAAAGGCTCAAATTATGTTGAATCTGAATAAACTAGATTCTGCCAGTTATTTTTTTAGTAAGAACATGGATGAGCTTGATATTTATGGAAAGGCCGTTTGTTATGATGGTATGTATCAGATAGCGAAGAGAAAGGGAGAGTGGAAAACTGCAACAGAGAATATGGATGCTTATAAGATACTTTATGATTCTATGCAGATTATGACTGATAATGAGGAGCTAAACCGCCTTATGGATAAACATCAACTGGAAGAGCATAAAAGATTATTGTCAGAGCATACTAGAACGCTAATTTTTAGTTTGATTACTGCATTTTCTTCTTTAATGATTATATGTGTTTTCTGTTTTATGTGGAACGACAGAAAAAGGAAAAAGCATTATATAGCTCTACAGCATGAATTGACCCAAAAACGAGTGGATACTATGCTGTTAAAAGAAGAAGAGCTTTCTGAATCTAATAAGGAACATATAGATAAGAAAAGATCGGAATTGACCGAACAACAGATTCAATTATGTATATCAGTACTTAAAACAACTGATTGCTACGATCAATTGGAAGCGTTGGAGAGAGCAACTCCTAAACAGTTATTGGTGATGCGTAGCTTGAGGAAGGAAATACGTTCTGATATTTCTAATGCATTTGTTGATGTGATGATGAACTTAAAAGAACGTTATCCTGCTTTAACTGGTGATGATGTGTTTTTTTGTGTTCTTTCATTACTTTGTTGCTCAAAAACTGTTGTAATGGAGTTAATGGATGCCACATCAGATGCTCTTAAAACACGTAAAAATCGCATAAAGAATAAAATGGATGCACAAATTTTTGAGCGTGTGTTTGGTGTTGATAATCAGTGAGATGTGATACGAACTTTTTGCTTGTTTTATTTTTTAATGAATGTCTGTTACCATTGTTACCACATAATAATCGTTTCTTTTGCTTCATCTGTGTATTTTTGAAGCGAAATTTTAAACCCATTTATTATGAAAGCTAAATTCTTACCTTTTTTATTGTTGGCTGTTTTACTTCAAGTGAGTACGTTTTCCTTTGCAGATGAAATGATATCTGCGCGTGAAATCAGATTGAAAAATAAAACTAAGGTACAACATCGGTCTATTCCTGTTACTCCTGAAGCTTTTATTGAAAACTCATTATTGTCTATTGATCTTCTTTCTACTGTTCCTGTTGTGACTGTTATTATAAAAGATGCAGAAACAGAAGAAGTTGTTTATACTTCTACTGATTTAAATGTAAATAAGGTTTATGTCGATCTTGCTGGTGAGGAAAAAGGTAAATATATCTTGGAAATACAGCTTTCGGAGGAGGCCTTTACCGGAGATTTTGAATTAGAATAAATCTTTGAAATATATATTATTTGCAACTAACATAATGATGATATACCTAAATCATTAACTGATGAAGCCCCGCTGTTGAAATATATGGCGCATTGCTGAAATGGCGATTAGATGACCGAAAGGGGAAAGATCGGTAAATTCTATCCGTGGGCTTAATAAACCTTGTGAAAGGCGCATAAAGGTATATTGAAACGTAGAATTAAAATCACTTTTTTAAATTGTATGCTGAATACTACTGGTAGGGTGTTCGAATGATTTTATGATTCGAATAATAAAGTTCATTCAGCAACAATTTGATACACCTGTTAGTAGATGAGATATCTGTGATAGATGTATTCTTTGTGAGAAAGGTTCTTGGACTTCTGGATAAGGAGTCCAAGATTTTTTTTATAGGGATAGATAAATGTAGAGATAAAAATGATCTCTGATTAAGTTGAATGTGAATAACGGAATTTTTTCGTAATTTTGCCTTCTCGATATAATAATGGATAGTGATGAAGATGAATCAGATAAATTCCGTATGTGTATATAGCGCTTCCAGTACCAAGATAGACGCTGTTTATTTCCAAGCAGCCGATACTCTCGGGCGTTTGCTTGCCGAACACCGTATTCGTTTGATAAATGGAGCCGGAAGTATTGGCCTGATGCGTTCTGTGGCAGATGCTGTATTGAAAAATGGTGGTGAGGTGACAGGTGTGATTCCTCGTTTTATGGTGGAGCAAAACTGGCATCATACGGGATTGACAGAACTGATTGAAGTAGAATCCATGCACGAACGCAAGCGGAAGATGGCAGATTTGAGCGATGGTATTATTGCTTTGCCCGGTGGATGCGGTACCCTTGAAGAACTGCTGGAGATTATTACCTGGAAACAATTGGGATTATATCTCAATCCGATTGTAATCCTCAATATAAACGGATTCTTCGATCCACTCCTCGAAATGCTTGAAAAAGCTATTGATGAGAACTTTATGCGCCGGCAGCATGGCGATATATGGAAAGTGGCGCAGACGCCGGAAGAAGCGGTTCAATTGCTTTATGAAACTCCTGTATGGGACATTTCCATTCGTAAATTTGCAGCGATATGATAGGCGACACACTAAGTTCCCGAAGTGCGGATACGCTGTCCCTTCTTCGGCAGAACCAGACTAGTCCGGCAAAGGCGGACACTGATAGTCTGCAGTTGGTTGATCTTCATGCTGTGCAAGAAGTTGATTCCGGCTTTGAGGGGACACCTATCTCCTACTCTCCCCGCACGGACGATGCCATTGCGTTGACCTTGCTGGCTTGCTTCTTTCTTTCCTCCATAGCCTTGGCGCGCGGAAAGAAATTTCTCTCCCAACAGGTGAAAGACTTTGTATTGCACCGTGAACGAACGAGTATTTTTGATAGTTCTACGGCAGCCGATGTGCGTTATCTCCTTGTGCTTGTGTTGCAGACTTGTGTCTTGTCGGGTATCACATTTCTCAATTATTTTCATGATACATGCCCTGCTTTGATGAACCGGGTATCCCCCCTCCTTTTGCTGGGTATCTACGTTGGATTCTGCCTTGCTTATTTCTTACTAAAATGGCTGATTTACATGTTTCTTGGGTGGACGTTTTTTGATAAAAATAAGACAAATATATGGCTGGAATCCTATTCTGCGCTCATATATTATGTCGGATTTGCCCTCTTTCCATTCGTTCTTTTTCTAGTTTATTTTGATTTAAGTCTCACAAATTTGGTCATAATTGGGGCTATTATTTTAATTTTCACTAAAATATTGATGTTTTATAAGTGGATAAAGCTTTTTTTTCATCAATTTAGCGGGCTTTTCCTATTAATTTTGTACTTTTGCGCTCTTGAAATAGTACCTTGTTTGCTACTCTATCAAGGTATGATTCAAATGAACAATATTTTGCTAATAAAATTTTAGGACGTTGAAAATTAAAAAAGTACTAGTGTCGCAGCCTAAGCCTGCGTCAGAGAAATCTCCCTATTACGACATAGCTGAAAAGTATGGCGTTAAAATAGATTTCCGACCATTTATTAAGGTTGAAAGTCTTTCGGCGAAAGAATTTCGGCAACAGAAAATTTCGATTCTCGACCACACTGCCGTAATATTCACTTCGCGCCATGCTATTGACCATTTTTTCACTTTGTGTACTGAATTGCGCGTGACAATTCCCGAAACGATGAAGTATTTCTGCGTGACGGAAGCTGTTGCATTGTATATTCAGAAATATGTGCAATACCGCAAGCGTAAGATCTTCTTCGGAGCTACCGGAAAGATTGAGGACCTGATACCTTCCATTGTGAAGCATAAAACGGAGAAATATCTCGTTCCGATGTCAGACGTACACAATGACGATGTGAAAAACTTGCTCGACAAGAATAACATTCAGCATACAGAAGCTGTGATGTACCGTACAGTGAGCAACGACTTTACACCGGACGAGGAGTTTGATTATGACATGTTAGTGTTCTTCAGCCCTGCCGGAGTGACTTCATTGAAGAAGAACTTCCCTGATTTTAATCAGAGAGAGATTAAGATCGGCACTTTCGGCTCTACTACCGCACAGGCTGTACGTGACGCAGGTCTCCGTCTGGACCTTGAAGCTCCTACGGTGCAGGCTCCGTCAATGACTGCCGCACTTGATATGTTTATCAGAGAAAACAATAAATAAACAGAGTGGGTATATATACTTTGTGTAAAGCCGAAAGGCTGAATAGTAAAATTTTGATCGGAAAGATGTTTGAAGGCGGCGTTTCGAAGTCGTTTTCCATCTTTCCGATACGCGTTGTATATATGCCTGTTGAGCAGGGCGAGGCTCCTGCTTCTATATTAATCAGTGTATCGAAACGTCGTTTTAAACGAGCGGTGAAACGCAACCGTGTGAAACGTCAGATACGCGAAGCCTACCGGAAGAACAAATCTCTCCTGGTGGACGAATTGCAACGCCGGGAGCAGCGGTTAGCCGTTGCCTTTATCTATCTGTCGGACGAGCTTATTGCAACTTCCGAATTGGAAGAAAAGATGAAAATAGCGCTTGCGCGCATCTCTGAAAAACTATCCTCATGAAACCTCGTAACTCCCGGATATCTGCCCTGTGGGTATTCGTAACGGGAATTTTGAGGAAAGTATTCTCTTTCTTGTTGCTTGTTCCCATCTACTTTTACCGGGTTTGTATTTCGCCTCTTACTCCTCCCTCTTGTCGATTCACGCCAACTTGTTCGGCTTATGCCGTCGAAGCAATTAAGAAACACGGTCCCGTAAAGGGGCTTTATCTCGCTGTGCGGCGCATTTTGCGATGCCATCCCTGGGGTGGCTCCGGCTATGATCCCGTACCTTGAAGCAACTAAAATGAGAAATAGAAGATGAAAAAGAATGTGACTGACATTTTGGATATTCATACTCATAAACTGGAGGCCGATTCTCTGGGAAAATCTATCGTGAATTATCCGCTGTTGGCGGACTCTCCATTGTATATGCCTTTCGCAGGAGATGTGGAAGTGGATAGGGGATATTATTATTCTGTCGGCATTCATCCCTGGGAGTTGACAGAGCATAATGCCGGACAGCTTTTGGATTATCTTAAGCAGCAGTTGCGGAAAAAGCAGTTTGTCGCCGTAGGAGAAGCGGGATTGGATAAATTGGCAGTAGCTTCAATGGAACTTCAGTTAACGGTGTTTAAAGCGCAGGTGAGGCTGTCGGAAGAGTATGGTTTGCCGTTGATTATCCACTGCGTGAAAGCAATGGACGAGCTGTTAGCAGTGAAAAAAGAATTTCGTCCCCAACAAGCTTGGATATGGCATGGTTTCCGTGGAAAAACGGAGCAGGCGGTGCAGTTGCTAAAGAAGGGCTTTTATCTTTCTTTGGGAGAGTATTATTCTGATGAAACGATGCAGACAGTACCCGACGAACGGTTGTTTCTGGAAACGGACAACAGTTCGCTTGATATTGAAGATATCCTGTGTCGGGCAGCCAAAGTGCGTGGGGTAGAAGTGGAAGTGTTGCGTGAGACGATCCGCCGAAATATCCAAAATGTCTTTTTTAGGGCATAAGAGTTGTATCTTCCGAGAAAGAGTCGTACTTTTGTCGCACATGGGATTGAAATACAATAAAAAACAACTAATTAATAGAGTAATACGATGAATTTTGTAGAAGAATTGAGATGGCGTGGCATGTTGCAGGACATCATGCCGGGAACAGAAGAGTTGTTAAGCAAAGAGCAGGTGACTGCCTATTTGGGTATCGACCCGACTGCTGATTCGCTACACATTGGTCACCTTTGTGGAGTGATGATCCTTCGTCATTTCCAACGCTGCGGTCATAAGCCGTTGGCACTGATCGGTGGCGCTACAGGTATGATTGGAGACCCTTCCGGAAAATCAGCAGAACGTAACCTGCTGAACGAGGAAACATTGCGTCACAATCAGGCATGTATCAAGAAACAGCTTGCCAAGTTCCTCGACTTCGAGTCGGATGTGCCTAACCGTGCCGAACTGGTGAACAATTATGACTGGATGAAAGATTTCACTTTCCTCGATTTTGCTCGCGAAGTAGGTAAGCACATTACTGTGAACTATATGATGGCAAAAGACTCTGTAAAACGCCGTCTGAATGGTGAAGCGCGTGATGGATTGTCATTTACCGAGTTCACTTATCAGTTGCTTCAAGGATATGACTTCCTTCATTTGTATGAAACAAAGGGCTGTAAGCTTCAGATGGGTGGTTCTGACCAATGGGGAAACATTACTACCGGTGCCGAATTGATCCGCCGTACCAATGGGGGAGAGGTGTTCGCACTGACTTGCCCGCTGATTACAAAAGCTGACGGCGGTAAGTTTGGTAAAACAGAATCCGGAAATATCTGGCTGGACCCTCGCTATACTTCACCTTACAAGTTCTATCAATTCTGGCTGAATGTAAGCGACTCCGATGCCGAGCGTTATATCAAAATCTTCACTTCTATCGAAAAAGAAGAAATTGAAGCACTGATTGCCGAACATCAGGCTGCTCCGCACTTGCGTCTCCTTCAGAAACGTCTGGCTAAAGAAGTAACTGTGATGGTTCACTCGGAAGAAGATTATAACGCAGCGGTTGACGCATCCAATATTTTGTTTGGTAATGCTACTTCCGACGCTTTGCGCAAATTGGACGAGGATACATTGCTGGCTGTATTTGAAGGAGTACCCCAATTTGAGATTTCCCGTGATGCGTTGGCAGAAGGAGTGAAGGCAGTAGATTTGTTCGTCGATAATGCGGCTGTATTTGCTTCGAAAGGTGAGATGCGTAAGTTGGTTCAAGGCGGTGGCGTTTCATTGAACAAAGAGAAACTAACGGCCTTTGATCAGGTAATCACAACTGCTGACTTGCTCGATGAAAAATATCTGCTTGTTCAGCGCGGTAAAAAGAACTATTTTTTGCTGATTGCAAAGTAATAATGCACGATTCACTCGATAGAATGTAAAAAAGTGAACGAAATATTTGGAGGTTTGCTTGCAAACCTCTATCTTTGCACCGCTTTTTAACAGAAAGCACATAAGTTTGGACTATGGTGTAATGGTAGCACAACAGGTTTTGGTTCTGTTTGTCCAAGTTCGAATCTTGGTAGTCCAACGAAGAAAAGCCCCGAAAGAGACATCTTTCGGGGTTTTTCTTTCGTGACTCTGAAGTCGTCGTTTTTGGGCTCAGTCTGAAACCTTGGGGGATTGCGTTAAAATTCTTATTTTTGCATCATGAAAACATCCTCTTCCCAAACGATTGATCCTGTTGCTTCTTTAAGCTTGTTCTTGCCTTCAGGAATCCTTGATTACTTTACCCTAGTCAATCATGTTTCTCAGGATACTTGCTTTATTCTTTATCTAGAGGAGAAAGCCACTATTCCTGCTGAGTACTCTGATCTCCATCTTCACTCAAAAGGTTTCCTCCCTGAGATTGAAGTTCAGGACTTCCCTATCCGTGGTAAAGCCGTTTATTTACGTATCAAGCGTCGTCGCTGGGAAGATCCATCCACTGGGCAGACATATAGTCGTGACTGGAGTTTGGTAGCCACCGGTACTCGCATAACCGCTGAGTTCGGTGCTTTTTTAAAAGAATTACTTAGATAATCACGCCGTTAGCTGCCAAAGTGTAGCTGAGCATTACTGTATGGATGGCAAACAGCTTCAAAGCCAATATAAAGACCACCTGAGTGACTTCCAGAATTGGGATCAGAGAGCACATGCCCAAGAGTATATCCTTTATCCAAAGAATATGGGTTATCACCTATGTATTGACGAAACGGCTTTAAGTAAGGGAGATCTTTATACCATCTTAATAAATAGAGATAAGCGAGGTAGGAAAGGTTCTATTATAGCTGTAATTCAGGGCACTAAAACCGATGATATCATTGCGGTACTTACAAAGATGCCACAGGAGCTGCGTAATCAGGTCAAAGAAATTACACTGGATATGGCCGGGAGCATGCAAAAGATTGCCAAAACGTGCTTTCCACGTGCCATGCAGGTGATTGATAGGTTTCATGTACAAAAACTTGTATACGAAGCTGTACAAGAGTTGCGCATTACATATAGATGGCAAGTGATAAAAGAGGAGAATAAAGCTATGAAAGCGGCAAAAGAGAAGGGGGAAGTATATAAAGCAGAAGAACTCGAAAACGGAGATACACTCAGGCAATTATTGGCCAGAAGCAGATATTTATTATTTAAATCACCTGATAAATGGACCAAGAGTCAGAAAATCAGGGCAGAATTACTTTTCAAGCAGTTTGAAGATATTAAGCACGTATATTACTACTCATTGGAGTTGGGAAAGATCTTTTCCACAAACTATGACAAGGATGTAGCAAGAGCAAAGCTGGCACTATGGTATAATAAGATTGAAGAATATGGATACGATACATTCACAACAGTAGCAAACTCTATTGAGAATCATTATGAAAGGATTCTGAACTTCTTTGTGAACAGGAGTACAAATGCAGCAGCGGAAGCATTTAATGCTAAAATCAAAGCATTTAGGGCATCATTTAGAGGAGTAGTGGATATGAGCTTCTTCCTTTTTAGGCTAGCAAAGGTATATGCATGAAGGGAATTGACTAAACTTAATCCCCCAAGAATTACAACTGAGCCCGTTTTTGTATATCCTTATAAAATTGAAGTATATAGGGGATCAGCGTATATAGAATTCATTAATCTTATTTTATTCGTTATATTGACTATTTTAATGCTTATCGTGTTGGTCGTTGAATAGCTTGTATTTTATTATAGAAGGTTCAAACTGTATTAGGTAGAAATCTCTCCCAAATCGTATTATAGTTCGTTAAAAAAGTGTACATTGCACAGATTCTGGACATTTTTGGTGGATAATTGGAACAAAATTGCAAGGTAAACCCGTTTTCTTTTGCTATTTTTGCATCGTGTACGTAAACGAAGTGTACGTAGAAAGAGAACTTATTCAATAACTATAAATAAATAAGGTATGAAAACGAACTATGAAATTCGCTATGCTGCGCATCCTGAAGATGCAAAAAGTTATGATACTACAAGAATCCGCAGAGATTTCTTAATTGAAAAGATATTTGTCCCCAATGAAGTAAATATGGTATATTCCATGTACGACCGTATGGTGGTAGGTGGTGCGCTGCCGGTAGGAGAGGTGCTGACGCTCGAAGCAATCGATCCGCTGAAAGCTCCGTTCTTCCTTACCCGTCGCGAAATGGGTATCTACAATGTTGGTGGTCCCGGTATTGTGAAAGCAGGCGACGCGGAGTTCGAACTGGACTATAAAGAAGCTCTTTATCTGGGTTCGGGCGACCGTGAAGTGACTTTCGAAAGCAAAGACGCTGCTCATCCTGCCAAATTCTACTTCAACTCACTGACTGCACATCGCAATTATCCCGACCGTAAGGTGACGAAAGCCGATGCCGTAGTAGCTGAAATGGGTTCTTTGGAAGGCTCCAACCACCGTAATATCAATAAGATGCTGGTGAATCAGGTGTTGCCCACCTGCCAGTTGCAGATGGGTATGACGGAACTGGCTCCGGGAAGTGTCTGGAATACGATGCCGGCCCACGTACACAGCCGTCGTATGGAAGCCTACTTCTATTTCGAGATTCCCGAAGATCATGCTATCTGCCACTTTATGGGTGAGGTAGGCGAAACACGTCACGTATGGATGAAAGGCGATCAGGCTGTTCTTTCGCCCGAATGGTCTATCCACTCGGCTGCTGCTACCCACAACTATACCTTTATCTGGGGAATGGGTGGTGAGAACCTCGACTATGGCGATCAGGACTTCTCGTTGATTACAGATTTGAAATAACAAATCCAATAGTTTTCCTAATTTAATAATAAAAAGAATTATGAATCAGTATTTGAATTTTTCTTTGGAAGGTAAAGTAGCGCTCGTTACAGGTGCTTCTTATGGTATCGGTTTTGCTATTGCTTCTGCATTCGCAGAACAAGGCGCTAAAGTTTGTTTTAACGACATCAATCAAGAGTTGGTAGACAAAGGAATGGCTGCATACGCTGCAAAAGGTATCAAAGCTCACGGTTATGTATGCGACGTGACAGACGAACCGGCTGTTCAGGCTATGGTTGCTACAATTGCCAAAGAAGTAGGTACAATTGATATCCTTGTAAATAATGCAGGTATTATCCGTCGTGTTCCTATGCACGAGATGGATGCTGCTGATTTCCGTCGTGTAATCGACATCGACTTGAATGCTCCGTTCATCGTTGCTAAGGCTGTTCTTCCTGCTATGATGGAAAAACGTGCTGGTAAAATCATCAACATCTGCTCAATGATGTCCGAACTGGGTCGTGAAACTGTATCTGCTTACGCTGCCGCTAAGGGTGGACTGAAGATGCTGACTCGCAATATCTGCTCTGAATATGGTGAATACAACATTCAGTGTAACGGTATCGGCCCGGGTTACATCGCTACTCCGCAAACTGCTCCTCTTCGTGAGAAACAAGCAGACGGAAGCCGTCACCCATTCGATTCATTCATCTGCGCCAAGACTCCTGCCGGTCGTTGGTTGGATCCTGAAGAACTGACAGGTCCTGCTGTATTCCTTGCTTCTGAAGCTTCTAACGCTGTCAACGGCCACGTTCTTTATGTAGATGGTGGTATCCTTGCTTATATCGGAAAACAGCCGAAATAATGTAAGATAGAAGAGATTCCGATAAGGTGATAGAATGGCAAAGAGCATCCTCTTTTCATCTGTCACCTTATTTTTTATCATTCCCTTTGCAGGAGCTATAGGACCGACTTATTGGACATATATGCCCAACGTGTTGAACATATATATCCAACACGTTGGATATATATAGCTGATGCGTTGGATCTATATATCCAACAGATGCGGATATAATAGCCTCTATTTGCAAAGTATATATTATTCATTCAATGTAGACTAATTATGAAAAAGATATTAATTCTGTTTGCTGTAGTCTTGATAGGGTTTGCTTCTTGTGCCGACAGTAAACAGTCAATGACAATCACAGTGACCAATCCGCTGGCTCTTGAACGGGTGGGGGAGATGGTTGAAGTGCCGATGAGCGATGTTGTTGCCAAGTTGAAACTGGCAGATACAGCGCAGATTGTAGTGCTTGATGTTGACGGTCAGCAAGTGCCTTATCAGGTGACGTATGACGAAAAGGTTGTTTTCCCCGCTACGGTAGAAGCGAACGGAACGGCTGTTTACACTATTCAACCGGGTACACCGGCACCTTTCGATGTCGTTGCTTGCGGTAAGTACTACCCCGAACGTCTGGACGACGTTGCCTGGGAGAATGATCTTGGCGGATTCCGTGCGTATGGCCCTGCTTTGCAAGCCCGCGGAGAGCGTGGTTTCGGCTACGACCTTTTCACGAAGTACAACACAACGGAGCCGATTCTGGAATCTCTCTATGCGGAAGAACTGAATCCTGAAAAGCGTGCCAAGATAGCTGAATTGAAAAAGACAGATCCTAAAGCTGCCTCCGAACTACAAAAAGCTATCTCTTACCATATCGATCATGGATATGGCATGGATTGCTATGCCGTAGGACCTACGTTGGGTGCCGGTGTTGCTGCTCTGATGGCGGGTGACACTATTATCTATCCTTACTGCTATCGTACACAGGAAATCCTTGATAATGGTCCGCTGCGTTTCACGGTGAAGCTGGAATTTAATCCGCTGGTAGTTCGTGGAGACTCTAATGTAGTGGAGACTCGTGTAATCTCACTGGATGCAGGTTCTTATCTCAACAAAACGATTGTTTCATATACCAATCTGAAAGAAGCAATGCCGGTGACTACCGGACTTGTGTTGCGTGAACCGGACGGTGCGACTGTGGCAGATGCTGCCAATGGCTATATCACTTACGTGGATCCTACAACAGATCGTAGCGGTGCAAACGGCAAGATATTTGTCGGTGCTGCATTTCCTGCACAGGTGAAAGAAGCGAAAGTGGTTTTTCTTTCTGAAAAGGAAAAGAAAGAACGTGGCGGGGCCGACGGTCACGTTTTGGCTATCAGCGAATATGAGCCGGGTTCTGAATATACTTATTATTGGGGTTCTGCCTGGGATAAGGCTGCTATTAAGACTCCGGATGCCTGGAATAAATATATGGCTGAATATGCGCAGAAGTTGCGCACACCGCTGACAGTGGCATATTGATGTGTTGAATTGCTTTTCCAATAGATTAAGCAAAGGTTTCTTTTCACCAAAGAAACCTTTGCTTAATTTTATCTTCCTGAAAAAGAAAGAAAGTTTTTATGTTATAACGCCTTTGAATTATCTCGTAAAAGCGTGTTGTTCGTAATATTCGTATGTTGTTCCGTCTTCTTTCTCTTTTTCACGAAGTTCATAGACTAATTCATTTTCTGTCATTGTGGTCACTATCCACACTTCTGTGTAATTATCCTCTTCAGTGTCGATGAGAGTCAGCTTATTACCGGAGTAGCTCCATGTACCATGATAATAATTAGTACTTCCGGAGGAGTTGTAGACATCTTTTTCTACATACGTACCGTCTTCCTTGAACTCTATGGAATAACGGTTGGTTCCATTTACAAAATCTTCTTTAGAGTCACTTACCTTTTCACCATCTTCCCATTCTTGTGAAAGATAATACACTCCATTCCATGTTCCTAACAATAAATCGCGTGAACCGACAGCGTCGTCATCGTCGTCGCCACAGGAATAAATGCTGAACGACAGTAATACTGCAACTATGCAAACAGTTGCTTTCCAGATTGTTTTCATAATAAATTGTTTTAATTGTTTGATTTTGAGATGATTCGTTTTTTAGACTCTATTTGATAATAGTTTCCACATGTCCGTCCTTGAAGAACAGGTAGAACGAGCTGGAATACATCCATTGTACTTCTCCATTTGATTCTTGAATAGTCTGCGGTTTGCCGAAAGCCAGTAGACATTCATCTTCCGTCATGCCTTTCACCGGCTTGTTGATGTTGATTTCATTCCAGTGAGTAATCGGTGAAAGCTGGTTCGTTATGATGAAGTCGAACATTTTGTTCAATACTTGCGATTCAACCTGTACGAAATCATCCATGATTTCTTTGTGAGATGCTTTCTTGTCCGGTTGTAGCTTCTCCATAGGAGTGATTTTTTTCATTATCACTGCTGATGACTCTATCCGTATATTGGAAAGATAATAGACCAGTTTACCGTCCTTTACTTGAAACAGGGCTTTGCAATAGTAAGTATTCTTTTGGCTTGAGTCTGCCTGCGAGGCAAGTATCAGATCGCAACTGAAGTTTTTAGCCGGTACGTTGACCTCCGCTATTCCTTCCCGTAACTGTGGGCAGACATTCTTGACGATCCATAGCAGTGCATTAGCGTAGATGTTTTCGTCTTGCATATCGCTGAAAGGGGTAAATCCGCTGACCACATATTTATTGCCGTCTGCACTGACAGGATAGCTCTTTTTCTGTTCGGTGAAAGTCTGTGCTGTTAGTGGGATAATTCCTAGCAGTAGATACAAGATTACCAGAAATTGTCGTTTGGTCATCATATTCCGTTCTTTTTAAGAAAACAGCATCCACGGCCCTTTTTGTGAAAAGAAAAGATCGTGGACGCTGAATAAATAATATGGTTTATTGAGGTTTGGTTGTCCTTAGAAGGCAATACCCAGACGAATCATAAAGTTACTGGTTTTGAATCCGTCGGCATCGCTGAATGCATCTATAAATCCGCGTTGGTAGGTGAGATCCAGATTGAAACGGTCATACCAGACTCCTACGCCGATATTCATACCGGCATCAAAATGATTGTAGTCAACCTCCATATAATCTGCATAATCACCCCAACTGATGCTTTCTCCATCTTCTTTCATTTTGCTTGTGTAATCGTAACTAGCGAAGACTCCTACATGCGGGTCGATACGGACGTTGTCCGCCACAGCAAATTTCCATCCGAATGTGAACGGAGAATATTGTATGTTGTGAGCCATACATTTCGTGTCGTCCACTTTGAAACCACGGGAGCCAAGTCCAAACTCCATCCCCCAGTATCCTCCTGTACTGCCTAAAGGCTTCTGATAACCAAATGTTGCGTTATATCCGATGTTTGAATCAGCTCCTTCGGCCCCGTCACCGGAGAAATTCATGATATTCAAACCTGCACGCAAGAACCATTGTGTGCTGCTGGCTTGCTTCTCTGTTTTGACGATTGCGCTTCTGGATGATACGATTTGCGCTTGAGTTCCTACGCACAATAAGAGTGCGGCAACCATTGATAGTACTTTTTTCATTGTTATTGATATTTTAGTGATTAATTCTTATTCTTAACGACGGGCGCTATCTGGCTTTTTCCATCTGTGGGTGATAACTTTTGCAGACGTATCCATTCATAATCTTCTTTTGTGGCCGGATGCCAGTTGACGAAGATGCCGGGATAACCTACTACTGTAACCGTGTATCCCCCTGTTTTTTCATTATCTTCCACTTTGAAAGTGGCTCCCATGATGACATCGCAGTTGTATTTGATGGTGGACAGATACGTCCCCCATGCACGGATGTTGTCAAGTTCTCCTTTCATGGCGATTTCCACTTCCTCTTTGCTTAGTGTCCATTCATCCTTGATCCGTCCCTTATCTTCCAGTATTTTCACCTCGACAACTGTAGGTTTGACACAAACTTCAGTAACTGCATCACCTGCACGTGCCTGTGCGTCGCGAAACTTGAAGACCGTCTTTTGCGCATGGGCTCCGACGGCACAACCGACAACCAGAGTAATAATCAGAAATAGTTTTTTCGTTTTCATGTCCTTTTGTGATTATATGTTAATATGCCTGCAAAGGTATGCGAAAGGAGTATACTACCGGGTGAAAACATAGTTCCAAGAACGATACGAAATTGTATCCTATTTGGATACACTGGGGAAGCTTCCGGTGTTGATGCTGTCGGACAGATCACGGAAGAAATCGTGGCCGAGGATGTAGGAGATGCGCCAGAGCAGGTGGATGTCGATATTCTCTTTCCGGAATATCTTGTAAACATTGGGGCGTGTGCAGCATAGTTGGGTAGCGAACCAGGTGACGGTGCGTCCCTGTTCGTGAAGCGTGCGTTCAATAAGTTGTCCCGCATGAATCATGTGCCTATTCTGCTTATGTGTGTCCCCCGGATTCCCGTTGGGCGGACAATTCAATCTATTGTTGACAGGAATATATAGAAAAGGCTCTAAGTTTGCAGTTAATAGATAAGAGGTCGGAAATTTATTTTAAAAAAGTCAAGCGAGACGAATAATTACCTCCGCATCTTATCAGGAAAATATCAGTCTTATTATCTTTGTTGTATTAAGATAAAGACTGATAGGCGGGAAGAGGACACCATAAAAGAGAAAGCACTTGAGGCTAGCCCACGTAACGGCCTCTCTCCGCCAAGCTGCAAAGCTCCGATAGAATATCAAGGTTGCGAGCCTATTTAGAGTTTAGAGTTCAAACAGCTTTTACCAGTCTTAGAAAAGTACAGCAAAAATATGAAAAAATTATTTATTGGAATTGATTTTTCAAAGGAGAAACTTGACGCGACGATAATTCTCGCATGTGGAATGAACGAAATAGGCTCCCGTGAGTATGGGTGTTTCCCAAATAACACTACGGGCTACCGCAAGTTATGTAATTGGGTTAAAACAAACGCTTGGAATACAATTGCTGAGGAATGGCTATTCTGTGGAGAAGACACAGGTTCATGTAGTATAGGACTGAGCAAATGGCTTTACAGAAAAGGCTATGACATATGGATTGAGAACGCTTACGCCATAAAACATAGCAGTGGTATCCAGCGTGTGAAAAACGATAAGGCGGACTCAGCAATCATTGCTGAATACGCATGGAGGCAACAGGACAAGGTTGTACCCTTTGAACCATTGAATGAATCCCTTGCGCAACTAAGGGAGATTTTCCTCTATAGGCATAAGCTAGTTGGGCAAAGAGTGGCAATGGAATTACGAAAAGAGGACAAATCACAATCAAACAAGTCAAAAGCAATATCCTTCATCAACCGCAAGAGCAAACACCTTATTGCGGAGATAAACAAAACAATTGCCGAATGCGATAAGGCCATTGATAGCATAATAGAGGCGGATGAGGAACTGAAAGAAAATTATGCTATTATAACCTCAATAAAAGGCGTAGCCAGGCAAAACGCAACCTGTATGTTGGTCTACACAAACAACTTCAAAAAATTCGGATATGACCCAAGAAAGATTGCATGCTATTATGGAGTTGCCCCCTTTGGTAAACAATCCGGAACGAGTGTAAATACACCTGCTCATACAAGCCATTTCGCCAATAAACTTATTAAATCATTATTAGGACAAGCAGCTCATATAGCCAAAATATATAATCCCGAAATTAGAGATTACTATCAAAGACTGATTAGTAAGGGAAAGAAGCCTCAAGTGGCTTTAAATAATGTCAAGAACAAACTCATAAGAATCATAGTGGCATTAGTCAGGAAGAAAGTACCATATGATCAAAATACATACAAATATTATGAAGAACGAGAAGTTATAGAAAGGAAAAAGAACGAGAAGTTAATTTATTGTTAAACGGAATAAGAGATTAGGATATTAGCATAGAATACGTGGGAATCTCTCACCTTCGTCCGTTCCATGTTCAAGGCCTTCGCAATGCCAATTATCGGGAACGAACAACGCAGAAAGCCCACGCCGATATGTACAACACCCGTAGCCCCCCTTTGTTTATCAAAGTGAGGCACGGATGTATATAAATACACATCAGGAGGACGTCTTTGTTGCTGTTAGTCATTCCGATAGGTCAAAGTTTGCGAAGTTTTGAACATAAATGACAAACGCTTGTAAACGTCTTCTCAATATAAACATCTCTCCCTCGCCACCCGGAGGCTTTCTGCGGAAGAGACCGTTGCAAATGTATAAAAAAATACGGATGGAAAGGGTAATGTGAATCAGAAACTTTTTGAATACCGGTTATTTTGCCCTCTTTTTTCCCTTTGCCGGGCGAAATGCGCTTGTACTGACATCTTATAAGAAAGAGGAGTGATCTCCCAATTTCGGGCACGAAACAGGCCTTAAACTACAAAAGCCGGGGCGTAAGACCTCGGCTTATATTTTTATCTTCTTATCAGGGAGCTTTTGGGCTCATTGGAGACTTTTTTCAAAAATCTCTGTTCTTTTCGAAGTTCCTGTTTTCTCAAAGGTTGTTTCTATAACATCTTGAACTCATACCCTTCCTCTTTCAGGAATTCAATGGCACGAGGAAGTGCATATTGCAGGTTACCGTTATTCCAAGACTTCAGTGAATCATGGAAAGTGATGATGGAACCGTTGCGTGCATAGCGCTTCACATTGTTCAATACCTGTTCCGGGCGCATCCGTTTACTATAATCACGAGTTACGAGATCCCACATGATAATGCGGTAATGATAGCGCAAGGTATAATACTGCCGGAACCCCATGTGTCCGTGTGGCGGACGGAAGAGATCGGAATGAATAATTTCGTCTACCTTTCTGGCGTTTGCGAGGTAATCAGGATTAGAATATTCAAATCCACGGATGTGGTTGAAGGTATGGTTACCGATGCGGTGTCCGTGTTCTACCACCATCCGGTATTCATCCGGGTGCTTGCGTATATTGTCGCCTACCATAAAGAAGGTAGCTTTAACATGATGCTTTTCCAATACTTCCAGTACCCAGGGAGTTACTTCAGGGATGGGGCCGTCGTCAAAAGTCAGATAGACTGCCCGTTCATTCGGATCCATCCGGAAGATAGCTTGTGGATACAACGCCCGGAAAAGCCAAGGTGGTTGTTCTATAAACATGAGAGTCTGTGTTAAACAAGTATTAAGTAATAAGTATTAAGTATTATCCATGCGGAAAACATGTCGGAAGCCTATGGTAATACTTAATACCTGATACTTAATACTTACTATTTATTTCCCTTTCATTCTTGTCACGTACTCGTTATAAAGTTGGTCGAGTTGCGTGGAGTAATGTTTCGCGAGTTCTTCTGATTTGTATTTTTCCATTAAGCGGACTTCGGCGTCAAGCAAGCTGGCGTTGTACACGAAGTTTTCGCCGGCGATGGCAAGCTGGTTATCGTTCAGGCTAAGATACCAGATCATGTATTCGAGCGATTTGTTGGCAAGCTCGTCGATGATCTTGTTGGCTTTCTCGTTCTGTCCCAGCTGGTAATAAGATTCTGCCATTTGGAAGGCGCCGTTTGCCCAGTCGTACGGTACGTTGTATGACGGAATCATCTTTTCGGCGTAGTCGAGTGCGGCGAGTGCCTTATCCTTCTTGCCTTCTTTGATAAGCTGGCCTACAAGTTGCGTGAAGATACGGCGGTGCGTGTAGCACATACGCATCACGTTCTCGTCGATATAGATACCCGGTTTGTCGATACCGCCGAACTTGAACTTGTTCATCAGGTTGTCATACATCTTTTCGCTGTCTATCTTGCTGTCCAGTTTGTCCGTATCGAATGGTGTGAAACGGTAGGCAAGACCTTCCTGCATAAAGTGGTTGCCCATGCCCAGATGGTTTTCGCTTCCTACGGTGATTGCCATATAGATAGGACGTTCCCAGTTGGCATTGGCAAGCATTTCGAGCATCATCAGTTCACTCTTGTAGAGGGCGCGTTTCGGGTTGCCGTTGGCGTCTCTAAGGGTGATTGTCATGTATTCGGGGATAGAGTCGCCCAGAGCTTCCGGTATCTTCATGCCGGAGCGGCGTACGGCTTCTTTGTCCACCTTCATTACGATGCTGTCCGTAGGGATAAGCGGCAGTTGGATATCTTTTCCAGTCTTTTTGAGAAGCTCTTTCAACTGGTCGTTCTTACCGAGCATCCAACGGTTGATGATTTCCTTCAATTCGTATGGATTCTCACCAAAAATGGAGTGAACGAGTGATAATATGGTAGTGTCTCCCTGTGCAGCCAGTTCGTTTGCCTGTTTGAAATAGCTGTCGATGAAAGCCTTCATTTCCGTACGGATAGGAATATATTCATTTTGTCCTTCTACATATTCCACACGGTCCCAAGTGATAGGAAGCGAAGGGGAATCGTAGGCTGGGCGTTTCATTTGGTCGATATACCAGTCTGTTTGCAAGTAACTTAGGTTACAGGTGCGGGCATCTGTACGGAAGCCTTCTGTTTCCTGGTTGTACCACAATGGGAAAGTATCATTATCACCATTGGTATAGATAATCGGATTTCCTTTTTCCTGTAAGGTCATCAGGTAGTTCTGTCCGAAGTCGCGGGCAACGAAGCGTCCGCTACGGTCGTGGTCATCCCAGGTCTGTCCCGCCATCTGGATGGGGACGAACAAACAGAGCACTGAAGCCAGTGCGGCTGCCGGAAGTTCCTGCATCTTACAGTATTCTCGCAGCATACGGATGATACCTGCCACTCCCATACCTACCCAGATGGCAAAGGCGTAGAACGAACCGGCATACGCGTAATCTCGTTCACGGGGCTGTGCAGGGGTTTGGTTGAGGTAGAGCACGATGGCGATACCTGTCATGAAGAACAGGAAGAAGACCACCCAGAATTGCTGGATACCCCGCTGGCTATGATAAGCCTGCCAGAAGAGTCCGATTAAGCCGAGAATCAGCGGCAGACAGTAGAATACATTGTGTCCTTTATTGTTTTTGAGATCCTGCGGAAGCAGTTCCTGATTACCTACCAGCAAGTTGTCGATAAACGGAATACCGGTGATCCAGTTGCCGTGTTCAATTTCTCCGCTACCCTGTATGTCGTTCTGCCGTCCGGCAAAGTTCCACATGAAATAACGCCAGTACATGAAGTTCAACTGGTAGGAGAAGAAGAATTTGATATTTTCCCATTGGTTAGGCATGTTCACCATTACCATTTCTCCGCATTGGTCGTAAGGAACGTCATGCCCTTTGATGTCTACCCATTGCTTGTAGAGTGGTGCGTGTGACGAGCTGTACATACGCGGGAAAAACATATTCTGTGCATATTCGTATTCCACACGTCCGGGAAGTTCGATATAAGAGTCTTTTTCGTCGGGAGAAGTCTTTTCCTTGCGGACAAACTTGCTTCCTGCTTCCGACTGGCGCGGAATACAATAGCCGTCTTTTACGTCGAGTGCCACTTTCGAAGAGAAAGCAGGGCCGTAGAAGAGCGGACGGGTTCCGTATTGTTCACGGCCGAGGTATTCGCCCAGGGTGAATATATCCTCCGGTGAGTTTTGGTCCATCGGAGTGTTGGCAGTAGAACGGATAACGATCAGTGCGTAAGAAGAATACCCGATTACGATCATCATGGTGCACAGCAATGCTGTGTTCATGGTGCGGGCGGTGATACGCCATCTCTCTTTGATTTTAGCCTGTACATTCGGAGCAAGATAAAGTCCCAGTGCGGCAATAACCAAAATACCGATGATGATACTGCTGGCTCCGTGTCCGTAGAAGGGGATACCCAGCAAAGCGATCGTCAGGATAAAGGAGATAGCCATGCGCGCTTTGTTCTTTTCGGTGTAACTTTCGTATACACCCCAAATCAGAGCGGCTGCAAGCAGAATGATATAAACCACTACGCCCGAATTGAATGACATTCCGAGTCCGTTGACGAACAACAGTTCAAACCAGCCGCCTACTTTCACGATACCCGGTACGATGCCGTAAAGCACGGCTGCAACGAGCACCATTGAACCTAATAGCGCTATTAACGAACCTTTGGCGGTAGCATTCGGCGTTTTTTTGTAGTAGTATACCAATACGATGGCAGGCAGACAAAGCAAGTTCAATAAGTGCACACCGATACTCAATCCGGTCAGATAGGCGATGAGGATAATCCAACGGTCGCTGTGCGGCTGGTCGGCTACGTCTTCCCATTTCAGAATCAACCAGAAAACAACAGCGGTAAAGAGGGAGGAGAAGGCATATACTTCACCTTCCACGGCCGAGAACCAGAATGTGTCACTGAATGTATAAACCAGTGCACCGATCAGTCCGCTACCCATCACTGTGATAAGCTGTCCTTTGGTGATATTGTTTTCGTCAGTGATAACCAGTTTGCGTACCAGGTGGGTGATGCTCCAGAAAAGGAACAGGATACAGGCGCCACTCATGAGGGCACTCATGTAATTCACCATTTTAGCAACAGTTGTTACGTCGGAAGCAAATTGAGAAAACAGATTCGCCACTAGCATGAAGAAAGGCGCGCCGGGCGGGTGTCCGACTTCCAGTTTATAGCCGGTGGTTATGAACTCCGGGCAATCCCAGAAACTTGCGGTCGGTTCTATTGTCAGGCAGTAGACGGTTGCCGCAATGATGAATGTAAGCCAACCCATAAGGTTGTTTACGGTTCTGTACTGTTTCATTAGCACTATCGTAGTTTATTCGTTAAAAACAAATTATGAGGTCGCAAAGATAGTGATTTGTAAGGATAATGAGGAAGAAAGTAAGAAATATTAAGTAACGGAGGGCTGATTTACTATCTCTTTCACTCTTCCGGAAGGCGGGAACTTGTGTGTTGGCAAGTAAGGAAATTATTTTTAGTCCTTTAATAAATAAGCTCTGGTGTATTAGAGATAAACTTCCTTTATCCTGTTAGTGAACTTCTTTTGCCTTAATAACAAACTTCCTTTTCATTAGTCATAAACTATAATTGCAAGTTTTGTTTTTATAAATGAAACTTGCAATTATAAAAACAAAGCTTTCAATTTTATAAACGTAACTTGCGTTTATAGATTATCCTTAGTCAATCATAACTTTCCTGTTAGAGAAGAACAAGTTTACTATTAATACAACGGAAGTTTACTATTAATAGCTTGGACGTTAGGTGTTAACACTTGTAATATCAGCTGTTAATGGTTGAGATTTCAGGTATTAATACTTGGGTTGCTGTATATATATGTTTGGGATATTGAATATGTGTATCCTTTAATGATGGTGATGATGTTCCCCTAAAACCCGATGAGGCAGTGTGCCGTGTCCCAATAGTTCGATGGGGCAGTTGAAGTTTCTTTCCAGCCATTCGGTAGTGACGCCCGTGTCCGGATGGTAATCCAGCGTTTCATTGACACAGGCGATGGATTTTACCTGTTGCAATACAGTGCCGATGTCGTGACTGACAAGGATAATGGCACATTCTTTATTGATTTCAGCTAATAACTCATAAAGGCGTGCTTCGAAACGCTTGTCGATATACGTGCTGGGTTCATCAAGAATCAACACTGCAGGATCCGAGATGATGGCACGTCCTAACAGGGCACGTTGCAGTTGTCCACCGCTTAATTGTCCGATAGAGCGGCTTTCGAGCCCTTCTAATCCCATGCGGGCGATAATCTGTTTGCCTTTCTCTCTCTGTTCGGGAGTGAACCGGGAGGTGAGCGACTTCTGTATGCTCAATCCGGACAGGATCACTTCTTCCACGGAAATAGGGAACTTTCGGTCTATGGTGCTATATTGCGGTAGGTAACCGAGGAAAAGCTGGGATTTCGCGGAAGAACTTTGGTGGGAGTTTTTGGCAGATGTTTCTGTCGAAGTCCCTTCCGTAGATGTTCTTATGGGAGCCTTCTCGGGAGTATGGAATATAATTTCCCCTCCGGTTGGTTTTAACAAACCGAGGATGCACTTTATAAGCGTTGTTTTGCCGCCTCCGTTCGGACCTATAATACCTAGAAAATCCCGTTCGTAGATGCTTAGATTAACATCGTGGAGAACAGTGTGACCGTCATATCCGGCAGAAAGATTCTTTATTTCGATTATTGGTTTCATCATTGGAAAGGGCTTGATTGGTTCTTTCTTTATACGTTTATTTAGTGGCAGCTTGCGGCGCAAGGGCTTTGGCTACATTCAGCATCTCTTCCTCCCAGTCATAACTTAACGGGTTGATAGGGACCACTTTCGTTCCGGTTTGCTGCGCGATGGTTTCCGCATTGCGTTTGTCAAACTCCGGTTGAACGAAGATAACGCCTACATTTTCCGCCTGACAGACGTCTATCAGGTCTTTCAGATGAGCGGGAGAGGGTTCTTTGCCTCCTTCTTCGATCGAAATCTGATGCAATCCGTAGTCGCGGGCGAAGTAGGAGAGGGCCGGATGATAAATCATGAAGGCTTTGGCTGCTTCGGGGGTGGAGAGTTGCCGGCGAATCAGGCTGTCGGTGTGCTGGATGCGCTGACAGAGAGAATCGTAACGGTTTCTATAATATGGTTCGTTTGCTTTATCCAGTTGACTAAGGGCCTTGTAGGTGTTTCCGGCGATGATTAAAGCATTACCGGTAGAATTCCATACGTGTGGCTCTACGGCGTGGATATGGCCGTCGTGACTGTTGTGGCCGTGGGCATGGCCATGGTCATCATTATTGAGTATGAGGTCGATTCCTTTCGAGGTGTCGAACACTTGGATATGGGGAGTATTGTTCATTAGGCGGTCCATCCAGGTTTGTTCGAAACCGATGTACCCGATGCGGAAATAGGCTTTGCTGTCTCCTAAAGAAACAAGTTGCTGGGGGATAGGATCGTATGTCTCCGGACTGGAACCTTTGGGCACCATGCTGACTACTTTGAATTTATCTCCGGCAATAGCCTCGGTGAAATAACGTTGCGGTTCCAGTGTGACGGTTATCACCGGCTTTGTCTCGTCATCGTTACTTGCCTGGGAGGAACGTCCTGTGCAGGCTGCTATCAGGAGGCAGGTACCAAGAAGGAAAAGTGTTCTCATATCTTTTAGTTGTTGTTTCATGATTTTTTCTGTTTCGGGGTTTCAATCTTATCTTGTTTCTACTCTTGTTTCCGGGCCCGTAATATTTCCCGTTTACCACCCGGAGGTCCGGGGAGGCGTTCTACTGTGAATCCGGCTGTCTGCAACATTCGGCGTACTACACCTTTGGCACAGTAGGTAGTCAGAATTCCGTCTCTATCTAATAAAACATAGAGGCGGTTGAATAGTTCTTGCGACCACATTTCCGGTTGCTTTTCCGGGGCGAAGGCGTCGAAATAGATGGTATTAAACGGAGTATTGGAAGTTGAGTATTGAGAAATGACTGCATTGTTGTTGGTGCTGTTCATTTTTGACTCTTCCTTCTTTCCCGTTATCCATTGATTGACGTCCGTTTCTATTTTTCGTAAGGTGAAGTGTGGCGTAAGCTGCACGTCTTTCTCCCAGGGCGATGTATGAAGCTGCTTAAACAATTCGATAGCCGGTTGTTGTTCTTCATCATTCGGGGTAAATTGCTCATCGGTTGCTGTCTGCTTCCGATGTATGGTAAGCTGCTCATCGCTGGAGATATACCCTAGCTGTTCTACTGTCTGCCAGTCTAGTGGATAGAGTTCCAGTCCTGTATAGTGTATATTTCGTCTGCTTCTTTCCGCTTCTTCAAGGGTGAGCCAAGCGTTTAATCCTGTCCCGAAGCCGATTTCAAGAACACGTGGAGTAGCGGCAGGAGAGGCTTTCAGCCCCATATCGATGAAAATATATTGAGACTCCGTGCGTGCCCCTTTCGTTGAATGATAATGTTCATTCAATTCCGGAACAAACAGAGTAGCGCTCCCGTCATCGGTTCTCTCAATTATTCTTTCCATCACTCAATCTTTAATACTTAATACCTAATACTTAATACTTAAAAAAGGCCTCTACCCCGCCATAGCATCCCAGGCACTTTCGAGCACATACAGGAGAAGGATATAACGTATCAGTTTGCCGACAAACATGGAAACAATAGTAAGCCATGTGTTACTTCGCATAAATCCTAGTGCAATGGCGATCACTTCGCCAATGGCAGGAAGAAAGGTGAAGAATGCCATCAATGCCCCTTTCCCTTGCAGGAATTTCACCATTTTGTCTACCTTTTCTTTCTTTACCTTGAAATATTTCTCAATCCAGCTAATTTTGCCCAGGCGCCCCATGTAGTAACAGGTCATTCCGCCCACTGTATTGCCCAGAGTGGCGGATATCAGACAGGCTATCGGGGGCAGGCCGAGTTTCACCAATGCCACCAATACCAGTTCGGAACTGAAAGGCACGATGCTCCCAGCCAATAAAGCCGAGATGAATAATCCCGGAAGTCCCCATTCTATGAGGAGTTGTATCATTGAATCTACAAAAGCGTCCATATATTAAAAGTAAATAAGAGGATGAGGCCGACCAATGAAATGATAAAGAACACATTCGAACTTTTACTATTGGTCAGTACAAAGAAATGTCCGATCAGGATGCTGTTGCTTATGATAAGCAAAGGCAGCAGGGCACTGCAATATATCGGTTGCAAGGCAATCAGCAGGAACAGGAAGAGCGTCAGGTCTATCAAAAACTGGAGATAGGCACGTGTGCGTATCTTATCCTCAAATCCGGCAGCGATGCAATGGACAGCACTGACGATAAACATCACGAGCAGATAGCCCAGTATAGCCAATTCCCAGGGTTGAAGGATTTGTAAGTTAAAGACTTCTCCGAAAGCTAATAGCTGGTTGAAAGGGCGGTAGAACAACTCCATCTCGTTATAGAAGAAGGCGTGTCCGAACAGCATCCAGTAGGGCAGCATCCATCCGAGCAGCGCGCCGCAGAAACTACGCGGAGTGAGCGACTGGAAACGGTAGGCTTCGAGCAACCAAAGCACCGAGAGGATGGTGAGCTGTGGGAAAAGAATACTTCCCGCTCCGATAAAGAAGAAGGAATAGAATAGATAGCCCGCAGCTTGAGCTTGCTGATAGCTTTTAAACAGAAAATAAATGGAAATAAGAGAACCGAGGGCGACAATGTCTCCTATGTATAGTAAATGCATTCCCGGACAAACGGTGACTAGCAGGAAATAAATAGCTGTCTGCATGGAAGCCCTCATGCGGATAATGCTGAACTGGTTGTTCAGCTCTATCAGAAAATAGCCGATGATTGCGTAAACCAGAAAGCTGACAATTCGTTCTGCCCATCCCGGAAGCAGTAAATCGCGGGTGGATTGCAAGAAAGAAGAGCTGTCTTTGGGTGTTGTTGAGGCTATGGAGTCGGGAAATAAAAAGTAAGTCAACACCCAGCATAGGGCGCAGATAAAGATAACGGCAGGCAGGGTCCACCGTCCTGCCGTCACTTGACTTTGTAGTCTTTTATTTCTCATTGGTCTGTCAGTTCTTTTGCCGTCCGGCGGGCATATATCATCGCTTTGTAGGATCTATATGCCGTACAAATAGGGGATTTATGCCTGCCGTGGCGTATCATTACAGGTTGGTTCTTACAAATCGAATCCGATGTCGCGGCGGAAATACTTCTTGTCGAAGTCGATCATGTCTGCCACTTTGTAGCTCTGTGCCAGTGCTTCTTCTTTCGTTGCACCGTAAGAGCAAACGGCAATCACACGTCCTCCGTTCGTCACCACTTGTCCGTCTTTCATGGCTGTTCCGGCATGGAAGATGATGCTGTCGGTGGCGGCAGCTTGTTCCAGTCCGCTGATAGGGAATTCTTTTTCGTAGGCTTCTGGGTAACCGCCGCTGACAAGAATGACGCAGCCGGCCGAACGTGGGTCCATCACCAGTGTTTTCTCGTTCAGGTTGCCTGCCGCTGTGCCTTCAAGCAACTCTACGAGGTCGCTTTGAATGCGCAACATCACGCTTTCTGTTTCCGGGTCGCCCATGCGGACGTTGTATTCGATAACCATCGGTTCACCTTTCACCTTGATAAGACCGAGGAAGATGAAACCTTTGTAGGTGATCTTTTCTTCTTTCAGACCATTGATGGTCGGTTCGATGATGCGTGTGCGTACTTTCTCCATATATACTTCGTCAGCAAACGGAACCGGAGTTACGCTACCCATACCGCCTGTATTCAATCCTTTGTCGCCTTCACCGATACGTTTGTAGTCTTTTGCTACAGGGAGGACTTTGTAGTTGTCTCCGTCTGTCAGTACGAATACAGAGCACTCGATACCGCTCAAGAATTCTTCAATCACAACGGTTGCCGATGCGGAACCGAACATGCCGCCGAGCATTTCTTTCAGTTCTTTCTTCGCTTCATCCAGCGTAGGAAGGATGAGAACTCCTTTCCCGGCACAAAGGCCATCAGCCTTCAATACATAGGGAGCTTCCAACGTTTCGAGGAAAGCGAGGCCCTCTTCGAGGTTTTCGGAAGTAATGCTTTTGTAGCGGGCTGTCGGGATGTTGTGGCGCATCATGAAGCCTTTGGCAAACTCCTTGCTGCCTTCCAGTTGCGCTCCTTGAGCCGAAGGACCGATCACGGCAATATGCTTTAGCTCCGGACGGTTTTGGAAGTAATCGTAGATTCCTTTTACCAACGGATCTTCGGGGCCTACTACTATCATTTGGATGTTCTCTTTTAGAGCAAAAGCACTGATTGCTTCAAAATCGGTTGCTTTGATGTTGACATTCTCGCCTACGGCAGTTGTTCCGGCATTTCCCGGAGCAATGTATAGTTTTTCAACTTTCGGACTTTGGGCAATTTTCCATGCCAGTGCATGTTCGCGGCCGCCCGAGCCTAGTAATAATATCTTCATCTTTGTATTGTTATGGATTTATACTGTTATCTATGATTCGTATGGATACGGTGGTGTCTTTGTCAGTTTTATAAGTTCTGCTCAAAGTACCGGGTGATTTTCTCATGCAGATGTACACGGTCACGTCCTGCTACGTTGTGCTTGTGGCACGGGTAGATAAACAGGTCGGGATAAGTGCGGGCATCTACACAGGCTTTCATGAACGACAGGGTGTGCTGTGGCACGCAGGTGTCGTCATGGTCGTCGTGAATAATCAATAGGTGACCTTTCAGTTGGCCGGCAAGGTTTTTCAGATTACATTCTTTGTAGCCTTCCGGGTTGCTTTCCGGTGTATCCATATAGCGTTCGCCGTACATTACTTCATAATACCCCCAGTCGATTACCGGGCCTCCGGCAACGCCTACTTTGAATATTTCCGGGTAACGGAGCATCAGGGCGGTAGTCATGTGTCCTCCGAAGCTCCATCCGTGTACGCCGATGCGTTCGCTGTCTACGTAGGGGAGGGATTTCAGGAATTCAACGCCTTTTACCTGGTCTTTACCTTCTTCGATGCCAAGACGGCGGAAGGTAGCATTTTCAAATGCCAGTCCACGGTTGCTGCTGCCACGGTTATCGATGGTGAACATGATATAGCCTTTACCTGCCATGTATGTGTCCCATCCGCGTGCGCCGTTTTGCCATCCTCCGGTGACGCATTGCGCGTGAGGACCTCCGTAGACGTATACGATGACAGGATATTTTTTGGCCGGGTCAAAGTTGGCCGGTTTCATCAGGCGATAATGCAGGTCGGTGGTGCCGTCTGCCGCTTTGATTGTTCCGGTTTCGATGCTTGGCATTTGGTAGCCTTCGTAAGGGCTTTCAGCAGTCAGCAGATTGGCTGTTTCTTTGAAGTTTTTGGTGTCTACCAGGTTGATGATGCGAGGCTGGTCTTTTGTTGAATAACGGTCGATAAGATAAGTGCCGGAAGCGCTAAGCATGCCGCTATGTTCGCTTTCTTTGCAGTTCTCGAACGGTTGGCTTATTTTTCCATTGCTCACGTTTACAGCGAAATGTCCGCTTCTCAAGCCTTCTACGGCTGTGAAGATGATTTCTTTACGCTTTGTGTTGAATCCTAGGACGTCGCTGACCAGCCAGTTGCCTTTGGTCAGTTGTTTGACTTTGCCGGCCTGGAAATAAGTACCACCGTTGGCACTGTTATAAGTTTCACCTTTCATGTTGGCTGCATCGGCATCAAAGAGATAAAGATGGTTGTAGCCGTCACGCTGACTTTGATAGATGAATTTGGTAGGGTCCCACGGCAAAAATATGATTGCGTTTTGTGGCTCCACGTATTTAGGATGCATTTCTTCGTAGAGAACACCCATCGGCTCTCCTGTTTCTGCGTTGTACCGGCAAAGTTTGGCGTGGTTCTGGTCACGGTTTACTTCAATCAGGTAGAGGCTTTTTTCATCCGGTGACCAGCTGATATTGGTGAAATAACGGTCTGTGGGATCACCTGCGTTCAGATAAATGCTTTTGCCTGTGGCAGGGTTGTAAATGCCTACTTTTACCTGATGGCTCGTCATGCCTGCCATCGGATAACGTACATTGTTCACTTCGCCTACGCGTGCAGTGATGTCTACAAGCGGGTATTGTGTCACCATGCTCTCGTCCATACGGTAGAAAGCGAGCAGGTTACCTTTCGGGCTCCAGAAAGTGCCTTTGTTGATACCAAATTCATTCCGGTGTACAGTCTGTCCGCAAACGATGCCTTCGGGTTCATTGGTTACCGCTTTCTCGTTTACATACAGATTGTTACCTATCGTGTATGCCACGTTTCCACTGGCTGCGCAATAGTCTTCATTATCTGCTCCGTCTTTGGGTTTGAGAGTGCTGACAACTTGATTGCTCTTGAAATCATATACAATGAACTTTCCTGCTATCTTGAATAGCATTTGTGGCTTATCGGCCCATGGGAAACTGACGGAATACAGGTGTGATAACTTTCCTGCCTTGTTCTCTTCAAGCACTTTGTTGATCTGTTCACGAGTGATAACCATTGTTTCTTTCCCCGTTTTGGGTTGGATAGAATAAAGGGTATCTACGCCCGGCTTGATACATTCGTCACCCCACCATTGCAGTCCGTACAGGTTGTCTGCATAGCGGTAACTCTCGCCACCCGGAATCAATTCTTCCAGTGTCGGCTTTTTGGTTTCTTGTGCCATAACATTGAATCCGATTGGTAGTGCCAACAATAAAAGCATGGCTCTTTTTCCAATTTTACTCATTGCTCTTTTCTTTATTATTTGTTTTTAAATCCTTCTATTTTTACTCTGTCCAAGGGAGTCTGCTTTATTTGAATGGCAGCACTCAACTTGGCGAAAGCGGTGAATAGGTCGTCAAATTGCTTCTCGTAGCTTTCTCTGTCGGAGGATATGTCCTCTTCCAAGTATTCAATCCTTTTCCTCAATTCTTCCAATTCCTGTTTCGGAGCATGGGAGAGTAGGTATTGACGCATGTGGACGAAGGCATCCATAATATTAATACTGACTTCAATAGCACGGGGACTTTTCAGAACTCCAGATAACATTGCTACACCTTGTTCTGTAAAAGCGTAAGGCATTTTGCGAGTACCACCCCAACTTGATATTCCATTTTGGAATATCAAGTTGAACTCGTCTTTATTTAATTGAAACATGAATCTTGCAGGAAATCGTTCGATGTTTCGTTTAATGGCTTTATTGAAGTTACCTGTGGTAACTTCATACATCTCCGCCAAATCAAAGTCCAACATAACTTTTTGACCTCTGATCTCATAAATTTTATTTTCAATGATAACAATGTCGTTCATTTTTTCTTTAATTGGTTGCTATCATAGATAGCTTATTGGCGAAAATGTTATTTGAACTTGAGGTTGCAATTTGTGACCTCAAGTTGGTTATCAGGGTGTTAATGAGTGTGTGATGTTATAATGTGTCATTAACTATTGAATGGTTTATTCCTCTTCCTTCTTCGGAATCCTCGGCTCCCGATTTCCTTTAAACTCTCTCGGGCCTCTCGAATCTCTTCCTCCGAGGAATTCTCCCCGTGGCTTTCTATCTCTTCCATCACCACCTTTGAACTCACCACCTTCTCTGCGCGGCTTGTATTCTCCCTCTCTGCGAGGTCTGGATTCACCATCCCGACGCGGTTTGAACTCACCTTCGCGGCGTGGCTTAAATTCTTTTCTTTCTCTAAATCTTGGAGCCTGTTCTCCTTCAGCCTCTTTCTTTTCTTCTCCCTCTTCCTGGCTCTTGAACTCTTTGTATTTTCCGTCAAAAATCTCATATTTGCGGAACTCACACTCCAACGGTCCATTGAACAAAGGAACTTTCTGACTTGCTTTCAAACCAATCTGGTCGAAACACTCTTCCCGATAAGAAAGCACCCATGCCTCGTTTCCTACAAACGCATGTTTCAGACGTTCACCGATCATCTGATAAAGTCCAAGCAAATCATTAGTGGAAATACGTTCACCGTATGGCGGGTTAGTGATGATAATCGACTTCTCCTGTGGCTGTTCAAACTGCTGGAACGGTTGTAGCTTCAACACGATGTCTTTCGATACGCCAGCAGCTTTTATATTGTGAGTCGCAATCTCATTAGCTTTCGGATTGTTATCGTATCCGTAAATCTTATGAGCAAATTCGCGCTCCTGACTGTCATCATTGTAAATCTCATCGAACATATCCGCATCGAAATCTACCCATTTCTCAAAAGCAAACCCTTTACGGAATACTCCCGGAGCAATATTCTTAGCAATCAGTGCCGCTTCAACAGGGATAGTACCCGAACCACACATCGGGTCGATCAAATCACATTCTCCGCGCCATCCGGTCATTAGAATCATGCCGGCAGCCAATACCTCATTTAACGGGGCTTCTACTGCTTCCTGGCGATAACCGCGACGGTGAAGTGATTCTCCAGACGAGTCCAAAGACAACGTACAGGTAGTCTGTGCAATATGAATATTCAGAAGTACATCCGGATTGTTGATACGTACCGACGGACGTTTTCCTGTTTTATCACGGAAATAATCCACAATCGCATCTTTCACCTTATACGAAACGAATTTCGAATGGCGGAACTCATCGCTGAATACTACTGCATCGATAGCGAACGTCTTGTTCACATCGAGATATTCTTCCCATGGAATAGCCTGTATTTGATTATAAACCTCATCGGCATCTTTGGCTGTAAAGTTTTTAATTGGTTTCAGGATACGGATGGCGGTGCGAAGGCAAAAATTCGCCTTATACATCATACGTTTATCTCCTGTGAATGAAACCATGCGGCGTCCTATTTGAATGTCGTTGGCTCCTAATGCTGTCAGTTCTTCTGCAAGTATCTCTTCCAGTCCCTGGAAAGTCTTGGCTATCATCTCGAATTGTTCGCTCATATAGATTCTTTTGATTTTATTTTTTTGCTTTAGTTTGTACGATTCTTGCTCCTGCAGGAACATTCTCCGTTACCCAGATATTACCGCCTACGGTTGCGTCACGTCCGATGGTGATTCTTCCCAAAATAGTGGCGTTGGAATAAACAATCACATTGTCTTCCAGGATCGGATGGCGGGGGATTCCCTTGATTGGTTTTCCGTCGGCATCCAGCGGGAAACTCTTGGCTCCCAGAGTGACGCCCTGATATAGCTTGACGTTATTTCCGATAATACTCGTGGCACCGATAACGACACCCGTACCGTGGTCGATAGTGAAGTGAGTGCCAATCTTTGCGGCCGGATGGATATCAATTCCCGTTTCGCTATGCGCCATCTCCGTGATGATGCGGGGAATCAAAGGAACGCCCAGTTCCAGCAGTTCATGCGCGATACGGTAATTGCTGATCGCTTTAATAGCCGGATAGCAGAAAATTACCTCCCCATAGCTTTCGGCAGCCGGGTCACCGTTATAGGCGGCTTCCACATCGGTTGCCAGTATTCTTCTCATGGCGGGTAACTTACTGATAAATTTAGCAGCAAGACGTGCTGCCTCTTCCCGTTTCGAGTCGGAGCAGACGTTGCATTTCCCCTCTATGGAAGTGCTAAAACACAATCCGGCCAGGATTTGCTCACAAAGTAAGTCAAACAATTTTTCAATGTTGACGCCGATGTGATAATTAATTGTCCGGCTGTTAATAGTAGAATTTCCGTAATATCCGGGGAAGAGAATGGAGCGTGAAAGCTCAATAATTTCATACAAGACTTTAGCAGAGGGCAGTGGTTCGCCATCTTTGTGCTGATGAAACAGTCCTTTATAAGATTCGCTTTCCGATAGCTCATCGACTGCCTGTGTCAAAATGTGGGTGAAGTTCAGTGGACTCATTAGGTCAGTTACTCATATTTATATGGGCACAAAGGTATTAAAAAAAATAATAAAATTCGCTGGGATTCAGGATAAATAATGTATTTTTGTCACATTCAAAACATGACATGAATAAGGGGACTGATGAATCGGAAGACTGCTATGAAACTATTTGGACTGTTGGGGTTGTTGATGTTGTTGAGTTGCGGATATGCTGATAGACACCGCAATAACTCTTCGTGCGAACAGGTGTTGGTTGATTCTCTGGAAGTTCGTGTACAGGATTCTTTGTTTTCCAATGTGCATTATTCCCGCTCACAGGTGCTTGACGCACTGACACAGGCGCAAGATTCCCAGGTTTACTATCGTTTGCTTGCCCTTTATGGGAAAACATTCTTTGTCTCTTCCGATTTTGATTCTATACTCTATTACAATCGCCGGGTAAAGGAATTTTTCCGCAATGCTTCCCAATCTTCTGAATCTCTCCAATCTCCACAATGGAATGATGTATTATCCGATGTTTATAATATCGAAGGCAACGTGTGGATGCAACTGAACCGCCCTGATTCTGCAATTACCGACTATAAGAAAGCTTACGAATATCGTCTGAAAGGAAAAAAACTGCACCTGCTCCCGGATATTTGTATCAATACTGCTGATGCCTACCTGCATCGCAGTGACTTGGCACACACTGCTTCGTATTATCGTCGTGCCCTGTTTCTCTGTGATTCGCTAAACTTGTCCGAGCACGCGAAATTCCCTGTCTACTACGGATTAGGGCAAACCTATATGGAACTGCGGGATTTCGATTTATCCAATCATTACTATGAATTGGCCGGACAGTATTTCGATGAGATGAACGTGAGCGAACGATGGACTTATCTCAACAATCGCGGTAATCATTATTATTACCGGAAAGACTATCAGGAAGCTTTGAAGTATATGCGCAGGGCCAATGTGCTTGTCTCTTCTTATCCGCAGATGGTGTTTGAACAGAATTTTATTAAAGTAAACCTGGGAGAATTGTACCTGCTGACTGACAAACTGGACTCCGCACAGGTCTGTCTGGACGAGAGTTATCGATTCTTCTCCGATATACAGCATAACTCGGCCGTACATTACATCGAAACCCAGATGATTGAACTGGTATTGAAGAAAGGAAATATAGCTCAAGCGAAAACAATGATTGCCCGGACTGCTCCTGTCGGGCATCTTGACGCTAATATGCTGACTATACGCAATCAGTATCTACAACATTATTTTGAGCAGATTGGTGATTACCGCCATGCCTATGAGTATCTGAAACGCGATTGTCATCTGGATGATTCCATTCGTAGCGAACGAGTACAGATGCGTGTTGCCGAACTGGATATGCGCTACCGGCAAGATACAATCGTGCTTCGTAAAGAAATGCAGATTCAGCGACAGGCGGCAGAGATGAGAGTGCTCAAGTTGAGCGTATCTATCTGGGTACTTGTCTGCGTGTTGCTTGTGGCAGGGGTAGTGGTAGTTGTCTGGTATATGCGTAAAAAGAGGGAGTTTCTTCGCCAGCGTTTCTTCCAGCAAATCAACCGTGTCCGCATGGAGAATTTGAGAAGCCGGATTTCTCCTCATTTTACTTTTAATGTACTGGGACGTGAGATCAATCAGTTTAACGGCTCGGAAGAGGTGAAACATAATCTGATGGAACTGGTGAAATATCTCCGTCGTAGCCTCGAACTTACCGAGAAATTGAGCGTATCTTTGCAAGACGAACTGGATTTCGTCCGTACATACATCGAACTGGAACGTGGACGTGTCGGAGAAGATTTTGTCGCAACAATCACGGTGGAGGACGGTTTAGATGCAACCCGCATCATGATTCCATCTATGATTGTGCAAATTCCGGTGGAGAATGCTATTAAACATGGACTGGCGGGAAAGGACGGAAAAAAGGAGCTGATGGTATATGTTTCCCGTGAAACAAATGGGATTCGCATAACGGTTACCGACAACGGACGCGGGTATCTCCCGCAGGTAGTTTCCGCCACACGGGGTACTGGTACAGGATTGAAAGTGTTGTATCAGACCATTCAATTACTGAATACAAAGAACAAGAGTGATAAAATACGTTTTAATATAACCAACAGAAGCGATGGACAAACCGGTACGGAAGTGTCGGTATATATCCCGTTTCGTTTTTCTTATGATTTATGATGGAGACAGAAGAAAAGTATAAGGTAGTCATCGTTGACGATGAACGTACAGCGATTGATGCTTTGCGCCGCGAGTTAGAGCCCTATCGTGAATTTGAAGTAAAAGGAATTGCAGGGAATGGTGCAAAGGGTAAAAAGATGATTATGGAGTTGCATCCGGATTTATTGTTTCTCGATGTGGAGCTTCCGGATACATTGGGGCTTAACCTGCTAAGTGAAATTAGAGAGGATATTTTGTGGGATATGAAGGTGGTGTTTTACACCTCTTATGATAAATACTTGCTTCAGGCATTGCGTGAGTCGGCTTTCGACTTCCTGTTAAAGCCTTTTGAGGCGGAAGACCTGAAAGTGATTATGGAGCGTTACCGGAAGGCAATGACCTCTGCTGCGCTTCCTCTTTTGCCTTCTTTTGCCTCTTCTATCAGTGCATTAATGCCACAACAAGGCATGTTTATGATTAGCACAGTGACGGGTTTCAAGCTTTTACGCCTGGAAGAAATCGGCTTTTTTGAGTATCTGAAAGACAAACGTCAATGGCAGGTAGTCTTGTTTAATCAGACTCGCCTGAATTTGAAGCGGAATACAAAAGCAGAAGATATTATCAGTTATTCACAAGCTTTTGTGCAGATTAGCCAATCGGCTATTGTAAATGTTAATTATTTGGCAATGATTGATGGTAAGTGTTGCCAACTCTATCCACCTTTTCACGATAAAAACGATTTGATGATTTCTCGAAGTTATCTGAAAGAACTGCAAGAACGTTTCTTTGTTTTGTAATGTAGACCTTATAAATTGCAATACGCCACTTCTTCAGCAGAAGCGGCGTATCTTTTTTGTTAGAATATTAGAATGAGAGAGAGTTTATGTTACATATTTGTATTATCCATCGTAACAGTCATTTCGGGTACCAGTATATAGGCTTGTTTTTTAGCGTTCCATTTATAATAATTGGTGGTAACGGTCTTGCCTTCATACGTATAGTTGATGCGTAGGTCTTTTTCCCATTCGTCCTTGTTGCTATTCCACTTTAAGGCTTCGCTTTCAATCATACGTTTATTGTCATCGTACTTGTAGTTGTACTTCATGTAGTTGGCAAGTGTGTTTCCGTCCATTTTGTAAACGGTCTGTCCCACTGTCATACCATTCTCTTCGATTGGATTATAAATCAATTGATTATCGTAGCTACGTGCAGAAGTAGCAAGCGACACAACAAGAAGAGCTGTAGATAAAACGAACATTTTTAAAGATACTTTTGCTTTCATGGCTATTTAAGTTTTTGAGTTATACTTTCATTTGTCTATCAAATGCATTGGTTTTACGCTGCAAATCTACATATTAATTTGGTATTTATGCATTTTTGAAGATAAAATATTGTCAAAATGTCAAGATGTAGGGTCGGAGATGGGTTGCTATTTGCCAAGATTGGTGACAAAAAAATATCCGGCAGTCAATCTGCCGGATATAGAATGAATCACTTCGTCGAAAAAGGATTCCTTTTTCTAGCTTTCTGGATAATGAGTTAAATAATGTTATTATCCATACTTGCTTCTATTTTGTAAGCGGAAACCCCGGATAAGGTGGAGTCTCCCTGCGCAATTAGTATCTAAAAGATAGCAATTCCTTATTGAGGTGGCCTTTATCCACTTGATGGTTTAATGTGCCTCAAGCCAGTTTTTGCCCCATCCGCAATCTGCTTTCAAGGGGACGTGCATGCGGTATGCTTTCTCCATTTCTTCGATGACAATTTCTTCTACACGCTCTTTTTCATTGACAGGAACGCTGAAGTTTAATTCGTCATGTACTTGTAGGATCATTTTGGCTTGTATTCCTTCGGCCTGGAACCGTTGATAGATACGTGCCATTGCTACTTTTATAATATCTGCCGCACTTCCCTGGATAGGGGCGTTGATGGCATTTCGTTCCGCATATCCGCGTACAACGGCATTGCGGGAGTTGATGTCCGGCAAGAAGCGTTTCCGGTGGAAAATTGTTTCTACATAACCTTTTTCCTGGGCCACCTGAATACTTTTGTCCATATAGGCTTTCACTCCCGGATAAGTTTCAAAGTAACCGTCGATTAGTTCTTTGGCTTCTTTGCGGTCTACATTCATCCGTTCGGCAAGACCAAATACGGATATGCCATAGATGATACCGAAATTGGCAGTCTTGGCTTTACGGCGCATGTCGGAATCTACATCTTTCAGATCAATCTTATAGATTTTGGCAGCGGTGGCAGCATGAATATCGTGGTTGCTAAGGAAAGCATCAATCATATTCTTATCCTCGCTAAGGTGTGCCATAATACGCAATTCGATCTGCGAATAGTCGGCAGAGAAGAAGAGGCAGCCTTCATCGGGGATGAATGCTTTACGGATTTCTTTTCCATTCTCGTCGCGGATAGGGATATTCTGTAAATTCGGGTTACTTGAGCTAAGGCGTCCCGTAGCGGTTACAGTCTGGTTGAAAGAGGTATGCACCCTTCCTGTGCGTGGGTTGATAAGTAGGGGAAGTGCGTCGATATACGTGCCCAATAGCTTTTTTAGTCCGCGATGTTCCAGAATCTTTTCTACCACAGGATGTTTATGCCGGAGGCTTTCGAGCACTTCTTCCGAGGTGACATACTGCCCGGTCTTGGTCTTTTTCGCTTTTTCTACAATCTTCAGCTTGTCAAACAAGACTTCGCCGACTTGCTTGGGTGAAGCGATGTTGAAGGTCTCACCGGCCAGTTCGTAGATTTCTTTTTCGATTTGCTCCATCTGGGCGGTGAAATGAGCGGATGATTGTTGCAGTGCTTCCGTGTCTAGCAATACTCCGTTCCGTTCGATATTGACTAATACCGGAACAAGAGGCATTTCTATATCATAGAATAAACGTTCGGCGTCATTCTCTTTCAGCTCTTTCTCCAATACGTTTTTCAGTTTCAGAGTGATGTCCGCATCTTCGCAAGCGTACAGATATACATCTTTCGGGTCGAGGTCGCGCATGTTCTTCTGATTCTTTCCTTTGGGGCCTATCAGTTCGTCAATATGGATGGTCTGATAATGCAGATAAATTTCTGCCAGGTAATCCATGCCATGACGAAGTTCCGGTTGAAGAACATAGTGAGCGATCATCGTATCGAAAAGCGGACCTTTTACTACTGCACCATAATTTTGAAGAACGATCATATCGTACTTGATATTCTGTCCGACTTTTAACGAATTCTCATTTTCGAAGACCGGGCGGAACTCCTTTACGATTTTTAACGCTTCGTCCCGGTCTGATGGAACAGGAACATAAAATGCTTCATTTTCGGCAATGGAAAAACTCATTCCGACCAATTCGGCATCCATTGGTTCGGTCCCGGTAGTTTCCGTATCTAATGAGAGAATTTTCGATGTAAGTAACTTTTGAATAATTTCTCTTCTTTTCTTCTCTGTATCAATGAGTTGGTAGTTACGTGACTGCGATTCTAACGTCTCTAGATTCGATTTTTTTGCTTCATTCGGCTCATTGGGCGTGAAATTCGCAAACAAATCGCCTTGTATTCCGCCTCCTTCTTCGGGAAAAAGTGGAAGAGGAGAGGGGGCGCTTTTTCCGGTGGCTACTTTGCTTTTGGGAGTGGAGGTTATTCCATTTCCGGAAACCTCTTTTTTTAGTACCCGGTCGATGAGCGTTCTAAATTCCAGTTCTTCGAAAATGCTGCGAAGTGAATCTTCGTCTGCTTCTTCGCGGACAAGAGAATCCATTTCAAGTTGGATGGGCACATCGATTTTAATCGTGGCGAGGAATTTCGAGAAAGTAATCATTTCCCGGTTCGTTTCCACTTTTGTTTTCAGTGCACCTTTCAGTTGGTCGGTATGCTCTAATAAGTTTTCGATGCTTCCGAATTCAGAAATTAGTTTTTGGGCAGTCTTTTCTCCTACTCCGGGACATCCGGGGATATTATCCGAAGAGTCGCCCATCAGTCCGAGCATGTCAATCACTTGTGCCGGAGACTGAATGTCAAACTTGGCTTTCACTTCTTCAACACCCATCACTTCGAAACCTCCTGTGTGCTTGGGACGGTACATAAATACCTTGTCGCTTACCAACTGCCCGTAATCTTTGTCGGGAGTCATCATATAGGTGGTGATACCTTGGCGACCGGCTTCGGTGGCAAGCGTACCTATCACGTCGTCGGCTTCGTAGCCTGCAACTTCCAGAATAGGGATGCGGTAAGCACGAATAATATCCTTTATAATAGGCACGGAAAGGCGGATCGCTTCCGGAGTTTCTTCACGCTGCGCTTTATATTGTTCGAAAGCTTCGTGGCGGAAGGTAGGTCCTGCAGGGTCGAAGGCTACTCCTATATGAGTGGGATTCTCTTTTTTCAGCACTTCTTCGAGGGTGTTTACAAAACCCAGTATAGCTGAAGTGTTGAATCCTTTGGAATTGATTCTTGGGTTCTTGATAAAGGCGTAATATGCCCGGTATATCAGTGCATAAGCGTCTAAAAGAAATAATTTATTACTTGAATCCATAGATTTAATTAATTTTTCATGGTAAAAGTACAAAAAAATACGGTATTCAGCGTTTTATTATTACTTTTGTGCTCAAATTGTGTAATTAATGGACAGCATCTCACTCATCAGAACTCCGATTGAAGCAGAACTAAGAGACTTCAAAGAACTTTTTGATAGTTCTCTCTCCAGTTCAAATGCATTGCTCGATAGTGTCGTATCTCACATACGGCAGAGGAATGGTAAGATGATGCGTCCTATTCTTGTTTTGCTGGTGGCACGTCTTTATGGTGCTGTATGTCCTTCCACTCTTCATGCAGCTGTTTCATTGGAACTCCTTCATACAGCCAGTTTGGTGCATGACGACGTCGTGGATGAAAGTACCGAACGCCGTGGACAACTCTCGGTGAATGCTATCTTTAATAATAAAGTAGCCGTATTGACGGGCGACTATCTGCTGGCAACCAGTTTGGTGCATGCCGAACTGACGAACAGCCACCGCATTATTCAACTGGTGTCTACTCTTGGGCAGGATCTTGCTGACGGCGAGTTGCTTCAGCTTTCAAATGTAAGTAATCATAGCTTTTCTGAGGAGGTTTACTTTGATGTAATCCGTAAGAAGACTGCCGCTCTTTTTGCTGCCTGTACGAAAGCTGCCGCTTTTTCGGTAGGTGTAGGGGAGGGAGAAGCCGAACTGGCTCGTTTGTTGGGCGAATATATTGGTATCTGCTTTCAGATAAAAGATGATATTTTCGATTACTTTGATAATAGAGAGATTGGCAAACCAACAGGTAATGATATGCTTGAAGGTAAACTGACATTGCCCGCTTTGTATGTATTGAACACGACAAAAAACGATGAGGCGCAGGAATTGGCAATCAAGGTAAAGGAGGGTGCAGCTACTCTCGATGAAATTGCTCATTTGATCTCGTTTATCAAAGAAAATGGGGGCATTGAATATGCCGTTCAGACGATGAATATCTATAAGCAAAAGGCTTTTGATTTACTGGCTTCTTTGCCGGAATCTGATATTTGTGTAGCCCTCCGGGCTTACTTGGATTACGTGGTAGACCGCGAAAAATAATTACCTCCGGTGTTTGCCCAGAAGTGAATAGCACGATAATAATCGATCCCAATCTTCTATCTTTCCCGATTTCATCGCTTTTCCTAAAAGGAAACTCTTGTCTATTTCTTCAGCTGTATGAAGATCTAACGAACATAATTGGGCTGCTTGTTCTATGTACTTCCAGGCTTGTTCCTTGCTGATGTGCCCGCATGTTTGGGAGGCGCGCGCCAAGCTGACAAGCAATCCCATGTCCCATCCGATAATCCCTTTTTCTAAGTCATTTATCCATATAATCGGGTCTCTTCTTTCTTCTGTATATTTCACGAATCTGTATAGATTCTTTCCTTGCTGAATGAAGCGTTCTACTCCGAAAAAGCGCTTTTGGATGATACTTTCGAACTCGTTGATGTTCTCTGTGGAGAGTAAGTAGGGGAGCATAATCTGGTAGGAGACTCTGTCTCCTTCGTTAATCAGGAACTGGAATAATCCGGTGACGGACTCGGTATCGGTGCAGTGGAACTCTTCTGCCAGCAGTCTGGATAGCTTTTGCGGATGGACTCCGGTCTCCATGGAGTTGAGATAGAAGCCTTGCAGTCCAGCTTCCATATAACCGATGCGTAGCCCCTTCTTTTTCTCTGTTCCGAGGATGAGATTCAGAGGGTTGTGATTGAATCGTAAGGTTCTTGTGTAAGCGTCCATCCTTAATACCTCCATAAAGTTCATGAAAAGCGTGAGAACTGTTGCCATGTATTTTCCTGAGGCTTCGGCAAGCCGTTATGAGTATACAAGCAACAGTCCCACGCTCCATTCGATATATAACAAAATTATATACATGAAGGTGCGTGAGACCCGTTTGCTTATTACCATTCATAACTTTGAATTTTGCCGAATTCCAGGAACTGGTAATAAATGAAACGTTCTCTAATATAACTAATTAGCTATATTTTCATCGCTAAACCTTTTACAAAGATAATTATTTTTCCGAATTCTCCAGTAACTATCTTTAGTTTTTCTTAAATAAAAAATACCGCGTCGATTCCCGTGATACGGGAGTCGCGCGGTAAGGCGTATTTGATTGCTAATGTAGCCTTTAATTTTTAGAAGAACTTGATTTCTTCGCCTTTGATGTCGGAAAGGAGGAGGTTGGCTAAACGGCTGGTTCCCAAGCGGAACAGTTGGTTGTCAAGCCATTCTTCACCTAATAGTTCTTTTACAATAGTGTAGTAAATAATCGCATCGTTAACAGTGTTGATACCACCTGCCGGTTTGAATCCAATCTTGTTTCCTGTCTTCTGATAGTATTCTTTGATAGCTTCACACATCACGTAAGCGGCTTCCGGCGTTGCGGCAGGCTGCTGCTTTCCGGTAGACGTCTTGATAAAGTCTGCGCCCGAATACATGGATAGGATAGAGGCTTTCTTGATGTTGGAAGCACTCTTTAATGCGCCTGTTTCGAGGATTACTTTAAGATGGTGTTCCTTGCAAACTTCTTTTAGTTCCTGTATTTCTTCGCACATTCCTTCGTAGTCTCCGCTAAGGAACTTGCCGATGGAAATCACAATATCTATTTCGTCTGCACCGTCTGCAATGGCCAGTGCTGTTTCTGCCACTTTCACTTCAATGAATGTCTGTGAAGAGGGGAAACCTCCTGATACACAGGCGATATTGACTCCGTCTACTTCCAGCGTGTTTTTAACGATGGCTGCAAAGTTGGGGTACACACAGATGGCTGCTACGTTTTTCAGATCAGGATATTCGTCGTCAAACTGATTGACTTTTTCAGTAAAGTGCATCACGCTTTCGTCGCTGTCCGTACTGTTCAGGGTGGTCAGATCAATGCAGTTGAACAGGAATTTCTTAACGTCTTCCGTGTTGTTCTCCGGCACTTTTTTCTCAATCAATTCAGCTACGCGAGCTTGAATATCTGCATCGCTCAGATTGGTATTATACTTTGCCAATGCGGCCTTGTACTTGTTGGGCTGTGAGTTATTCTCTTCCATGATCTTTCAGTTTTGGGTTGTTGATATGTCTTTTATTATCTCGTTTCGTTTTCTTCTCCATGCTTTTCCGGAAAGCGTCAGTGATGTCTACTCCCGTCTGGTTGGCGATGCAGAGAAGCACCCATAAGACGTCTGCTATCTCTTCATCTATGTTGTCTTTTTCTCCTTCCTTGAAGGATTGGTCGCCATATTTGCGGGCCATGACACGGGCCAGTTCTCCTACTTCTTCCGTCAGGACTACCATATTGGTCAACTCGCTGAAGTAGCGGACACCGTATGTTTTCACCCATTGGTCCACTTGTTTCTGTGCTTCTTCCAGAGTCATTTTTTTAATGATTAGTGATTAATGATTAGTATGGAATATCTATTCTTTGTTTTTGGTATCCATGCATATAGTAACAGGACCGTCGTTTAAAAGTTCAACTTTCATGTCTGCTCCGAAGATTCCTGTGCCTATTTCTTTTCCCAGTGCACCGCTTAAATCTTTGCAGAATTGCTCGTAGAGTGGGATAGAGATATCCGGTTTGGCAGCTTTGATGTAGGAGGGGCGATTTCCCTTTTTGGTAGAAGCGTGTAGCGTGAACTGGCTGATAACTAAAATTTCGCCTCCATCTTCTAAAATAGACTTGTTCATCACCCCATTTTCATCGTCGAAGATACGTAGATTTACTATCTTTTTGCAGAGCCAGTCGATGTCTTCCTGCCCGTCTGATTCTTCGATGCCAACTAATATCAGCATCCCCTTTCCGATGGACGATTTGCAGTGTCCTTCAATGGTTACTGACGCATGGCTTACCCGTTGTATAACTATTCGCATTGTTATTTATTCTATTTCGTGGTTAGGAAAGGCAAATTTACAAAATTCGAAAGAGAAAACGGTGTGTTGGCAGGAAAATATTATAAGGTTTTGCCGAAAGCTTTAATGGTTTATTATTTAGGCATGGATTATACAGATTGAAAGGATAATGCGGTTTTTAGTAATTTAACCGTGAAATCCGTGCAATCTGTGTAATCCGCGGCTAAAAATGATAGAAAGATAACTGACTCCATTCCGCCGGCTTCTTATTCATTTTTTGATGATTCATTGCTTAATCCCTCTTTTACGGTCTTGGCTTTCGCTTCTCCGATGATAGCGGCAATCTCCTCAAAAGAGGTTTCTTTTATTCGTTTTACGCTCTTAAACTCTTTCAAAAGTGCTGTTTTTGTCTTTTCTCCGATACCTTTGATGGTATCCAGTGCGGACGCAACTTGTCGTTTGCTGCGTTTATCACGATGGAAACTAATAGCAAAACGGTGTACTTCATCCTGAATCTGTGTCAGCAGACGGAATAATGGGCTTTGCTGTTTGATACCAATCGTCTGCGGAGGAAATCCAAAAAGCAGCTCCGATGTGCGGTGGCGGTTGTCCTTTGCCAGTCCGGCAATAGGAATAGCCAGATTCAGTTCGTCTTCAATGACTTCTCTGACGACCTCCATTTGACCTTTTCCGCCATCAGTGATAATCAGGTCGGGTAGAGGAGAATTCTCTTCGATAGCGCGTTGATAACGCCTTCTGACGACCTCTTTCATGGAAGCATAGTCATCAGGCCCTACAACCGTCTTTATATTGTATTTCCGGTAATCTTTCTTTGATGGCTTGGCCTTCTTAAATACAACACAGGCTGCCACGGCATCAGAACCCTGTATGTTTGAGTTATCAAAACACTCGATTTGTAGCGGCGGTCTTTCCAAATGCAACTCTTGCTGAATTTCTTTCATTAAACGCATACTCCTTTGTTCCGGATTCAGCTTTTCTGTCTGTTTTAGGCGGTCGGCCTTGTACTGTTTCACGTTTAGAACCGAAAGATCCAGCAATTTCTTCTTATCTCCCCGCTGTGGAACGGTAAATACGATATTGTTTAACTCCAAATCGAGTTCAAAAGGCACTATAATCTCTCTGGACTGGCTTTTATAGCGTTCCCGCATTTCAATAATACCAAGCGTCAAAAGTTCCTCTTTTGATTCGTTCAGCTTCTTTTTATATTCGAACGTGAAAGCCTGATTGATGGCGCCGTTTGTGATGTGCAGATAATTGATGAAAGCAGAGTTCGACTCGTCCTCTTCGATTGAGAATACATCGATATTGTGCAATACAGCACTTACTACCTCTGATTTGGAGCGGTAACTCTCTATCAGGAGATATTTCTCTTTCACTTTCTGCGCCTCTTCAAACTTCATTTCGGCTGCCAACGTCTGCATCTTTTCCAGCAACATACGGCTGATATCTTGTGTATTCCCTTTCAGGATTTCCTTGATTTCATCTATGTTTTTGAGATATTCTTCCTGTGATTGCAACCCGATGCATGGCCCGGCGCAGTTTTTTATATGATATTCCAGACATACATTAAATTTGCCCGCCCGTATGTTTTCCGGACTTAGGTTTAAATTGCATGTGCGCAAGGGATATAAATGCTTTATCAGGTCTAATACCGCATACATTGATGGAATGTGACTGTACGGGCCATAATAAGACGAACCGTTCCTGATAACCTTTCTTGTTTTGAAGATTCTCGGAAAGTACTCATTCTGCACGCAAATAGAAGGGTAGGTCTTGTCGTCCTTTAACAGAACGTTGTAGCGCGGCTTATATTTCTTTATCAGATTATTCTCCAGTAATAACGCATCTTCTTCTGTGTTGACTACGATATAGCGAATATCAGCGATTTTACTGACCAATACTCGTGTCTTTCCCGGCTCATGCTCTTTGCTGAAATAAGAATAGACTCTTTTCTTTAGATTTTTTGCCTTTCCAACGTATATAATCGTTCCTTCCGTATTCAGGTATTGGTAAATACCCGGTTTCTCGGGAAGGTTGGCTACAATCCCTTTCAAATATTCATTGGTTTTGCTTTCCGGTTCTACATTCATAATCGTTAGGTATGAGAGATCGCTAGCTGCTTACTTTTGACACATTCTCTGCAAATAGATGCAAATCCTTTATAAAGTCAATACCGATTCTACTTCTACGTCGTCTCCGAATACTGATTTTCCATTCAGTTCTTTCAACTCAATGATGAAGTTTACATATACCTTTTTAGGTTTTAATCTTTTCACTAATTCACAAGCCGCTTTCATCGTGCCTCCTGTTGCCAGCAAGTCGTCGTGTAATAGAACTACATCATTCTCATCCAGTGCGTCTTTGTGAATTTGCACGGTGTCCTTTCCGTATTCCTTGTCGTAGCTTTCTTCAATTGTTTCTGCAGGGAGCTTGCCGGGCTTGCGGATAGGAATGAAACCGGCGTTCAGGCGGGTGGCTAAAATCGGTCCCATGATGAAGCCCCTTGATTCTATTCCTACTACTTTGGTGATCCCTTTATCCTTATACATATCAAACATAATGTTTGATAATTCTTGCAGGCACCATGGATCTTTGAATAGGGTGGTGACATCGTAGAACAGGATTCCGGGGATCGGGAAATCGGGTACTTCCCGAATACTTTTGATTAGTGTTTCTTTGCTCATAATCATTGAATTATATCGTTTCTTTAAATGATTTGTTTCACGTGAAACGTTGCCGCCTATCGTCCCGAAAGCACGAGCAGTACGTTGATGTCGCTTGGGGAGACTCCTGGAATTCTGCTCGCTTGCGCAATCGTTTCCGGATCTATCTTTACCAACTTTTGCCGAGCTTCGGTGGATAGGGATTGAATGGTAGAATAATCAAATTTTCCTTTGATCTTTATGCTCTCCAATCGTGCCAGCTTTTCAGCAATCATTCGTTCTCTGTCAATGTATCCTTGATACTTGATTAAGATTTCAGCAGCTTCGAGAATCTCTTCTTTCCGATCCTGATCCGAACTTGTCGCTTTCTCCAGTTCCCGCTGAAACGCCGGAACGTATTCTGTTATATTCTCGATTGTCACTTGCGGACGATTCAGAATCTCTATCAACTTGCATCCCTGACGCAGGGGAGTTGTTCCTATCTTTTCGAGAGCATCATTAATTAATGCCGGTTTCATCGAATAGTTGCGTGCGAAAGAAACGATTTGTTCCACGGCTTCTTTCTTGCTTTTTACCAGTTGATAGCGATCTTCCTTTGCCAATCCGAGCTTAAACGCTTTTTCTGTCAGGCGCATATCGGCGTCATCCATACGAAGCAAAATACGATATTCTGCACGGGAGGTAAACATACGGTAGGGCTCATCCACACCTTTGGTAACCAAATCGTCGATTAATACGCCAATATATGCTTCGTCGCGGGCCAGAGTAAAGGCTTCTCCACCGTGGCAGTTGATATGCGCATTGATGCCGGCTATCAATCCTTGTCCTCCTGCTTCCTCATATCCGGTAGTGCCGTTCACTTGTCCGGCAAAGAACAGGTTTTTGATAATCTTCGATTCCAACGTATGTTTTAATTGGGTCGGATCGAAGTAGTCATATTCGATAGCATATCCCGGACGATAGATAACCAGATCTTTGAAAGCCGGGATTTGTTTCAGTGCCGCAATTTGTATTTCCATCGGAAGTGAAGAAGAGAATCCATTAAGATACAACTCTTGTGTTGTTTCTCCTTCCGGTTCCAGGAATAACTGGTGCTGGTCTTTATCGGGGAAAGTAACAATCTTGGTTTCTATGCTCGGGCAATAGCGTGGTCCGATACTTTGTATCTGTCCGTTGAACAGTGGAGAATCCGGCAAACCTTCACGCAGAATCCGGTGTACTTCTTCATTGGTGTAGCACGTCCAGCATTGAAGTTGCTTTAAGTGGTGCGTGCTGGTATTCATGAAGGAGAACTTGTGGAAGTCACATTCGCCGGCTTGTGTATCCATTTGGTCAAAATGAACGCTGCGCGCATCGATTCGTACCGGAGTACCGGTTTTCATTCTTCCGTAGGTGATGCCGTGACGGGCGATGGATTCGGTCAATTGATAAGAAGCTGGTTCGGCCATTCTTCCTCCCGGTAATTGATGGCGACCTACGTGCATCAGTCCGTTGAGGAAAGTGCCTGCGGTGAGCACAATGCATTTCGCTTTGAAGGTGACACCCCACGCAGTGACCAATCCGGTAGCCTCACCGTTTTCAACGAGCAGTTCGCATACTGTATCTTGCCAGATATGAAGGTTGGGTGTATTTTCTAGTTTCTCCCGCCAGGACCAAATGAACTTAGCCCGGTCGCATTGGGCGCGGGGACTCCACATGGCAGGGCCTTTCGAACGGTTTAGAATTCGGAACTGAATGGCTGTTTCATCTGTCACCAATCCCATCTGTCCACCCAGTGCATCTATTTCACGTACAATTTGTCCTTTGGCGATTCCTCCTACAGCCGGGTTGCAACTCATCTGCCCAATCTTGTTCATGTCCATAGTAATGAGACAAGTCTTGGAACCTAAATTAGCTGCGGCAGCCGCTGCTTCACAACCAGCATGTCCGGCACCAATTACAATTACGTCGTACTTAAAATCCATTCCTATCTTATTTATTATCAAACGCTGCAAAGTTACGGAAAAGTTGTGAGACTTGTATCTTCAAGCTGTTTTTGCTTCTGAAAATCCGGGGAGGAATCCGGTTTGACTGAAAAAATCGCCGTAATTTTGAGTTAGAAATATGCAGATTGTTCGAAAATAGGCCGCTTATTGTTTTTTGTGATTGTATGTTTTTGAATAGAATGGTAATAGATTGTGTTTTAAATTCCCTGTTTTGCTTTCTTTTTGTTAGTTGTGCGCTTGCTCAATTATGAATGCAACTAGAGAGTAAAAGGAAAGATTTGTTGAAAAGACGGATTGTTGTGGGAATAAACGTAAGGTTTACACTCAAAATCTACCCTACGTCTTGACATAAGTCAAAAAAATAAATCTGAATGTAATTTTTTGCATGATGGCTTTTGTTGTTTTTGCAAACAGCTATACCTTTGCAGTGTAGTTGTGAAACTACTTATATTTTAGGTATTAGAAAAAGGTAATAATTAAAAGGTGTTAGTTTATAAAATTAAGGTATTAGATTTTAAGATTAGTTTTTAGGAAAAAGATTGTTTTGATTAGGTATTAGGAGAAAGACGTTTTCAGGTAAAGAGTAAATGAAAGATGAAGAAAAAGAAGAATCCCATTTATGGGGATTCTTTAAAGGTGGAGCGGAATGATTCGCTCTTTTTTTGTGCCCTTTCATTTCCAACTATTATTTTCTTTTGCTTCTCATTTGAACTGTATGGTAAGCTCGTTCGAGTTTCTTTTGGGGCAATTTGTTATTTGCCTGGATTCAATTAGTTTCAACCCTATTTGAAACAGTTTGTTTCAAGGTTTGAAACGATTCGTTTCTCGGTGTGAAACAAAGTGTTTCCCGTAATGAAACAGAGTGTTTCAAAGCATGAAACAGATTGTCGTCTTGTGGGATACGAACCGCTGCCCTATAGCTTACGATTGTTTTGTCAGCATTTCTCTTGTCTGACTCATATTTGAAATCAAAAAAATAAAGTCTGGTGGCTATCATAGGACAAGATTCCCGGTAAAATTGAAGGGAAAAACCAAGAAATCAGAGCGATAAATGGTGGTGATAGATGATAGATAAGGTGATAGGTTACCGGCAATCTATCACCATGCTTGAAAGTGCTATGAATAAACTGTTTCAAGAAGTCTGGTGATAGATGAAAGATGAAAGTGAAAAAATCTCTATGTATGAGAAAGAACTTTTTTATTTTCTATTTTGTAAGCCGGCAAAGTCTGCGTTTTTGAAAAAAAACAATATATTTGCAATCGTAAATGTCGCAAAAGTAAGTAGTTACGGCGATTTTTATGAATTCTGTTTCCTTTTTTCGCAGGTAATGTGACAGTATGAACGATAAAATTGACACTATAGTAGCGGGAGTAAACCGGAAGGATGAAAAGATGTGGGGCGATTTCTACGATCGTTTTTATACTGCCTTATGTGTTTATGTATCAAAGATATTGCCGGTCCCCGATGCGGTAGAAGATTTGGTACAAGATGTTTTTATTTCTGTATGGGAAGGGAAGCGTACCTTTTCTGATATTAAAGAGCTTACCAATTATCTTTATCGTGCCTGCTATAATAATACCTTATTATATATACGCAATAATCAAATTCATGATACCATATTGAATTCTTTAGCCGAAGAAGAAAGCGTGGAGGACGAAGATATGATTTATGCATTGACGGTGAAAGAAGAAATTATCCGGCAACTCTATTGCTATATCGAAGAACTTCCGTCCGAGCAACGCCGGATTATCTTAATGAGAATCGAAGGACATACATGGGAAGAGATAGCGGAACGTTTAGAAATAAGTATCAATACTGTTAAAACTCAAAAGACACGCAGCTATAAATTCCTTCGTGAGAGGCTGGGCGACTCTGTTCATTCTATTATTCTTTGTTTATTTCTCTAAAAAGATAAAAAGTCAATTTGATACATCTTTATCTTTTTATTGATTACTTAAGATTTGTTTTCTTTGTTAAAAACGAACTGATTCCTTCTGTATTGTGACATAATGTTATATTTTTGCCTCTAAATTCCTCTCCTTTATATTCTTATCTCAAAAAAATATCATCTTTTTGTCACCCTTTTCTGTGAGTTATGTATATCTATAATAAAGCAAATTAAACAGTTGTTTGATTTAAAAAGGAAAAATAAGATGAAGAAGTTCGAAAATGTATATCAAGATGCCGCTTTAATGAAGAAAGCTCTTTTAGGAGAAGCTAATGAATCGGAACAGCAAGAGCTTGAAAAGCGATTGGCGGAATGCCCGGACTTACAAAAAGTGTATGAACAATTGCAGAATGGTGAGACATTAAGAGTTGCATTTGAAGAATATAAAAATTATTCATCAAAGAAAGCCTATGAATCTTTCCTTCAGAAAATCGGACAAACGGAACCGGAGGTAATAAAGAAGTCTCGTGCTTTCCGGATTTGGTGGTCTGTTGCAGCAGCTGTTGTTTTAGTAATCGGTTTCTCTTTCTATATGTCGAATTATGGTTCGATTGAAGAGGAAAGCAGACCATTGATTCAGCCAGGAGTTCAACAGGCACAATTGACTTTACCCGATGGCAGCATTATTGATGTGCGGAAGAAAGAAGTTAACGTAATAGTAGATGGCGTCCAGGTAAAATATAAGGAAGGAGTGCTGTCATATAAACCAACCGTCACAACACAACACGAAGAGAAAAACGTCGAAGAGAAGCCGGTTAAGTCAAATGAACTTATCATACCACGTGGAGGAGAAAATACCGTGATCCTTGCTGATGGGACGACGGTTCATTTGAATGCTGGTTCTAAGTTGACTTATCCGGTACGCTTTGCGGGTAAACGCAGGATTGTAGCTCTGGAAGGTGAGGCTTATTTTGAGGTTGTGCAGGATGAATCTCATCCGTTTGTGGTACAAACTCATCTTGGCGAAGTGATGGTGCTTGGTACGGCGTTTAATGTGAATGCTTATACCGATGCTTCCGTTTGTTACACTACATTGGTACATGGAAAAGTTCAATTTTCTGCACCGAATGTCGGAACGGTAACTCTTCAGCCGGGTGAACAAGCAGTAGTTTCTGCCAATGGCACAGAGAAACGTACAGTCGATCTGGATGAGTATATCGGTTGGGTAAATGGTGTGTACAACTTTAAAAACCGTTCTTTAGGGGAGATTATGGAGACATTCGAACGCTGGTATGATATACAGATTTATTATGAAACACCGGATCTACGCGACATAACTTACAGTGGCAGTTTGAAACGTTACGGAACGATCAATTCTTTCTTGGATGCTTTGGAACTGACAGGCGATCTGACTTATAAAATCAGTGGCCGGAAAGTGCTGATATACGATGGAATGAAAGAGTAAGAATAAATAGAATATTAGGTAAAGTTTAATCATTAATTTATGAGAGAAAAACGATGGCTACTATGTTTTTTAGTGGCAGTGTGTTGCACATTTAGCACATGGGCTCTACCGTCACAGGATAAGACGGTAACTTTAAACCTGCACAATGTCTCTATTGAGACTGTTTTGGATGCAGTGAAGAAACAAACAGGAGTGAATATGTTGTATAATTCACAAATGTTTAAAGGAGTTCCTCCCGTATCAATTAATGCAAAAAATGAGAAATGGGAAGTCGCTCTAAAGTTGATTTTAAATCCCCAGGGATTTGATTATGTGGTGAAAGACGGTATTGTTGTTGTTCGTAAATTGCAGGCCGAGAAGCGTGATAATCGTATCCGTGGTACGGTTATTGATTCGAATAAGGAACCGATTCCAGGAGCCAGCATCATCGTAAAAGGTACTCGTACGGGTACTTCTACTAATATTGAAGGTGAGTTTACTTTGGATGTTAAGGATGATAAGGTGACTTTGGAAATCTCTTTTATTGGTATGAAGAAACAGACTCTTCAGGTAGATGCTACACGTAAGAAGATGCTTGAGATTACTATGTTGGATGATGTGAAGACATTAGAGGATGTAGTTGTAACCGGATATAGCAATGTTCGTAAATCAAGCTTTACTGGTAGTTCTACCCAAATAACAGGTGATGAGTTGCGTAAGGTATCGCAAACCAATGTTCTGGATGCCATGCAGTCATTCGACCCTTCTTTTCGTTTGATGAGCAATACGCAGTTTGGTTCCGATCCGAACGCATTGCCTGAAATGTATATTCGTGGACGTTCAGGGGTAGGTACCAGAGATTTGGATAAGAATCAATTGTCTAAATCGAATCTGGAAAATAATCCCAATCTGCCTACATTCATTATGGATGGATTTGAAGTTAGCATCGAAAAGGTATACGACTTAGATCCCAGCCGCATAGAGAGCATGACCATCCTAAAAGATGCTGCAGCTACCGCTATTTACGGTTCGCGTGCCGCTAACGGTGTGGTAGTTATCACTACCGTCACTCCGAAACCAGGTGAAGTGCGTGTCTCTTACAACTTTACAGGTACGGTGGAAATGCCCGACTTGAGCGACTATAATCTGGCAAATGCTTCAGAAAAACTGGAGATGGAACGCCTTGCCGGACTTTTCGATAATAGTAACATGGAAAATCAAATTCTTGATTATAATAAGAGATTTGCACAAATTCAACGTGGTGTGGATACTGATTGGATGGTACTGCCTCTACGAAATGCATTCGACCATAAACACAGCCTCTTTATAGAGGGAGGTACGCAAAACTTGCGTTGGGGTGTAGATGCTTCTTACAATGCAGCGAATGGTGTGATGAAGGGGTCAGGACGTGATCGCTATAGTGTTGGTTTCTCTCTGGATTATCGTATGAAGTCTTTGCAAGTGAAGAACACTGTATCGTTCACTCATTCTAAATCGAAAGAGTCGCCTTATGGTTCGTTTAGTGACTATACCATTTTGCAACCCTATGATACACCTTATAATGATGACGGGACATTGCGAAAAAGGTTGAGCTTCTCGAAGAATAGCAATTTACGCGAGGCTAACAACCCACTATACGAAGCGACTCTTGGCAATTATACTTGGAGTGCTTATGATGAAGTATCCAATAATTTGAGTTTGAATTGGTATCTGACCGATTACTGGACTGTTAGAGGTCAATTTAGTGTGAACCGTAAATATTCTAGTGGAGAACGGTTTATCGACCCGCTGTCTTCAAAAACCACGGCTGCTCCTAATGAAAGTGGACATAACTTGGGTGACCTCTATGTGGATGATGGAAATAGTTTGAATTGGAATGCAAATGCAGCTTTATATTATACACGTTCTTTCAATAAACATAATTTAAATCTGTCTGTGGCATGGGAGGCATCTTCTGGTTCATCAGATGCGACAAACGTTCATTACCGCGGATTCCCGAGTGGACAATTTCATTCATCGAATTATGCAGCCGAAATATATGAAAAGCCGTCACGTACCGAAGGTACTTCACGCATGGTCAGTGCATGGGCTACCGGAAACTATACATGGAATGATATTTATTTGGCTGATTTCTCTGTTCGTTTTGATGGGTCATCTGATTTTGGCTCCAAGCAACGCTGGGCACCGTTCTTCTCCGGAGGTTTGGGGGTGAACATTCATAATTATGAGTTTCTAAAAGGAAATGAGATAGTTAACAAATTGAAGGTACGTGCATCGTATGGCCGGACTGGTAAAGCTAGTTTTCCAGCTTATGCTGCTACGACTATGTACGAAGCGCTTTTTGATGAATGGTATGCAACAGGTTTTGGCGCAGTGTTGAAAGCTTTGGGAAATAACAACTTGACTTGGGAAAAGACTGATAAGTTTAATGTAGGTATTGAAATGCAATTTTTGAATCGGCGTTTGACAGTGGATGCAGATTATTATCATGATAAAACAATTGATTTGGTGAACGATGTCAGCCTGTCTCAAACTTCCGGCTTCTCTAGTTATAAAGACAATATGGGTGAAGTACTGAATCAGGGATTTGAGTTGCAGGTACGTGGCGAAGTATTCCGTAATCGTGACTGGTTGGTGGCGTTATGGGGAAATATGGCACACAACAAGAATAAGATTCTAAAAATTTCTGATTCTCAACGTGCCTACAATCAGCGAGTAAAAGAATTCTATGAGAATATAGTGAATGAAGAGTATGGCCGCTATAATTCTAAATATGGAGTACCAATTTCTCAATATGAGGAAGGACAGTCACTTACTTCCATTTGGGCTGTGAAATCTTTGGGTATTGATCCTACTACAGGTAAGGAAATATTCTTAAACCGTGATGGTAGTGTGTCCGACACATGGAATGCCACTCAAGAAGTGGCTGTTGGTAATACTGAACCTAAATTCAATGGCTCTATCGGATTTAATGCTGCTTATAAACAATGGAGCTTATTTGCTGCTTTCCAATACGAATGGGGCGGGCAGGAGTATAATCAGACTTTGGTAGATCGGGTGGAGAATGCCAGAATACAATATCAAAACGTAGACTTGCGTGTGTTGACCGACAGATGGAAACAGCCGGGAGATATTGCGCAGTTTAAAGATATTAAAAATGCCGATAGTGCCACTATGCAGGGCAGACGCATTAAAAATTATTGTTCTGTAAAAGTTGTGACAAATATTTTTCATCCCATCCGGCTTTTAGTCTTTTCAGATTCATACTTCCTTTTGTTGTTTTATCCTTCTTTAGTATGGTAAGTGCCATCTTTGTTGCCACCGAAAAGTTTCTGGCTGCATTTTTCACCTTTTTACTGTAGTCTTCTCGAAAGGTAACATCCAATTGCCAATGAAGATTATTCTCAATAGACCAATGCTGTCTGATGGCAGATGCAATCTCCTCCGGTTTGGTATTATCAAGTGAAGTTACATAGTATCTGACCTCTTGAGTATATTCTCCTGTTGCTACTATTGTTCTCTCCGACTTTATCCCTACAATAGACTTCAACCCCACAAGTTTCTTCTTAAACATTTTCTCCATTATAGAACCATAACTGACTACAGTACAGGTTCTTTTCTCAACTCTTCCATGTCCGGTATTTTCCGACACATGCCTGGTGACTCTATTGATTATTTCATCTCTATCCTGATAATCGTCAATAATTTGTTTAGCTAGTTGATAATTTTTTTTCTTATTCTCCTTTATAGCTATAATATAATTTGCATCACGCTCAATAATGGTCTGGGTTATATCTTTCTGGCATCCCATCGCGTCAATTGTAACAATACAACCACTTAGTTCCAAAGAGTTAATCAACAATGGAATAGCTGTGATTTCATTGCTTTTATCATCTACTTTTACCTGACCTAAAGAAATTCCATTAACGGCAGACCAGGCGGAAACCATCCATAATTTGAATCCTTCTTTTCCCGTAGTATGCTCTCCATCACATTGGCTTGGACCACGCATGAGCTTGCCATCTATAGCTACAACGCCTTTCACCTCCTGACAAACTTGTTTTACCCAATTACGAAAGATCAACTCAAAATACTCGGGCTTTATTATACTGAAGAATCTATTAAAAGTATCATGACTAGGGATGAACTCCAGGTCAGGTATGCGACTTTTGAAAAAAGCAATTTTCGCATTGCCAAATTCCTCAATCTCATTCCAAGACTGGGCGCCACAGATTACAGCAGCAATGGATATATAGATAATAGTTTCCATTTTATGTACTTTTTTGCGGTTCATCCTAGGATCTTCTATTTGTTTACAAAGGTCAATTATGCCAATTTTCATGTTAGTTTATGTTTTATAATATCTTATAAAGATAAGGAAAATAATCGACATATACAATAGATAATACACTAATAGTCAATAATATAAAAATAAAATACAAGTTGTAAGATAGTAAAAAATATAATGCGTCGACCCTGTGCCACTATGCCGACTTCACGCTTCGTTCAGGATAAGGCTTATCTGCGTTTGAGTGCATTAACTTTAAGCTATGATTTCAATCGGGAATGGATAAAGAAGTATTTGGGAATGAATATGCTCCGATTGGAAGCAAGTACACGCGATTTTATTAACTGGAATTCTATCCGTCAGGAGCGAGGTTTAAGTTACCCGAAGTCATGGACGGTTGATTTCTCTATTAAAGCACAATTCTAAGTATACCATTATGATACGAAAAATATATACTACGTTTGTTTCTTTTGCGTTTGTAGTCTTGACACTCTCTTCGTGTTCAGATTGGCTTGACCTTTATCCTTCTGATGAGATAAAGGAGGAATATTTGTTCTCTTCTGGTGATGGTTTCCGTACGGCAACGAACGGTATTTACCGGAAGATGGCTACTTTCAATTTGTATGGAAGTAACCTTACTTGGGGCATTATGGATGCCTGGGCGCAGTCTTATTATATAGATCAAGCTCCAAGTATAGGTGGTGGAACAGCTATGAGAAATATGGCAGCGCTTCAGTTTAAAAATACAGAATTAGTCCCTGTCACAGATGCCATGTGGAATGCTGCTTGGAATGTGGTTGCCAATTGTAATGAATTGGCTCAACAGGCCGCCAAAGCTGACCCTAATCTCTTTAGTGGACTTGATGGTGAGCGGCAGATGATTTTGGGTGAGGCTATCGGATTGCGCGCATTTATACAATTTGATTTGCTTCGTATTTATGCTCCATCTCCTTCATCTGTTGGTTTCGGGAAAGATGATCGTACTTTCATTCCTTATGTTAATGTTTATCCTAGCTATGTCAACAACCATCAAACTGTTAGTTATTGTTTGGAACAGATTATTGCTGATTTGAAGGAAGCACAGCGCATTCTGAAGGAAGTGGATGCAACATCTAGTATGGGGGCGAACGCTAGATTCAATATCGAAACGGTTTCAGAGAGCCTGTTTGCAAAAAGCAGAGGCTATCGCCTGAATTATTATGCGGTAACGGCGGAGTTGGCTCGTGTTTTCTTGTATGCGGGAAAGAATGCAGAGGCTTATGCAGAAGCCAAGAAAATCATTGATGAAGAAAATAAAACCGGCTATTTCGAGGCTTCAACTAATTCGTCTGGCTTTAGGAATGGAAATATGAAGATGTATAATGATATTATTTTCGGGCTCTATTCTTCAAAGGAGTTGGTGGAATGGGATCAGGAAATAAATCATGGTTCCGATGGTGCCAGTGAGGAGAATTATTTGTGTCTTGATGGTGATGTTGCGAAAGAACTGTATGGGGATGAAATAAATAGCGACTGGCGGTTTAAGTATCAATTGGAAGAGAAGTATTATGGGTTTTATTATCGCACATTGAAGTATAACAAACAGACAGAGAGTACAAATGAAGGGAAAACAAATAACCGTATGCTCCCTATGATACGTATGTCTGAGGTGTATTACATTGCTGCTGAAGCGATTTTTGATACCAAACCCAAAGAAGCACGAGGCTATTTGGAATTGGTGAAAAAAGGAAGAGGGATATCAAAAAAGTTTGATAATGTGACAAATAAATCGGAGTTTATAGATTTGTTGGTAAATGATGCCCGTCGTGAATTTCTGGGTGAAGGGCAGATATTCTATATGTATAAACGGTTGAATAGATTGATCCCCGCCAGCTCTTATTATAGTAGTGATATTTTGCCGACTGATGAGAATGTGGTATTGCCGAAACCTGATTCGGAATCAAATATTTAAATATAAGGAATATTTTCATAATAACTATTTAAGAGAAATGAAAATGAAGATAAAATATGCTATATGGGGAGCGTTGATTTGTATTGCAGATCTGATGCTCGTTTCGTGTGAAGAGAAGGGATTGCTGGTCAACAGTAACGATACAGCCTATTTGAGATTTGCTAATGATATGACAAAAGACACGACTACAGTATCTTTTAAAATGTATAATGAGGGTGAGGATGCCGAAATACCGATAGAAGTCTCTGTCTACGGGCAAATACAGGAAGATGATTTACATTTTAATGTAAGTGTAGATGCAGAATATACAACCTTGCCTGCCGACTTATATGTGCTGCCTACAGACTGTAGGATTAGAAAGGGATTGCTCACGGATACCATTTATGTGATACTGAAGAATGCCCCAATGCTGGAGAAAGAAACGAAAATATTGGCATTGCAGGTAGTGGAGGCAAACGGGGTGAAGCAAGGTGACCATTCATATTCTCGTGCTTTTATTACTGTTACCGATCGTTTGTTTAAACCTCACTGGTGGTCGGTGATTGATGCAGGGTCAGAATCCAATCCGGGGAATTCAGTCGATTGGTTTTATCTAGGTGAATATTCGGAAAGGAAGTATCAGATGTTTTTGGACGAGTTGAAAAAAGATGATATGGTGTTCGATGGAAAGAACAAGCAAGTATTACGTAAATATTCATTAAGACTGAAGAATACCCTGAAGCAGATGAACGAAGGAAAGAAAAAGGAAGATTGGGAGAAAGATGAGCATGGAAATGTGATTACTGTGGAAGTGGCAGGATAACTATAAAATTGCAAAGTATGAAAAAATTAGGAATATATGCAGTGATGACTGTTTTTGTCGGAGTTATGTCCGGTTGTTTGGATGATGACAATAATTATAACTACAAGCAGATTAATGACTTACAAGGTGGTAATTTCAATATTGAGAATATCAATTCTGGATATAACTTGATAGAGGGAGACGAATTGGTATTGGCGCCTACATTTAAGTTTACGATAGACAGCATTACGCCCGACGTCAGCTACGAATGGTACATAGACAAACAGTTGCAGACAGGTGAAAGTGGTGCCACTTATACATTTAAAGCCGACAAAAGCGGTACGTATCAAGTGACATTTGCAGTGACCGACAATAAGTCGGGGGTCCAGTTCGGAAAATCTACGATTATTAAGGTGATGTCTATGTTTCAACGTGGATGGACTATTCTGTCGGATGAAGGCGGACGTTCTGTGCTTCATTTCATTGTACCTACAACACAACATTATCAGGTAACGTATAATGGGGAAACCTTTACTCGTGATTCATTGGTTTATCATATAGTGAAGCGTGATGTCGTTTCCAATTTGGGATCAAATCCGAAAGGATTGATGAATAACATTGGTTATATAGATTATAATCTTCAGTACGGTATTAGCGTATACGATGAATTGGTAGTGAAACAAGATCGCTGGGTGGAGCTTAATGGCAATACGCTGGAACGTGAAGTGTACACAGATGAAGAGTTCCGTGGGGATATTCCTGCTCATTTTTCTCCGATAGAAGCTGCCATGACTTATACGGCTAAGGCATTGTTGGATAAGAATGGACTAATTTATTGGGAAAAAAAGGCAGATGCGGCTGATTTTCATGCAGGTACCTATATGTCTATAGGATTAAATAATGAAACCCGATTCAGTCGCTTGTTCCAAGCCTATAAGTTTAATTACTATTATACGAATGTGATGCTTGCGTTGACAAAAGAAGATAATTCATTAGTGGGCATTTTGGATGTGGGTAATGTAGCTGGAAGTGAGAGTTCAGCTATCGGCGAAATGACTAGTTCTGAAAGTGGGAATATGTATAATATTGCCGATCCGAGTGGTGAAGATCACTTCTCAAATATAAAAAAGACAGTGGTAGATGCATTGCCAGCTCCATATGATGGAGGGAATGATTTTACAATGGCTTATCCTTTTTGGACGGTTTTGCTGAAAGATGAAGCTACATCAGTATATGAATTGCGTTATTTCGGGTTAGAGGCAGATAGCAGATCCGTTAGTTGTATGGATGGTTGGTATTATGAGGCTCCTTTAGGAGTTATCAATGATTATCGTGGTATGGCTAATTTTGGAAATAAACGTTATGTGGTTATTGCCAGCGGAAACCAGCTTTATTATTATCAATACGGATGGGATTCTTATGGAGATGTGGAATATAGAGGGAGTTTGATGCCATTAGGTGAGCCGTTGCCTGCTGCTGTCAAGACCTTGTCAGGTATGGATGTGACCACCAATTTACGTAAATACAAGTATCCTTACAGTGGGCAATTAGGGGTTGCTTTGGAAGACGGAAGTTTTTATATATATAGTGTTGTAGAAACAAGACTAAAAGACGGTACGTGTACGGCGGTTTCTCTTAAACAGCAATTCCCGAATGAAACCACTTCAGAAGAAAATAAGAACTTTGGAGAAATTGTAGATGTCCTTTATAAATGGGGAAGTGGTGATGATTATATGTCATTTTCTTTCTAGAAGAATAGCTTTAAAAGTGATTCATATAGTAATAAAATAGCCATTATGGTATTAAAACGAGTTTTTATTGTCGGCAGCTTGTCTTTTATTTTTGCATTGCAAGGATGGGGACAAGCCTCTGGCAAGCATGATACAATACTAGCCAATTACGAGTTGGTACAGGAGTTTCAGGAATTTACCTTAGGAGGTAAATTATCTAATAATAGTCTATCGATTTATCCGCGGGAAATCAATGATACAGATAATTTCTGGTTTGATTTTCAAACGACAGCTGGTAAAGATTACTATTATGTGATGCCTGCTGCAGGAAAACGTGAACCTCTTTTTGACAAAAGTAAGATGGCTATGCAGTTAAGTGAATTCACCAAAGGCGTGGTGGATAAAAATAAACTGGACATTTCATCTATTACTTTTTCAAAAGATCAACGTTCATTTGAGTTCGATTATAAGGGTAAGCAGTATAGTTATAATCGTTTGACGGGTAAACTGACAATAGTTGAGAAGAAAGAAGAGAAGAAAGAATCATCAGACCCAAGCTATACTTGGATGAACTTTTCTCCTGACAAGAAATATATTTTGTATGCAAAGAATCATAATTTGTATGTGAAAGGAAATAAGTCACTGGGAGTAGATACAACTGAAGTGCAACTGACTACGGATGGTATGAAAGACTTTTCATATGCTCGTGAAGATGATTACGAACCTGCAGAAGACGGAGAAGTACCGACGCTAGCACGCTGGTGTCCGGATAATCGTCATGTATATGCAGTGCGTGATGATAACCGTTTATTACGAGATTTTTGGGTAATTAATTCAATAGAAGATTCACCGTCATTGGTCAAATATAAATATGAGTTCCCTGGTGATAAATATGTTACTCAAAATGATTTGACGATTATTGATATTGTAGAAAAAACGGCAAAGAAAGCGAAGGTGGACAAATGGAAAGACCAGTATGTAATGCCTCTTCATGTTACCTCAGATAGCAAATATTTGTTTTTTGAACGCACTAAACGTACTTGGGATGAAGTAGATGTATGCTCGGTTAATCTCTCAACTTTGGAAGTAAAGGAGATCATTCATGAAGAAGATAAACCGTATCGTGATCCTCATGCTCGTAATGTGGCAATCTTGAACGATGGTAAGGATATTTTGTTCCGTTCAGAGCGTACTGGCTGGGGACATTATTATCATTATGATGGCGATGGAAACCTCAAGAATGTGATGACTTCTGGTGAATGGGTAACAGGCTACATTAATTCTATTGATACACTGAAACGCAAAGTTTATCTGTATGGATATGGAAAAGATAAGAAAGTAAATCCTTTCTATTATATGCTTTTCGAAGTTGATATTGACAAAGAAGGAGTTACTCCATTAAGTACAGAAGATGGGCAGCATAATGTGAATTTCTTGAAATCTCATAATTACTATATCGATACATATTCAAGAGTTGACATGGAGCCTAAAATCATGCTGAAAGATAGAAAAGGCAAAGTGATAATGGAGTTGGCAAAACCTGACTTGGACTTAGTCTATGCATCGGGTTGGAAAAAGCCGGAACGTTTTGTTGTAAAGGCAGCAGATAATATTACCGACTTATATGGAGTGATGTGGAAGCCGTCTGATTTTAATCCTGAAAAGAAATATCCAATTATTTCAGTCGTTTATCCTGGTCCTTATTTCGGCTTTGTACCTACTAACTTTACATTGGATGACAGCTATTGTACCCGTATGGCACAGCTAGGTTTTATTGTCATTACTGTAGGACATAGAGGGGATACTCCGATGCGTGGTAAAGCTTATCATCGCTACGGTTATGGCAATATGCGCGATTATCCCCTTGCAGATGATAAATATGCAATCGAACAGTTGGCTCAACGCCACTCGTTTATCAATGGCAAGAAAGTAGGTATATACGGGCACTCAGGTGGCGGATTTATGGCTGCAGCTGCTATATTCACTTATCCGGACTTTTATACGGCTGCCGTTTCCTGTTCCGGGAATCACGATAATAGTATCTATAATCGTGGTTGGGGCGAATGCTATAATGGCGTGAAAGAAGTTGAAAAGGTTGTGAAAGACAGCTTGGGCAACGAAACGAAAGAATATGAGTACAAATTCAGTGTGAAGTCTAATGCAGAGATTGCCAAGAATCTGAAAGGGCATCTGATGCTTGTGACGGGGGATATGGATAAGAATGTTAATCCTGCACACACTTATCGTGTAGCTCAAGCATTGATTGAAGCTGGCAAAGATTTCGATATGTTGGTAATACCCGGTGCAGGGCATGGATATGGCTCTGCAGATAAATATTTTGAGAAAAAGATGTATCGCTTCTTTGCTAAACACTTGCTGGGTGATAACCGGGCAGATTATTGGGGGGATATAAACTGTACCAAATAAGACATAGACAAAATTTTATGAAAAACTCTCTTTTTAGATATCTGTGCTTGGCGGCTGTTGCATTAATATGCAGCATGGCCAGCGCACAGCAAAAAGCAAATTATCAGTTGGCGGAGAAGTTTCGTTTACTGACACAGAATCCTATCATGAAGTATTCTACGGAAGTCAACCCTACGTTCATCAATGATACGGACTGCTTCTACTATTCTTTCACTACCCGTGAGGGAGAGAAATACTATTATGTGAATCCGAAGAAAAAGGAAAAACGTCTGTTGTTTGATACCCCCGAACTCTTGAGTAAGATTGCAGTATATACCAAAAAAGCTTACTCTGCTGCAGCTCCTCATCTGTCTTTCACTTTCATGAAAGATAATGAGACAATTCGTCTCGACTTCGACCGTGGGCTATATACCTATAACATTCGTACGAAAGTGTTGAAGAAACTCGATGAAAAGCCTATTTATAAAGACGGTGATCCATACTGGAAGAAATATTCTCCGGATAGCTTGTATATGTTGTATGCCAGTAAAGACAACCTGTATTTTGTCGGAAATCCGAAAAAGGGACAGGATACAATACCTGTACAGTTGACAACAGACGGGGGACCGGACTATACATTCAATCGTGAGGATGAAGGAAAGATGGAGGGACGTTTCGGGGCTGAATCAGCTCATTGGCTTCCGGGTACTCATCGTTTTTATGCTGTTCGTGAGGACAATCGGAAAGTGCGCGATCTGTGGTTAATCAATTCATTGTCAAAGTTTCCTGAATTAACGACTTATAAAGCCGAGTTGGCAGGAGATAAAGACGTGACACAATATGAACTTTTACTTGGCGACGTAGATAAAAGGGAAGTGAAGAAAGTAGATATCAATCGTTGGCCTGATCAGTATATCGATGTACTGTATACAACAAATGATGGTAAACGTCTCTATTTTCAACGTTATAACCGCTCTTGGAATCAATCAGATATTTGTGAGGTGGATGTCGAAACTGGACAGGTACGCGTCGTAATTCATGAAGAGAATAAGCCGTACCTTGATTATCAGATGCGTAGCGTGTCTTTCCTGAAAGATGGAAAAGAAATATTATTTCGTTCGGAACGGAACGGGTGGGGACACTACTATCTGTATGATACTGCTACCGGAAACCTGAAAAATCAGGTGACAGACGGAACTTGGGTGGCTGGTCCGATTGCAAAGATTGATACTGTCGGTCGAAAATTTTATTTTTATGGTTATGGTCGTGAGAAAAGCATCGACCCTTATTATTATATCCTTTATGAAGCTAAACTGGATCAACTGAATGCTATTCGTTTGTTGACACCCGAAAACGCATCACATGAAGCTAGAATTTCTCCCTCTAACCATTATATTGTAGATTCCTACTCCACAGTTTCACAAGAACCTGTCAATGTCGTTCGCAACTCACGTGGAAAGGTGGTTATGAAACTGGAAAAACCGGACTTGCAACCTGTTTATGAGATGGGATGGAAAGCTCCGGAGCGTTTTAAGGTGAAAGCGGCTGATGGTGTGACTGATCTTTATGGCGTGATGTGGAAACCTGCAGATTTTGACTCGACGAAGGTTTATCCCATTATTTCGAACGTCTATCCGGGACCTTTTTTTGAGTATGTGCCGACACGCTTTACTGTGAATGATGTATATAATACCCGTCTGGCGCAACTGGGATTCATTGTTATTACTGTAGGTCATAGAGGTGGTACTCCGATGCGTGGAAAAGCATATCATACATATGGATATAACAATATGCGTGACTATCCATTGGCAGATGATAAGTATGCTATTGAGCAACTGGCTGCCCGTTATCCTTTCATTGATGGTACAAAAGTCGGTATTTATGGTCATTCCGGAGGAGGATTCATGTCGGCTGCAGCTATATGTACTTATCCCGACTTCTATTCAGCTGCTGTCTCTTCGGCGGGTAACCATGATAACAGAATCTATAATAAGGGCTTTGTGGAAATTCACTTTGGCGTAGATGAAAAGGTGAAAACAGGGAAAGATAGCTTGGGAGTGGAGCATACGACTTATGATTATAGTGTTCGTGTACGCCCTAATCAGGAACTAGCCAAGAATTACAAGCATGGCTTGTTGTTATTTACTGGTGCGGTCGATAATACCGTAAATCCGGCGAATACATTACGTCTGGTACATGCATTGATTAAAGCAGACAAAGACTTTGATATGTTTGTACTACCGAAATGCACTCATGGATTCTTTGGTGAATCAGAAGTATTCTTTGAACATAAAATGTGGCGTCATTTCGCACGTTTACTATTGAACGATCATTCGGCGGATGCAGATATTGATCTGAATAAATATATGATAGAAGATGAAAGGAGAAGATAAGATGAACAGGACAATAATAAGAATCGGAATAGCAGTAGGACTTTTGATCGGATTTGGTCAGAATATTAAGGCACAAACACCGAAGAAGCCGATTGATATTGACGCGTGTATGTCATGGATGCGTGTAGAGTCGCCTGATATTTCTCCGACAGGGCGATGGGTGACTTATCGTATAGTTCCTATGGAATATAATCCCGAGTACAAAGACGGAAAGATCTTGCACCTGTTTGACTCACGCACCCGTAAGGAGATTCTGTTGGAGGATGTAGAAAATATTGAGTTTTATAATTCAGATCAAGCTGCATATTATCAAGTGTCCGATTCTACTGGGAATGCGAAAACAATCCTGTTAGAACTGCCTTCAGGCACAAAGACCGAGTGGACTTATAAGGAAGCTTTCCGACCAGCAAAAGGAATTCCTTACTCAATTTCTGTAACAAATGTGCCGAAGGATACCATCAATCATGTTCCATCTTTCGACCGCTTGATAGTTCGTCATCTAAAAAACGGCACTTCCTTTCAAATTGACAGTATTGGTTATTATACCTTGTACAACGAAGGACAATCTATCATCTTTGTACGTAAACAAGCGAAAGGTAACGCATTGTGTTATGGTCCATTAACCGGACCCTATCAGACTATTTATCAGAGTTCCGTAAAGAAAGAACCAGTTTCTTTCAACTTGAATGCAAAACAGATGATAGGAGGGTTCAGTATTAAAGATTCACTATGGTACAACTTTTCCTTAAAGAAGAACACCTGTGATTTGGTCTTTGACCGAAAAGAGATAGTTCTCCCTGCAAGGATGGAACTTGTCCGGGCTAACCTGTCAAGTAGCCAGAAGTTTCTGACAATGGAACTCAGACCTTATCAGGAAAAAATAAATAAAGATAAGAAAGAAGAGGAAATAAAGCCGGATAAGAGTCTTGAGCTGGAGTTGTGGACCTGGGATGAATATGAAGTACCTACTTTGCAGACACGCAGTCGTTATTTCCGTCCTCAATATTCGAAATATATCTATGACATTGCTTCCCGAAAATTGACGGAAGTAGCTCCCGGGCATGCTGATTTGTTGGAGCCGGATCGTGCGGAAGAGATTCATAATGTGCTTTACACAGACGAAACGCCTTATTGTGCGCAGAAAGACTGGCTTAATGAAATGCCGTTTGACATCTATTCTGTGAATGTACATACGGGAGAAAAGCAATTGGTAGGACGTAGCTACCGGACAAGACCGAGGTGGTCGATGAATGGCAAATGGGCTGTGATGTATGATCCTATTGCACAAGTATGGAATAAGTTTGACGGAAAAACGGGTGAGGTTACCGATATTTCAACAGCTATTGGGTATCCGATATTCGAGGAAACTTATGACAAACCAAATCCTGCACCTGCTTGTGGTATTGCTGGTTGGACTGCTGATGGTAATAATGTGTTGATTTATGATGCTTATGACTGGTGGAAGATCGATTTGACCGGAGAACGTCAACCGGAATGCATCACTAAGGGGTATGGTCGCAAAAATCAGAGATCTATCCGTAAAATGACCAGCAATATTGACAAAGAAGTATTCAATCCGGACGAGACGGTTATAGTCAGCGTATGGGATGAAAATACAATGGATGAAGGTATTTATTCACTTGACATGAAAGGTCGCTTGAAGAAGCTCGCAGAAGGTCCTTATATCTATTCAATTCATCGTTTTTCTGACAATCAGAAGTATTGTATCTGGAATCGTCAGAATATATCAGAATTCCGTGATCTGTGGTGGAGTAAATCGGATTTCTCTGATCCGATTCGTATAACGAATGCTAATCCTCAACAAAGCGAATACAAATGGGGTACTGCAAAGTTAGTGGAATGGACTAATTATGAGAATAAGCCTAACAAGGGAATACTTTACTTGCCGGAAGATTATGACGCTAAGAAAGAATATCCTGTTCTGGTACAGTTCTATGAAACACATTCCGGAGGGCTGAACACTTATCATGCTCCAATGTTGAGTAGTGCAATGGCGGATGTGATGTACTTTGTTAGTAATGGGTATATTGTATTTATGCCGGATGTGCATTTTACCATAGGAACACCGGGACAGAGTAGTTATGATGCAGTAGTAAGCGGTACGAAATACTTGATAGAGCAGGGGATAGCGCATCCGGGAAAGATAGGTCTTCAGGGACATAGTTGGTCAGGTTTCCAAACTAGTTATCTGGTGACGAAGACGGATATATTCGCTTGTGCTAATATCGGGGCTCCTATTACTGATATGGTAACCGGTTATTTGGGTATTCGTGGTGGAAGCGGTTTGCCGCGTTATTTCATGTATGAAGAATGGCAAAGCCGTATGGGAAAGAGTTTGTGGGAAGCCAAAGATAAGTATTTGGCAAGCTCTGCTATCGTGGAAGCGGATAAAATACATACTCCATTATTAATTTGGCATAATGATAAGGATGAGGCTGTTGCCTACGAACAAGGTCGTGCACTTTATTTAGCTATGCGTCGTTTACAACGTCCGGCATGGCATCTTAATTACAAAGGCGAAGGGCATTTTCTTGGTAATCAGGCTGCACAGAAAGACTGGACTATCCGGATGAAACAGTTCTTTGATTATTACCTGAAAGGAACAAAAGAGCCGCGTTGGATGAAAGAGGGTATTCATTTGCGAGAACGTGGAATTGATCAGAAATATGATTTACTAGAAAAATAAATTAAAATGAAGAAACTATTAATGACAGTTATGGTTCTGTCTTGCTTTGCATTCAGCAGCTATGGACAGAAAGTGGAGAAACAAATTATTGGTAAATGGTGTAATCCTTATACCTATGAATCTACAGGGGAACTCAAAGGGTTTGAGTTTAAAAAAGGCGGTAAATGTTCTGCTATCAATGTACCGTCTTTAGATCTTAGAACATGGAAGATCGACAACGGCTATTTGATTATAGAAGGATTTAGTAAAGAAGATAACGGAAAAGTAGAAGTGTATAAAACACGTGAACGTATTGGTTATGTAACATCAGATTCATTGGAATTGGTTGTTCAGGAAGCACAGCCGCGGTTGGCCTTTCTGTATCTGAATATGAAATCAATCAAGAAATTGGTTACTCCAGAAGTAACCCCTGATAAGAAGTAATAAATCTCTCTCTTAAATAATTTAGTGTTTAAATTAGCATTACGTTGCTAATGAAAAC